>NZ_CP045354.1:1082500-6395015 GCF_009363435.1 Labrenzia sp. THAF82 | reverse complement strand
GTCATCTGCCTCCTGTACTTTGTGAAGAACGGTCCGCCACAGCCATTCTTCGACGCCTTGCTGCTTTTGCAGCATTATGATGTCCCTTTTGGGACGGTTATTCGTTTGGCAGTGGATATACTCCAGCCGCCGCCCCGTCTTGAATGCGGGAAGCTAATTCTGAATCCAAGGCAAGCCGGCAGCTTTCCAGCCGGCCTGTGTGCCGCGGTGACGATCTGCGTCCAGCGGCCCCTCAAATCCATCAGAGATATTGTAGCAGTGCGTATAACCGGCTTGGGTCAGCGCGATTGCAGCTGCTTGGCTCCGTGCGCCGGAGCGGCACAGAAAATAGATCGGAGCGCTTTGGTCAAGTCCTTTTTTGACCAGCTGATTTGAAACCGTCGATGCGAAATCCGGATTTGGTCCGCTCGACGGAAAACTTTGCCATTCCGCTAACACAGGTTCTTTGCCGATAGGGCGCAAATCGGGGATGCCGACAAACGCCCATTCCGCTTGTGTGCGCACGTCAACAAGAACAGCGTCCTGTTGTTCGGAGAGCTGCTGAAAAGCCTCCTGCGCGCTGAAATTTCCTGCGTAACCACCCTCAAGTTGCACAGACGCCCCCTTCGATAGCTTTGCGCTATCGGTTATAATTTGCTTATTAGTATTTTCGGAAGGAGTATTAGTCGAACTATCGCTAAGCGCCGTTAAGACTGAACACGTTAATGTATTCGCTACTCGGCCAATGTGACATGTGCTCAGCTATATTTCTGTTTGACTTATACATTGTTTTTCCAAGCACCAGTTTTAGGTTAATCGCCGGTCTTTGCCGCCAGCCGTGTTGTTAATATACAGACAGGGCCTTGTGGGGCAACAGCGTGTTAATACGTTTCTTGGCAGATGCCGGTTTCTGCCCCTGCGTTACCGAATTTCCGTTCCCTGTGTGCAAAGGAACAAATGCTTTTTACCGCAATGACTTTTTGCTCTGAGCGGTCTTGCCACAAATGAAAAACAGCGATTTCAAAAAAAATTTCGGAACAGATACCTTGACTCGTATCGAATCCGGTTTGATCCCGCCGCTTAGATCCTACATACCCATAAGATATTGAAAAATATAAATATTTTTTGACACTCTGATGTGGCGCATTTTTGAAGGTTGTGAAGCTGGAGCGGGCCTATTTCTGTCATCCACAAAATTGCATGGCTAAAAAAAACCCGGCACTGTGGCCGGGTCTTTTGAACGTTGATTTCACGGAAAAATTAGGCGCCAAGTGCCTTGATGCGGGCGTTGAGGCGGGAAACTTTCCTAGACGCAGTGTTTGCATGCATCACGCCTTTGGACGCTGCGCGCATGATTTCCGGCTGGGCTGCCTTGAAAGCGTCGTTTGCTGCGCTCTGGTCGCCAGAAGCGATTGCTTCTTCAACCTTACGCAGGTACGTGCGAACGCGGCTTCTGCGGTCTTTGTTGGTGGCCGTCCGGCGGGCAATCTTGCGGGCCGCCTTCTTGGCCGATGGTGTGTTGGCCATGGGCTCAATCCTGATCGGTAATGGGGACTAGGGTCCGGTGGCGATCGGACCAAGGCGTCAAAGCCGGTAAGACCCGATCAAAAAACAACGGCGGCGGAAGTCCGCCACCGATTGGGCGCTGCTTATAATGGCGCTTGGGCTTGTCGTCAACGGCTTTGTCGTTGATACGCGGAAGATTATTTGTTCCTGAATTGCGGTGACCGTTTCTCCGCAAAGGCGCTCATGCCCTCGTTCTGGTCCTCCAGCGCGAAAAGGGCTTGGAAGACCCGCCGCTCGAACCGCACGCCTTCTGAAAGTGTTGTTTCATACGCCCGGTCGACGCTTTCCTTTGCCATCATCACGACGGGGAGCGAGAAGTCGGCAATTTTCTCGGCGGCCTTCAGAGCTTCCTCCAGAAGGTCGTCGGCGGGAACGATCCGGCTGACAAGGCCGCTCCGCTCAGCTTCTTCGGCATCCATCATGCGACCGGTCAAGACCATCTCCATGGCTTTTGACTTGCCAACGAACCGCGTCAGACGCTGCGTACCCCCTGCTCCGGGGATGACGCCGAGGGTGATTTCCGGCTGGCCGAATTTTGCGGTGTCGGCCGCGATGATGAAATCGCAGAGCATGGCCAGTTCGCAGCCCCCGCCCAGCGCATATCCGGCGACGGCTGCGATGATCGGTTTGCGGTTCCGCGAGACGCGATCAAATGGCGTGATCAGATCGGTCTGGTAGGCGGATGAGAAATTGTGAGGCTGCATTTCCTTGATGTCGGCACCGGCTGCAAAAGCCTTTTCCGAACCCGTGACGACAACGCAGCCGATGCGCTCGTCTTCATCGAAACTGTCAAGGGCCGTGCAAAGCTCTGCGACCAGCGCTGAATTGAGCGCATTCAGGGCTTCCGGCCGGTCCAGAGTGATCAGGCCTACTTTGCCGCGCTTTTCAACGCGGATGTTCTCGTATCCCATAATAATGCGCTCCCAAGACCGGAGGTTGCCGTCATGGACGGCCCCTCGGATATGTCAAACTTACCGGCCATGCCTAACCGACACGAGGCGTGTCTGGCAAGTTTGGCTGAAGGGATAGAGGCCGGACTGTCAGGTTTGGCATTGCGGGCAATAAAAGGTAGAGCGGTTTGATTGCACCAGTCGTGCTACCGTGCCGCTGCAGCCCGGTGTCCGGCAGTTTTCGTTTTCGCGGCCATAGACAGCGAAGGAATGCTGAAAATAGCCAAGCGTACCATCGGTTTGTGTGTGGTCTCGCAAGGATGACCCGCCGGCCTTGATTGCGTCTTCGAGTGTTTCCCGGATGTTGGCTGCTAGGGCGACCGCCTTTTTTGTCGGCTTACCTGATTTCGTCACAATGCTCCCGGCAGAGCGTTCCGGGCTCAGACCACTGCGCCAAAGTGCTTCACACACATATATATTGCCAAGACCTGCAATCAGCTTCTGATTCAGCAAGGCGGCTTTTAGAGGCGATTTTCGACCTTGGAATAGACCGGCAAGCGTTTCCGCACTCAGTTCATTGCCCAAAGGTTCCAGTCCAAGATCCTTGAAAAGCGGATGCGCAGATAGCCTGGCTCGTGGCACAAGGTCCATGAAGCCAAAGCGCCGCGGATCATTATATATAATGCGCGCGGGATCTCCTGTGGCTGTTTCAAGGTGAAAGACCACATGATCGTGCTTGGTGTCCTTGCTGCGGGCATGTGCAAATTTACCGGGAGCACTGTCCTCATAGTCGGCTTCAATGCGGAAAGACCCTGACATGCCAAGATGCATGACCAGAACATCCCCGCTGGTGATATCCGCAAGCAGGTATTTGGATCTGCGGGACAGGGCGGTGACCCGTTTCCCAGTCAGCCGACCAACGAAGTCTTCCGGAAACGGAAAACGAAGATCAGGCCGGTTTTGCTCGACCTTGCGCAGCGTGGCTCCTTCGAATGCGGGCGACAGGCCGCGTTTGACGGTTTCAACTTCCGGCAATTCAGGCATCTGAAGACTGGTCTCCGCTTCGGTTGCGCGCTAAGAGGTCTGACATTCTCACACCGGCCTGCGGCATATGGCGTCCACGGCCGGCAAAGATAGCGCTCGGGCGGTGCTTGTACTATGTTCCGGCGCACTTTGAAGACCTTAAATGGATTTGTGATCCGCCAGAACAACGGCAGCTCGCGAAAAGGTGGGCTGATCTGTTCAAGAACAGGAACGGTGATCAACCGGTGGGCTGAGGCTGAACTGATTGATCTTGGAGACGCATTCATGACGCAACAGGCACGCAGCGGAGCTTCGGACCGGACTCCGGAGGACATGCCGACCAGTTTCGGTTTCACAAAGGTGGCCGAGGGAAGCAAACAGGCGCTTGTGGACGATGTTTTTCACAAGGTTGCTGACCGTTACGACCTGATGAACGACATGATGTCCGGCGGGATGCACCGGGTCTGGAAGGATGCGATGGTCTCGTTCCTTGCACCGCCAAGGGCGGACAAGTCAGGCTGGAAGCTTCTGGATGTTGCCGGTGGCACCGGTGATATAGCAACCCGTGTTGTCAATCGGTCGAACGAAACGGTTTCCGCCGTGGTTTGCGATATCAATGAATCCATGCTCGGTGTCGGTCGCGACAGAGCGGCGAAAGCCGGATTGTCCAAATTGATCACCTTTAGCCAGGGAAACGCAGAAGACCTGCCATTCCCTGACAAGAGTTTCGATGCATATACGATTGCCTTCGGCATCCGAAATGTCCCGGACATCCCGAAAGCATTGCGGGAGGCCCGGCGTGTTTTGAAGCGCGGAGGCCGTTTTCTTTGCCTGGAGTTTTCCGAAGTCGATGTGCCCCTGCTGGACAAGGTCTATGACACCTTTTCCTTCAATGCGATCCCAGTCATGGGAAAGTGGGTGACGGGTGACGGCGATCCCTATCAGTATCTGGTGGAATCCATTCGCAAATTTCCCAGCCAGGAGCGCTTCGCGGAGATGGTTCGGGAAGTAGGATTTGAACGGGTCACCTATCGCAATTATTCCGGCGGTATCGCCGCGCTGCATTCTGGTTGGAAATTCTGATTGATGGCATTTCCGGTTATGTCCCTTTTCCGCCTGATGCGGGCCGGTTTCGTGATGGCGCGCGAAGGCGTGTTCAGCCTCGTCAATCTGCCTGACCTTCCAGCGGGGCCGCGTTTCGGGATCGCGATTGCCCGTCTTTTGGAACGCCGCGCGGTCAAAGACAAAAGTGCAGATCTGCGCCTTTCAGACGCTCTTAATCGCTTGGGTCCTTCTTATGTGAAGCTTGGTCAGTTCCTGGCAACGCGGGCCGATGTCGTTGGCAAAGATGCCGCGCGTGAATTGTCTGCACTGCAGGATCGGCTGCCGGCGTTTGAACATGAGGCAGCGCGGCGGGCAGTTTCCGAACAGCTCGACCGCCCGGTCGACGAAATCTTTGTCGAATTTGGCGAAGCCGTTGCAGCAGCATCCATTGCTCAGGTGCATCCGGCCGTCATAAGGGACAAGGACGGGGTGGATCGTAAGGTCGCCGTCAAAGTGTTGCGTCCGGGTGTATCCCGAAGATTTCAAAGAGATCTGGAAAGCTATTACCTTGTTGCCCGTCTTGCGGAACGGTTCCATCCGCCGTCGCGTCGACTTCGTCCGGTTGCCGTGGTCGATACGCTCGCTCAATCCGTCGCCATGGAAATGGATTTCAGGCTCGAGGCTGCCGCGCTTTCCGAAATGGCAGAAAACATTGCGGAAGACCCGGGCTTTCGGGTGCCAGGCGTGGAATGGCTTCACACATCCAAGGGTGTTTTGACCCTTGAATGGATCGATGGCCGGAAAATGTCCGATGTTGATGGTCTTCGTGAAGATGGCCATGATCTGGAAGCTCTAGGTGCATCCGTCATTCAGAGCTTTCTTCGGCACACGCTGCGAGATGGCTTTTTTCACGCGGACATGCACCAGGGCAATCTATTCGTCGAACCTGACGGCACGCTTGTCGCGGTCGATTTCGGCATCACTGGCCGGCTCAACAAACGTGAACGCCGTTTTCTGGCCGAGATCCTGTTCGGGTTCATCACGCGAAACTACAAGCGCGTTGCGGAAGTGCACTTTGAGGCCGGGTATGTGCCGGCCCATCAGGACGTCGACATGTTTGCGCAGGCGATCCGTGCGATTGGGGAGCCGATCCATGGTCACGATGCCAGCGAGATATCCATGGCCCGACTTCTGACTCAGCTTTTTGAAGTGACCGAACTGTTTGAAATGCGCACCCAGACCCAATTGATCATGCTGCAAAAAACGATGGTCGTTGTCGAGGGTGTTGCCAGGTCCCTGAACCCCAATCTCGATATGTGGCGAACGGCCGAACCGGTTGTCGGCAGCTGGATAACTGAAAATCTTGGCCCGGTCGGAAAGTTCCGGGACGCAGGCGACGCATTGTCGGCACTCGCCCGGGTCGCAAACGACATGCCGTTGTTTGCCGACCGCATCGGTCGCATGTCGGCTGAACTTGAAAAAATGACCAACAGCGGTCTTCGGTTCGATGATGCAACCGCGGAAGCCATCGGCAAGGCAGAAGCAAGGCACACGCGATCCGGCCGACTTGCTCTTTGGGTTATTGCAGTCTGCGCGCTGCTTTTGACTTATCAGGCGCTCTGACCGCTTTGGCAGCGAATTACCGCCCAACCGGTAAGACATGAGCTGCTGTGTAACTGGGTTCGTTTGCGGCTAGGAACCAGTGTTTTCGGTGGGCCAGGCAGACAACAGCGTTGCGCAGGCGTCCATGATATGCCGTTTCAGGATGTCCTGTGCGTCGGCCGTGTTGCGATTGCGCACTGCCGACAAGATGTCTTTGTGATCTTCGAGCCAGTCCCTGGTTTGCGCCGGCAAGACACCATACCCGGCAATATGAATGCAGCATGTCCGTCGAAGCTCTTCAATCAACTTCAATTGTCGCGGCCTGCGTGCAGGTAAATAGAGACTTTGGTGAAAGGCCCAGTCGCCGCTAGCCCAACGGTCTGTGCCCGCATCGATCGAGGAGTGTGCGTAAGCAACTTCAATCGCACCCAGATCGTTTTCCGTCATCTGTTTGATGGCGTGGTGCAGGCAGTCCGTTTCCAACAGCACTCTCAGGTCGTAAATTTCGGATATTTCAGCCGGTTCCAGACTGATGACGCGTGCGCGCCGATTGGGGACGAGGCTGATCATCCCACGAGATGCCAAGAGTTGGAGGGCGTCCCTGACCGGGATCCGGCTGATCGCAAATCGTTTCGCGATTTCACCCTGTTTGAGTTCTTCGCCCGGTCGGAAACGGCCTTCGACAATTTCAGTTTCCAACGTGGCGGCAATCTGCTCAGCGGACATGAACCCTTCCTTCGACCGGCGTCATCATGGACTTGACAAATCTGAAACTCAAGAATGTATAAATGTATACATTTTGGAGATCGAGATGACAACCAACCACCAATACACATCGAAAATTGTCTGGGCCGGGAACCTGGGCGACGGGACAAAAACCTATCGTGGATATGAAAGAACCTGGGAAATCAGAACGCCGGGCAAGTCTGTCGTGCAATGTTCCAACGACCCGTTGCTTGGTGGAAACCCGGCGCTCCACAACCCGGAGGATTTGCTTTTGTCGGCGCTTTCGAGTTGTCACATGCTCTGGTATCTGCATCTGGCCAGCACCGCTGGCATCGCAGTGAGCGCCTATGAGGATTTCCCATTGGGTCTTGGTGAAACGGAGAAAAATGGCGCAGGCCGGTTTTTGCAGGTAATTTTGAAACCGAACATTGTGGTCCCGGCAGGCACGAACCTTACAAAAGCCGATGCAATTCACCACGAAATTCACAACTATTGCTACATCGCCCGTTCGGTTGCGTTTCCGGTCACCTTTGAGGCGACATATCGGGAGCTTTGAACATCAGGAGCGTTCGCCGGTTTCCAATTGTTTCAGGGCAAGGGATTTCGAGACGCTTCGGATCTCTTCCGCAAGAGTGTCGTCGTCTATGGTCCGGGACAACACCATGCCGCCGACGCACAAAGCCGCCAGCCCAATTGCCTTGTCTCTTTTGGTCGGCTCTTCGGGCAAATTGTTTTCAAACAGCCAGATCATTGCCCGCAGCAGGGCCTCATACGCGGACTGAACTTCAGGTGTTGCCCGTGCGACGTCGGATGGCAGAGCGATCATCGGACACTGACCTTCCAGATCACCGAGATGTCTGGTCGAAAGGTAGCTTTCGATCATGTCCCGAACCGTCTGCGGACCGCCATTGACCGGGTCAACACCTGCCTCGTCGCGCCAGGTTTTTCCGCGGCCGTTCAGGAAGGATGCCACAGCCTCTGCATAGAGCTCATCCTTGTTTTTGAAGTGATTGTAGAAACCGCCCCGGGTTAGACCAGCTTCTGCCATAACCGTATCGATAGAGACTTCTGAAAAGCCGTGGCGGTTAAAAAGGATACGTGCGCACTCGACGATGCGCTTGCGCGTTTTGGTTTTGTGTTCTGGGGCGTAAGGCAAATTTGTCTCCCGGACCTGATCTGGAAAGAATATCAGGGACCAAAAAATGTTCTTTAACATAAATTGATTGCGGGCAAGAAAGGCAGATCTTTTTGAAAGAACTCGGATCGAAAAATGGAAAATCTCTTTGAAGTTGCCCCGTACCTCAATGCCTATAGGCCCGGTTTGACAATAGTCGCCGCACTGTCCTTGATCGTCTTGATCCAGAACTTCCTGACCGCTCCGCTTGCCTTTGCCAAAGAGGAGCAGGTCCCTGGCATGCCGCTGCAATTCGACCATACGAAACTGAGCTTTCGCGCGGTTCGAACCTATCAGAACTCTGCCGAGAGCTTTCCAGCCTTTCTGGCTGCCGTCCTGATTGCAATCGTAGCCGGGGTGTCACCGTTGTTGGTGAATGTGGCTGCAGGTGTTTATCTGGCTGCGCGGCTTTTGTTCTGGGGCGTCTACTATGCTGGTGTAGGCAGGGTTGCCGGAGGGCCACGTACGATTGCATTCGTGGTCTGCCTGCTGGCAAATATCGTGATCGTCGTAGCGGCGTTGATCGCCTTGTTTTAACGTTGGCCGCCGGCGGTCTGCTTAGATGGCGGTGACGCGCCGAAGGGTCAGATTGATGCGGCCACCGTTCTTCAAAAGGCTTGATGTTCCGCTCAATATCCGGTCGATCCCGTGAAAGGCGAGCCGGGCTTCTCCACCCAGCACAACAACATCGCCGGACTGAAGGCGGAAGGATCTCGTCGGGTCCTTGCGGGACAAACCGCCAACCCGGAAGGTTGCTGTATCGCCAAGTGAGACCGAAATGACAGGGGCATCGAATGTTTGCTCGTCCCGGTCCTGATGCAGACCCATTCGGGCACTCTGTTCATAATAGTTGATCAGGCAGGCCTGTGGTGGCTGGGCGGTTGGAGCGATCTCCCGCCAGAGCTTTTGCAAGGCGAGAGGAATGCCGGGCCATGGTACTCCGGTATCTGGATGCGCTTGCTGATAGCGGTATCCGTTGATGTCGGAGACCCAGCCAAGCGGGCCGCAGTTGCTCATCTTTACGGAAAAGGCTTTCCCGGTTCGTGGCATCACCGGTTGGAAAAGCGGTGCCTCGGCAACGCATGACCGCACCTCACTCAGAAGCGATTCCTGAGCGGCGCGGTCAAAGTACCCAGGCAAATACTTAAGGCCGTCCGGCCCGCCAAGAGAGGTATTTTGCATTTTTTTGCTCAAGAGCTCGTATCAGTCGCCGCACCCGCCGCACCCGCCGCAACCGGAAGAACTGCAACCACTGGAGCCGCCTGCAGTACATCCTGAACCGCAGCCCGACGACTTGCCACCAGTTGCCTTCTTGAAAAGCGCCAGGAGAACAAACCCAACCAAGGCAACACACAAAACGAAAACGATCGTATGTTCCGTAGCCCAATGCCAGATCATGTTTCGAACCCGTTCCAGCAGCGTGTCGCCAGCTGGAGAGCCATGAGCGAAGGCCAGGCTGCTTCCCAGCAGGAATGCGATGAGCGCGGCGCCTGCGCCAAGCACGGCGCCAGGCAGTGCTTTTACGGTCTCGTAGACGGTCTGAAGCTTATTGGACCATTTCGGTTTGGCGATTATCCAGTGATCTTGTGTATTTAGGCGTTGGAAATGCGGTGATTTCCCGAACCTGACGGAGGCTGGAGGCCAAATGTCAGCAGGCGGTTCTCCGAATTCGCTTCGGTAATATGCCAGCGTTTTGGCGTAGGCGTCGTTAAACAGCGCATTCTGATCTGCACCGCCCTTGGTCGGCATATGGTGCAATGGGCCTCCAAGTGTATCCTTAAAGGGGCCCCAATAATGCTTTGTATAAGTCAAATGCAGGTGCCATGCCTGGTCGACCTCGTCGCTTGGCGTAACCATCCCTGAACCCAGCCTGCTGAGATAAGCAAAGCGCTGATATTCGGTTATAACGCGCAGCGCAAACCCATGGGACCAACCATTGTCCCGTGCCAGTCGTTTTGAAAAAGGAAAATCGGCCTCGACGGCATCTGGATGGCAAGCCGCAATGCGGTTCCACAAATTGGCGTCTTTCATGGATGTATTCCCCTGGAGCAATGCCACATCTGCATGGTGATTTTCTGTAAAATTGACTTTTACGACAATCCGAAATCCGATCTTGGTAACGATCAGGCAAGAAATATCGGTGATGACTGACGATTGCCAGCAAACAGATGTCTTGCAGGCAAAGTTTCATCCACCTATATAGCGATCAAGCTTCGCGCCAAATCCTGAGCATGTGCTCCGGCGCGATCTCCGGGCTGGCCCCGGATTACAAGTGAGAGGAGCCGGACCGACGCCTTCTAGGGTCTGTCTGGTTTGCTAGAAAGAGAGGCAGATATGGCAAAGGTCATTGGTATCGACCTCGGCACGACGAACTCGTGCGTCGCCGTCATGGACGGTAAAGATCCCAAAGTAATTGAAAACGCAGAAGGTGCACGCACCACGCCTTCTATGGTGGCATTTTCCGACGATGGCGAACGCCTTGTCGGTCAGCCGGCGAAACGCCAGGCAGTCACCAATCCGACGAACACGCTGTTTGCGGTCAAGCGCCTGATCGGGCGCCGGTTCGATGACCCGACTGTCGCCAAGGACCAGAAACTGGTTCCCTTCGATATCGTCAAGGCCGACAACGGCGACGCATGGGTTGAGGCAAACGGCGAAAAATACTCCCCGTCCCAGGTTTCCGCCTTCATCCTTCAGAAAATGAAGGAAACGGCCGAGAGCTACCTCGGCGAGACTGTGACCCAGGCGGTTATTACCGTTCCGGCGTACTTCAACGATGCACAGCGTCAGGCAACCAAAGATGCCGGTAAGATTGCCGGTCTGGAAGTTCTGCGTATCATCAACGAGCCGACCGCAGCTGCGCTGGCCTATGGCCTGGACAAGAATGACGGCAAAACCATCGCTGTTTACGACCTTGGTGGCGGCACGTTCGACGTGTCCATCCTGGAAATCGGCGACGGCGTCTTTGAAGTGAAATCCACGAACGGCGATACGTTCCTGGGCGGTGAAGACTTCGACATGGTTCTGGTCGACTATCTCGCAGCTGAGTTCAAGAAAGATCAGGGCATTGATCTGAAGAATGACAAACTGGCCCTACAGCGTCTGAAAGAAGCCGCGGAAAAAGCCAAGATCGAGTTGTCGTCCTCTTCGCAGACCGAAATCAACCTGCCGTTCATCACGGCGGATGCATCCGGTCCGAAGCACCTGACGTTGAAGCTTACTCGCGCCAAGTTTGAGTCTTTGGTCGATGATCTGGTCAAACGCACCATCAACCCGATGAAGGCCGCTCTGAAAGACGCAGGCCTGGCAGCTGGTGAAATTGACGAAGTCGTTCTCGTCGGCGGCATGACCCGCATGCCGAAGATCCAGGAAACCGTGAACACCTTCTTCGGCAAGGAATCGCACAAGGGTGTTAATCCGGACGAAGTCGTTGCTATGGGTGCTGCGATTCAGGCCGGTGTCCTGCAGGGTGACGTCAAGGACGTACTCCTTCTGGACGTTACTCCGCTGTCGCTCGGTATCGAGACGCTCGGTGGTGTCTTCACACGCCTGATCGACCGCAACACGACGATCCCGACCAAGAAGAGCCAGGTGTTCTCCACGGCCGAAGACAACCAGACGGCTGTGACCATCCGTGTCTTCCAGGGCGAGCGTGAAATGGCTGCGGACAACAAGGTCCTCGGTCAGTTCGACCTGGTCGGTCTTCCTCCGGCGCCGCGTGGCGTGCCGCAGATCGAAGTCACCTTCGACATCGATGCCAACGGTATTGTCAATGTCTCGGCAAAGGACAAAGGTACCGGCAAGGAACAGCAGATCCGCATCCAGGCTTCTGGCGGTCTTAGCGACAATGACATCGATCAGATGATCAAGGATGCTGAGTCCCATGCGGATGAGGACAAGAAGCGGAAGGAACTGGTTGAAGCCAGGAACCAGGGCGAGTCGCTGGTTCATTCCACTGACAAGTCGCTGAAAGACTACGGAGACAAGGTCTCCGAAGACGACAAGGCTGCAATCGAATCCGCACTTGAAGAGCTAAAATCCTCGCTGGAGGGTGAAGACCTTGAAGACATCAAGGCCAAAACCCAGGCGCTGGCCGAAGCATCCATGAAACTTGGCGAAGCCATGTATCAGGCGGCACAGGCCGATGCGGAAGCCGGTGGCGAAGGCGGCGAAGAAGCCGAAGCCAAGGCGGAAGACGATGTTGTCGATGCGGACTTCGAGGAAGTCAAAGACGAAGACGACAAAAAGTCTGCATAACTGAAAAACGACAGCCAGCCGTGTCCCGGCTGGCTGTTCAAGTCTGGCGCCGGACGCTTGCTTGCCTGATCACAAGGGCACATGAGCCCGGCGCTTTCGCCGTAATAGAAGCGGGTGGGGCTTTGTCTGGATCAATTGAACATATAACGAGCCCCTCTCGTTCCTGGCGCCGGACCCGTCCAGGCTGCCGACGGTGCAACAACAAGACCGAGAGATCTTGATGTCAAAACGTGATTTCTACGAGGTGCTGGGCGTTTCACGCGATGCGGATGATAAAGCGCTGAAAAGCGCTTACCGCAAAATGGCAATGCAATATCACCCGGACCGCAATCCGGGCGACGGCGAAGCCGAAGCCATGTTCAAGGAAGTCAACGAAGCTTATGACACCTTGAAAGACGGGCAGAAACGGGCCGCCTACGATCGCTTCGGGCATGCAGCGTTCGAAAATGGCGGATTCGGTGGCGGCGGCGGCGCGGGTGCGCAAGATTTTTCCTCCACCATGTCCGACATCTTCGAAGAATTTTTCGGCATGGGTGGCGGGCGTCGGTCCGGTGGCCGCGAGCGCGGCGCCGATCTGCGCTACAATCTTGACATTACGCTGGAAGACGCATTTTCCGGCAAGACGGTTGAGATCGAAGTTCCGACCAGCATCACCTGTGATGACTGTTCTGGTTCCGGGGCAAAACCGGGCACCAGCCCGACTACCTGCCGCACTTGTGGTGGGGCCGGACGCGTGCGTGCGGCACAGGGCTTTTTCACCCTTGAGCGTACCTGCCCGACCTGTCAGGGGCGCGGACAGGTCATCACCGATCCTTGCGAAAGCTGCAACGGGTCGGGACGAAAGACCCAGGACCGTACGCTGTCAGTCAATATTCCCGCCGGCATCGAAGACGGAACCCGAATTCGGCTTGCCGGAGAAGGGGAAGCCGGTGTGCGCGGTGGTCCTGCAGGGGATCTTTACATCTTTCTGTCGATCCGCCCCCACGAATTGTTTCAGCGCGATGGCGCGGACCTCTATTGCCGGGTACCCATTTCCATGAGCACGGCGACGCTTGGCGGACAATTCGATGTGCCGACCGTTTCTGGAGCGACCAGTCGGGTAAAAGTGCCGGAAGGTACGCAGACAGGAAAGCAGTTCCGCTTGCGCGGCAAGGGCATGCCGATCATGCGCACCAGCCAACACGGTGACATGTATATTCAGGTAACTGTCGAGACACCGACGAACCTGACACGCAGGCAAAGGGAACTTCTGGCGGAATTTGAGAAAGAATCCTCCGGTGAGAACCATCCTGAATCTGCTGGTTTCTTCTCCAAGGTGAAGGATTTCATAGACAATCTCGGTGCCTGATAGGCGGGGGCGCCTGTAGATTATCCGTGAGTTTGTGCAATTTGTGCGCCCAGCCGTAGCATCTTCTGACAAGTCCCCCTATATTCAATTTCTGGGTGGAAGTGAGGTAAGATGTTGAAGCGTAGCGGGATTCGCGGGGAACGCCTTCGGGAGAAGATCGTCAAGGCCAATGCCGTCCGGGCAAAAGTGCTCGACGAAATGAAGTTCATACGATCCTGGGCGCAGAACCCGTTGAGGACTGGAGC
Organism: Labrenzia sp. THAF82; assembly: GCF_009363435.1. Lineage (GTDB taxonomy): Bacteria > Pseudomonadota > Alphaproteobacteria > Rhizobiales > Stappiaceae > Roseibium > Roseibium porphyridii. The sequence continues at coordinate 6,381,161 of NZ_CP045354.1, read as the reverse complement.
TGTTACACCCTCAGGTCCCGATCTTGCTGCAAAGATGGCCTCATTCCTGACACCGCGTCCCCATTGCCGCGTCGTCGAGCTTGGACCTGGTACGGGCGCGGTGACCAAAGCGCTGATCGATCGTGGGTTTGCCAACCATCATCTCAACCTTGTTGAATACAGCCCTGAATTCTGTGAGATCCTGAGCCTCAGATATCCAGGTCTGACTGTCTTGCAAGGTGATGCCTATGCCTTGCGCGAAAGCCTTGAAAGTGAAGGCGGATTTTTCGCTGACCGCTCCAACAAGTCGGGCAAGCTTGACGGCATTGTTTCATCCTTGCCGCTGCTGACGAGGCCAGAGCCAGTTCGAAAGGCTCTGTTGGCAGATGCACTCGACATGCTCAAGCCTGGGGCGCCCTTTATTCAGTTTTCCTATGGGCTCGTAGCACCCGTCAAGCCGGACAGTCATGCCGTTTCGGTGTTCAGTTCGGACTGGGTTTGGAAAAACCTGCCGCCAGCGCGGGTCTGGGTTTACCGCAAAGGCCACTAAGCCTCCAAAATTCGTGCACAACGCTCTAGTTACCGTATTCGGGCAAACACCTTTGGCGGTGTTGTCTTATGGTCGACTGTGAACTGGAGATATTAGATGCGCAATCCAAAGATCCTCGTATGTTCCGGCTCTTCCCGGAGCGCTTCGCTGAACGGCAAGCTCGTGGCGCTGGTGGCAAAGAAGTTGGCCATTCTGGACGCAGAAGTCACGCATTTGTCGCTGAAGGAGTATCCCTTGCCGGTCTATGACGGTGACCTGGAAGAAAGCGACGGCGTGCCCGAAAATGCCATTAAACTCAAACGTTTGTTCCATGGTCAGGACGGTATTTTCCTGTCGTGTCCCGAATACAATGCCGGCATCACACCGCTTTTGAAAAACACTCTGGACTGGATAAGCCGCGTCAAGGAGCCGGGTGAAGCCTATAAGAACAAGGTCTTTGCACTCGGAGCAGCTTCACCGGGCGGGTTCGGCGGCATGCGTGGCCTGATCGGCATGCGCACGATCCTTGAGGTCGGACTGGGCGCAATGGTGTTGCCTCAGATGGTCTCCATTCCCCGTGCATCAGGTGCTTTTGACGAGAAGGGCGATCTCACCGATGACCGGATCAGCGGTCAGCTCGACCGGCTGGTGGATGCCCTCTTGCGAGCAACAAGGATCGAGATGTCGCACTGAGGTTGAAACCCGTGCCTTTATTGCTTGTCCCAATGATTGCTTGGAAATGCCGTGTTAGCCGCCTACATAGGGCGGCAGACAAAAGAGACTTATGAGGACTTGATGAGCGAAACGCGCGAACCTGCTCAATGGCACGGTACGACGATCATGATGGTACGCAAGGGCGGCAAGGTTGTCATAGCTGGCGACGGACAGGTGTCTCTTGGCCAGACCGTGATCAAGCACACTGCCCGCAAGGTGCGGCCGCTAGCAAAGGGTGAAGTGATTGCCGGTTTTGCAGGTGCAACAGCCGACGCATTCACATTGTTTGAACGCCTGGAAGCAAAGCTGGAGCAATATCCGGGGCAGCTCATGCGGGCTTGCGTCGAGCTGGCCAAGGATTGGCGGACCGACCGTTACCTGCGCCGGCTTGAGGCGATGATGCTGGTTGCCGACAAAAATGTGTCGCTGGTGCTGACCGGAACCGGTGACGTTCTTGAGCCTGAAGGCGGTGTCATGGGCATCGGCTCCGGAGGCAACTACGCACTGGCTGCCGGTCGTGCACTGGCAGATACGGATTTCGACGCAGAAACCATTGCCCGCAAGGCAATGGCGGTGGCGGCTGAAATCTGCGTCTACACAAATGCCAGTGTAACCGTGGAATCTCTGGACACCGTCGAGTGATTTTCGATGATTTCGTTTCGCCCGGTGACAATGGAAGATTTGCCCCTGCTGTCGGACTGGATGGCAAGGCCGCATTGGCGGGAATGGTGGGGCGATCCGACTGAAGAGCTGGGATACGTCAGGGAAATGCTGACTGGCCAGGACACAACGCGTCCCTATTTTTTCCAGATCGACGGCAAAGAGACGGGTTATATCCAGGTCTGGTTTATCAAGGATCAGAAGAATACCGAATGGGTTGAAGACTATCCCTGGCTGGAGTTGCTGCCTGACGAAGCGGTTGGCGTGGACTTGTCAATCGCCAGTGCAGCGGATCTGTCAAAGGGCATAGGAACCCGAGTTTTGAGTGCATTTGTTGAGAAGCTGCGCCGGGAAGGGTACGACCGGATCATCATTGATCCGGATCCTGCAAATCTGAGGGCCGTCAACGCCTACCGAAAGGCTGGGTTTCGGGAGATCGAGGATCTTCTCGGCCGCACCGACGATTGCTTGCTCATGGAACACAATAATGAAGAAGGTGTGTCGTAAACGATGACCGATTTTTCTCCACGCGAGATTGTTTCAGAACTCGACCGATATATTGTCGGCCAAAAGGACGCAAAGCGGGCAGTGGCGATTGCGCTGCGCAATCGCTGGCGCCGTCAGCAACTTGAAGGGCAGATGCGCGAGGAGGTTCTGCCAAAGAACATCCTCATGATCGGGCCGACCGGAGTTGGCAAGACCGAAATCTCCCGCCGGCTGGCAAAACTTGCCAATGCGCCATTCACCAAGGTGGAGGCGACAAAATTCACCGAAGTTGGCTATGTCGGCCGGGATGTCGAGCAGATTGTCCGCGATCTGGTTGAGGCCGGTATCACGCTGATACGCGATCAAAAGCGGGAGTCAGTGAAGGCGAAAGCCCACGTACTTGCCGAAGAGCGGGTGCTGGACGCACTCGTCGGAGCCAATGCAAGCCCGGCAACGCGCGACAGTTTCCGCACAAAACTGCGCAACGGCGATATGGACGACAAGGAAATCGAAGTCGAGGTCCGTGCACAGGCACAGATGCCTAGTTTCGATCTTCCGGGCATGCCCGGCGCAAGCGTTGGCGTCATGAATGTGTCAGACCTTCTGGGCAAGGCCTTTGGTGGCCAGACCAAGAAGAAGCGGACCACGGTTCGTGAATCTTACGATCTTCTGATCAACGAGGAGTCTGACAAGCTCCTCGATGAAGACAAAGTGGTCGAAGAGGCGATCTCGCTGGTTGAGAATTCCGGTATCGTCTTCCTTGACGAGATCGACAAGATTTGTGCGCGCGAAGGCAGGGCGGGTGGCGACGTGTCTCGCGAAGGCGTTCAGCGAGACCTGTTGCCGTTGATTGAAGGCACTGTGGTGTCTACCAAACACGGCCCCGTTAAGACCGACCATATTCTGTTCATCGCATCAGGCGCGTTCCATGTGGCCAAACCGTCGGACCTCCTGCCCGAACTGCAGGGGCGTCTGCCAATCCGGGTGGAATTGCGTGCACTCAACAAGGAAGATTTCCGGGCGATTCTGACAGAACCTGAAGCAAGTCTGATCAAACAGTATGTTGCGCTGATGGAAACGGAAAACGTCAAGCTTTCCTTCACCGAAGACGCAATCGAGGAAATCGCGTCAGTCGCTGTAGATCTGAATGCCTCGGTTGAAAACATCGGCGCGCGTCGATTGCAGACTGTAATGGAACGGATCCTGGACGAAATCTCCTTCACGGCTCCCGACAAATCGGGCGAGGAAGTTGAGATCTCTGCCGAGTTTGTGAATGAAAACATAGGTGATCTCGCCAAGAACGTGGATCTGTCGAAGTTCATTCTCTAAGCCGGTTGGAAGAAAAGCCGGTTCAGGCAAGCGGCGATTTCGCCGCTTGCGATGCGCGCAGAGCAATGGCAGCATGCGCGCATGGTAGCTATTCGCAAAAGCAACGAGGAAGGCCACCGCCGGAAATTTCTGGTCGTGGTCGACGAAACGCCCGAAAGTGATCGGGCAATCGTTTATGCAGCCAAACGTGCGGCACGCACTGGGGGCGTGGTCACTCTGGTCTACATCATTGCACCGGGTGATTTTCAGCACTGGCTCGGCGTGGAAGACATTATGCGCGCGGAAGCTCAGGAAGAAGCGGAAGCCACCCTTGCCAAAGCCGCTGGGCGTGTTCGGTCAGTCGCACGTACCGAACCTGAAACCGTTGTTCGGGAAGGGGCAAAGGCTGAAGAAATCTTGGAGCTGATTGAAGCCGACGCCGATATCGCGATCCTGGTTTTGGCTGCCAGCACAGGGTCGGAAGGTCCGGGCCCGCTTGTGTCATCGATTGCAGGAAAGTCAGCGGGAACCTTTCCCATTCCGGTTACCATAGTGCCGGGGAACCTGGACGACGATTCCATTTCTGCCCTGGCTTGAGGCTTAGAGCGCTGGGCGGATTTTATGCCTGGAAACAGCAGCTCCCTCAGGACGTCTGCTTGACCGCGGCGTTCGAGTCCCTATCTAGTTTTTAACGGTTCCAAACTGCTACGATATGGTCTAAAAGAACTCATCGGTGTTTTGCGATATGGAGAGGCGCAGGACACCCGCTTAATTCGGGCGCGTTTCAGAAACGCAAGGACGACGATCATGTTCATTCAAACGGAAGCTACCCCCAATCCGGCCACGTTGAAATTCCTGCCGGGCAAGGTCGTTTTGCCAGAGGGCACATATGACTTCCGCTCAAGGGCAGATGCGGGCGCTTCGCCTCTGGCGGAAAAACTTTTTGATGTTCCCGGTGTTGTGGCTGTCTTCTTCGGTCACGACTTCGTCACGGTGACAAAGGACCAAACCGACTGGCAGCACATGAAGCCGGCGATCCTTGGTGTCATCATGGAACAATTCATGTCGGGCCAACCGGTCATGACGGCCGGCCAGGCAGAAGACACCGAAGAAGGTGAATTCTTCGAAGAAGGTGACACAGACACTGTCAAAACGATCAAGGAACTCCTTGAAACGCGCGTTCGTCCGGCCGTTGCTCAGGATGGTGGAGACATCACCTTCAAGGGATTCAAGGAAGGAATTGTCTATCTTTCCATGCGCGGCGCGTGCGCCGGCTGCCCTTCTTCAACGGCAACATTACAGCACGGTATCCAAAATCTGCTGCGCCACTTTGTTCCCGAGGTTGAGGAAGTTCGACCGATCTGAACGAAATTCTCTTTCGATTTCAACGGCCCGGCCTTATCGCCGGGCCGTTTTTATTTCCGACTCGCTTTCTTTGTGGAACGCAAGCCCCCCATTGGACTTAGGCCCAAAGCTTGGCTCGACATATCTCAGGTCACGCGGTAGTGGCATAAGCAGCGAGACTTATGGTTGATCCGGTATGCGCGTTCTAGCGATAGACACTGCCCTTGCAAATTGCGCGGCCGCTGTCCTTGATGACGGCGCTGATACCGCATGCTTTGAGGCATGTATGGAAGAAATCGGCCGTGGCCACGCAGAAGCATTGATGGACATGATTGGTGAGGTCATGGCCGAGACATCGACTGCATTTGCAGACCTGGACCGGGTCGTGGTGACTGTTGGTCCCGGCAGTTTTACAGGTCTTCGCGTTGGACTTTCCGTTGCTCGTGGTTTTGGGCTTGTGCTTGGAAAACCCGTTGTCGGGATCACGACCCTGGCCGCGATTGCGCGGGCAGCGGCACCTCAGGATGGCGGGGCGCCGATCCTGGTCGCACTGACCGGAAAGGGTGACGAAGTCTATTGTCAGGAGTTTGACGCAGACGGATTTCCTGCAGGTCAGGCGGCCGTGCGCTCCTTGCAGGATCTTGCAGGTGACTTGCCTGACCAAGTAAGGTTGGCGGGCTCGGCAGCTGACAAAATCGCCGATGGATTGGGATTGCCTCGTGAGCGTGTCTTGTCCGTGAGTGGATTTCCGGGTATCCGGGATGTTGCTGAGCTCGGGTTGACTGCGGATCCCGTCGTTTCGTCTCCTTCGCCGCTGTATTTGCGGCCCCCGGACGCAAAACCGCAAACCAGGGGAAGGATTGAGCGGCAATGAGTTTTTGGTGGTTCTGGACCCAGCCGCCGGTCGTTGAAGAGGCGCTGGACGAGGATCTGCCCAAGATTGCCGAGATTCACGCCGCATCTTTCGCACACAACTGGCACGCCGACGAATTCGGGCGGATGAAAGCGCAAGATGGTGTGACGATATTGGTTGCGCGCAGAGCCAGCCCTTATGGAACACGGGCGCCGCTTGGATTTGTTGTTCTGCGCACAGTTGCCGACGAAGCGGAAGTCATCACAATTGCGGTACAGCCCAGACAACGCGGCCGCGGCGTTGGAAAAAAGCTCATGGAAGCCTCCTTGTTCCGGCTTTACGCCGAGCGGTGCAGTCATCTGTTTCTGGAAGTGGATGCCGCGAATGAAGCCGCCCTGCTTCTCTATCGCGGGCTCGGTTTCAAAGAGGTCGGCAAGCGCAAGGGCTACTACAGTGAAAGCGGCGGCGACGGTACGGCGCTTGTCATGCGCATCGATCTTCGCTAAGCGCTGTAGCACGAAACTGCAATTGGACCTTAGGCGGCTTTTGATGACGGACGACCGGCAACCTACGCTCGCAGAGTTGTGCATAGCCAAGGGCATGCGCATGACGGAACAGCGGCGTGTCATTGCAATGGTCATCCAGGAAGCCTCTGAAGAACACCCGGACGTGGAAGAGCTCTATCGCAGGTCCGTCGCAATCGATCCGGGTATTTCCATCTCGACCGTCTATCGCACCGTAAAGCTGTTCGAAGATGCCGGCATGATCGAGCGGCATGATTTCCGCGATGGCCGATCACGCTATGAAACGGTTCCGGATGAACATCATGACCACCTGATCGATTTACGCTCCGGGCAGGTCATCGAGTTCCGGAACGAAGAAATCGAGGCCCTGCAGGAATTCATTGCAAAGAAGCTCGGCTACAAGCTGGTAGACCACAGGTTGGAACTCTATGGGGTTCCGCTGAGCGCTTCCAAGGACGACAAGGGCGATGGCTGAGATCAAGGCAGGCATCATCATTTTTCTTTTGACGGTCGTCTCGTTGGTCCTCATCCCATTGCAGTGGATTGCCATCAAATTCCGGCTGCCAGTGCAACGAAAACTGCCCGAAATCTGGCATCGCATTGCAACCCGGCTGGTAGGCATCAAGATCAAACAGATTGGTGAGCCTTCGATCGACCGGCCCATGCTGATCGCGGCCAACCATGTGTCCTGGGTGGATATCGCTGTTCTCGGATCGCTGATGCCGCTCTCCTTCATTGCGAAGTCTGAAGTGTCTGGCTGGCCGGTCTTCGGACTTCTGGCCAAGTTGCAACGCACGGTTTTCGTCAACAGAACGCGACGCTCCGAGACGGCTCAGGTCGCCGATGAGATTGCGGATCGGATGGCGCAAGGCGATGCAATGGTGCTCTTTGCTGAAGGTACGTCCAACGACGGTAACTGTGTGCTGCCTTTCCGGTCTGCTCTGCTTGGTGCGGCCACCAGAGCCGTCGGGTCTGATGAAGCGTCCAGGGTTTGGGTTCAACCACTTTCGGTGGCTTATCAGGGTTTTTATGGCCTTCCGATGGGCCGGGCACATCGACCTCACGTTGCCTGGTATGGCGATATGGAGCTGCCTGGTCACCTTTGGGGTATTTTTTCGCGTGGAGCGCTGGACGTGATCGTTCGCTGGGGAGACCCCGTTCTAGTCGACAAGGACACTGACCGGAAAGCGTTGACCCGAAAGCTTGAGCGGGATGTGAGGGCAATGACGATTGCCTCCTTGCTTCAAAAGCCGCTTGAAAGTGAACAAACAGATGATCTCGAGGCTTTCGAGTTCTTCTCAAATGCAGAAAAAACCGGTAAAGCTGGCGCCTGAATTTCTGGTGCACCTCGTTTTGAAAGAAAAGACGAGACTGATTTAAGCGAGAGGGAATGAAGTTCCCCCGCCAAAGGCACCGGCACTCATGACATGACGGCCTCGAAAAGATGGCCACGAGGAACGAATGACCAGCCGCCCGGACCTAGAAGCTGAAACGACCACATCTGCCGTACCCGCGTCAGAAAATACAGCGCCCGAAGAGTTGACCAACACCCGCAAGGTTTTCGTTCGCACCTACGGCTGTCAGATGAATGTCTATGACAGTGAGCGCATGACAGACGTGCTGGCACCGGAAGGGTTTAAGGCGACCGATGATATGGAAGATGCCGACCTCGTCATCCTGAACACCTGTCATATTCGTGAGAAGGCCGCAGAGAAGGTCTATTCCGAGCTCGGCCGGATCCGCAAGGTAAAGGAAGCAAGGTCTAAGTCAGGTAAGGAAATGATGGTCGGTGTCGCGGGCTGCGTGGCGCAGGCCGAAGGCGAAGAAATTTCCAGGCGCGCACCGATCGTTGATCTGGTTGTCGGGCCACAAAGCTACCATCAGCTTCCTGAACTGCTGTCGAAAGCCCGGCAGGGATCGAAAATCGTCGAGACCGAGTTCGACATCGACGCAAAGTTCAATCATCTGTCGGCAAATGCGGAAAAGCCGGTTCTGAAACGACCGCCTTCTGCCTTCCTGACAGTGCAGGAAGGGTGTGACAAATTCTGCACTTTCTGTGTTGTGCCCTATACGCGCGGCGCAGAAGTGTCCCGGTCTGTTGCGCAGATTGTCACGGAAGCCGAACGCATGGCGTCAGCCGGGGTTCGTGAAGTGACCTTGCTCGGGCAGAACGTAAATGCTTTTCACGGCGAAGCGCAGGACGGAACCACCTGGGGTCTGGGAAAGTTGCTGCGCCGCTTGTCGGAGATCGACGGCCTTGACCGGTTGCGTTACACCACGAGCCACCCGCGTGACATGGATGACGACCTGATTGATGCACACCGGGACCTGAAGACCTTGATGCCTTATTTGCATCTGCCGGTGCAGTCCGGCTCTGACAAGATCCTGAAATCGATGAACCGGCGTCACACACGCGACGACTATTTCCGCTTGATCGACAGGATTCGGGAAGCGACACCCGATATTGCGCTGTCCGGTGACTTTATAGTCGGGTTTCCAGGTGAGACGGACCAGGATTTTGAGGACACGATGGATCTGATCCGGCGCGTCGAATACGGCTCTGCGTTTTCATTCAAATACAGTCAGCGCCCTGGCACGCCCGGAGCGACGATGGACGACCAGGTGCCGGAAGATCTCAAGTCCGAGCGTCTTGCCCAATTGCAGGCACTTGTGAGCGAGCAGCAAAAAGCCTTTAACGCTTCCCGGCTTGGTATGACCTGCGATGTCCTTTTGGAAAAGAAAGGTCGAAATCCGGGGCAGCTTGTTGGCAAGTCTCCCTGGCTGCAGCCAGTTCAGCTGGACGCACCGGAAAGCCTGATTGGCAGTGTACAAGCGGTGGAAATCGTAGAGATCGGACCTAATTCGCTGTTCGGACGGCTGAATGCCGGGCAAGATGAACGAGACGATGCCGGCGCCATCCAGGCGAAAGCCGGTTGAGAACAGGAGACGTCATTTGACGCGCGACAGCCAATCTTCTTCCCGCAAGTCCACGGATCAATCTTCTTCCGCCGCCTCGGCCTCCGATATGACCCACATTGTCCTTGCTTTTGAAGACAACCGGCTGATCGGAGACCTGTTCGGGCAGTTTGACCAGAACCTTGCGCTGATCGAGCAGCGGCTCGGAATTGACGCCATTGCGCGCGGCAATCAGGTGACGCTGAAAGGGTCGCGTGCCGGATGCGCACAGGCACGCACCGCGCTTGAGGCGATGTATCAAAGATTGTTGCAGGGTCAGGAAATTCATCCAGGTGACGTGGACGGCGCCCTGCGTATGGCGGCGGCTGCCGAAGCACAATTGCCGTTGCCAACCTTGGAGCCGAAGTCGCGCCTGGCCTTTGCGCAGATCGCGACGCGCCGGAAAACAATTGTCGCTCGAACGCCAACCCAGGACGCCTATATTCGCGCCATGGATCGGGCGGATTTGATTTTCGGAACAGGTCCCGCCGGTACAGGCAAGACCTTTCTGGCTGTCGCATATGCGGCTGCCCTTCTGGAACGCGGCGACGTTGCTCGACTGATCCTTTCCCGCCCCGCCGTTGAGGCTGGCGAGCGTCTAGGCTTTTTGCCTGGCGAAATGAAGGACAAGGTCGATCCTTATCTGCGGCCGATCTATGATGCGCTTTACGAGATGATGCCTGCCGAAAAAGTGGATCGCGGGCTGCAGTCCGGTATGATCGAAGTTGCACCGCTCGCTTTCATGCGCGGCCGCACGTTGTCGAATGCCGTGGTATTGCTTGATGAAGCGCAGAACACCACGTCGATGCAGATGAAGATGTTCCTGACCCGACTGGGGGAAGGTTCCAAGATGATCGTGACAGGTGATCCAAGTCAGATCGATTTGCCTGCAGGTCAGAAATCAGGTCTGCGTGAGGCTCTGGGCCTTTTGACAGACATCGAGGCGGTTGCGCATATTCGTTTCAACGAGACCGATGTTGTTCGCCATGAGTTGGTCGGACGCATCGTCACCGCCTATGACAACGCCTCCCGAGAAGAATCTGTGGCACGTGAGCGCCGGTTCAACGAACGCAACCGCGACAATGGTCAGGATGGAGCTCCGCCAAGACCGCGTGAAGCCGCAGCGTCCTGAGAGCCGGGGCAAAGAATGTCGGGTAGCTTGCCGGAAGGGTTTCAAATCGATCTGTCGATCGAGGCGGTTGGTTGGTCAGATGAAACTCGCTTGGAAAAGATTGTCACGCGAGCGGTCGCAGCTGCATTTGCGGCGACGGACCTTGAGGTTCAGCGCGGATCTGAGGTGTCGCTTTTATTCACTGACGATGATGCGATCCGCAAATTGAACAGGGAATGGCGAGAAAAGGACAAGCCGACAAATGTGCTGTCATTTCCTGGCAGTGATCCGCAAGATGATGTTTATGGACCGCTTTTGGGCGATCTTGTATTTGCTTTTGAAACCATAACGCGCGAAGCAGAAGAACTGGGAATTGAATTTGACGATCACCTTTCCCATTTGACAGTTCACGGTTTGCTGCATCTTTTCGATTATGATCATCAGGAAAATGATGAGGCTGAACTGATGGAGAGCCTTGAGAAAACCATATTGGCCACTATAGGCATTGATGACCCTTACGCTGACAGGCCACTTGTGGCGGAAGGCAGTTAAATGGCATCATGTCATGTGGCGTTCTTGTATTGATGGATGATGGACGTAAGTGAACCTGAAAGTCCTGCAAGCGAGCCCAAGGCCGCTTCCTCAGGACAGTCCCCGGAAGGGGAAGACCCGCAAGAGATGAAGCCGCAGCGATCTGCGGCCTTTCTGGATAAGCTCAAACGCGTGTTGCGCTTGGGGCGACACTCTTCGAGCCTGCGCGAAAACCTTGAAGACGAACTCGCGCGCGAGGGCGGCGATGATGCAGCCTTTTCGCCGGAAGAACGTCTGCTTCTGGGAAATATTCTTCGCCTGAGAGAATTGCGGGTCGAGGACGCCATGATCCCGCGTGCGGATATCGACGCAGTTGATTTCGATACCAGCCTCAGTCGTGTCATGGAATTGTTTCAGACAAGTGGCCACTCCCGCATGCCAGTCTACGAAGACACGCTCGATGATCCGCGTGGCATGATCCACATAAAGGATGTCATGTCCTTTATCGCGGAGCGCGGTGCGCAAAACCGCCCTGCAACTACTGTGGAAAACGGTGAGGATGCAACCGAGACACAACCTGACAGCCTCAATGGCAGTGCCCGAAATGGTCACAACAGGCCGGATCTCGACCTGTCCAGTGTCGATCTGTCGGTTTCGCTGAAGGAAACGGATCTGTTGCGGGACCTCCTGTTTGTCCCACCCTCCATGCCGGCAACGGACCTGATGGCGAAAATGCAAGCCGGACGGATCCAGATGGCGTTGGTCATTGATGAGTATGGTGGCACGGACGGGCTGGTTTCATTGGAGGACCTCGTCGAAGAAGTGGTCGGTGACATTGAAGATGAGCATGATGAGGACGAAGAATCCATGCTCGCTCTCGAGGGGGAAGGCGTTTGGACCGCTGACCCGCGCCTACCACTGAAAGAACTGGATGAAGCTCTCGGTACGCGGCTGACCGGCGGTGAAATCTCTGAGGATGTCGATACCCTGGGCGGCCTGCTTTATGTCTCGATAGGACGGGTTCCTGTACGTGGCGAATTGCTGTTTGTGCCCAAAGAGGTCCCGGGTTTTGAATTCGAAGTGATGGACGCCGATCCCCGGAGGATCAAGCGTTTGAAGATCCGTCGCCGCCGGACCGAAATTCGGCCTCAGGAGCTTCGGCGGCGCAATAAACGGAGCGACCAGCCGACTTCGGAACAAGCCCAGGGCGAGGCAACCCAAAGCGCTTCTGAACGAGATCCGGCGAAAGAACCAGCACGCAAATCCGTCTCCGGCACGAGCGGTTGATGCGTCAGTGCTTCGATATCAGGCAATAAACCCTTGACCCTCCTGCCTGGAGCCGACAAAGCTCCAAGGCACTTCAAAGGGGATTAGGTTTCTGATGCATTGGTTGTCTCAACGGCTGTCCGCCCTGCCCAATTATTTTCTTTTGGCGTGGGGTTGGCAGCGATGGCTGTTGTGCATTGCCTGTGGAGCCCTTTCAGCTCTCGCGCTGCCTCCATACAATCTGCCGATTGTCCTCCTGGTTACATTCCCATGCCTGGTCTGGCTTCTGGATGGTGCCTTGGAGACGGTTCCCGGTGGGTCCCTGAGGCGCTTCCGAACCGGGTTTGGTTTGGGCTGGCTCTTCGGCTTCGGCTATTTTCTCGCTAGTCTTTGGTGGATTGGGGCAGCGTTTTTGGTCGAAGCCGAGCGTTTCGCCTGGCTGATGCCCTTTGCGGTTCTGGCGATGCCGATCGGTCTGGCGCTCTTCACCGGTATCGGAACAGCTCTTTCTGCGCTGTTCTGGAGCGACCGGTTCCGGCGCATTCTGCTTCTTGCTGCGTGTCTGACGTTGGCAGATTGGTTGCGGGGCCATGTTCTGACGGGGTTCCCCTGGAATGCTTTCGGATATGGATTTTCCGGGTCTTTGACACTGTCTCAGACAGCGAGCGTGATTGGAATTTATGGTTTGACGTTTTTGATTGTCGCCATCTTTTCCGCCCCAGCAGTCCTTGCAGATACCAAACCGTTGCGACAACGGATGTCGGTTGTCGGTCTTGCGGCGACAATGCTGTTTGTTATGGCCGGCTACGGAACATACAGGCTTCAGACGATTGAGACCAAGGCCTCCGACCTGGATGTGCGCGTCGTGCAGCCGTCTATTGACCAGCAGGACAAATGGCAGCCCGAATTCAGAGATCTCATTTTCCGGACATTTCTTGATATGACTGCTGCACCGCTCGGCGGCGATGCGCGCGTTGGGCAGGAGCGCGTCGTGATATGGCCGGAATCGGCGGTACCCTTTTTGCTGACGCAGGAACCGGGCGCAATGTTCCGGATCGCGCAAGTGCTCACGGACAACACCGAGCTTGTTTTGGGCGCCGTCCGCGCCGAGGCCGGACCACGGGGAACAGAATACTTCAACAGCGTTTATGTCGTCGACGGGGACGGGGCTGTGAAGGGCATCTACGATAAGGTCAGGCTCGTTCCCTTTGGTGAGTTCGTTCCCTTCAGATCCTTTCTGGAAAGTCTTGGCATTACCAATCTTGCCGGACTTCCGGGAGGGTTCAGCCCGGGTTATCAACGCCGACCGCTCAGTGTTTCTCAGGGTTCCAGGTTTCTACCTCTGATTTGCTATGAAGCAATCTTTCCGGGAAGTGTTTCAGGGGCTGAAGACGGCCCCGATTTTCTCTTGAATGTAACCAATGATGCCTGGTTTGGTCACACTCCTGGGCCTTATCAACATTTTGCTCAGGCAAGGTTTCGGGCGATCGAAACGGGGCTTCCGATGATTAGAGCCGCAAACACTGGGATTTCCGCCATTGTTGACGGCAAGGGTGAAGTCATTCGCAAGCTTGATATCTTCGAAAAGGGAGTGATAGACGGGCAGCTTCCGCAGAGGTTAGGCAAAACTCTCTATGGGGTATTTGGCGACTTGCCCGTGCTGATTATTTCAATCGCATTGGTAGTATTTGCGGGTATCTCACAATACAACCGCGACTCGCGTATAGATTGATAAAAATTGTTTGAGTTGAGTGAAGGAAGTGTGATACAACCGTGAAATAGCCGATTGAAGGCTGCTTCATGCACCAGTGTAAAGTTGCGGGCAAACTTCGATCCTCTGGGACCTTGTGGGAGGACTTGAGAGGAGCTGTTGCAAACGAAAACGAGCGGACATTCACCGCGAGAAGAAGAAAGAGTGACGCATATGCCCAGTAAGAAGTCTCCAAATCCGATTGATATTCACGTAGGAAGCCGAGTTCGACTCAGGCGGATGATGCTGGGTATGAGTCAGGAAAAACTGGGTGAGAGCCTCGGCATCACCTTCCAGCAGATTCAGAAATACGAAAAAGGTACCAACCGGATTGGTGCAAGCCGGTTGCAGCATATTGCGACAGTTTTGAAAGTGCCGGTGTCCTTCTTCTTCGAAGATGCTCCCGGAACACCTGAAGAGGCCGAAGGCTTTGGCGAAACACAGCCAACTTCCTATGTCGTCGACTTTCTGTCGTCCTCGGAAGGCCTGTCTTTGAACAAAGCCTTCGTAAGGATTGAAGACCCAAAAGTGCGTCGTCGAATTGTCGATCTGGTCCGTTCACTGGCCGGTGACGACTAACAAAATTCGACCGCGAGCTTGACGTGGCGAAAAACTTCTAAGATTGATGCACTCGAAGCGGCGATGTCATTCGCCGCTTCAGTCATATTCATTCCCAGAAGGACGATCGCCAATGGCACGTCAGAATTACCTGTTTACATCTGAATCCGTGTCCGAAGGGCATCCGGACAAAGTATGCGACCGCATCTCCGATGCCGTCGTCGATGCCTACCTCAGAGAAATGCCGGAAGCACGCGTTGCCTGTGAAACGCTTGCCACGACGAACCGGATTGTGATCGCAGGTGAGACCCGCGGCCCGGCAAGCATTACCGGCGACTATCTGGCGCATCTTGCCCGCATGGCGGTTAAAGACATCGGCTATGAGCAAGATGGCTTCCATTGGGAAAACTGCGACATCGCAGTGCACCTGCATGCTCAGTCCGCACATATCGCACAAGGTGTGGATGCTGGCGGCAACAAGGATGAGGGCGCCGGCGACCAAGGCATCATGTTTGGTTATGCCTGCCGTGAAACTGCCGAGCTGATGCCTGCACCAATCCTTTATTCGCACAGGATCCTTCAGCTGCTTGCCGACGCGCGCAAGTCCGGCAAAGAGCCGGCACTTGGACCAGATGCGAAAAGCCAGGTCACCGTTCGCTACGAAAACGGCAAACCTGTTGCTGCAACGTCAATCGTTCTGTCGACGCAGCATCTCGACCCGGCTCTGACGTCGGAAGATGTGAAGGCGATTGTTGAACCTTACATTCGTCAGGCGTTGCCGGATGGATGGATTTCGGGCGAAACCGTTTGGCACGTGAACCCGACTGGCGCTTTTGTAATCGGTGGTCCGGACGGTGATGCCGGTTTGACAGGCCGCAAGATTATCGTCGACACGTATGGCGGTGCTGCACCACATGGTGGCGGTGCTTTCTCCGGCAAGGACCCAACCAAGGTTGACCGTTCCGCCGCCTATGCCGCGCGCTACCTGGCCAAGAACGTCATCGCTGCTGATCTTGCAGATCGCTGCACCATTCAGCTGTCCTATGCGATCGGCGTTTCCGATCCGCTGTCGGTCTATGTCGATCTTCACGGCACGGGCAATTGCGATGAGGCGAAACTGGAAGCAGCGCTTCGTGATGTGATGGGTTTGAGCCCGCGCGGCATTCGGGAGCACCTGAAGCTCAACAATCCGATTTACGAGCGGACCGCAGCTTATGGCCATTTTGGCCGCGAGCCGGACGCTGACGGTGGCTTCACTTGGGAAAAGACAGATCTGGTTGATCAGCTTCGCCCGCTCGCGGGATAAGCGCAGACCAGCTGACAAGGCAAAGAAGGAGGTCGCCGGTGAACTGCCGGCGATCTGCGTTTTAACAGAATGACTGAACGCTACGAAGGCTCCTTTTTCGGTCGGCGCAAAGGCAAGCCACTCAGCCCGCGTCGTGAAGACCTCATGGCCCGGGAACTGCCACGACTGACTGTTGATTTGACCGGTCCGGCGCCCGAGGATCTCAAAAGCCTCTTCGAAGCCGACATCGACAGGATTTGTCTCGAGGTTGGATTTGGTGGTGGAGAGCATTTGCTTCATCGCGCACGCACGGAGCCGCAAACAGGCTTCATAGGCATTGAGCCGTTTGTCGGCAGTATGGCCAAGGCGGTTGCTGCCGTGGTCGACGAGAAGTTGAAAAATGTGAAGCTCTATGATGACGACGCCGTCAATGTGCTCGACTGGTTGCCACCCGCTTCGCTGGATCTTGCTTACCAGCTTTATCCCGATCCATGGCCGAAGGTGCGTCACTGGAAACGCCGTTTCATCAATGAGCAGAACCTGAACCGCTACGCCCGCGCTCTCAAGCGGGGTGCAGAATTCCGGTTTGCCAGCGACATCGATACCTATATCGACTGGACGCTGCGGCATTGCCGCGACCATCCGAAGTTTGAATGGACGGCTGCAACGTCAAGCGACTGGAAGCAACCCTGGCAAGGTTGGCCAGGTACACGCTATGAGGACAAGGCCATTCGCGAAGGCCGTGTGGGAAGGTATCTGACCTTTCGCAGGATCTGACGCATTCACTGCATTGAAAGCGCAAAAGTCTTTGTCGCTCCAACTTCTTTGATGAATTTGGTCGGGCCTCTTGCGTTTACAATGGCTTTGGCGTTATACAGCCGGTGTTTCACCTCAAACGGCTTATCTGAGCACTTTGAGAGTGGGCCCGCCGGGGACCCGCTCTTTTTTGCTTAACTAGCGCCGGAAACCAACGAATTCGAGCAGGATTGCCCTATGTAAATCGACGATCAGGTGCATCTGATGCTCAAAAGCAGGCAACTGCTTCTTAAGGAGCCAAGTGTGAGCACACACGAACCGAGAATTGTAACGGAACAGGGCCTGGATGCTCGTGTTGCCGCAATTGTTGAGCCGGTCATTGAAGACCTCGGCTATCGTCTGGTGCGCACCAAGATCAGCGCCGCCAATGGCTGCACATTGCAGATCATGGCAGAGCGCCCAGACGGCACCATGACGGTCGAAGATTGCGAAACCATCAGCCGCGCTGTTTCGCCGGCGCTTGATGTTGAGGACCCAATCAACCGGGCCTATCACCTTGAAGTTTCCTCTCCGGGCATCGACCGACCCTTGGTGCGGGCGGAAGACTTCAACCGTTGGGCGGGACACGAACTCAAAATCGAAATGACAGTCATGCAGGAAGGCCGCAAGCGGTTCCGCGGACTGCTCTTGGGCGCGCAGGACGGCGCGGCTCAGATCCGTTTGCCCGATGCGGCCGATGGCGAAAAGGACACCGTTGATCTGCCGCTTGAAGATATTGGCGAAGCGAAACTGGTGCTCACCGACGATTTGATTACAGCTGCTCTGCAAGCGGAAAAGGCGGCATTGGCCGCCCGGAACCAGACTGAAGAGCTGGCACAGGACAACACGCCCAGCTGAGCCGAATGCTCAGAGGCCAAAGACAAACGCGCCGGATACGAGACAGGACCTACCCTGGCGCAAGAGGAGTGAAAAATGGCAATCAGCGCGAACCGGCTGGAACTGCTGCAAATTGCTGACGCGGTCGCTCGGGAAAAATCGATCGACCGGATGATCGTCATCAACGCAATGGAAGACGCAATTCAGAAGGCGGCACGCTCGCGCTACGGGACTGAAACGGAAGTTCGGGCTGAGATCAATCCGAAGACCGGCGAAATCCGTTTGCAGCGTCTTCTGCAGGTTGTTGAGGCGGTTGAAAACGTCTCCACCGAGATTGCGCTAACCGATGCACAGGCCAGAAACCCGGAAGCCAATCTCGGCGATTTTATTGCCGAGCCGTTGCCGCCGCTTGATTTCGGCCGGATCGCAGCCCAGTCCGCCAAACAGGTAATTGTTCAGAAGGTTCGCGAAGCTGAGCGCGACCGCCAGTATGACGAGTTCAAGGACCGCGTTGGAGAAGTCATCAACGGGGTCGTCAAACGGGCGGAATACGGCAACGTTATTGTGGATCTGGGACGTGGCGAAGGCATTGTTCGTCGTGACGAGTTGATCCCGCGTGAAATCTTCCGCACTGGTGACCGCATTCGCGCGTTTATCTATGACGTTCGCCGCGAGCAGCGCGGGCCGCAGATTTTCCTGTCGCGCACGCATCCGCAGTTCATGGCAAAGCTGTTTGCACAGGAAGTACCGGAAATCTATGACGGAGTGATCGAAATCAAGTCCGTTGCGCGCGATCCCGGGTCCCGTGCGAAGATTGCCGTGATTTCCAAGGATTCGTCCATTGACCCGGTCGGCGCTTGCGTCGGCATGCGCGGCAGCCGCGTGCAAGCGGTTGTCGGCGAGTTGCAAGGCGAAAAAATCGACATCATTCCGTGGAATGATGAAGCAGCGACATTCATCGTCAACGCTCTTCAGCCTGCTGAAGTCGCGAAAGTTGTTCTCGATGAAGACGCCGAACGCATTGAAGTTGTGGTCCCTGATGACCAATTGTCTCTTGCGATCGGTCGCCGTGGCCAAAACGTGCGGCTTGCATCTCAACTGACCGGTTGGGCCATCGACATCATGACGGAGCAGGAAGAAAGCGACCGTCGTCAGAAAGAATTCCTGGAACGCTCACAGCTGTTCATGGAAGCGCTCAATGTTGATGAGATGGTCGGTCAGCTGCTTGCAACTGAAGGCTTTACGTCGGTTGAAGAAGTCGCCTATGTGGAAATTGAAGAAATTTCCATGATCGAAGGCTTCGACGACGATACCGCCGTTGAAATTCAGGCGCGTGCCCGTGATTATCTCGGCGAACTGGAAGCCAAGCAGGACGAAGAACGTATCGCACTCGGTGTTTCTGATGAGTTGCGCTCGATTGATGGCCTGACAACAGCTATGCTGGTGGCTCTCGGTAAGGACGATATCAAGACCATCGAGGACTTTGCAGGTTGTGCTGCTGACGACCTGGTTGGTTGGACCGAACGCAAGGATGGTGAGACCAAGCGTTTCGAAGGTGCCCTTTCCGACTTCGACGTCTCTCGCGCCGATGCAGAAAACATGGTGATGTCCGCTCGTCTCGCGGCAGGCTGGATCACTGAAGAAGAGCTTGCGGCACAGGCAGCCGAAGCCGAAGAAGTCGAAGAAGAAGTTGTCGAAGCTGTTGAAGCGCCGGCAGAAGAAGCCCCGGCCGGTGCGATCCTGAACGGGTAAGGCAAAGGGACAGGCTCGGACGGAGTTGCTTGTGGTCAACGGACCGCTTCTGCATCGCTCCAGCTCCGGTGAAGACGTGAAAGGGTCGGTCTGAACGGTTTTGTAAAGACCGAAAACACGGCCGACCTGAAGGAGTGGCCCTGAAGGAGTGGCAAGGTGCCCAGGAAGAATGAGCCGACCGAACGGCAATGCGCCGTCACCCGGGAGGTTCAGCCGATCAGCTCGCTGATCCGGTTCGTGCTTGATCCCGGTGGCCGGGTTGTACCGGATCTGAAGCGGGTGCTTCCCGGGCGTGGTGTTTGGGTAACGGCTTCGAACGAAATTGTTGCCGTTGCCGAAAAAGACCGGAAGAAGGTTTTCGGCAGGGGGTTTAAAGGTGAAGCCCGTGTCGAACCGGGACTGGCGGATCTTGTTGATGGGCTCATGGAACGATCTGCGTTGCAGGCATTGTCCATGGCTCGCAAGGCCGGTGAACTGGTGACCGGATTTGCAAAGGTTGAAGCGGTTCTGCGGCGGGATCCCGTCATAGGGCTTATCCACGCCTCGGACGCTGCAGATGACGGGGTGCGGAAGCTGGCAGCAGTGGCTGCCGGCCAAGAGGAACTGGCAAACGGATGCCAAATCGTCCGTTTGTTCGATTCGGACCAATTGGATTTGGCATTGGGCCGGTCAAATGTGATACATGCTGCACTGCTTGACGGGCAGGCGAGCGAAAACTTCCTGGCGCGGGTGCGCGAATTGGAGAGTTTTCGAGCACCAACCGCGGTTGGCAGCGAAACGAGCAACGCTTGACAGGGCAGTTGCGCAGGACTGAAGGCAATATGAGCGATACGAAGAATCCAGGCGACAAGACAATCAGCGTTGAGCGTGGCAAGACGCTTGGCCTCAAGCGCGGGGGTGGCGACCAGGGAACTGTTCGGCAGTCCTTTTCGCATGGCCGGTCCAAAGCCGTCGTCGTGGAAAAGAAAAAGCGTCGTGTTGTGATCCCAGGCCAGGAGCCTAAGCCGGAAGCTCCGGCACCGGCAACGCAACGCCTTGAGAAATCGGGTGAAGAGCCACGCAAGCCGCAGCAGCCTGATCCTCAGGCTGCAAAGCAGGCCCGGCGCTCAGCGTCCGGTCAGCGCCAGAAAGGCAACGGCAACGTTCTGCGGACCTTGACCAAGGAAGAAGCAGCTGCACGTGCAGCGGCTCTCCAGATGGCGAAGGTGCGCGACGAGGAAGACCGCATTCGGCGCGAGGAAGACGAAAAACGCAGGGCTGCAGAAGCCGCCAAGCGTCAGGCGGAAGAAGAAGCGCGTGCAAGCGCCGAAGCTGAAGAGCGTGCCAAGCAGGAGGCGGAAGCCGCCCGTGTGGCCGCTGAGAAGGCCAAGGAAGCGCCTGCAGTCGAAGAAGCCAAGCCCGAAGCGGCTGCTGCTCCGGCAAGTGAAGCGCCCGCCCAGGCAAGAAAACCTGCCGGCCGCAAGCCGTCGCATGCCGATGGCGGCAGACCGCCAAGCCTTGATGACATGGGCAAGCGCAAAGAAGCCCCTGCGGCACGTCCCAAGCCTGCCCGTGAGGCAAGCGAAGACGACAGCCGGAACAACAACAAGGGTCTTCGTGCAGTCAAGCGGCCCAAGCAGGCTCCGACACCGACGACGCGTCCGCGTGCTGGTGAAGACCGCCGCCGGTCCAAGCTCACGATTTCTGCGGCAACAGGAGGTGACGATGGTCAGCGGGCACGTTCGCTGGCATCGATGCGCCGCCGCCAGGAAAAGGCGAAGCGTGGCCAGCAGCAGGTGGTTCGCGAGAAGATCTCGCGGGAAGTCACTGTGCCTGAAGCCATCACCATCCAGGAACTTGCCAACCGTATGGCTGAGCGTGCAGTGGATGTGATCAAGCTTCTGATGAAGCAGGGCCAGATGCTGAAGATCAACGATGTGATCGATGCTGACACGGCTGAACTGATCGCCGAGGAAATGGGCCACACGGTCAAGCGTGTGTCAGAAGCCGACGTGGAAGAAGGCCTGTTCACCCAGGAAGACGATGCGGCGACGCTTCAGCAGCGCCCACCGGTTGTCACCATCATGGGCCACGTTGACCACGGTAAGACGTCGCTGCTTGATGCCATCCGCAAGTCCAAGGTCGTTACCGGGGAAGCAGGGGGTATCACACAGCATATCGGCGCTTACCAGGTCGATCAGGATGGTCAGAAGATCACGTTCATCGATACGCCTGGTCACGCTGCGTTCTCGCAGATGCGTGCCCGCGGTGCGAAGTCGACGGATATCGTGATCCTGGTTGTGGCCGCCGACGACGGTGTCATGCCGCAGACCAAGGAAGCGATTGCGCACGCCAAAGCCGCAGACGCACCTATCATCATTGCGATCAACAAGATCGACAAGGAGGGCGCTGATCCGAACCGGGTTCGTACCGAGCTCTTGAGTGAAGAGCTGGTGACGGAATCCATGGGCGGTGACGTGATCGATGTCGAAGTTTCTGCGCTCAACGGGACCAACCTCGACAAGCTGCTTGAAATGATCCTGCTGCAGTCGGAAGTCCTGGAATTGCAGGCCAATCCGGATCGTACTGCTGAAGGCATTGTTATCGAAGCGCAGCTCGATCGTGGCCGTGGACCGGTTGCAACCGTTCTGGTTCAGAAGGGTACGCTCAAACCCGGTGACATCCTTGTGGCTGGTGCCGAATGGGGCCGGGTCCGTGCGATGCTCGACGAGAATGGCAAGCAGGTAAAGGAAGCAGGCCCCGCCAAACCGGTGGAAGTTCTGGGTTTCCAGGGCACGCCGGCTGCTGGTGACATGGTTGCCGTTGTCGAAAACGAAGCCCGTGCTCGCGAAATCACTGACTATCGTCAGCGTCAGATTCGTGAAAAAGCCTCTGTGGTTGCGTCCGCTGCTCGCGGCTCGCTCGAACAGATGATGATGAGTGCACAGAACACCGGCAAGAAGGAATTCCCGCTGGTTCTCAAGGCGGACGTTCAGGGCTCTGCCGAGGCGATTGTTCATGCGCTCAACGAGCTGGGCACTGATGAAGTTGGTGCAAGGATTCTTCTGTCAGGCGTCGGTGGCATCACCGAAAGCGACATCACGCTGGCAGCGGCATCCAAGGCTCCCATCATTGGCTTCAATGTACGTGCCAACAAGCAGGCTCGCGAAGCTGCCTCGCGCGATGGCATCGAGATCCGTTACTACAATGTGATCTATGACCTGGTCGATGACATCAAGGCTGCCATGTCCGGTCTCTTGTCGCCGGAGCGCCGCGAGACGTTCCTCGGCAATGCGGAGATCAAGGAAATCTTCCACATCTCCAAGGTTGGCAAGGTTGCGGGCTGTCTGGTTACCGAAGGCGTGGTCGAGCGTGGCGCAAATGTCCGTCTCATCCGCGACGACGTGGTTATCCACGAAGGCGAATTGGGCACGCTCAAGCGCTTCAAGGATGAGGTCAAATCGGTCGAGTCCGGTCAGGAATGCGGCATGAACTTCGTCAAGTATCAGGACATGCGTCCGGGCGATGTTATCGAATGTTTCCGGGTTGAGCAGATCGCACGCACGCTCTGAGAGTCGGAAACGTCTAAAATTTTCTGGGCGACATTGGCGCTTGCCGATTGTGAGTTCGGAAGTCGGACAAAAGAGCGCGCGAAAGCGCGCTCTTTTCAATTGAGCGCGTGAACCGCGCAGGATATGCGACAGGTCCTGGAACATCGTGCGGCATTCAAGCGCAAACCGGGAAGACTGGCGGATAGGACCAGAACAATGGCAAAGCAACACAGACAGGACAGCAGGGGCCCATCGCAGCGTCAATTGCGCGTAGGCGAAACGGTTCGCAAGGAACTGTCAGACATCCTCACGCGTGGTGAATTTTCAGATCCGGAGTTGGACGGTGTAATCGTCACGATTCCGGAAGTTCGCATGACGCCCGATCTGCGCTTGGCAACCTGCCTGGTGATGCCGCTCGGTGGAAAGAATGCCGAAAATGTCGAAAAGGCACTCAACCGCAGTGCGAAGTATCTTCGTGGACAGGTTTCTCGCAGGCTGACCATGAAATACATGCCCGATTTGCGCTTTGTGCTCGACACCCGGTTTGATGATGACGACCGCATCGGGTCACTTCTTCATTCTCCGGACGTTGCCCGGGACCTGGACGACGAAAGCAACTAGATACCGACAGTCTTTGGTCACGACGGAAGCTCTTCAAGGCTCGGGCATGCTCGGACCGACGGGTGCTCATGGGGCTTTGACGTTTTTCTATGACAGAGCAAAAAATGGCACGGCAAAAACAAGTCAAAAGAAAAAAGAATGCCATCAATGGCTGGCTGGTCCTGGACAAGCCCTACGGCATCACCTCCAACGAGGCGCTGGGTAAGATAAAACGCATCTTCTCGCCGCAAAAAGTGGGTCACGCAGGCACTTTGGATCCAAGGGCTTCCGGTCTATTGCCCGTTGCGTTTGGTGAAGCCACGAAGACGGTTCCATTTGTGATGGATGGCCGCAAGGTCTATCGATTTGAAGTGACCTGGGGCGCTGAAACCGACACTGACGATACCGAAGGCGAGGTTATTGCCTCATCTGACGTTCGGCCGACCGAGGATGCGATTGCTGCTGTCCTTAGCGAATTTACCGGAACGATCATGCAGGTCCCACCTAAATTCTCGGCAATCAAGGTGGCCGGTGAACGGGCCTATGATCTGGCGCGTGAAGGTGAGGCTGTCGCGTTGGAGGCACGACCGATTGATGTTCACCGTCTCGATCTTGTCAGCTGCCGGGATGATAACCGCGCAATTTTCGAGGCTGAGTGTGGCAAAGGAACCTATGTACGCGCGCTCGCAAGGGATCTTGGCCGCAGGCTGGGCACGCGTGGGCATGTCACGGAATTGCGCCGGTTGCTTGTCGGCCCCTTTGGGGAAGGCGATCTGATCAAGTTCGACGAGATCCTGGAAGCGGCCGAGGATTTGCAAGACAGCGAAGATGTTCAGGAACTTGTCGCGGAATTTGTTCTGCCGGTCCGCGACGCAATGGATGAACTGGTTGAGGTCTCGGTCTCACTCGACGATGCAGCGAAGATCCGCAAAGGAATGGCAATTATCCTGCGCGGCCGGGACGCTCCGCTGAACACGGACGTTGCCTTTGCCAGCCTCGCTGACGTGCCCGTCGCGATCGGCACGATTGAAAAAGGCCGTTTTCAGCCGACCCGTGTGTTTCATTTGTGATCCCTTGAACGGACTTTATGGTAACCCGTCATTGTTCGCGAGGTTTCCCGGTTTTTGAATTTATCTGAAGCGCAACGGTTGACGCGATCAGCAGGCCGGCAATCGTGTCCGACAGCCAGTGAACATCGCCGTTGATGCCAAACACAGTTGCAGACGCGACCCAGACAAACCAGCCCCAGGCACATAGCGCCAACCAGCGATACGGCGTGGACCAGGCCAGAACCAATGCAACAGCACCATTTGTTGCGGTGTGGCCCGACGGCCAGCCTTCGATCAGGCTGGAAAATCCGCTTTCCAGAACGCCGAACCGAAAAACTTGTGACTTGGCCAGTGTGCCAATTGGATGAATGGCTTCCGGGTGAACCCGGGAGCTCACCCCTTTGAGAATCGAGACGATAATGAGCGTTGCCGAGAATGCTGTAAATGTCGTCTTCGCAAGCTTCGTTTCGCCCGTGAACACCAAAACAGCAGGCACGAGCAGTGGCATTACGAGGCCGGCAAGCATCGGAAATGCAGACCAAAACAGAGACGTGTTCGGTTCCTGCAGGCGCGCAAGATCATTGATGGCTGCATCAATGCCAAGCTGTGCGAGAAGGAAAGTCACACCGGCTGCAACAAGGCAGGTCAGATACACCCGCAAAGTCATGACTTCCCTTAAGACACCTCGCAGAATGTCGGTTGCCAAGCCAGCAGCTACAGTCATTTGAGTTTGATCATCGGTTGTTGGAGGCCGACAAGAGGCCTGTTTTCAGGGAAATAGAACCCGGTTCCATCGACGTGTTTTGCGCCCATGAACAGCATGTTCGGTGTGTCTTCGCGCACGTATAGAAGATCGTGGTCGACCACATGCTTGCTGCCTTCAACATATTTCAGAAGGACGCAGGGCTTTCCAAGAATGTCACGGCGTTCACCGACAACGAAAGCCCCAGTGCCGCAGGCGGCCTGAGGCAGTTGGTTCAGTTGGGCTGCCATCGGTGGCGCTAAAACGGTGAGTTCAAGTTTCCGGTCAATCACATAATCCTGAGACCAAGCGCCTTCGACCGCAGGATTTGCGTCATGCCAAACTAGACTTCCGGCGAAGTCGAATGCAATGGCTGGGCTTTTGCAGCCAGCGTCCGCGAAAACAGTAATAATGGCAGCAAACTTGCCGTCGGCATCAAAGGAAAACTCCCGTCTGAGATATGTGGAAGTTGGCGCAAGACCTGGGTCTTGCAGGTTCTGCTGCGGCCTTAACTCACAGGATATGGATGACCAGGTACCAATGATACGGCGTTTTAGACCATCCAGCGAAGTGTCGTTGGCAAATGCCGGTAAGGGTAGCCCGGACAGAATGGCCAGAAGGCAAAGGTTTCGGAAAGCCATGGTCATCTCCAAGATTTGACGATGACAACCGAGTATGAGCATAAGTGAGTTAGTGGCAACTAGTCATTATTTTGTGAGATAGTCATGATAATCATACCAATGACTCCAGATCCGCAATCCGGTTGTCCGGTGACCTATTGCCTGTCGAAGATCGGAGGCAAGTGGAAACCGGTCATTCTGTTCTGCATTTTCAATGGGATAAACAGGTTTGGCGCTATGCAGCGAGCAGTCCCGAATATCACCAAACAAATGCTGACCAAACAATTGCGAGAGCTGGAATCGGACGGAATGATTTCCCGAACCGTCTTTCCCGAAGTTCCGCCACGTGTCGACTATGCGCTGACGGACCTGGGCACATCGATCTTGCCGGTTGTTGAAGCAATGAAATCTTGGGGCGAAGCGAATGGTGCGAGCTGAATAGCGATACCTGGGCTCACCAATCGGCGTTGGCCGGTGGCGCAACCGCGACACCTCAAAAAGAAGCTGTCCGCAGTCTTGGAAAATCACAACCTGGCACCTGACTTACAGGAAAAGAAAACTCTGGATTTCCTGGCGGTTTTCTGCCATATACCGCCGCCATTGAGTACTAAGGCTCAATTCGTCCGAAAGGATCCTTTGCTGAACGACATCTCGGCTCTGGAGACATTCGGATCAGGCCGGTTTCCGGCAGTTCAACGTGTCCGGTCAACGGACCACCACTCTTTGAAAGGAAAGAGCGATGTCGATTACTGCAGAGCGCAAAGCTGAGCTCATGAAGGAATTCGCAACCAAAGAAGGCGACACCGGGTCTCCGGAGGTCCAGGTTGCAATCCTTACAGAACGGATCAACAACCTGACCGAACACTTCAAGGACCATGGCAAGGACAACCATTCCCGCCGCGGCCTTCTGAAGATGGTTGCGCAGCGCCGGTCTCTTCTGGACTACACGCGCGGCAAAAGCGAAGAGCGTTACAAGTCGCTCATCGAGCGTCTTGGCATTCGTCGCTAAGAAGACTGAATTCGGTAAACGCGGTGGGGTGAATTCCCGCCGCGTTTTTCTTTGGAGACACCTTCGGCAGGCACAGATGTACAAATTGCCGCTGGGAGATCCACCAATCGGCTCTTGAGCGTTTCCATTTGTTGATAAACGCTCTATAGAAGCCTCGTGACACGTCATGGGGCAGGATTGCCGGCTTCTTTCCACAAAAGTGGCGAAAGCAGCTCGTTGTCTTGCCCGTGGCCTGTCCACCGGTAACCGGCCCATCCGGGGCCGACCGGGAATGTGCCCGTTTCGCCGTGCTGTACCGAAAGCAGCCGGCAGCGGGCAAACTTGCAAGGACAGATGATGTTTGACATTCATCGTGTAGAAGTCGACTGGGGCGGACGTCCGCTCATTCTCGAAACGGGCAAGGTTGCCCGTCAGGCCGATGGCGCTGTCATGGCGACCTACGGTGAAACAAAGGTTCTGGCGACAGTCGTTTCCGCCAAGGAACCGAGGCCCGGTCAGGACTTTTTCCCACTTACGGTGAACTACCAGGAAAAGGCATTTGCCGCTGGTAAGATCCCGGGAGGCTTCTTCAAGCGTGAAGGCCGCCCATCTGAGCACGAAACTCTGACCTCACGCCTGATCGACCGGCCGATCCGGCCGCTGTTTGCTGATGGCTACAAGAACGACACGCAGGTCGTGATCACCGTTCTGTCCCACGATCTGGAAAATGCACCGGACATTCTGGCTATGGTTGCGTCTTCCGCAGCCCTCACCCTTTCCGGTGTTCCGTTCATGGGCCCGATCGGCGGCGCGCGTGTTGGCTACATCAACGGCGAATACGTGCTCAACCCACTGGTTGACGACATGCCGGAATCGTCTTTGGATCTTGTTGTCGCAGGCACCAACGACGCAGTTCTGATGGTTGAATCGGAAGCCAAGGAACTCGACGAAGACACCATGCTTGGTGCCGTGATGTTCGGTCACAAGGGTTTCCAGACCGTGATCGACGCCATCATCAAGCTGGCTGAAACCGCTGCCAAAGAACCGCGTGAGCTGGTCTTGCCGGACCATTCCGAGCTCCTCGCCAAAATCAAGTCTATGGTCGCCGGTGAAGTTGCCGAAGCTTACAAGATCACGTCCAAGACCGAACGCAAGAATGCGGTTGACGCTGCCAAAGCCAAGGTGGTTGAGGCACTGATCACCAATGCCGCTGAGGGCGAAGCCGTCGAATCCAACGTTCTGGGCGAACAGTTCAAGAAACTGGAAGCCGAAGTTGTCCGTGGAAACATTCTCGACACGGGTTCACGTATCGATGGTCGTGACCTGTCGACCGTCCGTGCAATTTCTTCTGAAGTCGGCATCCTGCCGCGCGCACACGGCTCGTCCCTCTTCACCCGCGGTGAAACGCAGGGCCTGGTGGTTGCCACCCTTGGCACCGGTGAAGACGAGCAGTTCATCGATCTGTTGGAAGGCACTGTGAAGTCTCACTTCATGCTGCACTACAACTTCCCGCCTTACTCCGTCGGCGAAACCGGCCGCATGGGCTCTCCGGGACGCCGCGAAATCGGCCACGGCAAGCTGGCCTGGCGGGCGATCAATCCGATGCTGCCTCAGCATCATGAGTTCCCGTACACCATTCGCATTGTCTCTGAGATCACCGAATCCAACGGTTCGTCGTCCATGGCAACCGTTTGCGGTACATCCCTTGCGATGATGGATGCAGGCGTGCCGCTCAAGTCACCTGTTGCGGGCATCGCAATGGGTCTGATCAAGGAAGGCGATCGCTTCGCTGTTCTGTCTGACATTCTCGGTGATGAAGATCACCTTGGCGACATGGACTTCAAGGTTGCCGGTTCCGAACAGGGCATCACTTCCCTGCAGATGGACATCAAGATCGACGGCATCACCGAAGAGATCATGAAAGTTGCCCTGGCGCAGGCCAAGGACGGTCGTATTCATATCCTTGGCGAGATGTCCAACGCCATCACGGAAGCCCGGTCAGAGCTCGGCGAGCACGCACCGCGCATTGAAGTGATGAAGATCCCGGTCGACAAGATCCGTGAAGTCATCGGTTCCGGCGGCAAGGTCATCCGTGAAATCGTTGAAAAGACCGGTGCGAAGGTCAACATCGAAGACGATGGCACCGTCAAGATTGCTTCTTCCGATGGCAAGGCCATCAAGGCAGCCGTCAACTGGATCAACTCCATAGCCGCTGAACCGGAAGTCGGTGTGATTTACGAAGGCACTGTCGTGAAATGCGTTGATTTCGGCGCATTTGTGAACTTCTTCGGCGCCAAAGACGGCCTGGTTCACATTTCCCAGCTTGCTCCGAGAAAAGTCGGCAAGGTCACCGATGTGGTCAAGGAAGGCGACAAGGTCTGGGTCAAGCTGATGGGCTTTGACGAGCGTGGCAAGGTTCGCCTGTCCATGAAAGTCGTTGACCAGGAGACCGGCAAGGAAATCGAGAAGAAAGAAGAAGCTGAATAAGCCTTCTTGAAAGCTTGAATAGTAGAAGCGGGGGCCGTTCGGCCCCCGTTTTTTGTCTGCCTGATGAATTTTTGCTCGGTGTGATCAACCGGCCTCGGCTGCGACCTGATCAGTCCCGTTCATATTGACGAGATATCCGTGAAAATCGACACCGACCATTGGCCGGGCGAAATGGTATCCCTGGATCAGCTGGCAACCGAATGACAGGATCAGATCACACTGTTCCAGCGTTTCAGCCCCCTCGCAGACCACGTTGATCCCAAGTGAACGCGCCATAGAAATGATGGCCTGGACAAGCGCCTGATCGTCCTGGTCCTGCTCTAGGTCCATAACGAAGGCGCGGTCCACCTTCAGCGTGTCTATCGGCAGGCGTTTCAGATAGCTGAGCGAGGAATAGCCGGTTCCGAAATCATCAAGGGATATCCTTATTCCCAGCGAGCTGATCGCGGTCAGGATCTCCACCGGGTTGGTTCGCTGATCGTCAAACATCACGCTTTCGGTTATTTCCAGACACAGATGTGCAGGATCCATGTCGGTGTCATGGAGTATGTCGCGAAGTCGGGTCAGGAAGTCCTCTTCACGGCATTGGCGTGGTGAGATGTTCACACTGATGCTTTCCAGCTTCATTCCATTGCGATTGCAGGACTGAAAGAAAGTGCAGGCTTCCCGGAGCACCCACTCGCCAAGGGGAACGATGAGACCGCATTCTTCGGCCACCTGAATGAACTCTGTCGGTGGAACGACGCCCAGCTTGTCGTCCGTCCAGCGTGCCAGCGCTTCACAGCCAACGACCTTGTTCGAGGCAAAGTCAACAATCGGTTGGTAATTGAGGTGCAGCTCGTCACTTTCAATTGCACGCCGCAATGACGCTTCCACAAGACCAGCACGAGCTGTCTGTTCATTCATCCGGGTGGCAAAGAACCTGTAACTGGTGCCGCTCTCTGCCTTTGCCTGGTGCATGCTGGTATCGGCCTGTAACAGCAGGACTTCGTCATCGTCACCGTCATTTGGCGCAAGCGTAATGCCAAGGCTGCCTGACAGCACGACGCGGGTGCCGTCTTCAAGTTCAATCGGGTCACTGATATCGGTCAGGATCTCCTTTGCAATCCTTTCGATTTCCCAGCGGTCCTCAGGGTCGGACAGGATAATGGCGAACTCGTCGCCGCCCATGCGCGCAACTGTCTGGTCCGGTCCCATTGTCTGTGTTAGCCGGGAGGCAACGCTTTCGATCACCCGGTCGCCCGCCTTCGGTCCATAGGTCTCATTGACCATCTTGAAGCGATCGATATCGAGGATCATCAATGCTGTCAGAACGCCGTCATGCCGGTTACGCTGCAAGCTTTGCCGCAACCGGTCCAGAAGAAGGCGTCGGTTGGGCAATCCGGTCAGAATGTCAAAATTGGCATTCTTGGTTGCCAGTTCTTCCTGACGTTTGCGCTCACTGATATCCGTGATCGTTACATAAAGGGCGTTCTCGCCGCGCCATTCTGTGAGACGAACGTGCTGTTCGAACCAGACTGTGTGCCCGTCTCTATGTTGCCCTTTGACATCATATACGCGTGGCGCGCCGCCGCTTCCACGCATCTTCAGATAACTGCGCAAGCGGTCATGTTCTTCAGGTGCATAAAACGTCAGAAGGGGTGTTCCCACCAGCTGTTCGGACGTGCCGGGCTCATACCCGAGCATCTTCAGGAGAGCGTCATTTACATATAGGACGCGCCGGTTGGAATGCACCAAAACGCCGTGCAGCGAACCGTCGATCATGTCCTTGAACTGGGCATCCCTGTTCCTGACTGTTTCAAAGGCCGTCTGGAACATTGCTGACAGTTTGTTGAACTCGGAAATCAGTCCGGCCTGAGGAGCGGAAACCAGGCGATCCTGACGCAAATTCATGGCATACCGCATCAGCCGGCCGAGGCCGGCGCTGGTTATCCTGTTGACCAGCAGCGCCGCACACAGCGCCAGCAAAAGGGTATAGACGAGAAACGGTAGGAACAGCTGGCTATAGGTTGCCTTGACATTCTTGAGCGTATCAATCGGCTGCTTGATAATGGCGGACAACATGTGTCCGTCAAGATCGGCGATTAGGGGCGCAATGACGAAAAGCTGATCATTTTCAAGTAGGTACTGAACGTCCTCTGATCCGGTGGTCACCCTGTGATGCAGTGTGTCGCTCATCAGCTCACCGATGCCGGCAACGATGTGATCGTCATGAGCGAATGAAATGTCATCGACCTGCAGGTTCTTGGCAAGCACACCTGGAAGCGAAAATGAACTGGTGACCGACGTGCCTCCAAAGACCCGGCCAAGAAGTTGCCCCGTATCCGGATCGATCACCAGGATCGACAAGGCAGCCGTAACTTCCATCGGGTCAGTATGGTGGTTGGAATAGGTGATCCAGATATCGGGAGGCATGGCCTGACGAACATCGAAAGGCAACTGATCCGTTAGGTCGATCAGGCCGAGGCTGCTTTTGACCCAACCATTTTCATCGGGAAGATCGATCAGCAACAGGTCGAGAACAGCGCTGGTCATGCTTTGCGATGCCTGTTCCACAATTGCCTTTGCCGCCGCTTCGTCCTTTTCAGCCAGTGCGTTTTGAAGCGCGGGGTCGCTTGCTACCATGCGAATGCGCCCTTCGAGTTGGTCCAAATGTTGGTTGAAAACAAGACGCGCCAGCGTCGCCTTCGACTTGGCGCTGCGCGCAACTTCGTATTCTGCGATCGACAGACTTCCCATATAGGTGACCCAGAACAGGGCTATCCCCGTGCCGACCAATCCGATGGCGAAAAGTGCCATGACAAGGCGACTGAATGGAAATGAAAACCGACCCTTCAATGCGGCTCTCCGCAGGCGTTGGGAGTGTGACCGAGAGTTTGCGCAACAAGAAGACCTGCCTGGTTGAGTGGGATCAGGCTGTCATGGCCAAAGGCGACATTTCCAGATCTGGAGCGCCCTCGAAGCCCCGGCGTCAATTTGGTCACATCATTCTTCATTGGTTCTCAGACCATCCGAATACACCATCATGAAATCTTTGATTGGATTTCACAATTGTAAGATTAAGCAATCGGAAGCATCACTGTAACCGCTCAAAGTTTATCTTACGTGAATTGAAGGAAAGATTTTAGTCAACAAAAATACGGGAATTAACTTAGTCTTGACTGTGAAGTTCAAGTTCTAATCCTAGTAATATTTACAAGGAATTATACGGAGCTGCACTGCCGTCAAGCGCCATATCAAGCGTTTGCCTCCCTGTGCGAAACTGCTATACCCCCTTCGAAAGTTGATTGAGGGGTTCGTAATGGCGCAGATGCGTTTGGTGGTCGTCGGAGCTGGTGGCCGAATGGGTCGGGCCTTGACACGCGCCATAACCGAAGCACCTGGTGCAATGGTGGTCGCGGCAGTCGAGCGGGAAGGCGCTGATTGTCTGGGAAAAGACGTCGGAGATCTTGCGGGTACCGAGACACTTGGTGTGCCCGTCACCGACGATCCGCTGACCGCTTTTGCCAAGGCGGACGGCGTTCTCGATTTTACCGCACCTCCAGCCAGTCTCTATTTTGCCGAACTGGCCGCTCAAGCCCGGATCGTCCACGTCATTGGCACGACCGGCTGGGCGGAGGGGCAGGACGAACCTCTTCGTGCCGCAGCGCGACATGCGCGCATAATCAAGAGCGGCAATATGAGCCTGGGCGTGAATTTGCTTGCCAGCTTGGTGCGCAAGGCCGCCGCTGCGCTGGATTCCGACTTCGATATTGAGGTCCTGGAAATGCACCATAAACACAAGGTTGATGCGCCGTCAGGGACGGCCCTGCTGCTTGGTCAGGCCGCTGCCGAAGGGCGTGGGCTCGATTTGGGAACCCATTCGGTGCGCACGCGAGACGGTATCATGGACCCAAGGCAAACGGGCAATATCGGCTTTGCCACCCTGAGAGGGGGATCGGTTATCGGCGAACACTCCGTGATTTTCGCCGGTGAAGGTGAAAGGATCGAACTGTCTCACAGAGCTGAAGACAGGCAGCTATTTGCGCGCGGTGCCGTGAAGGCAGCGCTATGGGGCTTTGATCAAAAGCCCGGATTTTATTCCATGGCCGACGTTCTCGGCCTGGACGACTAAAATTGAGATCGAAGCTTAAGGAGCACGGCATGGATCGCCTTCTTGTGCTTGTCCGTCACGGACAAAGCGAATGGAATTTGAAGAACCTGTTTACCGGCTGGAAGGACCCTGGCCTGACCGAACAGGGAGTTGCCGAAGCTCACAAGGCCGGACAGCAGCTCAAGGATTTGAAGCTGGAATTCGATCTCGCTTTCACCTCGGTTCTGTCGCGTGCGCAGAAAACGCTCGATATTATTCTGGATGAGCTCGGACAGACCGGTCTGGAAACGTTCAAAGACCAGGCGTTGAATGAACGGGACTATGGCGATCTGACAGGCATGAACAAAGATGAGGCCCGTCAGCAATTTGGTGAAGACCAGGTCCATATCTGGCGCCGCTCTTATGATGTACCGCCTCCTGGCGGCGAGAGCCTCAAGATGACGGCAGAGCGGGTGCTTCCATACTACAAGGCTGAAATTCTGCCGCGTGTGTTGGCTGGCAACCGGACAATTGTCGCTGCCCATGGAAACTCGCTCAGGTCCTTGATCATGGAGCTTGAAAACCTCAGTCCGGAAGAGATCCTGAAACGCGAGCTTGGAACCGGCACGCCGATCATTTATCGGCTCGATGAAAACGGCGGCGTTGTCAGCATGCAGGATCTTGCCGACTGACGCCTCGCTTTTCAGCAAAATGCCAAGACAGCAAAATTAGAGGGGCGATAGTGATCGCCCCTTTGTTTTTTCTAGACTTCGAAACCGCTTTGTGCCGCAAGGTTTTTCAACGGGCGTTCCGGGCGTGCGCCAACGTGACTGATGACACTCGCAGCGCATAGGCAGCCCAGCTCAGTCGCATCGGCGATCTTGTAGTCGCGTGCGAGGCCAAACAGGAAACCGGACGCAAAGAGATCACCGGCACCTGTCAGGTCCACAACGTTGGCAACGTCCTTCGCGTCAACTTTCACGGTTTCATCCCGGTCGAAAGCCATTGCGCCTTCGGAGCCGAGCGTCAGGGCTGTTAGTGCGCCGTTTTCCTTGGCGGCACTGATGGCCGTGTCCAGATCGCCGGTTTGGTAGAGCGCCTTGAGTTCGTGCTCGTTCGCAAACAGAAGATCGACAACACCGTCGGACAGAAGCGATTGAAATTCGTCACGGTAACGGTCAACGCAAAAGGAATCGGAAAGCGTCAAGGCGACCTTGCGATTGTTCAGATGCGCAACTTCAGCCGCTTTAAGGAACGCTTTCTTGGCCTCTTCTGGATCCCAGAGATAGCCTTCCATGTAAGTGACCGCAGCCGCGGCAACGACTTCTTCGTCCACATCGGCCGGGCTGAATTCGGTGCAAGCGCCAAGATAGGTGTTCATGGTGCGCTCACCATCGGGTGTGATCAGGATCATCGAGCGCGCAGTCGGCTTCCACTCCCGCAGGCGCGGTGTGTTGAAATAAACGCCTGTTCCGTTCATGTCGTGAGAGTAGCTGTCGCCCAGTTCGTCTTCTGCCACCTTGCCGAAATAGGCAGGACGTCCCCCAAGAGACGCAATACCGGCTGCCGTATTGCCGGCGCTGCCACCGGAAACCCTGACGGTTTGCCCCATCTTGTTGAAGAGACGCACTGCTTCTTCGGTATCGATCAGACGCATCGACCCCTTGATCAGGTTTTCCTGGAGAAGAAAATCTTCTTCAACATGTGCAAATACATCGCAAATGGCATTTCCGATGCACAGGGCATCAAATCTGGTTTCGGTCATATTGTCCTCTGATAGCGCCAGGGGTGACGTTAGGAATTTGGATTGGGTCTGAGGGCGCGGTTGGCCTCAGGTTCTTTGATCTTTTCCCGGAACGGGCTGGCGCGGTAGACCCCGAGCATGTTCAGCTCCGCGCAGAAGAAGGCCAGCTCCTCAAGGGCGAGGGCCACCGCCGGGTCTTCAGGGTGCCCTTCCACATCTGCGTAGAACATGGATGCAAAGAATTGGCCTTCGAGCTGATAGGATTCCAGCTTTGTCATGTTGACCCCGTTGGTCGCAAACCCTCCGAGCGCCTTATAAAGCGCAGCCGGTACGTTTCGAACACGGAAGATGAACGTGGTGATAACCGGTTGGCCGTTATGCGCGGCCTCCATCTTGTCACGGGAGAGGATAACAAACCGTGTCGTGTTATGCGCAGCGTCTTCAACGTTCTCGCGCAAGATGTCGAGATTGTAGATCTCGGCAGCCATTTCTGGCGCGAGTGCGCCGACGCTTGGGTCATTCAACTCAGAAATCTGCCGCGCCGAACCGGCCGTATCACCACCAACTACGGCGGTCAGACCGAGTTCCCGGATGACATTGCGGCACTGTCCAAGCGCATGAATGTGGCTTTGAACCTTCTTCAGATCTTCCACACGGGCACCCTTGGGCGCCATCAGTTGAAACCTGATCGGCATGAAATACTCGCCAATGATATTCAGATCGGATTTCGGCAGAAGGTGATGGATGTCTGCGACACGGCCAGCGACAGAGTTTTCGATCGGGATCATGGCAAGGTCCGCCGAACCATCCGCCATTGCGGAAAAGCAGTCCTCGAAGGTCGCGCAAGGGATAGCCTCGTAATCGGGATAAACGCTCCGGCAGGCCATGTGGGAGTTGGCGCCGGTTTCTCCCTGAAACACAATTCTTTTTCTATCTGACATGGGTAAAAAAGCCTGACTTTCTAGGATGTTCGGTAGGCCGCGCGTGCGCGCTCAAGATCTTCCGGGGTGTTCACGTCCATGGGTGCGCTGTCAATGACGGACACATCGATCCGCATGCCTGCCTCTAGTGCACGCAACTGCTCCAGCTTTTCGCGAAGCTCCAGCGGGGACGGCGAAAGGGCGACAAACTTTGCCAGGGCGGACCGCCGATAGGCATAAATTCCGATGTGGTGATAGTGCGGACCTTCGCCGCTTGGAGCAAGTGCTCGGGTGAAGTAAAGCGCCCGGTGATGCCCTTCACCGTTTGGGGTCGTGACAGCCTTGACGAAGTTCGGGTCGTCTCTGAAGTCCGGGTTCGTGAACTCCGTCATGATGGTTCCGATCTGGACGTCAGGAACGGTCAGCGGAGCAAAGGCTGCCCGAATCGCTTCGGGTGCAATCAGGGGCACATCGCCTTGAACATTGAGCACCACTTCAAATTTTTCGTCCGGATCAACCAGTCCGACAGCTTCATGAATGCGGTCCGAGCCGGACGCATGATCGACACGTGTCATCACTGCCTGCCCCCCATGGTCCTGGATGGCATCGAAAATGTCTTTGTCGTCACAAGCGACGGCGACTGGGCCGATATCCGCATTCTGGGCTTGCTCGAGAACACGCACAATCATTGGTTTTCCGCAAATGTCGGCAAGCGGTTTGCGCGGAAGGCGTGTTGCCGCAAGACGGGCGGGTATGATCACAAGAGCGGCAGTCAATCGGGTCTCCATTCGGTCGGACGGGCAGAAAAGGCACAAAAAAACCGTGCCGCGTCCGTTTGTCGTATCAGATGCCCTTTTAAAGCTATGGACAGCAAGGTCAAAAAATTTGTAGGTTCCGGCAAAATTCGAAAAGCTGATAGGGCTCGCAGTGACACTGCGGGCTCGGACGCGTATGAGCTTGGAGCCGAAGAGAATGGATTCCTTCACGCTGAACAAGATCGCCGGTGCGATCCTGATGGTCCTGATTTTGACAATGGGTGTTGGTATTGTCTCCGACATCATCTTCCACCCGACAATCCCCGGCAAACCGGGCTATGAGATTGTCGTGGCATCCGCGGAAGATTCCACTTCTGAAGTTCAGCCTGAGCCGGACGTTGTGCCGATTTCAGAGCTGCTACTCGCAGCCTCGGCCTCCGAAGGTGAGAAAGTCGCCAAGAAATGCGCCGCTTGCCACACGTTTGATGACGGCGGAGCCAACAAGGTCGGTCCGGCACTTTGGGATGTGGTCGGTCGCAAGCCTGGAGGCGTCGACGGTTTCGGATACTCTGCCGCCAT
The DNA here is from genome assembly GCF_009363435.1 of Labrenzia sp. THAF82. Taxonomy (GTDB): domain Bacteria; phylum Pseudomonadota; class Alphaproteobacteria; order Rhizobiales; family Stappiaceae; genus Roseibium; species Roseibium porphyridii. The sequence continues at coordinate 6,343,838 of NZ_CP045354.1, read as the reverse complement.
GAACGAATACGGTGCGGCCAACGCCGAGTGGACATATGAAGGCCTTGAGTCCTTCCTGGCTTCCCCGAAGAAATACATCCCTGGTACGTCAATGGGTTTTGCCGGCCTTCGCAAGCCGGAAGAGCGGGCCAACATGATTGCTTACATGCGTGAGCTCTCTGCTTCGCCAAAGCCACTGCCGACAGAGTAAAACACCCGTCGTCGCACTGCTATCTGTTGAAAATTCTGGAAGAGCCGGGCCTGGAGCCCGGCTTTTTTGTTGGAACTGGGCGAAAAATTAACAAATCTGACGTTACGTTATATGCTACGCGGGCGAAGGTCGGGTGTGGGCCGCATGGGCATAAGTCTAACGAGAGATCTGCTGGGCAAAACAAATGGAGCGGTTGCCGCCTCCATCGTTGCTGTCGCGTGTTTCCTCGTCGGAATTGCCGTGACAGCGCATGTGGGCCAGCTCGTACGCAACGAACTCGTTTCCCAACACAAGCGCGAAGTGATCGCCAACTTGTCTGAAGTGCACGCTCGGCTTGAAGGTGAATTGAGCCGCACGGTCGCCTACGGCTTTGGATTGAGATCGGTGGTCTCCCAGGACACCGATGCACCATTCGACATGGCAGACTATCGTGAAATTGCGATTGACCTGATCGAGGAAAACCCGTCGATACGTTCCATCGGTCTTGCACCCAACAACATTCTGCGAGCCGTCTATCCATTTGAACCGAACCAGGCCGCCATTGGTCTCAACTACCGAATGAACACCGCCCAGTGGCCTGCGATACGCAAAGCCATGCTCACCCGGGAGGTTGTCATTGCCGGGCCGCTTGAGCTCGTTCAGGGCGGGCGGGCTCTTGTGATCCGTATTCCCGTTTTTCCGGCGTCTTTCCCGGGCCAGGCCACAAAGGACCGGCCCTACTGGGGTGTCGTGACGCTTGTCCTGGACGAAGCAGGTTTGATGGCGTCAGCCGGGATCAGGGAAAGCGTCGATGGACTTCGAATGGCGCTTCTCAACAAGAACGCCGTAAACAGCCAGTCTGCGGTGATATTTGGTTCTGCGGCGATTGAGAACCTCGATTTTGTATCTCTGCCACTTCATCTGCCGGGGGGACTGGATTGGGAGCTGATCGCCTATCCGGAGGCCGGTTGGTCCAATATGGGCAACAAGGTCTGGATCACCCAACTGGTCGGAAGTTTCCTGTCTCTGGTCTTTGCAGCAATGGCGTTTCTTCTGATCAGTGAGGTCTACAAGGTCCGGTCAATGGCATTGCATGACCCCTTGACCGGGTTGGCCAACAGGCGGCTCCTTGAAGACCGGATGATGCAGCTCGCCGCCATGTGCGAGCGCAGCGGTTCCGGTTTCGAGATTTTTTATGTCGATCTGGATGCCTTCAAGCCGATCAATGACAGTTACGGGCATTCGGTTGGTGACCGGCTGCTTGTGGAGGTGGGTCAACGGCTGCAGAACCAGGTTCGCAGGACTGATACGGTCGCACGCGTCGGCGGCGATGAGTTCATAGTCCTGACCCCTGGGAACATGCGCAGGCAGGAACGTAAGTCCTTTCTCACCAGACTGTCTGACCACGTGTCGCGCGCTTTTGAGTATTCGGGAGCACGGATTGACGTTAAGGCAAGCATTGGAACGGCAAGCTATCCAGGGGATGCAGCAACTGTCGAAGACCTACTAAGAGTTGCTGACGGTCGAATGTACGCTCAGAAGGCCAAAACTAAGCAAAATTCACAAGACGCTCCTAAGAAGGGAGTGATCCAGGCCGGTTAAATTTCTGTCATCTTGCCAACCAGCTGGTGACGTTTGGTCAGTGCGTCCCTACACTGTTTACATAAGGTCCGGTGATTTGGACCTGGGAAACAGGAAAGGGACGGAAAAGCCCATGGTGTTCAATTGGTGTTCTATCAGGCAGACCGCAGCAGGAATGGTGCTGGCGGGAGCCTTGTCTGCTACGGCATTAGGTACTGGTCCGGCACAGGCAGAAGAACCCGAATGGCAACATGCTGCTGCTTTGAACGGTACGCCGAAATATGGCCCGGATGCCCCTCATTTCGACTATGTAAATCCAGACGCGCCGATTGCAGGGACAGTTCGCCTGGCCAGCCGCGGTGGGTTCGATACCTTCAACATCCTGGCTCAAAAGGGCAATATTGGCCCTGGCGTCCTGATCATTTACGAAAGCCTGATGGAGCCGTCTCTCGACGAAGAGGACATCAGTGCACAGTATGGTGTTCTGGCAGACGCGGTCCGTTATCCTAAGGACTATTCCTGGGTCGAATACCGTCTCAATCCCGATGCCAAATGGCACGATGGCATGCCCGTGACACCGGAAGACGTCGTCTGGTCTTTTGAAAAGGCAATTGAGCTCGATCCACAGCGCAAGTTTTATTTCCAGAATGTCACGAACACGGAAATCGTAGATGACCGGGTCATCCGCTTCACTTTCGATTCATCTGGCAATCGTGAACTGCCGAAAATCATGGGCCAGCTCACCATTTTGCCAAAGCACTGGTGGGAGGGCACAGACAGCAAAGGCGAGCCGCGCGACATCTCCAGAGCAACGCTTGAACCGCCGCTGGGCTCTGGCCCCTACCGGATCAAGGATTTCACGGCCAACCGGCAGGTGAACTACGAACGGGTCGACGATTATTGGGGCAAGGATCTGCCCATTCGGGTCGGCACCTACAATTTCGACGAAATCCGCTACATCTCTTTTCTCGATGATGCAGTTCAGTTCGAAGCCTTCAAGGGCGATCAATACGACTATCATCTTGAGCGCAGCTCAAGCCAATGGGCAAAGCGCTACAATTTTCCTGCGATCGAAGATGGTCGTGTTGTCAGGGAAATCTTTCCCGACAGGTCTTCCGGCGTCATGCAGGGCTTTTTCCTGAACCAGCGCCGGGAAAAATTCCAGGACCCGGACGTGCGTCGAGCACTCAACTTTGCCTATGACTTCGAAACCACAAACGAGATCGTCTCGGCAAACCTCCTGAAACGCGTCAATTCCTATTTTGCAGGTACGGAGCTTGCTTCATCGGGGCTTCCCGAAGGCAAGGAGTTGGAGATCCTGGAAGAGGTGAGGGGCGAAGTTCCGCCGGAAGTATTCACTCAGGAATACACCAACCCTGTTGGCGGAAACCCGCAAAACGTCCGGGCGAACCTGCGCGAGGCTGTAAAACTTCTGCGCAAAGCGGGCTATGAACTGAAAGACCGCAAAATGGTCGACCCCGACACCGGTGAGCAGCTCAGCATCGAGTTCCTCTATCGGGACAAGGCCAGCGAGCGGACGCTGCTGCCTTATGCCAAGAACCTTGAGAGCATCGGCATCAATCCGATTTTGCGGCTCGTGGATACGTCCCAGTTCATCAACCGTGTACGTTCGCGCGATTTTGATACTGTCGTTTTGGCGATCGGTCAGTCGCTCTCGCCCGGAAACGAGCAACGAGAATACTGGGGAACCACATCTGCCGACAATCCGAGTTCGGCCAATTATGCGGGCATCAAGAACCCAGCAATCGACAAGCTGATCGACAAGGTTATCTTTGCAGAAGACCGTGAGACACTGGTGGCTGCTACGCACGCGCTGGATCGCGTGCTCTTGTGGAACCACTATGTGGTGCCGCAATTCTATTCCGATGAAACGCGAACCGCGCGCTGGAACCGCTTTGCACATCCGGAAAAGATGCCTGAGTTCAGCACCGGATTTCCAACGATCTGGTGGTACGATGAAGAGCTGGCAGCCAAGACGAAGGCGATCAAGTGATGAAGAAGTGTTTGTCTCCGACACGCCGTCAAATGCTTCAACTGTCCGGAGCGGCAATAGTTGCGGCTTCGACACCCCTTTCGGCAAAAATGGCTCTTGCGGCACCAAAGGGCCCAAGGCACGGCCTGTCGGTTTTCGGAGACTTGAAATATGGGCCGGATTTCACCCACTTTGAGTACGTCAACCCGGAGGCGCCGAAAGGGGGAGCCTTCTCGTTTCAGGCGCCCTATTGGTACTTCAATCAGAATGTACAGACCTACAACACGTTCAATTCATTCATCCTGAAGGGCGACGCGCCCCCTCGGATGGAGCTTTGTTTCGACACGCTTATGGTCCGAGCCTACGATGAGCCGGATGCTGTCTATGGGCTGGTAGCCGAAACAGTCGAAGTTTCTGAAGACGGCAACAGGTTCACATTCAATCTTCGGCCGGAGGCACGGTTCCATGACGGGTCCAAGCTGACTGCCGAGGATGTCGCGTTTTCCATAATGTTGCTGAAAGCCGACGGACATCCTCTGCTGAGCCAGCCGCTGGGCGTCCTCAAGGATGCAGAAGTGCTGGGCGAGCACCAAGTTGCGTTTCAATTTGATGGAACGCAGGCGCGGAGTTTCCCCCTCGCGGTAGCTGCCGACTATCCGATCTTCTCCAAACGCTACTACACCGCTTACGATTTCAAGCAGTCAACGCTGACACCTCCATTGTCATCCGGTCCTTACAAGGTCGGCAGGCATGCGGTCGGTCGATATGTCGAATATCACAAGGTTGAAAACTACTGGGCAAATGATCTTCCGGTCACAAAAGGTCAGCTCAACTTCTCAACCATCCGACTGGAATTCTTCCGGGAGCGACAAGTTGCTTTCGAAGCCTTCAAAAAAGGCGATGTTCTGTATCGAGAAGAATTTTCATCCAAGAATTGGGCAACGGAGTATAATTTCCCGGCTGTCGAGGATGGCCGTGTCGTGCGCCGTGACTTCCCGGATGGCCGTCCATCTGGTGCACAAGGGTGGTTCTTCAACACGCGCCGGGAAAAGTTCAAGGACCCGAGAGTTCGCGAGGCTCTGGGATATGCCTTTGATTTCGAGTGGTCCAACGAGAACCTCTTTTACGGGCTTTACAAACGTACCGAGTCGTTCTTTGAAAACTCGGACATGAAGGCTGAAGGCTTACCATCGGCAGCTGAACTGGAGTTGCTGGAGCCTTTCCGGGATCAAGTGCCGGAGACCGTGTTCGGTGAGCCGATAACTCCGCCGGTCAGCGATGGTTCAGGCTTTGACCGAAAGCTGTTGCGCCGTGCCAGCCAGTTGCTGAAGGAGGCAGGCTATGAGCGTGATGGTTCGCAGCTGATTGGGCCGGACGGCAAGCCGTTTGAAGTTGAATTCATCAACAACACGACAGCCTTCGAGAGGATCACGAATCCGTTGTTGAAGAACCTGGAACGGCTCGGCATCAAGGCCAACTTGCGCATTGTCGATCCGGCCCAGTACCAGGCCAGACTGAACGACTATGATTTTGACATTGCAAGCCGCCGGTATTCGCTTGCGCCAACTCTTTCCGACACTATCCGCGAACTGTGGGGATCAAAGGCAGCTGCAACGCCAGGAACCTACAACACCGCCGGTATCTCAAGTCCTGTTGTCGACGCCTTGATCGACAAGGCAATCGCGGCTCAGTCTCGCGAGGAAATGAACACTGCAGCCAGTGCTCTGGACCGTGTCTTGCGCTCGGGATTTTACTGGATTCCCCAGTGGTACAAGAATGTCCACAATGTCTCTCTATGGGATGTCTACGGCTTTCCGGAAGAAACGCCGCGTTATTTCTTCCCGGTTGAAGAACTCTGGTGGATAGATCAGGAAAAGGCGCAAAAACTCGGCAAAGGCGGGTAATCTTTCCGACAGTGACACCTCCGGCCCGCTTCAGAAGGCCAAAGATAAAGGGAATGCACGTAATCCATGGGCGCCTATATTCTCCGTCGATTGCTGCTCATGATACCGACGCTGGTCGGAATCATGGCCATAAACTTCGTGATAATCCAGTTCGCGCCGGGAGGCCCGGTTGAGCGTGTCATAGCGCAGCTTCAGGGGACCGATGTTTCGGCCACCTCACGGATTAGCGGCGGCGGCAGCGATATGCTCGGAGGGGGGAACGATTCCTCCGGTGGCAGCGGCGCTGCATCGGCTGACGCGGTCAGCTCCAAATATCGCGGCGCTCAAGGTCTTGATCCCGAATTCATTGCCGAGTTGGAAGCGCAATTCGGCTTTGACAAGCCGCCATTTGAGCGGTTCCTGAATATGCTCTGGAACTATGCGCGGTTCGATTTCGGCGAGAGCTACTTCAGGGACATTCGAATTATTGACCTGATTGCCGAGAAACTGCCCGTCTCGATTTCTCTCGGTCTCTGGATGACACTGATCTCCTACCTTGTGTCGATCCCGCTCGGCATCCGCAAGGCCGTGAGTGACGGATCTCGCTTCGACGTGTGGACGTCCGGTGTCGTGGTTGTCGCCTACGCCATCCCGGGGTTTCTCTTCGCTGTTCTCCTGATCGTGCTGTTCGCCGGCGGATCCTTCTGGGACATCTTCCCACTGAGAGGCCTGGTGTCGGACAATTGGGAATCTCTGTCCTGGCCAGCCCGGATTGCGGACTATTTCTGGCACTTGGCGTTACCACTCACAGCCATGGTGCTGTCTGCATTCGCAACAACGACGCTCCTGACCAAGAACTCCTTCCTGGACGAAATCCGTAAGCAATATGTCATCACTGCCAAGGCCAAGGGATTGAACGAAAGTCAGGTGCTTTACGGGCATGTGTTCCGCAACGCGATGCTGATCGTCGTTGCCGGTTTCCCAGGTGCATTCATCTCTTCATTCTTTGCCGGCTCTTTGCTGATTGAGACAATCTTCTCGCTCGATGGTTTGGGTCTGCTTGGATTTGAATCGGTGATCAACCGGGACTACGCCGTCGTCTTTGCAACACTCTATATCTTCTCGCTGATGGGACTTCTGGTGAACCTCATTTCCGATCTCACCTACACCTGGATCGATCCCCGGATCGATTTCGAAAGCAGGGAGGTCTGAGCCATGTCATCCGATCATAGCAACGACACAGGTGGCAGCTTCGATATCGGCGATTCCCGAAGCGAGGCAGTGGCCTACGAGCCGGCAATAGAAGCAGCTTTTGTCGAGACGGATCACGAACCGGTCACCGAACACAACGACACTGCGGACCTCGTTCCCTATACCGCTTCACGTATTTCGCCCATCAATCGCCGCCGTCTGCAGAATTTCAAGGCCAACCGAAGAGGCTTTTGGTCGCTTTGGATTTTCCTGGTGCTGTTTTCAATGGCGATGCTGGCGGAATTCCTGACCAATGAACGCCCCATTTTGGTGTCCTACAAGGGTGAACTGCTCGCACCTGTATTCGTGGATTATCCTGAGGAAAAATTCGGCGGTTTTCTGGCCGTAACAGACTACAGGGACCCCTTCATTCAGGACGAAATAGCATCCAATGGCTGGATGCTCTGGCCGCCCGTTCGCTATAATCATCGGTCTGTGAACCGTAACATTCCGGTTCCTGCCCCGGCGCCGCCGTCCTGGACCATGAACAAGGAAGAACGCTGCGCGCGCTACCCGATGGGAGCCGAGGATCCGAATTGCGTCATAGGCAACTGGAACTGGCTCGGCACCGATGATCAGGGCCGTGATGTGCTGGCCCGCATGGTCTATGGGTTCCGGATTTCCGTCCTCTTTGGCCTGGCCCTGACTCTCGCGTCTTCTGTCATCGGCATCGCTGCCGGCGCTGTTCAGGGCTATTATGGTGGCTGGGTTGATCTCGGTTTCCAGCGCTTTATCGAGATCTGGACCGCAATACCGACCCTTTACCTGATCCTGATCGTCTCTTCGTTCCTGGTGCCGGGGTTCTGGACTCTCTTTTTCATACTGCTCGCCTTCTCCTGGGTGGCGCTGGTCGGCGTTGTCAGGGCCGAATTCCTGCGAGGTCGAAATCTGGAGTTTGTGTCCGCGGCAAGAGCGCTCGGGGTGTCCAATCCAGTCATCATGTGGCGGCACCTGCTCCCGAATGCGATGGTGGCAACGCTCACATTCATGCCGTTTATCCTGAATGGCTCGATATCGACCCTTACGGCGTTGGACTTTCTCGGGTTCGGGCTGCCACCCGGATCGGCTTCGCTTGGTGAATTGTTGGCCCAAGGAAAGAACAATCTTCAGGCCCCATGGCTAGGCATAACCGGCTTTGTGGTGATTTCGCTCATGCTCAGCCTCCTGATCTTTATCGGCGAAGCCGTGCGCGATGCATTCGACCCGCGCAAGAGCCTGGGCTAGGGAGGAAATCACAATGACAAACGAAACCCTCCTTTCGGTCGAAGACCTGTCCGTTGCCTTCACGCAGGGCAAACGCCAGACGCTCGCCGTCGACCGGATCTCCTTTGATCTTAAAAAGGGTGAGACCGTTGCTTTGGTCGGCGAGAGCGGGTCCGGGAAATCTGTCTCCGCCCAATCGGTGCTGCGTCTGCTGCCCTATCCGACCGCATCGCATCCTTCCGGGAAAATCATGATGGAAGGCGTGGATCTGCTTCAGGCAAGCGAAGAAAAACTTCGCGAAGTGCGCGGCAACGGCGTCTCGATGATCTTTCAGGAACCGATGACGTCTCTCAATCCGCTTCATTCAGTGGAAAAGCAGGTCTCTGAAATCCTGAAAATTCACCGCGGCATGAGTGATGCAAAGGCGCGTGAACGTGTTCTTGAACTGTTGAACCAGGTCGGCATCAGAGAGCCGGAAAAACGCTTGAAATCCTATCCGCACCAGCTATCGGGCGGCCAGCGCCAGCGCGTCATGATCGCCATGGCGCTCGCCAACGAGCCGGATCTTCTGATTGCAGACGAGCCGACCACGGCGCTGGATGTGACGGTTCAGGCTCAGATCCTGGAACTTCTCAAGGATCTTCAAAAGAAGCAGGGCATGGCCATGCTTTTCATCACTCATGATCTGGGCATTGTGCGTAAGTTCGCCGATCGGGTCTGCGTGATGACCAAGGGCAAGATTGTCGAACAGGGGCCGGTTGCCGATATTTTCGACAAGCCGCAACACGACTATACGAAACACCTTCTGGCGGCCGAACCAAAAGGCGAACCTCCGGCAACCGACAAGGACAAGCCGATTGTGGTTCAGGCCGACAATCTGAAAGTCTGGTTTCCCGTCAAGCGCGGTCTGCTGCGAAAGACTGTAGATCACATCAAGGCCGTTGACGGTATCGACGTCACAGTACGCGAAGGACAGACCCTCGGGATTGTAGGCGAGAGCGGATCCGGCAAGACGACGCTCGGACTGGCGATCCTGCGCATGATATCTTCCACCGGCCGCATCGCGTTCAACGGCAATGAGATCCAGACCAACTCCTGGAAGGAAATGCGGCCCCTCCGGCGGGACATGCAGATCGTGTTTCAGGATCCCTTTGGCGCATTAAGTCCGCGCATGTCCGTTGCCGACATTGTAGGCGAGGGCCTTCTGGTTCATTTCCCGAACATTTCCCCCGAAGAGCGCGACCGAAAAGTGGCCAATGCTTTGGAAGAAGTTGGCCTTGATGCGTCCACGCGCCACCGTTATCCGCACGAGTTTTCCGGTGGTCAGCGGCAGCGGATTTCAATCGCCAGGGCCATGGTCCTGGAGCCCAAATTCGTGATGCTTGATGAACCGACATCGGCGTTGGACATGAGTGTGCAGGCACAGGTCGTCGATCTCCTGAGGGACCTGCAAAAAGCTCACGGTCTCGCTTACCTGTTCATTTCTCACGATTTGAAGGTCGTTCGTGCGCTCGCCAACGAAGTTGTCGTGATGCGCCAGGGAAAGGTTGTGGAATCCGGCCCGTCAGAGCAGATATTCGACGCTCCCCAAACCGACTACACAAAGGCGCTGATGGCTGCAGCCTTCCGCCTGGAGACGGCTCCGGAAGGCGTGGTTGGTGTTTGAACCAACAACGCCTTATATCCAGATCAGCGACAGGGTTTGATCGGGTCGTGCTGTTCAGCGCCTTGTTTTGTAGGCACGTTTCTCAAGTCATAGTCCGAAGCAAGGACAACGAACTCTGGCAGCTCAGACGTTTTCAGATAGGTTGAGATCAACATTTGCCCATTGTCTTCCGGATCGACTTTGCACCCGGCAACATCGATCATCAACGATCCGCTGATGGCCTTCCGTTTCGATTCCGGCATTGAAAGAAACTTGGCCTGCAGGGAGCGTAACTCGTCGATCTGGGCTCCGGGAATTCGAAAAATTGAAACCGTTTCATCGTGATTGCGATGGAACTGTGAAGCGGATTCCTCGGGCAGCGACGTTCTTGTCAGAAAGATCTCTTTCTGTTTCAAAACACGCCCGGACGATTTCTCGCGCATGACGACCTTCATGCGGGCTCCATTCGTCGGCACTTTCAGCCTCTGTGAATGTTGGACGGCGATCAGGAATTGCTCGGGATCGGTCTTGGCGGGATTGAACGCGTCAAGGTCCACGCCATGGGCAAGGCCGGTTTTACCCAGGGACACCAAAACGGCAAAAAACAGGGATTTCAGGCACGACGACAGGATCGCGCGCTGGAACATTAGTCCAAACATTCGAGGAACTCCACTTTGCTAATGGAGTTCATTAATTATCGTAAAACAATAAAAAATAAAAGCAAAAATTCATAACTCACTTTCGCGGCACTATGCGAGCCGCGCATGCAACTCAAAAGCACGCCGCCCTTCGAAAAGTCGGGTGAGCCATATCAGCTGATGGTCGGTAACTGGTTTTTGGGTCCTTAACCGACCCAGCACGTCGCAAAAAAACCGTTCTTTTCCTGGTCTTTGCCGATCGAACGCCGCGTCTTGAAGCCGATCAAACCATCGGCGCCACCGACATCATGCCCAAGGCCTTCCAGCCGTTGTTGCAGGTTCCGAACCGCGCCACGAGTGGTTTCTTTCATTGGCTTCCATGCGCCTGCAAACGCCTTGTTGCTGCCATAGCGGTCGGCAAGGTGTCCAACAAACAAAGCATAGGTATCGCTCTCGTTGTACTCTTTGATCACATAGAAATTCTCGGTCGCAATGAAGGCAGGTCCATACCGGCCTGCCGGCAGCAGAATGTTCCCGGGCTTGTTCAATTCATGATCGGGGAAAGGTCGCCCGCTGACACGTTTGACACCTTCTCGCACAAAGGCAGAAATTTTTTGCCGGTTGTCCGGCCCCTCGCGTGTGCAGGAGACGTTTTCAGGCAGGACGACTTCATAGCCCCAGTCACGGCCCTTTGCCCAACCATGTTCGGCAAGATAGTTCGCGATCGAAGCCATGGTGTCGACTTGTGATGTCCAGATATTGCGCTTGCCGTCACCGTCGAAATCGACGGCATATTTCAGATAGGACGAGGGCAGGAACTGCGGCTGGCCCATGGCTCCACCCCAGGAACTTTTCATCGCACGTCTTGAAATGTCGCCGTTCTGCAAGATCCTGAGTGCGGCGATTACCTCCCCTTTGAAAAACTCCGGGCGCTGACCCATAAAGGCCTGAGTGGCGACCACCCGAAGGGCATCGTGAGGAATTTTGGCCCCGCCATAACCCGATTCACGCGCCCAGATCGCCAGAATGATCCGCTTGGGAACGCCATATCGCGCCTCGATTCGCTGAAGTGCTGAGGCGTGTTTCTGCATAAGGCGGCGCCCGCCAGGCACAAGTGAATTGAATTGGCTGTCTCTGAAGTAACGCGAAGGCGTTCGAAACTCCGCCTGGAAATTGATTTTCGGAGGTGCGCCCTTGCCACCAGGGCCAACCAGGCCCGGAAGTGACGTATCCGGAGTGAGACCGGACAACTCCCTGTCGAGTGTCGCCTGTGAAACACCGGCTTTTCGGGCGGCCGGAATAATTTCGCTCTGCAGAAATTGCCGGAACTGGCTGTCATATTTGCCCGCTGTCGCCGGCAATGATTGACTGCCGAAAATCAGGAGGGCGGCGAACAAAAACGACAAGGGGCGGATCACAGGCAGGCTCCACGGTCTTAAATCAGCGCCGCAGCCTATCACGATCCGAGCCCGGGACCGACCGTCTTTAGAGTTCTGTCCAGCCCAAATGCCGCCCTTCTTGGGTGCTCAGCCAGTCTTTTTCGAAACGATACCAGCAACCGCCGCGTTTCTGGTCAAAGTGCCTTGAGATCGGCGTTGCCATCAAGTGGCACATCAACAGCGTTCCGACAGCGCCGTGACCGGTAAAAAGCACCGGCTGGTCATCCGGAATATGTCGCAGCGCGCTACGGACGCCGTTCACGATGCGATCCTGAGCGTCAATAGCTCTTTCCCATCCTCGAATTGACGCAGCAGGGTTGGCAAAAAAAGCATCCGCTGTCTCCTCAAATTCCTCGGGGGGAAGAAAGCCGGTGGCGCTGCGGTCGTTTTCGTGCAGAAACTGCAAGACACGGTGAAAAACATTCATGCGGCCCGAAAACACCTGCGCGGTTTCAACAGCCTTGACCTCGGCGCTGGAGATCACCTGTTTGATCTCTTTGGCAAAGGGCAAAAATGTCGCTTTGCCTGCCCGTTCACGGCCAATGTCGGACAGGCCCCATTCGGGAACGGGGACGTCGGGATCAATTTTCACTTCAGGATGGGTCAGGTAAACGCACCAGGTCATCAGATTACTCCATCGAGCCAGCCAATGATGAGCTCATAGGCGATCGAAATAGACGGCGGTATCTTGTGTTCTTCAGGGTGAGTGCCGGCGACCATTTGCCGGACTTCCTCACGGCTGCACCACTTGCAGGCTTCCAATTCGTCATCTTCAATTTCGATATCGAAAGTGGTCGCGGTGCCGACGCACCCGAGCATCAGGTTTGCCGGAAATGGCCAGGGTTGATTGGAGATCAGCTGGACCTCACCCACCACAATTCCTGATTCTTCCAGCGTTTCGCGCCGCACCGCCTGCTCGATGGTTTCCCCAGGCTCCATGAAACCCGCAAGGGTGGTGAAAATTCCTTCAGGAAGCCGTGCGGGCCGACCAAGCAGCGCACGATCACCATCGGTGATGAGCATGATCACGCAGGGATCGGTGCGCGGAAAATGCGGCGCACCGCAGGTTGGACAATCGCGCCGGTATCCGGCTTCTGCCATGATTGATTGTTCGCCGCAGCTGGAACAAAAGCGGTGTGTACGATGCCAGTGTATCAGTGCTCTTGCCTGTGCCAACGCGCCAAGATCTTCCGGTGACAGAAGGTTTTTCAGCGCCAGGTTCCTTAAGTCGATCGATTGCAAGCCCGGTCGCTCAGACAGATCTTCGTCAGAGTGTGGAATGGTGGTTGCAAACACGGCTTGGCCGTTTTCAGGTCTTAGCCCGAGAAACACCATTTCCCCGGTTTCGGCGCCCAGAGCAACAGCTTCGGCAAGGCTGTGGCCAATGGATTGGATGTCATCGCCCCTAAAGACAAGCGTCTTGTCCGTCGACAGGACGAACTGCGTATCCGGTCTTTGCAACAGCCCTTCAATATAAGCTTTGTCACCCCGTCTCGTGGATTGCCGGTCGAGTGTGTTGCCAAGAAAACTCATCTCCATCGGTTGGAGACCGGCAGCAGGCGCGCGCATCTAGTATTCCTTGAAAAGGTAAGGGCGGGTTGGTCGATGCCTGACACTAAGTCGGTGGTTGGTTGCTGTCCAGCGCAGGGTCTTTTCGTTACCTGTTCTAATCAAGCTGTAGCATCGGCCAGAGCACGCCGGAGATCTGCAATCAGGCTATCCGCTTTCTCAGGTTCATAGGAAATTGAAGGTACAGCGCCCCAGATCGGTCCTGGCCAGGCGGCATCCGCTCTAAAGCGGGCAATCACATGGACATGCAATTGAGAAACCTGGTTGCCGAGCGCTCCTACATTGAGCTTTTCGCAGTCCGTGGCCATCCTCAGGGCCGTGCTGGTCACCGCAATTTCTCGCATCAGCTGTTGTTGGTCTTCAGCGGTAAGGTCAATCAGCTCCACAAGATCGGACCCCCGGGGGATCAGCATGAGCCAGGGATAATTTGCGTCTTTCATCAGCCGAACCTGGGACAGCGGCAAATCTTCAACGAAAAAACTGTCGCCTTCCAGACGGGGATTGATGGCAAAAGAGGACATGATTTTGATCCGTGAACACTGAGGCGGGGTTGCGCAATCCGCAGGCGAGCACGTCCCGGATTGCAATTCAACACCATAGAGCTAGATTGCAGATCATGTGAACCGGTCTTCCGCATTCTCAGCCTGGAAGACCCTGTTATCAGTCACTGGGCCTTTGTCATGTCATTGGAAACACTTTTAAGTTTTACGCTTGTTGCCGCATTACTGGTCATGTCTCCGGGGCCAAACGGAGTGCTGATAGCCAAGACGGTTCCGACATCAGGGCGAGCTGCAGCTTTTTCGAATGTCGGCGGTTTCGTGTTTGCGTTTTTCTTGCATGGTTCGCTCTCAATCCTCGGGATCTCCGTGATCCTGGTGCACTCGGCCGAAGCCTTCTTTGTGGTCAAGATGGTGGGGGCGGCTTACCTGTTCTGGATTGGCCTGAAAGCATTGCGCGATGCGCTTTCCCGCAAGGCGATCGCTCCGACTGTTCAACCGGCGCGTAACAAACGCACGCTGGTTCGGGCCTTTGGCGAGGGCTTCCTCACAAATGCGCTCAACCCGAAGGTTTCAATGTTTTATTTGGCAGCCTTTCCGCAGTTCATTCCAGCCGGCGAGGGTGCGATTACCGCGTCCATGATGCTTGTCGCCACGCATTCCCTGATCAACGCGCTCTGGTTCGGAGCCATGATCATGCTGCTTGCGAAAGTCAGCCGAGCGGCCGGAAACCCCTCGTTTCAGCGATGGCTCAAGGGAGTAACCGGTTTGGTATTCATGGGATTTGGACTGAAGCTGGCAACGCTTCGCCCCTAGCTCTTGGGTTCGATGGAATTCATCGTCGAAAAAACATCTTTCCAGCCCTTGCCAACCCCCTGGGGGCATCTGATATAAGGCGCTCGGGAGGTTGGTGGTGGACGAGCCACTCGCCAACCGGGTCAGATCCGGAAGGAAGCAGCCCTAACGAGCCTCGGCACGGGTCGCCGTGCCAGCCTCCCACCCATTTCAGCCACAAGATGGCTGCAGGCAACACCGCCCTTTGGAGCGGTGTTTTTTTGTGCCTGGTCTTCCTTGGTCCCCCATCATTTCTGCAAGTTCACGCTCAAGCGGTGTATGAGGCATGTTGACAACATGTGTACCTTGGTACCAAAATAACAAATGAACAAAAAAATCGAACGCGTCCAGACAGGTGTTCGTCTGGAAAAGAGGCTTCTCAAGGTTCTAAAAGGCCTTGCGGAACATCTTGATATTTCATTGGGGGATCTGATTGAAGGCATGGCGCTCCATTGCTTTGAAAACAAACCGCCCTTCTCAGCAGAAACACTCGGCAAAATCGAACAGCTTAAAAACGTCTACGACCTGGAGCTTTCGGCAGAGGACAGCCACAAATTAAAGGAAGAGGCACGTGGTGACAGATAGGGACTATCGGCTACTGGCTGATTGTTTTGAGGCGGAAACACTCGATGCACGCGGCTTCAGCCACGTCGACCACATTGGTGTCGCCTGCCAGATTTTGCAGAGATACGATTTTTTGGACGCAGCGCGCACCTATTGCAGGGCCCTACAGGGGATTGCCGGCAAGGCAGGTGCGCCGGACAAGTTCAATCTGACCGTTACGCTCGCCTTCTTGAGCCTTCTGTCAGAGCGAATGGCGTCAACCACCCATGAAACCTTTGGTGAATTCATGGAGAAAAACACTGATCTAATGTCCAGGTCCGTGATGGGAAACTGGTACTCGCCAGACCGTTTGAACAGCAGAAGTGCCAGGACCGTTTTCCTGATGCCGGACCGTTTCAACGCTTGAACCCACCATCAAGTTGGCTTGACGTGAGGTGCGACCTTCACACACAGAAATCTTTTTAATAAGCCGTCCATATTTGCGAAAAAGTCGCTATTGTGCGGCTCATGGATGAGACAGGTTTTCCGGAAGAGGGAGCCAGCGAAGCTCCCGGTCTGATCAGCGACAGCAGTGTGGTGCAACCCGCCACCCAGGATGGCGCTTATCGTGTGCTTGCGCGAAAGTATCGACCCAAGACCTTTGAGGATCTGGTTGGTCAGGAGCCAATGGTTCAAACGCTGGAAAACGCGTTTGATACAGGCCGGATTGCCCAAGCCTGGATGCTGACAGGTGTGCGGGGGGTCGGAAAAACGACAACAGCGCGCATTCTGGCGCGGGGGCTGAACTATGAGGTGCCGGGTGTCGCCGACCGGCCGACAGTCAAGCTCGATCAGGAAGGCACCCATTGCAAGGCGATTATGGAAGGACGCCATGTAGATGTGATCGAGATGGATGCCGCGTCCCATACCGGCATCAACGACATTCGCGAAATCATTGACGCCTCCCGATACCGTCCAGCCACAGCGCGTTACAAAGTCTACATCATCGACGAAGTGCACATGCTGTCCAATGCGGCTTTCAACGGTCTGCTCAAGACCCTTGAAGAACCGCCGGAGCACGTGAAGTTCATTTTTGCGACCACCGAGATTCGCAAAGTTCCGATCACGGTTCTCTCCCGGTGTCAGCGCTTTGATTTGCGCCGGATCGATCAGTCGAAACTTATTGGCCTCCTGAAGCGGATCTCCGACGCGGAAGGCATTCAGATCTCGGATGAGGCATTGATGCTGATCGCCAGAGCAGGTGAGGGGTCTGCTCGCGATTCGCTATCTTTGCTGGATCAGGCGATGGCGCATGGTGGGGGCGCAATCGAAGCCGGTGATCTGCGGCAGATGCTTGGTCTGGCCGACCGGGCAAGAGTTATTGACCTCTTTGGGCACTTGATGAGCGGCGACATTGAAAAGGCGCTGGCAGAACTTCAAGCGCAGTATGATGTCGGCGCGGACCCGGCCATCGTCCTGACGGATCTGGCTGATTTCACCCATCTGGTGACGCGCATGAAGGTGGCACCAAAGGCCGCGGACGAAGCTTCGGTGACAGAAGCAGAGCGTGCGCGTGGCCGTGAATTTGCTGAAAAGATTTCCGTGCGGCTATTGTCCCGCGCCTGGCAGATCCTGCTGAAAGGCGTGCAGGAAGTACAGGCGGCGTCGAAGCCATTGGCAGCCGCAGACATGGTTCTTGTACGATTGGCCTATGCTGTCGACCTGCCGGATCCAGGCGACCTGATGGCGCAGATCAAGAATGGGCAAAATCCGCTCGCGGGTGCGGCCGCTCCCAGAGGCACAGCTCCTTCGGGCGGTAGCGGCGACCCGGGCGGCGGTGGTGGAACGGCGATGGCCGTTGCAGCCTCACATGGTTCAGGACCTGCCGGAAGCGGGCCCACCATGCAGGCAAGGCCGGTACAAGCCTTGGGGCGGCCTCAACTTGCCGCAATCGAAGGCGGTATGCCGAAGTCCGACACGCAGCCAATGGCTGCCCCCGAGCCACAGGTACAGTCAGAGCCTGCTTACAGCCTGAAAAACCTGCATGACTGTGTCGCGCTGGCGTCGGAAAAACGCGATATTCCGATGAAGGTCGCCATCCAGCGTCAGATGCGGTTGGTCAAGTTCGAACCGGGCAAGATCGAAATTCAACCCACAGAAGATGCACCTGCCGATATCGCGGGCGAATTCGGTCGAAAGTTGCTGGAATGGACTGGCCAGAGATGGTTCGTGGTTGTCTCCCGCAATCAGGGCCGTCCAACCATTCATGAAGAGCAGGAAGCCAACCAGCAACAACTGCTGTCGGACGCCAAGTCTCATCCAACCGTCGCGGCCCTGCTATCAGCTTTTCCCGGGGCCAAGGTCGTCGACGTGAAGGTACAGGTATCGGAAGAGGACGAAGCTGCTCTGGCAGATCCGATGGTTTCAGACCCCCTTTTAGGCGAGGCGCTCGGCGATGACGAAGACGATTGACGGAACCGATGATCTCGCGGCCAAAACGGTGAGAGATCAGAAGATCAAATGGAATTTCATCTTCTTCTTCGTGACCGGATTCGTCACGTTCCTGTCCATGTTTGTCATTTCCAAAAGCGGCATCGACGACTTCACCAAATTCCTCGTTGTACTGACGATTATCAGTGTTTTCTTCTTCGTTGCACTCTATCTCATTGCGAGGATTTTCTATCTTTGTTTCAAGGAGGCGTAGAAGCTGTTTCGGGTTGCTCGAATGCAGGTAAAAGCGGATCAGTGAAGCATCCCCGGACTTGATGCTGCCCACACTCCAGCCGATATGTGGGCAGAGAGTTGGGGCTGGTAATTCATTGAACGTTCTTCTAAACGCTATCGTCAAATGAAGGTCGCCGGTTCGGCGCACATGCTTATTCAAGGAGAGATCCAGTGGACTTCCTCAAGATGATGAAACAGGCCAAGCAGATGCAGGAACAGATGGGTTCCCTGCAAGAGCAGATCGTCGACATTGAGGCGGTGGCCTCGTCCGGGGGCGGCCTTGTCACAGTGACACTCAACGGGAAGGGTGAGCTCAAGGGCCTGAAGATCGATCCGTCGATGTTGAAGGAAGAAGAAGCTGAAATTCTGGAAGATCTGATCATGGCAGCTCATACGGAAGCCAAGGCCAAGATTGAGATCCTGATTCAGGAAAAGACCCAAGAGCTCATGGGTGGACTGGGTTTGCCCGCCGACATGAAGCTGCCGTTCTAAGAAACGGGCGGGCATCACATGGCGCAGAAAAGTGTTGCGGGGCCGGAAATCGAGCGGCTGATCCAGCTGCTCGCAAAACTGCCGGGCCTCGGACCACGATCGGCGCGCCGCGCTGCACTTCATCTCATCAAGAAAAAGGACCAGCTGTTGGTCCCGCTGGCAGAGGCCATGGGTGTCGCGGTCAGCGAAATCGGTATTTGCAGCACATGCGGAACGGTCGACACGTCGGATCCCTGCACTATCTGCGCTGATCCCAAACGCGATCAGTCGGTTCTGGTCGTTGTCGAAGATGTTGCAGACCTGTGGGCTCTGGAACGCGCCGGAGCTGTCAATGCCCGCTACCATGTACTTGGCGGCACTCTCTCTCCGCTTGACGGGGTCGGTCCGGACGATCTCAACCTGGCGACCCTGATAGATCGCTGCACAAATGAGCCGTTGAGCGAAATCATTCTTGCGATCAACGCAACGGTAGAGGGCCAGACGACAGCCCACTACATCATGGATCAGCTTTCACATCTTGAGGTCAATGTCACCAGGTTGGCACACGGAGTGCCGGTTGGTGGGGAACTCGATTATTTGGATGAAGGTACACTTGCACAGGCGCTGAAGGCCCGAACGCAATTCTGAAATATGCGGGCTTTCTCCAGCTGTCATTTGTCCTGTCCGGAGGCCCGGCTTTCGTGTCCAAAATAGCTGTTATCAGCGTGCAATCAAAAAAATCGAAGCTGCATTATTGAGCAGCGTGAAAGACAACTGGAACAACCACGGCGTATTCACGAATATTTGTGCAGCATATTAAGATTTTCTCTTCAGTTACAATTTTTACCGGTGTCTTGGAGGCTTGTGTTTCGGCGCGAAATCTGATCTTTTTTCAGTATTAACGCCTGATGAGTGGAAGTTTGTTGCTATTGAAAGGCTGTTACTTCTGATTTCACTCCACGCATAAGGTTTAAGTGGATTTTTCTCTACTTTTTCTTGTGAGGAGCATGCCAGAGTTTTCTGGCAGATCTGGTGATCATTTTTTGAGGTTTCTTGGTGAGCAAAAACACATTCGCGGATGTTTGGGCCGGATTTACGGTCGGTGGTGCAAACGCTTCATTTATCCTCGGCGGTTCGGGGACGGCATGCGCCCTCTGGAGCCTTTCAGGAAAACGGGACCGGCTGGATGCACTGATCGTCGGCGCAAGAGTGGGTGCAATGGCTCAAGCGCATCTCGACGCACCCTCGCTTGTTTTTATGCGCGGTGTTCGAGATTTCGAACACTTCAAGTCGCTGAGTCTCAGCGATGGTGGTTATGACTGGCAAGCGTCGCTGGGTACGGAGTGGATTTCAAAAAAGAAAGTCGAAATGGCTGCAGGCCTCACCACCTTGATGCCTAAGCTCAGGCCCATCATCAGCGCTTACTTAAAGAACCAGGAAAACATCGAGCAGATCGCGGGTTCGAACGAATTCAAGACCGCGTTCAACATCCTTGTTGGCGAGTCGGAAAACATACTCGACAAGGATTATCTGAAAAATCGCGATCCTCAGAAGTACTACATTTTTCCGTGCCTTCCGAGTCTTGGGGCAGGTGTCGGGTTCTGGTACGAAAAGACAAAGCTGATCCCGTTTGGCACACAAAACGCTTGGTATTACGCAAAGCCCAAATGGCGCTTGACGCCATCCTCGGGCAATGAACTCATCTTGCAGATCGAAGGCATTCCAGAACCGGACGGCACTGACTTCAACGTGGCCATACGCATTGATGAATGGGGATATGATCCTCGGATCCGTTTCAAGCAGGAAGAAGTCAAATTCAGCGGGTCTAATCCGAAAGATCCGCGGAACATCACCAAGAAGGACCGAACGGGAGAGCTTTTGCCAGCGACGGTACAACTGGGACGAATGAAGGCGTCTTCAAGAACGACAGCTGCCATGATCCCCAGCCGCCAAGGCCGGACCATCGGGTTCGGATTGGTTCTGACAAACTCTCAAACAGCCGGTGTCTACGAGCAAGGCTATGCCATTGGTGGCTCGGTCGCCAAGCGGGATCTCGATTACAAGACGATCAAGATCGGTGTTGATATCATCAAGGGGGGCTATCCGGTCTGGCAGTCCAGGGAATACGTCAAGGTCTCAACCGACACGCACGGTGAAATCGCCGGACTGGCGATCGACAAATCCGATCTCAAAGGCAAATGGGACTGGCGAGAGTAGTTCTCGGCGTATTCAATCAGTTTGAGCCGGCAAAAATCGGAATGGATTTTGTAATCACCACTTTGCTGGTCGTATAGGATCCCTTCGGGCGGATTTTCCAATAGGCGCGGTCCCGTTGGCTGGACTTGGGCTCCTGCACAATTTCATAAACCCGGTCAAAGTCGACACCCTTCTTTGAACTGGCCGATTGCGCCACGTAGAGGGTGCTGCCGTATTGTTCCCAGCACTCCACGATAGCGATGTGTGACTTGTTCCCGGGATTTCGACGAACCTTCGCATTACCGCCTTCAACATCGGCCCAAAGGATGGCGTTGTCATACTTGATATCATCGACGGATCTGGCAACATCGGCAATGAATTTGTACTTCGGAATATATGTCACCATCTTTTGAAATTGGCCCAGAGCGATCAGATAGCTACTGACGAAGCCGACGCAGTCCATGCCGAAATTTGCCCAGGCCCATTGCGGCAACTCGCCAATAGTTTTGTATTTGCTTTCGACAGCGAGGCAACACAGCAGGGAAATTTCCTCCGGCAAGCCTTGGCCAGCAAAACAGGAGACGACGCGGGCCTGACAGGTGCGGGTCCATTCTCCTGCTTGTTGATAGGCGCTTCCTGGCTGGTCGCAGAATTTTCGGACAACCCTGAGAAGCGCGTTGCATTCGGCTTTGCGTGCACTCGTGTAGTTGGATCGGTATCCATTCACCGCCACCCGAATAACCGAGCTGCCGACGGGGACAGGCAAAGATTTGTAATGACTGCCATAATCTGCGGGGTACATATTCGAGTGGTGTTGAAAGAACGAGGTTTGCAGATAGGACAGCGCGGGATGTTTCCAAAATTCCTGCATGGGTTTCAGCCTTGAGTGGTTTGCTGGAACAATTTGGCCCACATCAAGTGTCTGCTTTGACGAGGCTGGCGTAACTATTTGAATTATAAGTATTTTAACGTTTTCTAAGCAGTGACTAACTATCACGGCACACGATTTGTTTTGCTGTGACTGCAATCACAGCTTCATCGAATAAAGGCTTGGATTTTTGCTCCGATGGGGAACTATCGACGCCCTAAAGCGGTCTTCGCTCACCGGAGCAGGACGCAACACAACATCGGTGGTCCGCAAATAAAAAGGCCGTCCATTGGACGGCCTTTAAAGTTCAGGTAATCAGCTAAGGTCAGACCCGCCGTTCCACCATCATTTTCTTGATTTCGGCGATTGCCTTTGCCGGGTTCAAGCCTTTCGGGCAGGCCTGGGAGCAGTTCATGATCGTGTGGCAACGGTACAGTCGGAACGGGTCTTCCAGATTGTCGAGCCGCTCGCCTGTTGCTTCATCGCGGCTGTCAATCAGCCAGCGATAGGCCTGAAGCAGAATGGCCGGGCCGAGATACCGGTCACCGTTCCACCAATAGCTCGGGCACGACGTTGAGCAACAAGCACACAGAATGCACTCATAAAGGCCGTCCAGCTTGACGCGGTCCTCATGGGATTGGCGCCATTCCTTTTCAGGTGCTGGCGAAACGGTCTGTAGCCAGGGTTCAATGGATCGGTGCTGGGCATAGAAACGTGTCAGGTCCGGCACCAGGTCCTTGACCACTGCCATATGTGGAAGCGGGTAGATCTTGACCACATCTCCGGCAATTTCATCTGTACCCTTGGTGCAGGCCAAGGTGTTGGTGCCATCGATATTCATCGCGCAGGAACCACAGATGCCTTCACGGCAGGAGCGTCGGAATGTCAGCGTCGGGTCGATCTTGTTCTTGATATAGATAAGTCCGTCCAGAACCATCGGCCCGCAATTGTCCGCGTCGACAAAATACGTGTCGACACGCGGGTTGCGTCCATCATCCGGATTCCAACGATAGATGCGGTATTCACGCAGGTTGGTCGCCCCCTCCGGCTTGTCCCACACCTTGCCTTCCGTCACCTGAGAGTTCCGAGGAAGCGTCAGCTGAACCATTTGTTACTGCTCCGCGTTGGGCCCGGTTCGCGTCCTGGGCCTGAGTGTCTTCAAGCTTCTTCTTTAAGCTCAAGGACCATGTTGTCATTCGTCTGGCCGGTGATCTCGTACCCTCGGTCTGCCAATTCGCTCAGACAGTCCTCGGTCCAATAAGGCCGGCAATTCGTTTCAAGCAGGATCACGCGGGGCCAGAGTGGCTTGTCCGCGTGCCTCAGGAAGGGGAGCACCACCCGGTCTTCGAACCCTTCAACATCCACTTTCAGGAGGTCGATTCTCTCAAGTCTCTGGTCGTCCGCGATAGCGGTCAACGGCCTGACCTTGACGAAGGTCTTTGACCAGTCACCAGCCCATTCGCCGGTGGTCAAATCCTTCACAAAGGTGGCGAACCCGCAATTGCTGGGTTCATGCCAAAGCGGCAACGTGTCTTCGCGCGGACCGACAGCTGAATTGATTACCGTGATACCGTCCAGAGCATTGGCGAAGACATTGAAGCTGAGCTTGGAAGCCGTTTGAGGGTTGGCTTCTATCGCGACAACCTTGGATCCATGACGAGCGGCAAAAATCGCGTAGGAACCGATATTTGCTCCAACGTCGACGAATGTTTTGCCGGGTCCAAGCAACGGTTCGATCAGCTTGTGTTCTTCGCGTTCGGGCAACCGCCCCTTGGCCAATATCTTACGGTCGTCGTAGTTCTCACCCGGATAGATCCGGAATTTCAGGCCGTCAGCCTCCAGGTCATAAGGTCCTTTGAAAACCCTTGCGACCAAGGCGCGAATACGCTTGCGCAATCCCCGGGACAGGTCGTGCCGGTCGGCCAGACGCCAGGCGGCACGAACCAGCCGCTCGGCCCTGTAGGTGCCGAACGGACTGCTTGTGTCCAGGAGAGTTGCCGCCTCGCTCAACGTGCTGCTTCCTTAGTAGACGCGCGCCTTTGGCGCGATCTTCTTCGGGTCGATCCCGCCTTCGTCATGCGTGGTCAGCGGGTCCAGAAC
Source organism: Labrenzia sp. THAF82 (assembly GCF_009363435.1). GTDB lineage: Bacteria > Pseudomonadota > Alphaproteobacteria > Rhizobiales > Stappiaceae > Roseibium > Roseibium porphyridii. The sequence goes on along the minus strand of NZ_CP045354.1, from coordinate 6,320,234 downwards.
GACAGGGCGATAGTCCAGTTTGACCTCGCCCGCGTCATTGACCCATGCCAGGGTGTGCTTGCGCCATTCTTCGTCGTTCCGTCCGGAGAAAGGACCGTCCTTGAAGTCCTCGCGCGCATGCGCACCACGGCTTTCCTTGCGGGCTTCCGCGCCATAGACCGTGGTGATGGCGTTGGCCATCAGATTTTCCAGTTCCAGCGTCTCCACCAGATCGGAGTTCCAGATCAAAGACCGGTCGGTGACTTTCAGGTCTTTCATTTCGCCCCAGATCTCGCTCAGGCGAGTGCACCCGGCTTCAAGACTTTCCTGCGTCCGGAAGACGGCAGCGTCTTCCTGCATGGCACGTTGCATCTTGTCGCGAAGATCGGCCGTAGCAATAGACCCGTTGGCGTTCCGTAGCGTGTCGAAACGATCCATGATCTTGTCGCAGGATGCTTCGCTCGGGGTCGGAACGGCTTCTTTCGGATCAACGACTTCACCTGCCTTGATCGCAGCCGCACGGCCGAACACCACAAGGTCGATAAGCGAGTTGGACCCAAGCCGGTTGGCGCCGTGAACCGATGCGCAGCCTGCTTCTCCCACAGCCATGAGACCTTGCTGAATACGGTTCGGATTGTCGCCATCCGCGTTCAGAACTTCACCCCAATAATTGGTCGGGATGCCACCCATGTTGTAGTGAACAGTCGGCAAGACTGGGATCGGGTCCTTTGTGACATCGACACCGGCAAAGATGCGCGCGGATTCCGAAATGCCCGGCAAACGTTCAGCCAGCAACGCCGGATCCAGGTGATCCAGATGCAGGAAGATGTGATCGTTGTCCTTGCCGACACCGCGGCCTTCGCGGATCTCCATCGTCATGCAGCGTGAAACAACGTCGCGCGACGCCAAGTCCTTGGCCGAAGGCGCATAACGCTCCATGAAGCGTTCACCTTCGGAGTTTACGAGATAACCGCCTTCACCGCGGGCACCTTCCGTGATCAGGCAACCGGACCCGTAGATCCCTGTTGGGTGGAACTGCACAAATTCCATATCCTGAAGCGGCAGTCCCGCGCGTGCCACCATGCCGCCGCCGTCGCCGGTGCATGTATGGGCAGACGTTGCTGAGAAATAAGCGCGTCCGTAGCCGCCGGTCGCCAGCACGACCATCTTGGCTGAGAAGCGGTGCATGGTGCCGTCGTCGAGGTTCCATGCAATCACACCCTGGCAAACTCCGTCCTCGGACATGATCAGATCAAGCGCGAAATACTCGATGTAGAACTCGGCGTTGTTGCGCAGAGACTGGCCGTAAAGCGTGTGCAGGATGGCATGACCGGTCCGGTCGGCAGCCGCACAGGTGCGCTGCACGGGAGGGCCTTCACCGTAATTCTGCATGTGCCCGCCAAACGGGCGCTGGTAGATACGCCCATCTTCGGTTCGCGAGAATGGCACGCCGTAGTGCTCAAGTTCATAGACCGCCTTGGGCGCTTCACGGGCAAGGTACTCCATGGCATCGGTGTCCCCGAGCCAGTCCGAACCCTTGACCGTGTCATACATATGCCATTCCCAGCAGTCCGGCGTCATGTTTGTCAATGACGCGGCGATGCCGCCCTGTGCGGCAACGGTATGCGAGCGTGTTGGGAAAACCTTGGTGATACAGGCGGTGCGAAGTCCCTGTTCAGCCATGCCGAGAGTTGCGCGCAGGCCTGCGCCACCGGCACCAACAACGACCACATCATATTTGTGGTCGATAAATTCATACGTGTTGGCCATTCGGGTCAGCCTCCAAAGCCAATTTTAAGAACTGCAAAAATGCAGCCGAAGCCGATAAAGGCGCAAAAGAAGATGTTTGCCATAAGCGCCAGGAACTTGACGCCTTCGCCATGCACATAGTCCTCGATGATGACCTGCATACCGAGTTTCATGTGATAGACGCCGGATAGGATCACCAGGAGGAGGATAATGGATACAAGCGGGTTCTTGAGCGTTTCGATCACATCGCCGTGGCTTGCACCCTGCATCGAAATCACCAGGATCACAAAGAATGAAATCAGAAACACGTTGGCGACAGCTGTCAGGCGCTGCTTCCAGAAATGGTCTGTGCCTTCCTTTGCCGATCCGAGTCCGCGAACCTTGTTCAAGGGTGTGCGCATATCTGTCATGACGCTCTCCTTTATCGAACGATGTAGCCGATGATCCAAAGGATCAGCGTGAGCGAGACAGAGCCAACTATGGTCGCCTTGGCGAGCCATTCACGGGCGTCCTTGCCAAAGCCAGCGCCCATATCCCACACAAAGTGCCGAAGGCCACCGAGCATGTGATGAACCAGCGCCCAGGTGAAACCGAACAGGATCAGGCGGCCAAGGATTGAGCCGTAAATCTCGTTGACGAAATCGAAATAGGTCGGCCCGGCTGCTGCAGCAATGAGCCACCATGCCAGAAGGATGGTGCCGAAATAGAGTGCTGCACCGGTGATACGATGCAGTATGGACATGACCATCGTCAGAATAGGCTTATAAATCTGAAGATGGGGCGATAGCGGGCGGTTGCCCCGCAGATCGGCGTTCGACATGGAATTCCTCTCCCGTACGACGCAAGAGCGACATGAGCTAAGAATGCATCATCGGCCTTTTGGATACGCATCGCATTGGCAACTGAGCGACGCAGGCAAATGTGACATCCTTAGCTCATTTCACTCAAGTTTACGTTTACGCAAACGTAAGCAAATCAAAGCGTTGTCTAGAGGGGTTCTAGCGCCAACGCCTTCAAACGTCAAAATATCCTAAAGGCCAAAACGAGCCGAGACTACTTCTGAATCGTTTTAATTCACACGGTGACAAAAAGTGACCGACGAAAGAGATCAGGCGGGAACCGGATCTTTTGTGCGATGTCGGTTTGTGTCGTTTAAATGCGTCACCGCAATCAGGTGGAATACTCAGCCCGGATGGGGCACTCCGAAAACGGACCAACCCGTGCTGTGCGCAAAGGATTCCATGGCTTCCGTACCCAGTTTGGAATTGCCATAGCGGTTCAGCCCGGGTGACCAAACGGCAATTGCTGCACGCCCTGGAGAAATGACCAGAATGCCGCCTCCGACACCGCTCTTGCCGGGCATTCCAACTCGAAAGGCAAAGTCGCCGGAGCCGTCATAGTGGCCGCAAGTCATCATGAGTGCATTGATTCGCCGGCGACGTTCGAAAGAGACAAGAGTCGGCATGGCGGGAGAATCGACCAGGAAACGTCCAGCGAGCGCCAGTTGGCGGCAGCTCATTTCCACCGCGCATTGATGGCAATAGGTGCCGAGAACCTTGTCGACGGGATTGCGCATGTTGCCATGGGACGCAAGATAGTGGGCCAGCGAAAAGTTTCGATGCCCTGTCGCAATTTCCGATTTGGCGACATCCTCATTGATGTGGATGCTGTCGTCGTCGGCAGCTGCGCGCATAAATCTCAAGAGTGCGGCCAGTGCTTCGCGTGGTGACGATCCGGACAGGTAGGTGTCTGTCGTCACCAGGGCTCCGGCATTGATAAACGGATTGCGCGGAATTCCGTCCTCCCGCTCGAGCAGCAAGATTGAATCGAACGACAGGCCGGAGGGTTCGCGGCCAACCCGGTTCCACAACTGATCGCCGACGTGCCCAAGCGCAAGGGCCAGTGCAAAAACCTTGGACACGGACTGAATCGAAAAGGGCGTGTCAGCATCGCCTGCACAGAACACGTCCCCGTTTGCCAGCGCGACGCTAATTCCAAATTGCTTGGGATCGATGTCCGCAAGTTCGGGAATATAGGTTGCCACGCTGCCCTTGTCGGGGTTGGAAGCTGCTGCTGTTGCGATGTCTGTCAAAAGATTTTGCATATCTGCCTTCCGCTTGAAGAGGCAGTTCTTCAGATTGGCGAGCCGGATGCAAGCGTTTGCGGAGAGGAACCGTCAAAATTGCCGGAAACTCAGACAAGGAGAGGTTCGCGGCCGGATGAACAGAAATTCCGTGAGCAAAAAGCCTGACAAAAAAGCACGCCAGAAATCTCAGGCACATCAGTACTGAGGCAGCATAACCATTCGGAAAGAGCAGTTAGTTCGTTTGATCGATACTGGAGTAACCTGGTTGCTTTGCTGCGAGCATCTTGAAGAGATGCAGCATGAAAATCGTGGCAAAAATCGGCGTCACCAGGTTTAGGATCGGCACCGCCAACAATCCGGCAATGACCAGACCACCAAGGAACACGGTTCCGCTCCGCGCTTTCCTGAATGCTTTTGCTTCGGCTGGAGGCATGAAGCGCATTGCTGCAAATTCGAAGAATTCCCGTCCCAGCAGATAGCCGTTCACCAGGAAAAACGCGATCAGATTGATGCCGGGAACCAGCAGCAGAAGCAGTGCAAATATGTTCCCCAGAATGACCACGCCGGTGAATTTGATGGTCTGGCCGATTGATTGTGCAAATGGCAGTGCACGGCCCGGACGGTCACCAGGGTAATCGTGCGCCTCGACAATGTCGGCTATGTCATCTTGAAAGAGGCCCGCAAAGAGTGCCGAGATCGGCGCAATCAGAAAGCCAAGCGCGAAGATCGCACCAATGCCGGTCAGGATCGAAAGCGCTGTGTCCATCCATCCGTAGGGCAACTCCACAAAGTTGACGACCAGACCCTGGAGTGTGATCCAGACAACCAGCAGGACCCCAAGTGTAAACCCGAGCATTTTCCAGAAAATTGAGCGAAACGGAGGTTCAAAAACCTGAGACATTGCTCTGGAAGCGGCTTGGAACATGGGACCTGCAAAATCTTGTGAACGACTGCTTCGACATAAGTGCGGCGAAGATCCGGCGCAAGTGCATCTGAAGGGCCCTACCGAACCTGTTGCGTGTGGTTTTGAGTATCACAGGAGCCGATCGGACTTTGTGGAACGCTGCACGCTTTCTGCAAAATCAATGTGAAAAACCTCATCGAATGCGTCCAACCTTTCCCCGGATTGGATGGAAACCTGTTTGCGTTGAAAAGGCATCCGATCTGGTCGGACGCCGCCTTGCAGAGGGTTTCCGATAGTATGAATAGTTCAAACACAACCAATTCAGAACCTGCGAATAGTCCCAGGCCGCATTCAAATGGCGGTCTTGGCAAATCCAAATCATTTCTAAACTCACCTGCCGTCAAATTTGTTTTGATTGGCTTCGTAACGATGGTGCTTTTGGTACCCAGTGTCTTTGTCTGGGTACTTGTTGAAGAGCGCGCCGATCGGGCGCAAGAGGTCGCGCGTGATATCGCAAAATCCTGGGGTGGTACGCAGGAAGTGAACGGCCCATATCTGGTTGTTCCCTACACCGAGACTTACCAGCAAGAGATTGACGACAAGAGCGTAACCAAGGTTGTGCAGCGCGCGGCTGTCCTGTTTCCAGAAGTATTGGAGATTGGCGGTGAGATTGGAGTCGAAGACCGCAAAAAGTCGATCTATTCGCTGCCGGTTTATCATGGGAGCTTGCAGTTGCGTGGTCGCTTTGCAGCGCGTCCCACCAATATGTTCCGCGCCATGCATGGGGGGACAATAACCGTTGCCTACAACCAGGCCCTTCTAACCATCGGTATCGGTGATGTCCGGGCGCTGAAAAGCGAAGTCAGCCTGAAGCTGAATGGAGCGCAGTCATTGCCATTCGAGCCGGGCCTGGGCTCGCTCGCGATGAACCCGCAATACCGGGCGGGCCGTGCTCAAAACCCGTCAGGCATCAATGTTGCCATTCCGCACGCTACTTGGCGAGACGGGTTTACCTTCGACATTCCGTTGCAATTGAATGGCTCCAGGGCAATTTATGTTGCGCCTGCCGGGCAAACCACCAAGGTAGCTCTCAAGTCTGACTGGCCACATCCTGGGTTCACGGGGGCATTCCTGCCCGAAACACGTGAGATCTCTGAAAACGGATTTAGTGCAAATTGGACCATCCCCTATCTGGCTCGCGGCATTCCGAAAGTTCTGACTACCAATTCGGTGCCCCTTCAGGACAAGATGCTGGGTGTGAAATTCGTTGAACCTGTTGATTTCTATCAGACGATTTCCAGATCGCTCAAATATGCCATCGGTTTCATCAGCTTGACTTTTCTGGCGGTATTTGTGCTCGAGATGCGGTCCGGATGGCACTTCCATTGGATCCAGTATGGCCTGGTCGGACTGGCTTTGATCATCTTCTATGTGATGCTGCTCGCCTTCGCGGAACATGTCGGCTACGCGCTGGCCTATCTGATTGCGGCACTGGCGGCGACTTTCTTGAATGCTGCCTATGTTGGCACATCACTGCGCAGCAAGGTTGCCGGCATGGTAATGTTCCTGGTTTTGGCGAGCATTTTCGCTGTCTTGTACGCACTCATGCGCGAGCAGGACTACGCTTTGCTGATTGGATCCGTCATCGCGTTCGTTGCACTGGCAGTGACGATGTTCGTGACGCAACGTATCGATTGGTCGGGACAGCAAACATAGACCTGATTGAAACGCCGTTGCCCTCGGTAGAAAAGGGTATTTCAAAGGCACCCCGGGCGGGCCATATGGCTCGCCTGTTCTGTAGTGCAGTCCTTTTTGGCAATCGCGCTGGCAACACGGCGACCTGAAAATCATTGATACCCATCCGACTTCGTCACGTGACACTCACGGTCTTGTGCTGGGCGGGTCATGTGAGTTGAGTTGCCTCTCTCCTGCGTTACGTTACCTCTTTGTGGTAACCGATGGAGGATTACTGATGAAGCGCAAGCTGCCCCTTATTCTCGCCACCTTGATGCTCGGCACCGCACACTACGCGCCTGCACAGGCTGGAACAGCCGTTTTCGCAGGAGGGTGTTTTTGGTGCGTTGAATCTGATCTTGAAAAGTTGCCTGGTGTACGAGACGTGGTGTCCGGTTATGCCGGTGGCAAGACACAGAACCCGACTTACAAGAATTATGAACGTGGTGGTCATCGCGAGGTCGTGAAAGTCGATTTTGACGAAAGCAAAATCAGCTACGCGGACCTTGTCGCGATCTTTTTGCGCACAGTCGATGTGACAGATGCTGGTGGTCAGTTCTGCGATCGGGGCTTTGGGTATTCAACGGCCATACACCCGCTGGACGATGCTCAGGCGAAACAAGCTAAACAGGAACTCGATAAAGCCAACAAGATCCTTGGCGGCAAGGTCGTGACGCCGATCGAAGGCGCCGCCGTCTTCTGGCCGGCAGAAGATTACCATCAGGCCTATTACAAGAGTGACGTTCGCACCCTGACGAGGTTTGGCTATGTCACGCGCGCGCAGGCCTACAAAGGCTATCGCAAGGCTTGTGGCCGCGATGCGCGAGTAAAGGCCGTGTGGGGGGATGAAGCCTTCAAAGGTATACCGAAAGCAGGGTCTTAAACGAACGGGTATCCCCAGCGCCCGAAATGTGTTGCGCATCACTGATTGAATGAAAATTCAACCTTAGGCTTTGTCTTGTTTGCCGTAGGGTAACTTTGCGCTACAATTTATTGAGTGGGCTCACCCTTGGGAGGGCGCTGGTATGCTAAGTTTGTTTGGAAGTCGAACTGCAGCGGAGCCGGAATTCATTTCCGAACTGAGGGCCGTAGAAACGGAAGATCGCCTGCGTGCCGGCCTTGCCGGCTTGTTGGAAGAAACCGATCTGGAAATCAGAGACACCAACACTCCGACCGAGTTTACGGCCGAGGCGACCGTGGTCATCATGAAGGTCGTGCTGGCTGTTGTCGGGCGCGACTTCAACCAACTTTCTTTCGAAAACAGGTTTGTGACCGGTCTTTTCGGATTTCTGGTCGCACATAATCTCTGCCGTCGCACTCACGCAGATCTCGGTGTGGTTCTTGGCATCGCCGGTCTCGATCTGTTCACGCGTGAAGAAATCGACCAGATCTACAAGCTTGGCTCCTCTTACAGGCGCCTGCGACAGCATCGACAGATGCACCTTGCCTTGCGGGAGATCATCGACGAATTTCTGACGCATCCGAACGACGAAACACTGGGCAACCTGACAGGTGTCTATCAGCTTTGTTTGCGTCCGGAAGCGTGATCAGGCAGCGGTTGTCGGTTGATCAGAAGCGGTAACCAACCCCGAGCTGGAAAATGTCGGCGCTACCTTCGGCCGTGAAACTCTGTGTCCCCGGGACAGTGTAACGCTGGTCGCTGAATTCGTAGTGTTTGTAATCGGCTCTCGCAAAGAGAGCTTCGGTGATGCGCGCCTCAAGTCCCCCACCGAGAACATACCCGACCTGAGTGTTCTCGTCGCTGGCACCATCGCTCTTGCGCTCAATTTCGTAGTTGCCGAAGCCGATGCCGCCGGAAAGGTACGGCATGAATCGGCCGGCATCGTAGCCAATTCTAACGGTCGCACTTGAGAGCCAATTGGATTTCTGCCTGAAATTGCCCGAGCTCGAGTTGCCGCGAAAATTCGTGAACGCACCCTCGACGCCTGCACCAAACACGATGTTGTTGAACTGGTGATCGTATCCAAGCGATCCTCCGAAAAGCGCTGACCTGAAGAAGGCGTCCAATCCGAGACTATCGCTTCCCTGAAGAAAACCACCGCCGGCAAACAGAACGGCATTGAAACCGGTCCAGCCTGCGGGTTTCAGGCGTAGATTTTCCGGCGATCCGAATTGTGCAACAGGAAGAACCTCTGTCGGCATGTCTGCTGCTTGAGAAACCGAAACCCCGAATGACATGGCAATGACAGCAAGAGATGTGAAACGCATGGATAGACCCCTGAATACAACCTTTGAGGGTCTTATCGGGTGAAAACTATCAAGAATGCGTTAAGGTAAACGAAATCATACCCCGGCCTCGAACGCTTCCACCAGGTCAAGAAACGTATCGCCGTATTTCTCAAGCTTAGATTGTCCGACACCGGAAACGGCGAGCAGAGCGTCTTTTGTCACCGGCCGCGCCGCAGCGATGCCTGCGAGCGTCGCGTCTGGAAAAACCACATAGGGGGGAACACTCTGATCACGCGCAATCTGCGTTCTGAGCCTACGCAACCGCTCAAACAAGAGTTTGTCTTCGTGATCCAGCTCGTCTGCGATTGAAGCAGTTCGGGATGTGCGTGTTCTTTTCAAGCCAGCAGCGTTGCGGTCCTTACGCAAGGCCAGCGTTTCTTCGCCGCGCAAGACGTTGCGCGCCTTTTCGGTCAGGATCAGAGCGCCGAAATGGGCGTGGTCGACATCCACATAACCGGCTGCGACCAACTGACGGGCGATCGATTGCCAGGTCTTTTGCGGGACATCCTGACCGATTCCGAAAACGGTCAGAGAGTCGTGTCCGAAACGATTGGTCTTCTCGTTCGATTTTCCCATCAGAACATCGATCACATGACCAGTGCCGAAGCGTTGGCCGGTGCGGTAGATCGCAGACATGAGCTTTTGTGCAGCCTCGGTCCCATCCCAGGTTTCAACCGGCGACAGGCACGTGTCGCAGTTTCCGCAAGGATTTGGATAGGTCTCTCCGAAATGGGCCAGAAGCGCTTGCCGCCTGCAGCCAGCCGTTTCGCAAATGCCAAGCAGCGCATTCAGCTTGGCGTTCTCCGCCCTTTTCACCTCGTCTGGGGCATCTCCTTCGGCAATCATACGTCGACGCTGCACAAGGTCCGCCATGCCATAGGCCATGAAGGCTTCAGAGGGAGCGCCATCGCGACCGGCACGCCCTGTTTCCTGGTAATAGGCTTCAACGGAAGACGGCAGATCGAGATGTGCGACATAACGAACATCGGGTTTGTCGATCCCCATGCCAAAGGCCACCGTTGCCACCAGGCAAAGTCCTTCTTCAAGAAGGAAAGCATCCTGATTTGCTGCGCGTTGCTCTGTCGGCAGACCCGCGTGGTAGGGAAGTGCCCTGATTCCCTTTGTGCTTAACCAATCGGCAATGTCCTCAACCTTGGCCCGTGACAGACAATAGACGATGCCGCTTTCACCTTCATGTTTTTTCAGAAAATCCAGCAACTGTTGTCGCTGGTTGGTCCGTTCCACGATTTCGTAGCGGATGTTGGGCCTGTCAAAACTGGAAGAGAAGACCTCGGCGTCCTCAAGCTGAAGCCGGGCCAGAATATCCTTTTGGGTGTGTGGGTCTGCGGTCGCGGTCAGGGCAACTCTTGGCACACCTGGGTAACGCTCACGGAGGCAAGAAAGCGACAGGTATTCCGGCCGGAAATCGTGGCCCCATTGACTGACACAATGCGCTTCGTCGATTGCAAAGAGGGCAATTTCAAGCATGTCGAGAAAACGGCGGAAACTCTCATTTCCAAGACGTTCGGGCGTTACATAAAGGAGATCTATGTTCCCGTGTCGGAGCTCCTCTCGCAACGCTTCCTGCTCGTCCGGTGAAAGTGTCGAATTGAGCGCCGCAGCCTTTACGCCGGCGGCCTGAAGCGCGCCGACCTGGTCTTTCATCAGCGCAATCAGCGGCGAAACGACGATGCCGACACCGCGACGGCAAAGTGCCGGGATCTGAAAGCAAAGAGACTTCCCGGCACCTGTCGGAAACAGCACGACAGCGTCGTTGCCGTCGCTCAGTGTTTCAATGACAGCCTGTTGTTTGCCACGGAAGCTGCTGTAGCCGAACACCTGCTGCAGTACCGCAAGCGGCTTTGGTTCGGGAAGAACCGGCGGCGCGACGGCGGGCTGAACGGGCAGGGCATCCTGCGCGGCGATCGCGGGCGAAACTGGCATGAGCGAGAAGGTTCCCTTTCTTAATCCGCACCATGTCTTATTCGCACAGTCAGGGCAATGAAGGGGAAATCGCACCTGTGGATGACCGGCTTTCCCGATCAGCCGGACATCTGAAAATCAGAATTCTGCGTTCGGATCTGTTGCAAGTGTTTCGGCACAGTGAACACGCATCTGCTCGGCGAGGTCGCTGAGATCGCCAGCCAGTCGTTCCGGCCGGATAGGTTTGCCGAAATGCACGCTGAACTTGGCATTCTTCTTGTTCAGCAGCTCATTGAAGACTGTCATGTCGCGCAATTCCGTCGACACTCTGGCCAGGAAATAAAAGAGGCCTGAATTACGCCCGCCCATATGCATTGGGATGATCGGCGCCTTGTTTTTTCGCGCCAGTGCCAACGCAGAGGTCATCCAGGGTCGTTCCGTCAACTTGCCTTGATGCCAATGGGCAAGGCGGCCGGATGGAAAGAGCACCACAACGCGTTCTTTTGCAAATGCGGATGAGGCAAGTTTCAGGGTTTCTTTCGACTTCGTCCTGCTTTTGAAATCGGCCCGCCATTCGACCGGAACAATCATGTCCGCCAGCCGCGGGTTAATGCGGATTGCGTCTCTGTTGGCGAAAATGGACAGATCGTCGCGGCAGGCCTTGATCGCATCGTAAAGAACAATGCCGTCGGCAATGCCGGTCGGATGGTTTGAAACAAGAACCACAGGTCCTTGAGCGGGAACACGCTCCAGGCCAATAGTTGTCACATCAAGCTGAAGCAGGCCACTCAAGTGAGCAAAGCAGTCGACAGCTTCCATTTGAGCAATCTTGTCCGCCATGTCGACCGCGGATCTGTAGCGTAAAATCTTGTAGGCAAACGGTTTGATGATGGGCCACCAGGGGCTGGCCATCACAAGTTTTCCGCGTTCGGCGATAAGAGAATCAACTATATGTTGTTCTGAAAGCTGCTTTTGGAGCGCAGCCTCACGCCGAGCCGGCAAGGCGTTTGTCGTCTGGTCTGTCGTCCGCACACTGCACCTCTGCCCATCGGTAACCTGCTACGCGTCCCTGCATCGTTAGCGAAATAGAACCTATGGTGCAAACTCTCCTTGAAGAATTTACCGATCTAAATATCGCCTTGTCGCAATTCAACTCCACAAGGAGCTGGTGAATAGTCCCACGATCGTCAAGAAGGCTGCCGCCCATGCCAGCGATCGTGGTGTCGACCGATCCATCCAGTAGCAGAACACATAAATCAGTCTCAAAAGCACGAACAATACAGCCAGTCTGTCGATCCAATGAGGATCCGCGCCCTGGCTCATTGCGACAAAAACGGCAACGGCGAAAAATGGAAACGCTTCGAATCCATTCGCTTGAGCCGCCTGTGCACGTGCCCTGAATCCTTCGCGCCAATAGTCCGGATCTCGTGGCAGGGCGTTGTTGAAGTCCTTGTTCAGCTTGGCAGGAAAAGCAGACAGGATCGGCAAAATTGCGGCAATCAGGATGCACCAGAGTGCAATCGACATTTTTCGCTCCAATTCAAATTCAAGGACAAACCGCCGGCGCGACGCAGGTGATGACGATATCGATCACCGCCTAGGCACAGACGAATAGTCGAAATCGTGCATTTGTTCCAAAGATATCCTCATGAAAACGGTGGCGGACTTCTCCTGTCATAGTCTTTTCCAGAAGGAGGGATAGGAGCATGTCGCTGCTGGCGCATCATTTCTGTTGTTCTGAGAAGGGGTGACAATTTGTCGAACACCACCTTGCTTTTTCTGTGTCCGAACAATGTTTTGCGTGGCCCGCTCGCGGAAGCCTGCCTGTATTCGAGAGCAAAAGGTCTGATACGAGCCTTTTCCGCGGCCCCTGCACCATTTGGCCGACTGAGCAGACATGTCGAAACACTTCTGGCTGCCGAGGGTGTGGATGCCAAGGGTTAGACGCCAAAGCCGGTCGACATCTTTTTGCTGCCCTATGCGGTTGTTCCCGACGGGGTCATTTACCTGGCTGATCTGGCGCTGATCGATCAGCCACCACATTGGTAGGGGCTTGCAGCAAGTGCCCGATATTTCTTGAAGATCAGGACCGCAATCGACCGGTTGCTGGCACCACCCGAGATACCGTCTACGCCGACGGCACGGGACGTTGCCTGATTGCTGTCGCTGTCTTTCGTGGCAAAAGGGAACCCTGCTCTTTTGTGCATTTTTTTCGTGATTTTGGATTTTCGACAAATTGTGGGCTAAGAGATGCACCATATGGGGACGAAGATGAGGGATTGATTCGTCATGATGCGTGCGGGAAAGTTCGTTTTGATTGTTGGTCTGGTGGTTCTGACGGCCGCTTGCCAACGGTTTTCGGGCAACCGGAACTACGCGGCTCCGCTGCCGGCAACGCCGACGACGCCGGTCGGAACCGGGACACTTGATCCTCTTGATCCCAACGCACCACCATCGGGTACAACCTTGACCGACCCGAACGCTGCTCCAACGGACCTTGCGAGCAATCCTGTTGCTGCACCGTCCGATGCGAAAGAGGTTGGCCGAACCGATCTTTTGGGCGGTTGGAAGCTGTCTTCCTCGGGTGACAGCTGCATGGCGTTTATGACGCTCACGACCTGGTCCGGCGGCTACCGGGCTAATACCAGAGGTTGTGCCACGCCAGCATTGTCCGGAATCTCGGCGTGGGATTTGAACGGCAATCAGGTGGTTTTGAAGGACGGTTCCGGGGCCATCGTCGCACAGCTTTATTCCAGCTCTCCCGGGCAGTTTAACGGTCAAACCTCCTCCGGATCAGCGATCTCATTGTTCCGTTAAAACACCTCCGTGTTTTTACTTTACAGTACGCGCTATGAGTGTATATTTGCATGGCTACCGGAAAGGCTGTGCGAATGTCCAAATACGAACCATTGCGCGAACACTTGGCTCGACTAGACGATGTTGTCTGGGCAGCCAAGCTGTATGAAGTTGAAGAAATCATCGGTTCATCATTGCCGAAAAGTGCCCGGGAACACAGAACGTGGTGGGCCAATTCGGGCGGCAGTCTTGTGCATCAAAATGCCTGGCTGGATGCCGGTTGGCGTGTAGAACGCACTGACCTCATGCGGGATGTAATCGTCTTCCGCCGCCTGCGCATCGGCGGAACTATTCTTGCCGGCAAGCCGGCACGTGCTGAAAGGCCGGGTCGCGATCCCCAACGTGCCGCCGAGAAGCGTCTGGCAAAGGAAATGGGTGCCCTCCGGCAACCGGCAACCGTCACGCTTCGTTCAGAGTGGACGCCGCTGGGCGATGTGCAGAGAACACCGTGTTCCAATGCGACCATTCCAAGAGGCGGAGGCGTTATGCGGTTTGCGGCAATGGACGGCGATGACGTTGTCACCGTTATTGTCGCAGCACTTGCCGTGCAGAAGACCTATCGCGGTCTCAGAATGCAGGTGAAGGGCGTTGAGGAGGCCAGTTCCGACAAGGACGGGCTGGAGCTTATCACGAAAGCCGGGTTCGATACGGCAGATCCGATTGAGTGCGATGTGGTCAAGTCTGGAAACGCGTGGCTGTTGACCGACGGTCGTGGTCGGAAAGCGAATTTGGATGACCAATCAGAGTGTTATCTTGTTGCTCAGCTTCTTTATCTGCAAGAAATGCAAAATGGCCGCAAGACCACACTGATCTTTCGATAGCGCACAATCCAGTCGGATTTTCATATTTATCGGGGCTGCGTCCAGTTGATCTGGACGCAGCCTATTTCGTTGATGATCTATTTCGCCGCAATCATTGAGACTTCAACCATCACCGGCGCACCGGGTTTTGAACCGGGAAGAGCGCCCACTTCGACGGCAGCTCGTGCAGGCGGAACGTCTCCTTCTGACCAATAAGTGCCGTAGACCTGGTTGAACGCGCCATAATTGTCCATGTCGGTAATAAAGACGGTCGCCCTCACAACGTCGTTGAAGGTGTAGCCGGCCTCGTTCAAAACACCGCGCAGATTCTCCATGACAATTTTGGTCTGGGCTTTGACGTCATTCTTTGCCGCATCGGGAATTGCTCCTTCAACATAGGGAATCTGACCGGAAACAAACAGCATCCCGTTTGAGAGCTTGATCCCTGGCGAATAGGGCGCAATTGGCTTGTTCCCGGCAACATAGACAGGCGTGCGGCTGTCTTGCGCGATGACGGCCGCGCTAAGGGTTGTCAAAGTCAATGCAGCTAGAGCAATTGTCTTGAATTTCTGATTCATTTTGTCCTCCTTCAAATGAGTGTCACTTGGCTGCTTCGATGATGAGATTGGCGACAAACTCCGGCTGGGACACCATGATGGAATGACTTGACGCAATCTCCCTGGACTCGGCACCAATCTTTTTCGCGAACTCGCGTTGAAGCGCTGTCGGTGTCATGTGGTCCTCGCCGGCGATGGCGTAAAAGCTCGGCTTGTCTTTCCAAGCCGTGGTGCTGACCGGCTCTCCCAGTGCAGAGCTGTTCAGCAATCCCTGACTTGCTGCGATGAAATCGGTCTGATCCTTTGGCAGATCCTGTGCGAAGTATTTCGCAGCCGCCTCTTTCGAAAGAAAGAAATAGCCATGGTCATCTTTTTGAAGAGCGCCGATCCCGGGAGCGGGGAATTTTTCAAGCTCGGCGGCTTCACCCAGGGACTGTCCCTCACTCGGAGCGTAAGCGGCCACGTAGACGAGTGACTGGACCTTGTCATGTCCGCCCGCTTCGGTGATGACCATGCCACCCCAGGAGTGGCCGACGAGAACCACTGGACCTTCTGCACGATCAATCGCACGGTTCGTGAACGCAACGTCGCCGGCAAGCGATTCAAGCGGGTTTTGAACAGCGATCACGTCAAGGCCTGCGGCTTCCAGAAGGGGCGTTACCTTGCTCCAGCTTGAGCCATCGGCGAATGCGCCGTGAACAAGAACAACTGAGTTGGCTTTCAGATCTGAGGCGATTGCCAGACCGGACGACCAGATCATGGCGCTTGCCATTGCGGCGCTGGCGAGGAAGTTTCGAATTGAGGTCATGATAGTTTCCTTCGAGAGAGGAGAGGTAAATAATTAGTGCACTATTTATTTGTAAGCTATATATCATGCGTGAAGTCAAGCGTTTTTCGAGGTGTTCGAAAATTGTGCTTGATTTCAGTCGGTTAGAGATGCCGGGTCTTGAAACAAATGTCGCGCTGGTCTAAAAAATTGCGCACTATCCAATAGGACTCATCATGGAAAGCTGTACGACTGACGAGAAAGGCCTGCTAAAAATAGAGGACCAACTTTGTTTTGCCCTCTATTCGACATCCAGAGCGATCACCAAGGAATATGCAGTTCTGCTCGAGACGATGGGCGTTACATATCCGCAGTATCTGGCGCTAATGGTCCTGTGGCAGAACGACGGGATTCTGGTACAGGACATTGCCAAGAGCCTTGAAGTGGATCAGGCAACTGCGACCCCATTGGTGAAGCGGCTTGAAAAGCTTGGTTTCGTAACCCGTCAGAGAAGTGCGGAAGACGAGCGACGTGTTCAGGTATTCTTGACCCAAAGCGGCAAGGATCTTTACAAAACAGCGCTTTCAGTGCCCCAAGGTCTGGGCTGCGCGATCGGCGTGGATGGGCAGCGGGCCGAAATGTTGATCAAAGAACTCAATGACATCAAAGCGTTCATTGCGCAGAACAATTTGCGCTGAACCAGAGACCGGTCCCCAATATTGGGGACCGGTCATTTTCCTTTCTGCGATTTCACCGCCCAACAGATGAAGCCAGCACGTCCTCGATAAACGCGGTTTTTCCTGCAGAGTAATTGAGCCAAAAAGTGCCGGTTTTGTGATCTTCGGCCAGTCGCTCCTTGAGGGCCTCGTACTGCAGTGCGAGCGTTCGGTCGCCAATTAGCTTGTCCCGAAAGGCAACCCTGTCTGCTGCCGCTGCACACCCGGCGTTGCAAAGGCAAACGCGGTGGTTCATGAGCGTTCCAGACTGATCTGGGCAAACGGAAGTAAACCGTTTGCCCGTTTGTCGGGTCAACTGCACTTCGTCAGGCCGGAACCTGTTGCCGTGGTCGACATAGCCGAACGAGACCAGGCGGCGCCGCAATTTGCTGAGGTCAGCTAGCGGCTTCAAAAGAATGTCGACATGCAATTTGGGTTTTGCCTTGAGTCCCGGAATGGATGTCGAACCAACATGCTCAAAGCCCGTAGCTTCGCCCCGGAGCACCTGGCGCAGATCGCAAATGATCTTTTCCGCTTCTTCCTGCCAGTCGGGATCGTGCTCGCGCAAAACAACAGGCATGTGCTGATAACCTTTGATTTCAATCGGTTGAATGAATTTTCCGGGGCATGGCAAGACGCCCTAAGACAAATTCACGACTTGCATCTGCGGCAAATTGACCGTATTTCGCCCAAAGGTTTTGTGCAACCTGCACCTTGGATACTCACCGCCCCATGAATTCTCATGGAGGGAGCAGCACCCTTGAATATGGAACTGCCGGTCAACCGCGCCATGAGCGCTCGCTACGATGCCTTGATCGCGTCCGGTGAGATCACTGAAGATCCTGTCCAAAGGGAAGCGGTTTATCAGCTTGATCTTTTGAACACACGCCTCGCCGAAACCCGTCTGGCCTCAAAGAAGAGTTCACTTGGCTGGCTGTTTGCCAACAAGAAGAACCAGCTATGGGCAAAAGTCGAGGGCCTCTACATGTGGGGCGGGGTCGGCCGTGGCAAGACGATGCTGATGGATCTCTTCTATGAGGTCACGGTGATCAGAAGAAAGCGTCGGGTTCACTTCCACGAATTCATGACCGACGTGCATGAGCGCATTCATGCGCACCGACAGGCGCATAAGCGCGGCGAGGTTAAGGGAGATGACCCGATCCCTCCGGTTGCCGAACAGATTTCCGACGAAACCCGATTGCTGCTATTCGACGAGTTTTCGGTCACCGATATTGCAGATGCCATGATTCTGGGGCGATTGTTTACGCAGCTGTTCGAGCGCGGCGTGGTGGTGGTCGCGACGTCAAATGTGGAGCCGTCACGTCTCTACATGGATGGTTTGAACTGGCAACTGTTTTTGCCGTTTATCGAAATGCTCAAGTCGCGTGTGGAAATTCTGCATCTTGATTCACCGACCGACTATCGGTTGGAGAAACTTGCCGGAGCACCGGTTTATGTCACGCCACTCGGCAGCGATGCAGATACCCAGATGGACGAAATTTTCAGTAAGCTCACGCATGGGATGAAGCCTCATTCCGAAGAATTGGAAAACAAGGGCCGCCTCATACCGGTGCCAGCGGTTGCCTCCGGTGCTGCGAGGTTTACGTTCGACGACCTTTGCATGCAGCCGCTTGGCGCGAGTGACTATCTCCGCATCGCCAATGCCTATAGCACCATTTTCCTGGACAATGTGCCGGTCTTGTCGCGTGCTCGGCGCAATGAAGCAAAGCGGTTTATCAACTTGATCGATACGCTTTACGACAACGGCATCAAGCTGGTCATTTCGGCTGAGGCCGAGCCGCAGGATCTCTATGTTGGAGAAGATGGCACGGAAGCTTTTGAATTTGACCGCACGGCCTCGCGCTTGATCGAAATGAGGTCCGAAGCGTACCTTGCGGGAGATAATCGGGAAATACACGCATAAGTCTGCATTCCCTATAGGAGAATTACGCAGACGGGAAGAAAAGAGAAATTTTGCTTCGCCTCGCGCAATATTCTTTTGGCGAACTTGCGCAGGGGCGGCAAAGAGAGTAGTGCCATCCTCAGTCATCAGAGGATGGCATAGAGTTCCATCTTACGTAAAGGGAAACTTTCGAAATGGCGCGGAACAAGATTGCCTTGATCGGCTCTGGTCAGATCGGCGGCACGCTCGCTCATCTGGCAGGATTGAAGGAACTGGGAGACATCGTTCTCTTCGACATCGCGGAAGGAGTTCCGCAGGGCAAAGCGCTCGACCTCGCCGAGTCTTCCCCGGTCGACCGCTTCGATGCCAAACTGGCCGGTGCCAACAGCTATGAAGCCATTGAAGGCTCCGACGTTGTTATCGTCACCGCGGGTGTCCCACGTAAGCCCGGCATGAGCCGCGACGATCTGCTTGAAATCAACCTGAAGGTTATGGAGCAAGTCGGCGCAGGTATTTCCAAATATGCGCCGAATGCGTTTGTCATCTGCATCACCAACCCGCTCGATGCGATGGTCTGGGCCCTGCAAAAATTCTCCGGCCTTCCGAAGAACAAGGTTGTCGGCATGGCTGGCGTGCTGGACAGTGCCCGGTTCCGCTATTTCCTTGCCGATGAGTTCAATGTTTCCGTCGAAGACGTCACGGCATTCGTTCTGGGTGGCCATGGCGACACGATGGTGCCGTTGATCCGTTATTCCACTGTTGCAGGCATCCCGCTGCCGGATCTGGTCAAGATGGGCTGGTGCACTGCTGAGCGGCTGGAAGAAATCGTTCAGCGCACACGCGACGGCGGTGCGGAGATCGTCGGTCTCTTGAAGACGGGATCTGCTTTCTATGCGCCGGCTTCTTCTGCCATTGCGATGGCAGAAAGCTACCTGAAGGACAAAAAGCGTGTTCTGCCTTGCGCAGCTGCGCTTGATGGTCAGTACGGTTTGAAAGACACCTATGTGGGTGTGCCGGTCGTGATCGGCGCAGATGGCGTTGAGCGTGTCATAGAAATCGACATGCAGGGCGAGGAAAAAGCCAACTTCGACAAATCCGTTGCTGCGGTCGACGGTCTGGTTGACGCTTGTAAGAAAATTCAGCCGGCGCTCGGCTAAGCGAGCGCCCGCTTTTAGGACTTAGCGACCGCTCTTTCGATCACTTGAAAGAGCGGTCCTCCGAAAACGGGGGAGACACATGAATATTCATGAATACCAGGCCAAGGAAGTGCTGAAGCAGTTCGGTGCACCGGTTGCAGAAGGCGTGGCCATTTTTTCAGCCGATGAGGCGGAAGCTGCGGCAAAGAAACTTCCCGGCCCGCTCTGGGTGGTCAAGACCCAGATCCACGCTGGTGGCCGCGGCAAGGGCAAATTCAAGGAATTGCCGGAAGATGCCAAAGGCGGAGTTCGCCTGGCTTTCTCACTGGATGAAGTAACGGCCCATGCCAAGGAAATGCTTGGCAACACGCTGGTGACAAAGCAGACCGGCCCTGCGGGCAAGGTCGTGAATCGCCTCTATATTGAAGACGGCGCTGATATCGAGCGTGAACTCTATCTCTCCATCCTGGTTGATCGCACGGTTGGCCGGCCTGCATTCGTGGTTTCCACAGAAGGTGGAATGGATATCGAGGCGGTTGCCGAAGAAACGCCAGAAAAAATCATCACGCTGCCGATCGACCCTGAAACAGGTGTCACCAGTGCTGATGCGGGCCAGTTGTGCGATGCGCTTGAACTGACAGGTGCAGCGCGTGACGATGGCATGACGCTGTTCCCCATCCTGCACAAGGCCTTTGTCGAAAAAGACATGAGCCTTCTGGAAGTGAACCCGCTCATCGTCATGAAAGACGGACATCTGCGTGTCCTTGACGCCAAGGTCTCCTTCGACGGCAACGCGCTGTTCCGCCACGACGATATCATGGCGCTGCGCGACGAAACGGAAGAAGACGCCAAGGAAATCGAAGCGTCCAAGCATGACCTCGCCTATGTGGCGCTCGATGGTGACATCGGCTGTATGGTCAATGGTGCCGGGCTTGCCATGGCAACCATGGACATCATCAAGCTCTACGGTGCTGAACCCGCAAACTTCCTGGATGTTGGCGGGGGTGCGTCGAAAGAAAAAGTGACGGCAGCCTTCAAGATCATCACGTCCGATCCGAACGTGAAGGGCATTCTGGTCAACATCTTCGGTGGCATCATGCGCTGCGACGTGATCGCGGAAGGTGTTGTTGCGGCCGTCAAGGAAGTCGGCTTGCAGGTTCCGCTCGTTGTGCGTCTGGAAGGCACCAATGTGGAGCTCGGCAAGAAAATCATCAATGAAAGCGGACTGAACGTGATTGCCGCTGATGATCTCGACGACGCCGCCCAGAAAATCGTGAAAGCCGTCAAGGGGGGCGCGTAAATGTCGATCCTCGTCAATAAAGACACGAAAATCATCGTTCAGGGCCTGACCGGCAAGACCGGCACGTTCCATACGGAGCAGGCGCTTGAGTACTATGGCACCAGGATGGTTGCCGGCGTTCATCCCAAAAAGGGTGGCGAAACATGGGGCAGCGTTGAAAGCGCCGCTCAGTTGCCGATCTATGCTTCGGTCGGCGAAGCCAAGGACGCAACAGGTGCTGATGCATCGGTAATCTATGTCCCACCGGCAGGTGCCGGCGCCGCGATCATCGAGGCAATCGATGCGGAAATCCCGTTCATCGTCTGCATCACCGAGGGCATTCCAGTTGCTGACATGGTCAAGGTGAAGGCGAAACTGGACAAGTCCAGTTCACGCCTGCTTGGGCCGAACTGCCCGGGCATCCTGACCCCGGAAGAGTGCAAGATCGGCATCATGCCCGGTTCCATCTTCAAGAAAGGTTCCGTTGGCGTCGTCTCTCGCTCTGGCACTTTGACCTATGAAGCCGTCTATCAGACATCAGTCGCAGGTCTTGGACAGACAACGGCTGTCGGCATCGGCGGCGACCCGGTCAAAGGCACCGAGTTCATCGACATCCTGGAGATGTTCCTGGCTGACGATGAGACTCAATCCATCATCATGATCGGCGAAATCGGCGGCTCTGCCGAGGAAGAGGCTGCTCAGTTCCTGAAGGATGAGGCCAAGAAGGGCCGTTCGAAGCCGATGGCTGGGTTCATTGCAGGCCGCACGGCACCTCCTGGCCGGACGATGGGCCATGCCGGCGCCGTGATTTCCGGTGGTAAAGGTGGTGCGGAAGACAAGATCGATGCCATGGAAGCGGCTGGTATCAAGGTGTCTCCGTCCCCTGCAAAGCTTGGTGAGACACTTCTCGAAGTCTTGAAGAGCTAAAATCGCAGAATTATTTGCGGGTAGTGCACGGAAACGGTTTACGTTTCCTGTTGCATAGTGAAAGGATGGGTTGCGGCGCAAATTGTGTGCCGTAACACTTATTCGAGGGGCTGATGATTTCATCGGTCTTTGTAGGGAACCGGCCGCGGGTCTTATTTTCGGCCCGCCTAAACAAAAAGGGCGGAGCAAACCTCCGCTAAAGGACATGGCACGGCAGGAAGCGAACAACGTATTCGCACTGACGTCGTTGCTTTACGGCGCCAACGCAGCCTATATCGAAGACCTCTACGCACAGTACAAAACGGATCCGAATTCGGTGGACGCCGATTGGCGGGAATTCTTTGCGTCTTTCCAGGACGAAAAAGAAGCCGTTTTGAAAGAGGCACGCGGGGCGACCTGGAAACGCAAGGACTGGCCGCTTGAAGCAAATGGCGATCTCGTCAACGCTTTTGACGGCAACTGGGCACCGATTGAACAGAAGATCGGCGACAAGCTCAAAAAGAAAGCTGAAGCCAAGGGCGAACCGATTTCGGATGCCCAGGTGCACCAGGCAACCCGCGATTCCGTCCGTGCCCTGATGATGATCCGCGCATATCGCATGCGTGGTCACCTGCATGCAGATCTTGATCCGCTCGGGCTGAGCGGCAAGGGCGATCATGAGGAGCTGCATCCCTCATCCTACGGTTTCACGGAAGCCGATTGGGACCGACCGATCTTCATCGACCACGTTCTCGGACTGGAACACGCCACCATCCGCGAGATGCTCGACATCCTGAAGCGGACCTACTGTTCCACGCTCGGTGTCGAGTTCATGCATATTTCCGACCCGGCATCCAAAGCCTGGTTACAGGAGCGCATTGAAGGGCCGGACAAGCAGGTTGCGTTCACCTCTGAAGGCAAAAAGGCAATCCTGAACAAGCTCGTTGAGGCGGAAGGCTTCGAAAAGTTTCTCGATGTCAAATACACCGGCACGAAACGCTTTGGTCTTGATGGCGGTGAAGCGCTGATCCCCGCGCTGGAGCAGATCATCAAGCGTGGCGGGCAGATGGGCCTGAAGGAAATCGTCTTCGGCATGGCGCACCGTGGCCGCCTGAACGTGTTGTCCCAGGTGATGCGCAAACCGCACCGCGCCATTTTCCATGAATTCAAGGGCGGCTCCTACGCACCTGATGACGTGGAAGGTTCCGGTGATGTGAAATACCACCTTGGTGCGTCGTCCGACCGGACGTTCGACGGCAACAATGTCCATTTGTCTCTGACGGCCAACCCATCTCACCTTGAGATCGTCAATCCCGTTGTTCTGGGCAAGGCCCGCGCCAAGCAGGATCAGCTTGCCGCCGACGACAACGGTAATTTCATCGAAACCACTGAAGTTGATCGCGACACGGTTTTGCCGTTGCTGCTGCATGGCGATGCGGCGTTTGCCGGCCAGGGCGTTGTTGCCGAGTGTTTTGGCCTTTCAGCGCTGCGCGGTCACCGCACCGGCGGTTCGGTCCATGTGATCATCAACAACCAGATTGGTTTCACGACCAATCCGCGCTTCTCGAGGTCTTCACCTTATCCGTCGGACATGGCCAAGGTTATCGAAGCGCCGATTTTCCACGTCAATGCGGACGATCCTGAAGCGGTCGTCTTTGCGGCCAAGATCGCAATCGAATATCGCCAGACGTTCCATCGTCCGGTGGTTATCGACATGA
This sequence comes from Labrenzia sp. THAF82, assembly GCF_009363435.1. Lineage (GTDB taxonomy): Bacteria > Pseudomonadota > Alphaproteobacteria > Rhizobiales > Stappiaceae > Roseibium > Roseibium porphyridii. The sequence continues at coordinate 6,296,972 of NZ_CP045354.1, read as the reverse complement.
TTTGCTATCGCCGCTTCGGCCACAACGAAGGTGACGAACCGGCGTTCACGCAGCCGATCATGTACCGCAAGATCCGTAAGCACGCGACGACACTTCAGCTTTATTCCGAGCGTCTGATCAGCGAAGGCCTGCTTTCACAGGAAGACGTCGATCAGATGAAGGCCGAGTGGCGCAAGCATCTGGACGAGGAATTCGACACCGGTCAGGCCTTCAAGCCCAACAAGGCCGATTGGCTCGACGGCAAGTGGGCCGGCATGAAGCGCGCGGGTGACGAAGATGACCCGCGCCGCGGTCAAACCGGACTGCCGCTTGAGGAACTGAAGGACATGGGACGGGCGCTTGCCCATGTTCCGGACGGCTTCAACATCCACCGGACCATCGCCCGCTTCATGAACCATCGTGAGCGCATGATCGAGACCGGTGAAGGCATCGATTGGGCAACCGCTGAAGCGCTTGCATTCGCGTCGCTTCTGAAGGAAGGGCACCCGATCCGCCTTTCAGGTCAGGACTGCGAGCGCGGAACGTTTTCTCAGCGTCATTCTGTCCTTTATGATCAGGAAAACGAAAGTCGCTATATCCCGCTCAACCATATTTCGCCAGATCAGCAGCGCTACGAAGTCATCAACTCGATGCTCTCCGAAGAAGCTGTTCTTGGGTTTGAATATGGGTATTCGCTCACCGAGCCGCGTGCACTGACCATGTGGGAAGCGCAATTCGGTGACTTTGCCAACGGCGCCCAGGTCTTGTTCGACCAGTTCATTTCGTCAGGCGAACGCAAATGGCTTCGCATGTCGGGTCTGGTCTGCCTGCTGCCGCACGGTTATGAGGGCCAAGGGCCGGAACACTCATCAGCTCGTCTTGAGCGTTATTTGCAGCTCTGTGCGGAAGACAACATGCAGGTGGCGAATTGCTCGACGCCGGCAAACTACTTCCACATTCTGCGCCGCCAGCTTCGCCGTGACATTCGTAAACCGCTGATCCTGATGACGCCGAAGTCACTTCTGCGCCACAAGAAAGCCGTTTCGAAGATCGAAGAGCTCGGCCCGGATTCAACGTTCCATCGTCTGCTTTGGGACGATTGGGGTCCGAACCTCAACGCCGAAAGCAAGCTGGTCGCAGATGACAAGATCCGTCGTGTCGTGATGTGTTCCGGAAAGGTCTACTACGATCTGTTTGAAGAGCGTGAGAAGCGCGGCATCAATGATGTCTATCTCATGCGAATTGAGCAGCTGTATCCGTTCCCGAAGAAGGCGCTCATGCTCGAGTTGGCGCGCTTCCCGCAGGCCGAAATGGTCTGGTGTCAGGAAGAGCCCAAAAATATGGGCAGCTGGTTCTTTGTGGAATCCTACATTGAGTGGGTGCTCGGCCAGATCGATGCCAAACACAAGCGTCCACGCTATGCAGGCCGGGCGGCAATGGCTTCGACGGCAACCGGCCTGATGTCGGCCCATCTGGCACAGCTGCAGGCATTCCTCGAAGAGGCACTAGGAAACTAAACGTATCCCGTTCGGGAGGGCCCTCGGGCCCTCTTCTCAAGACTGGCCAGGTAATTTTAAGAGAAGGCGACCATGGCAACCGAAATTCGCGTGCCCACGCTGGGTGAATCCGTTTCTGAAGCAACAATTGCACAATGGTTCAAGAAACCGGGGGATGCCGTCAGTCAGGACGAGCCACTGGTGGAACTGGAAACCGACAAGGTCACGGTTGAGGTTCCTGCTCCCGCGGCAGGTACGCTGGAAAGCATCGTGGTCAACGAAGGTGATACGGTTGAAGTCGGAGCTCTTCTCGGCCAGATCGCCGAAGGCGCTGTTGCTGCAGCTGCGGCTCCAGCCAAGGCAGAAAGCGCTCCGGCTGCTAAATCCTCGGGCGCTGCCGAACTGGTGGACGTGGTTGCACCAAGTGCTGGCGAATCCGTGACGGAAGCCGAGGTTGGAGAGTGGAGCGTCAAGGTCGGTGACACGGTCAAGGCCGATGACACGCTCGTCGAACTTGAAACAGACAAGGCTGCTCAGGAAGTGCCGGCTCCTGTTGGAGGCACCGTTGTCAAGATTGCCGCTGAAACCGGCGCGACCATTCAGCCCGGCATACTTCTTTGCCAGATCGACCCGTCCGGCGCTGGTGCCGCTGCAGCGCCGGCAGCTGCTTCGGCTGCAGCGACTTCAGCTCCTGCAGCGGTTTCCGGAACATCCATGCCGGCAGCACCTTCTGCTCAGAAAATGATGGCGGAAAACAACCTTTCCGGTGATCAGGTTGCCGGGTCCGGCAAGCGTGGTCAGGTCCTGAAAGAGGATGTCATCAACGCGATCGCGTCCGGTGCAACGGCTGCAGCTTCGGCTCCGGCGGCGGCTGCCATCCCGCGTGGCCCAGTTGCCGCTCAGGATGAAACGCGCGAAGAGCGGGTGCGCATGACCAAGCTGCGCCAGACGATCGCGCGCCGTCTGAAGGATGCTCAAAACACTGCTGCCATGCTGACCACTTACAATGAAGTGGACATGGGGCCGGTGATGGAGCTGCGGAAGCAGTACAAGGACCTTTTCGAAAAGAAACACGGCGTCAAGCTCGGCTTCATGGGCTTCTTCACCAAGGCAGTCACGCATGCGCTGAAGGAAATCCCGGCCGTTAACGCCGAGATCGACGGCACCGACATCATTTACAAGAACTTCTGCCACATCGGTGTTGCAGTCGGCACAGACAAGGGTCTTGTGGTGCCGGTGGTGCGTGACGCCGACGAAATGTCCATTGCCGAGATCGAAAAGGAAATCGGCAATCTTGGTCGCAAGGCCCGGGACGGCAAACTCGGCATGGCAGACATGTCCGGAGGCACCTTCACCATTTCCAATGGTGGCGTGTATGGTTCGCTTATGTCGTCTCCGATCCTGAATGCTCCCCAGTCGGGCATTTTGGGCATGCACAAGATTCAGGAGCGGCCGATGGCTGTCAACGGTCAGGTGGTGATCCGCCCGATGATGTATCTGGCTTTGTCCTATGATCACCGCATTGTCGACGGCAAGGAAGCCGTGACCTTCCTGGTCCGCGTCAAGGAAAGCCTGGAAGACCCGCAGCGTCTGGTTCTGGATCTGTAATCCGGACCAGCCGACCCCATAGAAAAGGGACCGCATCATGAGTCTGGAGTTCTTGATAACCGCCCTGATCGTGGTGCTGGTTCCCGGAACAGGGGTTGTTTACACCGTGGCCGTTGGCCTCGGTAAGGGGCGGCAGGCTTCCATAGCCGCCGCTCTTGGGTGCACCTTCGGAATTGTTCCGGCCATTCTGGCGTCCGTTGTCGGCCTTGCGGCTTTGATGCACACCAGTGCGTTGGTGTTTACGGCCGTCAAATATGCAGGCGTTGCCTATCTGCTCTATCTGGCCTGGCAAACACTGAAAGATAGCGGACCAATGGATTTGAGGGCCGACAAAAGCAACGCCAAGAGCTTTGCTGCAACGGCCTGGACGGGCTTCCTGATCAACATCCTCAATCCGAAGCTGACGGTCTTCTTTCTTGCATTCCTGCCGCAATTCGTCAGTCCGGCTGCAAGCAATCCGACCCTGGAGATGCTTTTGCACGGGGCTGTCTTTATGGCAATGACATTCGTGGTTTTTGTCGTTTACGGCATGTTTGCATCGCTCATCGGCGAACGGATCTTGCGCAGCGACAGGGTGCTCGTGTGGATGCGCCGGACAGTTGCTGCAACATTTGCAGGCTTTGGTTTGCGACTGGCCATGGCCGAACGTTAATTCTGATAAGGAGGCGACTGATGGGCATAAGGACACCGAAGGCTTCACTGCTGCCACTCATTAGAAAGCTTGCCGCCGCCTTGATTGTGGCGGTCATGGCGCTCACCTCGTTGCCGTGGCTTTCCAATCCGGCCCCCGCTGCGCCCAAGGCAGTCTTCGCGCCGCAGATTGAAGGCACCTATTCAGTTCAGGGCACCAATCCGAGCGGCGCTGCTTATCAGGGCCGGGCAACGATAACGGTGAAGGACAATACGGCCTATATCCGCTGGGAAATCGCTGGCGACACGTTCCACGGCCAGGGGCCTGTCAAAGGAAACCAGCTCGTCGTTGACTGGGGTGAGGCCGACCCCGTGATCTATCAAATCAACCCCGACGGTTCACTCTTTGGCACTTGGGCCAAAGGGCGAGCGACGGACAATTTGCGTCCGATCAAATAGCACCAGGGGTCTCAGTCGGAGACAAGATGACCGATCAAGTTCTTATCGTCACAGGCGGAAGCCGAGGCATTGGCGCCAGTGTTTGCCGCAAGGCCGGCGTTCTGGGCCACACCGTGATCGTGAATTATGCAGGCAACAAGACGGCTGCGGATGCTGTGGTTGCTGACATTGAAGCAGCTGGTGGAAAGGCTGTTGCAGTTCAGGCTGATGTGTCGCGTGAGGCTGATATTCTTGCTCTCTTCAACGCAGCGGATGAACTCGGGCAGCTAACCGGACTTGTCAACAATGCGGGTGTCGTCGATTTTTCTCAACGGGTCGATGAAATGACAGCCGAACGTCTGACCAGAATGTTCTCCATCAACGTGGTCGGCTCGTTCCTTTGTGCACGCGAAGCGATCAAGCGAATGTCGACGCGGCACGGCGGCAGCGGTGGCGGTATCGTGAACCTCGGTTCGGCGGGCTCCAAGCTCGGATCGCCGTCCCAATATGTCGACTATGCTTCCTCAAAAGGGGCGATCGACACAATGACGGTTGGCCTGGCTCTGGAAGTCGCAGATGAAGGCATCCGCGTAAACGCTGTTCGGCCTGGCATTATCGATACGGAATTGCACGCGTCTGGCGGCTTGCCGGACCGCGTTGCGCAGCTGCAGTCGAAGCTTCCGATGAAACGTGCCGGATCTGCGGACGAAGTGGCAGAAGCCATCATCTGGCTGCTTTCAGAAAGTTCCAGCTACACGACCGGCGCCATTCTCGACGTCTCCGGCGGCCGGTCGATCCTCCCATGAATTTGAAATCCAACCAGAAGTGAAAGAGGCAAAGGCGACCAAAATGTCCCAATATGATCTCGTCGTCATCGGAACTGGCCCAGGCGGCTATGTGTGCGCAATCAAGGCTGCACAGCTTGGCCTGAAGACGGCCGTCGTTGAAAAACGGGCGACCCTCGGTGGCACTTGCCTCAACATCGGCTGCATTCCGTCCAAAGCGCTGCTTTATGCATCGGAAATGTTTGATGAAGCCGGGCATGGGTTCGAAAAGATAGGCATCAAGGTGGGCAAGCCGAAACTCGACCTGCCGTCGATGATGAAACACAAGTCTGACGTGGTGGACGCCAACGTCAGCGGCATTTCGTTCCTCATGAAGAAGAACAAGATCGACGTACACACCGGTACGGGCAAGATCCTGGGCCAGGGGAAAGTTGAAGTCACGGCCGACGATGGTGCTGTCTCCGTGGTTGAAACGAAAAACATCGTTATTGCCACCGGTTCCGACGTTATGCCTTTGCCAGGTGTCGAGATCGACGAGAAACAGGTCGTCTCCTCGACCGGAGCTCTGGAACTGGAGAAGGTTCCAGGCAAGATGGTCGTCGTCGGGGGCGGTGTGATTGGGCTGGAACTCGGTTCGGTCTGGAACCGTCTCGGGTCCGAAGTCACCGTCGTTGAGTTCATGGACAAGATCCTTGGCCCGATGGACGGAGACGTGTCGAAGAACTTTCAGCGCATGCTGAAAAAGCAGGGCATGGCGTTCAAGCTTTCTTCCAAAGTCACTGGCGTTGAGAAGAAAGGCAAAGGCCTTGCCGTTACGGTGGAGCCGGCAAAAGGCGGCGACGCGGAAACCATTGAAGCGGACATCGTCCTCGTTGCTATCGGTCGCCGTCCTTACTCGCAAGGACTTGGTCTGGACACCGCTGGCGTTGCGATCGACGAACGTGGCCGGGTTCAGATCGATGCGCACTACAAGACCAATGTCGATGGCATTTATGCCATTGGTGACGTTGTCGCCGGCCCCATGTTGGCTCACAAGGCCGAAGACGAAGGTGTGGCCGTTGCTGAGATCCTGGCGGGCCAGGCAGGCCACGTGAACTACGATGTCATTCCAGGTGTCGTCTACACCCAGCCGGAAGTGGCTTCTGTCGGCAAGACCGAAGAAGAGCTGAAGGCCGACGGCGTAGAGTACAAGACCGGCAAATTCGCTTTCACGGCCAATGGCCGCGCACGGGCCATGAACCAGACGGATGGCTTTGCCAAGGTTTTGGCTGACGCCAAAACAGACCGTGTTCTTGGTGTTCACATCGTCGGCTTCGGCGCTGGTGAGATGATCCATGAAGCAGCTGTTCTTATGGAGTTTGGCGGCTCATCGGAAGATCTTGCCAGAACATGCCATGCTCATCCGACCATGTCTGAAGCGGTCAAGGAGGCGGCTCTCGGTGCGTTTGCCAAGCCAATACATTCTTAAAAGAACCGTCGATTTTTCGGCCAAGCAGAGCGCCGGTACAGAATAGCGGTTAGAAGCCGGGGGCTCTTGTGTGACAAGAGCTCCCGGTTTTTTGTTGAAGCAGTCAGGTGATCTTTGACGCTGAACGAGCCTGAAAACGGATCAAATGACAAAGCAGGCATGCTGGTTTTCATGGCCGCGCTGGGACTGCCTTTGCTTTGCGGATTGGTTTTCTTTTGGCCCGACCGCAGCATTGCCAATGTGGATGACCTTTTTTTTGTACCCTGGGCAATGGAATTTGCCGAGAGTGGGCGCCACTGGAACAGTCTGCTCGCGGTCCAGTTTCCCGGCCTTGAGAACTACCATTTGCAGCCAAGGCTGCATCTGATCTTCGCCGGGCTGTTCTTTTCTGTGGTTGGCACCGATACGACCGCGCTGCTTGCATTTGAGTTTCTGTGCTTTGCGCTGACCAACCTGGTTTTCGTGATTGTCTGCTTGCGATTGGATTTGCGCCTTGCCGCTATGTTCACACCGCTCCTTTTTGCGCCATTGTATGTCGTTACCGGCTTTCGTCTGGAACTGACGGGTGCCTTGTTCTTTGTGTCAGGCCTGTGCGTGTCTCTTCCATTGCTGTGTGCTGCGGCTTCCCGCGCCGGGGACAACGCAGGACCGGGCGTTGTGGTGAGCATCTTCAGCAAGTTTCTTTTCGGCATTGCGCCTCTTGCAGCGCCTTCGCTCTTTGCCTGGAGCCTCGGTGCTATCGCGGTGACGGAGATCTGGCGCCTGGCAACGCGTCAAGCAAATCTGTTGCGAATTGTTTGCGAGGGTTTTTCAGCTCTCTTGTTGGCGCTCGCGGTATTTGCACTGTCAATTGATTTTGAATTTGCCGAGTTTCTTGAGCAGTTCACCTTCCACGCAAGCCGCTCAACAGGGGGTGGCTTCAACGACGAGGCAATTCTTCGCGCGGTCCTGTTCGCTGGCGCTTCAACGCTCGTCTTTCGCCATAACCGTGCCGCTGCTGCAATTTGCGCTGCTCTCGCGGCAGGTCAGTTTTTGGCGGCCTTTCTTCACGACAAAGCCCTGATCCGGAACCTTGCGGCTTCAATGGTTTTTCTGATCGCGCTGGATGCGGTGGTCGGGTCGAGGTGGCTCAAGGCGAAGGCAACTCTCTTCGCCATCCTTTTTCTGGCTCTGTCGGCCAATTTCTTCAGCTTTTACATTCTCTCGGATCGAGTGGAAAATTCCGAAGCGGTGACAGCTGCCTATGAGAAGGATTTGTCAGATGGTAAGCGCGTGTTTGTCGATGAAACTATGGCTCAGCACTACCTGAACCAAAATACCCGCGGTGCGCTCGCCTGGACGTGGGGTGGAACCTTTCCCAAAGGGCGTCCGACAAGCCTTCTCGACCTGAAGAAAGGCGATGCCTGGTATGTGAGCGAATACACGATTTCAGGGTATCTCAAGGGCCGGCATGATGTTGCTGAGAAGGTGTGGCCGGATCCGGACTATCGGCGCGTCCTGCAGTTTTCCTGTGTGTTGGGTCGGCAGTCCTGCAATCTTCCCGTTGAACGGTGGCGGATTTTGCGACTGGAAAGACTGGAAGATGGCGTGTCGGTCAAAGTCTTTGGTGACGAAACAACGTCGCGAATTCTCCCTTCACCTCAGTGATCATCCTTGCAAAGCCCGTGATCCGCAAATGCTCTGAGAACGTTGCACTCTATTACGGTGTGACCACCTTTGCAGCTGTCTGCAATACGGCTTAGCTCGGTTTCAAGTCTCTGCAAGTGGGCGATGCGTTGCCGGACAGCCTTGAGCTGATCCACCGCGATTAGGTCCGCTTCAGCACAAGGTTTGTCAGGGTGTTGGCTGAGTTCGATGAGATCCCGAACCGCTTGCATCGGTAGCCCCAGGTCTCGGCAGTGCCGGATGAAACGCAGTCTTTCAAGGTCCGAGTGACGATAACGGCGCTGGTTGCCTTCGGTCCGCAAGGGCGCTTCCAGCAAACCCTCTTTTTCGTAGTACCGGATCGTTGGGACTTTTACTCCGGTTTCGCGGGACAACTCTCCGATCGAAAAATCCATCAATAACCTCTTGAAGCTCTAGTCGCTATAGCAATTAGAAAGAGCCAAAGTCGAGAATTCAAGTGCTCGATTCGACAAGGAGTGAACCATGGGTGCGTGCTGCGGCACTTCAAATCAACGCTTTGACGGCATGTCGCAAGATTATCGCCGTCGCCTCTGGTTGGTGATTGCGCTCAACGGCGGAATGTTTGTCGTGGAAATGGCAGCAGGTCAGGCAGCTGGATCAAAAGCTCTTCAGGCCGATGCGCTGGATTTCTTTGGCGATGCCGTGACCTATGGCATTTCACTCGCTGTGATTGGCGCTTCCTTGAGGACACGCGCGCTCGCGGCCCTCTTCAAGGGAGGCAGCCTTTTTCTTATGGGTATTTGGGTTGCGGCGACAACGCTTTATCAGGTGTTTGTTCTTGGCGTTCCACAGGCCGCGGTGATGGGGTCGATCGGCTTTCTTGCTTTGGCAGTCAACCTTTTCAGCGTGCTGTTGCTGGTGCGTTACAAGGATGGGGATGCAAATGTAAGGTCCGTGTGGCTTTGCTCGCGAAACGATGCAATCGGCAATGTGGCCGTCATGGTGGCGGCTCTCGGTGTTTGGGGCACGACAACCGCCTGGCCTGACCTGATCGTGGCAGGTTTGATGGCGGGTCTATTCCTGAGCTCGGCAGTCCAGATTTTCGTGCAGGCTATCCGGGAGTATCGTCAGGACAGTGCGCAATCCCACCAGGCCGTGTAGGGAATTCTGGTGTCTGCCGGAAAGCGTTGTTCAAAGTTCTCGATGACAAGAGAGCTGTCAGGACGTGGTTTTGGCATCGCCAAGGTGGACCAAAGTAATTTCCGGCGGCACGCCGAAGCGCACCGGCAGGATTGAACAACCAAGACCGCCGGACACGACCAAGTGTCTTGGGTTCGTTTTGAGGCTCAAATGGCGCATCAGGGTTGTTCCTTCGGTCTCCACGATATGACCATAGATGTGGTTCTTCCCGTGTTTCTTGGGGAATGCGGGCTTATAACCCATGACATTGATCTGTCCGCCATGCGTGTGACCACTGACGGTCAGGCTCACACGTGAAGGCACCTTTCGGATAATGTCGGGCTCATGTGCCATGAGTAGCACGGGCGCATCGTCATTCACCTGGGCAAGGGTTCCTGGCAGATCATCCAGTCCACGCCAGTGTTTCCGCTTTCGCTTGCGGCTGGGAAAGAGGGCAAGCTGGTCATCAAGTCCAGCCAGCCAGAAGGCTTTGCCATCCTTGGTAAGGCGTTCGGCGCGATTCTGGTAAAGCGGTATTCCGGCGTTGAGAAGGGCCTGACCGTACTTGGTCGGGCCGTTTCCGATCAGTTGGGCTTCGTGGTCATCCCACCAGTCGTGATTTCCAAGGATGGCATGCGTGCCGAGCGGCGCATCCAGGTCACCGAAAACATCTGCCCACACCTGTGGCGGGATCGAATCATACTGCCATTTGTGGCTCGCCACGTAGTCTCCCAGCATCAAGATGATATCCGGTTTAAGCGCGTTGGTGCGGCCAACAACGAACTTCAACCGTTCCAGGTTCATCCAGGGGTCACAAATATGAGGGTCGGCTATCAAAGCCGCAGTGAGCCGGAGATCTTTGGGCCAGCGGGGTGGCGTCAGCCAGTACTCCTTGATCGTCAGGCGAAAGGGTTCAACTCCAATCGCATAGGCTGGAGCGGAAATCGCTCCAAGGACGGCGCATCCAAGCCCCTTTAAGAACAGTCGTCTTGAAATCATGAAATCTTGCACCCCAAAACTTGGTTGCTGCAGCAAATAAGAGTGGTGGTGCACTCGTTTCGCGGCGCCTTGAGGGCCGTTTTCAGGAGAATATGTGCAAAGCCTATGCAAAAAAGTCCCGCTGCAAAGCAGCGGGACATGATTGGAGCTCTTTTGAGGAGCCGGTTCACTCGGCTGGTTTGTCGCCTGGAACCGGTAGAACGATTGCTTCTTCTAGTGTTTCATCACTCAGATCATTGGTCGCGATGGAAACATCTGTGTCAACTTCGGGTATGACGGTCGTGTCAGCGACGGTCATGTTTTTCGACTTTGCAGTTTTTCCCCAGGAGCAGGCACTTGCAGGAACAATTGCAAATGCCGTCAGGGCTAGGGCCGCAACACCGGTGCTCAATAGACGCATGCTCTGCCTCCGTCTTCAGGCCGCGTTCGAAAGACGCAGCATAACGTAGGGTAAGATAAATCGAGGATCTGGCAAGGAAAAAACGGGAGCCGATTGTCTTTGACCGCGCAAAACAGTTTCATTTGCGCCTGAGATTATAGGTGATTTCGCGACGAGGTTCCGACAAGTCATTGACGATGTTCACAACATGGGTGTCGAGAAGATCGCCGAATGCTTTCAAGGTGATCTGCTTGCTGCTGAGGAAACCGACGAGCAAAACCTCGACTGCGCCATCTGAACGCAATTCCGCTTTGGTCCAACCCCATTTGCAGTCTCGCGGGATGCAGGACGTAAAGGCCCGGACACGCACGTTCACCTGTTCATTCTCGCAACGGCTTTCCACTTCGATGCGCGAGATTTGTTTGGGTTCGGCATCCGGATTGAGCCAGGCGCCGTCTTCCGGTATCGGGCAGTAGATCCGCTGCGCAAGTGACGGCGCTGCGGACAACATCAGTAAGGCGATTGCAAGCATCACCATGCGCATGTCTGTTCTCCCACGTGTCTTCGGTGAAAAAACGTCGAGTGGTTGACTTCAACCTAACCGATTACCATCGCGCCTGCTAGATTCGCATTTGCAAAGTGATAAGGTCGTTAAGAATCTCATCAGTCAAAACAGAGAGTTAGTATGCACTCACTCCACAGTGAGCAATTTCTGCTTCGCCCACCCGAGGTGCAGGACCTTGGGGTATATCGAACCTTTTTTGCCGATGCCGAAGCATCGCGTTTTTATGGCGGACCACTTCGCGATGATCAATCCTGGAGGGCGCTTGCCGGGCATGTTGGACACTGGCACCTGCGCGGGTATGGGCTTTGGATGATTGTGCCTAGACAAGGCGGAGCTGCGATCGGTGGCTGCGGGTTTGTCTGGCCGGATGGCTGGCCCCGGCGTGAGCTGACCTGGTGGCTCTTGCCCGAAGCGAGAGGGACGGGAACAGCCGTCGAAGTATCAAGAGCGGCGATCAAGCACGCCTATGACAGCTATGGCTGGTCTTTGGTGGAAACGCATATGGATGATGCCAATGAAGCTGCCCGCAAACTTGTTCAAAAGCTGGGTGGTAAGGTGATCGCGCGGGAAGTATTTCCCGATGACAAAACACGCTCGGTGTATGAATTGCCAAGACTGGAATGACCTCCCAGGAACACGCAAAACTCACCTTCTCGGATGCGCCTTGTCGTAAGCTTTCAGAAGATGCGCGCTGTCGATTTCCGTATAGATTTGCGTAGAAGCAAGGCTGGCATGTCCGAGCAGCTCCTGGATGGTTCTGAGATCACCGCCTCCGGCCAGCAGATGAGTAGCAAAGGAATGGCGCAAGGCGTGAGGCGTCGCGCTGTCCGGAAGACCGAGTGCACCGCGTAAGCGCTGCATGGCCAGCTGGATCATACGCGGATTGAGTGGTCCGCCGCGTGCACCCAGAAAAAGTGGTCCTTTTGCGCTGACCGCATACGGACAGAGTTTCAGATACTGCTCGATGGCTTCGCCAACTGCAGGCAGGATTGGCACGATCCGTTCCTTGCCACCCTTTCCGATGATCCGCATCGTTTTCGTTTCACGTTTTGGCGCCGCGTCACTCGTCAATGACAGCGCTTCGGAAATGCGCAGTCCGCAGCCATAAAGAAGTGTCAGTACGGCTGCATTTCGCGCTTCTATCCATGCCTCAGATTCCATCCCGAAATCGCCGCTGGTGATATCGACAGCATCTTTCGAGGAAACGGGTTTGGGCAAGGATCGAGCCTGGCGAGGCGGACGCACTGCCGAAGAAGCTGCGGCATTGACCTCGCCGCGCCGTTCCAAAAACCTCAGAAAGGATCGAATGCCTGCAAGTCCACGTGCCAGAGAACGGCTTTGTACACCCTGACGACGGCGGCTCGCGAGAAAACTGCGAAAATCTACCGGGCGTAAGGCCGCAATGTCTTTCAGGGACGGCGCTCCACCCAAGTGCATTGTCAAGAACCTCAGAAACTGGCGCAAGTCCCGCTCATAGGCCAGAAGTGTCTTGTCCGAAAGGCGCCGTTCGTCCGACAGGTGGTCCAGCCAAAGACCCAACCGGTGATTGAGATCAGGCTGGGCCGTGGTCAGCAAGGCATCTTGTTCTGCAGACATCGTGGGCATGGCACTCGATTACACTCAAAGAACGCAACTGTTCCGTTAACAAGGGAATTGTTTTTGACGCAAAGCGCAGGCGGCGACGACTTTACCGTCACTTAAGCAAGGGTTGCTAAAACGCTTGTTGAATTTTGCAAGGAGTTGCCTCGGTGGACGTATTGTATGACTTTGCTCGACGCGCGCAGGAGCTTCTGCTGTTGCTGGTCAACAAGCGTATCGAAAGCCTGTCATTCGCGGTAACGATTGGCTTTCTCATTTTGGTTGTTTTGGTCGATCTACACCGGCGAGGCTATAGGTTTAACTGGCCGCGACGTCTTCTGAAAAGCGTTGGTGCAAACATGGCTTTTTGGTGGGGAAATTTGTTGTTTGCACCTGCAGTATACTTGCTGACAAATCCTGTGAAACAGTTTTACGACACGATTGGACTACCCAGTATCAGCGAGAGCTTTTGGGAAAGCGTTCCAGCCTGGTTGCTCGTTCCCTTGGCAATGATCTGTTACGACTTTGCTAACTATTGGAATCATCGTCTGATGCACCATAGATGGATATGGCCCATACATGCTGTTCATCATTCGGACCCCGATATCAATGCGTTAACAGCTTACCGAGTTCACTTTCTTGAATCGGCATTTATGGCCTTGTCCTTCATCCTACTTTTGAGTTGGCTTGGCTTTCCGACGGGCGCTATGGGGATTGGGGCAATTTTGTTGACAATTCACAATATGTACGTCCACATCAATGTCGACTGGGACCACGGACCATTTAAATATGTGATTGCGTCACCGCGCATGCACCAATGGCACCATGCAGATTTGCCGGAGGCCTATGGCAAAAACCTGGCAAACATCTTTCCGGTTTTCGACCTTGTCTTTGGAACATATTACGTTCCTGGCCCTTGCCACGAACCGTTGGGTGCGAAAGGCGTTCCGGAAAACGATGTCGTGAAACTGATCCTTTATCCGTTTGCCGTGTGGGGTAAGTTGGCTCTGAAGCTGTTTCGCCCTTCACGCAAAGCTCAAACGTCGGTTCCGGATGACCTGGCAAAAACAGAAACGCACCGGACCGTTGAGCCCGATGCGTCCACTGCAACGTCGTAACGTTTCTTGTTTGCTTAAAGGATGCTCTGTCCGGTCTTCGCCCAATCGGCGAGGAAAGCTTCAAGACCCTTGTCGGTCAAAGGGTGTTTGACGAGGCTTTTCAGCGTTGCCGGGGGAACGGTCGCAACATCGGCACCGATGATGGCACAATCCTTGACGTGGTTCGGCGTGCGAATGGAGGCTGCCAGGATTTCCGTCTCGTAGCCGTAGTTGTCATAGATCACTCGGATTTCCCTGATCAGCTCCAGGCCGTCGGCATGAATGTCATCAAGGCGACCAATGAACGGTGAAATGTAGGTTGCACCTGCTTTCGCGGCCAGGAGCGCCTGGTTCGCGGAAAAGCACAGCGTGACGTTGGTCTTCGTGCCTTCTTCCGTCAGCTTCTTGCACGCTTTCAGGCCGTCGAAAGTCAACGGCAGTTTGATGACCACATTATTTGCGATCGCGCGCAGCACGTTGGCTTCTTTGATCATGGTGTCGAAGTCGGTTGCAGCAACTTCGGCTGAAACGTCGCCTTCTGTAATCGAGCAGATTTCTGCGATCACTTCCTTGAAATCACGGCCGGATTTCGCAATCAGCGACGGGTTGGTTGTCACACCGTCCAATAGACCGGTGGACTCCAGTTCCTTGATTTCAGCGACGTCGGCAGTGTCGACAAAGAATTTCATGAATTTGTACTCCTTGTGAGGCGCCCGTTCGGTCGCCGGATGTCTTATCCCGGTAGCGGGGCAAAACGTTTGCGTGGTCAGCTGCGCTCTCTTTACCCTAGGATGATGACAAGAAGAACCCCTGATTCTTCGGTGGATGATTTTTTTGCGGTACGTACCTCAAGGCGAACGGAGCTTGCGCTTGAGCGAGACGGCGGCATTGTTTTTTCAAATTCGAGGTGTTGCCACATGAACCGGACAAGCTGGCAAGCGACGGTGAGGACCTGATACTCCGTGCTGTTTGACGACTCAGAGCTGCCTGAAGCGATTGCCAGTGTCTTGGTGCCCGTTGCCGTGCCGGTTGCCTATACCTACAAGGTGCCGCCAGGTGAAACCGTGGTACCCGGCACAATCGTCAAGGTACCTCTTGGTCCGCGTGAGGTGATCGGCGCTGTCTGGGACGATCAGCCGGACGCAGCAATTAATCCCAAAAAGCTGAAATCCATTACCAGGGTCTACGACAAGACCCCGCCGCTTGATGAGGATCTAAGGCGTTTCGTCGACTGGGTAGCCTCTTGGACACTCGGCGCGCCCGGCATGGTGTTGCGTATGGTGCTTAGATCGGAGGAAGCCTTGGAACCGGAAGCGCCCGTTCCAGGTGTCCGCCGCATCGACGGTGCTGAACCGGACCGAATGACCGCAGCTCGCGGACGCGTCCTTGCAACGATGGAAGACGGTTTTGCGTGGACGAAAAGCGGTTTGTCCCACGCTGCCGGGGTTTCGCCATCGGTCATCGACGGGTTGATAAATCAGGACGTTTTGGAAGTGGTCATGATGCCGGCGGCGTTGCCGCTCCCCAAACCACAGATCGATTATTCGCAAAAACCGCTGACCTCTTCTCAACAAGCCGCGGTAGAAGGCTTGATCCGCAGCTTCTCCAAACAAGGCGGCAGTGTCGCGTTGATTGACGGTGTAACCGGATCGGGAAAGACGGAAGTCTATTTCGAGGCGATTGCAGAAGCTTTGCGGCGGGACCGGCAAGTGTTGGTGTTGCTGCCGGAAATTGCATTGACCGAACAATTCCTGCGTCGGTTTGAACAACGGTTCGGCGTTTATCCGGCAGAGTGGCATTCGGAAGTTACACCGCGCAAACGAGCCCGTGTCTGGCGCGGGGCAGCTTCCGGTGATGTCAGGGTCGTCATCGGTGCTCGCTCGTCACTGTTCCTGCCATTCAAGGAACTCGGCCTGATCATTGTCGATGAGGAGCACGACGCGGCTTTCAAACAAGATGACCGGGTTCCCTACAGTGCCAGGGACATGGCAGTCGTCAGGGGGCACATTTCGAAGTTTCCCGTCGTACTGGCCTCCGCGACGCCATCGGTTGAGAGTATCGTCAACGCGGAGCAGGGACGGTACGACCTATATGAGTTGCCTGAACGGGCGTCCGGGGCTTCGCTGCCGGACCTGCAGGCAATCGATATGCGACTGGATGGTCCGGAGCGCGGCCGCTGGCTTGCGCCCGCTCTTGTAAACGGCATTCGCGAAACCTTCGGCAGTGGTGATCAGTCGCTTCTGTTCCTGAATCGGCGCGGCTATGCGCCCCTGACGCTCTGCAGAACATGCGGCCATCGTTTCCAGTGCGCTCATTGCAGCGCTTGGCTGGTGGAGCACCGGTTTCAAAAGAAGCTCGTCTGCCATCATTGCGGTCACTCCGAGCCGGTTCCGCAATCCTGTCCGTCCTGTCACAGCAGTGACAGTCTGGTGGCATGCGGGCCTGGAGTAGAGCGAATTGCCGAAGAGGTTTCGGATCTCTTTCCCCAGGCGCGCACGCTGGTGCTCTCGTCCGATATCGCTGGCGGCCCGGAGCGCTTGAAACGGGAAATGAAGATCGTCGAAGAGGGCGGTGCCGACATCGTTATCGGCACGCAACTTGTCGCCAAGGGACATAATTTTCCAAAGATGAAACTGGTCGGCGTTATCGATGCCGATCTGGGTCTCGCCCACGGGGATCCGAGAGCTGCGGAAAAAACATTTCAGCTGCTTGCACAGGTGACCGGCCGCGCAGGCCGGGTAACTGGCGGTGGAAAGGGCTTTCTTCAGACCTACAATGCCGACCATCCCGTGATCAAGGCACTGTTGTCAAGCGACAAACATGCCTTTTATCAGGCGGAAATCGAAGCAAGGCGGTCGGCCGGATTGCCTCCGTTTGGAAGGTTGGCAGCGCTCATTGTGTCAGGGCCAGACAAGTCATTCGCTGAAGCGTACGCCAGAGCGCTGGCGCGGTCAGCGCCAAACGATCAGGCTGTGACATTGCTCGGCCCGGCCGAAGCAGCTCTTGCGATGGTGCGTGGAAGATACCGGTTTCGATTGCTGGCGATGGCGCCGCGTCAATTTGACCTACAGACCTATTTAAGACGCTGGCTCGGGCAGGGCCCGAAACCGACAAAGGGGCTGCGCGTACAGGTGGACATCGATCCGCAGCACTTTCTTTAATGGGCAGACACAACGATCAGCTCAATCGAAACTGAGTGCGAGCAGTTGCTTCAGGATCGGGGCACTCTCGACCTGTGCCAGTTCGGCGTCGATTGCCTCATGAACGGTACGCCAGACAGGCAAGGCGTCGATCAATAACATTCTGCCGGCATCGCCAAGCAACAGTCTGCGACTTCTCCGGTCCGCAGGGTCCGGTTCTATCGTCAATAGGTCACGGCGCACCAAAGGCTTGAGATTTGCGGTCAGCGTGGTGCGATCCATGACCAGCAACGTGGCAACTTCCCCCAGTTTTGGTGCGTCGGGCCGGTTCAGCGCCATGAGCAAGGAGAATTGCCCGTTTGTAAGCTGGAACGGTCGCAATGCTTCATCAAACCGGCGGCCCACGTGACGCGCCGCGCGCTGCAGATGAAGGCACAGACAGCGGTCGCGGACTTCATGTGTTGTCGAGAGTGGCAGATCCGGGTGCATCGCATATGATTACGTTGATATCAACATAATCATATGCGATGCTTGCATCCGTTTCCAGCCAGGAGGGCAAGTGAATGACCTATGTTCAGGGGTTTTTGTTGCCGGTGAAGACGGCACGAAAAGCAGATTACAAGGAAATCGCGGAAAAATCGTGGGTTCTCTTCAAGGAATACGGGGCGCTGAGTTGCTGCGAGGCATGGGGTACGGCGGTGCCGGACGGAAAAGTCACCTCTTTTCCAATGGCTGTCAAAAAGGAGGACGACGAGACCGTGGTGTTTTCCTGGATTGTCTGGCCAGACCAAAAAACGGCCGACGCCTGTATGGCCACGATGGAATCGGACCCTCGTTGGGAGGAGGTCATGCCGAATGCAAATGAGATCATGGGTATGAAGCGCATGATCTTCGGCGGGTTCGAGCCTCTTGTCAGCTACTGAGCCTGTTGCGATCAGATCCACGGAGATGCCGCGAGGCAGCAAGTCGCGCGGCGCATAAAAAATCGCTGCTGCCGCAAAACCGTCTAAAGGTTTAGACGGGGGCGGAGACATTGATCTTCATGGCTTTTTAGGCCTGCCTATCAAAAAACCCCTATGAATCGTCAAAAACAGTCTTTTGGCGAAGTTGCACACTGGGAAACCCTGTGCTAATTGAGGCGCGGCTTTGGGGGAACGGTTTAACCGTCATACCTTCTGACCTCGAAATCATTCATTTTTTCAATACCTTGCGAACGCTGGCCGTTTTGCGGGTCTGGAAAAAGTCAGAGAGCACGGACCTGGTGACTGACAACGTATCTCTCGTATCCGGCGTGGCACAGCGTTATGCATCCGCCCTTCTCGACCTTGCAGAGGGCGAAGGCGTAACGTCTGACGTGGAACGGGATCTTACTGCTTTCGAAGGCATGCTTGCCGAAAGTGAAGATCTCGACCGTCTCGTGAAGAGCCCGGCATTCAGTGCTGAGGAGCAGCTTGCAGCGCTCACTGCACTTCTCGAAAAAGCAGGCATTTCCGGCCTCGCTGCAAATTTTGTGAAGCTGGCCGCCCGTAACCGGCGCCTCTTCGTTCTTCCCGGCATGATCAAGGCATTCCGCGCACTGCTCGCAGACAAGCGAGGCGAGGAAACGGCTGAGGTAACCTCCGCAGCCCCATTGTCCGACGAACATGTCGCCGCCCTGAAGGAAGCTTTGTCTTCCTCCACGGGCAAATCCGTAAACGTCGTAGCGAATGTTGATCCTGCTCTGATCGGTGGCCTTGTGGTCAAGGTCGGCTCACGCATGATTGATACCTCGCTGCGTACCAAGCTCAATTCACTCAAGTTCGCGATGAAAGAGGTCGGCTGATGGATATTCGGGCCGCGGAAATCTCCGCAATCCTCAAGGACCAGATCAAGAGCTTTGGCCAGGAAGCCGAAGTTTCTGAAGTTGGTCAGGTGCTCTCCGTCGGTGACGGTATCGCCCGTGTTTATGGTCTGGACAAAGTTCAGGCTGGTGAAATGGTCGAATTCCCAGGTGGCATTAAGGGCATGGCTCTTAACCTGGAATCCGACAACGTCGGTGTCGTTATTTTCGGTTCTGACCGTGACATTAAAGAAGGTGACACCGTCAAACGGACCGGCGCCATCGTGGAAGTCCCGGTTGGCAAAGGCCTGCTTGGCCGCGTTGTCGACCCGCTCGGCAACCCGCTTGACGGCAAAGGTCCGATCGAAGCGACCGAACGTCGCCGTGTGGACGTTAAGGCGCCTGGCATTCTGCCGCGTAAATCCGTTCACGAGCCGATGTCGACCGGCCTGAAGGCAATTGATGCCTTGATCCCGGTTGGCCGTGGTCAGCGTGAGCTTGTCATTGGCGACCGTCAGACCGGCAAGACAGCTATCATTCTCGACACGTTCCTGAACCAGAAGCCACTGCATGCTTCTGACGATGAAGACGCCAAACTCTACTGCATTTACGTTGCGGTTGGTCAGAAGCGCTCCACCGTTGCTCAGTTCGTGAAGACCCTGGAAGACGCCGGCGCTTTGGAATATTCCATCGTTATCGCCGCGACCGCTTCCGATGCAGCACCGCTGCAGTTCCTTGCACCGTTCTCCGGTTGCGCCATGGGCGAGTACTTCCGCGACAACTCCATGCACGCCGTGATCGGATATGACGATCTGACCAAACAGGCTGTGGCCTACCGTCAGATGTCTCTGCTTCTGCGCCGCCCGCCGGGACGTGAAGCGTTCCCAGGTGACGTTTTCTACCTTCACTCCCGTTTGCTGGAGCGTTCGGCAAAGCTCAATGAAGAGCATGGCCGCGGCTCCCTGACGGCGCTCCCGGTCATTGAGACCCAGGGCAACGACGTGTCCGCGTTTATTCCGACCAACGTGATTTCGATCACCGACGGTCAGATCTTCCTGGAAACCGACCTTTTCTATCAGGGTATCCGCCCGGCCGTGAACGTCGGTCTGTCGGTTTCCCGCGTTGGCTCTTCAGCGCAGATCAAGGCGATGAAACAGGTTGCCGGCCCGATTAAGGGTGAACTTGCTCAGTACCGCGAAATGGCGGCATTTGCGCAGTTCGGCTCCGATCTCGATGCCACAACGCAGCGCCTGCTGAACCGTGGTGCGCGCCTGACCGAACTTCTGAAGCAGCCGCAGTTCTCGCCGCTGAAAACGGAAGAGCAGGTTGCCGTGATCTACGCTGGCGTGAACGGCTATCTCGATACGCATCCGGTCGACCGGGTGAAAGATTTCGAAGAAGGCTTGCTGTTGTTCCTGCGTGGTGAACACCAGGACCTGCTGGACGCCATCTGGGAAAAGAAGGCTCTCGACGACGATCTGACCGGTAAGCTGAAAGCTGCCGTCGACGCGTTCGCCAAGAACTTCGCTTAAGACCACACGCCGGGATAAGGAGCAGGGGCGGCCATGCCGAGCCTGAAGGACTTACGAAACCGCATCGCTTCCGTGAAGGCGACGCAGAAAATCACCAAGGCCATGCAGATGGTGGCCGCGGCGAAGCTGCGTCGTGCTCAGGAAGCTGCGGAGGCTGCACGCCCCTATGCGGAACGCATGGACGCCGTGCTGGCCAACCTCGCGGTGGCTTTTGAGGGCCGCGACGACGCTCCGAAGCTGATGTCCGGTACGGGCAGCGATCAGGTGCATCTCCTGGTCGTCGCTACGGCTGAACGTGGGCTGTGCGGGGGCTTCAACACCAATATCGCCAAGCTCGCACGTGAAAAGGCACGCAGCCTGATCGCCGACGGCAAGACGGTCAAAATCCTTTGCGTTGGCAAAAAGGGTTATGACGCGTTGAAGCGCGAGCTTGGGCAGTACGTTATCAAAACCGTGGATCTGCGCAGTGTGAAACATGTTGGTTTCACAGATGCTGACGAAATCGGTCGCGAAATTCTCGGCATGTTCGAAAATGGCGAATTCGATGTCTGCACGCTTTTCTATGCCACGTTCAAATCGGTGATTGCCCAGGAGCCGACTGCCCAGCAGTTGATCCCGGCAAGCTTTGAGGCCGAAGAAGATACGGGCAATAACGGCGCGCAGCCGGTTTACGAATACGAGCCTGACGAAGGCGAGATCCTTGCGGATCTTCTGCCGCGTAACATCTCCGTGCAGGTTTTCAGGGCTCTTCTGGAAAACGCTGCGTCTGAGCAGGGTGCTCGTATGTCCGCAATGGACAATGCGACCCGAAACGCTGGTGAAATGATCGACAAGCTGACGATCAGCTACAACCGCCAGCGCCAGGCTCAGATTACGACGGAATTGATTGAAATTATCTCGGGCGCTGAAGCGCTCTAACGGGATCGATACGAGGATTAGGGATATGGCTGACAAAAAAGTCGGACGGGTCACCCAGGTCATCGGCGCCGTTGTCGACGTCAAGTTCGATGACCATCTGCCGTTGATCCTGAACGCTCTTGAAGTTGACAACCAGGGCACACGCCTGGTGCTTGAAGTTGCGCAGCATCTTGGTGAGAACACGGTTCGCACCATCGCGATGGACTCCACCGAGGGCCTGGTTCGCGGTCAGGAAGTGATCGACACGGACGCCGCTATCATGGTTCCGGTTGGTGATGGCACGCTGGGCCGCATCATGAACGTGATTGGTGAGCCCGTCGATGACGCTGGTGAAATCAAGCACGAAACCAAGCGCGGTATTCACCAGGAAGCTCCGGAATTCATCGAGCAATCCACTGAAGCTGAAATCCTGGTTACGGGCATCAAGGTCGTTGACCTGCTGGCGCCTTACGCGAAGGGTGGTAAGATCGGCCTGTTCGGTGGTGCCGGCGTTGGTAAAACCGTTCTGATCATGGAATTGATCAACAACATCGCTAAGGCGCACGGTGGTTACTCTGTCTTCGCCGGTGTTGGTGAGCGTACCCGTGAAGGCAACGACCTTTATTGGGAAATGATTGAATCCAACGTGAACAAGGAAGGCGGCGGAGAAGGCTCCAAAGCGGCACTTGTTTACGGTCAGATGAACGAACCTCCCGGAGCCCGCGCTCGTGTTGCTTTGACCGGTCTGACGGTTGCTGAACACTTCCGCGATGAAGGTCAGGACGTTCTGTTCTTCGTCGACAACATCTTCCGCTTCACGCAGGCTGGTTCCGAAGTGTCCGCGCTCTTGGGTCGTATCCCGTCCGCTGTGGGCTATCAGCCGACCTTGGCCACGGACATGGGCTCGATGCAGGAACGCATCACCACCACGACCAAAGGCTCGATCACGTCCGTGCAGGCCGTTTACGTCCCGGCCGATGACTTGACTGACCCGGCACCGGCTTCGACCTTCGCCCACTTGGATGCGACCACGGTTCTTAACCGTGCCATCGCTGAAAAAGGTATCTACCCGGCTGTGGATCCGCTGGATTCCTCGTCCCGTATGCTGGATGCCCGTATCATCGGTGAAGAGCACTACAACACCGCATATTCGGTTCAGGTCACTCTACAGCGCTACAAGGCACTTCAGGACATCATCGCCATCCTCGGCATGGACGAGCTGTCTGAAGAAGATAAGCTTACAGTGGCTCGCGCACGTAAGATCGAGCGCTTCCTGTCGCAGCCGTTCTTCGTGGCCGAAGTCTTCACCGGTTCTCCAGGCAAGCTTGTTGCTCTGGAAGACACGATCAAAGGCTTCAAAGGCCTGGTTGAAGGTGAGTATGACCACCTGCCGGAAGCAGCTTTCTACATGGTCGGTTCCATTGACGAAGCGATCGAGAAAGCTCAGCGTCTGGCTGCCGAAGCCGCTTAAGGCTCCAATATCTCCGGACACCGTACACGGTGTCCGGTTCTTAGTCTGATGGCTTGCCCATCTGAAATTTGACTGACAAGGAAGACGCCAAATGGCCGAACTTTTCCAGTTTGAGTTGGTCTCGCCGGAGCGCCAGCTCCTCTCCGAACAGGTGTCTGAAGTTGTTGTTCCAGGCACAGAGGGCGAGTTTGGCGTTCTGAAAGACCACGCCCTGTTCATGTCGACGATCACGCCCGGCATTTTGAAAGTGCGCCGGGACGGCGACAGCTGGGACGAGTATTTCGTGCGTGGCGGTTTTGCCGATGTTGCAGCCGGTGGCCTGACAGTTTTGGCTGAACAGGCTGTGCCTGTGGGCGAAATCAGCCGGGAGCAGCTTGATCAGGCGATCAAAAACGCTGAAGAAGACGTTGCTGACGCCAAGGATGATGCAACCAAACAGCGTGCTGAAAACACCCTGGCACAGTTGAAGGATGTGGTTGAAGCCTTGAACAAGGCTTGAGGCCACCCTCTAACGGGTAATTTGATTGATAGCGCGGTCCGGCAACGGGCCGCGCTTTTTTATGGAAACTGTCTTAGTTGACAGTTGCTTCGGTTAGATTGCCGTCGAAAAACCGAAAGCCGTTTCGGCCGTTCTTCTTGACTTCGTAAAGAGCGATGTCTGCCTGTTTGATGATCGGACTTACATCTTCGGTTTCGCCGAAGATTGGCGAAATACCGACGCTCACACCAATGGAGACCGTGTGTCCAAGTGCCGTAAACGGCTGTTCGATGTTACTCACAATGCGCGCAGCAATTTCAGCCGTATGTTCTCCGGTACAATTGAGAATAATGGCGAATTCGTCACCGCCGAGCCGCGCAATAAGGTCGGTTGAGCGGACACACGCCTTCATTCGTTCAGCGACCTGTTTGAGGATTTCATCTCCGACATCGTGACCGTACGTGTCATTGACTGGTTTGAAACGGTCCAGGTCCAGCAAGAGCAGATCGCCCGTGTGCTCTGAAAGAATGGCGCGGTCGAGAGCTTCATCGAGTGTCTTGTTGAACAGTGTTCTGTTGGCAAGACCGGTGAGCATATCGTGATGTGCCGCGTATTCGATTTTTTCAGCAGCCAGTTCTTGCGACGTGATGTCCTCATGGGTGCCAATCCAACCACCGCCCGGCATCGGGGCATGAACGGCACTGACCACCCTGCCACTCGGGTGTTTGAATTTGGAACGGACGACATCACCGGCGGACAGTTGGATCATCAGATCCATGACATGAGCTTTGACATCTCCATCAAACTCGCCGCGTGCCTTTTCGGCCTCAATCAGCTCGACGAGGCTTGCACCCTTGCGAACTTCACCTTCCGGTTTGCCGAAAATCTCGAGATACTGTTGGTTCCAAAGAGACAAACGTCCGGTCTTGTCAAAAACGCTGACGCCCTGACGCATATTGGCAAGAATAGCTTCAAGTTCGTCACCGCGCAGATGCGCCTGGCGTTCGCTTTCCGCAATCTTCTCTTCCATGCGCCGCCGTTCGGAGATGTCGAAGAAATTGTAGATGAAGCCGCCACTTGGCAGCGGCGTGCTCCTGATGTCGAGATAGCGACCGTCTGACGTCGACCGTTCAAATGCGTGGGGCTGATCAGGTGGGTACGCCTTGAACCTTTCCAGTGCAAGAACTTCCGGGTCGCCAGGGCCATAGTCCCCGCGTTGAGCATTGAACTTGTAATAGTCGAGCAAGTGCAGCTTCTGTTCCAGGAGATCGCGAGGAACCTGCAATGTTTCGATCAATTCGTCATTGTAGAAGGCCAGCTGATGGCCTGCGTCGAAATAGGCAAAGCCGCCAGGCACATTGTCAAAAATGATTTGAAGCTGATCAGCCTGCGCTTTCGTTTCCGTAATGTCGGCCATCGAAACGACAACGCCCTTCAGGCCGAATTCTTCGGAAGGGTCGATTGATCTCGCGTTTACTCGCAACCAGATGCTGGTCTCGCAATCGTGAGGCGTGATGCTCGCAATCAGGTCCGTAACGAAATCGGGATCATCCACGGCAAGAACGAACGGGTCGCAATGCTGACCATTGAGGCTGCACTGTATGTTGACGTCCAGGTCCTGAACCGCCATTCCGACCAATTCATCTGCTCGGTACCCTACCATGGCGGCAGCTGCCGGATTGCAGACCTGAATGATGCCGTTTGAATCAAACAAAAAGATGCCTTCGGACACAGCAGCCAGGGTGGCACGATTGACGGCCTCCGAGATCTTGAGTGACTGTTCAGTCCGCTTGCGCTCCGTGATATCGAAGATACTTGTTACGAGGCCGCCACTGGGTGTGGGGTTTCCTCGAATTTCAAGCGTCGTATCGTCTGGCCCGGCGCGCTCGTAAACGTGTGGCTCGGGATTGTCGAAAACAGAAAAGCGTTCCTTGATGAGCTGATCGGGGTCTCCCGGTCCAAAATCTCCGCGGCGAGCCAGGAAACCGGCCACTTCCTGGAGCGATGCTTTTGTGTCAATAAACTCTTCCGGCAGCTTCAACAGCTGCTGAAAATAATCATTGTTGGCGGCAAGGCGACGGTTTTCATCGTAGTAGACAAGTCCGCCGTGAATGTTGTCGAAGACGACCTGAAGCGTTTCAGCCTGGAGTTTTGTCTCGGTAATGTCCGCGAGCGAAACAACGGTGAGATCCAATCCGGCTCCGCCAGCGCTCGCCGTGGCATTTGCATCAATCCGAAGCCAGACTGATGAAGACACACCTGAACGGTTCATCTTGACGATGTGGTTGTTGACTTCGTGCGGCAGTTTTGCGGCTCTGGTCAGAACGTCATCGTCCGCCTTGCCGTCTTCTGTTTGAAACCGGATATTTGCAATAAGATCCTGGACATTTTGGCCCGCTGCAGTTTTTGCGGTGAGGCCGAGCATTTTTGCTGCGGCCGGATTGAGTGACTGGATCCGTCCGGTTGCGCTCAGAACCAGGATACCCTCGCGAAGGGTTTCCAGCGTCGTACGCTGCACGGCTTCGGAGCTACGGACAGCTTTTTCGGACATAAGCCGTTCGGTGATGTCCTGGAATGCTCCAACCAATCTGCAAACGCGGCCGTTTTCGAAAATGGGTCGTCCGGCAGCCCGGACCCAGAGTTCGTTGCCCTTTGCGGTTATGAAAGGCAGTTCGACATCCCAGCCGATACCTTCTTCAATGCCACGGGCAACCGCATCACTTATGATTTCACGTCCATCGGGTGCATAGAAAGAAAGCGCGGTATCGACGCTGGGAACAAAATCGGCGTCAACCTCGTGCAGCTCCCGGGTTTTGTCTGTCCAGATCAATTGGTTGGTGTCGAGATCCAGTTCCCAACCGCCGACACCGGAGACAGTCGCAATTTCTTCAAGGAGTTCGCTTTCCTGTGTGGCGAGCCGGCTCTCCGCTTCGGCCTTGTCGAGGGCATCCTGCACCTGCAGTTCCGCCCTGTGCGACTTGATCAAGCCCTCTACAATTTTTCCGAATCGTTTGAGTTGCGCCAACTGTGCGTCGCTCGGCGACCTTGGCTCGCGGTCGATGACACACAAGGTGCCCAACCTGTTCTTACCATCGATGGATATCGGACAGCCGGCGTAAAAACGAATGAACGGGTCACCTGTGACCAAAGGATTGTCGCGAAAGCGAGCGTCTTTTCGGGCATCTGGAATGACGAACAGGTCGTCGGAAAGGATCGCATGCTGGCAAAAGGATACATCTCGCGATGTGCTGTCGGCGTCGAGACCGCATTTGGCTTTGAACCACTGCTGGTCTTTATCAACAATGGATATCAGCGATATTGGGCACTCAAATACCGTGGCGACAGCCTCAACGACAGCATCAAACTCCGGCAATCTTTCAGAATGCAGGATCTGCAAGGCATGAAGTGCCTTGAGCCGATCGGATTCGTTTGGCGGTTGCGAGACTTCCATACAGGACTCGCCCTTTTTCGATTGGTCTGCCTGGATCGAATATAGACCATTATTACGTACACGAGCATTCGCAATAAAAGATTAATGTTTACAACTTTAAGAAAACTGTCTCTGAAAACTTTAGTATTCGCGTAATCTCAACGAAATTAAAAGGTGTTGGAAATAATTAAATACAGAATATAAGTAGAATTTACATCGTATCTAAATTTTTAATAGCGCAGAACTATCAAGGTTGACCCTATGGTTGTATTGGGTTTCTTTGTTGTCAGATCAAGCTTGGATCGCCCAGAGATATCTTGCGATCAGACAATAAAAAACCCGGCCATAGAGACCGGGTCTAAAGGTACGTGGGAGACCCACGAAAGAACTGCTATTGTTTCTGAGCAGCTTGAATTCAGTTAGGCCGCACGGCGGAAGGACAGGCTCATACCGCCACCACCTGACCGGTTGCGACGACGCTCTTCCGGCGGGATGTAGACGATTGCGCTGTGTTCTGAGCAATAAGAAACGCCCGCTTCAACGCGGTTATTGCACGGGAAGATGTAGTTACCAGCATCGCCTTCTGCCCATTTACAGCAGCCCGGACGCGGGAGAGACAAGTCAGCCATGTCGTTTTCCTTTATTCTCGCCAAGCAACAAAAGCGCTCGACCATCCTCGGGAGGAGAGGATCCGAACAGCTCTTGTTAGAAATCGGATTTATAGGCGCTTCGGACCTCAACTCAGTCCAACCCTCAATGGGCACCCTTCAGCAAGCGCAGGCATTACATAAGCGGCATGTCACAAAAATGCAATAGTATACCTGGCATTGCGGACTTGCGCTGAGTGCATACCGGGTTAATCATTGGTAAGAATGTGCTCTGCGCTAGCTTTCTGGAAGGACGCCACCGGCCTTTTTCAGCGCCTCTGGAGTATCCAGGTCCAGTCGGGCAGCAGCGCCGATTTCCACTTCGGCCACAAAGCCCGGGTTTTCCGCAATCAGGTGCCGTGCACCGACATCACCGCTCAAGGACTTCAGTGCAGAGAAATAGCGCCGGTCCCAAAGCACGGGATTTCCGCGCTTTCCCTCCGCTGTTGCCGTGATGATCAGGTTGTTCTTCTTCGCACCATATGTGGCAATGAGAGTGTTCAGAACCTTTGCATCAATCCGTGGCATGTCTCCGAGGAGAATGATCACGGCATCTGTGTCAGCCTTCAGAGCATCCATTCCGACACGGATCGAACCGGCCATGCCGTCAGCAAAGTCCGGATTGTGAACCACTGTTACAGGCAAATCGGCAATAGGTGCTGAGACTTCGTCGGCACGATGGCCTGTCACCAGAACAGTCTGGCTCAGACCTGAATTGGTCGCAGCTTCGGCTGCATGCCGTACGAGAGCTTTTCCATCCAGTTCGGCAAGCAGTTTGTTGGGCCCGCGCATGCGCGACGATTTTCCGGCGGCAAGTATGACTGCCGCAATCTTGGGGGCGTCGCTTGTGCGTCTCGCCTCGCGCGGCTGTGGTCTTGTCCCGATTTCCATCAGCAAGCCTCCAACGCCCATCGCCGTGATATCTTCAGGCCTCACCTCCAGGCCCGCGATCAATCGGTCAAGCACCCAGTCAAACCCGTTTTCTTTCGGGCTGCGGGCGCATCCTGGAGCCCCAAGCACAGGCTTGCCATCATATTCCCCAAGCATGAGCAAGTTGCCGGGATCAACCGGCATTCCAAGATGTTTCACCTTGCCTCCGGCTAGGTCCAGCCCGGCGGGCAGAACATCATACCGGTCAACCACGGCCGAAGCTCCGAAGAGAACCAGAAAATCGGCTCCCTTGTCTGCCAGAGCCTTGATAGCGGCTGCAACTTCCGGCTCGGAATGGGGCACGCGAATTTCGTCCAGGATGTTGCTTTGGCTTGGTCTCAGGCGTTGTTCCAGAACTCGCCTCGTCTTGTCCATCGTTACCGATTTGAGGTGAGGCAGCTCCGTCGCAACAAGACCGACATTGTGCGATTTGAACGGGCAGATACGAACAGCCATGTGTATCGCCTCAATTGCCGCCTCCACCTGGGCTCCCGGAACGGCGAAAGAAATGATTTTCGCTGTCGCGACCATGCGGCCGTCTGCGACCTTGGTGTGATTGGCGAGCGTTGCGAATGTGATTGCCGGGTCGACCCTGTTGGCGTTGGTAACCGCCTGTTCGTCGATCACCAGAATACCGTCCTGCTCGGCATATAGGTTCATGCGGCCTGTCGCGGCAGTATCAACGACGATGCCATTGCCTTTGGCAGCAAGTCCAAGTCGCGTTGCGGCCTCGTCTTCTCCGATATCGCCGTCTTCAAGACGGGCAACGACAACGCTGTTTTCACCTGCCGCGGATAGCTCGTTGCAGTCTTGCAGGGTAAGCACATGACCCTTTTTCAGGGTGCGCTCGCCCAGTCGGGTCTTGTGGGCCAGAATGCAGCCGGTTGCTTCGTCGACAGGGCACGGCCCGAATTTCATCTGGCGGTCTCCGGAGCCTTGCGCAAGGCAAGAATGATGGAACCGAGCACGGCAACCGCGATTTCCTGAGGGGAGGCCGCACCGATATCAAGCCCGATGGGCGCATCAATGCGATCGAAATGGAGATCAGTAAGCCCCGCCTCCTTCAACCTCTCAAGGCGTTTGCCATGTGTCTTTCTGCTTCCGAGGGCACCCACATAAAAACATTCGGTTTTCAGGGCTTCGATCAAAGGAAAATCATCTATCTTCGGGTCATGAGTGACAGCAGCTACGGCGGTATAGGCATCAAGGGGCGTCTCTTTGAGAACAGTTTCCGGCCAGTCTGCCTTCAGCGAACTGCCGGGAAAACGATCCTCAGTTGCAAACGCGGTCCTCGGGTCAATCACGGTAACGTCCAGTCCGGCCATTTCAGCCATTGGAACAAGGGCCTGACTGATATGAACGGCACCGATGATGACGAGGCGAGGGGCCGGAACGGAAACCGTCAGAAAAAAGTCGCCGTCGTCTGTTTCCACGGTTCCTGATTTGCCGGACCGAAACCTGCGTTCAAGGTCATCGGCAAGCGGATCACTTGATAGTTTCCCATCCCTGTGCACCAGCCGCTGTGTGCCATCCGACATGCGGGTAACAAGGATCGCCGCATTGCGGTTCTCTCGGTCTCTGTTCAGCTCTTGAAGAAGAGAAAGATCCATAGTGTCACGCGCGGTCCGTTGCCAGTTTGAGGCCGAGTCCAACCAGCAGCGATCCACCTAACCAGCGTGTCAGGTCCTGAATTTTGGAAGATTTGGTCAAACGTTTTTTCACTTCACTCGCAAACAGGACCGTCACGATGTCCGCAGACGTGAATGCGCAATTGACGAACGTACCGAGGATCAGAAACTGAACCCAGATCGGAAAGCCGGCGTCCGGGCTGACGAACTGCGGAAGAAAGGCGATAAAGAAAATCGCCACCTTGGGATTGAAGACCTCAACCAGGATGCTGTCG
This sequence comes from Labrenzia sp. THAF82, assembly GCF_009363435.1. Taxonomy (GTDB): domain Bacteria; phylum Pseudomonadota; class Alphaproteobacteria; order Rhizobiales; family Stappiaceae; genus Roseibium; species Roseibium porphyridii. Next base: position 6,266,898 of record NZ_CP045354.1, on the reverse strand, counting down.
ACAAAAGCCCGGCGAACTGTTTTTTGAGGCAGGTCAGGCGTTGATCCGGCAACCATGCGGGTACGGATCATCTGTACGCCCAGGAATACCAGATAAATGCCTCCCACGATTTTCAACGCAAAATAGAGCGTCGGAACGACGGTGAAAATCGCTGAAAGGCCGAAAGCTGCTGCAAAAACATGCACGTAGCAGCCCAGATGTATGCCCAAGGCTGCCATGAAGCCAGCTTTTCTGCCCCGGGCTATCGTTTGAGCAGCAGTGTAAAGCAATGCAGGCCCGGGCATATAGGCAAACAGGGCGGTGGCTGCGGCAAAAGCGAGAAGGGTTTCAATATTAAGCACGGCAAGTCCAGAAGTCAGTTGACAGGTTCAACATAAACACGAATGCGTCCCCCGCAGGAAAGTCCAACCTGCCAGGCGGTTTCGTCGGCAACACCGAATTCAAGCGTGGTTGGGCGGCCGGTGTCGATCACATCGATAGCCTCTGCAACGACGGCACCTTCCACGCAACCCCCGGAGACCGATCCCTCGAAATTGCCGTCAGCGTCGATCACCAGATGTGAGCCGACCGGACGTGGAGCTGAACCCCAGGTTTCTATCACTGTGGCCAGGGCTACGGGTCGACCTGAGTTTCGCCAAGCCTCGGCGGTTTTCAATACGTCGGGTATCGAGGAAGTTTCGGTGGTCATGAAGAGCGCTCCTTCGTGAGCCCGGTTCGGTCGCGGGAGTTCTCAATATAGGCTTTTCTGACGGCTAAGAAAGTGCGCTTAAGTCCAAGTCGACGTCGCGTTGTGCGTGCGGTCTTGACCGGTCACGGGCCTCAAAGAAAAACGGCGCCGGAAGGCCCGGCGCCGATCAAGTTGTGTGGGACAATGTTATTGGGCTTTTATTCAGCAGCGACCCGCAAGGCCGGTGCAGCGCTCAGGACAGCGCCATCGACGTGGGCTTCAAAGGTCTCGAAATTGTCGACAAACATCTGGACGAGTTTCGATGCCTGTATGTCATAAGCATTCTTGTCGGCCCATGTTTCCCGCGGCGTGAGCATTTTTGTCTCGACGCCGGAGACCGCAACAGGGACTTCGAAACCGAAATTGGGATCTGTTCGGAATTCTGCACCATTCAAACTGCCGGAAAGAGCGGCCTGCAACAAAGTGCGTGTGACCTTGATCGGCATGCGATGGCCGGTTCCGTGAGCACCACCGGTCCAGCCTGTGTTGACCAGCCAGCAATCCACATTGTGCTTGGCGATCAGCTCTTTCAGAAGGTTGCCGTATTCTGACGGATGGCGTGGCAGGAAAGGTGCTCCGAAACAGGTCGAGAATGTTGCTTGGGGTTCGGTGACGCCTTTTTCGGTTCCTGCGACTTTTGCCGTGTACCCGGATAAGAAGTGATACATGGCCTGAGCCGGTGTCAGTCGCGCAATCGGCGGCATCACGCCAAACGCATCTGCCGTCAGCATGATGATGGTTTTCGGCATCGGCGCGCAGCCGGTTTCGCTTGCATTGGAAATGAAGTGGATCGGGTAGGCAGCTCGTGTGTTCTCGGTTTTTGACCCGTCGTCGAAATCCGGGACCCGCGCAGCATCCAGGACGACGTTTTCAAGGACTGTACCGAAACGCTGTGTCGTGGAAAAAATCTCTGGCTCGGCTTCCCTGGAGAGCTTGATAGTCTTGGCATAACAGCCGCCTTCGAAGTTGAAGACGCCGCTTTCGCTCCATCCATGTTCGTCGTCGCCGATCAGTGTGCGGCTGGGATCGGCAGAGAGCGTCGTTTTGCCAGTGCCGGACAAGCCGAAGAAGACCGCTGTATCGCCTTGCGCGCCGACATTTGCCGAGCAGTGCATTGACATGATGCCCTTTGCCGGCAGCAGGTGATTGAGCATCGTGAAGACCGACTTCTTCATTTCACCGGCATAGGACGTCCCCCCGATCAGAACGATCTTGCGGGTAAGATCACAGGCGATAACCGTTTCCGAACGACAGCCGTGTTTGTCGGGATCGGCCTTGAAACTTGGCAGATCGACAATCGTCATCTCAGGGTCGAAGCCATCGAGGTCGCTGAGTTCAGGGCGCAGCAACAGGTTGCGAATGAAGAGCGAATGCCAGGCATATTCGGTAAAGACCCGTACCGGCAGACGATGGGTCGCGTCTGCGCCGCCATAAAGGTCCTGGGCGAAAAGCTCTTTCCCTTCGGCGTGCTGAAGAAAATCCGACAGAAGCTGATCGAACTGCGCCTTGGATATTTGCGCATTGTTGTCCCACCAGACGGTATCTTTTGTGCTTTCGTCATTCACGACGAATTTGTCTTTCGGGGAGCGACCAGTGTGAATGCCGGTTTCCGCGACAATTGCGCCGCCGGCCGCGAGTCGGGTTTCACCACGAGAAAGAGAATACTCATAAAGTGCAGGCTCATTCTGGTTCCAATAGAGCGCCTTCAGGCCCTTAAAACCAAAAATATCGCAACCTTTGGAAGGATTCCTGACACCGACTTCTTTCATGTTCCCGCAGTCCTCGTGATGTGGGCGTGTTTGTCGCTGCCGGACAAGCAAAAAAGTTGACAGATCCGGCGCTGAGGGCTGCGAACGTAGTGGAATGCCCAAGGGGCAGCAAGACCACCAAAAGTGCTATGTCATTGTTTAATCGATTAAAATCCCGCGTTTATTTTCCAATGTTTAATTTGGATCGCGAATAAAAAACCGAAACCTTCGGAATGTTCGGATTGGCGAAAAAATCGAAAGAAAACGCGCAAGACTCGCGTATCCGCCTGGTCGAATCTGCGGCTGTGTTCATTGCTTGGTCGCGTCAAACGCCTTTATTGATCTTACGGTCCGCGACATCTTGAATTTTCTCGGCGCGCACTCCATCAATGCTTTCAGTAGGGGCGATTTTCAGATTTTCAACGCATCTCTTCATGCGGTTTGCCTTAATTTATGCGCATTTAGCAGGCCAAACGCTGTGTGATACACTAAAGCTTGCCATCGGTGCGTAGCCGGAAATGGAAACACAAAGCATGCCGACAATTGCCTTGGTCGATGACGACCGTAATATTTTGACCTCAGTCTCAATTGCACTGGAGGCGGAAGGGTATCGCGTCCAGTCTTACACCGATGGAACATCGGCTTTGGACGGATTGCAGACCGATCCGCCGGAGCTGGCGATCTTCGATATCAAGATGCCGCGCATGGACGGGATGGAATTGCTTCGCCGTCTTCGTCAGAACTCCGATTTGCCGGTAATCTTCCTGACATCGAAAGATGATGAGATCGACGAATTGTTCGGTCTGAAGATGGGTGCAGACGATTTCATCCGCAAACCGTTTTCGCAGCGTCTGCTGGTCGAGCGTGTGCGCGCGGTTTTGCGCCGGGCTCAGCCAAAGGATGCCTCCGCCCCGCGTGACGACGCCGACAAACTGCTGGAACGTGGCCAGCTTGTGATGGACCAGGAACGGCACACCTGCACCTGGAACAACAAGCCGGTCACTCTCACTGTTACGGAATTCCTGATCCTGTCCGCCTTGGCGCAGCGCCCGGGTGTCGTTAAAAGCCGAAACGCGTTGATGGATGCAGCCTATGATGATCAGGTCTATGTCGACGACCGGACCATCGACAGCCACATCAAACGTCTCCGGAAAAAGTTCAAGGTTGTTGACGACGACTTCGACATGATCGAAACACTTTATGGTGTTGGCTACCGGTTCCGGGAAGCCTGACTGGACCGCAAGCGTCCAAATACCTTAGAGCGAGCCTGAATGGCGGTTGAAAGCGAGAGCGTCGAAGACGGCACGGTAACCGAACCTGCAAACGGTTCGGAGCGCTCGCGCTTGCGCCGTCTCGGCAACAAGCGCATTCGCAGGCGCCTTCTCAATCAGCTGGGCCGGATCTTCGGAACCTACGTGCTGTCGTCATTGACGCGACGGATCATCGCGATCAACCTTGTTGGTCTGCTGGCGCTCGTGATCGGCATTTTGTATCTCAATCAGTTTCGCGCCGGACTGATTGATGCCCGTGTTCAGAGCCTGCTCACTCAAGGTGAAATCATTGCCGGTGCGATTGCAGCTTCGGCCACGGTCGATACCGGCACCATCACGGTTGACCCTGAACGCCTTTTGCAGCTGCAGGCCGGTGAGAGCATAACGCCGACAACCGACGATCTCGACAGCCTGGACTTTCCGATCAATCCCGAGCGGGTTGGACCGGTATTGCGCCGTCTGATTTCGCCTACAAAAACGCGGGCGAGGATCTATGACCCTGAAGGCATCTTGATCCTCGATTCCCGGCATCTTTATTCCAGTGCCCAGATCCTGCGCTTTGATCTGCCGCCGCCTACGGCAGAAGAAGAGGGATTTTGGAATTCGCTCTGGCAATGGACCAAGCGCTGGCTTCAGCAGGGTGACTTGCCACTTTATCAGGAAGTTGGTGGAGGTGATGGCCGGGCTTATCCGGAAGTCGAAGCTGCGCTTGCCGGGTCCCCGGCGAGCGTGACGCGAATTTCCCAAAGGGGTGAATTGATTGTCTCGGTTTCCGTTCCGATCCAGCGGTTCCGGGCGGTTTTGGGAGCGCTGCTACTCTCCACGCAGGGTGGGGATATTGATGCCATCGTCCGCGCGGAGCGAATAGCGATCATCAGGGTCTTTCTGTTTGCAGCGACCGTCACGATCCTTTTGTCTATCCTGTTGGCGGGAACGATCGCAGGACCGGTGCGCCGTCTTGCTGCCGCTGCCGACCGGGTAAGGCGTGGATCTTCGGCCTCGCGCGAGGAGATCCCGGATTTTTCAGATCGTCAGGATGAAATCGGCCATCTGGCCCGCTCCTTCCGCGAGATGACAAATGCGCTCTACGACAAGATCGATGCGATTGAGCGGTTCGCGGCGGATGTTGCGCATGAACTGAAGAACCCGCTGACCTCTTTGCGGAGCGCCGTTGAGACGTTGCCGCTGGCCAAGTCGAAGAACTCGCAGGATCGATTGATGGAAGTCATCCAGCACGATGTGCGCCGTCTCGATCGGTTGATCAGCGATATTTCCGATGCTTCACGTCTCGATGCGGAGCTTGCCAGGATCCAGGCTGAAACCATCGATATTGCCGAATTGCTGCGCAACATGGCGGATGCGGCCAATCAGACGGCCGGTGCTGACGATGCCAGCGTCAAGTTGGCAGTCGCCGATGCTCAAGGCGCCAAGCCCTACGAAATGCAAGGTCATGACATTCGCCTGGGTCAGGTCATGAGCAACCTTCTCGACAATGCCCGTTCCTTTTCTCCGGCAAGCGGAACTGTTCGGGTTGATCTCAGCCGGGAGGGGCGTGGGTTCAAGATCATGGTCGATGATGATGGCCCGGGCATCCGTGCGGAAAACACCGACCGGATCTTTGAGCGCTTTTATACCGATCGGCCAGACGGCGAAGGGTTCGGAAACAATTCAGGTCTCGGCCTGTCGATTTCACGGCAGATCATCGAGGCGCATGGCGGCACGCTGACGGCGACCAACCGTATTGAGCAGGGCGCGGATGGCAGCCAGAAAATCGCCGGGGCAAGGTTTGTAATCTATCTGCCGCTTGGACCGGGTAAGTGACAGCTGAAGCCGTCCATGCGAATTGTGCCATTGTCGGCACGATCGGATTGTTGATCCGGGGAAGCGCCGGAAGCGGCAAGACCTCACTGTGTGACCTTCTGATAGAAGCGGCCTCGTCTCGAGGAAACTTCGGGCGGCTCGTTTCGGACGACTATGTTTATTTGAGTGGCAAGGGGACACGGCTTCTCGCTGAAGCGCCGGAGGCGATCCGTGGACGAATGGAAGTGCGTGGTTTCGGTCTGGTTGAACAGGCAGTTGACCACCGGGCGCAGGTGCATCTTGTCATTGACCTTCAGCCGTTGAGTGATTTGGAACGGCTACCTGAAAACCGATTGGATCATGTGATGCTCGAGGGCATTCAGGTCCCGGCTCTGAAGTGTCCTGAAGACCGGCCAGTCAATAGCATGCGTATGATCCGTTGGGCGCTTCGCGCGCTGTTTCCAGGGAACCTGGATTATATTTAAGGGATCGAGGATCTTTTTTGCTTGCATGTCTGCAAACGGTTGAAGAGAGTGCATCAGACTGATAAACGCCCGGCGCGTTCCGGGTTCTGACCGGAACCCTGAGCAGATAACACACGATAGTCAGGCCGAACGACACATGATTGGACTAGTACTTGTGACCCACGGGCGTCTCGCCGAGGAATTCAAGGCGGCGCTGGAGCATGTTGTCGGGCCTCAGGAACAGGTCGAAACCATTTCCATAGGTCCGGATGACGATATGGAGCAGCGTCGGCAGGACATTCTAACGGCCGTCGAAGCAGCCAATTCCGGCAAGGGTGTGGTTTTGCTGACCGATATGTTCGGTGGAACACCGTCGAACCTGGCAATCTCGGTTATGGACAGCAAGTCCGTCGAAGTGGTTGCCGGCGTCAATCTGCCCATGCTCATCAAACTGGCCAGTGTCAGGGCAGATCGCGAATTGGCAGAAGCTGTCGACGAGGCTCGCCAGGCTGGGCAAAAATACATTTCCGTTGCTAGTCAGGTGCTGTCGGGACAGAACTAATAAAAAACATGACAGCAGACACACCGTTGGAAAGAGATCTCACCATTGTGAACCGGCGCGGCCTTCATGCGCGGGCATCGGCTAAACTTGTGAAACTGGTCGAAACCTTCGAGGCAGACGTCAACGTGTCCAAAGACGGTCAGACAGTTGGTGGCACGTCGATCATGGGATTGATGATGTTGGCTGCCAGCCCGGGGTGCTGCATCAAGGTCTGTGTTGCAGGTGTTGACGCTGAAGAGGCTTTGACAGCGATTTCAGAACTGGTTGAAAGCGGTTTCGGCGAGACTGACTGACTCTTATTGCCCGTTCCGCAACCTTCGGGCCATTCCCGTCAGCTTTATTGAGGAGAACGATGGCAGGTAACTCCGAAGACCGGTTGATTTCATCCGCAACAGCCGTTTTGACCCATATTCATGAAGCGCTCGAGCTTGAGTTCGGATTTGAACTCTGGGACGGAAGCCGGGTGCCTCCCGAAATGCCGGAAAATGGAATGCGGATCGCGCTCGGTCAAACGGCGCTGACGCAATTGTTGCGCCGTCCGGGCATCAAGACGGTCGTCGACCTTTACTCCGAAGGCAGGATCGACCCACGCGGCGGCACAATTTTTGATTTTGCGGACAAAAGACCCAAGGTCAAAGGCCGCGAAATTCGGAAGCGCCTGAAAAAGACTTTGCTTTTGAAAAACGCATTGCCGCTTCTGTTGGGCAGCAATGCCGTCAAAGGGCAGACCGACGGGCTGGACGCCGGACGTGCAGCAGACCGCAGCTCTGGCAGTCGAAAGGACGACATTGCCTTTCATTATGATGTCTCCAATGACTTCTATCGTCTCTTTCTGGATCCGGAGATGGTCTACACCTGTGCCTATTTCACGGACTGGTCGAACGATCTGGCGACAGCTCAAAAAGACAAGCTGGACATGATTTGCCGGAAACTGCGACTGAAGCCCGGCGAGCGCATGCTCGATATCGGTTGCGGCTGGGGCGCGCTCATCTGTCACGCTGCCGAACACTATGGCGTAAACGCTGTCGGTGTCACGCTGGCCGAAGAGCAGCTGAAACTCGCTGAAGAACGGATCAAAGAGCGTGGACTGGAAGACAAGGTCTCGGTCAAGCTGATCGATTATCGCGAGATGGATGGCAAGTTCGACAAGATCTCTTCCATCGGAATGTTCGAAGCTGTCGGTCTCGACAACTATGACAATTATTTCCAGAGCGTGCATCGCCTGTTAAAGCCACGCGGACTTTACCTCCACCATGCGATCACCCGGCGCGGCAAGAAGGATTTGAAAGCCTTCCGCCGTAAGAAGCCGGAATATCAGGCACTTGTGCGCTATATCTTTCCCGGTGGAGAGGTCGACCATATCGGTTGGACATTGACCAATCTCGAAGCTCATGGCTTCGAAGTGCACGACGTGGAAGCCTGGCGCGAGCATTACGCCAGAACCACACGGTTGTGGGCCGAGAACCTGATGGCGGTCAAGGATGCGGCCATCGCCGAAATCGGCGAAGAGAAATACCGTCTTTGGTTGGCCTATCTGATCGGCGTCTCGCTGGGTTTTGAACGTGGTTCGATTGGTATTTTTCAGACGGTGACCTCTCGGCGGACCAAGGGCCTGTCCGGCATGCCGCCAACACGTGAAGACCTCTACAGAAAGTAAGGTCAGTTCGTGATGCGCAGCCTGTCTTGCCTCGCATGTCTTTTGTCGATCCTAATTGTTGCTATTGTGCTGCCGCTGCATGCGCAAACAACTAACGATCTGGAAGAGCTCCTTCAGGACATTCATGGGTCGGATTGCTCGCCGCACGGACCGGCTCGGGTTCTCTATGTCCAGACACCTGACGCGAAGGCTTGGCTGACCTGTGGCGTGGAACGGCCATCTGGTCCTCCAACTGCGCGTGACAGTCGTTTTCTGACTGCTTCGCTCGGCAAGCTGTTTTTGTCCGTTGCCTTGTTGCAGCTTCACGAAAAGAGCGTTCTGAACATTGATGACAAGGTGTCAATGTGGTTGCCGAGTAACGTCATTGACGGGCTCGGCGGCGCGGATCATCTGACCATTGCTCATCTGCTCACCATGACAAGCGGGCTGCCGGACTATCTGGACGAAGCGTATTATCTGGAAAGCCTGTCCAGGGTCGCGGCGGGCGAGACCGCTAGGGAAATTCTTCACTGGGCTGTTGGGACGATTGCGGATGAGGGCCGACTCTTTGCTCCTGGAAACGCTTATGACTATTCCAACAGCAACTACCTGCTGGCACAGATCATTCTTGAAGAGGTAACCGGCTCTTCGATGAACAGGATTTTCTCGGAAAATATTTTCCTACCGACCGGTATCAAAGAGGTGCAAGTCCTCGGGTTTGGTGTGGGGCCGGATGACTTCGTGCAGGGAAATGAGGACTTTGGCAGCGGCCTCCAGCCTGTTGACGCCTTTCTCATCGGTTTCGGGTTTGGCGATGGTGGACTGGTGGCAAACGCCGAAGACATCGCGTCGTTCTATCGTGCTCTCTTCAACGAGGGCGACGTCTTGAGCCGGGACAGCATCGTGCGTCTGCTGCAAGACCCGATTGGTGAGGGCTACGGTATGGGAGTTGAAATCGAAACCGATCCGGATCTGGGACAAGTGGTTGGTCACTCAGGTGGCGATGTCGGATTTTCCGCTGATGTGCGACATGTCCCGGAGCATGGCGTGACAGTCGTGTATCTTTCTGCGGAAGCCAATGACGATGTTTCCGTCACTTTCGACGTTCTTGTTGAACTGCTGAATTGAGGCCTAGCAAGGAATTTTAAATGATATAAAGAATTCTTTATATCTTTATTGCGTCATGTTCGTTGGGCAGGTATAAACCGCCGCAGGATTTCCGGGAAACATTTCGGAAATCAGCCTGGGGCTGCCGCCATACTTGTCTCGTTTCAAGTCACCGGCTGGTTCAATGCCCTTCTCAAGGCCTGGCCTTTAACGCTGGCTCAAACAGCAGGACACATTAATGACCGACTACATTGTCAAGGACATCGGGCTCGCCGACTGGGGCCGTACCGAGATTGAAATTGCCGAACACGAAATGCCGGGCCTGATGGCTTGCCGTGCTGAATTCGGTGAAAGCAAACCGCTTAAGGGCGCTCGCATCGCCGGGTCATTGCATATGACCATCCAGACCGCGGTATTGATTGAAACGCTGGTTGCACTCGGTGCTGAAGTTCGCTGGGCGTCCTGCAACATCTATTCGACACAGGATCAGGCAGCAGCAGCCATCGCCGCATCGGGCGTTCCGGTTTTCGCCATCAAGGGTGAAACGCTGGAAGAATACTGGGATTATGCCGACAAGATCTTCGACTTCCCCGAAGGTGCGAACATGATCCTCGATGATGGCGGCGACGCAACGCTGTACATCCTGCTTGGCGCACGGGTCGAGGCCGGAGAAACCGGTCTCATTGAAAATCCGACGTCTGAAGAAGAGGAATGTCTCTTTGCGCAGATCAAAAAGCGCATGGCTGCAAACCCGGGTTGGTTCACGAAACAGAAGAGCCTGATCCAGGGTGTTTCGGAAGAAACCACAACGGGCGTTCTGCGTCTTTACGAGATGCAGAAAAACGGCTCGTTGCCGTTCCCGGCAATCAACGTCAATGACAGTGTCACCAAGTCCAAGTTCGACAACCGCTACGGTTGCCGCGAATCTCTGGTCGACGGTATCCGTCGCGGCACCGATGTCATGATGTCTGGTAAGGTTGCGGTGGTTTGCGGTTACGGCGATGTCGGCAAGGGTTCTGCACAGTCACTCGCCGGAGCAGGTGCCCGCGTGATCGTCACTGAAATCGATCCGATTTGTGCCTTGCAGGCGTCCATGGACGGCTTTGAAGTCAAGACCATGGAGCAGGCACTGCCGGAGGGCGACATTTATGTCACCGCAACCGGTAACAAGGACATCATCACCTTTGACCACATGCGTGGCATGAAGGACATGGCGATCGTCTGTAACATTGGCCACTTCGACAACGAGATCCAGGTTGCCGCTTTGAAGAACACAAAGCTGCGCCCGGTCAAGGATCAGGTGGACATGTATGAATTTCCGGATGGAAAGCGCATGATCCTGCTGTCGCAGGGACGTCTGGTGAACCTCGGCAACGCAACAGGCCATCCGAGCTTCGTGATGTCTGCAAGCTTTACCAACCAGGTTCTGGCGCAGATCGAACTCTATACCAAAGGCAACGAGTACAAGAACGAAGTTTATGTGCTGCCGAAGCACCTGGACGAGAAGGTCGCTCGTCTGCACCTGGAAAAACTCGGTGTCACGTTAACTGAATTGTCCGACGAGCAATCCCAATATCTGGGGATTAATAAGGCTGGTCCGTTCAAGTCGGAACACTACAAGTACTGATTTGCGATTGGCGATCCACTAGATGTAGTGATCGCCTCGATTCGGTGCTGTGAACAAAAAAATGCAGGACCCTTCAATTTGAAGGGTCCTGTTAACTTTTCAGCAACGGACTCTTCTGCGTGATTCTCAAAAAGGTTATGGTTTAAGCGAATCAAAGGCCAGGAGGCAGATGTCTTTGATTTGCTCCCAGAATCCGGGAGCTGCAGCCCGCAAAAAACGGGTCAAGGCGGCACTAAGGGGATCATAAGATGCCGAAAGGCAGCAGGGACGGCGCGCGATCACGCGCGACGTGGCGAGATTGGAGTCCGAAAACGGTTGCGCTTGGTGGTACGGCGTTGACGGCCTTTGGCTTGTCCAGCGTTCCGGCCTCTGCCGACATGCTCGCTGACACCGCTGCAGCAATCAATCCCGGTGCGATGATCTTGTTTGGTGCTTTTGGCGGCATTTGCGCGTTTGCTGTAACTGCTGCCGTCGCACTTGTCCGTCATCGCAAGCAGTCCGCCCAGCTAACCAGCGCGTTGGAAAAGGAAAAGAGTGACCTCAAGTTCCGGGTGGACCGGCTTGAAGCCATGCTCAACACCGACGAGCAGCGGGTGATTGTCTGGACTGGCAATGGCGCAATGCCCCAGATCTGGGGCGTCCTTCCCGAAACATCCGGTGTTCCGCGTCCCCCGGCACAATTGCTTGCCTTCGGCAGCTGGCTGACCGCCAAGTGCGCGGGAGATCTGGAACGGCATCTGGACCTGTTGTTCCGGACGGGTGAGGCCTTCACCACAACACTGAAGACCCGAACCGGCAGCTATGTCGAGGCACTTGGCCGCACGACAGGCGGAGCCGTCGTGCTTCGGCTGCGCGACCTGACGGGCGAGCGTCAGATGCAAGCCGAGCTTGCCGCACGCAACGCCAAGATATCAGGCGAGCTGCATATGCTGCACGCATTGCTTGACGCCATGCCCGCACCTGCCTGGCAAAGAGATGCCGAAGGCAATCTGATCTGGGCGAACGCGGCCTATGCGGAGGCGGTCGAAATGCCGACGGCAGATGCCGCCGTGAAGGAAGGGGCCACTTTCCTCGACGCAGCAGCTCGCACGGCCATGGCCGTGAAGCGAACTGAAGATGGTTGCTTCTCAGCCCGAATTCCAATTGTGGCTTCAGGTGAACGCCGCGTCTTTGAAGTCACTGATGTCAATGCGAATGTCGGCGGAGCCGGTATTGCCGTGGACATCAGTGAGCTGGAACAGTCCCGCAAGGAAATGGGACGCGCTGAGGAATTTCACGGCCGGACGCTGGACCAGCTGGCTGCCGCCGTCGCGATCTTCAGCAGCGACCGCAAACTGCAATTCTACAATGCCGCCTTCCGTCAGCTATGGGATCTGGACCCGTCCTTCCTGGAAGGCCAGCCTGAAGACGGCGCCGTGCTCGACGCACTCCGGGCTGCACGCAAGTTGCCTGAACAGGCAGACTATCGGGTCTGGCGCAACAAGATGCTGGAGAGCTACCAGTCTCTTGAAGCCCGGGAAAGCTGGTGGCACCTGCCCGATGGGCGCACCTTGCGCGTGATCGCCAATCCGCATCCGCAAGGCGGCGTTACTTATATCTATGAAAACGTGACTGAGCAGTTGGATCTGGAAAGTCGGTACAATGCCCTCACAAGGGTCCAGGGCGAAACGCTCGACAATCTGTCGGAAGCTGTTGCCGTGTTTGGCTCTGACGGGCGCCTTCGTCTTTGGAACCCTGCATTCGGCCGCATCTGGAGCCTCGGAGAAGATCGGCTGGCAGAACTTCCGCACGTAAAGGAAGTTGTGTCAGCCTGTGTTCTGAGCGACACGGAGCAAGAGGCTTGGGATCTGCTTGCCAGCAACGTTACCGGCCTTCTGGACAACCGTACTCAAAATGTCAGTCGCCTTGAGCGGCACAACGGCGACGTTTTGGACTATGCCACGGTTCCTCTGCCGGACGGCGGCACGCTTGTCACATTCGTTGACGTGACCGACAGCGTGAATGTCGAGCGGGCGCTGCTTGAAAAGAACGAGGCTCTGCAGCAGGCTGATCAGATCAAGAACGCCTTCATCCAGCATGTGTCTTATGAGCTGCGTTCGCCGCTGACGAACATCATTGGATTTGCCCAACTTCTGGCCGATCCGAAATTTGGCGAACTCTCAGAAAAGCAGGGCGAATACGCCGAATACATCCAATCGTCGTCCTCGGCGCTGCTCGCCATCATCAACGACATTCTCGATCTGGCAACGCTCGATGCCGGCATCATGGAATTGGACCTCGGCGAGGTTGACGTCGCCTCCACGGTCTCTGCGGCGGTTGAAGGGTTGAAGGATCGGATTGCCGAAGCAAAGATTAATTTGCGGACGCAGGTACCTGCCGATATCGGCATGATGATTGCCGACGAAAAACGGTTGCGTCAGGTCCTGTTCAATCTGATTGCCAATGCGGTGCGCTATTCCGAGGAAAACGGTGTCGTCGATGTCAGCTGCAGCCGTGAAGACGACACGGTAAAATTCATCGTCAAGGATCATGGTTACGGCATTCCGGCCGAGATCCTGACGCAGGTCTTCAACCGGTTTGTCGGTCACGACACGGGTGCACGGCGACAGGGCGCTGGCTTGGGTCTTGCCATCGTCAAGAGCTTCGTTGAGCTCCATGGTGGTTCGGTTGAGATCGATTCCGATGAGGGCAATGGCACAACGGTCACATGCGCTTTCCCGGCTCGGCCTGAACAGGCGGACCAGGCCGCTGCCGAATAGACCGCTGGCCAGAGAGCAAACATGGCAGATCACCAGCTGCGGTCCATACCAGACTTTTTCCTCGAACTGACGATTGCCGACGAAGCTGATACGCGGCGCTTGGCAAATGATCTGGCCGTCATGTTGAGAGCCGGCGATGTTGTCTGCCTCTCGGGAGATCTGGGCGCTGGTAAATCCACTTTGACCCGTGCACTTGTGCGGTCCTTCGCCAATGACCCTGAGCTGGAAGTACCAAGTCCGACCTTTACGCTCGTTCAGACATACGAGTTCGATCGGTTCGATCTGTCACATCTTGATCTTTACCGCCTTGAGGACCCCGAAGAACTGGAAGAGTTGGGTCTTGAAGATCTTTTGGAAACCGGGGCGGCATTGATTGAGTGGCCGGAGAAGGCAGAGGAGCTGCTGCCCGAAAAGGCCCTTTGGATCCAGATCACGCAGCCCGATGAAGCCGAGGACAAGCGTCTGTTTCGATTTCATGCAGCGGACATATCCTGGCAAGCTCGAACTTTGGAAACGCACGAGATCAGAACCTTTCTGGAACGTTCTTCGTTTCCGGATGCTGAACGGCGGTTTCTGGCCGGTGACGCCTCGCTGCGGACCTTCGAAACGGTTACCGCGAATGACAGGTCGGCCGTGCTGATGCGCTGGCCGTTTCACCAGAACACGCTCGCTCAAGGCGTCTCCGACTATATGTCCAGTGTGCACTTGGCGCAGGATTGCCGCTCGGTTCTGGCGATCGGGGCGGAACTCCGGCAACGTGGATTTCGAGCGCCGAAAGTCTATGAAGCCGAGCCTGACAAGGGGCTTGTTCTGGCCGAAGATCTGGGCCGCGAAACCATCGTCAAGAACGGTGCTCCAGTCTCGGAACGGTATTTCGCCGCCGTTGAAGTGCTGGCAAATATGCATGGTCAAACCTGGCCAAGATCACTTCCAGTTGACGGATACCGAACTTACGAGGTGCCCGGTTATTCGTCGGATGCATTGATAACCGAAGCCTCGCTCTTTCTGGATTGGTATGTGCCTGAAAAAACCGGGCGAGTGGTTGATGTCGCCGCGCGGGTGTCGTTTGAAAACCTGTGGCGCAAGACGTTGCAATCCATAGCCTCTGCGCAATACGGATGGGTTTTACGCGATTTTCATTCACCCAATTTGCTTTGGCAGTACGACGCAACAGGAACCGATCGGATCGGGTTGATCGATTTCCAGGATACGGTCTACGGTCCGGTGGCGTATGATGTTGCATCGCTGTTGCTCGACGCTCGAGCGGATATCAGTCAGGATCTGGAATCAGCCCTTTTTGATGCTTATGTCTCTTTAAGGGAAAATCAGTCGCAGGGTTTTGACAAGGTTGGGTTCTCCGCTGCCTATTCGGTGATGGCAGCGCAGCGGATTTCCAAAATCATCGGCATCTTCGTCAGGCTCGCCAGACGGGACGGCAAGCCGGCATATTTGAGCCATTTGCCCCGTATGCTAGGCTATCTCGACCGGGTGCTTGACAGGCCGAATCTGTCGGAACTGAAAGACTGGTACAACGGTTTCCGGCATTGAGCCTGCAAGGGTGCGATGCCGGTCTACTATCAATTGAGCATGATCCATGACCAACACACGGTTCCGTCCATCGAAAGCCATGATCCTGGCAGCAGGTCTCGGCAAACGCATGCGCCCTTTGACGGCGACGACGCCGAAACCACTCATTGAAGTGAATGGTCAGGCACTGATCGATCATGGCATGGATCGGCTATCGGCGGCAGATGTTAAGACCTGCGTCGTCAACGTCCACTATCTGGCTGATCTTGTCGAGGTGCATGTGCGCCGGCGCCAGGATATGGAAATTCTCATTTCCGATGAACGCGAACAGCTTCTGGAAACGGGAGGCGGCATCACGAAAGCCTTGCCGTTGCTCGGTGACGAACCGTTTTTCCAGTTGAACGCCGACACCTGTTACTGGATTGAAGGGGTAAAACCCAATCTGGAACACATGATCGATGCCTGGGATGAATCCCGCATGGATGCACTTCTGCTTGTCGCTGAAACGGTGAAGTCAGTGGGATATGGCGGCCGCGGTGACTTTGACATGGCAAAGGATGGTGCACTGACCCGCCGTCTTGAAAAGGGTGTGACACCCTTTGCCTATGCTGGCGCCACCATTTTGCACCCGCGTCTCTTTGAAGGCGCGCCGGAAGGCCCTTTCTCCATGAATACGCTCTTTGACCGGGCTATTGAAAATGGTCGCCTGTTCGGTGTGCAGATGGAAGGGCTCTGGCTTCATATCGGAACACCGGAAGCCATCCATGCCGCGGAATATGCAGTGCGCGAAAGCGCGGCCTGACGCATGGGTGAAAGACCGAGCCTCTTCACCGTTCCACCCTCCGTTCCGTTTCTGAAAACGCTGGTAGATACGCTGGTCGACGGGTCACTTTTGCCGGGGTTTCGGCCGCTTGATGACCCATTGCTTTTGCCTAGGGTCACGCTCTATCTGCCGACGCGTCGTGCGGCCCGGCTCTTGCCGGAACTGTTTCAGCAGAAGTTTGACGGCAAACCTGTTCTTTTGCCTGTCATCCGTCCGGTCGGGGACGCCGATGAGGACGTTCAGGGCCTCAGCGGTGATGCTGATCTGGAGCCGCTTCCGCCTGCCATGCCTCTTCTGGAGCGGCATCTGGCTATGACACGGCTGGTGAAGGCGTGGAAGGGAATGCTGCGTCGGGAGGCCTTGAGCCTGCGTTCGGACGAACCGTTGGGTCTGCCGGCATCGACCGCTGATGCGGCCTGGCTCGCCGCAGACCTTCTGACATTGATGGATGAGGTGGAAACGGAAGAAGCGGACTGGTCCGGGCTGGGTGGGCTGGTGCCGGAGGATCATGCGCGTTACTGGCAGATCACGTTGGATTTCCTCCAAATTGTCCAGACGGCCTGGCCGGCTCATTTGGCAGAGCTCGGCAGAATGGACCCAAAAGCGCGCCGTTCGGCACTGATCAGGCGAGAAGCTGAACGCCTTAAGTCGACTGCGCAAAAGGGGCCTGTCATTGTTGCTGGCGTCACTGGCTCCGTACCTGCAACTGCGGAGCTTCTGAAAGTGGTTGCCGAACTGGACCAGGGACTCATTGTGCTGCCTGGCCTCGATCATCATCTTGATGAAAGGTCATGGGCAGCGCTCGGTGAACGTCAGGCCCCAGCGCCTGGCCAGATCGCGGCTGCAAAGCCGGCATCGATATTACCGTCTCATCCGCAATATTCGCTCAAACAATTGCTGATCCGTCTGAAGGCGTCACGCGCTGATGTTGTTCCGTTGCGCAGCGCCGGAACACCTGAGTTGCAGCTGCGTGAAGAGCTGGTGTCCGAGGCTCTGCGGCCAGCGGATACTTCTGACGGTTGGACGCAATATCTTCAGCAGCGCTCCGAGCAGGATCGGGCGAAAGCGTTGCAGGATGTCGCAATTCTGACCGCTCGCAACGAGGCGGACGAAGCCTTGAGCGTCGCCATTGCCTTGCGGGAGGCGATTGACCTTGGTCAGACATCGGCACTGATATCTGCGGACAGGATGCTGACCCGGCGTGTCGCAGCCGAGTTGGCGCGCTGGAACATTCAGGTCGATGACAGTGCGGGCCGCCCCCTGGACCAGACTGCGCCTGCAGTGTTGGCGATCCTTGCCGCAAAACTCGCGCTGGAGGGGTGCGAACCGATTGACCTTTTGGCTCTTCTCAAACACCCCCTTGCACGGCTCGGATTGCAGGCAAAGGATATTCGCTCTGCTGCACGCGCGCTTGAACGTGGTGTCCTGCGAGGACCGAGGGCGCGCCCCGGCACTGCCGGTTTGAAACAAGCCGTTGAGGCCAGTCGGGAAGCCGCCACCAGTGCATCTCATTTGCCGCGCTGGAAGAAGGTTCATGACGAAGACTGGGATGTGATTGCTGGTCTTGTGGACCGTCTCGCCTCAGCTCTTGAGCCGCTGGAGGAGATTGCAAACAGCTCCGAACCTCTGGATGTCACAGAACTTGCCAGAAGACATGTGGACATTTTGCAGTCAGTTGCGGTGGATGAATCCGGGTCGGTTGACGAGCTGTTCGCCGGAGAAGCAGGGGAAGCGCTCGCCGGCTTCTTGTCGGGTTTGCTGGAAGCCGGCTCGAGCGGTCTGGAAATCGTGCCGCGCGAATGGTCATCCGTCCTGCCTGCGCTGATGTCTGGCGAAGCTGTCCGCCGGCGTGTTCCAGGCGATATGCGCGTTCAGATCTTGGGTCCCATGGAAGCCCGCCTGCAGTCATTCGATTTCGCTGTCCTCGGTGGTTTGAACGAAGGTGTCTGGCCGCAACGGACCAGAAACGATCCCTGGTTGAACCGACCGATGAAAAGAGACATGGGGTTGGAACCTCCCGAGCGCCGGCTCGGCGCTGCGGCCCATGATTTTTCCCAAGGACTTGGTGCCGGACGTGTTCTCCTGACCCGTGCCGCCAGGGCGGATGGAGCACCGACCGTTGCCTCACGGTGGCTCCAGCGGCTGACGACTTTGGCCGGACCCAATATCGCCCGTGTCATGGAGCAGCAAGGCGCTCGCTTTACGTCTCTGGCAGGCCGGCTTGACCGGGCACCTGGACCAGTTACGCCCGCAACAAGGCCGAGGCCAAGTCCGCCGCTCGCAGCACGGCCAAAGACCCTTTCGATCACTGAGATCGAACGCCTGATCAGAGATCCCTATGCGGTCTATGCCCGTCATGTTTTGGATCTCCAACCTGTTGAGCCGATTGGCGGTGAACCGGGCGCGGCGGACAAGGGCAACCTTGTTCACGATGCCTTGGCAAATTTCCTGGCGAACTGGAAAGGCCCATTCGACAGCAGTGCTGTTGACGCTCTTTTGGAGATTGGGGAAGAGCTCTTTCGACCGTTGGATGCTTTCCCGGCGATACGCGCACTGTGGTGGCCGCGGTTCCAGCGCATCGCCGCAGGATTTGTCGGCTACGAAGCAATCCGGTCTCAGACACTGGAAAGACGGTATCTGGAAATTGGCGGAGGTGTTGACCTCAAGCTTCCGGGATTTGAGTTCCGGTTGCGCGGCCGCGCGGACAGGATTGACCTCCTGGAGGGAGGGGGTCTGGCAGTTATCGATTATAAAACCGGTCTGGTGCCGTCTCAGAAACAGGTTGATGCGCTTCTGGCTCCGCAATTGCCACTAGAAGCCGCAATGATCAAACGTTCCGGGTTCAAGGACGTTCCGGCAGACGCGCCATTGACCGAGTTGCTATACCTGCAGCTGAAGGGGGGGCTGGAACCGGTCATAGACGTCCTGCGCAATCCCAAGGACGTTGAACTGGCGGATCTGGCAGAAGATGCATGGACGCGTCTTGAACAGCTCATTGCACATTATGCCGATGAAAAGACAGGCTATCTGTCGCGCGCAAGGGTGATGCGTGGCCGGCAGATGGACGGCGATTTCGATCACCTGGCACGTTCGCAGGAATGGGCTCTTGGCGGAGACGATCCGGCATGAGCGGCGTTGACATCCCCCAGCTGACGAAAGAACGGCAGGATCGTGCTTCAAGACCCAGGGCCTCGGCCTGGGTGAGTGCCAATGCTGGTTCTGGAAAGACTTTCGTTCTTTCCCGCCGTGTCGTGCGATTGCTGTTGGACGGCACGGATCCAAGCCGCATTCTTGCGCTGACCTTCACCAAGGCGGCGGCTGCCGAAATGGCGACACGTGTCTTCAAGATCCTTGGTGAGTGGGTAACAGTCGAAGACGAAGCGCTTGCACGTGAACTTGAGGAGATCGAGGGCCGAAAGCCCAGTGCCGCGCGACTGGCGCTTGCACGCAGATTGTTTGCCAAAGCACTGGAAACGCCGGGCGGCTTGAAAATCCAGACTATTCACGGCTTCTGCGAAGCTTTACTGCATCAGTTTCCGCTTGAAGCCAATGTCGCCGGGCATTTTGCGGTTTTGGACGATCGGATTGCTGGCGAGTTGATGGCCGAAGCCCGCGCGGTTGTATTGCACAAGGCCGAGATGGAACCGGAAAGTGCGTTTGGGACCGCCCTGAATTCCGTTATTGACCTTATGAGCGACGGCGGCGCTCAGAAAGCTCTGGATGAACTCATTCAGAACCGGGACGCTTTTCGTCGTTGGACGGTTGATGCCGGGGACCTGGAAAGGGCGATCGCGGAACTCGCAGATTTGCTGGAGGTGGATCCTTCTTCACGGCTTGATCTTTTTGATCTTCGGTTCCAGAACGAGTGCAGTCTCGATTTGGATAGCTGTCTTAGTTATGCCGAAGCTTTGAGAACCGGTGCAAAGACAGACCAGGCACGCGCTGATGAAATTGCAGCTGCAGCAAGGCTCGAAAATGCGTCCGCTTTTCGTGAAGCGTGGCTACCTGTTTTCCTGACGGCCAAGTTTGAGCCGCGCAAGTCCCTCGCCACGAAGAAGGTCGCCGCTGAGTTCCCGGAGATGGTTGATGCTCTGGTCGCAGAGCAGGCGAGACTTCTGTCGCTTCTGGCAGAGCGTCGCAAGGTGGCGACCTATGTGGGGACCATGTCTCTTTTGCGTCTTGCCGACGCGGTGATCCGCCACTACGAACTTGCAAAAACGGCCAGAGGGTATCTCGATTTCGAAGATCTTGTAGTCAAGACGGCAACGCTTTTGAGGAAGTCGGATGCCGCCCAGTGGGTGCAGTACAAGCTGGACCAGGGCCTCGATCACATTCTGGTCGATGAAGCACAGGATACCAGCCCGCGCCAGTGGGAAGTCGTCCAGGAACTCGCGTCGGAGTTTTTTGCAGGCAGCGGCGCTCACGAAAGAACGCGGACGCTCTTTGCCGTTGGTGATGAAAAACAGTCCATCTATTCGTTCCAGGGTGCGGTTCCAGCCTATTTCGATGCCATGCGCCGGTCATTTTCGCAAAAGGCGGCTGCGGCAGAGCAAGAGTTTCATTCAGTTAATTTGCAGCTTTCCTTCCGCTCCACGCCGGACGTCCTTGGTGCGGTCGACAAGGTGTTCGACGAGGAGACAGCTTACCGAGGCCTGTCACAGATCGCCGAGGCTCCGAAGCATGAGGCCATTCGCAAGGACCCGGGTATTGTCGATTTGTGGCCGCTGGAGGCGGAAACGGAGATTGCAGAACCCGATGATTGGCGACAGCCGATAGACCACGTCGGTTCCGACAACCCGATGCTGAAGGTTGCCAAGCGAATTGCCGGTGAAATTTCCCGATGGATGCGCGACGGGACCGCAGATCCCGGCGATGTCATGATCTTAGTGCGCAAGCGCGGCCCCTTTGTTGAAGCGCTCAACCGAGAACTGAAGCGATTGGGCATTCCGGCAGCCGGTAGCGATCGGTTGGTGCTGACGGATCATATCGCTGTAAAGGATCTTTCGGCGCTCGGGCGTTTCTTGCTTCTGCCGGAAGACGATCTTTCGCTCGCCGCTGTGCTCAAAAGCCCACTCTTTGGTCTTGACGATGACGACCTTCTGGAAATTGCCCGGGAAAGTGCGGCAGATATTCGCCCCGGCACACTTTGGCAGATGCTCGTCAAACACTCTGACACATCGGAAAAATGGCAAAATGTGCGAGCCCGCCTGGAGGAGTGGCGCTCAAGGGCGGACTTCGTTCCTCCGTTTGAGTTCTATGCCAGGCTTTTGGGCGCAGACGGTGGGCGTCAGGCCTTTCGTGCGCGGCTTGGGGTCGAGGTTGATGACGTCCTTGACGAGTTCCTGGCCCTGACCGTTGCGTATGAACAGGCTGCGGCGCCCGGTCTGGAAGGGTTCTTGGCCTGGATGGCTGCCGCGCCGACCGAAATCAAGCGTGAGCTGACCAACACCAAGGGCATGGTGCGGATCATGACCGTGCACGGTTCAAAGGGACTGGAAGCCAGGATCGTCATTCTGGTCGACCCGGGCGCTGCACCGGTCAGCGCTATTCACGATCCTGCGTTTTTACCGCGCAAACGCCTTGGCAATGATCTGGTGCCTCCTGCTCTGGTCTGGTTGCCTTCGAAAGCGGATCGAACTGTGTGGCATGACGAGGCAATCGAAGATCTCCGACTGGCGCAGGAAGAAGAATATCGGCGCCTCCTTTACGTTGCCCTGACACGCGCAGAAGACAGGCTGATCGTATGCGGCTGGGAGCCCAAACGAGGCGCTCACGAAAATTGCTGGTATTCGCTGGTCAGCAGGGCCCTGAAACCTGATGCACGTGAACTAATTGATGCAACGGGTGAGACAAACGGGTGGCGTTGGCAAAAGAGCAGTACGGAGCCGACAGCCGATGCTAGAGCCGGACAGGAAGAAGCGGACGAGAATGCTGCGACAAGTGAAGCGCTTCCGGGCTGGCTGACGACACATGTTCGCGCGTTGCCAAAGAAGAAGCGGCTTCAGCCATCTCGCGCCTTCGAAGCGATGGAAGAAAAGCAGGGAATTGAAGCGATCCCGGCCTTGGCGCGCCTTCAGGCGGGCCGGCAACCGCAGTCCTGGCCACTTGAGCGGGGGCGGCTTATTCACCGACTGCTGGAGTTGCTGCCAGATCTTGAACAGGAAGACCGGTTACCGGCTGCCGATAGCTACCTCAACCAGGCGCTCAAGCCTGA
This sequence comes from Labrenzia sp. THAF82, assembly GCF_009363435.1. Lineage (GTDB taxonomy): Bacteria > Pseudomonadota > Alphaproteobacteria > Rhizobiales > Stappiaceae > Roseibium > Roseibium porphyridii. The sequence goes on along the minus strand of NZ_CP045354.1, from coordinate 6,244,633 downwards.
ATTTGCGACGTATCGGAAACGGTTGCTCAACGAGATCGATGACATTCTCTCCAACAGGGATTTCGAACCTCTGTTTGCCGGCAATGCACTCGCTGAAGTTCCCGTCGTCGGAACGATTCGCGCAGCCAATGGAACGGAAGTGGAGATATCCGGACAGATCGACCGATTGCTGGTTGAGGATAACAGGGTCGTGATTGTGGATTACAAAACAAACTTCAATCCGCCGGGTCGGGCAGAGGAAATTCCACTTGAATATCGCGCACAGCTTTGTGTTTACAGAGAAATGCTGAAACAGATTTACCCGGACACCGTCATTTCCGCGTGTCTGCTCTGGACGGCAAAACCCGAGTTGATGGAGATTCCGGCCCACATACTCGATGAGACATTTGCAGGTTTGCGTCCTGATGGCACATCCGCTTGACGGAGGCCGTGTCGCTTCCTACGTTCTTGCCAACTGATACACCTGCATCGTGTAGGTGTTTTCCTCCGAACCACGAGATCCTGTTATGGCTACCACTCAAGTTACCGATGCATCTTTTGAAACCGAAGTTCTGAATTCCGACGCACCGGTTGTTGTCGACTTTTGGGCCGAATGGTGTGGCCCATGCAAAATGATTGCCCCTGCTCTTGAAGAAATTTCCGAAGAAATGGGCGAACAGGTTAAGATCACCAAGCTCAATATCGACGAAAACCAGGACATGGCGATGAAATACGGTGTCCGTTCGATTCCGATGCTGATCCTGTTCAAAGGCGGTGAGCCGATGGCGACGCAAGTTGGTGCTGCTCCAAAGGGCAAGCTCTCCGATTGGATCAAGAGCGCTCTTTAAAACCACCACTTTGCGGACAGGCCCAGGCCCATTGGGTGCATATGGCGGATAAGCTGATGCTTGTCCGCCAATACGCTTTGAAATGGGCGGCAAGTGGCTCTATAAGCATCCGCAAACAGTCAGAGCAAACGGAACATCAATGAGCGACGAAAACAAAACCCCGGAAGAACAGCCGGAAGAGGCGACACCGGGCGCCGAAGCTGCAGAAAAGCAGTCTGAAGCGGTCGAAGAGACTGCCGCAGATCCGGTCGAAGTTCTGAACGCTGAAAATGCCGAGTTGAAAGACCGGGCTCTCAGGACGATGGCCGAGATGGAAAATCTTCGCCGCCGGACCGAAAAAGAGATCAAGGACGCCAGGCAGTATGCTGTATCCGGCTTTGCCCGCGACATGCTGACGGTATCTGATAATTTGCGCCGCGCACTCGAGGCCCTGCCGGAAGAAGATCGCCGCAATGCGGATGCCGGCGTTGCCTCCCTGATCGAGGGCGTTGAGATGATCGAACGGGATCTTCTCAATCAACTTGAGAAGAACGGCGTCAAGAAGCTGACCCCTGAGGGGCAGAAATTCGATCCGAACTTTCACCAGGCCATGTTCGAGGTTCCAAATACGGAAGTGCCGAACAACACCGTCGTCCAGGTTGTTCAAGCCGGATACGTGATCGGTGAAAGGGTCTTACGTCCTGCCATGGTCGGCGTTTCCAAAGGCGGTCCCAAGGATGTCGCTCAGGCGACCGGTGCCTCTGAAGAAGCAGGACAAACTGTCGACAAGAGCGCCTGAACGCAGCATTGATGCAAAAATGATTGAGCCGTTCCCACACCAGGGAGCGGCTTTTTCAATTCCTGAGCACTACGCGTTGCCTATAACCTCTCCAACCTGACCGAACCGGGCATCAGGTCTTGACGCCGCAGCGCCAAACCCGGATGAAATGAAAACGAATACCCGGGGGCGCAGATGCTATTTCAAATTCTTGATTATCTTGGCGTTGCCGTTTTCGCTGTAACCGGTGGAATTGTCGCTTCTCGCAAGCAGCTGGATTTCATTGCGTTTCTCTTTTTCGCGACGTTAACCGGCATCGGAGGCGGCACGCTGCGTGACTTGTTGCTCGGTGTCCCCGTCTTCTGGGTGGTCAACGAAACCTATGTATTGGTTTGCCTGATTGTCAGCGTTTTTGTCTGGTTTTTTGCGCACTGGCTTGAGCGGCTGAGCAAGCCCTTGCGATGGGCAGATGCTGTCGGTGTCGCCGCCTATTCTGTTATGGGTGCAGCAAAGGCCTTGTCCGTTGGCGACACGATCCTTGTCGCGATCCTGATGGGTGTTTCAACGGCAACTTTCGGCGGAATTCTGCGAGACACGATCGCCGGTGAACCACCGTCGATCGTCAAACCTGAGATCTATGTCAGTGCGGCTTTTGCAGGCGCAAGTTGCTTCGTGCTGCTGGTTCAGTTCGACATACCAAACGCTTTGGCTGCCGGTTTTGCGGCACTTCTCGCTCTCGGCCTGCGCGGCGGTGCGATCATTTATGGATGGAAACTGCCTGGATACGGCAGCAATGCCGGCAGACAAGACTGAGAGCGGCTGGCGAGGCCAGTATATTACGTTTGTTGTGTGAAGTATCAGCAACCGGAAAATGAGGGGTCAAAAAGGACAAAAGCCGGTTCCCACGAACCGGCTTTTCGCCTTGTGCCTAATAGACAAGCCCGAATGTCGCGGAAACGTAAAAGATCGTTCCGAGCGCGACGACTGGGAGGCTTGCCGAATATGCAAGTGTCGTCAACATGTCTTGCTCCTTTGCAAAACGACAAATCGAAAGCGTATCCGGTTGTGAGTTTTTTACTCGTTTGAGGACACACGCTCCCAAGGTCTCCCCCTGCTGCGACTAGATTTGGTGTTCAACGGTCGAAGTTCCAGAGGTCACGACCTCAAAAAAATGTGTGTTGCCAATGCATAGTCTGCAATCGCTGTTCGATTGCCATGAAGAAACAGGGTTCTCTGGCCATAATATCGCCGCCCAGCCTTGTTGCCCTGGGTGAGATCCTTCAAGTCCGCAGCCCACTCCAAATGCGTGAAGGGTGGCGATTTCAGGTCTGTCGTGAACAGCCTGCCTTCCTCTTGCAGATCAGTTGGAAGACTGGCATTTGCGTCGACAACGTCAATGTGGCAACCGGCCGGTGGATCCAGATAGGTCAGATGGTGATGGTTCCCCGTGTCCTTGTCGGGTCCCGCGATGCAGATCATGTCTGCGCCTTCCTGGGCGTCGTGGATCTCAGCTGTTGTTCCGATGTGAACTTTATTGAGCGCAGGCAGGCCGGACAGGCGTTTCTGCATCTCCTTCGACGATCCGGAGAGCAGGATCGAGGTAAAATTTCGAACAGCAGCATATGCGCATGCAAGCCGCGGGATGAGCGGACTGTCGCCAATGATCAGGAGACGCGACGTGTCCTCGCGAGACAGGTAACTGGCTGCCAGGGCATGGAGCCCGGCCGTGCGCCAATCGGCAAGTCGCACACCATCGAGCAATGCGATTGGTTGCCCGGCAGAACCGGAAAAAAGAAGATATAGACCTGATGACTGGCCGTTTTGTTCGGGAAGAGCCAACTCGATAGAGCAACCGACATAGCCGCGACTGACGTCGCCCTGTGCCTCAAAGTCTGTCCAGGCCGGTTGCCAGGAGAAGCTGCCGCTTTGCTGGTTGAGGCGGCCAATCCGTGTGGCACCGATCTCAGGGGCAATTGTATTGGAACGGAAAGCGCGTCTCAGAGATTCCAGAACCTGCCGGTCTTCAAGACAGGCGTCAATTTCGCCGCTCGAGATGATCCTCATCTGAAAAGCCGGTGCTTAAGCCGCTGATCGGTTGCCTGGTCCTGGCAAACCCTTAACGCCGGATGCCGGTTGTGCAGCGGTATTCATTTCGCGCAGTTGGTCGGCTTCCTTGTGCCACTTGTCAGCCTCGCGGCGTTTAACACGCGCTTCCTTGCGCCAACGGCCCTGCTTTGCCCATGCCCCAAGCCCGCCGACAACAATGCCGACGGCGAGGCTGGCAAAAATGACCCAGAACAATGGAACGCCCTCAACGGTCATTGCTGGATCCTGGGGATCGAACGGGTTCAGGGACAGGGAAACCGTGTGCCGGTTTGCAACTGAAAGCGGCACCAGAACCACTGCAATCGCAAACAAAATCACATTCCTGATGAAGCGGGTCACTGGGGTCTCCCGGAATTTTCCAAATCAGAACTTGATGTTAGATGGTCCGGTACCGGCAGCGCAATCAGTCGTCGCCGTGATCCACACCATCGTTCAATCGTATACGCATTTCTTTGCCGGTTTTGAAGAAGGGAACAAATTTCTCGTCCACTTCCACCTTCTGGCCGGTGCGCGGATTGCGGCCGATACGGGCAGGGCGATTCTTGACGGAGAACGCTCCGAAGCCACGCAGCTCCACACGGTCACCACGCATCAAAGCTTCCGTGACCTCGTCCAAGATGGCATTGACGATGTTTTCGACATCGCGCTGATACAGATGCGGGTTCTGCTCGGCGATATGCTGTACAAGCTCAGATTTGATCATGGAGAGCCCCCTCGCTTAATGATTATTGTCTGCCGCGTCTGAAGCCTGCCAAACGGATACGAGCCCGTCAAGCGTAAGACCTCGAGGAATCAGCCCCTTAGCGTCATTAATGGGATTTAGGAGGGCGGATCCGATGCCTTTTCCGAATTCGCGGGAGATCCGGGACGAGAATGGCAACTCTTCAAGGTTTTCGTTTGCCTTCCAGGTGACAACCGGCAAATCCTTGGCAACACCCTTCTCGTCGACCAGCCAGGAGATGGCCTTGTCCTCGCCACCAATGGCGTCGACCAGCTTCTCTTCCACCGCTGTGTGACCCGTCAGGATGCGGCCGTCGGCAAGTTCCCGTGCTTTGGCAGGAGACAGGTCGCGGCGTTCGGCGACGAGGCCGACAAACCAGTCATAGGAGTCCTTGACCAGGCTTTGCAGCATGGCACGAGCTTCCGGTGTTGTCGGTGAATAGAAATCCGGTTCAGCCTTGAGAGGTGCGCTTTTGACCGCCTCCATCTCGACGCCGACCGTTTCCATCAGCTTTTGAATATTGCCGAACTGAAACAAAACACCGATAGAACCTGTGATCGTGTTGTAACGGGCAACAATATGGTCCGAGGCAAGCGCAACCATATAGCCAGCGGATGTGCCGACCGTTCGAATTTCAGCAACGACAGGTTTCTTTTCCGACAATTCGCGCAGCGCTTGATAAAGCGCTTCGCCGCCTGTGGTGCTGCCGCCGGGTGAATTGATTGATATGACAACGCCCTTGACCGCTTCCGCCTTGGCGATCCGCTCGATCATTTTCAGCGTCTTGCGATCTTCAATGATGACACCTTCGATCGGTATGCGGGCGATGTGAGCACTTCGCTTGGACAGTCCAGATATTCCGGACACATAAACCAGCCCGCTGATCAGGGCTACGGCAATTACAACAAAGGTTGCCACCCGCCAGAACGTCACTTTGCGCCGCAAACGACGTCTATCTACCAGCGCGTCAACATCAACTGACATGGAATTGGGGTCTCCGGATAAGATCGTATGAAACCAATAACCTAAATAGAGTGAGCGAACGAGCAATTGCAATTGCTTATCGCGACTTTCGCATCAGATTGCGGCGGTTTCGCGTAACGTGGGCGAATTTTGCAGGGCCTGGAAGCGGTGCCGGTTTCAACCGGCAGCGTTTCGCACGAATGCAACCCAAGCATAACAGACGATGAGAGAGAAGACCGTCACCGGCAGAACGTAGACCGTGAATTGCCAGAACTGAAAGGGCGTCACGCCATGCTTTTCAGCTTGCTGCACAATGATCACGTTGCTGGCCGCGCTGAGGATAAAGAGATTGCCGGCGAGCGTGGATATGCCGGAGAGAAGCATCAAAGTCGCCGTCTCATGACCTTCCAGAAGATTAAGGTAGATTTCCACCAGCGGAACATTTGAAAACACCTGGCTGCCGAAAAACGAAATGGAGGTGACCAGCAAAGGGTCGCCCAGTTGGTCGTGCCAGGGGCTAAGCCATTCCTGCAAGGCGCCCGATTTCAGAACAGCGCCGGTCACTATGAACATGGATACGAAGAAAATCAGCGTGTGCCAGTCAACTTCCTTGATCAGTTGCACCCGATGCGAAGAAAATACAAACAACGGAACGGCGGCGATAAGGCTGAGGGCTCCAAGAGGAAGATCGGGCAACCAGTCAGTCTCATGTGCCAGACTGTCAGTAATGACCAGGGCGCACAACAGACCGGTTGCCAGAAGGGCGGGCCATTGACGCATGTTCTGTTCGTCCGGTGTGACGTTGGAAGGGGCGTCTCCCGTTGGAGCTTTGCGAAAGCAATACCAGAACCATAAGACCGTAAATCCGAGCGATAGCAGTGCCGGCACCGCCAGCCACTCCAGAAACGTGCCGACCGCATTGTTGAAATGCCCATCGGCCACAATCAGCAGGTTCTGGGGATTGCCCACTGGAGAAAACATGCTACCCACCGTGACGGAGACACACAGGGCGATGAGAGGCAACGATGCGGCGATATTGAGGCTCGCAGCGATTGCTATTGCGATCGGTGTTCCAATAGCAGCGGCCGCATCGTTGGTGAGCACTGCAGACACAGCGGTGACGAACAAAATGAAAAAGAGCAGGATCTGGGGAATTGAACGGCTATCTGCACAAATCCAATTGCTGACTTTCTCCGAAATACCCGACGCAAACAAAGCATGAGAAATGGCAAACACGCCGAAAAGATACGCAATCACGTTCCAGTCGATGGCCTTCAAGGCTTCTGAGGGGGAAATAGTCCCGGTAATCAATAGAAATATTGCGCCAAAGGTCATGATCATCCAGATCTTCAGCCAGTCTGGAAGCCATTGTCGTACTGCAATCAAGAAAAATACAAATATAGATACAATTAAACTCAAAGGCATCTAATCCATCCGAATTTGTCGAACTGCCTACACTATTATGCTATTTCGAGATGTATTCAATTGCTTTACTAATTTCTGCTTGTGATGAATCCTGACTACGTTAGGCTCCTCTCATTTCAAAGGCTGGTAGCATGCAGTTGAACAGACCGTTGCTTGGAGTGAATTTTTTTGCGGGCGACGTCGTCGGCGGGATTGGGCCTTATTTGGCGATCTATCTGCTTTCCTTGCAGCACTGGTCTCCCGGTTCAATCGGGTTTGCCCTGGCAGCCGGCAGCATTGCGACTGTCGTGATGCAGTCCCCGGCCGGTGCGATCGTCGACAGCGTAACGTGGAAGCGAACGCTTTTGATCGGCTGCGCGATTGCCATTGCAATCAGTACTCTTGGTATCCTGGCTTTCAATGATGCTTTTGCGGTCTACACCGCACAGATCCTGATCGGGTCGGCGTCGGCATTCCTGGGGCCACTGATTGCTGCGGTCACTCTGGGTCTGGTCGGCCATGCCTATTTTACCAGGCAGACGAGTGCAAACCAGGCATGGAACCACGCAGGCAACATGCTCGCGGCGGTTCTGGCAGCCATACTCGCGCTGACATGGTCACCGCTCGGCGTATTCTGGCTCGTGGCAGCCATGGCCTGCGGCATGATCATTTGTGCCCTGCTGATCAATAGAAACGCAATCGATCACGAATTGGCCCGCGGCGGGGTGGCGGAAGAAAACACCGGTTCGGGTAACCCGGAAGGCATCTTGAGCCTGTTCGAAGACAGGCGGCTGCTTGTTTTTGCCATCTGCATTTTCCTGTTCCATTCGGCCAATGCTTCCATGCTGCCGCTTGTCAGCCAGAAACTGTCGTCCAACAGCGACGCACAACACGGCATCGCCTTCACGGCGGCCTGTGTGATCGCGGCCCAGCTCGTGATGATCGTCATGGCGATCTTTTGTGGTAAAAAAGCAGATGTCTGGGGGCGTAAACCCTTGCTGCTCATCGCATTTCTGGTGCTGCCTGTTCGGGGTATTTTGTTCAGTCAGTTCGACAACACCTACGCTCTTGTTGCCATTCAGGCGCTCGATGGTGTTGCCAACGGTATCTTCGCGATGGTTTTTCTGCTGGTTCTTGCGGACATCACCGCGGGGACAGGCCGTTTCAATTTCGCGCAAGGGGTGCTTGCGATGTTGATCGGGATCGGAGCATCGCTCAGCAACATTGCAGCTGAATATATCGTTCAGTTTACCAGCTATACCGTCGGTTTTTTGAGCCTTGCCGCAACCGCGACCGTCGGCCTCGTCATCTACGTTGTCTTCATGGAAGAGACGCTGGTGAAAGAAAAACGGGTCGAACCGGATCCCAAGCCTACCCAGTAGGATGAACGATTGACTTCCCACAATGAAAAAAGCCCGCGATCAAGCGGGCTTTTGAGCTTCGGGCCTGAATGGGTCAGACCTAATTGATGCCGGTGATCTCGATTTCGAAGGTTAGGTCTTTTCCTGCCAGGGGATGATTGGCATCCAGGATCACTTCAGCTTCGCCAACCTCCACTACGGTTACTGTCATCATCTGCCCGTTCTCGGTCTGCGCCTGTAGCTGGAGACCGACTTCCAACGGCACATTTTCAGGAATGTTCGAACGCGGCACAGCCTGCCGGGCATCTGGATTGACCGGGCCGTATGCATCTGCAGCTGCAATATTGACGGTCTTTTCGTCCCCCACTTTCATGCCCGGTATCGCGCGGTCGAGACCCGGAATGATCTGGCCGGAGCCGACCGTAAATTCCAAGGGCTCTCTGCCTTCGGAGCTGTCGAACACGGAACCGTCGTCAAGTGTGCCCTTGTAGTGAAGACGAACCGTGTCGCCGCTTTTGGCTTCGGTCATGATGCGTTTCGCAATTCTGTCTGAGGGGTGAGTTTTGAGGCCGCAGCTTGTCGGCGGGTGCTCGTCGTAGAACGCAGCCTAAAGCACAGCTATCAAATGTAAAGGGCGGCAGATACCACAGCAAAAGCCGGGATATGTGTTGAGGCCTCCCAAACGATATTGCCGGCGTCTTTCAGTTTGATTTCCCGTATTTCGCAACCACACATGACATTGCGCAGCAAGCTGTCTTGGAAGATCACCAACAACGCCAGCCTCTCGATTGTGGAAGGTCGTACCCTTCTCAAACCGAAACAGCGACCTCTTGATCTCCGGGAAGCCGGCGCTGTCGCGTGCGGCGAACTGCCAATCAAAGCAAAAAGCCCGGCATCGCTGCCGGGCTTTTCCGTTTCTGGTCTTGAAAGAGACCGGAAGGCTTAGTCGTCTGTTTGCTGCTTCAGAGCAGCACCCAGGATATCGCCGAGAGAAGCGCCGCTGTCGGACGAACCGTACTGAGCAACAGCTTCTTTCTCTTCCGCGATTTCCAGCGCTTTGATCGACGCTGCAACCTTGCGGGTCTTCTTGTCGAACTGCGTGATGCGTGCATCGAACTTGTCGCCGACAGAGAATTTCTCCGGACGCTGGTCTTCGCGGTCACGGCTGAGATCAGCGCGACGTACGAAGGCTGTCAGGTCGCTGTCAGCGATCTTGACTTCCAGGCCACCGTCTTTGATTTCGATGACTTCACAAGTGACGACAGAGTTCTTGCGGATCTCGCCGGCGGCACCAGATTCCATCGGGTCACCGGTGAGCTGCTTGATGCCGAGAGAGATACGCTCTTTCTCAACGTCAACATCCAGAACGACGGCCTTGACCATGTCGCCCTTCTTGTACTCTTCGATGACCTGCTCGCCCGGACGGTTCCAGTCGAGATCGGACAGGTGCACCATGCCGTCCACGTCGCCGTCGAGGCCGATGAACAGACCGAATTCAGTCTTGTTCTTGACTTCGCCTTCGACATTCGTGCCGACCGGGAACTGTTCAGCAAACGCATCCCACGGGTTCTGCAGGGTCTGCTTGAGACCGAGCGAGATGCGGCGCTTGACCGGATCGACTTCCAGGATCATCACTTCGACTTCCTGAGAAGTGGAAACGATCTTGCCCGGATGGACGTTCTTCTTGGTCCAGGACATTTCGGAAACGTGGATCAGGCCTTCGATGCCCGGCTCCAGTTCCACGAATGCACCATAGTCGGTGATGTTGGTCACGCGGCCGGTGAACTTGGCTTCGATCGGGTATTTGGCTTCAATGCCATCCCACGGATCGGTTTCAAGCTGCTTCATGCCGAGGCTGATGCGGTGCGTTTCCTGGTTGACGCGGATGATCTGCACCTTGACGGTCTGGCCGATGGTGAGAACTTCCGACGGATGGTTGATGCGGCGCCACGCGATGTCGGTGACGTGCAGCAGGCCATCGATGCCGCCGAGGTCGACGAATGCACCGTAATCGGTGATGTTCTTGACCACCCCTTCCACGGTATGACCTTCTTCCAGGCTCTGGACCAGTTCGGAGCGCTGCTCCGCACGGGTTTCTTCCAGAACGACACGGCGTGATACGACGATGTTGCCGCGACGCTTGTCCATTTTCAGGATCTGGAACGGCTGAGGCGTGTGCATCAGCGGGGTCACGTCGCGAACCGGGCGGATGTCCACCTGGGAACGCGGCAGGAAGGCAACAGCGCCATCCAGATCGACGGTGAAACCGCCTTTGACCTGGTTGAAGATCTGGCCGTTGACTTTTTCGTTGGCTTCGAAGGCGACTTCGAGGCGAACCCAGCTTTCTTCGCGGCGGGCTTTTTCGCGCGACAGAACGGCTTCGCCAAGAGCGTTTTCGACACGCTCCAGGTAAACTTCAACTTCGGTCCCGACGCCCATTTCGCCGTCGCGGCCCTTGGCGCCGAATTCCTTCAGCGGCACACGGCCTTCAACTTTCAGGCCGACGTCGATGACGGCCAGGTCTTTTTCGATGGCAACGACGGTGCCTTTAACAACAGCACCTTCGTAAAGGTCGTTCTGGACGAAGGACTCTTCGAGAAGAGCCGCAAAATCCTCAGTGGAGGGATTAAAATCAGTCAAGTCTTTCTCCTGGCGCCAGTTGGCGCACCGCCGGCGGGTTGGTGTTGCGTTCCGGATTGGCCTTCTCCCGGGATCGCGTTCTCGCTGATCCTTCCGCTTACAAGAAGCGGGCCGGCGGGGCGGGAGCCGGAAAATCCGGTTTCGTCACAGGGCGCGGTTTTGGCTGCGTCCTGCCGAAGTCTCTTAGGTGTTCTATTAAAGAACCTTTGGCCTTTCAGCCTGTCCGTTCCGGATGCACGAACAGGGGCGCACCAAAGGTGAACCCCACATTGCTATCTAGCAATCCTTGGCCCGGGACACGATATCCACAGCTGCCTGGAACGCGGTCTCTATATCCATTTCTGTCGTATCAAGCAAGACCGCATCGTCCGCTTGTTTCATTGGCGCGACAGTTCTTTGGCTGTCACGTTCGTCGCGGCGCTTCAAATCGTCCAGAACGGAGGCGTAATTGGCGTCCTGGCCTTTGGAAATCATTTCGTCGGTGCGTCGGCGTGCGCGCGCTTCTGCCGAGGCAGTCACAAAGAGCTTCACCGACGCATTGGGGCAAACGACCGTGCCGATGTCGCGCCCGTCGAGAACGGCGCCTGGAGGCGTTTCGGCAAAGCGGCGCTGCAGATTGACGAGTTCTTCGCGCAGCCCACCCAAAACAGCTATGCGAGATGCAGCTTCACCGATTTCATGCGCCGAGAGGACGCTCTTGTCCATTTGCGCAAGATCCAGATTTTGGGCGATCTCGATTGCAATTGCTTCATCACCAAGTGGCAGGCCCTTGGCCAGCAGGGCGGCTGCAACAGCCCGATAGGTCAGGCCGGTATCCAGGTGTCTCAGGCCGAGGTGATCTGCAAGCCTCCGGGAAAGAGTGCCCTTGCCGGACGCTGCCGGCCCGTCGATAGCGATGATCATGCGGCCTCGCTGGCATTATCGGACAGCGAAGCGCCCAAATCTTCGAACAAGGTCGTGAAAGTGGGAAAGCTGGTCGCGATCACGGCACCGTCGTCGACAGTTACCGGTTTGTGCGCCGCCATGCCGAGAACCAGGAATGCCATGGCAATGCGATGGTCCAGATGCGTCGTGACTGTGCCGCCGCCTATCGCATTGGCACCACCCGTGACAGTCAGCGTGTCTTCCGTTTCGATGCAGGGGATGCCATTGGCTTCCAGCCCGCGCGCAACAGCCGCCAGCCGATCGGACTCCTTGACCCGCAATTCTTCCAGCCCGGGCATGAATGTATCGCCTTCGGCAAAAGCCGCGGCAATCGCAAGAACAGGATATTCGTCGATCATTGAGGGTGCCCGGTCAGCGGGCACGGTGATGCCCTTCAGCGAGCTGGACTTCACGCGAAGGTCCCCGACTTCTTCGCCTCCGGTTTCGCGCTTGTTGACGATCTCGATATCACCACCCATCTCGATCAGCGTTGTGATCAGACCGGTGCGATGTTCGTTCAAAAGAACGTTCTCAATGGTGACGTCAGAGCCCGGGACAATCAGGGCAGCAACAAGCGGGAAGCCCGCAGAAGACGGATCACCTGGCACGTCAATGTCCTGGGGCTTCAACTCAGGCTGTCCCTGAAGCTTGATCACCCGTTCACCGTCGTCATTCAGTGAAACGCTGATCTGGGCGCCGAAACCCTTCAGCATCTTTTCCGTGTGATCGCGCGTTGCGATCGGTTCGATAACCGTTGTCTCACCCGGCGCATTAAGCCCGGCCAGCAAGACGGCGGATTTCACCTGGGCGGATGGCATCGGTACACGATAGGTGATTGGCATCGCCAGCTCTGCACCCCGGATCGACGCCGGCAAACGGTCGCCATCGCGGGCAATCACACGTGTGCCCATGTCGCGCAACGGATTGAGAACGCGGCCCATCGGTCGCTTCGACAAGGATGCATCACCGACAAAGGTGGCGGCGATATTGTGACTGCCAAAGATGCCCATGGTCAGGCGGACGCCCGTGCCTGCATTCCCGAAGTCGATAACGCTTTCCGGCTCAAGCAGACTGCCAAGGCCGATGCCGTCGACCGTGAAACGGCCATCGTCATGTTTTTCGATTGTCGCGCCAACGGCGCGCATGGCGTCGGCGGTTGCCAGAACATCTTCTGATTCCAGAAGTCCTGTCACCGTCGTCCGGCCGACAGCAAGCGCTCCGAACATCAGCGATCTGTGCGAGATGGATTTGTCGCCCGGCACCCGGATAGTGCCGGTCAGGGGGCTGCCTGAGCTGGTGGTGAGGGGCGCAGGCGCGTTGTTATGTGACATTTTGAATGTCCGCGGATTGGATCGGTTGTCAAAAGGTGCCACGTCCTATCACGCGAATGCGGCTTCGTCATCTTTTCCCATGCAATTCTCAGCTAACGGCATTCTGTGCGCCGGATCACTGTTGCCAGGCAGTTGTGTATGACAAAAAAGCGAGTGGGGAAAACCGGGCTGACGCTTGAAATTTTTCCGACAACATGCAGAACAATGGGTCAACGAACATTTTTCTATCGATTTGCCTTTGACAGCGAAACGGCTTGCAGCTATGGGGCTGCCCACCAATTCAAGTCGGCTAGATAAAACGAAGGGTAAGCACAGTGGCAAAACCTGAACTTGGCACAAAGCGACTGTGCCCGAGCTGCGGCGCAAAATACTACGATCTCAATCGGGAACCGGTTACGTGCCCGAAATGCGGTACCGTTTTCGAAGCGGTGATGACCTCTCGTGCGGCCAAGGCGGCCAAGGTTGAGGAAAAACCGGAAGACGATGAAGAAGAGGAAGACACCGCCGCACCGGAAATCGTGACCCTGGAAGAAGCGGATGCGGAAGCGGAAGGTTCTGACGGCGACGATGTGCCGGATATCGACGATACCGACGTGGATCTTGAGGAAGACGACGACGATAGCAGCGACGATGTTTTCATCGACGATGAAGATGAAGACGACGAAGCCGTACCGGGTATCCGCGTCGAGATTGACGAAGATACCGACCGGTAACTGGTTGACTTAAAAAAGATTTCGGCTTGTGTGTGCAAATCTCTACAAGCCGAAGACTGAACGGCGATTTTCTGCTTGATCTTGTGGGGCGGTGTGACTATGTTCCGCCCCCATCAGCGCCGGGATCCCAACCCGGACGCACATGGAACATGGGGCCATAGCTCAGCTGGGAGAGCGCTTCGCTGGCAGCGAAGAGGTCAGGGGTTCGATTCCCCTTGGCTCCACCATTCCTTCACAACTCCCTTTCATGAATATCCCAAATGCAATCACTGGCAGTTTCGCATTTGCCTTTGCTGCTTGATCGGTGTTGTCGCAAAGCAGGCGAACTCGGAATATCTATTCTGAGCGGAGGCTTGAGGGCCTTGCTGGGCGATGCCGGTACCGTTGCCTGCTTCTGATATTCTTTGCCGCCGCTCGGACCGCACAACACGGCTCTTTGTCGCCGATTGTATCAGCCTGGTTGCCAGCGCGATGTTGTAAACATATGTGAGATTGCCAGAGAGGTTTTCAGAACCGGGTCGGCATCCGGTTGCACATCGCACTTAAGGCATCGAATGAACGCGCGCAGAAAACGCCAGTTGTTGATTTCACAGGAGCTTCAGCGCATTGACGGTGCTGCGCCGGATGCACGTCCTGTGCTGGCAAAACATGTCAAAATGGCTGCGTCACCGTTTCAGTTTCTGCGCGGTGCTTCTCAGCTCTTTTATGCCGATCTTTCCGTTGGAACCTTCAGTCTGCCAAGCGTACTCCTCGAGGTGCCGCTGACACGCATTGTGGGCGACTGTCATTTGGCGAATTTCGGCTTCCTTACCGAAAACGGCAGCTACGGAGATACGGTGATCTGGGCACCCAACGATTATGACGATGCTGCTGCGGGCCACGCTGCTTTCGATCTGATGCGGTTTTGTGTGTCGTTGTTTTTGGTTGCGGATTTTCTGGAAGGTCTCGTTGCCGGGCGGTATCGCAACGAGAAGAAATTCAAAAACACTACTCACCCGACCCGGAAGGATGCCGAAGGAGCGTCAAAACGCTTCCTCAAGTCCTATCGCAAGACATTGGGTCAGATCGTGAAGGATACTGACAAGCGCGACGAGGCATTGAAGCGTTTTACCAGCGGGCACTTCCTGAGAAAGCATATCCAAAAGGCGCAAGCCAGGTCTGCAGGTGGTAAACATTTTAAGAAAAAGTCGTCTGTCGCCAAACTGACGAGGCGGACAGCAGCCGGGTTTCGTTTCGATCCATCCTCCGACAAACTTGCCAAGGTCAGCCCTGATCTTGCGGGCGAGCTGAGGCAGGTGTTCGGGCCGCATTTCGATGATGACGTGCTGGATGTCGCAAGGCGCATCGGGGCGGGCACCGGGTCGCTCAGCGTCGAACGGTACTACTTTCTGGTTGGGCCGGACGCAGCTCCTGACGCCGAGACTTTCAGGGAAACCCATGTCGTTGAAGTGAAGCAACAACGCGAAGCTGCAGTCATCCATCATTTTCCGGACCTTTCACCGGTCAACCGGATGAATCCGGCGCATCTGACTGTGGACTGTCAGCGTCGTATGATGCGCCGTCCTGATCTTGTGCTGGATGAGGTCGTTTGGAGCGGTTTGCACTGGCTTGTGCGCTCGCGCCATCACGCAAGACTGACAGTGGATCCTGAGGACCTGTTGCGCACCGGGAAACCGGCGAAGGCGCTCAAGGATTATGCAGAAGCTTGTGGTGTCACTCTTGCACGAACACATTCTCGTGGTGATCGTCGCTCGGTGCGCTTTGAGCGGGCCATGGCGTCGGCCCTGAAAGCCACACGGAAAGACCTGATTGCAATTGCACGACGTTACGCTGCCCAGACCAGGCGCGATCATGCGTTGTTGTTGAAAATGATAGGGGCAGACGGAGACGCACATGCAGCCTGAGATGGGCCTTCCCGCAGTTTTGGCAGGCCCGATCCTGCGTAAGGTGACGCCAGACAGCGTGGCCATCTGGCTGGCCGTGCGCGCACCCGCCCGTGTGAAACTGGAGCTGCAGGCGGAAGCCTCAGAGGTGATGGAATTTGTTCTGACGCCCGGCACCGAAAAACTAACCTGCATTAGTGCGGGCGAAAGGCTGCACTATCTCCTGATCGATGTGCCGATTGACGCACCGCTCCCCGCTGAAACCTGGATCAGCTATCGGATCAGCCTGGAACTTGAAGACGATCAGGAGAGCGGCTGGCAGGATCACACGATCTGGGCACCCGATCTTACCTATCCGGGCGTCGGTCGCCCCGGGTTCATGGTGCCCCAAAGGATCAAGTCCCTGTTGCACGGTTCCTGCCGCAAACCGCACAGCGAAGCCGGCGACGGTCTGGTTGCCGCCGATGCCCATTTGAAAGCGCGCCTTCCGACCAGCGAGACCCCTGGCACGAATGAGGAAGGCTGGCCATCGCTTTTGGTCATGAGCGGCGATCAGGTCTATGTGGATGACGTGGCCGGTCCGATGGTGCAGGCGATCGGGGCACTTTCTCAGAAGCTTGGTCTGCATGACGAAACCCTGAGCGGTCTGGATACCGGCCTTCCCGAGTCTGGCCATGCCTTGCATGCGGCTGGTGGCTATCTCTATCGCCGCGACGGGTTGCTGCCGAAAATCGATCAGAACGCAAGGGTGTTTGACGTTCTCTTCGGCGGTACGAGCAAACCGATCTTCACCTCCCTGCATGCCCGTAATCATCTCTTCACCTTGGCGGAAATGCTGGCCATGTATCTTTTGGTCTGGTCGCCGTCCGTCTGGCAGGACATGCCGGACTTCCAGGCACCTGATGGCCTGACCGACAAGGAAATGAAGATGTATGCGGAAGAAACGGAGACCTTGAAGGCCTTCGTTTCGGACCTCCCGGCCGTAAGGCGGCTGATGGCCCACCTTCCGACGGCAATGATTTTCGACGATCACGATGTGACGGACGACTGGAACCTGTCGCTTGCCTGGGAGCAGGCCGCCTATGGGCACCCTTTGGCCCGGCGGGTGATCGGCAACGCGATTATCGCCTATGCGCTGAACCAGGGTTGGGGCAATTGCCCGCAAACCTTCCGCAAGACCCAGGAAGCGTTCGTGCGCGATGCGTTGTCTGACCCTGGGTCAGATAGCCACGAAGCAGCGATCACAGGCCTTCTGGCTCTGGAGGACTGGGACTATCAATGGCAAACCGATCCGCCGTTGATCGTTCTGGACACGCGCACCCGCCGGTGGCGTTCGGAGCGCAATTCACATTATCCGTCCGGCTTGCTGGACTGGGAAGCGGCAACGGATCTTCAGTCTCACCTGCGCGGCAAGAACTCTGTCCTCCTGGTGTCCGCTGCGCCGATCTTTGGTGTCAAACTCATTGAGACTGTCCAGAAATTCTTCACCGTCATCGGCAAACCACTGATGGTTGATGCCGAGTATTGGATGGCGCATGCGGGAACAGCAGGCGCAATCTTGAATGTTTTCCGCCACCGCAATACGCCCAGGCATTTTGTGATCCTGTCAGGTGACGTCCACTATTCCTTTGTCTATGACGTTGAGCTGCGCCAGGTGACACCGAGCCTGAATGGCGAAGAACCGGACAGCCCGCAGATTTGGCAGATCTGCAGTTCCGGCATCAAGAATACCTGGCCGGAAAAACTGATCCGTGTTTTCGACTTCTGCAACAGGTGGGCCTTTGCCCCGCGGTCACCGCTGAATTGGTTCACCAAGCGCAGGGGCATGCGCGTCATCCCGCGCAAGCCGGTAGGAACACCGCATGGGCAACGGATCTTGAACGCGTCCGGTATCGGACTGGTCGAACTCGACGAAGACGGTGCGCCAACCTCCATTTGCCAGCTGACGGCAGATGGTAGAACAGTGCCGTTTGAACGCCGTGAAAAGGAAGCGCGGCTGGACTAGAGACACACCAAAGAGGTGGCCGGACAGAACACCAATCCGGCCATTGTCCTAAAGATGTGGAAACGGCCTAGCCGCCGCGGGATCCGGAACTGGATCGGCTGCCGAAACCGCCACGCGAGGCAACGGATGTTCTGGTCTGAACTCTCGCGGGCTTGGGCGCCGTCTTGACAGCATCGTTGTATGTTCGCCAGCTGCCACCGCTGTAGCTGCCGACATAATATCCGCCGGATGTATAGTAGCGCCTACTGCCACGCTCCGGATAAACCGGCCTGATGTTGTTCATCAGAGCCTGGCTGGCGACAGCACCTGTCAGTCCGGCAAGAGCCCCGGTCACGAAATAGCCGGACGGTTGCGGCGAATAAAAATCGCGTCCGCTTTCCGTTTCGAAAAGGCAGGAATTGTTGCCGTGTTGTTCGTCGCACAGATTGACTGTGTTGTAGCGTGGCCCCGAGGTCTGGTGAATCTGCTTGCCGGCCGAAATGACCTGTGCGCAGACTTCATCTGGAACAAAGCTGTCGGTAACGCACTCTTCTTCGGTCTTGTAGACCCGGCCTTCGAGGTCCGGTTCATCGGAGCAGCTGGCAAGCGTGACTGATGTCGTTGCCATGACCACCAGCTTGATCGACTTCGAGCGTTTCATGAATTTTCTCCCGACCGTCAAATCGGTCTGATGCAATTTGGACAATTGTCTCGGATACGTTCGTCCAGGATTGTCAGTAGGTGATGCAGGCTGCGTTCAGGAGGCCGACAGTGATCGAAATGGCCGCGAGCTTGATGCTGATCGCAATTTCACCTCGTTCAATGCGGTCGGTGATCTTTGGGTAGAAGCGACGAAAAATCTGATAGACGACGAGCTGCGCGATACAGGCGATAATGCCCCAGATAATGAAATCTACAATGTTCAGCGAGTTGGCCGCAGCGCTGGCGAGCGGCAAAGAGAAACCGAGAAAAGCCGCGCTGAAGACGACCGATGCCGAAACATTGTTTTCCTTGATCAAGGCCATTTCGTCATGCGGTGTCATGACGGTGTAGATTTTCATGAAAATCAGCAGCATTGCGATTGCTGCGGCAAAATAGGCGATAAAGGGAAGAATGCCTGTGAGGGACGCCTGAAGGTCGGCCATTTTGGTCTCCACTGAAGTCAGAAGTGAATTAAACTGAAAAATTATGTCGTTCGAGGGGAAAGCCGATCATGAACGCAATGCTGCGTTCCGCATTGTCCGGCTCTTCCATATTTATAAGAAGCATTTCATCGCGACCGTCTTTCAGGCCGCGCGCATACAACATGGCGGTTTGGAAGATTCGCCTGCGACCGCTGCCAGACCGGTCGTCGCAGACCTCCTCCCAATAAGTCATCGGATCCTCCGGGCCGGTTGAAGTATCGAACCAGGCGCGCTCATACCGATGGTTGCCGTCTTCGCCTTCCAGCGTGTAGCTGTTCTGGCGAATGGACTGTTTCAGGCGGTTCCATTCCTGATCGCCTGACGGATACTGCACGTCATAAAAATACCAGAGCATTATTTCATCGACACGCTCGTCGCTCTGGCCGTCACCTCCCTGAAACTGGATCAGAAACCGATCGTCATCGGGATAAAAGCGGTGCATGTGGGATTGTTCGCCAAGGTCACAATGGCCTTGTGCGGTGATCATGAGCGTTGAATCGGGTCGTTCGATCAGGCTGTCTTCCGGCAGCAGGCGGAGCGCGATCGGGTCGAATGTGATACCGCGCCCGATTGTCAGTCCGAGAACTTCGGGAGGCTGCCATTCCTTGTTGCGCTTAAACAGTGATCCGAACATCGGCTCCCTCCAGCCCCGCTGTGATCTCACTCGCACTGAGCCGTTTGTTGGCAAGGTAATATACCGATCCGCCGGACTTCAAACTGTCCGGGAAGGGCCGGAAGACAAAGCTTTTGTCCTCAGGCTGAGAGACGGCAATCAACGTTCCTTCCGATCCTGCGAGAGCCTTTTCCAGAATACCGGTCGCCGTCGGGTTGTCTGCCTCGACAACGGCTGAATAAATCGTTGCGCCGAGGCCAGCTGTGGAAAGGGCCATCAGAATTTCACCGGCCCCCGGGTCTTGCGCGGCACGCACCAGTGCTTCGCAGGCATTGGAGACCACCGGTTCGATATTGGCCAGTTTTCCCGCCCGTTTTGCAGTGTCTCTGTCTTCGAAATAAGCCGCGATATGAACAACTTCATTCAGCTCTCGAATCGCTAGACAGGTGTTGAAGGTTTCCGCATCCGTTGCCGCATAGACGAGCACTTTCTGCGAACCGGCAATGGCAGCGCGGCGCAGTGATTGCAGTGCGTCCAGTCGTTCAGCCCTGACAAAGCGGACACCCTCCGGCACTTCGACGTTCTTTTCGCTTGCAAGAATGATGATCTTTTCGTCACCGTCCTGACCCGCGACCAGGTTCTCAACCATGAGGGGGGTCTTGTCCCGGTGATATCCAACGATGACCGTGGCGTTCTGAATACGTTCGTAGTTACCGTTTCCGTCAGCCATACGTCTCACTCCTTCCACAAGCATGCCTGTCAGCCGGCCGAGAACTGCAGAGAATATCAAAAGGGCCCCCGGAAAAAACCAGAAGGCGGCAACCATGCGCCCGGCCTCGGTCTCCGGTGAAAGGTCGCCATACCCGACTGTTGAAGCGGTCGTGGCGGCGAAATAGATAAAAGTCAGCGGGTTGCTGGTCAGTCCCGCTTCGCCCGCAAGAAAAAACAGGAGCCAGGAGATCAGCAGATATCCGCAAATTAATGTCGACAGCAGCCAGAGCTTGAGCTCCAGTATGTGCTGATAAAGTCGTGATATGACGAGTTGCAGTAGTGGCACAGCGCGCTAATGGCCCCCGCTTGTGTTCGGCCCATAATGTGACGAGAGGGACGCTGGTTGTCAAACGCGCAGGCCGATGACAAAAACCGCTTGAAACGGTCTGGTTTCACTTCTACTTGTTCGATGCTGGGAGTGGACCCGGCGAAAAATCTGGAGGCGATTGGATGAACGCACGGCAGACCCCCTGGACATTGCAGGAACTCAAGGACGCGCTCGAAGCGTCGGAGTCATTCGCAGAAGGTGAGATCAGCTGCAAGATCAACGAAGCACAATCGGATGTTCTTGAGGTTCAACTCCGCTCCGCAGGCGAAATCACGCTTTTCATGGCTCTTGGTGAGACCCAGATCCTGACGTCGACTGTGCTTTGGCCGCGCGACGCACAGGACAATCCGGGCGCGTTCGAGGCAATGATGCTGCGCAACCACAAGAAGCTTCTGCCGCTATGTGCGCTCTCCATCGATATGATCGACGGTCGCGAGTATTACGAACTGTTTGGCGCGATGTCGGTACGTTCGACACTGGATTCCGTCGAAACGGAGCTGCGCACTATTTCCAACAGTGCGCTTGAACTCGCCGCCGACGTTGGCCCCAAGGTCAGCGCTGCAATTTAAAGCCGTTTCATCAAGCAAGGAAATCTGGAACATGAGTGTTTGGGGCAAATTGATCACAGCGTTCAAGGGCCATGCCAATGACGCGGCCGAATCCATTCAAGATGCGAACCTGATGACAATCCTGGAGCAGGAAGTTCGCGAGGCGAGGCAGGCGATATCTGCGGCCAAGGACGAAAAGGCCCGCATGGTGGCCAACCGCAAACTGAAGGAAAAATCGGTCGCTGAATTGATGAGCGAGATTGAGCGTCGCACCGAGGCTGCACGCACCGCGAAGGCGCAGGGTGACGAGCCATTGGCGGTTCAGATCATCGAAAGCATTCTGAAATTGCGAGACAAGGCCGAGGCCGATCAGGCCCTCTTCGATCAGTATAAGTCCACCGAAGAGCGCATGGACAGCACCATCCGCCAGTCGGAAAACAAGATCGAAACGCTTCAGCGCAAGATGGAAAGCGCCAAGGCAAACGAAGCCCTGATCAAGGCGCAGAAAGCTGCGTCCACCAACACCACTGCCTCGGATGGAAAACTGGCGAGTGCCGTCGACAGCCTTTCCAGGCTTGAGCAACGCCAGGCCGAGCAGCAGGCGATCTTGGAAGCAGCTGACGAGGAAGCCCGACTTGAAAGCGGCGCTGATCTGGAGGCAAAGATCAAGGCTCTGGAAAACCCCCAGCGCAATGATGTTCAGGCGTTGTTGGAAAAACTCTGATCCGCCCTCTGCAATGAAACGGTTAGAGCTTCCCGAAAGACCCGGCTGGAAAGAAGAGGCTGAGAAGCTCGGCTTCGGCTTTCACACCATGTATGGCGCGCCGTACTGGGACGAAAGCAGGGCCTATTCGTTCTCTCTCAAGGAGATCGAGGACGATATCGAGGATCCATCGCAAGAACTATATGGCATGTGTCTGGAGCTTGTGGATCGGATTGTTCGGGACGACGCGCTTTTACAGAAGATCGCAATACCGCAGGATTACCGGTCCTGGATCCGGCAATCCTGGGAAGCCGAAACGCCTTCGCTCTACGGCCGTTTCGACTTCTTCTACAATGGCACAGGGCCAGCAAAACTGCTGGAATTCAATGCCGACACACCCACGGCTCTTTACGAGACCGGCTTCTTCCAGTGGATGTGGCTGGAAGAACAGATCAAGGCCGGTGTGCTGCCGGAAGACACTGATCAGTTCAATTCGGTGCAGGACCGCTTGATTGAACGATTCGCGGCCATGTTTGCTCCGGGTTTCCACATTCATTTTGCATCCTCGAAGGATCATGACGAAGACCGTGCGACAGTTCGCTACCTGGAAGACTGTTCAAAGCAGGCGGGACTAATCCCGCATTTTGTCGCGGTTGAGGACATCGGCGTTGACGAGCAGGGCCGGTTTGCAGACGGCGATGCATTTGTCATCGATGCGCTGTTCAAGTTGTATCCCTACGAAGACATGTTCCGGGAGGACTATGGACCGTATCTGCCCGGCGCTCCGGTGCAGCTGATAGAGCCTCCGTGGAAGGCGATACTCTCAAACAAGGCAATTCTGCCGCTGCTTTGGGAAATGTTTCCGGAGCATCCAAATTTGCTGCCCTCTTTCTTCGAAGGGGAAGCCGACGAGGCGTTTCTGGCGGGTGCGCATGTTCGCAAGCCCTTTTTCAGCCGAGAAGGTGCCAACATAACCTTGCGCGGGATCGGCGATGAGGAGTTGACGACACCGGGAAGCTATGGTGCTGAGGGGCATATTCTGCAGGCCTATACGGAGCCCCCGAAATTCGGAGACGACTACGCGATGATCGGTTCCTGGATCATTGGTGGTCAGGCTTCCGGCATCTGTATCCGTGAAGACAGCCATCCGATCACACAGGATCTTTCACGCTTTGTGCCTCATGTGATCCAGGAAAACTGACGCGCGGGAGCGGACTTTGAAAAGCATTGTTGCAACGCTTGATATCGCAACCGGCAGGGAAACCATCATTTATGAGACAGAGCGCCACCTGGAAGCACCAAACTGGACGCCCGATGGTGAAACCCTGGTGGTAAATGGTAACGGCCGTCTCTTCCGACTGCCAATTGCCGCACCTTCCTTGATTGAAATTGACACCGGTTTTGCAACGGCACTCAACAACGATCACGGTTTGTCGCCGGACGGACGGTGGCTCGTCATCAGTGATGCGTCCCGAACACCGGAAAGCTGCATCTATACGCTTCCGGTCGATGGCGGCGTGCCGGTGCGTGTGACATCAAAAACGCCATCTTATTGGCATGGATGGGCTCCAGACGGCCAGACGCTGGCTTATGTCGGCAAGCGCGAAGAGACGCGCGGTTCGTTCCAGGTATTTACTTGCTCTGTCGCGGGCGGTGAAGAAACGCAGCTGACAACAGACTTCGACCATTGCGATGGTCCGGATTATTCGCCGGACGGCAACTGGATCTGGTTCAATGGTGAAAAGGACGGCGATGTTCAGCTTTGGCGAATGCGGCCGGACGGATCGGATCTTCAACGCATGACTGCGGATGAACGTGTCAACTGGTTTCCGCACCCTTCACCCGATGGCCGACATATCGTCTATCTTGCCTATCAGGCGGGTACGTCAGGCCATCCTGCCAACAAGGATGTGGAATTGCGTCTTTTACCGGCGGGGGGCGGAAAACCCAATGCACTGCTCAGCCTTTTTGGCGGTCAGGGCACGTTGAATGTTCCCTCCTGGGCGCCGGACAGCCGCCGGTTCGCCTATGTCAGGTATGAACCTTGAGGGTCAACGCGTGCTCAGGTAACTTGAATTTCATAGTCATATTTACTATTCGAGCAGCATCACCGAAATCGAACCCGGAGAGATAATATGTTCATCGCCATGAACCGTTTCGCTATCAAGAACGGTCAGGAAGATGCTTTTGAAACGGTCTGGCGTGAGCGGGATTCCAGGCTGAATGACGTCCCCGGATTTCAGAAATTCCATTTGTTGAAGGGGCCTGAAGACGAAGAAAATGGCACGACGCTTTACGCGACCCACACGGTCTGGAACAGCCGCGAGGATTTTGTCAACTGGACGAAATCGGAGCATTTTCGTGCAGCCCACAAAAACGCCGGTAACAACAAGGGCCTATATGTCGGCCATCCCCAGTTTGAAGGCTTTGAGCCGATCCTGAGTGAATGAGGCCAATGCTCTTTGGCAGCTGCTTCAGACAAGGGAGGTGCACAGTCACGAACGCCTCCCAAGCAGTCGTGCAAACAAGGCCTTCAGCTGCCTTCGCCAAGGCCGTCAAATGCGGCCAGCGCTTCAGCCCCATAAATCATTGAGGGGCCACCACCCATATAGACGGACACGCCGATCACCTCGAGGATCTCGTCCCGGGTTGCGCCAAGACGAGCCGCCGCACGGGCGTGATATGCCAGGCAGCCGTCGCATCGCGCAGTGATGCCGATGGCCAGCGCAATAAGCTCCTTTGTCTTTGCGTCGAGAGCACCGGGTGCCGTGGCGGCCTTGGCGAGTGCACCAAATCCTTTGGCGACGTCCGGCACGCCTTTGCGAACTGCCGCCATGCGCTCATCCGTTTGTGTGACGAAAGCTTCCCAATCGGATACGGCCATCTCGTTTCTCCTGAAGTTTGGACTTCCTGGTGGAGAAACCTAGGCGCGGGTCAGTGAGGCGGCGTTGATGTGGCGCAATCCGAAGGGCTGAGTGTGCCTGTTTCAGCCTCTTGCCGCACCGGGCAGCACACGTTCAATCTCTGAGATCAGTTTTCTGGACGTTGGCGAGGTCGGCGTCGCAAACCAGGCAATCAGTTGCCCGTTTGGATCAATCAGGTACTTGTGAAAGTTCCAGTATGGCCTGGCAGTGACACCCAGCTCTTGCGCAGCCCATCGGTAGAACGGATGAGCGTGCTCACCTTTCACAACTGTTTTGGCCGTCATAGTGAAAGTCGCGCCATATTCAGCTTTGCAAAGCTTTGCAATTTCATCGTCCGAACGCGGTTCCTGACCGCCAAAATCGTTGGACGGCACACCCAGCACATCAAGTCCCTGACCTTCATAGCGCTCGTGAAGTTCTTGCAGGCCGGAAAGCTGGCCGCTGAACCCGCACTCGGTTGCGGTGTTGACAACCAAAACGGCCTTTCCAGCAAATTCCTTCATGGAAAGCGGGTCGCCGAATGCCATTTCGAATGTGAAGTCATGCGCCGAGGTGACTGGCTTCCCGGAAGCCGCGTGACTGTCAGGCGATGGTGCGAAAACCGTTCCGATCGACACAAGCGCAGCCGAAGTCGTTCTCAGAGCTTTGGTCTTTAGAAAAGCAAGACTGGGACGACGGGTCATTCTTGACAGGTCCTTGTAAAAGCGGACGGGCTGGCCAGCCGTAGGTTCACGTTCAGATGCCTGATGTACGCAGTTTCTTTCGACTTGGTTCACGGTCGGTTTCAGTCACCCGGCAGGCGGCAGAACCCAAGGAGATCAGCATGGTTCATATACTCTGGCATGAAATCCGATCACATGTGACATGCGTAGGTTTTTTGAACGCAGAGAATGGCGAACAGGAACTGACATATGGCGAACAGGAGTTTGAAAGGCATTCAAGCAGTCTTTGCCGTCATTGCCGCAGCATTTCTGCCATCTCAGACCAGCGCTGCAGAGGTTCCAGAAGCCTGGGCCTGGAAGCACCGTTTGATTGTTGTTTTCGCACCGCATGTTGAGGACACGGACCTGATCGCGCAGCGCAGCGAATTTGCGCGCTATCAAAAGGGGTTTGAGGAGAGGCACCTGATCCTGTTGGAAGTTGTTTCCGAAGCAGTGAATACCTCGATCGGACCTGACCTCAACGTTTCCGGTCCGGACTTGAGAGACTATGCGCGCAAGACTGGCAAACATTTTGAAATCATGCTTTTCGGAAAGGACACCGGTATCAAATTACGCTCTGTCAAGCCTGTGTCAGCGAACGAAGTCTTTGCCCTGATCGACCAGATGCCGATGCGCCGCGATGAAATGCGCCGTCAGGAAAATTGAAACACTGCGCTTCGGAAACAAAGCGCCAGGGAACAGGAGAACCTTTGTGATGACCTCAGCTCAAGGCGCTACCGGTTTTGGAGATCCGAAAAATCCGGCGACCGTGCCGGTGGCAGCGCGCTGGCTAGGTGGAACGGGAGCAATACCGTTTGCAGGCCTGGCGTTTCTATGTGTGTTCGCACCTGAAAGCTGGTCGAATTGGGCCGCACAGGCGATTGCTTTTTACGGCGCAGTCATTCTCTCGTTTCTCGGAGGCATTCAGTGGGGGCTCGCCATCAGCAACACAGGCGCGACAGACAATCAGGTCACGCGTCTCACGCTTAGCGTCATTCCGTCCCTGATAGCCTGGGCCGGGTTGCTGCTGCCCTTGTCTGCCGGTTTGCTGGTGATGGTCGCAGCCTTCGCTCTTGTGCTTTACCAGGACGTTGCAGCTTCACGGTCAGGTAACGCACCCTCCTGGTACCCGAAGCTCCGAATGCCTTTGAGCCTGCTGGTCATGGCCTCGCTGCTGGTCGGTCTGATGGGCACATTGATCTGAGGGTCGATTGCCCACGATGCCTGAGCATGTGCTTCGGGCCGCATGCTGTCCAAGCTAGGTCCGGGTCTGAAAGGTTGACTGGTCGTGGGCAACGCCGCGCCAGACCAATGAAAATATTCGATCCACTTCTTCTTTGTCGATGCCCTGGCGACCCATCGCAACGCGGCGCGCAAGCGTAATTGCCGGCGAAGCCAGGACTGTTTCGATGGTCCGTACATTCGCTTTCACAAGCGTCCCATCGTCGATTCCTTGTTGAATTTCAGCCAGAACTTCGGACATGAGCCGCTTGAGTTCCTCATTGTCGCTGGCTTGAATTCGCGTCTCGGTGCTCATCAGCTCAACCATCTGAAAGTCCCGAGGTGCGCGAAAGCCATAGTCGACAAGGGCGAACCACATGGCCCGCAAGCGATCGGCTGTTTCCTGGTGTTGTGCAGCAGCCGACATCATCGCGTCATGTATGTCGCGTTTGACGTCGAGGAAAACCGCAAACAGAAGCTCGTCCTTGCTTCGGTGATACCTGTAAATCGTCCCGACGCTCAGACCGGCCCGCGCGGCAACCTTGTTGACGGAAACCGCTGTGGAGCCGATTGCCGCCACCTCGTCAACGGTTGCCTTTCGCAATTCCTGCGGTTTGTCGCCTGTCTTTGGTCGCGCCAAGTGTGTCTCCTGATGCTCGCTATCCTCCTACTTACCAATCCGGATCGATTTGCACCATGGATTGATTTGGCCGATCCGTATTGACAATGAGCAATTGCTCATTAATTAAAAGTGCTACTGGTGCACACGCGGCAAGCCCTGCATCCGCAGCGGACCAATAGATGCCGCCACTCGCGGCTCTCGCGACCCGATCTGAAGATGGTTTGTGCCTGTGCGTCGAATACCCGTCATTTTTCAGGAAAACCTGCCATGTCCAAAGTCATTCTCATCACCGGCACATCCACGGGTCTGGGTGTCGAAATCGCTGTGCAGGCTGCCAAGGCAGGTCACACGGTCTATGCCACGATGCGCAACCTTTCCAAGCGGTCTCACCTCGATGCCGCAGCTGAAGATGCCGCCGTATCGCTGAAAGTGTTGCAACTGGATGTTCAGGACAGTGCAAGCGTCAACGCCGCCGTCGAACATGTGATTGCTACCACGGGGCGGATAGACACACTGATCAACAATGCCGGTGCCGGATATGTGCGCACAACGGAACAGGCGAGCGAAGAAGAAATCAACTGGGTCATGGACGTCAATTTCATGGGCGTTGTCCGATGCACCAAAGCGGTCATTCCACATATGCGCAAAGCGCGCAAAGGACACGTCGTCACTGTTTCCTCGGTTGGCGGCCTGGTCGGTCAGCCGTTCAATGAGATCTATTGCGCTGCCAAATTTGCGGTCGAAGGATATACAGAAGCTTTGGCCAGTTACGTATCGCCGAATTTCGGCATCGATTTCACAACAATAGAGCCTGGCGGAATCCAGTCCGAATTCGCAGCCAATGTCATGAAACAGGTCGAGGAGACCGGTGGCCTGCTGGAGGATGAATATCTACCCATCCTTCAGAAATACATCGGTGGCGCACAGGGCAGGGCCGCAGGCAGCGACATCTACCAGACAGCGGAAAAGGTCGCCTCAGTGGTCCTTGAGTGTGTCGAGGCGAATGAGCCGCCCATTCGAAAGCGTACCTCCAAATGGGGTGAGGAGTTCACCCGTTTCAAGACGGCAGCAGATCCCGACGGTCGCAAGCAGCAGGCCCATGTGATTCAGGAACTGTTGTCCTGAACTTTGTTCCCTGAAAACGGCGAACTTTTGAACTGAGCACCGGAGAGAGGGCAGGACTGCCGACTGACTTGGCACTTCAACCTTTCAGGTCGCCAATCAAGAGGACCGGTAAAGGCTTACATTATTTAACGGGCGGATTTGACCAACCGGGAGCCTTGAAAGGCGTATGAAGTGCGCGCTTCACCAGCTCAAGGTGGTCTTGCCCGTAAAAAGGGTCGCCATCAACGATGTAGGTCGGTGAACCGAAAACGTTTTTCTCCTGCGCCCAACGCGTGTTGGCTTGCAGCCTGGATTGCATTTCCTCTGAGCCTGCCTTTGCAAGAAGCGCATCAGCATCGTGCCCTAGCGAGGTGGCGAGCGCTTTCAGGCCAGACAGATCTGAAAGATCCATGTCGTTACGCCAATGGGCTTCCAACAGCCCATGCGCCATGGCATCCGTCTGCGGACCGGTTTCGCCAAGAGCAAGGATCATTCCCGAGGCAAGACTGTAGTCGGCATCATGCTGGCTGGGTCGATAATTGATGATGGGTACGTTTCGAAACTCGGCCCATCGTTCAATTTCCCGACCGAAAAAATAGTCCACGTGCTGTTGCGTCCGGCCTCGAAACGAGGGAGCCCGCTGGGCATCTATCACGGGAGACAGCAGGATTGGTTTGTGGATCAGTGTGACGGTATTGTCGGCGCAAATCCGCATGAATTCCGCTGAACCGAGATAGGCATAGCCGGAATGAGCGGAATAGACATATTCGATCGTTGCCATGGGCTGAAAGAAGCTCGCTGAGTGTGCGTTGTCTGGAACTGTAGTGAGTCAACACTCTGGTCGATCTCCCGAAAATGCAAGTCAGGCGAGATGGAATTCCGCTCACAGTTGCGCCATCGCGCAGCTGAAGCATCGCTGTCCCACACGTAAATCTCTCGATTGGTTGCCGGCATAAGCACATTCTGCATATCCGCATTGCACCCGAACAACTGGAATTCCGGTAAAGGCATGCCGACATAAGGCTCTTCTGATGTCCCGGAAACAAATGCACGAATCTGTCGCGTCGAATGCACCGATGATGGTCTGCCTGAAAAGGCGTTTTTACGGGAACTACAGGATGGAGAAAGGAGAAGACGATGACACCGACGTTCAATTTACGCACAAACGACATGCCCGCAGAAATGCGTCTTCTGCTGGATGACTATCCAAGGGACAGCTGGGAGGCGCATCCCGGTTTCAAGGACAAAACCAGGCATTGGCTGGGTGCACATCAGATGTTCCGCCAACTTGGGGAGCTGGTTCGGACTGAAACCGAGCTGTATCTGGCCAAGGGGCGCGCTTCCGATGACTATGCAGGACGGCTGTCATATTATGGAAATGCCTTGGTCGCGAACCTTCACGGTCATCATACCTGGGAAGACAGAAACTATTTCCCGGAACTCTCTGCCGCCGATCCCAGGTTTGATGCAGGTCTTGAAATCCTGGAAAAGGATCATCAGGAACTCGACCGTGTCCTGGACGAGTTCACTGAGACCGCAAACCGGGCCATCAAGTTGACCCGGCTGGATGAACCGCAGGCACGTGAAGAAGCCGGTCTGTTGCACGGCCTTGCCGAAACAATAGAAGCCTTTCTCGACCGGCATCTGGCGGATGAGGAAGAACTGGCCGTGCCGATCATCTTGCATCATCGGCTACGCGGATAAGCGTCTATCTGAAAAAGTCGCTTGGCTTTCAGGAGACCGGCGCGGCAATTGCCGCGCCGGTCTTTCGTTCGATCAACTGTGACGTCAGCCGAGCTGGCCACCGTCATCCCGAGTTACCGCGATAACGGCAGAACGTGGGACACTGTCGCCGCCTTCAGGCCAATGCGAATCACCACGCTCGCCAGGGTGCTGAATGCCAACGAAAAGTGTTTTGCCGTCGCTGGACATTGCCGCACCGGTCACTTCGCATTCTTTCGGGCCAACCAGGAACCGCTTGATTTCGCCGGTCGCAGGGTCACCCACCAGCATCTGGTTGTTTCCGTGTCCGGCAAAATCCTCCTCATTGGAGTAATTGCCGTCGGTCTGGATCCACAACAGGCCCTTGGTGTCAAAGAACAACCCATCCGGCGAATTGAACATGTTGCCCTCATTGATGTTCACCGATCCGCCGTAGGCGTCCTGATGAACAGTCGGGTTGCCAGCCAGAGCAAAAAGGTCCCAGGTGAAGCTGTCGCTGGTGTGGTTGCCGCCTGAAGGCCACCAGCGCACAATCTGTCCATAGTGGTTTTCCGCGCGCGGGTTAGGACCCATAGCCGGGGTTGGGTCTCCGCCTGCATTGGGCTTGATTGCGCGGTTCTTGTTGTTGGTCAGAGCGCAATAGATCTCAGCTTTTTTCGGGTTGGCAGCAACCCATTCCGGCCGGTCCATTGTTGTCGCGCCAACTGTGGAGCCAGCGGTGCGGGCATTGATCACAACCTCGGCAGCCGACGCCATGCCTGTCGTTTCTGGCGTTAGCGCCAGCCACTGACCGGTACCGTCTGGATGGAATTTCGCGGCATAAAGCGTTCCTTCAGCCAACAGATCGGAATTGTCCGCGCCTTCGGCATATACACCGTCGGAGATAAACCGGTAAAGGAACTCGCCGCGTTCATCATCACCCATATAGACAACGATATGTCCGTCTCCATTGACCACGACTTCGGCGTTCTCGTGCTTGAACCGGCCCAGTGCGGTCCGCTTCTTGGGTGTCGATGTCGGGTCTGACGGATCGATTTCGACCACCCAGCCCGCACGATTGGATTCGTTCGGGTGTTTGGCAATGTCGAACCGGTCATCGATCTGGGCCCAGCCATAGCCCCAGTCTTCAACGTTAACCCCATAGCGCTTCTGCGCATCGGTTCGCTCGATATCCGGATTTGATGACGAGAAGTAGCCGTTGAAATTTTCCTCGCAGGCAAGATAGGTACCCCAGGGCGTGCGTCCATTGCCGCAGTTGTTCCAGGTTCCCTTTGTCAATTTTCCGGCCGGATCGGCTTCCGTCTGCATCAAGGCATGACCGGCTGCGGGCCCCGTAATTTCCATTTCGGTTTGAGGCGTGATGCGCCGATTGTATTTGCTGTCCTTGACCAGCGCCCAGCCATTGTCGCCCTTGGCAATTTCGATCACCGAGACGCCATGCGCCATCATGCCCTTCAGGACATCGTCATCCGTCTCCGACTTTCCTTCCGGCCGATTGCCCCAAATGATCTTCCGGTTGGTATATTCGTTGTTGTTGACCAGAACCGACGCGTCACCAAGTTCAAAGAGGGCCATACCATCGATGTTGTCGCCATAAGCACCGGCCTGGCTTTCGCCGTTTCCGCGGGTCGCATGGTCGAATTCAGCAACGCCGGAAAACATCGGGTCGCCCCAGCGAATAACCACATGGCTGGAATAGCCATCGGGCAAGGTAATGTCGTCGAGCGTGTTGGCTGCCACCTGTTTGAAGCCCAGGCGAGAATTCTGCGCTGCGGCCTCTCCGGCACCGAAGACAGAAGTGCCGAGCACGAACGATCCGGCACCAAATGCCATGACGCCCCCAAGGAACCCGCGCCTGGAAAGGGCCTCATCGACCACATGGTCGAATTCGGTCACTTCCGGTGGCGGATTGATGGCTTCGTCAAATTCGTCGAATGACTGTTCTTGTTCTTTAAATTTTGTCACGATTTTCTCTCCCTCAGTTTGACTGCACTGATCCGTCATGCAACTGCCTATCAATCGAATTGCAATCACAGGTAGTGAAGTCGACGGCCGAAGCCGATGATGGAAGACTAGGCGATGAATTGTTGCTCAGCAATCAGGAAACCGAAGAAAATTAGTCGGCTCAGCTTCGCTGCCCGGTCATCAGGCAAATAGTGAGGAGTGAGCCCAATCCAGCGTCCAAATAAGGAAGCTGCGACGTATATCGATGAGAAATGTGTGATGTAGAAGACAGACAGGACCCCGCTGTCCTTGCAATTTAGCCACGCCGGTACTCAGGGATCTGATGCTGGTCACGACACCGAAAAGGGGCCAAATGCGGGGGCCAATTTAGGGAGAGTGAATGTGGCTGAGTCCTTTTTCCTGCCATACCATTACGTAGACCATCTCACCAGTCCGGGCCTCCAGACCAGTGCAGGTCCTGTCAAGCTGAGTCAGTATCTTTGTAAGGACCGTGGCAACGGCGGCAATGACAGCGCGACCAGTTTTTATAAGAATTTCAGATGGATCAAGGATGCCAGTGGCATCAACCTCAATCAGCATGTCGGCGGCAAGGCGATTGATCTGGCGCTGAAGGGTCAGGGAAATGACAAGGCCTTTGTGAAGATCTGGAATTTCATGCTCAAGAACAAGGAGCTGATGGACAAATACAAGGTCGATGTCTGTGGACGCGCAAAAAAGGACGGTTCCAAGGATGTCGAGCAGACCGGCAAGATCAAGAAAATGTATTTTGACAAGATGTCGGACCGTGCAGCGTTGCAGCAGATGGTTCAGGACCGTTTCTTCGGCATGGATTGCATCGGTTTCATAGCCAATTTCCTGATCTATACCGGCGAGTGGGACAAGTACTACGGCGTTTCACCTAAGAACTATCCAAAGCACGTTGCCAAGATCAACATCGATGACGTCCATGAAGTGAAACCGCTCGACTTCATGGTCTGGAATGGTCATGTCGCAATTGTCGACTGGGTCTGGAACAAGATCGATGAGAAGAGCGTGCGCATCGACATGTGTCAGAGCTCAAGCGGCGGCCCGCAATGCAATGAATGGGTCACCTTGAAGCAAACTGGCGGCAAGGGTATCAACGGTGGAATGGAATTCACCATTCTAGGCGGAACTCCGTCACCTCCCGTTCGCGGCAATCTGACGATCTGGCGCCGGGAAGGATTCTGGTTCTAGAGTTCGTTCCCAGAAGTCAGGTTCTGTCCGCAGTATCGCCGGCTTTTATCAGTTCGCCGAGCAATTTCAGGTGACCGGATTCCAGTTGGCTGACGTTGAAGCGCATGAAGGAAGACATGCTCTGCGATGCGCTGAAGACGTTGCCCGGGGCGAAAACAGCTCCTCGTGTCAGAGACCGACGTGCAACGGAAGCCGCGTCGATCTGGTTGGGAAACTCGCACCAGAGATAGAAGCCACCTCGGGGCTTTACCCACGGCTTCAGTCCCAATGCACCTAATTCTCTGGTCATTTGGGAACGCCGACGGTCGAGCCTGGAAATCAGGGCCTCCATGTGTTTGCGGTAGCCTCCGTCGGTCAAGGCCGTATGCAGCACTTCGCTCACCATCGGGCTGGGTCCACCAAAATTGGTCGCAACCTGTAAATCCGTCAGCGCTTCGATCCAGTCCCGTCGGGCCACGATGTGGCCGCAACGCAAGGAGGCCGACAGTGTCTTGGAGTAACTGCCAATTGTCAGGACCCGGTTGTGCCCGTCCAGTGCAGCAAGGCGTGGAGAAAGGGTCGGTTCAAATTCGGCAAAGATTGCATCTTCCACGATTATGAGATCATGCGTTTCGGCAAGCGACAGGACACGGTGGGCCGTCGCGGCTGAGAGTGTCGCTCCGGTCGGGTTGTGCAGCGCAGAATTGGTAAGATAAAGCCGCGGGCGTTGATCTTTCAGAATGTCTTCCAGAGCCGCCAGGTTTGGGCCTTTTGGCGTGAAGGGCACGCTGACGATTTTGATCTGGTGGGCTCTGAGGAGGGCGTGGAAATTGAAGTAACACGGGTCGTCAACCAGAACGGTGTCCCCTGGACTGAGCAAAAGTCTGCAGACCAGATCCAGGGCCTGTGAGCCCGAGTTCGTCAAAAGAATACAGTCCGGGCCCGCCTCGATGGCCTGATCATGAAGCTTGCGGGCAATCAGGTGCCGCAACTCCAGGTGTCCTTGAGCGTTGCCGTAGTCGGTCAATGCGGCACTGCTGGCGCGGGCAACCTGACGCATGGCCCGGCGCAGTGCATCAACCGGCATCCAATCGCTTGGCAGCCAACCGCAGCCAGGCTTGGTCACGTCGTTTTCCGCATCTATCGATTGTCTTGCGACCCAAAGGGAGTCAACCTCACGCTCCAGCTGCGGCCCGGTTTGAGACACTGCAAAGGGTTGAGCCCTGTCGGCGACAAAAAATCCGGAACCGCGCCGTGCCCAAATGATGCCTTCAGCCACCAGAACGTCATAAGCCTCCACGACTGTCGACGCAGACACCTGCAAGGTGGCAGCAAGTCCGCGAACCGAAGGCAGCTTGTCTCCCGGGCCAAGTGTTCTGGACTGGATCCCGCGGTTGATATGTTCCACGACAAGGTTTCGGCGTGTTGCTTCTGTCACCTTCGGCTCCGTTGTGTGGTCAAATAAACCAATACAGTTTTTGAATATTGTATTGATCTGTATCTGCCTTTGCTGGCCCAATCCACCTACAAATCCAAAAAAGGATTTGTCGCGATGAACTCTTCATTTTCCGGTTGGGGCAGCGGATTGCTTGGTGTGCTGATCTTCAGTGGGTCACTGCCGGCCACGCGGGTGGCTGTAAGCGGTTTTGACCCGTATTTTTTGACGGCTGCCCGGGCAGTGCTTGCTGCCATTCTGGCATGTCTTCTGCTTGGTCTGATGAAGCAACGGCGACCATCTGTTTCCGACCTGAAATCGCTTGCGATTGTTGCGTTAGGTGTGGTCATCGGCTTTCCGCTTTTGACAGCCCTTGCGCTGGAGCACATCACCGCGGCGCATTCCATCGTGTTTATTGGCCTGTTGCCTTTGATGACGGCGGCATTCGGCGTGGTCCGGGGCGGAGAACGACCCGCACCCCTGTTCTGGCTTTTTTCGATTCTGGGCAGTGCGGCGGTCGTCGGGTTTGCATTGTCCCAGAGTGCGGATGCATCTTTGACCGGTGATGCGTTCATGCTGGCCGCGATTGTCGCCTGCGGTCTGGGCTATGCCGAAGGCGCTCAGCTTTCGCGTCGGCTGGGTGGTTGGCAGGTGATATCCTGGGCGCTGATCCTGTCACTCCCCTTCATGGCAGGTTTGGCAGCGGTCACATATCCGCAGTCCGTCTCTGATCTGGAGTTGCCAGTTTGGCTGAGCCTTGCCTACGTATCCGTCTTTTCAATGCTTGTCGGTTTCGTTTTCTGGTATCGGGGCCTGGCCATCGGCGGCACCGCGGGCGTGGGACAACTGCAGCTGTTACAGCCCTTCTTCGGTCTTATCCTTGCTGCTTTCTTGCTGGCTGAACCGATCGCGCCCTCCATGATCGGTGTCACGATCCTGGTCGTCATCTGCGTTGCAGGTGCGAAACGGTTTGCATGATAGGGCCGACAGAACTGTTAGACCGCTCAACCTGAATACGTGTAGTCCGGGCAGCTCAACGCATATTGAACATGCGCGGGGCACTATCTCTTGCGGTCTTTGCTATCTTGCAGCGGCGAATCGGTTTTGGCGCATGCTGTTTCCGCTGCCACTCGGCTATCGCGAAGTTTCAAGTCAATAATCAAACGAAGGGCACCAAATGTCTTCTCCAAAACCACGCGTGGGCGAACGTCTCGAGGAAATGCGTTTTCCGGTACTCGGACGTGAAGGCTCGGTCGCCGTCGGCCAACCCAAAGACCGTTGGACCATGTTGTTTGTTTATCGTGGCAAGCATTGCCCGCGCTGCAAGCGGTTCTTGAACAAGCTGAATGCTGCTTTGGACAATTGGACCGATGTCTTGGACGTCGTGGTTGTTTCAGCCGACAGCGAAGAAAAGGCGCGGGCTGACCAGCAGGAGTTCGGCTGGAAATTCGAGCTTGGCTACGGAATGAGCGAGGCGCAGATGCGCTCGCTTGGGCTTTATGTTTCAGAGCCACTCTCGGACGCTGAAACTGACAAGCTTTTTGCTGAACCGGGCAGTTTCGGGATACGGCCGGATGGCACGTTGATGCTCGTGGACATTTCCAATGGACCGGCGGCGCGGCCGGATCTGGAAGAACTTCTCGACGGAATGAAGTTCAACATCGAACACAACCGCCCGGTTCGCGGAACGGCCTAACCTCCGAAAAAACCCTCAAGGTTTGATCTGTCTATCGACGGCCCGGCCTTTTTAACGTGTTTGTTCAACAGGTCTGGCCGGGTCCTGTTTCCATGCCGAAAAGGATCCGTCAAACAGACGTGCTTCGTTGCCGAGTTCAGTCAAGGCGAGCAAAGTGACCGTTGCGGCGTAGCCAGAACCACAAGTCGCGATGATCGGTCGTTCCCTCCATTGAGGAGCCTTTTCGTCTAACACGTCTGACAAGGCGTCGCGGTTCAAAAATAGGCCGGTTTCACGGTCCAAGAGTTCTGAAAACGGGATGTTCAAGGAACCTGGTATATGTCCGGTGCGTGGGTCGTCTGCGTTACCGGCATATCCGGCGGACCCGCGCGCATCGATGACACATGATTTTTGGTGATTTTCGATAAAGTCCTCAAGGCTGGTGCGCCAATCGCCTCTTTGCACAGGTTCAAAGTCACCTTGTGACACTTCTGCTGTGCTGGATGTCACAGGTTTTTGCAGCTTGGTCCAACGCACCCAGCCTCCGTTGAGCACACGGACATTGTCAAAACCCCAATACCGCATCGCCCACCAGACGCGACCTGCCAGCATGTGATGGTAGTTGTCGTAGAGAACGACGAGATCAGTCGCATTGACGCCAAGAGCCTTGAATGCGCTTCGGGCTGCATCCCGATCCGCGACGGATGCAAGCGGAAGGGCTTTGCTCTGATCGATGAACCGGCGGGTCCAATCGAGGAAAGCCGCACCTGGAATGTGGCTCATTTCGTAGTCGTCAGGCAACGCTCTGGCTGGGCTGCTCCAGGTTCCGCGTACATCGAACAGTTTGAGGCCTGGCTGCTTCGAGAGAAGTTCAAGTTCTTCAGCCGAGACAAGTGGTGAACTACGCGCCAGAATATCTCTTTTAAGGTCCGATGGTGACATGGCAGGGCTCCTCAATCTGGTAGAGCTGTTTGGCATTTACTCAATCGGCGAGCATGTTCATATCGAAGGCATGAACGTCATGCAGCAGCTCAACGAAACCGCGGGCGGCATGATCCAGAGATTGGCGGCCTTTGTCGGCGGTCGCGATGGATGCATCGCCGACGGTGCCGGCGGAATTGAGGTCTTGCGCCTTCCAGCCGAAGGCATGTGGCCCATGAGCACGAAGGTGCGTGAAGTCTGAAACGAAGCGCTCCTGAGCGGAGCGGAAGTTCTGAGCCCTGTCCATTTTTACCAGATCGGGATGCAGGTGCAGCATGATGGAAGTTTCCACGTCGCCGCCATGTATTCCAAAGGTGAGTTCATGGTCTGAGAAAACGCCTTCCGGCTGTCCAAAATGCGCCCAGGCGGTGCCAACGGCGAGCATCTTGTGCCGAACCCTGAGCTCACGCGTGAGGATGCCTACCAACGGCACATTTCCTCCGTGTGAATTCACAACCACCAGTTTTCTGACCCCGGCACGGGCGAGGCTGTCACCGAGTTCCGTCCAGGCTTTGAGCGCGGTTTCCCAACCAAGGGTCAGCGTCCCCGGCGAGGATATGTGTTCGTTTGACTTGCCAACCGCCTGCACGGGCAAGAAGGTTGCCGGTATGGTCTCCGGAACCAGCTCCATCACCCTTTGAACCTGACCCTGCGCAATCGCCGTATCGGTATAGACCGGCAAATGCGGCCCGTGCTGTTCGATTGCAGCCACCGGCAGGATTGCAATCCACTCCTTGATTGACGGTACGTCGAAATCCGTGGTGGTCATGTCTTGCCAGTTGAGTTTGGGCAGCATGTAGGGTCTTCTCCTCAGTTCTTTCTGAAGGTTTCGCGCGCTCGTTCAGCGACAAGGCGTTTCAAGGTGCCGCGGCAACAACCTCGACTTCGACAAGAAAGTCTTCTCGGGCAAAACCCGAAACAATCATCAATGTTGATGCTGGTGCGGGCTCGGAAATGAAACCATCCCTGACGCGCATATAGCCCGGCAAGTGGACACGGTCGGTTACATAGGAATTGATCCGTACCACATCCTGCATCGTCATTCCGGCAGATGCGAGGATCGCCTTTACATTTTCGAAACAGAGCGTCGTCTGTCCCTCAATGTCGGTTGGGATTCGGTCATCGGCTGCAATACCCAGCTGGCCCGAAGCGAACAGAAGACGATGCCCTGCGGGGATCTCCACTGCATGGCTATACCGAGCAAAAGGCGCTCGAATGTCTGGCGGTATGTGCGCGCGTTTCAAGTGGCTTGTCCTCATGTCAAAAACGGAAAGCTATCGCGACGGTCGCTTGCACGCAATTTCCGTGGTTGCGTAATTTAGATGCCATTGCTCAAATTGAGGGCACGATTAACTTTTGCGCTGACAATGGTGCGGCAATGTGCAAGTCTTTGCGGGCTGCTCATGTAACCAACGGGCAGCACGACAAGCGGGCCAATGTTTTTACACGAGGGCTCTCTTCCTGCCTGTTCCGCTCTCAGGGCTTTCGAGCACAGCGGCAGAGCATTCGGCCCGTCGTGGGCAGTTTGACCTGCTTGGTGTAACGAAAACGGGGAACGCGGAAATGGGATTGTCTCGGAACTTAGGACTTGCGACGCTCGCCGTCATGGCGTCGACAAGCGCGCATGCGCTTGAAAAAGTGACCTTCGGTACAAACTGGGTCGCTCAAGCAGAACATGGTGGTTACTATCAGGCGGTCGCCGATGGCACATATGAAGCCTGCGGCATTGAAGTTGAAATCAAGCCCGGTGGACCGCAAGCCAACAATCGCATCCTGTTGCCGGTCGGAAAAATCGACTTTCTTATGGGCGGCAACATGCTTCAGGCTTTTTCTGCGATTGAACAGGGCATCCCAACCACTGTTGTGGCAGCTCATTTCCAGAAAGAACCGCAGATCCTGATGACACATCCGGATCAGGGCCTGGATACCTGGGAAAGCCTCAAGGACATCAATCTCCTGATCGGGAAGGGCGGCCTCAATTCTTTCTATCAATGGATGAAATCAGAGTTTGGTTTCAAGGACGAACAGGTGCGTCCTTACACCTATAACTCTGCACCCTTTCTGGCCGACAAGAAGCTTGGTCAACAGGGTTACATTACGTCTGAGCCCTATGCCATCGAAACGGAAGGCGGCTTTGAGCCGAACATATTTCTGATCGCCGATTATGGATATGACACCTATTCGACCACGGTGGAAACCCGGACCGAGCTGGTGGAAACCAAACCGGAAGTCGTCAAATGCTTCGTCGACGGTTCGGCTATCGGCTGGGTCAATTTCCTTTACGGCGACAATTCCAAGGCATTGGAAATGATCAAGAAGGACAATCCGGGCATGACCGACGGTCAGCTGGCCTTCTCGATCGATAAACTGAAATCCTACGGAATCGTGGACAGTGGTGATGCGCTCACAATGGGCATCGGCGCCATGACGGATGAGCGTAACAAGTCATTTTTTGAAAAAATGGTCGCGGCAGGTGTCGTCAACGGAGACGTCGACTACACGAAGTCCTACACGCTTGAATTCGTTAACAATGGCGTGGGTCTGGATCGCAAAAAAGAGCTGACCGGGAACTGATCAGGACGCTTCCGTGACACACATGAAAAATGCAACCATGGCCGGACAATTCTAACATGACGGCCATGGTACAAGCAGATATGCAAACAGACACGGGCATCGGACAGCCCATCGTTTCCCTCAAAGGCATTTCAAAGACCTTTTCCAATGGAACGGTGGCACTGAACAACCTGTCACTCGACATTCGTCAGGGAGAATTTGTTTCTCTTCTGGGCCCTTCGGGATGCGGCAAATCCACCGCCTTGCGGATCATTACCAGCCTGACGAGCCCAAGCTCGGGCAGGGTTGAATGGCCGATGGAAGAATCCAGACAGAAGGACCATGAACTCAGTTTCGTGTTCCAGGAACCAACCCTCATGCCCTGGGCGACCGTTTTCGGGAATGTCTGGTTGCCGCTGCGCCTTAAGGGTGTCTCGAAAAAAGCTGCCTATGACGAGGTCATGGAGGCACTGAAAGGTGTCGGTCTCGACCAGTTCGCGAACAGCTATCCAAGGGAATTGTCAGGTGGCATGAAAATGCGTGTCTCGATTGCACGCGCTCTCGTGACAAAGCCCAAGCTCCTATTGATGGATGAGCCGTTTGCTGCACTTGATGAGATAACCCGCTTCAAGCTCAACAATGATCTTCTGCGTCTGTGGGAGACCTTTGGCTGGACGGTCATCTTCGTGACCCATTCGGTGTTTGAATCCGTTTACCTCTCCAACCGCATCGTCGTCATGGCAGCGCGGCCCGGGCGTGTCGTAAATGACATGGCCATCGATGCGCCTTATCCGCGGGATGAGGATTTCAGGACATCATCCGTCTACAGCGGCTTTTGCCGAAACGTTTCGGAAGCACTTCACGAGGCCATGAACTCGGGAGATCACCTCTGATGACATATCTGATTATCTCAAGATTTCTGGGCAGCTCTGGATCATGACCTTAGACATTGCCGACAAGTCACCCATGCCCGCAGGCGCGACGGAAATTCCTCTTGATGCTGAGGAAATGAAGCGTGCGCGTGCGGCTCGACGGGAAACGATTGGCAGATGGGTGTTGCCGGTCGTCATATTGCTGTTGTCGGTTTATCTCTGGGACAGGATTTGCGTCTGGAACGAAATTCCACATTACATCCTGCCGAGACCGGGACAGGTTTTTGACACGTTGCTTGCCGATTGGGGCATCTTGAGCGTTGCGCTTCTCAATACCCTCAAGATCACTTTCGGAGCCCTGTTGATTGCGACATTGGGCGGTTTGGGACTGGCGGTGTTGTTCACGCAGTCCAAATGGATCGAAATTTCGTTCTTTCCATTCGCGGTCATTTTGCAGGTAACACCGATCATCGCAATTGCGCCCCTGATCCTGATTTATGTGGATTCGATCACGGCGGGGCTCCTGATCTGTGCCTGGATCGTCGCGTTCTTTCCGATACTCTCAAACACGACGCTGGGACTGAATTCAGCAGATCACAATCTGCAGAACCTTTTCCGACTTTATGGTGCAAGCCGCTGGCAAACCCTGAGGTTTTTGCGTCTGCCCGCAGCAATGCCCTATTTCCTGGGGGGCTTGAAAATTGCCGGAGGCCTGTCTCTGATCGGGGCGATCGTTGCCGAATTTGTCGCCGGTTCCGCTGGCTCGGGGTCAGGGCTCGCCAACCAGATCCTGGAGGCAAGCTACAGGCTGAACATGCCGAGAATGTTCGCGGCGCTCATTCTGATTTCCGTTACCGGGATCCTGATATTCCTGACCATGAACCTCCTGTCGCATTTGCTCCTGCGCAAATGGCATGAAAGTGCCCTGAAGCGGGAGATATAGATGGGACCGGCAACGGGGTCCGGTTTCAACGGAACCGGGATCATCAAGAATGCAACCGTTCCGGCATGTTTGCTCGCCGATATGCAGGGTGCGGATCCCACCTCCCTGTTGGCGATGGACCTTAAGGTCGTTGATGGAAAGCTTCTTGAAGTCGCACCTGGAGGATCCATGACTGGTGTGGAACCTGGTCTGGATTTGGACAAAGGTCTGGTTTTGCCCGCTTTTGTTGACCTGCATACCCATCTCGACAAAGGGCACATCTGGCCACGCAAGGCCAATCCAGACGGGTCCTTCATGGGAGCGCTTACAGCTGTCGGCGAAGACCGGATCGATTATTGGTCGGCGGATGACCTGCGGGCGCGCATGGAATTTTCCCTGAAATGTGCCTACGCGCACGGAACAGCCGCGATCCGCACGCATCTGGATAGCATTCCGCCGCAAGAAGACATCACCTGGCCAGTGTTCGAAGAAATGCGCGCCGACTGGCGCGGTCGCATCACTCTCCAGGGCGTTTGCCTGTTCGGGATCGACCGCCTTGCCGAAGATGGCGACTATCTTTCAGATATTGCGGACAAGGTCAGCAATGCCAACGGGATCATGGGGGCTGTGACCTATATGATCCCGGATCTGGACAGGCATCTTGAAGATGTCTTTCGAGCGGCCATGGACAGGGGTCTCGACCTCGACTTTCACGTGGATGAAACGTTGGATCCGACCGTGGTCACACTGCGCCACATTGCTGAAACAGCACAACGCCTGAAATTCGACGGCAAGATCGTATGCGGTCATTGTTGTTCATTGTCGGTGCATCAACCAGATGAGATTGACCGGACACTTGATCTGTTGGCGGAAACCGGGATTGCCATCGTTTCACTGCCGATGTGCAACATGTATCTTCAGGATCGCGTAGAGGGCCGGACACCGCGCCGCCGGGGCGTCACGCTACTGCACGAAATGAAGCAGCGCGGTATTTCTGTTGCCGTTGCCTCCGACAATACCCGTGACCCTTTTTATGCCTATGGCGATCTGGACATGGTCGAGGTCTATACGCAGGCCACCCGGATATTGCATCTCGATCATCCGATCGGCGACTGGATCAGCACGGTCACAACGACACCTGCTCAATTGATGGATATTCGGGCAGGCCAACTGGAAGTCGGAGCACCGGCCGATCTCGTGCTTTTTGGGGCGCGGGACTGGAACGAGCTTTTGTCCCGCCCGGCGGGCCCACGCAGCGTTTTGCGCGCGGGAACTCTCATTGACCAAACACTGCCCGATTATCGGGAACTCGATCAAATTCTTCAGGAAAGGCAACCAAAGTCATGAGCGCCATCGCTGCATTAAAAGCCGATCTTGACGGCCTCAAGATCGAGGACAACCAGCAAATCGTGAAGCAGAAGAGCCGTGATTTTTTCTGGTATTCGCCGGTCCTGAAAAAGCAGCTGGAGGACGTTACCGGCGACCTGATTGTGACCCCTAAGACAGAAGACGAAATCATCCGTGTACTGAAGGCCTGTTTTACGGCCGACATACCAGTGACGACACGGGGTGCTGGCACCGGCAACTACGGACAGGCGATGCCATTGTCGGGCGGTGTCGTACTCAATATGGCGGAGATGACCGCCGTCAAGGAAGTCAAGACAGGTTCGGTCGTCGTCGAAGCTGGCGCTATCATGTCCGACATAGACAAGACGGCCCGGGAACAGTCCGGACAGGAATTGCGGATGCACCCGTCCACCTACAGGACAGCCACCATCGGGGGCTTTATTGCCGGTGGTTCGGGCGGGGTCGGTTCAATCAACTGGGGTGGCCTCAGGGATCTCGGCAATGTCATTCGTTTGCGCGTCATCACGATGGAGGCCGATCCTCAAATTCTGGAGATGACAGGCGACGATCTGCAGAAGGTGATGCATGCTTATGGCACCAACGGCATCATTACCGAGATCGAGATGCCGTTGACAGCAAGTTACGACTGGGTTGATGTTCTGGTCGGCTTTGATGACTTCATGGATGCGGTCAGGTTTTCCGACGCACTGGCCAACCAGGACGGCCTGTTGACCAAGAACATTGCGCCCGTGGCCGCACCGGTTCCGCACGATTATTTCCTCCGGCACCAGAAGTTCATTCGCAAAGACCAGTCCGTCGCCGTTCTGATGGTGGCCCCGTTTGCCATGGCGGCGTTTGAGGCGTTCGTCGCCCGTCAGCCTAGCGGCGAGGTTCTCTATCGTTCGGACAAGGCAAGCGACGAGGATGTGAGGCGGCTTCCTCCGGCCTATGAGCTGTCCTGGAACCACACGACACTGCGTGGTCTTCGGGTGGATCCAGAGATCACTTATCTCCAGGTTCTCTACCCGTTTCCGAACCAGGTCGAACTTGTCGGGAAGATGCAGGAACTGTTTGGGGATGAGGTACCTGGACATCTGGAATATGTCCGTTTTGACGGCGACATCACCTGTTTCGGATTGCCAATCGTGCGCTACACCAGCGAAGAAAGACTGAATGAGATCATCCGGTTGCACGAAGATAACGGCTGTCCGATTTTCAATCCCCACCGTTACACGCTGGAAGAAGGCGGCATGAAACAGACCGACGCGGTTCAATTGGCCTTCAAGCAGGAAGCCGATCCCAAGGGCCTGCTCAATCCTGGCAAAATGATTGCCTGGGAGAACCCGGACTACGACTACGATAGCGGTCAGGTTTTCCTGTTTCCCGGCCTTCAGCGAGGCTGAGGCGCGGCGTACGAGAGTGACGCAGGCGGTTTGTCCATTCTGCCTGCATGGTGTTGTTCCTTAAGGCCGAGTGCATGCGCGTTCTTGTCGTTTATTGTCATCCCTGTGAAGAAAGCTTCAATGCCGCATTGTGCAAGACCGTTGTTGAGGCTTTAGAGGAAGACAGCCACGATGTGCGCCTGACGGATCTTTATGCGAGAGGCTTCAACCCGGTCATGAGCGCGCAGGAGCGGCGGGGCTATCACACACCGCAGTCGAACACCG
Source organism: Labrenzia sp. THAF82 (assembly GCF_009363435.1). Lineage (GTDB taxonomy): Bacteria > Pseudomonadota > Alphaproteobacteria > Rhizobiales > Stappiaceae > Roseibium > Roseibium porphyridii. The sequence continues at coordinate 6,199,967 of NZ_CP045354.1, read as the reverse complement.
TGCCGATTGCGCAGGATCTGGCCGACATCAAGTGGTGTGAGGCAATCTTGTTCATTTATCCAACCTGGTGGTTCGGTCTTCCGGCAATGCTGAAAGGGTGGCTGGAACGGGTTTGGGTACCGCATGAGACGTTCATCATGCCGACCGCGACTGAGGATTTGCGACCTAACATGCAGAACATTTCGCACATCGGGATCGTGACGACCTGCGGTGCAAGCTGGTTTGTGTCCAAGTTCGTGGGGGAACCCGGGCGCAAAACCATCATGCGTGGCATCAAGCTCCTCGCAAAACCGCGTTGCAAGACCCGTTATCTGGCACACTACAAGATGGACAGCTCAACCCAGGAGAGCCGCCAGAACTACATTGCCAAAGCCAAAAAGGAAATGGCGGCATTCCTGCGATAAGTTACCGTTTTGCGGTCTTTCAATCGGCGGATGAAAGTTGCAAATTGTCCCGCCTGGAAATCAGGCTTCTCTGGCGACGCGTTCAACGTCATGACGTGATTTCAACCAAAGCGCAGCGCCGAGTATGATGCCGATCACATCCGTCCGCCAATCGCCAGAGATCATGCAAAGGGCTGCGCCCAGAAGCAGAATGCGCCAGACCGGAGCAAGGGGGCTCATCAGATAGCCCTGGACCGCGCCGGACAGGAAATAGACTCCTATAATGGCGGTAATTGCGTTGCGGATGATTTCGATCCAGCTGGCCTCCATCAAAAGACCGGGACTGTAGAAGAACATGTACGGTACGATGAACGCGGCCAGGCCGACCCTGAATGCCGTCACCGATGTGCGCATGGGTTCTGCTCCGGCAATGGCAGCGCCGGCATAGGCGGCGAGGGCCACTGGCGGAGTAATCGCGGAGACGACTGCAAAATAGAACACGAAGAAATGCGCGATCAGCGGCGCGATGCCGAGTTCGATCAGGCCCGGTGCCACCACTGAGGCAGCAACGGCATAGGCTGCGGTTGTCGGCATGCCCATGCCCAGAATGATCGAGATGATCATTGCGAAAATCAGTGCGAGCAGTTTGCTGGTTTCGGCGAGCTCGAACAGCAATGAAGAGAACCTGGCGCCGACACCTGTCAGTGAAATCACGCCGACAATGATGCCAGCCGTTGCGCAGACCGTGATGATCTGAATGGACATCTGCGACGCATTGCGCAGTGCCTCGATGATCTGGAGCGGACCCATGCGAAACGGCGTCAGCCAGCTCACGACCGCGGCAGATGCAATCGCGAGCGTGCCGGCACGGATCACCGAATAGCCGAGGAAAAGAGAGCCGACCAGAATGAATATGGGAAGGAACAGAAACGCCTGCCTGGCGAGCTTTCTGAATTTGGGAACTTCGTCACTGGTCATGCCGCGCATGCCGAGGCGTTTCGCCTCGAAATCGACCATGAAATAGATCGAGACAAAATACAGCACGGACGGTATCAGGGCTGCGATGACGAGATCCGTATAGGGAATTCCGGTGATCTCGGCCATGATGAAGGCGCCGGCCCCCATAATCGGAGGCATGATCTGGCCACCGGTTGAGGCAGCAGCCTCGATTGCGCCTGCCGATTGTGAGCGATATCCCACACGCTTCATCAGCGGGATCGTCAGCGAGCCTGTCGACACAACGTTGCCGGCAGATGTGCCATTGATCATTCCCATCAGTCCGGAGGCGAAGACGGCAACCTTGGCCGGCCCTCCACGTGCGCGGCCCGCTGTTGCAAAGGCCAGGTTGACGAAATAGTCGCCAACTTTTGAACTTTGCAGGAAGGCTGCAAAAATAATGAAAAGAATGATGTAGGTGGAAGAGACGGCGGTTGTCGGGCCAAGAATGCCGTTGTCAGTAAATACGTAGCTGAAAAACCGTTTTGCATCATACCCGCGATGTTCCAGAAATCCGGGTAGCCACGGCCCCAAAAAGGCATATCCGACAAAAATTGCGGCAATCGCAACCAGGGCAAGACCCGCGACACGGCGCGTAAGTTCCAGCATGAGCGCCATGGCAACGAATGCAGCCCAGGCGTTTTGCGGATCCGCAAAGGGGGTACCCGCGCGCAGCCTCAAATTCAAGGCATCAAGGCTAAGCGCAATAAAGCCGGTCGACGCAATACTGGCCAGCACCAGAACCCAGTCAATTGAGGAAATACGGCCCTCATTTCCGCGAAGGAACCATCCGGCCACAATCGCCAACAATGTGCCGGCGGCGAGCGAAACCCCGAAATAGGCAAAGGTCGTGTCGGGGTTCTCAACTGTTCCCGCGTTCCAATATTGAATGACGCCGTAAAGGGTCAGCACGAGTGCATAGATCACCGGCAGTCCAGCAATGAGTGCTACGGTCCGTTCCATTGCCACTTTACGCAAGCGTTTGTCCGGACCGGTGAGCAGGACGCTTGTTAGCCCAAACCCGAGAACGAGAGCTCCGCAAATATGCAGTATGCGGAAAAGCCAGGTCTCAAGTGGTGCAATGTTGAGACTGTAGAGATGCCAGGCTGCATAAAGCACACACAGAAGACCGAACAACTTCCCCTGCCAGCCCCGCAAGGCGCGGCTGGCAGCTTCATCCCGTTGGGCGGGAACGGGGTCGATGGCGTCAGACATCACGTTTCGGTCTCGATCTGGCACGTGTTGAACCCGGGCCACTGTCCTGCGGCCCGGGGGAAAGGCAATTGTTTGCCGGTTTTGGACCGCTTAGCCGCCAAGGGCAGGGTCGATCTCGAAACCGTTCTCCTTGAACCAGCGTACCGCGCCCGGATGCCAGGGGATGAAGGCGTTCTTGTCGTAGTTTTCCGGCAGAGTTTCGACAGCTGCCTTGTGAATGTCGAGCATCTTTGGATTGTTGCTCATCACAGCATCAACGACCGCATAAACGAAGTCCTCCGGTAGATCAGCACGAGCGATCGCGAAGTTCCACATGGAAACGCTTGCATGATCTTCGGACTGAGACGGGTAGGTTCCAGCAGGGATAGTGAAAAGAGATACCGGATGGTCCGCAGCGATCTGTTTGGCTTGCTCGTCCGTCATGCCGATGAAATTGACGTCAGCCTGTGCCTCGACTTGCGAGAATGCCGGGAAGGGAACCCCTGCCGCCCAAGTGTAGACATCAATCAAACCATCCTGAAGCTGGCCTGCAAGATCTGCCGCTCCGCCGTGGCGCGCAGTCACGGACTTGCCGAACGTATCAAAGAACCGTGGCCAGTACGTTCCAGGGGTGCCGCCAACCGGCCCAAAGCCTACAGTTGCGCCTTCCGGAATGTCATCGATGCTGTCAATACCGGAACTTTCCAGGGTCATGATATGGAACGCGGTCTTGTACATCGGGAAGATTGCCCGGATCTGGTCATGCTTCAGTCCCGGCGCGAGAGCGCTTTCACCGTTGATCGCGTCGAATGCCGGTCCCATGGTGACCATGCCGAAATCAAGGTCACCGGTTTGGACAAGCGCTGCATTTTGCACCGGTCCGGCTGTGACCTCGGCTCCGCCCGGGATGCCGAGTTGATCTGAAACCAGATTTGTCCAGCCGGAGCCATATACGAAATAGGTTCCGCCCTGACTTGCCGTGCCGACCGAGAAGCTTGTCGGCCAGTCACTGCGGTCCTCCGCCGCTGCTGCCGGGACGAACAGGCCGATGGTCAGTGCCGCCACCAATGGTGCCGGTGTGTACCTAGAGAAAACGTTCAAAAGTCCTGCCTTGCTTTTTGAAGTCATAGAATCTCTCCACAGATGGAACACAGATGATTTCCTGCGCTCAGATACTCGGGAAACTTGCATTGTCAGCGGTTTTCAGAGTCTGGTAACGGCTAAATCGGGCGAATTTCTGTGAAATCAATGCGAAGCTTCAGTATTATATTGCCAATAACTTATTTTTGAGCTGCTTGGTTGAAATCTGGCGTAAAACCGCTTCTTGCGTACAACTCATGCGAGGCGGTGCAGTTGCTTATATTTGTAAGGCAGGTTGTATTTCTTGGTTTGCATTTAGGTTAGGAAAATGTCTCACACGTGAGTTCTAAAGACAGCTATGGCAGCGATGGCATATGACGTTGCTGTCTGCGTTTTTTCTATCAACATGCTTGAAGGCAAACGTTCAAAAATCAAACCGTTAGCCGCCATATACGGTCGCAGCATCACCCAGATAATTGTCCCAGGCGAACCAATAGGAGATATGACCGGCGACACGGGGCAGCGTTTTCCCATCCACGCGCTCCAGTGCGGTCTCTGTCACAGTCCATGTCTGCCCGGTTTCATCGAGAAGCGTTTCGCCGCGCTGCTCAAATTGATGGGTCCCGCGCTCATAGGCACGTACTGTGCGTTTTGAAGGATTGCCGATCAGGACGAGTGGCGTATTTGCAATTGCGTCGTTGATGATCGATTTCTCTTCAAATGCATCCAGTGGCCAAGCCCTGGCAGCCCCGAATTGCCGGATCGCAAAGACATAGTCTTTCTGCCGATGTCTGGATTGATCAACCAGTGCCGGAAACATGAGTTCGGCAGAAGAAAAGTAGTCCTGGTAGACGACACCCGAGCCGTAGTCACGCCGGTGGCCGGTATTCAAGGACAGGACCCGGGTTTTGGGATTGGACGCTTTCCAGGCTCCCCAGCTGGTGATCACAACGGGCCGCTGTTTCAACTCAATCCCGCTGTCCACCAGCGGACCTACGACCGGTTTGCCGGTATATTGGTTCCATAGCGAATGGGTTTCCCGGTCGAACATCAACTTGTTGGATCGGTAGAGGAAGCCGGACGACCCGAAAACCAGCGGTTTCCTTCGACCCGTCACTTTGGTTTCGAACAAGATGCCAGATCCGCACAGCGTGCAGTATGCCAGCGCGACCGGAACGCCGCCGATCACTTCATTGAACATTTCATGCCAACCCATGATCCGCAATGGATAGGCCCGGGTATCACCGTTGATAGAGATGCCGAAAACGAGGTCATCATCCTTGAGGTAATCCGCTTTGGCGGCTGGAAGCAGGTCTGGGTTGTCGAGGGATGGAATTCCGTCCTTGCGGACACCGCCCCAGGCAATTTCCTCGAACCGTATTTTCATCTGCTCGCGCGCAAGATGCTCTGGTTTCAGGAAGACGTCGAAATTTTCGTCTATCCCAAGCAGAACCTCACGCTTGAAAGGGATCAGTGACGGATGGGGGACGATCTGCGGGTTGCGTTCCTGCCAGAGCATCCATTCGAACCAGTCCGTACCGAACTTTTGGCCCGCCAATTCGTCCATCACCTCAGCAATCCGGCCCTGCCGCCCTCTGGAAAATCTCATGCTGGTCAAGAGCGCGGGCACGACGTCCGGATTGCCGCGTTCACGCAGGAAGACCATGCCTTTCGCAAACTCGGAACTGGTGCCGTATAGCGGAGACCGAATGGCCGCCAGAACCGGGTCGTCCTGTGCTCTCAATGGCGCAGGTGTGACGGCGGTAGCGATCAGCATTCCCGTAAATCCGCGTCGTGTCAGTGGCATGGCATCCTCCGCTTGGCCAATGCCAGTTTGCGGAGTCACATGTTCACATGCACACAAAACTCTCGTGAGGAGGTTGCGATCAAGAACGCCGCTTCACGTTTCGATCATGTGGACTGCTTCTTCACGAGTGACTTTGCAATCCAGACAATGCTGCCTGCAACGACACCCCAGAATGCTCCGCTGACACCGAAGAGCATCATTCCACTTGCTGCGGTCAGAAAGGTCAACGCCGGCGCCTCAAGTTGGTCACGGTCGCTGAAAGCTGCCGAAATGGAATTGACGAAAGCCGGGATCAGCGCCAGCCCCGCAACGGCGGTGATCAGATCGGTCGGCGCGAGACCTGCCAGAGACGTCACAAGCCCAGCTGCAAAAGCCAGGAGTGTGTAGGCAATTCCAGACACGATGGCAGCCCAGTAACGCCCGGTCGGATCGCGTCCGGCGTCTTCTCCAGCCATCATTGCAGCGGTGATCGCGGACATGTTGACCGGCACCGATCCGAACGGTGCGATCAAAAGGCTCACCAGTCCGGTCTTTTGAAGCAGGGGCTGCCGATTGACCGGGTATTTGTTCAGCTCCAATACGGCGAAGCCTGGAATGTTCTGACCGGCCATTGTCACGAGATAGAGCGGCAAAGAGACGGAAACAATTGAATGGATGGAAAAGGTCGGCATGACAGGCGTAAAAACCGGCAGCCATTGCGTTTCCACAGCGGCGGTGCCGCTGTCGCCATTCACCGCGAAGAAGAGAACGATCACAAAGGCGATCACGGCAAACGGCATTGCAGCAAGTCTGTTCCAGGCAAGCCCGATGAGCCAGGCCAGAAGAACCGGCAATACCAGCAAGGGAATCGTTCCCAGTGCCAATGCCGGTGCAAAGCACAATTTCAACAAGACACCTGCCAGAAGCCCGTTTGCAATAGGCTTCGGGATAGCGGCGACAACACGTCCAAGCGCAGGTATGAACCCGGTCACGACGATCAGCGCTGCACAGCAGATCAAGGCTCCGACAGCTTCTGAAAAGCCTCCCGGCAACGCGACGGTTGCCGCAAGGAACGCAGCGCCGGGAGTTGACCACGCAACCGCCGCCGGGATCCGCGTGACGGCCGGGAGCCAGATACTGCAGATGCCCATGCCGATGGTGGCAAAAAACAACCCGGTCGCTGCTTGCGCATCTGTGGCGCCCATCGATTTAACGCCTGCAAGCACAATGGCAAAGGAGGCCGAGTATCCGACAAAGGCTGCAAGCAGCCCCATATAGGTGGCTGGAAACGTTAGATCACGGAACATGGAAGGCTCATTCTTCGGGCAAGGCTCGTGCGCGCCGCGCACGCCCGAACACAGCATAGCAAGGCCGTCGCGGCAAGATCTTCAACCCGCCGAAAGCGCTTCTGACGCGCTTTGGGACAGTTCCTGGTCCTCTAGACTGGCCTTCAGACTTCGCGTCGCGACCGCTTCGTCCATATATTCAGGTCCACCATAACTTTCACTGTCGCGATAATGACGAGGGCACAAAGAGCGAATTTCGTCATGGTTTCCATCGTACCTTCGATCAAAAGGGCATGAATTACACTACCGGTGACAATGACCATCGCGAGGGCTGTGTGGGTGCGTCGCCACATGCGCACCTTCAAACGCATGCGACGACGAAACGCGGCAAGAAAAGCTGCGGCAAGCACGGCCCACATGGCAAGGACGCCCCATACGGAAAACGGTGTTGGAGAACGAAACAGCAAGGCGTCGACGACATCCGGTGGGCTGGTGATCCAAAGTCCGCCTACGTGAAGCAGGACAGCGGCAACCAGCAGGGCCCCGGTGATGCGATGGACCCGCCGTCCGCGTGCGCCAGAGAGCCCGGGCAGGTAGCCACCAGCAAGCAGAGGCTGAACCAGGAGAAGAGCCATGCCCGCAACACCGGCAAATCCGGCAAGAATGTAAACGGGTTGACGCCAGGCGAGCAGGGGGCTTGTCGCAGCCGCCAAAATCGGCAGCGCGATAACAATGGCAAGCACGCTCCAGACCAGATAGCCGCGCGTTCGGCTCATCTCATGAAGTCTCAAGTCGGATCAGGCCGGAGTAAGGACGAAATGCGCCTCCAGGCTGGTATCCTTCGAGCTGGACATGACGGGACGCAGAAACACCGTTTCAAACTCTTCGCTGTCGTAGGCAAGGTGACCATGGGGTTGCCCAAACGCCGGCACGATCTGCGGCATTTCAAGACGGAAGTTGCCATTGGCATCCGTGAGGGTGGCGCCGTGGCTTTGCGGGTCGCGTTCATGCCCTTCCGTCGTGTGTGCCCATATTTGAATGCGTTGACCGGCAAGAGGTACTCCATCGCCTGCACGACGGACGGTTCCGGTCATCCAGAAGCCGCCACCTCCTATACGGTCGACGATTGGAGCTCCGGGACGGTAATTGTTGGAGCCCCCACGCATCGAACGCGTTGGCGCTATGCCTTGTGCCTGCGCAGGTACCAGCAATCCAGATGTGCCCGTCGCCAGGGCAGCGCTTCCAACAGCGAGAAGTCTGCGGCGGGTGATGAGATCGGCGGTCATGAAAGTCTCTCCTGTCGGAAGTGGCGCCCATATGTGCCTTCGGGACCAAACACGGCCGATCAAAAGTATAGAGCGTTTGTGGCAATTTCCGAGTTCAGCATGGCTGGAAGGGCGATAAACCAGGCTCACGGTTTCGTGATCCGGCGATTTCTACCCCTTTGCACAAGATGCAGATTGCGTTCAGGAGTCCAAAAGCCGCAAAAATGGAGACCAACAAGCCAAATCGTTCAAATGATTGTTCATTGAATGTCAGTTCGCCGCGCAACATCCTTAAGGCAACGGCGGTCAACCGAGGAAAGTTCATGATCAACCGCAGAGGAATTTTGGGTTTGTTTGTCGCAGCTGCCGGTGGTGCGATGGTCGCGACATCGGCGTTGCCGTCTTTTGCCAAGAGCCCGCTTGCACTGACTGGCTACGACCCGGTGACCTATTTTTCAGGAAAGTCCCCCAAGCAGGGCCACGCCGAATTCACAGCGCAACACCGTGGACTGACCTACCAGTTTTCATCATCACGCAACCGGGATGCCTTTTTGGCGAACCCTGCAAGTTATGCCCCTCAGTTTGACGGCTACTGCGCTTATGGCGTTTCACGCGGTTACAAGGTCGGGGTCGATCCGCTCGCGTATAAAGTGGTGGCCGGCAAGCTCTATGTGAACTACTCCAAATCCGTTCAACGGACCTGGAGCCGCGACATCTCCGGCTATATTTCCAAGGCAAACAGGAATTGGCCGGGCTTGAATTGAATGCGCTGAAATTCGATCTGCTCTGTGTGAAGTCAACCTTCAACGAGATTTACGAATAAAATGCCGCCCGGGTGGCCGGACGGCATCTGTTTCTTTTTTGAACTGATCAGTTGGCCGTCGGAAAGACGAAGAATGCCAGGTCCCAACCGTCATTGATGCCGTTGTCGTTTACGTGGGTCATCGAAGTAATGTTGATGTCGTAGTAATAGAACAGCGCGCCCCCCTTATCTTCGATTTTCACCTGAGTGCCACCGTCGGGGTTACTGGCGTCGATAAAATCAACGGGCGGGAGTTCCTGAAAGTTCGGCCCATCTCCCGTGTCGTTGTCATTGGCAAGCACGACAAGCATCGAGGTCACAGGCTGATCAAAGGTGATCGTAAAGTCGGAGCCGACATGCAGATCGTCATAGCGGCCAGGAAGATCGTTAAAGCTCGCACCGCCGTTGACGTTGGAATAGGGCTCGTAAATGTTGTTGGCTGTGACCGTCCAACCGACGCCGTTTGACGTTCCGGTCGCGACAACTTTTCCGGAAGCGGCATCTTTTTCGATTTTGTGGACGTCAAAGCTCAGCCGGTCGAGATCAAGCTCGGTGATCTTTTTGGGCACAACAGGGGGTGCTGGTTTTGGTTCAACAGGCTTGGCAACCACCTCTTCGCTGACTGCAACAACAGTTTCCGCAAGAGCCTCGGTCAATTCGTTTGCATTGTCAGCGTTCAGAAACCGCCCGCCAGTATTGTCAGCAATGCAGCGCAACTGACGCGCTTCTTCATCTGTCAGGTCGAAGCCGACAACATGGACAGTGAAATCGATGCCGCTGTTTTCAAGCAGTGTTGCGGCAAGGCAGGGATCCGCCTCGCATGTTTCCAGGCCGTCGCTGACCAGAATGACGGAGGCGGGGTCTTCAACATGTCGTAATTCCCGTGCGGCGCGCATGAGCGATTCCGAAATAGGTGTTTTGCCGCGCGGATTGATGCCCCTGACAAGCGAAGAGAAATTGTTAGGCTCTAGTGGTGCGACTGATTGAACGACCTCAATGTCGTTACAGTCGCCTTTGCGCCGGTGGCCATATGTCATGAGACCCAGGTCGACGGCCGGGTCCCACTTTCCAAGAACTCCGTCGATTACGTCTCGTGCAATTGAGATTTTCGGAACTCCGTCAATCTGGCCCCACATGCTGCCGGAGGCATCCAGAACCATCATGGCTTTGCCACGGTTGGAAGTCTCCTGGGCCAGCACGGGGCTTGAAAAAACCAGCGCTCCCGCGACTGCCAATGACAACGGAAAGCAACCGGGTATGAAAGATTTCATGCTTGAAGTATCCCATTGAAATATTTGCTCGAACGAGCAGTAGAACGACAATTTCGCTAGCATAGCGAAAGAACCTTGTACAGGCGTCCAACGTAGTTGTGATCGATTTGCTATTGCACAGATCTGAAGCATTTTCAGAAGTTAATAAAGGACCCCGTCGACACCAACCCAAAGCCGATGTCTTCTTCACATGATCAGAGGCTGAAGAATGTGCTGCACGGCACAGATTTTCGACTTGGCCAATCTTGTGCTCTCACGATGTGGTTTGAAGCACTTCGAACCTTTTTCAGGTTGTCGGAAAATCCATCGATCCGGCACTTACCGTGGTTTTGAGCACGACTGACCGACCTGTCGGATGTTCCCGAAACTTTTCTCTCATTTCCCGAGATGTGAAGTGTCCTCGGTCACAGGGCATTCGCATTGCTTTCCACCATCTTGCAGGTATCGGAACCGCTCCTTCGGGACAAATCGGGAGGTAAGACCCATGCCGCTGATGAATTTCCAGACATTTAACAGAGAAGTCCAAGCCGTCAAAAACATCTACCGGCAAGATAACGCCTGGGTGGGTCGCTTCATTCCGCCGTCCTGGGACAGAGATCTTGCCATGACAATGTACATCCGGGCGGCCTACAGGCTGTATCGGGCGACGGGCCAAAATCAGCTGAGATTGGTGCTGCTCGGTGGTACCGAAATCCGCAAAGCTAGAAACCTGATCATGAATTTCGGTCTTACTGCTGCCAACGGCATTCAGGAAAGAGAAACAGCAAGACTGGCCGACGCAGCACAAGCAGCGCGCGAGGAAGTAAACGACGCGGACTTGCCGGTGAACACCCGTCTCCCGACCAGGGACGTTGTGCCGGTTTGCGGGCTGGGCAGTATCTTGAGTGAAGATCGTTGGACGCCACTTCTCAACGACGCTCTGATCGTCGGGGGTGCAACTGCAAACCATGAGTTTGTCATAACGCTTGAGCCCTATGAACGCGGTCTCTGGCGTGAATGTGAGGCAACCCTTGGCAATGAATTGCGGGAGTTGGAGCAGCAATACGCGCGATTTGGCAATGTGCCGGCGGGTTTCGTCCGGAACACGCCTGAGTTCAAGAAGCTTTGTTGGAAAAAATTCATTAGCTGGAATTTGCGAATGTTCTGGGACACACGGCAAAACATTCCGCGTGTCCTGGCACGCGAACTGATTGGGCTTTCCATATTTGGCTATAAGCCCGTCTTCGGCGACAGGCAGCTGGCCTTCCGTCGTCCATTAGGTGCGCGCGACCCGGTTTTTCCCGATTACGTTCGTGGATTGCGAAACTTGAGGTTTCACGTGCCGGGCGCAAGAGCCCGCATCATGGAGAACTTGTCCGAGTTTTTGTTCGATGAACGGGACGCTTTCGGTTTTCGTGCAGATCAGCCGCAGATCCATGGCATGCCGCATGTCGGAAATCCCATTCAGGCCTACGTCTGATCTCGTCGATGCAGACCCCACCCTGGCGGACCGGCTTGACTGCCGTGCAGTGGAAACAAATCCGCCGAACCTTGCATTAAATTGAACTTGAGCCCTCAATAGAAGCAGCTCATAGGACCGTTGGAGACACCCGTGACAGACAGCATTTCTTTCAAAGAAACCTCTCAAGGCGGAGGGGAGCCCGTTCACCCCTTCGCGCGATATGGTTCAGTTACGCGGCTTCTGCATTGGTCCGTCGCCGTATTGGTTCTTATCACGTGGCCCCTCGGCCTTATGATTGGGTTCGCAAAAAAGGACGTCGTATCCGCATTCTACCTGCTGCACGAAAGCTTTGGCTTCATCGTTCTGTGGCTGATGCTGATCCGGGTTGGCAACAAGCTTTTGACAAAACCTATTGAGAACGAGGGGCCTGCTATCGAACGATATGCTGCGGCTTCGGTTCACGGCCTTTTCTATCTTTTCCTGATCATCATGCCCTTATCCGGGTTTCTGGCGACCAATGCACACGGGTTTCCGCTGAAATGGTTTGGTCTGGTTCAGATCTGGAGCCCGATAGGCAAGAGCCCGGATATTGCCTGGACACTGTCTGCCATTCATGAATGGAGCGCCTATATCCTGCTTGTCCTGTTTGTACTGCACATTGGCGCCGTGGTGTTTCATCATACGATCAGGAAGGATCGGACGCTCTTCCGGATGCTGTGAGTGTCATCGGTTCGACCGGCCCGGCGACTGGCAAGTCTCCAGCCTGGCCTTGATGAGGAACATACTGCACGGCTGTCTACACATTGACTGGACACTCAAAGCCGTTTGGAACTCAGCAGGACTTCGTGTGATTTCCAGAGGCCGACGTTGAGCGATTTTTGCCGGCCTCGAATGTCCTCCGTCTCGCGCCTTGGTACCGTCAAGGACTTTGGAGAAATATTCTCCGCGGCTGCAATGAGGTCGGACGAGAGCGCAACCAGAGCGCCATGATGTTTCGCCACTTCCAGCAACCGACTGGCCACGTTCACACAATCACCTGTCGCGGTGATCTGCTGTTGCTGTTCGTGTCCGAGGCGGGAAAGAACAGCTTGCCCGACATGCCCGCCGACACGGAGCCGGCACCCTTTCGACATTGACGATTTAAACGCGAGCCAGTCGTGCACCTGTTCGACGAGCTGAAAAGCGCACCTGCAGGCATTCAAAGGATCGCTTGAGGCCGGATCCGGGATGCCGAATCCGAGCATCGCACCGTCGCCCATGAAATCAAGGACGACACCACTATTTGCGGACGCGACATTGACGACGACCGTATGGAATTCTTTCAGGAAGTCCCGGGTTGCGGCAGGCCCCAGCTGTTCGCTAAGACCCGTATATCCAGACAGGTCGATGAACAGAACTGCAACCATCTGTTCCCTGGGCTTCAGAAGAAACGCGGGATCCCCGGCAATGCGTTCTGCCAGTTTTGGTGCATGAAACCTGGCAAGCTCCTGCTTTGCGATCTGGTGTTGCCGGGCCCATCTGCGGTCCAAGATTTGACGTACAAAGATCAGTCCGGCAACAGGCGGTAGGCTTGCTGCCAAGGGCAGGGCGCTGTTGAGCCAGTGCCCGTGCGTAAATGCTGCCGCTGTGAAGACCAGCCACACGGTCAGAAGCACCAAATAGATGAATGAGGCCTGTGCCAACGAGAAATAAGCGACCGCGAGAAGACCGAGAAGTGTAATACTGACAGCGGCCAAACCATCGAGGCTTCTGGTCTCAGGCCCCCGTATGAGAGCGCTTTGATCGAGAAGGTTGGCAAGCCCTGTCGCCTGGATTTCAACGCCAGGCAAGACGGGATCAAACGGTGTGCTGAACCGGTCTCCGACCGCGGTCGCTGTGACGCCGAGGACGACCAGCCTGTCCCGCAGGCGCACCTCGGGAGTTGAACCGTTCTCCATAAGTACCGTGGCGCTGAGCGTCGGGATTGTGCCTGCCGGACCATAGTAATTGAGGGGCATATGCCATCCAAGGTCGGTCGCTCTAAATTGATCCCCGATGCGCACACCGTTTGCTGCAAAGGTATGAGGCTCGCCTTTGAACTGGCTGTATGCCTGCAAGCTGAAGGATGGCTTCAAACCTTCGGGTGTCAAAAAAAGATGCGGAATATGGCGCGGCGTGCCCCCGGTGTCGGTGACGATATTGGCCAATCCCGTTTCTGAAAACCTGGAGACGCGTGCTGCGGGCACCATTACGGTTTCAACAACAGGAACGCTGCTCTCAAGCGGCAGCGCATCTTCGAGGCTGCCAACCGCAGCGATGACAGAGGGAAAGTTCTTGAGGGCTTCACCCAGATCGGTGTCATGCGAACTGTCTGATGTGGTTGGCAGCAGGATGTCGATTGCAATCGCCTTTGCTCCGGCTGTCTCAATCGCGCCGATGAGGTCGGCCAGCCGGTTTCGTGGCAATGGAAATTGCCCTTCTCTGCTGACGGTCTGATCGTCAATGGCAACGATTACCACTTCGGAGGGCGGGGATCGTTCGCCCGCAACGACAATCTTCAGATCAAGAAAAACTGTTTCAAACCGGTCGAGGATGCTTGCGCTGCCGGTCAGATGAATAAAGGCAAGCAGACCCGACCAAATCAGGCCGGCGGCAAGTGCAGTCAGCAAGATCCATCGGGAAAGCTTCGGCTTCATCGGCCAAAGCGATTGAGCAATGCACGTACCCGCCGTTCAGGCCATTGCCGAACCACAAGCGGTTCGCCGTTTCGAACATCAACACCGTCACCAGCGGTCAACGTCACCTCTTCACCGCCGGCTTCGCGGAAAACTGCGACCTCGCCTTCGCTGACAAAGACGGATGTACCTTCTGCAGTAACATCGACAACATAGACCGTGCCTCTGACCGCAGCGATTGCGTGTGGTGTGCGAATTTGAAAAGGACCACCTGCAGGGGCAACCTCGATCAGAACGGCATCGGAATCGACCTCAACCTCGGAAGGGCGTTGATCAGGGTCTGATTTGATCACCCCGAGGGCTGCTGCTGCCTCTGCTTCCAGTACGACACCACCCTGACACTGATAGACAACCCGGGCGGGGTCAGCCAAGTCTGTCCGCGTACACCCAATCAGAGATTGTGCGTTTGAAAAAGTACTTGTGAGAGCAATTAGAATGGAGAATAGGGCTAGAGTGACATACTTTTTCATCATCGATGTCCTAAATGGAACGTTCAAGTCGTGCTCCAATTTGCCCAAAGGCACCTAGAGCTGTCGTTCAACAAGTCACGGACATTCCCAGAAATGTCGTGCGCATCATGCCCTTTGAGAAAAAAACCATGAATGCATCTAACGAATTTAACAAGGAAAAGCTGCTCGGTAAAAGCTTTGTTTTTGAAGCGCTTGACAGCCATGCCAGAAAGGAACTGGCTGAGTTTTCTTATGTGAAGCGTTATGAGGCGGGGCAGAAAATATTCGCCATGGGCGAACCTGGCATGAGCATGATGGCGATCGCCGAAGGCTCCGTACGCGTTTCGATGATGACACCCGGCGACAGGGACATAACCTTGAATGACCTGCAGACCGGCGAGGTCTTTGGAGAGATTGCGATGCTGGACGGAGGCGGACGTTCGGCAAATGTCGATGCGCTCACAAATTGTGCGCTTGTGGTGCTTGAACGCCGGTCGTTCCTGGACGTCCTGAGCCGAAATCCAACACTCTCGATCCGTTTGATCGAACTTCTGTGTCAACGCGTGCGCCGGTCCGACGAACGTATGATCGAGGTCGCGTTTTTGGATACGCAAGTTCGCCTCTCCAAGCTTCTGCTCAGGTTGACGACAACAGCTCCAGGGTCAAGCGACCGTCCGCTTCAAAAGCTTTCCCAATCCCAGTCGGAACTGGCAAGCATGATTGGCAACACGCGTGAAAGCGTCAATCGCTGCCTCGGCAAATGGCAAAAAGCCGGCCTGATTTCGCTGCGAGATGGCTGGCTGGTCATCAAGGATCGAGACAGGCTGGAGGCGCTTGCCGACGAATTCTAACGCGCAAGGAGTTCTGACTGCACAAGATCGGAAGACATCAGGTTTTCGCCTTCAGGAAATCGAGCATCGCCCGGACGCGTGGAAGGGATTGGCGTCCCGGTGGCATCAGAGCGGTAATAGCTTGTGCATTTTCGATGTGACTTGCGCGAAGAATTGGAAACAATTTGCCGGACTTGAGAGCTTCTTCTCCCAGAAAGTCTCCCAACCTCACGATCCCGAGACCCGCAATTGCCGCCTGCAGCAGCATTTCTGCACTGTCTGAGGTGAAGGTACCGGCAACTTCAATGTCGATCAGTTCGCCATTTTCCCGGAACGGCCACACCGATTGGTGAGGGAAGCCCCTTAAAAGCAGGCAATTGTGCGAAAGCAAGTCCGCCGCTGAAGTCGGTTGCCCGTGTTTTTTCAGATAGGCGGGGCTGGCCGCGATCACCCTTGATACGGTTCCCAGTCGGACAGCAACGAGATCGCTATCGGTCAAGGCGCCAACACGGATCGTGATGTCGGAATGCTCAGCAAAGGGGTCCACACGTCGATCGTCGATTGAGACTTCGACCGTGATATCTGGATAAACCTCGTTAAATGTGGGCAGGATCGGTGCCAGCTTGTGATGGGCGAAAGCTGAGCCGCTGTTGATTTTCAGGTGGCCGCGGGCGAATTCGGTTTCCTTTGAAATGTCCGACCGTGCCGCTTCGAGCATTGCAAGAATGTTGCGTGCATGTCGAAGAAACACTTCGCCTTCCGGTGTCAATGTCAAGCGCCTGGTTGACCGGTGTAACAGCTTGAACCCCAGTGATGCTTCAAGCCTCGAAACAGTGCGGGATATACCGGAAGATGTCAGTCCCCGTTCGTCGGCGACCGAAGCAAATGATCCCAGGTCAATTACGCGCACGAATGTTGCAATTTCGGGTGCTAGATGTGTGGCCATTCCAAACTTTCAGGCAATTTATCTTTGCTAGAATCGATCTATTTCCAACAAAAAATCAAGAATAACGTGACCTAGAACTTCAATCAAAGAGGAAGGGGCTCAGATGCCGATGAATAAAATCCACGTCCCGCAGGAACTGCCGTCAACGATCTGCCACAGCATCAATCGGTTACTTCATGACAGTCTGGTGGAAACGTGTGCGGTGAACCCGGACGACTTTTTCTGCCTTGTGACGCGCTACCCGCCGCAAGACGTTATTCTTCATCCTTCATTTTTGGGCTTACGTGACCCGGACGAAACAATCATTATCGAGATCGCGCTGCTTGGCGGACGCACAGACGATCAGAAAGAAGCGCTTTACCGCGATGTCAGGCAGCGTCTTGGCGATATTGGTTTAAAGCCCGATAATTCCATTATCTATCTTCTGGAAAACCAGCCGATCGACTGGTCGTTCAGCAGCGCAGGATCCGTGAAGTCGGTCTTGCAGCTTTAACAGGCAATGCGCGCTACCCTGAAATGCTCGAAATAGCGTACTCGTCCCAAATAATGCCGATGCCCGGCTCCGAAGACGGGAGCGCATGGCCGTCTCGGATGGTGGGCGTGTTCGCGACAAGCGTTCCGGCAATGTCGAACCATTCCAGGATCATGGCGGTTGGCGTCGCGTTCAGAAGATGGGACGAGATCTCGACAAACAGATGGCTTGCAACCGGCAACGATGCATCTTGTGCAAGTTGGCTTGCCCGGCGCCAACCGGTCACGCCGCCGATTTTCATGGCATCCGGCATCGCAAAGTCTGAAGCCTTCGCGGCAACCGACTTTTGCATATCGGCAATTCCCCACCAGTTTTCACCTGTTTGAACGGGCGTGCGGATGTTGGAGCGAACAACGGCATGCCCCAGATAGTCGGTGGCATGAACCGGTTCCTCGATCCAGGCAAGGCCTTCATCGTCGAGTATCTTCATGCGCTGGATGGCTTCGTCGACATCGAACGCCTGATTGAAGTCCGCCGCGATCCAGACATCGTTGCCGGCGACGTTTCGGATCGCGCGCACAACGGCAGCATCAACTTGTGGATCAGGGTGTCCGGCCTTGATCTTGAATGCGCGAAACCCGCGTTCAAGAGACGCTTCGACTTCCCGGGCAGTCTCCTCCGGTGGCATCTGGCCAAGGCTGTCATAAACGCGGACGGGTTTGCATCCTTGGCCCAGCAACTTGCACAAGGGCTTCTCCGCCCGCTTGGCGTCGGCGTCCCACAGCGCCATGTCGATACCGCTGATTGCCATTGCCAGCAGGCCCTGATTTCCGAGCAACCGGGCGCGTTGATCAAGCAGCGCATTCACGGTTGCTGGGTCCGAACTCTCGCCTACAAGGCCATTGATCAGGTTCTTGGTCAAAAGGGCAAGCGGTTCAAGTGCGACCGGCGTATAGGAAAATAGATACGCCGATCCGGTGATCCCGTCATTCCTGGATATGTCGATCAGGACCAAGGGGGCAGCTTCCAGTGTGCCGGATGCCGTCTTGTGCGGGAGTGCCAGGGGAGCCATGACCGCACGAATGCGGCTGCTGATTATCTTGGGGTGCTGCTCGGTTGTCATACCGGCACAATAGAAAGCCCGGGTTTGATTTGTCTAGGACGTCGACAGGTCCGACAGTCCATGTGTCAGACCTTTTTCACACGGGCCCTCTTTTGGCAATCCGCACTGTTTGGCGAGATCAGTTTCCACGTGGTCGAAAGGGTTCGAGCACTTCCACATCGACGGATTTTATGCGTGCAAACCGTTCTTCTACGTCGTTGGTTGCTCGCCAGGTATGGCGTGTCTTGGCGACGAGTTCGACACCATCAGGCGTTATGCCTGCCCAATCGAAGTCCATCGTGATCGCGTAGTCTTCCGCACCAAGATCTTCGACCGCGAAGTTGGAAATGACGTGAGTGCTGGCAGCGACCTGCGACGCTGGACCGGCAAGCCAAGCTTTGAAACCGTCAAAGTCGGTGATGGAACCACTTGAGAAATTCAGTGAGAAGTCATCTGCAAGAATTTCTTGAACGGGCTCCGGGTTGCGAGAGGGGTCCTCGATCAGGGCGAGCCAATAGTGAACAAGGCTGCGCAGCCGGTTCTCGGCATAGGCATCTTGAAAGCTTTTGACGGTGGTATCGCTGTCCTGTTCGATCAGAACATTGGATAGAAGCGGAAGCACATCTTCGCCAGGCACCATTTCAACGGTGTAGCTCAGGTCGGCCTGTCGAACGGCCCCATCGGGTAGCATGCCCTGGTTCTGATAGATGATCTGCGCCGCAAGCGTCAAATTGCCATCCTCGCCGTGGGTGATCTCAGCAGATTGAACATGGTGTGCGTTCTTCCAGGTTGCCGGAAGCTTTGCCACGCGTTCCTTGTATTCCTCTTGACCGTTCGCGGTGCCCAGACCGGACGTGATCGTCACGTCCTTGCTGAGGATATCCAGCGCGTTGGCAACGCCGCCATCCGGGCGCTCGTAATACTGATACCAACGATAATACTGGGCCATCGCCGCGTGGTCTTTGAAACCGTTGCGGATTTGCTCTTCAGTCAGCTGCGCGGCAGCCGGATAGGCCAAGCTGAAGAGAAGCGCTATGGAAAGCAGGATGGATGAAGCGCGCATGACGAGCCTTTCAAGACAATAATGAGCATTTGCTCACTCATAAGTCACACGCCAATGAAATGCCAGCAGATAGCAATACTTTTTTGCATGCGATGTATCGCTCGCAGACGGAAAGGCCTGGCATCTGTTCTTCAAGGCCTTAGCGGATGTTTTGACGGATTGTTGCAATCCGTGATTTTCTTCGTGGTCACCGACTATCGTGATCGCAATTGAGACGCACGAAGGGATTGAAACATGTTCAATCGATTGCTCACCTCCGCCTTTCTAGGGCTGACTGTTCTGACCGGTTCCGCTGTAGCGGACGATGCGGATTGGGTGGGGCTTTACAAGGGACTTGATGCCCTCGATGGCTCCATTGACTATTTGTCGATTGCTATCAAGGGGCCGGGTGAGTTTGATATCCGTGTGGTTCCTTCGGTGTTCTCTCTTTGCGAAAACGGAAAAGGCTGGATTGTGGCTGAAGGTCGTCTGACCGACGAGGGCAAGCTTCACCGTTTCAATTCGCGCGCAGTTTGCGAAGGCGGTGAGCCCTTCGACATCAGGGACAGGTTCCTGGTTCGTGATGAACAGACGGGCATCGTCCGCTTCGGTGCCACCGATGACGATCGCCCTTTGATCTATCATCGCATTTCAACTCAGTAGTGCCGGCTTGAAGATGGTGTCGAAATCTTCCGGTCCCGGCACAGTGATAGCGTCCAGTCGATGCTGCGCAGGTAGTCTTCCTGCGTGAGGCAAGTGTCGGAGCCAGTTGCGACCGCTGAAAAGACGAAACCGTGCGTGTAATCTACCAGCAGGTTGAGCATGACGTCCTTCGGGTCGCCATTGTTCAAGAGTTGAGTGCATTTTCTTATTTCTTCAGTAATCTCAACGATTTCCTGACTCATGAGCGAAGCGTCGTTCAGGATACAACGGACTGCATTCGGGTGTTCCAGGGCACGGGTACAGTACATGGAAAGCACATGGCGGAGACGCTCGGCAGGACTTTTTCCTTTGATCGTGCCCAACGTGTCCCTGAAACTGTGCTCTACCAATGCGAACAGCAGCTCCCGCTGGCTGCCCATATGGTATTTGATTGCCATCGCACTCACGCCGAGGTTTTCCGCCAAACGCCGAAATGACACAGCTTCGAGACCTTTTTGCTGCAGGAGCGGCGCTGCAACGGCAATGATATGTTTTCTGGACAACGCATCAGCCCCTTTTGACGGGCGACCCGGGGTCTTTTTCCGGACCATTGTCAGATCACCCTGTACCGCATTTGGACCAGGCCGGACTGGAACTGGCTCACCTCTTCAAGAAACAGATCAATGTCCTTGGTTAGGTCTCCAAACATGCGAATGCCGTCGCCAATGAGTACGGGTGCTACCGCAACTCTCATATCGGCGATGTGGCCGGCGCGCAGGAATGAATGGATGATTGCGCCTCCGTCGACATAGACCCGCGATATGCCACGCTCACCCAGATGAGACATCAGTTCGTCAGGTGACAATTGGCTGAATTCAACCTTGCCCTTTATGTGGTCGGGAATGTCCTCTTCGCGCATGGTTCTGCTCAGAACCACCACCGGTTTTTGATAGGGCCATTCACCGAAGCTCAGAACCGTTCTGAACGAGCCTGTACCCATGACGATGACATCGATGCCCTCTTGAAAGTCGGCAAATCCGTGCTCTTCACCTTCAGTGTCGAGCTTCATCAACCAGTCTAGCGTGTGGTCTTTTCGCGCGACGAAACCATCCAGGCTCATGGCCATCATTGTGTGTCCGGTTGGCATTCAACTCTCCATTTTTATACAGTGTATAATAAATGCCAGTTTCAACTGTCAATCAAGCCTGAAGAGTGCGTTGGTACAGGCTTGGATGGTGGGTCTTTGCAAGCGTGTCTTAGTGAAAATCCCGGCTCGGAAACAGGCGTTTGGCCTGGTCGCGCGGGTGCATGGCTCTTGGTTTCGGTGCGTCTGATTTGAGGTGCGCAGGCACGTCGTCGGTTTTGGGTGTCGTTTGCCCCAGCGCATTGTCACTGGGATGGCCGAGAAGAGCGAGATCACGGGAGCGGTCTTCGATATGATCAGCGATCAGATGGACGACAATGCCTTCGCGCTCCAGACGGCCAGTTACTTTCAAGAGCCGCCCGCCGATGACGGCGGCGCGATATTTTTCATACATTTTCGGCCAGACGACCACGTTGGAAACACCCGTTTCGTCCTCCAGCGTCAAGAAGATCACACCTGAAGCCGTGCCTGGGCGCTGGCGGGTGATGACGAGGCCGCAGACCGAAACATGACGCGCCTCGCGGGGGGAGAGCACGGGCAACCGGTCATGCGGGGTCAGGCGTGGAATATGCGGGCGCAGCAACTCCATCGGATGAGCGCGCAGTGTCAGACGGGTCGACAGATAATCCTCCACCACCTCTTGGCCCAGATGCATGGCCGGCAGCAGCACATCCGGTTCGAAGATCGCCTCGCCGTCGATCGGGTCGTTGAAGAGGGGCAGCGGTTTGGGGCTGCGGATTGTCTTTACCTGCCAGAGTGCGGCCCGACGGCTGAGGCCCATGCCGGAAAAGGCGTCGGCCTCGGCCAGACGCTCCAGCGTGGCGGGCGGCACGCCGGTTCGAAGCCACAGGGTTTCGGTGTCCGGATAGCCGTTGCCGCGCGCGGCAACGATCCAGTCGGCGTCCTCTTCGCGAAGTCCCTTGATCTGACGGAAGCCCAGTCTCAGGGCGAGCGCACCATCGCTGCGCCGCTCCAGCGTGTTGTCCCAGGCGCTGGTGTTGACGCAAATGGGGCGCACCTCCACCTGGTGCTCGCGGGCATCGCGCACGATCTGTGCCGGGGCATAAAAACCCATCGGCTGGGAGTTGAGCAATGCGCAGGCGAATTCAGCCGGGAAATGACATTTCAGATAGGCCGAGACATAAGCGAGCATGGCAAAGGCGGCTGCGTGGCTTTCCGGAAAGCCGTATTCGCCGAACCCCTCGATCTGGCTGAAACAGTTCTGGGCAAACTCCAGCTCATAGCCACGTTCCAGCATGCCGGATATGAATTTGTCTTTCAGCTGGCCGATTGTGCCCATACGCCGGAACGTGGCCATGGACCGGCGCAGCTTGTCGGCTTCCGACGGTGTGAAGCCGGCGGCAACCACGGCGATCTGCATCGCCTGTTCCTGAAAAAGCGGCACGCCGAGCGTCTTGCCCAGAACCTCTTCCAGCGCTTTGGAGGGGAAGCTGACCTTTTCCTTGCCCTGACGCCGGTTGATATAGGGATGCACCATGCCACCCTGGATCGGGCCAGGCCGGACAATCGCAACTTCAATGACAAGATCGTAGAATTCACGGGGACGCATGCGCGGCAAAAAGTTCATTTGCGCCCGGCTTTCCACCTGGAAAACGCCGATCGCATCGGCCTTGCACAGCATGTCATAGGTTGTCGTATCGCCTTGCGGCACCGAGCCGAGGGTCAACTGCCGTCCGTGGTGCGTGTCGAGCAGCTCGAAACACTTGCGAATGCAGGTCAGCATGCCGAGACTGAGCATGTCTACCTTCAGGATGCCGAGGGCGTCGATATCGTCCTTGTCCCATTCAATGACGGTCCGGTTTTCCATGGCGGCATTCTCGATCGGGCAAAGCGCGTCTAGGCGTCCCTGCGTGATCACAAAGCCGCCGACATGCTGGCTGAGGTGACGCGGAAAACCGATGATCTCCTTGATCAGCTCGATCGTCTGGCAAATGCGCGGATTGCTCAGATCAAGACCGATCTCCTTCATCCGCGTTTCTTCCGGCCCGGAATTGGAGCTGCCCCAGATCTGGCCGGAAAGGGCGGCTGTGACATCCGCGTTCAACCCCATGACCTTGCCCACCTCGCGGATCGCGGCGCGGGTCCGGAAATGGATCACCGTGGCGCAGAGCCCGGCACGGTGACGACCGTATTTTTCATAAACATACTGGATCACCTCTTCCCGACGTTCATGCTCGAAATCGACGTCGATATCCGGCGGCTCGCCGCGGTGTTCGGAAATGAACCGTTCGGAGACCATGGTGATTGTCTCCGGTCCCACATCGGTAATGCCAAGCGCATAACAGATGATCGAATTGGCGGCCGAACCGCGTCCCTGGCAAAGGATATGACGGCTGCGGGCAAACTGGATGATGTCGTGAACGGTCAGGAAATAGGCAGGGAAATCAAGCTTCCGGATCAGCTTCAGTTCCTTTTCCGCAAGTGCCCTGGCGTGCTCGGGTACGCCGGCCGGATAACGGTTTTGAAGGCCCTTGTAAGTGAGCCGTTCCAGCCGTTCCTGCGGACTTTCGCCATCCGCGATCTCATCCGGGTACTCGTAGGAAAGTTCGGCAAGGTCAAAGCTGCAGCGTGTGGCGATTTCAAGGGTTCGGCGCAACGCCGCCGGATGGTGACGGTAAAGCCGGCCCATATCTTCGGGCGCCTTCAGCCGCCGTTCGCCATTGGGCAGAGCCTTTGTTCCGATCTGATCGATGGTGCAGCCTTCCCGCAGGCATGTCAGGACATCGGCCAGCCGTCGCCGCCCGGCGTGATGCATCAGCACGTCACCGACGGCGATCATGGGTGCTGCCAGTGAATGGGCCGCCTGGGCACAGGTGCGGAACCAGGCTTGGTCGGTGCCGTCATAGCGCGGCGCCGCTCCCAGAAAAATATGGCCGGGCGCTTCCTGGCGCAGCGCGCGGATATGCGCACGTGCCGTCTTGCAAATATCGGCCTGTGGGGCACATGCCGTCATGGAAGGCCGGGGCAGGGCAATCAGGATCAGACCGGCCACGGCCGCCAGAAGGTCGGCATGGTTCAGGTGGCAGTCACCCTTTTCGGCTCGGCGCTTGCCAAGTGTCAGAAGCTGGCTGAGCCGTTCATAGGCAGTGCGGTCCGTTGGCAGGGCCACCCATTCCACAGGGCTGTCCTGCAGCACCAGCCGTGCTCCGACAATCAGCCGTGGCAGCCTTTTGGCAAGTGCGACGGCGAGCGGTGGTGTGGTGTTGGTCTCCTGCCGGGAGGAGGAATCGATCTGCGAATGGGACCGGATCTGGATACCTTCCTCCGCCGTCCGCCGGATTTCCTTGAGTGCGGAAAAGGCACGCACCACGCCTGCCAGTGAATTGCGGTCGGTAATGGCAATTGCGTCCAGCCCAAGGGCTGCGGCGCGCGTTACCAGTTCCTCCGGGTGGGAAGCTCCGCGCAAAAAGGAAAAATTGGATGTGACGCACAGCTCCGCATAGCGGGCCGGTTCGGGAAAGACGGCGTCGGCAAGGATCGGTGCGGTCATCAGCCGAACTCCCCTTGCACGAACCAGGCCGGGTGTTGCGGCGTGTGGAACAACCACAGGCGCTGGCCCTGGAAAGTGGCCACGCGCCAGTAGTCGCGCAGGCCATGCGCCCAGTCCTGATCGTTTTCCCACCACGCCGGTGTGATCCGTTCCGGCCCCTCAGCCTCTGCGGTGCTCAGGGACCGGCCCCGCCAGCGGAAGCGGCGCGGCGGCTCGAACCCGGCCCCTGAAATCGGTTCTGGGGGAAACAGGCGCAAGGGGCGTGGACGTTGGGCAGGCCAGGCAGGCGCCGGGCTGGAATAGGCTGCCGGGACAAGTTTGAAGCTGCGTTCGGGAATATGACTGTCGACGGGGTGAAACCGCTGGATATTCTCCAGGCCCACCCTGTTGCCGAGCTGGGTGATGAGATCCGCCAGACTGTCCTTTTCCCGGCCTTCGGCCCGGTCCAGCTGGCGCATGCCGAGCTCTTCGACCTCCACCGCTTCCAACCGGATCATGTCGATGCCGTATCCCGCATCGACGGCGCTGACGCCCCGCTCGAAAAGTGCAAGTATGCGGTCGCCATCCCGCATCGGCCGGGCAAGCTTCAGTTCTACCGACTGGTTCTCCTGATCCACTCTGCGGAAGGTGATCTTGAGCATGCGCGCGCCCTTCTGGGCAATGTCCAGCCGGGCACACAGATGATCGATCAATCGCCGGGCCGCTGCCATGACATCATCCAGAAGCCCGATCGGGTCAGGCAGGGTGATGCGTACGGCAAAGCTGATCTCGTCCTTCAGGGGTGAGATCTGTTCCGGGATATCGCCGAGCGCCTGGTCAAGGCGGCGCAGAACCTCCGGATCGTAACGTCTGGCAACGGTTGCCCGTGGCAGATTATAGAGCTCCGACACGGTTGCTATGCCGAGGCGCTCAAGGCTGGTGCAGGTCTGATCGGGCAGGCGCAGGGCAGAGAGTGGCAGCGGGCCGATACGGGCAAGGTTCTCACCATCGTCAGCAATGCCTTCGGCAAAGTGGGACATGGCCCACGCTGTGCCCGGTGTGCCAGCTAGGCCAAGCCTTGCGGTCAGGCCGGCGCGGATCAGGCGGCTTTTTATGTCGTCCAGAAGCGGAGCCTCTCCGCCAAGCAAATGCGCCGATCCGGTTATGTCGAGAAAAAGTCCGTCCCGACCGTCAAGACCGACCCAGGGGCAGTAACGCACCGCCCACCGGGCCAGCAGGCGGAGGAAACGCTGATCGGTCACAGGATCAGCCGGACGGGTCAGAAGTCCGGGACAGAAGCTGCGCGCATGAACAAGCGTCATGCCGCGGTTGAGACCCGCAGCTTCGGCACGGGGACACAGGTCGTAAATGCGTTCTGAATTTCGATCGAAC
Source organism: Labrenzia sp. THAF82 (assembly GCF_009363435.1). Lineage (GTDB taxonomy): Bacteria > Pseudomonadota > Alphaproteobacteria > Rhizobiales > Stappiaceae > Roseibium > Roseibium porphyridii. Next base: position 6,174,240 of record NZ_CP045354.1, on the reverse strand, counting down.
AGGGTCAGAGCAAAAGGCGCATCGACAGGCTGAGCGCGCAAGGAGCGCTCAGCTGCCAGCCTCGGAAACCACAATGATACGATGCGTCGCTGCATCCCAACGGACAATCCATTCTGACAATGTTCCTATTTTGTTCTTTATAAGCGACCAACGCCAATGAGTCGAGTCATGGTCCTTTTGACGAGGGGTGCCATAGGCGGGGCCAGGCTGTGGTTGTCCAGCCGGGACGCCGGTGCAGCGCCAGCGGGTTTCTGCCGCATTGCTTCCCGCGCCATCCGGAATGATGAGCAGTGCGGTCGTTCTTCCGGCTTCCGCCGCCAGCTGCAGTCTGCGCCCTTCCGTCAGCCCGATGGTGCTGGAAAGTTCTGCCACGACAAGCCCGGCGGCACCGGACCGTAGTGCCGTTTCGGCGCTGGCCAGAACATTCAGCTGGCTGTCGGCACGGGTCAGAAGCAGTTTGCCCGGGTCACAGAAAGGAGACAGGCCTTCCGGGTTGATCGTCGGACGCCAGTTTTCGGAAATCCAGACAACAGTGCCTGTCGAAAGTCCGGCACTTGATGCGGCAAAAACCAAAGCGCTGTCGCCGCAGATTTCATGCGCACGCGCTTTTTTCAACGGAAAGACAGAAGAGAAGGGCAGGGTCATGCTGTGCCAGGTCAACGAACAATGAATTCAGCTTAGCGGATGCCATTCGTTTGCGGAACCGTGTTGTCGAAAAGGCCGTGATGCAGTGTGTTCTGGCCATGTGTCCGTGCCATGGCCACTCGGCCGGACCGCAAACAGCCGTTGCCGGTTGAGAATCGGATTGCTATACGGCCCGGTGCAGCATTCAGGAAGATTTCATGCCAATAAGCGACTTGAAGAAGCGCGGGATCAAAACGATTTCCATCGTCGGAAACGGGCCTGTTTCGAAGGCCGACGCAGATATGATCGACAAGGCCGATTTTGTACTGCGGTTCAACAGCGCTCCGGCTTGCGGCGCGGCAGGCGAACGGGTCGATGCATTGCTGCTCAACCGCGCACGCGTCTATATGAGCAAGCGGATAAATCCTGTCGCATTGCATCGTGCGCCTGAAGTCTGGGTGAATGATATCCGGGAAAATGGGGACGTCGACTGGCTCTTCACCAAGGAGTGCAAACAGTCCCATCTGGGGTTCGGCCCGATAACCAAAGCACGTGGTCACCTCAAGGAATTTGATCCGTTTGAACGAAGCAACCCGACGACCGGGGCGTCCATCATCGCGGAGATTCTGGATGTCATGCCCGAAGTGGAGATCCATCTGTTCGGGTTTACCCATCAGGGCAAACAGCACACTCATGACTGGGATGCGGAAAAGCTATGGGTGGATCGGCTCTGTGATGAGGGACGCATCCGCAGGTACCTGACCTCGGGTCCGCAAGTCAGCAGAAGCCTGAAAGGTCGCGTTGAATACGCGTTTCGGTTTTTGGAAAAACGAAGCAAGCATTATATCTACAACAAGCTGTTGCATTCATCCTCCAGCACCAAGAAACGGATCTTCGGTCAGGACGCCTGAGGGCTCAAAAAGGCTTACGACCAGTGAGCTGCCTGACAGGTGTTGAATGCCTCAGGGGAATCGCGCATTCGCCCAAATTTCTGAATTAATAGAAATATTTACGAAATCAGCTTCACCAAAGCCCGTTCAAACGATCCGGCTAAACCTCTTGAAAATGATGGCATCAATGAAGGGTTCGCGCTGAAAAAAAGCGCGCGACTCCGCGGGAAAACCATTGTCTTGCGGGGTCTTCGATATGAAGAAAAAAATAGCCGGCCTCTCGGCGATTGAACAAAATATGCAAGTTTTCATCTGTTGCCACTTGCGGACGCGGTCTGGGCGTCTTTTAATGTTCATATGAGCGTCATACAACGTTCATATGAAAACAATACGAAACGCAGGCGTTATCCTTTCTGATGCTGATGAAGCCATTTCAGTATCGTGAAAACCAACTGCTGACCGGGGCGAAAAATGCCCTTCGAGATGGGAGCAAATAAACATGGCTTATCGTAAAACAGTCGCCAGCTTTGTCGCTGCGGCTGCCCTGTTGGGCACATCCTCCGCTTCATATGCGGCAACCGACATTGCCTGGTGGCACGCCATGGGTGGACGTCTGGGCGAAGTTGTTGTCGACATTTCGAACGGCTACAACGCTTCTCAGGACGCTTGTAAAATCACACCGGTCTTCAAGGGCACTTATGAAGAGACCCTGACAGCCGGCATCGCGGCTTTCCGTGCCGGTGAACAGCCGAACATTCTGCAGGTGTTCGATGCTGGCGCAGCGACCATCATCGGAGCCAAGGGTGCCGTTATTCCGGCCCAGGACATCCTGGAAAACGCCGGTGCCAACTTCAGCATCGAAGACTATATCGATGGCGTTCGCTACTTCTATGCCGACAGTGACGGCAAGATGATCGGCATGCCGTTCAACTCCTCCACACCGATCCTCTACTACAACGTCGACGCCCTGAAAAAGGCCGGTGTTGAAGCTCCGAAGACATGGGAAGAGTTTGCGGAAATCGCACCGAAGCTGAAAGAAGCAGGCTATGTGCCGCTTGCACAGTCTCACCTGCCTTGGATCTTCACCGAGAACTTCAAGTCCCGCCATAACCTGCAGTTCGCAACCAACAACAACGGTTACGACGGTTCAAAGGACACCAAGCTGGTCTTCGGTGAGCCGATCAAAAATCACTTCAGCGCTGTCAAAGGTTGGCTGGACGATGGTCTGTTCGGTTACTACGGCACTGGTTGGGGCGACAACCAGACCCCGTTCAACGAAGGCAAAGTCGCCATGTGGCTCGGCTCTTCGGGGTCGTTCGGCGGTATCTCCAAAACCGTTGAGTTCCCGTTCTCTGCAACTTACCTGCCTTACTGGGATGCTGTTGACGGCGCTGGCACCGGCACCTTCATCGGTGGCGCAGCTCTCTTCGCAATGGCTGGCAAGCCGGACGAAGAAAACAAGTGCGTTGCGTCCTTCTACGAGTACCTGACGTCTCCGGAAGTTCAGTATATGTGGCACAAAGAGACCGGCTATGTGCCGATCACCAACGCTGCATACGAACTGGCCAAGTCGGACGGTTACTACAACACCACGCCTGCTGCCGAAATCGGCATCAAGCAGCTGACCCTGCCGGGCGGCGACTGGACCAAGGGCTACCGCATGGGCTTCTACGTTCAGATTCGCGACGTCATGAACCGCGAGTACGGTAAGATCATGTCTGGCGATACCTCCGTTGAAGACGCTTTCAAAACCATCGAAGCAGATGGCAACAAGCTTCTTGAGCGTTTCTCCAAGACCACCGGCAACTAAGTTCAGGTTGACCTACCCCAAATGGGGGCGCTCCGAAGCGCCCCCATTTCCATGAACGTCAAGCGGGTCTGCCGGTTTATCTGGTGACCCGCTTTACCCATTCCCGGGGGTCAAGAAAAACTCATATGAAAAAAGTTCAATTCCAGTCCCCGTGGCTGCCCTACATGCTGCTGATGCCGCAGCTGGCCATCGTGACGATCTTCTTTCTCTGGCCGGCGGCCGAAGCGGTGCAGTCATCGTTTTATCTGGAAGATCCCTTTGGCTTCGGCTCAACGTTCGTAGGGCTCGACAATTTCAGCGATACGCTGACCTCGACCGACTACGGTCGTGTCGCGCGTTTTACCGGCGTATTCACGTTCTTCGTTACATTCCTGTCTCTTGGCATCGCTCTTCTGCTGGCCGTCAAGGCTGACAAGGTTCTGCGGGGTGCATCCAGCTACAAGACCCTGCTGATGTGGGTCTATGCGGTGGCTCCTCCGGTTGCCGGTCTGATCGGTGTTCTGCTGTTCGATCAGCACGTCGGGCCAATCGTCGACTTTTTCGCGCTGTTCGGCTGGAGGATGCAGATCGGTGTGGACTATTTCGACACCAGCTTTGCAATGATCGTGACGGCTGTCTGGAAACAGATACCGGTCAACTTCATCTTCTTCCTGTCAGGGCTTCAGGGCATTTCAAAGTCGGTGCAGGAGGCGGCCAGCATTGACTGCCGCTCCGGCATGCGCCGCTTCTGGACGGTCACGTTCCCGCTTCTGGCGCCGACAGGCTTCTTCCTTCTCATCATCAACATCACCTACGCGTTCTTCGACACGTTCGGCATCATCGATGTCATCGTGAAGAACGAGCCTGGCAACAACCCGGTGACCCTGGTCTACAAGGTCTATCTCGACGGCTTCCGCGGCAATGACCTTGGCGGCTCGTCGGCGCAATCGGTTCTGTTGATGGCGATGGTATTCGTTCTGACAGTCATTCAGTTCCGCCTGATCGAGCGGCGCGTGCACTACACGTAAAAGGGGGCGGCAATGAACAAACTTCAGATCTCAGATCACCTGATCCTGCTGGCCGGTGTGTTTTTCATGGTCACGCCCGTTGCGCTGACCTTCTTGACCAGCACCCACGATGCAATCACGGTCTACAAGGAAGGTGTCCAGTTCCTGCCGGGTGGCAAGTTTCTGGAAAACTACGAAAAGGTACTTTTTGAGGCTGGTGGCTTCACCAAGGAAGTCGACGGCTTCGTCATGCTGAAGAACTCGATGATCCTCGGCTTCGGTTTTGCCATCGGCAAGATCATCATCTCGATGCTTGCAGCCTATGCCATCGTCTATTTCCGCTTTCCGATGGCAACACTCTGCTTCTGGGTGATCTTTGCCACACTGCTGCTGCCTCTGGAAGTGCGCATCCTGCCGTCTTACGAGATTGTCCAGTCGCTTGGCATGGTGAACACCTATAGTGGATTGATTGTTCCGCTGATTGCTTCTGCGACCGGCACATTCTTCTTCCGCCAGTTCTTCATGTCTGTTCCGGACGAATTGTTGGAGGCAGCCCGCATTGACGGCGCCGGCCCCTGGAAATTCTTCAAGGATATCCTAGTGCCGCTGTCCAAGACGATGATTGCGGCAATCTTCATCATCATGTTCGTCTTTGGCTGGAACCAGTATCTCTGGCCGACGCTGATCACCACGGACGAGAGCCTGTTCACGCTTGTGCGCGGCATCAAGCAGATCCTCCAGGTCTGGGTCGGTGCTCAGATCCCGGACTTCAATGAGGCCATGGCTTTGGCAATACTTGCCATCATACCGCCCGTGCTGGTCGTTGTGATCTTCCAGAGCTGGTTCGTCAAAGGACTCGTCGAGAGCGACAAGTGAGAAATTAGAGGTACTTTATGTCAACGATTACTCTCGACACGGTCCGGAAGGTCTATGCCGGTGAAGTGGAAGCCGTCAAAGGCGTTTCCATCGATATCGACGACGGTGAATTCATCGTTCTGGTTGGTCCCTCCGGCTGCGGCAAGTCCACGCTTTTGCGCATGATTGCGGGGCTTGAGGACATCACCACAGGTGACATCAAGATCGGCGACCGGCTGGTCAACAAGGTCGACCCTGCAGATCGCGATATCGCGATGGTGTTCCAGAACTATGCGCTCTATCCGCATATGTCGGTCTATAACAACCTTGCCTACGGCCTCAAAAACCGGGGCATGGCCAAAGAAGAGATCGATCGCCGGGTCAAGGAAGCCGCGCGCATTCTTGAAATCGGCGATTATCTCGACCGCAAGCCCCGGGCGCTCTCCGGCGGTCAGCGTCAGCGTGTCGCCATGGGTCGCGCCATTGTACGTGAACCGGCAGCCTTCCTGTTTGACGAACCGCTTTCCAACCTTGATGCCAAATTGCGCGTCCAGATGCGTGTGGAAATCAAGCGTCTGCAGCGGTCGCTTGGCACCACCAGCGTTTATGTGACCCATGACCAGCTGGAAGCCATGACGCTTGCCGATCGTCTTGTCGTTCTGAATGGCGGCAACATCGAACAGATCGGGTCGCCAATCGACGTTTACGACAACCCGGCGTCGACCTTTGTGGCGAGCTTTATCGGATCTCCGGCAATGAACCTTCTGAAGGTCAAGGCGGATGGCACCGGGCTTGCTCTTGAAACCGGCAGCGGGCTCAGCGGAGCGAACACCAAGGGCAAGGATGGCTACATCATTGGCGTACGTCCTGAACATCTTGATGTGGTTGACGGGCCGACTGACGGCGATGGTGTGAACCTTGAGGTGACGGTGAACGTTCTGGAACCTGTCGGCGCGGAAAGCTATGTTTATGCAAGCTTTGGCGACGGCGGGCAGGAAATAGTCGTACGCGTCTCCAGCCATGCCCATCACGAACCGGGCGAGACCATGCACCTGAAGGTTGACACCAAAAACGTGCATTTCTTTGATGCTGCCACCGGACAACGGATTGACTGACAGATCTGCAATCAGGTGAGGTGGCAGCCAAAGAATGTCCGCACCCGAATTGGCCACTCCGGGAAACCGGGGTGGCTTTTGTTTTGGGACGCGCGCCAGACAAGGCAACTGACAGGCTCCTGACATTACCTGTCAGGAGCCTGTGTCGTGCCATCTGGTGAGATGAGACGTCTTCTGGCACATCGTTGAGGACACACAAGCCAGGAGCAAAAACTTGGAGCCTTTCAAGAACCACCTCTCGCCGGATCTGGTGCGCTGCCTTGCAGGGCATCTCGACAGGCATCTCAAAAGCTTCGATCGAAAGTCCTATGAAGCCGAGATCCTGGAGGACCTTGGAACCCTGGAACTGAAGGAACGCGCGCGGTTAATTGCCGATGTCACCGGAAAGGTTCTGCCGGTAGGGCTTGATGACCGGTTTGGTGTTCTTGAGGCCATGCTGCATCCCGTGGCCGATACCGATGTGGACCGCAAAAGTGATGATCAGGGCATTCGCGGTTGGGGCATGATGCCCCTTGGAATGGTTGTCACGGATTGCGGTCTCGACGACTTCGAGAAGTCCTTCACGCTCCTGAAGGAAATGACCAAACGGGCAACTGCGGAATTCGAAGTCAGGCCCTTTCTCGACAAGGACCAGGACCGTGCCCTGGCGATCATGTCACCATGGGTAAGCGATCCGAGTGTTCATGTGCGCAGGCTTGTCTCAGAAGGCACACGACCACGATTGCCCTGGGGCATGCGGCTCAAGAAGCTGGTGGCCGATCCGACACCTACCTTGCCGCTTCTTGAAGCCCTGAAAGACGACCCGGAAGAATATGTCCGGCGCTCTGTCGCCAATCATCTCAATGATATAGCCAAGGACCACCCGGATCTGGTTGCCGAGACCGCAGCGCGTTGGCTGAAGGGTGCAGATAAAGACCGGGAGAAGCTGGTCCGGCATGCTTGCCGGTCTTTGATAAAGCAGGGTCATGCTGCAACACTGAAGGCGTTTGGGCTCAACCCGCCAGAGCTTGAACTGACGGGACCAATGATCTCAACGAAGGTCGTTCCATATGGCGATGCGCTCGGGTTCGGCATTGAACTGACGTCAACGTCTGCCAGACCGCAGTCGCTGGTGCTGGACTATCTGGTTCACTTCAAAAAGGCGAACGGGACGCTTTCCCCGAAAGTCTTCAAATGGACGAAACTCCAGCTGGAGCCCGGACAAGTGGTGAAGCTTGAAAGAGAACATGCGATCAGACCGATCACCACGCGGGTTTACTATGGCGGCACTCAAGCGGTGAGTCTGAGGATCAACGGCAAGGATTTCGGGTTCGCCGAGTTTGAGCTGACAATGCCCTGATGTGCTTTGAAAGACTTCAGTTCATTTTCTTCAGTCTCAGCATTCCGGCAATCCCCAGCGCAGGCCCAATGGCCATGAACGCAAAGACGGTGGGCCACCCGAGCCAGTCGGCGGCGACCGGTGTGAGCTGCACGGTGAAGAATGTCAGCGCAAATCCGAGTGCTGTCTGAAAGCTCATCAGGCTGCCGGCCTGATCGGGCGGCGCATAGTCAGCAACCAGCGCCGAGAACTGGGCGGAATCCGGCAAGATGGCAGCGCCCCAGATGAGCACACAGATGATTGTCAGCCACGCTGGTCCACCGAATGTGAGCGCAGAGGCAATTGCAGCGCTACCGCTGACGACCATCGCTAGGATGGCGATATTTGCCTTGCCGACCCGGTCTGCCACAAGGCCGGCAAACACACTGGCAATGCCACCGGCTGCGATGGTCAGAAATGCGATCAGTCTGGAGAGCGAAAGCGCGGCATCAGATGACATCTGGCTGCTGAACGAGATTGTCAGTGCAACACCGATCCATGCCCACATAGCATAAAGCTCCCACATATGGCCGAGATATCCGGCATAAGCGAAGCGGATTTTGCGGTTGGTCCAGGCTGTCAGGATAGCCTTGAGTTCCATGCGCGGTGCCTTGGCATGAAAAGGGCCTAGTCCTGCAAACAGGCACAGGGCACCTCCGGCGGCGGCTGCGATCGAAGCAACAGAAAGGCTCCATCGCCAGTCTGTGCCGCCAAGAAGCGCCAGGAAGTGCGGGGCCGCGGATCCAAGCGTCAATGCACCGACAAGCGTACCAACAAGAAGGCCGCGATCATCCTTGCCCCAGCCAACGGCAATCTTCATGCCCACAGGATAGACCCCTGCAAGCAGGGCTCCCGTAACGAACCGGGCCAGTATCGACAGATTGCCGCCCGGTTCCACCACCAGCAGGCTGGCATTGAAGAGCGCGGCCAGAATGGCGCAAAATGCGAAGAAACGGCGTGGATCAATTCTGTCTGCCAGCCCCAAAAGGGCAGAAGCGAGAGCGCCCGCAACAAAGCCGATCTGCACGGCGCTGGAAAGGGCAGCCTGACGAAACTCGGAGATGGCAAATTCGCGGGTGAGATCCGGGAGAATGGCAGCCGACATGAACCAAAGGCTCATGCCCGCAACCTCAGCCACCATCAGCAGGCTGAGCGAGCGCCACTTGCCGGTAAAATCAGTCGGCAAGGCCAAGGTCTTTCTGCTGCTTCTTTGTCAATTTGGCCGCGATGATCTTGTGGGCGGCCTCGACATAAGCCTTCAGGTCCTTATCGGATAGGGCGTTTTCCTGCTCCATCTGCACCCACTTGGCTCTTGCAAGGTATGGCGCGGGGATCAAACCCTCCTGCTGGGTCAAAAGCGAATAGGAAATGTCAGAGCACTTGAAGCTGACCTTCGGATGAGCACCCTCGCCCCAGCTGGAACAAACGGCGAAGATCTTGCCGCCAACCTTCCACACTGACGCGTTGCCCCACTGAATAACGTTTGTCGTCGCGGGAAGGGACTTGCAAAAGGCGTCAAATTCGTCGCGTGTCATCGTGAGGCTCTAGGTCAAACTGAGGTCGGAGTTCTCGGCGGGAAACGGCAAGATGACGTGTCGGTTCCGGCCACGCAAGGAGATTAAGTTGAAAAAATCGTGTCACACATCTGCGTGTCGGTCCCTCTAACCTTTCGAGAACCCAATGAGGGAGCGACAAATTGGTGATAGCAAATGTATCGGCAGCGACGGTGACGGCTGCTCAAAATGGCGACAGGTTGGCCCTGGAAAAGGTGCTTTCAAGCGTGGAGGACCTGATTCACGGTCTTGCGCGGCGCATTCTGGTCAATCCGGAAGACGCTCGCGAAGCAACGCAGGAAATTCTGATCCAGATACTGACCAAGCTTTCGACCTTTCGCAACGAGAGCTCATTTTCGACCTGGGCCTATCAGGTTGCCGTTCGTTACCTGGTCAAAGCAAAGAAACTCCGGGATCGGGACCTGGGCCTGACTTTCGAGATGTTTGCGGCAGACCTTGAAACCGGCCTGGTCGCCGATCCTCCAGAAGCACCCGATCAGGCACTGCTTTTGAATGAATTGAGGGTCTCATGCACCATGGCAATGCTCCTTTGCCTGAGCTTGGACCTGCGGCTTGCCTATGTTCTCGGAGACGTGTTGGAACTGGATCATCTTGAAGCCTCGAAGATCCTTGAACTCACGCCGGCTACGTTCCGAAAGCGTTTGTCTCGTGCCCGGGCGGGTGTTGAGGGATTCACAAGCCGTCATTGCGGACTTGTCGCCAGTGAAGCCAAATGCAGCTGCCCACGCCGCCTGCCTGCTGCAATCAATGGAGGCAGGGTCCAGGCTGGAGTTTATCCGAATTCGGCAGAAAGCCGCATCGGCTATGCGCAGGCAAGACAGCAGATAGATGCCGTTGTCGACGACCTGAAAACATTCAAACTTCAGCACAGCGTCCCCGCGCACGCCTGTCCGGATGAAATTCGCACGAGGCTGCGCAGAATTCTTTCGCCCGAGCTCTAACGACGCAGTTCAGCCAGACACGTATCAACTTCAACCAGCCGGGCATCTGGCGGGACTGGCCCCGCCATGCCTGAAATCACGGAGAAACCAATGAAACGCCGGATCGCTTGTCGAGCTGCCATGGTGGCGGCAATGCTGACCTTTTCAACACCCACAAAAGCGGAAGAAAGCCCTGATATGACCACCGACCAGAAAAATGTCCTTAGCCTGATCGAGACAATGACTAGTTCCTTTGAAAAAGGAGACATCGACACGGTGATGCAAACTTACGAGGCCGATCAGTCGATTGTTTTTGAACCGGGGGAGCCGGTTTCCGATGGCGCTACGGCACGGCAGATTTTCGAACAGGTTCGCTCTGTTTCGCCTAAGTTTTCCTATTCGGGCCATGAAGTGATCGTCCAGGGCGATCTGGCTGTCCATATAGCGCCCTGGAAGATGACAGGCACCGATCCGGAAGGCGGGGATGTCACCGGCGAAGGTCTCTCGGTTGCGGTGCTTCGGCGCCAGCCGGACGGGAGCTGGAAAATGGTTATCGACAATCCCCATGGCAGCAGGCTTTTGGCAACGTCGAACTGAGTGGAAGCGGTCGCGTCTCAGTTTGTGGCGCGGCCGACCCGTTTTGCAGCGGGTGAAAGAAAGAAACAGTTTCCTTTGATTTCGATCTGGTGTGAGTGTTCGGGGTCATGCCTTTCCGGCCCTCTTCGGAAACCGTCACATTCCGCGCTCTGGCGCCCTCGAGCGGGCGACCCAAACACCACTTCAGAAGTTTGATAAGCATCAACCGACGGCGCTTGCGTGCCATGCGCAAGTGCCGTTGCAACATTTGATGGTGCTCAGGAGGTTCTGAGGGCCAGAATTCTGCGTGGTTCGGGTAAAGGCCCCGGATTGGGTCTTGCCAGTCGGGCGTGTTTCCACGCTTCCCATCGCGTTTCAAAGGCAGGCAATAAGGAATGTGCATTCGCAGCTCCCTTCAAAATTGGTTGGTGTTGGAGGATCACTGCGGATAATCTCATAAGAAGTGCATATTCCTATGTTTTCTAATTGAAATTGAGATTTCAAAAATGAAACGAAACATCGACTGGGAAGATTTGAGACTGTTTTTGGCCGTCGCCAAAGCCGGTGGTCTGGCTGGAGCCGCAGACAAGACAGGTGTCAGCGCCGCAACGCTCGGGCGACGCGTTTCGTCTCTTGAAAGGAGCTTGAATGCACGATTGGTTGAGCGCGAGGCGCGTGGCTATCAACTGACATCCGCAGGACAAAAACTGCTGATGCAGCTTGAAGATATGGATCAGGCCGCTCAATCCATTGCCGCCTGGCGGGACACGGGCCAAGCGCGACGGCGTATTCGGATATCTGCAGGCGACTGGACCATGCGGCTTTTGATGGACAATCTGGACGGCTTCTGGACGCCGGACTCAGGTTGGGTGCCAGAGCTTCTGGCCGATCCAAGGAACAGGGATGTTGCCCGACGGCAGATCGACATCGGCATCCGCAACAAGAGGCCGAAACAGGAGTGGCTGGCTGGCAGAAAGGTCGGAACCGTTCGGTTTGCGGCATATCAGTCAGACAAAATTACCGAAGATCAAAAAATCGGCTGGGTCAGCCCGGTTGAAAAGGAAGCTCTTTTTCCAACCGCTGTCTGGATGATGGAAAATCACGCCGCCGACGTGACGATCACGGTGAACAGGGCGTCTTTGGCGCTTTCTCTGGTCCGGCAGGGACATGCGCGCATGCTGTTGCCCATGTTTGTCGGCGAGGCTTACCCCGATCTTGTTCGGGTTTCGGAACCGGTTGAAGAGCTTGAAACAGAACGCTGGCTTGTCATGCATCAGGACGAACGCCATGAGCCCCTGATAAGGCAGGCTGTTTCCGCACTCGCCAAGTTGTTGAAACGCGACCCTTTGTTGCGGCCGGAGTTCTGAACATGTCCGGGAGACGTATCTGAAAACGACCCGAAAATGCCTCTCCTTGAATCAATTTTAACGAAGCGCCATATTTAATACTGAACGGAGCCTGTCTCCGGTCCGGATGCCTTTAAGAGGGTCCGGGCGCAAGGTCGCTTCGACAAGGACTTTGAGGATGTCACGCATGTCAGCGTTTTCTAGCCCGTTTATGCTCGGGTTCGACGATATCGAGCGTGTGCTCGATCGCGTTTCCAAGGCCGCGAATGACGGATACCCGCCCTATAACATCGAAAGACTTCCGAAATCCGAAGGTCAAGGTGATATAATCCGGATAACGTTGGCTGTGGCCGGCTTCACCAGAGAGCAGCTTGATGTCTCCGTTGAGGAGAGTCAGCTTGTGATCCGAGGCCGGCAGGTAGACGACAAATCCCGCCAGTATCTGCATCGCGGCATTGCCGCACGGCAGTTCCAACGGGCATTTGTGTTGGCCGAGGGGATAGAGATCCTCGGAGCTGACCTCAAAGATGGCCTCTTGTCCATCGACCTGGCACGTCCCGAACCGGAACGTGTTATAAGAAAAATAGAAATCTCCAGCGGCGAATAGACCCTCGTCGACCAACTTATGGAGAATTGACTGATGCACGACCCAAATAGCCCGGACTGGGCAGACGGCGCAGATCTCACAACCGCCATGTCCGTCGACGAATTGACGGAACTGGGTACCGGAGATGTTGCCTATATCAAACCGATCAAAGCGCGGGACCTGAAGGAAATGTTTCCGGAAGTTCCACCGCTCCACGACAACATGACGCTTTATGCGCTTCTAAATGCGGACGGCACGCCGATCCTGCTGGCTGACAGCCGTGAAGCAGCCGTTGCCAATGCGTTCGAAGCCGACCTTGAAATGGCTTCGCTTCATTAGACAACACTTCAGAAATTAAACAAAAACACCGGCCGATTGGCCGGTGTTTTTGTTTATGGCATAGGCACCGTCCAGCTAACGCAGACGATGTTGTTATCTTTAGGTAAGCGCCTGTTCCTTGCCAGCGGGCCTTGTATTGGAAGCTTCATCGGCGTCTTCGCGGTTTGCCGGCTTGGGCATGTCGGGGGATCCACCCGATTGAACCGAGGGCGGTTTGCGCCAGGGTTGGCTCTTGTACCAGGAGACCACATAGGCCACGAGAATGAGCGCCAGAATGCCGAGCAGATTGCTCAGGATCTGAGGCAACCAATCACCACGCCCCCAGACCATGTCACGGAGCAAGGCAGCAGCCTGAGCAATCACGAGGCTTGCCATGAAAACGGCGAGTGATTGCTGACCAACCTTTTGGACGATCCTGACAAACCGGCCCCAGAGAACGCCATGTCCGAGCAGATGCTTGCCATGTTCACCGGCCGCGACCCAGGCCAGATAAGCCAGAGCAAGGAAGTGGAGATAGCGGAACAGGCCAAACTCGGTCTTGATCCAGAGCGGACGGATCATTTCACGTACGTCCCGCGCCCAAACCACATTCCACTGATGTTCGCTATGGATACGGAAATAGGCAAAAGGGATCGTGACGACGACAATTGCCGCGCAGAACAGGATCAAATTGCGGTTTACGGGCGGTGCCGGGATCCAGCCGCGCATGAAGGCAAAACCGGTGAAAAACAGCATTTGCCAGGCGAACGGGTTGAAAAACCATTTTCTGTGTTCGCCTTCGGAATTGACCCAGGGCTCTGCCGGAAGGTCTAGAAAGCCGAACTGAGAGGCGAGCCAGAGACCGATCGACACTGCAAAGGCGGCCGCAACAGACACGCGTGAGGCCAACATGATCACAGGGATCAGTGCCAGGATCACGATATACATCGGCAGAATGTCGAAATAATTGGGCACCCAGGTCAATGTCATCAAACCGGGCAGGGCCACGACAGTTTTGTTGTAAAGATGCCAGAGGTTCAAGGACGCGACATAATCCTGGGTCAGGTCGCAGCATTCTTTGAGATAGCCACTTTCGTGGATCATCACGAGCCCGACCGCGATCACCAGAATCTGGCCGATATGCGCCCAATAAACCTGCCACATTCGATGCAGAATGCGGGCGGTTCCCATACCGATGCCATGCACATCGAAGATCTTGCCGAAGGCGATGGCGGATGCCATGCCCGAGCAGAAAACGAAGATTTCCGTGGCGTCTGAGAAGCCGAAACGCGCCGGGATCCAAAGAGTCCACCAGTTCCACGGCACATGGGCAACGTAAATGATGAACATTCCGATCCCGCGGAAAAAATCGAGCCGCGGGTCACGGGGGCGTTTCGTCTGGTGATGTGCGTTCACGTCAGGTCCAAAAAATGTGGCTTGCAGAGGCGGGCGGTTATTACACCGATCCGGCTGCCCTCAGGCTGTCGTCTTCCATGACCCGCTCTGCGCGTTGCATCTTGTCGCAGACTTCAAGCCGCTGTTCGGCAAAACTGTCAAGGGCGCCGCGCTTGTGGGTGCGGCTTTTGATCAGATTTTCTGCTTCAGAGGAGAACCCGGCCCGCAAGGCAGCGTCAATGGTGATCCGTTCAAAGACATCGCGCTGGGCATGGGAACCGCCAATGATGTTCAGATTGTCCCTGGCTGAAGTCAGCAGTGAAAAGGCTGATGCATAGTTGCCCTTGCGGTATTGTTCCAGTCCGAGCCCCGTCGGCAAACCGGCCTCGGCGGAAACCCGGCCGATATCCGTTTCGCTTTGCGCCCGTTCCTTCAATCCGTTGAGCAGACGATCCGCACCCATCCGGCGGCCGCCGTTCAGGAGGCAGAGGAGATAGTGCAGGTCGGCAAAGACATTGCAGCCGTCTTCGGCCCGTTTGTCGGACAGAAGCGCCAGTTCATCCCAGCGAGGGCCGACATTGACACCTTCCAGTTCCAGTCGGACGAGAAGCGATGCGGCATTTGAGATGTCGCGGTAGTCGTCGGTCTTATCCTTGCGGATATCGTTGTCGTAAAGCGCGAGCGCTTTGTCAGCTTCGCCCTGGCTGAGATACATCAGCGCCAGATGCCACCACACGTGATAGCCGAAATTGTTGCAATGTGCCCATCCGTTCGGATGGTTTTCCAGCCAGCCGGCGCCCTCTTCGGCACGTCCCGTCATATCGTGAACGTGGGCCACGGCGTGAAGACCCCAGGCGTCGTCCTTGGCAAACTCCAGACCTCTGCGGCCGGACGCTTCCGCCTGACGGTAGTCACCGGTCTCTTCAAGCGAAAAGGCGCGGCATCCGAGCAGGTATCCGTATGAGGGATGGTTTTCGTCATATGCGGAGAACACACGGTCAATCGATTGCCGCATCCCAACGGAATCGCCCAATACGAAGCGGATCGCATGGATGAGCTTCATCAGCAACGCATCTTGAGCATATTTGACGAGTTGGGCATCGAGGACGTCGGCTGCGCGGGTCGGAAACCCTTGAAGCCAGATGTCAAGCGCATCGAGGACGACCGTTTCGCGGTCGGTCAAAGGTGTGTTTTGAGCGGACGTGCGCGCCACCTTAAGGCATTCGCGCGCTGTTACGTAAAGCTCGCGCCGGCCGAGCAGTAGGCAGAAAAGACCGCGTGTGGCATGGCCGAGCGCAAAATCGGGCGCCAGGCTCAAACAGGTTTCAAGATGACCCGGCGTTGCCTTGCCATGAGCCAGGAAGGCATTCACAGTCGCATTCCAGGCCGCAACAGCGTCCTTGTCGGCAAGTGTTAAATCATACCCAAATTGATCGCTAAGACGCATGTCAGGCCTTTATATCTCTTCGGGCTGGTCCAATGCCGCGTTGTTCCCGCGTCAAGACGTTCGGCATCTGCCAGCCAATACTTTGTCACCGCTAAAATCTGCAGGCTTCACTTGAACTGCAAAACACAAAAAGGTGTTGGCAATGTGTAGGCCACCAAAAGATACTTTCGTTGCGAAATTATGGCCAATCGTGACACCGTGACTTTTGCTCTTCGAGAAATACGAAATCAAAGTGAATCGGGATCACACGGACATGACGGCCAGTTTGCAAAAGTCTCAACTGATGGTGACAGGCATTGCGCTCGCTCTCTTGGCCCTCGTCGCGATCGGCGCTTACGGAGAAGCCGGTTCCCGGCAAGCGATAGCAACGCTTATCGGCGGTCTGGCCGGTTTGTCCCTTTATCATGCGAGCTTCGGCTTTACGGCCGCATGGCGCCGCATCGTGACTGAAAGGCGCGGCGGCGGCTTGCGGGCACAGTTTGTTCTGATCCTTCTGACCAGCGCAGTTTCTTTTCCGCTGATCGCCTGGGGCGGGTCACTCGGTTGGCCAACGGGCGGGTTTGTCTTTCCGTTCGGCGTTGCTGCTGCGTTGGGTGCATTCATGTTTGGTATCGGAATGCAGCTTGGCGGTGGATGCGGCTCGGGCACCCTCTTCACCGCCGGTGGCGGCTCTACCCGGATGATGATAACGCTGGCGGCCTTTGTTCTGGGTTCGGTAGCTGCAACGGCGCATCTGCATCTCTGGGGAAGGTTGCCCAAATTTCCGGCGGTCTCCTTCGTTCGCGAATTTGGGCCTCATGGAGCTTTTTTGGCAACTTCGGCAGTACTTGGAGCCCTGGCCTGGTTGACGCTTCGGATCGAGAGGAGCGCTCACGGCGAGATCGCGCCTGTAAGGCGGACTGAGAGTTTTCTAAAAGGTCCCTGGTCGCCCATGTTGGGGGCGCTCATGCTTGCTGTTGTTGGCATAGCAACCTTTGTCGTGGTTGGCCGGCCGTGGGGCATAACCTCCGCGTTTGCCCTTTGGGGGGCCAAGGCCTTTCATGCCCTCGGCTTGCCGGTCGAAACCTGGCCCTATTGGACCTGGCAGCGGGGCGCACTTGAAAACTCCGTTCTGCGGGATACCACTTCCGTCATGGATTTTGGCGTCATTCTGGGGGCCATGGCGGCAGCGGCGCTTGCTGGCCGGTTCGCACCGATCTGGCATCTCAGCCGGCGTGATGTGCTGACTGCACTCGCCGGAGGCCTGCTCATGGGCTACGGCGCACGCTTGGCATACGGCTGCAACATCGGCGCCTATCTGGGCGGACTAGTGTCTGGTTCACTGCACGGCTGGCTCTGGCTCATCTTCGGTTTTCTGGGAAGTCTTGCCGGTACCAGGTTGAGGCTAAGGCTCGGCATGGGCTGAAGAAATCCCGGCACACCGTATTGTGAGTGCGTTGTGAGGGAGGTGGACACTAGGGTGCGGATCCAGGGGAACCTGAATTGACTATGCGAGTGCGGGAGCAAGCAATATGCGTCTATTGGTAAGTGTCTTTTTCTGGCTGGTTGTCACCGCTGGCGTCTCTCAGGCCGACAGCCTTTCGGACCGGCAAGGCTGGAAAGTCATCCCGACTGAGCAAAGTTATTCCGACCTGGTTGAAAGCGTCAAAGCGGCGGTGAAAGCCGAAAAGATGCTTCTTGTCACGCAAGCCAGCGCCTCGTCCGGAGCCAAAGGCCGTGGTTTGAAAATCCCCGGCAATCGCATCATGGGCGTTTACCGAAACGATTATGCCATCCGTATGCTGGAAGCCTCGGTTGCCGCAGGCATTGAAGCGCCTATCCGGTTCTATGTCACCGAGAACAGTGATGGCACCGGTACATTGTCCTGGAAAACGCCTGGATTTGTTTTTGCCCCTTATATGGAAGAAGGCGGGGAAGCGCTCGCCGAGCTCGCAGCTGAGCTTGATGGTGTCTTCCAGACAATTGCGGACAATGCTGTTGCCTCTCGGTAACAGACTTGTCTGATCAACGTCTCGAAAGCAGGGGAAACATGATTTTCGCCTTGTCTCGTTGAGATTTCGGCCTCACATTTATTGCGTCTGCAACAACTGAAAGGAGGTGTGCCCATGTCTAGTGAGTATCCGATCGTGGCCCGAAAGTCTGGGCGGAATGGAACGATGCTGGAGCAGCCTCCGGTTTTGAACGGTTTCGCTGGGATCTGATCCGGTCTTTCGGACACGTCGATCTCATGGGAGGGCCGCATTGCGGCCCTCTTTTGATTCCGAATGCCTATTTTATGAGACCGACGGCCTTGCGAACGTCCTCGTCACGTAAGGAACAGTCGACGCCCCGGTAGGCATCGCCGGCATTCGTGCACAGCCAGCAAATCGCTTCACCGACCCACTCTGAGGGTATGTGGACGGCCGGGTCGAGCTGACTGACCGGATTGATGCCCGATGCCTTGATATCCACCTGCATTTGTGTCGCAACGGTGCCCGGGCTGAGGCCGACCACACGCAGTCCCTTGTCTCCGAACTCCTTGTCGGCGCACCGTGTGAGCGACAGTGCGGCTGCCTTGGAAGAACAATACTGGCTCCAGCCTTCAAGGGCGCCAACGGCCGCTCCAGAGCTGATATTGACAATTGTTCCGGCGCCTTTTTCAAGCATGTGCGGAGCGACGGCGCGAATGCCGTGATAAACGCCTTTGACATTGATATCGATGACCTTCCCCCAGGCTTCGGGATCGGATGCCTCAATCCGTGAGATAGGTTCAATGACGCCGGCATTGTTAACGAGAATGTTGATATCGCCAAAGGTGTCCAGCACGAACTGTACTGCTTTTTCCACGTCCCCATAGTCGGCAACATCACATGTTACAGCCGCAGCATCTCCGCCATTCTTGCGAATGTCGTCAGCGATCTGCTCGATATCTGCGCTGCTGCGTGCCGCCAGAACCACTTTGGCACCATATTTGGCAAGGCTTCGGGCTGCCGCTGCGCCGATGCCTCGGCTGGCTCCTGTCACCAAGGCAACTTGTCCTGACAAATCATGCATATAACGTCCAGTCCTATCGTCTGTTCGGCTTTTTGCCGTTTCTTACTCTGGCGACCTTAGTGCCCCGCGGCTGTGGAATAAACAGCTGCATCGCAGCATCATCATGCAGATTGTGCACGAATGCGTGTTAGGTCTTTTGACCAGTGATCTGCTCGCGGCGTGTGTTAGCCGGGCGGTTGCTGTTGGACTGCGGTCAAACTGAACCGGGAAAAGGCAAAACCAATGGCCGCGGAAACTTCATCACTGAAAACAATTCTCCGGCAGCTCTACTTCGGGCACAGCACGAAAGCCAGGGTCTTTCGCTATGCGCTGCTTGCCTTCGATCTGATCACTATCGGCTATTTCGTGGTGTCCTCAGTTCTCGACCCGGCGCGGCTTCATCACGAGTTGGACTATGTGATCGCAGCCGTGCTGTTGCTTGACTATGTTGCCAGGATGATTGCAGCGGCCAATCCGGGCCGCTATGTCGTCAGCTTTACGTCTTTGGCCGATGTTGTCGTGATTGCATCTTTGATTGCGCCGGCCTTCCTGGAAAACTTCGCCTTCCTGCGTGTCGTGCGCATGTTGCGCCTGATGCGGTCCTATCATCTCCTGAAAGAGTTGCGCGATGCGTCCAGCTGGTTCAGGCGCAACGAGGAAATCCTCCAGTCGGGCGTGAACCTGATCGTCTTCATTTTCGTGGTCACCGCAATCGTGTTCGTGGTGGAAGATGACCGCAATCCAAACATCAACAATTATCTCGATGCGCTCTATTTCACTGTGGCGACCCTGACGACGACGGGATTTGGCGACATCACGATGACGGACAGTGTCGGCAGGCTCATGACCGTCCTGATCATGATCTTCGGTGTGGCCTTGTTTCTGCGTTTGGTTCAAACGATCTTCCGACCCTCCAAAGTCCGGATATCCTGCCCCGATTGCGGCTTGAACCGGCACGATACCGATGCCGTTCATTGCAAGCATTGCGGCCGGATACTCAAAATTCCCACCGACGGTTCCTGGGAATAGATCCGTACTTTGCAAGGTGGCTCTCTCCGACTTGTGAACGGCTCCGGCTGGACAAATTCCAGCCTCGCTCCAATGTTTGCGGGCGGGATGCCATTTCCTTTACGGCAGTCCACGAACCAGACGCGAATGGTGAGGAGCCGGAAGTGTTGTCGAAAAAACGGTCTTTCGTAAGCTGTGCTGCTATCTTGAGCGGCGTTATCCTGACAGGTGGAAACAACGCAATCGCCGACACCGGGTGCGGCGAAGAAGTCCCCTGTGAAATTGAAAACGGACAGTATTACATTCACCTTCCGGAGGCGCATGAAGACGGAGAGGCTCTCGGTGCGATCTTCTATCTGCACGGCCATCGTGGAAAGGCCGTCAATGCGATCCGCAACAAAGGCTTCCAGCGCATGGCCGATGAGCTCGGCGTCGCCTTTGTCGCGGTCCAGGGCGTAGATGGGACCTGGTCCTTCCCCACCGCACCACGAAACCTGCGCGATGAGGCTGTTTTCTTCGACAGTGTACTGAGCGACCTTTCCGACAAGTTCGGTGTCGACACGAACCGGACACTGCTGTCCGGGTTTTCATCGGGCGGCTTCATGACCTGGTATTTGGCCTGTCAGGACTCGGGAAAATTTGCCGGTTATGCGCCGATTGCCGGAGCTTTCTGGGAACCTTTGCCGAAAGACTGTCCGACAGAACCGCCCTATCTATTTCATGTCCATGGTACCAGCGATACCGTTGTGCCGCTTGCCGGCAGGTGGCTTGGCGGCGGTCAATGGAAGCAGGGCGATGTATTTGAAAGCTTTGATGTCTGGCGCCGGCAAAACGGCTTGTCGGATGCCGCGCCGCAAAAATTTACCGACGGCAAATTGACCTGCGAACGCTGGCAACCCAGCGAGGGCCTTTTGGAGCTTTGTTTGCATGATGGCGGCCACAGCGTTGAAGCAAAATGGATCAAGCGTGCGTGGACTGAGCTTGGCACCATGATGGGATGGACCGAAAAGGGGTGAGCGTTCACCGCGAACTGACAGGAATTTGAGCCGCAGTGTGCACGTCAGCGCAACGGTGCAGTTGACGCGGCTGCGCCCCTGTGGCCTTTTCCGACGAAATTCAGCACGTTTAGGTGAAGTGTGTCCCCATCCAGCCCCGCTCCCGGCGCTCTGTCCGGTCTTGTTGTCCTAGATCTGTCGCGAATACTGGCTGGTCCGACCTGTACCCAGATCCTTGGTGATCTTGGTGCGGAAGTGATCAAGATCGAGCGCCCGGGTCGCGGTGACGATACCCGCGGCTGGGGACCACCTTTCCTGAAGGACAAGGATGGAAATGAGACCGCCGAGAGCGCTTACTACCTGTCCTCGAACCGCAACAAGGCATCTGTTGCGATTGATCTGTCCAGCCAAGAAGGCCAGAGCCTGATTGCCGATCTTGCTGCCAAGGCCGATATCCTGGTTGAGAATTTCAAGGTGGGGGATCTGAAGCGGCGTGGTCTCGACTACGCAACTTTGAAAGCGCGCAATCCACGCCTCATTTATTGTTCGATCTCCGGCTTCGGTCAGACCGGGCCCTATGCCCATCGTGCTGGTTACGATTTCCTGATCCAGGGCATGGGTGGGATCATGTCGCTCACCGGATTTACTGACGAAGATGGCGGTACGGAAACCAAGTGTGGTGTCGGCATCGCCGACGTCATGTGTGGAATGTACGCAACAGTCTCGATTCTGGCCGCCCTCAACCACCGCCATTCAACGGATGAAGGCCAGCATATCGACATTTCCTTGCTCGACGCGCAGGTCTCCTGGCTGATCAATCAGGGCGTTGGGTATCTGGTATCCGGGAATGTGCCCGGTCGGCTTGGCAATGGGCATCCGACCATCGTTCCTTATGAGACCTTTCCAGCCGCAGACCAGTCATTCATCATCGCGGTCGGCAACGACACCCAGTTTCAAAAGTTCTGCGCGGTTGTAGGTGCGCCCGAGCTTGGTGCCGATCCTCAATTTGCCAAGAACGCGGATCGGGTACGAAATCGCAAGAAGCTGATCCCCTTGATCCGGCGTCTTACCATTGAAAAGACGGCAGACGAGTGGATCAAGCTGCTTGAAGAGGCGGGTGTTCCGTGTGGCCCGGTCAATGATTTGGGACAGGTCTTCGATGATCCGCAAATCCAGCAGCGCAACATGCGCATTACACTGCCGCATCCACTCAGCGGAGACGTTGACCTGATTGGATCTCCGATCAACCTTGAGAAGACGCCGGTTGGTTACAGGAACGCGCCGCCGTTGCTCGGCGCAGACACACAAGACGTGCTCGCTCGTCACCTCGGACTGACCGCAGAGCAGCTTTCGGATCTGGAAGCAAAAGGTATTTTGGATCTTGGGGCGGATGCTCCGAACAAAGGGTAAGCATTTCAATGACCACTGGTGCAGATATTATCGCAGGCAAACTTCACGCAGCTGGCTGCCGTCATGCTTTTGGCATTCCTGGCGGTGAAGTTCTTGCGTTGATGCAGGCGCTCGATCAGGCGGGGCTGAATTTCGTTCTGGTCAAACATGAAAATGCCGGTGGCTTCATGGCTGAAGGCGGATGGCATGCTGACGGCGCGCCGGGCGTGCTTCTGGCAACCATTGGTCCGGGCGCAGCAAATGCGATCAATGTGGTTGCCAACGCATGGCAAGACCGCGTGCCACTGATTTTCCTGACCGGCTGCGTCGATCAGGCCGATGCGGAAAGCTACACACACCAGGTTTTCGATCACCAGCAATTGTTGCGGCCAATCGTGAAGGCAAGCTTCTCAGCTCGCCTTGGTGCGCTGGACGTGATGATGGAAAAAGCTCTGGCAATTGCGCTCGATGGTCAGCCGGGGCCTGTGCACATAGATGTTCCGATCAAGGTCGCCGAAGCGGAAACGGAAGAGGGATGGAGCGAGCGCTTTTCTTCCGCACCTGTAGCCAGTGCACCATTTAAGGGACCTGACCTTGAAACGGCGCTAGCGTTGTTTGCCAAGGCAGAACGTCCGATCGCCATTGCCGGTGTTGATGCCGTGAACGAAGGTGCTTCGCTCGAGATCTCCAAGTTCTGCCAAACGTTCAATATTCCCCTTGTGACCAGCTACAAGGGCAAGGGTCTTTTGGACGAAAACAGCGATCTTGCACTTGGAGGCGCCGGTCTGTCACCAAAGGCTGATGGCCACCTGTTGCCGCTGATAAATCAGAGCGATTGCATTCTTCTCTTGGGCTATGACCCGATCGAGATGCGCATCAACTGGCGCAATCCCTGGGAGGAAACGGCGAATGTCATCGACGTGACGTCGGTGTTGCGCACACATGGCATGCACGCCGTTTCCGCAACACTGCGCAGCGCTGTCGCTCCGGCTCTGGAACTTTTGGCGGACGCCAGAAGCACGGAACAGCCTTCCTGGGCTGCCGGCCAACCGGCAAAGGTGCGCAAGGATCTTGAAGAGGCATTTCAACCGGAGCCGTCCGGCTGGGGCCCCGGCAGGGTTTTCCATACGCTGCGCGACGTCATGCCTGCGAACACGGTCGCAACGGCTGACAGTGGCGCGCATCGGATTCTGGTCAGTCAAATATGGCGCTGCCCGATGCCGAGGCAGATGCTCCAGTCATCGGCTCTTTGCACCATGGGCTGTGCGGTTCCACTCGCGATGGGCCACCGTCTTGTCGATGATCGGGCACCGGTCATCGCCTTTGTCGGAGATGCAGGTCTTGAAATGTGTTTGGGCGAGCTTTCAACGCTGCGCGATCTGAATATCCCCGTGATCATCTGTGTGCTGGTCGATACCAGTCTTGCGTTGATCGAGCTGAAACAGCGCGGCAGTCAAAGGCCGAATGTGGGTGTGGATTTTGGAGAGACGGATTTTCCGGCTGTGGCCGGCGCATATGGTGGGCACGGTGTGTGGATCGAGAGCGAAAACGATCTGAGGTCTGAAACCGAAGAAGCGCTGAAGCGCGACGGGTTTACCTTGCTGGCCTGTCGAATTCCCCGCCGAGCCTACGATGGGCTGTTCTAGGAAAAACTGAGAAACCAAGCCGATTTTTTGTACTTGGCTGATTTTGGATGGGCAATGCTCCTGATCCGAACAGCTTGAGGCTATTCAGGTGCCGAAAAACGGGATAACAGGTGCACACGTAATCGTGCTCGACGTGAGGGAGAATGAAATGAAGGGTTCGAAAATCGTCTTGATTGATCGCCACCCTGGCCGGTCCGCTCAGACCATTGGTGTTGCCAGAGAACTGGGGACCGATCCTGAACTTATTCACGAACCCTCAGTCGGTGTTGTCGGCACGAAAGGAGACAGCCAGTGTTACCTCGGCGTTGCCTCCAAAGTCGACGCCATTCATGAGCACCTCAAATCCCGGATTGGCAATGGTCCGGACCAGCTGAAATACAGACTGGTGCAGCCTGAATTCACCATCGCGACCTCTGACGGCATCCGGAACGGGACGCGTGAGATGCGCTATTCGCTCCTGGGCCGGGAAGTCACCAACGATTCCTTGTGTGAGCATCTGGAGGCGACAGGCCTTGCCGGAACCATCGCCGTGGTCGCCTGCGACAAGCCGCCAGTCGGTACGCTTGCAGCCGTCCTGGAACACAATGAACCGGCAATCATTATGTCGGACGGCACCATCCGGCCGGGCCGGGACCCCGAAACCGGAGAAGCTCTGGATATTGTCAGCGCTTATCAGGTTGCAGGTCATCCGGATCCGGCGGTCCGCCATCGCATTGCCTGCAATGCCTGCCCGGGCATTGGCAGTTGCGGCGGCATGTTTACCTATAACACCATGCAAACCTTCATCGGTGTTGTCGGACTGCAACCTCTTCATATGGTTGCGCCTGCTTCCGACGACCCAAGGCGCCTTGAAGAATTTCCGGCTGAGCTTGTTTCGCATCTCGCCGCCATGATGACATCCGGGCTGAAGCCGCGCGATATCGTCAAGCGGGATTCGATCCGCAACGCCGTGATCGTGGCGATGGCCATCGGTGGGTCCACAAATGTGGTTCTGCACGTACCGGAAATCGCACGTGCCGCCGGTTATGAACACTTCTGGCGTGATGTCATGACACCGGAAGAATTCAATCACCTGTCGAAAAACGTTGTGCCGGTCCTTACCAATGCCCGCCCATATGGCGCGTATTCCATGATTGACATCGACCGCGTCGGGGGCGTCCAGGTTATTGTCAAGGATCTGCTGGATGCAGGTCTTCTGAACGGCGACATGATGACATGCACCGGACGCACACTTGCCGAACAGGTTGCCGACCTGAACACCCCTGCGCCAGATGGTGATGTCATTCATGGGGTGGCAGAACCTTTCAAGCCGACAGGCGGGCTCAGAATGCTCGGTGGCAATCTGTCACCGGATTTCTCGGCTATTTTGAAACTTGCGGGCGTCGAAGGTGGTCTGGAAGACAATCTCTTCAAGGGCCGTGCTCGTGTGTTTGAAGGTGAAGCCGATCTCATCAAAGCGCTTGATGAAGCGCCAGACAGCTTCCAGGACAAGGACATGATTATCGTCCGCTACTCCGGGCCGAGCGGTGCTCCTGGGATGCCGGAAATGCTGGATCCGACCTCCCGTATCACGACACTTTGCCGCGAACGCGACATTGTTGTCGCCCTGATGACGGATGCGCGCTTTTCAGGAGGTTCTGTTGGCCTCGTGATCGGTCATGTCGGACCTGAGGCGGCCCTGGGCGGCCCGATTGCATTTGTCGAAGATGGCGATGCCATTATCGTTGATCTGAACAGCAACACATTGAACTGCTTGGCTCTCGAGGACCCTGAGGTTTTCGCCACTCGCAAAGCGGCGTGGGACAAGATCGTCGCCGATAATGGCGGTCAGCATCCCAATTGTGGTGTTGCCGATACAAGACTGTTGCACAGGGCGCGTCACACCGCCGTTCCTGCTGTTCGCGGTGGCGGTATGCATCCGAACCGTGAAGTCTGGGTGCGTGAGCCAAGGCAGGCGGAAAAATCGGGCTTCGAGCCAAGCAACCGTCACCGGGGTACTTGATCACGGCCGGTCCCGACCGGATTGCTCATTCCAAGTGAACCAGGCGCCGGCAAGTGCTCTTTAGAGTGGTTGCCGGTCAGACATTTCTGCGTCTTACCTGCCTGCTGGCGGGTCAGGCTTGTTCGGGTCAGTAACAACCGTTCTGCGCTTCGATGTCTTCTTGATGCAGCGTGTCTGCAGCAAGAAATCGGATTTGCAAACTTCGTAATCCTCGTCACAGACCGGGAATCCCGCACTTTCTATTCTGACTTCACGTTGGGGCACCTGCTCCATGGTTGAAGAGAAGGAAAGATGGAAATGCCCCGCGTATCAAACACATTTATTACATCTTACAAAGTAAGCGACCTGAATGCAGACGACAGGACATCCGCAACCAATTCTGATGAAGACAGATTTGATTTCAGCGGTGTGTCACCGGACGAAGATGCAGAAGGTGGGGAGTGGATCCCGATCGAAACCATGCACCCCCCTATTTGGAAGCCAGGCCAGGCGGGTGGTCATTCCAGTTTCGGCGAACCCCAATCCTTTGTAACCGATGAGGACATTCCGAACAGTTTCGATGACTTCGGATTTTTTTAAAGAACCGGTCGCCGCGCTGGGCGATCTCAAAGGTCAGATTGCTGTTTTTTGAAAGACCAGTGTGATCGAACCGTCGCTCTCCAGCTGGTCTCCAGTGGCACTGAAACCGCATTTTTCAAGCACATGGATTGATGCGAAGTTTTCCGCAGCAACGGTTGCGATAATGGAAGGCAAGGCGAAGCGGTCAAAGCCATGGCTGCAAGCGGCAGACACGAATTCTGTTGCATAGCCTTGCCGCCAATGGTCCACATCAAGGGCGTATTTGATTTCAGGAGTTTTCTGATTGCCGGGATGCACCAGACCTCCAAACCCGATCGTTGCGCTGGTGTCTTTTGCCGTCAGAGCCCACATCCCATACCCGCGCTTTTCATAGTTGGTCTGGGTGACCGACAACCAGGCCCTGGCCTCGTCCGCGGAGAGTGGTGATCCGTCATCAATGTATCTACAGACTTTCTGGTTGCCGTAGACAGAAAGCAAGGTGTCAAAGTCGTTGCGCCGCCATTTCCGAACCTTTAGTCGCGAAGTCTCAAAAACAATCATGAAGAGGCACTTCTATTGGAAAGGCGTCAAATCGCTTTTACTGTCTGGGTCAATGCGTGTCTTGTGAAAACGTCCGACCTTTTTTTTGTGATGATCTAGATCTTGGCAACCCGCTGGTCAACATGATCGATCAGCTCCTCCTTGACCCTATCAAAATCGACGGTTGGTTGATCTGGAACTTCCTTGGCCAAATTGGCTATGGTGACCTGGTTCCGTCCAGCCGCCTTTGACTTGTATAGGGCATCGTCGGCCGACTGCATAAGATCCTGCGGCAGTGATCCGTGCTCAGGATAGGCTGACAGTCCGACGGAGATGGTAATCTTCGGCAGTGACTTTTCGCCATAACGCACGGTGATCTTTTCGATCAGTTGACGGATTTCCTCGGCGCGGTTTTCGGCTGCCTCCAACGTCGTGTCGGACAGCAGCAGCATGAACTCCTCACCGCCAATACGACACGGCAATTCTTCAACACCACATGCCTGTTCCAGCGTCGACCCGACAGCGCGCAGAACCATGTCGCCTGCGTCATGCCCGTGATTGTCGTTGAACCGCTTGAAGTGATCGACGTCTATCGATGCCAGCACAAAGGGCGCTTTCGTGCGCTTTGACGTCTCGACATTTCGCCTCAGAACTTCAATGAAATGCCGCCGGTTAAAGAGGCCGGTCAGTGGATCCCGAATGGATTGCTGGTGCAATTGATCACGCATCTTGCTGTTGGCAATGGCAAGGCTGATTTGTTCTGCGGCAAGCTGGGCGAGGCGGTAGCTTTCGAAAAAAGCATCCGTCGAAATGTCCGGCAAAGGTTTCAGATGCATCATGCCAACGGTTTCGCCATGCGCCAGGATCGGGATGCAATAGTAAGGGCCGTCGTCATGAGGCTGCGTGTGTTCACAGGCGAACTTGATATCATCGGTCTTGAACGAGTAGCCACGTCCACGACGCAGCGACCAGCAGTCGTCGGGACGAATGTGCTCATGCAGCTCTCCGCCATTCCATGCGCAGGTCCCGTCCAGAACGTCGCGCGAATTGGAAAAGACGTAGACGCTGCCGCTGCTCTCCGGAAGCAGCTTCGCCATGAATGTTTCAATCATCGCGTAAAGTTCGTCGGTTGATGTGCTCGACTGAAGCCATTCATTGAGATCGGAAAGCAGCTTCATTTCTTGTGTTTGTGCCCGCTCACGGGCATTGCGTTCCAATTCGATCTTCCGTGTGTCCTCCAACCGGTGACGCAGGTCGTTCAAGGTACGTGCAAGCTCGCCGATCCCATCCCGACGCTGCGCTTCTTTCAGATCGGGAATAGCTCCGTCACTTGCCCAGCTGGCCATCGATGAGTTGATACGCGCGATTGGTGGTTGGATTTCCCGATAAACCAGCAGCGAAACGAGAGCGGCACCAGCCACGAGTGCAACAAGAAACGCCGTCAATGTCAGGAATGAAGTCCAGGCCTTTTGACAAGCTTCCAATGCCCAGTCATGCAGCGATCGGGACAACCGGTCTTCGATGGATTTGAGCGCGTCGATGCGGGCAGTCGTTGCGTCCCACCAGTCCTTCCCGGATACAAGCGCCGTGCTGGTGCCGTAGGGACTCTGCTGCGCAATTTCCCGATACTCCTGAACGCGTGTTTCCAATGGACCGTGCTGCAGCTTGCTCAAGAGGACGAGAGCTTCGGTCGGCGCATTCTGGCGAAACTGAGAAAACATGTTGTCCTGTTGCGCGACGAGGCTCAAAAAGCGCTGGTAGGTCTCGGGTTCAAAACTCCCTGACCCAAAGCCGACAGCACCCATGGCGCGCTCAAGACCTGCATGTTCCTTGGCGTGCTGTAGTGCGATATAGGCCGAGATCTGGTGTAGAACTTCCGCATTGTCGACCGAGAGCTTCATTTTTTCTATTGCTTCGAGAAGCTGAGCGACGATGCCCGTATAGTAGTTTGCAATGTCCGGCACCGTAATCTGAAGAGCATCGACTTCCTGTCGGATCTTCGTCAGGTTCTTAAGGTCAGCGAGCGCCCCGTTGTAAGGGTCTGTGAAGTTGGAGGCGGCAAGTTTCCCGGAGGGCGTTCCAACTGTCGCCTGGAGCCTTTTCAGGTCGGCATCTGTTTCGGATCTCTCATCTTTGATCGACTGCTTGAACGCCAATCCTCGAGAGCCGACTAATCCAGCAGACGTTCCCCGTTCGCGCTGAATATCGTGAACCAGATCTGACAGTATTGGTGCCACATTGAGAACTTCTCCGATGGCTTCTGCCCTTTGCCAGGCTTGATATTCAACGTGGATCTTCTGTGCGCTTATGGCGATCAGGGCCAAGACCGGTACCCAGCACACAAGGGCGAGCTTGAATGCAATCGATCGATTGGCAAGAAATGATGACATAAGGCGCCTCTTCACGATGAATGCCTCTGATTGTGGGCGACAGATCTACAATTTGGGTAAAGCGCGGCCGATTAATGTCAGCTGATTGCCCAAATGAGGCGTCTGGTATGGCAAGAGGTGAATTTCCAGGCACACTCATGCTGGGGTCGTCTGGATAGTAGATTGAGAAACAACAACTTTAAGAAGCGGCGGCTCCAGGTAGCATTTGGTTAAGTAAAACCGGAGAAAGCGCCTTTGATGGAGCCGAGGTTGGCAAATCTTCAGTCGGTGTGGCCGGTTCCTGGTTGGAGCACCCTCCCCAGGCGACGTAAAGTGGGGCTGCAACTTATGGATTTTAAGCGTGTTTTGGCCCTCGAAGCACTTTCCGATCCGGCTTTCGGACCCATCTGCTATTTCTGAGGGTGTGCTCAAAAAATAAACGTGCCAAAAAGATTTGCAAATCGCGATTTCACTCTCTAACGTTTGGCGCAGTAGAGACCCAGCTTATCGCTGGCACAGTTGAAGTAACGGGAGACGTTCATGTTCTACAGCAAAATCGTCGCGGCTGCGGTCGTGGCATTCGGAGCAACGGCCGCGGTGGCCAGTGACAAGACCTCTGTCCCTTTTGCTCTGGACTGGAAATTTGAAGGACCGTCCGCGCCCTATTTTGCCGCCATTGACAATGGCCATTTTGATGAGAAGGGCTTGAGCGTTGAGATCACCGCGGGGTCCGGGTCCCTGGATGCAATTCCGAAGGTCGCAACAGGTGCATTTCCGATCGGGTTTGCGGATATCAACAGTCTGATCAAATTCCTCGACCAGAATCCGGGTGCACCCGTCATTGCTGCGATGATGGTTTATGACAAACCCCCTTTTGCCGTCATTGGGCGTAAGTCACTGGGCGTTGAAGGTCCGGCAGACCTTGCGGGCAAGGTTCTCGGCGCACCGCCACCGGATGGTGCCTGGGCGCAGTTCCCGATTTTTGCTGCCGAAAACAACATCAACATGGATGACATCAAGGTTGAGCCGGTCGGGTTCCCGACCCGCGAACCGATGTTGGCTGAAGGAAACGTTTCGTCCATCACGGGCTTTTCGTTCAGCTCCTATTTGAACCTCGTTCGTTTGGGTGTGCCGGAAGAAGACATTTCGACCATTTTGATGGCAGACCACGGTCTCGATCTTTACGGCAACGCGGTCATCGTCAACACGGAATTCGCAGCCGCGAACCCTGAGGTGGTCAAAAACTTCCTTGAGGCTGTTGCCATGGGCTGGAAAGATGCAATCGCTGATCCCGAAGCTGTCATTCCTGCGCTGGTCAAGCGCAACCCGGCAGCCGATGCCGCGCTGGAACAGCGCCGCCTGCAGTTGGCGATCGATGCCAATGTCGTCACGGACTATACGAGCGCGAACGGTATGGGCGGTATCGACGCGGATCGCATGGCCAGTGCCATTGAGCAGATCGGTACTGTCTATGACTTCCAGAATGAGCCTGACGCGAGCCTCTATTTCACGGACGCCTACCTGCCTGAAGGCGGTTTTTCTTTGAAGTAAAAAAGGCAGGGGGCTTCATGCCCCCTGGCCATCAAGGATCTCATGACAGCATTGATTGAAATAAAGGGCGTGCGGCATGCCTATCCGACGGCTGCCGGGCCACTGCCAGTTCTGGACGGACTTGAACTGTCGGTCGAGGAAGGCGGTTTCTGCGCCGTTGTAGGTCCTTCCGGCTGCGGCAAGTCGACATTGACGCGCCTCATTGCCGGACTGATGCGTCCTGATGAAGGCGAAGTCTGGCTTCATGGCGAACGCGTGCGAGGGCCTCGCTCGACAGTCGGCATGGCATTTCAAAATCCGGTTCTACTGGAATGGCGCTCAATCTTGAAGAACGTCATGCTGCCCCTTGAAATCGTTCCGAACGGCTTGAAAGGCGAAGCCGCGAAAGACCGGGCGCGGCATTTGCTGTCATTGGTCGGACTGGAAGGATTTGAGGACAAACGTCCGTCGGAACTGTCGGGAGGCATGCGGCAGCGCGCGTCTCTGTGCCGGGCTCTGGTGCATCAGCCGGAAGTGCTCATTCTGGATGAACCTTTTGGCGCGCTTGATGCCTTCACCAGGGAAGATCTTTGGCAAACGATGCATGACCTGAAAGCCAAGGAACCGTTCACCGGAGTGCTGATCACCCATGACCTCAGAGAATCCATTTTTCTGGGGGATCAGGTTGTTGTGTTGTCCGGTCGGCCCGCACGCACGCAATATGTCATGACCATCGACCGGTCAGCGCCCGCAAATCTGGAAGAACTCTACACGGCAGAAGCAGCCGAGAGGCTTACAATCCTGCGGCATCAGATTGAAATTGCCCAAGGGCGCGTTCCCGAAGAGGTTGCATCATGAACGGACGCTTGCGCAATGTGATCGTACCGATGTTTGCGATGCTGGTTTTCCTGCTGCTGTGGGAAGCGCTTGTCTGGGTGAATGACTGGCCCAACTACAAGATGGCGTCGCCGAGTGATCTATGGCCTGCCTATGTGCGGTACTGGGAACTGTTCCTTGTCATGGGCTGGCAGACGCTTTGGCGCACAATCGTGGGGCTTTTGCTGGCAGTTCTCGTCGGTATCGCATTTGGAATGGTGATGGGGTTCTCACGCACCATGAGGGATGCTCTCTATCCGCTGCTGGTCGGCTTCAACGCAATCCCGAAGGCAACGGTTGTTCCCATCGTCGCGCTTATGTTTGTCGGCGCCCACGACTTCAATACGGTTCTGATCGCCTTCATGATCTCCTTTTTCCCGATTGCCGTTTCTGTGTCGATCGGGTTGTCCACCCTGGAGCCTGAATATCGCGACATCCTGAGATCTCTCGGAGCATCGCAAACAACGATTTTCTGGAAAATCGCATTGCCGAAAACGCTCCCTGAGTTTTTCGGAGCTTTGAAGGTGTCGGTGACACTGGCTTTCATCGGGACCAATCTGATGGAGATCGTCAGCCCTCATGGAAGGGGACTGGGTGCGCTGTTCGACAGTGGGAAAACCAACTCGGACTATCCGCTCATGTTCGCGGTTCTAATTGCTTTGGCCCTGCTTGGCATCGTTCTCTATTACATCGTAGTCGGTCTGGAGAAAATTTTCGCAGGTTGGGCTGAGCGCACGCCAAGCTGAGCGGCTTGGCGCAAGTCTGCGCAATTTGCCGCCTCCCACGTGAACTTGGAGGCAGATCACTCACGCTGGCCGAGGGTGTGCGGGTCTGGCATGCGCTTCCGAAGCCGCAGCTTGCGATTATGTGCAACGCGGTTTCAATTCACTGACCGGCTTTTTCGGAACAGGGCATAGGAATTCCTTTCCTTCATTACCAATTGTGAGGATAGCTACTGGAACGATTGAGATGACACGGAGTGAGTATGTCGGCTCTCAGAATGCCCTCACCGTTCAGGTTTATCGCGCGTCTTCGTCAATTGCGCGACGATGAAAGGCAGCAGGCCAGTTCAAACCAGTTCCTGGCACAGGCTCTTGAAAACGAAAAAATGGAGGGGCACCGCCTCGCTGTGATTGCCAGAACGGTGGCGATGTCCATAGTCGCGCTCCTTCTGCCCTTCCTCAATCCGAGCCTGAGCGTGCTTTATTATGAAGCATGGGTCGCGGTGTTTATCGCTCTCGGCTGGCTGCAGCTGCGGCTGGCGCGCGTCGGTTATTCGCGCACGGAACTTGGCCTCATCTTCCTGGATGTTAGCCTGCTGACACTTCTCTTCATCACACCCAATCCCTTTTTCAGTGAGGACGTGCCGACCGCGTTCATCTACAGGTTTGACAATTTCATCTACTTTTTCATTTTCCTGGCGGCTGCCACACTGGCCTATTCCTGGCGGACGGTTTGGGCGATTGGCACCTGGGTGGGTGTGCTCTGGTTGGCCGGTTTCATCTATGTTGCGGTTTTCGGACAGAAAATTCCCGAGCTAAGCGAAGCGACTGCAATCGCTTTTGAAGGCCATTCGATTGTCGGAAGCGAACTGGATCCCAATAGCGTCCGCCCTTCAGTACGCATTCAGGAAATTGTCGTTTTCCTGATCGTTGCGGCCATGTTGGCGCTCAAGGGCTGGCGATCGAACCAGCTCCTGATGCGACAGGCCAATCTCGCGGCGGAGCGTGCGAACCTGTCGCGTTACTTTCCCTCCAGTCTGGTCGATGTTCTGGCCTCGACGGATCGCGATATCGGGGCTGTTCGAACACAGGAAGTGGCAGTGCTGTTCACGGACATTGTCGGCTTCACCCAGTTTGCCGAGCATCATTCACCTGAGGAAGTCATGGACCTCCTGCGCCATTATCATGCCTTCGTGGAACGCTCCATTTTTCAAAATGGAGGTACGCTTGATAAATACCTGGGTGACGGCGTCATGGCGACTTTCGGAACGCCGGAAACCAAATCCGGCGACGCCGCCAATGCGTTGAAAGCAGCGTTGCAGCTCATTGACGAAACCGAGGCCTTCAACAAGGACCTGCAATCCAGAGGCATTGAACCCATCAAGGTCTCTGTAGGTGTTCATTTCGGCCCGGTGATCCTGGGTGACATAGGACCGTCGAGACGGCTGGAATTTGCTGTTGTCGGCGACACAGTGAATGTGGCCAGCAGGCTGGAAGCGTCCACACGCGAACTTGGGTGCAAGTGCGTCGTCAGTGAAGAACTGATGCGCCGTGCGGGTCTTGACGAGAACGCGTCCAATCCGGACTTCAAGTTCTCGGCCAAAAATCAGATAAAGCTGAGAGGCCGGGAAACGTCGATAAACGTCTGGACCGTGTGAATTCTTTCCATGGCCGGTTTGCGGGGTCCTCGGGTATGCACCCCGCAAGCCAAAGTCATTTCATGGAACTGATGCCAAAGAAGTTGCCTTCGGTATCCTGACACAGGCTGACCCAGCCATAGTCTCCAATGGAGAATTTGGGTCTTATGATCTTGCCACCGGCAGCGCTGACGCGGCTCTCCTCGACAGCACAGTCTTCAGCTGAAAAGTAGACAACGGTACCACCAGGGCCCGGGGATGCGTTTTCAGATTTCGACAAGGCTCCACCGGCACCGTAGGCGCTCATGTCGGCTGGGAAACTCATCATCTGATTTTCGCCAGTCGGGTCGCCTATCGGCTCCAGCGTCTGGTCGAATACCCTCTCATAAAATGCAACTGCGCGATCCATATCCTCGACATAAATATCAAACCATCCAACGGCGTTCATCTTCGACATTTTCAACTCCATCCGGTCGTGTTGAACATGCCGGTTACCTAGCAAGCCGCTATTTGCCTGTATTGTAGATTTCAGACATCGAACTTGCGGGAATATCGGGCCGGCGTGTATCCGGTCGCCTTTCGAAAAGAATGAATGAAGTGAGATTGATCTGCATAAGACAGCGATGGCTCACCTTTCAAAGACTGCTGCAATCGAAGCACTTTCAGAAAATCATGAGGCGCGAAACCCAACGTTTTTTTCAAGACGCGTTGAAGCTGCCGTGGCGACATTTGCGCAACCGAAGCCATATCGGCAACAGAGTGTATCTGTTCAAGCTGACGAAAGATCTTCTCGGTCACCGGGTTTGCAACAACGTGCTCGCTGACCAGAAGCCTCTCGACAAATTCGGTGAGCAATACCTGTTTTCCGGCAAAGTCACTCTGTTTGACAAGTTGATGGTTGAGTTCGGCCAGTTGAAGGTCGCCCGAATAAGGCTCCGCAATCATTCCGTAGGAACTCTTTTCCCTTGCGGATTGCCAGACACCCGGCAAAAAACGGATATTGACGTAGTGAAACTGTTTTCCAAGATTGAGTTCTTCGGAGGTCGCTTGCAGTCGCGTGACACCGGAAATGGAACCATCAAGCTGGTCAAAGACAGCGTAGGTGCATGCATCGGGCAGGGCGTGAAAGCTGTAGTCCTCTTCAAGGCTCTCATTTGTTTTGAGCTCGAGGAAGCGATGCACAACATCTTGCAGGTGTTCCGGGGGATCCACCTCGGTAAACGTCACGGATTGTACGGCCCTTGCTTTGCCGTTTCCTCTGGGCTCGTACATGATGGCGCGTTTCTCACGACTGGGGGAGTGCGATGTGTCTCATCATTTTAGCGAGCCAGCGTTCAATGAGAAAGACCAGTAACTGTCCTTCTTCGGATGTCACCAGCGCTGAAAGGCGCATCCGGACGTGTGCCGTTTGACATCTCATTAGCGCAGTTCAATTTGATGCAATTGTTTCGGCGTCATGAACCCTCGGGAAGGTTTTCAAGCCAGTCTAAACCCTGCGCAACCCATTCGGCGGGAATCGAATGACCGCGTTGGTGAAGGCAAAGTTCAAGAACTCGTCCGCTGTCGCTTTTGTCCCAGCGTGAGCAAGTGAGCCGTTGATCGCCGCTCGCCACTTCGCGTGCTTCGCCCGCAACCCCGTTTGTTTGAGATAGAATGTCAAAGCCTTCGGTGATCGGCATGGAGTTGTAAATCCCGATTTCGTCAAAGGCGACCACCCCATCTGAGAGGCCGTGAATATGACGCAAATTGACTGGGCCGGCCGGGCATGTCTCCGGATTCGATCGCCAAAAGCCACCGGCAATGGGCGCATAGGCACGGAAGAGATCGCCGCTGTAGCAGGCAACGTTCCAGACCATTGATGCTCCGCGTGAAAAACCGGATGCCAAAGTCTGCCTTTCATCGATCGGCCAGCGTTTGCGAACGTCGTCGACAACAGCGCGAATATAGGCAGCTTCATCGCGTCCACTTTCAGCCCGACCCTCACCGATCTGACGCCAATATCCGGTTTCGGCAAACGGAGCCACAAACAGTGCATTGCGCAGGGTCGCACCATTGACCATGGCCTTGTTTCGAAAAGTTGCCTCGGGTGAGCTGTTCCAGCCATGAAAATAGACCACCAGACGAAGCGGCGTCTCGTTGTCCCAGCCTTCTGGAACCGCTACCAGATAGTAACCGCCAGGAACTTCGCACGGCGTTTCAGACCCGCACGCATGCGCAGCCTGTGGCAACAGCAACAAGAGGAATGAAAACAGGAAAATTCGCATCTATAAGCCTTGGTCACAACACGTGACGATCTTTCGCGCATGACATGAAGGCTGCAAGGCACATGTCCGTGAGCCGTTGAATTTATGTGGCTTCAGACACCGAATTTGTGGCAGGCAAACCTCATTTGGCTTGCTTCCTTTGGCCACTGGACCTTCCGAAACTGTCCCCCTATGTTGCACCTGCGAAAAGAAAGGTGCCGCGGAGAGCAGCCGTGGTCCAGGGAGGGTGCACAATGATCATCTGCCGGTCAAAGGCGGACATGCGGGCGACTGTGCGAGATTGGAAACGAAGCGGCCAGAGCGTCTCGCTGGTGCCGACGATGGGATATTTGCACGAAGGACACTTGAGCCTTGTGCGGATGGCTTTGAAAAGATCCGACAGGGTTGTTACCAGCATCTTTGTCAATCCCACGCAGTTTGGCCCGAGCGAGGATCTGGACACTTATCCGCGCGACGAAGAACGCGATCTGGCGTTGCTGACTTCCGAAAATGTGCATGCTGTTTTTGTGCCGGATGTCGACGAAATGTACGGCGCTGGTGGAGACACATTCGTCGAGGTGCCCGGACTTTCGGGTATTTTGCAAGGTGCGTTGCGGCCGGGACATTTTCGCGGTGTTTCGACGGTTGTCAGCAAACTCTTCAACATCGTCGCTCCTGATATCGCGGTGTTTGGTGAAAAGGACTATCAGCAACTCACCCTGATCCGACAGATGGTCCAGGATCTCGACATGCCAATTGATGTTGTTGGCCACCCGACAGTGCGCGAACCGGACGGACTGGCAATGTCTTCGCGCAATGTTCGTTTGAACGCGCGGCATCGTCAGGAAGCCCTTGCTCTTTCGAATTCCCTTGATCTGGCTGAAGGGCTTGCAAAGTCGGCTCCCGACATTGCCGCTCTTGAAAAAACGATCCGGCAAGAGCTTTCAAAGGCACCGTCAGCGGAAATCAGGAGTGTCGACATCCGGGATGCTGAAACGCTTGCAGAACTGGAAGGACGTGTGGATCGGCCTGCAGTTGTGTTGCTGGCTGTTCGGTTCGACACGGTGTTGCTGATCGACCAGCGCGTGGTTGCTCCCGACTGAGAAAGCGTCCCCAAAGAGATCAAGCTCCTTCGAAAGGAAATCGTATGAGCGCGCAAAAACCCCTTCGCCGGATCACGGCTCCTCAGATAGCCAAGCGCAAAGGTGGCGAGCCCATCGTCTCTTTGACTTCCTATCATGCGCACACTGCCGCTATCGTCGACAAATACGCGGATTTCATTCTCGTCGGCGACAGTCTCGGCATGGTGATGCACGGCATGGAATCGACTGTCGGCGTGTCGCTCGACCTGATGATTATGCATGGAAAGGCCGTGGTGCGCGGCACCAGGCAGGCTCTCGTTGTGGTGGACATGCCCTTCGGCACTTACGAAGAAAGCCCGTCTGAGGCTTTCCGGAATGCTGCACGTGTCATGAAAGAGACCCAATGCGGAGCGGTGAAGCTGGAGGGCGGAGTTAGAATGGCAGAAACCATCCGC
Source organism: Labrenzia sp. THAF82 (assembly GCF_009363435.1). Lineage (GTDB taxonomy): Bacteria > Pseudomonadota > Alphaproteobacteria > Rhizobiales > Stappiaceae > Roseibium > Roseibium porphyridii. Next base: position 6,136,377 of record NZ_CP045354.1, on the reverse strand, counting down.
TTCCTTACGGAACGCGGCATTCCGGTCATGGCACATATCGGCCTGACCCCGCAGTCTGTTCATGTCATGGGCGGGTTCAAGACACAGGGGCGCGAGCAGGATGACTGGGAACAGCATTTTGAGGACGCAAGGGCGGTCACCGAGGCCGGTGCATTCGCGTTGGTGCTGGAGGGAATGGTGGAGCCGCTGGCTGCACAGATCACAAAAGACATTCCCATCCCGACCATTGGGATTGGCGCTTCCGCAACGTGCGACGGTCAGATCCTGGTTTTGGAAGACATGCTCGGCCTCAATCCGGCACCGCCAAAATTCGTCAAGGTCTATGGCAATCTGGGGGGCCAGATCGAGGCAGCGGTCAAAGCGTATTCAGACGACGTCAAGGAACGCAGTTTCCCGGGTGAAAAGCAGGTCTACAGGTAGGGACAGTTCCAAGAAATCAATAAACGCCCGATTTCCGGCTGCATCTGCGGGACAGTCGGATTAGTCTCCCTGCATGTTGAAGTTCAATCCAGCTTTTGACACGCTTTATGAAGCCCTTCTGGTACGAGATCCGTCTTACGATGGGCGCTTCTACGTTGGTGTGTCTTCCACCGGAATTTTCTGCCGTCTGACGTGTCCCGCGCGGAAGCCGAAACGGGAAAACTGCACCTTTTATGAGACGGTCGCACAATGCTTTGACGCCGGTTTTCGGCCGTGTAAACGCTGCAAGCCAACAACACCAGAAGCGAGTGCGGACCCGGTCGTCAAACCGCTTGTCGAGGCCCTCGAAAAGCGACCTGCCTATCGTTGGGGTGAGCCGGATCTGATCGAACTGGGATTTGACCCATCCACCGTAAGACGGGCGTTCAAGCGGCATTTCGGCATGACATTTCTGGAGATGGCGCGACAGCGGCGCTTACAGGAAGGGTTTTCGACACTCGCCAGTGGAGGCAAAGTAATCGAGGCGCAGATCACAGCGGGATTTGGCTCGCCAAGCGCTTTTCGTGAGGCCTTTGCGAAAATTCTCGGACAGGCGCCGGGTGCTTTTTCCAAAGACGCATTGCTCGCTGCCGACTGGGTGTCCTCGCCGCTCGGTCCATTGGTCGCCGTTGCTGACAAGTCGCAGCTGCACCTTCTGGAATTTCTCGATCGCAAGGCTCTGCCGGCCGAATTCAGAAAGCTTCAAAGCTATGCAAAGGGTAAAATCGGATTTGGCAGGACCGCGGTCACGGATCAGATCCAAGAGGAATTAAACCGGTTCTTTGAAGGACACAGCGGCGTCTTTGAAACCAGGCTTGCGCTGCATGGCTCCGCATTCACTCGGGATGTGTGGCGTGAGCTGCTGAAGATCCCCGCAGGCGAAACGCGAAGTTATTCAGAACTTGCCAGTGCCATCGGCAGGCCGGATGCCGTGAGGGCGGTTGCCAGGGCAAACGGCGCCAACCAGCTCGCACTCGTTGTCCCCTGCCACAGGGTGCTCGGATCAGATGGATCGTTGACGGGCTATGGTGGCGGGCTCTGGCGCAAGCAGCGATTGATCGAACTGGAGCAAAGCTACCGGCAAAGCCCGGGGGCCTGAGACCCCGGAGCCAACCGAACAATATCCGACTATTCGCTGTTTGGCAGCCGAACGGTGCCGGTTTCATTGTTGTAGCTGTGCAATGATGGATACCGCTGCTGCCAGCTGATGCGTCCCTGCGGGTCGTAGCTAAGCAACAATCCTTCGTAACTGTCGAGCTGGCCCCGAGGATAACTGGAGCGTTGACGCGCCGCGCTCTGAATTTCTGTCGGCGCAACGACATAGCACCCGGTCAGTCGGGCAAATGCACTGATAAAAGAGTGCCCGTTGCCGGAATTCAGTCCCCGAGCCTCCAAATAGGAACCGTCTCCGTGACTGGAAGTGTGTTCACCGGCAATACGTGCCACAAGACAGCCGCGGAACCAGATTTTGAATACCTTGTCACGGACATCCGACCAGGGCGACATGGTGCTCGAACTCAATCCGGTGCCGATGTGAAATGTTCCGGGCGACCCATGCGCGTTGAGCACCAGGTTTTCAATTCTGCCGCCTCGGACACGGCCCGCCGCAGCAACAACCAGGTCGACAATATCGCGCTGAGTATCGGTCGAGCTGACCCTCTTGGTCTCGTCCATGGTGTAAATTCGGTTTGAACGCGTGTCGTTCAGGCACATCGAAGGCGAAGTTATCGTAATCATGACCCGGTCCCTTTCGATCGGTATTCAGTCTTCAGCCCACTCAGATGAGAATTGCCAAGCTATCGAGCGCAGAAGCAGCATTATCCAAGAACAGTTTAACCTGGGGGGAGTGTGGAGAGATGTGATAGTCATCACAAATGCCTGTATTCAGGTTCTGAAATCTTGGATGATGTTTGTAAATTTAAGAAGTCTCGGACCCAATGCATATTGGACTGAGTCATCTAAGCTTCCGAATACAATTTAGAAACATTCGGGCGTATAACTGAACACAACGGATCACCACTCGAAACTGTTGGCAACCGTCTGCGAACAGGCCAAGATATTGCGGCTGAGAATTGTTTCCAGAAAACAACACCACAACTGAGAAAGAGGACCTGCGAGGCGGGACGGACAATGTGACCAAATTCCTGATCATCGACGATCACCCCTTGTTTCGCGAAGCTTTGCACAGCGCGGTCGAGCTTGCCTATCCCGGTTCCGATGCTGTGGGGGCAGCGTCGCTTGAAGATGCCTGCCGCTTTCTGGATGCGGAGCCCGGGTTTGATCTTGCTCTCCTCGATCTCTCCATGCCGGACGTGACGGGAATGGAGGGCCTTTTGCATCTGCGCACTCACTACCCGCAGCTGCCTGTCGTCGTTGTATCGGGAGTTGAAGATCAGGCGATCATTGCGCAGGTCATGGCCTATGGTGCGGCAGGCTTTATCCCGAAGTCTTCCAAGAAAACCGTTCTGGCCAAGGCCATTCAACAGGTCATGAGCGGTGCAGTCTATTTGCCTGAATCCTATGAAGACGGCGTGGAAGAACCGATTGACGAAGAGACAAGCCGGATGATCGAGCGGATGGCCAGTTTGACACCGCAGCAGATCCGGGTGCTGAACATGATTTGTGATGGCCTGTTAAACAAGCAGATTGCCTATGAGTTACAGGTCGGCGAGACGACCGTGAAGGCGCATGTTTCCGAAATTCTGCGAAAATTGGCCGTTTCAAGCCGGACTCAAGTGGTCATTGAGGTCAAGAAACTCGAGGCCCTGGGGACTGCTTCCCCGTTTGCACCTCCGCCCGACTGAAGGGCCCCCCGTGACGGCAGCGCAAGGGTTGAACCTGTCATGCGTCCCCTCAGTTCTTTCCGTTAACCGGCCTTGTTGATCAGATGCGTTGCCAGTGCGCGCAATTGTGCCGGTTTGACTGGTTTGGTCAGATGTTCGACCCCGAGCTCACGCGCTCTGTCGATGACACCTTGAGAGGCATCGGCAGTCGCAAGTATCGCGGGCACCCGAGACGGCAGGAGCTCAAACAGCTTTTCAAGTGTCGAAGTGCCGAGATCTCCAAAATCCAGATGATGGTCCGCAACAATCAGATCGGGCACCCAGGCTGCCGCATCGACCGCGGCAACGGCCTGGTCGCAAGAGCGTGCAATCTTGTAGATGCATCCCCACGTGGATAGCAGTCCTTCCATGGCCTCAAGGACGGCCGGATCGTTTTCAATGACCAGGATCTTCTTGCCCTTGAGACTGGCATTGACGGGAGTTGCAATGAGTTTGGTGCGTTCCGCACCGGCTGGTTCCGCTGGCGCTTCGGATCGCTTGGCCCTGATCCGGAAAACGCTGCCGTGGCCGGGATTGGATCTGACACTGACGTCGTGTTTCAGAGCGGTCACCAACCTTCGAACAATGGCAAGACCGAGCCCCAGTCCCGTTCCTGTGTCCGCATTGGCATCACCGCGTGAAAGCGGACCGCGGTGGAATTCCTCAAAGATCTTTTCCAGCTGGTCTTCGGGGATACCGCTGCCCGTATCGACGACCTCAATCGAAATCTCGTCTCCACGGCGCCTTGTGCCGATCAGAACTCCACCGCTGTTGGTGTACCGGATGGCATTGGCAATCAGGTTCTGAAGCGCCCGGCGCAACATCAGCCGGTCGGTGTAGACACAGTCATTGGTCACGGCCACGCGCAGTCTCAAACCCTTCTTTTCCGCAATAGGCCTGAGGTCGGAAAGCAGACTGTCGAGGATCGGAGGGATTGGCACCGATGTGAAACGCGGTGTCGTAACACCGGCATCGAGCCGCGAAATGTCCAAAAGGGTCCTGAGCAGCTCGTTCATTGTGTCGAGCGAGCGCTCGACCTGATTGACCATGGCGCGCGCCTGATCGGACACCTGCAGATCGTGAAGGGAGGAGATCGTCAGTTGAGCCGCATTGAGCGGCTGAAGAATGTCATGGCTCGCGGCGGCCAGAAACTCCGTTTTCGATCGGTTGGCCCGTTCAGAAATGTCTTTCTGGCGCGCCAGTTCAATGTTTGTTTCCTCCAAGCGTCTGAGCGCCGATGTAAGCTCGTCTGTTCGCCGCCGGATCTGCCCTTCCAGTGAAATGGCCGTTTGAAAAAGGGAAAAGGCGTTGCGCTGCTGGTCCATCGCCTGTTCAACACGGTCGACCAGCGCCGCATTTATTTTCTTGAGCCTGGCAGCATCGTCGATATCGGACAGGCTCATACCTATTCTCCTGCGATTGCGGCCTGTTGGGCAAAGGCGATCCCTGTGAAGGTCTGGTTCAGATGCATCGACAGGTATTGCTCACCATAGGTGTTGAAGCCGACGACATTGTATTTTTCGTAGATCTTCTGGATACGCTGTGTCGCCTGCCTGTTCTGGGCATCGATCCGGCGCAATACGCAATCGAAGCCGAGGACGAAGTCGACCGGACCGATTTCATTTGCAACACCTTCAAAGGCCTCGTTCGTGGACCTTGTCATGCCTGTCGGTTCAGCAACTGTGAGCACAATGCCATCGTCGATAGCGCAGAAAAAGGACAGCGATCCGTCCGGGTTCACTTTTTGAACTGAACGGCAATAGTATTCGCCTCCCACACGAACGACGAGCGGATGAGAGGCGAAACTCATCGGTGACAGCGATCCCGGATCGATGCCAACGGCTCGGGCATATTCTCCGGCAGCTTCTGCTGCATTGAATTCATAGATGATGCGTTGTTCGGGGTCGGACCTTGTCACGACAAGCTTGCGTTCCGTCGGCACGAAATTGTCGGTTTTGAAAATCCGGAAAGGTACGGCTGTTCTGCAAAACAGTACGATCGCGCAATCATCGCTGATGTCGCCATTCAATATGAGCGAGGTCTTGTTGAAATGCATGCTGTCGCCGGCGGATCCTCCAAGCAGTGGAATATCGTCCAGCGCCCAGTGAAGCGCGGCGGTAATCATTTCCTCGACAACCGACAGTCCGTCTATCAGACAGATTGCAAAGCTGTCTCCCTGTTCGGCTTCAGTGGCATGGTTGGCCGCGTCGGCATCGAACACCTGCCGCGCGTCCTTGACCTGCGCAACGATGCGATCGAAGCCGATCGAGCGGATACCGTCTATGCGTACGGTGCTTATGGAAAATTGATCTTTCGGAAACAGAACCGCCAGGCACTGTCCTGTCCCTTCGGTCGACCCGCCAATTTCACCGGCCGTGGAACAGGCGGCATAGGCAAGGCCGTCGGCATGATGAGCCATTCGGTTTCGAATGATGTCGGCAGGGAACTGGTCTTGCGAAAAAAACAGCAAAGCCTGTGCATACCGACCGGTTCTGGCGGCTGCATCGATCTCGGTCCAGAAGTTCTCTTCATCCGGCAGGCCGGCCGATAATACGACCACCCCACAGGCATATCGCGTCCCAGTTTTTGGGTTCAATTTTTCCTCCCAGGAGGCGGCGTCCCTGTTCCGAAACTACCGTCGCCAACACAAAATGTAGCTTCAGACAGGTGTGTTTGCAAAGCCGGGACGCCGACCCGACCTAAAGTACAGTGTACAGCTGCAGCCCTGTGTATTTTCCTGTTGGTTGCAATTTGCCGAAACGGTCAATGGGGAGCACATGGAGATTTCAGGCAGTCAGGTAATTCAGGCCTCCCGTTTGGTTGTTTGGTCTGCGTTGAATGACGCTGATGTTTTGCGTTTGTGCATACCTGGTTGTGAAGTTCTTGAGCGGGTTTCGGCTGATGAGCTGACGGCGTCAGTTACGTCGAAGATTGGTCCTGTCAAGGCGAAGTTCAAAGGTTCTGTGACGTTTGAGAATGTTGTTTCGCCTGAGAGTTACACGATTGTTGGCGAGGGCAAGGGAGGAGTTGCCGGGTTTGCCAAGGGGTCTGCGGACATTCGTCTGGTTGAAGATGGCGATGCGACGGTTTTGAGTTACGAGGCGAAGGCTCAGGTTGGCGGCAAGTTGGCTCAGCTTGGCAGCCGTTTGATTGATTCCACGGCGCGCAAGATGGCGGAGGAGTTTTTCTCCCGGTTTACCGAGCAGGTTGGGGGCTCAGCGGCGGCGGTGTCCGAGGTGTCTTCGGATACGGGTCTTGCGGCTGATCTTGATGAAGGTGTTGCCGAGGAGGCGAAGCGGATCGCGCTTGAAGAGGCGCCGGGCGAGGTTCTTCATGCGATTGGCGAGGCGGAGCACAAGGTTGAGGAGGGTCTTCACAAGGCAGAGGAGAATTTGGAGGATGCTGCGGGTCGGAATGCGTTTGGCGGACCGATGGTGTGGGGTCTTTTGCTGCTTGGGGCGCTGATTGTTGTTCTTGCGCTTGCCAGTTGACCCTTTGGCGACAGATTTGGAATGATCCGGTTCTGGTGGCGTTTGCTGTCAGGACCCACAGAACACGGTGTTAAACCGGCTATTTGGGCTTTGGCTCGAGAGGTTCCATGAGGGAGAGAGATTTATGTCGAAAGTATCTTTGGTATTGAACGGGAAGACCGTTTCGTCCGAGGTCGAGGACCGGACGTTGCTTGTGTCTTTGATCCGGGATGTTCGGGGGCTGACGGGAACGCATGTTGGCTGTGACACGTCGCAATGCGGGGCGTGTGTTGTGCATGTTGACGGCAAGGCGGTGAAGTCCTGCACGATGCTTGCGGCCCAGGCGGATGGCAGTGAGGTGGTGACGCTTGAGGGGATTGGCAGTGCGGATGCGCTTCATCCTGTGCAGGCAGCGTTCCGGGAGCATCACGGTCTTCAGTGCGGATTTTGCACACCTGGGATGATCATGAGTGCGGTTGACATGATCAACCGTCACGGTGCGGGCAATCTTGATGAGGCAACGATCCGGCACGAGCTGGAAGGCAACATCTGCCGTTGCACCGGTTATCAGAACATCGTCAAGGCGATCAAGGCGGCGTCCGACCAGATGGCGGGCATGGCGCAGGCGGCCGAGTGAGGGCCCGGTTTTAAGGACATGACGGATTTAAGGGTCTGATGCGCGTGTGTTGTTCGCGCAAGGGCCTGATGAGGGTCAGGTGGGACGCAGTTGATCTGCCGGAGGGAGCCGGCAGCAGCGGTTCGAAGCCGACCTTTGAGACGAAACGGGCCGGGCAGACCGGTCGGAGGAGACCATCCGGAGTTTTTTTGATCCGGAGCAGTATTTGGGAGAGAGACGATGGCAGTTGAAGGGATTGGCGCCCGGGCTCTGCGCAAGGAGGACAAGCGCTTCATCACGGGCCGTGGCCGTTATACGGATGACATGGCGATGCCGGGCATGGGCTATGCGGCCTTTGTGCGCTCGCCGCATGCCCATGCGAAGGTCACGGGGATCGATGCCAGTGCGGCTCTTTCGATGCCGGGTGTTGATGCGGTTCTGACGGGCGATCAGCTTGTGGGCGACGGTGTTGGCAATCTGATCTGCGGGTGGATGATCCATTCCAAGGACGGCACGCCGATGAAGATGGGCGGCTGGCGGGCGCTTGAGCCTGAGATTGTGCGCCATGTCGGTCAGGCTGTTGCGGTCGTGATTGCGGACACGCAGGCCGAGGCGCGGGATGCTGCCGATGCCGTGGTTGTCGATTATGAGGAGCTTCCTGCGGTTGTCGATCCGCTTGCAGCCCTTGAGGCGGGCGCGCCGCAGATCCATCCGGAAGCGGAAGGCAATCTGATCTACGACTGGGAGATCGGGGATGCGGGAGCGACCGACGAGGCGTTTGGCCGTGCTGCGCATGTGACGCGGATGGAGATCCACAACAACCGCCTTGTTCCGAACGCGATGGAGCCGCGGGCCGCGCTTGCCGGCTATGATGCTGCCGAGGAGCATTATACGCTCTATACGACGTCCCAGAATCCGCATGTTGCGCGTCTGGTCCTGTCGGCGTTCTATAACATTGCGCCGGAACACAAGCTGCGGGTGATTGCACCGGATGTGGGCGGCGGCTTCGGCTCGAAGATCTATATCTATCCGGAAGAGATGGTGTGCCTTTGGGCGTCGAAGCGCGTCGGCCGGCCTGTGAAATGGGTATCGGACCGCACGGAAGCGTTCCTGACGGATGCCCATGGCCGCGATCACCGCTCGGAAGCCGAGCTTGCGCTGGATGCGGACAACAAGATCATCGGGCTTCGGGTGAAGACGGTTGCCAATCTGGGCGCCTACATGTCGCTGTTCTCGTCGTCGGTCCCGACCTATCTCTATGCAACGCTGTTGTCGGGGCAATACGACATCCCTGCGATCCATGCGAATGTGAAAACGGTCTATACCAACACGACGCCGGTGGATGCCTATCGCGGTGCCGGACGTCCTGAGGCGACCTATCTGCTTGAGCGGATCATGGAGACTGCGGCGCGCGAGGTTGGCTTGTCGCCGGCAGAGTTCCGCCGCAAGAACTTCATTCGCTCGTTCCCGCATCAGACGCCGGTGATCATGTGCTACGACGCGGGCGATTATGATGCGACGCTGGATGCGGCGCTGAAGGCGGCCGATTATGACGGGTTTGCCGCGCGCAAGGCGGAAGCGGCCGCGCGGGGCAAGCTGCGCGGGATCGGCCTGTCCTGTTACATCGAAGCCTGCGGGATTGCGCCGTCAGCGGCGGTCGGGTCTCTTGGTGCCGGTGTCGGTCTTTGGGAATCTGCCGAGGTTCGTGTGAACCCGGTGGGGACGGTCGAGGTTCTGACCGGTTCTCACAGTCATGGCCAGGGCCATGAGACGACCTTCGCGCAGCTGATCAGCGAGCGGTTCGGTCTGGACAGCGATGCGGTTGCGATCGTGCACGGGGATACGGACAAGGTCCAGTTCGGCATGGGCACCTACGGGTCCCGCTCGGGCGCGGTCGGCATGTCGGCTGTTGTGAAGGCGCTGGACAAGGTCGAGGCGAAGGCGAAGAAGATCGCGGCCCACCTGATGGAGGCCTCGGAAGGGGACATCCAGATCGAGGGCGGCGAGCTGAAAGTGGCCGGGACGGACAAGAAGCTGAGCTTCACGGAGGTGGCGCTTGCGGCCTATACGGCGCACAACCTGCCAGAGGGCATGGAGCCGGGGCTGAAGGAGGGGGCGTTCTACGACCCGACCAACTTCACCTTCCCGGCCGGGACCTATGTGTGCGAGGTCGAGGTGGATCCGGAGACGGGCCAGACGGAGGTTGTGAGCTTTGTGGCTGCGGACGACTTCGGCAACATCATCAATCCGATGATCGTGGAAGGTCAGGTGCATGGCGGCATCACGCAAGGCATTGGCCAGGCGCTGCTTGAGAATGCGGCCTATGACGAGAGCGGTCAGCTTCTGACGGCCTCCTACATGGACTACACGATGCCGCGTGCGGATGATGTTCCGTCCTATCAGCTGTCGACCCATGTGACGGCGTGCCCCGGCAATCCGCTCGGCATGAAGGGCTGCGGGGAGGCCGGAGCGATCGGGTCTCCGCCTGCGGTGATCAATGCGATCACGGATGCGATTGGCAGCAATGCCCTGTCGATGCCGGCCTCTCCGGAGAAGGTGTGGACGCTGTGCCAGGCTGGCCTGAGGCAGGCAGCCGAATAGGATTTGAGACGATGCGCGGGCGGTGTGGCCGCCCGCATTGGACCTGATGTCATTGGACACTTGAGATTTGGGGGAGACCCAACATGTATGAGACAACCTATCACCGTGCCGGTTCCGTGTCGGAGGCTGCCGAGAAGATGGCGGCGGCAGAGGACGGCAAGATCCTGGGTGGCGGTCAGACGCTTTTGCCGACGATGAAGCAGCGTCTTGCGGCGCCGTCGGACCTTGTTGACGTGACGAAGATTGCGGAGATGCAGGGCATTTGCGAAGGCGAGGGCACCATCGTGATCGGGGCGGCAACGACCCATGCGGAGGTGGCTGCATCGGATCTTGTGCGGCAGAAGCTGCCCGGTCTTGCGGCCCTTGCCGGAGGCATCGGCGATCCGGCGGTCCGTCACATGGGAACGCTTGGCGGTTCGATTGCCAACAACGACCCGGCGGCGGACTATCCGGCGGCCTTGCTCGGGCTTGGTGCGGCGGTGACGACCAGCAAGCGGACCATTGCGGCTGGGGAGTTCTTCACCGGCATGTTCGATACGGCGCTGGATGAGGATGAGGTGGTCGTGTCGGTGGCCTTCCCGCTGGCGGCAAAGTCGGCTTATGCCAAATACCCGAACCCTGCCTCGCGCTATGCCATGGCGGGCGTGTTTGTGGCCAAGGGCGCAGACGGATCGGTAAAGGTGGCGGTGACGGGCGCCGGGCAGAACGGCGTCTTCCGGATGAGCGACATGGAAGCGGCCCTGGCCGGCAACTGGTCATCGGACGCAGTTGCCGGAATTGCACCCGAACCAGGAGATATGCTCTCAGACCTCCACGGATCCGCAAACTACCGAGCAAACCTCGTGACCGTCATGGCCAAAAAAGCCGTAAATAAAGCCGGATAAACGTGACCCGAAAAGACAAGCCGGCTGCCTTGTCATAGGCAGCCGGTTTCGTTTTTTCCTTGCATTGTCAAAGCAAAGAAGATGTCGGATTGGAGCGTTTAGCCCTATTCCGCCGCCATCGGCTGGCGTGCCAGCTGGCACTGGTTCCAGAGCGAATGCAGGGCGACGATCAGTCTGTCGACATCGCCGCTTGTGTGCACCGGCGAAGGTGTGATCCGAAGGCGTTCGGTACCCTTGGGAACAGTCGGGTAGTTGATTGGCTGAATGTAAATTCCAAAATCATCCAGCAGCGTGTCTGACAGGAATTTGCACTTTGCCGGATTGCCGACAATCACCGGAATGATATGGCTTGGGTTCGGCACATGAGGGATGCCGAGCGTGTCGAGCCGTTTGCGAACTTTGGCAACGATTGCCTGATGCGCTTCGCGCTCCGTATTGCTCCGCTTCAGATGCCGGATAGAGGCGGTCGCAGCCGCGGCGATTGCCGGCGGAAGGGCGGTCGTGAAAATGAAGCCGCTGGCGAAGCTTCGAACGAAGTCGCAAAGCTCGGTTGATGCGGCAATATATCCGCCAACCACACCAAACGCCTTGCCGAGCGTTCCTTCAATGACGGTCAGGCGATCCATGAGGCCCTCGCGTTCAGCGATGCCGCCGCCGCGCGGACCATAGAGCCCGACTGCGTGCACTTCATCGAGATAGGTCATGGCGCCATATTTGTCCGCCAGATCGCAGATCTCGGCAATCGGGGCGATATCGCCGTCCATGGAGTACACGCTCTCAAACGCGATCAGTTTGGGCCGAGCCGGATCTGCCGATGCGAGCTTATGTTCCAGATCCTCAAGATCATTGTGTTTCCAGATGACCTTGTCCGCTCTTGAGTGACGGATCCCTTCAATCATCGAAGCGTGGTTCAGGCTGTCGGAAAAAACGATGCAGCCCGGGATCTTTGACGCAAGTGTTCCAAGGGCCGCCCAGTTCGACACATAGCCGGACGTGAAAACCAACGCAGCTTCCTTGTCATGCAGGTCCGCAAGCTCTTCTTCTAAAAGAACATGGTCGTGGGTCGTACCGGAAATGTTGCGTGTACCGCCAGCGCCTGCACCGCATCTGTCGACGGCTGCGTGCATGGCAGCAACCACATCCGGATGCTGGCCCATGCCAAGATAGTCGTTTGAACACCAGATCGTGACGTCGTCCTGGCCCTTCTTGTGGGTCCGGACGGCAGCAGGAAAATTACCGCGCTTACGCTGAAGATCGATAAAGACCCGGTAATTTCCCTCTTGTTTGAGTTCAGCGAGCTGGTTTCGGAAAAAGGATTGGTAGTCCATGTGATCCCCGCTTTCTCATCTTCCTGACAAGACTAGGAGCGCCGGGCCTGGCTTGAAATGACAATAGTCAAGACACCGCGGCAAGTTCGTTGCCATATCAGCAATTCAACAGATGTGACCGTGACAACGGATTGTGTAATATCCCTAGGCCAATAGGAGGGGCAGGCTTTTCTGAAGCCTGACTAGGAAATCGAATGCCGAATGAACGCCGCAAGAAGATTGCGCAGAATTCTTTGTTGTTGCAGACCTTCCCGCAAGACACTCAGGACATGATCCTGTCACTGTCCAGCTGGCGCGAATATGATCGCGGCGAGACGCTGTTTCTGCAAGGGGAAACTGCCAAGGCGATCCACATCGTGACAGAGGGCTGGGTCAAGCTTTACCGGATAGCGCCCAATGGCGGCGAGGCCGTCGTGAACGTCTTTGCCAAGGGGCAAAGCTTCGGTGAAGCAGTGGCCTTCCGCGGTCACGCTTATCCGGTCTCTGCCGAAGCGGTCACCTCTTGCGAAGTCATGCGCATACCGAGCGTGGCGCTGCTGGAGGCGATGCGCAAGGATCCGGAGATCGCGGTTGCCGTTTTGGCGTCGACTTTCATGCACCTGCATTCGCTGGTCTCGCAGCTTGAGCAACTCAAGGCCCAAACCGGGCCGCAACGCGTTGCCGAATTTCTGTTGGAGCTGTGTGAACAGGAAACGGGCAGTTGTGTCGTCACCCTTCCATACGACAAATTTCTGATCGCCGGCCGCCTGGGCATGAAACCGGAAAGCCTGTCACGGTCGTTTGCCCGTTTGAAATCGGCTGGCGTTCATATCAAGAGGAACCACGCGGCGATCGAAGACATCGAAATGCTTCGTGAATATTCTGAAAGCGATCCTGTCGAGGCCTGGCACAAAGCACAATGACACACCTGGAAAAGGCCCTCGCGGCGATCGACGAAGCCAATACAGCCGATCCGAACCTGGAAGAAGGCACTCCTGCAGCCCGTCTTTATGGCGAGCGTATGAGTTCGGAGTTGACCCGCTTGTTCCCGCAAGCATCCGATCCGTTGAAAATCGCCGCCCGTGGTCAGCACATCGAACGTTGGACAGTGCCCCGCGCAACCTTTCCGGAAGGCAAGGCGGGGTATCATGCCTGGCGCCGAAACCTGGCCGGACATCATGCGCAAAGGGTCGGCGAGATCATGGAGGCGGCCGGCTATGCATCAGAAGACATTGCAGCTGCCGAGCGGATGCTGCGCAAGGAGGGCATCAAGCAGCATGCGGATGTCCAGGCGCTGGAGGACACGATTTGTTTCGTGTTTCTCAAATGGTATTTTGCGCCTTTCGCTGCCAAGCATAGCGACGAGAAAGTACTCGGCATCGTTCAAAAGACTGCACATAAGATGTCAGGGGATGCAAGACGTCGGGTGAGTGAAGAGTTTGATTTGCCCGAACCACTGGCTAGTGCCTTCAGGAGTTGAAGGCGGGTATGAGATAAAGCGCAAGCAGCAGGCTGCAGTAGAGCGCCAGGACCCAATTGAAACCAGACTGCCACACCGGAGCCTGCCATAGGCCCAGATAGCGCGAGAGAATGACCCGTGCTTTCATCCACGCAAGTGCAAGAACAAGCACGCCTGTGACACTTGGGTCCAGAAGTCCCGCAGCACCAGCAGCCAGAACGACGGACAAGCCACTTAAAAGCAGCAGTTGAAGCCAGGCATTTGTCGTCGGATTGCGCGTCATCTTCGTCTCACGCCAGCAGGTAGATGACCGGGAACAACAGCACCCATACCAGGTCCACCATGTGCCAGAAGGCTGTTCCGACTTCCATGTTTCGGGGTGTGTCTTTCCAGGCGACCAACGCGAGAATGACAATTCCCGCAATAACATGCATTGCGTGAAAACCGGTCAGCAGATAGTAGAACGTAAAAAACGGGTGGGTTTCCGTCGAGATGCCCTGTGCTGCCGTGTCAGCATATTCAATTGCCTTGATGACCAGAAAAACGACACCCAGCGTCATCGCCCCGGTCAGCGCAATGCGTGCCGTCTTTCGTCGATCCTGCTGCCGCAGATCGACCGCTCTGGCAGCGAGAAAACCGCTGGTGATCAGGACAACCGTATTGATGCTGGCAAGCGTTGGATGAAGGTAGGTTCTGGCCTCTGCAAAACCTGCCGGGTCGGATATCCGCACTCCCAGAAAGGCTGCCAGGCCCGCACCAAAAACCAGAAGCTCACTGATGATGAGGACCCACATCATCAAGTCGCCGGGCAGGTCATCCAGACCTCCGGGCGACGGGTTTGCCGTGGTTCTTTCCATGGTCAGCCGCCAATCAATTGCCGATAGATTTCCGGCAGCGCCTGGGTCAGCTTGTCTGGATGCGGAATGACCGCAAAGCCGCCCTGACCGAAAAGTCTTGGAAACCACGACTTGCCCGTTTTGTCGATTGTTACGCCAAACACGGATTGACCGGCCCTACGGGCTTCGCGCACGGCCATGCGCGTATCCTCGATCCCGTGCCGGCCCTCATAATGATCGAGATCGTTCGGTTTGCCATCAGTGATGACAAGCAGAAGCTTGCGTTTGCGTGACTGCTCGGCCAGTTCGCTCGATGTATGTCGGAGCGCAGCACCAAGCCGGGTGTAAAACCCTGGCCTCAGTCCGCTGATACGGTGCTCAACCTTGGCGGACATCGGCTCATCGAACCGTTTGCAGGACTGCAGATAGACACGATGCCGTTTGAGCGAGGAAAACGCGTTGATTGCAAAGTCGTCGCCGCAGGCATTCAGGCCCCAGGCGAGCGCTGTCAGTGCCTCCCGCTCAATATCGATAACAGCCCGGCCCGTGACCGCACTTTCAGTGGACCGGGACACGTCGAGAAGGATGGAAACCGCAAGGTCGCGCGCCTCCGGCCGGGTCTGGAGCCAGATCCGGTCATTGCCAGAACCGCTTGCAATCCGTTCGACCTCGGATCTGACGGCAGTGTCCATGTCCAACCGGTCGCCTTCCATATGCCCGCGCGTTGTCACACGGCCGGGGCGAAGCGCTTCGAATTGTTTCTTGACGGATCTGATGCGCCGCGCAGCGCGGGGATCCTTGGCGGCCACATCATTGTCCGGGTCGGCATCGGCTACACTTGTCAGGACACATACATGATCCGGCAGGTATCGGCCGCTTCGTGTGTCCCACTCGGGGTAAAGGATTTTGCCTGAAAGGCGTTCCCGGTCGACGTCTTCAGGTGCGAGGTCCAGATGCAATTTCAGGCGTGTTGCCGGCGATTTCGAAATTTGCCCAAGGCCGATTTCATCCTGATCATCGGCAGCTTTCTTGGCATCGTCGTTGTCGTCGTCGTCGACCCGCCGATTGAGGTTCAAAAACTCTGCCCAGCTCAGGATCGCTTCGAATTTGTGAAGGATCAGACTGTCATGGCGTTCAGCCTGGTCGGACTTGCGCCGACGTGCCCGCAGGGTTTTGTCGCCGGCCTCTTCTGGCGTCCCGTCGGTTTCGCGGTTTTCAACTTCGTCGCCGCAAGAAAAGACAACTTCGCGCAGATCCGGCCAGACCGGAACTGGTCGAAATGGACGATACCCACGAGGCGCTTCGAATTCAGAAATGTCACCGCTTTCCAGTGCCTTCTGCACTTTTTGAACCTCTATGGAAAGTTCAGCGGGGTCGCCAAGCATGTGGCGGACAAGTGTTTCCAGATTTGCTTCCCAGCGAGGCAGGGACGCGGCCGGTCGTTGCAACAAGCTCCCATGGCTCAAGACCGAATAGAGTTCATTCAGGCCTGGAGCATGGAGAAGAGTTTCCCGAACCATCTGGCCGATTGCGCGCAAAACCTGCAGGTCCGCGCGCAGTGGATCGGTCTCGACCGTGTAGCTTGGCGCATTTGCCGCCAGAGCGGTCAGCCAGATATAGAGCGCTGCATTTGCTTCCCGGGTCGGGAAGACAGCAAGGGATGCCGGCAAACGCAGGATTTCACCGTCAAAACTGGCGCGAGGTACGGTTTCAACCTCGGTCCCGAGCCGCCTCAGAAAACTGAGGCGGTGACGCGACACCTCTTCCGAAACCGGGCGGAGTTCCACATTGTGGTTGCCGCCCAGGCCTCGGAAAAGAACTGCAAGCCGCCCGCCGACCTCAGAAAGGCCGACCGCGGCTCCGTGATGCACCTCAGGCGCATCGAGGCGGCTTGCAAAAGCGTGCCACAGTTTCCCGACCGTTTCCTCGGGTTCCCATGGCTCGAAGTCGATCTTGCCCATCGGTCTGGCCTCACCCAAACACGGCCGTGACAAGATCTAGGAGCCCGCGTTTCACGTCTTCATCATCTGTCAAAGGTTCAATCATTGCTGCCAGCACGGCCCGGTTTACAGGCATGCCCTGTGCAATGAGCGTCGCGGCATAGACAACCAGTCGGGTTGAAACACCTTCTTCCAGATCCTGGCCTTTCAAAGCACGCAATTTGCCTGCAAGCCGGACCAGCGCGGCAACACGCGACCTGTCTAACCCGCTTTCTTCGGCAACAACGTCGCATTCAAGATCGGGGGGTGGAAAGTCGAATTCCAATGAAATGAAACGTTGCCGTGTGGACGGCTTCAGCGTCTTCAGGATGTTCTGATAGCCGGGGTTGTAAGACGCCACCAGCATGAAACCCGGGGCCGCCTGAAGCTCTTCACCCGTCCGGTCGATCGGCAGGGTTCGGCGATCATCGGTCAGCGGGTGCAGAACGACGGTCACATCCTTGCGCGCTTCAACGACTTCATCGAGGTAACAGATTGCACCTTCCCGGACCGCACGGGTCAAGGGACCGTCGACCCAGACGGTCTCGCCACCCTTGAGAAGATAGCGCCCGATCAGGTCGGCGGCTGCCAGGTCGTCGTGACAGGCGACTGTGTAGAGCTTGCGGTTGAGCTTTGCCGCCATATGGGCGACGAAGCGGGTCTTTCCGCAGCCGGTCGGTCCTTTCAGCAAGACCGGAAGTCCGTTCTTGTGCGCAGCCTCAAAGACTGTGCATTCGTCTGACTGGGCTAGGTAAAAAGGGGCGTCAGCCGCCCCCTTTGCCAATGATACGCTACCTTCCATAGGTCTTACTCCGCCGGAACGTTGGCTGCGTCACCGGGTTCGATGACTTCGCTTTTCGGCATTGCCACCGCATAGATGAAGAGCAATGCGCCGATGACGAAGGCTGCGCCTGCGCCGAAGCGCATCCAGTAGAACAGCGCCAACTGGTCCTGGACATCCATGAAGTAATCGCCGTTAACGCGTTGCAGGTGCGTTTGGATGGTCCCTGCAAATGTCAGGACGAATGTCATGAACGCCATACCGCCCGACATCAGCCAGAAGGAGGCCATGTTGAGCACCTGGTTGTACGGGTCACGGCCACGCAGGATTGGCATTGCGTAGGTGATGATTGCCAGGTTCAGGGCGACATAGGCTCCGAAGAAGGCCAGGTGACCATGGGCGGCCGTGATCTGAGTGCCGTGCGTGTAGTAGTTCACACCATGCAGCGTGTGGAGGAAGCCCCAGACGCCGGCGCCGAAGAAGGCAAGCGTCGCACAACCGAGCGACCACAGAAGCGCAGCCTTGTTCGGATGATCGCGGCGGCCTTTCCAGACCATGACGAAGGCGAAAGCCATCATCGCGAAGAACGGGATCACTTCCAGTGACGAGAAGATCGAGCCGATCCACTGCCAATAGCTTGGTGTTCCGATCCAGTAGTAGTGGTGACCTGTTCCAAGGATGCCGGAAAACAGCGCAGCGGCGACGATGACATAAAGCCATTTCTCAACGACTTCACGGTCCACGCCGGTGAGTTTCAGCATCAGGTACGCCAGGATCGACGCCATGATCAGTTCCCAAACACCTTCAACCCAAAGGTGGACGATGTACCACCAGTACTGCTTGTCCAGCGAAAGGTTGCTTGGATTGTAGAAGCTGAACAGGAACAGGAGCGCCAGGCCCCAAAGACCAAGCAGAAGGATGTTTGTGATGGCGGTTTTCTTGCCCTTAAGCACCGTCATGGTGACGTTGTAAAGGAACATGAGCGCAGCAACCACAATGCCGACCTTCACCCATTTCGGCTGTTCGATGAACTCGCGTCCTTCTTTGCCGAGCAGGAAATTTCCTTCAAACAGGTTGAAGGTGTAGGTGACGACGACACCAAGTGTGCCAACCACAAGAATGATCAGCTGCAGGTAAGCGAGCTTTGGCGAATGGATTTCGCGTTCCGCTTCTTCCGGTATCAGGAAGTAGGCGGCACCGAAAAAGCCGAGCAGCAGCCAGACAATCAGGCTGTTTGTGTGCAGCATGCGGATAATGTTGAAAGGCAGAACCTCGGACAGGAAATTCGGCTGGACGTAAACCCATCCTGCCAGCAATCCGCCGAGAACCTGGACGGCAAAGAGGGCCAGGGCGACACCGAAATACGCCAGGGCTATCTTTTGAGACTGGTACTTCATCTTAGTTTCCTTTTGCGTTCGGATCAGCCGGCTTCATTCGGCGGCCAGTCTTGGGCGTCGATGTTGTCGGTCCAAATCAGGAAGTTCGCCAGATCGCGAATTTCTTCGTCGGTCAGATCGAAATTCGGCATTTGGCGGCGGCCTTCGATGCCTGTCGGCATGGATTCCATCCAGCCTTTCAGAGTGTCGAAAGCGGCGTCCGGATCGTCGAGAACGCCCCAGCGCGTCATCACGTTTGCAAGTTCAGGTGCGAAGTAGGCACCTTCACCCAAAATGGTGTGGCAGTTGATGCAGGCCTTGTCTTCCCAGACACGCTTACCTGCGGCCACACTTTCGGTGATGCCGGCATGATCGGTCGAAGTTCCTGTGATGTAGAAGTGACTGTGAATGGACAGCCCTACAAAGATGATGATGAAGAATAATGACCCGCCATAAAATATATTTCGGGCCATGCTTTTGGTCATGACTTCGCGCATCGCGCGCTCCTTTACCCCGAGTTGATCGTAGTCTCGAGGGTGGCAGCGCGGGCTGTCATTTCCTTAACCAAAGTCAAGCAGGCATTTGCGGTCTCTTCAGACGGCAAAACAGGACGAAAAATCGGTCCTTCAATTTCAGTCTGTTCTGTTCAAAGTCTGAAAATTAGCCGGCTAAATTAAAATAGGTAAGACTGGTGAGAAAAGCCGCGTCAGTGACATGCGCCTTCGCGAGCACACAAAAAACGCCACGATCATCTTAACGAAAGTCAAGGAAGCGAACTCGCGTTTGCTCAAGTCTCGCGAATGCCTCACCAGCATTTGGAGTTTGAGAATGTCACATCCAAGACTGAAAAAAAGGACGGGCCCCGCGTTAGCGGCAAGTCTTGCGCTGTTATTGGGCAGCGCGGCGGTGCCTGCCCTTGCTGAGGGCCCGACGCTGAGCGAAGAGGCCTTCGAAAGTTCCAAGCAGCTCTATTTTGAAAGATGCGCGGGTTGCCACGGCGTACTGCGTGTAGGTGCAACAGGCAAAAACCTGGAGCCAAGCTGGAAAAAGACAGCTGCTGATGGAACGGTAACAGAAGGCGGAACGTTGAAGCTTGGCCAGGAGCGGCTTGAAAAAATTATCTCCTGGGGCACCGAAGGCGGCATGAACAACTTCTCGGACATCATGACCGAGCAGGAAATCAAGGACATGGCCACCTACATCATGATGGAGCCGCCCAAGCCACCGGAAATGTCGTTGGCTCAGATGGAAGCGACCCGCAAGGTCTATGTCGAGCCCAAGGACTATCCGACGGAACCGCTGCATGGCCGGAACTGGGAAAACTTCTTCGTCGTTATCGAGCGTGACGTAGGCAAGGTCGCCGTCATTGATGGCGATACGAAGGAAGTTCTGGCGCATATTCCAACCGGATATGCTGTCCACGTTCTGAAAGCATCCGAGCACCACTCGGTAACCGAGCCTGAGCATCCCGGCCGCTTCTGGTACACAATGGGCCGCGACGGCAAGATGACCAAGATCGACCTCTGGCAGAACCCGGAGAACATGTTGGTCGCCGAAGTGAAAATCGCTTACGACGCCCGCGATGTTGCGGTGTCTGGTGACGGCAAATACGTCATCGGTGGCGGTTACTGGCCTCCGCATTTCGCAATCGTCGACGCAGAGACTATGGAGCCGAAGAAAGTCGTTTCCACTCGCGGCGTCAATGTTGATGGCGACTATGTCGAAGAAAGCCGTGTGGCTGCAATCTACACCACTCCGAATGAGCCGACATGGATTGTCGCGGTCAAGGAACTTGGCCAGCTTTGGCAGGTTGATTACACCGACCTCGACAACTTGCGTATCGACAAGATCGATTCCGCAAAGTTCCTGCATGACGGGTTCTTCGACCCGACAGGCCGCTACTTCCAGATTGCCGCTAATGCGTCGAACAAGATGGTTGTGGTCGACACGCAAACGCACAAGCTTGAAGCGATGATCGACACAGCTGCCCTGCCGCACCCGGGCCCGGGTGCCAACTGGGTAGATCCGAATTGTGGACCTGTTGGTGGCACCACTCACCTTGGTGAGGGGACTGTGACAGTCTGGGGTAACGATCCGGAGAACCGTCCGGACGATGCCTGGAAGGTTTGCTACGAAGTAGAGACAGACGGTGCTGGCCTGTTCATCAGGACCCATCCCGACTCGAAATACATCTGGGCTGACCAGACCAAGCATCCGGAACCCGAAATTCAACAGTCGGTTCAGGTCATCTCCAAGGAGACTGGTGAAATCGTGAAGACGATCCAGATCACCGATGAAGAAGGCAGTGCCGCGGTTCACTTCGAGTTCAACCAGGATGGTTCCGAAGTCTGGGTATCCAAGTGGAACCGCTCAACGTCACTCGAACCGAACGGTGAAATTGTCATCTTCGACGCAGAAACGCTCGAAGAAAAGGCCCGGATCAAAGGTCTCTTTGCTCCGACCGGCAAGTTCAACGTCTACAACCGTTCGAACCACGTCACTTAACGATAACAAGCAAGCGTCTGAAGGGCGGGCATATCGCCCGCCCTTCTTTTTTGCCAGCGGTGTCGGGACTGCATCGACGGATGGTCGCCCGGAAACTCGGAAACGTTCCCTGCATCCTGCAATCAGATCGCTGCCAGCGCTCAGCCGGCTGGCGGAGAAACATGAAAACGGAGCCTGGACATGACTGAGAGCAGCCAAGGTGACAAGAAAAAGCCGATCTGGCGCAGATACCTTCTATGGGGCATGCCGATCGGGGGTGTTGCGGCAGTGTTTGTCGGCGGCATCATTTTCTGGGGTGGCTTCAACACCGCAATGGAAGCCACGAACACCAAGCAATTCTGTATTTCCTGCCACGAGATGCGGGACTACGTCTATGAAGAATACAAGGGAACCATTCACGATGTGAACCGGTCGGGTGTCGGTGCCATGTGCTCTGATTGCCATGTGCCGAAAGACTGGACCCACAAGATTATTCGCAAGGTACAGGCGACCAAAGAGCTTTGGGGCAAGATGGTCGGGACGATCAACACGCCGGAAAAATTCGAAGCCAAGCGCCTTGAACTCGCGATGAACGAGTGGGAGCGCATGAAGGCCAACGATTCGCGCGAATGCCGCAACTGCCATGATTTTGAATCCATGATGCCCGAGTTCCAAAGACCAAGGGCAAGACAGCAGCACCTGAACGCCATGGAAGCCGGTCAGACATGCATCGACTGTCATAAGGGCATTGCACACTCCGATCTCCGGGATCGCGCTGAAGAAGACTATCTGGAAAATCTCGAAGCGCCGAACCCAGCTTTCAAACGCGAGGTTCCGCACGAGTATATCGTCAGCCTGGAGCGCATTGTCGCCAAGGAGGCGGATGAGGCCGCTACTGCCAAGGCTGCGCAAAAGGCTCAGCAGGAAGCTGTTCAGGCCCAGATCGCAGCAGCTGTTGAAGCCGCTGTCGCAGAAGAAAAGGCCAAGGCGGCCAATTCCGGCACAGACACTGATGGTGGCAGTGCTGCAGATACCGGTGCCGCGACGGGAACTGTTGCAGCCAATGTTGACTGGAACGCTGTTCCAGCAGCGGATTTGACGATGTTCTATCCGGGACAGGCCTCGTTCGAATGGGTCCAGAACGGAAAGACCCATGGCGGAGCGCGGCCGCTGACGAAAGGCGGCGATTCCTGCATGACCTGCCATGCAGCGGAACTGGAGGCGATCGGCAACAAGATTGTTGCTGGCGGTGAAACCGAACCGACGCCCATTCCGGGGAAACGTGGGATTATCAACACAACAATCCAGGCCGCACATGATGATGAAAATCTATATGTACGTGTTCAGTGGCCCGATGCTCCACACAATCCCGCCCCGTTTGTAGACGGTGGGAAGATGGATCCGGACAACCAGGTCAAGGTCGCCATGATGATCGCCGGCACGGGGATCGAAATGGGCGAGACTACAGGTTGTTGGGCCTCTTGTCATGCGGACAACACCTACATGCCATTTGACCCGGGTGCTGAGGCCATTGCTGGTAATGCCGACGTCGCGGGCCGACTGGAAGCAACTGACACGATTACGAAGTATCTGACCGAAAGCCGCACAAAGGTCGAAGTCAAAGGCCGGCGTGGCAAAGCGCAGGGCGGTTGGGACAAACTGAAAAGCGCTGACGAAATCAGCCAGCTGTTTGAAGATGGGACCTATCTGGACCTGTTGCGTGTCTATGCGGATGGAACCTCGAGCAATGGCTATCTTCTGGAGCGCCGGATCGTCAATGATGGCGAGATGTCTGCGGAAGCGAACCTTTCGGCGGGGATCTGGACGGTTGTTTTCTCAAGACCCCTGAATTCAGGAGCTCCAGGAGACATCCCGCTGGAACCTGGCAAGACCTATACGGTTGGCTTTGCCATACATGATGACTACGCCGCGGCGCGGTTTCACCATGTGACGTTGAATACCAGCCTCGCTCTGGATGACGACACGGCGCAAATCAACGTGACCAAGCAGTAACGGTTTCGGGGCGGCGAGAATTCGCCGCCCCGACCACTTCAGTCAGGGAGAATACATATGTTTGTTCAAGCCTGCGGTGTTCCAGCAATTCTGGTGTCTGTCATGCTCACCCTTCCGGCTTGCGCTGAGGATGCCGAATTGAAGGCACTCTGTGACGAAGCAGAAAGCCGATACACAGAACTGTTCGGGCATCCCTCATCGGAAGAAGAAGGGGTGACGGTTGTCACGATGTACAAGTATCGGTTCTGCCCGCAGGACCTGACAGTCCCTGTCGGGACGACAGTCCGCTGGGTTAATGTAGACAAACGCACCAGCCACAGCCTTATCCTCAAGGACGAAGGCGAGCCTGAATCCGATCGCCTCTTTCCCGAAGAGACATTCGAATTCACGTTCCTGACCCCGGGTGACCAGACCTATTTGTGCGGGCCCCATTGGGAAACTCAGGAAATGATCGGCATGATAACTGTAAGTCCTTGAATAAAAAAATGAAAAAATGCTCGATTAGAACTGGTTGACCTTGACTATTGTCAATCAGTTCGGGGCCAAAACGAGCAATCATACTTCTGCGAAGCGCCGATCATTACTGTCATTGCCGAGCCAACGCGTCCCTTTCTGCAAACGACAGGTGCCCCCGGCGCTTCGCACAGAACTGAAGCGTCCGGCAGTATTCAGCAGAAGCGAGGTCTCTCAATGACGGGAAAAGTCTTTCTTATTGGAGCCGGCCCCGGAGATCCGGACCTCCTCACAATGCGCGCCGTACGCATGCTTCAGCAAGCTGATGCCGTGGTTTATGACCGTCTCGTCTCACCGGAAGTGCTGGCGCTTGCACCTAAAACGGCCGAGCGTGTTTCGGTTGGAAAATCACCAGACCACCACCCTGTACCCCAGGAAAGAATCAACGAAATCCTCGCAGAACTTGCGTCACGAGGTTTGACCGTGGCGCGCCTCAAGGGTGGAGATCCGCTGATATTCGGGCGCGGGTCTGAAGAAGCAGCTCACCTGCAGGCAAACGGTATTTTGGTCGAATACGCTCCGGGCATCACCGCCGCGCAAGGGGCCGCTTCTGCGTCTGGGGTGCCGTTGACGCATCGCGGGCTCGCAACAGGTGTGCGCTACGTGACCGGCCATCGTCAGGCCAATGGAACGCTGGACCTTGATTGGAAAAGCTTAGCCAGCGAAGAAACGACACTGGTCGTGTACATGGGCGTCGCGAATATTGGCCAAATAGCGCTCAGACTTGTTGCTGAGGGTCTGAGTGAATCAACGCCTGTCATGGCGATTGCCAACGCAACAACACCGCGCGAAACGCGGTTGTTCTCCCGCCTTGGTCAGGTTGCACTTGATGTCCGTGACGCGGAATTGAAAGCGCCAGTGCTCTTTGTCATCGGCAAGGTCGTTACACTGTGTGCCGAATGGCCTGCCGTGACCTCGGACCATATAGATGCGGTAGAGCCGGCTGCCGCAGGGCAGCGCGCTCATGCTTAGACTTGTTGCCATTGGTCTTTTTTTCTGCAGTGCGGCGATTGCCGACGAGCACAATTCCCCCGATGCGTTGATCAGACTGGTGCATCAGGATTGTGGGTCCTGCCATGGCCTCACACTGAAGGGTGGCCTTGGGCCGGACATCCGTCCCGATGCGCTTTCCCACTATGACGTCGAGACCCTCTCCGAAGTCGTTCTGGACGGTATCCAGGGCACTGCCATGCCGCCGTGGCGGCCTTTGATGAGCGAGACAGAGGCGAAGAAGATCGCTGAGTACCTCCTGCAAGGAGAATTGAAATGAAATGGATCGCCAATGCGCTCGTGGCGCTCGTGATGACAGGTAGTGTTCACGCCGAAACCATCCTCGCGACAGGCGATCTTGGCCTGGTTGTCGAACGGGCTTCGGGATCTCTATTGCTCGTCGATCAATCTGAAAGAAAAATGCTGACGCGGATCTCCGGCCTTGGCGATCTTTCGCATGCCAGCCTGGTCTATTCACCGGATCAACGCTACGCCTATGTGTTCGGCCGTGATGGTGGACTGACGAAGGTCGATATCGTCGAGCGCAAGATCGCCAACCGCGTTGTCCAGTCCGGCAATGCAATAGGCGGTGCGATCTCCGATGACGGTTCGCTTGTTGCTGTTTCCAACTATGAGCCGGGAGGCGTGCGGATCTTCGATGCCGATACGCTGGATCTGGTTGCCGATATTCCGACGGGTTCCAAAACGATCGGCCTGGTGGATGCACCCGGGAAACGGTTTGTGTTCACCCTGTGGGATGATGGCGAGACCTGGATCGCCGATCTGTCGGCCGGGAAACCGCAGATCACCAAGGTCACGGGTGTTGGCACCAATCCCTATGACGCCCTGGTCACCGATGATGGCCGTCTCTATATCACTGGCCTTTTCGGTGAAGATGGACTGACGGCAATCGACCTTTGGGACGACAACCCCAAACCTATTCGGGTTCTGCCTGAATACGGTCGCGGTCAGCAGGAAATGCCCGTCTATAAGATGCCGCATCTTGAAGGGTGGGCGCGTGCCGGACGCGAGTTTGTCTTGCCGGCGGTCGGCCATCACCAGGTGCTTTGGATCAATGCCGACGACCTGACCGAAACCGGTCGAACCGAAACTTATGGACAACCGGTCTTTGCGATGTCCCGGCCAGACGGTCGCCAGGTTTGGGTCAACTTTGCCCACCCTCTCAACGACACTATCCAGGTGATCGACACACCCAGCAAAGAGATCATTCATGAGTTCAAACCCGGCCCTGCCGTCCTTCATATGGAATTCACACCACGCGGACACGAGGTCTGGGTTTCGGTGCGCGATGCCGGAAAGGTGATGATCTACGACACGCACACATTCGAGAAACTTGCCGAAATCGACGCAGAAAGCCCGTCCGGGATTTTCTTCACCTCCCGGGCCCACAAGACGGGACTTTGAACCATGGAACGAATAGGCGACGCGACCGACATCACGCTGCTGGATGACTGGCAACGCGATTTTCCTCTGGACCCACGCCCCTTCTCGGTGATCGGCTCCGTCATCGGTTGCCCTGAGGAAGAGGTGTTGAAACGACTGGATGTGTTGCGCGCAAGCGGACGGATCACGCGGGTCGGCGCGACTTGCGCCCCAAACACGGTCTCGGCCAGCACCTTGGCGGCACTTTCAGCTCCAGACGAAGTCCTCGAGCAGGTTGCCGAATTCGTTGGCAGTCGTGTGGGTGTCAACCACTCATATTTGCGCGAGAACCATTGGAATCTCTGGTTTGTCGCAACCGGACCGAACCGCGACCATATCGATGCGGTCCTGGATGAGATCCGGAACGAGACTGGTCTGGTTGTCCTCGATTTGCCCCTGGTTCGACCCTTTAATGTCGATCTTGGATTCAAGCTTAGGGGCAATTCGCGAAAAACTCCGGTCGCTCGTCCGGTTGACCTCCGTCGCCTGAAAGAGGGCGACAGCGACATTCTCCAAGCGCTGACAACTGGAATGCCGCTCAGTTCACGCCCTTTCGGTGACATCGCTGCAAATCTGGAACGCAGCGAACAAGACGTTCTGGACCGGGTGAAGGAACTGCAGGAGGCGGGCATAATTTCCCGCCTGGGCGTCATTGTGCGGCATAGGGCACTCGGCTGGCGATCGAATGCGATGGTAGTCTGGGACATCTCCTCTGAGCGGATCGATGCGGCCGGCCCTGCGCTCGCCGCGCTTCCCGGCGTGACGCTTTGTTACGAACGCCGTCCGGTCGAAAATGTCTGGCCTTATCGCCTTTATTGCATGATCCACGCACAGAGCCGGCGCCTTGCACTCGATACTTTGACAGAGGCAAGCGGCCTCCCCGAGCTGCAGGGTGTGAAGTTCAAGACACTCTTTTCCAGCCGGTGCTTCAAGCAGACCGGCGCGATGATTGCTCGCTCGGGAGCTGCGGCATGACCGGTGAACTCACGGATCTGGACAGACAGCTTATAAATCGTCTTCAGGATGACCTTCCGCTCACTTCCCGTCCCTTCGCGACGTTGGCAGATGAACTCGGGATTGCCGAGGGCGATGTTGTCGACCGTATCAGACATCTGAGAGATGAGGGACTGCTGACCCGTTTCGGTCCGTTTTTCGATGCCGAAGCTCTTGGTGGTGCATTTTGCCTGTGTGCCATGGCGGTGCCTCAGGAGTGTTTCGAAGAGGTTTTAACCAAAGTCAATGCTCACCCCGAAGTGGCGCATAATTATGAACGCGACCACAAACTGAACATGTGGTTCGTGCTGGCAACGGAAAGCCGCTCGGCTATTCGCGAGACTGCCGGTGCAATAGAGCAGGAGACCGGTTTGAAGGTCCTGCAGTTTCCGAAAGAGCGCGAGTTCTTCATAGGTTTCCGGGTAAACGCATGACCTTAAATCCGACCGACAGGGCAATTGTTGAAGCGACGCAGGCAGGCTTGCCTCTGGTCCCTGCTCCCTTTGCCGTGCTCGCGCAGACGCTTGGTCTGAGCGAAGACGATGTCCTGGAGCGTCTGAAGCGTCTCAAGAAACTCGGTGTCATTCGCCGGATCGGTGCTGCTCCCAATCACTACCGGCTTGGAATGACCGCCAATGGCATGACTGTTTGGGATGTTGACGATGAAATCGTCGACGACATCGGACCAAAGGTCGGTGCACTTGATTTCGTCACCCACAGCTATCGCCGCCCGCGGGCATTGCCGGATTGGCCATACAATCTATTTGCAATGGTGCACGGAGCTGATCGTGACGAGGTGCTTGCAAAGCGTGATCAGGTCGCTGAACTGCTGGGCGACACATGCCGGGCAAGCGACATTCTGTTTTCCACCCGCATCCTGAAAAAGACCGGAATGCGTCTCCGCAGGAAGGAAGGCTGAGCCATGTTTCGGCTGTCTGAATACATGCATCAGATCAACGACCCAACGCCGGTCAAAGGTCCGCGCGGGACAGGGCCGGTCAAGCCTGTTGTGATCTGGAACCTCACACGTCGCTGCAATTTGAAATGCCGGCACTGCTACACGGTTTCCGCCGACGTTGACTTCCCGGGAGAACTGACGGCCGGGCAGGCCATGGAAACCCTGGAAGATCTCGGTCGCTTCCGTATTCCGGCGCTCATTCTGTCAGGTGGCGAACCGCTCGATCGGCGCGATCTGTTCGATATTGCAGCACGCGCTCGCAAGCTGGTGCGTATGCTTGCGCTGTCGACCAACGGAACAAAACTGCACGGTGAGGCGGCCGACAAGGTTGCCGAAATCGGCTTTGACTACGTTGGAATTTCGATCGACGGGATAGGCAAGACCAACGACTGGTTCCGAGGTGTCAATGGAGCATTTCAAGACGCCCTTCGCGGTGTGCGTGAATGCAAGGCACGTGGGATCAAGGTGGGACTGCGCTTTACGCTGACGGAGGGCAATTTTACCAGTCTTCCGGACCTTTTGCGCCTTTGCGATGACGAGGGTGTCGACAAGTTTTATCTGTCCCATCTGGTCTATGCGGGCCGGGGTGACAAGCACCGCGGCGAAGATGCCGAGCACAAACGGTCGCGCTGGGCGATGGACCTGCTGCTGGCGCGGGCCTGGGAAGGTGTCGACGGAGGCACACCTCTAGACATCGTCACCGGGAACAATGATGCGGATGCTGTCTATTTCCTGAACTGGGTGAGAGAACGGTTCGGAGCGGAGACTGCCGCGCATATTAAAGAGCACCTGATAGCCTGGGGCGGCAATTCTTCCGGTCTGGGTGTCGCGAATATCGACACGCTCGGCAATGTGCATCCGGATACATATTGGTCCGACTACACGATCGGCAGTGTGAAAACGGATCCCTTTTCGAAACTCTGGACAGGCAGCGACGCCATGCTGGCGCAGCTCAGAACACGGCCCCGGCCGCTTAAGGGCCGTTGCGGAGCCTGTGCGTTCAAGAACGTCTGCGGTGGCAACACCCGCATTCGCGCGCTGCAGGTAACGGGGGACCCGTGGGCTGAAGACCCTGCCTGTTATCTCAGCGACGCAGAAATCGGCACGGACGGAGAAGGTTTAGAACGTCTCACCGTGACACCATTCCGAGGAAAACGCCATGACCCGGCTCATCGTTTCGCTTAGCGTTCTGGCCCTGACATTGACTGCACCGATGGCGGACCCGATGCAGAACTATGTCGAAAACTGTCAGGAGTGCCACGGCGCTGAACGGCTGGGCGGGTTGGGGCCGGCTCTGATCCCGCAAACGCTGGGTCGCATGCGTGGTCCCAATCTCGTCTCAGTCATACGTGACGGCCGGGAAGCAACGCAGATGCCTGCGTTCAGTGAAATACTGAGCAGCGAGCAAATCGACGAACTTGCTGCCTTTCTGAAACAGCCCCTGGCAGACGTGCCTCCCTGGGGTGAAGCTGAAATCATGTCCAGCCGCGTGATGAACGAGGACTACAAGTCCGTTGAAACCCCGATCTGGTCATCCGATCCGATGAACATCACACTTGCGGTGGAGACCGGCGATCATCACGTCAGTGTTCTGGATGGTGATACCTTTGAAACGCTTGATCGTTTCGAGACACCGTTCGCGGTTCACGGCGGACCGAAGTTCTCACCGAACGGACGCTTTGTTTTCATCATGTCGCGCGACGGGTGGGTGCAGAAATACGACCTCTATGCGCTTCAGGAAGTCGGTCGCATCCGAGCAGGCCTGAACAGCCGCAACATCGCCATCTCGCACGATGGCAAGTGGTTGGCGGTCGCCAACTATCTTCCGAACTCGCTGACGATCCTTTCAACGGACGATCTGAGCGTGGCGAAGGTGCAAACTGTCAAAGGCAAGGATGGCACACCCAGCCGAATTTCTGCTGTCTATCAGGCTCCGCCACGCGAAAGCTTCGTGCTCGCGCTTAAGGATGTTCCGGAAATCTGGGAAGTCTTCTACGGCCCGAACCCACCACAGATGGGGTTTGCACACGATTGGCGTAGCGAGGGACCGATCAAGAGCGAAGACCCGTTCCCGATCCGCAAGATCACGACACCGGACTATCTGGACGACTTCTTTTTTGACCAGAGCTACGAATACGTCATGGGCGCATCCCGCAGTGGTGAAGGGGGACAGGTTATTGATCTTGTCATCGGGCAGAAGACCGCTGACCTTGATTTGCCTGGCATGCCGCATCTTGGATCCGGAATTACATGGAAACATGGTGACACCACAGTCATGGCAACGCCGCACCTGAAGGACGGCGCAGTCACCGTCATCGACATGACGACATGGAAAACCGTAAAGCGGATCGAAACGCTTGGACCCGGCTTCTTCATGCGCAGTCACGAGAACTCGCGCTATGTCTGGGTGGATGTGTTTTTCGGTCCGAACAAGGACGTCATGCATGTCATCGACAAGGAAAGTCTTGAAATCGTGAAGACACTCCGCCCTGTCGAAGGAGCCACGGTTGCCCATGTCGAATTCACGCGTGATGGCAGCCATGCACTTGTCTCTGTCTGGGAGGATGACGGTGCGGTGATCATCTACGACGCCGAAACTTTAGAGGAAGTCCGGCGTTTGCCGATGCGTAAACCTTCTGGGAAATACAATGTCTGGAACAAGATCACCTTCTCCGAAGGGACCAGTCACTGAAGCGATAATCGTCGCGCATGGGCAGCCTCTGGATCCGCAAGCGGGTGAGGATCAGCTCAGTGCTCTGGCTGAAAGAATAGCGCATGTCCTTCCGGGCTGGACAATACGCTCGGCCACTCTTGCAGCTCCAGGTATTCTGGAGCAGCAACTGGATACGTTTACCGGTGTGCCTTACGTTTTGCCGGTTTTCATGGCCGATGGCTGGTTCACGAAAAAAGCGCTGCCCGACCGTCTTGGTGATCGCAAAGTGCATCAGCTTTCACCTCTCGGAACTTTTCCCGGTCTGCCGCATCAATCGTTCAAATTGCTGAAACAGGAAGCTGAGCAGCGCGGATGGTGCTTCAACTCATGTGACATCATGATAGCTGCACACGGTTCTGAAACCGGACCGGCTGCAGCAGAGTGTGCATTGTATTTTGCGCGCAGATTGCAGCGCCTGACACCATTTAAAAAGAAGATCCGTACGGGTTTTCTTGCACAGGATCCATTTCTGGCAAGGGTCGCAAGGTTCAGCACGCCCAGAACTCTGTTGCTGCCATTTCTTGCCGGGACGGGACCACATTTGACTGTCGATATCCCGCAGGAGCTGGAAGAAGGCCGTTTTCAAGGCGTGCTTCTGCCTTCCATCGGCGAGGCCGCGTTCGTACCAGGTTTGATTGCGCAAAGCCTCAAGAATGCTTGGCGCAGAACTTATGGTTTTGATCCGATGGATCGATCTCGTCTCGCCGTCAGTTTCTCGCCACCTCCGGTATCTTCAATCGAAGGGCAAACAAGAGACGGGGTTGAAGCGAACACGATTGATAAGGCTGCGCGTTACTCGGCTGCACCAGCAGGGTCGCGTTTCGTAACGATGCTCCAAAAGATCAAAGCAGCTGTTCGGAACCGTTGCTCCTGGCCTTGGGCAACCCGTCGCAAGGACGGTGTGAATGCGCCGCAACGTGTTTGAGATGCGAGCAGTTCGCCAGTCACCTCGAAAGGGAAAGGCCCAATGACACAGACTGACGGAACCTGGTCGGTAAGGAAACTGGCAGTTGTGCTCTATCCTTTCTCCGCCGCCGCCGTTGCCATCAATCTTTTTTTGCTGAGCCTGATGGGCAAGTCTTTCGGCTTGCCCGTCCTGTCGCCGCTCACATCGATCTGGATCAGTATACCCCTTGGAATTCCGGCAACCTGGGCGGCCGCAAAATGGGTGCGCGGGCTGATGGATGAAGCAGACGGCAATCAACGTTCGGACTGACGCTCGAAAGTTACAAAGGATCACAGATTTTTCGTTCCGACAGGGAGCTGACCATGACGGATACACAGTCCAAACGTCCCGCTTCAGCTTTTGTTGCACTCTTTGCGATTGTCTTCGGCCTCATGACTGTCCTGTCAGGCGGAATTGTTCTTTTCGGTGGTAGTGCAGCCATGGAGGCGGCCGGAAACGTTGTTCATTTTGTGCTGTGGTTCAATTTCCTTGCCGGCTTCTCATATGTAGTCGCAGGCTATGGACTGTTGCAACGCCGCCGCTGGGCGTATTGGCTGTCGATTGCCATCTTTGCAGGCACGGCAATGGTGCTCACCGCTTTTGTCTTGCACGTGATGTTGGGTGGCGCATACGAGTTCAGGACGGTCGTGGCCATGATGTTCAGAACGATTGTCTGGGCCGTGATTGCGAAGGTTGCAAGCGGCATCGCGTTGCGTGGATAGCTGTCATACAAATTGACACCCAAGAAAAGATTGCGGACCTGCGTAGCCGTCTCGTTTTCACGAGTTGTTATGTTGCCAGCCAGGTTGTGGACCTGTCTTCCCGCACGATGAATGCACGTGCCTTTTGGAAACCGGTCAATGCTTGTCGCAATTGGGTTTCACCGCAGACGAGGGCAGCCGTCGACAGTCCGTCCGCCAAGGCCGCACTGGGGGCGACGACGCTTGTCGCGGCAAGGCCGGTATCGACTGGATGGCCGTTTCTTGGATCCAGAATGTGTGAACGCGATCCACTCTGGTCGAATGTCGTCCCTAGCCGTGCCGAACTCGCAACCGCAGCGTTGGCTAGATGTATGTCTGCCTGTGCGTCGATCAAAGACGGGTCGGGACGAAGGGTGACCGGCCATCCGGTTTCTTCCCGTTGCTTCCTTGTGAAAGGAGTCCCGCGCGCTGCAATTTCGCCGATTTCCACCACTATGTCCCCGCAGCTTTCTCGTTCCAGAAGTGCGGTGATGCGGTCGGTGACGAAACCCTGCGCAATGCCGTTGAGTGTCATTGCCATACCGGACTTACCAAACTTGATTTCGTCCGGCTGGATCTGGACGTGATTGAAACCGACACATGCGAACGCTGCAGCGAAATCACTTGTCTGATTTCCAGCAACCTGCCGCGCATAGTGGCTCCACAGAGGCTGAACAGTTGGATCGAAGGCACCTTTCGTCGCCCGGTGCAGCCTTTGCGACAGACTGAGGATTTCCAGCATTTCCAAAGACGGGGCGAACAACAGTCCCGTGCTGTTCAGACGGTTCAATTCGCTGTCTGGTTGGTAGAGACTGAATATGCCTTCCAGCCGTCTGATCTCTCCTTCAATCGAAGAAAACAAGCGCCGGGCTCTGTCTGCGTCGGTGTGCAGCAGATTGATTTCCGCTTTCGCACCAAGTGCGATCCCTCGCCATGTGTGAAGAGTGGGCTCAGCACTGGCCCCTCGCAGAGGAATGACCAATCCGGCAGTCGCGGCAGCACTTATGGCGATGAAACGGCGGCGGCTCAACGGCCTGGATGCAGCATTGGACCGGCTCATCGCTGCACCCCTTCAATTTCATTTCTCTTCAGTTGTGAGGCTGACGAGAGTTCGACCGGTGCAAGAACGTATTCAGCCGGGATATCAGCAAGGCGAAGGACGCGGCCTCCATTTGTCTCCGCGAATGCTTTTGCACCCTCTTCAGTACCGAACGGGATCGTTTCGGGCGCCCCCATTCCACCGGCCTGTTTGCTTTCGACAACAAACCAGGCCTTCTCGGCTTCGATCCAATTATCAAATCCTGGCTCCTCCCAGCTCTTTGCCTTGTCCATATCATTCACATAGATCGCGGCAATGTTTTTAGGTTCTTCCGGCGACAATTTGAACGCCACTGCATCTCGAACCTGGGTAAACCAGAACGGGAAAGGCATATCTGTCAGATGGATTTGCGCCTTGGGTCCGGTGTGTTCCAGAACGGTCATCTGACAATAATGGCCGGCAGCTTCGGGCGTAAGCGTGATCGCATCAGGTTTGGCGATCTGGACGTCTTCCTGGCAGGCCGCGAGAAGACAGGCTGCTGTGAATGCAAGTATCTGTTTTCTCATGGTGTTATTCTCCGAATGAGCAAGGCTGACAGGCCAAGTGCCAGAGCGGCGAAAGCCGTCAGGGAAACAAGCGCGAAGGCCGGGTCGAAGGGCAGAGAGTCAGATACGCCGGCCATACCGCCAACCAGTTCACTCGCGCCAAGTGCGGCAAGGTTGAACAGCCGGAACGCGTCCGCCGGGTTCAGTAGAACCGCATAAGGAAAGAGATCGGAGGCAAAGGTTCCTCCGGGGTTGGCGACAAGTGCTCCAAGCAGCGCCAGATCGTAAAGCACGACCATGATCAACCACGCGGCAATTGCTGCGGCAGCTGCTGTTCCTGGTTGCCGGGTCAGTGCGCTCAGGACATAGCCAATGGCAAGAAAGGAAACGCCCAGCAACACGGAGGTTGCGATCAGACGTGCAAAATCGGGCAGACCTGCAACGGACCCGGCACCCAGGGTGACGAGAAGTGCTGCGGTCAGACCATAGCCTATCACGAGCGCAAAGGTCAGCACGAGCGTATGACCAAGTGCCTTGCCGGCCAGAAACTCGGTCCGGGAAATGGGACAGGACAACGTCATCAGCAGCGTGCCACGGTCGATCTCTCCGCAAATCGCATCAAAGGCAAGCAGGAGGGCGATCAGAGGAACAAGGTAGACAGAGAGGCTGGCCAGCGATGCGACGGTGATGGTCAGTCGATCGACCCCGAGCGTTCCTGCCGGCGCCGATCCGAGAAGCGCCAGGGCAAGTGAGAAAACCGCAAGGATCAGTGTTGCAAGCAGGATCCACCTGTTGCGGATGCCGATCCTGATTTCCTGAATGGCAATGGTCCAGATCCTGGAGAACATCGCTTAGGTCTCCTTTTGCGCGTTTTTTGAAAAGTGCCGATAGACGTCGTCAAGGCTGGGCGCATGCACATCGATATCCTCAACCAGACTTCCAAGGGCGCTGATGGTGGTGAGAGCTTTGATCTTGTCGTCAAGACCACAGTCGAATTCCACAGAGCGTCCGTTCATGCGGCCTCCGCCGAGTTGTGCAGCAACTTCCTGAACGGCACCGGGTTTTGTCCAGATTTTCATCCGGATTGGCAAACCTGCCTGCTCGCGCAATTTGCTGAGTGCGTCATCGGCGACAAGACGGCCTTTGGACATAATCAGGATTCGATCTGTTCGGGCCTCAAGCTCGGTCAGGGCATGGGATGACAACAGGACAGTTGCGCCCTGGTCAGCAATCTCGCCAATGAGCTCATAAACGGTCTGGCGGGAAATGGGATCAAGTCCGGTCGTCGGTTCGTCAAGCAACACCAGCCGAGGCTTGCCGATAAGGGCCTGTGCCAGTCCAAGTCGTTGACGCATGCCCTTGGAATAGGTTCCAACGCGGCGCCCGGACGCATCAGACAACCCGACCTTGTCGAGCAGCGGCAATGCCTGCGCAGGACGCTGCCCTTTGAGACGGGCGTAAAACGACAGCACTTCTCTGCCTGTCAGCGACGGCGGAAAGGCGACTGCTTCGGGAAGGTAGGCGGTAACATTGCGTGCGGGTGCGCTGCCTGGACCCGACCCCAGTATGGAAATGGCACCCTCATCGCTTCTAAGGAATCCGAGCACGATCTTGAACAGCGTGGTTTTGCCGGCGCCGTTGTGACCGAGAAGTGCGACACGCTCTCCTGGCTCAAGCGAGAAAGAAACGTCGTCCACCGCCTTTTGTGCGGAAAAGCGTTTGCTGACGCCTTGGACAGACAGACAGTTGCTGGTCATCCCTGTACTCCCGAATTTGGCATGGGCCGAACCGGCGGATGCATAAGAGGGGCGTTGTCGACAATGCCGCCCGGCAACAGGGCCGGAAACTGGGACTGGGTCCAGCGAAGCAATTGAACTGCGGGGCTGCCGACAAGCAATTTTGCCGAAGGTTGGGTCCAAAGGACCTGGTCAACCAGATCATTCGGCCGGTAGGCAGTGTCCGCCAGGCCGTCGCCATTCATGTCGAAGGCAGCGTGATCGCTCCAGTAGTTGCCTTTACCGCCAGTGCTCCAGTCGAGCATGCGGCTGCCGACATATTTGACCTGGGTCTTGTTGCCGATGAATGCGTTTCCCTGGAAGGCGTTCTTGGCCGAACCAGCTGTGAAATGAACACCGATCGGGCAGCCTTCGAAACTGTTGTCGGTGACGGTGTTCTTGTTGGCATTATACATGAACAGGCATTTCTCACCGCCGGCGGAGACCTGATTGCCTGTGATTACCGCACGGTTTGCGTAGTTCAGCATGAGGCCATGATTGCGGTCGCCAACAGAAACATTGTTTCGGACAGTCAGTCGGTCGGAAAACATCAGCGCGTAGCCGATGTCATTGCCCTTCGAGGTGTTGCCCTCAATCGTTCCGCTGTTGCCGTGCATGTAGTGAATGGCGAAGCGGAGGCCTTCAAAGTGATTGTATCGGAAAGTGTCTCTGTGACTGGTGTTGACGAAAACGCCATCTCTGCCGAAACGGATGGTATTGTGTTCTGCCAGCAGGTCCGGAGCGTTCCAGACATAGATACCGTTCCCGCGCTCGTTCATGCGGAGGTCGCGGCGGCCTTCAATCAGGTTGTTCGAGACGATGGCGTTTTTGGCTCCATGCACATCGACGCCCGTCAGATTGTCCAGGATCGTGTTGTTACGCACGACCGCACCATGGGCTTTCTTGGTCAGTTTGACGCCGGCATCGAGCGTTTCCTGAGACAAACCGGAGCCCGTAAGCGTCAGGCCCAGGATCTGAACATCTGGAACATGCACCGTAATGACACTGCCGGTTCCGTTTCCGATGATCCGCGCCTTTTGGTCTCCGTCCAGCGTGATCGCTTTTTCAATCTCGACCGGGCCGGAATGGTCGCCAGGCGCAAGCCGGAGAATGTCCCCGGCCTGCGCATCTTTCAGGATCTCCTGCAAAGCGCCCTGTTCGGCCGGGACAAGCCATTCCTTTGCAGCAAGCGGTCCGCAGACCAGCAAAGCTGCACAAAGAAGGGCTATTGATCCGACCGGTTTGGACAGGACGCGATGCATGGATCAGGCT
This sequence comes from Labrenzia sp. THAF82, assembly GCF_009363435.1. Classification (GTDB taxonomy): domain Bacteria; phylum Pseudomonadota; class Alphaproteobacteria; order Rhizobiales; family Stappiaceae; genus Roseibium; species Roseibium porphyridii. Next base: position 6,099,363 of record NZ_CP045354.1, on the reverse strand, counting down.
CCTCGTGGCTCGACAAACATCCGACCGCGCATTTCCATGTGAAGTGCGTGGCAGAACCACTGGCAATAGAACCAGTGAACGCCGGGACGCTCGGCGATGAAAGTGACCGAAGCCGTCGCCTGAGGTCCGACTTCCATGGCGACACCGTAGTTTGCCAGGCAGAAGCCATGAGTTAGATCATCGATGTCATCAATATTGGTGACATAGACCGTCACTTCGTCGCCTTGCTTTACCGTGAATTTCTCAAGGCTGAAGGTTGGCGCGACCGAATGCATGTAGACGCGAACCTTGTTGCCGTCACGGATTACGTCAGCGGCATAGTCCAGGTCGACACCGTCTGCCTCGGCCTGTTTCTTCGCATCCTCGAAGCTCGGGTCATTGCGATCCCAGACAATTGCAGGATTTACCTTCGACCGGTGCACGATGATGCTGTCATGAGGCTCGGCGAATGTCGGTCCGTCATGAACGACTTTCATCTCGTCGCCGGATATGTCGATAAGCTGCTCGTTCTCCGGTTTCAGCGGGCCAACGTTCAAGAACCTGTCCTTGGAGAACTTGTTCATGGAGATCAGCCATTTGCCGTCCGCTTCCGCGGTTTCACCCATGGATGTGGAGTTGTGCCCCGGCTGATAATGAACATCGACTTTGGAGATGATCGGGTCGACATCTTCGCCCGCATAGGCACGGACGGCTTTGTCGATGTCCCATTTGACGACCTGACTGTCCAGGAACAGCGTGGTGAAGGCACCGCCCTTGCCGTCAAATGCAGTGTGCAGTGGGCCAAGACCCAGTTGCGGCTCGCCGACAATCGCGGAACGCGGATCTGCATTGTCATTGAACAGGGCGTCCAGCTTCGTGACATCGATGATGGACACCGTCGGCGACAGCTTGCCGTTGATGACGATGTGCTTCTTGTCCGGTGCCGCGTTACAGCCGTGCGGGCTGTTGGGGATCGGAATGTAGCGGGTGAACTGGGAATTGGCTTCCTTACGGCCATCCACCACAGGAACGCCCTTCATTTCCTTGTAGTTCCCGGCTGCAACAGCTTCCTCAATTGCCTTGATGTTGAAGACGACGCAGTGATCCAGCTCGCTTTCGGTCATCTCGGCGAGGTTAGTCCCCATTTCCGAGTTGTAGCTGGTCGAGAAGGCGTATTTGCCCTGATAGTCGGCGTCTGTATTGTCGAGGTTGCCCGAGACGATCACCTGCCATGCGACTTTCATTTCATCGCCGTCGATTGCGGTGAAGATGCAGGCATATTGTGATGGGTCATCCAGGACGGAGCCATCATTGACCAACGGTGCTTCGTGCTCGCCATTGGCAAAAATGTACCCTGTGCGCGGATACTTCTGCGGCCGCATGCCATGGATATCGTGTGCGTTCGGGATCTCGATGATCTTGTCGCACTTCATCGTGGTGCAGTTGATGCGGGCAACGCGGGTGTTTGCCTTGTCGTTCGCAAAGATGTAGCGACCGTCATAAGTGCCGTCGGTGAAAGACATGTGCGGGTGGTGCAGATCGCCATTGTCGTAGGTGACCTTGCCTTGCGCAGCCAGATATTCCTTGGTTTCCGGAAGCAGGCCTTCGGTCAGAACTTTGAGCGACTCATTGGTCTGGCCCCAACCGGTTGCGGAGCAGCGGTTGAAAACCGGAATGCGCATCAGTTCACGCATTGACGGAACACCCAGAATGCGCACTTCGCCGGTCTGGCCCGAGGACCAGAAGCCGTAATACTCGTCGAGCTCACCTGGCGCGAGTGCGAACTTGTGATCGCCATCAGCCGCAAGGGCCGGGGTTGCGCCGCTCGCAGCGACGGCTCCCATGCCCGCGACAACCGCAGTCTTGGCCGTGCCGCCTAATAAGTCTCGGCGGGACATGCCCCAATGTTGTTCTTTCTCCTTCATGGCTGCTCTCCTTATTTGCCGTTTGAAGGTTATTCAGCCGGAAGTGGCTTTGCGCCTTTGGCGCTCTCCTCCGGTTTGCGCAGCCCGGTCTGCACCTCAAATCGCCGCCTTTTCGCAAGCTTTTTGATGCAAACGGGACATTTCTGATCGTGCTGATACAGCACCTGGCAATGCAGGCAGTTCAGGCACTCGTTGGGATTGATGTTGCCTTCGGGATGAATGGCCTGGACCATGCATTCCTTGGCGCAGCGGTGGCATGGGTTGCCGCATTCGCGGTAGCGCTTCAGCCAGTCGAACATTCTGAGCCGGGCCGGAATGGCAAGTGCGGCTCCGAGTGGGCAAAGGTAGCGGCAATAGAACCGTTCGATGAACAATCCGGCGACAAGCAGTGCCACTGCAAAAAGGACAAACGGCCAGGCCCGTTGGAACTTCAGGATAATGGCAGTCTTGAAGGGCTCGATCTCGGCATAGTGCTCTGCTGCGTCAAGCGAATAGAGCGACAGTCCGAAGAGGCCGAGAAAGATCATGTATTTGAGCGGCCAGATACGCTCGTGCAGACCCCAGGGCACCTCGATCTGAGGGATGCGGCAGAGCTTTGCCAACCGGTTGGTCAGCTCCTGCAAGGCGCCGAAGGGACAAAGCCAGCCGCAATAGGCACCTCGGCCCCAGAACAGCAATGCTGCTGCCACCGAGAACCACAGCAGGAACACCAGGGGATCCATGAGGAACGCGTCCCAGCTGAATTGTGTCGTGAGAGAGGAAAAGAACGCCATCACGTTCACGACGGACAGCTGAGCATTCTCCATCCAACCCAGCCAGACCAGCGTGAAGGTCAGGAAACCGATACGGAACCAGAACGTAAATTTCTCGTGCCGAGTGACCTGCATCTGGAAAAAGAAGACAAGCGTGAGAATTCCGATGGCTGCGGCAAGCACGATGATATCGGCCTGGCGGTCTTGCCAGATCCGCTTCCAAAGAGCCTGAACAGCTGCCTGATCGTCTGACAGGCCGGATTGCTGGAGTGTTGATGTATCGTTCGCACTTGCCGCGATCGGTTTCAAATAGCGGTCAGGCAGCTGGTAGCCGAGGTCGAACGTCAGGAACACCTTGTCGATCGGCCCGACTGCACGCTGAACCAACAACTGTAAACGAAAATCCTTGGCCGGATCGAACTCGGTGTCGGCCGGAATGATGAACACGTCCATTTCAGTGAAGGCAGGTGCACCGTCAGCCGCAATTGCGCCTATCCGAGCTTGCTGCTTGTCGAAAAATCTGACCGAAATGTCGTCTTGAATGAGTTGGATCCTGTCGAAGATCCCGCCACGGACATAGCCTGATCCTTTGAAGGAATAGCGGCCACGTCCCATGACGACGAGGGCGTGTTCGCCGTCCTTCAGCCGTTTTTTCAGATTGTCGTATTCTGCTTTACCAAGCAGCGAGAGCCCAATTGAGGGCACATCGGCCAGGGCCAGATACATGTCGATGAATGTATCTGTCTCCGGCCCTGATTCAGGCCGGGCGATTGCGCGGGGATCGCCCTGTAGCTCGAACGAAGTGTTGATCTGGGCGATATCGAGCGACATGCGCCGCACTGATCCGTCGCCTGTCAGGGTCAACCAATCGGCAACCTCTTCCAGGTCAGGGTCGATTTCCCTTTGCGGCCCCTCATCGGCGAGTTCAGGCACGAGACCGCCAAGGCTCAGGGCGCGAGCCACTTTCAGTCCGGAGCGCACAATGGAATCGTCAATCACCATGATGGTGACGGTTGCACCGGAGATGATGTCCAGTTCGTGGGCCGAGCCACCGCTGGCAGCTTCCGCCTTCAGATCAAGACCCGCATAGCCTTCCGTAACGGCGCGGATTTTTGAATCGGGAATGCCGATCAGGACGATGGGTTCTGAGTGTTTGACCAGGCGAACGCCGGTCACGATCGCATTCAGATCGACACCAACCATCGTGTGAATTGGTTTGCCTGAATACCCGGTCGTCGACACGAAGTCGGAGGTCAGAAAGACCCAGCCGATCGTTTCACCTGCCTTGAGAGCTGGAACTATTGGAATGTCGTCCCGCAAGACACCGTAGCTGTCGGCGTCCGGAACAAGTTCATTCACCTGAACCTTTTCCAGGAAGCTTGTCACAAGGGCGCCAGCAGACTGTGCGGGAAGCACCTGGACCAGAAACAGGAGCAAGGCTACGCACAGTGTCTCAAAGCTGAAATGATAAAACAGTGGACGCACGAGAAGCGCTCCGACACACAATTTGTTTATTGGTGTCCCGATCTTCGGCGATGTCGCACGAAAGCTACTTGACGATAGTCAAGCTAGCCTGGGTGTTTTTACACTCGCGGTTATGTGTTTGGAAATGCTGGAAGTCTCCCTAGCCGCCCCGGCGCGCGGGTCGTGGTCTGGTAAGGATTGGGAAGAAGACCCAGGCAAACACTGCAAAGGCCAGAAGCCAGAGGGTTCCCGATATCAACATCACGGGAAAATAGTCGATGAAGATCGTGCCGAAAGTTCGGAAAACAGCAGCCCCTATAACCATCAGGTAGGCAAAAACAATCGGGCCTGACACCAAGAGGGGTCTGCCACTGTGACCGAGGGACGCGCGTGTCATCATGGCGAGCGTCATGCATCCGATTGCACCGGCGGCAAGAAGGTGCAGCGATGCGGTTTCGCTCAAAATCCCGAAAACCAAGGTGCTGCCGTAAACAAGGTAGCCGGCTGAAAGCAGCAGATAGGCCACATGCAATATCCAGAGGATGGGGTTTCTTCGTGTTGCCAGACCTTGCCAGCCGGCGAGCCGTGCCAGATTGGCCGCGCCGGCAACCAGACACAGCGTGCCAAGCGCCCAGGACGGCACAAACGGAAGCGTTGCCAGAGCCGTCAGCACAGCGGAAAGTATGCCGACCCGGTCAAGCCAACTGAACGATCGAGGAAGCGCACCGGCGTAGCCGTCTCTGTTCAGGGCATTGCGGGTGAAGGCCGGAACAACACGGCCACCGATTATCGCGATCATGGCTGCGCTCGTGAATATGCCGAGGCGAACACCTGTTTCGGCAAGGTCGTTAGTCCATCCGATCCAGTCGAGATGCATCATGAGATTGCCGGCAAACAGCGTGCTCAGCAAAAGCAGAAAAACGGCGTTGCGCAGTTGGGATTTCTGCGTGAGTCGCGCGAGTATGGCGGTTGAAAGCACCGGAATGAACGCCAGATCGATCGCGGCCACGACAAGCGGATCAATCCAGGCGGAAAACCAGATTGCGATTCTGCCTGAAAGCCAGATCGCGCCGCATATCGTGACAAAGCGGGGTCCTGCTTCTTCGGTTGCGGTCCAGTTTGGAACCGCAGTCACAAAGAAACCCGCGATCACTGCGGCCGTATAGCCGAACATCATTTCGTGCGCGTGCCAGAGATAGGGCATCATCCGCACAGGCAGGACTTCCAGCGTATCCCCGTCGGCAAGAGCAGCAAGCCAAAGGGTCCAGACGGCCATTGCGGCGACGGAGAATAGACCGGCGGCAAGAAAGAAGAAGCGGAAACCGGCGGTCAGAACGGTCGGAAAACGGCTCTTGTATTTGGGAGGTCTGGTGTGGACGGTAGCGGCCATGAAGCTGCCTCTTGAATGCACAACCGACAAAGGTCGGTTCCGGAGCCCTAAAGCGGATCGTTACAACAAAGCCCTATGGTCACAGGCCTGAGCCGTGAAGTTCTTGATCATCGTCAAGCTGATCTGAAACCGACGACTTTAAATTGGTGAAAGTTCTCTGGGTTCCGGGTATGCCGGAGATGAATGCAGCGCCTTTAAGGTATGGAAACGCCAATGACAGAGACCGGTTGGACCAACTATATCGTTGCCTTTGCTGTCTTTTTCGCGTCGCATATGGTTCTTGTCCGCCCGCCTGTCCGCCCCCTTCTTGTCAGGGCTTTGACACCGGCCGGGTTCACGCTCTGCTATTCAGTCCTGTCGCTGGCGATCCTTTGGTGGCTGATTGTTGCTGCACGCGATGCCCCCTATGTCGAGATCTGGGCATGGTCTCCCTGGCAGAATTGGGTACCACTCATTGCGATGGTACCATTTTGCGTGATCCTGGCATTTGGCGTTGGCGTGCCAAATCCGTTTTCGTTTGGCGGCATGCGGAACGATCGGTTCGACGCCGCCAGACCCGGCTTGGTGAAATGGGTCCGCCATCCGGTTCTTGTTGCGCTCCTGATTTGGTCGGTTGCCCATCTGGTTCCCAATGGCAACCTCGCTCATGTGATCCTGTTTGGTGCATTTGCAGTGTTCTCACTGCTTGGCATGAAGATGATCGACAAGCGCCGCCAGCGTGAAATGGGCCCTGACTGGCAAAGGCTGGTGCGCGCGATGAACGAGGCTCAAGGTGCGCATGATGTTGATTGGCTGAGCCTTCTGGTCAGGGGGCTGCTGGCCGCCATAACCTATGTCGTCCTGGCAGGTCTCCATCCCTATCTCATCGGTGTTGATCCGTTTGCCTGAAGTGGCCGCTTGAACGGAACTATTCAGATGCGCGCTCTTATTTCATGATCTTGGAAATGGTCGACAGCCCGACCAGCCGATCCGCACACCGGTCCGCAAGGTCTGCCAGAAACTTCAGACTTTCGGCATGATCGTAAAGCTCTTCCGGTGTGAGTTCGAGCCGGTCGATATTTTCCAACTCGGTCAGGAACGAGATGCCGGAAACCAGGTTGTGATAATCTTCGCGAATGCTGTCGACAAGTTCCTTGCGCGCCTTGCGTTGACGCCAGGCCTCAATCGCCACGATCGTGCGATCAAGTTCGGACTTGCAGGTGCAAGGCATGTCCAGGCCCGACAGTTCGCGATGGATCTGCTCGATCAGATTGTGCTCTTTTTCATATGTTTCGGAATTCAGGCCGGAAGAGATGTCTTTTTCCATCCCGCTTCCCCTTTCAGATAAGCGTTACACAAGGGACCGGGCAGCGCCAGGCGTTCCAGCTGCGCATCGAGCTCTGCAGCATCCAGCGCTCCATCCAGAAATTCACGGAACGCATTACTGACGGCAACCATGTCCGACATGTGCGGCGAAAGGCGCAGTCTTTGGATCCCTGACGTGTGGAGATGGTCAGAGGTCAGCGCTGCCACGTGACAGGCATCGGAAAGCGTTTGAATACCGTTCGCGGCCAGGAAGCGCTTTCCGTCAAGTGTTGCGACATCCATTCCATCCGGGTCTCGTTCACAAATAAATTGGCAGGAGTCCTTGCTGAGGCCGTGAGCTCTTGCATGATAGCAGCGGGAAGAAAGCGCCAGGGGCAGACGGCCGAATGCGAATAATTCAATCTCGACCTCAGGTACGAGAGCTGCAATCTGCTGAATGGAGTCCAAAGGAAGTTCAACAGGTGGACACCAAGAGACCGCACCCCGTTTTGCAAGAAACGCCAGGCTGGCCTCATTGTAGACATTCAAGAAGGGGCCGGCTGTAAACGGACGAGCTTCTCTGGACGGCAAAAGCGACATGTCGTTGATTTCAATCGGCATGTCGTAGCCTGCTTGCTGCTTCAAAATTGTGCGTTCTCGTTTGTTGACCGGCTGCGCAAGGGTAGACAGCACAACGGTCTTGCCTGACTTTTCCAGTCGTTCGATAGCTTGCGGCCACACAGTATCTGTAAACGGCATGCGCTTGCCGCAGATAACTTCGCCCAAATAGACGCGGTCGATCTCGGTTTCATCGGCGATGCGAGCATAAAAATCGAGAAGTTGGTCCGCTGACCAGTTGAAGAAACAGGGGCCAAGGGCAAGTTCTATCCGTTTTGTCGCCGTCATATTGTCACCGCCAGGTCTTCTTGTAGGAACCGGAGGTCTGCCGTCCGCCTTCGGAAAACGATTTAAGTGCGGCAATGGCCGGACCCGCGTCTGCGCCGGTCGCAAGCCCGTCCACTGCGCGTCTGAAACCACTTACAACGCCTGCGATATAGGCTTTGCCCCGTTGTCTGCCTTCGATCTTCAGAGCTGTGACACCGGCTTTTGAGAGGTCTTCCAGCAACTCGAATGCGTTGAGGCTGACCGGGTCCTCAAAAAGATAGCCGGTCCGGCCTTCAGCAGAAAACTGCCCCTTGCACAGTGTCGGATAGCCTGCTGGTGCTCCCTTTTCGAAACTGTCGATAGTGAAACCACCGAGTTGGGCCAGCAACCGGCCCGACTTGTCTTCCCGATAATCGACATGATCGGGCGGCGAGCAGACCCCGGTCAGGTTGGGCGACTTTCCAGTTGCATAGGATGACAGCGAACAGCGACCCTCGGTCATAACGCAAAGCCCGCCAAAGACGAACACTTCGGTTTCGACGTCGATGTCCCGATTGAGTGCTGCGATTTCCGGAACTGAGAAAACACGGGGTAGCACCACGCGCTTGACGCCGAACGTATCGGCATAAAAATGGATTGCTTCAGGTGAGTTTGCTGCCGCCTGTACCGACAAATGAAGCCGCCGCTCGGGGTGCTTTTCAGCCGCGTGTTCAAGCACGGCAAGATCGGCGGCTATGATTGCATCTGCGTTACACGCCGCGGCATCATCCACCGCGTGGCGCCAGAGATCGATACTGCCCGCCCTGGCAAATGTATTGATTGCGACAAGCACCTTGGCGCCCTTTGCGTGCGCATAGACAACACCTTCAGCAAGCTCTTTCGGCGAGAAATTCAGGCCTGGAAAGTTTCGGGCATTCGTCTCATTGGCAAACCCGCAATAGATGGCATCGGCACCGGCGTCCGCCGCCGCTCGCAATGCGGCAGGTGTTCCGGCCGGGCAGACAAGCTCCATCCGCGTTTTTTCACTGCTCACCACTGCCCGCCCTGCTCAAGAGAGCTGGTGTGCCGGCTTTGGTTCCCGGTTAGCCTCTTGGCTTTGTCGAGCAACGTTCCGCTGAAGCCATTCATCCACTGCGCCGGTTTTCCACTCAAACCGAAAAATTCTCCAGGCGTCAGATCAGCTTCTTCCAGTGTGTTGCGCAGTGCCAACACATGTTCGGTCCTGCCCTCGATTCTAAGGTCCCGCGTGAAGAACAGGGCATCGGCGTCATATGTTCCATCAAGCAGTCCCAATAGGACCAGGAAGGGTGCCCTGACAACAGCCTTGGCTCGCGTGATTTGGTCCTTGTTGCAGATTTCGACGTTGGATTTGTCATTGTCCAAAGACAGAAGAAATGCATGTGGCATGTCATCTGGAACAATGGCGATCGGCACTTTGACAACAGCACCTAGCCTTTGAAGCAGCTCCGGTCTGCGCGCTAACAGGCGCCGCGTGAACCTTGTCAGAAGAACCTCCATCGGCGTTTTCGGCAAGGGAGCGATCAAGGTTGAAATAAGGGGGGGCAGACTGAGGGCAGGCGCAGTGGTTTGCATTTGGGGTCTCACTTTCAGCGCTGAATGTAATTCGCGCAAACGCCCGAATGACTTGACAAAGATCAAGGTTCAATCGCGTCCGTTCAGGACAATCGATCGTCTTGAGTGAGGGCATAAGCATCGGAGCTAAATGCTTGAAAACTCCTTTGACAGCAAAGCGATACGATGTCCGGCCGTGACTTGCCGAAATTTCATAACCTTCAGGAATTTATGACGTTTTTAGCTTCCGAAGAGGAGCTGAAACAACTTTCTGAACCCGTTGATATTCATCTGGAAGCGACAGCTTTGCACCAGCGGGTCATCCGTGACGGTGGGCCTGCATTGCTGCTGAAGGCTCCCAGTAGCGGGGCCCGGGTGCAATTTGCCGCATCCCTGCTTGTGAACATTTTCGGGACGCGAAAAAGGGTCGCAAACGGTCTTGGCGTCCATCCTGATCAATTGCCGGACCTGGGACGGTTTCTGGCCGCATTGCGCGCGCCAGAACCCCCGGCGTCTCTGCGTGATCTGCCAAGCCTGTTTCCTGTGGCCAAAGCCGGGTGGAACACCCGTCCCAAAAAAGTTGCTGCCTCCAAATATCTGCATGATGTTGCGCCGAACCTTTCGAGCCTACCCGTTCAGACCTGTTGGCCGGAAGACGCCGGACCGCTGATCACCTGGGGGCTTGTCATCACAAGGCCACCCGGCGAAGACGATCCACGGCTCTATAATCTGGGCATTTACCGAATGCAGGTTCTGGACGGCCAACGTGCCATCGTGCGCTGGCTACCGTTTCGCGGTGGGGCGCAGCACTACAGGCAATGGCAGGGCAAGGGCCAAGCGATGCCCGTTGCCGTCGTCATCGGTTGCGATCCAGCGACACTTCTTGCCGCCGTGATCCCGGCTCCGGGCAATATCAGTGAACTGGCGCTCGCTGGCATTTTTAACGGCAGGCCCGCGCGTCTTGCGCCCTGCCGCAGCATTCAGATGCATGTTCCAGAAGGCGCGGAAATCATACTGGAAGGTGAGATCCATCCTGATGAGACGGCTGTCGAGGGTCCATTCGGTGATCACACCGGCTATTACAATGACCCTGCCGATTATCCGGTCTTTCACCTGAAGGCGCTCCGCATGCGCGAAAATGCGGTTTATCTGTCGACCTTCACAGGGCGTGCACCCGACGAACCATCGGTTATCGGCGAGGCCATGACAGATCTCTTTCGCCCGATCCTGCAGCAGGCCTTGCCGGAAATTCTGGATGTCTTTCTGCCACCGGCGACCTGTTCCTACCGGTTCGCCATTCTCAAGATCGACAAGTCATATCCGGGACAGGCACGACGCGCGATGATGGGTTTCTGGTCGTTGCTGCCGCAATTCTCGATGACCAAATACGTCATTGTGGTCGACGCCGACATCGACATTCGAAACTGGGACGAGGTGATGTGGGCCGTCGCGACCCGATCCGACCCGGAACGCGATCTTCTTGTTCTCAACTCCACGCCGGTTGACCAGCTCGATTTTGCAAGTCCAAGAGAAGGCCTGGGCGGTAAACTCGGGTTGGATGCAACCATCAAGATCGGTTCAGAAACCGCGCGGCCATTTTCGAAGAAACTTGTGATGCCGCGGGATGTGGAAACGCGAGCGGAAGGTCTCTTCCGCAAACTGAATTCTCCTAAGTGTGTGGAATCCCCAAGACTATGACTTCATCCAGACGCGTCATCATCGGCATATCCGGGGCGTCGGGCGCTGCAATTGCACTTGAGATGCTGCGCATGTTGGCGGCCCTTCAGGTTGAACGATATGTCATCGTTACCCGCGGGGCGGAACACACAATCGATCACGAACTGGGTCCAGATGGCCGCGAGCAGATCGGTGCATTGGCGACAGTTGAACATCCGCAGTCGGATCTTTTTGCACCTGTCGCAAGTGGGTCGTTCTCAATGGACGCAATGCTGGTTGCACCATGTTCCATGCGAAGTCTTGCCTCGATCGCCTATGGAACAGGCGAAGGGCTCTTGTGCCGCGCTGCGGATGTGACGCTGAAAGAGCGTCGGCCTCTTGTTCTATTGGCCCGCGAAACGCCACTCCACGAAGGACACCTGGAAGCCATGCTGAAAGTAACGCGCATGGGAGCAATCGTCTCGCCGCCCGTGCCGCCCTTTTATGCCGGATTGACCGATCTGGACGATCTTGTCCGCCAGACCGCCGCCAGAGCCCTGGCAACTGCCGGTATCGATCCACAGGCAAACCTGCGCAGATGGCAGGGTGCCACTGAGCAGGTTGTCAGCCCCTTGCTGAAAGGATCTGAGCCAGCTTGACGATGGCCAGAAACGGACAACCCGGTAGGCACCTTGAACCCGGATTGCTGGTTGCCGCCGGAACATCTGAGAGCCGTTGAATCTATTTTGTTCTTGTTTTATTCTCCTCTTTTTCAGGAGAAACAACAATGTCAGTGATCAGTCATATCACGCTCGGCACCAACGATATCGAACGTGCTGGTGGTTTCTACGATAAAGTTCTTGGGGTCCTTGGTTTCGAAAGACTGCCCAAGCCACCCGGTAAGCCGCCGGCTTATGAAAAAGGCGGCATGCCAACCATTTATCTCTATCCGCCCGAAGATGGTCGGCCAGCCACCTGGGGAAATGGCACTCACGTTGCGTTCGTCGCTGAAACGAACGAAGCCGTCAGAGCTTTCCACCAAGCCGCATTGCGCTTGGGAGGAAGCTGCGAAGGTGAACCTGGTAGGCGTCCACACTATGGGGACAATTATTACGCTGCCTATGTTCGAGACCCGGACGGAAACAAACTCCAGGCCGTCTGTTATGCGGATATGCATCAGTAATGCTAGGTGGCTGGTGCCAACGAGCTACCGAAATTGGAGTAAAATGGATAAGCTTCTGAGATGCTTGCTTGCAACGGACTGAGACCGTGCAAGCCTTGCATCTGGATTCCACAGGTGTAGTGACTAGGTTACTGTTTTTGCGAAATTGTTGACCGTCACAAGGCTTGAGGTTGAAGAATAGTACTATTTGGCCTTTGAGCGTTTCCGTTCTGCTTTTTTTGATTTGCCTACGTTTAACGCTCAGATCCCAACCCCATTTACATTCAGATAAACCGAATAGAGTGAACTTGTGCCGGTGATGAACAGGCGGTTGAGTTTGTCGCCGCCGAAGCAGACGTTGGAGACGATTTCGGGGATGTGGATCTTGCCGATGAGGTCCCCACGGGGATTGAGGCAGTGGACGCCGTCGGCGGCGGATGTCCAGATGCGGCCATCCCTGTCGAACCGGAAACCATCGAAGAAGCCGTTGGTGCAGTGTGCGAAAACCTCGCCGCCGTGAAGCGTCTTGCCGTCGCTGCCGATCTCGAATTTCCGGATATGCGCCGGCCCGTCTTCCTGGTGGGTCCCGCCCGTGTCGGCGATGAACAGGGACTTTTCATCCGGAGAAAAGGCCAGGCCATTCGGCTTGACGAAGTCGGTGGAAACCGTCTCGACGATGCCGGTGTCAGGGTCTGCACGGTAGACGTGGCAGGCTCCGATTTCACTCTCCGCGCGTTCGCCTTCATAGTCCATCAGAATGCCGTAGGAAGGATCGGTGAACCAAACCGAACCATCGGATTTCACAACGACATCATTGGGCGAGTTCAACCTTTTGCCGTCCCACGTGTCGGCAAGAACCTTGATGGATCCATCGTGTTCGGTCCGCGTCACACGCCGGGTCAGGTGTTCACAGGAGACAAGGCGGCCCTGTCTATCCGTCGTGTTGCCGTTTGAGTTGTTGGACGGCGCGCGAAAGACGGAGACAGAACCATCAGTTTCGTCCCATCGCATCATCCGATTGTTCGGAATATCCGACCAGACCAGATAGCGGCCTGCCGGAAACCAGGCAGGGCCTTCGGACCATCTGGCACCGGTCCACAGCCGTTCAACCCTTGCATGACCGATAAAGCAGGCTGCGAACTCGGGTTCGATGACTTCAAATCCGGTTCCTTCAAGCACGCCGAACATTACATATCTCGCTTCTTGCTATAAGGCCCAATGCTGGAATGAGGCGCTTGCACCTTGTCCTTGAGCCTTGTCATCCGATTGCCCGGGTGAGACGGGTCGGGCCCCCAAATCGCCTGATAGGTGTCAAAGGCCCAGCCTCTTTTTTCAAGGACAAAGGCCACAAAGAGCAAGCCCAGCCACCACGATGACAGAAAAATCCACATCCATTTGGGAGCATTTGCCTGCCAGAGACCACTGACAAATGCACCTATCATCAGGATCAATGCGATGTAACCCAAAAGCTTGTGATAGGTCTCGAAGAGTTGCCTGCGCAGCGTCATGTCATAGTGGTCACCACGCAATGAGCCGTCTGCAGCACGGCTGGTCGGTCCGCCTTTGCTGCCGCGCAACAGACCGGAAAGCGCCTGGAAGAGACCAAGCACCAAAACGCTGTAGCCGAAGGTTCGGTGCAGAATAGCTGCCCCGGTATTTTGTTCCGACACCAGAATCAGGCCGAGGCCAATGGCGGATAGCACCAGAACCAGGCTTTGCGATATCCAGTGCCAGCGCCACCAGGTCTTGTTGTCCAGTTCCTTCGGCCATTTCTGCCCCGGCAGCACCTTGAAATATCGCGCGGCGATCACCGCCGATGGTGCCAGCACTCCCCAGCCGAGGACCATGGTGCGGGCGTGCCAGGACAAGGCCACTCCCACATCATGGGCCCGGGCCGGGTCCGCCGGGGAGAGCAGCCAGTCCCAGATCATCCCTTGACGGCCCCCGCCGTCATTCCGGTGATGATCTGCTTTGATGCAACAAAGGTGAAGAGGATCGGCGGAATCGCCAGCAACATGCCAGTCGCCATGATCACTCCCCAATCAATGTCATATTCGGTAATCGAGTTCACGATCGTGACCGGTACTGTTCTGGTTGATCTGCCGGAGAGAGCGTTGGCCAGAAGAAACTCGTTCCAGGCGATGCGGAACGTGAAGATCGCCGCAGCTGCGAGCCCGGGCTGAATAATCGGCAGCACCACCAGAAAGAAGACCTGGAAGGGGTTGGCCCCATCCATGCGGGCAGCCTCTTCCAGCTGGATCGGTACCTGCACAATGAAACTCTGCAGGATCCAGATCACGAATGGCAGGTTCATGGCCGTATAGATCAGAATGATGCCGGTGTAGGTCTGGTCCAGACCGAACTGGAAGGTCCAGATACCGAATACAGGCACCAACAGAACCGCCGGTGGAACCATGCGCATCAATAGGGTGGTCATGGAGACCGTACCGCGTCCCATGAAGCGGAAGCGCACCAGCGCATAGGCCGCCATGCAGCCGATCACCAGCGTCAGCCCGGTTGAGATCAGGCCGACGATCAGGGAGTTCTTCAAGGCGCGCCCGAAGGTCGGGTCGCAATAGTCCACATGCGCCGGCTCATACCACAGAACATTGCACAAAACGGTTTCGTAGTTCTGGATTGTCGGCGTGAAGAAGAATGCGGAAACCGAAGCGTCGTAGACGTCGACATTGGTCTTGAACGATGTTGCCAGCATGAGCGCAATCGGGCCCGCGCTCATGAACACAAGTGCTGCGATCAGGGCGTAAAAGGCAGGATTGCGGGTCTGTGTTTGGGACGCCATCAGTCATCTCCCTTTTCGGCAATCGCCCGTTGCCTGGCAGCGCGCGCTTCCTGCACGCGGTTGTAAGCAAACATCCCGATTGTGATGGCCATGAGCAGCATCAGGAGGACATTCGACATGGCCGCGGCCTCGCCGAGCTCCTGAAATTCCTGAGCGGTTCTGAAGATCCTCAGCGCAAGAATTTCAGTTGAAAGACCAGGACCGCCATTTGTCAGAACCAGAATGACTTCCAAAACCTTGAACGCATCAATCAGGCGTAGAAGCAGTGTCACGATCAGGACCGGCATCATAAGGGGAAGTTTGATGAGAATGATCTTCTGCCACTCGCTCGCCCCGTCGATCTCGGCAGCCTCCAGCGCGGACCGGGGCAGGGATTGCATTGCAGCGAGAGCGAGGATGAAAATGAAGGGGGTCCATTGCCAGACATCGGCGATCACGACTGCAATGAACGACCATGTACTGTCGGAAAGCCAGGGGATGCCTTCCAGTCCCATATCCTTGAGGGTGCGATTGAAGATCCCGACGGTCGGGTGGTACATGTAGCGCCACATGAGACCGACAACGATGGGCGCGATCATCATCGGCAGGATGAAAACCGTGCGCAGGACGGCCATTCCGGGAATGTTGCGATCCAGAAGCAGTGCCAGCCCGACGCCTAACGCCATTTCCAACGTCACGACAACCGCAGCAAATCGGATGGTGACCCAGAAACTCTCGCGAAAGGCTTCATCGCTCATCAGATTGATGTAGTTGCGCAATCCGATGAATTCGGCCTGGCCGATCCGTTGGCTGGGGCTCCAGTCCAGAAAACTGGCATACACCATGTAGCCGATCGGATAGAGCAGCGCGATGATGAGGATGATCCCGGCAGGCGCCAGAAACAGATAGGGGGTCAGCCTGTTGGCCTTGATCGCAACGCTCATTGCTGATCGCTTTCAATGTCACGATTGAATTGGAGGCCCCCACGGCTGGGCCGTGGGGGACAGGATTTTATTGGGTCCAGGTGTAGTAACCGGCCTCATCCATGAGGGCACGGGTCCGTACCGAGACGCCTTCGAGGGATTCCTGGATCGGGAAGTCGTCGACGATGATCTTGGAGAGCGTGGTGCCCAGATCAGCGTTGATCTTACCCCAGACAGGGATAATCGGACGCCAGTCGGGATCGGCATTCTTCAATGCTTCGCCGAAGGTTTCCATGTGCGGAAACTTCTCGTTCACTTCAGGATCAGAGTGCGTCGAATAACGGGACGGATTGCCACCTGCGAGCGCAATCAGTTTGTCGGCTTTTTTCGATGTCAGCCACTGCATCAGCAGGAAGGCTGCGTCTTTGTTCGGCGCGTTTTTCGGAATGCCGATGCCAAAGCCACCGGTTTGGGAGCCGGCGCGCACGCCAACGGGGTGCGGAGCCCAGCCAATCTTGCCAACCACCTTAGATTTGTCGGGATTGTTGACCTGACCGGCAAAGACGGTGGAGTCGAGGAACATTGCGGAATTGCCCTGCAGGAAAGAAGCGCCTGCTTCAGCAAAGCCGAATGTCTTGGATCCTTCAGCACCGCAGTTCACGATCTTTTTCAACGCCTCGGCCGCTTTGACACCGGCTTCGTTGTCGACGATCGGGTTCCACTCGTCATCGAAAATTCTGCCGCCAAGCGGAGCAAGGTGAAGCAGGAAGGCGTGGCTGGCGTGGTGACCTGAAGCGGCACGTGAGGCCAAACCGCCCATGCCTGGTTCCAGTTCGGGGATCAGGCAGGCAAGTTCGAGAAGCTCATCATAGGTTTCGGGAACCTTGAGGTCATGCTTTTCGAAAATGTCCTTCCGGTAACCGAGGATGGATGTTTCCGATCCAAACGGCAGGCCGAACAAGGAGCCGGTCGGGCCCGGAAGATATCCCTTTTTGCCACCCGCGACGCCGATATTGGCGACGTATCCATCGATCAGATCTTCTGCGTCGAAATTCGGGTCAGCAAGCTTCGGGTTCATGAAATAGCGTGCAAGATTTTCCAGCTGATCGGCATAAACATAGTCAGCCTTGGAAAAGACGACATAGGCGATCAGGTCGTAGTCGCCCTTGTTCTTGGTCAGCTCAAGCGTCTGACGTTCGCGCATTTTCAGATATTGAAGCTGGTCGACTTCAACATTGATACCTGTTTCCTTGGTGAATTCCGGCAGCACCTTCATGACCGCATCGAAATGCGGGTGAGCAGGAAAATTCACGACCAGTGTTTCACCGCTATAATCCGCGTAAGGGTCTGCGATGGCCGAAGTCGCGGCCATGGCCAGCCCGGCGGCAGCGCATACGGTTGTTTTCAGATAACTCAGCATATTACTCCTCCCTTGCAACAATTCTCAGATCACCGAATGGCAACCTCTGTCTCGCGGTCGAACATGTGAATACCCTCCGTGTTGACCGCAAATCTCAGTGTTTCACCCAAGTCGATAGGTGTTTCCGACTTCAATTCGACTTCGACATTCTGGTCGCCGCACGCGCACAACAGCACTGACTGTGCGCCGATGTATTCAGAGACGATTACCTTGAGATCGATGGAACTTTCGTCCGGTGCGTCCGGGTTGAAATGAAGATCCGACGGCCGGATGCCCAATGTGAGGGTGGCATCGCTATGGGCCTTGGCCGCGGCGATCTTGTCTTCCGGCAACGCGATGTCGAAACCCGCTCCTTGCACAAAAAGCTGGCCGTCGCGCTCCTCCAGATTGGCATCCAGAAAATTCATGGGCGGAGACCCCAGAAATCCGGCAACGAATTTGTTGACCGGTCTTTTGAAGAGTTCTTCCGGTGTTCCCTGTTGCTGGATATAGCCGCCATGCATGACGACGATCCGATCAGCCAACGTCATGGCTTCGATCTGGTCGTGGGTCACATAAATCATGTTCTTGCGCACCTTTTGGCGCATGAGCGCCAGTTCGGCACGCATCTGGCCGCGAAGCTTGGCGTCCAGGTTCGATAGCGGTTCATCGAAAAGAAACGTGCCGGCGTCGCGGGTCAGGGCCCGCCCCATGGCAACTCGCTGCCGTTGTCCGCCGGATAGTTCTCCAGGCTTTCTGTGCAGGAACTTGGTCAGGCCGAGCATATCCGCAACTGCGCCGACTTTCTGGTCGATTTCCGCTTTGGGCCGCCTTTGCAGTCTCAATGCGAACGACATGTTCTTGGCGACATTCATATGCGGATAAAGCGCATAGTCCTGGAAGACCATTGCCAGGTCACGGGCCTTTGGCTCCAGATGACTGACCGGCTTTTCGTTGATATAGATTTCGCCGGAGCTCACGGTCTCCAGGCCCGCGATCATGCGCAATGTTGTCGACTTACCGCAGCCCGATGGCCCGACAAGAACGGTGAACTCGTTCTCGTGCATTTCCAGATTGATACCGTGCAGGACTTCAAAGTCGCCGTATCGCTTCACCAGATTTTCCAGATGAATACGAGGCATGTTTCCTCCCGAGCCGCCAAACTCTTCATTGGCACTGTTATGTTACCGGTCACATTAGCAGAAATGTTATCGGTAACAAGTATTTTTTTGACGCTGAGGGAAGAATCTTCGTTGGAGAGTGGGCTCAGCAGCTCTGTCGAAAGGCGACGGTCGCCGGCACATCTATGTGTTGGGGCGCGCTAAGCAACGGATCGCTTGAGGAAAACAGCTTCTTCAAAAGCTTGCCTGTTTCCCGACCGATCCCTTCAGGATTGACGACCACTGTCGAGATGCTCGGGGTGGCAAAGCGGGACACCTCGAAGTTACCAAAGCCAGCAACAGCAATATCGCCGGGGATCTTGTATCCCTGCGACAAGAGCCAGCTTTGCGCCCCGAATGCAGCAACGTCCGAAACACAGATCAGACATTGCGTGTCCGGATGGTCTCGCATCAACTGCGACGCGGCAGCAGCACCGCTCTCAATGGAAAGTGGCGGCATGCCGAAGCCGATCAGCCGATGACAATCCAGTCCGGCGTGTTCCATGGCGGAAACAAAGCCCATGCGCCGCGCCGCACCACGGGTCCAGTCATCCTGGCTTTCGCCCACAAAGGCAATCCGTTCATATCCTTTTGCGATGACTTGCTCAGTCATTTTCTTGGCGGCTTCGAAGTTGGAAAACCCGACTGTATGCGCAATCGGACGGTCAGGCTTCTCCCAGATTTCAACAACGGGAACGGCTGCGTCTTCCATCAAGCGCCTTGTCCTGTCGGTGTGACCGTCATAGGAAAGAACTATGGCTTCCGGCCGACGCCGAAGCATTGTTTCAAGCAGCTCTTCTTCCCTGTCAGCCGAGTAAGCCGTGTGGCCGAGCAGGATCTGCAATCCGATTTCCTCAAGCTCTTCGGTGAGCGATTGCACTGTCAGCGCAAAATGAAGGTTGTTGAGGGAAGGCAGGAGAGTTGCGACGAAGCCGGACTTCTTGGTTGTCAGGCTGCCTGCCATCTGGTCGGGAACATAGTTCATGTCCCGAACGATTTTCAGGATATGCGCTCGTGTTTCCGGAGAAACGGGGCTGTCCTTTCGCAGGGCGCGGGACACGGTCATTCGGGAAACGCCCGCAGCTTTTGCGACATCCCGCATCGTGACCGGACTTGGTTTACCGCTTTGCTCCGTCACCCCTTTGCCTCCAGGTAGTCTCAGCACACCGGTGCAATTCCATCACATGCTCTGGCGCCCATCAGGAACAAAGATCCTGAAGGGGTGTCGGGTGTCCTCAGCAAGCGATGGAGGCTTGCCTGGATACCGGTGCCACCTCCCAATGGCAGGGTAGGACAAACTGTCCTTCCGACAAAGAGATGGGATGTTATCGATCACATATGTGAGCGGAAACATCCCACCAGTCAAGTGAAGTTAAAGGCTTTTATCCAGCCCCGGGCAGGTGTCCAGGGCTTAGTTCAGACCGGTTAGCGCTCAAGCGCACCAATGCCGGAGAAGCGGAAGGCTTCTTGTTGAAGAGCATCAAGTTCTGCCGCCTCAAGCTGATCATGGGCAACGGTGATCCTGCCGAGGAAAACAAGTGGCAGTTCGCTCGCGCGATCTTCCAGATCGGCCTTGATCGCTTCAGCTGTCGCAGCACCGACATCGTCACCCATGCGCATGGGCGTTGCGTCCAACTCGCCACGGCGAATGGCATCAAGCTCAAGGCCTGTACCGCCCCAGCCGGTCGAAAAGACTTCCTTTTCCTTGCCAACCGAAACTTGCGCCTCAACGCTGCCCATCGCCATGGCGGTGTTGGCGTTGTGGATGATGGTTGCTTCCGGATAGGCCTGAAGGATCAGGCTTGTGCCTTCAAATCCACCTTCACGCTGATATTCGCCATAGTGCTCGTAAGCGACTTTCCAGTTGCCTTTTTCCATGACGCAGTCTTTGAAATCACCGGACCGCTGATCGTCTGTGATACCCGGAATACCCCGGTTCATTGCCATGGTGACATCCGACCCGAGACGCTCCAGCATATAGTCGCACATGACAAGAGCACCTGCTGCCGACGAGAAGTCGAACCACACGTCAGGCTGGTTCTTCAGGTCCTTTAGCGGCGTGTGGAATGCCCAAACGTACGTTGTGAAGTCTTCATTCTCGGCCAGTTTGTCGATGTTGTCGGCCTGAATGGCCAGTTCGGACGGACCGAAGATCACATAGTCATAAATGTCTCCGTCCTGGAGCACCTGATTGGCATAGGTCGACTGAAGCGAGTGTTCAATCTGACGGCTGGCAAACTCGGTGGTGTTGTATTTGATGCCGAGTTCATCCAGGCGCTTTGTCAAAGCCAGATAGTTTCTCGCCCAGAAGTCGGATGTGTCCGCCGATGGGTAGATCAACGCGATTTCCACCGGCTTTTCCTGCGTTCCGGTAAAGGGCACGCCTTCAGCACCGACAACCGCCTGCAGTGCCTCCAGTTTTCCTTCCGCGTTTACCTCCCCGGGGACCCAGTAGTCGCGGTCTGCGATACCGGGCAGCTCCTTCAAAGGCAATTTATCTTCAGCAAGTGCGCTCGTGCCGGATAGCAGCAGGAGAGCGAGTGTGGACTTAAGCAGTGTATTCATCATCTTTTCCTCCCTGTGATGAATGCCGCGGTAAGGGATCTCAGCCACTGGCAACGGGTGCGCCAGACAACAGAGATCCAATGAGAAGTAGAAGCAGCAGTCCTCCGCTGATCAGGCCGCACAGCCGCAGCAGCCTGAGGCTTTCGGGCGTCGTCAGACCGGCCACGAAACCTTTGGCTCCGTCACGGTCCTTCTTTTGAAGCCATGTGTAGAGTGCCACCGATGAAACAATCACGACCCCGGAGGCAACGGATTGCCAGAAGAACTCGATCCTGAGTGTGACCAATGCATTGATCATCATCGACAGAAGCAGGACACCTGCCAGTGAGCCGAGCATGGAAGCCCGCCCGCCAAAGAGAGACGTTCCGCCAACGACAACCGCCGCAATGACATGAAGGTTGAAATAAGGTGCTGACGTTGCCTGGATCGCGTTCAGTTTGCCTGTCAGCATGACGCCGGCGAGTGCTGCTGACGCACCCATTAGAACATAGGCATAAATCTTGTAGCGATCGACAGCGATCCCGGTCATTTCCGCAGCTTCCGGATTGGAGCCGATTGCGACTGTGTAGCGCCCGAAATAGGTCTTCTTCAGCAGCCAGTAGCCGAGTGCCATTGTCAAAAGGCCAATGATCACCGGCACGGGAATGAAGCCCGGGATCTGTCCTCTGCCGATGTCGGTCATAAGATCCGGAAATCTCGCCAGCACAAGGCCCTTGGCAATGACAAGAGCAAGTCCGCGATAGACAAGGTCCATGGCCAGGGTGCCGATCAGATCAGGAACCTTGAACTTGGTGATCACCAGACCGTTGATCAGGCCAAACAGGGCGCCGAGCATCAGTGCAAATGCAATTGCGATAGGCGTTGAAAATCCATATTGCTTGATCAGGAACGCCATCACGATGCTCGACAGAGCCGCGATCGAGCCAATGGAAAGGTCGATGCCTCGCTGGGTTATGACGAATGTCATCGCCATTGCCATCGGCATATAAAGAGCAGCGTCCAAAAGGATCAGGTTCAGGTTTGAAAGCCTGAAATACCGTGCCGGTTCGGCCACTCCCATGAAGAGAAGTATGGCCAGGATCATGACCATCGGACCGATAATGGCCAGGAACGGCTCGATGCGTTCTGAAAGCTTCATCGGTGTTCCAGGATGTGTGGTTGTTGCCATCTTGTCCTCCTAAGCCGCTTCTTCCGCGCCGACGATCAGACCCAGCACATCCTGCTGGGAACTGTCGGCTACCTTGACCACGCCGGCACATTTGCCGCGGCGCTGGACATGAACGCGGTCGGCGACTTCAAAAACGTCGTCCAGGGAGTGGGAGATCAAAATGACCACCAGGCCCTGTTCCTTCAGTGTCTTGATGAGTTTCAGCGTGCGCGCTGTTTCCTGGGGCCCGAGAGCCGCAGTCGGTTCGTCCATCACGAGGACCCGAAGGCCCTCGTGATAGACGGCCCGCGCGATGGCCACCGCCTGTCGCTGACCTCCAGACAGGCTTGCTGTGGGAACATCGAGCGAGCGTAACCGAACGCCGAGACGTTCAAACAGCACGCGCTCCGTTTCGGTGCGCATCTTCTTGTTGTCGAGCGTGGTTATGCCGAGGAAAGAACGGGTGAGCTCGTTTCCAAGGAACATATTCGCTGCCGGATCGAGGTGATCTGCAAGAGCCAGTGTCTGATACACAGCATCGATGCCCTGATCGATCGCATCGGAGTGGCTGTTCATGACGAGTTGTTCGCCGCCGACGAATATTTCGCCCTCGGTCGGTTGATAAACGCCGGTTAGAATCTTGATCAGTGTCGATTTGCCTGCCCCGTTGTCGCCGACAATCGCAAGGACTTCGCCTGCATAAGCCTCCAGATTGACTTGC
Source organism: Labrenzia sp. THAF82 (assembly GCF_009363435.1). Taxonomy (GTDB): domain Bacteria; phylum Pseudomonadota; class Alphaproteobacteria; order Rhizobiales; family Stappiaceae; genus Roseibium; species Roseibium porphyridii. Next base: position 6,076,600 of record NZ_CP045354.1, on the reverse strand, counting down.
GAGAGCGCGTGGACCCCGCCAAATCGCTTGGAGATGTTGCGCATAACGACCAAGGGTTCTGCATCTTTGGTGCCCGAAGACATTGTTCCACCCTGAATTTTAGACAAAGCTCTCCTGTCCACGGCAGCGCCACGGCAAAAAAGACCTTCAGTTGTTGCTTTGCTCGTTTGTCAGCAGGTCGCCTGGCGGCTGCGTCAGGCGACCCGCTTCGTGATTGCTTACTTGCCCCAGATGGCGGAGTAAGCCTCACGGTAAGGCGTATCGGGATCGAAGGAGTTGCTGTCACCCATCTTCTCAAGTCCTGCTTTGGTCACAAGAGCCGGTGAAGTGACATAGCCGGAACAAGGCTGCCCTTGCACGGCACGGTTCAACTCGTCGACAAGCTGCCAGCCTTGCAGGTTAAGCGGTTCAGCAACGGTGATCGTCTGGTAGCCACCGGTCCGGATACGTTGGAAAGCAGCTTCCGAACCGTCTCCGGCGGAACCCGCCTGCGGGCCGTCAGCGGCGGAAATTCCTGCAGACGTCAGCGCCGGTCCCATGAAATCGAAATAGAGATCATTGATCGCGAGCGCATGGGTCCAGCTGTCTCCGTATTTCTGCAAAAGACTTGTGGTGAGTGGGCCCATACGGGTCGATGTGTCGGCAATTGGGGTGTCGACATATTCCAGAACCTTGCCACCGGCGGCTTCAACGGTTTCTTTCAGCCGATCAGCCTTGTCGATCGCGATCTGATAGGTGGAGTCGGTGAAGATAATCACACCGATATCCTTGCCGCCATCGTCGATGGCCCAATTCGCAGCGACTTCAGAAACGGTCATCGCATCGGTTGAGATGTTGGCGAAGATGCCTCCAGGTGCGTCACAGCCGATCTTGGGACCGGAGTGCCATGCAACCATTGGAATATTTGCTGAGACAACGCCTTCAAGTGCAGCTTGCTGCTCAACAGCGTCAAAGCCGTTAATGACAATCCCGTCGGGCTGAAGTGCCAGAGCCTGACCGATGGCAGCGGTCCGGCCTTGGATAGAGCCTGCGCCGTCCAGGACGCGGACTTCCCAACCAATTTTGTCGGCAGCTTCTTCAACACCATTGGTCACACCCAGGATGCCGCCGTTCTTGAGGTCGGCTGCGACCACTACGATGGTCTTGCCATCAGCACCCGCCGGGCCGCTTGTCGGGCCGTCCCATGCGGCCTCTGCAAATGCAGGCAACACGGAACCTGCAAGCATTGTTGTTGCCAAGATGGTCTTTAGAAAATCACGCTTTTGCATTCTATCCTCCCTATGCAAAATTCTTATTTTTTCGCAGCGCCTTTGCGGCGTTGCGCATAGCCGGCAATGCCGATCGCGATCAGCAACGTCACGCCATTGAAGAGCGGCTCGACCCAGAACGATCCGCCAAATTGCTGGATGCCAGAGATCCCGACAGCCAGGATGGCAACACCGACAACGGTGCCCCAAACATTGACCCTCCCGGGTTTGATGGTTGTTGATCCGAGGAACGCACCGACCAGCGCAGGCAGCAGGAATTCAAGGCCGACGCTCGCCTGACCAATCCGAAGCTTTGAAGCCAGCAATACTCCGGCAAGCGCAGTCATCATCCCGGACGCCATGAAGGACCCGATGACATATTTGCGTGTGGGAATGCCGTTGAGTTGGGCAGCACGCTGGTTGGCGCCGATGGCGTAAAGGTATCGGCCAATGGGTGTGTATTCGAGCACCAGCCACATGGCGATGGTAATGGCAAGCACGTAAAACCCGGTAATCGGCAGGCCGAACAGGAACGTGCCATTAACTGCATAAAACCCTTCCGGCAAGACACCGACCACCTGGCGACCACCTGTGTGCCAAAGTGCAATCGCGTAAAGTACCGTGCCGGTGCCGAGGGTTGCGATGAAACTGTCAATCTTGGCGACTTCCACGAGCAGTCCGTTGAAGAAACCGGTCATTGCACCGAGCATCAGAACGATCATGACTGCGGCCGGCCAGGGGATGCCGAACATGGTTTGCAGGCTGATAGCGAGAATATGCCAGAGCACGATGCCGTAACCGACCGTCAGGTCGATCCGTCCAGCCGCCATCGGGATCATTGCCCCAAGAGACAGGAGCGCAATGATGGCTTTGTCGGAAATGATCGCACGCAGGTTCAAGAGCGTTGGGAACGTCCGCGGCAACAGGATCGAAAACAGCAGGATAAGAAGCAGGGTCAGGATCACGAGCCCATAAACGGGCAGGAGCCTGAAAAGCCTGCTGCGCAGCGACAGGCCTTCCATTTCCGCCTTGGTCGGCTCCAGTGCATTGGATTCAAGAGATTGCATGTTTCTTATCCTTAGGCAGCTGCGGCATTGCTGGCCGAAGCCGCTTGAATCAGGTTTTCCGTGGACAGTTTGGTGCCCGAGAGTTCTTCAACGATCTTGCCCTGGCTGAAGACGATCGCGCGATGGCAGATCGTTGCGACTTCTTCAAAATCGGTCGACACGAGCAAAAGCCCGACGCCTTCGCGCAGTGCCTTGTTCAGGAGCGCATAGATTTCCGCCTTGGCGCCAACATCAACGCCGGCCGTCGGGTCTTCGCAGATCAGGAGCTTGCGTTTTGTCGCCAGCCACCTGGCGATCACAACCTTCTGCTGGTTGCCGCCCGAGAGCGCTTCAATGGCAAGCGACTGGTCGTTTGGGCTCAGTGCGACTTCCCGGCCGATTTCCTCCGCCATCTTTGTTTCCTTGTCCGGTGACAGGAAAGACAGGAGGCCCCGTCCGGTCGATGCCGGGTTCAAAAACGTGTTCTCGCGAATGGTGAGGGGAAGGGCAACGGACTCTTCGGTGCGGTCTCGGGCGACCAGACCAATGCCGGAATCAAGCGCTGTTTTGGCGTTGCGAAGGTCCGGGCTGCCCTGACCGTTCAGGACAACCTCGCCTTCATGATCTTCCATGCCGTAAAGGGCCCTGGCAATCTGCTCATGACCTGCGCCGCGCAACCCGACCAGCCCGACCAGCTCGTTCTGGTGCAGCGTGAAATCAACCGGTCCCGCATTGTGTGTTTTCAGGTTCGACACGCTAAGGACGGGTTTCCCGGGAGCTTCGGCAAGTTTGCTGACCTGACGGGTCTTGCGCCCGACAATCATGTGAACGAGTTCTTCCGTTGTCGTGTGCTGTATGGCCCGTACGCCAACAAGCACACCGTCGCGAAGAACCGCAACACGGTCGGCGATCTGGAAAATCTCGTCCAGCCTGTGGGACACATAGATCATGCCGACACCGCGTTCACGAAGCGGCCTGAGTGCATTGAACAGGCGGTTGACCTCATCTGCCGGAAGAGAAGCAGTCGGTTCATCCAGAACAAGGAAATCACAATCGACCGCAAGGGCACGGGCAATCGCCACGAGGGACTTTTCCGTTCTGGAAAGGTCCTGCACCCGGGTTGTTGGATCGAAATCGCAACCGACCTTCTTAAGGGCTTCAGCAGCGAAATTTTCTGCGTTGCCCCAATTAATCAGACCGAGTTTTTTGGAAAAGCCAAGCGCAAGAGACATATTCTCGGCAACGGTCATCCACTCGATCATGCCCAGATCCTGGTGGATGAAGGCGACGGATTGACGTTGCCCAAACCCACCCGGGCGATGCTCGTAAGGCTCGCCGTCGATCAAAACACGCCCTGCGTCGGGTTTGTGAATACCGCCGAGAATCTTGATGAGTGTTGATTTACCGGCGCCGTTCTCGCCCAAAAGCGCGACGATTTCGCCGCGGTCTACGGCAAGGGAAACGTCCCGAACGGCGTAAGTCCCACCGAAATGCTTTTGGATGCCGTCAAAGAACAGCCGGTTTTGTAAACTGCCTGGCACTATCTTCCTCCCGCCGCGACCGGACTGTGCATCTTCTCCCAAGACAGACATTGAGTTACCGGTAACGTGGCATTATCATTGACTCGTCATATGGGTAAGTCAATCAAAAAAGTTACCGGTAACTTAAATTTTGTCTGAACAGAAAATTGCTAGTAAAAACAATAAAGTAAGCCTTGCTGAGGTTGCCAGGGCGGCAGGCGTCTCCAAGATGACTGCCAGTCGCGTCCTCAGAGATGAAGGTGGTTTTTCCGAAAAGACACGCGTCAAGGTTTTGGCAGAGGTCGAGCGGCTCGGGTATCTGCCCAACCGACTGGCGACCGTCTTTGCCGGCGACAAGAAATCGACTTTTATAGGGGTGAGCATTCCCGACCTTGGCAATGAGGTGTTCACACACGTTCTGGAGGGGATCGACCGGAAGCTGGTGAGCTTCAATCATCAGACTGTTCTGGGCATGACACAGCATGTCTTGGCCGAAGAGGAAAGCTGGGTTGAGACCGTGTTGTCCTGGCAACCGGCAGGCTTGATCCTGACAGGCCGCGCGCATACGCCAAGAGCTTTGCAACTGCTCGTCGGGTCCGGTGTGCCGCTGGTAGAAATCTGGGATCTGAATTCCAGCCCGATCGACATGTGCGTCGGCCTCAACCACTTTGACAGCGGCTATGACATGGGCCGTTTTCTTTTGTCCAAGGGCTATCAGAAATTTGGTTATGTGGGCACGTCTCACGACACCGCGAATGCTGCAACAGCTCGGCTTCATGGATATGCGAAGGCTATTGAAGATGGCGGAGGCCGTCTGACTAAACAGCTTTGCCTGAATGATATTCCGGGGTTTTACCCCGGCTTTTATGGAACGGAGCAGCTTCTGTCCGCGGATCCGTCAGTAGAGGTTGTATTCTTTCAGAACGACAATATGGCGGTGGGTGCTGTCCAGTTCTGTGAAGCGCAGAAAATTTCCATACCGGGCGACCTGGGAATTGCAGGTTGGGGCGAGTTGCCGATTGCGTCTGTCCTGCCGTATCGATTGACCACGGTACAGGTAAATCATCTCCGCATCGGACAGCTGGCGGCTGAAAAACTGCTTTTGCGGATCAATGGCGACCTGCTTGAGCCTGTCTCTGATGTCGGCTTCACGCTTGTCGCCGGAGATACGGTTTGAGGTTACGTGAGCTTCAGGTTAGGTGGTGTTGCCCAAATCCAGCGTGACAGGGCAAAGCGTGCAGCTTTTCGGCAATCGGCCGCCGATGTTTTCGAGAATAGCCTTCGCGACAGTCTGCCCGAGCTCGTGACCATTTGTGCTGATTGTTGTGAGTCTTGTGTTGATCGTCTGTTCTCTCGACGTTCCGTTGAAGCCCATGACCCGTACATCCTCGGGTACTCGGAAGCCTGCCTTCAGGAGGACCCTCAATCCTCCGATGGCCATTGCATCATTCAGATAAAAAATCCCGTCAACTTGCAAACCGTCTTCTAGCAAGCGATGTGTCAGGAGCTCTCCACTCTCTGCCTGACGCGGAAGGTCGGGTTCCGTCAGAACGCGCGTTTCCGCACCGGCTGCGGTCATGTCACCTATGAAACTTTCCATGCGCCGGGATGCACAAATGTCTTTATGCGTTTCAGCGCCTATGTAAGCGACCTTGCGCAGCCCGAGTTCCAGAAAGTGGCTTGCTGCAATTTTCCCGGCTTCCACATGTGATGGGCCGACGGTGGCTTGCCCTTGCGGGTCATCTCCATCCCAGATTTGAATGTGAGGAACTCCGAACCGCTGAAGAAGTATTTTGGTGCGCTCAGTGGAGGCGATGCCACCACTGCGTACCAGAAATGCCGGTCGCAAGCTCAGGAGTTCCTGGACCTGACGTTCTTCCACATCAGGGTCCATGAGACTTTCCGCAATGAAGATTGAGAGCGAGGCTTGATCGAGGAGGCTGTGAAGGCTGCTTATGATCTCGGCATAAACCGTATCGGCTATGGATGGGATCAGCACCGCGACCAGCATGCTCTTGCGCGCACTGAGCGAGCCGGCGAGTCGATTTGGAACATACCCGAGTTGGTCGGCAGCTTCGAAAACGCGTGTTCGCGTCTGCTTGGAGATAGCGCCAGTACCCCGCAAAACCTTCGAAACAGTCATGGTGCTGACATTCGCCAACTTGGCGACGTCCTCTAGCGTGACCATACATTTTCCTCCAACCCGGGTGCCCGTCCTCTGTGACAAAATAACTGTCTTAGCTGAGTTGACAATCGAATTTGTTATCGATAACTCGTAATAAGGTTATCGATAACCTAAAGGCAAATTTGCACTTGAGTGATCGATTTTCGGGAGGACAGATTGGTTTACTGGCGGTGGCTATGGCGCTTCATTGACTGGACGATGGCAGCGCTGCTCCTGGCGATGATTGTGCTGGTTTTTACAAATGTGGTCTTGCGATACGGCTTTTCATCCGGATTGCGACCATCTGTCGAGCTGTCACGATTGGGACTTGTCTGGGTTGTCATGCTTGGCGCGGCTGTGGTTCTGCGCCGAAGTGAACACCTTGCAGTGACGGAATTTTCCGAGGTGCTGTTTCCAAAGCTTGTACCGCTGCTGCGTCGCTTGGCCTACCTCGTCATTCTGGTCGCAGTCTTGATGCTGTTCTGGGGTGCGTTTCGTCAGATGAACGCAAACTGGAACAATATCTCGCAGCTGACCGGGTTGCCATCCGCCCTGTTTTATCTTGCCGGCGTTGTCTCCGCCGTCTTGATGACCGTCATCGCTGCTGTGCGTGTCTTTTTTCCGGACGCGTTGGACTTCGATGAAGAACAGGAGGAAAGTCATTGACCCTCCTTCTGTTTCTGAGCGTCCTCATCGGCGCTATTCTTCTCGGATTGCCGGTTGCTTTTGCCCTGCTCCTGGCGGCAATCGCGCTGATGCTTCAACTGAATCTGTTCAGCGCCGACATCCTTGCCCAGGCGCTCATCAACGGTGTCGACAGTTTCCCGCTGCTTGCAATTCCGTTTTTTCTGGTCGCTGGCGAAGTGATGTCCACCGGCGGATTGTCCAAGCGCATAGTGCGCATGGCGGTTTCCTTGATCGGTCACAAGCGTGGCGGCCTCGGCTATGTCGCCATTCTGACGGCGATCCTTCTTGCGGGCCTTTCAGGTTCGGCTGTCGCTGACGCGGCAGCGCTCGTCGCGATCCTTTATCCGATGATGCAAAAGGCCGGATATCCAAGCGGTCGTTCGGTTGGCCTGCTGGCGTCAGGCGGGATCATTGCGCCCGTGATCCCACCTTCACTGCCGCTGATCCTGATCGGGGTTGCCGGAAATATTTCGATCAAGAACCTCTTCCTGGGCGGCATCGTTCCCGGCCTGATGATGGGTGTCGCGCTGATGCTGGTCTGGAATGTGCTCATGCGGCACGAAAACATCGAAACGCTGGAGCGGGCGACGACTGAAGAACGGATCGCCGCATTCAAGGATGGCATCTGGGCGCTGTTGTTGCCGGTCATCATCATTGGAGGCATCCGCTTCGGTGTCTTCACTCCAACGGAAGCAGCAGTGGTTGCAGCCGTCTACGCGATCCTGGTTTCAACGGTGATCTACCGTGAAATGACGCTGCAGGGGTTCTTCCAGATACTCGTGAACGCGGGACGTTCGACGGCCATGGTGATGTTTCTGGTCGGCTGCGCCATGGTGGCCGCTTGGCTCATCACCGTTGCGCAACTGCCGCAACAACTGGCGACCTTGCTCGGCCCGTTGGTTGAGAACCCGCGTCTGCTGATGGCCGTGATCATGATACTGGTGCTGTGCGTCGGGATGGTGATGGATCTGTCGCCAACGATCCTCATCCTGGTACCGCTGCTCATGCCGGTGGTCAAACTGGCCAACATCGATCCTGTCTATTTCGGACTGATGTTCGTCATCAACTGCTCCATCGGACTGATCACTCCTCCAGTTGGAACTGTCCTGAACGTCGTTTGCGGCGTCGGCCGTGTGCCGATGTCAGCGGCGGTCAAAGGCTCTTGGCCTTTCATCGCTGCATATCTGGTGCTCCTCGCACTCTTCGTTGCGTTCCCGAGCATCATCACAGTCCCGATGAAATGGTTCATCGGCTGAGTAGGGAGGAATTCTCAATGAAAAATCACCTGACAAAAATTGGTCTGGCCACGTTCCTGACACTGAGCATGGCAACATCGTCGCTAGCAGAAGTCACACTCAAGTTTGCACACGCAGCACCTGAGACCGATCTGCAGCAGGATCTTGCGAAGTTCTTTCAAAAGGAAGTCGATGCGCGTACCAACGGCGAGGTCAAGGTTCAGATCTTTCCTCAAGGGCAGCTTGGAAATGACGCGACCATGATCGATGGCGCGCGTGCGGGCATCATCGATGTCGTCATGGTCGGCCTCAATAACTTTTCCGGTCTGATGCCGGAGTCGGCTGCCTTCACGCTGCCATTCATGTTCCCGACGCGCGAGACAGCTTACTCGGTTCTGGATGGAGACGTTGGTCAGAGCGTTCTTGCAAAATTCGAAGATCATGGCCTGAAGGGGCTTGGGTTTCCCGAAAACGGCTACCGCAACATGACCAACAACAAAGGCCCTATCCGCACACCTGACGATGTTGCGGGATTGCGTATGCGTGTCAACAATTCCAAAGCGCTCAACGACATGTTCGCCGCGCTGGATGCGAACCCACAGCAAATCCCGGTGGCAGAGCTTTATACCGCCCTGGAAACTGGAGTTGTCGACAGTCAGGACCATCCGATTGGGGTCACACTGTCTTTCAAGTTCTATGAGGTTCAGGACTATCTGAGCATGACACAGCATGCCTATTCGCCCTTGGCGGTTGCCATGAACCTGAGCAAGTTCAATGGATTGACCGAAGAGCAGCAAAAGACTGTACTTGAGGTTGCCGCTGAAGCTGTCGCCATGCAGCGCGAGTTGAGCATCTCCAAGGAAGACGAAATGATCACCGCGCTTGAGGAAGCCGGAATGAAGGTCAACCGCGACGTGGATGGAGCGGCATTTCAGGACAAGGTAAAGCCTGTATGGGACGCCTTTATCGAGCAAAATGGCGACACGCTTGTAAACGCCATTCTCGCAGCGTCGCAAAATTAATCGACGCCTAAGAACTCGATTGTCTAATGCTCAGCTGTGGCCCGATCTCCAAGCGGATCGGGCCGCTGTCATTGTCACCCGTGCCGCGCAGCAGCGAGACAATGATTTCTCCTGCCTTTTGACCGATTTCGACCGGATGCGGATCGACCGTCGTTAGTGTCGGCACACAGACTGATGAGATGTCGTAAGCGCCGAAGCCGGCAATGGCGATGTCCTCAGGCACTCTTACGTCTTTGCGCATGCATTCTGTCAAAGCACCGAACGCCGACAGATCCGAAACGCAAATAACAGCGTCCGTATCCGGGTAATTCTTCAAGAGCAGGGACATCGCGTCAGCGCCTTCGCGCATTGAAATCGGTGGTTCTCCTGCGCCGATCAATCGATCCTTCGACAGTTTGTGCCGGTTCATGGCGTCGATGAAACCGCGGCGACGGTCAGCACCACGCGTGTCACCGTCGGTATCCCCTCCGATAAAGGCGATGCGTTTTCGACCGGTTTTGACCAGATGCCCGACAAGGTCATGCATGGTGGCCGAATTGGAAAACCCGACAACGTGGCCTATCGGGTCTTCAGGCAGATCCCAGGTCTCGATAACGGGGATTTTGGCTCTTTCAAGGAGTTGGCGTGTTCGCGTTGTGTGGCGCCCGCCTGTGAGCACAATGGCTTCAGGCCGCCGTTTCAGGAACTGCTCGACAATCCGCTCCTCTTCTCGAATGTCGTAGTTGGAATACCCAAGGAGCACTTGCAGATCCGAATTCTTGAGAACTTCGGAAAGCGCGCCGACCGTATCGGCAAAGTTTGCATTGTTGATGGAAGGGATCGTCACGGCGACAAATCCGGTGCGCTGAGACTTGAAGGTCGCCGCAGTGCTGTCGAAAACATATCCGAGATCGTCGGCGATCTGCAGGATGCGTTTCCGCGTCTTCTCACCGACCGATGCATGCTTTTTGAAGGCACGGCTGACGGTCATTACGGAAACGCCCGCCTTTTCAGCGACATCCTTCATTGTAACAGGTCGTTGCATACGCCCTCCGCTCTCAAAACAGGCGTAAAACTGTCAGAACGCACAAGCAACTGCAAACAAGACTGCCGTCGGCTGACCATGCGCTCTAACGAAACCAAGAATTCGGCGGTTTCAGCCTGTGTATTCGTTGGCCTCGGTTACGTGGTGATGAATGCGGCCATCGAAAAACTCAGCCACTATTTCGCCGGTGACTTCGCGCGATTCGTTGCGGGCTGCGCTTTCCAGTGCACCCGCCATCGCGGTTTTGTCAGGATAGGTTATGGCCAGGATAAGCGGGAATTCCGGAGCGCCTTCGTCCCGTTCTTCACCGAACATTACCCGCACATCCGTATTGCCGGGAAATTGCCGCCACAGAGGAACAAGGCGTTCGGTTACCGCAGATCTGAACGCGTCTGTCCGGCCTGTCTTGATGCTGCCCTCGAAAAGCGCGAAACGAGTGATCATTTAAATTGCTCCTTGTCGGGTCCCTTGAAAAATTCCATCAGCGCGGCCTGGTCTTCACCGCCAAGTCCGGCAGATGTCAGCATCCTGTGCACCTCAGCGCACAAGGCCGTCAGCGGCATTGCAGTATGGGTCCGGCGTGCCAGATCCTGCGCGCCGTTGAGATCCTTGACCATGTTGTCGATCCGACCCGTGCGCCGGTAATCCTTGTCGACGAAACGGGGCATGTATTCCTGCAGGATGGCACTGTCTGCCCGGCCACCTTTCAGCGCTGTGGGGATCTTTTGTGCGTCGACTCCGGCATCCAGCGCGAGCTGGGTTGCTTCTGCGACGGCCAGAAAACCGAGGCCACAAAGGACCTGGTTGATAAGCTTGGTCGTCTGACCGGCGCCAACCGGGCCCATATGAGTGTAGTTGCTGGAGACATGTTTCAGGAGCCGGTGTGCATCCTGAACGTCAGCTTCAGCACCACCGGCCATCAGCGTCAGCTCGCCGATCAAGGCCTTTGGCGCACCGCCAGACAGTGGGCTGTCCACCCATCGCAAACCTGCGTCGGCGGCCTGTGCCGCCAGAGCCTTGGTCGCATCCGGGTCGATGGACGACATGTCGATGATGAGAGTGCCAGGCCGTGCGCCGGAAGAAACGCCGTTCTCGCCAAAAACGGCGATCTCGACGATCTTGGGCGAATTCAGGCTTGTGACCACAAAGTCCGCCTGGGACGCCGCTTCGGCAGCCGAGGCTGCGGCAGTGGCACCTTTTTCGACCAGCGCAGAAACTTTTTCGGCGTCCAGATCGAATACGGTCAGTGAATTACCGGTTTCCAGAAGGCGCATTCCGATTGCACCTCCCATGGCACCAGCGCCGATTAGAGCTGCTTTTTCGCTCATTTTGTTTCCCTTCGAAGTCCGGACAACAAGGCGGCAATCACCATGTCCGGTGTTTGATCGATTGACGCAGAGACGAACATTTCGTCCGCGGCAGGCGGTTCCAGCGTCGCGAGCTGGCTGTCCAGCAAGGCAACAGGCATGAAGTGCCCCGATCGATTCTTCATGCGGCTGGTGAGAATTTCACGCGAGCCTTCCAGATAAAGAAAAGTCACAGGTCGTTCGGCTCTGTCGGAAATACGTTCGCGGTAGATACGCTTGAGTGCTGAACAGGCGATGACTGTTGGTGTGTCCGCGTCCTTCAGCCTGTCTCCGACCTTGTCCAGCCAAGGCGCGCGATCATCATCCGTCAGAGGCTCGCCGCGGCCCATTTTTGCAATGTTCTCTTCCGGGTGGAGATCGTCTCCATCAACAAATGTCCCACCGATCGCACGCGCGAAACCACGACCGATTTCCGATTTGCCGCAACCCGATACGCCCATGACGACATAGGCAACCATCACAGACACGCCGAAATGCCACCGTCGACAAAGACGGTCGTGCCGTTGACGAAGGAGGAAGCATCGGAGGACAGGAACACACAGGTTCCGACCAGCTCTTCAACTTTGCCCCAGCGGCCGGCCGGTGTGCGTTTTTCCAGCCAGGCGCTGAATTCAGGATCATTCACCAGGGCTGCGTTCAGTGGCGTGTCGAAATACCCTGGTGCGAGCCCGTTGCACTGCAGACCATGCTTGGCCCAGTCGGTCGCCATACCTTTGGTCAGGTTCGCTACCGCTCCCTTTGTCGCTGTATAGGGTGCGATGCCGGGACGTGCGAGCGCCGTTTGAACAGAACAGATATTGACGATCTTGCCGGCTCCGCGCGTGATCATGTGGCGTGCAACCGCCTGTCCGACATGGAAAACAGAGGCAATGTTGGTCTGGAGCAAGCGCTCAAACGCATCTGCCGGAAAGTCTTCCAGCTGTGTGCGGTGTTGCATGCCCGCATTGTTGACGAGAATATCGATGGGACCTGTGGCCGCTTCGAAATCATTGACAGCTTTGCGAACGGCATCGTGATCGGTCACATCGAACAACAGCTCTTCAACGTTGAAGCCCTCCGAGCGAAGCTGAGTGGCTGCCGCAGCAAGTTTGTCCGCCGAACGGCCGTTCAAAACGATCTTGGCGCCTGAAGCCGCGAGGCCACGCGCCAGAGCAAAGCCGATTCCTTGCGAAGAGCCGGTAATCAGCGCCCGTTTACCGGACAGATCAAACAGTGAAAGGCTCATCGAATTTCCTTTTTGTCGCGAATTGATTGACAGTTTTTTCGAATATGTTATCGATAACATTAGTTGTCAAGTAGGGAGCGTGCCAATGAGCAAACCCGACATTCTTCAAGTCGGTCCGTATCCGGAGTGGGATCAGATCCCGCTTCAGGAAAGTTTTCACATGCATAAGCTGTTCGAGGCATCAGACGCTGCAGCCTTTCTGTCTTCGGTTGGCGAGAGCATCCAAGGGATCGCAACGCGCGGAGAGCTGGGTGCAGACAGGGCGATGATCGAGGCCTGTCCCAACCTGGAGGTCATTTCTGTTTATGGCGTCGGGTTTGATGCGGTGGATCTTCAAGCCTGCCGGGAACGCAATATACGCGTGACCAACACACCTGACGTGCTGACCAACGATGTGGCCGACCTTGGTGTTGCCATGATGCTCGCGCAATCGCGCGGAATTGTCGGAGCAGAAACCTGGGTCAAGGATGGCAGTTGGGCCGCAAAGGGGCTCTATCCTCTCAAAAGCCGCGTCTGGGGCAAGAAGGCCGGCATTCTCGGCCTCGGCCGGATTGGTTATGAAGTTGGCAAAAGGCTTGCCGGCTTCGATCTTGATATCGCCTACAGCGACATCGGCCCGAAGGATTATGCTGCAGATTGGACATTTGTGCCCGATGCCGTCGAACTGGCACGTCACTCGGACTTCCTCTTTGTCACTCTCGCAGCCTCAGCGGAAACCCGGCATATCGTCAACAGTCAGGTGATCGAGGCGGTCGGCCCGCAAGGCATGGTGATCAATATCAGCCGTGCGTCGAATATCGACGAGGACGCATTGCTGGATGCGCTTGAAAACGGACGCCTCGGAGCAGCTGCCCTTGACGTGTTTGAGGGCGAGCCAGCACTGAATCCGCGGTTTCTGGAATTGAACAACGTGCTCTTACAGCCGCACCACGCCTCCGGTACCGTCGAAACCAGAAAGGCCATGGGCAAGCTGGTACGTGACAATCTGAAAGCTCATTTCGATGGTCGCGATCTATTGACGCCTGTGCTGTGAGGACATCATGAAAGCCATAGTGATACACGCAGCCGAAGACCTGCGCATTGAGGAGCAGAGCGTTGTGCCTCCCGGTCCGGGTGAGGTTCAGATCGAACTTGCGAGAGGCGGCATTTGCGGCTCCGATCTGCACTACTACAACCATGGCGGCTTTGGACCTGTTCGCCTGAAAGAGCCAATGATCCTCGGTCATGAAGTTGCAGGCCATATCACCGCGCTGGGCGAAGGCGTTTCAGGCCTGTCCATTGGACAGCTGGTCGCCGTATCGCCGTCACGACCGTGCGGGAATTGCCGGTTCTGCGACGAGGGGCAATTCAATCAGTGCCTGAATATGCGGTTCTACGGCAGCGCTATGCCTTTTCCGCACATTCAGGGAGCATTTCGCGAAGTTCTTGTCGCAGATGCTTCGCAATGCGCACCAGCTGACGGACTGTCTCCTGGAGAAGCGGCCATGGCAGAGCCGCTCGCTGTGTGTCTGCATGCCGTGCGCAATGCCGGCAGCATGCTTGGAAAGTCTGTCCTGGTGACAGGGTGCGGCCCGATCGGGATCTTGTGCATCCTCGCGGCGCGTCGCGCCGGTGCGGACCTCATCGTTGCAACGGATCTCAGTGCCTTCACGCTGTCCAAGGCTGAAGCTGCTGGTGCCGATCGCGTCATCAACATGGCTGAAACTCCGGAAGGGCTTGAAGGTTATTTCGCCGACAAGGGTACGTTCGATGTTCTCTTTGAGTGTTCAGGAGCCGCCCCGGCGCTCGCATCCGGTATTTCGGCCATGCAACCGGGCGGCACAATTGTCCAGCTTGGTCTAGGCGGTGACATGCCGGTGCCAATGATGGCGTTGACGGCCAAGGAGCTTTCGTTGAAGGGCTCTTTTCGGTTCCACGAAGAGTTCTTCACCGGTGTCAGTCTGATGCAAAAGGGCCTGATTGATGTCAAGCCGTTCATCACCCAGACATTCCCGCTCAGCGATGCCGTCGCGGCTTTCAAGACAGCCGGGGATCGCAGCCAGGCCGTGAAGGCGCAGATCGCCTTTAACTGAGAAACTGCGACACAGCTGCTCTGACATATCGTTCTGGCCGGGCCTTCCTTTTGAGAGGCCCGGCCTGGACAGCGCAAACGGGCAAGATACCCGTTAGAGAGACCCGTAATTTGTGTTTAAGCGGCGCTCCATCAACAAGCCGGCACCCTCAGGTTTCAGCTCCAATGGCCGCAAGCGCGGCACGCGCGACTTCAATGTCTTGTTGCCCCGACCCGGAGCCAACACCGATCCCGCCTAGCACCGTGCCGTCGACGACAATCGGCATTCCGCCCGGAAGCCCTGTCACGTTTCCACCAGTTGCGAGCCCGATCAGTGCGCGGACCTCTTCTGGAATATTGACGGTGGCAGAGCCAATGGAGGACGCTGTCAATGCTTTCGCAAGAGCACTTTTTCGGCTCAGGAATTTTGCTCCGGTCATGCGGATTTCCGCCAGGACTTCACCACTCGCATCCACGATGACGATGCATTGTGGCTGACCGATTTCTTCAGCTTTGGCGACAGCAGCCGTCAAGAGTTTCAAGGCACCCTGATGGGTCAGGATTTGGGTTGTCTGTGTCGTTTCCACGGCGCTTTCTCCAAAATGATATCGATAACATTTTGCCGTTTTGTGCGTGACTTGCAAGCCCTGAAAGGTGCAAGCCAGTGCCCGTGGTGGCCGGAAAAGCTGGTGGCGAAATATCGCCCGCCAAGTGGTTGCCACGGGACCACGACTTTTCAATTGCATGTGGAGCAGAATTTGTTTACAAATTAAACAAATCAGATACAAATTTTACAAATAGGCGGCGACATGATTGTAAATTCCGATGCAGCCTCTGAATGGATGGACAGTGGACCAGGCGCGAAACGGCGCATTCTTTGTGAAGACAAGGACATTATGATGGTCGAGTTCCGATTTGAAAAAGGCGGTGAGGGCGCAGCGCACAATCATCCTCATCTGCAAACGACCTATGTTGCCTCCGGACGCTTTCGGTTCACGGTGGAGGGGCAGACCAAAGTGCTTGGTCCTGGCGATGCGATGGTCATTCCGTCAAACGCCGTTCATTCCTGTGTCTGTGAAGAGGCAGGCAGCCTCCTGGACGCCTTCACACCGCGCCGCGACGACTTTCTGGAAGCTCATGGGTGGCCTCAAACCTAACCCAATTGATTTCCCTCCCGAGGAAAGAACAGCTGTCGTTGGTCCTGCACTTGTGTAAGGGCTGGCGGCAGCTGCTTCGGTTTCCGGCCTCTCGGCTCAAGACTGGCTCACGCAGTCCGTTGCGGTGTATTGGTTTCGATCCAACGGGAACGACTAGCCTTCAAAAATGCGCTTGCGTGCGTTTTCAACATGGGCCCGCATAGCGTTGCGCGCTGAGTCTCGGTCGCCTTTTTCGATGGCTTCGAAAATCTCATAGTGCTCAGCTTGAACCAGCTTCATACGGTCTTGTGGCTTGGTGAGTGAAAGATTGCGGGTCAAGTTCATGCCCGTCAGGATATTTGACTTCATGGAAGACCGTGCCGCGACAAAATACTTGTTGTCTGCAGCGTTGCAGACCGCAACATGAAAGACCTCGTCTGCAGCTACGCCCAGTTCACCCTCGGCGATACAGCGGTCAAGTTCCGCAAGAGAAGCGCGCAGTTCGTTCAGATCTGAATCCGTGCGCCTTTCAGCGGCCAGATAGGCGGCTTCCCCTTCCACGGCTGCCCGGAATTCGAAAGTACGCTGAATGTCGGCAATCGAGCCGATTGGGGCAAAATCGAGAATAGCGCCTTCAGGGCGCCGTTTCACAAAAGATCCCGACCCTTGGCGGGACACGATCACATCATCTTCGCGCAACTGTTTCAGCGCCTGGCGCAGGACGGGGCGGGAAACTCCGAGTTCACTTGAAAGAACCTGCTCAGTTGGAAGTTTGCCGCCAACTGGAATGTCACCATCCATGATTTTGGACAGGATGTTTTCATAGGCGCGATCGGACAGGGTTCTGTCCCGCACCTGTCGTTCACTCAAGTGGGTTTGATTTACCGTCCGTTTTTCTGCCGCCACACTATAAACCTGTCTTCGGTAGACGGATCAGTCGGGGGATAGAGCCCGAATGTTGATGCGCCTTGTTTCACCATCTCCATCACGAAGTCTTCGAAGACCGTCATTTCGGCAGCTTCGTTCGCAACTTCATTTGCCATATGTTTCGGTATGCAAACAACTCCCTCGTTGTCGCCAACAATAATATCGCCCGGAAACACGGAAACGCCGCCGCATGCAATCGGATCATTTACCGCAACAGCATGATGCTTCGTCAGGTTGGTCGGTGCGCTCGGTCTAGAATGATAACCGGGCATATCGAGTTCGGCAATTTCCGGCGTGTCGCGAAATCCGCCATCGGTGACGACACCGGCGCATCCTCTGGCCTGAAGGCGCATGGCAAGGATACAGCCGGCGGATGCTGCGGAGGCATCCCCTCGGGAATCAATGACAAAAACAGCTCCGTGAGGGCATTCCTCGACACCCTTGCGCTGGGCATTTGTCCTGTCGGCAAAGGAATCCAGATTGTCCAGGTCTTCACGTGCCGGAATGTAGCGCAGCGTATAGGCCGGACCAACCATGTTCGGTCCTTTGCGAAGCCGGTGCAGGCCTTGCAGGAATATGTTCCGAAGTCCACGTTTGAACATGACTGTTGTCAGAGTTGCTGTGCTCACTCGCAACAGTTTCTCGTGAGTTTCGGTGCTCAATCCGCTCATGGCGTGGGTTCCACCGTTTCGGCAGTTTTCGCTTGGCTGGGTCATATCCCGATGAATAACTGTCGCTTTCCAACTTGTCAATAATTTGTAAAAATCGAAATTCGACGAGAGACTTGTCGCCAATTCATCGGTATTTGAGGCATGTTGAAAAATTTCATCAATTAAAACAGATGTTTAATAGGTAACGGAAACTTTCTCAAGCGTTTGGCGACTTTGTTTCAGGAGGTGATTTTGTTCTGAAGTTTTTTATGAAAGGCATTTTTGTAATTTATTTGTAAAAATTAGTCTTGATATGTGCTCCTGCATCTTGTAAGGCTGAATGCGTGGCGCACCGAAAGGCGAGGTGATGTGTCGCTGTGCCGCGCGAACGACCAGACGCGATGATCGTCAAAGGCGAAGGTCTGAAACATGAATTAAAACAAATGTCTGGCTCAACTCAAAGGTTGGGTCTGGCGGATGTTCAAAATACGTGCGAGCGGTCTCTTGATACGCGGCGGAGCCTGATTGGGAGTTGGGCAAGGGCCAAGAGATCGAAAAATGTTTGAATTTGTAAGTCGGACAATGCCGGGCGAGCCTCTATCGCCCGAACGATGAGCTATGGCTGATTGGCGGTTGTCCGGCTTCCAGGGAGGAAGCATGTCCGGAGTTGTCCTTAGCAAAATTGTGAAGAAATACGGGGCGCTTCAGGTCGTGCATGGGATAGATCTGAGGATTGATCCCAAGGAGTTTGTGGTGCTGGTCGGTCCCTCCGGCTGCGGTAAATCCACGACACTGCGCATGATTGCCGGACTGGAAACAATCACCGGCGGGACACTCACCATTGATGACCGCGTCGTGAACAAGGTTGCGCCCAAGGATCGGGACGTTGCCATGGTCTTTCAGAATTACGCTCTCTATCCGCATTTGAATGTTGCCGAGAATATTGCGTTTGGTCTCAGGATCCGAAAGGTTCCAAAAGCTGAAATCAGGAAGGCCGTGCACGACGTTGCGGAGATCCTGGGTCTGACGGAATACCTTGCACGCAGACCTTCTGACCTTTCTGGTGGACAGCGTCAGCGTGTTGCCATGGGCCGGGCAATTGTACGGCACCCGAAGGTCTTCCTGTTCGACGAACCACTTTCCAACCTCGACGCCAAGCTACGGACCCAGATGCGTGCCGAAATCAAGCGGCTTCACAAACGGCTCGGCGTCACGAGCATTTACGTGACCCACGATCAGGTTGAGGCAATGACACTCGCCGACCGTATCGTGGTGATGAACCAGGGTGTGATCGAACAAATCGGAACACCGATGGATTTGTTCAACAACCCAGCAAACAGGTTTGTTGCCGGATTTATCGGCTCACCGCCGATGAACCAGCTTCATGGATTTCTGGAAGCTGGTGATAGCGGCCCTCTGGCGCAGGTTGGACGAATAAAGGTCAAGTTGCCCCAATCGGAAACCCTCAGACATGAAACGGGCAGACCGGTCATTCTGGGAGTTCGCCCGGAACATGTCACCGTCAACGAAGTTCCGGGATCCTTCCCGATCAATGTCAATCTCGACCTGGTGGAAACGCTGGGATCGGAAGCCTTGTTGCACACAGATCTCGACGGCATGTCCTTTGTTGCGCGTGTCGAAACACTTGGCGACGTGGGCCATCTGAACGGCGTGGACACGCTTCATGTCAGACCCGATCTCATGAAGTTGTTTGACGCAGAAACAGGTCGCTCCCTTCCTCTTGAGGCGGGAGCTTGATCATGTCGGTCCATGAAAAGGAGCGACAGCTAACGCCAAGCGGCGTCACAAGCTCTGAAGAGCACGAGGCCGTCAATGACCGTTTCGAAGCAATCGTCGAGCATCTGAGGCGCGAATGGCAACTCTACCTCATGCTGTTGCCGATGATCATCTGGTTCATCGTCTTCCTCTACAAGCCGATGTACGGTCTGCAGATCGCGTTCAAGGACTACTCGATCTTTCGCGGCATTGCAGGCAGTCCCTGGGTCGGGTTGGAGCATTTCGAGACACTCTTTGCCAATGATCAGTTCCTTCGTGCGATCAAGAACACGGTCACGATCAGCGCGCTCAACCTTCTGTTCGGTTTCCCGGCGCCGATCATTCTGGCTTTGATGTTCAATGAGGTTCTGAACGCGAGCTACAAGAGGACAGCGCAGACCATTGTCTATCTGCCGCATTTCATCTCTTCGGTGATTATTGCCGGCATCGTCATCACTGCCTTCTCGCCGACCGCCGGCATCGTGAACACTGTCATCAGTTGGTTCGGACTTGACCCGATTTACTTCCTCACCCAGCCGGAATGGTTTCGGCCGATCTTCATAGGGACGGGCATCTGGCAGGAGGCGGGCTTTGGGTCGATCGTGTTCCTGGCAGCAATCGCAGGCGTGAATCCATCGCTCTATGAAAGTGCGGTCGTGGACGGCGCTAACCGGTGGCAAATGATGTGGAAGATCACGATCCCGTCGATCCTGCCGACGATCCTGATCATGCTGATCATCCGTATCGGAAACATCATGGAAGTGTCTTTCGAGCTGGTCATTCTGCTTTACCAGCCCGCAACCTATGAAACTGCCGATGTCGTGAATACCTGGATCTATCGGCAGGGTCTGCAATCGGGTCAGTACGACCTGGCTGCAGCAGCAGGTCTCTTCAACGCAGTTGTCGCCTTTGTTCTGGTGATGACGGCCAACACCTTGTCGCGGCGCTTCTCGCGCACGTCGCTTTGGTAGAGGAGGCGGATCAATGATGAATTGGAACCTTTACTCTCGCGGCGACAAATTCTTCGCCATCGTGGTCTCGGTCCTGATCGGCATGTTCACGGTCGCGACGCTTTACCCGTTTATCTATATCGCGGCGGTGTCTTTCAGTTCCGGATTTGCAGCGCAGGCAGGAAAGGTGGTTCTCACACCGATCGATGCGACGCTCGAGGCCTATGGATATATCCTCAAGGACCCGCAATTCTGGATCTCCTACCGCAACACCTTCATCTACACGATCGGTGGAACAGTGATGAGCCTTGCGTTCATCATTCCAGGCGCGTACGCGCTTTCGCGGCCGCAACTGAAGGGGCGCAGGTTCTTCAACCTCTTCATCGCCTTCACCATGTGGTTCAACGCGGGGCTGATACCGTTTTTCCTGAATATGCGGGACCTGAACCTGCTGGACAGCATGTTTGGCATCATTCTCGCCTTCGCCGTGAATGCCTTCAACGTCATCTTGCTGAGAAATTTCTTCGAAGCGATACCGAAAAGCTTTGAAGAGGCCGCACGGATGGATGGGGCCAATGACTTTCAGGTTCTTTGGAAGGTGTTTGTGCCCCTCAGCAAACCGGCCATCGCGACCATCACACTTTTCTGCATCGTGTCGCGCTGGAACGGGTTCTTCTGGGCGATGGTGCTCTTGCAGAGTGAGGACAAGATCCCACTGCAGGTATTTCTGCGGCACACGATTTCAAATCTCAGCGATGACGACGAATTCGCAATCGTGCAAACCGCGGCAGGGTTCAGCGCCGAAACCGTGACTGCCGCAATCATCGTCTGCTCCATCATCCCGGTTTTGATCGTCTACCCCTTCATTCAGAAATATTTCGAGAAGGGAATTCTTCTCGGAGGGGTCAAAGAGTAGTCGCAATGAACGCAAAGGGAGGAAACCATGCGTAAACTTACCTTGTCGGCAGCTGTCTTGGCCGCAACTGCCCTGACGACACCCTCGTTGGCGGACGACCACCTCAAGATTGTCGAAGGTGAGCCGTTGGAACTGACGATCCAGATGAATCACGCACGATATCCAGTCTACAAGGAAGACTGGCCGGTGGAACAACAGGCCCGGGAATGGACCAACGTTCACCTGATCGACGTGACTGTTGGCGCCAACATGCGCACCGATGAGAACACCGGACGCACGGAAGCCCTGAACCTGATGCTCGCCGGGGGAAAGATCCCGGACATCGTCGGCTCCAGCCGGATCAAGGATTTTGTCAATCAGTACGGCCCGGAAGGCGCATTCCTGCCGCTGAACGACCTGATTGAAGAGCACGCGCCTAACCTGAAGGCGTATTTCGACGAGCGGCCGGAGATTGCTGCTGCGATTTCGGCGGCCGACGGCCAGATGTACTACATCCCCTATCTGCCGGACGGGAAGTACGGGCGCGCCTACTGGATCCGAACCGATTGGCTCGAAAAACTGGGGCTGGACGTTCCGGAAACGGTCGAAGACTTCGAAGCGGTGCTGCGTGCGTTCAAGACCCAGGACCCCAACGGCAACGGCGAAGCGGATGAAGTGCCTTATTTCGCCCGTCAGTGGCCTGAGCTCATTCGCCTCGTCACGCTTTGGGATGGCCGGTCGTCCGGCTCCGATACCTACCACGATTTCTATGTCGACAATGGCCAGTTGAAACACCCTTACGCGGAAGAAGGCTACCGCGAAGGTGTCAAGAACCTGGCGCGTTGGTATGCCGAAGGGCTCATTGATGCGGAGATCTTTACCCGTGGCAGCTCGGCGCGTGATTTCCTCCTGTCGGAAAACCTCGGAGGAGCAACCCACGACTGGTTTGCGTCGACCTCCGGCTACAATCGTTTGTCCTCGGATATCGAAGGGTTCGAATTCAAGGCGATGGCGCCACCTGCCTCGATCTCGGGCAAGCGCATCGAGGAGCATCGCCGTATCCCGATCAAACCGGACGGATGGGCGATCGGTCACACCAACGAACACCCTATCGAGACCATCAAGTATTTTGACTTCTGGTTCACAGAAGAAGGCCGTCGTCTGGCGAACTTCGGCGTTGAAGGCATGCATTACGACATGGTCGACGGCAAGGCGGTCTTCAAGCAGGAGTTTCTGGATGCTGGCCCTGTAAACCGCTCGCTCTACCAGATCGGCTCACAGCTACAGAGCCGCGGCTACTTCCAGGATTATGGTTATGAGATCCAGTGGTCGAACGAATATGCCCTCGAAGGCATCGCGCTTTACGACGAAGGAGACTACCTGATCGATCAGTTCCTTGGCGTGGCTTTCGATGCGGACGAGCAGAAAGTCTATGACAAACACTGGAGCTCGATCCGAGACTACATGCTGGAGCGGCAGCAAAGCTGGATCCTGGGCAATGGTGACGTGGAGGCCGAATGGGACGACTACCTCGCCCAGTTGGAAAAACTCGGTCTGAACGACGTGCTTGAAGTCATGCAGTCCGCTTATGAACGTCAGTATAATAAGTAAAACAATCGCTTAACAGGTCGTTCGCCACAAGGCGGATGACCTTTTCCTGCGAGCAAAGAAGTGTCATGTCAGTGAATAGTGATCTGAAACCGGGATTTTTGGACCAGCCGAAAGCTGGGCGTCTGAACATTCAATACGGGCCTGCCAACGGCGCGACTGTCGACGAAGTTCCGCCCAGATTTACCTGGATCCCGGACATCGAAGAGAGTGCGCGTTACGTTTTGCGGGTTTCCTCAAGTCCGGATTTTCCCGCAGGTGACACGACCATCTTTGAAAACCTGAAACGAAATTTCTTCACGCCCGACCAGGTGCTGGAACCTGGAACATACTATTGGAGCTATGCGATCTGGGACGAAGGCGCCAGGTGTCCCGCCTCTCAATGGAGCACCATTCGGCAATTTGACATTCCAGCCGATCTGCCTCGCTCACCGCTTGCCGCTGCTGCCACGCGATACGATCACTGCAGCCGCGCGCACCCGCGGCTTTGGCTTACGATCGAGACCTTGCCGACTTTCCGCAAAGCCGTTGCTGCTGATGCCGATCATTGCGGCTGGTCAGTCTTTTTTGAAAAATCGGTCCGGCCCTGGATGGATCGTCCGGTCATGGCTGAACCGTCTCCTTATCCGAACAACCAGCGCACCGCACCGATCTGGCGTCAGACCTATATCGACTGCCAGGAACTCATTTACGCGATCCGGCATCTTGCCATTGCAGGGCATGTCCTGGAAGAAGAGCCCTTGCGGCTTAAGGCGAAGGACTGGTTGCTCGCTGCTGCAAGTTGGGATCCTGCGGGCACGACGTCGCGCGCTTATACCGATGAATGGGCGTTCCGCGTCACGCTTGCTCTCGCATGGGGGTATGACTGGCTTCACGGTGACTTAAGTGAAACTGAGCGTGAAGAAGTCAGAACCGCATTGCTGACGCGCACGCGCGAAATAGCCCATCACGTTTTCAAGCACGCCAACATTCACATCTTTCCCTTTGACAGCCATGCCGTGCGTGCGGTCTCCGCTGTCCTGATCCCTGCCAGTCTCGTTCTGCTGGACGAAGAAGGCTGCGAGGAGGCAAGAGACTGGCTCGACTGTTCGATCGAGTTTCTGTTCAGCGTCTATTCACCCTGGGGCGATGCGGATGGCGGCTGGGCTGAAGGACCGCATTACTGGATGACCGGTATGGCCTATCTGATTGATGCGGCCAACCTTCTGAAAAACTACACGGGTATAGATCTTTACAGTCGTCCTTTCTTCCACAAGACCGGAGATTTCCCGCTCTATACCAAAGCGCCCGATACGCGCCGTGCCACTTTCGGCGATGACAGCACGATGGGTGACCTGCCGTGTCTGAAGGTAGGCTACAATTTGCGGCAATTCGCCGGTGTGACCGGAAATCCGGCCTATCAATGGTTTTTTGAAGAGGTGAAACGGAACGATCCCGGCACTGAAATGGCTTTCTACAATTACGGTTGGTGGGACCTCAATTTTGACGACCTGATGTATCGAAGCGATTGGCCATCGATTGAACCGTCAGCTCCAGGTGACAACGACAAGCTGAGGTGGTTCAAGGGCATCGGTTGGGCTGCGATCCAGCACAAGATGGACGATCCGGACGAGCACATTCACTTCGTGATGAAGTCATCGCCCTTCGGCTCCATCAGTCACAGCCACGGTGACCAGAACGCCTTCTGTCTGTCGGCCTTCGGCGAGGACCTCGCGATACAGTCCGGACACTACGTTGCCTTCAACAGCTCCATGCACCGAAACTGGCGGCGTCAAACCCGTTCCAAAAACGCGATCCTGATCGATGGAAAGGGCCAATATGCCGATCGGGACAAGGCCAGGGCGATGCAGGCAACAGGTTGCATCGAAATCGCAGAGCAGCGCGAAGATCACATCTATATGCGCGGCAATGCGACCGCTGCCTATCGGAGCCTGACCCCTTCTCTCCAGAAAGTGGAGCGGGAAATCTATTTCGTGCATGAAAGCTATTTCGTGATTGTCGACAGCATCGACAGCGATGCTCCGGTCTCGGTGGATTGGCTGCTGCATGCCAATGCACCGTTCGAACTGGGCGATACCAGTTTCAGGTACTCCGGTGAAAAGGCCGGATTCTATGTCCAGTTTCTTTGGTCGGAAGCAGGAGCTGCAACGCTTTCGCAGGAAACCGGATTCCCAGGTGTGGATGAGGGCGACTATGAAGGATTGCCGGTCAGCACTTGCCTGAAGGCGAGTTTTCCGAAATCGACAAGACACCGCGTCGCTGCACTGCTGGTTCCCTATCCGGCAGATGATCCCAGACGCGTATTTCACTTCCTCGACGACCAGGGATACGACTGCGACCTCTATTTCTCCGACGCGCAGGAGAGGTCCTTCAAGGTTGTCATCGAGAAACTGGCGAAAGCCTGAACCAAAGAACACGAGACCGGCAGGTCCGTGAACAACACCCAAGGCATTACAAGGAGCCACTAATGGACCTCAAGGGAAAAACAGCAATCGTCACTGGCGGTGGCCGGGATATCGGTCGGGCATGCGTTATGGCGCTTGCAGCACGTGGCGCGAATGTCGCCATCAACTATTTCAGCAGCAGCAAGGGCGCGGACAGCGCTGTCTCGGAGATCACATCGGCTGGCGGCAAGGCCCTTGCCATGCAGGGCGACATGACAAAGCCCGACGATGTTGCGGCGCTGGTCAACCGAACGGTTGAGGAGTTCGGCGGCGTCGATATTGTCATGCCGATCACAGGCGGCATCGTCGCACGCCGGCCGCTGTCGGAGATTTCTCTCGATTACTGGCAGTCCGTATTCGATCTCAACACCACATCGGCGCTGCTCGTCATCAAGGAAGCCGTTCCGCATATGAAAAATGGCGGCGCTATTGTGACGATGGCCTCACAGGCCGGCAGAGATGGCGGCGGTCCGGGAGCTCTTGCCTACGGAATGTCGAAAGGCGCGGTCATGACGCTCACACGCGGATTGGCCAAGGAATTGGGCCCTGACATTCGCGTCAATGCGATGTGCCCGGGAATGATCGACACCGACTTCCATAATATCTTTACGAAGCCAGAAGTGCGCAAACACGTGGCTGGCGTGACGCCATTGAAACGGGAAGGGGCTTCTGAAGATGTTGCAAATCTTGCTGTTTTCCTGGCGTCCGAGCAGTCCGCCTTTATCACCGGCGCTTGCGTCGACATCAACGGCGGGATGCTTTTTTCCTGACGATTGGCGAGGGGGCTTCTGAGGCCCCCATATGCCGGCCTGCAATCTCCCGCGACCCGATTGGCGCAATGCTGAGATGCTCCAATCAATGAAGCAGATGCGAGAGGTCGGAGTAATTTATCTCAAATAAAACAATCGCTTAAACAAGTCGCGAAATTAATTTGTTTTATTGATTTTTTAACTTGTAAATATTTGTAAATTGCGTATCGTTTTATCAGGTCAAAAGGGAGGAACCAATGACCCTGTTCAATTCAAAGAAAGCTGGCATGCTGTTTGGTTCAGTCGTTGCCGCAAGCCTTGCATTCGCAACCGTTGCTGCCGAAGCACGTGACTTGCGCGGCTGGAATATCCATGTCGAGGACTACCCTGTTTCACACGGAATGGAAGCATTCCTGAAAGAGGTCGACGAAAAAACCGGCGGCG
This sequence comes from Labrenzia sp. THAF82, assembly GCF_009363435.1. Classification (GTDB taxonomy): domain Bacteria; phylum Pseudomonadota; class Alphaproteobacteria; order Rhizobiales; family Stappiaceae; genus Roseibium; species Roseibium porphyridii. The sequence continues at coordinate 6,050,434 of NZ_CP045354.1, read as the reverse complement.
AAATAAGCGGTAAAGTCTTCCATGCGGGCGTGCTTGGTTCGCAGCCCGACGCAATCGAGCAAACCCGTCTCGGCGTGATCGATTTCGGTGTCTTCAGCCTTGGGCCGATGGGTCAGGTTGTTCCGGAAGCAAACGTGGTGTCGCTGCCGTTCATCTTCAAAAGCGTTTCGCAAATGTATGAAGTCATGGACGGTGAGCCGGGCAAGGCGCTCAGCAAAGGTCTGGAGGCCAAAGGCCTTGTTGCGCTCGGATATTATGATGCCGGCGCCCGTTCATTCTACACATCCGCAAAAGCGATCACGGAACCTGCTGATCTGACAGGCATGAAGATCCGCGTCATGAACAACGATCTCTTCGTCGGCATGGTTGACTCCATGGGTGGAAACGCAACCCCAATGGCCTTCGCGGAAGTCTATCAGGCAATCAAGACCGGCGTCGTGGACGGCGCAGAGAACAATCCACCGTCCTACGAATCCACCAACCATTTCGAGGTTGCTCAATTTTATTCCCTGACACAGCACCTGATCATTCCCGAGTGCCTGTGCATGAGCAAGCGGACCTTCGATTCCCTGACGCCTGAGCAGCAGGCAATTGTCATTGAGGCCGGCCGCAACAGCACCGAGCTTCAGCGCAAGCTGTGGCAGGAGCGGGAAGCTGCAAGCATGGCCAAAGTCGCTGAAGGTGGTGTCGCCGTGAACGAGATTGCTGACAAGGCAGCATTCCAGGCAGCCATGGAACCGGTTTATGCGCAATTCCTTGAGCAGAGCCCGGATCTGGCCGGACTTGTCGAGATGTTCAAAAACGCAGAATAATAGCGGATAGGGGCCGTGCTGAACCTTCCGGCACGGCCCCTTTCTATTTGGGGGAATATGATGTCGCACACCGGAAGCTTACTGGACCGGCTCGAACTTTGGCTGGTCTGGTTGAAACGTGTCTGCGTGTTGGTAGGGTCTGTGGCTCTCGTCGTTCTTGTTGCAACGTTCGGCTGGCTCGTGTTCGGGCGATACGTTCTCAATCAAACCCCCACCTGGGTTGAACAGCTCGCTCTTCTTCTCATTTGTTACATCACTTTCCTTGGTGCTGCCGTAGGCATTCACGAGGAATCCCACCTTGGCGTCACCCTTGTTCGCGATGCTCTTCCGCCAAAGATCAGACAATTGCTGCTGCTTCTGACGGATTTCGTGCTTGCCGTCTTTGGTGGCGTGATGCTGGTCGCTGGTCTTGAGCTCTTCAACTTCGGCTGGTCGACGTTGCTGCCCATGCTCAACATTCCTGAAAGCATAAGAACCGCAGCTGCGGTTGCTTGCGGCGGATTGATGGTTGTCTTTGCCGGAGCCCGCTTTCTGCTGCGCGGACGATGCGCCTTGCGCGGTGAGATCTACGAAAACAAAGAAAAGGTAAGCTGAGATGGGTCTCGCAATTTTGCTGGGTGTTTTTGCCGTCAGCGTCGTTCTTGGTGTGCCTGTTGCGTTTGCCATGGGAATATCTGCGGCGGCGGCATTCTGGTACGAAGGCTTCCCCTTGCTGATGACCTTTCAGCGGACCATTTCGGGGGTCACCACCTTTTCATTGCTGGCCATCCCGTTTTTCGTGTTTGCCGGAGAACTGATGCTGCATGGCGGGATCGCCGTCCGGCTTGTTAAGTTCGCATCCTCACTGGTCGGCCATATTCGCGGCGGTTTGGCATCGGTCAATATATTCTCAAGCATGCTGTTCGGCGGCATTTCCGGCTCTGCCATTGCAGATATCTCGGCGCTTGGATCGCTGCTCATTCCTGTCATGAAGGAAAAGGGCTACCGGCCGGACTACGCGGTTAACGTGACCGTGACATCGTCTATCGCAGGCATTGTTATTCCGCCGAGCCACAACATGATCATTTTCGTTGTTGCCGCCGGTGGGGGCATCTCGATCTCCAAATTGTTTCTGGCTGGCGTGATTCCGGGCATTCTCATGTGCCTGTGTCTGGCTATTGCCGCCTACTTCGTGGCTTTGAAACACAATTACGGATCTGAACCTTTCCCTGGCTGGCAGGTCGTTGCGCAAACGGCCATCACTGCAATCCCGGGCCTGATCACAGCCGTGATCATTGTCGGCGGCGTGTTGTCCGGCATCTTCACCGTCACTGAGTCCGGCGCCTTCGGTGCCATCTATGCGCTCGTTCTGACAGCCGTTGCCTATCGAACGCTCGGATGGAACGAATTTGTCGTCTCCGTCACCTCGGCCCTCAGAACAACCGCGATGGTGATGATCCTGATCGGGTTTGCGAGCTCTTTTGCCTATCTTCTGGCGCTTTATCAGGTGCCGACAAAACTCAGCGAATTTCTCCTCGGTATCTCCGAAAACAAGATCGCCATCCTGTTGATGATCAATCTGATGTTGCTCATGCTCGGAATGATCATGGACATGGCTGCCCTGATCCTGATCTGCACACCGATTTTCCTGCCAATCGCTCGTGACCTTGGTATGGACCCGGTGCAGTTCGGCATCATGATGCTGGTCAATCTTGGTCTCGGACTGTGCACACCGCCTGTCGGCACCTGTCTTTTCGTTGGCTGCGCCGTCGGCAAGATCAAGATCGAAGAGGCCCTGAAATCCATCTGGCCGTTCTATCTGGCACTGTTCGTGGCCCTTATGCTGATCACCTACGTGCCGGCGTTCTCAATGTACCTGCCGTCGCTGTTCGACTAGGTCCGAAAAGGCTAAGGGTGGTCCAGCTCTTTGCAATCGCGCTCAAACGACAAGTCAGAGCCCGTTGAGCCCCTGAGGTCAAAAATCCAATACCGACGGCTACCTGAGAAGTCGAGACTCACTAAACGTGGTGTATCTCAACACTTCAACACACAATTTAAGTATTCCCCCTGATCGGTTCAGTTTGTGCGTGAAACAACTATTTAAGCACGCCACACTGCAAATCTTTTGCAAGCGACTAGAATACATTGTGTGAGTTTTTTTGGTTTTAGTTGCCATATGCAGCGCGTCGAGGATGTGAGTTAGTGGAAAATGCAATGCTTATTGTTCGGCAAAAACGCTCTTCCTCAACTACACTGCTCAACAGTTCGGTGCTGTCTGCAACCCAACGCAATGCTTTTAAACTTAAGAATAGTCTTCTTGTCTTAAAATTACGTAGGAGTTAGTAAATTAAATTAATAAGTAGAAAAATTAAATATATTTTATCAGATATATTATATATCTTCGAGTAATATTGAAATATTTTAATATACATTATCATTAGATATTTGAAAGTTATCTATTCATAATTGAAAATCTCGCTCATACTTAGTCTGTCAATTTTCCGCCGCCGACCCTGCAGAACGTTGCTCTAGGCAAGGTCAACTTGCCTTTCCAAGCACTTGAGCATCAGGAAATCATGCTGCGATCAGTCCCGTCCGGGCTCATCAGGATTGCTGGAGAAAAGTGCAATCTTGTTGCCCTGCGGATCGCGAAGGTAGCCGACGTAAAAACGGGGACCGTATGAGGCACGGAAGCCCGGCTGGCCCTCGTCAGTGCCGCCTGCGGCGAGCGCAGCGGCGTGAAGGTCTCGAACCTGCTGCTGACTGCGAGCTTCAAAGGCAATCATGGCGCCGTTGCCAGCGGACGCCGTATTTCCGTCAAAGGGAGGTTTGACATAGAATTCCGGCTGAACGGCAGACTGTCCTGATTTGACAGGCAGCGTATAGCTCAGGCCCTCGGGACTCTCTTCCAGCGTATAGTCAAGGGCCGGCAGAAACGCGGAGTAGAACTGCTTTGCCCGCGCGATGTCATCAGCACCAACAGTGACGTATGCAATCATGCTGTGACTGCCCTTCCAGAGGTATTTGTGCAACGAGTTTGTTGCCTTATTAAGTAGAGCAACACACATTTGGGCTCAATTGCGATCTGACCTTCACGGCGGTCTCTTGCGCGCTCGCACACGCCCGCCAAAATGCCTGTTGGTTGAATGCCGCACCAAAGCAGACATTGATGTGATCAGGCTGAGAGCACTTTTGTAGGCCATTTGGCCATTCAGATTTCGGACGGATGGAAAAAGTAACGTCTAAAATTCACCGCGGCTTTTGACAAACGCTCAACAGACTGGCTCTCCAAATTGCGCCCGGCCACCACATATGAGTGGATGAAATGGTCAACTTAAGACCGCGCTGTTCGCTGCTCGAGCAGGACACCGCTAGTCCATCATTTAACTGCCAAGGGAACTTGCCTTGAGACACAACATCGCTTTTGCCCGTCTGCCTGACATTGAGCCCGCCGAGATTGAGTCTCACATGTCTGACCCAAGGGTCGCGGAACACATGCCGCTTTTGACATTCGAATGGGACGCGGCAGCTGTGGCGAATTTTGTTGCTCAGAAGGAAAAGTGCTGGGAGCGCGATGGGCTCGGCCACTGGGCGATATTGTCAGATGGCCGCTATGTTGGTTGGGGCGGTTTTCAGAAAGAGGGTGATGAGTGGGATTTCGGACTGGTTCTGCGGCCCGATGCCTTCGGTCTGGGAACTTCGATATCGAAAAAGGCGTTGGAGTTTGCGAAAGCTGACGAACGCATTCCATTCGTGACATTTCTGTTGCCGCCATCCCGCAAGAACCTGGGGGCTCTCAAGCGGATTGGAGCGCACTGTATCGGCGAGATTGAGTATGACGGTGCAAAATTCCTTAAGTTCCGACTTGAGACCGATCAATAACAACCAGACTTGATCGCCAGGTAAACGCTCAATTTTGGCGTCAAAGGGAAAGCGTTCGTTCCACGCCAATGTTCTGCAGAAATGCTTCATCGTGACTGACAACCAGGATCGCGCCATCGTAGTCGGTCAACGCCCTTTCAAGAATTTCGATCGCCTCGATGTCGAGATGATTGTTCGGCTCATCCAGCAGCAAGAGCTGGCGTGGTCTGCTATGTCCGAGCGTGCAGGCAAGACCAGCGCGCAAGCGCTGTCCGCCGCTGAGAGATCCGACCTTCTGCTTTGCGTCATCTCCTCGAAACAGAAATCGCGCCAGGATCGCCCGTCGCTCATTCTCGCCGGCATCCGGGTCGAGCCGCGCAAAGGCGTCTCGTACGGTCTCTTCCGGTTTCAGCAGGCTAAGATCCTGATCCAAAAGTGCCGTTGGAACATGAACCGAGACAGATCCGCTTTGTGGTTGAAGATCGCCGTGGATGCACGCAAGTAAAGTCGATTTGCCCGACCCATTCCTGCCTTCAATCGCGACACGTTCCGGTCCGCGAACCGCAAAGGATACGTCCTGAAGCAGGGGTGCCCCACCTGAATATCGGAACCTGAGGTCCTCAACGCGCAGCACATCACGACCGGCAGCAAGTCCGGATGGAGGAATATCCATCTTGAGGGGCTGCAAGATCTCGACGGACTTCTGCGCCGCTTCCAAAGCATCAGCGGCGGCCTGGGCCTGGCGGCGTTTAAGACGTGCTGCAGCACTGCCTGAAGACTGACTTCGTTCTTTTGCAGCATTTAGAATGAGCTTGGACTGGCTGCCGGATGCGCGGAGTTGTTTGCCTTGCCGGTCGGTGCGGGCCTTTCGTTCCATGGCCAGCTGCGCACGTGCTTGCGTATGTGTGACGGCCTGTTCTGCCCGCGCGAGTTCGGCTTCGGAGTGTGCCAATTCAGCGGCTTTCATTTGGCGATAGGTTTCGTAATTGCCACCGTAGCTGCGCGCACCAAGGCTCGTCAGCTCGACGATTGCGTCCATCGCCCCCAGCAAAATCCGGTCGTGGCTGGCAATAATCGCGCAACCGTTCCACGCCCGTAGTGCGTCGATCACACTGCGGCGTCCCGCTTCGTCGAGGTGATTGGTTGGTTCATCCAGCAAGAGTACATCCGGTTCTGCGAACATCAGCGCGGCGAGAGCCGCACGCGTGCGCTGCCCACCGGAGAGGGAACTGACCGGCAGGTCGATAGGCTGTTCGAGCCCCAGGTTTGAGAGGGCTGCGCCCAGTCGGGCCTCCAATGTCCAATCAGTATTTGCCAGATCTTCCGCCGTTGCCTCACCGCGTTCCGCACGATCCAGAAGGGCGAGTTGATCACGAACATCGAATAGATCGGCTAGCGTCTCGTTGGGGTGCTGTGCAGGATCCTGCCGGAGGAAACCGACCGATGGCGGTTTAATGATCTTGCCGCTCACAGGAGCGATCTCACCGCAGATCAGACGCAAGAGGGTCGTCTTGCCTGTACCGTTTCGACCGACAAGTCCCGTTCGGACCGGCCCGAAAGTCAGATTCAAATTGTCGAAAAGAAAGGTGTTGTCAGGAGTTTGCCAACTCAGGTTGGCGATAACGATAGAAGACATGGAAGATGCTCACGATTGCAAACCTCTGGGTTCAGGTGGTGAGCGTGTGGTCCATCGTCTTGTTCCAGTTCCTTGTATCTCTACCGGATCTCGTGTCTCTGCTGAATATAGGAACGGCCTTACAGAACCTCAATACACAGGGCGCGTTGTTCAGAAGCTGTTTTCGCAGGCGGTAGTTGATGCGAATGTCCACGTTTCCAAGACACACGGTAGTTTTGTTCGGAAAGAAGGCACTTGCGTATGATGAAAAAACCTTACGGCCTGCATTTGATGGCTCAACTGGACGTCGGAAAATGGGTTTTGAAAAACGAGAAGTCATTGATCTGGAGCGGCTATGAATATCGCAAACAATAGCGCATTTTTGGAAAATGGCGGACCTGCTGGGAGAATGTCGGAACCTTTTTGGCGACATTTCCGGAGAGCTGGAGCGCTGGGGAGCAATTCTAACGGCCCTAGCGGAGCCAGACGAGGAATACGCTGAAGTATCTCCCATGTAGGAATTGAACAAGAGTCAAAGTCTGCAATCAGCTCAAAGTACCAAATGGTGCAAGTGGCACGAATGTCGGCTAATCGGTCACCCGAGAGAGAAGAATAAAATGCTAAAAGGCGCAGTTTTATATGCAAAGAGCCTCGAAAACCTGACTCAGTTTTACCTTCAAATTGGTGGTCAGATTACCGACGAAAGAAAAGGAGAGTTCTCTGCCATTACGAATAGAGGTTCCGAGCTCATTATACTTCAAGCACCAAGCGAAATTGCGTCTCAGATCGTCATCAACGACCCTCCTGCCATTCGCTCAGCAACACCGTTGAAGCTAATACTTGAGACGTCTTCGATTGAAGACACTTTGCACGAAATATTGAAGTTCGGCGGCAGACCTGTTCCGGGTGCAAAGCTCTGGAAATTCCGACAGTATCTTGTTCAGGACATAGTAGATCCAGAAGGAAACGTCGTTCAACTCTGGCAATCAGAATAGGGTCTAAGCGAGCGCTAGTTTGTCATGCTGCAAGGTTCGATTGGTCCGAGTTCGGTCCATTTGGCAGATGTTTGCCCAACATACGCCCGATGGATAAGTTGAGTGACCTAAACTCGACCTTGAAGATTATGAATTAGTTGTTCTGGTACCGCTATATGTGCAGCAAACGCCAGAGCTTCATGAAAAATGGCGGAGAGAGGGGGATTCGAACCCCCGGAACGCTTGCGCGCTCAACGGTTTTCGAGACCGCCCCGTTCAACCACTCCGGCACCTCTCCGCGGCACTTTGAGAAAAACGGGTCTCAAGTGGCGCGGAACATAGACAAGCTCCGTACAGCCCGCAAGTCCGGATTTCAGTTCTTCACCTCGATTGTCGATATCGGTGGAAACCGATTGGAATCCGCGCGCGGATACGCACGGTTGAGCCTGTTTTCAGGCCGTTCTTGACATAGTTGGACCCGGTTCGGGACACGAAAGCACTACGAGTGAGCTTTGTGCGTAGACAAGCGAATTGCAGCCTCTCAGTTGACTTGCCGGAAGAAAGCCGGCTCACTTGCACCAAGCGATTCATTCCGCGGTGCTTTTTAGCAGCGCTCGACCGTATTTCCGTTTGACATCCTCCGCGTGCCGATTATATTGCGCGGGCTCGAAAAGGGTAGCTTTTTCGGGTTTTCTTTGTCGTTCTAGGCCTGCCGGGCAATCAAGCTTTAAGCGAAACCCGTCACAAAGACCTGTCAACCGTTCGCGGGGAGACTGGCGCCTGAGGTCGACCTGAATACAGCCGGATCAACGATCCATCAGGATCTTGAACGGCATGTCAAAAACGAAAAGAAGGACGTGCGAGACATGTTCGCAGTGATCAAAACCGGTGGCAAACAGTATACTGTTGCCGCAGATGACCTCCTGAAGGTCGAAAAACTTGAAGCCGAAGCCGGCAGCACCGTCACTTTTGATGAAGTGCTTATGGTTGGCAACGACACCGACACAACCGTTGGCGCACCGACTGTTGAAGGTGCCAGCGTAGTTGCAGAAGTGGTCGAGCAGGGCCGCGGCCGCAAGGTAATAATTTTCAAGAAGCGTCGGCGTCAGAATTCACGTCGCCGCAATGGCCACCGTCAGTCCTTCACCCTGGTAAAGGTGACCGACATCCTGACCGGTGGTGCAAAGCCGGCCAAGAAGGCTGCGCCGAAAAAGGCTGCGCCGAAAAAAGCCGAAGAGCCGAAAGCCGAAGAAGCCAAGGCTGCAGAGAAAAAAGAAGACGCAGCTGTTGAGCCGCTCTTCACCGCACCGGAAGGCAAGGACGATCTGAAGAAGATCTCCGGCGTTGGCCCGGTACTTGAGAAGAAACTGAACGCTCTGGGCATCACCACCTATGAGCAGATCGTCAACTTCTCAGCGGAAGACATCGCCCGCGTTGATGAGGTCCTGAACTTCAAGGGCCGTATCGAACGCGACAACTGGGTTGATCAGGCCAAGGAACTGGCTGGCAAATAAGCCACCGTTTTCTTAGAGACTGACTAAAAGTATTCGAAGAACGAGGAGTTCTAACGATGGCACATAAAAAGGCAGGCGGTTCATCCCGCAACGGCCGCGACTCAGCTGGCCGCCGTCTTGGCATCAAAAAATACGGCGGGGAAGCAGTGATTCCCGGCAACATTATCGCTCGTCAGCGTGGCACACAGTGGCACCCGGGCAACGGCGTGGGCATGGGTAAGGACCATACCATTTTCGCGACCGTGGAAGGCAAGGTTGAGTTTCAGGCGAAAGCCAACAAACGAACCTACATCAATGTGGTCCCAGTGGCGGAAGCTGCGGAGTAAAGCCGACGTGAAGTTTCGAAGCGCCGGCGTCCCACAAGACCCCGGCAATTCGAGACAGGTCAGCAACCAAAGACCAGTCGAAGATCCAAGGGGGAGATGGGGCGCCATCTCCCCCTTGATTTGTTTTGACTGGAGGAAAAGATGGTTGTTGAAAGTGATGGACTGTTAGACGAAAGCTGTTTGGTTGCGGCCCCGTTGCCGCAGGAAGCGGTTCATGTGCGGCTCGACAAACCGCGAATGGACGATCTGGCCGATCTTGTGTTTTTGGCCAACAACAAGACCGTTGCGGCAAACCTCGCCGCAATGCCTCACCCCTATACGATTGAAAACGCCCGTACGCTTGTGAAACAGGCGGATCGGGTTCGTGACAAGTCGGCTATGTTTGCGATCCGGCTGAAGAGCACGGGCCGGTTGATTGGTGTGGCCAAATATGCGCCCGTGGACGCGGAAGGTCCGGTCCATATCGGCTATTGGCTCGGCGAGCCTTTCTGGGGGCAGGGACTGGCGACTGAGGCCGTGCATGCGCTGGTCGATCATGCCTTCACCTATCACGACATCAATGAACTGCAGGGCTCCTGCAGGGTCACCAATCCGGCGTCCCGTCGGGTGCTTGTCAAATCCGGGTTCCAGTTCAGGGACCAGGCGATGATTCGGTCGATCGGCGCAGGCGGCTCCGTACCAATTGAACGCTACACGCTGGAACGCACCGTTTGGAAGTCTTTGAAAGGATGGGGGCAGGGACGATGACTGGACTGCAGGAATTGAAGACACGACGACTGGTTCTGCGACCGATTGCCATGTCGGATGCTGATGCGATCGTGGAGCTTGGCGGCAAGGATTTTGCCGTTGCCCGCTGGATCAGCTCCTTTGCCTGGCCTTATGAGGAAGGCTCTGCCGAAGCTTTCCTGAAAACGGTGGTCGGAAAGGACCCGCTGAAAACGGAAGCCGTTTTCGCGATCACGCTTGGTGGAGTTTTCATTGGCGTTGCTGCAGTTGAGGCACCGGGAGATCTGGAAGATCTGCCTGACCTGCCGACCATCGGGTATTGGATCGGCCGCGCGTTCCAGGGCCATGGTTATGCCAGTGAAGCGGTGGAAGCCGTGATTGATTGGGCGTTTGCCAGCTACCGGACGGAGGCTATCGCTGCGCGGGCGTTTGAGGACAATTTCCGGTCTCGTGGACTGCTGCGCAAGATGGGTTTCAAGCCTTACAGCATGACAGAGCGGTTCTCCAGAGCGCTCGACAGGCGGGTGTCCAATGTCGTCGTGCGTCTGGCGCGAGCCGATTTCGAGGCGCGGAAGGAAGCGGCGTGAAACTGCCGAGTATGAGAACCGGACGTCTTTCGCTGCGTCCGGTTCAGGAAAAGGAACTCTCGGATCTGGTCCGTCTCATCGACGACTATGATGTCGCCAAGATGCTCACGACTGTGCCGCATCCTTATGCGCTTTCCGATGCGCGCGACTGGCACGGGCAAACCGCGGTAGAAGGACGGGACGGGGAGCGAGCATTTGCGATCGACAAGGGTCAGGGACTGATCGGTGTTGTGACTTGCGGCAAACCAGACGGGACACCTGAGTTCGGATACTGGCTTGCCAGAAGATACTGGGGTCAGGGCATCATGACTGAGGCGGGCAAGGCGGTGTTGGCGTGGCATTTTGACTGTTCGCCCGGCGCACCGGTCTTGAGCGGGGCACTGGACGAAAATCGGGCGTCGCTCAATGTTCTCACCAAGCTCGGATTCACCGAGATCGGGCCATATCGCCTTTCTATCAGGTCGCGGGGAGAAACGCTCCCAGCAACACGTATGAAACTGGAACCGGAAGCTTTTGAGCGGATGCGGGAAGGTAATCATGAGCGCGGTTAGCCTGAAAACAAGCCGGCTTGAGTTGCGGCCGCCAGAGCCGGACGATCTGGAGCGCTGTGCTGAACTCCTCGGTGACTATGAAGTCGTCAAAATGCTCTCGCGCGTCCCTTATCCCTACGACCTGGAAGCGGGAAAGGACTATCTTGCTCGGTCCGTGGAGCGCTGGCGAGACGTGGCATCAGCTGACGAGTTGGGGTTTCATATTGACCATGACGGCCAAATGATCGGGGCGATTGGCTTCAAGACATTGCAGGAGACCCCGAAGATCGGCTATTGGCTTGGGCGCTCCTATTGGGGCAACGGGTTTATGAGCGAGGCGGTCCAGGCTGCTGTAACCTGGCTGTTCCGGAATACCGCGCATGATCTTCTGGCCGGCGAAGCCATGATTGAGAATTCCGGTTCGCTGAAAGTGTTGGAAAAACTTGGCTTTCGTGGGGTTTCAAAAGTTGACTGCGAAAGCGTTTCGCGCGGCAGCTCCGTGCCGGCACTTCGAACGGAAGTCACTCGAACCGAATTTCTGAACGGCCACTGACCGTCGCTGGACCAGGGCCTGACAGCAGGACAAGAAAAAAGAGAAGAAAATGAAATTCCTCGATCAGGCCAAGATTTATGTGCGTTCCGGCAACGGGGGCGCCGGGTGTGTGTCGTTTCGCCGAGAAAAATACATTGAATATGGCGGCCCGGACGGCGGAGACGGCGGTAAGGGCGGCGATGTGATCGTAGAGTGCGTTGATGGTCTCAATACCCTGATCGACTATCGCTACAAACAGCATTTCAAAGCAGGGACAGGCATCCATGGCATGGGGCGCAACCGAACAGGTGCCCATGGTGATGACGTGGTTCTGAAAGTGCCGGTCGGCACCCAGATCCTTGAAGAGGACAACGAAACGCTGATTGCCGATCTGACGGAGCTTGGCCAGCGTGTTCTTCTGATGAAGGGCGGCAATGGCGGTTTCGGCAATGCGCATTTCAAATCGTCCGTAAACCAGGCGCCACGCCGGGCAAATCCGGGTCTGGAAGGCGAGGAGAAGTGGATCTGGCTTCGTCTCAAGCTGATTGCAGACGCGGGACTGGTTGGACTGCCGAATGCCGGTAAGTCCACTTTTCTGGCAACTGTCTCGGCCGCTAAGCCGAAAATCGCCGACTATCCGTTCACTACCCTCCACCCCAATCTCGGTATCGTCCAGATCGATGGACACAGCTTTGCAATGGCCGATATTCCCGGCCTGATCGAAGGCGCGCATGAAGGCACGGGCCTTGGCGACCGGTTTCTCGGACATGTCGAACGTACACGGGTGTTGCTGCATCTCGTTGACGGGTCGGGCGAAGAAGACCCTGGCGAAGCCTACCGTGTCGTGCGCGGTGAACTTGAGGCCTATGGTGCAGGGCTCATGGACAAGCCGGAGATCGTCGCCTTGTCGAAATGCGATGCACTCACGGAAGACCTGATCGCTGAAAGGTCGGCGAGCCTGGAGGCTGCCTGTGGCCAGAAGCCGTTGGTGCTGTCATCGGCAAGTGGCCAGAATGTCGATCGGGCTTTGCGCATGATTGTGCGTGCAATCGACAAGGACAAGGAAGATGCCGCCAATCAGGTGCCTGCGCCTGAACAGGAGGGCTGGCACCCCTGATGTCCAGAAGTCTGAAATCTTTCAATCGGATCGTCGTCAAGATCGGATCTGCCCTGCTGGTTGATCAGGGCGAATTGAAACGGGCCTGGCTCGACGCGCTTGTCTCCGACATTGTGTCTTTGTCGGAGGCAGGAGCGGACATCCTGATCGTTTCTTCGGGCTCGATTGCACTCGGGCGGGGTGTCTTGGGGTTACCGGCAGGCCCGTTGAAACTTGAGGAAAGTCAGGCAGCAGCAGCGGCCGGACAGATTGCGCTTGCGCAGGCCTATGCGGATGCACTCGGTAGGCATGGTAAAAAGGCCGGCCAGATCCTGTTGACGCTCGGCGATACGGAAGAACGCAGGCGGTACCTGAACGCGCGCGCCACCATTGGCATGCTGTTGAAGATGGGTGCCGTGCCGATCGTCAACGAGAACGATTCTGTCGCGACCTCGGAAATTCGATATGGCGACAATGACAGGTTGGCCGCACGGGTTGCCACCATGGCCAGCGCGGATTGTCTCGTGCTCCTGTCAGATATCGATGGGCTGTACACCGCGCCGCCGAGTGAAGATCCTGATGCTGTCTTTCTGCCTGAAGTGCCGCGTATCACGCGAGAGATCGAAGCCATGGCGGGCAGTGCCGGGTCAGAACTCTCCCGCGGAGGAATGAAGACCAAGATCGATGCGGGCAAGATCGCGACAGCGGCCGGAACAACAATGATCATTACCTCCGGCAAGGAACTCAATCCATTGAAGCGCTTGGCTGAGGGTGGGCGGGGAACATGGTTTCCCGCTCTCGGTTCTCCGGCAAGCGCCCGCAAGGCCTGGATTGGCGGGCACCTGGAGCCGCGTGGACGGATAACGTTGGACGAAGGTGCGGTTCAGGCCATGAAATCCGGCAAAAGCCTGCTGCCCGCCGGGGTTTCATCCGTGTCGGGTGCGTTTACGCGTGGGGATGCCGTAATCGTGGAGACCCTGCAGGGGCGCATCATTGGTCGTGGGCTGATCGCATATGACGCAGATGAGGCAAGGCTGATTGCGGGACGCAACAGCCGTGAGATTGAAGCAATTGTCGGATACCCGGGCCGGGCTGAGATGATCCACCGAGACGATCTTGTGCTGGATGATGTCTTTTTGCACGGAACAGGCTAAAAAGTCACAAAACAGGCGGTCTGGTAACCGCAATTTGGGAGTTTGGAAGAATGTTGGAAGCGGTCGAAGCAATGACGACTGAGGATCTGATGGCGGAGATCGGGCAGCGCGCCCGCGCCGCCGGGAATGTCCTGGCGACCGCACCAGCTGATCAGAAAAACGATGCGCTGCGCAAAATGGCGGAGGCAGTTCGTCAGGCAACACCAGACATTCTGGCTGGCAACAAGCTGGACGTCGACGCCATGACCGCAAATGGTCAGACGGCAGCGTTTCTCGATCGCGGCACGTTGACGGCCGAGCGCATCGAAGCCATTGCTGCCGCGCTGGAAGACATCGTTGCGCTTGACGATCCGGTGGGCAGCGTCATGGCGGCATGGGAGCGGCCTAACGGACTGAAGATCGAACGGGTTCGGACACCTCTTGGAGTGATCGGCGTTATTTATGAGAGCCGCCCCAATGTGACAGCCGACGCCGGTGCACTGTGTCTTAAAGCCGGGAACGCTGTCGTTCTTCGCGGTGGTTCTGACACGATCCACTCCAACAGGGCCATTCATGCGGCGCTGCAAAAGGGCCTGTCCGCCGCAGGGCTGCCGGAAGATGCGATCCAGATTGTGCCGGTAACGGATAGGGCTGCAGTCGGCGAGATGCTGCGTGGCCTTGGTGGCAATCTTGATGTGATTGTTCCGCGCGGCGGCCGGAGCCTGGTTGAACGCGTGCAAACTGAAGCGCGCGTGCCGGTATTTGCTCATTTGGAAGGTCTGGTTCACATTTTCCTCGACAAGTCGGCGGATCTGGAGAAATCACTGGACATTGTCGTCAATTCAAAGCTGCGCCGCACCGGCATTTGCGGTGCGCTTGAGACGCTACTGGTGCATGAGGGTGTCGCAAACAGCCATATGCCTCAGATCATCAGGGCTCTTCAGGAAAAGGGATGTGAAATTCGAGGCGACGACCGTGTGCGCGACATTTGTGAAGGCGTTGTGCCGGCAAGTGAAGAGGACTGGTCCACTGAATATCTCGACAAGATCCTGTCGGTGAAGGTCGTGCCGGATCTGAATGCGGCGATGTCTCATATCAGCCGGCATGGGTCCAGCCACACCGACTGTATCCTGTCTGAAGATCAGGCAGCAGCGGACCGTTTTCAGAGCGAGGTCGATTCAGCGATTGTTCTGCACAATGCGTCAACGCAATTTGCCGACGGCGGTGAGTTCGGCATGGGCGCTGAAATTGGCATTGCGACAGGCCGTATGCATGCGCGTGGTCCGGTTGGCGTCGAACAGCTTACCAGCTTCAAATACAAGGTTCGTGGTACGGGTCAGACCCGTCCATGAGACTTCGCGCATGAGTGAAGGAAATCCGGTCTCAGAACTTGACTGGCAGTGGCTGAAATTGCCTCACGCCGAAGCTGGCAATCGCATCGGCATTTTCGGCGGATCCTTCAATCCCCCTCATTCGGGGCACCGTCTGGTTGCGATCACCGCTTTGAAAAGGCTTGGTCTCGATCAGATCTGGTGGCTGGTGACGCCGGGAAACCCTCTCAAGAGCCATTCAGATCTGGCGCCTCTTGATTTGCGGCTGCGTAAGACAAGAGCGCTTGCAGATCATCCGCGCATGAAAGTGACTGCATTTGAGAAAGTGCTCGGATCAGCCTACACCGCGAAAACCGTCACGTCGCTGAGGGCAATAAGGCCGAAAGTCCGATTCGTTTGGGTCATGGGTGCTGACAATCTTGCAAGCTTTCATCACTGGCAGGATTGGCGAGAAATCGTTGGTTCGGTTCCGATCGCGGTGGTTGACCGGCCTGGTGCTTCCTTGTCGACAGTGTCTGCACCTATGGCAAAAGCGTTTGAAAAATATAGGCTTCCGGAGAAGAGTGCGGCCATGCTTCCGGACTTGCAACCACCGGTCTGGACTTTCTTGCACACGCCCCTCGATCAAACGTCATCCACTGATCTGAGGCTAACGAAATCCGGGGTGTGACCGGCAATTTTGCCAAGAAAACCCGCTTGTCTTGAAAATGCCAAAAGGGAAGCGGTATTATAGGGTCGGTCGCGACGAGCGCGGCCGAGGTACGGTCAACCGGTCCTGTCTCCAAAACGGGTGACGTACGAAACCGAAACCATCGGTTCGTGACGACGTTGGGAACAGGGCGGACAAACGGCGAAAGGCACTACATCTGACCATGACCTTTGACAGTGAGCGGGCAACCATGTCCACTCCTCTGAAGGCTTCCGTAAGCAAAGATCTTGCGGCAGACCTCCTCGATACGGTCCTCACCAGTCTTGACGATTCCAAAGCTGAGGACGTCGTTACTCTAAACATCGCAGGAAAAAGCTCCCTGGCAGATCACATGGTGATCGTGTCCGGACGCTCCCATCGACATGTGGGCGCGATCGCGGATCATCTGCTCAAGGACCTGAAATCGGCTGGCGCACGCACCTCAACGGTGGAAGGCCAGGCGACATGCGATTGGGTGCTGATTGATGCGGGCGATGTGATCGTTCACATTTTCCGTCCGGAAGTTCGCGGCTTCTACAATTTGGAGAAGATGTGGGCGCCGGATTCGGATGACGCGCCGCAGTATGTTGGCTGACATACGGCTTTGAAGTCCTGACTTGGCCGGCGGTTGAGCCTGGGCTTCGCGATGCCGATGGAGTGATAACCGGAAACTTCGTTCCGGCGAGGAATTTATGCGCTTTACGCTTTCCTGCATTGGCCGGATGAAGGCCGGTGCGGACAAAGACCTTTTCGACCGATATCTGGACCGGGCGCGCAAATCCGGACGGGGTCTGGGTATTACCGGCGTCTCTCTCTCTGAACATCCTGAAAGCCGTGCGCAGCGGCCTGAAGATCGTAAGGCGGAAGAGGCAAAGGTCATCCAGCAGTCGCTGCCGCCGGGCGCTCGCCTGATTGTTCTCGATGAGCATGGCAAGAACCTGACCAGTCCGGCTTTCAGCCAGAAGCTTGAAGGTTGGAAGGATGAGGGCATTTCGGAAGTTGTCTTTGCTATCGGTGGGGCTGATGGGCACGGTCAGGAGCTTTTGGAACGGGCAGACCTGAAACTGGCGCTGGGTGCGATGACATGGCCGCATCAGATTGCGCGGATCCTGCTTGCAGAGCAGATCTATCGGGCCATAACCATCCAGGCCGGACATCCTTACCACCGGGTCTGACCCATATATGTGCTTCTCAGGAGACAGGGCAACATGCCGCCAATTCTGACGACCGACCGCTTGACGTTGCGGCCGATGAAAATGGACGATTGGCCGAGCTACGAGCAGTTGATGCTATCCGATCGGTCGCGATTCATGGGGGGGCCATTCACCCGCTTCAATGCCTGGGGGCTGTTCTGTCAGGATGTCGCACAGTGGCACCTGATGGATCACGGTGCACTGATGATCGACGACAGTCAGACAGGTGAGTGTCTGGGTCAGGTCGGTATCAATCACGGACCTCTCTTTCCCGAACATGAGCTTGGCTGGTTCGTTTACGCACATGCCGAAGGCAGGGGAATTGCGTTCGAAGCTGCAAGTGCCTTTCGCGATTGGGCGAGAAACCAGCGCCGTCTGCCGGGATTGGTGAGTTATATGGACCCTGAAAACGAACGCTCCGCCTGCCTTGCAAAACGCCTGGGTGCGACGCTGGACAACGATGCGCCGCGACCTGATCCACAGGATATCGTCTATCGCCACTTTGGCGGTTAGGGCGTAAGCTTGGAAGCTAAGACTCCATGCCGCCGGGTTCGGCGGGCCTTGCCGAGCGTTCGAAATGGCGGAAATCTTGGCTTCTGCCCGTATCTCGCCGCATTCGGCGATTATCGCTCAAAGATTACCGGACAAACAAGGTTACGCGATACACCGGTGGAAGGCGTCGTTAGTGAACTATTTATTAGGGTAAACGGTTCGTTAACGCAGACTGTGTATCGGTGAATAAGATAACCTTTTGGGAGCTTAGGCAGGTTGTTACCGGATCGCATCAGATTTGCGAGACCTGGACTTGAGATGCGGATAGTCAAACGACCGCTCTTGAGCTGCCTGCTTGTGGCTGCACTGGCGCTGCCTGCAAACGGATTGGCGACGGAAAGCGTCGACGAGAGTTCTCAGGAGCAGACAGAACTTGCCCCGGAAGTGAACGCAGCTCTGGAGCGGAAGAAACAACGCGAGCAGGAACTGGCCGCGCTCTCTCGTGACATCGACGTATCAACTGATCGGCAGGCCGCCATCGCGCGCGAAATCAGGGCGCTTGATCGGGATCGTGAAACGCTGAATGCGAAAATCATCAGCACGTCCGACACGATCAAAGGGCTTGAAACCGAGCTGACGGCAACGGAACGTCGGTTGCGCGCACTTGGTGAGAACGAAGACGCGGTTCGACTGTCTTTGATTGCACGGCGGGATATTTTGGCAGAAGTGCTGGCAGCCCTGCAGCGAATTGGCAAACGGCCTCCGCCCGCACTTGCCGTGCGCCCCAGTGATGCTCTGTCTGCCGTACGTAGCGCCATTTTGTTGAACGCCGTTATGCCCGAGCTGAAGGTCGAAACCGAGGCGCTTGCCGCCGACCTTGAAGAATTGCACCGGCTGAAAACGGTGATCGCGGATGAAAAGAACCGACTGCGCGGCGATGCCATGCGGTTGGCTGAGGAAAGGTCGCGTCTGGAATTGCTGTTGAGCGCAAAGCGGCAGGAACATCAAAAATCGGTACGCGTGCTGGAACAAGAGCAAAAGCGCGCGGAAGAACTGGCCAACAAAGCCGGGTCCCTGCAGGAGCTGATCGCAAGTCTGGAAGCCGAAATCGAGAGTGCACGTGAGGCTGCGGAAAAGTCGCGCCAGGCTGCTCTGGACGCAAAACAACAAGATTCGCGGAAATTTGATCCGTTCTCTGACCCCGGCCGTCTTGCGCCGGCAATCGCATTTGATGATGCTGTCGGGCAGCTGCCGCAACCGGTCGTCGGCACGTTGTTGAAGGATTTCGGTGAAGAAGATGATTTTGGTGGGGAGACCGAAGGTCAATCTATCGCCACAAGGCCGGGCTCTAATGTAACCTCACCTGCAGACGGTTGGGTTGTTTATTCAGGTCCGTTCCGATCTTTCGGACAGCTCTTGATCCTGAATACGGGTGATGGCTACCATGTGCTCCTGGCCGGTATGGACCGGATAGACGCGGAATTGGGGCAGTTTGTTTTGACCGGGGAACCGGTCGGTGTGATGGGCGCGACCCAATGGGCGAGCGCTTCGACTTTCGGCTTGGGTTCAACCCAACCGATCCTATATGTTGAATTTCGAAAAGACGGCCGTGCGATAAACCCCACACCTTGGTGGGCGCGCACAGAAGAGGAAAAGGCTCGCGGATGATACGGAAAGCTTCCTTGCTGGTTGTCGGTGCTCTGATGGGTGCTGTGGCAGTCACGACCATGTCCCAGATGCCGCTGAACGTTTCAGTGGCGGCCAATGCGGCCGCGACGGACACTTATCGGCAGCTCAATCTGTTCGGTGACGTTTTCGAAAGAGTGCGCTCGGACTATGTGGAAGTGCCTGACGATGCGCAGCTGATCGAAAGCGCCATCAACGGAATGCTGACTTCCCTCGACCCGCACTCCAGCTACATGTCTCCAAAAAGCTTCCGGGACATGCAGGTGCAGACCCGCGGTGAATTCGGTGGCCTTGGCATCGAAGTGACGATGGAAGAGGGCCTCGTGAAAGTGGTGTCTCCGATCGATGAGACACCGGCTGCCAAAGCAGGCGTTCTTGCGGGTGACCTGATCACCTATATTGACGGCGAGCAGGTTCAGGGACTGACCCTGAATGAGGCCGTTGAAAAAATGCGCGGTCCGGTCAACACCGATATCGTTGTGACCATCCGCCGTAAGGGTGCCGCTGAACCGTTCGACATCACAATCACGCGTGACGTCATCCGCATTCGCTCTGTTCGCTGGCGCGAAGAAGACGACGTCGGATATGTGCGCGTCACGCAATTCAACGAGCAAACTTTCGACGGCTTGAAGAAAGGCATCGAGCAGATGTCTGAGAGCATCGGTGAAGACAAGCTGAAAGGCTTCATCATCGATTTGCGCAACAATCCAGGCGGATTGCTGGATCAGGCGATTGCCGTTTCAGACGCTTTCCTGGATCGCGGTGAAATTGTCTCCACGCGAGGCCGTGAGGCAGATGAAACGCAGCGCTACAATGCGCGTGCTGGCGATCTGACCACAGGCAAGCCTGTGATCATTCTGGTCAACGGTGGCTCCGCATCGGCATCCGAGATCGTTGCAGGCGCTCTTCAGGATCACCGTCGTGCCACTATTCTCGGCACCCGGTCCTTCGGCAAAGGGTCCGTGCAGACCATCATCCCGCTTGGCGCTAACGGCGCGATCCGTCTGACAACGGCTCGTTACTACACGCCGTCCGGCAATTCGATCCAGGCAAAGGGCATCGTTCCGGACATTGAAGCTTTGCAGGAACTGCCGGAAGAGCTGGTCGGTCGTGTCGACACCAAAGGTGAGGCTGGACTTCGCGGTCACCTGGAAGCCGACGGTGAAGAGGAAAGCGGCAGCCAGGCCTACGTGCCGGCAGATCCGGAAGACGACACCCAATTGAAACTCGCGCTGGATCTCCTGCGCGGCGTTCAGGTCGACAGCGCATTCCCGCCTGTCTCAGACAGCGCTGCTGTCAAAAACTAACAAGTAACACGCGCTGGTCCGCCAGCGCGTGCCCTCCGTTTCGTTCTGCGTATCAAAACAACAATGATGACGCCGGTAGCTGGTGCGAGTCTCAGCCAGACCCGGTCAACGGGCTCAGGACGGTATGTCGAGCGAAGATCTCACAGCTCCCTTAGGCATGGGCAAACGGCGGCTCGTGAAGCTGCCGTTTGGCCTTATCGGTGCAGGTATCCTCAGTGTCGCAATTACGACCATTGTGGTGTGGGTCGCAGTGGTGGACGATCCCATTGGCGGCGAACCTGTCGCACTCCTGCCGCTGGATGCAGTCGTCGAGGGCGTCACGTCTCACGACATCGAAGTTGTCGAAATCCGACCTGGACTCACCGGTGATCTTGGCCCCAACCTGCGGCCTGAAACGAGCGAGGATCTCCTCGGTCCGCGTTATCAGATGATCGAGCGCCCGGATGGTCTGAGCCACGATGCTCCGGTTGCGAACCTTTCGATCAATCCGGACAACAGGGTTTTTGAGCGAACCGACTACGGTTTCCTTCCCAAGATCAGCGATGCCGGAGTGCGGCCGCTCGATGCTTATTCCCGCCCTGTGGTGAGCGAATTCAAGTCGATCCCGAAAATCGCAGTTGTGTTGAACGGCATGGGGTTGAGTGAAACCGGAACGCAAAACGCAATCGACAGCCTTCCGGCAGACATAACCTTTGCCATGGCCCCTTACGGCGACGATCTTGACCTTTGGATGCAGCAGGCGCGCACCAGAGGCCATGAGCTTTTGCTGCAATTACCGCTGGAGCCGTTTGATTTCCCGGACAACGATCCAGGTCCACACACGCTGCTGGTCAGTCTGAAACCCGTGGAAATGATGGATCGGTTGGCTTACCTCCTGACCCGAGCAACCAACTATGTCGGCGTCATTCCTGAAATGGGTGCACGGTTCACCTCCACGAAGCCATCCATGGACTATCTCATGGAGAAGCTTAAGTCCCGTGGACTGATGTTTGTCGACAATGGAGCATCTTCGCGCAGCCTTGCGCCCCAGGTGGCCGGCGATCAGCGCATACCCTATAGCGGGGTCGACGTTGTTCTGGACGAAGTTCCGCGGGACGATCACATTGATGCCAAGCTGCTTCAGCTTGAAAGTATTGCTCGCGCACGGGGTGTCGCGGTGGCATCCGGATCTGCGCTACCCGTTACGGTTCGCCAGCTCAAAGAATGGGTTCAGGACCTTGAACAACGCGGTTTGCAGTTGGTACCGATCAGCGCGACCATTGATCGATAGAGTGTTTGCGGCCATGGGCCCCGATATTCAGGGTTTGATTTGATCGTGTCGCTAACAGTGTGTGTTTCCAATAGGTGATTTCGTGACAAAGCTTGAACTTGGCCCCGGTTTTCCAGAGCCTTCTGGAGGCCTGCCCTACCGCCCTTGTGTCGGTATCATGCTGATTAACAAGCACGGCATGGTTTGGATCGGCAGTCGCGACGATGGCGGAAGTTCCGCTAACTATGAATTCTCGTGGCAAATGCCCCAAGGCGGGATCGACAAGGGCGAAACCCCTGAACGGGCGGCCCGGCGCGAGCTCTATGAGGAAACTTCCGTCAGGACGATCAGTCTGCTCGAAGAAGCGCCGGAATGGTTCGCGTATGACTATCCTCCGGAAGTGGTGCAACGGAGCCGCAAGGGTAAATACAGAGGTCAGGCGCAGCGTTGGGTTGCTTATCGTTTCGATGGGGACGACGACGAAATCAACATTCTGGTACCGCCGGACGGACACTCAGCGGAATTCAGCAAGTGGCGCTGGGAACATGCAGCACAGCTTCCCGGTCTGATTGTTCCGTTCAAGCGCCCGGTCTATGAACGCGTCGTCGCAGCATTCTCACACCTGACCGACTGAATAGCCTGCGGTTGGTACGAGCGTTCGCTCGAATGGCCGCGGGCTTTGATGACCCGCGTCCTGCAACGCTACGGTGAAATTTGCCGTGACTAAAAATTGTGCTGAACCGGTGACGAAGTCATCGTCAAAGCGTCAGCAATTGAAGTCCGTTTGACGTTTTTGAAACAGACAGGCCATAGACGCCTCGCTAACATCCCGCCGAATTGAGACGTTTTGAAGCAAAACCGCCTTGCGGATTTGAAATTTCAGGACGTAACCGACATATGCTGAAGCACACACCCGGTTGAGCCGGTATGCTGCGGAACACTTGGGAGGAACGCCAATGTCTTTCGGCAAGGGGCTTTCACGGAAGCCGTCCCAGCCAAAAGGGCGTCAGTTGGAAGATGCGGCCTTAAGCGAAGTCCAGGCATTGCTGGGCGACGAACCGCGCCGCGCCGATCTGCTCATCGAGCACCTTCACAAAATTCAGGATGCTTATGGCTGCCTGGAAGCCCGACATTTGCGTGCATTGGCAGAAGAAATGCGGCTCTCACAGGCCGAGGTCTATGAAGTCGCCAGTTTCTATCATCATTTCGACATCGTTCGCGAAGGCGAAACCAAACCCGCCGCGTTGACCATTCGCGTCTGCGACAGCGTTGCATGCTCGCTAAAGGGTGCAGACGCACTTGCTGGCGTTCTTGAGAGTGGACTGGATCCGTCAAAGGTCCGCGTGCAAAAAGTTCCGTGCATCGGCCGTTGTGCTGGGGCTCCTGCTGTTCAGGTCGGCAAGCGTGCCGTTGACAATGCCACCGAGATTTCAGTCCGTTCGATCCTGTTCGAAGGTGAAACGTCTCCTGAAATGCCTGACTATATCGGCCTTGAGGAATACCGTGCAAACGGTGGTTACAAACTGCTGGACCGTGTTCGGGCAGGTGACCTCGACGCTGCTGCCATTGCCGACAAGGCGCTCGAAGCGGGTCTCCGTGGGCTCGGCGGCGCCGGTTTTCCAACGGGTACAAAATGGAAAATCGTCAACGATCTGCCCGGACCGAAATATCTGACGATCAATGGTGATGAGGGCGAACCGGGCACGTTCAAGGATCGTCATCATCTTGAACGGGATCCTCATCGCCTTCTGGAAGGGGCCCTGATTGCTGCCCACGCAATTTCTGCGGATCGCGTCTATCTCTATATGCGCGATGAATACCCGGCAGTTCTTGAAATCCTGAAGACCGAAATTTCCGCACTGAACGATGCTGGCGTCATCACGACAATCGGGATCGAATTGCGACGTGGTGCCGGTGCATATATTTGCGGCGAAGAAAGCGCGATGATCGAGTCCATTGAAGGCAAGCGGGGCCTTCCGCGCCATCGCCCACCTTTCATCGCGCAGGTCGGCCTCTTTGGTCGGCCCACATTGAACCATAACGTCGAGACGCTCTATTGGATCCGGGACATTATCGAAAAAGGACCTGACTGGTTTGCATCGCAGGGGCGGCGGGACAAAAAGGGTTTCCGCTCCTTCTCGGTCTCTGGCCGGGTTCGCGATCCGGGGGTCAAGCTCGCGCCTGCCGGTATCACGATGAACGAACTGCTGGAAGAGTTCTGCGGTGGCATGGATGAAGGGCATGTCTTCAAGGGATATCTGCCGGGTGGTGCTTCGGGTGGTATTCTGCCGGCATCGCTTGCCGATGAATCACTGGATTTCGGAACTCTCGACAAGCACGGCTGTTTTATCGGAAGTCATGCTATCGTTGTCTTCTCCGATCAGGACGATATGCGCGACGTGGCGCTGAATCTGATGCGCTTCTTCAAGCACGAGAGCTGTGGTCAGTGTACGCCGTGCCGCTCCGGAACCGAGAAGATGGAGCAACTGCTTTCGGATGGCGATTGGGACAAAGGCAAGATTGCGGACCTTGATGAAGTCATGCGCACTGCATCGATCTGCGGTCTCGGTCAGGCGGCCAGCAATCCGGTCGCGTCGGTGCTTAAATTCTTCCCTGAGGAGTTTGACAAATGAGCCAGGTCACATTCTCTCTCGACGGCAAGACTGTAACAGCGGAAGACGGTGAAACCATCTGGCAGGTTGCCAAGCGTGAAGGCGTCGCCATCCCGCATCTGTGCCACAAGGATGCGCCGGGCTATCGCTCCGACGGCAATTGCCGTGCATGCATGGTGGATATCGAAGGCGAACGGGTGCTTGCGGCGTCCTGTATCCGGACACCCGCAGAAGGCATGGTTGTCAACACTGAGACCGAGCGTGCTTCAAAGGCACGCGAAATGGTGTTTGAGCTACTTGCCTCTGATCAGCCAGGTCGCGACCACCATCCTGACCCGCAAAGTGATTTCTGGAAGTGGTCGGATGCCATCGGTGTTTCCACCGGCCGGTTCGCAGCCGGTTCCAAGCCGGATCAGGACGTTTCGCACCCCGCAATTGCAGTCAACCTCGACGCCTGTATCGCATGCAATCTGTGTGAAAGGGCCTGCCGTGAAGTTCAGGTCAATGATGTGATCGGGATGGCCGATCGCGGCTCTCACACGATGCCGGTATTCGATCTGGCCGACCCGATGGGCATCTCCACTTGTGTCGCCTGCGGAGAATGCGTCTCCGCTTGTCCCACCGGGGCATTGATGGAAAAAAGCCTCCTGGACGAGACGGCAACCAAACGTGAGATTTTCGCGGAAGAAACGATCGACAGTGTCTGTCCGTTCTGCGGTGTCGGTTGCCTGACTTCGGTTTCGGTTGCCGACGGCCGGATTGTCAGTGTTGAAGGTCGCAACGGGCCGGCCAACGAGAACAGGCTCTGCGTCAAGGGTCGTTTCGGCTTTGACTATGTCTCCAGCCCGGAGCGACTTACCAAGCCGCTTATCCGCCGGGACGATGCGCCCAAGCGCGGCGACATTTCCATGACACTTGAAAATCATCTTGATTTCTTCCGTGAAGCAACCTGGGAAGAAGCGCTTGAAAAGGCCGCCGGTGGTCTGAAGGCGAGTTTCGAGGCCAAAGGCGGTGCAGGTGTTGCCGGTTTTGGGTCCGCCAAGGGCTCAAACGAAGAAGCTTACCTGTTCCAGAAATTGATCCGCCAAGGCTTTCAAACCAACAACGTTGACCATTGCACGCGCCTTTGCCACGCATCATCGGTGGCAGCGCTCATGGAAGGGATCGGGTCCGGTGCGGTTACGGCACCTTTCAATGCCGCGGAAGATGCCGATTGCATGATCGTCATCGGTGCCAGACCGGAGCAGAACCATCCGGTTGCCGCAACCTATATCAAGCAAGCCGCCAAAAAGGGCACGAAACTCATCGTCATGGACCCACGTGGCCAGGGTCTCATGCGACACGCTGACTATGGTTTGAAATTCAAGCCGGGCACGGATGTCGCGATGCTGAACGCAATCCTCAACGTGATCATCTCGGAGGAGCTCTATG
This sequence comes from Labrenzia sp. THAF82, assembly GCF_009363435.1. Taxonomy (GTDB): domain Bacteria; phylum Pseudomonadota; class Alphaproteobacteria; order Rhizobiales; family Stappiaceae; genus Roseibium; species Roseibium porphyridii. The sequence goes on along the minus strand of NZ_CP045354.1, from coordinate 6,024,760 downwards.
ACAGCCAGTATATCGCGGCTCATGTTGACGGCTTCGAAACGTTGAAGGAAAAAATCCGAGACTTCACGCCCGAGGCTATGGAGCCTGTCTGCGGTATCGGGGCTGATACTCTTCGCGAAGTCGCGCGCCTTTATGCGACCAGCGCCAAATCGATCATCTACTGGGGAATGGGCGTTTCGCAGCATGTTCACGGCACGGACAACGTCCGTTGCCTGATTGCCATGGCGCTGACAACTGGACAGATCGGCCGGCCCGGAACCGGCTTGCATCCCTTGCGCGGACAGAACAATGTTCAAGGTGCCTCCGATGCTGGCCTGATCCCGATGGTTTTCCCGGATTACCGGTCTGTTGAGAGCGCAGATATCCGGTCGGAATTCGAAGACGCTTGGGGGCGCACGCTGGATCCCGTGAGGGGCCTGACGGTCGTTGAAATCATGAATGACATTCTCTCTGGCGGCATCGAGGCGATGTATATCCAGGGTGAAAATCCGGCAATGTCGGATCCCGATCAAAGCCACGCCCGCAAGGCGCTTGCGAGCCTGACGCATCTGGTGGTTCAGGACATTTTCCTGACCGAAACAGCCTGGCATGCAGATGTCATTTTGCCTGCATCTGCGCATGCGGAAAAACTTGGCACCTATACCAACACCAACCGCCAGGTTCAGATTGGCAGACCTTGTGTTCCAATGCCTGGTGAAGCGCGTGAAGACTGGACTATCCTGATCGACATAGCCAATCGGCTTGGGCTTGACTGGTCCTACGACGGAGTTCCGGCGATCTATGAGGAAATGCGTTCGCACATGGCCTCTCTCAAAAATATTTCCTGGGAGCGGCTGGAACGTGAAGGCACGGTGACCTACCCCGCAGATGCGTCTGATGTGCCTGGCAACGAAATCCTGTTCGGACAGTCTTTCCCAACGGCTGACGGACGCGGAAAAATTGTTCCGACAGATTTGGTGCCACCGGACGAGTTACCCGATGACGATTTCCCTTTGGTGCTGACCACAGGCCGAATGCTGGAACATTGGCACACGGGTGCCATGACCCGGCGGGCAGCGGTTCTCGACGCAATCGAGCCGGAGCCCGTGGTGTCCATGAACCCCCGCGACATCAAACTTGCGGGATTGGATATTGGGCAACAGGTAACGGTCGAGACGCGTCGGGGCGCGATCACGCTGACTTTGCGGGCTGATCGGGACGTTTCGGCAGGGATGTTGTTCGTGCCATTCTGTTTCTTTGAAGCACCGGCCAACTTCCTGACTAATCCGCAGCTTGACCCGTTCGGAAAAATTCCCGAATTCAAATTCTGCGCGGCACGCATCGGTCCGGCACAACAGCAAGAAGCTGCCGAATAGCGGTTCCCAAACACCCGAGTCTCATAGGCTAGAACCATGCGAGCGGGGCTGACGAGTTGCCGCGAATTTTAAATTTCAGCGGAAGGGTTTGCGAACAGAGCGCTGTGGGCAGACTTTGGAGCCTCCATGAGCAGGCCGAAAAGGTTTTGCCATTGAAACGAATTCTGGATGAAAAAGGGCGGCCATTTGGCCGCCCTTTGTGTGTCAGTGGAATGTCGTCCGCTCAATTCGCGGTGACAGTGACATTCAGGAGATCCGGGATCGTTTGAGGTGCGGCCATGCTGCCGAGAATTTGCGCGAGCGGCACCGGATTGGCCGGAACGAGCGTGACCTTCAACTCACCCGGGTTCTCAAGGAACTTGGAGACCGCTTCGCTCACCATGTTCGTGAAGGCTTCGTTCTGGATCGGTCTCGTCGCTTCGGTGGCCTGAGCAACCAGGGCCTCGCGGAAGACGTTTTCCGGAATGCCTTCAGCATCCGCAATATGCTTCAGACCCTTGGCCGTAATGCCGGCATCGTTGATTACAAGCGAAGCATCAACGAACTGCGCCGTGATCGCTGCCATCTGACCCTGACCTTCCGGATCTTCAAACAAGGCTTTCGGGACGTTTGCAAAACGAGCCGATGCTTCGGCTCTCCCGACACCTTCAATGTTCACCATCAGGCGCTCCAGGCGCAGCTCAAGAGTGGATTCGTCCCAGTAGAGCCGGGTTTCATCAGACCAGACAATCTCTTCAAGCCCGAGCGCCCGAAGCATGTCTTCAACGTCCTTGTCATCGACGGCGCTGATCGGGGCGCGGATACCGTCGCTCTTAAAGAAGAGGCTTGTCGGGATCGGCGGCACCGTTGTGGACGCTTTGAACTCGGTTTTGCCAATCTGAATACGCCCTTCGTCAGGAACGTTGACATCCAAGCCCTGCACTTCATAACCGAATGAGCGCGGCATGAAGGCGCGGGCAACTTCCAGCGGATTGTTTTCGCCGTAGCTCGGGTCGGCCATCAGTGTGCTGATCATGGCTTTCATCGGCGTGTATTCGGCAAACTCGATATCGCCGATCGCAGCCCAGTCGAGTTTGACAGAAGCGCCTTCCGGCAGCTCTGGGGCATCCACTCCGACAATCATCATCTCGCCAATGCCATCGGAATTGACGTTGGTCATCGCCATTTCCTTGATATTGACATCAAAGCCGCCATCCGTGTCCGGCGAAGGCACATTCAGGGAGACGCCGCTGACACGGGCATCGGAAATGCCGAATGAGCGATAAAGCTGAAACACGCTGGTGATGATCTTTTCAGGAGAAGGTTCCTTGGTGTCCAGCAGCTCGTCAAAAACGGCGAGGAAATCATGGTCGCGCTTGGTGACCGTCATTTCGCCCATGGTGGCGCTCTCGACATTCATCTTGAGCGTCATCCCCGGGAGAATTTCCTGGGTGTTTTCGTAGTCAACGGCAGACCCTGAACCGATCATGACAATTTCGTCGCCGGTCACAGGAACATCCGGGTCAAAAAGATCAACGAACGCGGCCGCGTCGATGTTTTCGTAGATGGTTTTGCCCTGGCTGGTGGTCTGGTTGACCATGTTGCCAGATCCGGGTTCGAGCGTCTGCAGGTTCTGTGTGACCTTGTCGATGGAATAGGACCCGATGAAGCCGTCTTTGGCATCGGCCATGACGTATCCATCCATCTGCATGGTGCCGGTGACCACAGGCGTTTCCTGACCGTCCTCGATAGCGTAAGCCTCGAAGGTCATGGCTGTGCTGTCGACCTTGACTTCCTCATATGAGGTCAGAACGGTGGCCTTGAGGAACGGCAGCCAGCGGCTTGCCTGGCGCTTGGGATCTTCAGCCGGAATTTCCGGCATATTGAAGCTGTAGCCGGTCGCGGATATTCCCGCCATGCGGCCTTCTGCACGCAGGCGGCCTTCCCCTTCCACCGAACCGGTGACGATCAGAACACTGTCATCGGAATAGGTCCAGGTGTCGGCGGAGAAAGCACCGGCATCATGTGTCAGACCGGTAATGGTGACGGTGCCCGACTCCATGGATAGTGAATATTCTAGGTCCTGGGTCGTGGTGTCGTCGCCGTCGTCCGACGGCAAATCGGAAATTGTGCCTGCAAAAACAAGTTTGCTGTCGGTCAGGGTCAGCGTGTCACTGCCCTCGTCGTAGTTGACGGATCCGTTTTCAACGTCAAGACCCAGCGCTGACAACCCCGCGACATATGCGTTGAAGGCGGCTATTCCGTTGTCCTGCGCCAAGGCAGGCCCCGTCACCAGAGCCATAGCCGTGGTGAGGCATAGGATCTGAGCGCGGGCTCGGAGGGAAGAGCGTGAAGACGGAAGCGTAGTTTGTGAAATCAATGTTTTGGCTCCAAATCGGATGATCGGAAATGACCGGGAAAGAGATGGTCAGACCCGATATAGGGAGACGTCCATGGCCATTCCATGACTATGAACCATTCTCTTGCCGAGGTCGAATCAAGTCCGGCTGTATCAGCGGCTTATCTCTGCCATTCCTGGCGAACGGTTTCATCGGTTTCCGAGGAAAGAGCCTTCGATTTCAGGCTATCCACAAGGTGATCTTGGCCGAGCCGGCGAAACGCCCAGACCGCAGCACCTCTGACAACCGGATCCGGGTCGTCCAGAAGAGTCATAGTGATTTGAACGAGATCCGGTGTCTTAGAGTTTCCTGCCGCGATCAGGACATTTCTTAGGAAACGGTTCCGTCCGATCCGCTTTATCGGCGAGCCGGAAAACAATTTGCGGAACGCGCCGTCGTCCAATTCGAGGAGGTCGGCCAGCCGCGGGCTCTTGAGATCATTTCGCGCCACGAGCTTGGCTTCTCTGGCGGTGTCGGCGAACTTGTTCCAGGGACAAGCGGCCAAGCAGTCATCGCAGCCATAGATACGGTTGCCCATGGCTTCGCGGAATTCATGCGGTATGGGGCCTGCGTGCTCGATGGTCAGATACGAGATGCAGCGCCGGGCATCAAGCTGGTAAGGCGCGGGGAAGGCATCGGTCGGACAGCTGTCGAGACAAGCCCTGCATGACCCGCAGTGATCGATCTCCGCGCCATCGGGTGGCAAGTCAAGCGTTGTGAAGATCGAACCGAGAAAGAACCAGGACCCGAGTTCGCGCGAGACCAGATTGGTGTGTTTGCCTTGCCAGCCGAGGCCCGCGGCCTGACCGAGCGGCTTCTCCATCACCGGGGCCGTATCGACGAATACCTTGACATCTCCACCGGCTCTGGAGACGAGAAAACTTGCAAGCTCCTTCAGGCGTCCCTTGATGACGTCATGATAATCGCGATGCCTGGCATAAACCGAGATGCCACCTTTAGTGGGATCTTCCAGATGCGCCAATGGATGGCTTTCCGGTGCGCCGTCCGGGCTGTAGTTCATGGCCAGCATGATGACCGAATTCACATCAGACCAAAGCGCAGGTGGTGCTGCACGGCGATCCGCCGTGTCGGCCATCCATGTCATGGTGCCGTGAAAATCATTCTTCAAAAAACGGCGCAGTCTTTCTCCGGCTTCGGGAATGCTGTCGGCAGCAGTTATTTTCACGGCATCGAAACCGAGCTGGTCTGCCTTTTCCCTGAAAGCAGTCAGAACTTTATGTGTTTTTGCGTCCAAACCAAACGAACTGCCGGTCTAAAAATCCAGGTCCGCGTAGGTAGGGGCAGGCGGCATGCCGAGCACCTTTTCGCCGAGGAGTGGCCGCATGCTGGGGCGGGATTTGACCCGCGCATACCAGGACTTGATGTCCTCCTCGTCGCCCCACGGGACTTCTCCGAGATAATCGGCGCAGGAAAGCCCCGCAGCAAGTGCAAAATCGGCAAAGGTCAAACGGTCACCGGCGATCCAGCGGCGGGAGGCAACCAGATAGCCGAAATACCTCAAATGATGATTGATGTTTGCGCGCGCCACCCGAAGCGCCGCTGAATCGGGCTCACCGCCGCCGGCTGATTTCGGCATGATCTGCTTGTAGATACGTTCGCGCACAAAATGGCCGACAACCTCAGCATCGAGTTTGGTAAGGCTCCATTCCACCAGCCGTCTGGTTTCAGCTCTGGCTTCGGGATGGTCAGGCATCAGGCGCTTGTCGGCAACCGCATATCCCCGGGTCTCGTCGAGATATTCCATGATCGGTCCCGGACCACAGATCGCGGGGCCTTCATTTTCCACCAGAACCGGAACGGTACCGGCGGCATTCAGCATCAAGAGCTCCTGTGGCCTGTCCCATGGATCAACGTGATGCTCCTCGAAGGCTGCTCCGTATTCGGCCAGGATAAGCCGCACAAATCGGGACGACGGCGAGAAAGGGTGATGATAGAGCGTAAGCATTAAAGCGTTTAGAGCCTGAACTGTGGCAAGACTAGGGTGCAGACCCTGAGCCCGAAGGGAAATTCGCGTTAACGTCCAGTTTGCCCGGATATGGTTATCAAGGATTTGACGGCACGAAATTGCTCCGGCAAACAGGCCGCATTGAATAGCAATCTGAGTCGCGAGACATACCCGCTCGGGCCGGAATGTAGCAAGCCATTTGGAGACCTGTGACAAAATGGATGGCCAAACGATTGTCAGCGCTCTCATTCTGGGGATTGTCGAGGGGCTGACAGAGTTCATTCCTGTCTCGTCCACTGGTCATATCCTGTTGCTTGGGCACTTTCTTGGGTTCGAAAGCACGGGCAAGACCTTCGAGGTTTTGATCCAGTTGGGCGCGATTCTGGCCATATTGTCAGTCTATTTCGCTCGTTTGTGGAACCTGGCAATCACATTGCCGAGCGATCCGACAAGCCGCCGCTTCGTGTTTGGTATTCTGGTTGCGTTTCTTCCCGCCGCCGTCATCGGGGTTATGCTGCATAGCTTCATCAAGGAGGTGTTGTTCGAAACACCCGCCCTGATTTGTGCGACTTTGCTGATTGGCGGGGTCATCCTTCTGTGGATCGACAGATTGCCTTTGTCTCCGCGCTACACCAATGTCATGGACTACCCGTTGTCGCTTTGCCTCAAGATCGGCTTCTGCCAGTGCCTCGCCATGGTGCCGGGCGTTTCGCGCTCGGGTGCCACAATCGCCGGCGCATTGCTGATGGGAACCGACAAGAGATCAGCTGCAGAGTTTTCTTTCTTTCTCGCCATGCCGACCATGGCCGGTGCATTCACCTATGATCTTTACAAGAACCGGAATGTGCTCTCGATGGATGATGCGGTGATCATCACGATCGGGTTCGTTGCCTCGTTCATCGCCGGGGTTTTTGTGGTGAAGGGTCTTCTGGACTTTGTATCCCGGCACGGTTTTGCTCCGTTCGCCTGGTGGCGTATCGGGGTTGGTATCGCCGGTTTTGCAGGGCTTTATTTCCTAGGCTGATTTATCCAGCGGCGACCGTTCATAGAGCGACTTGAGCGCGCTGAGTTCCTCGGCCATCTCCCGCCGCAGATTTTTCGGACCAAGCAATTCAGCACCAGGTCCCAGCCAGCGGACCAACGGCAGGATCCGCGCGCGCTCGGTGGAAGGTATGCTGATCAGCACTCTGCCGTCCTCTGCGGGTGTAAAGATCGCATGCCGGTAATACCAGTCGGCACTGAGTTTGCGGGCCTGGTGCGGGGTGATCAGGATCTTGGCGATGTCTTCCTCTTTCTCCCATCGACGCATGGCCTGCGATAGCCAGGCACCGCCCGTAAGGCTCTTGATGGAGAAATCCTTGTCTGGCCGAAAGTAGAGCCCACTGACTTCCAGCGAACGTACTCTGTCCGCCCGGTAGACCTTCAACAGGTCCGTGTCGACACAGCGACCGGCCAGGTACCAAAGATCACGGTCGAACATGACGCCAAAGGGTTCGACGTCATGCGACTTGACGGTTCGTCTGGACGGATTGACGTGTTCAAATCGCACGCGCTTGCTGTCCAGAATACCTGCCATGAAGCCGTCCAGCGCGGTTTGCCAGTCTTCAGTCGGTTCCGCCTTGGTTCCGGAATGAAAAATATCGGGTGGTATAGGTTCGATGCCGACGATCCTGTCGGCGTCCTTGAGAAGGCCGTGCACGGATTTGGGCAGCGACGCGAGCAGTTTCTTTTCCGCAGCGCCAAGTTCGGCAGCAAGAGGTACAGTGCGGCTCGAGCGCACAAGGGCCATGGCAGCCAGCAGGGCCGCCGTTTCATTGCGTGTCAACGCCACCGGCGGCTGAAGATAGCCGCTCGCAAGGCGGTAACCGCCTTCCGCTCCACGTTCTGCATCGACCGGGACACCGAGGGCAATCAGCCTGTCGATGTCACGATAGATTGTGCGCAGCGAAACCTGAAAGCGTTCGGCAAGCGCGGTGGCAGGGACAAGTTTGCCTCCGGTTAGCAACAGCAAAATGCCGAGCGCACGTTCGATTGGGTTCATGGATTGAGGTCCTGATCCAGGCTGGAAAAATGAATCTCAAAAAAATGATAACCTGAGAACAGAACGGGATCAAACCTGACTCGCTGTTGTCAGGATTGCTTTGGCATTCTCCTCTCGTCCCCGGAAAGCGGGGCTTCCAGATCCCTTAGGAGAAGTGAGATGAGTCTTGAGATCGATACCGTTTTTCGCAGCCGTGCGCATAGCCGCGGTCTTCTGCTTTCCGCCCTTCGTGTATTTGTTGCTGAGTTCAACAGCTATTTCCGCCGCAGAGCAACTCACAAAGCTCTGTCACATCTGAACCATGATGAACTGCGGGACATTGGCCTTGTGCGCACGACAACCGGGTATCGCGAATTGCACCACGACCGCTTGGGCGCGGAATTCTGGAACTAATGATGAAGTCGGCGGCTGACCTTGAGTTTCAGCCGCCGGACCTTCTGGTAAGCGCCTTGATTTCAGGTTTGTTCCAGGCAAGGAACATGACAGCCAGGGCAAGGATGGCGGCGATGATGACGCCGTAGAAAGGCAAGTCCAGGTCGAGCCCGATCAGTTCTCCACCGATCAGGGAGATGACGCCAGCGACCAATGTGAACACGGCTATTGTAACGCCCATCACCCAGCCTTGCTCTTCGTCACCGACCGCAGCCGAATAAAGCCCGAGAAATGTCGGGTAGGCGATCCCAAACACAAAATAGAAACAGAACACCGGAATGAAGGTAAGTATGGCCACCGGAGACGCAACGAATGCCGCCGCCGAAAGGGCCCAGACAGTAAAGGTGATCCCCAAGATCGCTTCTTTGCTAAGCCGCTTTTGTGCCGGCACAACAAGAAACGTGCTGGAAAAGGCAAGGGCTGCCCCGATTGTCAGCATCACCATGGAGCCGCCAAGGGTGCCATAGCCAAAGCGGCTGGTCAGGTAGTTGTCGACAAAAATATAGAAGGAGAGGTTGGCAATGTGAAAGAAGAAGAACACAAAGGTCAGCCGCATCACCTTCGGATATTTGGTGATTTGCCACAACAGCTCGAATATTTCAGCCGGGCGGAACACGAATGGCTGTTTTTCGGCAACAGCATCTTCCTTGTCCTCAAAGCCGAAGATCACCAGAAATATTGCAATCGCCACCAGTCCGAAGCAGGCATAAAATGGCAGTTTGATGCTGGCAATGCTGCCAATCAGGATAGGGTCGGATAGAAAGCCGCCGATCAATGGGCCACCAACCAGACCGAAGCTGACGCCCGTGATGATGTAGCCCATGTTGCGGTTTCGGTCTTCGTCATCGACGCTGCCGTCGATCATCGCCGCCTGGGCAATGGGCTGATTGCCTGCCGTCAAACCGGTGATGGCACGGCCGAGAATGAGCAGCAGAAAACTGTTGAGGTAGAGGGCGATGATTGTCAGGGCGTAGCCGCCAAGCGCACCGAACAGACAGATCAGAATGGCATTCTTCCGACCAATCACATCTGAGAGCTTTGAGATGTATGGTGCGCCGAAAAACCAGCACAGAAAAAAGACGCCGATGATCAGGCCGTAGTTGAAATGACGGACCGCATCCGACGTGTCCTTCGGCAACATCGAGGTCGACGGTTCCATGATCAGGCTGTTGATGATCGGAAACACCAGGCCCTGACCGAGAAGGTCTACGAAAACAACGAAAAGCAAAGTGACTTTGGTAAGAAATGACACAATGGGCGCCTCCCAACTGGTCACAAGCCTAAGACATGCGCAAATACGCGGCAATCGAAAGCTTGGGCGATCCATTCACCCGCTAACGATTGTCCTGGAACAGGCACTTGTTTCCGGTGCCGAAGACATGAAAAAGGCGGGCCGAAGCCCGCCTTCTGAAACTCAAATTGATGACCGTCAAGCTGGCCGGTGCGCGTCGTATTGGCCGCGTTCGCGAAACCGGTCGAGGTAAGTTGGCAGCACCGAGGCAAGTGTTGCCGGCGTGATGCCAAGGCCTTCAAGCGTCCGCCCGTCGGATTTTGCGGTTTCGGAGACCACATTGTCGGTTTTCAGAAGTTCTACCTGGTCTGCCGTAAGGGGGGCATAGGGGAACAGTTGAAAGATCTTGCCCATCGCGGATGCGACCGGGAACGGGATTGGCAACAGCAGGCGGGAGCGGCGTGTGACGCTCAGCATGTCTTCAAGGCAGGCCTTGAAGCTCTTGATTTCCGGCCCGCCAAGCTCATAGACGGTACCAGGGTTGAGCTGACCATCGACAGCGCGCGCCACAGCCTCGGCGACATCGCACACATATACAGGCTGGAAATTGGTTTCACCGCCGCCAATAAGAGGCAGGCTTGGCGAGAAGCGGGCCATATCCGCAAACTTGTTGAAGAAGTCGTCTTCCGGTCCGAAGACGATCGAAGGGCGCAAAATGACACTTTCCGGCAGCGTCTCCAGGACGCCGGCTTCTCCGGCTGCCTTTGAGCGGGCATAGGCGGAGCTGCTGTCCGGATCTGCTCCGATTGCCGAAATATGTGTCACGCTTGAAAGGCCGGCTCCGCGAGCAGCTTCAGCGATTGCTCTCGGACCGAAAGCCTGAACCGCATCAAATGACTGCTTTCCGGATGGAGCCAGTATGCCGACTGCGTTCACGACGGCATCCGCACCGAGAACAGCACGTTCGACTGACCAGCGGTAACGAAGGTTTGCCTGGATGGGCATGATCTGGCCGGGTGCACCGAGGGGCTGCAGATGGGTCGCCAGGTCCGGACGTCGCACGGCTGCGCGGACACGATAGCCCCGCTTGGCAAGGGCCTGGACAATATGACGGCCTAGAAAACCGGAGCCACCGAAAATCGTGACGAGTTTGCCGTTAAGTGGTGTGGACATTGTGAAAATGCCTTCTGTCGCGTCCAAAAGGTTTGACTGATCCGCCATCAAGCAGGTCCGTCTTCCAGTGTCTTAGCCCTTTGCAGAGCGTGTGTGAAGGGCTGGCTTGGAATGAGGAAAAATAGTCGCGCAATAATGATTGACAAGCCCAGGTCCGGCGCTTACAAGCCCCCCCACAGCCCAGGTGGCGGAACTGGTAGACGCGCTAGCTTCAGGTGCTAGTGCCCTAACGGGCGTGGAGGTTCGAGTCCTCTCCTGGGCACCAAAATCCGATCTCAGACAATCCAGTTCAGTCTGATTTCTCCGAAAAAGCTCCGGTTTTCCGGGGCTTTTTTCGTTTTGGGTTATCTTTTGAAACTCCAGTTCTGCGAGTGCGCTGCCAGACCGAAGCTTCATCTAGCGGTTTAGGATGGGGTCGAGATAAATTCCCGGCACAAACCCGGTCATTCCATAGTGGTCGATCTGACACCAGACGCCGCCGAGCAGTTCGCGTTTCCCCTCCGGTGATGCATTTTCGAAAGTCAGCGGGACGATCTCGGGCGAGCAGTTGAGAACAAGCACTTCGCTGGCTGATCGCGCAAGACTTCCAACAGTCTCTGCAGAACGGCTTCCTTGCGCGCGAACGACGAGGCGCATCCCGTTTGGAACATTTCGAAGTTTGTAGGCTGGTCCCCAGATGCCAAATCCTGGCAAGTCACCGGTGTCGGCCGGGTCGGGCTCATTTGCGGAAACCGTTTGTAGTCCCGTCAGGAAAACGGCAGCTGCGGCTAGGACACGGAAAAATGGGCTTCTTGTGCTCATGTGTTGCATTCCTTCCAACCGGCTGTCAGCGCGCCAGACCGGCCTGGCGCGCGTTGTTCAGGGCGGCCAGGCATTGAGGTGCTGACGCTGGAGCGAGCGTTTCAACGCCATGGGTCTTCAAGAGATCAGCAAAAGCTGAAAGATCGCCTGGGAAACCGACACGAACAGCGATCACCAATGCGTTGCCCAGCAATATGCAGGGGTCTCCGGCGCTTGAAGGGCTGGTTGGCTGAGGCGGAGGTGCCGGGTTGGCAGCCTGTCCGTCCGGATTGAACTCAGGTATGAAATCAGAAGGGTCTATGCCTATTTCGCGTCCGCCTGCGATCATTGTCGCAGGGTCCTCGCCGCCAAAGCCCGGCGCGCCAGACTGGGCAATGGCGGCCCAGGGGCGATTGTCATTGGCAATAAGCCCGCTGGACATCAGATCAGCCAAGATGAGTGCGCATTGAACGGGTTGTGCACTGGAAACGCTGACCAAACCTTGCGCGGTCAAAAGCGCCAGAACCTGTTCTCGTTCGGCCCGCGAACCACCACGCAGCAAAGGGCTGATCAAGGGTTGCAATATGCTGCAGGACTGAGCCAGCAAGCCTTGCGGATCGGATTGGTGCTGGGAAGACTGGTTCGTTGTTGTTGTGGGCTGTGGTGTCGGGCGCGGTGCGGACACCGTGCTGGGACGCACTTGTTGACTGGCCACTGGTCCAGGAGGAGGTGGTGGTGCGGCTGGACCCAGTCTGGCCTGTTCTTCGACCAGAACCCAGAGCCCGGCATCCTGGGAAATCAGGTCGAGCGCTTTTTGACAGGCAGCCTGATCAGCGGTCGGTTCCGTGCTCTTGACCGCCGAAATTACGTAAATGCTGCGCATATCTTGGATTTGCTTGGTTCCGGCGCGGCTGTTGATCTCCTTGGTCAGCCGGTCCAGCTCGGAACATGCATTGAAACTGGACCCGGCAGGCGAAGGTGTTGCTGGTGCCGGGCGGCCAGACTGTTGAACTTCTGGCAAGGACCGTGCAGCAAGGTCGAGACGTATTGTCATCGCTGCGAGCTGGTTGTTGCCCTTAAGCTCGAGTGTGGCTGTCTGAGCGCCGAGTCCGTTGAAGGTAACGGTGACGGCCATCGGCATGCCGCCCCAACTGCCAAAGCCGCCGGTCCAGGGTCCGGCGTCATTGCCGCTTAAGGGAATTGGGCCGGGCGTAACTTCCTGTGGCAGCGTCAGTGTTGCTGTCGATGGACCGGTCTTTTGCACCCTGACCTCACCATTGGCATCAACAGGCGTGGGTTGTGTGCGGCCTGCCGCCGTGACAGAGCCTGAGCCGCCGGTGACACCGTAGACGTAGCTGCCGATTGCAGCTCCGCTGCTCATGAGTCCGGGCGCAACGACAGGACTGTTTGAAATGTGCTGCATATCCACCCAGCCGTTCAGCCCGGCAAGCACTATCACGCACATCGTGCCTTCACACTGGTTTGTGACCTGAATTCCGCAGGTTCCAACACCGATGCCTCCAAGGACCGGACTGTTGGTGGAGGCACTGTCATAAACCCGGAGAGATTGCCCGTTCGGGGCCGAAGTTACACAGGTGTCGTCAGACGCCTTGGCAGGCAGGAGTGCGAAGGACAGCACGACCAGGCTGATGAGAAGACGCAACATGGGCTCAGGTCCTGTCTTGCTGAGGAGGAACGGCAAGTTCAAGGGCATCTAGCGAAGGATCCTTTGAGACTTCCTTCATTTCGGCCGCATCGAGTTCGAACATTTGAGACGGTTTCAGTTTGTTGAGGCCTGCAACAAAATTCCATGGAATGGATGCGACACGGGTGTTGTAGGCCTGGACATTGCCGTTGTAGATCCGCCTTGCAGCGGCCACCTGATCTTCTGTCTCTTCAAGCTGTTTCTGCAATACGAGCAGGTTTTCGTTGGCGGTTATTTCAGGGTTGTCTTCCGTGTAGGCAATGAACTGCCCAAGCGCCTGACTTAAACCGGCTTCAGCCTTGGCAATATCCGCCTGTTTGTCGCTTGCCAATGCTTCGAGAGCAGCAGATCGCGCCGTGACGATCTTGTCGATGATTGCCTGCTCGTGGCCGATCGCCGTCTTGGCAGCCTGAACCAGATTGGGCACAAGTGCGTGCCGTCGCTTGAGCTGAACCGTTATTCCGGACCAGGCTTCATCCACACGGAACTTGGCCGACATAAGCGTATTGTAGCAAAGGACATAAGTTCCAATGACCACGCCAACCAATAAGATCAATATCATGAAAAACGACATATGCTGGGTCACTCCGCGTAGCGTTTGAAGGAGGTCGACGCTGCCGCAAATGCAGCGACGATTTCCTTGACGAAGGATTGAAGTACTGTGTCATCCAGACTTTGCAGGTTGTGAAAACCGCCGAAATAGACGGTATCGCGATCCACGATGACACGTGCTGCGAAACGGTCCGCGAGCTCCAGCAGCGTGGTTTGAAATGCGGGTGTCAGCACTTGCAGCACGTTGACGGAAATCTGATCCAGATCCCCATCGTCCGCCCGGGATGTCACTCTGATGTTGAAGGTGTCGTTAAACGCCACGCTTTCCGTCTTCAGGTCACGGTCGAATGGTCCGACAGCTCCGAGCGATTCCGGCATCAGCACGATCCGAATACCCGTATCCCGATCCAGCTTGTATGCCGCAATCATCATCACGACGTTGCCCTGTGCACCTGCATTTGCCAATTTGGTGGTCTGTTTGGGCCCGCCAAAAAAAGCAGCTGACGAAAAAGCGCCAAGACCGAGCCACAAAGGCGTGCCGCTTTCCGACCGGCCCCACATTTCACTTTCAATGTTCAGCGGAATCGACCCGCCAATTCGCAGTTTGAAAAGTTCGGGAATCTTTTGCCGTATGTCGCGCAATCGGCTGGCCGGTATTTCCGGGCGAAACCGAAATCCGAGATGCTCACCTGTTTTCCAAAGGCGCTCTAGTCGATCTTCGGTAGCGCCGGTGAAGTGGTTGATTGCAAATCCGCCGGCCATGCCGAATGTCACGAGCGCTATGCCGTAAGGCAAAAGACTGTCGCCGAGAAAAGCGAGAATGAAACCCGGGAAAGCCAGAAAGAAAAGCGGAAGTTCCAGTTTTTTGAAGGATGCCGGAAGCTTCGAGGGTTCTCGCTCTGGTCTTTGCCTGAATTCCGGTGCTACCGCGCCTTCTATCGGATCCCAGAATGCGTCCTGCCCACTCATGGGAAGGTCACATTGATGGTCTGTTCTGATGCTGGGCTGACCGTTATTGACTGAAAGACCGGCTCTCGTTTGCTGCCGTCCCATGCCTCGGCGCGAACGGAGTATTGTCCAGGCAGAAGAAAAAGCGCTCCGCCGCCAAGCACCATCTTAACATACGCCTCATTTTCAGTTTTTTCCCCCTGAAAGACGTTCAGCCGGGAATCGTGTGCTTTCAGCTCGGAACCGTCAGCATTGAAGGCACGCAGAGTGACTTTCGACGTTTGGGCGATCACTTCGGCCTGTGCCGTTTCTCCGGTAACCACATCCAGTTCAACGCTGCCGGGCGACATCTTTTCAAGGCGTGTGATAATGAGCTTCGCCTTGTATTGGCCACTTGGAACGACCGCTTCCATCGCCTGGGTATAGGCCGTGAACTGTTCACCCGTGATTTTGTTTTCAACCTGCCAGAGGAAATCCGTATCCGAGAGACCAAGATCCTGGTTGGCCATCACCGCATAGAGATCGATCTTGCCGGCTCCAAGCGATAGGTTGACTTCTGTCAGCTCGCTGTCGGTCACCGTGATGTCCGCAACCGCTGAACTGCCTTTGTCCGTTCGGGCTGCGAGACGATAGGCGCCAGGTTCCAGTCGTTCACTGATGTCAGGGCGGGTGGTCAGGCGAATTTCTTCCCCGCCGCCGGCGGGCGTTGCCGACCAGTAGACACGAATACCGTCAGCATCGGTTAACGGGGCCGAACCTTCCTCCAGGCTGACCGTCGCTTTGATGTTTTTAGCAAGCGAGGGCGCTGGTTCAGGAGCCGGGGCAGGAGCTGGCGAAAGCGAAACTGTTTGCTGAAGAGCATCGGCCAGATCACCCTCATTGTCCGCCTGCAGATAGAGGCCACCCGTATTTTCCGCAAGGCACGCGACCTGGCGGCCTTCTTCCTCGTTCAGTCCGAAGCCGATCACGTGTGTCGTAAAGTTGATCCCAAGTGCTTCCAGCTCGTTCGCGACAGCACATGGGTCTGCTTCACAGGTTTCAATCCCGTCTGTCACCAGAATGACGGTGGCTTTGTCTTCTTGAAACTGAAGTTCCCGTGCGGCGCGGCGCACGGCTTCGGTCAGAGGCGTTTTGCCCTTTGGCTTGAGTGCAGCCACAGATGCAACAAGTTTGCTCGACTGCGTCGAGGCAGGCCCGACCGGGACCAGGGTTTCAATGTCGCTGCAGTCGCCCTTGCGGTTATGTCCATAGGCAATCAATCCAACCTCAAGTGCTGGCGGCAGCTGTCCGACGACGCGCGCCAGCGTGTCACGTGCCGTCACGATCTTGGGGGTGCCACTTATTTGTCCCCACATGGAACCCGACCCGTCAAAGACGATCATCGCCCTGCCGGGATCAGTATCCTGAGCCTGTGGCGCTTGCAGCGTGAAAAATGGGCAACACAGTAAAAAAGCAAACCTTGAAATAAAACGCATCGCAATCTGTCCTGAAGTCTCAAAGGAACTCAGGAGAGCACGTGTCCCGGAGCGGAAACAGCTATGGATTTTGATAGGGTGGGTTGTTTACGTCAGTCGAGAAAACGGACCCAGTCTCGCCAGTGACTGAACGGGAGACTGTGGCCGGCATTTTCGACAAGAGAGACCTGCGCTTCAATGCGCTCGGCAAAGGCCAGAATGCGTTCCGGGCGTATCGACCGATTTTGTGTTCCGTGAATAAAATGAATGGGAACATCCGTTGGTTTGATCAGCTTCTCCCAATCAGAAGCAACAAACCGGCAATCGTTGATGAAGCTGTCCGAGCCGCGTTCGACATGAAACAGGTGACCTTGCCAGAAAAGGTCCAGCAAATGCGGATCGTTGCACGCCTCGAGATCCGCCTGTGCACCTCCAAAAACGGTTTGCGCAAAGCCGCCCGGCCCATCGCGTTTCAACCGTTTGTCACCCAGTTTTGCCATGTAGCTCAAAAGCGGCACTGAGACACGCGGCAACAAGGCAAACAGTTTTTGCTGCGGCGGTGCTCCGGAAAAGTCCTGAAAGCTCCGCATGGGGGGTTGAGCGGAAATGCAAATAAGTTGCGCTACACGGTCCCGGAGATGGGGAAGACAGACCAGTGCGAAAATAGCGCCAACGTCAAAAGCAACCAGCTGGACCTGTTCAAGATCCAGCTGGTCCAGCCAGTCGCATATGTCATGCGCGTAACGAGCGGGATCATGAAGCAGAATTCCGTGACCGTCGCTCTGACCGTGCCAGGGGCGGGCAGGGGAAAGCAGACGGATACCGTTTTCGGAAAAATATCTGTTTGTGGTGTTCGGCAGCCTGTTGCCGCAAAGACAGCCGTGGAGAAAGACAACGGCTTTACCGGTCGTGTCTCCCTGCTCCAGATAGTCGATCTTGCGCCCGTCCCGAAGTCTGAGCTCCGCGCGCGTGTGGTCTGCCGATGTGGTCTGAGGTTTTCGCCGTTGTGCAGAATTGGCGATGGCTCTGGCAACTGCAACAAGCTCCCCGCTGCCCCGTGAGCGGGTTTTCGTGATCATCGATTTGATTTGCTGGCGAACTGTTTCGACCGATCGATCGCGTGCCTCCGCAATCTCGGCTGGCGTATGTCCGCTGACCAGCATGGACAGGACATCGGTTTCTGATTGTGTGAGACCATAAAGGCTCTGCATGGCCAGGCTCGCGCCCTGTTGCCAGACACGTTCAACGCCCGTTAGTAACCAGATTTTGCCGTTGTGTGGATCTTCTTCAGCGGACAAGACCAACAGAACCTGCTTGCCTGTAGCAGCGTGTGGGACGCGAACAATCGGCCAGTCCTCGGCTCGGCCCGAAACAGCTTCGTTGAGATGACCCAATGCGTCGCCATCGATATCCAGTTCTTCAAGTGATCGACCGGCAGTAATTTGCAGAATTCGTTCGGCGGTTTCATTGGCCTGCAGAACCGTAAGATCCCGTCCCAGCCTGATCACCGGCCGGTCATAGTCTTCTGCAGGTTTCTGCAGGCTCGACAGCAGCTTCTCCGCAGTTTCGAAATGCGCTTCGATATCGCGTTTTCTGCGCAAAAGCTCGCGGTGTGCACTCCTGTTCGTAATGCTGCTTTCCGCGAGTGTGATCAGTTCATCGAAGCGATCCTGGTCAAGTACGGCTTCATAGACATTGGCAATCATGTCATCCAGTCGGGAAGGTGTTTCGCCGTTCTTGTTATCTTTCAAGGCTTTTCAATGCTCCGTACTGGACAATTACTTGTGTTTCCCGAGAGCGAATCGAAAACCGCACCGACGCCCGTTCCATGTTTCGCTCGTGCATACCCAATATTGGTCATGCCCTAAGGGAAGTAAGTTGTTACGTAGATTCGACAAGGTCAATGTCAGGAGGGTCGAGCAAGACCATGGGAGCATTTGCACGGATCGAAAGCGCGTTTGAGCCTCTCACGCAGCGGGAATGCGAATGCCTGATTGAACTGGCCTCTGGTGAACGTCCGCAACGCATTGCATCCACCCTTGGTATCGCTCCGATTACCGTGGAATTTCATATCCGAAACGCGCGGCGTAAACTTGGTGCGAAAACCCGGGAACACGCCATCGCGATTGCTTTGACAAACAATCTTCTCGCGTCTTAGCACTGCGTTTTCCTGCGAACGGATCTTCACTTGTTCCAGTAAGAGCCTTCCTTGCGGCCGATATGCCTGATCATCACGTCAATGGCTTCATCTGTTTTTTCGTTTTCCAGAAGCGACGCGATTTCAACGTGTTCCGCGAAGGACTTTTCCATGTGTTCAGGATGATTGCCCAACTTGTTCCTTAAACAGGCCATCTTCGCCGCGATTGTCTGATAGGCGTCGTTCAGGAATTGGTTTTTTGCGTGATCGAATAGCCTTTGGTGGAACTCCGTATCCAGGCCGAGATAGTCGCGTTCGTCGCCCTTCTTTCGGGCCCTGGTCATCTTCTTGGTGATTTCCTTCAGGCTTTTCGCAAGTCCTTTCGGATCCCGTTCCATTGCCTTTTTCAAGGCGGCTGTTTCCAGGCTTACACGCACATCGCAAATATCAAGCAATGAACATCGGTCGAGCGTGAAAACGAATGTTCCCCGTTGCGGTTCCGTGTGTACCAGTCCTTCCAGTTCCAGTCTGGCAAAGGCCTCCCTGACCGGTGTTCTGCTTACTCCGAGTTCCTTTGCAATCTTCGTTTCCGACAGGGCTTCGCCCATGTCCCGCTCACCGCTGATGATTTGAGCACGCAGCACGTCAGAGACCTGTTCGGCAAACGATTTCGGTCGCTCGATTTTCAACATGACACCATGAAACCTCCGGTTGGAGACGGCTTATAGACCGGATTCGTGACTGGCGCACAGTATTTTTGTCATTGACATACTGTATGCCAGTATGCCAGTACTCCGAAAATCGGAGGCCACGTCGGATCGGCACTCCACACTTGGGAGGAACCTGATGGCGCAATTCGAACGCGTCCTGATAGCCGTGAACCGTTTCCTGGTCGCAAGCTCGCTGGCGATTGTGTTTTTGATCGTGATTGCCAATGTCATCGGCCGCTATCTGTTCGGATCTTCCCTCGCGTGGGGCGAGGAAGTTGCGCGCTTTCTGATGATTTTCGGTGTTTTTGCCGGTGCCGGACTGGCTCTGAGAAGTGGCCGGCTGGTCGAGATCGATCTGTTTGTTGCGCTGCTGCCAAAGGCGGTGCGGTTGACGATCCGGTGGTGTGCCGTCGTTGTCATGGCAGCCTTTATGGGTCTCGTTCTTTGGTTTGGAATTCAGTTTGTCGAGTTCGGCTGGAACAAGGAAACCATGGCGACCGGTATCTCGCGCGGTATTCCCTATCTTGCCATTCCGTTCGGATCATTCCTGTTCCTGTGCCACCTGGTGCTGACATGCCGGAAATTCGTTGCCGGAGACTTTGAAACCGACACTCATCTTGATGAGGTCGACGTTCAATCATGATGGCAAAAACCCTCATCATATTGTTCTTCGCCACCCTTGTGCTCGGGATGCCGGTCGTTTTCACAATGGGTGTCGCCTCGACAGTTGCAATCCTGGTGGATGGAGCGCTGAACCCGCTGCTCATTCCGCAGCGATTGTTTGGCGGCATCAATTCCTTCCCCTTGATGGCCGTGCCGTTTTTCATTCTCGCGTCGGAACTCATGACGGCCTGTGGCCTGACGGCGGCCTTGCTGCGGTTCGCCAACGATCTCGTCGGTCACATTCGGGGTGGCTTGGGCCATGTGAACGTGCTGGTTTCCATGCTCTTTGCCGGTATCTCCGGTTCCGCATTGGCCGATGCTGCCGGTCCCTCGGCAATTGTCATGCGCATGATGCGCAATGCAGGCTACGAGCCCAACTATGCCGGTGCTCTGTCCGCGGCCACGGCAACCATCGGGCCGATCATTCCGCCTTCGATCCTGATGGTCATTTACGCGATCTCAGACAATCGCGTTACGGTCGCTGGGCTGTTCATGGCAGGCATCGTTCCCGGTCTTCTCATGGGCTTGGCGCTGGCCGCAGCCAATCATTACGTGTCGGTGAAGAAAGGTTACCGCGGACGCGAGAAGAGAGCGTCCGGTTCCGAGGTCACCAGAAGTGCCCTGGCTGCTGGTCCGGCAATGCTGATGCCTCTGATCATTCTCGGTGGCATTTTGGGTGGCGTCTTCACACCGACAGAAGCAGGAGCGGTCGCAACCGCCTATGCATTGCTGCTTGGTCTGGCAATGCGCACTTTGAATGGGTCAAAGCTTTACACCGTGCTTGTAAGGGCCAGTGTAACCACGTCGTCCGTGCTTTTGATTGTCGCCATGGCATCCGTCTTTGGATGGCTGCTGACATATTTGCAGATACCGCAAAGCCTGGCTGCACTCATATCTGGCGCAACGACGGATCGTTTGACGGTTCTGTTCCTGCTTGCCGGTTTTGCCCTTGTTTGCGGCCTCTTCATCGACACGCTGCCAGCTCTCATCATTCTCACCCCGGTTCTGGGGCCTATCGCACTGCAGTTCGGCATCGATCCCTTGCAGTTCGCGATGATGCTCGTGCTCAACCTGACCATAGGCATGATCACGCCTCCGGTCGGACCGGTTCTCTTCGTCATCGCGACGGTTGGCCGCCTCAAAATCGAGGGCCTGTCGCGCGCTGTTCTGCCGCTCCTTGCCGCAGAAATTCTGGTTCTGTTGCTCGTCATTCTCGTGCCGAACATCAGCACCGCTTTACCTCGCTTTTTCGGATTTTCGAATTAGCAACCCGGGAGGAAACCTATGAAACGGACTTCAAGATTATTGGGTGCCACAGCGGCACTCGCCATCATCGCCGCGGCAGGTGCCGCCCAGGCAAAGGAGCTGAAATACGCTCACTTTCAGGCGGCTGACATGTCGTCGCCCAAACATGCTGCTGCGCTCGCATTTGAAACCTGCGTTGAAGGCAAGACGTCCGGAAGCATCGATGTTCAGGTGTTTCCAGCCTCGCAGCTCGGTGACGGGGGGCAGGTCATAGAGGGCCTTCAGCTCGGAGCAATCCAGATGGGCGTCGTCCACGATGGTCCGATTTCTGCGGTCTACAAACCCTTTGCCGTATTCGCAATGCCGTACCTCTTTGACGATCAGGCTATGGCCTGGTCGATCGTGGACGGGGCATTTGGCGAGGAACTGTTCGATGACATGCGCAGCCAGACCGGCATTCGTGTTCTTGGTCTGGCGGACAACGGCGTCCGCAACTTTACCAACTCAAAAGTCCCGGTAGCTGAGCCCGATGACATGAAGGGTCTGAAGATGCGCGTCATGACAGCGCCTGTCTGGACCAAACTCGTGGAATCGCTGGGTGCTTCTGCAACGCCTGTTCCCTGGCCGGAATTGCCTGGCGCCCTGCAGCAAGGTGTTGTTGATGGCCAGGAAAACGGCGTTACCAACATCGTCAATGCGTCGCTCTATCAGCACCAGAAGTATGTGTCGCTCGATGGTCACGTTTTCTCCTGGCACGCTTACATGATCAACGATGCCTTCTATGAAGGGCTTACCGATGCCGAAAGGCAGGCCGTCAATGAATGCGTCGAAATCTCGAAAGTCATACATCGAGGCATGACGGCTGCACAGGATGCCAATGCAGCAACAATCCTGGGTGAGAAAGGCCTCGAGGTCGTGCCGGTCAGTCCGGAACAGAAGGCGAAGTTTCGTGAACTGGCGCAGCCGGCAGTGCGCGAATACATCGTTGGCGAGATCGGCGAAGACTGGCCGAACAAGCTCGACGCCGCAGTAGCTGACTACAGGGGTCAGTGATATGCGGGCGGAGGCTGTTTCCCTAGAAGCGACACCCTTTGCGGCAGTGCTTGAGCCTGGGTACGCGGACTATAAGCTGGAACAAGAAGCCATTGAGCCGTTCGGTGCAAAGGTACTTCCGGTTTCACCCAATCAGGACGCGGTCTCCGCCTTGTCCAAAAAGAACGTCTTTGCGGTGCTCATAAGAGAGCGCCGCATCGACCCCGCGCTTTATGACGATTTTCCAAGCCTGAAGCTGATCCTGCGTTACGGCGTCGGGGTTGACAATGTGAACCTGAAGAAAGCCACGGAACGTGGCATTTACATAGCCAACATCCCCGATTACGGCGCTGAGAACGAAGTCAGCGACCACGCGCTCGCTCTTTATCTTGCCGTCGCAAGACGGATCGTCACGCGAGACGCTGAGGTCAGAAAAGGGCTTTGGGGCATCGGCCAGAAACATCCCGTGCCGGGCCACCGCGGGGCAACGCTGGGGTTGATCGGTTTTGGGCGCATCGCCCGCGCTGCATGCCAACGCTTCAGGGCCCTTGGCTTTTCTCGGGTCATCGTAAGTGACCCGAACCTCGATGAAGCGACGCGACAGGATTGGGACGTTGAACGTCATGATCCCGACAGCCTTTGCCGTGAAGCCGATGTGGTCAGTCTGCATACGCCTTTGACGCCTGATACACGCAACATCATCGATGCAAAACGCATTGCCATGATGAAACCCCAGACAATTCTTCTGAATGTATCGCGTGGGGGCCTGATTGATGAAAACGCTCTCGCAGAAGCCTTGCATGCAAGGCGCATTTTCGGCGCCGGCATAGACGTTTTTCAGGTCGAACCGCCTTCTGCGGACAACCCGTTGCTTGGCGCACCGAACGCCGTGCTCAGCGATCATTGTGGCTGGTATTCGGAAGCGTCCGTCAGCGAGCTTCAAAGGCGTGCAGGTGCAGAACTGGCGCGTGTACTTCGAGGACTTCCCCCCAATAACTGGGTCAATCCGTGGTGAGCAAAGGGCCGCCATCCAAGAACTTACCGTTTCAGGACGGTTCAACAGGAGTGTCTGTAATGGAACTTAAAGACTTGATTGAAGGTTTCCGCGAAACCGCGACCGCCTCGGTCGCTGATGCGGTGGACAAGGTGACTGGACGCAAGGGATACCTGGACGGCGCTATAAAGCCCCGCATCAATGACAAGAAAATTGTCGGTCCCGCAGTCACTGTGCTGGAAGGACCAACCGATGAGTTTGTCCCACCACAGCATGCGCTTGATGCGATTGACGATTCCGCGCCCGGATCGATCATCGTCATATCTATTGCAAGCGACGCAAATGTTGCCGTTTGGGGTGGACTGATGACCGCAGGAGCTGTGGCCAACAAACACGAAGGTGCCGTGCTTGACGGTGCGGTTCGGGACATCACGGAAATTCGCCGTGACTACGATTTTCCGGTCTTTGCGCGTGCAACGTCGCCAGGAACGACGCTCGGACGTCACAAAACCCTGGCCGCCAATGAACCGGTTCCTGTGGGTGATGTGATCGTCCATCCCGGTGACATTGTGGTCGGGGACATTGATGGCGTTGTCGTTGTGCCAATTGGAAAGGCCGAGGAAGTGCTTGAAATGGCACGAGAAATCGATGTTCGCGAAGCCGAGCAGGCCAAATTGATCATGCAGGCAGGCTCCTTGCGTGAAGGCTTGGCGAAATACGGCCGGATCTGACCGGAAATCAAAACGGAGGACACGCGAAATGAGACAGCTGAAATCGACTATCGCGGCATTGGCGGTGACAGCTCTGGGTGCTGGAGGGGCCTTCGCAGAGGGCGCTCCCGATCTGGAAGTGATCGCAGAATGGAACAAGCTGCCTTACAAGGTCGTTTCTGAAGATGTGCAATCTGCATGGGAAAACAGCGACATCTTCGGCAAGGCCCTCATCCAGGGAGCCAAGCTCGACAGCGACGGCAATATATATGTTTCAACAGCGCGTTGGGCCGGGCCTGAGATGCCTGCGACCTTATCCAGGTTGGTGAAGGAAGGCGACCAATGGGTTCTGGAGCCCTATCCGTCGGAGGACATGAACGCTGTCGGCAATCCGTCCGGGCTTAAAGCTGTACTTGGCTTTGAAATCGATCGAAACGATGTGATGTGGATACTCGATCAGGGCCATATGGCAGGCAAGATGGCCGAAGGTGATGCGAAGCTGGTTCTTTGGGACATCAAGGCTGGCGAAGAAGTTGGTAGGTACGTCTTTTCTGCCGACGAAGCCGATCCAAAGTGTTCGTTTCTGAACGACATCGCGGTCGATAACGACACCGGATTTGCCTATATCACGGACAGTGGGATTTTCTGTAATCCCCTGCACGGCGGACTGATTGCCTACGATAGCAATTCAAATACCGCCAGACGGCTGCTGGACCAGCACAAATTCACCAACGATGAGCCGCATTTCTTTTTCAACATCAATGACCGTCAGGTTTTGAAGAACGGCGGTATGAAAACCGGTGCCGACGGAATTGCTCTGTCCGGTGACAAGGGAACGCTGTACTGGACCAATCTTACGGGCAATACTCTTTACAGCCTCGATACCGACCTGTTGCGCGATTTCGACACCAGCGAGACGGTTCTTGAAAATGCGGTTCGCGTGGAGACCAGTTTGCCGTCGAACACGGACGGCATGACAGCGGATCGGGACGGGAACGTCTATATGACGGCGCTCTCGCTCGATGGATTGATGAAACTCGATGGCAAGACCGGCCAATTGTCCAGGTTTGCTCACCATCCCGAAATGAACTGGCCGGACACACTCGCTTGGGGTCCTGATGGCGCCCTTTACGTTGTTTCCAACCATCTTCACGTTTGGGTGGATGGCGACATGAATTTCGAGGACCCGCAGATCCCGAACTTCAGGATTTGGCGAATCCCAGGCGTTGGGCAAAGCTACACGGCTGAATAATTGTTCCCACACGGTCGCGAGCGTGTGCTCGCGGCCGATTTTCCCGACAAAGAGTACCAATCATGCAACCTGACATCATTTGCCTGGGGGAACCCATGCTCGAATTCAACGAGCAAACTGATGGCCGATATCTGAAGGGGCACGGTGGGGACACCTCCAACGCCGCTATCGCTGCCGCGCGGCAAAATGCGTCCGTCGGCTACCTGACTCAGCTGGGTAAGGATGCCTTTGGCAAGGAATTTCTGGAGCTTTGGCAAAGTGAGGGTGTCGACACCTGTCACGTGAAACAGCGTGGGGACGCGCGTACCGGGATTTATTTTGTCAGCCATGACGAGCGCGGACATTCTTTCACCTATATGCGAAAGGGATCAGCTGCCAGCTTGATGTCGCCTTCGGACCTTCCTCTGGAGTATATTTCCGGAGCGCGCATTTTACATGTGTCGGGGATCAGTCAGGCGATTTCCGCAACAGCGGCAGATACTGTTTTTGCAGCCATGGAAATTTGCCGGAAGGCTGGTGGCTGGGTTTCATACGATACCAATCTCAGGCTCAACCTGTGGCCTCTGGAAAGGGCGCGTGCGGTCACCCACGCCGCCATGGCAAGAGCACATATTGCACTTCCCGGATTGGAAGATGCAGTGCAACTGACCGGTCTTACGGATCCTGACGCGATTGCCGATTTCTATTTGAATCTTGGATGTGAAATCGTTGCCTTGACGCTCGGCAAGGAGGGAACACTCATTGCGCTGCCCAACGAACGACGTCGTGTGCCCGGGTTGCCGGTCAAGCCGGTTGACGCGACCGCAGCCGGCGATACGTTTGACGGAGCCTTTCTTGCGGAAATGGCGGCGGGACGGGATCCATACGAGGCTGCAAGATACGCGAATGCCGCAGCGGCCTTGTCAACGCAAGGCTTTGGCGCAGTTGCTCCAATGCCCAAAAGACAGGACGTGGAAAAGTTCATGAACGAAGGTAGAGCCGCATGAAACGAGCCTTGGTTACCGGTGGCACCAGCGGTATCGGCTTTGGCGTCGCTCAGGAACTGATCAACAGCGGATGGCAAGTGACGGCAACGGGTGTGTCCGACCACGAGGTTGCCCAATGTCCTCAAATCGAACATCTCACCGCCGTCAGGTTGGATGTGACAGACGACCTGTCGGTATCGAACTGCATCGCTGGACTTGACGGCCTTGACGGTCTCGTCAATTGCGCTGGTGTTTTGATGCGTGGCAAAGAATACGAACTGTCGAATTTCATGACGGTCCTGGACGTCAATCTGACCGGCACGATGCGCATGTGCCTTGCGGCCAAGCCAATCTTGGAAAAGTCGGGCGGAGCGATCGTCAACACGGCATCAATGCTCAGCTATTTCGGCGGGGCCCTGGTTCCGGCCTATTCCGCATCCAAAGGCGGAGTTGCGCAGCTTACCAAGGCACTTGCCGCCAATTGGGCAGCCGATGGTGTTCGTGTCAATGCGGTTGCCCCCGGCTGGATCGAGACTGGTATGACAGAAGGACTTCGGGAGGATGTCAGCCGAGAAGGAACCATCCTCGCCCGGACGCCAATGGATAGATGGGGCCAACCGCGAGAGGTTGGTGCGCTCGTCGCCTGGCTATTGAGCGAAAAAGCAAGTTTTGTCACCGGATCGGTCTATCCGGTCGATGGCGGCTATTCAGCCGTCTGAAGTCATTGAAACCGGATACTATTGGGAGAGAAGCCATGCCGGTCACCGAGAAGGATGAAAATCCTCGAATTCCTTATCAGCTTCCATTCCCGAAAGATGCCCAGGCGGAAATCGTCGTGCCGAGTGCCATTCCCGATGACGAGCGCGTTTGGGTCCCGCAGACCGCAAACGTCTGGTTCCGGCCCTTGTGCCTGAACCGGAGCCAAGGCTACTGGGTCAATTTGCTAAGGGTGCGGAAATCCGGAGTTCTTTCAAGGCACCGCCATCCAAATCCTGTGCATGGATATGTTTTGAAGGGCCGTTGGCATTATCTCGAACATGACTGGGTCGCCCAGGAGGGCGGCTATGTCTACGAACCGCCGGGCGAAACACATACTCTGGTCGTTCCTGATGACGTCGATGAGATGATCACTTTGTTCCAGGTAAACGGCATCATGTATTACGTCGATCCATACGGAAAACATCTCGGCTATGAGGACGTATTCACCAAGATCGACATGTGCCGGAAGCACTATCAGTCTGTCGGGCTTGGTGCGGACTATGTGGATCAGTTCCTGCGATAAGTTACGCAACGACAAGTAGTGATGCTGGATGAAAGACTTCGGAGCGGCAAGTTTGACACGCTCCGGGCCGGACATCGGCAGTCTTCAGGTTGTCCGACAAAGGAAAATGAGCTTTGATGATGCTTTGAGCAGACACGCGTCTTGATCGCCCGGTTTTCGGCGTGAACGCAGTTTGGTGAAGGTGAGCAGATGAAACTCAGAATTCCGGCGGGCTTAGTATTGTTGTTTACGCTCGCAGTTGGCCAGATCTGGGTTCAACAGGCACAAGCGGCTGCGGACAGGATCGCGGTCGTTGTCGGAAACACCAAATACGACACATCCCCCCTGGCGAATGCATCAAATGACGCGGCGCTTGTTGCCGAAGTCCTCGCGCAGGCGGGTTTTGAGGTCAATCTGTTTTTTGACCTCAAGAAAGATGAATTCACCACCCTCATTGAGGAAATGGACAAAACTTTTGACGGCGCTCAGATTGGTGTTTTCTATTTTGCCGGTCATGGCTTTCAGGTGGATGGCCAGAACAAGCTGCTGTCCGTCGATGTGGATACGTCTTCTGCGGAATCGGTAAATCTGAAAGCGGTTCAATTGCGTGATGTCATTGACGCGGCATCGACCGGGAAAGGTGGCGGACTGCGTTTGATCATTATCGACGCTTGCCGCGACGACCCGTTTTCCGGGTTGGATCCGCGTTTTCAGGCAGGACTGTCCTATTCAGAAGCGGGTGGTGAGGAAACGTTGCTGGCATTTTCCACCAGTGCTGGAAAACTCGCCTTTGATGGTCCCGCAGGTGGTAACGGACCTTACGCGATTGCTTTGAGCCGGGCGTTCGAATCTCCGGGAATCTCGCTCTTTTCCGCATTTCGCCGCGTTCGCCAGCAGGTGAGGGTCTCAACCGAAGGATTGCAGATCCCTTGGGTCATCGGGTCTGTCGAGCGAGAGCATGTGCTGAGGGGGAATTCGGGATCTGCGACACCTGAACCCCAGGTCGAGGCCGGAGACTATGATCTCGACACTGTTCTTTGGTATTTTCTGAGTAAATACGGAACCGAAGACGAGCTTGAGCGCTTCGTCCGATCCTTCCCGTCCAGTCGGCATATTTCGGCGGTGCGGACCCTCATGCGCAATTTGGACACAGGCGAAAGACAAGTCGCAGAGGCATCGCGCAGCGTGAGCGTGCGTACGGCTGCAATCAACCAGCAGGATGTCATTGAACGAGCCAGACAAAAGCGTCAGGAGCGTCTGGCATTTCAGCCTCAGACAAATATTCCCGCAGAACTGTTCAGACTGTGGCCCGAAGACCTGCCGAATGCTGCAGGAGGTTTGAGAGATATCGTGACAGCCTGCGATCTCCTGGCTGCCCATCCCGCAGACCCGCAACGTGTTGCCCCCTCGATCCGCGACGGACTGATCAACATTCGAGATGCCGTCATTTTATGCGGTTTTGCACTCGTGGAAGACCCAGGGAACCCTAGGCTGCAGTTCCAGCTGGGGCGTGTTCTTGATGTCGCCAAACGGTTTGAATGGGCCAAGGCCTTTTACAAGCTCGCTGCGGATCAGAACTACTCGGCTGCTCTGACAAATCTGGGCTACATGTACTATTCAGGCCGCGGTTCCGATGTGAATTATGAGGAGGCCCGCCGGTACTATCTGAGGGCGGCCAGTCTGGGCAACCTTCGTGCACGAACCAATGTCGGCACCCTTTATATCAAGGGTCGTGGTGTCGCCCAGCAACCGGCCGAAGGCATACTCTGGTATCGCCTGGCTTCCGCCATGGGATGGGTCAACGCACAAAACGCCTTGGCGGACCTCTATCGGAAGGGGATCGGGGTCGAAAAGAACTATGACGCCTCCGCTGCGCTCTACCGGCTTGCAGCCGAAAACGGTCAGCGTGAGGCCATGAACAGTTTGGGCCGAAGTTATCTCTCAGGCTGGGGTGTCGAAAAAGATCGCACGACCGCACATCTTTGGCTGATGCGGGCGATTGACGCCGGGGACCGTTTCTCACCTTATTTTCTCGCCCGGGATCTGATGGGTCAAAAACCCGATGCAGCAGGAAAAGAGAAGATCCTCGAGCTTCTCAATTTGTCTGCTGATCGGGGCTTCGGTCAGGCTTACTTCGAGCTGGGTCGGGTCCATGAGGAAGGTGCTCTTGTTTCGCAGGACCCGCTGGAAGCCTTCTTCTTCTATCGGATCGCTGATCTGAAGAAATACAAAAAAGCAGCAGAAGAAGTCGAACGATTGAAGGCGTTGCTCAGTTCGGACGACATTGCCAAGGTCGAAGAACGCATCGAGCAGCGACTTCAGCTGAACGGCCTCTGACCTATGGACGCTGTGTGTATTGAAGATCAGACGGCAAGGTTCCAAAAAGCGGCCGACTTTCTTAATGCCGGTAACAGTGCGTACTTGGATGCCCGCAGGAACCCGGCCTCGGGCAAGAAAGCAGCGCTTGATTTGGTTGCAGCGGCTGCAGGTGAAATTGGTTCACGTGTCGGTGGGCAATCGTTACAGGGTTTCGGTGAGTGGCTTTTGAAGGATGCCGGTAAAGTCAGAATCTCAACTCTGAATGCGGCATCATTGGCCTGTATACAGGCAGAAACCTGGGACCTTGCCAAGCGGCTTGCGAACGCGGTGAACAGTGTTGACCATCACGACTTGCTCGCTCAGCGCTTGCATGATGCAGCCGCAATCAAAAGCAGTGACCTGTCGCTCCCGGTTGATGATTGGCTTAAGGACAAATTCTGCAAAGCACCGTTTGAACAGATTGAAACGCGAGCGAACGAGACGGTTCACTTTTGCTGCTCGGCGTGGCAACCGGTTCCGATTGGAAAACTTGACCAGAAACCGGAGCGTGTCTGGAACTCGGACGCAGCAAAAGAAATCAGACGCTCGATCCTCGACGGAGACTACTCCTACTGCAGTCGCTGGCATTGCCCGATGATAAGTGGTCGCAGGCTGCGCAAGCTTGAGCAAATGGGCGCTTCTTCAGAGGTCATGACAATTGCCAAAGGACGAAACGCGCCTGAAAAACCGGATACGTTTTCTCTGAAGCAAACACCGAACCGAGCGATCCTGTCTCACGACAGGAGTTGCAACCTGTCCTGTCCAAGTTGCCGGACAAAGGTCATCCAGATCAATCGTAAACAGTCGGCAGATCTCGATAGTCTGATCAACAAAGACTATGCCGATTTCCTGTCGGCGGCCTCAAGGATCAAGGTGACAGGGTCTGGTGATCCATTCGCCAGCCGGCATTTTCTCAATTTCCTGAAGCATTTCACGGCGACCAATACCCGCGCGCAGAGGCTTCAATTGCACACCAATGGCCTCCTGCTTGATGAGGCCACGTGGAATAGACTGGACCTCTGGGGCCATGTCGAAAGCATCTGGATTTCGGCCGACGCCGCCGACGCTGAAACCTATTCTGTCGTCAGGCGTGGTGGAACCTTCGAGCGTCTTTTGAGTAATTTGCGCTTTCTCGGCAATATGCGGCGTGCAGGCGCCTTCTCTAAGCTGCGGCTGGATTTTGTTGTCCAGAAACAGAATTTCCGTGAAGTTCCCGCATTTGCAAGCCTGGCGCAACATGTTGGCGCCAATGGTGTCTATTTCCTGCGATTACGCAATTGGGGCACGTTCACACAGCAGGAATTTGAAGATCAGAATGTCTGCGATCCCAGCCACCCCGACCATCCGGAACTACTTTCGGTTCTAGCGGACCAAAGGCTGAGAAGCCCGCTGGTTGAGCTCGGGTCCTTGCAGCCCTTTGTTCGCGATGCCCTGGACAAACAGCACAAGTCCGCGTGCTGACGATCAACAAATTGGTTCTGATTGCCGAGAGGTGAATGCGTCAGGACGCGTAGTCTTCGAGATATTCAAGCTCTTCAGTCATCGTGTCGTTGGGCGTTGTCAGCTGCTTGCCTTTGCAGGTCTCAACAAACTCTTCTGGATCTGCCGCCAGCGTGAATTCAAAGTCGGGAGCCCAGTTGTTCCGAATACGACTGATGCGCCGCGACAGGTACGTTGCCCACGGCAAGTCGCAAAAGTGAATTTTCTGTTCTTCATGGCTTGGCACGGCTTCAACGCGAAAACCCATCTGCAGCAAACTTGAAAAAGTGTTGCTGTCACAGACGACAACGACCGTATGAAAGGCATCAAGGTGATCCTTCATGTCCTGCAATTTGGCGTCTCGCTGCGCTTCGGATATGCCAAATGCCCAGACGAGCGCCACGGGCTTGGACTTCGCTGTTCCGGACAAAAGAACGGCCGTATCCTTTCGGGAACCGGCGAAACGGCAATAGAGAGAAATTGCGGGTTTTAGCAATCGGCTTCTGATCTTGTCTGAAAACTTCATGTCAGGCGCCGATCCTTTTTCTGCCGGAGAAAGAGCCGGTCGGCAAACCCGCAGTCACCGCGAAGTAATCTGCAATTTGGTTTGCACCTCTCCAGCCTTCGGACAGGATGCGACACTTTTCTTGCAAGTCCTGCCGTGTCTGCGTTTGCAAAATTTCGTCCAGGCAACCTTCCAGGTTGAATGGATCGTCTGTATCGCACGTCAGACACCAACCGGCCTTTGCAGCATATTCGGCCCTCGTTTCCTGGAGATCCATCTCCGGTGCTTTGTTGGGAACAAATACGGTCGGCAAGGACGACGCGAGAAACTCGTGAAAGGAGTTATATCCGGCTGCCGAAACCGCGAAGTCGAAACCGTTCAGATAGAGCCCGAGCGGGTATGCGGTCCGCCGATGGTATCTTTCGTTCGGCTCCCTGTCGTAGTCCGGGC
Source organism: Labrenzia sp. THAF82 (assembly GCF_009363435.1). Taxonomy (GTDB): domain Bacteria; phylum Pseudomonadota; class Alphaproteobacteria; order Rhizobiales; family Stappiaceae; genus Roseibium; species Roseibium porphyridii. Next base: position 5,992,984 of record NZ_CP045354.1, on the reverse strand, counting down.
TGATTGGCGATTTGATTTCAACAAAATGAACGTGTCTGTTGCGTTCAAGAACGGCGTCGATTGCTTGACGGGCAAAGGACATGTCGGAGTTTCGCTCCGAACCCAGCTGAACCAGACCAAGGGTGGCATCCTGCGGCAGGTCCAATAGGCGTCGCGCAGTTGCCCGCGTCATCATTTCCGCCTGGTCTACAAGCAAAACAGGGTCCGTGTGAACAAGATGATCACTCCCGATCCTGGCATATCCAGGATCCATTGGTGCAGCGACTTCGCCGGGTTCGACAACAAGGTCAAAGTGCGATGCGCGCCGGGATATCTCAGGTGCTTCCGCGCGCCACATTCCGCGCCGGATCCAGGCGGAACTCGCATCACCATAGTCTGATATTGCCTCGAGCAATCCGGAATAGGGTGTGTTGCCGTCGAAACTGACAAGTTCCGGACGGTAAAACGAGAGAGCGTCGCGCAGTTCCCGATAAAAGAAGTCGTTCCAGTCATCGACACGGCAGCCCAATCGGCGATGAAACGGGCGAAACTCGACAAGGTGTCCCATCTTCTGAGCAACCTTGACTGCTTCAGAAAGGGAAAAGAAAACTGTTTTGACGTCCGGCCCGAGTGCCTTTGCCACCGCCAGCTGTCTTGTCAGATGGCCAAGGCCGATCCCGTTTGAAGTCACAGCAAGCACAACATGTTGCCTGGGTGGTCGCGTCTTCAGCGATGGTCCTGCAGCATGCAGGTTGTGAACCTTGCCGGCCAGCTTTTCAAAGCGTTCTTCAAACTGTTCCAATCCGAAACGGGCCGACGCAAACTTTCTGGCATTTGTTGACACTTCCAGTCGATAGGTTTTGTCATCCAGGATCCGATCATAGTGCTCCGGCGCCTGCGAGGGGGTTCCGTAGAGCGCGGCGTCATCAAACCAATCGCGGAAATAGTTCGGCAGTACGGTCGGCAATCCCGCGGACAGCGCTTCCAGAACGCAGTAACCGAACGCTTCGATCCAGGCAGGGCTGTGAAAATAACTGTAGGCGTCAAGCCCCTTCAGGAATCCGGAAACCGGTTGCGTTGTAAATGGAAGACAGTGCCAATTGGATGGAATCTTCTCCAGTTCACTCAGATATTCCGGCCCCACGCCGAGCATGCGGAACTGATACCTGTTGTTCTCCGGATAGGCGAGCACAGCTTCTTCCGGGTCGGGCCACTTTTCGCGACCTGGGCGGGAGTGCCGCCCAATGACAAGAGGTCCGTCGATCTCACGGTTGTCGCAAATCGGAAAGTCATTCACATCTATCAAGTTGAGCCAGTCATCGGCACTGAGTTGTGCGGATAACCCCTGTGCTTCAAACCCCTGCCTCACCGTCGGTCCGACCGGAAGTATCGTCAATCCGTGACCAAAAAGGTCTCCGGCAACCCGTGACAGCTGATCGGCGTCATAGGCCTTTTCGCCAAACCGGTTCAAGGGTGGTTGGTGCGCAACAAGTGCGAACGTGTCCGCCTTGAAGCGCGGCACTTGCTTGAGCTGGCCGTCGAGCAATGTCGGGTGATATGCAAGGCAAAGGCGGCACTGCGGCGTCACGCCTTGGGGAACAATAGTTGTTTTCGTCCTGCGGATTTCGTTGAGCAGTTTCAAATTGGGGGGGCGTGATTTGGTCAGGATTGGCGAAGCGACCGGGATCAGTCCGACCTTTAGTCCTGCCTTTGCTGCTGCCCTTAACTCGTAAAACAGTGCAGTCGAGGTTCCGCCGGGAAATCGAATATCCGCAAGATAGACCAGGTCAAAAAACACGAACGAAAGCCTGCATGCCGGGCTGAAAAAGTTGTCTTTTCAATATGATCAGTAAGCCGGATTTCCGACACGGCCCTGGCTCAAAGTCGTGGACCGGCCTATGGAATCATTGTCAGAACCGCCATTGCCCACCGTGGTGTTTGTGTTGCACGCACTCGCGAGCGCCACCGTCAGACCATATGCAACGAGTTGTTTTAAATACGACATCCGAAATCCGCCCGACAGACAACACTATTGGTGAAATTTACATGGAGAAACCCGAACTGTTCAACCGAAAATTCCGCTGCGTCACTCATTCCGTTCAAAGAGCATGGCCTCACCGGTTGAAAAAGCTGTGAGGCCCTCTGTCAGTTCGCAATGCGCGGAAGAGGATTGCGTCTATTGAAACCCGAAATGCCCTGCTTCAGTGTCCAACAACATCTGAGAAGACATTGATCACAACAACTCCGGCGATGATGAGGCCAAGGCCCAGAATCGCGGGCAGGTCGAGTTTTTGATTGAAGACCAGCCAGGCAACGAGTGTGATCAGTACAATGCCGGCACCGGACCAGATGGCATAGACAATCCCGGTCGGCAGGAGACGGATGGGGAATGACAAGAGCCAGAAGGAAACAGCGTATCCGACAATTGTAATGATCGAAGGCCCTAAGCGGGTGAAGTTTTCGGTTCTTGCCAGGGCCGAGGTCGCGATTACCTCGGCGACGATGGCCGCGATAAGAAACAGGTAAGTGGCAACAGGCGTGGCAGGCATCGACGTTCTCTGGCGTTCGGACATTGTTGTTCCCGCCAGAAGGTCTGGACGGTGGTGAACCGTATTGCAACCATTTTAAAAGGCGTACTTGGTCTCCAAGAGCAACCCGTAGCGATGGTAGTTCTGATCAAAGACGACTTTCTCGTTGGTATAGATGTTGCGTCGGTCGAAGTTGGAATGAAGCCACCAATAACGGCCGCCAACGCCAAGCTTCCAGTTTTGGGTGAGATCTACGTTGAGCATGGCGTCCGCTTCCAGACCGTAGGTCCAGTCGCTTTCCCAGGTTTCAATCTGGTTGTAGCTCCAAGGAACGCCGGCCACATCGACTGACCATCCGACCCGTTCGCCAATGTCACCTTCCGCCGTCATTCCCAAACGGATTGCGTGCCAGTCTCGTGACTGCTCAACCGTGACGGAACGATAGGACGCCTTCAGGTCGTCGGAAAGATATTGGTAGCCGAGAAATCCTTTCAGCCGCACCTGGTTGTTCGCGAATTGAGCGAACTGCCAACCACCGTCCAGTACAACATAGCTGAGCGTGGTCTGACTGGTGTTGTCCATGTCCAAACCGACGAAATCGGTACTGCCGTCAACATTGCGACCAAGGCCAACAAATCCGCGAAAAAAGGTTCCTTCGGTCACGTCTTCAAGCGTTCCGACAATTTCGGCGGTATGGGACGTGACATCGGCGGTGCTGGAAATATCATATCGGGCGTTGTCCAGATCCGATTTCGATCTGCTGTACCAATAGCGGAGCCCGATGCTGCCGCGCAGACTTGAGGTCTGATAAATGCCGTCTGGACCTTGATGGGCATCGGCAGCAACCGAAGGGGTTGCAATACCCGCTGACAGGCAGATAACCGCAGACAGCGACCAGAAAAGTTTTTGCATCACCGAAACACCATTGGTTCTAACAGAAAGAAATTCGCGTTATTGGTGTGTCAGAATAGTGCTACTTATGGTTAATGGAGCGTGAAGATGCACTCAAATATGGCGAGGCGCCAATCCATTAAGGTGGCCCGTGTCGGGCTCCCGCTGACCACCATTGCGATGCGTGCAATCAGAATGTGGAGGATGCTCGTGCGATCAAAAAATCTGAAAGGCGTTACGGTCTGGAACCCGACTAGAATCGAGCGACTATGCCGACCAGTGGGCCATGTGTGATCGTGTCATATTCAAAACTGGATCTTCCGGATTTGTCATTGTCATAGTCGACACTGAGAGCCTTGTATTGCAGATGTGCTGACCAGGTCTTGTTGAAGTGATAGCCAGCGCCGGCCTGCACATTCCAGGTGAAGTCGGAACCGGCACCGAAGCCGCCGATGTCGCCACGGCCGTTTACCGACCATTTGTCATTCAGCATGTGAAAGGCGCGAATACCGACCACCGGATCGATCCAGTTGTCTCCTCTAGTGATGTCGAAGTTGCCCGCAATTGTGCCGGTGGCATCAAGGTCAAGGTCGATATCCCAATAACGCCCACCCGCATACACATCAATTGACGTTTGCGAGGTGCTGTAGGCTCTGTAAAAAAGCATGCCTTCAACTATCAGTTGACCAACCCCGACACGAATTCGTCCACCTGATCTGGGGGTATCTGTCGCTCCACCCAGGTTCATATAGGCGACATCAAGCATGCCGCCGAATTTCTGATTGTATAACGCTTCAGCGTGGATCATCCCGCCAAAGCGGAGGTTTTCCAGAATGTCACCCGTGCCGATGTCAATGTCGGTGCTCGGAAGTCGCCCAACCTGTGATGTCCCCGAAATATTGGCCGCTATGAAATAGGGAGCGAGCATAAATTCCCAGGTCCGATTGATCCTCTCATTGACGAGTGGCTCCGTGACATTTGGCTTGTTGGATAAATCGGCAGCAGACGCGCTGGCAATACCTGCGCTTAACAAAAGTGAAGCGGAACTAAGCAAATTCAGAGAAGTAGTGAGTTTTCTGCCGATTTTCATAAAACTGATCCGTATTTTTATCAATTGTTTTCTTGCTCAGGGCTTTATTTTTATTTGAAGTCATCATGATTTTAACTTCGAAGGATGGCAAGGAAATTGTCATTCGGTATTTTTGATGGGCATCAGCCCTTGTTTTGAAGGCCTGCGCCCAGTTGACATTTGGAAGACACGTGGGCGTAGGCCAGAGAATGCGAGGTGCTCGCCTATTGAGCATCTGCTGTCTACGCGTTTCCCCGTCTTGACCTTCCAGTGACTGGAAGCCCTAACTGACAGCTTCATGACAAGATCGGAGTCATCAGGATAATGCAGGAAGTCTTGGATCAAGCCGCTCAGGAAAATGTTGGTCAGGCGACCGACCCGGTATGCGGCATGTCCGTAACGCTCGGAAAAGGCAAACCTTCCCTCAAATACAAAGGTAAGGACTACCATTTCTGCAATCCGAAGTGTCATGACAGGTTTGACGCCGATCCTTATTTCTTTTTGTCGGGCAACAACGACCGGAAAAAAGCCCAAGAGGCGGAACGAAGCTCAGGCGAAGCGCTCTTCACCTGCCCGATGGACCCGGAAATCGTCCAGGAAGGGCCGGGAACATGTCCGATCTGCGGGATGGCTCTTGAACCGATGAGCGGTGTCTCCGATGAGCCCAATCACGAACTGATCGATTTTACCAAGCGGCTCTGGGTGAGTGCACTGGCCGCCATTCCCTTACTTATTCTGACTATGGGACCGATGGTCGGTGTTCCAATTCGTGACTGGATTGGCGAAAGCGTCGCAATTTACCTGGAGGTTCTGCTGGCGACACCGGTGGTTCTCTGGGCAGCGTTGCCGTTTTTTCAGCGCGGCTGGACATCGTTGACCACGCGTCACTTCAATATGTGGACGCTGATCATGATAGGCGTGGGAACCGCCTATGCCTATTCCATGGTGGCAGCATTCCTTCCATTTCTCTTTCCCGACAACTTGAAGAGCGCAAGCGGGCACCTTCCGGTTTATTTCGAAGCGTCCGTAGTCATTGTGGCATTGGTGTTTGTCGGGCAGGTGTTGGAACTGAGGGCGCGTGAACGCACCGGCGACGCCATTCGCGCACTTCTCGACTTGGCACCAAAGACCGCGCGACGGGTCACGCCGGAAGGTGATGAATATGATGCGCCGTTGGAAAACATTCTGGCAGGAGACAGGTTGCGGGTCAGGCCGGGTGAGGCCGTGCCGGTCGACGGAAGGGTTTTGGAGGGCAATTCATCGGTCGATGAAAGCCTGGTCACTGGCGAGCCTGTACCGGTCGCAAAGACGGACGGTGACAAGGTAACCGGTGGCACTTTGAACAAATCGGGTTCCTTCGTAATGCAGGCCGAGCTGGTTGGTGCCGATACCATGCTCGCCAAGATCGTTGACATGGTTGCGTCAGCACAGCGCTCAAGGGCTCCCATTCAGGGCCTTGCTGACCGTGTTGCCGGCATCTTCGTTCCCACTGTTGTAGCAGTTGCCTTTCTGGCATTTGTCGTCTGGCTGGCAGTCGGGCCAAGCCCGTCCTTCGTGCATGCCGTTATTGCAGCTGTATCGGTGCTCATTATCGCCTGCCCCTGCGCGCTTGGCCTTGCAACACCGATGTCAATCATGACGGCGACCGGCCGAGGTGCCCAGGCAGGCGTCCTGGTAAAAACGGCTGAAGCTTTGGAACGACTAGCGTCCGTTGACACGATCGTGGTCGACAAGACGGGAACGCTTACGGAAGGCCGACCCATTGTGAGCGATGTGCTGACGGCAGATGGTGTTGACGAGAACACGGTTTTGCAGCTTGCAGGAGCATTGGAAAAAGGCTCTGAACACCCGCTGGCAGAGGCCATTCTTGATGCCATCGCGCATCGAGATATCGATTTGCCGGACGCCCGGGAATTCCAGGCGATGACGGGCAAGGGCGTGACGGCAAGTGTCATGGGCGAGAGTGTTGTTTTCGGAAATGCGGCTTTCGCGCAGGAGGCCGGAGCCGATTTGTCCGAATTGCAGGAACGGGCGGAGGAACTGGCGCATCTTGGCAAGACGGCGATGTATCTCGTGCGCGGAAAAGGAAACAAGGCGGCCCTTCTGGGCGTGATTGCCGTTGCTGATCCGGTCAAACCCAATGCGAAAACTGCTATCGGCGCGCTGCACAAGGACAATATCAGGATTGTCATGGCAACCGGCGACGCTCCGCGAACCGCGGAAGCGGTCGCAAAAACACTCGGGATCGATGACGTGCGGGCTGGTGTCCTGCCGGAAGGAAAGCAAAAGCTGATAGAAGAGCTGAAAGCTGCGGGTCACATTGTGGCAATGGCCGGAGACGGCGTGAATGATGCGCCTGCACTCGCGGCAGCCGATGTCGGCCTGGCGATGGGAACGGGAGCCGATGTTGCCGTTGAAAGCGCCGGTCTCACACTCTTGAAAGGTGACCTGGAGGGTATCCTGCGGGCGCGCAACTTGGCTCGCGAGACGGTGCGCAATATCCGCCAGAACCTCTTTTTCGCGTTTATCTACAATTCCGTCGGTGTGCCGATTGCTGCTGGGGTTCTTTATCCCATTTTTGGTATTCTGCTTTCACCAATGCTGGCGGCAGCAGCCATGAGCCTGTCATCAGTGTCCGTGATCAGCAATGCCCTGCGTTTGCGCACTCTGAAACTGTGAGGCGGTCAGATGAATATCGGATCAGCAGCTGAACAAAGCGGGTTACCGGTCAAGACCATCCGATATTATGAAGACATCGGACTGGTGCTCCCGCAGCGGAGCGAAAACGGTTACCGGGAATTCTCAAGTTCTGATCTGGAGCGGTTGAAATTTCTTCAAAGGGCGCGAAGCCTCGGATTTTCAATAGAAGAGTGCCGTGAGTTGCTGTCGCTTTATGGCGACAGGAACCGTGCCAGTGCGGACGTCAAGAAACTGACTCAGGCGAAAATCCGTGAAGTCGATCGCAAGATTGGCGAGCTGAAATCGTTGAAACGGGTTCTCTCTAATCTTGCGGAAGCCTGTCACGGCGACAATCGGCCCGACTGCCCGATAATTGATGATCTCGCAGGGCAAAGGCCTGCCGCAGTTGACGGCCTCAAGGAAAAGGGCAAGTGACGGCGCGGACATTGGCTGTTGTCGCGGCGGGTCTGGCGACAATTCTGGCCTTGGCTCTCGCCACACAATTCAAAGACACCGGTGAACGTAAATATCCAGGGCAAGGTGTGCCGATGGTCGAAGTCACCATTCCCGAGTTGTCGGAACAGGCCAGAACAGGGCAAAAATTGTTTCAGGAAAACTGTTCGGCGTGCCATGGCGACAATGCCGTTGGAAAAGAAGGTTTCGGCCCACCGCTCGTTCACAGGATCTACGAGCCAAATCACCACAGTGACGGAGCATTCTTTGTTGCGGCCAAACAAGGCGTCAGAGCGCATCATTGGCCGTTTGGCGACATGCCTCCGGTGCAAAACGCCAGCCCGCGGGACGTTGAGCGCATTGTGGTCTTTGTTCGAGAACTCCAACGCGCGAACGGGATCTACTAGGAGGCAATGAATGAAACTGGGACAAACAGGAATTGCACTGCTGGGTACCCTGGTTGCGGTGGGGACGGCATTGGCGCATACCGGCGCAACTGGCATCGTCAAGGAGCGCATGGATGCAATGTCCGAAATCGGAGATCACGTGAAGGCCGTCGGCACCATGTTGAAGTCTGGCGAGCTGGATCTGGCCCGGGTATCGGTTGCTGGTGAAGCTATTGCAAAACATGGCGGTGCAGCCATGTTGAAGCTCTTCCCTGAAGACAGCCTGCATCCGCCAACAGAGGCAAGTCCCGCGATCTGGACGGAATGGGCGAAGTTTCAAACACTTGCCGATGATCTTCAGGTTGCCGCGTTGGCTTTGAAAAGCACGGCCGACGAAGGTGGAGACAAATCACAGGTCGCCGAGGCCTTCGGCACACTCGGGAACACCTGCAAAAGCTGTCACGAGGCGTTTCGCATTAAGAAGTGAAGGTCGCATTTCCCCTGCGGAAATTGATCCAGCTACCAATCCGCTTGCCACACGTCGTTCCATGTTTTACCTGACGGTCAACATTTTGATGCTTTGGCCGTATGGGCGACAGGAGACAATTCGACATGACCATCCGCTACCACAAGGGAGATCTCCCTGATCTGAGCGCTTACGAAAAGGCAAGTGCAGTAGCGGTCGATTCCGAAACGCTTGGCCTCAATCCTCATCGTGACAGGCTCTGTGTCGTTCAGCTTTCACCCGGCGACGGGTCCGCAGATGTGGTTCAGATCGCGCGCGGTCAGGCAGATGCGCCCAACCTTGCCGCATTGATGACAGATCCATCGAAACCGAAGATTTTTCATTTTGCCAGATTTGATGTTGCCGTCTTGAAGCACTATCTGGATATCCGTGTGTCACCCATCTGGTGCACCAAAATTGCGTCGAAGCTGGTGCGCACATACACAGATCGTCATGGTTTGAAGGACATTACCCGCGAGCTGCTTGGAGTGGAACTTTCCAAACAGCAGCAGAGTTCCGATTGGGCGGCCGAGACTTTGTCTGATGCACAATTGGCCTATGCGGCGTCAGATGTGCTCTATCTTCATGATCTGAGGGATCGGCTCCAGGCGATGCTCAAGCGGGAAGAACGTGAACACATCGCCAAAGCATGCTTTGACTTTTTGCCGACGCGTGCCGAACTTGATCTTAAGGGATGGGAAGACAATGACATCTTTGCGCATTCCTGATCTTTCCGGTTCTGCTTGACGGGCGGTGCCGGCGACAAATCGGAGACTTTTTTGACAGCAGTCACTGAATTCCCTGCAGAAGCAACTCACAGGCGGAAGCCAAGCAAGGCGCAGCGCGTTGCGAGACGGCACAGCCTGATGGTGCGCATATTACGCTGGCTGCTACCGGGAATAGGTCTTCTTATCCTCGGGGGGATGGTCGCGCTTGTGGTGTTGTTCAATTTTCTGAACAGTTTTGGCGCTGCCAACATGATGCTGACCAGCGAAGGTCTGGTGATGGATCACCCTGAGCTCTCAGGGCATGATGGCGAGCGCTCTTACAAGGTGACCGCAAGCAGAGCGATACAACGGTTGAGCGACCCCCGGATCATCGATCTTGAGACAATACGCGCCGATATCGTGCTGAGCGCTGATGAAAGCGCGGAAATCATCGCCTTGAAAGGCACCTACAACAACGCAGCGGAAACGCTGCGCCTTTATGAGGGTATCCAGCTGGAGTGGAGCGAAGGCTACACAGTGGATCTCTCGGAAGTACAAGTGGACCTGAACAACGGCGCCCTGTCCACATCGGAGCCCATCTCTATCCGTTCCGACCAGGGTCACGTTGTTGCCGGTAAGCTTTCTTATGATCAGAACAAGGGTCTCGTCCGGTTTTCGGACGGCATCAAAATGACGCTCAATCCGGCTGCTGAGGACGGGAACCAATGAAATCTCTCAAACTATTCGCGATCGCTGCTGTGTCCGTGCTCTTCGCCAGCGCAGCAGGGGCGCAGACTTTTTCCGACGCTTTTGCCGGGTTCGGGTCGAACGACGGACAGCCCATTGAGATTGAAGCAAGTGAACTTCGGGTGGAAGACAACAACAGCACTGCGACATTTGTTGGCGATGTGGTTGTTACCCAGGGGGAAACAAGCCTCAAAACGGAGCGGCTAAAGGTCTTTTATGCGGGCTCTGCGAGTGACACGACAAATGAATCGGCCGTCCAGCAGAAGATCTCGCGTCTGGAGGCCGCAGGTGGTGTCTATATCGCCTCCAAGGATCAAACGGCAAAGGGCGATGCGGCGAGTTTCGATATGAACCGCGAAATTATGGTCATGACCGGCCGGGAAGTTGTGCTCAGTCAAGGGCCTAACGTTGTGGTTGGCAACAAGCTGACAGTCAATTTGAAAACGGGTCAGGCGAACCTGACCGCCGGTCAGGGCAACGTATCGGCGGAAAGCGGCGGCGGAAGCGGCCGGGTGAAGGTCCGAATTCTACCTAACAGCGTAGAAGGCAATTGAGTTGCTTGTTTATCTGACTCGACAGCTCCCCTCGCAGCACCTATGTGAAGCTGCGGTAAGGATCGGACGGACGGCGCATCGGTGAAAAAAACCTCCACGGAATTTGACGACTTGACGGTTGGCGCACCGGGGCAGCGTGGTGAGCACGAGGATCTCTCCCGTTCACTGGTGGTAGACGGGATAGGCAAGACCTATGGCCGTCGTCAGGTGGTCAAATATGTGAGCTTGACGGTCAAGCCGGGGGAAGCGGTGGGTCTTCTCGGTCCGAACGGTGCGGGCAAGACTACGACCTTTTATATGATCACAGGGCTGATCCGGCCTGATCAGGGCCAGATTTCCCTTGAAGGTTTCAACATCACCCGGATGCCGATGTATCGGCGCGCGCGTCTCGGCATCGGATATCTGCCGCAGGAAGCATCCATTTTCCGGGGGTTGACTGTTGAGGAAAACATCCGGGCCGTTCTTGAGGTGATTGAGCCAAACCGGCAGAAACGGCGCGAAGAGCTGGACTCTCTGTTGGCGGAATTCGGCCTGACACACTTGCGCAAATCACCCAGTATCGCGTTGTCCGGTGGTGAGCGCCGGCGTGTTGAAATTGCACGCGCACTGGCGAGCCGCCCATCCTTCATGTTGCTTGATGAGCCTTTCGCGGGTATTGACCCGATCGCCGTTGGCGACATTCAGCAGCTTGTGCGGCATCTGACACAGCGCGGCATCGGTGTCTTGATCACCGACCACAATGTCCGCGAAACGCTCGGTCTGATCGACCGCGCCTATATTATCGCTGCAGGCGAAGTGCTTACAGAAGGCCTGCCGCAGGAAATTGTCACCAATCCTGACGTCCGCAGGCTCTATTTGGGTGAACAATTTACGCTTTGATGACTCGTGACCCGCTAGGTTATACACTCGGTCTGAAACGAATAAGCAAAAACCAGACCACTTAGGTAACGCGGGCACCCTAGAAGCATATGGCCATTTCAACAAAGCTGGAGATGCGACAAAGCCAGTCGCTGATCATGACGCCGCAGCTGATGCAGGCGATCAAGCTTTTGCAGATGTCCAACCTAGATCTCGTTGCCTACGTCGAAGCCGAACTGGAACGAAACCCGCTTTTAGAAAAAGGTGAAGGCGAACCAGGCGAACAGGGGACTTCCTCCGAACCGATTCAGGAAAACGCTTCCGACGCCGGCGCCGGCACTTCGGATGGGTTTGACGGGGCAACTGAGGAGCCAAATAGCGGCGACTGGATGCAAAGCGACCTTGAAACAGGCTCTGAAGCTATTGCCTCTCGCATGGACACTGACCTCGGCAACGTTTTTCCAGATGAACCCGGTGTTCCAGCCTCTCCGGATCCGGCTCTACTCAAAGCTGGCGACAGTTACAAAAACGTCAGCAGCGGCGGTGCTTCGGAAGACTATAACCTGGAGGCATTTGTTGCCGATGAGGCGTCTCTCGGCACAACACTCGAAGAGCAGATGAACCTTGCTCTCAGTGACGAGGCAGACAAACTGATTGCCGGTCACCTGATCAACTCTCTGGATGAAAACGGCTATCTTTATATTGACCTTGGCGAAGCCGCCGAGCAACTCGGCGTTGATATTGCACGGATCGAGAGCGTGCTTGCCGTGCTTCAGACATTTGAGCCTGCGGGGGTGTTTGCACGGGGTCTCGCCGAGTGCCTGAAACTGCAGCTGATCGACAAGAACAGGTTCGATCCGGCCATGGAAGCGCTGATTGAGAACATTGAACTGCTCGCCAAGCGTGACCTTGCGGGCCTGAAGAAAATCTGCGGCGTAGATGACGAAGATCTCGTTGAGATGATCGCCGAGATCCGTGCGCTGGACCCCAAGCCGGGAAGCGTATTTGGTTCTTCTCTGGTTCAACCGGTCGTACCGGACGTCTTCGTCAAAAAGGCAAATGACGGCACCTGGACGGTGGAACTGAATTCCGACACCTTGCCGAAGGTCCTCGTCAACCAGACCTACTATGCGCGGATCGTCAAAACTGCACGGGAAGAGACGGAAAAGGAATACCTGACGGAATCGCTGCAGACCGCCAACTGGCTGGCCAAAAGCCTCGACCAACGGGCAAAGACGATCTTGAAGGTATCGACGGAAATCGTTCGTCAACAGGACGGGTTTCTGACCTATGGCATTGAACATCTGCGCCCGCTCAACCTGAAGACCATCGCGGAAGCGATCGGAATGCATGAATCGACCGTTAGCCGAGTGACGTCCAACAAGTATATGGCGACTTCGAGAGGCATTTTTGAACTGAAGTATTTCTTCTCCTCTGCGATCTCCGCAACAGTTGGCGGCGATGCCCATTCCGCCGAATCTGTCCGTCACAGAATCAAGCAGATGATTGACGCAGAAGACCCGAAATCGATCCTTTCCGACGATACGATTGTCAAAATTCTGAAGGATGACGGCGTCGACATTGCCCGCCGGACGGTGGCCAAGTATCGCGAGGCGATGAAAATCGGCTCGTCGGTACAAAGGCGGCGCGAGAAAAATGTCAGGCTATGACGCTGGTGACGACATTTTGAAGCGTTCGTTTGATGCAACTTCCAAAATGAACCAGACGGTTTCAGTGAAACAATACACTGATTTTACACAGTAGTTCGGCAACGAATGCTGGCCGAATCGTTATTAATTGACTCTTTGAGCTGCCGCAATTATAGGACCGCCCTCATGAGTTAAACAGGGGATGGCGCTTCGGCACTGACTGGTCCATTCTGTACGCTTGAAACGTTACGCGTTTCAGCATCGGCAGAGGGCCGGTGTATCAGACAATACAAAAGAAGAGGTCCCCATGGCTTTGCGGATTTCGGGTAAGCATGTTGATGTGGGCGATGCATTGCGCGAGCACATCACTGACCGAATCGAGGACGCCTTATCGAAGTATTTCACAGGCGGCTTCACAGGCCACGTCACACTCAGCAGGGAAGGTAACGGCTTCAAGTCAGAATGCAGCCTGCATCTGGACACCGGCATTGTGCTTCAGGTGTCCGCACAGGATCAGGACCCGCGGAACAGCTTTGACGCTGCTGCTGACAAGATTGAAAAACGTTTGCGGCGCTACAAGCGCAAACTGAAGGACCATCACGGCCATAATGGCAATGGCCGGGAAGCTTTTGAGGCAGCATCCTACGTTCTGGCGTCCCCGGACGAGGATGAGGAAGTGCCGGCAGACTTCAATCCACTTGTGATTGCAGAAACCTCGGCAAAAGTGAAGACAATGACTGTCGGAATGGCGGTCATGGAGCTTGATTTGACCGAAGCACCGGTTGTCCTGTTCAAAAATGCGGCAAATGGCGGTGTCAATGTTGTTTATCGCCGGTCCGATGGCAATATTGGGTGGATAGACCCGGCACTGGTAGCCAATGAGGCTGCCGAATAAAGATGCGGACGGGACCGGCTTCCAGCTGGGAGCCGGTTTCCGAAAACTGTAGGCGATAGTATGGATCTTAGTGATCTTCTGGGTAAAGACGCAGTCATTGCCGGACTGAAAGCGAAGAGCAAGAAACAGGCAATTCAAGAGTTGGCCGCAAAGGCGGCGGAACTGACTGGTCTTTCCGAACGTGAGATTTTCGATACGCTGCTGCAACGCGAGCGTTTGGGCTCTACGGGTGTCGGTCACGGCATAGCGATCCCGCATGGCAAGCTGACGCGTCTCGACAAACTGGTTGGCCTCTTCGCCAAACTGACGAAGCCGGTTGATTTCGATTCCCTGGATGACCAACCTGTCGATCTGGTTTTCCTGCTGCTCGCGCCAGAGAGCGCGGGTGCTGATCATCTGAAGGCGCTGGCACGCATCGCGCGCCAGTTGCGAGATGTCGACGTAACCCAGGGCTTGCGCGCGTCTGGCGATGCGGAAGAGATTTATGCGTTGTTGACCCAGCCGATTGCGTCATCCAACGCGGCTTGAACCATCTGACATGCGCTGAAACAAAAAAGGACCGGCAGTCAAGCCGGTCCTTTTTGTGTGTACCTTAAATGTATCTGCCTCAAGCCTCCGCTGGCTTGGCGTCTCCCTGGACAAGGCCCTGTTGGTCTGCAGGAGGGACCTGGCCTTTGGTGAGCGCAGGCAGATGCAGGTCAGCGAGTTCCGGTGGTGGAGAGCTTTCCTCCGGTATGCGCCAGAGCGTCGACCGTATTGCAAGCTTGCCCAGTGTCTTGGTTGAAGTGCTAACCGCAATGACCGATGCCAGCAACGGACCGACGGCGACCGGAATGACTGGCCAGACGAGTCCGATAGGCTGACCGGTCAGCCAGAGAAGTCCTGCACTGCCGAAAAGCGTTTGCGGCCAAAGTTTTTGAAGTGCGAGGGCCACGGGCAACCGACGGACACCGCGCGCCTGGGCGCCCCATCCGATGGTTTTTCCGAACAGCAAGCCACCCATGAAGAGTGTATGGGCAACGGCCATCACCGGCGCGATCATCGCGGCATAAAGGATTTCAGCGCCAACGCTGAGCAGCACGCGCACCGGACCGCCAAATGCCTTGCGCAGGTCTGCGCGTGCAAGCACATCGGCGACCGTAGCCAGCTTGGGCGCAAACACCATGGTCAACACCGAGAAAAAGAGCAGTGCTCCGGTATCCGGGCGATAGGGCATGTAGTCGGTGACCATGCCAAGGACAGCCGCCGCGGTCATGAAGCCGATCCAGGCCGGAGACCCGAGGAACATCAAAATGGCGAGTGCCAATTGCGCACGGCTGACAGGCTTGAGATTCGGCATGTTCAAAAGCCGGCGGTATTGCAGGTTACCCTGACACCAGCGCAGGTCGCGGCGGATAAACTCCAGAAGATGAGGTGGATTGACCTCATAGCTGCCGGTTTCGAGCGGCAGAACCCGAACTTCGTAGCCAGCACGCCGCATCAGAACAGCTTCCACCTGGTCATGGGACAGGATCGCGCCGGAAAGTGGCCCCTTGCCGGGTAACTCAGGCAACCGGCAATGTTCCTTGAAAGGCTTTAGGCGTAAAACCGCATTGTGACCCCAGTAAGGTCCGCAATCGCCTTGCCACCAGGCGCTGCCAATAGTGTAGGAGCGCATGCCAAGCCGCATGCCGAACTGGAAAATACGTGCAAACGCACTGTCGGTCGGCAGACCGACCACAAGGCTTTGCAGGATGCCAACATTCGGATTGGCTTCCATACGCCTGACGAGCCCGGTAATCGCTTCGACAGACATGAAACTGTCAGCATCCAGCACCAGCGCGAAGTCATGTTGGTCGCCCCACCGATCACAGAAATCTTCGATGTTGCCTGCCTTGAAGCCTTTGTTGTCGGTGCGCCGCCGGTAAACCACGTCCATCTGGCCTTCGAAGCGCTCGGACAGGCGGGCCGTCATCTGCTGCTCCTGCAACGCGATGTCGTCCATCGACGTGTCACTCAAGACGTAAAGCGTAAAGTTCTCTGCCTGGCCTGCGCGGATCAGTTGGGAGACCATGGCGCTCAGATTGACTTCAAGGCTTTCTGCGTCTTCATCGCGCACACAGGAAAGCAAAGCCGTGGAGCTTTTAAGGCGTGCGTTAGGATCGCCATGGTCGATCGGGCAGACAGCCTCTACAGGGTTCTTGGAGAGCCGCATGATCGAAAGGCCGATCACCGCATTCCAGAAGCCGATGATCGTCCAGGGAAGCGTGATCATGAAACAGACGAGAATAAACAGATCGAGCGCGGAATAGCCGCCCGGTGAAAGGGTCACTGTCATCAACGCCGCGAGGCCCACAAAGCTCACGAGAAGAAGGAAAGAGAAGACAATCCTTCGCGTTGTCATATTCGCGGCTGTTTTTTCGGAAATAGACATGTCAGAGACCTGAAACACTTATTTGAATTCCATTCACGGCAATCATCGCAATAGTGCGCATGTCAAAATGTCCTAATGTTGACAGAAGCATGGCGAATGAGAGGGGACTTTAATTCATGACGGGCGATCCGCTGGTGACCGCGGTCACACGTGCGCCAAGAGCGCTTTGGTATGCTGGTCGAGAGCAGTGTTCGCTCGAGGGAGTGACGATGGAGGCCTTGCGACCGGGTGACGTTCGTATTCAAACTCTCTTTAGCGGCGTCAGTCGCGGCACAGAAGGACTGGTCTTCCGAGGCGAGGTGCCTGGAAGCGAATGGCAGCGTATGCGCGCACCCTTTCAGGAAGGAGAATTTCCGTTCCCCGTCAAATATGGATATGCCAATGTCGGCAGGGTTCTGGAAGGCGATCCCGCGCTTGAGGGGCGTATCGTTTTTTCGCTCTTTCCACATCAAAGCGATTTCACTCTTCCATCCGGTTACTGTGCTCCCATTCCTGACGCTGTCAGCGCGGAGCGGGCGGTTCTCGCCGCCAATATGGAAACGGCACTTAACGCTATATGGGACGGAAAACCATCACCTGGGGATCACATCTGCGTGGTTGGCGCGGGAGTTGTCGGCCTTTTGACTGCATACGTTGCATCTCGTTTGCCCGGATCAGTGGTCACGATTATCGACACCAATGGCGAGCGGTCTGCCATAGCCGAAGTACTTGGATTTGAGTTTGCTTTGCCGGATGCCGCGCCGGCCAACCAGGATCTTGTGTTTCACACAAGCGCATCCGCTGCCGGCCTTGAAACGGCGTTGAAGGCCTGTGGCGATGGTGCCTCTGTTGTCGAAATGAGCTGGTATGGGGCCAAAGGCGTTCAGGCACCGTTGGGTGCCGATTTTCATTGTCGCCGGTTAAAACTCATCTCAAGCCAGGTCGGAACCATTCCGGTGGACCGGCAGGCACGCTGGTCCTACCGCCGCCGCCTGGAGACGGCGCTCCATTTGCTTCAAGATCCGGTGCTGGACGCGCTGATAAGCCATCGTATAAGGTTTGACGACCTGCCTGATCAGCTTCCCGATTTGTTGAACAAAGCGTCAGATGTGCTGGCTGCGCTCGTCGTTTATGACGGTGCAAACGACTAAATCCCTTTCGTCTCACTTACCTCCACACTTTCAGGACTATCGAAATGTTTGCAGTTGAAGTTCGCGACCATGTGATGATTGCCCATTCGTTCAAGGGAGAGCTGTTCGGCCCGGCTCAGGCGCTGCATGGCGCAACGTTCGTGATCGATGCGGCGTTTCTGGCTGACAGTCTCGATGAAAATGGTGTGGTCATCGATATTGGCCGCGCGCACGATGCCTTGAAAGAAGTGCTGCAGCCTCTGAACTACAAGAACCTCGACGAAGTGCCGGAGTTTGAAGGCACCAACACCACGACAGAGTTTCTGACGAAGCACATTCACGATCACCTCGCCAAGGCAGCGCGCAACGACAAACTGGGCCGTCCGGGGTCAGAACTTGGTGCGATCCGCGTGACAATTTCAGAATCGCACGTGGCACGTGCCTGGTACGAAGCCAAGATCTGAGCCTCGATGAAAAGTCTATGTTTCGCCTATCCGGGCGACTTGGAAACACCAACCGGTGGTTACGGTTACGACCGGCAAATCATCACAGGTCTGAAACGTGACGGCTGGAATGTTGATCTTTTGCCGCTCGGAGATGGATTTCCGTTTCCCGATGACCAGACATTGGCGACTGCCAGGAAGCGCCTGAATGACCTTCCTGACGGTCGTCTGGTGGTCGTTGACGGTCTGGCCTTCGGGGTTATGCCCGACACCGCCATCGAACTTAAGGACCGATTGAAGCTGGTTGCGCTTGTTCATCATCCTCTTTGCCGTGAGAACGGTTTGAGCAACGCTGAGGCGTACACGCTGGAAAGCAGCGAGCGGGCAGCGCTATCCGGTGCAAGTCATGTGATTGTCACCAGCCCCGCTACCGGCAATCAGGTTTCAGATCTTTTTGACATTCAAAAGAAGAAAATCAGCGTCGTCTTGCCTGGTACAGATTTGCCCGCACCGCGACAGAAAAATGCGCAGACACCTGTTCGCTTGCTCGCGGTTGGAACGCTGGTTTACCGAAAGGGATACGATCTGTTGCTAAAGGCGCTGTCCCGCCTGAAGCAATTTGACTGGCAGTTGGATATCGTCGGTGGCCTTGAGGCCGATCCTGCCTGCGCGAATGTAATTCAGCGTCTGGCCCAGGATTTCGGTCTAGAGGAACGGCTTGTTTTTCATGGTGCCATACCCTCGGATGAGCTGAAGAATTTCTATCAGTCTGCAGATGTATTCGTTCTTGCCAGCCGCTACGAGGGGTATGGGATGGCGTATACCGAGGCGATGGCGCATGGGCTTGCCGTCATAGGAAGTGGCGGAGGCGCTGTTCGGGATACGCTTCCGCAAGGCGCCGCGCTTTATTGCCCTCCGGACGATATCACCTCCTTGCAATCGGCTTTGGAAAGTCTGATGACAGATCGGGATCTGCGCCAAAAGCTGTCTGTTGGAGCGCGCCAGGCTGCAGAAAAGCTCCCGGGTTGGCACGATGCGTCCGAAAGGTTCTCGCAGATACTTCAAAGGGTGTCGGAATGAGTGGATTTTCATCGCATTGGTTGGCGTTGCGGGAGCCGCTCGATTTGGCTGCCAGAAACACCGTTGTGGAGCGGGCTTTTCTTGACGTACTGCCCACTTCCGAAGTTCGTGTTCTTGACCTTGCCAGCGGAGCAGGCTCGACCGTTGCCGCATTGAAAGACAAGTTTCAAATGCCGGTCAGCTGGCAACTGACGGATTTTGATGTGTCGTTGCTGGACGTGGCTTCGAGCCGATTTCAGAGTGACCTCAAAGTGCAGCAAGTCGATTTGCAAGCCGATCTGGAGAAACTACCCTTTGAACAGTTCGATGCGATCACCACTTCGGCATTTCTCGATTTGACCTCGAAAGCGTTCCTGGAGCGTCTGATCGACAAGGTTGTCGAAGCGGGGAAGCCGTTTCTGGCAAGCCTGACCTATGACGGGCGGACGGAATTCTCTCCCGGTCATGGTATGGACGAAACTCTGCGCGAAGCGCTCAACCGGCATCAGCAAACCGACAAGGGGTTTGGTCCCGCGCTTGGTCCTGAGGCCGCCAGGGTGGCGATTGAGCTGTTCAGGGCGCGCGATTGTCGCGTCGTTCAGGGCACTTCAGACTGGCAGGCAGGTGATGACACTCAAGATTTTCTGCTTGAGTTCCTGAGCGGATGGCAGCGGGTTGGCCGTGAGGTGGGGCTCGAAGCCGAGCAACTGGAAAGCTGGTGGCAGGACAGACAGATAAAGATTGGTGCAGCGCAGCTGCATGTCATGGTCGGCCACGTGGACTTTGTGGTTCTGCCTTAAAGCCGCCGTCGCCCAAAAAAACAGCGTTGGGCATAGGATTTTTGTAACATGGAAGCTGGTCGCGGCACCATGATGTGTGGCTGGTCCGGTTAATCTGCCGGTAAGCATAAAACCAACGAATTTACGGATTTGGTCGCTTTTCGCAGCTTTTGCGCAATCTTCGTACCACCGAAGCTTCCCGTATAAATGGCATGATAAGGAATTTGCGTTAGCGAGAACTGTAATACAGGAAGCGTTTGCACTATTCTTGAATTGCATTTGGTTCGCAGAAATCTTCGTCTAACAGAAGAGTTCCAGATGTTTGGGGTAGTGCTCAAACTGAAGGTTCCCGCGTGATGGATCAGCGCTGTGAAACGACAAACCGAGCTATCTACGTAGACTTGGATGGCACGCTCATTAAAGGCGATCTTCTTTGGGAGAGCCTTTTTCAGGCGCTTCGCAGAAAGCCTTTTGTTGTTTTCCTGATCTTCGGTTGGTTGCGCCACGGCATTGCCTTCACAAAGGCGAGGCTTGCCGAGGCTGCAGAAATTGACGTCAAAACCCTGCCGTACAGATCAGATGTCGTTGAACGGTTGAAGACAGAAAAAGCGGCAGGCCGGCGGCTCGTGCTGGCGACCGGGTCGAATGAAACCCTTGCTGATGCCGTTGCCGAGCATTTGGCGATCTTTGATGAAGTGCTTGCATCCGATGAAACGACCAACCTGACGGCGCATCGTAAGCTCGATCGGATAAGGGATCGGATCGGCGACGAAGGCTTCGACTATTACGGCAACTCACATCACGATGTCTGCCTGTTTGAGGAAGCGTCTGAAGCGACGGTCGTGGCACCGGACAGGGTTGCGCACAACTGGCAACGCAAAACAGGTGCTGAACGAATTGATGCGACAGAGAGTGAAGTCAAAGCTGCGCTACAGGCCATGCGACCGCATCAATGGCTTAAAAATGCTCTGATTTTCGTGCCTGCGGTTCTGGCGCACGAGATTTTTGTCGGGTCCGTCTTTGTCAGCAGTTTGCTGGCTTTCATAGCCTTTTCACTCACGGCTTCGGCCATTTATGTGGTCAATGACCTCTTGGACCTTGAAGCGGATCGCCGTCACCGCACCAAGTGCAATCGTCCATTCGCAAGCGGCCGGTTGAGCGTTCCAAACGGCTTGCTTCTGGCAGCTGGCTCGATTGTGGTTGCTTTCACTATCTCCGCTTTCCTTCCCTTGGCCTTTACCGGGATCCTGGTGCTTTACCTGTTTATTACAACGGCGTATTCGGTCGCCATAAAGCGCATGCTCCTGCTCGATGTATTTGTCCTGGCCGGTCTTTACACCGTACGTGTCCTTGCCGGTGGGGCTGCGGCAGATATCGAGTATTCGTTCTGGTTGCTCGCATTTTCTGTGTTCTTCTTCCTGTCACTTGCTCTGGTGAAACGCTTCACCGAGTTGCAGCAAGTCGGCGAAGTTGCCTCCAGGGAAGTTACCGGTCGCGGTTACCGTCATGTTGATCTGGAACCTATCTCGCAAGCAGGGATGACATCCGGCTTTGCAGCAGTGTTGGTTCTCGCGCTTTATATTCAAAGTCCGGTAATCGAAGAAGCTTATGCCATTCCGCAGCTCATCTGGCTTTTGTGCCCGCTGGTGCTCTACATCATCATGCGTATCTGGATCCTCGCACGCAGAGGCGAGATGCATGAAGATCCGATCGTCTTCATCCTGAAGGACTGGCGTAGTCAATTCATGATCGGCTGCGGTGCCGTCCTTTTCCTGATTGCTGCAGCCTGGTAAACCCACATGGCTAAAGAAATGCGGCGGATTGCCAGTTGGGGCGGATTGTCCGTCAAAAACCCGCGTCTTCTCGCACCTGATCAGTATCTGACCAGTGAGGTCAAATCGGATGGCGCTTTGCCCTTTGGCAATGGCAGAAGCTATGGCGATAGCTGTTTGAATGCAGCCGGGAGCGCGATCACGTCACAATCCGCAAATCGAATCCTGTCTTTCGACAGGTCTTCGGGTCTGTTGGAGGCGGACGCTGGCATCCTTTTGAGCGATATCATCGCAGCCGTAGCACCGCATGGCTGGTTTCCTGTGGTGGTTCCCGGCACCCAGTTCGTGACGCTTGGCGGTGCCATTGCCAATGACATTCATGGCAAGAACCACCACAGGCGTGGGACATTCGGCTGTCACGTCGTGGAACTGCTGCTCGAAAGATCGGACCAGGGTTCCCTCCTGTTGAAGTCGGATGAGGAGAGTGGTCTTTTCGATGCAACGATCGGGGGCATGGGCCTCACGGGCCTGATCCGCAAGGCGACCATTCAATTGATGAAAATTGGTTCCTCTTCGATCAGCCAGGTGACAACCCGGTTTGACAATCTGGAAGCTTACTTCGGGCTGGCTGATGAGGCAGATGCGCAGCATGAATATGCGGTCGCCTGGATCGATTCTCTGGTCAAAGGGAAGCACTTCGGCCGGGGCCACTTGATTGCCGGCGACCATGCGGCTGAAGGCGAGCATCCGCAACGCAAATCGGCACCGCGTTTGAATATCCCGTTAACTCCGCCGATCTCACCCCTTCAAGGGCCATTCCTGAAGCTCTTCAACGAAAGCTACTTCAGAAGCGCTCCTGTTGGCCGATCCGAGCAACTGGTCGCCTTTGACAAGTTCTTTTTTCCGTTGGACCGCATTGGGCGGTGGAACCGGCTTTATGGGCCAAAGGGCCTGCATCAGCACCAGAGCGTAATCCCGCCCGAAAATGCATTTGAGGTCATAAAATCTCTCCTCGAGTGCACCCAAAGAAATCATCATGGGTCCTTTCTGACAGTCCTGAAACGCTTTGGTTCACTGCCAAGCCCGGGGATCTTGAGCTTTCCGCGTCCGGGTTTCACGCTGACGCTTGATTTTCCGAACAAGGGTGGTGTGACACACCGGTTGCTGGAGCAACTCGACGACATCACCATTCAGGCTGGGGGGGCGGTGAACCCTTACAAGGATCGGAGAATGTCGAGTGCGACTTTCAGGGCCTCCTTTCCCAACTGGCAAGAGATCGAGGAACTGAGGGATCCGGCGCTTATGTCGGACTTCTGGCGCAGAACCGTCCTGGATGGCAGGTAACATGGTGAATCAAACAATAATAACATGAAGAAAATTTAAGTATTAGAGTTACTCATTATTATTCATACAGTGATATCAAAGTTAAATAGCGCCAGAATTAAGATAATTTAATCAAATTAGATCGATAGTTGCGTTGGTAGAATTTACAGTGAGTGGAGACGATGGGGTATGGCTAAGTTCCTCCCTTTTATTTTATTTACCGTACTGACGAATGCAGCTGCACAAATAATGTTAAAGTACGGGATGACCAGACTGGGTGATTTCAGCGGGTTGTCCAGTAATCTGATTATCAAACTACTTCAGGTCGTGTTCTCGCCATTCGTCTTTTTGGGTCTTTGCACCTTTGTGATCTCAATGGCATCACATCTATATGTCCTGTCGAAGGTAGAGCTGTCTTACGCCTATCCGTTTTTGTCACTCGCTTATGTGGTTGTGGCTGTCTACGCCTATTTCATTTTCCAGGAAGACCTGAACGCAATGCGCGTCATCGGGATCGCCTTTATCTGCGTTGGCACGATCTTCATCGCGCAGGGTGGATCCAACCACGATCAGAACCACGCAAAATCCCAGGTTGAAACTGCGGCCCTGAAGGAGACTTCGAAGTGAAACATATTCTTTTCGGCGGCGACGGTTTCGTCGGTCGCCAGCTTGCAAAAAAGCTCCTGGAAGACGGGGAAGAGGTCATTGTTGCCGATATCGTCAATGACAATCAGTCTGTCTATCCGAAGGCAACTTTTCTTACCTGCGATGTGACCGATCCGGCCTCTATCGCCGCGGTTCCGATAGCTGCGGAAGACATGGTTTACAATCTGTCAGCCAAGATGCTTTCACCGATCCAGGTGCGCGCAAAACGCCACGACTTTTTCTATCCGGTCAATTACGACGGAACCAAAAACATCATCGAAGCGATGGACCGTGCTGGCGCCAAGAAATTGGTGCACTACACGACCGACATGGTCTATGGCCACACCGTCACCTATCCAATGACCGAAGATCATCCTGTTGCACCTCTCGGTGAGTATGGTCAATCCAAGTTGGATACGGAGTTTCTTGCAGCCGACTGGCGCGAGCGTGGTATGGATATCACTCTGTTTCGACCTAGACTGATCATCGGTCCGGGCCGTCTTGGCATCCTGACCAAGCTCTTCAAGCTCGTCGACATGAACCTTCCGGTGCCCATGATCGGGTCCGGCAAGAACCCTTATCAGTTCATTTCAGTGTTCGACTGTGCAGATGCCGCTTACCGCGCCTGGAAAGCAGGTGTCCCGAACGAAGCCTATAATCTGGGCTCCATCAATCCGCCTCCGGTCAAGAAGCTACTTGGCGACCTCGTGAAGCATGCGGGATCCAAATCCATATTGCTGCCGACCTGGGGATTTGCGGTCAAGCGCACCCTGGATTTCCTTGACGCCATCAACATGCCCCTGATGGATCCGGAACAGTATCTCATTGCTGACGAGATGTGCGTTCTCGATGTTTCAAAAGGCGAACGTGACCTTGGCTGGGTTCCAGCCTATCGCGACGAAGACATGCTGATCGCCGCATATGACGAATACCGATCACAGAAAACGGCCGGAAACGGTGCCAATCACGGCAGCGTTCAGCCTGCAGAATAGGACTATCCATGTTAGCTAATGTTGCGACAAAGCAGGACATGCCTGAGGCAGAACCGATGCAAAGCACCAAACCGGACCTGATGACGGTTGAAGAGGCGAAGGCTCTCGACACCAAGTCAATGGCTGAGCTGTTCAAAGACCATATCAATCCCGGACAGTTTCATTTCATGAAGTTGCTCGGCTTCCACAAGGTCAAGATCGAGACCGCCGAAGGGATGTATTACACCGACCAGAACGGTAGAAAGATCCTGGACTTTTTCGGTGGGTTCGGCTCGCTTGCCCATGGGCACAATCATCCGCGTGTGATCGCCGCGCGCAAGCAGTTTCAGGACGAAAACAGGCACGAGATCGCCATTGCGTTTCTCTCTCAGTATGCAACAGCTCTTGCCAAGAACCTGGCAGCCTGTTCGCCGGGCGACCTTGACATGGTTTTCCTCGGTTCGACCGGTTCAGAAGCCATGGAAGCTGCCGTCAAGGTGGCCGAGCGGGCCTCGGGCAGGAAAAACTGCAAGATTGTGTACGCTGAGAACTCGTTTCACGGAAAGACGAAGGGCGTTCTGTCGCTGACGGATTCTGAACTCTATCAAGGCGACTTCCAGTTGGTCGGCAACCGGGTGAAGGTTCCGTTTGGTGATCTGCAGGCCCTGAGCAATGCCATTAAGTCTGATCCAGACATCGGCGTCGTTGTTTTGGAAACCGTCCAGGGCGGCGGTGGCATTATCTCGGCACCTGAAGCCTATTGGAGAGGCGTCAGAGACTTGTGCGATGAGCACAATGTGCTTTGGGTGGCCGACGAAGTTCAATGCGGTTACGGCCGGACGGGAAAATTCTACGCTTTCGAACACTATGGCGTTGTTCCGGACGTCACGGCGCTGGCAAAATCGCTCGGTGCGGGCAAGGCTGCTGTTGGTGCAATGATTGCCAAGCGCGATGTTTACATGAAAGCCTACGGCTCTCCCAAAACAGCGATGATCCACGCGCAGGCGACATTTGGCGGCATTGGCGAGGCAAGCGTCACAGCCATGGAAGGTCTGAATGTTCTTTACGATGAGGATCTGATTGAAAACTCCGCACAGGTCGGCGCTCATCTGATCTCGCGCCTGAAGCAGATCCAGGAAAAGTACCCGAAGATCATCAAGGATGTCCGTGGACAAGGATTGATGGTCGGACTGGAATTTCAGGATTTCTCAAAGACGATGCCTATGGTTTTGCGTCCGGTTCTCGCCATGCTTGATGAAAAGCTGAAAGGTTCGCTCTCTGGCTTCATTGGAGCTCAGCTTCTGCGCGATTACGACATTCTGGTGGCCTTCACCGAGTACAATCGCAATGTCATTCGCCTCGAGCCACCACTCGTCTGCACCATGGACAACGTTGATACGTTCTGTGATGCGCTGGACGACCTCTTGTCGAAAGGCATTGTCAGCATCGTGAACGGCTTTATCAAATCGCAGGCCGGTTAGTTTTGAGCAAATTGAGTGCGATCTGGCAGTCAATGTCAGTGCGCTTCAAATATGAAAACCCGCTTCATTCGAAGCGGGTTTTTTGTCTTTCAGGTCGTGTCTCTGCTTGCCATGGCTTGGCAGTTCGGACAGTCACGATAACCAGCCTCCCGTCTGCAAGGCTTCCAAGTGGACAATGGCTTGGCATTCAGGCATCTGCCCGAGTGAGCAGTTTGAAAGCAATATCGGCCTATGAAACCCGTTTGGTTCCGGACTGCGCGACAGAAAATTCCGGCTTCCAGATTTCCATCAGGACCAGCAACAGGGGCAACATGTAGGGCAGATAAACGCGATCATCCGGGAGCGGAAAGGTGACGAATTTTCCGCCAATACAAAGTGTTAAGGCGATAACCGCCATCCATTGACCGCGTGAGATCTCGAAACCGTTGCGGATAAACAGCGCAAATCCGAGCAGAAAGACTGCCAGTAACATCAGCCAATCATAGGCCTGTACCGTGCGCGCAAGGTTGATCAGCAGCGCTTTGATGAAAAGGACGGCGTCAAAGGCTGGGTTGAACCCGCGCATGTCGTCCTGGTATTCAATGTTTGAGAAATAGAAATGAGGCCACCAGCCCGGATGCTCCGCAGAGCCCGTCACAGGGAAATAAAGACACACGCAGGCAATAAAGAGGGCCAGATAGGCCAGCCGATATTTACTCACCGCGAGCGCTGCCAGGAGCAATGCGAAGAACAATAGAATACCATCCGGCCGGACCAGAAAGGCAAGGATGAGAAACGGTGCTGCAAAGAATGGCTTTTCCCTGCAGACAAAATAGATCGCTGGCAGGGTAAATACCGCCATCATCAGGTCAGGTGTCGCTTCTCTGGCAGAAAAGACATAGCCGATCAGTATCGAGACGGGTCCGATGATCAGAAGGCCTTGAACGAAGTTTCGCCGAAAACTCCAGGCAATGACAAAGACACCGACCAACGCTGCTGAAATCGTAGAAATCAGCGTTGTGGCATGCACGCGGCCAGCGACGTCTCCAAGATGCTTGATTGCTTCGACATAGGCCAGTTTCACCCGGTACATGGGGAACAGCGACACAAAGTGGTCAGGGTTCTCATATTGGCCAACCCTATAGGGAATAGATGCAGTCACTTTATAGAATTGAAGCTCCGAAGCGGCTTCCTGAACTTCACCGTAAGCGGTCGCGTGAATTTCTTCCGCCGTTTCAAGCCTGTCTTCCACCGCGATCCCGACATAGGCCAGGATGTCCCAATTGTAGACCGGATTGAAATAGGCGAGCGCCAGGGTTCCAAGAATGATGACCGAGTAGAAGCCGACGGAGAGTGTATTCAAAACACGCTTTGAAAGCAGGGTTCCGATCGATTGCAAAATGGGTCCAAAGCGTTCGCCGAATACGGTTCCGATAGACATTGCTTCAATAGTTCCGATTTGCATTGTTTTCAGATCGTCGCAAAGACTTGTGCTCGATGTTCTTAAGCAAAACGCAAATGCGCCGATCAGTTGATCTCGCACTGATGCGAAAACCAATAGAGTTGGCTTCAATTTAGAAATCTCAGGCTAATAACGCATTAATAGAAGTTGCAAAGAGCAGGAACCACGAGCCAGGTCAGTCAGCTTTTGACGATCTCATGCGAGTTTTCAACCCATCGAACAGCGGTCGGATTTCCTTCCAGGTGACCGCCCTTAGAAGAAACAGTGCCAGGAAATAAACTGGTGCGGCAGCGCTGACGGCGATCAGAAGACCGATCAGTCCGGAGACGATGGTAAGCATGTAGGCTGCTGTTGCCCCGCAAATAGCCGCCGCCAAGGTCGATTTCATCAGGGCAAGCACGGGCAGACGGAGCTGAAGGACGCGATGGCAATAGATACTCAGCATCAGTAACAGAAGAATGCTGGCACCGCCGCGAATCCAGGCGGCTCCCAACTGACCGTAAGACGGTACGGTGATCAGCAGCGACACAGTGGTTGCGCCACACCAAACCAGCATCATGCGAAGCTCGTCAGTGCTCCGGTTTTTGGCGAGGATCGCGCGTGAAATGACAGATGCAAGTGCCTGTGCGATTGCAAATGCAAGCAATATGACCGCCGGCCAGACCGCGGGGGCGAAGTCTTCCCCGAAGACGACCGGAATGAGCTCGCTCGCGATGGAGGCACCGCCAATGGCGATGGGAGCGATGACAATTCCAAGCCATCTAATCGTTTCCTGAAAGGCACTGGCGAAGGCAGTGTCGTCGGCGTTGTCGTGCATTGCTCCGAATTGGGGAACCACGAAGGCGAGAATGAACACGGCCAATTGCGCAATCATGCCAGACATTGTCAGGCCGATGGAATAGTAACCCACTTGGGCGATAGAGAAAAAGAAACCAATAAGTGCAAGCTCGATCCGGGCTCCGAAAAGGGCAAAGACGCTGCCCGATATCCAGTTGTTGCGCGCGTAGATTTTGACATCAGCCGGGATCTCGCGGACACGCTCGGCTGTTTGACCAAGGTAGCGCCTGAGATCGAGAGCCTGCGGCAGGTGCCGTGTGGCATGTCCGAGAATTGCGCCGACGGGGCCGAAAAGCAAAGCACCGCCCAGCACCGAGAAAAACTGCAAGACACAGCCCGTCAACGTCATCTTCGCAGCGCGATCGAACTGACCAAGACCCTGTGCTGCGCCGATGGAAATTGTCGAATAGGCGTAACTAAAAAAGAGAACGATTGTGGCAAGCCAGACGGATGATCCGCGTGCGTCATTCCCACTGGCAAGCCAAAGTGCATAGGTTCCTATTCCGACTGCCATGATCGCCGTTGTGACAACAAAACGGGACAGCAAAGTCTGCAATAGGGCGCTGTGAAGATGATCGCCGGATACGTCACGCGCAATGAAGCGCAATGTTGCTTGCGGCATGCCATAATCCGAGACAACGGTGGCAACGGTCATGAACCAAAGGGCGTAAGCCACGATGCCAGTGCCTTCGACGCCAAGCGTGCGGGCCACAATGATGCTGCAGATGAACCCCATGAACATGGAGAGAACGCCAGCTGTGGTGTTCACCACCGAATTTCGAAGCATGGACGCCATCAGGCCATACTCTTCGCAGTCGAAATTACAGTCATCTGAATCCGGGCCAGACTTGTTCTTGGGCCCAGGGGCCTCTGCATCAAGGATCGGAGACGAATGCCCTCCGACTTGTAACGTGGTGTACTTATTTGGGTCTTGTTTATGCGTATTCGTTTAAGATTTCGTATGGCCGTTTTTCTTGAATGTCGCCGATGAGTGTGCGGGAGATTTCGCAAAAACAGGACGGAACAGTGCTGCTTTTCGGTAGAACAGGCTGTGTTCGAACAAGCTGTAAAACACACGTTGAGCAACAGGTCGGTCAAAAGTCCCTGTATCTGATTGCCACATCTTTCCAATCGAGAACCTCGGTATTGCCTTCCGTGTAAGGCCTGCCAAGAGCGTTTTCGATTGCGAAGGTCACGGAGGCCGTGTCGCCGGGTCTATAGCCATAGCGATTTGGTTTTTCGCCAGCCGCAAAATCCGGGCAAATGGCATTGAGTTTCAGATAGTCGTACTGCATGAGCTTCATGCTGCTATCGACCAGGTAGTCTGCATGCTCCATGTCGTGATAGGGCGCGGCGCCAGCATCGGCATATTTCAGATAGGGAAGCGTTTCCGTAAACTCCATCCGACCATACTCGGTGATGTTTTCTGCACCGTTTTCAAGTTTGGGCGTACCGATCAGATGAAAGTGAATGTCCGGAAAGTTTTCGGATGCGACTTCGAAAAACGTCGGATCGAAAAGCATTGATCCGACTGTGACGATGTTTTTGCCTCCTGAATAGGGACTCGGGCCAATTGTATCGAAATCTGATTTTGAAATGCCATGTGTCACGAAGTGAACTGGACAGCCAAAATCCTGGAAGTGCTTGGCCATGGCCCGGGCGACGACAACTATGTGGCTGATGGCGGATCGGTCGCGGTAGAGCTGCTCTTCAATAAAGGGATGAGCGTTCACGGTTTCCAGAAGATCGGATGCCACGTAAATGAGCTTTGCATTTGGCGCACAGCGCCTGATCCGCCCGACCAACGCCGCCGCTATTCCCGATTCCACGATGATCAGGTCGGCTGTCTCACACGCCCGGTCCATTTCGGAGCAAGACGAGTTGATCCACCATTTGAAAAGACTGTTGGTCAGGAAAGCGAGGCTGCCGAGCCCTCGGTTGAACGGATGTATCGGAGAGCGCCACAAGAAACACTCTATACCGTTCCTGGTTTGCCATCTGTTGGCATCGCTTGAGAGCGCTTTGCGGTGATCATGAGACAACAAGGATAGTGGGCTGAAACCGACGGATACGAATTTTACCGAGCTGCCCAAAGCGTGATAAGCGTCCGCAAGGAAGTGCAGGCTGGCTCGCCACTCGGTTCGATAATCGTGTCGGGAAACGATGAGGATCTTATCTGCCATAAACCTCTTCCGTATTCAGCCTCAGTCGCTGCTCAGGTTTCACCCGCATTGCTGGTCCAGATCCTGAAAATATGGTTTGAGGACTTCAATCTGGGGTTTGTCGATCCCGTTGTCCGGTTGCAGGGACAGGGGATAATCTCCCCACCAGTCACCGGCTGCCCAGGCTGTCCAGCCAATCCAGATGTCGCTCTGACTGGCCAGGTAGTCGCCAAAATCGTCAAGTCCTTCCAGGCAATCGGGTGAACTGGTCCCACCGAATTCACCCAGGAAACCTTTGTACCCATATTGCCGCATCCAACCCGTTACGCCTTCAAGCGCCAGAATTGCGTCTTTGACCCTTGGACAGGTGGGATTGGTACCGGAAAAATTGTCGTCCATATATTGGTGAAATTCGAAGGCGAAATTGTCGGCGCTGTCTGAAATGTGCTGGAACAGTTCGGCATTGGAGCCACCTTCCTGATCATCGAACCAGTGCGAAGCGCCGCTCCAGACATTACCCGGTACAAGAACAAGATTGTTCGCACCCGTCGCTCGAACGGCATCGAGACCCGCCTGCGCCGCTTCGAACCACACCGCAGATCCAATGTCCGTTGGTTCGTTCATCAATCCGTAAACGACCAGCGGGTTTCCGGAAAAGATGGGTGCCAGTTGCGACCAGAAATTTGCGAAGTCGGCCGCTGTCAGTTTGCCTTTGCCCAGGCGATCGTTCTCGTACTCGGCGTAATTGTGCGGATCGAGAACAACTGTGAGTCCGCGTCCGTTTGCCTGCCGGACCACATCAACCAGGCGCGTAAGCTCCGCGCTGTCAAACGGACCGTTCAACTGGGGTTGAAGTCTTTCCCATTTGAAGGGAAGCCGAATGGCAGTCATCTGCCGAGATGCAGCCCAGTCCAGAGTTTCGTCAGAGGGATAAATGTAGCTTTGCCCGTACTCGCCCTGCGATCCGCCAAACTCACCTCCCGCAAGGTTGACACCACGAAGGCATCTTTGTGCGGAAGCCGGATGCGAAATAGCCGCGACGAGCAGGGTCGTAGCAAGAGCGCCGGCAACGAAACGTCCCGGAAGCGGGATGCGTTTTGATGAGGTCAGTTTTGGGCGGTGATATTTCATAAAGGCTATAGACGGGTAAGCGCTGTTTGGCGATATGATCATAAAGATCTTGTTGAAGGACGGATGTTACCTTGCGCGGAAAGTGCTTGAGCACAAATGTTTTCGCCGGAAAAGATATATGAAACATGAACCCGACACAGACGAGATACTTAACGGCATTGCTGATTTCTCCGATGTGCGTGTTGTTCACGTGGTTCGGCAATATGCTCCCAATATAGGTGGCCTTGAAGACGTTGTCCGGAACCTGGCGGCCAAGCAAAATGGGCGGTTTGCCGGTCTCAAGGTTGTCACGCTGGACAGATTGTTCACGGACTTAAGCGCCAGACTTCCGGGACGGGAGATCATTGACGGCATCGAGGTGTGTCGCATTCCGTTTCGCGGAAGCACCAGATACCCTCTGGCTCCGTCGGTCCTGGGTGAAATCAAGGACGCTGATCTGGTGCACGTCCATGCCGTGGACTTTTTTTACGATGCCCTTGCTCTGAGCAGGTTCTGGCACCGGAAAACCCTGGTTGCGACAACGCATGGCGGCTTTTTTCACACAGCCCGGTTTGCGCGTTTGAAGCAGGTCTGGTTCAATTCGCTGACGCGATTGTCCTCATCCCAGTATTCGGGCATTGCCTGCTGCAGCCAAAGCGACTTCGATCTGTTTCGAAAGATCGCGCCAAGGCGCACCGAACTGATCGAAAACGGAGTTGATCTTGAAAAGTTCGGCGAAGCGGCTTCGGTTGAACCCCGGAAAACACTCTTGACACTCGGGAGGTTTTCTTCGAACAAGCGCTTGAACTTGTTGCTGGATCTTATGAAATCCCTGTCGACTTCCGACGACAGCTGGACCCTGCATGTGGCGGGTGTTGAATCCGATCTCACAAAGAATGACATTCTGTCACGAGCACAGTCTCTCGGGCTGGGCAGCCAGGTTTATGTCCATGTTGGTCTCAGCAACCAACAGCTGCGTGACCTGATCGGTCAATGCAGCTTGTTCGTCAGCGCTTCAGATTATGAGGGATTTGGCCTGGTGTTGATTGAAGCCTTGAGTGCGGGTCTCATTCCCGTTGTTCATGCAAATCAGGCCTTTCAATCGCTTTCCGACAGCAATCCACTCATCCGGCTATGTGACTTTGAAGACGTGAAGAAAACGGCAATTGCGGTAGACTCGGCTTTACAGGACCTTCTTTCTGATCAGAGTTTGCGCGAGCGTGCGGTTCAATCCGTTCAACGGTACGGCTGGCCACACACTGCGAAAAAATACGACGACCTTTATACTCGCGCCCTGAGGCTCTGACGATTTTGTTCCCGTGTGCTCCAAAAGCTCCGGGTATCGTGGTTCGACGCAGTGGGTTTTGCAGCGGCGTCTTGTCGGCGCGTGATGGTTGTTGAGGACTTCATGATGTCTGCCGCTCCTGCAGCGACCCAGAAAAGGGCTGCCAGCTTGATCGAATAGAACGAATTGGAAACGGTCATGAGCAAGGAAATATAGACAACGGCCAAGGCCTTGAAGTGAAGTGCTTGCTGGCTGTTGGAAGGCGCAAAGACAAAGAGCGTCCAGAGGGCCAGCAAACCGATAATCCCGCACTTGACGATGGAATAGGCAAAACCGTTGTCGGCAAGAAAGGGAACATCCGGCCGCAAACCGAACAAGGCATCCAGAGTGATCAGCTGCTGCAGATGACTTGCATGGATGAGCCGTCCAATGAAGTTGTCAGCCCAGGGCAAGTCGGGAAAGAGACCACCGAACACAGCCAGAGCAAATACGATCAACGGCGGCAGGCACCACCAAAGAAATCTTGGGACGAGATAGGCAGCGCCTGCTGCAACGAACAGGAAGAAACACACGAACATTCCGAACCGGGCGTCCGCGAGGACAATGACGACAAAGGCCAGTACCAGGAGCAGAATACGGTGATGCATGCCTTTTCGAAAGAGCGCCCAAAGGCATAGAAATGCTCCGAAATTGCCCATCGTAACGGGCTCCAGGAAGACCGAAGAAGCTCTGATCTGACCGAGAAAGTCAAAGAAGTTTCGTCCTCCGACGCGGGTGCTCGAGACAAACAAATTCGAACCTTCGATAAAGTTGTCATCGATTTCCAAGGTGCCACGCGCAACGTAATATCCAAAGATATCAACGGCCTGCGTGTAGAGATCCAGGAAAAGGAATTCGAAGAATCCGATTGCCAGAACAATGAAGGTACAGGTCCAAACCAGCCTGTCAGCGTCTTCTATCCGTTGGAATTTGCGTCCAATGAAATAGAAGATAATCGGGATGAGAAAGTCGCGAATGGCTTTCAGATCAAGTTCCGGACGCAAGGCAAGAATGAAGGCCATGTAACTCAGGTAAAGCGCCAGAATGACATAGAGCGCAGGATTGCGGCTCATGGCGAGCAGCAGCGCGCAGCCAATCAAGGCGAGCTCGGTCAAGATGACGTGGCTTTCAGAGATTCCGATCAAGTTTGTGTTGAAAACCGCCAGCAGGAAGTTGAAGGTCAGGGTCGCGATAACAACTGCGCTGATAGCTTTCAGCCAGAGTTGGTAGCGACGCTCTTCAATGTCCTGCAGTGTTCCGGCAAAGGCTGGCCGGTCAGACAGCTGAGAGTACAACATTGCCGATGATCCGGTCTTGCCAGGGCTCCAGATAGGCCGTTGTGCGCTCAAAGTCACTGGATCTGGTTTCGCCAAGCGCTGTGATCAGAATGATACCATCACAATGGCGCAAAAGGACAGGCAGCAGCGGGCTGGCATCAATGTTACCGGCGTCGATCAGCAGAAAGTCGTCATAGCTGGAAGCGAGATCTGCGTTGGCTGCGTATTTTCGTCTTGTATCGATTTGCTCGACACGCAGATAGCTCGACAAGCCTTTCCTCTGCGACACCGAACCGAGGTCGCTATCGTTGGCCGCGATTGCAAGACCCTGATCGGAAAGGTTCATGGCCAACTTATTGAGGGTATTTACTCTTGGGTTGGCCGAGGCCTCGGTACTGTCTGACGATTGATCTGCACGGCGTTTTCCGACGGTATGAGCAAAGAGCACCTCTTCACCCATGTCATGCAATTCAACAGCGACATTCCGGATAAAGCGAGATGTGTTGCCCGTGTTCCCGATAGACAGAACGAGCACGTTGGCTGGCTTTTCGTCTGCAAATGCCTGCCGGAGAGCATAGGCCACCCGGGTGCGTGCAATTCCGTTCTGCTTTTGAATTGACGACGCGGGTTTTCCCAACCATCCGGTCAGTGCGGACCCGCTTCCGCGGTCATTGGCCGGCGCGGAGATATTGGCCAGGATCGGAGCGCCTGTTCCGGTCACGACAGCGCGTTCGCTGGTCAGGTTACCGCGCAGAAGGGCCAGGCCGATCACACCGGCAGCCGCAAATACAAACCCGAACAGGCTACCAGCACCAAGGGCAACGATCTTGTTGGGTCCGGTTGGTGAGGATGGCACCGGAGCTTCCGAAAGTATCCTGGAGCTGTTGGCGTCCAGTTCCGGAAGTTCTTCCAGTTCTCTTGAGCGCTTCAGGAATGCCTCATAGATACTGCGGCTGGCATCAGCCTCGCTTTGCAGCTGGCGCAATTCAATAAGTGCTTTGCCCTGCAGTGTGTTCTGCGACTGCAAGTTCTTGGATTGCTGCTCCAGGCCGCTCAAGGTGAGGCGTGCCTGCTCGAACTGGCCTTTGACAGTTTGCTTGATACGTTGAAGTTCGGACTGGATCTGACGTCCGGTATTGTTCATTTGCGATCGTAATTCGCGCAAGGTCGGGTGATTGGCGCCAAGCGTTGTTGCAGCCTCAGCTTCCTGCTGGGCAATACGCGAATACTGGACCCTCAACGAATTCAGAACCGAACTGATCGCATCTTGGGGAACGACGCCCGCTTCAACGTCCGCCAGAGTTAGAGATGCCATCTGATCATTGATGACCTTGGCCCTTTCCATCGCAACCCGGGCTTCTGTGATCTGGTTGTTGAGAGCGTCGAGCTGCTGGTCGACAACCGACCCGCCGGCGGTGCTGATCAGGCCTTGCCGTGCCTTGTAGGCTTCCACGGCGGCCTCGGCTGTTTCGACGCGGCCACGCAACTGTTCTGCCTGTTCACTCAGGCTTTCGCTTGCTCGTGCTAGCGACTGGGTACGGTTCGTTCTGGATTGCTCGATATAAGCGTTTGCGGTCTCGTTCGCGATTGCCGCCGCAAGTTGCGCATCTGTGTGCTTGACCACGATAACGAACACCAGTGATCTTTCGATCCGGTAGACGTTGAGCGCTTCGCGAAGGGCTTCAAGCGTCGCCTCTCTTGATTCCGCAGATGACCGGTTGGAGCTGAAACCGCCGAGAATTTTTTGTCTCAGTCCCGGTTGCTGGAATTGGGGCGAATCGTCCAGTCCAAGAGAGTTGGCGACTTGGTTCAGAACGGCTGCAGACAATATGATGTGCGTTTGGCTGTCCAGATCCATGCTCTGGAGGGATTGGTTGCTGGCCGTCCCCACCGGATTGTTGGATATGATCTGCGCTCCTTCCGGCTGCACAAGAAGTTCGGCTCTCGTCTCGTAGACGGGGGTCTTCAAGGCAACAAAGACAAACGCTATTCCGGCAAAAAGGACTGGAAACAGAAGCAGCCAGAAGATATTGCGTTTCAGAAGTGCAGGTATGTCCGTGATATCGATCATGATGTTGTCTGCACTGTTGCGTCAGGAGCAATTTCGGGTCTTGTCGTGTTTCCGGCCAGTCAAAGATGCGTGAGCATGCTTCAACCATCTTGGGTCAGGAAATTCGTAAACAAACATGATTAACGCATCGCAAATATTCGGCAGGCGTCTGCCGGTGTGCGATCTCGGAACATGGTATATGTTCGGTTACTTCTGCCTAATAAAACATGACGGTCCTAAGAATAGGCCATTAATCCTAAAAGCAAATAGCGAGAGGAATTAAATAAATTTAATAATGTTCGACATAAGACTCTCGTAACTTACATAAGAACAATCGTTAGCTCGGCAATTGGCCGTCATTGGAATTTTTTTGGCAATGAACAAGGTTGAGTTGGATCTGCAACCGTGGATCAACACAATGGAAATTGGACCGCTGGAAATTTCGCGCCTGAATCGTCGGGAAGCGATTGGACTGATCCGGTCGGCCGTCCTTCGGGGCGAGCGATTGGATGTTGCCATTTGCAATGCTCATACGGTCCTGACCGCAATTGACGATCCGGAATATGCGGCGACACTCAATCGCATGACCTTGTTGAACGACGGGATCGGGATTGATCTCGCCAGCCGGTTTCTGAACGGGAGCCCTTTTCCTGACAATCTCAATGGCACGGACTTTGTGCCCGATGTCTTGAAAGACATTGGTCTTTCCCTGCGCATCTACCTGCTCGGAGCTGAGGAAACGCAACTACAGCAGGCTCGGAAACATATCGAGAAAACCTATCCTGCACACGAAGTCGTCGGCTGCAGAAACGGCTATTTCGATATGGATGATTGCCAGGAGGTATGCGCGGAGATCAGTGCGCTAATGCCTGATCTTATTCTGGTTGCCATGGGCAATCCGAGACAGGAAAAGTTCATCGTTCAAAATCGACAGAATCTAAATGTGAAAGTAGCGATCGGTGTTGGAGCGCTTTTCGATTTCATGTCGGGGTCCGTTGCCCGCGCGCCGAAGATTGTTCGCGCAGCTGGATTGGAATGGCTCTTCAGGTTGCTGCAGGAGCCGAGACGTTTGTTTCGCCGCTACGTCGTTGGAATTCCGAGATTTGCGTCCGCTGTGTTCAAATTCAGATTTGGCGGCTAGTCGCAACCATCCACGAACTGTTCGACAAATTTCAGAACCTCGGCTGTCGAGGAAGCCGTGTCGGCGTCCGGTAACGCCGGTCTCTTGATCATGAGAAGAGGGACCTGGAGTTGCCGGGCTGCTTCGATCTTGGCGTAGGAGGAGGCTCCACCGCTGTTTTTCGTCACCAGATGCGTGATCTTGTGGTGCTTGAGCAAGTGTCGTTCGGCATCGACGCTTTTGGAAGGACGTTCGAGAACCAAGTGCCAGTGATCGGGCAACGGTCGTTCGGGCGGCTCAATCATTCGCACCAGTGCAAAGCAGTCGTCTCGATAGGTGAACTTGTCAATTTCCTTTCGCCCGACTGAAAGAAACGCGCGCGACTTTTTGGGCAGCGCCTCAGCTGCAGCGGTTGTCGAGGCAACATGTTGCCAGGTGTCACCGTCGACTTCATGCCATATGGGCCGCTCCAGGCGGATGAGATGCGTATCGGTCTGACCGGCAGCGTCAACGGCATGCCGGCTCATTTGGGCAGCGAAGGGGTGCGTCGCATCAATGATCAGGTCGACACTTTTCTCTTGAAGATAGCTGACAAGACCATCAACGCCTCCAAATCCGCCTATCCGGGTCGGAACACCGAGATCAGGCAGATCTTTGACAACGCCCGCAAAGGATACTGTCAGTTTGACCGCGGCAAAACGTTGAGCAATAGACTTTGCTAGTTGTCGTGCCTCGGAGGTTCCGGCAAGCAGCAAGATGTGGTCAAGTGTCCGTGTCAAATCCACATTCTCCGAGAACAAGTCCCTGCCGATCCGTGATCAGGACCTCGATCGCAACAGGGGCGTCCCTCAGGATCCGGCGCACCGCTGCCTTTGACCTGCGCGCCAACGGCAAGCTCAGGTCGATATTTTCTGCCAGAGACGCATCAAGCACTTCTTTGGCGGTATTGGCCGATGCGGCGGCTTCGATCAGGGATGCGGGAGCCGCCGCTTCGCTGAGAAGGCCCTGCAGAAACGAGAAATCGACGGAACTGCGCGCTGAATGCAGGTCGAGCGCGCCTTGGGCCAGTTTCGACATCTTGGCAAATCCGCCGGCCATCGTCAGCTTGTCCACGGGGTGGGCGCGCAAGTATTTCAAAAGGCCGCCCGCAAAATCGCCCATATCCAGATAGGCAGCTTCATCCAGTTGGTAGCGACCGCGAACAGCATCTTCCGAAGATGATCCGGTGGCACCGACCACATGCGTCAATCCGATCGCCCGGGCAACATCAATACCCCGATGGATCGAGGCAATCCACGCTGCGCAGGAAAACGGGCGCACGATGCCTGTCGTGCCAAGAACCGAAAGCCCTCCCACGATACCCAGTCGGGGGTTCATGGTTTTCTGCGCGAGCTCAGCTCCACCATCGATGGAAATGGTGATTTCAACGTCGCCGGCAGCCCGATGTCTGGTGGCGACTTCCGCAATGGCCGCCTGTATCATCTGGCGCGGTACGGGGTTGATCGCGGGTTCGCCCGGAGGAACCGGCAAGCCGGGCCGTGTCACCGTGCCAACCCCTTCTCCGGCCCTGAACTTCACACCTTCAGTCGGTGGCAATCTCGTGACAGCTGATGTGATCAGCGCGCCATGCGTCACATCAGGGTCGTCGCCGGCATCCTTTGTTATGGAAGCGGTTGCTGTGTTGCCTGATAGTGCGTGGCGCGTCAGCGCGAATTGGGTTGTGCCGCCCTTTGGCAGCGTGATTTCAACAGGGTCCGGAAAGGTGCCCGTGAGAAGTGCTTCATAGGCCGCTTTCGCTGCGGCCGTTGCACAGGCGCCGGTCGTCCAACCGCGTCGCAACTCTTTGGGCTCATTTCTCGACATCGTTCCTCTATAGCGGAAGATGCCGTGCTTTGCGCGCTCGTCAATATATAAGCGATGAAATGTCGTATTCGGGCCGATTTTGATCGTGGAATCGCTTGGCGCTTGCGTCCAAGACAGATAAACAGGAATAATGAACGCAGAGAGCGACAACAACAGCTTGCCCAAAGGCTTACCGGATTTTGAGCCGGGTTGGGTCTGGCTGGCCGGTGCGGGCCCGGGTGACCCTGGATTGCTGACGTTGCATGCCTTGAACGGCCTGCGCCAGGCGGACGTGGTGGTCTACGATGCGCTCGTCGACAGCAGCATCCTTGCCTGGGTCAAACCGGATGCGGTTACGGACTTTGCGGGAAAGCGGGGCGGCAAACCCAGTCCCAAACAGCGTGACATCACCCTGAAGCTGATCGATTACGCGCGTCAGGGCAAAAGGGTGTTGCGACTGAAGGGTGGTGACCCATTCGTTTTCGGCCGTGGCGGTGAGGAAGCGCTCGGACTGGTCGAGGCTGGAATTCCGTTTCGGATCATACCTGGAATAACAGCAGGTATCGGCGGTCTTGCCTATGCCGGAATTCCAGCGACACACCGCGACTGCAATCAGGCCGTCACGTTTCTGACAGGACACGACCAGTCTGGACTGACCCCGGACGCCATCAACTGGGAGGGCATCGCCAAAGGTTCGCCGGTTATTGTCATGTATATGGCAATGAAGCATCTGGAAACGATTGCCGGAAAACTCATGGCGGGTGGACGATCCGCAGCTGAGCCGGTTGGCATTGTCTGCAACGCTTCTCTTGACGGCCAGGAAATCCTCGAAACCAGCCTGGGTCGGTGTGCCGAAGACGCCAAGGCTTCAGGGATGGCTCCGCCGGCAATTGTGGTCGTCGGCGAAGTCGTACGGCTGCGCAGTGGCCTTGACTGGCTCGGAGCAATGACCGGCAAGATGCTGGATAGTGATCCGCTGGAGCTGCGGTCCGGCCGCCGTTCGGCCGATGCCGGTTGAAGCTGCACCTGTCACGACAAAGGGCCTGATGATTGCCGCACCGACGTCCGGTGCTGGCAAGACAACTCTGACGCTTGCGCTTCTTCGTGCCTTTAAAGACGCTAGCAAGGTGATCGTCTCAGCCAAGTCGGGTCCGGACTATATCGACCCACGCTTTCACCAGGCGGCCAGTGGAAAACCTTGCGTCAATCTGGACGCCTGGGCCATGACACCTGACACGCTCAATTCTCTAGCTCTTTCTCAGACAGACAACGCCGAACTGATGATCGTTGAGGCAGCCATGGGCCTCTTCGACGGTGCTGCAAATGGCAAAGGCTCTGCAGCAGATCTCGCTGTTGCGCTGGGTATTCCCGTCGTTCTCGTCATTGACTGCGCAAAACAGGCTCAGTCGGTCGCCGCACTTGTTCACGGCTTTCGCACTTTCCGGTCAGACATCGATTTGGCGGGTGTCATCTTGAACCGGGTGGGCAGTGCCCGGCACGAAAGGATGCTGCGTGATGCGCTCGCACCGCTCGAGGTCGAGGTGTTTGGGGCCATCGAAAAGTCTGATGCTCTTGGTCTTCCCGCACGCCACCTTGGGCTGGTGCAGGCGAACGAACACCCGGACCTAGACGCTTTTTTGAAGGGGGCTGCAGGCGTTTGTCGGGACAGAATAGATCTGGACCTTTTGGCGCATAAGGCAGTTCAACTCAGTGACGCGAAGCGGCGGTCCCGCGATCTGCCTGAGCCGCTTGGCCAGCGAATTGCCGTTGCGCAAGATGTTGCCTTCGCCTTTGCCTATCCGCATCTCCTGAAACACTGGCAGGAAAGTGGATCTGAGCTATCCTTTTTTTCACCACTTGCCGATGAAGCGCCAGACAACAGCGCGGATGCGATTTTTCTTCCTGGCGGTTATCCGGAACTACATGCGGGAAAGCTCGCCAGCGCGACGCGGTTTTTCGCCGGCATGACAGAAGCAGCGAATGCCGAGCGCCTCATCTACGGCGAGTGCGGCGGCTACATGACACTCGGCGAAGGAATGATCGATGCAGAGGGCATTCGCCACCGGATGCTCGGGCTTCTTCCGTTGGAAACGTCGTTCAAGGCGCGCAAGCGCCACCTCGGATACCGCAAGCTGCGCCCGTTGAAAGGTGCTGCCTGGACCCGTCCCCTGACGGCACATGAATTTCACTATGCAAGTATCATGTCGGAAGGAAAGGCCGCACGATTGTTTTCTGCTGAGGATGCCGCTGGCAATCAACTTGGCGATCTTGGGCAAACCATAGGGGCGGTCAGCGGCTCCTTTGCACATGTGATCGCCTGTAGTTGAGTGCCGCTCGCAGCTGCACAAAATCTCGCCGTTTCTCCTGAAAACATCGACAGTTGACGCAAAGCGTCTGCAAGACCGGATGCGCCTGATGGCACGGGGCGCAATGGAGAACCGGTTACATGAAAGTGCTCATCGTCAATCCGCCGCATACGGCCATCGGCAGCCGTATACCTGATGACCATCTGCCGCCGCTTGGACTTCTTTCCATCGCAGGGCCCCTGATCGACGATGATCATGAAGTAGATTTTCTGGATGCGGAATTCGGTCCATTGCCGATTTCTGACATCGTTTCCGCAATAGAAAAGTCAGGTTGCGAAGCTCTGTTACTCGGCCATTCCGGGTCAACGTCCGCCCATCCGACAAGTTCCGAAATTGCAAGGCGTGCCAAAGAGTGCTGCCCGGGGCTGCTGGTCATCTATGGGGGTGTTTTCCCGACTTATCACTGGCGGGACATTCTGCGCGAAGCACCAGAGTTCGACATTCTGGTCAGGGGCGAGGGCGAGGAAACCTGCCGACAGCTCGTCAATGCTCTTGGTCGAAACCAACCGATTGCCGGCATAAGAGGCATAGCGTTTCGAGCCGAAGGGAAGGTTGTCTCAACACCGCCGCAGCCGATGATTCGAGACCTCGACGCCTACCGGATCGCATGGGAACTGATCGACTTTGATCGCTATTCCTACTGGGGTGGAAAGCGCGCGGTGGTCGTCCAGTTTTCAAGGGGGTGCCCACATCCTTGTACCTATTGTGGCCAGCGCGGGTTCTGGACACAGTGGCGCCATCGTAACCCGGAGGTTTTTGCAGCCGAATTGGCCTGGCTTCATCGCAAGTATGGCATCGAGGTTTTCAATTTTGCCGACGAAAACCCAACGTCCTCGAAGAAAATGTGGAAACGGTTTCTGGAGGCGGTCATCTCGGAGAATGTTGAAATCACTTTGGTTGGCTCAACGAGAGCAGACGATATTGTTCGTGATCGCGACCATCTTCATCTTTACAAGAAAGCGGGCGTGGAACGGTTCCTGATGGGCATGGAGCACACGGATGAGAAGGTTCTTGCCAAGATCCGCAAAGGCGCGACACCCAGTACGGATCGTGAAGCGATCCGGCTCATGCGGCAGCACGGCATGCTGTCCCTCGCAACCTGGGTGGTCGGTTTTGAAGAGGAACGGGATCGGGACTACTGGCGGGTTCTTCGTTTACTGCTCAGCTATGACCCGGATCAGATCCAATCGCTTTACGTGACGCCGCATCGCTGGACACCTCTGTTTGGCGATATCCGGCACCGCCGGGTCATCCAGTTGGATCAGCGCAAGTGGGACTATAAACACCAGGTCCTTGCCACACGGCATGTACCGCCCTGGCGGGTGTTTCTTTGGGTGAAGGCAATCGAATTCATCGTGCAATCCCGTCCACGTGCGCTTTGGCGGCTTTGGTCAATGCGCGATCCAAAGCTCAGGCACGCCCACAAATGGTACTATGCAATGGGTCGAAGGGTGTGGATACACGAGGTGCTCGGGTTCCTGTTTCGTGACAAGCGCATCAAAAATGGGCCAAGCGTCGCTGAATATTGGGGTGAAAATTACGAGAGCGAGGAAGCGTTGTCACGAAGCCGATCGGCTGCTCCTTCTATCTCCAACGCTGAGCCATTGCAGTTGAACAGCGCGAGCTAGACAAAACGATTGCCTTACCAAAAGCTCTTCTTCGGCCGCTTCCGCAGCTGACACATCTAGGAGACCATTCAGGCTGTCAGATGAGACGGCAGCGGTTTTCTTCCCGTTCGATCCGCTTGCTTTTGTCGAGCAATGCGAGTGCACGATAACAGGCCTCGTGCGACAGCCCGAGTGTCCGGGAAATGTCTTTCCAGGAAAGATGCGGATCGCGCCAGCCCTTCGCATCGGGTGGTAAAGATTGAAGATAGGAATAAACCCTGTCGTCGGCACGTTTGATGTTGCGCAGCTCGATCTGATTGCGCAGGCCGCGGATCTGAATCGAGTAGGCTTTCAGCATCAGCATCGCCATGGCTGGATCATTGAGTGCTTCCAGCACAGCAGCCTTGTCATAAGCCGTGCAACGAACGTCCGTTTCACCAACGGCATCGCAATGGTAACGGTCTGAAAAAAGGGACGCCTCTGCGAAGAGGTCGCCGGGGTCGGCGCGCTGTACGACGAGTTCCTGGCCGCTTTCAAGGATACGAACCATGACCAGTCGGCCCGTCCGTACAAAGAACATACGCTTGACCTGATCGCCTGTTCGAAAAAGAAAGTTGTGTTTTTTCAATGCGACATCAGTGGCTTGCAATCCGGCGGCGTCAAACGCCGCGCGTATGTCTTCTTGGCCACTCATCAACAGAACACCTCACAAGCATATGATTATGATCATATACCTTTTGCGACAAGTTTGCGAGACTAGGCCAGAACGGCCCCATCGGTCGGCGTGAAGCAACAGATGCCGAAAAACTCAAACAACGGCCAGAGCCAAATCGGACATTGCAAGTGCTTCACGCCTTGGCCTTCTTCTTGGGCCTCAAAACGTGAACATGATCGGCGTCATAGAGCGCGCTGTCGCGGAAGTCCTCACCCGGCTTTAAGGCATGACCGACAAATATCAGGGCGGTTCGGGTAATTTTGGAGGCCCGGACCTTTCCTGCAATGGTCGACAAGGTTCCATGAATGAAGCTCTCATCCGGCCATCCGACGCGGAAGGCGACAATCACAGGGCAATCCGGACCGTAGTGTGGTGTCAATTGCCGCTCGATCTCGCGCAGATTTCTGACAGAGAGATGGATTGCGAGTGTGGCACCGCTTCGGCCAAGCGTGTCCAGATCCTCATTGTTCGGCATGGCGGACGACTGCATGGCCGTTCTGGTGACAATAACTGTCTGCGCCACCTCTGGTATTGTCAGTTCAGTCTTTAGGGCTGCCGCGGCTGCCGCAAAGGCTGGTACGCCCGGCGTCACATCATAATCAATGCCAAGGGCATCAAGACGTCGCATTTGCTCAGCGGTTGCGCCATAAATGGACGGGTCTCCGGAATGGACGCGGGCGACATCCAGGCCTTTGTCATGGGCAGACTTGATTTCCTCGATGATCTCGTCAAGCGTCAACGGCGCGGTATCAACGACCCGAGCATCCTCTGGAGCTGCTGCAACAATCTGTTCAG
Organism: Labrenzia sp. THAF82; assembly: GCF_009363435.1. Taxonomy (GTDB): domain Bacteria; phylum Pseudomonadota; class Alphaproteobacteria; order Rhizobiales; family Stappiaceae; genus Roseibium; species Roseibium porphyridii. The sequence continues at coordinate 5,948,443 of NZ_CP045354.1, read as the reverse complement.
GGACCAGAGATCCGGCATAGAGGCAGACCGGACAAGACTGGATGAGCCTCAGTCCTCTAACCGTGATGAGGTCCGGATCGCCCGGACCGGCGCCGACAAAATGAACAGTCATGCCTGGTTTTCCGCTTCAGTTTCGTGTGAGCTGTCGTCTGCTGGGGATGACGTATCTTGAGATACATCGGTCGGCTTTGGAGCATCTATGCGTTTGGAGTAGCCGCGCGGGGTATAGACGAAGGGATGGCCGTCGCCGCGCAACACCGAGCGGGTCGTTGAAGAGCCGACGAGCACCGTCGTCAGCATATCAACATCGTCAACGGAAAGTGCTTCCAGCGAAAGCACTCTGATCGTCTCATCCGGGCGGCCGAGATTGACGCCGAGAATGACCGGTGTGGCACCCGAACGATGCTCCAGCAGAATCTCTTTGGCCATAGCGAGTTGGGTACGTCTGCGCTGTGACACCGGGTTGTAGAATGCGATCACGAAGTCGCCTTCAGCGGCGGCCTTAAGACGTTTTTCAATGACTTCCCAGGGGGTCAGCAGATCGGACAGGGAAATTGCGCAAAAGTCGTGACCGAGCGGAGCGCCGATCAACGCCGAACATGCCTGCAATGCCGAAATGCCCGGCGCATTGGTGATCGTAACGCGTTTTGCCGCATCGGAAACACCGCCGAATTCCTGGTTTCGATGCAGCAATTCGTAGACAAGCGTTCCCATCGCGTAGATGCCGGCATCGCCGGAAGAAATCAGCGCGACATTCTTGCCTTTGCCGGCTTCCTCAAGTGCGAACCGAACCCTGTCTTCTTCTGCACCAAGCGGAAAATTGTGATGAGTCTTGCCGGTGATGTGTTTTTCGACAATGTCGAGGTACAGCGAATACCCGACGACGTCCGATGCCTCGGACAGCAGTTTGGTTGCCTGCGGTGTGCGCCAATCATCCTTGCCGGGTCCGATGCCGATCACCGACAGGTGCCCTCTTGCCTGACCCACGGCCGACGTGTCGATTGCCTTTGGAGATCTGGCAATGGCGCAGGTCGCATTTTCGGTTTTCTGCTTTTCAACCGTCAGTGCAGCGAAGGGACCGGCCGCCGCAAGCGCGCCACCTTCCGCAACGCCATAACAACCCACCTCATCGAAGACCACATTTGAGGGGTTTTTCAGCCGAGGCGTTTCACGCTGCAGTTCCACGGCGGAAAAAAGTCGCACTGGCACACCGAGATGATCGGCCAGGTCATTGACGGCAGTCTCATCGGCCTTCAGGTCAATTGTTGCAACACATGCAACGGCTCCGGGGGCGATTTTGGCTTCTGCGAGTTGTGTCTCGACAAGGTCGATCAATTCCTGGTTGGCACATCCTCTTGCACAGCCGACGCCGACGGCGAACTTCTGTGGATGGTAGACCAACCGGGTCGGTCCGCTGACCTCCGGTTGCTCACTGGCAACGAGGGAAATGGCCGCGTCGTCAGAGTGCACAAGGTCGGCTTCTGACAACCAATCCGCATTGCCTTCCAGGCGGACCGACGCGCCTGAGATAAGCTCGGCCATGACCGGTTTGGCATCTTCGGGGTTGATCAGCCGCCAGCCGGAAGGAGGAGCATCAAGCGCGACGCCAAGCTTAAGATCGCCGGCGGTTGTGATCGCCGCATGGCCGCGAAGCCCACGGGCCAACACACGGGCCAGCTCGTTGGCGCCCCTGTGACCGCCGAGCAGCGGCACAATGCTTGAACCGTCCTCTGAAATGGCGATGACTGGAGGTTCTGATGTCTTGTCCGAGAGAACCGGAGCCAGCGCGCGTATCAGGATCCCGCTCGCGCAGAAGCCGACGATCGGATGGCCAGCCTTGAACAGGAGCTGAATGTGCTCGATCGTTTCGTTGAACTGGGTATCGGCTATCGGCACACGGCCGGCCAGACCGTGAATGCGCGCAGTCGAAAACCGCTTGGCAACGTCTTGTGCCGTTTCAAAGCCGGTCTCGTTCAGGACGAGAAGGATGGGGGAAGCGTCCACGCTTCGTCTCCCTTGTAGATAAGGATCATGGAAAAATAGGGTGCAGTTTCCGCCTCTAGGTCAACAAGGCGGTGAACCTTTTGTTCGGGAAGGCTGGCGCGTTCCACATAGCCGGCGCGATCGAGCAACCCCATTTCGGACAAAAGCGCCTTCAATCGTGCCAGATGTCGCCCGACCTTCATGATGGCGACAGCCTGGGCCTCTTCGACCTTGCGACGGATCTCATTGTCGGGAAGGGGTCCTGGGATGATGGTCAGAACGTCGTTTCGCGATGTTAGCGGGCGTCCGAGCTGTGCCGCACAGGTTGTCAGTGATGTGACCCCTGGCACGATTTCAACCTCGAACCGATCTGCCAAACGTTCAAAAAGATACATGAACGATCCGAAGAAAAACGGGTCGCCTTCACAAAGGGTGACAACATCCAGGCCACTCTCAAGCACTTCGGCAATGTCTGCAGAGGCCTTGTCATATATTTCCTTGGCGGGAAACCGGTCCACGCGCATGGGCACAATGATCGGGATTTCCCGCGCCTCGTTGCCGATCAGGCCATCGGCGATTGAACGTGCGAAACTTGTTCCAGAATCTGGGGCTGGATAGGCCACCACCTTCGCCGACGTGATCAATCGATGCGCCTTGAGGGTCATCAGCTCCGGATCCCCTGGGCCGAGGCCGACGCCATAAAGCTTGCCGCTCATGACTTGGTGACACTCCACTGGGTTACGGTCATCTGCGGGCGCCACCCTGTCAGGCCGCCCACTGCGCTTGCCTTCTGTACGGAAAGCCGTTTCAAGGCTCCTCCAAGCGTTCGATATGCTTCAAGTAGCACGGCTTCGCTTTCAAGGGTGACCGCGTTGGCCACAAGCTGTCCGCCAGTTTTCAACGCAGCCATGGCAGCTGTAACAGTGCCGGGAGTTGAGAGACCCCCGCCGATGAAAACAGCATCAGGTTCAGGCAAATCGGCAAGTCCATCCGGCGCAGATGCATCTTTGAGCTCAAGATGCGGTACGCCGAGTGCAAGCGCATTGTCCGCAGCCATTTGGCGCCGGTCGGCATTTGGTTCCAGCCCAATGGCTTGCGTGCGATCAGCTGCGCGCAACCACTCAATGGCAACCGATCCGCAACCCGCGCCGATATCCCAGAGGAGAGCGCCCGGAAAGGGTTTCAATTCAGCAAGCGTCACTGCACGGATGTCCTGCTTGGTCATCTTTCCGTCGTGTCGAAAGGCGTCGTCGGCAAGGCCGGCTGTCCGACCACGGAACCTTGAGTTCGGGTCGGCGACGACGTCGAGCGCGAGCGTGTGAAGGTCCGCAACCGTGTATGACCAGTCTTCCACCGTCCCATGCACGATGCGCTCCTTTTCACCGCCAAGATGCTCCAGAACCGTCAGCTTTGTACGTCCATAGCCTTCATCCGCCAAAATGTCGGCGACCTGGCGTGGCGTGTCGCTATTGCTGGTCAGAAGCAGGATCCGAGCCCCCGGATAAAGGGCTGCCCGTACCAAGTCGACAGGCCGGCCGTGTACCGACAGACATTCTGTTTCCTGAAGAGACCAGCCCTTTCGCGCGGCCGCCAGTTGGAAGGCGGAAAGAGAAGGCAAGACCCTCATTTCATCCGCTGAAAAGTGCCTTAGAAGCGAAGCGCCAATGCCGAACCACATCGGATCTCCGCTTGCGAGAACAGCAACTTTTTTGCCGGATTGCTGCTTCAGGTCCTCATAGACGCCTGCGAACGGGCTGGGCCAGGACTTCGCCTCAGCACCAGCCGGGACGTTTGCCAGCGCCAGATGACGCTTGCCTCCGTAAACGAGGTCAGCCTGATCGAGTGCATCCCGCCCACCTGGAGCCAGCGCACCGTCTTCGCCTATGCCAATCAGGGTTAGCCAGGAAGTCATTCTTCTTCCTTCAGGCTGTACGGTTTTATAGAGGGCCTTACGGATAGATCCTTTGGTTTTCCGTCTTGCGGAAGCACAACCTTGCGGCCACCTCTGGATCGGTGATGCTGCTTTTCAGCCGAGGTTGCCTCGCTTGTGCCCGAGCCTTTGTTTGGGAATAGCGCTGCGGTACCGCCGGGTCGAGAGAGAAACCCGCGAGAGCGCATTGGCTCTTTTGTCCCAACCGATCTGAATTTGGGTTTTCCGATTTCGTCGCTCAAGTCAGTCTTCCTCCGGGAGACCGGCCACAAGCGCGTTTACCGCTGCCGCAGCCATCGCCGAACCGCCGCGCCGGCCGGCAACGGCAAGATAGGGGATCTCAAATGGATTGTTGACCAATGCGTCCTTGGATTCTGCAGCGCCGACAAAACCAACCGGGAACCCCAAAATCGCTGCTGGGCGAGGTCCGCCATCAGTGATGAGTTCCAACAGGTGAAAGAGCGCGGTCGGCGCATTGCCGATGGCAACGATCGCTCCGTCCAGTCGTTCACGCCATAATTCAACGGCCGCCGCCGATCTGGTCGTTCCGAGCTGCCCGGCAAGGTGAGGCACCTGTTGATCGTTCAATGTGCATATCACCTCTGACCGGTCTGGAAGCCGGGACTTGATAATGCCGTGAGAGACCATTTCCACATCACAGAACACCGGTGCAGCGGAAGCGATGGCGGAATGCGCAGCCTCCAGAATACCGCTTGACCAGCGCAGGTCCTTTGGCAGATCCGTCATACCGCAGGCATGGATGAGGCGGATGGCCACCGGATGCAAGTTTTCTGGAAGACTTGCAAAATCAGTCTCCGCACGCACTGTAGAAAAGGACTGGCGATAGATCGCTGCAGGGTCCTTTTCATAGTCGTAGGACGGTTTCGTATCCGTGCTCACTGCCCTGTGCTTACCCGTCTCGGTTCAAAGATTTTGGCCCGTGCGGATGGTCCGCGTGAGGATAGGGATGGTGATGATGATCGTGGCTGTGATCGTGACTATGGCCATGCCCGTGATCATGACTATGCCCGTGATCATGGTGATGATGACCAGCGGCACGAACCTGCTTCTCACAGGCTCCTGTGCAGATTTCATCGCAAAGTTGACACTCTGCTTCCGCACCAAGACCTTCCACGTGGTGGTGATGGCTTTCTTGCGCCAGTCCCACCTCCGCTTCGAAGCCAAGCACCTGCTCGCGGTATTTGCACATCTGACAGTTCATCAGATTGGCACCTTGCAGAATTTCCTGCACACGATCCGCCATTGTATCAATGACCTGCGGATGGTCGTTCAGATATCCAGCCTTGATGAACTCAATGTCCGGATGGTTGGCGGCAACCTCATCCGTGTTTGAATAGATCCTTTGAACGAGAACCCCGGTAAACAGGAAATACGGGAAGACGATAATACGCTTGTATCCAAGCTTGGCCGCGTGTTCGAGACCGGCCCCGACAAGGGGAAATGTCACGCCGGAGTAACAGGTTTCCGCCCAACCGAAACCGAACCCTTCCCAAAGGAGGCGCGTGATCTTGGTAACGTTTGAATTTGCATCGGGATCAGATGCACCGCGACCTACCACCATAAGCAGCGTTTCATGCAACGGCACGTCGCCTTCTGCTGCATCGATGGCTTCCTGGATGCGCGCACCGGCTGCCTTGACCATGCGCATATCGACAGCAAGTTCCCGGCCATAGGAAATTTTCATTTCCGGGTGCATGGCCTGATAGGTGTTCAGCACCGAAGGGATGTCATTTTTGGCGTGACCTGCCGCAAAAAGCATTCCTGGAACCGCCAGAACATGCGTGCACCCCTGTTCGCGCAGCTTGGTCAGACCATCATGGATGACCGGATTGGCGAATTCCAGGTAGCCGTACTCTACCGGCCAATCTGGAAAACGCGCCTTTAGCCCTTCAGCCAGCTGGGCAAACTGCTTGACCGCGCCTTTGTTGCGACTTCCATGGCCGCAGATCATCAAACCGAGTTTTTCACTCATTGAGCAGCTTCCCCGGCAGTTTTCGTGTCTTCAACATCTGCATCAGTCGGATCTTCGGATTTCTTTTGCTTGCGGTCCTTCAAAGCGACAAGGCCGGCAACCAGAGCAGCGCCGGCAATCGCTGCGACCCCAACCCAGTGGGAGTGTCCGGCAAGTTCGCCAAGGTGACCACCATGTGCAAACGCAGATGTCGGCAACATCGCGGTGGTAAGGCCGGTTAAAACGGTCCGGTGAAACATCTCTCTCTCCCCCTCAAAAGGCAGGTTATCGTCGACAATCCTGTTGGGGAGATGAAAGCAAACACGCGCAAGGGTCCGGCGCTTCACCGGATCATCGCTTGTGCCTTGGACAGCTCCGGCATTGGTCCCCTGTTTGGGTCAACCGCATCCGGAATCGCTCTCAGTCCCTTCAAAAGGACGCCGTCAGGTCGCGGCACATTAGGGGAGGGCCACAGGAGGATCAAGCGCGAAAGCGACATCTTGAGGCGCATACAGACAACTTGTGAAAAATGGCCGGAAATGCTGATGCGACTATCAAAAGTTGTGGTTCGTTGAGGTTGCGTTTGTGTTCGTATGGGCGCTGGTCTAGAGATCGACCTGCGTGAAGAGAGGAGCATCGACGGCGTGGAACGTTTCCGGAAAACAGGCCCGGATTCGATGAAGGTGATCAGAACACTGCTTCTGCTGCCTTTTCTTTTTGTTGCCCTCTTGCCGAAGGGCTTTATGCCCACAGTGCAGGTGGATGGCACCTTCACCGTTACACTTTGTACGGCTGAAGGGTTGAGAACTGTCACTCTGGACGCCAACGGTGCCGAAATCCCCTCCGATAGCGATTCGGACGACGACGCACTAAAGCACTGTGTTTTTGCTGTTGCTGGTGTGTTTGCACTTCTTCATGCTTGTGCGGGTTGCTGGGACGCGCCACGGAACTCCGAGCAACATGTGCCCTTCCAGACAATGGTTTGGGTGACGAGAAGCTCGACAGGCCAGCATGGTGCGCGAGCGCCTCCCAGATTGGTTTGACCGACTTTCCTCAATCAAAAATTCAGTCTGACCAGAAGCCGCACCTGCAGAAAGCAATGGTGATCGACTTCGCTATGGAGTTCTCATGTCAATCAATACTGAGGATGCTGGAAACGCCTCCGCACCCAGCCGGTTTTACCTGGCCGCCTGGCGCTGGCACTTTTATGCGGGCCTGTTTGTCATACCCTTTCTGATGACCTTGGCGGTCACCGGAATGACGATGATGTATGTCGGTTATTTCGACGGAAGGGATGGCGAAAACATTCATGTGCCAAAGGTGGGCGAAACGCCGATGCCCATATCCGACCAGGCCGCCGCTGCTTTGGCGAGCCAGCCCGGCAGCACGCTTGTGGAGTGGCTGAAAGGCCGGAGCGCTGAAAGTGTGTCCGTCTTCAGGATCAACTCCGACGGTGTCCAGTCCATGGTGGCCGTCGACCCGTATCAAGGTGGCATTGTCGAGACCTGGGTGCGCCGGGATGGCTGGTATGATTTTGCCGACAGCATTCACAGTGATCTTCTTCTCGGAACGACAGGTGACCGCCTTCTGGAAATAGCAGCCGGCTTTGCCATCGTGCTCACCGTGACAGGCCTTTACCTGTGGTGGCCGCGCGACAGATCCTTTGTGCGTGCGCTCCTCCCCGTCATTGGGGGTCGTGGTCGCCCGGTTTGGAAGATACTTCACGAAGGTATCGGGATATACGTCTCGCTTCTTTTGGTTCTTTTCCTGATCACCGGTATGGCCTGGACAGGCATCTGGGGTGGCAAACTGGTTCAGGCCTGGAACACGTTTCCAGCTGAAAAATGGAACGAAGTTCCGCTCTCCGACAAAACGCATGCCTCGATGAACCACGGAGCGATTTCGGATGTTCCCTGGGCGCTTGAGCAAACGCCAATGCCGGCGTCGGGCTCTGGTGCGGGAATTGTCGGGATCGCCCCCGGTGTTCCGGTGACCATCGACAGCATCGCCAGTCTTGCCGAAGAAATCGGGTTCAATGCGCGCTTTCGTGTCGCCTATCCTGGGGGAGAATCGGGCGTCTGGACAATCAACCAGGACACCATGAGCGCGGATGCCGAAGATCCTTTTTCGGATCGCACAGTCCATGTGGATCAATACACGGGCCGTGTTCTGGCAAATGTATCCTTCGCCGACTATTCGCTCGCCGGTAAGGCGATGGCAGTTGGCATACCGCTCCACATGGGCCTTGTCGGGCTGTGGAACCTGATACTCAACACGCTTGTGTGCCTGTCGGTGATCTTTTTATGTGTCAGTGGACTTGTGATGTGGTGGCTCCGCCGCCCAAAAGGGTCTGCCTTCAGAGTTTTTGCGCCCAAAACACCTGAAAACCTGCCGCATTGGCGTGGGGCGATGATCCTGATGCTGTTTCTCTCGTTGGCATTCCCGCTTGTTGGCGTAACGCTCCTGACGGTCCTGGTACTGGACTATCTGATTGTCAAACGCGTCCCGATGCTCAGGCGGGCGCTCGGATAAAACGTATGTTTGGGGTCATGATCGGTCCTGGATGCTCTCAAGTCTGGTCTTTGACTGGATTTGAGGGCTTGAGTGTGAATGGATCAAAACGCACCGCGGAGAGTTGACGGCTCCCCGCGGTGAGCGCCATATGGCATCAGGACAATCCGGCTGCTTGTGTTCAGCATTCCGGAATTGTCCGGATGCCGGAGCACGGCGCTGAACTGGAGCACTAGGAACATGCAGACCCATCTTGTATTTACGGTGATCGCAAAAGATCGGCCAGGGCTCGTGGAACGGATGGCCGAGGTCATTGCCGGATTGGGCGGCAACTGGATCGAAAGCTCCATGGCCCGTCTTGGAGGTGAATTTGCCGGCATTGTTCGCGTTGCCATTGCCGGTGACAGTGCAACTGAACTGGTCAGCCAGCTCAAAGCGCTATCCGACGACGGCATCGACATCACGCTGCGTTCCGATAAGGCAGGAGATGACGCGCCTGCGGGAGCATCTGCTCATCTTGATCTGGTTTCACAAGACCATCCCGGCATTTTGCGCGACATCAGCAGTGTTTTGAGTGACAAGGGTGTCAGCATCGAAAACCTGGAGACTGAAGTTGTCTCAGGTTCCATGCAGGGCGAAGCCTTGTTCAAGGCGTCTGCCGATCTTCGGCTGCCCGCAGGCCTCGATCCAACTGACTTGAGCGATGCCCTGCAGGAAACGGCAGGTGATCTGATGGCCGATATCAATCTGGTGGACTGATGAGTTTCCCGCAGCTTGAAACCACTTGCGAACTGTAAGTCACAACAATCAGGATTTTTTCCGGAGCGTTTCATGCTTGATCGCTTGTCCTTTTCCGCATGTCTTTGGGTCTACCCGGGCAAGGGTGGCTGGACGTTCGTGACGCTGCCAAAGGACTGTGCTGACCAGATCCGTTTTGTGAACGGGCACGGCAAGGGCAAGGCCTTTGGCATGGTCAAGGTCAAGGCGCAATTGGGGTCAAGCGTCTGGCAAACGACCATCTGGCCGGACAAAACGTCCGGATCCTTTCTTTTGCCTGTCAAATCAGCCGTACGAAAGAAAGAGAAGGTTGGTGCCGGCGACAAAGTGGATATTGATCTGACCTTGAAATCACCGCCGGACCTTTGAGCCAGCGCTTGGCGGGATCACGCGGCCAGTGCCCAATCGGAAGCATCTTCGCGCGCTCCGATCAACGCAAGACCGTTCGCGACAGAGGTAAGTTCATTGCCGCCGGAGATCCTGTCCGCGCCAAAGCGCTCGCTGAATTGCCGTCGTACGGCCGGAACAAAGGAAGTGCCGCCGGTCATGAAAACCCGGTCAATGTCATTGTTTTCAAGTCCGGCTCTTTCAAGCGTTCTGTCCAGTACCAGATCCATTTTCTTTAGATCCGGCGCAATCCAGCTTTCAAAATCCGATCGCGCAATTCGTGCCCTGAAATTACTTCCAAGCGGCGTGAACAAAAGATCGGCCTCGTCTTGCTCTGAAAGCTGTGCTTTGGTTTCTGAAACGGCCTTATAGAGCGGATAGCCCTGATCTTCCTCGACAAGATCGATGAACAACTCGATTTTGTCTGGCTCCAGGCACCAGCGGAGCAGTTTTTTCATTTCCTTGAAATCATCGGAAGTCTTGAAGATCGACAGCATGTGCCAGCGTGCAAAATTTGAAAAGAGATTTGGCGGGATCTCGAGCACCTTACCCATGCTTTTATAGGCTGACCCTTTGCCAAGTTCTGGCAAGACGACGTTGTCGATGATGCGGTAGTCAAACGTGTCGCCGGCGATACCGACACCGCCGCGCCCGAGCGGCGTCGCCTTCATGTGCCCTGCCTGCGTTTCGAACTGCATCAAGGAATAGTCCGTCGTGCCACCACCAAGGTCGGCCACGAGAATGGTCGTGTCCTCGCCAAGCGATTGTGCATAGGCAAATGCCGCGCCGACCGGCTCCATCACAAAGAGAATGTCTTCAAATCCGAGTCTCTGAAAAGCTCTCCGGTATCTGGCCATGGCAAGCTGATCGTCTGGCTTGTAGCCTGCAAACTCTACCGGCCGCCCGACGACAAGCCGGGTCGAGGCCGGGTCAATAACGTTTCCCGAGCGCTCAAAAGCGCACTTTAAAAATGTTGCCATCAGCGCTTCGAAATCAAACGGTATGCCGTAAATCCCCGTCCCCTTGAACGCCGCGCTGGCCGCAAAGGTCTTGAGCGACTGGATAAACCGCACATCCCCAAAACTCTCCAAAAACTGCCTGATCGCCCAGGGCCCAACCTCCGCATGCGGCGCCTTCGCCGCACCCTTGTCAAGAAAACTCAGAACAGTCGGCAGTGAGGTGAAGGTGCTATCGCCATCTCGGAAATGGACTGGCGTTGTGGCAGATCGACCACCTGCGAGAACAGCAACGGTGTTGGATGTGCCGAAATCAAGGCCGATGGTTTGGGGCAAGGTGCAATTCGAGCTTTACGAACGATAATAGAATAGAGTTGGATGAGGTGAGTATGCGGGTTTGTGCCATGATGTAAGACTGCTTGCAAACAAAAGCTTATGGAAATTGGCTGACGTGGGTTAGCGATACGTCGTTTTAAAGCGAAGACAGAGGCATGCGACTCAGGTAGGTCTTGGGACCATGAAAATCGGCCTTGCGACATCCGGCTTGTGGCGGCTGCGCCACGTGGTGGAACAGAAAACTAGCGCCACGGCAACTCGGCATCTACCCTTTGGGTTGGGTCTTGACGCAATAGCAGGTTGGGGGCACAAGCCTACCGCTGCTAAAGCCCGGGCCGCTGCGCGTCAGCTCCAAATTCCTTATATTGCTTTCGAAGATGGGTTTTTGCGGTCTATTAAGCCTGGCGATACAGAAATGCCGGTCGGCATGGTTATGGATCGGACCGGAATCTATTATGATTCGCGCCAGCCGAGCGACATGGAGGCATATATAAATCGGCGCCGGTCAAGTGAGTGCGGTTCGGATATCCAGCAAGCGATTGATGCGCTGCGCACCAGTCGACTATCGAAATATAATCATGCGATGGTGAATGACTTGACTGGTCTCGCGCTTCGCTCCTCTGATCGGTGCGAGCGCGTTTTAGTAATTGACCAGACTGTTGGGGACGCCTCTGTTCCCGGCGCAGGTGCCGACGCAAGCAGTTTCGAGCAAATGCTCAAAGTCGCCGCTGCAGAAAATCCGTCGGCTGAAATCCTGCTACGCGTGCACCCAGAGACGTTGCTTGGTCGAAAGTCCGGCCATTTCAATTCTGACCTGGTGCGGTTGCTTGCCAACTCGGACACAGCGCTAAGGCGCTGTCAAAGCGAAGGCCGTCTGCGATTGACGCCAGAGCCTGTCAATCCATGGGCGCTTCTCGAAGGCTGCTCTAGAGTATATTGCGTTTCGAGCCAGCTAGGTTTCGAAGCGGTTCTGGCCGGGTGCGAGGTCCACTGTTTCGGCATGCCCTTTTACGGCGGCTGGGGTCTGACCCGAGATCGGGCTGTACCGGCCCCACACAGACGTGGGCCAGCTTCCCTTAGAGCAGTGTTTGCAGGAGCTTATTTGGATTACAGCTTTTATCTCGACCATACGGAGCAGCGGTTTCTGTCATTTAGTGAAGCCATCGAACTGTTGTCACAAAGGCGTAATAGCGACCGCCGATGTGTAACCCTAGGTTGGCGAATTGACGCGGTGCCCAGAACTGGAGTTGGATACAAATAAAATTTTCTGCTCTTGTTCTTGTCGGAGGGATATGGGATGAGAACATCGAGTGGGCTCGGGCTCCAGGCTCGGCCCTAACCTAGCGTTTTCAGGCTAACCAAGTCTAAGGTTTGGCTAAGAAGGTACAAAGATGGTTGATGTAAAGGTTATTGCCGAGATCGGTTGCAACCATAAGGGCGATATGGATATCGCCAAGGAACTGATCCAAGTTGCGAGTAAAATCTGCGGTGCCGATGTTGCCAAGTTCCAGAAGCGGCACAACCGAGAGCTTTTGACGGCAGAAGAGTATAAAACCCCGCACCCCGTTCCCGAGAATGCCTACGGCGCCACCTACGGTGAGCACCGTGAGTTTCTAGAATTCTCCGTCGGTCAGCATAAGGAATTGCAGGAAGAGTGCCGCTTTGCCGGTATCGACTATTCCACCTCAGTGTGGGACGTGACCTCTGCGCAGGAAATCGCCTCGTTGAAACCGAACCTGATCAAGTTGCCGTCGGCAACCAATCAGCACTTCGTTTTGCAGGAATTCCTCTGCAAGAATTATGATGGTGAAATCCACGTTTCGACCGGTATGACCACCCGCGACGAAATTGAGAAGGTGATTGCCTTCTACGAGAAGCATGGCCGTGCCAAGGACCTCGTGGTCTATGCCTGCACGTCCGGCTATCCGGTCGCGTTTGAAGACCTTTGTCTGATGGAAATCAACAACCTTCAGGAAAAGTTCGGTGACCGCGTGAAGTCCATCGGTTTTTCCGGCCACCATCTCGGTATCGCAGCCGATGTTGCCGCTATGGCTCTCGGAGCTGCAGGTTACGAGCGCTACGGCAAGGGCAAGTTCGAGTATATCGAACGCCACTTCACGCTTGACCGGACATGGAAAGGCACCGACCACGCTGCCAGCCTGGAGCCGGATGGGCTCCGCCGCATGTGCCGCGACCTGCGGAACGTTGCTAAGGCACTTGAATTCAAGAAGTCGGATCTCCTGGACGTCGAAAAGGTTCAGCGTGACAAGCTGAAGTGGCGCGAGGAAAAACACGGGGCGAACATCCGCCAAGTGTCTTAAGTGCTATGGATGCCATTGCCATCATTCCGGCCCGGGGAGGTTCTATCGGCCTGCCCGGCAAGAACGTCCGTCCGCTCCTCGGGATGCCGCTTGTCGCACGCACTGTGAAGGCCGCGCTTCAGGCGCGCCAGGTCGCAACCGTATACGTGTCGACCGACGACGCCGGGATCGCGCGCGTCGCGGCCGAGGCCGGAGCGACGGTGGTCGAACGGCCTGACGACCTCAGCGGCAGCACTGCAAGCTCGGAAAGTGCCCTTCTGCACGTTCTGGATCGGCTGCGAGAGGACGGGCGTCCGTTGCCGGAGCATATGGTGTTCTTGCAATGCACGTCGCCGTTCACTCGGCCCGAAGACATCGATACCGCGCTTGAGACCCTGGTGGCGAAGGGTGCGAGTGCCGCGCTTTCGGTGGTTGAAGACCACGGGTTCATCTGGCACGAGGGTGACGACGGCTTCGCGGAAGGCATCACGCACGACCACACGAAACCCCGTCAGAGACGGCAGGACATGAAACCGCGCTACCGCGAAAACGGTGCCATCTACGCCATGCGCGTCGCCGATTTCCTGGACCGGAAGGAACGGTTCTGCGGACCGGTCGCGCTGGTGTCCGTCCCGGGACCGGCGGCGGAAATCGACGATCAGGATGACTGGGATTTCGTCGAGGCCTTTCTGTCGGTCAGGGAGCAGCCGGCTAGGACATCCGTCAGGCCCGGCAGTATCGCCGCCGTGGTAACGGATTTCGACGGCGTGCACACCGACGACAGAGTGCAGGTGAGCGAGAACGGCGTTGAATCCGTCTCCTGCAACCGGCGCGACGGGCTCGGTCTGGAGCTGCTGCGCAAACGCGGCACGAGGCTGCTTATCCTATCAAAGGAAGCCAATCCGGTCGTCCGGGCCAGGGCCGCAAAGCTCAAGATGGAGGTGTTGAACCAGGTCGACGACAAGCTTCCCGTTCTGGACGCCTGGTGCAGGGAGCAGGGACTGAAATGGAGTGAGATCGTTTACATTGGCAATGACGTCAACGACATAGACTGCATGAAAGCAGCCGGTCTGTCCTTTGCTCCGGCCGATGCACATGAAACCGCACTGGCAGTCGCCGGGATCGTGCTGAAAAACGGAGGCGGCAAGGGAGCGCTTCGTGAAATGTGTGATTACCTGATCTCCGAGGAGCTTGTCGGATAACTCACGATGAAGATGCTCGCGCTCGCAGGTTACGACTCGTTCCTCAATACGGCCAGGCTGATCGCGCCGAGCTTCGAGAAATGCGGTGTTGAAGTCGACTATGCCCTCGTCAGGGCGCGCAAGACAAAGCAGATCAGCCCGGAACAGGTCGCCGAACTGGGCGTTAGCAAGACGATAGGTGAGATCGATCTGATCGACTTCTGCGAAAGCGGCGCGATTTCTCAATATGACATCGTACTCGCTTGCCTGGAAGGCCTATCAACACGTAGACTGTTTCAGTTCCTACCGCCTTTCGGGAACGGCCGCCCGATTGTCATCAGTGCGTATCCGGGCCTTGTCCTGCGCTACCTCTTCGACGGCCTCGCGACCCGGGCTACCGCGGACTTCTTGTGGCTGAATTGCAGGCGGGACATGCGCGAGTACGCCCGGATGTGCGAAGGCTATGGCATCGATCCGTCCAATGCGCGCCTGTTCGGCAACGGCTCTGTCCTGGACAAGATTGATCGGGAGCCGGACGCGATTGTCAGCGGTCCGATCGTCTTTTTCGAACAGGCGGTGATACCGAGGCACTATGACGAGCGCCGCTTTCTGGTGGAGCAACTCTTTGAGCTGGCACGCAGGCACCATGACCGGCAGATTCTGATTAAGGCACGCGTCAATGGCAACAAGGCGACACTGCACCGGACCTGGCATGCTATCGACAGCCTTTTTTCAGAGGTCGCATCTGCGTCAGGAAACTCGGTACCGCCCAATCTGGCGCTGACACAGGAAAGCACGCGCGGGCTTCTGGCGAAGGCGTCACTGTGCCTGACCGTGTCCTCGACGGTCTCTGTCGAAGCCCTTTATGCAGGAGTTCCAACTCTCATTCTCAATGACTTTGGTGCGCACGACGATTACGGCCTGCAGTACTTTTATGGGTCCGGCATCCTCAGAAGCTTCAGTCAGATCGATCCGGAGAACGTACCCGTTCCCGTAATGACCTGGCTTGAAGACTGCACGCACGATCCGTCACTTTCGATCGCCGTACTCGTCGCCGAGGCCGTCGAGGCCGCAAGGAACGGCACGACAGCTTCAGGACCGAAAAACGCCGACGCGCTGCATTCGATAGCCTTTCTTGAGTTTCTGAAGCGGTCGAGAAGCCTGCGCTCGATCGCCGCTCGTGAATTCCAGAGGCGGAATTCCGCGTTCGGATCGTTCCTGAAAAGATTTCGAGGGTGAAGTGCGCAAACTCGGACTTCTGATCGACAGCGACAGCCAGTACTTCGGTACCAGGGCCATCGCCGGCCATTTCCTGGGGGTCGGGTGGCAGGTCGACTATATCGTCCCGGAGCTGAAGGCGTTTCCCGAAGCGCTTGTGAAGGAACTGAAGGCCAACCATTCGCTGGTCGAGGCCAGCCTGGACCAGTTTTGCTTTTCAGACGAAATCGCTTCCTTCGCCGCGGTGGGGTGCTATTCGAGGGGCAGCCAGATACGACGTTTCCAGCGCAACGTCGCCTATCACCATCAAGTTACGGGTAGCAGGCCCTACATCTTTTCAGGCTACAACGGAGTCGTCTACGAGAAATACGAGGAAGGCATCTTCTGGCGGTGCGGCTACGACAGCATCTGTGTCAACGGCCCGAGGGACGTCGACCTGTTCACCGCGATCTTGGCCGGGACGATCGCGCGGGACCAGAAGTTGATCCCCTTGGGGCTGAACAAGCCCGCGCATGACGGCAGCGGTGATGCCAAGCGCAAGAACGTGGTTTTCGCCGAACAGGTGATTGTTCCTGGGACCGTCGACGAGCGCAAACGTCTGTTCCAGGCGCTGAGCGACTTTGCCGACGCAAACAGGGACTGGGAGATCGTTGTTCGGCCGCGGGTGCCGGCCGGTAGCCAGACCTTTCACGATCACGTCCTGCATCCGGAAGATTTCCGCGGTTGGCCAGAGAATGTGCGCATTTCCCACGACCCGCTTCCGGATCTCATGAAGCAAGCGCAGGCGCTTCTTTCCGTGTCGAGCACCGCGTATTTCGACGCGATCGCCTTCGGCATCACGCCGCTATGCATCATGGACTTCGGCGTGAATGCGGCGCACGGAACGCATTATTTCGTCGGTTGCGGAACCGAGATGACGCTGCGTGACTGCAAGGCCGTCGAAACGCTTTTCGGCATGGAAGTCTGCCCGGATTGGCTGTCGCGAACCGGCTACAACATGAATGGCTACTCTCGGTTGCTGGAGGACATCGAGGCTTGGTCCGTCCGTCAGCTGCCGCCGGCGTTTCCCGAAGAGATTCTCAATACCACCCGGAATGGCCGCATTGCCGCAACGACGTCACCCGAGGAGGTGATGTTGCTGGAGCGGGCCCGGCGGTTGCTGGCCGAAGGCGAACTTGCCCGCCTTGCGCGGCTCATCGAGGAAGAGCGGGCTTGGTTCGTTTCGGACCCGTATGCTGCCTACCTGGCAGCGGAGTGCTACGAGGCTCTCGGGCAGTGGCGCACAGCCCTCAGGTGGCTGGGACGGGTTCACAAACTGAAGCCGAAGTGGAAAAAGACCAGGTGGAAGACGTTGGCAGTCGCCTGGAAGTGGCTTAGAGGCCCAGAGGCCTAGGCAGAAGGCCGCGTTGCTTGGCGTTTGCTTTTCGGCGACGCCCGGCCGGTCTGCCGAAATCGGGCGTAACCTGGCCAAGCGTTTGAATTGTTGGAAGATTGGAGCATTGCCGTGAGCGACTGGAAAATTTGGTTGGACGAGTACTACGCAAAGTTTAGGCCCGCTTTCGATCCAGCCGTCTATGAAAACCTTGTTGCGTTTCGCGATATGGCCGCGGAGGTTCGTGATCGGAAATCGAAACTAATTTTCGCGGGCAACGGCGCCAGCGCCTCAATTTCGTCCCACGGCCGCGTCGACTTCACCAAACAGGGAAAAGTCCGCTCGCTCGATTTCAATGAACCGAACCTGATTACCGCGTTCTCGAACGATTACGGCTACGAGAACTGGATCGCGCGCGCACTCAAAGCCTTCGCCGACGACGGAGATGCATGTGTCTTCACCTCTGTCAGTGGCACCTCGCCTAACATCGTCAAGGCGGCTGAGTATGCCAGATCGACGGGACTGAAAGTGGTGACGTTTACCGGGAAATCCGCAGACAACCCGCTCAAGGCCCTCGGCGACATCAATTTCTGGATGGATTCGTCGGCCTACAACGTCGTGGAAGCCGTCCACATGATGTGGCTGACGACGGTGGTCGATATGCTAATCGGCAAGGCTGAGTATTCGGTCAGCTGAACCAGCCCTGAGCCTCCATGAAGGCGCGTTGCGCCCGGATGTCGATTTGTGCCATGCCGTATGTCTGCAAAGTGCCGATATCCATGTGATAACGGTCATTGTGCCAGGCGAAGATGCGGCCCAGGAATGTCGGCACGACATCGAGGCTCAAGTCGGGCGTGTCGCTCTCCATCCGTTCGATGAAGTGTAGCACTTCAGGTTCCATAAGGTGGACGGCCGCGCTAGCGCGCGTTCCGGGCGGGTTCGCGACTTTCTCGTGAAATTCCTGCACAAGCCCGTTCCCGTCGCATTTGACGATGCCGCATTGGGTCGGATCCGGGGCCTCGAATGTCATCATCGTCATCGCGGCCGCAGCGGGCCGAGCGCGATGTGCGGCCTGGAACGCATTGAAATCGCAAATGCAGAGATTGTCGGCGTGGGCAACAAGGCAGGGAGCGTCTGCGCAAAAGGCAGCGTTTTGCCGGATTGTTCCCGCCGTTCCCTGGAGCGTCTCCTCGTGCACGACGGTGATACGGTCGCGGTAGAGGGAATTCGCAACCAGTTCATTGACCTGGTCCGGGAGGTAATGCGTGTTTATCAGGACTTCCTCGAACCTCGAGTGGAACAGCGAATGCAGCCAGTATTCGAGCAGCGGTCTGCCATCAACGGGCACCAGTGCCTTGGGAACACGATCGGTCACCGGCCGCAGTCGGGTGCCGAAACCCGCAGCAAGCAAGACCGCGCGCATCACACATGTTCCTCATGCATCAGTTCTCGGATAATTTCCTCCGGCTTCAGGGGAATGTTGCCGACCCGTCCAACCTGACAGGCCGAAGCGATCGATCCGAGATAGGCCGCTTCCCAGATCGTGCCGCCGCTTGCCAGAACCAGCGTGGACATGACCAGCATGGCATCACCGGCGCCCGCCGGATCCTTGGGGCTCTGGTTCATGGCTGGAAGCCGATCAACCTTCAGGTCGTGATGAGAGCCGCCTGTCGGGTCCGAAGAATGAATGAGCAGACCGTCGCTTCCTAGAGTGATGTATACGTGACCTGCATTCGTTCTCGAGCACAATTGCTCGGCAAGTATTACAATTCCATCCTCGCTGTTTTGCAGCGCGACTCTAACCTCTCGCTCAGTCGGAGTGAGAAGCTTCGCATTTTTGTACCTAGAGATATCACCGATCTGGGACGAGGTCTGGCTATCCGCCGCCACCAGAACATTGTTGCGCTGAGCAACGTCGGTAATCTTCTTAACTAGGCTTTGCGGCAGGATGCCGTAGTTGAAATCGGAAAAGATTATGGCGTCTATTGTGGCGGCCTCCGTCTCGAAAGCGGCAACAATCTCTTCCTGGGCCTCTTCATCAATAGCCTGTTCGGTGAAATTGTTGACGCGTAGCATGGTCTTGTCTTCTGCGCGGTACCGTTTCTTGTGGGTGGTCTTGCGGTAAGCGTCGCGGATGACAATTCCATTGATATTATGCTTTGCGAACTCGGCTTCCGCGAAGTCGGCGGGCTCGTCGTCCCCGGTGACGGTGGCGAAGGTCACCTTTGCACCGAGGTTGCGTGCATGGCCGGCGACGATGCCGGCACCACCGAGAAATAGATTGGACTTGAGCGGACGAACGACGATCGTCGGGTCTTCACGCGACATGCCGACGGCGTCGCAAAAGGCATATTCGTCGATGATTGTGTCACCGATAACCCAGAGATTGAGGTCCTGAAATCCGACGACATAGCGGCGTAGTTGCTCGAGCGTCACCTGGTGACGGTCGAGATAGCCGACCGGTTTGAGGATGCTCGAACGGTAAGCTGCATTCTCTGTACTGACTTCACCGTTGGGAGCAAGGGGTACGCTTGCGCCGGAACTATAGACGACGTGCCCGCCGTAGCTTTCGACAAGGTTCTCTTCCGCTGGGTTCTTGCCGCGGTGCTCCGGTCCCATAACGACCACTTCGGGCTTTAAGTCGTTCAAAAGCGCTTCCAGGCCATGTTGCATCACGATGACATCGTCAACGCAGCTAATGCTCTGCAGGGCGATCTTGCGGTCATTGTCCGGCAGGGTGGAGGAGAGATGGTCCGTCGGTTTGGCGATCAGTCCGATGACCAGCCTGTCTCCCTGTTCTGCCGCGTAATAGATGAGGCGAAGATGCCCGGGGTGCAGAATGTTGAAGTAACCCGACACTAACACGACCTTGCCGCCCGCAGGCATCTGTTCGCGAATCTTGCCTGCTTCACCTGTGTTTGCGCTGGACATCTTGTGGACTTTCCCGAAGTTAGTCTTAGGCGGCGTCTGCCGGCGGCTCGCTGATCTTGATGAGTGCCCGGATGATTTTCCGGTTTTCAAGATCCTCGAGTGCTTCGTTGATCGTTTCCAGCGTGTAGGTGTCGCTCAACAGCTGACGAAGCGGGAGACGCCCCTGCCGGAATAGGTCGGCCAGGATCTCGAAGTCACGGTCCGGCTTGGAGCTGCCGCCCCAGCTGCCGCGGATCTGTTTGCCCTTGATCAGCTCGAACGGGTCAAGCCGGATCACGTCACCAGCCTTCGGGTGGGAAGCGAACACCAGCTCACCACCGCCTGGTCGAATGACGTTGAACGCGCGCTCGATCATCTCCGCAAGCCCGGTTGCCTCTACGGCATGATCCACGCCTTTCCCGTCTGTGAGCGCGAGGATTTCCGCTTCCCAGTCGTCATGTGCGGCATGGAAGGTGTGAGTCGCACCAAACTCTTTCGCGAGGTCGAGTTTGCTCTGCTCGATATCGACGGCGATCAGCCGCTCCGGGTCGAAGGTCGTGGCCGCGAGCAGCGCACTGATGCCGATCCCGCCAAGACCGACAACAGCCAGCGTGGCGCCCTTTTCCGGCTTGATGTCGTTGAGCACGATGCCAGCACCGGTCGGCAGAGCACATCCAAGGAGCACGCCAAGATCAAACGGGATGCCTTCCGGCTTCTTGACCAGTCGGTTTTCGGAGGCAACGGCATATTCACCGAACGTGGTTACACCACCGGAATTGATCGTTTCGCCTGAAGGGCCTGCGTAGCAGCAACCGCCGGCCTCATGGCCGGACCCCTTGATCCACGTCATGATGACATGGTCACCGGGGGCCACCTTAGTAACACCTTCTCCGACAGCGACCACTTCACCGGTGCCTTCATGGCCAAGCATGTGTGGCAGGTATGGATCCTGGCCGCGGTGACCACGGGCTTCCATGACCTGGCTGTGGCACAGGCCGGCATAGTAGATCTTGACGAGCACCTGACCCTTTTTCAGGTCCGGGAACTGGATGCCTTTCACCAGTTCCAGGGGCTTGTTCAGTTCTTTCAGCACGATCGCATCAAAGGTGACGTTATCCGACATAATGCTTTCCATTAAATAAGACTGGGGTCAAAACGACCTGATGGTGCTCAGAACGGTCCGTTGAACCAGGTGCCCGGGACATCATGTGCCCAGGTCTGCTGGGCGAGCAGACTGTCTTTTTCGATTGTCTTGCCGGTCAGGGTGGAGATCGCGTCGATGACTTCACTGGGGCCGGGATAAAAGTGTTTTGTAAGGGCAGGGCTTGTGGGCTGGCTGCGATCCGGCAGACACAGGCGCTGCGGCGGTGCTTTCAGGGCGCCGGGCATCTCCATGGCAACGCGGGCGATAATCTCCGAAGAGACGGAAGCCATCGGTGCACCGATATCGAGCACGAGCAGACGTCCGGTGCGTTTGACGGAGCTGAACACGGCGTCCCAGTCAAGCGGACGGACTGTCCGCAGGTCGACCACGTCGCATCCGATACCCTGCGCCTTCATGTGATCTGCGGCATGAAGTGCCTCGACCGTCATGAAGGAGTTGGACACGATCGTCACGTCATCGCCCTGATGAGCGAGGCGGGCCTTGCCGAGCGGAATCCTGAAGTCGCCTTCCGGAACCTCGCCTTCCATATTGTGCAGCCAGCGATGCTCCAGGAACACCACGGGGTTCTCGTCAAAAATGCTCTCCAGCAGGAGGCCTTTGGCATCTTCTGCGTTGGTCGGCATCACCACTTTAAGGCCCGGAATATGAGCAAACCAGGAGTGGAGCGCCTGGGAATGGGTCGGGCCCTGGCCCCAACCGCGTCCGATCACGAGACGAATGGTGATCGGAACGGAATTCTGACCGCCGAACATATAGTGCCATTTCGCCGCGGAATTGATCATCTGGTCCATGGCGAGAAGAAAGAAATCGACTCTTTGATGGACGCAGACAGACCGGTATCCGGCTAAAGCAGCGCCAACTGCGACACCGGTCATGGCGTTTTCGGCCGTCGGCATGTCGAACACGCGTTCAGGCCCGAATTCCTCAACGAGGCCCTGTGTCGTACCAAAGATGCGTTTCGGATCATCCACGCCGAGGCCGTAGCACAGAACCTTGGGATCCTGCCGCATAGCGACTTTCATTGCGTCGTTGATGGCGTCGGAAAATTTCACAATTAAACCCTCGATTAAGCCATGTATTCGTCGATATAGGCCTCGTTCTCCTCGGGAAAGGGAGACTCGATCGCGAAGTTGAACGCAGCTTCGACTTCCTGGTCGATTACCTGGTTCATGGTTGCGACACCGTCCGCACTAATGGTGCCGCGGTCCAGGAGGCGCCGCTCAAGTTCAGGCAGCGGGTCGCGTTTTTGCCAGTCTTCGAATTCACGCTCCTCCCGGTAGGGCAGATGGTTGTCCCAATTGGGGCCGCAATGCTCGCGCCAGCGGTAGGTCGTGATTTCGATGAAGGCCGGGCCAGCGCCGGTTCGAACCTTGTCGACAGCCTGCCGCAGCATTTCCGACGTGGCTTCCGGATCATCTCCCTCGACGAAATAGGTGTCGATACCGCCATAGGCGTTGACCATCTCGTGAATGACCCGGGACGTGGGCTGCCGGACGTTCAGCGGAGAATACACGGAGTAAAGGTTATTTTCGCAGATGAAAATAACAGGCAGTTTGCGCACGGCCGCGATGGTGGCCGATTCATAGAAGGCCCCTTCCTCGGTCGCGCCATCGCCAACAAAAACGGCACTCACCTGGTCTTTGCCATCGAGTTTTGCAGCCAGTCCGAGACCGACGCCAATCGGAATGGAATTGCCGACGATTGCCGTCGTGCCCATGAAGCCCACGCTTTCGTCAATAAGATGCATGCTGCCGCCACGACCGCGGCTGCAGCCGGTCACCTTGCCATAGATTTCGGCAAGCATCCGGCCGATGTCGCCGCCCTTGCCGATATAATGGGCGTGGCCCCGGTGTGAACTGACGGCAAAGTCTGTCGGCCTGAGGGCGATCCCAGCCAGGGCGCCGACCAATTCCTGGCCGATCGACAAGTGGGTAGGACATCGCATCTGTTGAGGCTGGACCATGTAACGGTCTGCGATGCCCTGTTCCACGGCACGAATGCGCTTCATGCCGCGCAACAATTCGATCAGATCTGTCATGGGATAAACCAGTAATAGTCGCCCGTGTATCCGACCTTGTCGAAGAATTCCTTCCATTCGTCGACATGCATCATCGTCAGGGCCGTCAGGTTCCA
The DNA here is from genome assembly GCF_009363435.1 of Labrenzia sp. THAF82. Lineage (GTDB taxonomy): Bacteria > Pseudomonadota > Alphaproteobacteria > Rhizobiales > Stappiaceae > Roseibium > Roseibium porphyridii. The sequence continues at coordinate 5,925,312 of NZ_CP045354.1, read as the reverse complement.
GGCTTCCATGCGCTCGCGCTCTTCATCATTGCGATACGCATCAAGCGTGATGAAACTGCCGCGCCTGGTGACCCGCTCGATTTCCCGAAGGGCCGTTGCCAGGTCGTCTTTCTCGAGGTTGTGCAGGGTCGTGATCGAGATCGAAACATCAACGCTGTTGTCTTCGAACGGCAGATCCACTGCACTTGCAACCTGCATGTGAGGCTTCATCTCTTCCATGCCATTCTCGATGGCATATTCAGAAACGTCGATGCCCTTGACTTCAAGACCCGGGATCAGGCGCGCGGCGTCGTACATCATGAAGCCCTTCGCGCAACCGATGTCGAGAAGCACACCGCCCGATTTCAGATCGAAATGTTCCTGGAAGGTCGGGATGACCGGCTCCCAGAAGCGAGACATGTAGGAAAAGCCGCCATAACCGACGTCGCGGGACCCGTCGAAGAATTCCTTGCCGAACTGGCGCGCAATGGCCTGCTGCTCTGGTGTCTTGCTCGCGCCGCGCGCCGCAGGGTCGCGTTTCGTGCGCGGGTAGTTGACCATCAAATCAATTTCTTGTCCCATAATTCCTCGCAGTGACGGTGGCCCGTCATTCAATCCTTCAGGCTGAATAGAAATTCCGGATTTCAGCGATCACACGCTTGATCTCACTGTCTTCCAGTTCCGGATAAATTGGCAGGCTCACCATGCGCTGCACCTGGTCCTCCGCCACCGGGAAGGAGCCTTCGGGCAGCTTGAGATGCTTTGCGGCTGGCTGCCTGTGAAGCAGGATCGGATAGTGGATCTTGGTATCGATCCCCTTGTTGTCCAGATATTGCATCAGCTCGTCGCGACGATCCGCCAGAACCACGAAATTGTGGTAGACGGAATACTCGTGGTTGAGTTCTTCCGGGACGCTGACCACGTCCTTCAAACTTTCCCGGTACTGCGCCGCGATGGACCGGAACCCTTCTGTCCAGGCATCGAGCCGTTTCAGCTGGACCAGACCCAGGGCCGCCTGGATGGTATCAAGCCGCGAATTCAGGCCCCATTCAGAGCTAGTGTTGCGATCGACCAGACCATGATTGCGCAACCCGCTCATGCGCTCGTAAAGGTGCTTGCAAGGCGTGGAAAGGAAACCCGCATCTCCGAACACCTGCAGGTTCTTGAGCGGATGCAGGCTGAAGCTTGCAATGTCGCCCAGGCTGCCCACGGGTCTTCCCTTGTATTTCGCACCGATTGCCTGTGCCGCGTCTTCGATGACGTAGAGGCTGTGACGCTTGGCGATCTCTTTGATCTCGTCCATCGGAGCAGGGCGCCCGGTCAGGTGGACCGGCATGATCGCCTTGGTGCGCTCGGTGATGGCGGCTTCGAGCTTGGCGGGATCGAGATTGTAGTCCGGGCCGACGTCGGCGAACCGCACTTCCGCACCGGTCATCTGAATGGCACCGGCCGATGCGATGAAGGAGTTGGGTGCCGTGATAACCTCGTCGCCGGCGCCGATATTCAGCGCGCGCAGGGCAATGATCAGGCCATCGGTACCGTTTGCGACGCCAAGCACATGGTCGACGCCGCAATAGCCCTTCAGGGCGTTTTCAAATTCCGCGACTTCCGGGCCCATGATATAGGCGCCGGATCTGAGGACCTTCCGGAAGGCGTCCACGAGTTCGTCTTCATAGTCCCGGATCCGCAAGGGCAGGTTTACGAAGGCGACGCGGTCGGTGCTCATCTGTAGAACTCCTTGATCAACTCGATGACCTTGTCCTGCTGATCCCGGTTGACGAATTCATGAACCGGGAGAGACATGGTCGTGGCGCAGCAGGCTTCGGCGACCGGGAAATCGCCGGGTTTGTAGCCCCATTCGGCAGCGCCCGGCTGCAGGTGCATCGGGATCGGGTAATGCACCTTGGCATCGACACCGCGCTCCTCGAGATAGGCCTGCAATTCATCGCGCCGCTCATATCGCAGCGAATAGATGTGGAAGACCTGCTTGACCTCATCGGCGTCGCGTTCCGGGATGGTGATCCCGGAAACACCGGCGAGCTGGGAATCGAAATAGAGCGAGTTGGCGATGCGGCTCTCGGTGATGTGGTCGATCTTCTGCAGCAGATGGCTGGCGACGACGGCCTGGATCGTGTCGAGACGCGAGTTATAGGCAAACATGGCGCACCGGTTGCGGTCGATCAGCCCGTGGTTGCGCATCAGGCGCATCTTCTCGGCCATTTCGTCGGAATTCGTCACCGCCAGGCCGCCGTCTCCCCACACATTGAGGTTTTTCAGCGGGTGCATGGAGAAGGCTCCGAAATCGCCGAAGGAACCCGCGCCCTTGCCCTTGTACTTGGCCTGGATGCCGTGACAGCTGTCTTCGACAACCTTGAGCCCGTGCTTGTTTGCAATGGCCAGGATGTCATCCATGCGGCAAGGCTTGCCGGACCAGTGAACCGGCAGGATTGCCTTGGTTTTAGGCGTGATAGCAGCTTCGATATTGTCCGGATTGATGTTGAAGTCATCCAGGACATCGACAAAGACCGGCCGGGCACCGGCGGTCACGATGGCGCCGATCGTTGCATAGAAGGTGAACGGCGTGGTGATGACTTCATCGCCTTCGCCGATCCCCAATGCCTTGAGGCTCAGGAAAAGCGCATCCGTGCCGCTGCCGACGCCAATGGCGTGCTTCACGCCGACCACTTCGGCAAAATCCCGCTCGAACTGGTCCACAGCACGCCCAAGCGTGAAGTCACCCTTGCGAACGACTTCGCCCACTTTGGCGAGGATTTCTTCGTAGTCGGCAAATTGCTCGGGCAGATAATTGTGATTGATCTCAAGAGCGTCCGTGCGATCGTATTGATCCGGAAGAAAGTTCTGATTGGCCAATGTCTTTCCCTTCCATGAAAAGTGAGGCAACCGTGCGGTCCGTCCTCAGGCCTTGTGTACGTAATTCTGTTCCATGGTCCTGATCGTATCCAGGTTGTCCCGGACCCAGCCAATGCACTGTTCAAGACCTTGATCGAGCGTGTAATCGGGTTTCCAGGCAAGCTCACGCGTCGCCTTGTCAGCCGTCATCAGGTAAGCCTTGTCCTTTCCAGGACGGTCTTCTGTTTCCTGTACAAAGTCTGACATATCGCGTCCGAGCAGATCGGCAATCTTCTCCACCAGGGCCCGGATCGTCACGAACGGATCGGTGGTGAAGTGATATGCCTCGCCGTTCTTGCCGAGCGTCAGTGCCTTGAAGACGCCGCTTGCGACGTCGTGACCATGAATGAAGGCCCGCGTCGAATGACCGCCACCATGCAGCATCAGCGTCTGGTCCGACAGGCCGCAGATAATGGTTTTGGGCACGATGCGATAAAGCTGCTGTCCCGGGCCGTAAAAGTTGGCAAACCGGGTCAGAACAACCGGGAAATCCCACTGGCGATAAAACGCCGTCAGGCTCATGTCGATCGCCGCATGCGAAACGGCATAGGGCGTTGACGGATTGTATGCTTGGTCTTCGTCGATCAGGCCGTCACAGTCGCCGAACACTTCGGGGGTCGAGACGCGCACATAGCGCTTCATGCAGGACAGTTCCCGCAAGGCGTTATGCAGCTTTACCTTCGAGACGATATTGGTTTCGTACCACTGTTCCGGCCAGTTCCAGCTCGGGGCGACCATGCCCTGACCGGCAAAATCGGCAACATAGTCTGGCTGGAACGCGTTGATCGCACCGAGTATGGCGTCAAGGTCGTTGTTCACATCCATCTGCTGGTAGGTGAAGCGACCGACATGAGGATTGGCCAGGTAGGGCCGGCAGACCGGATGAACTTCTTCCGATCTGCTGACGCCATAGACTTCCCATCCCTCATTCAGGGCATAATTGACAAATGACGCACCTCCAAACGAGTTGCTGCCAAGTACGAATACGCGCGTCATAAAAATCCCTTAGCAATGACAGGACTGTAGGTGCGGTGTAGATCAGGCCGCGTTTGCAAGAACCGTTTTCTGCATCCAGCGAAGATTGTGGAACCGGTCTTCGTCCTTCAGGGCACCAGAGGAATAGGCCTCGATGATTTCGGCAATCGCGTCGTCAACCGTCTTGCTCGGTGTAAAGCCGGTCGCGAGCAACTTGTCCGAATTGACGCGGTAGGACCGCGGGTCATTCGATTCCGTGACCACGATTTCCGCGCCGATGCGCTTGGCGGCCATTTCCGCAATGCTCATGATCGAGATATTCTCGAACCCGGCGTTGAACACGCCCTGGATCTTGCTACCCTGCTCCAGCATGTAGAGATAGACGCGGCAGATGTCCTGCATGTGAATGTTCGGGCGAACCTGGTTGCCGCCAAACACCGTGATGCGCTTGTTGGTCAGGGCCTGCATGGTCAGCATGTTGACCGAGACGTCGAGGCGCATGCGCGGAGACAGGCCGCAAACGGTAGCCGGGCGCACGATCTGAACCAGCATGTCGTCGGCATAGCTCAGCAGAACTCTTTCGGCGACCATCTTGGTCTTGTTGTATTCACTGATCGGCTCAAGGGTCAGGTCCTCGGTGACCTGCTCTTCTTCCTTGACGCCGTAGACGCTGCCGGACGAGGCATAGATGAAATGCTCGATGCCGAGACGGCGGGCCCGGTCGGCAAGCTGCATCGTTGCAAGTGCGCTCACTTCCCAGGTCAGTTTCGGATTGAGATCGCCGCAGGGGTCGTTGGCAATCGAGGCTAGATGGATGATGGCGTCAATGCCGTCCAGATTGATGGCGTTAACGTCACGCACGTCTGCCTGAACGACTTCTAACCCGGGGTGTTTCGGCAGAAAATTTCCGAACCACTGGGTGTCAACAGCGCGGACCTCATGGCCTGCATCTAGCAACATCGGTGTAAGAACTGTACCCTTATATCCGCAGGCGCCGGTGACCAAGACTTTCATAAGATTAGTGACCCTCTCGTGCTGTAACGCGGGATCAGTGAAATTTTGACCCCACCCGGCGAAATTCCTTGCGCCAGGCGTCACACCCTTAATACAGCTTGCTTTGATTTTCCAGTGGCAGGCAGGTTGATTCTGCATTGCGATAGAAAGGTGCTTTCGATGACCACTGAAAGCAATCGACAGCTTGGCCCAGTCGCGATTTTCGATCGGGACGACACCCTGCTCGTAGATCGGCACTACATGTTCGATCCCCAGGACATCGAGTGGGTTCCCGGCGCGATGGAGGTGATTTCGTTGTTGCGAGACAAAGGTTTCAGAATTTGTGTGGCCACTAACCAGTCCGGAATTGCCCGAGGCTTTTTCACTGAAGCGCAGATGCACCGGTTTCACGATGCCATGCAACGACAACTGGTCTCCGCTGGAGGGGTAATCGACGGCTTTTTCCACTGCCCTCATCATCCGGAAGGCACCGTCGCAGAGTATGCTGTTGTCTGCCGGTGCCGCAAGCCGGCACCCGGTTTAGTCGAACAGATCGACCGAACTTTTCCGATGGATCGAGCCCGATCGTTCTTGATAGGAGACAAGCCAAGAGACGTTCAGTCTGCAGAGGCTTTTGGCATTGCGGGATATCTATACAAAGGTGGGTCCCTTCTAGACAGAGTTACCGAAATCCTAGAATTAACTACTGCCCACCAACGATGTGATATACCGTAGCGGCGTGTATTTAGGATCGGCCCAAGATGTCCTTTATATACCGTTTAAGGGTATTTTCGACTGACATCGGTTTGAAACCGAACCTTGTGCGCGCTTTGCCTATCTCTATTACAGCCGGTGCCCCGCTGGGTCCTTTGTCTACAATCTTGCTCCGGCTGGATACCTCGTTTACGATCGTGCTCGCCACTTTGATCACCGGTATGGGATCAGTCGCGGCAAGATTTACGACTTCGATCGAGGGAGAAGTTTCTTCCGAGGCCAGCTCCGCAAGTACGAAGTCGCAATAGTCGGCGACGTGCAATGTACTGTTGAATCTCGCGGCTGCATTATAGATCTCGAGGGTTTGATTGCTACTGGCGCGGTCAACCAGGTTTGTGACCCAGTTCGGGTTAGCACCCGTCCCAAGGATGCCTGGCGTTCTCGGTATGATGATGCGCATTTTCCCGGCATAGTCAGCAGCCACCAGTTCGCAGACGTACTTCGAAGCACCGTAGGGAGTAGGGGCTGTCGATGATGTTGACTCAGACCAGGTGTCAGACTGCGGGTGGCCATAGACCGAAACCGATGAATGCATGATAACTGTCTCTACAGCCAGCGACTGCGCAAGTTTGAACATTCCGAGCGTCGGAAGGATGTTACCGTGCGCGAATTGGCCGGCTTTGATGCCGGGAAAGACCACCTGTGCTGCAAGGTGGACGATTGAGCGAATCGGATATGTGCAGGAGGTGCCCTGTGCCAGGTCGCCTTCGATATACCGAAAAGTGTCGCTGTCGCGGGAAAGTGGTCCAGTCAGAGGCCTGGGGCTCCGCTGCATGGCAATCACATTGTGCCCGACTTCGAGCAACCGCTGGACGCAGTGCCCCCCGACGAAGCCGCTCGCGCCGGTCACCAGAACCCAATCTGCTAATCTTAACATCAGTTCGCCGCACCTCGAGAGAAATCCGAATTCAACAGTGCGCCAGCCATTTGGATCGCCGACGCAATGCTCTCTCTTTAGGCTTTTTAGTCGTTGTATGCCACCGGAGCGATATGCATACTCCATCGTCGAAAAATCGTCCGAGACCGGCCTTGGAGAGCATATCAAGAGATACAAGATAAAAAGCAGATACAAGATAAGAAAAAGATGTTGATTCCCTAGAAATGGATTGCGGTGAAAATGGATGTAAAGGCGGAAAATTTCAAAGTTCGTTTTATTTGTGTGTTATGGGGCGATGACTACATTGATACGTTTCTGAATATCGTTCTTCCTTCGTTGTTGCAGGAAGGAAATCTGCCGTACTTTGTTAAGCACTTCAGATCCATTTTTCATTTCGTGACGGATAGCCACGGCGCTTCCGTTCTGAGCAGTTCTCCTCTTCTCAACTCTCTGGAGGATCTGGGAGAATTGGTCATCGAAGTCGGTCAAATGGAACGGCGTCACAAGTTTGACAGAATGTCGGAACTGCAGAACGTCGGTATACGCGCAGCCTCTGAACATGGAAACGCGATTGGGTCGATACCGGCTGACGCCGTTTGGGCGAAAGACAGCTTCGTGGAATTTGTTGACGCGTTGTTGATCGGCAAACGGGTGGTCGCGTCATTTAATTTCAGAGCGATAAAAGAAAAGGTTATCGAAGAAATCGAGAAGAATTTCCCTGCAGAAGATGGGGTAATAGAAATTCCTCAGGAAGATCTGGCCGATATCGCGTTGAGCAATCTACATCCTCTCATTTATCCACATTTCTGGAAAGAGGAGCGGAGTATTGATTTCTGCGGTCACCTTTTCAATAGAGAAGATTCTTCTGAAAATAGAATATTGATCAATACGTTTCTCCCTGTTCCATATGTCATAGTCCCGCGGAATCCTATGAAAGAAATTCCATATGGCCCGGGGGTCAGAGGAATAAGCAATACTTATCATGATGTATTTTTGTCCATGGTAAACCCGGACAGCGAAGATTATTATATAGCAACGAATTCTGGCGCGCACTTTAACGTTGAGCTGAGTAAATATTTTGATGTTGAATACAATGAAAAAGCCCCGGGTGTTCGAGAATTTGTGCTTTGGACAGAAAAGGCTTTGAACGAGATGCATAATGATTTCTTCAAGGTGAATATATTCGCCTTGGGGAAAGGGCAGGGGGAGTTGCTCGAGACGGAGGAATACAAACAGTTCAAGGCGGATGTTATCGACGCCCGGAACCGCTCTACCATTGCTCTGTTGCGCGGTGACTGGCGACAGCTTTTCGCCCGCGCCACCTATCACAAGTTCAAATCCAGCTATGCCCCACGACGGGATGGATATATTTCGAGGTGGCTGTTGGATTATATTGCTGCAGAAGAACGCCCGTGGGAAAATGATTATAGCAATTTTGAAGACGGCAGTTACGCTGGATTTCTGGCGCAAAAGGGCGCTGGTAAGGAAAAAAGCAAAGTCAGCCCTCCCGACTTGAGAGTTAGACTGTTGACTCTAATGACGTGACTCCAGTTCATTCCATCGATCCGGCACCTGATTGTGTTGGGTCACCAACCAGCCGAATCTCCGGCGCACCAAATTTCGCATTTCGCACTCGGTGTAGATCCGCAAGCGGACGTCGCGATGAAGTGGATGGACCGGGCTTCAAGTCAAGCTCCATCGTCCTCAGCGGCTGGATGCTCTGGCAATTCTGGCATGGTTCAAAGCCTCGAATCCGCGCTCCTGCAATCCGAAAAAATGCGAAGGGTTTTAGCGTTTGAGTCTGGGGCAGGCATGAGTTAGTCCTTTCGCACCTTGTACACCCTCACGAAGCTAGGCGAACCATCATGGGCTCAAGCACGCTGAAGAAGATAGTCAGTTCCGGCAAGGGCTTGAAAAAGTCCATCTCGCGCTTATTAGGTTTCGAAAGAAACACCAAGAAGAAACGGATTCCGAAGGATCTTGTTTCGGGTGCGGGAGGGGCAAAGGTGGATCTCCGAAGCTTTGGAAACACCATGAGCATTGAAGAGATTATTGATCTGTGTGCCGCGCAAGAGGCTCTCGACAACAGCTCGACCGCCTTGTCTCTCTGGCGCCTGTTGCTGGAAATCTGTCCGAAGGCCCCAGATATCCGTGCAGGCCACCTGAAATTCCTGCAGGAAGGCAAGGCCTCCAGGGCCGACCGCATCAATGCGGCACATGAATGGGTGACCGTCAGTCCCAAGAGCGACCGCGCGTTCAGTGCCCTTGCCTATGAGTATAACGCGTGCCGACAATACCTGAACGCTGAGCACTTCTACTCCCGGGCTCTGGAGTGCGCGCCAAAAAAGGCCTTCCTTCACAATAAGATAGCCGAAGTGCGGGTGTCCAACTTGCAGGTGAGCGCCGCAATCGACGGTGTCATCGCGGCACCGCTCGGCAATCAAAAGAAAGCGGAGATACTGACAAATGTCCTGCGCCGGGCGTACAAGCGCGGTGCGCGAGCAGGTCTGGTCGATGGCGTCGTATTTGTGCTGAAGCACGGGAATGAAAAGGCCCGCCTGGAAATGGAAATTCTGGCGTCTTCATTCGACCTCGACCAGTTCAACGTCGTCGAACGGCAGGCATCCGGCAGCTTGAAAAACATAATAAAGGACAAGAAACCTTCTCATGTCCTTGTAACAATCAACATGAACAAGATGCCGTATAGCATCGGAGAGTGTTTGTATATGTACGTCGCTGCAAATACGCTCTGCAAGCTTCACGAGGCTGCCTGCGGCAAGCTGAAAATCGATGTGATCTTTCTGGTGGATCCGGAAAAGCCGGACCGTGGCGATCAGAAGGTTTCGAAAGAACAATACTTTCTCAAGATTTTCGACCTGATGGCGACGGTCAAGTCGCTGTCAAACGTAGAAGATGTGGCAATATTTGGGAATATTGAACATTACAAGAAATACATATCAACCTTAAGGAAGAAATACGTGTTCTGGCCTCCGCTCGAGGACGTTTTCGGCAACGGGGCTTACTATAAGAGAAATTGCGACTTCATTCAGTATGCGTTCAAGTCCGCGGACGTGAGGCCGGACTACCCTTTGAGCGACACCGCGAGGAGGACGGCCATCGAGTTTATCAGGAATCATGCTTCCGACCGGCGTCCCGTCGCTTTGCATCTGAGGGCCAATCGTCAGCATTACGACGACAGGCGCAATTCGGATCTCGAAGTCTGGGAAGACTTTCTGCGCAAGAGCGTCACGACGTTTCCGGAATATGTATTCTTCGTCGTGTGCGGGCAACGGGAAGCGCAAAGTCAAGAGGTGTTGAGGCTCCAGAATCTTCGGAATGTCGTGATCGTCAAGCATTTCTCGACCGATGTCGCGACAGACATAGCCTTGTGCCTGACATGCGGAGCATATCTGGGAGGGCCGAGCGGCCCGGCCGTGCCCGTCGCCTATTCGCCCCAGCCTTATGTATTGTTCAATTTCAAGCGGGACACGGATTTCCATTTCATCGACATGCTTCCCGGCGAGGGATACCCGCACGCAACGGCAAATCAGAAAGTCGTTTGGGAAAAAGAACGCGTCGAGACCGTCACAAAACTCTTCAGGCAGATGGTCGACAAGGTTGACTGGACCGAGGTGCAAAACCGAATAGGGGGCGAGGAAGAGAAGGACGAGATCAACATGCATGTGCTGAACTGAGGGCTCGATACGTGGCAACATTCGACGAAATAGATCCGTCTTCCTATCGAAAAGACGTCTGTGATTTGCTGATTGCCATCGAGGATGAGGTCAACACACAAGCGCTCACCGTCGCGGGCATCGATTACTGGCCCATGCTGCGCTCGATCATCGGCCATAACTTCGAGCAAAAGATCTTGGGACGAAACAACGAGGTTCAAACAGAATTAGAAAGCAAGCTGACGAGCCTGACACGATTGAACCGGGGGAGCGATCCTGCGCGGTCGGCTGCCCCGGCCTCGAAGAAGAAATATGATCTGGGCATTGCTCCGATGGGGAGCCCGCAGGCGCTCGCCCCACCCCATGGAGAGTACGCGCGACACGATCCGCTCGAAGAACTGGACGGGTACAGGCATCTGCTGTTTTCGCGAGCGAATCGGATCGTCGACAACGCCGGCGTATTGAAGCACCGGGACTTCGGCCGCTTTCTGTCGCAGCGAAGTCGCTCGGATGACGGGGCCGCCGGATCCGGCAAGGTCGCGTTCATAGAGTATGAGAATCCGCTTTCCGGATATCACAAGGGAGCGAATTCCTACGTCCTCAGGGAGGAGGAGGGGTTCAGGGAGGTGATCGCCTGGCAGTATGGCCCCCGGCTTCGGAGGCACGGAAGCGAGGTTTATTCATATCTTGCGGAACTGGTAAGCAAGGCGTTCCAGGTTCCGAAGGCGATCTTTCCCGAAGTGGCGATCTGGGTCCGATACCTCAGCAACGTTCTGGGCAAAATGGAACTGGCCTATCGGCACCTGAAAGATGAGAGGGACCTGATCGTCTACACCACTCTTTGCCTGGATCACGTTCATGGCACGCAGGGACTTGTCGCGGCCTGCAAGAAGCTGGCTATCCCGACCGTTGAGATAATGCACGGTGTCGGCGGACGTCATTGCTGGCCCTATACGCATTGGAGACAGAGCAAGAGCCGGCAGTATAATACGCTGCCGGAGTACCTGGCGACATGGGACCTGACGACTTATACAACTGTCCTTGAGCAAAAGAACACTGGCTTAAACGGATTTGCGCCGATCTATCTTGGAAACCAGATGGAGAACTACGGTGCGTCGGAAACCGCGGCTGAGATCGAAAGCGTTACCGTCAAGGCTTTCGACAAGATGCGCCAGGACTACCGGAAGATCGTCGTTTTTGCTGGACAGCATGGCAAAGGCATGATTCCCGCAGTCGCCCTCGATGCAATGCTGAAAGCGCCGAAAGACTGGCTGTGGCTCATTCGTCCGCATCCAGAAGTTATGGAAAGTGCGGACATTTGGGCAGTGCAGCTGCTGAAATCCGGTATCACGAATTTCGAGACAACGTTCGCCAACGGCACCGACATCAATCTGTTGGTCAAGTTTTCAGACGCTGTCGTGACTTACTTCTCGACCGTCGTTCTCCTGTCAAAACTTCACGGCAAGGCAGCCGTAGTCCTCGGAGAATTGGGACAGGACGTGTTCCACGACTATATCGAGAAAGGAGAGATGCATTTGGCTTACACGGCCGAAGACATCATCTCCAAGGTCGAGCAACACGAGCCGGGAATGCAATCTGAAACACGAGACGTGTATGAGCCGGGTCGAATGTTCAAGCACATAGAAAACAGCATCTGGGGCCCTAAAGTAAATTGACACGAAGCGTTCGCTAGTTTCCGACGGTTTTGACTATCGCCCATAGTGCTTGACGTGCTCCCCTGAAAGTTCCTCGATTTGAGGTTAGTCTGTTCCCAGTTAAAGGATACAGACAATGAAGCGATTCAGGTTCTCTGAAGAACTGATCATCGGTATTTTGAAAGAACATCAGGCGGGCATTTCGGCCGCCGAGCTTTGTCGCAAATATGGTGTCAGCGATGCAACCTTTTACAAGTGGCGTTCGAAGTACGGCGGCATGGAGGTGGCTGATGCCAAAAGGCTGAAGACCATTGAAGAAGAGAACGCAAAGCTGAAGGAGCTGCTCGCGGAGTCGATGATGGATGTGTCGACGCTCCGCGAGATGCTCGGAAAAACTTCTGACGCCTGGCTCAAGGAGGAATGCCGTGAGCTGGGCAATTGGGACCAGGGGCTATTCGCAGCGCCGCGCCTGCGGGTTGGTCGGCATCGATCCGCGTGTTTACCGCTATCGGTCGACGAGATCCGATGATGCCGGGTTACGTCAGAGGCTGAAGGAATTGGCTTCGGAGAGACGGCGCTTTGGTTATCGTCGTCTGCACATCCTGCTGAAGCGCGAAGGCATAGAAGCCAACTGGAAGAAGGTCTACCGGATCTACCGGGAAGAGCGTCTCACGGTGCGCAAGCGTGGCGGCCGGAAACGAGCTCTGGGAACGCGAGCGCCGATGGCTGTGCCGCAAGCCGCTAATCAACGCTGGTCCCTCGACTTCGTCTCCGATGCCCTGATTGACGGGCGCCGGTTCCGTATCCTGTGTGTCATTGATGACTTCAGTCGCGAATGTCTTACAGCGGTGGTCGACAACTCGATCTCCAGAGCCCGGGTTTCACGGGAACTGGACATGATCGCTGAGCGCCGCGGTCGCTATCCTTTGATGGTGGTCAGCGACAACGGTACGGAACTCACCTCAAACGCGATGCTCAAATGGCAGCAGGACCGCAGCGTCGATTGGCATTACATCGCACCGGAAAAACCGATGCAAAATGGTTATGTCGAGAGCTTCAACGGCCGGCTTCGGGATGAATGCCTCAACGAACATCTGTTCCGCAGCTATCGCCACGCCCGGGACATCATTGAAGACTGGAGGATCGATTACAATCTGAACCGACCCCATACGAGCCTTGACGGGCTTACACCCCATGAATTTGCAACTCAGTCCAACTAAGATCACACCGTGAACAGAGCTAACTTATGAATGCGGACAATCAGGGGAGCACGGCAGACTATGTCGCATACTTACGCGCATGTGTGCGAGACATCTCCGGTCGCCGACGGAGCCCTTTTTTAAACTCCTGCGCACGACAGGACAACCTTGGCTAGTTGCCTGACGCTCGAATATCTCGTTGGTTCGTTGCGATCAAATACGGTCGCGGAAAAAATCATAACATCCTGATGCCTGACAACGAGGGTCTTTGATTCCGCCAGAGCCAGCGACAGCAGCGAGAGATCGGTCCCGAGAGCAACGTTCAATGCCGAACCCCGGTGAAGCGCCGCGCGAAGCTCTACATTGTAGAGTGCTTCGTGGCAAAGAACGACGCGGTCGTCCCAAAACAGCGTTTCCTCGTCGAGAACATTGTCTCTGTCGAGGATCAGGAACCGGGCTCTGTTTGCACCTAAATCAAACAACTCCAACATCAGCCGGGTGACGTCGACCTCGCACGTGTCATCGATCGAGAGGACGATATAGGGTTTTCCGTCCAGCTTCCTGGCCTCCCACTTGCTGGCGAGCGCCAGCGCTTCGGCCGTTGGCTGCAGGGAAGGGAAAGAATTGAGTTGTCTTGCCTGTTCGAAGCGATCCGTCTCGCGAACGGCTTCGCATGCGAAGGTCTCAGCGGACCCCTGGGCCCACCAGGCGTCGATTTCTTCCGCCTCGTTGGGCGTATGGGAAAAATTGATTCCTCTCACATGGCAGCTCAGGCGCGTGAAGATCGGCAGTATTTCATTGTTGAACGGCCAGCTGGAATAAACGTTTTCTGGCTCGGTGCAGATATTCAGGATGACTTCGCCCTTGTCGGTCTCGCTCCGGATTGTCTCGATCTGGAGCGCGCAGTAAATCGCACCGAGAACCGAAGGGTTCAAACCGACCCGGACGTTGACAAGCAGGCGATCTTCGGAGCTCGCCGCCTCGGACAGCTGCGGCTTCCCTGCCTCCCTGGCGTCCGGGGCCGCGACGCTCGACGCATGGGTGGTGCATCGGTGGTCGAGGTCCAGTTTCAAGGTTTCGGTCCGCATCCAGTTCTGTTTGCGGCCGATCTTCAGAAAGTGCTCATGGGCGCTGGAGAACCTCCCGTCCGCGATCTCTTCCGACACGGCTGGAAAGCGTTTCAAATAGGCTGTGCCGCAGAAGGCGCCGGTCGTGTCGTGGAAGGACGCATCCTCCTCAGTGAGCTGTGACGCCTCGATTCTAATGGTGTTCGACTGCGGGGAGCTGTCGCTGAGATGCGTTCGAGGATCCAGACCCTCGTCGATCAATCTGTTCGTGACGTCGGCCAGGGAGAAGTATTTGTTGAGGTTCGAAACCGTGTCAGTATCCCAGCAAAGGTGTTGGTGATCCCCTAGGAAGCGATACTTGCTGTCGATCGGATCGCCCTGCCGTCTTCGAAATTCGGTGGACGTCACCAGGACCGCCTCGGTAATCAGCTTTACCATGATCGAGTTGACGTTGTCGTCGTACAGCCCCAGCACCCAGGGGCCGTTGTTGACGAACATGCTTATGTAGCTCAGTTCGTAAAGTGCCAGGCGGAACTCCAGGTTCCAGGAGGCAATGCTGCAGGTTTGCACATTTTTGAAGAAAGCGGGCAATTCGTCGAAGGCCGTCACATGATCGCGGATGACGATCTTGGCAAACTGGCGATCATCGAGAGAATTGAGGAAGCGGCTCCAGCTGCCGATATCCGAGTTGCGCGGCTGCTCGTACGAACACTCGCGCAGCGTTACCGTGACGACCTTCTTTCCGGCAACCTGGTTCTTGAGCCAGTTCCCGACTTCTTCCCGGGCTTCGCGTCGTGCGCGTAGCGTGGTGACGTAATGGCCCTCGTTGAAAAGCCGCCAGGTCCATTTCCAGCTGTAGATTCCGGTCGGAGTCTCGATTGTGTAATCGGACGGAATGACCCGCGCACCTGCCTTCGCCAGGATCGGTGCCGCGTCCGATCTGTCCGCACACAGGACATAACCGATGCAGCTCGGGTGAATCCGGCAGGCGGGTATCAGAACGTTGAACAGTCTGTAAAGCTGTGCCGACTCACTGTGTACCTGTCCTGCCCTTTGCTTTCCCTCTGCAACCCGCAGGAAAATGACCTTGAAATAGTCCAGTCCCATCTCAATTCGCTTGATTTCCGCATGGCACAGAAAGTTGCCGATGTCGAAGGTCTCGGGCGAAACCGTCAGATCGTATACGGCGTAGAGAACGCGCTCTTCGCGATACTCTATATGGCTGAGTCTGGTCTGGTTGCTCATTGAATGCATGTGCTTTTTTCACTACAGCCTAAAGTTGAATACCGCCTTGCCGATGCCCTGGCCGGTTTCGGATCGCCTGGTTCTTGTCGCCAGAAAAGGCCGACTGAGGTCTGGCCGGCGCGCTCCGCCCTGCAACGGCCTCCCATCCAGGCCGCTCGGTTCCCGGAAAGGGCCTTGGAAATGTCGGCTAAACCGGGTTGCGAGACGCTTTCTCCGAGAGACCCTGGAGGAAGCGGGCACAGGCAGCCCGGCGTTCGGAATAGCTGGCGGCGTACTGGTGCGTTTTTTGAAACTGCTGGCCGTCCAGCATTTCCAGGTGGCTCATCATGGCTTCCAGGACGCTTTCCGCGCCGGACGGCAAGGGCCCGTTGAGGAAATCGGTGTTGTCCGCTTTCTGAATGTCTTCGATGACGTTGAACGCGTCGAAGGCGCAGTTGTTGTTGATGCAGAAAGAAAAGAATGAAATCAGGCTGGGAAGCGAAGTCTTGTCCGCCGCAAGTTTCTTGAGAAGGTTCTTCCTGTTGATGAAGATCGCGTCGGCCCAAATCGGGGGGCCAGCTTTTTCGACATCGCTGAACGGTCCGCCGTCCATGCTGAAACCAAGCTCTCCCTTGCCAGGTGTTTCCAGTCTGCGCAGGGAGAAGCCGAGATCGTCCAGGTACTGGCCGAGCTCATAGAAAGAAGGAGACGCCCGGTAGAGCGGCGCCACGTTCACTTCGCACCGAATGCCGACGATGGAGCTCTTAAGCAAGCTGCGCCCCCCCTCCATTATCTCCATTTCGGCACCTTGCACGTCAAGCAAGAGGTAGTCCGGGGAAAGGTTGTATTTTTTGCAAACCGCTTGCATTGTCGAAGTTTGGAACTCTATGACTTCGACGGGCGTGTCGTTGGCGTGCCGGTACCTTTCCGTCGCGCCGGAGTCCAGTTTGAAGAGCGAATTCAGATCGCCTTTTTCGTAGATGTTAAACTGTCGGGTTTCCTGCTCGGACTGGCCAAGAGCGGCTGGAATGACCTTGAAGTTGATATTGGAATCGTTAAGGTCGTCGAGCGCTTCGAACGCGTCAGCGGACGGATCAAAAGCGAAATAGCTCACAGGCCATGGCCAACTATGCCAACTACGGTGAGTGCCACCCCTGGCACCACAGTGAAAGACGACTGTATTCGGAGTATCACTCATGCACTCATTCCATCAATTTTCGGAGACTGGAAAGCAGGGAATTTCAGAAATCGTATTGCATGTGTTGAATGCGGAATTCAACACAAATCATGCTACAACTGAGCCGTTCCTCGATGAACTGCGTAGAGGTAAACGCGTTCCCTTCAAGCAATATCGGGACAGCATGGTTCAGTTGGAACAAGTTCTTGCCAAGGAATTGCAGAAAAACGGCAAACTTGAGGGTGTGTATGGCATAGAATTTCCGGTCAACGTCCGGATAGCACATGCAGTACCTCCCAAAGACTATCTGAAACTTGTCGATGCGACGGACTACTTGCACTGCGATCCCTGGGCAGGAGAGCCCACCGACTCGATCAACGTGTTTTCCTACCTGCATACGGAAGAAGGCTGCCCGCAGCTTCAGCTCTTTGAGAGTATCCGCGCGAATCCCGCTGCCGTTGCCTACAACGGCGGTTATCGCGACGCGCCAATCGAAAAAGAAAAGCTGGAGGAAATCGACGTGCCGCTTCGCACCGACTTTCTTTTGGTTTTCGACAGCTTCAGCCCGCATAGAACTTTTCGCAAGGGGAACGGTGTCAGGATGAGCGTGGACTTCCGACTCAAGGCCGGAGATCCCTACGCAGACATCTCTGAGTCTTGGATGCGGGACCGCATTCCTCTCGGGAAATACTGGTACTTGCCGGCGCAGGGCGCCTCGACTTTTGACGAGAGGGTCTCGACCGAGTTGAACACGCTCGCCGAAACATTCGGGACCGAAAGCCGCGAGCTAAAGGCCAGAAAAGACTACATCGAGAAGTTTTTCGAACTGGCTTGACCGGCGGTCGGAACTTTACCCGCGGGTTCAGGGATGTCCTTAACCTGCGGTTCGATCATCGTACCCTGCCAGGAGCTAAAGGCTGTTCGGCAGGGCCGGGGGGCCTAGTCCCGAAGCCTAAAGTGTCTCCGTCGGCCCGGGATTTTCTCCGACACCTTTTGCCGTCCCGACAACCCGCCTTGCGGTCCAATATGACCGAGGGCTCGATGCCGGGACAATCCGTTAAAAGATGAAGTCGTGTTCCGTTAGATTTCCAAACAGAAAATTTCTTATCTCGATTGTGAAGTCGTCTCCGACAACGTAGGTGTCTGAGCCGATCTGCTGAATGTAAAGATCCGCAAAACTCAGGCCCGAACCGGCAAGAGATATGCTGTCGATGCCATCTTCAAAGTCCATGATGACGTCGGCGCCGCCGCCGGTCGTGAAATGAAAAACATCCGCTCCTGCGTTTCCGGTCAGAACATCGTTCGTGACATTGCTGAACGCGTCGACTAGGCCGGATGAATAGGTCTTGGCGGACATCTTGCTGTTGATCTCTGTATCCTTCCAGTAGAAGAGCAGATCCGCCTTTCCGTCGCCATTGGTGTCTGTGACGAAGCCGCCATTTAGGTCGGCCGTCTCAAGCGAGCCGGAGAGCCATCTGAAAAGTTGAAAGGATCCGCCCGTCGAAACGTGGACGTCTGCATACATGCGTCCGTCGCTGCTCCAGAGTTTCATCAGGTCGTCGCGTCCGTCGCCGTTGAATTCGCCGACGCGCCAGTCCATTCCGTCCCATATTCCACCCTGACTTGACGCCCATCGTGCAAGGGTGAAACCATTGCCGTTGGAGAAATGAACGTCTGCATACATGCGTCCGTCGCTGCTCCAGAATTTCATCAGGTCGTCGCGTCCGTCGCCATTGAAGTCGCCGACGCGCCAGTCCATTCCGTCCCATATTCCACCCTGGCTTGACGCCCATCGTGCAAGGGTGAAACCATTGCCGTTGGAAACATGAACGTCGGCATACATGCGTCCGTCGCTGCTCCAGAATTTCATCAGGTCGTCGCGTCCGTCACCATTGAAGTCGCCGACGCGCCAGTTCATGCCGTCCCATATTCCACCCTGGCTTGATGCCCATCGTGCAAGGGTGAAGCCATTGCCGTTGGAGACATGAACATCTGCATACATGCGTCCGTCGCTGCTCCAGAGTTTCATCAGGTCGTCGCGTCCGTCACCATTGAAGTCGCCGACGCGCCAGTTCATGCCGTCCCATATTCCACCCTGGCTTGACGCCCATCGTGCAAGGGTGAAACCATTGCCGTTGGAGACATGAACGTCGGCATACATGCGTCCGTCGCTGCTCCAGAATTTCATCAGGTCGCCGTTCCCGTCGCCATTGAAGTCTCCGGACCGCCAATCCATTCCGTCCCATATTCCACCCTGACCCGACGCCCATCGTGAAAGGGTGAAGCTGCTACCGTTGGATACGTGAACGTCTGCAAACATACGTCCGTCACTGCTCCAGAATTTCATCAGGTCGCCGTTCCCGTCGCCATTGAAGTCTCCGGACCGCCAATCCATTCCGTCCCATATTCCGCCCTGCCTGGTCGAAGCGGAAGCGACTATGAAACCCGCGCTCTTTTCGACCGAGGTATTGACGTCAAGGTTGTCGTTGCCGCCAAACAGAAAGTCTGCTCCACCGCCTCCTCTGAGGTCATTGTTGGAACTGTTCCCAGTCAGAACGTCATTGCCGCTCCCGCTGACAGCGTTTTCGATAACTGAGCCCCGGGCAATCACAAGATTGCCGGTATAGCCTCTGACGTTGGAAATAGCTTCCTCGCGCAGGTCGATCGTCTGGTTTGCGCTGGAAGAACTGTAATCCAGCGTGTCTGTGCCGCCGTCATCCACGACCGTGTAGCTGATATAGCTGTTCGTGCTGCTGATCTTCTGCATGATGTCGCCGGAATTGGCGTTGTTACCATAGGTGGTGTTTCCGGTGCGGGTCGTGCCGGTGGTGCCATAAAGATTTCTGATCGCGATGATATCTGCGGCCATCGGGGTGATGGCGTATGTGTAACTGGCGTTGATATAGGTGTTTTCCGGCTGGCTGAAATAGGACATCACCGAGGCTTGCCAGGAATCGTTGGCATAATGGTTGTCCATGCCGTAAGTCGCTGAGCCGTTGTAGTTGCCTGCATGACCGAGGCCCAAGGCGTGGCCGATCTCGTGCACATAGGTTTGCAGCGAGTAGGTATTGATGCCGGTGCCGTAATAGCCGATCCAGCTTGTGCCGACATTGGTGTTGCTGGAATAGATTGTTCCGCCGCCCGTCGAAGACCAGTTCCAGGCTCTCCAGGCGTCTGAATCGTCGAAGGTTATGTTGGCGCTGCCGGCAGTGAAACTGAAGGAAAGGCCCGTTGTGTCGGTCCACAATTCGAGTGCTTGTCGGGCGAGGGTCTGACCTGCTGAACTCAGGCCAAAGATGTTGACGGAAATGGTCCCACCGACGCCAACATTGAATGACCGCTCGATTCCCCCCCAATAAACGTTTGTCAGTTGGTTGGCGATTTGGTCGGTAGTGTACACCGGTGTTGCGGCGTGGGCTTCAGCGGTCGAAGCGCTGTTTCCGTTGCTGCAGGAAAAGCCAGCCACGATAGGATGATCCAGCGATCTGCGAACAGCAATGCAAAGAATACACACTTTGAAATCCTTCGCATCACATTAAACACAAAAAGAAAGAAGGATCTATTAATGCGAAAAATTGCAACCTAATTCATTATTTTCGCAACTATTTGGTGCTATTTTAATTAGATTTTCAGTATGAAAAGTTATTTGTATAATACATCAATGTCTAACGCTGTATTCGAGTGCAAGTGTCTGGGGGCGTAATCACGAAACGACGAGCGCCGTCAACCTATTCGGCGAAATCTCGCAAGACGATCGCTCGACCGCGTAGGACTGCATTGCTGGCGAATCAGACCTCCGACTTCATTCAGCTAACGCTCAATCCTATACTTACCCCTGGAATTTCTTGAACGTCTCTAGACCACCTATAGATGTTAAGCGAAAAACGCCTTTGCGGAGTGGTTCATTCTCGCCACGGAGCTCGCGAATGAGCGGCATCCATTGACGATCCACGTTGAACAGATGCTGTGGACGGCCCCCGCACCGGCCCAGTTTGCGATGATTTGGCCGTTGGTCAGGTCTAAGGAGGATTTCCATGCATCAGGATATTACCGTTGTCGGTCTCGATCTCGCCAAGCGGGTTTTTCAGGTACATGCTATCAGCGCCGACGGAAAAGTCTTCGCGAAACGCAAGTTGCGCCGAAGCGAAGTCATCCCTTTCTTCTCCGCGCTGCGACCATGCCTTATCGGGATGGGGGCCCTGTGCCTCTGCACACCACTGGGGTCGGGAGTTACTTGCTCTCGACCATAAGATACGGTTGATGCCACCAGCATACGTCAAACCCTATGTGAAACGAGGGAAGACAGATGCAACTGACGCCGAAGCGATCTGTGAAGCGGTAACAAGGCCGACGATGACGTTCGTCGCCGTCAAAAGTCGACAGAAACGGGGCGTACTCATGCTGCACAACACCCGAGACCTCCTGGTTCGGCAACGTACCGCACTGATCAAAGCCCTGCGTGCTCATCTGGCTAAATTTGACTTGGTCACTGCTACTGGACCTGGTGGCGTCAGAGCACTTACCGGTTTGTGCACGAGCAGCAGGACGATCCGCCATCCCATGCGTGCACCGCTCTATTCTCGATTGTCGAGCAACTTAAAAAGCTCGCTGAGGAGATCGAAAGACTTGAGAAGCAAATCCTGGCTTGGCATCGCTCCGATGACACCAGCCGCCGATTGGCTACTATACCAGGCATCGGACCGATCACGGCTTCCGCCATTGCAGCAGCTGTCCGGACCCAGGATAATTCCGGTCGGGTCGTCAGTTCGCTGCTTGGCTTGGCCTGACGCCGCGCCCCAACAGCTCAGGTGGAAAGGATCGACTTGGCGGCATCAGCAAACAGGGAGACGGGTATCTCCGACGACTGCTAGTGGTTGGAGCGACTGCGATCGTGCGGAGGGCGCGCGCTGACCCAAGCAAGCAACCTTGGCTCGGGGAGCTTCTCGAACGAAAAGCTGTTCGGGTGGCAACTGTCGGGCTAGCCAACAAGACTGCAAGAATCGCATGGGCGATCATGACAAGAAAAGAAATCTACGCCGCCTGAGATCGTCCCGATTGCCATTGGGGGCGAAGGGATGATGAAAGAGGACTGAGCGGTGATGACAAACCGGTCAGACCGGGGATCGGCCAAACCCAGGGGAGCAGAGCGCTTCGAGCGCGTTGACCTGATCAGGGAACCGATCTGCGGACTTCATCAGGGCCAGCAGCCATGTTGAGCTGCACAAACAGGCCGAACACGTGGATGCACCCGACTGGTGCGCCGCTTCACAAATCCTCTTGCGCCAAGGGAGCCGTCCACACGAGGCTAAACGGCCAAATCATCGCACACTGCGCCGGTGCGGGGGCCGTCCACAGCATCAGGTCAATTGCGCGCCCCGGTCGACTATTGCATCAAGCTGATCGATAGCTATTTTAGCGCATGATCGACAAGTTAGATGGACACATGAACAACGGATACGGTCAGAACCGTCTCAAACACCAATTCGCAGTCACATCCGCATTGATCATCCGCGAGATGACGACCCGCTACGGCAATAAGTTTGGCGGTTATCTTTGGGCCGTTCTCGATCCTGTGCTGACGATTGCGATACTAACGACCGTGTTTTCGGCAATTGCGCATGTTCCACCACTTGGGCGAAGCTTCGTTTTGTTCTTTGCGTCGGGGTACATCGTTTTCTACATGTACCGGTCCATGTCGGACCAGATAGCGACGGCGGTCTCTTCGAATCAGGCACTGCTCAACTATCCGATCGTAAGGCCCTACGACACCATCATTGCCCGAGTATTGTTGCAAACGATGACACTTTTTGTTGTTTGTATATTGCTATTCGGTGTCATCTCGCAAATCACAGAGATTGGCAGCGGCCGGATCGAAAAAATCCTGCTAGCAAGCTTGATTGCAATCACTCTGGGCGCTGGCGTCGGGATTTCCAACATCGTCTGGTTTCACTTATCAAGCACCTATCAGCAGATCTGGGGTATTATCAACCGTCCGGCTTTTATCGTTTCAGGTGTTTTCTTCTTGCCTGAATCACTCCCATATCCTTTCAATCACATAATTCTCTGGAACCCGCTGGTCCACGTCATAGGACTGTTTCGTTCCGGTATTTACCCAAACTACCGTGCAGCTTACGTTGATCTAAGTTACGTGGGAGGCCTTGCCATCTTCTCGGTCGTTTTCGGCCTTACGCTAGTATGGCTGTTTGACGCTAGATTACGGGAACCAAAATGATCCGGCTGGAACATCTCACAAAACGGTACAGGCACAAGGGCCAATTCAGATATGTGGCGAAAGACGTATCTTTCACCATCCCGCGTGGCGAAAGCATTGGCCTGCTTGGGCGCAACGGAGCTGGCAAATCCACGCTGCTCAAACTGATTGCAGGAACGATAAAGCCGAATTCTGGCCGCATCAGGAGGTTTGCCAATGTTTCATTTCCACTAGGCTTTCAGGGCAGCTTCAACGGTTCTCTAACAGGTGCTCAAAATGTCCGCTTCGTTGCGCGAATTTACGGGCATGACACAGAAGACCTAGTTGAATATGTTGATGACTTCGCTGAGTTGGGCAATGCATACCACATGCCTGTTAAATCCTATTCTTCAGGAATGAAAGCCCGCCTCGCATTCGGAGTGAGTATGGGGATCTATTTCGACTATTATCTCGTTGACGAAATCACAGCAGTCGGCGATACCAATTTCAAAAAGAAATGTAAGTTGGTGTTTGACGAGAAACTACAAAACTCGGATATTATTATGGTTTCGCATTCTGTTAAGTCACTCAAAGAATACTGTACAGCTGGAATCGTTCTTGAAGATGGAAGACTAAGATATTTTCCTAACATTGACGATGCGATTGAATTGCACGACGAAAACATGTCGCGCCGATAGCATAT
Organism: Labrenzia sp. THAF82; assembly: GCF_009363435.1. Lineage (GTDB taxonomy): Bacteria > Pseudomonadota > Alphaproteobacteria > Rhizobiales > Stappiaceae > Roseibium > Roseibium porphyridii. The sequence continues at coordinate 5,901,915 of NZ_CP045354.1, read as the reverse complement.
CAGCTGGAAACAGGATCGATAAAGATATGTCCTCTGCACCAAGCGCATTGAAACCTGAACAAAAACAAACATCGAATGCGGATGTTGTGCCGCTACCCAAAAGCGCAAAACCTGCTGCGCCGTTGAGGCCTGCGAAAGACACCACGCTTTTGGATCGGCTGAAAAAGTCTGGACTTGACCCACAGCGTCTGCTTGATTTGACCCTGCCCGGGTCCACTGGCAAGGTTTCTCCCAAGAAAAGACATCGCGCTATCATCGCAGGTTTCTTTTTGGCTGTCTTACTTCCATCGATCGCTTTCACTGCCTACATGTTTTTTTGGGCAAGTGACCAGTTTCACAGCGTTACAGCGTTTGCTGTTCGCAGCGCTCAGAGCACCCCTGCAAGCGATGTCTTGGGGCTGATGTTCTCAAGCGGCTCGGAATCAACCAGCTCCAATAGTTATATTGTAAATGATTACCTGCAGAGCCAGGCCGTTGTCGAGGACATAGATGACCAAACCAATTTGGAAAAGGTTTTCAACCGCAACGATGCAGACTGGCTTTTCAGAATGGGCACTGAGTTGCCGATCGAGGAAAAACTTAGTTACTGGAACAGTATGGTCGACGTGAGTTACGACGCAACTTCCGGCGTTATTCACGTAGAGGTCCGATCATTTGATCGACAAGACTCTGTTGATATTGCGCGCGCAATTCTTCTACGTAGCGAGGTCCTAGTAAACAAGCTTTCTGAAGCCAATCGTCAACAATCAGTCAAGTTTGCAGAACAATCGGTTGCGAAGGCGGAGGCAAGATTGAAGGCCATTCGCAAACAGATGCTGGACTATCGGCAAGAAACGCAAGAAATCAGCCCGAAGGAGAACGCCAAACTCACGATGGAGATGATCGCGGGTCTGGAAGAAGAAGTTATCAAGCGCGAGACCGAGCGCTCAACATTGCTAAGTTATCTTGACCAAGATTCTCCTCGCATTCGAATAATCACGGAGCAGATTAGTGCTCTGAGGGCGCAGATCGCGAATGAGAGGCAACGTCTTGGCAGCGGCACCAACGCAAATTCGAGCGACCGCACGTCTATTTCCTTTCGTATTGCAGACTATTCCGAGCTGGCGCTTGAAGAAGAATTTGCTCAAGCACTTTTCACGACCTCCCTTGCCGGACTTGAACAGGCGCGCAAGGACGCGGACAGCAAGCACCTATATCTTGCAACGTTCATTCAACCGACTCTTTCAGACTCGGCCCAATACCCGCAGCGTTTCATCTATTCGCTGGCCGTATTCTTGCTGCTCAGTGGATTATGGATTGTCTCGATTCTAATGTATTATAATATTCGTGATCGCACTTAGGCAGTGGGCTCTCGCAAACCTGAGACTAAATACGGATGGCACAAGCTTAACGACAACCCGGAAGTTGGCTGCACGTTCTAAATAGGTTCGCCGCCATCTCTTCTGGAACGTTGACCTGATGCTGTGGACGGCCCCCGCACCGGTGCAGTGTGCGATGATTTGGCCGTTTAGCCTCGTGTGGACGGCTCCCTTGGCGCAAGAGGATTTGTGAAGCGGCGCACCAGTCGGGTGCATCCACGTGTTCGGCCTGTTTGTGCAGCTCAACATGGCTGCTGGCCCTGATGAAGTCCGCAGATCGGTTCCCTGATCAGGTCAACGCGCTCGAAGCGCTCTGCTCCCCTGGGTTTGGCCGATCCCCGGTCTGACCGGTTTGTCATCACCGCTCAGTCCTCTTTCATCATCCCTTCGCCCCCAATGGCAATCGGGACGATCTCAGGCGGCGTAGATTTCTTTTCTTGTCATGATCGCCCATGCGATTCTTGCAGTCTTGTTGGCTAGCCCGACAGTTGCCACCCGAACAGCTTTTCGTTCGAGAAGCTCCCCGAGCCAAGGTTGCTTGCTTGGGTCAGCGCGCGCCCTCCGCACGATCGCAGTCGCTCCAACCACTAGCAGTCGTCGGAGATACCCGTCTCCCTGTTTGCTGATGCCGCCAAGTCGATCCTTTCCACCTGAGCTGTTGGGGCGCGGCGTCAGGCCAAGCCAAGCAGCGAACTGACGACCCGACCGGAATTATCCTGGGTCCGGACAGCTGCTGCAATGGCGGAAGCCGTGATCGGTCCGATGCCTGGTATAGTAGCCAATCGGCGGCTGGTGTCATCGGAGCGATGCCAAGCCAGGATTTGCTTCTCAAGTCTTTCGATCTCCTCAGCGAGCTTTTTAAGTTGCTCGACAATCGAGAATAGAGCGGTGCACGCATGGGATGGCGGATCGTCCTGCTGCTCGTGCACAAACCGGTAAGTGCTCTGACGCCACCAGGTCCAGTAGCAGTGACCAAGTCAAATTTAGCCAGATGAGCACGCAGGGCTTTGATCAGTGCGGTACGTTGCCGAACCAGGAGGTCTCGGGTGTTGTGCAGCATGAGTACGCCCCGTTTCTGTCGACTTTTGACGGCGACGAACGTCATCGTCGGCCTTGTTACCGCTTCACAGATCGCTTCGGCGTCAGTTGCATCTGTCTTCCCTCGTTTCACATAGGGTTTGACGTATGCTGGTGGCATCAACCGTATCTTATGGTCGAGAGCAAGTAACTCCCGACCCCAGTGGTGTGCAGAGGCACAGGGCCCCCATCCCGATAAGGCATGGTCGCAGCGCGGAGAAGAAAGGGATGACTTCGCTTCGGCGCAATGAACCGCACCGGTCTTACCGGACATTTTTTGTTTCAAAGATTAGGCGACCTTATCAAGGGCATTTGCGTTTCGAAAGAATGCCTCCTCCGCTTCACGTGGGGTTGTGTATCCGATGGAGCTGTGGAGCCGCACGGTGTTGTACCAAGAGACCCATTTCAGGGTCTCCCATTCGATCTGGCCCGCTGATTTCCATGGGCCGAACAGGTTGATGACTTCCGTCTTGAACAAACCGATGATGTTTTCGGCCAGAGCGTTGTCATAGCTGTCGCCAACGCTTCCGACCGACGCGTCGATGCCGGTCTCCGCCAGCCAACGGTTTTGCGGTCAAAGACGTCGACGACGAAGGCCACATAGACCATTCCCTGCCATGTCGAACAATAGGTGAAATCCCAAACCCTGAGCTGGTTCGGGGCTGTGGCCGTGAAGTTCCGGTTGACCTTGTCCAGTGGACAGGGCATGGCCGGATCCGGTGTTGTTGTCTTTTTCTTGCCACGCGTGACGCCTTGCAAGCCAAGCCCCTTCATCAAGCGTTCCACGGTGCAGCGGGCAATGTCCCAGCTCTCGCGGTGCAGTTGACGCCAAATCTTGCGGGCTCCATCGCGCCCCTTGCTTATCTCATGGACGCGCAGGATCTCCTCGGCATCCGCGGCATGCGAATAGTAGCTCGATGAGGCGATCGGCAAAACGCGGCAGATCGGCTCGACCCCAAAGGCTTCACGGTACTCTTCGATGAACGCGGTCATTTGCGGAACGGTCGGTCGAGCTCCGCTTGGGCAAAATAAGCAGACGCCTTCTTCAGGATCTCGTTGGCCTGGCGAAGTTCCCGGTTCTCCCGCTCAAGAGCTTTGATCCGCGCCTTGTCCTCGCGCGTCGGGCCTGCTCGTTCTCCTGCATCACGCGCCGCATGGAAACACCACGCACGCAGACTGTCTTTGGAGCAACCGAGCTTCGACGCTATGGCACGATAGGCGGCGTTGTCGCTGTCATAGTCGCTGCGGTGGTCTCGAAAAAGCTGAACGCCACGTTCGCGGAACTCAGCTGTTTATCTCGGGGGAACTGTCTTCTGATCCATAAAGGGTATCCAGTGAGAGTTTTACTCTCCGGTAAACCCGGGGCGGTTCACAACTTGCGTTTCACGACAACTTTTCCGTCGGCGCTGATAGCATGTACCTGAAAAACCCGCTTGGCGAGATCGAGACCGACAACGGTAATAACCTGAAGCATAGAAATCCTCCTTAGACCTGGCTCAACGGCCAAATCATCGCACACTGCGCCGGTGCAGGGGCCGTCCACAGCATCAGGTCATCAGAAATTCGACAAGAAATGAAACATGGCAGCGACTAGTGCAAGCCGCGTTGGAGCTAAGTTCATCGACTGCGCTGGCCGGTACGACGTTGTGAAACGATGTCGCGATCTCTATTTGTTTTTCATAGGTTTTTGACCGGCGTAGTGTACGCGAATATTCTCTCTGAATGCCCCAAATAAGTCCGGCTCCAAATGACTTCTACCGCGGCCGTTTACATCTCGGCGCCGTTCAGTGTAGTCGAAACGGCATATCAATCTTTCGAGAGCAGGAAACAACGACGCCAGTCCTTCCGGGCTGTAACGCCAATAGTCGATTGGGCAAGGGTGATACCGCCAGGCAAAGAGAGTTGAATGGACTGTTACTCCGCCTGGGCGCAATAGTCTTTGGATTTCTTGGCCCGCAAGCCATGGCTTATCTATGTGCTCAAAAACATCGAAGCTGAAAATTAGATCGAAAGACTCGTCTGGAATTTCAGGACAGTTGGTTATATCCCCCGCGGTTACATGAACAGGGCTATCGTCGACGAACTGAAGGTCCATTGCTGAATATTTGAAGTCTGGAAAAGATTCGTTTCGTGGATTTCGGCGACCGCCTATTTCAAGCATGCTGCCTGATTCGAGTTGCGCCATTCCCATGGCCTCATAGGTTACATCCTTGACGCGTTGCCATCTGTCAGGTTGTTTGAGGTATTCTTTGCCTGCCTCCATGAGAACTCTTGAGACAACGTCTTTTTCGAATAAATCTGGATCCTTGAAAAGTAATATAGAATTTTTTATACGATTAAAAAAAGAGCGATCATGAAATTCGAACCGTTTTTTGCGGTTATAAGAGTCTTTTTGCGACATTCAGTTTGTCCGTGTTTTGGCAAAAGCAAGCCAGAGCGATTAGTCTACTTAGAGAAAATCAATTGGGCGGTGATAGTGTATAATCCGCGCTGTTAAATCCTCTCCGGTGACTTAAGCATGCTAGTGGGGCCGTTTCTAGGCCGCGCGGACGAATTACTTACGTATTCGTCTTGGGATTCGGGATTTGATGTAAAGTGATTCACAGGTTGCTGACGTGATTTTGAGACTGGTTATCATACCGATGATCAGCCCCACCAGAGTGGTCCGTTTTGATTTTTAGTGCATGCCTGGGTTTTGGTCCATTCGGAAGATAGTTTCTGGTGCTGGTGGTCGGTAGCCCAAGGCGCTGTGTGGGCGCTTGGTATTATAAAGTTTCCTCCATTGTTCAATCAAGATTTGTGCTTCCTTTGAGCTATAGAAGATTTCACCATCGAGTAGCTCATCTCGGAAGGCGGGCGTTGAAGCTCTCGCAGTGTCCGTTCTTCCATGGTGAACCTGGTTCGATGTATACGGTCTTTGCACCCACAGCGTTGATTCAGTCCCTAACGGCTTGAGCAACGAACTCCCGCCCTTGGCACGTCGGGAATACATGCTGTTGGTAGGTTATGGCCGCCAGCGCAGCCTTCAACTAGCGCAGCGGGTGGCCATAACCGGTCGCAGGTCTCAACAGTGGTTTTGCACAAACCACACTGCTGAGGAGACCGGTTATGACTGCCATCAATTCTATTGCTTCAACTGTGTTTGTCGCCATCGACATTTCCAAACACCGGCATGAGGTTCTGATCAGCATCCCTGGCAAGTAGCGTCGCCGCCGACTGACAATCATGAACACAATGAAGGATTTTGAACGCCTGGCCGGGTTTATTTCCGGCTACCAGACGCTAGCGCGGATCGAATTTGAGGCCACGGGCAACTATCACCGGCCGTTGGCGTATCATCTTGGCCGGGTCGGGTTCGATCTGAGGCTCGTCTCCTCCGTTGCATTGGCCTGAACCCGCGAAGCTTTGCACAACAGTTGGGACAAGAACGATCCGAAGGACACCCAGGTCATTCTGCACATGCTGGAGATCGGCGCCGTGCAGTTCTTCCATGATCAGCTGGTGAGCGGCACTGCTGACATTCAGGAACTGTCCAAAACACATGAGATCGTTTCCCGGTCAAAGACCGAGCTCTGGCATCGCATCCTGACGCATTATCTTCCGCTCTGCTTTCCGGAAGCCGACCGCTTGCATCGCAGTGCGCGCTCCGACTGGTTCATGGCTTTTCTGGAGAAGTATCCCACGCCGCATATGATTACAGCCATGACTGAGGCAGCGCACATTGCCGATGCTTGACGAGTGGTTGGCCGCAAGGTTTCAAAAGAATGTTTACTTTCGGACATTTATGCCACGGCCGCTGGTTCTGTCCGTGTGCCGGTGCAACCCGATACCGACGCCGTACGAATGTTTCGTCTCGTGTTTGCAGAAGGCCGTAGCCCGGTCCGGCAACGCAACGAGATCGAAGCTCGGGCCGTTGGGCTCTTGTTGGATCATGCAGACAATCAATTGCTGACAACCATCCCCAGAATCGGGCCGATCAATGCAATGACCGTCCTGGCCGAAGCCGGGGACCTTCGCCGGTTCCGGCATCACCGCCAGTTTCTCAAGTTCTGCGGCATGGACCTTGCCACCTTGCAGTCCGGAATGTTCCGCGGGCAGAGCAAAATCTCAAAGTATGGCAATGCAAGGCTTAGACGGACACTCTGGATGGCTGGCCAAACAGCAGTCTTGAAGCGGACCAACAGCTTTCGGGACAAGCTCGAGCGTTACATCTCCATGGACTGACACAATGCCCATCTGCGCCACAAGGCCTATACAGCAATTGCGGCCAAGATGGCGCGCACCATTCACGCCGTCGTTAAACACGGCGAACCCTATCGCCCCTTCTTTGTAGGGGTGAGCCCAGGCGGAAAGACTTCTCTCTGAGACGGGCCGTCGAGGTAGCTCGCTGACCTCGTAGATAATGTTCGGGCTTTCTGCTTGGGAATTCGGATCTCGTCTTAAGGGCGGTGAGGGCCGCCGTGGCGCGTGCCCTGTGTTCGCTTATTGGATGACGGCAGAACCCGTCTGGGCAACCTTAATGGGGTGTCTGAACTCTCAGACGCCGTACAACTGCTGACCTAAGCAGCAATTTTTTCCCGACATAGGACGTTGTCTGATCTGATGTAGGCTGGAACACCTCGAAGGATGGAGAGATCCGTCAGCACGTCAATCACGTCGGTGGAGTTCAGCTTACGCTTCACCCGGATTGCCAGACACTCGCGGGTATGTTCATCCAGGATGTTCAAGGTCCGGAACGCCTTTTCATCATGAGTTCGACAATGCACGAAGTCATAACTCCAGACATGATTGGGATCCTCCGGTCGCAGCCGAACACATGATCCGCCGTTCAGCCAGAGCGCCCTCTCCTTGGTTGTTTCATTGGCACTTTCAGCCTCTCTCGTCGCCGCAGTCGCTCGACGCGCTTGTCGTTCACATGCCAAACTGCATATCTGAGCAAAGACGCGATCCGCCTGTTGTTCCCCGTCAGCGCTTATGGGTCCAGATAAGCTGATTGTCTAAGGGAGAGGTTTTGGCTCATCTTCACTGATCAGGAGTGAAGCATGAGACAGAAGAGCGAGCGTCATCGGGATGCAGTATATCGTACAGTGAAAGACATCCGCCGTAAGACGCGGAAGAGGTATTCCGCAGAAGACAAGATCCGGATTGTGCTTGCTGGCCTTCGCGGCGAAGACAGCATTGCCGAGCTGTGTCGCCAGGAAGGTAATGCCTAGAGCCAGTACTACAGTTGGTTGAAGGAATTCATGGAAGCAGGTCGCAAGCGTTTGGCTGGTGACACTGCCCGGGAAGCGAACACAGGTGAAGTGCAGGATCTGCGTCGTGAAGCTCGAGACCTCAAGGAGGTGGTCGCCGAGCAAGCCCTAGTGTTGCGGTTGATCAAAAAAAGCATGGTCGGGGATGGGGGCAAGGACGAATGAGATACCCTGCATCAGAGAAGCTCGAGATCAATCGGCTGGTGGAGCAGTCCCACCTTCCTGCCAAACAGGCTCTTGATACGCTTGGCATCCCCCGCACTACCTTCTATCGCTGGTACAATAAATATCTGACAGGTGACCCGGAAGCCCTGGAAGATCGCTCTACAAAGCCGTCACAAGTGTGGAACCGCATCCCGAATGACATTCGGGATCGTATTGTTGATCTGGCCCTGGCAGAGTCCGAGTTGTCACCACGAGAGTTGGCGGTGCGGTTTACTGACACACAGTAGTACTTCGTGTCAGAAGCATCGATGTATCGTCTGCTCAAGGCCCATAATCTGATCACCAGTCCGGCCTTCGTAGTCATCAAGGCTGCGGATGAATTCCAAGACAAGACCACCGCTATCAACCAGATGTGGCAGACTGACTTCACCAACATAAAGATCATTGGCTGGGGTTGGTTCTATCTGTCGACCATTCTGGATGACTTCTCCCGGTACGTTGTCGCCTGGAAGCTATGTACGACGATGTCGGCAAGCGATGTCACCGACACGTTGGAACTGGCCCTTGATGCTTCCAGCTGTGATCAGGTCGATATTCGGCACAAGCCACGGCTGCTGTCGGTCAATCATCTTGCCGCCGCAGTCCTTCGGCTTGCGGTCTCCCGAGAAGATGATGGACCGATCCCCGGAGTTTCATCGTGTCGTCCTGTTTTTGGTCGCAGCCCCTGAAGGGTCTGCGGCTTTTTTTGTTTTTGCTTCGCATGATTTTCGGACGCTCGCCGTTTGGCAGAGGTTCATGCGCGGGGGAGTTTTCCTTTTTGATCGGCTTCGCCGCGCTCGGATCAACATCAAACCAAGCGAGCCCAATATGACCATTCAATTGCATGCACAGCCCTATGATATCATCTCACGAGGCTTCTATTTTTGTTCCGCCGATGAGTTTGATGCGAAGGCCAAAACCCACCGCAACGCATACGGCGGTCTGGTCGAGGATCATGAAATCCAATTTATCGATGGCAAGAGCATCGATTGCGAATTGGCAAGAGCCTGGAGGTTGCATCAAGGCAATTTTGCGGACTTTCTTGGAAAGGTGGAGGAGTGGAGCGACGATCAAAAGACCCGCTACATCATCGCCGTTGGAGAGTGCGGCTTCGACCATGCGGACGTTTCAGATGATCCCTATGACACTGATATCGACCTCTATGAGGTGGATGACATGCGCGAGCTGGCAGAGCAATTTGTCGATGAGGGGCTGTTTGGTGTCATACCCGAGCACCTTGAAAATTACATCGACTATGATGCTATCGCCCGTGATCTGGCGATGGATTACACAGAGACGGTCATCAACGGCCAGAGCCTGATCTATCGCTGTGCTTGAAGAGGGGTGCAGCGTGATCTCATTGAATTGTCTTGACTATTTTCAAATTATAGAACAATATAGGAACAAATACCTAGAAGTACGCCCGTATTTTTGTATCTGGTTCGATCCGCGTTTTGCCGCGAATGATCCCAAAGCCAAAGTAAAGGGCCTTTTTATGCCATTGCCTTTGAACTCAAGATCAAGGCGTGGTTTCCCGCTCATCTTAATTGCACGCCAGTGCAGCTTTCCAGCGCGAGACTGCGCCGGAAAGAAATTGCAATGACACAAGACCACCACGCGCAGCCAGCTGTTTTGGATTGCGAACAATACCGCGCGTACATTGCGCCACTGGGCCTAAGCCGCAAGCAGGAAGACGAACTCTTGCGCGATCTTTGGGCAATCACGGAAACACTGGTCGATCAGTGTTTCACATCCCCGACTTATCCGCAGCAATTCGCCATCGCCACACATGCCTTTCGTGCGCTTGATGACGCAGTTGCGGTAGAATCGCAAAAGCAACAAATAAATGAGGCCGCAAGACACAAGGAGGAGCTATGACCATTGCTGTCATCTACACACGCGTATCGAGCAAAGCGCAATTGAAAAAGGGCGATGGTCTCGCCTCTCAGGAGCAGCGCTGCCGCGAATTTGCAGCCTACAAAGGCCATGAGGTGGCAGAAGTCTTTCGTGATGAAGGCGTGTCCGGCGGCATTGTTGACCGCCCTGCAATCAAGGCCATGCTCACATGGTTGCGCAAAAACAGGGGCCAAGAGCCTGTCGTTCTGATTGATGACATCTCTCGCATCGCCAGAGGCATCGAAGCGCATTGGAAACTGCGTACAGCCATCGGTTCAGTAGGGGCAAAACTCGAAAGCCCTTCGATTGAGTTTGGTGATGACAGCGACAGCCAGCTTGTCGAAAACATGCTGGCATCTGTCTCGCAGCATCAGCGTCAGAAAAACGGAGAGCAAGTCGTCAACCGCATGAAAGCGCAGCTCTTGAATGGCTACTTCACATTCTGGGTTCCAACAGGACTTCGCTATGACCGCGTCAAAGGTCATAGCGGCATATTCGTCGTCCGCGATAAACCTGACGCCTCTCTCATTCAGGAGGCGCTTGAAGGCTTTGCCACAGGCCGCTTCGAAACGCAGGCCGATGTGAAGCGCTTCTTGGAACCCCATCCGATCTTTGCACGAGATTGCAATGGCGAAATTCATCCGCAACGCATTGCCAACCTTCTGACCAACAAGATTTATGCGGGCTACTACGAATACAAGCCATGGAATGTCCCGCTCACCAAGGGAAAACACGAGCCTTTGATTTCTTGGGAGACGTTTCAGCGCATTCAAGACCGCCTGAATGAAGGTGCAATCGTTCGTGGTAAAGCCGACCATGAAAACGAATTTCCGTTGAAGGGGTTTGTCACATGCGGATGTTGCGGCAGGTCTCTCACGGCTTACTACGCTAAAGGGCGAAACAAACGTTATCCTTACTATGAGTGCTTCAACAAGGACTGCGATGAGCGCCGCAAATCCATTCGTAAGGATCAGATCGAAGGCGAGTTCGAGTCTCTCGTTCAATCCATGCGCCCGCGCTCGGGTATCATGTCCACCATTGCAGTGATGTTCAGGACGATCTGGAATTCACGAAATGCAGAGTTTGAGGCAAAGCGCGCTGAGCAGAGGAAAGCGCTGACGGGTGTTTCTGCAAAGATCAGCTGGCTCACAGACCGCCTGATTGAAACAACGAGCGAAAGTCTGATCAGGAACTATGAAGCGCAGCTTGAACAGCTCGAAACTGAGAAGGCTCTTCTTGCCGAGAATCTGGCCAAAAAGCCTGATCGCGACAAAGACTTCGATGCGAATTTTCGAGCCGCTATGAATTTCCTCGCTAACCCTTGGAAACTTTGGGATTCTAACAATCAAATACACCGCAAGACCCTGCTCAAACTGGTCTTTGCAGAGCCTTTGCCATATGTGCGAAATCAGGGTTTTCGAATCGCAAAAAAATAGCCCTTTCAAGGCGTTAGATGCGATTGGAGGCGATGAAAATGAAATGGCGGACAGAGAGGGATTCGAACCCTCGATACGGTTGCCCGTATACACGCGTTCCAGGCGTGCGCCTTCAGCCACTCGGCCACCTGTCCGTTCGCAAGCGGTAGCCGCTTGGAGTGGGCGCAATATACTCATGACGTGTTATTGCGCAAGCGCTTGCAGGAGTTTTTTTTGAGAACTCTGTGGCTTGTGGATTCTGTGGCAATCAAGGGCCTTCAAAGGCAGCCACATGGATCCTGTTTGCGCCAGAAAATGCGAACGGCCAAATCAGATCTGGAGCATGTTTGGGCCTGAAACTGCGTCGACAGATTTGCTGCATACATCAGGCTTCCGCTGCTGTTTGCCGGTGAATTGCAGCAAAATTCGTGACCGGGTCGCAAAAATCTCACAAGAATGTGTTGCATATCAATTCTTGTGCAAATTTTGTCGCTTATTTATCTAAGGAATACTCCGAGAGCAGAGAGTGCGTTTTTTCAAAGCACTCCATGGAGAGTATTAACTAGCTTAGACCGACAGAGCCGAAAGAATATCCATGACGAGTGTTTTTAAGTTTTTATTCCGCGTTTTGGGATACGCTTGTATTGCGATTGCGATTGTCGCCGGTATTTCCGATGCCAGCAGTTCCATTGCCTTGTCACAGGTGGAACTGCAACCACTTGGAAAACTTCTTTTTGATCTCTTTCCAGACAGCTTCCCTATTCTGCAGCCCGCTATTGAGCGGCATATCCATCCGGCCCTTTGGGATCCGGGCATTCTGACCGTGTTGACCTGGCCGGTCTGGGCGTTCTTTGCACCACTTGGTTTGCTGTTTCTTTGGATTGGCGCACGTCGCCGCAGGCAAACCGTTCAATTCGCATAAAGGCTGTCTCGGGCCGGTGTCTCAACAGGCCCTTGGAATATGGACATAACTGCTCCACATTCATGAAGATGAACGCGATTGGAATTGAGCCGTCCCGGCTGGACCGGAGACGGCTCAGCGCAGGAGAGTGCCATGTCCTTCATGACGATGTTGAGTAAGAAATTTTCACTTCCCGCACACGATGAAGCATTGCCGGGCCGGTCGGACGCAATTGTGCCAGGTGAGGCCCATTTCGTGAACGGTCGCTCGCTTCAGGGGCCTTATCCTGAAACTTTCAAAACTGTGCTGTTTGGCATGGGGTGCTTCTGGGGTGCCGAGCGCTTGTTCTGGCAGCTCCCGGGCGTCCATGTAACCGCCGTTGGATATGCGGGCGGTCATACGCCCAACCCGACCTATCATGAAACCTGTACCGGGAGGACGGGTCACACCGAGGCCGTTCTTGTTGTCTACGATCCGGATCAGACCAGTCTCTCCGATCTCCTGAAAGTGTTTTGGGAAAACCACGACCCGACGCAGGGAATGCGTCAGGGCAACGATACCGGCACCCAGTACCGTTCGGCGATCTATGTGGGCTCCGAAGAAGACCTTGCACTGGCCGAACAGTCCAGAGACACCTACCAGTCGGCATTGAAAGCTGGAAGCCATATGGCATCGATCACAACCGAAATCCGGCAGCTCGACGAATTCTATTTCGCAGAGGACTATCACCAGCAATATCTGGCGAAAAATCCAGCCGGCTATTGCGGCATTGGCGGGACGGGCGTTTCGTGCCCGACGGGTCTTTGATAACGGGTCTTTGACAATAGGCGGCTTCATCCCGGTGCTGGAAACGGCTCCGGGGTGTTATGTTGTTGTCTTGTCTGATCTAAGTATTTTTGACGAGACTATTAGGCGCGAATACAGCGCCTTCCGCGTGTAATTCGGTTTTCGACTGTCAGGTTGCATAGAATTGCCGACAACCTCTTTTAATTTCAGATTTTATTAAAGTTACATGGCCAGAGTTCACTCATAGCGCTTCCGCGTTGAGGGTAAGGTTCATGTCTAAATCCGCAAAAGTTTTTGCGGCCGTTTATTTCCTGCTTTGCAGCACGATTGTGGTCATCGGGTCATTGATACCCGGCAGCCAGGGTTTGGTTGCCGTCTTTGCAAAGCCTTGGGGTGAAAACGCTCTTGAGGTCATTGCACAATCTGACGGTCAAGTGATCTTTGTAAACGATTCAACCTGGATCGCTCTCACGGAAGTCAGAAATTCAGACGATGTCGCCAGGCTTTACAAGTCTGGCGCCGGTTTCGTTGCCTCCTCGTTGGTGGCGCAGGCATGCGCCCGCTGGAGTGCAATTTCATTGGGGAGCTCAACATGACTGATACGGCAAGCCCAGCTTCGGGCCTGGACGCCTTCCGGGACAGTTTTGCCCGGATTGCGGTCTATTTTACCTGGTTCAACGTGCTGCTGGTCGTGGGGACGGCCTGGTGGAACGGATTTGTTTCAATGACGGCGGTCGGTGGTGCTGCGGTTCTTCTTGGTCTTGCGGCAACCGCGTCCTGGGTCAAGTTTGGGGCGGGCGTTGAAACACGCCTGGCAACATCCATGTCCCTTGCGGGCCTCGTCGCCTTGTTCGTCGCCGCTCTTGCGACGCCTGCCGGTGAGGTGTCCTATCAGCTCGACGGTCATATGTACTTCTTCGCGGTTCTGGCCATGCTGGCCTGCTGGGTGGATTGGCGTGCGCTGGTCGCCTATGCCGGCGTCGTTGCCGTGCACCACCTTGTGCTGAACTTTGCCATGCCGTGGGCGGTCTTCCCGAATGGGGCTGATTTTGCCCGCGTGGTTTTCCACGCGACGATTGTTGTCGCTGAAGTTGCCGTCCTGTGGTGGATGGCCGACAGCCTTGCCAAAGCCTTCCAGGCTTCTGATCAGGCGCGCCATGAAGCGGAAACCGCGCGTTCGGAAGCTGAGTTGCTGCAACAGCAGACAAGCGAACATGACGAGATGGAGCACCATCGCCGCGAGGCAGTCAGTCAGCGCATCGATGCCTTCCGGGACGAAATCTCAGGTGCACTGAACAATGTCGGCGAAAGAGTGCGCGACATGCGCGGCTCTGCTGAAGAGCTTGGGGTTGTTGCAGAAGACACGACGGAACGCGCCTCCTCCGTGTCCGATGCCTCTGAAACCGCGTCCTCGAACGTTCAGATGGTCGCCTCTGCCGCCGAAGAGCTCTCATCTTCGATTTCCGAGATTACCCGTCAGGTTGAGCAGACCACTGAAATCGTCCACCAGGCGACGGAAAACGCACAGACCAGCAACCAGAAAGTTGCCGGGCTGGCGGAAGCCGCCAACCGAATTGGTGAGGTTGTCACCTTGATCCAGGCGATTGCAGAGCAAACCAATCTCCTGGCGCTCAATGCCACAATCGAGGCAGCACGCGCTGGTGAAGCAGGTAAAGGATTTGCGGTTGTTGCCTCTGAAGTGAAAGAGCTGGCAACCCAGACATCCAAAGCAACGGAAGAGATCGGTTCTCAGATCGCAGCCATTCAGGCCGAGACGAAAGATGCCGTCAATTCCATTGGAGTCATTGCGGCGACCATGGACGAAGTCAACAGCTATACTGCTGCCATTGCCTCCGCGGTTGACCAACAGGGTTCCGCAACAGCTGAGATTTCCAGAAACGTTGCCGAAGCAGCCGATGGAACAGGCCGTGTTGCGACAAATATCGGCGGCGTACGGGAAGCGGTTGAACGCACAGGCCAATCCGCATCGTCTCTGACAGGTTCAGCCGATGTTCTTGAAACGGAAACAGAGGATATGCGCCGGGCGATCGACAGTTTCCTGAAGGATGTCGCCGCAGCCTGATGCTGCGAGGATAAAACGATGAAACAAGAGACCGGCTGGTGACCAGCCGGTCTTTTTTTGTTTGGGGTCTGGAAGCCTCAAACCTTGACCGGATGACGCTTGGATGTCATGAGCCGCTTCTTATGAGACATTCGCGCCCAAAATGCGTGACACACTTGTCTCAAGTGTCTTGAGCAGTTCCAGAACCGGCCCATCCAGATGTCAGCGAATGCGTTGCAGCCAGGATCAATCCTGCTTGTTGATCTCCTCAAGCAGAAGTCCGCGCTTTTGTTCAAAAAGCCCTTTGAAGTTGTCTCCTGCACGCGTCTGGAAGACGTGCCCGACTGTTTGTCGAGGCTCGAGACCGCGCAGCAAGACGGCAGCTATGCTGCTGGTTTTCTGGCATATGAGCTTGGTTTTGCCTTTGAACAAAAGCTGCGGGACCGATTTGTCGAAACTGGTGAACCGCTCATGTGGTTCGGACTCTATGATGCCCCTTCCGAGCTGAGCCTTGATGAAGCCAGAGCCTTTCTTGCCGGTATCGCTGCAGGGCAGGGGGCGGAGACAACAGCTCCGCAATTCGACATGAGCCGGCCGCAATACGAAGAGGCGTTTTCGCGTGCTCAGAAGCATCTGGCCCAAGGCGATATCTATCAGGTCAATCTGACGATGCGTGCCCGGTTCACGCACAAGGGCTGTGCTGAAAGACTGTTCCTGGATCTCATGCGAAGACAACCTGTCGAGTTTGCTGCGCTTGTCAGGATGAACGACAGGACGGTGGTGTCCTTGTCGCCGGAGCTTTTTCTTGAACGGAGTGGAACTCGTCTTCGCACGAAACCGATGAAGGGCACCGCCCCAAGGGGCAGATCGGGTTCCGAGGACATGAGGATTGGCAAAGAGTTGGCCTCAGATCCGAAACAACGGTCCGAGAACACGATGATCGTTGATCTGATGCGAAACGATCTGTCGCGCATTTCCGAGACCGGCTCTGTTCGTGTGACGAAACTGTGCGAAGTTGAACGCTACCTAAGTCTTCACCAGATGACGTCGACAGTCGAGGCGCGTGTTCCGCCCGATGTCGGTTTTAGCGATATCATCAGCCGTCTCTTTCCATGTGGCTCCATCACTGGGGCGCCCAAATTGAGCGCGATGCAGATCGCGGATGATCTGGAGTCTGGTCCACGGGGCGTCTACACCGGCTCCATTGGATATCTGAAGCCCGGTGGTGATTTCCGGCTGAACGTCGCAATCCGAACGCTTCAACTGCGCGATGATGGAACGGGCGTGGCCGGAACGGGGTCCGGTGTTGTTTTTGAGTCCGGCGCTGCACCGGAATATGATGAATGCGCCTTGAAACTCAGGTTCATGAGCGAAGACCTCCCTGACTTTGAATTGTTGGAGACACTGGCTTTTGATCCTGCGGATGGCTTTTTGTTGCTGGAGCGTCACCTGCAGCGCCTCGAGAAATCCGCAAATTATTTCGGCTTTCCCTTCGACGAGGCGGAAATCAGATCCAGCCTTGCTGCAGGTGCAAGAGGATATGCTGGGCCCATGCGTGTGCGGTTGCTGCTCAGTGCAGAAGGTGACCTGTCCGTCACTGCTACCGACTTGACGCCGGTAGACGAGAAAACCGTCTTCAATCTTGTATTGGCCAGTGAGACAATCGATCCAAGCAATCGGTTCCTCTATCACAAAACCACGCACCGCGCGTTCTATGACGAGACCAGAACGCGTTATCAGGCAGAGACAGGCTGTCAGGAAGTTCTGTTTGAAAATGAAATGGGGTTTCTGACCGAGGGCAGCTACACCACGCTGTTTGTCAAGAAGGGCGGCCGGTTGATGACACCGTCTCTGAGGCATGGTCTGCTGCCGGGAACTTTCCGTGCAGGGCTCCTCGAACGCGGCCTTGCCTTTGAAGCTGATCTTAGACCGGCAGATCTGGAAACGGCCGATGAGATGTTCGTCGGCAATTCCGTGCGCGGCCTTGTAAGGGCAAGGCTTTTGACCAGGCAAGCATCACAACCAAGCGATGTTAGCGCTTCAGATGCTGTGCACGAAACACGCAAGGCCGGTTGAACGAAAGATGACAAGTGGTGATTGGCAGTTTGAGGTCGGGTTGCCCTCACCCTGTCCAAGGCAAGACAGTTAGCTCAGGCCACAACTCTTTCATGCGATCTGCTTTCTCAACATAGGTCTTTTCGTTTGGTTGCACATAATTGGGCACCAGACGCATGCCGAAAAGATTGGCAAGTCCAAAGGGAGCGTATGGTTTCAGGGTTCCGTCTTCGTTTATGCAGACTGCAACCGCGTGCGTGCGTGCGGCATAGGTTGTCAGGGAGTCCATCGCGCAATCAAGCGGCCGGTAAGGCCGACCAAACCGTTGCTCGTACCACAAATGTACCCGGGCCTGGTTCCTGACTTCCAGAAGGTTAGCAAGGTCCGGCAAGGCTCTGTTGACCCTTTTGATGACGGTATCTTCGGCTTCATAGGAAAGATCGCTGCCGTCAAAATAGATGATGTCGAAATCCTTGATGCCATGAAGGACCGGACGACCCGTCATGACGTTCCAGACGGTTTGATAGATACCTCCCGAAACAAGCCAGGCGTCCGGCAGCTTGAGATCGCGCACCGCGGCAAGAATGTCGATCACATGCGGGATCGCTTGAAGGATTGCGACCAGAGCGGCGAGCCGCTCTTCTTCGGTTGACGCATAAGGGTCGCCCAACCGATCCCAGTCGGGAGTTCGTTCTGCATTTGTCATTCGGGATACCAATCGGCGAAAAGGGAAAGCAAAGCATATCCGATTCTGAAAGACGAGAAAGCCTGCCGGGACCTTCTTGCTGCTGGCCTCCCAATGATCTCACCCGGGCTGCACCAGATTCTGGTGTTAAAATCGGGCGACATCTAAGCACTCTTGCGGAGCTTGACAGCAACAGGCCTGACGCCATCTCATCAAGAGGACAAACCAACCAGGACTCTAGAGATGCGACCAGTTTCAGTTTCGTTTCCAGCCGCCGCTGCGGGAAAGTGTTTTGCGATTGCCATCGCTGGAACGGCGCTTTTGCTACCCACAATTCTGGACGCCGAGGCTCAATCAAGAAGGCCCTTGTCGACATCCATGACCTGTTCACAGGCGCAGTCAATGATCAACCAGCGCGGGGCCGTTGTCATGAGCACCGGTCAATACACGTTCGACCGATATGTCTCCAACCGGAACTTCTGTGAGCGGGGCGAATTCCTGGTGCGTGCCAACATTCCGACAAAGGACAAACGGCGGTGCACAGTGCAGCGCTGCGACAGTGCCAGCCCGTTTGAATTCAATCGATAGACGCTGTTTGCAGCATTTGAAGGAGGGAAGATGGCTTTTGAAGCCAACAGATCTTGCGTCATGAAGACGATCGGGAGTTTTGTGAGTGGTTTTCTCATCCTGCAGACTTCTGCCACCGCAATGGCGCAGACCGGAAGACCGGATACGCGCCAATTGACCTGTTTTCAGGCGCAGTCTCTGGTGAAGGATAGCGGCAGTGTCGTCATGACAACCGGTCCGACCACCTTCGATAAATTTGTTGCGAACGCCGGATTTTGCGAGTCCCGGTCAAACTCGCTCCGAGCGAGATATGCACCTACAAAAGACAATCCCAAATGTGCCGTCGGCTTCAGATGTTTTCAAAACAGAGACAACAGGTGACGGGCTGAGCACCGTTCAAAAACGGCACCCCGAAGCCGAATTGACTTTATAACCACTGCTCAATGCCACAGCGGCATTGCATTTCCTGTCCTTTTCACAAATATGAAAAGGGATGATCCACCTCGGGTAATCATTTTCATTTGAATAGTATTATTTGCCTGAAAGATCAGGAAAGGCCTTGCAATGCGCGGGAAAAATACAAAAAAACACCAAAAAAGTGCAGGGTCTTTGGCTGTAGGAGTGAGCATGTTGCTTGCGCCTTTGTGGGCCGCATCTTCAACAGAGGCACAAACACGACGGCAACCGGATACGACGCAGCTCACATGCGCGCAGACAACAGACCTCATCAACAGGTTCGGCGCGATTAATCTGAAATCCGGCCCGGTCAAATTCGACAGATATGTCGCCAGCCGCAATCAGTGTTTTCCCGGGCAGAATGTAAGGACGACGACCGTCCCGACCAAGGACACGATGCACTGTGGTGTCAGTGTCTGCGTTGAGCCGCGCGAAAACAACAACTAGGCCAAATAGTTCGGCCTTGTCGGCAATGGCAGACGTTCCTGTGACGCTACGCGGCGGACCGCGCAGCGTCTGCTACCTTGCAAATTAGCCGCGGAGTGTCCCGCCAGTCGCTTTTTCGACATTGGCGATGATCTTCTTGGCGACAGCATCAATGTCTTCGTCGGTCAGGGTCTTCTGGCGCGGCTGCAGCATCACATCGATCGCGACCGACTTTTGATCTTCCGGCACGCCCTGTCCTTCATAAACATCAAACAGGGTCACGTCGCTGATCAGGTTCTTTTCCGCACCACGGGCTGCCTTCAACAGTGTTTCCGCAACAACGTCCTTGCCGACCAGGAATGCAAAATCACGACGCACCGGCATCAGATCGCTTGCGTTCAATGCACCCTTGGAGCGCCCACCTTTGCCTTTTGGCTGTGGCAGGGCTTCCAGATAGATCTCGAAGGCGACCAACGGACCTTCAATGTCGAGCTTCTGCAGGAGGCGCGGATGGATTTCTCCGAAAACGGCCAGTGTATTCTTCGGGCCGAGTTTCAGGCAGCCTGACCGTCCCGGATGAAAGGTGTCAGGAGCATCCGTATAAACCTGCAATCTCTCGACCGGGGCACCAATGGCCGCCAATGCTGCCTCGGCGTCCGCCTTGGCATCAAAGACATCAACACTCGATGCAGCACCTGACCAGTGCCGACCTGACCCCTGAGGTTTTGCGGTCCCGCGACGAACGCCGCTCGCCACCATCTTCTGTCCCTCTGGCGTGTCGTCCAGAAACACCTGTCCGACCTCGAAAAGGGCCACATCGCCGAAGCCACGATCCGCATTGCGCTGGGCAGCAGCCAGCAGACCCGGCAGCAGGCTGGGGCGCATGTCCGACATCTCCGGCGAGATCGGATTGGCAAGTGCCAGCTCCGGTACTCCGCCGCCGAACAGGTCTGCCTGTTCAGCCGAAATGAATGACCAGGTCACAGCCTCGTTGAACCCGCGTGCGGCAAGCGCCCGACGGGCCCTGTTGCGGCGGATCTGGCTTGTCGTCAGCACTTTCTGGTTCACGGTGCCTGTGCGTGGCAACGGGGTGAACGGCACCCGGTCGAGGCCGATGATACGCACCACTTCTTCAACCAGATCGGCCTTGCCTTCAATGTCCGGGCGCCAGCTCGGTGCTGCCACTTTCACGGTGTCACCGGAGCCGGAAATCCAGAAGCCAAGGGACTTCAGCGCGAGATTGATTTCTGCAAGCGAGAATTCAACGCCGGCGAGACGTTTCACTTCCGAATAGGGGAAATCAACGATGTTCGTGCTGTCTGGTACAGCGCCAGCCTGGGTCGCCTCTGAAGCTTCTCCGCCACAAAGATCCATCACCATGCGTGTCGCATATTCAAGGCCGGGCATCATGTAGTCCGGGTCGACGCCACGCTCGAAGCGATACCGCGCATCCGTGTTCACACCAAGCTTCCGGCCCGTGGCGGCAATATCGTCTTCATCCCAAAGGGCCGATTCAATCAGCACATTGACGGTGTCTTCGGTACATCCGGACGGTTCGCCGCCGAGAATGCCTCCGAGGCTCTCCACGCCGTTATCATCTGCTATGACGCAGATCGTGTCGTCGACGTCGTACGATTTGCCATTGAGGCCATCGATCTTCTCACCCGTCCTACCGCGGCGGACGACCAGATTGCCGTGCACTTTGTCCGCGTCAAAAACGTGAAGCGGGCGACCCTGATCGAATGTGATGTAGTTGGTCATGTCGACGAGCGCGTTGATCGGTCGAAGGCCGATAGCCGTCAGACGATCCTGAAGCCATTTTGGTGACGGGCCGTTTTTGACGCCCTTGACCATACGCAGGCCGAACGCCTTGCACATCGCCTTGGTGTCGCCGAAGTCGAGCGAGATATCGACGGGACAAGGATATCCGCCACGGATTTGTTCGTGGCTGCGTTCTTTCAGTTTACCGAGGCCGGCAGCTGCCAGATCGCGCGCAATGCCGTAAACGCCGGTACAGTCCGGGCGATTTGGGGTCAGGCCGATTTCGATGACCGGTTCGTCAAGGCCTGCCCATTCGGCATAACTCATGCCGACCGGGGCGTCTTCGGCCAGATCGATGATGCCAGTGTGCTCGTCCGAAAGCTCCAGCTCACGTTCGGAGCACATCATGCCAAAGCTCTCGACATCGCGGATCTTGCCGACGGACAGCGTCACATCAAGACCGGGAATATAGTCGCCGGGTTTCCCCAGAACACCAACCAGTCCGGCACGGGCATTGGGAGCTCCGCAAACGATCTGGATCGGGTCGCCTTCGCCCGTGTCCACCTTCAGAACGCGCAAACGGTCGGCATTGGGATGCTGTTCAGCTTCCAGAACCTTGGCAATCCTGAACGGCTTCAGCCTGTCGGCCCTGTTGGTGACTTCTTCAACTTCCAGGCCGATCATGGTCAAACGTTCCACGATCTCTTCCAGGCTGGCGTCGGTGTCCAAATGGTCCTTGAGCCAGGACAAGGTGAATTTCATAATCTTTACTCTTCAATCGGTCATGCGGCGCTAGTGGGCCGCAAATCTGGTCAAGTTGCCCGTCAGTTACTCAGTCGGTGAACTTCGGGCAGCAACGTCGCGTCGGCATAGCTCACTGCAAAGCGGCGGCCGATGTCGGAAAAGTCCTCGGTCCAGCGACGCACCATGTCCGGCGTGATCTGATTGCCGGTTGCGATTGCCTGCGCTGCTTCCGTCTCGATCCGGTCGCGAAGGATGCCGAGCTCAAACTGAGCCGCATATTCCGCGCGGTACTTTCCGAGCCAGCCCATGGCGACGATCACAACCATCACCAGAAGAGCCGCGGTGCTTGTCAGTCCCGCCCATTTGGCAGTGCCACCGATGCGGCGGTCGCTTGCAATCAGGACGATCGAGGCGATGGTCAGAAAGGCCACGATATAAATCGCCTGAAGAAAGCTCTGATACTTTTCCGTGGAACTTGCCTCATGGCTCGCTCTCAGGCGGGTGATGCGGTCTCTGAGATACAGCAGCGAATCGGCTTCCGTTCCGAGCTTGTCGCGAAAATAGGTATCGCAGAACCGCAGTCGCCCACGGCTTTCGATTTTTTCAGCACAGGCTTCCAAAAAGGATGTTGGCGTTGGAACGCGCGCGTCCTTGTCGGTGGTCTGCGCTGCAGCTGGCAAAACAGCTGCGAACGAAAGCGCTAAAGCGAGAAAGAGCCGGGTCAGCAGTGACATGGATGATCGCCCCCCAAAGGTCCAGAAGATTAACTCGACAACCCGCCGAACAATGTCGGCAGGTCAAGCGGGCGGAAGCCGTAGTGCTGTATCCAGCGCACATCCGCGTCAAAAAAGGCCCGAAGGTCCGGCATGCCATATTTGAGCATGGCTATCCGGTCGATACCCATGCCCCAGGCAAAGCCCTGATAGACATCGGGATCAAGGCCGCAGTTGCGGATGACGTTCGGATGCACCATGCCGCAGCCTAGAATCTCAAGCCAGTCTTCGCCCTGGCCGATTTTCACTTCACCGCCGGACCTATCGCACTGGATGTCAACTTCCATGGACGGCTCGGTGAACGGGAAGAAACTTGGCCGGAACCGCATCTTTATGTCATCCACCTCGAAGAACGACTTGCAGAATTCGCGCAGGACCCATTTCAGGTGGCCGAAGTGGCTGCCCTTGTCGATGACAAGACCTTCCACCTGGTGGAACATCGGGGTGTGGGTTTGGTCACTGTCACAGCGATAGGTTCGTCCGGGAATGATGACGCGGATCGGCGGTTCCTGTGTCCGCATGGTCCGGATCTGAACCGGAGAGGTGTGCGTGCGCAGGAGCAACCGTTCGCCATCGGCCTTCTCGTTGAAGAAGAACGTGTCGTGCATTTCGCGCGCCGGGTGGCCTTCCGGAAAGTTCAGCGCGGTGAAGTTCAGTTCATCGGTTTCAACATCCGGGCCTTCGGCAATGGAAAAACCCATATCCGCGAAGATCGCCGTGAGTTCATCAATCACCTGGCTGACCGGATGTATGCGGCCCGTCTCGGTTGCTGCCGGGCGTAGCGGAAGGCTCACATCCACCTTTTCGCTTGCAAGGCGCGCCTCGAGAGCGGCTTCCGCCAGAACATCCTTGCGAGCGGATATAGCGTCAGTGATCTTTGCCTTGAGGCCGTTAAGCGCCGGCCCCATGACCTGGCGTTCATCGGGCGTCATCTTGCCAAGCGTCTTCATTTGCTCGGAAATCTTGCCCTTTTTTCCAAGGGCCTGGACGCGGACGTCCTCCAGAGTGGCTTCATCATCCGCACCGTCAATGGCGGTCAGAAGTTCGGATTCAAGTGTGTCGAGATTGGACATGCGTGCTCGGTGGTCGGTTCGCGCTGAGTTGCGCGCATCTGTGTCGAAACTGAAAGTCGGGACCTTTTAGCGAATAATGGCGCACAATGCCACGGCCTCAAACGCATTATTGCGTGAGCCCCGAGTGAAAAGAAAAGCGCCGGAAGAAGAGCGCGTTAGCGCATAAATCGCCCGCAAGCGGGGCCCTGCAGCTCACGCAGACGCACACAAGCACCTGGCTGCGACAGCAGAGCGTTGGCTTGGCCGGAACGGCAAGTATGTGCGATGCGGTAAATCATGGTCGCCAATTTACCGAATGAACGGGGGAAGGCAAGCGGAAAAGGTGCAAGGTGAATTCAGGCGCAGACCGCTTTCACCCTAACAGTGCTGGGTCACGCGCCTGCACAAGACTAATCAACCACCACATCCGCCCCTTTCGGTCGGCCTATCGACGTTTGCAGCTCTTCCTTGAGCCAGTTCCCGAAGGCTTGTTTCGCCTTGGTTCTTGGAGCGTTTTTGCCGCTGATCAGCCAGTACCCCAATCCGGTTGCCGGTCTTTGCGGAAAGGGGGAAACAAGCTGGCCGGACTTCACAGCGTAGACGGCTAACGTTTCCCAGGCGAGAAAGACCCCCTGGCCGGCAATGGCAGCGTCAAGGCAAAGCGAGCCATCCGAAAAGGTTGGCCCGTCCTGAAGGATGCTCTCGTTAAGACCAAAAAGGTCCAGCCATGTCTGCCAGGAAAACATCTGGCCCGGGTCGCGAATGATGGGCAAACGGCCGATGTCTTCAGGGCCTTTGATCCGATCTGCCAATGCTGGGCTGCAGACAGGGAAAACACGCTGGTTCAACAGCTTTTCAGCGTTCAGCCCTGGATAGGGTCCTTCACCAACACGAATGCACAGGTCGACATCGCTGGCGTCCGGATCAACCAGATCGACGGTCGCCTCGACGCGGACACGCACATCCGGGAATGCGCGGTTGAATTTTTTCAGGTGCCAGACCAGCCACTTGCCGGCGAAGACAGGCGCGACAGAGATCGTTAGAGCATCTTCACGACCTCTTTGCGTTGTAGCGATCGCGGTCGATAGCGAGGACATTGCGGACGTGAGATGTGGTTGCATGGCCATGAGATGAGGCGTTGGCAGCAACAAACGGTTTTGCCGTTCAAAAAGCTGAACGCCAAGCTGGGCTTCGGTCCTTTGAACCTGTTGACTGACAGCACCCATCGTTACGCCAAGTTCCTCTGAAGCGGTTTTGATTGAGCCCAGACGCCCAACTGCTTCGACAGCTCGTAGGCCTGACAAGTGTATGGAGTTCAGATTTTTCATTTTAGAAAAACTATACTGAAAATCACAAAAAGTCGATTTATTTATAGAAATTCAGAGCATATATATGAAGTCAAGCTAAATTCAAAAGAAGGATTTGGCGATGAGAAAAACAATAAAAAGGAGACTTAAACTCATGATGAAACTGTTTATGCGACGCCAATTCAGAGCACGGCCAGCTTCCGCTTACGATCGGACCGACCCGCTCTCCCATCCGGCGATCCAGCGTATGAGCCAGCGTGAATTGGCAGACTTGCCACTCGGCAGGCTTTAACAGCAACCGACCGGCTGAAACGCCGGTCGATACAAAATTGATCGACCCGAAAGGGTCGGTTGGAAACACAGAAAACGGCGCCTGGATCCCCTCCGGCGCCGTTTCTGGTTTTGCCGATAGCTCAACACGCAGCCGATTTGCTTTTCATGCCTGACACACTTGACTTGGAGTGACTTCAACCCGGTAGGATTTTTACAAATCCAGCAGGTGAGGGATATGAGGATATCGGAAGCATCGGCGAAGTCAGGCTTGAGCGCGGACACTATCAGATACTACGAGAAATCCGGGCTCGTTCCTGCAATTGAACGCGGCCCCGACGGCTTGCGCCAGTTTACGGGCGAGAACATCGAGTGGCTCACACTGCTGTACTGGCTCCGAAAAACCGGAATGCCGATGAAGGAGATGCAGCGTTTTGCGGCGCTCTACCGCCAGGGCGAGACCACCATCGGTGAGCGCAAAGATGTCTTGTTGAAACATGAGAAGCGTCTGCGCCAGCGGAGGCTCGATCTGGATCGATGCCAAGAAGTGCTGGCCCACAAGATTGCGACCTACAAAAAGATTGAAGGAGGCCTTTCATGAAGATCATTTTGGTCGGCGCGTCCGGTGACGTTGGAAAAGCCGCTTATGCAGAGCTCGCTTCGCGCCATGATGTCGTTTCAGCCGGACGCTCATCTGGAGATATTCAGGTCGATTTGACCTCTGGAGACAGTATCAAGGCAATGTACCGACAAGTCGGCCCCGTCGATGCTGTTATCTCGGCCGCCGGTGAGGTGGAATTCGGGCGCGTGAGCGACATGACGACAGATAAGTTTCGTTTTGGTCTGGAGAACA
This sequence comes from Labrenzia sp. THAF82, assembly GCF_009363435.1. Taxonomy (GTDB): domain Bacteria; phylum Pseudomonadota; class Alphaproteobacteria; order Rhizobiales; family Stappiaceae; genus Roseibium; species Roseibium porphyridii. Next base: position 5,876,015 of record NZ_CP045354.1, on the reverse strand, counting down.
AGGTGCTCACTCAAATCAACCTCGTTCTGTCCGGGTTGGAGACGGTCCGCGAAGGTGGGTCCTTCACGTTGACGAGCGGCATCCTGGACCGTGACCCAGTTCGGATGGGAACGGGAGCGGCAACCGCCAATGGAGCTCTGGGTGGGTTCGTGACTTCAGCTGCAATCGATTTGCCGCGAAACCTGCGACTTAACGCGGTCAGCCCGGGTTTGCTTGACGTCTCCGCTGATCAATACGGGGCCTGGTTCCCGGGCCATGATCCCGTATCGTCCAAGAGGGTTGGTCTTGCCTACGCCAAATGCGTTGAAGGCGGGATTACCGGCAAGGTGGTCGCCGTTGATTAGCATTAAGGCCGGTATCCTTTGATCTCTCAGGTCGGAAGCGCTTTTTCCGCATATTGCGCTATGCCATGCCCAAACGACCAGTTTTCCGGATTGGTCTCGACCAGACTGATGAACACATCTTCCGGCCGTACGCCCAATTCGCGCACCAGACCGTCCGCAATGCGCTTGAAGAGTGCTTGTTTCTGACCGGTGTTCCGCGTGTTGCTGACAGTCAAACGGATCAAGATCAGGTCGTCGGACCGGGCGATATTCATGTAGTGTCGGCCGAAGTCAAAGTCCTCGGTGGCATATTCAGTCAAGGTCATGAACCGATCGTCCTCCGGAACATCGAACGTCTCGCGCATGGATAAGTAAATCTCATTGAAAAGTGTGCGTTTTTGAGTCTCGGTTTTTGAGCCCTTACGAATGGAAATCTGGGTGAGCGGCATATCGACCTCTTAGTGTTCATGGCTGTAAGAGGACGCTAATCGGCGTGTAATCATGAATGAAACAAATCTTTGATATATTTATAATTCGAATTTATAATAGGTAAATGACTGATCTCGATCCGGACCTTCTTCGGGCCTTCATTGGCGTTGCAGAAACCAACAGTTTTACCAAGGCTGGCTTGTTAACCGGTGCGAGCCAGTCGGCTGTCAGCGTCAAGATCAAGAAGCTGGAAGAGCGGCTCGGGAATACATTGCTTGCACGGTCTCCGCGATCTGTTCAGCTGACGGCATTCGGCGCAAGGTTTTTGAACGATGCGCGCGAATTGATTGCGTTGCACGATCGGGTGATATCGCGGGCTAACGGCAAGGACACCCCCAAACAGGTTTTATTGGGCATCAGTGACCACGCAGCCGGAGCCCGGCTTCCAGAAATCATCGCGAAGCTCAGTCACGAACTGCCGGAGTGCCGCTGGCACGTAACGGTTGGGCTTTCTGGCAGTCTTTTTAGTGACTACAAGTCGGGTCTGTTCAATGCCGTCTTGGTCCGCTTTGAAGATGTTGAAGTCACGGGTCAGACAGCCTTTGAGGAAGAACTCGTCTGGACGGCCTCAAACGACTTTCAATGGCAAGCGGGCAGTAACTTGCCGCTGGTGGCGTTGGCCAGCAGTTGCGCATTGAGACAGCTTGCCACAAATGCTTTGAACACGGCAGGAGTGGGGTTTGAGGACGCCTTTGTCGGCACGGGTGTCGGCGCGGTTCAAGCGGCCGTCAGCTCTGGCCTCGGCATAGCCTGTCTCGACAAGCGCAACGTACCAGGTGGTTGCCGGGATATCGGTGCAGAGTACCAGCTTCCAAAGTTACCCAAGACCAGAATGACCCTCTACAGCCGGGAAAAAGCAGCAATCGGTTCTGCGATCCTGAGGGCGTTTCGGGCCGCTTGAGCGGCCCGGAATTTAGAGGGTGACATAGCAGCTGCCGACGATCCCGACCGTTTGAAAGCAGCCGACGGTTCACCGGCACATGGACAGTCTAATGAACCGGCAGCTCTCTCACTCTTCCATCTTCAGGGCCTGGATAAAGGCATCCTGCGGGATTTCCACCTTGCCGAACTGGCGCATCTTCTTTTTGCCGGCCTTCTGTTTTTCCAGAAGTTTGCGCTTACGCGTGGCATCACCGCCGTAACACTTGGCGGTCACGTCCTTGCGCATTGCGGAGATGGTCTCGCGGGCGATAACCCTGCCTCCGATCGCTGCCTGGATCGGAATCTTGAACATGTGCCGGGGGATCAGCTCTTTCAGCTTTTCGCACATGGCCCGCCCACGCCGGTCGGCCTGACTGCGGTGTACCAGGACCGAAAGCGCGTCGACTGGTTCCTCGTTGACGAGGATGGACATTTTCACCAGATCGCCGGCCCGATAGTCTGACAGCTGATAGTCGAAGGAGGCATAGCCTTTTGAGATTGATTTCAATCGGTCGTAGAAATCGAACACGACTTCATTGAGCGGCAGGTCGTAGGCGACCATGGCGCGAGACCCCACATAGGACAGTTCGACCTGAATGCCCCGACGCTCCTGACAAAGTTTCAAGATGCCACCGAGATAGTCGTCTGGTGTCATGATGGTGGCCCGGATCCAGGGTTCGCGGATCTCGGAGATTTTGACGATATCCGGCATGTCGGCCGGATTGTGCAGCTCAACGTCCGACCCATCGGTCAATGACATCTGATAGACAACGGACGGCGCGGTCGCGATCAGGTCGAGATTGAATTCGCGTGAAAGACGTTCCTGGATGATCTCCAGATGCAGCAGCCCCAGGAAGCCGCAACGGAAACCAAAACCGAGTGCAGCAGACGTTTCCATCTCAAAGGAAAAACTGGCGTCGTTGAGGCGCAGTTTGCCCATCGCCGCACGTAAATCCTCAAAGTCATTGGCATCGACAGGAAACAGCCCACAAAAGACCACCGGCTGCGCAGGCTTGAAGCCCGGCAATGGTTCATCGCAGGGTTTCTTGTCGAGCGTAATCGTGTCACCGACACGCGTGTCGGCCACTTCCTTGATCGACCCGGTAATCACCCCGATCTCGCCGGCTTTCAACTCTTCGACCTGAAGGAATTTGGGCGTCATGACGCCGACCCTGTCGACGTCATAAGAGGCGCCGGTTCCCATCATCTTGATCTTCTGGCCCTTCTTGAGAGAGCCATTGATGATGCGCACCAGGACCATCACACCAAGATAAGTATCGTACCAGCTGTCGACCAACATCGCCTTGAGCGTGTCATCAGGATCACCATTGGGTGCCGGAAGCTTTTGAACGATTGCTTCCAAAACGTCTTCAACACCAAGACCCGTCTTTGCCGAAATCATGCAGGCTTCAGACGCATCGATGCCAATCACGTCCTCGATCTGTTCCTTGATGCGATCAGGTTCAGCGGCAGGCAGATCGATCTTGTTCAGGACCGTGACAATTTCATGATCGTTGTCGATGGCCTGATAGACGTTGGCAAGCGTCTGGGCCTCGACGCCCTGAGAGGCATCGACCACCAGCAACGAGCCCTCACAGGCAGCCAGCGACCGGGAGACTTCATAGGCAAAGTCCACATGGCCAGGAGTATCGATCAGGTTCAGCGTGTATTGCTCGCCGTCCTTGGCATTGTAAACGAGCCGGACTGTCTGGGCCTTGATCGTGATGCCGCGCTCGCGCTCGATATCCATGGAATCGAGGACCTGTTCGGTCATTTCCCGATCGGTCATGGTGCCGGTCATCTGGATCAGTCGGTCAGCCAGGGTCGACTTGCCATGATCGATGTGGGCTACGATGGAAAAGTTTCTGATGTTGGAAAGCGTCTTCGTCGTCATGGCCGCCCCTTTACCACTGCAATTCGATTTCGCCTAGTGGATTGAGGGCATTGAGCGCCGAAATCCGTTGGTTTTTTGACGATCAACTTTTTCCTTGAAGCACCATTCAATGCAAAGCGCCGTCAATACGTGAATTGACGGCGGCAAGAGCGCTAGAAACATGATGTGACTGTTTCGGTGCTCGACTATGTTTTGTTGGCTGGGCAGTGCGGAAAATCGCACGAAAAAGACAAGAGATCGATGATGAAAATTCGCAACGCCGACCCGAAAGACATTCCAGAAATCCTCGCGCTCTATAATCATGCCGTCAGAGAGACAACGGCTGCCTGGACGACAAGAGAAGAAACCCTCGAAGAGCGCCTCAACTGGTTCGAAAATCGTCAACTGGCAGGTTTGCCGGTGTTGGTGGCGGAAACGGAAGAGGGCAGCGTCGCCGGTTTTGCCAGTTACGGATCCTTCCGTGCAAAGGAAGGCTATCGTCTGACGGCCGAACACACGGTCTATGTTGATCCGAGGGTGCAAAGGCGGGGAGTTGGGCGCAAGCTTCTGACGCAGTTGATCTCAACCGCAACGGCAAACGGATATCATGTTCTGGTCGGCGTGGTAGATGGCGACAACGCTGCATCAATTGCCTTACACAGTGCTGTTGGTTTTGAGGTCACCGGACGCTTGCCGCAGCTCGGAACCAAGTTCGGACGCTGGCTGGACCTGGTATTCCTGACAAAGGTGCTCGACGAAAAGGCGGCAGCTCCGGTGGGCTAGTTCGCTTTCAGCACCGTTCTGCAATCTCGGGGCAAGGCTGCCAGGGCCATCGGGCGTTTCTTGACCACCTTCGGCTTCTCGCCTTTTTTGGGCGGGTTCTTCGGCACCCAGGGTTCGTCCGACAGCCAATAGGTCAGATGTTCGCCACAGCCGTCGCCGGGCGGTGGCGGGTTCTGGTTCTTGCAGCCAACACTGCCGGCCGGGCAAGATAGTCGCACATGGAAATGATAGTGGTGGCCCCACCAAGGCCGGATCTTTCGAAGCCAAGCCCGGTTCTGGTCTTTTTCAAATTCGCACAAGGCTTTCTTGATTGTCGGATTGACGAATATCCGTGCGACACGCTTGTCGGAGGCGGCCCGGCGGATCAGGCGGGCGTGGACGTCGGTCCATTTGTTCAGGTCGACACGGCGATCGGCACCTTTCACATCCAGTGGACCTTTCAACATTGAGATTGCCGAAATCTGTTCACGTTCCTCGGTGCTCAAGCGCCGGTTGGGCATTTCCCTGAGCCAGATGTCAGCATCCAGGCCAATCTGATGGCTGGCATGCCCGGACAGCATCGGTCCTCCTCGAGGCTGTGCCAGATCACCGACCAAAAGGCCATTCCAGCCGACCTTTGGGGCATCTGCTGCAAGATCCTTCAGGTAGGCGATCAGTTCGGGATGGCCCCAGTTGCGGTTCCTGGAAAGCCGCATGGCCTGCCATGTTGGACCATCGGCAGGCAGAACAGTTCCGCCGGCAAGGCATCCTTTTGCATAGGAGCCTATGGCACGGGCTTTTAACGACGCCGGACCGTTTGCAGCGCCGAAATAGTTCTTGGCTGGGAAATCGGGGTAAAGCACCAGCTCAGGTTTGCTGGCAACGTAGCCTTCAGGGACGGCACGCTTTCGTGCGGGCACCGGGGTGCCCGCAATTACCTTCAGACTTGGTGTGTCGTCGGTCTGTTCAGCAGATGTCGGTTTGACGGCTGGAACAGGGACAACGGCCGCCAATGACGGGGTCGACAGCACGAAAAATGCAGCACCTGCGCAAGCGATGAGCGCGGGCTTCAAATTGCTGGCTGCCGATCTCCAGTCCATGACCACTTTGGAACCTCGTGCATCAATGCCTCAGTGGAGCCAGTGCACACCGGAGGGGTTTCCGGCGCCCGGTTCCACCTTATTGCTTCAGGCAGCATGCACTAATTCTGTTGGTCCTGCATCCGTTTCCCTGCTTTCCGCGTGCTCTTTCAACATGTCAGCAAGGTCATCGAGGAATATCGTATTGTCACGAATGACGACGTCGGCTGCACCGTTGAGCGCAATGATGTTGCCGGGTCGGGCATTGTCCATGTCTTCGCCATCCGGCGCCAGTTCCGCATTCAGCCGGTAGTAGGTGACATTTGGCAGGTCGCCGAAGAGATGCGCCGCTTGATAGGCCGCAGTCTGGCTCTGGCCGTCGGAGAATATCGACAGGATTGGTACACCCTTTGAAGGCTGCATCCAGCCGAGGCCACCCCAGCCGATAGCTTCCTTGTAGGGGAAGGGTCGTTCAGGCGCTTTTCCGGTCCCGAGCGACAGGATAACGATTTCATCCTGATCCCATCCGATCTTGCGCGCTTCGAGATAGGCGGCAACGGCCGGGTCGTTCATGAAGACTCCGCCATCGACGAGAGCTTCATCTCGCTTGCGGGTCAGATTCTCGACCTTGGCCGGCTCAAAGAAGGAAGGCGCTGCCGTGGTCGCACGCACGGCCTGCCAGAAATAGTAGTCATCGGGACGACTGCCATTTTCCTCAAGCCCGTTGGTCATGAACACCGCCTTGCGCTGTTCAATGTCGTAAGCTGTCAGCACCAGCTTTGTGAGTGCGCTGGCCATGGAAGTCCATCCGAAACGCTCCTTCAGGAGTTTTTCAAGCGGCCGCGCATCATAGGTCTCGTCAAACAGGCCGTAAGGGTTGGTGACGGCACGCGCTAGTCTGGTCGTGATCGAGTTGTTGAAGATATCACGCGCGTCACGTTCATAAAATGCTCTGAGTTCGGCAATTGTCGCTGCCGCTTCACCCATGTTGCCACCAGGACGTGGTGCACTCAAACCGGCGGCAATCAGGCCGCCTGTAGACGTGCCTGCCATCAGGTCGAAGACTTTGTGTAAGCCTGCACCGATGCCACGCTGGTTGAGCCTGTTTTCAAGCGTTTCGAGAATACGCAATGGAATAAGGCCGCGAACACCGCCGCCATCTATAGAGAGAATAAAACGTCTTTTCTGGGCCATGATCCGTCCCCGAGTGGTCTAATCGAAAGGGGCTACGTCTTTTCGCAAAAGCGATAGGCGTCTTTTTTATCTAGGAACAATTTTTCGCGATAAAATACGACACCGCAATGGCAAAGCATAAACTGCAGGTTCGAAATTGCGAATTTGACGACCAATCGGTTAAGGCGTAGCAGAGATTATCTTCAAAAAAGACAGGTCCTAATTGCTGCTTTACGCTGTTTCTTGCCGCTTATGCTCTTTATCCGTGTGGGGATTTTGGCATAGGATCGGATCTGGAAATCAACCCCGACAGGATGCCCCATGAATATCGAACTGCTCCGCAACCTTTGTGAAACACCGGGTGTACCGGGTCACGAACACCGCGTTCGCGACTTGATCCAGGCCGAAATCAAGGATCTTTTCGACGAAGTGACGGTCGATCCCATGGGTTCGCTTTTGTGCAAGCGGAACAGCCGCAAGGCATTGAAAAAAGGCGAACCGAAGAAGGTCATGCTGCTCTGTCATATGGATGAGATCGGGTTTCTGGTCTCCCATGTCACGGACAAGGGCTTCGCGCATGTCCAGCCGGTCGGAGGTTTTGATGCTCGCAACCTGTTCTCCCGGCGCGTGCTCGTGTCCACAGATGAGGGGGACTACAAGGGTGTGATGAACCCGGGCGGCAAACCGATCCACATTTCTTCACCGGAAGAACGCAAAAAAGTCCCTGAACCCAAGGAATTCGTGATCGATCTGGGCCTTGGGGAAAAGACCAAGGATGTCGTCAAGGTCGGTGACATGGTCACCATGGATGAACCCTTGATCGAAATCGGTGACAAGATCGTCTCGAAAGCGCTCGACAACCGTATTGCCTGCTGGCTGGGTATTGAGGCGATCAAGGGGCTCGGCAAGGTCAAACACGCTTGTGAAATCCACGTAGCCTTCACCTGTCAGGAAGAAGTTGGTCTGCGCGGTGCCCGCACAGCATCCTTTGCCATAAAGCCCGACATTGGCCTCGGCATCGATACGACCCTTTCCTGCGATACACCTGGCGTTCCGGAGCAGGATCGAACCACGGTTCAGGGCGCAGGCTTTGGTCTTCACGTGAAGGATTCAAGTTTCATTGCCGACCGGGATCTGGTGAAGGAATTTGAAGCGCTTGCGGAAAAAGAAAAAATTCCGTTCCAGCGCACGATGCTGGCCGCCGGTGGCCAGGATGGCGCCGCCGCTCAGCAAGCCGCAGCCGGTGCCAAGGCAGTCGGTATCGTCGTCGGCACCCGCTACATCCACACTGTCACTGAAATGATCCACAAATCGGACCTTCAGGCCGCACTGGATGTTCTGGTCGCCTACCTGAAGAAGGCATGATCTGGCAGGTCTTTCCTGTCCGGCTGGCATGAAGCTGGGCTGAGATTGGAAAAAGTGTAAGGCCCTGGGTCAAGTCCGGGGCCTTTGCCATTTGCGTATGATGTCCGGCTTTGTCGCGTTCAAGTGACCGGGCGCAGGAAGTGGCGGTCGTAGCGCCGAATGCAGGCTGTTTCTTCTGCGAACCGAAATGCCTTTTGGCAGTCAGCATCCTCCATACTCTTGGCACGATAGGCCTCGTAGTCGGCAAGGGAAGGGAAGGAAAAGAGACAGACCGCAAGATCGCTCGGGCTTTCATGCGGCAGATAATAGCCGTGATGTGTGCCGCCGAACTTTTCCACCAGCGGGATCCACATCCGCGCATATTCTTCAAATTCGTTCAGCTTCGCCGGTTCGATTTCATACTTGATGTAACAGGTAATCATCACGTGTCTCCCGTTGCTGCTGACCGACAACCATTTGTCCGTGCCGACACAAACTTTACAAGGTCAAACCGAAAAACCCCGCCAATGAGCGGGGCTTGGTGTTGTGTCAATTGCGGCTCATAAGATGAAAGTCTTGGCAGCGATCAGGCAATGGTTCCCAGGAGATTGGAGACCTGTTCACTGTTTCCCGCATAAAGCTCGCTCACAGACGCGCTCTGATAGCTGAAGGAGCTGTCCCCAAAGTCGCCTTCAATAGTGGAGGCGCTGGCTGAGCGAACGGAAAGCCCGGTTTCGCTGTCGAAGGAGACCCGCTCGAAGGAGACGAATTGAGCCGATAAGGTCTCACCGCCGATTTCCGCTTCAATTGTTGTCGTCGAGATCGTCGCACTCTCATAGGCAACAGACGCCGATGGACCTGCAGTCTCTTCGCCCAGGGCCACCTTCAGCTTGCCTGCTGTTTTCTGATAGTCCTCGACGGTTGCCAACGCACCCTCTTTGGCGTCTTCCCCGTCTTCACCTTTGCCCTTTTCGACGGCCGCTTGCAGCGCGGCAATCACCACCGCATCTTCTTCGGCCTTTTTGCTGGCAGTTTCCAGAAGGCTTTCTGCCGGTGCGGCCTGCTGTCCCTTGCGCTGGCCGATTTCATGGCCGTGAGCATGGCCTTTTGGGCCATCTTGGACGCCATTCGAAAAGCTGGCTGAAAATAGACTTGCGCTCTGGGTGGTGGTTTCGATCGAAATCTGCATTGTGCGTGGATCCTCGGCTCCCGGCCCGTTCTGGGCCGGCAAAGGTGCACAGAGGATCGCTCAATAGGGTTAACAGGCCATTAACCAATTGGTATCGGACAAGACGTCTTGGAAAGCTGCTCCTTCAGGAATTGACCGCCCAATGCCAGACCGCGCTCGTCGATGCTGTGGGGAAGACCGGCGAGTTTGTGCAAGTCACACGCAATCCCTGCCTTGGTGAGCGCAGCATGTGCAGTATCGGCGTGATAGCAGGGGACGACATCATCCTCAGTGCCATGCACGATCAGTACGGGACAGCTGGTTCTCACCTCGCCAAGGCGATCTGCGCCCGGCAGAAGGCCGGAATATCCAACAATGGCGGAAGGTGAAGACTTTCGGCGCAATCCGCATTGCAATGCCATCATTGTGCCCTGACTGAAGCCGACAAGTGCGAGGGAGCTGACATCCAGCGAATGCCGACGGAGTTCAGTGTCGAGAAATCTGTCGAGTATCGATTGCGCGGCCTCGGCTCCAATGCGGTATTCGTGCAAGGAGCGTTCCGTTAAGGCAAACCATTGGCGCCCGCCAAAAGCCTCGAAAGGCAAAGGTTCGGGAGCATTGGGGGCTATGAAAGCAGCCTCTGGCAACAGGCTTTGCCAGGCTCGACCCAGTTCGATCAGATCGCTGCCGTCTGCACCATACCCGTGCAATAAGACAACCAGTTGGCTGGCTGTGTTGCCTGAGAGTGGATCAAGGCGCGGGCCATCCAGGACAAGGTCATTCAGTGGATCTGTCATCTCATTCCGCCGGGTTTTCTTTCTTTTCGTTACGAGCGCCAGCGGGCGTTTTTTCCTGGAGACGCATGAAGGGCAGGGAAATCAGCATGGAGGCCAGGATCAGGAGGCCTGCAAGGGCGAAAGGCGCGCCCGGAAAATAAACGGCAGCATCCGGTCCGGAGAAGTGGGAAAAGACTTGTGTCATCACAAATGGACTGAAGACCATGGAAAGACCTGCCGCACTGGAAATCAGCCCCTGAAGTTCGCCCTGCGCGTTGTCCGGAATACGATTGGACATAAGGCCGGTAAAGGCTGGTGTCGCCAAAGCACCGAAGGAGGCAAACGCGACCATGGCATAGGCCATCCAACCGGACTGCGCGAAGGAAAGTCCTGTAAATGCGATCAAATTGGCAACCAACCCGATCAAAAGTGTTCTGCCCGGTCCGAGTTTCGGCTCCAGGACGCGAATGAGGTATCCCTGAACAAAGGCGAAGCCGACGCCGACGAATGCCAGGGACAGGCCGATATCACCTGGGCTCCAGCGAAACACTTCCTCTGTGTAGTAGCTCCAGATAGCAGGGTAGACATAGTGCGCGATATCGAACAGGAAGACCGCAAGCAGGAGCGTCCTGACTGCGGGATAATGGGCGATCTGTTTCAGGGCGCCGAGGGGATTGGCACGCTTCCATTCAAACTTGCGTTTGTTTTCTTCTTTGAGTGTTTCAGGCAGAACGAAATAGCCAAACAGGAAGTTGACAAACGACAGTGCAGCCGCCGCGTAAAACGGTGCGCGCGGGCCCCATTCGCCAAGAAATCCGCCGATCATGGGACCGAGCACAAAACCGACACCGAAACCGGCGCCAATCAGGCCGAAATTCTTGGCGCGATCTTCTTTAGAGGACACGTCGGCGATATAGGCTGACGCGGCAGCGAACGTGGCGCCGGCCACGCCCGAAAGCGTCCTGCCGATGAAGAGAATTGCCAGGCTCCAGGACAGTGCCATGATGAGATAATCCACGGCCATGGCAAACATGGAGGCAAGCAGCACAGGCCGTCGTCCGAACCGGTCTGAGAGGTTGCCGAGGGTCGGGCCGCACGCAAACTGCATAAGCGCGTAAACAACACTCAAAGCGCCGCCCCACCGCGCGGCATCACTGACAGGCAACTCAGTCAGTTCGGTCAACAGCGACGGCATGACGGGCATCATCAGCCCGATGCCCATCGAGTTGATGGTCAGCGTTACGAGTATGAAGCCGAGCGCACTGCGTTTTGAAAGACCGGTTTGCACAAAGCCTTCCTGGTCTGGTGTTGGATCCGACCGGAATGCTTTAGCGCAACTACTCTGCGGCGACCAGAGTTGGCTGCTCCCAGTTGCCCTTTTCGATATCCGCGATCTGTTGATCGATCTGTGTCATGACAAACCGGGAGAACGGGCCAAGGTGAACGTAGAGCGCAAGCATCATCATGACCGGTTTAAGCGCACGGAAGTTCGTAAAGGCCGTCTTTGCCAAGGTCTTCCAGAACGGACCGCGATAGGTCGTTTCCACGAACGTCATGGCATACATCAGCCTGCCGAACTGCTTCATGTCGTGGAAAAAACCTGCGCCGAAGATCGAACCGTTGGCGCCTTTCATGTCCAGCATTTCCGCAACTTTCTGAACGCGACCAAAATAGGCTTCCGGGCTGTAAACCCTGTCGATGACCTTCTTGAAATCCTCAAGGATCTGTTCGCGGGGACGAACGGTCGTGAAGTTGAGACCTGCTGTGCACTGGTCACCATGGACCGTATCTGGATCGTCCATGCCGAAATCCGCATGCAGTCGGCCTTCCTTGGCAAGTCGGCGCGTCAGCTGGGTATTGGGGAGCGCATAGAGAAGACCGGTCATGGCAACCGGAATGGCGGCCTCTTCGATCAGAGCGGAGATTTCATCTGCAACCTTGTCGCTTTCTTCGTCGAAGCCGACAATGAAGCCAGCCAGGACGAATATCCCTGCGTCATAAATCTTGTGAACGCTCTTGGCGATATCCCTGCGCGTGTTCTGTTTCTTGCGTGTGGCGACAAGAACCTCAGGATCTGGGCTCTCGATGCCGATAAAGACGGAAAAATATCCGGCGTCCTGCATCATTTTCAGAAGCGCTTCGTCATCCGCCAGATTGAGGGAGGCTTCGGTCGACATTTCAAACGGATAGTTCCGTTCTTTCTGCCAGGCTGCCAATTCGGGCAGAAAACCCTTCACAGCGCGCTTGTTGCCGATCAGATTGTCATCGACGAAATCGACATGGCCGCGGTAGCCAAGTTCATGGAGACGGTCGAGCTCAGCCAGAATCTGTTTGTTGGATTTGGTGCGCGGCACGCGGCCATAGAGTTCAATGATATCGCAAAATTCGCACGTGAACGGACAGCCGCGCGAATATTGAACGCCGATCTGAACATAGTCGTCGAATTTCAGGAGATCGAAACGCGGGATCGGGCTTGAAGTGACGTCGGCCTTGAACTTTTCTGCAGTAAAGCGTCCTTTGCGGTCACCTTCGTTCCAGGCGTCAATGAAAGTGCTCAAGATGCCTTCCGCTTCACCGAGCACGAGAAAATCGGCGGCTTCATAAACTTCAGGAGACGATGTGGCATCAGGTCCGCCAACAGCGACCGGAACGCCCTTTTCCTGCGCTTTGCGGATCACGGAAAGGCAATCGGCCTGCTGTGGCAGCATGCCGCCGGTCATGATCATGTCGGCCCAGTTGAAATCTTCTTCTTCAAGCTCGCCTGTGTTGCGATCGACCAGGCGCACATTCCAGTTCTCCGGCAACATGGCTGCAACGGTGATCAGTCCAAGGGGTGGTGCCGGATATTTAGCGCCAACCATCTCGCAGGTTTTGCCGTAGTTCCAAAAGGAACCGGCGTTAAACCGCGGATAGACCAATAATACGTTGCATTCCGTCATGCTGAATTTCCTTTCGAACGGGCAATCCGTCCTAAAACTGGCGACACATTATCAAGTTTACACGTGGGCACAACAGTTGAAGTGTCAACGGTTGCTGCGACAAATGATTGGTGATGTGATCTGGCCGTTACTCAACTGGTGCGTTGATCTTCTGCAAATGAAAAATAAGTCCGTGCACATCCTTGCCAAGTTCGCGGCGTAGAACAACAGGTTCTTCCTTCGTGTAAGAAAGTCCTGCAGCCTCTGCGCTGCGTCTCAGGTAATCCGGCGTATGGGCATATCGCCCGGTTGGATCGACCCGATAATCGGGGCCTGAAGTATCAGCCAAATGCTCGACGCTTGCGATCAAAAGCCCACCTGGTTTGAGTGCCCCGCTCAAGGCTTTCATGAACGGGTCGAGATCTCCGAGGTAACACAGCGTATCGACGCAAACTGCAAGGTCAAAGCGGGTTGGCAGGTCCGAATTCAAGAACTCGACAAGTTCGACTTCAAGCAGGAAATCATAGGCATTGAGCGCAGCGGCTTTTTTCAGCATCCCGGGCGACAGATCGATCCCGGTCAGTTTGTCGCAATGATCGCGGATCAATGGTCCACACAAACCGGTCCCGCAACCAAGGTCAACCACGTCCTGAAAAGCCTTGTCACCTTGTTTCACCAGTGCAATCACTTCATCGGCGACCAGCTCCGGCGCCCGGTATCCAAGGTTCTTGAGAACATCATCAAAACTCTCGGAAAAGCTGTCAAAGTGCTCTTTGACGTAGGCTTCAGGCGCCTGGTCGAGCGCGTCGCCGCGCACCGCTGCAAGCTGATATTGTGCGACCTTGTTGTCCGGGTCGGCCGCGACAATCGATTCCAAGTGACTGACTGCACGGTCCTGCCGTCCGAGCGCGCATAGAACGCGCGCATGCCAGACAGGGTCCGACCAAACTTCCGAGCCGAATTCCAGGCACCGCTCCAGGGCCTCGGCGGCCTCTTCTTTCTTTCCGGCAAGCATCAACGACAAGCCGTAATTGTGCCAGGCATTGGGATTTTCCGGATCCAGGCGAACAACTTCCGTCAGGATCGGCAGAAGGTCTTCATTGTTGTCCGCGCCTTCGAGCATAAGACTGATATTTTTCCAGGCATCCTCATGGCGTGGTTCCAATTCGACCGCACGCACATAGGCTTCGAGCGCCTGGTCGGATTGTCCGCCGATTTTCAGGATATTGCCGAGATTGTTGTAGGCCGCAGCGTTTTTCGAATTCTGTTCAAGGGATTTGCGGATCAGGATCACCGCATTGTCCGCCTTGCCGGCCTCAAAATGAAGAAGTCCTAGAAAATGAAGCCCGTCCGCATGGTCAGGGTCTTCGGTCAGGACGTCCTTGTATGCCGCCAGGGCTCCTTCGAGATTTCCGCTGCGATGTGCATCAATGCCTTCCTGCAGCCTTGCATCTATCTGCATGTCGTCACTCGTTCTGCCAATAAAAAAGGGCGGTCATACCGCCCTTGTTTTCGGAAAGACCTGCGAGTGACCTTACAGGACTTTCAAATCTTCAGCCACCATTTGCCCGCGGCGCCACTCCAGATCAAAGGCAACGAGCTGCCCTTCTTTCAAAGTGTCGATACCCGATCGGTGAAGGGCTGAGATTTCGACGGGGATGTCCTCGCCATCTTCGGGTTCGATGCTGCCGATACCTCGGCGCTGATCAAACCATTTTACGTTTCCATGTTGCATGGATCTTGCTTTCCAATTCTCCGTATCAAGGCGCATGTCCGGCATTGATAATCGCCGATTTCAACGCCTTGATGACAATGTTGAAGTTAAAACTAAAGTACTTGTCAGATCCGATCCGGAATAAAAGGTCGGTTACGCAGTCTAACAGGACCGCTTTCCACCGAAGTGCAGTTCCGATATGGAAGGGATCTTTTGCCCGGCTAATGTGCGTGGGCTAATACATAGCTTCTATTAGTATGGTAACTAAATAATTAATGTCAAGGCAGGCCTACAGCTTGCCCAAGATGACATATTGTAGAATATCGACGACTTGCGCTGGTGTTTCCGTCACTGCGAGTGCTGCCGCATCCACCTCTTTCAACGGGTGCGTCAGCGACGGGTCGTGCATCACAACAAGTGACTTGCCAAGCGCTGAAGCGTAACCCGCATCGAACGCCGCATTCCATTGTTTGTACTTGTCACCAAAACGAACGACGACAACATCTGCCTTCTCGATGAGAGTTCGGGTTCGGATTGCGTTTACCTTCGCGCCCTTGTGATCGTACCAGAATTTCTTGTCTTCCCCACCCAGAATGCTGGCGCCACAATCGTCGCTGGCGGCATGATCGGTTACCGGTGCGGAAAAGGTCACCGGGAGATTGAGCGCCTTTACACCTTCCACAATCTGGTCGCGCCAGTCCGTATGAATTTCACCCGAAAGGTAGACGTTCCAATTGCTCATGATATTGCCCGCTCAGGATTATGAGTTCAGTATTGAAAGCCGGTCGGCCGTGCTTTCAAGCTGGGGAGCATTGATGCAGCCGTCAAGTGCAGATGGGACGGGGGCGAGGATGCATTTTCCAAATCGGACGTTATGAGCTTCGAAATCGTTGCTATTTCGAGGTCAGATGCCAGACGCCATCCCACCTGTCAGGAACGCCCTGAGTTTCGATGATTTGAAGCCGGTTCAAGAACACCCGCGCAATTTTATCGTCGGGATCTTTCGCGAGAATTGTTGCAAACAGCTTGTGTGCGTCACTCCAAAGACCGGCAGCAAATGCGTGGAGTGCCTCTTCGGATGTGGCTTGCAGCTCCTTAAGGGATGGGGTCATGTCGTTTGAACGCGCCAGGGCGGTAAAC
Organism: Labrenzia sp. THAF82; assembly: GCF_009363435.1. Classification (GTDB taxonomy): domain Bacteria; phylum Pseudomonadota; class Alphaproteobacteria; order Rhizobiales; family Stappiaceae; genus Roseibium; species Roseibium porphyridii. The sequence continues at coordinate 5,860,335 of NZ_CP045354.1, read as the reverse complement.
ACACTGGTCGGTTCGGTCTTGCCCTTCACCTGGATCCGGTCGACGGCCCTGAATTCAATACCCGACGCCGTGTCACGTGTCCTTTGACAGACCAGTAATTGGGTGCCGTAGATCTTGTTGGCACTTTCCAGACGGGCGCCGAGGTTCACCGTGTCGCCCATGATCGTGTAGTTCTTGGTTTTCTCCGATCCGATCGACCCGATAACCGCATCTCCGGTTGCTATCCCGATGCGCTGTCTGATCTGGGGAAGATTTTTCTGTAGCCCGGTCAATTCCGGCAGTTCATCCTGGAATGCTTGCATGTGCTCGATATTGCGGAGCGCGCTCTCCACCGCGAGCGTTGTCTGTCCGCCATCATCGCAAAATGGCTGCGCCCAGAAAGCCATGATCGCGTCGCCGATATACTTGTCGATTACGCCTTGCCGATCAGTGATTTCCGAGGACATCAAGTCCAGATACCGGTTGAGCACCCGAACGAGGCCGGATGGTGTGAACTGCTCGGATATGCTGGTGAAGTCCGCCAGGTCCGAAAAATAGGCGGTCACAACTTTCTTCTCACCGGCCGATGCATCTTCATGATCGGCAATCAGTCCGGACACGACGCGAGGATCCAGATATTGCCCGAAAGTGTCCTTGATTTTTTGCGTCGACCGCAATCCGTCCACCATGGTGTTGAAGCTGCGGGTCAGTGTACCGATTTCGTCTTGCGTACGCGGTTCCAGCTCGACACTGAAGTCTCCCTGCTCAACGCGCTTTGCACTCAAGGTCAAAAGCTTCATGGGGCGCAAAATGCCGGAGATCACGAGAGAAGAGAGCAGCAATGCAAGGGCTCCTCCTGACGCCGTTGCGGCGATGCTCGCATAAAGGGCCTGTTGCTCATGAAGCGCCGCCGTGGCGATCGACTGGTCCGTAAACTGGCTGACATGCTTGTGCAGCTCATCGAGATGCGCCGTCAGCTTGTCTTCCTCCTGCTCAAGCTGTTCTTCCAGTTTTTCACGTGTTGCCGGTGGCAGGTCGGCCGTATTCACCAGAGTCGATGCATGCGTATGGAAATTGTTGTGCTGCGTTTCGATGGCCACAAGCGCTGGATATAGCGCCGCCAGTTCCAGCTTGTCCCGCAGCGACGCCGACTGATCCTGCGCGGCTTTGACACGTGCTTCCGCCGATTTCAGCAGTTCTTCGACCTTGTTGGCGTGTTCCTCGAACCTCGTGAAATCGTCAGCGAGGCGCTCTTCGAGATGCTTGATCCTGGTTTGAAGCTCGGGGTGATCCCGCAGGAGCGCATCAATTTCTTCAGCAGATTTGTCGTAGCTTAGAACTTCCAGCCGGTCAGCCCGCAACTCCGCCTGATATTTCTCGGCGCGTTCCAGATCGATTTCTTCCTGCAGTGTCACGACTTCAATTTGCGCGATCTCGTTACGCAGTGGCGAATAGACCTTTGAAATCAGTTGCAACTCGTTGTTGATCTCAAAAATCTTGTAGATCGAGAACGCCGCCGCGGCGGCCATAACAGCAAAAACAATGAGGGAAATGCCAAATATTTTCCAGGCAATACGCATCAGGCAGATCCTCCATAGGCACAGCTGACGACTGGCAATAGTACTTAAATATAGGCGTGCAGGTCCCGGAGCGCGACACGATAGTTGGGAAAGCGGAAAGAATACCCAAGCTCGTCCTTTATGCGCTGATTGGAAACCCTTTTGTTTTCGCCATAAAAGGAGCGCGCCATCGGTGTAAGGTCCGCGGTCTCGAAGGGAATTTCAGGTGGGGGGTCAACCCCGAGAAGTTCCGCTGCAAAGGTGACCACATCCTGAGGTGGAGCGGGTTCGTCATCCGTGACGTTGTAAATGCGCGTTACAGGATTTGCCATGGCAAGCGACACCGCACCCGCGATATCGGAAACATGTATGCGGTTGAACACCTGTCCCGCCTTGACAAGGCGGCGGGCCTTACCCTTTCGGAAGTTTTCAAACGCATTTCGGCCTGGGCCGTAGATCCCCGAAAGACGAAAAATCTGAACAGGACAATCGTTCGATCTCGCGAACTCCAGCCATGCGTTTTCTGCGGCGACCCTTTGCACCGATCTTTTCGAAACCGGTTTGCAAGGCGTGTCCTCATTCACCCAATCACCATCGTGATTGCCGTATACGCCAACGGTAGAGAGATACCCGACCCATTCCGGTCGACCGGCGGCAACATCTTCGCAGTGCATGTTCAGCACGGGATCACCGGCATCATTTGGTCCGATGGAGACGAGAACATGCGTTGCCGATGCAAGCGCTTCGGCAATGCCTTCGCCTTTGGCGGTGCCATCGAACAGGAAAGGTTCGATGCCAGCCGCCTTGAGCGCTTCCGCCTTTTCGGCAGATCGTGTGGTGCCGCCGATCCAGTCAAACCGGTCCCGGATCTCTTCAATGAAGGCCTTTGAGGAAAACCCGACACCGAAAACAAAAAGGCGCATGGTCACAACTCCAGATGTTTGCGGCGAACTTCGTAAAGGGCGATGCCGGTCGCAACAGCAAGGTTCAAACTGTCGGCCTGACCGACCTGTGGAATTCGGATCAATGTCGAACAGGCATCCGCCATGTCGTCCTCCAGCCCCTTCTGCTCATTGCCCATGACCAGTAGCACCGGCTCCTTGTAGTCCGGTGTCCGGTAGTCGACAGAACCTTTGAGGTGCGTCGCCGCAACGGTGCCTGGCCATTTTTCAGCCAGCGCTTTGAACTCGTCCTTGGTCATCCGGGCCAGGGGCACGTGAAAGAGCGAACCCATGGTGGCGCGCACCGCTTCAACCGCAAAGGGGTCCGTGCAATCACCAACCAGCATGACACCGGCTCCACCGACCGCATCAACCGTGCGAATGATCGTGCCGAGATTGCCCGGGTCCCGTATCCGGTCAAGTGCGACCCAAAGGTTTGAACCCTTCGGATCAACTTCCGTGGCTGAAAGGAGCTTTTGTCCATAGACACCGACAACCATTTGCGGATTGTCCTTGCGCGTCATGGCGGACATGACAGCCGTGGAAACTTCCAGGATCAAGGCGCCGCGTGCCTTGGCGGTTGCGGCAGCTTTTTGTGCTATGGGGTTGTCACGCCCTTCCGGACCAAGGGCGAGATAGCGAACATCCCAACCGGCTTCCAGCGCATCGGTTGCCAGCTTCAGTCCTTCAGCAACAAACAGGCCCGATTGGCTTCGATGCTTGCGTTGAGCGACAAGCCCTTTGATTTCCTTGACGATCGGATTGGAGTGACTGGTGATCTGTTTCACCGCGCCGATGCGCTGAGATTTGCCGGATTGAGGCATTCTTTGCTCCGGGAGCTCATCAGGAGCCAGGGACGGGATTTGAACAATTTACGCTGGAGTATGCGCTGGCCCTTGTCGGGTCAAGGTTTTTGGCGCTGATCTTGTGGCGGGAGCAGTCTCTGTGTTGCCAGCAAAACCGAGTCGTTGATGTCTACCGGAAACGAAGTCACATCCAGCTTGCCGTCAATCGAGAGGAAGGACAGACCATGGACCTGCGTCCAGAGCGGAAATGCAGTCTTGATAACCCCCTCGGTGATGTCGTCTTCGCCAAGATAGCGCGCAACCTCTGCAAGCAGGACACCATAGCAACCGCGCCCAACCTGTTTGAGCTCTTCAATCCGCCCCGAATGGCTTCTGGTGCTGAACATGAGACGAAACGTGTGCGGCTCCCGAATAGCGAATGCAACGTAAACCCGGCCGATTGCAGAGATCGATTCAAGGGACCCGCGCGGATGTTCTGAGGCGCTTTGCGACATTTCCGCACCAAGGCGTTGAAGTCCGTCTTTGGCGACATCCGTCAAAAGATCGTCTTTGGAGGAAAAGTGCCGGTAGGGCGCAGCTGTACTGACCCCAGCCAGACGGCAGGCGTCCGACATGGAGAACCCGTCGGGGCCGTGTTCTTCGATCAACCGTCTCGCGGCAGCGATCAGTTGACCGCGCAAATCGCCATGGTGATAGGCGCTTTTCTTCTGGATCTTTTTCCTGGCCATTCTCAATGCTTCTAAATTTTTTCCGGCGAATCCCCTTGCGGAAGTTAATTCTTCTAACATATGTTAACAACAGTAACATAGTTAGTAATGTTCACATTCGGGCATCTGTCTGCACGAACGTAGATCGAAAATGCGATTACCGGACGAAAAGTGAGGGTGCGGCATGTCGGGAAAAACTCATGCACAGGATGCGGGAACGCAAAAGACTGGCCGTTTTCGTCGCCTAGCCCGGGGATTTGCAAGTCTGGCGACATTTTCCGTGAATGTCGGTATGGCGGCAGCTGCTGTGGTTATTGGCGTCACCACGATCCAGATGCGGGCAGCGGAAAGGCCGGACGTACAACCAGCGCCCCTCACCGAAGTGATTACGATCAACCCGGACTTTCAGACAGGATACGATGTCACGCGAAGTTTTGTCGGACGTCTAGAACCGGCGCGCAGGACAGACCTCGGATTTGAACTGTCCGGAACGGTTCGCGAAATTCAAGTGGACGAGGGCGGCAGCGTTAAAAAGGGCGACATCATCGCGGTTTTGGACACAAGATCGCTTGAAGCCGAGCGTCGTCGGCAGCAAGCCAATCGTCAGGCGACGGAGAGTGACCGGGAACTGGCCCAGTTAACGCTCGACCGCCGAACAAAGCTTAAGGATTCCGGGCATGTGAGCGATCAGGTGCTGGACGAGGCACGGCTGTCACTCAGCCGGCTGGACGCTTCCCTTGCGCAGATTGATGCGGCAATCGAGGCGATCGAAATCAGTCTGGACAAATCGGTGTTGCGGGCACCTTTTGATGGCCATATCGGTGAGCGCCTGCTTGACGAAGGAGCAACCGTCGCCCCGGGGCAAGCGGTTCTGCGGGTTCTTGAAAGCGCCCGCCCAACCGTTCGAATTGGTTTGGCACCGGAAGTGGTTGACCGGCTTCAGCATGAAGATACCTATGAAATCCGCATTGGGGACGTGATTTACGCTGCAGCGTTGTCTGGCCTCAGACCGGATCTTGAGACGCGCACGCGGACGGTTGAATCTCTGTTTGAACTCGAGAACAGCACTGCTGCCCCGGGGTTCGGCAGGCTGGCTGAGCTCTCTCTGACGGAGCGGATCGCGTCTGAAGGGTACTGGGTGCCGACCACGGCCCTCAAAGAAGGTCCGCGAGGCCTTTGGACACTTCTGACCGTTGTTTCCCTGTCTTCGGAAGGTGCCGCTGTGGAATACAAGGTCGCCCGCGAGGCGGTTGAGGTGATCCACGCCGATGGAGGTCGCTCATTTGTCCGCGGTACGATCTCCAAGAACAGTGTCATTGTTGCTGAGGGCGTGCACAGAGTGGTCACCGGCCAATCGGTCCGTCTTGCGTCAAGTGGGGTTTAAGCGATGGAAACGCTGTTCTTTCGCCAGCCGCGACTGGTCGCCCTCACCATTTTGGTCATTGTCGCTGCGGGGCTGTCTGCACTCGTCGGGATCGGACGCCAGGAAGACCCGACGATCACCAACATCTTTGCAACTGTTACGACAGTTTATCCCGGCGCAGACCCTGCTCGCGTCGAAGCGTTGGTGACGGAAAAGATTGAAGAGGAACTAAGGGAAGTGGAGGAGATCGATGTGATCGAATCCACCTCAGGCTCGTCGATTTCAATCATCCAGATCGAATTGCTCGACACCTTGTCGGAGGAGGTCATCGAACAGACGTGGTCTGAAATTCGTGACAAGGTTTCAGATGCGACACGGGAATTTCCGCAAAGTGTGCAGGAACCTGAATTTGACACGGAAGGTGCAGGTGCCTTCGCGTCGATTAGCGCTCTTGTCCCCAAACATGACAATGTCAGCCAGGCGGTCATGCTGCGCTATGCAGAGGCGCTCTCTGACATTTTGCGGAATGCGCCGGGCACTAAACAGGTTGAGATTTTCGGCGGCATTGATGAGGAAATACTTGTTCGGATCGACCCGGCCTTGCTGACGTCCCTTTCGTTGACAGTCGATCAGGTCTCTTCGGCGATCAGGGCCGCGGATGCCAAGGTGCAGGCCGGCCGTCTGCGCAATTCCGAAAGCGAATTCCTGATTGAGGTTGAAGGCGAAATCGCAACCCTCGACCGTATTCGCCAGATCCCGGTTTCCACTGGCACTTCGGGAATTGTCACACGAGTTGGTGATGTTGCGACCGTAACCAAAGGGATCCGGCAGCCTGCAGAAGAGCTCGCCTATTCCGATGGACGCTCTGCGCTGTTGATTGCTGCCAAGATTGCCGATGGACTGCAAGTCGACACCTGGATGGAGCGTGTCCGGGACAGGCTCGCGCAGTTTGAACGCGACATGCCATATTCCATCGAACACCAATTGGTCTTCGATCAAAGCACCTATACGATCAATCGCTTGTCGAATGTAGGCCTCAATATCGCAATCGGCATGTCGCTTGTGGTGGTCGTTCTGCTGGTAACGATGGGATTGCGCTCTGCTTTGATCGTCGCCATGGTTTTGCCGGTCGTGACGCTCGCATCGTTTTCGACCATGAGCATGATCGGCTTGCCGCTGCACCAGATGTCCTTGACGGGGATGATCGTTGCACTGGGGCTGCTGGTGGATGCCGGCATCGTGATGACGGACGAAATCGGTCAGGCTCTGGACAAGGGCCTGTCGCGGCGCGATGCCGTTGGCAAGGCCGTGCGCCGTCTGTTTGCACCGCTCCTTGCTTCCACGGTAACCACGGCTCTTTCCTTCATGCCCATGGTGCTCCTACCGGGACCTCCGGGCGACTTCGTTGGATCTATCGCAATCGCGGTGATCGTGATGCTGCTCTGGTCCTTTGTAGTTGCTGTCACGTTGACGGTGGCAATTGCCGGTTGGGTGCTGCCGGCCGGAGGAGTGAGCAAAAAGAAGCGTTCTCTCTGGCCAACGTCGCTCGTGTCTGTTCCCTTTCGATACTCGCTAAAGCTGGCCATGCGAAACCCGGCGAGTTCCGTTGCCTATGCGCTCATACTCCCGGTCGTCGGTTTCCTGAGTATGCCCACATTGACCGCCCAGTTCTTCCCGGGCGTCGACAGGGATCAGTTCCACATCGAGGTGGAACTTGCCGACGGAACCGCAATTGCGCAAACCTCGGCCACGGCGCTTGAAATCGACCGTTTTCTGTCCGCGACCGATGGCATTGAAAAAGTTTCCTGGGTGGTCGGGAAAAGTGCACCGGCCTTTTACTACAACATCGTCGGCAGCCGGGACCGGGCGCCGGCATTTGCCCAGGCTCTGGTCACGTCAAGTTCACCTGAAGCCACCACGGATCTGGTGCCAGCGCTTCAGGCGGATCTTTCCAGCAGGTTTCCGGAAGCCCGCATTCTTGTGCGCGACCTGGTGCAGGGGCCGCCAGTCGACGCGCCTGTCGAATTGCGCTTGGTGGGACCGTCGTTGGAGGTGCTCCGAGGGCAGGGTGATGCCATTCGACAGCTGGCCGCCAATGTCGACGAGATCACGGTTGTCAGGACAACAATGGATGGTGGGGCACCCAAGCTGAAGTTTGAGGTCAATGAAGACAAGGCCCGCCTTGTCGGTCTCGGACTGTCGGATGTAGCCCGTCAGCTGGAGGCGACCCTCGAGGGATCTACCGGTGGCAGTCTTATCGAAAGCACGGAAGAGCTGCCGGTCCGGGTCCGAATTGGCGATGAGGCGCGGGGCAGTCTTGCTGAGATCATCAGCCTACCTTTGCTCCCCTCGGGCGGTGTGTCGGGAAATGTTGACTACGATGGCGTACCGCTTTCTGCGATTGCAGATATCCGGGTTGAACCCTCCGAGGGACAGATCAATCGTCGCAACGGCGAACGTACAAACACGGTCCAGGCTTTCGTTCAATATGGCGTGCTTCCGGAAGAAGCGCTCAAGACACTCCAGGCCAGGATGGCAGCGGCAGGCTATTCCCTGCCTGAAGGTTACCGGATCGAAACCGGTGGCGATTCCGATGCGCGCGATGAAACGCTGACCAACCTCATCGGATCGTTGGGGCTGATCGTTCCCTTGTCCATTGCCGCGATTGTCTTGACCTTCAATTCATTTCGTCTGTCCGTTGTCACTTTCATGGTTGCCATTTTGTCGGCGGGCCTCAGCATTCTCTCACTTGCCGTCTTTCAGTATCCCTTCGGTATCAATGCAATCATCGGTGTGATCGGCTCAATCGGTGTGTCGATCAACGCCGCAATCATCATTCTGACCGGGATGCAACAGAACCAGAACGCGGTGAACGGCGAGAGCGAGGCTATGGTTGACGTCGTGATGGGGTCCAGTCGGCACATCGTTTCGACGACGCTGACAACCTTTGGGGGCTTTCTCCCGCTGATCCTGGACGGAGGTGGCTTCTGGCCACCGTTTGCAATGTCCATTGCCGGTGGCGTTCTGCTGTCGACGGTGATCTCGTTCTACTTCGCACCGCCCATGTTCGCTCTGATCTATGCCGGGCGGAAAGCGCCTTCAAAGAACGCAATCGAAAGACAAGACGCAGGCGACGAGAGCCTGGACGTTCGGGCGTCAAATTGGAGCAACGACAATCGGCAGGTCTCGATCGCGGCAGAATGATGCGCAATGCGGAGGTACGGTCTCTCTTGACGCTGCATCTGGGACCCAGGCTTTTCGGGAGTAAGTCTAACGACTGCTCCAACGCGAAAAGAGCGACGTCGACAGCGCCCGATTGCCGGCCTCTTCGCGGATGACAAGTTCGCCGGACTCCAGCAAGCCGCCCTGGGCATTCAGCGTTTCTGCCATCAACTCGTGAATGGAGACAAAACTGGAGCGAATGGCGTAGGCCGTCAAAATCATGAAGAGTGCATCGTCGCTCAGCAGTTTCTGCAAGTCGTTCAGCATCCCAGGCAAAGAAGTATAAAGATCCCAGACTTCGCCTTTGGGGCCTCGGCCATATTTGGGCGGGTCCAGGATGATGCCGTCATAGGTGTTGCCACGGCGAACTTCACGGGCAACAAACTTGGACGCATCCTCGCAAATCCAACGGATCGGCAGGTCTTCAAGTTCGGAGAGGGACTGGTTTTCCCTGGCATATCCGATTGCCTTCTTGGATGCGTCCACATGAGTTACCTGCGCGCCTTCCGTTGCCGGCAAGAGTGATGCCAGACCGGTATACCCGAAAAGGTTCAGGATTTTCAGCGGCTTGTCCGGCGAACGGTTCCTTTCAGCGCGAACCTTGCTGTTGACCCATTCCCAATGTGCGGCTTGTTCGGGGAAGACGCCAACATGCCGAAATGACATGAAACGGCCATTGTATCGAACCGGACCAAAAGCCATCTCCCAAGTCTCCGGAACGTTGCCCGAAAACTTCCAACGGCCGGGTCCTTCTTCTTCCGTGTCACCTGAAAAGACGGCATCGGCACGGTTCCAGAAAGTATCTTTCAGACGTCGCGCACCCATGGCTTGCGGTTCCGGCCGCACGATCGTGAACCGACCATATCGCTCCAGCTTTTGGCCAGCACCCATGTCGAGAAGTTTGTAGTCTTTCCAGCCGTTCGTTTCCAAAACAACTGGCCAGGACTGGCTCGGAGGCTTGCCGGTCGGGGCAAAGGAGGAGGCGTTGGTCTGGTCCGCCACTTTTCTCTCTCTGACGTCTGGTGAAGGGAGGCTTTCCGCCTTAGTCGCGTATCGCGTCAAGGTCAACGCAGATGAGCGCCTGAAAATCAAAAAAGGGTCGGAAGCGGCTGCGCTTCCGACCCTTTTCAAGGAATGCAAATGAAATCAGGCTGCGGCCACTTCCGATAGGAACTGTTCGACTTCCTGTTTCAGTTCGCTTGTCTTCTCGGTGAGTTCACCGGAGGCGGAGAGAACCATGTCGGCCGAAGAGGATGTCTGATCGACGGCCTGTGACAACTCCGACATGGACGAGGATACCGCGCCTGTGCCTTCTGCTGCACGCTGGACGTTCTGTGAGATTTCAGCGGTTGCCGAACCCTGTTGCTCCACGGCCGAGGCAATCGCCGTGGTGTAGGAGTTGACTTCTGTCATCGTCTCGGCGATTTCGCCGATCGCAACAACAGACTCCTTAGTCGCGTTCTGGATCTCGGTGATCTGTGAGCTGATCTCTTCAGTTGCCTTGGAGGTCTGGGTCGCAAGCTCCTTGACTTCAGCGGCGACGACCGCAAAACCCTTGCCGGCTTCGCCAGCGCGGGCCGCTTCAATGGTTGCGTTGAGCGCAAGCAGATTGGTCTGTTCCGCGATTGCCTGAATAAGTGTTACGACTTCGCCGATCTTGTTGGCGGCTTCTGCCAGGCCCTCAACCTTTTCGTTGGTGACCCGAGTTCCCGTGGTTGCCCGGTCGACAATCTCGGTGGTCTGAGCAACCTGGCGGGATATTTCCCCGATCGATGCTGCAAGTTCTTCTGCTGCACTCGCAACGGTCTGCACATTGTTGGTCGTCTCATTAGAGGCCGACTGCGTCTCGGAGGCATAACCCGCGCTGTCACGGGCGATTTCCGTCAGTGCCTGTGCAGTTGAGTCCAGGCTGCCGGCAGTTGCCTCGACAGAACCAAGAGCGTCTTCAGCCGTGGAGCGGAAGCTCTGGATCAGGTTGTCGATACGCTGCTGACGTTCCTGGCGAGAGGCTTCTTCGTTGGCGTTGTGCGCCTGAAGCTCCGCGCGTTCAACGGCGTTATCCCGGAAGACCTGGACCGTGCGGCTCATGTCACCGATTTCATCACCGCGGTCGAGGCCCGGAATGTGCACTTCATTGTCGCCATCGGCCAGACGAGCCATCACGTTGGTGATGGTGCGGATCGGGCGCGTGATCGCAAGGTTGAGCACAAAGGCAAGTCCGATGCCGCCAAGGATGGCAAGCAGGATCGTGATGGCAATCTGGACTTCCGCCGAGCTCGATGCGGTCTTTGCCTGTTCGGACTGAACCTCGGAAATCGCAGCAATATCCGCACTGACCGTGCGGGTCAGGTTGTCGAGTTGCTTTCTTTGACCTGCAAGGCTTTCCTTGGTGGTGCGCATCTCCTTGAACGACTTGTCCAGAGTTGCGATCGATGTCGGAATAGCATTGATTGCGTCTGCCGCTGCAGGCAACACCTTGGCATACTTGACCAGGTCTGCTTCCAGCTTGGCAAGAGCCGCGATGCCTTCTTCAACTTTTGCCGGATCGGTGGCGCCAAATGCGCCGAAGAGCAAGAGGGTCTCTGCACGCGCTCCAAGCGAAAGCTGGTTCAGGTTGGTGGCCTTGTCGGCAATCGTCCGGATTGTTGCCAGCCGCGTCGCGGCGGTCAGGGCATCCGTTTTGGCTTTTGAGACAACCGGATTGACCTGACCCAGGATTTCATTGGTCAGAACATCCATGCCTTCAATATTCGTTCCGACTGCCAGGCGTGCCTCATAACCTTCCGAGAAACCAAGATCGGTTGTCAGCTTTTCGAGCGAGACAAGAAGGTTCTTGGCCTGCGCCGCCAGTTTGCTGACGGTTTTGCTGTCGATGCCCTCGATCTGCTTGTACTTCATCTGCTTGGTGTCGCTGACGAGCCCGCGCGCAATACCAATGGAAGCCGTCAAGTCATCGCCTTCAATGTTGCCGCTGCCCTTCAGGTAAAACATGTGGATTTTCACGACATCGTCTTTGAGCGTGAAAACGCCTCTTTCGAGCTGATTGGCATCGTCAAGCCGACCATCGGCAGAGAATGCTTCGGCGCTGACCTGTTTTTCTTCTGTCAAGACAGCGTCGGTGATGAGAGCGGCAAGTGCTCCCAGGTCGTTGGTGCTTTTTTGAAGGGTCGCAAGACGTTCGGCCTGCTGGTTGGTCTCATCGACAACTTGTCTGAATGTGGCTTCAAACTCCCGGACTGCGTCTTGCGCGCCGGCAAGCTGACTTGCTGCCTGCGGGTCGTTGGCGACCTCGGTCGACAGGACGTCGAGAGACGACTTGAGATCAACAATCTTATTGCTGACGGACTGGCCCAATTCCGGAGTCGGATTGTTGAGATAGTCTTCGCGTTCAAGCGATGTTGCCTGTACCTGGCTCGCGACCTGCGCGGCAAGATCTGCAACGACAAAACGAGAGGAGAGCTTATGCAATGCCAGGAAACCGACACCACCTACCACCGCCGTTAGCAGCAGCACAGCCAGAAAACCTCCGCCGACCTTGAACCCGAATTTCAGGTCGACCAGAATTTTCAAAATTCGATTCATTTGATCCCCACACAGCTGGATAATCAGCATAATTGTTTAGGCACTATTACGTGGGGCAATGAATATTAGGTAAATCCTCTTCGAAGATGTAGGTCTTTCCTAGATTAAAAGACTAAATCAGGATTCTAAACGAATCTGCACAGGATTGTTTCTTATATTGATCAAATAAATCAATTTAAGAGTGTGCTCCCAATTTACACATGTTGTCCGCCGTTTATGTGTATTTCGGAGCCGCTGACATAAGACGAGCTTTCCGAGCAAAGGTAAAAAATCGTATCCGCAACTTCCTCGGTCCGGCCAAGCCTGCGAAGAGGAATATCCTGAATGAGCTTCTCTGTGCCGGGTGACAGGATCGAGGTATCGATTTCCCCCGGTGCAATGGCATTGACGCGAATACCGTAAGGTCCGAAGTCCGCAGCCATCTCCCGGGTCAGCGATGCAAGTGCAGCCTTGGATGTCGCATAAGCGGTTCCTGCGAATGGATGAACCCGCATGCCTGCAATGGAGGTCACATTTACAACGGACCCTTTTGTGCTCTTCAATTCCTCAAACAAACCACGGGCAAGCAGAATTGGCGCGAAGAAGTTGACCTGAAAAACGGTGCGCCATTCATGCATGGCAGTGGAGAGGGAATTGAGGCGTTCACCTTCGGAGCCCTTCGGGCTGATGCCGGCGTTGTTGACAAGCGCATTCAGTCTGGAGCCGTTGGCCTCAAGCCTTTTTCGGATTTCCTGTGTTGCAAACCCAAGGTTTTCAGGGTCGGACAGGTCAACCTGAATATGGTCCTCCGGTCCCATGGGCCAGGGGCATTTGTCGGAGAACGCCTGCCGGGAGCAGGTGATGACACGCCAGCCTTCCGACGAAAATCGTTTGACGGTTGCGTGGCCAATGCCGCGACTGGCTCCGGTCAGGACAAGTGTCGGGCGGGTGTCGTTTGCTTCGTTGACGCTCATACGGTGTCCTTAGCCGGGGTGCAGAAGGCTCAGAAAAAGTTGACTTTTATAGTTGAGTTTAGTTATTGCGCTGGAAATCGTCCATGCCAATATGTCCCAATATGAGGACATGCACCGGATCCTGCAATGATCATTTGCTCATGTAACATTCTGTCCGAAAAGCAGCTTCGCGAAGCGGCGGAGGAAATGCGTGCGGATCCGAATGGGAAAGTGCCGACGCCGGGTGCGGTGTTTCGTCACCTGGGTTGCCGGCCAAAGTGCGGCAGCTGCTTTCCTTCTGTCATTGACATCATTCACCAGAAAGGCTCTGAAGAGGGTTCTGAGTCTGAGACTGAGCCTGCGCCCGCAAAGAGGGTGGCAAGCCGCTAGCCAGGAGAGGGCTAATGAAGGGCGATCCACGCGTCATTGAATATCTGAACAAGTCGCTTCGTCACGAGTTGACTGTCGTCAATCAGTTCTGGGTGCATTCCCGGCTGCTGGCTGACTGGGGCTTCCAAAAACTGGCAGACAAGGAACTGGAAGAAGCCGACGAAGAACGTCAGCATTCCCAAGATCTGATTGACCGGATCATCTTCCTGGAAGGCCTTCCTAACCTTCAGACACTGGATCCACTGCGCATTGGTCAGTCCTTGAAGGAATGTCTGGAGTGTGACCTTGCCGCTGAATATGTTGCGCGCGCACTTTACAAGGAAGCGCGGGAAGTGTGCCGGGAGATCGGCGATTACGTTACCATGAGCCTTTTCGAGCGCCTTCTCGGCGACGAAGAAGGCCACATTGATTTTCTGGAAACGCAATTGGAATTGATCGAGCAAATCGGCATCGACAATTACTCGCTTCTTCAGGCCAAGTCGGCGGACCAGGCGGAATAGTCGAAATTTATCGGTTTCTATCGTTGCGGCTGCCCATTCAAAGGGCAGCCGTTTTCTGTCTCGTTAGCACCGAGATAATGCACCATCCCTCCGGCTGCACGCGCGTCTTCCTCGTCATGGGTAACAAGCAGAACAGGCAACCCGTTTTTCCGGGCAAGATCAAAAACGAGGGTCCGTACTTCGGCCCGGCGTGTCTGGTCCAGGCTGGAAAAAGGTTCGTCCAGCAACAATGCTTCCGGTTCTGCTAGCAGTGTGCGCATCAGGGCAACGCGTGTCTGTTGACCGCCCGACAAAGTGGCTGGATCCCGCGTTCCAAAGCCAGATAGACCGACATCCACAAGCGCTTGTTCTGCAATTTCACGCCGCCTTTGCCGTCCTTTGACATTGGGCGGAATGGCAAAGGTCAGATTTTGAAGAACCGACATATGTGGGAACAACAGGGGTGACTGGAACATGAGGCCGATATGCCGGTCTTGCGCGGCTACATTCGACAAGTTACGTCCGCGCAGGACGACCTCTCCTTCGGCCTCAAAGTCCGGTTTCAGGAAGCCTGCAATGAAATCGAGCAGGCTCGACTTGCCGCTGCCGCTCTCTCCCATGATGGTAAGAATAGACCCCGGCGGAATGTCGCAATCAATCGACAGCAAAACAGATCCGTTCAGTCGAAGGGAAACGTTCTGAAGGATAAGACCGGGTGCCGAGTCAGGTGCGATCATCGTGGACATTCATTTCTCGAGCCGCATGGCCGCACGGTTGCGGTGAACGAGGGACGGCACAAGGGCCGCCAGTAAAAACCCGATGAGCGGAACAACCAGCTGGAGCAGGGCATAAAGCGCGGCAAACTGGCGGCTGCCGCCGCTCGCGAGTGCAACGCTTTCCGTTGTGATCGTGACGATCCGGCCGGCACCGATCATGAGTGTCGGCAGGTATTGGCCGACCGAAACTGCGGCAGCAACCGCAAGCGTTACCAGAACCGGGCGCAGAAGCAGGGGCAGTTGAATTTTCCAGAACACCTTCGCGCGGGATACGCCGATAGACCTTGCTGCACGCGCGTAACGCGGGTCCAGCTGGCCCCAGGGGTCGCTCAGGGCGAGGAAGGCATAGGGAAAGACAAAAATCAGATGGGACACTAGAACTGCAAGGAATGTTCCGCTCATGCCAAATACGAGAAAGAGCATCTGCAGGCCGAAGAGAAAAGCAATCTGTGGCACGAGGAGTGGCAGAAAGATGTAGCTTTTCAATCGGTTGGTGACCGCGAGGTTGCGGTGAGTTCGTGCTTCCAGCAGCCAAAGCGTGAGCGCCGTTGCCAAGAGAGCTGAAACGAGGGCGAGAAGAAGTGTCGCGACAAGACTGCCGCTCCCCATCTGGATGGCTTCAATCATTCTCGACAGGCTCCAGGCCTGAGGCAACACGGCTGGAAACCACCAGGATTTTGCCGCAGACCAAATCGCAAGCAGGCAAAGTGACAAAACCATTACGATGATGATCAGCAACATCGGCAATAGGCTGCCGAGGCGACTGAAACTTTCCTGTCGAAACCGAGAACCGCTTTGATACTGACGGTGAGCCAAAGCGCTCGCCAGTTTTTCCAGGCATAGGTAAATGACAAGTGCGCTCACAGTTACGGCAAGTTGCAGCAAGGCACCAGCGGATGCCATCAGCCGTTTGGCAAGATCAGGATCGTTCATCCAGGAAACGAGACGGGGTGCCAGGGGCGGCGGGGTTGTCGGCCCCAGGATCGTTGCCACATCGACCACTGAAGTGGAATAGGCGACGACTGCGAGCATCGGCAGGCGGATCATCGGATAGATCTGCGGCAGAACGATCTTGAAGAACGTCGCCATACGGCCATAGCCCAGCCCCGCACCTGCTTTGAAAAAGTCCTGGGTTCTCGGCCTGTTCAGCGCAGCGAGCGTCATCAGAAACAGAAACGGTACTTCCTTGGCGACAAGCCCGACCGTCATCGCAACACCGTAGGGGTCGTTCAGGATCAGGAGATCAGGTGGACGCGACCAACCTGTTGCCCAGGGCGACACCAGCCGCACCAGAAACCCCGATGGGGCAATCAGAAAGGCTAGCCCGATTGCTGCCGCTGCATGCGGGACAGACAGAAGTGGCGACAAGAACCGCGTCAGTCGCTGAAACGTTTTTGTACCTGACCATCCTGCGGTGAAGCCAAGGACGATCGCGAGCGAGATCAGTGAAGCTGTCAACCCTGTCGTCAGGCTGAGCAATGCAGATGTTGCAAGTCCGGGTGTTTCAATCAGCTGCTGAAAAGGTGCGAGAGAGAATTGCTCATAGCCGAGTACCGGCAGAAACCCGAATGCCGGAAGTGCTGTGCCCGCAAGGCCTGCAAGGACCGGGCCTGCCAGCAACATCGTTACGAGAATGGTAGGGGCATCCAAACGGAGCCCGGTTGCCTGCGACAAGCGATCAACCTCACTCGGCGCCGTACCTCTGGACCCAGGCTTCTTCCAGGGCCTTGACCCAGCTTGGGTGTGGTTCGGGTAAAACCGGTCCCAGATCTTCCGGTGACAAGGTGGCCGGACCCAGATCCATGGCGTCGAACAGGGCCTTTTCATTTGCAGGCAGGCCTGCAACGTCGAGCACCGTCGGATCTCCCCAGATCTCCGGCTCTTGCTTGCGTGTTTGTGCCATTGGGGACAGCAGGAAATTCGCAAAGACCTGCGCGCCTTCCTGGGCAGAGCTGTTGAAGGGGATGGCTACAAAGTGCGTGTTGCCGATCGTGCCACCTTCAAAAACGAAAGTCCGAACAGTCGGCGGCAGTTCGCCATTGGCGATCGCCCCGGACGCATCGCCGGGATTAAAGGAAAAAGCTATGTCCAGTTCACCGTCCGCGAGCAGCTGTCGCATATGCGAGGCATTCTTGGGAAAGGCCTGTCCTTCCCGCCATAAGGCAGGATGCAATTTATCAAGATATGCAAAGAGCGGTGCGACCGCTTCTTCAAATTTTGTTTCGTCTACAGGCTTGGAAAGCAGTTCGGCATTGGCAACCGTACCGGCGAGAACCTGCTTCAGAAATGTCGTTCCGTAGAAGTTGGGGGGCTGCGGATAGGCAAACCGCCCCGGGTTGGCCGTTGCATATGCCAGAAGCTCATCAAGAGATACAGGAGGGGTCTCAAGGCGTGCACTGTCATGCATGAAAACGAGTTTCGCCATGCCCCAAGGGCTTTCCTGACCGTCGGTTGGAACGGTGAAATCAACCAGAACTGTCGGCTTGTTCTCAACATCGACATATGCCCAGTTTGGTAGCGTTTCCACCCAACCAGGCGCAGCCAGCAGCGCGTTTTCCTTCATGGAGGCGAAATTTTCACCATTGATCCAGATGAGGTCAACGGCACCACCAGACGCTTTGCCGACTGATTTTTCCGCCAAAACCTGGGACACAACTGTCGCCGTGTCGCTGACCTTCACATGTATGACACGCACATCGTAATCTCGCGCGACTTCACGAGCCGCCCATTGAATATAGGCGTTGATCCGAGGCTCGCCGCCCCAGGCATGGAAATAGACCGTCTGGCCTTTTGCTTTGTTCAGCACGGCTCGCCAGGCAGGGTCTTCCTGCGTGGCTTGAGCAAGTGCGGTCAATGGCACAAGAAGGAGCGCGAAAAGGCCAAGACCGGCAGCGAGAAGACGAGTCATCTGAAGTCCTTTTGATCTGAACAGCGTTCCCCTCGCAAAGACGGTACGACACGGTCAAGACAAGGCTTTGTGAACCGGCGCTGCGAGGACCAAGGCATGCTCTGCATCAAGTCTAGACTGGCAGCACATGCGTGTCCTTTATTTCCTCCATGACAGCATATGTATGTGTCTCTCGTACGCCCGGAAAGGCCAGCACCACATCTGACAGAAAGCTGCGATAGGCTTCCATGTCCTTGACCCGGCTTTTCATGAGATAGTCGAATCCTCCGGCAACCATGTGACACTCAAGAATATCGGGTGAACGTTCGACCGCGATCTTGAAAGCGTCGAAGATATCCGGTGTCGTTCTTTCCAGTCGAATTTCGACAAAGACAAGTAGCCCGCGGTCAACCTTCTTGGGGTCGAGGTTTGCTGAAAAACCTTCGATGTAACCTTCGCGAATGAGCCGCTTGGTTCGCTCAGCCGTGGCCGTTGGCGAAAGCCGAACACGATCCGAAAGCTCGGTGTTGGTGATGCGGCCATCTTCCTGCAGCACCATCAAGATCCGCCTGTCAGTAGCATCAAGCATAGTGAAAAACCTCTTAGAAATTTAATTTTGGCGGAGTTAGCACGGAAATAGCAGCAAAAAACAGGGAAAAAATCCTAAGAAACTCGTCTATTTTAGAGAAATGTATTGATCCATGTCCGGAAGCGGACGTTTGGGAGGTTTTCATGACTGCCACTGCTGCTGCCGCGATGATGGGTGATGGTGACATTCTGGTTCCGTTTCGTGCGGACTACGCGCCCGACGACAAGGCGCTTGTCGAGGCACTTCTGAAAGAAGCCGCGTCAGATCCAGTTGTCGAGAAGTTGATCGATCAGCGCGCGCGCGGCCTTATAGAAGATATGCGTTCCGTGCAGGTCGGGCTTGGCGGTGTCGAGGATTTCATGCGTGAGTTTGGCCTGACCACGCGCGAAGGTCTCGCGATGATGGTTCTGGCCGAGGCACTGTTGCGCGTACCGGACGCGGAAACAGCAGACAAACTGATTGAGGACAAGCTGGCGGCTGCCCGTTTTGACGAACCCTCAGATCAGAAATCGGACACCTGGCTGGTCTCTGCATCCTCCTGGGCCCTTGGGATCACCTCTCGTTTGCTGCATCCCGGTGACACGCCGCAGAGTATTCTGTCGAGCCTGGTCAAACGCATGGGAATGCCGACTGTCCGCGTGGCTACCCGTAAGGCGATGCAGCTTCTCGGGCATCAGTTCGTGCTGGGCGAAACCATACAAAAGGCTCTGGAACGCGCGAAAGCGCAAGAAACCAAGGGTTACAGGTATTCCTACGATATGCTGGGTGAAGGCGCGCGTACGGCAAGAGATGCGGAGCGCTATTTCCAGTCCTACGCGAACGCCATTGAGGCCATTGGCAAGTCTGCCGGCGACAAGGACCTGCCGGACCGTCCCGGCATATCGGTGAAGCTTTCAGCGCTTCATCCTCGCTATGAGGCTGTTAATGGTGACAGGGTGCGCGATGAATTGCTTCCGCGACTGCGTGAACTGGTGCAAATGGCCAAGGACCGCAATCTCAATTTCACGATCGATGCCGAGGAAGCCGATCGGCTTGAAATCTCACTGGATGTCATCGCCGCCTTGCTCGCCGATCCGGTTACTGCGAATTGGGATGGTTTTGGACTGGCCGTGCAGGCCTACCAAAAACGAAGCGTGGAGACTATCGACTGGCTGGTGAATGCGGCCAGAACGACAAAGCGCAAGATGATGGTGCGTCTTGTGAAGGGCGCTTATTGGGACACGGAAATCAAGCACGCACAGGAAAATGGAGCTAACGGCTATCCGGTCTTCACGCGCAAGGCCGCTACCGATCTTTCCTATTTGTGTTGCGCCAAGCGGATGCTGGCGGCCCGCGATGTGCTTTATCCTCAGTTTGCTACCCACAATGCCCTTACGGTTGCACAGATCATCGAATTGTCTGGCGGCAAGGCTGAAGGCTACGAGTTCCAGCGTCTGCATGGCATGGGTGAAAGTCTCTATAAGTCTGTGTGTGAGAGAGACGGTTTCCCATGCCGCATATATGCGCCGGTCGGCGGTCACAAGGATCTTCTGGCCTATCTGGTTCGTCGCCTTTTGGAAAACGGTGCGAACTCGTCCTTTGTCACCATTGTCGGTGATGCGTCAGTGCCAACAGAAGCCTTGCTGAAAAGGCCGAAGGACATTCTCGACAATGGTCATCACGCCACAAACAGGTCTATTCCCTTGCCGTCGGATCTTTACGGCTCAAGCCGGCAGAACTCCGACGGTGTCGAATTCGGTCATGCGGTTGAACGCAACCTTTTGGTTGAAGGCATGTGCAAAACCTCTGCTCCATTCACGCAGGCAGCACCTTTGGGAACAGGGCTCTCCAGCGGCGGTGAAGCGCATCCAGTTTTTTCTCCTATGGACGGAACAACCCGCGTTGGCACAGTGAGATTTGCAACCCGGGAAACTGCACAAGAGGCAGTTGCCGCTGCGAGGAAGGGCTTTGAAGCCTGGTCGCGAAGGCCGGTGCATGAACGGGCGGAAGCATTGGCCAGACTTGGCGATTTGCTTGAGGAAAACCGTGACCGGTTGATGATGATCCTGTCCATGGAAGCCGGGAAATGCCTGACCGATGGTATTGCGGAGATCCGGGAGGCCGTCGATTTTTGCCGCTATTACGCGCACGAGGCGCGGACGCTTTTCGGCGAAGGCAGGTTGATGCCGGGACCGACAGGTGAGGAGAACCGATATCGCTATCGCGGCCGAGGTGTTTTTGTCTGTATTTCGCCATGGAACTTCCCATTGGCGATCTTTCTGGGCCAGATCAGTGCAGCGCTTCTGGGAGGCAATGCTGTGGTTGCCAAACCGGCGGAGCAAACTCCGCTGATTGCCTTTGAAACCGCGAAGCTGATGTATGAAGCAGGCGTCCCGGAAGATGCCTTCTATCTATTGCCGGGTGAGGGTGATGTCGGCGCCGCGCTAACCTCTCATCCTGCCGTTGCCGGTGTGGCCTTCACTGGATCGACCGAAACAGCCTGGGCAATAAACGGAACGCTCGCGGCAAAACGCGGGCCGATCGTACCTCTGATTGCCGAGACGGGCGGCATTAATGCGATGATCGTCGACGCGACCGCTTTGCCCGAACAGGTCTGCGACGATGTCATGATGTCCGCTTTCCGCTCGGCAGGCCAACGCTGTTCTGCCCTGCGCCTTTTATACGTGCAGGAAGATGTCGCCGACACACTGCTCAAGATGCTGGAAGGTGCTGCGAAAGAACTCAAACTTGGGGATCCAAGACTGCCGTCAACGGATATCGGCCCGGTGATTGACGAGGACGCGCGCGACAACATCATGGCGCACATCCATGAAATGTCTGAAAGTCAGACGTTGCGATTTGCAGGCGATTTGCCGAGCGGCTCCCTGTCAAACGGCTCTTGGGTTTCACCGCATATTATCGAACTTGATCAGGCAGAAGCGCTGACCCGCGAAGTGTTCGGCCCGGTGCTGCATGTGGTGCGCTACAAGGCAAAGGACATCGACAAGGTTCTCGATCAGATCGCCGACACTGGCTATGGCCTGACGCTTGGAGTGCATAGCCGCATCGACGCGACTGTAAAAAAGGTGGTCGACCGTTTGTCTGTCGGCAATGTCTATGTCAATCGCAACACAATCGGTGCCGTCGTCGGCACTCAGCCTTTTGGCGGATCGGGCCTTTCCGGCACTGGCCCGAAGGCGGGTGGTCCGGTTTACCTCACCCGGTTCGCACTGGAACAGGTGGTGTCGATCAACACGGCAGCAGCCGGTGGCAACGCAAGCCTGGTGGCAGCCTCAGATGATTGAACGCAACAAATATGCGATGATTAGTTTGATTTAGTTGCCCGATTGCGATGTCAGAGCCGTATCGCATTCGGCGAACTTTTTCACTAGCCGGTTGGTTTTTCGAGCATCCAACAACGGACGATAGCCAACCGTGAGACTCAGCGCGAACTGTTCAGTCAATTGATTGTAGGTGCCGTGCATGGACTGGCAGGGCCAGAGCTTGTATTTGTCTTCTTTGTACTTCTCTCGATGGATACTGGACAAGGAATTGATTGTGTAGAGCTTGTACAATTCCCAATGCTGTTCCGTGTACAGATGCCAGATGAGCTCATCGTGCAGATGCATCCAGTTCTGTTCATTTGAGGTTGCCTCGGTCAAAAAGTCAGGGTCGTCGATTGCCATCATTTCACGCAGACTGGTCTCCATCATCTTAAGGTACATTCGATAGACATCAGTTGGTGTTTTGAGATGCGATGGAGGAACTTTGCCAAGTTGGTACTCACAGTCTTCTCGCTTTCTCAAGAAGTCCAAGTACAACTTTGCGGTGAGGCTTGATCGATGCAAGGGGCGTGTTTCGACCAGGGCAATATAGGCAAACTTCCCAAGCGCGGTTGTCGCTTGATAGCATTTCCACACCTTGGCTAGTTCACTGGCCTTTTCGTTGTTCGCAAGTTTTGACGCACCCAGCTCCAAGTCGCGCTCAAACGCTCGTCTGACGGGTTCCTGAATCTCAACGATCTGTTTCAGAATATTCTGGACACTTTTTCGGTGTGTTTCGGGTTCATCTGGACTGCGTAACCCAATTGCTTTGTCTTGTAACGACGCTAATCGGGACATCATGGTCACGACAAGCGAATGGGCTTCATCTTTTCCGATATATTTAGGTTCAGCATTTGCCGTTGCAGACAACAGAATAAATGAGACAAAAAAGAACACTTTCCGCATGGCTTGCGAATCCAAAACAACAGCGCAGCTTAGTTTTCCAAACACATGTTATTTGGTCTTGCAACTAAAAATTGCTTTATCGGTGGCTGTTAGTTTTTCCGAGGCTTCACCCGCCTCGTTGCTTCCGCAGACGTTGGATCATCAGGCCAGGGGTGCTTTGGATAGCGTCCCTTCATGTCGGCCTTCACGTCTTTCCAGGACCCAGCCCAGAAACCGGGAAGGTCCTTCGTGATCTGGATTGGCCGTTGCGCGGGCGACAACAATTCGAGGATCAGCGGCAGTTTACCGCCGCAAACGCTTGGGTGACGGGTCGTGCCGAAAAGTTCCTGAACACGGATCGAAAGCGTTGGACCAGCCTCCGCACCATAGTCAATTGGAACCTTGCTGCCGGTCGGGGCTGTGAAGTATGAGGGCGCAAGTGCGTCAAGACGCGACTGGGCATCGAAAGGAAGCAACACGCTGAGGGCATTGCCGAGCACGGCCACATCGATCGCGCTGGTTCTGGTGATGCCGGCCAGAAAGGGTTGCAGCCAGGTCTCCAGTGTTTCACCTAGAAACGTGTCTGAAAGGTCAGGCAGATCCGACGCGCCGTTTGCGCGTGCATAGGCAACTCGTCTTCGAAGACGCTGTTGGTCCTTGCTCCAGTTAAGACGAGCGACACCACGGCGCCGGACTTCATCAAGAAGCGCTTTTTCGACCGAGGCCGCGTCCGGTGATTGAACGACAACGGATTGAAGCTCAACAGCTTTGTAGCGTTTTACGCGCCTTGCTTTGATTGTACCTTCCGCCGTCAATTGAACTTCGTCTTCCTCAATTATGTCTTCATTGAAAAGGTCCTCGATATCCTCTCTGGAGATCGGCGCACAGAGTTGGATGCGCCCGTTGGCGGCCTTTCCTTGAATATCCGCAACAGTGAGAAAGGGTTCGGCTGCAAGGGCGTGACTGATATCAAGTTCGGCACCACGTCTGTTGGCGAGGCGGAAGCGCCCGGTCTTGCCACGGGCTTGGGCCACGCGGTCTGGATAAGCGAGCGCCAGAAGAAGTCCGGCGCTTTCAGCGTCGATGTCCGATCCCGATCCACCCGCCTGGTGCAGCCAGCGTGCGGCAAGTGTTCGCCCGTCTCTGGCGCGTTGTCCCCTGTCGTTGCGTAGCGATCGCAACCGGGAACGAAGATCGGGGTCCCTGCCGCCAAGCCCCGGTTCTGAGAGCAGCAGCGCAATCAGTGCGGCTGTCATTCCGAGATCGCGGGCAATTCCTTCCAGCAGCATATGCGCAAGACGGGGGTGAAGTGGCAGGTTTGCAAGTGCCTTTCCCGCAGGCGCTAAGCGCCCGGCAGTGTCGAGAGCATTCAGATCGGAGAGCAGGTTTTTGGCTTCATTCCAGGCCGCTGCCGGCGGTGCATCCATGAAGCTGAGGCTCGTTGGATCAAGCGTTCCCCAGGCTGCGAGATCCAGAACCAATCCGGTTAGATCCGCTTCCAAAATTTCCGGTGCTTCCGCCTCCGGCAAGGCCACCGTTTGCGCCTCGTCCCAAAGCCGGTAGCAGATGCCGGCTTCAGTGCGCCCGGCTCGACCTCGGCGCTGATCAGCCGTCGCCCGTGATACACGCACCGTTTCAAGGCGCGTCAAACCGGTTTGCGGTTCATATCTGGGAACCCTTGCAAGGCCACTGTCAATGACCACGCGTACGCCTTCAATGGTGAGCGAAGTCTGGGCGATGGCACTTGCCAGTACAATCTTGCGAGCGTTGGGCGCCGCGGGTTTGATTGCCGCATCCTGTGCTTTGGCATCAAGTCCGCCATAAAGTGGCGCAATCTGACAATTGGCGGGAAGTTTGCCGTCCAGTAAGTCGACGGTTCGTTTGATTTCACCCTGACCGGGAAGGAACACGAGGACGGACCCGTTTTCCTCCTCTACGGCTTGCCGGATAGCGCGTACGATTTGGGGTTCTATGCGTTCTGAGGTCGACCGGCCGAGATACCGTGTTTCAACTGGAAAGCTGCGTCCTTTGCTTTCAATGACCGGAGCTGCGCCCAGAAGATCTGCGACGCCTACGGCATCGAGAGTGGCAGACATTGGCAGAAGGCGCAGATCGTCTCTGAGTGCGGACTGAACATCAAGGGCAAGTGCAAGTCCCAGGTCGCCGTCGAGCGAACGTTCATGAAATTCATCAAATAGAACTGCGGCCACGCTGGTCAGTTCGGGATCCTCCAGTATCAACCGGGTGAATACACCTTCGGTGATGACTTCAATCCGCGTTTTTGCGCTGATTTTGGAGTCCATTCGAACCCGGTAACCAACCGTTTCTCCCGGTTTTTCGCCTAACTCCTCGGCCATGCGCCGTGCCGCCGCGCGAGCAGCCAATCGCCGAGGTTCAAGAACCAGGATCTTGCCGTTGCCGCGCCACGAGGCGTCAAGAAGCGCAAGAGGAACGCGCGTCGTCTTACCGGCGCCTGGGTCAGCAACAAGAACAGCGTTCGCATTGTCTTCAAGCGCGCGCAACAAGTCCTGCAATACACTGTCTATCGGCAATGCGGTCTTGAAGCCAGGCGCGGAAGTCATGGCGTCAGGTCAATTGTCGTTGGCGGAAACCGGTCCGGTCCACTGCCGGCCCTGCATGTCCACCGCAAAAGCGTCTGGCGTCCTGGCAAAGGACGCAAGCCCTTCCAGAGCAGGATTTGGATGGCGAACGATGAAGGTCGGTATCTTGGCCATCAGCGCCTCGTGTGGCGCTTTGGCTTCAAAGGCAGCCCGGAAGTTGCCGTCAGTCAGGAATCTGGTAATTCGGGGCGTCACCCCACCGGTGAGATAAACCCCGCCGCGAGACAGAACGGTCAGGGCGCAATCACCGGCAACCCGGCCAAGCGCGCGGGCAAAGACTTCAAGCGTTTTGACGGCAACCGCGTCATTCTCTTCAGCCGCTTCTGTAATGCTTGCCGGCGTTTCCAATTGTCGCTC
Organism: Labrenzia sp. THAF82; assembly: GCF_009363435.1. Lineage (GTDB taxonomy): Bacteria > Pseudomonadota > Alphaproteobacteria > Rhizobiales > Stappiaceae > Roseibium > Roseibium porphyridii. Next base: position 5,834,958 of record NZ_CP045354.1, on the reverse strand, counting down.
GGCCTGCATCCATTCCGCCACGGCGCGCGCGAGGCGGGGCAATCCGGTGCCACTGAGCAATTGTTCCGCACCTACGCGGCCGCCAACCCGTTCAATGTGTGGCCAGATTTCGAAGTCTTCCTTTGTAACCGGGCCGAGCTCCACGTGACCGCCTTCGCCAGGAACCGGGATCCATGTGGCGGCAGCGTGGATCATGGCGGCTGCGCCCAGGCCAGTGCCGGGTCCGAGCACGAATTTTGTGCTGGCCGGACGGACCGCGCCGGACCCTACCTGTTCGACATCTTCACCTGAATAGCCCGGCAGAGCGAGAGCCTGAGCTTCGAAATCATTGAGGACAACAACCTCTTCAAGGCCCAGTTCCGATATCATCTTGAGCGGCTCAATCACCCAGGCCGCGTTGGTCAGGGGAATTTTGTCGCCCGTAACGGGACCGGCCACTGCAATGATCGCTGTCCGTGGTTTGATGTCTGTTTCCGGGAAAACAGTGCCGCGAATTGCAGAACAAATATCAATATGGTCGGCGGTTGCCGTCTTGCCACACATGCGTGTTGGGGCGTCCGGTCCGTCGACAAGCGCAAAACGGGCATTCGTACCACCAATATCGGCAACCAGAACCGGATAGGCAAAAGCCTTGGAACTCTCAGAAAAACTCATGATGCGGTGGAGCCAACTTCAGGTGTCTCAGATGTTGTCTGCAGCCCGGTGAGGCGCGCGGAGCGCAGCAGTATGTCTGCGGTTGATGGGTTCAGAGCCATAGGCATGTCGTAAACAGTGGCAAGGCGCATCAGGGCCTTGACGTCAACATCGTGAGGCATGGGCGAGAGCGGGTCGACAAAAAAGATCAGGCCCTGCAATTTGCCTTCCGCGATCATCGCGCCGAGTTGCTGATCACCACCCAACGGTCCGCTTTTCAGCCTTGACAGCTTGAGAGACGGGCAGGCTTCCAGAACGCGGCCGCCTGTCGTGCCTGTTCCGACCAGATCAAACGCAGCAAGCTTGTCCTCATGCCGCTTGGCAAACTCGACCATGGCGTCCTTTTTGGCATCGTGCGCAACAAGTGCGAGCGTAGCTGGCATGAGGTGTCCTTCTGTTCAGTCACGTACGGCGGGATGTGTTTAGCCCCATTGATCCGATTGCGCAAAGGCAGATCCGCAGTTTATGCAAGATCTGCGCGAATGTAATCGATTACTTCAGACATTGTACAAGGAAAAAAGCCGCGCTCCGGTTGGGAGCGCGGCCTTTGAAACTGGAGAAGACGTGGCTGGGTCAGTCGAAGAGGTCACACCGGATACGTTCGCGCCCCGAAGCTTTCTGGACATGGGGTGCTGGCTTCGGCAAATGGAGGCCTGCAATTTCCATGACCAGTTTCATGCGAATTGCGTCGGCAAAACCTTCCTGTGACCTGACGGGGATGGCAAATGAGCCCGGACCACCGATCACGCAGTCCTCGTAATAATGGTCGAGATGCAGCATGGCCTGCCAGGTGTTCTTGTTGGATTTCATCATCAGCGGAAGACCGTTGATCGTTACGCCGGCTGCGATCATGCGGTCGCGCATTTTCGTCACCGATCCGCCCTGATTGTTCGGGCCGTCTCCTGAAATGTCGATAACCTGGCGCAAGCCGGTATATTCGTTGCTTTGCACCAGTTGGACGGATTTCTCCAGGGCTGACGCAATAGATGTGCGTTGAACCTGCCTGAGGGGTGCCTCAGCAATCTTGGAAGCAAAATGAGAGGCAGAGGAGGCGTCCTGGATCACGGTCCAGTCGGCGACGATGAAGTGCTCGTCTACGCCGCCCCATTCCATGTAGGTGACTGCAACTCGGCCGATGGGACCGACTTGAATGGCGTCCAGAAATTCACTTGAAGTGAGCGCGGCAACATATCCGGCTCGCTGAACTTCCTGTTCGTCCGTATCCATGGATTGGGAGATGTCGACGGCCAGCACAAGTTCAACGTCCACTTCCTTGGCTGGATCATAACTGTAGGCTGTCGAGGAGGTTAGGGCCGGTCGAAAATCACGGGCGGCCGAAGGTGCGGCGAATATAATGGCCGCACAGAAGAGGGACAGTATTGCAGAGACTGTCTGTGCACAGAGCTTCGTCATTATGTCGAGACGCATTGTTTTCTCCTTAAGTCAGCCTTTCGGCTGGTTGCCACGTCTCCCCTGTTATTTTGTCGTTGTATTCCTCATCTAAACATCCCTCGTAATTATTCACGAGGAATGGGCGAATGCCTTGGCTCAGCTTGATATTTTACTTAGCAAGCTACATGCCAACCGTAACGTAATTCGGGTTGGCTGGCAAAATGAATGTGCACGGAGTGCGGCTTCTATCCACAAGTGGTGAGCCCGAAGTCGAATTGCTAGGCAAAATTTTCTGACCAGCCAACTCGCGAAAGATTACCTATACGTAAGCCTATGAAATCGCGGTTGGATCCGCTGTGTTTAACGGCTTCAATTTTTATTGAGTGACGACGTTTGGAAAAGAAAAACCAGAATTGTTGTAAGTGCTCGGACAGAACCCATCTTGAACGCGCGCTTGAAGCAAGAAAAAATGGTTAATCGAATGTTAACTCTAAAAGGAAAGCGTTCAGGTTCGAGTTGAATAAAGGATTGGTTCCGGACCTGTATTTCACCCCTTTTTTGCTAGTCAAAAAACAACTTGAGTTTCCATTTGAAAGCTTTTGGGGTGATCCGGCTTTGCCGGTTCATTTGCGAGGGGATTTGCAGATGGAACGGAAGAGTTGGCCTCCGATGTCGCTTTGTTTGGTTGGCTGTCTGTTGCGCCCAACTGCTCAGGAGAGAAAATCGCTTGAGGTCATTGAAAGTCTCGCATTGGCTGAAATATCCTTGAATGAGAGGCGCATGGAGTGTTTCGGTAAGTCGTTTGCAAAATGAAAGAGGCTGCTTCGTCTATTTGCAAATCGATGGCGCAATCGGCTGCAACGCGGCAGAATTTGCCCAAGGACTGGGCAACTATTTCCGGCTTTTGTTGCAGAATGACGTTGCCTGGGCAGAATTTTCCACCCTGCAGGAGACGGGGTTGTAGCGATCTGCTGCTTTAAAATGCGCCCATTGGCCAGAATTTCGGCAGTTTTTTAGTTGACGACAGCGGTAAGGCTGGTCATGATCTGAATAAATTCTCACTGTGTGAAGAATTTTTCGGAAGCTCGGGAAGCCGGGCCCGCAAAGACAAGGCTCCAAAGAGAGCTTGGCGCAGCCACCGCCGGTCCAAAGGACAGGCGGCAGAGGGGAAGGTTTCGACGCGGATGCAAGCGCGCGACGACGACTGGACATCTTACATGGCCATACGTGCGGCCTGGTTGTCATTCGTGGGCGGCCGGACGCAAGGCGAAATCGCTTCCCAGCTCGGTGTGTCTCCCGCCAAGGTTCACCGCCTCATTGCACATGCCCAGCGCGAAGGCTACGTGAAGTTCCAGGTGGATGGCCGGCCAATGGAATGCCTGAAGCTGGAAAAAGAACTGTCCCATCATTTCGACCTTACAAATTGTATCGTTGCGCCGGACCTTGGTGGGGGTGATGACGAAAGCGCGCTGAGAGCAGTTGCAGTTTCCGCAGCGCAGTTTCTGAGCGGCCTCTTGAGTGGCACGAGCGTCAAACGACTTGGCGTTGGAATGGGACGTACGCTGACAGCTGCCGTGGAGGCACTGCCGAAGGTCTCGCGCACGGACCTGGAAATAATGTCGATCTGCGGATCGCTGACCCGGACGCTTGCGGCAAACCCCTATGACATTGTGCAGAAGATGCAGGAACGCACCGGCGGTATCGGCTACTACCTGCCTGTGCCCTATTTTGCCGAAAATCAGGACGAGAGGGCGATGTTCCTCACCCAGCGAAGTGTTCAGGATTTGATGGAGCGCGCGCGTCAGTCAGATGCATTTCTGATTGGAATTGGCTCGGTTGAAAACGAAGGCCACCTGGTTCAACGCGGCATGATTACAAAGACGGAACAGGAAGGTCTGCTGTCAGGAGGCGCTGTGTGCGACCTGATGGGTCGTTTCCTGACGATAGACGGAAAATTGGCGCCGGACCCGCTGGGCGATTGTGCCGTGGGTTTGCATTTTGAAGAAGTGCGCGGGCGCAGACTGATTGCGCTGGTGGGCGGAGAGAGCAAGGTGGATGCCACGCTTGCTGCTTTGCGCACTGGTGTCATTACCGACCTTGTAACAGACGAGACCCTTGCGAGGGCTTTGAGTGCACGGGTCGGATCGCAACTGGCACAGTCCGCATGAATGCGGCTGGGTCACGAGGGGAAATGGGCAAGCTGAACGCTAAGCCCTGCATGTCGGAGGACATAAACGTGAAAAAGCTTCTTACCATGGGCACGGCGCTCGCCGGTCTGGCCTTTTCTGTCGCTGGCGCGATGGCGGCTGAAATCAAGCCGGCAGTGCTCTACGACCTTGGTGGCCGTTTTGACAAGTCGTTCAACGAGGCGGCCTACACAGGTGCCGAGAAGTTCAAGGAAGACAACGGCGTCGAATACCGTGACTTTGAAATCCAGAACGACAGTCAGCGCGAGCAGGCACTGCGCAACTTTGCAAAGCGCGGCATGAGCCCGATCGTTGCCATCGGTTTCTCGCAAGCCAACGCCGTTGAAAAAGTCGCTAAGGAATTTCCTGACCTTCAGTTTGCTATCGTCGACATGGTCGTGGATCTGCCGAATGTGCGTTCCATCCTCTTCAAGGAGCACGAAGGTTCCTATGTCGTCGGCATGCTGGCTGCAATGGCTTCCGAAACCGGCAAAGTCGGCTTCGTTGGCGGCATGGACATTCCGCTGATCAGCAAATTCGCTTGCGGCTACAAACAGGGCGTCATGTCCGTTAATGCCGATGCTGAAATCTTTGAAAACATGACCGGCACCACCGGCGCGGCCTGGAACGACCCGGTCAAGGGTGGCGAGTTGGCAAAGTCCCAATTCGACCGTGGCGCGGACGTTGTCTACCACGCAGCCGGCGGCACGGGCATCGGTGTTCTTCAGGCAGCAGCTGACGCCGGCAAGCTCGGCATTGGCGTGGACAGCAATCAGAATGCGTTGCATCCCGGTTCAGTTCTGACGTCGATGCTGAAGCGTGTTGATATTGCCGTATATCAGGCATTTGAGGACGCCCAGAACGACGCATGGTCTTCAGGCTTCGAAGTGCTCGGCCTCAAAGAAGGCGGTGTCGACTGGGCACTGGATGACAACAATGCCGAACTCGTCAACGATGAGATGAAGGCAGCTGTTGAGCTTGCTTCCCAGAAAATCATCTCAGGTGAGATTGAAGTCCACGACTACATGTCCGATCAGTCCTGCCCGTTCTAAGGCAGAGTTGAAAAATGACCTCCGTGCTTTTTGTACGGAGGTCACTACTCCTTGAATTTCAAGACCGCTCAACCAGCGTTGTGGGGAGCCGGATGTTCTCTTTCAGGTCAGTTCTTTTTTCCGCTTTGATGGCCACTACGCTATCAGCCACGTCCGCTCTGGCCGATCCGGCGATCGTCTATTCGGTTGGCGGCAAGTTCGACGGATCCTTCAACGAAAGCGCGTTCACCGGTGTTAAGCGCTTCCAGGAGGCCGGTGGCGAAAGCGTTCGCGAATTCGAACTCGAGCGCGATGCCCAAAGTCTGCAGGCACTGCGCAATTTTGCCAGTCGGGGCAGTTCGCCGGTGGTCGCCATCGGATTCAATCAAGCCAATGCGCTTGATCAGGTTGCGCCATCGTTTCCGGAAACGGAATTCGCAATTGTCGACATGGTTGTCGATCAGCCAAATGTCCGCTCGTATGTCTTTAAGGAGCACGAAGGCGCCTATATCGGCGGCCTGCTCGCGGCCATGGCGTCGAAAAGCGGCACCATCGGCTTTGTTGGCGGCATGGATATCCCGATCATTCAACGGTTCCTCTGCGGCTACAAGCAGGGGGCGCTTGATGCAAACTCCGACATCAAGGTCGTCTCGAACATGACCGGCGACACGCCTGCCGCTTTTGCCGATCCGGTGCGCGGCGGTGAATTGGCGACGGGGCAGATCCAGCAAGGTGCAGACGTTATTATTCAGGCTGCCGGCGGCACCGGCATCGGTGTTCTGCAGGCAGCTGCGGATGCCGGCATTTTGGGTGTCGGGACGGATAGCAATCAGAACGGACTGCATCCAGGCAAGGTGCTGACCTCCATCCGCAAACGGGTAGACAATGCCGTTTTCGACAGTTTCACCTCCGCCAAGAACGGAGACTTCAAGCCCGGAATTCAAGTGCTGGGTGTTGCTGATGGCGGCATGGATTGGGTTTTGGATGACGATAACAAGGATCTGATCACTCCAGAGATGAAAGCAGCCGCCGACAAGGCGGTTGCCGGAATTTCAGACGGATCGATCAAGGTTCACGACGTCGTTGCTGATGGAAACTGTCCTTTCTGAGCGAAAGGCCCGTCAGCGGTGAGGGGGCAAGAATGACAAGCAAGAAATGTCAGGCCTGGGGGAAGGCATGAGCGAAACGCCGGCAATTGAACTGCGCAAGATCAACAAGAGCTTTGGAGCGGTCCACGCCAACAAGGATATCGACCTTGTTGTGAAGAAGGGCTCAATTCACGGCATCATCGGGGAAAACGGCGCGGGCAAATCGACGCTCATGTCCATTCTCTATGGCTTCTATTCGGCCGATGATGGCGACATTCTCATCAATGGTGAAAAAGTCACCATTTCAGATTCCAAGGCTGCCATTGGCATGGGGATCGGCATGGTCCACCAGCATTTCATGCTGGTCGATAATTTCTCAGTGCTGGAAAACGTTGTCCTGGGGGCAGAAGACAGTGCATTGCTCGCCGGCGGGCTGTCACGGGCACGCACCACGCTCAAGCATCTTGAAGAAGAATATGAGCTGCGCGTCGATCCGGATGCGTTGATCCAGGATCTTCCTGTGGGGTTGCAGCAAAGGGTCGAAATTCTGAAGGCGCTCTACCGCAGTGCTGAGGTCCTGATTCTGGACGAGCCGACCGGCGTCCTGACACCCGCTGAAGCGGACCACCTCTTCAAGATCCTTGAAGTTCTGAAGAACGAAGGCAAAACGGTCCTTCTGATCACCCACAAGCTGCGCGAAATCATGAAAGTGACCGACACCGTGTCCGTCATGCGGCGCGGAGAGATGGTCGCGACGCGCGAAACCGCAAAAACCTCAATGGAAGAGTTGGCCGAACTGATGGTTGGCAGAAGCGTCCTTCTGCGTGTCGACAAGGACCCGGCTACTCCGGAAGCGCCGGTCATGGAGGTTGAAAACCTGACCGTTACCGACAGCCGCGGAGTGCAGGTGGTAAAGGATGTCAGCTTCACTGTGCGAGCTGGTGAAATCGTCGGCATTGCGGGCGTGTCCGGCAACGGACAGTCAGAACTGCTTGAAACCTTGTCCGGCATTCGTCAGGCCACCAGCGGTACGCTGAAGATTAACGGCGAAACGATCGACCTTGGCACCAGCAGGCTGGATGCCGCCGATATGCGGGCCAAAAGCATGGGACATGTCCCTGAAGACAGACACCGGATGGGACTGATCAATTCCTTCTCCGAATATGAAAACTCCATACTCGGCTATCACCGGGATCCGTCCTATTCGAAGGGCGTCCTGATGGACCTTGCCGCGATCAAGAAAAATGCCGTCGCCGAAATAGAAAAATACGATATCCGACCACCGAACCCGATGCTCAAAACGGCCAATTTTTCCGGCGGAAATCAGCAGAAGATCGTGCTTGCACGCGAAATCGAGCGTGACCCTGAAGTCCTGTTGGTCGGGCAACCGACACGCGGTGTCGACATCGGCGCTATCGAGTTCATCCATCGCCGCCTCGTGGAAATGCGGGATGCGGGTAAGGGGGTGCTCCTGGTGTCTGTTGAGCTGGATGAAATTCGCGCCCTCTCAGACAGAGTTCTTGTGATGTTTGACGGCAAGATTGTCGGCGAACGTGGTGCCAATGCAGAAGAAGGCGAATTGGGCCTGCTGATGGCCGGTGTAGAAGACAACCAAACCGCGGCAGCAGGAGGCACTCAATGAACTCCGGACAGCTTCCCCGCTGGGTCGATTTCGGCCTTATTCCGTTCCTGAACCTGGCCGCTGCCTTTCTGGTGTCAGGTCTTGTTGTGGTTCTGATTGGCGAAAACCCCCTGGAAGCCGTGAAGATCCTGGTTTGGGGGTCTCTCGGTTATGGTGAAGGCATTGGCTTCACACTGTTTTATGCCACGAACTTCATATTTACCGGCCTTGCTGTTGCCGTTGCCTTTCATGCCGGGCTCTTCAACATCGGAGGCGAAGGTCAGGCGTATATAGGTGGTCTCGGCGTGGCCTTTGCCTGTCTCGCACTGGACCATTATGTGCCCTGGTACGTGACACTGCCCTTCGCGATCCTCGGGTCCGCACTGATGGGCGCTGCCTGGGCCTTGATCCCTGGCTGGCTTCAGGCGACCCGCGGCAGTCACGTTGTTATCACGACCATCATGTTCAACTTCATTGCATCGTCTCTGATGGTCTATCTGCTGAACAATATCTTGAAGAAACCCGGGTCGATGCAATCGGAAACCCGCACTTTCGAGGAAGGTGGCCGCCTGCCGTTTCTCAATGACATCTTCCCGTCCTTCGGCTTCGGCTATGCACCGGTCAATCTGTCGCTCTTCGTTGCGTTGGGAGCCTGCGTCCTTGTCTGGCTTCTGATCTGGCGTACCAAGCTCGGGTTCGAAATCCGCTCATTTGGTGCCAATGCGACAGCAGCCGTCTATGCAGGCATTTCGCCCGTAAAAACCATTGTGGTCACAATGCTGATTTCCGGCGGTCTCGCCGGCATGATGGCGATCAATGAGATCATGGGATCTCAGCATCGGCTTCTGATCGACTTCGTGACCGGTTATGGTTTTGTCGGCATCGCAGTCGCGCTTATGGGCCGCGCCCACCCGGTCGGCATCGTTCTCGCGTCGGTTCTGTTCGGGATGCTCTATCAGGGTGGCGCAGAATTGTCCTTCGAAATGCCAAGCATCACGCGTGACATGATTATCGTCATTCAGGGCCTCGTTATTCTGTTCGCCGGTGCGCTGGAACACATGTTCCGGCCAACGATTGTCCGATTGTTTACGCCCTCTAGGGCGCTCAAGGCGAAGGAGGCGTAGACATGTTCGAAGTTTTGATCCTCACGCTTGATTCCACTGTCCGTCTGTCAACTCCGCTGCTTCTGGCCTGTCTGGCCGGTCTTTATTCCGAACGCTCCGGCGTCGTTGACATCGGCCTTGAAGGCAAGATGCTGGGAGCCGCGTTCGGTGCCGGTGCCGTAGCCTATATCACGGCAAACGCCTGGCTTGGCCTGATGGCGGGCATCGCCGTCTCCGTCGCACTTGGTCTGTTGCACGGCTTTGCCTCGATAACCAATCGCGGCAATCAGATCGTTTCCGGTGTTGCCATCAATTTCCTGGCGGCTGGTCTGACGGCGCTGCTCGGCCAGACATGGTTCCAGCAGGGAGGCCGGACACCCTCCTTGCCAGATGGCGGACGTTTCAGGGATATCGTCTGGCCGTTTGCCGAACAGATCCGCGAAGTACCATTTATCGGCCCGCTCTATGGCGAGTTGATTTCGGGACACAACATCCTCGTCTATGCAGCATTTCTTGCTGTGCCGCTGACTTGGTGGGTGCTGTTCCGCAGCCGCTTTGGCCTGCGCCTGCGTGCAGTTGGTGAAAGTCCGGCTGCTGTGGATACCGCGGGCATCTCCGTTACCTGGCTGCGCTACCGCGCTGTTATCGCCTGCGGCATCCTGTGCGGATTTGCCGGTGCCTATCTGTCGATTGCCCAGGGCTCGGGTTTTGGTGTGAATATGACTGCGGGCAAGGGCTTTATTGCACTGGCCGCCCTCATATTTGCCAAGTGGCGCCCGGCCAGCGCAATGTTTGCCTGTCTGCTCTTCGGTTTCCTGGACGCCGTTTCCATCCGCATGCAGGGACAGGAGTTGCCCGGTATCGGTGAAATTCCCGTTCAGTTCTTCCAGGCGTTGCCTTACATCCTGACAGTGATCCTCTTGGCCGGCTTCATCGGCAAGGCGATCCCGCCGAAGGCTGCGGGCATACCGTATCTGAAGGAACGTTCATGAGCGATTTGAACGCCCTCTTTGAAGCTGCAAAGGCGGTTCGCGAAAAAGCCTATGCGCCATATTCGAATTTTCTGGTTGGGGCAGCATTGCGGACCCCCGACGGGGAGGTTTTCACCGGATGCAACGTTGAAAACGCGTCCTATCCGGTGAGCGTTTGTGCGGAAGGTGGTGCTGTCAGTGCTATGATCGCCGCTGGCCATCGCAAGATTGCTGAAGCGGTCGTGATTGGCGATGCGGCTCTATGCACACCTTGCGGCATGTGCCGCCAGCGCTTGAAGGAATTCGGCACGGACGATCTGATTGTCCATGTCGCCGACTTAAACGGCATTCGACGCAGTTTCTCAATGGATGAGCTGCTGCCGGCTGCATTCGAACTCGAAGACAAGAAGGACTGACCCTCCATGAGTGGTTATGGCCGTGAATGTGCGGATATTGTCCGCGCTGCCCGTGAGGGATCCTATAAGATTGGCATGATCCTTGGCTCCGGTCTCGGAGCGCTTGCCGAAGAAATTGAAGACGCCGTGCGAATTCCCTATTCGCACCTGACCGAGTTTCCGATCTCGACTGTGACGTCTCATTCCAGTGAACTGGTCGCGGGGTCGCTTGCAGGTGTACCGGTCGTCATTCTTTCAGGGCGCGCGCACTACTATGAGAGCGGTGATCCGACGGTGATGCGCACACCTGTTGAAACGCTGAAGGAACTCGGCTGCGAGGTCCTGCTTGCGACCAATGCGGCGGGCTCATTGCGGGAAGAAGTTGCACCGGGGTCTCCGATGCTGATTTCCGACCACATCAACTGGTCAGGCAAGAACCCGCTGATCGGCGAGGAAGACGAAAAACGGTTTCTCGACATGAGTGCCGCGTATGACCCGGAACTCCGAGCCGCTATGAAAAAGGTAGCTGCTGAAACCGGCGATCCGGTCGCGGAAGGGGTTTATATGTGGTTCTCCGGTCCATCCTTCGAGACGCCAGCCGAAATTCGCATGGCCAAGATGCTCGGGGCTGACGCGGTCGGCATGTCCACAGTGCCGGAAGTCATCATGGCAAGGTTCCTTGGAATGAAAGTGGCCGCGATGTCGATCATCACCAATTACGGTGCAGGTTTGCAGGCCCATGCGCTGTCGCACGATGAAACCAAATCGGTTGCCCTTCAGGGCATGGAACGCATGAAAGAGCTGGTGCGGGCATTTGTGAAGGAGGTCGGTGAATGAGTGACATGATCGAAATCGCAGCACGTGCTCTCGGATTGGTTGATCTCACCAATCTGAATGACGATTGCACGGCTGACGATATCACTAAGCTTTGCGCACGAACGGTCACAGACCACGGCTCTGTCGCAGCCGTTTGTGTCTGGCCGCGCTTTGTTGCACAGGCAGCCCGGGAACTGACAGGCACAGGTGTCAAAGTGGCAACTGTGGTCAATTTTCCAGCTGGCGGTGAAGATACCGAGGCCGTGATTGCGGAAACCAAACAGGCGATTGCCGACGGCGCAGACGAAATCGACCTTGTCATGCCCTACAAGGCCTTTGCCTCTGGCAGGAAGGGCTTTGCGGAAGAACAGATCATTCGCGTCAAGGCGGTTATTCCGGATGGAGCGCTCTTGAAAGTGATCCTGGAAACCGGCGAGATCAAGGACCCGTTGCTGATCCATGCTGCATCAAACCTGGCCATTGCCGCTGGTGCAGATTTCATCAAGACCTCAACCGGCAAGGTGGCTGTCAACGCGACCCTTGAAGCAGCGGAAATCATGTTGACCGCAATTGAAGAAGCCCGTCGTGACGACGGAGAACGCGTAATCGGCTTCAAGCCTGCTGGCGGTATCAAGACGGCTGAAGACGCGGCTGCGTATCTGGCTATCGCGGACAGGATCATGGGCCATAACTGGGTTTCAGCGCATACGTTCCGTTTCGGTGCGAGTGGATTGTTGGATTCTCTGATTTCCACGATCGAAGGTCAGGAAATCGTAGATCATTCCCATCACGGCTACTAGGACGGCTTCAAAAAGGACAAAAAATGCTGCCGCAAGAAATTATCCGGAAAAAGCGCGACGGGGGAACGCTCGACGCGGAGGAGATTGCATTCTTCGTCAAGGGGCTTGCTGACGGCTCGGTCACGGAAGGTCAGGTTTCAGCGCTTGCAATGGCGGTCTTTTTCAAGGGCCTAACCGTAGACGAGCGCGTGGCTTTGACCCTCGCGATGCGCGACAGCGGCGATGTCCTGGACTGGTCGGATGTCGAAGCGCCCGTTCTCGACAAACACTCAACAGGCGGTGTTGGTGACAATGTTTCACTGATGCTTGCACCGGCGCTCGCAGCCTGTGGTGCGGCTGTTCCGATGATTTCAGGCCGCGGTCTTGGTCACACTGGTGGCACGCTCGACAAGTTCGACAGCATTCCGGGCTATCAGACCCAACCGGACAATGTGCTTTTCAAGAAAGTGGTGAAGGAAGTCGGCTGCGCGATCATTGGCCAGACAGGAAACCTCGCACCCGCTGACAAGCGGTTCTATGCCATTCGTGATGTGACCGGCACCGTGGAGAGCGTGGATCTCATCACAGCCTCCATCTTGTCGAAAAAACTGGCGGCGGGTCTGCAAGGTCTGGTGCTCGACGTCAAATGGGGCACCGGTGCTTTCATGGCAAGCCTGGAAGAAGCGCGTGCGTTGGCTGAAAGTCTTGTTCTTGTTGCAAATGGCGCCGGACTGAAGACCACTGCGCTTCTCACTGATATGAACGAGCCCTTGGCATCTGCAGCCGGTAACGCAGTGGAGATGCAAAATGCTGTCGATTTTCTGAAAGGCACCGCTGTCGACAACCGGTTGTGGGACGTCACGGTGGCGCAGGGTGGAGAACTGCTCGCGTCCGGTCGCCTTGCAGCTTCAGCTGAAGATGGCGCGCGAATGATGCGCCAGGCCTTCGAAAGCGGCAGCGCGGCAGAGAAGTTCGGTCAGATGGTAAGTGCTCTCGGGGGACCGGCAGACTTTCTCGAAAAAACTGAACTTTATTTGCCGAAGGCGCCAGTGGTCGCCCCGGTCTATGCCCAGCATGACGGGGTTGTCACACAAGTGGATGCACGGGCTGTCGGCGTCTGCGTGGTGGCGCTTGGCGGTGGCCGTACGGCTGCCGCGGATGTCATCGATCACTCTGTTGGCCTCACCAGCTTGGCTGGTGTCGGAAATGCGGTCGATGCCGATGCGCCGCTTGCAATTGTGCATGCCAAGTCGGAAGCGGACGCGGAAACGGCGGCTGCTGCCCTGCGCGATGCCTATACGGTTGGATCTGCGGGCGACGTCGTCGATCGTGAGAGTGTCGTCGACCGCATCGCTCCTTAACAGACGACTGACGGTTGGCAAATGGTTGCCAGCCGCCCACCGGTCATCGAAGAACCGGCAACAACAACAACTGAGGAGATGCCCATGCCTCGTGCAATTCTGTGCGTATTGGACAGTTTCGGCATTGGCGGCGCAGCGGACGCCGAAGCTTTCGGCGATGCCGGATCCGACACATTGGGTCACATCGCTGAGCAGTGTGCGGCCGGAAAGGCAGACAAGGATGGTCTTCGCAGCGGTCCCTTGAACGTGCTCAATATGGATAGGCTCGGTCTGGGCGCCGCGGGAAGGCTGTCGACCGGCAAGGACGTTCCCGGTCTCAGTTTTTCAGGAGATCCCGAGGGGCTCTGGGGCTATGCGGCTGAAGTTTCAAACGGCAAGGACACACCATCCGGGCATTGGGAAATAGCCGGTGTTCCGGTCCGGTTCGACTGGGGCTATTTTCCTGAAACGGTGCCGACGTTTCCGCAAGAACTGATCGAGAAAATCAGCGAAAAAGCAGGTATGAACGGGATCCTCGGCAACAAACATGCGTCGGGTACCGTCATCATTGCCGAACTCGGTGAAGAGCATGTCAGAACCGGCAAGCCGATTTTCTACACCTCGGCAGATTCCGTAATCCAGATTGCCGCACATGAAGACCACTACGGTCTCGAAAGGCTTTATGAGCTTTGCGAGATCACGCGGGAATTCGCTGACCCTTATAATATTGGTCGTGTGATCGCTCGGCCATTTGTCGGTGATAGTGCCGACACATTCGAGCGCACTGCAAACAGGCGCGACTACTCGGTTCTGCCTCCAGAACCGACGCTGTTGGATCGGCTGACTTCGGCGGGTCGAACGGTCTATGGCATCGGCAAGATATCCGACATCTTTGCGCATCAGGGCGTTTCCAGGGTCTTGAAAGGTGCCGGAAACGACCAGCTCTTCGACAAAACGCTCGAAGCCATGGATATGGCACAGGATGGAGATCTTGTTTTTGCAAATTTCATAGACTTTGACTCGCTTTACGGTCATCGCCGTGATGTGCCCGGCTATGCTGCTGCGCTTGAGCATTTCGATCGTCGACTGCCTGAAATGGTGGCGGCCTTGCGCGAAGGCGATCTGCTGTTGCTGACCGCCGACCATGGCTGTGACCCGACATGGAAAGGTACCGATCACACGCGCGAAAACGTGCCTGTTATCGGAACCGGTCCGGGTGTTTCAGGGCGCAGCGTTGGCGGGCGCACGACTTATGCCGATATTGGCGAAAGCATAGCAGTTCATTTGGGTGTCGCCGCCGGTCCAAACGGTGCCAGTTTTCTGTAGTCTGTTTGCAGAAGTCAGTCGCGGAAGGCCCTGACCAACTTGAGGATCTGCCGGAAATGAATGTTTCAAGCCTTGTGCCGAAGGCGGAATTGCATTGTCACATCGAGGGAGCTGCGCCGCCGTCGCTGGTCAAGCGTCTTGCCGAAACGCATGGACATGACGTGTCCGAGGTGATCGACGGCAACGGGAAATACATGTGGTCGGATTTCACGACTTTTCTAAGGGCCTATGACGTTTCCAGCGGGGTCTTCAAGACACCGGCAGACTATGCTTTGCTTGCCGAAACCTACTTTCGGATGCTGGCTGCAGAAGGCGCGATCTACGGGGAAATATTCGTTTCGCCCGACCACGCACAGGCCGCTGGCCTTTCTTACCGTTCCTATATCGAAGGCCTGGCGACAGGCATGGAGAGAGCCAAGAACGAAACGGCGATTGAGGGGCGCATGATTGCCATTGGTGTTCGCCATTTCGGGGCGTCCTCCGTAGAGCGTGTCATCAAGGAAGTTATCGGCAACCCGCATCCATTGGTGACAGGTTTTGGATTGGCAGGAGACGAACGATCAGGTCATCCGGCCAATTTTGCCAAGGCTTTTCGAATGGCAGCCGAAGCCGGACTTGGAACCACTGCCCATGCCGGGGAATTTGGGGGACCTGAGAGCGTAACAGCCGCGTTGGAGTTCCTGCGTGTCAAACGGCTCGGACATGGGGTACGTGCGATTGAGGACAAGGATCTTGTCAAGCGTCTGATCGAGGAAGAAGTTGTCCTGGAAGTCTGCCCGGGTTCCAATACCGCACTTGGTGTCTATTCGCATCTGCGCTTTCACCCGGTAAACATCTTGCGCAAGGAAGGCGTCAAGATAACTCTGAATTCCGATGATCCTCCGTTCTTCGGCACAACGCTGGGCAAGGAGTATTCCTCGGTTTCCGAGACGTTTGACTGGACCTTTGAAGACCAGATGGAAATAACGCGCACAGCTCTTGAAGCAGCCTTCTGTGACGATGCAACCCGCAATCGGTTGCTTGTGCGCCTCGACAGCGCCAGAGAGCGACCCGTTGAATGAACCACAAGAGATTTTCGTGCCAAGAGGGTTTCACTTTAGATTGGTAAGTCTAAGTTCATGAGTGCCGAATTTTCCGCTCCGATCCTTTTCCAGCCACAGGAAGTGCGCCGCAGGGCTCACGCGTTTCTGGACATGGGGATCGCGGGTAAACTGAACCATGTTGGCCTGGATCTGACGAAGCTTGACGATGCACTCGGCCTGGTTCTTGAAACGACCAAAGAAATCTACCCTGATTTCCAAATACCGCCATACGGAATCTGGCGCGCCTTTGAAACAGGTGGCATCGACCGCTGGTCCGCGATGGCAAGTGCCAGGGAATTTGAAACTGCGCAGGAAATGCTTTTGGCTGCTGCCGATCTGGCCTTGCTCGCGTTGTTCATGAAAACGCGGCACCCGGGAAACTGGGTTTTTGAAGACCCTATGACCGGCTCGAAAGTGGCCGGAGGTGATGCGCTGGCACTCGCTGCCTTTCACATGTTCGCTTCCGGGTCATTTTCTGGTGAAATGACCGATCCCTACCGCGTCGACGCCGAAACGCTTGTTCGGCTTGACCTGAACGAACTGACTTCCGGCCTTCAGTGGGATCGGGATGCGGATCATGAGTTACTCGGTGCAATGCAGGCCCACCTCAAACGTTTTGGCGAGGCCATGGCGTTGAGGCCTGATCTGTTTTCGGAAGGCAAACTCACACGGCCAGGCGTTCTTGCGCTTCGTCTTGCAGGTGAAGCCGGTGCCGGCATCGATGCCAGCAAGCTGCTTGATAATTTGCTGGAGACATTCGCTCCGGTCTGGGACGGTGGCGCGAAGGCTGGTGACGTTGGCCTTGGCGACAGTTTCGATTACACCGGCAAGTCTGCCGGTTCAGAGACGACGACGGTTCCGTTTCATTTGTGCGCCCAGGAAATGGTCTATTCGCTGCTTGAACCTTTTGCCTGGGCAGGATTTGAGGTGACCGGCCTCGAAGACTTAACGCCGCCATCAGATCTCGCTCATGCCGCTTTGTTTGTTCAAACAGGCGTCCTGGCCATCAGTTCTGAAAACGATGAGGCGTTGCCGGAAGAGACGAAAACTGACCGCATGGTTGAACTGCGCGCAGTGAGCGCAGCCTTGGCCGACAAACTTGCAGACAGGCTGCGCAACGAACTTGATGTCAGTGCGGATCAAGTGCCTCTGACATGCATCCTGGAAGGCGGGACAAGCCGGGCCGGGCTTCGGATTTTGAGCCAGAATGCAAATCTTTTCAAAAAACTCGGGCAATACTTGAACCCCCGGACTGTTTTTTGGTTGCCGTTCGGGGCATAGGTCCTGAACATGCAGTGAAGTCACAAACAGACCGTGGGCGAACGGTCGTTAGTATCAAGAGAGGCAGACATGTCCGGAGCAAATGTCATCAGTCACCCGCTGGTTCAGCATAAGCTGACCATCATGCGCAACAAGGGGACATCCACCCAGGGTTTCCGGCGGTTACTTCGTGAAATCTCGACGCTGCTCTGCTACGAGGTCACCCGCGACCTGCCACTTATTCGCCAGACCATCGAAACACCGCTTGCCGAGATGCAAGCGCCGATGCTCGCCGGCAAGAAGCTGGTCTTTGCATCTGTCCTTCGGGCCGGCAATGGGCTTCTGGAAGGGATGCTTGAATTGGTTCCATCCGCACGCGTTGCTCATGTCGGGCTCTATCGTGATCCTGAAACACTGCAGCCGGTTGAATATTACTTCAAAGCCCCGGAAGACCTGAACGAGCGTTTGGTGATCGTTGTTGATCCGATGCTGGCAACAGCCAATTCGGCAATCGCCGCGGTTCAGAAGCTGAAGGAAAGAGGGGCAAACAACATTCGGTTCCTCTGCCTCCTGGCAGCTCCCGAAGGTGTTGCAAAGTTCAACGAGATGCACCCGGATGTGCCGATCTACACAGCGGCCATAGACGAGAAGCTCAATGAAAAAGGCTATATTGTCCCGGGTTTGGGAGACGCTGGCGACCGCATGTACGGTACGAAATAGATTTTGTATTCACGATGTGGCAGTTACGATTGCGCGGCAGGGTCCTGCCGCGCATTTTTCTTGCGCTTGGCGATGGGGCTTTTAACCTCTGGCTCAAACGGGGAGGCAATGAATGATCACGGTATTCGGATCCATTAATCTGGATCTGGTTGTTGCTGTGCCGCGCTTGCCGCGGGCCGGAGAGACTGTAAGCGGTCCAGATCATCAAATGTTCCCAGGTGGCAAAGGCGCAAACCAGGCGCTGGCTGCACGGCGCGCCGGATCGGCTGTGACGATGATCAGTGCCGTCGGACAAGATGCATTCGCGGATCTGGCGCTGCGCAATCTGCGCCAAGCCGATGTCGACCTGTCCGGCATCAGATCGCTTCCCGGAACGACTGGCATCGCTTTGATCGGCATCGATCCGGCGGGCGAAAACCAGATCATCGTTGCCAGCGGAACGAACGCGCGCGTTGATGCCGAATGGCTTTCAGAAGTGCTCATACCGAATGGCATCCTGCTGTTGCAGGGCGAAATCCCTTTCACCGAAAACGTCACCTCAATGCAAATGGCCAAAGCCGAAGGGTCTCGTGTGATCTGGAATCCGGCACCCGTTCCTGAAGGCAATCTGCGCGATGCCTTGGAAGCGACGGATGTATTGGTTGTGAATGAAAGTGAAGCAGCGCTGATCGCGGCCTCGTTAGGGCTAGCTGGCGAACCGGAGGCATTTCTAGCTCATTTCGCATCTGACGGACATGTTGCAGTTGTCACTCAAGGATCCCAGGGCATCGTGGCCGATGATGGCAATGGGCCGGTTCGGATTGGCGCTCCAAAGATAGAGGCTGTCGATACGACTGGGGCCGGCGATGCCTTCTGCGGTGCATTGGCGTCTGCGTTGGATCGCAACATTCCCTTTCCCCGTGCACTAAGGGAAGGGATCGCCGCCGGTGCGCTTGCCTGCACGGTAACGGGTGCTCAGACAAGTGCACCACACCATGAAGACATCATGCGTCTTGCCGATCAAATTCTCTGAAGCGGCTTTACAGCCCGCTAAGGAAACCGTGCTAATCAGGCTGACCGATTGTTGTGTCGAGTTCGGACTAAAGGTCAGCCATGGCGCGATTTGTGCTGATATTGCTGTTTTTCATCGGGATAACCCCGTTTTTGCCCAATCTGCTGCAGAAGTTTGCACCTCAGCTTGCGGCGGGTAACATCCAGTCTGCGAAAACGGCTGACATTGATGAAGCGCCCAGAGGCGATCGCAAACACCGTATCTCTGCCAACTATCAGGGCCAGTTCGTCGACTTGTTCAAGGTGAATGGACAGACGGTAGAAATGTTGGTGGACACCGGCGCAACACATACCGTGTTGCCTGAATCGGTTGCCCGAGACGTTGGTATTTTCCCGAAGGCAGCGGACTACAAATACGCTATTCGTACAGCCAATGGCACGGTTTATGGTGCCATGGCGGTCATCGATGGGATGCGGATCGGAAGCATTCGATTGAAAAACCTGGATGCCCTGGTCTTGAAAGACCAAAGTCTTGGTCAACCCCTGCTGGGAATGTCTGCTCTCAATCAATTGGACCGGTTTGACATATCAAACGGGACACTAGTACTGGTTCAGTAGTCAATTGAAGCTTTTGAGTTTAATCCAATCCGTTCGGCCGAGTGGCCCCGAAACAAGTTCATTTGCGAGGTATTGATGTTCCCGAAACCTGTGGCAAGCCTGACGCCGAACACGCTCGAATACGAATCCTTGCCGATGGTCAAGCCGACGGGATTCCGGGAGTACGATGCCCGTTGGCTCTTCGAAGAAGAAATCAATCTGATGGGCATGCAGGCGCTTGGCATGGGTATCGGAACCCTGATCCATGAGCGGGGCGTGCGACCGGATATTGCCGTTGGACATGATTTTCGCGGCTATTCCGCTTCCATCAAGATGGCCGTGATCAATGGGTTGCTGGCGGCTGGCGTCAACGTACATGATATCGGGCTGGCTTTGTCGCCTATGGCCTATTTTTCGCAGTTCGCATTGGATGTTCCTGCTGTTGCGATGATCACGGCATCCCACAATGACAACGGATGGACCGGTGTCAAAATGGGGATCGAAAGGCCTTTGACATTTGGTCCTGATGAAATGAGTCGCCTCAGGGAAATCGTCCTGGGTGCCGCGTTCGATCTGAAAGGTGGCGGCAGCTACCGGTTCGTCGACGGTTTCCCGGAACTCTATGCCAAAGACCTGACGGACAGGCCCAGACTGAAACGCCCGATCAAGGTGGTTGCAGCTTGCGGCAACGGTACCGCCGGAGCTTTCGCTCCAAAGATCCTTGAGGCACTTGGGGCAGAAGTCATTCCGTTGGATGCGGAACTGGATCATACGTTTCCGCGATACAATCCGAACCCGGAAGATATGCAGATGCTTCATGCATTACGGGACAAAGTTTTGGAAGTTGGCGCAGAGGTTGGACTGGGTTTCGATGGGGATGGCGACCGTTGTGGCGTCGTCGACAATGAAGGCGAAGAAATCTTCGCCGACAAGGTTGGCGTCATGCTGGCGCGTGACATTTCCGCCCTGCATCCGAACAGCCAGTTTGTGGTCGATGTGAAATCGACCGGGCTTTACCATACTGACCCCGTCCTTCAGGCCAATGGTGCAAAGACCGACTACTACAAAACCGGTCATTCCTATATCAAACGTCGCGTCAGGGATTTGAACGCAGTCGTTGGATTTGAAAAGTCTGGGCACTACTTTTTCAATCAGCCGATTGGACGCGGTTATGACGATGGTCTCGTGTCCGCTATCGCAATTCTCGACATGCTGGACCGCAATCCGAACAAGACAATGGCCGACCTGCGGCGCGATTTGCCCAAGACCTGGGGCTCGCCGACCATGTCTCCGAAATGTGCCGATGAAATCAAATACGATGTTATCGAACGTGTCGTGTCGAGATTTCAGGACATGAAGGAACAGGGCGAAACCGTTGCGGGACAGGCGATAACCGACCTGATTACGGTCAATGGTGTGCGTGTAGTCAGCGAGGACGGAACCTGGGGACTGGTTCGTGCCTCTTCGAACAAGCCCGAACTGGTTGTCGTGGTCGAAAGTCCCGTTTCTGAAGATCGTCTGCACGCCATGTTCAAGGCCGTCGACGGCATCCTGCGTGAGAACCCCGAAGTCGGCGACTACAACCAGACGATTTGAGACCGATAGTTGAGATTTGCCTACGAGAGTTTCGGTGAAGACTTGAGCTTGAGGGCAGGAGCAACGAAAGATCCTGTCGGCTTGCGGCGCTCGGAAAACGGACCTGAGATGGGTCTACGGAGAATTGCATGATCAATGAATTCGGGTTTCTTCCGGACGGAACTGCTGTTCAGGAGATCACCCTTAAGAAAGGTGTCTTGGAGGCTTCGATCCTGACACTTGGCGCGGTTATCCGGGACTTGAAAGTGGATGGACAATCAGTTGTGCTCGGTTTTGATGACCTGCAAAGCTATCTGGATCATTCGCCTTATTTCGGGGTAATTGCCGGGCGATGCGCCAATCGCATCGCCGGTGGAAAAATGAGCATTGACGGAAACGAATACCAGTTGGACTGCAATGATGGAGGCCGCAATCATCTTCACGGCGGCTCAGATGGGTTTTCAAACCGCATCTGGCAGATCGAGCAAAGCGACAAGGCCAGTGTGCTCTTGAAGTTGGTTTCTGAAGACGGTGAAATGGGATATCCAGGCCGCGTTGAAGCACTCGTTCGATATACGCTTACCGGTTCTGGAGCATTGCGCGTCAAGATTACGGCAACAACCGACAAAACCACCCCGGTCAACCTCACACAGCACGCATATTTTAATCTGGAGGGCAGTGAGACTATCCTGGGTCACACGCTTGAAATTGCGGCAGAAAGCTATTTGCCGGTAGACGAGCATTTGATCCCGACAGGGGAAGTCAGGAATGTTGCCTGGACAGCGTTTGATTTTCAGGATGGCCGTAAACTGAAACGAAAATCCGGTGAAGAGGACGTTTTTTACGACCACAATTTCTGTTTGGCGGACGCGCCGCGCGACCAGGTCGCCTTTGCGGCAGCACTTGAAGACAGCGCAGGTGACAAGCGCATGGAAGTTTGGACCACGGAGCCCGGACTTCAGTTATACGATGCCGGCAAACTGACTGTTGCTGTTCCCGGGTTGGACGGAAAACACTACGGCCCACATGCCGGACTGTGCCTGGAAGCGCAGCGCTGGCCCGACAGCGTCAACAGGTCAAACTTCACAAGTGTTCTGTTGCGGCCGACTGAGACTTATAGTCATGTGACGGAATTCCGTTTTTCGTGAGATCGGATACACTAGGATCTGCGGGTGAGGCCAAGGCGGGACTGGGGAGAAGTATTTGAAGACCGTTTTTTCAGACACCCAGCTTGCCCACGCGCCGAAGCAGGAGATTTCAGACGGCGAATTGAAACCCGCTGTCGAAATTCCGAGCCGGGCTGAAATAGTCCTGGAAACCGTCAAAAGTCGAAAAGTCGGTGAGATTGTTTCACCGGATGATTTTCCGATCAGGCCGCTCCATAGAGTGCATGCACCGGACTATGTCGGCTTTTTGGAAGACTTCTGGGGTAAGTGGCTGGCGGCAGGCCGCTCCAACGAAGCTTTCCCGTTTGTGTGGCCGATCAGAAGTCTGCGGCAGGACATTGATGTGAACCACATTGATGGATTGCTCGGTCGATATTCAATGGACGCGGGCACTCCGCTTGGTGAAAACACTTTCAAGGCGGCGCGCGCCTCTGCCGATACCGCGCTGACGGCTGCAAAATTCCTTCTGGATGGAGAACAATCCGCATTCGCACTGTGCCGGCCGCCGGGACACCACGCCGGTTTTGATTTTTTCGGAGGATATTGCTTCCTCAACAATGCGGCCATCGCAGCACAGTATCTGCGCGACTACGGATTGCATCGCATCGCCATTCTGGATGTCGATTACCATCATGGAAATGGAACCCAGGCTCTTTTCTACGACCGGCCTGACATCCTGTTTTTGTCCATTCACGCTGATCCGAAGGATGAATATCCTTATTTCCTGGGTTATGCCGACGAGACGGGAGAACACGCGGGCACAGGTTTCACGCGCAACTGGCCGCTTCCGCTTGGTACGGATTGGGATAGCTATACTCCTGCACTCGAAGAGGCCTGCCGCTGGCTTCTGGTTTACAAGCCGGATGCGATGGTCGTGTCGCTTGGCATGGATTGTTATGAGAACGACCCGATTTCCGGTTTCCGCTTCAAGAGTGAGGACTTCAGTCGTCTCGGCGAACGACTGAAGAAAGTCGGCGTGCCAACCTTGTTCGTCATGGAAGGTGGCTATGCCGTCGACGCACTGGGCACCAACTGTGTCAATGTGCTTGAAGGATTTGCCGGCTAAGGAAGCTTAGTTAGTGAGCAAACCGCGATTCTTGAGGTCCTGCCGCAAAGCGTCCGCCTCTTTAAAATGATGCGCTTGCATCCCGACATTGCGGGCAGCCTCAACATTGGCCGCTGAATCGTCGATGAACAGGCATGTGCCGGGTTCAAGTCCATTTCGCGTAAACAGGACCTGATAGATCCTGGGGTCCGGTTTGATCAAACGCTCTTCTGCAGACACCACAGTGTCGACAAAGCTGGTCTTGAGAAACGGGAATCGTACCAGGCACTCTGCGAATTTTTCGTTCGAAAAATTGGTGACTGCAAAAAGCGGGGTGTTCTTTTCTTGGAGCTCCTGGAGGATTTGGCGTGTCCCGGAAACTTCACCGGGGATCATCTCGTGCCATTGATCTGAATACGCCGCAATCAGATCTGCTTTGTCGGGATGAAGTGCGCTGAGCGTATCAACGGCGTCTGCCCAGGAGCGTCCAAGATCCTGTTCTAGGTTCCAGTTCATATTGCAAACGTTTTGGAGAAAATCTGCTCTTTCCACTTCGTCCGGAATGAGACGACGATAAAGATGTTCAGGATTCCATTCGATCAGGACATTTCCTATATCGAACACCACGGTCGTGATAACGTCATTCATGGGCCGCTCCGGTCAATGTTTTCAGGGTGCAAGATAGGTGAGATAGGAATTTGCGTTTTCTCCCAAAAGCTTATGTCGGAATTGCGACGTGGACAGGAAACGCCGCCGGGTTGATTGCACTTATTTTCCTTGTGTTTGTGTTTGCCGGTTCAACACTTGCTCAGGAAAGCGTTGACTTGCCGGATCGTCTTCGACTTGGTGTTGTGGTGGCCGGGGATGAGAACGCCAGGGATAGAGTTGAGCCGTTTCGGCTGGCGCTTGAAGGTATTGCCGATCTGCCGGTTGACCTCTTTTTGATGGATACAATGGGTGACGCCGTAGAAGCTATAGCTGAAGGGCGAATTGACTACGCACGCCTGTCACCCTCCGCCTATGCGGCAGCATACAGGCTTTGCAGCTGCATTGAACCTCTCGTTACCGCTGGTCCGGATGACTTTCCAGCGCGTTTTTATGCCATCCTTGTCGGCAAAAGTGGTACCGAGAAAATATCGCTTGCGGACCTGAAAGACGTCCGTCTGGCTGTTGGTGGCAAGAACAGTTCAACGGGCTATCGCGTTCCCTTGGCGAACTTGGCGGCAGACGGTATCGACGTGAGGGCACATTTCAGCACGCTGGTGGAAGTTCAGGATCCCGTCGACGGTATTCGCGCGTTGCTGGATGGACGGGTACAGGCGGCACTCGCCTGGTCGACCCTGGCTGGAGAGGCAAAAAACGGCTACACGGCCGGAACGCTCAACGACTACTACGTGAGCGGCGGGCGCGGATTTAAGGATCTGGAGATTGTTTGGCGTTCGCCCCCCATTCCCTATTCCGCTCATAGTCTGGGAAAAGATCTGCCGGATGTGTTGAAACGCCGTTTGAGAGCTGGGTTGATGGATATGCGACGCGAGGACCCCGGCGCTTATCTTGCGATTGAACCCGACTTGCCAGGTGGCTTTGAGCCGGTTGTACATGCTGACTATCGCCCGGTGGTCCGCACTTACGAAGACGCCTTTGCAAGCGTGTTAGAACCGTCTGGCCGATAGATAATCGAGTATTTTGAGAGTCAACTTGTTAGAGTGCCGCCGATTAAGAGTGTTTCCGTGTGTCGACGGATCATTTCTTCTTCATTGGTTGGAATGACCAGTACCTTGATCTGAGAAGTGGCGGCGGAAATGTCTTCTTCCCGCGCTTCGTTTCGAGCCTCATCAATCAACATGCCGAGCCAATCCTGCTCTGCACACACACGCTTCCGGATGAGCGCTGCGTTTTCGCCGATTCCGCCCGTGAATACGAGCGTGTCCAGACCGTTCAGGACTGCTGCCATGGCACCAAGTTCACGCCGAATGCGAAACACGAAATAGTCGATTGCCTCGGCGGCGCTCGGATCGGTGCTTTCGCTTAACCTGCGCATGTCCTGGCTGATGCCGGACAGGCCCTTGAGACCGGAGTTCTTGTAGAGCAGATCTGAGACTGCGTCAGCGCTCATGCCTTTGGTGGTCAAAAGATAAAGGACGACGCCCGGGTCGAGTTGGCCGCATCGCGTGCCCATCGGCAACCCGTCCAGTGCCGTAAAGCCCATTGTCGATCCGATGCTTTGGCCATCACGGATGGCACACATGGACGCGCCATTTCCCAAGTGGGCGACAACAACCCTGCCTCGGAAAACGTCTGGACGTGTCTCCTTCAAATGACTGCAGATGAACTCATAGGAAAGCCCATGAAACCCGTATCGACGGACACCTTCGTCATAAAGAGATCTGGGAAGAGCGAATGTATCGTTGACCCACGGATGCTTGCGGTGGAAGGCAGTATCGAAACATGCAGTTTGCAAAGCGCCTGGAAATGCCGCGCGCGCGGCTTCCACACCGGCAAGGTTGTGAGGTTGATGCAGCGGCGCCAAGGGTTCGAGCGCCTTGAGATCCTGAAGAACTGTGTCGGTTATCTTCAAGGGTCTGGTGTGAGAAACGCCGCCATGGACAACCCGGTGACCAACGGCGTCAACCGGACGACCACCAAGCTCTCGTTCAAGAATGGGTAGGAGGGCAGCCAGCGCCGTCTTGTGGCTTCTTCCTTCGTCGTCTTGAAGGTCGCGGTCAATTGTCAGACCGGAGGCATGAGATACCAGCGCAAGATGAGGCTCGGCACCCAACCCCGAGATCTGTCCTTTGAGTTGCTCGCTCGCACCAGAGTAGAGCGAAAACTTGAGTGAAGAGGAACCGGAATTCAGGACGAGGATAACCGGGACCACGATCACTCTTCCTCGCGATCGAGCATTCCGGCTGGAACGCCGTTCTTCTGCCAATGCACATAAAGCATTGCCAACGCGCAGGATGCGAGGCGGGCACGACCGTCATCCGCGCGACTGGTCAGCATGACCGGAACCTTTGCCCCTATGACAAGGCCAGCGGCTTCTGCGTGGGCGATGAATGTGAGCTCCTTGGCCAGCATGTTACCGGATTCCAGATTAGGCACGATCAGGACTTCTGCGTGTCCGGCGACCAGCGAGGTGATACCCTTTGTCCGCGCCGCCTGGACATCGATTGCGTTGTCCATTGCGAGAGGACCATCCACAACGGCCCCGCTGATTTGGCCTCGCTCGGCCATCTTTGAAAGAACCGCGGCATCAAGGCTGGAAGGGATGGCGGGGTTGACGGTTTCGATTGCGGACAAAATGCCGACACGGGGCGTGTCCAAACCGAGTGACCGCGCCGCATCAATCGCGTTTTGTGTAATGTCGACTTTGGTGTTGAGGTCTGGCGAAATATTGATCGCCGCGTCCGAAATCAGCACCGGCGTTTTGCGTCCTGGAATATCCATGACAAAAACGTGGCTGATCCGACGCTTGGTTCTGAGACCTCCATCTCGTTTGACCACATGTTTCAGCAAGTGATCGGTATGAAGGTGGCCTTTCATGACCGCCTTGACCCGCCCTTCATGAACCATTTCTACCGCGCGTCCGGCGGCTTCCGACTCGTCTTCGATATCAATCAGCTCAAATTGGCTGATATCTTCATTCAGTTCGTTTGCTGCGGTTTCAATCCGGTCTCTTGCACCGATCAAGACAGGATCGATCAACCCCTCCCTTGCAGCAAGGAGAGCACCTTCCAGCGAGTTCGGATCATCGGGCGCCGCGACTGCGGTCGGCAAGGCTGGCAGGGTTTTGGCCAACTCAATCATCCGATTGAAATGGCGATGTCGTTGGACAAGAAGCGCAGGAATGTCGCTGGCATCGAATTCAATTGTTTCCGTCGGGGCGCGGACTTCGGAAATACCCTCAACAAGTCTGACGCCGTCTTCGCGGGTGACGGACATGTCAAAGAGAACGATATTGTCATGCCGTTTCTCGGTGGCAGTCACTTTGACGGTCAGTTTGTCACCGACAGCCGCACGACCCAGGAAACGGAAGGACTGGGCCTTATAGACGCTGCCTGGGCCGGGCAGAATGTTGCCAAGTACGGCAGACGCGAGGCCGCCAACCCACATGGCTGGGGCCATCGGTTTGTCGATCTTGCCGTCTCCGGTCCAATCGGTATCGGGCAAATGAATTGGATTGCGATTTCCCGAGGCGTGGGCAAAAACCAGGAGATCGTTGGATGAACACTCCCGGACAATCTCGGCCGTATCACCAATCTCGATCTGTTCATACGTCTTGTTTGTCGCCATCGACTAATGTTCCCGAGTTCAAATTGCGTATTGCAACGCAACATCCTGCGGGAGAGTAGCGGGATTGTATGACGAAACAAGTGGGATGAGTAAATTGCCGTTGCTGCTGCTCAAAGCAAGCTGATACTGCCTGTTGTCAACAATCGGAACAGGCAACGGTGTTGGTCAGACGCGGCCGTAGATAATAGGTGTCGCCTAGGTCTATGGCAGAGTCACGGTCAAAGACCTCGGTGAAGATTCCGGCAAAGGTCGGTGTATAAGTTAGGCTCACTTGTCCAACGACTATGGATGTGTTCGCGACAGAGACGGTGCCCGGAAGTGTTACAGGGGGCACAGCTCCTGGTGCCCATGGTTCGCCGCCTGACTTGTTTAAACTCCAGTCAACGGAGGCATCGCCGTCTTCGTCAAAGGTAACACTCGCTAGCACAATATCCAGAGTATCAGCGGGGTAGGGGGTCAAGATCTTTTCGCCTAGATCCATAATGCCCTGAAGATCGTTCTTGTCGACAGTCTGTGCTTGGGCGACAAGGTCGGTAACGGAGTTTGCGATACGACTGACTTTGCGGTCCTGATTCAGAGCACCCGTAGCTTCCTCCATGCCGATAAGAATTAGCAGCATCAGAGGAAGTATCAATGCGAACTCTACAGCTGAAACAGCCCGGGTGTCTGACTGCAACCGTCTCGAGATGGGCGCAATATTTAACAATGAGGCGAGCTTGTAAAAGTGTCTGCTATTCCCAGGGTTCATTGCGAAATACCAGTGTTGATGTGAGATGACGTTCGGTGCCGTGATCAGCCAGATTGAGAGACAGCAGCGACGTAATCATGGGCCAGCGGTACACGACATTCACCACAACGATCTCACCAGAATTGTTGGCTTCAGAGGTGTAGCTAGAATCTTCGACGAGGTCGCCATCGGCATCGTACATATCGTTCGTTGAACCTGCGGCTGAAAAGCTGTCGATTTGGTCGACAACGACGACGATACGTTCTGTGTTGCACAGAAATGCTGGTAGGGAGTTGCAGATTTCACCCTCGAAATCGTCGGCGCCGAAACCCGATGTTTGCGCTTGACCGGTTCTGATCATTCTCGACGCTTCGATGACCGCATTGTCCAGCATTCGGTTCACCATGTGAATGAGACCGACTTCAACAATTCCGAACAGGATCAGAAAAAACGGAATTGCGACGAGACCGAATTCGATTGCCGTCGCACCGCTTTCGTCTTTGCGGATAGAAAAGAAACGTCGCCGAAATCGTGACATCGTATTTCCTTTTCTCAAACGCATGTCATTATGACCCCGCAATCAACGCTCAAAAACCGCCACTGGCCGCTTGAACAGCAAGCTCGTTGCGGGCCGTAGCTTGTTCGGCGGTCTCCTTGAAGGCGTCGTTGTTGTCCCCGAGACGAAGCGTTGGTTCGCAGGTCGGGCTGCAGGACAGCGTCATGCGAGACGACTTTTTGTATACCGAAACGACACCTTCTTCAGATGCACGAACCGTGATGATCTCATCAACGATCGGCTTGTTATTCGCGTCCAGAATGACAAGGTTCGTTGTGCCGTAGCTCTTGCCGGTAATAACGACAGTGTTTTGGTCAAACATTGAGACATCGGCAATAAATGGATTTCCGACGATAACCGCAGAGGCACCATCATCGATCCGAAACACCTTTGCACGGTCGACGGTGACCATGACTGGCCCATCTTGAGCGATTGCGACGCCTGCTTGAAACACAAGTGTAAACACACTCGTCCATTTGATCAGCTTCTTAAACATGCCTATGGGTACTCCATATCGGGCTTTTCTCGCGATATTATGCGGCAAACGTGGTGAACGATCTGCTAACGGCGCTCGAATTGCAGAATTGCTTGCGAGTTTCGCATGCAAAAAAAGAAGAACAGATCACGGTCGATTTCGAGTTGGACAGCAATCACTTCCGTTGCCCAGGTTTAATGAATTGACTCGTCGGATAATTATTTGATTCATTTTGAGTTGGTATCCCATAAAATGAAGGTGACGTCGTTCCGGCTGATGCATTGTAAGTAAAATTTGAAATATGCGAACCAAAAATACGAAATATTTTGAATATTAAATGATTCATATTTCAGATTAACTGTTTTTTATCTATACTCATTATTAACTATAGATGTATTTGTGGCGACTTTCACAAAGATAGATGTCAAATTTAACTGGTTGGAAAGCTCTCTGTCCTAGTTTGAGCTCATGTCCGATCGGACTGACAAAAGATCCGACGGGCTTTTGAAGCTGTCAATTAGTGGTACTTGGAGCAAACACAATGAAATCTCTTATCAACCGTTTCGTAAAAGACGAATCTGGCGCAACTGCAATCGAATACGGCCTGATCGCTGGCCTGCTGTCCATCATCATTCTTGCTGCGGTGACTGCGACAGGCACGTCGTTGTCTGCTATCTTCACGTCCATCTCGACGACCCTGAAGAAGGCCGACACCGCAATCGACTAATCGGCAAATTTTGAAGTCGATGTTTTCATCTAGAAATGGGCGGTTCACCGCCCATTTTTTGTATCTAGTCTCTTTGCGCGATTTTAACGAATTTCGGTAAGTATTAGTTCAACTAGGGTTTGAAGAACGAGTTCGTAATGATTCAGGCTGCCGTACTTGTCATCTTTCCAATGCTGGTTGCATATGGTGGTGTTTCGGACTTGTTGACAATGACAATTCGAAATCGGGTCACAGTTCTCTTAATTTCTGGCTTTTGCCTTTTGGCTCTGGCAGTTGGGTTGCCGTTACAGGCTTGGGGACTGCACGCCCTTGGTCTTGCCGTCGTTTTTGTCCCCTGCTTCGTGTTTTTTGCTTTCAATTGGATGGGTGGCGGTGATGTGAAATTCATTAGTGCAATTTCACTTTGGATCGGATTTACACCTGAATTGGCGGCATTTGCGATACTTGTAGCGATTTACGGAATGGTTTTAACCATTGGATTGTTGCTGATGAGACAAAAGTTGATCGTGCCAATCATTTTAATCCAGCAAGACTGGTTTGCGCGTTTGCACGACCGAAATAGTGGCATTCCCTATGGAATCGCCATTGCGATTGCCGGTCTTCAAGTCTATCCACATACAGCTTGGTTTCAGCTTATTAGCTGACGAATCCAGAGCATTTAGATACGCTCTTCCTTTCTCAAAAACGATTTTTATATTTTCGCAAGGTAAAACCGTGCGTGGTTTTCTAGCGTGAAAGTGCAAAATGCACTCTTTTAGTAACACATTCAGTAAAGTTAACGAAAATTAACCAAAAACATCCAGATCTGGTTAACCATGTTTTGACCAATTCACCCGCACACTACGCAAGGTAGCGCAAACGCGCAGCGAACTATTGGGTATTGGTCATGAAACTGGCACGCATATTTGTATTGGCGATCGCAGTGGTTGCCGGCTTCATCGCGTTCCGCTTGGTAATGTCATCCGGCGGTAACGATAGAGAGCCGCAAGTCGTTCAAGAGCCGGTTTCAGAAGAGAATTCCAAGGTTCTGGTAGCGGCAAAGGACATTAGCCTTGGCGGAAAGCTAACGGAAGAAGATCTTTCGTGGGCCGATTGGCCAGAAGACACGGTTCCACTTGGGGCCGTGACCGAAAAATCGAATCCTTCCGCTGATACCGAGTATCAAGGCCGAATCGCGCGAGTGCCGATTTTTGCCGGGGAACCTGTTCGCCCTGAGCGATTGATCAATACGGATAAAGGTTTCATGGCAGCGATCCTCCCGAAAGGAAAGAGAGCAATCGCTGTCAGTGTGGAAGCTGAAACCACCGCAGGCGGGTTCATTTTACCCGGTGACAAAGTAGACGTCATTTTGACGCGGTCATCGGATTCGGGTGGTGCTCTGAGCGAGACAATCCTGGAGAACATCAGGGTTCTGGCGATCGACAGCACAACAGCTGGCGAACAAGAGCAGAAGAATCTTTCACCAAAGAAGACAGCAACTCTTGAACTAACCCTGGCTGAGTCGGAAATCATAACTCAGTCTCAGCAGGTCGGGACGCTCGACCTAGCGTTACGCAGCGCCCAAGATTCGGCGGATGACGCGGAAGCGGACAATTCCCGACGTCGCGGTGTCAGCTACGTAAAATACGGCGTAACGAGCCAGGCAGGTGCGCAATGAGACCCGGTCACAACAGAATGTCCAGTGTGAGGGGCGCAATGAAAAAGCAGATAGTCAAATTTGCAGCGGCAGCATTGCTGTTGGGAGCTTCGGTCGCAATGCCGACAAGCGCCTCACTGGCTGAAGGAAACTTTCCGAGCCAGGTCCATATCGCTGCGGGGGAAAGAGCAAGCGGTCGCATCCTAAACGTGGGTATCGGACGCTCCGTTGTCGTTAATCTTGCAGAAGATGCTGCTGATGTACTTGTGTCCAATCCGGAAATTGCAGATGCGGTACTCAGAACGCCTCGCAGGATATTTGTCATCGGCAACACGGCGGGACAGTCAAGACTGGTTCTCTTCAGTCGCAGCGGCCGCGAACTTGCAAGTTTCAATATTCGAGTTGAAAAAGATACGTCAGATCTGACTCGGATCATTCGCAAGCTTATCCCCGGAAGCAAGATTTCTGCAGAATCAGTGAATGGAAATGTGATCCTGAGTGGTTCCGCAAAGAGTACTCTTGAAGCTCAACAAGCGGCTGATATTGCAACAAAGTTTCAAGGTGCTGGCTCTGCCACGGAAGTTGTCAATCTCATTTCAGTTGAAGGCAAAGATCAGGTCCATCTAAAAGTTACAGTTGCTGAAGTGGAACGTACCATTATCAAGCAGCTTGGTGTTCAGTTCTCTGGAACTGTTGGAACTGGAAACTTCACACCGTTCTTTTCGAACCTTCCAAACTTTACCGTCAACCCTTCCATCGTCAATCAGGCGACAGGCGGCACACAGTTCTTAAGTGGTTCGAGCAACATCACGGCTCAGGTTCAGATGCTTCAGCGCGAGGGTGTCATTCGAACCCTGGCAGAACCAACACTAACGGCCATCTCCGGTGAAAATGCGAGTTTCCTGGCAGGCGGTGAATTCCCGATCCCGATTTCTCGCGATGACGGGGAAATCTCGGTAGAGTTCAAGAAGTTCGGTGTTGGCCTCGATTTCACACCTGTTGTTCTCTCCGGCGGCAGAATTAGCCTTCGCGTTAAAACCGAAGTCAGTGAACTCAGTAACGAAGGCGCTGTCTCCGCAGGCGGTATCACAATTTCCGCCCTGAAAGTCCGCCGCGCAGAATCAACCATGGAACTGCCATCAGGTGGAACTCTGGTCATGGCGGGGCTGCTCAAGGAGTCCTATTCGCAAGCGGTTGAGGGAGTGCCGGGATTGATGCAGATTCCAATCTTGGGAGCACTGTTCAAAAGCCGTGATTTCTTGCGGGACCAGACCGAATTGGCGGTGTTCGTAACCCCTTATGTGGTTCGTCCCGTTGCCGCGAGCAAAATGGTGCGGCCAGACAAGAACCTTTTACCGG
Organism: Labrenzia sp. THAF82; assembly: GCF_009363435.1. Taxonomy (GTDB): domain Bacteria; phylum Pseudomonadota; class Alphaproteobacteria; order Rhizobiales; family Stappiaceae; genus Roseibium; species Roseibium porphyridii. The sequence continues at coordinate 5,802,009 of NZ_CP045354.1, read as the reverse complement.
CTTCTGATGCAGAGACGATTTTCCTGAACCGGTTGAACAAAATCTACAACCCGACTGGTGACGTGGCCGGCACGTATCACGGCCAGGTCGGCTTCATCTACAAGTGAGGACGGACGGATGAGTAAACAAACGAAAGTCCGGTTTGCAGCCGTATCAAAGCCTGTTCTTGTCTTCCTCGGTTGTCTGACGATCGTGGGCTGTCAGAGTCAGTCACAAAATCCGGACGGCCTTTTGGCTTCCAACGATTATCGCTTGCGCCATCCCATTGTGATCACCGAAGAGCCCGAAACCCTCGATCTTCCTATCGGTCGAAACACACGAAACCTTTACGGCCCAATCGAACACACGATTTCTGCATTCGCGGCCGAATCCCGTAACAAGGGTAATGGTGCTGTCGAAATTCTGGTGCCTTCAGGGGGTGCAAATGACGTCGCTGTTCATGCGGTAACGCCTGACATCCGCAAAGCCCTGCAAGACGGTGGATTGAGCCGGTCTAAGATCAGCACGCGTACTTACGCAGTGCAGGACCCCTCTGCGGATGCTCCAATTCGCCTTTCCTACGCACGAATGCAGGCGACTGCAGGAAAATGTGGTGCCTGGCCGAGAAACATCGGTGGTGGCATCGGTGAAAACACAGACTACGAAAACTTCGGCTGTGCTTCTCAGGCGAACCTGGCCGTGATGGTTGACAACCCGTCTGATCTGATCACGCCAAGAGCATCGACACCGTCTGATCAGGCGCGTCGCGCTGTTGTTTTTGAGAACTACCGTGAAGGCAAGAAGACTGCATCTGAATTTGAAGAAGGTGTCGGAGCTTCTGTTTCCGAATAGGTGAAAGTATGAGCGCTAATCAGGATTTCAACGATATGGCCGGATATCTCGAGGCTGCGTCAACGCCGTTCGAACAGCAGCAAACGGTAAATGAAGAAGGTATGCAGATAAATGCCATACCCCGCATAACCGTGCACGCGTTCTGTCTAAGTGATGCCACCATGCGTGTTGCGGAAGCTGCGATGGAAGATCGGCGTATGGCCAAGGCACACCTGAAGCTTGATTCAGGTGGGATTCCGGCTGCAATTTCAACATTCGAACAAGCGCCGACGCCCAATCTGATTATCGTCGAAACAATAGGTCAGCGTGAGGAATTGCTGACAAATCTCGACCACCTCGCCGAGTTCTGCGATGCGGGTACAAAGGTGATCGTGATCGGTGATGTGAACGACGTCACGCTGTATCGCGAACTGATTGCAAGGGGAGTGAGTGAGTACCTCATTGCACCCGTGAGCGTTTTTCAGCTGATTGGGTCAGTCGGCAATCTCTACGCGGATCCGGAAGCTGAACCGCTCGGACGAACCATTGCCTTTTTTGGCGTGAAGGGCGGATGCGGCTCTTCGACCGTTGCCCATAACGGTGCCTGGTCGCTTGCCCGAAGCTTCCAGACTGAAGTTGTCGTGACTGACTTGGACTTGCCATTCGGCACAGCGGGCCTGGACTACAACCAGGATCCGTTACAAGGGGTCTTCGAGGCGGTCTCTTCGCCCGAGCGTCTGGATGAAACCTACCTTGATCGCATCTTGTCCAAATGCAGTGATCACCTGAGCCTTTTGGCAGCTCCGGCAACGCTTGAGCGCACCTATGATCAAAATGAAAAAGCGTTCGAGCCGCTTCTTGAGACCATGCGATCAAGCGTGCCGCTTGTCGTGCTTGATGTACCGCATGTCTGGAATGCTTGGGTCAAGGATACGCTTCTAAGTGTCGACGAAATTGTTCTGGTCGCGGAGCCTGATCTTGCAAATCTGCGCAATGCAAAGAACACCGTCGACATGCTGAAGCAGTTGCGGCCCAACGATCGACCACCGCACCTGATCATGAACAAGGTCAACGTTCCGAAGCGACCTGAAATCAAGCCCGATGAGTTTGCCAGTGCATTAGGACTTCAAGTTCAGGCCTCCATTCCGTTTGAGCCGCAACTGTTTGGCACTGCGGCCAACAATGGGCAGATGATCGGTGAAATGGACAACAAGCACGCAATTGCACGCATGTTCGAAGACTTGGCACAGTCGGTATCCGGCAAGGCTCAGCCCAGCAGACCGTCGCGCTCAAGCCTTGGTGGTTTGTTGTCAAAACTGAAACGGAAAGCTGGATAAACCGGTTTTCGACGGAGCAGATAGTTCGTTATGTTTGGAAGACGTGGCAGTTCATCCTCTGGACCTCAGACCCTCCGCCCGGCAGGTGTGCCAGGGTTGCAGGAAACTCCTGTTCCGGCACAAGAAACCGCTAGAGCAGAAGAACCTGCTCCCCTAAAGGTCCAGGCTGAGCCGGCTGCCCAGCCGGCAGCGGCGGCGGCGCCACCGCCTCCGCCACCAGAGCCTGCCCAGCCGGCACCCCAAGCGCGGAAGAAAAACAGCGAGTATTACGAAACCAAGGCACAAATATTCAATGCTTTGGTAGAAGCGATCGACCTGTCTCAACTGGCCAGGTTGGACGCGGAAGATGCGCGTGACGAAATTCGAGATGTCGTAAATGACATCATTGCGCTCAAGAACGTGGTCATGTCGATTTCCGAGCAGGAAGACCTGCTGGAAGACATCTGTAACGATGTTCTGGGCTATGGACCGCTTGAACCACTCTTGGCGCGTGACGACATCGCCGATATCATGGTCAACGGCGCTCAAACCGTCTACATCGAAACACAGGGCAAGGTGGAGCAGACCGGCGTTTCCTTCCGCGACAACGCTCAGCTGATGAACATTTGTCAGCGGATTGTGAGCCAGGTTGGTCGCCGCGTGGACGATTCAAGTCCGATCTGTGACGCCCGTCTGCCTGATGGTTCTCGTGTCAACGTCATCGCCCCGCCGCTGGCAATTGATGGACCTGCACTCACCATTCGTAAGTTCAAGCGGGACAAACTCACCCTCGATCAGCTGACCAAATTCGGGTCAATTACCCCAGAAGGTTCGACGATCCTTCAAATCATTGGACGGTCACGATGTAACGTCCTGATCTCAGGTGGTACGGGGTCCGGCAAAACCACCCTCCTGAACTGTCTGACCGCGTATATCGAAAATACAGAACGCATTATCACCTGCGAAGATTCTGCGGAATTGCAGCTGCAGCAGCCTCATGTCGTTCGCCTGGAGACACGTCCGCCGAACCTTGAAGGTGAAGGTGAGATCACAATGCGTGACCTTGTAAAGAACTGTCTGCGTATGCGCCCGGAACGCATCATCGTGGGTGAGGTTCGTGGCCCAGAGGCGTTTGACCTCTTGCAGGCCATGAACACCGGTCACGATGGTTCAATGGGTACGTTGCACGCCAACTCACCGCGTGAGGCACTGTCGAGACTTGAATCCATGATCACAATGGGCGGCTTCTCGCTCCCGTCCCGAACTCTTCGGGAAATGATTGTCTCCTCGATTGACGTTGTCGTTCAGGCAGCGCGCCTGCGTGATGGGTCTCGTCGTATCACCCATGTGACCGAAGTCATGGGAATGGAAGGGGACATCATCACCACTCAGGATGTCTTCCTATACGACATGATTGGTGAGGATCCGAACGGCAACATCATTGGCCGCCACCGTTCAACTGGAATCGGCCGCCCGAAATTCTGGGAACGCGCAAGGTACTTTGGCGAAGAAAGTCGTTTGGCCCAGGCGCTGGATGCGGCGGAAATGCCCGAATAGGTAACGGAATACTGTCTATGTCTGGACTTGAAGAATTTCTTACGCCCGAAGTCACCGGTATCGCCGTTGCACTGCTCGTCATGTTCGCGGTTGGCGGGATCATCTATAGTCTGTTTCAGCCAACGCTTTCCGGCAGCAAGAAGCGCGACCAGCGTATAGAAGCCGTAGCAACACGGCCTCAAAATGAAAACCAACGCAGTCAGGTGCGCGACACGGATCGGCGCAAGAGATCCATTCAGGATCAGTTGAAAGACTTTGAAGACCGCCAAAAGGCCAAACAGGACAAACAACAAAAAGTCTCGCTCAAAGTCTTGATGGAGCAGGCTGGCTTAAGCTGGGAAATGAAACACTTCATTATTTTCAGCATTATTTCTAGCCTGATATTCTTCGTTGTTTCCTTAATTGCTTCGGGGAACCTTTGGATCGGGATTGCATTTGCCTTTGCCGGACTGCTCGGTTTTCCGCGCTGGTATATCGGTAACAAACGCAAGCGTCGGTTCAACGCGTTTCTGGATGAATTGCCAAACGGTGTGGATATTATTGTCCGCGGTGTGAAAGCAGGCCTTCCGTTGAGCGACTGCATCAAAGTTGTGGCAAGGGAAGCGCGCGAGCCGGTTGCCACTGAATTCCGAAAGATTACGGAAACCCAGGTGATGGGGATTTCACTTGGCGAGGCTGTCGGCAGATTGCCGGATCGCGTGCCTGTTGCGGAAGCAAATTTCTTCGCCATCGTGGTCGCGATCCAGCAAAAGGCCGGTGGTGGACTGGCGGAGGCACTCAGCAACCTGTCCAGGGTTCTGCGTGGCCGCAAGGCAATGAAGCGAAAAATCAAGGCACTCAGCGCGGAAGCAAAATCTTCTGCTGCGATCATCGGTTCGTTGCCGTTTTTCGTCGGCGGCATCATCTATTTCATCGCACCCAATTACGTGATGATCCTTTTTGAAACAACAACAGGCAACATCATCATTGCCGGCGGCCTGATATGGATGTTTACAGGCATCATGGTCATGCGGCAGATGATCAACTTCGATTTCTAGGGGCGTCGGCATGGACCTTGATACAATCGTTTCGACGCAATTTGCAGCCGCAGTCCTCGCTATGATCGCGGTCACGGGCACGATTTTCTCTCTTGTGATGCCGCTCCTTTCGCGTGACACCCTGAAATCACGCATGAAGTCGGTTGCATTGGAGCGAGATCAGATGCGCGCGCGTGAGCGTGCCCGTCTTCAGGCAGGTCAAGGTGATGCGAAAGCAGCATTGCGCAACCAGCCAAAAGCACAAATGAAGAGCCTGGTTGACCGCTTGAATCTGAAGGAAATGCTTTCAGATGAGAACACGATCCAGAACCTCAGAATGGCGGGCTATCGTGGTTCTGCCCCGCTTTATTACTTCCTGACGGCTCGAATTGCGCTGCCGCTCATCATTTTCGTGTTTGCGACCTTCTATGCATTTGTGATCATGCCGGATACGTTGCCGGCATTCTCGAAGCTTTGTTTTTGTATCGCTTTTGCCGGTGTTGGGGCATTTGCGCCCAATATTTATCTCAAAAACAAGATCGACAAACGTAAGCTCATAATTCAGCGCGCTTGGCCTGATGCGCTCGACTTGATGCTGATTTGCGTCGAGTCCGGTATGTCCATCGAAGAAGGTTTCAAGCGTGTTGCGGAGGAAGTCGGCGTACAGTCCGTTGAATTGGCAGAGGAATTGACGCTCACGACCGCAGAACTCTCTTATTTGAGCGACCGCCGGATTGCCTACGAAAACCTTGCAAAGAGAACAGGCGTTGACGGTGTGAAAAACGTGATGATGGCGCTTATACAGGCTGAGCGTTACGGGACACCGATTGGGACCGCACTGCGCACGATGGCAGACGATACACGCGAACAACGCATGCAGTTGGCAGAGCAGAAAGCTGCGTCCCTGCCGCCGAAGCTGACGGTTCCAATGATCATGTTCTTCCTGCCGGTCCTGTTCCTTATCATTATGGGACCAGCTGTGATCCAGGTTATCGAAACCTTCTCCGAGTAGCCATCAGGCCTTAGACCTTATGAACTCTGCGGGGCGCGTTCCACTTGAGTTGGAACGTGCCTCTTTTGCATTGGGCTGAGTTGCTCGTCTCAACTCTTGCTAACAACGTTGCGAAGCATCTTCCTTCTAGGCAGGCAATCTGATGAGTAAACTTGTATTTGGTTTTGCGGAACACCCGCGCAGATGCGGATTTGCTGAACACACCATTTGATAGCTAGGTTCGAAAAGCAGAAAGGGCGCCCGATATCGGACGCCCATTCCCGGCAAAAGCCTAAAACATGTTCGGGGGAGGCTCTCCGCCTAGCCCTGTCGCTTTTTCATCATTTCCTGAAGATAGGCGATGTTGGCCTGAGCCTGCCGCGGATCCAGTTCCGCCTGGGCGACTTGAATGGCTTCGTCGTACTTTCCTTGAATGCCAAGCACCAGTGCCAGGTTCTGCCGAACACGGCTGTCTGCGCCCGGCAAGGTCGAGGCGCGGCGCAGTGTATATTCTGCGTCCGGCAGCTCGTTGGAAAGCAGATAGGAAAGTCCGAGATTGTTGAGCAAGGTCGGATCATCGGGCGCGATCTTCAACGCTTGTTTGTAAAGGCTGCGTGCCTTTGCGTGTTCACCGGTCTGATCATAGATCGCCGCCTGTGCGGACATCAGCTTCCAATCCGGTGTTGCCGGTTGCTGCGCACCTTGCAAAACATTGAGTGCTTCGCTGAACCGACCGTTCATCGCCAAAACTTTGCCGTAGGCCGACGCGATTTCCCGATCTTTCGGATGGGCTATCACGCCCCCACGCAGCACGGCCATCGCCTGCGGCATCTGGCCATTCTGACTGAGGGCGTTGGAATACCCGAGAATCGCTGTTCGATTCTTCCGGTCCTTCTCGTAGGCTTTCGACCATTTGGTAACGGCAGCCCGAGCGGAACCTGAGCCTGGTGTTGTGTAATGACCACCTGTGGCAGGTGAGTGCGTTCCTGTGTTGGACTTGTTGGACGCACATCCCGCAAGCAGCACAACCGCAGTCATTGCCAACAGTGTGGCATTCAGGCGTGAGCGTCGTTTTACGGATCCGGTTCTGGGCGCGTGCATCTTCAACATCCTTGTTGTCCGCAGCATTCTCGTTCCTCATGAGAAATAGATAATTAACCCTAATGGATGGTTAAGCGGCGTTGCGAAATGCGAAAATGCCAATCCTTTGGTGCACGATGTTGCGCCCGCGTCCTCATCGTCCTAGGTCTTGTTGTTGAAGACCTGTCTCAAATTCCGGAGTGCCAGACGTGCGCCAGTGCCTCGTTCGCAAAAGCGAAGTTGAAACCTCAACCCCTATCATCGCGGTCACAGAGGAAAGCCTGCCCGGCATTCTGGCCAAGTTAGGGGACCAGGCGCGAGGCTGGTGCGAAGCCAACGATTACTCCGGAAAAGCATCTACTGTTCTGCTCGTGCCGTCTCAAAATGGCGGATTTGCAGCTGTATTGTTCGGCGTCTTGGAAGCAGGCCTGCCACAAGCCCTGGCACTGGGAAGTCTGGCAAAAACGCTTCCCGAGGGAGACTACCATCTGGCGGATGGCTTTCCGGATCCCGAGCAGGCAGCTCTTGGGTTTGCACTCTCCAGCTATTCATTTGCCCGATATCGCAGCAAAGACGCAAAGGAACGACGTCTTGCAGTTCCCGACGGCATTGATCTGGAGCGAATCGGAACCATCCTCGATGGGGTTCAACTGACCCGTGACCTGATCAACACACCGGCTAACGATTTGGGTCCGGAGGAGCTTGCAAAGTCAGCAGCTGATCTTTTTGAAGCGCATGGCGGTAGCGGACGGATTGTCATCGGTGACGACCTGCTTGAGGAAGGCTTTCCAATGGTACATGCCGTTGGTCGGGCCAGTTCACGTGCGCCCCGCCTTGCCGATTTCAGTTGGGGTCGGGAGGATGATCCCAAGGTTACACTTGTTGGCAAAGGTGTGATTTTCGATACGGGTGGATTGAACCTGAAACCCGGCTCTTCAATGAGCTTGATGAAAAAAGATATGGGCGGCGGTGCGAATGTGCTCGGACTGGCATCCATGATCATGGGTGCCAAGCTACCTGTCAGACTTCGGGTGATCATCCCCTGTGTCGAAAATGCAGTCTCTGGTTCGGCGTTCCGGCCAGGCGACATTCTGCAAAGTCGAAAGGGCCTCTCGGTTGAAATCGGCAATACGGACGCTGAGGGTCGGCTGGTGCTCGGTGACGCGTTAACCCTGGCAGATGAAGAAAAGCCCGATCTTCTTGTCGATATGGCAACGCTGACCGGAGCTGCACGCGTTGCCCTTGGGCCTGATTTACCGCCCTATTTCACCGACGATGAGGAACTCGCCGAGGATGTGTCTGTTTTCGCAGAAGCAGCAAGTGACCCGTTGTGGCGGCTCCCGCTCTGGAAGCCATATCTAAAATATCTCGACAGCAAGATCGCCGACATAAATCACATAAACACGGTCGGGACCGGCTTTGCCGGTTCGATCACAGCAGCGCTGTTCCTGTCCTGCTTTGTCGAAAACACCGAGAGCTGGATCCATTTTGACATCTACGGCTGGACGCCAATGGAAAAACCGGGAAGACCAACAGGTGGTGAGGCGCAGGGTATCAGGTGTTTGTTCGACCTGATCACTGAAAAGTTTGCATCTGCAAAATAACGGCTCCGAAACGTTTTTGTGCGCTTATGGTTGTGGTAACGGGATGGAACCATTGATCCATGGCTGTCGAAATTCGCGCGTCGCAAGCGCTGAAATTGCTGCATGAAGTCAATCTGGCGCTGGTTCGCGACAGCGAACAGGATTTGTCTGCGCGTCAGATGACGATCTTGCTCACCGTTTATCTGGAACCGCCTCCGCATACAGTGCGTGGACTTGCAGCGAAATTGAACGTCACGAAGCCGGCCATCACACGTGCACTCGACACGCTGGGCGGCATGCGCCTTCTCTCGCGGAAGCGGGACGAAGCCGACAAACGCAATGTAATTATCACCCGCACGGTTGAAGGCGCGCTTTATTTGGAGCAGCTTGGAGATCTTGTGGTTGAAAAGGCGCAGGAACTGCCTCGCTGAATTTTTGAATTCTGGCCCGTGTTGAGAAACTATGAATGAGACCCTTGATCGCCGCCGACATCCTGTCCGGCCTGACCTTGCCTCAATTGATTATGACGGCCGTGTGCAGGTGGACCGGTTCGTCGAAGGAGAGATCTTTCAAGTAACGGCGGACCGTCTGGCTTTTCGGGCAGATCCCAGGTTCGACCGCTCGATTGACACCGAGGCTCTATGCGGTGAGTGGGTAACAGTGTTCGAGCAAACGACCGAAGGCTGGGCTTGGGGGCAATTGGACACTGATGGATATGTCGGCTGGTTTTCATCGGACGGCATTGGAGCAATCAAAGCGGCAACCCACCGCGTGCGGGCCTTGCGCACATTCCGGTACCCGGGTCCAGACTTGAAATTTCCGCAGCTCGGGTTCCTGTCGATGGGGTCGCTGGTCACTGTTGTCGGCGAGGCAGTAACGCGGGGACTGAATTACGCTCTACTGAGTGATGGGTCCGCGGTCGTTGCAAAGCATCTGGTTCCGCTTGATGCACGGGACGGCGACTGGGTCGCTGCTGCAGAGGAGTTTCTCGGCACACCATACCTTTGGGGTGGGCGGACAAGTCTGGGACTTGATTGCTCGGCATTGGTCCAGTTGGCGGCACAAACAGCCGGTATAGATACTCCACGAGACAGTGACATGCAGGAAGTTGAAGTCGGCGAAGAGATCTCTCATGAAGATCCGTCGGCGTTCCGGCGAGGGGACCTGATTTTCTGGCGCGGTCATGTCGGTATTGTGGCCGGCCCCAACGTCTTGCTGCATGCAAACGGAAACACAATGACCGTTTCCCATGAACCACTGGATCAGGCCATCAAAAGGATTGCGGACACCGAATGGGGAGCAATCACGCGCGCGCGGCGCTTGCCGGCGGTCGGGTCTGAATAGCTTATCCGGGGCGCTCCATTTTCAGCGCCAGATCAAATCGATTCCGCAATTTCCTGCCAAAGCGCGGCGATGTCATTTGTGCTGTTTGGTCGACCGGCGCGGCGGAACCAATAAGCTGCATTTCCCGGGTCGTTTTCGATCAGATGGCACAATCCATGGACCCAGTCATGCGCGGCTTCCCCTTCCGAGGCTTGACAGATTTCATGCGCCTTTTCCCATTCAGGGCCTAGCACAAGCGCTCCTTTCTTCAACCACCAGAGTGCTTGTTGAGGCGGCGAAAAAGTAGTCGGCGGCTCAGTTTGGGAAACATCCATTGGCAGCGTAATGGGCATGAAACACTCCTATGATGGGACGTGAAAAACCGCACTGAGGTCGGGCTTGTGCTCTCGGCATGCGGGCTCAAGGGACGCGCGGAGGTTGGCCAGTTTACGTTTCAAGGTCAACAGGTAAGGACCTGAAACAAGTTGTCATGATTTGGGCGTTAACGCCAACTGAGGCTCGGAAGCAGAAACATCCTGTCCTTTGCCTTCAGGCTCACCGAGTTCCAGGTCTTCAATCTTGCGGCTGCGCTTGGAGATCTTGTCGGTTGAGATAAGGATCTGATCGATGTCCTTGTTCGCCTGCGCAAAGTGGGACTGAAGCTTGCCAACCCGGTCATTCAATCTGCTGACATCGGCGATCAGGTGTCCAACCTCGGCTTGAATGAGGTGTGCTTGTTCCCGCATTTTCGCGTCGCGCAGGACCGATTGTATGACCTGGATCGACAGCATGAGCAAAGATGGTGATACGATCACCACTCGTGCCCGGTGCGCTTTCTGGACGAGGTCCTCAAAGCTTTCGTTCAGTTCCGCAAAGACGCTCTCCGAAGGCACGAACAAAAACGCTGTGTCCTGGGTTTCCCCAGGCAAGAGATATTTTTCGCCGATATCCTGAATATGCTTTGAAAAGTCTCGTCGAAATTGGGCTTGTGCATATTTGAGCTGATCGTCGCTTTCCGCATTGCGGAGCAGGTTGAAGGCCTCCAGTGGGAACTTTGCGTCAACGGCAAGGGAAGGGGCCCCGTTCGGCATGTGGATCAGACAGTCCGGACGGCTGTTGTTGGAAAGAGTTGCCTGAAACGAATAGGTGCTGGGTGCCATCTGGTCCTGAATGATGGCCTCCATTCGGCCTTGCCCAAAGGCACCTCGCGTCTGCTTGTTGGACAAAATCGCCTGCAATTGGCCGACCTGACCGGACAGGTCGGTAATCGTCCGCTGGGCGCGGTCGATGACGGCCAGCCGTTCGTGTACATGGCGCAAGCCTTCCTGCGTTTGCTTGCTGGTATCGGCCATGGACAGTCCAAGTTTGTGCCCCATGCCGTCGAGCCGTTCGTTGACGGCTCGCATCATGTCCGATTGCCGCGACCCGAAGACTTCTGCCATTGTCTGCATGCGCCCGGTCATCTCACCCTGGCTTTTCAGCAATTGAGACAAATGACTTTCAAGTTCGTGGATGCGTTCCGCAGAAGCAGTGTCGGTCTCGGCACGCAGCCGGATTTCGCGCATGGTCTTCAGGACCAGCCAGACAATAAGCGTCAGCAGCAGCAAGCCACCCGCGATCGCGGTTTCAAGAACCGTGACGGGACGTCCGCCAAACTCAAACAGGATCTCATTCATGAAACAAACATAGAACGATTCGGAAGGAAGGCCCATCCAGCACCCTGCCGAAGGGCGTTGAAAACGGTTAGGGAGCAGCGGAATTCCGCGTTGACCGGCGCGGCGCGATTGCCTATGTCAGTCGCATGACGATACGCCCTATTATCACCATTCCGGATCCGGTCCTGCGCGAGATCTGCGCGCCCATCGATACAGTCGATGATGATGCCCGTGCGCTTGCTGATGACATGCTGGAAACAATGTATGACGCCCCGGGCATCGGCCTTGCGGCCAGCCAGATCGGCATCTTGAAACGTATCTTTGTGCTGGATGTCGCGAAGGAAGATGCCCCTAAGGAACCAATGGTGTTCATCAACCCGAAAATCGTCTGGTCCAGCGAGGACATGTCGGTTTATCAGGAAGGCTGTCTTTCGATCCCGGAGTATTTCGAGGATGTTGAGCGGCCGGCTGAAGTGACAATACAGTTTCTGAACCGGGAGGGGGCTGAACAGGAAATCAAGGCCGACGGCCTTTTGGCGACTTGCATTCAGCATGAGCTCGACCACCTGAACGGCAAACTGTTCATTGACTATCTGTCAAAACTGAAGCGTGATCGGGTCGTGAAAAAATTCACGAAACAGGCAAAACAGGCCGGACGAATCTAATCTCCGGCGAATGAAAAGGGGCAGAGCATATGGATCAGGAGTTTTTCCTGAAAATCTTTGCCGCGCTTTTCGCCATCATGAGCCCGATTGCCAATTTGCCGGTATTCCTGTCTCTGACCGCTGACAAGGGGCCGGCGTTTGAACGCAAGGTTGCGTTCACGCTTTTGATCAGTCTCAGCATCGGTGCGATTTTCATCGGGCTGAGTGGTGACATCGTGCTGAAGGTCTTCGGAATTTCGCTGGACGCATTCAGGCTCGCCGGCGGTTTTTTGATCCTGTTGATTGCGCTTGACCTCATTCGCGGTCAGAAGACGCAGGCCCATCATGGTACGACTTCTGAAAAGGAGCACATGAAGTCACAGGACAATCCTGCAATCTATCCTTTGACAGTCCCAATTCTGCTCGGACCCGGGTCGATCTCGACCATGATCATTTTCAGAGGGCAAGTCAGCGGATTGGAGCAGGAAATTGCCTATGTCGCGGGTGTGTCGGCCGCAATCGCGCTGCTTGTCGGGACTTTCTTTGCTGCGCCGTTTCTGTCTCGCTTCATCGGTCAAACCGCAAACAGTGTGATGAGTCGCCTGATGGGTATGATCCTGGCGGCGATTGCCATGGAAATGATGGCAGAAAGTCTCAAGGTTTTGTTACCCGGCCTGGCATAGCCCGCAGCGTAAGGGGATGCCGCTTTCCTTCGCTGCAATCGCTTGAACAACCTGACTCAAACGCTTGCAAGGCACGCCCCAAAACGCAATAAGGGGCAAAATCCTTTTAAGCCTCAGGACCCCCATGTCTCTTCGTGTTGTTTTTATGGGCACTCCGGATTTCTCGGTGCCGACCCTGATGGAAATCGTCGGTCAGGGCCATGATCTGGTCGCCTGCTATTCGCAGCCGCCACGCCCGGCAGGACGCGGAATGGAGCTCAAGAAGTCTCCAGTTCACGAAGCTGCGGAATCATTTGGTATCCCGGTGTTCACACCCACCAGTCTGAAGAGCGAAGACGAACAGGAGCGTTTTGCGGGCCTTGATGCGGATGTTGCGGTCGTCGTTGCCTATGGCCTTCTGCTGCCGAAGGCGGTTTTGGACGCACCGCAATTCGGTTGCCTCAACCTGCACGCTTCCCTCTTGCCGCGCTGGCGCGGCGCAGCACCGATAAACCGGGCTATCATGGCCGGTGACAAGGAAAGCGCTGTGCAGGTGATGCGGATGGAAGAAGGGCTTGATACCGGCCCGGTCTGCATGTCTGAGTCAGTTGCGATTACCGAAAACATGACCGCAGGTGAACTGCATGATCACCTCTCAGCCTTGGGCGGAGATCTTATGGTGCGTGCGCTAGCAGCGCTCTCAAGAGGCGCGCTTGGTGAACAGGCGCAGGCGGAAGAGGGTGTCACTTACGCTGCCAAACTTTCAAAGCAGGAGACACGCATCAACTGGTCACAGACAGCAGGCGATGTTCACAATCACATTCGGGGATTGTCGCCATTTCCCGGTGCCTGGTGCGAAATGACGCTTGGCACCAAACCTGAAAGGGTGAAGATCCTGCGCAGCGCACTATCTGAAGGCTCCGGCACACCGGGGACCGTGATATCTGCAAATGGAGCACCCGTGATTGCTTGTGCCGAAGGGGCCGTGCGACTGGACGAAGTTCAACGGGCTGGAAAAAGGCCGATGAGTGGCGAGGACTTCCTGCGAGGAGTTTCCCTATCTGAAGGGGTGGTTCTGGACTAGTCTGGAACGACAGGAGAAAGAACGATGCCGCCGACCGCCATTCCCAACCTGACCGTCCGAAACGTTACCCCGGCTGATGAAAGCGAAATCCGGGCTCTGATCTCGGCTGCCTTTCCGTCTGACCGGGAAGCTCGGTTGGTAAACACCCTGCGTCACTGCGGAGCGCTGGTTCTGGAGCAGGTGGCATTGGATGAAACCAAACGGATTGTCGGCCATGTTGCCTATAGCAGGGTAACACCGGCTGCTATTGGTGCGGGACAGGCCATGCAGATTGCCTGCCTTGCGCCTGTGTCCGTCTTACCCGACAAGCAAAACAAGGGCATCGGCACGACGCTGACGCGCGTTTCACTGGAGGCCTTGAAGGAAAACGGCGAAGACCTGGTTCTGGTGCTCGGCCCACCGGCCTTCTTCCCAAGGTTCGGTTTTGATGCCGAATTGGCCCAGAAAGTCCAAGGGCCCTATGCCGGAGCGGCATTCATGGCCTTGGCTTTGACGGATGCCGGTACCCGCGACCTGCCGATCGAAGTGGCGTTTGCAACACCGTTTCAAGAATTCGAATAGATCGGCGCCGGGAATGCCACGCTACAAGCTGACGGTTGAATATGATGGCCGGCCCTTTTGCGGCTGGCAACGCCAGGCCAACGGACCGTCTGTACAGGCCGTGATCGAACGTGCCATCAAGGCGTTCACGGGTGAAGTGGTAACGATTGGCGGCGCAGGGCGGACAGACACCGGGGTGCACGCGACAGGCCAGGCCTGTCATGCGGATCTGAGCAAATCATGGCCGACAAAAACCATTATGGGCGCCATGAATTTTCACTGTCAGCCGGACCCGGTTGTGATCCTGGATGTTGAAGAAATGCATGAGGGCTTCGATGCGCGTTTCTCTGCAATTCGCAGATCCTATCGGTACCGGATCCACAACCGATTGCCACCGCTGACCCATCAGTTGGGGCTCGCGTGGCATGTGAAGCCCGAACTGGACGCGGCCGCCATGCACGGCGCTGCGCAGGAGTTTGTTGGCCATCATGATTTTACGACCTTTCGCCATTCGCGCTGCCAGGCCAAGAGCCCGGAAAAGACACTTGAGGAATTCAGCGTCTATCGAGAGGGAGAATTCGTCATTGCCGAGTGCTCCTCACGGTCGTTCCTGCACAATCAGGTCCGTTCAATGGTTGGCACCTTGCGCTTGGTCGGCGAGGGGAAGTGGGGTGCAGGAGACATCACAAGTGCGCTGCAAGCACGTGACCGCAAGGCCTGCGGACCGGTTGCCCCGGCGGACGGACTGTATCTCACCCGCGTCGACTATCGTCCGCCAGAGATGGACATTGAGCTTCTGAACGAATGGCGGGAGCGCAAGGCTGCGATGGAAGCGGAAGTAGAGGGCGAAGCCTAGGGGACTTAATCCGTCAGTCATTTGCGGCCTTCCAGCAAATCAACGGGATCAGTCCAACTCGCCAATCGGAAGAGTGTTGAAAGCAGAAAACGCAAGTGCGCTCAATCGATCGCTTTCAGCCGGAAAAGTCGCCTAAAATACCGCCGAGATTTGCCAAAATGTATCCGATGATAATCACGCCGGCGATGATCATGACTGTCCAGACAAACAATTGAAATCCGATCGCCAAACCGCCGAAACCGACTGCCGCGATGACAATGCGCCTGTTCTCCTTCAGGACAAAGCCGACAACGCCGAGGATGATTGCGATCCCGCCGAGTACATAAGCTGAAGCTGAGAGGATGCGATCCAGGCTCCATGCCTTGGCTTCGGCTGCCGTTTGAGCTTCGCCTTTGAGGCCTTTGAGAGCAGATGTACGAATGTCTGCAGCGATTTCCCCAATTGACTGCCCGATAGTTGGCTGGGGATCGAAGGGACCAGCACTGTGAATGAAGAGCGCCAGGATTAGTGCGATTGCACCGGCCATCATTCCAGTTATTCCCGACCAGGGCGTTCTGACTGCTGGGGCATCGCTCATGCGTTGTCTCTATCTTTCAAATGAAAACCGGATCGGGGCCTCACCGTGCCACCATCAAGGATTTCAGGTTCTCATAGGCTGAACCTGAATTGAATATATTTTTGAAAATGAGTTGATTGTTTAAAGACGGACTTGGTTCCTCGGTGGTTCAATCGAAAACGGTGCCAGACAGAACGCTATCGCGTAGACGAAAGCCATTGGTTCAAGTTTTAAGCGAGGTTTTCTTCATGACTGTCAGACAATTTCCCCTGGCCCGCTGCGAACACACATTCCGGATGACTACCCGGCTCGTGCCCCGTTCAGCCAATAGCCGGGATCGCCCTCTATCTGCCGGATTATTCCTCCGGCAGAACCACGCATTTCTTGTAGAGGTGCCAGGTCGTATGACCGAGGATCGGCAGGGTTACGATCAGACCGAGAAATGCCGGTACCATCGAGACAATCAGCACAGCGGTCACAACAATTGCCCAGCCGATCATCGGCACAGGCGACGTCACGACGGCGCGGACGCTGGTGATCATTGCAGTGATGAAGTCGCGGTCGTCTTCCAGAAGCAGCGGGAAGGACACGACGGTCAAAGAGAATAGGAGCAGCGACAGGATCGCGCCGACGACATGGCCGACGGCCAGGAACATCAGGCCTTCAGGCGTTGTGATCACCTGGGTCAGGAATTCATCGAATGAGGCGAATGAGCGAAACCCCAGAAACAGCGCCAGCAACAGCCGAACCTGGTACATCCACATGATCTGGATGAAGAGCACAACGAAGGCCATCCAGGAAAGCTCGCGGCCCTTTTGTGCCCAGATGGTTCCAAGCACCGTTTTCCAGGAGACTTCGTCGCCGCTTTCCAGGCGGCGGCTTACTTCATAAAGTCCGACCGCGGCAAATGGCCCGATGAGCACGAAACCGGCGGCTGCCGGATAGGACAAGTAACTCATTTCAAGTGCTGCAGCGCTCAAGACCACAAACAGGCCCCCGGCAGCAAACAGGGCACCGATCGTCAGTCCATAAACCGGAGCGCGCCGTATATCCGCAAGACCAGCCGCCAATGCATCTATCACGTCGTTCGCGGTAATCTTCCTGACCTGGGGCATGGGCCGCAGTCCGGTTGCGCCCGTTGCATCCTTTTCGGTAGCTGGCGCATTTTTTTCCGGAGTGGTCGTGTTTTCAGTCATCCGACAGCTTCCTCCCAAAAGCTTCAATCTTTTTGCCCGCCTCCAACGGACATCCAATTTTAGGCACGGATGGAGACCGGGCTCAATCGGGAGAAGGACTTACGTTCTAAAGTCTGAGACTGAGATGCCGCTGCTTCTTTGTGGCGGAGACATCCGAGGGTCGCTTCAATGTCCGCCGTACCACATGCGCGCAATTGATCCATCCTTCTTGATGAACTGGTGAAAGAGTGCGCCGCCAATATGAAACGCGAGTAGCAAAAGCAAGACGCGTGCACCGATGCCGTGTGGTATGCGTGGTGCGTAGTCGGAAAAGTCGGCAAGCGGAGCGGTGGCGCCACCAAAAAGGACTGAGCCTGCACCTGAGAGAACCAGCATGCCAATGCCGCTGGCAGCCATGCCGAATATCACGATGTAAAACAGTCCGTGAACGAATTTGGCCAAGAGATTTTGCCAGGCCGGACTGCTTGCGAGGGCAACAGGTTTGCGATCGGCAAGTGCCCACCACACAAGCCTGGCCACCGTCAAAAGCAAGATCGTAATGCCCAGAGACGCATGGATCGTCAGGATCTCCTCCTTCGAAAGGGTGTCGGTCGTTGCTGCCGCACGAAATCCGGTGCCCAAAAGCACCAGGATCAAAAAGGCGCTCAGCCAATGAATTGTGACGGCAACGGATCCATATTTTCCAGATGTGCTTTTCATAGTGTCATTCGCTCGGGAGGCGTTCAGGCTGATTGCTCGGTCCAACCAATTTCGGAATGGGAGCCATCGCATAAAGGTTTGTTCTTGGATGCTCCGCATCGGCAGAGCACGTATTTGTCCGCTGAAGCGCCTTCGGCTTTCACGCCTGAGGCGAGCTGGATCCTCGTGACGCGAAATGGCCCGTTGCGTTCAATTGCGATTTCCGGGGCGTCGCCGCAGATGTGCATCGCTGTCCCTCCTGGTTCACTCCAGGAAAGTGCGCCTGAGGGGCAAGCTTTGACCGTATCTCTGATCTGATCCGGAGTGGCGTTGTCGGGACCAATCCATGGGTCTCGGGTGGTGTCGAATACGGCTTTCAAGCGCTTTCCGCATTCACCGGCATGGGAGCAAAGAAGCCGATTGTAGTGCACATCAAGCTGCTTGCCCTTGAAGACCCTCAGTTCGTCCGGTGTCCGGTCCGGTTCAGGTTCGCTCGAAAAGCTAAGGTCGTTATGGGATCCGTCACAATAGGGCTTGTTCTTCGAGTGACCGCACCGGCACAACGCCATTACCGGTTGGACATCGAGCTTCTCTCCATTGGTATCAGTGAACCGTGAAATGTTCCTGGCAACCAGTGGCCCGGAAGGACGTTCTTCGATACTCGGATGTCGAGCGTCGGCATTGGAGGCGTTGAAGCGTCCAATTCTCCCCGTCATTGTGAGTCCGTCACGAATGTTGAGTCCCATCATGGTCAGGTTTGCTGCTCCTGCACAAAGCTCAACCACCTGGACAATATAGAACACGGTGTCGAATTCGCCCGCAGCAGCCTTTCCCGCCAGGAACCACGCGGCTGGGAGCAGGATCAGCAAACCGTTGGCTGCGATTACCGGCATCCGCTTCTTCTTCGCATTCGCCAGGGCATCGGTCCGGTTTTTGCCCAAAGTCATTCCCGATCCGCCTGCAATGACCATCGCCGGGATGAGTATGAACATGCCCCTTAATATCAGGGCTTTGACCGTCGCGACCGTTTCGTGACTGGTGAACAGTTCAGTGAATGCGGTTGATGTCCAAAAGAGCAGGATCATCAGGAAGCCGATGCCGCCTGCTATCGCGTGAACCCGAGTTTTCATCGGAATATCCTCGTTAAGTCTCTGTGAGAAAAGCGTTTCATGCCGTGCAACAGTTTGGAACGGCAATCTTTTCAAACAGATGCGGTGCAGATACAGCGCTGGAAGGATAGTGGCTGAGCGCTTGTTGAAACTCAGGATTGGCAAAGGCATTGCGGAAGTCTTCAACGCTGTCCCAAACGGCGTAGTTGAAATACATCCCGCTTTCGCCGACTGCCTTGTGCAGCTGCGTGCTGATGTAGCCGGGCTGCTTCTTCATCCACAGGGCGTCATTGCGCCATGCTTCTACCAATGCCTCCTGATCTTTCGGGTCAACTGTGAAGAGGTTGACCAGAACCACCGGCCCGGCCTCCACGCCAAGTTGGTGTTCGATTGGAAAGGCGGGATCAAGCGGCTTGAATTGGACCATCAGGGTCACTCCTTGATTGCATCGGCAATTTGGTGTCATGTTGTCAATAAGGATAGTTTTAAACATAATGACAACATGTTGTCAAATAGCATGAGGAATTGGCATGCCACACGAGCAATGGACAAAGGCAGGAGAAGCCGTGACAACGCTGATATTGGATGTGTTTCGGTTAAACGGTCGTCTGCAATTGGCAGGCGACAGGCTCGTAGCGGAACTCGGATTGACCAGTGCGAGATGGCAGATACTCGGGGCAATTGCCTATGCTGAACGGACAGAGACTGTTGCCTGGCACGCGCGCACCATGGGCGTTCATCGGCAGGGCGTTCAGCGCATCGTCAACGAGTTGGAAAAGGAAGGCATTGTCGCGTTTCAGCCAAACCCGCATCACAAACGAGCCCATTTGGTTGCGCTGACATCAAAAGGTCAGACCCTGTTTGAAGCTGCAATCGCGTTACAGGTCCCCTGGGTAAATGACCTTTCAAAGGACCTTTCCCTCACAGACATCGCGACGGCGCAACAGGTCATCAGTCAGATGACAAAACACATCGAAGATACTTCAAACGCACAAGGTGAAGGTTCTCCATGAGGGCCTATTGCCGCGACACAGGGCGGCTGGTTCTCAAGACGTAACGAGATCGGACTTAATAGCGGGAGAACTTGCCGGGCTGATAGCCGAAAATGGGCTGGAAGCAGTCGTTCGCGACGGAACAAAAAAGACTGGAGTTAGTTTTGCCCAGGGTCCATCAGCTTGCAGCATAGACTTTTAGGTTTGCTAGCTGAATGAAAGCACTCAACTGTGGCACGCAAGACGGCGGATCTGTCTCAAACTCTCAATCGCTAAGACTCGCCATGAAGCAGCTGCCATTCCCGTTTCTCAATTTCGAGTTTCTTTATGCGCGAATAAAGCGTCGTCGGTTCGACGCCAAGCAACGCAGCGGCGCCGGTTTTGCCAGACACCTTGCCTTGTGTCTCTTTGAGAGCAGATACGATGTTGGCGCGTATTTCCAACTGCATTTCGTATTCGGTTCTAACCGTCTTGGCGCTCTGCGCGCGCGGTCCGACCGCACCACCGAGTTCCACAATCAATTTCTCGCCTCGAGACACAATCGCCGCGCGTTCTATGACATTGCGCAGCTCTTTCACATTACCTGGCCACGTATACTCTTTCAGCATTCGCATGGTGCGCTCTGTCACTTTAGGCACAGGTCGATTGAGGCGTTCACAGGCTACCGACAACAAATGCGTTACGAGGTCGGGAATATCGTCTTTGCGATCGCGCAGAGGAACGCAGCTGATGGGAAAGACATTCAGTGCCAAAAAGAGTTCTTCGCTAAATCTGCCAGCTGAAACTTCGCGTTCGATGTCGATGGTGCTTGCAGCAATGACCCGTACATCGAGGTTCTTGAATTGATTGTCTCCTATACGCTTGAACCTGCCGTCTTGCAGAACACCCAAGAGCTTGTTTTGGATTTCGAGAGGCAGCTCACACACATTTTCGATATACAGCGTTCCACCATGTGCCAACTCAATGGCGCCCGAGGTCATCTTCGGTTTTTCACCTACTGCAGCGTTATCATAGTGCCCGAACAATTCTGCCTCGATCGCGGTCCGGCTAATCGAACCAGATTTGAAGCGAATGAGAGGCCGCCCTTTCCGGAGGCTATTCTTGTGTATCGCATTAGCGACGATTGATTTGCCGGTTCCCGTTTCACCGGTGATCAGCACCGGTGCGCTGGTGGGCGCAACCAGATCGATCTTGGCATGAAGCTGCTGGATCGAGGCAGAGCGGCCGATTACATGGTGATGGGCACGTTCTTTGGTTATCTCCAGCTGCAGATACGCGTTTTCCTGTTCCAGGCGATCTCTGAGATCTGCCACCTCATTCATGGCATCAATGAGCTTGTTCTCATTGATCTTCCGCTCCGTAACGTCTCGAAAGACAATCACTGCGCCAGCCAAGACTTTTTGATTGTAGATTGGGGTTGAAACGTATTCCACCTGTATTGGTTTTCCGTCCTTCTTCCAGAATACATCATCATCAACCCGCATCACCTGTTCAAAGCGAAACGATTTGTAGATGGGGCAATCATGTGCGTGATGGACACTGCCATCGGTATGGTGATGGTGGATGATGTCGTGAATGACATTTCCCACCAGGTCCTCAAGCGTCCAACCGAGCATTTCTTGCGCTGCACGATTGACGAATGTGGCTTGTCCTTGAGTGTTGACGCCATAAATGCCTTCTCCGGCTGCGTTGAGGATGAGCTGGTTCTGCAGCTCCAACTCTGCAAAGAACTCTTCCGCATGCTTCCATGCCACAATACCTTCACGTTGAAGCTGACCGGTCTCATATTGTTTCTCGTGCTGAGACAGTTCGCTGAGTTCCAAGATCAGCAGTGTGAAAAGGGGGCCATGTGTGTCGTGTTCGTGCACATTCGCTCGAATTTCGCATTCGATGGACATTCCATTTCGACTGGTGAGCACTGTCTTGCGCGTCCATGCTGACCCGCGATGGAAAACTTCATCCAGAAATACGACGAATTCGGCAATGTCCGATCCGATCAAAGCTGAAAACCGGACGTCGTCTGACTGCGAAACAGCCAGCAGGCGGCGTGCAGCCGCATTCAAACTGAAAACACGATCTTCTTTCGCATCGAGCACCAATACTGGAAGCGGGATGGCTTCAAGTTGGAGCGACAAATTCTGATCCGTCGGACTGCTATCCATTCCACCCATCCGGCTTGATGCGCAACTTCGGCATTTTATACGAAATTTGGTAAATTATGAAATTTCGTATTTTCTTGGCTATTCTTTAGTGAATTAAATTATTGAAATCATTCAAATTTAAAAAAATTCTGAAAACTTCGAAAGTGGCTATTTTTATAGTCAAAGCCCTCGCATTGTTTGGTCTCACAACCTCCCGCTTGCGGCGCACGTTTCCAGGTTCTGATGAAAGCAGGTTCGTCGTGAGGGTGTCTCGTCAGTCCATGCAGTATCGTGAGAGGTAACACATGACCCACTTCAAAGACCCGTTTAATCCAAACATCGATGTTTGGAACGAATGTGGTGAGGCTTCAGAAAGCCCTGCCGATCCCTATGCGGGGCTCTCGAAGGCAGATGCCGACATATTGAAGCGTCGCGCGAAGCAATCGTTGAACGCGGAAGTCGGAATGGCGCGCGCGCTCGAAAGTTCCGTCATGCAGGGACTGTTCAAAACGGACATTTCACGTCGTGCGTTCTTGCGCAGCGCCGGTGTGACAGGCGCACTTGCCGCCGTCTCGACAGTTTTCCCGCTGACGTCTCTTCAGGCTATGGCCGAAGAAGCCATGAAAAACCTCGAGAAGACAAAGTTGACGCTGGGCTTTGTACCGATCACCTGCGCCACGCCAATCATCGGCGGCCATGCGCTGGGCTTCTATCAACGCTATGGTCTTGATGTTGATATTGTCAAAACGGCTGGTTGGGCAGTGTCGCGCGACAAGTGTCTGAACGGTGAATACGATGGTTCGCACCTGCTTTTCCCGATGCCGATGGCCATGTCACTTGGCATTGGGTCCACAGCGCAACCGTGGAAAGTGGTGTCGAACGTGAACACCAACGGCCAGGCGATCGTTCTGGCAAACAAGCACCGCGACAATCAGGATCCAAAGAACTGGAAAGGGTTCAAGTTCGCGGTTCCGTTTGAATACTCGATGCACAACCTGCTTCTGCGCAACTACGTCGCGGCTGCAGGCCTCGACCCGGATCGTGACATCCAGATCCGTGTGGTTCCGCCGCCTGAAATGGTCGCAAACCTGCGCTCGGAAAACGTCGATGGCTATCTCGCGCCCGACCCATTCTGTCAGCGTGCTGTCTACGACCAGGTTGGATTCATTCATAAACTGACACTGGATCTGTGGAAGCAACATCCGTGCTGTGTGTTCGGTTTGTCTGAAAAATTCATCACGGAAAACCCGAACACGACCATGGCTTTGACGACCTCCATCCTGGAAGCCACGGCTTCAGCGGAAACGTCAGAAGGCCGCGTTGCATTCGCGGAATCGATGGCGCCGGCAAACTACCTCAACCAGCCAGTCGAAATTCTGAAACAGATCCTGACTGGTGTGTTCCCCGATGGCCAAGGCAACATCAAAAACGTTCCTGACCGGATTTCGTTCATGCCGTTGCCAACCCAGACGATGGGGACCTGGGTGCTTTCACAATTGCGGCGCTGGAACTACATCGACACGGACACCAACTACGCAACCCTTGCGGAAGAACTGGTCATGACAACCACCACTCGTGAGCGGATGCGCGCGATGATGGCGGCAGACCCGAACCTGACCTTTGCTGATGCTGAACAGGATGTCTACGCGCCCGTCGATATTCAGGGCCACGAGTTTGCGCCCGCTGCAGCGCAGGAGTTCATAGACAGCCAGCCGTTCACCCGCACCATCGGTTGAACCAGACCCAAAGTAATGGAGACGGAGCAAGCATGCTTGCCCCGTCTTAACTTATGAGTTTTGGGAACATTTTTATGGTTCAGAAAATAGATATACGCAGCACTTTGCTGTCGTTGACCATCTTGTTGGCTGGTATCTTCATTTGGCATGCAGCAACACATGTTCCGAACACCGGCCCTGCAGGTGTCGAGTTGTCACAGACCGAGATGGATACGCTGCTTGGGAATAATATGCTTCCCGAGGACATTGAGTACTATTCGGCTCAAGGCGTCGCGTTTGCCCAATTGGAGCAAATCGCCTCTTTGAATCTGTCGCGTTCAATGATCGAAGCTGCCGGTGGCATCCGCGCGCTCGGCATCAGCGTCCCCGATGAAAACAGCGCGCCAGCGCCCGGTTCGCTTTTCCCTTCGCCTACCCAGATCGGCAGCGAATTGTGGGCAACGATAGCTGACCCATTCTACGTCGCTGGCACCAACGACATGGGGTACGGCATTCAGATGGGATACTCGTTACTGCGGGTCCTGATTGGGTATACGCTTTCGGCCGCAGTGGCTATTCCGCTCGGCTTTCTCATTGGCATGTCGCCGATGTTCTATAAGGCGCTTGATCCCTTCATTCAGGTATTGAAACCCATCTCGCCGTTAGCCTGGATGCCGATCGCGCTCTTCACCATTGGTGACAGCGAATTGTCATCGATTTTCGTGATCTTTATCTGCTCGCTTTGGCCAATGCTGACAAACACAGCCTTTGGTGTGGCCAATGTCCGCTCAGACTGGGTCAATGTCGCGCGCACACATGAATTGAGCACTGCCAAGACCGCACTGACTGTCATCTTGCCGGCGGCGGCGCCGACCATCATCACTGGAATGCGCATTTCCATCGGCATCGCGTGGCTCGTGATCGTCGCTGCCGAGATGCTCGTTGGCGGCACTGGCATTGGATACGTGGTGTGGAACGAATGGAATGGCCTGCGTCTCGACCGGATGATCGTCGCAATTCTGCTGATCGGCGTGGTGGGCATGCTGCTCGATGCGGCCTTTGCCCGACTGCAACGCGCCGTTGCTTACGCTGAATGAGGACTGAATTGATGACAAAGCCATTTCTTTCCATCGAACTTCTAACACAGCAATTTCCGGACGGCGCCGGGGGGACGCTGACCGTTTTCGAAAACAGCAGCTTTGGTGTTGAGGAAGGCGAATTCGTCTGCATTCTTGGCCATTCCGGTTGCGGCAAATCAACGATCATGAACGTACTGGCCGGTTTGGCGGAGCCAACGAGCGGCACGGTCATCATGGATGGCCAAGAAGTTTCTGGCCCGAGCCTCGATCGCGGCGTGGTGT
This sequence comes from Labrenzia sp. THAF82, assembly GCF_009363435.1. GTDB lineage: Bacteria > Pseudomonadota > Alphaproteobacteria > Rhizobiales > Stappiaceae > Roseibium > Roseibium porphyridii. The sequence goes on along the minus strand of NZ_CP045354.1, from coordinate 5,777,144 downwards.
TCCAGAACTATTCGTTGCTGCCGTGGCTTTCAGCCCTAAAGAACGTCATGTTTGGTGTGGCTGCGCGGCATCCGGACTGGAGCAAACCGGACGTCCAAGCACATTCTGAAAAGTACCTCGCCATGGTGGGGCTGGATGGTGATGCCACCCACAGGAAACCATCCCAGCTGTCGGGAGGTATGCGCCAGCGCGTGTCTATCGCAAGGGCATTCGCCAATCATCCCAAACTGCTTCTTCTCGATGAACCTTTTGGTGCGCTTGACGCTCTGACGCGCGGAACGATCCAAGACGAACTGTTGAAAATCTGGAGCGGGACCAATCAAACCGTCTTCATGATCACTCATGATATTGATGAAGCCATTCTGCTTGCGGACCGCATTCTGCTGATGACCAACGGGCCGTTCGCACGTGTCGCAGAGGCTGTGGAGATTACCATTCCGCGACCGCGTCGGCGTGAAGAAATCATCGAGCACCCGAACTACTACGCCATCCGAAATCATCTTGTGCACTTCCTCGGCTCTCGATCCAAAGAACTGGCGGGACAGTCCGGCGGCAGCGGAGCCAACACGCCTGAAACTATCCGTATCGATCGCACTGAGAACAGCACACTCGAAAGCGATGATGACCCAACCCATCATGCGCATTTGCGCGCCGTAAATGATTGACGAAATAGGAGCGAACCATGACCATCGAAGTTCCGCAAATGCTCACCAAAGACGACGTGGCTCAAATCATTTTGGCCGCAAAAAAGAAAACCGGCATGTCCTGGGAGGACATTGCCGACAAGATCTCGATGTCACCGGTCTGGACTCACTCGGCCTGCGTCGGGATGAATGCCATGCCCGAGGACAAAGCCAAGGCGCTTGTTCAGGTGCTTGGCTTGCCGCAGGAAGTGATCGACGTCCTTGCCGATAGCCCCACAAAAGTCTGGGAGCAAACGGTGCCAACCGACCCGTGTATTTATCGGCTTTATGAAATTGTCGGTGTCTACGGCCCGACCATCAAGGCGCTGATCCATGAAGAATTCGGTGATGGCATCATGTCAGCCATTGATTTTGACATGAGCATCACGCGTGTCGCCAACCCCAAAGGGGACAGGGTGAAGGTCGAAATGTCCGGCAAGTTTCTCGGCTACAACAGCTGGTAAGGCCAACGCAATTGTTTTGGCGGGCTCGGAGCGGTGTCCGGCTCGTCACCTCATTCAGGAACACATGGAATCAACACTTTGACCAGACCCCCGATACCACCATTTACATTTGAGGATGCCGTCAAAAAGGTTCGAATGGCGGAAAACGCCTGGAACTTGAAAGATCCGGCCAAAGTCGCATTGGCCTACACACCAGATTCGAAATGGCGCAATCGCTCCGAGTTTGTTCACGGCCGGGCAGAGATAGAGGCCTTCCTGACGCGCAAATGGGCGAGGGAACTCGATTATCGCCTGATCAAGGAAATCTGGGCCCATGGTGACGATAAAATAGCAGTGCGCTTTGTCTACGAATGCCATGATGCTGACGGCAATTGGTATCGATCCCACGGCAATGAAAACTGGCGCTTCGACGCGCAAGGACTGATGGCAGAGCGCCATGCGTCAATCAATGATGTCGCAATCCAAGAAGGTGACAGACTTTTTCGGTGGCCGAGTGGTATCCGCCCGGACGATCATCCCGGCCTTACGGACTTGGGGCTGTAAAGCAAGCAAAGGATTGATTTGGCTCGACGATTGGCAGGTACTCGGGGCGACCGTCTGTGCCGAACGCGCGGAGACGGTTGCCTGGCACGCGCACTATGGGCGTTCATCGGCAGGGCGTTCAGCGCATCGTCAACGAGTTGGAAAAGGAAGGCATTGTCGCGTTTCAGCCAAACCCGCACCACAAACGAGCCCATTTGGTTGTGCTGACGTCAAAGGGACAGGCCCTGTTTGAAGCTGCAATCGCGTTACAGGTCCCCTGGGTAAATGACCTTTCAAAGGACCTTTCCCTCACAGACATCGCAACGGCGCAACAGGTCATCAGTCAGATGACAAAACACATCGAAGATACTTCAAACGCACCAGGTGAAGGGTCTCCATGACGGCCGATTGCCGCGACACAAGGCGACCGGTTTTCAAGATGTAACGCAACCGGACTTAAAAGCGGGAGAACCTGCGGGACTGAAGTCAGGTCAGGCGAGCTAAACTGCTTCGCAAAAGTCTTTCGAAACCTTCGGGACAGGCCTTTTTGCGTCTTTCCCGCACCTGCTACTCTCCAGGCTATGGCTGGAGATAAGCCACGCCTGAATTGGCTACACCTGGAACAAATGACAGTTTCGCGGCGCTAATTTGGACTGTGAGCTATCGAAGGTCGACGTACCGAAGCGCACTTTCAATTGAGATTCAGCGGTTTAGAGGTAGGGGATTAGGTAGATATTCGCTGCAAGGGCAAACTCACAATCTTGTTCCATTATTGCCGAAAATGGTCAGTGCGCGGCGATTACTTCTATCACAGCCTTCCTAGCTGACGCATTAACCTCACGGACGCAGCCGGGAAGTTTGAGACTGCGCAGTAGCGGTCAGTCGAGTCGCCGCGTTTAGACGCGTTCAGCGAAATCCTTCAACCATTCCTGCTTCCACGCTTGGTTTAAAGTCGATATGGATATGCGTGCCCATTGGATCGCGTAAGTTGTATTGCACAATGTCAACATCGATCTCAGTGAGATCGACTCTTTCATACTGCAGGTCGTGCTGCTTGAGTGTCGCCTCGAAGGCCGCCATACCCTCGGCGCGAAACGCGAAGTGCTCCAGCGAGACGGCGGCGTGCTCTGGAGGTTGATCGACTTCAACCACATGAACGACCGGCTGGTCGTTGAGATAGAGCCAAATGCCAGGAATTGAAAAGTTTGGGCGCGGGCCTCGTTCGAGGCCAAGGATGTTCTCGTACCATTGTGCGAGAGCATCGGGTTTATCGGTATGCAGGTTGACATGGTCAAGCGCGGTCAACATTGGGGGGGGCTCCCTTTCGATCTAGCGTCGCTCCCGCAACTTCAACATTCTTAAACCTAGACGTCTTTCGATCGTCGACAGTTCAGCGCTGTTCTTAGCGCGAGCAATTCATATGTCTGACACGATCCCTGTCGTGCCGAGCCTCATTGGCAAGCCAAAGGACGACATGCCGCTCGATCCCAGAAAGCGCAGCGTTCCCAGATCAATCAACGTCGCACCTCCGCACGAGCCATAAGGTTGTCCATCGAGAGGATCGCTCGGGCGATACGGCCTTTTCCAATAAGGCCGCCAGGATCCTTCGCGCTCACGTCAAACCAATAAAGTGGCCCTTCGCGGTCAGTGAACCGCGCTGTGGTCAGAACCTCAACGCCAACCGGGGACGGCGCTACGTGTGAGACGTCGATCTTGGCACCGACCGAAACGTCGCCATCTTCTAGAGTGGTAGAGAGAATAGCGGCACAGGCGCGCTCCATCGCGGCTAACATAAACGGTGTCGCAAAAACGGGGGGCAGAGTTTCACCATTCTCGGCCAGATGTGCTGCGGTGTTCGCATCCGTGACAAGAACGTCGAGCGTATGGGTCGCGCCAACCTCAAGTGTTTGAACCATAGCTTCATGTTCTCCAATTGGTGTGAGAAAGCGCGTTGAACCCTGCCGCGTGAAACCTGACAAGGACGTCGATGCTTTTTTTGGCTGCGCGAGCGCGGTCAGTATTGGCCAGTCTTTCCCGACGGCCTGTTTTTGCGCAGATACCTAGCATTGCGGCCACCATGGCGGAAAAACCATCTACGATGTCCTCAAGTTCGACCCCGGGCAGCGTGCGCTGAAACTCGCAGAGGTAGGTGCGGGCTGTATCGTCGTAGTGGCGGGCGATGATTTCGGTGCCAAGCGGAGAGTTAGCTAGGCGTCCCATCAATGCAGCATAGTTCCTCCAGCCCGGTTCGCCGTGGTCAGCGCTTTCGATGAAGGGGCGAACATACGCGCGGATAAGGATTTCCACCGGGATCGGAGCTTCTCCGGCGGTGCGACGGGCGTCCGCGAGCGCGTCGAGTCGAAGCGCCTCCATGATAGCTGCCCGCCGTGCGATGACAGTGTCGAAGAGATCTTCCTTCGGGCCGAAATGGTAGCCTACCGCGTTGATCTGCACGTCTGCAGCCGCGGCGACATCTCGGATTGACGCACCATCATAGCCACGATCAGCGAAAAGACTTTCCGCTGCGTTCAGAATCCGATCGCGTGTCTCGTCGGGACGGCCACCCTTTGGTCGACCGGGTTTTCCCTGCAGTTTGCGTGCAGGCGCAGGCGGCGTACCCTCCAGCAGAAAAACTGATGAGGCTGTGCTCTTCTCCTTCATGCGGCAACCCTAATCGGCGTTAGACTGAGGATGTGCTGCGCCTCGGCTGGCGTCGCCGGGCGCAAGCCCAGACCGTCCAGCATGACCTTTGCGGCCTCTACTTGCTCAGCGTTTGAGGCTGCCAGTTGGCCGGGTCCTGCCCACAGAGAATCCTCAAGACCAACCCGCACATGCCCTCCTGAGGCGGCGACCGTCGCAGCAACCCGCATCTGATGCGCACCGGCGCCGAGCGCAGACCACACAAGATCGTCACCAAATAGACGCAACGCCGTTCTGCGCATATGGGAGATGTCGTCGGGATGCGCGCCAATGCCACCAAGAAGGCCAAAGACTGTCTGGACGAAGAAAGGCGGTTCGATCGCACCGGCCTCAACAAAATACGCGAGTGTGTAGAGATGAGACGTGTCGTAGCATTCGAACTCGAACCGTGTGCCGTTGGCGCGGCATGCATCAAGCACGTAGGCGATGTCTTTGAACGTGTTGCGGAAGATCAGCTCCCGTGAGTTCTCGAGATGCTCCCGCTCCCACCCTGCAATCTTTGGATGGCGCTTGAGCATGGGGAAAAGCCCCATATTCATCGAACCCATGTTAAGCGATGCAAGCTGAGGTGCAAGCATCTGTGCCGGCTTCACCCGATCCTCGACGGTCATGTAGGGGCTCCCACCCGTGGTGAGGTTCAGGACCGCGTCGGTTTGCGCTGCGATAGGTTCCACAATGCGCCGGAAAGCCTCCACGCCCTGATCGGGTCGTCCGGTCGCGCCATCCCGGGCGTGGAGATGCAGGATTGCGGCTCCCGCGGTGGCTGCCTCAACAGCCTGCGCCACGATCGCGTCCGATGTCACCGGCAGATACGGCGACATCGAAGGGGTATGAATTGCGCCTGTCAGTGCGCAGGTGATGATGACGGGTTGGCGGTCAGCCATATCTGCTCCTATTCCGCCGCGACGGCCTGTTCGCGCTCACGGATCAATCCACGCAAGATCGGTGGTGTTACCGGTAGCGTGCTGATTGTGACCCCGAAAGAAGACAGAGCGTCCTCGATCGCCGTCGTCAATGCAGAGGGGGCACCCAACCGGCCGCCTTCCCCACCTCCCTTGATGCCGTATTCAGTAAAAGGAGAAGGTGTCTCGATGTGACCCAGCTTGAAGTTGCGAGGCATCTCGTTGGCCGTTGGCATGGCGAACTCTGCAAAGTTGGGGTTTGTGAACTGGCCATCGCGGTCATAGACAAACTGCTCGAACAGCGTTGAGCCTATCCCGTTGGCCGTACCGCCCCAGACTTGCCCACCGAGCGTACGGGGGTTCACAATCGTTCCGTTGTCATGGACCGCTGCATAATCGAGGATTTCCACCTTGCCTGTACCCGGATCGACTTCGACCGCCACAACATGACAGATATGGCCGACGATTGGGTAGAAGATGCCAAGGTGTTTCCGGTCGGGATCTGGATCTGTGGAGACCGGGTGATCATAGACGGCGGTGGTTTCGAGGCCACTGTCGAACACCTCCTCATCCGGAAAACTCAAGCGGAAGAAACTCGATGTCAGCGCGATCTCAGCAAAGGACTTCTCCTGATCCGGCACTCCCTTGACGCCTACCGAGCCGTTGCGCAGCTCAAGATCTTCTGGCCTGCGCTGCAGCATACTCGCACCAAAGCGCAGCAGACGCTCCTCCAACTTGATCGACGCGCTGACGCAGGCTCCCGCGATCATGGCGGTGAAACGGCTGCCTTGCGGGCCCACACCGTTAAAGCCTGACTGGCTGTCGGCGTAGTTGATCACCACGTCTTCCGGAGCAATGGTCAACCGCTCGGCCAAAACCTGCGTTACCACGGTCTCGGGGGAGTTGCCGACCATCGGCGAGTTCAGTGTGACAAACAGTTTGCCGGATGGGTCGATCCGCGCGCTGATGCCCTCTGGCGTTGAGGTCAGTGTGAAACCAGGCGTTTCCTTGCTGTTGAGTGACCACCACTCTGTCGGTCCATAGACACTGCGCTCCATACAGGTGGCAAGGCCTATTCCCACGCAACGGCCCTGCGCCCGCATTTCAGCGGCCTTCGTACGCCAAGCATCGTAGTCGAACAGTTGCTTTGCCTCGCTGAGGACGGCCTGGAAGTTGCCGCTGTCATAGATGTTGCCGGTCGAGATCATGTAGGGGAATTGATCGGGCTGTATCATATTCTGTTCGCGCAACTCCACTCCATCGCGCCCAAGCTCTTCGGCGGCAGCGTCGACCATGCGCTCCATCACCCAGTTGGTCACCTCGGAGCCGAAGCCGCGATAAGGGCCTTGCTGGCACTTGTTGGTAAGCACCGCGATGACCCTCATCCCGAAACTGGGGATCTGATAAGGACCTGTTACTTGTGCCATGGCGTTGCCGTGGGTGCCGACGCCGAACTGGAGATAAGCGCCGTAGTCATCCAGCACTGTAAAGCGCATGGATTTGAAAGTGCCATCATTCATTACCGCAAGTTCTGCGTCATATAGCCGGTCCGAGCCGTGGCTGTCGCAATTGGTGAAATGCTCGAGCCGATCCTCGATGTATTTCACCGGAACTCCTGCTAGCCTGGCGAGGCCCGCGGTCAGGATAATGATTTTGTGGATGAATACCTTGGAGCCGAAGCTGCCGCCGGCGAGCACGGGGATAATCCTCAGCTCTCCCGGACTTACCCGTAGCGACCCGCCTATCACGAATGGGATGAAGTTGTAGAAGTTGGTGTTTGCGTGGATCGTGAAACCGCCCTTGAACGCATCATAATCCGCAACTACGCCGCAAGTCTCTATGGCCTGCGCTGAAGAACGGTTCCAGCGCAGACGGCGCTTGATGATGCGGTCGGCACCGGCGAAATCTTCGTCAACGGAACCGAACTTGAAGCTTTCATCGAGTGCGCAGTTACTCTCTCGATCGTCCGGATGGATGACCGCGTCGCCGGTTGCCTCCAGCGAAGCTTCGATGTCGACATTAGCCGGCAGCACTTCGTAGGTCACTTCGACAAGCTCCGCCGCATCCTCGGCAATGTACCTATCCTCGGCGACGACGGCAGCGACCACTTCCCCCACATGCCGAACCTTGTCGATAACCATGGCGTGCTGGGGCACCGGTGGAGAAGCGAAACTGGGGCATGGGTCGACGACGCTGGCAAGGTCCTCGCCGGTATAGACCCCGATTACGCCCGGCAATGCCTTGGCCTTGGACGTGTCGATACTGACGATGCGCGCATGGGCGTGGGGACTGCTGACCATGGCCGCATGCGCCATTCCGGGCACGACGACGTCGTCAATATAGCCGCCCTTGCCGGAAAGAATACGCGGGTCCTCCACGCGCTTCATGCTCTGGCCGATCCAAGTCAGGCCCTGGCGGGGAAGCTCACGCTGGCGGCTGGGCGGAATGACGTTGTTGTCGAGATGTGATGCCACGGGTCTCTCCTTCATGCCGCTTCTGTTTCGGTCGTGCGCAGCTTCGCGGCGGCGGAACGGATGGCGTTGATTATGTATTGGTAGCCTGTGCAGCGGCAAAGATTACCGGCGATGGCTTCGCGGATTTCTTCGTCCGTCGGGTCGGGGTTGTGGTCGAGCAGCTCCTTCGCCGCGGCCAGCATGCCCGGTGTACAGAAACCGCATTGCAGGCCATGCTCTTCCCAGAAGGCGTGCTGGATCGGATGGAGATCGTCCTGACCGAAGCCTTCGACCGTGGTAATCGTCGAGCCATCCAACTGTACCGCGAACATAAGGCAGGAGCGGACAGCCTTACCGTCGACCAGCAGATTGCACGCACCGCATACCCCGTGTTCGCAACCCACATGGGTGCCCGGCAATGCCAGCTCATGACGGATGAAGTCCGACAGCAACATCCGTGACGGGACCAAGGCCTGCCTTAAGCGCCCGTTCACGGTCAGCGAAATCGCGATCTTATCCATGTTATCCTCCCTTTTTATCTGGCGCGTGTGACCGCAGCGCTCAGAACGCGCGGTATCAGTGTGCGCACCAAGTCGCGGCGATAATCGGCGCTGGCACCAATGGTGTCGGCGGGGTTCATCGCCGATGCGGCGTCTGCGGCGACCGCTGCGAACAGATCGTCCGAGGGCGCTTGCCCGTTCAAGGCAGTTTCCGCCTGTCTCAGGCGGAGTGAGCGTTCGCCGATCCCCGCGGCAGCGACATGTGCACCGGTTATCCGCCCGGCATCCAGTCGCAACGTCGCCGCGCAGGCGGTCCAGGCGAAGTCACCCTTGCGCATAGAGACTTCCTCAAAGCCCCAGCCGGTGCCTGTCGGTGGCACTGGAATGCGCACCTCCGAGAGCATCTCACTAGGTTGCAACGCAGTTTCATAGACACCTGTAAAGAAGGCTGTTGCCGGCACTTCACGGTGACCGCTTTGGCTTGCAACAATCATCACTGCGTCGAGTAGCTGCATGAGCGCGGGCATCTCCGATGCCGGATCGGCATGGCACAAGTTGCCGCAAAGGGTGCCGCGGTTGCGCACTGCCGAATGCGCGACCCAGTCGTAAGCGTCGGCGACAATTGGCAGGTACTCGGCAATGAGTGGCGCGCTTTTGACATCCGCATGGCGAGCGAGCGCGCCGATGGCGATCATGTCGCCTTCCAGGCGGATATAGTCGATGTCGGGCACGCGGTTGATATCGATGAGGTGCGACGGTTGAGCCATGCGATAATTCATCATGGGCACAAGGCTTTGCCCTCCGGCGAGTATGCGTGCGTCTTCCTTTTCCGCCAGGAGTGCCAACACGGTGGGCAGGTCTTCAGGCCGACAATAGTCGAATTTTGCGGGTTTCATGTTTCCTCCCTTTCAGACGCGCTCATCCGGCGAACCGAGGCTCCGGCACGCCGCGGATACCCAAGCCCCGGATGCGGAACAACGCACCCGCGGCGAATTGAGGTTTGGTCTGTTTTTCGAAATTGTCGTGAGCTGCAGGGTGGCTGACGCGCGCCATGGACGTAACGTAGATGTCCATCAGGTCCGGCCCGCCGAACATTACCGATGTGATGTTACGCACTGGCATGGTGATCTTGCGCTCGATACTGCCGTCGGGGGCATAGCGGATCAGATCACCCGAAATTACCTGCGCATTCCAGAGGCAGCCTTCCTCATCGACTGTGGAGCCATCGGCGAAGCCGCTGTCGTCGGCCGTCGAAGCAAAGACCCGGCGGTTCGCGAGCGATCCTGCGCCTAAGTCGTAGTCGTAGGCCCAGATCTCATTCTTGAACGTGTCCGCAAAGTAGAAGGTCCTGTCGTCTGGGCTCCAACACGGCCCGTTCGAACAAATGATACCACTTTCGACCTTGCTTAACGTCATGTCGGGGTCGAGCCTCCAGAGCCCGCAAATGCCCAGTTCCTCTTGATCATCCATGCCACCGGCGAAGAAGCGTCCTGCACGATCGCACTTTCCATCATTGAGGCGCGCACGCGAAGGATCGTCATTCACCTGGGCGATCAACTCAGTGCGCCCTGTATCAAAGTCGAAGGTGTAGAAGCCGTCGCTAAGCGCCAGGACTGCGCCGCCATTCTTGCGCAGCGCCATGGCGCCGACATCTTGTTCAAGCGGCCACGAGCGGACATCGCCGTTCTCGGGGTCGAGGCGCCAGATAGCATCCTTTCCGACCCTGGACCCTGTGCTGTCCACCCAATACAGCGTGCCGGAACCATGATCCCATACAGGCCCTTCACCAAGATGGTTCTCACAATCCAGCACGCATTCAATTGTAAAATGTCGAGCCACATGATCCTCCGCTCATCATTGCGTTCGATTATTATATTATACGTACGTATAAATCAAGTATCTTCGCATCATGGGCATCTCGCACCGCCTGTCGCAAGGCGCGCAGCGCTCTCCTCGTTTGGTTAATGATATCGTGTTTGGACTACGCCCTACGTTCGGTGGAAAGTTGTAGTAAAGGTTTCGGAAAGTATAATTTAGAAATATCTGTATTATTATTTAATTTGATAAATAAAAACTTGGATCGAAACCGTTCAAGAAGTAAAAACTAAGAAAATGCAATTCGAAATATCGGAGGTGCTATTAACACTGGTCGCGGCTCTGAAGTCTGCATCACGTGTGCGAAGTTAGGCAACGAATCAAAGGAGGTTGGTGCTGCGAAAAAAATCCGATCTTCGGGATCGCTGCGAATACTTGAAAAATTTCTCAAGACGTCAGAATCTCTTGATTTGACAGTGTCCTAAAAGGACCAGGATTAGTGACTTGTCAGCCATATTCTTATGTCCGCTTACCTGCCAGTAGTACCTAAAATCTGTTCGTCTACGGCGAGAGCTTGAAAGCTGCCGCGAGAGTATTTGTAGCCTTTCTTCTCCAGGTCCATAGCGACTTGAACGCTAATACGAAGAGACGCGTGCCATTACCTGACTCTCCATTGCAAACACCTGAGAGTGTAACCGGCTTACACCTTGTGGACACAGCACCGCGTTGGTTTTACCGATATGACCGACCCTCCAGAAGAATTGCCGGACTTCTCTTGAGTTTATGTGCGTAAGAGCATTTGCCGCGTTGTCCGCAACCACTTGGCGACTTCCATACCCAGGCTCGCTTCGATCGCGATCTGTAAACTGGAATTGCGTGAAAATTTGGAGGTCAATTCCTTAAAGCTCCATGTCAGCAGTGTTGTCGGAGCCGACACCCGAACAGTAACTGGGGCAGAGAATTTGCTTTTCTGACTGAGGAGCGCGACCGCGCCAACAAAATTTCCTTCTGAGAGATCGTCAACACGTTTGCCGTCCTGCTCAACCACGAGTTCGCCTTCGACCACAAGGGACAATTCTTCAACCGAATTGCCTTGCATCACCAGGATCGTACCGGCGGGAACCGTTTTACGCTCCGCCATTCGAAGGAACTTGAATGCGTCGCGTTCGGACAGGTTCTGCAGAGCGATTGCGAAGAGACGCTGTTCTTCGTTCGTAAAAGGAGCTGGTCGCATCTCTGCCAAGAGGCGGGCAATCCAGTAAAGATTGATACAAAAAAAGAAGGTATTCCAGCCAATGGGAGCCCAAAGGGGTGACGGTTGGAGGTAGTAGTAAGGCATTAACAATGAAATCCCGAACAATGTCAGGATTCTCAACCAGAAAATGTCGCGAACCGAATAGGAAAAGAGATAAATGACATTCGCGACATTCACCAAAACATCAAGGCCGGCCATTGCTAAGCCCTTTTATTATTGAGCGATGTAGGTTTAACCTAGTCGACCGTAAGGCTTGGCGATAGATGGGAAAAGCCATGTCGGAAACTGCCAGCAACCAGCTAACGCGCACGCTCGACGCGGTCGCGAGAACCGAAGATAAGGTCCACGCCTATCGGCACGTATTGGAGCTGGAGGCTCGATCCTCCGCCAGCGACGTCGACCTCAGCAAGGCATCTTCGCCGATAGCCGGTTGGGCGTTCGCTGTGAAGGAGGTGTTCGACGTTGCAGGTGTTGTGACCTCGGGAGGGTCGCAAGCCTACGAAGATCGTGTCGCAACGTTAGACGCAACAGTGGTGGCTCGGCTGCGTGCTGCCGGTGGTACGCTAGTCGGTACGCAGGTTGCACATGAGTTGACCTGCGGTCTTGACCAACCGCTAACACGCAATCCGTGGAATCTTTCATACTATCCTGGTGGATCGAGTGCCGGAGCTGGTGTCTCGGTCGCTGTCGGATCGGCGCGCTTCGCCTTAGGCACCGATGCTGCCGGTTCTCTGCGCATTCCAGCGGCAATGACTGGAACGACGGGCCTTAAACCGACTTGGGGACTGATCAGTTCGCACGGTGTGATGCGTGAGGCATCAGCACCATCGATTGATCATGTCGGAATCATTGCCCGGTCAGCGGCGGAAATCGGCAAAGTTCTTCCAATCCTGACCGATCCCGACCCTTGGGACGCGGCAACATTGCAAGCACGCTGTGACCAGGACCAACGACCGCAACACAACAACAGGATTGCTGTTCTCGGCGAAACTACCCTTTCGGCTCTTACAGATGCCTATCCTCTAGATCCGGAAATCAAAATCGCGTTAGCCGATTCGTGTAAAGTCTTCCGACAAGCTGGCGCGGAAATCGTCGAACTGGAGCTGCCAACACTGCCGATGGCCGTTGATGCAATTGTGACGCTCTTCTCTGCGGAGCTGGCATGGGCCAATACGGCCGCTCTCGCAAAACGTCGCGACCGTTTCAATCCCAAGGTTGCAGAGATGATTGAAACTGGATTGGGCATACCTGCGGACCGATTGATGGATGCGGTGCGAGTGCGCTCAAAATTACAGAAGGAACTATCTGCTGCTTTTGCCGCTGTCAGCACACACTTTCTGCTCACACCAACCACGCCGCGTCCGGCAATGTCCCTGGCGGAATTTGATCCGACACAGGAACTTGGGACACTCATCCCTTTTACTTGCGGCTTTAATCTGACAGGAAATCCTGCAATCAGTATTCCTTGTGGCCAGACCAAAGAAGGCCTGCCTATTGGGCTACAAATTGTCGGCAGCCACTACATGGAAACAGAACTGCTTGACCTTGCCATGGAGTTTCAGCGTCAAACGCATTGGCATGAATTGCGTTGTCCCATTTGAAGCTGGGTATAGTGTTGCTTTTGCCTTTGCCGTACGAGAATGGACGAATGGTAGGGAAGAAGAGCAAACTCAAAGTGTTGATGAGATCCGCCTGAGTATTATCGGGACCGGGCCGTTGCGCGTGCGGTCTGCATTCCTCAATTCACTTGTCAAACCTGCCAGCCCGCTCCTGCCCACGAAGCTGTCAGTCCACGCCTACCCAATTTGAACGTTTGTTCGTCTACGGTGAAACCTTGAAAGCTGCCGTGAGAGTTTTTGTAGCCTTTCTTCACCGGCTGCATAGCGACTGGCATTCGAAGCGATCTGCTCCATTGCAAACTCTCCTTCGCAATGAGCTGGCCATGCGAAGCCGCAACCACCTTGTGGACACAGCACCGTGTTGGTTTACCCATATGATCGAAGCTACGAAGGCACATCGCACGCCCGAAGATCGAGGCTGGACAGGTGAATTCTCAGTCAAGTCTGATTTGACATTGGGGGCGAAGGTTTGACTGAATTTGTCTCAGCGACACTGACCGGCATTACTTTGGGACTGGCCGCCGGCCTGGCGCCCGGCCCATTGATGACCATTGTCATCGCTCAAACCATACGTCACGGCTTCAAGGAAGGACTGTTGGTTGCCGCTGCGCCGCTTGTCACGGACGTCCCTATTGTTCTGACGTTGTTCTTTGTGCTTCGGGAACTCCCAAACCAGGCGCTGGGTCTGCTCGGGATTGTTGGCGCTCTCTATGCTCTCTATTTGGCCTACGAGACCGCCAAGGCGGACACTGTCGGGGAAATCGCTGCGGCTACGGCACCAGCATCTTTGAAAAAAGGGGTTCTTGCCAATTTCCTGAGCCCTCACCCCTACCTGTTCTGGATCACAGTCGGTGTGCCTTATGTGCTTGCAGCTTCTGAAAAATCATCCCTGGCCCCCTGGGGGTTTGTTGTCGGTTTCTATCTTCTTCTGGTCGGCTCAAAAGTTGGCGTTGCCGCTCTTACGGGGCGATACCGCCATCTGCTCACCGGTCGGGCTTACCCCTACATCATGCGTGGGCTGGCAATCATGCTTGTCATCTTCGCTGTACTTCTGTTCCGCGAAGGCCTGAATTTGCTAACAAGCAGTGGCCGCTAAGCCAAACCCGCCATTAATGCAGGGTGCTAGAGCAAAGACATCGGGTGTAAACGAACTTTCGCTGTGATGACGTGCACAACCGCTTCGCGTTTTAAAAGTCGGCAAGAAGCGGCTGAAGCGTTGCTTATGTTGCATGATTGCATGCCATTGGCGCATGGTGCGAGGGTCCAGATATCTCAACCGGAAAGACGTCCAAGAGGCGCTCCACGCACCAAAGTCCAACGCCCGAATGCACATCGGAAACGCAAGGTGAAACTGCTTGTGACACACTATTTATTCGTCCCCGGGGGGAAACGCACCAAAGAAGATTTCGACAAGGTTCGCACCTTGCTGGAGACCGATGGTCATCAGACAGATGCCCTCACATTATCCGATCCCGAAAGAGCAACCCTGTCGGATCATGTTGAAGAGCTTTGCGAGCGCATCGAGGGAGCCGGAGTGCAGCGGTTGCGCCTCGTAGGGCACAGCTATGCCAGCTTTGTCATCACTGGCGCTGCGGACCGAATACCTGAGAAAATCGAAAGGCTGGTCTTTCTGGACACGCTCATTCCCGAGAGTGGAAAGTCGCTGTTGGACTTCTTCGAGATTACAGGGATCGACCCGGTTGATTTCGGAGTGCCAAACTGGCCGCCCTTTGTTCAGAAGCTTGTCTTCAATGCCACCAGGTTCAAGGCGATCCCGAAGACGTATATTCACTGCCTGAACAGCCAGTTTCTGGTCATGACCGAAAATGAGGTCAGCCACGTCAAAGCGCATTTGGAGCAGGAGCACTGGACCTATCTTGAGATTGAGGCGGACCACTATTGCATGATCAAGGTGCCCGAACTGGTCGCAAAGGCAGTCGTTAAGCAGAGCATGACCTGAGCTTCCATCCAGGCTTACACTGTGTTGGTCCCCATGACATTTTGGATTTGAGCGTCTGCTGACGCCGCCACCAATTTAAGAAGACCTTCGAAGGTCTATTGGCAGGAAATTTTCTTCCCGCCTGTGCTGGTTCAGACAAATGCAAAGTCGTCGGCTCCGACGGTTTCAAGGTTCGTTCCTGCGAGAAACACTTCGTAGCGAACCTGTGTTTCAGCAACCGGTCCATCGAGTTGCAGCTCGGTAATCCGGACCCAGGTGCCGGCGACGCCATCTACGGTCGTCTCATAGGCCGACCAATCAGCCAGATTCGGGTCATAGATCTGGAACTGCAGGATGTCGTCATCGAGATCAAAGTCCCTGATTGTGTCGAAATTTGACGTGCCTCCAGGGCTGTCGCCAAGATTGAAGGCAAAGGTGTCGCTTTCCGTCCCGCCCCAAAGAATATCTGCGCCGAGACCTCCAACAATAGTGTCGGTGCCACCGCCGCCTTCGAGGACGTCATTTCCTGCGCCGCCAAAGAGGTGATTTCCAATCTGGCGGTCGTCGCCGACAATGGCATCGTCGTGGCTGGTTCCGATGACACTTTCGATATCGGTTATGTATTCTTTGACCGTGAAAGTATTCGGATCCAGCGCGCCGCCCATCCTCAACGACACCACGATACCTTTGTCCATCCCGGAATAGCTTATCGTGTCGTGACCACTGCCTCCGTCGATCTTGTTTCCATCAAGCTCGCCCCAGAAAAAGTCGTCACCTGCTTCGCCGAACATTTCGTCCGCGCCTTCACCACCGATAAAGGTGTCGTTTCCTTCGCCTCCATAGAGAAAATCTCTGCCGCCTCCGCCGTGCAGCCCATCGTTACCACCGTTCCCGTACATGGTGTCGGAAAAGGCGTCCCCAAAAATGTAGTCAGCTCCCTCGGAGCCGATGAAAACGGCTTTCCAACCCTTGTCGACCGTCTCGGTGTCCGGCTTTGCATACTGATAGTACGGGTTGTTTTCCTGCGGCAGTTTCAGCTTGATTGGAGCAGTAAACGTGATCATTTTCAGACACCTGTTGGAGCGAAAGTGACCTTACGTTATTGCCGGGGAGTACTTCAGTCTGTTACTGCCGTCACATCCGGTCGCCTTCCAACTTTTCTTTCATTCATGGTGCTTCAATGTGAGGCAAATGACCGGGTTTTACATTAGCGAAAGGTCCCCTCGGTAAACTGGTCGAAACCTTCTATTGATGAGAGATAGATGCCGTCCTCCAGTACCACCGCCCTTGATATTTCCAACCTTCATAAGCGCTTCAGCGAACCCGCAGTCAACGGTCTTTCGCTGACTGTGCAGGATGGTGAATTCTATGCCTTGCTGGGTCCGAACGGCGCAGGCAAAACAACGACGTTGCGGATGGTCGCAGGATTGCTCGAGGCCGATAGCGGCTCCGTCAAAGTCTGCGGTGTCGACGCTTTTTCAGACCCGATTGCTGCCAAACAGGTTTTGGCTTGGGTCCCGGACGAACCCATGGTTTATGACAAGCTGACGCCGCTTGAATATCTTGAGTTTGTGGCTGGCCTCTGGAGCATGCAGCCGGACCTCGCGCGCTTCAAGGCCGATACTTTGCTTGAGTCCTTTGGACTTGAGCCCCATGCCAATGAACGTTGTGGCGGGTTCTCCAAGGGAATGCGTCAGAAAGTGGCGCTTGCCGGTGCCTTGATCCATGAACCGCGCTTGATAATCCTCGATGAACCGCTCACCGGACTTGATGCTGGGTCTGCGCGGCAGGTGAAGAAGGTTTTGTCCGGGCTTGTTGCGCAGGGAGTGTCGATCATCATGACGACGCATATCCTTGAAGTCGCAGAGCGCATGGCCGACCGGATCGGGATTATCGCCGGCGGGCAGCTTGTTGCTGAGGGAACGCTGGAAGAGTTGCGCAAACAAGCAAGCGCAGAAGGCAATTCTCTAGAGGACATTTTCCTCGACATCGTAGGTGGCGTTTCCGAAGGTGATACGCAACCGGGCAGGGCAAATCTCCTTGATGAGAAAGTGGCATGAGTGCGACAGCGGCCCGTTCCGCTTTGATGCGTTTTTCAAAGCATGAATTGCGGCTCGCTTGGCGCGACTGGGCCTGGATGTTCTCAGGTTGGCGCAACACAAGTCTGCGGCGCGCATTGATCGGCATGAGTTTGTTCTATGCGGTCATGCATCTGATCGCATATGCGGTGCTTTCACCCCATTTGACCGCCGGGTTTGTGCTCGATCAGACCGCGTTGGCAATGCTGTCGGTCACGGTTCTGCTCAGCTTCACCATGATGCTGTCGCAGGCGACGGAATCGGTAACGCGTGCGTTCTATGCCCGCGATGATCTTGATCTGATACTTTCTTCACCCGCCCCCTCCCGTGACCTCTTTCTTGTGCGCATCGTTATGATGGCTCTCACAAGCTGGGTGATGTCGGCGTTGGTCATTTCGCCATTCCTCAATGTTGCCGTGGTGCTTGGCGGGGTGCATTGGCTTGGGGGCTATATGGTGCTCCTGGCAGCATCGCTGACAGCAACTGGAGCAGGTGTGTTGATCACACTCGCACTGTTCAAGACGGTCGGAGCGCAGCGTACGCGCCTCTGCGCGCAAATCTTGGCTGCGGTGGTCGGTGCGGCCTTTCTGATCGGCATGCAAGTCGTAGCCATACTTTCCTTCGGGTCGATGTCCAGGTTCACGCTTTTCGATCCAGCGTTTGTGGCCAACCATGCGCCAGCTGCAGGCTCCGCGTGGTGGTTCCTCGCTCACGCGGTGGCTGGACAGACTGCCACTGTGTTTTTGCTTTTCGCTGTTTCTCTCTTGTTTTTTGGGGCGGGGGCCTGGTGCGGCGCCGTACAGTTTCGCCGCATTGTCGTGTTGGCACTTGGCGTCACGGAAAAGGCTCCGCGCGAACGCGCAACGGAACGGACCTTTCGCAGTTACTCGCCTCTTGGCGCGCTCGTTTTCAAGGAGCTTAAGCTCATCGCCCGCGATCCCTGGCTGGTTTCCCAAACACTGATGCAGGTTCTCTATCTTATCCCGCCAGCTGTTATGCTGTGGGTCAGTTTTGGCGAGAACGCCGAAATTTCCGTGATCATCGCCCCTGTAATTGTTATGGCAGTCGGACAGCTTGCCGGAGGCCTTGCCTGGCTGACCATCTCTGGAGAAGATTCACCCGACCTGATCGTTACGGCCCCCATCTCCGCGTTCACGCGTCTCTGGGCGAAGGTCTTGTCAGTTCTGATGCTTATCGCCGCAATAATGCTGCCGATCGTTTTGGGCCTGGCGCTCATATCGGTATGGGGCGCAGTTGTTACCTTTGCCGGTGCAATGATCGCGGCATCTAGCGCAATCCTGGTTCAACTCTGGTTCCGTGCGCAAGCCAAGCGCACCAATTTCAGACGTCGGCAAGTCGCTTCGAAAACCTCGACGCTCGCGGAAGCCGCAGCGTCCATCGCCTGCGCGGCTGGCACTGCACTCGTCGCGGCAGGGAGCCCGTTGGCGCTCCTCCCCGTCGTGCTGCTTTTAACTGTGCTTGGGATCTCGTGGAGCATTCGTCCGAAACACAGCGCAAATGCCTAAGGGATTTGCGCAAGCATTGAATGAGCAGTTTTGCAGTTTTTCCCCCTCCCAAACGTCTCCGCTTGGCAAACGCGCGACTTGGGCAGATCCAACCCGTTTCGGTGAGCGCGTTCCCGGTGAAATCCATACTCGATCAACTGATCAGGCGAACCTAAGACGGGCAGGGATGATTGTCCTGGAAACAGATTACTTTCCTGTTCTGCTAGGGCCTGCGTTGGCCATCAATGCGCCATGCAATCGATTTGCCGCATAAACAGTGCCGCATTGTCCCAAAAGCCTGCTCATAAGTGTCGTTTTGAAACGGAACAAGGCAGGTGAGTTCCGGTGGGCTCAAACGATAGCAATTCAAGCAAAATAGCGAAACAAAATTGCCCTCGAAGATCTGTTCGTTGAAACTCACGGGCAGCTCTGTTGCACCGACGGATATCGGTGAGGAAGCGTTATCCATTTTCCTGACCCGGTCTTGGAAAGCTCTTAGCCGCCTAAGCTCCACCACCTTTTGTGATTTGCTGTTCGCTTCACCAGGGTACTTTTCAAAGTGAGCATTGAAGCGGGCAATTGCGGTATCGAGTTGCTCTTCCAGATTTTCAACTCGCAGCCAAACTGTGAATTCATGCGGGAGTTCACTGAAGTTCCAGCTGTCGTTTCGGACGACAAGATATGAGGGCACGTTCATCGCCGAAATTTCCAGAAAACACCGAACATGAACACGGTTGCTCTTGTACCAACCCACCTCTGAAAGAGAAGTGTAAGCGCCGGGATCATCTGCGAATGGCACTGATTAGACAGATGACACCCAGGACCCAGGGTAGCGAGGCGAGGGTGAGAAATTCACTGTCCAGATAGTCTGCAAGGCGAACGCTGCAGTTTGTCGTATTGGTTTTGAACCCACACCCAAGGGCAACAACGAAACCCCAGGCAATAACTGGTCCAATCAGAAAAACTGCTGACACAACGAATAGAAAAATTTTCAATGAAAAACTCTGATTGATGATTGCAAGACTGGGTCTTCAGCCTGGTTGTATAGCTTGGATAGATACGAACTTGAAGTAGCTGGGGGAACAAGGCTCGCAACTAAGACACGTCCTATCAGATGCTCGATTCTTGTCCGGCTTTGCGGTTCTGCATTGTTGGCTATGGAAGCCTCTCACGTGACATCGGGAGGCGTATCGGGTCACCCCTGGAGTGTCCGCACGGGTCGGGTGGTCAAAACATTCCAGTTCGCTTCCAACTCCGAGTTGTGAGCCGGTAAAGCGCCTCTATTGTTGACCTTAAACGCACGCGTTTCTAAACAAGGTTCCAAATCAGTTACGACCGTAAATCGCGTGAATTTTCCTTGAGGTGGTATGGCGCTCCAACTCCAGGCATCGGGTGATCGCTGAGGAAAACATGCAGATAGTATTGATGAGACACGGCAAACCGGAACTCGATCTCGACGCTTGCAAGAAGGAATGGGTTTCTCCAAAAACAGTAGGAGAGATTGTAAAGCGCTATGAGACAGCAGCTTTGTCCAGCGACAGTTTTCCTCCGTTGGCCTCCAAGGCAATCGCCGGCTCATGCGCGATCGCGCTGAGCAGCAACCTGCCCAGAGCCACCCTGTCGATTGAAAGGCTTGGACTGAAAGATAGAGCAGTGATCGACCCGGAATTTCGAGAATCCGATTTGCCCTTTCTGGAATGGAAGCGCCCCAAATTGTCTTTCTTCAGTTGGGCTCTCATTTTTAGGCTGCTCTGGTTCTTTGGATTTTCGCAGAACGGGGAGTCCATTCAAGATGCAAAGATACGCGCCCAAAAATGCACCGCCACGCTATGCGACGCAGCAGCGAAACACAGCAGCGCTGTTTTACTGGGTCATGGAATTATCAACCGTCTGATTGCGCGCGAATTGACAGGTTTGGGGTGGCAAAAGGTTCAGCGCACATCTGAGGACTACTGGTCGTTCTCAATTTTTGAAAAGTGAGGCACGGGACGCGGTGTCGGCACATTTTTCGAGATAGTCCCCCAAGACGGAAGTCCAATTCGGGGTCGAAACAGGACTTCGCCGCAAACAGGTGAAGCTCTCCTTGGCGCTTTTTCGAGGGCGCCAGGCTCAGTCCATTAGGGCAAATACGTGTTGATTATTTCGAAACGAGAAAATAGTTTGCCCGCTGATGGTTCTTGCAGAATGAACATGGCTGCAAGATGAAAAGGGAACACGGTGAGGAAGAGCCGCAAGGGCGCTAAATCCGTGACTGCCCCCGCAACTGTGAGCGGTGAGCGACCCCGATAATGCCACTGGGCCCTGTCGACCAACGGCCCGGGAAGGAACGGGAAAGCTTCGACCCGCGAGTCAGGAGACCTGCCATCGCAATCTTAACTTGACCGGGCGGGGTGTCCCGGTGGGAGACGACCATGTGCAAAGCGGCTCAGCCGTTCAATAGTGTGGTGCTGCCAGATCCCCGTCCAGACGGAGAGGGCGATGCGCCAGACCACAAGACCAATACTATCGCGGCAAAACCGGAGCAGGCCTAGTTTCGAGGCCTTGCTGACCTTGATCGTTGCGTCACGTTCCGGAGCGGACTGATGGCTCAGCGTGATCCCCTTCGCGAAATGCACGACACGCGGCTTCCATGCCTGACCGAGATGAGTGTCGTTGCCCTGGCCGCAGGTGCAATTGCCCTGTCAGGCCTTCTTTGGTTTTTCATTCTGGCGGTACTCTGATGGCACCCGTCCTGGAGCTGCGAAATCTGTCCCTCGGATATCCCGATCTAACTTTGTTCAAGCACCTGTCCCTGGATGTCGACAGGGGGGCGACACTGGCGGTGCTCGGTGCGAATGGTTCCGGCAAGAGTACCTTCGTCAAAATGTTGCTTGGCTTGATGGAGCCTCTTTGCGGACGCCTGAACTGGCCGTCGGGACGTCCACGGGAGATTGGCTACCTGGCGCAGTTGACTGAGTTTGACAGGCGCTTTCCGATCCGTGTCCGCGACCTTGCTGCGATGGGGGCGTGGCGTGGCTTTGGCCTTTGGTCGGGTCTGGGCCGCAGCGGCCGCAATCGGGTGGCAGCGGCGCTGGACGAGGCTGGCATTCTTGAACTGGCAGACCGCTCGCTTCATACGCTTTCCGGTGGGCAATTGCAGCGTGCTCTTTTTGCTCGTGTCATTCTGCAAGACGCCCCTTTGATCCTGCTGGACGAGCCTTTCGCGGCGGTCGACCAGAGCACTGAGGCGCATCTCCTGTCGATCATCAAGCGATGGCGTCAAGAGGGTCGGGCAGTGGTGCTGGTTGTCCATGACCTGTCTTCGGTCCTTGACCATTGCAGTCATGCGCTGCTCCTCGGCAACGGAACAGCCACTCATGGTTTGGTGAAAGACGTTCTGACGCAAGATCAGCTGGTTGCTCAAGGCTATCTGTCTCAAAGCCAGGCATCCTGGATGTTCAAGGGCTCCTATGACCACAGGGAACCCACCCATGTTTGAACTCTTTGCCGAGATGTGGAGCTTCGCTTTCATGCGGCGTGCATTCGTGGCAACGACTGTGCTGTCTGCTTCCGTTGCACCAATTGGAGCTTTTCTCGTTCTGCGACGCCTGTCTCTTGCCGGCGAGGCCATGGCCCATGCGATCACGCCGGGCATCGTCATCGGGTTCGTTGCCGCCGGATTGTCGGTGATGTCGCTGCTCATTGGCGGGCTGGTTGCCGGGGTCGGCGTTGCCATTCTGACGGCATTGCTCGCGCGCAAAACGATCTTGCGCAGCGATGCAAGTCTCGCCTCGCTTTATCTTATTGCTCTTGCCGTCGGCATTTTCATTCTTTCAGCTGCCGGTTCAGCGGTCCCTCTCAAGAGTTTCCTGTTCGGCTCAATCCTTGGGATTGACGATGGGTCGATGATACTGGTCGGCGGAGTCGCTACGGTGACGCTAGCTGCATTTGCCGTTCTCCTGCGTCCGTTGATCGTCAGCACATGCGATCCGATCTTCTTCGAAGCGCAAACACGTCGACCTTGGCTGGTCGATCAGGGGTTCATGCTGCTTCTGGTTTTGAACCTGCTCGCGGCGTTCAAGACATTGGGTACGTTAATGGCCGTAGGCCTGATGATCCTGCCGGCAACGGCTGCCCGGTATTGGGCAAGCACTATTACTGGCCAGCTCGTTCTTGGTTTTCTGTTTGCGTTGGCGAGTTGCTGGATCGGATTGACGTTGTCGTACCTCTTTCCCGAAACCCCATCCGGCCCGGCAATTGTTCTGGTTGCCGGGGGCTTCTTTCTGATTTCGGCCCTTTTCGGGCCGCTTGGCCTCGGCGGCCGGTTCCGCAAACCGTCGCCTGGAAAAAAACTGTCTGTTGAACAATCCTATACTGAAGAGAGGATACAATGACCCTTTTGAAAACCCTGGCTGCTGGTTTCGTGGCAACAACGTTGATGGTCGGCGTAGTGCCAGCCAATGCACACGACGATCTCAAGATTGTTGCCAGTTTCTCGATCCTGGGGGACATGGTGGAACAAGTGGTCGGCGATCATGCCAAGGTAACCACGATTGTTGGCCCGGATGCCGATGCGCATGTCTATCAGCCCTCTGTTGCGGATGCGCGCGCCGTGGCTGAGTCTGATGTCATCTTCGTCAACGGTCTCGGTTTTGAGACCTGGTCCGAAACGCTGATTTCAGAATCCGGCACCGAAGCCACGGTCCACGTTGCCACAGAAGGTGTGACGCCCGTCATGGTCGATGGCGAAACAGATCCGCACGCCTGGAATTCCTTGTCAAACGGGGTGATCTATGTGCGGAACATTGCCGAGGCAATGGGTAAGGCAATGCCGGACCATGCTGATGATTTCAACGCGAATGCCGAAGCCTACATTGCAAAGCTGGAAGCTCTCGACAAGGAAACACGTACACGTCTGGCAGCTCTTCCAGAAGACCGCCGCACGGTTGTCACCGCACATGATGCCTTCGGTTACCTTGCCGACGCTTATGGCCTGACCTTCCTCGCGCCGGTCGGCATCGACACTGAAGCAGAGCCGTCCGCGCGTGACCTGGCTGTCCTTATCACGCAGCTCAAGGAGCAGGGCGCGGCTGCGCTGTTCGTCGAAAACATCACCAGCCCCGCTCTCGTGCAGCAGATTTCAGATGAAACAGGGATCGAGATCGGCGGCCGTCTGTTCTCAGACGCCCTGTCAGAGCGCGGTGGACCCGCCACCAGCTACCTTGCCATGTTCGAGCATAATCTCGGAACGCTGATTGAAGCGCTTGGCAAGAAAAACAACAGCTGAAAGCACTAGATGCGAAGGCGGTGTTGAGAAACACCGCCTTCGCATCGTTTGGATCTTTGTCTGGTCAATCCCATTTTTGCTATGTCGAAATGAGGACGGAAATGCGGAATGTGAATTATAGGCAAGGTCAAGAAAAAGACTGTCAAGAAATCGCAGAGCTGAGCTACATGGCATCTGATGGCGCGGTAGAGTATCTTTTTCGGGATCTTGTGCCCAACATGACCGCTACTGAAGTTTTGTCCAATGGACTCAAACGGGATGTATATCCGCACACTTTTCGAAGCACTATTGTTGCTGAATGCGAAGACAAAATTATTGGAATGGCTATGTCATATCCAGCTGAGTTTCATCGAATTACCAGTGAACTCAGAGAGTTTTTGCCTGAAAGCCGATTAGAACGGTTCACAGATTTCTATTCGTCGAAGGTTGAAGGCAGCTATTTTCTGGATGCAATTGGAGTTTATCCGGAACACAGGAGGAGCGGGATCGGCAAGCACCTGTTGGATGAGACGAAGAAAAAGGCTGTTATTGAAGGATACAATGAGCTCAGTCTTATCGTGTTTGCTGACAATCAAGCTGCAATTGGATTTTACAAGAAAAACGATTTTCACTATGTCGAGTCGATCGAGCTAATGCGGCATGAACTCATGCCACATGACGGGGGTTGTTGTTTGTTAAATTGCAAAATTTAGGAGCTTTGTCTTTGCAGCTGGCAGATTGGGCCAGCGGTCGCACGCACTAACATTGGGGTTTGGCCGAGTTTTGCTTTGTATTTAATGGAAGGTTGCCGCCAAAATGCTGTGCCGTCCGTAAACGTCAGCCGTCTTCTGGCCGCTTTCCTGGTGCCGCAAAATGCCGATGATCTTTTCCTCTGCGAACCTTGAAAGCTTCATTCCGTCCCTCTCCTAATTGCAACGGGCTCTACACTAGTTTGAGGAATTCTTGGGTCTTGGGTCAGTCGTTGACGTTGTTTCCAATAAACTCTCTTAAACGCGACAGCCCACTCACGGCACCCAAAATTGCCGTTGGAACATGGGCTTGATGCTCCCATATCGAACTTCGCATGGCCACCCTGAGGCATAGGTCACCAATTGCAGATCCTGAATTGGTGACCAGTTTGACATCGAACAAATACTACAGTCGGCGCCAACGACCGTTTCGCGTCTCCATCTTGAACGTTCGACGTCTATCGAACCGTCCTCCAAAGCGGTATGTCAGTTTTGGAGATCTAGCGGCAGGATATCAGCTGGAATGTTTTGATAGCAGACCGGTCGCAAAAAACGACGGATTGCAAGAGTGCCCACTGACGTTGCACCAAAATTCGTTGAGGCTGGGTATGGCCCGCCATGGACCATCGCGTCGCAAACTTCAACGCCGGTCGGGAATCCGTTTGCGAGCACGCGGCCTGCTTTACGCTCCAGAATAGGCAGCAATTTCAGGGCGCTGGACGTATCACCCGCATCCATGTGAAGCGTGGCAGTGAGTTGACCTTGAAGTTTCTTTGCAACAGCCAGCATTTCATCCATATCCCGCGCAACAACAAGGAGACCGAGCGGCCCGAATACCTCCTCTCCCAGATCTTCGCTCTCCAGCCAGGTCTCTGCGGACGTGGACAGGAGACAAGGGGACGCTTCACGGGCGCGATCTTCTGCAGAAATCAGAACAGCCGTTGCCGTGTGCGAGCAGAACTGCTTCCGTCCCTCGGCGAAGACGGAGGCGATCCCGCTGGTCAGCATGGTCTGGGCGTCGACAGCGCCAAGTGCCTCAGTCGCCGCTTCTGTGAAGGCCTCCGCCCGCTCGCCTGCCGTAAGAACAACAATGCCCGGATTGGTGCAGAACTGGCCGCACCCTTGCGTCAACGACCCCGCCCAATTCCGGGCGATGGCGTCTGCCCGATTGGCCAGAGCCTCCGGCAAGATGAACATCGGATTCGTGGATCCCAATTCTCCAAAGAACGGGATCGGGATCGGCCGCTGCGCACACAGGTCGAAAAGTGCACGCCCTCCGCGTAGAGAACCGGTAAAGCCGATGGCGGAGATCAGAGGATGTTTGACGAGAGTCTCCCCAACAATCCGACCACCGTCATGAACCATGCTGAAGACACCGGGGTGAACACCCGACGTTCTAATCGCAACATCAAACGCCTGCGCGATCAGGGAGGAAAGTCCCGGATGCGCAGGGTGTCCTTTCACCACAACCGGACAGCCCGCAGCCAGAGCGGAGGCTGTATCGCCACCTGCAACTGAAAATGCGAGCGGAAAGTTTGAGGCACCGAAGATGCCAACCGGTCCGACGGGCCGTTGAATGAGCCTAAGGTCCGGACGTGGTAGAGGCGAGCGGTCAGGTAATGCTGCTTCGTGACGCTCGTCGAGATAGTCACCGGCTTCAATGTGATCCGCAAACAAGCGGATTTGCGCGACCGTACGGCCCCGCTCACCCTCCAGCCGGGCTTCCGGCAGTCCGGTCTCTTTGGTGCCCATCGCCGTGATTGCACCACCGAGCGCGTCAACTTGAGTGGCCACGTTGCGCAGGAAGGCAGCGCGTTCAGTTCGAGGCAAGGAGCCATAACTCCAGAATGCCTCTTCCGCTGCCTCACATGCCCGGTTGATCATCTCAGGCGTACCCTGGGCGAACTGATCCGCCGTTCCACTCGCGGGTTCATTGGAAAACACCGTGTCCGATGTGAGCCACTCTCCAGCGACCAGCGACTGCGTTTTTACCATATGAGAACCTCACTCGAATTCGGTAATTTGAACACCGGCTTCACACAGCATTTGCTGCGAAACCTGAAAGCTGTAATCGAGCGCACCATCTGCTACCGGGATAGGCGGTGCAACGATATGGGGAATGCCGGCCTGAATGATCGCCCGTCCGCAATCCGCGCAGGGAAACCGGTTGACGTAGAGTGTGCAGCCGGCAAGAGAGACACCCGAACGGGCTGCATTGTAAATCGCATTGCGCTCGGCATGTTCGAACCAGAAAAACTTCTCGCCGCTTTTGCGGTCATAGCGTGCGGGTTGATCAGATTTGACACCACGGGCAAAGCCATTGTAACCGGTCGACCGGATCTCATGCCCCTCAGGCGAGATGATCACGCATCCGACCTGAAAATCCGGGTCCTCAGACCACTCCGCGATATGATTGCAAAGCGTCATGAAGCGCTTTGTCCAGATCAGCTCTTTCATAAATCAGATGCACTCCGGTCAAGCTCCTGGTGCAGATCCTGGCCTGTCTTTGCATCCAGGGCTACGAATGGCGGAAGCACGCGCTGCCATTGCAAATTTCCGGATCGCTCAGCGACTAGATACTTGATGGTCGGGATCAGCGCTGGGCCTGCGATTAAGCCTCTTTGTCTTGCAATTTCCGTACAAACCGTTTCAGAGGGTTTCGCACGATCTGCCCAAACCTGCGCGGCAAGGGGTGCGGTCACGTTAACGCTTGCCGATATGCAGCCCGCAAAACCATCATCCCCTGCAGTTTGCAGCGCTGTTTCGGAGCTGGGAAACACCTTGAGAAAAGGTGCGGCTGCGACAATCGCGCGGCAATAGGCCAGATCACCCGAAGAATCCTTGATCCCGGTGAACCGATCCGGCAGGTTCAAAGCCAATTCGGCAATCATTTCAACAGGAAGGGTGAGGCCCGTCATTTGCGGGAAGTTATAGAAATAGATTTGTATTGAGCGCTCGCCCAAAGCCTCATGAAGCGCCAAGTACCAGGCTTTCAGACCAAGGTTGCTCAACGGCTTGTAATAGTATGGTGGCAACACCAGAGCGACCGGGTAGCCCAGATCGTCGGCCTTGATCGTCAGACCGATGGTTTCGGCCAGCGAGGGAGTGCCCGTACCGACCATGAGCTTGGTATGTGGAACAGCCTCGGCGGCCCACGCCATAACCTGGCTGCGGCTGCCTACGTCAAACGAATTGGCTTCTCCGGTCGACCCGAGAATGTTGAGACCGTCGCAACCGTTTTCCAGCGCCCACTTGCAGTGCTCCAGAAAGGGCGCTTTCAACGGCTTCATGCCACTATCCACTGGTGTGGGAACAGCTGCAATCACGCCTTGCATCAAGCCACTCCTTCTTTGATGTATTGTTTGGCGAGCACTGCGAGACTGGGAGGGTCTCGGAGCGGCTTGTCCCCCTTGCTCCATCCGCCGGGTTCACTCACAGCTCCTGTGGCGTCGTGAAAGGCTGCCTCATTCAACGCCAGGAACGGCCTCTGACTTTCCTCGACTTCATCTGCATATCGAATGGCATCCACAGGGCAGATGCTTTCGCACATGCCACACTCAATGCATTCGGTCGGGTGGATGTAGAACATCCGTTCGCCTTCGTAGATGCAGTCAACCGGGCATGCTGTGGTGCAAATTCCATCCTTGACGTCAATGCAGGTGCTGGTGATGACAAGGGTCATTGTTTCAACGTCCCCTCCAGACGGCCGGCCTTTTCGCACGGAATGCGGCGACACCCTCATCAGCATCATCGGACACGAGTGCGGCTTCCAACTCTTGCGCCGGATATCGGAAAGCATCCTGGACCGGCAAATGAGACGTTTGCCGGGACACAGCTTTGATGGCTTTCAGACTAAGCGGTGCGCAACTTAAGACATCCTCGACCCAGAGTTCGACTTCTGCATCAAGCTCTCCTGGTTCCACCACCGAATTGATCAAACCGTGGGATGCAATCTCCGCAGCCGGGATCAAACGGCCGGTCATCATCATGCCCATGGCGATATTTCGCGGCAGGATCCGTGGCAACAGCACCATGCCACCATCCAAGGGCACACGACCAACTCTGGCTTCGGGCAAACCAAACCGGGCGGTGCTTGCGGCTACCACGATGTCGCACCCGAGCACCATTTCCAAACCACCGCCGAGCGCCAAACCATTGACCCGTGCGATCACCGGCGTCGTCATCTCGCGGAGTGCAATCCCGGAAAATCCGGCATCACTGATGCTCTTCCAATATTCAACACCAGTCATCCCGGTGTTTTCTTTCAGATCCGCGCCGGCGCAAAAAGACCTCGTGCCGGCGCCCGTCAGAACAGCACAACGAATATCCGGGTTGGCCTCCACTTCGGTCCAGATCTCACCGAGCCTTGAATGGCTTGCCAAATCAACCGCATTCATGCTTTCGGGCCGGTTGATTGTGACCCTTGCAACATGCCCTTCGACGTTGAATTCGATGCTCATTCAGCCGCCTCTTGGGCCAGGAGCACTGCCAGTTCCTGCAGCACTTCTTCAGTATGCTCGCCCAACCGGGGCGGAAGATGGCGGATGAGAACCGGTGCGTCACTCAGGTGTACGGGTGAACCTGTTAATGTGATGTCGCCGAGAACCGGGTGCTGGACTTCGTGCAGCATCCCGTTGATTTTTGTCTGCGGATCAGCAAGCGCTTCCCCAAGGGAACGGACCGGTGCGCAAAGAAGGTCCTGCTCCTCAAGCCGTTCGAGCCAATAGGCCGAAGTGTTTTCGGCAATGGCGTCACGGAAGCGCTGCTGCAGAAACGGCTTGTGCTGGCGTTGAACGTCGAGCGTCGGATACTCCGGCGACAGATCTTCGATCTCAAGTGCGGTGCAAATGTCTTGCAGCGGATTGGCCTTGAATGCTCCGACAATGACAATCGCTCCATCAGCCGTATCGAAGACGCCGGTAAGAGGCATGGCGGCCCAGTTCAACACTTCTCTATGCTTGGACCACTGTGCTGCTTCCTGCATCTGCATCGCGATCATGCTGTCATAGAGCGATACCTCGACCTTCTGACCGTGGCCGGTCTTGTCCCGCATCAGCAACGCTGCCAGGATTCCCTGGACAAGATGCATGCCCGCCGAATAATCGCACAAGGTGGTTGGGTAGATGGATTTCGGTATCGACGGGTCCTGCGTCTTTTCCATAACGCCAGTCATGGCTTGCGCCAGCACATCCTGCCCGCCTTTATGTGCGTAAGGACCACTCGAACCGAAACCCGTTCCGGACGCGCAAATAATCCTCGGATTTAGCTTTGACAACGCCGCATAGCCAAAGCCGAGGCGATCCATTACGCCCGCCCGGAAGTTGTCGACAACAACATCAGCTGTCTTCACCAGGTCCAGAACTTGCTGCCGCCCTTCCGCCGACTTGGTGTCAATTTCGACTGATCGCTTGTTGCGGTTCAGCGAGGCAAAAACCGCATTGTTCATCGCTTCTTCCGTATGCTTTCCGTAAAAGCCACGGCTGAGATCGCCTGCACCGGGACGTTCAACCTTGATGACATCGGCGCCCAGGTCACCCAATGTCTGTGTCGCGCAGGGACCTAGCATGACTTGTGTGAAATCGATGACGCGGATGCCATTGAGCGGCATGGTTTTCTCTGACATTTGAGCCTCTGTTATTCCGCCGCTACCGGATCTTCGATCAGTGCATTTGGCGACGGTCTGTCTCCCGGATCTGCGCCTTGAGAGCGCATTTGTTTTTGGATTGCCTTGTAGTCAACGGCGCGGAGCGGGATGTCGCCATTCAGGGCCAAGGCCGCCGCAATGCCAGCCGCCTCTCCCTGTGCCATGCAGGGCGGAATCTCGCGCGAGAGTTTTTGTGCGTCGCTTTCAACGGAGTAGTGGCGGCCGGCAACGATCAAGTTGTCGATGCCTTTCGGCAGCAGGGCGCGGTAGGGCGTGTAGTAATCTCTGCCTCGGCACACCGTGTCCTCAAAATACCGCCGTGACTTCACATCGTCTTTGCTGACGACATACTCTCCCTGCAGGAGCCGCGTCTGACGGATGCCCATCTGCTCAGCAGCACCCAACATGGTTGCATTCTCAAAGCCGGGAATATTCTCCTTTGCGAACTGATGAAGTTTCATCATGCGTTCGCGGCCCTCGATCTCGGAAGTCACCATATCTTCCACGGACAAACCGTCGTATCCGGGCATATGCGGGCAATTGCACCAGACAATGCCCGGGAGAGGTGTTTTCAGCCACCACATACCCCAAGCACCACCGATCCGGCGACGGGCCTCACGATCAAGGCGCTTGTATTCTTCCGGGTCGGAGAATTCGAATGCGATCGCCTTGTCCGTGTCGACATTGGCCATGCGGAACACTGTCGTAACAATGTACTGACCGGTGGTGTATGTCGCCCCAGCAGCAACACCCACGTCCAAATCACCGGTTGCGTCGACCACATACCGTGCGCGAATGGCCTGACGGCCCAATTTGGTCTGAGCGATAACGCCTGTGATGCGGCCGCCTTCCATCAATACATCGGAAAACCAGCTGTGCGTTCGCAGGTTGACCTTTGCTTCGACAACCATATCCAGGCTGACGCGCTTCCATGCATCGGGGTCAAAAGCGACGGCGTGAATGATCGGCTGAGGCATCATGGCCTTGTGAAAATCGATGCAGCCCCAGCGGGACCATTTTTGCCAAGCGTCCCAATTGGTTTGACATTCTTCTGGCGGTGGATACACAGCAGCGTCCTGACGCTCCATCCGCTCCACAAATTCGCTCACAATTCCGGTGGTGACGATCTCGTTGCCTTCGTTGACCATATCGTCGAGCACAAGCACCATTCCGCCGGAGGCCATGCCGCCCAAGTGGTGATAGCGCTCAAGTAGGGTGACGGACGCACCGTTGCGCGCGGCAGACACCGCTGCGGCATGACCGGCAGGGCCTGCGCCAATCACGACGACATCACAGTCTGCAACCACGGGGAGTTGCGCCCCTTCCACCTGTACGGTTGTTGTATGACGTTCTGTCATAAGCTTGTTCCTTGTTTCACATTCTGAACAGCTGATGCTTCGAGCAGCTACCAGCGAATGACGAGTTTCTCTGTGACCGAAACGGCAGTGAACAGCAGCACCGACAGGCCCGAGGAAACGAAAACGGTTGCGTATAGAAGCGGAGAACGGAAATTGAACGTGCTGTCGATTATCAACGCACCGAGGCCGACATCAGCCCCGATCCATTCGCCAACGATTGCACCAATCACGCAGGTTGTTGCCGCGATCTTCAGCGCTGAAAACAAAAATGGAAGCGATGACGGCAGTCTCATCTTCCAGAACACTTCTGCCTTGGATGCCGACAATATCCTGGCCAACTCCAAGGTCTGAGGGGATACGGCTTGCAATCCCCGAACCATATTGACCAAGGTTGGGAAGAAGCAGATCAAAGCGGCAATCACCACCTTGGCAGTCATGCCCGCACCGAAAATCAAGACCAGGATCGGCGCAATGGCCAGGATCGGGATCGTGTTGATGAAGACGGCAATCGGGAAGAAGGCCCTTTCGACGGTCCGGCTGTGAACAAATGCAACTGCAATCAGGATCGCTGCCAAGTTCCCCACGACAAACCCTGACAGGCTTTCGATCAAAGTCGGCCAGAAGTTTCGCAGAAGCAGCGAAAATTCGTTCACAAACACAGCCAAAACATCTGTCGGTGCAGGCGCGATATAGGTCGGAACTTCAAACAACCGGACACCGAGTTGCCAAATCAGCAACAATGAAACTGCAGTGCCGAGCGGAATGGCAACGTTGCCCGCGCGTTTGCGCATCTCGTTCAGCCGTTCAGCTCTTTCTTCGTCAGCATCCAGAGATATCTGAACCAGGGACATCAGCAGTCCTCCAGAAGTTGCCGAAGCTGCCCGCAATAGCGGTTGAACTCCGGTGTCTCACGCAAGGCGATCTGACGTCCATCCGGCAGGTCGATGTCGACAACCTCCTTGACCCGGCCAGGGTTGGCGCGCAGCATCAAGACCTTTTGTCCGAGGAAGACAGCTTCGGGTATCGAGTGTGTCACGAACAAAATGGTGACGCCTGTTTCCCGCCATATGTCACGCAGCTGAATGTTCAGATGATCGCGCGTCATTTCATCAAGCGCGCCGAAGGGTTCGTCCATCAGTAAGAGCTTTGGTTTGCAAACCAATGCGCGCGCGATCGCAACGCGTTGACGCATGCCTCCGGAAAGCTCATGGGGCAACGCATCCTCACGGCCCTTCAATCCGACAAGTTCCAGAAGCTCGCTTGGACTCTTGTCAGATTTGGGTAGTTGAACGCCCCGCTTGCGGCCAATTTCCAGCGGCAATTGCACGTTTTCGATCGCACTGCGCCAAGGCAACAAGGTTGCGTCCTGGAAAACAAAGGCGAATTCCCGAGCCAACCTTGCCTCTTCAGTGGTTTTGCCGAGAATCTCAACATTGCCTTTTGCAGCAGGGACCAAGTCGGACACCAACCTCAACATGGTTGATTTACCGCATCCTGATGGTCCCAATATTGTCCAGAATTCGCCTTCGCCGATTTCCAGGCTGATGTCTTCAAGGGCAGTGAAACGTCCGAATTTCACCGAAGCGTGGGAGAGGCAGGCCGCAATCTCGCGGCTTGCCAAATCCTGTTGCGGCTCAACGGCCGCAACCTTAGCCAAATGTTGGACGGACATCTTTGGTGGCTTCCAGAATGTCCAACGTCATGATGTCTGACAGTTCCGGCGCACCGTTGGTGAATTGGCCCAGGCTGTCGTAGGTATCGATCTGTTCCTGCCAGTTATCTGCACTCATGATGCCCCAGCCGCCAGCCTTCGTCTTGTCGTTGAAGGAGAAACCAAGGACGAGGTCGACCGCGTTCATTTCGCTGGCCTTGTCGAGATTTGGATACCGTTCGACAAGCGCATCGACGCCGGCTGTCGGATCTTCATACACGGCACCCCATCCCTTTGAGATGGCCCGAATAGCACCGACGATTTTGTCGCTGTTTTCCTGCAGTACGCTGTCGGTCGTGTAGTAGGGATTTGCGTAGAGCTGGATACCGGCATCCCAGAGTTTCATATCCACGCGCTCGTCTCCAAGCACGGAGAGCGCGCCAACATTGGTTTGCCACCCGGTTGCCACGTCGACCTGCCCAACCTTGAGCGGCGCCATGTCACCGCCCATGACTGAGACTTCAACCTGGCTCTCGTCAATGCCGTTTTTGGCCAGGAGCGCGCGCAGAAGGATGCGTGCGGTTCCTTGAGTAGCCACCTTCTTGCCTATCAAGTCTTCCGGTTTGCGCACCGGATTGGCTTCCATGGAGAAGTAAGTGAAGGGGTGTTGCTGATAGCCAGCCGCGACACATTTGATCGGCAGTCCCGCGGAGCGCGCCAGCATCAGAGACGGAGAGGACGAAATCGAACCGAAGTTGTTCGCGCCCGAAGCAACCGAAGCCACACCATCAATGTTTGGGCCGCCAGGAACAATTTCCAGTTCGAGCCCCTCCTCGGCGAAATAGCCAAGTTTGTCGGCCATCACTTCGCCGAGAATACCGTTGGATGCAAGCCAGCCGAGTTGCATCTTGATTTTGAAGTCGGCTGCCGTTGAAGGGCCGATTGAAAGAAATGTTCCCGTTGCCGCCAATCCTGCGGCTGTGCCAAATCCCTGAAGAAGATGCCGGCGGTTTAGTCCCCTGTTCGTCATGTTTCCCGTCTCCTGGTAGGTAATTTTTGTATCTCCCAGTTTTCTTTTCAGCCTAGACGGAGCGTTAGCGCTGCGAATAGAATTTGTTTCGGCGCATAGCGATGCCTTTTTTGCATCACCTAAGGACCTCCTCGAATGCACAGCAAGTTTTTGAGCTATTTTGATGAAGTCGCTCGGCAAGGATCGATCCGGCGGGCTGCAGCTGTTCTGCACGTGTCCTCGTCCTCCGTTAATCGCAAGATCCTTGATATCGAAGAACGATTGGGGGTCAGATTGTTTGACAGGCATGCAGAAGGTGTTGAGTTGACAGCGGCTGGTGCTGTCGTGCTGGAACACTGCCGACAAACAATCTTCGACTATGAAAAGATCATGCATGTCGTCGCCGACATTCGAGAGATGCGCGCAGGGCACATCGATATTGCATCCTTGGACTCTGTAGCGCTCAGTTTGTTGCCTTCAACGATTGATCAATTTTCCCGTGACTATCCGAGCATCACCTATACGATCCGCACGGCTCAGCCGGACAACATTGTCCGGGCCGTTGCGGAAGGAGAGGCGGGGATCGGCATTTCATTTAGCAATGACCTGCACCCCGGTGTCCGCGTGCACACTGAGAAATCTGCACCGATTGGCGCGATACTGAACAACGACCACCCGCTTGCAGAACGCGATGCGCTGGAAATCGAAGATCTCATCCCATTTCCTTTAATACGGTCCTACGACGCGCTGTCGGAACGATCCCTGGTCAATCTTGCTCTTGCCGACAATACCATCCCGCTCAAGACGGCCTGTTTCACGAATTCGCTTCCGCTCGCAAGGTCGATGATCTTGAAGGGTCATGGCATTGGGCTCTATTCCAAGATCGGTTTTCTGGATGAAATCGAAGCAGGAAAACTGCGTTATATTCACTTGAAGTCGAACTTCTTGAAGGACCTGAAAATCGGCCTGCTTATCCCGTCGCGCAGCAATCAGACGCCTGTCGAAAACGCGCTTTGCCGGATACTCTCCAAGTCTCTTAGAATACTTCGTTTGGACTCTTAAGCTCTCAGAATTTGCTTCTGCAGCCAGCTCAAATGTCGAAACTGAAAATGTGCATCACCAGCACATACGAAAAGATATCGATCTCTCTGCAGATAACCGGCTAGAAGTTTTGTTTTGACGCTTTTTCCCAAAATACAACAGGCTGCATCCGGCTTCAAAGTTGTCGACAGAATTTGACCCTAACGCGACCGCATCAAACGTCGCATGGGCATTCTGAGGCATAGGTCACCAATTGCAGATCCTGAATTGGTGACCAGTTTGGTTCGAACAAACGCTGCTGTCGCTACAGTCCGAGAATTGGGCTGCCTTGAACCCGCTGCGCTATTGTGCTGCGGGTTTCGTTTCCGTGGCAGCGGCGGCTGCGGCACCGGCGGCGACGGCTTCCTTCTGCTTGTCGTCCAGGTCCGTGTTTTCGGGTAGCTGTACACGCACTTCCTTGCGGGCAAACTGGATGCCGTTTTCCTCAAAGACCTGTTGGACGCGTTTGTAGATCTCCTTGCGCACACCGAACTGCTTGCCGGGTTTCGTGGTGAACTTGCCGCGCACGACGATGCCGACATCGTCGACATCGGCAACGCCCTGGCCTTTGAAAGGTGCCAGAATGTCTTCTTTGAACTCCTCCATCTCCATGATGTCCTGGCCGATCCGCTTGAAGAGCTTGCGCACCTTTTCAACGTCCGTATCGAAGGGCACGGTGAATTTCAGCTTCATGATCACCCAGTCGCGGGAGAGGTTGGTGAGTTTCGGAATCTCGCCGTAAGGGACGATATGAACCGCGCCGCGCGTACCGCGCAGTTGCAGCGAGCGGATCGAGATCTTCTCGATGGAACCCTGGGTTCCGCCGGTGTCGATGAACTCGCCAAGACGGAATGCATCGTCCATCAGGAAGAAGATGCCCGAGACCACGTCCTTGACCAGTGTCTGTGCGCCAAACCCGACCGCAAGACCTACGACACCTGCACCCGCCAGAAGCGGTGTGATGTTGATGCCGAGCTGACTGAGGGCCAGCAATGCCGTCAGGACCAAAATGGTGATCTGCAGGATAATCCGGATGAGCGGCAGGATGGTTGCTGTGCGCGACTTACCGGCTCCTCCCATTTCGGCGTCGTCATCTTCCGACTGGGCCGGCGGCGAGTCCTTGGCCAACTGATGAGCAACCCAGAGATTGGTGATCTCCCAGGCGAGATAGCCCGCGGCAAGGATCAGCAGAAAGATGACGCTGTTGCGCGCAACGGCCGACCCGTCATTGGCACCGAGTGCCAGAAGGTTGAGACCGTAAATGCGGCCGACCATGAGAACTAGGAATGCAAGGAGTGCGACACGGGCAATGCGAACATAGCTGTGCCGGGTCTGCATGTGTGCGGCCTCGGCGACCGGTCCGTCACCCTGCATGGGGGGCACGACATGAGAGACAATGCCGCGCACCATCGTGTCAAGGAAAGGTGCAAAGACCACAAGCGCGATTACGGCCAGCGAGCGACCAGCGGTGAGGGCTTCGACACCCATGCTGGCTGTGAACTGAACAAGAAGCCAGTTGAAGGCGATAAAGGCCATGGAAAAATACGGCCAGAACCGGGCCATGCGTTCCAGGCCGGACGTCGCGTCGCCGTCATCGCCAAGGATGATGTTGGTCAATCCGTGACGCGCTTT
This sequence comes from Labrenzia sp. THAF82, assembly GCF_009363435.1. GTDB lineage: Bacteria > Pseudomonadota > Alphaproteobacteria > Rhizobiales > Stappiaceae > Roseibium > Roseibium porphyridii. The sequence goes on along the minus strand of NZ_CP045354.1, from coordinate 5,740,341 downwards.
CCAGATCACGGCAATGATCCAGGCGTTGACACCGAAACCGACAAAAAAGCGGAAGGTTCCACCGGCATCTTGCCCTGCGACCTGCATGATGTTGCGCAGGAAAAAGGCAACGCCGACCACGGCAAAGAGTGTGGTGAAGCTGCGGTAAAGCGACTTGGCTGTTTCGTCGTCTGCGGTCACGAGGCGCAACTCGCTTCTGTGTGGCGCGAGTGCGAAACGCAATAGTGCGGCTACGAGGCGCGGCAGGAAGACGATCCAGAAAACGGCTTGCAAGGCAACGCTGCGCGTGGCCGGATCAAAGACGGCCGCGCGCGCAACGATTACGGCCACGATTGCAAAAACCAGCAAGCCGCCGAGATCGAGCCCTGCACGCGTCGACACCAGCTTCACGGTTTCAAAAAGACTTTCCGGTGACCGTGCCTGGATTTTGTCGCGCCGGGCGGCGGTAAGGCGGTTGACCAGAAACTCTGCGGCAAAGCCTGCGGCGAGGATCAGCGCGATAGAGCCGATCAGGATATGAATAGGACCTCCGACGGATCCTGCGAGCAGCGCCGCGATGCCTGCAAAGAGACCGGTAAAGAGAGACGGAAGGTTTTTGAAGTGACCCAGGACCATGTCACCGAATCCGCTGAACGCTGATTGAAGCTGCTCGAGCAGACTTGGTTGAGGTTCACCCAGTGATGTGACCGAGGTCTTGTTGGCGGCACTTTCTTGCAACAGCAGCATCAGATCGGTGAGGGCTTCCACCTGCTCGGGGTCGAGATCCGAAACGAGTTTTTCCATCGCCGTTGGCTGCAGTGGTTCAGGCAGCGACGAGGCTGTGTCCTGGGCGTGTGCCGGTAAACTGGTAAAAAGAGCGATGGTGAGAAAAAGTGTGAGTGCACAAGATGTTATTTTGGCTTTCCAGACGCCGGTCATAAGCATACCCCCTCGGTGGCTCTGACTGTTATGCCTACAACTTAGACATGCCCGATCAGCAAAATCCATAAAATTTCCCTCGCGTTATTCCCCTGATCGACATTTCTTTGCCTGCGGATCGGCGACGGCCTCGGAAATGCCGCAGCAGGATCGCATGACAGAGCTTGATCCGGGCAGCTTATGCGTCTACCTCCTTGCCAGAACGATCAATGAAAGCGGCACTGAATGAACACCCCTCCGCGGAGCGCTAACATAACCCCCGGCCCGATCTGGGCACTGTTAAGTCCAATCGGGCGTATGGGACGGGAACCCTATTGGCTCAGCTTTGCGCTGGTGTGGATCATCATCGGCATCGCCATCCGGCTTTGGTGGATTTCCTCGCTTGTCGAAATCACGCCTGAAACGGTATCGCCAGCTGCCTTTGCGGAATCAAATGCGCTGTTTCCAATTCTCTTTTTCGTGTTGCAATGGTTCGAGTTGGCACTTGTGATCAAGCGGCTGCAAGACATCGGTCAAAGCGGGTTCCTCGCATTGCTGATCTTCGTACCCATTTTGAACGTGCTCATGGTGGTCTTCTTGGGGTTTGTTCCAAGTCAGTCAGACGCAAACCGCCACGGGCCGTTGCCAAACAGCTATTGGCGCAAAAGCTGACTATCCTCGATGACACCGAATTGACAAAAGAGCCTGAATTCCATGCCTTCCAACGCCGTCGCCATTGCCCAGGATCTGATCCGTTGTCCTTCGGTCACGCCAGCTGAGGGCGGGGCCTTGACGACACTTGAAAATCTGCTGACGTCGGCCGGGTTTGAAGTCACTCGGGTCACCTTTCAGGATGAGGATACGCCGGACGTCGAAAACCTTTTCGCAACGATCGGTTCCGGGAAACCGCATTTCGTGTTTGCCGGGCATACGGATGTTGTGCCCGCCGGCGCCGAAAATGACTGGAGCCACGGGCCATTTGCCGGAACTATACATGACGGCGTTTTGTTCGGACGTGGCGCTGTCGACATGAAGGGTGGCATCGCTGCTTTTGCAGCCGCCGCGATTGATCTGGTGCAGGAACTCGGCAAGGACTTCGGTGGAACGATTTCATTGCTGATCACAGGCGATGAAGAAGGTCCTGCGGTTAACGGCACCGTCAAACTGTTGGAATGGGCCAAGGCTGAAGGTCATGAATTTGATGCCTGCATTGTCGGCGAGCCCACCAATCCGGCCAAACTGGGAGATGCCATCAAGGTTGGTCGCCGCGGCTCTCTTTCAGGGATCGTGACCGTGTCCGGAACCCAGGGGCACGCCGCCTATCCGCATCTTGCCGACAATCCCATACCCGGCCTTGTGCAGCTGCTTGCTACGCTCAACGCACTTGAGCTGGATAAGGGCAACGAAAGATTTCAGCCCTCCAATCTCGAAGTCGTGACAGTGGATGTCGGCAACACGGCTTTCAATGTAATTCCGGCTCGGGCCGAGGCACGCTTCAACATTCGCTACAATGACGAGTGGACTCTGTCGACGCTGCAGGCCAAGGTCCGGGAGACGCTGGAAAGTGTGGATCTCGGGTCCTTGAACCTGGAGCTTGTGTTCAAGAGAGATGCCAGCGAATCCTTCCTGACGCGGGACGAAAAACTGATTGCTGACCTCAGCGATGCGGTCCGGGAAGAAACGGGGCGTGTTCCGGAACTCTCCACGGGTGGCGGAACATCCGATGCACGGTTCATCAAGAATTATTGCCCAGTGGTTGAATTCGGCCTTGTCGGTCAGACAATGCACAAGGTGGACGAGTGCGTTGCAGTCGATGACCTTGACCAGCTGACGACGATCTATAAACGATTTCTGGTCAGCTATTTTGCACAATCTGCGGGAGCGGACTGACATTGATCACGATGGGTGAAATTCGTGCAGCGCTTGACGGCTCGTGGCTTTTGCTGCGCAGCCGCCCGGAAGGCATGGCGTTTTTTGACCAATCCCTTCAAGGCTTCTGGAGATCGTTTCTTGTGATTTTTCTGCTCGTGCCAGCGTTTTTGGCAAGCGGGCTGACTGAGAAGAAGCTCTTTCTTATCCAGAACCTCTATCATCCAGACCTCTTTCCCGACGGTGCCTATTGGACGGCTCAACTGGTCGGTCTCAGCATGGACTGGCTCGCTCTGCCGCTGCTTCTTGCCGTGGTCGCGGTCCCCATCGGCATTTCGCACCGGTATGTGCCGTTTATTGTCGTGCGCAACTGGACCAGCCTTCTGGCATCCATGCCTTATCTGATCACCTATCTCTTGTTCCTGATGGGTTTCATCTCGCCTGCGATTACGGTTCTCCTGTCGCTTAGCTGTTTGGTGGCAATTGTCTGGTACCGGTACCTGATCGCCCGCATTGCGCTGCAGGCAACCATCAGTGTTTCCATTGGCGTGGTTGTGCTTGATCTGCTGCTGACACTTGTCATCGGGCAGCTTGTCGGCCTCATGTGGGGATAGCAAAAAACCCGCCGTTGGAACGGCGGGTTCGATGAAAGATCAGCAATGGCTCGGCGTTGCGCTTCAGTCGCGCAACAGCTCATTGATCGCTGTCTTTGAGCGTGTCCGTTCATCAACGGTTTTGACGATCACGGCGCAGTAGAGGTTCGGTGCCGCCTCGCCGTTGCCCATGAGGCTCGAGGTCGGCATGGAACCGGCAACGACCACCGAATAGGGGGGCACTTCACCATATGTGACTTCGCCAGTCATGCGGTTGACGATCCGGGTCGACTTGCCGATGAAAACACCCATGCCGAGAACGGACCCTTCGCGGACGATACAACCTTCAACCACTTCGGAACGCGCGCCGATAAAGCAGTTGTCTTCAATGATGACGGGGCCAGCCTGAAGTGGCTCAAGCACTCCGCCGATTCCAACGCCGCCAGACAGGTGCACGTTCTTGCCGATCTGTGCGCAGGATCCGACTGTCGCCCAGGTGTCAACCATCGTACCTTCATCGACATAGGCACCAAGATTGACAAAAGACGGCATCAAAACGACGCCCTTGCCGATAAAGGCGGAGCGGCGGACAGTGCAATTCGGCACTGCACGAAAACCGGCGCTCTCAAATTCGTTTCCACCCCAACCGTCAAACTTGGAAGGAACCTTGTCCCACCAGGTGGCATCTCCCGGTCCACCCTTGATGATGTCCATCGGGTTCAGACGGAAGGAAAGCAGAACCGCCTTCTTCGCCCACTGGTTGACCACCCAGTCACCATCCTTTTGTTCCGCGACCCGCAGCTCGCCTCGATCCAGAAGGGTCAATGTGGTTTCAACCGCATCGCGCACCTCACCGGTTGTTGAGGTGTCGATTGTCGCGCGATCTTCAAAGGCCGCGTCGATGGTTTGAGACAGGGAAGCGAGATCCTGGGTCATGTGTGCGAAGGTCTCCGAAGGTTGGTAAAAGCTGGCCGGACCTAAGCTGGCTGGCAAGGTGCTGTCAAGCACAGCCGCGCCTGTAGCTGTTCCAGGAGCGGCGCTCAGGTGTCCCTTCCGATGCTTTTTGTGCCCGGCAAGTGAAACAGGGAAATCTGTAATAGTTGAGAAAAAATAATCAAATGAGGAAAAGAGTGGCAATTTTTAGTGACTGTTAGATGTGTATGATGATGCAAATTCAATTAATTTGAGGAAGCCGGTTCCATGGAGTTATGGATTCCGATCACTGTTGCCGCAGCGTTCTGCCAGAACCTGCGTACTGCCATGCAGAAACACCTGAAGGGCCAGCTCGGTACGACAGGTGCGACCTTTGTGCGGTTTGGTTACGGGCTTCCCTTCGCGTTCCTCTATGCGCTCGTGCTGCATTTCGTGTTTGGCTTTCCTGTGCCTTCACTCAACGCCACAATGCTGATTGCCGGCGCACTGGGCGGTCTGGCTCAGATCCTGGGCACGTTCCTGCTGGTTTATCTGTTTTCGTTTCGAAATTTTGCGGTCGGAACGGCCTATTCCAAAACGGAACCAATCCAGGCGGCCCTGTTCGGGTTTCTGGTCCTGGGGGAACATATCTCTCTTGCGGTATCCATCTGCATCCTGATCGGCATTATCGGCGTCGTCATGATCTCGCTTGCCCGCGTGCCGTTGACCGTTTCTGCGGTCCGCTCGTCGCTGGCCGGGCGCCCCGCGCTTATCGGTCTGGCGTCAGCGGCGTTTTTCGGCGCATCCGCGGTTGCCTACCGAACGGCATCCCTTTCCTTGGAAGGGACGGGGGTGCCGATGCAGGCCGCCTGTGCCCTGGTCTTTGCGACGCTGTTCCAGACGATCGTGATGGTCAGCTGGATGTCGCTGCGCGATCCGGATCAACTGAAAGCCAGCCTAAAGGCCTGGCGCGCTGCCGTCTGGGTCGGCGCATCCGGTGTGGCCGGTTCAATCGGCTGGTTCACGGCAATGACGTTGCAAAATGTCGCCTATGTTCGCGCGCTTGCTCAGATAGAGCTGGTGTTTACATTTCTTGTGTCCTGGTTGGTCTTCAAGGAAGTCATTTCGCGTTCAGAAATTTTCGGCTGCCTGATGATCGTTGCGGCTGTTGTCGGGATCATTCTGCTCGGGTAGCGGAGCGGCGGGCCCTGTTTTCCGGTTCCAGGTCGGGGGACGTATGCGTGGTGTTGCCATAGCTCGGCGTGTGCACGGCGAGCTTGGGAGCCAGAAGCACCGCCAGCAGGGCCAGCAGGGCAAGCATCAGGAACGCGCTGTGTAGTCCGGCAAAGCTGGCAACGAAACCCACCAGCGGCGGACCCAGTAACATCCCGCCATAGGCCAGTGTGGAGACAGCGGCTATTGCGTGGCCGGGTTGTATCCTTTCGTCATTGGCAGCGCGCGCAAAAACCAGCGGCATGACGACGGCATAACCAATTCCGACAAGGCTAAAACCGATCAAGCTAACTCCCAGCGCACTGGAAGATACGGTCAAGAAAAGACCGGCGCAGGCAATACCGCCACTCAGTCTCGTGGTCAGCGCAGGGCCGAGCGATGTGACGATACGGCTTCCCGCCAGTCGGGTGGCAACCATCGCAGCGCTGAATGCCGCATAACCGAGTGCTGCCTGTGCTTCACCTGTACCGGTACTGGCCTTCAAGAATACAGCACTCCAGTCTGCCATTGCGCCTTCACCCATTGAAACAGAAAAGGCGACAAGGCCAACAAGAAGCAGGGTCAACGAGGGCCATTCAAACCGGGATGCTCCCTGGTTGGCAGTGGTTGGCCAAGGCCGTTCGTCCTGAGGTTTCCCGATAGCGGCAAGGGTGAGTGCGGCGCCCAAGACAGAAATCGACGAAAAGTGCGTGAAGGTCGATATTTCCAGGCGTACTGCGAAGTATCCCGTTGTCGCCCCGATCCCGGCCCCAAGGCTGAACATGGCATGGAAAAATGGCATCAGGGAACGACAAAGACGCCGTTCCACCTTGGCACCCCAGCCATTCATTGCAAAGTCCATGGCACCGTGCAGCATTCCGAAAAGAAACAGGGCGGCAGCAAGCGTTGGCAAAGAGCTCGCTAGCGACACGGTGACGAGCGCCGGACCATAACCCCATGCGCAGATAGTGGTGAGTTTCTGGACGCCCAGCTTTTCCGACAGCATTCCGGCAACTGGAAACGAAACAATTGCACCACCGGCAAGGACAAGCAAAAGGACGCCGAGCGAGGAGCTGTCCAGCGAAAAGGTCTCCTTGATCGCGGGAATCCGGCCTGCCCAAACCCCAAACAGAAGACCGTTGAACGCGAATATGAAAACAACCGCCCACCGTTGCCGTGCGACGCCGGTCATTGCTTGGACATGGGGGCGCGGCAGATTTCAATCAGGTTTCCATCCGGGTCGGTTACCATGGATTCAAAGAAACCATCTCCGGTCTGTTCCGGCTGCTTGATCACGGCAGACCCCAGATCGCGGGCTTCTTTTGTGAGCGCGATCACATCGTCATCGCTCTCAACCGCGATAGCAAGATGATGCAGGCCCACATGATGAATATCATCGTGGTCTGGTGTGGCGCGTGCAAGAACGCCAGGCATCTGCATGAGCTCCAGCACAGTCTTGTTTTTGAAACGCACCATGTACGAGCGGAAGTTTCTCTCGTCCTGGTACATTTCTCCGGCCTGCGCCTGGAAGAGGGCGACATAAAAGTCTTTCAGTCTTGAAATGTCCTTTGAAAAGAAAGCGATGTGATGGATGTGCATGTGCGGCTCCTGACCGAAAGGGGTGTCGAACTGGACAAATGCTTAGATATCGGTCACAGATTGATCAACAAAAGTTATTGAACTGGTGTTTCAAATTTGAATGACTTGAATTGGGATGATCTGAAGATATTTCGATTGGTGGCGTCGCTTGGAAGCCTTACCCGAGCGGCTGACAAGGCCGGTATTTCTGCTGCGACGGCCGGCCGTAAAGTCCAGAGGCTTGAAGGACATCTGGGTGCGGATCTCTTCAGCAAAACGCAGGCGGGCTACGAGCTGACACAATTCGGGCAGCAACTGCTGGAGCGCACGAGCGCAGTCGCCAGGACCGTCGGGGAATTGAAAAGCTGGCGAGACCGGGTATTGAATCTGCCTCTTGTCACCATCGCTGCGCCGGTGGAAATTCAGTGGCTTCTCTACAGAAGATTCCGTGAGCTCTGGAACCCGAGCGATCCTTTTCGCGTGGCCATCGAGGACTGTGTCGACGCTCACCTTCTGTTGCACAACAAGTCAGTTTTGCTGATTACCCCGGACGCACCGACAACCGGAAATTTGAAGACGGTCCAGATCGGAACGCTCAAGGGGCGGCCTTATGTTGCAAAGGCATTCGACCAGAAAACCGACTGCAACTGGATTGGCCTTCATCAACGACCTGGCTCCATGACACTGTCGCAACCCGCTTCATTTGAAGCTGAGGATTGGGTAACGACATGGGCAGCTTCTTTTGATGGGCTTGTTTCACTGGTTCGTGGAAATACGGGACGTGCGCTGCTCCCGGATTTTGTTGGCGCTGAAGACGAGACCCTGGTTCTGGCCGATGACGATGTTCGTTCGTTTGCTTGCCCGCTCTACCTGGCAAGTCACGGAGACGCCAGCGCGAGGATGGAAATCGGCGTGCTCAAGCGTCGGTTGAAAAGCCTGCTCTCAACTGTATTGAAATAGTAGCACCAGTGAGTGCTTGCCTGCTGAAACCGACCCGGTGTTCCGGGTCGGTTTCGTTTGCGGGAACCATTTTGGGTCTGTTCAAGCAGCATCGGTCCATGCACCAGCCTGAGCGGCCTTGACGGTGAACTCCGAAAAATCCCTGGGTTTTTTGCCGATTGCACGTTCGACTCCGTCCGCCAGGTGAGCGTTGCGGCCGTCCAGCGTCTCGCGGGCAATGGCTTCAAAGACGTCTGCTATCGCCGGCCCGGCAACTTCGGCGACGCTTGCACGGAACTCATCGAAGCTGATCGGAATGTGCCGGATTGGGCGACCAAGAGCCGATCCGAGTTCGTCGGCCATTTGCGAGAAAGTCATCAAGCGCGGGCCGGTCACTTCATAGAGTTCACCGGAGTGACGGTCTTCCGTCAGCGCCGCCACGGCAACATCTGCAATATCGTCAATATCGATGATTGGTTCCAACACGTCTCCGCCCGGCATTGGCAATACGCCCGCGAGGACCGGCTCACGCAAATAGCCTTCTGAAAAATTTTGCGCAAACCAGGAGGCGCGGATCAGCGTGTAGTCGACACCGGACGCACGGACGGCTTCTTCTCCCTGCATTGCATGGTGTTCCCCGCGTCCTGTCAGCATGACGAGGCGTTCGACACCTGCTGATTTCGCGGCAGCAGTCAAGGCCTCCACCTTTTCAACGGCGCCGGGGACAGCAATGTCGGGGAAGTAGGTGACATAGGCACGGTTTACGTTTTCAAGCGCCGGCATCCATGTTTCCGGATTGTCCCAGTTAAATGGGATGTCAGCGCCACGCGACCCGTGCCGGACCGGCAATCCTTTGTGTTTGAGGAGCGATGCGACGCGTGAGCCTGTTTTGCCGGTTGCACCTATGACGAGAGTTGGTCTTGACTGCATTTGATATCTCCTTCGCTAGAAGCAATTTTCGAAGGAAGGAATAGGAAAATGGGGTGCCGGTCGTATTGACCTTGCGTGTCACAGTTTTGGCCTGTCATGCCAATTCTAGGCCTGTGCACTCCGGCGGAAGGAGGCGGGGGTTTCGCCTCGCCAACGCTTGAAGGCACGCGTAAAGGTGCTTTGTTCAGCAAAGCCTGTCAGAAACGCCACTTCTGCGAGAGCATAGTCCGTCCTTAAAAGCAGGCGGACGGCGAGTTCCTGACGGGTTTCATCGACAAGGTCCTGAAAGGCGCGCCCCTGCGCTGCAAGACGCCGTTGCAATGTGCGCGCACTCAGACCCAGATGCGACGCTACGTCTGCAATACTTGGCACTCCCTGGCTCAACGCCCGAAGGATCAGGGGACGTACGCGTTGTTCGATCTCTTCATTGGCTGGCAAAACCGCAACTTCCTGATCCAGATAGGCATCGAAAAATGCGGAAATACTGGTATCGCCAAGCCGGTTCGGCGCATTCAGGTGTTCAGGTGAAACTTCAAGTGCGTCCCGGTCCGAGCTGAAATGAAGTGGACAACCGAAAAATGCGCGGTGCGCCGAAAGATCATCGGGAGCTGCATGCTTGAAGTGGACAGCCTTGGGCACAAAAGGCTGTACGCTGACCTCGCGGCTTATTTGCGTGATGGCTACGATGGTCTGTTCGTTCGAAATGCGCATACCCAGGCGGCGGTCACCTGTCCGGTGCAGCACCATGAAGTGCCTGCCCTCATCTTCTTCAAGCTCATTTGTGCTGACACTGGTTAAGACGCGCCCGTAGCGTTCTGAACGCTGGTAGGATCCTCTCAGATCAATGGCTGATTTCCAGGCCAGACCAAAAGCACCGTAGTCATCGCAGCGCATTGACGAGCCGACTCGAATACTGACTGAAGCACCCTCGGGGTCTTCCCGAACCACTCTTTCGCAAAGTGCATAATAAGCGTCGTCGGCAATCATGAACTTGGGATCGATCGCGGCATCCGGATCGACTCCGACGGACCGCAACAAGTGATGCCGGTGCCGCGCCTGATCCGCTTTCGAGCGCGATCCGACATCCACGACTTTTTGAACGAATACTGCCGATATTTGCCCCATGCCCAAACTATAGGGCAACGAATTGAGAGTTCGAGAGCGAACATGGTTACAAGGATTTGAGGACAAGGATTACAGACCTATTGGTTTCCATAGGTTGGCCCTGTCTGATGGCTTGACTAAGCTGAATTTGGGACTGGGCTGTGCCGTTTTTGCAGTCCTTGACTGGCTTTTGAATACCTTCTGTCGGCGAGCTGAGGCGCTCTACAAATTGCCTGGAGACCAATCGCTTTCAGAGCTTTGAGCCTGTTCATTTTCAATGAAACTGATGGAGGCCTCGAGCCTTGAGATTTTGTTTTTTGGTTCTTTTCTTTAGTGTCTTCACTTTGCTTGCGGCACAGGCGCAGGATCCCGATCAGGCCAAGCTCGATGAGATTGCTGCCGACATGAAGCGGGTGACCGAAGCCATTGTCGATGGCAGTATGTCGATCGAGGAGGCCAGCAAACTGCTTGAAGAGTTGGCGGACCTCGATTTCAAGATCCGAACCGGCATTGACATCGGAGCACCTCAACCGGACGAGGTCGAAAGTGAACCTCCGATATTTGCTGCTGATCTCGGACTGGATCCGAACATGGGGTCTGTCGTTCCGGCTGGCTCTTTGGTGCGGGTGGACAATGTACCGCTCGACTTTGAAGGCAAGATCTGGCTTCGGCCGGAGAAGGGGCCGGATCAGGAAATTGGTGGGCAGCTGGACTTCGACCGGCTGGAATTGGATCCGGGGTCCGGCGCGTCTGCGTGGCTGATCCGGTTACCGTTCGACGTTGAAGGGCCGGCCTATCTTGATTTCGAAGGACTGGCACATCCCGCTATTGCATTCGAAGTCACCGGAGCAGAACCCTTGAGCGGCTCCATCGGGGATCGTTTGGCAATACTGGACTATTTGCTTCGCTTGCGGCTTTCCCGGCTCGGCTGGACGGAAGAAAAGGCGGTCTCGGATTTCCAGAAGGCACCGGCTTCGCTACCCGTCGAAGTGTCCCAGCTGGCAATGTACTATTTCGCGATGTTCTCTGATGAGAACCCAATCAATCTTGTTAGTCTGCTGGAAATCGAGCGAGAGCTTTCACCGCAACCGGAGCGCTTCGATCAGGATCTGGCACGCCTGTTCGATTTGCATTTTCCCGCAGCTCTTCTGAGAGATCGCGGAGGCCTCAATCTGCAGTCCCCTGTAATTCAACATGCATCGATGCGACCGGTCGCCAAAACAAGAGTATGGCGGGCGTCAACAGGACCGGAGAAAATCTCCTTTGAGCGACTTTTGGAGATGCTGAAGGACAGGGACCTTAAGGAAACAGACAAGAAAGGCTATGACGCCGTTGGCAATTCCCTTTCTGCCACCGGTGCTGGCGCTGTCGCGGGAGGAGGTATTGGTGCGCTGGTTTCCGATGTCCTCTTTTCGGCAGTCAGCAACAAGCTGCGCGAGGAATTGCACAATTTGCCGAAGCATCTTGAGATTAGCGCAGATTTGGAACGTGGCGCGCAGCGCAAGATTAATGACAACAGCTGCATGCCACTGGTCGTGAAGGTCACCGCGTATTCTGATCCGAAAATCGACCTCGTCTACAGTCAGGGCGGTGCGGATGCGGAGCTGATGGCAAAAATCATCATACCGCTTGTTGAGGCAGCGCTTAACCATCCAAAGCTCAAGGGCACGCTCAAGACGCGTCTCAAATCCGCTCGTGCAAATCAGCTGCTGAATGCTGCAGATGGTTTTGAAAAGAAAGTTGGCAATCCATATGGGCGCATTGAACAAGCCACGAAGGCTCAACTTCTCAATATGGCAATCAAGGAAGCCCTATTGGAACTTGAAAAAAGCGGTGGCCCTGCATTTGAAATCCGACGCACGCCAGCCAAGGTCTGGGGTCCGATAACACTGACGCCTGAGCAAATCAGCAAGCATGTTGAGCTTCGAACGCATCGGGGGCCCGTACGCATAGGTAAGGATGGCTGCATTACGGCGTGTTGGCAGGGGAATGAGGAGGCCTTTTCTGTATCTGCGACACTGCGCGTCAACAAGGACAATGCATTCGGGTATGGCTATCGCGTTGCGCCGAGCCTCGCGCGTGGTCAATTCGCCCCGGCCACCGGCCGTATCAAGCTTGAGGAGGCCACGATTGCACCAGGCGGCGGCATGTCGGTCGCACTGGAAATGGACAATGCCCTTCCAGGCACAGTCCGGTTCGGCGTGATTGGCGACAAAGGCAGTATCGGTCCGGTTGTCGGGCAAACCGGTACCTTCATCGCGCCTGAGACGATCGAGGGGTGTTCGCAACAGATCACTGTGACGGCCCAGTTGGAGCAGGATCCGGACAGCATGTGTGCACCGGCTCCGGTTTTCACCCGCGCAATTGATGTGCGTGATCCGGATGCAAGGGTGTTCCTGCCTCAGGAACTGGTTTGTCAAGGCGCAGAAACCCTGCCTTTCTCTGTCGGTAGCCCTAGTGGTGAGGCCGCTTGTTCGGTTGCGGGTGCCGGGTCGGTAAGCGGCTCTGGCAGTGCGTTCACCTATAGCTGTCAGCCCGGCAGGAAGGCGGCAAGCGTCAGATGCACGGATGCCAAGGGTGGCAATTCAAAAAGCTGCGCCCCTGTCATGAACATTCGTTATGTCAAACAACCCGGCATAGCAGCTGCAGCTTATGTGGCAGCCGGTGCCAGCAACAACGCGAACTGGCAGCCCTCCTTTTCGGCAAAGCAGCTGCTGAAACCCCGGCTTCGCGTCCTGGCAGATACGGAGCCGCCAAGGCCGGATGAACTTATGATGCCGGGCGGAGATCGTCTGGCAGCGGAATACCGTGAGCCGACGGCTGAAACAGCCGAGCATTTCGAAAGCGTCGTTGCGCCCGTTCGCGCGGAAGAAATTTCACTTTCCCGTTCTGCGCACAGACACAATGCCAATTGGCATCACTCAGAACAGAGCAGCAGCACTCTAACGGCAAATTTCTTCAACACCGACACGCCGGGTCTGTCTGTAAGGGCTTCCATCAAAGAAGACATCCAGACCTTCGAAAGCAACGATGATGCGAAACGGGCAACGGATATACCAAATTCAGAAGTGGATTTTGTGGCCTTTATCCCGATTGACGACGGCGGACCTGAAATCAATGCTGTTGCCATGCTGAATGGTGAAGTGAGCGGACGCGCTGGTTCTATTCTCGTCATGGGCTACAGCGACGATCCAGTCGGACTGTCGTTGCTCCCGCTCACAACGGCCGTACGCATCATTCCTTCCACGCAAGAAGGGCGGCGTGCAGCCCGTTTTGAGAATAGCGTGCTTGGTGGACAGGCACTCGCACCAGCTGCGCCCCACCTCGGACGCAAGAGAGGTTTGTCAACTTTCGTTATCCCTGAAGCTCCTGTCGGAACGCCTCGTGGAATTCTGGTGCAGATCGAAGGCAACAGCGGGCCACAAAACGTGACGAAACGCCAACCAGGTATCCTGAGAAACAGTCCGGCCCTGCTCGGGCGCGGAACCATGATCACTGTCGAGGCCCGCAACTCTATCAACCTCGAGTTAGAGCTTTTGGGAGTGTTCAGATCTGAATGAGTGGTTTGAGCGGATGTTGCGACACATAGGATATTGCCCGCGCTAACAATACTGAACACCTGCCATGCCTTCACGAGACGGCAGAAACCACATATGTCTGTTGGTGAGTTCTGACACACTAAGGGCCGCTTTCCGCTTCGTTTCAACCAAAGAGACAGAAGTGACTGGCAAGCGGGCTGCGACCTGGACACCTGGAATGGCCGACGAAGAAACGATACGGATCTACGATGACAAGGCGGGTGACTACGCCAAGCGGTTTGTTACGGATGCTCCCAGTGGCTCATTGTCGAAATTCATGTCGCTTTTGCCTGCCGGTGCAAATGTCCTTGATTGGGGATGCGGTCCGGCGGCGTCATCATTTCACTTGAAGGCTGCTGGCTTTAACCCGGATCCTGTCGACGCATCTCCGGAGATGGTGGCGATTGCAAATGATAGATTTGGTCTTTCGGCAAGGGTCGGCACGTTTGATGATCCTGTCCCCGAAGGGCGTTTTCAGGGCGTTTGGGCGAATTTCAGTCTGTTGCATGCACCCCGCCATGATCTTCCGTCGCATTTGACGAAATTGAACAAAGCGCTCCTTGGAGATGGCGTTTTTCATATCGGCATGAAGCGTGGCAAAGGGGAAAGCCGGGACAGGTTCGGTCGCTTTTATACCTACTATGAGACAACAGAACTGGCCGGTCTTCTTGAAGACGCCGGATTCGAAATCACGCATCAAACGGAAGGTGAAGAGGCCGGCATGGCAGGCAGTGTCGATCCGTTTGTGCTGATCCTGTCGCGAAAAATCTGAGATGGGCAGATCAGGCTTTGTAACGCCATCGAGACTACACAATCCATTGAAACGCATAGCCTGCGGCAAGTGACCCGAGAACAGCCAGGATCAGGTATAGCAAGAATGGTTTCAGCTTCAGAATTGGGGCAATTGCCATCGCGCCCCAGATGCTGACCACGCCGCCGGAGACCAGAAAAGCCATCGCTGCGCCGGGCGCCATTCCGTTGTCGATCAAACCTCTGGTTAGCGGCAGGGCCGCGTATCCATCGATATAAGCCGGTGCACCAACAAAGACGGCTGCCGGGATCGCCCACCATTGGTCTTCACCGACGTAAGCGGCAAGCGCGTCCGGCGTAAGCGCAGCGTTCAGGGCATATTCGGCTGCGAATGCGGGAACCAGACAGATGACGATCAATCGTGATGTTGCCAGAAACTGCGCGGCGAACGCGCTCCTGCGCGAGGGTGTCTGCCAGACCCAAGGATCATAACTGACGTCACCGGCACAACGTTTGGTACTCAGCCGTTGAGCGAGCCCGGTATCACGCAACGCAGATTTGGCCCAGGGGCGCTGGGCAAAAAGGGCTGTTATCGCGCCGCCGAACAGTCCAAGGCCAAAGGCGGCAACAGTTTTGCCCACCGCAAAGGATAGTCCGAGTGTTGCAGCCGTTGTTGCAAGCATCGCCGGGTCGGTGACCGGAGACGAAAGCCAGAACGCCATGATCGGGGCAAGGGGCACGCCGGCAGCAAGCAGACCTGCCATCATCGGCAGCACCGTCACACCGCAAACCGGTGTAATTGCTCCGATCAGGGCAGCGGCGAAGATGGTTTTCCCGGTTCGCCCGTCAAATACGCTGGCAATATGGGCATCCGCTCCGCTGGCGATGATCCATGCCGTCAAGAGAATTCCCGGGATGACAATGGGAGCCACACTGATCAAACCCCAGGAAACGAAGACAGCCACATTCAAGGCCTGTTCCGGCCAGTTGAAACCCGCGGCGATCAGGATCGCAAGACCACAACCGTAAACGGCCAGGTACCTTCTCTTTTGCGTCATCGGGACTGCGTGATCAGCCATGGCGAATTCTCCTTTGGCCTTGCAGCCTAAGGAACAAAGAGACATATATGAAACGGATAGTTTTAATACCAGATATTGAAAAAACAAATGCAAAACCTCGACAGCGAGTTGCTGCGTACCTTTCTGGCAGTTGCCCATACGGGCAGCGTGACAGACGGTGCGGCGAAAATTCACCGTTCGCAATCGGCCACCAGCATCCAGATCAAGCGGTTGGAAGAAATTCTTGGTCAACCCGTTTTCGAGCGCCACGGGCGGGGCGTTGTGTTGACCGACGTCGGGCGGACGCTCGTACCCGTCGCGCAGGATGTTACCTCACGCCTTGATGCCGTGTTGCGCGATCTTAAAGATGTCAGGATTGAGGGCAAACTTCGTCTCGGAATCCCCGACGATCATGGCCGGGCAAGGCTGACGCGGATCATCGCAGACTTTGCTCGCCAGCACCCGGCAGTGGAACTCGATGTTACTTGCGCGATCAGCGCAGGGTTTCCTGAGGCACTTCACAAGAAAGATCTTGATCTGGCCATCTATGAGGTCAGTGCCTCAGGCCCTGGTGAAGAAATTCTGGCCGAGGACCCCACATGCTGGGTATGCGCACGCGACCATGATTTTTCAGGCGTCGATGTGCTTCCGGTCGCCCTGTTCGATGTTTCCTGTTGGTGGCGTGACGCTGCTATCAAGTCTCTGGAAGACAGCGGCAAGTCCTATCGCATCGCCTATTCCAGTCAAAGCGTCTCCGGCGTTGTCGCCGCGGTCGAAGCGGGAATTGCAATAGGGGTTCTGGGTCGCTCCTCTCTCCATGCAGGACTGAAAGTCGTCAATCAAGCCTACAATCTTGCTCTGACGCCGACATCAAAACTGGTCATGGCGTCAGCCGACCTCAATGACAGCAAACCACGGGCAACGATGAAATCCACCATTCGCGCCGCGTTTCTTGATCAAAGCTCATAGAAACAAAGCGGTGCGATACCCTTTTTGCGATTTCAGCCTGAGCTTGAGGCGGTTTCAGATCTGAATTGCCGATGCGTAAAAGCGTGTTCGCGCTCCTCGTATTGTAAGAAATACGAAGAAAAAGATCACTGAACTGAAGGATTGCACTCATAAGTTAGTTGGATTGGGGATATTCTATTTTTGAGGGTGGGTTGGTTTTATTTGCTCCAAGTATTTACACTTAATTTAGGACAATGCCTTCAAGTTCTGCCTGTAGATTCTCTAGGGTGGGCTTCATGCGAAATTTCTTTTCCTCACTGAGCGTTACATCATCTCTCGCTTTGACCAGTGCGACCTTGCTGACGCTTTCAATGTTGATTGTGGGTGCGATCGTTTATCAGGTTGCCTCCAATCAGGCTCAGACGACCGCCATGCAAAAGCAGGATGCCAACCTGCGGATTGCTGCCACGATCATGTCGAAAGAAATCGACGGCACGAAACTGGCTTGGACGGCGGATGACAAGGTCAAGCGCGTTGAATTGCCGGCGATTCCAGAGTTCGCTGACCACACGATGATCGATTCCATCGGCAGAATGACCGGTGAAACAGCAACGGTCTTTGCCTGGGATCCTGAGTCTCGAGACTTCTGGCGCAAGTCGACAAACATTATCAAGGGCGACGGCAAGCGAGCTGTCGGCACGCCGCTGGGTCAGAACGGCGCCGTCTATCCGGTCGTGACCAACGGAAAGACATTTCACGGCCAGGCGACAATCCTCGGCAAGGACTACTACACGGTCTACCAGCCAATTTTCACCGCAGGCGGTGACATCATCGGCATTCTCTATGCCGGTGTTCTGAAGTCGGCAGTCCAGGCCAATGTGTCGGAGATCATGTCCCGGTTTCTGCTGCTGGCCCTGCCGGTTGTTCTCGTAGCTGTTGGTCTTTTGGTGTTTGTCATTCAGCGCCAGCTGCGCCCCATTGGCCGACTGACCAATGTGACAGAGGAAATTGCAGCAGACGCCACTGATATGGAGATACCGTTCACGGATCGTGAGGATCAGATCGGCAAGCTTGCTAATGCGTTGTCGACACTGCGGGCAAGGTCGCGGGAGCGTAATGCGCTGAGCGACCAGCAACAGCATGCAGAGGCTGCTGCGACGGAGCGCCAGGACCAGGTCAATCAGTTGGTCGAGCAGTTCCGGGCAAATGTCGCGAGCGTGCTTGGTCACGTGAATGAAAATGTTTCACAACTCGACCAGACTGCCGAAAAGCTGTCCAAACTGTCGGAAGAAAGTTCCGGTCGCGCGACCGAGACCCAGTCTTCTGCTGAAGAGACAACAAACAGTGTTCAGATGGTTGCCAGTGCCGCAGAAGAGCTTTCCGCATCCATTTCGGAAATCTCGCGCCAGGTTGCCCAGACAAGCGACGTGGTTGAACGCGCGACCGAGGAAACGCAGAACACCAATTCCAAGGTTGAGGGCCTTGCGGCATCTGCAACCAAGATCGGTGAAGTTGTCACTCTGATTCAGGCAATTGCCGAGCAGACAAACCTCCTTGCTCTCAACGCCACTATCGAGGCTGCCAGAGCGGGTGAGCACGGCAAGGGTTTTGCGGTCGTTGCATCCGAGGTCAAGGAACTGGCGACCCAGACATCGAAAGCCACCGAGGAAATCGGCGCCCAGATCGCCGCCATCCAGGACGCAACCAAAGAGTCTGTCCAGGCCATCACGGGCATTACGGAAATCATGGCCGAGGTAAACACCTATACAAACTCCATTGCAACGGCGGTCCAGGAGCAGGGATCTGCGACACAGGAAATCACGCAGAACGCCCAATTGGCGGCCAATGGCACGACATTCGTGTCCAGCTGCATGACGGATTTGTCTGGTGCTGTTAATGAGACGTCCAACTCGGCCAGCGAAGTGCTTCAGGCGTCCGGAAGCCTGTCCAGCCGGACTGCGGAACTTGAAACTGAAGTGGACACGTTCCTGAAAAACGTCGCAGCGGCTTAGTTCAGCAAAAACTGACCTGAGTGCCTGCTGGTCAAACCGGCAGGAAAGGATCGAAACCGGGGGCAACAGCCTCCGGTTTTTTGCGTCTTATCGACCGGCACATGAATGGAGAGATCTTCATATGCCCATTGAGACGGCGTTCAGTTCGCTGCGACTGCTTTCGCCCTTTCTGCCAGTCCTCTCAGGTTGCCGAACGTTTCGACAGTGCATTGCTGTGGCACGCCAACAGGGCGCGGTATCGCCTGCAACTGAGCTACATAGATCGGGACGGAAGTGCCAAGGACCGTATGGTTTGGCCCTTGCTGATCGCCTTCTTGGGCAGGACGAGGTACTCGTGGGCTGGTGTGAGAAGAGAGGAGACTTCAGGCATTTCAAAACGGACCGGATCGAAGAGCTCAAGGTCCTCGCGGAGAAGTATCCGGCAGGCGGGCTGCCCTGATGAAGGTTTGGGAGGAAGCAACTTCCAGGCAAAATCAGGGGTGAACCAGCTCGCGCACGGGCCGGCGCATTCGGTGACAAACCACGAACCCAATGCACCCTGCGCGGTTGGTATGGAAAGCGCCTCTTTCGTCCCGGCAGTCCTCAAATGGCCCGAACGCGATTGTTGCGGGCGTTGTGCTCCAGTTCAACCAGGCCCAGAAGTTCCATTGTCGGGCTCACATAGTTTGCGAAGCGACCTCGGTAACCCTTACGCAGGCCGTAATAGCCACCGACCGGATTGTCGTCCGACCTGGCCCAATGCTCCAACGTTCCCTCCTTGGTTGGTTTGCCTTCGTCGGCATTGCCGAGCGGCATCCAGTCACCATGGGCCTTCAGCATGGCATGGGCATCTTCCAGGGCACGCAATTGATAGGAGAGACGTGTCTTGCCAACCTGCACGACGAGTGCGGGAGGATCCAGTGTCTCGTCTTTCCAGACTTCAAACTCCGAGGAATGTGGTGGCGTCTTGAGGATCCAGGGATCGTCCTGCGTACCGGATCCATAGGTTACATCGGTCATTGCGTTTCTGCCTTTGTTTTCAAAGCCTCGGCGAACTTGATGAAACTGGGTGTCAGGTCCGGCATTGATTTGGTGATCATGCCGGACATCGGCCCAGTGAAAACCTCTTTCATTGAAAAGGTGCATCCACCTGTAGCTGGGGTCAGGCTGAATGAGCGTGTGCCGGTGAAAAGTCCAAACGGCATGCCACCTGTCCAAACCATGCGGCCTGGCGGTTCAAAGGTTTGAACCCTCAGTGCGAATGTCCTCTCCGGTGCCACTTCGGATCTGATTTTTATTTTTGCACCAGGTGCCATGTCACCTTCAAAATGCAGAAGGCCGAAAGTCTCTGGAACCCTGGGTAGTTCCTTGGTCAATATGTGCCAGACAGCGTCTGGCGATACAGAAATTTCGATCTGAGTTTCATAGGTTTTCACGGCGTATCCTCAACTTGACGCCTGAGCCCTAGCATTTCTAATATGACATCTTCTGTCATGTTTGAAAGACTGCATGCGCGCTGCCCGTCTCCTCCAGATCCTGTTGTTGCTCCAAAATCGGGGCAGGCAAACCTCCGTGCAGCTTGCCGAGGAATTGGAAGTCGCACCGCGAACCATCCTCAGGGATGTCGATGCCATGACGGAAGCCGGGCTGCCCATTATCGTCTTCCAGGGCAATCAGGGCGGCATCGAGCTTGGTTTCAACTATCGCACCCGCTTGACCGGACTGGCGGAAGACGAGGCCAAGGCATTGGGGCTTATTCTCGCTGCGGAAAACCCGATGATCGATGCTTTGGGGTTGAGGCAGGCAGCCAAGCAGGCACGCGCCAAACTGATCGAGAGCTTCCCTGATCGGACGCGCGAACACATCGCGGCAATGACGGCGCGATTCACTCTTGTGCCTGAAACACTTGCGGATGATCCTCGTATCCGCGCGCTGGCTCTGGCGGTGCAAGACTGTAAGACGGTTCGGATACGGTTCACCTCCAGCGCCGAACAGACAATTCATCCAACAGCCATGGAAATGACCGCACAGGCCTGGAGGGTGAAAGACGAACTGACCGGATTGTGGATTGAACAATTCGACTGGGGGCGGGTGAATATCTCTGCAAAGCGCTTTTCGTCAGAATAGACTTCAGCGTATGCTCTTTTTCACAAAAAAAGGGCCGGAAGATGCAGATCAAGAGACCTAATTTCGCCGAACTAAGAAGGCTCGGCCAGTGTGCACTGCCAATTCGGTTTTGTGCATTTGGCTTGTTTATAGCTCTGTTGGTTTTGCCTGATAGCGTTGCTGCACAAAGTGGCTTTTCCTTCGGTGCTGACAATCAGGGAGCCCCGATCGTGCGCCCCGGCTTTGGCGATGCCGGGCTAACAGACAAAAATGATCGCCCTGAGCCCGGTACGGCTGGGCGCGGCGACTATGCAGCCTTTCTCGGACGCCTGTCCATAATTGAGCCGGCAATGGATGTTGGCGGGCTCTGGACCGTTTTCCGAGTGACCCAACTTTTGTGCAACGCGCTTCACACGGGTGAGGCGAGCCTTGCAGAAGTTGCCCCAAAAGGCTTTGTTCTCGCGCGCGCCGACATTCACGAACTCGGGTTTGGAGGGGACAACTGGAACAAGGACTGGTACGCGATCACGGTCACTGGAGATGCTGAAAAGGATGAAGCCGCTGGTCATCCGATTTGGCGGGTCAAATATGGCGAAGACGGACGCTTGAGCTCTTGCGGTGTTTCAATAGGCTCCCCTTCAGCGAACCAGGACAGCGACGCGGATGAGGCCGCCAGGGAGGGTGCGATCCGGTTCATGTATACCGGGTTGCCGCAATCACTCTTCGGGATCATCACGGAGCCGCGCTTTGCCGGCCTTTATCCTTTGAGCCCTTTTGAGGCGATAGAGATGGCGACCCCTTGCGGCGGCAGCTGGTGCCGGATCTCCACCATCTACAATTTTCAGCCTGACTATTGGCAGGTCTCAAGCATCATCAATTTCGGACTTGCTGTGAAGGCGGAATGAGAGGTTTCGTTGACGCGTCTGAGAGCGATCCACTCTTTAGCCTTGCTTGATAAGGTGAAATTTAAGCGAGACTTGCCATGCCCACCTTCGTGAAAGCGCTTGCCAGCTGCGTTCTGCTGCTCCTTCTCGGATCCCATGGGCTTGCCAAAGATCTTTTGACTTCGACTGAAGCCGAAGAGCGGGTGGAAACCAGCTACTTGAAAGATCAGCCAATCGACTTGCGCGTTCGGCGGGAGCTGACCATCGAACGACCGTATGGATGGGTTGTATATGTCGCGCCTGCGAGGCTTCTTGAAACTGGAAACGACAATGATCTCGCGCCGGGAATCGGACCGCTTTATGTTTTGAAGAACGGCACGGTCATACCACTGCCAACCCACCTGCCGCCTGATGTCTCCATCAAGCAGTTTGAAAAATCACTCAAGTGACAGAGAACGAAGCAGGTCTGTAAGAAGCGCGGAATGTCATTGCAACCAACGTCATCGATTGCCCGGGCTCTTCCCTCTTATTAGGTTGTCGGAATGAGTCGTATTTTGGAAACGGACCTTTATGGCCCCGTAAAGGACTTCCTAAGCAATCAGGGCTACGAGGTCAAAGGGGAAGTGGCATCTGCAGATATCGTCGCTTGCCGCGGCGAGGATGAACCGGTCATCGTCGAACTCAAGACGGGCTTCACGTTGAGCCTTTTCCATCAGGCGATTGATCGTCAATCGATCACAGATGCTGTCTATGTTGCTGTCGCGCGAGGCAAAGGCCGCCGGTTTCAGGCAGCCCTCAAGAGCAATGTCAAACTTGCCCGGCGTTTGGGTGTGGGGCTCATCACTGTGCGGGTGTCGGATGGTCTTGTGGAAGTGCATCTCGATCCCGGGCCCTATGCACCGCGCAAATCCAAGCCGCGCAAGGCGCGCTTGCTTAGGGAGTTCTCGCGCCGTGTCGGTGATCCGAACAAGGGCGGCTCAACGCGAACCACATTGGTGACCGCCTATCGACAGGATGCGATGCGTTGCGCCACATATCTTGCTGCCAACGGGCCGAGCCGAGGTGCTGAAGTTGCGAAATCAACCGGCGTTGAACAGGCAACCAGAATGATGGCAGACGATCACTACGGGTGGTTTGAAAGAGTGGAGCGAGGCGTTTACGGGCTAAGCCCGAGAGGCCGGGAGACTGCCGAGAGCTGGACGAATGACGTTGCATCTTAGGTCTCCGCGATCAAAGGGTGAGTCGGGCAGCAAATCGTCCTTGCCTGATTAATCTCCAGCATTTCCAGCAAAGCTGCCGGATGCGATCTGGAACTATACCGGTGATTTCAATCTTGCTGCGCAAATGGCAAGGAACAGGCCAGCCAGAACGGCAGCCAGCATCAGCACCAGAAGCGCCCGCGCGCTGTCGGTCTCCGGCATCAGAAAGCCGGTCGCAGCGGTCAGTATGGCACCGGCTGCCACGACCATCGCACCGCTTATGCCGGCTGCGCTGCCCGCAAGTTCTTTGCGTATCGACATCGCACCGGTATTGCTTCCCGGCATCGTGATGCCATTGCCGATGCCAACAAAAATCGTGCTGGCAAAAAACAACAAAGGCGAAGTGTGACCAGCACTGAAAAGCACTAGGCCGACTGTCAGCCCCGCGCAGGCTACCAATCGACCTGCAATCATCATCGTGGTAAGCTCGAACCTTGAGCCGTAGCGGCCCGCGATAAAACCGCCAAACATGAAACCTAGCGTTATTGTCCCGATATAGATGCCGAGTTCAGCTGTCGAAACACTGAACGCGGCCATAGCGACAAGAGGCACCCCGGTCAAAAAGATGTAGAACGCGCCGACGGTGAATGCGCTGCAAAGTGAGTAGGCCCAAAACAACGGTTCCCGCATGAGAGCACTTGTTTTGGCCGGTGCAGCATCTGGCTGGTTCCGATTGATCCGTCTCGTTTCGCCCAGATCGAACCAGCAGATCACAAAAAGAATGAACCCGGACGCTGCATAGAAAACAAACGTCGCGCGCCACCCGAATGCTGTATCGAGCACACCCCCGACCACTGGCCCGAGCATGGGCGCCAGGGCCATTGACATGCCAATGTATCCAATCAGGCTGACCGCTTGGCCTTCAGAGCGGGTGTCTCGGACGATGGCCATGGAAAGCGTGTAACCGGCAGTCACGCCGCCTTGCAGCATTCGAAAAAACAGGAAGGTGCCGATGTCTTGCGACAAGACACAGCCGACGGAGGAAACTGCAAAGACCAAAACGGTGACCAGCAACACGGGCCGCCGTCCAATCCGGTCGGACAAGGGCCCGACAATGAGTTGAACAAAAGCAGTGATCGCCAGATACCCGGAAATGGACCAACTGACTGTGGCGAAATCCGTTTCCAGATCCACAGCAATGCCGGTCAGCGACGGCATGAACATGTTGAGCGACAGCGGCGAGAAACCTGTCAACAGGATCAGCGTGAGCAAATGAGGTGGAGTCTTGATCTTGTTCATATTGGGTCAGAGCGCCGGAGACATAAAAAAACCCCGAACTTAGCCGGGGGCGCGGAAGGGCGGACAAGGAAAGCCTTATCGAACCACGCGTTTCACAAACACCACGCTGAGGACTGGAATTGCCACGTATTGTCTCCTGTTGAAACAAGGCTAATCACATGTCTGCCCTATTCACAACCGTAAGCTCAACACGGCTTTTGGTTTGGTGGTTCTCCAGATCCACCCTTTGCAGCGCGTCACGCTGTTGGTCGGTTTGTGAAAGACATATGCAAGCAATAAAAAAAGAGCTTGACCCTGACACTAGTGTCAAGCCGCTAGGCCTGTCTGCTCATCAAGGCAACAAAGCATTGCAGACAGGACAAAAGAGAAATGAAACCGAACGACATCTGGCGGGATAGGGTCGCAATAATAACTGGCGGCAGCTCCGGCATAGGCAGAGCAACCGCACTATCGTTGGCGGAACAAGGGGCGAAGGTGCTGATAACGGGCCGCAACGAAAACAGGCTTGCCGAGGTGGCAAGTATCAGCGATGCAATTGAAACCTTGCGGGCCGACAGTGCAGACATCGAGAGTGGCGCACGCATCGTTGCGGCTGCTACCGATCGGTGGGGTCGCCTTGATCTGATCGTCAACAATTCAGGTGCCGGTCAACCTCTGCCTATCGAAGCCTATGATGCCGACGTCATTGCGAACATGTCCGCGGTAAATCTCGTGGCGCCGTCATTGTTGATAAAGGCGGCATTTGCGGCTCTGGCCGAAAGCAAGGGAGCTGTGGTGAACATTGGGACAGCGGTCTCTCGCAACGCTGCGCCGATGCTGGCGCACTATGCAGCAACCAAGGCGGCGCTGGAGCATTTGACGGCGTCTTGGGCCATTGAACTGGCGGGAGACGGTATTCGGGTGAACGCCGTTGCGCCAGGGCCGGTCAAAAGCGGAGCCTTGACCGGCATGATGGGATTGCCGGAAGAGATGGCTCAACAAATCGAAAAACAGGAAGCTGATCAGGTTCCGCTCGGCCGCAGAGGCGTGGTTGCCGACATTGTGCCTTGGATATTGCGATTGGGCAGTTCGGAAAACCAATGGCTGACTGGCCAGACGGTGACCATAGATGGTGGTTGGAGTTTGCGAGGCTGAGAGTGTTCGTGATCCGGGTGGACGGGTCTCATTCGCCCGGACCACCTGAAGCACGGACCACTTGAAGCACGGACCTGAGATTGACACATGTGTCGGGATCGTTCGAAAGGGGATTGAGATGCAGGCCAAAGAAGCAGCGGAAAGCCTCGGCATTACACAACGCATGTTGCGCCACTATGAGAATGAAGGCTTGATGGAGGTGGCGCGCACGGAGAACGGCTACCGACACTATAGTGAGGCTGACCTGCGCCGTGCAGCGCGTATCCGGGACTTTGTGGCAATCGGGTTTTCCACCCGCGAAATCCGCGCTATGCGCGCCTGTCTGTCGGATGAGGGAGCCGGTCCGTGTGAAGGTGGCATCGACAAACTGTTGGAAAAGCTTGAGCATATCGACCGGCTCAAGGCCGATCTGGACGAACGCCGTGCTGCAGTTCTGGAACGTCTTCAGGTATTGCGCCAGGGTCTTGCCGCTGCTGACACACAAGATGAACCACTGGCAAAAGCGGCTGACCGTCTTGCTTCCATGTATGGGCGTACTGAAACGGACCTTGGCGAACCAGGTCAAAACCGTGCAATGCTGGACTGACCGGAACCACTGATTTCCAAAGTGAACTCCGGTTCTCAGAAGGACGCCCATTGCTCGGATGCAAGCGCTTCGGCCTGAAGCCGAAGCGCTGATTACTCAACGATTGTAAACCGCGGTGATGGTTGAAGAGGCGAGGCTGTTGGCATTGACCATGAAGCCTGCCAGTGCGTTGCTGACGGAATTGTCCAGGTCCAGTTTCGTGCCCAGTGCATGAACAGTGAATTGGTAACGATGCACCTCTCCAGGAGGCGGGCATGCGCCGCCAAAACCGGTCGCACCATAGTCGTTGGAAAGTTCGATGCTGCCTGACGGCAATGCTTCACCTCCCGGCAACTCCGTGACACCGACTGGGATGTTGAACGCGAACCAGTGCCACCAACCGGAACCGGTCGGAGCATCCGGATCGTAAACGGTCACAGCAAAGCTTTTGGTGCCTTCCGGGGCACCTGACCAGGTGAGCGTCGGCGCGGTGTTGCTGCCTTCACAGCCAAAGCCTTGGAAGACATAGGCATTGCTGAGCTGTTGGCCTTCGGCGATGTCGGGGCTGGACAGGGTGAACTCGTTTGCCAGTGCCGGGCTGATCATCGTCGCGGCCAAAAGGGCAGAAAGAACCATATTTCGGATCATGTCGATTTCCTTTCCGGAAAGTTGCGAAGTTGATGAGGCCAAACTTAGTCTCCACAACAAACAGCCGCTTCCGGTTGGCAATCAGGAAATGTCGAATTTCGATCAATCTGGCGATAATCGAATGTCTTTTGGCTTTATTCCGAATCTTTTGCGAAAAGCGTCTGAAAAATGAGACGGCGTTTTAAACCCGCATTCCAGTGCGATCTCGGACACTTGTGCATCCGTCGTTTGCAGCAGACTCAATCCGTGTTCCAGGCGCGTGTTCAGGAGGATCTTTGCAAATCCCTGGCCTGTCGAAGCCAGCCATCGGCGCATTGTTGCTTCGCTCATGGCAAAGTGCTGCGCAACTTCCTTTGCCATCCAGGGATGGCTCAAATCGGCTTCGATCAAGCTGCGCACCTGACTGATCGGCTCATCCTGAACTTGCGTCGGCAACAGAAATCCTTTGCTGCGTAGCCATATCAAAGGTTCAATCAGCCGATGCTGCCTTATGGGTTCCGGCAGATGTTCATTTGCCAGCGTTTCCTGGATCAATGTCAGGATTTCAGATGGGCAATGGTCTCCAGCACGCACGATCTGCACATCCGAAGCAGCCTTTGGCCTCGGCAGATCCGAAAAAACGGCATCGACCAGATCATGCGTGAAACATACCCCTAAGGCGCGATAGTCATCATCCATCACCGGACGGTTTTCCATTGTGACGATGGAACCTGGCGGGAAGATCATCAGGTCGCCTTCCTCGCCCAGCATCTCACCCTGTCTCGGACTCACTATGAATTTGCTGCCGCGTTGAATGAAGAAGAGAAAAGTCAGTCGGAAATAGAGCTCCGTAAAGGTCGCCGTTGTGGCTTGTGTGATCGGATAGATCGAAACCTTCTGGGTTTCGGGCTGGTCGACATCGCCTGTCTTTATTCTTCTATTCATCTGTGCGCCTGAAACTCGATTATGCCCGGCGCACTATAGAGCAGTTCATCGGTTTCAGGCGACGTCGCGCAAGGTTGCCGGCAGACCGTTAGACAAGAGCGCACCGCCTCCGGGAGCGACTTCTGTCAGATTGAGGTTGCGCAAGATCTGTCGCGTGGTCGCCACGGCCGCTGACAGCGTTGGCAAACCTGACGCACGCTCAATCATTTCAATGGACGGCAGCGATGGCATCTGCACACAGGCAGAGGCAACGATTGCATCAGCACCACGCACATCCAACTTGCGCCACAGCTCGGAAGGGGCAGTCGGATCTTGTGAGGCAACATCCAGATTGTCGGGAATTTCCAGTGCCAGGAAGTCTTGCACCTCAATGCCCTCGTTTTCTATGTAGTCCACCACCATCCTGGTCAGCGGTTTCATGTAGGGGCAAATGATGGAGACCTTCTTTGCTCCCAATTCCTTCAAGCTGTCGATCAACGCGCCGGCTGAGTTTAAAACGGGTGTGACGCATCCGTTTTCTGCTGCCGCCTTTTCCAGCTTTACGCGTGAGTGTCGATGGTAACCAGGGCCCATCGACATGATGGCAACCAGGCAGGCGTAAGCCTGCACTTCGACCGCGGCATCAGACAGCTCCACGGCGCAGCGCTCGCTATCGTAATCCATCGCTTCAAGTTCTTCTTTTACGACGCTCTTCATGCGCATCCGGGAAGAATGAAAGGTGAAGCGGTCTGGAAGGATTGTTTCGCGAGCTTTCAGCAGTGCTGGAATTTCAGTTTCCATGGTCACGTTTGAACTGGGAACGATCAATCCGACGCGGCGGTATTGTGTGGCAAAGGACATGTTACTTCCTTTCAATGATGGATTTACAGAGCAGGGCCCATGACGGCTTCGGGCAGCCAGGTGGCAATGCCGGGGAAGACGCAAAGCAGCACAATCGCTATCACCATGCAGGCGACGAAAGGCAGTGAGCCGCGCAGGATTGTCCTGAGCGAGATATCAGGAGCGATACCGTTGATCACATAAAGGTTCAGACCGACGGGCGGGGAGATCAGTCCGATCTCCATATTGATTGTCAGGATCACAGCAAACCAGATGGGATCAAATCCAGCCGTTGTGATGATTGGCAAGAGGATTGGTGCCGCCATCAGGATCACGGCAACAGGTGGCAGAAAAAAGCCGGCAATGATGAGGAAGATGTTGATCGCGATCATCAAAACCCAAGGGTTCACATCCAGTGTGCCGATCCAGGTTGCGATGCTCTGCGTGATGAAGAGGCTCGACAACATGTATGAAAACACGCCTGCCGCCGCTATGATGAACAGGATCATCACGCTTTCTTTTGTGCTGTCCTGCAGGATCATCCAGATCTTGCGAACGTCCCACAATTTGTAGATCGCAATTGCAATGACGAGGCACAATACGGCACCGACAGCAGCAGTTTCAGATGGAGTGGCGACACCGCCATACATCGTGTAAAGCACACCGATAATGATGGCGATGAACGGCAATACTCTCGGCAAAACCTCGAACTTAGCGCGCCAGGAATAGGTTCGAGCAGTCAGCAATGACGTGTCACCGGACCTCCAGGTTGCATAAAGCGACCAGGCCATGAAAAGCCCGACCAACAAGAGCCCTGGAAACACTCCGGCCAGAAAGAGGCGACCAATCGAGGTTTCTGTTGCGATGCCATAGACGATCATCGTAACCGAAGGCGGGATCAGGATACCAAGCGTTCCGCCTGCTGCGATGGAACCTGTTGCAATTCCTTCAGGATAGCCACGCTTGCGCATCTCTGGAATCCCCATCTTGCCGATGGCAGCACAGGTGGCGGGGCTTGAGCCGGACATAGCTGCGAACAGCGCACAAGCGCCCAGGTTCGATATCACCAGGCCGCCCGGCACACGGGTCAGCCATCTTTCCAGAGCTTCGTATAGGTCCGCACCGGCGCGGGTCGAGGCGATGGAGGCTCCCATGATGATGAACATCGGGATGGATAAAAGCGCAAAACTGTCGAGCTTGCCGAAGAAGATCTCCGGCATCAGCTCAAGTGACCGCATTCCGTCGAAGACGACCAGAAAACCCGCCGAAACAATCATCAATCCAACGGCGACTGATACGCCCGAGAACAGAACAAGGATGGTGCACACGCCGACCAATGTGCCAAGAATGAGAGGGTCCATGGCTACGCCTCCAGGCCGAATGGCGTCTCGGATTTTGTCAGCAGCGCGACAAAATCTGCGGAAAGTTGCAACAGCAACAGACCAAATCCGACAGGGAGCGAAAGATAGGGAATCCATAGCGGAACGGCTGTAACCGTGTCCGATGTCCAACCCCGCGACAGAGCAAAGTGCCAATACTCGTAGCCATAAAACAGCATCACCGCAGTGATGATGATAGATCCGCTAAGTGTGAAACACGCCAGGCCGAAGCGCGCCTGTGCACGGAGCGCCATTGGGATCAGATCAACGTTCACGTGACCCCGCTGGCACTGCACGAAAGGCAGTCCGACCAGGGTCGCGGCAATGACGAGATAAACGACGATCTCTGTCTGCCAAACGGTTGAGCCATTCAAGACAAAACGAACGAAAATCATTTGGCAGGTCAGGAGCACTGCACCCAGTATCATTAAGGCAGACGCCCAGCCCGCAACGGTTGATATCTTTTGAACGATACGGACAAACGGATTTGTGCTTGCGGGTTGCACATAAGTGGAGGGAGCATGGCTAGCCATGTCGCGCGTCCTTTCAGTCTCGGGAGAGAAAGCCGGGACCCCGAAAGGAAGCCCCGGTATGGCCGGGTGTCACTCTACGGCCAGAGCCTTGTCCAGCAGGTCCTGGCCACCTGGAACATCATCAACAAAGGCCTTGTAGGACGTGTTCTGTGCAAGGGCTTGCCAAGCCGCGAAGTCTTCCGCTGTCATTTCCGCGATCTCGACACCTGCTTGCCGGAAAACCTCGACCGATGCGGCATCCTGCAGCTTGGCCTGTTCCAGGTAGAATGCTTCGGCCTTCTTTGCGGCATCAAGCAGAGCGGCTTGTTGCTCGCTTGTAAGACCCTCGAAAGTCGATTTGTTCATCAGCAACGGCTGATACAGAAACCAGAGAGCAATGTCGGAAGCAGGGGTGTAGCACGAGACCTGTTCAAAGATGCGATAGGACACAAACGAAGAAGACGATGTGTTCGCTGCATCCAAGACACCTGTCTGCATGGCCGAATAAATTTCGGATGACGCCATTGACGTGATCGATGCGCCTGCGCCCACGAGCATTTGTTCGAAGGATTTGCCAGCTGCACGCGTTTGCAGGCCTTCAACGTCGTTGGGATTGGTGATGCATTTGTCTTTGCCGACAAAACCACCGGCGAGATAGCCATGGACAAGCACCATGACGTCATCTTCGGCCATCTTTTCCTCCAGCGCCGCCATAAACGGAGACTGGCTCAGACGTGCAGCGTGGTCGTGGTTCTTAACCAGACCGGGCATGAGCGTAAGATTGAACGAAGGCTGCTGACCACCTGCATAGGACAGCGGGAAAACAGTCATATCCAATTGACCGCGAGATAGAGGCCGATACTGCTCCCTAGGCTTGAAGAGCGATTTCGACGGGAAAATCTTGATCTCCAGATCAACATCTGCTGCAGCCACTTCATCCGCAACGATCTGGGCCACCTCGTGGCGCACATCGCTCGTCGACCACTGATGGGACAAGCGAAGTTCCTCAGCCTGGGCTGTACCTCCCAGAAGCATCAGGGTCAGCGTCGAATATTTCAAAAGATTGTTCATGACGGGTCCTCCTTATGGATGCTTAAATAATTTATATGTATACATATAGCAATTAAAAATATTTATATAAGATTTTTTTGTATGGAAATGGCGGTCGACAATCTGTAGAAGAATCGAAGAAAGGACGGAAAATGGCGCGCGCATCCGACAAGCTCATCGAGCAACTAAAACATGAGATTTTCAGTGGTTTGCTGAAGCCGGGTGATCAACTCGAAGAGGCGGACCTGGCCAAACGTTTCGGTGTTAGCCGCACACCGATCCGCGAGGCCATAAGGTCGATGGTTGATACTGGCCTTCTGGAAACCCGGCCTCGTAAAGGGGCAATAGTGCGCGTTCTGACGGCCAAGGAGCTCAGCGATCTCTTTGAAGTCGCTGCCGAACTCGAAGGCATGGCTGCCCGACTGGCAAGCGAAAACCTGACCGCATCACATCGGGAAACGATCCAAAGTGGATTGCAGCAATGCGTGGACGCAGCCGAAGCAGAGGACATCCCTGAATACGCGAAAGCGAACCTGGCGTTTCACTCAGCCATTCATCATGCCAGTGGAAACGAATGGCTTTGCAATCAACTGGAGCAGATCCAGGCGCGCATCAATGTCTACAGGTTGATGCCATATAAAGTGGTCGGCCGATTGGAAAAGTCCGTTGAGGAGCACCAAGCCATCGCGGACGCGATTTTCGGCAAGGACGGCAAATCCGCAAATACGCTGATGCGTGACCATATGATGCTTCAAGGTGCACGGTTGCCAAGTCTCCTAAGAGCTATGGAAGAATTCTGAAATTTCAGACGGCTTTCTTTCTCGATTTTTTTCGTTTGAGGCGATCCAGGCGACCGCTCAATCAACCAGGTCCTGTTTCGACAGGATGCG
This sequence comes from Labrenzia sp. THAF82, assembly GCF_009363435.1. Lineage (GTDB taxonomy): Bacteria > Pseudomonadota > Alphaproteobacteria > Rhizobiales > Stappiaceae > Roseibium > Roseibium porphyridii. The sequence goes on along the minus strand of NZ_CP045354.1, from coordinate 5,708,573 downwards.
GTCGACCAGGCCCCAGTCCAGGGCTTCTTCCGGCGTCATGAAGTGGTCCCGGTCCATGGCACGTTCAAACTCTTCAAATGAGCGGTTGCAGTGCTCGGCATAGAGACGTGTCATGTGCTGTTTTGTGCGTAGGATTTCTTCCGCATGGATTGCCATGTCGGAGGCCTGACCCTGGAAGCCACCTGATGGTTGATGGATCAAGATGTTGGCATTGGGCAGTATAGCCCGTTCGCCTGGTTCACCGGCCATCAGCAGAAACGACCCCATGGAACGTGCCGTTCCCATGCAGAGTGTGTGAACGGGCGCTTGGATGTGGTGCATTGTGTCGTACATCGCGAAACCGCTGGTGACCATGCCGCCGGGCGAATTGATATAGAGCTGAACGGGCTTCTTCGGACTTTCTGCTTCCAGAAACAACAGCTGTGCGCAGACAAGAGCTGACACGGTGTCGTTCACCTCACCGTTGAGAAATATGATCCGCTCCCGAAGCAGTCGGGAATAAATGTCGAAAGACCGTTCGCCTCGACTGGATTGTTCCACGACCATAGGGACGAGTTGTGCCGCTTCGCGCATGGGCGAACTCCTGTGTCTTGTTGATGTCGGTTGTCAGTACGGTGTCAGGCAGCGCACATCATGATCGGCTCGTTGTTGTTTGCGGCCTTTGTTTCCATCGGTATTTGCGTGTCGGCGAGACGATGAATGATCTTGAGAACACTGCGGCCATTTCCGTCCGGCCTCAGTTGAAATGCCACAACACTTTCAAGATATGGCGGGGTGCTGTCCTTCATTCGGTAGGAGACCTCTTCACCTCCAACCTCCGCAAGAGGTTCAGCCTCCACGAGGTCTTTGCCGGGCAACCACTGCTCTCTGAATTCCGGGATCGTAATGGCGCGCCAAACCTTTTCCGGCGGAGCATCGAGTTTGTACTCCAGAATGAGATCGGTTGCCTCATTGCCGGCAAGGATTTTTGCTACAGCATCTGCATCCGGTTCCTGGTTGCTCATTGATCCATGTCCTTCAAAAGGGTTCTCAACGCATCGATGCGTTCTGGCCAATAGGCGCGATATTTCGCCAGCCAGTTCGCAATAAGAGCCAGACCGTCCGGGTCGACTTCGTAGTTGACGAACCGCCCGTTCCGTTCCTGCCTTACAAGCTTGGCCTGGTGAAGGACCGCGAGGTGTTGCGACATTGCAGGTTGGCTGATCTTCAAGCCCTCGCGCAAAGAACTCGCATTCATGCTTCCAGTCGCCAATTTCTCAAAAATTGCGCGCCGTGTCGGGTCTGCCAAAGCTTTGAATATGTCATTTTCAATCATGACAACACATAAGCATGGACTTATGTAATATGCAAGCACGTTTGTTCCGGTGCGTTTCAGGGTGCGAGCCCGGCACGTGAGGCGTCGTTTTGGTGCCCCGTGAGAATGTAGCGAACGCGGGGGTTTGGCCTATGACGCAAGATTGATCAAGCACAGCAATGGCAGGTAGGTGCCGTTTCCGGAGGCGTTGGACAATGCTCGCCAAAGCTTGCAACTCCAGCCTTATCATCACCACGAAGTTTTGATTGGTTTGGCGCGCGAATTTGCGGTGCATTGCAACCGTTCAATAATTTATCTGGAGTCGATGATGTCTAAAACTACTCTTGCAGCGATCGTTGGCGCTGGTCTTATGGTCGCCAATGCGGGGACCGCGCTGGCGGAAGACAGCACGCTTGTCAGGGTTTCAAGCCCACATTCTGTTTCGGAAACGATCGACAAGTTGAGTGCCGCGGTCGAGAACGCCGGTGCCAAGGTCTTTGCACGCATTGATCATGCCAAAGGCGGCAAGAGTGTCGACATGGAGATACCCGACAACGAGGTTCTTATTTTTGGTAATCCGAAGCTCGGAACGCCAATTATTCGCGACGCGCAGGCAGCCGGCCTTGATTTGCCTATCCGCGTGTCAGCAATCGAAACACCTGATGGAACCATCATTTTGTATCGCTCACCGGTTGCCTTCGCCGGTGCGCACGGTCTGCCGGAAGATCATCCGTCCGTCGTCGCCATGACCGGTGCGCTCAAAAAACTGACGTCAAAGGCGGCAGAATAGCGGTCTGAAACACTCTGCAATGCCAGACATCCGTCTGCCTTCAAACGCAGGCGGGTGCGTATAGCGGGACACGTTCTTTGAGCCATAACGGTGTAGAGGTGTCCGGAGCAGTGATCTGAGCTCAAGATAAGGCTTGTCTAGGTCGCATTGAGAATTGGTTTCAATAGAACATTAGAAAAGTTTCGTTGTCGCAAAGTGGATCAAAAATAATTCTTTATCATCGAGCATCATTGATCTCGATTTTACGAGACAATGTGCCCCACATAAAATTTCCCAATTTTTGGGATCTTCCTGGTGGTGGCATTGAAGCCTGTGAAACTCCCTTCGAAGCAGTGCAACGAGAAGTAGCCGAGGAACTTGGGCTGGCGATTGACTCCAAGAACATTGTTTGGGCCAAAACGTACACAAACACCGTAGGGCTTTCTTCTTACTTCTTCGCGGCTCCCGTTAGCTGCAGACAGATAGATAAGATTGAATTCGGCGAAGAGGGGCAGAGATGGGATCTAATGCCTTCTGCGCAATTCTGTACAAGTGAAACAGTTGTTCCTCATTTTCGGGCCCGTGTCGCGGAATTCTTCGCACAGCTCTGAATGAATTCTAGCTACGATTCTTCTTCAATGGTTGCGTTGTTTTGATTAGGCAAACTTCTTGCAACCTCTACCGTCCGAGATTTATTCCACCGAGAAACATTGCTCGGGTGGAAGGGCGAAGTTCTCTGCTAATCTAGGAGATCAAGCATCTGAGAAATATCTCTCCAGAAACTGAGCTTTTTGGCTCGAGTAGCTGTTTTCAAGGAAAGATTAGGCGGCTAAATTCCTAGCTCCTGGTTGTTTGCGCGTAATGCCCTTTCAGAACCGATCTCCACATCTTGCCCGACGGCAATTGTGCCCGCCTTTAGAACTCTGGCATAAACGCCAAAGTCGACCTCAAAATCACGAGCGATCGACTTCAATATTCGAGGGTCGAATTCCAGGTCCTCCTGCTCAGCTGTCACCATTCTGCACCGTTCTGTTTTGTGAGTGATCAGCAGTCGTGTGTCGCCGATCGTCAGGACGCTTCCCACAAGGTCACTTGCGCTCAGATGACCAATATCTTCCAGAATGACGTTGGCCCGAAATCGGCGCACGTCTATCTTGGAACCCGGCAGGGACTTTTGCAGTTTCTCAAGGTCTGAGGAAAGCAGCAGGTGAACCGGGCTGTCGTCAAAATGCGATTGCTCTGTTTCACGACGAATTTTCACCGGCTGTCCAAGGCATTGAGAAAGGCGGTGATCGATGTCATCTGCCACGACGTCGATCGCTCGCCCGTCCGGGAATTCAACTGTCGGTGCGTCACCCTTCGTGACTGCGCGCAAAGACAGAAGGTTGTCGATCCGCGTGAACCTTCGTGTGTTTTTGCCGCTGCCGAATTTACCGGTTTCATCGATGATGGCGTATTGGCGGTCGCCGACAACACCTCTTTCATCAATTGCGAGAGATTGGCGCTTTTCGCCCAGAAGGGATTTGACCGGATATCGCCAAAGCGCCTGAATTCTCACATCTGACCTCTTCGGGAAATTGAACTATTTTTGCCGCTCACGGTGAGCTGAAGGAGATGGTGACGTAGATTGCATAGAGAAGTCCAGGAGATTGCAACCCTGGCAGTCAGATGTAGGGGATCTCCAGTGCATATCTTGCCATTGTAAAGGGGCGAGGTTGAAGGACCTCCACTTTGATAATCTGCTGTCAATCTGAGGGGATTGACATTCAGTCGGTTTAATCAGATATTTCTGTCATGACAGAAATTGCCGACAAATCTGAAAACTCCTCGAAGGAAAAGTTCATCCTTTATTGGGGAGACATGGGTAGCCAATGGGGCGTTAATCGCTCTGTAGCGCAGATCCACGCGTTACTCTATCTCAGCGCAGCACCTTTGAATGCTGAGCAGATTTCAGAGGAACTCGGCATTGCCCGATCTAATGTGTCCAACTCTCTGAAGGAACTTGTCGGCTGGCGCCTCATTCAACGGGTTCCGGTTGCTGGCGACAGGAGAGAGCATTTTGTCGCCGAGACCGACGTATGGGAAATGGCGCTACTGATCGCAAGGGGGCGCAAGGAACGGGAAATCGATCCAGCTATCCGTGCAATTGAAATCTGCGTCGACCAGGCGGGTGGAGAAACAGGTCTTGACCCTGTGGCCTTGAAACGCATGCAGGAAATGCATGACTTCTTGACAACGGCTGACCGGTGGTCAGCTCAAATGCTGAGTGTTCCCAAATCGAAACTCGCCACTTTGATGAAGATGGGTGACAAAGTCTTTTCACTCTTGAAGATTGGCGGCAAGTCCAAGAGTTAGCCGTTCTTTTTATTTAGATAGTTATTTCTCTTTATACAGAAATAACGGACACAACAGGAGGGAGTGCATAAAGTGAGGAAGGACAACTCAGCTTTACGCGATGTGGCAAACCCGATGCCGAAAACGTATCAGGATCGTCGCTTTAGCGACCTTCTGGGCGACGCGGCCTGGTCTGCACTTCCATCTTCGGTCAAACGCCGATTTGGCAAACGGCTCAGCAACGGCGCGAGTGTCGTCTACCAGGGGCGGGTGGTCTCGATCCGAATGAACCTTGTCGGGCGATTGCTGGCCCAGGTTGCGCGTTTGGTAGGTGGTCCGCTGCCCTTCGACCTGTCGTCGGCCAATCAACCCGCGGTCGTGTCGGTAACCGAAGACATTGCAGGTGATGGTCAGTTCTGGGTCCGTCAATATGGACGCGCCGCTGGCTTTCCTCAGGTCATTCACAGCTCGAAGCGTTTTGGCGGACCGACAGGCATCGAAGAATACATTGGGGCAGGGATCGGGATCGCCTTACAGGTAAGTGCCTCCAAAGAGGGGCTCATTTTTGAAAGCGATCATTACTTTGTGCAGTTAGGTGCAGCACGTTTGTGCCTGCCGGTCTGGTTTGCGCCCGGCAAGCTGACCATCACCCACCGTGATCTTGGAAAGAAGAGTTTCGTGTTTTCGCTGTCTTTGAAGAGCCGTCTGTTCGGTGAGCTGATCCAGCAGGACGCGCTCTTTCATGATATGGAGGACGACTGATGGACAGTCCCTTGCTCTGGTCTTTGATTTCCGTTCAGATTTTCATGGGTGGTTTTGACACGATTGTGCATCACGAAGGCAGCGAGCGGCTGGCCTGGCGCACATCCCAGAAAACGGAATTGCGTTTGCACAGTATCCGCAATTTCTTCTACGCAATAATCTTCCTGTGTTTCGGTTGGACCGAGCCGCATGGGTTTTTCACAGTAGCCCTGTCATTCATTCTCGTCCTTGAAGTGCTGATAACGCTTTGGGACTTTGTCGAAGAGGATCTGACGCGCAAACTGCCCTGGACCGAGCGCATCAACCACACTTTGCTGGCATTGAACTACGGTGCAATTCTAGCTCTGGCCGCGCCGGTTCTCTGGGAATGGTCATTGCGTTCCACCGCGATTTACCCAGCCAATTATGGTTGGTGGAGCGTGATGGCAACTCTGGCAGCCCTGGGGGTCGGCCTTTTCAGTGCGCGTGATTTGTTGGCGGCTACCAGAAGCGAAAGACTGGAAAGGGGGAACGCGGCTGCCCTGGCCGCAGGCCTGCCGCCGCGCCAGCATATTTTGGTCACTGGCGGGACGGGGTTTGTCGGCAGGCGGCTTGTGGAATGCCTCGTCGTTTCCGGCCATTATGTCACCGTTCTGACCCGAAATCTGAAGGGTCTTGATGAGCTTGCGCATCCCGTTCGCGTGATTACGAGCCTTGATCAAATTCACAACGCAGACCGTTTGGACGCTATCGTGAACCTTGCAGGAGAGCCTGTGGCAAACGGCCTCTGGACGGCAAGAAAACGGGCTCGGATCGTCAACTCACGGGTTAAGACCACGAAAGCACTTCAAGAGCTCATCAGACGATTGGACCGCAAACCGGCCTGTCTTGTCAGCGGATCTGCGGTTGGCTGGTACGGTCTTCGCGGAGATGAGCTTCTTACGGAAGACGCCGATCCAGATCCCGCATTCGTCCATGAAGTATGCGATCAATGGGAACGGTCAGCGGCTGCAATCGGCCAGTTAAATGTTCGTGTTGTCATCCTCCGGATCGGTCTCGTCCTTGGCGTGGAAGGTGGCATGCTCGCGAGGCTCTTGACGCCATTTGAGTTCTTCGGAGGAGGTGTGATGGGGACGGGCCGGCAATGGATGTCCTGGGTCGAGCATGATGACCTGATCCGCGTCATTGTTCGTGCGATGTCTGACACCAGCTTGAGGGGCGTTGTCAATGCCACAGCGCCTGAACCCGTTCGGAACGTTGAATTCACTCAGGCACTTGCTCAAGCGCTAAACCGGATCGCGTTACTGCATTTCCCCGCATGGCTTTTGTCCAGCACGCTTGGGGATTTGGGCCGGGAGACCATGCTGGGAGGTCAGCGCGTTGTTCCGGCCAAACTGACAAGGTCAGGTTTCAGGTTCCGCCACCCACAAATGGAACCGATGCTGTTGGCAGTTACCGGAGCCAGGAAACCGCGGCCAGGCAGCGTGGGTCAAGATGGCCGGTCTCCAGCGAGATCTGCACCATAGGTAAAGCTTCTTGTTGGCCTGCTGCGATAGAAGGCGTCACGGGGTGCCCGATGAGACAGCGCCTTTGGTGGGTGCGGCCATGATTTGCAGAAAAACGTGTCGTTTGGTGTGACAATGAAGTGTGACAGTGAAAACCAAGGTTTGGATGTTTGATCCGTCGGTCCGATATTTTGCTTGTCGCAGCTGTTGAGGGCACGCTGAAATCGGTTATGCCGTGTGAGCGGCACTCACAAATCGAGCTACAAGCCGTTGCATAGGATGTCATCATATTCCGGTCGGCCAAGTGCGTCTGGCGCAGCCAGAATACGTTCCGTGACGCAGTCGCGTTGAAGCCAGCTGCCAATCCGCTTCGCCGCATCCGGGTGGTCTTCCAGAAACGCGTTGTCGTAATATACGGTACCATCCTTTGAGCCGAGCTCCATACGAAGACTCGCCAGATGAACTGCCACCAGGGCACCGGTGTTACGATCAATGATCTCAAGTGCCTTGTTCAGGTCGCCACCCGCCAGAACGATCATTGCAAGCACGCTTCCGATATCGAATTCCAGCCTAAGGCCAACGGGCCATTCCAGAAGGCGGCCCTGTTGAAGACAGGCTTCCAGAAAAGCATCGAAGAATGCATCAACCGCCTCTTTCTCGGTTTCCGGCCATACGTCGCGATACCCTTTCAGCCGTGTCAGACAGACTTCCAGATCCAGGTAAGAGGGTGGTTGGCAGTGTCCGATCAGGTCAAAGTATTTTGGCAAAAAATATTTGAATTCAGTCTCTATCTGGTCCCTGTTGTAGCCGTGTGCGGAGTTGGTGTATTCCGACAGCAGATCGACACCGATATCCTTCAAGGGAAGGCTGGATAGTTTTGCGGCAACCTCAGGTGTCATGCATGAGGGGCAATCGCAGTAGACAATCGTCCCGGTAAGGCGGTACCGACCGAAAACCACGTAGGAATTATCGATGGCGTCTTGGAGAGGCGCTGTAATGACCGGTTCTATCTTATCCCAAAACATAACCGAAGCACTCCTTTGCGCGGTCCGCTAAAGGCCGTTTGCATGCCCGTGTAAGGTCCGGCGGCATCCCTAGGATCGCCCGATAAAGGGGATTGACCGCGCTGTGAAAGCCCGCAAACCAATCTGGGTTTTTTCGCTGATTGCGCCTTGAGCACAATCGTTCACCGAGCGGCCGGAACGCAGATTATTATGAACGCATACCTTAGCGCCAAGGACTTTTCGGGTCGAGAGAACCCGGTTTCACGTTTGCGGCTAACAGCAGGCGAGGTGTCCCGATATCGTGGGTAGGCTGTGTTGTGCGCTAACACGCACGGGTGACGCTTGCGCGTGCAACGGAAGAAAACGTCGCAAAGGCTTTCTCTTTGTCGTTCCGGTATATGACCGTCGCCCCTTCGATTTCAGAGCCGGAAACGGTGATGGCCCGCTGTCCCTTCGTATCATCAACATCGATCGTGAAGGCGATTGCCGCGCCTGGGGCAAGATCTGAAATGCTCAGTTCGATCTTTGTCTGGCCGTCCAGCACATCGGGTACTTTTGCCAGAGCATCGGCCCCCTCGATCAGTTCGAACGGTTGGAACACTTCGACGCCGGCCCCTTGGTTCGTGACGTCAAAAATCAGACCGGCCGAAGACGTTGCAAGGTCAAGTGTGATGGATGAATTGGTTATGGAACACACTCCGATGTTTTCGAACCGAAACGCGTCCTTGGGAGCGCCTTCTTTAAAATCGACGCGCAAATCGGCTTGGGCGGCACTCGACAACAAGAGCGCAGCGGTTGCAATCGACGTTACCGCGAGGTGCTTTGTGAAATTCATGACGGCCTCCAGCATAAAACAAACAATGCTCGAGATACGTCCCGCTGCTGAAAGCGGATCATCGCATAGCCACCGGTATTGGCATAGTTGCCGCTCGTAACCTTACGGGTTGAGAACGATCACCTTGGTCTGGCCACCATTGCAGGTGTAACAGCAGCTTGAGCAACGGTTCCGGTTCTTGTAACCGACGCCCCAATAAAGGTTCGACCGGTTGCGAACCCAGGCGCCGTAGCAGATCTTCTCGCCGCTCCGGCACGAGATGCTGATCGTTTTGACGGAGTAATCGTCGAGCACGTAAATCTTGTTGTTGCCGGGCCAGACATGTCCGCGCCGGCTGTCTGAATAAAGTTCAACATCCACGATTTTTGAATGCTTGCTTTCAAATCGCCACATCAGCGTTTCTGCCGAAACAGGTACAACGCCGGTGACGAGATAAACAAATGAGAACACCAAAAAAGCGGCGCTCACCAGCCCCTTGCGCATATTATCCCCCCAATGAAACCTCACCGGCAGTTTTAGTTTCTTTCGTGCCGGCGCAGTTCAAGAGTATGAGGTTATTCAAAGGCTAACGCAAGGGAATGAACTGACTGCAGCGGTCTGAACAGCAGGTTCAAAGCATGCGGTGTGACAATATATGGCAATCATTTTTACCCTGTTTTGTGCGGTACGGGCTTAGGCTGCAATCAGTCAATGAGGATTAGAGCCTTTGTCTTCAGCTGTCAGATTGCTTGTAAGAGCTGATGATGCGGGATCGTGCCTGGCATCAAATGAGGGGTGCCTTGATGCCTGCCTCAACGGGATTGCCCGCAGCGTTGAGGTCATGATGCCATGTGCATGGGTTCCGCACGCCGCCGAAATTTTCAATCAGCGGCCTCAAATTGACATCGGCATCCACCTGACGCTCACAAGCGAGTGGGATCGCATCAAGTGGCGTCCCCTGACGGCCGCCAGGAGCCTTGTCGATAGTTCCGGGAATTTTCATCCGCTTCTGTCACCGCGGGCAAGGGACGAACGCTGCGCCTTGCAAGATGTTGATTGGTGTTTCGACGAGGTCGTTGCAGAATTTCGAGCGCAAATCGAACTGGGCGTACGTACGTTTCGCAGCGCAAGTCACGTCAGTGCTCATATGGTCAGGCATTTTGCAGACTTTGATCCCCGGTTCAGTGAAATCGTGAGCAGCCTTTGCGAGGAGTTCGGCTTGAAGGATGATGCGTTCGGACACGGGCTTCCACGCTTTCAAGGGTATCCCCCGACACCGCGCATGACTGATGATCGTGTATCGGCGTTTTGCGAGAACTTGGCAGGATTGAGTACGGGCACCCACATATTTATCGATCATCCAGCCGTTCAATCCGATGAACTCAGCATGTTGGGGCATCGTGGTTATGAGGACGTCGATCAGGACAGAAGGACGTGCCTTGAAACGCTAAAAAGCCCTCTTGTCCGTGAAACGATCCAAAGACTGGGAATTGACTTGATCAGCTACCGTGACCTCTAGGTTTTTTTAATGGTGCCTGCTTTCTTGCAGTCTAATGCCGTACCTTGGAAAAGGCCGACGTTTGATAGCCCCATAGACCAGCACAAGTTTTCTGGAAAAGGGATATTCGCCGTCAGTTTGAACCGAGACAAAACGGAGCGTAATTCAGTCTGTTGTCTGGAGCCAGTCTCGAAAAGCTGCCACTGGCCGGGTCAGCGTTCGAGCAGGTGATCGGGCGAACCAGTAACCGGTCTCCAGCTCAAGCACCTTCCAGTCCGGCATGATCAAATGCCCGGCCTCAAGTTCCTGCGAGACAAACCGCCTGTCGATCACGATAGCTCCCATTCCTGCTATGGCAGCCTGGATGGCAAGGTCTCGGCTTTGCAGGACCATTCCGGAATTCAGATCCGGGTGGCTTAGGCCGGCAGCATCCAGCCAGATCGTCCAATCGTTGCGTCTGGACGCGCTGTGGAGCAGCCTCAATTTGAGCAGAATGTCCGGATCGGCCGGATCCTTGCCGCTTAACAGGGCAGGTGCAAGAGCAACAGCCAAATGCTCTTGCCAAAGCAGGTGGCTTTCAACGCTGGGCCAGTTGCCGGTTCCCAGCCGAATGGCACAATCGTAGTTCTCGCGGTCGAGATCGACCATGCGCGTTGAGGCTGACAGCAGCAACTCAACATCCGGTTGGCTCGCCTGAAAGGAGGGCAAACGCGGGATCAGCCAACGGGTAGCGAATGTCGAAACCGTGCTGATCCTGAGTTCGGTACGTCCACGCCGCTTGAAACTGTCGACGGCCTCTTCAATGCGGTCGAACGCATCACCAAGGCTCAGTGCAAGCCGTTGCCCTTCCTCCGTTAGTGTCAGGCCGCGCCCATCCCGATTGACGAGTGTCGCGCCAAGCTCACTCTCAAGCTTGCGCATCAGGTGTGACAATGCGGAGGGAGAGACACCGAGTTTTTCCGCTGCCATAGCGGCGCGGCCATGGCGGGCCAACAGGGAAAAGGCGTGAAGTGCGCGCAGGGACGCCATGAGCGGTTGAACTCCGTCGTTGAGTTTTCCTCAATCTAACGAAGTTGGCACCTGACCACCAGAGCCGCAGATCAGGCTTGTGCCAGAGCACCCAGGACGGATTTTAAGAATCCGGTCAGATCATCGGTAGCGAAGTCCACGTGCGGATAGGGATCGCCTTCCATGTCCCAACTTTCGCGAAAGAGTTCCCTGGAACCGGTTGGCACGATCAGTGTCGTGCACATGCCGAGTTGGTGCGGCACTTTCAGGTTCTTTGAAAGGTCCTCGAACATGGCTGAGCGGGCAGACGACACGCCGGTTCGCTCCAGAAACTTGTCGTAGGTTTCCCGGTTTGGTTTCGGAATCAGGTCCGCTGACACAATGTCGAAGATATCTTCAAAATGATCGGAAATGCCAAGTGCAGCTGCGGTTCGCTCCGCATGCGGGCGGTCGCCATTGGTGAAAATGAACTTCTTGCCCGGCAAGGCTTCAATCGCGCCACCGAGTTCCGGGTTCGGCGCCAGGTTTGAATAATCAATGTCATGAACGAAGCGGAGATAGGCATCAGGGTCGATGCTGTGCTCGCTCATCAGGCCACGCAGCGTCGTTCCATGTGCGTGATAAAGCGCTTTCTGGTGCGCCATCGCCTCCTCACGCGGAAGTCCCAGCAGGTCTTGAACAAACTGCGCGATCTGTTCGTTGATCTGCGAGAACAGGTCCGCATCATGGGGATAAAGCGTGTTATCGAGATCAAAGATCCAGGCTTCGACTCCCTGAAAGAGGCGGAGGTCATGACGGTGCGCGTGCGGGCCCTCATGGGGCAGGGGGCGTTTTCCCGTCACGGTTTGATCAACGTTCCGGCACCGCCATCTGTGAACAGCTCCAGAAGCACAGCATGCGAAACCTTGCCGTTCAGGATCACAACCCCTTCCACGCCCCGGTCGAGCGCTTCTATGCAGGTTTCGACCTTGGGTATCATGCCGCCTGAAATCGTGCCGTCGGCGATCAACGCCCGAGCATTGGCGACCGTCAGCTGTTTGATAAGCTGGCCGTCCTTGTCGAGAACGCCCGGCACATCTGTCAGGAACAGCAGACGCGTGGCATTCAGCGCCCCGGCGATAGCACCGGCTGCGGTGTCGGCATTGATGTTGTAGGTTTCTCCGTCTTCGCCCGGGGCAACCGGTGCTATGACCGGAATGATATCTTCCTTCAGAACCAGCCTGAGTACTGTCGGATTCACATTGGCCGGTTCGCCGACAAAACCCAGATCCACAACGCTTTCGATATTGCTGTCGGGATCGACCACGGTTCGCTGCAGTTTGCGCGCCGTTACGAGATTTCCGTCCTTACCGCATAATCCGACGGCCCGGCCACCCTCGGAATTGATCATTTGAACGATTTCTTTGTTGATGGCGCCGGCGAGCACCATTTCAACAACTTCAACCGTTGCCTTGTCTGTGACCCTCAGGCCGCCCTTGAATTCGCTGACGATGTTGAGCCTTTGCAGCATCTTGCCGATCTGCGGGCCGCCACCATGAACCACGACCGGATTGACGCCTGATTGACGCAGCAACGTGATGTCGCGCGCAAACGCCTGGCCCAACTCTGGATCACCCATGGCGTGGCCGCCATATTTCACGACAATGGTCTTGTTGTCGTAGCGCTGCATATAGGGCAGCGCGTGAGCAATAATGTGGGCGCGATTGGCGGTTTCGGGGGTGGTCATAGGTGTGGAATACTCAACAACTTCTCGGAACGGAACGCGAAGGATCCCTGCTATAGCCGGTTTGCCCGGTGTTCACAATCTCCAGCTCCGCGTGCTTGGCGGCACAATCGTGCTGTTACTATTGATTGGCCAGCAGGCAGAGTTCGGCGCGCAGCTCATCGACCCCGTGGTTCTTCTCTGAAGATGTGGCGATGATCTGCGGGTGCGCGGCGACACGTTTCGCAAGGGCCGTCTGTGTGTCCGCGATCAGACGTTTCAGCTGTGGCGGCTTGATCTTGTCGGCCTTGGTCAAAACCACCTGATAGACAACAGCTGCCTTGTCGAGCAGGTCCATCGCTTCTAGGTCGTTTTTCTTGATGCCGTGGCGGCTGTCGATCAACAGGATGACCCGGCGAAGGTTAGGGCGGCCCCTGAGGTAGGAAAACACGAGTTGGGTCCAGGCTTCGACAAGCTCTTTTGGCGCTTGGGCATAACCATAGCCGGGCATGTCGACGATCGTCAGTGGTGTGTCCGGCGCGACAAAGAAGTTCAGCATCTGGGTTCGCCCGGGCGTCGACGATGTCCGTGCCAGTCCCTTTCGCCCCGACAGGGCGTTGATCAGGCTGGATTTGCCCACATTGGAGCGTCCTGCAAATGCAATTTCCGCTTCCGCCGCATCCGGCAGATTGGCCATGTCGGTTACGCTGGTCAGAAACTCCCAGGGGCGAGCAAAAAGCAATCTGCCCGCCTCCAGATCTTCAGGAGAAAAGTCTTGATCGTCTGTCATGACCGGCCTTCTACCCTGCTTCAGCTTTCACGTCGAGATCACCTTCTGGCTCGCACTCAGCGCGTTCCAGGGCGGCAATGTCGGCACCCCTGATGGCTCTCAGATGCCGGCTGACCTTGGCTATTGGCCAATTCCACCAGGCAATTTCCAGCAGTCGCTCAATTGTTGCTTCGTCAAAGCGAAGCCTGACGACGCGTGCCGGGTTGCCTACGACGATTGCGTAGGGCGGCACATCCGATGCGACCACGGAATGGGCACCTATGATAGCGCCTGAGCAAATTGTGACACCCGGCATTACCGTGGCATTGGTGCCGAACCAGACATCGTTCTCAACAAGCGTATCACCACGCAGGTGGTCGAAAATGCTACCCGGTTCGAATTGCTCATGCCAGGCCTCATCAAAGATGTGGAAGGGATAGGTCGAAAACCCGGTCATCGCATGGTTGGCGCCGTTCATGATGAAGGTGGTGCCCTGTGCAAGCGCGCAGAACCTGCCGATTTTCAACCGGTCACCGATGAATTCAAAATGATACCGTACGTTGCGATTCTCAAAATCGGTCGCGTCCTGTGCATCATGGTAATAGGAATAGTCGCCAACCTCGATATTCGGTCGCGTGATCGTGTTTTTAAGGAAAACCGTGTGCGGTTCGCCTTTGAATGGATGAAGTGTATCAGGGGATGGGCCGTGCATGTGACCTCCAATTGGCAAGATTCAAGGGAAGAGAGAACTGCGCTGATTGCGCGGACGACCTGCCGGCCGGCGACTTCGCCTTGTTGGTCAGGTCTTGCTTCATCGGATCATTGGTCGATGCACTCCTCTAAGAACAAAAAAGGCCCCGCCAGTTGGCGAGGCCTTGGTGTTTAGCAGTTCAACCAGGACTTGTCAGCCCCTCTAGCTCTTGTCGTTTGCGGCCGGTTTCTTTTTCTTGAACATGGCGCCGAGATTGTCCCAAAGCTCAACTTTGGCACCTTGCCGGCGCATGATCACATATTGCTGGGCAATCGAGAGCGAGTTGTTCCAGGCCCAGTAGATCACCAGTCCGGCTGGGAAAGATGCCAGCATGAAAGTGAACACGACAGGCATCCAGGTGAAGATCATCTGCTGAGTGGGATCGGGCGGAGCCGGGTTCATTTTCATCTGGACGAACATGGTGATGCCCATGATCAGCGGCCACACGCCGAGCATAAGCAGTTGCGGTGGGTCCCAGGGGATCAGTCCGAAGAGATTGAAAAGTGAGGTCGGATCTGGCGCCGAAAGATCCTGGATCCAGCCGAAGAAGGGCGCATGGCGCATTTCGATCGTGACGAACAGGACCTTGTAGAGCGCAAAGAAGACGGGGATCTGAATCAGGATCGGCAGACAGCCTGCCAACGGGTTGATCTTTTCCTGCTTGTAGAGCTCCATTAATGCCTGCTGCTGCTTTTGACGGTCGTCCGCGTATTTTTCGCGTATTTCGGTCATCTGCGGCTGAACAAGTTTCATCTTGCTCATCGACACGTAGGACTTGTTGGCGAGCGGGAAGAAGACCAGTTTGATCAACACCGTCACCACGAGAATGGCCACACCGAAGTTGCCGATCAGGTGGAAGAAGTAGTCGATGGCAAAGAACATCGGCTTGGTCAGAAAGTAGAACCAGCCCCAGTCGATCAGAAGTTCGAACTGCTTGATGCTGAGGGCTTCCTCGTAAGCATCCAGGAGCTTGGTCTCCTTGGCACCTGCAAAGAGATAGGAGCTGGTTTCTCCGCTGCCACCTGCGGCAACAACCACGCCATTGCCGAGATAGTCGGCCTGGAAATTTCCGGTCGCTGCCGAATGGCTGAAGCCGGGTTGGAATTCCTGACCCGGAACGGGAATCAGTGTTGCGGCCCAGTATTTGTCGGTGATGCCGAGCCAACCCTGGTCGACTTTGGCCGGGCGGACAGAGCCTTCGTCTTCAAGGTCGGAATAATCGACTTCCTGAAGGCCTTCTTCACCGAAGACCCCGAGAAGCCCCTCATGCAGGATCCAGATGCCGCTGGTTTCCGGAATGCCGTTGCGGGCAATCAATCCATACGGATAGAGCGTGACCTCGTTTGACGAGGCGTTCTCAACGGATTGATCGACGGTGAACATGTAGTTCTCGTCGACCGAATAGGTCCGCTTGAAGGTCAGGCCTTCGCCATTGTCCCAGGACAGCGTAAGAGGCGTGGTTGGCGTGAGGGATGCAGAGCCTTCAACGGACCAGAGCGTGTCAGGTCCCGGGAGTGTGACCTCGGCACCCGGATCGGCGACCCAGCCGTAGTCGGTGTAATAAGGCGTGGGGCTGCCCTTGGGCGAAAACAGCACAATGGTTGGGCTGCTCTTGTCGACTGTCTCGTGATAGTCCTTCAAACGCAGGTCATCCAGCCGGCCGCCGGTCAGACTGATCGATCCTTCAAGGCGGGGCGTGTCGATGACCACGCGCTGGGAAGCGGCAAGGGCCTGGTCGCGATTGGCGAAATTGACCTGCCCGCCCGCTGTTTGACCCGGCGCAGTGGTTCCGGCGCCTGGGGTGGCCGTTGACGGTTGCGGTGCATCCGGATTGACTCCGGTCGCTGTCGTCTGGCTTGTGCCTTGCGCGCGCTGCTGGGCCTCAAGGTCTGCCTGTTGGCGTTCTTGATAAGGCACGGCGATGAACATCTGCCAGCCAATCAGAACAATCAGGGACAGAACGACCGCGAGAATCGTATTTCGGTTATCTGACGTCAACTGGAGTTACCCCTGTTTCCTGCGCGATGTCGTTTGCGCTTGCTTTGGTCCCCGGCGCGGCTTTCCCCGTCCGCGTGGCGTCCCCGGATCCAAGACTTGGCCTAGGCCAGATTTAAGGTCTGCAACGAGATTTTGAAAGGGAAGAGTGAGCGCACTTGAGCGTGCAACCAGCACAAAATCGGCGTTTTGCGGAATTTCTTTGGTGTCGAGCTCGGCAATGGCCGCCCTGAGGCGCCTTTTGATCCGGCTGCGTGCGACGGAATTACCGGTCTTCTTCGTGACCGTGTAGCCCACACGCGGTGCATCATTGCTCTTTCGCTCCAGCCCCTGAACGACAAAAGCGCGCCGACCCAGCCGGCCGCCTTTGGCGACCGCCAGGAATTCGGAGCGCTTTTTAAGTGTGTCCATAGCCGCGGATTGGTGTTGGCAGACGCCGCCAACCCGGCGCGCTGCGGGCAGGGCGCCGATTAAGCGCTAAGGCTCTTGCGGCCCTTTGCGCGGCGGCGAGCAAGCACCTGACGACCGTTTTTGGTGGCCATACGTGCGCGGAAGCCGTGGCGGCGCTTGCGGACAAGACGGCTCGGTTGATACGTACGCTTCATTGTTCTTCCCCGCGCTGCTTACTGCGCGGCCCTTGTTCATTTATAAATTCTATGGAGGAAGCACTCGAAGCGCTTGAAGAGCGCGGCTCTATAAGCCTTGGGTCCGAATGCATGTCCCGATCGAGCGCGCTTATACGGTCCATGCAGCCGCAAGTCAACTTTGCGTGTCAAAATTCTGAAGAAATTCACCCGATCACGTACAGGTGAACCGAAGGCGGGAAAGCGTCACTTATCGGTGATCCACGCTTCTTTTTAGAAGATTTAAGGTACATCTGCATATTTGTAACAAGTCACGGGCAAGCGCCCAGCAAAAAAGATAAAGCAGGAACAGGTATGTCGGGGGACGAGGCCAAAACCATGACAGCAGAAAAGGACCAGGACCCGCCAGTCGTTTCAACGGCGGATCGTTCTGTGTTCGCGTCCGTCAAGAGATGGCTTCCGGTTGCCGTGCTCGTTGGACTGATGGTGCTGGCATTTTCGCAAGGGCTGCACAAGCAGTTGACCTTGTCCAACCTGATCATGGAGCGACAGGAACTTGCGGCCTTCGTCGACCAGAACATCGTTCTGGCGATTCTCGCCTATGTCGCGATCTACACCATTGCTGTTGCACTTTCCTTTCCCGGTGCATCGCTCCTGACGATTGCCGGTGGCTTTCTGTTCGGCTGGATAGTCGGTGGCTTTGCAACGGTCTTTGGCGCCACGATCGGTGCCTGCGCGCTGTTTCTCGTGGCCCGTTCATCGATCGGCGAGGTTCTGACCAAACGTGCAGGGCCGTTCTTGTCGAAACTTGCCGAAGGGTTTCGCAAGGACGCCTTCAACTATCTCCTGTTCCTGCGGCTGACACCCCTTTTCCCCTTCTGGCTTGTCAATATTGCGCCGGCGATCTTTCAGATGGCTTTGCCGTCTTACGCGCTGGCGACCTTTATCGGCATCGTTCCGGGCACTTTTGCCTTTGCCTTTATCGGGTCCGGGCTCGACAGTGTCATCGAAGCCCAGGAGGCTGCAGATCCCGGCTGTGCAGCTGCCGGCACATGCCAGGTCGATATTTCCGCACTCGTGACGCCGCAGTTGCTTGCCGCCTTTTTCGCCCTCGGACTGGCCAGCCTCATTCCCGTCGTCATGAAGAAATTGCGCGGGCGGTGAGAAAGCGGATCCCGGATGAAAAACCGAGCCAGGCCTTTCGGGCATGCCGACCAGATCGTGCCGAGCACCAAGTACACGGCTTGATCTCTCCCACCCTAGCCAGGGCAATAAAAACTCAATTAAATGGATACTGATATGGCAAATGTGCTGACCCCGGATATTTGTGTGATCGGTGCCGGTTCCGGTGGCCTGTCGGTTGCGGCCGCTGCAGCTGCATTCGGGGTCGACGTTGTTCTCATCGAAAAGGGCCTGATGGGCGGTGATTGCCTGAACTATGGCTGCGTACCGTCAAAGGCGCTGATTGCCGCCGGCAAGGCGGCGCAGGCAAACGTCAAGGGCGAAAAATTCGGCGTGCATGCAGGCACACCACCGACCATAGAGTTTGCCGAGGCAAACGATCATGTCCGCAATGTCATCGCCGCAATCGAGCCTCACGATTCGCAAGAAAGGTTCGAGGGCCTGGGTGTGACGGTTCTGCGCGACGAGGCAAGATTTACTGCGCCCGACACAGTTGTTTCAGGTGAGACGGAAATCAGGGCACGCCGTTTTGTGGTGGCAACCGGCTCAAGCGCGCTTGTTCCTCCGATCCCTGGCCTGGACGGCGTTCCCTACCTGACCAATGAGACGCTTTTCGAGTTGCGCGAAAAGCCGGATCACCTCGTCATTATCGGCGGTGGCCCGATCGGGTTGGAAATGGCCCAGGCGCACAGGCGGCTGGGCGCTAAGGTGACTGTCTTTGAGGCCGCAAAAGCTCTTGGCAAGGATGATGCGGAACTTGCCGGGGTCGTGCTGGCGCAGCTGAAAAGCGACGGTGTCGAAATCCTGGAGGAAACCGGCGTTGAAGCAGTTTCCAAGACGGACGCTGGTGTGACGGTGAAAGGCAAGACCAAATCGGGCGAGGAGATCGAGGTTTCGGCTAGCCACTTGCTGGTTGCCGCTGGTCGCCGTCCGAATGTCGACAATCTTGGACTGGAGCAGGCAGGTATCGACTTTGACCGGCGCGGCATCAAGGTTGACAAGGGACTGCGCACGACCAACCGCAAGGTCTATGCAATCGGTGATGTTGCCGGTGGACTGCAATTCACCCATGTGGCGGGATTTCAGGCCGGTCTTGTCATTCGGTCTATCCTCTTCAGGTTGCCGATTGCCATGAACGATGATGTTGTTCCATGGGTGACCTACACCTCTCCGGAACTTGGTCATGTCGGCCTCAGCGAAGCTGACGCGCGCAAGAAGCATGGCGACAAGATCAAAGTGCTCACGGCGGAATATGACCGCAATGACCGGGCTCTTGCCGAAGGGGAGACGATCGGAAAGCTCAAGCTGATTGCCGGACCCGGCGGGCGGCTGCTGGGTGCCGATATCGTCGGTGCTCAGGCCGGGGAAATCGTCAACCTCCTTTCGCTGGCTGTGTCAAAAAAGATGGCGATGAAAGATCTTGCCGGGTTTATCTCGCCTTATCCGACCCTGGGAGAGCTGGTGCGCCGCGCCGCAATTTCCTACTATGCGGATGCACCGAAAAATGTTTGGGTGCGCCGCGCAATCGGTTTGCTACGCAAATTTGGATAGTCGATTGCTGCAAGGGCCGCGTATTGGCCGACGAGTTTGGGAAGATCAGACATGAAGCATGAGGGCGCACCGCAAGGGTCGGTTGTCCCATCCAAAGATGAAGCCGGCTCCTCCGGCCAGAGCGATCTTGTCGGTCGCTATCTGTTCGGTGGCCTTTCGGGCAAGCTGTTGATGATGACGGTTCTGTTCGTCATGCTTGCCGAGGTATTCATCTATGTTCCGTCGATAGCAAACTTCCGCAACACCTGGCTGATGGATCGCTTGACGACCGCGGGCGTGGCCGCCTCCGTTCTGGCAGAGACCAACACAATCGCGCCGCGGCTCCAGGAAGAGCTCTTGCGCACCACGGGCGCCGTTGCGATCTCACTTGACCAGGGAACGCGCCGCAGCCTGATTGCCATGAGCGACGTGCCCGGTGACGTCGATGTTGTCATCGATATGGCCAACGTGACCCCCTGGGCATCCATTGTGGGCAGTTTCGAGGTGCTCTTCTATCGTGGCAACGGTGTCATGCGGGTGATTGGCGCCGGGCAGATGGGGCACACCGAGCGTGTCGACGTCGTGCTGCCGATTGCGCTTCTTCAACAGGACATGCTGGCCTTTTCCGGGCGCATTTTGGCGTTGTCCCTGGTGATCTCGGTTATCACGGCAAGCCTTGTCTACATCACGCTGCGTGCACTCTTCATCAGGCCGCTGCGCCGGCTGACGCGGTCCATGGAACGCTTTGCTGAAAGTCCTGAAGACAGTTCGCGCATCATGCGCATTTCAGGCCGTCGCGACGAACTTGGGGACGCGGAAATCCGCCTTGCCGCCATGGAAGAGGCCCTTTCAAGGGCGTTGCACCAAAAACAGCGTCTTGCCGATCTTGGTCTCGCGGTTTCCAAGATCAATCACGACCTGAGAAACCTTCTGGCCTCCGCGCAATTGTTCCTGGAACGCCTGGAACATGTACCTGACCCGACGGTCAGCCGACTTGCGCCCAAGATCCTGGCAACGCTTGACCGCGCCGTCGGTTACACGCAGGCCGTCATGTCTTACGGCAAGGCCCAGGAAAGCGCTCCGCAACGCAGGCTCCTTGCGTTGCAGCGGGTAGGGGACGATGTCGCCGACGTGCTTGGCCTGGTGGATCATGAGAACGTGGCCTTTGAAAACAAGGTGCCGGTCGAAATCGAGATCGACGCGGATCCTGAGCAGATTTTCCGTGTTCTTCTCAACCTTGTTCGCAATGCAGTTCAAGCCCTGGAAACCGAAAAAGACGAAACGCTGGTGCGGCGGATCACGCTGGAAGCCGAGCGCAGGGGAACATGCGTTCATGTGACCGTATCCGACACCGGCCCCGGCATCCCGGACAACATCAAATCGGCGCTCTTCAAGGCATTTCACTCCGGGTCCAAGCAGGGTGGCATCGGGCTTGGCCTGGCTATCGTCGCGGAGCTCCTGAAGGCGCATGGCGGCAAGATCAAACTGGATGACACAAGGCCCGGCACCTGTTTCTGTCTCGAAGTGCCTGATCGTGCAATCTGAGGCGCAGGCTGTGTACAATCCTTGGCTTCAAGCGGTGGATCGAAGGAAATCAAGGGCTTTGCTTGGGATGTGACAATTCCTTGAAAAAAAGTTCAAAAAGTTCCTTGCATTCCCCGCCTGTCCGCAGTAGGTAAGCGCCCTGTCCGGGGCACACAAAGCGGCCCTGAACACCGCAAGACGATCATCTGAAAATGCCAGTCTGGCCGATGATATGATCTTCGCTCTATAAGCACCGGTAGCTCAGCTGGATAGAGCACCAGACTACGAATCTGGGGGTCGGGGGTTCGAATCCTCCCCGGTGCGCCATACTTCTCAATGACTTAGCTTAATTTCACCGTTTCAAAATTTGCAATTGAAACGGTTTTTGAAACGGTTTTGACAAGAGGGTGCTCTTACGTAATATTTCGAGTTAGCGGATATGTGGAAATGTCGTGGCATCAAGAACCACTATTGGCGAACTGATCTGAACTGCCCAAAAATGCAGTGTCCGCTTTGCGCCCTCATTGCCGCCATTCCGGTCCATGATACGCTATCCCAATAGCTGTCGTCGGTTTTGTGCGTGCATGTAGCAGGGAACGTCCCTATCGAAGGGGGTATTTCGAAGTGTTGACTTTTGAACAGGCAATCGCGGATTCGGCACAATTTTCGAAACGGCACCTACTATTGGGCAATGGCTTCAGCATCGCCTGCCGGTCGGAAATCTTTCACTATGGTTCGCTCTACGATCAGGCCGACTTCTCCAGAGCACCCGAAATCGAGGCCGTTTTTGCTGCGCTTGGCACCAAGGACTTCGAAGCGGTTATCCGCACGCTGGAAAGTGCGGCTATTGTCCTCCCTACTTATGTTGCCGATGACGGGGCTGCGCCAGCCAAGATGCTTGAACATGCCGAGATGTTGAAAGAGATCTTAGTTCAGACCATCGCCGGCAACCATCCGCATTTACCGTCGGATATTCCCGATGAAAAGTTCTGGGCGTGCCGCCGGTTTTTGTCTCACTTCCTTGTCGGTGAGAAAGCAGGCTGTGTTTTTACGTTGAATTATGATCTCCTTCTCTACTGGACGCTCATGCATGAAGATTCGCCATTAGGTGAAGCGATAAGCCTCGCTCGGAGCGATGGCTTCGGCAACGATGAGGATGAACCTGACGCGGACTATGTCGTGTGGCAGGGGGAGACAAACGCCCATAGCGCCAACGTCATGTTTCTACACGGTGCACTGCATTTGTTCGATTCCGGTAAGGACCTGCTCAAGTACACTTGGATCAGGAAGGGTGTGCCTTTGATTGAGCAGGCCCGAGCTGCGCTTTCCGCAAACAAGTTTCCGCTGTTTGTCGCCGAAGGCACCAGCACACAGAAAAAGGACAAGATTCGACACATCGCGTATCTGTACCAAGGCCTCAAGCAGCTCACGAGCAACGTGACTCAGGGAAAGCACTGCTGGTTCATTTTCGGACATTCATTGGCGGCAAATGATGATCACATTCTCACCAGGATTGGGCGCGGCAGATTCAAGAAGCTATACGTTGGCATCTATGGCGATCCACAAGAGATCTGGAACGAGCAGATAATCGCACGAGCCGGCTGGTTAGCGAGCCTACGTAATGAGAAGTGGCCGCTCGAAGTCGAATTCTATCAGGCGGAAAGCGCACAAGTCTGGGGCTAGAAGTCGACACGCTGACTAGGCTGTGACTAGGTCATCTGCCATTTCGTTGCCACGGTGGCGCCTGTCGAAAAGGACGTTTCGAAGCCGCAATACATAACGCAAAGACACGGGAGGAGGAATGGAAGACGAGTATCGACAATGGGGAGTGAATGAGGACGGCGAATTTAACGAGCCTACACTCGCATATAAACAGGATCCAACGATGGAGACCTATCTGACGCTACGTCGAGCCCATCCGGACGCAGAAATCGAAATCTCTGCTTCAAATGGGCTCGACACTTTGTTCCGAATTGAACCGGAACTGCAAAAGCACGGGTTTGACCCCTCCGATATTGCTGGGATTCTCGATGCAGACCCTGAAGCGATCAGCAAGGTTGCTTTGCAATGCATGGAAAAGCTTGTCGCCGCCAAACAACTGGCGGCTAAGGGTGAGACTCACTTAGTTGGACGAGGAAAGGCGGTGCCACCTGCGCTTGTTGACTGGATAATCATAGTCGCTCTCGACGGAATGAGTTGGACTCAACAATTAGAGATTCCTCGCGACCTGATTGTCCTAATCCAAAATCGCTTGGGCGGGATTCATGGGAGATATTATCGGAACAGCGAGTTAAATGAGCGAAAGAAAACTGCGCTCATTATTGCTGGGCAGATGCTCGCTCGCGGTGAAAAACCCGGCATTCGTCGGCTGGCACGTCTCCTCGGATTAGAGGCGAGTAGCGTCTCTCGTTGGTTCGCGGAAGGCGAATTCGATCGGGAGTCTCAGCGATATGCGTCGTGGTTTGATGAGAATGGCAATTTAAGTCCACCGTTGCACCGTAAATGACGTGCGCAACACTGTTGCTCACCTGTAGTCTCTTCTTCGTGAAGGAGACACAAATGATCGAAAAACCTCCAAAACCCGAGAAGCCCGCCGAACAGCTTCACTTCCGTATCAATCAGTTTGAAGTTTTGGCAAGCGGGCGATTTACGGTAGTGGCCGTCCTCGGTGCTATTTTGTTGGCAATTATTGTAACATTACACGCCAAATTTCCTTATCGATATTTGGCATAGCACTTCCTGGAGCTGACAACCGAGAGGTAGCGTTCATAGCGGCCTTACCGAAATGAGCTACTCCCCGGAAATCGGACACTGACGTAAGCTACAATTTGTTGTCTGCTGGTCTTCGAGAATTAGGAGATCAGAGATGTCGAAACGCAAGCGGCACGCGCCGGAATTCAAGGCGAAGGTCGCCCTGGAAGCCCTGAAGGGCGAGGAGACGGTCTCGGAGCTGGCGAGCCGGTTCGGGGTTCATCCGACCATGATCCATCAATGGAAGCGTGCCCTGCTGGAAGGAGCTTCGGACGTGTTTGCACGTGGCGGCAAACGAAAGCCCGAGATTGACGAGGACCAGGTGAAGGAGCTCCATGCCAAAATCGGGGAGCTGGCGGTTGCCAACGATTTTTTGTCCAGAAAGCTCAAACCTTGGGGCATGAAGTGAGGCGCGGCATGATCGAGCCGAGGCATCCAGACTTATCGGTCGGCAAGCAGTGTTCTCTGCTGTCGATCTCGCGCTCGTCTTTCTATTATACGCCGAAGGGCGAGAGCGAGATGAACCTCGCGCTGATGCGCCAGATCGATGAACAGTTCCTGGAGGCGCCGTTCTTCGGTGTCCGGCAGATGACCTGGCACCTAAAGAACGAAGGTCATCCGGTGAACGAGAAGCGGGTCCGGCGACTGATGCGGCTCATGGGCCTGATGCCGATCTACCAGAAGCCCAATACAAGCAGGCCAGCCAAGGGACACAAGATCTGGCCATATCTGCTCAAGGGATTGCGGGTGGAACGGCCGAACCAGGTCTGGGCGTCCGACATCACGTATTTACCGATGCGCCGCGGGTTCCTCTACCTGGTCGCGATCATGGACTGGTTCACCCGCAAGGTGCTGGCCTGGCGCATCTCCAATACCCTGGAAGCCGACTTCTGCGTCGAGGCGTTGAATGAAGCGATCCACAAATTCGGCGCGCCGGAAGTCATGAATACGGATCAGGGATCACAGTTCACCTCGTTTGCATGGACGGACCGGCTACGGCGGATGGGCGTGCGCATCTCGATGGACGGCAAAGGACGGTTCCTCGACAATATCTTCGTCGAGCGGCTGTGGCGTACGCTCAAATACGAGTGCGTCTACCTGCACGCCTGGGAAACTGGATCGCAGGCCAGGGCCGGTGTTCGAAAGTGGGTGGATTTCTATAACCAGAAGCGCCCACATTCAGCACTTGGCGGCAAGCCGCCTGCCGTGGTCTATTGGCAGCGCATTGAACAACACCAACCCGATCAGCAGGTGCAGAGAGTAGCTTAATTTACGCCAAAACCTGTCCAATGAATGGGGAGTAGCTCAAAAGCTTCCATTTTTGCCGCCTAGCCTGGAACACGACAATGAGCAGGGCCAGTATTACTCAATGCGGCAATCAAAAGCCGACAATTAGCTTTTGGATCTATACTTGACGGACTGTTCTTGGTATGCTCACCGATCTGCGTTGCGTCACCATTTCAGTCACAAGGCGCTCATTTCGATAACACTAAGCGCGGACATTCGTTGCGATGCAGTTGAATATCCAAATACGGTAAGAATTCATAGAAAGTTGAACTGGTTCGGCCGATTTATCTGATACTGAGATTACCGTCTCAACCCAATTGTTTCCAGTTCAGTGAAGAGTTTAATCGTTTTCTTGCATCCTCTGCATTGGCCGCACGCGACTGAGGAAAGATGGCACGAAAAAGTCCATCCCAATAAATCTCGATTAATATCCGAGGCGATCACAAGTTCTTTTGTCGACATCTTCGCCGCGGGAGCAGTCAGACGAAGTTTTGGGTTCTGCGCAATCAGGACTTTGTTCATCGCTTCGAGAAAGTCTTCGGTTCCGTCATTGTGCACATTATCAGTTCGAACCGTCCCAATGATCAATTCTGTTAAACTCTGATCCGCTAGGGCCATCGCCGCCAGAGTAATCAACATTTGATTTCTGAATGGCCAGTGCTCTGGTACGCTTTCTCTTTGGCTGATGGACGGTTTGCCAGTTAGGTCGCCTGAGCCCAGGTGCGCCATTGGCGCTTGGACGAATTTATGCTCGGTCTTGAGTAAAGAAGCTAAATGAATAGCAGCTGCAAGTTCGCCTTTCGCTGGAGCTTGGCCATAATCAACTGTGACAAGAAGTTCAGGTTTTAGCCACACCGCCAGGCACGTTGACTCCACCCCACCCGAAAAGAGCAGCGCTCTCATTGCGACCAAGCTTGCCAAGCAACACGATAAATGGCGCTGGCAAAGTCGTTTGTTATGAAACAGCCAGTTGATCCTCGAATCATAGTTAGATCCGCCGGCTTCGGATTTTGAGAGAAGGCGACAACTGGAATACGCTGATTGACCGCCCACCCAATTTCAAAAAGAGTACCGGGATCACATCCGTCCAGGACCGCGAACACAGCGCTGCAATCGGCTAGTCCGCTCAGGTCCTTCCGGACAACTTCCGATATCTTCTCTAGGTGGGCTTCAGAGTCTTCATAAT
Source organism: Labrenzia sp. THAF82 (assembly GCF_009363435.1). Lineage (GTDB taxonomy): Bacteria > Pseudomonadota > Alphaproteobacteria > Rhizobiales > Stappiaceae > Roseibium > Roseibium porphyridii. The sequence goes on along the minus strand of NZ_CP045354.1, from coordinate 5,682,345 downwards.
CACCTAAAAGTCCCGCCTCATGATATGGTGAGAAAAAGCGAACGCCCAATTCGTCTAGTGATCGGCAGGCTTCTAGAACAAGCCAAAGCTCACCCATTGTGAAGAACGGTCCTGCTACATATACTTTTGCGGCTTCATTCTTAACAATGACCGCATCCAACCTCGCGGTGTGATCGTCCAGAAGAACTGATGGTTTTCTGGTGTCACAATATCGAGCGACACAACGTGATGCAGCATCAGCAGCCTCTGCGGGTCCTAAACTACGTTCAGCCCAATGATACGCGAAAGCAGCGCTGAAAATATCACCTGATCCGATCTTGTAGACGCGATCTGTTCGATAAGGTGGTACCGTCGCTGTCACTTGCCCGTCTATATATACTCGGCAGCCCTGCGGTCCTGATTTCACCAAAATGACTGATGCTGACTCTGAAGATTGGATGTTCTTGACCGCCAACGCTTCGCTTTCGTCGCAGCCTAAACGCTTTACTTCTTGGGCGTTCAATACAATTGCTAGATGGTTTGCTGATGAACCATTTTGGCAAAAGGAAATTGGTTCGTTCGGATTTTGCGGATCAAAGACTACTTTGTTCCCGCGGACAACCGCATCACCTTCCATAAATCCGAAGCGTAAAATGTTTTCGCCAGTGATTTTTATTGGTGGATGCTGCGTTGGATGCGCTGGAACAAACTCTGGCTTTGACAAAGGATGGAAGTATGTGAACGTGATAAGTGCATCTGAGGTCGTTGGAAAGTGCACCAGATGAGGACTTGGTAAGCCGTATTTGGCTGTAACCTGGTCTGCCGATGGGCAGTAATAGTGCCACTCTACATCTGTCCCCGTCGATGCGATAGCGAACGCTGCACGACCACCTGAGCCGAATTGCTCATCGCGCGCAGGCGACACGCAAACCTCTCGATAGTAGCCTCCTACCACCAACATCATCAGACACGCTCAATAGTAACAGTTACCTGCGAGCCATTAATGGCTGAGATTTCGGCTTCATAAATTTCGCCGTTCTGGAGGCAGTTCACAAGAACACCCAGCTGGCTTGATCCTGTTATAGTACCAGCCACCTGACCAGTCGAAGCATCAATCACTACCACGCTCGTTGATTGTCCTTGCGTCTGGAGTTGCACGCTCAATCGATCCCCTTCTGTCAGTGTGTTAAAAACACTTGCGTTTGGACCGAACAAATCAACCTGAAATCTGAGATCGCAAGGATCCTTGCCGGAACCATTCCCGCTGCCTGAGCCCGAAAACGGAGACCAACCGCCGCTTGAACCACTTCCCCCCAATTTCATCTCCATTTCGGTTGTCCGGAACGAGATGACACTTAGTCAGTCGGTAAAAGCTACGCGAGTTAAGCTCGATCCGAAGGTACGCATGTCCAACCACATAACGCTATCAAGAACGGAAGCACGAACATGCAAGTTATCCGCGAAGATAAGGAATTTACGCTCCAATTCCAAGTAGTGATTTGGCAGGCGACAATCATTACAAAAAATTCCAAGAAACCAGCCCGCTCGGAGTACATGAATGTCTAGGATGGCAACTTCGTCTGTATCCAGCCAATTCCGGGTAATCCAGCTCGCGGTTTTTGGGCCGACTCCATCGAGCTCCTGAATCTTGTCGCGAAATCCTACAGCATCTGACGAATCGAGTTCTATCCGCGGTAGCTCGACCATTGCCTTTGCAATCCGACGCGCCCTTTGGTTGGGAAACCTGTAGCGTTGAGGGCGTCCGTGAACCACAGCAGGCGAATCAAGAAGTTGCAATAAGTGGTGTTCCGAGACTTGGTGCCCAGGTTCAAAAACACCCTTGTCTTTTAATTTTAGAAAGAATGCGGTTGCGACCTCCAGAGTCACTCCAAATCCACCGAGCAAGCAGAAACCAATTTCCTCTGCAAGCGAACCATGGCGGTTCACGAAGTCGATTTCGCTAGTGTCCGCTGTGGCGCACCGCATCGACCAGTACGCCGGACTTAGGAGTTCATCCGGGCGACCATATTTTAATCCTGGCATGACCTGCTGGTCCGGGTGATAGGGCGGCCGCAATTCGGGCTCGCATGATAGGATTGTCGGATCGAGTGACATATTTTACTCGCCATTTAGATCAATGCATATTATATGCTTTTATGATGCAAGCAAGCGATTGGTCAAAGAATGATTTCGCTAGGAGACTAAAGCGAGCGAGAAGCTTGAAGGGGCTTACGCAATGCGATTTGGCTGACCAACTGAATACGCGCCAAGACTCGATCTCTCGCGCGGAAGGACGTGTAGTACCTCGAGAACCGTTGCGTTCGAACATGGCAGCCTTCGTTTGCGAAGTCGAATCAGAAAAAGTAGACTCAAATAGTGAGCTTGTTCAGCTGGTTGCCTCGTCTCCAGAGTTGCGGGCATTGATTCAGCGTATCGTAATTGAACTAGATGCATAAATATGCGTTTTTGTCTGATTAGTGGTACCATGTGATTGCGCCCGTGCAATCTTGGAGGTTCCTAACCTCTAGTGTTAAATCGATGCGTTACATACAGCCTCTAAACGGAGATTCATACGAGTTGGATTGCAGGCCAAAAAAGCAACGTATGAGCGCTTTTGAGCAGAGATTCAATGAGCGAATAATTAGTTAAAGTAAGAAAGTTTCATTGCGTCTTGGGTGTACGAACGACAGCTTTCAGCATTTGATATCAGTAAACTGCCAGTCCGCTTCCGGCCCCCAATTCGCCTGCAGCGGTGGAGTTGGCGCACAAGCGCCTCGTTGATTCCGCTGCTGGCGAAGTTGAAGCCGTTCAAGTCGCGGTAGGCTGGAAATCGGGCCACCTTGAGCTGATAGGCTCCGGATCGAACCTCTCGTTCCGCCGTTCCCGCTTTGAGAAGCTGTGATAGGATCGGAATCGCTGCCTCGAACGCCGGCGATCCCTGATCGGTCAATTCGCCGACAGCCTGTGCCACGCCGTGCAGTTTGGGTGAGTGGGTCTCCATGCGATGCTCATGCACGAAACTCAGCAACGGTCGGAAGCTGGCATCGCCGAACCGGAACGAAACGGCGATCATCAGCTTCTCGCGAACGCCAGCAGCGGCGCGAAATCGTGATTGTCGGCAGCGCACAGCGCGGCGATATATTCAGCGCGAAGAGTTCCGATGTCACGCAGGGTTCCACCGCCCCAACTGAAAGGCTCGCTCCCGAGCCGGGCGATGAGAAGATCCGCTATGAGTCGTGCGTGACGGCCATTTCCATTGGGAAAGGGGTGAATGGCAACGAGCCCGTGATGAAGTCGAACCGCGATTTCATCGGGCGAGAAGGAGCCGTGCTCAATCCAGTACTGGACGTCGCGCAGCAAGACGCCGAGTTGCAGATGGATATGCTGGGGGTCGATGCCGATATTCTTTCCGGTTCTCCGGACCGAGCCAGCCCATAACCAGACATCCCCAAACATCCTTTTGTGCAGCTCGAAAACAAAGCCTTCGGTCAATAGATCCGCATTGCGGCGGCGATCAATCCAGGCGACTGCATCATCGATATTCGCCTGCTCAGCTTCATTGAGGTCGGCACGAGTCGTGATCCATGTCTGCAGCAGTCCCTCTCGCTCTTCTGCATCAAGGGGTGTTGCATCGTCGGGCTGTGCAAAGACGTCGCTCACGTGGTCTCCCAGAGATCGCGATCGCGCAACGCCGTCTCGACATAGGTCTGGATGCGCTTCTCCAGGTCGCGATCGACCTGCTGATCCTCGAGCGCCATGGAATGCGAGACGCGGCCGAGCACCTTCAACGCAATTTCGCGCGCCCTTTGATCGACCATCTCGGTGAGGCTTGTCCTGGGCACGAGCGCATAGACAAGCACGCAATCCATCGCCTCAGCAGCGCGGCGTAGCGTGCTGAGCTGGATCGTGCCACCCGCCTCAGAGCGCTCGAGGCTGACAATGCCCTGGGCGGTCATGCCAAGCCTTTTCCCGAGCTGGGCGCCCGTCATGCCGATCGCGTCGCGAATGGCGCGGACCCACCCTTTTGGTGGCCTGGTGAAGCGATCGATTGGCTTGATCGACGCCAGTTTGCTGTCGAGCCGGTCTCGGGCTCTGTTCCGAATCGTGGTTTTCATAAACTTGTGACTTTGTTCAAAGCGAAGAATTATCAAGTTGCAGCTTGATACAATAATTCAAATGATAAAGCCAGAAGTTTATAAAATGGATAATTTTTGAAAGTCATAACTTTACTTTGGACGGTAATACTCAGGTCGAAGGGATGCGTGTTGGTGCCTTAAAACCGCCAGCGCACGAGCAGGCATTCTTCGGAGTAGCGTGATCGACACATCGCTCAAGCAATGCGAAACCATCATCTAATGTGCTAGGGAGAAATGGTTCCACGTCACCAGGATCTGGCATCCTGCATCCTGCATCACGCAGAGGCCTGAGGCTTTTGCGAGCTTGGCAATTGAGGCGAACCAGGATTTTAAGCGCTATTTTGAACGTCAGTTGGTCCGGGTCGCGACGTGAGCAGCGCGTAGCTTGGCTGGACGTTGTGTGAGAGAAAGAAGATCTGCTTCGACCCTTGCCCGCCCGTTTCCGGCCCCGTTTCGTGGTTGCGCGAGCCAACTGCACAGATGGTGTTCGCTTTCTGAAATTCTGCGTTCCGCCATTACGTCTTTACGATTATGCGGGGGAAGGCCTTCCTCCTGGTCGGCACTGTGTTGCCGGCCACCCCTTCTGCGGGGAGACCCCGCAACGCCCCCTGAGAGTGAGAGTGCGGACTGGGTTTGCCTTGACGGGTTGGAAGCTGGAGAAGAGGTCTTCAGCGCCCTTCGCGGAGAACTGCAATGTCCAGATATGATCGCATCCGACGCGCCGGCTCGGCGAGGGCGAACCTTTACAACGAAATCACCAACAAGATCATCGCCGAGCTGGAAGAGGGCCGCGTGCCCTGGGTGCAGCCCTGGGGCACGTCCGCTGCGAAAGCCCCGCTCGGCTTGCCGAAGAATGCCAGCACGGGCCGCAGCTACAGCGGCATCAACGTCCTTCTTCTCTGGGGCGCCCTCGTCCAGCACGGCTTTCCCGGTCAGGGCTGGCTCACATTCCGGCAGGCTCTTTCCCTTGGCGGAAACGTACGCAAGGGCGAACGCGGCACCACCGTCGTCTATGCCGACAACTTCGTTCCCGAGGACGAGAAGAAGCGTGCGCGCGAGACCGGCGAGGAGGCGCAGGCCATCCCGTTCCTCAAACGGTTCACCGTGTTCAACACGGCGCAATGCGAGGGCCTGCCCGACGACATCGCCGTCACCATCCCGCCGCCGCCACCCGGCCTGATCGAACCGAAGGTCGAGGCGCTCATCAGGGCGATCGGCATTGATTTCCGCATCGGCGGCGACAAGGCGTTCTACGTTCCGACCGACGACTATGTGGTCGTGCCGCCACCGCAGGCCTACTTTGAACCGATCAACTGGCACAGAACGGCCCTGCACGAAATCGGTCACGCCAGCGGGCATCACTGTCGCCTCAACCGGGATTTGTCCGGCTCCTTCGGCTCGAAGAAATACGCCTTTGAAGAACTGATCGCCGAACAGATTTCCGCTTTTTGCTGCGCGTCGCTCGGCATCGTCCCGACCGTGCGCCATGCAGATTACACCGGCTTTTGGCTCGACGTCCTGCGCGAGGATTCCCGTGCCATCGTCCGTGCCGCCTCGCAAGCCAGCAAGGCGGCGGACTGGATCCTGTCCTTCCTTTCGGATGAGACTGGTGCCGCCGATACCGCTACTTGCGACAGGAGGGCGGCATGAACCTCCTGACACCTAAACTGCGCGAACGCCTGCTTGCCAACGGCCGTGAGCGCGACGTCGACCATCTGCCGGTCGTCAAGTTCTTCAATCCCTTCGGTGCCGGCGTCTGGCTCGCGTCCGAGCTGGATCCGGACGTCGACATTCTGTTTGGCCTTGCCGATCTCGGCTATCCGGAATTGGGCAGCTTTTCACTCGAAGAACTCGCATCCATTCGCCTCCCGTTTGGAATGGGCATCGAGCGCGACATCCTGTTTCAGACGGACACGCCGGTTTCAACGTGGGCGGACGCGGCCCGGCGAGCCGGAAGCATCCGAGGGGCTGAGCGCACCCTTTGTGCCGGGCGCCGAAACGATGAAGCGTACAATCGTCATTCCGTCGATACGAATGACCGGAAAGCCTGAATTCCGGCTGCCCTGCTTTACGGGTCTGCGTCGCTCTCAGAGGAAGAGGGCGGCGCGGTGCCTCGTGACGGGTTGAGAGCATTGGCAGAGTGCCGGCCACCCGTCGGGAGACGTGACATGACCCGACATCAAAAGACATTTGGTCCGGAACCCCAGTCTGTACCGCTCTCGGCCGCGGAGCAGGGCGTCATTTACGAAGCGCGCCAGATCCTGCTGCGCCACCTCAACCGGAACCCGGTCCTGTCGTCCTGGCAGGCGGTGCTCGATTATTGCGCTCTCACCATCCGCGGCGAGGTGGAGCGGTTCCATGTGCTTTATCTCGACAAGAAGAACCGGCTTATCTCGGATGAATGCCTTGCGACCGGAACCGTCGATCACGTTCCGGTCTATCCCCGCGAAGTTCTGAAGCGGGGCCTTGAACTCAACGCGACCGCCCTGATCCTTGTACACAACCACCCGTCCGGCGACCCGGAACCTTCACGCGCCGACATCAAGATGACCAAGGAAATCCAGACGGGCTGCAAGGTCCTTGGTCTGACGCTGCACGATCACATCATCGTCGGCATCGGCCAGGAGGTCAGCCTGAGAACGCGCGGTCTACTCTGATTGTGTTCTTCCGGTCTGGCTGTGCCGGGCGTGCCCGCCAGCATGCACGGACTGAGATTGAGGGACAAGCAGCGAAGCGGCCCGGTCAGGAGGCCTGATTTCCGCCGAGCCGGAGATACGGCTTTCCGTATTCCCGGCTTTACGCGTCTATCCTTTTCCGGTTCTCCGGTTTTGCGGCGCTGCCCTCCCAGAGTGAGAGGGTGGCGTTTTGCTTTGTGACGGTTTTTGAGTTGAGAGAGAGGCTCTCGGCGCCGTCGCGGAGAAAAGACCATGGCAAGTGCCACTCAGAAAATCACTCTCGCATCCTCAAGGGACATTCCCTTCAACAAGCTGGTGCTCAGCCAGTCGAACGTGCGACACATCAAAGTCGGCGTGTCGATCGAGGAACTGGCCGAGTCCATCGTCCGTCGCGGCCTGATTCAGAGCCTGCATGTCCGGCCTGTTCTTGATGGGGAGGGCGCGGAAACCGGACTGTTCGAAGTGCCGGCCGGCGGGCGGCGATTCCGGGCTCTGGAGCTTCTGGTCAAGCAGAAGCGGCTCAACAAGTCCGCACCGGTGCCTTGTGTGGTGTCCGATGCCAATGACGGCATCCTGATCGATGAAGTCTCGCTGGCGGAGAACATCGAGCGTGCGCCGCTCCATCCGCTCGATCAGTTCCGCGCGTTCCTGTCCTTGCGCGAAAAGGGCATGAGCGATGAGGAGATCGCAGCCGCTTTCTTTGTCTCTGCTCAGGTGGTGAAGCAGCGCTTGCGGCTCACGTCGGTCGCGCCGTCTCTACTCGACGTCTATACCGAGGACGACATGACGCTTGAGCAGTTGATGGCCTTCACGGTGTCTGCTGACCATGGCCGCCAGGAACAGGTCTGGGAGGCGCTCCAGCACAGCTGGCAGAAGGAACCCTACCAGATCCGCCGCATGCTGACCGAGAATATGGTCCGCGCCGCCGACCGCAGGGTACGCTTCGTCGGTCTGGAGGCGTACGAGACGGCTGGCGGCACTGTCCTGCGCGATCTCTTCGAAGACGATCAGGGCGGCTGGGTTGAGGACGTCCCGCTCCTGGAACGCCTCGTTGCGGAGAAACTGAAGACTGAGGCTGAGACGCTTGCCGCAGAGGGATGGAAGTGGATCGAGGTTTCCGCCGATTTCCCCTATGGGCACGCGCAAGGTCTGCGCCGTCTGCAGGGGACGGCCCTGGATCTGACAGACGAGGACCAGGCAACACGCCAGGCTCTGCGGGACGAGCAGGACCGGTTGGAAGCGGAACACGCGGAGACAGACGAACTGCCCGATGAGGTGGACGTCCGTCTCGGCGAAATCGAGGAAGCGCTGGAAGCCTTCGAAAACCGTCCCTTGCAATACGACGCAGTCGAAATCGCCCGTGCCGGTGTTTTCGTCAGCATCCGCCATGACGGTCAGCTCGCCGTTGAACGCGGGTTCGTGCGCCCGGAGGATGAAGCCACTGAGGAGTGCGAAAGCGGGGGGGGGTTCCGGGGAAAGGGATGAGGCCGGCAACGTAACAAACCCGGCTACCCATCACACCGTGATTTCCGTCGGCGGCGAAGTGGGTCAGCCGGAGGATGAGGTGGACGATGGCATCAAGCCACTGCCGGACCGCCTGGTGACAGAGCTGACCGCCGAGCGAACGCTGGCGCTCCGCAACAGGCTGGCCGACAGTCCGTCCATTGCCTTCCTGGCCGTGTTGCACAAGTTCTGCCGGGACGTCTTCTCCCGCTACATCTCCTCCAACCCGGCCATGGAAGTCACTGTGCGCAACACTGGCTTCTCCCAGCAAGCGCCCGGCATGAACGAGTGCCCTGGGGCGCAGGCCATCGAGGAACGCCATAAGGAATGGGAGGCGCGCTTGCCGGCAGACGAAGCCGCTCTCTGGGATTGGCTCATCTCGCTCGACGGAGCCGAGCAGGCGAAACTTTTCGCGCATTGCGCTGCCTTTGGGGTCAACGCCCTCTACGAGAAGGCCGATCGATATGGTGGCGGCACAGTCACGGCACATGGCATCGAGCAGCGTCTTGCCGAAGCCAACCGTCTCGCAAGGGAAACCGGGCTGGACATGGTGGAAGCCGGCTGGCAGCCGACGGTCGAAAACTATCTCGGCCGTGTCACCAAGGTCCGTATTCTGGAAGCCGTTCGCGAGGGCGCCGGTGAAGACCGGGTACAACGCATCGATCATCTGAAAAAGAACGACATGGCTCGCGAGGCAGAACGTTTGCTCACCGGCTCCGGCTGGTTGCCGGAGCCGCTTCGGCTGACAGGTGAGCCTGCCGATCAAGCAACTGAAGCTCCTGTTGCCGATGAAAGACCCGGTGAGAGGGTCACAGAGCCTGTCGAAGACGAGGCGGTCGTGATCGCTGCGGAATAGCCACCTCGGGCTGGCTTTTTCCCACCCAGACCTCTTCGGAAAATCAAGCGCCCGGCCGATCCTGCGTGATCGCCGGGCGTTTCCATTTCCGTTTGCTAAAAGGAGCTCACCCATGAATAGTCAGCCTCCCGCTACCACGGCGAGGACCATGCCTCCGTCCTCACAGGAAACCAGCTGATGTCCCGTCAAGATGCGTCGGATCTGGCACACTGCCTTGGCCGCGAGGCCGAGGCGGTGTGCAGGCATTATCTTCCTGCTGGCTGCCAGCAGGGCAATTATTGGCGTGTCGGCGATGTCCGGGGCGCGCCCGGCCGCTCGATGTTCGTCCGCTTGCACCAGACGGCGAGAGGCCGCGCCGGGAAATGGAGCGATGCGGCGACAGGGGAACATGGGGATCTGCTCGACGTGATCCGCGAGACGCTCGGTCTGACCGATTTCAAGGACGTTGTGAAAGAAGCTTGCCGATTTCTCAGCCTGCCAAGACCCGTGTCGGAGCCGGAGCTTCCGGAGAGAATGCAAGACGGGCAGCCTGCGCCGTCTGGATCGCCCGAAGCCGCGCGGCGTCTCTTTGCCATGGCGCAGCCGATTGCCGGAACCATCGCAGAAATGTATTTGCGCAATCGCGGCATTACGGCTTTTAACGAAACCGGAGCCCTGCGCTTTCATCCCCACTGCTACTATCGTCCGGACGAGACCGGTCCGACCAAGGGTCTTCCGGCCATGATCGCCTCCGTCACCGACCTTGCCGGCCGCCAGACCGGCGCACATCGCACCTGGCTCGCTCCGGACGGATCGGGCAAGGCTTCTGTCAATCTGCCAAGGAAGTCGATGGGGAACCTGCTCGGGGCTGGCGTGCGGTTTGGCAAGGCGGAAGACGTGCTCGCAGCGGGCGAGGGATTAGAGACGGTGCTGTCCGTGCGCACCGTCCTGCCACGCTTGCTGTCGTTGGCAGCACTGTCGGCGGGACATCTCGGTGCCATCCTGTTCCCCGATGATCTGAAGCGCCTTTACATTCTGTGGGATCGAGATCCGGCCGGCGACCGCGCCCGGGACACCCTGATTACCAGAGCGAATGCTGAGGGGGTCGAGGCGGTCGCGCTGACGCCAGTGCTGGGGGATTTCAACGAAGACCTGCAGCATCTGGGCGCCGTTGCCTTGAGGACGGCTCTGCTGAACCAGCTTCATCCTGAGGACATCGGCCGTTTCCTCGCTGCGTGAGGCCATGGAAAGGAAAGAAGCCTGGTCCACAACGGTTCCAGCGCTGCCGTCACTCCTGTCAGGTCTCCTTTGCCAGAAGGGAGGCCGCCCTCGGCCTTCTTGAGAGGGCAGGCGGCCCACAAACGGACCTTTCGGGCAATGGCCGCGCTCCGGCTATTTTCCGCCGCACGCCAGTGGCGCGCTTTGCATCGCGAGACAAAATAGCCGGGCTTGACCATCCGGAGCCTTCGCTTTGCTCAGGTGCCCGGCCGGACCGCCCGTGGGCTGGTCGCTGCCACGAAGGCCGCGATGGGCGCGGCACTTCCGGTAAAGGACACCCGATATGCCTTACCAAGACCGCGACAGGGAATTTGAACCGGCCCAGGTCTCTTCACCCACCGACCACGTACTCACCGAACTCCAGCTCCACGGCTGGCGTCCTTTCCAGGACGAACCCGACCCGAGGCCTCTACCGGAAGCCAACGCTGTCGCCTCGGCCGTCGCCGATATCTTCGATGCCCTGGTCGCCACGCTTGGCGAAACACGTCTTGAACCCGACCTCGGTGAACTTCTCTGGGGAACGATCAATCTCTTTCACCGTGCGGCCACCCGTATCGAACGGGACCTCGAGGGCAACGAACAGGCGCAAAAGCGTCTCCAGCGCGAACAGGACGGCAGCGAGGTGAAGTCCGTTGAGCTCGAGCGCCTGACGGCGGAAGGGCAGAGCTTGATCGAGCGCCGGAACGCGCTGGAACTCTTCCGCGATCTCGCCACGGAAAGCTTCGAGCAGCATCAGGGCAAACCGTGGCTGCCCCGCAACGGCTCGCAGGTCAGCCATCGCAATCTGACATCGGCGATAATCGACAGCCGGGACTTCCTGGCCGCGAAACGCCGGGCGGAAATCGAGATCCTTCTACCTGCCGGTCCCAGGATAGCTCTCACCGGCGGGACCGACTTCAACGATCACCGGCTGATCTGGGCGAGACTCGATCAGGTCCACGCCAAGCATCCCGAGATGGTGCTGCTTCACGGCGGTTCACCCAAGGGCGCTGAACTGATCGTCGCGAAATGGGCGGATCACCGCAACGTGCCCCAGGTGGCCTTCCGACCGGACTGGGCAAGACACGGCAAGGCCGCTCCGTTCAAACGCAACGATGCGATGCTCGACACACTGCCGATCGGCGTCCTGGTGTTTCCTGGAACCGGGATCCAGGAAAACCTGGCCGACAAGGCGAGAAAGCTCGGCATTCCGGTTTGGCGGTTCCGATAGGCTCTTGCAAATGGCGACCAGGCGGACGAAGCGTTCATCTATGAGCCCCCTAAGAATGGCGGCTTTGGCGCCGTGAACGGACTGTCCGGTTCTGGAAGTTCGATAAGTAAGGCGGACGTTCTCTCAGGTTGGAAGCGCGGTTGCTAACGGCCCAAAGCCGCCGTTGACACGCTCCGCCGCCAACGTCCGCTTCGCGCCCCCGAATCAGTCGTTCGGTGGTTTGAAAAGTTATCTCCAAGGCAGTCAGTCTTGCTGAAGACAGCCAAGGTCACTTTCAGGTAACCGTCTCGAGTTTGAGGTTTGAGCGTGTCATACTGAACTTCTGACAACGTGCCGGTAGTCTGTTTCTAATTCTGAGACAACCCGCAGGAATTTCGCGTTTTGATCAAGTCAGGCTGACAAGTGCCAACTGTAAAGTCTGGTATTTAAATGCCACTTGAATCGCAGACATTCCGAATTCTCGCTCGAACTACGTAAAATCAACCTCTGTTCTCAAGTTAAATCATTCTTGCAACAGAGCGTCCGATCGCACTTATTTCGCTACAGAGTTATGGCTCAATGTCGAAGTCATCAAAACCTAATGTGCGCTCTGGGACCCGCCTTGCCACGAACAATCCGAAAACTGATGCAGTGGGGTGAGCCCTCTTTACGATGCGGCTACAGGCAACGAAGGTCGCACCGGTGACGAGCACATCGTCTAAGATGACTACAGTATTGCCGATTGGTTTGCGATTGGCCTCCTCCTGATTCCAGAGTAATCCATCCTCCAGTATGTCCGGCCCCGGTCGGTCGTCGGTTAAGTGAGCGGCCGGTCGGGATTGGGACGTGTTCAAAAGGCACCGAGCATCAATATTAGGGGCGATACCCTGGGCAATTCGCTCGATTCTATCGTCATACATAGGATCAATTGGGGCTTTGGACGGGGGAGCCGGAATGATTGTGAGGTTTGGAATCGCCACGGGATCCAAATTGGCGCAGATTAGGCTCGACACCTGAGATATTACCCGATTCTTATGCTGCCACTCAGCCGTCCCACGTTTATCAGGTGTCTTTTTTAGGTTGCTGATAATGCCGTTGGTGGTGCTATGTTTCCAACCCTTTCGCGCGGTGTATTCTCCAAAAAATGCACACTGATCATCAGGGCCAAGATAATAGTGATCCGGCCGCTCAATTTCACCGATGGTTCGGGCTTTATTGGACCAACTCTCGTCTGACATCGTCATAGTCCCTGACGCGAATGGCGCCTTGCTCTTTGAATTTATGCGGCCATGTCAGGCGATCGTCCTCAAAACAACTATTAAGGATAAAAAGTTTCCTACCTTGTTTCAGGGCTTCACGAGCCTGTGTCAGGGTGCCGGAGGTCTCGCCAGCTTCAACGATAATTGTCGCCTTAGTCAGCGCAGACATGGTGCGATTCCGCTCCGGGAAAAAGAACCTGTTAGTTCTCGGATTTTGGGCTTCGTACCGTTCAACTGGAATTTGACTTACGAGAAGATATTTCTCAGATAACAGACGCTGCAATGATGCGTTCGACTTCGGATAATTGTGACCGAGCGGAGTTCCTATCACACCGATAGTTTGACCTCCCTCTGCTACTGCTGTCTCGTGTGCGACAGTGTCGATTCCCTCAGCAAGCCCCGAAACGATTGTAAATTCGTCTTCTAAAAGTTTGCGCACAAGTTGACGAGCTCGACGTTTCCCATCGTCTGTCGGCTTTCGTGTTCCGACAACTGCAACAGACGGTGTGTCAATCAAGTCCCACCATCCTTGGAAATAGAGTAATTCGACGGGGTAGGTGGCATCCCTAAGCCGCTCCGGATATTCAATTTCACCACGGAGCCGAATATTGAACCAACCGTCCACTTTTTCGCGTAGTTTGTGCACGACCCGGTGACCAACAGCACGCGCCTCTTCCTCCGGCACAAAGTCTGATGGTCTCGCATTCGGGCGCCCAGAAAACTTGCCTGCTATTGTCTTAAAGCTCGCATTGTGATCCGACCAAAGCGCTTCATAAGCCCCAAGTTCCAGAGCTGCATCAATTGCGTCGATAAAGGGACCGGTTCCACGTTTTGGGGAAAACAAAGTCGCACTCGTCATATTTCTGAACCTCTTGATGTCACTAACAATGGGCACCTAAAATAGAACAAAAGGGGAACATTGAAAAGAACATAGTAAACTCATAAGCGAGATGGCTCAGACATTAAAGTATCCATGAAACCTAAAAAGAATTTTGCACGGATACATGAGGAACGACAGCACAGCGACTGGCGGCAATTATGGCAAAACGTCTGCGCGGCTAGTGGCGCCGCTGGGAAACTTCCTAATGCCAACAACGGCAAAGAGAAGTAGGTCAATATGCGTCAATTTCAAGGGTCGGCTGCTTCATAGCCTTGGCGATTGAAACCTTCCTGTCCGGTTTCGACCTCATGCTGGTCGTTCATTGAAGCCGCAGCGAATTCAAACTTTCCGCCCATCCTGTGAATTTGCTGCGCCTTAAGTGATTGTCCGCTCTCGGGCGCAGTTTTCAATGCGGCGCACGACCGAAATGGCGGCGCGAAGCTGTCATTTGTTGATCGTGCAGCATCCGACCGCACTGGGCTCAAAGCAAACTTTCCTTCTCGCTCCTTTACCCAGAGTATGATACCGAATTGCTGTGCCGTGGTGGTGGTGGAGGCGCGATTGTTTGAAGCTCATCTTAACGAGACACCACCACGATAGTCTTATCGATCATCGTTGCACTCGTCGCGATCGGTGCTTTTTTTTTGGTTGCTGTTTGCGCTTGCTGCTTTCGCGCTACCAGTTTTCACTGGCGTGGCAGCAGGAACGTGGGCCTACCAATCTGGCGCAGGCCTGCCGGGCAGCGTTCTTATCGCGCTTGTCAGCGCGGTGCTTGTGGTCGGCATCGGTCATTTCCTGATCCTGGTCGCCCGACCTGTGTGGCTGAAATTTGCTGTGACGCTCGCGTTCGTCGTACCCGCTCTGATTGTCGGCTATTGCGCGACCCATGGCATCGCGAAACATCTGATACCAACTGAGACGTGGCAGCTTGTTTTCTCAGTAGCGGGCGCAATCGCGATCGGCATCTCTGCAATTTTTCGCATAACTTCTGTCGCCAAGTCACGAAGGATAGGACACAAGCCAGCGAGCGCTTAACCGCTCATCTTGGTAGTGTGTGGCCAATTGCCGAGACTGTCCGCTTGCCTAAGTCTCACACAGGCTGCGGCATACTTTTTCATCGGCTTCTACCAGCAGCTGAGAGTGATTAACAACCTTCGCTGTCGTGGGGATGACTCTGCCCCAGATACCCCCAGCTTCAGGACCGGAGATGGCTTTCTTGCTGATATTGGGCGCTCAATAGGTTTCCGATGAGACAACCCAGCACGACTTAAAGTGACGTCTAGGTTCTTTCGTGTCAGCCAACCTCGAGAGCGCCGCGTTGCCACCATCTCCTTGAATATCTCCTGTGGACCGACCGCTCCAAATGGCCTCTTTAATGGACAGATCTGGCCGAAGAGCGGCTCCGCCTCGATTTCCTATCGCAATGACGCCCGTCAAGTTTCCTCCCCTGACGGCTTCGCCGCCATTCCTCGCGCACCAAGAAACGTGTCGGATCGCCATCCTCCGCTGTTGCTGCGGTCGCAAGCGATGCGCCGCCAATCGTCTCCGGCCTCTTCGATCGCCATCGAGGCCGCATGGTGCGGGCTCGAACCCAGTGATCAAGGAGAACTCCCATGGCAACCATCGGTACCTTCAAGAAATCCGGCAACGAATTCACCGGTGAAATCGTCACTCTCAACGTGCAAGCCAAGAACGTCCGTATCGTTCCTGAAACCAGCCAGACCAGCGAAAACGCCCCTAGCCATCGCGTGCTGGTTGGCCGCGCCGAAATCGGAGCCGCCTGGTCCAAACAGTCGAACGAGGGACGCGCCTATCTCAGCCTCAAGTTGGACGACCCGAGTTTCACGGCCCCGATCTTCGCCAACCTCTTTGATGACGAAGAGGGCGACGGCTACAGTCTCATTTGGTCCCGTCCTACGCGTCGAAGCGCCGAGTGACCTCATCAACGAGCCTCACCAAGAACCTTGGTGAGGCTTATCTAACAAACCGAATCAGTTTCTTTCGCTCGCGCAGGCTGCGCAGAAATTAGCCGCTCACAGCTGGAAATCACAAACAAGAACGACTAAATTAGTCGTAGTTCTGGCGAGCCAAATGCCCGCGGTGACAGGTGATCATCATGATCACCGCTCGACAATCACGGGCTGCGCGCGCTTTGCTAGGGTGGACGCAGGAGACACTTGCCGACAAGGCTCGGGTTTCCTTGACCGCTCTGAAGCGACTTGAGTCTGAAAGCGGGCTCGCAGTGTACGAAACCACACGTGATCAGGTCCGGCGTGCATTTGAGGCCAATGGCATCGTCTTGCTGAATTCGGACAGGGGAGAGGGAGTGATGATCGTTGATGACGCAAGGGATCAACACCGAGGCACTGTCGGCTGACGTTTCGACCTAGCCACGGTCAGGCCTCAAGTTCCCAAGTCTTTTTGTTTCTCTGTCCACTAAGCAGCAAATGTGGTCAGACTGTGATGAACCCTCTTTGGGTGTGTGTCGCCCGTAACACTAGGATTTTCGATGCGTGAGCCCAAGTTCTCGGTTGAGCCGCCTGGAGGTGACGAGATCACGGACTATGATCGCGAGCACCTGAAAACTTATCTCAGGCTGTTGGACGCCGACACAGACGGCGCAGACTGGGAGGAGGTTGTGGAGATCGTGATGGGGGTCGATACAGCCGTCGATAGCGAGAAAGCCAAACGCATGCATGCATCACATCTTGCGCGCGCCCGCTGGATGACAGAGAGCGGATTTTTGGGTCTTTTGAAAGGCGGCAAGCACTGACTTTCCGGTTGTGATGCGCGCTTTGCATCACCCCATGCTCGCTGGGGAACACGTGTCGCCACAATCTGAACGAGTTCTTTAATTGAATACACGCATTCGGCAAATTCGTTGGAGTTCGGCCTATGGCGGAAGACAGGAATTGGCGAAGTGCGAAGGCCTACGATTATGTGGACCAGCTCGATCCAGCCTCTCTTGCCTGGGAGTTTTTACGCAGAAACCGGAAATACAAGGAACGCTATGACAAGCTTTCCGAGAAAGAGCGGGGATCGTCCAACGACGAAATGACCCGGCATTGGGGACTGCGCTTTCCCGATCGATCCAAATCAATCAGCAAAGCAAGCGCGTGTTTTCTTCTCACCGCATTGGGATCCTGGAACACTTCTTTTGGTTCCCTGCAGCCAGGCACAACAGCCGCCTAACCCAGTCCTTGCGCTCCCGAAGACGACCACATTCGAAGCATCTGAAGGGCATTACTTCCATATCAAGTTTAAAGCGGCATGTTTTCCGGCTCTTTATTCCGGAGCGCTTCCTGCAAAGGGTGCTGTGGCAGCCACCATCTGGTTTGATCCTCTTTTGGAGGATCGTCTGGAAACGGTTCGTCGGTTTGCCTTTGCGCTCAACGGCAAGACACTCCCGCCCGATCCCCGTCTAACGTCCTACCGTCTCAGAAATCTTCGGCAGGCGCTCCAGGTGTTGGATGGCCGCATGGAAGGCGCAACCTATCAGGATGTTGCCCAGGCCGTGTTCAAGACGAAACCCGTCAGCGCGACGACCTGGAAGACCATGTCTGAAAGAGATGCCGTCATGCGCCGTTATCGTGAGGGCACGAAACTCGTCGGAGGCGGTTACAGACGTCTCCTGTCACGCCGGCGTTTGGGGCAGGGGCCTTGAAACGGAGGGGGTGCGGAAACGGTCTTCTCTCTTCGCACTCCCACCCCGCTGACCTTCTCCGCCATCGTGCTCGTCAAGAGTCCGTTGCTATCCAGCGGCTTTAGAAACACTGACGGAGACCCATTTCATGCCCGCAAATCCGACCGGCTTGCCGCCCCGCTACCTTAGAACGCCGGAAGCCGCCCGTTTTCTCGGGCTGTCCGGCCGTACTCTTGAAAAACACCGCACCTACGGGACCGGCCCTTCCTATCGCAAGCTCGGTGGCCGCGTCGTGTATTCCCTGGAGGATCTTCAGGCATGGGCCGATCGCGGCGCCAAGACCTCCACCTCGGATCCGGGCGCTGGCACTGTCCTGCCTGCCAAACGGCACCAGCGTGCATCAGTGGACACAAGTCGACGCTAGCGCCTCGGATCGACCGTTATGGCGAATACCTCCGAAAAGTCGGAAAGAGCGCAGTTGGAACTTTTCCGGGCGCTTTCCCGTACAGCAGACCCCCGCGATGCGCAGGACCTGATGGCCTATCCCTTCTTCAGTCTCTCCAAATCCCTCAGAACAGCTCCGATCGATTATGTCTCTGGATCTGTCTCGATCCGGGTTGAAGCCGTGCCGCGACACGGGATGGCGACCATCTGGGATGCGGATGTTCTGATCTGGGCATCCAGCCAGCTTGTGGAAGCCCATGACAAGGGGCTGCGCACCTCGCGCCTTATGACGGCGACCCCTTATGAAATCCTTACCTTCATTGGCCGCGGCACCTCCGCGCGCGATTATCAGCGTTTGAAAGCCGGGCTCGACCGGCTGCAATCCACGACCGTCTGCACGTCAATCCGCCACCCGGTCAAAGGGCAGCGTCACCGCTTTTCCTGGATCAATGAGTGGCGGGAGCAGATAAGTGAAACCGGGAGACCCAATGGAATTGAACTGATCCTCCCCGACTGGCTCTATCGGGCGGTCCTCGACAATGCGTTGATCCTCACTATTGACCGGGCCTATTTTCGATTGACCGGGGGGCTGGAACGCTGGCTTTACCGGATTGTCCGCAAGCATGGCGGCAGCCAGCCGTCCGGGTGGCGCTTTGAGGTCCGGCATCTTTACCAAAAATCCGGATCCCTCGCGCCGTTCAAACGGTTTGCCTTTGAGATAAGGGAGATGATCCGACGACAACCGCTTCCCGGATACACCCTGTTTTTGGAAGTAGAAGCGAGCGGCCGAACACTACTTTCCTTCGAGCCCTCCCGAGCCTGTGGACCTTCTGTGGAACCGTTCGTGCTTTCGGGAACCCAAACTATCGTGCCATCGGGAACCGGACTATCGTGCTATCGGGAACCCATACAGGACTTAAGTCACAGATCCGAAACACCTAATCGCGTCCTTAACTTAGAGTCTAACAAAGACTCTAACGTTTTTTTGGAAACTGGGACTGGGGACAACACGTCCGACGGCGCGGCATTGCGCTCCAGAAGCGGCTCCCGAAAGGTCTGGAAGTCCCGCTTCTCTGATGCAGACGGAGCTAACCCTAGCCATTCGCCCAGCTCAGCTTCGGACGACGAGCAATGATTGTCGCCTTCTTGAACCAGAAAGGGGGTGTTGGGAAAACGACCCTGGCTCTGAACCTTGCCGGTGCTTGGGCAAGAGACGGGAAACGGGTCACCGTGATCGACGCGGATCCTCAAGGATCAGCGCTCGATTGGTCAGAGGCGCGTGGCCGGGAGGGGTTCCCAAGACTGTTCGGCGTTGTCGGTTTGGCGCGCGACACGCTCCACCGGGAAACACCCGAGCTTGCCCGCGGCGTTGATCATGTCGTGATCGATGGGCCGCCGCGTGTTGCCAGTTTGATGCGCTCAGCGCTTCTGGCGAGTGATCTGGTGCTGATCCCGGTTCAACCCTCGCCGCTCGATGGCTGGGCGTCTGCCGAAATGCTGGCGCTCTTGAACGAGGCGCGGATCTATCGACCGGAGTTGTTGGCGCGATTTGTCCTCAATCGCTGTGGCGCGCGTACGCTGATTGCAAGAGAGACGGCCGACAGTCTCGCAGACAGCGATCCCTCTCTTCTTGCCACATCCATCGGGCAGCGCGTTGCGTTTGCAACGTCGGTACAGACCGGCCGTCTGGTCTTTGACGGTGATCAGAAAACACCGGCAGCGCATGAGATCGCAGCACTGGCATCAGATGTTCTGCACCTTGGCACCAGGCTGGGGACAGGGAGACAATTGCCATGAAAAGCAGAACCTTTGCTTCTCGCCCGCGTGACACGGACAGCTGGATCAAGGCTGCAGACAAAAAAGACCGCACACAACACAGCGACGGATTTACCGAGCGACTGACCATCGACGTGACTCCGGATCAGCGCGCACGGATCAAAATCGCAGCCTTTGAGCACGGCATGACCGTCGCCGACATGCTGCGCGATCTGCTGGCGCGGGAATTTCCACCAAGCGAGGGAAGCACATGATGAGCCAAAAACCGCACTTCGAATGGCCGGCCCACAAACTGCCCGACGATCTGCCGGCGGACATCACGCTGGTCGAGTTGACCTGGAAGAAAGGGGCGATCGAGCACTGGATCCGGTTCGGGCGACCGACTTATGAGCACATGATCAATCGCGAGAAACGGTTGGTCGGATTTGTGTCCGGGAGTGTTTTCGCCTTCGTGCGATGGGCAGCAAATGGCTACGGCACCATTGTCTCCAGGATAGATGTCTTGCAGGCCGTTGAACGAGCCGCGCCATATCAGACCGTCCCCTTCGTGCGACCCGGCGGTGCATTGCTCCTGAAAATTCACGGATGGTCAAGGGTCGAACAGGTCTTGAAAATAATCGATGCGATCGAAGCAATGGGCATCGATCCGGTTGATGTCTCGACCGACTACTGGCGACATGCGCACCACCGTTTGAGTGTCGGGGAAGAACCCCATCCCTATTCCCGGGCTGAACACCGTGCCTGGCTGAAACGGCAACGGATATTATCATGAGCGGACGTCACAGGATCGGCATTGCGACGTTGCTGTCTGTCGGCCTTGTGATCAGCCCGATGATGCTGGCATGGTCGCCCCGCCTCATCTGGAACGCCTCCGCAAGTGTCCCCATAGGGCTCTATGCAGCGCGCCCCGTCGAGGAGATCAGGGTCGATGATCTGGTGACCGTTTATCCATCCGATGACCTCGTTCGTTTTCTAGACAAGCGTGGCTACGTGAATCCGGGCACGCCGTTGATCAAGTATGTGGCCGCGCTATCTGGCACGACGGTCTGCCGGAAGGACAACACGATCATTGTCGGAACTGAGGTTCGCGGAAGAGCGCAAAAACAGGACAGAGAAGGTCGTGCATTGCCAACCTGGCAGGGGTGTCAGGTGCTCGGTCCCGGTGAGGTTTTCTTCTTAAATCATGCAAGACCAGACAGCCTCGACAGCCGGTATTTTGGTCCCCTGCCGGTAAGCACAATCGCAGCACGACTGACGCCTCTTTGGATCGATTGATGTGGTGGATGCATTTTTGACGGTGCGCACTCTAAAGAAAGAGCAGCGGGCACAAGCGAAGGATTGGTCAGGGGAGAAGTACCGCAGTTGAGGGATGGCGAGATAAAAGGCGCACGCCGCTCGAACCACAAGTCATTGAAATGACATGGGTTCAGGCGTGCCGGTCGGTTGGGGCGCGTGCCGTTGCCAAAGAATTGTCATTTGATTTCAACGCTGTTTGCGGCACTGCGGCCGGATCCCGCGATGAGGAAGAGACGTGATGAGCAGCGACGAGCGCGATTTCCGTATCCGTCCTGGCCGCGTTCGCGACAAACGGTTTCCGCGCCAGAAAAGTTTCATCAGCAAGGTGATCCGCGCGGCCAAGAAGTCCGGGCATGTCTCGGCGTCCGGAGCCGGTGGCCGTGGGTCCGGCTATGGCCGATCGAGCTTCGGCCGGGGCCGAACGCGCTTCGCTCGCGCCCGTCTCTTCAACCCCTCCAGGCGCGTGGTCGTAAAGGCCCGAGTCGTCCGTCACAAGGGCCGTGCATTTCGTTCCGCGCCACTTACCGCCCATGTCGCTTATCTCAAGCGCGAGGGCGTCACCCGCGATGGCGAACGCGGCATTATGTTCGACGTGGCAAATGACAGTGCCGACGACCGAGCCTTCGCCGAACGATGCGAGGACGATCGGCATCATTTCCGTTTCATCGTGTCGCCAGAAGAGGCGGTCGATTTGGAGGATCTCAAAGTGTTTACCCGCGATCTTGCCGGCCAAATGGAAGCTGATCTTGAAACCAAGCTCGACTGGATCGCCGTCGGTCATTGGAACACAGACAATCCGCATATCCATCTCCTGGTGCGCGGCGTCGACGAAACCGGTGCCGATCTCGTCATCTCACGTGACTACGTCATCCGCGGGTTACGCTCACGCGCCGAGGAACTGGTCTCACTCGAACTCGGCCCAAAGCCGGAACACGAAATTCGCGCGACACTTGAGAAGGAAATCACGGCAGCGCGCTGGACGAGCCTCGATCGCGAAATTCGTTTCACCGCCAACGAGACAGGCTATGTCGACCTTCGCCCGAACGCCGATCGTATGGCCAACAAGGAAACGCAGCAGCTGATGATTGGCCGTCTGCAACATCTGGAAAAAATGGGGCTTGCTGCCCCCGCCGGTCCCGGTGAATGGTTGGTCGGGCTTGAGGCCGAACGCAAGCTACGCGATCTCGGTATGCGCGGCGACATCATCAAGACCATGCATCGCGTCTTCACCGAACGAGACCAGGACCGTGGCATCAGTGACTTCGCGGTCGAGACCGGAGAAATGGGCGCACCGATAATCGGCCGGCTGGTCGATCGCGGCCTGCATGACGAGTTGACCGGCGAAGCCTATGCCGTGATCGATTGTACCGACGGGCGCGCCCATCATGTCCGCTTCCGAGGCATCGAAGCCTTCGATCACGCACCACCTCCCGGCGGCATCGTCGAAGTGCGGTGGTTCGGCGGGTCGAACGATCGTCTACCAATCCTCGTCCTGTCATTGCGCTCTGATCTCGATCTCAACGCGCAGATCAGCGCGCCGGGCGCGACCTGGCTCGATCATCGGTTGGTCGAACAACATCCCATGCCGCTCTCGATAGGCGGGTTCGGGGGTGAGGTCAGCCAAGCGATGAAAAGACGCGCCGAACACCTTGTCGACGAAGGGCTTGCGCGTCGGCAAGGCCAACACATTATCCTGCAACGCAATCTGCTCAGTACTTTGCGCCAGCGTGAACTGGACTCAGTGGCCGGAAAGCTCGCTGATGAGACCGGATTGTCCTATGTGAAATCCGCGACCGGCGAGCATGTCACGGGCACCTACCGCCAAAGACTGACGCTATCGACCGGCCGTTTCGCAATGATCGACAACGGCTTCGGCTTTCAACTCGTGCCCTGGTCGCCGTCGCTTGGGAAAAGGCTGGGCCAGAAGGTCTCCGGGTTGGTGCGCAGCAGCGGTGGGATCGACTGGAGCCTCGTTAACAAAAAGGGGATGAGTCTGTAGATCGTGGTAAAAGGTGGTTTTCACTTCTGGACAGGCTAAGTTGCTTTTCATCGCGATTCAGACTTTGGGCGGCCCAAAAAAGTTGGCGGCAAAGTAATCAATAACTTCGGAGGCTTGGGTCCCTTCACGGAAGCGCCGCTGCTCTTCGAAGTCTATGGAAGGCATGAGGTGGATAAATTGGTTTTCGGCATAAAGGGACATCAAAATTTCGGGGTCTAAACCACCCGAGCGCAGACCGGTCATATTGTTTGCCGCCTCAATCGCAGCACCAATCATGACGTCGGCTAGTTGCACAGCGGGGCTCGCCTTAGAGTCAACCTGGGTAACTTCGGTCAGCTTCAACGGAAATTTGATGGAGGCGATCTGGGTCTGGCGAAACTCGATATCCTGATCATGATCGATGAAGCGCTGTAGCAATTCATTATATCGTAGAAGGTTCTTGGACTGGTCATGCTCGACCCGGTAGGGTCCGTCGCTCATCACCTCCATGCGGCTGATTAGCGATTGCAACACAACCAGGGCAGCATCAGTATCCACACCAGGATTTGCTAGCGCTTTGAGGCACTCAGGAGCCGCGAACTGGGCCAACGGTCCCAAAGCTTCTGGAAACTCACTCCACTGCGTCGCTCGTGCGGCCTTTACCAATGTCTTGAGCGCGGGCGGAGTTTTCTCTTTGACGGCATTCTGGAATGCGATGAGCAAGTTGTCGAAGGCAGGTTGCCCAAGGAGGGATGGCCCCGCGAGAGTGAGCAGCGATGCCATCGCATAGTTTTGGCCGTCCGCGTAAAAATTCATGCCCCGTTCATAGTAGAATGGCTCGACGGCATAATCGACGAACATCAACACCAGCAGATAATGCTTATCACAGATGTAGGTCACACTCTTGTATTGAGTCAGAAGGTCGCGTTGCAGAGACAGCAATCTCTGATGATTGCTTTTTCGCCGCGAAAGCGAGCGATACTTGAGTTCTGGCGCTTGCAGCCTCGGAAAGTATTCTTTGATGAGTCGAGCGGCCTCTTCATCACTTATCGCGACCGCCGAAGCACCTTGGAAACGCTGATCGGAGTTTAAGATGTCGTATCCAGTATAGCCGCTCTCGTCGATACGAAAGCATTCCGCGTCAGTACTCTTTGACACAATCGCTCCACCGTATTGAGATTTCTAGGCGTGTTGTACTTCTCCACTCTAGTTATTGCATTTAATTGTGATCAACGATGGATTTGCGGCCATAGGATCGCGTCTGTCAGTCCTCGGGCTCGGGCTCGGGCTCGGGTTCAGGCGGAGGCGGTGCCCAACCGTCAGATTGAAAAAAGGCAAACACGTCTTCATATTTTTCGTTGCGGCGCATGCGACGAAGGTGTTGATAGAAGCGGTTCCGCGCTTCAGCGCTTGGCTGGTCAGCGGCTACGGCGTTACGGAGAACGCCAAGCAGAAGTGTATCGGTCTCAGCAGCGTCCCAGTTTTGGCCGTTATCGACAACCGCGTCGAGAAGTTGGTCGATTCTGTGGCCGTCGAGGCGGCCAGCGAACGGGGATATAAAGTCGCGGAAATGCGCCTCCGATCCGCGAAAACTCCCAGAATTTTGATACAATTCAATCGCCCTCGGCCAGAGCTCTATGAGCGGCTGCGTAGCAATCGCGTTAGCGAGATGCTCGTCATTTAGGTCGGCAATCACTGTAAGGAGTGGGGCGCGGAATTGCGGCAACGTCACGCCTGCAAGGATACGAAAATCGGGGATCGTAGCCGGATCTGCGTTATCGACTGTCGCTTGCAAGGCCATCCGTGTTGGTTCCAACAGAAGCGGCCAGAAATCCGGAAATGCGGCAATAAATGCGATCGCACGTGGTCTGTGCTCGGGATCAAGAGTGTCGATTAGCCTGACGATTGCTGGTGAGACATCCGGCCATGCCTGCCCCGCGCGTTCGCGCACCGCAACAAGTGACGAAATGATCTTGCTTTGTTGAAGTTCCCATTGGGCCGGCACACCCTTGAGGAGGGATTTTGCCAACACCGTGCCGAAATTGCGGATGTTCTGAGTGCGGACACGCTCAAGATAGCGTTGCTCGACATAGTCGAGGATGCGAGTGTGGGCTGTCGGGAAACCGGGCGACTGAACATCAACATCATAGAGGTCGAAAATCGCCTTGCCCTGAAGAGGCTCCTGCGAGAGAACCAGATCAACCGCGTTAACCAAGTGAAGGCGCACCAACTCAGGCGACGGCTGGAACAACTCAGCTTCTGCCGAGAACGCAGGGTGGGCGCAGAGGTGCCTATCTTCCCGGAGGCGCACCAATTGCGTTCGGGCAATGCGATTGACGACCTGGGTATTGGCGGTCGCGTCTTCGACGATATCCCCCTCAAGTTGAAGTAGCTTTTTGACGTCGTTGGTGGCAGTGGCGTTATCCCATGAGGTAACAAAGGCAGTAGCCGCGGCATCGCCCATAGCGCTCAACTCGCGATACTTGGTGATGAGATCATATACGAGTGAGACCCACACGGAGGTCATTGAAGCGCGAAGTGCACCCGACTTGTAGGCTTTCACTGCATCAAGAAAATAGATCCTTGACTGCGGGTTGCGAATTCTTGTTAGCAAGATGTCGACGTCAATAAATTCGGAGTCCAAGGCGTCCTACCTGATACGAGCTGTAGAAGTTAATCTATAGGCCAACATCCATTCTTTGTCTTTATATCGGTGCTAGAACAATTGCGGGCGAAGATTGGGGTCACACTATTGCCGGCCAAGAATCCCTCAGAGTGCGGCGTTGGACTTTGATCCTTCTGGCCTCCGGGCCCAAAGTTTGGTCAGTTATTTCCAAGTTCCCGGGAACGGCTTCACTCCCATACCCAGCAGTTGGTCTGGCGGCGACTTTAATCCCGGAGCACAGTCGATCTATCCCATGTGTACGCCGATGCCGCCGTTCTTTCGACGGACCTCATGCAGTGCTTGTCACCCATCTCAGTTGTGCGTTGGTCTAGTCCGATCATGTCAGCAACCAAGATCCTCTGGGGCCAGATTGTCGTCGTATTCCTGATCGTCCTTAGCACCACATGGGGCGCGACGGAATGGGTTGCCTGGCGGTTGGGATTTCAGCCGCAACTCGGAACGCCTTGGTTCGATCTTGCGGGATTCCCATTCTATTACCCGCCGGCTTTTTTCTGGTGGTGGTATGCCTTTGAGGCTTATGCAATGCCGATCTTCATCGAAGGCGCCCTGATCGCGGCTTCAGGCGGTTTTCTCTCGATTGGCGTGGCAATAGCGATGTCGGTTTGGCGCGCGCGGGAGGCCAAGAACGTTTTTACCTATGGATCCGCGCGATGGGCCGATGCTAAGGAAATCGCCAAGAGTGGATTGCTCGGATCGGATGGAGTGGTGTTGGGGAAGTTCGCAGAACACTACCTGCGCCACGACGGTCCTGAACATGTGCTCTGCTTTGCGCCAACGCGGTCCGGCAAAGGTGTTGGCCTGGTCGTTCCTACGCTTCTGACCTGGCCGGGCTCGGCCATCGTCCACGACATCAAGGGAGAGAACTGGGACCTGACCGCCGGTTTTCGATCTCGGCACGGTTGTGTGTTGCTCTTCGATCCAACCGACCCCAGGTCGTCTGCCTACAACCCGCTGCTCGAGGTTCGCCGCGGCGACTGGGAGGTTCGTGACGTGCAGAACGTCGCCGATATTCTCGTCGATCCGGAAGGATCGCTTGAGCGGCGGAATCACTGGGAGAAAACCAGCCACTCGCTTTTGGTCGGCACCATCCTGCATGTTCTTTATGCCGAACCGGACAAGACGCTCGCGGGCGTCGCCTCATTTCTCTCTGATCCGAAGCGGACGATCGAGTCAACGCTAAAGGCGATGATGACGACACCGCACCTCGGCGATGCTGGAACGCATCCGGTAGTCGCTTCCGCGGCACGGGAACTTTTGAACAAGGCCGACAACGAGCGCTCCGGCGTACTCTCGACCGCCATGTCGTTCCTCGGACTCTATCGCGATCCCGTTGTCGCAAAGGTGACCCGGCAGTGCGATTGGCGCATCGCTGATCTGATCGACAAGGAACAGCCTGCCACGCTCTACCTCGTCGTGCCTCCCTCCGACATCGCGCGCACCAAACCACTCATCCGGCTCGTGCTGAATCAGATCGGACGGCGGCTGACTGAAGACCTTCAGGAAAAAAATCGGTGTCAGCGCGTACTGCTCATGCTCGATGAATTTCCAGCGCTTGGCCGGCTTGATTTCTTCGAGAGTGCGCTTGCCTTCATGGCTGGCTATGGGCTCAAGTCTTTCCTGATAGCGCAGTCCCTCAATCAGATCGAAAAGGCCTACGGGCCCAACAACGCGATCCTCGACAACTGCCATGTCCGCGTGAGCTTCGCAACCAATGATGAGCGAACCGCAAAACGGGTTTCAGATGCGCTTGGCACGGCAACCGAGATGCGTGCTATGAAGAACTTCGCGGGCCACAGGCTGGCGCCCTGGCTCGGCCACCTCATGGTGTCCCGGCAGGAAACCGCGAGGCAGTTGCTCACGCCCGGCGAGGTCATGCAGCTTCCCGCGACAGATGAGATCGTCATGGTCGCGGGCCTGCCACCTATCAGGGCCAAGAAAGCCCGTTACTACGAAGACGCAAGGTTCAGCGAGAGGATCGCGGCACCGCCCGAACCGTGCGCAACCGTGCCACCCGAAAGAAGCGATAGCTGGGTCGGCCACGTCATCGCGCCCGCTGCCAAGCTCGCCTCGGAAGAAAACGCGGGCACCACGGACAACGCCAATGGCGGAATACGACGGCAACCGGAACTGCCTCAACACGAAGACATCGTGCAGCAGCCCGAGGAACCGAAGCCGTACAGCGAATTCGATTTGCTCGAGGACGATGCGGACGAGCCCGCGAAACAGGCCCGGGTATTTCGTCAGCAGGGACGTCAGATCGCCCGGCAGGCGTCTCTTGATCCCAAGGACGGAATAAAATTGTGAGGACCATGGCATGCGCAGTCGGATGAATGTTTACTTTCCCCCAGAGATGCTGAAGCAGATTGCCGATCTCGCCGATCGCAAGGGCCTGTCCCGCTCAGCCATCGTTGAAGCGGCTGTTGCCTCGTTCTTGTCTCCCGACGGTTCGGATCGAATGGAAGCGGCGTTCACGCGCCGGCTCGACCGCCTCACGCGACAGGTTCAACGCCTGGAACGTGATATTGGGATCAGCGTCGAAACACTGGCGCTATACATCAGATTCTGGCTAGCCATCACGCCACCGCTTCCAGAAGATGCTCAATCCGCAGCACAGATCAAAGGTAGGGAACGCTTCGAAGGCTTTGTCGAAACGCTTGGGCGCAAGCTGCAGAAGGGGCAGAGTTTTCTGAAAGAGATTCCTGATGACGTCGAAGCGAATACATCAGGTATCGCGTCGAATGATTAGTATATCCGATTGACTGTGACCGGAGCACTACTTGATGACAGTTTAGAACCAACACCAACAGTTGCTGCAGTAAAGCGACTGGTGATTTCTGGGTTCGATTGTTGACCTCTCCGGGTCAGCGACCGTCCGGGCCAGATTTCCCGCCATAGGGTCGTGGAGGCAAGCCTTTCGCCATCCTGTCGTCGGCCAGCAAGTCCTCATAGCTTTCCCGCCCGAGTTCCTCCCAAGACGTTGTGCCAATCGAAAGGTTTAGGATGTTCAATCCTGCAGCGGCCCTGAAAATGAGCTCTTCAGCAGGTTCGAGCGTAGGGCCTGGCTGCCGCTTGACCGCAGCCCATTGTACCCGATTAATGACAAACGCAGCGAAGTCGGCCAACTGTATCCCGACCAACTCCGTCGACCTGCGGAAGTTTGCCTTCGGGCCCTCGATAACGTCCGACCAATTTGGCAGCTCCCGCTCGCCACCAGCAGGCATTAATCCCTCGTCGATGTAGAGTGGGACAGGCAGGTTAAAATCTGTCGGACTCGCAGCTTTCATCGTACGCAAATGCTTCGAAGTTTTCGAGCAGAGCAGCAGCAGACCGAAGTGTGATATGTCATCAAGTCTCCAGTCGCCAACCCGTTTACTATCGAGTGAACGCCAGATGTCGGGATGGTCGTTAAGCGTGCTGTCGCTAACCGTCTGGTGCACTATCGGCAAACTGAAGCTCTTCATCAGATTGGCCATCAGTTCCATCATTTCGGCGCGCTTCCCCGGCATGACAGATTTCCACGGTCCCTGGCCGCTCCAGATCTCGGTGAAGTGCAGTTCCTCGGCAGCGAAGTCTCTGCGCACGCCGTCAAGAAAGACCTCCATCAGCGCGTTGACCTCATCGGCGACGATCGACGGCACGATGACAGCTGTCCAGGACTTACGCGATGGAGGCAAAAAAACCGAGCCAGAATCCGCCCCAGGGTTTCCAGAGTCGTCAACGTAGACCGCCCCTTTCGTCGGCGAATGTCTTTCCTTTTGCGCCAAAGTCCACTCCGGTGGGTCACCGCATGAATAACGCTGATCGTGTACCTAGTGGAATTTACCCTATATTTTTGATGCCTTCGATTTCAAAAACGGTAGTTCGCATCAAACAGAAAGTTTCATCCCTCTGCCGGCGGCTCGTCCTTTTGCTAGAGGCCCATTTCTTGTTCGGTTCAGCTAGCAGTTCAAATTGTTTCCGCCGTTCCCCTGTCTTTGCACGCCACACCGCGACACTGCCCATAAGGGTGTTGCGTCAGCCTGATTCCTGCATTTTCTAATCATCCTCGACTTGGATCGCAGACGCGATCTCCACACCATTCGGAGGCAACATGCCGGCGCTATCTTCCAGTTCAGAGCTCTCCTCCCGCGGCGCACGCATGCTGCGCACGGCTTTGGGACCTGCCATTGCACGGTTCCTGGAAGACCCGACCATTGTCGAAGTCATGCTCAATCCGGATGGCCAGCTTTGGATCGATCGGCTGTCCGAGGGACTGGCCCGGACGGGGGACGCCCTGTCTGCCGAAGACGGTGAGCGCATTGTCCGTCTCGTTGCCCATCATGTTGGTACGGAAGTTCACGCGAGCACCCCGCGCGTCAGTGCGGAGCTGCCGGAGACGGGTGAGCGGTTCGAGGGTTTGTTGCCGCCTGTAGTAACGGCTCCGACCTTTGCGATCCGCAAACCCGCAATCGTGGTGTTTTCGCTCGACGACTATGTCGCCGCCGGCATCATGACCTCAGATCAGGCGGTGGCCTTGGGGTCAGCAGTCGCGGCCCGCCAGAACATCCTCGTTGCCGGCGGCACGTCGACAGGAAAAACCACATTGACCAACGCGCTCCTTGCCGAGGTGGCAAAGAGCGCTGATCGCGTGGTGCTGATTGAAGATACACGAGAGCTGCAATGTGCAGCGCCTAACCTGGTGGCGCTTCGCACCAAGGACGGTGTTGCGACGCTGTCCGATCTTGTTCGATCCTCTCTGCGCCTGCGTCCAGACCGCATTCCAATTGGCGAAGTGCGTGGCTCCGAAGCGCTTGATCTCTTGAAAGCCTGGGGCACGGGTCATCCAGGTGGCATCGGAACCATTCATGCCGGCACGTCCATCGGCGCACTCCGCCGCCTCGAACAACTGATCCAGGAAGTGGTGGTCACAGTGCCCCGCGCGCTGATCGCGGAGACCATCGACTGCGTCGCCGTGCTGTCCGGCCGCGGTTCAGACCGCAGCCTTGCTGAACTTTCCTCGGTCGAGGGGCTCACAGCCGGCGGTGACTATTGCCTCAGTCCCGCCTGCAAATCCCCGAAAGGAACTCTCGTATGATCCGTCCCACCGCACGCTCATGCTGCAAGGTCTTTGGGCACTTTTCGACATTGGGTGTTGTGGCGATGCTGGCATCGCACGCTCATGCGGCTGGCTCGTCCATGCCCTGGGAAGCGCCGCTTCAATCGATCCTGGAATCGATCGAAGGGCCCGTCGCCAAGATCATCGCCGTGATCATTATCATCATCACCGGTTTGACGCTCGCTTTTGGTGACACGTCGGGCGGTTTCCGGCGGCTGATCCAGATCGTTTTCGGCCTGTCGATCGCGTTCGCCGCGTCGAGTTTCTTTCTGTCGTTCTTCTCGTTTGGCGGCGGAGCGCTGATCTGATGCAGGAGATTCCAGGTTTTGTCGTTCCGCTCCACCGC
This sequence comes from Labrenzia sp. THAF82, assembly GCF_009363435.1. GTDB lineage: Bacteria > Pseudomonadota > Alphaproteobacteria > Rhizobiales > Stappiaceae > Roseibium > Roseibium porphyridii. The sequence continues at coordinate 5,651,347 of NZ_CP045354.1, read as the reverse complement.
GCCTTGTGCGAGCCGATCCTGCTCGGCGGTGCCCCGCGTGCGATCGCCATCCTGAACGGGACACTTGCCGCTGCGCTGGGTCTCGGCTTACGTCTCTGGCTTGTTGGATTGATCTTGTGGGCCGTCGGTCATGGCTGTGCGGTCTGGGCGGCAAGGCGGGACCCGCAGTTCGCCGATGTCGGACGCCGCCATTTGCGCCTTCCGTCCCATTTGAGCGTGTGAGGGACTGCCATGATGAACCTCACTGAATATCGGCGCACCTCTGCCCGCCTTGCCGACTACCTGCCCTGGGCTGCGCTCATTGGCGAAGGCCTCGTCCTCAACAAAGACGGCTCCTTTCAGCGGACGGCCCGTTTTAGGGGTCCGGATCTTGACAGTTCGGTTGCCTCGGAACTTGTCGCGGTCGCCGGCCGTTTCAACAACGCTCTGCGCCGCCTCGGATCCGGCTGGGCGATTTTCGTGGAGGCGATGCGGGTTCCCTCAAAAGCTTATCCCGAGGACAGGTTCCCCGATCCGGCGTCGGCGCTCGTCGACACCGAACGCAAGGCCATGTTCGACGAAGAGGGCACGCATTACGAGTCCTGCTCCTATCTCACTTTCCTTTATATGCCCCCGGTCGAAGAGGCATCCCGTACCGCGCAGTTTTTCTTTGAAGGCAATGAGACGGGCAGCGGGGCCAAGCCTCAGGAACAGCTTCAAGGATTTGTCGACCGGACGTCGCGCATTCTGTCGCTTCTGGACGGCTTCATGCCTGAATGTGCCTGGCTCGATGATGCCGAGACGTTGACCTACCTGCATGCCACGATCTCGATCCATCGGCACAAGGTGGGGGTTCCCGACGTTCCGATCTATCTCGATGTGCTGCTTGCCGATCAGCCGCTCACCGGTGGGCTTGCTCCAAGGCTCGGAAACGCCCACCTGCGTGTTCTAACCATTGTCGGGTTTCCGGGTACGACGACGCCCGGGCTTCTCGACGAGCTCAACAGGCTTGCCTTTCCCTATCGCTGGTCAACCCGCGCGATCCTGCTCGACAAGGTCGATGCCACCCGCCTGATTACCCGCATTCGCAGGCAGTGGTTTGCCAAGCGCAAGTCGATCGCAGCCATCCTCAAGGAGGTCATGACCAATGAAGCTTCCGTCCTGGTCGACACTGATGCTGCCAACAAGGCGGCCGACGCCGACGAGGCGCTGCAGGAACTCGGTGCCGGCATTGCCGGTCAAGCCTATGTGACAGCGACCCTGACTGTCTGGGACGCAGATGCAAAACGAGCAGACGAAAAGCTCCGCCTTGCCGAGAAGGTCATTCAGGGCCGGGATTTCACGGTCATGCCGGAGACGGTAAACGCGGTCGAAGCTTGGCTCGGCAGTTTGCCGGGGCATCCTTATGCCAATGTTCGCCAGCCGCCAGTATCAACCCTCAATCTCGCCCACATGATCCCCCTCTCGGCCGTGTGGGCGGGGCCGGAACGGGACGAGCATCTGGTGAGCCCCCCACTGCTCTTCGGCAAGACCGAAGGCTCGACCCCGTTCCGGTTCTCTCTTCATGTCGGGGATGTCGGTCATACACTGGTGGTTGGTCCGACAGGGTCCGGCAAATCCGTGCTTCTGGCGCTGATGGCCCTGCAATTCCGGCGGTACCCGAACGCCCAGATCTTCGCCTTCGACTTCGGAGGATCGATCCGGGTGGCTACACTCGCCATGGGCGGGGACTGGCATGACCTCGGCGGCAGCCTGACCGACGGCGACGCAAACAGTGTGGCCTTGCAACCGCTCGCCCAGATAGAGACCGCCGCCGATCGGTCCTGGTCCGCCGACTGGATCGCTGCCATGCTTGCCCGCGAAGGGGTCGCCGTCAACCCTGAGGTCCGCGATCACATCTGGAGCGCGCTCACCTCACTCAGCTCTGCGCCTCTTCTCGAGCGCACCCTGACAGGATTGTCGGTCTTGCTGCAATCGCTGGAGTTAAAACAAGCGCTCCAGCCCTATTGCATCGGCGGTCCCCATGGCCGGTTGCTGGATGCTGAAGAAGAGAACCTCAGCCATGCGCCCGTACAGGCCTTCGAGACCGAGGATCTGATCGGCACCAGCGCTGCGCGCCCGGTTCTTGCCTATTTGTTCCATCGGATCGAAGCCCGGCTGAATGGGCGCCCCACCTTGCTGATCATCGACGAAGGGTGGCTGGTGCTCGACGACGACGCTTTTGCCGGCCAGCTTCGGGAGTGGCTGAAAACCCTTCGTAAAAAGAACGCTTCCGTTGTCTTTGCCACGCAGTCGCTCTCAGACATCGATGGATCGCCCATCGCGCCTGCGATCATCGAAAGCTGCCAGACACGGGTCCTTCTGCCCAACGAGCGGGCGATTGAACCGCAGATCACATCGATCTACCGGCGCTTTGGCTTGAACGATCGTCAGATCGAGATCCTCAGCAGGGCGACGCCAAAGCGGGACTATTACTGCCAATCCCGGGCTGGCAACCGGTTGTTTGATCTTGCTCTTGGAGATGTCGCGCTCGCCTTTTGTGCCGCATCCTCCAAAGCCGATCATGCCGCGGTCGAAAAGCTTGTCTCAGTGCGTGGCCAGGCTGGTTTCGCGGAAAACTGGCTTCGCGCGCAAGATCTCGGCTGGGCGGCCGACCTCATCCCCAAACTGTCAAACCTGGAGACGCCGTCATGATTGTCCGTCGAACCCGTGCCTCCCTGATCGCAGCTGCATTGGCCATACCGCTCACGTTGTCTCCGACCGGCGTTCCTCCAGCACACGCCTGGAAGGTCGTTTTCGACCCAAGCAACTATACGCAAAATGTCCTGACAGCCGCGCGCACCCTGGAGCAGATCAACAACCAGATTGTCTCGCTTCAAAATGAAGCACAGATGCTGATCAATCAGGCGAAGAACCTCGCAAGCCTTCCCTTTTCGACTTTGCAACAGCTGCAGCAGTCCGTGCAGCGCACGCAGCAGCTTTTGAATGAAGCGCAGCAGATTGCATTCAATGTCCAGCAAATCGATCAGGCGTTTCAGACGACCTATGGCGCCGCGTCGCTGTCCGATACGGATCTCGATTTGATCGAAGCGGCGCGCGAGCGCTGGCAAAACACCGTCGCAGGTCTTCAGGACGCGCTCCGGATCCAGGCCGGCGTCATCGGCAACATTGATGTCAATCAGGCACAATTGAACGCTCTTGTTGGCCAAAGCCAGGGCGCGAGCGGTGCGCTGCAGGCGACGCAGGCTGGGAACCAGCTGCTTGCGCTGCAAGGCCAGCAGCTGGCCGACCTTACCGCGGTCATTGCCGCCAATGGCCGCGCCCGTGCGTTGGCCGATGCGGAGCGCGCGGTCGCGGCAGAGCAGGGGCGGGAACAACGCCAACGCTTTCTGGCTCCGGGGTCCGGCTATCAGCCTGGCAACGCCAAAATGTTTTACAGCGGCAACTGAGGCGCGTAATGGATGGCAAGACCCTCGCACGGATCGGTGCGATCATCTTTGTCGCAATCGCTCTGACGGCGACAGCTCTTGAATTTGTGCGCGAACCTGAAGCGCCGGCAGCGACCACCTCTCAGCCCGCGGTCACACATCAAGACAAGACTGATCCTTTGCGCCGGGAGCTGCGCAGGTGCCAGGCACTCGGTGCCGCTGCAACCCGTGACACGACGTGCCTGACGGCCTGGGCGGAAAACCGGAAACGGTTTCTTAGGCAGACCCCGGAAAGGCGATAGACCATGGGGGACACCGGCGTCATCGACCATTTTCTGGAAGTGTTCACGACCTATATCGATTCAGGCTTCGGCCTTCTCGGCGGTGAGGTGGCTTTCATCGCAACCACCTTGATCGTGATCGATGTGACGCTCGCGGCGCTCTTCTGGTCCTGGGGCGCTGACGACGACATTCTTGCGCGTCTCATCAAGAAAACGCTCTTTGTCGGCGTCTTTGCCTATCTCATTTCCAATTGGAACGCGCTGGCCCGCATCGTCTTCGACAGTTTCGCAGGGCTCGGGTTGAAGGCCAGCGGTACTGGCCTTTCAACGACCGACTTGCTTCGTCCGGGCAAGGTCGCCGAGACCGGCCTGACCGCCAGTCGGCCGCTCTTGGAATCCATCTCCGATCTGATGGGCTATTGGGCTTTTTTTGAAAACTTCATTCAGATCGCGTGTCTTCTGTTTGCCTGGGCGCTTGTTCTGCTCGCCTTTTTCATTCTCGCCATCCAGCTGTTCGTTACGCTGATCGAGTTCAAGCTGACGACATTGGCCGGCTTCGTGCTGATCCCGTTCGGGCTCTTCGGCAAATCCGCCTTCATGGCGGAACGGGTGCTCGGCAACGTGATTTCCTCCGGTGTCAAGGTACTGGTGCTTGCCGTTATCATCGGCATCGGCTCAACGCTCTTTTCTGAATTCACGGTTGGTTTTGGCACCAACCAGCCAACGATCGATGAAGCGATGGCCATCGTGCTGGCGGCGCTCTCCTTGCTCGGTCTTGGTATCTTCGGGCCCGGCATTGCCGGCGGCATCGTCGCCGGTGGCCCGCAACTTGGAGCCGGGGCAGCTGTCGGAACAGGTCTGGCCGCAGGTGGAACGATGCTCGCCGGCGCGGGTCTTGCCGCAAGGAGCGCCGGCGCTGCGCTTTCCGCCGGCAAAACCATCGGCACGGCTGGCACCGGCATGGCGCGAGGGGCGGCAAGGTCTGACGTATCCGCCTCGGACGGGTTGTCGGGAGCATCGAGCAGGACTGCCGGTTTAGGCGGGGCCGCGAAGGCCGGTGGTGTTTCCATGACGTCCCCGCTTAGACGGGCAGGGGCGCAGGGCGACGGATCAGAGAAAAAAGACCTCTCGTTATCTGCCGGCATGCCGGGCTGGGCCCGCCGCATCAAACGATCGCAGCAAATCGGCCAGGGCGTCTCGGCAACAACCCATGCCGTGCGCTCCGGGGATGCCGCGGGAAGCGGCGCATCGATCGATCTGTCCGAAAGGGACCGCTGATGTTCAAACGGCCGCAATCCCACTACGGCAAGACACCGGCACCCGAAACGCCTTATCAAAAGGCAGCCCAGGTCTGGGATGAGCGCATTGGGTCCGCGCGTGTTCAGGCGAAGAACTGGCGCTTGATGGCCTTCGGCTGTCTGTTGTTAACGGCGGGCTTTGCGGCTGCACTTGTCTGGCAATCGACGCGCGGCACAGTGGTGCCCTGGGTGGTCGAGATCGACAAGCTCGGCGAAACCCAGGCGATTGGACCCGCCCACACAGATTATCAACCCTCGGATCCGCAGGTCGCCTTTCATCTGGCCCGCTTTATCGAAAATGTCCGAACCATTCCCGTCGACCCGATCATCGTGCGCCAGAACTGGCTGAGAGCCTATGACTTTACCACCGACCGCGGGGCATTGGCGCTTAATGATTATGCCCGTACCAGCGACCCGTTCAAGAAGGTTGGGGAACATCAAGTGGCTGTTGAGGTGACCAGTGTCATCCGGGCATCCCCAACAAGCTTTCGCGTTGCCTGGATCGAGCGGCATTTTGAAAACGGCCAGCTTGCGTCGACCGAGCGCTGGACCGCCATCCTGACAATCGTCATCAAGCCGCCGCGTTCCGCCGATCGCCTGCGCAAGAACCCACTTGGGCTTTATGTCACCGCCCTCAATTGGTCGAAGGAGCTCGGACAATGACGTCTCAGGGTTTCGGTAAACCCGCAAGGGCGGCGCGCCGCAAAGCCTCCTTTGCGGGTTTCCTTCTTTCCGTAACCGTGGTTTCGGCCTGCAGCTCTTATAAGCCGCCTGAGATCAGTTACGACACGGATGTACCACCACTGCGCTCCGTGCCGATCTCTCAAAACGACGAGAGCCCCAAACCGTTGCATCTTCCTCCGGCCTGGAAGGTCGCCCACGGTGGCAAACCCGCCACGTCTGTGAAGGAACGGCTCGAAAATGCCAATGCGGCTGCGCGCGTCGAGCCGAGTCGCGAGGGCTATTACAATGCCATTCAGATCTATCCCTGGAGCGAAGGCGCTCTCTATCAGGTCTATGCCGCTCCGGGTCAAATCACCAACATCACATTGGAGCCTGGTGAACGTCTCGCTGGGGCGGGTCCGATTGCCGCCGGCGACACCGCGCGCTGGATCATCGGCGATACGGAAAGCGGCAGCGGTGAGAGCCGGCGCGTGCACATCCTGGTGAAACCGACCCGGCCGGACATCAGCACTAATCTCGTCATCAGCACCGACCGGCGGGTTTATATGATCGAGCTCAGCGCCGAGGAAAGTTTGTTTATGCCGTCGGTCGCCTGGGCCTATCCCGAGAAGCCAGTTTCCGAGAAGCGGGTCATTTCAGCGGCTCCGACGATTCCGGCTAAGGCGTCTCGCCGATACCGGTATAGCATCTCAGGCGATACACCGCCCTGGACACCGCTCGCCGTCTTCGATGATGGCCGCAGGGTCTATATCGCGTTTCCCCGGGGCATCATCCAGGGAGAAATACCACCGCTCTTCGTGATCGGTGCAGAGGGTGAGACAGAGATCGTCAACAGCCGTGTCCATCAGCGTTTCCTGATCGTGGACCGGCTGTTCGCGGCAGCGGAACTGAGACTCGGCAGCGGGCGCAAGCAACAGGTTGTCAGGATTGTTCGAACAGATGGAAGACGTCGTGGCCCATTTTCTGGGTCATTTGGGAGAGACGATTCCGATGGTGTGAGCAACGACGAGGCGGCAATGCCGCCGCACGGCGCCAAACAATCTGGGCACATGTGGTTGCACGGAGGTCAAAACTCGTGACCAAGGAAGACACCCGCACGGACGAGAAAGACCACAAGGGACCTTCTGTCGATACTGCGGCCGCAATGCGATTGCGGGCTGAACCCCCAAAGGTCGTGAGGTTGTCGCGCCGGGCCTTGATTGTCACAGGCGTTGTCGCATCGCTTGCCTTGGGAGGTGTTGTCATCTATGGGCTTTTGCCGCCATCGACCGAGACGAGCCAGGACGAGCTCTTTTCGATCGACAACCGTCCGACCGCAGATGGCTTGGCAAATTTGCCGCGAGATTATTCTGGTCCAATCCTCGGGCCCCCTCTACCGGGTGATCTTGGGCGGCCGATTCTGAAAGCCCAGGCGCGTGGAGAACCTGTTGCGCCGCCTGTGATCGCCTCTCCTGGTTCTGATCCGGAGGCACAGCGCCGGCTCGCGGAAGCCGAGGCCGCAAGGACGAGCCAGGTGTTTTTTCAAACACGTCAGAACGCGCAAACAAGGCCCGCAAATGGCCGCGCACCGGAAATCAACTCCCAAGGCCTTTTCGGACAACGGGCAGAGATCGCACCACGGAATCCCGATAGAGATTTCCTTCTTGCCGCGGCCGACCGGCGGACAGTTGCGCATGACCGGGTTGTGCCGCCCGTGTCTCCTTATGTCCTTCAGGCTGGATCCGTCATTCCCGCTGCGCTGATCACCGGCATTCGCTCCGATCTGCCCGGGCAGATTTCAGCCCAGGTGACCCAGCACATCTATGACAGTCCGTCCGGGGAGATCCTGCTCGTTCCCCAGGGAACCCGTGTCATTGGGGAATATTCGAACAATGTCGGATTTGGACAGCGGCGGATCCTGCTTGTGTGGACACGTCTAATTTTTCCAAATGGCCGCTCTATCGTGCTTGAACGGCTTCCCGGCGCTGACCTTCAAGGCTATGCCGGTCTTGAAGGCGGCGTCGACAATCACTGGTGGGACCTGGCAAAGGCCGCGGGTCTCTCAACGCTCCTTTCCATTGGCGCAGAGCTTGCCGCCAGAGATGACGACCAGCTTATTGAAGCCATTCGAAGCGGCGCACAGGATACGATCACTGAGGCCGGTCAGGACATCATAGAGCGTCAGCTTCAGGTCGCACCGACCCTGACCATCAGAACGGGTTTTCCGGTTCGGGTGATCGTGACCCGTGATCTTATCCTGGAACCCTATCGAGGTTGAATGATGGCAACAAAGTTGAAGCTGACCCGTATCCCGGATGACAAGCCGGTCAAGCTCACTGTCGAACTTCCCGCCGACATTCATCAAGATCTTGTTGTTTATGCTGAGGTCATGGCGAAAGAGAACGGTCAGCAAACACCTGAGCCTGCCAGATTGATTGCACCGATGCTGCAGCGCTTCATGTTGACCGATCGGGCTTTTCTGCGCCTGAAAAAAGAGCGCCGGTCGTGAGCGAAGAGTGGTGGGCAAGCCAATCGGAACTGCCGCGTCGGACCTTGCCTGCTAGCATATGGGCGTTGCTGATGAGGCACCGAAGGGCAGGATTGTCGTTTCCAGCGAGCCAAATCGCGCAGAAGCGCAACACATCAGGTTCACTTGCAAGTGGTCTTACGGTGAAGTTTGGAAGTTTGACGCATGACCAGGCTTCGGTCGTTGCCGTCAAACCCTGTCCCAGACTGACCAGGTTCATGAGAGTGTCTGACGTAACGCTCCTGGTCTCGATAACGGGAGATACGCCGTGGCTCTCTAGGCGACGCACAATGAGATCATGGAACTCCGGACCAGGAGGAAGTCTGCTTGTAATGAAGCGTTCCTCCTTGAGATCCGACCAGTCGAGCGTTTGCCGATCCGACAGTCTGTGGTCATCCGGCATCGCAATTTGTAAATGTTCGCACCAGAGCTCTGCGCACTCACAGTTGTTTGGCGCACATGTGCCTGGCGCAAAGACGATATCAATATCGTGGGAGCGGAGCGAGGTCATGTGCTCCTCGCGGCCACCATCGCGAATATCGAGCTCGGTCTTTGGATAGTTTCGATTGAAAGCGACCAACAACTTCCGCAGAAAACCGCCAGCGAGTGAGGTCAGGACCCCGATCCGAACGAAACCTGTTTCTGCGCGGCCGGCCAATCCAGCAGACCGTTTCGCGTGATCGAGCTGTCGGAGTGCTGGCTGCACTTCAAGCAAAAACCGTTTACCAGCATTTGTAAGACGGACACCTGAGTGACTTCGCTCAAGTAGAGATACACCAAGCTTGTCTTCCAGTCGTTTGATGGAACGGCTGATCGAAGATTGACCAACGCCGAGTGCTTTAGCCGCTCGGCGCAGGCTCGCAAATTCAGCGGCAGCTTTGAAGGCGCGAAGTTCTGAGAGCTGGGGCATGGCCAAAAACCCTCTGACATTTTGTTTCTGACTTCGGTTTAGGAGACGAAATACTCTGCTTGTTTACAGTTTTTTCTGTTTTCGTTTGCGTAAGCTCATCCGCCAAACACCTGTGACAAGCGGAACCCGTTATTCGATATTTACAATGCACAATCGATGGTGTAACTAAGGACAATCGATTGTGCAACAATAATTCAAGCAATCGTTGATCATGTCGGGAGGAGGTCGCCGACAATGGGAGGAAGCAAGTGGAGATGAAGACGCCTGTTCTTCAGATGAAGAACATATGCAAGTCTTTTGGCGGGCTAAGAGCGCTGATAGACGTAAATTTAGAACTCTATCCGGACGAGATACTCGCCATTGTGGGCGATAACGGTGCAGGAAAATCGACGCTAATCAAGGTGTTGACTGGGGTTTATCAAGCCGACTCCGGGAGCACCGAACTTAACGGGCAGCCAGCGAACATCAGAAGCCGCCAAGATTCTCTGAATGCCGGGATCGCTACAGTCTACCAAAACCTTGGTCTTGTTGATACGCTGCCAGCTGCCCCAAACATCTTTTTAGGTGATGAGCCGACGAAGAAGATCCTGGGTCTTCCCTTCATCGACAATAAGAAAATGCGCCAGGACGCGGAAGAAATCCTGCGCACAAAGGTCGGCGTGGAGTTGCCTAACCTTGATGATCCGACCCGAAATTTTTCCGGCGGCCAGCGCCAAGCGGTAGCGATTGCCCGGGCAGTGCGGGCCAATGATCTGCATGTCCTTATCATGGATGAACCAACAGCAGCACTTGGTCCAGAAGAAACCCGAAAAACGCTTGAACTAATTAAAACAGTGCGTGGGCGTGGCACTCCAATCATTTTGATTAGCCACAATCTGGATCACGTTTTCAGCGTGGCAGATCGCGTTCAAGTGATGCGCGGCGGGAGACGCGCCGGTGTTGTGGAGGTCGCCCAATCCAACAAGAAAGAAGTGCTTGGATTGATCGTCGGCTCCGACCTGCAGGAGGCGTCGTAGTTTCAATGTCAAATCTAGAAAATCAATCCACCATCGACGCTGTTCTTGGCCACCAGACCACTTCCAAGAGCGAAGGCCGAAAGATCGAGCTCCCTTGGGTTCAACGTTACTTCAATGTCGCTGGCCCATTGGTGATGATCATTGGTTTGGGCCTTGTCATGGCCATTTTCGAGCCGCGGTTCTTTGAAATCGCAAACTTGATGATCATCTTGCAGGACGCTGCCATTTTTATGGTGCTCGGCATGGCGATGACATTGGTGATCACTGGTAAGGGCATTGATCTTTCCATTGGCGCTGTTGCCGCCCTATCGGCTGTGATTATGGCCATGTTGATCAAAGACGTTGGTATGAACGTCTATCTCGCGATGGTGGTGGGTATGCTGGTGGGCACCACCTGTGGTGTCGTCAACGGTTTGGTCATTACCAAATTACGGGTCCCAGATCTGATGGCGACCTTGGCAATGGATGTAATTTATCGTGGTTTGGGTCTTGTTCTGGCGGCTGGAACAGTGCTTGCGCGATTTCCCGATCCAATACCGTTTCTTGGCCGCGGCCATGTGTTCGGGGTGTTTCCTGTTGCTGCTGCTATTGGGCTTTTGGCGCTGGGCATCGGGTATGTGCTCTATCATCATACCAAGCTTGGGCGCTATGCCATTGCGATCGGGGCAAATAGGGAAGCTGCACAGCTCACCGGGATTAATGTCGACAGGCAAAAGATCTACCTTTACGCCTTGATGGGCCTGTGCGCTGCGATCGCAGGTATCCTTCTAACTGGGCGCTTGAACGCAATCCAATCGACTGCCGCTGTCGGCTTCACATTGCATACAATCGCGGCGGTCGTTGTCGGCGGAACGGTTCTGTTCGGCGGGCGCGGCACGATGTTTGGGACGCTTGTTGGCGTTCTGCTCCTGTCAATGGTCACAAACTCTCTTGTGCTTCTGCGGTTCCAGTTCTTCTGGCAGCTGGTGGCTGCGGGCGTGATCATCATCGCTTCGATTGCTTCTTATGCATACCTGCAGCATCGCAACAACGCGGATGCTCGACAGGATGAATAGCCGCGCAATACCGCGCAGCTTTGCGGGCCGCTGGAGGAGCGGCGGCTTGCGTTGAAAGAGGTTCAAACCTAGGGAGGAGATACCATGTTTAGAACCAAAACCATGCTTGCAACCGTGTTGGCTTCATGCCTATCCATCGGTGGGGGGGCGGTCCTAGCTCAAGAATTACCGCTTAAGCCTTTGCCCGACGATGACGAGCGTTACTTCTGGTGGTACCATCAAGTTCAATCGGACGAAGTCCTTGAAAACATGCAAAAGGTTGTTGGCGCTCCGGCGGTCTCCGTTGCAAATCCACCTGAGGAGCCCGTGAAGATCGCTGTGATCTATCCAAGCCAAGACGTATCCGATTTCTGGTTGCGGTCCTATTTGGCCATGGAAGCGCGTTTTAAAGAAATGGGCATGCCCTTTGAAGCAACCCAATTCGCAACAAACATGGGCGACAACCTCTTGATGTCGACCTATTCGGAACAGGTCGCCCGCGCAGATGACTTTGAGTATGTCATCTTCGGCCCATCTGAACTGCAAACGCAGCAAGAAGACATCAAGCTGATCATGGATTCAGGGAAGAAAGTCATCGTCCTGAACCACGACACACCTCTTCAAGATTGGGGTGACAATCAGCCGATGATGTACAGCACCTTTTCGCATCTCTTCGGAGCGCTCAATATCTGCAACTGGGTCATTGAGAACCTTGGTACAGAAGGCACTTATGCTATGAACCGCGGCGTGCCAGGTAGTGTGGATGATCAGCGCTCTGGTGGGTTTCAGAAGTGTCTTGAGGAAAAATCCGACTGGAAGATGGCCTATGAGCATTTTGGGCTTTTCCAGCGAGAAGGAGGTTTCAACGGAGCGCAGCTCATTCTTTCCGGCTATCCGGAAGTGACCTACATTCACAACGCCAACACGGCGATGGCCATGGGTGCAATTTCTGCAATTCAAGCGGCTGGTGCACAAGATCGCGTTAAAACCTCGGCATGGGGCGGGACTGGCGACGAGATCGAAGCTCTACGCAAAGGCGAGTTAATGGCTACCCCGATGCGCATGAGCGATGACGTGGGCGTTGCTTTGGCGGAAGCCATCCGCGCTGACATAGAAGGTCGCAAGGATGATATCCCATTGGTCTTCCTTGGTCGGATTACCATAGTTGCTTCGGATTCAGGCCCCGAAATTGTCGACGAATTCGAGAAGGAAGCATTTCGTTACACTGGTATTGGAACACTTGAGCGTTAACTCTGGGACGCCACAAACTTGGGGCGCGTTTGAAACCGGCGCCCCACTTCTTTCCATTGAATGTTAGCCTAGAGTACGTCGACGTTCCCAAAATGGAAAAAACGTTGTGTTTTAATCATCGGCCGAAGCTCCAGGGATGACTTTGTGTTGCACGGAGGCATTGATTGACATGATCCCTGTGCAAACAGGGACGAGTGCATTCGGACTACGGTTTCGTGCGCTGGAGCAAGTTTCCGTGGGCACACGAACTGCAAAACTAAGCGTCATTAATCTGGATGCTATGCTGGGGAGACTATAGGTTTAGGAGCAAGTTTACTTCTCGTTTCTGCAAAAAATCAGTTGCTAGGTAAGAGTGAAAACAAGAATTAATTACGATTAACGCCTACCGATTTGGTAAGATAAGTTCCGGCTCAATGTGGGTAATCTGAGGGTCGGTATCGTCCTGATCAAGGTGTAAGTATGCGCGTTTAACCATCTCTTCTGCACGCTGACGCATCATGGGGACAGGATGGTGCAAGAGACGGCCGAATGGATCGTAGTCAAATGAACCAATAGCACAGTCATCAACTTCTTCAGTTGGCAATTGGACGAGAAACTCGAGTGCGCCTTCAAAGCATCCAATCGAGTTGATAAGCAAAACAGATGGTAACGATTTTCTTTTGTGATAGAGTTTTTCTAATGCATCCCTCGCGGCTGCTCGCTGGTAACCGCAAGCCAGAACCTGCGATTTTGAAGTGCGATGACCTCGTTTCTTGAGAGCTTGCTTGAAACCGCGCACACGTTGTTCTGTCGCCGGCAAATTGGCGTCCCCACCTAAAAAGACAACATCACTAAGGTCTTTTGCATTGCTGTCATTCAGCAAAACTTCCAGGAGCCTTTGAGCGCCGCCTTTGTTTTCAGACACGACCGACGGTGCCTGGCTGCAAGGCTGGTCGACGAATACATGAGGAACTTTGGCCTTCTGGCACATCTCACTAAGCAAATCTGGTTCAGATATCCCGACCAGCATCAGGGCGTCGACAGATGAGTTTATGAGGCCGCGCACAGCCTCTATTTCCTGGTCGCGCTCACGCTTCGCCGAGACAATGACGGGCAGGGCCTCGCGGGCGCGCGTCTCGTTTGAAAAACATTGGCCGATTGAGGAGAAAAAACGATTGTCGTGCTGGGGCAGGATCATTCCCACCAGTCCAGATTTCGCACTCCGCAGTGCTCTCGCTTGCAGATTGACTGAATAATTCAATTCATCGGCAATTGCGCGAATGCGATCAACCGTTGTTTCACTAATCCTGCGGGACTTCCAAGTGCCATTTAATGCCGACCCCACAGTTGAAGCCGAAACGCCTGCCTTCTTAGCGATATCGTAGATGGTCTGTTTGGTATTCGTCATTACCTCAGTTCACAGTTTCGAACTTGCTGATTGTACTTAAATTATACCTTGACACTATCGATTGCGCAAATCTTCTTGACTCTCTACGCACACCCATTCTATGAAGTAGCACTATCGATTGTGCAGAAGAAATTACCATTGTGCACAATCGATAGTGCAAGTCGTACCTTGACCGTTTTCAGGAGGAAATATGGGTGCGGCAGCTGAGACAGAACTGGGTCGAGTTGGCTCAGAGGGAGGAAACTCATGAAAATTCGTAATACGCTTCTATCTGGATTCGCGCTGGCAGCATTGATGATGACACCCGCCGCCGCTGAAACCAAAATGGGTATCGTTGTTAAGATCGGAGGTATCCCGTGGTTCAACGCCATGGAGACCGGCATTCTTGAACGCGCTGAAGAACTCGGTGTATCCGCCGAAATGATTGGCCCAACTTCGGCAGATCCCGCGCTTCAAGTCCGCGCAATCGAAGACCTGATTGCGAAAGGCGTTGACGTTATCGGTGTCGTTCCCAACGACGAAGCTGCTTTGGAACCGGTGCTGACGAAAGCCCGCGAAGCAGGGATTAAGGTCGTTGCCCATGAAGGACCTGGTCTAAACAGCGTTGATTGGAATTTCGAATTGGCGTCTGCCACAGGCTTCGGCGAAGCGCACGCGGAGTTGCTTTGCGAAAGCGCGGAAGAGGCTGGGAGCTACGCCGTCTATGTTGGTTCGCTGACTGTGCCGCTTCACAATGCATGGGCCGATGCGGCCGTTGCCTGGATGGACGAGAACTGCGACAAGCTCAAAAAAGTCGGCGACCGCTATGGCGTTGCTGAGAGTGTCGATGACAGCCGCTCAACGGCGCTGGACTTAATGGCGGCAAATTCTGATTTGCGCGGTATTCTTGCGTTTGGCAGCCAGGGTCCGATTGGAGCGGGGCGTGCAATCGAAGAGCGCCGACTTGCTGGTAAGGTTCATGTTATGGGGCCATTTTCCCCAGGCCAGGGTCGCCAGCTTGTGAAAGACGGCGTGATTGCAGGCGGCTTTATGTGGAACCCTGCCGAAGCCGGTCGAGTGTTTGTAACGCTTGGTAAAATGCTCGCGGAAGGCGTTGAAATCAAAGAGGGCATGAACATTGAAGGCCTTGGCTGGATAAAACCTGATTCATCAACGCGTAACATCATCACGGACAATCTCGTTAAGATCAACGCGACCACCGTGGACGAACTGGCTGAAAAAGGCCTCTGAGCCGCACAGACTCTCTAGCGCGCCGCCGTCAAAATAGGCGGTGCGCACTTCCGTTTTTTCTAGCTGTGAGCGCCGGTGCAAGTCCGCCGGCGTGCGAGGTGGTTTCGGTATGGGCCGGTCTAGTGAAGCCTACGCATTGAAAATGCAACATGTGTCAAAGCGTTTCGGCGGTGTTCAGGCGTTAGACGACGTTTCGATTGATGTGCGTGTTGGGGAAGTCCATTGCCTTGCAGGCGAGAATGGTTGCGGAAAAAGCACCTTGATTAAGATCGTTACCGGGGTCTACGAGCCCGATGATGGGACCCAGATTGAGGTTTTTGGAGAACAAGTCACTGCCAATAGTCCAACCCGCGCCAGGGCGCGCGGGATAGCCGTCATCTGGCAAGACCTTGCCTTGTTCCCTCATATGACTGTGGCCGAAAACATCGGATTTGATGAGCTGGTCGGCGGCCGCCCCAAGCTTGCAGATCTCAAAAGCATCCACAACCGTGCCAAAAGAGTGATGGAGCGGCTGAATGTGTCACTCGATCTAGACGCCCCTTTGCACACATTGCCCATCGCGCAGCGCCAAGTTGTGGCGATTGCGCGCTCACTCATGAGCGATGCCCGGTTGATTTTTATGGATGAACCCACTGCATCGCTTACTCAAAGTGAGACGGACGCCTTGCTTGCGATTGTTCGTAACCTGTCCGCTGATGGTGTGGCTGTCGTGTTTGTCAGCCACCGGCTGGCTGAAGTGCTGGATATCGCCGAGCGCGTTACGGTGGTACGGGACGGCAAACTAATAGGTGTTTATCCGACCGAAGGTATGTCCCAAAGCCGATTGGGCGAGCTAATGACAGGCCACACGCTCGAAACAGAAATCAATGCACAGGATAGAACCAAAACCGAGAGAGTGTTGCACGTTGAAGGATTGACCCGACGCAACGAGTTTGAAGATGTTTCGTTTTCAATCGGTACAGGAGAAGTTGTTGGATTGATTGGACTAATCGGTGCCGGACGCACTGAGTTGGCCCATGCTCTGATTGGCATGTCACGTGTTGATGTAGGGACTATCTACCTGGATGGTAAGGCGATCAGACCACGGAACATTCGCGAGGCAATCAGGCTTGGGATCGCCTATGTTTCTGAAGACCGACTGACACTTGGCCTCGTGCAACCTCAGTCGATTGCTGACAACACAGTTTCAACTGTACTTGACAAAATCCTTGCTGCGACAGGACTGATCTCCAGTCGGGAGAAAACGGACCTCGTCGGCACCTGGATCCAACGTTTTGCAATTAAGGTTGGCTTGCCTGAGGACGCTGTCTCGACGCTTTCTGGCGGAAACCAGCAACGCGTAGTACTGGCAAAGTGGCTCGCCACTAAACCCAAGCTTCTCATTCTCGACAGCCCGACTGTTGGTGTCGATGTGGGCGCTCGTGCGGGAATATTCAAAATCGTGCGCGAACTCGCCGATGAGGGTCTGGCGATCCTCTTAATTACGGATGAGATTACGGAAGCCTATTTCAACGCTGATCGTATCCTACACATGGCCGATGGTCGCATTCGGTCGCAATTTGACCCGCACGGAACATCGGTGGCGGCGCTCGAGGAGCAAGTCTATGCATAGATTGCTCGCGACCCATACGGTTGAAGTCCGATTGTTCGTTGTCCTGCTGATGATGATAGTTGGCCTCGGTCTGACGACGGATACATTTCTGACCGTTGCAAATCTGACGTCGCTGCTCAACAACAACTCTGTCAACTTGATCTGGGCGGTTGGGCTCTTGGTCGTTCTGGTGGCTGGCGGAATTGACATTTCCTTCGCGGTCGCGGCCTCCGTGGTTCAGTATATTGCTGCCCAAATTTTTGGCGCAATTGGAGGCGGAAATTGGGCAATAGGCTTTCTGGTCGCCGGCACTCTTGGCATCGGCCTTGGCCTCATTAACGCAGCTCTCATTCATGGGTTTCGGATCGTCTCGATCGTAATCACGATCGCTACGTTCAATGCCTATTTCGGTTTGCTGATGTTTTTCACCAAAGGGCGAAGCATCTACACGCTGCCTGACTGGTGGGCAGACCGGATCTTTCTTTTTGAGTATCAATCAGCATCCGGAGTCTGGTCAGAACTCAATTTGTCTGTTGCGGTGATGGTCGTCTGTCTCGTTGCGACAGCAATTCTCATCAATCGCACGAATATCGGCCGACAACTTTACGCCTTCGGTGACAATCCTGAGGGCGCTCGGCGTGCCGGCGTAAATATCGGGATGATGCAGGCAATTGCTTTTGGGTGGTGCGGATTGATGGCCGGCGTCGGCGGCCTCATGCAAGTAAATATCGCGAAGGAAGTTGTTCCAAACGCCCTCTATGGGCGTGAGCTGGATGTTCTGGCGGCAGTTGTTTTGGGCGGCGCACGCCTTGGGGGCGGCAAGGGCACGGTTTTCGGATGTGTTCTTGGCGTAATGTTCGTCGCAATCACGCAAAATGGTCTCAACCTGCTCGGTGTTTCTCCTTTCGCGTTCCAGATGATCATTGGTGCTACGATCCTGATTGCGATTTCGACGTCCAACATCAAGCTGAACCTGCCCGTCTTCTTCACATCACAATTAAGTCGAGCCGCACCTTCTAAACAAGATCAATCGAAGGGGACGGACCGATGACCTTCTCAAAGAAAGTCCGAGCGCTGGTGGGATCTGAGAATCTCTTTCTGCTTGGCGCACTTGCAACTGTGTTTGTTGGTTTTTCCTGGTCCACACCCCTCTTTTTGACCGCGTCGAATTTCGGGTCAATGGCGTTTCAGTTGCCGGTTCTCGGGCTTTTGACCTTGGCCATGATGGTGCCAATTCTTTCTGGCGGTCTGAATCTCGCGATCATATTCCAGGCCAATATCTCCGGGCTGGCACTTGCCACAGTGCTTCTGCATTTTGGCGGACCAGAAGCAGGTGTTGGGGCGTTCCTTCTCGGTGTCTTGGCGGCGCTCACCGCAGGGGCACTTTCTGGTGCTCTCATGGGGCTGGTGGTTGCTTATCTGGGAGCCCATCCCATCCTCGTGTCGCTCGCCATGATGATTTTCTTGCGCGGACTGGGTGAGTTCCTAACAAAGGGCGGAGACATTTCCGGCTTTCCACCCTTTATGAAAACGATCGGCCATGGGTCTCTGCTCGGCGTGCCTATACCGCTACTGGTCTTCCTTGCGGCCGCCTTTGTTTGGCACATCATGCTCCGCCATTCAAAGCATGGGTTTTCTGTCTACATGATCGGCTCCAACATCAAGGCATCCGAATATTCAGGGCTGAACACGCGCCGTACATTGACGATGATCTATACGATTTCTGGAATCGCCTGCGCGATTGCCGGGATCTTAATGGCGGCCCGTTTCAACTCAGTACGTGTCGGACATGGGGAAGCGCTTTTGCTTGTGACGGTTCTCGCCTGTTTTCTTGGCGGTTTGGACCCGTTCGGAGGCTTTGGCCGCGTTGTGCCCGTTATTCTGGCGCTCTGTATTCTCCAAGCGCTTTCGTCAGGACTGAATTTGGTCGGTGCGAACCAACACTTGTCCACCGCGGTGTGGGGACTGTCTCTGATCGTCGTCATGGCTCTGCGCTGGCTCGCAGATTACATAAACCCATCAGGACGAAGGAGGACATAGGGTGGAGGGATTTGGCGTTCATACGAGTATGTGGACCATGAAATGGGACCATATCGGAGCCGAACGAGCTGTTAGAGCTGCGGTCGACTATCAAATGGATTTCCTGGAAATTGCGTTGCTTGATGCGCCGTCTGTCGATGCAGAGCATACACGCAAGCTTTTGGAAAAACACAAGATGAGGGCGGTCTGCTCCCTTGGCCTCCCGCAGGCCGTTTGGCCATCCAAAAATCCGGAAGGTGCGATTGAGTTCCTAAAGGTGGTTCTGGATACGGCCAAGGAGATGGGGGCGGAGGCGGTCTCTGGCGTGACTTATGGCGGCATTGGCGAGCGCACAGATCTCCCCCCTACGGAGGCCGAGCTTACGAGCGTCGCACGTGCCTTAGACGCGACCGCGAAGCACGCAAAGTCTCTCGGTCTGTTGTTTGGCATTGAGCCTGTCAATCGATACGAGACCCACCTCCTGAACACAGGATGGCAAGCGGTTGAAATGATCGAACGCATCGGGTCGGACAATATATTTGTGCATCTTGATACCTATCATATGAATATTGAGGAGAAGGGCGCTGCCAATGGTATTCTCGATGCGCGTGAGCATTTGAGATACATCCACCTTTCAGAGAGCGATCGTGGCACGCCCGGAGAGGGATGTTGCGACTGGGATGAAGTTTTTGCCGCATTGGCAGCAATTGACTTCAAGGGTGGACTGGCGATGGAGAGTTTCATCAACATGCCGCCGGAAATAGCGCACGGCTTGTCTGTCTGGCGCCCGGTTGCTCCAAATTTCCAGGCAGTGATGGACAAAGGGCTGCCTTTCCTGCGCAATAAAGCGGCGCAGTATCGTCTTGTTTAATCACGCATCCAACACGGGGTTCCTCCCAAGGAGCGCGCTGGCCATATTTGAGAGCAAGCACGCTTTCATGTGGCCAGCGTTTCTTGTGGTTCTTGTGGTGTCGCTCTTTCCGCTCATTTATGCTCTCATCGTCAGCTTTCAAAGCGTGAGAATTGTTCCGCCGTTGCCACCGCGATTTGTCGGCTTAGATAACTACGCTGAGATCCTTCAATCTGCGCGTTTTTGGGGTGCGATTGG
Organism: Labrenzia sp. THAF82; assembly: GCF_009363435.1. Taxonomy (GTDB): domain Bacteria; phylum Pseudomonadota; class Alphaproteobacteria; order Rhizobiales; family Stappiaceae; genus Roseibium; species Roseibium porphyridii. The sequence goes on along the minus strand of NZ_CP045354.1, from coordinate 5,631,625 downwards.
CACAACCGCAACGATTGTTGTGGTGTCTGTCGCCATCCAATATGTGATCGGTTTTGCGATTGCGCTCGCTCTTCATCACAACATCCCCGGGGCCTCGCTTTATCGGGTTACTTTCCTGTTACCGATGTTTCTTGCGCCGGTCTGTGTCGCACTGATCGCAAGAATGTTGTTTCATCCTGTTCTGGGGCCGGTAAATGACCTTCTGTCATTCTTTGGCGCGCCGGGTGTGTCGTTTCTGACAGAGCCATCGCTCGCAATTAGCGTTTTGATCCTGATCGAAACATGGCAATGGACACCCTTTGTCGTCCTGATCATGCTCGCCGGCTTGCAGGGGTTGCCTGGTGAGGTTTTTGAAGCGGCGCGGGTGGACAACATTTCCGCCTGGCGTCGGTTCCGTGATCTGACCTTGCCGATGCTCCTGCCGCTCAGTATAGCCGTCATTTTCATTCGGCTGATCGAAGGCTTCAAAATCATCGATACCGTCTTTGTATTGACAGGGGGAGGGCCGGGCACTTCCACCGAAACGCTGACGCTGTTTGCATATAACGAGGGGTTTAAGAAGTTCAATATCGGCATGACCTCCGCATTGAGTTTCCTCTTCCTAATCGTCGTTATTGTTTTTGGCACACTCTACCTTGCCGCTGCACAGCGCCTGGTGCGGAGGTACAAGTGATGAGCGAGCTTCAGTTCAAACGGGCCGCCATTGCCTTAACGCTCTTTTGGCTGTTTTTTTGCCTCTTTCCCGTTTGGTGGATTGTCGTAACAGCCTTTAAACCGCCTCACGCCGTGAGCGAAGGTGCCACATATCTTCCCTTTATCGACTATCAGCCAACATTGCAGGCCTTCAAAGATGCGCTGTCAGGTCTACGAGGAGATTTTGCGGGCCCGATCTTAAGTTCCGTGATTGTGTCGGTTCTCTCGACGATCCTGTCCGTCCTACTCGGAGCTATGGCGGCATACGCCCTGGTGCGATTTGAGTTCCGTGTACGTTTGCTCGCCGGGGGTATCTTTGCATTTGTTTCAATCGGCGGTTTTGCCGTTCTGACGGAGATCTTTGCGCTAAAGGTGCCCTTTGCGGTTCTCATTGTTCTCGTCTTTGCTTTGGCCGTTTCCGTCTGGGCCAATCAGAGAAACCTTCCTGGCCCCGTTCTCAAAAACGATGACGTAACATTCTGGTTTGTGTCCCAGAGGATGTTTCCTCCAATCGTATCGGCGTTCGCTCTATTTTTGCTTTATGCAGAAATGAACAAAGTCGGGTTTCGAATGCTTGATAGCTTGCCAGGCCTTGTTCTCGCGTACACGGCCTTCGGACTTCCCTTTTCTGTTTGGTTGATGCGGGATTTTTTCGAAACTGTCCCGATCGAAGTCGAAGAAGCAGCAACTGTCGACGGCATTGGACGAGGACGTATCTTTTTCCAGATCGTCCTTCCAATGGCAAAGCCGGGGCTGATTGCGACATCGATGATCATCCTTGCGTTCATTTGGAATGAGTTCCTGTTCGCGTTGCTTCTGACATCATCGAAATGGCAAACATTGCCGATCCTGATGGCTGGTCAAAACTCCAGCCGCGGAGATGAATGGTGGGCCGTTTCGGTCGCAGCATTGATCTCCATACTGCCCATGATTGTGGTCGCTACATTCCTGGGACGCATGATGCGGTCCGGCTTACTCGCGGGCTCAATCAAGTAATCACCACGTCTGATGGAGGATAAGACATGAAAAAAACTCTACTTGCACTATCGATGGCGCTGCTGTCATCAACAGCCTATGCGGCCTGCTCGCCGGACTATTCTGGCGTCGAGTTGACCGTTTCAACGCAGAACGGCCCATTCATCGCCTCGGCGCTTCAAACCGCAGCCGATAGCTGGGAGAAAAAGACTTGCGGGAAGGTCAAATTGGTGGAGTTCCCATTTGGTGAGCTTTATCCGAAATTTCTGACAGCGATGAGCCAGCAAACGGGCGACTTTGACGTTATCGGGTTTATCCCGGCCTGGGTGCCTGACTTTGCTCCCTATCTCTCGACAATGCCTGAGAGCATGCAATCTGGACCTGCCTGGGAAGACATCCATCCTGTTTATAGGGAACGTCTCATGTCCTGGGACGGCGAGATAAAATCCGCCACGATGGATGGCGATATGCACATGCTCAACTACCGTGCCGATCTATTTGAATTCCCAGGAAACAGAGAGGCTTTTAAGGCAAAATACGGCTACGACTTAGCCCCGCCAAAGACTTGGGACCAATATTACGACATTGCGGAATTCTTCAAGGCTTCCGATGCCGTCGAGTATGGCACGGCTGAAGCCTATGCCCGGGGTGGGCAACAGTTCTGGTATTTTTTCAGTCACGCAGCAAGCTACACAAACAACCCCAATACACCAGGCGCGATGTTCTTCGATCCGGACACAATGGATGCTCAGATCAACAATCCGGGCTGGTTGAAGGCGCTTGAAGAGTATAAGCGCGGACTGGACTTTAATCCGCCAGGCGCCCTGAATTTCGGTTCAGGTGACGTGCGCCCACTCTATGCTGGTGGAACCGTCGCCATGAACATCGATTGGGCTGATTCGGGCATACTCGGAGCAACCGAAGGCAAGATTGCCGGTAACGTGCGCACTGCGGTCCTGCCTGGATCCAAAGAGATATGGAATTCTAAGACAGGCGACTGGGACGTTTTTGACCAACCCGTTGCGTCGCCTTTTCTTGCGTTTGGAGGCTGGCAACTCGCGGTTCCTTCCGACAGCGGAAACCCAGAAGCAGCTTGGTCATTTGTTGCTGAAGTTACGAGCCCTGAGGTTTCCGGATCTGCAATCGTCACCTCGAACACTGGCGTAAACCCCTACCGGTTAAGCCATTATGAGGACATCAAGAATTGGGCATCCGTGTTCACGGCGGACGAGGCAATGAGCTATCTGGGTGCGCAAAGGGCATCGCTGGATTCACCGAACGTTGCCTTGGACCTGCGTTTGCCGGGGTTCTTTTCCTACACAGAGATTCTTGAAATCGAGTTGTCCAAGGCTCTGTCCGGACAAGTCGAACCGCAAGAAGCACTCGATACGATTGCAGCCGAATGGAACAAACTGACCGATGAGTTCGGCCGGGACAAGCAACGCGCTGCCTATCGATCAGCCATGGGGCTGCCTGCGGCGGACTAAGTGGGGGCACAGGCAGCTCCTCGCTCCGGGCGTACCTCCCACGCCCGGAGCCCAACGACAAAAGGCCAAAGCTTTGCAACACATAGAGTTCAACCAAGTTACCAAATCCTTTGGCGCTGTTGAGGTTATTCCACCATTGGATCTCTCGATCCAGAACGGGGAATTCGTTGTACTTGTCGGTCCATCCGGATGCGGGAAAACGACGACCCTGCGCATGTTGGCGGGTTTGGAAAGCGCATCCTCTGGCTCCATTCGAATCAATGGTGAAGATGTCACAGACAAGGCGCCTGGCGATCGCGATTGCGCAATGGTTTTTCAAAACTATGCGCTCTATCCTCATATGAGCGTCAAGGACAATATCACCTACGCGATGCGTGTTCATAAGGTGGAAAAAGCCGAGATTGAGCGCCGTGTTTCTGACGCTGTCAGTATGCTTGGACTGAAGCCCTATGTTGACCGGAAACCACGCAATCTTTCCGGCGGACAACGCCAGCGCGTCGCCATCGGCCGCGCGTTGGTCCGTCAACCACAGGTCTTCCTGTTTGACGAGCCATTGTCCAATCTCGACGCCAAACTACGCGTCGAAATGCGAACCGAAATCAAACTGCTGCAACGCAAGCTAGGCACGACAGCTGTCTACGTCACGCACGATCAAGTTGAGGCGATGACGATGGCCGACCGTGTTGTCGTTATGCGATCAGGAATTGTCGAGCAGGTCGACAAACCCGTGGAACTTTATGACAGGCCCGCCAATCAATTCGTCGCAAGTTTCATCGGGTCGCCAGGTATGAACTTCTTGAAAGCGACCGTTGGCAACGGAAGCGTTCGGTTCGGCAGTCAACACCTGAACCTAACGCCAGAAGACGCTTCGCGTATTGGAGAGCACGGGGAGGTGATCTTTGGCATCCGACCAGAGCATTTCCGACAGGCAAGTCACACGTCTGAACTGTCTTTTCATTGTTCGGTCGTCGAACCTTTGGGAGCACACACATTGGTATTGGGAACCGTGGGTGATCAGAAGATTATGGCCCAGGTTGATCCACGGTTCGAGGCCGACGTTGGCAACACGGTTTCCTTGGATGTCGATATGACACAAGCTCATTATTTCGACGCAACATCTGGGCAACGACTGTGACACACCCGTGCAATTGCTTGCGCATTCAGAGTTCGTTGAGAGGGAAACTTGGATTTTAACTTAAGTCCGATGTGCGAAGCCGATTTGAACCAAGGGGTTCCTCCAAGCCACGATGCGTTACCTCGGAATCGTGGCTACTTGGCCGATGGCCACTACAGCAGCCAAACGTAGTGGCCGTCGGCTTCTTTTTTGTGCACTGAAGCTATCCCATGGAAAAAGCTAAGGCGGCCGACGCTATTGAAATCGAAATTACCGCTAGTTCAAGGCGTGGCGTCCTTGGCGCTGTCGTGCTCGTCTTTCCGAAACATCTTCTGGCAGAATTTGCTAGCGGTTTTGCGCCAACGGAATACGACATGCTCACTATCTCCGGTCTGACCGCAGTTGTTGTGATCTCGACTGCTTCCGTGGTGCTTCCGTGAGCAGAAAGAAGCTCCCAACCGCAATAGTCCGATATTGCTAAGCATTTGATATTTTGTTAGAATGTTGGCGCACCCGAGAGGATTCGAACCTCTGGCCTCTGCCTTCGGAGGGCAGCGCTATTTCCGCCTGACGTCCTATCGGAGGATCTTGGGGTTTAGCTACACCGAGCTTCGTCCGAACTGAAGCCAACCCTGTATTTTACGATTTGTCTGAAGGAGACCCCCAAGCGCTGCAAACATTGTGTCGCTTATTGCTTGTTGTTGCACTCTAAGATGATCCTCAAGCAGCTTGTGCCTGGTTATATAGCCGGCATTCACTCCGGGTACCGAATGGTTCATCAGCATCCGCGCATCGAGCTCTGAAACACCGGCTGGTGTTGCGATCGTTCGATAAGTTTGGCGCAAGTCGTTACCCCATTTCGACAGAACGCGCCTGTCTTCCTTGTGCTCGACAAGATGGCCAGTGGCACTATCGGCGGGGAAAAGCCAGGTTTCTGCTTCATACGGATACATTTGCCGGCCAAAACGAATAGCGCGGATGAGGCATTTTATCATTTGACGCGAAAGCGGGATGTCAAACGCACGATCAGCGCCTCCTTTGGGTCGTGGAATGTGCAAGGTTCGGCGGCGCAAATCCAAATCGGTTATTTTGACAGCTTTCAATGCCGCTGGCCGGCAAGCGGACAAAAGCGTAAAGAGATGAAATTCACGGCGGAGGGGATTGTCTAGTTGGGCCGCCTGAAGGAACCATTTTTCTAGGTCGCTTAAACCCATGCCACTGTTCCGACGCTTCTCGTAGTTCCAGTCAACACTGTCCACTGGATTATCTGAAGGTAGATAACGGTGGATCTTACGGGCATGATTGTAAATAGCCCGAAGAGTTCGCATACTCCCATTGGCTATGTAGGGGCCATGTAATTTGCCAACCTCATCGTGTTTGGCCGCAACGAGGCCGGGTTCTTCACCCAACACTCGCAAGGTCGTATCCAGCCAGCCGACGAAGATGCGTTCAACGTGATCTCTGTAGCTTTCGATCGTGCGATCGCTCCGTTTCTTGCGCTCCATAGCCAGTCGGTATCTAGCCCAGGCTTCTTTCAGTGTGATAGAAGTTGAGACCTCCCCACTGACTGGATCAACACCTGCGGCTGTCGAAGCCTTTGTGGGTCTTTCATTCTCCTTTGGATGAACCCCTCGACTAATTTGAGCGAGATATTCCTTGGCGAGTGAGCGTGCCGCGCGCGTGGAGAGTGCACGCGTGTCACCTAATGCAAGACGAACTGTAGAAACCCTCTTTCCGCGCTTTCGAAGATCCGCCTGGATCATGAAGGTCTTCTTGCGCGTGCCGACCATCAGAAAGAAGCCTTTCAGATCGGTATCACGGACAATGTAGCGGCCATGGTAGGGTGTTGACAAACGTTCTATCGTTTTGTCGTTCAAAAGGATACGCATGTTGCTCATATCATGGCACCAAGAAGAATTGAAACGGTTTTGACGAAACGAATAATCTAATGGGATAGTTACGCCAGAACCACCTAACCTTCGATAAGGTGCTGAATATAAACGCTAAAAATAGGCCAAAATATGATCTGGAGGGTCGTCGGATATCTTGTCGAATTGAAATTTGTGAACTAACAATCAAAATGGACCACTCAGGTGTGGCTGATCACAAACGCCTGGACACAATGTTGCGAGGCTTCGCCAATCTATAACATTCTGTTCAACAAGCCATCCTTCTTCAATATCTGATGCCGCAAGACCAACCCGACATGACACTGGATCGCGACGAGAAGGTACCATCCCGCTCCTATATGAGCCCACTTGGCGATGTCACGAAGTCCGCTATCTTTCGGAAGAGGCCTGGGCATCTCCCAAACATCGAACAGATTGACGCGGTAATTGCCCCACATCACATAAAGCCAACCAGTGACAGGCATGACAAACATTGCGAAATAGAATACTTGCTCGACACGATGAATGAATTTTTTCTCGGTATCTGAAAGTATTGAAGCCCAGGGCGGAAGATTACCTATCTGTCTGTTGATAATGCGAACAATAGAAAGCATTAGGGCCAATGGTCCAATAGATTTGTGCCAGTCATAGTAATCGATAGTTGTTAATGCCTGCAAGACTTGATTTGAATCCAATTGTCATCATAATATAACCACCAATATATTACATAGAAAAAAGTATGACTAACGACTAGGCCGTGTGGACGGATTGACTCAGGTATCGGTTTTGGGATTCTGAATTTGATTTTAAAGTGATTCATAGGTTGCCGACGTGATTTGGAGGTCGGCGATGTGTACCAAGATGACAGACCGGGATTTCGAATTGGCACTGGAGGTTTTCCAGGCTTGCTTGCCACGGGTTGGCGCGCAGGCAAAGAATGACCGACTGTTTTTGGAGGCGCTGCACTATTTTACGCTTCACAACATCTCCTGGCGCGCTTTGCCCGAGCGGTTCGGCAACTGGAACAGCGTCTGGAAACGCTTCGACCGCCTTGGCAAGGCAGGTATGTTCGAGGACTATTTTTCCATTCTGGCCGGGCTTGATGAAGGCGCGCATCTGATCGCCATGTTCGACAGCACCGTCATTCGCGCCCATGTTTCTGCGGCAGGCGCCAAAGGGGGCAGGAAGGTCAAGCGCTCGGGCGTTCGCGCGGCGGGTTCGGCACCAAAATCCATCTGAAAACGGATCGGAACGGCCTGCCGCTTGGCTTTGAGCTGACCGGTGGCGAAGCCTCTGACAGCTAGCAGTTTACGGAACTCGTGGAAACCGGCCTCGACATCAAACATCGGGCCATCGTTGCCGACAAGGGCTATGGCAGCAACGCCAATCGCGAAGTTACGCGAAAGGCCGGGGCCGCGCACGCATCGAACAAATGATGGGGAAGCTCAAACGCTTTAAACGCGTCGCCCTGCGTTGCGAGAAAACCGCAAGAAACTTCCGCTCCATCGTCGCAATCGCCGCGACCTTCATTTTGATCAAATCCGTCCACACGGCCTAGAACAAAGCTTAGCGAACAATACCCGCGCTTTGGGACGTAGTCGGTGATTTGATGGATGCCTTCAAGCCAGACGAATGCGCAAACTACTTCAAAGCCGCCGGATATGAACCGGATTAATCTGGATGTGCTCTAGCGCGTCACAAATAATACTCGGCAGCGTCATTCAACCCTTGAACGCAAAAACCCAAAGGAGGCATATGAGGCTGACAAGAAACCAAACTGAGGGAATAAACTCAAAACCGGACGCTCTTTAGCACTGCTGCCAATCTGTTCGGAAAAATGTGACCACTCCATCCTATTGTAAACCGCTGACACAAACAGTTAGTCAGAAACTATGATGCTTGACAGGATAACCCCGTGACAATCTCCCGCCGAAACGTACTGCAGACCGGATATGGTCTTGCTCTTGTCGTCGCCCTGACCTCTGGCCCAAGTGTTGCTTTGGCTCATAGTGTAGATGGAAAAGATCTCCACACATCAGGTCCGCTTGGTGACAAGACACTTGGCGATAAGAAGGCACCAGTCACAATCGTGGAATACACATCCATGACTTGCAGCTACTGTGCCGATTTCCACGTGGAGACTTATCCAGCGCTGAAGGCAGAATTCATCGACACGGGAAAAGTCCGCTTCATCTTAAGGGAATTTCCGCTTGATGCAGTCGCATCAGCTGCCTTCATGCTGGCCCGGAGCGCACCAAAAGAGACGTATTTCGACATTATCGACCTCATGTTTCAAAAGCAGCGCAGTTGGGCTTTCACTGATAATCCATACAATTCTCTTCTGAACTTTTCCAAGCAAATTGGATTTACACAAAGCTCCTTCGAAAAGGCCTTAAGAAAACAGGAATTGCTGGATGCAATAAACGCTGTGCGAGACCGTGGGATCAATGAATTCGGTGTTAATTCGACCCCGACCTTCTTCGTCAATGGAAAAATGCATCGCGGCTTTCTCTCAAAAGGTCAATTTGATACGCTGATCAAAGATGAACTTTGATCGGTATTGCCAACTTTTTCCGGCGGTCTTTGTCCCTTTTTGGGCCGTTTTCAGGCGTTCATCTCGTCGGTACGGTTCTGCCCAAGGCCGAACACATCTGCTCTTGCTTGCCGGTGTGAGGTCGCCGTTAGAATGTGTCGACGCGGTCGGAAGATCGTGTTGATCTGATCGTTGGTCGACAGGAGCCGCTGCGCTTGGCAGGCCAATTCAAATATCCAGAACACGACCAGTGTATTTGGGAAACCCAGAATCAAGTCAATCTTCTCTTGGGTCTCCGCTGCTCTATTCTCAACGCAGATTCAAGACGACATGACTGGGCAGGTGCATCTAACCTTTGATCAGATTATGTCGCACATATGGCAGCATAACAGCCTAAGAGCAGGCAAATTCCAAACAGCCCCAAACAACTTGGTAATGCGCCTCCTAAACCAGCGCCTGGAAAAGGGGGGCGACTAAATGAAAAGTTTGCGACACTCTCCTGCTGAGTGCCGATTGTCACAGGTCAATTCGGTGTCAGTCCTTTAGATATGGATCATCGGCAGCACATCGTGGCGAGGGCAAGATGAACTACTCACTGAAACTTCAACATCAAATCAAGGCAGCCTCTGACGCATTTGCGACCATGCAGGACACCCATTTCGCAGCCTGGAGCTTGACGGTTGAGGAAAGTGCCGTCGCCCGGCTTGGCCTGCAGGGCTATGGCGTTCATGACTGTGCGGACATTCTTCATATTCGCCCAGAGGCAGCAGAACTCCATCAGAACAGCGCCTTCGCCAAGATTGGCGTTTCCAGCTGGTCCGATCTGATGCGCCATTTGACCGAACAGCTGCTCAACGGCGCGCAACGCCAAACACCATGCCCCTTTGTATGGACCTGAAAACTCGAAATTTCTTAAATCAAAATTAGACTTGATCAGGAACGCAAACATGAAAGCACTTTCGCCCAACGGCACGGAAATAGTCGCAGCAAGTGAACTTGTTCCCTCGCATGCCCGCTTGAGGCCCGCAGCGTTTGATCGTGACGAGAAAGGCGCGCTTCAGTTTCAATATGATCCCTCCGGGTCCGACATGTTTTGGGACAAACAATTCATTACGACAAACGACGAAGGCAAAAGAATATTTGTCGATGAAAAGGGCCAACTGTGGAGTGAAGACCAGGTCATCTTGACTGATTGAATTGGGCTCTGAATTCCATCGGAAAAGAGCAGTCTTGCGAGCTGTTCGGGAGAGAGTCAACAGGTTTATAAGGGTTAACTGTAGCTTCATCGCTCTTAACATGAGCGAAGCACTATCATGCCTCCTCATCACTCAGTGAGTGTGAAACTACAGAACTAAATTATCTTTTTGTTTTGAATGGCACAGAATTCGCGAGACTGCAGTGCAAACTTCAGTCGATCTCAAGTTTTTACGATGATTTCGAGAAGGTTTTCAGTGATTGAAATACAATAATTACAATGACTTCGATAAAAATCTGACGGCAAAAATAAAAATGAAAGACATGCTCTCGGAAAACTTAGTTAGTGTCAAAAAAGGCGGAGAAGAGGAAAAATCGGCCGAGGTCCTATCACCGATTTTTGTAACGCGAGAGAAACGATAGTGTAGCAAACTTTTGGGCCAGTCGGGGCTAACCACGCGCGTTGATTTAGGTCTCCGTGTCCCGATTGAAATCGTTACTGCAATTACTCTTGCCCATCATGGTCTGCTTGCCTCAGAACTTGAGCGTTTTGTTTTTCGATGGATCGAATGTGATGTGATATTTCGGGTTCTTTCTGTTTCAAACTTCCAGCAATGGAGTTTGATTTGATGGGGCGGACAGAGTGCGGCGATCTTCGAGGTCGGGTTTTAAGAGCTTCGCAGGAGGGCATTTCTGCGCGACAAGCTGCGGCGAGGTTTGGAGGAAATGCTTCGAGCGCGATCCGCTGGATTGCATGCGCCGGACAGGGCAAGACGGAGCCCCGCAAAACCGGACGCAAGAAAGCTTCCCGTTTGATCCGCATGAGGCCTCAGTTTTGCACTGATCGAAAACCAGAAGGACAGCACCCTCGACGAGATGGTTGTGCGTCTGGCTGAAGGCTGTCACACGAAAATCGGTCGCAGCATGTTGAGCAAATGGCTACGCTCGCACGGGTTCACATACAAAGAAAACCGCACACGCACTGGAGCAGGAATGCCGAGGCTTGATGAAGCGGCGTCAAGCCCGGTTTGAAAGCCAGCTCGATCTCGATCCGGTCAAACTTGTCTTCATTGACGAGCCCGGCTTGAATACGAAGATGGCGCGGCTGCGTGGAGGGTCTTTGAAGGGAGAGCGTTGCCGGGCAGGTGTTCTACATGGTCACTCGCTGCCCTCTCGGCGCTGCAAGGCATCGCCGAGAGGGGCAAAACGACAACCGTCGCCGTAGCCTTGCGCCTGAGCGGCATGACGGCGCCTATGATGCTCGACGAGGCCATGAACGGGGTGGTTTTCCTCGCGTATGTCGGGCAGGCATTTGTACCAACCCTGTCACGCGGTGACATCGTCGTGATGGACAACTTGCAAGCACACAAGGCTGCTGGCGTCCGGGAGGCCATTGAAAGCGCCGGCGCTGAGCTGCGTTTTCTGCCGTCCTATAGTCCCGACTTCAACCCGATCGAGATGGCGTTCTCCAAGTTCAAGGCAATGCTGCTTGCCAAGGCAGAGCGCACGATCGACGCTCTTTGGGACACCGTTGGCGACCTCATTGACCAGTTCGAACCACAAGATTGTGCGAACTAACAGGATACGAACCAACGTAAATTGGATGGGTTCTATTTTTTGATTGGCGAAATACGCTTCCATTTTGCGTTTCATCATCCGTTTCAAGAAGCCAAGATCGTATTGAAGAGAGAGAACGCGGAAAAACATCCGAGCCCGCAGCGTCAATGGATCGGGTCGATCGAAGAAGCTTGAAATACGTCCATAAATGCTAAACGCTAACCAAAACATACCAAGTGTTGCGATAAGGCGGAGACCATATATTGTAGAAGTTGAGACTTGATCTGACATCTCGGTTTTCGAGCTGAGGGTTACCGGCTTTGATGGTTGTGACCAAACAATCATCTCAAGCCCAAAAGGTAACGCTCATGTACGAGAGTAACGAGCGGATCATCAAACACAAAGTCGGCCTTCTGAACTTGGCCGAAGAGCTTGGCAATGTGAGCCAGGCCTTCAATGTGATGGGACTGTCCCGTGACACGTTCTACCGCTACAAGTCAGCCGTTGAGGATGGCGGCGTTGAGGCGCTTCTGGACAAGAGCCGGTGCAAACCCAACCTGAAGAACCGAGTCGACGAACAGGTTGAGGCCGCTGTCCTAGCCTATGCCCTTGAGCAGCCTGCCCATGGACAGGTTCGTGTTTCAAACGAGCTGCGCAAACGGGGCGTCTTTGTCTCACCCTCGGGGGTGCGGTCCATCTGGCTCAGAAACGATCTTGCCAACTTCAAACAACGTCTGAAAGCCCTGGAAGTCCATGTGGCCGAAACAGGCACGATCCTGACCGACAGCCAGGTTGCCGCTCTTGAGAAGAAGGCCCAGGACGATGAGGCCTGCGGCGAGATCGAAACGGCCCATCCCGGCTATCTGGGCTCTCAGGACACGTTCTATGTCGGCACCATGAAAGGCGTCGGCCGGATCTATCAGCAAACCTTCGTCGATACCTATTCCAAGGTGGCTTGCGCCAAGCTCTACACAACAAAGACGCCGATCACGGCCGATCTTCTCAACGACCGGGTGCTGCCGCTGTTTGAGGACCAGGATCTGCCTTTGCTGCGCATCCTGACCGACAGGGGCACGGATTATTGCGGCAAGGCCGAGAGCCATGACTACCAGCTCTATCTGGCGATCAACGACATCGATCACACGAAAACCAAGGCAAAATCACCGCAGACAAACGGTATTTGTGAGCGCTTCCACAAGACGGTCTTGCAGGAGTTCTATCAAATCGCATTCCGAAAGACCGTCTTCGAAACCATCGATGACTTGCAAAAGGAGTTGGGCTTATGGATTGAACAATACAACCACGAACGCACGCATCAGGGCAAAATGTGCTGTGGCAGAACGCCCATGGAAACCCTGATCGAAGGAAAACAGGTTTGGCTCGACAAGAAAATAGGCCGAACCTGATCTGACAAACACAGCCTCAAAGGCGGTAACCGTCAGATCAAATCAAAAATTCTACAAATATAGGTCATACATGGCAATGCCCTTCGGTCTTCTAGTGCGATTTGATGAGCTTTTTTCTTAAATTGGGAGCCGGTATGCAGTTATGCGTTGCAACGCTGTGCCTTTTGATACCACAGCTTATTAGCCAACGTATAACTATGTGGCTGGCATATATGTTAGTTTGCACACAGTGATCTTGCATCCGGATTTTGACATCATAATTGCGCTCGAACTCAGAGCGATCAAAGGAAGTAATTTAGACGTGGACTGAGGCATCGATTCAGATCTTAATTCTCCTTTGTCGGGTGCGCGCGAAATCGCAGTGGTTCCCCAAGCACCTCTTGGAAAAACGGGATCACAAAGTGCTTCGGTGAAAAATCATGATTGACAGTGAAAGTTTTGCATGCGTTTGAAACCACCCTCCATAATTGTGTTCTTGATTTCCTTGGTCTTGTTTGCATTTGCAGTGCTGCCACTGGTTGGTATCACTGTACCAGCCCTCGGGTTGTCCGTTACCAATCTCTTGATAATCTCATGGGTAATTTTAGCAGCAGGCACGCTATTCAAGGGTTTGTGAATGCGGCACTGCCATGTCATAGCCCTACTTCAGTTGCCGTTCAAAAAAGTGTTTAGCACAAATTCGCATTCTAACCAGTCAGCGCTAACACCTCTATTTCGTTCCAAATATGTCAACAACAACATGGATGACACTACCATCATCGAATTTTCCGATCGAGACGGGGTCAAGGACCCGCTGAGCGAGTTTCTTCGCAAAGGCGCTCGAGAATTGCTGCTGGTCGCCGTTGAAGCCGAGAGAGATGCCTTTTTGGCCGAGTTTGCGGAACGTCGAACAGTCGATGGTCGTGCGGCAGTTGTTGGCAGCGGGTATCACCCGGAGCGCGCAGTGCAGACCGGGATTGGGCCGATTACGGTCAAAGTGCCAAAGGTGCGGGCGAAAGACGGCCATCCGGTAGCGTTACGCTCAGCGCTTGTGCCGCCGTATGTTCGCAAGGCGAAGTCCATCGAGGCCGCGCTGCCCTGGCTTTATTTGACGGGCATCTCCACCGGCGAGATGGACGCGGCGCTGAAGGTGTTGCTCGGCCCCGAGGCGACCGGCTTTTCCGCCAAGACAATCTCACGCCAGAAGGGCCAGTGGGCTGCGGAATACGAGAATTGGCGCAAGGTCGATCTGAGCCGTGATGAATGGGTCTATATCTGGGCAGACGGAATATACGGCGGGTTGCGCGGATCCGATGATCGGCTCTGTGTGCTGGTCGTCATCGGCGTCAACACACGCGGAGAAAAGCACTTTCTGGCGATTAAGGACGGCGTCCGGGAAGGCACCCAGAGCTGGCGTGAGGTTCTGCTGTCTTTGAAAGGCCGCGGTCTTGCCGCTCCAAGACTGGCGACGGGGGAAGTAGCCATGGGGTTCTGGGTGGCACTGGAGGAGGTCTTCCCAGCCACGCGCCAACAACGCTGTTGGATGCACAAAACTGGCAACGTGCTCAATTCCCTTCCCAAGCGCACCCAGCCCAAGGCCAAGAAAATGCCGCATGATATCTGGCAGGCAGAAAGCACGAGGACGCACATGCCGCCTTTGATCTGTTCATCAGACATTCGAGGCCAAGTACCCCAAGGCCACACAATGTCTGATAAGGGATCGCGAGGAACTACTGACTTTCTACGACTTCCCAGCCCAACACTGGCAAAGCATCCGGACGTCAAATCCAATCGAAAGCACCTTCGCCACGATCCGACATCGGACAAAGCGCACCAAAGGATGCCTCAGCCGGGAAGGCATGCTCCACATGATGTTCAAGCTGGGTCAGTGCGCTGAGAAAAGCTGGCGAAAACTGCGCGGCTTTTCTCATCTCGCCGACGTCATCGAAGGCGTCGATTTCATCAACGGCATCAAACCATCAAACTAGGTGTTTGATCCCAGAATTTGATGGTGCAGTCTTTTCTCCCGAATGGAAGGATGCACTATGGGACAGGTTTTACACGGGAGCGCCACAACGACAGAGGCGATCCGTCGAGCAATACAAAATAGTCAAGAGAGCCTGAGGGCGCTTTCGAAGCGATATGGCATCAATCAAAAGACTGTCGCCAAGTGGAAGCGCCGAACTTCTACGGCCGACCTGCGGACCGGACCGAAAGAGCCACGTTCGACGGTTCTGTCCGTCGAGGACGAAGCGATCATTGTGGCTTTTCGTCGCCACACGCTCTTGCCACTGGACGATTGCCTTTACGCCCTTCAGCCGACGCTCCCGCATCTGACCCGTTCTTCGTTACATCGCTGCTTGCAACGTCATGGCATCAGCCGCTTGCCCGAAGTCGGAGGCGACAAACCAGCAAAGAAAAAGTTCAAGCGCTACCCGATCGGCTATTTCCATATCGACATCGCCGAAGTCCGCACAGCCGAAGGCAAACTCTACCTTTACGTTGCGATTGACCGCACGTCCAAATTCGCCTTCGTGCAGGTCGTCTGCAAGACAGGCCGGACATCGGCTTCAGCCTTCCTCGTGGCTCTCATTGAGGCCGTGCCCTACAGGATCCATACCGTTCTCACGGACAATGGTATCCAATTCACCTTTCCACCGCGCTATGCCGATGGACCGACAGCACGGTACATGACCCATATGTTTGACATGAGATGCAGGGAAAACGGCATCGAGCATCGTCTCACGAAGGTGAAACACCCCTGGACAAACGGCCAGGTCGAAAGGATGAACCGGACCATCAAGGAAGCTACGGTCAAACGCTTCCACTACGATCATCATAGCCAGTTCGAAGCCCATCTCCAGGACTTCATCAACGCCTACAATTTCGGGCGCAGACTGAAAACTCTGCGCGGGCTAACGCCCTATGAATACATTTGCAAGATATGGACTTCAGAGCCTGGACGCTTCAGACTTAATCCGATCCATCAAATGCCGGGACTGAACACCTAGGATCAAGCCGCCGCATGATGACCGCCTGGAAACTACTTTTGACAATCGCTCCGCGGAGACAGCCGGTGCCTTTGGTCGCATTGGTTATCTGCCACGGTGATCTGCTTTTCTTCTGCAAATAGAGCCATCAGTTACATCTAATGTAGTGTCGCCGCTTGCGCCGACCTTGGAGCGGCTCCAGTAAGCATGACCGTGAGCTGTCAATTCTGGGATGGGTTTGCGGTACGGCTCAAAATAAACCGGTCTCGCGTTTGAGTTTGATTATGTTGTTGACGAATTTGACTGGACCAGCAAACTGCCTCGCAGTCGAAGTATGCGATAGGCCCCGTTCCAATAGTCGCGACAATACGTTTCTGCAATTCCAAATGAGTTGGATAGCCCATAGAAACTGCCTAGTTTCATTTCTATAACAAGCAATATTAGATCAGAATAAATGGGCACTTCGAATCCGAGCAACTGCAATATGCTCGATAAGGTTTCTATGACTACGTGTAATGCAGTGCATATCAATCAAAATGAACCGGACTACTGAGGTGGATGTAAAAAGGAGGGGTGGCCGGGCCCTGTTGCCAAGCCCCGGCCGGGCTCCGTTTAGGCAGCTACCGCTACCCGCTCATTGTGTTCGTTGGCACTTTTCAGGCTAGCGAAAGAGTTAGTATCTTTTGCATTTACTAACGTTGAACCGATAACAGTGGTGTCTCACCGAAGCGCGTCTTAGCTTTTTGTCTGCCTGTCGATTCTGTTTCAGACCCGTCAAAGACACACTACTGAACAATGTATCTTTGGTGGAGCTGCCGGGTACCGCCCCCGGGTCCAGATCAGCAATCAGCCTTGCCGAAGTACGCTCATGAGTCTCAGACCGAACCTGACCCTACCGTGAGCGTCGATAAAGTGTGGGCAGTTTCAGATCTTGCCCAGGAACAGGGAGCGTAAATTAAGCATTGGGGGGTATAATTTACGCGCCTTCACCACTTCCGTAAGCGGACAGTTCGCATGTCGGTTATATTACATGCAGCGTATCGGCTGTGTTGTTTGATGCAGGGGCGCTGTTTTTCTCGCCGAAAATCTTAGTTTTGCCCAATCCGCAGTACCGCTTTGTTGCAAAAAAGGCGAGTGCGGTTGTGGGGGGCGCACTCTCCTGTTTTTCAATCGAAGCCGCTTAGGGAAGAATCGATTGATGGGGACATGCTCACCCGAACAGCGGTGCTAATGCTCCCAATCGACAAGCTATGAATTGCCGACAGGTGGGATGTAGACCTTCTACCTATTTGAGCTACTCCCCATTCATTGGACAGGTTTTGGCGTAAATTAAGCTACTCTCTGCACCTGCTGATCGGGTTGGTGTTGTTCAATGCGCTGCCAATAGACCACGGCAGGCGGCTTGCCGCCAAGTGCTGAATGTGGGCGCTTCTGGTTATAGAAATCCACCCACTTTCGAACACCGGCCCTGGCCTGCGATCCAGTTTCCCAGGCGTGCAGGTAGACGCACTCGTATTTGAGCGTACGCCACAGCCGCTCGACGAAGATATTGTCGAGGAACCGTCCTTTGCCGTCCATCGAGATGCGCACGCCCATCCGCCGTAGCCGGTCCGTCCATGCAAACGAGGTGAACTGTGATCCCTGATCCGTATTCATGACTTCCGGCGCGCCGAATTTGTGGATCGCTTCATTCAACGCCTCGACGCAGAAGTCGGCTTCCAGGGTATTGGAGATGCGCCAGGCCAGCACCTTGCGGGTGAACCAGTCCATGATCGCGACCAGGTAGAGGAACCCGCGGCGCATCGGTAAATACGTGATGTCGGACGCCCAGACCTGGTTCGGCCGTTCCACCCGCAATCCCTTGAGCAGATATGGCCAGATCTTGTGTCCCTTGGCTGGCCTGCTTGTATTGGGCTTCTGGTAGATCGGCATCAGGCCCATGAGCCGCATCAGTCGCCGGACCCGCTTCTCGTTCACCGGATGACCTTCGTTCTTTAGGTGCCAGGTCATCTGCCGGACACCGAAGAACGGCGCCTCCAGGAACTGTTCATCGATCTGGCGCATCAGCGCGAGGTTCATCTCGCTCTCGCCCTTCGGCGTATAATAGAAAGACGAGCGCGAGATCGACAGCAGAGAACACTGCTTGCCGACCGATAAGTCTGGATGCCTCGGCTCGATCATGCCGCGCCTCACTTCATGCCCCAAGGTTTGAGCTTTCTGGACAAAAAATCGTTGGCAACCGCCAGCTCCCCGATTTTGGCATGGAGCTCCTTCACCTGGTCCTCGTCAATCTCGGGCTTTCGTTTGCCGCCACGTGCAAACACGTCCGAAGCTCCTTCCAGCAGGGCACGCTTCCATTGATGGATCATGGTCGGATGAACCCCGAACCGGCTCGCCAGCTCCGAGACCGTCTCCTCGCCCTTCAGGGCTTCCAGGGCGACCTTCGCCTTGAATTCCGGCGCGTGCCGCTTGCGTTGGTGCCGTGGACATGGCTGGTGCAGCGAGAGACCGCTTCCACGTCGTCTGGCAAAACTCCGACAGCTTGCGCCATGAGATAACCGCCGGAGAGGCGGACGATCTTTTCGCCGAATGCTTCACTTTGCGCAGGTCGGCGATGATTAAGGCCTTGCTGCCGCCGAGGTTGAGTCCCGCCAGCACGTTGACTTTGTCCTGCACGAAGACCACGTTCTGGTGGCCAGTATTCTTTGGGTGAGGGAAAACCGCGGAGTGCTGGATGGGAGTGTGCGAGGCATCCGTGGCTGGCGTTGAAAGTTGACTTTATCGAGAATTGATTGACCGATTCCTATTGTCCCGTTCAGCGTCGATCTGCTTTGATTTTGTTGCTTTTGTTCTTTTCAGGTGGGAGAAGTCATCTTGCTGATCCAGCCCTCGATGACATGATTTGCATCTAGGCCGTGTGGACGAATTTGAGATGTATTTCGCCGGGAAATGCATTGTTCAAGACCAAGGAAATCCGGTGCAGGGGATGCTGGCGCATCCTCAAGGCAGATTTTCGACGGGATTGAGCGATGCAGGCCCGGCACTTCGGGTGTGGCATCAAGCTTCTATTTGGCGCGAAAAGCCTTTTGTGCGTATCACCGATACGCGCTTCAAGTCTTTTCATGCCAACTCTTGATTGGTGTCACACGAAATACGTCTCAAATTCGTCCACATGGCCTAACGTCCTGCGTTCGAGCGCCGCTCATGATGACAAAATTCTGGCCAAGAGGGCAGTGCGTGCCCGCTCACGATTTACGAGACCCGACGCACTAAGAAGAATTATAAGACTTAGCCCGACTTTGGCAGGTTTTTGTGAGTTTTGATTTTGGAGGATTCCCCGACGGAGTTTTCGGTGCTTCATATAAGACCGGCTTTAGGAGGTGTCGGTCATGGATGGGAATTGGCAAAGTGATCTCGAAGGTTGGTTAGCGCCGTTTTTGGTAGCGCTTCGTCACAAGACGCGTGCCCGGATGTGTCCGGCCTATATTGAAGGTTTGATCGGTCCAGGAGACCGCAAGAGCATTCAGCCGATGGCGGAGAGGACGGGCGCAGCCAGTTACGATCAGTTTCACCATTTCATTGCGAGCAGTCCCTGGGATCCTGCTCCAGTCGAAGCCGCATTGCTCAGCGAAGCTGACCGACAGGTTGGCGGGAACGATGCATGGCTGATTATCGACGACACCGCACTGCCCAAAAAGGGGAACCACTCGGTCGGCGTGGCCCCGCAATATGCTTCGGCATTGGGGAAACGGGCGAACTGCCAGACGCTGGTATCCGTGACGCTGGCTTCGAATGAAGTGCCTGTCATGGTCGGCTTGCGGCTCTTTCTGCCGGAGAGCTGGATCTGCGATACCGCCCGGCTTGATCACGCCAGAGTTCCTGATGATGTTCGTGACTACAAGACCAAGCCCGAGATCGCCTTGGCGGAAATCGACCGGGTTCGTGCAGCAGGTGTGCGTTTTGGTTGCGTCCTTGCCGATGCCGGATATGGCTTGAGTGCTCCTTTCCGGCAGGCTTTGAGCGCACGCGGGTTGACCTGGGCCGTTGGCATCCCGTTCAAGCAAAAGGTTTATCCCGCAGACGTGAAGATGATCTTCCCTGTCGCCAAACGCGGCCGCCCGCGCCAGCGGCACATTCCCGATACAAAGTCGATCACAGCGCAGGCCATGTTGGAAACCGCAAAGTGGCAGAAGGTCAGTTGGCGGCGCGGGACCAAGGGAGCCCTTTCGGCACGCTTTGCAGCTGTGCGGGTCCGGATCGCAGACGGTCCACCTCAGCGCATTCGCGACATGGGTGCCCAGCACCTGCCGGGAGAGGAGGTCTGGGTCGTCGGCGAGCACCGCTCGACTGGCGAGCGCAAATACTATCTGTCCAACTTTCCCGCAGAAGCGACACTCAAACAACTTGCCGGCGCCATCAAGGCGCGTTGGATCTGCGAACAGGCACATCAACAGCTCAAAGAGGAACTCGGTCTGGATCACTTTGAAGGACGATCGTGGACTGGGCTTCACCGGCACGCATTAATGACGATGATCGCCTTTGCCTTCCTGCAATCCCGACGCCTTAAGCAAGCGACAGGGGAAAAAAAGAATCTCCGGACCTCTGCCACAACCAACACTGCCTGCAGTCCGGACGGAAATCCTGAAAATCATTCAAAAACCTCCGCCCGAAAGATGCCCTCATTGCCGGAAATCTATCTTTGAGAAAAACCTGCCAAAGTAGTGCTAGTTCGGTTCCGGGGCCCTTCAACCCAAAAAGGTCGTAAACTATCTCCGGATCGGACACGTGAGGAAATGGCGACCCCGGCAGGATTCGAACCTGCGACCATTCGCTTAGAAGGCGAGTGCTCTATCCAGCTGAGCTACGGGGCTATACTTTGGGGCAGATCATGAACAGGATTTGTATCCTTGTGGCGGTGAAGGTACAAATCCTGTCCACAATCTGGGGAACGAGGTAAGAGGAGGACCAGTCACGCCGTTCCTCGGGGATGATATAGCCCAAATTCTACCGGGTTGAAGGCCTTACATTAAGAATACTGCTGACCAAGAGTCCAGAGCGCCATGGCCTGTGCCGTTTGTCACAGGGGACCGGCGGCTGGATGCGTTATTTGAAGAATATCAGCGAGACGAGGCTTGAGTGAGTCAAAAGTATCCTCTCAAGGTCGGCTCGCTGCTGTTCCCCTCTTGGATCAAACTTTGAGCGCCCGTTCCTCGTGAATGGGCGTTTTTTTGTGACACTCTCTACGCTAGGGTTGGTAAGGTCTCCAAGGGCTTCGCACCGTAAAGCGTCCGGAAACCGGCAATGGCCCACACACAGTCGCGTGTGCGGGGTGCAGCGACATGATCTGATACGGGCAGCAGAGATCCAACCTGCACAGCTCACCCGGCAAAGCCGATTGCTGATGTGAACCCGGTGGCGGGACGGCGGCACCCGGTAGCTCAGCCAGAATTGAGCTTTCATACGTGCTTTTTTGATGGGTCTGACACCGCATCGACAGGCAGACAAAAGACCTAGAGAGCCGCATAAGCGTACTCTGTGTTTGTTATGGGAGAGACATGTTGTTGACTAAAACGCCGAACTTATACACTTTCAAACATGCAGAAAAGCTTCAGCATGACAATGACCTGATGCCAAGTCTGCTAATCATTCCGACCATAGGACCTTGTCAGATCTGATGTAGGCTGGAACACCTCGAAGGATGAAGAGATCCGTCAGCACGTCAATCACGTCGGTGGAGTTCAGCTTTCGCTTAACCCGGATTGCCAGGCACTCTCGGGAATACTCGTCCAGGATGTTCAGAGCCTGGAATGCCTTTCCTTCATTGGTTCAGCAGTGCACGAAGTCATAGCTCCAGTCATGATTGGGATACTCTGGTCGCAACCGGACACATGATCCGTCGTTCAGCCAGATCCGCCCTCTCTTCGGTTGTTTCATTGGCACTTTCAGCCCCTCTCGTTGCCGCAGACGCTCGACGCGCTTGTCATTCACATGCCAAACAGCGTCTCTGAGCAGAGCTGCAATACGCCTGTAACCGTAGCGGCCATACTCACGGGCGAGTGCGATCATATCCGCCACAAGACTTTCTTCGTCAGCACGCCCTGCTGCTGGGCGTTTCCTCTGCGTGGACCGGTTCTGACCCAGAACACGACAGGTTCGGCGCTCTGACACGCCGAGATGCTGACGAATGTGATTGATGCAGGCGCGACGACGGGTGGGGCTCAGAAGTTTCCCTTGGCGCCCTCTTACAAGATCAACTTGTCCAGGGTCAGGTCAGACACTGCTTTGCGCAGCCGTTCGTTCTCTTTCTGAAGGCGTTTGAGTTCTTTCAGTTGGTCGGCTCCCATCCCGCCATACTGCTTGCGCCAACGGTAATACGTCTGTTCGGTGATGCGAACGTGCCGAATGGCATCGATCCTCGGCATGCCTTGGCCGACAAGGACTTCAACCTGCCGCAACTTCGAGACAATTTCTTCTGGCTTGTGACGTTTCGTAGCCATTTTGATCCTCCGTTTTTCTAAAAATAACGGTGGACCACTTCAAAGGGGGAGGATCAGGTGCGCGTCACCGTCCTTAAGACGAGATCTTTGGGTCGTTGAGCAGAATGCCTGAACATTATCTACGAGGTCAGATGCCTGCCTCTACGGCCCGATCAGAGAAGGGTCCTTCTGCTTTCGATCACCCCTCAAAGAAGGGGCGATAGGGCTCGCCGCGTTTGATTATCCCGTGGATGGTTCGGGCCATCTTGGCGGCAATTGCGGTATAGGCCTTTCGGCGTAAATGTGTGTTTTGTCGATCCTTGGCGATGTAACGCTCGAACTTGTCCCTAAAGCTGTTGGTGCGTTGATTGATCGCGACCTGCCCAGCCATCCAAAGGGTGCGCCGTAATCGGGCGTTTCCGTATTTTGACAGCTTGGTCTGACCTCGGAATGTGCCAGACTGGATCGTCGCCAAGTCCATGCCACAGAACTTCAGGAACTGGCGGTGATGTTGAAACCGGCGTAGGTCTCCGGCCTCTGCCAAGATGGTGAGCGCATTGATGGCACCTATCCCGGGGATGGATGTCAGAAGAGTGTAGTCTGCGTTTTCCTTCAGCAGAGCTTCGGCAAGCCCTTCAATCTGATTGCGTTGCGCAATCAGGCTTCGCCCTTCTGCCAGAACCATCCGGAACATCTTTGCGGCATCGGAATCTGGGGCGATTGGTAAACCGACGGAGGTTTTGGCGGTCTCATAAATATCTGCGAGCAAACGCTCTTTTGAGACCTTGCGGCCAACAACCTCCCAAGCGTCGGCAATGAATGCCTCTTGGCTCATGGCAGAAATAAAATGCGGTGATGGGTAGCGTTCCAGGAAGGCAAAGAACCAGTCACTGCGTGAACTGCGATGAAAACGTTCTGCTTCGGGAAAATACAGCGGCAGATAATGGGTCAAAACCCGGTGCCAAAGCTCGGTCTTCGAGCGCGAGACAATGTCGTGGGTCTTGGAGAGTTCCTGAAGATCGTTCGTGCCGCACAGCACCGGGTCATGGTAGAACTGTTCGTTCCCGATTTGCATCATATGAAGAATGACCTGTGCGTCCTTCGGGTCGTTCTTGTCCCAGCTGTTGTTCAAGGCTTCACGGGTACGTGCCAGTGAAACCGAAGAGACAAGCTTCACCTCAAAACCTGCGCTTCCAAGCCTGTAGGCCAGGGCACGGTGATAATTGCCGGTGGCTTCGAAAGCGACACGAACAGGACGGCCATAATCGCGAAGCAGCGCGATCAAGCGGTTGAAATCGTCGAGCTGGTTCAAAACGGTCAGGCGGCGTCGACGCTTTCTGCCGGGAATGGACAGCAAGACTTCGTGGCGTGACTTGGCAATATCAATTGCCACCAGAACAGGCTCGGTCTGTGCAATACTGGCATCGGTCATAGTCGGTCTCCCTCGCGGTATGGTTTGGTGCAAAACCACTGTAGGGACCTGAGACCCGGCTATGATCACCTGCTCCGCAATTTGAGAGCTGCACAGGCAATCATAGCCTCTAAATCAACATCATTCCGAAGGTGTTATGGCCCGGAATTCGTTGTTCAAGCCGTCAGGGACTGGATCAACGCTGTGGGTGCGAAGACCGCATACATCGAACCAGGTTCGCCATGGGAGAACGGATACTGCGAGAGCTTCAACGTCCGCTTCCGAGATGAGCTGCTAGACGGAAAAACCTTCTACAGCCTGAAAGAAGCGCAAATCCTGATTGAACAATGGAGGAAACATTACAATACCAAGCGCCCGCACAGCGCCCTGGGCTACCGACCACCGGCACCAGAAACTATAGTCCGGATGGACCGCAGCCCAGTCATGCACTAAAAATCAAAACGGACCACTCAGGTGGGGCTGATCAGGATTTTAGATGTCGGCGGCAGGAAGCAGCTCGAACAGCATCAGGCCGAGTGTGGCGTTGATAAGATAGCGCTTGCGGTCTTTGATCTTTTTGTTCTTACTTGGCAGGCGAAGCGCAGAATTGCTGAGAGCCCGATTGGCAAATGCCCCGTAAATCTGAGATCAACTCTCTTGATTACGGCTCCGTGTTGCCCTCCAACATATGCTCAGCGTCGGCCGGAATCACACTTCCGGCCGGCTCTTATTAAGCTTTTTGATGCCTGCTCACTGAGCGTCATCAGGACAGGGATGTTCGCCAGTTGCCCTTGGCAAGCCAGAGACCCAAAAGACTGGTCGCTGCGAACATCGCGAAAGCGGCGATCAGACGCTGGTGTGACCAGTCAACTTCATCGGCAAAACGGGACATCTGGAAAAGGAGCAGAGGCAGCGGAAGGATCAGAAATGGAGATCCGATACGTGCTCTCTCGCGAGCGCCTTCCCAAGCCATGGAAACCATCATAAGGCCGAGTGCGACGATCCAGCCGGCCGTCGCCCGAGCCGTGAGGGTCGTCACCTCAAACGCATGATTGGCGGTAAAGTGCTCTGGTCGGACAAAAGAGTACAAGCCTTCAAGCGTAAACAAGCAGCCAATTGTACACAGTGCGAGACGCAGGGCCTTTCCCATGGGTTCAAGCGCTGGTAAGGACACTTGCCGGCGGACCTGATAAAAAAATAGCGCCAAAAAGATTGGCGGTGGAAGCAGGTAACTTGCGTACCAGAGCATAAAGCTGCCGGAATCGATCCGAAACTTGTCCCAGTGGATCCAGGTCGCCGCCAACTCGATCGACGTGAAGACGATGGCTGGCCATATGATTACCCTGACCATTTCCCAGCGCCGGGCGACCATCGCCAGAACGAAGATCGGCGCAACCGAGGCATAAAACGCCCCTAGGATAGCCGCCGTAACGGTTGGTTTGATGGTCCAGGCAAAATTCGAAGCGGTGTCTTGCGGTGCAAGGGTAATTGACAGGATTGCCGCGAGGCCGAAAAAAACTTCCGCCCCAAACCACAGACGTAGCGGCAGGGATACGCTGGATCCGGTATTCATCTTGTTCATCCTTTTCGAGAATTTTCTTTGCGTGCCATGATACCTGTCAGGACAAATCCCCCCGCGAGGCTCGAGATTACGAGGCAACCAAACCAGACGAGGGACGAGAGCCCCAGAGGTGTAAACAGGTTCGGATGCATCAGGCTTGCGGCAAGCGCAAGTAAAGGGAACATGGTAATACCGACTGCGGAAATGAAGCATTCGTCCTTGTCGGCCGCAGTCATCAAAAGAGTTATGGCCGCCAGTCCCAGCAGCGGACCACCATAGATCTGGGCCAGCATGAGGCTCAATTTCCATGGCCAGATGGTCACCATGTAACCGGGCATGAACAGCAGCTGCAGGGAAACGGCGAGAGCGAAGACGCCAACACCGCCCAGAAGAAAGCGGCTCAGTGCGGGTAGGGGAGAGCGCTCGCCTGAGTTTGTGCCCTTGCGGGCGCGCAGGATAAAAAACAGCCCGGCAGCAGGATAGACGGAATACGCAAAAAACCAGAACCATGTCGATCTCAAACCGGTATCAAATTGGTCGAGATAGAACAGAGTTACAATCCCAAGTGATCCGGTCCAGATTGTAGCGACTACAGTCGATAATCGGACCTGTTTTGCCTCTTGCGCGAATCCGGCGAGCAACATCATGGTTCCACCCGCCAGATAAAGACTGGCGACCGTCCGAGCATGCAGTGGCGGCAGCGTCAAGGGCACAGCCCAGGAAATCAGCTCGGGCGCGAAATATCCCATTCCTCCGACAAAGAGCCCGAATGAACAAACGGCGAAAAAATATATCCTGTGCGCGGTGGAAATTCTGTTCATGCGATCTCTCCCATTTTAGTCTCGGTTCCGGAATGAAAGTGTCGCCCAAACCGGTGTCTGCGGCAACGATCCAATGCGCCCGGTCAAATCCCAGTGACTGGTTGAAAAAGTATTGTAGGTCGATCCGGTTTGATAGCTGGAGGACTTTATCGTCAGCCTGTGATGAACACGGCCCTCCTGTTCCGTTCCCTGTTGTCTGCAGCCCGCGTTTTGTGAGCGCTTTTCGTTTTCGTTTCAGTCACGATGAGGAGATCATCCTGGATCTTTTGAGTGGGTGAAGTATCCATTTTCGGAGAAGCGCTCGCAATTGAGGAAGCCACAGTTACCAGGGCGAAGATGGAGATGAACAGCTTGCTCAACATGGAGCCGATTCCTTTCAAGCGGGACGATAGCTGACCGATGCCGCCACCCTAGACGACCGCATGCCGCCTGCCCTGTGCCGCTTGACACACCATCGAGTGCTACCCGATGTTTCTGGATACATCTATCCGCCAGTATGTCTTATGGAGTTGGAGTCGATCCATCAGGAGCCAAAGACGAGACAGCAGCACCCGGCGCACGAGAATGTGTCCTACTTATTCAGGGTCTTAACCCTTCGGTAATCGTCCCCAAAAACCAACGGGTTGAAAATTTGACTTCTCCGGCCTTTGATGCGCTTGGAGAACGAGATGAAGAAGTCACGATTTACGGAAAGCCAGATCCTGGCCCTTTTGAAGCAGGGCGAGAGTGGCGTTCCTGTTGCTGACCTTTGCCGGGAGCACGGGATCAGCAACGCGACCTATTACATCTATGGACAGCTCTCCCGATGCAAGGTTTTTGAGATCTGATCGAAGCCGGCATCTGGGTGCCAACATCTATCCGGCGTCACCAGAACGGTGCTGGTGCGCCCAAATGGGAAATCTGCGTGTGTGAAGGCCTCGACAAGTGACCGGCTTCGATGAGCCATTATAATACTCAGGTTCCCTTCACACCGGATTCAAACCAGTCGTCACATTTCTCGCAGTCTTGCACCTCTCTGCCGTGCCCCTCCTGTTTAAGCGGTACGGAACTCCGTGTTTTGTCGCAGCATGGCAAATATGATCCGCGCGTTCTTGTTGGCGATTGCGACGATCGCTTTGGCAGCCCCTCGTCGCTCCTTCTGCGGCAGGCGCCAAAGGGGGCAGGAAGGTCAAGCGCTCGGGCGTTCGCGCGGCGGGTTCGGCACCAAAATCCATCTGAAAACGGATCGGAACGGCCTGCCGCTTGGCTTTGAGCTGACCGGTGGCGAAGCCTCTGACAGCTAGCAGTTTACGGAACTCGTGGAAACCGGCCTCGACATCAAACATCGGGCCATCGTTGCCGACAAGGGCTATGGCAGCAACGCCAATCGCGAAGTTACGCGAAAGGCCGGGGCTGTCCCGGTCATTCCATACAAATCAAACCGGCGCGGCATTCCGAGGCACTTCGCCAAAGCGCTCTACCGGGGCCGCGCACGCATCGAACAAATGATGGGGAAGCTCAAACGCTTTAAACGCGTCGCCCTGCGTTGCGAGAAAACCGCCAGAAACTTCCGCTCCATCGTCGCAATCGCCGCGACCTTCATCTTGATCAAATCCGTCCACACGGCCTAAGCAGAATTTCACTATTGGTAAATGAGCTACTCCCCGGAAATCGGACACTGACGTAAGCTACAATTTGTTGTCTGCTGGTCTTCGAGAATTAGGAGATCAGAGATGTCGAAACGCAAGCGGCACGCGCCGGAATTCAAGGCGAAGGTCGCCCTGGAAGCCCTGAAGGGCGAGGAGACGGTCTCGGAGCTGGCGAGCCGGTTCGGGGTTCATCCGACCATGATCCATCAATGGAAGCGTGCCCTGCTGGAAGGA
Source organism: Labrenzia sp. THAF82 (assembly GCF_009363435.1). Lineage (GTDB taxonomy): Bacteria > Pseudomonadota > Alphaproteobacteria > Rhizobiales > Stappiaceae > Roseibium > Roseibium porphyridii. The sequence continues at coordinate 5,603,677 of NZ_CP045354.1, read as the reverse complement.
GCTTCGGACGTGTTTGCACGTGGCGGCAAACGAAAGCCCGAGATTGACGAGGACCAGGTGAAGGAGCTCCATGCCAAAATCGGGGAGCTGGCGGTTGCCAACGATTTTTTGTCCAGAAAGCTCAAACCTTGGGGCATGAAGTGAGGCGCGGCATGATCGAGCCGAGGCATCCAGACTTATCGGTCGGCAAGCAGTGTTCTCTGCTGTCGATCTCGCGCTCGTCTTTCTATTATACGCCGAAGGGCGAGAGCGAGATGAACCTCGCGCTGATGCGCCAGATCGATGAACAGTTCCTGGAGGCGCCGTTCTTCGGTGTCCGGCAGATGACCTGGCACCTAAAGAACGAAGGTCATCCGGTGAACGAGAAGCGGGTCCGGCGACTGATGCGGCTCATGGGCCTGATGCCGATCTACCAGAAGCCCAATACAAGCAGGCCAGCCAAGGGACACAAGATCTGGCCATATCTGCTCAAGGGATTGCGGGTGGAACGGCCGAACCAGGTCTGGGCGTCCGACATCACGTATTTACCGATGCGCCGCGGGTTCCTCTACCTGGTCGCGATCATGGACTGGTTCACCCGCAAGGTGCTGGCCTGGCGCATCTCCAATACCCTGGAAGCCGACTTCTGCGTCGAGGCGTTGAATGAAGCGATCCACAAATTCGGCGCGCCGGAAGTCATGAATACGGATCAGGGATCACAGTTCACCTCGTTTGCATGGACGGACCGGCTACGGCGGATGGGCGTGCGCATCTCGATGGACGGCAAAGGATGGTTCCTCGACAATATCTTCGTCGAGCGGCTGTGGCGTACGCTCAAATACGAGTGCGTCTACCTGCACGCCTGGGAAACTGGATCGCAGGCCAGGGCCGGTGTTCGAAAGTGGGTGGATTTCTATAACCAGAAGCGCCCACATTCAGCACTTGGCGGCAAGCCGCCTGCCGTGGTCTATTGGCAGCGCATTGAACAACACCAACCCGATCAGCAGGTGCAGAGAGTAGCTTAATTTACGCCAAAACCTGTCCAATGAATGGGGAGTAGCTCAGGTCTCCGGGTTTGTCCGCTTACCTATCGACGCAACGTTGCATATTCTGCAATTGCTATAACCTTGTGCGGGAGAGCGAGCCAAGCTTGTATCAAGACTTTTTGTATAGAGCTTCTTCCTGAAACGGCTTTTATTCGACGGAGTTTCAGGGCATGTTGTCCGTGAAACTGCCGGCAAGTCCGGGGCGCTGACCATGTCGCACTGGAAACGCTCAAGAGATGCGTTTTGTCTTGGGTCGTAGCCCAATCCTGCAGTGCTCAAAGCGGTTTTTTGAACGCGAGCCGTTTCGGTGATGGCATGTTTCTCCGGACGCAGCGACGTACCCGTTTGACCGTCTTCGAGCGTAAAAACTTGCAGTCAATGTGCTGTTTAGGACAATACGAAGCTAGCCAAAACTGGCTTGACAAGGGTGTTGAGACGTCTTGAATGTATAAAATAAACCGAAAGAAAGTTTAAAGTAGCTTCGGCGGGAGTGCAGATAACGGTCTCACTAATATCATGGTTAACAATGCATTTAGGCTTCAAAAGGCTGACAGTCAGGCGGAGCGTCAGGCCTGGAATTGCAAGCTCTACGATCATCGGTTGGCGTAATTTTTGCTTGCTACAATTGATCGGCACGCGGTGAATCCCGAAGCGCCGAAAAGCATGCAGATCTCTTTTTATGCTTCCTTGTACTATTCGACACACCTGCATCAGTAAAGGTCGTGCGACCATTGAATTTGAGCACGTAGGTTAATAAATAGGACGGAAAATTGTCGATTCTGGATTTCGAATGGACAGCGGTCTCAAAGGCTGGAGGGGCGATTGAGCAGTTACTACCCGTTCTTGACAATATGTTCGAGTCGCTCAAGGAGCAGGGGGTCCTAGACGACTCTACACATTCGGCGCTTCGATCTGGTATTCTTCCCAAATTTGCCTTGAGCATTTCCGATGCTGAGCTGGAGCGTCGTCTCAGGGAGGGGTACGACTTTCTCTGCGTGGGCGATGTTGGGAAAGCGGCTGTGAGTTTTGAGCGGCTATGCCGGCTGGACCCTTTAGAGGGTCGGTATCTTTATGCTCTCTCGACAACGTTCCAGATTCGCGGGCAATTCGAGGTTGCTGCTAAACTCTATGTAATGTCGATCGCTTTGGGTGTGGGTGGGGCTGATCCACATGTCCGTCTTGGCGAGTGTTTGATGGCCTCGAACGAGTTCTCCGAGGCGAAAGATGTGCTCGATCATGCGATCGAGCTTGCTGGGAGCGATCCCGCGCAATCTGTTGCGGAACGTCGTGCGCGCAAACTGCGGACGATCGTTTCGGGCAAAGTGCTGGCAAGTTGAGTCTGTAATCTACTTCTCGAGGATAAGGAAAGAAAAACATGGAAGAGCTGATCAAGAAGACCGAGCAGGTTGCAGGGCTTGCAATCGGCGCCGGGCTGGACGTTGCTAGGGGTGACTACTTTGGGGCTGCCCAACGCGTTGCGGTCGGCGTTGGTGCTGGCCTCGCGGCTGACGTGCCTTCTGCTGCGACGGCGCAAAGTTCCGCGGGGCAAGCAAACTACGTCGCTATCCTTGGTTCATTCTCGGGCCTTTTCGATAAGAAGGCCGATGCAGTAGAGGAGCGTGGTCAGGCGGTGATTTCCAAGAGCCTGGACGACTTCGCGAACAACATGGTCGTGAGTGCGAACAATCTGGTCGCGAAGTCCCGGACTGTCCTGGCGGCGAAGGTTGAGAAGCTGGAAAGCGTGATCAAGAAAACCGAGGACATGGTCCGAGAGCAGAAAAAAGCGAATTTCTGGTCAAAAATCGGAGCGGCCTTCAGTGCGCTTGGTGCAGTTTTGTCGATGGCGCTTGGTGCGGTTCTGTGTGCGACAGCCGTTGGCGCTCCGCTTGGTGCAATGGCGATGGCGGGTGGGGCCATGGTGTTGTCGGGCGTTCTTGGTGTGATCATGACGGCGGATTCCATCACAGCCTTGCGCAACGACGGCAAGGGTTTCCTGCCCGAAGCCGCGCAATACGCCATGATGGGGGCCATGCTGGTCTGTGCGGTTGTGTCCGTTGCCGGAATGTTTGCCGCGGGTGCCTCTGCGCTTGCGGAATCCGCGAAGCTAGTGATGGTGCTGGGGATGGCGACTGCAGCAAACCAGGCGGTCGGCGCAGTTACGTCCATTATTTCAAATGCCGCCACTATGAAAGCCGCGAACAGGCAGGCGGATGCGGGTCGTCTGAATTCGGACGCGACATTCCTCCAGGCTGTCACGGAACAGCTCAAGGAATACACCGATATCTTTATCAAGAAGTATGCCGAGGAAAGCCGGAGAATGAACGGATTGGTCGGAGAAAACCTGAAATCGCTCAATGACAATGCAAGAACGTACTCCAAAATGCTCTACGCATAAGTCCGGCCTCCTACAATTTCTGAAAGGTCAATTTTCATAATGGCTACACAAGTAATCAACGACAGCATGTATACAGAACATTTTACAGCAAACCAGATTGGGTCTGTGCCGCGCTCCTACGATACGCTCGCATCGACCGCATCCGCTGCGATGGGAGTTGCAAGGGCCAAATCAACCGCGCTCCCTATAGAAGCTGCGCTTCAATCGAAATTGACCGCGCATTTGCCGGATGCTTTGGCAGTGGAGGCTTCTGACGAGATTCTTAGCCGTCTCAAGGATTACCGAAAGGGTGTAAGCAATACGTCGGATCGAACGAGTGCGCCGGGCTCGACCTCTGTTTTTTCCGGGTCGGTTGCCGAATTCGATGCCGCGCGGCGTGCCTCAGCCGCGCTGGTGGAAAGCAACGCGCTGGATTGGAAATCTGCTCGCGACCAGCAGGTGGCCGATCATAATCTCACCGAAGGTCTAATGCTTCGCAAGTCGGTCAAGGAACGTGAATCCGCTGAAAAAGAGAGGAAATCGACGCTCATCCGGTCGTCTCTACAGATCATCGGCGCCGGCGTGACTATTATTGCGGCCGGCGTTGCCTTGAAATGGTCGTTGCCTTCTCAGTCGAGTAGTGCGTCTGGAAAGGGGATTGACACCCCGAATTGGTTGAAAGTTCCAGGAGGTGCCGCCACCGCGCCGACGCCTACTGGGGCAACGGCGCCGACGCCTACGGTGGCAACGAAGCCGAACACCACGCCAACGGCGCAGCCGACCGACGCTGTCGTGCCGGCTCCTGTGAACAAAGCCAATGCGTCTGTGCCTCGGCCGGTCAAGACCGCCGACGCTTCTGCCTCAAATACTACTCAAGCGAAGGCTCCTGTCGACGACGGCGCTCCGGGGACGGGTGGGGCAAACGGCAAAAACAGCGGTTCGGACAATTCGCTTGATGCCGATACCGCGCGTTCTTTTGAGCGGAGCGCCAAACTTCAGCTCATGGGGCCAGCGATCGGCGCTATTTCCCAGCTGATGAATGCTATGGGTGAGCTTTTGTCCATGAACGACCGCGAAGGGTCCAGACTGGCGACAGCCGATGCGACGGAGTTGGGGGCTCTGGCTGAAAAGATTCGCGGCGAAGGCGAATTCGAGCGCTCACATGCTCAGGCAAGGATTCAGAACGGTTTCGATCCCCTGGCAAAAGCGATCGAGGTGCTCAATCAGGTCAAGATTGACAGGTTGCGCGCGATTGCCAACCCGTCGGCCTGACGAGATAACACCATCCTCCCGCGCCCTCTTGCGGGGTTTCGGGAGGGCTGCCCGCTGGTTGATGGCGCCGGTTGTTTTGTTCGGCTACGCTGAAAGGACAAGCTTTAAGATGGTTCCAGCGTTCGACGAGGTTGTTTCCGATCTTTGCTGTCATCTTGAAATCGAGTTGCCCGCGCTTGCGGCCGGCGAATTTTTAGCGCTTGCGGCCGGATCAGAGCAAGTCTTGCTGAAAGATGGGCCGTGGGGGCGTGTGATTGAGCTTGAGGCGGAAGTCGGTTTTCTGACGCGTTCGGAAGCATTGGAAGTTGCCGAACTTGAGGGATTGCTGAAGGCCAATCTTGCTCAGAGCCTGCAGCGCGATGTGCTGGTCTGCCTAGGCGTGGCCGAGGGCATGGGGCCGCAGCGCGTGCTGGTGAAGGGCTTCTATCGCTATGATGAGACAGACATCTCGCGCTTGGTGCATCTGGTTTCCGAGGTTGCGTCGAGCGCGGAGGTGTTGAAGGGGCTTCTGTACGGAGCGGTGCGTGTTGGCGAGAACAAAACAACGCAGGAAAACCAAGGGGCGCTGATATTTCAGCCATAGGGTATTGACACATAAATTTGTACATTCAGGTTGTTCAGTGCAGGGCTGTATTCAAGACGCGTAAGTGCGGGAAGCCTGTCGTGTTCTCAAGCTATCACAACGTGGTAGACAGTCCTTTCTTGCACGATCTGGAGGACACAAATCGTGCATAGAAAAGCGGCGTCAAAGCCTTTGACCCATGGGAAAGCATAGATCAAAGGCTTTTTGGTGCCCGATTGACGCCTGAAAGCAAAATTTTATGGGCCCGTAGCATAGAGCCTTTCCTACTTTGAAAAAGGCGGAGCCGTGACACATTGGCGAGACGTGACGAACAATGAAGATGAGAGGAATGCAATGCCGTTGCCGGTAGCTCAAGTCGCTGGAAACCGTTACGAAGGCGCCGAAAACCAATTTCCGGAGGATATCGAGCTGGTTCTGGGTGTGGCGAACACCAGAGCCCGAGCGGGCAAGCTGTCTGATGCAATTTGCCTATATCTGCTTGGGGCGAAGATCGACCCTCTTAACTATCGCGTCCATCAGGGCCTGACCAACTGCTTGCTGATGCTTCGTCTTTTCGAACAGGCGGTCCCTTTCGCAAGTCTGATGATCGGCCTGGAGCCACGCAACCCGCTTGGATACTACTTTTCGGGCCTCGCTAGATTTTCATCAGGTTGTCACCAGGAAGCGATCGAGGATTTCGAAGCCGTCCTCAGCCTTAAAGATCAGGTCGCTGACAGGGCGATACTTTCGAAATCAGAGGTGCTTCTGTCTCGACTGAAGAGCGCTTGCGATCCGCATATCCGAGTCGTTTGATTGTTGGCTCATGTGCGAGGGGAGCATCTGTTACAAATGTAACAGCCAAGATATCAAAATCATGGCAACAATATATTCGAGAAGCTTCTCTCGCGAAATGGCGCCATGTCGCTGATGTAGACGTTGAAAAGCGTACCCAAAACATGGCGCAACTGTAATTCCATTTATTCGCTGCATACTCAGAAAGCAATATAGGGTCCAAACGATGTTATCAACTATTCAACTGAGCGTCCCAGTCCCTATGACGCCAAAGTCATTTCGCGACAAAGATTTGAGAGGAAAGGCTTCGCAAATTCTTGGGGGTTTTTTTAATTGCCCATCTACCTTGATACGAACGTGCGTTGATCTTAAAGACGATGTCTTATATGGATCGGAACTCAAAGAATATAAGACTTATATTCGCAGAAATGTGAAATTCCAGCTTTTAGATCCGGAATTCAAGTCTAATGAGCTTTCTCCAAAGCAGAGAGAAATACAAAAAAAGACGTTCCGTGACCGAAAACGGGAGTTAAATAGAAGCATTAAGGAAGCAAATAGAACTGCTCGTTCCACCCAGAATAAATTGATCAGCATAAAGAAAAAAGAAATTTCATATGTAAAAAAGGCGCAGATAGAGGCTTTAAGAAGCGGGCTCAACGATAAATGTCTTGCGAATAGAAGGGTGGCGATAAGAGAAAAAGCTGCGGCGCCTAGAGAAGCAGCAGAAGGAGCTGTGAATTTTTGGATTGATGCTAACAATCCAACTCGCGAAATGGCAGTTAAAAGGTTCAGCGGCGTTGAGAACGCTTATGTGACAGAAGAAGACGAAATCAAAAAAAATGAAGCCTACTCCGCAATGAATGTCGCATTTAACACGGCCGAGGTCGAAATTCTTGCACTGGTAAATGAGAAGTACAACTTGGTCGAAGCCGACAAAGACGAAGATGAGTCTCTCTAGCCTTGCGCTGTGTCTAAGGTCGTCATGTCGTGATTTGAATCATGACAGTCTTTCGCTTATTTCTAGGCTTAGGATCCATAAAATAGTTATGCAAATCAGTTGAAGTCTGATGCAAACTCCTGAACATGAGTTTTACGATGTCAGATGGATTTTTCTGGCTCAGTGGTGAGCAGTTTTCAAAGTTGCAGCCGCTTTTGCCGACCGACTCGCGGGGCAGGGCCCGTGTCGATAATCGGCGAGCGATCAATGGGATCATTCATGTCTTGAAGTCAGGCGGCGGCTGGGTCGATGCACCGGAGGTCTATCGACCAAGGAAGACCCTCTACAATCTCTTTGTCCGCTGGTCCGAGAAAGGTGTCTGGACGGGCGTATTTGATACGTTGTCGCAAATCGGCGGCCCCGCGCTCGAAGTGATGATCGATAGTACAGCCGTTCGAGCACATCGGGTCGCCCATGGCGGCAAAGGGGGGCAGGCTCATGCTTTGGGCCGAGCGCGTGGTGGTCCGGGAACCAAAATCCACGCTCTGAGCGATCACAGGGGCAGATCCATCGCCTTTTACCTGACCGGAGCCGATGTCTCGGACTTCAAAGGGTAATCATCCCATTTTTTGTGGGTTAAAAACTGGACTTTAGGCCGCTGTTTTCAGTTTCATTGCGGGTGTAATTCCGCCAATGGCCATGTTGGGCCGCCCATCGTTGTATGTCCATAGCCATCGTGTGGCGTGGTCCTGCGCCTCCTTGATCGCCTCGAATATGTATTGTCCGAGCCATTCATGGCGGATGGTTCGGTTGTAGCGTTCGACATAGGCGTTCTGTTGCGGCTTGCCGGGCTGGATGTATTCCAGCCCAATGCCTCGTCTCGAGGCCCATATCTGCAGTGCGGCACTGACGTTTTCCGGGCCATTGTCCACCCGAATATTCAACGGCCGGCCGCGCCATTCGATAATCCGCTCCAGAGTGCGGATTACCCGTAGGGCCGGAATGGAAACATCTACTTCAATGCCCAACCCCTCCCGGTTGAAGTCGTCCAGCACGTTCAGAGTCCTGAAGCTACGCCCATCGGCCAACTGATCCGACATGAAGTCCATTGACCAGGTGACATTTGCCTCGTTTGGCACAACCAACGGCTCCGGCTTTTCCCGAACCAGACGCTTCTTCGGTTTGATGCGCAGGTTTAACTCCAGAGCACGATAAATCCGCCGGACGCGCTTGTGGTTCCAAGCAAAGCCTTTGACATTGCGCAGGTAAAGGAAACACAAGCCGACCCCCCAGGTTCGATGTGTTGTCGTCAGCCGAACCAGCCAGTCTGCAATCTCGGCATTCTCGTCACCCAGCTTGCGTTCGTAACGATAGCAACTTTCGCTGATCTGGAACGTGCGGCAGGCAAGCGCAATGCTTACACCTCGCAGCCGAACTGCGTTAATGGCCATCTCCCGACGCTGAGACGGCCTCAAGGCTTTTTTCCAAGAGCGTCCTTCAGCAGTTCGTTCTGCATCGCCATCTCGGCATACATTTTCTTCAGGCGGCGGTTCTCCTCGGCCATGGCCTTCATCTCCGCCATCAAGCACGCATCCATACCGCCATACTTGGATCGCCAGTTGATGGGATGGACGGCTCTCCCTCTATACTTAGCGCTGGAAGTCTTGAATATGGAGGAGAAGACAATGAGACTGCACTATCTTGGGATTGATCTGGCGAAGAATGTGTTTCAGCTGCACGGCGAAGATGCCGAAGGCAACGTTGTCTACCGCAAACGCCTTGGGCGTTCGCAGCTTCTCGAGGATATCGGTCGATTGCCGGCTTGTCAGATCGGTATCGGGGCCTGTACTGGCGCATTCTATTGGCAGAGAGAGTTTGAAGCGCTCGGCCACTCGGTTCGGATCATCGCCCCACAATACGTCAAACCTTTCGCCCGGCATCAAAAGAATGATCAAAACGATGCAGCTGCTATCTGTACGGCACTGCGTCAGCCGAACATGCGGTTCGTTCCACCAAAATCGCTTGGTCAGCAGGACATTCAAGCATTACATCGTGGACGCCAACGGCTCGTCAATCATCGAACTGCCCTTGTCTCTCAGATGCGCGGATTGCTTCTGGACCGTGGCCTTGCCTTCGGTCTGTCAATTACTCGCGCCAGACGCGAGATCCCGCGTTTGTTGACCATGGAACGGGGCAGGCTGGGTGATCTGTTCGCCTCTCTGCTAGAGCAGCTCTTTGAGATGTTATGTGAACTGGATCGGCGTGTTGCCTGATTTGATCGTGAGATCAATCGGGTGTTCCGCAGCAATGAAGCCTGTCAGCGTATCGCCAAGATCCGTGGCGTGGGTCCCAAAACGGCGACTGCTATTGTCGCGGCGATCGGAGACGGAGCCGAGTTCAAGAACGGTCGTCATCTGGCCGCGTGGCTTGGTCTGGTTCCAAAACAGCATTCGAGTGGGAACAGGCAAATGCTCCTGGGCATATCAAAGCGTGGTGACCGACATCTTAGAACGCTGCTGGTTCACGGAGCACGTGCGGTTCTGCGAACGGCACCAAAGCACCACGATGCGGTCAGTCAGTGGGCCATTGGTCTCCAGGAGCGACGAGGGGCTGCCAAAGCGATCGTCGCAATCGCCAACAAGAACGCGCGGATCATATTTGCCATGCTGCGACAAAACACGGAGTTCCGTACCGCTTAAACAGGAGGGGCACGGCAGAGAGGTGCAAGACTGCGAGAAATGTGACGACCGGTTTGAATCCGGTGTGAAGGGAACCTGAGTATTATAATGGCTCATCGAAGCCGGTCACTTGTCGAGGCCTTCACACACGCAGATTTCCCATTTGGGCGCACCAGCACCGTTCTGGTGACGCCGGATAGATGTTGGCACCCAGATGCCGGCTTCGATCAGATCTCAAAAACCTTGCATCGGGAGAGCTGTCCATAGATGTAATAGGTCGCGTTGCTGATCCCGTGCTCCCGGCAAAGGTCAGCAACAGGAACACCACTCTCGCCCTGCTTCAAAAGGGCCAGGATCTGGCTTTCCGTAAATCGTGACTTCTTCATCTCGTTCTCCAAGCGCATCAAAGGCCGGAGAAGTCAAATTTTCAACCCATTGGTGTTCGGGGATGATTACCGTCCCAATTGTAACAGACGAAAATGAATTCGGTTTCAATGGGTCAAAATAATACTGCCCTTGCAAAGCAAGATCCTGTTCGAAAGGGTCATTGAGGAGCATGTCACAAGGCAAATCGCGCATATGCCCAGTAGTGCGACGCGGTGGCACAGCTGAAGTCGGGACAGGTGTTCAATTTTCAGGCGAGCCGAATTGCGCAAACCCCTGGACCCAATGACCTGGACCAACATGCACCTTTCTTCGCCGCTAAGCCGGAAAAATTAAAGCCAACGAATGGGATCGTATTTTCAAAGAGGTAAAAGTACGCTTGGTATCAAGTTTCGTTTGCGTTCATTTCGACCACAGCAAATCTACGTGCAGAGTCTCTACATGCAGTTCCGTTGTAAAGTCGAATGCCGGTAATCGTGTTGGCGGTTGTCTGAAATGCAATGCATTCCGGCCCTGAGAGCTCAGCAGTCCCAATTTTCAAAAACGTCCCGGAGTTTCCGCTGACTGGACTAAACCATGACTGCTCTGGGGCCTGATCAACTGCTCGGGACGAAAAACTCAAAACAGCCTTGTCAAGCTTTTGAGCGATTGCCAACCAATCGTCATCCTTGATGTCGTTTCGAGACGGATCGGCCGGGGAGGCAATCGAAACAGCCTCAACTGCGGATGCATCCATGTCGGTGTTTAACATGGGCGCGTTGAGAGCACAGCCCGAGACAGCGGCGCCGACCGCCAGTTTAAACCCGACACTGGCATAGTTTTGCTTGAACCTAAGAAAATTTGAACGCACGCAATGAACCTTCGCTTCTTCGTTACCGGGCTCCGTCAACGATCGGGCACTAACCTGGCCTTTTGGCAGATTGCTTCGGCTGCAGAAGCGAATCAGCTGTAGGCGCGGACCTTCCAAACGTTCACGGTTCCGAAGCAGGAATTTCGCGCCATTTCCTATGGAGGTCGGCGTATTTTTGGTTGCGACGCCTGCTTCCAATGCGCCGGACAATCTGAGCATAAGAAGTCGCTACTGAAGACACCCTTCCATCCAAAGACGACATTCCGACACGTGCTAAAGGTGAGGACTGGTCGCCCATAACATGTAAAATGCCAGTCAAGACGCGAAGTGCCTGTACTGAATGGCACTCGACCTGGGAATTGGATCGACTTGTGCCGTTTGCCGGAGGCATCGGCTCCGAAATTTCGAACAGGCCAACTATAGATTTGGAGGGGTACGAGGCTGACGAAACGACGAATGTTTCATCGACAGTTGCCGAACGGCCTCATCGCGGCGCGGGACAACGGGAACGCTCTACCGCGATCAAGCGCCGTGGCAAGCCGAGATTAACTTTATCCGACATTCATTAGAAGTGGCGCTGAACACCGTCCGGTGATGACATCCCTAGGCCGTGTGGACGGATTGACTCAGGTATCGGTTTTGGGATTCCGAATTTGATTTTAAAGTGATTCATAGGTTGCCGACGTGATTTGGAGGTCGGCGATGTGTACCAAGATGACAGACCGGGATTTCGAATTGGCACTGGAGGTTTTCCAGGCTTGCTTGCCACGGGTTGGCGCGCAGGCAAAGAATGACCGACTGTTTTTGGAGGCGCTGCACTATTTTACGCTTCACAACATCTCCTGGCGCGCTTTGCCCGAGCGGTTCGGCAACTGGAACAGCGTCTGGAAACGCTTCGACCGCCTTGGCAAGGCAGGTATGTTCGAGGACTATTTTTCCATTCTGGCCGGGCTTGATGAAGGCGCGCATCTGATCGCCATGTTCGACAGCACCGTCATTCGCGCCCATGTTTCTGCGGCAGGCGCCAAAGGGGGCAGGAAGGTCAAGCGCTCGGGCGTTCGCGCGGCGGGTTCGGCACCAAAATCCATCTGAAAACGGATCGGAACGGCCTGCCGCTTGGCTTTGAGCTGACCGGTGGCGAAGCCTCTGACAGCTAGCAGTTTACGGAACTCGTGGAAACCGGCCTCGACATCAAACATCGGGCCATCGTTGCCGACAAGGGCTATGGCAGCAACGCCAATCGCGAAGTTACGCGAAAGGCCGGGGCCGCGCACGCATCGAACAAATGATGGGGAAGCTCAAACGCTTTAAACGCGTCGCCCTGCGTTGCGAGAAAACCGCCAGAAACTTCCGCTCCATCGTCGCAATCGCCGCGACCTTCATCTTGATCAAATCCGTCCACACGGCCTAGTGTCAGGCTGCCTAAGCATCGGCATGCGACCGGGCACCTTGGGATAACCGTTGTGCGGCAGATCAACGCACTGGCTGGACCCGTTGGTTCGGCCAGTGCTTAAAGGTACGCTATCAGGCAGAGTGTTCAGCGCTTTTCCCTGTCTGCCCAGTCCAGGACCAGGCATCGACCTGGGAAAGCGCTGGAAGCTCATAATGGCTATTTTTTCACAGCCTGCGGAGTATATTCTGGGTAATGATCACGAGAACCGTTCGCCTCTTCGGCAACCGCCCTGCGGTCGGATTTAGTACAAGGCTCCATTCAGATTTAAGTTTTGCTAGTGTGAATCTTATAAAGAATTTCTTGCGAAAGACCCGTCTCCGTAGCGATTTCTTCAATTTTTTCAAGAAATCTATCGTCCTCATGGACCTGATTTTGAACTCTATGTTCTCCACGGCCCCGGCTTCACTGTGACGTTTCGATACCTCAACTGTTTTCACAGGCACCGCATTCGCGTTACTATTAGGATTAAAAGGCTCGGGCTGAACGCTGGGCATTCCTTTGGTCTGCTAAGACCCCTTGGTGTTATCGCGCAGCACTTCAACCTTCGAGACCTTCCTTGAAGGCGCTGACAGCCTTCTCATCTTAAGTTTATGTTCTTGAACGGCCTCCATCCCCGGGAGCCAGTGCTAGAGGACGATGTTTTCGCGGGGCTGCCTGCACCAGCGGGTGCCCCGCCAAAGCTTATTCCAAAGATCCGCATATTTGTTTTCACTTTTCAAGATTGAGCGCTCGATCGTCGCTAGTATTCACTAGAGCAAATCGCATGTGGCCGGAGCCGCTTTCCACTGTCTGAAACCGGGCTTCCAACGCAAAACGCGACGCTGATTATTCCGATTAAACTCGACACGCCTTAGCGTGGATGTCCCTTGGCTGGCGCGCCTTGAAGCCGCGTTCTGTGTCGTACGAGACTCGCCCTGTCATTTCCTGTCGGGAGGTTCTGGTGCCGGCCCGATGGATGTGGACTGCGTCCCGCGTTAGGTGTTTGCGCATTTCTTCGGAATGATGCGGCGATCATTGCGATCTCCTCAGGAAAAACCGGGCACACGCCACGCGATTTGCTTTAAGTATCTGTGGGCAAAGGTGTCTGGCGACAGAGGCGATTTGAGCCTCTTCCGGGGAGAGGGTCCCGTTCAGCTCCACACGAAGGGGGTTGGCGCGTCGCTGTGAAGCTGATCGATAAAAAAGCGCAACAAATCAGACCAGCGCGAAACGCCCACCTTGAGAAAGACTTTGCTCTGATGGAGTTCCGCGATATCAACGCGGATCTGAAGAATATCCGCACACTCATAAACACCATAGCCTTGCAGGCCGAGCCGCGGGACTACACATTCCCCTATCGTCGGCTTCCAGGCTGCGAAATGGGTTTCTAGTATAATGGAAAACGCGTGCGAAGCGGCCTTGACCTGCTGTTGGAGTTTCACCGGGTGGTTCATTTTACCCTCGCCGCGAAGTCTTACCGATGCCATGGGCTTCAAGGTCTAGGCGCTACCTTTGCCTGTAACAACCGGCACCCGGAAGGCGCGCGGCAGGAAGAGGGCCGTGCAGGGGAAATAAATCTCCGGCACCGGGCCGATATGGTCGGCCGATTACGCAGCGTGACGCAGTCCGGCTGCCCCGAAAACCGTTCGACGGGTAGATGTAATGCCGGAACAGGGCACCTGGTTGGCTCAGGGGGTTTGGGAATGCACTTCGAGTAACCAATGTTCCAAGTTTGACAATTTCGCCTGACAGGCTTGGTTGCTGAGTTCAGTAGGGGTCAAACCAAAACGCGCCTTGAAGGCTCTGCTGAAATTGGCTCCGTTAGAGAAACGGAACTCCTGTGCCACGGATGTCACCGATCTTGACCCGCGAGCATAGACAATCTGGGTGAATGCTGCTTTAAGACGCTGCTCTTTGATATAGGTTTGCACGCCTCCCGTTTGTTCGAAAATATCGTGCAGCCTTCTGCGTGAGACGTTCAGAAACGCAGACACGGCATCAGATGACAGATCCGGAGATCTAAGGTTGGCGCGGATATAGTTTTGTGCGGCTACGAGACGAGACCTTTTGATCGGCGCTTCAGCTGCCTCTATATCTATCGGCCGCTGGGATATGCAAGCGCGCATGATTGCAATAGTAGCTTCCGCGATCGCCTCAGCCTCGTCGCGTGCGATGGTTTCAATCGTATTGGCGAGAGCCATCAGGTAGTGACCCAACAGAGTATGAACCGTTTTACCGTTTACACAGCCATCGTTGCCAAACAGGAATCTGTCGAGGCCGGTTACTTCTTCTTCGGCCAAAAGCAGAACAAGAAACTCGCAATCGGTTATGCGACCGCAGACGCTTCCAGCAGGTTCGGAGATAAGGGCCTCGCCAGGAGATTGACGCAAGAGCGATCCATTCGAAACGTATCGTGCCGTTCCACGAAGCGGAACGGTAATGGCCCACGGAGTGGGATTAAGTGCCAATGTCTGTATTTTTGATCGAGGCCGCAGCCGAAACGCCTCCGACTGAAAGCGTATGAACGGTAAGTTCCCCAATAAATATGCTGCCCCGGAATTGCGGAATCCTAGTCCCGCATCCCTACCGTCGCAGGCAAGAACATTGCCAAAGAACGCGAATTCGTTTTGCACAAATTCAAGCTGGTCCTTTTTTGTGAGGTTGTCGGTGCTCCAGGAATAGTCCGGCGCAAGTAACCGTTGCCCTTGTGAGCACGTGCCCTGTGACAAATTCGATTGATATTCAGCGCTCGATCCGCGATTTTGAATAAACATATTATATATATCCGTGCAAAAGTGTTGTTTCAGTCGGCGACGGTCCACAAGGTTTCGGCGGTCCCGTCGCTTAAGATCGGCGATAGCGCAATCCCGGCTACCGACAAGTCAGGAAACAAAAATCCATGTCAATCTCGTCTACTTTGCTCGACTGACCGCAGTGACTTGCGGCTTGTTGTTGTCCGAACATTATGGCAACAACCGATACACGCTCGATAATCCTGCCTATAACCCGACCCTTCAAGCCGCCACAGACCGGCATTGCACAATAGGACAAGGCTTCTGCGTGCATCGTCATGCGTTTCCTGTGACGATGTTTCCTTGCCGGATCCTTCGCAGTTAGCGAACCATCCTGACGTTCCCGAGGTCCACTTCCTTGCAGGCTCACGAGAAAAGTGTTGACAGTCTCTCATGATACTAAGCGGCACAAATCGTCTGGGTGAGACAAAGCAAAGCCGATGTCATTTCATTTGTTTATAGTCTCGAACAGGTTTTCCAGCCTGAGTCGATCAAGTGCGCCCGGAAACAGAGAGGCACCTCTCTTTCAACCGATCGCGGAGCCCCGTTGCCGTGAAATTAGAACATTGGCGAGTGAATTACTGTGATGCGTATCATACCGCGCATGACCGCAACCGCGCTGCCATGCGCCAATAGAAAAGGCTGGCACAACAGGCTCGTTGCCGGATCTGAGTTGTGATGTGATACGGCAGACCTGGTCGACAGGCACGATGCGGCCTCCGCGTTTTGATCATGCGTTGCCTACCTGCACCTTGAAGTTCGTAGACTGTACACACCACGTCGATAAGCTGTTTGCGGTCAAGGCGCTACCGCTCCGGAATTGAAGAAATGGCATCCACAAATTCGCCGAAGTGATTTTGCTACGCGCCTCGTTAGTTCGAATGGCCTGCGCATACCGAAGGCGCAGCTCTCAATAGCGTCGTCGTCGACAGTCAGTTAGTTTCTCTTTCGAAGCCTTCATTTATATGATGATCGAGCTGCTTCTGTGCTTGCTCTGCCAGAAGTGCCATCGGCATTGTCTGTAAGTTTCTTAAGTTTTTGGAGGTACTCGGGCACCGGCTTGCCCTTCCGCTCGAGTTTGTCATTTGATCTATTTGTTTGCGAAGGGATCGCAGACCCATCTACAGCTAAGGAGAATGTCGGCTCCTCCTCGGGGTATTGACAAGCATCCTCAGATCGGTCTGGCGTCTTCGGCTCTTTCAGCGCACAATTGATATTGTCTTCTGGACGCAGCGCGGAGCCGCTGCGCAGCTTAACGATACATTGTGCTTAGCGATACATTGTGCCTCGATTGGCGCTGGCATTTTCTTGGACAATGCAAGGCGGTGTGCGGTTGCGCGATTTCCGGTACTCTTTTCCAATATGCCGCAGTTTTCCGGATCCAGACGAACCGGCCGCTCTCTCCAAAAACTGGAAAGCTTGTTATTCCCCGCGAGCTCCGAGCCGCGTCCCGTCGTATGGTGGAAATTTTGAGATTGAGCTTGACCGATGTCCAAATTCATTTTTTGTGCACCCGCTTTCGCCATCCGTTGTTAAATTTATCGACTGGTTCACTGGCCTTTTCTGCAACGAGCGTTCAAACGCCTGACAGCGCCTGAATTCAACAACCAGTGGAGAAAACTATTAGCTGATTATGAACAGGTGACTTCCTAATAGGCATCTCGATGAATGTTTAATCGATTTAGACCCCATTTGTTCGACACGCTCCCGCCGTCTTACAAGCGATCACGCGTGTTTCTTGCCAATCCGAGAAACGGTGATCCAGTAAAAAAGCGCATCTACACAACACTGCTGCACCGCGTCCCAAGAAATAATGACACCCCGCAGCTCACAAGATAGTTGGCTCGCAGGTGCCACTAAACATATAATGATCCGTCTTCATAAGTGACATAATTGTTATTTGATACACTTTCCGTAAAGTAGCGACCTATCTTAACAAAAATACTGATTGAAATCACAGATTTGCTTCAAACAAAAGTAGAATTACTACAAATTCAGTTAACTAATCTGCCAGACGTCCGATTATGTTTATTCCGTTTACGAAACGGCGATCAGTTGCTAAATTTTCCATCGGTCGACTGCTAAGGCGATTAGGTTTCCGTCACGACATGCTCAAAGCCTGAATTCATGCTTAAAAGATGGGCGCGATATGCGTTCATTAAAATCACGAAGGATTGAAACGGAATGACTGACAGCGGCCCTTCGCTGCATTCATCAGTTCTTTCTTCAACGTGTCGCCTTCTCTTTGATGAGAAATAGCTTGCCGATTCCGGGACACTCTTTTCAGTCGATCTCAATGCTTGCAATGTTTGAAAGCGGCGGAAGCGACGCAGGATCAAGTCTCCGCTTCTATCAGGGCGCTTAATTCCTGGAATAACAGCACTCAAACCGTTCTAGCGCCATTGATGAAGAAGGTTGGGGTATAGGTGATCCCAAGGTCACCCCGAATACGGGACCTCCAAGTATTTATGGTACCAAGCAAAGGTTGATCAGCAAGACATCCTTAAAGGCTTTTTGCGTAACTCCAATTTGCTTCGAAAATACCAGCAGTGGCTGATACGCATTCACCCGTTGTGCCCAAGTCTGTTGGCTCGCAAACATAGCTCCTATGACCACGCGCCAGCATCGCCGCGGCCATCAATACGGAAGCAGAACGATAGACGAACACTAGTACCGAATCCTGTGCTTGACAGAGGTCTGAAGAGGCCAACACAGAGCGACTTTCAGGACTTTTTCTATTAGGGGAGGTGCCGTATTTGGGGTTGCCAAGGACAACAAGCACGTTCGAAGGGACCTGAATGTCCATGCTTTCGGCCTCGGTCGTATGATCGATCCGCGTGAAAGTTTTCGCAACGGCATGTTCGGCAGAATCAACTTGCCTGTCAAACTTCTTTTCAACCAGACACGGACATTCGACGCGGAACGAATGCTAACTTTCAACTGCCGCTGCACCCAACCAGGATGCCAACGCGGTCGTCAAAAAGAAGTCAACAGCCAAGATAGCACCGAACAGAAATATCTCGTTATATAGAGGGTGGCGTGTCCGCGGATACAGTTCACTGGCAGCTTCTCACCGGGATCGCCGACTAGCGACTCATTGAATTTGAGTAGCTCTCACACTCCATTTGAGATCAATGGGAGCCTTGCAACTCGATCAACCGGTCCAGAGCAAGCTCGATCGTTTGCAGGGTTTGACGGTCAACCCCTAGCGAAACGACTAGAACGACCTCGCCTCTGGAACTCATACCGGCATTGACCGGCGCTGCGAGTACGGGATCCCAGCCTGAAAGCGAAAGGAATTCCCTGAGGCCGTCAGCCAGCAAGCGCCCTTTGTCTTGCGCCAGACTTAGCAATATCCGATCATCGTCGGGTACAGGCGTGATCGAAAAGGTGCCAGCTTGATCGAATTCGAAGGAAACACTCCCGTCCTCGACAGGAAGAATGTCGCCTAAACCGAGATTCCTGGAGAATTCACGAATCGCGGTGAAAGACCGATCTGAAAACACTGAATGCATCGCGAGAATGTTCCTTTGGGGGCAGCACCCTGTACAGAGAAAAAAATTACCTGGCCAAGTGGTATTCCACTCGCTGAGAATTAATTGTCTGCACCTAACTACGGCACGTGGGACGAATTGACGGTTCGAAGAGCCAATCAATTGCATCAAAGCCGGCAATGCCCGCGATTTGACCCGCACTAACCTCGCATTCCGCATGCGAGTAGGCTGCAATTCGATTGACCAACATGTCTTGTGCTTCGCCGAACATCTCGTAGGCATTAGAATCTACGCGGAGATACCGGTAGAGAAGATGATTTTTATCCCTGAAAATAGCGAGTGCGGCATTTGGGATCTCGGTGCGCGCCTTTAGAAACATGCCTTGACGCGAGACCTGGAAGACTTCTTGGCAGAAATGCTTGAATTCAGCGGCCTGTGGTTTGCTCGACATGCAAGCCTTCTTGGCGCTAAAGACATTTTCAGCAGCATCGCGCCCTGTGACCTCCCGCGATGTTTCCGGAACAGCATGCGCCGCAACAATCAGGACAACGAATGTGGCCAGAAACAAAAGCGCAAATGCCTGGAGGAAACACAAAAAAGGAAATTCCCTCGAACGTCGCGAGTGGATCGTTTCGAAGATAATAGACATTGCAACTCCTTACTCTGGTTTTGAGCCGATTTCGTTCAGATGAGTGCAACGCGAAACGCGTGTCACACAGACAGAGCACGGAGTTCAATGATGAAACCAAGTGCACGCCATCGGCACCTGCATATCTGTGCCAAGCCAGCCTTCAAGTGCGCTGTCCATGTCTTATATCGGCACTGCGGCCGCTGCTGTGATGTGCCGTTTGGCACAGGCACGTCGCGAATGCGGAAACCGTCTAACGAAATTGCCACACTTGCTGAAACAGTGGTGCCGACTAATAAAATCAGACACTGGCTACAGGTGAAAGAGACCGGACTTGCAGGTTTAGGATGGAAGCCGCCCCACTCCATGACGGTAGCGGGGCGCAAAGATCAATAGATCTTCGTATTTCCAAGCACGTTAAGGAACGGCAGTTTTGATGGCTTCCCTATCTTTGCTTCCGGCTTGAAGTCGGTAAGCTGTTCGGAAGTATCAGAGAAACCTGCATTCAGACCGACCGAGCGAGAACGCAGAAGCCTCGTAACCTCGTCCAGTTGGTGCGAGCGCCGCACCACACGAGGTGTGATCATCACGAGCAATTCGGTCCTGTCCTTCACCTCCTCTGTTTGCTTGAAGAGATTGCCGACTACTGGGACCTTTGAGATCATAGGAGCCTTGTTGGTGACTTGCTCCCTGCGGCTCTGAATCAAGCCACCGAGAAGAGCCATTTTTCCGGATTCGATCACTACATCGGAATTGATGGTGCGTTGAGAAATCACGGGAGTAAGGTTCTCGCCGCCGCCACTGGCCTTGGCAGAGCTAACCTCCTGCTGAACGTTCAGCAACACCGAGTTATCCGGGCGAATATTGGGTGTGACCTGCAGAATGACACCTACGTCCCTCACTTCGATCTGGTTAGTTGTTGTGGTTGTGCCGGTCTCGTTCGCGTTAGTTTGCTGGACCAGGAACGGAATCTGATCACCGACGGACAATCGCGCCGCTTTGCCATCAAGCACCGTGAGATAGGGTGAGGATATCACTCTGACATCGGTCACCGTTTGCAGAGCCTCTAGAACGAAGGATGCAGTAGTTCCGTCGACGGAATCGACGTCAAAAAGCGCAACTGCACCAGGTTCCCCGGTGTCTACAGGGTCTGGGAATTTCGACGACCTTACCTTTATTCCTTCACCGTTCAGGAAAGCTTGCACACCATACTTTAGTCGGTCATTCAAAGCGACTTCGACGATCGTCGCTTCGATGACCACCTGGGCCAGCGGGACGTCAAGCGTGCGAACAACTTCGCGAATGCGTTTGAATTCCCGAAAGTTCGAGCGTACAAGAAGGGCGTTGTTCCTGACATCGGGAACGATCGATACGCTGTCATCTGCTTGGCCTCTTGCATTTCCCAACTGGTCCAGTTTTCCTGCGAGTTTCCGTTTCGCAGCCTGCTGGATCCCATTGCCATAGCCAGCCCCACTCCCATCGCGACCTGTTCCGCGAATAATCGCTGGTGCGGAAATCGACGAAGCGTCTGCACCTTCCGGATTCGGTTCGTCAACCGGAATTGATGCCGTCAGAAGATCCCCTGCACGCGGGTCAGGTTCATATGCCGGAAGTGCCCCGCCTGTGGTCGCGAAAATCGCATTCAATTGAGCTGCAATTTCTTCCGCCGGTAGGTTTTTGAGAGGAATAATGCGCAATGAGGTCGCATTCTGGTTTTCCTTGTCCAGTCCCCGAACGAGAGTCCGCATGTTGTTCATGACCTGTTGGCTCTTTGCCACAACAAGAATAGACTGCTGTTCATCCAGTGGAATTACCAGCGGGATTTGCGTTCCAAATTTTCCGGAATTCTCAAAATACCCGACCACAGCATCCGCAACCACTTCGGGCGGGCTTTCGCGCAGCGGTATAACGGCGATAAATTCGTTCTCACCCGAATTGCCGACGATGGCACGAACCAGATCGACGACAGCCTTTTCATCTGACGGGTTCACCCGCAGCACAAGCGAATTGCTGGAAGCCACAGGAGTGATCGAAGCACCCGGCGGCAAAATCTGCGCGACCGCCTGAGCTATATCCTCAACATTGCCGTTATCCAGCTGCAGTACCCGTGTCTTGATGTCGCCGATCTCACCAGCAGCAGCATTCAGCTCCATTGCAATTATCGTGGCAGCCGGGCCGATATGGTACACGCCGTTGATAATTTTCATCACATAGCCATAGTGCGCGAGAATATCGCGCAGGATGGACGGTATAGAGGATCGCGGAACCGGTGTTTCAGTCTTGAACGTTACAAATCCGGAAAGTTCTTCCGACGCAACGAAATTCGCCGACAGCATTCCTCCGAGCAGCTGTCTCACCACATAGCCCAAAGGTTCGTTGTCGAATGTGATCGTCACGGCTTCGTTCGGGTTGGACATGCCTGCCCCAACCTGCCCCAGTTCGGTGATATTCCGGTTTATCTCGTTGGCGCCGACAGAAAACGTCGTCGGCTCGTTCTGCAAAACCCCAACAAAGCCGATGCCCTGTCTGGTGGGATCCGTGCCGTTGACACGCGAGACATCCAATTCGCCCGTTTCGACGTGCTGCAGATCATTGGCCAGAACAGAGTTCCCAGAGAGATCTAAGAAGTTTCTCTGGTTTTTGCCGATATCGTCTCCTTCATGTTT
The DNA here is from genome assembly GCF_009363435.1 of Labrenzia sp. THAF82. GTDB lineage: Bacteria > Pseudomonadota > Alphaproteobacteria > Rhizobiales > Stappiaceae > Roseibium > Roseibium porphyridii. The sequence continues at coordinate 5,581,791 of NZ_CP045354.1, read as the reverse complement.
GGCGGTTTTTGCGCACGCCGCAGCGAATACCGCCACCAGAACGATAGCCGCCATTCTTTTGAAAGAAGAAGTTCGCGTCACTTGCGCTGCTTGCATTCTATATTCCAGTTTGAGCAGGATGCTCCCAAGAAAACTGCTAACTAATTGGACTTGGAAGTACTTGAATTATATTGAACCGGATTAAAACTCATTACTTTCCAGTCCATGTCTTTCGGGTAAATGAGGGGCGTGATGTAATTGTCATACTTGAAAATTGCCCCCAATTTCCCGATACTCAGTAGCTTGCTGTATTCATTAGGCGATGTACCTTCATGAATTTTTTTCCCGTCCGGCGTCTGGATGAAACGCTCGGAACCGCGGACCATCGCGCCTGAAACAGCAATTCCGGGCGGAACGAAGTCTCGAACGAGGTAGCGAATGAAAAAGGGATTCCGAGTCATCTCGACTAAGGAGTCAGAGTTTAGAACGGAGTTACGCTCGCCGATGTTTTCCAGACGCCCCGAGCAACTTCTTGCACGAGTAGGGTTGAGCACCGCTTCCAGGACGAGCAGCTGAACGGTCTGATCCAGATCGACCAGGGTCTTAGTCTTGCTCGCACTTAACTGGTCGACAAGACCGACGACTTCCACAAGGTCGGATACCGTCAGCCTCGAGTTCTCCCAACAGCGCAAAGCCGGATCGGTCGGATTGGAGACGAGAGGCAGTTGGACGGTGCTGCTGTACCCGCCACCGGAGCGGAACAGCCGAGTTGTGCTTTCACTGGACGCCGTACCGAATGGCCTAGTCTTCACACCGGTCAGGCTCGCGCTGACAACAGGCAACTGTTGGTCGCCTTTGTCGGTCACCTCGGAATCATCAACCTGCAGCAGGGCAGCAGCGTCCTCGTCGAACAACAATTCACCTGCGCCGAGTTTACCGTTCTTAAGTTGCTCCAGACTAAGGCTGGAAGCACCGGCTGAACCACTCCAACCATCGGGATCGAGAAGCGTCGACTGGGAGGAAATCACCTTGCCGTTTTCATCGACGATCTGCACAAAGGATATCAACGGAATTTTTTCCGCATAGCGCCGCGCATAGGTCTGGATGAAGCCGATCCAGGCATCGAGCTTGTCGGTGGTGACTACGCCACTCGCTTCGATTCGCTGCTGGGACAGCTGAAGCAAGACTGCTTCGTTGAGTCTCGCTCGTTTGGCTAGCTCCTTTACTTCTCCCAGATAGGAGTTTGCGGTACTGACACGAAATTCTACCGCTGATACTCCGAGAATCTCGCTGGTAACATAGTGACGGAACCGATCCGCGTCACTTTCTGAAAGAATCGTGCCATCTATCGAAACAACTCCTTCGTCAGAGACCTCGAATGTAACATCGACATCGAAGTTGTTGATCGCAGCCGCAATTTGACGGCGAATAGAAGAAAGTACCCAAACCCTCGGCTTTATCGGCAGATTGATGTCCTCAACGATGTTCAGGATCGCACTACGCTGGACGAATTCCTCTACATGACCGCTGACATAGATGGTGCCGTCCACTTCGGGAACGACAGTGACCGAGCTGGAGAACGGTAATTTCTTTATGCGAGCCTTCAGGGAAACCATGAGTTCCTCCCGATCCGCACTTGCAATACCAGTGTCGCTTCCGAAAAAGCTGGAGCTAGCACTCACCGCCGTACCGAGCACCCCACATAATACAAGAAATATCGCTCCGTGCCTGATCCAGGATCGGTTCAGGTTGCGTGTCGACCATCCGCCGAACGGCGGTCGCCCGGTCTGCTTTTCCTGAGATTGCGAGGTGAACAACACAGCCCAGTTGTCGTCTTCCGCGCCGACAGCAAAGTCGGTCGAACCAATGGTAATCACTTCCAGGGAACCGAGCTTACGCCAATCGTCGGCGCCAGCGTCGGCAACAAGACCGTTTTCGCCCACCACTTTGCCGGCGCCGCCCGCAATACTGGCCTTACCGCCTTCAACTCTTACGCGGGCGTGCCCGGTCTTCAGACAAACGTCGACGAACTGTAGATCGTCGTCCGGACCGGATCCTAAGACATACTCCCCGTCTTCCAGTAGTACTTCAACGCCGGCCTGCGTGCCCGTGATAGCTTTCAGAATCAGCGGACCGCCGGCCCTCTGAGCTGATTTAATGTCCTTCAAGCCAATCATTTCAATAATCCGGATACTTAGGCGTAGACCCACGACAATTTGGTGGATGGGAATTACGCCTCAGGGTTTAGGCCAACGCCCCCGGCATTGTCCGGGAGCGCAGACTGCAACGGTCAGGAGATGGCTCTGACCTACGTCGCCGCTAGACGACGTTTCGAGCGATTGTCTTTAGGGAATCGGAAACCGACTTAAGCATGTTGGTCCGCAGGTTGGTCACCGCAGACCAGGAGTTCATGGCCATCTGCATGGAGAACATCTTTTCCGTGTCGGACAGGTTGGTATTTTGCTCAATGTTTCTGATGTCTTCCTCGATTGCCGCAATCTGGTTCTGCAGCTCGGTCTGACGAAATATCAGATCGAAACCGTCTCGAAACTCAAATTCCTTTCCGTCTTCAGCGCCGCCCGGCAGCGTTGGCGTATCGGGAAACGATGCCGGAACATTCCAGCTTCCTGACGTATCTTGCATTTTAACTTCCTTCTTTACTGCGTTGCATTGCCAAAAAACGTCAATATCTGCTTATGACGTCGCAAGCCGCAACCAACGCCTTGTGTATGACCTTGGCCTGCTGGAACTCCTCGCGATTGAGACCGTTCTTCATTTTCAGCTCGATGAGAGACGCCTTTTTGGCCAGATCATTGGCGATCTGTTTTCTGAGGTCCCCACCGCCTTTCGCACACAGACGCTCGTCGAGGTCGGTCATTCCGAAACCCGGCATAGTGTCCTCTTCAAGTACTCGCCCTCTCTCCATCGTTAACCTCCTGATGCGAAGCATTCTTGCTCAAGCTGACTCGGCTTCAGCAAAATAATTTTCCTGTCAACCACCGTTATAAGTCCACTTTTCTGCCATTTTTTAAGTATTCTATTTACATTTCCACGAGTACCACGCGCCATGGAACCTAAATCACTTTGCGTTACCATTGGCCCTAAATATTCATACTGCGCTCCATCTATATCTATTCTCTGCCCCATCATTCGCGCCAGGCGTATGATTGAAAGCGCGAGCCTCGAAGTCAGATTTCCCAGATACAAAACCTTTGTCGCTTCTATGTAGGTTTTGTATCTTTCAACAACCAAGTCGTTAAGCGCACCCATAAGCTTGGCACCATCAGAACCTCCGCTGTGGAACAGATCGGCGCGCAATGTGAAGTAGCTGACGGGACCGATAGCAGAAGCCGTATCTTGGTAGACTGAACGATCAAGGACTCCCAACTCACCAAAGCTGTTGCCCGGCGGTACAACCGCGTAGAGAATAGAGGTGCCGTCTTCGAGGATATAGGATAAACGGACATAGCCGCTCAAAACGATATAAAATACGTCAGCGGGGTCGTCCTGCAGATAGATCACGCCTCCGTCCGGAAGAGCGTTTCGCCGAGCATTCGCCAACAAGTCGGCTTCCAGCTCACCAAGCGAAAACTTCAATTCTTTTGGCCAGTGAAACATGCCATTTATCCGTTGCTATAATTACCGCATGGGCTTGCGTCGCTATCCTCGCGAGGGTTTCGTAAATCGGTCTCCCGTTTTGACAAGCTCGCACCACGTTCATCAGCCTCTCCCCGATAGTGGGTCTGTCCGCTCATGTTCTCCGCGTCAGTGTTCTCCATCTACCGCCACCACGGGCACCATTGACACAGGCTCGCCGGCACACCTGCCCACAGCTCCGCAGCATCGACTTTTTGTTAACGACTTGTTAACTACTTTCAACTTTCGCGTTGAGTATTTGCTTGCGCTCAGTAATAAGGGCGAATACCTCTCACAATTGAAATTAATGCAAAATTTTTGAGCCTGAGAACCTTTTTCTGCTAGTTTGCACAATGCGCCAAGAAATTTACCCACACAGACAACCTCGCACACTCTCAACCACCGGATAGCGCAGCAAGCGCAACACCTAACCCGAAATCACTATAGTGCTCACCTCACCACGCCGTTTGTCGATCGCAAGACTTATTTAGGGGACGCATGCCGAAATAACGTGTGACTGTCGGCACAACGCAGCACAGCGCGAACCAATGAGTCCCCCAAAAAAGATGTCAGTCCAAGCTCCGCCATCGATGTACTATTTGGCACCGCAAGATCATTAGAATGTCTGTAAGAATTCCTCCCGCAATCAACGGAACAGAGTTAGTTTGGTCCCGAAGAGAGCCGCTCCAGAAAAGAGCTTTTTGCAGAAGTTTGCGAGATCACGCGGGCCGTTCATCTTGGTCACACGTATCAAGCAGATGCGCGTGAGGCGTCGGGGTTACGGACTCGGCGCCTCATCACATATCTGGGCTGACCATCAACCCTGCGAGCTCTCAAAACGGTCCAAATCTCACCCGAATGGCGGGTATGTCTGCTAGGTCGATGCGGCTTATACGATTGGCCAGTCCGTCTGGCTAAGACTCCTTCAGGATCTCGCACTCGGCAAACGGAGCGTACAGTGAACAGTCAGAAATTCCAAATCCAGCCGGAAACGCAAGGGTCCCTGCCACAGAAGGTCGATGAGCAGGATACGCCCCATTTCGAAGACGAGTTCAGAACGTTATTTTGGTGCATCGGCCGCATGTCAGCTCGCCAAGAAAGTTTGTTGCGGGAAGTGCGGTCCTTGAAGCGCGAGCATCGGGAAAGCTACCCGAAATGGAGGCGCCGGCGGGAAACCGTGTCCTTTTCACTTTTGGCGGTCGCACTTGGAAGCTTCCTCGCATTTCTTGTCCTGGAATCTAGGTTTCTCGGTTTGATATGATCTGCAATGGAAAATGTTGCAACCACACATGATTGATTAGCCACGTTTACTAGTGAGAGCCGATCGACTGTCTCTCTCTGGGGTCGTGGCTGAACGGCTTGCTTGCCACGGGTTGGCGCGCAGGCAAAGAATGACCGACTGTTTTTGGAGGCGCTGCACTATTTTACGCTTCACAACATCTCCTGGCGCGCTTTGCCCGAGCGGTTCGGCAACTGGAACAGCGTCTGGAAACGCTTCGACCGCCTTGGCAAGGCAGGTATGTTCGAGGACTATTTTTCCATTCTGGCCGGGCTTGATGAAGGCGCGCATCTGATCGCCATGTTCGACAGCACCGTCATTCGCGCCCATGTTTCTGCGGCAGGCGCCAAAGGGGGCAGGAAGGTCAAGCGCTCGGGCGTTCGCGCGGCGGGTTCGGCACCAAAATCCATCTGAAAACGGATCGGAACGGCCTGCCGCTTGGCTTTGAGCTGACCGGTGGCGAAGCCTCTGACAGCTAGCAGTTTACGGAACTCGTGGAAACCGGCCTCGACATCAAACATCGGGCCATCGTTGCCGACAAGGGCTATGGCAGCAACGCCAATCGCGAAGTTACGCGAAAGGCCGGGGCTGTCCCGGTCATTCCATACAAATCAAACCGGCGCGGCATTCCGAGGCACTTCGCCAAAGCGCTCTACCGGGGCCGCGCACGCATCGAACAAATGATGGGGAAGCTCAAACGCTTTAAACGCGTCGCCCTGCGTTGCGAGAAAACCGCCAGAAACTTCCGCTCCATCGTCGCAATCGCCGCGACCTTCATCTTGATCAAATCCGTCCACACGGCCTAGTCCTACTTTGGCAGGTTTTTGTGAGTTTTGATTTTGGAGGATTCCCCGACGGAGTTTTCGGTGCTTCATATAAGACCGGCTTTAGGAGGTGTCGGTCATGGATGGGAATTGGCAAAGTGATCTCGAAGGTTGGTTAGCGCCGTTTTTGGTAGCGCTTCGTCACAAGACGCGTGCCCGGATGTGCCCGGCCTATATTGAAGGTTTGATCGGTCCAGGAGACCGCAAGAGCATTCAGCCGATGGCGGAGAGGACGGGCGCAGCCAGTTACGATCAGTTTCACCATTTCATTGCGAGCAGTCCCTGGGATCCTGCTCCAGTCGAAGCCGCATTGCTCAGCGAAGCTGACCGACAGGTTGGCGGGAACGATGCATGGCTGATTATCGACGACACCGCACTGCCCAAAAAGGGGAACCACTCGGTCGGCGTGGCCCCGCAATATGCTTCGGCATTGGGGAAACGGGCGAACTGCCAGACGCTGGTATCCGTGACGCTGGCTTCGAATGAAGTGCCTGTCATGGTCGGCTTGCGGCTCTTTCTGCCGGAGAGCTGGATCTGCGATACCGCCCGGCTTGATCACGCCAGAGTTCCTGATGATGTTCGTGACTACAAGACCAAGCCCGAGATCGCCTTGGCGGAAATCGACCGGGTTCGTGCAGCAGGTGTGCGTTTTGGTTGCGTCCTTGCCGATGCCGGATATGGCTTGAGTGCTCCTTTCCGGCAGGCTTTGAGCGCACGCGGGTTGACCTGGGCCGTTGGCATCCCGTTCAAGCAAAAGGTTTATCCCGCAGACGTGAAGATGATCTTCCCTGTCGCCAAACGCGGCCGCCCGCGCCAGCGGCACATTCCCGATACAAAGTCGATCACAGCGCAGGCCATGTTGGAAACCGCAAAGTGGCAGAAGGTCAGTTGGCGGCGCGGGACCAAGGGAGCCCTTTCGGCACGCTTTGCAGCTGTGCGGGTCCGGATCGCAGACGGTCCACCTCAGCGCATTCGCGACATGGGTGCCCAGCACCTGCCGGGAGAGGAGGTCTGGGTCGTCGGCGAGCACCGCTCGACCGGCGAGCGCAAATACTATCTGTCCAACTTTCCCGCAGAAGCGACACTCAAACAACTTGCCGGCGCCATCAAGGCGCGTTGGATCTGCGAACAGGCACATCAACAGCTCAAAGAGGAACTCGGTCTGGATCACTTTGAAGGACGATCGTGGACTGGGCTTCACCGGCACGCATTAATGACGATGATCGCCTTTGCCTTCCTGCAATCCCGACGCCTTAAGCAAGCGACAGGGGAAAAAAAGAATCTCCGGACCTCCGCCGCAACCAACACTGCCTGCCGTCCGGACGGAAATCCTGAAAATCATCCAAAAACCTCCGCCCGAAAGATGCCCTCATTGCCGGAAATCTATCTTTGAGAAAAATCTGCCAAAGTAGTGCTAGGTGTTTGATCCCAGAATTTGATGGTGCAGTCTTTTCTCCCGAATGGAAGGATGCACTATGGGACAGGTTTTACACGGGAGCGCCACAACGACAGAGGCGATCCGTCGAGCAATACAAAATAGTCAAGAGAGCCTGAGGGCGCTTTCGAAGCGATATGGCATCAATCAAAAGACTGTCGCCAAGTGGAAGCGCCGAACTTCTACGGCCGACCTGCGGACCGGACCGAAAGAGCCACGTTCGACGGTTCTGTCCGTCGAGGACGAAGCGATCATTGTGGCTTTTCGTCGCCACACGCTCTTGCCACTGGACGATTGCCTTTACGCCCTTCAGCCGACGCTCCCGCATCTGACCCGTTCTTCGTTACATCGCTGCTTGCAACGTCATGGCATCAGCCGCTTGCCCGAAGTCGGAGGCGACAAACCAGCAAAGAAAAAGTTCAAGCGCTACCCGATCGGCTATTTCCATATCGACATCGCCGAAGTCCGCACAGCCGAAGGCAAACTCTACCTTTACGTTGCGATTGACCGCACGTCCAAATTCGCCTTCGTGCAGGTCGTCTGCAAGACAGGCCGGACATCGGCTTCAGCCTTCCTCGTGGCTCTCATTGAGGCCGTGCCCTACAGGATCCATACCGTTCTCACGGACAATGGTATCCAATTCACCTTTCCACCGCGCTATGCCGATGGACCGACAGCACGGTACATGACCCATATGTTTGACATGAGATGCAGGGAAAACGGCATCGAGCATCGTCTCACGAAGGTGAAACACCCCTGGACAAACGGCCAGGTCGAAAGGATGAACCGGACCATCAAGGAAGCTACGGTCAAACGCTTCCACTACGATCATCATAGCCAGTTCGAAGCCCATCTCCAGGACTTCATCAACGCCTACAATTTCGGGCGCAGACTGAAAACTCTGCGCGGGCTAACGCCCTATGAATACATTTGCAAGATATGGACTTCAGAGCCTGGACGCTTCAGACTTAATCCGATCCATCAAATGCCGGGACTGAACACCTAAGGCGGAAGACCCGCAAGTGGACACCAATGTATTCACAGGTACTGATGCTGCGGAATCCTTTACGGGCGAGAAAGATCGTGACGTCGTGCACGCGGGCACAGGAAACGATATCATCAGCGGGCAGGGGTGATGACATGATTTACGGTGAGCGCGGCGTCGACTTCCTGCTTGGCAATCACGGGAACGATTTGATGAGCGGTGGTAAGGGCAATAACAGTGTTACGGGCGGGATCGGCAACGACATCATTTTCTGTGACGCAGGCAATGATCGGATCTCGGGCGTTAGCGGAAACGATACGCTGTAAGGCGTTTCGGCCAATGATGAAGTCTTCGGTGGGGACGGCGCCGATTATCTGAGCGGCAACAGCGCAAACGACACACTTTTGGCGGCGACGGTAACGATGTTCTCTATGGCAACAGTGGCAACGACGAAATCATCGGTGGTGAGGGCGATGACGTGATCCGTTGTGGCATGGCACCGATGTGCTTACAGGTTGCGCGGGCAACGATGCATTTGTCTTCATCGATACCAGTTCAGCAAATGACACGACAATAACCGATTTTACCTCGGGTGAAGATGTGATCGATCTGACCGCTTTCGGTTGGGAGGTTACTTCGAACGCTCGGTACTCGAAGAGAGATACAGACGATGGTCTGCTTTTGAACTTGGAGAACGGCAGCTCCATTTTGCTGGTAGGTGTCGCGACGCCGGAAATAACCGCGGAAGACATCATCATTGAAGCCCGTATTGCCAAATGATTAGGTGGGCTATTTCAATCGGCAAATGAAGGGGCAATTCGAAATGCCTGCGAACGCGCGAATTTTCGGCTTTAACTTCAAGGCCTTTGGGCATCCAAGATTTCATTTGCCGGCTTTTGGGTTCGGGTCAAGCGGCCAAGAGCTATTGACCTGGCGTGGTGCGGGAACACCAACTTCACCAAAATCAAACCCCATTTAACCGTGACATGAGAGTGCTCCGCGCGGAGCGTGTCTCAGCCTCCTATGGTTTATTGGTGCAGAAATGCTGAGCGTTCAACCTGGCTAAGCTGCCTTTTGTTTTCTTGCCAGCGAACCTGAAGAGCCTAGATTCAGATTCGAAGTGCAACACCTGCGATTTGAGCAGGTGACATGGGAAGACATTACAGACATCTTGATTTGGAAGAACGGTGCTGGATTTGTGCGATGAGAAGCCTTGGGCACAGTCTTGATGACATTGCGGCTCAGCTCGGCCGGTCAAAATCGACGATTGACCGGGAGTTGAAACGCAATTGCGGTGCGGATGGCTACAAACCGGATCAGGCCGACCGGATCGCCTGGGCGCGCAAGTTGCGCGGCCACCTTCTTGAGCGCCACAGCTAGCTTCGAGCCTGCGTCGTGGCCCGCCTTGGCAGGGGATGGACCCCGGAACAGATCTCGGGCCGGCTGCGACTTGAGGGATCACAGCATACGCTCAGCCCGGTGTCCCTTTACCGGTATGTCTATAGCCCACATGGCCGCAAGGACAAGCTTCACCGGTATCTGGCTCAACGGAAGGCCAAACGAGGCTACCGCCGCCGCAAAGGCAGAACGTCGCGAATGGACGAGGCAAAACAGCCGATCTGGCTGCGTCCGACAAAGGCGCACACTCGTGCCGAGGTTGGTCATTGGGAAGGCGATTGCATGCATTTCCGTAAGCAGAGCGACATTCTCCTGACCCTTCAAGACCGCAAGACCAGGTACTGGATGATGAGCAAACTGCCGCGCAAAGATGCCGATACCACTGCTGACACGATCCGTTTCCAACTCAAAGGACTGCCGGAAAAAGCCCGAAAGACGATTACTCTGGATAACGGCAGCGAGTTCGCCCGACATCACAGGCTGGAGCAGGAAACAGGACTGCGTGCCTTCTTCTGTGAACCGCATTCACCCTGGCAACGCGGGTCGATTGAAAACGGAAATGGCCGCGTCCGTCGCGATCTTCCGAGAAAAACAGACCTTCAAAATTGGACCAATGATGACATCGAGACACTCACATTCATCCGGAATTCAACACCCAGAAAATGCCTGGGATACAGAACGCCAATCGAGGCGTTCGCTAACGAAATCGGTGTTGCACTTGAAGTGTGAAGCCATCATCTTTGAAGCCGTTTGAAACAAAAGCAAAGAAGACTCGATCAAAATATCCGAGACCCGATAAACCTATTTATCCTAACTGCAACAAAAACATTGCAATTTATTCTAAACTCGAAAGGAGAGGGAAAACATCACGTGCACCAACGAATTTCAGTGTGGGGACAATAAAAAACGAAGAAGCGTTCTTCCAACGCACGCAGCTGGACGATTGAACGCCCTAGGGTGATATCACTCAACCTCTTCTAAGTCGGGCTCTCAGACAGCTTTAAAAATCGGCAGCCTGAGAGTAACGCGGCCACCCATCGGCTGATTGCTTAGCGTTATGAAACCACCGTGGGCGTCCGCTAGACTGTTGGCTATGGCCAGTCCTAGACCGGCTCCACCGGTTTTGCGGGCGCGGGAGGTCTCTGCCCGCACAAAAGGTTCAATCAGGAGCCTTGCTGTGTCATCCTCAAACCCTGGGCCTCGATCGTCAATGTGGATGTCAACCATGTCCCGGTCCTGTTGCAGGGTGATGCTGCACTCGCGCCCATATTTTATAGCGTTTTCAACCAAGTTTACCAGAATACGCCGCAGGGCTACTCTGTCTGCGAGCACTTGACCGCAGCCCTGTCCGGAAACTTCATCATAGTGCACGTCAAAGCCGATCGAGCGCAGGTCCCCGACCTCTATGGTCAACCATTCGGCGATGTCGATAATCTGTTGGTCAAGCGATCCGAACCCGGCGCGCGCTGCTAACAACGCATCGTCCAGAAGGGCAATCATGTCATTGATGTCTGCTATCGCGCGTTCGCGTTCGCTTTCGTCAGGGACAGTCTCTACCCTCAGCCTCAACCGCGTCGCAAAACTGCGAACGTCGTGTTGTATACCGCCAATCAGTGCCATGCGCGTGCGCGTCAACGTCTGGAGCCTGGACTGAAGATGGAGGAAGGCGTTGCGCAGAGATCTTATCTCGGGGGTCGCAGAGCGAAACCTGGGAAAATCAATGGTTTCACCTGCTGGGTCGATCCTTTCGACCAGTGACGCGAACTTTCTCAGCGGCAAGACTTCCCGGTGAAAAATCAGAATAGTGAGAAAAGCTAATCCCGCGCCGATAATGCCCGCCGCAGTCCCGGTTGGGAGGCCAAGAGGAGAAACGACGATCGGCACGAGCGAGCGCACGACGAGCATGTAATGCTCGTCTATGGCAAGCCAGAACGTCAATGCGCTTGCTGGATAAGTAAATCCCTTTCGACCGAAGAGCGATTCGAATGCATCTCTGAACGGGCTGTTCCAGGATAGATTTTCTTCAACATGAAGCAAAGCGTCGCCAAAAACTACGGAATACGCCTGCACGTTCGGGCGTGTATAAACAGGCCCTTGCCCGTCGAACAGGAGTGCGTGTCTTGGCAGTATGTCGAGTTCCAAGAATGGAGATCGAATTGCAGTAAGCAGGTAGTCCCTATTCTGCGGTTTCGTTGTATTTACCAGTTCGAGTATAGTGGCGACCCTATGTGGCGATGGATTTACCTGGGTCGCTTTTATACCCTGTTGAATATAATGGTAGGCGACAAAAATCGTCCAGAACATTAATAAAGAAGTTACAACGATTAATATCGATCTCAAGGACATTAGTGGACCTGTTTTCTGGCGTCTGTGGACGATAACGTTTGGGGCTCGGTGTGTGTCCGATTTCGGACGGAGCAGTAGAGACGTGGCGAGGGTCTGCGTAAGGCTGGGCTCTGAACCGGTTAAGCATCTGATTCAGCTTTATTGAGGCGACAACAGGTCCGCTTCCAGGTCACTCCTGGACGTGCTTAAAACCGTCCCAGCTTCCGAGGCTGTCCATAGGCCGATCTCGATCGGCTGTTGCCTGCCTCTGAGCGAAATTGTCCGCGTTGAGGGAATGTTCGGACTGAATTCGTCTGCCTTCGCCGCAGCGATCAGGTCCCTGGATAGAACCACACAAACCTCGAACTGACGGGCGGCGTCCTGCAAACGGCTTGCGGCATTAACACTGTCTCCTGTTGCCGCGACCTGTTGATGGTTCTCATGCCCCAGCCGGGAAATTACAACCGGACCGAAGTGACCTCCGACCCGAACGGACCTGATGTCGGAGCCGGGCCCTGTGGTGGACAACCAGGCCTCAACTTCCTTGACAAGTGCAAAGGCGCACCGGCAGGCCCTCGCCGCGTCCGCCCGGCTTTCCTCAAGTATGCCGAACCCGATCATGGCACCGTCCCCCATCAGATCAAGAACCACACCTTGGTTCTTCGTCGTCTCTTCGACGACAACGGTGTGGAAATTCTTGAGCACCTCCCGAGCACGCGCGGGACCGTATTTTTCCGACAAGCTGGTGTACCCGGTGAGATCGATGAACAAAATGGCCGCGTTTTGCTGACGAGGTTCACTGAGAAAGTCGGGATCGTCGGAGATGCGTGCAGCCAAGTCAGGAGCGTGGAAGCGGCTGAGTGCTTCACGCGCCCGCGCCATGCGCCGATAACGGGCCCAGTCGAAACCCTGTCTTATCACCGCCACCGCGATGACGGGTGCTACGCTCGCGGCGATCGGCAAAACGCCGTTAAACCAATAACCGTTTGCATAGGCGAAGACCGTGAAGAAAAGCCAGCAGGTAAGCGCTGTGATATAGAGCACTGTCGCCGTGGCCAGGGGGAGAAGACCTATGGCAAGCATACCAAAAACTGTGAAGACGAGCGCAACAGCGCCGTCTGTCCGTCTTATGGAACTGTCGCGCACAAGTCCTGTACCCTGGAGCAGGTTGGAGATCCCAGTCGCCAAAACTTCGGCCCCTGGAAGGATAGGATCGAAGGGCGTATTGAAGCGGTCGCCGACGGCGGTCGCCGTTATTGCCAAAACCACAAGTTGTCGGTCGAGGTCAATGCCCGGAGGGGTTTCGTTGAGCAGCCGTGCGGCACTGAGCGTCTTGATGCTTTTCCCGGGGCCGTAGTAACGTAGCGGCAAGTGCCAATTGAGGTCGAGTGGGACCAGATTGCCGCCGACACGAACGGCTTCACGGGTAAACGAGGGCTGGCGGTCGAGGAATAGCCCGGCCGCACGCAATGCGAAGGACGGTGCAAGACCGGCTGACGTCTGAAACGCCATAGGTAGATACCTTGGCGTACCGCCGCCATCTTTCGAAACATTCACGAGACCTGTGTGTGCAGCGTCAACAAACAGAGGCAAAGGTGTCAGTTCCCTTTCCGGAGTGGGAAACGGCGAAGTACCGGCGTCTTGATCATTGAACTGTCCCGCTGATGCGATCAGGGAAGGAAGTTTTTTCAAGGATTCCGCAAGTCGCTTGTCCTCCGCCTCTTGTGTGGCGCCTGCGAGCAAGATATCGACGGCGAGTGCGCTGGCGTCGGCGGCTGCGATTTTTTCCACGATCGCGGCAATGTCGCTGCGCTCCACAGGGAAACGACCAAGATCGTCAACCGTCTCGTCATCGATCGCGACAATAATCACGTCTGCATGCGGGCTTTGAGGCCCGTTCACAAGAATACTCAGGTCCAGAAGATAAGTTTCCAGTCTGTCAATCAGGCTGGAGCGGCCGCTGATATGAATCTGGGCCAGCCATATCGCCCAGATGATACCGCACGCATAGACGACGGTGAAAAGACCAGCCTGTAACCTCGTATTCATTGCCCGAAACGCGCGAGAAGCGCTTCAGCTCTAAGTGTTGACCAGCGTTCCGGCGCAAAAGGAAAACCGGGTGCAACGTCGACGCCTTCTTGCGCGGTTAAAAGCACGGACTCCGATCCATTGGCTCGGGAAACGGCAACCTCTCCTCGTACTACAAATACGGACGTCTGCTCCGAAGTGACATCCACGATGTACTCGGTGCCTCTGACGGCAGCTATCGCATGCGGTGTGCGGATCTCGAATGGTCCCGCCCCCGGTTGCAGCTGAATTAGGACGGCATCTCTATCGACCAGGACGACTTCCGGACGTCCTGCACCGGCAGTTACCTCAGGTGCTGTGGCTGTTTCGGCTTCCAGCACGAGGCCGTTTGCGCATTGATACACGGTTCTGGTCGGGTCCACGGCCTGGGTCGCAACGCAACCGGTAACGGTTTGCGCCGACCCGGATGAAATCGCTACGGCGATCGTTAGCGACGCTAGCGATAGAAACCTTAAGGTTTTTCTCAAGTCATTTGTCCCGAAATGTGGGTTTGTTGTGCCAAACCGATCGAAAGTTAGTTACGCAATTCGAAGATGTATGAAGAATCTGGTATTTTTCAACGAAACCTCCCGTTCTTTTCACTGCTTCGTGACTGAAGTCTCCCAGTCTGACCCGACCCCTGTCAGGCTCAGGCCGTGTGACATCTCTCGCTTTTTGCAATCGCCCGAGAGACGCGGCGATCACTCGGCATTCCTTCTAAAGAATCGCGCGCGCTCGAAACGCAAATCGCCTTTGCCGTAATTTTGTACAAAACTCCAAACACTTCTGATCGACTTTATCGCTGGGCAAAGGTATTTCAAGCGCTTGACGGTTGCGTAGTCGCAGAGGGGACACCCACCGTGGAACTCTGGGTTGTTGGATGCGGACTGTCGGGCTGCAACAGACGCAAAACAGCAAGACGCGTATCAAAAGTTACATTGCAGAAAAAACACTCAATTGTACAGACACTGCGCAAGTTCGTAATACTTGTCGTCGGATCAATGAGACGAAGCTGGACAGACTTAAGTTTAGGGAGCAAGTCCGTTGCTGGTTACGCCCGCCCCAAGTCTTGCTTTCATATGGAAGAAATGCCGAAATTCCAGATGTCGATTCCGTGCCGGATACACGTAAGGTCAGTATTGAGAACCTTGACGATCCCTTTGCCGCCGTTCAAGATCCTTTGGACGAGGGAGAGTTCCGTGAAAGACAGGTGCGTCGGCAAGACCCGTCTGATCTGCCAGCTCAGCCTGAAAAAAGAAAAACAGAAACCTGCGTCTCACGCCGCATTAAGAAGCAGAAACATCCTCTCGTATTCGTTGACGCCCAAGCGGTGAATGAGGCCATGGCCTCGGGCCAAAAGGCATTTCGAAGATCGCAACGCACGGAGGCCAACCGAGCAACCGACCGGCTACAGTTTGCTTGGGCGCAAAAGAAGAGGTCGTGTGACCAAGGCTGCCAAAGCTCTTCAAAACAGCCAAACGACGCTTGAGAACAACAAACCGCGCTATGATGAAAAGTCGGAAGCCGTGCTCACAGACAGTTTGAAACTGAAGGCGAGCACCAGCAGTCTCTTTGTGAAAAAGACCAAGGCAGTTCGCTTGGCGCTAAAAGGTTCTTCCGTCAACAAGAAAGCCGTTCGCACCGAAAATTCCGCTAAGGAAGTGCGCTTTCGCGCCGAGGTACTAACGGCAGAAATTGGAAGGGAGCAGTCGCGTGCCGCATCGGTGGAGCATACCGAAGCGCAAGACCAATCGGCTGATGCGGAGACAGCGGGCCGCAAGACGAATCGTAACTTTCTTCAGAGTACATTCGGAATGCTTACCAAGAAGTTTGGTTCGAGTACAAAGGATATTCAGACGGAAGTTCCTCAAATCTCTGTCAAGAATGAAGACACGGGATCGGAACACACAATCTCGCACTACTTTGGCAGGTTTTTCTCAAAGATAGATTTCCGGCAATGAGGGCATCTTTCGGGCGGAGGTTTTTGAATGATTTTCAGGATTTCCGTCCGGACGGCAGGCAGTGTTGGTTGCGGCGGAGGTCCGGAGATTCTTTTTTTCCCCTGTCGCTTGCTTAAGGCGTCGGGATTGCAGGAAGGCAAAGGCGATCATCGTCATTAATGCGTGCCGGTGAAGCCCAGTCCACGATCGTCCTTCAAAGTGATCCAGACCGAGTTCCTCTTTGAGCTGTTGATGTGCCTGTTCGCAGATCCAACGCGCCTTGATGGCGCCGGCAAGTTGTTTGAGTGTCGCTTCTGCGGGAAAGTTGGACAGATAGTATTTGCGCTCGCCGGTCGAGCGGTGCTCGCCGACGACCCAGACCTCCTCTCCCGGCAGGTGCTGGGCACCCATGTCGCGAATGCGCTGAGGTGGACCGTCTGCGATCCGGACCCGCACAGCTGCAAAGCGTGCCGAAAGGGCTCCCTTGGTCCCGCGCCGCCAACTGACCTTCTGCCACTTTGCGGTTTCCAACATGGCCTGCGCTGTGATCGACTTTGTATCGGGAATGTGCCGCTGGCGCGGGCGGCCGCGTTTGGCGACAGGGAAGATCATCTTCACGTCTGCGGGATAAACCTTTTGCTTGAACGGGATGCCAACGGCCCAGGTCAACCCGCGTGCGCTCAAAGCCTGCCGGAAAGGAGCACTCAAGCCATATCCGGCATCGGCAAGGACGCAACCAAAACGCACACCTGCTGCACGAACCCGGTCGATTTCCGCCAAGGCGATCTCGGGCTTGGTCTTGTAGTCACGAACATCATCAGGAACTCTGGCGTGATCAAGCCGGGCGGTATCGCAGATCCAGCTCTCCGGCAGAAAGAGCCGCAAGCCGACCATGACAGGCACTTCATTCGAAGCCAGCGTCACGGATACCAGCGTCTGGCAGTTCGCCCGTTTCCCCAATGCCGAAGCATATTGCGGGGCCACGCCGACCGAGTGGTTCCCCTTTTTGGGCAGTGCGGTGTCGTCGATAATCAGCCATGCATCGTTCCCGCCAACCTGTCGGTCAGCTTCGCTGAGCAATGCGGCTTCGACTGGAGCAGGATCCCAGGGACTGCTCGCAATGAAATGGTGAAACTGATCGTAACTGGCTGCGCCCGTCCTCTCCGCCATCGGCTGAATGCTCTTGCGGTCTCCTGGACCGATCAAACCTTCAATATAGGCCGGGCACATCCGGGCACGCGTCTTGTGACGAAGCGCTACCAAAAACGGCGCTAACCAACCTTCGAGATCACTTTGCCAATTCCCATCCATGACCGACACCTCCTAAAGCCGGTCTTATATGAAGCACCGAAAACTCCGTCGGGGAATCCTCCAAAATCAAAACTCACAAAAACCTGCCAAAGTCGGGCTAGCCTGTATTGCCGCGACACCTGTTTCATCTTCGCGCGAGACCAGATCGCTGTTGAACTCGCGAGCCAGTTCGTCGGCGATCCTCCTAAAGAGCTTCCGAGCGTTGAACATAATTCGATGCAATCGTCTTGGCTCCGATTAAGAGGTCAAATTCAGTGATCTCTTCAATATTTTGACTATTCATATTAATACTGTATCTGGAAGAAGATAATTCTTTAACGTCAATTTTTCCTAACACGACTTCGTTGATCAAAGCGTTTCTGTTCATTATTAATTATTGGAAAAGCGTGTTTGCTTCTGATGCATTTTTGCGACCTACGTTAATCTGGTCAAAGTATTGGATTTGATCAGTGACGACTGATACATTTAGAGAATGACAACAATACATAGTTCAATACCCAAAAACTATTCGACCATGACAAGAGAGACATCGGCGAGCGGCAGGTTGCAGAGGCTTTTTTCAGCTCGAGACGCAGCAAACTGCTGCCTTGTCGCGGTATCCAGTGTATTTTTCAGGCGCGTCGAACTGCTTCAGGCCTGGAGACAGTATTCGCTTTCCAGCCCATCAGACATCCTAAGGCGAAAACAACTGGCATGAAGAGTGCAAGTGCAAAATAGCCGCCAAAGCAAAATCCTATGATCGCACCCGATATTGCCGCCACAACCATGCCAACCAGAACGACACTATTGTCTCTTTCGTCCAAATCCATGTTCGGCGACCGGTCGTGCTCTTGCGAGGTACCCATTTTCTCACCTTTCTTTCTCACCTTTCAGTATCCCGGCGATACACCGCCACAGGCCCGGAGATCCTTCCCGGACGGGTGTTAATGTTTCGAGAAATGAAGGCAGCAGCCTCTAATCTCATGTGGGCTCCGCTCTGTGCACGGTTCTTCACAAACGGCTAGGGGCTTGCCACGCTGTTTGACCACCATTGTGCAAGACTGCTGGGCTTCGCCATCCGGGGAAGGTATCCGCAGATACTGGATTCGCGTGCGTCCGACGGACTGAAGCCGAATTCTTCACGGAACTGCTTGCAGAATACGGCGTGGTCGGAAAAACCAAGAGAATAGGCCACGGTGCTGATCAATCTGCAATCTTCACTGCGGGCCAGCGCCCTGCATGCGGCCACGAGCCTTTTGCGGGTTATCAGCCTCGCCACACCGCCATAGGGAGCGAGCAGATAGTAGAGCTGGCGCCTCGACATTCGCAACGCATTGCAGATCGATTGCGCACCGAGCGCCGGCGAATGGAGGTTTTCTCGGATATAGTTCAGGACGATTGAGACTCGATCGCGGGGAATCTGCGCGAAGGCCGGGCGCTTGCGCGGCTGCCTCAAAACCGCCCCAAGCAAGTGGGAGAAGGTCTCAATCCACAGGGATGTTTCTGATATAGTCAAGGCGGTAAATAGTTTTTCCGAACTCAAGACGAAGTCGCTGAGGATACGGGCAGCTGGACCCTCGAGGCGAACATTGAGAAGGGCATCGATGTCCTCTTCCATATCGAAGAAGAAATCCCTGTTCAGCAACAGGTTGATACATTCTATCCGGCTAGTCGCGCCGCTGAATGAGCCAGCGAGAGAATTGATCAAAATTGTTCCAGGAACGACCTCGACCCGGGTTTCGCCAACGCGGCTTTCAATCGCTCCTTGTTTGACAATCGTCAGACACCAGTTTTTTGCAGCTAAATCCGCATTCAGACGGTTTCTAACGAAGCGCATCGGCTCGGACTTGAACTCAGCCACCTGAACCACACCGAGGTCGAATCCGCGCCAGCTCGCTCTGAACCCGCCGTCAGCCGGCAACGCCGGTGTAACATCAAACAGAGGCGACATTACTTTCCGCCAGAATTCGAATTGCCGATCACTTTGGAGAAGCTCGGTGGAGAACCGTTTGGGCCGCAGGAGCTTCTGCATTCCCAAATGCCTTGCGGGACTCTTTGCCGTGTGACGACTACTCATATCTGCGACCCTCAGAATGTAGCCCAACTTCTCGCGCGAAGTTTATCGCGACAAGCCTAGGCAAATCATACAAAGGCAGACAGGACCCGAATCATAACAAACGCAATCAAGCGTTACACGCTGCCTCTTTTCAGTACTCTAAGAAGACCGCGTATTGCTGCCATATCTCTGGCATATTCTTTTGTTGCAAAATGTATCTGCGCGAAGCGCCTTGAAGAGACCACAGCTCCAACCGCCACCCCGAATAGACCTACTAGCACTACTTTGGCAGATTTTTCTCAAAGATAGATTTCCGGCAATGAGGGCATCTTTCGGGCGGAGGTTTTTGGATGATTTTCAGGATTTCCGTCCGGACGGCAGGCAGTGTTGGTTGCGGCGGAGGTCCGGAGATTCTTTTTTTCCCCTGTCGCTTGCTTAAGGCGTCGGGATTGCAGGAAGGCAAAGGCGATCATCGTCATTAATGCGTGCCGGTGAAGCCCAGTCCACGATCGTCCTTCAAAGTGATCCAGACCGAGTTCCTCTTTGAGCTGTTGATGTGCCTGTTCGCAGATCCAACGCGCCTTGATGGCGCCGGCAAGTTGTTTGAGTGTCGCTTCTGCGGGAAAGTTGGACAGATAGTATTTGCGCTCGCCAGTCGAGCGGTGCTCGCCGACGACCCAGACCTCCTCTCCCGGCAGGTGCTGGGCACCCATGTCGCGAATGCGCTGAGGTGGACCGTCTGCGATCCGGACCCGCACAGCTGCAAAGCGTGCCGAAAGGGCTCCCTTGGTCCCGCGCCGCCAACTGACCTTCTGCCACTTTGCGGTTTCCAACATGGCCTGCGCTGTGATCGACTTTGTATCGGGAATGTGCCGCTGGCGCGGGCGGCCGCGTTTGGCGACAGGGAAGATCATCTTCACGTCTGCGGGATAAACCTTTTGCTTGAACGGGATGCCAACGGCCCAGGTCAACCCGCGTGCGCTCAAAGCCTGCCGGAAAGGAGCACTCAAGCCATATCCGGCATCGGCAAGGACGCAACCAAAACGCACACCTGCTGCACGAACCCGGTCGATTTCCGCCAAGGCGATCTCGGGCTTGGTCTTGTAGTCACGAACATCATCAGGAACTCTGGCGTGATCAAGCCGGGCGGTATCGCAGATCCAGCTCTCCGGCAGAAAGAGCCGCAAGCCGACCATGACAGGCACTTCATTCGAAGCCAGCGTCACGGATACCAGCGTCTGGCAGTTCGCCCGTTTCCCCAATGCCGAAGCATATTGCGGGGCCACGCCGACCGAGTGGTTCCCCTTTTTGGGCAGTGCGGTGTCGTCGATAATCAGCCATGCATCGTTCCCGCCAACCTGTCGGTCAGCTTCGCTGAGCAATGCAGCTTCGACTGGAGCAGGATCCCAGGGACTGCTCGCAATGAAATGGTGAAACTGATCGTAACTGGCTGCGCCCGTCCTCTCCGCCATCGGCTGAATGCTCTTGCGGTCTCCTGGACCGATCAAACCTTCAATATAGGCCGGACACATCCGGGCACGCGTCTTGTGACGAAGCGCTACCAAAAACGGCGCTAACCAACCTTCGAGATCACTTTGCCAATTCCCATCCATGACCGACACCTCCTAAAGCCGGTCTTATATGAAGCACCGAAAACTCCGTCGGGGAATCCTCCAAAATCAAAACTCACAAAAACCTGCCAAAGTAGGGCTAGTTCTTTTGCGCCGAAAAAGCCGTTAGCATTCGTTTCCAGAAAGGCCGTTTGCGTGTCGCGTGCACATTTTCGCTACCGCCGATGTAGTGCCGGAGAGGGCCTGTTTCTTGAACTGACCTATCTATCAAGCCCGTGGAACGGCGTGCCTTCCTGAAGAGAGATTTGGAGCGGCGCTGGCGGGTAGAGTTTGCACCAGCCGATTGCAACTCGGCGTTCCTGATTAGGGCCTGCCCAGCAGAGGCCGAGAGGCTCCTAGCCACATTAGGCGACAAATCGTCCAGCTGCGTCCGTCGAAGGAAGGCTTCTTTTTCCTTTTCATAGAGATCAAGTGCTATTTCGTAGGCCTTCGTAAGCTTGTTTACTTTATCTTGAACTTTAAAATAATCCTCGAGGCTTTCAGCTTCAGGATACTTAGGTTCATCCGGTTTGCGACATTTGGATCGAATCTTTTGTGCTTCTGTTTCAAGCGGGTTCAAATTGTCTTTTAGAGCTTTTAATTGGCCTTTCAACGAAGTAACAAACTGAAGAGAACCGTCCGTTTTATGTTCGGCCTCTGCGAGGACCTTTTCCATCACCTGAAAGCCGCAACTGAGTTCCATCGTGGTATGCTCGGTGAGGAAGCTCTTGTATTCCTTCGATCCGAAGAAGGCTCTATCCTGGGCGATCTCTCTCCTCAACGATTTGATAGACGAATCATCGCGGTGGATTTTCTTAAGAACCTCCCTTGACTCTCGCTCAACTTTTAGCCTCTTTGCTTTGAGCTTTTGGGCTTGGTCGGCAAATGCGCCATTGGTAACTTGCCGACGCTCTCGCCGAGCACTCAATTCTTCGATTTGTCCGCGCAATTGATCCAGCCTTTCATTTAAGAGCTGAAGTTCCTCGCCGCGGCTCGCAGCCCAATTCTCTATGCGAGCGTTCCACCACTCAATTGTCCCGACCGATTCCAGACTACTCGCTTTCTCCATTTTTCGAACATTGTTCGAGTCCAGCTCCAGGGCTAGTCTCCGCTTGAAGCTGAGCACCATGTATTTTGATGAGGCCTCTCGCGCAGATGAAGTTTTGCTCTTCTGGGTCGAAGACCAGAATCCCAGTTCATTCAAACGCGTATTTAGAATTGTCAGTTTCTTACGTTCCGACAATTTCAGCTCGTCGCTTTCAACCAGTTTTTTTTCTTCTTTTCGCTCCAATTTTTTCTGCTTTATATTCTCCGTTTTATTGAAAGAAATTTTTTTCCTAGCGAATACATCGGCTGCAGTGCAGTTCAGTTCATGCACGATCGAAGTGTCCGCGAACCTAACTTTCCGCCCCGGTCCTTTTCCCCCTCTTTTCTTTTTGAGAGCGGGTTTTAGGGCAATGCCCGGATCTGTCTCCTGACCCGGTTGAACCGGATTGCCAACCGATGAGACGTGTCTGGACGTGCCCAAGAATCTGACACTACCATTATTGACTTGATTTGATATCTTTAATTCGAAATATTTTATAAGTTTAGAGACTGAAGTGTAATCGTCGTCAATTTTAGGGGGCATTGTAAATACTCTATTGGTGAGGCATGTTTCTTAATTAATTTAGATAAAATCGTGGGCGGGCTTTGTGCCGTAAGATACAGGTAAGAGCTATTGTCAAAAGCAGTGTCCAGGCACCGTGTTGCACAAATTATCAGGTGGCATGTCGCGGTCCGCTCATAAATTTTCTTTGATGTGCATCCAAAACCCGGATTTGCAGGGGTGGTTTTTCTTTAGGCTCGAGAGGTATGGTAATCATCCCATTTTTCGCGGGGTCGATAACTGGACTTCAGGCTGCAGCTGTCAGTTTCATTTTCGGCGTAACGCCGCCGATGGCCATATTTGGCCGCTCATTGTTGTATGTCCATAGCCAGCGTGTGGCGTGATCCTGTGCCTCCTTGATCGTGTTGAATATGTATTGTCCGAGCCATTCATGGCGGACGGTTCGGTTGTAGCGCTCGATATAGGCGTTCTGTTGCGGTTTGCCGGGCTGGATGTATTGCAGCCCGATCCCGCGCCGTGAAGCCCACATTTGCAACGCCGCACTGACGTTTTCCGGGCCATTGTCCACCCTGATGTTAAGGGGCTTGCCGCGCCATTCGATGATCCGCTCCAGCGTACGGATTACCCGTAGGGCCTGAATGGAGATGTCCACCTCAATGCCCAACCCCTCCCGGTTGAAGTCGTCCAGCACGTTCAGAGTCCTGAAGCTACGCCCATCGGCCAACTGATCCGACATGAAGTCCATTGACCAGGTGACATTTGCCTCGTTTGGCACAACCAACGGCTCCGGCTTTTCCCGAACCAGACGCTTCTTCGGGTTGATGCGCAGGTTTAACTCCAGAGCACGATAAATCCGCCGGACGCGCTTGTGGTTCCAAGCAAAGCCTTTGACATTGCGCAGGTAAAGGAAACACAAGCCGAAGCCCCAGGTACGGTGTGTTGTCGTCAGCCGCACCAGCCAGTCTGCGATCTCGGCATTCTCGTCGCCCAGTTTGCGTTCATAGCGATAGCAGCTTTCGCTGATCTGGAAAGTCCGGCAAGCAAGCGCAATGCTCACGCCACGCAGACGGATTGCATTCATGGCCATCTCTCTACGTTGAGACGGCCTCAAGGCTTTTTTCCCAGAGCATCCTTCAGCAGTTCGTTCTGCATTGCCATCTCGGCATACATCTTCTTCAGTCGGCGGTTCTCCTCGGCCATCGCCTTCATCTCAGACATCAACGAAGCGTCCATCCCGCCATATTTGGAACGCCAGTTGTAATACGTCGCGTTGCTGATCCCGTGCTCCCGGCAAAGATCGGCGACTGGGACCCCGCTCTCACCCTGCTTCAAAACTGCCAGGATCTGGCTTTCCGTAATTCTTGATTTCTTCATGTCGTTCTCCAAGCGCATCAAAGGCCGGAGAAGTCCAATTTTCAACCCGTTGGTTTTTGGGGACGATTACCGTATGTCGCGTGATCGACGACCTCCTCGAGTTAGGGGGGGGCTCCGCATCGGTGGCCAGGATAGTTAGTTTCGTAAGGTACTTTGCGCCGTGCGAATTGTTCTTTGAATGGGCGCGACCGAGAATGTTGTCCAGATGCGTCCGGTAGAGGATCGTCGCGGCCCGTGGGTAGTCTTGTTGCAAATGCTCCGCCAATTTGGAAGAATGTGCCAATGGGCACCATCCCAGCTGTGTGGGTGCGTTTCGATAAGTTTGGCGACCAGATCCAGACGAGGCCAATCGAGAAAGAATTGCAGTGCAATCTCTGGCTCTGCTTTTTCGAGCGCAAATATGTAAGCGTTCTTCCGCTTCTACATCCTCAAAATCCGGCAACTGTTTGAGATATTCTCGCGGGATGTCGGCGGATAGAACTTCATCGAAACAGCGCCAGCGTAATGCTTGTGCAGCAGAATTCTCGCTGAGGGCGTCAAGAAGACGCGCCTCCAAAGAAACACGCTTAGGTGACAAGGCGTCGCCGAAGGCACGCGTACCCAGTCGAGTGCATCGCTAGCGTGCCCAGCCGTCAAAAGATTGACCGCTATTCCAAGCGGATGTTGCATATGCCTTGGCTTTAGTTCCTCCAAGCGCCTTGTACCATTCGATAAAGCTTTTGCCACGCTCCAATCCGGAAATTCGTAGGTCAAGCAGCTTCGTGATCGCCTCGGGGCTGGATTTCTCTGCCAGTGTGGCCTTTATCAGTCGCCGGAAACCTGCATTGCGTTCCGCCTATGTCAGTATTATCTGTGCGAGCTTTTCAGCGCCGAGCTCTTCAAGCTTGCTGACAGAAATTGCTGGTTTGGGGGGGGCAAGTTATTTTGTTCGACCAGCAAGGTGCCCTGCTTTGGATGGATTTTCAGGCGTTCATTTCTCCGGTGTAGTCGTGCCATAAGCCGAATACATCAGCCCTTGCGTGCCGGTATGAAGCGGTCGACAGGGTGTTTAGACGCGGCCGGAAGGCCGTGTTGATCTGATCGTTAGCCGACAGGAACCTCTGCGCCACTTGTTTTTGTCGTCTCACGCTGTGCTTGGACGGGATATAAATGGGTGGCGAGAAAACAGACTTCAGCTTGTCTATCAAACACCCCTCAAGTTGCCCCAGAGCATCGTGTGCAGCTGCGGCAGTACGGTGGCGGCGTACCATCGGTCGGTGGTTACCTTGTCGACAAGCCAGCGCATGCGCTCCAAGATACTTGCCAGGTCGATGGCACTGTCGCTAACCCCGGCCTCGGGCGGCGTATGATTTCCCGGTTGCAAATAGCAGCCAAGTCTGGGGTAGCGTGCGGCGACATTGCGAGCATAGGCGTAGTCTATCTCGTCGAAGACCGCAACCTTCAGCACGGTCTGAGTCTCGGGCCCCGCCGCGTCGACGCATTCGGCGAACTTCTGCCAATCGGTCACCATGCCGGAGGACGGCGGTTTCGGGCTAAGGCTCAAGACGTCGAGTCTGGAAAACCAATCTCTTGCAAGACTTCCCTGGGTCTCAAGGGCAAAGCGGTAGCCCTCGCGGCGGCCGAGATCGATCAGCGACCCAAGCGGCTGGATGGCCGGGTTGCCACCTGACAATGAGACCGTCAGGGGTTTACCACCGGAGAGGATTTCAACCTGCATCATAACAGCTTCCGGCGTCATCGTACGCCACTCATCGCGATAGGAGCTGTCGACGGCGTGAAGGGTGTCGCACCAGGAACAACGATAGTCGCAGCCGCCGGTGCGCACGAAGACGGTCGGTTGCCCGATCAGGATGCCTTCCCCCTGGATTGTCGGTCCGAAAATCTCGTTGACCCGGATCAGCTCGCTCATGCCACCCGCACTTCAGGATAGAAGAGAGGTCTGAATTCGGCGCAGGTCTTTGGGGTTTCCTTTACCCTCACAGCCGAAGTTTCAGGCCAGCGCTGGTGGCACCAATCGTAAAAGTAGCGCGCCATGGCTTCGGCTGAGACGCATTCGTCGCCAAGGACGTCGTTCAGGTGTTGATGATCGAGGGTGTCGTCGACAAAGCATTTGAACTCGGAAAGCTCCAGGTAGTCGCGCACGAAGCCAACGGCATTGAGCTTTTGGGACGCCAGCTCCACCTCGACCACATAGTTGTGCCCGTGAAGGCGCGCGCAAGGATGGTCTGGCGCGAGGCCGAAGATTTGGTGACTGGCGGAGAAATGGAACTCCTTGGTGATCCTAAACATGGCAGACCTCCTCCCAGAAAGTCTGGTCGGTGTAGTCGGTCGGGTCGACGCTGCCAGCAAGGTGAAAGGCCTCGCGCCTTTCCACGCAGGTGCCGCAACGCCCACAATGACGTTCACCGCCTTTGTAGCAAGACCAGCTGGCCCGGTAGTCTACGCCGAGTCTCAAACCCTCAGCGGCGATCTCCGCCTTGGAGGCATGGACATAGGGCGTATAGAGCTGGATGTCGGCGACGCCATCCAGCGCCTTACGCTGCATCGCCTCGTAACTTTGTGTGAAACTCGGCCGACAGTCAGGATAGATGAAATGGTCGCCGCCGTGAACCGCGGTCGCTACCGCCTCTGCGCCGCGGGAGGCAGCGATGCCGTAAGCGATCGCCAGCATAATCGCGTTGCGGTTCGGTACGACTGTGACTTTCATTGTGTCCTCGGTGTAGTGGCCGTCGGGCACATCGATGTCTTCGGTGAGCGCCGAGCCGGTTAGCTGATGACCAATATCTGATATATCGATCAGGATATGCTCGGTACCAAGCGAACTAGCGCAAGCACTGGCGAAGTCGAGCTCCTTCCTGTGTCGTTGGCCGTAATCGAAGGAGATCAGCCCGGAGAGATGTTGTTCGCGCGCGACCTTGTGCGCAAGCGTGACAGAATCCATCCCGCCCGAGCAGATGACAAGTGTATTCAATGATGTGGTTCCTTGTTTTCGCCGGTATCGGATATGCTGCGGCCGGTGTTTCGCCCGTCGGCGATCGAAGCGCCGCTAAGAGTTTTTGACAAAAAGGGAAGGATTCCATTTTTAGAGCATGCCGTATCATATTGGACTGTTTTGCCGGCGACGATTTTGGTTAACAAAAAGGCATGGCGTACGCCGTGAAATCGTCCAGTGCAACCAACGAAGCAGGTGGCTAGAATTTCCCCACCCCTTTCAAATTTTGCGTTCCGAAATCCTGGGTGCGACCCGAAACTGCCTATTTCCGATTTGTTGCGACAAACGTTGTCTGAAAGACATTGTTGGAGACTGTTCGGCATCCACAATTCGCAGTCGTTCCTTTATCCCTGAAAAGCGTGATGTGATGTGTCAAATCGGACACCGGCACAGCGTTGGTGCCGTTCCGCAAATCAGACAACGTATCAGCGTTTGTCTCAACAACCGGGCGGGACATGGGTTTCGCAAAATCTCTAAATCTTCGGGATTGCCTACAGGTGAGAATTGCACCAGATCGCCGCATCATGAGCTCTGGCGAGTTGCCGTCGGATTGATGCAATGTATTGGACCGTGATCCGGTCCCGCTTTGCCGGGTCCGCATGGACACGATCGTAGAACGCTGTCTCCGGCTTTGCCGCGACAGCCGGTTCGATCGTGCCTTCGTCATTGAAAACCAGTCTAGCAATCGCCTCCGGTTCGGTGCGTGCGTTAGTGCAGGGCTATTACGGCTCCCTTATGATCGGCGGAGATGCGGGCTTGCTTTTGCCGCGTTGGGCTTGCACTGAATACCGTTTTGCGGGTCTTCTTTCTTCGAAATATCGAATCTCATCTCTGAGTATTATGTCGTGCATTTTTTGGGAAAGGCTGTGTCTTATAGAAGAGAAGATATTAATCACTAAAGTAACTCCAATATTCGGATCTCTAGTTCATGGAAGGCGACACCCACCCAAGACAATGATACATCCGCACCTGTGATTGACCTTGCCGATATCAGTCGGTCGAGGTTGCGGATGCGCGTCACTCTGCTTCTGTTGCAATGTCGCGCCGCATGAACCGATATGGACAGTGGAGGAGGGCTCTCGCTGTGACATACGGCACCCGAAATGGTGACGCCAGGCGAACTTCATTGATGGTCTGGCCGCGGGCGTCAACGCCGCTCTGAGCTGCTCAACCAGAGCTGTATCCGCTCCCTGTTCGAGTCGAGATCGGAATAACCATAGACTAGATGGCCATAAACATACAGATTGCCATTCTCGGCCCAGACTTGCGTAAGGTCCGGAAAGCCGAAAAACTCGGTGCGATGCACGAACACTGCAGGAAGCTTCTCCTGTGTCTCCGATAAGCGCTGCGTACGTTCTGTGACCGAGATCCGATGCAGCAGCGTTCTTACATCGACAGCTTCCACAGGTCGGACAGCATAATAGCCACCTGCAAGCTCATAGTCGCCCGGAGGCTCCGCGCCCGGGAGTGCCGGGACATCGGCAACCGTCACCGGTCTGAGGCGAATGAAAAGCGAGAGGGCGATCCCGGCCGCGATGCATATGCTGAGAGTGATCGCGAAAACCTTCATTGCGTAACCGTGCGTTTGGGATAAGGGCGTGTTTCAAAGTCCTACGAACGGCAAACCTCCTGCATGTGGCGGTGCGGTGCAATGTCTCTGGGTCAGATAAAGAGGAAAATGGTAGCCCCAGAGAATTAAGGTCCGATTTACTGTCATCGTCAACGAATTCTTAGATTGCTGCCATATTGTTAACGCTATGCGCTTGGCGGGTATGTATTAAATAGCACACTTAGTTTTATTTTGCTATATTTGATCGCTATTTAATGTAATTTGTATTTTTTTGAATATTATTCTTTTTTTAATTTTATTATTGAGAAGAGTCCTTTAAAAAAGTAACACTATTATGTGTCAACTATGACTTAAGTGCCCGAGATCTGGGCGGGGCGATGAAGCCTTCCGATTGAGTTTCTGGTGAATTTCACCTTCACGGGGCAGTTCTGCACCTAACGAAGGGCGTGGTTCGGCAATTGGGTAAGTCGTTGCCAAAGCGCTTTGATAATATCATTCCGCGTGAGAGCAGGGGCCAGGACAGGGCAATTGAGTTCGAGGGTGAGAGAAAAAATCATGACCGAAACCTCAGAAAACGCCAGTAACCCTATCACGAGTTTCGTGGATGCGACGACCGATATTGTTTCAGCTCCCTTTTGCAACAAAAACAATGCTGCCGGCGAACTGCCTGGCCTGCCTGGCAACATTCATGCCGTCCTGTCGTCTGTCTCCCGATCGCCGCCAAAACCGGAAGCAGAAGAACTGGATGCTACGCTGCCAATCTGGACGCCGATATCGGGAGACGCCCTGATCTGCCTTAAGGATGGAAAGACGTTCAAGCGACGCTTGCGAGCGCGGAACATCCTTACACCGAAAGAGTGCAGCACCAGGTATAGACCGCCCTCGGACCACCCTATGGCCGCGGCAGATTACATCGCTATTGGTTCGAAGTTCGCTGAGTCCATGGAGTTCAGTCAGACACGGATAGAATATATTGTGACCCGGTGCCGATCTTGCTTTGGTTGATCCGTTCAGCCACAGCCAAAGGTCCGGTCTCTTCGGGTGTGGGCTATTATTACCGGGTTGCGTATCCCACAGCTGCCTTGTCGGGAGCGTGGGTCGCAAGCGGTAGGTAAGCAACGGATGCCTCCGGAGCCGAGGTGCGCTGCGGCCGCCTCTAACTGGAGAATGGGCGGACCCCGCCCTGAAAAGTTCCAGGGTTCTGGCGAGACGTCGGCGCAAGACCGTCTCGCCGGGCAATGGCACTGGACCGGACGATGTGCGGCGCCCTGCGGGGGATACGTGTCTGTCTGCGTTGCAGGTGGCAAGATTGTCATGGACATCCACGTCAACTGTTCCGGAAGTTTTTCCGGTCATGGCGGCACGTGCACTCCTCGAGCGGTCCACCTCGCGGTGGGCGCAGTGCCGTGCATCACTGTCTTCGCACGACGGGCCCGCCTAAGTCATGATGAGATCGAGTCGGGTTTCGGCAACGAGCCGGAATCTTATCTAAAAGTTCAAGCAAAAAGAGTGAACGCGATTTGGCATGGACAATGAAAAATACACGATCCTGATCGTCGACGATGATCCGGAGATCTTGAGGCTTGTTGGAGATATCCTGCGCAATCAGGGCTTCGACGTCGAGCAGGCCATGAGCGGTCGGGACATGAACGATGTTCTTCAGCGCGTGAAACCCGATGCGGTTGTTCTGGACATGATGTTGCCGGGAGAAGACGGGTTGTCCATCTGCCGGCGTCTGCGGGCGGACGACACGCTGCCGATCCTGTTTCTGTCCGCGAGAGGGGATGAGGTCGACCGCGTGGTCGGGTTGGAAATCGGGGCCGACGACTATATCGTCAAGCCCTTTGCCCCTCGCGAATTCGTCGCACGCATCCGGGCGCTGTTGAGGCGCTCCCGTCTGGATAGGCAGCCGGCTTATTCGAGACGGTTCGCGTTCGACGGTTTCTTGGCGGATCTGGATGCCAGGCAGCTCTATACGGAGGAGGGCAGGGTGGTTATGCTGACCAGCGCTGAATTCGACCTGTTTTCCTGTTTTGTCCTCCGGCCTCGCCGGGTTCTTTCAAGAGAACAGATCCTCGACTGGACGAACCGGGACCCGTCCAATCCGCTTCAGGACCGGAGGGTTGATATCCTGATCGGCCGATTGCGGAAAAAACTGGCGGCGGCCCACCCTGAAAGCAATCTGATAACCACCGTGCGCAACAGCGGCTATCTGTTCACCGCTCGGGTCAAGCAGGTCGGCTGAGCTGTATGAACCTGGTTTTGGTACAATACCAAGGCGGATGAGTGAGCGTTCGCGCCGTCCGGGCGTGGTCGAAACAACGCCCGGACAAAGTCATTGTTTGTGGCCGTTTTGTGACAGCCTTTTGATCAATGCAGATTGTGGCTCATCGCGGCATCTAGAAATTTGAAGCGGATCCCGTCGTTCATCTCCTGGCGTTGGTCCTGCGACATTTCCCGGACGTGTTCGGTGAACCCTGTCACGAGATCGTTCAATGATTTATCCCTCAAGTCGGGCCGCCCCAGCAACCAGTCCTGCAGGGCTGGCCCGAAAATGGCGCAGGCATTGGGCAGGCCAACCCCCTGCGCATTCGGCAGGCCATCGGGAACCTCGGATTTGCAATTTTGAAGGTTCACATTCACCTCAAAAAAGCTGTTCCCTTCCGTTGTTGTCCAACCCTGCCTAAAATCGGCAAACTTTGCCGCGCTTGCGGTTCGCCTTTGCTTAAAGGTCCCGAGCGTGTCCAAAACACAAACCTCGTTACCGCGATGCAGAACGTGCACATAGTGCTCATCGACCAGGGTCGTTCTGATAGTGATCTCGGTAGCAGTTTGGTCGATCTCTCCTGAGTTTGGGTCAAATGGCCCGAGATACTTTATTTCTTCGACATTTTTGCCGCCAGTTTCGGCGTAGCTTTTGAGTTCGACATTGCTTATGTAACGGTTGTTAAACAAAAGATTTTCGAATTTATTCTCGAAAGCTTCTACTATTTCCGAAAACCATTTACCTTCTTTAAGGCGTTCCGCAGCCATATCCCACGCTCTTGATGCGCCTTGATAAAGGCCTCCAGAATTTCCCAGGTCGAGCTCTTGTTTGGCTGTATGGTAAGAAGCAAAAGCCACTGCCTCCATATTCAGGAGCGTCGTTCTCGGCCCTGTCGCAATTTCAAACAGTTTACTTAATCGCTCGTTGATTTGCGGTGAAAGTGTGCTCGGCAGGTCACGCACCGCGTTAAGCGCTGTTTGCCTCACGAGTTTGTCGTCATGAGCAATCAACTGAACGAGAGCATCCAGTGCATCTGTTGCATGACGATTCTCGCGGTCCTCAGCAGCCACCTTCAACGCCTCGATGGCAGTGCTATCCAGGACGAGTGTGCATTCCGCTTTCGTCCCGGCTTGAGAAGCATCCATCCCAACCAGAGTGTTATCTGCAGGCTGTAAGTTGAGAGTTGTGAGGATGGACATTTCAAACTCCATGTTAATTTTGGCCTTAAAGCCGCCGGATGATGATCCAGCCCAGTTGCATCTCACTTTTTAGGCTGTAGCCGATCTGTTCGGAGTGCTTTTTATTCCAGTCATTAGATCAATTGCCTCCACTCGATGGCGCCGTTGAGCAGTGGTCAGCGACAATAGGTCCGACCTAAACACCACAAGCGTGCCGCATTTCAAGCCCACTTTTCGAGTATTGGAACCAAGGGTTCCAATGCAGAAGCGGTGTTGATCTCTCCGATTAAATGCGACACGCTCTGGAATGACGTCCCATGCGGGCAGGCCAAATCAAGTTGGCTTTTCCACCGACCTCAATTGACTGTAAGGTTCGGTGGCTGTTTCAATTAATGGGCTTCCAGGTGCTTTTCACTAGTCTGTCTTGCACTACGATTGGGAAGAGTCTCGGAGACTTTATTGCGCCTGCCTAACTAAGCTGGTTACCAAAGCCCAGTTGAGCCCGTTTTTCCCAAATATAAATTGTTTTGCTGATTTTGTTTTCCTTGTCTGCTGCCAGTATTTCTAGTCTTTCTGCTTTGTATTCGTAGTTTGACTTGGTCGGACTAAGAGAGTTCTTATAGTCGTCAAAATCCTTTGAGTCGATAAAATCAAGAAATTGCGCCTCCGCCTTCTGAGCTTTGATTTCACGCATTATTGAACCGTGGTGCTTCAGAATTTCAATTGTTTTCTTATCCTCATCTTTAACCTTTTGATTCAAGTCATTAAATCTGGCGATCGCATCGGTTGTTCCTCCACTTAGGAGCGCCTTAAACTTTTCCGTCCTATCCTTTTCAAGCCGGGCTCTTTCTTCGGCCTGATTTTTCAAAATTGCCGGTTTTGCGACCTGATCAGCCTCTACAGGCTTCTCGATAGTTTCTTCCCGGGAAACTACTGGCGCAGCCGCCTTACACTCCGGGAGTGCCGAGGACGTTTCCTCTTTGGTAGTATACCGCTCCACTAGGGCCTTTGGGCTGGAGGCGGGCAACACTTTACCGTCCCTGATGGTATGACCCAGGAGCCAATTAAGCGTGTTTTTCGCGTCTTCAGCAAGATCGGATCTGTCGACGGCCGCCTTGGTAAAATTCCCCGTTCTCTTCTCTTCCTCGCTCAAAGCGGAGAGAGTTGATTTTCGCGATGTTACCGACACACGCATTCCCTGGCTGCCGGCCTGCGTCGCACCCGAGACCGAGAAAAAGTTACGCCAATTGCCCGAGCGCAGAAATTCGAGGAGGCTCGAAACGCGGGATTTGGAAACAGATCTCACCGACCCGTTCAGGGAAACGAACTTATCCTGGCAAAGCGATTTCTTCGGAGATCTGTGAGCGGTCACGGTTCTGACTTTCTGAGACCCTAAACCGAAAAAACCGGGTGGGATCAGGCTTCGCAAAATAATTCTTTCCATCTGATACGACATTTTATCCTCCTGTTTTCATTCTTTGCAATAGTGGCTATTAAGTGACAAAGCGCTTTCAAAAAACAAGCGACAGTTGATAAATAGTGTACGTCTTTGTTGCGCAACGATGTGCTATTTGGATCAGGATTTGTTTGAATGGCTGAGCTACTCCCCGGAAATCGGACACTGACGTAAGCTACAATTTGTTGTCTGCTGGTCTTCGAGAATTAGGAGATCAGAGATGTCGAAACGCAAGCGGCACGCGCCGGAATTCAAGGCGAAGGTCGCCCTGGAAGCCCTGAAGGGCGAGGAGACGGTCTCGGAGCTGGCGAGCCGGTTCGGGGTTCATCCGACCATGATCCATCAATGGAAGCGTGCCCTGCTGGAAGGAGCTTCGGACGTGTTTGCACGTGGCGGCAAACGAAAGCCCGAGATTGACGAGGACCAGGTGAAGGAGCTCCATGCCAAAATCGGGGAGCTGGCGGTTGCCAACGATTTTTTGTCCAGAAAGCTCAAACCTTGGGGCATGAAGTGAGGCGCGGCATGATCGAGCCGAGGCATCCAGACTTATCGGTCGGCAAGCAGTGTTCTCTGCTGTCGATCTCGCGCTCGTCTTTCTATTATACGCCGAAGGGCGAGAGCGAGATGAACCTCGCGCTGATGCGCCAGATCGATGAACAGTTCCTGGAGGCGCCGTTCTTCGGTGTCCGGCAGATGACCTGGCACCTAAAGAACGAAGGTCATCCGGTGAACGAGAAGCGGGTCCGGCGACTGATGCGGCTCATGGGCCTGATGCCGATCTACCAGAAGCCCAATACAAGCAGGCCAGCCAAGGGACACAAGATCTGGCCATATCTGCTCAAGGGATTGCGGGTGGAACGGCCGAACCAGGTCTGGGCGTCCGACATCACGTATTTACCGATGCGCCGCGGGTTCCTCTACCTGGTCGCGATCATGGACTGGTTCACCCGCAAGGTGCTGGCCTGGCGCATCTCCAATACCCTGGAAGCCGACTTCTGCGTCGAGGCGTTGAATGAAGCGATCCACAAATTCGGCGCGCCGGAAGTCATGAATACGGATCAGGGATCACAGTTCACCTCGTTTGCATGGACGGACCGGCTACGGCGGATGGGCGTGCGCATCTCGAT
Source organism: Labrenzia sp. THAF82 (assembly GCF_009363435.1). GTDB lineage: Bacteria > Pseudomonadota > Alphaproteobacteria > Rhizobiales > Stappiaceae > Roseibium > Roseibium porphyridii. Next base: position 5,547,395 of record NZ_CP045354.1, on the reverse strand, counting down.
GGACGGCAAAGGACGGTTCCTCGACAATATCTTCGCTGTGGCGTACGCTCAAATACGAGTGCGTCTACCTGCACGCCTGGGAAACTGGATCGCAGGCCAGGGCCGGTGTTCGAAAGTGGGTGGATTTCTATAACCAGAAGCGCCCACATTCAGCACTTGGCGGCAAGCCGCCTGCCGTGGTCTATTGGCAGCGCATTGAACAACACCAACCCGATCAGCAGGTGCAGAGAGTAGCTTAATTTACGCCAAAACCTGTCCAATGAATGGGGAGTAGCTCAGGCCGACTTATTTTGATTGGTCAGCAAGGCATCCTGTTTCAGGATGGGCCGCGTTTAGAACGTGTCGCATTTCAGCATAGAAGTCAGCATCGCTTTTTGCGTTGAAATTCTTAGTTTCAGCAAATGGAAAGCGACGCCGGTGGAATGCGGTTTGCGCCAGCCACTGCAAGAATTTTCCGACGGACCGCGCGGAAATCCGCCTCGTCCTTCAAAGGATTTAGCGCAAATCGCTCCCGTTGAGCGTCGCGAAGGCGATATCTTTCCCGAGCCTATGCTTTTTGGGTGGAAGCAGTTTGCGCACAAATCAAGAAGCAGTCCTGATCATCCAGTGGCCCTGGAAGCATTTCAGGTGTGAACAGCTATCCAGCTGGCTACTTATGCGCGTCTCCCGTTCCAGGAGCTGTTCCACCCCTGGACGGTAGACGCGGTCAGGAAGGGCATAAGGTCCTTCCTGTGTAAATGAAGAGCAATCTTGCTGATTTGAATTACTCTCGTTAGGTTAATAATCTCGCTAAACCGAAAAGCTTAGATCAGACCTTGATTTCGACTACAACACATTCTCTCGGCAAACTACAGTCTATCTGGGTCAAACATTCCATTTTTTGTATTTGCAGTAGAACCCCTAAGATTTAATAGAAATTCTGCCGTCTCTTCTGGATCACGTCCAGAATCTAAAAGCCTTAATGTGCTGAACAAATTCTGCGAGTTTGTTTGATTGGTTGGGTCAACAGTTTGCTGCTGCGGGGGCACCTGCTTGGATTGCGGGGCTGGTACTGCCGAGAAGCGACAATTCACATCATCCAACGTAACGTGCAGCGCAGGTGTCGTAAGAAGCAAAGGTTGTGGTGGCATACTCAAACGTTTTGGTTGAGCAGGCTCATTTTCAGTCGGATCTGCTCGGGGTTTGTCGCTATCCCCTTGTGCTGGGTCGTTCCTGCGAGGAAGCCTGGAATTGGGTGAACGAATGGCCAGATTAATAGCTTTGACTAATTCTATGTAAGCTTGCGCGAAATCACTGAATGCCTCCAGCATCTGCTGAATATTGCCTGTGAACTCATGAGCGCAAAAATCTCCCGCTTTAAACCGTTCATCCCATTGTTCTATGCTGCTATTGCAAAGATTCACGTAAATTTTATACGTGTCCACAACGCCTTGAAGTTTCCGCTCAATATTGTGGACTTCGTCTATTGCATTATTACCTTTCGCTTGCTGTAATCTGCTCTTCAGATTTTTAGCTTGATTTTCAAGTCTACCGATAGTTTTGTTCGCCTCTTGAATGTATTCGTTGAGTTTAGTCTTCCAATTATTGTAAGCGGCATGGTGCTGCTCCAACGTCATCTCGGACTCAAATCCGGTTATGGTGACAGTTCCAGTCGATTGATCATAGATTGCGGAACCGGCCGCACTGGCCGGCTGTTCACGTGTGTATTCCCTATTGTATTGAACTAGGCGCGAAAAAAATGACGAATTGTTTTGATTTGCAACCGGTGTGCACCACCAATTTTTGGCCGTATCAATTTGATTGATAGAAGCTAGCGTCAAGAAGTTTTCTGGCATTTGTATTTCTCCTGTTTCAAGGGCGCAAATGGGATAATGAGCACGGTTTTACTTTCTTAATTTCCGCCGATTTACCACCTTGCCGTTGTAAAGAGCATGTGAAGATTAGAGGGGTTGTGTTAAATGGTTCAATAAAATCCAGTTTTTGTTGATCAAGATTCTTGGAAAAATCCGTCGTTCTGGCTAAACGCACTCCAAAAATTGAGAGGGGTATCAAATCGCAAGAAGCACCACGCCCTGAAACGTGGAGGCCTGCTAAAGCTCGCCTTTGTTTTGGCAATGAAATAGCAATCGTATTTGAACACTTTGCCCGGAGACCCGCGATATCATTGTTGAAATGGCCTTGTAAAAGACCGAATACGCCATCAAGCTAGCTGTCTTCGCGCTGTTTATTGGTCCGTGGCTTGCGGTATGTGTGGAGCTTGAATATGCGGGAGGATTTTGCACTTGGATAGACGACAATGTGCCGTTTCAAAAATACTTCTGGCGTGAGCCTGGAAAGTTAGAGCGTTTTGTTTTTCGATGGATCGAATGTGATGTGATATTTCGGGTTCTTTCTGTTTCAAACTTCCAGCAATGGAGTTTGATTTGATGGGGCGGACAGAGTGCGGCGATCTTCGAGGTCGGGTTTTAAGAGCTTCGCAGGAGGGCATTTCTGCGCGACAAGCTGCGGCGAGGTTTGGAGGAAATGCTTCGAGCGCGATCCGCTGGATTGCATGCGCCGGACAGGGCAAGACGGAGCCCCGCAAAACCGGACGCAAGAAAGCTTCCCGTTTGATCCGCATGAGGCCTCAGTTTTGCACTGATCGAAAACCAGAAGGACAGCACCCTCGACGAGATGGTTGTGCGTCTGGCTGAAGGCTGTCACACGAAAATCGGTCGCAGCATGTTGAGCAAATGGCTACGCTCGCACGGGTTCACATACAAAGAAAACCGCACACGCACTGGAGCAGGAATGCCGAGGCTTGATGAAGCGGCGTCAAGCCCGGTTTGAAAGCCAGCTCGATCTCGATCCGGTCAAACTTGTCTTCATTGACGAGCCCGGCTTGAATACGAAGATGGCGCGGCTGCGTGGAGGGTCTTTGAAGGGAGAGCGTTGCCGGGCAGGTGTTCTACATGGTCACTCGCTGCCCTCTCGGCGCTGCAAGGCATCGCCGAGAGGGGCAAAACGACAACCGTCGCCGTAGCCTTGCGCCTGAGCGGCATGACGGCGCCTATGATGCTCGACGAGGCCATGAACGGGGTGGTTTTCCTCGCGTATGTCGGGCAGGCATTTGTACCAACCCTGTCACGCGGTGACATCGTCGTGATGGACAACTTGCAAGCACACAAGGCTGCTGGCGTCCGGGAGGCCATTGAAAGCGCCGGCGCTGAGCTGCGTTTTCTGCCGTCCTATAGTCCCGACTTCAACCCGATCGAGATGGCGTTCTCCAAGTTCAAGGCAATGCTGCTTGCCAAGGCAGAGCGCACGATCGACGCTCTTTGGGACACCGTTGGCGACCTCATTGACCAGTTCGAACCACAAGATTGTGCGAACTAACAGGATACGAACCAACGTAAATTGGATGGGTTCTAATACCAACCATCAGATGAATTGACACATGTTTGGGCTTCCCGTTTTGGCGCGAATATGCTTCCAGATAGCAAACGAGAGGAGTTTGCCATTGGAGCCGCGATTTCGCTTCGAAATGACTTTGACGGATGCGCCCTTCGCCAGTTGGCGAAGCATTGCCGGGATGCCAAACAGACACGCCGCTTACTTTCACTGGCCGTTATCCATGATGGCGGGAGCCGTACGGACGCGGCCCGCACGGGCGGTGTGACGCTTCAGGTCATTCGGGATTGGGTGTTGCGTTTCAATGCATCTGGTCCCGATGGTTTGAAGGATGCTCCCAAGGCTGGTCGCCCCTCAAAACTTAACGAGCAGCAGCGGCGTGCGTTGATCGAGATTGTCGAACGCGGCCCGTATCCCTCAGTGGATGCAGTGGTGCGTTGGCGCCTGAAGGATCTGGCCGCGTGGATCCAGTCCGAATTTGGCATTGCTATTGACGAGTGTACCGTGTCTCGAGAGTTGAAGAATGCTGGATATCGGCGTTTGACCGCCCGCCCGCAGCATCTGGCACAAAACGAGTTTGCCGTCGAGGATTTTAAAAAAGCTTCCCAACCGAACTGGCGGAAATCCGCAATCGGCTTGAAAGCAACACCCCTTTAGAGGTTTGGTTTCAGGATGAGGCACGCGTGGGGCAGAAAACCAAACTCACAAGGCGATGGGCCAAACGCGGGACACGACCACGTGCCCCCAAGGATCAGTGAACAAAGTCAGCCTGGATATTCGGAGCCATCTGCCCGGCACGTGGCGTCGGAGCTGCACTGGTCCTTCCCAAATGCAAAACGGCGGCCATGCAGTTGCACATTAAAGAAATCTCGTCGCAGGTCGCTCCAGGAGCTCATGCCGTCGTCATCCTCGACCAGGCTGGCTGGCATACATCGGGCAAACTCGAAATCCCAGACAACATCACGCTTCTACCATTGCCGCCGAGGGCTCCCGAATTGAACCCGGTCGAGAACCTCTGGCAGTTCATGCGCGACAACTGGCTGTCAAACCGGATCTTCAAATCCTACGAACAAATCGTCGATATCTGTTGTCGCGCATGGAACAGGGTAATTGACCAACCCTGGACCATCATGTCCATCGGACTACGAGATTGGACGCATCGGTTCTGAATTATGACGGTTGGTATAAGTGAGTTTCCTCAGACGCATAACTGCGCTGGCTAATAGCCGCATCTTTTTTGCTATCTGTAGGAGCGCTTTATTGCACTGCTTTGTTCCATTCGGCTTCGGTCCCAGGAAATAAGTGTGCGAATGAGTTGAAGCTTGATTCAAACTTCTGGGTGACGTGTGCGCGGGCAACGGCAGAATGTGGGCGTTTGGGATCGTTGATGATTCAATTCATTGGTTGGTTGGATAGGGGCAACAGTGAGCCATCGGCGGATTGGTCAAGAGACCTTTGGGTTTTGTGAAATAGCCCGCTGAATGAGATCGGTCGGTTGTTGGACTGGCCGTTGGTGAAGAGCTCTCTCGCGAACGTATCCCATGTCGCCAAGAGCGAGCCAGCTGGGTCTATATTGGCCCGTTTCAAGGCGATGCTGCCGGCATATGGTACAATCTATCGGACTTCAAGCTTGCGGCGGCCTTGGACGATCGAATTTCGTGGCGTCGCTTCTGCGCGGCTCACTGTCAGAATTTTCGCCAGAGTGCTCAACATTCGTACGTTTCCGAAAAAACTTTGTGATCCATGAACTGGAAAATGTATTGTTCGATGGCATAACTAAGCAGTTGAAGGCCAAAGTGGCCTTACTCCAAGGTTTCGAAGCAAGTTCTAATGTGAGAATGCCGCCATCTTGAACGGCATGTGTATATAAACCCGAGGCGGTTTGCGATATCCGGTGCTCGAGTTCTGCTATTGGCGGATTTAGAAGATCTCGCTGTGTCGAAGACGTGTTACGGGTCTTTCGCCAAGGGCGATCAGAACCTGTCCGGGTCGGCGATTTTTGCCAGAGCTGACCGGTCGAGGATGAACAGCCAACCGTCCTGCATGTTGACCAGGTCGACCTTTTGCCATTTCCGCAAGCACCTGTTCACGTTTTCTCGTGTATTGCCGATCATCCCGGCCAGTTCCGATTGGGATTGCGACAACTTCTTGAGCGGGCGGTCCTCGGACGCGGGCGGGGCTGCTGACAAGCGAAGGAGCAGTTTAGCGAGGCGAACGGGCAGATCCATGAAAGAGCCTTCGATCATGCGTTCGTCGGAGCGCCTGACCCGTTGGCAAAGCAACTCGATCAGTTTTATCGACAGGTCGGAATCCCTTTGCAGGACTTCAAGCAGGTTTCGGCGTTCCAGTACGACCAGTGTGCAGTTTGTCAGGGCCTTGGCACTGGCCGATCGCTCCTCACCGTCCAGCAAGGCAATTTCGCCGAACACATCACCGGCCTTGAGATCTGTCAAGGTGACCTCGCCGCCGCTCGGGGTGAACATACTGACGCGCACAACGCCTTCAGCGATCGCCATCATGCTCTGCCCCGGGGTTCCCATTGTGAAAATTACATCGCCGGCGGCGAACTTTTTAAGGAATGAAAACCGGGCAAGATCGTCCCGCGCCTGCGGGTCGAGAGCGTCAAAAATAAAGCTTCTTCCGAGCAATTTGCTTTTGTCGTGGGCGCTGTCTGTAGTCATTCCAGTCTCGCGATCCTCTGTTGGGGAACTCCTTCGAAGACGACAAGTATATCACCTTCTCCCGTGCTTGACAGAGAGTATTCAGGCCGCTGCGGTGTGTCGAGTGTGACGCTGCAACCTCAGGCTTCTTGTGGTGTCGCGGATTTGGGATGGTTGCTGTTTTGCAAGAAATCATTTTAAGGATCCGAGTTCAGTCGCCCCGCACAAAAGTCGCGTCGTGGTTCCAGCCGTGCAGGTTTTGCCGGTGATACTGTCAGTCATTTGAGTGGCGACAGATTTGTCCTAGCCTGGATTTCACACCGGATCACCGGATGTCGAGTTTCAGGCGTCGTTTTTTTGTGACCGGTCTGGCTGACGTCGTTAAGGCCGAGCGTTCCTTGCGCTGCGTTCAGCGGGGTTTGCCTGTCTTGCGATGTAACCAGGTTTGTTGGAAGAAAGTGCGCTGTCCTGCGGCTTGACCTGCCGGTGACAAACATCTGTGCGTTGTCCGTTCAGGCGCTTTCCTGGTTGCTGCGTGCAAAGCCGTGCGCTCCCTGCTCTGAGTTCAGAAACGGTTAACAAACATGGTTAACAGCTGCCTTCCAGTGCGAAAATTCTCGCGAGCGCCGTGCACGGATCGAAAGGTGTCACATGAAATTCAAATATCGAACAACCGCGAGCGGATCTGGCCGTATTGGCAGAAAATTTTGCCCGCATGCACAAGCAACGTTTGCAAAGCCCCAAAAGCGCGGCGGCTTGCACAGATGTGCGGTCGCAGGGTCTCTCGCCGCATTGATCCTGCAACCGTTGAATGCCGGCGCGCAAGATCTTGCCGTTGACAACAGGCGTGAAACCATCAGCTCGGAAGCAGCTTACGATACGATAAGAGTTGGTGGCCGGGACAAGGATTCCTACCTCGACATTGTCGACGGCGGTAATATCCAAGCCTCGGAAGCCGTTGTTATCGGTGATTATTCGCCGATTGACGGAAAAGACAACGAAGGCATTGGCACCGTAACCGTGTCTGGAGCGAACGCAGGGCTGACGTCCGGTGGTGATGTTGTGGTTGGCGGTGTGTCAACAGGGACGCTGGTGGTTTCTGAAGGGGGTACGGCCGCTGCGCAACGGATTGTCATCGGAAAGGAAACCACTGGCGCAGGCTCGCTGGTGATCGGTGCGGCTTCCGGTGAGACGGCGGCAGGGGCCGGCTACCTGGAAGGTGCGGGAGGGGCTCCCGCGCAGATCGTCTTCGGCGCTGGCGACGGCACGATCATTTTCAACCATAGCCATCAAAGTTACGCGTTCGATGACACGGTGACGGGGAAGGGGGAACTCCTGCATGAAGCAGGTACCACCAGGCTAACCGGCGATATGTCCGGCTTCTCAGGTACCGGTTATGTTTCCGGGGGCATGCTTTCTGTTGATACGGAACTCGGCGGGTCGGTGGTGGTTGAGGACGGGGGAACGCTGACCGGACGCGGGTCCGCCGACGACCTGACCTTTGAGGCTGGGTCAACCTACAATGTGGATCCGGACAAAGGCATCCTTAATAGCGCGGGTTCAGTGAGTATCGGAGCGGGCGCTACTCTGGAAATTGTATATGGCGACGTTACCACAACTGACATTTGGACCCCTGTCGTGGTATTGACCGGCCAAACAGTGACTGGAGAATTCGACACGCTCGTCGGCGAAGAGGACTATCTGTTTGTTGACCCTCAGGCTGGTTATCTTCCAGACGCGGTGACCGTGTCCGCCGTTCGCAACGACAGAGGCTTCGATGCGTTGGCGCGCACCGCCAACCAGAAGGCAACCGCAGGCGCGCTGGACACGCTGGCAAAGGGCAATACGCTTTACGACAGTTTTGCGACTTTGGACGCTTCCGACGCGGATTTCATTCCCGCCTACGTTGATCAGTTGTCCGGCGAGATACAAGCATCCGTCCAAGGCGCGACCCTGACCGCGGCCGGGCGCGTCGGCGATATCGTGAGGTCTCGAGCGGCGGTTCGGTTGAACCTCGGGAGCGGCTCGCAACGGCTCGATGTGCCGGATGAGAAGAAACTGACAGCGTTGGCTCCGGGCTGGGACGTCTGGACACAGGGCTACGGCACGTTTGGACGTGTGAAAGGCGACGGCAACGCCGCTTCGTTCAAAACGCGTAATGGTGGTGTTCTTGCCGGGGTTGAAGGTTCAACGGCCGGCGGTCTTGTTGCTGGCATACTTGCAGGTCATGAACTGGCGAGCATCGCGGTCGAGGGAGATCGTTCGAAGGCCGATGTCGAGAGCTTCATAGTCGGCACGTATTTCGGCCGGGCTTTCGGTCCCTTTGAAGTGATCGCGGGCAACGTTCTGGCCTCAAACCAGATCGAAACGACCCGTGAGGTCGCTTTTTCGGACTACTCCGATAAGCTGACGGCCGATTACAGATCCTCGACCTTGCAACTCTTCGGTGAAGCGGGTTTTGCGGTTGAGACGGGTGTTGCCAGATTTGAACCCTTCACAGGTCTCGCTCTTGCGTACCTCGATACGGATGCCTTCAAAGAGAACGGCGGCGATGCGGCGCTCAAGGTTCGGGCTTCATCTCAGGCACTGGGCACAAGTACAGTCGGGCTTCGGGTGCACCGTCATTTCGCGAGCCTCTGGCAGGGGGCAAGCCTGGACGTACATGGCAGCGTTGCGTGGCGTCACAGTTTTGGTGAGGTCACACCTGTTGTGACTTCATCTTTCGCCGGGAGCGATCCATTCAATATAAGCGGGGTCCCGATTGACGAACACACACTGCTTGTTCAGGGGGGGGCGTCATTCGACCTGACCCGCCAGCTTTCCGTGACGACTATATATGCGGGTGAATTCAGCAACAATGCCGCCGTCAATTCTCTTCGAGCCGGCGTTAGCCTTAAGTTCTAGGGTTGGGATAGGAAACGGATCTGGCCTATGTTTGTGCACAAATTGCTCCTTTTCAAGACGTGAAAAGGCAACGAGGGAAGGGGTGCCGTCTTTCAAGCCTTCAGGGTTACTGAAAGGACAAGTTGTCCGCAGACCCTGAGGCGCGCGGATCCGGCTGGCAAGGTTGGCAATCGAACCTTGTCCAGCCGCGCCGGCGATCAGCGAATCCAACCCTCAGAGGCCATAAGAATGCTGGCTTCCTCAGAGACGAGGAAGTCCAGGAACTGTGCAGCTTCGTGGTCTGCCTTGGGAGATAGGACAACGTTCACGTCCCGGTAGATCACGCGTTCTGGTTCGAGTTCGACCATCTCCAGATCGTCTTTTGTAGCCGGCCAGTTTGGCCAAGTGATCCAAGCGTCAACCTTGCTGCGTTCGAATTCACGGTAGCTGGCGCCAGAGCCGAGCGCGTAGGAAACAATGTTGTTCTTAAATCCCTGCAGATCCTCAAGCTTGCCGAGTCGTCCCGCGACATCTTCCCAGACCCCAGTGCCAGAAGTGTTGTAGACGCCTGCGCCTTCCGTCACCACAATGCGCACGTCCTCAGCCAGCAAATCGTCGAAACCGCGAATATTCTTAGGGTTACCTGCTTTGACCGCTATGACCGCCGGGCGAAGGTAAACCGGCCTGACCTCGTTGAGTTCGAATGCGGTGTAGGTCACCAAGAACGCTGCCATGGACTGTTGCGACGTTCCCCACAGTATATCCGCCTGTGCCTGGGCCTGGGCGGTCCAACTGGCCTCCGGCCCGGCGATGATTACTACTCGGAAGCCGGTCTTTTCTTCAAAGGCCCTGGCGACCTTTGAGAAAGCCGAATGAGGGCCGCCGGCACCGAACAGGCGCACGACACCGTCACCGGGCGCGTGCTCAATCGCGGGATCGTGAAATCCGGTCGTCCCAAAGCGGTCCTGAATCGTGTCCGACAGGGCGGGTGTCGCAATGAATGCAAGGGCGGCGAGCATGGGTGAGAATCGCATGGTGTCTCCTTTAGACTGCGTATGGCCGAAAGCCGAAAGGCTTAGCAAACTCCTTTTGTCGATCAGGTTGGTGCTTCCGAACCTGTTCTGTTTGAAATAGCGTGATATGCGCGCAATCCAGGGCCAAGTTCCACGTTCCCCTGCCCCAACACCAGCGGTTTTCTATTCGGGTCATTGTTGCGCCTCCAACCGCGCTTTTTGTTTTCGCTCTGCGGCCAGAGATGTCAGGCCAAAGTCGTCCAGAATTGTGTAAAACGCCGGCACGATGAAAACGATTAGGATTGTGGTCGCCATCAGGCCGAAGACGACGGAAGTGACCAACGGAACGAGAACCTGCGCCTGCGGACTGGTTTCGAACAAGAGTGGGAGCATTCCTGCCGTCGTCGTCAGCGAGGTCAGAAAAATCGCCCGAAACCGCGCCTTGACGCCGAGAGGGGCGATATCGGCAACGCTGTCGAGATCCGGGGAATGTTCGTTTTTGATAAACTGGACCAGCAAGATCGAGTCGTTGACCACAATTCCCGACAGGGCGATCACGCCGAGCATGCTTGGTAAGGAAAATTCAATGCCCAGCAGCAGATGGCCGAGCACGGCACCGGTCAGCGCGAAGGGGATCAGGGACATCACGACCACGGGTTCGGCGTAGCTCCGGAACTGAAAGCTTAGCAGGATGAACACCATCACAAACCCGATCCCGATGGTCTTGCCCATCGAGCCAAAGGTTTCGGCGCTTCTGGAATTCTGTCCCGCCGTGTCCGCCCTGAGGCCCGGATGGCTGGCAAGCAACCTGGGAATGAAGCGCAGTTCCGTATCCTTGACTATCTCGTTGGCATTGGCAACGCCAAGAAGAACATCCCCGGTCACTGTAACCGAAGGACGGCGGTCGATGCGCTCGACACGGGCGAAGCCGCGCTCCGCCCCGATCGTCACGACGTTGCCGATTGGCACCCGGACGCCGCTTGGCGTCTTGATCGTGAAGGCCTCCAGGTCGCCGAAACTGTCGCGGTCCGCGAGTGCCAGACGCAGATCGATCTCCAGTCTCTCCGACCCGATCTGGACCTCGTCGGCGACAATACCATTGTAGGCGCCGGCAAGCTGGTCGGCGATCGCTTGTGCGTCGAGACCGAGCGCGCCCGCGCTGTCCCTGAGCGAGAGCGATAGCTCGTGCTTGCCGAATGCAAGGTCGTCCGAAATGTTGTAAACGCCGTCATAGCTTTGAAGCCATGACTGAAGCTCTTCCGACGCCATGTCGAGAACATTGATGTCCGTATGGGACAAACGCAACTCGATGGCTCTGCCGGCGGGGCCGACGGCAGCCTCGGCAATCACGATTCGGCGGACATCAAGGGTGTTTGGCATCTCGCGTCGCCAGGCCGTCAGGATACCTTCGTTGGTGGCTTTCCTGAGCGCGCCTTCGACAAGATCAACCGATACCGTAGCCAAGTGAGCGCCATTGGTGCCGGCATCGCTGTTCTCGTTGTACCGGACGAGCACATTTCTGAGCAGAGTTTGCGTATCCGATTCTTTCGGCGCCAGCGCAGCATCCATGCGTCGCAGCGCTCCAATGACTTCCGCCGTAACGTGCCGGGTTGCCGTCAAGTTGGCACTGGCAGGAAGCTCGATCCTGGCTTCGAGTTGATTGCCCTCGACATTCGGGAATGCCTGGAACTTGATCGTCCCGCCTGCAAACAGAGCCAGTGTGCCTAGGAAAAGCATCACGCACAGGCCGACCGAAAGATAGCGGTTTCGCACCGACCAGAGCGCGCTGGGACCGACTGCCTTGTCGAACAACTGTCGAAGCAGGTTGTCCGCATATTGCCCGATTCGACCGGGCTGTTCGGACGAAGCGCCATGAGACAAATGATTGGGCAGGATCAGAAAGGCCTCTATGAGGGAGATCGCGAGAACCAGCAGCATTACGACGGGTATCACACTAAGCAAGTCGCCCAGATCGCCGCTCAAAAAAGAGAGCGATCCGAAGATCGCCGCAGTCGTCAGGAACGAGGAGACGACCCCCGGGGCGACCTGACGCGCTCCTTCGATCGCAGCTTCCTTCGCTGACAACCCCTGAAGCCGTTTGGTTGCGATGTTCTCTGAAATCACGATGGCGTCATCCATCATGATACCGACCACAATCAAGAGAGCGACCATCGTCAGCATGTTGATGGTGATGCCGAGTAACGCCATGAACGCCAGCGCCCCAAGGAAGGACACGGGAAGCCCCATGCCGATCCAGAAAGCCTGGCGACCTCCGAAAAACACCCACATGGCCAACACCACCAGCACCAGACCCTGGATACTGTTCGCCGTGAGCATGCGCAGCCTGTCCTTCAAGGCGACGGAGCCGTCGTTCGTCACCGTCAGCTCGACGCCAGGCGCCGCACGCAGCCGCTCTTCGGCGGCGAACGCCTGAACGCGATTCACCACCTTTATGAGATCGTCTTTCCGGCTTTTCGAAACGTCGAGGACAGCCGCCAGACGACCATTGAGCCGTGTCTCTACCTCTTCTGCCTCGAACGTGTCGGTTATGGTGGCTATGTCGCCCAAGCGGATCTTTCCGCCCAGTGACGAAGAGGCGACGACGATCGATGAATAGGCGTGAATCGCGCGTCTTTCGTCGGCGAACCGCAGCAGTATCGAGCCCGTTTCAGTTGTGATCTGGCCTGCCGGGACGTTGATGTTCTGGCGTTCCAGGGCATTGGCAATTTCTGGAAGGGTCAGACCCAGTTGGCGGGCGGCGGCGTCACGAACCTCAATTCTTATCTGGCGATCGGAAAAACCCGCGACCGTAACCTGCGGGATCCCGCCAAAGCCCAACATGCGGTCCTTGACACTCTCCGCATAGTTTTTCAGCTGAACCTTGTCCTCGATCCCCGTTATCACGACCGAAGCTGCCCGGCTCTGGCGCCCGGCCTTCTCGATAACAGGATCTTCGACGCCAGCGGGAAAGTCCGAAATCGCGTCGATTTCCTGGACGACATCCCGTAGCAGCTGGTCGATATCGGCCCCCTCGCTCATACGGACAGTCGCCTGTGCCACGTTCTCTTGCGAGACGCATCTCAGTTCGCCGATGTTTTCGACACCTTCGAGAGCATCCTCAATCCGGTGACAGACAGCCTGCTCGACATCACCTGAGGCTGCGCCCGGAAAAGCAATGCTGACCGAGACTTCCTTGAACGGGATCTGCGGAAATGTCTCCATCACAAGGGAAGGTGCTTTGATCAGACCAATGACAATGAGGCCAGCCATAAGCAGATTGGCGGCGGTAGGATGCTGAGTGAAATACCGGATCATCGGGCGGCCGCTCCGGTCTTGTCTGCATTGCCAGCCGAGGAGAGATCGTCCTGGCTCAGGAGACTACCTTCAACCGGATGGAGCAGCATGCCTTCAATCGCGGGAGAAAGGTCGCTCACAACGACTCTCGTGCCAACCGGCAGGGCAGATTTGAGCACCACGACGTCGTCGTGCTGAAAGGCGATCCGGGCATCCGCGAACGCAAGGCGGTTGTCTTGCGATACAATCTTGATCTTGCCGTTGAGCACCGCGTCGCGGGGGACAATCGACCTGTCGGCGATCTCAGGGCCGGCGAGCTCGACCGTCGCGAACATGCCCTTGACCAAGGGTGTTCGCGTTCCCGGTCGGGCATCGTCGTATGGATTGTCGACGCCGACTATCAGTCCCAGCGATCGGGTTTCCGGATCGACTGTGTCGCTTATGCGCTTGACAGTCGCCGGCCAGGCGCCGCTGGAACCGATCCGGACGACGGCGGAAATTTTTTCCAGTTCGCTTCCGATGTCACGGAGTCGTGCATCCGCTTCCGGTCGTCCCTCGAAAAGAAGACCCGCAAACTGTGACATGCTGACTGGGTTGAGCTGCACATCGACGCTGGCGGCTTCTGTACCGTCTAGTTCGCCTATGGAGGTCCCGGCGGCAACGAATTTTCCGATTTCTATATCGACCCTCGCCACCCGCGCATCGAAGGGAGCCCGGATGACCGTGCGCGCACGGTTAAGTCGGGCTGTTTCCAGGCGCAGTTCGCTTTTACGCTTTGCCTGCTCCAGAGCTTTCTTCTTGACCGGGTTCAGAGCGATCTCGTTCTGGAGATTCTGGACGGCCGTTTCCTGCTGCAGGACGTTGGCCTGCTGGTTTTCCACTTGCTGGTCGGATATGACCTTGCGATCGAGAAGCGTTTTGAGGCGATTCAGTTCACGCACTTCAAGATCCAGAGCGGCCTTCGCGATTTCGAGCGACTTCTGCTGCGCCTGAAGACCGACCGCAAGTTCTTCCAAATTCACCTCCGCGCTCGCGATTTCGCTACCCGCTTCAGCAATTTCGAGGTCGAAATCCTCGGCGGACAGGGTTGCGAGAACGTCACCTTCGGAGACGAAGGCTCCCCGCTTCAAGCCATCGCCCACATGAACGACCCGCGCAGATACCTGCGCGATCAAATCTACTGTGCGGGAGGGGGCGACGGTGCCGAAACCCGTTATGCGCGGTATGAAAGACTGGGGATCAGCTGTCACGACGCGGGCCACGGTCGCCGTTTCAGCGGGCTGTGAGCGCGTCGGCGTGTTCTTGCCGCTAACGGCGAGTGCCAGAACGAGGATGCCGATGAGGACAGGCAGGATGGCCAGGATTTTTCTTGAGAGGGTCAAGAGCGTAAATTCCGCTGTTCAGGATGTTCATGCTTGACGCAAATCGTGTTTGACCGGGATCGTGCGGCCGCTGTGTTCGTGCGCGCCGTTGCGGGTGGCGAGAGCCGCCCGATCGGTCGACCCGAAACCCGCGGGAAAAGCTTCCATGCGATAGATCTCATACCTCCGTAACCTAGTCTACGCGATGAAGCGACGCTTGTGACGCACAGCACTCTGTCGAGCAGGACCGAGAGGATCGTCGGCGCCAGGGAAAGCGACTGCTTGAAGCAAAGCAATTCGCGCTCAAACCAAGGCCAAATCCTTATTGTCCTCGGACCTTCAGCAAATCGCATTTGATCGGAATCGCTTTCCACTTTCTGGAACCAGGGGTTCCAACGCGAAAAGCGATGCTGATTTTTCCGTTGAAATGCGACGCGCTCTAAGGGGCAGGTTCTTCAAAGGACCTCACCCAATGACCTCCGGCGCCTTTGCATGCCTCGAATAGCAGGCGCCAATGAGGTTGGGGTGAGGTGTTCTAATCCTTGAAAAGGCTTGGCATGAAGGACGTATCCAGAAGTTCCGCCTCTTCTCTTTCCTCGATTTCCACGTAGTCCCCGCTGACACTCAGCAACTCGGTCGATTGCTGGAGGCGGGCACTGTCCGATGGGAAGACACGGTCATCAAGGTTTTTGTGAAGGGCAATGAGCCCGTTGCAATAGACCACCAAGGCCTTGGCAGGAGTGCTTTCGCCTTCAAAGCGACGGACCAGCTTACGGCTATCGCCATGTGACGGCGAACTCTTGGCGCAGAAATTCAAAAGATCTGCAAGCAACTCCGGAGCCTGTCCTGAGACTTTGCGTTTTGTGTCCCGCGCCCCGTCCTCGTATTCGTCGTTTGACGAGTCTTTTCCTTCATCCCCGGGATCGTCGCCGGAGCCGCCGCCTCTGGACCGACCTTCCGTTTCATCTTCTGCGGACTTGACAAATCCCGGGAACATCTCCTCGACCTGCTCAAGGAGGCCCCCGCAGCCTTCCAGCGCTGTTCTCAGCGTCTTCAAGCAACTCAGCTGATTCATGAGACCACGTAAAAATGCACGGTCAGCTCGGCCGGAAACGGTGGCGAGATCGTCACCGGCCGCCTTGAGGAATACATCGCTCAATCTATCGAAATCGAGTGTTTTGCAATTTTTCAGCAAGGCCTCGTAGAGTTTGGCGATTTTCATGCCGCCGTCGATCATGTTGTTATACTGGGCGCGAAGTACCTCAGCGCGCGTACCGAGCCGTTGCTCTGCCTGCCTGGCATGCAATTGCATCGCAAAGTCCGCGCGCACGCCATTGACTGTTTTTTTGTCGAAGAACCGGTCGGCGGCTTGTTCGAGCAACAGCGCAAGTCCGCTGCGAGCGCTTGTGCCCTCAAAATGCATACGGGCGCCCTGCAGCAGCATGTACCTTTGCCGATTGGTTGCGCCGCTGTCCTTAAGTGCTTCGCGAATGTCGTTCAGCGCCTTTTCCCTGGCCGAGCGCGGTTCGCCGGAGCCGAGCTGCTGTTCGTTGGCAATATCCTCGAATGCCTTGAGCTTCTCAACAAGAGCCAGGAGCTGATCGTGTGACGGTGCGTCCTGAAGCCTCGCGTAATACTCCGCGATTCGCTCGACGACTATCCGGGTGGATGGCCGCGTGTCACGGCGCTCGATTTGGCCGATCTGACGTTTGCCGGCCCGCTGGGAAAGCAGAAGGCCGATTTCTTCCTGAATGTCGGTCAGCGGGGAGGAGTTTTGCGAGACCCTCACGGTATCGCCTTTCCGAGCGGCCGTCAGGGCTGGGTCGAGAGCCGTCAATCCAATCAATGCGCGGTCGCGCGAATAGATGACATCGTTTGAAATCGGGGTGGTCGCCACTATGGTACATGCCTCCGGACCGTGGAGCCTGATGCCCTTCGGAACAAAAAGTCCTGGACAGTCTTCGGCACCGAATTTGAACAAGTCGCATTTAAAAGGAGACGTTTTCCCTTTCCGGAGCCACGGGCTCCAACGCAAGAAGAAAAACCAATTTTTCCGTTTAAGCGCGACGCACCTTTTGAACGCGCGCGCCGAAACTATACCCGCAAAAAACGTCCCGCGCTGTGCTGTTTGACACAGCGCGGGACGGTGCGGCGTGAGAATCTGTAAGCCAGTTGGGTGCGGCGCATGGGTGTGCGGACTGTTGGTGAAGCGAGGTCGTCTGCAGCTAACGGGTGAAGCTTTGATATTCCGCCGTTTCGGTCGGTTGCGCGGCGCTTGCGCCGGT
This sequence comes from Labrenzia sp. THAF82, assembly GCF_009363435.1. GTDB lineage: Bacteria > Pseudomonadota > Alphaproteobacteria > Rhizobiales > Stappiaceae > Roseibium > Roseibium porphyridii. The sequence continues at coordinate 5,530,509 of NZ_CP045354.1, read as the reverse complement.
CGGGAAGTTCCCTGGAGATGTCGATGGGTATGGACGAATACAGTCAGTTGCGGGCGCTGGAAGCGTTGGATGACACGGGTGTGAGGATCGGTTTTTTCCGTGGTGAAATTCGCCGGCGACGCGCTGGGATGCGTCACGTCCTGCCCCAGATTGAGCGCAATCTGCGCATGCTGGCCGCTTCGCCGCTGTTGAGTTCCGATGCTGGATTTCACAGTCTGCTTCACGGAATTGCGCTGGCCGGAACGCTCGAGGATTTCGCCGACCGTTTCGCCGACTTGCATCGATATGTCTCTTCCCGCGCCAGTCAGGCAGCCGGCGGCGATGATCCAGGCGGCCACCTGGCCCAGTCGGCAGGCGATGCCGCGGCGCTTCGCTCCGGAAGGGGGGCGGCTGGTGGTGGGCGTCAGCGCCTGCGGCTCTGAGCCGGGCGTTGGCTTGCTTCTGCTGACTTCATGTTTCGAGAGAGGGGGCGTCGCCAGACGCGGGCTTTCTCATCCAAAATACACAAGGGGCCGGGCAGGCCTGAAGGATTGAATGGAAATGCGTAATCCGTCCGAGAATTCCAGCTTTTTCTCCAAGGCGTTCGCGTCGCCCACCGCGCAGACGTCGGATCCGCTGCCGACGCAGAACATAACGGGGTCGGGCGACTTCAATTCGACAACGCTCAAAAACAGGGAGAACGCTGAAAAGATCTTTCCTTTCAAGGACGGGTCCAGCGAAGAAACCCGCTTGCCGCCGCCGCTCGACGAGAATGGTAACGAGATTGATTTGCAGACCGTCGATCTCGATCAAATATCACCGGAACTGTTTAATCAGAGTTTCCATTCGGCGCACCAGCTTGAGCTGCTGAAGCGCTTCGACGGAGATTTGGCGCTCGGTACGGGAGACGAAAGGATCGATGTGCTTGAGGGTGACGACGGGCGAACCGTCCTGATCCTTCAGGATATCACCAAGAACGATCTGGCGCAGCTGAGCATCAAGGATCAGACGCGCATCGTGAATTATCTGACGCGATCGGACGTTCCCGATGAAGTGAAGCAAAAGCTTGCGTTTCAGTGGGAGGCCGAGGTCGGTGGAACGGTGGAACAAAACCGGGAAACAGCGGCGGCTTTGGTCGAGGCGGCGAGAGAGAAGATTGAGGCTGCCGACAGCAAGTTTGACGAACCGTTTCTCACGCAACTTGATATTATAGACGAGAAAATAACCGAAACGGCAATTTTCTCTCTCGGCACTCTGCAAGCCGAGGCTGATGGAGTTCTAGAACGGTTTGAGCGCGTTTCTTCGTTCGAGAAAAGCGTGAGTCTTTCATACCAGTTTCCTGAGGAAAGTAACAGGGCTGACACATTTGCAGTAAATAGCTCTGATTTTGACGCCTCGATGAAAGAGACATTAACACAGCTTGTTGATCAAGAAAAACGATTTGTTGATTTAAAACGACAGCGCTTAAGTATAGCTAAAGCTGATAATCAATTTGATCTTCCTACATTGGTCGCCGCTTTTCAGATTACGTACAACATAGAAAAAGACATTGTTTCTGCACAAAAAACGCTCGAACTCGAGCAAAATAATGAGGTAGTCAAGTTTTATAGCGACCTTCAGAGGATGCTCCAGGAGGTGCAGAAAAAGTTCGACCCTTCCAAGCCGGAAGAGAAGAGAAATATTTTTGGGTCTACTGCCTCGTCCGCTAATACTACTGGTGTATTTGTTCCGCGCAAACCGGGGCACCAAGCTTCTATTGTAGCGCTAAGTCCAGAGAATATTGACTTTGATTTTCAAGGAGTTAATTTTGACTTGATAGTATCCGACTCAAATCAAAATATTTCCACAAGAGATGCGCGAACTCTAGCTATGTTTTCGCGGTTAACGGCTGGGTCTGGGAAAAGCAATGCGACGGGCCACCCAATTGAGGAAATCAACTCCATCGAGCGGCCCCTCGATAACCTATTTTCAGGTACGTTGGACCAATTTAGATTGGACATTGATATCGACAATAAACCGGATAATATTATAGATAACTCCACGAATATTGACATTGACTCTGATGGCAAATCTCCGGACGGTAGCATTTTTCTAGTGAGGGAGACCAAGACACAGGCTGAATGGAACTTATATTCTACTCAAGTTGCAGATGCTATAACGCTGTTGAACCAACGGACGCAAATTCTAACAAACGACATTACTACGGCGAACCAGGAGGGTAACCGTCACTTCGAGCAAATGAACAATGCTCTCCGGCGCTCGATCGACATGATCAATTCAATCGCGCGGACGGCAGGTTAAAGCGTTTTGCGTTCATTGCGAACATACATGCATCGCCTAATGCGTTCAAATATTTTCTTTTAGGCAGCGTTTGGCAATTCAATAACTAAGCAAGATATTCTATTGCTCGTGAAAAATCTGGATCTCACTTTTGTATATGTGTGACTTGACCGGTTTCAGACCGCGAAGGCGAGGAAAGGTTGTCTCTTCCGGGCGCGCAGGGCGCTGGTGCGAAACAATGCCATCGACGGATCCGTGAGAATGCAATCGCCGAGAAACTTTCGGAGCGTTTTTCGGCGGGCCGGGGCTGCGTTGGCACCCGGAGTTTGGATTTGAACTTTTACTCTTGAACAAGGACGGGTCCTATGCGGACGCAGCGATTTGATTTTGGTCTTGAAAAAATTTCTCACCGGCGCGTCGACGACGAGAACCACCTCCCCGCGGAGGGGAAGCCCGCGCCGGTCTATCTTCCCGACGGACTCCAGCTCGACGAGCTACTGGCTCTGCCGTCCCTCGATGAGAGATTGACGCGTTTGCTGCAACCGGAATCTCTGGACGCCGGTCTGCTCGAGCCGCGGATTTTGTCGCAGACGCGAAAGGAAACAAGCTGGGCCATGCAGGCCTGTGCCGAACGGGCCGGCGGTCAAGGGTCAGCTGCGCTTTCCGAGGCCGCCGCGGTGTTTCAAGAGGAGGCGCGGCTGGACGACGAAGTTCGTTCGTTCCTGGCTGCTTTGCTGAAAGGGTAACTCATGCTTGTACAGCAAAACCTCCTGTCCAAAAGGCAGGTCGACTACATCACGTTGCTGATCTTTCTTCTGGCGCGTCACGGCAAGATAGACCGTGCCCGGGTTCTCGTGGACGCTCTAATCGCGCTTGGTGTGAGGGGGGAAAAAACGCTGGTCGCCCGTATTATCCTGAAGTTTCTCTCCGCGGACTATCAGGAAGCGCTCCAGGAGCTCGAGGACGTCGAAGACGGGCTTCTTCCCCGAATAGCGTCTGCGAAACGCAATGACCTGCGCCGGACGCTGACCTATATCCGCGCACGGTGTTGCTGTGAATTGGATCGTCGTTCCGAAGGCGAGAGAATCGCACGAAAATTGTTGGCTGAGCAGTGATTGAGCCATTATTGAAATTCTTACCTTCGCTGGGTTCCGGGCTGGAACTTCAGTCGGGATACATTTTGAAACAAAAATATATTGGGGTGTGGGCGCACGGATATAAGTCGGCGTGTAAGCTGACTAGGGTTCAGCCTATACGACATGCTTTATATCGGGGCATTTAAAAGGCAAGAATTGCTGCCGGATAGAGCTCGAGGCGATGATTTTCCCGGGGGGGGGGCTTTGCAACTGGAGTTTTCAGAATTGAGATACATTAAAAACATTGTAGCCGCGGGTGCGTTGATGCTCGCTGCTTTGGCTGGAGTAGCCCCGGCTATCGCCGCGACACAGAGCGCGGTGACAGTAGCGAATTTGAACATGCGTGCCGGACCTGGTACGGCCTTTCCTGTAGTTCATGTGCTGCCGGTTCATGCCGGTGTCACTATCTACGGCTGCAATGCCGGAACGAGCTGGTGTGACGTCGGCTTCGGGCGTGAACGTGGATGGGTTTCTGCCAGCTATCTGCACGTCGTCTACGGCGGCCGCCCCGTTGTCGTGACCGCGGAACTGGTGCCGTTCATCGGGCTGACGGTGGTTACCTTCAATCAGACGTATTGGAACGTTCACTATCACGGGCGGCCCTGGCATGGACACTGGCACCAGTACTCGCGTTTCGCGGCCGGCGGTTGTGGGGATCGTGGCTGTGCGGGGGTTGCAGTCGGGCCTCGAAGAGTTGCCGTGGGTGGCTGCAAAGGTGGCAAGTGCAAAGGCGTTATCGTGAGGCGAACACCGAATGGTCCGGTCGTTCGTAAGAGAGCGGTCTCGAGGCCGTGATCGCAAGCCTCGCTAGGAGCGTCCGAGGAAGTCGTATCGCTTCTCGGGGCTATGGAGGCGTTGTCTGCTGGGTACGGCTGAAGCCCAGATTAAGCAAGTGTCTTGCCTGCTAGCCTTTTTGATACCCATTGTTTCGCGCGGGGTAGGCTCTCAGGCATGCGGGATTTAAAAGCAATTGTTCAATAGAAGGATCGCGTGATGCAAAATGAAATGGAAATGCGTCGCCTGGCGGACGAACTTATTGCCGGCTTTGGGCGTGTGGTCGGGATCGAAGAAGTAGCTTTTGATGATCAGGGGCGATGCGATCTGTCGTTCGACGATCAACCGATGGCAATATGTGTTGATGCGGCCATGGGGCACCTGCATCTTGAGGCGCCGATTCTTGAAATCCCAGTAAGTCCGAGCAAGGATTTCTATCAACGAGTCCTTTCCGACAACCTTGTCTCGTTTTCAAATGGTGTTGGATGTCTTGCCGTCAGCATGGAAGACAATTGGATTCTGTGGCTTGACAGAACACCAATCAAAGACCTTCCGCAAAGCGCATTTGAGGATTGGCTCGCGAAAGGAATTGAACGGGCGGAGTTCTGGGCCAAAGAAATACAAGGCTGGGTGAATTCGGCCGACCCGTCGATGCCGGCTGAACAAGCGCCGATACAAATGGCTCAGCCTGAGGTGGTCTTCAGGCCATGATTTGACTGGTGCGGTTGGAGTGCCGTCGGTGCAGTATGTGCGAAAACGGATTCAGGTGGCCAGTAAATTCGTGATCACCTGGAATCGTGTCATGCGCCGAGAGCACTGCCGAGATTCACACTGTTGCAAGATGTTGGTCCGTGCGCGTGATATTTTGATGACGACGCCTTCAACTTCTCGGCCGGGTGGTTGGATTTCCAAACGACCTACCAACAACGCCATTCCCTCGGCACCATGCGGCGGCAGGTGCCGACGGACCTGGTGAACAAATCGGTATCGCTGCGGGTTTGGTCACTGTTTGTCGCGTCACTCTCTACACTATGTGCAGGAACTCGGGTTCCTCGATTTCCGCGGAGGTATTGAAGCCTGTCTGGCGGGTGTCGCCGGTCACAGCGTTTCAAAACGGCGCATGCGATATTAGAGCAAGTCGCAGTTCTGGATCGTGTTTGTGACTCTCCTTTGCGTGACATTACAGCAATGTGTTTTTCACGCCCTTAGTAACGCAGGGCATCGTTGACCTGGAACTCAGGCGTCATTCTTGAAAGCAGAAGGGCTCCAACTTTCGCGGTGCTTGCCTGCCTTAACTAATGGCCTGTTTGCAATCTCGATTGCCCCATCCGAGCAGGAATCCTCCCACCTGTTCCGGGGCTTTTGCGATGGGTGGAAGCGCTTTGCTTCCGCCCATCAAGAAATCTCTATAGGTGCCTGGTGCCGAACAATCCGGGGTTACAGCACTTTCTTTGGTCTAGGCAGGACTTCGTAATACTGGAGCGAATTTAGAACTTAATAAAAGGAGACTAGCGATGGAAGAAGACAGAATAACAGTGCTAGATGCGCTTAAAATTTCAACAGTAATAATAATCGGTTTCTTTTCATTTTCTGCGTTTTTCTTTTTGTTAACAGCTTTTTTCTATGGTGGAGATGTTTGGGTCGCTACGCATCGAGTGTTCTGGGCTTCAATCGAACCCCTATTCTTCTGGAATAGCTGATAGATCGCAAGGAATACGTGCTGGAGGTTAAGCCTTTCCCAACAGTTGTTTCGATTGGTTGTGCTAACTTTTGAGAGCTGATGGCAACGTCTCAATCGGATTTGCTATCTAGATCCACTAAGCACCTTGACGCAACATGAACTCAATTTAAAGTACCGCTAGCGCAGAACCCATGGACCCTGGAAAAGTAGACGAGCACGGCGTTCAAATTCGTCCGAATTCCGGTCAATCCACCAGATGGAGATATCTGGATTTTTACAATTGCAAAGTCTTGAACCAAGTCGGGAAAGCCCCGGGCTCGTCACGATGGCACTTTGCTGGAAACAATAGCATTTACCGGTAAGATTCGGTTTCTTGGTTAATTGACGCACGAGCTTTCAAATTTTATGTCTCAGAGATCGGAACCATCGGTCACTCTGGCTTAAATCCTTTCAGGATATTCCGTAACCGGAGCTCCCGGTAAGACAAAATTTTTGACGGTAAGGAGGCTTTCGTGCAGCAAACGTTCCAGACTTTCGTTGGCGCGATTTTTGCCGGTTTGGTGACGGCTGTATTTGCGATCTCCTTTGCGGCGATAATCTACGCTGGCGATCTTTCCGAATTTCTCGACAGGGGGATTGCGCTGACCTTAGTCGGTTGCATTGTTTTGGCCATTGTGGGCATCTTCACGCTCTCGTTTCGGGGATCGATACTAAGTGCCCAAGATGTTCCCGCGCTCATTCTTGCAAGCGCCGCAGCAACGTCCATCAGCAACTTCGGTCTAACAGGAGAGGAGGCTTTTGCGTCAACAGCTGCGCTGGTGGCGACGGCCTCCGTCGCTACCGGCTTGGCGGGCCTGCTGGTGGGCAGACTAAAGCTTGCCTTTCTCGCGCGTTTCGTGCCCTATCCCGTGCTTGCAGGGTTTCTATCTGCGACCGGGCTCCTGCTGGTTATCGGAGGACTAAATATCGCCATCGAGGCACGTGACAGCGGCATCGGTATTGCTGGCCTTTTCGCCCCTTCACTATGGCAAAATTGGATGCCCCCCTTAGTCTCTGCAGTCTTGATCCTTGTTTGCACACGCTTTTTCAAAAGCCGGTTTGTGCTTCCAGTTTCTCTCATCGCTGCGGCGCTTGCTCACTATTGCATGTTCTGGGCGTTGGACATGAGCCTAGAGGACGCCCGTGCATCAGGATTTCTGCTGGGACCTTTCGACCAGGATGGCTTTTTCTCGAAGATCGATCTTTCAACAACAACGCAGGCAAACTGGTACGCGGTTTTTTCGCAAGCGCCCGTAATAGTAACCATCGTAGTCAGTTGCTTGATTGGCGCTACCTTGAATGCTTCCGGCCTGGAGCTGGCTTTTCGGAAGGACTTCGACGTCAATCGCGAAATTTCGGGGGTCGGACTTGCGAATTTCTTTGGCGGCTTGGTCGGGAGTATCCCCGGCTATCATTCGTTGAGTGACACTGTTCTAGCTAACAAGCTCGGCTTGAATGGCGCTCTAGTTGGCTTGAGTGGTGCAATAGGTTGCGCTGCAGTGTTGATTTGTGGAGCCAGCGTTTTATCACAGCTGCCGGTCGGCCTTTTTGCCGCTGTGATACTGTTCCTAGGGTTTGACCTTCTCTACACGTGGCTGTTCGAAGAGCGGCGACGACTAAATCCGTTCGACTATTCGATTGTGCTTCTTATGACCGTTGTCGCTGTGACCTACAGCTTCATGACGGCGATCGTAATTGGACTGTTGACCTCTAGCATCTTTTTCATTTTCTCGTATGCGAAGCTGGATCTGATAAGGTCGCTCAGCAACCTGGCGACAAGGCGGTCTTTAATCGAGCGGCCGGATCACGAGCGGCTTATATTAGACAAATGCGGACGCAGAGTTCAGATCGTGGAGCTATCTGGATTTCTGTTTTTCGCCACGGCTTATTCACTTAGGGAAAAAGTCAAAGCCTTGCTGTCAGGGGCAGACAAGGACGTTGATTGGCTTGTTTTGGATTTCACGCACGTCAGCGGTATTGACGTGTCGACGCTTCGCATTCTACAGCGCATTGGGGGTGACCTCTCAGTGAATGGGACCAAACTGATACTGACATGTATCGAAGACAAGCTGGGTACGCACATGACTGAGCTCAGTGAAAGCTCAAATACTGTTTGTTTCGAAACTCTCAACGGGGCACTCGAAGATCTCGAACAGACACTGCTTTCGGAGACACCCGTTGAAGTTATCGTGGAAGTGGAAACCGATATTTCTTTTCTTGAAACTCTTATCGAAGAAAACCAGATACCCGATTTCATCGAGACGCTTGAACTTGTCGACGGTGAGAGGCTTGTGGAAGCAGGTGCGCTTTCGCGGAACATCTATCTGGTCCGTTCTGGAAGTCTCAGTATTCTCTTGCACAAAGACGGTGAGGTGCCGAGGTTGGTCGCGCGTATTCGAGCAGGGGGGCTTGTAGGCGAGATGGCATATTATTCCGAAGGCCGCAGATCTGCCAGCATAATATCGGAAGGTGCGTGCAAGCTTGTTCAGATCGACATGAATTTCATGAAACGTCTCGAAGAAACCCAGCCCGAAGCAGCCTCCCTTTTCCACAAACTGGTTGCCCGCAATCTTGCGCGAAGACTGCAGAGCACAACTCAGCTTTTGCATGAACTAGGGGGGCTGAAAATATGAATTTAGACAATGCCGATGTCCGCATGCCGCGACGAAGGTCCCAAGCATGCTCGTTTAAATCGCCTACAAATAGATGGAAGCGACGGTTTCCGGTGTCATTCAGCCAAACGACGGATCACGTATTTCGGATACTCGGACTTTGCTCAGCCCGCGTGACCACATAAACTATAACACTCCGTCAAAGGGTCCGTCTCTTGGACGTGCATTTCGCTGATCCAACCGTACTAATACGCCGATAGCGAAAATTAAGTTCACGGACCTCAAAAGACTATTGCAGAACATCACCCGCTTCAAAAAATCGGTTTGGCGAAATGTAGCAGCCCAGTGTTGAATGTCACATGTCATGCGCTCCCGAGACTTCTAGACTACTTTCAGAGTATGGAAGATAAGAGCCCGCTAGCTTCTGAGGCGGCGTTAATAGCACAATAGAAATACTCTGCTGTTTCGGCCGATATCTTCCAGCGCGATATCGCTGAGGAGCCTTTATGGAAAAGCGGAAAATAGAGAAGCACAGGTTTAGCGATGAAATCGTCGATGAACTTGTTCCCCTAACCAAAATCGGTAACTGGCGTATCGTCCTGCTTGTTGCAGAAGATTACGTGATCATTGGATTCTGCATAGCACTGTGCCTTTCAGTGAGCTGGCTGTTCTACCCTCTTGCATGGCTGGTCATTGGCAGCAGGCAAAGAGGCCTTGCCAACATCATGCATGCTGCGGCCCATGGGACAGCAGCCTGCCACCCGGCTTGGAACTACATGGTAGGTACGGTGTTTGCCGGTTATCTAGTCGGACAACAATTCGTCAGGTACATCCAGACGCATGTGGTCCGGCATCACGGCATGTTCGGCACCGAGTCTGCGGATCCTGACTATCGTCAGCAGATTGAACTCGGTTTTTATCTGATCAAGAACCCCAGGCAGTTTTATAATAAGTTCGTCAGAAATGCGTTGTTGGGGCTGATGATCCCGAAATACATCCTTTATATCGTCAAGGATCGTTTCCTGAGCTTTCGAGAGTCCGGCTTTCCAGAGGTGCGGAGCATCGTAACAGCCCAACAGGATCGCATTTTCTTCACAATCCAGTGGTTGGTGATTCTGACCGCATCCGTCTACTTCGGCTTCTTTTGGATACTGATCGCTTTCTGGATCGTGCCTCTGTTTACTTCTGCAATGATCATAGGCTGGTTCATCGAGCTGTCGGAGCATTTTCCGCTGATGGAAAGCGGAGAAAAAGACATCTACATGAGCAGAAATCGCCAAGGCAACTTCATCGAGCATTTCCTCGCTGGTGTTCATAACGACGACTATCATCTCGAGCATCATCTGAACCCACGAATTCCGATGTGGAACCTGAAAAAGGCGAGCAAGATCCGGGCAAAGGACCCTGAGTACCAGAGGTGGAATAAAAGTTGTGCAGGAATATTTTCGAGAGGTGAAGGAGCTATGTACGGAGATACTCTGTTTCAACACATTGCCAAAGAGCACCTTATTGAACGGCGAAAGGCTTGAGTGATCATGAGGAATCTGATTTCAATTCTCGACCTTGAGGCTGAAAGCCTTGCGGCGCTCGTGTCAAAGGGCGTTGAATTCGCCTCCTGCCCACCTGAAACGTACGACAAGTGTTTGAGCGAGAAGCTGGTTGGGCTTTATTTTCCGCAGAGGTCAACGCGGACACAGACCGCGTTTCATCGAGCGGTACAACTCCTTGGCGGTCAGACGATCGCCTATTCACAAACAAGCCTGCAAGTGGATTCGGGCGAGACGCTCTCGGACACAGGTGCTGCCCTCGGGCTTTACCTCGATCTGCTCGTCATAAGGACCAATGGCGATCCGAGGGAGCTGATCACCATAGCGGAAAAAACTGATATGCCGGTGATCAATGCTTTGTGCCGTGATGAGCATCCGACACAGGCCATTGCGGATTTGATTACGCTGCGCGACCAATTCGGTCGGCTTGAGGATATCCGGATCTTGTATCTGGGTGCTGCCAACAACACTATGTATTCGCTCGCTCTGGCGGCCGCCATGACACCCGGACTTCAAATGACACTGGTTACACCGGGTGCATTCAGCCTTGGCAGCGAACAACAACAGTTGCTTGTCGCGCTGGCTCACGATAACGGATCACGTATTGAGCAGTTGTACTCGACCGATGACATTTGCGATCGCTTCGATGCGGTCTACACTACACGTTGGGCCTCCATGGGGGTCGCTCCAAATCTGTCCAACTGGCAGGAGAAGTTCAACGGCTTTCGCGTCGATCGCGCATTTCTCGGTCGAACCCTGAGTGCTGGCGGCGTCTTCATGCACGATCTGCCGGCGCAGAGACGGGTCGAGGTGACCGATGATGTTCTAGATGGTCCGCAAAGCATCGTCTGGAAACAGGCGCGCAACAAGATGATAGCTTCCATCGTCGCGCTACGACACTGTCTAGGGGCGGATACCTAACATCGGGCAACTGATTTTTCAACGGCGGTTGCATCGTGACGGCGGCTATGAAACCAAAATCCTTGCACGGTGCCGAGCAAAAAGAGCGGGTGGTCGGCGCGATTGCTGTCCATTCGAAATACCGAATGTCTGGACATCCATGCAAGACCTTACGACAGCCTTGATCGTTCCCGTAGGAGTATTCGCGCTGACCCTTGTCGCGTCGCCGGGCCCGAACAATTTGATGCTCTCAAGTTCTGGTACGAATTTCGGTTTCCGGCGAACCGTCCCTCATATGCTGGGAGTGAGTCTCGGCTCGCCCATATTGCTGCTTGTGCTTGCTTCAGGCGCCAATGTTCTGTTCGAGTACAACTCGATGCGAGTCATCTTGCGCTATCTCTGCCTTGCGTATGTCTTTTGGCTTGCGTTCAAGATCGCCACGTCACCCCATCCAAAGGATACAGACCGCGCCCGGCCGCTGACTTTCCTCCAAGCTGCAGCCTTCCAGTGGGTCAATCCAAAGGTCTGGAGCCAATACGTTTCGGTGCTTGCTGTCTTTGTTCCTCAACGGGAAGATTTTTGGGTTTCGGTAATTGTTATTGCTATTGTGTTCTTGGCAGTGGGGCTGCCTGTTGCTGTGCTGTGGACGATGCTTGGCCAAGTTATCTCACGTTTTCTGAACGGCACTCTGCGGCTCAGATTGTTCAATGTCGCAATGGCTGTTCTTCTGGTCTGTTCCGTCGCGAGGAGCATAGTAGACATGCCTCTCCTGGGTCCCGGGTCCTGAAACGCCTGGGATGGAGTTTTATCGCTAAAGAACTCTTGCGCCTGGGCAACGCAGGGCTTGGATTCAGTAAAAAGTGCAGGCTGGTGTAACAAAAAGAACTCCGCAGAATGGCATAGGGAGTGATCATGGACGAAAATATAGTCCGATTGATAACCTTTCTGAAGGAAGTGTGAAGGTCAAATCGCTCAGCGTACCTTCTATTGCAGTTGCCAGGTTTGGTGTTAGACTGATTACAATGGTATGTCAGTCGATTGTCTCGATGCTGGCTGCCCAGCGGGTGAGGAACTATTGTGGTGAATTCAAAGTCAGATAGCGGTTTTTCGCGAGCCTTGCCGTTGCCTGCTCCTCAAGATCATGCCGAGAATACTCAGCAGCCATTATGCGGTAAAACCGTCAAGCGGGTAACTGGGCCGATTGACGGTTCTTCACGCCAGGCGCGGGGCGTAAAGTTTGAGGTCTTGAGGGTGGGCGGCAGTCGTCCGCTGGGCAGTTGTATATCGCTGACAAACGTGGAAAGGGATATCAGGGACTATAAGGCAGATGATGGATTGGATCTGGTGCAGAGGGCGCTGGAGGATATCGGCAAGCTGAAAGGCCAGGCGAAGAACCAGTCGTTGTCGCTGAAGATCGAAGCGATCGAAGAAGAGTTCATGAAGCTCAAGCAGAGCGGTATGCACAGGGGCGATGTTTATAATTTCGCAACCGACGTCCGCAACTGGCTCGAGAAAGAGCTTAAGTCTTCCGATTAGCAGACAGACCAAGTGCGCAGGGCTGAATTCGGACCGATGCGGCGGCGGAGTTAAGGAGCGCAATGCATGCAGCAGGGCTTTTTTTGAGATTCTGTCATAGTCCGACCTCTCTTTTTACTTTAAATTCAATGATTTAGATTTATCCCGTTATGAAAGTGTCATGTTGAGAGCGTAGGTGATCAGCTGTCGTTTTTCTGTAGCGCGTGAAAGCGCCGTGAACCTTGAACGACAGGGAAACAGGCCACGATTCTATGCGGCTGACCTAGGTAATTTCAGACGTTTAGGCGTCATTGTTCCAGAAGGCACTTTCAAGCGCTTCCCTCGTTACAATGGACGAACCGTCGCGCTGGTGGGTATGGTTGCCGAGGTCACCACTGACTCGCCCAGGGACAACGACGGGCGCTCTGGTAGAATTCTATCGTCACACGACCCCGTCTTCAGGACATGATTGGAAGCCTTGCGCTCCGCGCGCGAAAGAAGTGGAAGTGGTGCCGAACACGAAAGGATCCGTTCCGGAGCGCCGAGCAGTCTACCATTCAAAGCGATCAAGCAGGTGGGCGTGTGCCAGACCAACGGCAGAGAGCCTGGGCAGAATGACGCGGCGCCGGTTGGCGGCGAAAGGCATGCGCTGACGGAATTTTCAACGGCTATTGCGGCCGTATCGGGATCGGGTCGCCTTGCCGAGACTGAGGCCATCAGGATCGCCGCATTGCGCAGGAGGCCAGAAAAGAGGTCTTCGAGCAGGTAAAGGCTTCAGGCGACGAGGGACGCGTCGTGAGTGCGGACCTACAGGCTTTGCTGTCGATCGAGTTTCCGGTTCTTTTTTGTAGAACTGCTCGCCGAACGTCCGCAACTTGTTGAGCTGCGCCCTGAATTGCAGGACATCCTTTTCACCCTGCTGGAGCAGGACATGTTGACGGCGGACACGCTGCAACTCTTTAGCCTTGGTCATTCCAGTGTGTGCCGGATACCGGCAGGTTCACTTTACGCGAAAACGCTTGAGTTCGAGGCCCGAAGGTTTTGTGACCTGCTGCAACAGGCTGCCCCGACAAGCAGAATGTGGCCAGATTTGAGGATGTTTTTTCCGATGGGCTGCAGGCGGGGAATACTCCGCGAGCCACAACCTTCAGTTACCCGAAGAGGCCGTTCAGCGAGCCCTTGGCGCGGCGCTTGCGGACGTCGGGCAATACCTGCGATCGTCCGAGAACCTGAATGAGCTGAAAGATGACCTTGAGGACTCGATGAGGCTCTTGGTAGGTTGCAGGCGCGCCACGGGGAGAATTCCGGTAGAGCCTGCAACGCTGCGCCGGGCGCACACGAACTTCTCGCGCGAATAGGGGATCGTTTGGGCCGTCGCGATTATCTGCTCGTGAAGCTGAGCATTCATGCCGCCATCCTGGGTGCGAAGCCAAAGCCCCTTGACACGAACTATCTGGGGGTGAACGCATTCGATGCGCTGGAACATGCGGAAGATATCAGGCGAAAGATTGCGGACGCCGGAATTGCCAACTCACTGGGCCTTGCTCAGGAAGATCTGGCGCCGTTGATCGACGTCTTTCTGGTTCGCGCTCCCGAACGGATCGCACAGGAGAACGCAGCGGCCGCGGCCGGTGATCGGTCTGCCACTTATGATGCGGCGTTCCTGAAAGAGTTGATGTCCGACCTTGGCGACCTTTTGGGTGGCAATGTTGCGCGCGAACTGAACCTGACTGAAAGGGACCGGTGGCTCGATGAACTCCTGTCGAGTGTCCGCAGCGTTCCCATCCAGCAGAAAATGAGTGTAACATTCGTCACAAACGGGACGACACCGGGCTTCATCGGTTTCGTCGCGTCCTTGTTGTAGTCCGCGCTTGGCGCGCTTGGCGTTTCCTTCTCGAGGTCCGTCTCCTATGGTCAAACCATCGAAATCAAGCGTGGTGCGAAGCAATACGAGGTTCGGATCCTCGAGGGTGAAGGGTCCGTGATGACTGCCGGGATATCCGCAAACGCCCAGGTCTGCGAACTCGGCGGTTCAACCAGCAGCGCGGATGTCGGCAACAACGGTGTCTGCATCAAATTCCCCTCAGTGGAGGATGTTCAGAAATTTCTGATCGAAATGTTCCCCGAAGGCGTGGTTTCTTAGGAAACTTGGCTTTATGACGTCAAGGGATTTGAGAACGTAGTGCTAGACACGGATCTTACCCGACTTGATGGCGAACTCCACGGACAATTTGGAATTGGCGTCGGTGAGTTTAAGGTAAGTGCCGTTTCTGCAGGAGTGGGGATCGGAACGAAGTCCGCCGGTTCAGTGTCTACCTATCGGTCGAGGTACTTTACCGAGCAAAAACGGAAGACGTTCAAAGAATTCTCTTTGACGACAACGGCCGGCTTGCTGAATTCCAGTCTCACGAGGGGGAACGTCGCTGAGCGTGCGGCGGATCAAAGAAGCAACGGTCTAAAGACCGGCATAGCGACCACCGATTTGGCACTTGTCCCAGTCGAACCGGTCGACCCGTCTGATGCGTTGCAAGTAGGTCCGCAGCTTCGACGGCGTCCTTACGGATTGTTTCAGGATCGCTGCGGTCCCGCTGACAGGAAGGGATCCGATCAAGGTACTGGAAATGTTCAGGAAAACCAGTTTGTCGATTGATATCGATCCGTTTGTCGACAGCATCCGTGCCGACGAAGACTTTAGAAAAGCGCTGGAGACGGAGCTTCACAAGGCCATCGGCGGCATTACACCCGCAATGAAACTGAAAACAGCAGCCTGAAGTCAAGTTTTTAAAACCCAACAAAAAATGGGATGATTACCACACGGCAATAGGAGGCCGAAATCCTGCTGCTCGAACGCTAGGGAAAACGAGCGGCTGACCTGCGCAGTCTCGTCGACACTCTTTTCGCAGATCCCAAAAGTTACCGGCCTGAAGCGATCAAGATCGCGCCTAAACGGGATGTCGCCAAGACCAAAGCCGTCAACTTCGCGCTTTTTTACGTGGCCCGAACAGGACGCGCCGAAAATCGCTAACCGACCGCCTACTTGCCTGTGCCTTCCTAGCGCTGTTTTGGTGGAAATTTAGAGGGATTAAAGCAAATCGCATTTAGCCGGAATAGATTTTCACGTATCGGAACTTGGGGTTCGAATGCAAAAACGATGCTGATGTTTCCGTTTAAATGCGACTCTCTATCAAGAGGTGGGCTCCACAGTGAGGGCAATTCTTTGGTGGTGCACATGACAAGGTGTCACTTCACAGTCTCATTCGATACGATCCCTGAGCGTTCCGAAGGATTGAGGTGGGGTTAGCGGGAGGTGCACGCGGCTGATAGCCCGTCGCGGAGCGGAAAGAGAGGGCGCAGGCGTTTTTCGCTTGCTCGCCCCGGCCCCAGACGTATTGTTTCCCCGCCAAACGATGAACAGACCGGATGCGACGATGAGCGCAGAGCCAAACAGCATGGATTGGCTCAATTGTTCACCGAAGATGACCACGCCTAGAAGAACGCCGAAGAGCATCCTCGAGTATCTGAAGGGGGTAACGGCCGAAAGCTCGCCCGTGCACATTGCTTTCATGAGGCACCAATATGCGGTGACGCCGGCGCCTACGGCACAGGTCAGGACGAAGACAGTGCCGGCATCCAGGCGGATAAAGGGCAAAGATTGCCAGGCGGCCACCAGCACACCCGAGGTCGCGACGGACAGAAAACCGTAAAGTCCGAGGATAGATGCGCTGAGTGACGAAGGTGCGGCACGGCTCGCCAGATCGCGCCCGGCGAAACCGATCATGCCGATGATTGCAAGCATCGAAAGCATGGAAAATCCTTCCGAGCCGGGCTGAACGATCATGATGACGCCTGCCAGCCCGACAAGAATAGCGGCCCATCTGCACCATCCCGCTTTTTCGCCGAAAAAACGCGCCGCTCCTGCTACGACCACCAATGGCGTTGCCTGCAGGATCACCGTCGCAACCGACAAGGGCATGAGAGAAATCGAAAGTATGTAGAACAGGCGGCCGGTGATTTCGAAAACCGCCCGAATACGCATGGGCCGCGACACCACGTCTTTGCTGAACAGGCGTTCCTTGCGGGCCAGTGCCATGCCGGCGAAAACCAGAGCGCCGCCCAAGCCGAAAAAGATAAGTATCTGCCCGACCGGCAAAGCGCTGGAAACCAGCTTGATCAAGGTGTCTTCTATGGCAAATGCACCCATGGATGCGATCATCCAAACGCAGCCCATGAGGTTTGACTTGCTGTCTGATGAGGGTCTCAAGGGTACGTCTGTCCTCTCGTTTTCTTTTGGTTAGCTGCGCAAGCGCGAGCGCAGGGCGTTGAATCCATGTCGCTGTCGGTTTTCGTCCGGCCAGTGTGTCGGAATGCCGCGCGTCCAGGCCTCGGTTGCCTATCAGACTGTCAGGTGGCCGTTGCCACGTTGGTTTGGAAAAGTTTTTCCAGAGTCGCAGGCAGGTCTTCCGGTCGGCTTGCCCTGGCGTCGACCCTGCATCCGTGCAGCCTGTCGACCAGGTTCCTGTCCGGGGCAGTGGTCGGTTCCGTCACGCCCCATTCCGCGAAGATGCCGGGCAGCGCGCAAGCATTCGCGGCGAGTAAGTCGTTCCGGTAATCTCCGATCATCACGACTGCCTTCGGCAGGGGAGCGATGCGGCGCATCGTTTCGAGCAGATGATCCGGATGCGGCTTGCGGTTTCGGCATTCGTCGCCGCAGCACACGGCATCGAACAGCTGTTCGATCTGCAGACGGCTCAGCAGACGCTGCGTGGCAACGACCGGTTTGTTGGTGCAGATGGCCAGCCGATAGCCTTTGTGGCGCAACTCGTTCAGAGCGTCTTCGATACCGGGAAAGAAACGTGAACCGGAAACGGAACATTCTTGATACAGCTTCGAGAACCGGACAGTGTCGTCGGGCATCCTCGGCAGGTCTCGCCCGTCCAGGGCACGCTCGAGAACCCGTTCGGGGCCATCGCCGATAAAAGCCGACACGTCACTCACGCTGTAGCAACGGGCGCCGTGGCTTTCGATTATGTGATTGACTGCGTCGGTAATTGCAGCGGCCGAGTCTACCAGGGTTCCGTCGAGATCGAATACGACGGCGTGGGTATGGCGTGTGGCTTCGCTCAATCGATCCTCCTGCGACCGTCGGGGTCGAGTTCCGGTTGCCAGCGCCAGGAGACGGAGTCGGCAACCGGTTTGAAGGTCAGTTCGCCCAATCTTCTAGATAGTGCATGGTGTAGCCGTCCCGGCCGACGATCCGGGTGTAGTCCTGGCGGCCGCAAACGAACATTTCAGGTTCCACCGTCATGTAGTGAAGATCGGTCTTTTCGCAGTAACGAATCACACCGATACCGTGATAGGGGAGCAGGTTTGCCCTGAACTTGTACTCGGGGTAGAGTCGCAGACCGAGCGAGGAAATTTTTTTCGTGTGGATCGTGGCCCTTAGCGAATTCGGAAAGAAGGCGTCTTCCCATTGCAGGTCAGCGGCAGCAGCCTTCAAGGCTCGGTATTCAGCAAGGCCGGTCCGGGCCCGATGATAGAGATCCTCCGTTGCCCTGCCATCGTGCGCGCCTCCGAACTGGTCCCGAAGGGTCTTGTAGTCGAGTTGGCGCTTTGCGGTGTTGAGGCTTGCCGCCATGCTGGCGAGCCAGACTTCATAGGAATCCTGGCTAAGTCCGTCGGCCAGCGGATTGGCATTGAACTGGGCGGACCAATATTCGAAGCTTTTCTGGAAGTCCTCGAAACGACCCGACAGGATCTGGGACATGTCGTGCAGTTTGACGGTGTCGCTGCAGCCGATATCGTCTACGAGCTTTTGCAGGAGGTCGACATAGCGGATTGCTTCCACGGAAGTCACGCCGAACGGCAAACCGTAGAAGGTGCTGTCCGTAATCAGGTGGAAGACGGCGCCCGCCGGATGAATCTGACGTATCATTTCGGCGATATTTGCCAGATGGCGCAGTGTGACTTCTTCAGCGGTTGTCGGCACAGTGAGCTGCAGCCGCTTGACCGGATTGCGGATGACGCAGAACACCGGAAGCAGAATGCTGATTGGCGACCCGGTTTCACAGGCTTCCATGATCCGGCCCATCCAGACCGGACTTTCGCGATAGCGGCTTCGGGAGTTGAACTGGATCGTCCGGTGATTGATGAGGTCGAAAATGCGCTCATGAACCGGCTTGCCGGCGGCCGTTTCTTCAAAGCGGTCCCAATCGAGCCGTCGGATACCGACGCAATCCTGAAGAACTTGCGCATCTTCCGCCGTCGTCTGCCTCGTGTTTTGAGGCTGAAGCCGTGGGTCTTCCTCCGGCCAGGTGTATTTAAAGCTCAGCCTGGCATCGCTGATTGCCTCGCCATCGCGTCCGACATCAATGTAAGATGGTGCCATGTAGTTCATGCGACTGGGTCCTTCGAAAAGCATGTGCAAAGATTTGCGCCTAGAGCCGGTTTCGGGATGCAGACGGCCTGTACGGCTTTGCTTTCTTCCAGACAACATGTATTGCACCTGCAAGTCCGGTACCTGTGTCGCGCGACACTGGGCGGTTTTTCAGCCCGGGCAAGCGGCGCAACAAAGTCTGGCGGGAGCCTTTAGCCTACCGAAGGCCGACTTTTCAGGCTTTTCGGACTGCGTCGCGCGTCTTGTCCGATACCCCGCATCGATCTGCGACGCGCTTCTTGTCGAAAAGCCTGAAGAGTCGGTCAGATGAGTCATAATCAATCAGCCTTGGTATAAGCGTGATGACATGGTGCTTGCGGCCCTTGCTCTTCTGGCCCATCGCCGAGCGGCAACACGTGGCAACTCCGGGAAGGGGCATAGGAGCGGCATGAAGGCCATCGCGAGCGTTTTGCAATAGTCAACCCCGGTAAACACGAGCGGGAGAGCCTCATTAAAGGATCTCCAGAAACACCTAGCCAAAACGGCGATGGCCGCCCTTGCGAGTGCAACCGGGCCGGCCATCGGTATTTTAATTGGATTGAGAAAGGGGCTCTTGTAGGTTAGCTAACTAAATGAACATTTTTAGAAAATTTGAGTGCTCAAACTGAGCTACTCCCCATTCATTGGACAGGTTTTGGCGTAAATTAAGCTACTCTCTGCACCTGCTGATCGGGTTGGTGTTGTTCAATGCGCTGCCAATAGACCACGGCAGGCGGCTTGCCGCCAAGTGCTGAATGTGGGCGCTTCTGGTTATAGAAATCCACCCACTTTCGAACACCGGCCCTGGCCTGCGATCCAGTTTCCCAGGCGTGCAGGTAGACGCACTCGTATTTGAGCGTACGCCACAGCCGCTCGACGAAGATATTGTCGAGGAACCGTCCTTTGCCGTCCATCGAGATGCGCACGCCCATCCGCCGTAGCCGGTCCGTCCATGCAAACGAGGTGAACTGTGATCCCTGATCCGTATTCATGACTTCCGGCGCGCCGAATTTGTGGATCGCTTCATTCAACGCCTCGACGCAGAAGTCGGCTTCCAGGGTATTGGAGATGCGCCAGGCCAGCACCTTGCGGGTGAACCAGTCCATGATCGCGACCAGGTAGAGGAACCCGCGGCGCATCGGTAAATACGTGATGTCGGACGCCCAGACCTGGTTCGGCCGTTCCACCCGCAATCCCTTGAGCAGATATGGCCAGATCTTGTGTCCCTTGGCTGGCCTGCTTGTATTGGGCTTCTGGTAGATCGGCATCAGGCCCATGAGCCGCATCAGTCGCCGGACCCGCTTCTCGTTCACCGGATGACCTTCGTTCTTTAGGTGCCAGGTCATCTGCCGGACACCGAAGAACGGCGCCTCCAGGAACTGTTCATCGATCTGGCGCATCAGCGCGAGGTTCATCTCGCTCTCGCCCTTCGGCGTATAATAGAAAGACGAGCGCGAGATCGACAGCAGAGAACACTGCTTGCCGACCGATAAGTCTGGATGCCTCGGCTCGATCATGCCGCGCCTCACTTCATGCCCCAAGGTTTGAGCTTTCTGGACAAAAAATCGTTGGCAACCGCCAGCTCCCCGATTTTGGCATGGAGCTCCTTCACCTGGTCCTCGTCAATCTCGGGCTTTCGTTTGCCGCCACGTGCAAACACGTCCGAAGCTCCTTCCAGCAGGGCACGCTTCCATTGATGGATCATGGTCGGATGAACCCCGAACCGGCTCGCCAGCTCCGAGACCGTCTCCTCGCCCTTCAGGGCTTCCAGGGCGACCTTCGCCTTGAATTCCGGCGCGTGCCGCTTGCGTTTCGACATCTCTGATCTCCTAATTCTCGAAGACCAGCAGACAACAAATTGTAGCTTACGTCAGTGTCCGATTTCCGGGGAGTAGCTCAAACATCAAGATCTTCTCGCTCAATCGAAGACGCCACGTGAGTGTTGTTCAAGACAGATGTGTTATTCTGGCTAGCGACCGCTGGAGACCTGTCCACCAAGTTTTGATTCTGTACGTTTTTAGTCGAAGTATATACATCAATTAGAACTTCCTTGAAGACAGTGTTAGCAACGTTTCTGGAATGCGCATCAAAGTTTGGTTGCTTACCAAACCATTTAGTATATCTGGGAAGCTTTCTCCTGGCCGCCCTGGCGATGTTCATCCCCTCATCTTTCAGGAGCTGTTTTAAAGTTTCGCTTCGGAGCCATTTAACTCGTCGTTGAGCATCCTTCGGAAACTTTTTAAAAGCTTCAGAATGTACGTCGAGGTTTTCTACATCCAAATTCTCGAGTACAGGGCCATTAAGCTTGCTATTCTCCTGGAGCTTTTTAAATTCGATCTCTCCGATTTTTGATAGGACTTTAGGCACCAACCCTGTGTCTTTCAGGTCCAATTGCCCATCCGGAGACCCATCGGCAACAGCTCTAAGCGCTTGATCAATGAGCCCTTCGTTGCAGAAAACGTGATGTTTGATATGCTTCCTTACGGCATCGACAGCGGACGAATTCCTGAGGGCTTCAAGATCCCTCTCAAACCTGACACTGTATTTTACGGGCATGCAATTTAAAAATTTTTTATACAGCCATGTGTTTTTCAGGATACTTGGCATGCCCGGCTTGAAGCTGACAGGTCCGAATTTAGACCGCCGTGTTGACCTGATGATATTGTCGACTTGGTTTTTGTGCGACAAGACAGTATCCAGTCTCGTCGATTGGGCTCTATTTGGCCCGAAACTATTAACTGTCGAAGGGGGCATCGTTGCGCTCCTATTCCTATCCTCGATATGAGCGTACGCTGCTCAAGGCGTTTTCGGTGTTTCATTTGATACATTGCGCTCAGAAAAAATGGATCTGTCGGGAGAGTACCATCGTCGCAGATCCGGTGTCGGCCACCAGCCGCCCATGCGAAGGCTGAAGGTCGGGGGATGAGCCGCTGACCTGATTGTGCCGCTAACTCTCCCGATCAATTGGCTTTGGTATTACCTTGCGTAGAGATGGTGTCGGAGCGATCACGGTCCGAGCAGGTGTTCGAGATCGGGGCGTTTTCGGCTTCGCGCGGATCGATATGCAGCACAGCCGAGAGGCTTCCGTTGAACTACGTCCCGGCTACAGGGGGCATCGGCTTGCTCGTGGTCGTGTAATCGCCCTACGCGCTGTTCCCGGTGTGAAGTTTCATACCAACCTCAAAAACTAGGTTCCCTTTTGAGGTTGGAATTAACGAGGTCAGGCGTGCGCCGAGGCGACACCAGATCGTCCGCAGATCCTATTCGTCTATCTGAAGCAGAGCCGATTGATCGTCGACGCTGATGCGGTCCAGGGGCTGGATGTTGACGTCCGCCGCCAGTTCCTGAAACGAGAGTACCGGAAGGTCGGGGAAGTCACGTTCAACGATTTTACGAACGAACCTGCGCAGATCCATCGGGGCGATGACGGCGGGAGGCGTTGCCGACAGGCTGCTGTCGCTCACGGTCTGCTTGATCGAGGCCATCAGCTGCCGGTGCATCTCGGGCGCTAGGGCGAGATAGGACGCGCCTGAAGTTTGGCGGACCGCGGCCCTGATCTCGTCTTCGACGCTTTTGGAAAGAAGATATGCGGGCACGATGTTCTGGCCGCCCGAGAACTTGTAGGTGATGTAACGGCTGAGGGCGGTCCTCACATGCTCAGTAAGCATGATCGGATCCTTTTCCTTGGCGCCCCATTCAACCAGACACTGCAAGATGGTGCGCGTGTCGCGGATGCAGATCTCCTCGCTGACAAGCCTTTGCAGAACGTCAGCGATTGTGGTGATCGGGAGAACGCGCGAGACTTCCTTGACCAGTTCCGCAAAATCGGTCTCCATCTGGTTCAGCACGTACATCGTTTCCTGGATCCCGACAAACCCCGAAGCGTGATTTTTCAACACGTGCCCCAGATGAAACGTCAGCATTGATGTTAGTGTGAGCACCTGGATCCCGGCGGCTTTTGCAGTCGGCTCGTGTTTCATGGCGACCCAAAGGCTTTTGGTCCGGGGCAGAAACGCTTCACCGACCTCGTAGGGAATACCGAACATGTCGAGGTTTGCCTCGGTTTCCCGGGCGATGAAAAAGCCCGGTCGTGCGCGGCCTGCCGCAACCGGAATTTCGTTGACCATGATCCGGTATTCGCCCTCTCTCAGGTTGTCGTTCAGCCTGAGGTTGATTCCTGGAAACGGAACGCCAAGGTCGAAATAAAGAGCCTTGCGAACGCGTGCGACTTCCTGATCGAGAATCTCCGGGCGAATTGCACCGCGTACGGCTGAGGAAATATCGACCATAAGAGGGATCGTTAGCTGGAACGTGATGGCCTTGGATCTGTCGGCTTCATCCTGGGTGTCGTCGATCCCAGGGAATGAAGGCACGTTGCCGTGGCCTGAAACAGCGGGAGCGAAATTGGGAAGGTCGTTGGAAGCGCGCGAACTTCTCGCGTTTTTGCGGTTGCGCATGATGATGACACCGCTTGCTCCACATAGCAGCGACAGGACAAGGAATACTTCCGGCGGAAAACCGGGAATAGCCGCAAAGCCGAGCAAGATACCGCAGGCGATCAAAAGGGCCTTTGGTTCCTTCACGAGCTGGAACGTGATGTCGCTACCGAGGTCCTCGTTCTCTTCCGACGACACGCGCGTGACGATGAAGCCCGCGGTGATCGAGATAAAGAGAGCAGGGATCTGTGCGACTAGGCCATCGCCGATTGTCAGCAGCGCGTAAATGTCTAGAGCCTCGGAGGTGCTCATGCCGCGCTGGTTGGTGCCGATCAAAATGCCGCCAATGATGTTGACGGCGATAATGATAAGGCCAGCGATTGCGTCGCCCTTGACAAACTTCATGGCGCCGTCCATCGCGCCGTAGAGCTGGCTCTCTTTCTCGAGCTTGACCCTTCGGCGCTTGGCTTCATCCATCTCGATGAGGCCTGAGCGGATATCTGAATCGATCGACATCTGTTTGCCCGGCAAGGCGTCGAGAGAGAAGCGAGCGGAGACCTCCGCGACGCGTTCCGAGCCCTTGGTGATGACGAGGAAATTCACGATCGTGACGATAAGAAAGATTACGATGCCGACGATCAGATTGCCGGAGACCACGAATTCGCCAAAGGTTTTGACGATCTGGCCGGCGTCGGCCTGCAGGAGGATGAGCCGCGTGGTGGTGATCGACAGCGCCAGCCTGAACAACGTTGTCAATAACAGAATTGATGGAAAGGCGGAAAAGTGCGTCACGTCGGACAAGTAAACAGCAACCATCAGAAGGATCGCCGATATTGCCAGGTTCACGCCGATCAAGCTGTCGACAATCAAAGTCGGAAGCGGAAGGATCATCATGAACACGACACACAAAAGCAAGAACGCTAACACAACGTCGCTGCGCTTTGACAAAACCACTAAAAATCGAGACATGTTAAAATTGGGCCAAGAGTTGTTTTCAAAGGCATTAGCAAAGCCTAACTCTGGCGCGTTTGGGTGTGTCGTTTAGCACAGCGCGGCGTTGATTTGCGCATTACCTTTCGAGAGCGCTCCACATTGTGAGTAATTTCTCGCAGAGGCATCTTAAAATTGAATATGACCCAGCTTGCTGAAATTAAAAAGGTTTTTTCGACCGATGAGCTTCGATTGCTTGTTGAAGTTGGTTTTGTCTCTATCTCGAAAGGTGAGCCCGGCGCGGCTGCCGAGGTCTTTGAAGCGGTCAGGTTACTGCGTCCAAAGCAGGATGCCGGCTACATCGGGGGCGCTTTGGCGGCTCTGATGGCGGAGGATCCGAACGCGGCAGTTCAGCTCTTTGGTGGTGCGCCTGACACGCCTGCCGCCAGGACGTTCAGAGGGTTGGCGTTGTTGAGGTCCGGAGACGTCCGTCAGGGGCGGGGTTGTCTGCGGTCGGTTGTTGACAATGCGCCGTCCAGCGCCTTCGCGCAACTGTCGGAAGAGCTGTTGAGTGAGGATGCTCGTTCGGGGGGTGTTGTCGGGTCCTCTTTCGAGAGTTATCGAGATTATCCGGTGGAATTGGGGGGCGGTTTGTAGCGGCCTTTGCGCCTGTTTATCCAGGCGTTGCTTTGTTCGGAAGGGCGGTGCCGGTCATTCGGCCTGTGTTGCTCAGATTTATTGTTTTGATAGCGGTGTTTCGCTTTCATGCTCCTTAGGGGACTGTCAGATGATTTCCAACGATGATGTTGCAAGCTTTTCCATGCAGATGCAGGCTGCTCAGAACGGGTCGATCGCGGATGCGTCCGGTGCTGCCGCTGCTTCGGTCAGCCGTTTTGAGGGGGCCATGAAAGTCGCTCAATCTGATTCCTCTCCGGAGGCTAACGTGGATGCGCTCGACAGGCCGTCAAGGGTCTCAGAGGTGCCTGATACCGATACTGCCCCGTCGCGTCAAGGGCCTGTGGTGGACAGCAGGATTGGTGAAGGCGAGACTCTTGCTGGCGGCGAGACTTACGGCGATCTCTCAGTTGAAGCTGCGGCTGCTCGGGCCGCCGTCTTGGAAGTCGGGCAAGTTTCCGCGGCGGGCGAAGTCGATGACAACAAGGGGGATGTCATTCTGGACGGCTTGAGCCGGTTGCGGAGTGCCTTCGACGGCCAAGCCGACAGGGTTGTGGACGCTTCGTCCTCGTCTGTTAGTGGCACCGAAAAGCTTATCGATGCCCAGATGGAAATAGTCAAGTATTCCTTGCTTATGGATGTCACCTCAAAGCTGGTCGGAAAATCCACGCAGACCTTCGATACTCTCATGAAGGGTCAATAATAAGGCCGGTCCATAGATATGACTTTTTTCAAAAAGAAAGAAAACGCAATTCGTTTGCTGCTATTGTTCGGGTGCATTCTGATGGCTGGTTGCCGCCAAGACCTTTACACTGGCCTTTCCGAGCAGGAAGCCAATGGGATGCTATCGGTTCTTATGGCCAATGGCATCAGTGTTGAAAAGCGCTACAACGGAGATGATGGGGTATCGCTGCTCGTGGATGAAACGGACTTGGCGCCTGCGATCGGCATTCTGTCGGAAAACGGTTATCCAAAGACCGCACGCGACAGCATTGGCAGTGTCTTCCAGAAGAGCGGTATCATGTCTTCTCCGTTTGAGGAGCGTGTACGTTACATTCATGCTCTTGGCGAGGAAGTATCCGGTACCTTGAACGAAATCGACGGTGTTCTGACCGCGCGTGTGCATATCGTCCTTCCGGAAAAGCCGGAGCTCGGTGAAGATGTCGTACCCTCGTCAGCCGCTGTCTTTATCAAGCACAGTAAGAATGTCGACCTAGATTTCATCACGCCTCAGATCAGGCGACTGGTGAGTAATTCAATTCAGGGTGTTGAATATGACAGCGTAACCGTCGTGCTTGTTGAGGCTGAACCTCCTCAAGTCATATCCGGCGGTCGGGTCAATATCCCGGTTGCCGAGCTGGTGCCCGGCCTTGGAGTGCGAGCCAGCGATGTCGACAAGTTCTGGGGGGTGGTCGCGGTGTTCGTGACAGTTCTGGTTGCCCTGGTCGCGTCCAATATTTCTGCTCTGCTGGCGTTTTTCAGGGTTCGCAGAACGTTGAAGGCCCGTGAGGCGGGAGAAATCAGTCCGGTGGGGTAGGGGGCTTTGTGTGTTGCCGACAAGGTCGGTTGGGGTGTCCGTAGCCGCAAGGCTCGAGCTGGCTCATCACTCTGCTCGTTTTCTACCTTTTGCCACGCCAACGTCTTGCTCAGGATTTTTAATCGACTGCTTAAGAAACCGTTTCGAGACACGTACAGGCCATGCGTACACCGGAACGAGGTGTTTTGAATTGACCGAAAGTCCCAACTTGCACCATGAAAATGCATTTGCGCGCAATGTCCAACTTGCGACCTTTTTGAGAAACCCGGTTGGATTTGTGCATCGCGACCACCTGGAGGAAATCGGTTTGGAATCCGGTTCCGTGTATCTTCTTTCCAGGCATCCGGGTTTTTCAAGAGCGCTCAACCGTGTCGTTGGGCATCGTACGGGAACAGACGCGCTGATGGTGACGAAAGATTGGCTGGATAGCCTACTGAAATCCGGAAAACATCAGACCGCTTTCGACCTCGCTGTGTGCAGGCTGGAAATTCTTATCGTAGTCGCGCAAAAGGTCGCGTCTATTGAACTTTATCATCACTTGCGCAAATGCGTAAAAAAGAGCCGGCGAAATTTGTTTGAAACGTTTCTTGGTACGCAGGCTTTCGTCACATCTTTGCGTGAAGCGCCAAACAGGTATCCGCATCTTGCGGAAAAGGGCAAGACCCTGCGGATCGACGATCTGATTGATTCTTTGTCCGCTGGTTCAGGACATGGAACGTCGGTTAATGGGGACGAGGCAGCTTCTGACGGGATCAATCCTTTGGTCTGGATCGGATTGTCGACATTGTATTCATTCCTGAAAGCCACGGACAGCGTCAGTGCTGCATTGTTCGTTCTGAGGTTCCCTAAATCCACCGAAACAAAATACTTTTCCGTATCAACCATGACCACTCAACAGAGGCATGAAATCTCCAATCTGCTCCAACACCGAGGGTCGGCAGGATGAATTTTTTATACAATCCGCAGAAAATCGGCCTGGCCGTCGCGCAGGGTGAAGGCGTGATCAAGGCAAAGGACCTTGAGGCGCTGGGGTCGGCAAGTGAGATCGTTTCCTCCGCTGAGGCGCGCGCGGCGGAGATCATAGCCGCTGCAGAAACCGAATTCCAGAACCAGAAGGAGCGCGGCTATGCTGAGGGGCGGAAACACGCTCAAAAGGAAGCGTTGACATGTTTGCTTGAAGAAGATGCCTACTTGGATCTGAAGCTTCAGAACCTGGAAAACAGGTTGGCGTCACTGGTCAAGTCCAGTGTTCGCAAGGTTCTCTCTGAGTTTGATGATAGCTGTCTTGCGGTGTCGGCCACCAAAAGTGCTCTGCGGCAGATGCGGGATGAACTTACGATCCAGATCCGACTGGCGCCCGAAATGGTTGAAGCCATTGAGCCAGTCGCGCGGGCCTTTGAAGAAAGATACGCCGGGGACAAGTCCATCGATCTTGTTGAGGACGAGGCTATCCCCGCACCCAATGTAGTCGTTGAAACCGCGACAGGGCGCATCGAGTGCAACATTCTGGCAGAGCTCCTAGTGGTTGACGATGCGATCGACAACAGCGTGCATGGGCTTTACGGTGACCGGAAGATGAACGGTGTCCAGGCTCTGCAGGAGGCCCAGTCTTGACGTTTGGGGCACAGTCCGAATATCGACGGGCGCTCGAAGAGCGACGCAGTAAGATCGACGCGAGGTTCGATGACATCGTGTCGAAGCTGAGCGCCTCGGTGGATCGGAAAAATCTCTATTCCGTCAACGGTAAGGTAAGTAAGGTTATCGGAACGGTCGTTTATGCCGTGGTTTCCAATGTGCGGATCGGTGAGATTGTCGAACTATACACCCGCTCAACCGGTAACCGGCTCGAGGCCGAGGTCGTAGGGTTCGCGAATAACGAAGCTCTGCTTTATCCCTTCGGAGAGACGCAAGGGGTATCCCCGCAGACCGAAGTCCGTGCCACCGGTAAGGTCCAGAGCGTTCCCGTCGGGCACCAGCTTCTGGGACGAGTGATTGACGGATTCGGGAACTTTATCGACGGTAAGTCCGACGAATGCACTCCGAAAACGTGGTACCCGGTCTATCAGAACCCTCCGGATCCGATGACCCGGCGCGTGATCGACGCACCGATTACGACTGGGGTCAGGGCCATCGATGGCTTGCTTACAATTGGCGAGGGGCAGCGCATCGGTATTTTCGCGGCGGCCGGTGTCGGGAAATCAACTTTGCTTTCCATGCTTGTTAAGCGTGCGGATGTGGACGTCACAGTCATGGCTCTGGTCGGCGAGCGTGGTCGCGAGGTTCGTGAGTTTATTGAGCGGGAACTCGGGCCGGCGGGGTTGAAGAAAACCGTTCTGGTCGTCTCCACGTCTGATAAAAGCCCGATGGAGCGCGTGAAGGCTTCATATACCGCGACGGCTATTGCCGAGTACTTTCGCGATCAGGGCAAGAAAGTCCTCTTTTTGATGGACTCAGTCACCCGGTTCGCACGCGCCTTGCGGGAGATCGGGCTGGCTGCGGGCGAACTGCCGACACGCAGGGGGTTTCCGCCGTCGGTTTTCGCTTCCCTTCCAAAGTTGCTGGAAAGAGTGGGCATGAACGACAAGGGGTCAATAACGGCAATGTACACCGTTCTTGTCGAAGGCGATGACATGAACGAGCCGGTTGCCGATGAAACACGCTCGATCCTCGATGGCCATATTGTTTTGTCGAGCAAGCTGGCCGCAGCCCATCATTTCCCAGCGATCGATGTCTTGAACTCAAAGAGCCGGGTGATGAACGCCGTCATCAGCGAAGAGCATGACGATCTGGCCGCGCAAACACGGAACCTGCTCGCTGCATACGCTGACGTCGAATTGCTCGTGAAAATCGGCGAATACCAGGCAGGAAGCGACCCTGTTGCGGACCGGGCCGTCGAACGGATCCGGGAGATCAACGACTTCCTGAAGCAGGGGGATGAGCCTATTGAGGATCTTGATGAAACGCTTGAAAGATTGCGGAGTGCACTGAATTGATCGAGAAACTGAAAGTCCTCCAGCGGGTCAAGGAAACGAGGGAATTCGCAGCCCTCCGATTGATGCGTGCGAAAAAGAACGAGCTCCAGGAAGCCAACAGGGTGAGGGCCGAAAACGAACGATCGTTCCTGGAGAGCAAACAAACGCTTCCGGTTCGCGAGGATGGAATTTACGAGGACATCTTAAACAAGGTCGTTAACCTCGATTTGCTCGATATCGTTGGCGAACGTGTTTCGGACCTTCACCTGCGCCACCGAAAGACTGAGCAAGATCTCGATCAATCGATGCGCAAGCAAGAAGAAGTGACAGAGGAGACGGCTATTGCAATGCGCATGTATCAAAAAGCACAGCAGAGCAGAGAGAAATATGACGCCATGATCCGTGAATGTGAGGCTGAATTCACGCGCGTTCTAGAAAAAGATGAAGAAGCTCGGATTGAAGACGTCGCAGCCTTCCGGCAATCAGGGAACATATAATGGACAAGAAACTTGCTTCAACAGCCTTTCTGAGGGTTCCCGGGTTCGGGTTTGGCGCGTCTCCGGAAATGAACGGAGGGATGTTTCTGCGTGCGGACGTCCTCAAAAGTGCCCAATTGGCCAAGGGCGGTTCCAAGGTTGGAGCCAAGGACGGTTCGGGTGAAACTCGGGAGGGTTTGGCATCCTCCAGCAGGAGCAGCGGTATATCTTCCAATCAGAGCGGCGCTTTGTTTCAGAAAATCATGGGGCGCGTCAACACTGCAGGCGGAAAGGATGACAGCACAGGTGATCGCGGTTCTCGTGAACATGGCGACGAGGTAACGGTTGTCCTGTTCGACGCACGGCCTGCCGCTGCCGGTTCTCCGGCCCCGGCGCAGGTAACGAAGCCTTTGTCGCCTGAACTCGACAGCCAGGTTCAGCAGATCTACGAAAAGATCGTGTCGCGGATGGACGCTGCGAAAAGACCTGGTCCTGTTGTATCCAATGCTCCGGTGAACTTCAACATTCCTGTCGACGCGGGCTCGCAGGGATTGCACCGGCTGGAGGTTAGCTTTTCCGACTCCCAAGTGACGGTGAAACTATTCTTTCCCGCTGGTGAGGCCGGCCAGAACCTCGTGAATGCAGCCGGCCAGCTCGGGCATCTTCTGCAGGGGCATTTGCCCAACAGGCGCATCAAAATCGTCCAGGCGATATCTCAATCAGAGGAAAACGGCGAGAAAGTATATGCCGAAAACGAATTTCAGACGAATGAGCACCTCGTGCGATCGCGGCCTTCATCGGGTGGGGCGTGATGTCGTTCGAGAGTTGGTCTCTGCCGAAGTTTGAAATCAGGCAGGACGATGTCGTCATTTGGAACGCCGCTATGTCCCGATCGGGGCAGCCGATTGCGCTCGCTGGTGGCGCGCATTTTACCTTCACGCCCCGCACCGATATTTCTTTCCTCAACGGTATCCTGACATCCGTTGTCTCCGAAGGACAGGTCTGCGCCTACATCGGAATGGAAGACTTTCCGTTTGGAAAGCTTTCCGGAGCCAGCCTTTCGATAACCGACCTTCGCGACATGCCGGAGGATCTTGCCATTGCGCTGCGTCAAGGCATGATCCAGACCGTGCTGGACACTGTAGGCGCCGAGCTGAGAACCTCTTTCGAGGTCGGCCAAGAGCAATGCGTGTCGGAAGTCTCTACCGGAGAGCAATTTCGGGATCTCAGCTGGTTTGAGGTGGTTTTGCAGCGGGAACCCGAGGGCAGGATTGTATTTGTTCTCGGGCTTGCTCCAGCAACCGTTTGCGGGCAGCTTGCTGAGCGCATTCCCGAACCCGACGGGATCGGATCGGAGCTCGGGCGAATGATCCCGGTTCAGGTCGAACGTTTGGTAGGGACAGCTGAGCTCTTGTGGTCGGAAGTAGCCAACCTGGCACCGGGCGACTGTATACTGATATCGCCTACGGAAGCCGACGGTCATCTCGCCATCGTCGCGAGCGACAGTGTTTTCGTCTTCGCGCAAGCGGAAGAGAGCTGGGCATGCGAGAATGCAATGCCCTTAAAACAATTACTGATTAGGTCGAGCGGAATGGCCTTTGTTTTCGAAGGCAGCGGCGACCGTGACACCGGCCTGGCTGAAGATGAAGCCCGGTGTTTCAACGTCGGAGCGCCTCTCACGATAGGGCTGTCGTTCCGGCTGAGGTGCGCAACCCTGTCGGCGAGTGACATTGCAGGCTGGAAACAGGGTTCGATCGCGGATCTGCCGGACTGCCTCAAAGTCAACGACGCCTGTGTCAGGGTTGTGTCCAACGACACAACGATTGGCCAAGGGGATCTGGTACGTGTCGGAGATAGCATTGGCGTGAGGTTAAACCGCGTTTTCCTGAACAACTGAAAATTCCTGGTGTTGAAAATTTATGGACCCACTAAGTCTAATCCTTGCGCTGGGGGCGGCCGCGCTCGTTCCTTTCCTGGCAGTCGTGGCGACATCCTTCATCAAGATCGCTGTTGTTTTGATGCTGGTGCGCAATGCACTTGGTGTTCAGCAAATTCCCCCTAACATGGCGCTGAACGCACTTGCCATTATCCTGTCGGGCTATGTGATGGCACCCGTATTTGTCCAGACGTTCATGATCGTGCAGGAAGGAAACTTCAATTTCGGGAACCTGCAAGGCCTGCAGGAGGCCTACACCGCCAGCAAGGGGCCGCTGATCGAGTTTTTGGACAAACACGCGGCAGATCGTGAGAAACTATTCTTCCTGAAAGCAACAGCACAACTTTGGCCGGCCGAACTCGCCGACACTGTCGACGAGAATAGTATCTTCGTGATTCTTCCAGCCTTTACGGTCAGCCAGCTCCGAGAGGCTTTCGAAATAGGTTTTTTGTTGTACCTGCCGTTCATTGCGATCGATCTGGTCGTATCGAACATTCTGCTGGCTATGGGCATGATGATGGTCTCGCCCTTGACTATTTCGCTGCCTTTCAAGCTGTTTCTCTTCGTCATGGTGGATGGCTGGTCCAGGCTCATCTTGGGTTTGGTAAAAACCTACATCTAGAGGAAGTACCTGATCGATGGCACCGGCCGACGCGCTCCATGTCACCACCGAGGCAATGTTTCTGGTGTTGTTGCTCTCGATGCCGCCAATTTTGGCAGCTTCGATCGTAGGACTTGTTGTCAGTCTTTTGCAGGCTCTGACGCAAATCCAGGAACAGACACTTCCGTTCGCCGCGAAGCTGATCGCGATCGCAATTACGATGGCGGCAACCTCCGGTTTTCTTGGAGCTGAAATATTCAATTTCACCGCGAATTTGTTCGATACTTTTCCCGAACTTACGAGATAGCGGCCGATGTGGGATGTGATTGCGGCCTTTCAGACTTATGAGAAGCTCATGATCTCTCTGGCGATGTCCTTGCCGAGAGTGTATGCATTCGTTGCCATCTCGGGAGTTTTGAGCACAGGCGCCGTGCCGAGGCTCGCGCGCAACGGCGCCATATTGATCCTGGCACTTCCCCTCGTACCGGTCAATCTGGCGCATATTTCAATCATCGGGGACTCGCTGCCGACACTCGCTCTCTACTTTGCGAAGGAGTACGCGATCGGATTTTTGTTAGGTTATATGATCGGCTGGATTTTCTGGTCAGTGACGGCGGCTGGCGACTTCATGGATAACCAACGCGGAGCTGCAATTGCGTCCAGCATCGATCCTTTGCTTGGTCAGGAGACAACGCCGCTTGGTAACCTCTTTTCCCAGGCCTTTCTGACCTACATGTATTCGATTGGAGGCATTCTTGTTATCCTCGGGCTTTTGTACAAGAGTTTCGTGGTCTGGCCCGTTACCAGAATGCTGCCGATCGTTTCAGATCAGTTTCCTGTTTTAGTCCTTGAGATTTTGGACCTCGGCATGCGGACCATGTTCATACTGGCCGCGCCTGTTATCGCGTTGATGTTCCTGTCGGAGCTTGCGCTCGCTCTGGTCAGCCGGTTCGCTCCGCAAATCCAGGTATTTATCCTGTCGATGGGTATCAAGAGTGGGATAGCAATGCTTGTCCTGGTTTTTTACATCAAGATTCTTTTCCCCTATGCAGCCGAGGGTCAGGCCCTGTTTTTTGACAACACCAATCGTCTTTATGAAATTTTCGAAGCTGGAACCGACATATTGTCAAACATTTCGGGTGATACGGACAATCAGCAATGAGTCAGAAACCGACAGGCGAAAAGACGGAACAACCGACGCCGAAGAAACTCAGAGATGCACGAAAAAAGGGTCAGGTTGCCCGCAGTCAGGATCTAGTGACCACGGTTTCGCTTCTTGGTGTGATCGCCTACATCTGGGTCGTCTGGGACTACATGTTTTTCAAGTTTGTCGAGATGCTGGATATCGTTGCCGCGTTGCACGGGACTGACTTTAGCACAAGCGCCTATGGCGCGATGCAAGCCATTTTCGACGTGGCGGTGGTTGTTACGCTGCCGTTGCTCAGCGTTGTTTTCGTACTAGGCGTTGCGGGTAACTATTTTCAGTTCGGATCGCTCTTCGCATTCGAAAATCTGAAGCCGAAGATTGAGAACATCAGCCCTGCAAAGGGATTGAAGAAGATATTTTCGATCAAGCAATTCGTGGAATTCCTCAAATCCCTGATCAAAATTGTATTCCTCTCTGTTCTTCTATTCTTTGTCATCAAGGATGCGATCGGTCCCTATATGAATGCTGTGCAATGCGGTATGCAATGTCTGATGGCAGTTACCAGCTCTATGCTCCTGACCACGCTGCTATTCACGGCTCTTGCGTTTGCCATTGTCTCCGCGCTGGATTTCATCTTTCAGAAATTTCAGCACAGAAAAGAGCTGATGATGACCAAAACTGAGGTGCAACGCGAATTCAAGGAGACAGAGGGTGATCCCCTTATCAAGGGCAAGCGCAAGCAGCTGGCTCAGGAAATGGTGCTAAGCGACGGTATCGAGCGGACTCGGAATGCCACGGCCGTTATCGTCAATCCGACCCATTTTGCTGTTGTCATTGACTACAAGCCAGAGATCGCACCGTTGCCTTTGATCGTCGCAAAGGGCAGAAACCTGCATGCCCATGAATTGAGAAACGAGGCGGAGAAGCATGGTGTTCCCGTGTTCAGAAACGTGTTACTCGCTCGCTCGCTGTACGCAGATTCCGATGTCGGCACCTTCGTCCCCGACGAATGGTTCGAGGTTATCGCCAAGATACTTGTCTGGGTCGACAAGAACCGAGAGACCCTTTACACGGAGCCGCTCAATCACGGGGTCATCGACATGGAAGGCGGTAATTTCCTTCAATAGCTTACTGTTCATTTGGAGCAGGAAACTCAAATTGTTTCGATTTCCGCTGTCTGTCATCGTGGCGTTATGCTCAGGGAAATCAATCGCTTTTGAGCGCGTCTTCCGCGAACACCTCTATTTGAAGACTTGGACCACAAAAACACCGATCCACTTAAGTCTGGCGTGTCGCCGAAACGTGTAGGAAGCCATCGCACGAATTTGTTCCGCTGCCTCGCGTATCTAGCCGATTCCGCGCAACTACCTGCAACAATACTTCTAGATGCAGTCGCAAATTATTGGAACTGCTTTTCACTTTCTGGCACTAAGGACTCCAATGCAAATAAACGATGCTGATATGATATTTCCGTTTGAACGCGACACACTTTGGTGGACTACTCGCATGTTCTCAGTCAAACAAGTTCCTGTTTGTCGAAGCTGGTGCTCAGGGCTTCAGAACGACGGCGCCCGTCTCGTTTGACGGAAGCGAACCGCCGTCTTCGGCGTAAGCGACTTCGTCCGCGTCGAAGTTTTCAAGCCAATCCGAGACGCCGATCGACTGACGACCGAAATCGCTGACCTGTTCGACAAAACCGTCGAGGGACCAAATCTGCAGCGTCAACAGGAAAACGCCGGCATCGTGCTCCATGCCAAGGCAGGACATGTTCTCGATGTTGAATGCAAGCGTTTGTCTGAGCAAGGCGGCCCGGCGCGCTATCGGCATGGAAGGTTCCAGTTGTCCCACCGGAGACAGCAGGCGCACGCATCCGACCTTTTCGTCGAAACATATCGCGACGACGCCCTCGTCTCCGAATTCAGCGCTTACGACATCGTCCGGTCCAAGGGACAATTCGCCTAAATCCGTCTGTCGTGAGAATTTAGCCAGCGCGTTGCTAACGTCATGCCGCGTTATCATGCGTGCAGCAACACGGTCCACCAGGCACGGCTCCGACCCAAAATGCGCGCGTTGGTGTGTGCGTAAATATTCATTCAGTATGTTTCTCGCAATCCAGTGTCTGTAGACGATGATCTTTCGGCATGCGGGTTCGTATGACTTAGAGCTCCGGGTAGTGGAAAAGTCCGCGCAGGTCTTTCACACCACAGTCACTTTCCGCCCTCGGGATCGAAATCCGTCGCGTAATCACGAGCTTCGATTCGAATTTCTATTCTTGAACAGGAGCAATTTGTCCACAAACCGAGGCGCAATTCAATCTTATACAGGCCCTAGAGCATGCCGCGTCAATTTGGACTTATTTGACTGCGACAATTTTGGTCTTCGGCGAGGCGGGTTGCGCGCCGTGGTGTCGCCTGCCACAAGCGCAAGCCAAGCAAGCCGGTGGCCAAAATTGTCCGGCCCCTTGTTAAGCGAAAGCCAGAAATCGCGCGCGTTTACTGACCTGCTCCCCCGATTGTCCGCTTTCATAAGTTAGCTCTGTTCACGGTGTGGAGTGCTACCCAATGTGCCCCCGGGACAGGCTAGAGTTTTCCGGACCAAATCAGGAACACGGGCTGGCTGCGTGTTCTGATTTTATCAGGTGCCATCGGCACCTTATTACCGATGGCGCCATGAGGTCTGTATTCATTGTAGTCCTTGCGCCAATCCTCCAACTTTTCCGCCGCATCTGCAAGGCTCAGGAACCAGTGGACATTTAGACACTCCGCCCTGAACCGCCCATTGAATGCCTCGATGAACGCGTTGTCCGTCGGTTTTCCAGGCCTTGAGAAGTCCAACGTGACGCCCCTTCGATAGGCCCAAAGATCAAGTTCCCGGGAGATGAACTCGGAGCCCTGGTCAACCCGGATCGTCTTTGGGTAGCCAATCCAGGCGCAGACAGTTTCCAGCGTTCTCACCACATCCTCGCCCCGATAGCTGAAGCGCGGTTCAAGCGCCGGCACATAGCGGGAATAGGTGTCGATCACCGTCAGAACGCGGATCTTCCGACCGGTCGCGAGCGGGTCATGCACGAAGTCCCCTCTCAGCGAATGCGAGCATTCGCCTACCGGGCAGCGCATCGCCCAGACATCGTTCGGCCCGACTGCTTCCTGCCTGTCTTCGCGCAGCTTTGCCTTCACCCGGCGCTTGGGATGTTTGTTTCTCAGTTGCAGACCCAATTCGTTGTAGATCCGTCGCGTTTTCTTCTGATTGATCATCCAGCCCTCCCGGCGCAGCAAAACATGCACGCGCCGATATCCGAACCGGACGCGCGTCTGGCAGATCTCTTTTTTCCGCTGTTCCAAAGCGGCCTTGCCGGGTCGACGGGACCTGTAGCGATAGGTCGTCGGATCAAACCGGATCACCGCGCAGGCGCGGCGAATGGATACCGACCAGTCCGACCGCATCTCGTCGACTAGCGTTCTTTTCCGGGCAGGCCTCAGAGCTTTCGTTTGACGATGTCCTGGAGCATTTCCTTGTCGAGAGACAAATTCGCGACGATCTTCTTGAGCCGGGCATTCTCCTGCTCCAGCTCACGGAGCCGCTTCATCTCCGACGGCATCAGGCCCGCGTACTTCTTTCGCCAGTTGAAATAGGTCGCCTGACTGATCCCCGCCTCACGGCAGATCTCCGCAACAGGAACACCTTCTTCGCCACGCTTGACGATGAATGCCTTCTGCGCATCCGAAAACTTTGATGCCTTCATCAATTCCGCTCCTTCCCAGCCAGGAAAATCGTCGCGGAAAACTCTAACCCAAATCGGGGGCATTTAGCGGGAGCACATCAAATTGAAGGAAACAGACGATGAAGCGATCCAGGTTCTCTGAAGAACAGATCATCGGTATTTTGAAGGAACATCAGGCGGGCATATCGGCCGCCGAGCTTTGCCGGGAGCACGGGATCAGCAACGCGACCTATTACATCTATGGACAGCTCTCCCGATGCAAGGTTTTTGAGATCTGATCGAAGCCGATATCTGGGTGCCAACATCTATCCGGCGTCACCAGAACGGTGCTGGTGCGCCCAATGGGAAATCTGCGTGTGTGAAGGCCTCGACAAGTGGCCGGCTTCGATGAGCCATTATAATACTCAGGTTCCCTTCACACCGGATTCAAACCGGTCGTCACATTTCTCGCAGTCTTGCACCTCTCTGCCGTGCCCCTCCTGTTTAAGCGGTACGGAACTCCGTGTTTTGTCGCAGCATGGCAAATATGATCCGCGCGTTCTTGTTGGCGATTGCGACGATCGCTTTGGCAGCCCCTCGTCGCTCCTGGAGACCAATGGCCCACTGACTGACCGCATCGTGGTGCTTTGGTGCCGTTCGCAGAACCGCACGTGCTCCGTGAACCAGCAGCGTTCTAAGATGTCGGTCACCACGCTTTGATATGCCCAGGAGCATTTGCCTGTTCCCACTCGAATGCTGTTTTGGAACCAGACCAAGCCACGCGGCCAGATGACGACCGTTCTTGAACTCGGCTCCGTCTCCGATCGCCGCGACAATAGCAGTCGCCGTTTTGGGACCCACGCCACGGATCTTGGCGATACGCTGACAGGCTTCATTGCTGCGGAACACCCGATTGATCTCACGATCAAATCAGGCAACACGCCGATCCAGTTCACATAACATCTCAAAGAGCTGCTCTAGCAGAGAGGCGAACAGATCACCCAGCCTGCCCCGTTCCATGGTCAACAAACGCGGGATCTCGCGTCTGGCGCGAGTAATTGACAGACCGAAGGCAAGGCCACGGTCCAGAAGCAATCCGCGCATCTGAGAGACAAGGGCAGTTCGATGATTGACGAGCCGTTGGCGTCCACGATGTAATGCTTGAATGTCCTGCTGACCAAGCGATTTTGGTGGAACGAACCGCATGTTCGGCTGACGCAGTGCCGTACAGATAGCAGCTGCATCGTTTTGATCATTCTTTTGATGCCGGGCGAAAGGTTTGACGTATTGTGGGGCGATGATCCGAACCGAGTGGCCGAGCGCTTCAAACTCTCTCTGCCAATAGAATGCGCCAGTACAGGCCCCGATACCGATCTGACAAGCCGGCAATCGACCGATATCCTCGAGAAGCTGCGAACGCCCAAGGCGTTTGCGGTAGACAACGTTGCCTTCGGCATCTTCGCCGTGCAGCTGAAACACATTCTTCGCCAGATCAATCCCAAGATAGTGCAGTCTCATTGTCTTCTCCTCCATATTCAAGGCTTCCAGCGCTGAGTGTAGAGGGAGAGCCGTCCATCCCATCAACTGGCGTTCGAAGTACGGCGGCATGGAGGTGGCTGATGCCAAAAGGCTGAAGTCTCTTGAAGAAGAGAACGCAAAGCTGAAGAAGGTCTACCGGATCTACCGGGAAGAGCGTCTCACGGTGCGCAAGCGCGGCGGCTGGAAACGAGCCCTTGGAACGCGAGCGCCCATAGCGGTACCACAGGCAACCAATCACCGCTGGTCCCGTATCCTGTGTGTCATTGATGACTTCAGCCGCGAATGTCTGGCGACCGTGGTCGACAACTCGATCTCCGGTACCCGGGTTGCACGGGAGCTGGACGGGATCGCTGAGCGCCGCGGTCGCTATCCCTTGATGGTGGTCAGCGACAACGTCCTATAGTCGGGAATATCTGGCTGTTTAGGTCAGCAGGTCTTGGGGCATCCGGGATCCCGGATGCCTTGATAGGTTTGCCCAGACGGGTCCTGCCGTCAAGAAATGATCTCTTCCATAGCAAACACAGAGTACGCCTGTTGGCGGCTCTCACCGTCCTCAATACGAGATCCGAAGTCCCAAGCAGAAAGCCCAAACACTATCTACGAGGTCAGTGCACTGCCTCCACGGCTCATGTCAGAGAGAGGTCCTTCCGCCTGGGCTCATCCCCTCGAAGAAGGGACGATAGGGTTCGCCGTGTTTGACTACGGCGTGTGCGGTGCGCGCCATCTTGGCCGCAATCGCGGTATAGGCCTTGCGACGCAGATGGGCATTGTGTCTATCCTCTGAGATGTAGCGTTCGAACTTGTCGCGGAAACTGTTAGTTTTCTTCAGCACCGCGGTTTGGCCGGCCATCCAGAGCGTTCGTCGCAGCCGAGCGTTGCCGTACTTTGAGATTCGGCTCTGGCCGCGGAACATGCCTGACTGGACGGTGGCGAGATCCATTCCGCAGAACTTCAGGAATTGACGGTGATGCCGGAAGCGGCGTAGGTCACCAGCTTCGGCCAGGATGGTCATAGCGTTGATCGGGCCGATCCCCTGGATGGTTGTCAGCAGTTTGTAGTCGGGCAGATCAGACAGCAGCTCAACGGCCCGAGCCTCGATCTCGTTGCGTTGCCGGATCAGGTTGCGCCCCTCGGCTAGCACGAGACGGAACATACGAACGGGATCGGAATCCGGGTGAACCGGCAGGCCAACCGTGTCGACGGCTGTGGCGTAAATATCTGAAAGCAGGCGTTCTTTTGAAACCTTGCGACCAACAACCTGCCAGGCATCGGTGATGAAGGCATCCCGATTCATGGCCGAGATCATGTACGGTGATTGGTACTTCTCCAGAAATGCCAGGAACCAATCCGTCCGGGAACCTCGGTGAAATCGTTCGGCTTCAGGAAAATACAGCGGCAGGTAGTGGGTTAAGATGCGGTGCCACAGCTCGGTCTTCGAACGTGAAACAATCTCATGTGTCTTTGACAGTTCCTGGATGTCGGCAGTACCAGCGACCAGCGGATCATGGAAAAACTGCACGGCACCAATCTCCAGCATATGCAGAATAACCTGGGCGTCTTTCGGA
This sequence comes from Labrenzia sp. THAF82, assembly GCF_009363435.1. Classification (GTDB taxonomy): domain Bacteria; phylum Pseudomonadota; class Alphaproteobacteria; order Rhizobiales; family Stappiaceae; genus Roseibium; species Roseibium porphyridii. Next base: position 5,490,120 of record NZ_CP045354.1, on the reverse strand, counting down.
TCGTTCTTGTCCCAGCTGTTGTGCAGGGCTTCGCGCGTTCGAGCCAAGCCCACGGAGGAAACGAGCTTCAGTTCAAACCCCGCCCGACCGAGATGGTGGGCTAACGTCCGATGATAGTTGCCGGTTGCTTCGAACCCGATCCGCACCGGCAGACCGTGATCGGCGAGGACCAACACGAGACGTTGGAAATCATCCAATGTGTTGGTGACGGTCATGCGGCGACGCCGTTCCTTGCCGGGAACACCGATCAGCACTTCGTGCCGGTGCTTGGAAATGTCGATGGCGACAAGCAAGATCGAGGCGGTAGTATCGATGGCGGTCATAGCCGGTCTCCTCAGCGGTGTGGTTCACGCAAAACCACTGTTGAGACCTGTGATCGGTTATGGCCACACGCTACGCAAATTGAGGGCTGCGCATGTAGCCATAACTTATCAGCAGCGCATATTCCCGTCGTGCTACGGAACCAAACTGACCAGCATGGCGGTCCTCAAATGGTATCAGGTGACAGGTGTCGACGGGCATTACATCGCACCGGGAAAACCGATGCAAAATGGTTTCGTCGAGAGTTTCAACGGTAGCTTCAGGGATGAGTGTCTCAACGAGACGTTGTTCTCGTCGCTTTCTGAAGCCCGATCCCAAATCACCGCATGGAAAGACGACTACGACCGAAACAGGCCCCACTCATCCCTGGGCAATCTCACGCCCTACGAATTCGCATCAAAAACGACATCGCAAACACAGGCCGCATGAGGTCAAAAATCAACCGAAGGACTCCGCGCTAAACCGGATGAGGAACGGGTCTGATACCAACCATCAGATGAATTGACACATGTTTGGGCTTCCCGTTTTGGCGCGAATATGCTTCCAGATAGCAAACGAGAGGAGTTTGCCATTGGAGCCGCGATTTCGCTTCGAAATGACTTTGACGGATGCGCCCTTCGCCAGTTGGCGAAGCATTGCCGGGATGCCAAACAGACACGCCGCTTACTTTCACTGGCCGTTATCCATGATGGCGGGAGCCGTACGGACGCGGCCCGCACGGGCGGTGTGACGCTTCAGGTCATTCGGGATTGGGTGTTGCGTTTCAATGCATCTGGTCCCGATGGTTTGAAGGATGCTCCCAAGGCTGGTCGCCCCTCAAAACTTAACGAGCAGCAGCGGCGTGCGTTGATCGAGATTGTCGAACGCGGCCCGTATCCCTCAGTGGATGCAGTGGTGCGTTGGCGCCTGAAGGATCTGGCCGCGTGGATCCAGTCCGAATTTGGCATTGCTATTGACGAGTGTACCGTGTCTCGAGAGTTGAAGAATGCTGGATATCGGCGTTTGACCGCCCGCCCGCAGCATCTGGCACAAAACGAGTTTGCCGTCGAGGATTTTAAAAAAGCTTCCCAACCGAACTGGCGGAAATCCGCAATCGGCTTGAAAGCAACACCCCTTTAGAGGTTTGGTTTCAGGATGAGGCACGCGTGGGGCAGAAAACCAAACTCACAAGGCGATGGGCCAAACGCGGGACACGACCACGTGCCCCCAAGGATCAGTGAACAAAGTCAGCCTGGATATTCGGAGCCATCTGCCCGGCACGTGGCGTCGGAGCTGCACTGGTCCTTCCCAAATGCAAAACGGCGGCCATGCAGTTGCACATTAAAGAAATCTCGTCGCAGGTCGCTCCAGGAGCTCATGCCGTCGTCATCCTCGACCATGCTGGCTGGCATACATCGGGCAAACTCGAAATCCCAGACAACATCACGCTTCTACCATTGCCGCCGAGGGCTCCCGAATTGAACCCGGTCGAGAACCTCTGGCAGTTCATGCGCGACAACTGGCTGTCAAACCGGATCTTCAAATCCTACGAACAAATCGTCGATATCTGTTGTCGCGCATGGAACAGGGTAATTGACCAACCCTGGACCATCATGTCCATCGGACTACGAGATTGGACGCATCGGTTCTGAATTATGACGGTTGGTATAAGGTCATGACAACACCAGGCAAAAGCATAAGGATTGCAAAGGCTATGAACGTTTGTCGCCGCCCCTTCCTGCGTCTGCGAACCGTTCAAGCACATGGGAACCCATTGCGACTGAGCGTAGAATTTCCCTTCAGGGAATCCAGCAACCATAGCCGCTGTAGTTGAGCACTCAATGAGTCATTTCGACACCAACAGTCTTATTTGCTACAGCAACCAGTCTAGGTGAATTTTATTATTCTTTACAAATCAATTATATGGAGATTTTCAAGTGTTGAAGCATGTTATTTTCAGACAAAACTGGACTCATAACAAAAACCAGAAATATTCATTCAATATTTTTCTAAAAATGATAAAAAAAGTCGATCGAAGTATTGTAGACTTCTTTTATTCGATCTCTAAAAAATTTATCTAAGGATTATTAAAAATTTGGAATTTCTTTCACTTTATGTCGTATAGGTCCTGTTTTTTGGAGGCAATCAGGATATTCACAGAAACTTCGCACTGAGTCGCTATTTCTGCGACGCTCTGCGTTCGAGAATATTCAGTATCTAAACTATCGTAAATGATCGGAAACCATCTAGACTGGATGAAAACCGGGGTTCAAGGTCGCATCTTTCTGCATCTTTGTGCTGTAATCATCTGGTGTTTGATCCCAGAATTTGATGGTGCAGTCTTTTCTCCCGAATGGAAGGATGCACTATGGGACAGGTTTTACACGGGAGCGCCACAACGACAGAGGCGATCCGTCGAGCAATACAAAATAGTCAAGAGAGCCTGAGGGCGCTTTCGAAGCGATATGGCATCAATCAAAAGACTGTCGCCAAGTGGAAGCGCCGAACTTCTACGGCCGACCTGCGGACCGGACCGAAAGAGCCACGTTCGACGGTTCTGTCCGTCGAGGACGAAGCGATCATTGTGGCTTTTCGTCGCCACACGCTCTTGCCACTGGACGATTGCCTTTACGCCCTTCAGCCGACGCTCCCGCATCTGACCCGTTCTTCGTTACATCGCTGCTTGCAACGTCATGGCATCAGCCGCTTGCCCGAAGTCGGAGGCGACAAACCAGCAAAGAAAAAGTTCAAGCGCTACCCGATCGGCTATTTCCATATCGACATCGCCGAAGTCCGCACAGCCGAAGGCAAACTCTACCTTTACGTTGCGATTGACCGCACGTCCAAATTCGCCTTCGTGCAGGTCGTCTGCAAGACAGGCCGGACATCGGCTTCAGCCTTCCTCGTGGCTCTCATTGAGGCCGTGCCCTACAGGATCCACACCGTTCTCACGGACAATGGTATCCAATTCACCTTTCCACCGCGCTATGCCGATGGACCGACAGCACGGTACATGACCCATATGTTTGACATGAGATGCAGGGAAAACGGCATCGAGCATCGTCTCACGAAGGTGAAACACCCCTGGACAAACGGCCAGGTCGAAAGGATGAACCGGACCATCAAGGAAGCTACGGTCAAACGCCTTGGGCGTTCGCAGCTTCTCGAGGATATCGGTCGATTGCTGGCTTGTCAGATCGGTATCGGGGCCTGTACTGGCGCATTCTATTGGCAGAGAGAGTTTGAAGCGCTCGGCCACTCGGTTCGGATCATCGCCCCACAATACGTCAAACCTTTCGCCCGGCATCAAAAGAATGATCAAAACGATGCAGCTGCTATCTGTACGGCACTGCGTCAGCCGAACATGCGGTTCGTTCCACCAAAATCGCTTGGTCAGCAGGACATTCAAGCATTACATCGTGGACGCCAACGGCTCGTCAATCATCGAACTGCCCTTGTCTCTCAGATGCGCGGATTGCTTCTGGACCGTGGCCTTGCCTTCGGTCTGTCAATTACTCGCGCCAGACGCGAGATCCCGCGTTTGTTGACCATGGAACGGGGCAGGCTGGGTGATCTGTTCGCCTCTCTGCTAGAGCAGCTCTTTGAGATGTTATGTGAACTGGATCGGCGTGTTGCCTGATTTGATCGTGAGATCAATCGGGTGTTCCGCAGCAATGAAGCCTGTCAGCGTATCGCCAAGATCCGTGGCGTGGGTCCCAAAACGGCGACTGCTATTGTCGCGGCGATCGGAGACGGAGCCGAGTTCAAGAACGGTCGTCATCTGGCCGCGTGGCTTGGTCTGGTTCCAAAACAGCATTCGAGTGGGAACAGGCAAATGCTCCTGGGCATATCAAAGCGTGGTGACCGACATCTTAGAACGCTGCTGGTTCACGGAGCACGTGCGGTTCTGCGAACGGCACCAAAGCACCACGATGCGGTCAGTCAGTGGGCCATTGGTCTCCAGGAGCGACGAGGGGCTGCCAAAGCGATCGTCGCAATCGCCAACAAGAACGCGCGGATCATATTTGCCATGCTGCGACAAAACACGGAGTTCCGTACCGCTTAAACACGAGGGGCACGGCAGAGAGGTGCAAGACTGCGAGAAATGTGACGACCGGTTTGAATCCGGTGTGAAGGGAACCTGAGTATTATAATGGCTCATCGAAGCCGGCCACTTGTCGAGGCCTTCACACACGCAGATTTCCCATTTGGGCGCACCAGCACCGTTCTGGTGACGCCGGATAGATGTTGGCACCCAGATATCGGCTTCGATCAGATCTCAAAAACTTTGCATCGGGAGAGCTGTCCATAGATGTAATAGGTCGCGTTGCTGATCCCGTGCTCCCGGCAAAGCTCGGCGGCCGATATGCCCGCCTGATGTTCCTTCAAAATACCGATGATCTGTTCTTCAGAGAACCTGGATCGCTTCATCGTCTGTTTCCTTCAGTTGGGAACAGACTAACCTCAAAACCAGGAACTTTCAGGGGAGCAGGTCAAACGTTCCCCAACTCAGAATTCTGTGTATTTCATGATGTTAAGTTTCCGGAGAAAGGACAGATTTGGTCCGATCAAAGATTTGTGCAACACACCCTAAAGCATCGGCCTTGGTGGTGGTTTTTGGAATTGAAAGAAGTCAACGAAACTTGACAGTTGCTCCCAAAAAAGAAACAATCTGTCCGGCAGCGAAAGTGATGACACGCACATCAAAACAGCTTGGCTGTCTCTGCTGCCAAGCTTTCTAAGCCATCGAGCAAAATCGTTCGAGGCGTCGTCAGGGGAGGCAACAACTTGAGAGTGTTGCTATTCGGGCCACAAGTTTCAGCGATCAAGCCCGATTTGAAACACGCCGAAGAAATCTTTCTTGCCAGTGCAGCCTCTCGGAACTGCAAGCCGAGCATCATTCCACGACCAACAACTTTGATGCCGCGATGACGGTTCTGCAAATAGTTCAGACGTGAGTGAACTAGTTCCGCTTACTTTCGAACATCTTCTATGAAAGTAGTATCCGACCAGTAAGTTTCGATAGCACTTGTCGCCGCGATAAAGGAAAGGCAAGATCCTCGGAAAGTGCCGTTATGTTCACCAGGGCGCCAGCAGTCCAATTCACGTCGCAACAGCACCAACGCCATGGGCAAGCCGTAGCCACCGATGGATTTCGAAACGCAAACGATATCAGGGCAGATACCGCTGGCTTCGAAGGCAAAAAAGTCTCCGGTACGACCACATCCGGTCTGCACTTCGTCGACGATTAGCAATGAACCCAATTTACGGCAGAGCTGCTCAAGAGCTTTCAGCCAGGACGGGGAAGCGACGTTGAGACCGCCTTCGCCCTGCACAACTTCTACGATGAATGCAGCTGGCGCGACCCAGCCGGAATTGGGATCGGCGAGCATCTGTTCAATTAGCGCAATAGTGTCGAGATTGCTATGAAAGCCGTCGAAGGGTACGCGTGTTACATTTGATAGTGGCACTCCTCCCACGGCACGTTTGGATTGCTCGCCGCAGGTAGCCAAGGCGCCCAGGGTGACGCCGTGGAAACCATGAGTGAAGGCAAATATGTCATGTGCTCCAGTTACTTTGCGCGCCAATTTCAGAGCGGCTTCCACCGCATTCGTACCGGTCGGTCCAACAAACTGCAGCTTGTAGTCCTCCATCCCGCGCGGAGCGAGGATCTTATCGACGAATGTACGCATGAAGGTTTTCTTCGCAGTGGTGTGCAAATCGAGTGAATGCACGATGCCACCCTCGTTTAGGTATGCGATGAGCGCCTTGCGGATGGCTGGATTGTTATGGCCATAGTTGAGTGATCCTGCGCCGGATAGAAAGTCGATATAGCACCGGCCATCTGCACCGAAGATGTATGAACCTTCGGCTTTGTTAAATTCCATTGGAAACTGCCGAAAGTATGTTCTGACCTGCGATTCGCACTCTTCAAACACTTTCGTTTCCATATGTAACATACCTTCGAGCGTTAAGTGGGTTGGTTGCTCTTTTCCGATGGAATTCAGAGCCCAATTCAATCAGTCAAGATGACCTGGTCTTCACTCCACAGTTGGCCCTTTTCATCGACAAATATTCTTTTGCCTTCGTCGTTTGTCGTAATGAATTGTTTGTCCCAAAACATGTCGGACCCGGAGGGATCATATTGAAACTGAAGCGCGCCTTTCTCGTCACGATCAAACGCTGCGGGCCTCAAGCGGGCATGCGAGGGAACAAGTTCACTTGCTGCGACTATTTCCGTGCCGTTGGGCGAAAGTGCTTTCATGTTTGCGTTCCTGATCAAGTCTAATTTTGATTTAAGAAATTTCGAGTTTTCAGGTCCATACAAAGGGGCATGGTGTTTGGCGTTGCGCACCGTTGAGCAGCTGTTCGGTCAAATGGCGCATCAGATCGGACCAGCTGGAAACGCCAATCTTGGCGAAGGCGCTGTTCTGATGGAGTTCTGCTGCCTCTGGGCGAATATGAAGAATGTCCGCACAGTCATGAACGCCATAGCCCTGCAGGCCAAGCCGGGCGACGGCACTTTCCTCAACCGTCAAGCTCCAAGCTGCGAAATGGGTGTCCTGCATGGTCGCAAATGCGTCAGAGGCTGCCTTGATTTGATGTTGAAGTTTCAGTGAGTAGTTCATCTTGCCCTCGCCACGATGTGCTGCCGATGATCCATATCTAAAGGACTGACACCGAATTGACCTGTGACAATCGGCACTCAGCAGGAGAGTGTCGCAAACTTTTCATTTAGTCGCCCCCCTTTTCCAGGCGCTGGTTTAGGAGGCGCATTACCAAGTTGTTTGGGGCTGTTTGGAATTTGCCTGATGAGGAGGGCGGCCTCCTGCCTTGGCGCGTGAAGTGCCTTTATGCGGTTGTTACGAGCCGCAGTGTTGAGAGCCGTCCATGAAAGAAGTTTTTACAGTCGGAATTGACATTGCCAAGAACGTTTTCTAGCACTACTTCGGCAGATTTTTCTCAAAGATAGATTTCCGGCAATGAGGGCATCTTTCGGGCGGAGGTTTTTGAATGATTTTCAGGATTTCCGTCCGGACGGCAGGCAGTGTTGGTTGCGGCGGAGGTCCGGAGATTCTTTTTTTCCCCTGTCGCTTGCTTAAGGCGTCGGGATTGCAGGAAGGCAAAGGCGATCATCGTCATTAATGCGTGCCGGTGAAGCCCAGTCCACGATCGTCCTTCAAAGTGATCCAGACCGAGTTCCTCTTTGAGCTGTTGATGTGCCTGTTCGCAGATCCAACGCGCCTTGATGGCGCCGGCAAGTTGTTTGAGTGTCGCTTCTGCGGGAAAGTTGGACAGATAGTATTTGCGCTCGCCAGTCGAGCGGTGCTCGCCGACGACCCAGACCTCCTCTCCCGGCAGGTGCTGGGCACCCATGTCGCGAATGCGCTGAGGTGGACCGTCTGCGATCCGGACCCGCACAGCTGCAAAGCGTGCCGAAAGGGCTCCCTTGGTCCCGCGCCGCCAACTGACCTTCTGCCACTTTGCGGTTTCCAACATGGCCTGCGCTGTGATCGACTTTGTATCGGGAATGTGCCGCTGGCGCGGGCGGCCGCGTTTGGCGACAGGGAAGATCATCTTCACGTCTGCGGGATAAACCTTTTGCTTGAACGGGATGCCAACGGCCCAGGTCAACCCGCGTGCGCTCAAAGCCTGCCGGAAAGGAGCACTCAAGCCATATCCGGCATCGGCAAGGACGCAACCAAAACGCACACCTGCTGCACGAACCCGGTCGATTTCCGCCAAGGCGATCTCGGGCTTGGTCTTGTAGTCACGAACATCATCAGGAACTCTGGCGTGATCAAGCCGGGCGGTATCGCAGATCCAGCTCTCCGGCAGAAAGAGCCGCAAGCCGACCATGACAGGCACTTCATTCGAAGCCAGCGTCACGGATACCAGCGTCTGGCAGTTCGCCCGTTTCCCCAATGCCGAAGCATATTGCGGGGCCACGCCGACCGAGTGGTTCCCCTTTTTGGGCAGTGCGGTGTCGTCGATAATCAGCCATGCATCGTTCCCGCCAACCTGTCGGTCAGCTTCGCTGAGCAATGCGGCTTCGACTGGAGCAGGATCCCAGGGACTGCTCGCAATGAAATGGTGAAACTGATCGTAACTGGCTGCGCCCGTCCTCTCCGCCATCGGCTGAATGCTCTTGCGGTCTCCTGGACCGATCAAACCTTCAATATAGGCCGGGCACATCCGGGCACGCGTCTTGTGACGAAGCGCTACCAAAAACGGCGCTAACCAACCTTCGAGATCACTTTGCCAATTCCCATCCATGACCGACACCTCCTAAAGCCGGTCTTATATGAAGCACCGAAAACTCCGTCGGGGAATCCTCCAAAATCAAAACTCACAAAAACCTGCCAAAGTAGGACTAGGAGAGCAGGTCACGATCGGCGAATTTTTCTTCCATATTGGCTCTAAGCTTTTTCTTCAAGTATTCGATTGGCACGCTGGCAAAAAGCTCACATATTCTCAAGTCTTCGTTCCCGTTTCGAGACCTTAGCCTAACCTCCGTGTCGTTATCTAACGACACGCCTTGAAAAGTTTCTTCAAATCCTCCGCAGTATTTGATCCCTAATGTATTTGCGCCTATTAGGTCCAACCCAGCTGCTTTGAAGGCGGTAACATTCGCGGCGACGAGAATTGCATTAATCGCATGGGCATTTCTCAATGTTGCGTTTTCGAAATTTACCCCCGTGGCAACTATATTGCTCATGTTGGCCATTGAAAAATTTGCATCTTTGAAGTTCGCATTTTGCATATCGACATAAGCTAAATTCGCGTTCAAAAATGACGCTTTCGTGCCTGTGGAATTTTTAAAACTTGCTCCCTCAAGATTGGCACCTTCGAAACAAGAGCCTGTCAAGTCACAGCCATCGAAAATTGCGCATCTGAGATCTAACTTCGAGAAATCGCATGGGCCAAATTCAATCCCGCTTAGATTCAAATTATGAAGCGACCGACCGCGTTGATTGAGACGCTTCAGCGTTCCCAAAAGTGCTTTAGATCTATTTTCAGATAACTCAGTGTTTTCGATTAAGGCCTTTTTTCTTACACTACTCTCGTTATTTCGTGCTGCAAACTTATCAAGCTTCCACTGCCATCGTTCTTTTTCTGTTGAACCGTCGCGATAGAAAAGCCATTCGCCAATTGACGACGAAAAACTCCCAATGGTTTTTGTTAATGTACCTCTTATCAAAAGCATTCCCTCTTTGGACTATTTGTCTTTGTGCTAACCGGAATTGCTAGTTCGCCGGAACAATTTTTTCCTCCGTGAACGTCGTTTTTCAGTATTACGAAACAACTAGTCTAATCATGATCAACATCGGTCTTTGACAAGATCCCCGCGCAAAAAAACGCGATGTAACAATTGTTACAGGCAGAGCTAATTCGCCTATGTTATTCACCCCAAAGATCGTAATTTACTTCTGAAAAAGGGCTTGATGATGTAGACGCCTGCCGCTGGCTCAGATGTGCCAAGGTAGGTTTTGTTTCAATGCTATTTTGAGGCGTCGATGTCAGAAGTTCATACAATTGGTTTGGATTTGGCGAAATCGGTATTTCATGCTCATGGGGCAGACTCATCAGGAGGAGTTGTTTTCCGCAGGCGCTTGCGGCGTAGCCAGGTTTTGAGTTTCTTTGCGGCCCAACCAAAGTGCTTAGTTGCGATGTAGGCCTGTGGCAGTGCCCACTATTGGGGACGCGAGCTTACCCGTTTGGGACACGAGGTTCGGTTGATACCGCCCATTTACGTGAAACCATTCGTGAAGCGTCAGAAGAACGATGTTGCAGATGCGGAAGCGATTTGTGAAGCCGCGACCCGCCCGACGATGCGATTTGTTGCTGTCAAGAGTGAAGAGCGTCAGGGCATTGCCGTCATATTACGGACGCGCGAGCTATTGATCCGGCAACGTACACAGATCATCAATGCGCTGCGGGGTCATCTGGCGGAATTTGGGGTCATCGTCCCTAAAGGCGTGAGCAACACTGGTAAGTTGATGGATCACATCTGCGACCCGGCAATGGCTCTTCCCGAAACGGCCCGTGATGCTTTGAGCCATTTGACCGATAGCCTGTCCCGGTTGGATGATCACATTCAGGGTCTGGATCGCGAAATCACGCGTCGTGCGAAGGCGAGCGGGACGGCGAGGCGACTGATGACAATTCCCGGGATCGGACCTTTGATTGCAGTTGCCATAGTAGCCTTGGCGGCTCCCCCTGCAACCTTCCGGCGTGGTCGAGATTTTGCAGCTTGGCTCGGTCTTACGCCAAAGCAGAATTCGACAGGAGGAAAACAGCGATTGGGAGCCACGACAAAGATGGGAGAGCGCTCATTGCGACGATTGTTGATTATTGGCGCAAATAGTGTGGTCAGCTGGCGAGCAAAGAAGGGGGCAATGTCAGGGTCGTGGCTCGAACGTATGCTCGCTCGCAAGCCTGCGATGCTGGTTCGGGTCGCTCTGGCCAACAAGATGGCACGTATTGTCTGGGCGGTGATGTCAAGCGGTCAGACATATAGGGCTCCGGCTGCTCAAGCTTAAAACGGGAGCAGCTACGGGGACGGCGGCGCAAGAGAGGTCTTTAGAAGTTTGGCGTAACGATCTTGGGATGAGGTCAGGAAAACCAGTTTGCGACACAGTGCCTTTGAGCACGTGGGCTTGATTTTGGACCTGACACTCGAACACCATACGGGCCCGCGGCAAGTCAAAAGCCGCATCAAAGGCCGGACACATGTCAGCACCCGACCGTGCGATCAAATAACCAAAAAAATCCTCTTGCAATCAGGGCGTCTACACATGTCGCAAAGTTTTTCGTGTTAACCACGCCTTGAGGTTTGGCTGTTGAAAGAGCGGTCCTGTCATTGGAGTTCCGCGTCATGATTCTGAGGGCCATCGTTGAAAAACTGAAACGCCAATCGAAGGATGACTTCAAAGGCAGACAGTTCGAGGCTTGGTTGATCATCCAGGCGGTGTCCTGGTACTTGCGTTATCCTCTGAGCTATAGAGACCTGGAAGAAATGTTCCTGGAAGGCGGCTTTAAGGTAGACCACAGCACCATCAACAGATGGGTTTTGGCGTATGCGCCGCTGATCGAAAAACGGCTACGCCGCTTCCGCAAACCGCATTGCGGCTCGGTCCGCATCGATGAAACCTATGTGCGCATCAAGGGCCAATGGCGCTATCTGTATCGGGCCATCGACAAGCATGGACATCCGGTCGATTTCCTGCTCACGGCAAAGCGCAACCTGAATGCCGCCAAGCGGTTCTTTCAAAAAATGTTGCGGGAGGCCCCACTGCTGTCACCGGGCAAAATCGGCACCGATGGTGCTGGCACTTTTCCTCCGGCCATCGGCGACGCGGTTGACGGTGGCCTGCTTGCTTCGGATCCGGTGCATTATGTGACCAAGCATTTGCAACAAGGCATAGAGAGCGATCATTTCAGGGTGAAAAAGAACATGCCGAAGGTCGACGGGTTCCGCTCGTTCAACTCAGCCAGAAGAACCATCGCCGGCTTTGAAGCCATGCTGTGGCTCAAGAAGGGCTTTGACTTTACCGGTCAATGGAGTGTCCGCGAACATAACGATCTGCTGGCAGTGATCTTCGGAATTGAAAAAGTTAACGAAGCCTGAAAAACGCTCCCAAAATGGGAGAATTCTGTCCGCCAGTGAGGGTTGCGACAGGCCCTCTCATCGCACGAATCCGGCACCGTTCTTCCAAATCAAGATGTCTGTAATGTCTTCCCATGCCACCTGCTCAAATAGCAGGTGTTGCACTTCGAATCTGAATCCAGGCATACTTTGTAACATAAGTTACAAAGTAATATTGATAATATTGTTATTTACATATAAATATACTTCAAAACAGGATGGAAAAATGGGTGAAATTTCTATAGGCGCAAGTAAAAGAACTGGTGTTAATGCGCCTCAGGCAGAGTCTCGTCAAAAAACTTCTGGTTACTTCAAAGGCTTCAATATATCTTCGTTCATGGGCAAAGCAAGACGCGGCTTCAAAAAAACTAGGAACTTCGTCAACGATAGAATCGCGGAATTACGAAATTTGTCGCCACGCTTTAGATGGCGTGAGCGCAGTTTCACCTCCCTGGTAGAGATGAGTAATATTACCGCGAATGAAACTTGTTCAAGATCGGATATCGCAAAGTTAGACAGCGATTCTACGCACGATAAATTAACTTTGTATTTCAAGTGTCTTTCAAACAAGTTCAGCCAACTAGGCGAAGCCCAAAGTTCCTCTAATGTGGAAGAACACACTGCAGAATTGAGGGGCTTCACAAATCAGCTAAAAGCACAATACGAGGATACTGAGGATGGATGGAATCCGTCAGAGGATCGACTTAATACTATTGTTGGAGAGATCGATAAATTGCGGGAGAGATTTCCAAATGAACTAAGTCGCATTCCAACTAATAGTCGAGAGCATAAAGAATACAAAAAATATAAGGAAAATGTCTCTGAATATTTGAAGGCCGTCCAGTCTCTGGACGATTTTATCCAAAATGTGTCCGGGTGGTAATCGGAGCTTCTCGAGTACAACACCGCGGCCAACTGAGACTACTCCCCCTGCCTTCACTACACGGGTAAATTTAGCAAGACGCGCCGGCTCATATGTCGGCGCGTCTTCCTAGTCCTACTTTGGCAGGTTTTTGTGAGTTTTGATTTTGGAGGATTCCCCGACGGAGTTTTCGGTGCTTCATATAAGACCGGCTTTAGGAGGTGTCGGTCATGGATGGGAATTGGCAAAGTGATCTCGAAGGTTGGTTAGCGCCGTTTTTGGTAGCGCTTCGTCACAAGACGCGTGCCCGGATGTGCCCGGCCTATATTGAAGGTTTGATCGGTCCAGGAGACCGCAAGAGCATTCAGCCGATGGCGGAGAGGACGGGCGCAGCCAGTTACGATCAGTTTCACCATTTCATTGCGAGCAGTCCCTGGGATCCTGCTCCAGTCGAAGCCGCATTGCTCAGCGAAGCTGACCGACAGGTTGGCGGGAACGATGCATGGCTGATTATCGACGACACCGCACTGCCCAAAAAGGGGAACCACTCGGTCGGCGTGGCCCCGCAATATGCTTCGGCATTGGGGAAACGGGCGAACTGCCAGACGCTGGTATCCGTGACGCTGGCTTCGAATGAAGTGCCTGTCATGGTCGGCTTGCGGCTCTTTCTGCCGGAGAGCTGGATCTGCGATACCGCCCGGCTTGATCACGCCAGAGTTCCTGATGATGTTCGTGACTACAAGACCAAGCCCGAGATCGCCTTGGCGGAAATCGACCGGGTTCGTGCAGCAGGTGTGCGTTTTGGTTGCGTCCTTGCCGATGCCGGATATGGCTTGAGTGCTCCTTTCCGGCAGGCTTTGAGCGCACGCGGGTTGACCTGGGCCGTTGGCATCCCGTTCAAGCAAAAGGTTTATCCCGCAGACGTGAAGATGATCTTCCCTGTCGCCAAACGCGGCCGCCCGCGCCAGCGGCACATTCCCGATACAAAGTCGATCACAGCGCAGGCCATGTTGGAAACCGCAAAGTGGCAGAAGGTCAGTTGGCGGCGCGGGACCAAGGGAGCCCTTTCGGCACGCTTTGCAGCTGTGCGGGTCCGGATCGCAGACGGTCCACCTCAGCGCATTCGCGACATGGGTGCCCAGCACCTGCCGGGAGAGGAGGTCTGGGTCGTCGGCGAGCACCGCTCGACCGGCGAGCGCAAATACTATCTGTCCAACTTTCCCGCAGAAGCGACACTCAAACAACTTGCCGGCGCCATCAAGGCGCGTTGGATGGTAATCATCCCATTTTTCGCGGGGTCGATAACTGGACTTCAGGCTGCAGCTGTCAGTTTCATTTTCGGCGTAACGCCGCCGATGGCCATATTTGGCCGCTCATTGTTGTATGTCCATAGCCAGCGTGTGGCGTGATCCTGTGCCTCCTTGATCGTGTTGAATATGTATTGTCCGAGCCATTCATGGCGGACGGTTCGGTTGTAGCGCTCGATATAGGCGTTCTGTTGCGGTTTGCCGGGCTGGATGTATTGCAGCCCGATCCCGCGCCGTGAAGCCCACATTTGCAACGCCGCACTGACGTTTTCCGGGCCATAACACCTTCGGAATGATGTTGATTTATAGGCTATGATTGCCTGTGCAGCTCTCAAATTGCGGAGCAGGTGATCATAGCCGGGTCTCAGGTCCCTACAGTGGTTTTGCACCAAACCATACCGCGAGGGAGACCGACTATGACCGATGCCAGTATTGCACAGACCGAGCCTGTTCTGGTGGCAATTGATATTGCCAAGTCACGCCACGAAGTCTTGCTGTCCATTCCCGGCAGAAAGCGTCGACGCCGCCTGACCGTTTTGAACCAGCTCGACGATTTCAACCGCTTGATCGCGCTGCTTCGCGATTATGGCCGTCCTGTTCGTGTCGCTTTCGAAGCCACCGGCAATTATCACCGTGCCCTGGCCTACAGGCTTGGAAGCGCAGGTTTTGAGGTGAAGCTTGTCTCTTCGGTTTCACTGGCACGTACCCGTGAAGCCTTGAACAACAGCTGGGACAAGAACGACCCGAAGGACGCACAGGTCATTCTTCATATGATGCAAATCGGGAACGAACAGTTCTACCATGACCCGGTGCTGTGCGGCACGAACGATCTTCAGGAACTCTCCAAGACCCACGACATTGTCTCGCGCTCGAAGACCGAGCTTTGGCACCGGGTTTTGACCCATTATCTGCCGCTGTATTTTCCCGAAGCAGAACGTTTTCATCGCAGTTCACGCAGTGACTGGTTCTTTGCCTTCCTGGAACGCTACCCATCACCGCATTTTATTTCTGCCATGAGCCAAGAGGCATTCATTGCCGACGCTTGGGAGGTTGTTGGCCGCAAGGTCTCAAAAGAGCGTTTGCTCGCAGATATTTATGAGACCGCCAAAACCTCCGTCGGTTTACCAATCGCCCCAGATTCCGATGCCGCAAAGATGTTCCGGATGGTTCTGGCAGAAGGGCGAAGCCTGATTGCGCAACGCAATCAGATTGAAGGGCTTGCCGAAGCTCTGCTGAAGGAAAACGCAGACTACACTCTTCTGACATCCATCCCCGGGATAGGTGCCATCAATGCGCTCACCATCTTGGCAGAGGCCGGAGACCTACGCCGGTTTCAACATCACCGCCAGTTCCTGAAGTTCTGTGGCATGGACTTGGCGACGATCCAGTCTGGCACATTCCGAGGTCAGACCAAGCTGTCAAAATACGGAAACGCCCGATTACGGCGCACCCTTTGGATGGCTGGGCAGGTCGCGATCAATCAACGCACCAACAGCTTTAGGGACAAGTTCGAGCGTTACATCGCCAAGGATCGACAAAACACACATTTACGCCGAAAGGCCTATACCGCAATTGCCGCCAAGATGGCCCGAACCATCCACGGGATAATCAAACGCGGCGAGCCCTATCGCCCCTTCTTTGAGGGGTGATCGAAAGCAGAAGGACCCTTCTCTGATCGGGCCGTAGAGGCAGGCATCTGACCTCGTAGATAATGTTCAGGCATTCTGCTCAACGACCCAAAGATCTCGTCTTAAGGACGGTGAGAGCCGCATAAGCGTACTCTGTGTTTGTTATGGGAGAGACATGTTGTTGACCTAAATGCCGAACTGATACACTTTCAAACATGCTGAAAAGCTTCAGCATGACAATGACCTGATGCCAAGTCTGCTAATCATTCCGAATATAGGACGTTGTCCACCCTGATGTTAAGGGGCTTGCCGCGCCATTCGATGATCCGCTCCAGCGTACGGATTACCCGTAGGGCCTGAATGGAGATGTCCACCTCAATGCCCAACCCCTCCCGGTTGAAGTCGTCCAGCACGTTCAGAGTCCTGAAGCTACGCCCATCGGCCAACTGATCCGACATGAAGTCCATTGACCAGGTGACATTTGCCTCGTTTGGCACAACCAACGGCTCCGGCTTTTCCCGAACCAGACGCTTCTTCGGTTTGATGCGCAGGTTTAACTCCAGAGCACGATAAATCCGCCGGACGCGCTTGTGGTTCCAAGCAAAGCCTTTGACATTGCGCAGGTAAAGGAAACACAAGCCGAAGCCCCAGGTACGGTGTGTTGTCGTCAGCCGCACCAGCCAGTCTGCGATCTCGGCATTCTCGTCGCCCAGTTTGCGTTCATAGCGATAGCAGCTTTCGCTGATCTGGAAAGTCCGGCAAGCAAGCGCAATGCTCACGCCACGCAGACGGATTGCATTCATGGCCATCTCTCTACGTTGAGACGGCCTCAAGGCTTTTTTCCCAGAGCATCCTTCAGCAGTTCGTTCTGCATTGCCATCTCGGCATACATCTTCTTCAGTCGGCGGTTCTCCTCGGCCATCGCCTTCATCTCAGACATCAACGAAGCGTCCATCCCGCCATATTTGGAACGCCAGTTGTAATACGTCGCGTTGCTGATCCCGTGCTCCCGGCAAAGATCGGCGACTGGGACCCCGCTCTCACCCTGCTTCAAAACTGCCAGGATCTGGCTTTCCGTAAATCTTGATTTCTTCATGTCGTTCTCCAAGCGCATCAAAGGCCGGAGAAGTCCAATTTTCAACCCGTTGGTTTTTGGGGACGATTACCGGGGCTGTACTGCGGGGTGCGAGAAGTAGCAGGTGGGGATAGATCACCGAAAGGAGATCGTGTGAGATCACAATGCCTTCGCCATCACCGCCCCAAAACGGCGGACAAACTCTGTCGGCTCAAGCGGGTCCTCGCCTTCAACAATTCGGGCCTGATCCAGCAGCAAATGCGCGGCGTCTTTTAGAAGGTCATCCGATTCAGCACCGTCCGATTTGGCGCGCTCGGCCAGCCGGTTGATGATCTGGTGGTTCGGGTTCAGCTCCAGCACCCGGGGCATGCCCTGCTGCAACTGGCCGTGCCGCTTAAGCAGCCGTTCCAGGTTGACGTCGATATCTCCCTCGTCGGCGATAAGGCACACCGGACTGTCCGTGAGACGCTTGGACGGGCGCACATCCTTAACCACATCGCCAAGCTCCAGCTTGATGGAGGCGATGAGCGCGGAGAGGGCTTCCGTCTCCTTGTCGTCCTTGACAGTGTCGGTTTCCTCCTCCGAGCCGATCTTGTCCAGATCCGCGGACCCGCGTGTGATCGACCTGAACGACTTACCCTCGAACTCCGTGACGTGCTGCAGCCAGAACTCGTCCACGTGATCGGACAACAGCAACACTTCCACCCCCTTGGCCTTGAAGCCTTCCAGATGCGGAGACTTTGCGACCTTTTCGGCGTCATCTCCGGCGATGTAATAGATCGCGTCCTGTCCGTCCTTGCACCGGCTTACATAGTCGGAAAGGCTCGTCATTTCGCCGCTTGCGGTGGAGGCAAAACGGCAAATTTCGAGAATGCGGTCGCGTAAGGCGGAGTCCTCGACCAGCCCCTCTTTCAAAACCGCGCCGAAGTTGGTCCAGAACGCGGCGTACTCCTCCGGCACCTTGTTGGCCTTTTTCTTAAGTTCGGTCAGCACCTTCTTGGTGATCGACATCCTGATCTTCGCCAGCGTCGGGTCCGTCTGAAGCATCTCGCGCGAAACATTCAGCGACAGGTCCTGTGAATCGACGATGCCGCGCAGGAACCGCAGGTAGGCCGGGATAAGATCCTTGGTCGTGTCGGAGATGAAGACCCGATTGACGTAAAGCTTCACATGGCTCTTGCGCTCGGCGTCAAAGAGATCGAACGCGGCCGCCGACGGCACGAACAGCAAGGTGGTGTGGTTGACCGCGCCTTCGACCTGGTTGTGCATGACATGCCAGGGTTCATCGAAGGCGTGGGACGCAGCGTGGTAAAACTCGGTGTACTGCTCCTTGGTGATTTCCTTCGACGGGCGGGTCCAGATCGCCGATGCCGAGTTCAGCGTTTCTTCGCCGAGCTTCACGGGAAAGCCGATGTGTTCGGAGTAAGTCCGGATAATGTGCCGGACCCGCGCATCTTTCAGGAATTCCTTGGCGTCCTTCTTCATATACAGAAGGACGGTGGTGCCCGCGGTCTCCCGCTCCACCGGTTCGATCGAGAATTCACCCTTGCCGTCCGACGACCAGAGCCAGCTCTTGTCTTCGCCCGCCTTGCGCGTCAGCACATCCACGCGCTCGGCGACCATAAACGCGGAGTAAAAGCCGACACCGAATTGACCGATCAGGCCGACCTGGTCCTGCTCTTCGGACTTGACCGCCTCGATGAAGGCGCCAGTCCCGGATTTTGCGATCGTTCCGAGGGTTTCCAGCAGGTCGTCATAATTCATGCCGATGCCGTTGTCGGAGACTGACAGCGTCTTGGCCTTTAGATCGATCTCGAGCATGATCGCGAGTTCGTCCGCTCCATCTCCCAAAGTGGCGTTTGTCAGCGCGGCGTATCTGCGCTTGTCGCACGCATCCGACGCGTTGGACACCAGCTCCCGAAGGAAGACTTCGCGGTTCGAATATAAGGAACTCGCCACGATATCGAGTAGCTGACCCACCTCGGTCTGAAACGAGAATGTCGTTTTTGTGGTTTCGTCGCTCATGATCCGTTTCCTTGCGTTCTATATCCGGTCAGCTGAAAGCGCTGCGAATATATGAAAACGGATCGATTGTTCAAGAAGGTGAGACCAACCCTTTTTTCGATGAAATGCCTATCGTTACCGGTTGATGGCGCTCGATTGACAACCTCTGCCTCCAGAAATAACCTCCGGATTGAAACTGGACATCTTGCATAAGGCGGGTCTCAGTTTATTGCCAGTATTTTACAATTGGCTATTGACGCAAGACGGCCTAATCCAGTCATTCGTTCTGATTGCAAAGAATGGCCGGTATCCGCCCGCTCGAGACATCCGATCAGCTCGCAACGAATGGCCGTATTGGAGATCTGGTTGCGATCGCCTCACGTGTCACAAAAAGATCCGGACTTGCCCAATGATTTTGAGTGTAAAAATTCTCGAACTATGCATGGCGTAGGAATTGGGAAAGTTCACTCAGCGCGAGGTTTTTGTGTATATCCAGCTTGCCTTCAGAAATCGAACCTGTCAGTCAGACGCAAACCTGAAACGATTCAAACGGGCCCTGAAACCAAATTGGAAATGGAATAGAACAGGATGTCAGTGACGCTCAGCATAGCTCTGTTTTTCATGATATGGTGGATCGTTCTTTTTGGGATCTTACCCTTTGGCATCAAACGGAGCCAAGAAGAAGCAGGGGATGTAATCCCCGGAACTGCGGAAAGCGCACCGGATCAACCTTTGTTGTGGCGGGTCATCATTTTAACGACGGTAGTGACCTGCATCTTGTTTGGGGCCTATTCGTGGATGCGTGCGTCAGATTTCAGTCTGGACGATATTCCATTTTTTGTTCCTCCGAGTCTGAGCAGCGAGAAGCACTGATCCAGGCAAGGTAACCGCATGAAGGTCGCGGGACGGACCGTGTGTCCGAAACCGAAAACTGTCCTTTATTCGGCTTGTCTAAAATTGCATGGCGTGATTAATTCCGGACATGAAAATCGGATATATCAGAACATCGACCGACGACCAGTCAGGTGCCGGTCAACGGGACGCGCTCAGAGCCGCTGGATGTGAGCGCATTTTTCATGACAAGGGTGTTTCGGGAGGGGCGGTTAGTAAGCCGCAGCTCGAACACGCATTGCAGGCAGCCTCCGAAGGAGACGCTCTGGTCGTGACGCGGCTTGACCGGCTGGCGCGGTCGATGAAGTTCCTGATTGAAGATGTCGAACGGATCGGGGGGCTTGGTATTGACTTCGTATCGCTACGTGAAGCGATCGACACGACAACGCCGGGCGGGCGACTGTTTTTCCATATCAGTGCGGCCTTTGCCGAATTCAAACGGGATGTGATCCGGCAGAGAACGAAAGAGGGCATGGCTGCCGCGAAGAGGGCAGGGCGGCCGGTTGGCCGGCCACCGTCAATCACCGATGATCGCTGGCCCGGCATCCGCCAGATGCTCGATGGCGGCATGACGATCACGGCCGCTGTGCGGACCGCCGGCGTCCCGCGCCAGGCGATCTACCGGCGGCTTGATACTGATGCTAGCACTACTTTGGCAGGTTTTTCTCAAAGATAGATTTCCGGCAATGAGGGCATCTTTCGGGCGGAGGTTTTTGAATGATTTTCAGGATTTCCGTCCGGACGGCAGGCAGTGTTGGTTGCGGCGGAGGTCCGGAGATTCTTTTTTTCCCCTGTCGCTTGCTTAAGGCGTCGGGATTGCAGGAAGGCAAAGGCGATCATCGTCATTAATGCGTGCCGGTGAAGCCCAGTCCACGATCGTCCTTCAAAGTGATCCAGACCGAGTTCCTCTTTGAGCTGTTGATGTGCCTGTTCGCAGATCCAACGCGCCTTGATGGCGCCGGCAAGTTGTTTGAGTGTCGCTTCTGCGGGAAAGTTGGACAGATAGTATTTGCGCTCGCCGGTCGAGCGGTGCTCGCCGACGACCCAGACCTCCTCTCCCGGCAGGTGCTGGGCACCCATGTCGCGAATGCGCTGAGGTGGACCGTCTGCGATCCGGACCCGCACAGCTGCAAAGCGTGCCGAAAGGGCTCCCTTGGTCCCGCGCCGCCAACTGACCTTCTGCCACTTTGCGGTTTCCAACATGGCCTGCGCTGTGATCGACTTTGTATCGGGAATGTGCCGCTGGCGCGGGCGGCCGCGTTTGGCGACAGGGAAGATCATCTTCACGTCTGCGGGATAAACCTTTTGCTTGAACGGGATGCCAACGGCCCAGGTCAACCCGCGTGCGCTCAAAGCCTGCCGGAAAGGAGCACTCAAGCCATATCCGGCATCGGCAAGGACGCAACCAAAACGCACACCTGCTGCACGAACCCGGTCGATTTCCGCCAAGGCGATCTCGGGCTTGGTCTTGTAGTCACGAACATCATCAGGAACTCTGGCGTGATCAAGCCGGGCGGTATCGCAGATCCAGCTCTCCGGCAGAAAGAGCCGCAAGCCGACCATGACAGGCACTTCATTCGAAGCCAGCGTCACGGATACCAGCGTCTGGCAGTTCGCCCGTTTCCCCAATGCCGAAGCATATTGCGGGGCCACGCCGACCGAGTGGTTCCCCTTTTTGGGCAGTGCGGTGTCGTCGATAATCAGCCATGCATCGTTCCCGCCAACCTGTCGGTCAGCTTCGCTGAGCAATGCGGCTTCGACTGGAGCAGGATCCCAGGGACTGCTCGCAATGAAATGGTGAAACTGATCGTAACTGGCTGCGCCCGTCCTCTCCGCCATCGGCTGAATGCTCTTGCGGTCTCCTGGACCGATCAAACCTTCAATATAGGCCGGGCACATCCGGGCACGCGTCTTGTGACGAAGCGCTACCAAAAACGGCGCTAACCAACCTTCGAGATCACTTTGCCAATTCCCATCCATGACCGACACCTCCTAAAGCCGGTCTTATATGAAGCACCGAAAACTCCGTCGGGGAATCCTCCAAAATCAAAACTCACAAAAACCTGCCAAAGTAGGACTAGGCCGTGTGGACGGATTTGATCAAGATGAAGGTCGCGGCGATTGCGACGATGGAGCGGAAGTTTCTGGCGGTTTTCTCGCAACGCAGGGCGACGCGTTTAAAGCGTTTGAGCTTCCCCATCATTTGTTCGATGCGTGCGCGGCCCCGGTAGAGCGCTTTGGCGAAGTGCCTCGGAATGCCGCGCCGGTTTGATTTGTATGGAATGACCGGGACAGCCCCGGCCTTTCGCGTAACTTCGCGATTGGCGTTGCTGCCATAGCCCTTGTCGGCAACGATGGCCCGATGTTTGATGTCGAGGCCGGTTTCCACGAGTTCCGTAAACTGCTAGCTGTCAGAGGCTTCGCCACCGGTCAGCTCAAAGCCAAGCGGCAGGCCGTTCCGATCCGTTTTCAGATGGATTTTGGTGCCGAACCCGCCGCGCGAACGCCCGAGCGCTTGACCTTCCTGCCCCCTTTGGCGCCTGCCGCAGAAACATGGGCGCGAATGACGGTGCTGTCGAACATGGCGATCAGATGCGCGCCTTCATCAAGCCCGGCCAGAATGGAAAAATAGTCCTCGAACATACCTGCCTTGCCAAGGCGGTCGAAGCGTTTCCAGACGCTGTTCCAGTTGCCGAACCGCTCGGGCAAAGCGCGCCAGGAGATGTTGTGAAGCGTAAAATAGTGCAGCGCCTCCAAAAACAGTCGGTCATTCTTTGCCTGCGCGCCAACCCGTGGCAAGCAAGCCTGGAAAACCTCCAGTGCCAATTCGAAATCCCGGTCTGTCATCTTGGTACACATCGCCGACCTCCAAATCACGTCGGCAACCTATGAATCACTTTAAAATCAAATTCGGAATCCCAAAACCGATACCTGAGTCAATCCGTCCACACGGCCTAGCAATCGAACGAGCCGCGCGGGTAGAAAGCACTCATGTGTCGCCTAATGCAAGGCGAACGGTAGAAGTCCGTTTACCATGCTTTCGAAGATCTGCCTGGATCATGAAGGTATTCTTACGCGTGCCAACCATTGGGAAAAGCCCTTTAGTTAGGTATCCCGGACAATGTAGCGGCCTTGGCGGGTGGAGGCAAACGTTCAATCGTTTTGTCGTTCAGAAGGATACGCATACCTCTCATGTCATGGCGCGCGGAATATTGAAACGGTTTTGAAACGGTTTTGGCGAAACGAAGGATCAAAATAGGCTGCTACGCCAGAGCCGCTTAAACCTCGATAAATTTCTGAATTATAGAGATAAAATTAGGCAGCTTTATGATTTAGTGTGCTGGCGGACATCGTGTCGAATTGAAGTTAGTGAACTACGAATCTGGGGGTCGGGGGTTCGAATCCTCCCCGGTGCGCCATATTTCCCATGTTGAACGTCAGACGAAATTGACCTTCGCGTCATAAACTGACTCAACGTCCCCATTTTGCTTCCGCGGACTGTTTCGATTGATCTGACTTCCCATTCGGAAAATCAGGGCTGATTTGCAGGTTCAGACGGCGAAGCCGCCTGTTTCTGCTGAACTGCCACTTGGCGAACGCTGGAGGGGGCGAGGCAATGCTATTCGACAGGGGTAGTGCGGCCCGCAGGCTCAGCCGCGGACACGGCCCTGTCTAATGGGATTGCCGGAGGGGAAGGGCGGCGGCTTCCCCTTGACGGCCATGGGCGTTTGGCTTGCCCAAATCCCGCTGGCCCAAGAAGTAAGAGCAGCGGGACCATCGGCCCTGCCTCAATTCATGTCGCAATGCAGAAGATGGCCGGTCAGAGCCCTTTGTGGCCCGGCTTCGTGTTGTGCAAGAGGCTCGTCTCAGCCCCCCGGGCGCAGAAGCCCAAGGATCGCGCTGGGACGGTCGATCAGGGGCGCTGCATTGGTGTTACGGTTAAGGCGTCCCAGGTGTCTTCTTGTGTTCGCGCGGCCTGCAAGCTGTCCCAGACCTCTGCCACAAACGGGTCAGCCGCGGCCATCTCGGAGACAAGCGTGTCCCAGGCTACCCGGAGGCTGTCCAGGGTCTCGGGGCTGTAAATGCGGACGTCCACGCCCTGTTCTGCCATTTGCTCGACCGCGGCGGCTTGTGAGTATTCCATCCGCAGGACCGAACGCATCGCGTTGGTTCTGGCCGCCATGTCGATGATCGTGCGCTGGCTGTCTGTCAGGCCGTCCCAAACGTCGCGGTTGATGACCAACTCAATCATCGTCGAGGGTTGGTGCCAGCCGGGGAAATAGTTGAAAGAAGCCACGTCCGGAAAACCAAGCGCAAGATCCACCTGGGGAAAGCTGAACTCGGTCCCGTCGATGACGCCACCTTCAAGCGATGGAAAGATCTCTCCGCCTGCGATCAGCACGGTATCCGCACCCAGGCTTGCCAGCACTTCCGAGGCAAGCCCGGACCAGCGCAGCTTGAGCCCGGCAAAATCGTTGGTCCCTTCGATGGGTGAGTTGAACCAGCCGCCCGATTCCATGCCGGTGAAGGTTAGTGGCATAGTCACGAGGTCAAAGCCCGCATCGTCATACATGCGCTGATTGAGCTCGAGCCCGCCGCCTTCGTAGAACCAAGCCATATAATCGAGCGCTTGCGGCCCGAACGGCATCGACGTGAAAAACGACGCAACGGGCAAGGACCCATGAAGGTAGGCCGCAGCGGTATAGCCTGCTTCGATCTTGCCGTCAGAGACCGCTTGTTGAATGTCGAACGGTGGGACAATCGCGCCAGGTTCCGCCAGCTCGATCTGGATTGTCCCGCCGGAGGCTGCCTCGACCTCTGCTTCGAACTGCCGGATCGTATTGATGACCGGAAGGCTGGTCGGAAAAGCCGATTGCAGGGTGATTGTGACATCCTGCGCAAGGCTCGGCCCGCTCATGGCCATAAAGGGTAAGACAGCTAGGGCCAGTTTGGTCATCTTTGTCATGTCGTCCTCCGGGATTGGTGCGTTCGTTTTTTGAGGTGCGCAATTGTCGATGCGGCGCATTGGGTCATGCTATTTCGAAGAGCTGGCTGATGAACTGGATCTCGCCGTGGATGCCTGGATTTCTGTTCTGGATGTAACCGCGTTTGATTGTTCTTATCGTCTCGATCCCGCTCAGTGTCGCTTTGGCTGATTTCAAAGACCGAAAGCTCTGACGATACCCAAGCAGCCGCTTCATAGCGGCATGATCGCTCTCGTTCAGGTTGCTCCGCGACTTTTTGTCGATCATGCTCGGCTACTGGCTGTACTATCACTGACATCTCTACCTCAAATTCGCGTCTTGAAATGAGCTTCCGCTACAACTCTAAAGATCGCAAGGGCCGGAAAAGCTGGCCTTGGCGAAACGCGCAGCATCACGCAATTTGGGCTCTATACCCGCATTCGCCGGACTCACATCGAACGGCTGCTTCTCGATCTGGGTTAGAAATGCTTGGCGTTTGGGTCAGATTTGACTGATGTGATTTGTCGGCTTGTAGCAGCCTATATTTTCAAAAGAGTCAAAGTCTGGCGACGTTCGACACCCAATACCTGAGCTGAAATTCACGGTTTCAAGATTTGCAATTGAAACGGTTCTGGGCAAGCGGGCGCTTCTCCGCGTTTTTTCGAGTTTGCAGTTTTGTGAAACTGAAGACGCATCGAAAAGATAAACGGCGCAACTATTTGAACCACCCATGAAAGCGGTGTCTGCTTTCGCGCTTCCATATTGGTCGTTCACCACGTTGAAGCCTACGCCTGAAGAAGACATTCATTTGAGGTACAGCAAATTCACAGGATAGGCGGGGAGCGGAATTTTGTTGCGGTTTGAACGAAATTCCGCACCGCGGGACAAAACAAACTTCGCCCAAATGTCCGCTAAGTGCCATCCTCAATCTTACGAAATAGCTTTTCCAAAAAGGGAGTTTTTCCGTTCAGATATTCCGCGATGCCACTTTGGTTTTCTTGCTCGAGGCGAAGCTTTAGTGCCTTGTAGGTATCTCGATCTTTTGGGCATTTGCGTAAATGATCGCGTATCTTCAACATTCTAAGAATCTGCGAGTGCCCTATTTGACAGATATGCAACTTGTGAGTTCGAATACCCCCGACATCCCGCTTGAAGAAATGGTGACCATCCATCAGATCGCCGCCACGCTGATATCCCAAGGTGCCCAGAATGTCTTCCCAATCGTCTAAGTCAGTGGTTTCGGCAACGACTGCGAGGATATCGATTTCTGGTTTTGCGGGCAGCCCGATGACAGCGGTACTCCCAACATGGTGGAGGCTACTACAGGCCAAGCCAAAAACAGGCCGTAGCCTCAGAGCTTCCTGTTCAAAGAGTCCAGGCCATCGTTCGTCGTATTCAGTGATAACACTGGTGAGCGCCATTCCTAGAACATAGAACTTTGCGGCCCTGCGTTAAAGTAGCCATTCAGTTCATTGCAAAAAAGTGCCTTGAACGGGCTCGAAGTGGACGTTTGTTGCACGAGACACCAATGACCGCTTTGGGCCGAAATCTACCGCGAACTCGTTATGGGTGAACGTCTGCTTCTACAACTTTTTTGGACGCAACCCGTCATTCCGCATGCGGTCCCCAAACTGTCGTTATGTAGTCGATGCTTCAGCGCCACTGGTTGCCCTGCTGCATTCGCAGCGAGGCGAAGACTAACGTGTAACCAAGCAGAAGGAGTGAGCCACTCGCGTGCTGCGGATACACCGCCGCGGGCGCTTGCAGAGTGAGAATGCGGATGGTTTGCCGTGCCGGGATGAGGATCGGAGAAGTGACCTTCGACGCCCATCGTGGAGAACCGCAATGTCCAGACAAAAACCCAAATCTGGCACCCGTCGCGCCTAGTTGGGTTCAAAGGCGCTGACGTAAGATCGTCTCAGTCTCCAACAGCCTCTTTTCACATAGTCCGAAGACAAAAGCAGTGTGCCTGAGAGGAGCCCGGTGAGGTGGGCGCCGATATGGGGGGGCCATTCGAGACTGCTTGAAAAGACCGAGCCAAACAGAGCTTCATAACCAGTTTTTGCGAACAGGAGGCCGAGGCCAACAAGCCATATCCGGCTGCGTGTTTCACGCCACATTGCAATCATCGTGACCAGGTAAAGCGCATTCAGGATTGCCGATAAGCCGCAATAGAACTGTGTCTTGAGATCACCAAGAAACAAGACGGAAGAAATCAGACTGCCGGAAAGAACGAAGCAACCCAATATGAGCCTGCGCGCCCCACCATGCGGGGAGGTTTCATAAAGAAATCCGAGTGCGATCAGGGCACCGACATTCATGAGCAAATGCTGGTGGTCCAGGTGAACGAAATGGCCAGTCACGAGCCGCCAGAACTCTCCGTTTTCAATCAGCTCCCGGTCATAGATGAGGGCCTCAGGTTTACCGCCGAGTACAGCAAAGAAAGCCAGGCAAATCGCAGCCAGGGCGAAGGAAACCCATGGCAGCTTTGAGCCGCCATGGGAGAGAGAGGAAAGAATACCGGTCATCATGCGTTCCGACGACGCATTTTGAGGCCGATGGTCAATGCAGAGAGTGCCAACAGCAGACCCAGGATGCCCAGTGATCCGGAGCCACCGCCACCACCACCCGAGTGGCTTGGTTGGTTGCCCTTGAACATTGGCTTCTTCGTGTCGACACGGGTCGATTGGACCGGCTTCGACTTGCGCTCCTGTTGGGCAACCTGCTCGGTGGCAAGACGCTCTTTGTTGGTCTGGTCAATCGCAAGTTCTTCAAACCGCGCTTCTTCAACGATCAACATCGACGTATAGGGAGACAGAATTCCGTATTCCTTCGACGTGTCGACAATGGACGTTTTCAGGTCCGCGTCCGGGCCAAGAAGAGCGAGGGTCTGCATGTCCTTTTCGATTTGCGCATAGCCCCATAGACGTTCGATTTCAGGGTTGCGTTTGGCTGTTTCGGGAAAGGTGAAGCTGGTTTCGTAGCTGACAGGAGACCCTGAGATTTCGCCAGTGAGCTTGAACGAAGCCTCGCCGTTTCCCCAATAGTGACCAAACAGAACCAACTGCTCACCGCGATAGAGCGACGGATTGTTGCGCCGCCTGATATCGTTGATGCGCAGCGACCCGTCCTTCTGTGTCAAATCCAGTTTCAGGCCATGGAGCGCTTCGTGCGTAACCTTTGATGTTGCCTGCAGGAGGGTGCCGACAATGTCGTCAGCATTCGAAACTCTGAGCGCAAAGCCGCCGGAAGCATCCGTCATCGGTTGAAGCAAGGGTTCATTGGCGCTGTTGCCCATGATCGCAGTGAACAGACGAACATCCTTTTGCTGCGCCAGCTCCAGGAATTTTTTGGTCTCCGTGGTGCCCACATTTGCAACGCCGTCAGTCACCAGGACAATGGCGCCCGTGCGATCGGAATCCAGGGCATCGAGACCTCTCTTCAGCCCGGCATAAAGGTTGGTGCCGCCACCGGCTTGAACGCTGTGGATGCTGTTCAGCGCATGTGTGATCTGGTCGGGGGATGCCGGAGTGAAACCGTTTGTAAGCTCAGTTGTATCGTTGTTGAAAAAGATGATCCGGAATCGGTCTTCTGGCCTTAGTTTTCCGAGCGCTTTCGCGACGCCTTCGCTCAACGTTGCGATCTTGCCTCCCATGGATCCTGACTGGTCCAGAACAAAGATCCAGTCACGCCCTTCGGTGATAGGCTTGAGATCCATGCCTGGTGTTAAAGTCAGCATGAACGTTCCGCGACCGGATGGATCTGTCTTGTAGGGCACCAGATCGACGCGCGCCGGTTGATTTTGCGCTTGCCGCCAATAGACGACGATGTCCTGATCCAGTGTCACTGGGATGCGGCTTGCCGTTGCTTCGCCCTCGTTGATGCCGGTTTCATCGAAGGGCTGGGACGGTTGCAAATCCAAGTCGGCGTCTTTCGCCAGACCGTCTGCCAGGTCCGTATTACTCATGTGAATGCGCCAGCTCCCATCCTGCTCCTGTGTAATTTGAGCTCCAGGGTGCTTCGGCAGGCGAACGGCTTCGACCGGATAATCCGTCCGCAAATGCAAATCAAAACTGAACGTCCCGGTTACGGTTTGCTTGGCGGTCCAGAAGGCGAGTTTTTCCTCGTCGACGCCGCCTTCTTCGAGCGGATAAAGGTATCGGCCAATACCTGTGTCGAGTTTTGCCGGTTGGATGTAAGAGAAGCGAATATCAACGTCATCGTTGCCGCGCACCGGCCAGACACTGATGTCGAAAGTCTTGTAGTCATCCTGCTCCGCAAGCGCGGTGTTCCGGCCTGCCTGTTTCTCACCTTCATAGATTTGACGGGCCTTGTCCTTCTCGACGACCTCGGCCGATACCGGTTTTCCGTCAATCCAGTAGGTAAACTCCGAAACAGCGGCCTTGTGCGGAACTGGAAACGAATAAGTCGCTTCCATGTCGCTTGTGTGCGGATTGCTGAACGTTTGATTGACCGTGGTCATCACGTAACCGTCTTCCACCACCACACTCACCTTGTGATCGAGAAGATCCAGCGACTGCGATTGATCAGATGGCGTGAGCAGGCCAACAGCATTGGCCGGTGATACAGCTGAGACGCTCAAGCAGAGCCCTGCAGCAAATGCCGTTGCGGCACGCCAGTCTCTTGAGATCTGAACCATGATGAATACTCCCGTTCGTGAAGTTTCGAAGTGCAATGACTGATAAATGATCAGTGCTCATTTAAATAAATTGAACGATGTTCAATTTCAAGATAAAATATGAACATTGTTCATTTTTTTGATGATTCTTGGAGGAAGACGTGGCCCGACGGTCTGATCATACGCGCGAAGAGCTGTGGTGGCTTGCCATCGATGCATCAAGGAAGATCGTTGAAAAAGAAGGCCTTAGAGGCCTTCGTGCCCGACAGATTGCGCGTGATATCGGGTATACGATTGGGACTTTGTACAATTTGTTCGAGGATCTCGATGATCTCATCATGCATATGAATGGGGAGACTTTGGATCAGCTCATGGAGGTAGTTTCAAAGGTCGAGCTCACGCAGAACCCGACTATGGATCTGGAACGGCTCGTGCATTGCTATTTGAGTTTCACACATGAAAACCCAAAGCTGTGGAACGCGATCTTTGAACATAAATTGCCCGAGGACCGGCCGGTGCCCGAATGGTTTTCAGAGAAGGTCTCCAGGCTGCTTGCCATCATCGAAAGCACGCTCGCACCCATTCTGTCGGATCGAAGCGAAACCGAAATTCATCAACATGCGCGTGTTTTGTGGATGAGTCTTTTTGGCATGACTGTCCTGGAAGGCTCTGGTCGACTTCAAGACGGTGAAACCGCGTTTACCCTGGCAAAAACACTGATCAAAACCTATGTCGACGGCCTGAAAAGCGGACAGGATATGAGCGCCGGAAGTGAGCTTTGAGCGATGACGACGCAACCAGCTCGCATGTCAGAACAGGACTGAAACGGAAGATTCTTGCGAATTCAATGCACGACGGAAAGGTGGGTTTTGTTGGTGTGCGTCGAACGTCCGGTCGGAAAGAAATTTGGATTTAGAACCACAGCAAATCAGGGGACTGCATTGCCCTCATGCGCTTGATGTCTCGACCTATTGCAATGGAAGCCGGATATCTGTTCTCAGGTCTGACGACGGCGTCGCTCTTGGATCATTCAGATATACCTCTAGTGGAGGCAGATCACGTGGTTCCAAGCCGGAATTAGGCAGCCAATGCCCATACAGCCAATCATAAGCTGACTTGAGCGTCGGATACGGTCCTGTGTGTTCCAGAACAGCATATTTTCCGCCGCTGACATCGAAATAGTCAAAACCATTCAACTGGTCTGGAAATCCACTCAGGATTGAAACTGCAACATGAGACCGCAGCTCTGCATCCGGTTTGGATTCTGGCAGATCGTGGTAGATGCAAAACAGCTCGCCAACGTTATCCATCAGAGAATTGGTCATGAGCGAGCAGCCTAGTTTTTTGAAAGCGCTGCCAATCAGCCGGTAAGGACCAATATGTGCAACGCCTGCCGCTTGAGCGCCTTCAAATTCCATCACGGTGACAGGATACCTACCATCTTCTTTGGGATTTACGGTCAAGAAACTGTTGATCTTTTTACCTTGCTCGCGAAATGCGTTCGGGGAAACACCGTGCGTGAGTTTGAAAGCACGGGAAAAGCTCGCCAAGTTCTTGTAGCCAACTTGCTCAGCAATAGCCCGAATAGGAGTGTTATCCTCAATCAGCGCATTGGCCGCTTTGTTCAGCCGCAGCCTTCGCACAACTTCGGACAATGTTTCACCCGTCATTGCACGAAAGACACGAT
The DNA here is from genome assembly GCF_009363435.1 of Labrenzia sp. THAF82. Taxonomy (GTDB): domain Bacteria; phylum Pseudomonadota; class Alphaproteobacteria; order Rhizobiales; family Stappiaceae; genus Roseibium; species Roseibium porphyridii. The sequence goes on along the minus strand of NZ_CP045354.1, from coordinate 5,459,113 downwards.
GCCAGTGATACCTGGACATGCAGGCTACGTCGGCGAGTTTGTCGAGGTTCAGATCCTCATCCAGGTTCTCATAGATGTAGGATAGGACGCGATTGAGCCTATCTTCATATCCAACAAACGGGCGGTCGTCCGCTGCCATTCCAATATCTCCCGAATTTGCTCCGAAAAACATATTTCGGGTCGAGTATGCTTGTATTGCTGAATCTGAATTGTTCGCGACGTCTTAGCCGCCATTTGTGCCCAACGCTGCATCGGCCGAAATGAGCGCACGGCCGACCTTCGCCGCACAATGCACGAAGGTCCGAATTGTCCGGCCGCAAATTCTCTCTATCGCAAAAGGTACCTTGGCGGCGTCGGCAGTTTATGAGCCATTTTGGATCAATGACTAAGGTGCCCCGAATGGCGAAACTGCGCGTCGCTCCAATTCAAATGACCGGTCCATTTGTCTGGGTCGATCATCTGGTCTGTCGCAGGCACCGCGTCTGCGTGGTGCTCAATGTTGACAGTTAGATTGCGAAGATTGCCGCATAGCTCGCCAGCATGACCGATGCTTCCCTGCGGCTGAGCGTGAAACCCGTGCGCAGGAAGAACAGCGACGCCGTTGTCGCTAGGATCATGACCGGTATCCAGAAATCGAGAAAGCTTTGCGCCACAGCCACAGGAGCGACAAAGGCAGCGCCTCCGATCACGAGGCTGCCGTTGAAGACATTGCTGCCCAGAATCCCGCCGAGGATAACGCCGGATTTTTGCTTCAGAGCTGCGGCGACACAGGCAGCCATCTCGGGCAAGGATGTACCGATTGCCACAACCGTCAGTCCGATCACGGCATCGGACGCACCGAGCATGCCGGCGATTTCGACGGCGGCCTCTATGAACACATGCGCCCCGACAGGCAGTGCAACCAACGCAAGGCCGCATTTGGCAAGGCAAGGAAACAGACCCTTTTCGCTGGTGTCCGGAACCTCATCCCGGAATTCAAGGCTGCGCCACCGCAGGGTCAGGTAGGTCAGCATTGCCATGACCAGCAGCAGCGCATCCATCCTGGAAACAGACCCGTCATACGCGGTTGTCCAGAATAGAAGCGCTCCAACGAGCATCGCACTGCCGTCGATCCGAAGCACATCCCGGTCGATGGTCAAAGGTGCGATCAGTCCGGCCAAGGCCAAAACGAGCAACAGATTGGCAATATTGCTGCCAACTATGTTGCCGACCGCGATATCGGGTTTGTTGGCCATCATTGCGTCGGCCGCAACAAAGAGTTCAGGAGCGGATGTTCCGAAGCCCATGACGACAAATGCCACGACAATCGGAGAGACGCGCAGCCGGTTGGCCAGGCCTGCAATCCCGTCCACAAGCCAGTCACCACCATAAAAAAGCAGGGCGCAACCAGCGACAAGGAACAACATTTCCATCAGCATCAATCGGGTGCTCCGAATTCCAGGCTATCGGGCAAATAATTGAAGAGTTCCAGTCGGGGAGGTTTGCCGTTTCCCAGTCGCAAGGCATTCAGGCTGGCCGGAGCGACCGGTATCACGCAAGCAGGAGCAAGACCGAGGTAGCGCTGCAAGATCGCGCGGATTACCCCACCATGGCAAACGACAAGCAGGTTTTGGCAGGGGGTTTGGCGCTCATCTTCGATGACAGAGCAAATGCGGTCCGCAAAGGCGTCCCACTCTTCGCCTCCAGGCGGTGCGAACGTGCCCGCGCGCCATCCAAGATAGGCAGCATCGTCTTCGGCCCGAATGTCATCGATCGGGCGCCCGGTCCAGTCCCCGACATCAATTTCCCTCAGGCCTTCCGTGAAACGAGGTTTTTCCGCGCCTATTCGCTGAGCCGTTTCGGTTACCCGCCTGAGATCGGAGGACACCGCCCGGCAGTGGCCAATGCCTGTGATGACACTCCGCAGTGCATCGGCTTGCGACTTACCGAGTTCGGACAACCCGATGTCGGCCTGTCCCTGAAGACGCCTTGAGGCATTCCATTCTGATTGTCCGTGTCGTACGAGCAGCAGTCGCATCAGCCCAGCCTCTCGCCAGTGCGGCTAAACCAGCAATCCGGTTCAGGCGGCAGTGAAAACTGAACTGTGTCGCCAATTCGCACAGATGGCGCGCTGTCCACGATGGCTGTCAGGCGCAGGCCATCACGCAAGCCCGTAACCATGGTGCGTCCGGCAATAGTGCTGGTTTCAACAAGTTCCATTGGCAAGGTCATCGCGCTTTCCGTCTCGCTTACCGACATCTTTTCGGCCCGGTACATAGCCAGGCAATCATCCGAGGGCGGGGACAGCTGCATGGCCCGCCCACCGACCTTGTAGCCACTTCCGTTCTTGACCACAGGGACCATGTTGTTGGGAGGTGTGCCGACAAATGTCGCAACGAATGCGGTTTCAGGGGTGTTGATCAAATCGGCTGGCGTTCCGAATTGTTGCACCGTGCCGTGGTTCATTACCGCAACATGGGTGGCCATCGTCATGGCTTCAATCTGATCATGTGTGACATAGACAGTCGTTGCGCCGGTTGCGCGATGCAGACGCATCAGTTCGGTACGCATTTCGACCCGAAGTTTGGCATCGAGATTTGAAAGCGGTTCGTCAAACAACAGAACAGACGGTTTGGGTGCAATTGTGCGGGCAATGGCAACCCGCTGTTGCTGGCCGCCCGAAATCTCGTTTGGATACCTGTCGGCCAGTTGATTGATTTCAAGCAGGTTCAGAACTTCGTTGATCCGGGCCGCGCGCTCGACCTTCGGCATCTTCATGACCTTCAACGGCCACTCAACATTGCCGCGCACGGACATGTGTGGCCAAAGTGCGTATGACTGGAAAACCAGTCCTGAATTGCGTTTCGCCGGATCGACGGCCCAGCTCCGGTCTCCGTCCGACACGGTTTGGCCGTCAAATATGATTTGCCCTTCAGACGGCAATTCCAGACCTGCCAACATGCGGAGCAAAGTTGTCTTGCCGCAACCGGATGGCCCCAGCAGAACAAGGAAAGCGCCATCGGGGACCTTGAGCGATACATTTTTAACAGCCTCGAAAGCACCGAAGCGTTTGCACAGATTGCAAATTTCCAGCATGGACTACCTTCAGTTCTTCAGCCAGGGCTGCGATTTGGCTTGTAGCCAGTTTGCTATCAGCGTGGCTGCGATGGATATGAACAGGATGACGACTGTGATCGCGTTGGCGAATTGTCCGAACCCTTCAGACGCATAGCGATAAGCCAGAACAGACAGTACCGGCATCGTTGGCGTGAAGAGCAGAACAACCAGCGACAGATCACGGATGATTTTCACAAAGATCAAAATGCCGCCCGCCGTCAGGCCGCGTATCGCAAGCGGCACGGTGATGGCAGACAACCGGCGGGCAAAGCTTGCTCCCGTGATGCGTGCGCTTTCCTCCAGTTCGCCGCCAACTTGCTGGATGACGGCGCGTCCTGTCTGCACCGAAAAAGGCAGCAGATACGCAGTCGCCGCGATCACGAGCAACGCGAAGGTTCCATAGAGCGCTGGAAACGGCCCGATAGGAGCACCCAGATAAGCGATGTACGCAGCACCAAATGCGATCCCGGGCACCAACAGTGGAAGAAAGCTGACCTGTGTGATGACAGCCGACATCCAGCCCTTGCGAAACCGAGCTGTGGTGTAGGACGCCAGGAGCCCCACGAACATGCCCGTGAAGGCCACTGCCAGGCCGAGACCCAGGGTAACGGTTAACGCCCGCACGATATCTTGGTTGTGAACAATGCCCGGAATGCCCTGTGCGATCGACTGACTGCTCGGACCGATCCAGTAATGCAGCGTCCAGTTTGAAAACAGATTTGCAGATGATGGAGCAAGGCTTGACGCGGACAAGATGACGACCGGCAGAATGGTGGAGCTGATCAGGATCACCATGGCCACGGCGCAGAGCGGCCAGCGTGCACTACGCAGGTCGAAACGTTTTGCACGTCCTCCCTTTCCGGTGATCGTGGCATAGGACCTGCGCCCCGACACAATCCGGTTTCCGGCCCAGAGGAAAGCGCCGGATATGAGTACGAGCAGAATGCCGATGACATAACCTCTTCCAACCTGACCTACCTCGATCATGCCGAACAGGCGGGTCGACAGGGTTTGCATTCGAACCGGCAGTCCAAGCAGCGCCGGTGTTGCGAAATTTGAAACCGCACCGGCAAAACAAAGCGACCCTGCAGCGACCAGGGCAGGGGTCGTGACCGGCAGAATAATACCCATAAGGATCCGGCCACCTTTGGCACCCGCGATCTGTGCGGCTTCCACAAGGTCGGAGTTCACGGTGGCGAGTGCTGCAGCGATAATCGTAAAGGCGAGGCTGAAATAGTGCAGGGTCAACACGATTAGCGTCGGGGTGATGCCCCATGCCAGCCAGTCCGGAATATCCAGACCCATGCCTTGCAGCCAGCCAACCTGGCCTCCGACCCTGTCATTGCGGAAGAGTGCGCCCCAGGCGAGAGCTGCCGCGAAGGACGGAATCATAAATGGCAGCGTGGCCATGACACCGATTGTCTTGCGGAACGGCACGTTGGTCATGACGACAAGCCAGGCAAGAAAACCGCCGAGAAGGACACAGCCTGACGCCACCACAACGCCGATCAGAAGTGTGTTGCCCAGTGGTTTATAAAACAGATTGGTCGACAAGCGCCCCGTCAGCACGTCCGACCACGCTTTCACGGTGTCAGGCTGCAGCGTGAACAGGACTGTTCTGAGAAGCGGCAAAACGATCAGCGCGATCAACAGTGCAAGCACGACAGTTTTCAGCACCGTTCCGTGCTTGAAAAGCACACGTCTTCCCTGCCTGTTCATGGTGACATCCACCATCAACGTCATCCTTGTTGGTCATTTCAGGGTAGACAGGAAACAGGCGTATGGCCACGCCTGCTCCTGGTCGGGGAGTTTTATTGCAGTGTCAGGATCAGGTCGCCGATTTCGGATCTGATCTTGGCGGTCTCGTTCGGTGCAATGCGCCAGGCGGTAAAGTCGCTCAGTGAAACTGCGTCCGGGTGCGGCGGGATATCAGTGCGTGTCACGTAATCGCCGGCAACATAAAACGGTGCAAGGCCTGCACCACCGGTCTCACTTTCGTCTCCCATCAGGAAATCGATCACAAGCCGTGCTGCGGCAGGGTTGTTGGGTTCTGCGGCCAGCGCAAGCACGGCAGGAAAGATGATGCCGGGTGCAGGCTCTACACTGTTGGCCACTTGAAGCGCCCAGCCTTCTTCCTCGTTGTCCCGGCGGTCGGAATAACTGGTGAAGCCGACAGGTGGGTTTTCCTGCCCCTTTGCGCCGACAGCCACATTCACATCATCGGTGGAGCCGACAAGGATCACATCGTTTGCAAAGAGATCCATGATGAATTTTTCACCGGCATTGGCAGCATCTCCGAGTTCAATTGCTTTTCCGAATTGCTCTTCATAAGCGGCGGCCATTGCGTCGGAACGCAATACGATTTCTGTCATCAGATCGAGGTAGTCACCTCTTTGCAGGGGATCGACCATGACCACCCGGCCGCGCCAGTCGCCGGTTGTCAGTTGCCAAAGATTCGTGACCGGCGCACCGTCCGGGTTGGCTTCTTCGTTGTACATCAGCACTTTGGTCGACAAACGTTGCGCCAGCAGCGGCGATCGGTACTCCTGCGGGACACGATCGGCGACGCGCGGCGGCACAAAGGGTGCGATGATGCCGGTCTCCAAGAGTTCTGTCAGTACGACGGGAGTATCGGAAATGTAGATAACGTCGGCATTGGTGACGCCAGCCTGCGCTTCCGCCTGGAGGCGTGCGATCTGTTCTGTGGACGAGATGTCGAAACCTTGCAGGTCAATATCTGGATAGGTCTCTTCAAACGCGGCCTCCACTTTGCCTATCCGGCTGGTAAAGGAATAAACGGTCACTTTGCCTTCCTCCTGGGCAAGTGGCAGCAATTCCTCAGGTCCCATTTCGTTCAGATGCCCATCAGCCAAGGCAGCTGAAGACAAAAATATACCGATCACGCCGAGGCGTGTTGCTCCGAGAACATTCATGTATCCCTCCCTAAGGGTTTCTTTCGTTATTCAAAACGCTCGATCAGCTGTCCCAGTCGATCGAGTTTTTTCAGCGATTCCTCTTTCGCTGTCAGTCCGGCCGCGATGACGATGGCGTTGCAGATTGTCATCGGTACGGTCAGGGTCTGGAAGGCATCCTGATCACCTGAGCGTGGTGCGGCCAAAAGGCGGTCGGGGCGCGGCGTTAGCAATGCGCCCGACTTGCCGGAAATCATGACTGTCTTTGCACCCACTTCTTTTGCGGTTTCCATCAACGCCGCATAGCCGCGAGGCGGTCGACGGAAGGCAAAGCTCAAAACAGCATCGTCTGAATCCAGACCCAGCATTTGTTCGGCGAGGCCGCGCGGATCTGTATCGAGCTGGTGGGTGTCTTTGCCGAAACGGCGGAACCGTTTGACCATCATGAGCGCGAGCACTTCCGCGTTGCCGTAGCCATAGACAAAGATCCGTCTCGCGCTCATCAAGATCTGTGCAGCTTCTGCGATCTGCTCCGGTGTAATGAATTCTTCGATCCGTCCGAGTGCCTGAGTTTCTTCCCTGGCCAGTTCGCCAAGAATTGTATCGGACGTGCTCTCTGCGATGGTTTTTTCAAACCGGGTTGCGGTTTCGCGGGTCGCGATGAATTCGTCGCGCAATGCGTCACGAAAGGCTGCGTAACTTTCAAACCCCAGCTTTTTGGCAAGGCGCGACGCCGTTGCTTCATGAACGCCTGCGGCCCGGGCAAGTTCACCGGCCGTGCCGAGCGCTGCGGTTGTCGGGCTGTCGATCACGTTCTCAACGAGCCTGCGCTCACTGGGTGTGAGTGTGGTTGCCTGATGTGAAATTTTCTCAAACAGCGACATGATCTTCCTTCGTCAATCTGCAAGTAAAATTGCATGATTCAGATTAGATTGCAATATTGCTTGCAGATTCATTTTTCCTTCCGATACAGAAGGCCCCGATTGTCTTCAGCCGATTGCGGGTCTAGCGTGACAGTCTGGGTGGAGTGGCAATTTGAGTCGCTTGTGACCCTGGAACCTTCACCACTTTGCAAGTGAGGCCGCAATGGCGCAGCTCCCCAATTCCCTTGAGGCTCGAGATACGGCCTTTCAGCTTCATTCTTATGCCAATGCCCGCCGACAGGAAGAAACGGGCGCATTGGTGATCGAAAAGGGCGAAGGGATCTACGTCGAGGACATTTCCGGCAAACGATACATTGAGGGAATGGCCGGCCTTTGGAGCGTCGCGGTCGGGTTTGGCGAAAAGCGTCTTGTGGACGCAGCAACACGGCAGATGGAGAAGCTGCCCTACTATCACACCTTCACATACAAGACCCACGGGCCATCGATCGAACTTGCCGAAAAGCTGATCGAGATGGCGCCGGTTCCAATGTCGAAAGTGTATTTCACCAATTCAGGATCAGAAGCGAATGACACAGCGATAAAGCTGATCTGGTACCGCTCCAATGCGCTCGGCCAGCCGGACCGCAAGAAAATCATCTCGCGCGTGCGCGGCTATCACGGTGTGACGATTGCATCCGCCAGCCTGACGGGACTGCCCAACAACCACAAATCCTTTGATCTGCCGCTGCCGCAAGTCCTGCACACCACATGCCCGCACTACCGGACCATGAAAAGAGACGGCGAAAGCGAGGCCGACTTCGCCCGGCGCTGTGCCGTGGATCTGGAAGACCTGATCCTTGCTGAGGGGCCGGAAACCATCGCCGCTTTCTTTGCGGAACCTGTCATGGGTGCGGGCGGTGTCGTTGTGCCACCGGACGGCTATTGGCAGGCCGTACAACCGGTCTTGAAGAAATACGGCATCCTCTTTGTTGCCGACGAAGTTATTTGCGGCTTCGGCCGCACAGGCAACATGTTCGGCACGCAGACTTACGGCCTTGAACCAGACATGATGACCCTTTCAAAGGCCCTCTCGTCATCTTACCAACCGATTTCCGCGCTATTGATCAACGATGCTGTCTACCAGACGATCGCGGACGAAAGTGACAGGATCGGCGTACTGGGCCATGGCTATACCGGAAGCGGGCACCCGGTTGCGGCAGCGGTCGCACTGGAGAACCTAAAGATCATCGAGGAGCGCGACCTTGTCGGTCATGTGAGGAACGTTGCACCGGTTTTTCAAAAACGTCTGGCCGAGCTGGGAGAAAACCCGCTCGTGATCGAAACCCGCGGTGTCGGTTTGATCGGCGCGGCGGAGCTTTCCCATGACGCCCTTGCGCAGACGCCGGGTGCGCTTGGAGCAAGAGCCAATGCCGCGTTTCAGGAAAAGGGTCTGATCTCCCGTGCCATGCTTGACGCGATGGCTTTTTGCCCGCCATTGATCATCACAGAAAACCAGATCAACGAGCTTTTCGACATTGCAGAAGCAGGTCTCAAGACAGTATCGGACAGTCTGAAATGAGTTGGTCCATCGTCGGAACGATCAGCGGCACGTCCGCGGATGGCATCGATCTGGCTTCCATTGAGACCGACGGCCAGCGCGTGACGAAGTTCGGCCCGGCAACAACCACTTCCTATAGGCCTGAAACGCGCCGCAGTGTATTGGATGCCGCTGCAAAAAAGGGGACGGACCGGGAGCAGTGGCCTGAAATTGCAAGGGCTGTCACCGATGGCCATGCCACGGCAATTGAACGTTTCTTGAACGACAACAAACTGTCTCCTGACGCTGTCGTGTTCCACGGCCAGACTGTGTGGCACGATCCAAAGGCAGGAGAAACGATACAGCTGGGTGACCCGCAGTCTCTGGCTGATGCGCTGGATCTGCCTGTGATCGGTGATGTGCGTCTGGCCGATATGGCTGCCGGAGGAGAAGGAGCGCCACTGGTACCTGTCTATCATCAGGCACTTTGCAAGACGCTTTTGGGTGAGCGCAGGGAACCGCTTTGCTTTCTCAATATCGGCGGTGTGTCGAACCTAACCTATATTGAGGGTGAAGACCTGTTGGCCTTTGATATCGGGCCTGGCAACGCATTGCTCGATGACTGGATAAACCGCCACGGTGCTGGAGAATATGATGCTGGCGGTGAGATTTCCAAAGAAGGCACTGTCGACGAGAAGCGGCTGGCCCGCGCGCTCAATCATCCGTTTCTTTCCGAGCCTGGGCCAAAGTCTCTGGATCGCTACAGTTTTTCCGGAGAATTTGCAGATGGACTGGGTCTGGAAGATGGTGCAGCAACCCTGCTTGCTTTTACGGCCGAAGCCATAGCCAAGGCCGAGACATTGTTGCCGCAACCTGCAAAGCTCTGGCTGGTCTGTGGCGGTGGGCGTCACAATCCTGTGCTGATGAGCGCGCTGTCGGATTTGCTTTCAGGAGAAGTTGTCTCCTCCGACGATCACCACATCAATGGAGATGCGCTTGAAGCACAGGCGATGGCGTTTCTGGGTGCTCGTCTGAAAGCGGACTTACCTACAACGTTTCCAGGCACCACCGGCGTGAGCCGGCCCACCATTGGCGGGAAGCTTTTTCATCCGATGACGTAAGCAGACAGATGACGAGTGAATTGGAGACAGCGTGAAGAGGATAACCGAGCCCGCGCGCGAAATTGACGTTATTCATGAAACCGACGTGCTGGTGGTTGGTTCGGGTCCTGGCGGTCTTGCAGCAGCGCTTGGGGCGGCTCGCGCCGGTGTGGATGTCTCACTGGTCGAGCGGTTCGGGTGTTTTGGCGGAAACATTACAGCGGTCGGTGTTGAAGGGTTTGCCTGGTACAGGCATGAGCAAACAATCGACACGGAAGGGGTTGGCAGGGAATTTGAAGATCGGGCGCGCGCTGCTGGAGCAGCAACGCCGGAACCGCAATCAGACAGCCACGCAATCGACGCAGAAGGCTTCAAACTGGTTGCCGACAACCTTGTGGAAGAGGCCGGTATACACCCGATGCTGCACAGGTCTTTCGCTGCGCCAATCATGAATGGCGATGAGATCTGCGGCATCATCACCGAAAGCAAGGCGGGCAGGGAAGCGATCCTGGCAAAACGGGTAATCGATGCCACCGGGGATGCCGATGTCGCGTTTCGTGCCGGTGCCGCCACGAAGAAAACCCCGGTCGAAGAAATGCAGGCGGCCTCGGTGATGTTTTCCATGACAGGTGTCGACAAGAAGAAATTCATGGACGCCGTTAAGGCCGACCCACAAACCTATAAGGACTGGGAAAGCGGGGAATGGTCGGTGGAAACAACCGGCAAGGAAGACCGGATGTTTTCACCCTTTCTGCGCAAGCCGTTCGAACAGGCCATGGACGCTGGACTCATTCCGGCATCCCTGTCCACCATCTCCGGCACGTGGGGGGCCGTTTATGACAGTGGTGACCTGACCTATTTGAATCTCGTTCACCTCCCTGAGTGCGATGGTACCGACCCGGCCTCGATGACACGGAATGAAATTGAAGGGCGGCGCCAGGCAATGCTGGCCGTGGAAGCCCTGAAGCGCTTTCAGCCGGGCTGCAGCGGCGCAAAACTCAGAAATTTCGGAATGACTGTCGGGATCCGCGACACCCGGAAAATTCTGGCCGCCTATGACATGACTGAGACTGATGTTCGTGAACAAGGCCACTTCGAGGATAGCATCGGCATCTTTCCGGAATTCATCGATGGCTATGGCATCTTGATCCTGCCGACAACGGGCCGCTATTTTCAACTGCCTTACAGGACGCTGCTTCCAAAGGGCGTTAAAAACCTTCTGGTTGCCGGCCGGGCGACAGGTGGTGACAAGGTCAGCCACGCCGCCACACGTAACATGATGTGCTGCACCGTGACCGGGCAAGGTGCGGGCGTTGCCGCTGCGCTCTCGATCAAGCACGGCATGGATCTGGCCTCAATGGACATTGTCCGTCTGCAGGCAGAGCTAGCGCGTCAGGGTGTGCGTTTGCACTAGGCGATGCCAATTGTTCAAGCTGAAGCCATCAGGTTCCGGTGCGTCTCTTGCGCAATGTCCGGCAAGCGGCTAACCAGATTGCATGAATGGATCTGAAATCTATCGGCGGCTTATTGGCCTTATTGAAGAACGGGTTTTGAAACCCGGTGATCGCCTGCGAGAGGCCGATCTTGCCGAGGAATTCGGCGTCTCTCGCACACCGATCCGCGAAGGATTGAAGCGTCTGGAAGCACAGGGGCTTGCCGTCCATGAGCCAAACAGGGGAATGGTCGTTCCGACGCTCGATCACGGGCAGATCAATGAGGTCTATTTCATGCGCGAGGTCCTGGAAGGAACAGCTGCAGGACTGGCGGCCAAACATGCCTCTCGTCCCGAAATCGAGATACTGCAGGACCTTGTCGAGGCAGACCGCAAGCGCATTGCGGACAAAGAGGGCCTCGTGCGTTCAAACAGGGAATTTCATCGCCGCCTGTGTCTGGCGTCGCACAACCGATATCTGGTCGATCAGATCGAGCACCTGCGCCTTTCACTGATCCTGATGGCAGGCACGACGCTTGATACGCCTGAGCGCCGTGAAACTGCGGTTGAAGAACATGCGGCCATCGTTGAGGCAATCGCCGAGGGCGATTGCACAGCTGCCGAAACTGCTGCGCGCCGTCACATTTCCCACGCGCACAAGACCCGCCTGCAACAGAATTGATGTTCTTGTGCGCAACGCTTCATTTGGCTTGTGAGCAGACCAACTGTTCGCCTGGATAAATCTCTTCCAGGGCAGCTCAAAGCGCTAAATACAGGCTGCTGTAGTCCTCGCGTATGACAGGCTGTCGGCGTCGCACCTTCTATCCTCGTGTTCATCAAAATTGGAACAGGAGGTTTCAAATGGACCTGCAAGCACTCACCGCCGTTGGGCTTCACCAGCACAAAATGAACAGCTTCGATCCTGCCGGAGAAGAGGAGTATTATGCGCAATCTGGCAAAATGACCGGCCTTGTGGATGGTATGGTTGAGGCGGTGGCCAGCTTGAAACGGTTTGTCCGGTTCTTGCGATCATCAGAAGCTGCAAGGTTTCGAAGACTGGAAAAACAAAGGGCTGCAATTTGACACTGGACCCCGCAGATGATCGTTCTGCCATCATGCAAGTTATTGAGGCTGAAACGGAGGCCTATCTGCAGCGTAACTACGAGGCCTGGCAAAGCTATTGGCTCGAGTCCCCTGAAATCCGGCGTATACAAACGCATGTACGTACCGGTGTCACCGTCACGGCCGGCGCTGAAATACGAGCGCAGATGAAGCGCATCACGTCCGGCCCGTTCGAGTGGCAACCACCCTGGAGATTCCAGCGCAAGAATTTCAATGTTGTGTTGAGCCCTGAAATGGCATGGGTCAGCTACGATCAAATCGGAGATATGTCCGATATTCCGAAAGCCTGCCCCGGACAGTATCACGAGGTAAAGATCTTGCAGAAGGTCAAGGGTACCTGGAAGATCTCATGTGTCGTCAGCACTCAGATACACGTCAACCATGTCAACGCCCCTTTGGTGGAGGTTGACGAAACTGGACGGTTGCTCTGGCAAAACGAAGCGGCCAAGGAACGGCTTCCCCATCATCCAAGGCTTTGTGCAAGGTCTGGCAAGCTCTGGGCAAAAGAACCGGAAGCCCTGAATGAATTACGAGACGCAATAACCTGGATTGCCCAGATGCGGGCCCATCACACGCCGCGTGTCGGTGAAGAGGCGGTCACCCGTGTCGTGGCGCTGGGACAGGATGATGAAGGTTTTGCGCATGTTTGCTGGGCTATGTTGAGAGACGGGAAGCTTCTGGTAACGTTTGACGATTCTGAGCGTCTCAGTTTGCAGATAACCACTGCCTCCGAGGTTTATCGCCTCTCTGAAACACAGGAGAAACTGTCACGTCATCTCGTCGACGGTCAGGACCTGACAACAGCAGCCCTTGCCCTCGAAATGAGCCCGAATACGGCGAAAACCCACTTGCAGCGCATCTATGACAAAGTCGGTGTCAGGTCACAGCCCGCACTCGTACGCGTGCTGCTCAGTGCCGACAGACATGATGTGTGATGTGTTGCGGCAGGTAAGAAACTGACACAGCCAGAAAGATTGCAATTATACGCGCAAACTAGCCTCAATGTTTGCTTGCCGGTTCAATACTCAAACAATTGCCATTCAGGTCTTCGTTGTCCAGAGACGCAGCGGTTCCTGTTTTCCGTGGGCTTCATAGTCGGGCAGCCGGCGAAGGCTTGTTCGGGCCTGTTCAGGTAAATGTTTTACGAGCGCATCCGAAAGCACTGTGTCGCTGCCAAGAGTTTTCGAGGCGCGTTCTATTCTCGCCGTGGTGTTCATCGTGTCGCCGAGCAGGGCAATTTCTTTCTTCCAGTCACCGATTTCACCTGCGGCTACCTGGCCGCAATGGAGGGCGACACGCAGGCTTGGTTCGGTGCCGAACCGTTTGCGATAGCGGCTGGCATGTGTGGCCAGCGTCCTATGCATTTCCAGTGCGCAACTCAGGCAGTCAGCCTGTTTCACCCCGCTTTCCAGCGGCCAGGTCACAATCACCGCGTCGCCGACATATCGGTGGACAGCGCCACGCGTGTCTTCGATGGGGCCGGCAAGGTCAAGGGCGACATCTTGCAGAAATACATGGAATTCAAGTTCGCCGATCTTTTCGGCCAGGGCGGTCGAACCGACAAGATCTGCAAAGAGGACGACACGGGTTTCAAGTCGGGGCGTGTTGTAGCGCCCCGACACCAGCGAAAGTGTTGCTTCCGAACCCAGCAGCCGGGTGACTTCCACAGCGCCGGACATGAAAAATGCAACGGTCGCGGATATCAGGAAGACTTCAGAAAATTCAGGCTCCTGCCAGGGCAGGACGTCCCCTACCAGGACACTCGAGATGCCGAGACCAAAGAGGATAACCAGACTGTAGGCAAGGGTTCTTCCAATCAGGAGTGCAACGGGTGGAAGGCGCCGCGCAGCGCGCAGTCTGGAGTTCGAGAAACCGATAAACTCAAAACATGTGCAACCGCAACCGATGATCGTGCCTGTAAGCGCACCATATGCCGCTTCGATTGCGAAGTTGTTTTCGCCTGCGCGAACCACACCAATCATGAGACCGGCCAGCCCCGACAAGGCAGTGATCAGCAGAATTTTTCGCAAATTCCGGCTAAGTCTGTTGGCGGCGGGCATTCCGGCGTCGGCTCAGCATTCAACGATGTTGACTGCCAGTCCGCCTTTCGACGTTTCCTTGTATTGTTCCATCATATCCATACCGGTCTGCCGCATGGTTTCTATACAACCATCAAGCGGAACGAAGTGTGAGCCATCACCGCGCAAGGCAAGGGAGGCCGCCGTAACAGCCTTCACCGCACCAAGTGCGTTTCGCTCAATACAAGGGACTTGAACAAGACCTCCAATGGGATCGCAGGTCATACCGAGGTGATGCTCCAGGGCAATTTCCGCCGCATTTTCGATTTGCTCGTTGGTGCCGCCAAGTGCAGCGCACAGACCTGCGGCAGCCATAGCTGAGGCAGAGCCGACTTCTCCCTGGCATCCGACTTCCGCGCCTGAAATGGAGGCATTCGCCTTGATGATGCCGCCGACAGCCGCAGCCGTCAGGAGAAATGTGCGAATGCCGGCCTGGTCGGCGTCCGCGCAATGATCGAGGTAATATCGCGTCACGGCCGGGATGACGCCTGCAGCGCCATTTGTCGGCGCTGTCACAACCCGGCCTCCGGCGGCATTTTCCTCATTAACTGCCATGGCATAGACCCCGAGCCAGTCGACGACATTATGCTCGAAAGGCGGGTTCGTCCGGCCTTCGCGGATGAGTTTTTGATAAATGTCGGCTGCTCTGCGTTTGACCTTCAGTCCACCGGGCAGGATGCCCGTCAGAGTGATGCCGCGATTGATGCAGGCGTCCATTGCCGACCAGAGCCGGTCGATACCCTCTTCGACCTCATGCTGAGGTATGTCACTGCACTCGTTCTGCAGTTTCATTTCCGCAATCGACAGCTCTGCTTCTTTCCCCATTTCCAGCATCTCTTTGGCGCTGGTGAAGGGATGCGGTACATCCTGGCTGGCGAGCTCATTCACTGGTTCGTTTGTGGTTTTGCGCAGTTCCGCTTCACTCACCACGAAACCTCCACCGATCGAGTAATAGACAAACGTATCGATAAGAGCGCCGCTTGCATCCAAGAGATGGAATGTCATGCCATTGGCATGGAGAGGCAACGAAGGGCCGTAGTCGAAAATCACGTCACGGTCCGGATCGAACTGCAGTTCGGGAAGTCCCGGTATCTGGAGTGTCTTCCTTTGCGCCAACACGTCAAGCTGCGGTTCAACGTCATCGGGATCAAGCGTGTCCGGTTTGGCACCGAGCAGTCCCAGGCAGACAGCCTTGTCCGTGGCGTGGCCTTTGCCGGTGAATGCGAGCGATCCATGAAGTGTCACTGTAAGACGCGAGGCCTTGGCCTCTGCACCGGCAAGACCCCGGACCCGGTCAAGGTAACGAGCTACAGCCACCATTGGACCAACCGTGTGTGAGCTGGACGGCCCAATGCCGATTTTGAAGATGTCGAAGACGCTTATGAACATGTCACCAGAGCCATCAAGGAAGAAGAAATATGGGGTTTGAACTACGTATTGACACTACCAGATAGAGTATGTGGCTGGAGCGTTCAAACGCGAAAATTTGTGCCATTTGCGACATAGCACGAAACAGTCGTGCGCTTGTGCCGGGTTTTTCAGGAAAAAACTGCAAATACCCGAACGAACCGGGAAAGCACCCGACTTCGCCTTCTTCAGGCGATGACTGTGGTTCGTTTCTGGCGCGCCTACATCGTCGCGATACGCGATTGCGTATGGAGCATGGAAAGAAACCGGTCTTCCGGAACAGGTTTTGAATAAAGGTAACCCTGAAACCGATGACAACCGTTCTCAGACAACCATCGGCGCTGTTCGATGGTTTCGACACCTTCCGCCACAACATCTGCGCCAAGTGCCGACGCCAAGGAGAGGACCAGCTTCACGATCGCACCACCGGCTTCAACATCTTCCATGAAAACCCGGTCTATCTTAATGCCGTCAATCGGGTAGTTGTGCAGATAGGCAAGGTTGGAGTAACCGGTTCCGAAATCATCAATGACAATCCGGTAGCCAGCTTCTTTCAAACTGG
Organism: Labrenzia sp. THAF82; assembly: GCF_009363435.1. Classification (GTDB taxonomy): domain Bacteria; phylum Pseudomonadota; class Alphaproteobacteria; order Rhizobiales; family Stappiaceae; genus Roseibium; species Roseibium porphyridii. Next base: position 5,443,004 of record NZ_CP045354.1, on the reverse strand, counting down.
AAAGTGTTTCCAGTGCATTTGGTATGTCACCCAGCAGCACACCCTCGGTGATTTCAATCGAAAGCATTGAAGGGTCGCACCCTGTTTCTATTGGCAGGGCCTTCATCTTGCTGACAAAATCAGGATCTGAAAGCTGGCGCGGTGAAACATTGAGCGCCAGCGGAAGCGGCAGCGACATTTCCGCCAGACGCGCCTGCATGGAACAGACCTGCCGGTTGACCCATTCACCGATCTCATTGATCAGCCCGGTTTCCTCCGCAACGGGAATGAAGTCATCGGGCGCTACAAGGCCTCTTTCGGGATGTTGCCAGCGGATCAGGGCCTCGGCGCTGATCACCCGATCTGTCTGCGTGCAGGCTATCGGCTGGAAATGAAGCGTGAATTCATGTTCGCGGATAGCGCGTTCAAGATCCTTTTTGATTGCCAGGTGCTGATCTCTCAGCAGGCGCATGTGTTGTTGAAACTGGACGCATTTTTCTTTCGGGTCCGTTTTCGCCTGATAGAGGGCAAGGTCCGCGTGCCGCATCAATTCATCAATGGTCTGGCCATCGCCCGGAAAGTGCGCGTAACCGATGCTCAGTCCGATATGTCGGGGTTTGCCGTCGATCAGTTGCGGCGCCGCGAAGGCTTGCAACAGGTCCTGGCCGAACCAGTCCGCGCTGCGGCCACCGGGCTTCTCGATGTGGCAGATCAAAAACTCGTCACCGCCAAGACGAGCTGCGATATCGTCCGGGCCGGCGAGTTCCGTCAACTTGTTGGCGATCAGCTGCAGCAACGCATCTCCGGCTGCGTGGCCGAGCGAATCGTTGACCATTTTAAAGTCGTCGAGGTCGACCAGATAGAGCGTCGCACTCTGTCCCCAATCGGACGCCGTCTTGAGCACCTGAGCAAGACGCTCTTTCAGGTAGGTTCTGTTTGAAAGGCCTGTCAGCGTATCGTGGCTGGCAAGATACTGGGCTCTCTCCTTGGTTTCATGCAATTCGGTGACGTCAATTTCGCTGACTAGATAGGCCTGTTGGCCAGAAACCGCATCGTGGCATGTGCGCACTGTCAATTCATGCCAGCGATTGCCTCCGCGGGTTTTCACACGCGAGACACGCCTGGACGACCGTTCTTCCTCGAGGAGTTGAATGAGGTGAGCTTCTTCGCCAGGATCGACAAATTGGTCCGCGAAAGTGGTTTCAAACGTGCAGCAAACCGCACGCGATGCGGTGTTGCGGTAAATCGGATGGCCGTCCATCGAAAACAGCGAAATCATGACAGGTGTATGCAGAAGCGCTTCTGCACTGCGCAGTGTTTCAGGTTGCTGCTCGTGGTGGGGGCGGCCTTCGCAGAGCATTGCAACACGCCCATCGAGAAGATGAATGCCGCTGAAAACAACTTGGAGAACCTGAGCCTTCCCTCGGGGATAGAGTGTCCAGATTTCCGAAAAGCTGACGTCGCGGTTGGTGAAGTCCTGTTGGTACTGCCTGAGCCGCTGATCCACTGAATGAGACATGTCGGCACCCAGGTCGCGGGACTTGAGTTCCTCGAGCGTCGACGCGTCATAGACTTCAAGCGCTTTGCGATTGGCCCACAAAACCCGTTTCTGGTCGAAATCAAAGATCCACACGGCTGTATCAAGCCGGTCATAGATTGACCCGATCAAACCAGTATCAATCAAATGACCGGCGGTGGTGTCCGTCGGCAGATGCCCGGCTTCAGCATCAAGGTAACGCAGGTTTACTGTATCGGCCAGTTTGGTGCCTCGCGATTGGGTGCCAAATGCTAAATGGACTGGGCCCACAAGTCCGAGTGAATCACCAATTCAGTTTAGCTGGCGTAAACAGCTGCGCAATTCCAAATAAGAAGAACTGCAGAGAAACCGGACCTTATCTGTACACAAAAGACGCTTTTTAAAGCAGAGAGGCCGGGTATTGTAATTTTTGTCAGTATCAAAAAAGCCGAAGTCTCTGACTTTCCAAGGAGAGTGTCATCGAAGTCTGTCACTCATGTGCACTTGCTCATCGCCAGACTGATCGAAGAAGTCCCCCTTCAAGAGTGACATGAGCCAAGGCAATGATGGGCGTTTTTGGGTGCGCTCTTTCGCTTGCAGCAACTATGCGCGAAGTGCAGGCGGTAGAAACCACCAGGTGGCGGTGTTGCTTCTTGTGCGCCGTAAGTTTTTGATGACCAGTGCAGTAACTGGATTGAACGTTCCAGAGTTCTTGGGAATTTGAAAAATCTTGCCCTTTCTGTAGTGGAACCTGGAGATTTTGAGTTGATTGCCCTGACAATGAAGTTAGAAGGGCTGAATGCCGCGCTGATGCGGGCCGTTTTGCGCCCTGTTTGAAGAACAGTTCGCCGATACGCTGCGGTCAATGAAAGAAAAAAACAGGCCGTGGGATCGGCGGGGAGCATGAATGCTTGAGCTTGAAGAGCTCGTTATGGATTTCAGCGGATTCAAGGCGGTCAATGGCTGCTCGTTCCGTGTCGAGAAGGGCAGTATTACTGGGCTGATCGGTCCGAACGGCGCGGGCAAGACCACCTTGTTCAATTTGATAGCCGGTGCTCTGCAGCCGACAAACGGGCGTATTCGGTTCCTCGGCGAAGACGTCACTCCGCTGGCAAGCCACCAACTGTTTCACAAAGGCCTGGTGCGCACCTTTCAGATACCGCACGAATTCCACAAGCTTACCGCTCTGGAAAACCTGATGGTGGTGCCGCCGTCACAGCCTGGGGAGCGCCTCTTTTCCAACTGGTTCGCTTGGGGAAGCGTCAGGGTATCAGAGTCAGATGTCGAGAAAAGAGCGTATGAAACACTTGAGTTTCTGGAGCTGAGCCATGTCGCTCACGAGCCGGCCGGCAACCTTTCCGGCGGGCAGAAGAAGCTTCTAGAACTGGGTCGGACAATGATGACCGACGCCAAACTGGTTCTGCTTGATGAGCCGGCTGCTGGTGTCAACAGAACCTTGTTGCGCAAACTGGAAGCAAAGATTGATATCCTGAATAAGGAGCGCGGTTACACTTTCATTCTGATCGAACACGACATGGAAATGATTGAAAAACTCTGCGCGCCGGTTGTGTGTATGGCAGAGGGTCAGGTCCTTATCCAGGGGGATTTTCAAACCGTACGCTCGAACCCGCAGGTGCTGGAAGCTTATCTTGGCGAAACCACGGGAGATGCTGCATGAACGCACTTCTTTCGATGGACAAAATCACGGGTGGCTACGGTGAAGCCGACATCCTGCAGGACGTGACCATCCATGTGGATCAGGACGAGATCGTTGTCATCGTTGGTCCAAACGGAGCCGGGAAATCCACAGCGATGAAATCCGTCTTCGGTCTTTTGAACATCCGGGGCGGCAAGATGCTGTTCGACGGTGACGACATCACCGGATGGGCACCCAACAGGATCGTTCAGCGTGGTATCTGCTATGTACCCCAGGTCGACAATATCTTCCGGGAAATGACGATCCACGAAAATCTCGAAATGGGCGGGTTTCTGAAGCAGGGTGACCTCTCGGCCGCCTATGATCGCGTCTATGCGTTGTTTCCGGACCTGAAAGAACGACGCAAGACACTGGCCGGAAGTTTGTCGGGCGGCCAGCGCCAGATGGTGGCCATGGGCCGGTCCCTGATGCTGGACCCGAAGCTGCTGCTGTTGGACGAACCGACAGCAGGTCTGTCGCCGAAATACATGGAACAGATTTTTCAGATCTGCCGCGATGTGCGTGATACCGGTGTTGCCATTTTGCTGGTCGAGCAGCACGCCAAGCAGGCACTCGCTTTTGCCGATCGTGGCTATGTCCTTGCAGCTGGTAAAAACAGGCACGAAGGCTCCGGGGGCGAACTCCTTGCCGACCGTGAAGTCGCTGAAATGTTCTTGGGAGGCTGACCGGAATGGACCTCTTGGAGCTGATAAATTTCTATCTCATTCCGGGTATCGTGCTGGGATCCATTTATGCGCTCGGCGCTGTTGGCATCACGTTGATTTTCGCCATTCTGCGCTACGCCCACCTTGCGCATGGGGATCTGGCGACGCTCGGTGCGTTCATCGCTCTGGCCGTTGTGACAAGTTTGGGCATATCGCCACTTGTGGCACTGCCATTTGCCATCATTGCAACGGGAGCCGTCGCAATTGGCATCGACAAGGTCTTTTATGAGCACCTGCGCGAGCGCCCGAAAATCGTCACTGTGATGGCCTCGCTCGGCATTGCGCTTATGGTCAGGTCGGTGGTTCAGGTCGTCTGGGGTGTCGACACTCAAACCTACACGCGCGGGATTGTGCGACCGGAAGACTATTTCGGCCTGCGCATTCGCGACCGTGAAATCTATACGGTTCTGGCGATGGTCGCTCTTGTGGGTGTCCTGCAACTGTTTCTGACCCGGTCGAAATGGGGCAAGGCGATGCGTGCCATGTCGGACAATCCGAACCTTGCGCTACTGTCCGGCATAGACAACAAAAAGGTGGTCATGCTGACTTGGGGGATCGCCGGTGGGTTGTGTGCGGCTTCAGGATTCTTCCTCGGCCTGAACACCGAGCTGAAATCCATGATGGGTTGGCACATGCTGCTGCCGATGTTCGCAGCTGCCATTCTTGGGGGTGTTGGGCGGGTTGAAGGCGCCGTGCTTGGCGGACTGATCGTCGGCATCGCGGAAGAGATGTCGGTTCTCTTCATTCCAAGCGAATACAAGGCCGCAATGGCCTTTGCCATCTTGTTGTTCATGCTGCTTGTGCGCCCCACGGGGCTGCTCAAGGGCAAGGTCTTGTAAGGGGAGGGCCGGACATGGAAATTCTGGGTCTTGTCAACTACGCCCTCTTCATGGCGATCTTTATCGCGATCTATGCGCTCCTTGCGCTTGGTCTTAATATCCAATGGGGTTTCGCCGGTCTCTTCAACGCTGGTATTGCCGGGTTCTTTGCTGTTGGCGCCTATACATCTGCAATCCTGTCGACGGCCGCCGATGACGGGCGTATTGGCGGTTTCGATCTGCACTTCGTGCTTGGCTGGTTCGGTGCGATGCTTGCCGCTGGGCTGATTGCATGGCCGATCGGTAAGATATGTCTTCGCTTTCGTTCGGACTATCTGGCAATCGCCACCATTGGCGTTGCCGAAATCATTCGCCTGGTGATCAAGTCCGAACCGGCGCTCACAAATGGTGCGCGGGGCATATCCAGCATTCCGCGCCCGGCTGGCGACATTGGCTACATGGAGTCCCAGATTGCCTATCTCGTCATCGTGCTTGCGGTTCTGGCCGCAGCGTATTTTCTGGTGGAGCGTCAGTTCAATGCTCCCTGGGGGCGCATGATGCGGGCGATCCGTGACAATGAAAGCGCGGCCAAGGCGATGGGCAAGGACGTTGAGTTCCGCCGTCTTGAAGCATTCATTTTCGGCGCAGCCCTGATGGGGCTCGCCGGGGCGATGTTCGCCCATTTCAACCGCTCGATCACGCCTGAGGCGATCGACCCAATGGTTGCCACGTTCCTCGTCTGGATCATGTTGATCCTCGGCGGGTCAGGCAACAATCGGGGCGCGATTTTGGGTGCTGCGGTTGTGTGGATCATTTGGTCTGTTTCAGAGATTGCAACGGACCGACTTCCGCATGAATATGCGGTCCAGGCGAAATACATCCGCCTGTTCCTGATCGGCCTGATGCTGCAGCTGGTTCTGCGGTTTCGGCCAGAGGGCCTGTTACCGGAGCCTTTGCGAGGCGACAGGCGGACATCGCAATCGGGTACGGAGCCACACTAGTCCGTTCCCAGGTCCCGTGCCTGCAACACTGCGACACGGGGGCAAAAGAACCCAAAGACCCGGCAAAGACCGGATTTATGAGGAGGTACTCATTATGAAAACCAAGCTTATTGCGCTTGCAGCTGGCCTGATGACCGCGACTGCGCTTGCGTCTGTTCCTGCAAAGGCAGATGTCAAGATTGGCCTGATCGGCGGTATTTCAGGACCGATCGCCGCCATGGCGCCAGCCATGGTCGACGCTGCGCAGCTTGCGATCCAGCAGGTGAACGAACAAGGTGGCATCGGCGACGGCGAAAAGCTGGTCGGCGTTGTCGGCGATAGTGCCTGCAATCCGCAAAATGGTACGGACGCCGCCACCAAAGCGGTCAACATTGAAGGCGTTGCCGGCATTGTCGGCCCGCATTGCTCCGGCGCAGTTCTGGCGGCCGCCGGGTCCGTCACCATTCCTGCAGGCATCACGCTGATCACCCCGTCCGGCACGTCTCCGGAAATCACAAGCCTTGAGGACAAGGGAACTGTTTTCCGCACTGTGCCGTCCGATGACTATCAGGGTCGTGCCTTGGCGCGTACCTTGAAAGAACAGGGCTATGGCAAGGTTGCGGTTGCTTACCTCAACAACGACTACGGCACCGGCCTCGCCAATGCGTTCAAGGCCGAATATGTCGATGAACTCGGCGGTGACATCACCCAGTTTGCGGCCCATGAAGAGGGCAAGGCGTCTTATCGCTCGAACCTTGCTGAACTTGTGAAGGGTAGCGCTGACACGCTGGTCATCTTCGACTATGGCGATGGCACAGGCCTCACGATCCTGCGTCAGGCACTGGAAAACGGCTTCTTCGACAAGTTTGTCGGTGGTGACGGCATGAAATCCGACGCCATCATCAATGAACTGGGTGCTGAAAACCTCGGCACGTTTGTGGCCTCTTCACCGGTCGGTGAACAGTCTCAGTCGCTGGATGTCTTCAACGAAGCTTTCAAGGCTGTCGGCGGCGATCCGGATGCGATCTTCGTCAGCACGTCCTATGACGCAGCTTTCCTGATGGCGCTTGCGCTTGAAAAGGCCGGTGGCGACAAGGCCGGTGCGGCTGCTGCCATGGTCGAGGTTTCCAACGGCGAAGGTGAAGCCATTCTGCCGGGCGAGTGGAAAAAGGCGAAAGAGCTGATCGCAGCCGGCACTGCCATCGACTACAAGGGTGCTGCGGGCGACCATAATTTCGACGCCAATGGCGATGTCCCGGGCACTTACGCGCTCTGGGAAGTCGGCTCCAACGGTTTCGAGATGCTGACGGAAATGAAGTAAGCCCTTTCAAGCAATAAGGCGAAGCAACGAAACCGGCGGCCTTAAAGGGTCGCCGGTTTTTTGCTGTCCTTGGCTTTGCAGAGTGTCTTGACCCGCAGACTTGAATTTCGCATGACAAACATGTTCCGGAGGTGCATGTGAACCATCAAATTGCAAACGTCAGACGTATCGGAAGCAATGAAGTTGAGCTTTTCAAGCGCATCCGATTGGAAGCTCTCCAATTGGAACCGGCGTCTTTCGCAAGCAGCTATGAAGACTGGACAAAACTTTCAGACGATGAATGGCGCCGACGTCTGGAAAGTCCCGTATTTGTAGCTTTCCTCAATGAAGAGCCTGTGGGCATCACCGGTCTGCTTCGACAAAGCGCAAGCAAGATGGCGCACCGTGCCACGATTGCGATGGTCTATGTCCGTGCAGGTCTGCGCGGCAAGGGGGTTGCCAAGGATCTTCTGGAGGCTGTCGTAGCATATGCGGTTGCGCATGGCGTGCAGCAGCTGGAACTCTCCGCAAGTGCGGAAAATCAGTCGGCTCTTCGGTTTTATCGGCGTGAAGGCTTTGTCGAAGCAGGTCGAATCCCCGGTGGTTTCGTGCACGAGGGCCGCCAGGTAGATGACATCATCATGGTCCGAAGACTGGAAGCGATCGAGCTAGGCTCATAGCGACAATTGACCGCCGACCTTTGATCCGGCAGGAGATGAAGTTATCTCTTACCGCTGCCTCTGAAAGCCGCTATACAGCCGCCCATGCGTGATCTGGATGTATTGGTGCTCGGCGGCGGAGCCGCGGGATTGATGTGCGGGATTGAGGCGGCCAGGCGTGGGCGCAAGGTGATGGTGTTCGACCATGCCAAACGACCCGCCGACAAGATCCGCATTTCCGGTGGCGGGCGGTGCAATTTCACCAATCTTCATTGTACGCCTGCGAATTTCCTGTCTCAGAATCCGCGTTTTTGTGTCTCTGCTTTGAAGCGCTACACACAGCATGATTTTCTGGCACTTGTTGAGCAGCACCGCATTGCCTGGCATGAGAAAACGCTTGGCCAGCTCTTTTGCGATGAGAGTGCAAAGGACATCATCCGGATGTTACTTGACGAACTGGAACGCGCCGGTGGCAAGCTTCAGTTGGAAACGGATATCAAAGCCGTTGAAAAACCGGATGACAGGTTTTCCGTTTCAACCTCCAAAGGACCTCTCAGGACGCAGTCGCTGGTTGTTGCAACGGGTGGGCCCTCCATCCCGAAAATGGGGGCGACAGGGTTCGGCTACGATCTGGCAAAACAGTTCGGCTTGAAAGTTATCGCGCCGCGCGCCGCTCTCGTTCCCTTGACATTTTCTGATGCGAACAAAGACCTGTGTGGCCGCCTGGCTGGTGTTTCACTGGACGCGAATGTGTCGTTTCAGAAAACGACCTTCCGCGAAGGGCTTTTGTTTACACACCGCGGGCTCTCTGGTCCGTCGATCCTGCAGATTTCATCCTATTGGGAGGAAGGCAAGCCGATTTCGGTCAATCTTGTTCCCGAGGCGGATGTGTTCGATGTCTTGAAGACAGCGCGGCACGAGGTGCCAAGACAGGACCTCAAGACTGCTCTTGGCTCACTTCTGCCGAACAGGCTGGCAGATGAACTCGCAGAAGTTTACAAGCTCAAGGGCCGGCTTGCGGACCAATCCGACAAGGTTCTGCGCCGGGCCGGTGAACAAATGAACCGCTGGCAACTGACACCTGTCGGAACAGAAGGGTATCGAACCGCGGAAGTGACGCTTGGCGGTATCGACACCAGGGAATTGTCGTCAAAGACCATGGAGGCCAGCAAGGTGTCAGGCCTTTACTTCATTGGCGAAGTGGTCGATGTCACCGGGCATCTTGGCGGATTTAACTTCCAGTGGGCCTGGTCTTCGGGCCATGCAGCGGGGCAGGTCGTCTGACCCAGAAATAATTAATAGCTACAGCAGTTTACGCAGATGCGTATTTTTTGATGACCGCACCTCATTCGTCGGTATACTTGCGCCGGAGAAGAGGTCGGAATGAAGCGCGTAACGATACACGATGTGGCCGAAACAGCCGGCGTTAGCCTTGCAACCGTTGACAGGGTGCTGAACGGACGCCCGGGTGTGCGCAAGACAACCATCGAAAAGGTCCAGAAGGCTGTCGACACGTTAAACTACAAGCCCGATGTGTTTGCAGCCGGGCTTGCGAAGAAGCGCCTTTACCGTTTCCATTTCCTGATCCCCAACGGTCCGAATGCCTTCATGGAAGACCTGACCCGCGAAGCTGCCACCCATGCGCAATCCTTGAGCAGCGACCGGATGCATGTCCATGTCGAGCCGATTGATGCGTTCGATGGCCACCGTGTCGCCGGGACCCTGGCCATTCTGGACAGTTCGGTTTGCGACGGTGTTGCGGTCGTTGCTCCGGCTTTCCCGGAAGTGCGCGCGGCAATTGACAGGCTTCAGGATCGTGGAGTGCCGGTGGTCACGCTTGTGTCGGATCATCCATCTTCGACACGTCAACATTTTGTGGGCATCGACAATGTGGCCGCCGGCAGGACAGCAGGGCGGCTTCTTGGGCGTTTCCTACCAAGTGAGCCGGCAAAGATTGGTCTTATAGCGGGCTCACTCGGGTTGCGGGATCATGCGGATCGCTTTGCCGGTTGTCGGTCCGTGATCGAGGCGGATTTCCCTCATCTGGAGCTTTTGAAAGTGCGCGAAGGGCGCGATGACAACGCGCGCAACCAGGATCTGGTTCAAAGGCTTTTGAACGACCACCCGGATGTGGCCGGTCTTTACAACATTGGCGCAGGAAATCGTGGCGCGATTGCTGCTTTGCAGGCCTCGGGGCGTGCGCGTGACATCGTCTTTGTGGGGCATGAACTGACACCCTATACCAGCCAGGCCCTGAGATTGAACATTCTTGACGCCGTGATAGCGCAGGATCCCGGGCACGAAATTCGCAGTGCGATCCGGGTTCTGAAGGCGCTCAGCGATGGCGCACCGATCATTGTGGGGCAGGAACGCATCGGTATCGATGTGTTTTTGAAGGACAATTTGCCGGAAAGTCCCGAACTCACCCAACCAGTCTGAGAACAACGCCCAACACTCCGTGAGACCGTGGAATATGAGCGTGAGCATTTTGGAGACAATGAATGAGTAACGCACCTCAGGATATTCAAAACCCCATCCTGCCCGGATTCAATCCCGATCCGTCCATTTGCCGGGTGGGAGACGACTACTACATCGCAACGTCAACCTTCGAATGGTTTCCTGGCGTTCAAATCCATCATTCCAGGGACTTGAAAAACTGGCGGCTCGTTACACGTCCGTTGACCCGGCCCGAGCAACTGGACATGCGCGGCAATCCGGATTCCTGCGGTATCTGGGCACCCTGCCTCACCTATGCCGATGGTCTTTTCTGGTTGGTTTACACAGATGTGAAACGCAAGGACGGATCCTTCAAGGATGCGCACAATTATATTGTTACCGCTCCTGACATCGAGGGTCCCTGGTCAGATCCTGTCTACACAAATTCCTCAGGCTTTGATCCGTCGCTTTTCCATGATGAAGACGGACGCAAATGGTTTTTGAACATGATCTGGGACCATCGGGTGGGCCACAATTCCTTCGCCGGCATCGCGCTTCAGGAATACGATCCCGTCAAACAGGCATTGATCGGACCCATCCGGAATATTTTCAAGGGCACTCCGCTCGCCCTGACCGAAGGCCCGCATCTTTATAAGCGTGATGGTTGGTATTACCTGCTGACCGCAGAGGGAGGGACTGCCTATGATCACGCGGTGACACTGGCCAGATCCCGGCAAATTGGTGGGCCATATGACGTCCATCCTGAACAACATGTTGTCACGGCACGGTTCGATCCGGACAACCCGATCCAAAGGGCTGGGCACGGTGATTTTGTCGAAACCCAGACTGGTGAAACCTATCTGGTGCATTTGATGGGGCGGCCACGTCTTGGTCAGGATCGTTGTCAGATGGGTCGAGAGACCGCGATCCAGAAATGCGTCTGGGGCGATGATGGATGGTTGCGGCTGGAAGCTGGCGGTGTTGCGCCACAATCGAGCGTACCAGGACCGAACCTGCCGGAACATGTCTTCCCAGAGGAAATCGCTCGACATGAATTCGACAGTCCTGAACTCCCGGATGTTTTTCAGTGGCTGCGCACACCCTATCCTGACCGTTTGTTTTCGCTCACGGAGCGGCCGGGTCATTTGAGGCTTTTTGGACGCGAATCCGTTGGCAGCTGGTTCGAACAGGCGTTTGTTGCCAGGCGGCAGACACACTACAACTACGAGGCTGAAACTCTTGTCGATTTTCAACCGGAAACGTTTCAACAGACAGCCGGACTGATCGCATACTACGGTCAATTGCAGTTTTTCTATCTTGCTGTAACGCATGACGAGGTTAAGGGGCGCGTTCTGACAATTCTGAGCTCTCCCGGTGACGATCCGGAGGGACATATCAAAGCGCCTCTGCAAGAAGCCGTTTCGTTGCCGGAAAGCGGTCCCGTTGCATTGAAAGTCACAGTTGAGGAAATGGCTCTGCGATTCTGGTATCGGACATCCGGAAGTGACTGGGACCGGATCGGTCCGGCATTTGATGCAACTCTGTTGTCCGACGAAGCTGCGGGCCGCGGTGCTCATGGCAATTTCACCGGTGCTTTTGTCGGAATGCACGCGATGGATACGTCCGGTCAGGCCAAAACGGCAGACTTTGACTATTTCAGCTATCGAAACCTTGTCTGAAGTAACAGGGAAGCAATGATAAAGTGGCGGCTAGGACGAAAAGTCGCCTCTAATACTCAAATTTTGAATTGACCTTTGTGACAGCGCACCGCATATCTATGCCATGCGCTTGACACAACAAACCAACTATGCCGTTCGTGCGCTCATGTATTGCGCCGTGAACCCGGACAAACCAAGCAAGGTCGCAGATATTGCCGCCAGCTTCGACATGTCCGAAACCCATCTGTTCAAAATCATGAAGGTGCTGGTCGATGCCAATCTGATCAGAACCATTCGTGGACGAAATGGCGGCGTTATGCTTGCCCGCTCGGCCGAGCAGATCACAGTCGGTGAGGTGGTGCGTGCTGCGGAAGAAAGCTTCCTGCTGGCAGAGTGTTTTGACAGCGGCCGCAAGGATTGCCCATTGATCGTGTCCTGTGGTTTCAATGGTCTCCTGCATGAAGCGCTTGAAGCGTTCATGGAAGTCCTCGACGGAAAGTCGATTGCGGATTTGTCGGAAGACCGGTTTGGCATGCGCGACCTGTTGAAGATCGATAACGCAAAAACACCGATCGCTGCCAACGCCTGATACTTAGACGCTCATGAAAACGCAAAAGGCGCTACCAATTGGTAAGCGCCTTTTTTGATATGCCTTTGGAGAAAAGGCCGGGCTGGCTTGCCGCTGAGGGAGAGGAGAGGGCGGTTGGCTGGCCTGGCATTTTTACCCCCGATTGCTCGGGGGTCCTGTCCGAAACGAAACCAGAGGACGCGATTTCCAATTCCGTTTCGATCAGGCATTGCTTTGATAGGAAAACTTGAGTATGAGTGTCAAGTATAAAGTGGAGTTAAAAACTCATCTTTTGTTTTTGCCGTCGAAATCGCCCGCTGTTGCTCCTCTAGGAGGCCTTAGCGGGCAGCACAATAAGGGCCAAGGACCGTTTGCGCGCCATGACACTGATCGCTAACAGCCAGAAGCAACGTCTGTCTCTCGCTTCCTCCAGCCGGAACAGGCCACCATTGCCTGCAAGCTCGAAAAGAGAAAAAACTGAGCTGGATACCCGTGAGCTATTCGGAAATCTCCGTCAGATCGAGATCCAGCACAACGACGAAACCTACCGGCTATCCATCACCAAACAGGGCAAGCTCATTCTGACGAAATAGCAGTACCTGAGCCGACAAGAATGCGGGTCGCCTAAGTCAGTGTTAGGCGACCGAATGTTGATCAGGCTGCAAAAATGGCAACTGGCTTGCCAACACCGCGCAACGCATGTTCTCCCATCTCATTCAAATCCGTGCGCAAGTCTCCTGATAAGGATGCACGAACAGGTTCGGTCAGTAGAAGTTCCCGGCCAAGTGGTTTGCAAAGTGATTCCACTCGGCTGGTTTCATTCACCGCCCGACCAATCACTGTGAAGTCCAGACGTTCTTCGCCTCCGACATTGCCAAAGAAAACTTCGCCCCGGTGCAGACCGATACCGATCTTCAGTGGGTGCCAGAGTGCCGGATCCGGCAATTCATCCAATGGCGCCTCATTCAGTTCATCTATTGCGTTCAGCGCTGCCTTGGAGGCTTTCACCGCAGCGTTGGCCGCTGCCGTTTCCCCCATCGCTTTCTGATCGAAGACGGCAAGGATGCCGTCCCCCATGAATTTCAGGATGTCGCCGCCATGGGACAAGACGGCTTCGGACACTCGGTCGAAATATGCGTTGAGGATCGCTGTGACTTCCGGGCCGCTGAGCCGATCGGCGAGCTGCGTGAACCCGCGCATATCCGACATGAAAACGACGGCTTCGATTGCCTCTCCGTCTCCACGGCGAATTTCCCCGTCCAGGACACGTCGACCTGCTATCGGGCCGAGATACGTGTCAGCGACGTTGCGTGCTATCCGCTGGACGATGTGACGCTCGACATGCAGCGCCAGAAGATCGATCAGGCCACGGATTTTTTCCTTGCCATCGACAGGGAAACCACCGGGCTTGGTGGATGCGAAAGTCATCGCGTTGAACGTCTGTCCGGTCGCGCTCAGGGGCACCGCGGCATAGACAGTGAAGCCTTGCTCCGCAAGCTCGCCCATGAGAGGCGCTGAGTTTCGACCTTCTTCCGATTCAAGGTCAACCTTGATCGTCTCACCCTGCATGATGACTTTGTAGAGTGGATTGCGGGTGAAGGCCTCTTGATTGATGGCATTTGAATCTGCTGCGATCTCGTCGCAAATTTCGTCTTTGCTGCTCCAGAACCACGAAAAGCCGATGACACGCGGATGAAGCGTCCCGATGTGAAGGGTACAGCGGTCAATGCCGAGATCGGCCGCCTTGCAGCGCCACATGAACTCTTCGAACATCAGCATGACATTGTCGATCTTGGTGGCGTCGTGCAAAAGCCAGCCGTGAAGATCGTCAAGTGTCTGTTTTGCTGGAGCGCTGGAAGGACCTCGTTGGGAGCGGTTCAGAAGATGCACATGCGGGGCATAGCTGCGTGGGGTGGGGTCAAGCATTGCCTGGTTCATGCGGGCTCCGATGGTGTCGCCGGGATCAGATGGGTCAACAGGACATATAGTTCAAACTCAGGTTCGCAAAATAGCTGGGCAAACAAAATCCCCGGCGTTTCGTGCCGGGGATGATCGAGAGTGCCACTTGGTCGTTGTGGTCAGAATGCAGCTTCGACCCCGCCCATTTCCACATAAACGCTTTTGATCTGGCTGTAATAGTCGATCGCGGCATGACCGTTTTCGCGACCGATACCAGATTTCTTGTAACCGCCAAACGGCATTTCGATGGGGGTGAGGTTGTAGGTATTGATCCAGCAGGTACCTGCTTGCAAGCGGTCGATGACCCGGTGCGCGCGCTGAATATCGCGGGTGAAAACGCCGGCGGCGAGGCCGAACTCCGTGTCGTTTGCCCGGTCAACGACATCCGTCTCGTCGTCAAAATCAAGAACGCTCAGCACCGGACCGAAGATTTCTTCACGCGCGATGGTCATGTCGTCGCTGACATCCGCAAAGACCGTTGGTTCGACGAAATAGCCATCAGGGAAACTGTCTACCTTTGCGGCATTCCCACCGCAGACAAGCCGGGCCCCTTCATCCTCACCGACCTTGAGGTAGTGCATCACCTTGTCCAGCTGCTGCCGGGAAACCAGTGGTCCGATGGAAGTCGCTTCGTCCAGTGGATCACCAAGAATGGCTGTCTTGGTGCGTTCCGCGAGCCGCTTCAGGAATTCTTCCTTGATGCCGCTATGAACGAAAACCCGGGTGCCGTTCGAACAGATCTGACCGGTTGAATAGAAGTTTGCGTTGATTGCTGCGGAAATAGCGTTCTCGATATCCGCATCGTCGAAAATGATCAGCGGTGACTTGCCGCCAAGTTCCAGGGTCGTTTTCTTGAGATGTTCACCGGCAAGGGCCGCGACTTTGGCACCTGTTGGCACAGATCCTGTCAACGACACCTTGGCAATGTCCGGATGGGCCACCATTTTTGCGCCGACGTCTCCAAAGCCCTGCAAGACGTTGAAAACACCGTCCGGCAGACCGGCTTCCGAGAAAGCTTCCGCAAGCTTCAGGGCGCTCAGTGGCGTCACTTCGGAAGGTTTGAAAATCATGGCATTGCCGCAGACAAGTGCAGGAGCGGCTTTCCAGCACGCGATCTGGATCGGGTAGTTCCAGGCACCGATACCGAAGCAGATACCCAGCGGTTCACGCTTGGTATAGGCAAAGGAACCGCCGATCTCGATATGTTCGCCTGTCAGTGTCGCGGCAAGGCCGCCATAGTATTCAAGACAGTCGGCACCCGATGCGGCATCGGCAATCAGCGTCTCCTGAAGGGGTTTGCCTGTGTCCAGAGTTTCAAGGATCGACAGTTCGCGGTTTTTCTCACGCAGGATTTCTGCAGTGCGGCGCAAGATGCGGCCACGCTCGGCCGGCGGTGTCGCCGCCCAGACTTTCTGACCCTCTTTTGCGGACTTTATCGCCGCGTCGACAATCGCGTCATCGGCCGAGACGATGCGTGCAATGACTTCTCCGGTCGCCGGATAAAGCGAATCGAATGGCGTGCCGGACTGGCTTTCAAGGTATGAGCCACCGACATAGTGCGAGGCTTGAGGTTGGGCGCGCATGAAATGGCTCCTGATCTTTTTTTGGTACCGGCGCACCGGTTGGTCGCTTCAGCGTTGGGACGTTTCCCAGTCCGGATGGATCCAGGGTTCCTGATTGGATGCCGGAAGAGGGTCGATGCCCAGAATATGGTCGGAGGCTTTCTCTCCGACCATTATCGAAGGTGCATTCAAGTTGCCATTGGTGATTAACGGAAAGATGGAGCTGTCTGCAACTCGCAATCCATCGACGCCGATCACACGGCATTCAGGATCGACGACCGCCATCGGATCGTCTTTTGCACCCATCCGACAGGTGCCGCAGGGGTGATAAGCGCTTTCCGCGTGTTCCCGGATGAAATCATCCAGCGCTTCATCGCTTTGCACATGGTCACCCGGCTGGATTTCCTTGCCGCGGTAGTCCGCAAAGGATTCCTGTCCGAAGAGCTCACGGGTCAACCTGATGCATTTGCGGAAATCTTCCCAGTCTTCCTCGTGAGACATGTAGTTGAAGAAGATTGAGGGTTTTGAGCGCGGGTCGCTGGACGTCAGTTTTACGGCCCCGCGTGACTTTGACCGCATCGGACCAACATGGGCCTGGAATCCGTGGCCCTCAGCGGCGGCCTGTCCGTCGTAGCGGACTGCAAATGGCAGGAAGTGATACTGGATGTCGGGATATTTCACCCCGGCTTTTGAGCGAACGAAGGCGGCGGCTTCGAACTGGTTTGACGCGCCAAGGCCTTTCTTGAAAAACAGCCACTGTGCTCCGATCACGGCCTTTGAGATAAGGTTCCAGTGCTTATAGAGCGTGATCGGCTGAACGCAAGCCTGCTGAATGTAGAGCTCCAGATGGTCCTGAAGGTTGGCACCAACACCCGGCCTGTCGGCGACGACATCGATTCCAAGCGCACTGAGGTCAGCAGCTGCGCCGATGCCTGACTGCATGAGGATTTTGGGGGAATTTATGGAGGAAGCCGCCAGCACGACTTCGCGTTCCGCGCGCGCTGTACGAATTTCCCCGCCTGTCTCGAATTCCACGCCGACTGCGCGATTGTTTTCGATCAGGACCTTGCGCACAAGCGCGCCCTTGATCAGATCAAGGTTTCCGCGTTTCAGAGCCGGCTTCAGATAAGCATTCGCTGCGGACCATCGGCGTCCCCGATGGACCGTCATCTCCATATCGGCAAAGCCTTCCTGGCGCTCGCCATTATAATCGCCTGTCACACCGTAGCCGGCTTGTTCACCCGCATCCTTGAATGCCTGGAACAGGGGGTTCCACTTTGATCCCCGCTGGACATGAAGGGGACCGTTGGTCCCGCGCCAACCTGTCTGGCCGCCGTGGCTCGTTTCCAGTCGCTTGTAGTAGGGCAGAACATGCCGATAACCCCAGCCGGCGGCCCCCATTTCCTCCCAGGTGTCGAAATCGCAGGCATGACCGCGAACATAGACCATGCCATTGACGGAGGACGAGCCACCGATGACTTTGCCCCGGGGTGTGGCCAAGCGTCGACCGCCCAAATGCGGTTCGGGTTCGCTGGAATAACCCCAGTCGTATAGCGACATGTTCATCGGGTAAGAAAGAGCCGCTGGCATCTGAATCAGCGGCCCAGCATCTGTGCCGCCAAATTCCAGTACCAGAACGCGATTGGTGCCGTCTTCCGACAGTCTGGATGCCATGGCGCAACCGGCCGAGCCCGCACCAACAATGATAAAATCGAACGTGTCCGTCATCTGCGCTCCGCGCGGCTAATCATGTGTTTGAAGTTCGTGCGACATGCGCCGCGATTTGCGTTTCGACATAGTCTTCGACCATGGCGATTGCCGCCTGTCGGTCGGTCTTTGTGTCGCTGAGAGCCTGGCGGATCCAGACACCGTCGATCATGGAGGCGGTACCTTCGGCAACGCGTCGCGCCTCATCCCGTGGCAGGAAGGCGCGCAGCGCGTGCGTGAGATTTGAGGCAAGCCTGGCTGCATAAATGCGCAGCAAGCGTCGGTTGCTGTCTGTCGTCCGGGACTGAACATAAAAGGCCAGCCAGGCCGCAATGACCGTCGGCTGGAACTGATCAACGGCAAAATTGCCTGCAATGATGGCGGAGATGCGCTGCCGCGGCGTTTCCGCCATCGCAAGGCCATCGCTGATTGCGCGGCCGAGCTCCGTCAGAAGATGGCGCATCGTCGCTGCAAGTAATTGATCTTTCGACCCGAAGTAATGGTGCACCAGACCACCAGAAACGCCGGCGCGTTTGGCGATCTGAGCCATCGTTATGTCACTGTATCCGCGCTCATGAATAGCATCGACAGTTGCGTCAATAAGGCTTCGCCGCCGCTCCGCTTCCATTCCGACCTTGGGCATAATGATCTCCACATCTGAGCGAAATCTATTTTTAATTGACTAATCAATCAATGAAAACTTGCAAATTTTCCCGGTGGATGTTTGGATCGCGTTCATTCAAGCTGTAGTGAGGGGAACGAGACAGCTGAACGCTGGGCAGTACTCACTTTCCACTGCACATACAAAAAGCGACTTTCCGAAGGAGGTACTCAAATGAAAATTGCAGCGAAACTCGCTGGGGCACTTGCAATTGGACTGATGATGTCCGGAACCGCACTGGCAAATGACCCGGAAGCCTGCAAGACCGTTCGTTTCTCTGATGTAGGCTGGACCGACATCACAGCAACGACCGCTGCCACATCCGTCGTGCTCGAAGCGCTTGGCTATGAGCCGGAAGTGAAAATCCTTTCCGTGCCGGTTACCTACGCCTCCTTGAAGAACAAGGACATCGATATTTTTCTCGGCAACTGGATGCCGACCATGGAAGGTGACATCAAGGCGTATCGCGAAGACGGTTCCGTCGAGACGGTCCGCGCCAACCTTGAAGGCGCGAAATACACGCTTGCCGTTCCGAAATACACCTACGACAAGGGCCTGAAGAGCTTTGCGGATATTGCCAAGTTCCGCGACGATCTCGACGGCAAGATTTACGGCATCGAGCCGGGCAACGATGGCAACCGCCTCATCATTGGAATGATCGACGAAAACCTTTTTGAACTGAAGGGCTTTGAAGTCGTCGAGTCCTCCGAACAAGGCATGCTGGCTCAGGTCGCTCGTGCGAACCGCCGTGAGAATGACATTGTCTTCCTCGGTTGGGAGCCGCATCCGATGAACGCCAGCTTCGAAATGGCGTATCTTGAAGGTGGCGATGACATCTTTGGCCCCAACTACGGTGGAGCGACCGTCTACACAAACGTGCGCGCTGGCTACACCGGCGAGTGCCCGAATGTGGGCAAGCTTCTTGAAAACCTTGAGTTCTCGCTGGCCATGGAAAATGAGATCATGGGCGCTATCCTGATTGATGGCGAGGATCCCAACAAGGCAGCCGCTGCGTGGCTGAAGGAGCATCCGGCAACCTTCGAAAACTGGCTTGTCGGCGTAAAAACGTTTGATGGCGGTGACAGCTTCGCTGCCGTTAAAGGGGCACTTGGCCTCTAACCTGAAGCGAAATCAGCGCCGGCGTGGATCACCCCGCCGGCGTTTTCCTTTTTAAGAACAAAAAGAACGGAGAGGCGGGTTGGACTGGCTGACAGACAATAAACTGCCGATCGGCCCATGGGCACGGTCCGTGGTCGACTGGTTGACTGACAATGCCTATTGGGTATTCGACGGCATCTCGTTATTCCTGGAAACACTGATCGATGGGATCTTGTGGTTGTTGCAGACGCCGCATCCTCTGGTCATTGTCGTTGTGGCTGTGGCCATCGGTTACGCGGTTCATCGCACGCTCGCCTTCGCGGTGTTCGTTGCCGTGTCGCTGCTGCTCATCATCAATCAGGGCTACTGGGAAGAAACAACCGAAACGCTGGCGCTGGTCATTGCGGCCTCAGTCGTATGTATGGCAGTCGGCGTGCCGATCGGTGTGCTCGGCGCTCATAATCCGCGCTTTTATGCAGCGATCCGCCCGGTGTTGGATCTCATGCAGACAATCCCAACCTTTGTTTATCTTATCCCGGCACTCATTCTTTTTGGGCTTGGTATGGTGCCTGGACTGATCGCGACAGTGATCTTTGCCATTCCGGCTCCCATTCGCCTGACCCAGCTTGGTGTGTCCTCCACCCCTACAGCGCTTTTGGAAGCCGGTCAGGCATTCGGGGCAACGAAACGCCAGCTTCTCTGGAAGATCGAACTGCCCTACGCGCTGCCGCAAATCATGGCCGGCCTGACGCAGACCATCATGCTGTCGCTGTCGATGGTGGTGATTGCCGCACTTGTTGGCGCTGACGGTCTCGGTGTGCCGACCCTCAGGGCGCTGAATACCGTCAACATTGCACAGGGTTTTGAAGTCGGTGTCTGCATCGTTCTGATTGCCATCGTGCTTGACCGGTTTTTCCGGGCTCAGGAAGGAGGCAAACGATGAGTGTAGAACAATCGACCCCGGTCGTTTCCTTCAAAGATGTCGACATCGTCTTTGGCGACAAACCCGCGAGCGCTCTTCCTCTGATCGATGCAGGGAAAACACGGCAGGATATCCAGGCTGAAACAGGTCAGATTCTTGGTGTTGCCGGTGCGAGTTTTGACATTCATGAGGGTGAGGTCATCGTCCTCATGGGGTTGTCCGGTTCCGGCAAGTCAACGCTCTTGCGGGCCGTCAACGGACTGAACCCGGTCATTCGCGGTGAAGTCCAGGTTCATGACGGCAAGCAGTTCGTGAACCCGGAAACCTGTTCGGAAAACGATCTGCGTGAATTGCGACGACACCGGATTGCGATGGTGTTCCAGCAGTTCGGCTTGCTGCCATGGCGTACGGTCGCCGAAAATGTCGGCTTTGGTCTGGAACTTGCCGGTATGTCAGCGAAGGAACGACTGGCCAAGGTTGAGGAACAACTGAAGCTGGTAGGGCTGTCCGGTTGGGGCGAGAAATTCGTTCACGAACTTTCCGGCGGCATGCAGCAGCGCGTCGGCCTGGCCAGGGCATTTGCAACCGACGCTCCGATCCTGTTGATGGATGAACCTTTCTCGGCGCTGGATCCGCTGATCCGTGACAAGTTGCAGGACGAGCTCCTTGATCTTCAGAAGGAACTCAATCGAACCATCATTTTCGTGAGCCACGATCTCGACGAAGCCGCCAAGATCGGTTCGCGTATTGCCATCATGGAAGGCGGAAGGGTCATCCAGCTGGGAACTCCTCAGGAGATCGTCAAATCGCCGGCAACTGAATACGTCGCCGATTTTGTCAGTCACATGAACCCGCTGAATGTTCTGAGGGCGCGTGACATCATGGTGCCTCCAGGGAGCCTTGCCGGATCGCTGGCCAGTGCCCTGTCCTGTGAAGATGGAACGCCGATCCGCGAAGTCGCCAAACTGAAAAAGTCGAGCACCGAACCTGTTGTCGTTCAAAAGGACGGTGCGATTGTCGGTGTGATCGGGGAAAACGAGCTGCTCGATTGCATGCTCTAAAGAAACCGAACGCCGTTGTCATGCTGAAGTTGCACGCGTGATGTGGCAAAACAAAAACGGGGCCAATCGGCCCCGTTTTCGCGTTTTCGACCCATAGCCACTCGATCTGAGCGGCAAAGCCTCTGAACTTAGAGAAGCTCGAGCTGAGCAGCCTGCTTGCCGCGGCCGCGACGATCGTCTTCGGCGACGAACGAGATTTTTGCGCCTTCAACCGGCGTACCGATACCAGCCTGCTCAAATGCAGTGACGTGAACGAATACGTCCTTGCCGCCGTTTTCAGGCGTGATGAAGCCGAAGCCGCGGTCGTGGTTGAAGAATTTGATTGTGCCGTTCTCACGCATGGAGAAACCTTTCCGTTGGTTAAATGCGCCCGTCCGTTTCCGGCAGAGCGCGGATAAACGAGAAGTCAAATAAGAAACGGAAAGCTTTGTAATTCAGAGCGTAGCTTGATGAAGCCGTTGCCGAAGTCGTCAGTCTCACCGGGTCTTTCGTCATGTCCCGTACGACGCAGCTTGCGCCGACGCTGCATAATGTAAGGCGCGCAGCCTGTTCCGACAAGTGAAAGATGCGTAAGTTGGTCAAACAAACGTTTTTCAGCCCTTTTTTTGGAAAGTGACAGCTTGTGACCCCGGTCACAGAGACAAATTGCTGCCGTGGCTATTGTCCATTCATGAACTGAGGCACGCAGGGGCCTCGGAAAAACGAAGGGACACCGTCATGTTCAAGAAAGTAGCTAACACCACAATCGCGCTGGCTCTTGTTGCCGGTGCAGCCCTCACCACTCAGCCGCAATCTGCAAATGCCGCCGAAGGCTGGCAGGTCGGCGTTGGCATCGCAGGTGGCCTTGCTGCCGGTGCGATCCTTGGCTCCGCATTGTCGCAGCCGCGCTATGTTGCACCGCCGCCGGCCTATTACCCGGCACCGGCCCCGGTCGTGACCTACCGCCCGGCGCCCTGGTCTCCGGCTTGGTACAACTACTGCAGCCGCAAGTATCGCTCGTTTAATCCGAACACCGGCTACTTTCTGGCGTATTCAGGTCAGTACACGTTCTGCCGATAAACAAAATACCCGTCATTGGAACGGGCTTGGACAAAGCAACATAAAGCCGGGGCGTAATCCCCAAGAATGGGTTTCCGGCTCTACTCCCTGCAAGGTATTCCTCCCAACCTTGCGGGGAGTTTTCATTTGATCAGCGGTTTGCAGCCGGATCTGACAAAGGCGTTAGCCTTAAGTTACAGCGCGCTTTGCTGCCCGCATGATTGTTTCCAACTGATTTAAGAACCGCGATCTGTCGGCTTTGGTAAAGGAGGGGCCACCTTCCCGGATTTCACCAATTTCGCGCAAGTGCGTTTTCAAGTCCCGCATCGCGAGACGCATACCAATCCCGTCTTCACTGAAAGGCTTGCCGGTCGGCCCGATTACCAGTGCGCCTGCCTTGACGCATCTGGACGCCAGCGGCACATCAGCTGTCACGACGACGTCGCCTGTCTGAGCGCGCTCCGCAATCCAGTTGTCTGCTTCATCCGGGCCTTCCGGCACGACAACTCGCTCGACCAGATCACCTTCCGGCAAACGCATCCAGCTGTTGGACACAAACTTGATTGCAACATTGTGCCGTTCACCAACACGGACGGCTTCGTTCTTTACCGGACAGGCATCGGCGTCCACATAAAGCACAGTCATGCGCGTTCGCCCTCCTCGATATTGCTTAGATAGTTTTGAATGCCGATTGCGGCCTGTCGACCGGTGGCAAAACAGGCTTGCAGCAGATAGCCGCCGGTTGGCGCCTCCCAGTCGAGCATTTCGCCGGCCACAAACACACCAGGTTGAGCGCGCAACATCATTCCATCGTCAATGTCGCCAAGTGCGATGCCACCAGCCGATGATATCGCGCGGTCAATGTCGTAAGGGGCGGAGCACAGAACGGGCAAGGCCTTGATCCGCGCGGCAAGGCCTTCTGGATCTTCGGGAAGGGGGCCAACTTCGCGCAAGAGCGCTTGTTCGACGGGGTTCAGTTTCAGCGCCTTTTTCAAAAAAGTCGAGACGGATTGTTTGCGCCGCGGCCGGGAGAATTTCTGGCGCACCGTGTCTATCGACATAGCTGGGCGCAGATCAATCAAGAGCTCTGCGGAGCCGTTGCTGTTGATCTTCTCGCGTAATTCTGCGGAAAGGGCATAAACCGCACCGCCTTCGATCCCCTTTGCTGACAGCAGCGCTTCTCCACTGCATTGGCTGCCATCGAGGCTCAGAGCAATGCGCTTCAAGGGCGAACCCGCAAACCTGTCTTTCAGGATCTCACTCCAGGCGACGAGAAAGCCGCAATTGGAGGGCTGAAACCGGGATATGTTGATCTGGTGTTCTTCAAGCGCCGGGATCCATACCGCATCTGAACCCAGCCTTGGCCAACTTGCCCCGCCAAGGGCAAGCAGAAGGGCGCGACAAGGAAAGGTTTTCGGCTCTTCACCCTCGGCTTTCAAGAGTGCCGCGCCTTCTGCGGTCAGTCCGGTCAAGGTGTGACGTGTCAGCAGTTTGACACCGCGTTGGTCGAGCCGCCGAAGCCATGCACGCAGCAGGGGCGAGGCTTTCATGGACTTTGGAAACACCCTGCCGCTGCTGCCGACAAAGGTCTCTTCGCCAAGGCTATGACACCAGTCGCGAAGATCATTTGGCGAAAAAGCACGGATCATGGGGTCCAGGAAGTTGCGTGCCTCGCGATACCGACCCAGAAAAACATCAATGTCTTCGCTGTGGGTCAGGTTTAGACCGCCACGTCCGGCCATCAGAAACTTGCGGGCTGGCGAAGGCATCTTGTCGGCAACGGTTACCTCAAGGCCCTCGGCCGATAGTTGCTCGGCAGCGAACAGCCCGGCCGGTCCGGCTCCTATGATCAGAACATCGGTCATGGCGCTTTATTAGTTGGACTGGCCTTGCTTGGCCACCGGCATTTTCATGTTCAGCAAAGACTTGCATCTCAGGCGTGGGGCAGCTTGCTTCCAAGTGCTCTGCAGCCGTGCCTTTGCGCAAGACGATCTTCTCAAGTTTTTGTTATCCGTCTCATGAGACTATCCGGTCCAACGGTTGGATGTTCCGGCCTGAGCTGAAGTGGCAAGGGTATTTGGCATGGAAAAAACCAGGGACCTCATCGTCGTCGCCGACCCGGATCCCAATGTTCAATCCGGTTTCCAGAAACTGTTTGGCGGTCAGATGGAAGTCGCCTGCTTTTCTGACTCTGACTCAGCTTTGATTTTCCTGAAGCAGCAACCCAGTGCTGCCATCGTCTGTTCCTGCTTCAACTTACCGGGTCGCGGCGGGTCCGCGTTTTTGAGAGCTTCGGAAATCATTGCGCCAATGGCGGCAAGAGTGATGTTGACGCGGGAGCGTTCTGCAGAAGCTGTCAAACAGGCGCTGAATGAAGGCCACGCTTTCATGTTTCTGGACAAGCCGAGTCAGCCGGCAGATCTCGTTGCGGCCATGGAAACGGCACTTGCGCATCACCGTCAGCTGTTCAAGGACCGGGCGTTGCTTGAACGAACACTCGCAGGTTCTGTCAAACTTCTCATAGACATGATGGCCCTTTTTCACCCCGAAGCCTTCCGGCGTACGGGCGTCGTGCGCAAACAAGCCTTAAAGCTTGCCAAGGCATTGGGCATGAAAAAGACCTGGGAACTTGAAATGGCGGTCATGCTGTCGCCCCTGGGTGAAGCGCTGCTGCCCAAACAGGTCCTTGCCCGCTATCGCGCCGCCCGCAGCCTGACCGAACAGGAGCGTGATGTGCTCGACAAGTCTCCTGCCCAGACGCAGGAACTTTTGAAAAACATCCCGCAATTGGAGCGGGTGTCGGACTATCTCTATTTGTCCGCACGCGGGTACGATGGCTCCGGTTTTCCAAAGGACGGGCCGACGGGATCAGATATTCCCCAAATCTCCAGAATACTGAAGTTGCTGACAGATCTCTGGTATGCCAGTCCCGAAGCCGGACCGGATGCTGCAGCGTTTGAGGCTGTGACCATCAATCGTCGGAAATACGACCCCAAGCTGTTGGAGCTGGCCAAGAATGTTCTGATGGACGATGTTCCCGAAGAACGGAAAAAGCATGTGGCTGAATGCCATATCCGGTCGCTGCGGCCCGGCGATATCCTTGTTGATGATGCATTGACCGAAAGCAGCCATGAATTGGTTCTGTCTCGTGGGCACACCTTGACCCCGACGACGATCCGCCGCCTTGAGCATTTCCATCAGACAACGGGTGTTCGCCAACCAATTCGTGTCGAGCGCCATGAAGTTGTACAAAAAGCCGTACCTGATCCGGCTTAGGGTGCGTTCTTTTTATTCCGCAACTCGGCCTCATAGGCCTTGGCGACACGCAAGAAACGGGCATGGGCATAATTCATGGACAGGATTAGTCCCCACCAGCCGTATTTCCGGTATCTGCGCACGAAATAGGCTTTAAAAAAGCTGACGGGAAATTCCGTTATCAAGCGGCTTTTAGGCAGTCGCCTGCCGCGGCTTCGCATGTCTTCCACCTGCATGGCGGAATAGCGGTTGTATTTTTCGACCTGAAAATCAAGAGATCGGATCGACCGGTGCGCCATGATGCCTGACAGGTTTTCGATCTTGGCACCAGGTTCAGGCCGGACGGTGTCGTGAACCGTGGAGTCTGAAAACCGTCCTTTGCGCCGGTCATAAAGCCGTATCTGGTGATATCCGTAAGCCCACGGTGCTGGTGTGCTTTCGTGCGCGTACATATCCCGGATCATGATCCGCCAGCCATCGGCGTCATTGTAAGTTTGGTCAGCGAATTTCGCCTTGATCTCCGCCGCCAGTTTCGGTGTCACCTCTTCATCGGCATCGAGGTTCAAAATCCAGTCATGTTTGCACTGGTCTTCGCCATGGCGCTTCTGTGGACCGTATCCAAGCCACTCGTGAAACACCACGCGAGCACCAAGGTTTTCGGCAATTGCAACGGTGTCGTCGCTCGACCCGCTGTCGACCACAATGACCTCATGCACCCAGTCGATCACGCTCTCGATCGGCCGGGCGATGCGGTCGGCCTCATTTCGGGCGATGATGAATACGGAGAGGGGAAGGCGGCTTGTCATCGGTGTTCCGGCTTGTTGATCGCCGGAAGACCCCGGCGCGACTATTTAGCCGCGCCGGACACTGATTTGAAGAACAGATATCAGGATTTTACTCGTGCAAACAGTGCATCGTGCCCAGCCAAGGCGACCTTGGTGCCTTCAAATGTGCCGGAAAAACCGGGTGCGTCGAGGTTTTCAAGATCAAGCGCGCCAACTTCGACAGTCGCTGCCGCCGACCCCAAGTTGAAGGCGCACAGGATGGTTTCGTCATTGTAAGAACGCGTAAACACAAGAGTTTCGCCAGCGCTGTCGAGAAAGTGCATATCGCCCTTCTTGAGAGGAGCGTGCTTCTGCCGCCATGCGTAAAACGCACGATTACGGTTCAAAATGGACGCGTCATCCTTGTCCTGTTCAAAGGCCGCAAGCTCAAGATGTTCAGGCGCGACAGGCAACCAGGGTTCAGCTTCGGAGAAACCGGCATACCCGTTGTCTCTCACCCAGGGCATCGGAGTTCGACAACCGTCGCGGCCTTTGTAATCGGGCCAGAAACGTATGCCATAGGGGTCTTGCAGTTTCTCGAAAGGTACATCGGCCTGCGGCAGGCCCAGTTCCTCGCCTTGATATAGGCAGGGCGTGCCGCGCAAAGATGCGCAAAGGGCGGTTTCGAAAGGAGCAAATCTGGCAACATCCTGACCGGCGCCCCACCGGGTGCCCACCCGTTGCACATCATGGTTGGACAGAGCCCAACTGGCCCAGCCCGATCCGATGCCGTCGTTCATTTCTTCCACGATGCGGCGAATATAGGCAGCCGAATGCTGCGGCGTCAGCAGATCGAAGCTGTAAGCCATATGAATTCGCTTGCCGGCTTCCGTATAGGATGCGGTCAGTTCCACAGCCTGTCCGTCGGCACCGATTTCGCCAACTGATGTCGCGCCTGGATATTGGTCGAGCAAAGCCCGCAGTCTTTCCAGGAATATCAGGTTTTCCGGCCGTGTCTTGTCGTAAACATGGTCCTGGTAGCCATATGGGTTGGACGGATCCACGGTGGATGGAAGTTCGTGCGCGCTGAGTGGTGGATTGTCTCTCAGTTCTTTGTCATGCACGTAGAAATTCACCGTGTCGAGGCGGAAGCCGTCGACACCTCTGTCGAGCCAGAACTTGGCGACATCCAGAACCGCATCCTGAACGTCCATGTTGTGAAAGTTGAGATCCGGCTGGCTGGCGAGGAAATTGTGCATGTAGTACTGGCGACGGTGGCTGTCCCACTCCCAGGCGGGGCCGCCGAAAATCGAGAGCCAGTTGTTGGGCACGTTTCCGTCCGGCTTTGCATCAGCCCACACAAACCAGTCGGCCTTCGGATTGTTTTTTGAAGACCGGCTTTCAACGAACCAGGGGTGCTGGTCGGACGTGTGCGAGATCACGAGGTCGATGATGACTTTCAGACCGCGATCATGCGCGGCGGCAAGCATTCGGTCAAAATCCGCAAGTGAGCCGAACATCGGATCGACATCCACATAGTTGGAAACGTCGTAGCCGAAATCCGCCATTGGGGACGTGAAAAACGGAGACAGCCAGATGGCATCGACACCAAGCGAGGCAACATAGTCCATACGTTCGGTCACACCGTTCAGGTCGCCGATACCATCGCCATTCGTGTCGTTAAACGAGCGAGGGTAGATCTGATAGATCACAGCTCCGCGCCACCAGTCCTGGTCCTTGATCGCGTTTTCAGACATTTCGACCTCCTGGCCTGTTTCGACTTCTTCGAACATTGCCGGTCTCCCTTCCGCCGACTGAGCATCCGTTTCTGCTCGGTTGGCTTGAAACGGGCTTGGTAAATCTGGACGGTTCATTAGAATTCAAAGCGCTTTGAATGGCTATATGCCGCGGATCGCAAGGTCAAGGTGTCGCTCACAAAAAGTCGTGAGATTTTTTTCAAGTCGGATGAGAGATCCGACCTTGAGACGAATGTACGCAAAATCAAAAACCGGCCCTGCGAAGTAGAACCGGCAAAATGACAGAAAGGTCTTTAAACAGCATTCGGTCAGAAACACCTGCGAATACCCGCGTGTTCATGACGCTGAGATGAATGCCCTGCGTGAAGGGCATTTATATGAGCAGAAACCGAGGATTGGTGATCTCTGATCATAAAAAAGCGTGCCTCGAGAGATAATACAAAATCAATTAATATATTGAAAAATAACATAAAAATAAAAAGTTATGACGTTTAGGTAACTTTCTTCTTGCAAAGCAGCATGGAAGCTGGAACTGTCCGGCAATGCCAAATTCAGTGAAGCGGTGAATGAGCCGGGCACGTATCCGTGCCGTTGTGATGCGACAAGCCGCTTTGCGCGAGGAAACCTGGAGGAAGTGTCATGACGGCAGCAATGGTGGGATGGGCACATATGCCCTTCGGCAAGCATGCGGAAGAAACAGTCGAAAGCATGATCGTCAAAGTCGCCGTGGACGCCATCCACGATGCCGGCATTGCGCCGGAAGATGTCGACGAAATTTTGCTGGGGCACTTCAATGCCGGTTTTTCCGTTCAAGACTTTACAGCCTCACTTGTCCTGCAGGCCGATCCGGCCCTTCGTTTTAAACCGGCAACACGGGTTGAGAATGCGTGCGCGACGGGTTCGGCAGCAGTTCATCAGGGTGTGAGAGCCATCGCATCCGGAGATGCCCGCTTCGTGCTTGTTGTTGGTGTCGAACAGATGACGACGACCCCGGGCCCGGAAATCGGGAAGAACCTGTTGAAGGCCTCCTACCTGAAGGAAGAAGGCGATATTCCAGCTGGATTTGCCGGAGTTTTCGGAAAGATAGCAGATGCCTATTTCCAGAAATTTGGCGACCAGTCCGACGCGTTGGCCAAAATTGCCGCCAAGAACCACAAGAACGGCGTCAACAATCCCTACGCTCAAATGCGCAAGGATCTAGGTTTCGAGTTCTGCCGCGCCGAAAGCGAGAAAAACCCGTTTGTCGCTGGTCCTCTGAAGCGGACCGACTGTTCATTGGTTTCTGACGGCGCTGCGGCACTTGTGCTGACGGACCCTGCGACGGCACTTGGCATGAAAAAGGCGGTTGCGTTCCGCGGTATGTCGCACGTGCAGGATTTCCTTCCGATGTCCAAGCGCGACATCCTGAAATTTGAAGGCTGTTCCAAGGCCTGGGGCGAAGCTCTCGGCGACGCGAACCTGGCGTTGGAGGATCTTTCCTTTGTTGAAACCCATGACTGCTTCACAATTGCGGAGTTGCTCGAATATGAAGCCATGGGTCTGACTGCTGAAGGTGAAGGCGCTAGGGCTGTTCTTGAAGGCTGGACTGAAATGGACGGCAAGCTGCCGGTCAATCCGTCCGGCGGGCTGAAGGCAAAGGGGCACCCGATCGGCGCAACAGGCGTCTCCATGCATGTTTTGACGGCTATGCAGTTGACCGATACGGCAGGTGACATTCAGGTCAAGAATGCTGAAATCGGTGGTATTTTCAACATGGGCGGTGCCGCGGTCGCCAACTTCGTTTCCGTGTTGCAGGCGATGAAATAAGTCAGACAACCTTTAACTCAATGGGGATGATTTCGATCATCCCCATTTAAGCGCCATGGCACGCGATCGCCGATCCATTTGGCCATGATGCGGCAGTTTCAAGACCGGCTGTGTTAACCTCCGCCAGTTTCCAAAATAGCGAGTTGATTGATTGAAGCAGCGCTGCCCGTCGATTTCTCTTGCAACTTAGGCGATTGAACTGGTTCAAGGGTCTTGGCAGCACGAGAGTGCGGCGGGACATGATCTTGCCATCTCGCTTTGTCATCAGGCGGCGCGGATGCAATGCGTCCTGAATTAAGGTGACCGGTCTCAGGTTGTTCGAATGGATGTCTCGCAGCACACGCTGGTGTTGATTTCAACGATGGCGATGACAGTGCCGTTGTTCGGCGCACTGTGCTGTTTGCTGCAAGATCGGAACAAAACTCTCTTTCGGGTCCTTGCTGCGTTTTTTCTGGCAGCGGCAGTCACGGAGCTGCCCACGGCCTTGCAGATGGTTGTCACCGGCGCGGGTATTGTCACACTGCTTGAAGCGCTCTGGTTGACAGCCATGGCATGCGTCACGCCCCTTATCTGGCTCTATGTCTGGATACTGACCTCAGAAGACGAAGCCCTTCCGAAAAATCTCTACCGGCATATGGTTTTGCCAGGCTTTACTCTGCTGACAAGCGTTTCCATTGTGCTTTATTTGGTGGTGGCGGATCTCCGGTTCTTCGGGCTTTCGGAACAAGTGCTGCAGCAGGTGGCAGTCGCGATCAATTGGGTGTTCTGGGTCCTTGTGACCGTTGCAATCAAGCTCCAATGGGGCGTTTACATATTGCTGGTTTATAGCCGGCTTGTGTCTTATCGAGTTCGCCTGAAAGACCTTTTTGCAAGCACTGAACGAAAAGAGCTCCGCTGGATTGCCTTTGTGATTGGCGTCAGCGGATTCTACTGGGTCCTCAGCCTGATCTCGTCACTCCTGAGCTACATGGTCCCGGACTATGACGGACTTCCAAGCCTTGTCTATTTTCTGCTGAACCTGACGCTTCAGACGATCATGGCTGTTTGGGGCTTGAGGCAACGACCGGGACTGAGACCTCAAGAAAACCTAACGCGGGTACCCGAGCAGCGCTACGCAAACTCAGCGTTGACAGAAGAAGCAACGGATCGCATTGCTGCCAAGCTGCGCAAGGCAATGACAACCAACAAGCTCTATCTCAATCCAAACCTGTCGCTCTGGATACTCGCCCGGCACACAGGCGTGAGCGAGAACTACATTTCCCAGGTTCTGAACGAGGTGATCGGTCAGAATTTTTTCGACTTTGTGAACAGCCACCGCATCGAGGCAGCAAAGATCAATCTGAGGGAAAGCGACGAGACGATCCTGACGGTCGCGCTTGATGCCGGTTTCAACTCCCGCTCGTCCTTTTACACCGCGTTCAAAAAAGTGACAGGGCAAACACCGACAGCTTATCGAAAGGCACAAGGTGCGGTCGACAAGTTGTCGACAAATCTGTCCGTCTGAGCTGAATCGGACGACATATCCCGGCAGCAGGGCCTATCCGGCGAAATCTCAACCGGAGAAAGCTTTATGAAACGACTACCCATTTTTCTAGCAACAGCAGTCTATGCAGTCCCCGCAATCGCGGACCTTCCAGCCGAACTCAACGGTTTCTGGCAGACCGATGGATATGGCACGGTCGCAAAAGTACAGGACGGCAATATCAAATTCTATCAATCGGCCGGTGACATCTGCATCGAGGAGAGCGGAGATGCTGAAGCGCTTTCGGCTTTGATCGACAACAGCAATCTTGTGCTCACCAAGGACGGACGCACCGTCACTGTAACGCTGCCGTTTGCGCAACATCAGATCCGTGCAGAAAGGCTCGATGCGCTACCTGATGCCTGTCAAACCCAGTCCGAGGACACGCCCGAAGCCAATTTCGCAGCCTTTGCCGCGTTTCTTGAACACAACTATCCCTTCCACGACATTCATGGCGTTGACTGGCAATCAATTGTCGCAACCGCTCGGGAAAAAATCAGATCTGAGATGTCGGATGAAGAGCTGTTTGAGGTGTTCAAGCAAATGATGGCGCCTCTGCAGGATGGGCATCTGGACCTCACTGCCCGGATCGATGAGGAAAATGTCCGTTTTGAACCTTATCTCGGCGATACGCTCAGTCGGTTGTTTCAGGAAGCAAAGGACAAAGGTGTTCCTGAAAAACAGGCAGTCGAAGCATTTTTTGGACCGCTCTGGTACGAAAGCATCCCTAATACCATCTTGAGCGGCCAAGGCCGGGTCGTTGGAAATCAACGGATACAATATGGCGTCTTGAATGGCGACACAGGCTATTTGGCGCTCGCGACCGTCGGATATTTTGATCGGCGCGGTGCGTCACCGGATGAGGAAATGGCAGCGACAAACGCCATCATGGAAGAAATAATGCAGTTCTTTCAGACCTCCGGCGTGCGGTTCGTCATCATTGATCTCAGCGCGAATTTCGGTGGCTACAATCATTTTGGAGGATATGAGTTCGTTGCCCGCGCAATAG
Organism: Labrenzia sp. THAF82; assembly: GCF_009363435.1. Classification (GTDB taxonomy): domain Bacteria; phylum Pseudomonadota; class Alphaproteobacteria; order Rhizobiales; family Stappiaceae; genus Roseibium; species Roseibium porphyridii. The sequence continues at coordinate 5,410,548 of NZ_CP045354.1, read as the reverse complement.
CAGAACGCTTTGCATCTGAACCGGTTCAAGCCTTTACGAAATATGCTGCCGATGCTGAAAAGTCGCCCCGCACGGTGGTGACCCTGACGCCGAGTAACGGAACCCGGTTCGAAGGTCCGGTCCATGTTCTGACGAGTGACATTACGGTCAGTGCTGCCGAGGTGTTGGTGCTGTCGCTGCGGGCCCTTCCAAATGTCAGGCATATCGGGAAGGCCACGCGAGGGGCGGCATCCGACGTTCTCGGGCGGACCTTGCCGAACGGCTGGTATCTGTCCTTGGCCAATGAAGTCCACGTGGACAACGACGGGCGTTTCTGGGAAGGCCGCGGCATCGAGCCCGATGTCGAAATGACCGTCTTTGAACAGGCTTCACCCGTTGAAGCGCATGCGAACCTGATCAGGAAACTGGCGACCCAGAACTGATAAAGTCTGGGGTTCTGACCAGAGCAGTCGCAAAAGCCGCTGAGTGTTTGCCTATGGCTGGCAGTCAGCGCGCTTGCACTGCTCGATTTTCATTTAAAAAACTTAACCTAAGCGTCTTCTGGCCGGTAATTTCACGGGTCTTGGCGATTAGAAGACCCGGAACAGGTGTGCGGATTTGACGCCTGGGCGACACTTGCGGGCAAAACATACCGTTGGTTATGTTTTGCCCGCAAGTGTTCGTGACGCGGACCGATCCACTGAAGCTGAGACAGATCCCATGACCGGCAAACAACAACGGCTCGTTGACGAGAGCGAAAACGGTATCCTCCTTATACCGGAAGGCCTTCGCGTGTTTGCCGGGGCGAAGGCTGTCATGACTGCAGGGCAGGCGGGAATTTTTCACAAGTTGCTGGATAAGGACGCCTTCGGAACGGAGTTTTTCACGAATGCACCGTGCCTTGCCTATGTCCTGCGAGGGCAGGAAACCTTTTTTGATGCCGATGGCGCGAAGACGGTCGTTGCATCCGGCGACACATTGCTGCTTCCCAGGCACCATCACATGGTCTCGGATTTCCGAGCGGAAAAAGGGCCATTGGAGGCATGGTTGTTCTTCTTCAGCGACGCCGTCATTGACGAATTCCTGAAGGCGACGTCCCTGGCAAGCGTTCCCGCTTCCAAAAGCCGGACAGCATTGTTTGAAGGGTCTGCAAGCCTGCGGGCTTACATCGATGCGCTTCCGAAGGTCTATGGCACGGTCCAGTCACCGCCTGCATTGGTAAAAGCGAAGCTCCTGGAAGTTCTGTTTCTTTTGCACATGCATGATCGAAAGAGGCAATTACAAAGCTTTCTCGCCAATGAGAATGCGGGGCGCTCCCGGCGGAACATCAAGCAGCTGATGCGCGTTTATGCCTTGGCGGACCTTTCCATCGCAGACTACGCAACCCTTTCTGGGCGTTCGGTTTCTTCCTTTCAACGTGATTTCAAACGGGAGTTCGGCGAAGCTCCAAGCGTCTGGCTACGAAGAGCGAAGCTGGAGCATGCCCACGAAATGGTGATCAACAGCCGCGTTTCAATTTCCGAAATCGCTCATGCAGCGGGCTACGCCGATACGTCTCATTTCATCAAGGCCTACAAGAGCTGTTTTCAGCAGACGCCCAAGCAACTGCGCCAGAGCCTGGCCTGACCTTGCCGGGGAGCAAGGAAGAAAGCGCCGCATAATCCCTATTTTCGCCGCGAGTTTTCTATCCGGCACCTGTGTGGACGGAAATACTGTGCGCATCACAGTGAAGGAGACCACGAATGACCACATGGGTAACTCTCGAGATGACCGTAAAGGACGGAGCATTCGAGGCACTTTCGGAGTTCTTGAAAGCCAATCTCGCAAATGTGCGCGGCTTCGATGGTGCACTGAGTGTCACACTATTTTATGACACAGCCACACGCGCATTTCTCATTCATGAAGAATGGATGAGCCGGGAACATCACCAGGCGTATCTGGCCTTTATAGAAGAGAAGGGCGTCATGGCCGCATTGCTCGGCTTCATGGAGGGGCCGCCCTCGGTAACCTACTACAAGAAGCTGGTGATGTGATGATCCACGGAACCGATGTAAGCCGTCGCACGTTGCTGATCGCTTTGCCGCTCCTTGCCGCAGCAAGTCAGGCAAAGGCCTGGGGGCCTACGAGCGCTCCCGTATCCATGGGTGAGCCGGTTTATCGACGAGACAGCATCGTTTCGTCTGCCAGGACCGCAGATTTGCTCAGCCGCTTGCGAAAAACCGAAGGCTGCATGCGTGCGGATGGTTTCATGGACGAAACCGGCGTCATTTCAATCTGGCAGGAATGGGTATCTGTGCAAGCTTCAACGGCATTCTGGCGTCGGCACGGCACCGAAGACGGAACATCCACCTTGCGAAAACTAGAGCTCTGAGGCCAATGACCACACACGTGCAACTTGTCCATGACTATCCCTTTCCTGCACGCGACGTGTGGCGGGTTGCGACAGACCTCGACCATTTGAAGACAGTTACGGAGGGCCTGTTGGCCTTTCGTAACCTGCCGCACGGTGAAATCCACCAGGGCCAGGAAATGCGCGTGGAAGTTTCGCTGTTCGGCAGACTTCCTTACCAGCCGTATGAAATGAAAGTCGTAGAATTTGATGATGCCAACATGGCTTTTACGTCAGAGGAGAAAGGAGCAGGTGTGAAAACCTGGCGGCACAGTCTGTCTGTTGCAACAACGCCGACAGGAAGCCGACTGACCGAACGCATCGAAATCGATGGCGGACTTTTGACACCGCTATTTGCAGCGTGGGCGCGATACATGTACCGGCAACGGCACCCACGCAGACTTCGCATTCTTGAAACGTCTGTCAGCAGGAGAAATGGATGACGACCGGTCTCGCGCTGATCGTGGCAGGTATTCTTTTACCGGTTGCCGGGTTGCACTTTCTCTGGGCCTTGGGCAGTCCTTGGCCTTTCAAATCGGAAAAAATGCTGGCGCAGGCTGTTGGTGGCCCCGGTCTCAATCCAAAAATCAGTCCTCTCACCAAATGCGGTGTTACGATGGTAGCGGCAGGTGCCATTTTGACGTCGGCTATTCTCCCGCTTTTTTATGCCAATGTTCTGCCGGACCCGCTTCCCCAAAAGCTGGTTTTCTGGCTGCTGTTTGTTCAGGCCGCCGTTTTCCTGCTGCGTGGATGCCTTGGCTATCTGAGCGTTTCGGCCATGCCTCAGATCGAACCGTTTCGCACCTACAATCGGCGCTTCTTCAACCCATTGATAATTGCGCTCGGGTTAGCTTGTGCCGTCATTCTTCTGGCTCAATGAGACAAGGCCTCCCTTAAGGGGTCTAGTTGGCAGCTGTGGCCGCAGCCGCGTGGAAATCCGGGTCGGTCAACTCCGGAGGCGAAACCGGCGCGCCGCCACCTTCGCCGACATAAGTATCGGCGACACCATAGACAAAGATCCCGCCGGAATTCCTCTTGACGATTGCCACCCGCTCTATCAGCTGAAAATCGCCGGCCTCGCAATTGGCATAACTTGTGTAGAGATCTTTGCCACCTTCGGTTAGTCGCTCGGTACCGGACGAAAAACTTCCATCTGTGCAGGACTTCTGACTGTCTGCGACCACCAGAGACATCAGTTCCTCTTCCGATTGATAGCTGCCAGGTGAGAAAATATGCGCAACGACAGTACGCGCATCATTGGCGGCAACAGCATGCAGTCCATTGAGGTCCTCTTCACGCTGGCCATCGGGAATGAGCTTTAGTCCAGAGAGTCCTGCGCTTCCCATGAGGTTAAAGAGTGCCTGGGTCGCTTCCACCGCGAGCTGTGGGTCCGAGGCCGCGTTTGTTGGCGCTGTCCCTTGAGATTCAGGCTTTTGCCCCAGACCACCAGAGGGACTTGCTGCTGCAGTATCGCCCATACCCGGTGCAGCTCCATACCGGGCGATGTTTTGTTCGACGCATTTTGCAAGTCGGGCCATCAGTCTGGATGTTCCCGTCAGGCGGAATTCATAGTTGTAGGCACCATCATAGACATAGAGTGTCCTGCCACGGCGAAAGCGGGTGATGATGTAGCCGCCTTGGGGCATCTGCATGCGTGCCAGATCTTTGGATGTCGCCTTCGCAACTCCGCTTTGCCATCCGCCTCTGTCGATACGGTACTGAAGGGGAATGTCCGAACCGACTTCCATGTCCCAATGGGGTGCGGAAAAGCCGATTGCCCAACTGTAGCTCGTATCAACCTGCACATAGAGCGTGATGCCGCTTTTGTAGGTTGCCGATGCAACGCAGGTGGAAAACCTTCCGCTGTCGTCTTCGGTAAACGCGCTCCCGTTCCAGCCGCCAAGACGGAAGTTTTCCACGATGGCCGCCGCGGCAATGCCCGTGCCTGCGAATATGATTGCGCTGGCCATCGCCAGCAGTCGAAACAGTCGCATCAATCCCCCCAACAAATCACTGCTTCGTCAGGAGCGGAGCAGCCAGTGTTCTGGAAAGGCTAAGCGAATTCCGTAGCGGCATCAAGAAAGCGTGGGCCCTGCGTTCCGGCTAGGAATTTTTCGCAAGGAGCTACTGGATGGCCTCCATCGCCCGGGTAAAGCCGGTCAGTGGAACATTGATTTTTTGCCGCCTTTCGGCGCTCGGGGCAAAATCGATTTCCAGGTTGGCGCCCGCTTTCATGGCGTCAATCATCTCCGGCGTTGCTTCAATATTCAAAAAACACCCGCGTTGATCGCATGTCCCGACATCAAGTTCGCCAAGTGCAGTCCCGTCTACAGCCAGTTTGACTTTGCCCGGCAGATAGAAACCAAGCGGGGCTTGCATTTGCAGTATGGGCGCTTCCTTTTGAGCGGGAAAAACAATGTCTACCTTGAAGAGAAGCTGACCGCTTTCCTTCACTCTGATGCTTTGTGTAGCTTCGCACACCAATGCTTCCAGGTTACGCGAGGGACCTGCGCAGCGAGTTTGCCAAAGGCCGTCCTGACGCTGCTGTTGAGCGGAGACAGGGCTCGCGAAAGATGCTCCAAATAGCGTTGCGGCAAGGAAAAGTTTCATTTTGAAATGAGGCATTTGAGTCTGCTTTGTCGGATTGAACGCGCCCGACACTTTCCATAGCCGTTCGCGTGTTTCACGTCATCCATTATTGCTGGAATGCTAAGCTTTAAGGGGCTTCAAAGAGACTGAAACGATACGAGACTCTGAGGGCAGCTTCCCTTGTTCAGGAATTGAAGTCGGCGAAACAGGGGTTTGGCAAAAAACTATTCCGCTTGATGGGAAAGCTTTGAAAACCGGTGCCCGGCGTGTCTGGTCGGCACCCATTACATTTAAGCCATCAAACTGGGATTGGAGACCCTGAAGATGGCCACGCGCCTGACCACTACATCAAAATCACGCAAAAGGCCGGAAGACCGGCTCGACGTGTTCCCGACCTTCATGAAGGTCGCTGGACAGCGTGTGCTTGTGGTTGGGCATGGAGCGGAGGCTGCCGCGAAAGTTCGTTTGTTGGGTGAGACCAATGCAAGCATTGTCGTCATCTCCGCCTCCGTTGAAGCCGATCTTGCAGAAGCTATTGAGCGTTTCGACGCAGAACACGTCAGCGAAGATTTCCGCCCCGCGCACTTGAATGGCGCTGCGCTTGTGTTTTCGGCGCGAGAGGATTGGGCCCGGGACAAAGCGGTGGTTGATGCGGCGCGCATCATGGGTGTTCCGGTCAATGCGGTCGACAAACCAGAACTTTGCGACTTTTATACCGGTGCACTCGTCAATCGTGCCCCAATCGCAGTTGCGATCACCTCCACCGGCGTTGGTCCGGTACTCTCTCGTCATATTCGCGCCCGTATCGAGGCCATGTTGCCACGTGCGACAGGTGACTTGGCCCGGCTTGCCGAGAGTTTTCGGGACGCGGCGACGAAGGTTATCCGTGACGGCGCGTTGCGCCGCAATTTCTGGGCGCGGTTCTTTTCCGGGTCAGTGGCCGCAAATCTTTATGCCGGCAAGGCCGATGTTGCCAGGTCCGAGGCGCAACGCCTTTTGAACAGCATGGCCGACGAACCAGGGTTTGTTTGGCTGGTAGGTGCGGGCCCCGGTGCTGAAGATCTCCTGACTTTGCGCGCGCAGCGCTTGCTGCAGGAAGCGGACATCATCGTTCATGATGCGCTCGTTCCCGCAGGTGTCATTGCCATGGGGCGGCGGGACGCGGAGCGAATTTCTGTCGGCAAGCGCAAAGGTGCCCATTCGGTGCGCCAGAGCGAGATCTGCGATTTGCTGGTTGAGCTTGGTCGCAGTGGCCAAAAGGTCGTTCGGTTGAAGGCCGGTGACCCGATGATATTCGGACGCGCTGCCGAGGAAATGGATGCGCTTCGCGAAAACGAGATCGGATTTGAGGTTGTGCCAGGTGTGACTGCGGCCTTTGCGGCTGCTGCATCTGCACAGATCCCGCTGACACTACGCGGTGTGGCTTCCAATCTGGTTTTTGCGACAGGCCACAACGCGAAATCCGAAACGCTTCCGGACTGGGCCGGATTGGCACTGAAGGGCGCAACCGTTGCCGTTTACATGGGTCGGACCGTGTCAGCCGCCGTCGCGGCCAAACTGATTTCTGCTGGAATGAATGCCCGGACCCCGGTCGCGGTCATCGAGAACGCAGCCCATCCGGATGAGCGCCAGTTCTCCGGAAACCTGTCAGAACTCGCTGTTCTTTCGAACCGTACGGAGATCGACGGACCGGTCCTGATTGTCATCGGCGAAGCCGTTGGGCACGCCGCTTTGGAAAACGCCGAACCTCTGGCGCTGCAAGATGCAGCCCGGTTCGCTGCAGCCTGATTGTTGAAGAGAGTGGACGCAATGAAAGTCATAACTGCCAACCGTCTTTTGAATGGTGATGTCGTCTGGCTTGGAGACAACCGAAGCTGGGTTGAACGGATCACCCTGGCCAAGGTCTTTGAAGGTAAGGACGAAGTTGCCGATGGGCTCTCCCAAGGGGCTGAAGGTGAGAAAAACCAGGAAGTCGTCGGCGTCTATGACATGGCCGTGACGGTTGAAGAGGGTGTGATTGTCCCGGTCCGCTTGCGCGAAAAAATCCGTGCAGCCGGCCCGACCACGCATCCAGATTTCGGCAAACGGGCGCAAGCCGTATCCGCCTGACAGGACCTTAAACGGGCAGCGCCTGAAACGGCAGCGCCCAGCCAGGAGTAAGAAGATGTACCGTTACGATGAATTCGATGCCAGCTTCGTTAACCAGCGCACGGAGCAGTTCAAAGACCAGGTGCGGCGCCGGCTGTCGGGAGAACTCAGTGAAGACGAGTTCAAGCCGCTGCGTTTGATGAATGGCCTTTATCTCCAGCTGCACGCCTACATGCTGCGGGTTGCGATCCCTTACGGAACCCTCAATGGCCGGCAGATGCGCAAGCTTGCCCACATCGCTCGGACCTACGACAAGGGTTACGGCCACTTCACCACCCGTCAGAACATTCAGTTCAACTGGCCGAAACTGGAAGACACGCCAAAAATCTTGGAAGAGTTGGCCGAAGTGGAGATGCACGCGATCCAGACGTCGGGCAACTGCATTCGCAACGTGACTGCAGATCATTTCGCGGGTGCTGCGGCTGATGAAATTGCTGATCCGCGCCCCTACGCAGAAATCTTGCGTCAGTGGTCCTCGCTGCATCCGGAATTCTCCTTCCTGCCGCGCAAGTTCAAGATCGCGATCACGGGTGCGCCCAATGATCGCGCCGCTGTTCAGGTCCATGACATCGGTTTGCAACTGGCACGGAACGCCGAGGGTGAGATCGGCTTTGTTGTCTTTGTTGGCGGTGGTCTTGGCCGCACGCCCATGATTGGCCGCAAGGTGCGTGATTTCCTGCCGGAAGAGGATCTTCTGGCCTATTCCGAAGCGATCCTGCGCGTCTATAACCGCTACGGCCGCCGGGACAACAAATACAAGGCGCGCATCAAGATCCTGGTTCATGAAACCGGATTGGATGAGCTGAAGGCTGATATCGAAGCGGAATTTGAAAAGATCCGTTTCGGTGTGCTGCGATTGCCTGATGAGGAAGTTCGCCGGATCGAAGCTTACTTCACACCGCCACCGCTTGAAGTCGGTGCTTCGACATCTCAAGCCGTGGAAGCTCGCAAGGCTTCTGATGCAGCTTTTGCGCAATTCGTGGTGCACAACCTCAACCCGCACCGGGTGCCGGGTTATACGTCGGTGACACTGTCCATGAAACCGATCGGTGGCATCCCAGGCGATGCGTCGGATGCGCAGATGGACGTGATTGCAGACCTTGCAGAGAAATACGGTCAGGATGAAATTCGCATTTCTCACGAGCAGAATGTCATTCTTCCGCACGTCAAACTGGAAGATCTTCCGGCTCTGTTCGATCAGCTCGTGGCAGCCGAAATTGCTGAAGGCAATGCAGGCCTCGTTACCGACATCATCGCGTGCCCGGGCATGGACTACTGTGCGTTGGCAACTGCCCGCTCCATTCCGGTTGCACAACGTATTTCCGAGCGTTTTGGTGCCGCTGGACGTCAGGCGGAAATCGGAGAGTTGAAGATCAAGATTTCCGGCTGCATCAATGCCTGTGGCCACCACCACGTTGGCCACATCGGCATTCTTGGTCTGGAAAAGAAAGGCGAGGAATTCTACCAGGTCACGCTTGGCGGTTCCGCGAACGAGAATGCATCCATTGGCGAAATCGTCGGACGCGGTTTCTCGTCTGATGAAGTGGTCGATGCGATTGAAAAACTGGTCGACACCTATGTCGATCTCAGATCCGGCAAAGAAGAAACCTTCCTGGAGGCCTATCGCCGGGTCGGGGAGGCACCCTTCAAGGAGGCTCTTTATGGGGCTGCATGAGACATTCAGCCTCGGTGTTGATCCGGAGCTGGGCCTTCAGGCGGAAGTTGCCACTCTGAATGCCCAGTTCGAGGATGCGACGGCGCAGGAAATTCTGATGTCTTCCATCCGGCATCAGTTTGCCGGTGATATTGCCATGGTTTCAAGCTTTGGTGCGGATTCAGCGGTGCTTCTGCACATGGTCGCACAGATCGATCCATCAACACCGGTTCTGTTTGTCGATACGGTCAAGCTGTTCCCGGCCACGCTGCTCTACCGCGAGGAGCTGATCGAGACACTGGGCCTGACGGATGTGCGGACGCATAAACCGTTGCAGGAAGAGCTTGCCAAAAGCGACCCGGCCGGAATGCTCTGGATGACTGATACTGACGCTTGCTGCCACATGCGCAAAGTCGTTCCGCTGGAACGGGCACTGAGTGGATTTGGGTCCTGGATCTCAGGTCGCAAACGTCACCAGAGCTCCACACGCTCCAATCTCGACACGTTCGAAATCGATGATGGCCGCGTGAAAATCAATCCGCTTGCTGATTGGACTGCCACCGAGGTTCTGGACTACGCACAATCTCATGATCTTCCACCGCATCCACTGGTCGCTCAAGGTTATCCGTCGATTGGGTGTCTTCCTTGCACAAGCAAGGTTGCACCGGGCGAGGACCCGCGCGCCGGGCGTTGGCGCGGCCAGGACAAGACGGAATGCGGCATTCATTGGCCAACGCATGGCAAAGAAATTGACGGTAGTGGCATCTAACAGTTGCCGGGATACGAATTTGAGGACGCAAGAAATGGCTACGATCTACAAGGACGGTGAGTTTGTCGAAGAAACCTGGAACCGCGCGGATGCGGAAACAGGTGAAACGATTGAAGGTGATGCGATTGTTCCGCTTTCGCTCTTCGTCGAAGAGGCAGACAGGTTTCTGACCCGCTCAGCGAAGACTGCCGTGCTGGTTGAAGCTGGCGATGACGTTGAGCCCTTGCAGCCGCATCTCGACCGACTGGCATTCGTCGCAGTTGATTTCCCGAGTTTTGCTGACGGCCGCGGGTTCTCTGCCGCACGCGTTTTGCGGGAGCAACTGGGCTATCAGGGCGACATACGGGCTGTTGGCAAATACATTCTCGACCAGGTTCCCCTGGCCCGTCGGTGCGGCGTGTCCTCGTTCGAGATCTCAAAACCAGAAGTCTTGAAGGCCTTGAAGGCCGGTGAATGGCCTGAAGTCACAAAATACTTGCAGCCTGTCGGAACCGTTGAAGAAATTCCAGTCGGTACTCGCCCTTGGGCGCGCCGGTCCTTCCGCGACGTTGCGGTTGCCGCCGAGTAACAAGATTCAGTCTCCCGGTTTGTGCCAAAACCGGGGATTAATGTCTGTAACAGGTGCGCACTGCGTTCTCGCGCACCTTCAGATCTATAAAGTTTGACCCGGTTACAGGAAGCTGTAACCGGGTTTTCTTTTCCGTTTTTTTGCAGCGAGAGCAATACAGCGCGTCAAGATGTTTGTACTGACAGGTAGCCCAAGCCTTTGTTTCTAATTTGAATTTGAAGAAGTCGCTCTCTTCATCCAACTGATAACGCGAGTGTGAGAGTCCTGTCGATTGACAATAAATAGACCGGTCTATTATTTATTGAGCTACCGATAACAGCCTCTCGCCCAACCACCTCCCTGGCGCATCTGCTTTTTTGGAAAGTCTGAACAAATGGCACGAACTCGAAACGAAGCCGCATATGAAACCGCCAGAAGCAAATTGTTGGACACCGGTCTGGATTTGATCCGGGAAAACAGTTTCGCCAGCGTTGGTATCAACGATGTCTTGAAAGCTTGTGGCGTTCCAAAAGGGTCTTTTTACCATTACTTCGACACCAAGGAAGCTTTCGGCATCGCGGTTGCCCGTCACTACAACGCACAGGAAGTGGCAACCGCGCAGAGCATTCTTTCTGACGTTTCGGTACCACCTCTCAAGCGCCTGAAATCCTTTTTTGAAGGAGCCCGCCAAGGCATGAAGGATCGTGCCTTCGCGCAGGGTTGTCTGATGTGCAACCTGTCGACGGAGCTTGCAGATGAAAAACCGGAGTTTCAGGCTGAGCTGGACACGCATTGGCAGGCAATGGTTCGCGAGTTGACGGCTTGCCTGAAAGAAATGGACACATCCGACATCGGCCTTGGCCATCTCTCTGCCCATGAGGCTGCGGACTGGCTCATGAATTCGTGGAGTGGCGCGCTGACCAGAATGAAGGCGTGCCGCGACGACGAACCCCTGGCGCTTTTCATGCGCACAATCTTCAAGAATGAAGGAATTTGAAATGGCAGCTCCGAAAACCGTTTTGATTACCGGCGCCAGCCGAGGGATTGGTCTTTTGACCGCCAAACGTTTGGCGGACCGTGGGCACGTGGTCTATGCAGGCATGCGGGGACTGACAACACGAAACGAGGGAGCCGCCGCTGAACTTGCGGCATATGCCCCAGGCGCTTCCGGAACGATTGTCCCCATCGACCTTGATGTAACCGATGCGACAAGTGTCGACAGAGCTATCGAGGGCATTGAAAAGGATCGCGCGATTGATGTCCTGGTGAACAATGCCGGCGTGATGCCGGTCGGCCTGACCGAGGGTTTCACCATGAAGCAGGCAGAGGATCTGTTCGACGTGAACGTCTATGGCGTCATGCGGACAACAAAAGCAGTGCTTCCGCAAATGCGGAAACGTAGAACCGGTCTTGTTGTCAGCCTCAGTTCGGTAGCTGGCCGGTTTGGCATGCCGTATTTCGGTCTCTACTGTTCCAGCAAATGGGCGATGGAAGCCTATTGTGAGGCTTTGCACTACGAGCTTGAGCCATTCGGCATTGAATCGGTTCTCGTGGAACCGAGCGGTCACGGCACCGACCTCGTAACAACGGCACCGGCACCGGGAGATACAAGCACGGTGGGAGAATATGGCGATCTCTCAAATGGGCGAGACCGTTTGCTCGGCATGTTCCAAGGCATGTTTGATCAACGAGATGCGAGCACGGATGCCAACAATGTGGCAATGAAGATAGTTGAACTTGTGGACATGGACGGCCCTCGTCCCATCCGCACACAGGTTGGCCATGACATGGGCGTTTCCGCACTCAATGATGCCGTCGCTCCCATCCAGGCAGAACTCGTGAACAGTCTGAAGCCGATCTATTCCGGGGCAGCACAATAAGCGTACTGAATTAGGTTTGCTGAAATCTCAAGCATGTTTTGGAATGGAATAGGCCGCATGGTGCGTAGAGTTCGCATATGACCTTTAAGCGCCGCGAGGGATATCCTTCGCGGCGTTTGTTCTGATCAAAGCTTGAAACTCAAAATGCAGGTTCGGCAACGTGCATTCCGCCTGCAGCTCTGGACAGGCTCAAGCGCTGACGCCAGCGAGCGCCCACAGGACAAAGCCTGGGAAAATGAGCATCGGTGCAAGCGTCAGCAACATGCCGACGGCTCTGCCGTTGCCAAACCCGGAATTCACCAGTGTGCCGTAGTGAACGAGCCTGCCCAAAAGAAGGGAACAGCCGCCAGCCCAGAGAAGTGAGGTTGGAGCTCCGCAATATTCTGCGGCAGCCATTGCAAGCAACACGATCGGAACCGTTTCGGTGAAATTCCCGTGCGCGCGCATACGCTTGAGCAGCAGTTCATCGCCGCCATCCAGAAAATGCGTTTCCGTTTTCAGACGCCGAAGACCGACGGCAACCGTCATGGGGATCTGTACCAGCGCCAATAGGGCTATGAACAAGAGTGTCACTGGAAATGTAGAAACAATGTTCATGTCAAAACTCCTTCGGGAGTAGGGTGGCCGACCGGTCTGATCGACCCACCGGGACGCTTATTCCGCCGAAGGCGCTTCATAGGTGATCAGGGCGATTACGCCGCCAACCGGATCAACAAGTGTTGCCATTCGGCCGACACCTGGCACGCTCATCGGCTCGCTTGCGATTGTTGCTCCGAGTGACTTGGCCTTTTCAATGCGTGCATCAACATCATCGACCGTGACGTATGGCAGCCAGCGGGAGTTGTCTGACTGTTCGGGTGGAAAACCACCAATCTTTTCGTCGCCATTGGCAATCACCGTGTAGGTCATGCCGGGCATTTCCATCTCTTCCGTGCCCCAGCCCAGAAGGTCTGTGTAAAACGCTTTGGCTTTTGATCCGTCGCCGCTGTGCAGCTCCATCCAGCTGAAGGCACCATGTGTTTGCATCGGATTGCTCATATCTCTTGTCCTCGTCGTTTGAAGTCCACCTGAAATGGCCAGGTGTTCTAAGAACGAATGAAGTTCGGCGATTCCGACAGGGTGTCGTATTTTTTTGAAAAAAGCAGGCGTCAGGCGCCTTTGGAGAGTTTCCGCAGTTTCTGTTCTATGTGCAGCCGTTCAGCATCCGTGCCTGCCAGATCAAAGGCGCGCTTCAAGGCATCATAAGCGTCCTGTGTGCGGGCGAGGTCCGTCAACAGCGAGCCTTTGACTGCAAAATAGCCGGCATATCTCTCAAGCGATGACTGTAGACCGTCCAGTCTTTCAAGTGCGAATTCCGGTCCGTGAAGTTTGGCAAGCACAACAGTATGATTGAGCGCGACCACGGGTGAGGGGCGAATGTGCTGCAGGGCTCGATAGAGCCGTTCGATTTCTTGCCAGTCTGTCTGGTCATAGGAAACTGCACGTGCGTGCGTGGCCGCAATGGCTGCTTCGATCTGAAGGTGACCAGGCTTCGCACGACGCAAGGCTGCTTCGAGAAGAACGGTTCCTTCAGCAACCAGTTTCCTGTCCCACAGGGATCGGTCCTGCAGTTCCAGCGTCACCGCCTGGCCGTCGGCCGTCAGCCTTGCAATTCGTCTGGAATGCTGGATGAGGCAGAGGGCGAGAAGACCGCGCAATTCCGGTATTTCGGGAAAGAGGCGCACAAGTAGCCGGGCAAGGCGGATGGCCTCTTCACACAATGGTTCCTTAATCAGGGCAGTTCCCTGAGAGGCGGAATAACCTTCGTTAAAAACAAGGTAAATCGCATTGGCGACGGTACTCAGGCGGTCGGCCCGTTCGGCGGCATCAGGTTCTTCATAGGAAAGTCTGGCGGCCTGAAGCCGTTTCTTCGCACGCGTGATCCTTTGTTCCATTGTCTTTGGCTGCACCAGAAAAGCACGGGCGATTTCTTCCACCGTCAGACCTGCGACAACCTTGAGCGCAAGGGCAATCTGCTGGTCGCGGCGCAGCACTGGATGACAACACGTAAAGAGGAGCCGCAGGATATCGTCGCGGTAGACAGAACGATCAAGCGCTTCCGTCAGGTCTTCTTCCGGATTGTTTTCTTCAAGTGCCGGTTCCAGATCTTCCGGCGCTGATAGGGTTTCCCTTCGCCGTTTGCGCAGTGCGTCTATGGCGGAATTCCGACCGGTGACGATCAGCCAGGCAACAGGATCCTTTGGCAGGTCGTGTGATTGCCAAATGCGAACCGCCTTGAGGGAAGCTTCCTGAAAAGCATCCTCGGCAAGATCAATGTCGCCAAATGCCCGGTTGAGCGCAGCCAGAACGCGCGGACGGGCCGCTTTAAGATGCGTCGATAACCAGGCGCTCGGCATTCTGGAAGTCTGCCCCTTCGAAATAGGCTACAGGTCGGATCTCGACGCGGCCGTTGTCAAAAGGCAGTTCTTTCACGGCCTCGATTGCGTCTTCCAGGTTGGCCGTGTCAATCAGGTAGAAACCCATGAACTGCTCTTTGGTTTCTGCAAATGGCCCGTCGGTAACGACAAAGTCGCTGCTGTCCCTATTGACCGTGACAGCCGTTCCAGTCGACATCAGCTTGGTCGCCGCAGCAAAGGTCCGGTCGGACTTGGTGCGTTCGTGAAACGCCCCATGCTTCTTCAGGATTTCCTGATGCTCTTCCGGTGAAAGCGCGTCGTAGAAATCTTCACTGCCGTAAATCAAAACGGAAAAGAGCATTGCTGAGTTCCTCCGGTTCCCTAGGTTCGATCAAGGGACGTTTGTGCCTCAGCTTATCCGACAGGATGGGTCAAGAAAATCTCCGGAACGGTGATTTGTTGCAGGGCTTGTTTCATCCTGTCTATCAACACGGCACGAGCAATGGTCGTCTCGAAATGTCGATGAGAAGTTTTTCCTATCCCAGCCACCCGTCACGCTTCAGGATCTGATGTGTGTCATCAAGGGTTTTTGAGGCGGTCTCGATCAGGAAGTCGGCTTCTTCGTGGCTAAGCACGAGTGGCGGCGAGATGATCATACTGTCACGGACAGCGCGCATGACCATGCCGTTCTGGAACGAGGCATCGCGGCAAATGGTGCCAACGGTTCCAACATCCTTGAACGGTTTGTGAGGGGCGTCTTTGTTTGGAACAAGCTCCAGAGCTCCCATGAGCCCGGTCATGCGGGCTTCACCGACAAGAGGGTGTTCACCCAGTTTTCGCCAGCGTTCCTGCAGATAGGGGCCGATATCGTCTCTAACTCTTTCAACGAGGCCTTCGCGTTCAACGATTTCAAGATTGGCGAGCGCAGCAGCTGCGCAAACGGGATGCCCGGAATAGGTATAACCGTGGTTGAAGTCTTCACCCGCGTTCATCAGCCCTTCCGCAACGCGATCAGACACCAGGACGCCACCCATTGGCAGATAGCCCGAGGTCAGGCCTTTGGCGATTGGCATCAAGTCGGGTTCCATGCCGTAATAAGATGATCCGAACCAATCACCGAGACGACCGAAACCGCAGATGACTTCGTCGGACACAAAGAGAATGTCTCGTTCGGCGAGTATACGGCGGATTTCAGGCCAATAGGTCTCAGGTGGAATGATGACGCCACCGGCCCCCTGGATCGGCTCGGCAATAAAGGCGGCCACCTTGTCTTCGCCGATTTCGTCAATCGCCTGCTCAAGCTTGCGGGCGGCGGCAATGCCGAAATCGTCCGGGCTCATGTCGTGGCCTTCGCCAAACCAATAAGGCTGATCGATATGATGAACACCCTGAACCGGCAGGTCACCCTGCTTGTGCATCGCCTTCATGCCACCGAGGCTGGTGCCGGCGAGTGTTGACCCATGATAGCCGTTCCAGCGGCCGATGATCGCCTTCTTGTCCGGCTTTCCCTTCATGTCCCAATAGGTTCGCACCATGCGAAAGACCGTGTCGTTCGCTTCAGACCCGGAGGAACAATAAAACACCGTGTTGATATGCTCTGGCGCGAGCTTGGCCAGTTTTTCAGACAGGGCAATCGCCGGCGGGTGGGTGGTCTTGAAAAACGTGTTGTAATAGGCAAGTTCGTTCATCTGCTTGAAGACCGCATCGGCGATTTCTCGCCGTCCATGGCCAACTTGTACGCACCAGAGACCGGCCATTCCGTCAAGGATCTTCTTGCCGTCAGAATCCGTCAGCCACACGCCATCGGCATGCGTGATGATGCGGCTGCCTTCTTCGTTGAGGCTCTTCATATCCGAAAAGGGATGCCAGTGATGGGCAGCATCAAGCTCCTGCAGAACCTTGGTCGGATAGATGTTGGAATGGGCCGTCATGGCGTGAACTCCAATGGAATGAAATTGGCGGGATCGAGGAGGTCAAACATTGAGCAGGAGATATTCCCGCTCCCATGCACTGATCACTGACATGAAGGTTTCGAATTCCTCATATTTGATCGCCCTGTATGTCGCGACGAACTGCTCGCCAAAGACTTCGACCATCTCCTCGGACTTTTCAAACTTGGCCACGGCCTCCGGCAAGCCGCGCGGCAGCGACCTTGCTCGCTCGGAGCAATCGTCCGATTTGGGGGCGTCAGGCTTCAGCTCGTTGATGATGCCGAGATAGCCACAGGCAAGACTGGCGGCTATGGAAAGATAAGGGTTCGCATCGGAGCCGGGGATCCTGTTTTCAAGCCGCCTTGCATCAGCGCTGGAATAGGGAACCCGCAGCCCGACTGTGCGGTTGTCGTAGCCCCAATAGACGTTGACCGGAGAGGTCGAGGTCTTGGAGAACCGCCGGTAGGAATTGACGAAGGGCGCCATTATACAGGCGACCTTGGGCAGATATTTCTGGTGACCTGCAATGAAAGACAGGAAAGCCGGTGTCTCTTCACCATTGTCCCCGGCAAAGATGTTCTGGCCCGTCTGACTGTCGAGCACGGATTGGTGAATATGCATGGCCGATCCGGGTTGGTTCGACATGGGCTTGGACATGAAGGTGGCGTACATGTCATGCCGCAGCGCCGCTTCACGGATCGTGCGTTTGAAAAGGAACACCTGGTCGGCCAGCACGAGCGGATGGCCGTGGCGCAGGTTGATCTCCATCTGCGCTGCGCCTTCTTCGTGGATCAGAGTGTCGATCTCAAGGCCCTGTTTTTCGGACAGGTCGTAAATGTCGTCGATCAGATCGTCGAATTCATTCAGGGCGGAAATGGAATAGGACTGCCGCCCCACCTCAGGACGGCCGGAGCGCCCGCGTGGCGGCTCAAGAGGGTAGTCCGGATCAGTGTTCGGGCGAACCAGGTAGAATTCGATCTCTGGCGCGATGACAGGGTTCCAGCCTTTGTCCTGATAAAGCTTGAGGATGCGTTTCAAGACGTTGCGTGGCGCGGTTTCAACGGGCGCACCGTCTCGGGTATAGGCATCGTGGATCAGTTGAGCGGTCGGGTCGGCCTCCCAAGGAACCGTGGTCAGTGTGCTGTAGTCGGGACGAAAATAGAGATCGCCATCGGTCGGGTTATGTTGAAACCTGTCGTCGTCTTCCGGGTAGTCGCCGGAAATGGTTTGCGCGAAGATTGAGGCAGGCATGGTCATGACCGAACCGGAGAAGAACTTCTCGGTCGGCATCATCTTGCCACGTGCCACACCGGCAATATCGGGAACCACACATTCGATATCCTGGATATTGCGGGCATGCAGCCAGTCGCGCGCTGCGTCGACATCCGGGACACCCCGAAGACTGTCGACGGGATTGGCGGATTGGCTGCCTGGGTTGTCTGCGCTCACGTGAAGCTCCAATGGTCTAATGCGGTTTCGCGGCAGACTGGGCGGGGTGACCTGGTTGATCGGCCCGGAGCCGACCGCCGAATTCACGTTTGGAAAGGTCATCGCCTGCGCGAACGTTTAATTTGTGATCACAAAATGACATGGCCTGACGGAAGGATCAACAGGCTCATGCGTCCGTAAGAATTTCCTTGCCCAGCAACCCCATGCCGTCGCTGATGTCGGCTGTCACTGCCGACCGGAGGGCAGGCCCGTTTTTCTGTTCAATTGCACGAATGGCCTCCTTGTGTCGATCTTCCAGGTTCGCCGTGCCGACGCGCCCATAGACCGTACGCATGAATGGCGCGAATTGCAGCCAAAGGCTGTCGATCAACGGCAAGAGCACCTTTGACAGCGACGCTCTGTAGATCCGGAAATGAAAGGCATGGTTAAGCCTCATGTAGGCTTCGGCATCGCCGCCGATCAGATGGCGGTCAATCTCGTCATCGATTGAGATCAACGCCTTAACGTCCAGCGTCCTGAGATGAGGCAATGCAAGCTCTGCAAGTTCCGGTTCAAGCAACAAACGCGCTTTTAGAAGTTCGTCGAAACGATCTGGCGTCATGTCGGGCACCTGCACACGGCCATTGGGTTTGACTTCCAGCGCATTTTCCGCCGCCAGCCTTTGCAGGACTTCGCGCACAGGCATCGGGCTGACGTCAAGCTCTGTGGCGAGCCCGCGAATTGTTACCGCCTTCCCAGGAATGAAGCGGCCGGACAAAAGACCATTGCGCACCGAGTGATCGACCTGTTCACGCGTAGCGCCCCGTTTGCTTGGAACGGGACTTCCGTCCCTTTTCTCAATGCCTGATGGCCATGCAGTTTGCCGGACGGACAAGGATGGTCTCCAATCAGCCAAATGAAATCGCTGCTCGATCTGCCTTGACAGGGTTTTCCGAAAGTGATCACATTTTTGAAAAGGACGCAAACAAAAGCTGTCGGTATGGTCATGACGTGGAGTGACCTCGCGGTGACAAGGCAAGGGGCGTAACAGAGCACTCAATGAACGAGCTTCCCCATCAGATCCTGGAACACCCTGCGGAGCATGGATGGAAGGCCGGATTTGAAGCCTTCCTGGCTGCTCACCCGGATCTGGATACGCTTGAAGTCATCCTTCCCGATACCAATGGGGTCCTGCGTGGCAAGTGGCTGCCGGGCTCGGCCCTGCCGAAAGTATTCGAAGGCGGCGTTGCCTTCCCCTATTCACTGTTTGGTCTTGATGTCTGGGGCCGGGAAGTTGAAGCAACCGGCATGCATCTGGAAACAGGCGACAAGGATGGCGTCTGTTGGCCCATCCCCGAAACCCTCAAGCTGGTTCCCTGGGCGGACCGCAAAACAGCACAGGTTCTGCTGTCGATGTATGACCGCGACGGCGAGCCGTTTCTCGCAGACCCGCGTCATGTACTGGAGAACATGGTCGCACGCCTGAAATCCGAGTACGGCGTCTCGGCAACCTGTGCCTTTGAACTGGAGTTCTATCTTTTCCAGGAGAGTGACGGCGATTGGACCGAACAGCCCAAACCGTTGTTTTCAACGCACCTTGGTCCAGCTCGCCAGAACATGTATGCCTTGTCCGACCTTGAAGCGCTGCTGCCGGTTGTCGACGATTTGCGCAAGGCCTGTGAAGCGCAAGGCATACCGGCTGATGCCGCGGTTTCTGAAGCAGCGCCCGGGCAGTTTGAATTGAACCTGCACCATCGCCGCGACCCCCTGCTTGCTGCCGATGATGTTGTACTCCTGCGCCGCCTTGTGGCCGGTGTTGCCAGAAAACACGAACTCAAAGCTTCATTTATGGCCAAGCCGTTTGTGGAATGGCCAGGCAACGGAATGCATGTGCACGTCTCCATGGAGGATGAGAATGGCAACCTGTTCGCCGACCCGGAAACGGGAGGCGAGCGACTTGGATATGCCATCAACGGGCTGCTGAAAACCATGCCTGAGGCACTGTTACTGTTTATCTCGACCTTCAACGGCTTCCGGCGCATGCAACCGGGATCGTACGCGCCGGCGTCGATCTGCTGGGGCTATGACAACCGCTCGGTTGCCTTGCGTGTTCCAGCTTCCAGTCCTGAAGCCGCGCGTGTGGAGCACCGGATCGCCGGAGCCGACGCCAATCCGTATCTTGTTCTGACGGGCATTCTTGCCGGGATGATGGAAGGGCTGACCTTGCAAAAGGATCCGCCGGCACCTGTCACCGGCAATGCCTATGAAAAGCGGAAGAAACGGCTGACACCGTGGATGGATGAAGCCATCGATGCGTTTGAAGCGTCCAAGCTTATGAAAAAAGCTGTCGGCAAGGAAATGCACAAGGTGCTGACGGAGATTAAAAGAGAGGAATTGAACGAATTCGGGCGGGAGATCTCGTCGCTGGAGCGCCAGACCTATTTGTGAGCTGACGCTGCACAAAATCGGCGCTGGACAAAATCCGGTGCCATCGCCAATCTGCAGGACAGACAAGATGCAAAAAGCGCGAATGTCCGTTTTTAATCAGGGACTAGGCCCCAACCGGGCCAACACAAACTCTGAGGGGAGTTTTCAGATGACGTTAAGAACCATGTTGACCGGTGTTGCTGTTCTCAGCCTGATGAGCGGCGCTGCACTGGCGCAGGACCGGACTGTGAATGTCTACAACTGGTCGGACTATATCGATGAGACGGTCCTTGAGGATTTCACCAAGGAAACCGGTATCAAGGTCGTTTATGATGTCTTTGACAGCAACGAGGTGCTGGAAACCAAATTGCTGGCAGGCGGAACAGGATATGATGTGGTGGTTCCGACAGGGACTTTCCTGGCGCGCCAGATCCAGGCAGGTGTCTTTTCCGAACTTGAAAAGGACAAATTGCCCAACCTTTCCAACATGTGGAAAGATATTGAAGACCGCGTCGAGAAATACGACCCGGGCAATGCCTACTCCATCAACTACATGTGGGGCTCAACTGGCATTGGTTATAATGTCGACAAGGTAAAGGCGGCCCTGGGTGAGGACGCGCCAGTGGACAGCTGGGACCTTGTCTTCAAGCCGGAAAACATCGAAAAGCTAAAAGAATGCGGCGTCCACATGCTGGATGCTCCCGCGGAGATGATCCCGGCTGCACTCAACTATCTGGGCCTTGATCCGGACAGCAAGGATCCGTCGGAAATTGAGAAGGCAGGCGAACTTCTGAAATCGGTCCGCCCGTCTATTCAGAAGTTCCATTCGTCGGAGTACATCAATGCGCTTGCCAATGGCGATATCTGCGTGGCGATCGGCTGGTCGGGCGATGTGCTGCAGGCCCGTGACCGTGCAGCGGAAGTCGACAATGGCGTGACTATTGAATACGCCATTCCGAAAGAAGGCGCACAGATGTGGTTCGATCAGATGGCTATCCCTGCGGATGCGCCCAACAAGGCTGAAGCACACGAGTTTTTGGACTTCATCATGCGTCCGGATGTCATGGCCAAGGCGTCCAATGTTGTCTATTACGCCAACGGCAACAAGGCGTCTCAGGAATTTTTAAACGAAGACGTTATCGGCGATGCGGCGATTTACCCAGACGAAGCAACGGTTCAGAACCTCTTCACCACGACGCCTTATCCGCCGAAGGTGCAGAGGATTGTGACGCGCACCTGGACTGGCGTCAAAAGCGGCCAGTAACTGAAAAGACCGCCGGTTCTGGAAAGACCCGGCGGTTTTTGGTTTGGTGTGCTGAGGGGCCTCACGTTTTCCGGAAGAACCGGAAGCAAGGGTTCGCACGTTGCATGGATCGGCCTCGTGCGTTCGTGAGGACGCGTTAGGAAGGCGATCAATCATCCGGTGGGGGATATTGTGGCAAAAAAATCAGTAGGGCCGGTGCGCAGGGAGTTCATGCCCTGGGAAAACCCCGATCATCCTCCCTTCATCGAATTTCGCAATGTTACCAAGAAATTCGGTGACTTCACGGCTGTGAAGAACCTCTCTCTGAAGATCTACGAGAAAGAGTTTTTCGCGCTGCTGGGAGGTTCCGGCTGTGGTAAGACCACCTTGATGCGCATGCTTGCCGGATTTGAAACGCCGACCTCCGGTCAGATTTTTCTCGACGGACAGGATCTTGCAGGCATTCCACCTTATCGCCGTCCATCCAACATGATGTTCCAGTCCTATGCGCTTTTCCCGCATATGAGCGTGGAAAAGAACATCGCCTTCGGTTTGAAACAGGACAAGATGCCTGCCTCGGAAGTGGAGGCCCGGGTGTCGGAAATGCTGAAGCTGACCAAATTGGAGCAATTTGCCAAGCGCAAGCCACATCAGCTTTCCGGCGGCCAGCGCCAAAGGGTGGCGCTGGCGAGATCCTTGGCAAAACGGCCAAAGGTCCTGCTGCTCGACGAGCCACTTGGTGCGCTTGACCGCAAGCTGCGTGAGGAAACGCAGTTCGAACTAATGAACCTGCAGGAAGAACTGAAAATGACCTTCCTGATCGTTACGCACGATCAGGAAGAAGCCATGACCGTTGCTGACCGGATTGCGGTGATGG
This sequence comes from Labrenzia sp. THAF82, assembly GCF_009363435.1. Taxonomy (GTDB): domain Bacteria; phylum Pseudomonadota; class Alphaproteobacteria; order Rhizobiales; family Stappiaceae; genus Roseibium; species Roseibium porphyridii. The sequence goes on along the minus strand of NZ_CP045354.1, from coordinate 5,388,291 downwards.
ACAAGGGCGAATTGATTCAGGTCGCAACGCCTGCAGAAATCTATGAAGCACCCAATTGCAAATTCGTTGCCGACTTCATCGGTGATGTGAACCTGATCGAGGCGAAGGTGACGGAGAAGACCGACACGCTCACCCGCATGACATCGGTTGTCGACAGTTTTGCCATCGAATGCGATCAGGCGACGGATGCCGGTGTTGGTGAAACCGTCTGGTATGCCATTCGTCCGGAAAAGGTCCGTATCGCCGAAGGCAACGCCGAACCCGGCGGTGTCAATCAGATCGGAGGCGTGGTTTGGGACATCGCGTATCTGGGGGACGTCTCCATCATTCATGCCAAGGTGGGTGAAGACGATCACGATACGCTTCGATCAACTTTCGCAAATGTCTCACGCATCGTGGAAAAACCGATCACCTGGGATGACAACGTGGTGCTGACGTTCGACAGGGACGCCGGTGTGATACTGAGAGGGTAGGGGGATGGCGGAAGAACACGTCGCACCCCCGGTCAGGCGGGGTTTGGGAGGCTGGCTACTGATTGCCATGCCCTACATATGGCTGCTGATCTTTTTCCTTGCGCCGTTCCTGATTGTCTTCAAGATTTCCTTGTCGCAAGTGGCGATTGCAATTCCGCCTTACGTTCCGACTTTCGACCTTTCGGAAGGCTGGCAGGCCTTTACAGACGGACTGGGCGAGCTGTCCCTGGAAAACTATGTCTGGCTCACCGAGGATGCGCTTTACTGGAAGTCCTATCTTTCCTCCGTCACCATTGCCGCGGTCTCGACCTTCCTTACGCTGTTGATTGGCTACCCGATTGCCTATGGCATGGCACGCGCACCGCAATCCTTGCGCCCGACGCTGCTAATGCTTGTCATTCTGCCGTTCTGGACAAGTTTTCTGATCCGTGTCTATGCCTGGATCGGCATCCTGAAGAACGAAGGTTTGCTCAATCAGTTGCTGCTGTCACTCGGTCTGATCAATGAACCGCTGGTGATCCTCAACACCAACATCGCAGTTTATATCGGCATTGTGTATTCCTACCTGCCGTTCCTGGTGCTGCCGCTTTATGCCAGCCTTGAACGTCTGGACGGCAGTCTTCTGGAAGCAGCTGAGGATCTTGGCTGTCCGCCGTGGAAGGCATTCTGGAAGATAACGGTGCCGCTTTCACTGCCTGGCATCATCGCAGGCTGCTTCCTGGTGTTCATTCCAGCCGTGGGCGAGTTTGTTATCCCGGATCTTCTGGGGGGCTCCAACACGCTGATGATCGGAAAGACGCTCTGGGTTGAATTTTTCAACAATCGGGATTGGCCTGTTTCCTCTGCTGTTGCCGTTATCTTGTTGCTGATCCTGGTGATCCCGATCGTTCTCTTCCAAAACCAGCAGCAAAAAATGTCGGAGAAAGAAGGATGACGCGCGGTCCGACCTGGTTCAACGTCACGTCTTTGGTCGTCGGGTTTTCCTTCCTTTACCTGCCGATTGTGCTTCTGGTGATCTATTCCTTCAATGACAGTCGATTGGTGACAGTCTGGGGCGGATTCTCAACGAGGTGGTACGCTTCTTTGTTGGAAAACGACCAGCTGCTTGATGCGGCCTGGGTGACACTGCGTGTTGCATTCACGTCTGCCTGTATCGCAACGGTATTGGGCACTCTGGCTGCGCTGGTGCTTGTCCGGTCAGGCCGCTTTGTCGGGCGCTCGCTCTTTTCCGGGATGATTTTCGCACCTCTGGTGATGCCTGAAGTTATTCTGGGGCTTTCCCTGTTGCTGCTGTTTGTTTCGATGGATCAGGCGCGCGGTTTTTGGTCCGTGATGCTGGCGCATACGACCTTTGCCATGTGTTATGTCGCGGTGGTCGTTCAGTCTCGCCTGGTGGGTTTTGACAAGTCCATGGAAGAAGCGGCCGAAGACCTCGGGTGTCCACCTGTCAAAACCTTCTTCTTGATTACACTGCCGATCATCCTGCCAGGTGTTATCGCCGGCTGGATGCTGGCCTTCACCCTGTCATTGGACGATCTCGTCATCGCAAGCTTTACCACGGGACCTGGCGCAACCACATTGCCGATGAAGATCTATTCCCAGGTTCGCCTGGGCGTGACGCCTGAGATCAATGCTGTCTGTACGTTGCTTGTCGGTCTGGTCACCATCGGCGTGATTGCAGCGTCAATCGTTACCAAGCGCCAGCAGTCGCAGCGGGAACGTGACGAACGTGCTGCGTTTGGAGCAGATAGCTGATCTTTGCTGTTCAGGCCCTGGGGGGCTTGAACAGATAGATCACCAACCAGACCGGCACCACAATGAATGCTCCTAGGATCATGTTCGGGACGGCCCAATCCCAGAATTCCAGCAGGTAGATCCAGAGCTGCATCGGACTGAGGCCAACAGAGCCCAAAATGTCCACGGCCGTAATGTTGACAAAAGACAGTCCCGCCCCGACGAGCAGGGAAATGACAGCGATTTTGAAGACTGTCGACAGGAACTGATACACAGCTATCGTTTTCTTTCAGAGTAAGTTTTGCTGGCGCTGTGCAGGAAACCACCCCAGCCCCTTGCATCGGCACTTCAGAATTCTTTGCTTTAACAATTTACATACCATAAACAACTTGGCAGAAAATCGGGAAGACACGCCGCAAACCGCTCGATTGAAGGCTTGGTAAACGCGCCAAATCGATTAAGTGACAGTGCATTCATGTTTTTCGCTGCAATGCGGCAAAGACATCTTGACCACGGAGAACCAAGCAGCGAATGTGCCGCTCACGCACCATGCGGTCTTTATTGGGAGTGAAAGATGAACAAAATTTATCCGGACGCAAAGGCGGCGCTTGAAGGCCTGACCTTTGACGGCATGACTGTGATGGCCGGTGGGTTCGGCCTGTGCGGCATTCCGGAAAACTTGATTGTGGCGCTACGGGACTCCGGCGCAAAAGACATCACCGCTATTTCCAACAATGCCGGCGTCGACGATTTCGGTCTGGGGCTGTTGCTGCAGACCCGTCAGATCAAGAAGATGGTGTCGTCTTATGTCGGTGAAAACGCGACATTCGAAAAACAGTACCTGAACGGTGAGCTGGAACTGGAATTCAACCCGCAGGGCACGCTGGCCGAACGCATTCGCGCTGGCGGTGCCGGTATTCCGGGTTTCTATACCAAGACCGGTGTCGGCACGCTGATTGCTGAAGGCAAGGAACTGAAGGATTTCAACGGCGAAACCTATGTATTGGAAACAGGGCTTGTCTCCGATGTATCGCTTGTGAAGGCATGGAAAGCCGACAAGGAGGGCAACCTCGTCTACCGCAAGACCGCGCGTAACTTCAATCCAATGATGGCAACGGCCGGCAAGATGTGTGTGGTCGAAGTGGAAGAACTGGTTGAAGTGGGCGAACTGGACCCGGACAACATCCACACCGCTGGCATCTTTGTTGACCGCATCATTGTGGGCAATCACGAAAAACGTATCGAAAAGCGCACGACGCGCGCAGCCTAAAGGAGACACATCATGGCTTGGACACGTGATGATATGGCACAGCGCGCTGCGCAAGAGCTTGAAGACGGTTTCTATGTAAACCTCGGTATCGGCATACCGACACTGGTTTCGAACTACATTCCCGAAGGTGTTCATGTGACCCTTCAGTCGGAAAACGGCATGCTCGGCATGGGCCCGTTCCCGACGGAAGATGAAGTTGACGCCGACCTGATCAATGCCGGCAAGCAGACCATTACCGAACTGCCGCAGACGAGTTATTTTTCCTCAGCCGACAGCTTCGGCATGATCCGGGGTGGTCATATTGATCTGTCGATCCTCGGTGCGATGGAAGTGGCTGAAACCGGTGATCTCGCCAACTGGATGATCCCGGGTAAGATGGTGAAGGGCATGGGTGGTGCCATGGATCTGGTTGCCGGTGTCAAACGGGTTGTCGTGATCATGGACCATACGTCAAAAGCGGGTGACCCAAAGCTCTTGAAAGAGTGTTCGCTGCCCCTGACAGGAGTTCACTGCGTCGACAGGATTATCACCAATCTCGGCGTTTTCGATGTCGTGGAAGGTGGTTTGAAAGTTGTCGAGCTTGCACCTGACGTGACACTCGACGAGGTCAAGGAGAAAACCTTGGCGACACTGGTTTAGTCGCTGTAAATCCGGTTTTTCAAAACATCTTCTGAATGAAAAGCGCCCGCAAATCGCGGGCGCTTTTTTGTGCATTGCGACGGAGACAACCCGGTCTCGTGAAAGCGGGCACGAAACTCAGGGCAACAGAGCCTTCAAGGTAGAACAAGCGGTCGCGTTTTTTCAGTTACAGCGCAACCGCATCGTGGTCATTGGGCCGCGGTGCTTTCCTGTCGTTCGGCAAGCGGGCGGATCGCCGGAAAATCCTGATCGGTTAAAGTTTCTTTTGTCAGGAGCAGGTTGGCACCTTCATCAAGTTCCGTCCGGTGTAAAGTGAGCAGTTCCTTGGCGCGGGCAAAAGCCGTTTCGACACGGGTTTTGATTGCCAGGTCGATCTCGCGCTGTGTCTCATTCGAAACTTCAACGACATCTCCGGCTGGCTGACCAAGGAAATTCTGCCGTTGAGCGGAATAGACACGGTTGCCGAGATCGCCCTCCATGCCGTAGCGCATGACCATGTCCCGGGCGATTTCCGTTACTTTCTGCAGGTCGTCCGAAGCACCGGTCGATATTTCGCCAAAGACGATTTCTTCTGCGGCCCGACCGCCCATCAGGACGGCCATCCGGTGTTCCAGGTCCTGGCTCGACAGAAGAAACCGGTCTTCGGTTGGCCGTTGCATAGTGTATCCTAACGCACCGACGCCACGGGGTATGATCGAGATTTTATGAACCGGATCACACCCTTCAAGATTGGCTGCCACCAGCGCGTGACCCATCTCGTGAAAGGCGACCGTATTGCGCTCCTTGTCGGAAAGAATGCGGCTGCGTTTCTCAAGGCCCGCAACCACACGTTCCACGGCTTCATTGAAATCCTGAAGGGTAACAGCATCTGCCTTGCGCCGCGTTGCCAGAAGGGCGGCCTCGTTGACGAGAGTGGCGAGATCCGCTCCTGAAAAACCTGCGGTGAGCTGGGCAATCTGATCGAGATCGGTGTCCTCGGCCAGAATGATTTTCTTCACATGGACGTCCAGGATTGCCCGGCGGCCAGGCTTGTCCGGTCGGTCGACCAGAACCTGTCTGTCGAAACGACCTGCACGCAAAAGGGCGGGATCCAGAATCTCGGGCCGGTTGGTCGCAGCCAGCAGAATGATGCCGCTGGAAGGATCAAAGCCATCAAGTTCCGTCAGGAGCTGATTGAGCGTCTGTTCCTTCTCATCGTTTGTACCCATCGCGCCGCTGGAGCGCGCACGGCCAAGGGCGTCCAGTTCATCGATAAAGATGATGGCAGGGGCGGCCTTGCGGGCTTGCTCAAACAGGTCGCGCACGCGGGCTGCCCCGACGCCGACGAACATTTCGACAAATTCCGAGCCGGAAATGGAAAAGAAAGGCACGCCGGCTTCGCCTGCTACTGCTCTTGCAAGCAGGGTCTTACCGGTACCGGGAGGGCCAACCAACAAAATGCCCTTTGGTACATGAGCGCCCAAGCGACCATAGTCTTTCGGGTCTTTTAGAAAGTCGACAACTTCCTTCAGCTCCTGTTTGGCTTCATCGACACCGGCCACGTTGGTGAAGCGGACATTGACGTCTGTTTCCACATAAACCTTGGCCTTGGACTTGCCGACGGTCATCATGCCTCCGATACCCTGTTTTTCCGCAAAGCGCCGGATGAAGAACATCCAGAGCCCGAAGAGCAGCAACACGGGCAGGACCCACGAAAGGATGTCTTTCAAAAACGTGCTTTGGACAACACCCTCGAATTTGACGTCGTATTTTGTCAGCTCTTCAGCGAGTGGAATGTCGACGCGGGTGGTGACAAAATACTGCCTCCCATCCTTCAGCGGTTCCTTGAACTTGCCCTGGATCGTGTTTTCCTTGACGGAAATCTCTTCGATTTTCTTGTCTTTGAGATACTGCTCGAACTGGCTGTAGGGAATGGGTTCGACATTCTTGTATGTCGTCCACCAGCTCTGAAACAGGAGCACCAGCATCATCGCCGCAAAGGCGTACCAAAGATTGATCTGGTGTTTCTTTTCCATGGAAGAACGTCCTGAGAATGCGCAGAAAGAATGGTGCCATTGGGACGACAAGACCACGTGCTGTCAAGGTTGCATCATCGACGAACCCGAAGGCTGTTGTCAGGTCGCGGGACCGACCTGGCGAGTGGACAGTTTTGTCCGGAACGATGATGCGCTGGAGCGAGCGAGGTAAATAACAGGGATCAGCCCGACAAGCACGATCGCCAGGGATGGCAAGGCCGCTTCTTCAAACGCTTCTCTTGACGCTGCTTCGAACACGGTTGTCGCAAGTGTTTCGAAATTGAAGGGCCGCAGAAGGATGGTGGCTGGAAGTTCCTTCATGCAATCAACGAAACTGAGGAGCGCCGCAGATAGCAGCACCGGCTTCAGGATCGGAAGGTGTACTTGTGTCAGAGTTTGGCCGCTGTTTCTTCCAAGCGTTCTGGATGCCATGTCCAGATGAGGCGTAATTCTGCCGAAGCCACCCTCTACCTGTCCATAGGAGACGGCCAGAAACCGGACAACATAGGCATAGACGAGACCTGTACCGCTTCCGAGCAGCAACAGACCAGTGTTGATGTTGAACCAGCTTTCCATTCTCGCATCGAGGAAATTGTCGAAATTGGCGAGTGGAATGAGGATGCCGATTGCCAGCACCGTTCCAGGGATCGCGTATCCGATTGAGGCAAGACGAACGGCAGTCTTCAAAGGACCCTTTGAGTTGAGGCGCAGGGCATAGGCAAGAGACACTGAGATAACGACAGTGAGCAGCGCCGCAACAGCTGCGAGGCTGAAACTGTTCCAGACCGTTTGAAGAAATCCATCGGAGAAGAGGTCGTCGAGGCGTCGGCTTGCACGGTCGGCTAGAAGAAGACCCGGGACGATGAAGCCGACGATGATCGGTGTCAGGCAAAGCAAAAGCGCAAGTGCTGCCTGCCAGGCATTGAGGTCGAAACGGGTAGGAGGCCGTTGCTTGGAACCACCACCACTGTCAAAACGCTGCTTGCGGCGGCCGAACCGTTCCAGCCACAACAGCAGGAACACCATCAGGAGCATCGCCAATGCCAGTTGAGCCGCACCGCCCAGGCTCGATCTGTTGAGCCAGGTGTCGTAAACCGAAAAGGTCAACGTTTTGACGCCGAAGAATGTCACCGCGCCTATGTCGTTCAGGCACTCCATAAGCGCCAGGGAGACGCCAATGGCGATGGCCGGACGCGCCAGCGGCAGCGCAATGCGGAAAAACAATCCATAAGGTGAAGCACCCAGGGTACGCGAAACATCCAATGTGGACGCTGACTGGATCAGAAAGCTCGCGCGGGTGGTGAGATAGACATAGGGGTAGAGGACAGCGCCCATAACGAAAATCGCGCCACCTAGGGATCGGATTTCAGGAAACCAGTAATCTCTGGACGTTTTGAAACCGAAAACATCGCGGATCAGGCTTTGAACTGGCCCTGTATAGTCGAGGATCTCCACATAGGCGAAGGCGACAATATAGGTGGGAACGGCAAGTGGTACCAGAAGCGCCCAATCTAGGATCCTGCGCCCCGGAAAATTGCACATCGTGACGAGCCACGCAGTCAGGACGCCGGTAACGCCGGTGGTCAAGCCGACACCGAGCATCAAAAGCAATGTGGTTTGCGTTGCCCCTGGCAGAACAGTGCGCAAAAGGTGAACCCAGACCTCTGTTGCCGGTGTGAAGGCGATGACAACAATGGCACCAAGCGGCAACAGCACCAGAGACGCAATCAATAGTGCGGCGACTTGCCAGAAACGGTCTACAAACGTGAGGGAGGGCGTGCGCAGCAAAGCGGGTCTTCTAGTTGATAATGCTTCGCAAAAGCTCTAGCGGCAAAATGACAAAAATGCAAAAAACGCCGCTGGAAAGCGGCGCTTGATGTTGATGCCAATATGTCGGGATCAGGACGCTGGACCGTCGTCAAATCCGACTTTGTCGACAAGCTCACTGGCGGTCTTGCGGTTTTTGGCCACATCGTCGAGCGAGAGCGTATCGGGCTTCAGTTCACCCCAGCTCTTGACCCGCTCGGAAACCTCGACACCCGGGGTCACCGGATATTCGAAATTGGACTCAGCATAGATCTTCTGCGCGTTTTCCGACGTCAGGAACTCGATCAGCTTAACAGCGTTGTCCTTGTTTGGCGCATGTTTGGCCAGAACGACGCCGGCAAGGTTTACATGGCTACCGCGATCGTCGGTGTTCGGGAAAAGAATGCGGACGCTTTCCGCCCATTCCTTTTGCTCCGGCTCTTTGTCATTGGTCTCCATTTTGCCCATGTAGTAGGTGTTGCCAATGGAGATGTCGCATTCGCCAGCAAAGATGGCTTTCACCTGCGCGCGGTCGTTGCCGGCCGGCTTGCGAGCAAGGTTGTCGCGAACACCTGCCAACCACTCTTCGGTTTTTTCTTCGCCGTGGTGTGCGACCATCGATGCGATCAAGCCGATTGTGTAAACATGCTGACCGGAACGGGTGCAGAGTTTACCCTTCCATTTCGGATCAGACAGCTCTTCGTATGTGATGCTGTCCTGGTTGACGCGATCCTTGGACGCGTAAATGATCCGCGCACGGTTGGTCAAACCAATCCAGTGACCTTCCGGATCACGGTATTGGGCTGGAATGTTCTCATTCACAACGTCGGAAGCAACTGGCTGAGTGACACCAAGCTGTTTGGCGCCGTCCAGGCGACCGATATCAACAGTCAGAAGAACGTCTGCCGGTGAGTTGGCACCTTCGGCGGCCATGCGCTCGCCAAGGCCTTTGGAAGCAAAGACCACATTGGTTTTGACACCGGTTTCAGCCGTAAATGCATCCAGCAGCGGTTGGATCAGGAACGGTTGACGGTAAGAATAGATATTCACTTCACCATCGGCAAAGGCCGGAGCTGCGGCAAAGGTTGCTGTGGTCATTGCGAACGCACCTGTAAGGGCGCGAAGAGTGGAGCGCATGAAACTCTCCCAGTTTCTGGTTGGTTGTTCCGTTTCGACAAGTCCTGCTCATCGAGTGCCCGGAATATGTCGCGATACCGTGCTCAAGTCAATAAATTCAGTAAAATCAATAGTTTAGAATGATTCAAAACTAACTGGAGTTTTTGTCTCCACTATTTGACCAAAAACGAGAACAAAAACAGGAGTTTAAAACTCGACTTTTATTGTAACTGAGTGGTGTCCGTGGCATGTGAGAGTGTTCACGAAAACGTGAGCATGGTGTGCGGCAATTCGTTTCAGCAGCGGTAGAGAGCGACCGAAGGCTTGTCTTGCCATGTTTCCAGCAACGTCAGAATGTGTGTTGGCCCTGCACAGGCCAAGTACTCGGCTGCTTTCGCGACAACCGGCAAATGCGTCGTCGCTACGGCGCGCACAAGCTTCGGAGCACAACTGCCTGGTTCTCAAACTCAGGCACAATTTGCAGCTCAAGTCCTGTCGCAGACGCTATTCCGACAGGACCCGTTGCGTCGGGAAAATGATTTCCACCAATGTACCCTGGTCAGGTGTGGAATCGATATGGAAGCTTGCACGGTTGGCCTCGACCAGCGCCTTGGTCAGAGGAAGACCCAGTCCTGTGCCGCCACCGCGGCTGGCTGTGTGCAGTTGCCGGAAGGGTTCAAGCGCCGCAGCAAGTTGCTTTGCCGTCATGCCCGTACCGGTGTCGCGTACACGCAAGGCAACTTCACCATTGCTTTCTAGCGCCGTCGACAAAATGACCTGTCCGCTGGACTTGTTGTACTTGATGGCATTCGACAGCAAGTTGAGAACGATCTGCCGCAGGGAGCGCGGATCGGCAACGACCTCTGGAACCGAGTCCGGTAGGCTTGCCCTTATGATAACCTTCTCCCGGTTGGCCTGTGGCTGCATCAGCGCCACGCACTCATTGACCACATCGTTTGTCGAAACGGCCGTGAACTTCAAATCCAGCTTGCCCGCCTCGATCTTGGAAAGATCCAGCAGATCGTTGATCAGGCTCATGATGTGAGAACCGGATGTTCGAATGTCCTTCAGGTAGTCCTTGTAGCGGTCGTTTCCGATAGCGCCGAAACGCTCTTCCATCATCACTTCGGAAAACCCAATGATCGCGTTCAGGGGCGTCCGTATTTCATGGCTGATCTTTGCCAGAAAGTCGGACTTGGCAGAGCTTGCGTCTTCGGCCTGTCGCTTGGCCTGCGTCAGCTCTTCTTCAGCCGTTTTCCATTGGGTTATGTCGCGGAGTACCGCACAATACTTTGCTTCATCCTGACCGTTCGTGATGCGGCCCATGGTCATGAAGAGCGGGATCAGACCTCCGCTGGGCACTTTGCCAAGCACTTCACGGCCGTCATTGAGAATGCTGGCAACACCGTTTCGCGACAGCCCGTCCAGATAGTCCGCGGCCGCCCGATGGCTTTCCGGTGCCAGAAACTCGGTAAAGGGAGCACCAATCATGTCAGCGCGGTTTGCGCTGAAAAGCGCCTCAGCTGAACCATTGACCTTGAGGATAGTCCCGTGCTGATCAAGCACAAGCACTCCGTCGGTTGCCGTTTCCAGGATGGTATCCATCTCGGCAATCTGGTTCCGGGCCGTGTCGAGTTCGCCGCGCACTTCGGCAAAGAAGTTGGGTGATGTCGGTGCCGCGGCAGGCAGTGTTGCCTTCATTGGACGTTCGGTAATCGAGATCATCAGACCATAGCTTCCGTTCCAGGGAACAGAATGCATGTGAGCATCGACATTCAGAACGCCGCCATCGGCAAGACGAAGCTTCATTGCCTCATCGACTTCGCCGTCCATGCCTTCCGCATCCGGCAGTTCTTCGGTGTCGTCAATGAAAAGCGCTTCCAGACCGCCGGCTTCCGACAGAGCTGCAGTCGTCTTGTAGCCGATCATGGTCAGAAGAGCCTTGTTGGCATAAAGCACCTCGCGCTCATGCACGATAGAAATGCCGATTGGCAATCGGTCCAGGAGACTGGGATCGATTGGTCCCGCTTCAGGCAGGTCGGGCGGCAGCTCTTCTTCAGGCTCTTCAACGGGATCCGGCTCGTCAAAGTCTCCGAGGTCGCCTTCAAGCCGCGCACCGAGTGCTTCCGCGATCTTGCGGAATGCCTGGCGTTCAGGACGCGAAAGGCCAGATGTGTCAACCGGCACCACGCGAGGTTTCACGGTTGCGAGCGGAATGACTTCACCGGTTTTTTCCGGTTTCGGCTCCGGTTCGTCATCGCCGTCGGCCTCAGCTGCCTTGTCTTCCTGCTCGAACGCCGCCGTTTCTTCAAAGAAATCCTGCTCGTCGGTGTCGCTTTGCTCAGCGTCGTCTTCGGCAGCGATTTCCAACGCATCGGTGTCGTCGCTCAGCGCGTTTCCGTTATCGTTGTCTTGCTCCCGGCTCGTCTCTTGCTGCTCGCCGGGCGTCTTGGCGTCCGCGTCGCCATCGTCAAAAAGGTCGGCCGTTGATTTTTCGTTGGCTTTGTAGGTTTTTGCCAACGATTTTACAGCGCTTTCGATTTCGGCCGGTTTGAGGGCCGCAGGTCCGGAAATGCCAACTGGCTCTTCGTCCAGAACTTCGGTGCCAGCCTCGCTCCGGCTTTCTTCGTTTTCTATCTTTTGTTCCGGAGATGCTTCGTCATTGGTCTGAGCGTCCAACTCGGCGGTGTCACCGTCATCTTCATCAATGGCATCGGTTGCGGTTGAGAGACTGTCCTCAGCCGATTGATCATCAGGCACTTCCGCCTCTGTGTTGTCGTCATCGTCGTCGAGAGGGGCATCAAATTCGGTTGTGTCACTGATGTCGTCTTCAGTGTCGGAAGAGGACGCAGCGCCTCCCAAATTTGCGTCCTCAACCAAACCGGCGTCAGTCGCGTCAGTCGCGTCCGTCTCAGTTCCTTGCGCGTCGCCCTCATCCAATGCCGCGGCCACCTGCTGCAACTCCTCAGTCAGGGAGAGCGGGGTGTCGGTCATTTCATCTGAATTGTCAGGCTCCGGTGGAGTTGTCGGCTCTTCAGCCGTTTCCTTGTGAGACTTGCCGGTAAATTTTGCCAGCGAACCAACAAGCGCAGCCGCGCTCGCGCCAAGAAAAGTTTTGCCGGCAAAGGTATCTGGCTGCGCCGGTTTCAAATCCTGCAGGTCGTCAGGTTCAGATTTCGACGCCGTGTCCTCTGCAGCAGTCCCTTCTTCCACGGTATCCAGATCTTCGCTGTCCTGTCCGCGAGTATCTGGGTTCTCGTCACCTTGTGGATCTGTGTGAGCTTCCAGTTCCACTTCTTCACTTGAAGGTGGAATGTCGCCGGTTTCTTCCGGAATGTCTCCACCGACAATTTCAGTGCTGTCGTCAGAAACTTCTGCATATGTGTCCGCAATGGTTTCTTCATTTGATGCAGAGATCGCATCTTGACTGCCGTCTGCCGCGTCCTCGACGAATTCATCCGTGTCGGCGACGACGGCAGCCGTCTCACCTTCGAAGTCGCTTGCATCGCCTGCAAGTAAGGCTCCGGCTGCGGCAACAACCAAGCCGTTCTGGTCTTGAACCGCGTCGGCTGACCGGCAAACACCAAACCCGCGATAACCCTCAAACTTCCGATTTCTGTCAAAAGCGGGCAGGGCGGCCATGTCAACGGGAACGCGCAATGCCGCTCCGGTCACAGGCCAGTCGACGGTTTTTCCGCTCCAGGTGTCGCGTCGGTCGAGGGCTCTCGAAATCTGACCACGTGGGTCAAGATCGAATGCGCCGGCGACTTCAGCCCACGTTTTGCCGACAATGTCTGTCGCGCCCGGACCCAAGACGTCGGCAAACTCATCGGAGAGGAATGTAAAGCGCTGCTCGATGTCCATCTTCCAGGCAAAGCGTACCGGTCGCCGGAGCGGCTGAAACACAAATTCCCCGGAGTCCTCAGAGCTGTCCTCAATGTCTTCATGCTCAGGTTCTGCGGTAGCCGCGATAGTATCGCTACCGGGGCCGTCATCTTCCGCGTGATCAGCCCCGCTCGCACTTTCGGTTGCCTCGGCTGGTGGCTCGCCAGGTTCGGCCATTGCGACAGCATCGTCAGCGGGTGTTTCCAGCTCGAAATCGGCGCTATCTGCGTTCGTGTCAACTTCTTCAGCGTCGGCCCTCACCCATGCAGATGCGTTGCTTTCAGCCTCTGTGTTGTGATTATCTTCAGTGTCTGAATCCGGTAGCGTGTTTTCGCTTTCCTGGTCAGCTTGAGAAGGCTCTTCATCATCGATGGCCAAATCGTCATCGGTTTGCGGCGTTGACGCCGAACTCGCGGCAAGCGCAGCTGCACCTGCTCCTGCAGCCAAGAGCGCTCCCCCAGAAACGGTCTCAAGTTCAGGCTCATCGACCTCTGATCCGTCATCGATCAGCGGCGTATCTCCGAGGACGATCAGTTTCTGACCGGTGTCCAGACCGAGAGCGGCACCTTCATGCAGTCCGTCATTCATCTTCAATGGTCCGAAAACCGCATTTTGGCCGTCCGGCAAGTCGGGGTTTTCCGGGGTGCCTTCCAGCGTGCCAATGCGGTGTTCGATCTGGTCACCGGACATTACGAACGCGGTTGTTGAACTTGACGCGATCATCTGAGCAAACGTGTCAACGGGATCCTTTGTCGTGATAAGGCCCTTGTCGCCACAAACGATCAGGGCTGCAGTCTCACCGGTGTCGAGCTCCAGCTTCTTGCACTGGCAGGTCAACAGCATGACCCTCAGCCCGCGGTAGAACCGAAGCCGGTCGATGCTGAACTTGTCCGTTGCACCGCTTTCAGCGATGCGCGCGATGTGAGGGCGTGCCGGTGAACGCTCAAGGGACGCAAGTCCTCTCAAGTCGCTGATTGAGTGCGCGGAGAAAAACGACGCACCTGCCGCGTTGGCCCAAAGAATGCGCGCGCCGTCCGACGACCAAAGCCAGGCAGCTTTTTTGTCGGCGACGAGCTGGACCAGATCATCCTTGGCTGTCAGTTCCAGGAATGATTGGGTCGTACCGTCCATGGCTCAGCTCCAAACTGGTCTGCAACACCGGGTGACAGGGCACGCGGCTGCCGGATTTGCCGCAAGTGGTAAACACTCCGTTAATACAAGCAATCGCCTACGCCGTCCATGTAAAGCAATGTTGTTAAAGGGCTTACATGAAGGCGTGGTTAACCCGAAACGCTGCTCGTTTGCCCGATTGCCATCGCCATGTTACGAACTTTTGGTAAGCAACGTCTTCAACGAGCCCGACCCGAATTTTCTTCCGTCGACCTGAGGAGTGCAAACATGAGCACAGACAAGACCGGTTTCGAAGTCCCCGAACAGATGCGCGATTTTGCCGAAAAGAGCGTTGATCAAGCTCGCAAGGCATTTGATGACTTCATGGGCGCTACCCAAAAAGCCGTCGTCAATGTGGAAGACAGTGCAAACGCGATGCAGGCAGGCGCTGCTGACGTGAACAAGAAGGCGCTGACCTACGCCGAGGAACATGTCACTGCCGCCTTCAAATTCGCACAGGATCTGGTCAAAGCCGACAATGTCGAAGACATGATGAAGTTGCAGCAGGATTATCTGCGCAATCAGATGGAAACACTTGGCGAGCAGACCCGCGAATTCTCCAACAGTGCCACCAAGGCCGTTCAGGACGCCACCAAGGCAGCACAGAAAAAATAGCAACGGCACTTAACTGACTGACTGGCGCGCTTTGGAGTGCCATGCGCGCCAGACCACAAGAATGGGCTTGTTGAGCCTGACATGATGCCTTGTCGTGCCCGTGACCTGCTTTTTGTCGTTCGATGACGGATTCCAATTTTGGAAACACGCACCACATCGGCGCTGTTTTCTCCCAGTCAAAACTGGCGGAAGCTGTAATTTCGTCGAAAAACCTTGCGGAAACTCGTTGTGCAGTGCAAAAAAATGTTGCAATGCAACAAGACCTGCACTATGTAGTGTTTGCGGATGACGACAAGGTCCGCCGACAAATGGATCGGCGGAGAGAATTTGCACCAATGATCGCATCCGGACTCTAGGAGATGAGATCATGACTGAGACTACTACAGCTAAAGCTGCTCCGAAATCACGTGCCGCTAAGGCCAAAGCTGCACCGGCTGCCGGCGTTGCTTTCCCGGATTTCGAAGCTTTCGCAATGCCTAACATGGAAGTTCCGGCTGCGTTCCGTGAAGCCACTGAAAAGGGCATCGAAAACGCACGTGAAGCATATGCAAAAGTGAAAACTGCTGCAGAAGACGCAACTGACCTGATGGAAGACACATTCGAAACGTCTCGCCAGGGTGTTGTGGAATTCAATCACAAAGCCGTCGACGCTGCTAAAGCCAACGCTGATGCTGCTTTCACTTTCGTGAAAGACATCATGTCCGCGAAAACCGTTGCTGAGGCTATCGAGCTTCAGTCTTCTTTCGCACGCCAGCAGTTCGATGCAATGAGCGCGCAGACCAAGGAAATGCAGGATCTTGCCACCAAACTCGGCACTGACGTTTCTGCTCCGGTCAAGGAAGCTTTTGAAAAATCCTTCAAGGAATTGAAGGTCAACTAATCCAAGTTGATACTGCGGTCAGACCGCGGAGAACCGACATGTGCCCGGGGCTTTGCCTCGGGCATTTGCTTTTCAACAGGCAGGTTTTTTCATCAAAATTCGCGCTTGCCGGAGAAGAGAAACGGCGTTAGAAGACGCCTTGCAAATGGCGGTTCGGACGAGTATTGTCCGCCCCACTTTGACGACCTTATGCAGACGTAGCTCAGTTGGTTAGAGCGTCGGATTGTGGCTCCGAAGGTCGGTGGTTCGAATCCACTCGTCTGTACCATCTTCAATAAAACGCCTTACAAAATGCCGAGTCGATGCAAATAGCTTCGATTGCATGACCACCCTGAGTACAACTTGTTACAGTTTGCTCCAGCGTTGGCATAAGTGTGCGACGTGACGAGTTTATAACCAAATGGAATTGCTCTTCAAATCGCGAGTAGTTTCATGTCAAAAAGCACCGCAATAATTGTGTCTATTGGCCTTCTGGCTCAATCGCTATCGTTTGCACCCTCCGGTTTTGCCGCCTCGGGTGAAAGCGCAGCACTGCGAGACATCAGTAAAATTCAAGTTGATGAACGGCGACTAACAGAGGCTGTCGCGTCAAGAACGTTGACTTGGCTGACGGGAAACTCGGCGAACAACGACTATATATCGGTCGGCCGATTGGCCAATTTTTTCGGGTTCGTGGGACTAAGGGTTGCGAGCCGGCACAGTCTCAAGCGAAGCCGGATCGCCCAAGAAACACTGTCCGTATTGAACGAGCGGCAGCGCGCTGCAATGGTGTCGCTGGTACACGACCAAATGGACGCGTTGAAAGAAGCGCAACAAGCGCGCCATGAGATGAACCGTGCCTTGGAGGGACTGCTCGCATTTGAACCGGTTACCAAGGAGCGCTTCATTGAACTCGGGCGCGATTACGGGTCAAACGAAGCAGAGCTTGGACGTGTGCTTGCGCAAACGTTTGGAGACATTGCCCAAACACTTTCGACCGACCAGAAGCAGGCACTGACAGCCATTCGCGTGGCACACGTATCAGGAGAAGCTCAGCAGGGCAGCGGCGCAGGCGGCCTGAGATTGAAGAAACTTTCAAAGGCGGACAAAAAGGAGCTGGTGAATGTTTCAGCCAGATTCTTGAGTTGGACGACTGGATCCCAGGAATTCAACGATTTTGAAGTCGTCGGCAAACCAAGTCAGCATTTTGGCTTTGTGGCATTGCGAATAGATTCCAACCATGGCGTGAAGCGAGGGGCCGTTGCCAAGCAGGTGATGGAAATACTCACCCCCTCCCAGATCGATCGGCTGCGGGACGCTGCCCAGCATAATGCTCGTGAATTTCCTGAATTCCTGACCGTAAGAGCTCAGCTTATGCGAGTTCTTGAAACTTCCTTGTCCGGTCAACGTATCGACACGGCCCGTGTTGCGCACCTTGGGGCTGAAATTGGAGAGATCGAGGCGAGTATGACCTGGTCTCAAGCCATGGCGATGTTGGATGTCAGAAACGGTCTGTCGGAGACCCAGTCCGCAGAGTTGCTGGCAATGAGGGCGAAATATACCGCTCAAACCGACGCCGTTAGCATTGAAGATCCGGTCGAGAGGGGAAGGCAGCTTTTTGCGCAATGTGCACTTTGCCACAATTCCAGCAATCAACAGTCAGTCGGCCCTTCTCTCGATGATGTTGTTGGCAAGCCGATCGCGAGTGACCCCGCCTTCGATCGCTATTCACCAGCACTGCTCAAATACGCCAAGGCCGAGGGCACATGGAGCGAGGAGCAACTGGATGAATTTCTCCGGTCTCCAAAAAACCTGGTTCCAGGAACAGTCATGGGTTTTGACGGCTACAAAATGACCGAAGACCGGGCGGCATTGATCGCTTATTTGAAATCGCGAAAATGAGTTTTTTCGAGAACCTGGTTTTTTGTCGGGTGCTCGAAGAAAATGAAAATTTCTCTCCTGAGCGCACAAGGCATCCGCCTGCCTTTAAGCGGCAAGGTCTGTCATCTCTCTTCGTTTCGTGAGAGCGCACTTTCAAGAATGTTCTGATCCTTGAGCGGATAGCCAGAGCTGTCGGTGTTTGCGCCTTTTCATTGCCAAACACAAAGGACCAAGGCAATGTCTTGAGCGAATGAGGAGATCACCTTCGGCGTAAGCAGGTTGTGCAGTCTTGGCACCGAAAAGCCTTTGTCGCCTTTGGATGTTTGGCGAGAAATGACCCAGTGCTGACACCAGAGAAAATCCAACTCGTCCAGAACAGTTTTGTGCTTGTCGCCCCGATTGCCGACGAGGCCGCTGAAATCTTTTACAATCATCTGTTCGAGATCGCTCCGGAACTTCGTTCAATGTTTCCGCAAGACATGTCCGGACAAAAAGAAAAGCTGATGCAAACTCTTAGCGTCGCCGTGAACAACCTGCATCGATTGGAAGCGGTCCTGCCAACGCTAAAGGATCTGGGACAAAAACACGTCTCCTATGGTGTCAAAGACAAGCACTACGACACTGTCGGAGAGGCCTTGCTTCATACGCTCAAGATAGGTTTGGGAGACGCCTTCACTCCGAAGTTGAAAGAAGCCTGGACCGATACCTTTGCAGCTGTCGCGGGCCACATGAAAGACGCCGTGGCAAATGTGTCTGATGCAGACTAAGCGAACGGCCACCTGTGGGGCGCAACGCGCCGTCTTTTGTGAAACAATCAAGGATAGCCACAGCTAGCTGTCCCGACTTGGGCAATTGCTGTTGCCTGAGGTTCGGGACTCAGGCGTGATATTGCCCTTACTGCGTCAGGAACGGCTGCATGAGCCGGTGCGCACAAACTGGCAATGGGAAACAGTCAATGTATTACGATAGGCCCAGCCTCGGGCAGCGCCTGGCCCGTCTGCCCGGGCAGCTTCTACTCGCATTGATCAACGCAACGGCACTTCTGGTTATCGTCGCCTGCGTGCTGGCAATCGTCGTGTTGAACCGTGTGGACAACGCCGGATCTAAAATAGCTGGAAATCTGACCGACGCAGCGCTCGCCCGACTTCAGGTATCGCCGGAAGAGTTCAAAACGAAACTGGCTGCTTTGGACAGCAAGATCGAACAGATCTCCAATCAACTTGCCAATCCGGATGAACAGGATCATTGGGAGGTTGCGCAGCAACTCAAGGAACTCAATCGCAACCTCGCAGATGTGAAAACTGCCGCGCAAGGCCTCAGCGAAACTGGGCCGCAAGTGACGAATGCCATTTTCAAGCAGGCCGGAACAACTCTGACCGATGCTCTTTTCGCACTAAGAGGGTGTGCAAACGATCCTGAGCAGGTGACGCCTGGCAGCTGACATTGGATTGGAGTTCGCTGAAAGGAACTTCAGTCGAATATGTCTTTAGCCATGAATGACATCAGACCATTCGGGGTGTTTTTGCGATTGCGCCTTCACATAAGGGCAGAGCGGTATGATCTTCACCTGCTTCCTGCGCGCATCCTCGATCAAACGCTCGACAAGTGCCATTCCAACACCAAAGCCTCTCATAGTGTCTGGGACGGCCGTGTGATCGGCGATAATGAGGCTCTCATTGACAATCGAAAATGTAAGTTCGGCGGGCTCATCAATGCTATCGACCTTTGCCGCATATCGCCCCTTGGTGCCGTCTGTCGACAGCGTGATGATAGGTGATTGTGTCTCTGACATCTGGCAATCCTGGATTTGGCAAGCTTTAGAAGTGCTACGACAAACGGAAAACAGCGGACCAGTTTGAGCAGGTGTCAGCCAGGTCCTGCTTTTTCAGAGCGATGGGAAAGGAGTGACGCGGCTCGGCGGCCGCGCCCTCCAGGGTTAGGTTGACAGATCGAACAGCAAGAACTCGGTGTTTTGCGAGGCGGCGAGCGACACTTCACCTGCTTCCAGCAGACCGAGCCCGTCGCCGGCCGAAAGTTTCTGCCCACCAACGCTAAGCGCACCCTTGATGACCTGCAGCCAGACCTTTCGTCCCGGCCGGATGTCAAATGCAACGCTCTTGTCTGCTGTCAGCAGCGAGGCATAAAGGTCTACATCCTGGTGGATCACCACCGAGCCCGAGCGGCCGTTCCGGGACCCAATCAGCCGAAGATTGTCCCGCCTTTCGGCATCGGGGAAGGTCTTCTGCTCATAGCCGGGCGTCAGGCCGTCTTTCTCGGGAACAATCCAGATCTGAAGGAAATGGACCGGTTCCTTGTCAGAGTGGTTGTATTCACTGTGGCGCACTCCGGTCCCGGCGCTCATACGCTGAAGGTCTCCCTGCCGTATGACCGAGCCGGTTCCAAGCGAATCCTTGTGCTCCAAAGCGCCGGATACGACGTAGGAAATTATCTCCATATTCTCGTGCGGGTGTGCCGGAAAGCCTGCACTCGGAGCAACCTTGTCTTCGTTGATCACCCGCAACGAGCCAAAACCAATGTGTTTCGGGTCGTAGTAGGAGCCAAAGGAGAATGTGTGCTTGCTTTTCAGCCAGCCGAAATCGGCATTTCCGCGTTTGGCGGATGGTCGAAGTAGTTGGTTCATCTCTCGATCCTTTCCCAGTTCCTGGCACCGGGTTGCTTTGCCGGTGCGTCGTTGGGCTAAAGATCGTTGTTATGTACTATTTTACAATCATGCCAAAAATTGACAATTAGTCATCAATTTATGAACAATACCTATTGAACTGCTTTGGGTAGATCGGCACGCAATCTATTGCGCTCGGCAATTTCCTTTGAGCGGGTGCCATCCACGATAAGTTCGTGGCCTCTCGGGTCGAAGGCCACCTTGAACGTAAAAGCTGACGGACATGGCCCATTGTCACCCAGCAACTCATGGTGTTCGACCGCTTCGGTCCAATCCGGCTGATGGTTTTCCGGCACCCACCATAAGGCATAAGCCGGATAGTCTTCGGCGTCCTTCACGAACAAATGGCCTAGGCGAAGGATTTCCGCATGGGGGCCGCGATAGACAGCAGCAAGCGCACTTTCCAGATCCTGCCAAAGGGAGATGGTGGATGGAGCCCAACCATCTCCGTTGTCGACCCAGAATTTGGGAAAAACATGTTCACCCCAACTCTGCGTCCCCGGTTCGTCTTCGTATCCCGAGCGGGCAATGAAACCCTCCGCGCGTTCCATTGCAGCCCAGACAGCTGGTTCGTTGGCAAAAAAGGCATCATTGGAAGGGTCGTCCGCCCGCGTGCGAAACTGGGCGAATGTATAGAGCGCGAGCCAGTGGCCGAACATGTCTCCTCCTCGTCCGGTCAATTCCCTTCGAACACTGTCCGCATTCGTGTTCGACTTCAAGGCCGAGCGTTGCTCATAAGCCGGATTGAAAGGTTATTTGGCTGGAAAAATCACTCAGCCTGGTCTAATCGCACATGTCACGCCCGGTGCGGGAACCCAGGCACCCGCGACATGAACAACAAGGACGCCGGTTTGGAAGATCTCAGCCTATTGTCACTTGGCCTGTTGGCTCTTGCACTCCTGGCCACAGGCGTGGTTGCCGGCATCATTGCCGGGCTCCTTGGGGTTGGCGGCGGGATCGTGATTGTTCCTGTTCTTTATTACATGTTCACGGCCCTCGAAATCGATCCTTCCGTGCTGATGCATGTTGCAGTCGGTACGTCTTTGGCAACCATCCTGGCAACCGGCACATCCTCGGCGCGCGCGCATTTCAAGCGTGGCAGTGTCGACATGGACCTCCTGAAACGGTGGTGGTGGGCCATTGCAATCGGTGTGTTCGCCGGAGCCTCGCTTGCGGGCAACATTTCCGGTGGAGCGCTGACACTCGTCTTTGGCATCGTCGCCCTGGCGGTATCAGCCAACATGATGTTTCGAAAGGACGGTTCCCATCTGGCCGACAAACTCCCCGGTTCGCCCCTCAAGGAGGTGCTCGGTTTCCTGATCGGTGGAATATCGGTCATGATGGGCATTGGCGGCGGCACGCTTGGAGTGCCGACCCTGACGCTGTTCAATTATCCGATCCGAAAAGCCGTAGGAACGGCAGCTGCAATTGGCCTGATCATCGCCGTGCCTGGAACATTGCTATCGATCTGGTTTGGATGGGGTGTTGAGGGACGTCCTCCGTTCTCCCTTGGCTATGTCAACCTGGTGGGCTTCCTGTTGATCATTCCGGCATCCACACTTGCCGCCCCGCTTGGTGCGAAAATCGCCCATGCGATCGATCCCTCCAAGCTGAAGCTGGTATTTGCGCTCTTTCTAGGGTTCACCGGACTTCGGATGATCTATGGAGTTCTGGTTTAAATCGGCGAGCAGATTTCGTGATGGTTGGATCAAAAGGATTCATTGGTCCTCAGTTCGATTATGGGCAATAGTCTCCCATCCTCGGGCGGCACGGTCCGCCTCTCAGTTCTTGGACAGCAATGCTGGAAAAAAATGTAACCCTCAGTCTCAAAGGCTGCATTCAGGGCGCTTTGCTCTGCATTCCGGTGTTCCCCGGCATTATCGCATTGAGCGCCGTTTTCGGCACGGTCGCGGCCCAAAAGGGACTGACCTTCCTGGAAACACTGATGATCAATTCGCTCGTCTTTGCGGGTGCCAGCCAGTTCGTTGCAATGGAGGTCTACAACGAGCCGCTGACCTGGGGATTGCTGATTGCAATGGTCGGCGTTACCGGGGCCGTCAACATGCGCATGCTGTTGATCGGGGCAAGCCTCAGGCCCTGGCTCGGGCAGGTGCCGGGTTATCAGACTTACCCCGCTCTGTTCTTCCTGACGGATCTGAACTGGCTGCTGGCCATTTCCGAATATGAGAAGGGAACGCGCGACTGGGGTGTTTATCTCGGGAGCGGCCTGACTGTCTGGGCTGTCTGGTCTCTCTCGGTAATTCCAGGCTATTTCGCCGGAAGCCTGATCACGGACCCCAAGGCATTCGGTCTCGACGTCATCCTGCCCGCCTTCTTTGCCGCGTTGCTTGTGCCGCTCTGGAAGGGAAAGCGCCAGACGGTCAGCTGGCTCATTGCAGGCGGTGTCGCCTGGCTGACATGGATTGCTGTTGGCGGTTACTGGAGCATCTTCACCGGGGCGGTCGCAGGCGCTATTGCGGGAGCTTACCTGGATGAGTGAGGCAATCGCAGCTAGTGGCATTCTGCCATCGGACTGGATGTTCGCTTTTGCCGTGATCGGGATGGTGGCAGTCACCTATTCCCTTCGCGCCGGCGGGTATTGGCTTATGGGCCGTTTGTCGATCACACCGCGAGTTCGGCGTGGTCTGGAAGCGCTTCCAGGCGCAATTATCGTGTCGACGATCCTTCCGATCGTGCTGAAGGGCGGGATCGCCGTCGGCCTCTGTCTTGTTGTGGCCATCGCCGCACAAGTGAAGCTCAAAAAGGAATATGCAGCTGTTTTCTGCGCAGCTTTGGTCGCAGCTGGTCTGAGAGCTGTTGGCGTCTAGGTTGTCCTGAGAATTGCCTCAGCGCGCTCCGCAGTCTCCTTAAGGCTGCCTCCGGCATCCACTTTCTTCCAATCCAATTGGCCCAGTTCATATCCCAGCTGGCTCTCGATCACATCTGTCGTCGCATCGGATGCATCATCCAGTCGCCTGGTGACACGTTCTTTCAAAGTCGCTTCCGGTGCAGTCAACCAAAGGCCCTGAAATTTCGCCTCCACGCGATCAGCAACGTCTTCAATACGTCGGCGCTCGCTTTCGGAGGCAAAGACCGCGTCAAATATGGCCGAATGACCGGCGGCCAGCACACACTGAATAGTGTCGTCCAAAACGTGATAGACCTTGTTAGAGGCGTCTCGTGTGTAGGCCTCCGGCGGGGCTTTCTCGGTTTCTGGAATGTTCAGGATTTTCTTTCGCATGACGTCTGTCCTAAGGACGCGTGCCCCAGGCGCGCGGCCAATGGCTGGCGCAAGAGCATAAGCCAAAGTGGTTTTGCCAGTGCCCGAGAGGCCACCCACAGCCACAAGGCGGATCATGGCCGGTGACAGAAACTCCAGCGAATAACGGAAATATTTCCTGGCTTGTTCCTGCTGGCCTTTCCGCAGGTTTGTATCCGACTGCGCAAGTGCGGCACTGGCTGCGATTTTCGAACGAATGGCCGCGCGCATCATCATGAAGAAGGGCAAGGCGGCGAGACCTTCGGGATGATCGTCCAATCGGCTCTTGTCGAGATATCTGTTGAAGACGCGATTGGCTGCAATGGGTTGCCCGCGCTCCCAGAGGTCCATCAGGAGAAATGCAAGGTCGTAAAGAATGTCGCCGGTTGCGATGGCGTCGGAGAACTCCACCGCATCGAACAGCACCGGCTTCTGATCGATCAGGACGATATTGCGCAAGTGCGCATCGCCGTGACACCGGCGGATGAGGCCCTGGTCACCGCGGTGAAGGATCAGGTCCCGCAGCGAGGAGAGGACCGTTCGAGAGGTCTCCGTCAGATGACGAACATCCTCTGCAGGAAACAGATCAGGATGCTCATGGAAGGCAGCATCATTCTGTTCGACATAGCTGGCAAGTTCCTCAAAAAAGCCGTCACCGTCACGAACCGGGGCTTCGTTATGTGCAGCAAGCATCATATCGGCAAGGTCTTCGCACAACGCGTCGCCGAACGGTGCCTTGTCCGCTTGCACGTCCAGCTCGTTCCGGCGTTCAAAACGGTTCATCTGAACCGCCCAGTCGATGGGAGGACCATCGCCGCCGAACGAAAGTGTGCCATCAGCGCATTCCGTGATGGCAAGCGCCTGCAAATAGACTTGTGGAGCATTTGGTTTGTTGAAAGTGATTTCAGCTTTGCAGGCCTCTTCTCTGAGGGCCAGTGTCGAATAGTCCAGGAACGGAAATTTGACGTCGCGCTTCACCTTGTAGGCTTTGCTGCCGACAAGAAAAATGACGTTAGCATGAGTATCGATCCGCTTCACATCCGGACGCTCCGGATCGTCAGACTTCAAACCCATGAGAAACTCAAAGACTTTGTCCTGGGTTTGCGAATGGACCATGTCGTCTCCTTTATCTCGCCTGCCGATAGACCTTGCCCCAGGTCTGTACTGCTGCGTTTGATCCTTCTCAATGTGAGGTGACAGCGATGTGTCACAAATAATCTGGATTGTCAGTAATGGAGGCTCTCATGAGCGAATATCCTGCTTTGAAGAAGATCAGGCTTAACCTGGCCAGGACCAAAGAGTTTCCGCAAGGTTCCGCACGCCATGGCTACGAGTTCACTGCACCTTTGGATGATACTGGACATATCGACGCTGCCTTGTGGAAGAAAGAGCGCGATCATTGCCGTGTGCGTCGATTCTGGGGCGACGAACAAGAGGATATCGGACACCTGATTCACCGGCCTGGCGGATCATGGGCTTTTCATTATGACATTGATGGAGACGACGATGATGAGGCGGGCTACCGTTTCGGGGCTCATGCATTCAATCCTGGCGAATATGTCTCCATCAAGGACGAAGACGGTGAGCTTCACACGTTCCAGGTGGTAACGGTTCTCTCGATCTGAGATCTGCGACATATTCGTTGGACAGAAGCGCCGGTTTGCCGGCGCTTTTTTTGGTGCGCGGCGGAGAGCCTGCATGGCGGCAATAAGGGGAGCTTCACGAAAAGGTCAATCCAATCAGGAATGATCTCATTGCCAATTAATCTGATTTCAGCGTCTAACGGCTCGATCTTTGTTACGCTATAGAATGAACAGAGATTGCTTTGAACTGGGAGCCGAAAGACATGAGCCAGATGACCGGTGGAGAACTTTTGGTCGGCGCGTTGGAGCGACACGGGGCCGACCGGGTGTTCTGCGTCCCCGGTGAGAGCTATCTGGCGGTTCTCGATGCTCTGTTCGACGCATCGATACCGGTCACCGTTTGCCGCCAGGAGGGCGGTGCGGCCATGATGGCAGACGCGCATGCGAAGCTGACGGGCAAGCCCGGAATATGCATGGTGACCCGGGGACCGGGCGCGACGAATGCCTCAGCGGGTGTACACATTGCCGCGCAGGATTCCACGCCGATGATTCTGTTCATCGGTCAGATCGAACGCGGTATGCGTGAGCGCGAAGCTTTCCAGGAGGTCGACTACAGGCAGATGTTTGGCGGTATTGCCAAATGGGTTGCCGAGATTGACCATGCTGACCGGGTGCCAGAATTCATCTCGCGTGCCTATCACGTTGCGACATCGGGCCGTCCGGGGCCAGTGGTGCTTGCGCTTCCTGAAGACATGCTGGTGGAAACCGCCGACGTCACTCAGCCAGCGGCCTGGACCCAGACCGAAACATACCCGGGTCTCACGCAGATGGCAGATCTTCAAAAACGTCTTTGGGCAGCCGAGCGGCCGATTGCCATTCTTGGCGGCAGTCGCTGGTCAGAAGACGCCGTCGCTGCCTTTACGCGCTTTGCAGAGCGCTTTGCTCTTCCGGTCGCCTGTTCCTTCCGCCGACAGATGTTGTTCGACAATCTTCACGACAATTACGCGGGGGACGTCGGGATCGGTATCAATCCGAAACTGTTGGCGCGCATCAAGGGCTCCGATCTCATACTGCTTGTCGGCGGCCGGCTTTCCGAAATGCCGAGCCAATCCTATTCGTTGCTTGATATCCCGTCTCCGGCGCAACAGCTGGTCCACATACATCCCGATGCCGAAGAGCTAGGGCGAGTTTACGTTCCTTCGCTTGCAATCCACGCAAGCCCAACCGCCTTTGCCAAGGCGCTGGAGGCAGTGCAGCCTCCCAATGAGTTGAGAAATTCCGGCCAGAGCGAAACCGCGCATCAGGACTATCTCGATTGGTCAGGGGCACGACCGAAAACGCCGGGTGAACTTCAGATGGCCGGGGTCATGGACTGGTTGGAAGCAAATCTTGCTGAAGACACCATTTGCACCAACGGTGCCGGCAACTATGCAACCTGGCTACACCGCTTCCACCGTTTTCGTCGGTTTGGAACACAGGCTGCTCCAACTTCCGGTTCCATGGGATACGGCCTTCCGGCGGCGGTTGCCTCGAAGCTTGCCTATCCTGAGCGGGAAGTGGTCTGTTTTGCGGGCGACGGATGTCTGCAGATGACCATGCAGGAGTTTGGCACGGCCTGTCAGGAGAGCGCCAACATCATTGTGCTCGTCATCGATAACGGCATGTATGGCACTATTCGCATGCACCAGGAACGCACCTATCCTGGCCGCCCTTCGGCGACAAACCTGGTCAATCCGGATTTTGCTGTCTTGGCCAGAAGCTACGGCGCTTTTGGTGAGACGGTAAAAACCACGGCAGAATTCGGTCCGGCCTTTGAGCGCGCACGAGCCTCTGGCAAACCGGCAATCTTGCACCTCAAACTGGATCCGGAAGCGATCACTCCTGCAGCCAGCCTCAGCCAGATTCGAACAGCTGCCTTGGACAAACACTAGTCAGCGCAAGCCTTTAAAGGCCGCGCAGTGCGTCAGGTCTGCTCCGGTTCGGTCTTCAGCTTTTTTTCATCCACGCTGAGTGAAACGACTACACCAACCGCGGCGACCACGAGGCCGAACCAGAAGGCTGTGTGCAGCCCTTCGGCAAAACTGTCGCGAACAGCGGCAGTGACGGTCACTGCATCTTTACTGTTTAATTTATCGATGATCGCAGCGACCGCTGGATCCTTCAGCGTTCCTGCCGCCAGCGTGTGTATGTCCTGAGATCCAAGCTTTATCGTTGCGGCAGCCAGGGCATTTTCAACCACTCTGGTTGCGGAGAGGAACATCATCGACGTTGCAAATGCGATACCGATAGCGCCCAACCCCAAATGGAACATGAAGGACAGTCCGCCGGCCAGGCCAGCTCCCTTTGCCCCAACCGCATTGACGGCTGCCGTTCCAGCTGGACCGAAGACCAGTCCGCCCCCCAATCCGACCAGGACCATGATTGGGACCAGGGCCAGGTAGCCCCAGGCGGTTTGCAGGAAGAGCATTCCGACGCAGCCTGCCATCAGGAAGGCGTGGCCGAGCGACATCAGTTTCCGGGGTCCAACGGAATTGTAGTAGTTCCCGACGGCAAGGTTCATTGACGCGACGACGACAGCCAGGGGCAACATGCCCATCGCGCTCCAGAAGATTGACCAGCCGAGAACCTTTTGCATGTATTGAGGCAGATAAAGCAGGCAAAGAAAAAGGACGATGGCAGGCAGGCCGTTCAAGGCAAGTGTGCGGACAAATTGGTGATTGCGCATCATGGACACCGGGATCATCGGATCCCGCACAGCCTTCTCGATCAAGGGAAACAGAACGAATAGGGCACAGGCGATTGCAAACAGCGAAAGCGTGACCCAGTCGGTCCAACCGTTATCTGCACCAACGTCCAACCCGAAAAGCAGACAGAAAACGCCGCCCGCAAGGACAGCCATTCCTGCAAGGTCCACCGCCTCGTCGGTATTGTGTTCCTTTTCCCTTTCAATGAAACGCGCAATCAAGACCATGGCGATCAGCGCAAAAACCAAATTGAAAACGAAGAAACCGCGCCAATCGCCAAATTCG
This sequence comes from Labrenzia sp. THAF82, assembly GCF_009363435.1. GTDB lineage: Bacteria > Pseudomonadota > Alphaproteobacteria > Rhizobiales > Stappiaceae > Roseibium > Roseibium porphyridii. Next base: position 5,360,277 of record NZ_CP045354.1, on the reverse strand, counting down.
GCCAACGTGCCTGCGATGAAGGGCGCTGGAACGTTGCCGCCGGCAACCGTGCCCATCAGGATTCCCATCGCCTGAGCCCGTTCGTCTTCTTCGACTGACGTTGCCGCTAGCGCAAGAATGCAGGGCCAGACGAGCGCCGACCCTATTCCTTGTAGGGCTCTGGCGACGATTAGGGCCGTCACGTTGGGTGCCAGGATGCAGGCAAGCGAAGCAAACAGGAAAATGGCGAGTCCGATAAGCACAAATCTGCGATGACCGAGCATGTCACCCAGCCTGCCGCCTGCCACCAAACCCATTGAAAGCGTGAGTGCGTAGGCGTTGAGCACCCATTGAGTGGTGGTGATGTCGACCGAGTATTCCTGCTCGATTGGCGTCACAAGCAGCATAGCACCGGTAAAGTCGGTCCCGATCAGGAAAGAGGGGATAGAAACAGCTGCAAGAATTCGTTTCGCTTTTCCATTCATTTGCCTTCCCCCAACGCGATTGACATCACGTTAGGTTAAAAGCGGAAAAAGCGAAATGCTGAAAAACGCCAAAGGCGTATGCGCTCTGAAAGATGGATCTAGTCTGGAACGTCGGCCACCGGCAGCGTCACCAGGGCTATGCCTGGATCGTCCGGTGACGTTCCAACGGTGAAACCGAGGGCATGGCACATGGAGATCATCGAGGTGTTTTCCTTCAGAACCTCACCCTTGATAGTGGTGATACCGTCGACCTTGGCATAGCGGATGATCAGCTGCATCAGGGCCCATCCAAGACCGACACCCTTAAGGTCGGATCGCACCATGACGGCGTATTCTCCGGTTTGATGGTCCGGGTCGGCATGAAGGCGCACGACGCCGAGCAAACGGCCATCTTCCGGGTCTATCGCGGCAAAAGCGATCGCGCGGGCATAGTCAAGCTGTGTCAGTCTTGCCAGAAACCTGTGAGAGAAATCGCGCACCGGTGCAAAGAACCGCAGCCTCAGATCCTCAGGGGTAATGGCCTCGAAAAACGACTTGAACAAGTCTTCATCTTCTGGCCTGACAGGTCGTATGAAGACGTCCTGACCGTCCTTCAAGGAGATCGTCTGTTCCCATTCCTTTGGATAAGGGGTGATCGCCAGACGAGATTTACCGGTCCGGCCAGGGCGATTTTCGGGGTGACAAAGGGTCATGCGCGCGTCCAGGGCGATGAGGCCGGACGGCAATGCGACAATCGGATTGATATCCAGTTCCTGAATTTCCGGAATGTCGATTGTAATTTGCGAGAGTTTTACTAGTGCTTCGGCCAGAGCGGGGGTGTCGAGAGGAGGACGGGCAGGGCCGCCTTCGAGCAATCTTGCAATCCGTGTGCGTTTGATTTGAGCCTGAGCAAGGTGAAGATCGAGCGGTGGCAACTCCAGCGCAATGTCGACGCTTTCCTCTATCGAGGTTCCCCCATGCCCGAACACCAGGACAGGGCCGAATTCATGTGTTTCGGCAAGCCCCATATAAAGTTCGAGCCCGTGCCTGTCTTCCAGCATCGGATGAACGGAAACACCTGCAATTCTCGCGTCCGGGAAAGCGTTCCGCGTGTTGTTGATCAGTTCTTCAGCCGCTTGTCTTACCGCTTTCGGGCTTTCCAGTCCGAGCCTGACACCATCAATGTTGGATTTGAACGGCAGATCAGGCGAAATCAGTTTGGCCACGCAGTGTTTTGCTGTTTCGAAAAATGACCTGGAGAGTTCCCCGGCTTCGTCCGCGGTAGCCGCCATTTCCGTGGCCATGATTGGAAGGTCATAGCACTCGAGCACCTGACAGACTTCTTTTGGTGTAAGCCAGGTGCGATCTGTTTTCAGGGCAGCTTCAACAATACCACGGGCTTTTCTGGTATCCGGGGTGAAGCTACTGGGCAGGCTTGGGGGAGCTGCCATCAGAAATTCCCGGGCCTGTGCGTCATGTGCCAGATGCATCAGACTGCGGGCGGCTTCGGCCGGGCTGGCATAATTCGGGATTTTTGCATCGGAAAGATGCGCTCGCAGTGCACCGTCACCGCCGATCAGACCTGCCACCAAAGCCTTGCGTCGACCGGTTCGTTTTCGGTCCAGGGTTGCGGCATCGGTTATGGCCTTGGCAATTTCCGGCAGCGACTGGAATGCACTTGCGGATTGCAGCACAAGCGCACCGTCGACCTGGGTGTCTTTCAGCACGGTGGTAATCGCGCGCGTGATGTCGTCTGGCGTCATGTTCTCGCGCAGCACCAGAGTTCCATTCGCCGCCGGGGTCTTATCAAGGTCGTCATACGTGCGGCTGAGGACTTCGAGACTTTCCCGGGTCTCCGTTCCGAGCTCAGCAAATCTAGCGCCAAGATCCATCAACCTGTCGACGGCCAGACTGGCGAGGCTGCGTCCATTTGCAAGAACAGCCAGTCGGTCACAACGCGGCACCCGAATTTGTGAAAGTGTCTCCAGGGCCTCGAACATTTCATCGAGATCATGCACGCGCAACAGGCCGGTTCTGCGAAACGCCGTCTCATAGACAAGGTCTGTTCGGGCAAGACGTCCGGCATGGGTGCGACCGGTTCCGCCGGTGTCATGGCTCTTGCCCGATCTGAGCACGATCACCGGTTTGCTGCGGGCAGCCGCCCGTGCGGCAGATATGAATTTCCGTGGAACCGCTATGCCTTCCAGGTGCAACACGATCGACCGCGTTCGATAGTCCTGTGCAAAATAGTCGATCAGGTCGCCGACATCGACGTCGACACGCTGGCCAAGCGAGACAATGGATGAAAAGCCGGTGTTGTGATTTTTGGCCCAGGAAAGCGTTGCATTCAGCACAGCCCCGGAGCGGGAGAAAAATGCGACATCACCCTTGTTGGGCGTTTCAGCGCTCAAAAGCGCATTCAGTTTGCTCGCCGGAACGGCAATGCCCAGGCTTCCAGGGCCGATAATGCGCAAATTGGTTTTTCTGGCGGCTTCCCTGCATTCCTGAATGAGCGCTTCGGGCCAGCTTTCGTAGCCTGGCGAAGGTATAAGGACCGCTCGAGTGCCGCCGTCGGCGAGCTTCGCAATCGTCTCGGGCAAGGATTCGGCCTTTGCGAGATAGATCACCAGATCCGGCATGCGCTCCAGGTCGTCAAGCAGTGCAACGCGCTGGCCTCCGAAGGCAACGTCTTGCTCGATACCAACCAGCGTGACCCTGTGCGCGGCCTCGATATCATGCAGACATGCGATCAGCTTTTCGGTAAGCACGCCTGGATGCCGACAAGGCCCGAGAACGGCGATTGATGTCGGAGCGAAAAAGCCTTCAAGATTTCGAATGGTCACCTGCGCGGTCCCTTCATCGACCGTAAGACGATGCAATGCGCAACAATCAACAGACTTCGATTAAACACTTAAGACAAAAATACCCGCGGGCCAGTTCTTATAGGCTCCGCGGGTATCTTGCATCATTTGTGGCTCCTAGTGTGCCATCAGGACCGGTACCGTCATGGATTCCAGAATTTCCCTGGTGGCGCCGCCAAACAGGAATTCGCGCATCCGGCTGTGTCCATACCCGCCCATGACGACAAGGTCGTTGCCGCTTTCCGAGACATGATTGAGCACCGTGTCCGCAATGCCGGTTTGAGGATTTGTAATCACCTTGATGGTGACCTTCATGTTATGGCGCGCCAGATAATTGGCAACATCAGCACCCGGTTGTCCGTTCGCCGCGGTAGATGATTTCTCGATGACCAGGAGCGTGATTTCATCGGCTTTTTCCAGGACAGGAAGGGCTGAATGGATGGCTCTGGTTGCAGTGGAACTGCCGTCCCACCCGACAAGCACGTTTTTCGGCTGAAAGCTGGTGCTGCCGATATAGGGCACGAGCAGAACCGGCACGCCGCTCTCAAAAAGCACGGTTTCGATAAGGAGCTCGCGCATCGGTTCAGGTCTGTCTGGATTGGCCTGTCCGATCACCACCATGTCGGTTGGTCGGCAATGCACAAGGACATTTTCCAGAGGTCCGCCGGTCAGAATTTCCGAAACCCGGCTTTCGTTGTTGACGCCGGCAAGACGGGCCAGCTCGTCAAATTCTTTCTTGGCCTCGTTGGCCGCGGCAATGGCTTGATCGTGCGCGGCCTGAAGATAGTCGACCGGCATTGGGGCTGCAGCGAAGGCTGGCACGACCGGCTCGAAGGAAACCGCAAGTCCGGTGACATGGGCATCGTGATTTCGGCCAAATTCGAGGGCGTATTTGGCAGCAGGCTGATCACCTGCCAGATCCAGTATCGTCAATATGTCTTTGATAGGCATCTTATCCCTCCTAAGGGCACGGTTCCGCTGGTCGAACCTGTCTGACTGATGTTGTAAAGGACAGCCTGAACGTGCGTCCTTGACGCGTATCAAACTTTTACGTCAGCTGAAACGCCCTGTTGGCGCAGACCGAAAAAATCCGTAAAAATAGGTGCATGTCAAAACGCTGGTTCTATCTGGCCCTGCCGCCGCTTCTGCTCGTTGCGATCGCATTCGTTCTGGTTCAACTGGTTCAGGAACTGGATGAAGCGAGTGTGGACCGTAAGGCTGCCGAGCGATTGACGCTCTATCGACAGACCATATTGGGCGAGTACCAGAAATACCGGTATCTTCCTTATATGATTGCACGCGATCCGCGTGCGACATCGGCACTTGGTCTCGGTCAGCCCGTGAACAGTGCCAACCGCTTTCTTCAGGAAATGGCTGAAAATTCCGGCGCAGAACTTCTCTACGTGATGAATAGCGACGGAACCACCCTTGCAGCCAGCAACTGGCAAGAGCCCCTGTCCCTTGTAGGTCGGAACTATGGGTTCCGGCCATATTTCAAATCGGCGATCCAGGGTGAAGAGGGACGGTTTTTCGCGATCGGAGCAACATCGGACGAGCCAGGCCTCTTTCTGGCACGACCAACACCGGTGGCCGGCTCTCCAATTGGAGTGGCTGTGGTCAAGGTGGACATGGGGCCGCTGGAAGATGCGTGGGCGGAAGGTGGTGAAACGGTTTTCGCGTCAGACGCCAATGGTGTGATTTTCCTGTCCAGTCACGCGGATTGGCGTTACCGCACGATCGAACCGCTGACCAAGGACGTGCGCGAAACAATTGACCTGACACGTCAATATGCAAGCAGAAGCCTGGAACCTGTCAGTGATCAGGCTGTGAGGGCACGTGAGCTTGTCACGATTGACGGCAAGGCCTTCCGGCACAATGCAGCCGATGTGGGTCTACTTGGCTGGACACTTCATTTTCTGGTGCCTGTTGAAGAAACCCGCAAAAGCATCCTTCCGATCTGGGCATCGGCCATCACCCTATGCCTGGTCTACGCGGTCATTGTCCTTGTGCTCAGAGGGCGAAGGTTGCGCAAGACGTCTGTCTTGTTGCGTCAGGAATCCGCGGACCTGAAAGAACTCAACACACGGCTTGTCGGCGAAATACAGGAACGAAGACGCATTGAGCGAGAGCTGCTTGAGGCACAAAGAGGGCTTGCCCGTTCAAACAGGCTTGCTGCTGTCGGCGAAATGTCGGCAGCCGTTGTGCACGAACTGAGCCAGCCGCTTGCAGCGCTGCGCATGTTCGTCGCCGGAACGCGAAAGTTTCTGGAAAAGGGGGACACGCAGACAGCTGCCGAGAACCTGGTGGAGATCGATTCTCTGCAACTGCGAATGGCCAATCTGACACAGGAGCTGAAGCGGTTTTCGCGTCCCGGAGAAAGCCGGATCGAGCGGATCGATCTGAGAGAAAGCATAAGAACTGCGGAAAAAATCGCGCGCCCGCGTTTTGAGGAGACTGGGGTATCGCTTGTTTTGGATCTTCCCGAAACACCGCTGGAAGTGGAAACAGCGCCGCTGCGTATAGAACAGATCCTTGTCAATCTTCTGCGGAACGGAGCCGATGCAACAGCGTCCGAACTGGCCGGCCGGGTTGAGCTGAAAGCCGCACTCGCCGACGGAGATGTTCGACTTCAGATCGCCGACAATGGACCGGGCGTTCCGGAAGATCTGAGAGAGCGCATATTCGATCCGTTCTTCTCCACCAAAACGAGTTCCGGTGGCATGGGGCTGGGACTTGCGATCTCCATGCGGTTGGCTGAGGATCTTGGCGGCAGCTTGTCAGTCCGGGCGAACACCCCTAAAGGGGCTGTCTTCGAACTTGAGCTGCCGGCGTTCTCGGCAGTCTCAGATAGCAGCAGAGCAAAAGCCGAGCCGGAATCTGAAGCCGCTGAATGACAGACAAAACCGACAATACGCCCGTCCTGGTGGTTGATGACGATCCGTCAATGCGCGCAGCCCTTCGTCAATGGATACGCCTCGCAGGATTTGACACCACGGAAGTGGCAACAGCAGACCAGGCTATGGCGAAACTGTCGCCAGAGTTCGGGGGCTGTGTTGTTTCCGATGTCATGCTGGAAGGCGAAGACGGTGTTTCTCTTCTCAGGCGCATTGGCGAGCAGGACGCAGAACTGCCTGTGGTGCTGATCACCGGACATGGCGACGTTCCCATGGCCGTGGAGGCGATGCGTGCGGGTGCGTATGACTTCGTCGAAAAACCCTTCGATCCCGATCATATCGCCGAAGTTGTCCGCAGGGCCTGTGACAAACGATCTCTGGTATTGGAAAACCGGCAGCTGAAAGCGCAACTTGCCGAAAGTGTCGGCTTGCAAAGTCGCCTGATCGGCAACAGCCCCGTGATACAGACACTGCGTCAGCAGATCCTTCATTTCGCGCGCACGGATGCGGCTGTCTTGATCACGGGAGAGACAGGAACGGGCAAAGAAGTCATTGCCCAGGCGCTGCATGATTTCAGTCCGCGCAAGGACGGGCCTTTTATGGCAATCAATGCCGCGGCGCTGCCGGAGGCCATGGTTGAGGCTGAGCTTTTCGGCCACGAGGCCGGCGCCTTCACCGGGGCCGACAAGCGACGGATTGGCCGAATAGAATCCGCAGGTGGCGGAGTTCTGTTTCTCGACGAGATTGTTTCCATGCCGCTTGCATTGCAGCCCAAGCTGCTTCGCGTTTTGCAGGAAAAACAGGTGGACCGGATCGGCGGTACGCGTCCGGTGGAGGTCGATATACGACTGATCAGTGCCGCAAATCTGGACCCGAAAGAGGCCGTCGCCGAAGGCCGTCTCCGCGAGGATCTGCTGTTTCGTCTGAACACCATTGAACTGAAAGTGCCGCCACTGCGTGAACGTGGACGCGACAGCCTGCTGCTTTTTGACACCTTCCTGAACCGTTTCGCCCTTCAATACGGCCTTGATGTTCCGCTCACCTCTGCCCGTGACGAAGCTTTTTTGCAGACCTATTCCTGGCCCGGCAACGTGCGTGAGTTGCGCAATGCCGCAGAACGCTTCGTTCTAAATGCCGGGGTTGGTCCGCAGCCCCTGGAAGCGCTGGTAACAGGCCACCGCGAGGGAACCGTTCCTTCAGAGGAAGGTGGTCTGAAGGAACTGATGGACACCTATGAGCGCAGCCTGATTGAAAGTGCCCTGCGCCGCCACGGCGGTCGGATTGCCGATGTCATGCAGGAACTCAACCTGCCGCGTCGAACATTGAACGAAAAGATGACGCGTCACGGGCTCACAAGGGATCAGGCGGGACCTGTCGAACCTGTCGTCAATTGATGATCGGCGGAAATCCGCCGATGCACGAGCACTCTCGGCAAGATCTTGCCTAGGTGCGTTGCAGCAAGCGGCACAGCGTGCCACTAAAATCGCAAAAAACCTTGAATGAGCTGTTGTCAATCCAAGCTGGCACGGGTCATGCTTTACGACAAGCGACTTGGCACGGGTCTGTACCGCGAATTGGGTTCAGGCTGAGCAGCCAAGGAGTGAGCAGGGCCGCAAACGAACACGCGGCTCATTGATCTGGGAGGATTGCATGCTCTTTTCACTCAAGTCCGCAACTGCTGTGTCCGCAGTTGCGCTCTCTGTAATGTTCGCGACAGAAACTTTCGCCGCCGACGTCACCTGGAATGTCTCGCTGTGGGGCAAGCGCCGCGCGTTTACCGAGCACGTTGAGAAGCTGGCGCAGGAAGTTGCTGCCAAGACCGACGGCAAGTTTGAAATCGTTCTGCACTATGGTGGCGCGCTTTCCAAGTCTCGTGAAAATCTTGACGGTATCTCATTCGGTGCATTCGAGATGGCGCAGTTCTGTGCGTCCTATCATGCCGACAAAAACCCGACCCTGACGGTTCTTGAGCTGCCTTTCCTGGGTGTTTCCGACCTGGAAACGGAAGTGAAGGTGTCCAAGGCGCTCTATGATCATCCGGCCGTCCAAAAGGACCTCGGCCGCTGGAACGCCAAACTGCTGATGCCTTCCCCGATGCCGCAATATAACTTTGCCGGCAAGGGCGACGTCCCGGGCTCGATTTCTGACTTTGACGGCATGCGTGTTCGCGCACTCGGCGGTCTTGGTAAGCTGATGGAAGCTGTTGGCGCAGTCCCGACATCTGTCACAGCCTCTGAAACCTATCAGGCAATCGATTCAGGCACAGTGCAGGCAGCCGGCTTTGCTCCGCATGCGCATCTGTCCTTCAAGGTGGTTGAAGTTGCCGACTGGTGGACCAAGAACCTCAACCCCGGCACTGTTCATTGCCCGATCGTTGTCAACGTGGACGCTTACAACGCGCTTCCCGATGACTTCAAGGCAGCGCTCGATGCTTCAGTCGACCCGGCGCTTGCCCACTACCTCGACACCTATGCCAAGGTTTACGACAAGTGGTGGCCGGAACTGGAAAACCGGGGAGTCACTCAGGTTGAGTTCACCGACGAAGAACTGGCAGCCTTTTCTTCCAAGGCCGGCCCGATCCATGAAGCATGGGTTGCAGAGCAATCTGCGAACGGTCTTCCGGCGCAGGAACTGCTCGACATGGTCAAGAAGACCATTGCTGAATAAGCCGGCACGTTCGGTTTGACCCTTCTGCTTTCTGGCGCCGGGCACTTGTCCTGGCGCCAGAAAGCCCTGCTCGGGGCTGAAACTCATGATGACAATTGATCCCGGTGGACGTTCCGACCAGGAACGGCCGGTTACCTATATCCGTTTCGATGGCTGGCTTGCTCGCGTGGAAAACGCCTTCAACATGTTTGCCGCCTTTTCGATCCTGGCCTTGATGCTGTTGGCTGTCGCTCAAGTCGTCGGGAGAGTGTTCAACACACCGGTGCCCGGCTTTATCGACATCACAGAACAGGCGATGGCCATTTTCGCATTTGCCGGTGTTGCCTACTGCCAGCGCGTTGGCGGTCATATCCGAATGGAAATCGTGCTTGGCAATCTGAGTGGCCGCACGCTTTACATCTGTGAATTGATCGGTGTCATTCTGATCGCATTCACCGTTGCGCTCCTGATCTGGGGGAGCTGGTATCACTTCGAACGTGCCTGGAACATCGGCGACAGTACGATGGATATCCGTCTGCCGACCTGGCCCTCCAAACTGGTGATACCGGTCGCTCTCAGCTTGCTGTTCCTGCGCCTTTTGATGCAGATCTACGGTTATGCCCGTCTGATCGCCGATCCACGCCGGACGCCAATTGCCGTTCCGGTCATCGAAGGAGTTGAAGAGCACGCCAAACACGAAATTGAAGAAGCTTTTGGTGAAGACACAAAAGAGGGAGGCTCCAAATGACGCCGTTTGACGTTGGCCTCCTTATGACCGGAGTGCTTCTGGTTCTCGTCATCCTCGGGGTGCGGGTCGCATTCGCGGCAGCCTTTACCGGGCTGGTCGGTTTGATCATCCACTTTTCCATGAAGATGGGTTTTGAACGCGGGTTTTTTGTCGCTCTGCAAATGGCCGGGACCATTCCGCATTCCAAGTCGGTAACTTACGCGCTGTCTGTTTTGCCGACCTTCATTCTCATCGGGTTTCTGGCCTTTTACGCAGGTTTCACCAAACAGCTCTTTGAAGCGGCCAAACGCTGGCTCGGATGGCTGCCAGGGGGCATGGCGGTTGGTACCGTGTTTTCAACTGCGGGATTTGCAGCCGTCTCGGGGGCTTCTGTTGCAACAGCTGCCGTCTTTGCACGCGTTGCCATTCCTGAGATGCTCAATGCGGGTTACTCCAAACGCCTTTCGGCTGCAGTGGTGGCCGCCGGTGGTACGCTTGCATCCTTGATCCCGCCATCAGCGATCCTGGTGATTTACGCGATTCTGGTGGAACAGTCCGTCGGCAAATTGCTGATCGCGGGCTTCCTGCCTGGCGTCTTTTCCGCGCTGATCTATGTCGGCATTATTGTGGCGGTATCCGCTTGGCGCGGCGATGCGCCTCCGGTTAAGGGCTATACCTGGATGGAGCGTATTGAGAGCGTTCCCGGCACGCTTCCGATCATCGCCGTTGTGGCAATCATCTTCTGCTCCTTCTTCTTCGGTTGGGCAACGCCGACGGAAGCAGGTGCTCTCGGTGCATTTGTCGTGTTGATGGTTGCATTTGCCAAGGGCATGAAGACCAAACAGCTTGGGCAAGCCCTCCACGAAACGGCAAAACTCACGGTCATGATCTTCACGCTGATCTGGGGTGTGCTGGTCTATGTGCGTTTTCTCGGCTTTGCCGGTCTGCCGGAAGCTTTCAAAGACTTCATTGTGGCGTTGGAGTTTTCGCCCTGGATCGTGATGATCTGCATACTGCTTGCCTATGCCGTGCTCGGCATGTTCATGGATGCAATCGGCATGCTGATCCTCACACTTCCAGTCGTCTACCCGGCCGTCATGGCTTTGAACGGCGGCGAGAGTGTCTCCGCAGCTGACAGCGCCTTTGGCATGTCGGGTGAAGCTTGTGCGATCTGGTTCGGAATTCTGGTGGTGAAGATGGCGGAGCTCTGTTTGATCACACCGCCAATTGGATTGAACTGCTTTGTCGTCTCAGGCGTCCGGCCGGACATTCCGGTTCAGGAAGTCTTCCGCGGCTGCATTCCGTTCTTCGTTGCTGACGTTCTGACCATCGCAGGTCTTCTCGCATTCCCGTCGATCATCACGATCCTGCCCACGCTGATGGGTTAGCGGCAACTGGACAGAAAAAGAAAGACGCCGCCGGAAAATCCGGCGGCGTTTTTGTGACAGTGCGAAGTGCGCACAGACGACAATTGCTCCTAGTCAAAAACGCGCGGCCGCGAATTGTGAGTGTCGAAGCGGTTGTTGCCAGGCGTGCCTGGAATGAACCCATTCACCACAAAAATATAGAGCCCATAGAAGATGTTTACGACGGGTACGAGCAGGAGCAGCAACCAGAAACCGGATACGTCTCTGTCATGATTTCGTCTGACCAGTATTGACCAGTAACTCACCGCCGTCACCAGGAGTAGCGAGCCACAGATCATGCCGGTATTGGAACCGTAGAGCGCAACGATGACGCTCCAATCGCGTGCGCTTTCGCTCATTTGATCGGCGCGCGACATCAGATCCATGAATGCAGGATAGGCGCTCCAGACCAGCGTTGAAATCAGCACCATGTCGATGAAAAAACGAATGAAGCCTATGGTCCAGTATTCCATGCGACCAAGACGGCCCTTGAAGCTGAAGAAGATGGAAAGGCCATGTGTCAACGCCTTGCCAACAGAGAAACTGTCGTTGTCTTCAAAGGCTGCGGGACCTTCAGGTGCGCTCTGGTAAGCATTCGCTGTCACGGCAGCAGGCTGCGGAGATGCCCACGATTGCCCGGTATTCGGCACAAGGCCTCGTCTTCCGAATTGCTTGCGTTGCATTGAAAAGGCAGCCCCTGTTGTCACTCTTTCAAATTGAACAGGGGGCTACGTTACGACAGTCAGTTTAATATTGACGTAAAAGATGTAGTTAAGTTTTTATGTATCTAATATTAGCTCAATTTCGTCTGATCGATATCAGGTTTCCCGGCAGGATTTGTGAGCTGAATTCTAAAATAAGCTTCCTTGGTCAGCAGGCTTGCTTTTGGATGTTGTCGGTTTTTTCGTTTTGGCCTTGGGTTTGCTCGTTCCACTGTCGCTCATGACCATTGCTTCGACCGCACCATCAGCCAGTTCGATTGAGAGTGCTGCTCCTTGAGCAAGCTCGGCCGCAGATCGGACTGGTTGTCCGCTTTCATCACGCACGACTGCATATCCTCGCGCCAGAACATCTTTGTAAGAGAGCGATTTCAGCAGCTTCTGCAAACCGTCGAGACGCGTTTTTTCTTCTCGAACCCGTGCAAGATAAGCCCGGTCTAGCCGTTCTGAAAAGCCGTTCAGGCGTTCGTTGCCGAGCGTGATCTGTTGAGCGAGCCGGGCAGGCGACAATCGTCCCGAGGCGCCGGAATAGGCCTGCCGTTTCTGACTGACGGCAACCTGAAGCGCACGCTGCTGCCGACCGCTGATCTGGGTAAGATCCTGTCTTGCCTTTGAAGTCTGCCGGGACAAAAGGAAGGGTGACAACCGGCCCGACAGATTTTCAAGATGTGTGCGATGGCTTTTGGTGCTGACGATCAACGCCCGTTCCAGGCTGTTTGCCAGCGTGTCGAATTTCTGGCGCGGCAAGGCCAGCAGGTCTTGAGGCGCCGGCAAAGCAGCGCTCGCGGCCCGAAGTTCCGTCCGGCGCGACGTGACAAAGCGGACAAGCCCAGAATTCAGTCGACGCGCCCTGTCATCCACCATCGCCATGAGCTCGGCCTTCACCGGAACCGCGATCTCCGCAGCACCGGTTGGCGTGGGTGCTCGCAGGTCTGCGGCCAGGTCGATCAAGGTCCAGTCTGTTTCATGCCCGACAGCAGATATCAGGGGTATCTGACTGTCCGCAGCTGCGCGCACCACTGCTTCTTCATTGAAGCCCCAAAGATCTTCAATACTGCCGCCACCGCGGGCGACGATCAGAAGATCCGGTCTGGGGATCGGGCCGTCCGCTGATAAAGCGTTGAAACCGCGAATGCCATTGGCGACCTCCGCGCCAGACGTTTCACCCTGAACGCGAACAGGCCAAACGACAACATGCAGCGGAAACCTGTCGCTGATGCGATGCAGAATATCCCGAATGACGGCGCCAGTCGGTGACGTGACCACGCCAATGACCTTTGGCAGCGGAGGCAGCGCTTTTTTTCGTTCTTCAGCAAAGAGCCCTTCAGCGGCAAGTTTCTTTTTCCGCTCTTCAAGCAGCGCCATCAAAGCACCAGCGCCAGCAGGCTCGAGCGCATCGATGACCATCTGGTACTTGGACTGACCGGGGAAGGTCGTGATCTTGCCTGTCGCGATGACTTCCAGACCTTGTTCGGGCTGGATCTTCAGTTTGGAGGCAACGCCGCGCCAGATCACGCCGGACAAAACGGCCCGGTCGTCCTTGAGGTCAAGGTAAATATGCCCAGACCCTGGCCGCGAGATACGTCCGAGCTCTCCCCGTACGCGCACATAACCGAACGCATCTTCCATTGTCCGTTTGATGGAGAACGAGATTTCGGAAACCGAAAATTCGGCAACGTTGGAGGACTGTTCGCTCACGATTGATTCCCTCTTGATAGAAGGAAATTGTCTGCTTGCAGGCAGGGGGTCAAGGGGAAGCACATTCGGACACTCCCGGAATGAGGCGATCCTTTTGTCATCGAAACCGAAAACGGAATTTTCGCCAGATGCGTTTTTCCGATGGGCGAAGCGAAAAGGCACTTGCCGCACTTATCTGGTGACGAATCAAATAGAGTGAAATCTGCATTTGACCGCGCCTTGAAACCCTCACAATCGAACGCCTACGTAAGAACCATGGGAAAATATGATTTCAAAATGCAGCGGCTTTTTTTGCGGCATATTCTTGCAGATGGCGCGCGGATCGAAGCTGATCGAGGCCAGGCAAACTACCTGATGAATGTGTTGCGTCTGAAAGACGGCGACTATGTTCTTGTGTTCAACGGCAGCGATGGTGAGTGGCTGGCCAAGATCTCAAGCAACAGCAGACGGGACTGTGCGCTGCAGTTGATGGAGCGGACCCGGGACCAGACCGAGCGCAACGATCTGATGTACATGTTTGCGCCGCTCAAGCATGCCCGGTTGGACTATATGGTGCAAAAGGCCGTGGAAATGGGGGCGGGCAGTCTGAAACCGGTCATGACCCAGCACACGCAGGCGAGCCGCGTTAACCTGGAACGCATGGAAGCAAACGTCATTGAGGCCGCCGAGCAATGTGGTGTGCTTTCCATCCCGGAGGTGTTGGCACCGCAACCTCTCAAGGACGTGCTTGACGTCTGGAGCCAGGCACAGCCGGGGCGCAAGCTCCTATTTTGCGATGAAGGTGAGGGCACGGACAATCCTCTGATGACCCTTGCACAGCTCAAGGAAGCAGGCCCCAATCCGCTTGCGGTTCTGGTTGGTCCCGAAGGCGGTTTTTCTGATGAAGAAAGACAGGAATTGCGCGCCATGGAATTTGTCGTTCCAATTCCTCTCGGACCGCGTATTCTGCGGGCAGACACTGCGGCTGTCGCCGCATTGACGGTAATTCAGGCAACATTGGGAGATTGGAGATAACCTGATGTCCCAAGAAATCCTCCCGAACAAGCAATCTTCGACGGATACCCCAATCCAGGAGATTGCGGATACGGAGGATTTTGGCACGGCGACAGGTGCTGGTGCTGAGAGGACCCGCTTTCGCTTGCCGGTCGGGATTGCGCTCGGGCTTGTGTTTTCCCTGCTGCTGGTTCTGATCTGCGGAATTATCATTGCTTATATGTCTTCGGCTGATCGCCGGATCGCCGGGCGCTTGCTTGACGAGCAGGGACAGGCTGTCCTCAGAGGCAACGAAGCGGTCCTCAACAAGTTCTTCAAGGAACAGGAGCTTCTGTTCCATTCCATTGCGGTTCAGGCCGAAGACACTGGGAAACAGCTTCGACAAGCAGATCTGCTTGCCTATTACAAGCTGCTGCCCAAGGGGGCTGCGCTTGAGCTCGGCCGCGCGGTCATGACGGAAGAACCTTCCGATCAATTGCCGCAAGTCAGTTGGTCGGATTTTCGCTACCGGAATGGTTTTGCCACCGCGGTCAAGCTGGCAGAGCTCGATCTTGGCAATGGTCAGACACTGATCGGCCTTTACCCGCAGCCCGTTTTCGCCGATGTCGCCGACACCATGGAATGGGAGGGCCGGCAACAGGTCTTTGTCCTGTCCGGCAAGGACAGGGCGATCGTTGTTGACGGCGTTCCGGAAAGCGAATTTGAGGCAAGTGCCGAACAGCCGCTGCCAAGGCTTGTGGATCTGAAGAGTTCGCCCTTGCACCGTGTCTGGGAGGACAATGAAAGAGCCCATGACATGGGCGGGTCCATTGAGGGCAGGGTCTTCCCGGGTGACCATCGTATGTTCACGGCCATCTATGTCGACATCGCAAACGGGCCTGCGAAAGGCTGGATCCTTGGAACGCTCTACCAGGCCGATGAATTTGGAGCTGCACTCGATCAAACTCAGATCGTCCTTTATGCGGCACTGGTGGCTCTGGTTGTTGGCGCAATCCTGTCCTTCATTGTCGGAAGAATGCTCGGCAGGCCGCTCAGCAGGCTTGCCCTGTCCGCCGCCGAGTTGCGGCAACTCAAATTCGACGCAGCAGACAGGTTGCCACGTTCTCGGCTGGCCGAGTTGGATGACGTGAATCAGGCCTTTAACGGCTCGATCGGAGCCTTGAACGCTTTCGCCAAATATGTGCCCAAGCAGCTTGTTTCCCGGTTGATTGAAGAAGGAATGACCAGCACACGCAACATCGAGATCAAGGAGATGACCATTGTCTTTACCGATCTCGCAGGCTTCACCGACTTGGCGTCTCACATGAGCGCCAAAGAAACGGCGGGGTATCTGAACGGCTACTTTGAAACCGTGTCTCAGGCGATAGCCGAAAGGCAGGGTACGATCGACAAGTTTCTGGGTGATGGCGTGATGGCCTTCTGGGGTGCACCTTCCGAACAGCCGGATCACGCAGCCATGGCAATTGCGGCGGTCAAAACGCTCGCCGACAGAATTGAGCAGGCCACGGGGCGCACAATGCGGGTGCGGATCGGCGTTCACACCGGCAAAGTCGTCGTCGGTGATATCGGCTCTTCCGCCCGGATGAACTACACAGTGATCGGTGATGCGGTGAATGTTGCTGCTCGGCTCCAGGAGTACGGCAAGGAAGTTGATCCGGACGCAAAGGTGATAGCGCTCGCAAGCGGTGACACGATGGCCAACCTTCCTGAAGGAACAACCGCGACCAGCCTTGGAACTGTTCAATTGAGAGGCCGCACAGCACCGTTATCGGTCTTCAGGATCGCGTGAGATCTACGCGGTGTCGTTTCCCTGCTTGCATTCTTCTTTCAGGACTCCTAAATCACCGAAGCTCAATTGCGCCCGGTTCAGGGCACAGCGGATCATTGCGGTTTGGGGGCAAACACACGGGCCGCACAGGAAATTAGGACAAGTTCATGGCCCGCGACACGGTCGACTCCACTCCAATTGAATCTGTGGCTGAGCTGGCCGCAACCCTGGAAGAGGGCTGTAAGCCTGAAGACCAGTTCCGCATCGGTACCGAGCACGAAAAGTTCCTTTTCTGCGAAAAGCAACTGTCACCGATCCCGTATGAGGGTGACAACGGCATCGAGGCAGTTCTGACCGGCATGGAAAAACTGTTGGGCTGGGACCGGATTGAGGATGATGGCAAGATCATCGGTCTGGCGGATGACCGCGGTGGCGGCGCTATTTCGATTGAACCCGGTGGCCAGTTCGAATTGTCAGGCGCTCCGCTGGACAGCCTGCACCAGACCTGCCGCGAGGCCAATCAGCATCTTGCCAATGTCCGCAAGGTGGCTGAGCCTTTGGGGGTCGGGTTCCTCGGAATTGGCATGACGCCGACATGGGCTCGCGCCGATGTCCCGCGCATGCCCAAGTCCCGTTACGACATCATGACCAACTACATGCCGAAGGTCGGCTCTCTTGGTCTCGACATGATGTACCGTACGGCAACCATTCAGGTGAATCTGGATTTTGCGTCCGAAGCCGACATGGTCAAGAAAATGCGGGTCGGTCTGGCTCTGCAGCCAATTGCAACATCGATTTTTGCCAACTCTCCCTTCACCGAAGGCAAGCCGAACGGCTTCAAATCGTTCAGGGCTCAGATCTGGACCGATACGGACGGTGATCGCACTGGAGATATGCCGTTTGCTTTCGAAGATGGCTTCGGGTTTGAGCGCTACGTCGAATGGGCGATCGACGTGCCGATGTACTTCGTCAAAAGAGGCGCGACCTATTATGACGTGACCGGCACGACTTTCCGCCAGTTCATGAACGGTGCGCTGGAAGGCAAGGTGCCGGATGCAACACCGAGCCTCGGAGACTGGAACAACCATCTTTCGACACTGTTCCCCGATGTGCGGTTGAAGAAATACATTGAAATGCGGGGCGCTGACGGCGGTCCCTGGCGGCGTATTTGTGCACTTCCTGCCCTGTGGGTCGGTCTTCTCTACGACGACGGTGTACTTGATCAGGCGTATGAACTGATAAAGGACTGGACGGCGGAAGAGCGTGCAAACCTGCGCAGTTCCGTTCCCAAAACAGCTCTGCAGACCCCGTTCCGGAACGGAACGATACTGGACGTTGCACGCGATGTTCTGGCGTTGTCTCAGGAGGGCCTGAAACGTCGGAACAGGTTGAGCGACGGTGATCTTGACGAGCGTGTACACCTTGCTCCGATTGAAGAGGGATTGGCGTCTGGCATGTGCCCGGCCGATGTGCTGCTTCAACGCTATAACGGGTCCTGGGGTGGTGACGTTACGCAGGTTTTCCGGGACTACGCCTACTAGGCTCCGGATCTGAACTTGATTTTGAACACGTGGGGATAGAACGGGCCCGCGATGCCCTCTGATTGACCTTATGCCCGCAAAAGGTCACTCTGTTTCCGGTAGGTCTTGTATCTCAAGGCCTTGAGGCGCGATGACCGGAGCAGAGCGATGACTGGTAGCGACAGGGCGGCCCCACCGTTCGACGTTTTTTCCTTGAGTGAGGACGTGAGAAACCGCTTCGGCTGGTCCAATGACGACCTGAGCAGCGTCATGGAACAACTGATGCCCGCCGCGCTGAATGGATTTCGGTACTTCGGCAGTGCTGTTCCAGGCTTCTCCGATTTTCTTAGTCAGACCGCGCCCGGTACCACGGGATTTGAGAATCCGTTTTCAAACTACGCCAGCCTGTTTCAGGCACCCTCCGATGCGGCCCTGACGCCTTTTTTTGGTCCTGAGACCGTACAAAAGGCTCTGGCCGCTCAAGTATCCTCAATCACGGGTTTGCAGCAGGATGCCATCAAGGAAATGATGCCGGTGGCAGCCACGCTGGCCATGGGCCAGATCGCCCGTCCATTTGTTCACGGCGAAGCGCGAAACCTTCTTGATGCGTACTTGCGTGGCTTTGCTCGTGGCCGGCCGAAGCCTGCTCCGTCTCCCGTTGACTACCTCCAGGGCTACGCAGACGCCATGCAGTCCTTCTGGGGTGCTTTTTTGCAGCCGGCACACATTGTTCAGGACAGCGAAGTGGAAGAGCCTGAAGACACTCAGGAAGAGGAGCTGCCGCCGGAAGATGACGACGTGGAAAAGGACACGTCTGAATTCGACGAAATGGTATCTGACTGGATGTCCGCAGGTCGGGATTTTCAATCCAATCAGTTCAAGGCGTTTGACAGTTTTTTTGAAAAGGCATCCAAGGATTTCGGCGACCGTTAGCCGTATTGGAACATCCGGTATGCTTATCGCTCTGGCCATGACCGCCTGAAAGCGAAAAAAGGCCCGCCATGGGAAGGCGGGCCAGTTGCGTCAGCAAGGCTTGCCGACAGGGGCTGCTAAATCAAGTTCATAGGGCCGAAGCTATGCGGCCAGCGGGTCGCGTGCTGCTGCCGATCCATCCACGACCTTGAGGGAGGGTACTGTGTGCTGCGCGTTCGCCGCCTTCATGGTCAGGGTCCGGTCGAGTTCGGCGGAGCCGTTCAATAGAGATGTCGGGTCAGAATAGAACGGTCGGGCCAAACCCCGTCGAACATCGCTCCGGGTCAAGCCGATGTCCTTCAGTTGTTCGTCGGACCAGTCTTTCAGTTCCGCAAACTGGCGCCTGTGCTTGGATACACGCCATGCACGGGCAACCATCTGCCCGAAGAGAGCGAAAAGCGGGTGGTTAGCTGTGTGAGTCATGGCAAAATTCTCCTGTGAGCGGCCGGAGGAATTTCCAGCAGCTTGTTCCGCGCCGTCGTTGGCTGTCCGTGTGTTAGGAACAATTCGAAGATGGGTGATTTGCTGGCATTAATCCAACGAATGTTTGTGATCAAAATCATCATTTGTTGTGATGATAGAAAAATTGCCTTGGAATTCCACGTGCAAATTTGAAGCGTCCCAAAAGCATTTTTCATTTGAATGAATGTCATGTAAAACATGAGCGTTGTTTATAAATGAGGCGCTTATGCTCGACCTGGATCAGCTTCGAACTTTTGTGGCCATTGCCGAAAGCGGAAGCTTCACGCGGGCCGCGGAGAACGTGCACAAGACCCAGTCCGCTGTCTCGATGCAGATGCGCCGGCTTGAAGAACGTATTGGCAAGCCACTCTTTGTCCGGGTTGGCCGGCAATCCCGCCTGACTGAGCATGGAGAACGTCTGCTTCACTATGCGCGCCGCCTGGTGCAGCTGAACGACGAGACCCTTGCTGCCTTTGACGATACTGAGCTTGCCGGACTGGTAAGGCTTGGGACACCCGACGATTATGCCGATCGCTTTCTGCCTGAAATTCTGGCGCGATTTTCAAGATCCAACCCAAAGGCAGAAGTCAGCGTCGTGTGTGCGCCGACGCCTAATCTTGCCGACATGATTGCGGAAGGCGAACTGGACGTGGCCATTATCACGCACGTTCAGAAGAAGGGGCGCAAACACGTCGACCTGGTGCGGCGGGAGCCGCTTCTCTGGGTGGCTTCAGCGCGCCATGCCGTCGAAAATGAATCTCCACTGCCGCTTGCCCTGGGGCGCGCGACCTGCGACTGGCGCAAGGCGGCGATCAATGCGCTCGGCGATCAGATGCGCGAGCATCGGCTGCTCTATTCAAGCTGGAACTCTACTGCAGTTGGCGCTGCAGTCCTGGCCGGTCTGGCGATTTCCGTCCTGCCGGAATCCGCGCTGAGATCCGGGATGCGGGTCCTCACTGAAGCTGACGGGTTTCCGCGTCTTCCGGATTGCGAGATCGGGATCATGCGATCCTGGCACAACAGTTCCCGGGTGACAGATGCCCTGGTTGAGCACATCGTTTCGTCGCTGGACAATCTGTCTGTGCCGCAGGCCGCCGAGTAACAGCGGGCGAATTAGATTAATTCTAAAGTTTCAAGCGTTTACCATAAAATTTCTGGATTTTTGCATTCAAGTTTCCGATTGAAACGAAAGAATGTGTGATGTATCTTCGGCTAATCAATTCGTAACTCATATCGTTCGGCACATTCGCAGGATTTCGCATGAATCACGCGCTAGATATCGATCAGCTGCGAACTTTTCTGGCTATTGCTGAGCTGGGAAGTTTCACCAAGGCCGGGGAAGCTGTTCACAAGACCCAATCAGCTGTCTCCATGCAAATGCGTCGTCTGGAAGAGCGTGTCGGACAACCGATCTTCATCAAGGACGGCCGCCAATCGCGCTTGACCGAGGATGGCCAGCGCCTGGTGGAATTTGCCCGTCGCATGATCCTTCTCAACGATGAAACACTGTCCGCGTTCAATGGCCATAAGGAAGTCGGTCATGTGAAGTTGGGCGTTCCGGACGATTATGCCGACAGGTTGCTGCCCCAAGTGCTGGCGGCCTTCAATCGGCTTAACCCGTCAATCGAGGTGCAGGTTGAGTGTTCCGGCAGCTCGAAATTGACCGAAGCGATCCGGGAAGGCGCGCTCGACGTTGCCATTACCACATCAAGTGACACTATGGATCTGCGCGGCGAAATCATTCGGCGCGAGCCACTCTATTGGGTAACGTCCACACAGCATTCGGCGCACACCCAGGAAGTAATCCGTCTCGCGCTCGGCCCGGCAACTTGTGGATGGCGGCGCCTATCCATGGATGCGCTCGACCGTGCCGGACGCAGTTACCGCGTCTCTTACACAAGCTCAAGCGCTGCAGCCCTGGTCGGTGCGGTTCAGGCCGGCCTGGCGGTGACAGTTTTTCCTGAAAGTGCAATTCGGGACGGTATGCGCATCCTGGAGGAAAGGGACGGTTTTCCGTCCCTGCCATATTGCGACATTGCCCTGTTGCGCTCTGACAGTGCGCGCGAAGCCATGCACGACACGCTTTGCAATCATTTGATCGCAGCAATCGGCAATGTCGGGAATGGAACCAGCCAGGTGGCTGCGGAATAAGCCTGAAAATATACACTTTCGGTGGGTGCGCGGTGATCTTTACCGTGCGCGCAGCATCATGAGATTTCCCGCGAGCACAAAGATCAGGCCCGTCGCGGCAAGAACGGTCCACTGATAGTCCTCAAAGATCGTCGAGAGCGTCAGCGCCACCACCGGGAACATGACGGTGGCATAGCCAGCGCGTGCCGAACCGATGCGTCCAAGCAATGTCAGATAGGACGCAAACGCTATAACCGAGGCGACAAGGGCAAGATAAACAAGTGTGCCGAGATAGGTGAAAGACCATTCAATGGCAAAGCTTTGGCCGCGCACAAGCGATGCGATCCCAAGGAATATCATACCGTAGACCATGCCCCAGGCAGTTGCAGGTGTTACGCCGATCCCTTGGCGCTGTGTGTCTGCGGAAAGCATGTTGCCAAAACAAAAACTGAGCGTGCCTCCAATACACATGGACAGTCCGAATAGCGTTGCGGAGCTGTATTGCGCGCTGGCAAGCGTTGGCCAGAACATCAGTCCGATCCCTGCAAATCCGAGGATACCTGCAGCGAGCGACAGCAGGTTTGGCCGCTGACCGAACAGCAAAAGCCCCAGAAACAGGTTAAAGATCGACGCGGTGGAGAAGATCACCGCGAGCAGGCCGGAGGGCAGATGCGAAGCCCCATAGTAGAAGAGCGTGAAATTCGTCGAAAACAGAAAGGCACCGAGTCCAGCGAACCGAAGGTGGTCTTTGAGCGGAAAGGACAGATCATGTCCTCTGTATTTCGCCCAAGCCATCATGATCGTTGCGGCCAGCACGAACCGCCAGAAAACCGACACTTCTGGCGCTACCGTTGCGACCTGGCCTTTCATTGCAATCCAGCTGAAGCCCCACGCAAGCACGGTCGTTGCATAAAGACCATAGTCGGTTGCGTTGAAGCCATGTGACTTGGAACCGGCAGCAGGGGATGCGACGCTCATATGATTTGCCAATCGGAAGAAGAATGTGAATCCAATGTGAGTGCATGGCTGGATCAGCACAAATGATTGTTTTTGATCTATCCATCACGAGATCCGATGACTTCTCGTTTTGCTTTCTTGACCTGAGACCAGATGTTGAATGTATGGCTCTGAAATCAAGCCATGGGTGTTTTTCCGCCCAAGATCGTAAGCATGACTTTTTCGTCAATATTGCCGCCTGACAGAATGATGCCCGCCTTCTTGCCCTTCAGATGCACAGCATCCTTTTTCAGTGCAGCAAGTGCCGCAGCACCTGCCCCTTCAGCAAGATTATGCGTGTCGGCAAAGAGTAGTCTCACCGCATCCGCAGTTTCATCTTCTGAAACCGAGACGATGCGATCAGCTCCTTTCCTCAGAATATCGAGCGCTGCCTGCAGCGGTTTGCGGCAGGCCATGCCGTCGGCAAAAGTCTTCGCGGTTTGTGTCGTGACGATTTTTCCTGCGTCATGCGAAAGCTTGTAGGCCGGTGCGCGCTCACTCACTACCGGAACGATTTCAGTTTTCAAGTTGAGCAGATCTCGGACGGTGATCAGTCCGCAGGCACCTGACCCCATGCCGACTGGTACGTAAACGACATCCAAATCCGCACAGCTGTGAAAAAGCTCAAGTGCATATGTTGCAACGCCCAGCACAATGTTCCGATGGAAGGAGGGAACCATCAGATAGTTTCGCTCCTGGGCTGTTGTTTCGGCGACTTGCCGACTGATATCGAAATCGCGACCTTCGATCAGAAGCTCTGCGCCGAGAGCTCGCATGGCCTTGTTTTTTCCCTCAGCGTTGCCCTCGGGAACGACAAGCGTTGCGGGCAGGGCGAGTAATCGCGCAGCCAGCGCCATTGACTGGCCATGATTGCCGCGGGTTGCCGAAATGATGCCTTTGGGACGACCATGGGTCTCAATGTGCTTTTGAATATAAACGATCGAACTGCGCGCCTTAAATGCACCTATCGCTGTGTGGTTCTCATGTTTGACGACGACTTCCAACCCGAAACGCTTCCAGAGCAATGGCCAGGAATAGGCGGGTGTCTCAGGCACGATCTGGCGAACGAGAGGCAAGACCGCCTGCAGATCTTCAAGTTTAAAGAGCCTTGTCATATTTTGTCTTTCTATGAGGCGCGGTTGGGATCCGGCTTGGCAGCGCAACTGGTTCTGCCAAGCGACAGGTTCACGAGAATGCAGATGTGATTGTCGAAGTCTTTCAGGATCCTGAACCACAACGTGCTTGAGCTGCCGTCGCAGTTGGATCAGATTGCCTCTGATGATTGTCCGTGAACCAAGATCGATATTTGTAGCCGGTCACCAGGTTAAATGGTTTGCACCGGGGGCTTATGACACAAGCTATGTCGCTGCCGGCGACAGCATCGGTTTTGCATTTGATGCACAGACGGGCAGTCACGCAATCAGAACAGACAGGTCCGCGGCGTTTTACAGGGATCCGAACACTTTTGCCGGAGTGCCAAATGGCTGTGATGTCCGGTCGAGTTCGCGCTCTGGAGGTGAGTATCTTCTGGTGAGCGGCCCTCAGATTGCGGTCAGCGCAAAAAAATATCGGTCCAATATCCGCGCTGATCGAACACGTGCACTGGCGGATCAACTCAGGTACTGGGTGATTTCCGGTCAGATGCCGGACGTGTTGGCGGCTGAAAACACATTTCGGCAGATAAGTGCCGTGGTCGCAAAACCCAAACGGGATCCGAAAGCCGCAAGATGGATGACACCGAGACGCTTCCGGCAACTGACCGAGACAGTTGAAGCCAAGCTGGAGGGACCGCTTACGGTGGCAGCGTTGGCAGAGGAGATCGGCGTTTCGGCAAGTTTTTTGAGCCGTGCCTTCAAAGCCTATTGCGGTCAGTCGCCCTATGATTTCATTTTGAGCCGGCGCCTGCAGCGCGCGCGTCAACTTCTTGAGGCAACGCAGCATTCGATTGCGACAATTGCGCTGGCGTCAGGGTTCTCCTCCCAGAGCCACATGACATCGGTCATGAGAGCAAGACTGGGAGTGAACCCTACGATGATCCGGCGACCCTGAGACGGGTGTCGCAAGGACGCCGATTCAAGGCTACATGACGAGGTTGTGGCGTCCCACTTTGCTGATGTCTGTTTCGCCACATAGTCCCATGGTGACGTCCAATTCCTTGTGCATGATTTCAAGAACCCGGGTCACACCCTGCTTGCCCATCGCTCCAAGGCCGTAAATGAATGCCCTGCCGATGTACGTGCTGTGAGCGCCCATCGCTATTGCCTTGAAGATGTCCTGCCCGGACCGGATGCCGCTGTCGAAATGAACTTCGATTTTGTCTCCAACTGCATCAACAATGTCGCCGAGCACTTCATAAGACGCCAGCGCTCCGTCGAGTTGACGGCCGCCATGGTTGGAGACGACGATTGCATCGGCACCGAGTTCAGCTGCGATTTTGGCATCATCGACGTCGTTGATGCCTTTCAGGATCAATTTGCGGTCCCAGTGCTTCTTGACCCATTCGACCGAAGACCAGTCGAGTGTCGGATCGAACTGGCTTGCGGTCCATTCCGAAAGTGATGACATGTCCTTCACGCCCGTGACGTGACCATGAATATTGCCGAAGCCATGTCGCTTGGTCTGCAGCATGTTCCAGCACCAACGTGGTTTCAGGCAAAGGTCCAGAAGCACATGCGGTTTCGGTTTCGGTGGCGTACTGAGACCATTCTTGATGTCCTGATGGCGTTGACCGAGAACCTGCAGGTCGAGTGTCAGAACAAGAGCGGAGCAGTCGGCAGCGAGTGCCCTTTGCATCAGACTTTCCGAAAAGCCCCGGTCCCGCATCACATAGAGCTGAAACCAGAATGGATTTTTCGTATTTTCGGCAACATCTTCGATCGAGCAGACGCTCATGGTCGATAGGGTGAAGGGCACACCGAATTCTTCGGCAGCCTGTGCTGCCAGGATTTCGCCGTCAGCATGCTGCATTCCGGTGATGCCCACGGGCGCCAGTGCCACAGGCATGGTCACATCCTGACCGATCATCGTCGTCTTGACCGAGCGATTGTCGATATTGCGGGCAACACGCTGACGCAGCTTCTGTTTTTGCAAAGCCGTTTCGTTTTGCCGGTAGGTGCTTTGTGTCCACGAACCGGTGTCGGCATAGTCGTAAAACATCTTCGGGACCTGGCGTCTTGCCAGAGCCTGCATGTCTGCAACATCGGTCACAACGGTCATAGAAAATCCTCCGGGAAAGTCACGCGCGTGTAGAGCGCTTAAGGGGGGCGGTTCGTCGGAGGCCGGCCAGGAGTTCCCGTTCGTCGAGCCCCTCTGCCTCAGCCAGCGTTCCGCGTACATAGTCGATGTGTTCTTCGGCAGCGCGACGAGCGCCGGTTGGGTCGTTTTCGCGAATGGCCTTTGCGATTGCACAATGCTGGTTGAGCAATTCAACACGGGCATTCGGTAAATGGTAAAGGCGGCCACGATTATAAAAGACACCGTTTTCAAGCAACCGGTAGCAAGATCGCAAGGTGTGCAGCATCACCACGTTATGGGCCGCTTCTCCAACCGCGTGATGAAAAGCCACGTCCAGCAGGGCTTCAGATTTCAGATCCTCCGCCTCATGCGCGGTCTCCATCTTTGCGACAATGTCGTCCAGACGTGCAATGTCCGAAGGCGCTGCACGCATTGCGGCCTGAGCGGACGCCTGACCTTCGATGCTTCTGCGGAACTCAAAATAATCGCTGATTGCTGAAGGGTGACGGGCGATCAGCTGAACGATGGCGTCGGAAAAGATAGGTCCGATGAGATCACAGACGAAGGTTCCGCCCCCGCGTCGGGCTTCGATCAGCTGCCGTTCCTCCAGCTTCTTGAGGGCGTCGCGAAGAATGGGTCGCGAGACGCCAAGCTGTTCCGCAAGGTCGCGTTCCGCTGGTAAGCGATCACCGGAAGACAGCACGCCTTTGAGGATCAGGTCCTCAATTTGGGCAACAACAGCATCGGCTGTTTTCTGATGGTCGACAGGCTGAAACATTCAGGTTTTATCCTTTGAACGGGGGGCAACATAGCGGTGGATTTCAAATTGGTCAACTTTTTTGTCCAATTTCATGTTGCTGAATTGACGCGGCAGACTGCCAATAACTGCATGCGGCAAAAAACGCGGTTGGATTACCCGTTTCCCTAAGGGCAATGTAGAGGCACGGGTTTTCTGTCAAAGTGAGGGGGGTACTTTGAAACAGGTTTCGGAAAACGGTTCGTCGCTTCCCAACTTCCGGACGTCGCCATTGCGTGAACGTGTGTTGGGAGAAGTTCACGCACGGCCATTCAGACCGATCAGCAAGCAACGGACCATTTTGCACTATGCCTTCTTGACCAACGCGGACGAAGCGGCGGCAGACCATGAATGGCTAAAGGAGTTTTGCATCTCGCGTGGCGGCCACGGCCCTGCGCCCGGAGCGCGCCATTATACGCTCGACTTCGGGGGTGGAACGCTCAGCTGGGAACAGCATGCGGAATTCACCACCTACACCTGGGACGGAATGGCCAATCCCGGAGCAATGTTTGCAAGCGTGCCGGCGTCGCATCCCTTCGGCGTTGCTTTCAAAGCGCCAGGCGACCTTCTTGTCGCAGTTCGGCTGGAAGTCAGAGGAACGCCGGAAACTACGAGTTGGCGTGAAAATTTTGATGAGGGAAGTCTGACCGTATCTCGGCTTGAGGACGGTGCTGCAACCGTCGCCACTGATTTTCGACAGGACGGAGATGGTCTGACCCGGTTTGCGTTGTTTGTCGATTCACTGAGCGACGTGCAGTCGGGCGCGGTTGTTCAGCGTCTTCTTGAAGTCGAAACCTACCGCACTCTGGCAATGCTCGGCTTCTTTGAAGCGACTGGTCTGCAGCCGGAAATCAGACGGTTTGAAATTGAGTTGGCTGAACTCACCGAGGAGATGAAAGACGCGTCCGCACTTGGGACCAACCAGGACCTTTTGGACAAGTTTACGGCCCTGGCGGCAGCGCTCGAGGCCGGGGCAACGGCGAGCACGTTCCGGTTCGGCGCGAGCCGGGCGTATGCTGAAATCGTCAAGGCCAGGTTCATGACGCTCCGGGAGGAAGCTGCTCCGGGAGATCTGTCTATGGCAGCGTTTCTCGCGCGCCGCCTTGCGCCGGCCATGAGGACCTGCCAGGCAATTGAAGACCGTCAGGCGATGCTCTCGCGCAAACTGGCCAGAGCGACGACACTTCTGCGCACACGGGTCGATGTCGATCTGGAACAGCAGAACCGCAGCTTGCTGCAATCGATGAACCGTCGCGCGCGCCTCCAACTTCGGCTGCAGCAAACCGTCGAAGGGCTCTCAGTTGCAGCCGTCAGCTACTATGTCGTCGGCCTGATTTCCTATCTTGCAAAGGCAGCCAAGGAATCCGGGCTACCTGTTCCAAATGCGAGCATCATGACGGGTCTCGCTGTTCCGGTGGTGATCATCGTCATCTGGTGGACTGTAAAACGGATACGCATGCATCACGGTGAGCATTAGCAACGAATAAGGCCGGGCTCATGGCCCGGCCTTGTCGTTCTTTGCGAGAAGCGGAGACCTTACTCGGTCGTACCGTCTTCTTTGTACTGCGCCATATAGGCAATGACGTCCACAAGATCTGCCTCTTTGCGCAGACCGGCAAAGGCCATCTTGCCCTTTGGAATGACTTCTTTCGGTTTTGTCAGATAGGCTGTGAGTGTTTCTTCATCCCACACCTTGCCATCGGCCATTTCGACCAGTGCCTTGGAGTATTTGTAGCCTTCAATGGCACCCCAAGGGCGTCCTACGACACCGTTCAGCTGTGGGCCGACCTTGTTTTTCGCGTTCTCGCCTACGGCGTGACAGGCGGCACATTTCTTAAATACTCTAGCGCCTTTTTCGGCATCGCCCTCGGCGCTTGCCTGAAAAGTAAGGGCCAGAAACGCTGTTCCGGCGATCATCAGCAATCGCTGCATGGTTTACTCCCTCAAGTTGGGTAAATTGAAACCCGTCACCACACAATAGGAACTCCGGCCGCGATGCAAGCGACCGAAGGTCCCATTTACGTGAGCATTTTGTCGCTCAGGGAGAATACCTATAGACCAATTTGAGCATTTCTTTGCCGGTAATTTGACCGCTTTTGTTCGGCTGTCATCAACCGGCTTTTGCTCTGCTGGGCAATCGCAACCAGTCCTCCAAACCGGTGTCCCAGTAAGGCTCCGAACCATAAAGCCCTGCGAGGAAATCGATGAAAACCCTCACCTTGGCTGGGAGGAACTGCCGGCTCGGGTAGACTGCATAAAGGCCAACGTCACGGGACGCGCGATAGTGTGGTAGCAGGATCTGCAGTTTACCTTCACGCAACTCAGGTCCGACATCCCATGTGGATCTCAGTGCAATGCCGACCCCTGCCAGAAGGCACTCGCGGATCACTTCATTGGAATTCGTTTTGACCGGCGCGCGCGTGCGGACCGTTTCAATCCCATCCGGTCCCGCCAAGCGCCAGGGGTCCTGGTTGGTGGCCGCCAGCGTTACGTGTTCGCTCAAGTCTTCGATTGTCTCAGGCATTCCATATCTGGCGATATAGGACGGACTGGCGCATAGAACCCGGTGCACCGGAGAGAGCTTGCGTGCGACGAGACTTGAATCAGACAGTTCCGCAATTCGGATTGCCAAGTCATATCCATCGCCGACAATGTCTACAAAGTCGTCCGATAGGTCCAGATTGACCGTCAGATCCGGGTTCGCGGTCAGAAAATTGCCGAGGTGCGGGGCAATGTGAAGGCGTCCGAATGATGTTGGCACGGCAACCTTCAGGCTTCCCCTCGCTCTGGCCGAACCGCGGGAAACGAAGCTTTCGGCTTCTTCAACCGAAGCAATGATGGCAACGACCCGTTCGTAAAAACCTTGTCCCGCCTCGGTCATCGCGATTTGTCGCGTTGTCCGCTGGAGGAGCCGCGTGCCGAGTTTCTCCTCGAGACGTCGAATGCGCTTCGAAACCACGGCCGGAGACAGGTTCATTTCTCGTCCGGCTGCCGACATGCTGCCAGCACTCACCACTCGGGCGAAAATTTCCATGTCCGTCAGATTGCTCATTTTCAATCCCACCGAAAAATATTTATTATTTTCCGAACATTTCCCTCCGCCGCGATACTTGTCAGACTAGGGACGTGTTGCTTTGCCAGCTCTGGATACGCAGTAAGTATCTTTCCGGATCAGCGCAGGGCTAAAAATCGAGGAGATTAGCCCGTGACAACGATCGCAATGCCTGCACCGGATCCGGAAGTGCTTGCCAGGCGCCAGGAGATATTGAAAGCCCTCCAGGCCATAGTGCCAGGAGAAGGCGTGATCCACGACGAGCGCGAAATGCGGGCATATGAGACCGATGCCCTCACGGCATATCGCCAACTGCCGTTGATCGTGGTCTTGCCAGAAACCGTGGAACAGGTCTCGAAAGTTCTGAAGTATTGCCATCAGAATGATGTGAAGGTGGTGCCGCGCGGTGCGGGCACATCCTTGTCCGGCGGCGCATTGCCGCTGGAAGACGGCGTGCTTTTGTCGATGATGAAGTTCAATCGTGTGCTTGACATCGATTATGACAATCGTGCTGTGGTCGTTCAGCCGGGCGTCACCAATCTCGGCATCACGCGCGCGGTTGAACATGAAGGTTTCTATTACGCGCCCGATCCTTCCTCCCAAATTGCCTGTTCCATCGGCGGTAACATCGCTGAAAATTCAGGCGGCGTGCATTGCCTGAAATACGGCCTGACCACAAACAACGTGCTTGGTCTTGAAATGGTGTTGATCACAGGCGAAGTGATCCGGCTCGGTGGTAAGCATCTGGATAGCGAAGGCTATGACCTGCTGGCTTTAATGACAGGATCGGAAGGACTGCTGGGTGTCGTCACAGAGGTGACGGTCAGGATCCTGCAGAAACCGGAAACTGCGCGCGCCTTGCTGATCGGGTTTCCGAGCAGCGAGGATGGCGGTCGCTGCGTTGCAGATATCATTGCAGCAGGCATTATCCCGGGCGGTATGGAGATGATGGACAAGCCTGCCATTCATGCAGCAGAGGACTTTGTCAATGCCGGTTATCCTCGAGACGTCGAAGCGCTTCTGATCGTTGAACTTGATGGTCCGGAAAAGGAAGTAGACTTCCTGATCGGCCGCGTGGAAGAAATTGCCAAAGCCAACGAGGCCAGCCACATCCGCATTTCTCAAAGCGAAGAAGAACGGATGACTTTTTGGGCCGGCCGGAAGGCCGCATTCCCTGCTGTTGGCCGGATCTCACCAGACTATCTTTGCATGGACGGAACGATCCCGCGCCGCGAGTTGCCCAAGGTTCTCTCTCGGATGCGGGAGTTGTCGGACAAACACGGGCTTGGCGTGGCAAATGTTTTTCACGCCGGTGACGGCAATCTGCACCCGCTTATTCTTTACGATGCGAACAAACCCGGAGAACTGGATGCCGCTGAAGCATTTGGTGCCGATATCTTGCGGCTCTGTGTCGAAGTCGGCGGTGTTCTCACAGGCGAACACGGCGTTGGCATTGAGAAACGGGATCTGATGACGGACATGTTCTCCGAAGAGGATCTGAAACAGCAGCAACGGGTCAAATGCGCATTCGACGAGAAGCATTTGCTCAATCCGGGCAAGGTGTTTCCGGTGCTGCACCGCTGCGCTGAACTTGGCAAGATGCATGTTCACAAGGGGCAATTGCCCTTTCCGGACATTCCGCGGTTTTGAGGGATCACATGGACGCAACATTCAAGCCGCAAACGGCGAAAGACGTGGAAGTCGCCGTGAAGTGGGCGGCTGCCGAAGACCAACCCCTGGAGATCGTGGGACAGGCTTCCAAGCGGAACCTTGGACGACCGGTTCAAACCGCCCACGTGCTCGACTTGTCGGAACTCTCCGGGGTCGACACTTACGAACCGGCGGAGTTGGTTTTGACCGTCAAGGCAGGAACACCGATTGCCGAAATCGAAGAGCTGGTTGATCAAAATGGGCAGGAATTGTCCTTCGAACCAATGGACTATGGTCCGCTTCTGAATGTCGCTGCCCGCCAGGGAACCGTGGGTGGCGTCCTCGCAGCGAACCTGTCGGGACCGCGCAGGCTGAAGGCAGGAGCAGCACGGGATCATATCCTTGGCATGGAAGCTGTTTCGGGCCGTGGCGAAATTTTCAATTCCGGCGGCAAGGTGGTCAAGAATGTCACCGGTTACGATCTGCCGCGCGCACTTTGCGGTGCATTCGGTACTTTGGCTGTGGCAACGACGGTGACATTGAAGGTCAACCCGAAACCGGAAACTTCGGCGACGTTCGTGCTGTCCGGGTTGGATGCTGGACGCGGTATCAGTGCGCTCTGTAAAGCAATGGGCTCGTCTGCAGAAGTCTCCGGCGCTGCCCATCTTCCGGCCGGAATCGATGGCGACATAAGCAGGACACTGTTGCGTCTGGAAGGATTTGAAACGTCCGTTGACTATCGGTTCAAGACACTGGAAGGCCTTTTGAAAAGCTATGGCCCTGTCTCCCGGATTGAAGAGCGAGACAGCAGGAAACTCTGGCAGACGGTCAGAGACGTTCGCCCGTTCGCTGGGGTAGACAATCCAGTCTGGCGGATTTCCGTTGCTCCGACGGTTGGCCCAAAATTGGTCGAAACCCTTGAAGAAGAACTGAAAGTCAGCGCGTTTTTCGATTGGAGCGGCGGGCTCATCTGGTTGATGTGCCTGGACGGACTTGTCAATGATCAGCAAATCCGGGCTGCTGTTGACGCGGTTGGCGGTGGGCATGCCACGCTTGTGCGGGCAGTCCCATCCATCAGGTCAAGCGTCGCCGTTTTCCAGCCGCAACCAGCACCTCTGGCAGCGCTTTCCAAACGGTTGAAAGAACAATTCGATCCAAAAGGTGTGCTAAACCCTGGACGTCTGGTCATGGGCGTGTAGTTTGTTTTACATTTCCAATCGTATTTTTAATTGCGGAGCGTGAAATGGAAGAACAATCCGATGTTGCCGGCTACATGGAGCCGGGCGGCAAGAACGCCACACTTGTCTATATCCTTTACCTGGTAAATATCATTGTGCCATTCACCGCGATTGTCGGCGTAATTTTCGCCTACTTGAATCGCGGCAAAAGCACGGGCTGGGTCGAAAGCCACTACACGTATCAGATACGCACTTTCTGGATCGGGCTGCTGTTCGGCATCGTCAGCGCGTTGCTGACCATCGTGCTGATCGGTTTTCTGATGATTATCGCAGTGCTCATTTGGATGATCGTGCGTTGCATCAAGGGGCTTCAGCTGGCGGGTCGTAACGAGCCCGTGCCCAACCCTGAAACCTGGATGTTCTGATCCGGCTATCTGCTAACGACATCGACACCCCCAAACCTATGGTAAGGGGTGTCGGTGCTTGCCTGAGATGATGTCAACTAGCCGGAAGGCATTTGACAGTGACCTTGTAGCCATAGCCATCACGCTGATGGGTGGTGTTCTTCAAAGACCACTTGTTTTTCTTTGCCTTGTTTTTTCGGGCTGCGACCGCGTCCAGCTCAAAGTAGGCTTTGGCCGACACCGTCCAGGTTTTGCCGAGGGCCACAGATTTCTTCATGCCACTCTTGATCTTCTTGTCCAGATTGAGCGAGCAGGCCTGAACCGGGTCCCAACCTTGCCACTTGATTTTCTTCAGAGGGATCGTCGGCTTGTAGGAGATTGAAACGGTGCGTTTCGATCCTGAACCGACATCGCGATTCTGAAAACTCTTGCTCCAAAGCGACCCATCGCCCTCGAAGTAAAGCACGTTTTTGAACGAGCCAACCTTCATCGCGACAATGCGCTCGCCGTTGGTCGCCTTGCCGTAGAGGCGCAGCAGGAAGCGATGCGACTTGGATTTGATCTTGGTGTAATTGTAGGAGCTGGCGGAAACTTCGACAGGAATGACGTCGATGCCGTCGCGTTTGACTTCAACCTTCTCAATCCAGTCCTTGGCCAGTGCACCTGTTGCGAGGCTGGAAAAGGCTACGGTTATAAAAAGGGTCTTGGCAATTTTCTTAAACATAAAAAGTCCTCAATCGGGGTTAATCGGCCCACTGACGAGCACTCTAGGTGTTCGGGTTTGAACTGTTTCTGAGCGGGGCGTTTATCTCGTATTCACATTCCATTCGCCTGGGCCGAGAGGTGTCGGCCAGATCGATGCATTGTCCAATTGGGCAAAACGTTTGTGCCGGAAAGGCATCTTGTGCCCCTATTTGTGAGCCCGTACCATCTGCCGGCGATTGTCGAAGGTGAGGGAAACGGGAACGCGATGCAGACAAATTTCACTGCGGAACAGCTGAAAGACCGGCATGTTGCGGAATCTGAAAAAATTCTGCGCAAATGCGTGCATTGCGGTTTTTGTACCGCGACCTGCCCAACCTTCACATTGCTGGGCGATGAGCTGGACAGTCCCCGTGGGCGGATCTACCTGATCAAGGACATGCTGGAGAACGACCGGCCGGCAGACGAGAAGGTCGTCAAGCATATCGACCGTTGCCTGAGCTGCCTGGCCTGCATGACAACCTGTCCTTCCGGGGTGCATTACATGCATTTGGTCGATCATGCCCGGGCGCATATTGAAAAGACCTACAAACGCCCCTTGTCCGACCGTCTGATGCGTTCGGTTCTTTCGTTTGTCCTGCCTTATCCAAACAGATTCCGGTTCGCTCTTATAGGTGCCTATTTCGGACGGCCGTTGGCCGGGCTCTTGAAGTCATTCGGTGGTCCCTTCACCAAAATGGGCGCAATGCTGGAACTGGCACCGTCAAGAGCGCCGATGCGTGGCCAGTTGGAGGGGCCAGGTGTTTTTTCGTCAAAACAGAAAAGCCGCAAAGGACGGGTGGCACTGTTGAGCGGATGCGCCCAGCCAGTGCTGAACCCCGGCATCAACGATGCAACCATCCGGCTGCTACAACGTTCCGGTTATGAAATTGTCTTGCCGAAGGGTGAGGTCTGCTGCGGTGCTTTGGTGCACCATATGGGCAAGGAAGAAGCCTCGCTTGAAAATGCCCGTCGCAACGTGGACGTCTGGTCGGCGGAAGCTTCGGGCGAGGGACTTGATGCAATCCTCATTACCGCATCAGGCTGCGGCACGACGATCAAGGACTATGGCTACATGCTGAAAGATGACCCTGCCTACGCTGAAAAAGCTGCGCGGGTTTCAGCTCTTGCAAAGGATGTGACCGAGTTTCTGACCGGGGTTGATCTTGGCGAGCCGCAGGTGCGACAGGACCTGAAGGTTGCCTACCATTCGGCCTGTTCCATGCAACATGGCCAGAAAATCACACGCCAACCAAAGGACCTACTGAGCGCCGCGGGTTTTCAGGTGAAAGAGGTGCCTGAAGGACATTTGTGTTGTGGGTCGGCTGGAACCTACAACATTCTTCAGCCGGAGATCGCCCAGAAGCTGCGCGACAGGAAGGTCGCCAATATTGAAAGCACCGGACCCGATGTCATCGCAACAGGCAATATCGGCTGCATGACCCAGATCGGTCTGGGCACGCACATACCTATCGTGCATACGGCGGAACTGCTGGACTGGGTTTACGGGGGGCCGGAGCCCGAAGGTCTCGCTCCGGTTCTGCACGCACCTGAAGCCGCAGAATAGCTGAGCCGATTTAGCTCTCGCGGGTGCCGAGCTGCACCGGGGTTTTGTCTTTCTCGTCGTCGACGCTTTCACCCGCCAGTCTGAGTGTCCGTTCCAGAAGCTGTTCGTAAATGGGTCGGCCACCGAGGTGATGTGCCGTCAATGAGGCTGTCGTGCAGGTCACCAGAACCGGCATGATCAGCGCATAAGCGCCCGTCAACTCCATCACCAGCACGACGCCTACGAGCGGGGCGCGGACTGAGGCTGCAAAGAAACCGCCCATGGCAGCAACAGCACAGGCAGCGCGGAAATCCGATTCGATCGGCAGCCATTCAACCGAGGCGACGCCAAACGCGAGACCGGCGCAAGTGGCGATCGATAGCATGGGCGCAAAAATGCCGCCGGGAACGCCGGAGGCATAGGAAAACAAAACCCCGCCGAAACGCAGCAAGGTCAGCAGCAACAGCGCATAGACACCGTAATTGCTGGCAATCAGATGATGAACAAGATCCTCGCCGCCGCCTGTTGCATCCGGAAAGGCATTCAGAAGAATACCGGTCAGTGCGCCGATAGCCAGGGCGGGAAGCCAGCGCAACCCTTTGGGAATGCGCAGGAAAAGGTCCATTACCGTGATCAGCGCATAATTGAAAAAGACACCGAGTGCGCCGAGAAAAATCCCGAGAAGGCCAAGCAGCAGAAAACTCCAGACGGGAATGTAGCTGACTTCAACGAGAAGGATAGGGCCTATATGTGTCAATTCCTCCATCACGGCGGCGCTGAGGATCGACGCTATGATAACCGCCATGTAGGTCCGGTAGGAAAAGGGAAACTGCCGTCTTGTCTCTTCAACAATGAATAGGATCGCCGCCAGGGGAGCGTTGAAAGCGGCAGCCAATCCGGCAGCTGCACCGGCTGCCAGCAATCCCTTGTGCTCGGGCGCGGTCACGTTGCCCGATTTTGAAATCGCCTCGGCTGTCATTGCCCCCATGTGGATAGTGGGGCCTTCGCGACCTAGAACCAGGCCGGAACCGAGTGCAAGCAGACCGCCAAAAAACTTGGCCACGAGAACCCGGGCCCAGTTGAGGGGCCGTTTGTCTTCCATAGCGCCTTCAATTTCCTGAATGCCGCTGCCAGCAGCTTCCGGGGCGACGCGTTGAACAATTAAGAACGCACCCGTTACACAAATCGCCGATATGCAAATTGAAACCAGATAGGGCAGATAGCCGGAGCCTAGCGAAGCCCTGAGAGCACCATATTGGGCAAACATAAATTCCAGCCCGGAATGAAACCCCGTGGCCAATCCTCCGACAAGCAGACCGACAAGCGCCGCCTTCACAAAATAGGCCGCGTCGGAACGTGCAGAAAAGGATTTGGAAGGTTCTGTCATGCCACGGGCCGGAAAAACTTCGGTTGTTGCTCATTGGGGAATGAGCAGTCTGGAAAGACAAACTGCAGACAAACCAGCCTGTGCGCAAGGCTTGCGCAGGATTGCAAAAAGAAAACGCGCAGGAAGACACCTGCGCGTTTCTTGATCGACGAACTCTTTTTAGAGAATTCAGGGCTCAGATTACGTGCACCCTTGTGCCAACTTTAACCCGCTCATAAAG
The DNA here is from genome assembly GCF_009363435.1 of Labrenzia sp. THAF82. Lineage (GTDB taxonomy): Bacteria > Pseudomonadota > Alphaproteobacteria > Rhizobiales > Stappiaceae > Roseibium > Roseibium porphyridii. Next base: position 5,323,834 of record NZ_CP045354.1, on the reverse strand, counting down.
GTCCATCACGTCTTCGTTGCGCATGCGGATACATCCAGAAGATACAGCATGCCCGATGGTCCACGGCTGATTTGATCCATGGATACGATAAAGTGTCGAACCCAGGTAGAGCGCACGCGCGCCGAGCGGGTTTTCCGGTCCGCCAGCCATGAAGGCAGGCAATTCCGGGCGACGTTTGCGCATCGCTGCCGGTGGGCGCCAATCCGGCCATTCGGCCTTGCGCGTAACCTTGTGGGACCCAGCCCACTCAAACCCCGGCTTGCCGACACCGACACCATAGCGGCGGGCGGTCCCGTCATTTTGCACCAGGTAAAGGTAGCGTGCGTTGGTGTCGATCACGATCGTGCCCGGCTTGTGCTTGCCGTGATAGTCAACAACGGTTGGCAGGAATTGCGGGGCAACCTGACGGCTTTGCGGCTGACGCGCCTGGCGTTGCGGTTGCTGACGAACCGGCTGCTGGCGTGGTGACCACCAGTTAGCCCGGCGAACCTGCGGCTGGACCACCTGGCGACGTTGCACAGGCGCGGCCACACGGCGCTGCGCGCGGGGCTGAAGTTGCAACACCCAGGGTTCAGTCAGGTTGGGGCTCAAAACGAGCGGAGGTGGCGATACCTGACCGGCCAACGCCTTGGTGCCCGGAAAACCGGTAACAACGACCAGGGCGCCAACGGCAACCAAAGCCAGACTCGAAACTTTTTTCATAAGGAACATGGCAGCACTCATAAACTTGTCATCGACCACGTTCACCGGCATTTACAAGTACCGGTTAACGGATTGGCAAGGATGATAAGCGCTGCCACTCAGTCAAAAGTGAATCTGACTTAGAGAAACGAAGTAATTGTTTCTTATGGTTATTTCTTGGTTGAAGAACAGGCTTAACAAAATACTATCGATCGCATTGCGACGTAGTGAATCAATTCAATCGATATTGAATCTTTTGCTCTTTCAAGGAAACCTTGGTTAACGAACACGGCGTCGCGCATCCCGAGCAACAATCGGCAAGATGTCCTTGGTCTGTTGTTTTGACATACCGGGTCTTATGCGCGGGTCGTAGAGCATATTGAGAATCAGCTGGTCGAAAACCGTAAACCTGCTGTGCCGGGAAGAATCGTTAAAGACGGAATGGGTCAGGGCGGCGTCGTCATTCATGGGCCCCAGCCCTTGAAGAAGTTCTTCGACAAGGCAGCGCCGAAATAAAAACTCGCCTTCGTCCGAAACGATGACCGCAGCCGATCTCTTGATGCCATTTCGACCTGAGACAACACGGACAAGGCATCTGCCGGGTACCCTTGCGCGATCATTTTTATAAATGTCTTTGCGCACAACAGGTTCGTACTGAACCCTGTCGACAACATAGACCTCAAAATTTGCGCTTGCCCGGTCGTTCGTGATCGCCGTCGTCAGGCCACCCACTCTTTTGCCGATTTCCTTTACGAAGCGGTTCACGGTCTTTCGACGGTCGCGGGCGGAAAGATTATGAACATAGAAAAGCACCGGACGCGTGAACTTCTTCACCAGATAGGGCCGCCAGCTCCAGCTGCGATATTCTAGACCAAACACCGTCTTTTCGAATCCATCCATGATTTCTTCCATGGAAAAGGATTCATTCGCCGACTTTGCCGGAGACGATAAAAAGAATCCGGTCATCAAAAGAATCAGCAGATTGGCGTGCAGGTTTTTCATCTGGGAATGGGCCGCTTCACCATCACATTGGGGCAGGCAGGAGCCGGACCGGTTTTGCAGTGTCGTTCGTTGTCATACGCCAAGTCATTCCCTTGTTCTTGTCGCGGGAGGATAGCCAAAGCACCTCAATGAGGAAAGCGATTAAACGGTTTCCCGAGTGCAAAGCGTCGGTCCATTTGCTCCCAGAACTGAAAAAACAATTCTTTAAACTTCCGCTGTTAAAGATGGATCTCGCAGCGATTTCAATCGCCAAAGGGGCTAGGGACGGGAGTAAGCATGGCCGCGGTGAAAAGATCCTTTCGAGCGGAAAGCTTGATACGTATGAATGCAGGGGCGAACGACGACCCCGGATATGCTGAAGAACGCCGTCACCAGGAAGTCTTGGCGGAAATTGCCAGTCTGAAGGCCATGATGCGCAAGGGTGCTGGAGAACAGCAGGCCCTCGACCCGGAGGAAATGGGTGCGAAATTCATGTCTGAGTTCCGCAAGGAACTGTCGGAGGCTGCCAAGCTGAAGGTCGAGCTGGACGCAATGTATGAAGCGATCGCTCAGACCAAGAAGGAAATCGCTACACTGCATCACACGACGGGTTCCAAGGGCGAAGAAATGACCCGGGTGACCAATGAGCTCGATGCTGTCGTGGTTGGAACGGAAGGCGCGACTGAAACGATTCTTGCTTCGGCAGAATTTATTGACGAGACCGCCAACACGCTGTCTGCACGCGTTGACGCTGCGGATGCCGAACTTGCGAATGACATCCAGGAAAAGGTCATCAGCATCTTTGAAGCCTGTAACTTCCAGGATCTGACCGGACAGCGCATCACCAAAGTGGTCGCGACACTTCGATTTGTGGAAGACCGGATAATCCAGATGATGGATATCTGGGGCGGCATCGAAACCTTCAAGGAATTCGAAGTCGAAGAGCGAAACCTCAAGGAAGGCGACGCTGCTCTTCTCAACGGCCCGGCGCTGGAAACGGACGCCGACGTTGCGACGCAGGACGACATCGACGCACTGTTCGCCTGATCAGCAGTCACATTGCTGGAGAAACGAAAAAGCCTGGCTGTCTGCCGGGCTTTTTTTTGTTTGCCTCCAACGGTTTTGTTGCTGCCTTGCCAACACGTTCAAATTGGCCTAACAGATAGAGAACAAACAGTGAATATTGAGCGGGCCATGACCGAACAGAAAAGCACATCAGCAGCAAAGCCTGAACCGGATCCGGATACCGGGTTGATTGTGGGGGCGGATGGGCTAAGCCGTTGCTGGTGGTATGGCGGTCTGGAGGACTACCAGCGCTATCACGACGAAGAATGGGGCTGGCCGGTAGATGACGATCGTCGGCTTTTTGAAAAGATCTGCCTGGAGGGGTTTCAATCAGGCCTTTCCTGGCTAACCATTCTGCGCAAGCGCGAAGGGTTTCGCGCGGCATTTGCAAATTTTGAATTCGAACGCGTGGCAAAATTTACCGACAAGGATGTCGAGCGTTGCCTGAATGACAGTGGAATTGTTCGCCATCGCAAGAAAATCGAATCGACCATCAACAATGCAAACAGAGCGCTCGAACTGAGAAAGGAATTCGGTTCCCTGGCAGCCTATTTCTGGTCATTTGAACCCAAGCCGGAAGATCGCCCGGAAAAAATTGATTTTCCAACTGCAAAAACGCTCGGCAAGACCGCCGAAAGCACAGCGCTGTCCAAGGATCTCAAAAAACGCGGCTGGAGCTTTGTGGGTCCGACAACGGTTTACGCCTTCATGCAATCCATGGGCATGGTCAATGATCATCTGGAAGGATGCTTCTGCAGGGAAAATATCGAGAAGGCCAGGGCCGACTTCAAGCGACCGGTCTAAAGCTGGTTTAACCTAACTGCCGACCTTTTCCTGCAAAGGTGCGAACAACTTGTTTTCCCTGGAGAAAACATAATCCAGTGTCTCGACGGTGACAGTGTCGGCGCCTTCCGCGATCAGCAGCTGTGCGCAATCCGCAACAGCATCTTTCGGGCACAGCACACTGACATGGTTCATGTCATCGCTTTCAGAAAAACGCTGCAAGGCCCCGACGTGGCTTACGGCTCTTAGGGCTTGTGTCCGATCATCGACCACGGCTTTGACCAGCTTGACATCGCGTGCGGCCTCTTCCGCGGCAATCCGGTCGAGAATGGCGCGGGCTCCCGTCAATGCCTCGTCTGACCAGTCTGCGTTTAGGGACGCCACCAGGTTGGCCTGGCTTTTCAACATGACACCGTCAGAGAGTATCTTCAGATTGTTGGCCTGAAGCGTGGAGCCGGTGGTGGTGATGTCGACGATCAATTCCGCAGACCCGGCCGCTGGTGCACCTTCCGTCGCGCCCGCGCTCTCCACGATCCGGTAATCGGCTATGCCGTGATTTGCAAAGAAGGATCTGGTCAGGTTGACGTATTTCGTGGCAACTCGAAGCCGGCTTCCATGGCGGTTTCTGAAATCAGAGGCAACATCGGAAAGATCCGCCATCGTCTCGACATCAATCCAGGCCTTTGGAACAGCGACCACGACATCCGCCGGCCCGAAACCAAGTGGTGTAACGACGTGCACGGTCGTGCCCGGATCGGCGATATTCTCGTGCACAAGGTCCAGGCCGGTGACGCCGAAATGAACCGCACCGTCTGAAAGCGCACGGGCGATCTCCGAGGCGGAAAGAAACGCGATCTCGACACTGTCGAGGCCTTTGATGGCGCCGCGATAATTGCGGGCGCCGCCCGGTTGCAGAACTTTTAGACCTGCACGGCCGAAGAAATCATGCGTTTTTTCCTGCAAGCGGCCCTTGGAAGGGATGGCGATGATCAGTTTGCTCATGTGTCAGCCCTCAACGCTCGCTGCAATCCGGTCCAGCCACATGGAGAACCCGATTGCCGGAACATCCTCCTCAGCACCAAGCAGATTGACCAGCTTGTCGTAGCGACCGCCGCCGACAAGCGGACCTTCCACGGTTTTTTCGGAAGCGTGTATCTCGAAGACGAAACCGGAATAGTAGTCCAGACGCCGGCCGAACTCGGCAGCAAAACTCAGGCGCGTGGGGTCGATGCCCTTTCGGTCAACAGCCATCATCCGCTGCTCGAATGCAGCAAGTGGCTTGTCGAGGACAAGGCCGAAATCCTTGCCGAACTGGCGAAGGACCGATGCAGCATGTGCACCGTCGGACTTCAGCGTGAGATACGCAGAAAGCGTTTTTGCTGCTTTGTCATGACCGCGAGCACCTCTTGCAAGCGCAGCCTGTTCGAGAAAACGATCTGCGATTTCACTGGGGGTGCGCCCACCGACAGCGGATATCCCTGCTATGGAAAGAAGATCTTCAACAACCGCGTGCGCTGCTTCAGGATCAGCACCTTCCATAGCGGATAGAAAACCAAGGCGGACATCCCGGCCTTCATCGTCGGAAACGGTACCACCCGCCATTCTGTCGATTGCAGCTGTAAGCTTGTCGGTTTCACCAAAGAGGTCGCGCAGACGTCGGCGCCAGACGCTTGGAAGCTCCAGTCCGTCGAGAACGGCGGCAAAAAGGGTTTCATCACCAACGCGAATAGTGTTTTCCCGGACCCCGAACGTCTCCAGCGCATTGACAGAGAGCGCCAACAGGTCAGCATCGGCTTCGCTTGTGTCGGTCCTCCCCAGGCTTTCCGCCCCGAGTTGAGGTATTTCGCCGAGGCCGGCTGGTCGCTGCCGAAACACAGGGCCATTGTAACAATAGGCAGCAGGCAGGCTCACCTGATCTTGCGCCAGGTGATGACGGCAAACCGGTATGGTGAAGTCAGGTCTGAGGCAAAGATCTAGACCGTCCGAACCGTTGGTCAGATAAAGCCGGCGTCGAATATCTTCGCCTGTCAGATCCAAAAAGACATCCGCAGGCTGAAGGATCGGCGGATTGACTTCCGTATGACCGGCCGCCTTGAAGAGTTCAAGCACCGCATCGATTTTCGACGGATCGGGTCTGTTCATCTGTGCCGAGCCATTCATGGCTTACTCCTCGCCGGCCCGTCTGCGATCATCGGCTTGCCCATCCAACAGTTCCTTCACGGTCGCGACAAGTTCAGATACCTTAACCGTGACCTGAGCCGGGCGGCTTTCGCGCCAGGTGATGTTGTCTGCGATTTCTTCCGACAAACGTTTGCCTTCAATAAGGTCCTTGATCTGGATCTCCCCGGCCTCGCGCTCATCCGAACCCTGGATGATAGCGATGGGACAGCCACGCCGGTCAGCATATTTCAGCTGATTGCCGAATTTCTTCCAGTTGCCCTGATACATCTCTGCGCGAACACCGGCGGTGCGCAGATCCTGAACCATTTTCTGGTATTTCCCAAGGGCAGCCGTGTCGCCATCCATGACGGTCACCAGCACCGGAGCTACCATCTCAGCAGTGCCGAGCTTGCCCAGGTTCTTCAATGCCGTCATCAGTCGGGAGACACCGATAGAGAACCCGGTTGCCGGTACATCGCGTCCGGTGAAGCGTTTGACCAGGCCATCGTAGCGTCCGCCACCACCAACGGAACCGAACTGAACCACTTCGCCCTTCTCGTTGGTCACATCAAAAAGGAGCTCGGCTTCATAGACAGGGCCGGTATAATATTCCAGACCACGGACAACCGATGGATCGATCTTGATCCGGTCTTCGCCATAGCCGCAACTGGCAAAGATAGCAGCCATTGTGTTGAGTTCAGTGATTCCGTCGTTCTCAATGCCGCCTGTTCCGGAGAGAAAGGCAACAAGCGTGTCTATTGCGCCCGGCTCCAGACCAGCGCCTTTGGTAAAGTCGCCGCTTTCGTCCTTGCGGCCTTCGCCGAGCAGAAGACGGACGCCCTCAACACCGAACTTGTCGAGCTTGTCGATGGCCCGCAAGACGGTGAGGCGTCGTTCTTCGTGTGTTTCACCGCCAAGGCCCACACTTTCCAGAACGCCGTCCAGGACTTTGCGGTTGTTGACGCGGATGACATAGTCGCCGCGCGGAATGCCGAGGGCTTCCATTGTGTCAGCCATCATCATGCACATTTCCGCATCTGCCTGCACACCAGGAGCGCCGACTGTGTCGGCATCGAATTGCATGAACTGACGGAACCTGCCTGGACCGGGCTTTTCATTCCGAAAAACCCAGCCAGAGCGGTAGGTGCGATACGGAAGCTGAATTTCGTTGATGTTTTCAGAAACGTGCCGGGCAAGTGGTGCCGTGAGGTCGTACCGAAGGCTCATCCACTGTTCGTCTTCATCCTGTACGGAGAAGACACCGGCGTTCGGTCTGTCGGTGTCGGGAAGAAATTTTCCGAGACAGTCGGTGAACTCAAAGGCAGGTGTTTCGACAGGGTCGAAGCCATATTGCTCATAGACTGCGCGGATATTGGCCAGCATCTCATCCGTTGCGCGAATGTCGTCAGCAGTGCGGTCAACGAAGCCACGCGGCAAGCGGGCTTTCAGTTTGTTCGGTTTCTTGGCCATGAAGTCTTTTGATCCTGGCGAGTTCCCGGCGGGTCGGCGTCAGTCGGCAAACCGCCCGGTATTTGTGATGTTGCGGTTGTCCTATAAGAAACAGGTCACAAGGGCAAGACGGGCGAAAGCGCCAGATGTCACAAGGATTTGCTCACCTTGGCCCTCGGATTGACGCAAAGCTGTCGGATTGCCTTGTTTGCTTCACAGTTCCCGTTAAAAGGGCTCTGCCGGGGCGGACTGAGACCAGGGACATTGCGGCCAAAGGCTGAAGGCTCCAGTTCTTGTTTTCGAGTATTTAATCTCTGGCGGGCTATGGTCCGGGGCAAATTGTGAGAATTGCGGCTGCTTGATCTGCCAAGGCGGATAAGATGACAGCGGATAAGGTTTGAGATGGACAGTGCAGTGCAAATGGAAGACAGCAAGGCCAAGGACGTTGGTATGCCGGCAACTGCACAGTCCGCCGAACTCAGTGTAATCCTGCCGAGTTTCAACGAAGCTGCCAATATTCCGATCCTTGTCGGGCTTCTGGATACGGCGCTGAAGGGCGTTCGCTGGGAAGCGATTGTTGTCGACGATAACTCGCCGGATGGAACAACCAAGGTTGCGCGCGACATTGCCGCAAGAGACGCCCGGGTCCGCGTGATCCGCAGGATTGGAAGACGCGGCCTGTCCGGAGCCTGTATCGAGGGCATACTCGCATCTTCAGCTCCATTTGTCGCCGTAATGGACGCCGATCTGCAGCATGATGAAACCATGTTGCCCAAGATGCTGGATGCCTTGAAAAAGGATGACACCGATCTTGTGGTCGCCAGCCGGAAAGTTGACGGTGGAACGGTGGGCGAAGGTCTGTCTTCGATACGTGCGTGGGGTTCCAATATCGCAAATGGTCTGGCGCAGAAGCTTCTCAATGTGACACTGAAGGATCCGATGAGCGGTTTCTTCATGGTCAGGCGCGAAAAGGCGGAAGCTCTGGCACCACAGCTTTCACCGCAAGGTTTCAAGATCTTGCTTGACCTGGTGTCCAGCTCGAACGGAGCGTTGAAAATCAAAGAGCTTCCGTTCACCTTTCGCGAGCGGCAACATGGCGAAAGCAAGCTCGATACGCTTGTGACACTGGACTATTTCGGCCTGCTCCTTGCCAAATATTTCGGTGATGTTGTCTCCGTTCGTTTTCTGATGTTCGGGCTTGTCGGTGCCAGTGGCCTTGTCGTGCACCTTGTGGCCCTGCGTCTGTTCCTGCTGGGCGACATGGAGTTCAATCTTGCTCAGACAGCAGCGTCTTTTGTTGCGATGACATCCAACTTCTTTTTGAACAACCAGCTGACCTATCGCGACCGGCGCTTGAGCGGCGTACAGGCCGTGATAGGCCTGTTCACTTTCTATGCCGTTTGCTCTGTGGGTGTGTTGGCCAATGTGGGTGTAGCGAACCTGATGTATGCCGATCCGGCCTATTGGTGGTTCGCAGGCACGGCAGGCGCGGTCATGGGAGCTGTCTGGAACTATGCGGCGAGTGCGGCTCTCACCTGGCGCAAAAACTGATCCGATAAAGATGACTTCACGGATGGACACAAGGAACGAGCCGATTTACCTGCGGCCGGCCGGTCTGGTGATTATCGTTGCGTTGCTGACAGCTATGAAGCTGTTTGCTGCATCACAGGCTCATTTCGTTGAGGACGAAGCCTATTACCGGATCTGGGGGCTCAATCCGGCGCTCAGCTATTTCGATCACCCTCCGATGATCGGCTGGTGGATCGCGATCGGACAAGCGGTGTTCGGTGACACGGTTTTTGCAGTCAGAGCCATGGTGGTCCTGTCCGGTCTCATCGGTTCTTTCGCTCTTTGGCGCACCACCTCGATTTTGTTCAACCGCACTGCCGCCGGCTGGGCGGTCTTGTTCCTCAACACCAGCCTGCTTGTTGGCATCGGCGGTATTCTGGCAACGCCGGACGCTCCTTCGGTCTTGTTCTGGGGTCTGAGCCTTTGGGCACTGGCCGAACTTAGTCGCTCTCACAACGCAAACTGGTGGCTGGTGGTCGGCCTGATGGCTGGCTGCGGCCTTCTTTCCAAATACTCGGTACTCTTTCTGGGTGCAGGCATTGTGCTTTGGCTTCTCTGGGTGCCGGGCGCACGGCGATGGTGGAGATCTTGGCAGCTTTGGGCCGGCGGACTGATCGCACTGTTGTGTTTTGCTCCTGTGCTTTACTGGAACCAAGCGCATGAGTGGGCAAGCTTCTACAAGCAGTTTGGCCGGGCGGGTGCAGGCGGCTTCACGGCAAAATATGTCTTTGAGTTTTTCGGAGCGCTGATCGGCCTGCTCAATCCATTGATTGCAATTCTCGCCGGCTTCGGCGCCTACCATATGGTGAAGGGCTTGAAAGCGAGAGAAGGCGCGCCCTCGCTGCTGCTCTTGAGCGTCGCTCCGTTTCTGCTCTATCTGCTCTATCACTCCTTGCACGCAAGGGTGCAGGCCAATTGGCCCGCGCCTCTTTTTCCCGCCTTTGCGATCATGGCGGCGGTGTTCGTGGCTAACGTCAAAATGCGCACACGAGTGTGGCAACGGGTCGGGGGCGTCGGGGTCCTTTTGGGGATCGTTGTTGCGTTGATCGTTCAATTGCATGCGGTTGAGCCGATCACCGGACAGTTCGCGCGGAAGGATCCGACTTTCCAATTGCGCGGGTGGCCCGCAATTGGTGCTTCGGTCCAGGCGATTGCCGATGCGGAAGATGCCGCCTTTGTTGCAACAACGAGTTACGGCCTGAACGGTCAACTGGACTTTCTTTTCAAAGACAAGTTGCCGGTATTCCAGGTGACCGAACGTGTGCGGTATCTGATGACGCCACCACCCGACACAGTTCTGCTGGAAAAACCAGGCCTTTATGTCACCGAAGATCGCCGAAACCAGGCAGATGAACTTCAGAAAGTCTTTGAAAAGGTCGAAGAAGTCGCAGAACTGGAGCGCATGGTTGAGGGGGTTCGTTTGGAACGGTTGATCGTTTACAAGATTGAAGGTCCGACCGGACCTGTTTTGGAGCCGGTCCGTTACAGATAGGACACGTGCGGCAAATCGCTTGAGTTCACAACGGACTTGCATTGCGCGGGCGAATGACGCAGGGATGTGGCTGAATAATTGCTATTTGCCCGCCGGAATTAGATGAAGCGAATAACACTTGGTGCCTTGGATTATGGTCTCGCTTTCGGGGTTGACCGCGCCCTGCGCGAACTCGCTGAAAAGGGGCGCTTGAGTGCTGTCGGCGCACTTGTCGCAACAGAGCTTTGGCCCCGCGAGTTTCGTCCGCTGCAGGAAACGGCTGAAAAAGTCGGGAACCGGGTTCTCTTTGGGGTAACGATTGCCTTCAGTGGAGATCGAGTGGCACCAGTCAGTTCGCGCATGCAGGAAGTTTACGGTGAGAGGATGTTTAGCCGTGAAAAGCTGAATTTCCGCGCCTTGACCCGTCTGATGCCAGATGAACTACTGCTGGAAGAAGCCAAGGCACAACTGGCAAGGTACAGCGTGTTGATGAAGCGTCAGCCTGACTTCATCGCCGTTCGCGAGGGTCTGCTTTCCAGTATGTCGATTGCACGCCTTGTTCTGAAGGCCGTTGATCATGCTGACTTTGAAAAACCGCCTCTTTTGATTTCGCCCGTTCCACCGGGTTTGAAGGCACTGCGGTTGTCCCGTCTTGCCAAAGCCCACAACATGAAGCTTTTGCCAAGAGCGGAACCTTTGCCGCAAACGGATGATCGCGAAAATCTGCAGCGTCTTTTGCACAATCACTTCGATGGCATGAGCGATCTCAGCTTTGTCGCTGCAATTCCCGGCAGGGCCGATGATCGACTGAGACGCGAAGAGCCACGAAAAAAAATCGCGATCAGGGAATGTCAGTACGAGGTTTTGGCCAGTACGAGGTTTTTCCATACTCTGGACAAAAAGGACGTGTTTTTGAACTAGGATCGCTATTTCAACGAAAAAACGGCCCTGCGGGGAACAGAGCCGTTTTTCGTGGAGGCCTGGAAGGGGGGAGGGGCGACCCCGCTTCCATGACTTTAGATATAGGGTTATTTTGCTTGATTGCACGTGATGAACATCACAGGATTGCGACTGATCCAAAAAAGTTCGTCGCGGCAGCGCTGTTGGCAGGGGGTAGGTGTGGCGGAAATTAAAGATTTTTTGAAGAACAGCTTTTCACTTGAGGGGCTGGATCCGGAATTGGCTGTCGGGCTGTCTCGGCTTGCACGGCCCATGAAGATTGCTGCTGGAACAATTCTTTTTGAAAACGGCGACCCGGGCAATGGTTGTTATGCCGTGCTGGAAGGGTCGTTGAAGGTGTCGCTATTGTCCGTCGAGGGCGACGAACAATTGCTGGCCGTTCTCGGGCCGGGCGACCTTGTCGGCGAACTGGCGCTTCTGGATGGCAGGCCCCGCTCGGCGACAGTGAGCGCATTGAAAGAGGCGCAACTCGCCTTCATTGACAAGGCGGCGTTCCAAAGGTTCTCGGACGAGCACCCGGCTGTTTATCGTCATATGCTGTCAATTGTCGGCAAGAGGCTACGGCACGCCAATGACGTTTTGGCCGCACGCTCGTTCCTGCCGCTTCCCGGCAGGGTTGCGCAAACTCTGCTGCAATTGGCAGAAACCTTCGGCAAACCTCTCGACGACGGCCGAATGCTGATCCACTACAAGCTCAGTCAGGCCGACATCGCCAATATGGCCGGCGCTGCGCGCGAGAATGTCAGCCGCGTGCTCAATGACTGGAAACGGGCCGGAACGATCAGCCGGATCTCTGGCTATTATTGTCTTGAGCAGATCGAGTTTCTCGAACAGGCTTCAACGCTTTAGCCAGTGGCGTCCAACAGTCTTGCTTTCTGTGTCCCTGCGAGGATTGAAGCCAGGGTCTGTCCATTCAGGCTGTCCAGAAATGCTTCTGCAGCCTGTGCCATTGCACTCTTCAACGCGCAGCGTGGCAGGAAAGCGCAGGCTGCAGTTGACCCGGGTTTCAGGCAGGCGACCACGCCAAGGTCTGGCTCGATCAGCCGAACAACATCGCCAAGCCGGATTGCTTCCGGCGATTTTGCCAGCCTGATGCCACCGCCACGACCGCGAGTGGTTTCCAGATAGCCGCCCTTTGCAAGGTGGGCGACGATCTTCATCACATGCGATTTTGCCAGCCCCAGCTGATTGGCAAGCTTTTCGACGGTCTGCGGATTGTCTGACTGTCCGGTGGCCATGAGTATTCTCAAGGCAAAATCACTGGCCTGACTGAGGCGCATGGCAGCTTCCCGTAAAACATTCATCTCAGATGTTGATTTTAGTATGAGCTTGTGTCATTTAAAAGATGCATCTTAAATGAATGTTTGGAGAAGATGATGCAAACCGGCAAACCCTCTAGCCGTCGCGACAGACGGCCCGTGATCGACAAGGGCGATCGCCTGCAACGTTATGAACACGTGAACGAACAATCGATTCACGTGATGGTCCAGACATTCTATGGCTGCGTGCGCGAGCATCCGCGACTAGGCGAAATCTTTAACAGTCGGTTGGACGGCAAGTGGGATGAGCATCTGCCGAAAATGGAAGCGTTCTGGCAGTCTGTTCTCATGAAGAACGGCGCTTACAAAGGAAAGCCTGTACCGGCTCACCTCAAGCAAAAAGAACTGGTGAGTGCGGACTATGCCTTATGGCTTGGTGTGTTTCGCCCTGTTGTGCGCGAGCTGTTCGTGCCCGACCTTGCTGACGAAATCATCGCGGTTGCAGAGCGTATCGCGCAAAGCCTGTGGCTGGCGACTTTTGGATTTGCCGGAGCAGTGCCCCCACCTGAACTCACCTCGAAACAGGACTGGATCGGATCATGTTGATCGCAATCGTGCTCGTTGCCGAGGTGCTTGTCGTTGTCTGGTTCGCCGTTTTTTCCCTGATGTTGCTGTCGATGTATTTGGATTCGCGCGACCTGCCGATGCCACGGCACGATACGGCGGGCCGATCCCTGATCGGCAGTGCAAAGGCAGCGTTCATCACTGGAATGTTGGCACTCGCAATCCTGACGGTGATTGAGATCCCCGGTTTTGCTTGAAAAAGGAGTTTCCTTCACATGCGCAAGAACTTGCTGCAGCGCGGCCTGCCGATTGTCCTGATCTGGATCGCTGCACCATTACCCCTCTGGATCATGGCAATCATGATGCTGGTGATTTGAGTGACTTTGATCAAGTAGGACTTGTGATCTCTGCCGCGGAGGGTAGTCTCGACCTGTCTGAAAAAGGAGGGGCTCGGCCGTGACCGAAAACAAACCGAATGGCGATCTGACATTGCGAACAATGGCGATGCCAGCTGACACCAATGCTTCAGGTGACATTTTCGGTGGCTGGGTTTTGTCGCAAATGGATTTGGCCGGCGGTATTGCTGCCGGTCAAAGAGCAGAAGGCCGCGTCGTTACGATTGCGGTCGACAAGATGAAATTCATTCGTCCCGTTCATGTCGGTGACGTTTTATGTGTCTATACGGAAGTGATCCGCGTTGGACGTTCTTCCATGGAAATCAGGTTGGAAGCCTGGGCTCTGCGGCATCGGTATGGACACCGTGAAATGGTCACCGAAGCCATATTCACGATGGTAGCCGTCGACGACGGTGGCAAGCCGCGTCCCGTTCCCAACAACGATTGACCAAATCTAGCGTTCAGACGGGTGACGGTTGACAATGTCAGCGAACAGATCCTCGTCGACCGCACACGTGCAGCCATTTGCCCAAAGCTGCAGAAGGCTCTTCAGCCGGTTCAAACGTTCATCCGGGTGCAGGGCCGCCTTGTGTCGGGGCAATCCACCGACAATACGCAAAGACTTGATGCGTGCCAGAACACAGTCTTCGGCAGCCCGCTGCCAGATTGACGCTTCGGCGAGTTCGGCATGAGCGCCAAGATGATGCTCGATCAGGTCTGCCGCACGACCGGCAAATGGCTGTTGAGACAAAAAATCCTCCATCGGTTGCCCGAGGAGGACTGGCGCATGCTATTGAACCGCTTGGTTGCCGGTTAACCCGATGTGAGGGTCTTTCCAGCCGCATCCCTATTGCGGGGACCACCTTGCCCGGTTCGGCAGGTTGGCGAGGGCGCCAGCCCTTCTCTTGATGATAACGGGCTTATGACATGTCTTCTCGCCAATGGCAAGCGGCGAGCCGATGACAAATTCATTCGTGATTTCAATGTTACCAGCGCTGAGAAGGCTCTGATAGCTTCGTTATTGTTTTCGGTCGTAGTCAATTCGCCCGTCGACCAGATGAACACGCCGTTCCATGCGATTGGCCAGATCCATATCGTGCGTGACAGCGATAATGGTGGTCTGCTGGGTTTCGACGATCTTCTGCAGGCTTTCGAAAACCTGTTCGGTAGCAACGGAATCGAGGCTTCCCGTGGGCTCGTCTGCGAGTATCAGGTCTGGCGAATTTGCAAGCGCTCTGGCGACAGCCACACGCTGGCGTTGACCACCGGAAAGTTGCTCTGGTCGACGGTTCAGAAAGTCCTCAAGTCCTAGCCCGGCCAGAAGGCCTTCCGCATGTTCATGCTGCTCCCGTGGCGGCAGCTTTCCAAGCCGCTGCATCGGGATCATGACATTTTCCAGCGCTGTGAATTCCGGCAAAAGAAAATGAAACTGGAAGACGAAGCCAATCTTTTCCAATCGGATGTGGGCAAGTTCGCTGGAAGACAGACGGTCGGTTTCCGTTCCGGCGATCCATATCTCGCCCTCGGACGGCCGGTCGAGCAGGCCTAGCAGATAAAGCAATGACGATTTTCCAGAACCGGAAGGTCCGGTGATCGCGACAAACTCCGAATGACCGATCCGCAGGCTGACATCCTGAACCAGAGTTACAGGGACGACGGCGGGCAATATTCGGGTCAGGCTACGTGTTTCCAGCAGCAGGCTCTCCATCGGCACGGCATCAGGTGCAGTCACGTCGCCCCCCGTATGATGTCAACGGGATTGAGACGGGCAGCCTTGCGGGCAGGGATCAGGCCGGCAATTGCGGAAGAAAACAGCGCCAGAAAGCAGGCGATCACGTAATGCAGCGTCGAAAAATAAATCGGCAGACTGGTCACCTCAACATCCGTCGTAAGTTCGAACTTTACGGTTGCGAGGTAGCTGGAAAGTCCGAAACCGAGCACTGACCCGGCGATCGCGCCAAGCACGCCGATCACGAGGCCTTCAAGGACGAAAATCTGCTGAATGTCCCTCTCCGGAAATCCGAGTGATTTCAGGATCGCGATGTCTTTTGCCTTTTCATGGACGATGGTGGACACGATGTTGAAAATGCCGAAGCCTGCCACGACCAGTATGGCACCGACGACCGTATACATGATGATGTTGCGCACGAAGAAGGCTTCCATCAGTCCTTCATTCGCTTCCTCCCAGGAAACTGCCTTGTATCCGAGCTGGCGTTCGGCGCGGGAAGCGACATCGTTTGCCTCGCCAATATTTGAAAGACGAATGGAGATGCTGTTGATGATGTCGGGTTTTTCCAGAAGGATCTGGACAGCTTTCAGGGGCGCGTAAGCAAAGCCTTCGTCGCTGGCGGTGATGCCGGTGTGAAAAAGTCCGACGATCTTGAACCTTTTTGCCACACCGTTTGCCGATGTCAGTGTGACAGTGTCCCCGATATCTGCGCCGAGTCTTTGAGCAGCCTTCCGGCCAAGCACAAGACCATTTGAAGTCACCTCAAGATCCTTAAGAGACCCCTGGCGCATGTCGTCCTCGATCTTGGAGACTTCAAGTTCATAACGCGGCACGACCCCGGTCAGGGTCAGGCCGATGTCCTGTCCGCTGTAGCGCAGCACCGCCTGGCCGCTCAATCGCTGTGCCATGGAACCGTTCACCCAATCGCGTAACGATGCCAAAGCCTCTGTCGGATTGCGGATACCGCGCAGATCTTCCTTCGGTCTGAGTCCGTGAAATGCAACTGCGTCAAACCGTTCGCTGGCGGGTTGCAAGGCCGGAGCACGTTGTTCATCCTGGATCTCGACATGCGGAATTGCTTCGATCAATGTTGACATGAAATCCCGTTGAGAGCCTTCCATCAAGCCAGCCATGGCAACTGAAAAGCCAACCCCGAGTGCGACGCCAAGCGTCGACACCACCGTCTGACGCATGCGGTTGCGCACATGAGTTGCCGCGATCCTGAGCAATAGAATCATGGCTGTTTCCCGGCCTCGGTCCGGACGGTCTGCCCCGCTTTCAGGTCTGAATTATAGGGAAAGACAATTCTTGAGTTCGGGTCCACACCGTCCAAAACTTCTACAGCGCGTGTGCCACGGATTCCGGTATCGACCTGTAGAAGCGAGACAGTGTTGTCTTCAGCAATCGCCTGCACGTTTGCACCATCAAAGGCGGCAAGCGGCAAAAGCAAAGTGTCGCTTTCCTCAGCCGTGACAATATTGATTTCAGCGGTCATTCCGATGCGCAAGGGTGTGTCGTCCGGCAGATCCAGATAGACACGGTAGTTCTTCAACACGGGATCGCCCATGGGCGTGATCCGTGAAACAGTTGCCATCAGGTCCCGATTTGGAAACGCGTCTGCCTTGATGAGTGCTTTCTGACCTTTGACGACTTTCGGAATGTCTTCTTCATTGACTTCCGCAATCAGCTGCAGCGGTTGGGGTTGCCCAATCCAAAACAGAACATCTCCAGGCTCTGCAACTTCACCGACCGAACCATCCTGACGCAGGATTACGCCGTCCATCGGAGCGACGATACTGTAGTCGCGCAAGCGCTCCTTTTGTGCTGCAATCATGGCATTGACGCGGATGAGTTCGCTTTGGGCTTTGTCGTAGACCTGTTGGCTGACCACCCGTCGTTCCAGGAGCTGCATGGCGCGTTGTCTGTCGGACTTGGCAAGAACCTGTCGTGCTTCCAGCTCGGCCAGTGTCGCACGGGCATCGCCACTGTCCAGCTCGGCGAGCTGGTCTCCCTTGGCGACTTCCATGCCTTCGCAACCGCAGAGAGAGGTAATGCGCTCACGGATAATGCTGGTGACTTTGGCCCAACGAACGGGTTCAACAACAGCCGTCGCGTAGACGACTTCCGCCGCACTGCCTCTATAGGGCGCAACGACTTCAACAATAGGCGGGCGCGCATTCCACCAGGAGATGCCGGCAATACCGGCAATCAGGACGATTAGAAAACCCAGATATTTCAAGACACGCATGAAGCACCTTCTTTGAAGCTTACGTCAGCATAGTGTCTTTGCAAAAGCGGGCCTTGGAATGGATCAAACGCCCCAAATTTCCTCAGTAGTGAGGTGGTTTGTCGATCTGGTGGCCCGGCAGCACGTTGTCCATCAGCTCTTCCACCTGATCAGTCATGTTTGCAAGGACACGTTTCATTCGCTCGATCTGTTTGCCTTGCTCGATCACAACGGTATTGAGTTCGTCGATGGTGTTGTTGGCGTGAGCGAGATCAATTTCAAGCTTTTCAATACGCGCTTCCCTGTCGTCCGACATCAAATTCTCCATGAAAAGGCCTGGCCCTGAGCTCAGCTTAAGGGGCTCTCCGTTTGAGCGCGCGAGCTATAAGGTGTTTGCGAGCTTCTGTCTTCTCTAATTATTCATCGCCAACAGGCGATGGGTTTTAAATACGATCGCGATGTCCTATATGCGCAGCTTAATCCGGCAAAGACCACTGGAACAGAATTAGAAGAGAGCATTTTATGACTGCGTTGACCGACTACCCAATCACCCGGAAATGGCCTGCTCAACACCCTGACCGGATCCAGCTCTATTCATTGCCGACACCGAACGGCATCAAGGTATCGGCGATGCTGGAAGAAACGGGATTGGCATATGAAGCTCATAAAGTCGATTTCGCGACCAATGACCAAATGACCCCGGAGTTCCTGTCGCTCAACCCGAACAATAAGATCCCGGCGATCATCGATCCCAACGGCCCGGATGGTAAGCCTCTGGCTCTGTGGGAGTCGGGCGCCATCCTGATTTATCTCGCAGAAAAGTCGGGCAAGCTGCTTCCGGCCGATCCGGCAGCGAAATATGAGACAATCCAATGGTTGATGTGGCAGATGGGCGGACTGGGTCCAATGACCGGCCAGCTTGGCTTCTTTCACAAGTTCGCCGGCAAGGAATATGAAGACCGTCGTCCGTTCGAGCGTTATCGCGACGAAGTCAAAAGGCTTCTCGGTCTTCTGGACCGCCAACTCGAAGGGCGGCAATTCATCATGGGCGATGACTATACAATCGCGGATGTCACCAGCTGGCCCTGGGCACGCAACATCAACGGGTTTTATGAAGCAGCCGAGGTGACCGGATATCTGGATCACAAGAATGTGGTTCGCTGGGTTGAAACCTGCCTGGCGCGGCCTGCGAGCGAAAAGGCAGTCAACATCCCTCCAAGGAACTAGCTTGCTGGCCACTGAGAGATAGAAAAAATCGATTACCCGGCGCAGTCATGGTTCCAGACCTGCCGCGTTTGAATATGTTTTGGCAGCCCGGGTGGTTGCGATCTTTCAATCTGGAAATAGATGACAAAGCTTTGCAGCACGGGCTTGTCCGGATTCAATCGGGCCCAGTCCCGGCAAAGATAGCGACCGTAACTCAGCGCGAGAAATTGAGGTCCATCCTCGTAGGACTGGTCTTCAAGGTTCGACAGGAATTTGCGCCACCTGTAATTCCCATAAACTTTTGAAACCAAATCCGGTTTTCCAAAGTTTGCCAGCCCCACCTTGCCGTTGTAGACATCCACGATCATCCCGTCTGCAAGTTCACCCTCAATGACTGGCCATGGACTGGTCATCTCCGGAAAAGGGGCAAACATAGTCCAGTGCTGATAAAGGCCGAGCGCTTGGCGAACCATCTTGAAAGAAGCAGGTAACGGAGAGACGCCGCTCCATGGTAAGGTGGCGAGGTTCTGCACTGTGATGAAACACAGGAAAATCACAGCCAGCAATTGGGTCACAACGCCGAACTGTGGGGGTGAGGTGCGCCACGCAAACCATTTGCGGGATATCTTTGAGAGTTTTTTCCGGTTGCGGCCAACCAAGTCGTAGAGCCGGTCGCCGACATTTCGAAATATGGCGCGTTTGAGCAGCCAGCCGATAGGAAAGAAGATCGGTGACGAACAGAAGACAAGGGCAAGTGCCTGGAACTTGTAGTGGTGTTCATTGCCGTTGGTGACGACCCATGAGTTTCGTGCTTCCAGCTCGGCACCGATGTCAGGGTCATCCTGCGCAGGACGGGTTTGCGTTGCCGGCAGAAACAGAAACACCCGCAAGAAGCAACAGGTCTTCTCGCAGAAATCGCATCCTCGATCGAACCACAAATGTAGGCCAGCATTGGCGCGCTGAGGCAACCTCCTGGCGATGGCATCCCACATCCAACCAGGCATGAAGGTAAGGTTCATGATGATGGAGATGAGCGGGAAAAACCCAATTTCTAGAAAAAGAAGAAACGCCAAATGCATGGACATGAAGGCCAGCATGAAAGTCATTCGAAGAGTTCGGTGAAACAAGGGTGAAAAGATTAGGAACGGTCCGACCAGCTCAAGCAAATAGACATAGTAGGTTAGCCCTGTCATCAGATCCTGAAATTGCCTGAACCAGAGTGAAAAAGCTGTCACCAGATAGTCAAGCTGAAGGGCATAGTGCACCGCCGTGCCGTCTTTGAACCAGATCGGATGTGTCTTCAAAAGCGCGCTGAAGAAATACATCGACATGCCTTGTAGGAGCAGGGCACCTGTGGCGAATGAGGCATATTCGTTTTTGACAAAGCTTTGCGTTTTGTCCAGCGCGGCATCAACGGAATAACGGGCTCCCAATGGCAAGAACAACGCCCAAAAGAGTAAAAGAAGGGAAAGATTGTCTTCGCCGGAGAGGATAAAGGTGTTCCTGTTCTGCACCGACAGCATCAGGCCCCAGGAGATGACCGTCATGAAACGCGTACGCCAACCAGCGATCAGACAGAGAGCCGCAAAGCCTGAGATCCCGAACAAAAGTCCTTGAAACCAAGCTGCCCCATTTGCCAGATGGAATGACCAAGTGGTGACATAAAGATGATCGATCTGAACAGATCGCGGCATAACACCTGCATCTGTGTAATGTTCGACCAGATCCCGACTTCGCATCGCGAGATCAATCAGGATGTAGACGCCAAGTAGAATGCGAAAAAGTGCAAGTGTGCGCAGATCAATGCCGAAGATCGTACGAATTGGCGCGAGTTCGATTTTCAAAGGGGCCACCGCTGCCGAATGACGTCGTCACCTAAAATAGAATTGGCACAGATGATGGCAGCGTATGGTTAACAATCTTGAATTTGGGCTGTCTCGATTCCTACCCGCAAGAGGAACCTCTGCATGCTGAAACTTGACCACTTGACCGTCATCGCGCCGACACTGGCCGAAGGTGTTGCTCATGTCCGGGACTGTCTTGATCTGGACGTGCCGTTCGGCACACGGCACGTCTATATGGGCACTCACAATCACAGGCTCCAGCTTGGCGATCGCGTCTATCTGGAAATAGTCGCGGTTGATCCTGATGGACAGCGGCCACACCGGTCGCGATGGTTCGGACTGGATGATCAGGAAACTGTCAGGATGAACTGGGACGAAGGCCGTCGCCTCAGGGGTTGGGTTGCCAGCACTGCGGATATCGGCGCTGTGCTCTCAAAGTATGGAGATCACCTCGGAGAAGAAGTTGCGCTTCCCTTTAAGCAACCGGAGTTTGCGTTTTCCATCCCCAAAGACGGGACACTACCATTCGAAGGGGCATTGCCGTCGCTGATCGATCATCGTGGTGCCCCGACTTCCATGGCGGAAATACCAGATTTGGGAGCACGCCTTCTTGCGCTGAAAGTCGAGCATCCTGACCCGCAATCACTAGAAGATCTTTATCGCGCACTAAACGTCGAACACCCGCCGTCGGTTCGGTTTGGCGAACGTGTTCGATACTGCGCGGAGATCGAAACTTCGTCAGGCCGCAAGATGCTGATGTAAAGTATCCTTACATCTGCCTCCTATCGGAAAAAGCCTGAAAGTACCGAGCGCCCGGCAAAGTTTTTTTCAATTTCAAAAAAATGTCCGTCGATGTCCATCGGGACCCAAACCGTTCGTCATGTCAGTGAAAGCAAGGTGCTTTCAAGAACAGACTGAGAGGACATCATGACGATTTGGACTTATTTGGCCGGTGGTGTCGGCGCTCTGACATTGATCGCTGCTGGAACTTTGCTGTTGCCAAGGCAGATACATGTTGAACGCCAGGCCGTGATGGCAACGAGCCCTGCAACGATCTTGTCCCTGGCAGCTTCCAATGCCGGGTATCAGAAATTCAATCCTTATCTAACCGCCGATGCCAACCTGAAGATCACTCCCTTCGGGCCTGAAAGCGGGGTTGGGTCCGGTTTCCGGTTCAACGGCAAAGACGGGAAGGGCAGTCAAACCGTAGCAGCAGTGACTCAAGATACCGTGCGCTACAACATAGATCTTGGTGCAATGGGTAAACCAGCCCAGGAGATCTCGGCTGTGGAAGCACAGGGTGGAACGCTCGTCACATGGCGCATGGACATGGACCTTGGTTACAATCCGGTCTTTCGGGTCTTTGGGCTCTTTATGGATGGAATGGTCGGCAAGACCTTTGAACAGGGTCTCGACAACCTGGCATCTGCCGCGTGATCATCGGCTTGAAAAATTGAGGAAACAAAATGCGTTATACATTCTTGCTTTATACGGACCCGGCCGACCTTGCGCACATGACTGCTGAAGACTGGGAAGCCGAAAAGGAAGTCTACGGAGCCTATATCGGTGCCCTGCAGGAAGCTGGTGTCTTTGTGGACACCGATTGGCTGCAGCCGGTGCAGACGGCGACAACCCTTTCTCTGAAGGCGGGTGCAAAGGAAATCCAGGATGGTCCCTTTGCCGACACCAAGGAAACACTTGGCGGATATTTCGTCGTAGACGTTCCGGATCTGGATGCGGCAATGGTTTGGGCAGAAAAATGCCCGGCTGCGAAAACCGGAAAAGTCGAAATTCGAGCATCCGCGATGGGGGGCAATTGAGCGATGCTGCCCGTGCTGCCGAAATGGCGGCGCGGGCTTCTTATGGGCGTCTGCTCGCTCTTCTGTCAGCGCGCACGAGCGATATTGCCAAGGCCGAAGATGCTTTGGCGGATGCATTTGCCAAGGCGCTTGACCATTGGCCGACCAATGGGGTGCCCGGCAATCCGGATGCATGGCTTTTGACGGTTGCGCGCAACCGTTTGACAGACGTGCAAAGGCGTAGGACGCGCTTTCCAACCGAACACGAGTTGCCCGACATGCCGGAAGAAGAAAGTTCTGATCCTGAATTTCCAGATCAACGCCTGGCTCTCATGATGGTCTGCGCACACCCTGCGATCGCCGCAGATTTGCATACGCCCTTGATGCTTCAAACAGTCCTCGGACTTGATGCCAAGCATATAGCGCGCCTCTATTTGATGTCTCCGGCCGCACTTTCAAAGCGGCTTGTACGTGCCAAGACAAAAATCCGGGATGCGGGCATTCCCTTCAAAGTTCCGGATCAGGACGTATTGCCCGAACGGAGCAATTCCGTTCTTGAAGCGATCTACGGTCTGCATGCTCATGATTGGCTCGATCCGGCAGAAACGCTGGGTGAGGAAGCGCTCTACCTTTCGGATCTTTTGTGCAAGTTGCTGCCGGATAACGCAGAGGCTCTGGGTCTTTCTGCGCTGATCGCCTTCAGCCATGCGCGCGTAAATGCCCGACTAGTCGCTGGTGTGCTTGTGCCGACGGATGAACAGGACACCAAGCTTTGGAATGACGAATTGATCAGCTACGGCAAGCGACACTTGTCGCGTGCCTATCGTTTGAAAGCGGTGGACCGGTTTCAGATAGAGGCGGCAATCGAAGCCGTTCATATAGAACGGAAACAAAGCGGTGAAACGGACTGGAAGGCGCTCAACAAGCTCTATCATGCCTATTTGACCAAAGTGCCAACGGCTGGCGGACTTGTTGCACAAGCTGCGATTACCGGCCGATTGCATGGCGCAGAAGCTGGGCTTGCGGCCATCGAGGCGATTGAGGAAAGTGTCGGTCCGGCATTCCAGCCTTTCTGGGCTGTCAAAGCCGACTTGGAAGCCAGGGCAGGCCGTAACAATGAGGCTCTTGCCTGCTATGAAAAGGCGATTTCACTGGCAACTGACCTGCCCACCATTGAATTCCTGAAACAGAGGCGGATCACGGTGCTTCCGAATTGATCATGCCAAACGATTCTAGAGAGCCTGCCTGACACGCAGGTTGAAGTCGCCGGCATCACGCGTTGCATTAGTGACGCCGCCGACGACCTTTGGAAGCTGCCGGTTACAGCGCGCCGATTTCCTTGTAGTAGCGCTCTGCGCCTGGGTGCAGCTTGATGGTGCCTTCCGCTTTTGCGGCATATTCGGGTGTCAGAGCTTTGGCCCAAGGGGCATCGGACGCGATGCTGTCGACATTCTCCCAGAAAGCCTTGGTCATGTTGTAGACCAGCTCTTCGTCAAGATCGGTGCGAACTGCAATGCTGACTCCGGTATCGTTGGATTTGACGGGGCCGTCATTGACTTGATTTGCATAAAGGCCTGCAGGCACTTCTGTGCGGTGGCGGAACTTGCCGAGAAACTTGTCGACCGCGTCACCGCTATCATCTTCCGGTCCGATGAACCGCACCTTCTCAGTTTCCGTGAACTGTATGAACTGCTGGCAGGGGTCGATACAACCATTGACATACATGTCGATCTTGCCATCCAGAAATGCCTGAAAGCCAGTTTTCCAGTTTGCCTTGATCGCATCATAGTCTTCGCCTGCAACAAGGCCTGTGGTCGATTGGATCCAGCCTTTGGCAGCATTGTAGGCTCCGCCGCCTTGCGGCCCCAGAAACACGGTTGTTCCTTCAATATCATCGAGATATTCGATCCCGCTATCAGGGCGGACCGCAAAGTGATAAGCTCCCCAGGGAAAAGCCATGAGCTGGCTGATGTTTCCGGCAAGCTCCTCGTGGTTTTCCACGTCCTTGTACATTGCCCTCTTGTTACTGAGTAGCGAGTGGATGGTCGGAGAGCCCATCGACATGTCGAGATTGCGTTTGGCAACTTCGAGCATGTGGACAGTTGCGGCGCCGCCAGCAGCGACCTCAATCGTGACGTCATCCAAATTCTCGGTCACGATATTGGCAAAGGTAGCCATCGTGATCGCCTGGCCGAGGCTCGGCGCGATGGTGGCCATCTTTAACGTGACTTCCTCCGCCCAACTGGATGAAGCAATAAGGGTTGTAGCGAGAACAGTCGCAAGACTTAGTCGGCGCATGAGGTTTCCTCCCTTGATCATGCATATTCCTTTGGTGCCTTTGGTGTTGAAAGCCGTGACAGATGAAAGTGACGCGCCAGCAATGCGATGCCGGCGACAGTTGCGAAGCCGGCTACCAAAAGACTTGGTACGAGCGTGAGCAGACCCAGTGCGGTCCTGACCAGTCTTTCAAACGGGCTGAGAGTGCCACGATCAAAGCCCGTTAATGCGGAAGCGAGCATCCACATGGCGAGCACGAAGGCGACAATGACCCATGCGAATTCGAGCCATCCAACCGTCGCGATATCGAGCATGGCGCGACTGTTCGGGAGGTCTTCTCCAAACCAGACAAAGAGGACCTGCAGCTTGTAGAGAACCGCTGGATGATAGACGAAAACAAACGGGATCAGAAATCCGGCGATGCCAATGCGGGCTGCCTCAAAACCCGTCCGCACGGGGTCTGCGCCCGCGATAGGGGCTGCAGCAAATGCAGCCAGCGCAACTGGCGGCGTTACTGTTGACATGACGGCAAAGAAAACCACGAACAGATGCAATGTGAGCGGTGGAATGCCGATCGCTTCAATGCCGGAACTGAGCGCGATCACGATGATGAAGTAGGTGGCACCGGGTGGAAGGCCCATTCCAAGCACGATGGAGCCAAGCGCAACGACCAGCAAGACAACTGGAAGCGGCCCGCTCGCCAGTTGTGTCAGCAACAGTGCAAGCCTGCCTGAAAAACCGGATACCTGAATCAACCCAACGATGAGGCCGATGGCGGTAACAATGACAACGATGGCCGCGGACATGCGCCCCGCGCTCACGAATGCCGACCAGAGACTGCCTGCAGAACGGAACGCTGGAAAGAGAACCAGTGCCGTCACAAGGGCTGCCACCAGACCGTAGAAACCTGCTTTGGGTACAGATGGCTGGACGAAAAGGAAGTAAGTCAGAACACCTAGCGGAATGATGAAGACCAGGCACTGGAAGAGTTCCATGCGGTTGAGCGCAGGCCGGTCTTCGGCCCTGAGTGTCCCGATCCCCTGTTTTCTGGCCTCGAAGTAGATGGTCAAAAAGGTGCCGAAATAGTAAAAAATCGCCGGCAGGATCGCCGCAACGACGATGTAGCGGTATTCGAGGCCGATTTGGCCGGCGACGAAAAATGCGACAACACCCATGACCGGTGGCATCACCTGACCACCTGTGGAGGCGGCGGCTTCCACAGCGCCGGCAAAGGCAGGCCGGAAGCCCGATTTCTTGATGACAGGGATTGTCATCACACCGGTGGAGACGACATTCGAGATTGCAGCGCCCGACAGCGTCCCGAACAGAGCGGAGCTGGCAACCGCAGCATGGGCTGCGCCTCCGACAAAGCTCCCGGTCAAACGATTGGCTATCTTTAGAAGCAAATCACCTGCGCCTGAAGCCATCATTACGGCGCCGAACACGATGTAAATGAGAACGTTTCCCGAGACGACCTGAAGCGGCTGGCCGAACATGCCCCCTGTTTGAGCCCAGAAGTTCTGCACCATTGAGCGCAGATTTTGCGCAAAGGTTGCATCGGAACCGGCAAGGATCCCGGTCCAGCCGGGCAAGTCTCCCCGAATGAAGAAATAGACGACCCAGAAGGCGCAAAACGCCACAATGAACCCGCCGAACATGCGCCA
Organism: Labrenzia sp. THAF82; assembly: GCF_009363435.1. Classification (GTDB taxonomy): domain Bacteria; phylum Pseudomonadota; class Alphaproteobacteria; order Rhizobiales; family Stappiaceae; genus Roseibium; species Roseibium porphyridii. The sequence goes on along the minus strand of NZ_CP045354.1, from coordinate 5,297,751 downwards.
TGTCAGATAGAGAGTGATCAATGTCGCGAGCGGAAACATCACGTAGTCGATCGGTTGGGCGGAAGGAAGCGCGCCGCCATCGGTCGCAAAAATTTTGACAATCCATGCTGAAAAGGCGGCGATGGCCAGCAGCGTTAGAACCCAGTTCAGCCATTGCAATGCGGGTTTGCTATGAAGTGTGAGAAGTGAAATCGCAAAGGCGAACAGGATCGGGAGACCCAGTATCAGGCCGGTGGGCAACAGAAAGGCCCGTTCAAAACTTCGATACCCGCCACCAAGCCAGTGTTCGCGATAAAGCAACCGTTTGTCGCGTCTGGAAAGTTCATCAAAGCCGGGCGTGGTCATTTCAATGACCCAGCGAACAAACTCGGAGATCGGGCCCGAAGCCGCGTAAAGCAGGATCACCATCGCAAAACAGAATGCGAGCACTTCCGATAGGTGGATTGCGAAGCGACCAGAAGGAGGACGACTGGTCTCTGTACTGTCGGCCTGGACTGCACTCATCTCACTCTCCCGCTTCCTTGCGTTCATCGAGATGATTTTGAAGGGCTGGACCGCGATAAGCCTCCGTCAATTCTGCCGGAACTTCGGTGCCGTCCTTGAGAAATGGGAGAATTCCCTTTCGCCGGGAACGGCCACGCATCGCCTTGATGTCGTCTTCCGATTTGGTAACTCGTTGCGCCAGCCGCCGTCCCCATTGCGCCAGGTAGCCATAGAGACGATCGATTTCCGCAGTGTGCTCGTTGCCTTTCGCAAGGTCGACAAACTCGTCAGGATCGGTCACGAGGTCAAACAGCATCGGGCGAAAACCGCCTTCTGCATGCATGAGTTTGTAGCGGCCGTCGAACACCATGAAGAGGCGTGCGTCTCTGGGTTCGAGCTCAAGTTTCACGCATTGAGGCGTTGGCGAATAGTCAAATTCGCTGATGACGAATTCACGTGTCTGGGTCGCTTTCCCGTGCAGGAATGGTTCCAGGCTACGACCTTCGAGAATGTGGTCCGGCACGTTGCCGCCAGCCGCTTGGACAAAGGTTGGTAGCAGATCAATGGCTTCCACCAAGGCATCACATGTCGTGCCACGGGTTCCTTGAGCTTCATCGCGGGGATCATGGATGATCAGCGGCACTTTGACCGACTGTTCATGAAAGAGGTCTTTTTCGCCCAGCCAGTGGTCGCCCAGATAGTCACCATGGTCGGACGTCAGGACGATCATGGTGTCCTTCAGTTGTCCACTTTCTTCCAGATAGTCGAGAAGGCGGCCCAACTGATCGTCGCACTGTTTTATCAGCCCCATATAGGCAGGGATGACTTTTTCACGAACAGGGTCCTGCTGAAAAGCTTCCGATATCTTGCCTTCCATATAGGCCGCATAGACCGGATGAGCGCCCTCACGTTCAAGCGCGTGGCGTTTTGCTTGCGGTACATGATTTTTGCCAAACATATTGTGGTAGGGAGCCGGCACGATGTATGGCCAGTGGGGTTTGATATAGCTGACATGCGCGCACCAGGTTCCCTTGGCCTGTTCCATGAACGCGATTGCCTGAGAGGTCAGCCAGGGTGTTTCACTGTCTTCTTCGCGAATGTTGGCGGCCTTGTCGGCATTGTCGAACATCCATCCACTGGCGATCTGATTGTCACTAATCCCAGCGTTGGCAAAATCCGCCCATGGGTTAGGGCTCTCGTAGCCTTTGGATTTCAGATACTCGTTATAGGGTGACCGCTTTTCATCATAGAAGCCATCCGGCCCTTGGCCCCAGAGGCCATCGTCTCGGACCCAGACATCGAAACCGCATTCTTCCTGGCGTGCTCCAATGACGCTGTCAGGGCTGAGGCCGAGACGGGACATGCCTTCCTTGTCGGCTTTCATGTGGGTTTTGCCGATGAGCCAACACTCCATCCCGAGCTTGCGCAGATGGTCGCCCATAGTCATTTCGCCGATGCGCAACGGAAACCCGTTCCATTGTGCGCCGTGCGAGGATGCATAGCGCCCGGTATAGGTGCTCATCCGGCTTGCACCACAAATCGGCGACTGCACATAAGCGTTCGTGAACCGGACGCCCATGGCCGCAACACGATCAAAATTCGGAGTGTGTAAATGTGGATGACCGGCGCAGCTCAAGTAGTCAAAGCGCAACTGGTCATACATGACAAAGAGAATGTTCAGCGCTGTCCCTCCCAAGATCGCCAGATGGGAGAGAATAAGGCGAATTACTCATAGCTTACAAATCACCGTTTTTCTCTTTCGGTAATTTTGGTTATGAGTCAGTTCCACTCCCTGCAATGCTCAAGAACGAGGTCTGAAAAGGCAAAGGCAGCCGGTGTAAGAATTCTGTCTTTTGCGCTGGTAATGGCAATGGAGACTGTCGGCAATGTCTCCTCAATCGGCACAAGGCCGATGTCCCACTTTGCCCGAAGTTCGGGAATTGGCAGACTTGGAAACGAGCACAAGAGATCGGTTCCCTCAAGCATGGAAAGGATGCTTAGAACGGAATCCGAGCGGGCAAAAGGTTCGGGCGGACGAACGCCCCTTCTTTCAAAAATCTCGTAATAGACCGGGCGACGCTCCTTTGGTCCGATCATGATCCAGCGACCGTCTCTGAGATCCAGTGGATCTGTTACGCTTAAGTACCGTGATTGACTGCCGGTAAGGATTGAAACCGGTGTTGAGAACAATTGCGTTGCCTGAAGCCCTGGAAGGTCGCTGGGAGATGGTGAAGGTCCCAAAACAAAATCGGCTTCCCCGCGCCGCAGGGGAGAAAAGGCTGCGGGGGCGTGACCGCCGGTGATACCTATTTTTACATTTGGAAACCGGTGTTGAAAGCGACGCAGGACGGCTGGAACAACCTTCAGCGCAACAAGCGGCGATACGATGATATCGATCGTTCCGACATAGTCCCCCTGGATCTGGGCGACCTCTTCGCGAAGTTTCTTGATATCGCCGAAGATCTTCCGGCAACGATCGACAATAAGTTGCCCCTCACGCGTGGGCACGACGCCATAGGAGGCCCGAAAGAAGATGGGCGTTCCAAGCTCCGTCTCGGCAGCTTTCAATGCCTTGGTAATTGCCGGCTGGGTCTTGTTCATGCGGGCAGCAGCTGCTCCCAGGCTGCCAAGCTCGGCGATCGTGACGATCAACTCCACATGCTGGGGTTTCAACAAGCTCTCCACTGATCAATCACATCAGTCGCCGAGAATAGAAGATCGCAATCGCCAAAGCAAAAGGGCGAGCCAATGGCTCGCCCTTAAGTCTTGGATCGTCAGGGTCGACTGGCTTAGAAGCCCATGCCGCCCATGCCGCCCATGTCGCCGCCCGGCATTGCCGGTGCTGCTTCTTTCTTCGGCAGCTCAGCAACCATGGCTTCGGTTGTGATGAGCAGGCCGGCGACGGAAGCTGCGTCCTGCAGAGCAGTACGGACAACTTTGGTCGGGTCGATGATGCCGGCTTCGATCATGTTGACGAATTGTTCGGTCTGAGCGTTGAAGCCGAATGTGTCATCGCCATTTTCCTGGATCTTGCCAACAACGATGGAGCCTTCGACACCAGCGTTTTCAACGATCTGACGAAGCGGAGCTTCCAGAGCGCGCAGAACGATCTTGATGCCGGCTTCGATGTCGGAATTGTCGGAAGAAAGAGCTTCGACAGCTTTCTTGGCGCGCAGCAGAGCGGTACCGCCACCTGGGACGATGCCTTCTTCAACAGCAGCACGCGTCGCGTTCAGAGCATCGTCAACGCGGTCTTTTTTCTCTTTCACTTCGATTTCGGTTGCACCGCCAACGCGGATAACTGCAACACCGCCAGCAAGCTTGGCCAGACGCTCCTGGAGCTTTTCACGGTCGTAATCGGAAGTGGTTTCCTCGATCTGTGCCTTGATCTGACCAACGCGGCCGTCAATGTCTTCCTTGGAACCGGCACCGTCAACGATGGTGGTGGTTTCCTTGGTGATGGCAACTTTCTCGGCTGTGCCGAGCATGTCGAGGGAGACGTTCTCCAGCTTGATGCCGAGATCTTCGGAGATCACGGTGCCGCCGGTGAGGATCGCGATGTCTTCCAGCATGGCCTTACGGCGGTCGCCGAAGCCCGGAGCCTTGACTGCAGCGATTTTCAGGCCGCCACGCAGTTTGTTGACAACGAGGGTTGCCAGCGCTTCGCCTTCAACATCTTCAGCAATGATGATGAGCGGACGGGATGACTGAACAACAGCTTCCAGGATCGGCAGCATGGCCTGCAGGTTGGAGAGTTTTTTCTCGTGCAGCAGGATGTAAGGCTTCTCCAGGTCAGCCAGCATTTTGTCAGCGTTGGTGACGAAGTAAGGAGACAGGTAGCCACGGTCGAACTGCATGCCTTCAACGACTTCGAGCTCGGTTTCCAGAGACTTGGCTTCCTCGACGGTGATAACACCTTCGTTGCCGACTTTCTGCATGGCTTCGGCAATGTCCTGACCGACCTGCTCGTCGCCATTGGCGGAAATGGTGCCGACCTGTGCAACTTCTTCAGAAGTCGTGATGGTCTTGGAAGAAGCTTCCAGAGACTTGACAGCTTCAGCAGCAGCAAGATCGACGCCGCGCTTCAGATCCATCGGATTCATGCCGGCAGCAACTGCTTTTGCGCCTTCCTTGACGATGGCTTGAGCCAGAACAGTTGCGGTTGTTGTGCCGTCACCAGCGATGTCGTTGGTTTTGGAAGCAACTTCACGCACCATCTGTGCGCCCATGTTTTCGAACTTGTCTTCCAGTTCGATTTCCTTGGCAACGGAAACACCGTCTTTGGTGATACGCGGAGCGCCGAAGGCTTTGTCGAGAACAACGTTACGGCCTTTCGGGCCGAGGGTTACCTTTACAGCGTTTGCCAGGGTGTCCACGCCTTTGAGCATGCGCTCACGGGCGTCGGAGGAGAATTTTACTTCTTTAGCAGACATGTAGTCGTCTCACTTAAATTGGAATGATGAAGAGATCAAAAAGCGGTTCGCTGACTTAAGCGATCACGCCCATGATGTCGGATTCCTTCATGATCAGGAGGTCTTCACCGTCGATTTTAACTTCGGTGCCGGACCACTTGCCGAACAGGACGCGGTCGCCTGCCTTGACGTCGAGAGCTACGATCTCGCCATTGTCTTTGCGAGCACCATTACCGACGGCGATGATCTCGCCTTCCTGCGGTTTCTCTTTTGCGGTGTCCGGAATGATAATGCCGCCAGCGGTTTTCTCTTCAGAGTCTACGCGGCGAACAACGACACGGTCGTGCAGTGGACGAAATGCCATAAGACTAGTTTCCTCTCATGAGCGCGCCCCACGCAATTGGCAGCGCGCGAGACATGATTTCTAGGTTGATTTCGCATGAAGGGCCTTCCCTTCATGAGGCTACTAGCACTCCTCAAAGGCGAGTGCTAACGCGCCCACGATTTATGTACCGAAGGCCGTCTTGTCAATGCTTTGTGATGATAAATTGTACGCTTTTGGGTGCCAGGCCACCCTTGCGGACAAGGGTTCGTCAGGGCGAAGGCCTTTAGCGCCTCAAAAAGCTAGCCGAACGTTGTTCTTTGGCCCGCAGGTTTCAGTGGTCAATTGGCCTCGACAACCGTGAAAGGCAGGTTAAAGGCAGCCTTCTTTCCACCGAATGTGTCGCTGAAGCTCGTTTCGAGCTGATAATCGCCTGCCGGCAATCCACTGAACTGGAAACTCAACCCGGCAGAGAGCTCCCGTTTCTTGGATCTGCTGGTCCCGGTAAATGAGGCGAAATTGCTTTGTTCGGCAAGCACCTGTCCGGACAGGTTCAAAAGACGGTAGCTGGCAGTGAGTTCATAGGTGTACCCATCCGCAGTTTCCTGAAAGCCATATCCGACAGGTTCCGCATAAACATTGATGGTATCCCCATCGGCAAATTTCGCTTCGCTAAGCGGCGTATATTTGCCATAGCCTGTGCTTGCATCCTGGGAAAAGCTCACGATGGTGAAGGCAAGTTCCGAACTGTCCCAGGCTGTATCAAAAGCGGTTAGAGCCTGGAGAAAAGACTGCGAAGGTTTGGCCACTTGCTCTGATTGAGCCTGCGCAGCCAATGTGCCGGCCAGTGTTCCGGTCGCAATCAGGATTGCAGCCGCAAGCCGTCCGGTTGCACGTCTACCTGCCAGTGTTTTCATAAGTACCCACACGCCCTTTAATCTTGTCTGTTCTCAGGGTTGTGGCCGATATAGACCGACTTTCCCTGATAGACAAGAAAATGTGTGCAATGCGGTAAATGTAGACGGTTAAAGACTGCGCGCCGTCCAGGACTGGCGTTTGCGGTAGATAGTTGAAGGGCTGATCTCGAGGGCGGCTGCGGCCATTGCGATGTTGCCGTCAAAGGCGTCCAGAGCATCTTCGATGATCCGCCGCTCCTGAGCCCAAAGCGGCTCGATTGCGCCGAAAGGCCGGCTCGGAACCGGCACGCGAGCTCTTTCCCTGGACAGATCAATAATGGCGTTCGGGCGGCTGCTTTGGTCGCGGATCACTATCGGAAGCATATCGAACGTGACCGCTACTCCGTCGTTCATCACGACAATCTGCCGAATGGTGTTTTCCAGCTGACGAACATTGCCCGGCCAGGCATAGGCGATGATGCGTGCTTCCGCATCTGCGTCGAACCCTTTGAAGGATCGCCGCTCTTCACCCGAATACCGGTCAAGAAAGGCAGCAGCCAATGGCAGGATGTCGTCTCGTCTCTCGCGCAAAGGGGGCAAATGGATCGGCAGCACGTGAAGTCTGTAGTAGAGGTCTTCGCGGAACCGGCCAGCTGAAATTTCGGCAACGGGATCGCGATTGGTGGCGCAGATGATCCGCGCATCGACCTTTCGCGTCTGGGTGTCGCCCAGTCTCTGGAATGTGCCCGTTTGCAGGAACCGGAGCAATTTGCTTTGCAAGAGCAGATCCATCTCGCCGATTTCATCGAGAAACAGGGTTCCGCCGTCTGCCTGTTCCGCCGCGCCGGCCCGATTGTCGGTGGCGCCGGTGAACGCCCCACGCATATAGCCGAAGATTTCGCTCTCGATGAGATCACGTGGGATCGCTGCGCAATTGAGGGTCACGAACCGGTTTGACTGGCGCTCGGAAAGATCGTGGACAGCGTTGGCGCAAAGTTCTTTGCCGGTACCGGACTCACCGGTGATGAACACTGGCGCTTGAGAAGGGGCCATTCGGCTGATTTGTTCGTGTACATCCCGCATTTTAGCAGAAGCACCGATCAGCCGCGAATGGCCGGTAACTTCAATGTCTTGTATGTTAACCCGTTCAACTGGGACAGGTCTTTCAACAACGGCGGGAGCCGGCATCGGCTCGATCGGAGCCGGTGCGCTCTTGATGGCCGGACGGCGTTGTTCCAGTTGGAAGGAGACCTTCGACGCCAGTGCGTCAAGCGAGAAGGGCTTTGTCAGAAAGTCATGAGCGCCCGCGCGCATAGCGCTGACAGCGCGCGACACAGACCCTTTTGCCGAGACAGCCATTATCACCGATTTTGGGCAGCGAACGGCATAAGCCTCAAGAGCTTCGTCACCGCCAATTGTCTCAAGGTCAATAATCAGGATGTCAGTTGATTTGTCTGCGAGATCCTGAAGGCAGGAGGCAGAATCCGTATAAAGGATAGGATCGGAGCAGGCATGAGCCAGTTTGGCACAGACCGCTGCCGTGCGGGCAGCTTCCGAAGCTGATGCGTCCAGGACACGTACAATTACAGGCAACTCAGTGCCCTCGTTACTCCCCATTGCTGGGCAACTCCCATCGCTCGATCCGGCACTTTCGAATATCGAAAGATTCGTCAACCTGATAATTCTCCGAACAGGGTAAACAAAGCGTTGTCAGATGACGCATTTTGCAGTTTCACGGCGAAATGGGTCATTTCAGGAGCAAACAGACGGATTGAACGGCAGCGAATGCGCAGGAAAACGCGACGTCAGAGGGTTGCAGCCAGAACACCGACCAAAAAGCAGGCAATGCCGATCACCATCACCATGTGGAAGGGAACCTGACTACGAAGGAGCTGTCGGTAAGAGATTTCCAACTCGCGCCAGACTCCCGGCTGGTCCTCAGACGGATCCGCTTTTGCGCCGGAGACAGGTTCACCCTGTTCCTGAAGTCTTGTCAGTGTTTCAAGGGACTTTGACGTATCAGTGGCCAGACTGTCGAACTGAATAGTGAGTGTGTGAACTCTTTCCGGTCCTGATGTGTTCTTGTCAGCCGGTTCAAAAAAATGCGGTGTGTAGCTGCCCTTTGGGATAGCAATCCGCACCGGGTCGTTTGAGCCGGAACCTTCATAGTATTTTTCGAGGCGGCGTCGCAATCTGGCGGCTTCGACGCGCACAATCGGGTCGGTCACCGGATTGAAGTCTTCGGGCCGACCAAGTGCTTCGACCGCAATTGTATAGCCTTTGATTTTTTCCCGCTGGTCGTTGAGCGTGGCGCGGACCACAAAGCCAAGAAAGGATCTTAGCTGCGGTGCGGATTGAAATTCAGGGCTCTTGAGTGCTTTGACGAGTGCCTTTTCAATCTGATCGTCAGAATGACATCCCGGACCGCTTGCTTCGTTACGCAAAGCCGATTGCTGGCTGCGCTGCGGTGGGCGATCTGCTTCTTTGGCCGCAATAGCGCCGGGGCCTCTGTCTGGAGCTCGAACGGCATGCGGCAAAGGACGCCTGGATGTTTGCCCGGAAGCACGCATGCCAGCCCTCTCTTCAAATGCACTCTATCAAACGCCGCGACACCAATTGTTTACCCAAGTTAACTCTAACGGAAGCCTGGAGAAATGGAAAGACCAAAGGCACTCTATGGGATGGGTCGCAGTTCTTTGCACGGTTAAGTGGTTTTCGCCGGTTTAGGGTGGCTGGCATCAAATTGCCTGCCGATTTTGAATTCCCGCAGCGCATAGTCGGGGACAAGTTACGGATTCTACGTCAGAAAGCGGGTTGCGGATTCGGTGTCGGCTCTTTCTTAAGGCATGATTAACAAGTAACTCTTGATTCGGATCGGAACATTCGTACGCCATGGGTCGGACAGGGACCATATTTGTTGCAGTATGCATGGCCGTGATCGCATTGTCCTCGGCGACCGTGCTGATCTTCCAGTTTGGCAGGCCGTTCGGGGAGGCTGTGTCTCTTTCTCTTGCGCTGATGTGCACGATGATCCTGATTCATCTTCTGATCGGGCGCGCCCGCGATCGCGGTGCTGTTAGCGAGGCCGTTGATCGCCTGGAAGAACGCATGTCCGATATCGATGAGGATGTGGGCAATCTGGAGGGCCGTCTGACCGGAATGGAACAGACGGTGCCGCGCCGCACACGCGCCGAGATCGATCCACTGTTCGCGGAGGTTGAAGTTCTTGGAACCCTCGTGAAGCAGATGGCTGAAGCGATGGCCGATCTGGAGACCAGGGTAGAGGATCAACAGTCCTTGGCACCGCCGCCCTCTATGCAGCAGTTGCCGCGCTATCCTCAGTCCCAGCCGGCGCCGCGCGGCTTTGGCGGTGATGTTCCGCCTCCTTATCAAATGTCCCCGGGTCAACCTCCAGTGCAGCAGCCTGGTGCGCATGCACCCGGACTTGAGCAAACGGGACCAGCTGCGCCTGCGCATACCTATGCGCCCATGCACGGCGAAACAGCGGACCTTGACCGGAACTATGGTGTTCAGGCACCGAATGCCGGTGATGTGCCCTCACATCTTGGGCACCCGCAAGCGCGACCGGATGACGGTTACGCATCCGAAGCCGATCTCCCAGGTGAAGCAGGCGGATTGCCACAGGAACAAGCTGCCTATCAGCCGAACATGGCGATGCGGGAGTTAATCGCCTCCGCATTGAACGCAAACCGCGTGGAACTGCATTTGCAGCCAATCGTGTCGCTGCCGCAGCGCCAGGTAAAGTTCTATGAGGCTTTCACCCGTCTTCGCGATGTGGATGGCAACACAATAGAAGCAGCGGTATTCCTGCCGGAGGCCGTACAGTCCGGTCAAATCGCGCGTATCGACAATCTGCTGCTCTTCCGCTCGGTCCAGGTCATTCGACGCCTGATCTCACGCAACAGGAACGCGATCCTCTTCTGCAACATCTCGTCGCTGTCGCTTGTCGACGAAACATTCTTTCCAGGCTTCCTCGAGTTTGTGAAAGCTAATCAGGACCTTGCAGATGTCTTGGTGTTCGAATTCGCGCAGCCGGATGTCGCTGTCATGGGGCCGCGTGAACTGGAGAGCCTGAGTGCACTCTTTGAAACCGGCTTCCGTTTTTCCATCGACCGGATCTCCGATATGAAGATGGATTTCAATTCACTGGCAGGGCGCGGGTTCAAGTATGGCAAGCTGAATGCGGATTATTTGATCGGGCGGCGTGAAGCAATCCACGGTCACATACATCCATCCGATTTTGGAGACTTGCTGCATCGCTACGGTATGCAGTTGATTACCGACCACGTTGAAACGGAGAACCAGGTTCTGGAGCTTCTCGATTTCGACGTCAAACTGGCTCAGGGAAATCTGTTCTCGCCACCTCGTCCCGTACGTGCCGAGGTTCTTCAAGGAGCGCCCGCGCCAGGTCCGAGAAGATCGGCAGCGGGCTGAACCCGCTGCCAATAGTCATTTTTCTCAGCCCTGTTTCGGACCAACAGTAACAACGGTTGGTGCTTGTTCTGCAAGCAGCCGTTTTGCCACCCTGCGAACATCTTCAAGAGTGACCGCATCAATTTCGCTGTTTCGGCGATCGAAGTAGTCAATGCCCAGTTCCGCGTTCTGCAGAGCGACCAACTGCCGTGCGATCTTCCCGGAACTGTCGAAACGCAAGGCATAGGAACCTGTAATGAACTGCTTCGCGCGGCGAAGTTCGTCGTCTGTCGGCCCATCGTCCGCCATGCGGCGGAATTGATCAAGCATGACGCTCACTGTCTCGCCGGCCCGTTCTGCCTTGGTAGCAGCTGAGCCGATCAGCAAGCCGGTATGGCGATAGGGCGACAGGGACGTGTTGGCGCCATAGGAAAGGCCACGCTTCTCGCGCACTTCCTGATACATCCACGAGGTGAACGAGCCTCCGCCCAAAATGTGGTTCATGACATAGGCGGCCTGATAGTCCGGATCGTCCCGTTTTAGGCCGGGCAGGGCGACCAGAATGGTCGTTTGAGGGACGGCCAGTTCTTCAGCGATCTCATCGCCTGCTGTCGGTGTCAGTTCTGCAACCGCCTTCAAGTCGCCGCTCTCCGGCAGATCGGCAAAGACCTTGTCCAGCAACGGCTCCAGCGTTTTGGCATCAATTGCACCGACGACACCGATTGTCAGACCCTGCTTTGCCAAAAGCCTCCCGTGTTGCGCATTCAGATCATCCGCGGTCAGGGCACCGATGGTAACCGCAGTGCCGAGCGTTGGCCGGGCATAGGTATGGTCGCCAAACATGGCTGCAGCGAGAGATCTGCCGGCAATTGCGTTCGGATCGGTTTCGCTTCGCCGCGCCCGTGTTTCCAGCCGGGTCTTCATCCGTTCGATTGGCGCTTCGTCAAAACGCGGCGTGTTGACGGCCAGCGCAAGGAGATCGCCCGCTTCAGGAAGTGTTGAGGTCAGAGTTCTGAGGCTCCCGTAAAACCGGTCTTTGCCCGTACTGAAGCCGATGCTGATGGCAAGTTCCTCAAGCTTCGCCTGAAACTCTTCCGAAGAAAGGTCGCCAGCGCCTTCGTCCAGGGTTGCGGCCAGAAGCCGGGTCAGACCTTCCTTGCCAGCCGGGTCTTGCGACGAACCGCCGTCAAAGGAAAAGTTTACGGCAATGATCGGGACTGTGTGATCTTCAACCAGCCAGGCCTCGATGCCTTGAGGGCTGGTCACCCGTTGAATCTCGACGGCTTCTGCAAGCCGGACCAAGGCAAAAAGTGTCGCGAACGCAAACGCGATGGTGGGCAATACGCCCTTTGAGAATGTGTTCTGCATCATGGTCAGGACTTGTCCTTGAGTTGTTGGTCATCGCTGAGGGCGGCTGCAGGCTCTGTAGGAGTTTCGATACGCAGTTCTCCAACAACCGGCATGCCTTTCAGATACGTGCGTGCAACGTCAAGCACATCGTCAATGGTGACGGCCCTGACTTGCGATGGCCATGTCTGGACGTCTTCAATGGTCAGTCCGGTGGTCAGCGCACTGCCGAAGAGACGAGCCAGCCCGGATTGACTGTCCTGCGCATATATCGCACTCGCAATCATACTGTTTTTAGCGCGATCAATTTCTTCTTCGGTAACACCACCAGACAGCAGCTTTTGCAGTTCCAGTGCAATCAGCTCTTCCATTTCCTCAAGCGTGTGACCGGGGCGGGGGGAGGCGTAAAAGCCGAAGCGACCGTCATCCAGCGCACCGCTTTGATAATACGCACCTGCACTGATGGCGACTTCCTGGTCCAGAACCAGTGACTTGTACAATCGGCTGGACGGGCCCTGGCCAAGAACGTATGCGAGAATGTCCAAAGCTTCCGGTATGCGGCCTTCACCCGTGGACTGGCTTGGCACGACCCACGTCTGGGAAATTGATTCCTGGCGCACACGTGGATCTGAGACGGCAATCCGGCGTTCTCCGGACAGCGGTGGTTCCTTGGGACGTAGGCGTTCTCCAGGCTCCGCGCGTCTCGCAATCTTGCCATAGGTCTCGTCGGCAAGCTTGCGGACATCTTCAACGGTAATATCACCGGCGATCACGACAACGGCGTTGTTGGGTGTGTAGAAACGATCGTAGAAAGCGATCGCGGCCTCTTTGTTCAGGGCTTCAATCTCGCTCTGCCAACCGATGACAGGTGATCCATATGGGTGGTTGACGAAGGTTATTGCATTCAGCGCTTCGCGAAGGCGTGACCCGGGTTCGCTGTCGACGCGCTGGCGTCTTTCTTCCAGCACCACCTTGCGCTCAGGGGTCACCACCTCATCCGACAGCACCAGATTTTCCATCCTGTCTGCTTCAAGAGCCATCATCAGTGGAAGGTGCTCTTTGGCGACCCTTTGAAAATAGGCGGTGTAGTCCGCGCTGGTGAAGGCGTTTTCCTGTCCGCCACGTTCCGCGATCATTTTTGAGAAAACGCCGTCAGGGTTGTCTTTCGTGCCTTTGAACATGAGATGTTCAAGAAAATGGGCAACACCGGATTGTCCCTCCGGTTCATCTGCCGATCCGACCTTGTACCAGATCATGTGGGTAACGACTGGTGCACGCCGGTCCGGTATGACAACAACCTGGAGACCATTCTCCAATGTGAAGCTTTCCAGATTGGGCGCAATCACCATGCTTTCAGCCGTGCTGGGATTTGCGTTCGCACCGGGAGCCGGCAGAACGGCAGCTGTACCGAGCAACATTGCTGGCAAGAGCAGCGATTTGAGTGATCGTATTAGGCGAAAAGTAAAAAAATCCGGACGCTGAATCTCGATGGGGTTCACGTGCAACTCCGTGTTTTTTAGGGCCTTCAGACGCAAAAAGACCTTCGGACGTCTCCATCCATATAGGAAGGAGGTCCCGAAGGTCCCGTTACTTTTTCGTCATCAAGCCCTTACGGCTGCATGAACTGTGGGTACTTAACCGTAACGTGTTCTAGTTACAGTAACTTGAGTCACCTTCCAGACACCGGGGATCAATCGGCGCGGAATCGTACTTGTCGAAGTTCGTCGGTTTACGCTTGTTCTTCTGCACGACATCCGGCATCGGGGCGTCAGGAGAAGGCGTTGAGTAATCTGCCGGCGGCTCGGTCAGGTAACGACGGGTTGCAAGCCCATTCTTGTCGAGGCCAGCCTGCTGTGCCTTGAGCTTTTGCAGGCGCTCCCACTCGTCACGCTGTTCCTGACGGGTAAGCTTCTCGCCTTCCGTAATCTCGTTTTCGCGTCGTTCGGCAGCAAGATCGCGATTCAGGCCGGTAACGCCTGTGACGGTAAAACCGCGCATCTGTTCCGGGGTCAGAGGTTCGCGCTGCATACGGCTTGAACCCGCGTAGAGGTCCTTCAGTTCCTTGAGCTGCTCATTGTCTTGTTGCTTGGGCCAGTTTGCATCGTTCACACCGGCGACGTTGGTTTCCGGTTCAGGAAGCTTGGCCGGCTCGGATGGCATCGCCAGCGGCGCCCGTGGCTTGTAGTCGATCGGTTTTTCGTTCGGATCGACAGCACCAAGGCCCTTCATGACCGAATTTACCAGAGCCACGTCCGGAGCCTGGGTTGTACCGTCAGCTGCCTGACATGCCGCCAGTCCGGCAAGCAGCACCAGAACAGAAGACTTCTTCGCCAATCCAAAAATGGTCCGCACCACAGCAGACTCCCCGAATTTCTCGTCTCAATGAATCGGCAGCGTCCTGCCGAGATTGCGTCCGTCCTGCCTTAAACCGCTATTTTGCGGCTGAATTAGGACCATTTCGAAAACTGTCATACAGGAGACCGACGACGCCCGCAACGATCCACACGTCTGCCATGTTGAAGACGTACCAGGAAAAGGTGCCGACATGAAAGTGAACGAAGTCGACAACCGCACCGTAGGTGAGCCTGTCGATGCCGTTTCCAACGGCACCGCCGATGACCAGTGCCAGAGCAAGGGCCACCAGTTTGGTGTCGCATCTTGTCGACCAGATCCACAATCCGATTGAGACCACGACCGTCAGCCCTGCGAGCAGCCAGCGTCCGAGATCGCTGTTTTGCTGAAAAAGGCCATATGAGATGCCTCTGTTCCAGACAAGAACGATATCCAGGAACGGAAGTGCCTGCACCGGGCCATTCGCCGCAATGTCGAAGCCATGTACGAGCCAGATTTTGGTGCCTTGATCGACAAGCACACAGATGAGCACAACAATCAGGACGAACGAACTGAGGCGGCCCCAGAAGAGAGGCCGCCTGCTGGTATTGACAGACGTGTTGTCCAGTTCGCTCATCTCAAGTCCGGCAAGTTGACGTTTCAGGCATCTGCGTGGGCGGCATCCCACTCACGCAAAGCAGCCGCGTCCCGCAAAGTGACGTCCGGATAATCGGCATCGGAACCAACTTCCGGAAGGATTTTCCACGACCTTGCGCATTTGGTGCCTTCTGCAAGCGCCGGAACAACCGCGACGCCTTTGGTATCGTCCAGTGTGAATGCGCCTGAAGGAGCAGCCGTATCTGTCAATGTCAGCTGACTGGTGATGGCAATATCGGCCATGTCCTTGCCTGCAAGTGCCGCCATCAGATCCGCATCCGTAACATGAACCACCGGATGCGCTTCCAGGGACGAGCCTATGCGTTTTTCGCGGCGCTCGATTTCCAGTGCACCTGTCACGACACGGCGGACCGTCTTGATCTTGGCCCACTTGGCTGCAAGCGCTTCGTCTTTCCACTCCCCGGGCACTTTCGGAAACTGTTCCAGGTGGACACTTGCGTCGTCACCATAGCGGGACACCCAAGTCTCATCCATGGTGAACGGCAACATGGGTGCCATCCAGGTAACGAGACAATTGAACAGTTTGTCGATCACAAAGAGCGATGCCTTGCGACGGGTGGAAGAGGCCGCGTCGCAATAAAGCGCATCTTTACGGATGTCGAAATAAAAGGCCGAAAGTTCCACTGTCATGAAAGTGAACAACTGGTGGAAGATCTTTTTGTAATCGAATTCCCAATAAGCCTCGCGAACCATCTCATCCAGTTCGACAAGTCTGTGCAGCATCAGCCTTTCAAGCTCGGGCATGTCCGCAAGTGAAACGTCTTCACCTTTTGCATGGGCCAACGAGCCCAGCATCCAGCGCAACGTGTTGCGCAGTTTGCGATAGCTGTCGACATTGGTCTTGATGATCTCGTTGCCGAGGCGCTGATCTTCCCAATAGTCTGTGGAAGCGACCCACAGGCGCAGGATATCCGCCCCGTACTGCTTGATGATATCTTGCGGGAACACCTGGTTGCCAAGAGATTTGGACATCTTGCGCCCATCCTCGGCCATGGTGAAGCCATGTGTCAGAACCGCGTCATAGGGTGCACGTCCCCGCGTTCCGCAGCTTTCAAGAAGTGAGGAGTGGAACCACCCGCGGTGCTGGTCGGACCCTTCAAGATAAAGCACGTAGTCATTGCCGCCGTCGACTTTCCGCTTCGGTGCAAGGTCTGCCCGGTCTTCTAGAACGAAAGCATGTGTCGATCCGGAATCGAACCAGACATCCAGAATGTCGGTCACCATGTCCCAATCGTCGGCCTTGAAGTCGTTACCAAGGAAGCGTTCCTTGGCCCCTTCTTCAAACCAAGCATCAGCGCCTTCAGACTTGAAAGCCTCGAAGATGCGCTTGTTGACGGCTTCGTCCTTCAGGATCTCGGCAGTCTCCTTGTGGATGAATACCGTGATGGGAACTCCCCAGGCACGTTGACGCGACAGGACCCAGTCCGGGCGGTTCTCGATCATCGACCGCAGACGGTTCTGACCTGCGCCTGGCACAAAGCGGGTCTCATCGATTGCGGTGAGTGCACGCGTACGCAATGTGTCGCGTTCACCATTCAATGCCTTGTCCATATAGACAAACCATTGCGGGGTGTTGCGGAAGATTACCGGTTTCTTGGAGCGCCAGGAATGCGGGTAGGAGTGATTGAGCCGTCCCAGGCCGATCAGATTTCCCGCATCCTTCAGTTTTTCGATTACTGCCCTGTTGGCTTTACCCTTTTCACCCTTGTGAGTGATCACTTCGCAGCCATCGAAGCCCGGAGCGTCCTTGGTATAAAACCCGTCATCTGCAACCGTGAAAGGGATCGCGGTGCTGATGCCGCGTGCTTCCAGTTCGGCACGCTTTTCCATCCAGATTTCAAAGTCATCCGCACCGTGACCCGGCGCAGTGTGAACGAAGCCGGTGCCGGCATCATCAGTCACGTGATCGCCATCAAGAAGCGGCACATCGAATTCATAGCCGCCAAGGTCCAACTCCGCCAGCGGATGGGCGCAAGTCAGCGTTGCCAGTTCATCCGCGGTTACTTCACGCAAGCGCTCAAAATCGGTGATCCGCGCGTTCTTGAAAACGTCATCGGCAAGTGCGTCCGCCAGGATCAGCAGATCGCCCTTCTGGACCCAGTTGTCGTCCGGCAATCCATCCTGAGTGACCTTGTAAAGGCTATAGGCGATGCGTGATGAATAGCAGATTGCCCGGTTTCCTGGGATGGTCCACGGAGTGGTGGTCCAGATCACAACAGACGCATCGAGCAACTGTTCAACGGCCGCCTGATCGCTTCCTCCGGCAGTCACGATCGGAAACTTCACCCAGATCATATCTGACTTGTGGTCGTGGTATTCGATTTCAGCCTCCGCGAGGGCCGTTTTCTCGACGACAGACCACATGACGGGCTTGGAACCGCGATAAAGCTGACCGGATGTCGCGAACTTCATAAGCTCCTGCGCGATCACGGCTTCGCTTTCAAAACGCATGGTCAGATAGGGATTATCCCAGTCGCCTTCGATACCGAGGCGTTTGAATTCCTTTTTCTGGACATCAATCCAGTGCTCAGCGAATTCGCGGCATTCCCTGCGAAATTCGTTGATCGGCACTTCGTCCTTGTTCTTGCCTTTGGCACGGTACTGCTCTTCGATTTTCCATTCGATGGGCAGGCCGTGGCAGTCCCAACCGGGCACATAGTTGCTTTCATAGCCCAGCATCTGCATCGAGCGGGTCACGATGTCTTTGAGCGTCTTGTTCAGTGCATGACCGATATGGATGTGACCATTGGCATAGGGAGGGCCGTCATGCAGGATGAATTTGTCCCGTGTCTTTCCCTGCTCACGCAGTTTCTTGTAGACGTCGAGCTTCTCCCAACGGGCCAGGATTTCCGGCTCTTTCTTGGGAAGGCCTGCTCGCATCGGAAATTCGGTCTTGGGAAGGTTGAGCGTTTCTGAATAGTCGCGTTTATCTGTCTCGGTCATCGTAAGGTCGATCCGGTCGTTCGGGCACCAGCCCGCAGTCATGTGTCAGGAAGATTGCAGGTCCAATGCGGCGCTGCAACTTGAAACAGGAAGAACCCGGTCCCTGGCGCCGCGCGGTCGCGTCAGCCGAGGGCCGGGCAGGTAATTCGCGCAATCGCGTTCATCAGTGCGCCATGAATTATGTAAGCCTGAGTGTGCATGGAGTGGGACATAGCAGTACTTTGGCTGCGAATAAAGACAGATTGGGAAATGTCCCTGCAAATTGCACATTGAGGCAATTCATTCTTCGCCAAGTAACCGAATATAGACGTCTTTCGGCCATTGTGCCGGCCAACATGAACAAACGACAGGTTTTGGACACGGGAAGGTCATGACGGCTCAGACTGAGATCAACAGCGAATTGGCTGCTGCCGACCCGCAGAACCCGGGACTTTGGCACCGCGGCGCCACGCGCGGCGACTGGCTGAGCTGGGACCGGATTGGCTTTGCCTGCCTGTGTTCTGCCATCGGCTATTCCCTGGCTCTCGCCTGGATGCTTTTGCTTCCGAACAGTTTCGGCTCCGCCAATGGCACTTTGCTGATGGACTACCTGAGTTTCTGGCTCGCGGGCAAGCAGGTGCTCTCTGGTACACCGGAGCTTGTTTATCTGCCGAAAGAGTTCGCAGCCTTGCAGGAATCCTACACCGGTTCCGACACGGTTTTCGGCTTCTTCTATCCGCCGACATTCCAGTTGTTACAAAGCCCGTTCGCCTTATTGCCTTATAAGGTTGCTTTTGCTGCCTTCGTCGGATTGACCACCGGATTGCTGTTTCTCGCGTGCCGCATGATCACAGGGAAATGGTTGCTTGCTGCCTGTCTCATTCTGGTTCCTGCCTGTGCCAACAATGCGTTTCACGGGCAAAATGCAGCTTTGACAGCTGCGCTCTATGCCTTCTTTTTGATTGGCATCGAGAGGGGCAAATTTGTTTGGGCCGGAGTGGCGCTTGGTCTTTTGACGATCAAGCCACAGCTCGGAATTCTGGCGCCCGTTGCACTGATTGCCAGCTTGAACTGGCGATCCTTTGTCAGCGCTTCCGTCACGACATTGGGCTTGGCCGGTCTGAGTGCTGCAATCGTCGGCATAGGCGTTTGGGTGGTGTTCTGGCAACAGGCCCCGGTTGCTGCGGCAATGATGGAACTGGGCGGCGTCGAGTGGGGCAAAATGGTCTCAACTTATGGCAGCGCCCGGCAACTCGGTTTGGGGCACATGAGCGCTATGTCAGTGCAAGCAGTTGTTGGGCTTGGTGTCTTGGCCTGTGTTTGGCATGCGTGGCGCAAGTCCGAGGACATGACCGTTCGCGCTTCGGTTCTCGTCGGTGGAGCACTTTTGGTAACGCCCTTCGCGCTCTCCTATGACTTTACGTTGCTGGTTGTTCCCTGCGCCTTCCTGATCCGGGACGGTTTGAAGTCCGGATTTTTGCCATACGAAAAAGTTTTGCTGGCTGGTGTCATTGCTCTTTCAGCGTCCACAAGCCCTTTGGCGCTTTATGTTGGTTTGCCGGTTGCACCGCTGTTGCCCTTGATTGTGCTTTGGCTCGGTATGCGTCGTCTCGGCAATGATCTTGAAACCCGCGATGTGCCGACAGACATCTCAAAGGTGCCCGCAACTGTCGCCTGATCGTCGCATCCAACAGTAGGTAACGTTACTACGGCCTTCAGTGACAACTGCTCGCAGGTGCAAAGTGCACGCGCGGGCTGTGTCAGGGCGCAAGATCCAGCAATTTCATGTCGATATCAGACAACGGTTGCATGGAGGCCAGCGCAGCGCGCGCCTCTTCGCTGTCTGTGTCCATCTGGGTGACGAGCGCTTCTACGCTATCGAACTTTTCTTCCCCCCGAAGGTAAGCAACAAGATGCACGCGCAGGGTTGCGTCATATAAGTCTCCGTTGAAATCAAACAAATGCACTTCAAAGAGAGTTGCGCCGTTGTCGAATGTCGGTCGGCGTCCATAGCTGGCAACACCGTCATACCATTGCCCGCCTGTTTTGACCTTGACCGCATAGATCCCGCGCTGCAGCGGTGTGTCTTCTCCCAGATTCAGATTTGCGGTCGGGTAGCCGAGATCTCGTCCGCGCTTGTCGCCGTGCTGAACCGACTTTTCGAAGAACCAGCGATAGCCCAGAAGCGCGTTGGCCTGAACAATATCACCGCGTCGCAGGCTGTCGCGAACCCGTGTGGAAGAAATGACCTCTGCGCCTTCATCTTCTTCTCTTTGCACAATCGTGACACCGAAGCCGTGATTGGCACCGGCATTGCGCAGGTAGTCGGGCGTTCCCTGCCTTGCACGGCCGAAATGAAAATCGTAACCGGTCACGGCGTGAGAGATGCCAAGAGTGTCGATCAGGATTTCCTGAACAAAGGCATTGGCTTCGATGCCGGCAAATTCCTTGGTGAAAGGCAAGATAAGCGCGCCGTCCAGACCACAGACCTTCAGTAGGCCAAGTTTTTGTTCCGGCGGCGTCAACCGGCTGACAGGTTTGGCCGGATTGAAGACGGTTCGGGGATGCGGCTCGAAACTCATGGCAAACACCGGGTGGTGCGTGCCGTGTCCGAGGCCAAGCGCTGCTCCAAGCACAGCGCGATGACCCCGATGAACTCCATCGAAATTTCCAATCGCAACGATGCCGCCCTTGAGCTCCTGAGGGAAGGTATCAAGACTGTCGGCAATCAGGAACTTTGATGGATCTCTCAGGCTCATCCAGGTAACTTTCGCAAAACGTTTCGGCAAGACCGACCGATAAGACCAGCTGTCCGCAAAATCGGCGGTCAGGAGAGCAGGGACTTAGCCAGGCTGACCGCCCGTTCGGCGAGGAACCTGCCGCCAAGACTTTGAAAGGTCAAGATGGAGCAGACCACGACAGGTGCGTGTTGGCTTCAAAGGCCTGAGCGGTCTTCATCGCGGCTGGGAACTTTCACCAGCGCTTCACCTTCCAGTACGACAGTATCGTCAACGCTGCAGATGCATGACAAACGGGCGCGATTTCCCCTTTCCTGAAGCTCCTCGACTGTTACGGTGACCTTGACGTCGTCACCGATCTTGACGGGTGCTTTGAAGTTCAATGTTTGCGACAGATAGATGGCGCCCGGGCCGGGTAAACGGGTTCCCAGAACCGCGGAAATAAGACTGGCGGTATAAAGCCCGTGCGCGATTCGGGTCTTGAAGGGCGTTCTGGCGGCAAAGTGTTCGGAAAGATGAATTGGATTTCTATCGCCGGATACTTCGGCGAAACCGACAACATCGGAAGAACTGACATGTTTAACAAGTTCTTCGCTCATCCCGGTCTTGAGATCTTCAAAACAGAGTTTTTGCAGTTCCAACATTGGGTTTCCGCCTCGAATTCAAGTTTTTTATGTTGGCAGGACGCTAGGCTGGCCAAGGTTTTCTGGCAATTATGCTTTGGGCTGAGAAAAAAAAACCTGCGTTATTAACGGTCTTTTCAGGGGCAGCGTCTAGATTGCTTGGAGTGTGGGGAGGTGAGGACACAGATGAATGTGTCACTCTCCTTCAAAGTCATAACGCGTATCCACCGGCCCACGGCCAGGGGCCGCGCAAATTGACAGTATGGAGTAGACAATGGCCCTTGATCTTCAGATGCCGGTCCTCGTGGTCGATGATTATAAGACCATGATTCGCATCATTCGGAACCTGCTCAAGCAGCTTGGCTTCGAAGACATCGACGATGCCGCGGACGGTACCGAAGCATTGGAAAAAATGAAACAGCGCCGTTACGGCCTGGTGATTTCCGACTGGAATATGGAGCCGATGACTGGCTACGAACTGCTCAAGCAGGTTCGTGCCGATAGCGGTCTCAGCAAAACACCGTTTATTATGGTGACAGCGGAATCCAAAACCGAGAACGTCATTGCCGCCAAAAAAGCCGGTGTGAACAACTACATCGTGAAGCCGTTCAACGCGCAGACGTTGAAAGGCAAGATCGAAGCCGTTTTCTCGGAATAATCTCTCGCATATGGCGGGGTAAGCACTTCCATGGTGCGTCTCCGCCAGTGCCAGCCGATGGTTGTGGCACATCTCGATCCGCTGGGCAGGTGGATCGGGCGTGACATGCCGCACCCTGTCGGACGAGCGGGCCTTTGGGGGGCTCCGCGCATCGAATGATGCCGTGAAAGAAAGGCGCGAAAAAATGAAACAAGAAAATATCGCCCGCGTAATCGATTTCCTGCAGGAAAACAAAAACCGGGAAAGTGAAGTTTCCCTGACAGATGTCATGCATCTTGCTGAGATGATGTCCGGTTCGATGCATGATTACCTCGAGACTGTTCAGCCGGCGGTCACTGACGAGCTGACGATGATCGCGAGGGAAATTAAGCGCATGAAGGAGGAAATCTCCCAATTGCGTGCCAATGACATGACCGGCAACAAGATCCCGGATGCCGGACGTGAACTTGATGCGATTGTTGAGGCTACGGAAGAGGCCACCAACTCCATCATGGAAGCTGCAGAAGACATCATGTCTGCTGACACCAGCGATCCTGAAGCCTATCAGGAGCTCGTCTCCAACAAGATGATCGGGATCTTCGAGGCATGTACTTTCCAGGATATTACAGGCCAGCGAATTTCAAAGGTCGTGTCAACGCTCCGTTACATTGACGAACGGGTGAGCTCTTTCATCGAGCACTTGCGTCTTCCGGAAGATCTGGATGCCGAGCTGGTCGAGACAGACGAAGAACGCCGCCAGCGGGAGTTGATCCTGCACGGACCGCAACACGATGGCCAAGGTGTGTCTCAGGACGACATCGACGCCATGCTAGGCGATGCGCAGGCAGATATCGATAAGCTCTTCGACTGATCGAAGCTTAAAAAGAATTCTCAAAAAGGCTCTCCATGTGAGAGCCTTTTTCGTTTCAAGTCCGTCAAAAAAGACGTTGTGTAAGCCAGTCGACTGTTGCTCTTTTCAAGTGAGCTATCATCGGTAGGCAGCAAGAGTGTTGAAAACCTTCCCCGACATTTCAAAATGCAGACCGGCGATTGGGTCCGGTTTGCCGCTTACCACCACAAGCGCGGAAGGGCAGCCCGGGCACGTAAACCTTCTTCGGTCAGACGGCGGCGGATCAGGTGTTCCTCGGGATCATCGCTTGGGCCGAAATCCGAAGCGTGAATACCGGCAGTTATGAACAGCACATCAATGTCCTGCGAAACCGCACCGCGAATATCGGTCGGCAAACCGTCACCGACTGCAAGGACGTCTTCCTTTGCGATCGTCGTGCCGGCGAGCTCCGAAAGCCGATCCAGTGCTGCCTTGTAGATCGGACCGTGAGGCTTGCCGAGTATGGCAACCTCACCGCCAAGGTCTTCGTAAAGCCTTGCCAGAGCGCCGGCGCACCACACCAGACGGTCGCCGCGCTCAACAACGATGTCCGGATTGGCGCAGATCATCGGCAGCTTGCGGTCGACCAGTTTCTGCAAACGGTCGCGATAATCATCCGGTGTTTCCGTTTCATCATCCGTCAGACCGGTGCAGCTGATAGCATCTGCCTCGTCGTCATTTTGCGTGAAGGTCGCTTCCAGGTTCCAGTAAAGAGGCTGGTCCCGATTGGGGCCGATGTGTAACAGCGTTTTTGTACCTTGTGCTTCCAGAACACTGCGCGTGACGTCGCCTGAAGTGACAATGCCGTCATAGGCCTCTTCCGGCACGCCGAGACTGGCGAGCATTTCACCAACCTGTTTGGCAGGACGCGGAGCGTTGGTTATCAGCACGACCTTGCCGCCGGTTTCGTCCCTGTATTTTCGCAACGCCTTGTGGGCATCTTCAAAGGCGGCGACCCCGTTGTGCAAAACGCCCCAGACGTCACACAAGATGCCCTTATAGGAAGGGGCAAGGGCACGGAGCCCGTCAACAAGAAGCGGTGCAGAAACGGTCATGGCGGGTCACTCGGATCACGGTGTGTCTGATAAGCTGATGAAAGAATCGAGGCAAACTCGGCGCGGACCATATAGGATCGCAGCGCGGTAAGAAACCGAGTAAAGGGAGTTTCATGAAGGTCAGGCAACTTGGCGAACAGGTGATCAACCAGATCGCCGCCGGGGAAGTGATTGAGCGTCCGGCCAGCGTCATCAAGGAGCTGGTCGAAAACGCGGTCGATGCCGGAGCCGGGAACATCGAGATTGTCACGGCTGCCGGCGGCAAGACCCTGATGCGTGTGGCTGACGATGGACTTGGGATGAGCCGCGACGATCTGGAACTGGCTGTTCGCCGGCACTGCACTTCCAAGATTTCGGATGATGACCTCTTCGATATTCGCACGCTCGGGTTTCGTGGCGAAGCATTGCCCTCGATCGGGTCCGTCGCTCGCCTTGCCATTCAGACACGCCACGAAACGGAAGATCATGCATGGGCCATCGCGGTTGAAGGTGGCAAGCATCAGCCGATTATTCCCGCTGCCAGAGCCAAGGGCACCCAGGTTGAGGTGCGCGATCTGTTCTTTGCGACACCTGCACGCTTGAAGTTTTTGAAATCCGATCGTGCCGAGGCGGCAGCGATCACCGAGATCGTTAAACGCATCGCCCTGGCTTATCCAACGGTCGGGTTTTCACTTTCAGGAGCAGATCGCCAGGCGCAAAGCTGGCCGGCAGCTCGAGGAGATGAGCCGCACCTTGCTCGAATTGCTCAAATTCTCGGCCCGGAGTTTGTCGACAATGCCATGGAAATCGACGCTGAGCGGGAAGGTGTCAGGTTGTCGGGGTTTGCCGGGCTTCCGACACATCACCGGGGCAATGCCCAACATCAGTTCTTTTTTGTGAACGGCAGACCCGTAAAGGACAAACTGTTGTTGTCCGGCCTGCGCGGTGCCTATGCAGATGTTCTGGCGCGTGATCGGCATCCGGTCGTTGTTCTGTTTATTGAACTCGATCCCGGTCAGGTAGACGTCAATGTTCACCCAGCAAAGGCGGATGTCAGGTTCAGGGATGCGCAATTGGTGCGAGGACTGCTGGTTGGTGCCATAAAGCGCGCACTGGTTGATGCCGGCCACCGTGCTTCGACCTCAAATGCAGCGATTGCCCTGGACGCAATCAGATCTCATGGCGACACTCAGGCAGGGTATGGATTTGCCGCTTCGCCAGCGGGAGGAACAACAAATACTGCATATGCCGGGCGGGGTAGCGGATTTGCTCGTGCAACTGCAGCAGCCAACTGGAACCCGGAAGCCTTTCGGCCACTTGAGGAAAATGAGGGACCGGTTTCCGGATTTTCTGAAAGTGCCCAAAGAGCTTTCCAAACACCCGGACAGGACGGGTTCGCGGGGCTTATGACGCCTTCCGCGGACGCCAGAGCGCACGAAACACCGGTGGAAACGGAAAAGACTTTGCTGCCCCTCGGAGCCGCAAGGGCACAGGTCCACGAAACCTACATCATTGCCCAGACAGGTGATGGGGTTGTCATCGTGGATCAGCATGCCGCTCATGAACGCCTTGTTTATGAACGTTTGAAAGAAGCGCTGGCGAAGAAAAGTGTTGCACGGCAAATGCTTCTGATCCCTGAAATCGTCGAATTGCCTGAAGAAGACGCGGCCCGGCTCGCCGAGCGTGCCGACGATCTGGAGGCCGTAGGCCTGTCGCTTGAGGCATTCGGTCCTGGTGCTATCGCCGTCAGAGAAACGCCGGCGATCCTCGGCGACATGGATATTCAAGGCATGGTCCGCAATCTTGCTGACGAACTTGCCGAATGGGACACGGCAGATGGTCTGAGGGACAAACTTGACCATGTTGCCGCCACGATGGCCTGCCATGGCTCCGTTCGCGCCGGTCGGCGGATGCGTGCAGAGGAAATGGATGCCTTGTTGCGGGACATGGAAGCAACGCCGCTATCCGGGCAATGCAACCATGGTCGGCCAACCTGGGTTGAGTTGAAACTCACGGATATTGAGAAACTCTTCGGCCGCAAGTGACCGCGATGCCGACGCCGGCAACAACACACAAATGAGAATTCCGGAAACTGATTTGAGATACGTGCATGTCCGAAGCTGAAAACGATCCGGCCCTGAATGCCAGGGCAACACCATCCGGTTCGGGAAAGCGTGTCCGCAAGCTGTTGGTCAATCTGACTGTCGTCGTGGCGATTGCGTACACGATGGCAGCAGGCTTCATGTATCTGAACCAGCGCAGCTTTCTGTTTGTACCGACGGGAGAGTTGTCTGACCCCGCGGAGGCCGGGCTTGACCAGGTAGCAGTTGAAACTGTGACCATGGCAGACGGCACACAAATCAGCGTCTGGTCAGCTGCGCCAGCGGTCGAGGGTGCTCCGACGGTTCTTTATTTTCACGGCAATTCCGGAAATGTGTCCACGCGCGCATCTCGCTTCAAACAGATCCTCGACAGTGGCTTCGGGCTCTACGCGCCCAGTTATAGAGGCTATGCAGGCAGCGAAGGCAGCCCGACGGAAGTTGATTTGATTTCAGATGGCCGGGAACACTTCCAAGCCGTGGCAGCTCTTACGGATCGGATCATCATCCATGGCGAGAGTATGGGAACAGGCGTTGCAACCGCGATAGCTGCAGATCAGCCGGACACAGATTTGCTTGTCCTTGAAGCGCCATATACGGCGTTGGTCGACAGGGCATACGAACAATATCCCTGGTTGCCCGTCGGGCTGCTCATGATCGACCAGATGCCGACACGCGAGCGTATTGGAAATGTCCAGGTGCCGATCCTGATCGTCCATGGCACGGAAGATTTCGTGATTCCCGTTGAACACGGAAAACGGTTGTTTGAACGCGCTGCAGATCCCAAAGAGATCCTGATCGTCGAAGGTGCGGCCCACAACAATCTCTGGTCACAAGGTCTGTGGCCGGCGGTTCTTGATGCCTGGGAGAAGACCAAAGCCGATGAATAAATCCTCCGTACCGGCAAGACCGGTGCGCATCAGTTTCGACGCCTTGAGTTGAAGAAAGCTCTCAGAAGTTTCGCTGCCTGAACCTCGCCTATACCGGAATAAGTATCGGGAGCATGATGGCAGGTCGGCTGATCGAAGAAACGAGCGCCATGATCAACCGCGCCACCTTTCTCGTCGCCAGCGCCGTAGTAGAGCCTGCGTATACGGGCAAACGAGATAGCGCCTGCGCACATGGTGCAAGGTTCCAGCGTCACGTACAGATCGCAATCAAGTAGTCGCTGTGAATTCAGCAATGCACAGGCTTTGCGGATGACCAGAACTTCGGCGTGCGCCGTGGGGTCGTTGAGTTCAAGGGTTCGGTTGCCGTCCCGCGCGAGGATACTGGTTCCTCTGACCAGCACGGCGCCCACCGGCACTTCTCCGCGGCTGGAGGCTTTTTCCGCCTCTTCAAGCGCAAGATCCATGAATGTCTTGTCACGTTGGGGGTGCTGACCGCTGGTCATTTATTGTCTCAGGGCCCTTTTGGAGAGGCGAAGAAAGTTCGTGTTTAATCGCAAAAGCCGATACAGTCAGCCCCGTAATTTCTTCTTTTCGACCGAGCTATGCGCCTGGGTGTCAGCGCCTTTGCAGCCTGTGAATGCAACAAGCGATTTCAGAAAAGGCAAAGCTCTGCTATGACGCGGCCATGACGACAAGAAAAACTCCCCCCAAGCGCCCCGGTTCGGTGAACCCGCGAGCGCGCGACAATCGTGCACCTTCAAAACGGCGTGGGCCACAAGGTGCGAAGAAAGACGGCCCAAAGAAAAGCGCGGCTATGCCTGCGCCGCGCAGCACGACCGACGAAACCGGCTCTCGAGGCGAGCGGATTGCCAAGGTTATGGCGCGCGCAGGCCTGTGTTCGCGCCGCGAAGCAGAAACCTGGATTGCCAACGGCCGGGTTGAACTGAACGGTCAGGTTCTCACCACACCGGCAGTCACGGTGACGCCGGACGACAAGGTCCTTGTGGACGGAACAGCTCTACCGACCCGGGAAAGAACAAGGCTTTGGCTTTATCACAAGCCGCGTGGGCTTGTGACGACGAACAAGGACCCTGAGGGACGCCCTACTGTCTTCGACAGGTTGCCGGACGATCTGCCTCGTGTGCTGACAGTTGGGCGGCTCGACATCAACACGGAAGGTCTGTTGCTCTTAACCAATGACGGCGGGCTCGCGAGGGTTCTTGAACTCCCTGCCACCGGTTGGTTGAGACGGTACCGTGTTCGTGCCTTTGGCAAAGTCACGCAGGCCGATCTGAATGGGTTGCAGGACGGTGTTGCTATCGATGGTGTTCTTTACGGTGCGATCGAAGCTGTGCTTGACAAGGAGCAGGGCGGAAACGTCTGGATGACCGTCAGCTTGCGGGAAGGAAAGAACCGGGAGGTGAAGCGTGTGCTTGAACATCTCGGTCTTGCCGTGAACCGACTGATCCGCGTGTCCTATGGACCGTTTCAGCTCATGGATCTGCCGGAAAATGATGTTCGCGAAATTCGCGGGCGCGTATTGCGGGATCAGCTTGGCGAGGCCTTGGCCGAAGAGGCTGGAGCAGACTTCGACGCACCGATCTTTCATACACCCAAACAGGAAGCTGAAAAGACGTCGGCCACAAAACGGTCTGGCGGTGGCAGAGACGACCGCAAATCCGGCGGCCGACGCGAAGAAGGCCAGGGCAAGTGGCTGACGGCGCGTGAAGGCAAGACAGAAACAGACCGGAAAAAGGCTGCCAAGAGCGAACGTGCGGATCGCAAACAGGGTAAGGCGCCACGCAAGAATAGCGGTCAGCGTCAGGAAAAGGTGTCTCCACGTTCCCGTTTCCGCATGACTTCAGCACCCAGGCCCCGCAAGGACATGGACCAAGAGCGACGCAGCCCTCCTCAGCGTCGGATTTGGAGTGAGGATGGCCTCGTTGACGACAAGCAGCAGGAAAGCCGAAGCACTCGAGACAAAGAGGAGCGGCGTGGCCCACCCAAGGGCGGTCGGGGACCGCGTCGCGGAGACCGTTCGTGAGAATAGTCGCAGGGCGCTTCAAGGGCGCCGCGATTGCGGCGCCCAAATCTCAGGGAACCCGTCCGACAAGCGACAGACTGCGCGAGACGATCTTCAACATTCTCGCGCACGGCTTGGGAATGGAATTCGAAGGCGCGCGCGTTCTGGACTTGTTTGCCGGAACCGGAGCGCTCGGCTTTGAAGCCATCAGCAGAGGAGCGCGCCATTGCACCTTCATAGAAGAGGGGGCTGAAGCGCGCGGAGTGATCCGGCGCAACATGGAAAGTCTGGGGCTTAACGGAGCGGCGAAAATCTTCCGACGGGACGCAACCCGCCTGGGCGAACCTGGTACGATCGAACCGTTCGACATTCTCTTTGCCGATCCGCCTTATGACAAGGGCCTCGGTGAAAAGGCACTGCAGTCAGCTGGTTCCGGAGGCTGGCTCAAGACGGACGCAGTCTGTGTACTGGAAGAGCGGGCAAGTGCCGACATTGAAACACCCGAAGGCTTTGCCGAAGTTGACCGACGGCAAGCCGGGGACAGTCAGGTTCTCTTTCTGCGCTATGCGCCCTAACTCACGCGCCGCCAGGCATCATGATGTATGCGGTTGGTTTGGTAGGCAGACTGGCACGGCTGACAATGAGTTTGGCATTTTCTGCGCGAACAATCTCATACCCGGCTTCTGCGGCGCGCCCGGTAAACGCCTGAAGTGCACCGGCAAAGTGAAAATGCATCGGAATAACCATGGCCGGACCGATGCTTTCCAGCACATCCATGAGACTGTCCAGACGCAATGTCGATGTGTTGTCCACGGCGGCAAACACAATATCTATCTGCCCCAGTCTGGTCAGGTCTTCCTTTGTTAGCCTGTGGTGCAGGTGACCGAGATGGGCAATGCACAGGTCGGCAATCTCAAAAACAAAGATGGAATTTCCGAGCCGTCGGGTTTCACCGTCCCAGCCACGTATATTGGTCTGGATATTGCGGATCCGGACATCTTCCACCGTCATGTCATGGTCCATTGCCCCGCCATCCGGGTTCCAGCCATATAGAAGATGCTCGATGCTCGGGTCCGGATTGAGCGAATAGTGCGTGCTGTGCGCACCGTTCATCGTGGCAACGGTCGGTGGCAGAAATGGACGAACGCTGTCGTTGTAGTCCGTCGCAATTCGCACCCCCTTGGGTGTTTCCAATTCGAAAGTGGAGTGTCCGATATAGCGAATCTGGACTTCGCCCGCCTGCAGCGATGCGTTCCAGACCCTCGCTTCACCAGGGAGCAATTGCCGGTAGGGGGCGTCTGCAACCAATTGGCAAATGGCCATTGCTGGCTGAACAAATGCAACTGCCATAATGCAACCGATCAGCATCGAAACCGAGCGGATTTGGCCAAGGCCGTGAGCCAACGTCTTAAATAGGTCCGGAACGTCCCGGGTCATGATGCGCTCTCCCTGAAGACTGCCATGACCTTAAGTTAGCGGGTCGGACTGTCAGGGCAAGCGACTAGAGACGTATCTGTGTTGCTTTGGCGAGAACTTGATCGTTTTTCTCGATGCTGCCAAAAGAAAAGGCAACCGTTCGCACGGATTTGCGAAGGCGGTTGCCTGAGGTGGGGGCGGGTGGGAGGAAGGACCAGCCCCGGAACTGAGTGTTCAAACCACGTAAAGGCTGACGGGGGCCTTTCCCCCTTTGGGCGTGGATTGCCGTTCGATCTCCAGCGCCTTCTTGTCATCTGTTGCCTGCATGTGAATCATCTCGCCGGCATGGCCAGCTTCCAGAATCATGGCTTGCTTGCTGCAATGGCTGGCAAGCGACAGGCCCAGCTTGCGAAAATGTGACCGACGATAACAATAAACAGCCAGGGCTGCGCGTTGGCGCTCCGGCAGCTGATCGCCCACGTCGGAGACTGCACTCAGCGTTGCTTCGAGCAATCGCTTCAGCAAATCTTCGGAAACAGGGCAGTCTTCCAAATCTGTAGAACCAACTGGCCGCATAGACCTTCTCCTAATAAGATAGGAAAAGTATTTATGCGTTTTATTAATGAACTATTAAATAAAGTAATTGTGATAACAAGAGTGATCGTTCTTGTTAAATATGCTCATGTTGCTCTCAAGTAACGAGCGCTGTTTCTTTTATCAGTGCTGACAGTTGTTCCTTTGTTTGATCTCGCAATGGCTCCGCCTTGTTCAGAATGCGATCAGCTTTCAAGAAATCAAGAACACGGACGGTGTCGTGCGGTGGGCGAACCAGTATATCTGGCTGATCCAACTTGAGTTTTTGCTTTGTGATCGTTTGCATAAGGATCTGTGAGGAGCCGAAGAGACTGTCCAGCATGTTGATGTCGTCGCTGTTTGGGCGTGGTATCGGGGCGCCGACGACATCAACGGCGATGACAATATCGCATCTATCCCGCAAGCCATCAAAAGGTAACGGGTTCACAACGCCGCCATCGATCAGATGACGTCCATTGTGACGTACCGGCCTGAAAACGGCGGGTATTGCAATCGAAGCTGCAATCGCAGGAAGAAGAGGCCCCGAATCGAAGTCGACCTCCCGACAGCCGAAAAAGTCGGTTGCGATCAGCCTGAGGGGGATATCCAGGTCTTCGAAGGTGCCTGGAAGAAATTCTGAAATGAACACCTCCAGGACGCCTTCCGGGTCGAACTGAACCGGTCCTGAGCGGAACATATCAGCAAACTTCTTCGGCCTGAGTTGCCAAAGGCGGGAAAGGACCGCATTTCGATCCGAGAACGTCTTGAGAGTAATTTCTCGAATTTGCTCTCCGCTACGGCCGCTTGCATAAGCGGCCCCCATGATCGCGCCAATGGAAGTGCCGGCGATTTGTGTCGGTCTTAGACCCAGATCGTCCAGGGCTTCTAGAACTGGAATATGAGCGAGACCACGCGCGCCACCGCCTCCAAGCGCAAGCCCGATCTTGGGGTGGGAAGTGTCGGATTGCATAAGTATCGTCCTGTTGTGACTACACTCAAGCACATGGGGAGTGGCGCATGCATTGCCAAGCCAAAGGCCTTGAGCAACGCTCTTAAAGGACGAAGTACAAGTCGTCGCTCGATTCCGAAATCCAGTTTGTCACCTGATCGAAGACCATGGGTTTGGCAATCAGGAAACCCTGAATGGAGAAGTCGCCCATCATGCGCAACCGGTCGTATTGCGCCTCTGTCTCGACGCCCTCGCAAACCACGCCAATATTCAACGAGCGGGCCAGATGTATCAGCTGATTGACGACAGCTTCCTTCTTTGCGTCCTGAAGCATCTGGCGCGTAAAGGAACGGTCGATCTTCAGACCGTTGATCGGAAGATCGGCAACATGCGTCAGGGATGCGTAACCCGTACCAAAATCGTCCAGTTCTATATGGACGCCGAGATCATAGAGTTCTTTCAGAGCCTCAAGGTGTCCTGATCCATTGTCATTCAGAAACACCGATTCCAGAACTTCTGCAGTGACCTTTTCTGGGCTGACGCCATGGCGTTCCATTGCGGCGCTGAAGTGTTCAACCAGTTTGCCAGAGGCCAGATGAGCTGGTGATACATTGATGGAAATTCTGCCGAAGTTGATGCCACTGTCGAGCCAGCTCTTTGCCGCCGCCAGTGCTTTGTCGATGACGATCTCGCCAAGGATGGGGGCAAGGCTGCTTTTCTCGACAACAGGTAAAAACTCGCCGGGTGAGAGCTCGCCCCTCTCTGGATGGGTCCATCGTATCAGTGCTTCAACGCCGGTAACCGCCTGGCTTCGCAAATTCACCTGAGGCTGGAAGACGAGATAAAACTGATCGTGTTTGACGGCATCATGAAGCTCAAGCTCGATTTGGGCCTCGGTTTCGCTCTCCGCCTTCATGTTTGTTTTGAAGAACGTGTAGCGATCTTTGCCGTTTTCCTTTGACTGGTAGAGCGCCAGATCCGCGTTTACCAGAAGGGTGTCGAAACTGTCTGCATCGTCCGGACAGAGCGCAATCCCCATACTGACGGTAGGCCAGAAGCGATTGCCATTGAATTCCATCGGCTGGCGCATGAGACGCCTTGCGCGCTCACAAAGCTGATTTGGATCGGATGTGCTGCTGTCCGCAAGAATAACAAACTCGTCTCCACCCCACCGATAAGGAGTGCCGAGACCGCGGCAGACTTCCCTGAGCCGCCTGCCGGTTTCTTCAAGGCAATGATCCCCGGCAAGGTGACCGAGCGTGTCGTTGACGCGCTTGAAGCCATCCATGTCCACATGAATGAGAAAGGACGGTTTGTCGTCTCTGGCAAAGAGCGACTTGGCGTCCCGCTGGCATCCGGCACGATTGGACAGTTTCGTGAGCGGATCGAAATAGGCAAGGCGCTCCGCCCTTATCTTGGCCTCTCGGGTTTCCTTTTCTCTCTGGACCCGGTCCGAAACGTCGTTTGCAATCGCTACAAACAGATTGCGATCGTGGTCCTTCAGGATCTGAACCCGAAGATCGACCGGGTACTCACTGCCGTCTTTGCGTCTGTGTTCGCTTTCGATCGACAGGTTGCCACGCACCCCCTTGAGCAAGGGAGTTACATGCCTGCGCACGGTTTCCTGATCATAGAGCGGGTTGATGTCCCAGATCCGGCGTGACTTCAGCTCGTCGAGATCAAATCCAAGATTGTCGATCGCACACCTGTTTGCGTATTCGATGCGGAAGGTATCAACGTTCAGAATGTAGATCTCGTTCAGAGACGATTCCAGAATGTTGGCCAAAAGCTGGCTCTGGCGTTCCGCCTTCTGGCGGTCGGTGATGTCATGGATAATCCCGACGATCTTTGTGGCGTCGCCATCTGGTCCGGCCATGACATAGCCGCGAACATAAATGCTGCGGCAGTCGTCCGGCGCAAAAATCAGGGAATGTTCGAACTCGAACTCGCTTCGGTTTTCAATCGCCTCTCGAACCACCTCAAGGTTCCGCAATCGTTCCTTTTCAGGCACAAGATCGAGCAGTTGTTGGCGGATTTTGCCCCCCGGCTGGTCGGGCGATATGCGGGTGATCCGGAAGAACTCTTCAGACCCATTGAAAAGGTCGGTTTTCAGGTCACGTTCCCAGCTGCCAACTCCGGCGATGCGTTGGGCTTCGAGCAGTTGCGAAGCGCTCTCTTCCAATTGCCGTGTATTTTCTGCGACCATGCCCGTCAGGCGTGAATGGGTGGTTTGCACGGATCTTTGAAGTCTGGAGAGCAATCGGCGGATCACGATCCAGGCAAGAAGTGCAATGCCGCCACCGGCTGAAAGCGTGAGCAAGGCCCCTTGAAGAAATGCCCAGAAATGATCGGTGATGTTCTTCACCAGGATCAGCTTTGCGTCATGTCCGGGCATCGCTGCACGTACAGGCAGTTCGTGGACAATGAAAACCTGTGAATTCTGGAAATAGAACCGGTCCAGATTGAGCAGACCGGTCGCCGAATTGGTCAGCGCACTGAAATTGAATTCGGTTTTCATCGGTTCGCCCAGGACGCGAGAACTGATCTGCTGACCATTCAGGCTTTGGGGAATGTCCATCTTGCTTAAGTTGACGAGTTCAGCGTCGACTGCGGCCCCGGCAACGACAAGCGAGCGCTCAATGTCGACGGCGAGTTTCAAGTATCCGAAAAGGTTGCCATCGACGGTCCAGGCCTGGAAGACACTGACCACAAATTTTCCGTCGATACTCAATTCTATGTTGCTCGTGTTGCGTGTCAGATTTGCACTCAAGTCATTTTGAAATGCCAAGTGGGCCGGCTCTGCAACAACGGGGCTTCTCGAACTGTAAATCGGTTTCTGGTCCGCACCATAGATTGTGAATTCTGCAACACTGCTGCCTTCCGGAGCAGCCAGCATAATTTTGTCGGCGATGGCACGGATTGTGCCGGTGTCATGCCGCTGGATGGCATTTTGAAGATTCTTATCGGAACTGATTTCACGGACCGCGCGATCAAGCATCTGCGTTCCAAACGCGCGTTGCTGCGTCAGCAGTCGCTCGGTTGTCCGGATGACGGCTTCCTGAGGCTCAAGCAGGTTGCGGTAGCCTGAAGCGATGTTTTGAATGCAAAGGACGGCGACGATCAACACGAGGAATGAAAGGAAAACACCGCGCAACGGTCTTTCAAATTGGGAATCGTCCACGCTCCATTTCGCAAGGAGCTGATCCAGGCAAGCGCTCAGACCACGTCGGCAGGGTTTGCCCGCACGCAGCTGTTCCTTGTCCTCGTTTACTTGCTCGCCCACACTAGCCACCCGCACCGCCGGTTCTAAAACCGCACAATCCCCCGGCTGTGATGTTCGTATTTGAAGTAACTGCAAATTCGCAGTCTGTTTTTGTGAACACTCACCGCCTAATTCTTCAATAAACTCTATTGGTTAAATTGTTTTGAATGCATTTGTTAAATAGTGTTAAGAGCAAATGGCTCTCAGTCGGAAAAATTTACCCGAAAACTATCTTGAAATGAAAAAATCAGGCGGCAATCTAAAGTAGTAGTGAAGGTCAGGCTGGTTTTTGCTCAGCCTGTAAAGAATTTCCGCAATGCGTCTGCGGTTTCTTGCCAGGCTTCTTCTGGGAGAAAGTGACCACCGGGAACTGGATGGCCCTCTGCATGTGGGCACCAGGATCTCCAGACGTCGAGCGGGCTCTCGACACTGGTGGCAATGCCCTTTTCGCCCCAAAGCGCAAGCAAAGGGACCAGGATCTGGTTGCCGGCCTGGTGGTCAAGACTGTCGTGCTCGAAATCGATCGTGGCACCGGCCCGGTAGTCCTCGCAGGTTGCTGAAATGCGATCCGGATCTCGAAACCAGGCTCGATTGTCGTCCAATGCTTCTTCGGAAAAGCAATCAAGGTTCTTGTTGCCAGTCCAACTGGCGAGTGTGTGTTCCAGAAAGCGGACTGGAGACGCAGCAATCAGCTTTTCGGGGAAAGGGGCTGGTTGGGCCAGGAACATCCAATGGTAGACCTTGAGCCCAAATTGCCGGTCGAGTTTTTCCCAGTAGTCGAAGGTTGGCAAAATATCGAGCACGGCCACGCGGCTGACAGCGTGCGGATGGTCCAGCGCCAGGCGGTAGGCAACGCGACCACCACGGTCGTGTCCTGCAAGATGGAATTTATCGAAACCGAGCAGACGCATCAATTCTACGATGCTATTGGCCATAGTCCGTTTTGAATAAGCGTGATGGTCCTGGCTTAGGGCCGGAATGGACGAACTGCCATACCCCGGCAGATCGGGAAGCACGAGCGTAAATCGCTCAGCAAGAAGAGGTGCAACCTTGTGCCAACAGGTATGTGATTGCGGATAACCGTGCAAAAGCACCAAAGGTGGGCCGGATCCGCCAACACGGCAGAACAACTGTGCTTCTTCCGTTTCCACAGTTTCACTCTTGAAACCTGGAAACAGGTCAGGAAATTCGTTAGCCAAAATGAGTCCTCCGCCTGCCGGTTTAAGCTATCGGAGGTGGGGAGTGCCTGCCAAGTCCAATACATTGACGGCTCTGCAACTCATGAACTGGTTTCGCGGTCGATTGCTCGCCAGCCGATATCGGTTCGGCAAAATCCGTCCGGCCAATCGATCTGGTTGACGGCTTCATAGGCATTTTGTTGTGCTTCGCGGACATCGTCGCCAAGTGCAGTCACATTCAGCACCCGGCCACCATTTGAGCAAAGCGTTCCGTTCTTCAACTGCGTTCCGGCATGAAAGACCTGAAGCTTCTCACTTCCGAGTTGGTCAAGTCCACGAATTTCGGTGCCTTTTGCATAGGACCCCGGATAACCCTTTGCTGCCATCACCACGGTCAGGGCAACGCTGTCGTGCCAATCCGCACTGGTCTTGCCGAGTGTCCCGTCAGCGCTCGCCTCCAACAGGTCCAAAAGATCGCTTTTCAGACGCATCAACAGGACCTGGCACTCCGGATCGCCAAAGCGCGTATTGTATTCAATCAGCTTTGGTCCGTCGCTTGTAATCATCAATCCCGCATAGAGAACGCCCTTGAACGGGGTGCCGCGTCCGGCAAGCGTCGTGATTGTCGGTTTGATGATCCGCTCCATCACGTCCGCAACAATCTCGTCGGTCAGAACTGGTGCGGGTGAGTAAGCGCCCATGCCACCAGTGTTTGGGCCTTCGTCGCCATCAAAAGCACGCTTGTGATCTTGCGCCGTCGCCAGAGGCAAGGCGTCGGTTCCATCGGAAAGAACAAAAAAACTGGCTTCTTCTCCGTCCAGAAATTCTTCGATTACGACTTCCGCACCCGCATCACCGAATGATCCGTCAAAACAGGCCTTCACGGCGTCCTCAGCTTCGTCCAGCGTCATAGCAACAACCACGCCCTTGCCAGCCGCCAGCCCGTCAGCCTTGACGACAATCGGTGCGCCTTGCTGCCGGACATAGGCCAGTGCACCCGTTGCGTCTTCGAAACGGCCATACCCTGCTGTCGGAATATTGGCTTCGTCGCAAACGCCCTTTGTAAAGGCTTTGGAGCCTTCAAGTTGGGCTGCGGCCATTCTCGGCCCAAACGCCTTTATGCCGGCAGTGTCGAGGTCATCCACAAGTCCGGCGACCAGAGGAGCCTCCGGCCCGACAACGACCAGGTCGATGTCGTGGGTTTTGCAAAACGTGACAACCGCCTGGTGGTCGGAAACATTCAGATCGGTCAACTCCGCAACATCTGCGATACCCGCATTGCCGGGAGCCGCGTAGAGTTTTGTCAATCTGGGAGACTTTGCCAGTGCCCATGCAAGTGCATGTTCGCGGCCGCCGGATCCGATCAGAAGGAGTTTCATGAATTGCAGGTCTCTGAGAGTAGGTGACGCTGGAAGGACGACTTGCCTGAAGGGCTGATCGCCAACATTGAGCGGGGTCTAGCATGCACGGTTGAAGCCTGCAATCGGACCGCTTTGCCCCGACCTGGCGGATGCCGGTTTTTCAGTGCTGGAAGACAACCCAGGCACAGTGTGCGCCTGGGCCGGTCGTACGAGCGTCAGCCGCCAAATGTTGCGCGGCAATAGACAATATTGTCCTTCTTCAGATCCTTGCCCCAGATAAGCTTCGCAGAACTGTCCCACTGGATCTGGTTGTAGCCGTCCTTGGGTCCGACATCGCGGGTGCTATAGACACTCGCCTTCGGCCAGTTGCTGTCGTCAAACCCTGGGTCTGTCCAGTTCCCCGGAACCTCGACGCGGGTCTGCGCGCAGACCGCCTGAGACACATCGGGATTGCGTTCGCGTGCACAGGATGCGTCTGCAGGAGCGGCTTGTACCGTCAGGCATCGCCAGTCGCCTTCTGTGGCGCCAATCAGTTTTCCGCTGGCAACGTCCTTGAATTGTGCGATGGCGCCTCCGTCGCCCAATTGCTGGCGCCGGGAGCCGATATATTCAAGTCCGGTTTCGTTCTCCATGAAATCGCGAAACTCGAAGGCAATCGTCATCGGGAAGTCTGAGCCGAATTCAAAACGCTCGGCATTGAACGAACGCTCGGTTCTGATTGAGACGCTGTCTTCCAGTAGCGGCTTGCCATTGATGTAAAGTTTGAACCAGTTGTCGACCCAGACTTCACCGAGCACTTGTCGAGAACCACCGGAATCTATCTTGCTTTCGTTGACTTCCTTGCCTCCGCGTTTTGGTGGCCGGTCGTCACCTGGACGCGGAGGTGGTTTGCCATCCCCGTGCTTGGGTGGGGGCGGTGGCTTTTGAGCAAAAGAGCTGGTCGGGAGGGTGCTGAGGCCGATAGCTAAGGATAAGAAAACACTGACTGCAAATTTTGGAGAAAAATACACACTGCACTCCTTGGTTACGGCGAATCGGCAACCGAATATCTTTCAGGAACCGAGCAATTCCGCCGTTTTTCGACAAACCCACACCAAGACAGTGTCACTATGACCCCTTGCAGGATGAATTTCATCCAAATAATCGGTAGAAATGCCGGGGGC
Organism: Labrenzia sp. THAF82; assembly: GCF_009363435.1. GTDB lineage: Bacteria > Pseudomonadota > Alphaproteobacteria > Rhizobiales > Stappiaceae > Roseibium > Roseibium porphyridii. The sequence continues at coordinate 5,259,091 of NZ_CP045354.1, read as the reverse complement.
GATCCAACTTTGTTCGAAATTCGCGTTGGGCAACCGGTCAATGCAAACCGAGTGTGAAGTGTCATGATTTTTTCCACCAAGGATACGGGGCCTGTCGCTGATGCGGTGAAAAAGCACTGGGTCGACACAAGCCTGCCGTCGTCCTTGCGTCCATTCGCGCGGCTGGCACGTTGGGAACGGCCGATCGGTTGGTGGTTGCTGCTATGGCCCTGTTGGTGGTCTGCCGCGCTTGCGGCAATTGCTGCCGGTCAGGGCTGGCCGAACCTGTGGCACCTTGCTCTCTTCTTCATCGGAGCGGTGGCAATGCGTGGTGCGGGCTGCACCTACAACGACCTGGTTGATGTTGATATCGATGCACAGGTGGAGCGGACCCGTTCACGGCCAATTCCAGCCGGGCAGGTCTCAAGACTGCAAGCGAAGGTGTTCCTTTTCCTTCAGGCTATGGTTGGCCTGATCGTGTTGCTTCAGTTCAACACGTTTTCGATTTTGCTCGGGATCGTGTCATTGCTGCCGGTCGCGATTTATCCCTTCATGAAGCGGTTTACCAATTGGCCGCAGCTTTTTCTGGGTCTCGCATTTTCCTGGGGCGCATTCATGGGATGGGCCGCCGAATTCGGTTCGCTCACGTGGGCGCCGGTGTTCCTTTACGTGGGCGGCATTTGCTGGACAATCGGCTATGACACGATCTATGCGCATCAGGACAAGGAAGACGATGCTCTGGTCGGCGTGAAATCCACCGCACGCCTTTTTGGAACGCGAACCAAACCTGCATTGATTGTTCTGTATGCTCTGGCCACGCTGCTTTTTGCGACCGCAGCTGTCTTGGCCGATGCGGGGCCAGCCGCCTTTATCGGAATTCTCGCCGGCGTCATTCACCTCGGCTGGCAGATCGTCGCGCTGGATATTGACGATGGTGATCAGTGTCTCCGCTTGTTTCGTTCCAATGGAACCTATGGCTGGATCCTGTTCACAGGGTTTGTCATAGATGCCTTCGTTACCTGGCTATAAATAAGCAATGGCTCCGCTTTGCGGAGCCATTTGGTGCCTGTCCTGATCTTTCGAAACCCATGCCTAGGTGCGGGCGATGATCTCGCGTTCGCTGCTATGGCAGACCGAGGTTGTGGCTGGCCTTCCGACCACTCTCTTGTTCAAGAACCTTGGTCTTCGGCCGGTCAGCATCCGCAATTGACGGCGAGGGGCCGGTTGCGCTGCGGGAACGGCACGAAATGCGTCGATCGGTTTCACCTTGCCGCCCAGATCGCATACAAGCATCGGCAGATTGAAGACCTGTGCCCACCGGCTCCAGAGGATCGCGAGGTCATCGGAGTTTTCAGTCTCCGCAAGCGTGATGGATAGGGCGCTATCGTGATGTTTGAGAATCAGGGCAGCCTGGATTTCGCCTGGCACGTCGCCTGGAATTATCCGGACCATCACACCATCGAATGCTTCCGTCGGCACGACGAGGTTGACCGGAACACCTGCAACACGGCGCTTGATGATTGCTCTTTCGCGATCAAGAACAATGTCCGCGGGAAGAGAAGGTGTTCCCGGACGCGATTCCAGTCGTTGCTGAAAGCGTACCGGAAGACAACCGGGATGCGGCATTGTTTCTGCCGCTGTCCCGGTTGCTGCCGTTTCCTGTTTTTCTGTTTGACGTCTCAAGTAACTCTCCACCGGACCTTTTGGTCTCTCGATGTCTTTCAATCTAAGGGGGAAAGGTCGTAAAGCGCTTAAGAGACAGAGTTAAAAAAGTCTGTTTTTAAAGAGGGTTACTGGTTTGTAAGTGGCACGGTAAGACCTGATTCAGACCTGTGTCGGGAACGTGTTGATACTACTTTAGCGAGAGTGCGAGTGGTGCTCAAAACGCCTAGTGTTTCTGCGGACTTCCATTGATCTGCCCTAGAAGCAGCACACATAGGAGGTGTCGAACCTGTCACGCCGGTGCAGCATCGCAGTGTTGCGCCGGAGTGAATGCCTTCCGGCGTTTCTGGTTCGGAATGAAACAGATTGTTGGCATCTCAAGCTGGCTGTTGCAGCTGAACGGTGCGAAGCGTAAACAACAGCCAGACCTGATGGCACAAGAGCGGATCAAATGTCGGAACTGATCGATCAAAGTGAATTGCAGTCTCGCGCAGCACGGCTAGTGGAAGCTGCGCGGCAAGCAGGAGCCGATGCCTGCGACGCTGTCGCAGTCACCGGAGTATCGCTCTCGGTTGACGTGCGCGAAGGCAAGGTTGAAGAAACCGAACGTGCCGAGGGTGACGACGTCACACTGCGGGTCTTTGTCGGCAAACGTACCGCAGCCGTTTCAGCAAACCGTCTTGACGATCCGGCCAGTCTTGCCGAACGCGCAGTTTCGATGGCCAAGGTCGCGCCGGAAGACCCCTTTGCCGGTCTTGCGGACCCGGAGCTGCTGGTGAAGGAATTCCCGGTACTGGAGTTGTTGGACGACAAGGAACTGACGGCCGACGAACTGACGGACATTGCGCTTGAAGCGGAGGCAGCAGGTCTCGATGTGGACGGCGTCAGCAAGTCCGGCGGGGCTTCAGCGTCTTGGCGACTTGCAGGAATAGTGCTTGCAACAAGCCATGGTTTCGAAGGGTCTTATATATCTTCGCGATACGGCATGTCTATGACAGCAGTCGCAGGCGAAGGCACCGGCATGGAACGGGACTATGATTTCGACAGCAGGACTTTCTTCGCGGATCTGGACCGTCCAAAAGAGGTTGGACTGCGTGCCGGTGAACGCGCGGTACGCAGGCTGAATCCGCAAAAGCTTTCGACCCGAACCGCAAATGTCATTTATGAGTCTCGCGCAGCGCGCAGCATCCTCGGGCACCTGGTTGGTGCAATCAACGGAGCTGCGATTGCGCGCAAAACAAGTTTCCTGAAAGACCGAATGGGTGAAGCGGTGTTCGCGCCGGGCATTCGTGTCGTCGATGATCCCTTCAAGCGCCGAGGTGCAGCGACAAGGCCTTTCGATGGAGAAGGTACACGCGCTGATGTGCTTGAAATGGTCAGTGACGGAGTGTTGCAACACTGGTTCCTTGATGGCGCCTCTGCACGTGAACTGGATCTGAAACCCAACGGCCGCGCTCACCGAGGCGGCAGTGGTACATCTCCCGGTCCGACCAATATCACGCTGATGCCGGGCGAAAAATCGTTGGAAGAGCTTATGACGGACGCTGGCGAAGGCCTGCTTGTCACCGACCTGATTGGCCATGGCGTCAACGGAGTGACCGGAGACTATTCCCGTGGTGCCGCCGGTTTCTGGTTTGAGAACGGAAAAATTGTCGAACCTGTCAGTGAAATCACCATCGCAGGAAACCTGAACGACATGTTCAAACGCCTTGTGCCTGGCAGCGATCTGGACAACCGGTATTCGAGTGCAGCCCCGTCTGTCATGATCGAAGGGATGGCACTTGCTGGAAGCTGACACGGGCAATAATCACTCCTGGCTCGACCTTGATCTGCGACTTCTGGAAGACGCGGCGCATAAGGCTGGAGAATTGGCGCTCAGCTATTTCGGATGCGACCCTGAAACCTGGTTCAAAGGGAACAACCGCTCTCCAGTGTCTGAGGCGGATCTGGCAGTTGACAGGTTGCTTGCCGAGGAATTGCGCGGAGCACGGCCTGACTATGGCTGGCTTTCGGAAGAAACGGCAGACGACAAAAGCCGTCTGGGTTGCGAGCGGACTTTCATTGTCGATCCGATAGACGGAACAAGAGCATTTCTGGCAGGTGGAGACGAGTGGACGGTCTCTCTGGCGGTTGTCGAACAGGGGCGCCCGACCGCTGGCGTCGTCTTTTGTCCGCGCCGAAACGAATTGTTTGCCGCGCGTGCCGGAGGCGGGACCACTTTGAATGGAGAAAAAATTTCCGTTTCTCCGAAGCAGAGTGTTGAAGGGGCAACCTTGTCCGGGCCACATTCGATTGTTGCCAACAAAGATGTGATGGCGGCTGGATTTAGCGGTACGGAAATCCTGCGCTCGCTGGCCTATCGCCTGGCGATTGTGGCAGCTGGACGCGTCGATGTCGGCGCCGCACGGGGCGGGCCAAGCGATTGGGACCTTGCAGCAGCTGATCTTTTGGTGCAGGAAGCGGGCGGCAGGCTGACCGACCTTTCCGGCCGGAACCTTGTTTACAACCGGACCAAGACCGGACATCCAGGATTGATTGCTGCACCGGAAGCGCTGATCGAACCGGTTCGAGCGGTTCTTGGTGAAATGATCAGATCCTGAGCGGATTGCATCGACAAACAGTGAGGATATCCATGAGCGAGACCGACAGCCCCAAACAGCTGCTGCATCTGGTGTTCGGCGGTGAGCTGGAGTCGCCTGAAGGACTGACCTTCCGGGATTTGGATGAATTGGATATCGTCGGCATTTACCCGAACTATGCTGAAGCCTCCAAGGCCTGGAAGGCCAAGGCGCAGGCAACGGTCGACAATGCGCACATGCGCTATTTTGTGGTCCACCTGCATCGCTTGCTGGACCCGGACACAACGGCCTGATTGGTCGTTCTTAGGCGACAAGAAAAATGATCAAACGCCTCGGCCGTCAACCTTGGGTTCTCTCTGCAGTCGGTTCTGTGCTCGCCGGTTATCTCAAGCTGGTCTATCACACCAACCGGTTCACGATTGAGCCGAAAGGCGTACATGAGGAAACGGAAGCTGATCTGCCGGTGATCGTTGCCATGTGGCACGGTCAACATTTCATGGTGCCGTTTGCCAAGCCTTCCAGCTGGCCGGCGAAGGTCATGATTTCAAGATCCGCAGACGGCGAAGTGAATGCGATCGCTGCTCGAAAACTCGGTCTTGGTCTTATCAGGGCATCGGGTGGCCGAAACGCGCGCCAAATCAAGAAGCGCGGAGGCATGCGCGGATTTATCGAAGCTCTGCGGGCTTTGAAAGACGGGTTCAGCATAGCCATGACTGCTGACGTGCCAAAGGGACCTGCGCGCCAATCCGGTGTCGGCATCGTTCAACTGGCGAAACACTCGGGCAGGCCGATCCTGCCTGTGGCGGTTGCCACCAGTCGCAGTATCGAACTGAACAGTTGGGACAAGGCCAGCGTGAACCTGCCTTTCGGGCGAGGCGCAATTGCAACCAGCGAGCTGATCTGGGTGCCGTCGGAAATCGAGGACGATGCGCTCGAGGCCTACAGACAACAGGTCGAGGACGGGCTGAACAAGGCGACGACACGTGCCTATGAGATTGTCGGAAGGGCCGATGGCTGATCCGCGTCCCGTTCTTGTGACAGCCTATCGGGCTCTAGCGGCAGCCCTGACCCCCTTGTTCCACGTTCTTTTCTGGCTGCGCAGTCGGTCTGGAAAGGAAATCCCCGAGAGAAAGAGCGAACGGTTCGGCAAGGCGGATGTTGTCCGCCCAGAAGGTAAACTGGTCTGGATTCACGCTGCGAGTGTGGGCGAGACCGTCTCGGTGCTGCCTTTGGTCGATGCCTTGATCAGCGACGGCAACAAGGTTCTGCTGACCACGGTGACGGTTACGGCTGCGGAACTGGCACAAAAGCGCTTGCCGGCCGGGGCGAACCATCAATTCATGCCTTTCGACGCACCGGCGCCGATTGCAAGCTTTCTGGACAAGTGGCTACCTGACCTTGCCATGGTGGTTGAATCTGAGATCTGGCCCTGCCTTTTCGATGAAATGCGCCGCCGGCCCATTCCCTTTTTGCTCGTGAATGGTCGTCTGTCTGACAAATCACATCGGAACTGGTCGATTTTGCGCGGCGTAGCCCGGTATCTGTTTCAGTGCCTGGACTTTGTTTTGGCACAGAGCGAGGCAGACGCTGAAAGGTTTCGGCATTTGGGTTGCCGTAAGGTCGAGATGCCGGGCAATCTTAAATTCGATGCAGAAGAGCCAGCGCTTGATGAGAGCGCCTTCAGGACATTGAAGGGTCAAGCAGGTCAACGGCCGATCTGGCTGGCAGCGCTAACCCACCCCGGCGAAGATGATTACGCATTGGACGCATTTGATGAACTTCGACGCGCGAATTCCGATCTGCTTCTCATCCTTGTCCCAAGGCACCCTAAACGAGCTGATCAGATCTGCGAAATGTTGCAGGTTAGGGGCCTGACCTTTTCCCGCCGCAGCTCCGGTGAAGAAATTTTGCCCGAAACACAAGTCTATCTTGGCGATACACTCGGCGAGATGGGACTTTTTTATCGACTGGCCCCGGTCACATTTCTCGGTGGTTCCTATACTGAAGCGGGCGGGCACAATCCGGTTGAGGCTGCATTGTGTGGATCGGCTCTCGTGACCGGCCCAAGGGTCTCCAACGCGAGAGCTGTCTACAAAGACTTCTGGAAACATGAGGGGGCATTGAGAGTGTCTTCACCAGACAATTTGAGCGCAAGTGTCGAAGCTCTGTTCAAAGATCCGGAAGCTGCCAAACGTCAGGCAACAAGGGCACGCGAACTCGTCGAGGCAGGTCGGGGCGCTCTGGACAAAACGCTTGCAGCGTTAAAACCCTACTTGAAATCGACGGACGCAGCGGGAGGTGCGGCGTGAGCAAAGCGCCCGACTTCTGGTGGCAACAAGGGTTCTCTGTTGCCGGCGCTCTTCTGGCGCCTTTTGGCTGGATTTACGGTCTTGTTGCGGGTAGGCGCATGTTGGCCAAGCCGAAAGCGGAGAGCCGACTGCCCGTCATTTGTATCGGTAATTTCGTAGTCGGTGGCACCGGGAAAACTCCGTTCGCAATCGAGTTGGCTTTTCGGCTGCGCGAGGAAGGCTATACGCCTGGCTTTCTGTTGCGTGGGTATGGCGGTAGCACCAAAGGGCCAGTTTTGGTAGATCCTGATCTGCATGATGCTGCAGAGGTTGGCGACGAAGCTCTGCTCCTTGCCCGTCACGGTTCGACGGTCGTTTCGGCAATCCGTCCGCAAGGGGCAAGGCTGGCCGAAGAGCAGTCAATCGATGTTCTTCTGATGGACGACGGGTTTCAGAACCCTACACTCAAAAAGGATTTGAGCCTGATACTGGTGGATTGCACCGTTGGCTTCGGGAACGGCCGCTGTTTGCCTGCAGGTCCCTTGCGGGCCCCGGCGGACAGGCAGATCCTGAAAGCCGATTGCCTTGTTCTGGTTGGGGACGGAAACGAAGCGGAAACCGCCATTCATCTGGCAGGTCGCAAAGGCTTGCCGATTCTGCACGCGCATATTCGCGCTCAAAAGGACAAGGCACTTGAAGGTCAGAAGCTCTTTGCTTTTGCCGGGATAGGCCGACCGCAAAAGTTTTTCGATGCGTTGAAAGGCCTCGGTTACCAGGTGAAGAAAGCGCGGGCCTTTGCAGACCACCACCTCTATAGCCAGGCGGATGTCAGAACTTTGCTGACTGAAGCCGAAGAGGAAGGACTACAGCTCGTTACCACGTCCAAAGACATGGCGAGACTGGAGACGACTGAAGGGGAGCTCTTTCACTGGATCGCATCGACCGCAATCGTCGTGGATGTGCGCATGGACATCGACGACGAGGACCGGTTGATGAACCTGATCCGTGAAAAATTGCGACTGCGGAGCTTCAAGACCTGAGCGAGGTCTGCGCGTCTAGCGCGTTTCCAGATACCGTTTCATGGAAGCTTTGGCATCTACATAGGCTTCCTGCCGGTCTACGGACCAGTATTTCAACTCATCAAGCGGAATTGCCGTACCGGTCACAGCGCATCGCACGAATGTGCCGGGTGTTTCCACTTGGTAGTCGCCATCCAGGTATCGGACGCGGGCCTCGCTTGGAATGCGCGGATTTTCGTAACGGTTCATCATTGCGTCTGCTGCTGTGTTGCAAGGTCAAGTGTGCCGGAAGACTTGTACGGTAGATCGACCACCAAGGGCAAGTCACGGCTTTGTTCGCTTTGACGGCATCAGAACATCGGCGTGGTACGACGGTCTCTTCCAATGAGATATCGGCAGCGGGACATCACCACAGCCCATTCCGGCAATATTTCCTGTGCTTTTTGCATTTCGTGGCCACGATCGTTCTGACAGGTTTCCATGTCCTGCCAGCGTTTTGCTTCCACCGAAACGTCCTGACAAATCAGCAGCTCTGGCTCACAGGCAACCAGATGCATCGCGATGAGTACTGACTTCATGAGGCTGCCTTGCCGTTTTTCAAGGCCGATGACCCGGACAGTCTGAAGTCAACGGACACCACCATGTCGTCGGTTCGTTCGGAGGGACGGGGAGGGCCCGCAACATTTCCCGATTTGCTGAGCGCTTGAAGAATGAGTGGATGCAGTCCGTCGCCACGCTTGGCAGCTAGAACATGAAAAGAACTGTAGGTCTCGCCGACGAGATCCTTGGGTCGCTTGGGCATGCGCAAACGTCTTCCTTTTCGCGACAAGCGCGAATTTGTATGATGAAATTTTGAGAGAGAGCTGGCGAGGCCGTTTCTGAAGCGGTCAGGCTGACTGAGGATGCGAAGAATCCTTAAAGGTGAATTTTAAATTCAAGTTTAAAATCTCGCAAGTGGATTTCGAGGAATTCAGGGTGAATTGCGTGCCAAAAACCCTATGTTGGGGGTAACGCCTTGCATGACGGTGGAAATGCCGCCGGAAAGGCAACGGCCTCAAACGACTATGCAGGAAACAACAATGACCATTTCCACGGCAGATCTCATTGAATCGTCAGGTCTTGGGCTGGAAACAGCCAAACGCCTCACCAAGGACGCCTTGGACGGGGCGGATGACGGTGAGCTGTTTGTGGAATACCGGCAGACGGAAGGGCTGGTGTTCGACAACGGCCGCCTCAAGGGAGCCAATTATGATACGGCTCAGGGGTTCGGCCTCAGAGCAGTTGCCGGAGAAGCGGCGGGATATGCCCATGCTGGAGACATATCCGAAGGCGCGTTAAAGCGTGCGGTCGACGCGGTAAGTGCCGTCAAAAAGGGGTATTCAGGCAGCTATGCTGCGGCTCCAGCAAGAACAAATGTGTCGCTTTATTCTGACGCCAACCCGCTTGGTGGCCCGAGCTTTGAAGACAAGGTCAAGCTGCTGCAGGAGATAGACGCATACGCGCGATCCGTCGACCCGCGTGTGCGCCAGGTGACAGCATCGCTTGCCGGGTCCTGGCAGGTTGTTGAGATCCTGCGGGCCGATGGTCATCTTGTCCGTGATGTCCGCCCGATGGTGCGCTTGAGCATATCCGTTGTCGCGGGAAATGACGACCGACAGGAAAGCGGCTCGTTTGGATGCGGTGGCCGCGAAGGTTTCGACCGGTTTATCACGACGGAAAACTGGCAGGGTGGCGTGGACGAAGCCTTGCGTCAGGCCCTGGTGAACCTGGAGGCTGTACCGGCACCGGCAGGCACGCTCGATGTCGTGCTTGGTCCGGGTTGGCCGGGTATTTTGCTCCACGAGGCCGTCGGTCATGGTTTGGAAGGTGATTTCAACCGAAAGAAAACGTCGGCGTTTGCCGGGCTCATGGGCGAAAGGGTTGCGTCTCCCGGTGTCACGATCGTCGATGACGGCACCATACCGGACCGCCGCGGTTCGTTGAGCGTGGACGACGAGGGAACACCTGCCAGCCGTACTGTTCTGATCGAAGACGGCATCTTGAAGGGTTACATGCAAGACCGTCAGAATGCACGGTTGATGGGAATGGAACCCACAGGCAACGGCCGGCGTCAATCTTACGCTCATATTCCAATGCCGCGTATGACCAACACAGTGATGATGGCTGGCGACAAGGACCCGGAAGAGATCCTGAGTTCTGTGAAGGATGGTATCTACGCAGTCTCGTTCGGCGGTGGTCAGGTGGATATCACGTCAGGCAAATTCGTCTTTTCCTGTACAGAGGCTTACCGAGTCGAAAACGGCAAGGTCGGCGCACCTCTGAAAGGGGCAATGCTAATCGGCAACGGCCCGGACGCGCTGACACGCGTTTCCATGATTGGCAATGACATGAAACTTGATCCGGGCATGGGCACTTGCGGAAAGCAAGGGCAAGGCGTACCGGTCGGTGTTGGCCAGCCATCCATGCGCATCAATGAAATGACGGTCGGTGGAACAGCAGTCTGACCCGGAGGTTTAAGGTGCCGGGCGTCGCATTCGTTGTCTTCGACATGGATGAGGTTCTCTATGACTATCGTCATCAAACGCGGCTTGATTTACTCGAGCAGTTAACCGGGAGGCCGGCTGCTGAAATCGATGCAGCGGTCTGGGGTGGACCTCACGAAGAAGCCGCAGAGGCTGGTCAACCGGGAACTGCCGAAGCCTATCTGGCACAATATGGCCAATTGCTCGGTTATCCGATCGACTTTGACACCTGGTGCGATGTCCGGCGTCGGATGATGCGGCCGAGACCGGATGTGCTTTCGTTGGTAAAACGGATCACCGCCAAAGCCGACACCGCGCTTCTGACGAACAATGGAATGATGCTGAAAGCGGCGCTTCCCGTTTGTGCACCCGAAGCGTTCGAAATCTTCGGCAGCAAAGCCCACGTTTCTGCAGAATTCAGACTGCGAAAGCCTGATCCGCGGATCTACCGGGCCATTTGTGAAAAATATGGCTACGAACCGGGCCGCTGCGTCTTTGTTGACGACAAGTTGGAAAACGTTTCCGGGGCTGAAGAGGCCGGCCTCATCGGACACCATTATTCATCGTGTGGGGCGCTGGAGGCTTTTCTCTTGGACCACAAGTTGATCTGACGTCGGCGACGCAAACTGAGTGGTTTTCTCGAAAGCGTGGAGGCGGTTCTGCGTTGTTGACATGGCCTCCCTGACCGCGAAATTGCCGCGCCTGCCGCGTTACCGGGCTCCTGGCGCAGCGCGCATTGAAATAGCGCTTTGTCGAAAGCTGAGGTCGACGCATCGTTCTGTGGCAGAAAAAGCGAAGCAATAACCTGTATTGCAGCCATTTTGAGACAGGTTAAAGCCTGCAAATTTGCTACAGTTAAAATTGTCATCACAGTTTAACTGATTCCGGTCGCCGCAATCCGGTTTAGGAGAAAGAATGGCCAGCGAGGCAGCACCTCCGTTTTTTGCTGAATCTATCGTGTTTCTGGCTGCGACAGTTGTAGCCGTTCCGATTGCAAAACGGCTGGGACTGGGTTCGGTGGTTGGCTACCTGGCCGCCGGTGCAGCGATCGGGCCGCATGGACTTCAACTTCTGGGTTCTGGAGAAGACGTTCTTCATGTGGCCGAGCTAGGCGTTGTCTTGCTGCTCTTTGTCATCGGCCTGGAACTCGACCCTCAAAAACTCTGGCGAATGAAGCGCGATATATTTGGTCTTGGGTCCGCCCAGGTGATGCTCACCGGTCTGACCTTGTTGGGCGTTGGTCTGATTTCGGGGGTCTCGTTCTCCACTTCCCTTGTCGCAGGATTTGGATTGGCGCTGTCTTCAACAGCCTTTGCTTTGCAAATCCTGCAGGAGCGTGGACAATTATCATCAAGCTATGGCCAACGAGCTTTCGGCATCCTGCTCATGCAGGACATTGCGATCGTCCCTCTTTTGGCAATGGTGGCCATATTGGCGCCGGGCGAGGGGCCATCGACGGCAGCCCAGATATTCAGGGAGATCATTCTCGTTCTGGCTGCCGTGGCCGCGGTTATTCTCACAGGCCGGTATCTGATCTCACCGATATTCCTGTTTCTCGCGGCCAGCCGCGCGCGCGAAGTCATGTTGACGGCTGCGCTTCTGGTTGCCCTGGGCAGTGCGGGGATCATGCATACCGTCGGCCTGTCTATGGCGCTCGGTGCATTTCTGGCAGGCGTGCTTCTTGCCGAATCAAGTTTCAGGCACACACTCGAAGCTGATATTGAGCCGTTCCGCTCATTGCTGATGGGATTGTTCTTCGTGGCGGTCGGTATGTCGCTCGACGTTTATCTTGTCATGGAGAATTGGGTCATCTTGGCCGTTGGGGTCCTACTCGTCATGGGCATCAAGGGCTTGTTCCTCTGGGGTCTGTCCCGAGGCACCGGATCACCAAACTCCGATGCAATGCGCATAGCTGTGACGCTGCCCCAGGGTGGTGAATTTGCTTTCGTTCTATTCACGGCTGCCGTCAGCAACGCCCTTCTGGACTATCAAACGGCAAACCTTCTGAATGCCATCGTGATCCTGACGATGCTGCTCACGCCAGTGGCCTGTCTAGGTCTCGACAAACTTGCGGCCCGAGCCAAGGCGAAGGGTGTTGAAAACCCGTCAATTGAAACCTTCGAGGAGGCCACACCGACGGTTCTCGTTGTCGGTTTTGGCCGATTTGGGATGGTTGCCGCTCAGATCCTAACATCCGAAGGTCTTGAGATTACAGCGATCGACAATCGGCCCGACCGTATCGATTACGCCCGCAAGCAGGGCTACAAAGTCTATTACGGAGATGCGACACGTGCAGACGTCTTGAGTGCTGCTGGCGCCGGCAAAGCCGCGTTGATTGCCATGTGCATTGAAAACGACAAGGTGATGGGCAAGGCAATCGATCTTATTCGGAAAGACTTCCCTGAAGTGCTGATTTTCTGTCGCGCAACCGACCGTGCACATGCTCTGGATCTTACAAAACGCGGCGTCGACTTTCAGATCCGTGAGACCTTCGAGTCGAGTGTCGTGTTCGGCAGAGCGGCTCTGGAAGCGCTCGGGACACCTCTCGATCGGATTGATCAGATCGAGGAAGATGTGCGGCACCGGGATGAAGAACGGCTGGCCATGCAGCTGACGGAAGGCATGTATGCCGGGATGGACCGTCTGCATAAGGTCACCCCGCGAAAAACTGTCTCTGACGAACACGACGAACCGGCAGAATAGAAAAAAGCGCCGAAGGGCGCTTTTTGTCGTCGTGAATTAAGAGGATTGTTCGCTTTTGGCGGCCCTAGGGCAGAGCGTCAAACCCGGCTGAGAAACCGTTCAGCGAAATCGGGATACCGATCCCTTCTTCCGGTGTCTGGAAAATGATGAACGTGGCCTGTCCACCCCCTTGCAGTTTGGTCAGCAGGTCTTCTTCCAAAATGACTTCAGCAATACAGCCGTTCGGCAGACAGCGGACAAACCCCGCACGCCCGATATCGGCATTGTCGACCCGCAGACCGAGGCCCGAGGGCAAAAGCACGCCAAGCGGCGCAAGGACACGCAGGATACGTGCCTGTTTGTCGGCGGTTTTGAGGATTATCACCGAAAGACCGACATTCTCGCGGTCTGCTGCCGTCACATTCTGGATCAGGGCGCATTGTTCTCCGGTCGAGCCGGGAGGCGTATCGCAGCGCATTTGCCAGTCGCCATGCGCAGAGCGCACCTCGCCTTGAGCCGCGGCGGGCAACGTTGCGTGTGAAACGGCGCTGAAAAGAATTCCGGCAATGGCGGCAAACTTGGCAATCGACAGTTTGGAGCGTCCGGTCTTGCGGGCAGCCAGGGACTGCGTCAAAAGGGTTGACAAGAAAACCTCCAGTCAAGCGTTATATGATCCGTGAGCCGCTCCCGCATCCGGAAATCGGCTGGCCTGCGAATCATGAATATGATCCCGAGCCGACCTTGCCGCATGATAGCGCTTGATTCTAGTCCGGCGGGGTTTCAATCGGCAGCGATAGTTGCATTTTTTGTCGAAAATCAGCCTGTCCTTGACCCTTGTCAAATGGCCAAAGCCTTTCAGGGACTGTGAAAAGTTGGAAATTCCGTTGCAGCCCGGCGTTTCTTGTGGTTTTTGTGCGACAGCAGGGTGTTGGTGGGGTGATGCGGCACATCGCCGCTCTGCACAGTAGAAACCATCGCCCTCAATACCAGTTTGTGGTTATAGTCCGGCCATCAGATAATCCTGTCGGGTGTCCGGATGCGGCAGATAGGGGCTTGCGAAGCTGCGCCAAGCCCGCTACTGCCGCACTGGATTGGGCCGGAGTGTGTATCCGGTATTGATGCATGTGCCGCGTGAAGCGGCTGAGGGAAGGGAGCGCGGACGTGAAGGCAATCTTCAAGCGTCTCATGACTATAGCCGGAATGGCGGCGACATTTGCTGGGGTGTCCACTGCGGCCCTGGCGGCCGAATCCGGCATGACGAACTGGCAGCTCGGATTTCAGCGGTCTGTCACCGAAGTGATGGACGACATCACATGGTTCAACAGCTTCACGTTGATAATCATCACCGTCATTACACTTTTCGTGCTGGCGCTGCTGATTGTTTGCATGTCGCGTTTCAGTGCCAAGGCGAACCCTGTTCCCTCGCGCACGTCGCACAACACGATGATCGAGGTCGCGTGGACGGTTGTCCCGATCCTGATCCTTGTTGTGATCGCCATTCCCTCCTTCCGTCTGCTTTACAAGCAGTTGGATATTCCCGAGTACGACATGACCATCAAGGCGATCGGTTATCAGTGGTACTGGGGCTATGAATACACCGACGAGGGTATGGGCGAACTTTACTTCGACTCCCTCATGGTGGGCGATTCTTCAGATCCTGCAGCCGATCTTGCTGAAAGGCAGGAAGTCGCTGATGCGCGCGGCGTTTCGATTGCGGAAGTTCCGCGCTTGCTCGCAGTTGACTACGATCTGGTCGTTCCGGTTGACACCACTGTTCGCCTGCAGGTGACCTCTGAAGATGTGATCCATGCCTTCGCGATGCCGTCCATGGGCCTCAAGATCGATGCGATCCCCGGCCGCTTGAACGAGACATGGTTCCATGCTCGTGAAGAGGGCGTTTTCTACGGTCAGTGTTCAGAGCTTTGCGGCAAGGACCACGCCTTCATGCCGATTGCCGTTCGTGTGGTCTCAAAAGACCAGTTCCAGACTTGGGCATCCGCGGCTCAGGATGATCTGGACACGGCAAACGAACAGCTGATGGCGTCGATTGCCGATGCAAAGAAAGTCGCCGAAAGCGGCCAGAATGAAGAAGTCTCGGTCGCAGCGAAATAACGCTGCGACTTTTCTTGTTTGGCGATGCGCGCGATGAGACGCAGCGCCGCTGAGAAAGTTTGAAAGAGGGAGCCCCAAATGGCTGCGACCGAAGCACATGCGGCACATGACCATCCCTACGGATGGCGTCGCTGGGTCTATTCGACCAACCACAAAGATATTGGCCTGTTGTATCTCTTCTTTGCGATCTTTGCCGGGATCGTAGGGGGAGCACTCAGCGTCGGAATGCGCATGGAGCTGCAAGAGCCGGGGATGCAGATCTTCGCTAATGCGCACATGTTCAACGTGTTCACGACGGCACACGGTCTGATCATGATCTTCTTCATGGTCATGCCCGCCATGATCGGTGGTTATGCCAACTACTTTGTGCCGATCATGATCGGTGCGCCGGATATGGCGTTCCCGCGCATGAACAACATTTCCTTCTGGCTGCTTCCTCCGGCATTCCTGCTTCTGGTTCTGTCTCTCTTCGTTGAAGGGCCTCCAGGCGGAAACGGTGTTGGCGGCGGCTGGACGATCTACCCGCCCTTGTCGACCTCCGGCCAGCCCGGTCCGGCAATGGACCTTGCTATCCTGTCCCTGCACATTGCTGGTGCGTCGTCGATCCTGGGTGCGATCAACTTCATCACCACCATCTTCAACATGCGTGCTCCGGGCATGACACTGCACAAGATGCCGCTGTTTGCCTGGTCCGTTCTGATCACGGCGTTCCTGCTGGTCCTGTCGCTGCCTGTTCTGGCCGGCGCGATCACCATGCTTTTGACTGACCGTAACTTCGGTACCACGTTCTTCACGCCGTCCGGTGGCGGTGACCCGATCCTGTTCCAGCACCTGTTCTGGTTCTTCGGTCACCCTGAAGTGTATATTCTGATCCTTCCGGGCTTCGGCATCATCAGTCACATCATCTCGACCTTTGCCCGTAAGCCGATCTTCGGTTACCTGGGCATGGCCTATGCCATGGTTGCCATCGGTGTGGTCGGCTTCATCGTGTGGGCTCACCACATGTACACGGTTGGCATGTCTTCAGAGACCCAGGCCTACTTTGTGGCAGCCACAATGGTGATCGCGGTTCCAACCGGGGTGAAGATCTTCTCGTGGATTGCGACCATGTGGGGTGGTTCGATTGATTTCAAAACCCCGATGATCTGGGCTATCGGCTTCATCTTCCTGTTCACCGTTGGCGGTGTGACGGGTGTGCAGCTGGCAAACGCCGGTCTCGACCGTGCGTTCCACGACACCTATTACGTTGTGGCTCACTTCCACTACGTTCTGTCGCTCGGAGCCGTCTTTGCGATCTTCGCAGCCTGGTACTACTGGTTCCCGAAAATGTTCGGCTACATGTACAACGAGACGATCGGCAAGGCGCATTTCTGGATTACGTTCATTGGCGTGAACCTTGTGTTCTTCCCGCAGCACTTCCTGGGTCTGAATGGCATGCCTCGTCGCTATGCCGACTACCCGGACGCGCTGGCCGGCTGGAACTATGTTTCCTCCATCGGATCGTACATCTCGGCTTTCGCAGTCCTGGTGTTCATCTACGGCATTGTCGAGGCGTTCTCCAAAAAACGCGCCGTTGGCAACAATCCGTGGGGCGAAGGGGCGACAACCCTGGAGTGGACGCTGTCTTCTCCTCCGCCGTTCCACCAGTTCGAAACGCTGCCGCGCATCAAGTAAGCGTGGTGTGGAGGATAGTCTCCATCGCATGATCTGCACCGCGCCGGACCCCGGCGCGGTGCCAGTTTGAAAGCCTGACAAGTTCGGTAAGTGCTGGAAACCGGCTGAGAGAACAGGCTGACATGGAAATCAAAGGACGCGCCTATGTCGCTCGTTGAGCGCCAGGAAACAATGAACCAGGACAGCGCCGTTTGGGATGGCGGGATGGGATCTGTGAGCGACTATGTGGCGCTCCTGAAGCCCCGTGTCATGTCGCTGGTCATCTTCACGGCATTCGTTGGCCTCATGCTTGCCCCTGGCAATGTGCACCCCGTGCTCGGTATCGTCGCGATCTTGTGTATCGCAATCGGTGCCGGAGCATCCGGTGCTCTCAACATGTGGTACGACGCAGACATCGACGTCGTCATGACTCGCACGCGCAAGCGTCCGATCCCGGCAGGGAAGATCACACCGGACGAAGCACTTGCCTTCGGCATCACGCTTTCGATCGGTTCGGTTCTGACGCTTGGCCTTCTGGTGAACTGGTTTGCCGGTGCTTTCCTTGCCTTCACGATCGCCTTTTATGTCATCGTCTATACGATGTGGCTGAAACGTTCGACGCCACAGAACATCGTTATTGGCGGTGCGGCTGGCGCGTTCCCACCGATGATTGGCTGGGCATCCGTCACAGGCAGCGTCAGCCTGGAAAGCTTCGTTCTGTTCCTTATTATCTTCATGTGGACGCCGCCGCATTTCTGGGCTCTGGCTCTTGTTAAAAACGGTGACTACACGGCAGCAAAAGTGCCTATGCTTCCGGTGGTCGCAGGGCCCACCAGCACGCGCCACCACATACTGATCTATTCAATCCTCTTGGCGCCGGTAGGTGTCGCCCCCTATCTGCTCGGATTTGCGAGCCTGTTCTACGGCGCAGCGTCTGCAACGCTCGGTATAATCTTCGTTGCCCTTGCCGCAGATATCTGGCGCAAGCGGGAAGGCGACGCCGCCAAGGCCGCGTGTTGGCGGCTGTTCAAGTTTTCGATCTTCTATCTGTTCATGCTGTTCGCTCTTCTTCTGGGCGAAAGCCTGATCTCGGGGGCCTGATCGCATGGCCGCCGAAGAACAGGGCATCAAGCTGACAGACGAGCAAAAGAAAAAGCGCCGTGCGCGCTCGATTGCGATAGCAGCCGTGTTGGTTGCCATGGTTGTGCTCTTTTACATCGTTACCATCATCAAGCTGGGACCGAGTGTAATGGACAGGGCGCTCTGATGGAGGAACGCATGAGCCGGGAAGCGGATCAGGATCTGGCCCGTAAGAACCGCAAAGTTGCGGTCATTTGCGTCGGGATGTTTGCTTCGATGGTGGGAATGGCCTACGCAGCCGTACCGCTTTATGACCTGTTCTGCCGGGTCACCGGATTCGGTGGCACTACACAGGTTGCAGATGCCGTCAGCGATGTCGTGATCGACCGGAAGATCACCATCCGTTTCGATGGCAATGTGAACCAGAGTCTTGCCTGGGCATTCAAGCCTGAGCAACGGTCCGTAACCCTCAAGATGGGCGAGTCGGCGCAACTTGCTTACCTCGCAACGAACACGGGCGAGGGACCGAGCGTTGGCACATCCACATACAATGTATGGCCGCCCGCTGCCGGAGCCTATTTTAACAAGTTGGACTGTTTTTGCTTTACAGAGCAGGCACTTGAAGCTGGCGAGACCGTCGAAATGCCGGTCGTCTTTTTTGTCGACCCTGAGATGGACAAGGATCCTGAACTGAAACACGTGAAGGAAATCACTTTGTCCTATACTTTCTTCCCGGTAGAACAACCGGAACGCCCTGTAGCAGCCCGAGCCGAAAAGCCCGGTGCTGAGACGAAATTGTGAGAATGGCGCGTGAGCGCGATTGAAATGACTGTGTTTGGGGAGCTTGCCGATGGCTGAGGCACATACCAAAAACCACGACTACCACCTGGTGGAACCAAGTCCGTGGCCGTTTCTAGGAGGAGTGGGCGCATTTGTGTTTGCTCTTGGAGCCATCGGCTTCATGAAGTCGGTACAGGGCACAGAGTTTGTTCTGTTCGGAATGAACCTGACTGGCTGGGGCCTGTTCGCCATTGGACTGTTGGTCATTCTCTATGTGATGTTTGGTTGGTGGCGTGACACCATCAATGAATCGCATCAGGGTCACCACACGCGTGTTGTGTCTCTGCATCTGCGCTACGGCATGTTGCTCTTCATCGCTTCGGAAGTGATGTTCTTCGTTGCCTGGTTCTGGGCCTATTTCGATGCCGCGCTCTTTGCTGGAGAAGCGATCCAGTTTTCGCGGGTCGAGGCGACTGGCGGTCATTGGCCACCCGATGGCATCGAAACATTCGATCCCTGGCACCTGCCACTGCTCAACACGTTGATCCTGCTGTGCTCCGGCACAACGGTGACGTGGGCGCACCACGCTATGCTGCATGAAGACCGTGAAGGCCTGAAATGGGGATTGACGCTGACGGTTCTGCTGGGCGTGCTCTTCACCATCTGCCAGGTCTATGAATATGGCCACGCTGCGTTTGGCTTCAGCGGCAATATTTATGGCGCGACCTTCTACATGGCCACAGGCTTCCACGGCTTCCATGTGGTTGTTGGTACGATCTTCCTGGCTGTCTGTCTGGGCCGTGCGCTCGCGGGTCAGTTCACCAAGGAAAAGCACTTCGGTTTCGAAGCTGCTGCATGGTACTGGCACTTCGTTGACGTTGTCTGGCTGTTCCTTTTCGTCGCCATCTATATCTGGGGCGCGGGTACACCTGCCGCCCATTAGGGCGACAAACTAAGAACGACACTTGCGCCCGATCCGGTCAACCGGGTCGGGCGCAATCTTTTAGTGCTCTGGAGTAAGGAAGGCGATGGAAGACAAGGCGCATTTTCCTCCGGTCAATCCGGTACCCGCCGGCCTTTCGGGTAAATGTCCGCAGTGTGGCCAGGGCAATCTTTTTGATGGCTTCCTGAGCGTGAAGAAATCCTGCATGTCTTGCGGGCTGGACTATGGTTTCGCGGATAGTGGTGATGGACCTGCAGTGTTTGTCATCATGTTGGTCGGTTTTGTCGTCGTCGGATTGGTGCTTTTTGTCGAACTCTCGTTCCAGCCACCAGTCTGGCTGCATCTGTTGCTTTGGCTGCCGTTAACTGTCGTACTTGCCGGGTTGGTGCTTCGTCCATTGAAAGGTCTTATGATTGCCCTGCAGTTTCGCCACAAGGCCGCTGAAGGTCGCCTTGACGACGATCAGCACTCCTGACTGAAAGGATTGTCCCGAGGATGGGGCCTATGAGGAAACTCATTTTTCCAACCATTGCGACGTTGATTGCGCTGGCCATTCTGCTCAATCTCGGCTTCTGGCAGCTCAACCGGCTGGCCTGGAAAGAAGCTTTGATCGACAGAGTAAAGGCAGGTGTTTCCAGTCCACCGGTTTCGGCACCTGGCCCAACTGAATGGATGACGCTCTCAGAAGACGACGATTATCGTCGTGTTGAGGTCAGTGGCGCCTTCCAGAAAGGCTCTGCCTATTACTACACGGCGCTGACAGATCCGGTTGGCGCTATAGGCGGTCCCGGGCTGATGGTCTATGTGCCGTTCAAATCGGATGAAGGTTGGACGGTTTTTGTCAATCGCGGCTTTCTGCCCCAGGGGTTAGATGACAATCTCCGAGCTGAAGCACTTGACCTGCCTGAAGGCGAAGTCACCCTGACCGGGTTGTTGCGTCTCAGCGAGAAGCCAAATTGGACGACTCCGGAGCCCGATGAGAACGATCTCATCTGGTTCGCGCGTGATACGGCATCGATGGCTGAGCTTCTGGGGGTCGATGCCACGGGCCTCGCGCCCTATAGCGTTGACTTGGATGCGGCGTTTACGCCTGCCGCCGGCATGCCTCAGGCTGGCGAAACGATCGTTAGGTTTAAAAACGATCACCTCGGTTATGCGCTCACCTGGTTCGGTCTCGCGGCCACATTGGTGGGCGTCTATTTGACCTGGGCCGCCAGCGTTTTATGGCCTCGAAAGCGCAGGGACAGCGCATAAAAGAGAGCCCTTCCGGGCTCTCTTAACTTGTCGGATATCGCGAAGCTCTAGCCGAGCGCTTCCAAAATAGCGGCGGCACCCGTTTTAGTAGCATCGCCAGGACTGTCTTCAACGGCCAGAAAAGTCACTTCTCCGTCTTTGGCGATTAGTGCGAAGCGTTGTGAGCGCAGATGACCGAAGATGGGTGCTGGGCCGAGCCCGAGACCAACGGCTTCGACAAACTCAGCGCCGGTGTCAGCCAGAAACGTGATCTTGCCGCCGGTGTTCGAACCCTTTTCCCAGGCATCCATCACAAAGACGTCGTTGACGGAAACAACGGCGATCTCGTCAACGCCCTTGTTCTTGAGTGTCTCTGAATGTTCGACAAAGCCAGGCAGGTGGTTCATGTGGCAGGTTGGCGTGAAGGCCCCGGGCACACCAAAGAGCACCAGCGTCTTGCCAGTCGTCAGCGCGCTTGTTGTCGTTTCGCCCGGACCGTCCTCGGTCATGATCTTGAACGTTGCCTCCGGGAGGCGGTCCCCAACCTTAAGTGTCATAACTAAATCCCTTGTCCGATGGCTGCAGAAGAAAAATGCAGCCCGGGCCAGAGATAGGGCGGAATCCGGTTCCAGTCGAGGGACACGGCACCAAAAATGAGCGCTTGTGGTTTGACGGCTGTTTATTCCACCCAAGCGGGATCAATCGGTTGCAAAAATTCCGTCGCCCTGCCACCGGATTTCAGTACCAGCCGGAGTGTCCTGTCGTCGCCCTGAGTGGACAGACCCTTGGTGGACAGATGCCAGGTCGCCGTATCTGCATCGTGGTTGAACAATTTGGGCAGCCCGATGAATGATCCGTGTGGACCGGCAGCAAAGAGGTCCGGCTGTTCCTCAATGCCAACGATGGCATCGATAACCAGCGCTTTCTTGTCTTCAGACAGGCTCACATTCTGGATCTTCAACGTATCGTCGCCTGAAGACGCCGGAACATTGTCCAGGTCGCGCTCGATCAGTTTTGCTGCGAGCTTGTCTTCTTCCATGTCCGGGCCGAAATCCAGGCTGAGAACAGCGTCACCCGGAACACAGATGTCCTTGCAGATGCCGAAGAAGAGCTCGATGGAGAAGCGAACCTCACCGGAAGGGTCTTCAGGGGTCACTTTGATCGGCAACACGATGCCGTCGTGATAGACGATCGATTCAGAAAACCCGTCATTGTAGCGCTCAGGCACCGGATAAAGAATCTCGATGTCTTTCAAATTGGCGGTGTTCGAAAGCGTGATTTGCGGCGGAATGCCGGCTTCGCCAGGGTAGCGCCAATAAGTATGCCAGCCCTGTTCCATGAGAAATTCCAGACCGGCTAGATAGGAGCCGTCCTTCAGAGCGCCAGAGGCAATCAACCGCACGGCGCCACCTTGGACCTCAGTCCAGTCGGTCATGGCGGCTCGCGCCGGAGTAAGGGCCGTCAGAAAGGCGAGCGAAAGGAAAAGCGCAAATCGTTTCATGCTCTTTTGCTACACGACTTTCCGGGAGAGGTCATCGGCCAGATACCTAAATCCGGGTCATATCCTTGTGACGCTGCCGTGAACCTTGAAGCCTGTGAAATTGGAAACTGACATTAACAAACACAACCAAAGGGGCTACACTTCTAGTAGGCAGAGGGCGTCAACAGCAAATGAGGTACGAATGGCTGTAACCGAAGCAACAGATACCCTCGAAGGACAGTTTCTGATTGCGATGCCGAGCATGGCAGACAGCCGGTTCGAACACTCTGTGATTTATGTATGCTCCCACTCAGATCAGGGGGCGATGGGACTGGTTGTGAACCAGGTTGCCAGGCACCTGTCTCTGGAAGAACTCTTGATACAACTGGATATCGTCAATGACGACAGCGCCATCCGGCTGCCGGCCAGCGTACGTGACATGAACGTTCACAAAGGTGGCCCGGTTGAAGTTGAACGCGGATTTGTCCTTCACAGCGACGACTTTATGCTGAACCAGTCGACATTGACAATCGACAACGGCATCTGCCTGACAGCAACACTTGAGATTCTCAGAGCTCTTGCACAGGGCACCGGCCCGGAGCAAGCCATGTTGGCTCTCGGGTATGCCGGCTGGTCACCGGGCCAGCTTGAAAACGAGATACAATCCAACGGCTGGCTTACGGCACCTGCCGATCCGGACATCCTCTTTGATCGGGAATCCGATAGAAAATGGCACCGTGCTCTCGGCAGTCTGGGCATTGATCCGGCAATGCTGTTTTCCGACGCCGGACACGCCTGATCCCTGTCCCACCACAGTCAAGATTTTAGCCAAAAGCGACTTGCGCTTGATTGTTATGGCGCGTAAGTCGCATGTTTGGCATGGTTTGTTTCAAATCCGCTGGCTTTGAAGTAGTCTTCATGTCTGGCAGATCGGGCAAGGGGCTTAAGGGCGCCCCGAAACAAGATCAAATCGAAAGGAAAGTTGCGCGGTGAAATACACGAGCACCCGTGGTGAAGCACCAGTTCTGGAATTTTCCGATGTCCTGCTCCAGGGGCTTGCCCGCGACGGTGGTTTGTATTTGCCGGAAACGTGGCCGCAATTCGATGCCGAAACCATAGCGTCCTTCGCCGGGAAGCCCTATGAGGACGTTGCCTTCCAGGTAATGCAGCCTTTTGTCGGCGGTGACATCCCGGATGACGATCTGAAGTCCATGATCAGCGAAGCCTATCAAGGCTTCCGGCATCCCGCAGTGACGCCGTTGGTCCAGACCGACGCGAACACTTTTGTTCTGGAACTCTTTCACGGGCCCACGCTGGCGTTCAAGGACGTCGCCATGCAGCTGCTTGGCCGCATGATGGATTATGTCTTGGCCAAGCGCGGTCTCCGCGCAACGATCGTGGGCGCGACCTCGGGCGATACCGGTGGTGCCGCCATAGATGCGTTCCGGGGACGAGAGAGAACCGATATATTCATCCTGTTTCCGGACGGTCGGGTGTCCAATGTCCAGCGGCGGCAAATGACGACACCTGAAGATGCCAACGTGCATGCTTTGGCACTGACCGGGAACTTTGACGACTGCCAGGCAATCGTCAAAGGCATGTTCAATCATTTCTCGTTCCGTGATCGGGTCGCGTTGTCCGGAGTCAACTCGATCAACTGGGCACGAATTCTTGCGCAGATCGTCTATTACTTCGTCGCCGGAGCTGCTTTGGGATCTCCGCATCGGAAGGTTTCTTTCACAGTGCCGACGGGCAATTTCGGCGATATCTTTGCCGGCTATGCAGCGATGAAAATGGGACTTCCGGTCGAAAAATTGATCGTTGCGACCAATGTCAACGACATTCTGGCGCGCACTCTTGAGACTGGACGCTATGAAAAGCGCGGCGTGACGCCGACGATTTCACCATCGATGGACATTCAGGTTTCCTCCAACTTCGAGCGCCTCCTTTCGGAAGTGTGTGGCAAGGACGGAGCAGTCGTTCAGCGCATGATGAACCAGCTTGCGCAGTCCGGCAGCTTCACGATCGATGACGGTCCGCTTGCCGATATGCGACGCTCCTTTGGCGCCGGGCGGTGTGATGAAGCACAAACGTCTTCAACGATTGCACGGGTCTGGGAAGACGCGGGATACCTTCTGGACCCGCACACCGCTATCGGTGTGCATGTTGCAAAGGAGCAGAACGATGGTTCTGTTCCCATGGTGGTTCTGGGAACGGCTCATCCGGCCAAATTCCCGGATGCAGTCGAAAAAGCGGCTGGCATACACCCGGAATTGCCGGAAAATCTGAAAGACATGATGAGCGCGGAGGAGCGCCAGCAAATATTGGCGGCAGATCAGGACGTGGTGGAGCGATATATCGAAGATCACGCCCGGGCCGTCACCGCTGGGGTGTGACTATATGAAAGTACAAACAACTGTTCTTGAAAACGGGATGACGGTCGTCACCGACCAGATGCCTTACCTGAAAACAGCGGCGCTTGGGATCTGGGTCCGAACGGGGTCTCGAGCGGAACTGGTGAACCAGAACGGTATCACCCACCTTCTTGAACACATGGCTTTCAAAGGCACGAAATCGCGCACGGCGAGAGGTATTGCCGAGGAAATCGAGGCCGTCGGTGGAGAGCTGAACGCCTCGACCAGTATTGAGCACACCAACTACTACGCCCGCATTCTAGCTGAAGACATGCCGCTGGCAGTCGATATTCTGGCAGACATTCTGCAGAACTCCACATTCGACGCTCAAGAACTGATGCGCGAACAACATGTGATCCTGCAGGAAATCGGTGCGGCCGCCGATTCCCCTGAAGATCAGGCATTTGATCTGTTCCAGTCGACAGCCTGGCCCGACCAGCCGATCGGCAGGCCCATTCTGGGCACGCCGGAGACGGTGCAGGGCTTCAATCGGGACGCGTTGAACACCTATCTGGCGGAACGGTATCGGGCTCCCGACATGGTTCTGGCCGCAGCCGGTGCCGTTGATCATGACGAACTGGTTGCGATGGCCCGGGAAAAACTGGGCGGTTTCAGCAGCGAAGCTGCTTCGCAGGAGTCTGAAGCCCGCTATCGGGGTGGCGAGACCTTGCGCACCAAGGATCTCATGGAAGCTCAGGTGCTCATGGGCTTTGAAGGCAGGCCTTATAAGTCCAAGGATTATTACGCCATTCAGATCCTCGCTTCTGTGCTTGGTGGTGGGATGTCCTCGCGGCTGTTCCAGGAGATCCGCGAAAAACACGGGTTGTGTTACGCAATCTACAGCTTCCATTGGGCGTTTTCCGACACCGGTCTGTTCGGGCTTCATGCTGCGACCAGCCACGAAGACCTCGGCGCTCTGATGCCGATGATTGCAGATGAGCTGGTTTCCGCCACACAGACGATTACGGACGATGAAGTGGCCAGGTCACGCGCGCAGATCCGCGCCGGCCTGATGATGGCGCTGGAAAGCCCTGCGGCACGCGCCGGGCAGATCGCACGGCAGATCCTCGTTCATGGACGCGTCCTGGGTCCGGACGAAATCTCGGCCAAGATAGATGCGGTGACTGCTGCGGATATCCGGCGCGTCGCGCACGAAACCTTTGTCGGCGCGACGCCGACACTGACTGCAATTGGGCCAGTTGATGGCATCATGACCGCAGCAGAGCTTGCGGACAGGCTACAACAGGGACCGGTTCTGCAGGCAGCTTCCATGTAATTGGCTGGAGGCGTGTAAGCATGGCACTGCTACGGCCGGGAACATCGCCTGACGCCGAACTGCTGATCGAAGCCGGCGGTTACTTTCTGCGTCCTCCGATCATGTCCGACTATAAGGAATGGTCGGAGCTGCGCGCCGAAAGTAGGAGGTTTCTGAAGCCCTGGGAACCTTTATGGCCTTCCGACGATCTGACAAAGTCAGGTTTTCGCCGCCGTCTGCGCCGTTATGCGAAGGATCGTAAAGAAGGCCGCAGCCTCTCATTTCTGCTGTTTCGAGCCAAACAACACCAGATCCTCGGTGGCCTGACGCTGAGCAACATTCGCCGTGGTGTGAGCCAGACAGCGACCCTCGGCTATTGGATGGGGGAACGGCATGCGGGGAAAGGTCATATGTCTTCCGCGGTCGCCATGATCTTGCCGTTTTGTTTCGGCGTTTTGAACCTTCACCGAATTGAAGCGGCGTGTCTTCCGACCAACATGCCGTCTATCCGACTACTCGAGAATGCAGGGTTCCACAGAGAAGGCTATGCGCGCAACTATCTGTTAATTAACGGGACCTGGCAAGATCATCTCTTGTTTGCCTGTTTGGCGGAAGATCACGCATCGCGGCTGGAAAAGGTGGCACCGAGTGTTGACGGTATCTTGAAAGAATTCTTGTGAGATGCGCAACAACCCGGTAGTTCTTCGCCCCATGTCGCATACGTTACCGGACACACACGTCAGCGTTCTGAAACGCATTGTCATAGCACTGTGGTTGATCTTCGTGATGCTTGTCGCCTTGCCGGCTCAAGCTCTTGAACCGATCCCCGTGCCGATTGACATCGAAGCGCTGGATATCACCAATTCCGTTGAGCTTCACAGGGAAGCGGGGACGCGGCTGCAGGTCTCCACGGCACCCGGTGCTGACGGGATTGTCCGCCGGATCGAGGTTCCCTCGCTAGATGGCACAAACACAAATTGGGCTGTTTTTGCTCTGGCCAACACCAGTGACGAACAAATCGACCGTTTGATTGTCGCGCCGAACTACAAACTTGTCAGTTCCGACATCTTCTGGCCGGACCTCGGCTCCTCGCGTATCGCCACGATTACCCCAAGCCAGGGCATCGCCCCGCAGCGTCAGAAAAGTCTGGAGGCAGATGTTTTCCTTGTGACGCTCGACCCGGGTTCTATCGTGACTTTTGTCGCGGAACTGACAACACCCAATCTGCCTGAAATCCGCATCTGGGAACCGGATGTCTATAAGGAAACCATCAACGCCTACACGCTTTACCGAGGCATTATTCTGGGTATTTCAGGCTTGCTGGCGCTCTTCCTGACGATCTTGTTCGTCGTAAAGGGAACGGTCATGTTCCCCGCAACAGCAGCACTTGCCTGGTCGGTGCTCGCCTATTTGTGTATCGATTTCGGCTTCTGGGGCATGGTGTTCAACCTGGAAGGTGGCGGCAGCCAGCTCGCCAGAGCCTGTGCGGAAGTGATGCTTGCGGCCAGCTTGATAATCTTCCTTTATGCCTATCTCAATCTCAATCGTTGGAACATTCACTATTCTCACCTCGCATTGACGACATTGATCCTCATTCTGGGGCTCTTGGGCGTTGCCGTCTGGGATCCGTCGGTCGCCGCCGGTATTGCGCGGCTTTCATTGGGTGTGATTGGCGTTCTGGGTTTCGTGACAATCGCGGTGCTGGCCTTTCAGCATTACGACAGAGCAATCCTGCTCATCCCCACCTGGTGTCTGTTGATTGCCTGGCTGATTGGCGCCGCCATGTCCGTGACCGGATATCTTGGCAACGACATCGTTCAACCGGCACTGGGTGGTGGTCTGGTTCTGATTGTTCTTCTGATCGGCTTTACAGTGATGCAGCACGCCTTCGCGGGCGGAGCCATCGCGCAGGGCCTGATCTCCGATGTGGAACGCAAAGCCTTGGCGCTGACCGGGGCAGGCGACATCATCTGGGATTGGGATATCGACCGGGACCGGATCTTTACCGGCAACGAAGTTGAAGACCTTCTGAGCCTCAAACACGGCACGCTGGAAGGACCGGCCCGCGATTGGCTGGACGTGCTGCACCCGCAGGATCGCGACCGGTTCCGCGCGACGCTCGACGCTGTGATCGATCAGCGCCGTGGTCGTGTGATGCAAACGTTCCGGCTGAGATCTGAAGATGGTCATTTCCGTTGGTTCCGGCTGCGTGCGCGGCCCATCATAGGTTCTGACGGCGAAGTCATCCGTTGCGTCGGGACGCTCTTGGATGTTACCGAAGAACGCACGGCGGAAGAGCGGCTGCTGCATGATGCGGTCCATGACAACCTGACCGGGTTGCCCAACCGAGAGCTCTTTGTCGACCGCCTTCGTACAAGCGTTGTCCGTGCGAAGGCTGAGGAAACGTCCAAACCGACAATTCTGGTTTTGAACCTCGACAGGTTCAAACAGGTCAATGACAGCATAGGACTGTCGGCCGGTGACAGTATTCTTTTGACAGTCGCGCGGCGTCTTGGCCGTCTGATTGGCCAGCAGGACACATTGGGTCGGCTGTCAGGCGACCAGTACGGTCTGGTGCTCTTGTCGGAACAGGAGCCAGACAGAATTGTCGCGCTGGCTGATGCTTTGCGCAAGGCGGTCCGTGCACCGATCACCTTCGGCGACCGGGAGATCTTTCTGACCTGTTCGGTCGGCATCTCGTTTTTTGAGGGCGGCAAGCAGGGTGTTGAGGACATGCTCACCAATGCCGAGATTGCGCTCAATCACGCAAAGCGTCTTGGTGGGGACCGCCAGGAGGTCTTCCGTCCGATCCTGCGCCCACTCGACAAGAACATCGTTGATCTGGAAGCAGATCTCAGAGAGGCGATCAAGAAGGAGACGCTTGGTGTTTTCTTTCAGCCGATCATTCGTCTGGAAGATCAGGCCGTCGCCGGATTTGAGGTTCTTGCTCGCTGGAACCATTCAAAGCGCGGCAAGATTTCTCCATCGGAATTCATTCCGGTTGCCGAGCAGTCCGGTCTGATCAACGAACTCGGCATGTATATGCTGGACAAGGGCGCGCAACAGCTTGCGCATTGGCAGCGAGAGTTTCCGATGCAACGCCCGCTGTTTGCGTCGGTCAACCTGTCCTCGCGTCAGCTGCTCAAGCAGGACTTGATCAACGATGTGAAAGCGGTGTTGTCCAGAACGTCCCTGGAACCGGGGACGCTCAAGCTTGAGCTGACTGAGTCCCTGCTCATGTCGAACCCCGAATACTCCGCGAAGGTTCTGGAACGGTTGCGGGGTCTCGGGGCTGGACTGTCGCTTGATGATTTCGGCACCGGCCATTCTTCGCTGTCTTACCTGCAACGGTTTCCGTTCGACACGATCAAGATTGACCAGTCCTTCGTCAAACCCAACGGGTCGTCAGCGCGGCCTGTTCTACTCAGGACCATCGTTGCCATGGGGCATGATCTGGGTATGCAGGTGGTTGCGGAAGGGGCTGAGAGCGAAAACGACGCCCTGGAGCTTTATCAGCTTGGCTGTGAATATGCGCAAGGCTTCTTCTTCGGGGAAGCGGTCTCCGCCTCTGAGGCCACGAAGATCCTGCGCAAAATGCCAGCAGAAGCTGAAAGCGCCTGACAAATGGTCCGCCATTGAAGCGATTGTCATGCGTGCCGGGATTAAGGCACGAGGATTGGCACCGTCTTGTCAGACGCCTGGATTTCCAAGGGCGTCGCCCCAAAAGGGTCGCCGTCCACCTGCGCTGCAACTGTTCTGCCTGCCTTGATCGATGCAACGTTGAACGGCCTCACAGTGGCCCCCTTCGCCTTGTGCAGACGCCCGCTTAGTAGAGCCATCGTATAGCGTATGGACGACCATGGGTCGTCTCTTTCCAGTACCAGCATGTAAAGACCTGGATCGGTGGCACCACCAGGTGAGATCACAAACGGGCCACCATAGCGGTGTGCATTGCATGCGACAGCGAACTTGCCACTGAAATGTTCGCCGTCCAGCGTAACGTCCAAGGGTGCGCTTTTGCGTCTCAGTCCAATGCGGATGGCGGTAACCACATAAGCAAGCTTGCCGAAACGGCGCTTCAGAGAAAGCGGGACGCCGTGAACAACTTCTGCATCGAACCCGGCCGACGCCATAAGGGCAAAGGGCCTGCCATTGGCAATGCCGTAGTGCAGAGGCTTTGTCTTTTGGCCAAGGATCATTTCGGCGACAGCAGCAGCGGTGCGTGGCAATGACAGCTCCAGTGCCAGCACATTTGCCGTGCCGGTGGGGATCACGGCGAGTTGTGGCGGGGCAGGGTGATCCTGGAAACCGGTAAGCGCTTCGTTGATCGAACCATCGCCGCCTGCAACGACGAGTGTCTGGACCGCCAATGCAGGGTCAGCACATGTTTCGCCAATCTCTCCGGCACGCTGCGTCAGGCGGATTTCCGTCGAACGCCCTTGTCGTTCCAACCGTTGTCGAACGTCCTTGAGAAACTGGGCGTCATACCCGCCAGATGTCGGGTTCGCCATTATCAGCACCTTGCCGTTTGAACGCGGCTCGGGCCGGCGTGGTTCAGCCGGTGCTGCCCCCTTGGTATCGCTCACTCGAAATCCTCTGTTGCACGAACAGATCTTGTTATTGGTCGCCGCTCTTATAAGGGGCCATGCCCCCGCGTGCCAGCTCATCGGCACGCTCATTGTCGGGGTGGCCGGCATGACCCTTCACCCAGTGCCAGGTGACGTCGTGCCGTTCTCTTGCTGAGTCGAGAGCTTGCCAAAGGTCTGCATTCTTCACTGGCTTGTTCGCGGCGGTTCGCCAGTTCTTTCGTTTCCAGCCTTCAAGCCATTCTCGAATGCCACTGCGCACGTAGGTGCTGTCTGTGTAAAGGTCCACAGCGCAAGGGCGTTTTAGCGTGTTGAGCGCTTCGATTGCCGCCATCAGTTCCATGCGGTTGTTGGTGGTTTCCTCTTCGCCGCCCTGCAGCTCACGTTCGTGTCCGCCGAAACGCAATATCGCTCCCCAGCCACCTGGTCCGGGGTTCCCGGAGCAGGCACCGTCGGTATAAATCGTAACGCGGTTCTCGGTGCTCATCTTTCCAGTCCATAAGCCTCGGTGGAACTGACCGTTTGGTGAAAACGCAGTTTCTTGACGTATTCCATCGGGTCTTTCGGCGTGACCAATGCACCCGGCGGGACGCTCAACCAGTCATAGAGCCGTGTGAGCAAAAAGCGCAGGGCTGCGCCTCGGCAGAGGATTGGTAACGCCTCATACTCTGCCTCGTTCAGTGGCCGAACGCCTGAGTAGCCTTTCAAAAGCGCCCTGGCTTTGGTCACATTGAAGGAGAGGTCCTGCTCGAAGCACCAGGCATTGAGACAGATGGCAATGTCGTAGGCGAAAGCGTCGTTGCAGGCGAAATAAAAGTCGATCAGACCCGAGAGCTCATCGCCCAGAAAAAAGACATTGTCAGGAAAAAGGTCAGCATGAATGACACCGCCTGGCAAATCCGAGGGCCAGACTTTTTCAAGGTGTTCGAGTTCAGTGGATAGTTCGGCTGTCAGGCCCGGAAGAACGCTGTCGCTGCGGTCTCCGCATTGCTCGAACAAAGGGCGCCAGCCGCTCACATCCAGAGCGTTTTTTCTGAAGCCGTCATAGTCTCGACCGTCGATATGCAACTCGGCCATGGATTTGCCGAGTTCACCACAATGCTCAACGCGGGGCCGTTTGACCCACATGCCTTCCAGAAAGGTAACAAGCGCTGCCGGACGCTCGGCCAGTGTGCCCAACAGCTTGCCTGACTTGGAGGCAACTGGGGTCGGGCAGGACAAACCCTTTGCTGCCAGGTGTTGCAATAGGTTGAGGAAATAGGGGAGGTCATCCGGATTAACCCGCTTTTCGTAGAGGGTCAGAATAAAAGACGCCTTATCCGTATGAACCAGGAAATTGCTGTTTTCGACGCCTTCCGCTATGCCCTTGAAGGAGAGCAAGCGCCCGACATCATATTGGCCGATGAAGTCGCTCAGCTCTTCATCGGTGACTTCGGTGTATACGGCCATTCTCTTACCCGGTGGCTGCCTGGGCCGGGGCAATCATGTCCCGCAATTCCCTTGGCAGATTGAAGGAAATCGTCTCTTCCGCCGTATGAACGGTTTCAACGGTTACATCGAACCGTTCGGCGAAAGCAGTGATGATTTCCTCTACCAGAGTTTCGGGGGCTGATGCACCAGCCGTCAGGCCCAAAGTCCGAACGCCTTCGAAATCCTGCCATTGAATGTCGCTTGCACGCTGGATTAGCACGGAAATCTTGCAACCTGAACGCTCTGCGACCTCACGCAGCCGCTGCGAATTGGAAGAGTTCGGCGCTCCGACAACAATCATTGCATCCACTTTTGGCGCAACATGTTTGACGGCTTCCTGCCGATTGGTCGTCGCGTAGCAAATGTCTTCCTTATGCGGAGCCACGATATCGGGGAATCGCTGCTGCAGCACCGCAACGATGCCGGCAGTGTCATCGACCGAAAGCGTCGTCTGGGTGATGTAAGCAAGAGGCCGGTCGCTTTTGGGCACATAGGCATGAGCGTCATCTTCGGTCTCGATCAGGGTGACCGTGCCTTCTGGCAATTGACCCATGGTTCCGATCACTTCAGGGTGGCCTGCGTGACCGATCAGGAGAACCTCGCGGTCACGGCGGAAATGGATTTCCGCTTCCTTGTGCACCTTCGAAACCAGCGGGCAGGTGGCGTCGAGATAGAACATTTTCCGCGCCTGGGCATCCTCAGGAACGGACTTGGGCACACCATGCGCTGAAAATATAACCGGTCTGTCGCTGTGTTCTGCAGGAATTTCCTCCAGCTCTTCAACGAAGACTGCTCCCTTTGCCTTCAGTCCGTCCACCACGAATTTGTTATGAACAATTTCGTGACGAACATAGACCGGCCGACCGTATTTCGTCAGTGCCAGTTCCACGATCTGGATGGCCCGGTCGACGCCTGCGCAAAAGCCGCGCGGAGCACAAAGCTGAAGGCTGAGAGGCTGTTTTTCCTGTTTGGTCTCGGTCATGGTCCACTTTCGACAAACCCATATGGCCGCAATAAGGGCTTCGCCTCCCTCCCTGTCAAGGGAGGTGCGCTCAAGTGCGCATAATTTCGGCCATAATCTCCTGCTTCATGCATTGTCGCCATCAAGTCTCGCCAAGCATTGCGGGACCTGCTAATAAGCCCCGCCAAGTCGCGTTGCATTCGAATGGGAAAATGATGATCAGAACGTTTCGAGCCGTGTCCGCCACCAAGATTAAGCTTGCCTTCGGGGCGGGCCTGTGTGCCGTGGTTTTGAGTGGGTGCGGTGGAGCGGACAGCGTTGCTGGAAAAGTGATTTCAGGTGGCCGTGAGCCGATTGAAGTGTCGCCGGAAACGTTTGCTCCGCCTGTGCCATGCCCGCCGATGCAGCTGAAACCCAATACGTATCTGATCATGAACTATGTGCGTGGCAAGCAGGACGAGCGTTCGGGTTTGCGGTATCAGGCAACTGTCGAAGACTGGGCTGTGACCTGCACAAGTGAAGCAGATGGCGGGCGTCGCATGAAGCTCGGCTTCTCAGGCGATGTGACGCCAGGACCCGCATGGCAAGGCGGAGATATTGTGCTTCCACTGCGGGTCGCTGTTGTCCCCGGCGGAGAGGACGAGAAACCGCTGAGCTCCGAAATCCTCAAGATCCCGGTTTCGATCGCAGCTGGAGCACCTGCCGAAACCTGGACCCTGATTGAAAACAAATTCACGATACCGGCCGGTGCGAGCGTCAAGGTTGTCTTCGGCTTTGATGAAGGCCGCCGCCGCTAGAGGACCTCTTTCGTAGGATAAAAAAAATAGATTTTGCACGGGCAAACAACAGTTGCGACACGTCGCATATTGACAAGACTTTGTCCGGCTCGCACAATCGCGCCCTAATCAGGGTCGTCCCCTGGTTGGCGTGGTAGCACGCTAAAGCTTATGCGGGAGAGGCCGGATGAAAAGATGCCGGCGCCGAAGGAGCAACCGCCCCGGAAACTCTCAGGCAAAAGGACCGCCTAGGCTAAAACGCTCTGGAAAGCAGTGATCCGTTCAAGCGGACTGCTCACCGAAGGAGTAACCGCTCCGCCGCCTCAGGCGGTCAGCGGGAAATCTCTCAGGTACTCGGACAGAGGGGGTGCAGACAAACCAATGCCTGTGACGGGCGGTTTGAGACTGCGCAACCCCGAACTCGAGGACCGTTATGGCGGAACCCGTTGCAGATACCGATCTGAAACAAACGCCTCTTCACGACCTTCATGTGGAACTTGGTGCGCGTATGGTACCCTTTGCGGGTTATTCCATGCCTGTGCAATTCAAGGCCGGCATTATGGCCGAACATCAGCAAACCCGTTCTAGGGCCGGCTTGTTCGATGTGTCCCATATGGGTCAGGCGTTTCTGATTGGACCCGATCATGAAACCACCGCGCGCGCGCTGGAAGCATTAACCCCGTCGAACTTTGTCGAACTTGGGCTCGGTCGTCAGCGGTACACCGTTCTGTTGAACGACAACGGCGGAATTATCGACGACCTGATGGTTACCCGCTCAATATCGGCTGACGATGACGGTCGGCTCATGCTGGTTGTCAACGCCGCGCGCAAGGATGTCGACTACGCCCATTTTCGTGCCAGACTTCCGGAAAATATCAGGCTTGAAGTGGTCGAGGACCGCGCATTGATCGCCGTGCAGGGGCCGGAAGCCGTTGCTGCAGTCGCTGCACACGCGCCCAAAGCGGCAGAGCTTGCTTTCATGAGCGCATCCTCCATGGAATTTGACGGTATCGACTGTCACATCGCCCGTGCCGGGTATACCGGCGAGGACGGCGTCGAAATGTCCGTTCCCGCGGGTGCAGCCGAAGCAATTGCCCGCGCACTTCTGGCAGATGACAGGGTCGAGCCCATCGGGCTTGGTGCACGTGACAGTTTGCGTCTTGAGGCAGGCCTTTGCCTTTATGGCCACGATATTGATGAAACAACCTCTCCGGTGGAAGGCAATATCACGTTCTGCATGCAGAAACGCCGCCGCGAGGAAGGTGGATTTCCAGGAGCGGCGCGCATCCAGGCCGAACTCCGTGACGGGTCTGACCGGGTTCGTGTCGGATTGCGGCTCGATGGAAAAGCTCCGGCCCGAGAAGGTGCTGAAATAGCACTGCCCGGAGCAGATGTGATCGGAACCGTGACTTCGGGTGGTTTCGCGCCGACCGTCGGCGCTCCGATTGCCATGGGCTTTGTACCGCGCGCGCAGGCTGAAACGGGAACGCAGCTTGAACTCATCGTGCGGGGGCGTCGCTTGCCTGCCACTGTTGCTGACATGCCATTTGTGCCCAACCGCTATTACCGCAAACCAAAATCCTAAAAAAGCTCCAGAGAACGGACGAGAATTATGACCACTTACTACTCCAAAGATCACGAATGGATTGCCGTGGATGGCGATGTCGCCACCGTTGGCATCACGTCCTATGCCCAGGAACAGCTTGGTGACGTTGTCTTTGTCGAACTGCCGGAAGCAGGCAAGACGTTGTCTCAAGGCGACGAGGCCGCCGTGGTTGAATCTGTAAAGGCCGCAAGTGAGGTATACGCACCGATCGATGGTGAAATTGTTGAAGCGAACGACGCGCTTGCAGACGAACCTGCCAAGGTCAACGAGGATCCCGAAGGCGCTGCGTGGTTTTTGAAGATGAAGGTCGGCAATGCGGACCAGCTGAGCGAACTTATGGACGAGGCAGCCTACAAGGCATTCGTGGAGACACTGTAATTCATGGCGGGGCACCACTATTCAGCTAAGATTGAATGGGCATGTGACGGTGACTACGCCGCCAATGCCTATTCTCGTGGGCATATCTGGCGTTTTGACGGGGGACTGGAAGTCCCGGCAAGTGCATCGCCCACGATAGTGCCCCTGCCGCATTCCATAGAAGGGGCCGTTGACCCGGAAGAAGCCCTGGTGGCTGCCATTTCGTCTTGTCACATGATGTCGTTTCTGGACCTTGCCCGCAGGGCAGGTTTCAACGTTGCGAGCTACCGAGACGACGCGCGCGGTGAAATGAGCCGTGTGGCCAGAGGCAAGATGGCGATTACCAAAGTGGTTCTGAAGCCGGAAATCAACTTGGTTGCCGCGGAAGCCCCGGATCCGACCTGGCTTACGGATCTCCACGAGAAGGCGCATGACATCTGTTTCATCGCCAACTCCGTGAAATGTGAAATCGTGGTGGAGCCCGAACCCCTTCGCCTGACGGCACCATGACAACGCGGCGGACGGCCAATGGGGCTCAACGTGCTGGCACAAGCTGTACGAGTGAGGCAAGGGTCGATCGCCTTTAGACCGGTAAAATGCAGCGATGACGGAACTGACCTGAAACGCTGCATGAACCGTAGAAATTGAACCGCTCTGCCGACGAGTGGAAGCGGCTAGCTGAACAGCTGGCCGGACAGGTCCGGAGCAGGATCCGGACACCGTTTGCAGGGTCTGACAACTCTTTGGGAGCTGCCTGATGCGCTATTTGCCATTAAGCAATACCGACCGTGGTGACATGCTTGCACGGATCGGTGTCAATTCGATTGACGACCTGTTTGCCGATATACCGGAAAACGTTCGTCTGGAAGGCCTCCTGGACCTTCCGAAACGCGCAAGCGAAATGCAGGTTGAGCGCAAGCTCTCTGCAATGGCTGAAAAAAACACCTCGGCTGGATCGGTGCCGTTTTTCGTTGGGGCAGGGGCTTACAAACACCATGTTCCTGCGACAGTTGATCATCTGATTCAGCGGTCTGAATTTCTGACGTCCTATACGCCCTACCAGCCGGAAATCACCCAGGGCACTTTGCAGTATCTGTTTGAGTTTCAGACACAGGTTGCCCGGCTGACTGCGATGGATGTTGCAAACGCGTCCATGTATGACGGTTCAACCGGCACCGGTGAAGCTGTCCTGATGGCCCACAGGGTCACGAAGCGCAACAAGGCGGTGCTTTCAGGTGGCCTCCATCCACAATATCGCGAAGTCGTCGAAGGCTTGTCGAACATGTCGGGTGACAGGGTTGTCAGTCTACCAGCCGATCCTATGGGAACTGAAGATATCCTCTCCCAGATTGATGACGAGACATCCTGTGTTGTTGTTCAGTCACCCTCATTCTACGGCCAGCCGATCGACCTGAAGCCGATTGCTGAAAAGGCCCATCAGCACAAGGCCTTGCTGATTGCAGTCTTCACTGAAGTGGTTTCGCTTGGGTTGATCGAACCCCCTGGAACGCAAGGTGCGGACATTGTCGTGGGCGAAGGTCAATCGATTGGCAACGGTCTCAATTTCGGCGGGCCTTATGTTGGCCTCTTTGCCACACGCCAGAAGTATGTTCGCCAGATGCCGGGCCGTCTATGCGGTGAAACTGTCGATGCTGAGGGCAAGCGTGGTTTTGTGCTGACGCTTTCAACGCGTGAGCAGCACATTCGTCGTGACAAGGCGACATCCAACATCTGCACCAACTCCGGACTTTGCTGTCTGGCCTTCACCATTCACATGGCGTTGCTTGGTCAGGCGGGACTGACGAAGCTGGCGAGGATTAACCACGGCAATGCGGTAAGGCTCAGAAAATTGCTCAGCGCCGTGCCCGGTGTCGAAGTGCTGAATGCGGCCTATTTCAACGAATTCACTCTGTCTTTGCCCAAAGTTGCCGAAGACGTTGTTGAGCAACTCGCCGAACGCGGCGTCCTTGCAGGTCTGCCGGTGTCGCGCCTCGAACCTGAGAACAAGGACTTGGCCAATCTACTGGTCGTTGCTTCGACTGAAGTCAACACGGATGAAGACCGGGCTGCCTTCGCAGCCGCGCTGCAGGAGGTGCTGGCATGAGCATGAATACGCAAGGACGCCCCACCGCACCAGGCGAGGCAGGAGAAAGCTTCCGGCCGAAGACTTTCACAGGAAACCGCGCGCTCGATATGGAAGAGCCGCTGCTCTTCGAATTCGGGTCACTTGAAACGACCGGCGTCGATCTTGACGAGGAAGACGGGATCGAGTTTGAACTCGGCGCGTTTGAACGCAAGGCGGACATTGGTCTGGCCGGCCTCGCCGAGCCGGAAGCCATGCGTCATTATGTTCGCCTGTCGCGCAACAACTACGCAATCGACAGCGGTCTTTATCCGCTCGGCTCTTGCACGATGAAGCACAATCCACGGCTGAACGAGAAGATGGCCAGGCTGCCGGGCTTCTCCGACATCCATCCGCTGCAGCCCGTTTCATCTGTTCCGGGTGCGCTGGAACTGATCGACGAGCTCGCCCACTGGCTGATGGTCTCGACAGGGACACATGCAGTGGCCATGAGCCCCAAGGCGGGTGCACATGGTGAACTCTGCGGCATGATGGCGATCAAGGCTGCACATACGGCTGCTGGGCGGGATCCCAAGATCGTGCTCGTGCCGGAAAGCGCCCACGGCACCAATCCGGCGACCGCTGCCCTTCTTGGGTTCAAGGTTGTTTCCATCGATGCCAAGGAGGATGGCACCGTTGACCTGGCAACCTTGAAAAACACCATTGCCGAGCACGCAGAAAACATTGCCGGGATCATGCTGACCAATCCGAATACCTGCGGATTGTTCGAACGGGACGTGAAGGAAATTGCCGACCTGATCCACGACGCAGGTGGCTTCTTCTACTGTGATGGCGCCAACTTCAACGCCATTGTCGGCAAGGCACGCCCGGGGGACCTCGGTGTTGATGCCATGCATATCAACCTGCACAAGACCTTTTCAACGCCCCATGGCGGTGGTGGTCCAGGGTCCGGTCCGGTTGTGCTGTCGGATCGCCTGGCACCCTACGCACCGCTTCCCTTCATTCGAAAGTCCGATGCCGGTCTTGAATTGGTTGAGACGAATGCGGCAACGTCAGACGATGAGCAACCTTTTGGTCGCATGACAGCGTTTCATGGGCAGATGGGCATGTATGTCCGGGCGCTGTCCTACATGATGAGTCATGGTTCTGATGGCCTGAAACAGGCTTCGGAGGATGCAGTCCTGAATGCCAACTATATCCGTGTCGGCCTTCAGGATCTGATGAGCCTTCCGTTTGGTGTCCGCCCCTGCATGCATGAAGTGCTCTTCGATGACAGTTTCCTGAAGGACAGCGGAGTGACCACGCTCGATTTTGCCAAGGCAATGATTGACGAGGGTTATCATCCGATGACCATGTATTTCCCGCTGGTCGTCCATGGTGCAATGCTGATCGAACCGACGGAATCTGAAAGCCGGGCGTCGCTCGATCTGTTTGTCGCGACTATGCGTGACCTGGTCATGAGTGCTCAGCGCGGCGAGACGGAGCGGTTCTCAGGAGCGCCGTATCTTGCTCCACGTCGCCGTCTTGACGAAACCGGTGCTGCCCGCAAGCCGGTCCTGAAATGGACCGAACCGGAACCTGCGCAAGTGACGCCGGAAGCTGCGGAATAAGCTGCATTTTCAGGTTTCCATAACTGAGAACCCCGGCTTTTCGCCGGGGTTTTTGTTTGGCTGAACTTCCCTATTGACAACTAGTCTGTCAAAATGACAATATTATTGTCAAAGAGAGTTTCATGGATAAATCAACCGAACTTTATGAGATCATCCGTTTGATCCGTCCGGTGCACAGACGCCTGGCGCGCGCCGTGGAGGCAAAGCTTCAAGGCACGGATGTAACAGTCGGCATGCGTGCCGTATTGGAAGTGCTTCAGGAGGCAGGTCCGCTTTCGGTCCCCGAAGTTGCCAGAACGCTCTTCCTTGCCCGCCAGCAGATCCAGTTGCTGATGTACGCGCTGGAAGATCAGCATCTGGTAGAGCGAAAACCCAATCCGGCGCACAAGCGCTCACCGCTTTTTGCCCTGACCGAGGCAGGTGAAACGGTTTTTGGTGATATCCGCACAAGGGAGAACGATGAGATCAACGCGGTCTGCGAGCTGTTCTCCGCAGAGGATCTTCAGTCCTCCCAACGGGTTCTTTGCGCCATGCTCGATCATTTTGCCGAGTTCGAGGACGATCCGGATCGGCCCAAAGCGCTTGAATGAAACGACATCAAGGAGGTCCATCATGTCCCTAGTATTGAGTATCGTCGGATTTGTGATCGTCGGTCTTCTGGGGCTCTTTTTCTATTTCGCCTATTTTGTCCGCAAGCTGGGAACACCGACCAAGGGGGCCAGGATCGATAAACGTGTCCGGCCGAACGAAGCTTTGGTTGTTATCGACGTGCAGGAAGATTTCACCCGCAACACTGGCAAGACTGCATTCGATCCAGAAGTGCGCGACGCCGCTCTTGATGAAATCAACAGGATGATTTCTGTCGCGCGTTCGTCCGGTCACGAAGTGGTGTTTGTCAGGAACGTGTTTCGGGACTGGCCCGTCATCCAACTGATGAAACTGGTCGCAAACGGCATTGGAACGCCTGGCCGGGAAGGGCTGAAATTCGATCGCAATCTTGAAATTCGCGATGCGCCTGTTTTTGAAAAATCTATCGGTGACACTTTTTCGAACCCGGATTTCGAGAGCTTTCTTGCAAAGCGTGAAATCGGCCGATTGACACTTGTCGGTCTCGACGCTTGTCATTGCGTCCAGCTAACGGCCAAGGGAGCACTGTCTCGAGGCTATGACGTTGAAATCCGCGAACCGGCAACTTTGACCGCAACGCCGGCCAAATGGACATCCCTGAAGCAGGACCTCACCAAGGCTGGAGCTGCGATCGCCTGAAAGGCGGGTTGAAAGTTAGAGTTATGCTGTTGCCGGTGCCGTGCTTTCGAACTAGTTCAGGAGGCGGGACAGCCAACTGTCCCGCCTGCGCAGAAATGCCTTGAGATCTTCCTGATATGTTCCGGCAACGGCGGCCATCACTGAGGGGCGTTCGGCCAAGTGTCGTCGCCACTTCCCCGTCTTTTTCAGACCGTCCAGGACTTTGAGATCCACAAAGTCATCAAGGACGTCAAAATATCTGAAAACCGGTGCGAAGGCCGCGTCGACCAGAGAAAACGACCCGCCCGCAAAAAAGGGTCCCCTGAGGTCGATTTGATCTTCCAGATGACAGAATTTCGCCCGTAGAGCCTCTTTAGCGGCTTCGAAATCCTGTTCATGTTTCGCGTTGTAGAGCGAACCGATGCCGTTCAGGATCTGTGAGGCAAACTCAACATAGGCCCGATGCCTGGCGCGTTCGACCGGCCCTTCAGGGTGAAGTTTGCCCGGTTGGGTTTCGTCCAGATATTCAACGATTGGAGCGGACTCAAAGAGATAGTGTCCCTCTTCGGTCTTAAGCAGAGGCACCTTTCCAAGCGGTGAGGCCTTTTGAAACCAGTCAGGTTTGTTTGCCAGGTCAATGTAAATCCGATCGAACGGAATGGATTTTTCCGAAAGAACAATGGCCGCCCGCTGAACGTAGGGGCAGAGGGTATGGCTGATGAGAGTTTGAACTTCGATCATGTGATGCTCCAATTTCATGCAGTTGCATATAAGTAAATGCAAGTGCATGAAAATTCAAGATTGATGCATCTGCATTTAAATTGCATTGTCGGACCATGACCAAGAGATCAGAAGAGTTGCCGAACGAAGTGGCGATAAACGCATGGGCACGGCTACATCGTACAAGCAGCACGGCCCTCGAACGCGTCGAAGACAGATTGAAAAAATCGGGTCACCCGCCGCTTTCCTGGTACGATGTGCTGCTTGAACTGCGGCGGGCCAAGGGACAGGGATTGCGTCTGATCGAGATTGAAAAACGCACCTTGCTTGCCCAGTACAACGCCTCACGGCTTGTCGACAGGATCGTTGCAGCCGGTTACGCGGAGAAGCGGAAAGCGCAGGAAGATGGGCGGGGCGTTCTGGTCTATCTGACGTCAGCAGGTGGAAACCTGCTTGATGAAATGTGGCCGACCTACCAAACCGCGATCCAAGAGGATTTCGCCGACAGGTTGACCGAAAGGGACATCGAAACGCTCTTCAAGATCCTCGCAAAACTTTTACCCGACTGAGACGGTTAGCGGATAAGCCACTTGACTCATCCTTTGTCATCTTGCATCAAGCTCTCATGATCAAGACCAGCGCATCCTTTGTGTATTTTTATTACGTCACCGACATACCGGCGGCTGCGTAGGATCTTGCTCACAACATAGACACCTCAAAAGCCGCCGCGTCAGGCGGCTTTTTGGTTTCTAGGACCCAAGCTTCCTGGCGGGGGAACCAGGAAGCGAACTATGACCAAACATATGATCGAAGCCGGGAAACCTGCTTCAAAACTCAAATCGGAAGCGCTCGCAGTGCTTCTTGAGCGTGGGCTCGTGCATCAGTGCACGGACATCGAAGCCCTCGACAACACCCTGTCGCAGGGGCCGATTACTGCGTACGCCGGTTTCGATGCGACCGCGGCCAGCCTCCATGTCGGGCATTTGATGCCGCTCATGACAATGCGTTGGCTGCAGAAACTCGGACATCGCCCGATCATCGTTCTTGGCGGAGGCACAAGCCAGGTTGGAGATCCGAGCTTCCGCAAGGACGCAAGGCCGATGCTCGAAGAACGCCAGATCGCGGCGAACATCGCCTCCATCCGTCGTTCGGTCGAAAGGCTGGTCGACATGGAAGGTGCAGATGGGGCTCTGTTGGTCGACAATGCGGAGTGGCTGAACGAATTTCGCTTCCTGGATTTCCTCCGCGACTATGGCTCTCAGTTCACGGTCAATCGGATGATGACGTTCGACAGCGTCAAATCCCGGCTTGAAGCACAAATGCCGCTGACGGTTCTGGAGTTCTGCTACATGATGCTGCAGGCCGTTGATTTTCTTGAGTTATCCAAACGTCACGATTGCCGTCTACAGGTTGGAGGGTCCGACCAGTGGGGCAACATTGTCAATGGCGTCGAGCTGGGGCGTCGCGATGGCCGCAAGCTTCATGGACTGACCGTACCGCTTCTGACAACGGCAGGCGGGTCCAAGATGGGCAAGACTGCAGCCGGTGCGGTTTGGCTCCACCCTGAGCACCTGTCGCCCTTCGGGTTCTGGCAATTCTGGCGCAACACGGCTGATGCCGATGTTGGAAAATTCCTGCGTCTTTTCACCGAATTGCCGATCAAGGAAGTCGAGCGTCTGTCAGAGTTGCAGGGCGCTGAGCTGAACGAAGCAAAGAAGATACTTGCCACTCAGGTAACGACAATTGTGCACGGCCCGGAAGAAGCGCTGGGTGCTCTGCGGC
Source organism: Labrenzia sp. THAF82 (assembly GCF_009363435.1). Classification (GTDB taxonomy): domain Bacteria; phylum Pseudomonadota; class Alphaproteobacteria; order Rhizobiales; family Stappiaceae; genus Roseibium; species Roseibium porphyridii. Next base: position 5,216,214 of record NZ_CP045354.1, on the reverse strand, counting down.
AGGGGGATGCGCTTTTCGCGGGCGAGGGCGATATTTTGGAGCCAACCCACAAGTTGCCGCTCGCCCGATTGGCTGAGGGACTCGGCCTTTTGGAACTGGTCGTCGCCCTGGGATTTGCCGGATCGAACGGTGAGGCCAGGCGGTTGGTCGAAGGAGGGGCGGTGCGTCTCAACAATCACATTGTCGATGATGCGCGCCGCCGTATCGGAACGGGCGACCTGGGTGCAAATGAGCGTTTGTCCCTTTCGGTCGGCAAACGGCGCAAGGCTCTGGTGGAGTTTGACTGAACCCTTCAGGTTTTCTCGGTTTCGTCCAGAAGCACGGAGGGCTCAAGCCAGCCCGCATACCCAAAGACCTTCCCGACAATTGGGAAGGTCACCTCGACGAAAAACGAGTACTTACCGTTTTTGACCCGCTCACGGCCAATCGCCTTGGGGGAAAGCCACAGGGGAATGGAAAGCGGTCCGAGATAGACTTTTTCCGGTGTCAGGTCGATACCGTCCGGTGTTGCGATGACGCGCATCTTGAACAAGAACGGGCCAAGGCGTTCTTCCATGCAGGGAAAGTTGTCCCGCTTGCCGACCATCATATCTGTTTGAAACGGTTGTTTGCCAAAGACGCGCGTCCACCTTTCACCTCCTTCAATGGGGGCAAAGTGTGTTTCAACGGCGACGCCCTTCCGCGCCTCCGGGAGCCTGGCGAGATAGCAGATCAGTCCGGCAACCGCTGAGCGGCCGCGTGTCACATCGGCAGAACCGGTCGCCACACGGGCAAAGCTGTGCATCCTTCGGATTTCGGGTGGTACCTGATCGAAGTCGGCACCAAGAATTGTCTGGTAGAGCGTGCGAGTCATGGGAAGGTCTTGACGGCAAATTGGCACATTGGTTGAGATGCTGAAGTGCTACAGCCTTGGGATGAACTATGCCAGACCTGTTTTGATGAAGGTGTCTCAGACTGTTCGCAAATGGCAATGAAGCCGGAACAGGCCCGGCTTCATTGATCTATCGTTATGTCCGCCTCGCGCGGTACTCTTTCACTGGCAACCCGCCAATGCCCCAGTTTTCCATTTCGACTTCCTCAATCACCACGAAGGTTGTCGAGGGACTTTTGCCCAGGACGTTGACCAGCAGATCCGTTGCACCCTTGATGAGCTTTGCCTTCTGATCAGGTGAAACCCCTTCGCGGGTGACTTGAATATTGACATAGGGCATCGATCACCTGGCTCCTTTTTCACGGGCTTTGATCTGGAAAATTTTTGCCATGATCTTCCAAGTGCCTTGATCCCGGACAAGGGTCAGTAGATCCACGAAATCCTTGTCGCCAATAGAACAGCGAACACGCGCGAACGCTGTGTTGTCTCCTGCCAGCTGGATCTCGTCCACGACATCATTGCGCCTTTCGCCACGCGACGCAGGCGACTGTCGCCGGGCGACCACAGGGACGTAGTCTTCCATGGTTCTATAGAGCAGGGGTGTTTCATCCGCTGTCGCGTATATGGCCCTTGGATGAAATACCTTTTGCAGCAACGCGGTGTCGCAAAAGTAAAGCGCATCGAAATACTCGGAAAGAACCGATTTGATGGTGCTGGTTGGGTCGCTCATGCTGCAAGGCCCTCTTCCTCGAGCGTCCTTTGTGCAGCTGGCCGCGCTTTAATCCGAGCAATATAGTCAACGATTGCCGGCCATTCGCTCAGAGAGACACCGATGAAGTTGCTCCAATTCAGGATGACGAAGGCATAGGCGTCGACAACCGAGAAGGCGTCGCCCAACAGATAGCGACCACCACCGTCGAGCAGATTGTCAAAATCTGATAGTTTGGCGTTCAACTTGTCGAGATTTTCCCGGGTCTGCGCTTCTGAAAAGTCCTTGCCGGAAAAGTAGGGACTGAAGGCCTTGTGCAGTTCCGAGGACAGGAAGCTCAAGAGTTCCAGCTGCCGAAAACGGTCCAGAGGATTTCCGGCACTGTCTGATGAGAGTTCCGGAAAATTTTCTCCGATCCAATGAAGAACAGAAACATTCTCGGTCAGCACATAGCCGTTTTCAAATTCCAGGGCAGGCACATAGCCCCGAGGGTTGGTCTCGGAAAAGGAAGCGCCGCTTTCCGTAAGACCGGCTTCTGTGTCGACCTTTTCAAGACTGTAGTTTGCATTGGCTTCATTCAAGAGCAGGTGTGCGGCCATGGAACAAGCGCCGGGTTTATAAAAGAGTTTCATGTTTCAGGTTCCCATATTGCGGTTTGGAGGTCCTGAAAGTGTGAGATCTGATATCTATTGACAAGTAGGTTTCTATTGGTAACTTGAATTTTCGAGTTACCGCCGGGAAACCTGATTTCGCCGACGTGACTTGGAAACCAGGGCAAGTGAAAGAGATGTCATGCCGTTGAAAATGCGCAAGAACCAGAGCCCGAAGCCGCCAGAACCCTGCATGTTGACTGAGTGTATGCAAGTGATTGCCGGGGCATGGGCGCCGAACGTGATCTGGAGCCTGCGTGCGGGACCGAGACGCTTCAACGAGTTGAAAAGTGATATTCCCCCAGTCTCTTCCAAGGTCTTATCTGCACGCTTGTCTGAACTGGAAAGCCGGGGTGTTTTGCTCCGCCACGTGCGCCCGACGTCACCGCCGTCCGTCGAATATGAGCTGACCGACCTCGGTCTGGAGCTCATTCCAGCTCTTGAAGCGATTGTGCAGGTGGGGCACAAACTCAAACAGTTGCAGGGGTATCAGTTTGAGCAAGACGCGGCTGAATAGACCCGGGATAGCCTTATGACTTCCAAAACATATGTTTTTGTGCACGGCGTCTGGCATGGCGGTTGGTGCTGGTCTCGCGTTGCAGACATTCTGCGTAAGCGTGGCCACAGCGTCAGCGCACCGACCCAAACAGGTCTGGGTGAAAGAGCACATCTTTTGTCCAAGGACATAACCATCCGGACTTTCGTTGAGGACATTGTCGCGCATCTTCAGTTCGAGGATTTGAGAGACGTTGTTCTGGTCGGTCACAGTTTCGGAGGAATTCCAATTACCGGCGTTGCCGATCTTCTTCCGGACAGGATCGCAAAACTTGTCTATCTTGACGCGATCATGCTGAATTCAGGTGAAACCTGGATGGACCTGTTGCCTGAGGATATGGCGCGTGACCGCACGGATTTGGCCAATCAAACCAGTGGAGGTTTGAGCCTGCCTCCAGCTCCTCCCGAGAGTTTTGGCGTGACACGCCCGCAAGATGTGGCCTTTCTCCAGCCAAGGCTGACCCCGCATCCGTTTCGAACCTTCACAACCGCGCTGAACCTGAACAATCCGATCGGCAACGGCATTCCGGCCGCATATATCGAATGCACGGATCCGCCGTATCGACCGGCGAAAGTGGCCCTGGAACGGGCGCAAGGCTTTGGATGGCCTGTGACCCGGATTGCATCCGGCCACGATGCGATGGTGACAGAGCCATTGGCTTTGGCGGATATTCTGGAGAATGATCTACCCTAAGCCTCCCGCAAGGCGGCAGCCAGCATATTCGCCTGGGTGTGCAGCACTGTTCTGCTTGCGTTTTGCCCCCTGACGATCATTCTCCAATAAAGAGGTGCTGGTAGGGTATCCAAGATCAGGTCCCGATCGACGGTTTGACCAAGCTCGCCCCGCGAAACGGCCCGGTTGATCAGGTCTTGAAATCGTGCGCGCCGTTCTGCTGCAAGATGATCAAGTACGGACGTTATCTCGCCTCCACGAGCGCGCTCTGCTTCAAGGTCAGGAAGGATTCTCCTTACAAGCGGATGTCTCAAGACGCGTCTGAGATTAAGCAGAAAAGCCTGGACATCTTCCTGCAGTGATCCGCAATCCGGGGTTTCCACCAAGGGAATTGCGGTCTCCTTGATTGCATCGCTACAAAACAAGAGCTTTGAAGGCCAACGTCGATAGATAGCCGCTTTGCCGGCCTGCGCACGCGACGCGACCCTTTCCAGGCTGATGGCCGCATATCCTCGTTCCGCCCATTCTTCGAACAACGCTCTGTAGAGAGCCTGAGTCAGCTCGGGCCTTTTCAACGCTGCACCGGCAGGTTTTCGTGATTTTTTTTCGTCGATACGGTTGCGTTCCATCGAAACTCTCCTAAATAGGATGAGACGGTAGCGTTCCGACGTTGAAAGGTAAAGTCAGATGACGACGCAACAACCTCAATTGACAGATTTCGCAGCCTTGTTGCGCAAGGCTCTCGGTGATGCGCTCAAACCGGGTTCAGAAACGCTTCTCGATATGGTCTGTGACGAGATCGTTTTTGAATTCCCCTATGCGCCAGAGGGTGCAATTCGAAGACTGGATGGCAAGGCGGCACTTGCGCGTTATCTGCCACGGGTTGGCAAGCTGGTTTCTTTGCACACTTTGGCTTTGCATCAGGTGACCGCCAATGCGGATCATTCTCGATTTGTTGTTGAGTTCAGTTGCACTGGAGAAAGCAAGGTGACCGCCTCAAGATACGATCAGGACTATATTTCGGTGATCGAACTGAGAGACGGATTGATCAGCACATACAAGGACTATTGGAACCCACTTGTGGTTTTGGCTGCGGCCGGAAGCACGGAGTCGCTTCGTCAGATCTTGCAGAACGAGATGCAAGATGAGCGCTGAGTATCTTGTGACGGGCGGCACGGGGAAAACCGGCCGACGGATCGTCAATCGCCTGCAGGAAAGTGGCTTCACGGTTCGTGTGGGAACGCGAAACCCCGCAGTAGCCAACCACGTGTTGCATGACTGGGAAAACCATGACGGCTTTGCTGCCGCCTTGGATGGGGTCACAGGCGTATATCTACTCGCACCGACCGATCGCGCTGATCATCTTGAGCTCATGAAGCCGTTCATTGACCAGGCGCTTGCGCTCGGTGTGAGCCGATTTGTTCTGTTAAGTGCATCGTCGCTTCCGTTAGGTGGGCCAATGATGGGGCAGGTGCACGACTATCTGCAGAAGGCAGCGCCGGAATGGTGTGTCCTTAGACCCACGTGGTTCATGCAGAACTTTTCAGAACAGCAGCACTTGAAAACGATCCGCGAGAACAATGAGATTTATTCTGCGACGGCTGATGGACGCGTACCTTTCATTGATGTGGACGATATCGCAGAAGCAGCACTTGCTGCACTGACTGGGAAATCCGCGGTGAACAATGACGTGGTGCTAACGGGCCCTGAAGCACTTTCATACGAAGACGTGGCCAGGATACTCTCAGCTGAGACCGGACGTGAGGTTCGCTATGTCGAGCAAAGTGAAATGCAGATGATCAATCGCTTCACCAGTCTGGGAATGCCGCGCAATTACGCCGAGATACTGGCGGGAATGGACGTCAGTATCTCACAAGGCAGCGAGAACAGAGTGACTGATGACGTGAAAAAACTGACCGGCACTCAACCGCGCACATTTGCACAGTTTGCGCACCTAAATCGACAGTCGTGGATCTGATTGTCCCAAATCGAAAGTGCCTGACACAGGCGATAGTCTGCAACACGTTCAAAAGTAGGGAACCAAAAGAAAAACCCGCCCTCGTTTCTGGAGGGCGGGGAAAGTGGGATCCCGCGGGGAACGCGAAGTCTCTTCTGCTTTTTATATTCGTCAGGCCTGCAGTCTTGATCTGATTTCCTTGCGGAGGTCGTCAATCGGAGCTTTTCTGCTGCCTTCTATTGTGTGCCAGAACGTCCAGCCATTGCAGGCTTCCTGGCCTTGAACCAGAGCACCCACTTTGTGGATGGAACCAGTGTGATCTCCGGACTTGAGCGAACCATCTGCCCGAACGACTGCAAGATGTTTGCCTTTGGAACAGGTCAGTTCAGTGCCCGGTTGCAGGAGACCGTTTTCGAGCAATGTGCCGAAAGGAATGCGCTTCTGGGCACGTTTGCCCTTTTGCATTTCCAAAGCGCTCGCATCACCCGTTTCAATGGCGTCAATGCGCTCCATCGCGGCATCGATATAGTCCTGCTCGCGTTCAACACCAACAAAGTTGCGGCCAAGTTTCTTGGCGACAGCGCCGGTGGTGCCGGTTCCGAAAAACGGATCGAGCACGACATCGTCCGGTTTTGAAGAAGCGGTCAGAACCCGGTAGAGCAGCGCCTCCGGCTTTTGGGTCGGATGCACTTTCTGGCCGTCGGCACCTTTCAAGCGCTCTGCGCCTGTGCAAAGCGGCAAATGCCAATCCGAACGCATCTGAAGGTCTTCGTTGAAGACTTTCAACGCATCATAGTTGAATGTCGGCTTCGCATCCTTGGATTTGACAGCCCAGATCATCGTCTCGTGGGCATTGGTGAACCGCTTGCCGCGAAAGTTCGGCATCGGGTTGGACTTCAGCCAGACAATGTCATTCATGATCCAGAAGCCGAGATCCTGCAGGATCGCGCCGACACGGAAGATGTTGTGATAAGACCCGATCACATAAAGTGAACCGTCAGGTTTCATCACCCGGCGAACCGCCAGAAGCCATGCTCTGGTGAAGGCATCATAAGCCTCAAAGCTCTCGAACTGATCCCAATGATCGTCACACGCGTCCACCTTGGACTGATCCGGCCGGTGCAGATCGCCACCCAGCTGGAGATTGTAGGGTGGGTCGGCAAAGACCAGGTCGACAGACCGGGACGGCAGCTTCTCAAGGGCGGCTACGCAGTCGCCCTTCAAGATCGTGTTCAGCCAGGAAGCAGATGCTTCCGTCGAATTTGTTGGATGGGGTGCCGCGGAGGACACCCCGGTACTCAGTACACTCATTGCGACGCAATACCTCACGCAATTTCGAGTGTCATGGTTACCGGGTTTGGTAAATCAGCGGTTAAACGACCAAAACAAAAATTCTTATTGAATCAATGCTTTGTTTACAATCGTAAAAGTTAAATGAGAAGTTAATGACATCATCCGACCGAAAAGGCCAGAATTCTGCTGATTTCATTCATGCTGCGACCGGAAGTTGCTTTCCATTCGTTAAAAGCAACCTGCGCGGCATTTAGATTTTTTTTCGACATGCGGTCATTCTCAATGACACTTTCACGGATAAGGGCATTAACCACATCGCCCGTGAGGATGAAACTTTCCTTGCCCATGAAGCGCAGGGCGATTTGTCCTGTACTCCCTCCCAGGCGACTGCCGCGCTTCTTGATCGTCTCCATCAATCCGACCTGATCGCTTGGCGGATACTGCGCAAAAAATCGGGACGCGCTCCCGTGTTCTGAAGCAAGATCCTTCAGGAAGATGGCGTTGTGCTGGACCGACTTGATTTTAGCGCCATTTCGCACAATGCGCGTATCTTTCATGAGGGCTTCATAGGCTTCGTCAGGCAAGAAGGCGAGCCGGGCGACATCGAAGCCTTCGAACGCCTCTTCGAAACCCGGCCATTTCTGGTCGATGACCTTCCAGCTGAAACCTGCCTGAAAGACACATTTCGTGAACATGGAGAGCCAGCGGTCATCGCCGATCTGTTCAAGTTCATCTTCGGATTTTGGTTGATTGTGCTCACTCAGGAGCATCTTCAAATTGTCCGGGCCGCCCTTTTTTTCCTCTGCCAGCGTTTCAATTTCTTCAAAAGAACGCATTCCTTTTATCCCCCAGGTGCAGCGCATTGCTCAAGTCGACGTAAGATTCCACAGAACTGCACGTTGGCAAAGCGTGGTGTGCCGTTTCAAGCCGCGACCAGCTGAAAGTCGAAATATGCCTGTATGACAGAGTGAAAGGTTGTTGGGCCTCGACACCAAATCAAGAACCACATGTCGAATTCGCCAAACGGGATTTATCGTTCTCCGACAGTGCGGGTGCGCTCAAATCTGCGCAGTGCCAGCGAAAGCGTTATGGTCATCATCAGGTAGATGAGGGCAACGATGTTGTAAGTCTCGAAATACCGGAAGGAACCGGCGGCATAGACCTTGCCGAGTTGGGTGATGTCGGCAACGCCAAGAACAGACACCAGCGAACTGTCCTTGATCATGGCGACAAAATCGTTCCCGAGTGGCGGGAGAATTGTCTTTAGCGCCTGGGGGAACACGATCAATCGAAACCTGAGCCACCGGTTCATGCCAAGCGCTTCAGCTGCCTCGATCTGTCCCTTGTCGACTGCCTGAATGCCGGCTCGGAAAACCTCGGCAATAAAAGCTGAATAACCGATAGTCAGTGCCAGGATAGCGCGCCACAAAAGCGGGAAGTCGCGCGTGCGCAGAGGTTCCTGGCCGAGGGGTTCCAGGACCGCATTAATCAGCGCAATCAGCAGCGGGGTCCCGACAAAGGCGATGTAAAGCAACAAGACGATGATCGGCAATCCGCGCACGATCTCGACATAAAATCTTGCCACTTGCCTGAGAATCAGGGAACCGGACAATGAGGCCAGCGCCAGAAGAAGACCAAGCACAGACGCCAGGAAGAAGCCGACAAGCGTGACGAAGATCGTCAGACCAATCCCACGAGAGACCGTCGCCATGACCTGGCTGTAGATATCGTCTGTTGCGATTTGTATCAGCATGAATACCGCTATGCCGCAGGCGGCGACCAGCCAGTAAGGGAAGTCTTGCTGTGAAGCGCCGGTTTGCTTGGATTTGCGGAACATGGCTCGGTCTTTGGTTGGATATGAGATAAGTGCCACCGGCCTGGAAAAACTGACAAGCCAGTCGATAAAAAACAGCCGGCACCGGAATACTTTCCCCGATACCGGCCTAACGGCGGCGTCTCTACTTGGTTAGAGAACGCAGGGGGTGCTATTGCCCCACTTTATAGTCGAAGAACCACTTCGTATTGAGCGCATCAATGGTTCCATCGCTGCGCATGCTGGCAATTGCTGCGTTGAAGGGGCCGACGAGTTCGGAACCTTTCGGGAAGATGAAGCCGAAATCTTCCGTGCCCATCGGATCGCCGATCAGCTTGAACGTGTCCGGGTTGGCAGCGACATAGCCTTGTCCCCCGGTGCTGTCTGTCAGAACGAGATCGACATCACCGGTCTTGAGTGCCTGAACAGACGCGCCGAATGTTTCAAAGAGCTTGATACGCGGGTTGGCCTCGTCTCCATCCAGGACATCATAAACAGTCACGTAAAACGGTGTTGTGCCCGGTTGCGCACCGGCCAGAAGGTCATTGTTGGCAGCAAAACTCTTGGGATCGGTGAAGCGGTCTTCATCTTCTCTGACCAGCATGAACATTTCGGAGCGCATGTAAGGGTCTGAAAAATCCACTTGCTGTGCACGGTCTTCACGAATGGTGATGCCGTTCATGGCGAGGTCATATTCACCTGCACTGATTGCGGGGATCATGGCATCCCAGCTGGTGTTTTGGAACGTGACTTTCACGTTCAGTCGTTTGGCGATCTCGGCAATTGCGTCATATTCCCAACCGATTGCATCGCCAGACTTGGGATCAACGAACTGAAGAGGCGGGTAGGTGTTTTCCGAAGCAATGACGACTTCCTTGCCGTCAAGGTCGGGAAGGCTGTCGGCAAGGGCAGTGTAGCTGACACCAAACACCGCGGCAGCTGCAAGTGCAAAAGAAACTATGGACCGTTGCATGGGAAACTCCTCGTAAAAATTCATGATGACAATACCGGCTTCACATCGTCGGGAAAAGTGCATCTGATTTGCCTGGAACTATAAGCGCAGATTTTTTCTCTCTGCGAAAAAAAATTCAAAAACAGATGCCGGATCTATTGACCCGGACATGAGTTGGCGGGACTGTGTCGCCCATAACAACAATAAGGAGACGGTTTATGTCCAACAGTATCAGCACGAATTTTCAACTCGAAGTCCGGCGCGTGCGGCTGGCGCCTTCACATCCGCTCGAGGTTTTTACCGACGCCGACAAGGCGGTCGACCGGCTGATTGAAATATTTGAAGACAACACTGCATTTTTGCGTTCCCAGTTTCAGAACCTTCTGGAAGGCAAGGAAATCACCGAACGCGTAAGAGCGTTTTATCCGCAAGTGCGGATCGTGACCGACAGCCATATACGTCTGGACAGTCGCTTGTCTTACGGTTTTGTCTCCGGGCCGGGGACACACGCCTCAACCATCACACGGCCTGATCTTTTTCGAAATTATTTGCGCACGCAGCTTTCGCTCCTGATGAAGAACCACGATGTGCCAATTCAGGTCGGTGACAGTGAAATGCCGATCCCACTGCATTTTGCCTTCTACGATGGAACGCATGTGGAGGGTGGCGCCGCAGCGGCCAATCTGGAACGCCCGCTGGCGGATATATTCGACTTGCCTGATTTGACTGTGATGGACGATTCCATCGCCAATGGCACTTATGAGCCAAGCGACGGGATCATGCCGCTTGCGTCTTTCACGGCACCGCGCGTTGACTATTCGCTGCACCGTCTTCAGCACTATACGGCAACGGCTGCCGAACACTTTCAGAACTATGTTCTTTTCACGAACTATCAGTTTTACATCGACGAATTTTGTCGCATGTCCCAGGAACTTCTGGCAAATCCGGATAGTGGATACGAGGCTTTTGTTTCACCTGGTAACCTGGTGACCAAGGCAGGAGATTGCGAGCCCTGCAGCGGCACCGAGCCTGCGAAGCTGCCTCAGATGCCGGCCTACCATCTGAAGCGGGCCGATGGCAGCGGCATCACTATGGTCAATATTGGCGTCGGTCCGTCGAATGCCAAAACCATTACGGATCATGTGGCAGTACTGCGGCCGCATGTCTGGCTGATGCTTGGCCACTGTGCCGGTCTCAGAAACAGCCAGACACTTGGCGATTATGTGCTTGCCCACGGTTATGTGCGTGACGACAACGTTCTCAATCAGGATCTGCCGGTTTGGGTGCCGATCCCGCCTCTGGCGGAAGTGCAGGTCGCACTTGAGGATGCGGTTGCCGAGATCACTGGCATTGATGGCTATGACCTAAAACGTGTCATGCGAACCGGCACTGTTGTGTCACTGGACAACAGGAATTGGGAACTTTGGGATCAGCCTGAACTTGTCAAAAGGTTCTCGCAGTCCAGGGCGATCGCGCTTGATATGGAATCGGCGACAATTGCGGCCAATGGATTTCGTTTCAGGGTTCCTTATGGAACGCTTCTGTGTATCTCTGACAAACCGTTGCATGGAGAATTGAAATTACCGGGCATGGCGACCGATTTTTACAAGCGGCAGGTTGCCCAGCATCTGGAAATCGGCATCAGGGCAATGGAAAAGATGCGCGACATGACGGCCGAACGGCTGCATTCCCGCAAACTTAGAAGTTTTGCCGAAACAGCTTTCCAGTAGGATGTTGGAGGTTCGAAGGACCAGCTCGGTATGTAATCTGACTGGTTGGTCGAAAACGCCTAACTAAAGGACAAAAAGGCCACGCGTCATCAACGCGTGGCCAAAATTTTGTTTATTCGGCTTCGTCCGCAGGAACGGCATTCAACATGCCATAGCGCTCGATACCGATTTTTTCCAAAAGGTCCAACTGTGTTTCCAGGAAGTCGATGTGACCCTCTTCGTCTGCAAGAAGTTCTTCAAACAGCTGCATGGAGACATAGTCGCCTTCGTCGCGGCAAATGTCGCGGGACTTGGAATAGGAAGTGCGAGCGTCGTATTCACCCGCCAGATCGGATTCCAGGACTTCCTTGATATTCTGTCCGATCCGCAGAGGTGCGACCTTCTGCATGTTCGGATGGCCCTCGAGGAAAATAATGCGATCCGTGATTTTGTCGGCGTGCTGCATTTCCTCAATGCTTTCTTCACGCTCTTTTTTGGCCAGTCTCGCAAATCCCCAATCGGCGAGGAGGCGGTAATGCAGCCAATATTGATTGATCGCGCCGAGCTCCAGAAAGAGAGCCTCATTCAAACGCTCGATGACCTTCTCATTTCCCTTCATGGGATGCCTCCTGTAGTTGAATCTGATCGCACTTTAGAATTATTCTAGGGTGCGTGTCCAGACAATCAAAGACTGAAATCGGAATAAATTGACGCACTCCGGTTTATGAGTGGAATTGCGCCTCCGGTAAAGTGAGACAAACACCTTGCACCGCTGCAGATCAAAAAAGCGCGGTCTTCAGACAAGACCGCGCCTCTTTTCACTTGGATCTTTCGAGTGGATTACGACTTCGGGATGATAACCGTGTCGATGACATGGATGACGCCATTTGACGTTTCAATGTCTGCAGTCACGACGCTGGCGTTGTCGACTTTCACGCCGTCGGTTGCGTCAACGGAGATCTTGCTGCCTTCCACGGAAGCAACTTCTGCTTTCTTGCCGGCGATATCCGATGACATCACTTTGCCCGGGACAACGTGGTAGGTGAGGATTGCAACGAGCTGATCTTTGTTTTCCGGCTTGAGCAGGTTCTCAACTGTGCCTTCAGGCAGTTTGGCAAAAGCTTCATCGGTCGGAGCGAAGACAGTAAATGGGCCTTCGCCCTTCAGTGTGTCGACGAGACCGGCAGCTTGAACGGCGGCAACCAGTGTGCCGAAGGATCCGGCTCCGACTGCGGTGTCAACAATATCCTTCTGGCCGGCTTTGGCAGCTGACAACGGCAGGACGAGAAGTAGGGCAAAGACCAGTTTCTGAACGAATTTCATGACGCACTCCCTTGGTTTCACAAAGACACAGCTAGCCTGTTCCCGGAAAGGACGTTTCCCGAGGATTTTCAGGTGCTTGGTTGAATTCTGTGTCGCTCCTGCTACGACGGCCCGCTCGATTTGGATGAGGAAAAAATCGGGCTGAATTTATCCGGATTTTTGGTTGATCCAGAAGCGGTCGTAAAACGTGGTCGTTCTCGGTTCGGTTGTAGATCTGTTGGAATTGCCAGGCGATGGAGCCTGAAAGCGTCCGCCTTGCCGAGGTCATTGTGTGCGGCTGTCCAAAAACGCGTTGGCGTCTCAGAACTAGGAAAGGGCTGATACCAGCACTTTACGCATAACCGTTGGGAGCGCTTCGTTTTCAAGCGCATCAGGTTCAGACCACCAACTGTCCTCAAGTTTTGGCAATGTGTCACCGGCAAGGTCAGCCCTGAAAATCGTGAGTCGCAAATGAAAATGAGTGAAAGTGTGTTTGACTTCGGATGGCCGTTTTTTCCAGTTTGCAGGGAAGGGGGCATCTTCCAGGGATGTTTCAACATCAAACTGCTCAGCCCAATGGGTTCCGGGCACTTCTGTCATACCGCCAAGCAGGCCGCTTGGAGGCCGCCGACGCAATAACACAGCGCCGTTGCCGGCATTTACGGCAACAAATGCCGCACCAATCCGGGTTGGTTTCTGCTTCTTGGGAGCCTTTCGCGGCAGTGTTTCAGCAATTTCGGTTCCCTGGACCTTGCAGTTGGAAGTCCAGGGGCAAAGCGCGCAAGCTGGCCGCCTCGGCGTACAGATGGTGGCACCGAGATCCATAACCGCCTGCGCAAAGTCACCTGGGCGCACATTCGGGGTCAACTCGCCCATACGGGCTTTTACAAGAGGTTTGGCATCGGGCAACGGCGTTTCGATCTGGTCCAGCCTTGTTATGACGCGCTCAACGTTGCCGTCGACAACAGCCGCATGACTGTCAAAGGCAATGGTTGCTATGGCCGCTGCAGTGTAGGGCCCGATCCCTGGCAATTTTAGAAGTTCCGCTTCGGTCTCGGGAAATCGCCCATCCAACTGGTCGGCGACAGTGTTTGCGCATTTTTTGAGGTTGCGGGCACGGGAATAGTAGCCGAGCCCTGCCCAGGCTTTCATTACATCTTCCTCGCTTGCAGCAGCGAGGTGCTTGATGGTCGGCCAGGTTTTGACGAACTTCTCGAAATAATCCTTCACGGCCGCAACAGTTGTCTGCTGCAGCATGATTTCCGACAACCAGACGCGATAGGGATCCGGAACTTCACCAACAGCTCGGTCCTGCGGTGAAATTCTCCAGGGAAGGCGTCGCGCATGGCGATCGTACCAGTCAAGCAAGGTTGAAGCGGCAGAAGCAGATGTCATGATATCACGTGGGTTCTCAAGGCAGATTCACGGACTGAACCTATGGAAAGCCTGGGGACAACTTTGCTGGTAATCATCAGTGAATTGGATTGCACCAAGTATTCGTCGTCATTTTGTCGTATTCTATTGGAACACTTCATCCCAGGCTCCAAGCTGAGTATTGAAATCTGATTTCATCAGTTTGGTGAGGAGGTATGTCATTCGCGTGGTAAAGGCAAACGCTCACCACACGCCCAAAGGGGCGAAACCGCTTGCCGATCTTGTCGGCAAGGCGATGACGCCTGCCTGCAGGAAGCGAGGGTTTGCCTCTGTCGACATCGTGGCAGCCTGGGCAGACATCGTCGGAGAACGCTACGGCGGTAGGGTTCAGCCTGATCGCCTGATCTGGCCGAGAAGGCCGGACCTCAGTGACCCCGACAGACCGCCGGAACCGGCAACACTTGTCGTTCACACGGATGGGGCGACTGCGCTGATGCTTTCCCATGACAGCGCGCAAGTGATCGAGCGCATCAACACCTTCTATGGCTGGGCAGCCGTCGGTCGCCTCAAGATCTTGCAAAGACCGGTTCAAACGAGACTGCAAAAACAGCCCAAGCGACTGCGCGAACTGACGCAATCGGAGGAAAAGCGCCTGGAAGAGAGTCTTGAAGGTGTTGAAAACGACCGTTTGCGACAGGCTCTCAAGAAACTCGGTGCTCAGGTTATCGCCCGCAATCCGGACAAGGCCGCTTAAAAAGTCTCTCCCTAGAATAGGCAAAAACCTGCATTTCGCGGCGATCTGCGATAACAACACCGTGATGCAAGCGCTTGTTACGTCCTCTCTCTTGCCACATTTGATAAGCCTTGTTGACGCGGCGTGTCCGAAGGGGCACATGAGACGTTGGAACGGGCACTTGCGAGTGCCGCTTTGACTTTTGACAGGACAATGTTCGTGACCCAGAACCGTAGACAGTTTCTAAAAACCACTGCCTTGGCGACAGCCGCATTCGGCCTGGCCGGCAGTCTTCCTGCCCTTGCCCAGTCCGTCAACGTGGACGAGCTCATGAAACCCGGTCCATTGGGTGAAAAAGCGCTGGGTGACGAAAACGCACCGGTGACCATCATCGAATATGCGTCCATGACGTGTGGTCACTGTGCAAGTTTCCACAAGCGCACCTGGCCGGATCTGAAAAAGGAATACATCGAGACTGGAAAAGTCCGGTTTGTGTTCCGTGAATTCCCGCTGGATCCGGTCGCTGCCGCCGCCTTCATGCTGGCGCGTTGCGCGCCTCAGGACAAATACTTCGAGATTGTGGATACCCTGTTTGAAAACCAGAGATCATGGGCATTCACCGACAATCCGTACCAATCCATGCTCGATTTTTCGAAACAGATCGGATTTACACAAGAGTCCTTTGAGGAGTGCTTGACAAACCAGGGCTTGCTTGACGCAGTTAACGCTGTGAAAGACCGTGGTGCGAACGAGTTCGGTGTAAACTCCACGCCAACGTTCTTCATCAATGGCGAAAGAGTGTCCGGGGCACTGTCGATTGAAGAGATGGGCAAACTTATCGAGGAAAACCTCTAATCCGGCTTTTAAACAGCCGGAGGCGCAAGCCTGCCTTGATCCAATCCTGTTCTCATCGGCGCTCACTCCTTGGGAGTGTTGGCGCCGATGAAGTTTTCGAAACTCCGTATCGTAGGCTTCAAGTCCTTCGTTGAACCGATGGAATTCATCATCGGGAATGGCCTGACCGGTGTGGTTGGGCCCAATGGCTGCGGCAAGTCCAATCTGGTGGAGGCTCTCCGCTGGGTGATGGGCGAGAACTCCTACAAGAACATGCGGGCGTCCGGAATGGACGACGTTATCTTCTCGGGAAGTTTGAACAGGCCTGCACGTAACACCGCCGAAGTCACTCTGTTTCTGGATAATCCGGACCGCACGGCACCGGCGGCTTTCAACGACGCAGACCTGCTTGAAGTCAGCCGGCGGATCGAACGCGAGCAAGGTTCCAACTACAAGATCAACGCAAAGGATGTCCGTGCTCGTGACGTGCAGCTGCTGTTTGCCGATGCCTCCACTGGGGCACGGTCCCCGGCAATGGTTCGTCAGGGACAGATTGGCGAACTGATTGCCGCCAAGCCGACATCTCGTCGTCAGATCCTGGAGGAAGCAGCGGGCATATCGGGGCTTCATTCACGCAGACATGAAGCCGAGATCCGTTTAAGAGCGGCTGAGCAGAACCTTGAACGGCTTGAGGACGTCCTGGTTCAGATCGATTGGCAGCTTGACAACCTGCGCCGACAATCACGCCAGGCGACCAGGTACCGCAACCTTTCTTCTGAAATCAGGTCTGCTGAAGCCTCGATTCTTTATATTCGATGGACCGAATCCCGCGATGCTCTCGCAACGGCCGAAAGTCATTTCGCCGAAGCGCAGAAACAGGTCAACGAGGCCACAGGTCTTCAGGCTGAGAGCGCCCGCGTTCAGGCAATAGCTGCACATAAACTTCCGGAACTAAGAGATGATGCCGCCAAGGCCGGAGCTGCCCTTCAGCGTCTTGTGCTTGCACGGAACGAACTGGATGCAGAAGAGCGGCGGGTCAAAGAGCGTCTGCAGGATCTCGAACGCAGGTTGGTTCAGCTGGCAGAGGACATCCGCCGCGAACAGGCAATGGTCTCCGAGAACGACGAAGTGCTTGAGCGTCTGGGTGAAGAAAGAGCGGAGCTTCTTGAAGAAAACGAGCTGGTGCAGGAGCGCACGGAAACCGCGCGCGAGAAGGTTGCCGAGGCTGAAAGTTCCGTTCATGAGCTCGAGGCGACACTGTCAGACCTGACGGCCACAGAGGCGCGCGCGCGCGCAGAGCGGCAACAGCTGGAAAGAGCCGTTGCGGACAGCCGCCAGCGCGCCGATCGCTTGCTTGCCCAAGCGCAGGACGCGCAGCAAACACTGCAAGAACTCGATGCTCAAATGGCCGAGCAGGACGGAGTTGCAGAAAATCGCGAGGCGCTAGAACTCGCAGAAGAAGCACTGGCCGAAGCCGAAGCGGCGGTTGAAGAGGCTGAAGCGTCCACCCGGGAAGCCCGTGAGAGCGAACAGGCCGCACGTGGCCCCTTGAGCGAGGCGCAACAATCGCTGCAGGGGCTCGAAACGGAAGCACGCACTCTCGAGCAGGTTCTGAATGTTCATTCCGAACAGGATCACACACCCGTTGTTGAACAGATCCAGGTTGAACAGGGGTTTGAAACCGCGCTCGGCGCTGCACTTGGTGAGGACCTCGACGCGACGCTTGAAGATGCGGCTGCTGTCAAATGGGGCCAGGCGCTGCCTGGCGAAGACGACCCGTCACTGCCTGAAGGCGTACGGCCATTGTCGGCAGTTGTTGTTGCTCCGGTTGAGTTAAGCCGCCGCCTGGCGCAGATAGGCATTGTCTCTCAGGAAGAGGGGTTGCGGTTGCGAGCTGCGCTTAAGCCCGGGCAACGGCTGGTTTCCGCAGAAGGGGATCTTTGGCGCTGGGATGGGTTTGTTATTGCAGCCAATGCCCCGACACCGGCCGCACAACGACTTGCGCAGAAAAACCGCCTCGCGGAACTGGCGGACGAGATCGACGCTGCGAGACGTCTGGTCGGGCAGCATCAAGAAGCACTGGAAGAAGCTGTAAATGCGATTCGCCAGACCGTAGAGCTTGAACAGGCTGCAAAAGGCAAAGTTCGGGATGGACAGCGCGTTGCAGCCGCGGCGAGGGAGGCCTTGGGCGCGGCAGAACGGGCCACGTCGCAGCTTTTGGCCAGGCGGGAAGCTGCCCAAGAGCGAACCGAACGCCTTGGCGAGGAAGCCGAGATCGCGCGCGAGCAAGCTCTGGAGGCCGAAGAACGGTATGAGGCCGCACCTGAAAGCTCGAGCTATCGAGATCGCATAGAAGAGCTGCAAGCAAAGGTCGGTGCTGCTCGAGGTGTATTGGCGGAGGCGCGTGCCGTTTCTGAAGGGCTGACACGCGAACAACAGATGCGCGACAGGCGTCTGGAGTCGATCGCCCGGGAATATGATGGTTGGAAAACCCGGGCCGCCAATGCCGCGCAGCAAATTTCCACTCTGACCGAACGGCGTGAAGAGGCGGAAGAAGAGCGGGCAGAGCTAATCGAAGCGCCCGAGGATATCGAACTCAAGCGTCGCGAATTGTTTTCCGCAATTGCCAATGCGGAAGAAATCAAGAAGGAAAAGGATGATCGCCTTTCCCAGGCTGAGCTTGATCTATCGGATGTCGATCGTGCAGCAAAGGCTGCGATGGAGGCGATGGCCGGAGCGCGGGAAGAAAAAATCCGCGCCGAGGAACGATTGGATGCAGCGCGCGAACGCAAAGGCAATCTTGAACGCAGGATCGACGAAGATCTTGAAGTGACGGTTGCGGCGCTGCCGGAAATCGCAGGCTTGAAAGACGGAGCTCCCTTGCCGGATCCCGAAGCGATGGAACGCAAACTGGAGCGGTTGAAAGCCGAGCGAGAGCGTTTGGGAGGGGTCAATCTCCGGGCGGAAGAAGAACTCAAGGAAATCGACGAACAGAAAACCACTCTGACATCAGAGCGGGACGACCTGATAGAAGCGATTCGCCGTTTGCGCACCGGCATATCCAACCTCAATCGGGAGGCGCGCGAACGTCTGCTTGC
This sequence comes from Labrenzia sp. THAF82, assembly GCF_009363435.1. GTDB lineage: Bacteria > Pseudomonadota > Alphaproteobacteria > Rhizobiales > Stappiaceae > Roseibium > Roseibium porphyridii. The sequence goes on along the minus strand of NZ_CP045354.1, from coordinate 5,197,691 downwards.
TTCCTTTGAAGTTGTCAACGGCCATTTCCAGCGACTATTCACGCATCTTTTTGGCGGGGGTACCGCAGAACTTCAGCTCGTGGACAGCGATGATCCGCTTGAAGCCGGATTGGAAATCGTTGCCCGTCCGCCGGGCAAGAAGCCTCAAACGATGACCTTGTTGTCCGGTGGTGAGCAGGCGCTGACTGCTATGTCGCTGATTTTCGCTGTATTCCTGACCAATCCGGCTCCGATTTGTGTTCTCGACGAGGTTGATGCACCCCTCGATGACGCCAATGTCGAGCGTTACTGCGATCTACTGGACGAAATGTGCGCAAGCACGGAAACCCGATTTGTTGTGATCACCCATAATCCGATCACCATGGCTCGCATGAACAGGCTGTTCGGCGTAACCATGGCCGAAAGAGGGGTGTCGCAACTGGTATCCGTCGATCTGGAGACAGCCGCAAGGTTTCGCGAAACCGGCTAAGGCCTTGGCGACAAAAGGTCTGTTCGTCCGCGCGGTTTCTCAATCGCCTGCCCGTCTTCAGATCCCCCGATACCGCATCGCATCAATTGGTGGCGGTTCCGCGATCTAGTGCATGTCTCAGCCACACCAAATGATTCATTCGGCGTTGAAATCGCCCCTGAAACGCATTTGGTGCGCACTGCCGCAGGATCAGCATGCAACTTAGGTCTGGGTAATTTGGTGTGACCACAAAAAGATAATATTTTTCAATTAGATAAGGAATATTGATGGCTTCTTGACACGGCATGAGGTGCCGACTATGGTGCGCGCGGCTTACGGGGCTCTCCCGTTGTTGTATCTGACATGTCGGCGTGGTGAGGACTTAACAGCATGTCTTCGCAAAACGGCGGTGACGAAGATCAGAACGGCGACGCACCGGAAGCGGGTCTGTCGGAACGGCGGGCTCAATTGAACCGGATGCTTGATGACCGGCGTGTCGAGGAAGAAAAAGCCGCGCGCAAGTCACAGAGCAACTCATCCGGATACGCACAGGCGATGAAACTGTCTTCGGAGTTCATTGCAGGTGTGTTGGTGGGGGCCGGGATCGGTTGGGTGGCCGACCAATGGCTAGGAACAGCGCCTCTGGGGCTGATTGTGTTCCTTCTGTTGGGCTTTGCAGCCGGTGTTTTGAATGTTCTGCGCTCGGCCGGTGTTGTCGAGCAGCCAGGGTCTAAGGGCACCAGCAAAGAAGACGTTCACAAGAACAGACCGGACTAGATTTTGTCGCGCCTTTCCGGCGCTGTGATAATGAACGAGCGAAGAAGGCTGGCCGGTGGCGAACGATCCGATCCATCAGTTCCAAATCCAGAAAATCTTTCCGATTGAAGTCGGAGGCATGGATTTCTCTTTCACCAATTCTTCGTTGTTCATGGTTTTGACCGTGGCAGCGACATCTGCATTTCTGATCTTCTCGACCAGTGGTCGCGGCCTGGTGCCGACCCGGGTGCAGTCGGTCTCGGAAATGATGTATGAATTCATAGCGGGAACGCTTCGAGACGCGACAGGGACCGACGGGATGCGATTCTTCCCGCTTGTGTTCTCGCTCTTTATGTTCGTTCTCGTCGCCAACCTCTTCGGGATGTTCCCGTACTTCTTCACCATCACAAGCCACATCATTGTCACCTTCGCCTTGGCGATGCTGGTGATTTTGACCGTGATTTTTTACGGCTTTATGCGGCACGGGATGAAATTCCTGAAACTTTTCGTCCCGAGTGGTGTTCCTGGCGCACTGATCCCGCTGGTGACAATGATCGAGGTTATCTCGTTCCTGTCCCGCCCGATCAGTCTTTCCGTTCGTTTGTTTGCGAACATGCTCGCTGGGCACATCACATTGAAGGTTTTCTCCGGCTTCGTCGTCAGTCTTGGTGCCATGGGTGCTGTAGGCATCTTCGGCGCGGTTCTGCCGCTCGCCATGACGGTCGCTTTGACGGCGCTGGAATTCCTTGTCGCCTTCCTGCAGGCCTACGTCTTTGCCGTTCTGACCTGCATGTATCTGAACGACGCAATTCATCCTTCACACTAAGGGTAATCCAAATCACACGGTGATAGAGCGCCGTGCGTGAGAAATCTGCAAACACATCTAGGAGCACGTGTCATGGAAGCAGAAGCAGCAAAATACATCGGTGCGGGTATCGCATGCCTGGGCATGGGCGGCGCTGGTATCGGCCTCGGCACCATCTTCGGTAACTACCTCGCAGGCGCCCTGCGCAACCCGTCCGCTGCCGATGGCCAGTTCGGCCGTCTTATCTTCGGCTTCGCCGTGACGGAAGCTTTGGGCATCTTCTCCCTTCTGATCGCCTTCCTCATCCTGTTCGCTTAATCGCTCTCAAGCAGCGACATTTGATGCGACTCCGGTGGCGGCGCTCCAATAGCGCCGCCTAGCCGGATTTAGGAGACAGGAAATGGCAGGCGAAACGACCACTGAAGGCCATGCGGCCATCGCGGAAGCAGCCGGCGAACACGGCGTGGGCTTCCCGCCGTTCGATGCGACGACTTTTGCGTCCCAGTTGTTCTGGCTCGCAATCACTTTCGGTATTTTCTATTGGATCATGAAGAACGTGGCGATGCCGCGGATCGCTGGGATCCTGGAAGACCGCAAAGACCGTATCGCCGGAGATCTTTCCGAGGCCAACCGCCTGAAGGAAGAAACCGACGCAGCGATCGCCGCATACGAACAGGCGCTTACGGAAGCTCGCAACAAGGCTCATGGCATTGCCCATGACACGCGGGCCAAGCTGAAAGCCGAGCAGGATGCGCGCCGGGAAAAAGCTGAAACCGAACTAGGCGAAAAGCTGAAAGCGGCGGAAGCGCATATCACCGGCATCAAGACTGAAGCTCTGTCCCAGATCGAAGAGATTGCCGGAGACACCACATCAGCTCTCGTTGAGCAGCTGATTGGTAAGGCTCCGACAAAAACAGATCTGAACAAAGCGCTGAAGTCGGCGATGAACTGAGGAGACGATCATGGACGCAACATTTTGGGCCCTGGTCGGTCTCGTTCTCTTCTTCGCTCTGATCGCCTATCTCAAGGTTCCCGGCAAGATCGGTGGATCGCTTGATGATCGCGCTGACACTATCCGCAAGGAACTGGAAGAAGCACGCAAGATGCGTGAAGAAGCTCAGGCTCTCTTATCGGAATATCAGCGCAAGCGCCACGAAGCTGAAGGAGAGGCTGAAGCCATCATTGCTGAAGCCAATTCAGAAGCAGAGCGCCTGACGGTTGAAACCAACCAGGCTCTTGAAGAGATGATCGCGCGCCGCACAAAGGCAGCTGAAGACAAGATAGCTCAGGCAGAAAGCCAGGCAATCTCTGAAGTCCGCGCCAAGGCAGCCGACATCGCCGTTGCAGCAGCCGAGGAAATCCTCACTGCAAAAGTTCAGGACAAAGTCGCCGACGACATCCTGATCAAAAGCATCGCGCAGGTAAAAGAGCGCCTGAACTAAAGCTTGGGTTCTTCTGAGTTAAGATAAAAAGCGGCCGCTCGAGGCCGCTTTTTTTATGCGGCCGCCGTGCCCGCTCTTCACATCAACCGCGCGACATCTCTTCGGCCAGCCGGACGGGCTTGAAACTCATCCTGTGGTGGACCGTCGGGCCGAGTGTCTCAAGAGCTTCCTGATGTCTGGGCACGCCATATCCCTTGTGCTGGGCAAAGCCATATCCCGGAAACTGATCCTCGAGCTGGACCATCATTCGGTCCCGCGTAACCTTGGCAATAATGGATGCGGCAGCGACACAAAGGCTGCGACCGTCCCCCTTGATCAACGCCTGACCCGGCTGCGACAGGCCGGGTGGAATATCCCTGCCGTCAATCAAGACATAGTTGGAGACTTTCGGCAGTCCGTTGACGGCTCTAACCATTGCGGAAAGCGTCGCCGTGCGGATGTTGAGACGGTCAATCGTCGCTGGAGACGCGCTGGCGACACAAATCCAGGCGCTCGAAACAATGTCCAGATACAATGCTTCGCGTCTGGCCTCGGAGAGCTTCTTGGAATCGTCCAGCCCATCCGGCACGCGCTCGTAATTCAGAACGACTGCAGCGGTGACGACCGGTCCCGCCCATGGCCCGCGTCCAGCTTCGTCAACACCGCACAATAGCCCGTTGAATTCTGCAGCGTATTTGTGCTCAAGAGACAGATCCGGGCGATCGGGAAAAGCAAGATCGAACAAGGATGGGGTGCCAGTCATGTCGATCAACCTGCCGTTTGCAAGAAATCACTTCAAGCCGCGATCTCAAAAGAGATCCAGTTGCACACCACCTTTTTGAGGTTGTCTGAAGTCGTCCAGGTTCAGTTTCTTCCTGCGCAGGCTGAGGCCCAAACGTTTCGCGGCAAGAGAATAGCGTTTGGAAATCTGATCTGCATAGGGACCTCGTCCTCTCATGCGTTCTCCCCATCTGGCATCGTAGTCCTTGCCGCCACGCATTGACCTGATGAGGTTCATGACGTGCCTGTACCGATCAGGGCAATGTCTAAGCAGCCAGTCACGGAAGAGTTCAGAGACTTCAAGGGGGAGCCGCAAAAGAACATAAGCGGCTTCCTGCGCACCATGTTCGGTAGCAGCTTCCAGTATGCTTTCAATCTCGCTGTCGGTGAGAGCTGGGATGATGGGAGCCATCATAACCAGGGCAGGGACGCCAGCTTCGTTCAGGGCTTTGATTGCGCCAAGACGTTTGTTTGGTGCGGACGCGCGGGGTTCCATGGCACGGCACAGTTTCTTGTCCAGCGTGGTGACGGACAGCGCGACCTTGACCAGATTGCGCTCGGCCATACGCGCGAGGATGTCAATGTCCCTGGTCACGAGTGCAGACTTTGTAACAATCGCGACCGGGTGAGAGCAATTGTCGAGAACCTCCAGGATTTCCCGCATCAACTTGTATCCGCGTTCCAGCGGTTGATAAGGGTCGGTGTTCGTGCCGATGGCAATCACGCGGGGAATGTAGCCCGGTTGTGACAATTCCCGTTCCAGAAGCTGTGCGGCATTGGGCTTTGCAAAGAGACGGGTTTCAAAATCCAACCCAGGAGACAGTCCCATATAGGCGTGGCTTGGTCGCGCAAAACAGTAGACACAGCCATGCTCGCAACCGCGATAAGGGTTGATCGAACGGTCAAAGGAGAGATCGGGCGAAGAATTGCGCGTTATGATCGTTCGTGCTCGCTCTTCCTGTACCTCGGTCTTCAATGGGGGCAAATCCTCAAGACTATCCCAACCATCATCAAAGCCTTCGTAGGATAGCGGTTCGAACCGACCGGATTTATTAAGGGCTGAGCCTCGGCCCCTTCGTCTGTCTTCAGTCAACCGAGGAGCGCTGTCTTCGGTATTGTCTGCCTCATGCTGCGCTGCAGCGAATTGCAAGGGCGTGCTCATGAGCGTATCTGGCGAGTAAATGAGAACATAATAGGAACATTAGCCAATTTCCGGGCGTTCTCAAGCCCATTCACTCGCACTTTGAAAAAAAATCCTGTAGAACTTCGGAACATGATTAGCGTCATTATTCCGACATACAATTCCGAAACCGAGTTGGTTCATGCCCTCTCGGCGCTGGTGCCCGCAGCCGCGGAAGGCGTCGTGCGCGAAGTCGTGGTCGTGGACGGAGGCTCAACGGACAATACCGGCCAGGTTGCGGACGCAGCCGGTTGTCATTGGGCGGTCTTGAAGAAATCAAAGGCTGAACGCCTCGCACTGGGTGCTGAGATCGCCAAAAGAGGCGACTGGTTGCTGTTCCTGCAACCGGAAACGCTGCTTGAAAGCGGTTGGCACCACGAAGCACAGGCGTTTGTCGAGCGAGCAGCCCGCGCACCTAACGGACCCCGCACTGCAGCCAGTTTCCGACTGCGATACGAAGCATTCGGGCCAGGTGCTCGTCTTGGCGAATCCGTCGCAGCTTTCCGCTCCCAGCTTCTCGGTATGCCTTACGGAAATCAGGGACTGCTGATTTCACGCCAGTTCTACCAAAAACTCGGTGGACACAGGCCTTTGCCGCAGCTGGAAGATCTCGACATTGCAAAACGTATTGGTCGTGGCCGAATGGTGTTTTTAAGGGCTGCCGCGGTCACATCCGGCGAACCGCAGCAGGAAGGTCTCATTGCGGGCCTGCGCCAGTCGCTCGCCCGCTTCTGCGTCGGAATCCTGCGCATTCCGGCAAGGGTCGCGATAAAACTCCACGGTTAGTGGCAGGCAGCGGCGATTTAGGCGGCGAACTGAAATAACAAAGCATTCCCTGAATTGGTCAGATACTCCAGAGCGGGTTTGTCATCTAATTTTCAGCTGCCAGGAACCATCCGGGTTTCTCTGGCCGTTGCACCTTGAACGCAATCCAGGCCCGAGGGACATGAGCGCATTGTTCCTTGCAACTGTGTCCTGGGCCGAATACTCAAAAATGAAGAGTAGCTGATGTCCGCCTTCGGGCCGGGAGGAGGAGACAGTCTGCCAGTGAGCCGGAAAACGGCAATAACGGACGGTAGGTTGAACTACGTGGTCGTCCAACTCGCGGCTTTTTGCGGTTATTGGAATGGAGTGCCGTCAAGGCCCGGGAGCCTCTAGCGACAAATGCATGGTCGCCTCGCAGTTGTAATGGGCGGCCAGAGCGGCGACTGTCTTGCAGGGACACTGTGAGGAGTTATCTAGATGTCGGATACGATGGAAGATGCCGCGATTAAGGCCTATGCCGCCGAACTGCTTGAGGCCTATGACACGGGCAACCAAATTGCGCCAATCACCGATCGTGACCCGGCCTTTGACGCCGAAACGGCGTATTCCATCGCCCACAGGGTCTCCGCACTGCGCGAGGCCCGGGGCGAGCGGAGGGTGGGCCGCAAGATCGGTTTCACGAACCGGACGATCTGGCCGCTCTACGACGTCACGGGCCCGATGTGGGGGCCGGTGTGGGATACGACCCTGCATGATATCGGTGAAGGGTCGCACAGATTGCCGAAATTGCCCGAGCCGCGGCTTGAGCCCGAGATTGTCTTCGGCCTGAAGTCCGCACCTCGAGCGGGGATGAGCGAGACCGACCTTGCCGGGTGCATCGACTGGGTGTCACACGGGTTTGAGGTCGTATTTTCGTCTTTCCCCGGCTGGCGCTTTTCCGACGCGGACTGTGCCGCCGCTTTCGGCTTGCATGGCGCGCTCTATCTCGGCCCAAGACTGCCCCTGACGCGATCCGTTGTCGAACAATTGCCGCGCTTTCGCGTGGTGCTTGAGGGGTCGCGCGGCAAGCGGCTTACGGGCTGCGGCGCAGACGTTCTGGACAGTCCACTCACAGCGCTCGGTCATCTCCTGAACACACTGGCAGCTGACACCGATGCACCGCGGCTGAGCGCGGGAGAGATCGTCACCACCGGTACCCTGACCGATGCCGCACCGATCAAGCCCGGTGACCACTGGACCACCCGGCTCGATGGCATCGATCTGCCTGGAATAAAGATCAACTTTATCTAAAGCGCATCTTCCAAATAACGGATCATTTGATGACGGAACGTGGTTCATTCGGCGATCCGTCCAGCTATTTGCTGGCCCTGGCGGCAGCCCGTTCCCGCTGCGCGACATAAAGGCCAGAGCCGAATATCACCGCAGCTCCGATAAATGTCATCTCGTCGGGAATTTCTCCCAGGAACCAGAACGCCAGCAGAGCCGCCCAGATCAGCTTCAGGAAATCGAAGGGCATGACGGCGGTTGGCTCGGTTTCCTTCAAGGCCTGGCTCAGGCTGACTTGGGCGACCGATCCGGCAAAACCGATGAACAGCAGCCAGCCCCAAGCCCAAAGGGTTGGGTCCTTCCAGACCCAAAGGGCCGGGCCGACCGAAAACACCGACAGGAAAATCCCCATCCAGGCGACGATGGCGACGCTGCTCTCCGTGCGCGACAAGGTCTTAACGATGATCAGAGCAAGCGACCACAGCAGCGCCGCGGCGATGACCAGCAGGGAACCGGTCTCCACGACGGCCAGGCCCGGCCGCAGGATGATCAGCATGCCGACGAAGCCGAGGCCGATCGCTGTCCATCTTCTCAGCCTGATCTTCTCCTTGAAGATCAGGACGCTCAGGACCGAGGTAAAGATCGGGGCCGTGAAACCAAGCGCGGTGACCTTTGCGAGCGGCGTTATGGCCAATGCCGTGAAGAACAGGAACATCGCCGCTATGTTCACGACCCCGCGCAGCGCATGAAGGCCGAACCGGCGTGTCCGCATTTGCACAAAACCTGGCCCGATCAGCAAGGGCACAAGAAAGGCGAGGCCGAACAGGTTGCGAAAGAAGGCGATCTGAAAGGGGTGGAGCTCGCTGGACGCGACCCGGACAGAAAAGTGCATGACCGCAAAGGCGACGGTCGAGGCACACATCATCACCACACCCCGAATGACCGGCGACTGGCTCTTCCAGGCGGCACCGAGCCCCGCAAAGCCTCCAGGAGTGAAGGGTTTCACAGGTGAACACTCTCGTCTTGCACCTGTCGGAGTACTACTGGCCTGAACATGGCGCCGGATTCCGGGAATGCGGCGGTCGGCCTTGAGGGGACCGCGTTGCCAAGATTTGCCTGGCGGTGCCTTTTCAACAGACCCGGGCCGAGGACACAAAACCGGATACCATCAACGCGCCGTGGACGACGTGATTTTGTTTTCAGGTGGGCATGCATTGGCAAAGCGCTGTTCCGAAAGACCCTAGAGACCGAGCTCAAGGGCCCTGAGCAGGCGGAACCGGGCCTTTCCCGTCTTGCCGCCGAGCGAGATCACGAAGGGCACCATGCCGTGTTTGGTGGTGTTCACGTATCCTGCCAAGGCTTTGACACCGGGGATCGTGCCTGTCTTGTAGCGCGAGCCGGCCTTGGTCCTGGGGAGCAGCTCGGCGTGCGGCGCAAACTCGGCCAGCACCCTGGCAAGGCCTTGGGTAGAGAAGCGGTTCTGTGTACTGATGCCCGAGCCCTCCTTGAGGACGATGCCTTCGGTGATGCCATGCTCGGCAAGGATCTCCTCCGCGACTTGTTGCGACTTTGCAAGGCTGACCGGTCCGCCGAGACGGTGTGCGCCAACCTCAAGAAAGATCTGGTTGGCGACATAGTTGTTCGACCCCAGCAGCATCTGGGTCAAGATCTCCGGCAGGGAGCGGGACTGGCGATGCACATGCACGGGCTCAAGTCCTTCGGGGATCGATCCGATCGATATCTCGCCTTCAACACTGCCGCCGGCCTTTCCGATAAAGACGGCGAGAAGCTCGCCGGCGTAGCGCACGCCGACGGAAGGGTCTTCCTGGGCAAGGCTGATGCGGCCGCGTCCCTTTGGGCCGCGTTTACGAAACTGGCTCACCGCCAGGGGCGTGATCGGGGTTTGCTTTTCTGCAGAGCGGACGGATTTTCCCGTTTTAACGGCATGGATCGTGTTGAAGTTAACCGCAAGCGCCGAGTTGAGGGCGTCATACGCCCTGCCGGTGTCCTCGATGCCGGGGATGCGCAGCTCTTGAGGGAAATAACTTGCGTCAAGAACCATGCCTGCGAACGACTCCTTGCCGGTTGCGGCGACAAGTTCGGGCGCGAGCAACGCAAGCTCCTCGGAGACAAGGAAGGGATCACCGCCGCCGCGCACATAAAGCACCCTGTCGCTATCCAGGTAAAACCGGGTCTGGAACCGGTGGTCACTCCCCAGAACCTCCATCGCTAGCCATGCGGTGACGATCTTGGCGACGGACGCAGGGACGAAGGACTTCCCCGCGTTTTGTGCCACCAGTTCATTGCCCTCGCCATCCAGCACCAGCACGACACCCGACGGTGCAACGCCGGCGACCTTTTCATTGATGCTGGCCAACGCTGGCACGCAAAGAAGAACAACGGCAAGGGCGAAGGCAAGCAGGCGCATGAAGGCTCCAGTCAGCCGCTGTTCCGGCGGCCGGTAGTCGAGAATACGGCTTCGCAATTCAATCGGAACTTCGACCGCTTGTGAATAGTCCATGTAAAACATGTCGAATTTGATCCGTTTTTGACGAATGCGGCGATTGCCTTATTCCCGTCTATTCAGCGAATTTGCTGCGTCTGGAACAAATGTCAGCATTCAGAACACGAATCCAAATTGTTGAATGACCGACTAGGGGCGCGTTTCAGAAGTTCCCTGGGGCTAAATGTCAGCGCAACCGGAATGTTCTGGGAAGAGCGCATGAGGGACTGCAAAGCTGTGGGTGCCATGGCCGTTTGGCTCGCTTTTGGATCACTTAGCTTGAAAGCTGAGCAAATCGGCTGCAGCCTCAAGAGAGCACTTTCCAATTGCGGAATGTCGGGCAAATTCAGAGAGTTTTCAGTTTGGGAAGGTCAAGATGAACGTTCTGCCAGACAGGTTTATGAGAGATCTTCACACGCTCCGCTCCTTCGGTGCGAGTGGGGTGGGCAAGGGAGTGGTGCGTCCGGCGTTTACCGAACCAGACGTGGCTGCCCGAAAGTGGCTGATCGACCAGTTGGAGGCGGTGGGCCTGGCCCCGCATGTGGATCCTGCGGGCAACGTCTTCGGCCTGACCGATGCTCCCTCCATGCTTTTGGGGTCTCACACCGATACCCAACCCGAAGGGGGCTGGCTGGATGGGGCATTGGGTGTCATCGTCGCATTGGAGATCGCACGTGCTGCGAAAGAGGCGGGTGGTCCACCAGTGTCAGTCGTGAACTTCCAGGATGAAGAAGGGCGGTTTGGCGCGCTGACCGGATCCAGCATTTATTCAGGCAAGACCAAACTTGCAGAGGCCGACGAATTCACGGACATGAACGGCGTCTCTTTCCGCGATGCGCGATCTTCAATGGCAGATGTTGCAGAGGCGTTCGTTTCACATAACCGGTTCACGGGTTTCATCGAACTCCATATCGAACAGGGCAGCACACTGCACGACGCAGGCGAGGCGATTGGTGTTGTCACCGGCATTGTCGGATCCCGGCAACTGCAGGTCACCCTGACAGGTCAGCAAAACCACGCCGGCACCACGCTGATGCACCAGCGAAGAGATGCGTTTCAAGCGCTGTCGGCATTCAACGCCGCACTAAACGACCGCCTTCGAAACATTGTAACACCGCGCACAGTCTGGACGATTGGAAGGATACAGCTGCGGCCCAATGCACCCTCCATTGTGCCTGGTGAAGTGGTGTTCGACGTGCAGTGGCGCGATGTTGATGACGATCGGCTGGCCCGGATCGAAGCTCTTGTTCGCGATCTTGTTGCCGAGATTGCCGTGGACCACGGAATGCAGGTTGAAATTGTGCCGATCAAGGCGCTGCAGCCGGTGCCAATGGACGCCAACTTGCGCGCGGCCTTGAGCGCCGCAGCTGAGGCGCAGGCCCCAGGAAAATGGCGCGAGATGCCGTCCGGCGCCTTGCACGACGCTTCAAACATGGCGCGATTGATGCCATCGGCGATGTTGTTTGTTCCGTCGATCGACGGGATCAGCCACGATTTTGCCGAGGACACGCACGAAGCCGACTTGATAACCGGCCTGCGTGTGATGGCGGACGCTGTCAGCCGGTTGAACTGAAACAGTTGTCAAACCGGAGCCCCCCGTTACTCAAACGCTTGTGCTCTCCGATAAACTTGACGCCGGACAATAGACTTCCCGAGGCCGGCCTGGTCCTTCGGGAGCAAAAATTTTGTCTCAGAACCAACGGGAAAAGCTTCTCTGGTCGGCGGAGTCTTCAGGCAAATTTACCATTCGATCTGACTGATCGAATGGCCGCCTCCTACCCAACTCGTAAATATGGTGCGTCTCAAACGAACATCTGTTTTCAGGCACAGGCTTCAACGCGGCGTATGTCCGATTTGGGGCACATTTCTGCCGTCGGCGGCATTCTCAGCGAGAGTCAGTTTTTTGCCCAGATTAACTCTTCAACCGGTCACTTTCCTGCATGGAAAGGACTTCCTGAATGAAGCTCGCTTTGGCGGCAGTGTAACTGCCGCGGTCATTTGAATGCGCTGCTGCAAGGCGGTTCTTTAAACGACTATACTGCTCTCTGAGTTGAGCATTCACCCTCATAATGTCACGGAAACTCAGATACGCATTCCATTGCGGGTCGCCGTCAATCATTGCGTGGAGATGGATGCTACGCACGTCGGGTGATGTTTCGAAGACAAACAGATGGCCGCCCTCGTCAGTCTTGTTTCCCCTGTATGAATAGCCAATCGAACACAAAGCGTTTTCCAGGAAAGATAGCAGTTCTGGCCGCACTATCAGCAGCGCTATGTCAAGGACTGGCTTTGCGGGCAAGCCATCAACCGATGTGCTGCCAACATGTTCAATTTCATTCGGCATTCCTCAAAATGCACTTTCTTCAGTTTGTTTTGTCAACGGAAGTCTCTCCGCAGTCTCGCTTTCCAAGCGCAGGTAATCTTTGATTTTCACCTGCGGCTGTTGGGCAAGTCCGGAGTGAGCCAATGTTGACCGCCAAAGCGCTTGTGCCTAGCTTTGGTTTTGGGGCCGACCTTTTGGAGCACCGTATGTTTGATCATGTCGAGTATTCTGTAGGCGATTTCTCAGCGGCTCATCGGTTTTATGTTCCAATTTTCGAAGCAATTGGTGCGCACGTAGCCTTCTTGGACGAGGAACTCGGTGAACTTGGTGTAGAAAATGAAGGTATCGTTCAGTTTTTGATTACCAAGGGCGCGCCGACTCAACCCAAAATTCATATTTGTTTCAGAGCGCCAGACAAAGAGGCTGTTCAGAAAGCCTATGATGGCGCAATTGCCGGGGGTGGCGTCTGTAACGGTAAGCCAGGGTATCGGGACCACTACGCACCTGGCTACTACGCCGCGTTTGTGTTTGATCCGGATGGGCACAATGTTGAAGTTCTCTTTCGGGAGACTGCGCCCGGAGCATCCTAACGCACAAGCGTTGCGTCGAGGACGTCGTGGAAGACCTGTACTACGAAGATGTCCTGGAAGCTTTGGTGTGTTGTCTCGACCGGATGAAAAACCGCTGATCGAGGATCGTATCACGATGAAGGCCGAGATAGATGGCATCACCGTTGAAGCGGACGTTTGAGTCATTTGCAGCAAACAGCCAGTTTGATCCCATAGTGATCGATGCTGCGTAGTACGTGAAGGTCTGGTTTCGAGTGTTCGAGAGTATAGGCTGGTTGGTCTAAGCGAACCGAACTGAACTGAACCGCCGGTTCACAATACGTCATGCCCTTTCTTGAACAAATTATGCTCCGCGCTGCATGGCTTCGATAATCCAGTTTCGAAAAGCTGTTACTTTCGGCAATCGCCTTGTGCCCGGTGCCTCCACAAACCAGTAGGACACATCTGTGGGAAATCGTCCGGGAAGTGCTGCAACGAGTTGACCGGTCGATATCGCATCCACTGCCAGCGTCTCAAGAGACAAGTACACACCTTGACCCGCAGCCGCTGCATCGAGGCACAGCGAGGCATCAGAAAAAACCGGTCCGTCCCCCAGGACAGTTTCCGATGTTTGGTTGGGCCGAAGCCAGACATCCCAATCAAACAATTGGTTCTTCTTTTCCCGGATGATTGGCAAGTTAGAGAGATCGGCAACCTCTTTTATGTGTTCTGCGAGGGCGGGTGCGCACACCGGAAACACGCGTTGAGGTGAGATTTCTTCAACCTCAACGTCTGGCCAACCTCCACGACCGACACGGATGCAGGCGTCCACGTCCCCAGGCGACGGCGTGACATGCGCGCCCGAGGCATCAATCCTAACACGGATGTCTGGTCGCAGCTTTGCGAACTGGCCAAGTCGCCGCACGAGCCATTTTGCGGCAAAGACAGGGGCAACGGAAATTGTGACGGCATCCTCAGGTTTGGCCTGGCTCAAAGCGATCCCACGGGCAAGCGTGGAAAAACCGTCGGTCAAATGAGATGAGAGATCTTGACCGATGCTCGTCGGAACAAGTCCTTTTTGCGTTCGCTCAAAAAGCCGACGCTCAAGCTGGGCCTCGGCCTTCAGGATCCGTTGGCTCACGGCCCCGGGTGTTACGCCAAGCTCATCAGCCGCCAAACGAAGCGAGCCAAGACGCGCGACGGCTTCCACAGCCCGCAAAGCAGAAAGATTCATTTTGGGAAGGAGAGCCATATAGCTTTTCTATACCCAAAGCGAGAATATTTCGATCAGAATCTGGAACTTGCCGTGTTAGCTCATTGGGCATGTTGATCATCTATCTCACTCCTTCCAAAAAATGGTTCACACGACTGCTTCTGCGCTTACATCGGCTGTGCTCCGTTGATCATCAGACCGAATATGAACGCTGGCGGACCGATCCATTCTCCCATCCGGATATACGTAGAATGGGCATGCGCGAGCTCGCGGACTTGCCATTCCCAACCAAGGTCAGCTGCGAAGCGCAGGTCGCTGCAAGCCAAGACACGACAAAGTCGATACAAAAAGAAAGGTTCACCAAATGACACATCATCCGGCATTTGCGAGGGACAAAGTTGCGCTGATCACTGGCGGGGCCGCCGGTATAGGCTTTGCCTTGGCAAAACGCTTTGCTGAGATGGGACTGAAGCTCGTCCTGGTGGACAATCGCGCCGATACACTCCGCTCGGCCGTAACGGCGTTGACGCGAACCGAGGTTATGACAGCTGTTGTCGATGTGTCCGACCGCGTTGCTCTGCAAGAGCTGCGAGAACAGGTCAATGCGCGATTTGGCGGTATTGACGTTCTTGTCAATAATGCGGGAATTGAGCCGTCAAGTGATGCGTTAGGCCCCCTTGATAAATGGCAAAATGTTATGGGTGTGAACCTTTGGGGCATCATCCACGGATGCCAGGTGTTTGTTCCCGATATGATTGCCCGCGCTCGCCCTGGCCTGGTGATCAACACAGGATCCAAGCAGGGCATAACAGCCCCTCCTGGAAACCCGGCCTATAATGTCTCCAAAGCGGCTTTGAAAACATATACCGAGGCTTTGGAACATCAACTGCGGAATGTTAATGGCCCGCGCATTAACGCCCACCTTCTCATCCCTGGCTTTGTATTCACGGAACTCACTGCAGGCGACCGCGCAGAGAAGCCAGCAGGAGCTTGGACCCCAGACCAAACTGCCGCCTTTGCGCTGCAAAGTGTCAAAAGAGGGGATTTCTATATCCTGTGTCCAGACAATGATGTCGACCGGGAACTGGACGAAAAGCGTATGGTCTGGGCCATGGGAGATATCATTGAAAACCGCCCGCCCCTCAGCCGTTGGCACGAAGACTGGACGGCTGTCTACGATGCGTACATTGCGCAAGGCGATATGCCAAGAAGTCCAGACAGATAACGGTTCTTCCGGCGAGTTTCACAATCCTGTCAAAGCAGACATTGCCGCAGCTGCAGCGAACGGCAGCTCCGTCATGCAACTTGGTCATTCGTTCTAACGGGAAGTTATAGCCACATTTTTGGTTGAAACATTGATCGGCTTAAGCCTGGATTGGCGGTGCATTTTTGCCGTTCAGTACACTCGCAGCGAAGGTCGGTTTTGAGTTGGTGTGGAAGTAGTCGGGAATTGCGTGCCTTCTCGCAGCGAAAAATGTCCCGAGACAACTCAAAATCAATTCAATCCGTTCAAGTAACCTGACGCAGAACCGCTACCGGACATGGAGAAAAAGACGCCTTTGTCACGCACTGCGCTGTTTGGTTTCTGCCGGACCTTGTTCCTCAGAGCCTCTGCCGTAATGGAAACCCCAACCTCGAGATTTGAATGGTGTTCACCAAGGCTCGGATCAATCAGGCCATGCTGGTAACGGTCGACAAGCGCTTCAGGGAGGTCAACCAGCCAGAAGTTTTCATCAGAATGGCAGGACAGAAGGATCGTATAGGGTTCAATCCCGTGTTCCTTGATCATCGCCTCAATCAGGACCATGCCGTCATCAGGTGAAAGGCCGACTTCCTCTCGAACGGCCTTGGGTGCTGCCGTGAATCTGTAGGCAGGTGGCGCCCTGCGCGGCAGTCGAAAGAACAAGGGTGGCTTTTCAAGCAGGCTGGGGCAGAGAGCCCCAATTTTTTCGACGAAGACTTTTCCGACGCCGTAATCATCGCCCTGAAAGGCAATCATGTGTTCAACCGATTTGTAGGCAATGTGTTCATGCCCTGCGAATTCGGCGAAATTCACATCACCGATCCAAACGTCGTTCTGGTAATCGACATCCAAAAGCGTGAATTCACATCCGGTGATCCCGATGCTGAAATTCCATTGATGCTCAAAAAGACGATTTACCTCTCCCGGATTGCGCATCAGGATCTTGATCCCAATGACGCCAAATGGCGCTTCGCGTGAGATCATCTTTTGAACGCCGCCATCCTGAATATCAAACACCGTGGAGGTGTTCCACAAGTCGATAAGATGAGACTGGAACTCTGCGCCTATCGCATCAATCAGTCTTTCAACGCGGCCCTTGCTTGGTGACACTTCAGTCTCCGGTCTCTGTTTGGTCACTCATTCTTCCAGACCAATATATGTCATCTACGTATTGTCAGGAACGCCCTCCTTTTGAAAAAAGCACTCCTGAAGAGGTTTAGTGGATCCGATCCACAATGAACGGCTAGTCCACGCCAAACTTGTGAATTCAATCCGACTGCGATGAATGACGGCTTTCAGAAGCAAAGGGAATACCGACTCCCGCCCGATACGACAGTTCAAAGCAGCTGTATTGTTTTTGGTACGGTGAACTTCTGGTTAGGGCCTAGGGAGGGTCTTGGGTGCGGTGCGCTGAATTTGAAATTCGAGCAGGAAGCGGACGTATCACACAATAGCAATCAGAGTGCTTTTTGTGGGCGAAGCCAACACGCAATAGGTGAAACACGTTGAAATTACTCAGTCACTTTGTAGTTTGAAATTTGGTTTATGACGGTCATGCTCCGGGTCATGAACAGCGACACCAAAGAGACAGAATCCGACCAGATGTTCTACGCTGCCGAGCAGGCGGGATTGAAGCTGGCCATCAAGGGCAGGATCATTACGGTCGTGTTCGTTGCGACCTTTATGGCGCTCACCCGCGGTGCCGAACGGGCGCCGGACTTCATCCTTGGCGGTTTGGTATTCGTAGCGCTCGGGCTGCTTCATTTCCGCATTATCGGATCGTCCATTGACCGGCCCTGGGTGAAATACGTCTTTATCACCATCGATGTTTTCTTGCTGAGTGCAGCAGTGGCCTTCCTGCCCGCCGAACCTGTAAGTCAGGTACCGCAGGTAATGATCTTCCGGTTTCAAGTGTTCCCCTTCTATTTTCTCATACTGGCCGTTGCCGCGTTCAGTTTTTCACCGGGCCTTGTTTTCTGGTCGGGTGTGGCGGGCGCGGTCGGATGGATGGCGGCATTTTTATACATTCGCTCGGGTATGGAGCGGATTTTGGAATGGGGTGATATCCCGATGAATCCAACGCCGGAAGAATTTCTCGCCGTCTTTCTGGACGTAGATTTCGCGGCCTCGGGCACGCGGTTGCAAGAGGCTACGATCTTTTTCGTCGTGGCAACGCTCATTGCTATCGTCATGCGACGGGCACGTGGTGTTGTTCTTCGCCAATTGGAGGCAGAACGGGGCGTTGCGTCGATTTCGCAATTGTTCGGCCGCTTTGTCCCCAAATCGGTTGCCGATTCCATGATCCAGCATGAAGGAGCATTGGCCCCGGTGGAAAGGGAAGCAACGGTCCTTATTGCGGACGTAGCGGGGTTCACGGCGCTGACCGAGACCAAAGGAGCGCAGGCTATTGTTGATACTTTCAACGCCTACTTCGAAGCCGCCTCTGAAGTGATCGGCACGCACAACGGGGTCGTGACCCAATTTATCGGCGATGCTGTGCTTGCTACCTTCAACGTGCCCGCAGAAGATCCGGAGCACAGACAACATGGGATCGATGCCGCTGTCGATCTATTGAAGCTAGTGCAATCTACCACGTTCGCAGGCGAGAGGTTGGAGATTCGGGTGGGTGTAAGCACTGGCCCCGTGATTGCTGGAAATGTCGGTGGTGGAGGTCGGGCTGCCTATACCGTCTATGGTGAGGCGGTCAATCTCGCCTCGCGCCTAGAAGCGTTAAACAAGGAACAGGGAACGTTGATCCTGGTTTCTGGGACAACAGTTGCAGGGGCCAATGAGAGCGGTCTCTCGAAAGTCGGCCAGGTCGATGTGCGCGGCATCAGCGAGCCTGTGGACATCTACAGCTTGGCATAGAAGAGGTTACCCGCCGTGTTGGACCATATGTCCGTCTGGGGGAAAAGTCATTTTCCGAAGCAAGGTTGAAGGGCCGTTTCGAATTGCGCTTGCCATTCGTTGTTGTTGGGGTGACAGACTGTACTGCATCCCCGCAACGAGCTCTAACTGCTTCACGCTTACCTGCCGAGGTCAGGTGCTCGTTGCGATTGGGTCAAACGGCCGAACTGCGGACAATGGCAACCTTGGTCGTCACTTGGTCATCGACCACTTTAGACAGCCAGCGTCACTTATCGTGCCCAGATGTAGGCGGGAAACCGGCGCTCTCCTGCCAGGATCAGAACGGCAACCCCGAACACCAAGGACGGGATCAGAGAGATTTCCAGCCAGCCAAGGTGTTCAGCGAACCAGCCACCTATCATAGGCAGTGGAAATGCAATGCCGTAGCCGATCAAAGTCATTCCCGCAGTCAGCTGCGTGACAGCTCTTCCTTTTGCAATGACGGCTGGCAGCGATACCAATAGGATGAGTTCCACCGATGCTGCGAACCCAGTGAGCAGAGCACCCAACCAAGAAGCCCATCCGGAGAGGAAGGTAAATAGAGCAAGTCCAATCACGGCCAATCCGGCAGATGCCGCTATCGGCCTCCGCCTGCCAATCCAACCTGGACTTGCCAACACTACGAAAGAAGCCAGCAAGGGTGTTACATTGTAGAGCAACAGTAACCAGGCAAGTGCTTCGCGCTCACCTCGTGCATCCAGTATCACGCCAATATATGAGTTGATGACAAAAAACAGGACAACCGATCCGGCAAGAAGCAAACCAAATTGCCATACGCGGGTGTCGTTCCAGTTTGGCAATGATGCAGTCGATGCCAGATCCTTCACACCGGCTTCGGGCGCAGTATTGGTATCTTTGGGTGCTCGTACGAATGTCACGGCCAACGAAATAAGCAAGATGGGAACAGACCACAAAAACAATGCCATGCGCCAATCTTCTCCGGCCAGCGGCAGCACCAAAGGCAAGGTCAATCCAGCCCCAGACACTTCCCCAACCATCATACCGTTCAGGTAGACGGCATTGCCGAGTGCAATGTGACCGGGCGTCCACACTCTGGTCGCCGCAGGTAAAGCAGTCTGGAATAAGGCAACGCCAAATCCCATAAGAACAGAAACCGCAAAAAGCATCAGACTCGAAGGCGCATATCCGCGTGCGGTGGACGCCACCGCCATCAGCAAGACGCCAAAAATAATTGCAGCTTTCAAACCGAAGCGTCCGATCAGAAGTGTCGCGGGAATCGCGCCAAAGGCAATGGCGACCACAGGCAACATGGTCAAAGCTCCGATACCCATAGCTTCCAACCCATAGGATTCCGCAACACGGGTTGCCAAAGGTGGTGTGGCCAAAACCGGCACGCGCAGTGTCCAGCCGACCAGCCACAAGATAGCCAGTGTGAAAATCGGAAATGATTGAGAGCGCCGTCGCACAGTTTGCTCCTCTAGTGGCAATTCGAGAGCGTGGATCGGCTGACAATACAATTCCTAATAATTTGCGGTAGATGTGTTAATTTGAGATCTGATATCTAATTTTTGGAAAGCAAATGAATAGATTTGCCGAGATTGAAGCATTTGTGGCCGTCGTCGAAACAGGCTCGTTTTCAGCTGCAGCTGAACGCCAGGGCGTGGCGATTTCAGCAGTCAGCCGCAGGGTCGACGAAATGGAAGCACGTTTTGGTGTCAGACTTACGCTTCGCTCGACGCGCGGCGTAAAGGCCACGGAAAGAGGGAGAGAATACTACGCTCACTGTCTGCGGCTGATATCTGATCTGAACGAAGCAGACAGCGCGATTTCCGGTCAAGACAGACCAATCAAAGGCCTCATTCGTGTCGCTTGCCCACCCGCCTTCGGTGTGCGCTACCTGGCACCACTTGCCAATCAGTTTGCAGCGTCAAACCCCGAGATCCATTTCGACATTGAATTGAGTGATCGGCCCGTCGACTTGATCGAAGGGGGATTTGATTTCGCAATACGTCTCGGGCATTTGGATGATCCGGCGCTGACTTCGGAACCACTTTTTTCCGTCCGCTACGTCGTCGCAGCCAGCCCGGCCTTTTGGGATCAGTATGGTCGCCCAACCACACCAGAAGATCTGACTGGGTTTCCAGCGCTCGCGTATCGTGTTGGACCCGATCCCGCGCGCTGGCAGTTTTCACGCCCGAACGGGCAAAAACTGGATGTGCGGCTATCACCGCGCATTGTCACCAACAATGGAACCGTCCTGGTTGATGCGGCCAAAGCAGGTCTGGGTGTTTGCCTGGAACCCAGTTTCGTTTGTAACGATGCAATCCTGGAGGGGACGTTGGAGACAGTACTGGACGATCACCGCACCTATGGACGAGACGCAAAACTGGTTCGCCCGGCAGCCAGACCGCTGTCTCGGCGAGCCGAAGATTTCCTAGATACTCTTCGAGGTGAATTCGCGATAACGGCCCCTTGGGAGATCGGGGAATAGAAATACTCCTGCTGCCTTATCAATCGGCCTGACGCGTATTGCAGACAATTGCCCGGAAAGCAGTATGGGTCACTTTGGCCTTTCAGACGCCGGTCGACCAAACGGACAAAGTCGCAATGTCCGGGGTGACGCTGATATTGAAGCTCCGCAAACGAGCGCTGAAAATAGGACGGACTTTCTCCAACGCCAAATGGCGGTTAAACGCGCCAATTCTGCCTCGCCTTCGTCAAGCCTGCTGCCATCCGGCGATTGATGAGCCTAAGGCCTAGGCTGCTTCTAGCGGCTCATAAAAGTCGACGATCGGTCCAAGCGGAACAATACCGTTCGGGTTTCGCAGCTCGCTTTTGGAGTGGTAGCCTCTCCGGTAAATGTCGAGCTTGACCGTGTCGGCGACACCTTTTAGGGCAAAGAAACGGCGGGCATAGGCCCACAGATGCGGGTAGTCGATCAATCTGCGTTTATTGCATTTGAAGGCGCTCCAATAAGCGGCATCAAACCGTGCCAGCGTCGGAAAGAGACGTATGTCGGCCTCCGTGATCCTTTCTCCCGTCAACCAGGAGCGAGTCTCAAGCACATTTTCAATCCGATCCAGCGCTTCGAAGACCTCGGTTACCGCTTCATCGTAAGCTGTTTGCGAGCGTGCAAAGCCTGCGCGATAAACACCATTGTTGAGTTTCGGATAAATGAACGCATTCCAGTCGTCGATGTCGCTCTGCAGCTCACGCGGGTAATAGTCGACCGGATTTTCAGCAAAGTCCTGAAAGGCACTGTTGAGCATGCGAATGATTTCAGCCGACTCGTTGCTCACCAGCGTATCGGTTCTGGTGTCCCATAGAACGGGTACTGTGACCCGCCCTGTATAGTCAGTGGTGCCCTTCGCATAGATCTGGTGCAGGGCTGCGGCGCCGGAGAGGGCATCAAAATAGCCGCTTTGCGGGTCAAACACCCAGCCGTCCTCTGTGCGTTTAGGGGCGAGGATGGAAATTCCGATGTGATCCTGAAGCCCTTTCACCGCACGCATCAACAAGGTGCGATGTGCCCAGGGGCAATTCCAGGCAACATAGAGATGGTAGCGGCCGCTTTCTGCACCAAACCCGGCTTTCCCCGTTTGCCCCGCGGAGCCGTCCGGTGTGATCCAGTTCCGGATCTGCGCTTTCGATCTTTCGAAGCGATCGCCATCAACGCTGTCTCCTGTTGCATCGGGATCCCAGATGCCATCGACGAGCATGCCCATTCAAATCTCCTTTCCGGCTGATTTAGGCCGCTGCTGCTGAAGTTACAGGGGGCAGGTCATGCGAATGGAAGGAAATTCGACATCTCCAGGCAAAAGAACGAGAACTCGCTCGATACTTTCAAAACCGCAAGCGCGGTAAAAACGCTCGCCATTCAGTGTCGAATAGCAATTCAGTTCAGAAAGACCGTGGGACTTCGCGTCGCTAAAGCAACGTTGCATCAACAGGCGGCCAATTCCCTGACCAGTGAATTCAGGATCCGTGCCGAAATGGCGGATGTTGCCGTTGTTTTCCGTCTCTCCACGCCCTGTCGGGGATGCCTTTGTCCAGCCGCCGGCACCGACCAGCTGACCGTCTTCAGTTTCCGCCAGATAATAACTTCCGGAGCTCAGTAGCTCAGGTCTTGCACGCGTGATCAACGGCAGAGCCTTGGCAAGAGTTGCTGCATCGTAAGCACTCTTGAGCAGAGCTGTGTAACTTTTGAGAAGCAATGCTGAAACAGCCGGCTCATCGTTCAGAACTGCGACCCGAATGAGAAACGGCAATTCTCAAGCCTCCTGGAGTTTGCCGCGTTTCAAATGTTCATCGAGCCGCGGCATGATCTCAACGAAGTTGCACGGCATGTGCCGATAGTCGAGCTGCCACTTCAAAATTCCGTCCCATGCGTCCTTGCAGGCTCCTGTTGATCCGGGGAGCACGAATATGTAGGTCGCTCCGGCCACACCGCCTGTTGCCCGGGACTGGATGGTCGACGTTCCAATCTTGTCATAGGAAATGCGATGGAACACTTCGGAAAATCCGTCCATGCGCTTTTCAAACAGCGGCTCCATGGCCTCAGGTGTCACGTCCCGACCGGTAAAGCCGGTCCCACCGGTAGAGACAATGACGTCAACACCCTTGTCCGCGATCCAGGCTTTTGCGATCTCTTGAATGGCCGGAACGTCATCCTTGACGATCTTGCGGTCTGCCAGGGCATGGCCGGCGCTTTTGATCCGGTCTGCAAGCGTTTTGCCCGACTTGTCTTCATCCAGTGAACGTGTGTCGGACACCGTCAGTACGGCAATATTGAGCGGAATGAACGGGCGGCTTTCATCGAGACGTGACATGAATAACTCCTTTGCCCCAACACTTAGGCACTCAAGACCCCAGGGTCCAGTTCGGTTGTGCTTGTGTGACTTGCATTGATGTTCGCGTAATAAAATTACAAAAAATAACAAGATTGAGACACTTGCAAAACATATAGGTCAGTATTATTGACTTAATTTGTCTCTTTTGAAAGCCAGTGAGCCCGCCATGACCACCTGGGAAAGCCTTTACGCCAAGCGCGCCAGTCGAATGCGCGCGTCGGAAATTCGTGAACTGTTGAAGTTGCTGGACCGTCCGGATGTGATTTCGTTTGCAGGCGGTATTCCTGACCCTGAGCTGTTTCCCGCCGAGAGTTTCCAGAAAGCCTATGAGGAGATTCTGGGTGGTACGGAGGCGGCAAAGGCACTTCAATACGGAGTGAGCGAAGGCAGTTTGCGCCTGAGAACGTGGATTGTTGCTCATATGCGCGAACTTGGTGTTGATTGCGCGCCAGAAAACATTCTCATCACGTCCGGGTCGCAACAGGCATTGGACTATCTCGGCAAGCTGTTTTTGTCCCCGGGGGACACCGCGCTTGTCCAATGGCCCACCTATCTTGGCGCGGTTCAGGCCTTCAACGCATATGAGTTGCAATTTGACCGGCTGGACCCGGGAACCAACCGTGCCGCAGCGGACTATGCGAAAAAGGCGGATGAAACCGGTGGGCGGGTCAAGTTCGCGTATCTGTCTCCTGACTTCGCCAATCCGACTGGCTTGACTGTCGGTCTTGAAGACCGGCACCGCATTTTGGCTCTGGCTGAGAATTTGTCCTGCGCGGTTGTCGAAGACGCTCCTTATGAAAGTCTGCGATATGACGGTGACGCGGTGCCGCCGATGCTGGCTTTGGACTGTCAAAAAACCGGCGGTATCGAGAATAGCCGAACGCTCTATTGCGGCAGCTTTTCCAAATCCCTGTCTCCGGGCCTGAGGTTAGGCTGGATCTGTGCAGCCTCGGAAGTGATTTCCAGGCTGGTTCTGATCAAGCAGGCAAGCGACCTCAACACACCCGTTCTCAATCAGGATGCCATGGCGAGGGTTGCTGAACGCGAGTTTGCCGCCCACACGGCCAGAACAAACCGGATCTATCGGGCACGGCGCGACGCCATGCTTGAAGCGCTTGAAAAGCACATGCCGGAGGAGTGCCGTTGGACCAGACCTGAAGGGGGTATGTTTATCTGGGTGGAGTTGCCGGCTGGATGCGATGCTGCCGAGTTGCTGCAGAGCTCGGTTGAAAGAGCCAAAGTCGCCTTCGTTCCAGGGCGAGCGTTCCATCCCGATGGCAGCGGTGCAAATACGATGCGGCTGAGTTTTTCCTGCGCTGATGAAAGGAAAATTGAAGAAGGTGTTTCGCGGTTGGCCCGCTTGATTGCTGAAACTGTCACGTCCAAGCTGTAGGCAGATCTGAATGGAAGCAGCAGATTGGTGCGTCACTGATGGCATTGCATGAACATGTCGACAACTATTGTGAGCGGGTTGGGCCCGATTTCTGGTCCGAACCGGTCAACGCCATCACAAACGCTGCTTTTCTGGTTGCCGCAATTGCCGCGTTTTTCCTGTGGCGGCGAAAGACACCGCAGGACTGGCCGGCATTTGTCCTGATTGGTGTTGTTTTTGTTATCGGTGTCGGCTCATTCCTGTTTCACACCTTCGCCACCCGTTGGGCGGCCCTCGCAGACGTTTTGCCAATTGCCATTTTCATTCACGTCTATTTGTTTTTTGCACTGAAACGGTTCCTTTCCGTCAGTTGGTGGCTCGCATTGCTGATTGTCGTCGGGTTTTTCCTGGCAACACCGTTTGTCGCTCAAGCAATCGCCCCCCTGGTCGGCTCCTCTGCGGGATATGTGCCGGCTCTCGTTGCGATTTTCGTCGTAGGGGCATTGTTTAGAGCGCAAAATGCTCGGCTTGGTGCACAGGTTCTGATCACGGGCATCGTCTTCGCGCTTTCATTGGCTTTCCGCATGTTGGATGAGCCAATCTGCAACCACTTTGCCGTTGGAACGCATTTCCTGTGGCATATCCTGAATAGCATTGTGCTCTTTGCACTGTTGCGGGTTCTCATTTTGCATCGCGCCGGATAAAGCTCAGAGACAATTCATCAAATCGCTGCAATAGTTGGCTGGGGGCCATGCCGCCGCGAGTTGCAGAAAAAAGACTACCGAATGAAATATGCCAGGGAGACAGGGACAGTCATGAGCGACAGCAAATCCAACGAAAGCGATCTGACAGAAGCCGCCCTGTATTTTCATGAGCATCCAAGGCCTGGAAAACTTGAAATCCACGCCACCAAGCCATTGGGCAACCAGCGCGACCTGGCGCTCGCCTATTCACCGGGTGTTGCAGCCCCCTGCCTCGAAATTGCCGAGGATCCCGCAAAGGCTGCCAACTACACGTCCAGGGGCAACCTTGTCGCTGTGATCTCGAACGGAACCGCAGTTCTTGGTCTTGGAAACATCGGGCCGCTTGCCTCCAAGCCCGTGATGGAAGGCAAGGCTGTCCTCTTCAAGAAATTCGCGGGCATTGATGTGTTCGACATCGAAGTCGCGGAGAACAATGTCGACAAGTTCGTTGACGCCGTTTCGGTTCTGGAGCCGACTTTTGGCGGCATAAATCTGGAAGACATCAAAGCGCCCGAATGCTTCATGATCGAAGCCAAATTGCGCGAGAAAATGAACATCCCGGTCTTTCACGACGATCAGCATGGCACGGCGATCATCGCCGGCGCAGCCGTTCGAAATGGTCTGCACCTGGCCGGCAAGAAAATCGAAGATGCCAAGATCGTCGCCTCCGGGGCCGGCGCTGCCGCACTCGCCTGCCTGAACATGCTCATTTCCCTTGGCGCAAAGCGTGAAAACATCTGGGTCACTGATATTGAGGGCGTCGTCTATGAAGGACGCGAAGCGCTCATGGATGAGTGGAAGTCTGCTTTTGCTCAAAAAACCGATTTGCGCTCTCTGGACCAGGTCATTGAGAATGCGGATGTCTTTCTGGGATTGTCCGCAGGCGGCGTGCTGAAACCGCATATGGTTGAGAAAATGGGCAAGGGGCCCTTGATCCTTGCTCTCGCCAACCCGAATCCGGAGATCATGCCTGAAGAGGCGCAGAAAGTGCGTAGTGATGTCGTGATGTGCACCGGGCGCTCCGACTATCCAAACCAGGTCAACAACGTTCTGTGTTTTCCATATATCTTCCGTGGCGCGCTCGATGTTGGAGCAACCACGATCAACGAAGAAATGAAACGCGCTGCGGTTGAGGCAATTGCGGGCCTTGCACAGGAAGAGCCCTCAGACGTCGCTGCGCGTGCTTATGGAGGCAAGACCGAAACCTTCGGCCCGAACTACCTTATACCTTCACCGTTCGACCAGCGCCTGATCCTGCGCATTGCACCAGCTGTTGCCAAGGCTGCCATGGACACCGGTGTTGCAACGCGTCCGATCGAGGATTTTGATGCTTATTACGACCGGCTGAACCGCTTCGTGTTCCGGTCAGGCCTCATCATGAAACCGATCATCCACAACGCCACCAAGGATCCGCAACGGATCATATACGCGGAAGGGGAAGACGAGCGGGTGTTAAGAGCCGCGCAGGTTCTGATCGAGGACAAGATCGCAAAGCCCATTTTGGTTGGCCGGCCCGATGTTCTTCAGCAACGTTGTGAACGGTTCGGTTTGAAAATCCGCCCTGAGGTCGATTTTGAATACGTCAACCCGCAGGATGATCCCCGCTATCGCGAATATGTCGACGAGTATTTCGAGTGTGTCGGCCGCCTCGGCCTGCCGCCTGACGCAGCAAGAACCGTCGTGCGCACGAACGCCACCGTCATTTCCGCATTGGCGGTCCGGCGGGGCGAAGCGGACGCCGTCATCTGTGGGCTGGAAGGGCGTTACACCCGTCACCTGAGGGATATCAAGCAGGTCATTGGTGTTTGTGAAACGGCACGCGATCTCTCGGCCATGTCTTTGTTGATCAACAGCCAGGGCGCTCTGTTTCTGTCAGATACCTTCGTAACCGAAGATCCGACGGCGCAGGAAATCTCGGAAATGGCTATCCTGGCGGCCCAGGAAATCCGCCGGTTCGGTATCGAGCCCAAAATCGCTCTTCTGTCGATGTCCAACTTTGGGTCTCGCGAGACAGCGTCCTCGCGCAAGATGCGCGAAGCGCTTGAACTCATCTGGGAACGTCATCCAGAGCTGGAAGCAGACGGTGAGATGCATGGCGATTCTGCTCTGAGTACCGCCTTGCGTGAACGCGTCATGCCCAACAGCAAACTGACGGGTGAGGCGAACCTCCTGCTGTTTCCGAACCTCGATTCCGCCAACATTGCCCACAATCTGTTGAAGGTGGCCACACAAGCTCTGCACGTCGGGCCGATCCTTCTAGGAACTGCGCAACCAGCTCATATTCTGACGCCGTCCGTAACCTCTCGGGGCGTCGTGAACATGTCAGCGCTGGCCAGCGTGGAAGCACAAACCCGGACAAGCTGATCGCTGCTTCAATTTGCGCATTCCCTTTGCTGACGCGAGCCGGTACATCCGGTTCGCTTCTGTTCTGTCCACCAAAGCGTCAACCAAGTGAAACACCCAGCAGATTGCGTCGACAAATCCGACATCCGCACAGCCATCGACAAGCTCGATGACGATCTCCTGCAGATTTTTGCCCGCAGGCAAGAATATGTGCGCCGTATGGCGGAACTGAAGAAAAGGCCTGAAGAGGCATTCGACCATGAACGTATTGAAACCATGGTTGCTGCAATCAAAGAGCGGGCAGCGGCGCTGGGTCTGGAAAGCGACCAGGCCGAGCTGATCTGGCGCACCCTGATTGATTGGAATGTCGCTTACGAAAAGCGGACAATCTCCGCGCGTTTGGCCGGCGACGCGGTAACCTCGTGAGGTGACTTTTCCGTTATTTGCATGGCTGACGCTGTCAACTGGCGGCAAAGTGCCTACCTATGTGGTCACTTGTTGGTCAGCTCAAGGACGGAACACCTCATGAAATTCAGGACGTTTTGCCTGCCTGTACTTGCCGCGATGTCCATTTCCCTGACGGGGGCCACAACGCTTCCAGTGGCAGCTCAATCTTCATTCAATCTGGAGACTGTTGCAGAGGGACTGTCCTATCCCTGGAGCGTTGCCATGCTGCCGGACGGTGGCTTTCTGGTAACCGAGCGCGACGGTGCCCTCAAGCACGTCGATGCCACCGGCAGTCAGCGGATCGTCGAAGGTGTGCCGCAGGTGTTCGCTCAAGGCCAGGGTGGTCTTCTGGATGTTGTGCTTAGTCCGGATTTCGAAAATGATGCCACTGTGTACCTGACCTTCTCGCAAGGGTCTCCGGAAGGGGCCGGAACATCTTTGTTCAAAGCCGTGCTGGAGCAAACTCAAAGCGGCGGCTACGCGCTGAAAGGCGAGACGATTTTTGCCGGCAACAACAAGGCTTACGGGGGGCGGCACTTCGGCTCCAGGATTGCCTTTGCTCCGGATGGCACGTTGTTCATGACGATCGGCGACAGGGGGGACGGCGACAGGGCCCAGGTGACTTCGGACCACACTGGCTCCGTGTTGCGCCTGACAACCGATGGCTCGCCGGCACCTGACAATCCCTTTGTCGGCGACGACAGCTACAAGCCGGAAATCTGGTCAATTGGTCACCGTAACCCGCAAAGTGCTGCGATCAATCCGGCTACGGGTGTTCTTTGGACCGTAGAGCACGGAGCCCGTGGAGGGGATGAAATCAACATTCCGGAAGCTGGCAAAAACTATGGCTGGCCGATCATTTCCTATGGACGTCATTACTCGGGCGGCAAGATTGGCGAAGGCACTTCCAAACCCGGTTTGGAGCAACCCATTCATTACTGGGATCCGTCAATTGCACCTTCAGGCATGGCTTTTGTTACAAGCGATACCTACCCTGACTGGAAGGGTGACCTGCTGGTAGGGGCATTGCGCGGCCAGCATCTTTCCAAACTGGATCTGAGCGGCAACGAAGTTGTTGGCGAAGAGCAGTTGCTCACGGATCTTGGTGAGCGAATCCGAGATGTGCGTCAGGGTCCGGATGGTTACATCTATGTTTTGACAGACAGCGATGATGGTCGTCTGATCCGGCTGGTTCCCTGATCCGTTAACGACAGGTTTGAACATTAAAGGGATTTCAGGCTGTCTGGCTTGACTTTTGCAGCTGCTAAGACGATATAGCAGCCAGCAATCGCTGCCGCGTGAGCAGACAGCGCGCCGAAGATTTCTGGAAGCCAACCGGTTTCCTGGCTGCCGCTTCCCGATTGCCCAAACATGAGCCTAATGAGGGGCTCAAACAGTTCCCAATTCACGCGAGGGTCTGGCGGCATGGAGCCTTCATTGTATTGAATCCGGCTGCCGCGCTTCATAACAAACCGCAGGGCAGGTGCCGTGCGGTACCGCAAGCGTGTTTCGTTGCGCTTGCAGTCAAGGAATTCAATTTGACCGATTTTCACAGCCTGGGACTTTCCGGCGACCTTCTTACTGCTGTTTCTGAAAATGGCTATGAGACACCAACGCCGATCCAGCAAAAGGCAATCCCGCTCATTCTTGAGGGCAAGGACCTGATGGGCCTTGCTCAGACTGGTACCGGCAAGACCGCCGCTTTCGGACTTCCCCTGATCGACCAGCTCGTGGCCGATGGAACCCATCCACGCGCACGCGGCACGCGTGCGTTGGTGCTTGCGCCGACACGCGAACTTGTCAATCAGATCGCAAAGAACCTGATTTCGTTCCTGAAAAAGACACCACTTCGGGTCACTTCTGTTGTTGGTGGTGTGTCCATCAATGGACAGATCAAACGCCTTTCCAAGGGTACGGACATCCTTGTGGCGACACCGGGACGTCTGCTCGATCTCGTTGATCGTGGGGCGGTTGATCTTGGTACGGCGTCCTATCTCGTCCTTGACGAAGCAGATCAGATGTTGGATCTCGGCTTCATTCATGCACTTCGCCGGATTGCCGGCCTGGTAGCCGATGAACGCCAGACACTTCTGTTTTCCGCCACGATGCCGAAACAGATCAATGAACTTGCCCAGTCCTACCTCAAAGATCCGGAGCGGGTTGAAGTCGCGCCTGCCGGCAAGACTGCCGACAAGATCACACAATCAGTCCACTTCATGGATCGAAAGGCCAAGGGCGATTTCCTGGTCGATCAGTTGAAGGCCAAGCCGGATGGCATGTCTTTGGTCTTCTGCCGCACCAAACACGGGGCAGAGCGACTGATGCGAAAACTGGCGCAGTCCGGCATCGCAGCCGGGTCCATCCATGGCAACAAAAGTCAGAACCAGCGCGAACGGGCCATTCGGGATCTCAAGTCAGGTGCCATCAATGTTCTCGTTGCAACGGATGTCGCTGCAAGAGGGATCGATATCCCTGGCGTCAGCCACGTCTATAACTTCGAGTTGCCTGAGGTTGCCGAAGCCTATGTGCATCGGATTGGCCGGACAGCCCGCGCAGGCGCGGAAGGTGAAGCCGTTGCGTTGTGTGCACCGGAAGAAATCGGCCTTTTCAGGCAGATCGAGAAATTGATCGGTATCGATATCGCGGTTGCCGGCGGAGACGTGCCACCCATGTCTGCAGCAAGCAAGGTAAAGCGTGGTGGAGGCAATCGAGGCAACAAGCCTTCGACCAAGAAGCCCTACCGCAAACAATCCGCTTCGGGCGACAACGACAACAGGGCACAATCCCGGCGCTCGCGCCGTAGACGGACGTCAAATCGGCAAAACGCCGCCTAAGACTTCTGTTCTGGGAATTTGTGTTTTCACACAGACGTCTCGATTTCATGAAAAAGCACCGGGAAGTGGCCTTCCCGGTGCTGTCCTTGTGGTCGATGGGTTTCAGAAGAGCACAGGCTACTCTGAATGAATTTTTCGGAGTTCTTTAATTCTTGAGCCAGAACCGCCGCGTCCTCACTCGAGACTTAATGTCCCTCCTGTCCACAAGGTATCCAACCGCATAGCACGGTCCGACCTCTTGATCGTTTTTGGGGATTGCCGCAGGAAAACCGCGAAGAGATTGTTGGTAACGCTCTGAACGTTATTACAAATCAAATTAGCCCCGTTAAAAGTAAAACTAAATTAACCATCCCAACTGCGCAATCATAACTGTTCCGTGACGTTTTCGGGTGTGGATAAGTTTAAAGATAAATAAAAACAAATAGTTATGGTGTAGATGGGTCCCGTGATGGAGCAGCTCGTCACGTGAGCAGGCGAGTCACGAGTGTTTCCGTGTTGAATAAGTGCTGTAAATTCAAAGAATTGCACTTAGTATTTCTGTAATTTATTGTGATATAAAAAAAATTTATGGATTATATTTGCAGCGTTGGTGCCTTTATCTAATTGTAAATAAAAGAGAAAATGAGTTACACCTACTGTAAATAGTGCCAAGTAACCTTTACGGCAGCTTTTAGCCGTGGGAAGCAGGTGTGGGGAAACACTAGGTCGTCTCTCGTTTGGTTAGGAGAAAAAATTTGACCAATTGGTATAAAGAGACCTTCTGGAGTTATAATTAGTTTTTATCCTGTGAAATTTCCAGTTGACGTTTCCGTAACGTGAAGCTACATCAGCGGCCAATGAGGTTTGGTTAATCGAATTTAATTATTCGGCCGAACCCAAATAATCCAGACAACATCTGGGATATTGTGCACGTTGGCTCCATCTGGACCTTCGACTTCACTACATAATCGCCTGTCGTCATGAACGCTGGCGAAGACCTTGTGGCGCGGGCGTTTGCGTGACATGCGAAGGAGTGGATTTTCCGCTCCTCAGCGTTGCGCAATGGACAACCGCAACAAGCCGGCCCCCCACTGATACCGGCTTGATACGACCCATCGGCCGCAAGACTGCAGCACCGGAAAGACCTCTTTCCGGTGCTGTTTTGTTTCTGGGGAAAGGGGCTGCGAGCAAAAAAAGCCACGGACCTGCCGTGGCTCAACTTTGATTGTTGGAAGTTTCAGCTACATGTTCGGGTAGTTGGGCCCGCCGGCTCCTTCTGGTACGGTCCAGGTAATGTTGCCGTTCGGGTCCTTGATGTCACACGTCTTGCAGTGGACGCAATTCTGCGAATTGATTTGGAACCTCGGGGCGTCTTCACCTTCTTCCACCCATTCATAAACGCCGGCCGGGCAGTAACGGTTTGAGGGGCCGGCAAAAATGTCGTGCTCGGAAGACTTCTGCAGAACGTCATCCTTCACCTTCAGGTGGATCGGCTGGTCTTCCTCGTGATTGGTATTGGATAGGAACACAGACGAAAGTTTGTCGAAGGAAATCACGCCGTCTGGCTTCGGATAGTCAATCTTCTTGCAGTCCTTGGCCGGTTTCAGCGTCTCGGAGTCTTTTTTGCCGTGTTTCATTGTTCCAAAGAAGGAAAAACCGAACAACTCGTTGGTCCACATGTCCAGGCCACCAAGGCTTATTCCAAGCCAGGTTCCGAATTTCGACCAGAGCGGTTTTGCGTTGCGCACCTTTTTCAGATCGTCGCCGATAGGGCTGTTGCGCCAAGCCGTATCGTAATTTGTCAATTCTGAATGGGATTCTCCACGCCCGATGGCAGACATCACTTCTTCGGCGGCCAGCATTCCGGACAGCATCGCGTTGTGCGAACCCTTGATCCTGGGCACATTGACGAGACCAGCTGAACATCCCATCAAAAGGCCACCTGGAAATGACATCTTCGGCACGGACTGATAGCCGCCTTCCGTAATCGCACGCGCACCATAGGAAATACGTTTGCCGCCCTCAAAGGTTTCACAAATGGCAGGGTGCGTTTTGAAGCGCTGGAATTCATCAAACGGTGAAAGCCACGGATTTTCGTAGTTGAGATGAACCACAAAACCGACCGCCACCTGGTTGTCTTCCAGATGATAGAGGAACGAGCCTCCTCCGGTCTTGCCGTCCAACGGCCATCCAAATGAGTGCTGCACCAGGCCTGGCCGATGTTTCGACGGGTCAACCTGCCATAGTTCCTTGATGCCGATACCGAATTTGGCTACGTCGCTATCTTTGTCGAGATCGAATTTCTCGATCAGCTGCTTGGCGAGCGATCCGCGCGCGCCTTCTCCGATCAGCGTATATTTGCCTCTGAGTTCCATACCGCGGGTGAACATGGCATTCGGTTTTCCATCGCGGCCAATACCCATGTCGCCAGTGGCAACACCGACGACGTTTCCTTTGTCGTCGTAAAGCAATTCTGCAGCGGCGAAACCGGGATAAATTTCCACGCCAAGAGCTTCAGCTTTTTCAGCAAGCCAACGGCAAACATTGCCAAGCGAAACAATGTAGTTGCCATGGTTGCCCATGAGTTTGGGCATGAACATATTTGGCAGACGCATTGAACCGGCCGGGCCGAGCACCAGGAAGTGGTCTGCTGTTACGGGCGTCTTGATGGGCGTGTCCTCGTCGCGCCATTCCGGAAGAAGCTTATCCAGTGCGATTGGGTCGATTACAGCGCCCGACAAAATATGAGCGCCAACTTCCGATCCTTTTTCCAGGACCACGACACTCAATTCCTCGCCCTTTTCGTTGGCGAGCTGTTTCAGCCTGATCGCAGCTGCAAGACCTGCCGGGCCTGCGCCCACAATCACGACATCGACATCCATGCTCTCGCGTTCGCCAAGCACGTCTTGTTCGCTCATCTTTTTCTCCCTCCGCCCAAAAGGGGCACGGCTACGCCCATAACGCCCTTTTGCCTCATTTTGCAGCGCAAAACACGACAATTTTTGTCTTTAAGAGGCAATTTGAGTTCAGTTCACTCCATTTGAGGCCCAGATAGACCAAAGCAGGGTCTGGGCGTCAAGAGTGGAAAGTAACGTTTACGTAAACGTAATATACAATTCTATCGTCGAGACTGTGCATACTCGTTGGATAACGATGGCCGGGCAGCGAAGTGGGGCCAGGCGCTCTTGCTCTGTTGCGCTCGCTGACTAAACTCGGCCGCCAGAGGTAATGGTAGTGCAGCAAAACCCAATCGACACGTCTCACTTGGAAGCCCTATTGGATTTTTACTCCAGTGCGGGCGTGGACTGTTTTATGGGTGATACGCCACTTGATTGGTACGAGTTGACCAGCAAGCAGGCAGAGCAGTTTCGGCAAACGAAGGCAGAGACAGCTCCGTCAAGTGTTTCACCCTCAGCGGTTGTTGCAGAGCGACAGAGGGACACGCGCCACGCCCAAGCGCCAATAACTCCGGCTGCACCTGCGGCAAAGCAGAGTGAACAGCTTGCTGCGGTGCTGCCTGATGCTCAAATTGTCGCGGCGGCCAGGGATATCGCTGCATCCGCAACATCTCTTGAAGAGTTGCGTGCATGTCTGGAAGCCTTTGACGGGTGCAATTTGAAACTAACAGCCAAGACCCTTGTGTTTGCCGATGGTCACCCTGATGCGAGGTTGATGTTCGTCGGCGAGGCACCTGGGCGGGATGAGGATTTGCAGGGCAAGCCCTTTGTGGGCCGGTCTGGACAGCTTCTTGATCGCATGCTTGACGCGATCGGTATGGAGCGATCGTCAACATATATCGCCAATGTCGTGCCTTGGCGCCCGCCTGGCAACCGGACGCCCACGCCGCAGGAAACCGAGATCTGCAAACCGTTTATTAAACGGCAAATCGAACTTGTGAACCCGGATGTCCTCGTGTTTCTCGGCGCAGCCTCAGCCAAGACCTTGCTTGGCGTTCAAGATGGTATTCGCAAGATGCGTGGTCGGTGGATGGCATATCCTGGTAGCGGCAAGGAAATTGCGGCGATCGCCACATATCATCCGGCATATCTGCTTCGCAGCCCACTGGAGAAACGTCTTTCGTGGCGGGATTTTCTGGCGATCAGACAGAGCCTGAAAAAATAAAGTGCTCGTTCAGGTTCGGTTTGCGACCTTCCCTAGGTAATTCTTCTAGTCGTAAGTCGGCCAAGTGTATCAATTTGAAATCAACTTGAGGGATACACAGTAGGATTCTCCTTTTCGTCGTAATTTGCAAAGTTTAACTGTCGGGTTCGTGGAAACATTTAGACCCTGTTAAATCGGATATGACCTAATATTTGACACTTGAAACTCTTCCGCCCGCGCGCGGCATGCTCGTGCGCCAGGACCAGGGAGGGCACGTTGTCCGAGACAGTCAAAGACGGTCGTGAAATCACGGGTCAGCCGGTTCTTGTTCTCGATTTCGACACGCTCGCGTGTGAGGAAACCACCGCGTCGAAATTCAACAAGTCCGGCTGTGAGATCCGCTCCGGCAAGTTGACCGAAATCGGTCAATTGGTAGGAATTCGCCTTGCTGACATGGAGCAGATGATCAAAGGCCGTGTCGAGAAGGTCGAAGACGGCAGTGTTTATGTGTCCTTCAAGGTCGAAGACAAGAGCAAGGTCGAAAAGCGCAGAGAGCCGCGCAAGTCGGTATCTATTCCGGCTTGGGTCAGTGGACACAAGTTTGATGATGGCGTCAGATGCGACATCGTCGACGCCAGCAAGTCCGGGTGTCGATTGTCGAGCACAGGCCTTGAAGCTCTGCCTGAAAACATCAAACTGCAGATTGCCGGCCTCGATATGCCGGTCAAAGGTGAAATTGTCTGGCGAAACTCCAGCTTTGCAGGTGTGAAGCTGACCTGGCAATTTGCCAATGGCGGGGACATAACCGAAACCCGCATCAAGCCTCCTGACCTCGCTGGAAAGGCAGGCGTGAAAGACAAACCCAAGAGCAATTCAAGTGGATTTGGCGTCAAGCGCCGTAAGGAGGCGGATTGAAACTTTTTCGTCCCTCAATCGGTTTCGGGAAAGAGGGCTTAAAGCCTACCTGCTGAACCTGAAACGCAGAGTTTGAAATCGGAAAAAGAGAGCCTGTGCCAGGCTGGCAAGAGTGTGTTAACCCCCTGCGTTAACTCAGAATTCAGTTACGAACCTGTAAGATCCCTGTCAATATTGCGGGGGATAAATTGAACAACTTGGCCATTGCGACGAACGCTGCGGAAGGGATGTCCGCACTGATCGTCGATCTTGCAGATATGTCTTGTTTCGAAGTCGCTGCTCGCGAGTTGACGGATGACGGCTGCTGGATCGTTTCCGACAAGGTTGATCTTCTGAAAGAAGAAGTCGGGCTCCGCATTGACGGATTCGACAAGCTATTGCATGGCTCAGTCATTGCCTATGGCGACAATGAAGCGCAGATCTCCTTTGTGGTCAACAAACCCGCCTCAGAAGACAAGCGCCGCGAGATCCGTCGCCCGGTCTGGATCACCGCCATTGTTTGCGGCAAAACCAACCCGGTTTCAATGAAATGCCGGATTGTGGATGCCAGCCGGTCTGGCTGTCGCCTCGAAGGGGAACATCTCACACGTCTGCCTGACAACATCGACATATCCATACCCGGTCTGGATTTGCCGGTCGCGGGACGGATAGTGTGGCACAAGAATGGTCAGGCAGGCGTTCAACTCAGTTGGCCATTTGCCACTGAAACAGTTCCGCAACCGAATGAGCTGATCCAAAAACTTCGGGAAGAAAAAGCCACGCCAAAACCGAAACCGGTTCGAAAAAAGAAGATCAGTGCCTTCGGGGCATGAGCATACATTGATCATTGGTTGATACCGGTCGGCCGATTTTCCCGGTATCGCAGCCTTTGAAAGTCCGGCCCCGATACATATATCGGAAAGAGTTTGTGAACTCTGTCAGGACTTATTACGCGTGCTTTCTTCTCTTCGCCGCTATCTCCCCAAACGTTTCCGAAACGAAAAACTGGTTGTTCCGGTCGTCCGACTTCAAGGGGCCATCGGTATGAACAGCCCGATGCGCACTGGCCTTTCTCTCGCAACAGCCGCGTTGCCGTTGGAAAAAGCCTTTTCGATCAAGAAAGCTCCCGCCG
The DNA here is from genome assembly GCF_009363435.1 of Labrenzia sp. THAF82. Taxonomy (GTDB): domain Bacteria; phylum Pseudomonadota; class Alphaproteobacteria; order Rhizobiales; family Stappiaceae; genus Roseibium; species Roseibium porphyridii. Next base: position 5,160,877 of record NZ_CP045354.1, on the reverse strand, counting down.
TCGCGATAATTGTGAATTCGCCTGGTGGGTCTCCTGTCCAGTCCCGGCTCATATTCAAGCGCATTCGCGATCTTGCAAAGGAAAATGAAAAGGAAGTCCTGGTTTTTGTTGAGGATGTCGCCGCTAGCGGTGGCTACATGATTTCGCTTGCTGGTGATGAGATCTTTGTTGACCCCTCTTCGATCGTCGGCTCCATCGGCGTTGTCGCGGCCGGCTTCGGTTTCACGGAACTGATCAAGAAGGTGGGCGTTGATCGCCGGGTTTATACCGCTGGGGAAAAGAAAGTCACGCTTGATCCCTTCCAGCCCGAGGTGCCGGAGGACATTGAATATCTGAAGACACTTCAACAGGAAATCCATGACACCTTTATCGACATCGTCAAGTCGCGCCGAGGTGACATTCTGACGGACGATCCGGACTTGTTCACCGGCAAGTTCTGGACAGGGCGGAAAGCGGTCGAACTCGGCCTGGTCGATGGAATCGGCGATTTGCGCAGCGTAATCAGGGATCGATATGGCGACAAAGCCGAGCCGAAGCTCGTGGCAGCGCCAAGAGGACTGTTCGGCAGGAAAGCCGGATTGGGTGTCGCTCTGTCAGGCAAGTCTTTGACGGAAGGTCTTGGACAGGACCTTATTGCCGCCGTTGAGGACCGGGCGCTCTGGATGCGCTATGGCCTTTAAAAAGGCACAATACGGATGTGATCTTCCGGTCGAGAAGGGGAACAGAAGATGACGGAATTGATTGGTGTGGCGGCATTGGCCGTTGGTGGCTATTGGATTGTGCAACGGGTCAAGCGCAAGATGGCCGAAGTTGAAAATCAGATCTCCAAAGCAGCTGCCAACGCAGATCCCAACGGACGTGGAACCAAGCTGGTGCTTGATCCGGTCAGTGGCAAATACCGGCCTGGCAATTGAAGTAAGCAGGCGGAGCGAAGTGCCCCGCCCACAATTTGTTTTGACATTATTTGGCTGCTGAAGCGACAAACAGCCCCCAGCGCGCGGAGTTTGTTCGGGCAGTTGACCTGAGAACGGCCACCGTCAGCAAAAGCAGCAGACATTCGGCTGCTGGACCGGCAAGCCATATGCCGACCTCCCCGAAATACTGCGGCAATATGAACAACAGCGGCAGAAAGAAAAGATAGGGCTTGATCAGACTGATCAATGCAGCGCGTCCGGCATCGCCAAGAGCCTGGAAATAGGCCGCAATAACGAAGAATGGTCCAGTTACCAGCATCATCGCAATGTTGATCGGCATGATCCTGTCCAACTCCCCAACTATCCTTGCATCCTCGACAAACAGGAAACCTATTTGCCGGGCAAAAAACGTCAGCAAAACCTGGGCACCAAGGCAATAGAAGAACGCAGTTAGGAGCCCAAGGCGTAGTGTGTTGTCCGACCGTTGCCACTTTTCGGCACCATAGTTGTTGCCGATCATGGCTTGCAGCGCCTGGGTCAAACCCAGGAGAGGCAAGAACACAAACGTCATGATACGGGTCATGAGACCGAATGCGGCGACAGTGGCTTCGTAGCCTTCAGTTCCGAAATGCTGAAGGGAGGCGAAGGTTGCGGCCGATCCAAGGGCAATTCCTGCAAAGTTCAGGCTTTGCGGAGCACCGAGTTTGAGGATTGAAACCCAGTGCGCGGTGAGTGGATGATTGCGAAGGACCTGAGGTTTCAAGACGCTATTGGAGCGTAATCGAAACCCAATCACGAAAACAAACGCCAACATTTGCGCAAGCGCAGTTCCATAGGCAGTTCCGGCAACGCCAAAGTCCAACACGGCAACCAGCAGAAAATTGAACGCAATGTTGGATAGCGAGACAAAGAGACTGACACCCGCCATCTGAATGACATATCCCTCGCACCTCAAGGCATCTGATTGCACAGACAGTACAAACAGGAGGGGCGAGGTCCATATTGTGATCGCAAGATAAATATGGGCCATCCGGGCAATCGGCTCAGACCCCTCTGCAGCCACAAGGATGAGCGGGTATCCGATCATTGTGAAAAGGAAAAGCGCCGTCGCACCTGCGAGCAGGGACAGGCCGTGAGCGCCAACAAAAACGCCTTGAGCGAGGGGTATCCGCTCACCACCGAGTGCACGGGCGAGGACACTGGACATTCCGCCCGAAATGAGCGTCGCTGCTGCGACGAGCAGCATGTAGGCCGGAAACATCAAGGTGACGGCGCTAAGCGCTTCCGGCCCGACAAAGTGGCCAAGAAACATAGCATCGGCAACGGTCAGAAGTCCGTTTGTGCTCATGACCAGAATGATTGGTAAGGCAGTCTTCAAAAGAGTGGGGACAAGTGGTCCTTGCGTAAACGCATTGGTCTGGGACATGTCGGCTGACATTCCGTTCTCCAAAATCTAGCGCTTCACTTGAGAGGGGGAGCTCGCATTGCCGCCTGCACGAAACGCGTGGAGGAACGAAAGTCTTCTGTTCCAGATCTTCACCTGGACATCAAGTCCGCGAGCAGCTGGCGCCTGGAGCCGGACCCGTTGGTAATTTGTCCGTCGGGAACCGTCAACCCTCAGGAGGAGTGGGCTGACTGTTTCTCCATAAATGCGGTGCTGCGCTCACCTTGACCTTGCGGTCACATCGTGGCACCTCTCGCACCGCATCGGCAGGACGTCCTGCCGCCAAAAGCCTCTTGCGGAATGAATACCCATGTCGACAGAAACCGTGCCGGCGCACATGCGCCCGGAAAATTCCTTTCAAGGCCTGATCCTGACATTGCAGCGTTTCTGGGCGGACCAGGGCTGCGTTGTTCTGCAGCCCTATGACATGGAAGTCGGCGCAGGAACGTTTCATCCGGCAACCACATTGCGCTCGCTTGGACCAAGGCCCTGGAAAGCTGCCTATGTACAGCCTTCGCGCCGGCCGACCGATGGTCGTTACGGTGAAAACCCGAACAGGCTGCAACACTATTACCAGTTTCAGGTTATCCTCAAACCGTCTCCTGACAATCTGCAGCAACTGTACCTGGACTCGCTTTATGCTATCGGGCTCGATCCCAAGGTGCATGACATCCGCTTTGTCGAGGACGACTGGGAAAGTCCGACGCTGGGCGCATGGGGGCTTGGGTGGGAGTGCTGGTGCGACGGCATGGAAGTCTCTCAGTTCACCTATTTCCAACAGGTTGCCGGTTTCGAATGTTCGCCAGTCTCCGGGGAGCTGACCTATGGTCTGGAGCGCCTCGCGATGTATATTCAGGGCGTCGATAACGTCTACGAGCTGAATTACAACGGCATGGAAGGCGACGAAAAAGTCACCTATGGCGATGTCTTTCTTCAGGCGGAACAGGAATACTCCCGGCACAATTTCGAACATGCTGATACGGAAATGCTGTTCCGGCACTTCAAGGACGCGGAAACGGAATGCCGTTCGCTACTCGATGCAGGCGCGAAGGCCCGTGAGGAGGCCGGAGCCAATGTTCACCAGGTCGTGCTGCCGGCCTATGATCAGTGCATCAAGGCAAGTCATGCCTTCAATCTTCTTGACGCACGCGGCGTTATTTCCGTGACGGAGCGCCAAAGCTACATTTTGCGTGTTCGTGAATTGGCCAAGGCATGCGGTGCTGCCTTTCTGGAAACAGAAGCCGGCGGCGTCGGATATCACAACCAGGCTGCCGAATAGCGTCGTTCTACGGTTGCAAGGCAGGGCATTGTGACCGGGCAGAAAGGTCTCCCTGTGTTCTGGCCAGCTCGTTGGCAGCTTCATATGAAGGTGCCGAATAGGGGCCGCTTGCCGTCAACAGAAAGCAGCGGCGTCCTTCCGGGCCCTTCACTCCGCGTGATGACAATCCGTGTCGCAACGGATAGCCTCCGCGAGACTTTTTAGGAGGTTTTGATATGGCCTGGTTTTTTCTGGCGCTTTTGATCGCGCTGTCTGTACTTGTCATTTTTCTCTACAACGCGCTCGTGAAAAAGCGCCAGATGGTAGAGGAAGGCTGGAGTGGTATCGAAGTCCAGCTCAAGCGCCGCAGCAATCTTGTTCCAAATCTTGTCGAGACGGTAAAGGGCTATGCCTCCCATGAACAGGAAACGCTTGACGCGGTAACACAATTGCGCACGAGCATAAGCTCAATTCCAGCAGATAACATCGCAGGCCGGGCAAAGGCGGAAGGCGAACTTACAAAAGCGCTGGGGCGTTTGTTTGCTGTCGCGGAAGCCTATCCTGACCTGAAGGCGAGCCAGAACTTCACTGATTTGCATCAGTCGCTGGATGAGATCGAGAACGCCATTCAAATGGCACGCCGGTATTACAACGGTGCGGTCAGGGGCTTGAATGTCGCTGTTGAAAGTTTCCCGTCAAACCTGATCGCCAGCCAGTTCAAGTTCGACAAGGCTGAATATTTTGAAATCGAAGACGATGCCGAACGTTCGGTTCCCAAGGTTACGTTCTGAACCGTGGGAAGGATGATGAAGAGCCTCATTGCATCTGGTCTTGCATGGGTCGGGCTTCTTGTTGCAATGGCGAGTGCCGGTGCGGACGAGAGAATTCTGAACTATGTCTCAGACATAGAAGTTGCAGCCAGCGGCGCGTTGACCGTCACTGAAACCATTACGGTGCAGGCCGAAGGTGACCAGATCAAGCGCGGTATTTTCCGGGATATCCCACTGACTGCCAAGAGCGCAGGAGGGCGCAGCTACAGGGTCGGTTTCAAGTTGCTTTCCGTATTGCAGGACGGGCGTGCAGCAGCGCATTTTACCAAGGAGAATGGAGCCGGGGTCCGGATCTATATCGGTGAAGAGAGCATCCTGCTAAGGCCTGGAACCTATACCTATACGATCCAGTACGAGACTGACCGGCAGATACGCTTTTTCTCATCTCATGATGAGCTCTATTGGAACGTTACCGGCAACGAATGGGCATTTCCAATTGACAAGGCATCGGCACGCGTCGTTTTGCCTGAAGGGATAAGGGTTACCGACTGGACAGGTTACACCGGTTTCTTCGGAGCAACTGGACAAGACTTTTCGGCGCAGCCTGAAGATAATGGCCGCGCAGTTGTTTTCAGCACGACACGCCCGCTTTCGCCAGAAGAAGGTTTGACGGTGGTGGTGACCATGCCAGTCGGGTCGATCACGCAGCCAACCGGTACCCGGAAGCTGTTGCAGCTTGCCAGCGATTTCAGGATCGAGCTGATAGGCGGTGCGGGCGTGTTGCTGGTTTGGCTGTATTACCTTTGGGCCTGGCTCAGGGCAGGGCGTGATCCGGCAAAGGGCGTTATCTTTCCCAGATTCAAACCACCGGCAGGAATGTCTCCTGCGCTTGCGAGATATGTCTTTAAGCGCGGCTTCAGCGGTGGTTGGGTCGCGTTGTCTGCGGCCTGCCTCAATTTGGCAGTGAAGAGGCGTTTGAAGCTTGATGACAGCGACGGAGACATGACGATTTCGCTGATTTCAGAGGGATCGGAAGGCCGAAAGCCAGGTGAAGGTCTGCCAAGGGGGGAGGCGGCTCTTGAAAGGTGGCTACATCGCAGAGGCGACCCACTTACGCTGAATGAGCGGAATGGCAAATCGATCCAGTTGCTCGGCAGCACATTTACAAATGCCATAACTTCCGAGAACCACAACGTCTATTTCAGGAACAATGGCGGCTACCTTATTCCCGGCATCCTCCTCAGCCTTCTCACCATTGCAGGCCTTTTTGTGTTTGTTCCGGTCGCAGAGAACGAGCGGGAATTCCTGATCCTGCTGCTTTTCTTCTCTGTATTTGCCACCGCATTTGCCGCGGTCATCGGATTGCTCATCCTGCAAGGTGCCCGGTTGATCTGGAGATTGATGCTCACCTTCGCGCTTTTGAGCGTGGCTCTTTTTGGCGCATCGCTTTTGGCGGGTCTTGTGACAGGCGCATTGAGCACCATGCAGGCCGTTCCCGTTGTTGTTGGGATCTTGATCTCAGGGAACATTCTATTCTTCTCCATTATCGGTGCTCCAACACGTCACGGCCGAGCCATACTCGATGAAATCGAAGGGTTGCGGCTCTATCTCACGGTCGCTGAAAAAGACCGTCTCAACATGACTGGCGTTCCGGATATGAGCACCGTTCATTTTGAAACTCTCTTGCCCTACGCGGTTGCGCTGGACGTTGAAAAACCCTGGGCCGAAGCGTTTGAAAGCTGGCTTGCGAGTGCAGCTGGTTCGGCCGCCTCCGCGTCCTATAACCCTCATTGGTATTCCGGCAGTTCCTTCGATGCCCGCGACATTTCAAGGAGTGTCGGAGCAACTGCAAGCGCAATGGCAGGATCCTTCCAGTCCTCATTGCCTGCCCCTTCTTCATCGAGTTCGGGTTCATCCGGCGGGTCGTCGGGCGGCGGTGGCGGCGGCGGGGGTGGCGGAGGCTGGTAGCCGAACTTGACTCCACCTCTACAGAGGTTTGAATGAAACTCGATCTCGGGCCGTCAGGTCTAATAGCTGTGCAGGGAATGCAATGACTGGGGACGCGCTGTCATTCGACGAATTCGTAAGTTTCAATCTGGCAATTCTGGTCTATTTCCTGGGCGTCAGACTGAACAAGAAAATCCCGTTTTTGCGCCACTATAATATTCCGGAACCGGTCTCCGGCGGACTGTTGGTCGCAATGCTGGCGCTGATTGTCTATCTCGCCTTCGGCAAGGAAATCGGGTTTTCGCTGCAGTCCAGAGATTATCTGTTGTTTGTCTTCTTCACCGCAATTGGACTGAATGCGCGGTTTACCGATTTGGCCAAGGGTGGCAAACCGTTGCTGATTTTGCTGTTCCTGACCGTCGGCTACATGTTGCTGCAAAATGCAGTTGGGACGGGGATCGCAGCTGCGCTCGGGCTTCCCACAGGGTTCGGATTGCTGGGTGGCACAATCTCGCTTGTCGGCGGGCACGGCACGGCAATTGCCTGGGGTCCGAAATTGGTTGAGGACTACGGTGTCATGGGAGCCGTTGAAATCGGCGCGGCGACAGCCACACTGGGTCTCATTGCGGCAAGCTTGCTTGGCGGTCCGGTCGGCAACTATCTGATTGAACGAAAAGGCGCAAAGCCTGATCCGAACCGGCCTGAAGAAGCGCCGATGATCGGTATCGAAACCGAACGGGAAGCGGTAGCACAGGTTACGCACACGGGACTGATGCGCTCCTTGCTTGTCTTGAACATTGCCATCGCTTTGGGCGTTGGTCTGCAGGAAGCACTGGTGACCGGGATCGGTCTTGATTTGCCGATTTTTGTTTGCTGCCTTTTTTGCGGCATCGTTCTATCCAATACAGTGCCTTTGGTATTCAAGAACATGACCTGGCCGGCCAGAAGCCAGTCACTGGCAGTCCTCTCGGACCTGGCGCTGGGCATATTCCTGACCATGTCGCTCATGAGCTTGCAACTCTGGACAATTGCAGGTCTTGCCGGACCGATGATGCTTATTCTCGCAACGCAGATTGTGGTGGCCGCGCTCTTCATCATTCTGGTGGTCTATCCGATGATGGGGCGGAACTACAATGCAGCCGTATTGGGAGCAGGCTTTGCCGGTTTCGCTCTTGGTGCGACACCAACGGCGATTGCCAACATGACAGCTGTAACAAAACGCTATGGCCCAGCCACCCAAGCGTTTTTGATCCTGCCACTGGTGTCAGCATTCTTCGTCGACCTTGCAAATGCAGCGATCATTATCCTGTTCTTGGGTGGATGACTTCCAAGGCCGCTATGCGCAAGGCCTCGCAAAAAAGAGGCCAGGCTCAGGCTGCGCTCGTTTTGCTGGTGAACGGCAATCGTCCGTCGATTTGCGAGTCCAGCAGCGACGCAGCATCTTCAGCGGTGACTGCAGCTGCGTAGAGGAACCCCTGGCCGTAGTGACAGCCATTGGAGTTGAGGGCCTCGTGGACATCCGTTTCCTCCACGCCCTCGGCGACCGCATCGATATCGAGCCCCTTTGAGAGCACTAGAATTGCTTCAACGATCGCAGCGCATTGCTTGTCCGTGAGCATCCTCTCGGTGAAGGACTTGTCGATCTTCACTTTTTGGATGGGGAAATCACGCAAATAACTCAGACTGGAGTGCCCGGCTCCGAAATCATCCAGGGCAATGGAGACGCCGGTCTCGGTCAGTTCCCCGAGTATCCGCTTTGCTGCCTCAGGATTTTTCACCAAAGATGTTTCCGTGATTTCCAGGACGAGGCTCTTGGGTGGATAACCCGAGGCCTGGAGTATCGACTGAATCTGATCCGGCAAGGCGGGGTCCTGCAACTGCACGGGAGAAAGATTGAAAGAGAGGTAGAGGTCTTTCGGCCAGGTTGTTGCGACACTACAGGCTTCGGCAAGCAAGTGTTGTGTCAGCTCCGAGATGATCCCGCAGTCTTCGGCAATTGGAATGAACTGCAGTGGCGGAACTTTTCCAAAGTCCGCATCTGTCCATCTGGCCAGCGCCTCAAAGCCGGCAATACGGCCGGAAGTCATGTCCAGAATAGGCTGATAATGGACTTTGACTTCCTTGTCGGCGATTGCCTTGCGCAAGCGCTGTTCCAGAAGCGTACGGTGCAGGATGGATGCATCCATGTCGACTTCGAAAAAACGATAAGTCGAACGGCCCGACGACTTGGCCCGGTAGAGCGCAATGTCAGCCCTGCGCAACAACTCCGTGATGGCGTGCCCATCATGCGGATAAAGAGCAATGCCAATGCCGGACCCTATTGAGATCTGCCGTTCGCCAAATTCAAACCGGTCGTTGATGCGCGTCAGGAGCCGGCGCGCGAAGCCTGCCGCTTCCGACTTGTCCTTGAAGACTGGCGAAACAATTGCAAACTCATCGCCGCCGAGACGGGCAACAATTCCATCCTTGCCGAGCGTTTCTGCCAGCCGGTCCGCAAAGCTGCGGAGCAGCGTGTCACCGAACGCATGCCCATAGACATCGTTGATGGGTTTGAACCCATCCAGATCCAGCATCATGATTGCGCGGAAACTGTCCGGCTTAAGATCCCTGCTGAGGTCGCTGAAAGCCTCCAGCAGCCTACGGCGGTTGGGAAGCCCGGTCAGGGGATCGTGCTGTGCAAGGGCCAGAGCTTCGCTATGTGCGGAGGAACGCGCTTTCAATTCTTTGCGCAGTCGGCGTGTTGCCCAGGTTCCTACAGCTAGCCCCACGAAGGCGACGGCCAAAAGTGAGCTGGTGATGACTTTCAGGAGAAATTGATCGTTGTTTGTTTCCGTGTTGAAAAAAATATCCGGAAAAATTTGCAGGAAGACAAAACTCGCAAGTACAAGTGCAAGTAATACAACCATTGATCGTGCCAGGTAACGGTTGTCCGCAACTTCTCGTTTTATCACCTGAGGGGCCTCAATACATCAAATTCTTTAATGCAGCTCGAGTTTCACATGCATTTCTTGAAGAAGAGTGAAGCATTTAAATGGAATCGACCAATGCTCGTCAGAAGTACTTAGGATACGTTTGCCGGGAAAAGGGGTGACAAGAGGCTGCTGTCTTGCTAACGGACGCTCACACATGTCCGGTGATGTCTCACCAATGCCAAAGGTCCGAAATTCCATGCCCGATCTTCTGCTTGAGCTTTTCAGCGAAGAAATCCCAGCCCGTATGCAACGTAAGGCGGCTGAAGACCTGAAATCTCTCGTGACCAATGCCCTGGTGGAAGCTGGCTTGCCCTATGAAGGCGCCAAGGCATTTTCGACTCCTCGCCGGCTGGCTTTACATGTGGCCGGTGTCCCGGTCGGGTCGAAAGCGACGCGTGAAGAACGCAAGGGACCGCGCGTCGGTGCGCCGGAAAAGGCATTGGAAGGCTTTCTGCGTGGAGCGGGATTGTCTTCTATTGATCAGGCCTCTGTTCACAATGACCCGAAGAAAGGCGACTTTTACGTTGCCGTCATTGAAAAGCCCGGCCGGACCGCGCTCGACATCATTGGCGACTTCATGCCGGGTCTTTTGCGAAATTTCCCGTGGCCGAAGTCCATGCGTTGGGGAACAAAACCGACGCGTTGGGTCCGGCCTTTGCATTCGATCGTTGCAACATTTGGTCCTGAAACGGAAGAACCGGATGTTGTGCGCTTCGAATTTGACGGCATTCAATCCAGCCAGACCACACGTGGCCATCGCTTTTTGGCTGACAAATCGTTCGATGTACGCCGGTTCGACGACTATGCGACGGGCCTTGAAAAGCACAAGGTGGTTCTGGAGGCTGATCGCCGCAAAGAGATTATTCTCAACGACGCCAAGGACCGGGCACTGGCACTGGGGCTGGACCTCGTTGAAGACCCGGGACTTCTGGAAGAAGTTGCAGGGCTCGTCGAGTGGCCTGTTGTACTGACAGGCAGTTTCGACGAAGCCTTTTTGGAAATTCCAGACGAGTGTATCCAGCTTACAATCAAGGTGAACCAGAAATGCTTCGTCATGAGGGATCCGGGAACGGGACGGCTGGCAAACAAATTTGTGCTGGTTTCCAACATTGTTGCTGAGGATGGCGGCAAGCTGATTGTTGCAGGCAATGAAAAGGTCATTCGAGCGCGCTTGTCGGACGCCAGATTCTTCTGGGAGACCGATCTGAAATCCAGGCTCTCGGACAATTTGCCGAAGCTGGGAGAAGTCAAGTTTCATGAAAAGCTGGGCAGCGTCGGAGATCGGGTCAGGCGACTGATGACCTTGTCATCTCAGCTTGCGCCGATTGTCGGAGCCGACGAAAGCAGAGCAAAGCGGGGTGCGGAACTGGCGAAGGCCGATCTTGTATCGCAAATGGTGTTCGAGTTTCCAGAGCTTCAAGGACTGATGGGGCGCTACTACGCGGAAGCGCAAGGGGAGGATGCATCGGTTGCTGCGGCAATCGAGGAGCACTACAAGCCGCAGGGCCCAAGCGACACGGTACCGATGGACCCGGTGGCGATTGCTGTCGCCCTTGCGGAAAAGCTCGACCTGCTCGCCGGTTTCTGGGCGATCGATGAGAAGCCAACCGGATCCAAGGATCCTTATGCGCTTCGTCGTGCTGCTCTCGGTGTCATCAGAATTGTGTTGGAGAACGGCATTCGCGTTAGGCTTGGCGAAGCAATCCGGTCAGCAGCTGATTTGCATTCCGTCTCGATCAGTGACCCTGAAGGTATGACAGAAGACCTGCTGGCGTTTCTCGGTGACAGACTGAAAGTACACCTGAAGGACGAAGGTGCACGACATGACCTTATCGATGCGGTCTTCGCGCTCGAAGGCCGCGACGACTTGTTGATGGTGGTCAAACGCGTCGAGGCGCTGGGGAAATTCATTTCCTCCGACGATGGTACCAACCTGCTTGCAGGGTATAAACGTGCGGTGAACATTCTACGCGCAGAAGAGAAGAAGGACGGAGCGCCGGTTGCTGGAAAACCGCATGCCGACCATCTTCAGGAACAGGCCGAGATCGACCTGGCTGCCGCCATTGGCACCGCCCGTGCCGATGCGGCGGAAGCCGTTGGGCGTGAGGATTTCGAAGGTGCCATGGAAGCGCTCTCCCGACTGCGTGCACCGGTTGACAGGTTCTTTGAAGATATTCTGGTCAATGCGGAAGACAAAGTCTTGAGAACCAACCGTTTGCAGCTGCTCGCCGAGATCAGGGACTCGACGCACGTCGTCGCGGACTTCTCAAAAGTAGCGGGTTAAATTCGCCGAGACTGACAATGGAAAAGGCGGGCCTTGGCCCGCCTTTCCTTATTCTGCAGCTTCCTGTGCCAGCCGCTGCACCGGTTTTTCCTCGATGGGCCAATGGATGATCGCCGCAAAAATGCCAAGGACGATGCCGCACCACCAGATCGCATCGTAAGACCCCGTCTCATCGTAGAGTTTGCCGCCCAGCCAAACGCCCAGGAAAGAGCCGATCTGGTGAGACAGGAAGACAAAGCCGAACAAGGTTGCCATGTAACGGGGACCGAACATCACGGCGACGAGCCCTGATGTCGGCGGGATCGTGGACAGCCAAAGCAGCCCCATGACGCCGGCGAAAACCAACACCGAAAACGGTGTGATCGGCAGCATGATGAAGACAAATATCGCAATGGAGCGTCCGATATAGATCAGCGACAGGAAGATCGGCTTCGAATAGCGTCCTCCTATGTAACCGGCTGCCAAAGATCCCACGATGTTGCACAGTCCAATGAGCGCAATAGCGGTCGCACCCCACGCCGGGTCCAGTCCGAGATCGGCAATATATGGTGGCAGATGCACGGTGATGAACGCAACGTGGAAACCACAGACAAAGAAGCCGATTGTCAGCAAGATGAAACCACGCGTCCGGAAGGCTTCGGCCACTGCGGCGCTCAGCTTCTGATCATTTGCCGGGTTTTGTTCTTTCGGAAGATCCGATTTGCCGCGTAAGGCAATTGCCAAAAGTGGGACAAGCGCGACCAGGCCTGCGAAGACAAGCAATGTCTGCTGCCAGCCGATATTCGCTATCAACGCCCCGCCAAGCGGTGCGAACAGGAACTGTCCGAGCGAGCCTGAAGCTGTTCCGATCCCGAATGCCAGGGACCTTTGCTCAGGCGACACGGCGCGGCCGAATGCGGCCAGTACAAGCGAGAAGGACGAAAACGCAATGCCGAGGCCGATCAGGACACCAGCTGATACATGGAGTGCGACGGCACTTTGAGCATCTATCATCATCAGCAGGCCGCTGGCATAAAGCAGTGCACCGAAGGTCATTGTTTTCCAGGTGCCAAAGCGATCCGACATCATGCCCGCGACCGGCTGAGCTATGCCCCACATGAGGTTCTGAATGGCAATGGCCAGGGCGAATATTTCTCTGCTCCAGTCGCGTGCTTCCGTCATGGGCTGGAAAAAAAGACCCATGGCCGAACGCGGACCGAAAGAGAGCAGGGCAATCAGGCAACCGCAAGCAATGATCAGCGGAACATTGGGACCCGGCCGGGGCAAGCTGGACGTGGCGGACATGGACACCTCATATCGTGAATTTACGATAGGGTAAGTGAGGGGGCGGTCATCGCAAAACGCGTATTTTTGATCGATTGATCAACAAGCCGAATGTGTTCTGAAATGGACACCTTCGGTCCGACAGGTGTTTAGCTGGCTACTTGTCCTAACGTCAGAGTTGTCGTTAACGCCCTGAAATCTAACGGAAATGAATCTAAGTTCTAATTTTTAAGGAAAAACGATGGATTTGAGTGAAAAATAGGCCTATATAAACTCTGAAAGAGCAAAAGGGTCAGGGTCTTCGTGCCCGTTTTCTTTTGCGCGATATATGCTCAGTCTGAGTATAATACAAAGCGGGCAGAAATGCTGATGCAAGACCCGCGCATTAGGGAGGTCGCCATGACCATCGCCCAGACATCTGCACCGGTCGGAACCCCGATCGCCAATGGAACGACAGCATTGGAGCGTTACGGCAAGATCGAGCGCCCTGATCTGAGCTATACGCCCGAGGTCGCGAAGGTGACCGCGCCGATCTATGAAAAGGTCAAGCACATCATCCCGGCCATTGAGTGGCCGGCACTGGCGCCGACTATTCATGCGATCAACCAGCTCAAGAAGCAGCGCAACGCTGTTATTCTCGCACACAACTACATGACACCAGATATCTTTCACGGGGTTGCGGACATTGTAGGTGACAGCCTGCAGCTGGCGATCGAGGCGACGCGCACGGACGCGGATGTGATCGTTCAATGCGGTGTGCATTTCATGGCCGAGACTTCCAAGATCCTCAGCCCGGAAAAAACCGTTCTGATCCCGGATATGCGTGCCGGCTGTTCGCTTGCTGAATCCATCACCGGTGCGGATGTGCGCGCGCTTCGGGAACGCAATCCCGGTGTACCCATCATCACTTACGTGAACACGTCCGCAGACGTGAAAGCTGAATGCGACATCTGCTGCACGTCATCCAACGCGCTTCAGGTTGTCGAGAGTTTTGGTGTCGACAAGGTATTTCTGATTCCGGACAAATACCTGGCAGCCAATGTCGGGAACAAGACCGATGTGGAAGTCCTCGTCTGGGATGGCGCTTGTGAAGTCCATGAACGCTTCACCGCCGAGGAACTGCGTGACTATCGCAAGATCGAACCGAATGTGAAGATCATTGCGCACCCGGAATGCCCTCCGGAGGTCGTCGCCGAGGCTGATTTTGCAGGTTCCACGGCACACATGATCGACTGGGTGAAAACCCGGCAACCGGAAAAGGTCATGATGATCACCGAGTGTTCCATGGCTGACAATGTTGCCAGCGAAACGCCTGAGGTGGATTTCATTCGTCCGTGCAACTTGTGCCCTCACATGAAACGGATCACTTTGGACAAGATCCTGGAATCTTTGCTGGAGATGAAGGAAGAAGTCGTTGTGGACCCGGCGATCGCTCAAAGAGCGCGAACCGCGGTTGAACGGATGATCAACTTGAAAATCTGACCTGCTTCGGTCTAAACCGCATAAAGCGTTCTGCTCAGGATCGGTCGGTGTAACAAGCGACGGCCGATCCGGAAGCTTTTCGGGCCAAGCCCATTCTGTTCCAGGAAGTTCCCATGGAAGTCTCGGTTGAGGATTTTGCACCTGCCTATATTGGCAAGGATGTCGATGATGTCGTCATTCTCGGCGGCGGCCTTGCCGGTTTGTTTTGTGCGCTGAAACTCAGCCCGCGCCCGGTGACCGTGATCACCAATGCACCCATCGGGCAAGGTGCATCGTCCGCCTGGGCACAGGGTGGTATTGCCGCGGCAATCTCTGAACCCGATTCTGTTGAAGAGCATCGCGACGATACGTTGGTAGCCGGTTGTGGTATCTGCGAGGAGAAAATCGTCGAGCAAATGACCCGTGAAGGCAGTGACCGGGTTCACGATCTGCTGTCCTACGGCGTGCCATTCGATAAGGACCTGGAAGGACGTCTGAAGTTTTCGCGCGAAGCGGCCCATTCTCACAGCAGGGTGGTTCGAGTGCGAGGGGACATGGCCGGCCGGGCGATTATGGATGCGCTCATATCAGCCGTTCGCAAGACGCCGTCTATCCGTATTCTTGAGGGCTATATCGGCGAGAGTTTGCTGGGCAAAGGCCGCTATGTGACCGGTGTTCTGGCGCGGCGGCGCGGTGGCATTGAACGTTTGGCCTTTCCGGCCAAGGCGGTGGTGCTTGCTTCCGGTGGTGTCGGTCACCTGTTCGGTCTGACCACAAACCCTTACGAGACCAATGGGCACGGACTTGCGATGGCGGCAAGAGCTGGCGCCGTGATCGCAGATGCCGAATTTGTCCAGTTC
The DNA here is from genome assembly GCF_009363435.1 of Labrenzia sp. THAF82. Lineage (GTDB taxonomy): Bacteria > Pseudomonadota > Alphaproteobacteria > Rhizobiales > Stappiaceae > Roseibium > Roseibium porphyridii. Next base: position 5,145,704 of record NZ_CP045354.1, on the reverse strand, counting down.
CACCCCACAGCGCTGGATGTCGGTAAAGATCCGGCCCCGCTTGCCACAGAGGCCCTTCGAGGTGAAGGCGCTATACTTGTGAACAAGGCTGGCGAGCGGTTTATGGAAAAGGTCCATCCAGACCTGGAGCTCGCCCCTCGTGACATTGTTGCCCGGGCGATCCATGAAGAGGTTTCGGCCGGACGCGGGGCATTTCTCGACTGCCGTGAAGCGATTGGTGCAAAGTTTCAGGAAGAGTTTCCAACGGTTTTCAAGGCAGCTACGGCCGCCGGCATTGATCCGTCAAAAGACTTGCTGCCCGTTGCGCCAGCGGAGCACTATCACATGGGTGGTGTCCTGACAGACGCAAATGGCCGGACATCTCTGGACGGTCTTTGGGCGGCCGGTGAGGTGGCTTCAACAGGAGCTCACGGTGCAAATCGCCTTGCGTCCAATTCTCTACTCGAGGCCGTCGTTTTTGCTGCAAGGATCGCAGAAGACATTCAGGGTTTGATGCCGACGCCTCGAAGCGCCTATTGGAACGAAATGGACGATGCACCAGGTCTTCCCAGTCAGCGCAACGTTGAGGAACGTGACGCCATCACTGTTTTGCGAACCACCTTGTCCAAGAATGTCGGAGTGCTTCGAGACGCCGGCGGCCTGAAGGGAGCCTTGAGCGATATTGTGCGCGCCGAAAAGATTTGTGTGCGTCAATCGATCAGGAACATGATGGTCGCCGGCAAGATAATTGCGGCCGCGGCGCTGAAACGGGAAGAGAGCCGGGGAGGCCATTTCCGCAAGGATTTCCCTCAGGAAAATCCCGATCTTGCAAAGCGTTCCTATACAACCTTGAGCGAGGTCGAGACCCTGACCGCCGAAGCTCTGGAAACTGCTTGACCGGAGGAGCGCATGTCTCCCAACACACTGCCTGAACTCCCGCGTCTCATGATCGATGAGGCGGTCAAATCCGCACTTCTTGAAGATTGGGGCAGGGCGGGTGATGTCACAAGTCAGGCAACACTTCCTTCTACTGCGACGGCCCGCGCGGTGATCGCAGCACGAAAGCCTGGTGTGCTTGCGGGTGCTGGATGTGCTGAAAGCGCGTTTCGGCAAACCGATACAAGGTTGCAGTTCGATCTGGCTCGCAACGACGGGGATCGGCTGGCACCGGGAGACATCGTTGCGCATATTGAAGGGCCGGCGCGGGCGTTGCTTGCTGCTGAAAGGGTTGCCTTGAACTTTCTCGGGCATCTGTCGGGCATTGCCACGGCTACATCCTTGTTTGCCGATCAGATCGCTCACACCAAAGCCGATATTGTCTGCACGCGAAAAACCACCCCGGGTCTTCGCGCTTTTGAAAAATATGCGGTCAAGTGTGGTGGCGGAGCCAACCACCGTTTTGGGCTGGATGATGCCGTGTTGATCAAGGACAATCATATTGCGGTTGCCGGTGGAGTGACAAACGCGATCGAAGCAGCCAAGGCCTTTGCCGGACACCTTGTCAAAATCGAGGTGGAAGTCGACACACTGGCACAGCTTGAAGAGGCCCTCGCTGCAGCACCGGATGTGGTCATGCTCGACAACATGCCGCCCGAAACGCTTGAGAAAGCAGTCGGAATCGCAAACGGCAAGGTGCTTTTGGAAGCGTCTGGCGGCATAGAACTCGACACCGTCAGGGCGGTCGCAGAAAGCGGCGTCGACCTTATTTCTTCAGGCTGGATCACACATTCAGCGCCGGTTCTGGACCTCGGGCTGGACATTGAGCTGTCCTGATGCCGACAGGCATTGGTTGATCGGCTTTAAAAAGCACTCTAGCGTGCGTTGCAATAAGTCAGATCCGTTGCGTCAGGGCGCATGATGAGCGAAGAGCACAATCACAACAACAGCACAGTAGAAAAAGACCTCGTCATCCGACTGACACGCTATGCGCAGATTCCCATGCTTTTGGGTCTTGCGGTCGGTATGGTGCTGTTTCTGATCACGTTCTTCGTGGACATCTACCACGCGGTCGAAACATACGAGTTTTTGGACCGCAAGAAGACGATCCTGCTGATCCTCAATCTTCTCGACATGGTTTTCATTGCCAATCTGCTGATCATGGTCGCGACCAACACCTACAACACATACCGGCTCAAGAAGTCGGTACACGGCGACGACTACATTCAGCAGGGAGAACGGGCCTACCGACGGATGAAACACCGGATCGTCTCGACGATCATTATTATCTCGTCGATCCACGTTTTGAGCGAATTGCTGGAGTTCTCGCAGATCAGCATGCTGCAAGTGGCAGCACTGCTCGGCTTTCACCTTGTTCTGCTTGCCACCTATGTGGTCACAAATGTCTTCCGGTCAAACGACTGACGAAGCTGAACGTCCGGATCAGTTCCAGCCGCCCGCGTAGGTCTTGTAGAAGATATGAAGTCCGACCTGGCCGCGTTTGGCCATGGACCGTGCCCAACGTGGGCTCACATACGTTGCGTGATAGTGCGTCGAGGCATCGACCATCTTCAGGTACTGTTTGCCGTTCAAAACGTCCTTGGTCAGACGTTGCGCCGTCTTCCAGGCAGCCGGACTTGAGATGCGATCCTTGATCCCGTCACAAGCGAAGGAGAACTGGCAACGATTGCGCTTGTGCTTGTTCTGGTAGACCACGCCACAGATGGAATTCGGATAGGCCGGGTTTTTGACCCGGTTCAGAACGACCTGAGCAACTGCCACCTGTCCCTCTTCGGACTCGCCGCGGGCTTCGAAATAGATCGCCTCAGCCAGGCAGCGCTGCTCCTTGCGTTGACCGACGGAAAGCGGCAGCGGCTTTTGCGCCCACCAATGCGGGTTCTCAGGATCTTCTGGCGGGGGCAGTTCCTGCTCGTATTTCGCTGCACCAAACAAGGCGTCGAAGGGCTCTTTGGTCTCTTTGACACTGTCTGGGGCATACGCGGAAACGAGAGAAAAGCTGGCTGCAGCCGCATTGCGTGCCATCATGACCCGTTGTAAATCGAGCGGCCCGTCTTCCAGGAGTCCATCTTCGCTGGCTTTGGCCAGCCGGGTGGATTCCTTGCTGTCGAGCGGTGCCGGTTTGACGAAAGCGACACGCGGCAGGTCTTTGTGTTTTTTCTCGGTCGAGATCAGGCTCGACATCGCAAAGACGTTCCCGGCAGCCTGATCGACCATCTGCCGATCGGGAGCCATGGTGATCAGCCGGTCCCCCTTGGAGGATGCATTGGTTTCAATCCGGTCTGGAATCTCGGTCGGTTGAACGCTTCTGGCAACCTCATCAAGACCCATCACCGGTTTGGCTTCGAATTCCTCGTCTGCCGATGTCAGCGTCAGAACCGGCGCACTTGTGTGGCTCGGAGGAGTTGCCGTTGCCAGCGACAATTGCGGTGAGACCTTGGAGGTAAAGTTGCCGGGCTCCAAAGCCATCATCCAGCGTGGTGAGGCTTCATTGCGAGCGTTGATGAGTGCGAAGATATCCTGCTCGGCGACCGACCCGCCCAGCCCGATGAACAACAACGGACTGGCAACAAGAACATATTTAATCCGCCGCATGCGCGCACGGACCGGGCCGTATTCCTGAGTCACTTTTGCAGAAAACCGCTTTCTGTTGCGGGACTTTGGGCCAGACATACGCAGCCAACTCCAACTCGTTACACATCGTCCCGGTTAACCGGACGATCGGTGCTAACGCCGTGTAAACGGCAATACTGCAATTGAAGATGTCTGCTTAACCTTGAAAGAGCGTTAATAAGCGAAGAATTCGCGGAATTTCTCGGCGTTCGAACTCAAATGCGCGAAGTTATGGTTAATATTGCCAAGTAGTTTTTGGTGCTGAATGTCGGAAATTGACCCAAGACGTCAAAGTCTTAGGCACAAATTAAAAGCCGATTCGACCAACTGGCGGTTATCGTCCTCCGCCAACGCGCAATCCAGGTGCAGGGCGCTCGCTCATTAGTTGATGACGAAAACGGAACAGGGCGGCCGGCCTTCCACCGGTCGCCGTCGAGGTTGCTCCGGTCGGTTCCACCAGATCAGCGTTTTCAACAAGACGCCTGAAATTCTGTTTGTGCAGGTGACGCCCGGAAATTGCTTCGACGGATGTTTGCAGGTCTGTCAGCGTGAAAGTTTCCGGCATGAGTTCGAAAATAACCGGCCGATATTTCAACTTCCCGCGCAGACGGGAGATCGCTGTTGCCAGAACGCGTCGATGGTCGAACCTCATGGGCACGCCAAGGAAAGGAAGATCGCCGCGGGCTTGCGCCGCGGCGCGGCCGTCCGTTCGGGCTTCCTGCACCAATCCGGCTTCATAAAGCAGCTCATAGCGCTCGAGCGCGCGTTCCTCGTCCCAGCTTGTCGTGCCGGTGCCGAAGGCAAGGTGAATACGTTCGCTGCGGGCAAGTGGCCTTGGGGGTTCTCCGGGCGCCGGTGGTTCCTGGGCCCAGGCGTCGAGCGTCGGCAGTATTTCGTTGTCGAGAAGTGAGGGACGTCCGGTTCGCCAGTCCTCCCAGGGAAAATAGTCATACCAGGAATGCCAGGCGGAGTTGTGTTTGGCCAGTGTTTCCTCGGAATTTGGCGTCTGCCTTGTCAAGGCGAGGTAGCCAACGGAAACAACATGGGGTCCTTCGTCGCCGGCAACGCGGTGACGGCCCCGATCTCCAAATGTGTAGAGTTGTTCGACATAGCCGAGCCGCAAGGCGGTCTGCTCTTCCACCCAGGCCCTCAGACCGATGTCAAAGGTACGGTGTCGGATCGGGTCGAACGGCCCGAAGGGAAGTCCGTTGAGGGGCGAGTCCACCGTGTCGTTGACGTGGACAATCTGGGGCATGCCGTTGGAAACCGACACGATGACGGCATTCAATCCGATTTCGATGCTGGCTTGCCGATGCGGCATGGCTACTCCTGAATGTCGATAGGCATGAGAAACGGCGCTCCTTCAAAGGCGTTGGCACCTCGTCCAATCCCGCGAATGGCATCGATCATGCGTCCCTCGCGGCCCAACAACTTGTCAGCCATGGCAACGATGCGTGCATTTGGCGTCGCCGACGGTGAGCGCTCCCGCAGCAGGGCTGCGAGCGTATATTCGTTTGCCGTCGGGTTGAGCGTGCAGGCCGCAACATAGGCTCCTGCCGTAGATCTGCTGATCCCGGCCCAGCAATGAATAACCAGCGGCGCCTGCCTGTCCCAGGAGTTAACAAAGGCAAGCAGATCTTCAACATGCCGTTCGCTTGCCGGGATCAAACCTTGGACAGGGTCAACAATGTCATTGAAGGCCAGGAAGAGGTGCTTGCCGGGATCAATGCCGGCCGGCGTCGGTACTTCCATCTCCGCATTGATTAGCGTGACCAGTGATTTTGCGCCGGTCTTATTCACCGTATCCGTCAGCTTGGATAAGGAGCACACGTGAAGCATGGCAGTACCTTTTTAGTGTCTGCCAACAAACTAGGGTCATTCGCGCTCAAGGTCACCCGTTTGCTTTGTGTTCGCTTCGTTTGTTCCCAGCTTCGCGCAGGGCTTCGATCTCGTTGAAGCGTTCCATGAATTTTTCCTGGGCCTTGGCCACCGGCATCGGCTCAAGTCCGTAGTGCAAATTGCCATCCTTGTTGAGTGGAAAGCCACGGGGCCGCCCAAAGATCTTGGCTGCTTCCTGCTCATCGAAACCGGCGAGTTCGACGGCCTCGAAGTAAGCGCTGATGATGTCCGCTCGTTTGGCGAGTTTTTTGACTGTTGCGGGGATGTCCGCAGGCAATCCGAAACGCAAGTGAATTGCGCCTTGCAGCCGGGTTTCCACGGCCTTGTAGGCTTCGCCGATAACCGCTTTGAACGGTGAAATCATGTCTCCGATCACGTATTCCGGCGCGTCGTGCAGCAATACGGCAAGCCGCCAGTTTGCCGTCAGATCGGGCCTGAGTTGCAGCGCTATGTCTTCAACGATCAGCGAGTGTTCGGCCACTGAAAATGCGTGATTGCCGAAGGTTTGGCCATTCCAGCGAGCGACCCGGGCAAGGCCGTGCGCAATATCTGAAATCTCGACGTCGAGCGGAGAAGGGTCAAGAAGATTCAGGCGTCGTCCCGACAACATGCGTTGCCAGGCACGAGGGGGCTGGTCGGAGCGGGCAGCGGGCATCGGTCCTCTGGACAAAGAGCGGTTTCAGTCCGCGGCGCTCGTTTCAGGCCAAGTGAATTTTGCCCATTCAGGCAGAATCACGTCGACTTCCACATCGCCGCATAGAAGTGGGTTGCCGTTGTCCTTGGCCTGCGCAACCTTGTCAAGGCGGATGAGTGCCAGCCCGACAGACCCTTTCTGACCGACGGCAGTTGACCCCAGTGTCCCAACATTTTTGCCTGCGGCGGTAAGGTCAGTTCCCTTGTCAAAGAGAGCAGAGCTGCTTTCAACCTTGACGAACCGCTTGCGAGCCGTGCCACGATGCTGGACCCGCGAAACAACCTCCTGGCCGACATAGCAGCCCTTGGTAAAGGAGACGCCGTTCAGCTGGTCGAGGTCAGCATCATGCGGAAAGATGTCAGAATAGTCGTAGTCTTTCAGTCCCTCCGGCACGCCATGTGCGATCCGATGTGCATCATATGCAGAAAGGTCCGCGGCGACACCATCAAGGGATTGCGAAAGTTGGTCGATCTGACCGACAACCCGTTGGCCGAGTGCCTCCAGACGGGGATCATTGACTGAAAAAAGACCCTTATCTGCAGCTTTTCCATTTCCCCAAACAGCGAAGACACCAATTTCGGCATCAACCGCCTCAAGGTCGACTTTCGCCCGCAAGCGGTAAAAGGTCAGGCGTTTGAGCAGGTCGGTGGCCACGGCACTCGGCGCATCCACATAGTAAACGTCGTCGACCTTGTAGATCAAAAAATCGAAGAGGATCTTGCCTTGAGGCGTCAGCAGAGCTGCGGACGCAGCGCCGAGCTGGCCCAGATTGTCGATATCCGACGTCACCAGATTCTGCAGAAAATGTGTGGCTTCATCACCGGCGACCTTGATCAGCGAACGATCGGTCAGATGAGCATAAATTGCAGACGGCACGGCATCTTCCTTTTGTCGGACAAGAAATTTCGTCTTTGCCCCAAATAGGCGCTCTCCTTGGTGCGGGCAAGAGTGGAAACCGGGTGTGGCGTCTGGCTCTTTTTATGGGGGCCGCGTATAAGCCCCATGAGACCAGTCAGATTGCCCTGAACGTGATACCGGAGGAGCCCAATGAGCGCGACCTATGACCTGATCCTGCAAGGCGGAACCGTAGTCAACCAGGACGGCGAGGGGGTTCGGGATGTCGGGATAAGAAATGGTCGCATCGCCGGCATCGGTTCATTCGATAGAGCTCAGGCTGGAGAGGTGATCGACTGCACAGGACTGCATGTCCTGCCGGGAGTGATGGACACACAGGTTCATTTCCGCGAGCCCGGACTTGAGCACAAGGAAGACCTCGAAACCGGATCGCGCGCTGCCGCAATGGGCGGAGTGACGACTGTCTTCGAAATGCCCAACACCAACCCTTTGACTACAAGTGAAGCAGCGCTTGCCGACAAGGTCAGCCGTGGTCACCACCGAATGCATTGCGACTTTGCGTTCTGGGTTGGTGGCACCCGGGAAAACGTGAAGGACATTCCCGAGTTGGAGCGTCTTCCGGCAGCTGCAGGTATCAAGGTCTTCATGGGGTCCTCGACCGGAGATCTTTTGGTCGAAGACGATCAGGGTGTCAGGGATATTTTGTCGGTAACAAGACGTCGCGCGGCGTTTCACTCTGAAGACGAATTTCGCCTGCGCGAGCGCGAGGGAGAGCGCGTTGCGGGCGATCCGAGTTCGCATCCGATCTGGCGGGACGAAGTCGCGGCTCTGAAATGTACCGACCGTCTTGTCACCATCGCCCGGGAAACAGGCGCGAAGATCCATGTTCTGCACCTCTCGACGGCGGAGGAAGTGGACTATCTGATCACCCACAAGGATGTGGCCTCTATTGAAGTTACTCCGCATCATCTGACATTGACGGATGAGGCCTATCACCGTCTCGGATCGCTGGTGCAGATGAACCCGCCGGTGCGCGCGCCGCGTCATTCGGAACGTCTTTGGTGGGGTTTGCAGCAGGGCATTCTCGATATTCTCGGCTCAGATCATGCGCCACATCTGCTGGAGGAAAAGCAGAAGCCCTATCCTGCCTCTCCGTCGGGTATGACCGGTGTTCAGACACTGGTCCCCATCATGCTCGATCATGTAAACGCCGGTCGACTGAGCCTCGCCCGATTTGTCGATATGACAAGCGCAGGCCCACTCAGGCTGTTCCAGACTGCCCGCAAGGGTCGGATCGCAATCGGCTATGATGCCGACTTCACCGTTGTGGACATGAAGCTCAAGAAAACCATCCGGAACGAGTGGATAGCTTCCAAGTGTGGTTGGACGCCATATGACGGTAAGGACGTGACCGGTTGGCCCATTGGCACCATTGTGCGAGGTCAGCGCGTCATGTGGGAAGACGAGCTCACAACGCCGTCCCGTGGTGAAGCGGTCGTCTTCCAGGATGGCCTGAAGAAATAGATTGGAAAGGCGCGACGTCTCGCGTCTTCGGCGCGGCAATCCTCACATCTTGGAGTCAGAGCTGTACAATTTGTGATGTGAATAACAGATCGAGTCCCGATAGTGTGCGACGGATTGGGGGAAAGGGTGAAGGAAACCAATAAGTAACCGTGTTTCCTAACCCGATCTAAAAAGATCTCGGTTAAACACTAGGTCGAGCTTGATAGGTTTTGCGTTGGGGAGCTCTGGGATGTCGTCTTGTAGTAAATATAGCCGCGGAAGGCGGACACGCGCTCTGCTGGGTCTGGCAAGTGCAGCACTTCTGTCAGCTACCGCCGTATCCGGTGCCTGGGCACGTGATACTGCAAAGGATGCCGAAAAAGCGGCAACCGAGCCACCATTGCATATGCTGGTGTCGTTGAACGAACAGCAGATTCAGGTTTATCGCGGGCTCGATCTGATCGAAACGTCGCCGATCTCTTCGGGAAAGCGCGGGCACAGCACGCCCACGGGTGTTTTTTCGATCCTGGAAAAGCGCCGCAAACATTTTTCCAATCTTTATGACAATGCACCAATGCCGTTCATGCAACGACTCACCTGGTCAGGTATTGCGCTGCATGTGGGCAGATTGCCCGGCTATCCGGCCTCTCATGGATGCATTCGCATGCCGCGTCCTTTTGCCAAGTCGCTTTACAGCATGACGGACAGGGGCATGCATGTCGTGGTCACCAGGGATCCGGCAAAGCCGCAAAGCGTCCGCCACAGCGTCTTGCCACAGCCTTTCGTTCCGGAAACGAAAGTTGCAAGCCTGTCGAGCAGGAACATTCAGGCAGATTCCGCCCTGCGTGGCGCCATTCAACCTGCAAGCCTGCAGGCCTCGCTGCCTGTGGCTGAGCCGGAAAATCCGTATTTCGACAAGCCTTTGCGGATGATCATTACACCTCAAAAAGCGCCGAGCCGCACAAGGGTGCTGCAACGTCTTCTCAATGAGATGGGCTACGATGCCGGTCCGGTCGATGGTATCTTTGGCCGCAAGACACGTGCTGCCGTGAGCCTGTATCAGGAAGGTGCGGAGCTGCCGGTAACCGGCAATGTGACCGATGCGCTTGTGGCAATGATCTATGCCGAGGCCGGATATGAAAAGCCGCAGAATGCAATGCTGCGTGTGCGCCGCAAGTTCCGTGATGTGTATTCAGCGCCTGTAACGCTGAAAAACATAGACAAGGACATCGGTACGCACGTTTATACTGCGCTCGATTTTGAAAAGGGCGACCAGACTGTCGACTGGATAGCTGTTTCAGCTGAAGGCGAGCGCGGCGGCAATTCAAAGGACTTGCTTGACCGTGTCGTGATGCCGGAAAAAGTCGCGCTCGAAATCTCCAAGATGCTGACGCCAGGGACATCCCTGACCATCACTGACCGGAATTTCAAGCGCAACACAGGTCTTGGTACGGATTTTGTGGTCGTCACCCGCTAGTCGGCTGTTCGACCAGACGTGAAACCGAAGATCCCCGCTCCGGCGGGGATTTTTATTGCCCAGACAATCGAACAATTCTCCAGAAACGTCACCAAACTGTCGTGTCTCTGCCGTATCGGAAAGCAGGTTCATTTCACAGGCGACTCGGGAGAGGGCAATGGCGAATGGCACGCTGTCGGCGTCCAAGAAACGGCTAAAGAACGCGGTTCACCGATCCGGGGCAACCTCTCGCGAGGGAATCCTTGAGCGCCTGTTCACCTTTGCTTTCAAAGGCCTTGTCTATCCTCAGATCTGGGAAGATCCGGACGTGGACATGAAGGCTCTGCGACTGACACCTGAAAGCAGAATGATCACCATTGCATCGGGCGGCTGCAATGTCATGTCCTACCTGACCGCCAATCCGGCAGAAATCACCGCAGTTGACCTCAACCGTGCTCACGTGGCTCTCGGCCGGTTGAAGTTGGCCGCCGCCAAGTATTTCCCGAACTACGAAACGTTCTACCGGTTCTTCGGCGAAGCGGATGAAAAAGCCAATGTGGCGGCCTATCAGCGGTTCCTAAAAGACAACCTTGATCCGGAAACCATCGCTTACTGGGAAGGGCGTGACCTGGCAAATTGGGGCCGCAAACGCATTACGTTGTTCTCCCGAGACCTCTATCATCACGGCCTCCTCGGATATTGCATCGGCCTGGGTCACCTTGTGGCAAGGCTTTACGGCATCGACCCCAAGCACATGGTCAAGGCAAAATCGCTCGAGGAGCAGCGTTCGTTCTTCGATACGGCACTGGCACCTCTTTTTGACAAGCGACTGGTGCGTTGGGCGACCTCGAAAAAAATGTCTCTTTATGGGCTGGGCATTCCGCCGGCGCAGTATGATGCGCTTGTCTCAGCTAATGCTGATGGAGACATGTCAGCGGTCTTGCGCCAACGTCTCGAAAAGCTCGCCTGTGATTTTTCCATGCAGGACAACTATTTTGCCTGGCAGGCATTCGGGCGTGGATATGCATCGGACAGGGACGGGCCTGCCGGAGAATCTGGACCGTTGCCGCCTTATCTGAAGCGAGCTCATTTTGAAGAAATTCGCGAACGCGCCGGCAGGGTGAGGGTTCTGAACCGGAACTTCACCGAGCACTTGCAGGGTGTTGGCGACGACATGCTGGATGCCTATGTGCTTCTTGATGCGCAGGACTGGATGACCGATCATCAATTGAATGCTCTTTGGAGCGAGATCACCCGGACGGCCCGGCCAGGTGCCAGGGTCGTGTTTCGCACTGCTGCCGAACCCTCTTTGTTGCCCGGCCGCGTCGCTGACGCGATACTTGATCGTTGGACCTATGAAGAAAAAGAAAGCCTTGAACTCGGTCGACAGGATCGCTCGTCCATCTATGGCGGGTTCCACCTCTATGTGTTCAACGGGTAGACAACGGGTCCAGAAACGCAAATGAGCGGAAGCGTTGAAACTGCCCGTTTGATGGATTCTGTCTATCGCAACCAGCGCTATTTTTATGACCTGACGCGGAAATACTATCTTCTCGGTCGCGATCGGTTGATCAGCGACATGCAACCACCGAGAGGCGGCACGGTCCTGGAGCTGGGGTGCGGCACAGGTCGGAACCTCGTGTTGGCTGCGCAGGCATATCCGGATGCAAGATTTTACGGACTTGATATTTCCAGAAACATGCTGGAAACCGCAGAAAAGAACATCAAAAAAGCCGGTGTGGCAGATAGGGTCAGCTTGATCGAAGGCGATGCCGCTGATCCTTTCGCGACAGAAGGTTTGGGTGTCCCGGCATTCGACAGGGTTTTTTATTCCTATACGCTGTCGATGATTCCGGTCTGGCGAGAAGCGCTTGCCGCCGGCAGTGGCTGCCTCGCCGAAGAAGGGCGCATTCACGTGGTTGATTTCGGTCAGCAAGAGAGACTTCCGGTCTGGTTCCGGAAGGCTTTGTTCAAGTGGTTGAAGTCATTCCACGTCAGTCCGCGTAGTGAGCTGAAATCCGAACTTGAGGCGCTTGCGAAACGAAAAGGCGCGGGCCTCGAATATCGCCAGCTCTATCGGGGATATGCAGATTATGCCGTTCTCACAAAGGTCCAAGACTAGAAAACTATCCGTTCGGTCCTGAAGGGTTCGCGCGAAAACCTATTCACATCCGCTACGAGCCCAGTCCCTGAGTGCCGACTTGAATCCGCCCCCATATGGGTGCGCTTTGTCGGCTGCTTCGGAGTTCTCTTTCAAATAAGTTTGGGCCTGTTCGCAAAGGTTGTCCTGCTCCCATTGGTGGCAGGAGGCACAACTCTTGTTTTTCCAAGCATCCTCCGGCAGGCCCTCTATCGGCGGAAAGCGGGGAGAGCCTTGAATGAGCTGGGCAATGCTGCGGGTGGCAATCTCGGCATCGCCAATGCCCAGGGGGGCGTTGAATGTGATCCGTGTTTCCTGATCAGGTTCTGGCTGCTGGGGCTCTTGCGTCACGACAGGCTGCGGATCTGATATCGGATCCGTACGCTGCGCGTTGGTCTCGATCGATTGCAACTCCAGACGAGCCAATTCAGCAAACGCGCCCTCCGGGTAGGCGCTCAGATAGTTCTCATAAGCTTCTGCGCTGCCGGTCTTGCGGGCTTCTTCGATGAGGTCGCGCTCTGTTTGGCCCGGGGATACCGGTTCGGGTTGTACGGCCGGTTCCGGCTGCTTTGCAGTTTCCACGTCCGGTGCCGGCTTTTGGGCTTCTGCCTGCAGTTCCTCCAGCATCAACTCCTGAAGCAATGCCCGGGCATCCTTTGTGAACACACTGTCCGGGTTGGCCCGCAAAAAGAGGAGAATTTGAACCGGGTCGCGGCTCAGTCGAACTGAATCCCAAAGCTGACGCATCTGCAGGAGCTGTGCCGGCGGTGCCTCGGCTGCAACGAATTGAAAGTCAGTGGTGAGCGAAGAGGTGTCCCATGGGGTTTGGAGCCCACCAGTCTTGCTGAGGACGTCGACACGCACCTTCTTGAAAAGCGCTTCAACCGGAAGTCCAGGTTCTGACATCCGCTGAGCAAGGGCTTCGGTAAACGGGCTGTTCGATCCGACACCGTCGATTGCAATTTCGCCCGGGGCCGTCGAGTACGAAAGAAACGTGCCTTTGGGCGCCTTCATCTCTGCGAGACCATTGTCGTTCAGATCCGCGATTGTCGTGAACGGGTTGTTCCGGCAAGCGTCGAGAATGACAATATTGGTTCGGTTTTTGGCAGAAAACATCTGCCAAAGAACTGCTTGGGCAGGCACGCCAACCAGGCTGAGATCGGCGGCGTCGTTGAGTGCGATGTCAACCGGCAGAAGAAAATTGGAGCCGAAAGACTGCACGCCATGGCCTGCATAATAGAACAGCCCCGTTGCGTCTTCGCCGGCGTCTCGCAGTTTGCTGCCGAAGCTAGCAATTGACTGAACCATTTCAAGCTGAGTCGCCTCGGTGACGAGAATGACTTCAAAACCGACCGCTTCAAGTGAAGACGCCATCAGTTCGGCATCGTTGAGAGGATTGTCCAGTGGCGTGACATTGCTGTAAGCGGCATTGCCGATGACAAGCGCAATACGCCTTTCTTCCGCCTTTGCAGGCAGGATCAGGGCCACCAAGATTATAAGGGCAGCCGAGACTAGCGAAGCAGTGCTGGCTTTGTTTCTATTCAACAATGGAGAACTCTATACGGCGATTTCGACGTTTGCCTTCCGGCGTGTTGTTGGATGCGACCGGTTGGGTTTCTCCATAGCCGACGCTTCTGATCCGATTGTCGGGTATGTCCTTCGCAACGAGATAGTCCATGACCGCAGTTGCCCGGCGTTGCGACAATCTCATATTGGCTGAAGCGCGACCAACACTGTCGGTATGGCCGGCGACTTCAATCACCAGTCCGGGGCAACGCGCGACAATGTCGACAAGACTGTTCAGGAAGGGTTCGCTTCTCGGGTCCAGACTGGAACTGCCGCTGGTGAAATAGATGTTGTCGGTGCGTGAAAGAATTTCAAAACGTCCTGCGCATGCCTCCAGGTCAAAGTCACCCTCTGGCTCCAGTGCTTTGGCGGCCGCCGGCTCTGAATTTTCGGCCGGTTCAGCAGCGGCTGCACGGGCGTCGTCATCATCCTGGTTCTTGGCAAAGACGAAATCGAAGGAAACCGTAGCCGAGGGCACGATCACGACGTCTGCCGCTTCCTCCAGCTTTTTGACACCGCCATCAAGGCCAAAATCGGACGCAGCGACAGAGATCGGCGCTGTGCTTGACACGGCGACCAGGTCATCGCTCATCAGCGTCACGGCAACTTCGCTCTCAAGGGTCTTTTCTACACCGTGAAGCTTCAAGGAAAAGGTCAGCGGAATAATCTTGCGCTTGCGCTCGGGCAAATCGCTCAACACCGTTGGGTCGATATTTGTAGAGATGACCGCCGAGGGAAACTCGAACGTCTCAAAGAAAAGGAAACGCATCCGCACGTTTCTCAGGTCGATCTTGGTATCGATTGAATCGAGAAAGATGCGAACGGAAGCGTCGCCGTTCTCTTCAATCTTACCTTCGAACTCGGCAAAGCTGCTTGATTCAACCTGCGTCAGGTTTTTGACAGACTGGAACCTGAGCGACGACGCGTCGGGTTGAAGCGTCCAGCCGTCATCGAAAATTCCGTCTGCCTGGGCAGGGGCGACAGGCGATGCCAGGAACGCGATGCCGGCTAGCAACAGAACCGCGAAAACGGCTCGTAACTCTGACATGTGTCATTCCTTCCCTGATCGCACGCGCAAGCGCGCTATCCATAACATCCCTTCCCTAAGGAAACTGTAATAAGATACTGGAGTAATGCAACTCTTCTTGAATGTATCTGAGGTTGCATGACGGTCTTTGGCGTCACTTGGGTGGAGGGGGGCGAAGCTCTTGGGGACCTAAGCTCAGGCCAACGGCAGTTGCTGTGTCGCACAGTGGATGCCGCCACCGATTTCACCCAAAGCATCAACATTCAGCGTGATGACCTGGCGATCCGGGTAGTGTCGCTCAAGCGCTTCTACGGCGATGGCATCGGTTTCCTCATCTCCAAATTGAGGGGCTACGACGCCCCCATTGCAAACGTAATAGTTTGCATAGGAGGCGACGAAATCGACAGCTTGTACACGGTGGTCATATGGCTCGGGTATGACATCGATCTGCAGCTGCGCCGCGAGAAGCCGGTCATGGGTTTCAAGCGCAGCCTGATGAAACGGATCGGCTTCCTCCGGTTCGTCGGGCAGATTGATCAGCACGCGTCCGGGACCGGTAAACCGGGCGAGGCTGTCGATATGATAGTCGGTGATGTCTTCACCCCAGACACCGGGTGACCAGATGAATCGTTCCGCGCCATAGGCTTGCAACAAACGGTCCTCAATTTCTGTCCGGGACAGTCCAGGGTTTCTGTTGTTGTTGACCCAGGAGCTTTCATGGGCAATCAGCAGACCATGGCCATCGTGTTCGATCCCACCGGCTTCTCCGGTGACACCGCTGGAAACAAGTTCCATTGCCAGTCGCTCGGCGATCCGGGAGGCAATCAGGCCGTCATTCGCATGAACCTGTTTGTTGCCCCATCCGTTGAATTGGATATGACTGACAACTCGTTTCTGCGCTGAATCGAAGGCAAACAGCGGCCCGGAATCCCGGCACCAGAGATCTTCAGTCGGCACATCCCAAAGCTCGACACCCGACGACAGGAGCTTGCGAGCATTTGAGTGGTCTCTCGCTGCAGCCAACATCACGACCGGCTCAAACGCTGCGATCGAATTGGCGATGTCAGCAATGGTTTGCTTGAGCTCACGCAGAAATGCCGCATCGGGGTGAACCTGGCGGCTGACCGGCCATTGCATGAAAGTCAGTTCATGTGGCGCTTCTTCCGGCGGCACATACAAATCTGGTTTTTGCATTGCCAAGAGTGGCTGTCCTGTAAAAGCGAGCGTGCTCAGCATCGCACCCGTTTTGAGAAGTTCCCGACGTCGCATGCCGTTTTTCCGCTCGTTCTCATTGCGACCTGTTCTAGCAGATCCGGGCCTGAATTGCGTCAGAGTTTGAGGTTCAGGCCCGTCAATTGCTATCGGTTCTTTTCCAGAAGCAGAACATCGCCTGTGTAATAGGGTTGTACCGGATGTAATCTCACACGGGATCTTGCGGTTTCTCGAAAGCCAAGACGCTTGTAAAGTCGCGCTGCGCCCGAGTTCTGCCCATAGACTTGAATGCTCAAGCGAGAAAACCCGGATGTGCTTGCGGCGGTATCAACCGCCTCCATCAACAAAGAGCCGAGACCGGATGAGCGATGGCCCGGAAAGACGGCCAGAGCATTGATGTACCAGGTTCCGGCAGACTTCATTTCAAGTTCGACAAATGGGGCGATTGGATCCGGCAGGCTGTCGATGTCTTCATCAGGGGCTTCAATTATCGGGTAACTCAGCACCATACCGAGCACTCGTCCGGCATTCTCTGCCACCATCGCGTTTTTATATGAAAACCCGCCGCTCTCTCTTTGCGCCCGCTCTGTTCCGATCTCAAGTGGTGTGCGGTTCTCAGCTGTATTTTGTGACCACAGCCAGTGAGGAATGCCTTCGCCAGCGATATCAATGAGTTTGGCAAGGTCCTGTGCATCAGATGAGGTCGCAGGCCGAACAATGATTTGTTCCAAATCGATCATGTTTTGTGTCCGTATGTCAGTGTTGTTTGAAATTGCTGAAAAAATTTCAGTTGCGCTCGGCTCGTATTCAAGCTGCCGGCTGAAGTAGCTCATGTTTCGAGATACAGGAGACGTGGCGATGGTCGGTACCGCAACAGCCTCCGATCAGACACAGATTGGGAAGCGTCTTGAGAAGTTGAAGGTTCAACTGGCCGAGCTCCTCAGGATCGCCATCATCCAGGATTTCAGCTGCGTCGAGTTCTGCATGGCTTTGCCGCGAAGCATTCGCCCGAACTCCGCCAATTCTCTCGAGCCAGGCTGCTTTGGTGTCGAGTGCATGCTGAAAATGGTCGGGATGTGCGCAATTGATCATGTAGTAGACCGGTGCTGCATCGGTGGCGTGATCGACAGCTTCGATAGCCTCTCCCAAAGGTTGACCAGACGGCAACCGGCCATCTGTTTCCAGGGTGAACGCGATGGCAACTGGTACGTCGATCTCTTGTGCGGCTCGGGCAATCCCGATTGCTTCGCTTGAGTGCGTGAGCGTCATTGCACTGATCATGTCCACGCCGGCCCGCCCGAGTGCATGGATTTGCGGTGCATGGATCATGAACGCATCTTCTGCCGTGAGTTCGGTCGAAGTGGAATAGGCATCTCCGCTTGGGCCAATCAGACCGTTGATAAGAATTGGCAGTTCTTCCGTTTCGTGCCGGTTGCGAATATCGCTCACAAATTCAACTGCGCGGCGGTTGGTCTCCAAGACTTCTGCCACGGATGTTTGCAAGGGGCCTGCCCAGGCCAGACCCGCCCGCCAGGTGGGTGCATCCAGAACGAACCCTCGACCGGATGTCCGGGCAAGATCAATGAAAGTTTCATAATACGCGGTCAGGTCATTTCGACCGGTTTCGGTATCCAACAGCACAGCAGCGGAGAAGCAGGGGAGCTCATGGCCCTTTTCAAAAATCATGAAAGTCTCAAGTCCGCCGTCGGTCAGGAAAAAACGATCAGCCTCGGCAAGTAATTGAATTCGCATTTATTCCATCCTTTGTTTGATGGACAAGAAGTATGTGGCACGCCGATCCGTCGGTAGTTGTCGCGTGGTCAGGTTGCTCAAATAATTTTTGTGCAGTAATTTCAATGGTTAAGGAAGATTGATGTCACGGCGGTAGCTGTTGGAAACGCTTGAACTGGACTCACGGTACAGTTGGGAAGGGGCAGATGACCGAAAAAACCGACACACGTACCCGGATCCTGGATATTGCAGAAGCAGCAGTGCTTGAAAAAGGCTTCGAGGCGACGTCGATCGACGAGATCGTTGCCGGCGCACAGATATCCCGCGGTGGTTTTTTTTATCACTTCAAGGACAAGAACGCGTTGGCACGCGCAATGCTTGAACGATACATCGCTGTTGAAGACGCACTTTATGACGACTTGTTTGCCCGGGCGCGCGAACTGAGCGACGATCCGCTTCATTCAATGCTGATCGGTTTGAAAATGTTGGCAGAGATGCTGGCAGATATGCCCAATGGCCATCCGGGTTGCGTAATCGCTGCGACTGCTTATCAAGATCGTCTGTTCGACAACGGTGTCCGGGAGCTGAACCGCCAGGCAATATTGAGCTGGCGTCGGCGCTTCCGCGGCATGTTCGAAGAGATTGCATTGGTGTACCAGCCAAACGAGGATGTGAACCTTGACGCTCTCGGCGACATGGTTTCAAGCGTTGTCGAAGGTGGGCTGGTTCTTCAGCGGGCCCTTCGCGAGAACAACAGTGCTTCGGAGCAAATCATGTTGTTGCGCACCTACCTGAAGCTACTGTTCTCGCCGCGTGCAAACTGAAGTCTCGTCAATGCTGTGACGATGAAGCAAGGGATGAGGCACCCGTAGCTTTGCAGACTTGCGAGAATCTAAACGGATAATATCCGGCTTCATTTACTGGAAGCCTCAGCTCCACTTTCGTTGACCCGTCTGAAACTGACCGAAATCATGGCCGCAGTTGCAATAACAACAGCGGCAAGCGGGAAGACCCAGGCGCCGGCCCAATTGTAGAGCAGGCCACCTGCAAGTAAGCCGAATATGCTGGCAGCGGCCCCAAGGCTGCTGGCAAAACCCTGAACAGCACCTTGAAGCCTTCTTCCGGCGAATTCGGACAGAACCGCAGTGAAGGTTGGCCACATCAGTCCGTTGCCAACGGCAATCAACAGGGCCGCAAGATAGATCGCGGTCGAACTTTCCCAGAACAGCAAAATAAATCCGAGGCTAAGTATCAGGCCACCCACCAGGAGCAGAATATTCTGAGGTACCAAGCCTGAGACTCTTGAGAGCAGGGGCCCCTGCACGATCATCATCCACAAGCTGAGGACAGCGAAGAAAACCCCGGTCTCGGTCACCGTCCAGGAGAGTTGTGTCGCAGCGTGTACCGGAAACGCGATATAGAAGAAACTGAAACCCAGCATGACCAGAAAGTTGACTGTCAGAAGTGCGGGCATCAGCGGCAGACGAAGAATATCCCGGTTCGAGGTCTCCTCGCGGCCTTTTAGTTGGTAGACTTCCTTTGTGTCTTGTCCGAACACTTTGCAGGCGTTGCGAAGGCCTGGTTTGGATTTCAGGACCTCGGCATGGCTTTCCTTCAGCCCAAGAAGAATGAGGGCGCTGGCAATGATCGAGATTGCCAGCGCCGCGAGCACCGGCACGATCTCGCCAAATACGGTTGCTCCCAGAAGACCGGCCAAAGCGGGGCCCAGAATGAAACCGGCATTTGTCGACATTGCCATCTTGCCAAAGTCTTTGGTGCGGTGCGCGTCATCGGTGATGTCGGCCAGATAGGCATTGGCAACAGAAACATTGCCACCCGTAAGACCATCAGCGGCTCTTGCAAGAAACAGGATGATCAGGGGCAGTGTCAGACTGAATTGTCCGAGAAGGGCATTGTCGACGTCAAGGAGTGAGCTTGCAGGCATTGCGAATGCAGTCAGAAAAATGATCCAGGACAGCATTGTTCCAAGTTGACTGAGCAGCAGAACCTTTCGCCGGCCGACCTGGTCAGACCATCTTCCGAGAATAGGAGCTCCGATCAACTGGAACACGGAATAGGTTGAAGCCAACGCTCCATAAATGATGGCGTTGCCACCCCATTGGGCCACGAGGAAAACCATGAACGGCACAACGATTGAAAATCCAAGTGTGCCGACAAAATTCACCGAGAGTATCGGGAGAAGCGAGGCGCGGCTTTGCGGCTCATAATCTGCGGTTTCTATAGCCAATATGTGCCTCGTGGCCGATAGCAGGAACAGGCGCGAGTATGACCAAGGACAAGGCGCATGGAAAGCGTGTGGTGAAGTCACCCTTTTAAGGGTTTCTCAGTTAATCCCCTGCAACGAAATAATGCAGCGTACCGTCCGGGCCGATACCGACACGATAGAAACTCCAGGCTCCGAATTCCTGCATCTCGGCAAAGTCACCTGCTGTCACGATACGGAACAGCTCGACCTTTTGTTCCGGTGTGAGGTCATGCAACGGGTAGCGGGCAAAATAGGGCCAGACATACATTTCCTGAGGCGTGCCTTTGTCGACGTGTATGAAGCCCGCATCCAGAACGTCGGCCAGGATGGCCAGAATTTCAAAACCTTCGCCGTCGCCTGAACTCTGTTTCAAAAACTCGATCGGATCACCGATCTCTCCAAAGGAGAGGGTCGGCGGCAGTTCGTTGCTCTCAAGAACCATGCGCAAGCGTTTCATATCGCCAAGCAGCGCAGCTTCTTTCAGTTGTGAATGCATCCGCGCGACAGGCTTTGGCAAGTAGTCTGTGCTGTAGAGGACTTCCGGCAAAGGGAGATCTGTGTCTGCCTCGGTTGCCTTGACCTTCGGAGCGTCGGGCGGTGCCGTGCCGGACTGCGTGTCAGATGTGACTGGTATGGTTTCCGTCTGCACTGATAGTGCCTTGGCCGCCATCGCGCCGTTCGCACCCAAGGCAGCGAAGAGGGCAAGCCCTGTTGCCGAGAATATTCGTCTCATCGTGACTGTCTCCCGATGCCGCCCTACCCGAATTGACTAGGCCTTTCCTTAAACAATTCGTGCGAATGTGGAAACAGCGCCAATGTGAATTTCTCGTGCCTTGTCATGAAGCTGACGGCCCTTTATCGAAAGGTGCAATCTTCACGATAGCGAGATCAGTGGTCTGGGGGGTTAGACCGGTCGTGTCATTTTTTGAATATGCGCTGATAGGGTTTGTTGTCGGCATACTCACAACAGCGCCCGTCGGCCCAGTCAACATCATGGCGATCCAGCATGCTGTTCACAGCGGCTTTCGCCAAGGCGTCTTTGTTGGCCTTGGTGCTGTTGTGGCCGATACGATTTACGCAGCTGCCGCCATTTTCGGTGTGTCCGCGGTCATCAATTTCATTAAGGGTCAATCAGGCCTGATCGAGCTTGTCGGCGGAGCACTGCTGATCATATTCGGCTTCAAGATCTGGCACACCCATCCGCACCTGAACAACAAGGGCAACGGGTTCGAAAGAGGATTTCTCGGAGATGCCACGGCCGCGTTTTTTATGGCGATCACCAATCCAGGGGCAATTCTGGCGTTTATTTTTATCTTCGGCAGCCTGGGCGACTGGCGGCCACAGCATGGTGATCATGTCGGTGCATTGATTATGGTCGCCGGTGTGGCAGCAGGGGCAACGTCATGGTGGGTATTCATATCGGCAACGGTCTCCCACTTCAGACACGCCATCGATGACAAGTGGCTTGATCGGGTGAACCACATCGCGGGCGTTCTGCTGATCGCGTTCGGGCTGCTGCTTTACGCAAACCTGGCGCTCGACGCTTTCGGATAAGGGTATTTGCGAAAGAGAGACTGAATCAAAAAGGCCGGACAATCCGGCCTTTTTCGTCTTCAATCTCAGGCGGACTATTGAAGGACGCGGTTCACAGTATAGTCGCCTTGCAGGATGCGATCCGGCAGTCCTTCGGCAAGCTTTGCAACAGCATCTTCACCATAGGCGGCAACGAGATCCGCGAGGGCTGTGAACATCGCCGCATGCGCGACTGCGTCTGCGTCGACACCATTGGCAATGGCTTCTGCCCATGCGTCGGAAATGAAGCCCAGAGCAGCACGCCTGATGTCTTCGTCTTCGGCAAATTCGGCTTCCATTGCCGCATCAGCATAATCGTCGTTTATCATTCGCTTCCTTACCGGTTCTCTCCGTACGCTGCGTAACAACCCCAGCGTGTTCCTGCCCCGAATCTTGTGTTTCGATCCTAGCACGGCGTACCGCGCTGATAAGTAACCGTGAACGCAAACTTAACGTCCACCCACAAATTTGATGGAAAAGGTTTACGAAGTCGTAACTTTTGAAAGTTTTCTGTGGAATTATCGGCCGTATCGACTGGTGACGTCGGTGATAATTGTTTCGCCTTCGCTCAGGTACTGTCCCATTGCGATACGCGCAGCGTCTGTGCAGTCCCGGTAAGCAACTGAAAAGCCACGATAACCTTGGTTAAAACGTTCGATAAAGCGTCGGCGTCGGTTTTCGTCCAGCGTTTCAGCGTCCAGAAAGTCTTCCATCTGGTCCCGCCAGCTCGGGGTGTCATTTTCACCGCACAACGGCCTGAGAAAATGAAGCGCACCGAAGATTTCAGACAAGCGCATCAACTGCTGCTCGAACGGCGGCTCGTCAAGAGAACTCTCCTGCGCCAATACAACTTCTGAAGGTAACGACAGCAATAGAATCGCAAAAAGGGCGGCACGGGCCGAGGCAAATCGCTTGCATCCGTTCTTCATGAGCGGATCATGCGCAAGTGAGCTGCCTGCTGCAAGCGCTATGGTGATTTGATCCCAAGAATTGGCAGTTGAGGGTGAAAGGCGTGCACCACGAAGGCGAAAGTCACGTCATGAACAAGCGGCACTTCATCGGCCCCTGAGGTCTTCACAGCTTCAACAGAACCGACCGCGCGGCCCGCATCGGTTTTGCCTTTGTCCAGGATAGAGGAAACTTCACCTGTCCAGCGCAGCGATACGTTATCTGCAAACTCAAGCGTTCCGTTCTGGCGGATATGCTCCAGAGTTGCCGCAAAAAGCGTGTCGCCGTCATGGAGGATCACCACCCTTGCCATCGGATTTATATTGTCCGGCAGATCGCCTTTATAGAGCGGATAAGGCGCAGAGCGGCTGTCATACCCGAGATAGGGATTGTGGCCATAGTTGCGTCTTGCAGGTACGGGCCGTGCAAGGACCTCGGCATTCGGATGTGCTTCCTTGAAGTCTGCAAAGGCAACGACCCGCGATGGGATCATTTTCAGCTCCCGGCCGGCATGCGTCCCTACAATTCCTTCGCCCGTAAACTGCTGCCACCATGTCTCGGATTGGCGGTCATACATAACAAGGTCGGAATTGCGCAAAAGACCGGTTGTTCCGAAGTCCAGCAGTTCGCCATCAAGCCTGCGGTCGAAAACAATGGAGGAGTTGCAGAGTGGACAATATGTAACCGCAACCGGGAGATCGCCGATGCGATCATTGACAATTTCGTGCCAGATGAGGATCTGCAGCGGATAGGCCTTAACAACGTCACCGTGTTCCAGACGGATCACCGGTTCCCTGCCGTCCAGCCAGGTTATCGAACTGGCCGATTCAAATCGCGGCTCATCGATCGACGGTATACCGTCTTTCGGTGGACCGCCGGAAAAGATGTCTTTGAAGTCGACGGTGGATTTTGAAAAGTCGGTGGTAAAACCGCCCCGCTGCCATCGTTCAGGACTGGCATGACCTGAACTGGCAAAGGTGAGGGCGAGAAGGCTGACAAGTGTCATGGATCGCAGGAGCGTTGCTCCAGTAGTTCCAAATGGCCACATGGTCGTGTCTCCGAGACGCAAGTTGGTTCCGCGCCATCGTCCGATATTTTTCAGCGGAAATGGAATCACAGTCACTGCAAAGCTGCGTGAAGCGCGTGGGCAGAACGTCAGACCAGCATCAGCCGCCGTATTCGTTCCGGCGTACCGGGCGTTGTCGGTCTGTTTTCCAGATCATCGGTGTGAACCCACGCAACATCAGCGGCGTCGTCACCGGCGAGCGCCGATCCGGAGAGATAGCTGCCACGGAAGACTGTCAGGATGAAATGAGTCACCACCTTTCCGTGCTCGTCCCGGTCAATGGAGTCGAAAGTCTCAACCGGTTCCCCAAGAGCGGCTTGAACACCGGTTTCTTCAAGCAGTTCTCTTGCGGCAGCTTGTTTCAGGGTCTCGCCCAATTCAACAAGACCGCCGGGAAGGCTCCAATGGCCGAGATAAGGCTCCTTGCCGCGCTTGATCATGAGGGCCTTGTTATCTTTAAGGCACAATACACTGACACCGACACGGGGCGCATCTGGATAGAACCGGGACATTCAATGGCCTGAGACTGTAAATAGGATCAGGCGAACAGGGCGTCAATTTCCGCCTGAGCACCGTCGCCTTCATGTTGGGTTGCTTCTGGCTCAACATGACCGTGGATCACCGCACCGGCAACAGATATCAGAGGTTTGATCTCATGGGTCGCTCTATCCGCGATTTCTGCGGCAACAGCGGCAGGGTCTGCCGCTTCGCGCAGCTGACTCTGTATTTCACCCACCAGGTTGTTGATGTCTGCGACCTGTGCTTCCAGATGCTCACGCAGGTAATTGGGCGCGGCGTGATAGGCCGCAATGGCCAGGTTCTTGTCCTTGAAGGTCGAGTTTTCGAAATGACCTTCATAGTCCAGGGGTTCCCAATCAAGAACATCTTCGGCGCAATCAGGCATAGCCGGAAGCATTTCCAGCAACATCATCACTTCGTTGAAATGATTGAGATAGTCCGTGGCCAAACCAGTCTGGGGATTGATATTCGCCTGTTCCAGCCTTTCGGCTGCCAGCTCCCCGGCGCCCAAAACTGGATCCAAACACTCCATACCCGACCCCCGTTATTGACTTGATGCTCAGACTACTTCTTTTTTGTTTCCAATTGCCTAACTTGGCATCAACTTGTAGCGCCGTGTTTTGAACACGAACCGCTTCCGGATAGGGGATACCTAAAATGTGCGGCCGACTTGCCCTCACTACGCCGCCGGACGCCGTTCGGAGTTTTTTTGAATATTTGGACCAGCCGAACTTTCCACCTCGATACAACATTGCACCAACTCAACCACTGGCGATCGTCCGCCAGGACTTCGGGAAGCGTCGGTTTCACCTTTTGCGTTGGGGACTGATACCGTCCTGGGTCAAGGATCCCGCAAGCTTTACGCTGCTGATCAACGCAAGGGCAGAGACAGCAGCGGAAAAACCTTCGTTCCGCGCAGCGATGAGGCATCACCGTTGCCTGATCCCGGCGTCAGGTTTTTATGAATGGCGCAGAACCCCGGAAGGCAAGCAACCTTATTGGATCCACCCTGCCAAAGGCGATCTCATGGCATTTGCAGGTCTTTGGGATACCTGGTCAGACCCCGATGGTGGCGACATGGACAGCGGTGCAATCCTGACCATGCAATCCAATCGGATGATGTCTGGCATTCATCATCGAATGCCCGCCATTCTGAAGCCGGAGGTTTTTGATGTGTGGCTCGATACGGCCAATGTGGATGTGCGTGAGGCGAAGAAACTTCTGGTTCCGGTTGAGGATGACTTTCTGGTCGCTGATCCTGTTTCAACGCGGGTGAACAAGGTCGTCAATGACGATGAAGACGTTCAGCGGCCTGTCGGCGAAGACGAGATGGTTCTGGCGCCCGGGAGGTCCGAAGAACCCAAGCCGTCAAAACCTGCCAAGGATGACAGCCAGCTGGACCTGTTTTGAGGAGATTTCCCGTGCAAAGCGCAATGGATGCTTGTAGGGGAGGGGCTCGAAGGAGTTCCGATGAGCGATGATGACAACACGCCGGCAAAAAGCGATGAGGCAGACAACGAAGCCCTGGCTGAAGCGTACAACAAAGGTCTCGAGCTTCAAAAATCCGGTGATCTGACTGGTGCAGAAGCTGCCTTCCGATTGGCTTTGTCGCTAGATCCGCAGGACACGGGAGGCGTCACCATACGTCTTGCGGCCATGGGCGCTGAAAACTCCCCTCAAAAAATGCCTGACGCCTATGTGGCGACCCTCTTTGATCAGCACGCGGATGTCTTCGATGAGATCCTGGTCGATGAACTGGGGTACTGCGTGCCTTTGTTGGTGCGCGACCTGATCGACCGTCTGGGAATTGGCCCATTCGAGCGCATGCTTGACCTCGGTTGCGGCACTGGATTGACAGGTGTCTCTCTTGCAGATTGCACACATCATCGGACAGGGGTCGATCTGTCGGAACGCATTGTAGAATTGGCCTATGACCGAGAGGTCTATGATGACCTTTATGTTGGTGAAGCTGTTGAGTTTCTGACGGATTTTGAAGATGAGGAGGGTTCCAGGCCGCACTGGGACCTGATCGCCGCCACGGACGTGCTGCCGTATCTGGGGGCGATCGAACCGTTCCTAAACGGTGCGTCAAGCCGGCTGAATACGCGTGGATACCTGACATTTTCCACGGAAACGCTCCCTGATGAGATGCTGGCGGGTCGGCCATATATGGTCGGACCCAAGAACCGGTTTGCCCAAAGCGAAACTTACGTCCTCGCCGGACTAGGCGCAGCCGGTTTTGATGTTCTTGCCATGGAGCCCATTACGGTTCGCCTTGAGGAAGGCGAACCCGTCCCCGGGCATCTCGTGATGGCACGTTTGTGCTAAGCAGTGACGCTTTACTTTGAAAAATAGAATTCGCGGCGCAATGCCGAATTGTGCCAGGGAGATTGCGAGCCTTGCGTGGTAGCGTAAACGTCGGCCTTGACGCGCTTGAGCATGATTTCAATTTCCAGCGCCGGCGTTTCGATATGTTTCAGCAGGGCCTCGGTAAATGGGCTGTTCTGGCCTTCCCCGTCCAGGGCGACATCACCAGGGGCGGTCGCAAATCCGATCAGGATATTGCCATCGCCCGCACGGGGTGCTGCGAGACCGCGGCCAACAGAGGCACTGCGGCTAAGGGTCCGAAATCGTCTGGACAGGGGATTGTCCCGACAGGCGTCGAGCAAAGCGATCGACAGCCGGCCGGGGGCGTTCATGTAGTTCAGGACTGTGCCGAGTTCGATTGTCTCAAAATCGACTGCGGTTGCGTCTTCAAGCTTGGCGTCGATTGGGATGAGAAAGTTTCTGCCATCCATTTGCATGGCATGGCCGGCATAGAAAAAGAGCGCAACATCAGCGTCCTGAATGTTTCGCACAAAGGATCTGATGGTGCTTTCCATGGCGACCTTGCTTTGGTCGAGACCAAGGATGACCGTAAAGCCAAGCCGTTTCAGGGAAGCCGTCAGACCTGCCGCGTCATTCTTCGGATTGGGCAAAGGAGTTGTGTTCTCATAGGCCGAATTGCCGATGACCAGAGCAACGCGCTTTCCGTCGGGCAATGACGACAGGTCAGGCAAATTCGGGGATGAGGCAGGTGGACGTGTTTTTGCATCAGGGCCGATGGTTGGAATAGCTGGAGTCCCAGCTCCGGGCGAGGGAGGCTTGGCAGCTGCAAGATACCGGCCGTGTGCCCAGCCTCGCATGCCGTTGGAAAGCTCAATTTCGAACCAGGCGCCCTGCTGGGCAAGCATAGAAACCTCGGTCCCCTCAAGTAAGCGCGCAATTTCCGTATGACGGGATCCAGCACCTGTCCGCAGCGATAGAAAGCTGTCGCCACTGTCGCTCAAATCGCCGACAACGCCAGGGCGAGGAGGTGCGATCGACCGTTTTGCAATTGTCGGCGATGTGTCCGGAGGATGCGCAATGACAGGTGGTTGCGGTGAGGGCGCATACGAGGGCGCTGTGGCTACGTACTTGCTGTAGGCCCAACCGCTGCGCCCGTTTGCCATTGCGACATTGAGCCAGGAACCATTGCGACCCAGGATTGTCAGCGGCGTATTGGGGGCCATACGCGCGATTTCCTGATAACGCGTCCCGGGACCTGTGCGCAGTGAAAGGTAATTGTCGCCACGGGGATCGAGGCCACTGACATATGCCTGGGAAGATGGTCGCCCTGGCGAGGGCGTTGCGCCTTGTTGCAGTGCTGTCGCAGCAAAGAGGGCCTGCGAGGCCCCGCCTGTCATGCCGGTTGCGGACCAGACTGCGAATTGAAACCGCTGGCCGTTGTGAAAATAGCTGTCGCCAGGAATGACCCCAGTAGAAACCAGACGGGCCTTATAAGAATTTCCGGCGGGCTGTCTCATCCAGCCTAGCGTTACGGCATACCAGCCGTTGTTGGATTGAAAGACGGTGACTTGCGGAAGGCGGTTGGCAAACCCGCTAGCCAGCGAAATTGCGGAATTTGCATCAGGCCGGCTGGCCACCACCAACCAGCCGGAATTTCCGCCTGGCATGACAGAAGCAGCGGCGGTGGAGACCAGGGGTGTCGCCAGCAACGCGAACAAGACGCATAAAAAGTGAAGCCGGTAAAACAGCTTCGAGGCAGCGGCGATCTGCTCGGTCATGTCTGACGTCCTTGGGTCACGGGTACGGATTTGGCCAAAGACACCGCTGCCGACGGGTCGGTGTGCCAAGTCCATCAAGTTGTCTCAAAGGTTACTATGCCATGGCTCACGCAGGTTTTCAGGTCCGATCTGACGAAGGACGACGGCACGGTGCGGCCCTTGCGCGAACGCAATGTCGCACCGTGCATTGGTATCGGACGTCAGCCTGATGTCTTCAGTCGCAGATATGGTTCACCATTGGAGGTTTTTTTAACTGCGACACCATCTGCCGTAATCACGCAGGTAACGCGGCTGCGGAATGAGGAGAAGCTGTCGAATGTTACAACGTCCACCGGTGTGTCGAACTGAAGCGTGATCCGGTATTGCCCCGACGATCCCAGCTTGGAAAGCGATAGGATTTCGCCTTCAAAGGGCTGAAGCATGTATGTCCCCGTCACCCGGTCCGACACGGAAAAGGAAAGTGGGTTTGGCTTCGAGAGTGCCGCGCAGGCGGTGTTCCAGTCCTTGTAGCCATGTTGCACGGACAAGATTTCCAGTGCCTGGCTGTGGGAAACGGTTTGGCCTTTGGCAGCGAGCGCGATGCGCAACCGCTTCGCCTGAGTTTTCAGGTCAGCGACGCTTGGAGGCGACATGAGATATACCTTTCAAGAAAGGCAGGCGATGTCGACGGGGCCCGCATTGCCATCAGCCTGCACAGTCCTGTGGAAGCTCATGCATGTCCGCGAATGGGTCGCGCGAGAAACTTCACCAAAGGCAATTGCCCGCGGGCGGCTGGTGTTCTCAAACCGGAGCCGTCAATAATCGCCGACTTCGACTGAGTCAATGACCAAAAAAGAAAGCCGCTATGGCGGCTTTAAGGAGAGGGAGGTTTAGATGAACCGGCAGGCTTTAGCTGCCGCCGGAAGTTTGTGCGCAATCGGATGGCCCCGATTGCGCAGTCTGCCGGGTGCGACCCCGGATCAGGTTAGGTGTGAATCAGACGTTTCAGGAGTTCGACTTCCTGGGCAAGCACGTTGTCGTCCTTCACCATGGCTTCAATTTTCCGGACAGCATGCAACACAGTCGTGTGGTCGCGATTGCCGAACCTGCGGCCAATTTCCGGCAAAGACCGCCCTGTCATGACCTTTGCGATATACATCGCGATCTGGCGTGGACGCACCAGCGTGCGAGCGCGGCAGGACGACAGAAGGTCTGCCTTCGTGACACTGAAATGCTTGCAGACCACCTGCTGAATTTCCTCAACCTTGATTGAGCGCGGCTCGCCTATCCGAACCAGATCATGCAGGGTTTTTTCAGCAAGCTCCATCGTTACGGACTGTTTGGTCAACTGGTTATGTGCGAACAGTCTGTTCAGGGCACCTTCCAGGTCGCGTGCAGAAGAGATGACGTACCGCGCAATATAGTCGGTAACCTCCTCTGGAACGGAGAAGCCGGGATGTGTCCGCCGCGCAGAGGCGATCCGTTTTCTCAAGATGTCATGACGCAACGCATAGTCCGTCGACTGGATGCCGACAACCTGGCCCCTCTGGATCCGTTGGCGCAGGCCGTGCCCCAGTGTATCGAGATCCTCCGGAGCGCGATCAGACGCCATGATGATTTGGGAGGGAGATTCCATCAGCAGCTCGAGTGTCTTGCTGAATTCCCCATGGGCCTGCTTGCCATGGAGAAACTGAAGGTCGTCCACCAGAAGCAGATCGATGGATCTCATGGCCTGACGGAGCACTGGGAAGGCCGGGGTCCGAAGTGCAGGTACCAGATGGTACATGAAGAACTCTGCAGACAGATACGCGACCTGACGTCCGGTTTTTCGCGCCTCGGTTGCCGCTGCCTGCAGCAGATGAGTTTTGCCGATCCCGGTCGTTGAATGAATGTAGAGAAGGTCCAGCGTGCCTTCGTGGCCCGCAGCCATCTGGCGCACGGCAGCGCAGGCAAGGCTGTTTGAAGCGCCTTCAGCGAACGTGTCGAAAGTAAGTTTCGGGTTCAGAGCTGCGCCGCTCAGGAAATCGGTTGCAGCGTCTTCACCTGTGTCCGCCAGACAGGGGATGGCAGCAGTGCCGACAGTCGAGCCGAATTGCGGCGTACTGCTGAATGGGGCCGGACGACCACTGATCCTGCGAGCGGTGATAGCTTTTGGTGGGGTCTTGCTAATCTGCCGGGGGCGCAACGCGCCGCGAACGGTTAGTTCAATGCGGTTGATTTCGCCCTGTTCGCGTTTCCAAAGTCCAACGAGTTGTTTTTCGTAGTTGCTTTGGATCCAGCTTTTGAGAAAACGGGTTGGAACAGACAGTCGAACTGCGTCGCCTGTCGTCTCTTCGTGTTTTACGCGTCCGAACCAATTGGAAAAAACATCATCTCCCAGTTCGTTTCTCAATTCCTTCTTTACACGATCCCATTGATCCGAGCTTGCTAGGTTCTGAACCTGCATAGTGGCCTCCATTTGAGGGAACGTGCATCTTGCTCCCCCCCGTGCACTGTCTAATGGGCTGCGATATTCCGCCTTCGCTGCCCGTTGCTTTTGTTAGGTCTTTGGACCCTTTTTGGGCCTCCTGACCGGTGGCTTATTAACGCCTATGAAACACCATTAACCTTTTACTTACCATGTTTACAAATAGCTTATTCTTATGAGGTCATAGACGTTTCATATTGTAATTTTTGTAGATGACGATTACGGCGCATGTAAATTTTACATAGCGAATCTTGCATTACGTTGGCGTCAGGAAATTGAATTAAGTCCTGATCGAGTTGATCTCCTTCTGCATCTTCAAGAATGCCTTTGGGCATAAAGACAGTTTTAGGAAATTATTAACTTTTCGGGATTTTTTCTCAAAGTTTTCAAAAGCTGCTTGCAAAAATCGGGAATTTAAGCAGTGAAAATCTAGCAATAGCGCAAATGAGCTAGAGATTTTTAACGATAGCTCAGTCCAGACGATTTTCGTGTGAGGAAGCGAGCTACCCGAAAATTGCAACCAGCATATCGCGAGGTTGCGACTCGCGCAGACGAAGCTGGGGACAATTTCGGCAGCCGGGTGAGACGCTTTAAGGAAAAGCGAGTTGAACCTCGACTTGAGTGCCGTTTGCAGAAACGTCAGTGGGATCAGATGTCTGCGTGCCGGCCAACAAGGAACTTTGCTTCTTGTTTGCGAACATGTGCAGGAATTTCTTATCCCCAGGCGAGCACATAATTATGGCGTCTCGCCAGTATTACCAATTGATCGTTTGTTGGTTTGAACGGTTGGTGCTTGTTCAGTCGCGATCTGAAATCTTGAGCAACACTTTGAGCTCTTTCCAAAGGACAATCTCAGTAATTCAAGCTGACTACTGTCCATCTGAAAATGAATTCGCCCAAATCTTGTTTCGTTTAAAAGAAACAGAAGTTCAATTTGAAAGCCGCTGCCGGCGAGACCGGCAGCTGCTGACACACGAATTCGAGTTGGCTTCAGCCAGGCTTCACAGAACCCGTTTGGGATTGAGAAGGCCCTTTGGATCGAATGCCGACTTAATTCTCTGCATCAGATCCAACTCGATGTCTGTTTTCACTTCCTTCAGCAGCGACCGCTTCAGTCTGCCAATCCCGTGTTCGGCTGATATGCTGCCGCCAAAGTCCTGAACAATGCCGTGAACGATGGCATTCATGTCGTCCCAGTGCGCCAGATAGGCTGCCTTGTCTGCGCCCACTGGCTGGCTGACATTGAAATGGATGTTGCCATCACCGATATGTCCGAACGGCACAGGCCGGCAGCCAGGCACAAAATCCTCAACGGCCGCGGCAGCTTTGTCCAGGAAGTCCGGGATCAAGGCAACTGGAACAGACACATCGTGTTTGATTGATCCGCCTTCAGCTTTCTGAACCTCCGACATACCATGCCGGATGTGCCAGAAATCCTGGACCTGGCCGAGGTTCTGCGCAAACGCCGCGTCTTCCACCAGCCCGTCTTCGAATGCATCCCCCAAGATGCCTTCAAGCAAATCACGAACCGGAAAGGCGTCTGACCCGCTGGAGAGTTCCATGAGAACGTACCAGGCATGTGACCCTTCAAGGGGATCACGCGCTCCGTCCAGGTGGTTCAGGCAAAACTCGACCCCGATGCGAGGCATGATTTCAAAGCCGGTCAGGACGGGTCCAGCCTGCGCTTTTGCAAGGGTGAACAGCTTGAGAGCCGCATGAGGGTCCGGCAGTCCTACGAAAGCTGCTTCCATCTTCTTGGGCTTTGGAAAAAGCTTCAGGGAAGCCGCGGTAATAATCCCCAGGGTGCCTTCGCCGCCGATAAATAATTGTTTCAAATCATAACCGGTATTGTCCTTGCGAAGGGTCCGGAGCCCGTTCCAAATCTCACCTGTCGGCAGGATAACTTCGAGCCCGAGAACGAGGTCGCGGGTGTTGCCATATGCCAATACGGAGGTGCCGCCGGCATTGGTGGAAATGTTGCCGCCGATCTGGCAGGAGCCCTGTGCGCCGAGCGAAAGGGGGAACAGCCGGTCGACTTTTTCGGCCTCGTTTTGCAGCGTCTCAAGCACAACGCCGGACTCCACAATTATGGTGAAACCAACTGGATCGACTGCACGAACCTTGTTCAGTCGAGACAGCGAAAGGACGATCTCATCCCCGGTTTCCTGCGGGATTTGTCCACCGACCAGACCTGTGTTGCCGCCTTGCGGAACAACCTTCAAGTCATGTTGATGGGCATATGTCATCACCGCGCTCACCTCTTCAGTCGAGCCGGGACGCAGCACCATTGATGTGACGCCCTGATAGAGATCGCGCCACTCTGTAAGGTAGGGGGCTTGGTCGCTTGCGTCAGTCAGAACATGTGCCTCGCCGATAATCTCGGCGAAGCGGTCGGCGTGGGGGGAACGCTCCATGCGCGGGTTCCTCGTTAAGTTTGACAGTGAAATTCGCGCGACAACATAGTGTGAGATCGGGCTGCCGTCGACGGCTCATTCCGTCGCCGGGTCTCTTGAAGGAAGAAATCCCTTGTGCCATAGGATGCCAGCCCATTCGGGCGGTAATGAAATCCTTTTCGGAGATGACGATGGCGGAAACGCGCGGACTGATGAATGGCAAACGTGGCCTGATCATGGGCGTGGCAAACAACAAATCAATCGCCTGGGGCATCGCCAAAGCACTGGCGGATGCTGGCGCGGAGCTGGCTCTCACCTATCAGGGTGATGCCCTGAAGAAGCGTGTTGAGCCGCTGGCAGATCAGTTGGGAGCCATTGTTGCCGGACATTGCGACGTAACCGACGCAGCTTCGATCGACGAAGTCTTCAAGACGCTTGAAGACAAGTGGGGTAAAATCGACTTTCTCGTTCATGCCGTTGCTTTTTCCGACAAGGCTGAGCTGACCGGGCGATTTGTCGAGACGAGTTCGGACAACTTTGCACGCACCATGGACATTTCCTGCTATTCGCTGGTCGCCGTGACACAGCGAGCAGAGAAGCTGATGGCCGATGGCGGATCGATCCTGACGTTGACTTATTATGGCGCTGAAAAAGTCATGCCACACTATAACGTCATGGGTGTTGCAAAGGCAGCGCTGGAGACGAGCGTCAAATACCTGGCAATGGATCTTGGTCCGCAGAACATTCGTGTCAACGCGATTTCGGCCGGTCCGATCAAAACACTTGCTGCATCCGGTATCGGTGACTTCCGCTATATTCTGAAGTGGAATGAGTACAATTCACCTCTGCGCCGCACCGTGACAATTGAGGAAGTTGGCGATAGTGCCCTGTTCCTGCTGTCCGACCTCGGTCGCGGGGTTACCGGAGAAATCCAGCACGTTGATTGCGGCTACAACATCGTTGGAATGAAGGCAGTGGATGCTCCCGATATATCGGTCGTAAAAGACTGAATTGGATCAATGGCCGGCTTAGTCCGGCCATTTTTCTTTGCACGGTCTTCCCGCTGCCAAGCCCAAATTTTGTTCTGGATCTTTTATGACAACCGCCATTCCAAATCCGGTTTCGAGCGTCCTGCCCAAGCTACATGACCCTGAGTTTCTGGTTTTTGTTCGCCACGGACAGACAGACTGGAACTTCGAAGGACGTATGCAAGGTCATATGGACATTCCTCTCAACGCAACGGGGAAGGGGCAGGCAACCGGCAATGGCGCTCGCCTGAAATCCTTTCTGGAAGCGGAAGGCATTAGTCACCAGTCTCTGGATTTCGTTAGTTCGCCTCTCGGCCGCACAAGGGCCACGATGGAGTTGATGCGTCAGGCGCTGGAACTCGACGCAGAAACCTACAGGCTTGATGATCAGCTGAAGGAAATCACCTTTGGTGCGTGGGAAGGTTTCACCTTGGAAGAGTTGGCCGACGAAGAGCAGGATTTGATCCTTCAGCGGCGGGCCGACAAGTGGAGATTTGTCCCCCCTGATGGCGAAAGCTACAAAATGCTTTCGGAGCGGATCGGCGCCTGGCTGAAAACGGTCAACCGCCCGACAGTCGTCGTCTCACATGGTGGCGTGTTCCGCGTGTTGCGTGGTCACCTTGAAGGGTTGGACACCAAGCGGATACCGAAACTGGATGTCCCTCAAGACAAGATCTTTGTCTGGCGCCGCGGCGCGTTTGAAGAAATCTAGCTCCAAGACCTGGCGGGCAGGATCCTGCAGAGGGCAAAGCCAGGGTTGGACCGACGGCTCTTTTGAACGCAACTCTTGTCCAGGCACTCTTCAAAATTCGACTGCCGAAACACAAATATTTGACCAAGACCGGGCCGGTCGCCTGATCGGCAACGCGCTTAGCAACGTAGCCTACCAAAGGTTACAGGGGCAGAAATCGTGTCTGCAGATGATTTTTACAGTGAATTGCCGAGTTTTTCCGACTTCAGCACCGTTGCTGATTTGAAGGATTACCGCCCGGTCCCAGACGACTGGTGTGTTCTTGCGGCAGACATCGTCCGTTCGAGCGATGCTGTTGCCGAGGGGCGATACAAGGACGTCAACATGGTTGGCGCTGCCGTCGTGGCTGCTGTGCTCAATTGTGTCGGCAGAGAGCGGGTCCCTTTTGTCTTCGGTGGCGATGGTGCGATGCTGGTTGTTCCGGCAAGCGAAGTCGCAGCCGGTCGGGAAGCGCTGGCAGGGGTTGCGGATCTAGCCCGACAGGTCATGGAACTTGAATTGCGTGCAGCTGCGATCCCCGTTGCCCACATCCGGGAGCTCGGGGGCGACATTCGATTGCGCAAATACCGACTGAGCCCAGGCAATCACCTTGCGATGATTGTGGGAGATGGTCTGGCAATGGCCGACCGGATCCTGAAGGATCCTGACGCTTGTGCGCCGTTCGCCGTATCACAGGAAAACACGCAGCTGCCACCCTTGGATGGTTTGTCCTGTCGGTGGGAACCGCTTCCTGCACAGAACGGGCACATTGTGTCATTGATTGTCAAACCAACCGGACGCAAATCGCTCCCGGAAATCATGAACGATGTTGCCGGTGTCATTGGCTTCAATCCACTGATAGACGACGCAAGAACAAAACTGGCTGAAGAACCCCGGCTGAAATTCAGATTTCCACCTCGTGGTCTCAAACTGGAAGTCAATCTGACATCCGCCGGCAAGACGTTCAGGGGATGGTCGATGGCACTCGTTGAATGCGTGTTTTTCGTCTATGGCTATGCGACCGGCAGGCGGGTGGGGCCTTTTGATCCGAAGAAATACTTCAACGAACTCAGCCTGAACTCCGATCATCGCAAGATCGGGGACAGCCTTCAGCTCGTGCTGGATGTCACTGCCGAACAATTGGCGGCAATCAGGGACAGTCTTGCAAAGGCCTACAAGGCCAGGGAAGCCGTGTTTGGCATGCACGTCTCGGATGCTGCTTTGATGACCTGTTTCGTCGAGGATATCGGCAAAAGCCAGCACATCCATTTCATTGACGGCGCAAATGGCGGATTTTCCATGGCGGCGGCTGAGTTCAAGGAGCGTGAAGCGGCGCTCAGCGCTCCGTAGAAACGACTACCGGGAACGGACCGAGCGGATCGACTTTTGGTCGGGCAGCTGTGCCTTAACAGAAAAATTCTGTTTGAGGATGAGCGTTGCCAGCTCGTCTTCTGGGACGGCCTTGGAAATCAGGAAGCCCTGAATGACATCGCAGCCGTTTTCCAGCAACCACTGTCGCTCGGCTTCCGTTTCGACACCTTCTGCCAGGACGCTGATATCAAGGCTCTTGGCAAGGTTTATCAAGGCACTGGTAAACTTCTGCAGGGCAGGCTTGTGATCGACCCCGGAAATGAAGCTCCGGTCGATTTTTACGCGATCGACCTTAAGATCCCTCAAGCTTGAAATGCTTGAGTGCCCGGTACCGAAATCGTCCAGCTCGATGTGGAAGCCGAGGTCGGACAGGCGCGCGATGTTTTCCTTGATAGGCGCGGCGGTGATCTCGTCGATCATGACCGCCTCCAATATCTCAAGGCTGACGGTTGCCGGTTCCAGCCCCATGTCACGGACTTGTTTGTAGAGTGCGTCGACCGCCTCCGCGCTGGCCAGAAGACTGGCGGATACATTCAGGCCAAGGTGGAAATTCCGTTGTGTTCGGCCACTGAGATTGTCGGCAAGGCGAAGGGCGTTGGTGCGCACCGTCGTTTCGATGAGCTCCATGTAGCCGGCTTCGACTGCTGCAGGCAAAAATGAACCTGGATAGCGCACCTCGTCGTGGTCGATCCAGCGAACCAATGCTTCCGCACCAACGATCTCACCCGTGTGAATATCGATTTGCGGCTGATACCACGGCAGGATGACGCCTTCTTCGATGGCCTTGAGCAATTCCTTGGCAATTTCGCCGTGTTCCTCAAAGGCTGCGCGCATTTCCGGCGTGAAGAGATCGAAGGTACTGTAGCCCTTCTGTTTGGCGGACCTCAACGCAAGGGCCGCATCTGTCAGGGTGTGGCTTGTAAGGCAATCGCCTCGCCGGCTTATAAGTAGGCCGACATTCGCTTCGATCTTGACCTTCTGATCGGCAACAAACCGTTCTTTTCGGATTTCCTGAATCAGTTCTTCGGCAAACTCTTTGAACTTTCCTGCGTCCGTCAGCTCTGGTCTGAACAGCAGGAATTCCGTGCCGCCCGTGCGACTCAGGAAGTCTTCCGGGTCCGCGATTTCACCGAGCTGCCCGGCAACACTTCTTAGGATCGAATCCCCGCATTGATCACTGAAACGATCATTGACCTTCTTGAATTGCCGCAAATCGAGCAACAGCAACCCGTATCGCGCATTCGGGGCCGGTTCGGGAAGTGTCTTTATTCTTTTGAGAAGCGCACGACGATTTGGCAGGCCGGTAAGCGGATCATGATAGCCGAGGCTTTCGATTTCCTGTTGGGTCCGTTCCGCGAGTGCCCTTGTCAAAGCAACGGAAATTGCAAAGGCCGCGACAATCACAAGCGCGCCGATCAGTCCGGCGAGAAGAACGTCGAGCTGCATTTCGGTCCGTCGCTTGACCAGATCGCCATTGAGATAGTCCAGGCTCGACTGCCAAAGTGCCAGTGTTGCAAGCATCAGTTCCGGATGCACCTCGGCGATCGGGCCTGCGGCGACATCCTTGCCGGTCTTTGCAAGGATCGTTGATCGAAGAAGTTTGCTGCCTTCCGATTGGAAGGCGAAATTAGCCTGCCGGAAAAGTTGCGTCTTGCTTTGCAGCGCCGCAGAACCCGGTCCCTCCAGCTTGTCGATGAAGTTTGCCGTGATTTGTGAGGCTGTATCAGCGGCAGCCTTGAATTTCCCACCCTGTACGGTGATCAACATCTTCTCCCAGACGTTGACCTTCTTGCGTGTGAACAGTCTGCGGGCATCGTCGGTCATCTTGGAAGACTCGATGATCACCGAAAAAAGCAGGTTGTTGACCAGGTTTGGGAGCGTCGAAGCCTCGTAGGATACCGACATGTCGAGCATTGCAACGCGGGAAATACTCACACTCAGTTCCTGTGCGTACCCGAGAGATGTCTTCACATCGGGTTCGTTGAGGAAAATATCGAGTTGGCTTGTAAGAGGGTCAGCAAGGTTTTCGCCGCCGAAATCGATCAGTTCTTGCCTGAGGTTCGGGGGAACTTTGCCGAGAGAGCCAGTGACGGATTTTTCTTGCACAAGCGGGCCAAGCGCTTGAATGAGATGCAGTCCGCGCAGACTTTGATCAATGGCTTCGACGTTTTCAAATTTGTTTTTGAACCACAGCGAGGCGAACAGCAGGCAGGGCGCCAGCAGAAAAACCATCAAACCTGTTAGCCAACCCCGAATGCGCACTTCTGTGTCTCATATTAGCCCCAGTTCCCAAAGTAATACCGATAGAGCCTTAAGGATTGGCAAATCTGGTATAGATTTTTTTCCTGTGCAATCAAATGGCAGTAAACCATAGATTGAGAACCGCAATGGAACACTAGGTGACTTGCGGGCAGCTATCCGTTTTCAATCGATTTTGAAGCAGCCAGTGGCAATAGCGCGAAATCGCCTGTTGTCTCGGGCGATGGGCTTGAGCTTGATCCTCTGATGGCGTATCGCTCAGCGCCTGACGATTTTCCTGATATTTCCGGATACTTACCATGTCGCATAACAGTTTTGGCCACCTATTCCGTGTCACTACGTGGGGCGAAAGCCATGGACCGGCAATCGGCTGCGTGATTGACGGTTGTCCGCCGCTTGTCCCGCTCACTGAAATCGACATTCAAGGATATATGGATCAGCGCAAGCCTGGCCAGTCCCGTTTCACTACCCAGCGACGTGAGCCTGATGAAGTCAAAATTCTCTCCGGTGTCATGGTCGATGAGGACGGTGTGCAGAAGACAACCGGAACGCCGATCTCCTTGATGGTCCAAAACACGGATCAACGGTCAAAGGACTATTCGGAAATCAAGGACCGTTTCCGACCCGGACATGCTGACTTCACGTATGACGCAAAATACGGGATCCGTGATTATCGCGGCGGCGGCCGTTCTTCTGCTCGCGAGACCGCCATGCGGGTTGCAGCGGGAGCGGTTGCGAGGAAAGTTTTACAGGGCGTTACCATTCGAGGTGCCTTGGTCCAGGTTGGTCCACACAAGGTTGACCGCAACAATTGGGATTGGGCGGAAATCGCAAACAATGCATTTTTCGCGCCCGACAAGCAGGCGGCTGCATTTTGGGCCGACTATCTTGACGGAGTTCGAAAAGCGGGGTCCTCGGTCGGTGCCGTAATTGAAGTGGTCGCCGAAGGTGTTCCTGTTGGATGGGGAGCGCCTATCTACGGAAAACTCGACACTGATCTTACGGCTGCGATGATGTCGATCAATGCAGTCAAGGGTGTCGAGGTCGGCAATGGTTTTGATGCGGCTACTTTGACAGGGGAAGAGAATGCTGACGAAATCCGGGTCAATGACGTCGGGCAACCGGTCTTCCTGACCAACAATGCTGGCGGTGTGCTGGGAGGGATCTCCAACGGTGACCCCCTGGTTGTCCGGTTTGCCGTAAAGCCGACATCGTCCATCCTGACAGAACGCAAGTCGATCACCCGGCAGGGTGAAGAGGTTGACGTGATGACCAAGGGCCGTCACGACCCCTGTGTTGGCATTCGTGCAGTTCCGGTCGGAGAGGCCATGATGGCGTGCGTTTTGGCGGACCACTTCCTGCGGCACCGGGGCCAGGTCGGCTGACTTGTTGGCTGGTCTTGTTCACTACGTGAGAAAAAGCCTCAAGACACCCGCGCAGGACAGCATGATCAAGAGCCCGAGACAAAAGCTCTTATAGGCACTTTGCAGCCTTTGGCTGAAGAGGCGGCTTCCAACATAGACGCCGACCAGAACGGCAGGTGCCAAGGCAATGCCGCGTTTGAGAGATGTCTCGTTCAGAACATCAAAATAGAGCAGTGCGACGAATGACACCGCCATGCTCGCGAACAGGTACAGCACTAAAGAGGCACGCATCTTTCGCGCCTCATGCGCAGTGCCAAGAACGTAAAGCGCGATGACCATCCCGCCAACAGACGCAAGCCCAGTGGCGATGCCGGAGACAATTCCCGTTACAGATAACGCGCCGCGTATCTCGAACAGCTTCAGATTTACTTTGAAGAACTGAAAGACCGACAGCGCCAGCACAAGCGTAAGAGCAACGGCTTTTGAAATTTCAGAGGGAATTGACGTTGTGGCCAGCAGTCCCAGCGGTGTGCCGACGGCACTTCCGGCGGCAAGTGTGAGGGACATTCGCCTGTCCGCATCCCTGAAGCCGCCGCGGAACATCACGAGGCTTGCGGTCGTCTCTAGCAAGAAGCAAATCGGTATCAGGTCTACGGGTGGCAGAAACACCACCATGCTTGCCATCACGACAGCCGAAAGACCGAAACCGGTAAACCCGCGCACAGCGCCAGCGAGGAAGGCAACGGCCAGCGAAATCATAAAGAGAGACGGTGGTAGCCCAATCCAGTCGGCAAGTGCCTGCATAGTGTTCCAGCCCTTCAAGTGACAATGAGTTCTGAGGCATGCAAAGACGCAGGTAAACGCTCGATTTTGCATAGTCAGTCTGCAAGAATGCAGACATGAACTGGGAGAACCTTAAATTTTTGCTGGCCTTTTATCGCGCCGGCACGCTTGTCGAAGCTGCTCAAAGGCTCGGCGTCGATGCAACCACGGTCTCGCGCCGCCTCGCGGCGCTTCAAGACGAAACCGGTGTTGCATTTCTGGAGCGTTCGTCAGGAGGTGCGCTCACGCTGACGCGGGCTGGTCAAAAGGCAGTGCAGCATGTGGAAATGGCCGAAACGGCCCTCGTGAAACTGGATGAAGACCTGACCGGTGCGCGGTTTGCCGAGGAAGGCATTGTTCGCATTTCCTCGGTGCCTGTGGTGGTCAACAGCTTGCTGATACCGCGTGCCAGCGAGTTTGCGTCCAAACACCCGGGTATTGAGCTGCACCTGGCCTCTGAAGGGCGCAATGTTAGCTTGCCGAAGCGCGAAACAGATATGGCAATTCGGCTCGGTCGTCCGGGCGAGGGCGGGCACAATGTCAAGGCGAAAAGGATTGCGGTGCTGAACCATGCGATCTATTCGCCCTCTTATAATAGGTCGATGGACCTGCCCTGGGTTCAGTACCACGAGGACATGAGCTTTCTGCCTCAGGCCCGCTGGGTGGCGGAGAACGGCTCTTCGACAAAAAGCGAGCTTTCGAACGTTCGGCCCTATGATCTTGAAGGTGTGATCGAAGCCGTGGCGGCGGGATTGGGCAAGTCGGCATTGCCAACACTTATCGCAGAGAAGGATGAGCGCCTTTCCAGGCTGGCGAAGACCGAACCAGAACTATTGCGCGAGGTCTGGCTGCTGCAGCACGCCGATCAGGCGTCACTTGCGCGCATGAAAACCGTCAGCCATTGGCTTGAGGAGATTTTCAGCGTGAAACCTCATATATGAGTTTGGTTTCCGGTCGCCATTTGCTCGTCTGGTGCGCCGATTGATACAAAGCGTTACACAATTCTTGGGTGCGCAAGCTGGATCTCGAGAATGAGGCTTCTAGTTGCCTGAGGGCAGAAAGCCCGAATTTTCAGGGAGCATGGACATGAATGACATGACACCGGTGCGCCGCATGACGGCCAAGGATTTCCCCCAGGAATTGCTGGATCTTTACGATTATTACGCTCATGGCAAAATAACCAAGCGTGAGTTCTTGAGCGGAGCAGCCAAGTTTGCGGTTGGTGGAGTAACTGCAACGATGCTGCTCAGTCAGCTCTCGCCAAACTATGCGCTTGCGCAGCAGGTAGAGCCTGACGATGCCTCGATTGTGACGGAGCGCATCACATATCCGTCGCCGAACGGCCATGGCGAGGTGAACGGCTATCTGGTGAAGCCGGCCGGAGCAACCGGTAAGCTTCCGGCCGTGCTTGTGATCCACGAAAATCGGGGTCTTAACCCCTACATAGAAGACGTCGCCCGAAGACTTGGCAAGGCCGGTTTCATGGCGCTGGCACCTGACGGTTTGACGTCCGTAGGCGGTTATCCCGGCAGCGACGACAAGGGACGCGAACTTCAGCGCACGGTCGACCGGGAGAAATTGCTCAATGACTTCTTTGCCGGATTTGAATTCCTGCTGAACAACGATGACAGCACAGGCAAGGTCGGAGCGGTTGGCTTCTGCTATGGTGGTGGTGTCGTCAATGCAATCGCGGTCGCTTATCCTGAACTTGCCGCCGGAGTACCGTTTTACGGGCGCCAGCCGGACCCGGCAGACGTAGCAAAGATCGAAGCACCACTGATGTTGCAGTTTGCCGAGCTGGATGAACGTATCAATGCGGGCTGGCCCGCATATGAGGAGGCTCTCAAAGCCAATGGCAAGGAGTATGTCGCGCATATGTATCCGGGCGTAAACCACGGCTTCCACAACGATACGACGCCGCGTTTCGACGAAGCAGCTGCAAGACTGGCAGAGGACCGGACGGTGGCGTTTTTTAAGGAAAAACTGATGTAGGTTTCAGAAGGAAATCCAGCAGAAAACCCGGGCGGGAAGCCCGGGTTTTTTTATCTCTGCTCAAGTGTATCGGGCACTGATTCAGATTTGGCCTTTTGCGAGAAAGACCAAATCGAAAATATTGCTGCCAGAAGCACCACGCCCGCTCCCAGGTAATAGCCAGCGGCGATGGCTTCCGTTGTGATGTCTTTGAGTTCGGCAAGAGCTTGCGGCCAGTGGTCTCGAAGCTGATCAGTTGCTTTGGTCTGCGCCTGCTCTGATTGGAAAAGAAGCAGCTGCAGCTCTTG
This sequence comes from Labrenzia sp. THAF82, assembly GCF_009363435.1. Lineage (GTDB taxonomy): Bacteria > Pseudomonadota > Alphaproteobacteria > Rhizobiales > Stappiaceae > Roseibium > Roseibium porphyridii. Next base: position 5,102,906 of record NZ_CP045354.1, on the reverse strand, counting down.
GCGTTTGTCAGCGACCGGCTCCAGCTTTTCCGCAACCATTGAAATCCGGTTTTTTTCAATGAGATTGATAACGGAGCCGATGCAGGCAATTCCGAACACGCCCCCTGTCTGCCTCAGAGTTTGCAATATCGCCGACGCGGTAGCGCGCTGTGTTTGGGATACGTGTGACAACCCTTCCGTGGTGACGGTGCTTGCCAGAAGGCCAAGCCCAAACCCAATCAGCATCATGCCCGGGACCAGCCAGATGATGTTGTTCAGCTCAAGAACGACGGCTTGCGAGAAGAAGCCTACCGAGATGGCAAGTGTCCCGGTTACGGCAAGTAGCCTGAAAGGGACTTTGTCAAACAGATACCCCGAAACCTGTGCCATCACTATGATCGTGAGCACCACCGGCATCATGGAAAGGCCGGTTTGAAATGGGGAAAAGGCAAGCACGTTTTGAATGAAGACAGCGCCGTAGACGACTTGACCGAGCATCGCGAACTGGATACAGAACAAGACAATGCCACAGCCGAAAAATACACGGCTCTTGAACATTGAAAAGTCGATGATCGATGCTCCTGTTGCGGGTTTGCGGAAAGGCAGAACGCCAAGAGCAAGCAATCCGGCAACCGCAAGGGCGAGCGAAATCGACACCGCCATGGTTCCGTCACCGAAGCTTTGAATAGCAATTGTCAGCGTGAGAATTCCGGCGACAAGCAAGAATGCCCCTTTAAAATCAAATGGTATGTCACTGCCTTTGGGAGCGTGTCCGCTGAACAAGACTGCGCTTGTGAACGTCACCAGTCCAATTGGAACATTGATCAGGAAAACCATGTGCCACGACAGGTGCTGGACGAGAAAACCGCCAAGCAGCGGACCGGCGGCCAGAAACAGCAAACCGCTCCCAACGTAGATCGACATAGCTCTGCCGCGCAGATCTGCCGGAAAAATGCCGAAGACAATCGCAGTTGCAGCTGGCTGCATGAGGGCTGCTCCAATGCCCTGGCCAATCCTTGCGAGAATGAAAACCTCCCCGGTTGGCGCGATCGCGCAAAGGAGGGAGGAAGCTGTAAAAAGGCCAACACCTGCTGTAAATGAGCGGTAGTGACCAAATCTGTCACCTGCCCAACCGGCACAGATCAATGCGGCAGCAAGAGCAAGCGTGTATCCGTTGACAACCCACTGCAACTCCATCGGGCCGAACGCAAAGGCACGTTGCAGCGGTGGGAGAGCAATCCCGATGACCGTTTGATCGATCATGATCATACCGATCGCTCCGGTCATGTTGACCAGGATGAGATACCGTTTGTCCATCGCCAATGAGCCTAACCGGTGCCTAAATACCGTTCATGAAGTCAACAATGGCATGTTGGGAGGCCGGTTCGTCAAGGATGGGACAGTGGCCCCGGCCCGAGACTTCTACAGCCGTCATGCGCGGAGCGATGTCCTGCATCTGTTTGATTGTCGCAGGCGCGGTTACATCGGATAAAACACCGCGAATTGAAAGAACCGGCAAGTTCAGTTCTGCCGCTTTTCTATGTGCAGCCCACAGATCACGGGGTGTCTCTTTGTTTTCGGCAAGAGCTTTTCCAAGATTGTCGTCATAGCGGTGATGCCACTTTCCGTCCTTCAAGCCATACATCGACACTGCCATGCGCTCATAGTCCGCGTCGCTCAAGCCTTCGAATTGAGCACCGACATGTTCTTTCAAGGTCGCCACAACTTTCGACAGATCTGCTTCATCAGGAAGCTTACCCGCGTAACCAAAAATGCGGGCCATGCCGGCAGTCTCGATTGTGGCCCCCAAATCATTCAGGATGGTTCCGGCCAGCATGTCAGGATGATCTTCGACCATAAGCATTGCGAGCAGCGCACCAAGTGAAGATCCGAGCAGAACAACGGGCTCTTCTTCAAGGTGTTGCCAGAACTCGTAAATGTCACGGATGTAAACCACTGTGTTGTAGTTGGAATAGTTCGGGTCGTGATCCGAAGTGTCCCGTCCGCGCAGATTCAGTGTGTAGATCCTGAAATTGTTCGCCAGCAGATTGGCGGCGGGATCTAGATCGCGGATATTTCTGGTCAGGCCCGGCAGCGCGATGATGGCCGGTTTTCCAGGAACTTTCTCTCCATATACGCGATAGGTCAGAGAGAGACCGTCTGACGTTGCGAAGGTCATGGCTTTATAGTTGCCGGAATCGTATCTGCTCTCAACTGAGCCGGTCATGTCTGTACTCCTGCCGGAAAAGCAAATGTGTGGGCTGAATGCACAAATAAATGAGCCTGTGCCCTAGGCTGCCGTGTTCCGGCGTTGAGACTTGCTCTTTTTCTTCGACGCAGATGCAGCATCGATTTCGCTCTGAATTCGGTTGTGGATGATGTAGTTGATTTGAAATGCGTTTTTGTCCAGCGCGTAGTCCGCGGACTTATAGCCGCTTTCGATTCTCTTCCCGATGGTCGTAGGACTGAAGTCGATCACATTGCGCAGCGCGGCTCTTTCTGCCGGTATTGTGAATATGTGGGAAATTGCTCGGAGGCGCATGAGGCTCTTGAAAGTATCACGCTCCCGGAGAGGAGAATCTTCCGGTAGATCCTGTTCAAGGTCCCAGAGCATCTCTGCAAACTCATATGCCTTGTCGTGACCTTCGAAGGTCTTCCAGAACTTGTCTTCGTATACAAGTTCGGTCATTCGGTCGATGGATTGGCCAAGATCCTTTGGCACATCCCCAAGAGCGCCGAAAAGCTCGATCACAAAGATTGGTAGATGGGCAGTCTCATGCTCGTTTAGAATGCGCACAAGGGACTGGATTGGGGTATTGTCGTAAATACCGCCGTCCCAATAATGCTCACCGTCAATTTCAATCGGCGGGAAACTTGGGGGCAGAGCACCGCTCGCCATGATGTGCTCGGGTGTCAAAGTGTGTGTCCGGTTTGAAAACCGCTCAATTTCACCTGAAACCACATTTGTGGCTGTCACGACCACCGTTGGCGCGTCGGGGGCGTTCAACCGGTCGAAGTCGATATAGCGCTGCATCGTTTCGAGTGCGGGCGAAATATCATAGATGCTGGGCCGCCGCCCCATGCCGAAAAGGGTGCCATGCAGTTTGAAGAAACGCGGGTGGCCCAGACTTGTGTAGGCGGTGTTGTAGTGTTGGAAGAGCGGAAAGGGATGCTCATGGCCGAGATAGTCCCACATTTCCAGAAGCGTTTCATGCGCTTCGCCATATAGGGGAGCTGCGAGCACGGCTGCGTTCAGTGCGCCAATCGACGTCCCGGTCAGGATCTCGGGCCGGTAACCGAGTTCGTAAATTCGTTTGATCGCGCCAGCCTCATAGGCTCCGAGTGCGCCTCCGCCCTGGAGGACGAGACCAACTTTTTTCGCTTTATCATTCATGACTGACCCATCCGGCAACAGAAGACGCATTGGCAGCGGTTGCTGCAGCGCAATAGAGTGATGGTCAGTCTGCGCGAGCATTATGGATGGCCTGTTAACAGCTAAGGTAAATTTGACTTAACCTGATAGAAAAACAGGAGAAATTTGGGTAGGTAATTGAATTCTATGAGCAAAATCAGGTTGCGCAGCTAAGCAGATTTATAGCGGCGTATTCGCTGAAATATCTCATCGGGATCGGCTGCAAGTGTATGCAGATTGACAATGACTGTGTCGCGGTCCGTTTCGTTTCGCCTGCAGCGCCAGTTCCGAAGCATGAGTTTCTTCCATGGCGGCAAGGCCTGATCTTTTTTGATTGCCTCTTTGAGCGGACAATTCAACTGGATTTCCAGGCGAACAAGAATGATGTTTCGAACCGATGTGCGCTTGATGTCGATCTCATGGACTGCTGCCCAGTTTATGAAGCCGATCCGCTCGACAAAAAGCCCGTCTTCATTTGCACCGAGCTGGGGATGTCCCTTTTCGACCATGGGATAGTGCCAATAGGCAATACCGAGCGGTACCAGCGCTGCTAGCGAAAGCAGCGGCAGGTCGGCTGCGATGCCGACCACCACCATGATCAGGCCCAGCAGCATGCAGCCATAGACAAGACCCTCGCCCTGGCTGCGATTGTAGCCGATAGCAAAGGGAACTGGACCTGTGGTTTCGTGCAATTGCCTTTCAGCCTTTTCCTGCGCACTGGATCGAGAACCTGAGAGAAGCTCGTCGTGCTTAACCGTCGAGAATTTCCGTTTCGTCGATCTTAATATCAAAGCCCTCCAAGCCGACATAGTGCCGTTCCCTGGAAGACAAGAGACGAATTGAACTGACACCGAGATCCTTGAGGATCTGTGCGCCTAGGCCAATCTCCCGCCATTGCTCCTGCCTTGACTGTGCTGAAGTATGCTCTTCATTATCGGCGGCCTCAAAGTCCGACCGTGTTCGTTTCGATTGGCGTGCCACGCCCGCAGAGCCTTCCCGCAAATAGACGATAACCCCACGCCCGCGTTCGGCGAAGTGTTCCATGATCTGATCGAGAGGCTGTGTTTCGCCAAAAACGTCATCAAGCACGGATTCAAGTTGCAGGCGCACGGGGACGCTTCGTCCGTCGAGGATATCGCCATAGACAATCGCCAAGTGATGCATCGGATCATAGGGCGTTGAAAACGTCATTGCATAAGCGGGGCCGGCGATGGTGTCTATGGGTTGTTCGTTGACCCTCTCGACCATGCGCTCAGTCCGCTGTCGCCAGGCGATTAAGTCTGAAACAGACACCATTTTCAGATCAAATTCCGCCGCGAATTCGGCGACCTGCTGGCCGCGCTTGACGGTACCGTCGTCGTTGACGAGTTCACTGAGGACACCGACCTCCTCCAGCCCGGACAAGCGGCAAAGGTCGACGGCGGCTTCCGTGTGACCGGACCTTATCATGACACCGCCTTCCTTGGCGACGAGTGGAAAAATATGTCCTGGCCGAACAAAATCCTCGGCAGCGGCATTCGGGTTGGCAAGGGCGTGTACGGTAGAGCTGCGCTCTTCGGCCGAGATGCCCGTTGTCAGTCCGTGCCGGTAGTCGACGGAAATCGTGAAAGCAGTCGCGAGCGGTGCATCGTTTTCTGCAACCATCGGGTCCAAACGCAGGCGGCGAGCCTGGGCAACAGTCATGGGTGCACAAATGATTCCAGACGTATGCCTGACCATGAAGGCCATCTGTTCCTGCGTTATCTTGGACGCTGCAACAATCAGATCGCCTTCGTTTTCGCGATCATCATCATCAGTCACGACCACCATTTCACCACGTTCGAACGCGCGGATTGCTTCTGCGACACGGGCCTGGGACACGGGATGCTCCTTGGTTGTAGACAGTCCGAGAAAGTCGTTGGGTGTAACCTCGCCATTGGTGGCAATGGCGATCTTGCGGGCCATGTCCCGCGAGACCCAGACATTCGGGTCATTGCAAAGGGCGGTTACAGAAGCGGGAGACAAGTTAGCCCGTCGCGCGAATGCGCTGCGGTTTTCCCCGGTCTGCAAGAGCCATTGATCGAGTCTCATGCTCGAGGATATAGGCCAGATTTCTTTCAGTCACAAGGTAATGACAGGCAAATTTTCAGTAAGCCTGAAAATCTAATTGCCTTTGACGTACTCTGCCACACGCGACACGAATGCCGGAACCATCCATCTCTCCTGCAAACCCTGAGCTGAGCAAAGACCAGTCAGGTCTTCTGTCAGATATGAGGAATAATAGGGTTCATGGAAAAGTTGCGGAAACAGCGACAGCAGGCCGTCATAATCTGGCACATCACCGGTTTGAAGACTGTCTACAAAAAGGAAGGACCCGCCCGGTTTGAGCACTCTGGCAACTTCCGCAATAACTTGCCGTCGTACCTTTGGAGGTAATTCGTGAAAGAGAAACACGCAAGAGACGATGTCCAGGGAATTGTCCGCGAAAGGCAGCTCTTCAGCCATTGCCGTGACGTAGCTGGCTCGCCGGGACGTTGCTCGGTCGCGGGCAACGTTGAGATAGGGCTCGGAGAGGTCGAGCCCGGTGCCCTTCAGGCGCGGAAATGATTTGAGCGCTGGACGCAGGAGTCCCCCGGTGCCGCAGGCCAAATCCACGTAAGCCACATGGCGCTGATCCTTGCGCTTCAGGATGTGTGCAAAGGGAACAAGCGCGCGGCGGCGCATGGCAGCTGTTGCGCCGGAAAAAAGCACATCTACCTGGAAATCATAGAGTTTGGCGCTGTCCTCAGAAAGCCAGCCATCGGTCTGGAAGTGAAAATTCTGGCGGTAGTAGCGGGGCAGGGCAGCAGCGAAACCTTCCGGGCTTTCATTCACTTCCTGATGTGCACCTGTCGCGCGTCGGCGCGCAACTTCCGGCACGTCCTTGAAAAAGGCTCGGCTTGTGGCGAGTAACTCGCCGGGTGTCATGGTGCCGTCCGACGGCATCGGATACAGCCCGTCTTCGACGGCTCTCAGGTCATCTGTGAAGAGCCGCAGGATATCGGCAAGCATTCGCCGCTGGCTCGGTACTGGCCCGTCGGGCGTGACTTTAGGTGTATCGGGTAGGTCATTCTGCAGGCGTCGATTCATGCGCCGCATGGCCTCTGAGTGGAGCGTGTAGAGCGTGACACGGCTCCCTTGGGCAAGGGCGTAACGTGATCTGCGGGCGAGCTTCAGGATGGGTGGACGTGACAGATCACGTTCTCTCGGTCTCAGGTTCTCGTCCGTTGGGCTCATTGCTCACTCCCGTGTCAGCACCGCCACCACTTCAATATGGGGCGAATAGGCGAACTGGTCCACCGGTGTGACGGTTTGCAGCACAAAACCACTATCGATCAGGATCCGGAGATCGCGGGCCAGGGTTGCTGGATTGCAAGACACGGCAACCACCTTTTTGACCTTCGAGTTTGCCAATTGTTCAGCCTGCGCCTGCGCACCGGCGCGTGGTGGATCGAACACGACTGCGTCGAAGGGTTCGAGTTCGTGGGCAACCAGCGGTCGTCGATAAAGATCGCGTTTCTCGAAGGTAACCTTCTTTAGCCCTTGCGGTTTTCGAAGTGCCTTGTCGAATGCGGAGATTGCAGCAGCGTCACCCTCGACAGCATGGACGTTGGCAACCCGCGCAAGACGAAGCGCGAAGGTTCCAACGCCAGAAAAGAGGTCCGCAACCGATTTTGTGTTTCCAATGCCCTCCAGCACCAGCTTCGAAAGGGCAACTTCGGCAGACCGTGTGGCCTGAGTGAATCCGCCGGGCGAGGCCACAATTCCAACTCCTCCCATGTCGAGGAGTGGTGGCCGCGTTTCAAGAAGAATTTCGCCATTGACGGTCAGTCGCGCCAGGTCAAGCTCCACGGTTTTTTGAGACAGTGAGGGGATCTTGCGTTCATACGTTTTGTCCGCCTTTTCAATTGCGACATCGAGCCCTGCCGTCGTGGAAAGAACGGTAAGACGCAGCTCGCCCTTCTTGGGCAGCAGTTGCGCTGCCAGAGACCTGAGGCCGGGCAGGGCACGCACAATGTCCGGGTCGAGAACAGGGCACTCGTGAACATCTACCAGACGGTGACTGGACTTCTCGTGGTATCCCAAAAGAGTGTGCCGACCGGCTCTTGTCGCGGTGAACACAGCTCTGCGTCGTCCATCCACTGTCGCTGCGACAACGTCTTGTACCGCAAAATCAATGCCGCGATCGCTGAGCGATTTTTCGACAAGGCTCCGTTTCCAGGCGAGATAAGGCGCTTCGGACAGGTGTTGCAAGGCGCAGCCACCGCACTTTTCATAGTGACGGCAGACGGGTTCTATCCTGTCCGGAGATGTCGTTTGCCAATGTGGATTTTTGGCGCGTCCGTTGACGACGTCCGCCAGGACTGTTTCGCCGGGCAAAGCGCCGGCTACATAAATCTGTCCGTCTTCGGTGACCGCAATGCCATCGCCGCGATGCCCCAGGCTCGAAACTTCAAGTTCTCTCTCTCTCATGGCTGAGCGATAGCGCCAACCTACCCCGGGAGCAAGCCCTGAAAGGTCTGCAGCAACACCGCACGAAGATGAGGATCACCCAGTGTTCACTTGTGAAACAGGACAAGGGACGGGTCGTATCCAATAGGTGCAAAGTTCAGGTTGGCTCTCCAACCTCCACAATGTGGCGATCCGGGTCATAGAAACGAAAAACCCTTTGTCCCCAGGTCTGCCTCTCTATCCCGTGGATCAGCTCCACATGCGGTGCAATGCGATCAAAAGCTGACCAAATGTCCGGGTCCTCGAAATAGAGTACGAGATTGTTCTTCCCGTAGGGCTCATTTACCTCAAGGGTCTCAGAAAACACTGTCTGCAGCAGAGAATGTCCTTCATGAAGGGCAAAGCCATTTGAAAAGCGCACAAAATTGCCGTGATCTTCGATGACTTTCAGAGACAGAACATTGCGATAGAAAGCTCTGGATCTCTCCATATCCGTCACGAATGGGAGCGGGTTGATGAACTTCATGAGGCTTTTGAAATCCGTTCTGGGCGCGTTCGAACCAAACTTGGGACGCTTAAATCGTCATGACTGCTTTTGGCCGTAAAGCAGATATTCTGTGTTGCCGTCTCCACCCTTGATGGGGGAAGGCACCGTGTCCAGTGCGCTCCAGCCCTGTTGGCCCGCGAGCCAAAGACGAAGGTCTTTCGCAGACCGTGCCGCGATGCTCGGATCTACCAATCCGCCCTTTCCGATCTTGTCCTTGCCGGCCTCGAATTGGGGTTTGACAAGGAAGACGCCTTCAGCACCGGGGGCAGCAAGGTCGAGAGCACGCGGAAGCGCGAGTTTCAGGGAAATGAAACTGACATCAGACACAAGAAGGGATGGTTGCTCGCCCTGAAGATGGTCGACTGTGAGATCACGCGCGTTAAGACCATCAGTCGCTGCAACCCTTGGATTTTGCCGCAGACTTTCGTGCATCTGATCGTGCCCGACGTCAATTGCGTGGACCTTGGCCGCACCGTGCTCCAGGAGAACCTGAGTGAAGCCGCCTGTTGATGCGCCAATGTCGAGACAGATCTTGCCGTTTGGGTCGATGCTGAAGGCATTGAGACCTTCGATGAGCTTCAAAGCCGCACGAGAGACGTAAGAAGCTGCTGGATCATCTACCGAGACTTTCGCTTCCGGACTTATCTTTTGGGCCGGTTTGTTGCAGACGACATCCTCAATCGACACGGTGCCGCGCAACACCGCGTCGCGCGCGCGGGCTCGACTGGGAAAAATACCAAGATCCACAAGGCGTTGGTCCAAGCGCTGTTTTGACATGAGCAGCTATTTAGCGATGTGTCGGCGGAAAGGGAAGTCACCGCTCTTGAAGGGCGGCGACGTCAGAAACAATTGGCGATCATGGAGATCAGCCTGTCTGCATAAACCCGTTCACCGGAATAGAACCACAATCCGATAGCGAGCGCGACAAGCACCGTCGCGCCTGTTGCCAATCCGAAATAAAGTGGCATTCGCATGTGGGTCCGTGATCTCCGGTATCAACCTTAAGAAGTTGCTGGAGCGTTCTTGATCAGACGCTGCAGCTTCTGAAGGGCGTTCTCTTCTGCCTCACCATAGGCAATCGTTCCGACAAATTTATTGTCGGCATCCATCAGGTAGACAGCTGCTGAATGGTCCATGGTGTAATCGCCGTCGTCAAGCGGTACTTTTTTGGCATAGACACGATAGGCCTTGATCATGGCATCGATCTGTTCGCGTGAGCCGGTCAACGGCATGATGCGCTCGTCGAAAGCCCACACATAGTCTCGCATAACTTCAGGCGTGTCTCTTTCCGGATCGACTGTAACGAAGGCATAATTCAGTTTGCCGGCATCTTCACCAAGTGCCTCAAGCCAGCCCTGGAGCTCGGCCAAGGTCGTCGGGCACACATCCGGGCAATAGGTGAAACCGAAGAACAGCACGAGTGGTTTGCCGGCGAAGGTTTCATCGGTAACTGTCTCACCGGAGCCACTGACGAGCTCAAAGGGCCCCCCTATTGCGGCCAACGGCTCAATCAGGCCGCCTGAGTTGTTGTTGCCCGCAGTCTGCTGATAGACGAGCGCTCCGGATACAACGGCCAGGACGGCAACCGCCGCCCAAGCCAGATACCGGAAGAGTTTCAAGCCAGACATGGAATGTCCTCTTCTTCAAGACGCTTAGTTCTTGCTGTGATCCATTTTGCCATGGTCCATGTGACCGGCCTCCATGGATTTCGCACCCATTTTGGCAATCGCCAGCTCAACGGCAACGTCACCAGCTTTCTCAAAGGTCAGAACAACAGGAACGGTTGCGCCCTCTTCGAAAGACTGGTTCAGACCCATGAACATGATGTGCAAGCCACCTGGCTTCAAGGTTACGGTCTCGCCTGCGGGGATATCGATGCCGCCTTCAAGCTCACGCATCTTCATCACACCGTCCGTGACGGCCATTTCATGCAGTTCAACCTTGCCTGCAACATCGGAGGAAGCTTTGACCAATCTGTCGGCTTCAGCACCGGAATTGACGATTTCGACGAAGCCGCCGCCGGCTTTCGCTTTGGGTGGGGTCGCCCGTGTCCAAGCATGGCTGATGCTCAGATCGCCAGCTGTGTAGTCGCCTGCTGTCGCAGCAAGCGAAACAAATGTAAGCGCCGTCGCTGCGGCGATGGATTTCCAGAATTTCATAGCATTTCCTTGAGGTCTGAATTCGTGTTGATTTTCAGATCAGGGAAACTGGGGGTGCGCGGATTGAATTGAACCGGCCGGCATCGGATTTCCAACTGTCCTCGTAAGCCCAAACCCAACTTGGGGTGCCGGATGCTTGATTGGGCTCGGTAAGGCAGGCATTGCCGGCGAGACAAGGGCCAAGAGCACAGCCATGAGCACAAACCGGACCACACTGACAGGAGAGCGCGTCGTGTTGTCCAACTAAGTTTTCAAGCTGTCCTGATGGCTGACACAAGCTCGTAAAGCCTGCCGCCGCCGCCGCATTTGGCGAGAGGGCGGTCGCAAGGACGGTGATGCAGAGCCGCATGGCAAAGGCAAGAGCAGCAAACGCGACCAATGGGTGGCGTTCCTGGCGCAGCACTTGCAGTTGTGAAACACGCGAACTCATGCCTCGGCTATACGCCTAATCCTTGATCAAGTCGAGGGACGAAACAGCGCAGGTCACGCCGCCATCAGGTCGGTGATTGTGGCTCTGTTGTCTTGTCCTTTGCAGACGTTGTTGCGTTTTCAGCCGATGCGTTCGTTGCATCAGGATCACTTGCGGCCTGCTTTGTTTCTTCAGTGCCGTCCGCCTCCTCAGTGGCTTCGAAATTGTAGATGTCATCCTCATATGCGGGGAATTCTTCCGGCGGAATGACATATTCCTCGGCTTCAGCGTCCAGTGGCTCTGACGAAATGACGGTACCAACCTGAGCAGTCGATGCATATTCGAAGTCTGTCTTCTCGGCTGCCGGAAGCGCTCTGCGGCGGACAACGCGTGTCAGGATGAAGGTGACCATAATCAGATTGGACCCAATCACCATGTAGAACAAACCGGACGGACCGGTGTTGCTCATGACTGTGGAAGCGATCAACGGGCCCGCGATTGAGCCGATGCCGAAGGAGAGCAGCATGCCGGAGGATGTCTCGACAAAGTCCTCCGCCGCCGCATGGTCAAAGGCGTGTGCAACCGCAATTGCGTAAAGCGGTTGTGCGGACATGCCAATCAGTACGCCCATCAAGGCGGCTACGACAAAGGTGCTTGGAGATACCAACACGATCGCAAGGGATGTGGCCGCCGTTGCAACACCAAGGCCGATCAGAACCCGGCGCCGGTCGAAGAGGTCCGAAAGACGACCGACAGGCCATTGGGAAATGAGCCCGCCGCCAAAGAGCGCTGCTGCGAACAAAGCCGCCTCGTTTGTCGACAAGCCGATCTGAGATCCATAAAGAGGTGAGAGCGTGAGGATCGCACCCTGTGTCGCCCCGATAAAGACAACGCCGACAAAAGCTGCTGGTGAGTTCTTGTAGAGCTGGATCGGCCGGAAGCGGACCAGCGTGATCGGCGCAGGCTGCGTGGAAGTTGTCAGCGATACGGGCATAACCGCAAGACTGACGGCAACCGAGGCAATCGCAAAGGGAACGAACGTCGCAATGTTCATGGTCGCGATGGAGATCTGACCTGCCATGAGAGCGCCGAACAGCACGACAATATAAAACGACATCACTGTGCCGCGGTTTTCGTTGGTGGCGCTCTCGTTCAGCCAGCTTTCTGCAATCATGTAAAACCCGGCAAGGCTGAAACCGGAAATCATCCGAATGACGATCCAGGCGTATGGGTCAATAAACACCGGATGCATGATCGCAGCCGCTGACATCAGCGAAACCAGAGCGGCAAAGGCACGGATATGCCCGGCGCGCATAATGATCAGGGGTGCTCCCAGACAGCCAAGCACCATACCGAAGAAATAAGCCGAAGACATTGCCCCGATTTCGAAATCGGAGAAATAGTATCGATCGGCAGCCAGTGGCAGCAATGTCGTTTGAAGCCCGTGCCCGAAGATGAACAGGGCAACGGAAAACATGAGTGCGGACACTGAAAGAAGCGTCTGAACCATGGCTGCCTCCCGCGTGCTGAAAACAATACAAAAAGCGCCGGATGAAACCGACGCAAATGCTACTGGCAATCAGCCTTTTCAGTTCTGAAGACGCGTGTCAATCAAGATTCATTTCCGGCCCACAAGCGCGTTGCCCGGATGCCCCAATACCGCGTCGCTGTGACGCTTATGCACGCTGTGGTGCAGTCAGGGCTTCTGTCCCGAGAGCCGCGAAAACCGTACGCATGATGCCGTCGCAATTCAGGCCCGCTGCCGCATACATGGCATCGGGCTTGTCTTGATCCAGATAGGTGTCCGGCAAAGCAAGCGTGCGAATTTTTAGCCCGTTGTCCAGCAGGCTCTCCTCGGCGAGACGGGTTAGAACATGACTGCCGAAACCACCGTTTGAGCCTTCTTCGACGGTAACGAGAACCTCATGCTCCCGCGCCAGGCGGCGGATGAGGTCCATATCGAGCGGCTTGGCAAAACGCGCGTCGGCTACGGTTGTCGACAGGCCTGCAGCATCCAGTTCATCTGCCGCTTTCAGGCACTCGCTCATGCGTCCACCGAAGCTAAGCAGGGCGACCTTGGTGCCCTCGCGGCGGATGACCCCTTTGCCGATCTCAAGCACACTGCCGCGTTCCGGCATATCAAGTCCGACACCTTCGCCGCGCGGATAGCGGAAGGATATAGGTCCCTGGTCGTAGGCGACTGCTGTCGCCACCATGTGCCTCAATTCCACTTCGTCCGCAGCTGCCATGACCACGAAGCCCGGAAGGCAGGACAGAAAGGCTGTGTCGAATGCACCGGCATGTGTCGGGCCGTCAGCACCCACCAGACCCGCCCGATCAATCGGGAAACGGACCGGAAGTCCCTGGATCGCGACGTCATGAATGACTTGGTCATAAGCCCTTTGCAGAAACGTGGAATAGATCGTCGCGAAGGGTTTGAAACCTTCCGTTGCCATTCCGGCAGCGAAGGTCACAGCGTGCTGTTCGGCAATGCCGACATCGTAAGTGCGTTCAGGAAACGCTTCGCCGAAAAGGTTCAGGCCCGTGCCGTCGGGCATTGCAGCCGTGATCGCAACAACTTTTTCGTCTGCTTCAGCTTCCTTGATCAGGGACGTGGCAAATACATTTGTGTAACTCGGCGCGTTTGCCTTCGGCTTGGCCTGCTTGCCCGTCACCACATCGAACTTGGCAACACCGTGATACTTGTCCTTGGCGCCCTCGGCCGGCCCATATCCTTTGCCCTTTTGTGTAACGGCATGGATCAGAACGGGACCGTGATGTGTGTCTCGAACGTTTTTCAGAATCGGCAGAAGATGATCCAGATTGTGGCCGTCGACCGGGCCGACATAGTAGAAACCAAGTTCTTCAAACATGGTGCCACCGGTCCAGAAGCCGCGCGCATATTCTTCAGCGCGAGCAGCCTTTTCAAAGACCGGCTTTGGCAGGTTCTTGGCGAGATTTTTGGCAGCGTCCCGAAGGGTCTGGTATGTCGGGCCTGAAACAAGCTTTGCAAGATATGCGGACATGGCACCGACTGGCGGCGCAATCGACATGTCGTTGTCATTCAGGATCACGATAAGGCGGGATCCAAGGTGTCCGGCATTGTTCATCGCCTCGTAAGCCATTCCGGCAGACATGGCACCGTCACCGATTACCGCGATGACATTGTTGTCTCCACCGTTCAGGTCGCGTGCGGCCGCCATACCGAGTCCGGCTGAAATCGACGTTGAAGAGTGAGCGGCCCCGAATGGATCGTAGACGCTTTCCGCCCGTTTGGTGAAACCGGAAAGGCCTTTTCCCTGGCGCAGCGTGCGAATGCGGTCGCGTCTTTCCGTCAGGATCTTGTGCGGATAGCACTGATGTCCAACATCCCAGATGATCTTGTCGTCCGGTGTGTTGAACACGTAATGCAAGGCAACTGTCAGCTCGACGACACCAAGGCCTGCTCCCAGATGTCCGCCGGTAATCGAAACGGCGTCAATGGTTTCTGAACGCAGTTCGTCCGCGAGCTGAAGCAAGTCCGCTTCATTCAACTCGCGAAGTTCAGCCGGCGAAGAAACTTTGTCGAGCAGTGGGGTTTCGGGTCTGGAAGTCACTCTTAAGACGGCTCCAAGATTTCAGGCATGGCGGGCAGGCATACACCAACGGGATATAGCGCGCAAATGGTGGTGTTGGAATGCGCCATTTTAGCCTTGTGGTTCCTTCGGATGAGAAGCTGTGTCGATCGAATTTTCAAAATAGGGTCGCACTGGTGCAAATGCTGCGCAACTTTTGACGAAATTATACGTAATCACCCGTTTGGGTGATGCATCTTTGCTGGATCTGGCCTAATGAATTTAGCGTGGTCGATGGGGCCACGTGCACAGTGATCAACTTGGGGTCGCATCTCGCGGCCCCATTTTTTTGTTCAATTCAGTGTCTTGAAGTCACTATATAATATTATTTTCAATAACTTACATAATATTTGAGCCAGGTCGCTGACCTTTCCTAAAACAGTCCGGCGAGCCTGTAGATCAGGCTTGCGAGTTGCAGTTGTGTGTGCGCGCCTGTCTTTTCATAGATGCGCCTGAGATGGGTTTTGGCAGTGTTCCGCGTAATGCCCAGGTGCTCCACGGTCTCGTTCATTGATCCGGTCATTGTCAGGTTTCGGGCCAAATGGGCTTCTGACTGGGACAGATCGTATCTGTCCTGCAGAACCTGCTCGAGTTCTTCCGGCAAATCCGCCGGTTCGCTGACGCTGACAAGAAACCAGGGTGTCGATGTGGAGCCGCTGTCCGCCAGTGCCGGAGGAACCATTTCGATCGCAACTCTGCGAGGCACGTTGTCTGCCGTGGTTACGTAGACGGATCGGGTCTGATCCGCGTTACCTGGAGACTTGGAGTTTTGTTGCGGTGATTTGCACTCTGCCGACAAGTCCTGAAGGGCGGCTTCGATCAACTTGTTTTTGACGACAAGTTTGCCGCGCCTCGGCTCAGCAGCATCGATATCTGCAAACGCGGTTGAACCGGTAGGTGTTGCTGCAAGGATGTTTCGATCAGCACTGATGAGAATGACGGAACGGTCCAGAGATGAAAGCAGAACCTGCTGCATCAGATTGCCGACGCGTTCCTTTTCAAGCTGAAAATGCAGGCTAAGAGCCGGTGAGATTGCTTTGGTCAACCGCCGGAATGTCTCACTGGCAACTGCAACATCAACTGTTTCGGGCGTGTGTTCCACGAAGAAGCATCCAAAGAGAATGGTTGTTCTGTCGCCTCGCCAGACAGGAGAGATCAATCCAGGCGCTTGTTGAAAGGGGGGGACAGCGTCCGCCGCGGACAATTGATCCGCTGCACCTGGCTGATCCTGACTGGAAACTGCATTTGATCCAGGCGTGTGCCGGTTCAGGGCAGTTTTGCAATAAGGATAATAAAGGGACGCTTCGCTGATCAGGAACTGGAGCGCAGTTCGCCCGCCCTCTGTTTCAATGCGCTCAAGCACAGCTCCGAAATCTCTCGCAGGTGCTTCGCCGCCAAACCCGGAAAGCGGGTCACCATCATCGTCAAATTCGGAGAGAAAACACTTGCAGCCGAGGCTGGAATCGATTGCTTCAAGAATCCGGGGCCATGCCTCCGATTGTGTTGAGCACTCAAGGACGCGTAAAAGTAGTTCCACTTCATCTGTTTTGCTAAGTGCAGGCATACAGTGTTTGATCTACTAATTATTACATAGAGTCCTCTTGAGGTCGCAAATATTGATATCAATTCGATATAAACATTGCAATATAAAACGCTTGTTTTGACTGTGAGCTCTGTTGGAAGCTCGCGTAACGTCGCGTAGATCTGTCGTTGACCAAGCAAAGGGATCAACTTTGCAAGTGTCCTTTGAAGAGGCAGTGTCTTCGAAAGTGCAGGTGTGACGGGCGGCAGGGCGTGTAAGGCTGAAACCCCCAGTGTCGCAAAGCGTCTTTACGGCAAGGGGTGAATTCTATTGCGGATCGAGCGTCTCGCTACCGCTCGGCTCTCCGTTTTGTCCGAGCTGAATTTTCTCAACCTTGGCTTCGGCAGATTTCAGCAGTGTATCGCAGTGTTTGCGCAAAACGTCTCCGCGTTCATACATCTCTATGCTGCGCTCAAGCGGTACATTGCCCTGTTCCAGTTCTCTGACGATCGTCTCCAACTGCTTGAGTGCCTCTTCAAAAGAAAGGCTGGCAATGTCGTTTGCAGCGTCGGTCATCAGAGCGGTTCCTGGTTTGCGTCCAGCGCCAAGCAGCGCCTTGGTGCAAACTTGCGGGCTTGGCCGCCAAGGTCAAGACCCTGCGGACCTATGACTTGAAAGATCCCCGTGCTTTTGAGGCCACAGACCTGAAACGCCTGTCACCCGGTCATCAGAGTCATGACATGGGCTGCGGTTGAGCGGGCCAATCCTTCAAGATCATACCCTCCTTCGAGTACGGAAATCACGTGGCCGTCGCAGTGCTTGTCCGCAACATCCATGAGCGCTCGCGTGGCCCAGGCGAAGTCTGCCTCAACCAGATTGAGCCCTCCCAGAGGATCTCGTGCATGTGCGTCGAAGCCGGCTGAAATGATCACCAGTTCGGGCGCATAGTGATCAAGCCGGGGCAGTACGATTGCCTCGAAGGCTTCCTTGAATCCCGCGCCGTCTTCACCGGGAGCCAAAGGCACATTTACAATTGTGTTTGCTTCACCGGTTTCGGATGCGGCGCCAGAGCCCGGATAGAGAGGCATCTGGTGTGTGGAGCAGTACATGACACTCGGGTCATCCCAGAAAATATCCTGGGTTCCGTTTCCGTGATGCACGTCAAAATCGATGATCGCCACTCGGTCGATGCCATATTTGTCCTGCGCATATCGAGCAGCAACTGCAACATTGTTGAAGAAGCAAAAGCCCATCGAACGGTCTTTTTCCGCATGATGTCCCGGTGGGCGCGAAGCCGAGAAGGCGTTGTTGACCTTTTTGGTCAGCACTTCGTCCACCGCTCGGCACGCGCCGCCGACGCCGCGCATTGCTGCTTCCCAGGTGCCTGGCGACATGGTCGTGTCAGCATCCACACGCGCGGTGCCTTCCTTGGGAGCGAGCCGGTGCAGATGATCCACATAACTCATCGGGTGGGCACGTGCGATATCTTCAACGGCCCCCATTGGAGCGAGATCACGCTCAACAGACTGGAATTTTTCGTGCTCCAGAATGCGATCGATCGCGCGTATCCGGTCGGGTCGTTCCGGGTGCCCAACCGGTGTAAGGTGATCCAAGTAAGATGTGTGGTGCAGGATGAGCGTGGACAAAGGGGCGTTTCCGGACGTTATTTGATTAAATGTTGTCCGGGCATCAGAACTGTTGCGTCTGAAGCTGTCAATTAACGATAGGTATCAGAACGTGCAGAGGCCTACAGGTGCTTTCCGCCAAAAAAAGAGGCCGGCAATATTGCCGGCCTTGGTAAAGGTGCGAGCACCGCAATGCCCGAGGGGAGGTCCGCTGCATCTCAATTCTGATTGTTAAACTACGTGATTCCAGTAAGGGAATGCGAGCTTTTTACCGTAATCCCTCTGCATGTCGGTGTTGATAAGTATGTTGGATGCCCAATTTTGACCGTTCTTATTAGGCGGTTTGCTTAAGAGAAGTTACGTCATGATGAGAGCGTATCTTTAAAACTGGCTGACGTTTCTTGCCGTGTCATGAACTTAACTTAAGTTGATTAGACACATTTTCACGCCTCGGCAGACGTGCGGGAGCTGCTGATTTTTAAGGCTTTTTTAACGAGTGGTAAAGAAAGCGGCAAAATTTTCATCGCCAGGTTGCTGAGCTTTCGATGTGAAAGTCAGACCTTCAGCCGGTTCCTCGCGGGGCGGCCGCGCGACGCAACCGGTCGTTGATCGCCTCACCCAGCCCAAAGTTGGGGATAATTTGTGCGCGAATGACGTCCGCACCGCTTAAATCGAGCGTCCGCATAGCGTGAAATAGGTTTGCAGCCGCTTCGGCGAGGTCGCCAGACGGACTCAAATTGAATTCGGAAAAGGCTCCATCTGCGCCCGGCAGTGGGTCCGGACCGAATGACAATAATGCGTCTGTTGGACTGGCCTCGGTCGCGTTCATAATCAGCTTGGCATCTGGTGCGTAGTGCGACGACAGCATTCCCGGAGCAGTCGGTGCATTTTCTTCCGCATTGGCTTCAGTGCATTCAAGGTGCTCGTCGAGAACCGCCTCGATGTCCTCGCGCGCAAGGCCGCCCGGACGAAGCAGGAGCGGTTGGTCGTCCACGAGGCCGACAATCGTGGATTCGATCCCCACAGGACAGGGGCCAGTGTCGACAATGGCTCCAAGTGCAGGACCAAGATCCGCGATGACGTCCTCTGCCCGTGTCGGACTGATCCTGCCTGATCGGTTTGCGCTTGGTGCTGCGAGAGGTCGCCCTGTCTTTTCAGCGAGGAAGCGCATGACCGGGCCTTCCGGGACACGAAGTGCTACGGACGCAAGTCCGGCAGTTGCCAGATCGGAGATTGTCGAGGATGGTCTCCGGGGGACAACCAGTGTCAAAGGGCCTGGCCAAAAAGCTCTTGCTAGGCGGATTGCCTTGTCGTTGAACTCTCCGTGCTCAAGTGCCGTTTCAGTTGACGGCAAATGAGAGATCAGCGGGTTGAATTGTGGTCGTCCCTTGGCTTCAAAGATCTTTGCGCAGGCGACCCCATTTGTTGCATCTGCTGCAAGCCCATAGACGGTTTCCGTAGGAATTGCAGCAAGGTCCCCGTTCAGCAACACTTCCGCGACCGCGTCTGCCTGCGGTGCGGATTGCCAGTCCGGCAAATTGGTATCGAGGGTCCAGCGCTGCATCCAACACCTAATGATCCATAGATTTCAGAAGCCGGCGAACGGTTAACACAAAAAGTCGGTGACCTGCCGCAGGGGCATGGGTTGACGTTAACGTCAACTGGTCTATTGTCCTGTCCAACTGCTGTACACACGCGCCTTTTGCGGAGAAGCCCGCTTCGCGTCAAGCTTAAAACAGCGAAAAACAATAACGAACGTCGCAAACCGGCCGTTCGTGGGAGGACCTGAATGTATCGCGCACCAGTCGAGGAAATTGCTTTCACCTTGAAGCGTGTCTGCGGCCTGGAGGATCTGCAGGACAATCCGCATCACGCTGAGTTGGGGGACGACCTGGTTGATGCGATCCTGAATGAGGCCGGGCGGTTTGCATCCGAGGAAATTGCGCCACTCAACTCCGTTGCAGATAAGCATGGCACACCTTTGGTGGACGGAAACGTATCGACACCTCCTGGCTGGCGCGAGGCGTATCATGCATGGATCGAAGGTGGTTGGAACGGCTTGACGGCAGCACCGGAGCATGGCGGACAGGGATTGCCCCAGATGCTTTCGGCAGCGGCGATGGAGATGTGGAACTCCGGCTCAATGGCATTCGCCATAGGTCCGACGCTTACTATCGGCGCTGTTGAAGCGATGGAAAAGCATGCGTCCGATGAGTTGAAAGCCAAGTATCTTGAGAAGCTGGTTTCTGGCGAGTGGATGGGCACGATGAACCTGACGGAGCCTCAGGCAGGATCGGATCTAAACGCACTCAAGGCCAAGGCAGAACGTGCCGACGACGGCAGCTATCGCGTCTTTGGGCAAAAAATCTTCATTACCTACGGCGACCATGACCTGACCGAAAACATCATTCATATGGTGCTGGCACGTTTGCCGGACGCTCCCGCGGGTACCAGGGGTATCTCGCTGTTTCTGGTTCCAAAGTTCCTGGTCAATGATGATGGTTCGCTGGGTGAGCGAAACGACGTCAAGGTCGCGGGCGTTGAGCACAAGATGGGCATTCACGGTTCACCCACCTGCACCATGGTCTATGGCGATGAAGGTGGTGCCAGGGGATGGCTGATCGGCGAAGAAAACCGGGGTCTGGCCTGTATGTTCACCATGATGAACAATGCACGCCTGGCTGTTGGGATCCAGGGACTGGGTGTTGCAGAACGTGCCTATCAGCACGCCCTGGGTTACGCCGTCGATCGGCGGCAGGGCAAGGCACCTGGAGACAATAGCAAAGGCATGAGCCCGATCGCGCGTCATCCGGACATCAAGCGCATGTTGCTTGGCATGAAATCGCGGACGCAGGTTGCGCGCGCCGTCTGTTACGCCTGTGCGCATGCGATCGACATGTCCAACGTCGTGGACAACGAGGTTGAACAGGCATTCTGGAACGATCGTGCCAGTCTGCTGACGCCAATTGCAAAAGCACTGTCGACGGATTTCGGTGTTGAGGTCGCATCCCTCGGGGTGCAGATCCATGGCGGTATGGGCTTCATTGAAGAGACCGGTGCAGCACAGCATCTTCGTGATGCTCGCATCGCACCGATTTACGAAGGGACGAACGGGATCCAATCCATCGATCTTGTTCTGCGAAAGCTGCCTCTCGCCGGTGGAGAGCACATCAAGGGATTTATCGACGAGCTCAACGGGATCGCCAGCGAAGTTGCTGCATCCAATCGTCCTGAATTCGGAGCCGCGTCGGAACGTCTTGTCGCCGGCATCAAGGATCTGGAAGAGGCAACAGACTACATGCTTGCCGCATTGTCGGAAGGCAGGGTTGCCGATGCGCTCTCCGGTGCAACGCCTTACCTGCGCATCGCAGGGCTGGCACTTGGTGGCGCATTGCTTTGCAAAGGCGCTCTGCGCTCTTCAGAAGAACCTGCTGCCAGAATGGCGGAACGCACGCTTCTGGCACGAAGCTACTGCGAAACGCTGTTGGGCGAAACCGCGGGTCTGAGATCCGACATTCTGCTGTCAGCCGAGGCGATCACGGCCTTCGACGCAGAAGCCTTGGCCTCCTGAAAGCGCCGATTGGAGAATTTGGGGTGATCCTGAAAACACTTGAGAACGGCGTTCAGACATTGCGTCTGAACAGGCCGGAGAAAAAGAACGCCCTGACAGGGCAGATGTACAACGATCTTGCCGAAGCTTTGGAGCAGGGCAACAGCAATACGGATGTGCGCTGTCACCTGATCTGCGGCCAGCCCGAGGTGTTCACCGCCGGAAACGATATCGGCGATTTCCTGCAATATGCGGGCAAGGTCGCCATTTCAGACACACCGGTCGTCCGATTTCTGCGAGCTTTGGTTCGAAATCAGAAGCCTATTGTTGCATCGGTTGACGGCATTGCCATTGGCGTCGGCACGACACTGCTGATGCATTGCGATATGGTGTTTGCAAGTCCGCGTGCGCTGATCCGTTCACCCTTCGTCGATCTGGGCCTGGTGCCCGAGGCCGGTTCCAGTCTCCTGGGGCCGCAATTAATGGGGCATGCGCGGGCATTTGAATTGCTCTGTCTGGGCAACGCATTTTCAGCTGAAAAGGCGGCACAAACCGGGCTGGTCAATCAGGTTGTCCCTGAAGATGTCGACGCGGTTGCTCTCTCCTGTGCTTTGGACATTGCCTCAAAACCACCGGAAGCCATGGCTTTGTCCCGCAAGCTGCTGCGCGGGAATGTTGATCAACTGTCCGACCGGGTGGAAGAAGAGATTCAGATTTTTGCAGCCCGATTGACCGCACCGGAAACGATTGCTGCCTTTCAGGCATTCATGATGAAAAAGAAGGCCTGATCGAACGTCCTGGCACCAATTGGATGTCGTGGCGAATTTTGGCTGACACACTGTGGAGGAGGTCTTCATGTCCCTGAAGGGAAAGACACTTTTTATCACCGGCGCTTCTCGTGGCATTGGAAAGGCCATCGCATTGAGGGCCGCCCGTGATGGCGCGAACATTGCGGTCGCCGCCAAAACTGCGGAACCTCACCCGAAGCTGGAAGGCACGATATTCTCAGCTGCAGAAGAAATTGAGGCTGCCGGTGGCAAAGCGCTGCCAATCGTCCTTGATGTGCGCGACGATGAGGCGGTCAAGGCCGCAATCGACAAAACGGCTGATCATTTCGGCGGGCTCGACATACTGGTCAACAATGCCAGTGCCATACAGCTGACACCTCTTCAGCAAACGGACATGAAGCGGTTCGATCTGATGCATCAGATCAACACGCGTGGCACGATGGCTTGCTGCAAGCATGCGATTGAACACCTCAGACAGGCCGACAATCCGCATATTCTCATGTTGTCTCCACCCCTCGACATGAAGGAAAAGTGGTTTGCTCCCTTCACGCCTTATGCGATTGCCAAATATGGCATGAGTCTTGTTGTGCTCGGCTTGTCGGGAGAACTCCGGTCCAAAGGCATCGCCGTCAATGCGTTGTGGCCGCGCACAACAATTGCGACTGCTGCAATCAAGAACATAATCGGCGGCGACAAGATGATGCAGCAAAGCCGAACACCAGATATTCTCGCCGACGCTGCTTATGAGGTTTTCACCTCTCCATCGCGAGACTTTACGGGCGAGTTCCTGATCGACGATACCTTCCTTGCAAGTCGTGGCGTATCCGACTTCGACCGCTACCGCGTTGACCCGAGCCTCGCGCTGGCTCCGGATTTCTTTGTTCCAGATGATAGCGAAGCGCCATGCGAACTGGGGCCGATTGCTGAGTAAGCCAGGCTTGAACACTAGTTCGAACGGGCTTGCTTTTTTGGGTCCGTTCGGGCAATTTTTCGGAGCCGACGAGGGCGGCGACCGGATCCGCGGAAAGCGCAAGCACCCTGACCATTGACGACATATGCCGGTTTTTCACCTGCGCCCGAAAACAGCGGATCGCCCGGGCCCGAACCAGGAGAAAAGCCATGTCCAATGGACCTTTGTCTTCCCTCGATAGCCACAAAAAGGCTGCACGGCAGCTTAAAAAGGCACATGCCAAAGGTGATGCCGATGCACGTGCGCGTGTTGCCGCGCACGTTGATCCGAAAAAAGCACTTCGGCACGCAGATTTTCTGCACGTAATCGCCTGCGAAGCGGGTCAAGACAGCTGGCCGAAGTTGAAATTTGTGCTGGAAAGCGCCGCGATGAGCAGGGCTGAAAAAGCTGAGCGGCTCAAAATGGCGCTCTATTTCGGTCAGCATTGGATTACCGAAAAACTGCTCCAGGATACCCCTGATCTCAAAGACGAAAACTTTGGACTGCAAATTGCGCTCTACGATCTGGCGTCTGTGCGCAGCGCGATAGAGGTCGATCCGGATGCCGCAACCCGCATTGTTGGCATTCGCTCGCCTTTGTTGCATCTCGCTTTTTCAAAGGAAATCCATCGCAGTCCGGAGAAATTGAGGGACATGATGTCCATCGCCGAACTGCTGGTCGCACATGGTGCGGATGTCGATGATCGGTATCCGGCGCAACCCGGCCAGGAGCACAAGCTGTCGGCACTGTATGGTGCGATGTGTCATGCCGATAATTTCGAGCTTGGAAGATGGCTCCTGGACCGTGGAGCTGACCCGAATGATGACGAGAGCCTCTACCATAGCACCGAGCTTGGTCAGACACGGGCACTGTCGTTGCTGTTGAAACACGGTGCCAAACCAAACGGAACAAATGCTTTGCCGCGCGCCCTGGACACAGAGAATGTGGATATGGTGCGTCTTTTGCTGGAGGCGGGCGCCAACCCGAATTTGTCCGTGCCGGATCATCCGAGCGGTGAACCGATGGACACCATTCCATCCCTTCATCAGGCGGTTCGGCGTGGACGGTCGGTTGCGGTGATTGAATTGCTTCTTGAGTTCGGAGCTGATCCGTCGGCGATTTGGAAGGGGCATACGCCCTATGGTCTTGCGCGCATCTACGGGAACCGCGCAGCTGCCAGATATCTGGAATCTCGGGATCATGCGCCCGAACTGTCGGCAAACGAGCAAGTTTTGGCCAAGTGCGCAGACGGGGTGCCTGAACCTGGCAAGCTGCGTGTTCAAGACCTCAATGACGAGGACAGATGCCTTTTGACCAATCTCGTTGGTGAGCCTGGAAGGCTTGACCACGCGAAGGCGCTGGTGAAAGCAGGGCTTGACCCGGACATGATCGACGGCATGGGAATGTCGCCGCTTCATATTGCCGGTTGGAACGGTCTGGTTCCTGAAACCACGTTTTTCCTGTCCTTCAAACCGGATCTGGACAGGACAAACGGATATGGAGGTGATGCACTTGATACGGTGCTACATGGATCGGAATTCGCACCACAAAGGCCGGAAGCCGACCACATCATGTGCGCAAAGTTGCTGCTTGAAGCGGGCAGTATCCTGCACCCCAAGTTTCTGACCAATTGCGGCAACGAGGAGATGGCGCAGTTCCTTGAGGACTGGAGCGCAGAGG
This sequence comes from Labrenzia sp. THAF82, assembly GCF_009363435.1. Classification (GTDB taxonomy): domain Bacteria; phylum Pseudomonadota; class Alphaproteobacteria; order Rhizobiales; family Stappiaceae; genus Roseibium; species Roseibium porphyridii. Next base: position 5,078,202 of record NZ_CP045354.1, on the reverse strand, counting down.
CTCAGAGCTGACCTCAGGGCAGATGGTGCTCACTTGGCGGTCAGCCAAGAGATGGAACAGGTATCTGAAGCCAACAAAACCTGTTGCAATTGCCAAGCACATGTTCTGGAAACTTGGCAATTGCACTGCTACGAGTCACAGTTATTCAAACCGATTGAATGAAGTGGAGTAATACCGATGGAAGGTGCAATGGACCAGATGGGCGTCTACATGCCGCTCATCATAAATGCGGCAAAAGCCCTAATTGTCCTGATTATCGGCTGGTTCCTGGCTGGTTTCCTGGCAGGCATTGTCAGAAAACGGATCGTCAGTCACCCGCAGATCGACGATACGATTGGCGGATTTGCGGCTTCCATCGTTCGCTGGTTGGTGCTTCTGGTCACTGTCATTGCGATCCTTCAGCTGTTCGGCATTGAGGCAACGAGCCTTGTTGCGGTTCTCGGTGCAGGTACCCTGGCTGTCGGTCTGGCCTTGCAGGGAACCCTCAGCGACATCGCAGCCGGTGTCATGCTGATTATTTTCCGGCCTTACAAGATCGGTCAGTTCGTCGACGTTGGTGGCACATCCGGAACGGTGAAAGACCTCAATATTTTTGTCACCGAACTGGTAACACCAGACAATGTGCAGATCATCATGCCCAATGGTAAGGCCTGGGGCGCGGTGATAACCAACTTTTCTGCACACGACACACGGCGTCTCGATCTGACTTTCGGCATCGACTACGGCGATGATGCAGACAAGGCCACGCAAATCATTCTGGATGTCGCGAACGCTGACGATCGTGTGTTGAAGGACCCTGAGGCCTGGGTGCGGGTCACCAATCTCGGCGACAGTTCAGTGGATCTGGGCGTGCGTCTGTGGTGCAACGCGGGCGACTATTGGGAGCTCAAGTTCCACATGCTTAAAACGGTGAAGGAAGCCTTCGACGCTGGCGGTATCTCCATTCCGTATCCGCATGCGGTTGAAATCCAGAAGGCCGGTTGATCCGGAAAAACCGGTCCGACTTGAAGGAGATCGCATCACCCGGATGCGGTCTCCTTTTTTATTGCCTGATCGGATGTCTCAGGCTCTGAAGTTTCTGAGCGCCCTTCAGCGTCAGTGATCTTTTCTTCCGAGGGCTCGATAGCTGGTTCTTCAGCGGCCGTAGCATCATTTGCTGGCTCCGGTGCAGCCGCCTTGCTGCTCTCGGTCAATTCAGGGGCGGTATCACTGGATTCTGCATTGACCTTGTCAGCGTGCTCCGGTTCCGAACCGGCCGGTTCGGGCTGTTCTGTTGCCGGGGCTTGCTCGTCATTTGCCGGCTCAGTGTCCGGATCGTCTTTGGTGAAGACTGGAAACACCGGATCTTCCACGTCATGCTCGGGCTCATCGATGTTCATGAGCTGACGCTCCTGCGCAAGGCTGACCACGTGATCGCGCAGATCCGGGTGCTGTTCCATCAATGCCTTGAAATCGTGAGCCTTCAGATAGAGAAGCTGGCAATAGCCAAGTGCAAAAACATCTGCGCTGCGGCGGCCACCTGTCATGAGCGCAATTTCACCGAAAACATCACCACGTCCCAGACGCACATTGTGTGTCGGTGCTTGCACTTCCACGGCACCGGAGGCAATGAAATAGGCGGCGTCACCCCGGTCGCCTTTCTTGATCAGTTTTTCTCCAGGCGTTGCAAACTGAGGCCGCATCATGCGCCGGATCGCCTTTTGCCGCTTGCGCGGAAGGTCTGCGAACAGCGGATGCGCACTGACAAGTTCCCGGGTCTTCAGCCCAAGGTCGAGCTTCGGTCGAGTGTGGCTGGATCGGCGGGACCGTTCCACATCACGGAGCAGGTTTCGATGAAGTTCCGTACCGATCAGCATCTGGTCGCGGGCGTTGTCGAATGCGGTCTCTTCCAAACGGACACCGGCCTTGCGCAGGAACTGATCTTCCAGGGCGTCGGCATAGTCCGGGTATTGAAGACGCAATGCATCGATTGCCTGCATGGTCTCGTCCTGACGAATAGCCAGCGTGTCCTGCAAGATGTCTGCAACACGTTCGCCAAGCAGCGGCCGGATATGCAGATTGTTGAAGTCGATCAACTCGTCCGCAAGGATGCGGTAAACCAGCAGGAACTCGAATCGGTCTGCCAGCCGGTTTGCCAGTGGTCTCGCAATGCGCAGCCGTCGTTGAAGCATCTGCGCAATTCGAAACCCGAAGCCAAATTTCAAAGGCTTGCGAACCGCTTTGTTGTATCCCGAGCGACCGTCGCTTCGGGTCAGGTCACCAACGCGCCCGGTCAATGTCAGAAAGCGCGAAACCGACCGGCCTGAAATTGTCTTTTCATGAAAATGTTGAAGTACAAGCTGCTGTTCCCGGTCTGCCAAAGCAATCAGCCCGATGCGTACACGATCCCAGTCGCTGAGTTCTTCAAGCTTGTTGGTCTCGGCTGCAGCTGCCGCAGCACGTTCCTCATAGTCCTGGAGGACCTTTTTGGTAACACGCGGCTCAATATGATAGCTCTCCGCTGCATCTTCGATTTCCTGACGCACATCGGAGAGTGACAGCGCCAGGAACTGTGTTCTGACCGCTTCATCAAGTGCATTCAATCTGTTGAGACCGAGCAGACGGATCAGCGGCTTCAAGCTCGTTCCATAGACCAACAGAGTGAAAAGAACAAAGCCGGTCGCCAGCTTCGTAATGAATGTGGAAACGTCCTCACCCAGCCCCGTATGTTCTGAGACGCTGAGTGCGAGCGTCAGGGTGACTGCGCCGCGCATGCCGCCCCAAAGCATCACCGTCTTGTAGCGGTTGTTCACAGATTGCCCGGCTCGCAGTTTGCTCAAGACCGGTAAGAGGCCGAAGATCACCACCGCACGCGCCGCAAATGCTGCAAGCACAACAACCACCAGAAGCAGGATGTCGATGGGCGTGAAGCCCTCGACAAATCGCGGAATCAGAATTGCGGACAACAGGAAGATGAGAGATGCAGCCCAGAACGCGATTTGTTCCCAGACTGAATGCAGGAACCGCCAGTTCGCAGGTTGAATGCGTGCAGGACCATAAAGATTGAACACCGTTCCTGCACAGACGACGGCAACGACCGCCGATACATCGGCGAACTGGTCGCTGAGCACATAGGTTCCATATGGCAAGGCAAGGCTGAGCGTAACCTGGGCCAGAGGCAGATCACGCATAAGCGGCAGCAAGGCGACCGCTATTCGTGCGAGCACGGTTCCGACGACAATGCCGCCAATGAAGGACCTGACAAAGGCGATGAACGCCTCGTTTGCCGACATGGACTGACTGCCGGTTAGAATGTCCAGAATGATGACGAAGATTACGATGGCCGCAGCATCGTTCAGCAGGCTTTCGCCCTCAACAATCCTGCCAAGTCTGGGTGGCGCGCCAATGTCCCTGAAAATGGCGACAACCGCGACCGGGTCTGTCGTTGCAACGATAGCTCCCAGCAACAGGCAGGCGAGCAGGGAAACACCTGCAATATTGGCCAGGCTGGTCAGGGGATACAACGCGAAACCTATAAAGGCCGTTGCCACAAAAACCGCGACAATGGCCATGACCAGAATGGGTCCGATATCTTCGAACATGCGCCGCACGTCCAGCGTCAGCGCCGTCTGAAAAAGCAAAATAGGCAGGAATATATAGAGGATCATCTCCGAGTTCAGCGGCGGATCGACAAACACTGCCGCGATTTCGTTGAGTGCATCCGTGTGCGACGTATAAAGCAGATAGGTTGCCAGGATACCGATCAGCGTTCCGACCATGGCAAGAAGCACACTGGGCGCAAGTCCAAGGCGCCGTGCTATCGGTTGAAGCACGGAAATCGTAATCAATAGCAGCGCAAAAACGCCTGTAATCAGTGGTGTATCCATTACGGCAATGTGCCCCGCGAATGCGGCAATTTCAAATAACCGGTCGAATTAATTTATGAATTTCAGTTAAGGTGACGACGCGCGCGCAGCTTTTCGCTCCGACAGCCCAATGCCACCGAGGACGAGCACCAGCGCCAGGCCGTGGTGCCATTCAAAGGGCTCGTTCAGGATCGAAACCGCCAACACGGCGGCAAAAATCGGGACCAGGTTGATAAAGACACCGGCACGGGCCGGGCCGATCAGCTCAACACCACGCATGAAGAAGATCTGCGACAGGCATGAGGGAAAGACGGCGATATAAAGCACGACCAGCCATCCCTTGGTGGTGGGCCACTGCACGGTACTTGCACTGATTTCGTAAAGCAGGCCCGGCACTGAGGTGACAACGGCAATGCCGGACAGAATTGCGAAGAACACAAGTCCGGAAACCTGCGGCCTGTTTCTGAGGGCCAGGGTGTATCCGGAGTAAAGAACACAAGCGATGAACATGACGCCGTCACCAGGATTGACGGCAAGTGCCAGCAATGTCTCCAGTTTACCTTGTGCGGCAATCAAGGTAACGCCTGCCAGGGTCAACAGGATCCCGCACACTTGCAACACCCGAACCTTTGCTCCAAAGGCGATCACGGAACCGATCAACACCAATATGGGCATGGAGCCCTGGATGATGCCGAGATTGACTGCTGTCGTCTGACCCGCAGCGATATAGAACAGCGAATTGAAGGCAACAAAGCCAAGAGCTGCCATCAGCACCATGCGCGGAAAGAAAAAAGGTTTGATGACCGGCCAGTCTGCCCGGATGCGCGGCCAGAGCAGAGGCAGCATGATGGACGCGACAATCACCCAACGCAGAAACACAACCACCATCGGAGATACTTCGCCGACTGCAAGACGGCCAGCGACCGTGTTTCCACCCCAGAACAGTGTGGTCAGGCCGAGCATGACAATGGCATTGCCGAATGTCAGGTCGCCAAATCGTTTTGCCAGAGCGCGCATGAGATCCTGTCGGGAGTGAGCTGGAAAGCGAGAGGTAGCGGATCGAAGGACGTTGCGAAAGCATAATATCCTCGAATGCAGTTCTATATTTTTGGAGATAATGAATTGGATTGTTTCCAAAAAAGAAAAAGTGATGCTTGAAGGACGACAATTGACGATTGCGGGCTTTGACCCCAAAACACTGGGTAAAGCAAAACAAGCACGTTCTGAGTGGAGAATACCAATGACAGGCCGGATCGATGTCCACGGGTTGAAAGTTGCCCAGGTTCTATATGACTTTGTCAATGAAAAAGCCTTGCCGGACAGCGGTGTCGAACAGGAGCATTTCTGGAAAAGCCTGTCCGCACTGATCCATGATCTGGCGCCAAAGAACAAGGCATTGCTGGCAAGGCGTGATGAGCTGCAGGCAAAAATCGATACCTGGCACAAGGCCAATTCCGGAACCCCGGATATGCCTGCATACAAGGCTTTTTTGACTGAAACCGGCTATCTGGTGCCCGAAGGACCGGATTTTGAAGTCGGTACACAGAATGTCGATCCGGAAATTGGCGAGGTTGCCGGGCCCCAGCTCGTGGTTCCGGTCATGAATGCACGTTACGCACTGAATGCCGCCAACGCGCGCTGGGGGTCGCTCTATGATGCTCTTTATGGCACCGATGCCATGGGGTCGCGCCCGCAGCCGGGTGGATTTGATGCCGCGCGTGGTGCAGACGTCATTGCTTATGCCCGCCGCGTTCTGGACGAGACTGCACCACTTCTGTCCGGCAGCTGGTCAGACATCACCGGGCTAGCTGTGAAAGACGAAAATCTGGTGATCTCGGTCGATGGCGGTTCCACGGGACTTGCAGATAGGTCCCAGTTCGCAGGTTTCGCCGGCGATCCAGCAGACCCCTACAAGGTTCTGCTGGTTAAGAACGGTCTTCACCTCGAAATCAATGTCGACAGTCAGCATCCGATCGGCAAAACCGACAAGGCGCGCATTTCGGACGTTGTCCTGGAATCCGCCATGTCGACGATCATGGACTGTGAAGACTCTGTCGCTGCTGTTGACGCTGAGGACAAGGTTGTCGTCTACACCAACTGGCTTGGCCTGATGAAGGGAGATCTTCAGGAGACCTTTGAAAAGGGTGGTGAAACGGTGACGCGGCGCCTGCATGGCGACCGGAACTATACAGCGCCGGATGGCAGCGCCCTGAAGCTACATGGCCGTTCTCTGCTGCTGATCCGCAATGTCGGTCACTTGATGACGATTGACGCTGTTCTTGACGAGCACGGAAATGAGGTTCCAGAGGGTCTGCTGGACGGCATGATCACGTCTTTGATCGCGCTGCATGACATTGGCCCCAACGGCGGCGGAACCAACAGCCGTGCAGGTTCTGTCTATATCGTAAAGCCCAAGATGCACGGACCTGAAGAAGTGGCTTTCGCGTCGGAGATATTCAACCGCGTGGAGGATGCACTCGGTCTTGAGCGAAACACGCTCAAGATGGGCATCATGGACGAAGAACGGCGCACGACGGTTAATCTAAAGGAGTGCATCCGGCAGGCAAAAGACCGTGTCTTTTTCATCAACACAGGTTTTCTGGATCGAACCGGTGATGAAATGCACACATCCATGGAAGCCGGTCCAATGATCCGCAAGGGCGACATGAAAGCAGCCACTTGGATTGCAGCCTACGAGAACAATAATGTTGATGTCGGACTTGCCTGTGGTTTGCCGGGGCACGCTCAAATCGGCAAGGGCATGTGGGCCATGCCTGATCTGATGAACGCGATGCTGGAGCAAAAGATCGGACACCCGGTGTCAGGCGCGAATACGGCCTGGGTTCCTTCTCCGACTGCGGCAACACTGCATGCCATGCACTACTACAAGATTGCTGTTCAGGACCGGCAACAGGAATTGAAGACCCGGGATGCGGCCAAGCTGGAAGACATCCTGTCCATTCCCGTCGCCGAGCGGCCCAACTGGGCACCGGACGATATCCAGGCCGAGCTCGACAACAACGCGCAAGGCATTCTTGGATATGTCGTCCGCTGGGTAGAGCAGGGGGTTGGCTGTTCCAAGGTGCCGGACATCAACAATGTCGGCCTCATGGAAGACCGGGCCACATTGCGCATTTCCTCCCAGCACATCGCCAACTGGCTGCATCATGGTGTTGCCAGCAAGGAACAGGTTCTGGAGACCATGCAGCGTATGGCTGCGGTCGTTGATGGTCAAAATGCCGGCGACCCGCTCTATCGGCCGATGGCTGCTGACTATGAAGGCTCAGTTGCCTTCCAGGCGGCGTGCGAGCTGGTCTTTGAAGGCACCAAACAGCCCAACGGTTATACAGAGCCGGTCCTTCATCGCCGTCGGCTTGAGTTCAAGGCCAAGGCGGCCTGACACGCGAGCTTTGTTCAAGACGAGAAGATCGTGTGCGCGGTCCTACCGATGAGGAAAGGACTGCGCGCAAGACTATTTGCGTATGCCTGGGGGAGACAGCACTCCTAAAATCCCGCTTAGGGTTTTTCAACCTCTTGCTCTTTGCGTCCAGTCCCTTTGCAAGATATGCCGTCCTCAGCAGATTGGAGCTGTAAAAACCGATATCGCTCTAACCATCAGGTATTGAGCAGGTCTCAGGCTCATAGCCTGCAGCCAGAACGGCCAATGTCGGGTGCGGCGTAAGGACCGTAGCCTGCCGAGCGTCAAACGGCAGCGCGACGGCTGAGCCATACGCACCGGATTCAAATGGATAAAGCGAACGATTGAACACCAGGTGCGGTTGATCCCGATAGAGAACAAAAACGTAGTCGGGAAGGTCACGCAGCACGGCCTCGTGACGGATCTGAGTGCGTGCGCGTGTAACCCTGGCGGAATGCAAAGCCATATCGATTTCTTTGTGTCCGGATGAGCCGCCATGTGCTCTGGACCAGGCCTTGACCCAAGCGCGGTAGGCTTTTGGTCGGCAATAAGCGCAAGGCCGGTGACCAGCGGCAAGCGCGATCGCTTCATCAATGAAAAACAATGGCGTCCATCCACGCGCCGGCCTGGGTCCGTGATAACGACCGCGCGGATGAACGAGATCGCAAATGATCCAGTGCTTGTGTTTCCAGCGGCTTGTACCCAAGCGGCCCTGTGCATCAAGGTCAAGAATGCCGCGATTGCCGGTGAACGTTCCGCGGAAGGAAGCTGAAACGATTTCTCCTGTTGGCAGGACTCGATTTTGTAGTGGAGCGTGTGTCACTAGTGTTGGCCCATGATTGAAATGCGAAGACAGTGCCCGTCCCATCCGATCCGGTATGTTTTCCGCTGGCCAGGCACGTATCCCGACTTTGTCCTGACAGGGCTAAAATTACTAGTGAAGACGTACTTGTTCCCCTTTATCAATCCATCGAATCCAATCTGGACTTGGTTGGACTTGACAAGCGGACAAGTGTCCACTTAAGTAAGAGAAACAGATGACCCGAAGCGACGCGCAGGAAAATCGAGGCACAATACTTCAGGCATTTGCCAGTCTCTTGCGGCCGGGAAATGCCAAGCTTCCAACGATGTCGGACGTGGTCAGGCAAAGTGGTTTGGGAAGAGGGACAGTCTATCGCCACTTTCCGGAAATCGGAGATTTGATCTTTGCCCATTTGGACACGGGATATCGCGCCGTTTGTTCAAGTTATGAACCGGAATGGATCAAGGGAGATGCAGACGTTATCAGAGCGAAATGCGAAGCGTTCCTTCTGAGTTACTATAATTTCAATCGCGACAATCACAGCATTCTGGCAACGCCTGAATGTCTGATTTCCGAGGGCCGCCAGCTTGCGAAAACTGAACTTCGCAGAAAGATCTATGTCACGCTGACACGCATGTCGGAAACACCGTTGAAACCGATTGAGCTGAACAAATGGACGGACGTGATCGCCTGCTGCGTGGAAACGGAACACATCGGTTCGAGTTCAATTCTGGAAGCGCGACCGGATATTTCCGTCGGAATTGCAATGACACTTCTGGATGCCTGCCTGAAGTGAGCTGACGGCAATCTCATGATTGATTTTTTTTGAAGCCTGGCCGGTTGCCGGGGAGGAATTCTTTTGCCTTGCGGAGGTAGCATGAGACGCTGGATTTTCCTATTTTTCGCAGCTTTTGCACCGGTTTTGGGGGACACTGCCCAAGCTTGTGGGGCCGCAAGTGATTGCAGTTTGGAAACAGGTACCTATCGCTACGAAGCACCTGAAAACATCAGTGACCAATTGCCTGTTGTGGTCTATTTCCATGGCTACGGCAGCTCGGCAAAAAACACGATTGAGGTAGATCGCAATCTCGTCAACGCTGCGCTTGCACGCGGGTATGTGTTTCTGGCGCTGAACGGAATGACCCGCAGTTTTGAGGGGGCCAAGAACGGTTGGTCAGTGCACGACGGGCAAACCCCGCTGCGCAACGAAGCCGACTTTGCCCGCGCGGCGGTTCAGGACCTTGCCGGCAAACTGCCGTTGGATTTGAGCCGCGTTCTTCTGACAGGCTACTCAATGGGCGGTTCCGCCGTCCTGGACACGGCCTGCCATTCACCGCAGGGCTTTGCCGGATTTGTCGTTCTGAACGGTGCCATGTGGTCCCCACTTCCCAAAGCCTGCTCCGCACCCGTTCAACTTTTCCAGATCCATGCATTCTCAGACACCGTGATGCCACTTGAGGGCCTGAGCTACGGACCTGTCAGCACAGGTGATGTTTTCGCCGGGCTTAGGCTGGTGAGAGAGATTTCTGTTGAAAGCCATACGCCGGACGGATTTGCCGTCTCAAATGAGATGCGTTGCCGTTTCTGGCAGGACAGCGCGGTTCGCTTTTGCCTCTATGACGGTGACCACACCTGGCCGGTCGACTGGATGCAGACGGCTCTCGATTGGTTCGAGCAGCGGTCCGTCAAGCCGTGACTCATATCTCAATGGCTGCCCGCGCTGATCGTCAGATGTCTTTCAGATCACTACCCACCGTGCCACGAAATGTGAAAGCCTATTTTTTTCTGGCACCTGCGATCCTGGTATTTTCCGTTCTTGTTCTTTATCCCATCGCGCATTCGATCTGGATTTCGTTCTTCGACATGACAGGAGCGGATCTGTTCAGCGCATCGAACAAAGCTGAGTGGGTAGGTCTGGCAAACTACCTTGAGCTTCTTGGAGATCCCCGGTTCCATGTGTCTGTTCAAAATACGCTGCTCTGGTTTCTCCTCTTTATGCTGGCGCTTCCGGCTGGGCTTGGGATCGCTCTACTTGTCAATCAGACTGCTCCGGGAATTTGGTTCTACAGGTCGCTCTTCTTCTTTCCATTTGTCATCTCTCAAGTCGTTGTCGGCCTGATTTTCACCTGGTTTTACGACCCCCGTTTTGGATTGGTCGGCAAACTCTGGGAGTGGTTGGGAGCAACACCTCCTGCAATTCTGGGAGACCCGGATCTCGTCAATTTCGGCCTGATCGTAGCGGGTCTTTGGCCCCAGACGGCCTTTTGCGCCCTGATTTACCTGACCGGTCTTTGCAATCTGTCACAGGACCAGATCGAAGCGGCAAGACTGGACAACGCAAAGGGATGGAAACTGCTGCGTTACATTATTCTTCCGCAATTGCGTTCAGCAACGTTCATTGCGTTTCTTGTGACGGCCATAGGAGCCCTGCGATCTTACGATCTCATCGTCATCATGACAGATGGCGGACCTTACGGCTCATCACGGGTGCTTTCCTATTTCATGTATGAGCAGGCCCTGTCTGAATACGGAACCCGCCAGGGATATGGAGCCGCCATTGCCGTTGTGCTCTTTCTGCTGACCATGACCGTGCTCAGCATCTTCGTCTGGCGAACGCTCAAGTCAGAGGCGGAAGAATAGGCAATGTTTCCAAAACCCATCAAACAGGCGTCGCCTGTCTCACGGCTCGTCTACAATCTGCTTCTGCCTGTCTGCGTTATCGTCTGGTTGCTGCCGATACTCGCGGTGTTTGTGACCTCAATTCGCTCACAGGCCGATATCACACGCGGCAACATTATGGGCTGGCCATCGGAGATCCAGCTTATTCAGAACTATGGTGCTGTCCTGACTGAGTCTGATTTTGTCTCCCATTTCCTGAACACGATCAAAATCACTGTTCCTAGCGCGCTCTTGGCCGTCTGCATTGCCACTCTGGCGGGATATGCGCTTGCAATCCATCGGATCCGGATTGGTGCGACGGTGTTTTTGCTTTTTCTGGCTGGAAATTTTGTTCCGTTCCAAATCTTGCTTGTCCCGATCCGCAACCTTGCTCTCGAGACGGGGCTCTATGACACGGCGACCGGGCTTGTCTTGTTTCACGCCGCATTTCAAACCGGTTTCTGCACGCTGCTGGCTCGAAACTTCATCAAGGAACTTCCGTTCGAGTTGATCGAAACCGCAAGGCTGGACGGTGTTGGTGAAAGGCAGATTTTTTTGCGCATTGTGTTGCCATTGATCAAGCCGGTTCTGGCCGCAATGATGATCCTTGTCTTCACGTTTGTCTGGAATGATTTTTTCTGGGCGACGTCACTCACGCAGAGCAACGACACACGCCCGATCACGGCTGCAATTCAGTCCTTGAATGGACAGTTTGTCAGTCGTCATCATCTGGTTTCCGCCGCGTCGCTCCTGGCTGCTTTACCTCCGGTCATTTTGTTTTTTTTGATGCAAAAACACTTCACGGCCGGGCTTACGCTCGGCGCGAGCAAGGGATAGTGGGTTCCGACCATTGAAAGCGTGTTTCGAAGGTGGCTATCCAACTCCAAGGTGGTTGAGTGCTTCAAGTACGTTCGTTGTTGACTGTCTCGCACCCGACTGAAGGTACTCCATTGCCTTCAGTGCAGCTTCATGTGCCTCCAGTGAGGACCCGGCAACGCAATCTTCTATGACGCGACAGAAGTAGTCCGACTGGTGCCCATCTACGAATGTGTAGTGAATGCAAACGTCGGTCAGCCCTCCGCACAGCAGCAAAGTATCTACTTTCAACCCCCGGAGAAGGATTTCAAAGTCTGTTCCGAAAAAGGCCGAATATCGGCGCTTTGGAACGATATAATCGCCTTTTTGAAACCCCAATTCTTCTTTTGCGATATCCGTCCTTGGGTCACCTTCGAGACAGTGAATGTCCTCGTCTCCATCTAGTTCCCGCCCGAAATCAACCAGATCTGGCCGATGGACTTCCTGGACAAAGATCACTGGTACGTTCGCCAAGTGCGCTGCATCGATGACCTCTCGTGCAGCCAGCATGCGCTCCTTGTAGCCGGGCATATTGTCGATCGACCGAACCTCACTTGCATCGATAAATGTGCTTTTCTGAATATCGATGACGATCAGAGCCGGTTGGCCTTCAATTAGCTTGCGAGTTTGCTTTGCTGTGTTGACCATGGTTACCCCTCCAGAACGCTTGCCGCGTTACATCTCCTTGGATGCGCATTCGGCGAGAGTCGATGAAAACAATCACACATCGCCTTCCGTTGGAAAGACCATTCCAGAAAACGAAAACCACTTAGGGTAAGAAAGAACCAAGCCATGACAACTTTCCTTTTGGCAGGTCGTCCTGGCGCGCTCTGGAGATGCCGGGTCGTCCCGAAGAGCAATGGTTTTGGGTACCATTGATGGAAGGCAATTGGCAAATGGATTGGGGTTGATGAAGAAGAATTGCAACGACTTTTCAGGAAGTGAGAGATAGTCCAATGGTCGCGGACAGTTTTGATTATCGCGGCGGCAAGCCCGCCGATGCGGCCTCCTGCGCGCGGATCATTCGGGGCGGATCATTCGGGAATGGAGCGCCGACACTCCTTGGATGACAAAAGTGGATGACCTTGAGCCCATGACGGCCTATTGGCGTGAAAGGTTCGGGAAGGATTGTGTCTGGGTCGCGGAAATAGACGCGCACATTGTCGGATTTTGTGTTCGGGAGGAGGACAACATCGGTGCGCTCTACGTTGCAAGAGATGCGAGGCGGCTAGGTGTGGGAAAGAAGCTGCGGGATCTGGCAAAGGAAAATCGCGAATGGATCACCGTTTGGGCTTATGAATTGAATACGAGGGCGCGAAAGTTCTATCGCCGTGAGGGGCTTGTTGAAGTGTCCCGAGAGACCGAGCACTACGAGGATGGAGTGAGCCTCGTCGATATAGAACATCGCTGGATAAGACCATCTTCCCGATGAAGACCTTTCAGAGGCTTAAGGCGGTTTCCTCTTTGGCAGACTTGATGACCACCATTGTAAAGAAGCGGGCGACGTTGCTTTGGTCGCGAAACAGACGCTCGCACAGTCGGTCATATTCTTCCATGTCCTGCAATCGCAGCATCAGGACGACATCGCTTGCGCCTGTAACTGCGTAAGCGTTGGAGACAGCTTCTTCTTTTGTCACGATGTCCAGAAAACGGCGCATGTGCTGTTCGCCATGCAGTTTCAGTTCAACGGTAACAATTGCCTTGATGACCCGTCCAGCTTTGGCGGGGTTTAAGATGGCAACCACGCGGTCGATAAAGCCATTTTTTCTAAGTCGCTGTACACGGCGTAGACACGAAGAAGGTGAGAGGCCGACCTTGTCGGCCAATTCCACATTCGTGCGCGAAGCATCGAGCTGCATGAAGTTCAAAATTTTGCGGTCTATTCGGTCCATCGGAAAAGCCTATTCATCTGATTTGTCTTTGCAATAAAATTGCAAAGAAATGCAATTTTAGACCACAAATTCGAAGTGAGCCAAGCTAGGACTGAGGCAACTGTTTAGGAGCTTTGGATGTCCGTCATCGTCAAAATTTTTCGAAAAACGCTTGAACCTATTGAGATCTACTGGGTCCTGGCGCGCATAATGATACCTATAACGATCGCTGCCGAGTTGCTCTCCAGACTGGGAGTGATTGAAATGGTCGCGCCGATCTTTGCTCCGGTTATGAACCTTGTCGGCCTCCCATCAGAGCTTGGCCTGGCTTGGCTGACCGCGATGCTGGTCGGGATTTGGGGGGCGGTGCCGCTTCTCTTCACGCTGGTGCCCATCTCATCCTTGAGTGTTGCCGACGTCACCATCTTTTCCTCACTTGTTCTGTTTGCACATGGGCTGCCGGTTGAACAGAAAATCATTCAGATGGCCGGCCCCGGCATGGCCGTCACGACAACTTTGCGCATCCTGGGAGGACTCCTCTACGCCGTTCTGTTGCATACGGTTCTGGAAATGACAGGATGGCTGTCCGCACCCGTCGCACCGGCCTGGATACCCTTAAGCACCACACCGGACTGGCTCGAATTTTTCTTCGGATTCGCCCAGACCATGATCTGGATGCTGGTCGTGCTCGTTGCTCTTTTCTGGCTCCTGGAGGTCTTGAAAATGACCGGGGTTCTGGCTTGGATCATGTCGGCCTTGTCGCCTGTTTTGCGCCTTGCGGGCATTCGCGGCGAGGCAGGCTACCTGACTGCCGTCGGTTTGTTTTTGGGCATCTCTTATGGTGCGGGCCTGTTGATCCGGGAAGCGCGATCAGGCGCGGTGTCACCTCGGCAGGTTTTTGTGTCCTGCGTGTTTATGGGGTTTGCGCACAGCGTCATTGAAGACACGCTTTTGATGATTGCTCTGGGCGCGGACGTCTACGGTGTCTTGGTCGGTCGGCTTTGTTTCGCCATTGTCGCAACGGCCCTCATTGCCGCATTGCTGCGTCGACTGTCTGACAACGCCTTCTTTCAGCACATGTACAGGCTTGAGGGAGCGAAAACCGGCTGAGCAAACCCTTGTCAGGAATTGCCAGGGAAACAAAGAAGGTTGGTAGGGCGTGCCTGGCCTTGGAGATGGAGACCCTTGCCTAGGTTAGGTAGAGGTTTACTGAACCACTCTCGAGATGGGCGTGCTTCTTTGAAGTCATGCACCCTGCAATCAAACAGTCGGCTCATTCGCCTGATTGCCATTCAAGGCGTTTAGACGTAGCGCTCAATCAACTGAACCTGCGTGCAATACGGTCGACGGCCTTACCAACTGCCGGGTGTCAGTCCGTGACGAACTCATCTTCTGGTACTGTGATCTGGCGCATGTATTTTGCTTACTAATCTTTTTTTTCTAAGAAACTCAGTGTTTTGGATGAATTTAGTTGCAAAGGCTTCAAGCTGGTGCTGATAATCGATGACGGTAGGATGTGCCTGTCGCCGATGGTGTCGGGATTCTGAGATCAGCGATGCATCCAAAGCGATTGAACAACAACGTCACCTCTGAAGCGTCGGTTTCCGGGACGGATGACAAGGGAGAAGCCAAAGGGGTGTAGCGTAAAAAACAGGGAGAGACCTGACGGCCGGTGGAGGTTGAATTGCTCGTTCGGGCAACGATAGCCGGGAGGAAGCCAACAAGGGCCGATGCAGGGAATTCCGCAAGAATTCCATGTTGCCTGGGTGTTCGAACATGATGGTTTTGGAAGCCCAGGTACTGCCCGGTGCCAAGGGGACTGCCTGACAAACAAGGAGAATGATCACACAGTTGGGCACTGCCCAATTGCCTGCAAGCGGACCGCAGTATCGGTTTTACCGCAGCAAACTGCGGGAATATTGAGCCAGAGTGGTGCTTGCCTTGCCCCAAGAGACGTCGTGAAACGAAAATGGGGTGCAAAAGAAAGCCGGAAAACCGGTTGGAACATAATGTTCAGGGAGGAACAGGAATGAACAGAAAAGCCGCAGTCTTCGCAGGGTCACTTGTAGCGTTCGCAGCCAGCGCATCAATGGCTCACGCCGACAAGCTCACTCTTTATTGCAGTGCGCAGGAGGATTGGTGCCAGTTGATGGCGCGCAGTTTTGAAGATGCAACCGGCATCGACGTCAATATGACACGCAAGTCATCGGGCGAAACCTTCGCACAGATCCGCGCCGAGTCTTCCAATCCAAAAGGAGACGTTTGGTGGGGTGGAACCGGTGATCCGCATTTGCAGGCCGCTGAAGAGGGCCTGACCGCAGAATATGTTTCTCCCATGCGCGACCAGCTGCATGATTGGGCGATTAGCCAGGCTGAAAGCGCAGGAAACCGGACAATCGGAATTTATTCCGGTGCACTCGGATACGGCTACAACAGTGATCTGCTGGCGGCGAACAATCTGCCGGAGCCGGCATGTTGGAAGGACCTCCTGAAGCCCGAGTACAAAGGCCATGTCCAGATGGCGAACCCGAATTCGTCAGGCACTGCCTATACGACGCTTGCGTCCATGGTTCAGATATTCGGTGAGGACGAGGGCTTTGAATTCATGAAGGGTCTCCACGCCAACATCAACCAGTACACAAAGTCGGGTTCCGCTCCGATCAAGGCTGCGGGTCGCGGAGAAAACACCATCGGTATCGTCTTCATGCATGACGCCGTCAAGCAGGCTGTCTCCGGTTTCCCTGTGAAAGTCGTGGCACCATGCGAGGGAACTGGCTACGAGATTGGCTCCATGTCGATCATCGATGGCGCCCGGAACATGGATGAGGCGAAGAAGTTTTACGATTGGGCTTTGAGCCCAGAGGCACAGAACCTTGCGCTCGAGGTCAATGCGTTCCAGGTTCCGTCCAACAAAGGCGCGGAAACTTCGGAAAGTGCTCCTGACATGAGCCAGATCAAGCTGATCGACTACGACTTCAAGAAATATGGGTCGTCCGATGAGCGCAAACGCCTTTTGCAGAAATGGGACGAGGACGTCTCCACGCTGCCGCAGTAAGTGACTTTGACCAAACCAAATAAAGCTCCCCCGGTTCTGATCTTTTGGATCATTGCCGGGTGGGTGGGCTTCTGTCTGCTGCCCTGGTACGGCATCGAGGACGGTTTTTGGTCGTTCGAATGGCTGATCGACGGCTACCCGTTCGACGAGGACTACGCGCCTGCCGCGTTTTTGATCGCGCAAGGCGAAAAGCTATGGCTGGGCCCCCTCTTGATCCCGCTGGTGCTTCCGCTGTTTGCATTGCGGTGCTCAAAGTCGGATCCGACCTACTCCCGTTTGCTTGTGCTTGCCGGCGCAATAGGCTTTGCGTGGATGATTGCCCAAGGCTTTTCCATTGGTATCCGCGGATACAATTTCGAATGGATGAATGCGGCTTTCGGTCCGTTGGACGATCGGCAGTTTGGCATGGGATATGGCGCAATGCTGTGCGCGTCTGCCTACCTGTTTCTGCTGACGCAAGGCATCGCCGCACGCGGCGCTGTCAACGGAGATGTCTTTGTCGTCAGTGCAATTGGCGGCGTCATCGCGATTGTCACGGCATTTGTCTTCTTTCCGATTGCGAAAATGTTGTTTGCTGCCTTCGTCACAGACGACGGCGCTTACTCGATTTTGGTTTTTTTCGACAAGTTCTTCGACGACCGGATTTGGGGCCTCGGCTGCCTGGCCGGTGCGCGTTGCGGAGCTGCATGGAACTCCCTTTTCCTTGCCGTTCTGGTTGGATTGATCACAACGCTTTTGGGCCTGGCATTTGCGCTCGTCGTGACACGTTCAGGCTTCCGTTACAAACGAGTGATGCGGGCGCTTACGGTGCTGCCGATCATCACGCCACCTTTCGTCATTGGCCTTGCGCTCATATTGCTGTTTGGACTTTCCGGTACGGTTACGGTCTATATATCTGAATTGTTTGGTGTGCAGCCGACGCGTTGGCTGTACGGCCTGCCCGGCGTGCTTATTGCCCAGACGCTGGCCTTCACGCCGATTGCCTTTCTGGTCCTCATCGGTGTCGTTGAAGGGGTTTCCCCCTCAATGGAAGAAGCAGCGCAGACCCTTCGGGCAAACCGTTGGCAGACCTTCAGAACGGTTTCCTTGCCGCTGATGCGTCCCGGGCTTGCAAACGCGTTTCTGCTTGGTTTCATCGAAAGCATGGCCGATTTCGGCAATCCGCTGGTTCTGGGCGGAAACTTCGATGTTTTGTCGACCGAGATTTTCTTTGCCATTGTCGGTGCACAATACGATCAGGGGCGTGCTGCGGTTCTCGCAATGGTTCTGCTCTTTTTCACGCTCTCGGCTTTCTACGCCCAACGAGCCTGGCTGGGAAAAAAGAGCTATACGACCGTCTCAGGCAAGGGAGATGCAGGAGTGCATCCGCTTATGCCCAAAGGCCTTGCAGTTCCTGTTCTGAGCATTGCGCTTGCCTGGGCCGCGTTCACCGCCGTGGTCTATGCGATGATCATTTATGGCAGTGTTGTTGAACTGTGGGGTGTCAACAATTCTCTGACGTTCAAACACTATGTGACGGCGTTTTCGGTTCGGTTTGCTGAAGAAGGGATACGCTGGACCGGGGCTGCCTGGGACAGTTTCTGGACGACGATAACGATAGCAGCCATTGCGGCACCGCTGACGGCGGCCGTTGGATTGGTGACGGCCTATCTGCTGACACGGCAGAATTTCGCCGGCAAGAACTCCTTCGAGTTCGGCACCATGCTGTCCTTTGCCATTCCCGGCACCGTTATCGGGGTGAGTTACATTCTGGCATTCAACGTTCCTCCAATAGAAATCACCGGAACGGGTATTATTCTCGTCGTGAGTTTCATCTTCAGGAACATGCCGGTCGGCGTGCGTGCAGGGATTGCAAGCATGTCGCAGATCGACAAGTCGCTTGACGAGAGCTCACTCACGCTTGGAGCCAACTCATGGCAAACCTTCCGACGAGTGATACTGCCCTTGTTGCGGCCCGCAATCCTGGCCGCTTTGGTCTACAGTTTCGTGCGGGCGATGACCGCCATTTCCGCGGTCATATTCCTGGTGTCCGCCGAGTATGACATGGCGACCAGCTACATTATCGGGCGCGTTGAAAACAACGACTACGGTCTTGCCATTGCCTATTCCACGACACTGATCTTCGTCATGCTGGCAGCCGTCGGTCTGCTGCAGTTGCTGGTTGGCCGTGTACAGATCGGGCGTCGCAAACACATCGAAATGAAGGGAGCGACATGAGCGAAACACACATTCGCAGCAAGGCCGCGCCGGTCAGGTTCGAAAAGGTCTCCAAGGTTTTCGGAAAGGATGTGGTCGCTGTCGACAACATCGATCTGGATATCGAAGCGGGAAAACTTGTGACGCTTCTGGGCCCATCCGGTTGTGGCAAGACCACGACACTGCGCATGATCGCAGGCTTGGAGATGGCCAGTTCCGGGCGCATACTCATCGGGGACACAGAGGTTACGAAATTGCCGGCAACGGATCGTGACGTGTCGATGGTGTTCCAGTCCTACGCTCTGTTTCCGCACATGAGCGTTCTGGAAAACGTGATGTACGGACTGACTTTTTCTGGTTTCGACAAGGCCGAAGCGCGCTCCCGGGCGCTTGAAGGGCTGGAACTGGTCGGCTTGAAGGGCTTCGGAGAGCGCTTGCCAAGCGAATTGTCCGGTGGTCAACAGCAACGTGTCGCGGTTGCCCGTGCACTCGTGCTGGAACCTCAGGTGCTGCTGTTCGACGAACCCCTGTCGAACCTTGATGCGAAATTGCGTCGACAGGTCCGCGAGGACATTCGGGCAATCCAGCAGGATCTTGGCCTGACTGTCGTTTATGTCACCCACGACCAGGAAGAAGCGCTCGCGGTTTCAGATGAGATTGTCGTCATGCGCAATGCATCGATTGCTCAAATCGGCACGCCGCGGGAGCTCTATGATCAACCGGTCGATGCCTTCGTTGCCGATTTTATCGGCGAGGCAAATTTGATCTCCTGCCAGATAACCGACGTCCAGAACGAAACCGCGACTGTGGATGTCTGCGGGTATCGTTATATGCTGGCCTCGCGCGGTTTATCAAAAGGTGCGGCAACCATTGCCGTTCGACCCTCTCGGCTTGTTTTGGGGGAAGCGGAAGGCATGCCGGCGCGTGTTGCCAAGGCAACCTATGTCGGCGTTCGAATGGAATACACTCTCGAGGGTGAGTTTGGTCAGGTCTTTGCGGTGCAGGACAACGTGGATCAGACGCTTGAGGTCGGCTCGGATTTGAGACTGTCTTTCGCCAAATCGGGTCCAGTGCTCCTGGCCGCCGACTGATTTTTTGCCAGGCAAATGAGCAAGCCGTTCCCTTGTTGAAAGTTGCAGTGAATTCTATTCGATGCTCCATTTCGTTTGGACCAGTTTGCTATCGTTTTTCGCTCAAACTAAGAGCGTGATGTGTCGCTGCCGATCTGGTTCTTTGGAAGTCTTGCAACCTCAAGAAGCGTTTCTCTGAGCCAGAGATGTCTTGCATCCCGGTTCATGCGGGGGTGCCAGTTGGCGACGATATCCAGGTAGGGCAGTTCGAGC
Organism: Labrenzia sp. THAF82; assembly: GCF_009363435.1. GTDB lineage: Bacteria > Pseudomonadota > Alphaproteobacteria > Rhizobiales > Stappiaceae > Roseibium > Roseibium porphyridii. The sequence continues at coordinate 5,058,159 of NZ_CP045354.1, read as the reverse complement.
GGTGTTCGAATGCGTGCAAAACTGTGCTTGAAGGATCTAGCGATCCGTTCGGGAATGAACGCGGTTAAGCTCCTTGATTTCATGAGATGGATCAGCATCGCAAATGTGGGTACCGCCAAGACAACATGTCGGCTCATTCCCTTCGCGGCGAGAACCTCGTCGATTGGCCCGCGAAAGCTGGCCCCGGTCGGGTCCACAAATGCGTGACGATGTTCACATAGCTGTTCCAATGACAATTCGTCATTGTTTTTGACGTTTGAATAACTGGATAAACAGACAAAGTCGTCCGTGTAGAGCGCGCGTGCTGGCAAGTCGGGCAGAGCCAGGTCGCGGTCACTCAAAATCAGGTCTATCTCACCTTTTTCCAGCTGATCCAGAATTCCCGTCGCAGGCCTTGGAAGAACCGAGACCCGGGCCCGGGGAGCGACATCCAGTACTTTTTCAGTGAAGGCATTGAAGATTGTGTGCTGCAGATAGTCGCTGCCGCAAACTCTTACAGTGAACTCTGAGTTGGCCGGATCGAACGCGTCAGGGGCCAGAAGCACACGAATCTCCTCCAGCACCTCGTTGACTTTCAAAGCAATTGCGTCGGCCTTTGGTGTCGGAATGATGCCGTGTGAGGTTCGAACAAAGAGATCATCTTCGAACACTTCGCGAAGCCGCTTGAGCATCCCGGAAACCGTCGGTTGGGTCAAAGAGAGCTGAGTGGCTGCTCTCGTCACACTTCGTTCGCTGTAAAGCGCATCGAACGTAACGAGCAAATTTAGATCGACACTTCTGATATTGATGTTTCGCATATCACTTATTGAACAATACGTTTTGACCAATAACAAGTCAGAGGTAAAAATCTGACCCGTCTGAAACGATGGGTATCAAGGTGAATTGGCTAGGGAAACGACCACAACAGCAACACTGCAAACTGCGCAGAACGCGTCATGTCTGGGCGTTTTATTGAAACGATTCCTCGCCTGGAAGCAGAAGAGGCGAGACTGTGGTGAGCTGCGCAGTCTTAGCAACGCGATGCTCCGGGATCTGGCGATTGATCGCAGCGAGATCGATTCACTTGTTGTCTCCAGGCAACACGGTCGTCGACGCAATCGAGGCGATTGAAGCCCATCGGTGGGTGCTCACAATGCGTGCTTTTCACGCTGCAGACTTGAGGGTCGTGAATTGATGGCAGAAAACCTTCGCGTTCTCTGGCTTGCAGCTTCTCTGCTTATGGGCAGCCCGGGGCCAGCAACACTGGGTTTGGCAGCTACGGGATCAGCATTCGGCTTCCTTGGTCGCTTTCCATATCTGGTTGGTGTCATTGCTGGGTCAACTCTGCCATCACCACTCACGTGAGTTGTTAATGAGTGCAGAAAGCAGAAAAATATAAATTAAAACAGATGCTTGAGAGGCACTCCAGAGTTTGCACTTTGGAGTGCTTAGCCCGGAATTCCCAGCTATTTCGAAATATCGGTATCCCGGTTTCTGGCAGAAACTGAAACCGCCATCATCAATGGAGATATGGAATGCAATCGACAAATGGCACTGTCTTGCGGCACCTCAGCGACCCGAAGCTTGTACTGGTCGCAGGCTCGGTTGTCGCTCTTATCGCCATTGGTATGCGGCACTCTTTCGGGCTGTTTTTGGATCCGGTCACGAGGGAAGTCCCAAACATCGATCGTGAGACATTCGGTTTTGCAATCGCATTGCAGAACCTTATGTGGGGTTTGGCACAACCCTTCGCAGGCATGCTGGCTGACCGTTTTGGAAGCGCGAGGGTTATTTTCACAGGTGGTGCGCTTTATGTGCTGGGTCTGATATGTGCTTCTGCCGTTTCAAGCACACTTGGATTGGTGCTGGGGTTAGGTGTGCTTGTCGGTATCGGACTTAGCGCAACAACCTATGCTGTGGTCCTTGGAGCAGTCGGACGGAAATTTCCTCCTGAACGACGTACGTCGGCGCTCGGCATTGCCTCGCTTGGCGGATCCTTGGGGATTTTTCTATCTGTTCCCGTCACACTGAGCCAGATTGATAACCTGAATTGGTCCCTTGCCTTTGTCAGCTTGGGGCTCATCGCTGTGACGATTTGCTTGTTGGCTCCGATGCTTTCAGGGCGCGCTGAGGTGCAAGGGACGGAGCAATCGCTGACGGAGGCACTCTCCGAGGCGCTTGGGCATAAAGGCTTTGTTTTGCTGGTACTGGGTTTCTTTGTGTGCGGGTTCCAGCTTGCGTTCATAGGAACGCATTTGCCGGCTTATCTTTTGGACAGAAATCTGGGAGCCTGGCTTGGCGGCGCTGCTCTTGCGACCATTGGTGCAACAAACATCGCCGGAACGTTCATATGCGGTGTCGTCGGCGATCATGTCAGCAAGAAAAAGGTTCTTGTTGGTCTCTATCTGGCCCGGGCAGCTGCTGTCGCCGTCTTTGTGCTGCTGCCACCTTCCGATGTTTCAACTCTTTTGTTCGCGGCAGTGATGGGTTTTACCTGGCTTGGTACAGTTCCGCTTACCACCGGCATCGTTGCCCAGGTCTTTGGCCCCAGATATCTCGCGACACTGATTGGCATCGTATTCTTCATGCATCAGATTGGGAGTTTCCTGGGTGCCTGGCTCGGTGGGCTCGTATTCGAGCAGACAGGCAACTACGACATCATGTGGTGGTGCGTGGTTCTGGCCGGCATCATGGCTGCCTTTCTGCACCTTCCGATCGATGAGCAACCACTGACTTCCAAATTCAGCAGACTTCAGGGAGCCGTGAGCAATGCCTAGCTGGTCGCTTGTTCTATGGGGTTTGGCGTGCCTGCTCGCCCTGTCTGCGCTCATCACCCTTTGGGCCGCATTGATCAATGTTTATCAGAGGCACTTTCTTGACCTTTCAATCATGCGGTTCATTTGCATGGCCGGTTTGAACTGAGGTCAGATTTTTCTTCAACGTCCGACAAAGTGAAAGGTAACTGGATGACCTCGAACAAACCACAGCAGGGCCCGATCTTGCGGCTGTTCCAGGCCAGGGTCAAAGATGGAAAGGAAAAAAGCCTTCTTGCACAATTTGCCACGACGTCAGCTGAGGTCGTGCGCAGTGAGCCCGGAAACAAAGGGTTCTTCTTCGGCCGCGAAGTAAGCGTGGAAGAAAACAGGCTCATATTTGCGTCTCTGTGGTCCGACATGACGTCTGTCAAACAGAAGTTTGGTGATCAATGGGATCAATCCTTCCTGCCGGAGGGCTATGACGATCTGATCGAAGAGCACTCCATTCAGCACATAGACTTGTCATCCGGTTGGTTTGTGCCACCGGGCGAGCCGGATTGAATCGTAACTAAAACCGGCGGCCAAACGGACCAGGTCAAAGCGGCAGCGCCGGGCTCTCCTGCAGGCCGAGATGGAGCTCATTGCCCTCGTAAGGGTGTGATCTTGCAACCTCTTCGTTCAGTTCGTGGCCAAGGCCCGGTTCGCTGGATGGGATCACATAGCCGTCTTCCCAACAGATCGGTTTTGCCAAAAGGTCAGCATAAAAACCATCGAACGTGCGGATTGACTCAAGGACCAGAAAATTGGGGCTGCAGGTCGCCAGTTGAATGTTGGCAAGCGCAACAAGAGGCCCGCAGTAGAGATGCGGTGCGACCTGGGCAGAATGGCACTCAGCCATGGCCGCGATTTTCTTGGCTTCCAGAAGCCCGCCGACCCGGCCAAGGTTCATCTGCAAAATGCTGGCTGCACCTGTTTCCAGAACGCGTGAAAACTCATACCTTGTACAAAGGCGCTCACCGGTTGCTACCGGGATGGACGTATATCGGGCAACTTCAGCCATGTCTTCCGGCTTTTCTGGCGGGATAGGCTCTTCGAACCAGAGTGGGTCATAAGATTCTATGCGCCTGGCGAGCCGTTTGGCTCCTGAGACGGTAAACTGACCATGCGTGCCAAAAAGCAGGTCGGCCTTTGACCCGACAGCCTCGCGAATGGACTTGCAAAAGGCTTCGGACCGGTCCAGGTCGTCGAGACTTGGCTGATGGCCGTCATAAATCGTGTAAGCGCCAGCAGGATCGAACTTGACCGCCGTGAACCCCTGTTCAACGGCCTTGCTTGCCGCGTTCGCTGCCAGAGACGGATCGTTATAGACATTCGGCTGGTCGGGATCTGGATAGACGTCACCGTCGGCTGGATAAAGATAGGTATAGGACCGCAGCCGCTCGTGAACTTTGCCGCCGAGCAATTCATATGCGGGTTTTCCGGCAGCCTTGCCGATAATATCCCAGCACGCCATCTCAAGTCCCGAGAGCACGCCCATAACAGTGACATCCGGTCGCTGCGTATAGCCAGCGCCATAGGTCTTGTGCCAAAGCTTCTCAATATGGTGCGGATCGGTGCCCAGGAACTGGCGCTCGAAAACGTCCTTCGCCATTTCAGCCACAAGGTGAGGCCCGAAAGTGGCATTGTAGATCTCGCCGTAGCCCGTGATCCCGCAAGCGGTAACCAGTTTGACGAAAATGAAATAGCGTCCTCCATGACGGGGAGGAGGGTTCGCGACGACAAATGTCTCGATTTGGTCGAGTTTCATGGATCTCGCCTAGCTGGCATTGCTGATAGTGATGGATTTCACTTTGGTATAGGCATCGAGCCCTTCCCAGCCCTTTTCACGGCCATAGCCGGATTTTTTATTTCCACCGAATGGCAGTTCCAACCCGCCGGCCCAGTAATCATTGATTGAAACCTGACCACAATCCATTGCGCCGGCAACCCGCATCGCGCGACCGACATCTCTTGTGTAGACGCTTGAAATCAGACCGAAGTCGGTGCCGTTGGCAAGCCTAATTGCTTCCTCTTCCGTGTCGAACGTTTGAACCGAGAGCACCGGGCCGAAGATTTCTTCCTGCACGGCAGGATCGTTGGGGGAGAGGTCGGCAATCACGGTCGGCTCAAAGAACCAGCCTTTGCCGGTTCTTGTATCTGTCGTGACATGGCCGCCGGTCAGGATATTGGCACCCCGTGCCCGGGCCGCCTCAACATGCCCTTGGATCCGCGACAGGTGCAGGTCGGAATTGATTGCGCCCATATCGGGATGCGACAAGCCGTGTCCGGGTTTGATACGGGCCGCTCTTTTCGTCAGTAAGGCAAGCACCTCATCGCGCAAGGATGAGTGCAAAACCAGTCTTGATCCAGCGGAACAAATCTGACCCGAATTGGAGAAGATTGCCCAATACGCGCCATCTGCCACCTTCCCGGGATCTGCATCTTCGAAGGCGATCAACGGAGACTTGCCGCCAAGTTCCAGCGTCAGGCGCGTGACATTCGGCGCCGCGATCTGAGCGACATTGACACCGGTTGAAACCGAACCCGTGAAGGTAAGCTGTTTGATACGCGGGTCCCGAGCCATCATTGCGCCGACATCGGTGCCGAGGCCGGTCACGACATTTACAAGCCCATCGGGCACGCCAGCTTCTGAAAGCAGTTCTGCCATGACCAATGCGGTGAAGGGTGTTGTTTCGGCAGGTTTGGCAACAACTGAACATCCGGCGGCAAGAGCAGGGGCAACGCCGCGCGCAAAGGTGGATGTCGGGTAATTCCAGGGAATGATATGCCCTGTCACGCCGACCGGTTCACGCACTGTAAAGGCGGTCTGCTCAGGACCCAAATTGACAGATCTGCCATCAAGCTTGTCGGCCGCACCTGCGTAATATTCAAAAAGGCGCGCGGACGCCTGGACGTCGCCGGATGCCTCTGAAAGCGTCTTGCCGCTGTCGACAACTTCAATCACCGACAGTCGGTCGGCATTTTCGCGAAATAGACGAGCAACGTTGTTGAGCACACGGCAACGCTCCGCAGGTGTCACCTGCCGCCAGTGTCTGGCGGCCCTTTCAGCGGCATCAATGGCGTGATCAAGGTCCTGGGCACTGCCTAGTGAAAACTCGGCAAACGGTTCGGCAAGCCCCGGGTCAAAGCTCTGCATCTTCCGGTTTGATGCGGGGGTCGGCTTTCCGTCTATGAAATGCCCTTCGGGAAGCGATCTCAGCTGTCCGCCGGACAGGTAGTCGTCTGCAAGTGATTGGGCCGTCATCAAATAGCTCTCTTCTGATCTTCAAGAATGAGATCGGCCCCCTTCAGGGCCAGCATCATGGTCGGGGCGTTTGTGTTGCCCGAGGTGATATTCGGAAAGGCCGAAGCATCAACGACACGCAGCCGCTGCACTCCATGAACCCTCAGGCGGCTGTCGACGACGCTCGATCCAACGTTTTCTCCCATCCGGCACGTGGAAACCGGGTGGTAGACGGTGCTCGCACGAGACTTGAAATCAGCAAGAATTCCTTCGTCATCGAGCTTGCCGAGATCAGGTGCAACAGGCCCTTCGACAAGCCCGCTCAAGGCTTTGCTTGCCATCAGATTCTGGCAGAGCCTGCCCCCGGCGATCACGGCCAGGCGGTCTTCTTCGGTTGAAAGCGAATTCGGTTGAATGACAGGTGCAACTGTGGCGTCAGCGCTCTTGATAGCAATACGCCCCCGACTGGTCGGGCGAGTCGGCTGCGCGCAGATGATGAAACCGTTGAACGGATCGATTGCCAGCCGGGTCTGATCCTTGTCAGCCGTCAACTGATAGCTGATCGGGTTGAAATAAAGTTGCTGGTCTGGCCGGCTCAATTCACGTCTTGATCGGAAGAATCCGCCGCACTGGTTGACTGAAAGCGACAAAGGGCCCTTGCGCGTCAAGGCATATTGAATTGCCGCGAGTGTCCGACCGATTGCCGGACGCAGCACGGCGTTCAGCGTCGGCTCCTTGGCGCGGAATGTGAATTTCGTTGACAGGTGATCCTGCAGATTGCCACCGACATTGTCATTGGCCTGGATGATCGGAATGCCGAATTCGCGCAGCAGATTGCCCGGGCCGACACCGGAAACCTGCAGAAGCTGCGGTGAGCCGATTGCTCCGGCAGCCAGGATCACTTCTCGTCGTGCAAAAAGTTGAAGGCCATCACGCAGTTCAATGCCAATGGCTTTCGCGTTTTCAAAGAGAACCCGCTTGACCAGTGCCTTGGTGCGCAGACTAAGGTTTCGGCGTTTCAGGGCAGGGTGCAGGAAGGCCCGCGCTGAAGAGCAGCGCCGTCCGTTGCTGGTGTTGATCTGATAAACACCGCCACCTTCCGGATTGTCGCCGTTCAAATCCTCAGTCCAGGGCAATCCCGTCTCCTGGACCGCAGCACGAAAATGGCGGTTGATGCTGTGGATCTGATCGGTGACGTTTTGCACTCTTATGGGGCCGTCGCCATTTTCCCTTCCATCCGCCGACACTTTTGTTTCGAGCTTTTCGAAGACCGGTTTGACGCTTTGCCATCCCCATCCATGCGCGCCTGCTGTTTTCCAGTCTTCAAAGTCACCTGGCAAGCCACGGCAATAGACCATGGCATTTATCGAGCCTGATCCACCGACAATGCGCCCTCGTGGCCAGCAACCACTGCGTCCGTCCAGGCCCCCGTCAGGTTCTGTCTGATATTGCCAGGTGCGTTTGGCATCTCCGTTCAGCTTGCCGTAGCCAAGAGGTATCGAAACCCACGGAGATGCGTCCGAACCACCAGCCTCGAGCAAAAGCACGGAGATGTTGGGATCCGCGCTCAGGCGTTCGGCCAAAATGCATCCGGCGGAACCCGCCCCGACAATGATGAAGTCAACCATTTCCATGCAATGCGCCGTTGGATTGTTCGCACGTTCAACAAATTTCGTCGAGCAGATAAAAAATATGAAGCGAAAAATTATTTGGTGTAACTTCGAAAAAATTTGTAAGAAAACGGGTCTGCGGACGAGCCCGCTCCTTAGCTTGTTGGATCCTTTTCTCTTGGAAGAGCAACAAAAAACGGAATACTCATATGCCGTATGACCTTCCGCCACTGTCCTGGTTACGGGCTTTTGAGGCAAGCGCACGTCTTGGCAATTTCACGCGTGCCGCGGAAGAATTGCTGATCACACCGGCCGCGATCAGTTATCAGGTACGCCAGCTTGAACAGCAGCTTGGCTATCCGCTGTTTGAGAGGCTGCACCGAACTCTTGTGCTGACCCGATTGGGTCAAACCTATCTGCCCACAGTCGAAAAGGCCTTCTCGGATCTCTCCATTGCGACTGTCTCTGTATTCGGCGATCGCAATAGGCAACCGGTCCGGTTCCGATGCCTCAACAGTTTTGGTCAGCTCTGGATGATCCCGCGTATCAGGCGATTTCAGGAGCTTCATCCTGACGTTGATCTCCAGATGATTTCAGCGTCTTGGGCTGAAACGCTCAATCCTGAACTGTTCGATATCGATATCCGTTTCGGCGATGGCACCTGGACCGATGGCATTGTGGAATTTCTGCAGAACGACCCGATCATTCCCGTTTGCCATCCTGACTTGGGACTGCCTGCAACAAAGCATGACCTTGAAGCTCTGGGTGCTGCACCTCGGCTCGACATCATGGGGGTTATCGATACCTGGGAGAGTTTCTTTCGCGGCTATGGGCATGAGGTGCCATCGCGCAATGGCCTCCAGGTCGATCAGACGCTGTCAGCTCTTGAACTCGCCGCGTTGGGACACGGTCATGCACTTGTTCTGGAATCGCTTGCACAGCCTTATCTTGATGCGGGGCGGCTGGTCCGGTCCTGCGACCGGCGCATCAACAGCCGCCACAGTTATTATCTGGTCACATCCAGACCTCGGAAGGCCCTTGCGCCGGCAGCTCAGAACTTTTGCGTCTGGATGATCGACGAACTTCGCCATCCGTAGTCGGGTTCTTTCAGGAGGCGGTGTCAGTCAACGGAAAAGGTGTATTCGAAAAGCCGTTCGATCGGGTCAAGCGGTTTGGGATCGCGGTAGCGGTTGATATCCAGCAGGCCGGCTTGAAGAGTGTCCTGGGCATTAAGGCTTGCCTGGGCCAGATCAAGCATGCTCCAGAAATCCGGGTCGGTGCGCCGGATGCCGAACCGCTCAACAACGCTTAAATATTCCCGTTGCGTTCGAATGCCCTTAACGGCATCCACGAAGGCAGACACTTTGGTGTCTGGCACCTTGAAGATGAAATTCGGATAGCTGCTGAACTGGCCCGGAAGAACGGTCAGGCTGTCATTTTCAGGGTCCCTGCGAAGATCCTCATTAAAAATAAATGCGACATTGCTGTGGGCCTTGTCATGAACAAGCGTGAAGACCTTCGTTGCGGCATCCGTTTCCACCAGCAACAATGCGATGTCCGGTAGAAATTTGGCAAAAGGGGCCGGGGTCGCGGCAAGTGGGCGCAATCGACCCTCGATTGTCTCGTTCGTGGCACATTGATCGGCTGAACACCGGTTGATTGGATCAGTAACGGGCCAGAGTCGCGGTTCGATCTTCAAAAGCTCGGTCAGGAATTCGCTCTTGGGCTGACCTGTTTGAAAGCCAATTCCCGTCGGTGAAGTGGTATCAAGCTTGCGTTCCTTCCATCGGTCTACCAGCGAAACCAGGGGACCCTGATACCAACTCTCATGAAGGGGATCACGCAGGTCGCGGGGCAGAAACGCCAGAAAATTACGCTCTCCTTCACGGCGCAGGCCGTCCATATAGATCCGCGTTGTCAGCTGATGTTCGACATTGCCGAAGACATCAAAGCCTGCCACCAGATTGTAATAGATCCGTTCAAAAAGCGGAAAATCGATCACCCAGGCAGTTTCCGGAACGGCACCGCTAAACCCGGGAACGACAGACGCGGAGGAGAAGTTTCTAAAAACGGTCAACCGGGCATCGATGTTGTTTCCGTCACCGTCCCAGATGTCCTGATAGGTTGGCCCACCATTTTGCGCAGCCTTTGCCGCGTAGTGGGCTTGGCGCAATTCCTGGTACTTGATAGGGCCGAGCGTGAGGAAGCTTTTCAATCGGTCCGAGATCTTGCCTTCAACCTTAGCAAGCGGCAGTTCAAGGATCGGAATGGCTTCGTCAAGATAGGCGGGATCGGTTACCGACAGGTCCGCATCCGGGGCGAGAAAAGCCACCCAGAACCGGTCCTCGATGACATTGACAGCAACCTGGCCGTAGCAGACCGGACCACGAATGAAGGACCGGACGAAGTAAAGTGCATCGTCGAGCAGAAACTGATAGCGACTGCGGGCTGGAATGGCCCGGAAAGTGGACAGCGGATTTCCACCTGCATCGATCGAATAAGGCGGAAGCGCGTCAATTTCCCAATCGCTTTCAAGGAAAAGATCTCTATAGCGCTCCAAACGCTTTGGACCGATTTCGTAAACGATGTGCTCCTTGTGGAGGATCGTGTCATTGAGAGGAACGAGCCTGTAGGAGAAGTCACCACCTGGATCGTCAAATGGTCGCCGCGATGCAATTTCGTCCGGTGGTTCTCCAGCAGGCGTCCGTGAACGGATAAGTCGAAAGAAAGTCCTCGACGTGTCGCCTTCCAGATGCAGGTGAGCCAGAAAAAGGTGCTCATAGATATAGCGAGCGGACAGTTTTGACTTCAGTTGCCCATTGTTCAGGAAGGACTCGATCGTTTCGATGTGATCGAGTGTTGTTTTTGGCAGGACAGTTGCTGTCTCGTCTGACGGCGCACCATCCATCGCCCATGAGAGCAGCCTTTGATAGTCCGCTTCCGGGAGGGGAGCTGTTGCAAACGGCATTCCGCCCAAGGGGTGGTCATCCAGATAGTCGCCAATTTCTGACGGCATCGGACAGCTGTTCTTTCGAAGCGGGCTGATGTTCAGTCGATCGGGCAAGGCTGCACCGAGCGTAAAATCGTTGTTGCGTCCCGCGCGCAGCAATTGTTCAAGAACCGACGGCCCTTTGTTGCTATCTGCGACAGCAAAGAAGTCCTTTTGCCGCCATTCGGGAACGGCCCTTGCATCAACCCCGAGGCGCGTCATGGGGGCATCGTCAAGCCGTGTTGAATCATAGACCTTTGTTTTGCTCGCTCCTCTAACCCAGCCGTCAGGAGAGGAAAGCTTGAGCTGGCATGGCGCGTCATAGCAGCCGTGGCAGACAACACAGCGCTTGTTCAAAACATCCTGAATGGCAATTTGCGACGTACTTGTCTGTTGTCCCTGGGCCAGTGCTCCTGCAAGCGGGATTACCATTGGAAACGCAACCAGAACCACAAACTTCGGAATTAATGCGTTCAGGTAACGGAAACAGATCTCGATCATCTGGGGACTACCCGTCGTTATCATCCATACGCGGTCGTGTTTTGCGCGAGGGATCATCCGGGCCCTTGTATCCGATCAGATAAGCCCAAGCTGCATAACCAGTGATCGCACCGATAATATAGACCCAGGTTATGTTCCCAAGATAATATTCCATTCCGGCCCAGGCTCCGCAAAAGAGAACCAGCAGGATCCTTCTCCAGAGTGGATCAAACCAGGGATGCTCAACAGGTCCAAGCACAGTTTTGCCTTTCCTTTGGATTAAAACGCAACGGGCGTCGCCCGTATGTCGTTAAGGGAGCCTCAAGAGCTTGCAAAATCAAGCAAAACCTGAGCCGACTACCTCTATTTCATCTTGAAAATGGTCGCTGAACGAGAGATGTTGACGTAAGTTGAGGCGCTACAACCAACCCGTATTCAAGAGGAGCCTGCGTTCGGACATGCTGACAGCGCTCGACCTCCTGACGGCAAATGACGACCCTGGCAAGCATGCGCCTTCCTACTACGCGGCAACAGCCAACAGGCAGACATCACATGCACCGCTGGAAGGCGCGCGCACTTGCGACGTCTGTGTGATTGGTGGCGGTTATACTGGTCTGTCCGCTGCTCTTCATCTCGCCGAGCGCGGACAAAAGGTGATGTTACTGGAGGCCAACCGCGTCGGGTGGGGGGCCTCAGGCCGCAATGGTGGACAAGTCGGGTCCGGACAACGTGTCGAGCAGACTGTTCTGGAAGCCCGACACGGAAAGTCTCACGCCCGATTGCTATGGGATCTGGCCGAGGAGTCCAAGGCGCTTGTGAAGCAGCTGATCGTGCGCCACCAGATCGCCTGCGACTACGCGCCGGGTATTTTGCACGCGGATCACCGCAAGAGCTTCCTTGAGGAGAGCCGGGACTATGTCGAGCATCTCCGTTTCCAATATGGCTACGAGGACATCCGGTACATTGGTCCTGAGGAAATCGGAGAGCATGTCGGCAGCCCAAAATATTTTGGCGGCACACTCGATCAGGGTGCGGGTCACCTTCACCCTTTGAATTTTGCGCTCGGACTGGCCCGTGCCGCAGAGGCTGCAGGGGCAGTTCTTTTTGAAGAAACCAGAGTGACAGAAATTGAAAGCAGCGGACAACCGCGCGTACTGGTTAAAACAGAGCGCGGCGAACTACGCGCGGACAATGTCATTCTGGCTTGCAATGGTTATCTCGGCCGTCTTGAGCGCAAGACGGCAGCTCACGTGATGCCGATCAATAACTTCATCATCGCAACCGAGCCCTTGGCGGCCACGGAGGCTGAACAGATCATTCGCGGCAACCTTGCCGTTGCCGACAGCAAGTTCGTCATCAACTATTTTCGTCTGTCCAGCGACAAACGTCTTCTGTTCGGCGGAGGCGAAAACTACGGCTACCATTTCCCAACGGACATCAAATCGTTCGTACGCGCACCCATGCTCGAGATTTTTCCTCAGCTTGAGGATGTCGGCATTGATTATGGTTGGGGTGGCACACTCGCAATCACACCGAAGCGGATGCCTTATTTTGCCCGGCTGGCGCCGAACATGTTCACCGCCTCAGGCTATTCCGGGCACGGCGTTGCGATGGCAACGCTTGGCGGTCAGATCCTTGCGGAAGCCGTCAGCGGTATTTCAGGACGTTTTGACGTATTTGAAAAGCTTGATGTTCCCGCGTTTCCGGGAGGCGACAAGCTTCGCTTTCCGTTACTTGTTCTAGCCATGACCTGGTTTTCATTGCGCGACAGACTGGGTATTTGAAATGGACATCAGACCCTTCCCAGCTCAAACAGATGACCGCCGAACACTCGGAAGCTATTGGGAGGTCAGCGTCCCCCAACCCAGACAGGACCGGAAACTTCATGGCAATGCCCTCTTCGACGTTGCTGTCATTGGTGCCGGGTTTGCAGGCCTGAGCGCTGCCTTGCGCCTCGCCGAAATGGGGATCTCGGTGTGTGTTCTTGAAGCTGAACATGTCGGCTTTGGCGCGTCGGGCCGTAATGGCGGTTTTTGTTGTCTTGGCGGCACGAAACTCGATGCACGACAGCTGGTCAATAGGTTCGGTCTGGAAGAAGCGCGCAAGTTTCTGGCCTTCCAGGTGGCCGGTATCAATCTTGTTGCGCAGCGTCTGGACAGCTGGGGTGTTGATGCCGACCGTCATTCAAAGGGCGAGATGTTATTGGCGCACAGAGCGAAGGACGTTGCTGACCTCAAGTCCGAAGCTGAGTTTCTGAAAGCCAATTTCGGTATCAGAACCAGATTTTTGTCTCGTGAAGAATTGTTTGAACAAGGTTATGGCGGGCCGTCATTTCACGGTGGACTACATGTGCCATACGGCTTCGCCCTGAACCCGATGGCCTACGTACAAGCGCTTGCTGACCGGTTGCGCAGAGCCGGGGGGAAAATTTTCGGCAAAACGCCAGTCGGTTCAATTGACCGGGACACCGACCGTTGGCGCCTTGAAACAAAAAACGGGTTCGTGCGCGCCAAGAAAGTTGTGCTCGCCGGCAATGGATACTCAGATGAAACCGTCCCGGCTTGGTTGCATGGGCGCACGATGCCGGTCATGTCGTCCATTCAGGTCACGCGACCCTTAAGCGAAACAGAGTTGGCAGAACAGGGCTGGACCTCCGACACGATGGCCGCCGATACTCGGATACTTCTTCACTATTTCAGGCTCTTGCCCGACAAAAGGTTTTTGTTTGGAACACGCGGCGGCATAAATGAAGATGCGTCCTCGATAAAGGCCATGCAGAATCGCGCACGCGCGGATTTCGAAACTATGTTCCCTTCCTGGGCGAATGTTCGATCAGAGTTCAGCTGGCACGGTCATATCTGCATCGCGCGCACCCTGACGCCGTTTGTTGGAGAGGTGCCGGGTCTCGATGGTGTTTACGCCGCCATGGGCTGGCACGGCAGCGGCGTCGCCATGGCGTCAATTTCGGGCGAGAAACTTGCCGGGCTGATATCGGGAAAGCTGCGCCAGGAGGATTTGCCTGCCGCGCTGCAAAGACCCTTCACAAGGTTTCCCATTCCAGCGCTCCGCAAACTGTACCTACAGGGTGCGTATTGGCTTTACGGCTTGAAGGACAGGTGACCAAGTTGGCTGTGATCCGCGCTGCAAGGAAGTCTGACACTAACGCTGTCAATTCGATCTGTTTGCGAACGGGAAACGCGGGCAAAGACGCGACAAGCCTATATCAGGACCCGGACTTGATCGGGTTGATCTATGCAGCCCCTTATCTTTTCGGTGATGACGCGCTCTGTCTAGTCGCTGAAGATGAAGAAGGTGTCTTAGGTTATGTGGCAGGTGCGACGGACAGCCGATCTTTTGAGCACCATTTGGAAATGAATTGGTGGCCCGAGTTGCGTAAGCGGTATGCTGAGCCGCAAGGTGATCCGGCTAAGTGGACGCCAGATGACAAGCGCATAAATTTTATCCACCATCCGCGACCGGTTCCAGGTGATATTGTGCTGGCCTATCCTGCGCATATTCACATGAATTTGCTGCCTCAAGCGCAGGGACGGGGGATCGGCAGTCAGTTGCTGGCGTCCTGGGTGGCCAGCGCAACGGAAAAGGGTGTCCGCGCAGTGCACGCAGGTGTAAGCGCAGCCAATCAAGCTGGTTTGAATTTCTGGACTGCGCGTGGATTTGATCCGGTTCGTGAAGACCCGCATGGCGGCTCGCTTGGCACGATCTGGTGTGGCCGAATTCTTTAGGCACGATTGTTCTGCATCAAGGCCCGGTCTGGGAAGTTTTTCGAATATGCATACAACCCTGAGGAGGTTGTCATGGCCGCAACATCAAAACAGCAATTGCTCGATCTCACCGCCAAGGAATGGCAAAAGCTTTTGAAGATCCTTGATGAACTTCCTGCGATCTTGCGTCTTCAGAAAGACGAAGATGAAACCTCGCCGAAAGATATCATCGGACACAGGGCGCATTGGATCGAACTGTATCTCGGCTGGTTCAGAGATGGGCGTGCGGGTAAGGAAGTTTACTTTCCGGCGAAGGGATACAAGTGGAACGAGACCAAGCGCTACAATGCCGACTTGAGGCAACAGCAGGCAGGGCTCACTTGGGACGCGGCACGATCCATACTTGAATCCAGCAATGCCGAGCTGCTTGCCTTGATCGAAAGCCTCTCGGAAGAAGAGCTTTATGGCGGCCCAATGAAGGGCGCGAACAACAACTGGACGACAGGGCGCTGGGCCGAGGCCGCAGGTCCCAGCCACTACAGGTCCGCGGCCAAGTATCTGCGCCAGAAAATGCGCGCCGCCACGGTCAAGTAACGCTTTATGGGTCGGCAACATAGCGTCCGAGGGGGTTGATGCCTTGCCGGACAGATCAATGCATCTTAGCTGAGAACTACCGAATGTTCTGATAGGTGCATTGATGGCCCATGGTGATTTTGTCTGGTGTGATCTCTCGACGTTTCGCTCTGAAGTTACCAAGAACTTTTATACGGCCGTGGTCGGCTGGGACTATGTTCGTGACCGGCAGCCAAACGGAGATCCCTATTTCATTGCTGCAAGCAGAAACCGTCAGCAAGCCGGATTATTTGATATGCCGGCGAAGTTTCGGGAGATCGGACTGCCAAGTTTCTGGATGTCCTATATCGAGGTCTCGAACATAGAAGACACCGTCGCACGTGCAGAAGAATTCGGTGGCAAAATTGAACTCAAACCCACGCCTTATCTCAAAACCTCGCGCATTGCTCTTATCCGGGACCCGTTGGGAGCTGGTTTTACGGTAATTGAAAAGCCTGCCTTGCCTGTCAGAGATGATGTGGCCGGTGCTGGAAGCATGGTTTGGAATTCTCTTTACGTCTCCAATGCCGCTGCTGTCATTCCATTTTATGAGGCCTTGTTTGGCTGGACCTTTTCGATTGGAGATCAACCGGGTCACTTCATCCTGGAACTGGGGGAGCGGCATATCTCGGATGTTGTCGAAGTTCCCGAAGACATTCGCGGAGCGTCTGAGTTCTGGGGTGTTTTTATCGGGGTCAATGATCTGAATGTCGCCAAAGACGCGGCTAAGCATACTGGCGGCAAAGTCCTTTATGAAACACCGGAGGATCGAAGTGTGCTCATCCAGGACCCTGATGGTGCGGCCTTGTTCCTGCGGGAAACCGGCGCGGATGCCAGGCACTCCGGGAAGCAGAAAGTCCGTGAAACTGCAGGTTCGAAGTGGAAGACCCTTCTGGCACTTGCCATCTTGTGGATCGCTGTCGTCTTTGAGGTCTATTTGGTCTGGGGCATTCTCTTCCTGCTGTGGGTCATTCCAGCGTTAAAGTCTGGAGAAACATATCTGGTCGAACCAATCAGGAAACTGGAACATCCGCTTCTCTATTGGGCGCTTGTTTCCACCTGGATTATTCTGAGTGTCGTGACGATCGCATACGGTCTTTGGCCTGCAACACCTTAGTCGAAATTGCCTTCCAATCGCCGGACCACAGCAACATTCACTTCGCTCCAGATCTCAAAACCGAGTTTCCGATAAAGTGCGATCGCGCCTTCATTGTCCGCATAAGCATGAAGGAAAGGGGTGTCGCCACGCTCCCGAATTTTGGATGCGACCCAAATTGACAATTCGGATGCAAGGCCACGTCCTCGAAAGTCCGGATGTGTGCAGATGCCGCTGATCTCGGTATAGCCATCGAGATTGAGGCGCGTTCCGGCCATCGCCGCAAGACGGCCATCCAATTTGACACCGTAAAACTGCCCGAGTTCCGGTGTGCGCTTGGTGAACGGACCCGGTTTCGTCAGTTCGGCAAGGCTGACCATCTCGTCAATGTCCTGTTGTTGCAGGGAAACAATCGTGACTTTTGGAGCTGCTTCCGGTCGAGGGGTCTTTTCAGTCATCAAAACGCCGAGTGCCGTCATCTCGATTTCCAAGTCGGATGGCAGAGCGATTTCATCAACCTGAAGCAAATAGACAGGTGGGTCTTTGGGCGACAAGAGACTGGCAAGCGCTGCAAGCGCTTCGGGTGAATTGTCCCTGGATGCTGCAAACGGAGACACGTCCGGATCGAACCTCAACGCAAGGTCCTCGCCACGCGAAAACTGGTTTTGGCGAGATGTCAGAGCCGACCAGACGACCCGATTTAACAGAGCGTTCATATCATCCCTCGCAGTTGCGGCTGGTGCATAGCTCATAATGTTGTGCTGTCTGGTCCCATCTTTTCAGAACTGTTCGGGCAGCGTCCGGCACGTAGGAACGTTCGTAGTCCTGCCCCAGAAACGCGATGATGTTATTTCGCGATCGAAAACTCATGACCGTGATGAATTCGATCTCCGTTTCCAGGTCACGTTGAAGAACTTCAATACCTAGGTAGCCGGGTATCGACTTTGCTTCGATCCCGGGAATGACCACACTCGTCAGGATCTCGTAATAGGCCTCTGCATTATCCGGCGTTGTCCAGCCATGCCATATGCGTTTGATCATTCGCTTTCCCCCGATTTCCGCATGGTGTCCCAGTCTGGAAAGGGCGGGGGAGGGTGTCGGTCAGCAAGTGCAAGCTCAGACAGTGTCTGTTCAAGTTGGGACAGCTGTTCAAGAAACGAACCATGCAGCTCACGGCAGGCGTCTTCCACGGCCAGAGTGACTGCGGGCCAATGCTGTTTCTTGAGTTTTTCGACCAGTTTGCTACCATCTGCGGTCAGCTCAATGGTGCTGACCCGTTTGTCGGTCTGATCAGTTCGAGGCTCAACCAGGCCTGCACTTTTCATCTTCTTGATCATGCGCGTGATGCCGGGTTGGCTTTGTCCAAGAGACTTGGCCAGATCACCGATGCTCATCGGCCCATGCAGATCCAGGGCTGCCAGAACCGGGTTGTATGGCGTTGGTAAATCCTTGCCGACAAGCGATATCGCGAGCTCCTGGGTCTGAGACTGAAGCTTTTCACCAATCCTCTTCAATCGGCTGCCAAGCGTTGCATATCCTAGGGTGCGGACGATGTCTTCGACCATAAATGCCTCCATTTATATAACAAGATATATAACTAATTATTTTTTTCAATAGTTGACACTGTTTCATATTGAATATAACTAAAAAGTTATGGAACAAGTTGGTTATATAAAAGAGGCTGCGCAACTGGACACCGTCTTTGCCGCCCTTGCGGATCCGACACGCAGGGCGATCCTGACGCGGTTGGCGAGCGGTGAAGCGTCGGTCAACGAGATTGCTGCTCCGTTTGAAATGAGCCAGCCGGCAGTTTCAAAACACCTGAAGGTCTTGGAACGGGCCGGACTGGTCATGCGTGGTGCAGACAGACAACGTCGCCCAGCGAGGCTGAACGCCGCGCCGATGAAGGAGGCGATTGCCTGGTTGGAAGAATTCAGGAAGTTCTGGAGCTCAAGTTTCGACCAGCTCGATGATCTTCTGAACGAGCTTAAAAACACCGATGAGTTAGGGAGTTAGGCAATGGCAATGCCGGAATTTATACTTGAAAGACGTTTCAACGCGCCTCGCGACATGGTTTGGCGGACTTGGACAGAGCCTGAATTGCTAGCTCGCTGGTATGGGCCGGGTGTGGAAACGGTCGTGCACAAACTGGACGTCCAGCCGGGTGGCCTCTGGCTGAATGAAATGAGGTTTGGTGAAAACTCTCACTTTCAGCGCGTGGAATATAAGGAAGTCGTTGCTCCTGAAAAGCTGGTGTGGCTTCACTCGGTCTCGGATGGCGACTGGAATGTGGTTTCAAATCCGATGATGCCGGACTGGCCAAAGGTGTTGCTGACAACCGTAACCTTTTCGCAAACCGGAGATCATACGGACGTTCGACTGGTCTGGACGCCACATGAGGCGAATGAAGCGGAGATTGCCTGTTTTGCCGGCGCGATCAGCGGACTCGACAAGGGTTGGGGCGCAGGTATGGATCTGCTCGCGGAGATGTTGGCAGAAATGCAACGCAAAGGCTGATCAAAAACGGTTGTCGCGCAGAAACACGTGCTCGACATCATCTTCATCCAGACTTCAACCAGATCAGGATCGCTTTTCCTGGTCTGGTTTTTCGTTCTGTAGGTGCTGTGCCCAGGTCATTGACCACGTGCCAAACGGCTCCAGCATACCGAAGAGTTCCAGACCCAGCGGTGTCAGTTGATATCCTCGCTCGCCGCGCTCGATGAGCAAACTGGCTCTCAGTTCCTTGAGTCGACGGTTGAGCACAGTCGGTGACACGCTCTCACACCGGTCCTGCAGTTCTCTAAAGGTCATCGGTCCTCCCGAAAGCTGCCAGATGATGCCCAGCGCCCAATTGCGTCCGAGGAGGTCAAAAAGTGCCATGATCGGCTTGCCGGAACGCGAGCCGCGCACGGGTTGGCCTGGTTGAGGTGATGATACAGGCAATTTACCCTCTTGCTATCTTTTGTGTAGCGAACTAATGCTACGTAAAAGATAGCACGCGGATAACTACCATGCTTGGAATTGTTGCGGCTTCAACCGCTCTTTTTGCCTCTATTGGGTGGGCAAGTGGAATTGTGTTGGCACAGATGCCAGCCAAAGCGTTGGGCGCGTTTGAGTTTACCCGCATTCAGCTGATATTCTGCGCAGCTCTGATGGGGGTGCTGAGCAGTTTGTTCGACCTCTGGCCGAGCATTGACTGGCAACACTGGCCAGCCTTTTTGGTCAGCTCACTTGGCGGAATTCTGCTTGGAAATCTCGCGATGATCGAGTGCCTGCGTCGTGGCGGGCCGCGTCTCACCGAGCTGCTTTTGTGTTTGAAAGCCCCCGTGGTCGCCGGGCTCGCCTATTTCTGGATAGGTGAAACAATCGGGCCAGTGGATTTATTGGGTGGTGTGCTCATTCTTGCCGGTCTCGTGATAGCCATTCGTTTTGGCAGCCAGGCTGAGAGGGAAGAGGGCGTTGCTGGAAAGCGTTTGTTGAGTGTTGTGTTACTGGGGCTATTGGCAGCAACTCTTCAAGGGGCGGGTTTTCTCGCGGTTAAACCAGCGCTGACCGCTGGTGCTGAGCCAGTCGCGGTGACTGCCATTCGGCTTCTAGGTGCTGCAGCCGTGATCTCACTGGCGAGTATCTGGCCCTCTCAGGCCGTGAGGGCGGATACGGAAACCTCGCCCTATCTTCTTTTCAGAACGATCATGCCCGGCGTCATCGGATACGGGATTTCATCGTCGCTGCTGCTATATGCCTTCGCCAATACACAGGCAGGAGTTGCCGCAGTGCTGGGGTCGCTTTCGCCCTTGTGCGTGTTGCTGATCCTTTGGGCAACAAAGGGAAAAAGGCCTGGCCTGGAAGCGATGGCAGGAACCGCAATCGCTGTCATAGGCACTGCAGTTATCGTGCTCTATTGACCGCCGACATGAAAATGCCGCCCTGAGGGCGGCATTTCTGATCGCTTGCACCTATTGGCGAAGGTTTCGTTTCGGTCTCAGTCGAATTCCGGACCGCGGGCCCGATAAGGTGTGATTTCCTTCCAGGCTTTCATGAGCGTTTCCAGCTCTTCGTCATTGTGAGGCGGCATCACGATCTGCAGCTTGACCAGAAGGTCGCCATGGCCACCGGTCTTGGTTGGAAGACCCTTGCCTTTCAGTCGCATGGTTTTCCCACTGGAGGCGTTTTCCGGGATTGTCAAATTGACCGCACCCGTAAGTGTTGGAGTGCGGACTTTTGCTCCCAGAACCGCCTCATAAAGCGCCAGCGGCAAATCAAGATGCAAATCCGAGCCTTTCACTTCGAACAGCGGATGTTGGCGAAAGCGGATTTCGACCATGGCATCGCCGGCAGGCCCGCCATTCTCACCTGGATGTCCTTGTCCCTTGAGACGGATCTTTTCACCCTCGACGACCCCTTTGGGCAAGGTCACATTCACGGTCTTGCTATTGGGTAGCGTGACCTGCGTTTTGCCGGAGTTGACGATATCCTCGAGCGATGCACGCGCGATGATTTCAGCGTTTTTGCCTTTGGCTTTAGGGGCGGATCTGGTGTGCGCGCCTCCGGCGAAACCACCGCCAGGCCCCGCTCCAGCACCGGCGCGACCGCGAGAGCCACCCTTGCCGAAGCTGCCGAAAATGTCGTTCAGAATGTCGTCAAAAGCGCCAGAGCCGCCTGAGTTCTTGAAGCCTCTGGACCCGCCAGCAGAGCCGAAGTCCTGATGGCCGGTGAAGCCTTCAAAACCACCGGCGTGGAATTTCTGCTTGCCCTCTGCATCAATCTCTCCGCGATCGAACTGGGCGCGTTTTTCCTTGTCGCCGACAATCTCGTAAGCTTG
Organism: Labrenzia sp. THAF82; assembly: GCF_009363435.1. Classification (GTDB taxonomy): domain Bacteria; phylum Pseudomonadota; class Alphaproteobacteria; order Rhizobiales; family Stappiaceae; genus Roseibium; species Roseibium porphyridii. The sequence goes on along the minus strand of NZ_CP045354.1, from coordinate 5,036,810 downwards.
GTTCACTTCGGCAAAACGCTGTTGTGCACCCGGATCGTTTTTATTTTGATCGGGGTGGTACTTTTTGGCCAGTTTCCTGAAGGCCTTTTTTATGTCGCCCTCGCTGGCGGATTTCGCCACCCCGAGGACGCTATAGGGATCACGCATTCGTCTCACCAGGTTTCTAAAGATTTTCCGGCCTACCAACCCACGCTAAAACGCTCCGGACACAGTGCCTGCTCCGAAGCGTGCGATACCAAGGGGTCAAGTCCAACCGGACTTATCTCTTATATCGGAACGAACAGGTGGAAATTCCAGCCCCGTCCATGTCAGAAGCTCTTTGCTTTTAGCGTCTTTGTTCGAAGGATCAAGCACCTGCGACGGAAAGTGTTGTTACGGCGAATTTCTGCGTCACGTCGCGGCAGGCGGTTCCGGAATAGAGTTTTATACCCGTAATGGTGTTTGCAGTCGTTTTGAACGACAGGCAACCGGTCTCATTCAGGTCGGACGTCACGATGCTGGACAGCGTTCCGGAATTTCCGCTCACTGAATTGAGCCAAGGCAGTGTCAGACCGTTTGTATCTCCGCTTGCAGTCAGGTCAGGTCCGATTACGTCCAGGTTTTCCGCAATAATTGAACGATCGTCCTGATTGATGTCAGAATAGGCCTCATCTGTTGTGGAGGCGATCGAGCCGGTCAATATCGTAGGGGTGTCAACATTGTTGCTGCCGACAGGGACCGACACCTGGCTGCAACCAGCAACAGCTGCCCCGACCACGAACAGGACGGCGGCAAAGGGCTGGATCTTGATACGCCTGGCAGTATATGAACGCATACGATACATCTATTGGACAGCCCCCACGTGATGGCAGTCTCATGCCGCGCTTCAGGCTGTCGTTTCCTTCGACAGGTACCCATGACAGACCTCAAAGATCCTCATGAAGAGTTAACAAAAGGTGACTTCACCGAAGTCACACAGCCATTTGATCTTTTTTCTGAATGGCTTGAGGATGCCAAGGCGTCGGAACCAAACGATCCGAATGCCTTTGCGCTGGCAACGGTCGACCAAACCGGCATGCCAAATGTGCGGATGCTGTTGCTCAAGGGCTTCGATGAACGCGGTTTCGTTTTTTACACAAATTTTGAAAGCACAAAGGGCAAGGAACTCCTGCAGGCGGGCAAAGCGGCCATGTGTTTTCACTGGAAGTCGCTGCGCAGGCAAGTGCGCATTCGTGGTCCTGTTTCTGAGGTGCCGGCTGATGAAGCCGACGCATATTACCAGTCACGGCCGCGCGGCAGCAGGATTGGCGCTTGGGCCTCCAAACAGTCGCGGCCGCTGGAAAGCCGGTTCGCACTCGAAAAGGAAGTTGCTAAATTCACCGCCAAATTCGGCATTGGCGACATCCCACGCCCGGACCACTGGTCCGGCATGCGCTTGGAGCCTGTCTCCATTGAATTCTGGCACGACCGGCCATTCCGGCTGCACGACCGGGTGCTGTTGACACGAGAGGCTCCCGGTCAGAAATGGAAACGGGAACGGCTATATCCTTGAGGTTTCAGTCGATCCGCTAAAGCAGCTTCTTCCATCGGAAGACAAGAAAGGTTGCCACGATCGAGAGCAGCATGAGCCCGATTGAAAACGGGAAGCCAAGTTCCCACCGCAATTCTGGCATCTTGTCGAAATTCATGCCGTAAATCGATGCGATCAGGGTCGGGGGCAGGAAGATAACTCCGAGGACCGTGAAGATCTTGGAAATCTGGTTCTGTTCCAGCGTGACCAGGCCGACGGTTGCGTCGAGCAAAAACGCCAGCTTGTTGTCCAACGCATCGCCGTGCTCCTTGATGGAATGAATGTCCCGGCCGAACATCTTGACTTCGGCGATTTGGTCTTCGCTCAAATCAAATCGCTTTGCATGGGTGTTCATGTATATGAGCATCCGGGCAAGGCTTGTACAAACATCGTGCATCTTGGTGACGTGAAGGCCGATCTGGCCCAGCTGCCGTATGGCATCCTGATAGCTGGCGGTTTTCCGGGTGTTCAGTCCATCACCGAACACCTGTACAGCGAGTTCGTCATACCTTGCTGATGCCGCTTCCATTTCGTCTGCACAACGGTCGACGATGATGTCGAGCATCGCAAATAACACCGCCGGTCCGCGATGGGCGATCGTTCTATCGCTCTGGATTTTGCGAGAGAGCAGGGCAATAGACTTTGGTTCGCCATATCGGACGGTAACCAGGCGTTTCGCGTTGGCCACAAAGGTGACGGACGATAAGGTGGGATCGATTGTGCGGGTGGCGATCGGAAGCTGGGCAGTCATGACAACCGCTCCAGGCTCCAGATAAAGGCGCTCAGACGTTTCGATCGAAGCGATCTCTTCGCGCGTCGGTATTTCCGCTCCCATCAACTTCTCGGCGGCCTTTTGCTCATCTTGTGATGGGGCGACCAGATCGATCCAGATGGATGTTGTTGGCAGCGGCGTGCCCGGAGCAAGTTCTATGCGCTCCAGGCCGTTTACCGAGGGGCAGTAGGCTATGATCATTTAAGCTGTCTCCGCTGGAACACTCATTGCGTCCGGATCAGCGGCAGTGTGCCCAAGTGATCATGCGGCGGCAACCTTGTCTGCCTGTCCCTGATCCTCAGATGAGGATGTTGGCGGCATTGTGGGTTGGCGCTTGCAGTGCCAAAAGCTTACTTCTTCTTTTTCTTCTCTGTGCCTGCGTTTTTGCAGATTGCAGCTGCAGTAATCGCGGCGATGCCGACCGGCTTGTACTGATTGACAAGTTTCGCTCCAGAAGAAGCGATTGTGGACGGTCGGGAGATTTGTTCAGACATTTGTCAGGTCCGTTGTAGTCCAGTGCCCGCGATACTGGTTTACGCGTTGATGTTGTGCGGGCGCGCTGCATTTGGTGTCCAATTGCGGCAAACGGAAGGCAGATTGAAAAGTCGCCCACATTTGATGCCTGGACCCAATAAGTATGTGCTTATTGCCGCGTTCAGGCCAGTCAAATACCATAACAGGATGTAACGATAATTCTGCGAATTTGAAGAAAGCAGGTAATCTTTTATTTACCTGTTTTGAGATCCGTCAAGTAAAGGCCGATAGGTGCAAGTTGGTCGCTAAATAAAGTAGGTTCTGTGGTTCCTCAGAGGTAATCCGCGTGTCGTGCGGATCAAACCATGGCTGCAGCGAAGCACTGTCAAGATCAGTGCAGCGCCTGCAAATGCCAGACCTGCAAAAATGAGTAACGACGACAAGGAAGCCCCCAGTACGATCAGGAGGCAACCGGTCAGCAAACCGATGACCAAAAGTGCAATGGTTGTGCGAAGATAGTGGTAGTGAGCCTGAAACTCTTCGTTTTGCGTTTCGGCAAACAAGATTGCGAACAAAAGGGCGATTGGACACAGCATGACCGACAGTGTCATCAGGTAACACAGAAAGATATTGCCGCGGCCGGGCAGGAAAAACGAGCGCAACCGACTACCTGGACTTCGGCCGCGGTTCTTAGCGTCAGTATTTCGCACCAGATTTTCCACCGGATGACCTGTGCCCTTGACCGGCATCCTTACCTCGCGCCTCTTTAGCATTTTTTCAGTGCCGCTGAATCAGGCGTTTACCCAACCCTCTTTTTGCAAATTTATGCTTTGCTGCCCCTGAAAGTGAAGTTCATTTTTGACATTTGTTCTGTAAAGAAAGAAACAATCAGAACATCAGTGTTGGCTTTCGCGCTCAAGGGCCAACGAATTGGAAAGCTATGAAACGTTACGCCGCCTACAAAACAAGGTCAGCACCGGCAAGCCGAATTGTCGGCGCGGTTGCGCTTGCATTGGCTGTAACCGCCTATCTGTCCAAGCGTTTCGGTTTCGTTGATGCAGATGTTTTCGCACTTTCTCTTGCAGGAGCCGGAGTGGCAGCACTCCTCGCAATCGGTCTCGCGCTGATTGCCTTTCAACGAATTTGGGCACATGGCGGACCGGGCCTTCCATCGGCTTTGACGGGCATGTTGCTTGCAGCCATTGCGCTTGTCGCACCCGGTATCATTCTGGGCATGCTGGTCCTTCAGGCCGGACCAGACGACTTGTCGACTAACCGTGTCGACCCGCCGAATATGAAAATTCAATCTCTCTCGGAAGAGCAACCTTTTTTGGGCTGGTTCAATACGTCGTTGGAAACACATCTCTGGCCCGCGATCACGCAGGTAACCGGTTCGGAGCCAAAGACAACCGGGCGCTCCAGGCAATACCCGGATATCGTCCCGCGAAGATACAGAATACCTCCCGCACAGTTGCACGCAGCTGGCGCAAAAGCCGTCGATACATTGGGGTGGGTCGTTGTCGATGAACTGCCGCCCGATCTCCTTGATGCCCCAACAAGATTGCAGGCAGTTGGAACGTCACGGCTTCTGGGCCTCAAACATGACGTCAGCTTGCGCATCCGCCCCGACCCACTTGGTGCGTTGCTGGATGTTCGAGCCCGGTCCCAGACACCTCTCAAGGACCTGACCGGAAACGCAGACAATATCCGGCTGGTATTTGCCGAGATCGACAGGGTTCTGCTGGAGACATATGGTGATCTGGCTCGTCTGTCGGTCGACGAAGATGAGCTGGAGGACGAGCCGGAAATCGTGCCGTTGCAGGAGCCGCGCGACACGATACCACTGCCTGGTTTCAAGCCTTACTTTGAAGAGGAAGAGGCTCCCGAAGTTGACGATTTCGGTCTGACCGATCTGGAAGGCTGATTTAAGCGCGCCTGCCATAGCGGCTGTTGAGGCCGAGCCCGGGTGAAGCGGTTGCTTCGCCGCGCCCTACCAGATCTTCCAGGTGAGCAAAAACCGACAGCCCCGCGGCTGGATGCAGGGCCGGGTTCACATCAGCGTAAAGCACTGTGACAATTTCCGGAATGCTCTTATCGCCGTTTGCCAACTGGCTAAGAATTGATTGTTCGCGCGCGAGCCTGTGCTGCTTCAAGTCCTGCACATACTGACTTGCTTCTCGGATTATGCCTCCATGGCCCGGGCAATAGAGCTGTTCCGGGCGCGCCAGAAGCTTGTCCAACGATGTCATGTAATCGCGCATGTTGCCGTCAGGCGGTGCCACGATGGATGTCGACCACCCCATCACATGATCGGCCGACAGCAGGAGGTCAGCGCCATCAAGCGCGAAACACAGGTGATTGGCCGTGTGTCCGGGCGTTGAAACGGTTTCCAGCGCCAGGCCCGCAGTGCGAAAGACTTCGCCATCCTCCAGTTGCTGATCCGGGGCATATTCCTTGTCGCCGCTGGCGTCGAGAGGATTGACTTCATTTTCCAACAAGTCTCGTGCCGCACGGTGGACACCGCAGCCGACAATCTGTGCACCTGTTCTTTGTTTCAGCAGTCTCGCGCCCGGAGCATGATCGACATGGGTATGACTGACGAGGATCGCTTCTATGGTGGCTCTGTCTGCAGCCTTCAGGATCGCGTCTACTTGCAGTTCGTCTGCCGGACCCGGATCGACGACAACGAGCCTGTCGGTTCCAAGCAAATAGCAATTTGTGCCGAAAAATGTGAAAGGTCCGGGATTGTTCGCGGTCAAACGCCGGACACCGGGAACGATTTCGATGGCCTGTCCGTAACGGGGGGTGAAGTCTCTGTCGTGCCGCAAGTCCGAGGTGCCTTTTGAATTGAGCTTGGGATCAAAGAATACTTGCGTCGCTTTCCACCGCAATTCAACGAAGAAATCTAGCCGGTGACTCGGGAATAATCAGGCACTTTCACTCGTCATCTGTCTGACGTTTGAATCAGCTAGGGAAACCGGACTTTGCCAATTCGGGCATTTCTATGAAAGATTGTCACTTGAACAAGATTGAACAGCCTTGGCGGAGCGTGATGTCGCACGAAACTGAATGCCGGTTTGACAGCTTGCTGGACATGCCGAGGGAAAAGGCATTTTCCATGCTTGTCGATCGGTTGGATTTGTGGTGGTCATCTCCGTTCGCAGACGTCGCGCAAGGAAATGTGGAAGCCGGTATCGAACCTTTTGCCGGCGGCACTTGCTATGAGATCGACAGTACGGGTCAACAACGCGTCTGGGGCACCGTCCTTTCGATCGAGCCGCCGCTCTTTATTCGCATCGCATGGCAGGTCACCATCGATGGCACCGAAGTCGCGGATCCGGCGACCGCAAGTCGTGTCATGATCAATTTCCGGGAAGCTGGCGAGGCAACACGTCTTGAAGTGGTGCACAGCGAGTTTTTAAGGCACGGAGAAACCGGCGCTGAATATCTTAATCGAATGCGTAGGTCGGAGGGCTGGCCGGACACGATTGCCAGACTGAAGTCCGCAGCTCGTTCAGGTAGCTGGCGATGACCAGGTCTTTATTGGCGCAACAAATTAAAGTGTCGCCTCTGTCGCCGGAATGACATGCTTACCGTGCTAGACGGTGCTCAGGCCCGTTTTTCAAATTTCCGATTTCGACCTTGTCAAACTCCTACGACGTCGAAATAGTGTCGGCAATTCGGGACACCGATCTCAGGTTCACAATCACTTATCGAATTCATGACCGATTCCCACTCGTCTGAAGAGGAGGCCGCCGAGGCCAAAGCAGCAGCCTCGCCGCTGACCAGAATTGGTGAGGCACGCTGGATCCTGCTGACCGCCCTGTGCGCGGTTGTCTATGGCATCTTCACCTATGGTGTTTCGCTCTGGTCCGGCATCGTTGCAATGCTCGCCCTGACCTCGGTTGCGGCTTTCGTTCCAAGACGTTCGGTAAACCGGCGGGTTAAACTCAAGGCCCAGCGTGAAATCCGCAAAATGTGGCCCGGCACGGGAATGAAGGTGACCGTCGACGCTTTGCCAACGCCATGTTTTGTGGCGGATGGACGTGGCATTACGCGCTATGTCAACGCTCAGGCGCAATCTCTTTATCAAGGCGTAAAGCCCGGGGACCCACTTTCTTTTTCACTCAGGGCACCTTCACTCCTGGAAGCGTTTGATCGGGTTTGCAGCACCGGTCAAACCGAGCGGATCAGCTGGGTCGAGAAGGTCCCGACAGAAACCTCTTATGAAGCTCACATTGCTCCGATCTATATGCCAGGCAGCAACACTGCCGAACGCCCACAAAGCCTGCCTGACTTTATATTGGTCGTTATTCAGGACCTGACGGAAAACCGCCGCTTGGAGCGCATGCGCAGCGATTTCGTCGCAAACGCAAGCCACGAGTTGCGAACCCCTCTGGCCTCCCTCACCGGGTTTATCGAAACCTTGCAGGGACCAGCGAAAAACGACCGGGAGGCGCAAGACCGTTTCCTGTCGATCATGCTGGATCAGGCCGGTCGGATGCGTCGATTGATCGATGATATTCTGTCTCTGTCGCGGATCGAACTGAAGGCTCATGTCCGTCCTGACAGTGTTGTCGACCTTTGTGAAGTCGTCCGCCACACATCGGATGCCTTGTCTCCTCTCGCCAAGGATCTCAACGTTACCATCCGGCTGAACATGCCTGACCAGGCGGCGAGGGTGATGGGTGAACGAGATGAACTCATTCAGGTGACGGAAAACCTAATCGAAAACGCCCTGAAATACGGGTCGGAGGGTGAGTTCGTGGATGTCTCGTTGTCCGCTCAGTCGGATGCGGCAGCTGCTACCGGCTGGGAACTCTCCATTCGCGACTACGGTGACGGTATTCCGACAGAACACCTGCCGCGTCTGACGGAGCGGTTTTACCGTGTGGATGTTGAATCCAGCCGTGCATTGAAGGGAACAGGGCTGGGTCTGGCAATCGTAAAGCACATCCTGACCCGCCATCGCGCGCGCTTGGACGTTGAAAGCGAACCTGGAAACGGTGCCGTTTTCAAAGTGTTTCTGCCATCGATAATCGAAGGCGAGGGCAAAGATGAGGCCGCGTCCACTTAAAGAACAGTTTCGCATGAGGGTTCTGACTTGAATCATCCATTGCACAGCAGAGCCGCCGTCAGACCCTTTCTGCAAGTTGGCAGAGACCCGTCCAGCGAAGACGTAGCTCTCCGAAAGATTGAGATGAAGGCTGGGTCTTGAACCCGAGTGTCCATGTTTTGCCTATGACGCAATCTGGCTCGGATCGAGCTAACCATGGCATCTCATTCAAAGTTGGCGATGAGTCTCGCTGATGATCAAAGCCAAGGATGCGTTTATACGGCGAGCAACGAGTCGTAAAATGACGGTCATATTGACATAAAACTTTGATGAAACGAAAAAATCTCTTTTATTTCAGTTATTTAAATTGTCACAAAACTGAAAAAGAACTGTCATAGAACTCTCATCCATGGGCCCTAGGGTCCCGGCATCGCTCGCGCATTTCTGCGACTTGCGATCCTCTACAAACCTTGACATTCAAAGGGAGTGGTCAAGTGAAATTTACGACCCTCGTAAGCGCAACTGCTCTGGCTGTTGCTTCTACCGCATTTGTTGGCTCAGCTCAGGCTCGCGATCAGGTTCAGGTTGCTGGTTCTTCCACCGTCCTGCCGTATGCTTCCATTGTTGCTGAAGCCTTTGGCGAAAACACCGATTTCCCGACACCGGTTGTGGAATCCGGTGGTTCTTCTGCTGGCCTGAAGCGTTTTTGTGAAGGTGTTGGTGAAAACACCATCGACGTGGCAAACGCTTCGCGCAAGATCCGCGAGAAAGAGATCAAAGCCTGTGCTGAAGCTGGTGTTAAGGACATTATCGAAGTCCGCATCGGTTACGACGGAATCGTCTTCGCGTCTCAAAAAGACGGTCCAGCCTTCACGGCGTTCCAGGCAGCAGACATCTTCAACGCTCTCGGCGCCAAAGTGCTGAAAGACGGCAAGATCGTCGACAACCCATACAGCAAATGGGCTGAATTCAACGCTGACCTGCCGGACGTCGATATCGCTGCTTTCATTCCCGGCACCAAGCACGGTACCCGTGAAGTGTTCGAAGAAAAGGTTCTGGCAGTAGGCTGTGAAGCAACCGGCGCCCTTCAGGCAATGCTCGACAGCGGCATGTCAGAAGACGACGCGGAAGATGCTTGCATCGACGTGCGTGCAGACGGCAAGTCCACCGACATCGACGGCGACTACACCGAGACGCTTGCTCGCATCGACTCCAACCCGAACGGCATCGGCATCTTCGGTCTCGCATTCTACGAGAACAACACCGACAAGCTGAAAGTTGCGACCATGGGTGATGTGGCTCCGTCCACGGAAACCATTTCTACCGGTGAGTACCCGGTTTCCCGTCCGCTGTTCTTCTACATCAAGAAGGCGCATATCGGTGTTATCCCGGGTCTGAAAGAATATGCTCAGTTCTTCACAGCAGACGAAATTGCTGGCCCGTCCGGCCCGTTGGCTCAATACGGCCTCGTTGCCGATCCGGAGCTGGCTGCCACGCAGGCATCTATCGAAGCTGAAGAAACAATGAAGTAAGAGAGCCTCGGCTCATTCAGAAAGGGGCGGCAATTCCCGTCGCCCCTTTTTCGTTTCCGGACATACACACTCTGGGGGACCATATGTCCTTGTTCTGGCTCGTCGTGATCGTGCTTGCCATATCTTTGGTAGGCTACATCGTGGGGCGCGCACGTGCCTTGACCAGCGCTTCTGGAGAGATCAGCCAACTGCACTCTCTTCCGTCCTACTATGGGGCGAATGTGGCCATGAAGGCCGCCGTTCCTGCGTTTCTGGTTTTGATTGTCTGGCTGCTGGCGCAGCCGTTTTATATTAACAGCACTATTTCCAGCACAATTCCCGAAACAGCCATCCAGGAAGGCTCATCGCTGGGCCTTGTCATGGCCGAGGTGCGCCGCGCCGCGACCGGTCTGGAGAATGCGGTGGCAGCTGGTCAGATGAGTGAAGAGTTTGCGCGCAACGCGCGTGCCGATTTCACCGATATTACCGCCCGTCTGAAAGCTGCCGGGCAAATTGTAACGTCCGATATCACGCAGCCGGTCATGCGGGCAGCACAGTCCTTTCGGATCATGGCGGCGACCGGCAGTCTTTACATGTCGATTGTCGTTATCCTCATCGCGATTGCCGGCGCGCTTTGGGGCCTGAAGGAAACCAACAAGGATTTCCGCGCCCGAAACACGGTGGAAAAGGGGATACGGGTCATCCTGTTTTCTGCGGCTCTGATCGCCATTTTGACGACCGTGGGGATCGTACTGTCACTGGTTTTCAACACGGTTGAATTCTTCAGGCTCTATCCGGCGAAGGATTTCTTCTTTGGCCTGACCTGGTCGCCGAGCTTCTCCGGTCGTGGCGGTTCGTCAGAACTCGGTATCATTCCACTGCTATGGGGCACATTCTATATTTCGATTGTCGCTCTTGTTGTCGCGGTTCCCATCGGCCTCTTTGCAGCTGTCTATCTGTCTGAATATGCCAGCTCGAGGGTTCGCTCTGTCGCCAAGCCACTTCTTGAGATCCTGGCCGGTATCCCGACCATTGTTTACGGTCTCTTCGCATTGCTGACAGTCGGGCCGCTTCTCTTGTCGGTATTCGGCGACAATGGGCTCGGTATCATGCAAGCCGGTACGGCCGTCATGACGGCAGGTCTCGTCATGGGCATCATGCTGATCCCGTTTGTGAGCTCGCTCTCCGACGATATCATCAATGCAGTTCCCCAGGCGATGCGTGACGGCTCTTACGGTCTTGGTGCAACGAAATCGGAAACGGTAAAGCAGGTCATTCTTCCCGCTGCTCTTCCGGGTATCGTCGGCGCAATCCTGCTCGCGGCCTCGCGTGCAATCGGCGAAACGATGATCGTTGTACTCGGGGCTGGCGCAGCCGCGCGCCTGAGCCTCAATCCTTTTGAAGCCATGACGACGGTGACTGCGAAAATCGTCAGTCAGTTGACCGGCGATGCCGACTTCGCGTCCCCGGTTGCTCTGGTTGCCTTTGCCCTCGGCATGACGCTCTTTGTGGTGACACTTGGACTTAACATCGTCGCACTCTACATCGTGCGCAAGTACCGGGAGCAGTATGACTGATGACCGACGCAACACTTCCTCCCGCAACGTCCGAGCCCTCCAGCGCGAAGTCTGTTCAGCCAAAGTCGCTTTATGCGATCGATGAACTGACCCGTAAACGGAACGCGGCGGAGAAGCGCTTTCAAGCCTACGGCATTGGAGCGATTGGAATAGGCCTGTTTTTCCTCGTTGTCCTGGCCATCGCCATCATTTCCGAGGGCATTCCCGCTTTCACCAAGACGGTTGTCGAGGTGGAGTTCACGCTGACACAAGAGCAGTATGACGAAGCGGAGGGCCAGCTCTTCAAGACCAAGGCCTATGCGCAGATCTTTATCGAAGCTCTGCAAAGTCAGCTTGAGGAAAAGGGTCTCGACGTTCCCTTCGACGCCAGCACTATTGAGCGAATTGTCGGCAAACCCGGCGGCGACATCAGGTCGTTCTTCAAGGCGGATGAGAGCCAGCTTGGACAGCCCGTTTCGTTTGAACTGGCAGCTTCCTCACGCGTTGACGGTTATCTCAACGGACGTGTGACCCGCGAGAACATGACCGACAGCCGCTTCTTGCAGAAAGCAGATCTGGACCTCGTCGATATCCTGGTCGAGGCCAATATCATCAGGTCTGTCTTCAACTGGAGCTTTATCACCGGAACGGATTCAGGCGTCGACAATCCGGGTGGGGCGGGCATTGGAGCATCGGTGATCGGCTCCTTCTTCATGATGCTGGTGGTTCTGTTTCTGTCGCTCCCCATTGGTGTGGCAGCCTCCATTTATCTTGAAGAATTCGCACCGCAGAACAAGTTCACCGATCTGATCGAGGTGAACATATCGAACCTGGCTGCTGTTCCTTCCATTGTGTTCGGCATCCTGGGCCTGGCTGTGTTCATCCAGTTCATGCATCTGCCGCAGTCGGCACCGCTGGTCGGCGGCCTTGTGCTGACACTGATGACGCTCCCCACGATCATTATCTCAACACGCGCCTCGCTGAAGGCGGTGCCTCCGAGCATTCGCGACGCGGCACTTGGCGTCGGCGCTTCGAAGATGCAGGCGATCTTCCATCATGTGCTGCCACTCGCAATGCCGGGTATTCTGACGGGAACCATCATTGGTCTGGCACAGGCGCTGGGTGAAACTGCACCTCTGCTTCTGATCGGGATGGTCGGCTTTGTTGCGCGCGGATATCCAGACGGCTTCGTGTCGGGCTTCCTTGATCCGAACTCTGCCATGCCGGCTCAGATCTACACCTGGGCAGCCAGGGCGGATTACGCATTCTACGAAAAAGCTTGGGGCGGTATCATCGTCCTGCTGATCTTCCTGCTCACAATGAACATTCTCGCGATCATCCTGCGCCGCAGGTTTGAGCGCCGCTGGTGAGGATTGATGCGATGAACGAGATGCCGAACATTGAACAGGCGATAAAAATGACCGACAGCAAAATCTCTGCAAACAAGGTTCAGGTCTATTACGGCGACAACCAGGCCATTAAGGACGTGGATATTGAAATCCAGCCGCGTTCAGTGACAGCCTTTATCGGACCATCTGGTTGTGGCAAGTCGACGTTTCTGCGAACCATCAATCGCATGAATGACACCATCGACATTTGCCGTGTCGAAGGCTCGATCAAGATTGACGGCGAAGACATCTACGATCCCAAGGTCGATCCGGTGCAGTTGCGCGCCAAGGTCGGCATGGTGTTCCAGAAACCGAACCCGTTTCCGAAGTCGATTTATGACAACATCGCCTACGGTCCGCGCATTCATGGTCTGGCAAAAAACAAGTCAGAGCTTGATGACATCGTCTCTTCCAGCCTGCAAAAGGCAGGTCTCTGGGAAGAGGTGAAGAACCGGCTGGATGAGCCCGGAACCGGCATGTCCGGCGGTCAGCAGCAGCGCCTATGTATTGCCCGCGCGATTGCCGTCAGTCCTGAGGTGATCCTCATGGACGAGCCGTGTTCGGCTTTGGATCCGATTGCGACCGCGAAGGTGGAAGAGCTGATCGACGAATTGCGCGAGAACTATACGATCGTGATTGTGACGCACTCCATGCAGCAGGCAGCGCGTGTGTCCCAGCGTACGGCATTCTTCCACCTTGGCATTCTGGTTGAAGAGGGTCCGACACAGGACATCTTCACAAACCCGAAAGACAAGCGTACTCAAGATTACATCACTGGCCGCTTTGGCTAAGAAATTCTTTCGAGATTACTAAAGAGGACAAAGTATGTCTGAGCATACAGTCTCTGCCTATGACGAAGAACTAACGGAAATGGCCGGCAAGGTCGCCGAAATGGGCGGTTTGGCTGAAAAGGCTTTTGCCGATGCCGTTTCTGCACTGGTGTCACGGGACCTGGATCTGGCCAAAACCACCATCGCCCAGGATGAACGGCTTGATACGTTGCATCAAGAAGTGGAAGCAAAGCTGATCGAAATGATCGCGCGCCGTCAGCCCATGGGGCAGGATCTGCGGGAAATTACGGCTGCCACACGTATCGCCAATGATCTGGAACGTGTTGGAGACCTGGCCAAGAACGTTGCCAAACGCGCTATTGCGATCGACAACAGCCTTGGGTCTAAAAAACTTGCGATTGGTGTCGAGCACATGACCGAGCTTGCGCTGAGCCAGCTGAAGCAGGTCCTGGACGCTTATACGCGCAAGGATCCGGAAGCAGCGAAACGCGTGCAGGAAGCCGATGCGGAAGTGGACGCGATCTACACGTCGCTGTTCCGCGAGCTTCTGACCTACATGATGGAAGATCCAAGGGTCATCACGCAGTGTGTCCATCTCCTGTTCTGCGCAAAGAACATTGAGCGCATCGGTGATCACGCGACCAACATTGCGGAAAACGTCTTTTACATGGTGACCGGTGAGCGGCTTCCGGAGGAACGGACCAAGCTGGACGAGACCACCAGCGTTTCCTAACTGCCGAGCGAAATTGCGAACGAACGATCCGGCCGGCGCGCCTGTGCCTGCTGCATGATATGGAGCGAGATGTATGCCGAAGGTACTCATCGTTGAAGACGAAGAACCGCTTAGTCTTCTGTTGAGATACAATCTGGAAGCGGAAGGATACACAGTTGAATCGTGTATTCGTGGCGACGAGGCTGAAATCCGGCTGCGGGAAAGCGTACCGGACCTTTTGCTGCTTGATTGGATGCTTCCGGGTCTGTCTGGGATCGAGCTTTGCCGTCGCCTGAGGGCCAGGGAAGACACCGAGCGACTGCCCGTCATCATGCTGACGGCACGCGGTGAAGAGGCCGAGCGCATCAGAGGACTGTCGACAGGCGCGGACGACTACGTCGTGAAGCCGTTTTCTGTACCTGAATTGATGGCGCGGGTTCGCGCAATCCTGCGCCGGGCAAGTCCTGAAGTGGTGTCCACAATGCTGCGGTCCGGAGATATCGAGCTGGATCGTGAAACACACAGAGTTCGCAGGAATGCAAAAGAAGTCCATCTTGGACCCACTGAATTCCGGCTGCTGGAATTTCTAATGACATCACCCGGACGGGTCTTCTCACGTGAGCAATTGCTTGATGGTGTTTGGGGGCATGACGTCTATGTCGACGAACGTACCGTCGATGTTCACGTCGGTCGCCTTCGCAAGGCGCTGAACAGGGGCAAAGCCAGGGACCCCATCCGAACCGTCCGTGGTGCCGGATATGCGTTCAACGATCAGTTTTCGGTGGTTGCGTGACGAAGTGACGACCATCAAGCGCAAAATCACAACAAAAAGCCCGCCAATCTGGCGGGCTTTTCGTTTTCGATGCTGTTTGATCGCTATCCCGCGCGGGCGATCACTTTGCGATCGCGGCGACGATCTGCAACCGGCTGATAAGCGATCTTGCAGTGGTGCGCGCAATAGGGAACACCGGCGTCGGACTGACGTCCGCAAAAGTAAAAATCGTCAGTCGCAGGATCGCCAATCGGCCATTTGCATGTCCGTTCGGTCAGGGTCAGGATCGACGCGCGCTCTGAAATTGGTACCAGCTCGGCGATTGGCTCAAGGTCTGGCTCTGCCTCGACGATAGGTGTCGGTGCGATGTCCGCCTTCAGGGCTGTTGCACCGATGGTCTGCGGCTGCGGCGTTGGTTTCTTTGGTGCGGAAGTCCCGGTTGCTGGCGCGTTGGTGCGTGGACGGCGAGGCTTGCTGCTGGACGATGAGGACTTTGCGCGACCTGACAGTCCAAGCCGATGTACTTTGCCGATAACGGCGTTCCGGGTTACGCCACCCAGCTCACCCGCAATCTGGCTTGCACTCAAGCCATCGCTCCAAAGCTTTTTGAGAAGCTCAACCCGTTCGTCTGTCCAACTCATTGCCGCACCTTTTCATTTGACCGTTTTGCCGGCCATTAACCTCGTGCTAGGCATGCGCAGGCACGCCCACTATGGCATATCTAGTGCCTAATAATGATTAGCCCCACGAGATCTCGTGTTTGAATATCAAGAGGTTACAATAACGTTAATTTGTCAGGCAACCATTCGCCGGAAACCAGTTGGGGATGAAGCGACTTTTCCCCAAGTATGGCGAGGCCCTTGAGACTTTTGCTGAATCTGGGCTCGGAGGCTGCAGCTAGCGGAAACGCGCCATTTCCATTGACAGGCCTTGGGGCCACGGGTGTATAAGAAAGCCGCAGCGTGCCGCCTCTTGGGGCGGCATGTTGCATTTTGGCCTGACACAGTAACTTTGACATCGTTGCCCATGTCGGGCGCGAGCGTTGCTTTCGTGCAGGCGTTCTAAGGAGACAAAAGAGGTTATGTCCGAGACTGCATTATTCGGTAACTACGCAAGATCGAACCTGTCGTTTGATCATGGGGAAGGTGTCTGGCTTGTCGCGAAAGACGGCCGACGATTCCTCGATTGCGGTTCCGGTATTGCCGTCAATTCCGTAGGGCATAGCCATCCGCACCTCGTATCCGCGTTGCAAGAGCAGGCTGCCAAACTCTGGCACGTATCCAACTTGCATCAGATACCCGAAGGTGAGCGCCTTGCGCAGCGCCTTTGCGATGCTTCCTTTGCCGACAAGGTGCTTTTTGTGAATTCCGGCGCCGAAGCGATGGAAGCTGCCATCAAGTGCGCGCGCAGGTACCACTTCGACAAAGGTCAGCCGGAGCGCTTTCACATCGTAACCTTCGAGGGCGCGTTCCATGGTCGGACCCTTGGGACCATCGCTGCGGGTGGCCAGGCCAAGTATCTGGAAGGATTTGGCCCGAAGGCACCGGGTTTCGATCAGGTGCCTGCGAACGATCTGGATGCGCTCAAGGCTGTCCTTGGACCTCAGACGGCAGCGATCGCGCTTGAACCCGTCCAGGGTGAAGGCGGTATTCGGGAAATCCCGACGGACTTCCTGCGCACTGTGCGTCAGCTGTGTGATGACCACGGTATCTTGGTGATCCTGGACGAAATCCAGACCGGCGTCGGCCGCACGGGCAAGTTTTTTGCGCATGAGTGGAGCGGCATTGAGCCGGACATCATGGCCGTTGCCAAAGGCATTGGCGGCGGGTTTCCGATGGGGGCCTGTCTCGCAACCGCGGACTGCGCAGAAGCGCTGGCACCTGGAACGCACGGAACGACTTTCGGTGGCAACCCTCTTGCGATGTCGGTCGGCAATGCTGTGCTGGATGTCGTGCTTGGTGACGGCTTTCTGGAGGACGTTCAACAGAAGGGGCTCCATCTCAAGCAAA
This sequence comes from Labrenzia sp. THAF82, assembly GCF_009363435.1. Taxonomy (GTDB): domain Bacteria; phylum Pseudomonadota; class Alphaproteobacteria; order Rhizobiales; family Stappiaceae; genus Roseibium; species Roseibium porphyridii. Next base: position 5,020,220 of record NZ_CP045354.1, on the reverse strand, counting down.
AGCTTGCAGGCCTCGTGGACAGTCATCCCAAAGTGCTGGACCAGGTGCGAGGCAACGGTCTGATGTTGGGCATACGGTGTGTTGTGCCTGTCGGTGAATATGTGGGTGCCGCGCGTGATGCTGGCTTGCTGGCAGTGCCCGCGGGCGACAACGTCGTGCGCATCATGCCGCCGCTCACAATTAGCGAAGAGGAAATCTCAGTTGCCGTAGAGCGCCTTGAAGAGGCTGCGCAGGCGATTGAAGCGAAACTGGTGGAAGGAGCGGCAGAATGACCGCGAACGGAAGCTACCGGAATTTTCTGGATCTGACCCAATTTGACGGCGACGAGTTGCGCGCCATTCTCGACACCGGTCGCAAGATCAAGTCCAGCCGCAATGGCGTACGTCGTGGCGAAGGCCCGCTTGCGGGCAAGGTGCTGGCCATGATCTTCGAACAACCTTCGACACGCACGCGCATTTCCTTTGATGTCGGCATGCGAGAGCTGGGCGGCGAAACCCTGATGCTGACCGGTGCTGAAATGCAGTTGGGCCGGGGAGAGACCATTGCAGATACGGCCAAGGTCCTGTCTCGTTTCGTGGATGCCATCATGATCCGTATCCTCGACCATCATGAACTCAATGAACTGGCCGAAAACGCAACTGTTCCGGTTATCAACGGTCTGACCAAAGTGTCGCATCCGTGCCAGATCATGGCAGATGTCATGACGTTTGAAGAACATCGCGGATCAATCAAGGGCAAGAGTGTTGCCTGGACAGGTGACAACAACAATGTTCTGGCGTCGTGGGTTCACGCAGCACCGCGGCTCGACTTTGAACTGCGCATTGCAACACCAGCCGAATTGGCACCGCCGCAAGACCTAATCGATGCGGCCCGTGCCAAGGGTGGTTCCATTCTCGTGACAACAGACCCATATGAGGCGGTCAAGGGGACCGACTGTGTCGTGACCGACTGCTGGGTGTCTATGGGCGATGATGATGCGGAATCGCGTCACAATCTGCTCAGCGCCTATCAAGTGAACAACCGTCTGATGTCGGAAGCGAACAGCGACGCTTTGTTCATGCACTGCCTGCCGGCTCACCGCGGCGAGGAAGTGACGTCGGAAGTGATGGATGGTCCCAACTCTGTGGTGTTTGACGAAGCCGAAAACCGACTCCATGCCCAGAAGGGTATTCTGGCCTGGTGTTTCGGCGCAAGTTAAGGCAATTCCATCGTGGCATTGAATCTTGATGAACTGGGCATCACGCCCGCAGGGCTGGATGCTGTCCGGCCCTTTGCTGTTGAAACTCTGGATGTCAGGGGCCGTGCCGTTGCGCTCGGTCCTGTGCTGCAGACCATCCTGGGACGGCATGACTATCCTGAACCGGTCTCTCGCCTCCTGGCCGAGGCCATCGTCCTGACATGCTTACTGGGGACGTCGCTGAAGTTCGACGGGCGGTTCACCCTGCAAACACAGACGCAGGGTCCGGTTTCCATGCTGGTGGTCGATTTTGCATCTCCGGATGCTATTCGCGCCTGTGCGACCTATGACGCCGAAAGGGTCGAGGCGCTCATGGAAGCTGGAAAGGCGACGCCGGAAGCCTTGCTTGGCCACGGACACCTGGCCATGACAATCGATCAGGGTCAGCATATGCAGCGCTACCAGGGTCTCGTGGAGCTGGACGGTGTTTCGCTGGAAGAAGTTGCGCGGCGGTATTTCGAACGGTCCGAGCAGATCCCGACCGAAGTCCGCCTGGCCGTAGGTGAACTTTTCACGAGACAGGAGGGCGAAGGCCCCAACCGGACCTGGACTGCAGGTGGCGTGGTGGTGCAATTTCTTCCTGAATCCCCTGAGCGGATGCGCCAGGCGGATCTGGATCCGGGCGATGCACCCGAAGGCACTGAAATTCACGAAGTTGAAGAAGACGACGCCTGGGTCGAAGCCAAGCTGCTGGTCGAAACAGTCAAGGATGTCGAACTGACGGATCCTGAAGTCAGCGTCGAGATGCTGCTGTTCCGATTGTTCCACGAACGCGGCGTACGCCTCTTCGAGCCGCAGCCTTTGTTGGATAAATGCCGCTGCTCGCGCGAAAAGATCGAAGGCGTGCTGGCTGGCTTCAGCGCTGAAGAAATCGAACAGATGACAATTGATGGAAAGATCGTCGTCACCTGTGAGTTCTGCAGCACCAAATACGAGTTTGACGACTGATCGAATGCATGAACGGGCGCAACTCTCAGTGCGCCCGTTGCCCTTTCGGATGCACGAACCTCGCTCCCAGCAACATTCTGTTACACTTTTCAACGTGCCAAACGTCAGGTCCGCGCTTATGTGAGACTTGAATTTTGCATCGCGAAGGAAATCTATCCTTCGAACCGGCGAAGCAAAGCTTAGCCTTAGAAGCGTCTTGACCTCCGGGTGCACAGAATATGCTGCAGTCTATTAAATCCGATTCCGCCAATACGCAGGTCTCTGAAGTTCTGCCACCTGAGGACAGGGGGCAAGACCAGCGGCCCGGGCGGATCGCGATTGTGCTCAAAGCCCTTCTTCAGGCTGCGCTCGCATTTGCCATTCTGTTCGGTGCGGTAACAGGGATGAACTCGCTTGTCGCAACCAAGCCTGATGTTCCCAAGAGGCCTGTCCAGGAAAAAAGTTACGCTGTAACCACGGTTGAGGCTGTCCGCGGCGACCATGCCCCGATGATCAACGTCTTCGGTGAGACAATGGCAGGACGCGAAGTTGATTTGAGGACGCTGGTTGCCGGTGAGGTGGTCGAGGTTCATCCGAACCTGAAAGCGGGGGGGCATGTTTCGCAAGGAGAAGTGCTGGTCGCAATTGATCGCTTCGACTACGAAGGCGCGGTGACCGAGGCGGAAGCCAACCTGGCTGAAGCGCAGGCCGCTCTTGTGGAAAGCGAAGGTCGGGTGCGGCTGGAAAAGGCAAATGTTGTCCGGGTCACGGAGCAACTGGATTTTGCCGCGCGTGACCTGGAACGGGCACAGGAGCTATTGGGACGAGGGGCCGTGACCGAGCGGACTCTCGATGAGCGAAAGCTTCTTGTCTCCCAGCGGCAGCAGTCGCTGGAACAGACCGAAAACTCTCTTGCGTTGGAAGAGGCCAAGGTGGTTCAGCAAAAGGCTGCGATCAAACGGCTGGAGTGGCGCATGGAGAATGCAGAGAGGCAGCTGAGCAACACGATCCTGAGGGCGCCGTTCGACGCGATTGTGCGTTCGGAAGAAGCTGAACTCGGTCGGCTTGTCAGCGTTAACGATGCAGTTGTTTCGCTCTATAGCAGCGACGAATTCGAAGTGCGGTTCACATTGTCGGACAACCAGTATGGCCGACTGCTTGCGGAAAGTGGCACGGTTGTCGGGCGGCCTGTGGACGTGACCTGGTATCTGGGCAACGTTCCTGTCAGCTATCGGGCCGTTGTGACACGTATCGGTGCCGACGTTGCCAGCACAAGAGGTGGTGTCGATTTGATCGCCTCTATCGAGAGTGAAGGCGTGGATGTGCCACTTCGCCCAGGTGCATTTGTAGAGGTTTCCGTGCCTGATCAAACTTATGCCGACAGCTTCCGGATCCCCGAAACAGCCTACTATGGCGAAGGAACCGTCTACGTTGTCAAGGATGACAGGCTTGAACGGCGTGAGGTGATGGCGCTTGCCATTGATGACGGCTTCATCCTGGCAAAAGGAGATCTTGAACCGGGCGAAACATTGCTCGTGACACGTATCCCCGAAGCAGGAGAAGGCCTCCTCGTTCAGGACGTTGCATCCGGTGGTGAGGCCGCTGGCCCGCAAAATGTCAGTCAGACGGACACTGCTTCCGGCGAAAATCGGTAGGAGGGCGACTGATGGTTTTTGAAGGAAAGTCCCGCGGTCTTCTTGAGGTCGTCGTTCGTCATCCGAATGCGGCCAATCTCATCATGGCCGTCATGGTGCTCTTCGGCGCATATGGGCTTGCAAAGCTCAACACCCAGTTTTTCCCCACAGTCAAAACTGAAATGATCACCGTTTCGGTCACTTGGCCCGGCGCAAGCGCTGAGGATGTTACGTCGAATATTCTGGAAGTTGTCGAGCCGGAATTGCGGTTTTTGGACAGTCTCGATGAAATCGTTTCTTACGGACGCGAAAGCAGCGCGACGATCAGAATGGAGTTCTTGGAAGGTGCCGACATGCAGGTGGCGCTATCCGATGTCGAACAGGCCATTTCGAACATTACAACATTGCCGATAGATTCAGAAACACCTGTCATATCCTCCAATACCTTTACCGATGGCGTTGCGACGATCGCGTTGCGGGGTCCTTTCTCCGAGGATGCGCTGAAGGTGTTTGCCAGGCAGATCCGGGACGATCTTCTTGAGCGCGGGATCGACAAGGTGGAACTGAACGGCTACCGATCGCCGGAATATCTCGTTGAGGTGCCAGAACGGGAATTGCGCCGGCTTGACCTGACCATTTCCGATGTCGCCAGCCAGATTTCCGGAAACACAATCGATCTCCCGGCGGGCAGTCTTGACGGTGCTGTGGAGCGTCAGATCCGCGCTTTGTCTGAGCAACGCTCGCCTGAGGCCGTTGGCCGAATTGACGTAAAGTCCTTCGCAACGGGCGAAAAAACGCTGGTCAAAGACATTGCGGATGTCAGCCGCGACTTTGACACGGGAGAGAACCAGGGGTTTTCGAACGGAATTCGCGCAATAGAACTGGAGATCCTTCGGGCGGAAAACACTGACACCTTGAAGGCAGCGCAGATCGTTGACGACTATCTGGCCGAAATCAGCCCGCAATTGCCGCAATCTCTCGAATTGTTGAAATACGATGTCCGAGCAGATGCGGTCAAAGGACGAATAACACTTCTTGTCGAAAACGGTCTGACCGGCCTGGTGCTCGTTGTTGGGATCCTGTTTCTGTTCCTGAATTCCAGGATTGCCTTCTGGGTCGCCGCCGGCATACCCGTTGCGATGATGGCGACCTTGGGGATCATGTGGCTGATGAACGAGAGCATCAACATGATTTCCATGTTCGCGCTCATCATGATGTTGGGCGTGATTGTTGATGACGCGATTGTCGTTGGCGAGCACACCGCAACGCGGCAGGCCATGGGCGACACACCCGAAGACGCGGCCATCATCGGGGCGTCGACCATGCTTGCCCCGATCTTCGCCGCCAGCGCCACAACAATCGCCGCTTTTCTGCCGATCCTTCTGATCAGTGATGTGCTTGGGCAGATCATGGGGACCTTACCCGTCGTGGTCGTCGCGGTGGTCCTTGCCTCGGTAATCGAGTGTTTTCTTATTCTGCCCGGGCACCTCTCCCACGCACTCGGAAGTCGTCCGGGTTGGAGCTGGTGGCGTGTGGCCATTTTTGCTGCTGCACCGGCGTTCTTCCTGACAGGTTTGGTAACACAGCCGGATCTTTCCGTGCCGCCTTTCCTGGATGTGATTGATGATCCATTGCGCGCTCTGAAAGATGCTGTCGGGATATTCGCCTTCGAAGTCATTCTGATTGCCAGCTGTTTCTTTCTCGCTGTCGCGATTGAAACATTGCTGGCTGCCTTGCGGCGCGGCAAACGGCGTGATCAGGGTGCAGAAAGACCAAGCTTGTTCCGGCGCGGGTTTGATGGCGGGTTCAACTGGATCCGCGATTACCCATTCAGGGCACTGGTGTCTGCAGCCGTGCACTGGCGGTACGTCACATTTGCAATTGCGATTGCTGCCTTGATACTTGCCGTCGGTCTGGTGCGTGGCGGGCGTGTTGGCTTCACTTTCTTTCCCTCTCCTGAGGCTGAAAACCTCACAGCGTCCGTGTTCTTCCATGCCGGCATACCTGAAGAGCAGGCAATCGAAGGTATCTTGACCATCGAAAAGGCCCTCAAAGACGCTGAAGCAAATCTGACCGAGGGAACGGATCAGTCCCTGGTCAAGGCAACATATGTCACGCTCGGGTCCGCCGGAAACAATCGCGGCGACAATATTGCAAGCATTTCGGTTCAGTTGACGCTTTCGGAAGAAAGGACTGTGAGAACACCGGAAATCGTGCGTGCCTGGCGAGCGGCGCTTCCCGCCATTCCTGGCACCTCGCGGATCGCCATCGCAGAAAGGCGGGGCGGCCCCCCGGGACGGGATCTGGACATCCGTCTCACCGGGGCACCGCTTCAGGATCTGAAGGCAGCTGCTCAGGAACTGCAGCAGGAACTGTCAGCTTTTCCGGGTACCAGTGGCGTAGAAGACGATCTGCCCTATGGCAAACCCGAGCTTCTGGTTGAGCTGACCCCCCGTGGCCGCACACTCGGATTTACGGTCGAAAGCGCAGCGCGGCAAATCCGCAATGCGTTTGAAGGAAATATTGCCAGACGCTTTGCGGAAGGGGATGAGGAAGTTGCCGTCCGAGTGAAACAGGTGTTCGACCAGAATGGGACGGCGGCGCTTCGTCAACTGTCGCTGAAGACGCCAGCGGGCGAGTTCGTGCCCTTGACTGAAGTGGTCAATCTGACAGATGCGCAAGGCTTTTCCGTAATCCTGAGGAGGGATGGCAAGACGGTTGTCACGGTTGTTGCGGATGTCGACAGCACGATCACTTCCAACAATGAGATCATCGCCGAACTCAACAAGGCATTTCTGCCGGAACTCGCACAAAAATACGGTCTGGAATACTCCTTTGCAGGACGTGCCGAGGAACAGTCGAATGCCTTCTCGGATCTCCTGACCGGGATAATGATGGCAGTTGCAGGTATTTACATCATTCTGGCGGCGATCTTTGCCAGTTACTCCAGACCACTTGTGGTTATGTCGATCATCCCGTTTGGCATCGTCGGGGCGATTGTTGGCCACTATCTGATGGGCTTCAATCTCACAATCCTGAGCATGATCGGGCTGCTGGGGCTTGCCGGTATTCTGGTCAACAACTCGATTATTCTCGTCGCCCGGTTCGAAGAGCGCAGGAAGCAGGGAGAGGAGCTCTATTCGGCCGCTGTCGGATCAAGCTGTGATCGGTTGAGAGCGGTTCTTCTGACATCCATGACCACCATCGGTGGTCTGCTGCCACTGATGTTCGAAACCAGTCTTCAGGCCCAGTTCCTGCTGCCTATGGCAATTACCATTGTGTTCGGGCTGGCAACGGCAACCGCGCTTGTGTTGGTTCTCGTGCCTGCGCTGATCAAGATCGGAGATGACCTTGCCGGGTTGGTTCTGATGCGTCGTGGCCGTGCACAATTACCGGCCCCGACTTCGGGTGGGCGCGGGATCACTCCTGCTGAGTGATCAAAGGCGATGGGCGAAGTCTGCCGTTGCCTTGGCCGCTGCTGCGATGTTCCCATCAAGCGTTGCCGGGGATCTGCCGCGTGGGCCGAAATCGTGGTTTCCGTCCTCCAGATAGGAGATGAACACATGATCCGGTAGCTTGATCTCGTCCAGTTCGGCTCTATTGCCAAAGGGGTCCCGCTCTCCCTGTAGGATCAGAACCGGTCGTTTTGCGTCTTCGATTGGTGCCATTCGCCAGTCTGCGTCCGGTTTTCCCGTCGGATGGAACGGGTATCCGTAACAGCAGATCCCTTTCACCCGACCGGGCAGAGACCCGCCGCCGCCGAGCATCGCAGCGACCCGTCCGCCCATGGATTTGCCTCCAATCAGCAAAGGGCCTTCGGTTTCCGTCAAGATCGTCTGCAGCGCAGTCTGGAATTCACTGATCAGTTTGTCCGCGCGAGGTGGCGGACGTTTTGAACCGCCGGTCCGCCGTCCGGCCATGTAGGAAAATTCGAACCGGGCAACAGCCACGCCTTGGGGAACCAGCGCTGTGGCGAGCTTTTCCATGAAGGTTGAATCCATCGGTGCCCCGGCGCCGTGAGCAAGCAACAGGCTGGTGTGGGCAGGCGTGTCGGGGCGGGTCCAGAGGAAGGCGCTCATGATGATGTGATCTGTCGCAGGGGTATTTGATGTAAAAGGCGGTAGTATCTGGCGTATAGAGCCTGGGATGCCTTTGCAAGGCGCATGATCCATTCCGCAACGACGAGGCGCAATGTTTGAACAGCTGGATATCAATCAGGTTCGTATGGCCTGTTTTGCCGGCATTTTCCTGCTTATGGCTCTGCTCGAGGCGGGGTTGCCGCGGCGGCAGCTGAAAAGCAGCAGGCTGAAGCGCTGGCCAACCAACTGGGGCATCATATTTCTGGATGCCCTGCTGGTGCGCCTCATATTCCCGATTGGCGGCGTGGGGCTTGCTCTTCTGGCGCAGGAACAGGGTTGGGGACTTTTTAGCCTCTTGGGTTGGGGCGGTCTGGTTGCCGGCCTGTTGACATTTCTTGTGCTTGATTTTGCCGTTTGGGGCCAGCACGTCGTTTCGCACAAGGTGCCGATTTTTTGGCGAATCCACCGGATGCACCACGCTGACAGCGAAGTCGATGCTACCACGGCACTGCGTTTTCACCCGATTGAGATCCTTTTGTCCTTTGTCTGGAAAGGCCTGGTGATCGTCGCTCTTGGCGGACCTTGGGAAGCCGTGTTGGTCTTCGAGATCGTGCTGAATGCTTCAGCTGTCTTCAGTCATGCCAATTTTCGCATCCCCTCAAGACTGGACAATATCCTGCGCTTTGTCATCGTCACACCGGACATGCACCGCATCCATCATTCGGTTCTGCGCCGGGAAACCGATTCCAACTACGGCTTCTACCTATCCATCTGGGACAGGCTCTTCGGCACTTATGTTGAAGAACCGGAAAAAGGCCACGACGGCATGGAAATTGGCCTGGGTCCTGCGCTGACACCACGCGCGCACTCCTTTCCCTTCAGTCTCGCAATTCCTTTTCTGGCAAATGGCGATGCCAAGCCGGAGACGAAAAGCGCATCGGAAGAAAAGGCGGACCGTCAGTAAAAACTCTGCGGGAAGTACCGCAGGTAAAGCTCACGGAAGATACCTTTTTGATGCAGCTGACGGAGCGCATAAGTCAGCGCGGCAGCGCGCTCCGGGTCGTCCGAGCGAGTGGCGATTGCCAATCCTTCATCGAAATAGCCTGGCTCCAACCAGGGACCGCCTGCAAAGGCGCAGCAACCATCGGCGGCCTGGCTCGGTAACCAGAATGAAAGGCTGAGCCCATCGCCGAAATGTGCATCTGCTGCGCCAGATATGACTGCATCCCGTGCGGCTGTTTCCGTCTCCAGGCTGACAATCTCGGCTATCGGCCAGAACCTGTTGGCAAAGGCTTCATAGCGTGTGCCTGCCTCGACGCTGATTTTAACGCCGTTCAGCTTCTGCTCGTCAAATGTCGCCACCTTGTTGGCAGCAACGATGAACCGGGCGGGCAGTTTCATATAGTCTTCGGTGAAATTCAGGCGCCGTGTGCTCGCCAGATTGCGCGACAGGCCGGAAATGATGGCATCGCCTTCATCCTCATCCAAAGCGGGCAAAAGGACGTCGAAGTCCTTGATACGCAGTGCGCAGGAACTGCCCAGCTCCTGGCAGAGCGCGCGTGCCAAATCGACGTTGAAACCTGTCAGGCGACCTTGCGGGTCGCGAAAGACGAAAGGTGGATATCCATCCGTTGCAAGAAACTGGATCTTGTCCGGGATCGAACCGGGACGATCATGCACCGCTTTCGGATCCCAGAAATTCGGCACCCGGATTGCCTCGTCCTGAGCACTTGCGGATTGGACCATGATCGCAAGAAGGCACAGGCATGCACCCAGAAAACCAATGGAAGTTTGTTGTCCTATCCTCACGCGGAATTCCCGATGCCTCGCTTGATACAGCGCAGTGGCTGCCTTGCTGCCAAATCAATTGTGGGCGCAGAGTATCGTGTTCAGGGTCAGCTTGTCAGCACGCAATGTCATTTCATGGCCGGACATTAAGTCCAGTCGACTATGATCCCTCAAGCAGCTTCCGTCTCATGAGGATTTTCGACAATCGGCCAGATCGGCCGTTCCAGTCTTGTGTAGGCATTGTTCCTGGGGTCACTCGGATAGGGGCCATCGACGGCACAATATAAAATATCCGTAGCAATGGTTTCGAAAGCGCTGTGAAAATGGTTCGTGGATTTCACAACGAGCGTTTTTTGAGCGGTGACGTCGATGCCGAGATTGGTAAAGAGATCCGGCGAAAAAGTCTGTGCCCGGTTCGAATTCAAAACCACAACAATGCCATTGATATCGATCACCGCGCAGTCTCCAAGGGGTACAACGGACTGACCAAAGCTTTGCACAGCGTTGCGCTGTGTCTTGAGCACACTGACGTTGCCATCGACCGGGTCGCCGGCATCCGAGGCGGTTTTCCCGCCGAACCTGAGGTCAAGGCACGCGCCTTCTCCTGCTGCATGACACAGACGGACAGCCATAGGGTCCCAGATCGTACCGAACGCAATGTCCGTCAGTCCCAGATCGAGTGCCCGGCGCAGCAATATGGTTGAATCACCTGCAACACCGCCGCCGGGATTGTCCCAGACATCGGCAATGACAACGGGTCCTTGTGGATGTGCTGTTGCCTTTGCCAGGGCAGCACTGGGCGACAGAAATTCCGGCCGCGTCGTTCCACGAAAGGAAAACAGTTCCAATCCGAGTTTTTCTGCGAGCTGGTCTCCTGCTTGTTTCTCGTTGTTTGTGGTCACAAGGATCTTGGCACCGAGATCGGGAGAGTCTCCTGCCATGAAACCATGGATCACGGACAACGACAGAGCTGCTCCGGACTGTTCATGACGGACCATCTTGTCAATGAAGCCGCGCATGGGAGCACGGCTTGTCGGCAGTATTTCGATCATGCGCACATCGAACACAGACAGGACCGGTTCAATTTCGCCGCGTGCGGCCCGCAGTGTGAGCTCCACACATGCTTCGCCTGTTTCAGCAAAATCCGTATGCGGGAACTCCTTGAAAACCGTAATGATATCGGTGTTCTGGATGCGTTTGTCACTGAGGTGACTGTGTGGATCAAACGTCACGCCAATTTTGGCGGCAGGTCCGGCAATCTGGCGAGCCGCAGCGATCAGGTCGCCTTCGCAGTCGACACAACTATCGGCGATCATTGCGCCATGAAGTCCGAGAACGATGGCATCAAGCGGCAGGGCGGCGTGAAGTTGCCCCAGAATTTCATCGCGCAGATGTGTCCAGGTTGACGTGTTGACCAGCCCGCCGGGTTCCGCCCAGGTCGCTGTGCCTTCGATCAGCGTGATTTCACCGGCACGTGCGCGTTTGCGAAGCGCTGGAAAGACCCCGCTGCACAGGGTTGGGGTCTCGGGATGTTTCCCAGGCGGGGCATAAAAGCTTTCTTTAAAGTCGGCGAGATCCGTTCGGAGCGGAGAAAAAGTATTGGTTTCAGTCGCGATGGAAGCACAGAAGACGCGCATTGAAGTGTCCTGTCCAATGAGAGGCGTTTCTTGTTGTTGTTGCAAAAAGGATGGCCGGTGGGGGCTTTATCTCCCACCGGCCGTTTTCATTAGTCGAGGTAGGTTTCAGCGTTTGCCTTGGCAACTTCCGCCTTGAACAGAGTCAGGAGCTCAACCGCCTTTTCATCGAGGTTTTCATTCACGTGGCCTTCAAATGCCGGTTGCGTCGCTGCGGCCATGGCTTCACGCTGAGCATCGTCCAGTGCGGTGACTTCCATGGCATCCATAAGTCCGGCGAGACCGCGTTCGGAAGACTCGATAATGCGCGACAGGCCTCGGCTTGCGGTGACACAGTTTTCCGCCGCTGCATGAAGCGTTGCACGCTCTTCATCGCTGAGACCTTCATAAAAGGCCCTGTTGATCATGAATGTGTATGGTGAAAACAGGTGGTTTGTGAGCGTCAGATACTTCTGTACCTCGGAAAAGTTGGCAAAGGAGATGATCGGAACCGGGTTCATCTGACCGTCGATCACACCGGTTTGCAGACCGGAGTAAACCTCACCCCAAGAGAGTGGATAGGCTTCTGCACCAAGCGCTTGAATGATCGTCTGGTGCGAAGGCAGGGTCATTGTCCGGATACGGATGCCCTCAAAGTCTTCAAGGTTCGCAATTGGTTTTTGCGAATTTGTCACCGCGAAAAAGCCGCCGGTGTCCGGGAAGCCGAGGACAACCACATCGCCCAACGACGCTTCGATGTCGGCAGCTAGTGCTTTGCCGAAATCGCCATCAAACACCTTGTAGGTCGCTTCGTTGCCTGCAAACGCAAACGGGAGGTTCAGAACATCAATACGCGGATAGTAACTGGCGAGTGCCCCGGTCGATGTGAGAGTTGCCTGGATGAGACCGTCCCGAACCTGTTGAACGTGTTCTGCAGCCGAACCGAGCTGGTTCGAGCCGAAGACCTCGACGTTCACACTGCCATTGGTTCCTGCCTGGACCAGATTTGAAAACACTGCGGTGCAAGCATGTGCCGGATTTTCAAATGGATCAGTCTTGTTGTCGTGGCCGAACTTGATGGTGCCTCCGGCACCGAGCGCTGTGCTTGCCGTCATGGAAATGGCAAGGGCCAGTCCTGTTGTAAGTAGTCTCATGTTTTCAGTCCTCTCTGGTTTCTTATGAGGTCAGTTGGCAAATCCAAGGAAGCGTGGCAGCAGCAATGCTGCGTCTTCCCAGAATGCGAAGATGAAAAGGATGCTGATTTCGGCGATCAGGAAGGGCATCAGCTTGATCGATATGCGTTCGAGCTTTTCCCCCGTCACAGAGGACAGGACGAAAAGACAAGCGCCGACAGGCGGTGTCATCAGCGATATGTTCAGCGCAAGGACGAAGATAATCCCGGCGTGAATGGGCTCCAGGCCGACCTGCTCGGTCAGTGGCACGAGGACAGGCGCAAGGATGATCAGGATCGCGGTGATGTCCATCACCATGCCAACCAGCAGCAAAAGCCCGATGATGATTGCAATAACTGCGTAGCGGTTGTCGGAAAGGCTTAGAACATTCTCTGCTATCAGTTGCGGAATGCGCTCAAAGCTCATCCACCAGCCGAGAATTCCCGCAAAGGCGATGATAACGAAAATGACACCGGTGATCCGGGCAGTACGCACCAGCATCTGGTAGAAGGCTTTAAGCTTGAGTGTGCGATAGACGAAAACACCGATGAAGACAGCATAGGCGACCGCGATGGATGCGGCTTCCGTTGGTGTGACAACACCACCGAGTATGCCGCCCAGAATGATAATCGGCATGGCCAGCGCCGTAAGTGAGCTGACAAATGTCGACCAGACTTCCTTCAAGGTCGCACCCCGCGCCGCCTTGGGCAGGTTTTCCCGGTTTCCGCCAATCACGATGACCGTCATGCAGACCAGGCAGATGACAAGACCGGGCAGAATTCCGGCTGCAAACAGACCCGCAATCGAAACGCCCATGAGCGAGCCATAGACAACCATGAGCCCGGAAGGAGGGATTGTCGGACCGATGATGGATCCGGCTGCGGTCACGGCACAGGCATAGTCGCGCTTGTAGCCTTCCTTGACCATTGCCGGCACGAGCGTTCGTCCAAAGGCGGCTGCATCTGCAGTTGCAGAACCGGTCAATCCGGCAAAGAAAACAGAGGCCAGCATGTTGGTGTGCGCCAGACCGCCTCGGAACCGGCCGACCAGAACCTGTGCCAATTTGACGAGCCTGTTGGTGATTCCGATGCCGTTCATGATTTCACCGGCCAGGATGAAAAACGGCATGGCGAGAAAGGGAAAGATATTCAAACCGTTGAAGATCTTGCTCGGTCCGATGGACAGGAACTGTGTGCCCCCCATGTCGATCAGGCCGACGACACCGGCAAGACCGATGGCAAAACCGATCGGCATGCCGAACAGGATCAGTAGAACAAATGCAAGGCCCGCCCACATCACACGGCTTCCTCTTCAGTCGGGAACTCCAGGTGAGTGCCGAGATCCCGAACGAGAACGAGAGCAAGCTGAACGCTGCAAAGTGCGGCAGATACCGGTATGGCTGCATAAAAAGGCTCGAGACTGAGCCCGAAAATCATTGCCTGCCGACTTCCGCCGCTGTGGGCGAAGCTGAGGCCAAACCACAGAACATAGACAAAGAGGCTCAGCGCGAGCAGATCCATGACGACAAGCACGGACCGCTGGAACGGCTTGGGCCACAAGTTTAAAAAGGCTGTGAGACCAATATGTTCGCGGCGGGCAATACCGCAGGAAATCGCCAGCATCGCCGCCCAGATCATCAGATAGCGTGCCATGACCTCGGGCCAGGGGAGTTGCCAATGAAAGTAATATCGGTCGACAACGCCCAGCCAGACATCCAGCACCAGCAACAGCATCAATAAGGCAACCACGGCTTCGGTGATCGTGTTGATCCGTGCGCTAGCGAGACGTGCCCACGTTTGCATTCCACCCTCCCAGATACGTAACTGAAGTACATAGTGTGGAGAGAAAATTACAAAATCAAGCAAAATTTCTAACTAAAGTACAAAAATGATATCAAATTTGCACTTAATTCTGTATCTTGAGTCTGGATTTCAAAAAGAAATGTACTTAAATTACAAATTGAAATGATGGCGTGGGAGCAGGAAATGTCGGATAGCGAAAGCGCGGAAACTGAACTTCCCAAACGTGGACAGGCTGCCGTTGCAGATCTGATTTCCGCTTTGAACCGCATAGACGGCCAACTCGCCTCCCGCGAACAACGCGTTGCAGATTACGTCAAAGCCAATATCGACAGCATCAGCACGATGACCATCGCTGAGCTTGCGGGGGCTGCCGATGTTTCCACCCCCACCGTGATCCGGTTCTGCAGATCTCTTGGGTGCGATGGTTTCAAGGAATTCAAATTGCGTTTGGCGCAGAACCTGGCCGTTAGCCTTCAGTATATTCGGCCGGACGTGGGTGAAGAGCCGGCCAGCATGGAAAATTCTATCGACCATGTACTGGCGGCAATCTATGCGACGACCAACGCCATGCGTAAACAGCTCGATCCAGCGCAACTGGAACTCGCCAAGAGGGCAATTGTAGGCAGCAAGCAGCTTCTTGTCGCTGGTATGGGCGGAGGGTCATCCGTGCTTGCGCAGGAGGGGGCCAACCGGTTTTTCAGGCTTGGCATCACGTCAATGGCCGTCAACGACAGTTACATCCTGCAAATGCGGGCCGCAACGCTGGGGCGTGAGGACACGCTGCTCCTGTTTTCGGCAAGCGGTGAAACCGATGCGATTGTTGCAGCTGCAAAGGTTGCCGGAGCTTATGGTGCAAATACTATTTGCATCTCAAAGCCCGGAAGCCGGCTTGCGAGTGTTGTCTCCATTCCGATCGTTGTCGATCTGCCGGAAGATCCACATATCTTCAAGCCGACTGCAAGCCGCTATGCATACCTCGCAGTTTTGGATGCGATCGCCATGTCGGTCGCTTATGAAACCAGAGAGGAAACAACGGAGAACCTGCGCCGGATCCGCTCTTCGCTAACGGCGTATCACGGGCGTACTGCTCCTCAGCCTTTGGGCGACTAGGCAAGGCAATCGCCAGTCCATTAAGGGGGCATTCGCCATCCATCCCGCGCAGTCTACCAGGCACATGAAGCCTTTTGTGTGTGAAAGACAATGCTCAAGACACAGCGCACTTGCTGGCCATGAGCGCGAAACGGGTGTCAGTCTCCCGCCATTGGATCATATGATCTCAGCACCACGATCGTGTCGAAGCCCTTGATCTCCTCTGCATAGAAGTGCCTCTCGGTGAATGCGGCATAGGCTTCCATGGAGGCGCATTCGATGGTCAGCACCAAGTCGGCCTTGCCGGTGACATGGTAAAGCTTTTTCACTTCCGGCAATGTCAACAATTTCTCGCGGGCTCTGGCATTTCGCTCCGGCTGGCCCCGTACCATTTCCAGCATGGCGAGCAGGGTGACGGTGGATCCGGTCACTTCGGGTGCCAGGACGGCAATTTCCTTTTGGATAGCGCCTATCTCCCGGAGTCGCTGGACCCGGCGCAGGCAAGCGGCCGGCGACAGGCCGACTTTTTCGGAAAGCTCCTTGCCGGTCTGGCGCGCATCGAGACTCAACAGACGCAGCAAGCGGTGATCGAAGTCATCAAGCGGTTCCATAAGTTTAGTTCCATTCAAAGTTTTCTTGCGAGAAAATATCATGAATTCCTCGTTTATGCGAAAATTTCCTGAGGGTGTGAGAAAATTGCGCACTCTGCGCAGGAGTGTCCTTTAGCCTTCGCTACAGTCAAGACGAAGGAGCACTCGAGATGAGCGATCAAACGGCAAACCTAAGCCTATTCCAAACCGCCAAAGCGTCATTCCCGGATCTGTTGCAGACCTTTGTTGGGAGGCTTCAGCGCCAATCGAAGTGCCGCAGAGACGCGCAAAATCTGGCCCGAATGCCGGATCATCTGCTGCGTGACCTCGGCTTAAGCCGATCAGAAGTCTCAAAGTTAGTTGGGAGAGAGCTGACCGATGTGCCACCCAATTGCGGTGACACCGATGCGCAGAGGATACTGAGGCGGTTGAACTGCTGGAGCGGGTGAAGGGAATCGAACCCTCGTCTTAAGCTTGGGAAGCTTCTGCTCTACCATTGAGCTACACCCGCGGGGGCTTCGGCAGCTTTCTGCGCCGAGCGGGCGGGTCTGTCAACTCAAGAAGTTGGATATCGACGGTCTGTTGATCTTGCACTGCGGCAAAGAAATCGCCATGTTCGCGCGGGCGCAAAATGCGCCAATGATGATGGCACACTCCAGGTCGGATATATGCGAAACAAGGTCAAGGCGCTCGTCACCTCGCGCAATTGGGAATTCTGTATCATCGGGATTATTGTCCTGAACGCCATCACGCTGGGCTTGGAAACCAGCAAGACGGTGATGGATCAGATTGGCGGACCGCTTGTGTTTGTCGACAAGGTGATCCTCGGGATTTTCGTGGTCGAGCTGATCTTGCGCCTTTATGCGCATGGCCTGAAATTCTTCAAGGATCCCTGGAGTATTTTTGACTTTGTGATCGTGGCGATTTCGCTTGTACCAGCCAGTGGAAATCTCTCGGTGTTGCGTTCGTTGCGCATCTTGCGTGTCCTGCGACTGATTTCGGTCGTTCCCTCGCTCAGACGCGTGATCGGAGGCCTGATTGCAGCACTTCCAGGCATGGGGTCGATTGTTGTTCTCATGGCGCTGGTTTTCTACGTTTTTGCTGTTATGGCGACCAAGCTCTTCGGGCAAACTTTCCCCGAATGGTTCGGCGACCTCGGAGCGTCGCTTTATACGCTCTTCCAGATCATGACGCTGGAGAGCTGGTCCATGGGCATCGTGCGTCCGGTGATGGAGGCTTATCCTTATTCCTGGCTGTTCTTCGTGCCCTTTATCTTGTGCACGGCATTCACGGTGCTCAACCTCTTCATCGGTATTATCGTATCGGCCATGCAGGAAGAACATGATGCCGAGGCCGATGCGAACCGGCAGGCGATCCATGACGATACCGGCCTGATCCTGGAAGAGGTGAAAGCGCTGCGGACCGAACTGAAAGCGCTCAGGGCCGAGGTCGACAGGACCAAATCTTAAAGGATCTCGAGCGTCTCCTGCGGACCTTCAACGAGAAGGCGCACACCGTCTTCCGTGTAGTGGCGCGCAACTACGCTTAGTCCAAGTGCTTCGACGCGCTTTTCCAGGTTTGAACTGGAGGCGAAATCCGCGCTGAACTCCTTTTGGGCCAATTTTCTGAATGGCACGAGTTCAGCGTTGTTGATGGCGTCCTGAGCTGCGCCGGAATAGGCCCTCGCAAGGCCACCGCCGCCGAGTTTGGTGCCACCGAAATAACGCACGATCAGCACCGCGCAGTTGATGAGTTCCGCCCCTTGCAGAATGCGCAAGGTCGGCATGCCTGACGTGCCGGCGGGTTCACCGTCGTCCTTGCCGCTTTCTTCGACCCTGTCATCTTCCAGAAGCCGTCTGTGAGCCGTGACTACATGATTGGCCTTGCGATGTTCTTTGCGAAGGTCGTCCAGTCGTTGGTCAAACGCTTCAAATGGGACCAGATGCGCAAGAAACCGGGATTTCCGATCCTCCAGAAAACCCTCGAACTCGCGAGTGACGGTCTTGAATGCCATGCCGGTCTATGCGGGCGACCTGAAGTGTTTGGAAAGTTTGAGCGCCTGGCCCTGATAGTTGGAGCCGATGCCTTCGCCATAGAGCGTGGCCGGGCGTTCTGCCATGTGCTCATAGACAAGGCGGCCAATTGTCTGGCCGTGTTCCACGATGAAGGGCACGTCGTGCGACCGGACTTCCAGAACGGCGCGTGAGCCGACGCCGCCGGCTCCGGAATGGCCGAAACCGGGATCGAAAAACCCTGCATAGTGGACGCGGAATTCGCCGACCAACGGGTCGAAAGGCACCATCTCCGCAGCATAATCAGGTGGCACATGCACGGCCTCCTGGCTCACCAGAATATAAAACGCATTCGGATCAAGGATCAGCTCTCCGCGCTGGCGGCGGTGGATCGGTTCCCAGAAGTCGAGTGGGTCCTGAGCGCCGACAACATCGACGTCAATCAGGCCGGAATGATGCTTGGCACGGTATCCGATCAGGCTGCCGGGACCATTGCCTTCAAGATCGATTGAAAGTTGAACGCCGTTGCCGATCCGCTCGTTCCCCCCACTCATGAGCGTGTGGGATTTGTGCACCTCTTCCAGAATGTCGTCGGCAATCAGCGATTGGCCGCGTCGGAAACGGATCTGGCTTAGCCGAGAGCCTGAGCGGACCAGGATCGGGAAAGTGAGCGGTGATATCTCGGCGTAGAGCGGGCCTTGGTAGCCGGCAGGGATGGTGTCGAAGGCTAGGCCGTTGTCGGTGATGACACGGGTGAAGACGTCGAGACGACCCGTGGAACTTTTCGGATTGGCAGTTGCCGAAATGTCTGCTGCAAGGGCAAGGCTTTCCTGCAAGGGCACAATATAGACGCACCCGGTTTCAAGAACCGCGCCTTCTGAAAGGTCGATTGTATGAAGCTTCAGCTGCTCCAGCCGGTCGGCAACCCGGATTGCCGGACCGGGCAGAAAGCTCGCGCGCACCCTGTAGGCCTCGCTCCCAAGCCTCAGGTCGAGGCTGGCAGGCTGGACCTGGCCGGTGACCGGAGGGTTGGCAGACGATATTTCACCGGCTGCGAACATCTCCTGAATGATGCGTTCGGGCAAAATGCCGCTGGCTGAAAGTGCTGCGCTACCGTTCAAGACCTGACCCGCCGTGACGTTCATTTGGATTTCCCGCAAATTCCTTGCCTATCGTCCTTAACGGATAGGGCGGCTCGCGCCAACAGGCTTTGTGGTGGATGGCAGGCTTTTCGCCGATGGAGATTGACCTTCGAAACGTTTTCCCTTAACAGACAAGCTCTTCGTGGTGATTTGGGCCGGCCGGCTTGCAGCCACGTTAAACAAGTCGCTAAAAAGGCCGGAGGTGCAAACCCCGGTCTTGAGGCTGGGGTTTTTTGCGTTTGGAGCATTGGAAGACATGACTGAGACCACCAAGACCGGAAACAAGAACTGGCGTCCTGCAACCGCATTGGTGCATGGCGGCACCATGCGGTCGCCCTTCGGTGAGACCTCAGAGACGATCTACCTGACACAGGGGTTCACCTATAGCGGAGCAGAAGCTGCCGAAGCCCGCTTCAACGGCGAGGATCCAGGCTATGTCTATTCCCGTTATGCCAACCCGACTGTCAGCATGTTCGAAGACCGGATCAAGGCGCTCGAAGGGGCAGAGGCCGCACGTGGGACCGCAAGTGGCATGGCGGCTGTCAATCTGGCGCTGATGGCGTCGGTCAAGGCGGGCGATCATGTGATTGCGGCCAAGGCGCTGTTCGGGTCATGCCGATACATTTGTGAGACGCTCTTGCCGCGGTTCGGAGTTGAGAGCACGCTGGTGGACGGTACTGACATTGATCAGTGGAAAGCAGCCGTTCGACCGAACACCAAAGCGCTGTTTCTGGAAAGCCCAACCAATCCGACGCTCGAAGTGATCGACATTGCCGCGGTCGCCGATATCGCAAAAGAAGCAGGTGCGCGGTTGATTGTAGACAATGTCTTTGCGACGCCGCTTTATCAATCGCCGTTGAAGCTTGGTGCAGACGTTGTTGTCTATTCGGCGACAAAACACATTGACGGTCAGGGCCGTTGTCTGGGCGGGGTTGTCCTGTCAGATGAAGAATGGATCGTCGACGAGGTCATGCCCTTCATCAAGCATACCGGCCCCCACATGAGCCCTTTCAGTGCCTGGGTTCTTCTCAAGGGGCTGGAGACGTTACCGCTGCGCGTTGCGCGTCAGACCGAGAGCGCCGGTCAGGTTGCCGATTTTCTGGCGGACCAGTCCAAGATCAGCCGGTTGATTTATCCCGGGCGCGCCGATCATCCGCAGGCTGAGGTGGTTCAGCGTCAGATGACAGCCGGATCAACGATGGTTGCCTTTGAAGTCAAGGGTGGCAAGGAGGCTGCCTTCCGCTTCACCAATGCGCTGGAGACCATCAAGATCTCCAACAATCTTGGGGACGCCAAAAGCCTGATCACACATCCGGCCACCACGACCCACCAGTCGATCGGTGAAGAAGCGCGTGCGGAGCTGGATATATCCGACGGCATCTTGCGGCTGTCGGTTGGCCTGGAGGATCCGCTGGATCTTCTGGAAGACGTTGAAAAGGCGCTCAGCGCGGTTTGATGAGTTCGTTGTGCCAAGATGAAAAGCCCGGTCAAGTGCCGGGCTTTTTTCATCGGAATGCCATCCAGCTCCGTTGTGAGGGAGCAACACCTTGCGCTGGAACTGCTGCCAGGGAACCAAAACACAGTGAATTGCCGTGCAAGGTATGCCAAGGAAACCCTTTGGATGGGCGGAGAGCTTTCCCGTTGAATACCTAAGGACAGGAAATGGCGCAGATGGCGGTTCAGTCCCGGTTCGATTATCAGGCCTATATCATTTGTACTTCACCGCGCAGCGGCAGCACTCTGTTGTGCAGACTGCTGGCGGCAACAGGCGTTGCCGGAAGGCCGGAATCCTATTTCCACGTGCCGACACTTGCGGCCTGGCAGAAATCCTTGAACCTTCAGACTGTTGACTACGAAGATAAGGCTTCGGCTCTGAAGGCAGTTTTCAACCGCGCTCGTTCCAAGGGAATGGGGGAGAGCAATCTCTTCGGCCTGCGATTGCAGCGGAAAAGCGCGAGCTTCTTCTTTGAGCAGCTGGAGTACATTCACCCAGGAGTTTCAGGTGATCTGGCGCGCTTCGAGGCGGAATTCGGCAAAACATGTATTGTCCACCTGACACGGCAGGACAAGCTCGCCCAGGCGATCTCGTTGATCAAGGCAATGCAAACCGGCCTTTGGCACAAAGCGCCAGATGGAACCGAGCTGGAAAGAACCTCTGAACCGCAAGAACCGGACTACGACCGGGATCTGATCCGTAAGATCATTGAGGAAGTCACGCACTATGAAGATGCGTGGAGCAACTGGTTTTCGCGAGAAGGACTTGATCCCTACCGGATAACCTATGACGAATTGGCGACTGATCCGGAGACTATCCTGGCCGATCTCATCACGCATCTCGGTTTTGATGGCGCTGTCGCCAAAGGCATTCCGCTACCTGTGGCAAAACTTGCGGACAAAGTCAGTGAAGAATGGAAGACACGCTATCTTTTGGACGAAGGGCACAACGACACAAGAGCCAAGTGACATTCAGCCCTAGGGCACCATCCTCGAGGAAGAGTGCATTCAGGCGCTCAAGCCCTAGTCTTTCAAGGCTGCGACGCCAATCATGACACGGGCCGCGGCTGAAACGAAACAAACCAACGCAAATCCCCAGGCCAAAACGGGGAACCAGGCGGGAAAGAGGGCCATCAATAGGAATAGGGCGATGGTTTCAGCCCCTTCAGCCAGGCCGCCGAGATAGTAGAGAGACTTGGAACCGCGTGCGTCCGTCGTCAACTGTTTGCGTTCCGCCATGATTGCGAAGGCCAGAAAGGCTGAACCGTTGGCGTAGAAGCTGCATAGAAGGGCTGCTGCAGGAAGAGCGTTGTTTGCAGGGTCCAGCATGGCAAAAGCAAGCGGGATAGCGCCATAAAAGAAAAAGTCGAGTGTGATATCGAGGTATCCGCCGAGATCGGTCTTGCCGGAGGCACGTGCAATTGCGCCATCAAGACCATCTGCCAGACGGTTCAAGCCAATCAGAAAGAAGCCGGCAAGCGTCGCGCCGCAAGCGATCGCCAGGGCTGCGACAAGACCCAAGGCGAAACCGAACAGGGTCACCGCGTTTGCACTGATGCCGGCAGCCGCCAACGCCTGACCCATTTGGTTCAGGGGCGGATCGATCAGAGGACGAATTCGGGCATCGAACATGTTGATGGTCACATAATTGGAAAATTCAGCGGTCTACATGCAAAATCCACTCGGAAATCACAAGTCAGTCCCTTTCACGCTTACGTCATACGCCTTATAAGCCCGTTTTGAATGAACGGGTCCTCACCCGGAAGCAAAAGGATTAATCGTGTCGGGCAGTTACAGCGCCACAACCGAAGGAATCGAAGTTTCCGTCGAACCATTTTTTCTGGACGATGAATCGCGCCCGGAAGAAAGTGAATTTATCTGGGCCTATATGGTCGAGATCCACAATGGCGGCAACGAACCGGTTCAACTGAAATCCCGCTACTGGCAGATTACCGATGGCCTCGGACGGCAGGAAGAAGTGAGCGGACCGGGCGTCGTCGGAGAACAGCCGGTTATCGAGCCTGGGGAAACCTACGAATACTCCTCTCACTGCCCGCTGGCGACGGACAGCGGTATCATGGCGGGTGCCTATGAGATGGAGCGGCCCGACGGAACACTCTTCAACGTGACGATACCGGCGTTTTCACTGGACCTTCCTGACAGTATTCGGAGCTTGAACTGACGCGAAGCTACAGGACCTGAAACCAGAGCATAAGCGACCTGTCAGTTTTTGGTCTGAGAACGCGCTTGCTGCGCAATCCACGTCGTCAGTATATCCAGCGTTTCGGGCGCATAGGCGTACTGCCCCAAAGCGAGAAATGCTGCCTGGGACCACCATGGCATCTGGCCTTCAAGCTGGTAATTGAACCACTCTGCACGCAAAAGACTGTGCGTTCCGCCATTGATCACGTCGCTGCGATTTGCAGCATGCCCGGACTCCAAGAGACGCCGGTAGCGGCTTGAATTGTAGTCGGGGTCAACATTCAGATCTTCGCTTCCGTGCAGGGTTAGCACCGGAATCTTAATCTTCGTCAGATGGTCCGAAGAGTCTGCCGACAGGTTTTTTCGAACGAACCGGAAGCGACTGGCGCTCATGGGATCGGGTCCGGCAAGCTCGAGGTAGTCCTGGTAGTCGAAATCTTTGGCGATCATTTGTCGATTGGCAGCGGCACTTTTTTCCAGCGCTGCTTCTATCTCGTCCGCAGAAACGCCAGCGCTTTCAAGACGGCGGCGCTGATAATAAAGACCTTGCCGCTGCCAGTTGACGGCGCCGCCAATGATGATAGCGAATTCGGCGTTTGTGTTGCCTGCGGCAAGGTCCGCGATCACCCAGCCTCCCTGAGAGAAGCCAAGAACGCCCTTGCGGACCCCTGAAAGGTCCTCTTCCAACGCCAACGCTGTCAGCGCGGCTTCTGCAAGGTCTGCGCGTTCGGAAAGTGAATATTGCAGCCAGTCACCGTCGCTTTTGCCGATCCCTGGTTTGTCCCAGCAAAAGACAGCGATGCCGTCGTCAACGAGTGCATTGATGAGCGGCAGATAACCGCCATTGGCAAATCTGTCTGTCGGCCCGTCGCCGTGGATCAGAAGCACAAGCGAAGTCGGGTGTTCAGCCGGAAGGATCAACGACCCGGAAATCTGGTGTCGCTGGTCCTGAAAACTGAGCTCGCGTGTTTCAAACCTTGAAAGGTCAAAATCTCCAAGGCCGGAGAGAAAGACAATCAACGCAGCAATGGTCACCACCGAAAGAGCGGCAAAGCTTATTGGAAAGATCCTGCTGCATTTTTGCCTGGGTTTTTTCAACCCGTCGGTTCGCCTTGTTTAAACCGAGCGATGACGCGCAATTGCTCCACGTTCGATTGCTGCGACGGTCAGTTTGTCGAGACTGAACCGGTCACGAAGCAGTTGGAGGATGCGCAGCTCTTCCTGTTCAACGTGAAGATCGGCCGCTGCAACTTCGACAGCAAGCGCATAAGCCGTGTCGTAAAGCTTGGCCGGAAGCACGTCACCCACCAGCTCCAGCACCAGTTTGAGACCATCGTCTTCCTGCAGGATGTCACCGCAGCGTTGCGCGGCCGGGATGATCCGTGCGCTGTCATACCCTTGGAAGACCGGGAGCATCTTGACCACATCGCCAATCGTCGCCAGTTCCATATCGGTCATTTCGTTGTCCGACGCCGAGACGATGACCATCACATAGATGAGGGCTTCCTGTACGCTGATCGGCTCATTCATAGTCACTATTCATTCTCCAGTGGCGCCGGTTATGTTCGATTTCGAAGGCCCGGTGTATAGGCTTGGCGTGAAAGCTTCAAGTCGTGGACTTGCGACATGTGATTGCACATGAATGCTGCTTGATCTAGTGTCGCGCCGCAGCATTTGGCCCGAGGCCCCAAAAAGCCTTCCGTTATGCTGCGCAATTCATCCAAACAAACAGAACGAATTCAAAAAATGACCGACCAATCCCTGCCTCCGCTTGACCTTTCGCAAGACTTTGTCGAGGCGGCCCGGAAATCGAAAGCCTGGCCGTTCGAAGAAGCGCGAAAACTGGTCAAACGTATCGAGAAGCGGGATCCGGAAAAGCCGGTTCTGTTCGAAACCGGCTATGGCCCGTCCGGTCTGCCGCATATCGGAACTTTCGGTGAAGTGCTGCGTACAACCATGGTGCGCACGGCTTTCCGTTTGCTCACTGAAGACAAGATACCGACGCGTCTCCTGTGTTTCTCCGATGATATGGACGGAATGCGCAAGATCCCGGAAAATGTTCCGGATCGGGCAGCACTTGAGCCATATCTTCAAATGCCTTTGAGCGTCGTTCCCAATCCGTTCGGCGGGGATTTCGACAGTTTCGCCGCTCACAACAATGCGATGTTGCGCCGGTTCCTCGATACATTCGGCTTCGACTACGAATTCGCGAGCGCGACGGAGTATTACAAGTCCGGCAAGTTCGACGAAGTGCTGATCCTGGCGACACAAAAATATCAGAAGATCATGGACGTCATGCTGCCGACGCTGGGCGAAGAGCGTCAGGCAACCTATTCACCTTTCCTGCCGATCTCGCCGAGTTCGGGGCGCGTTCTTTACGTGCCGATGAAAGAGGTCAACGCGAAAGACGGCACCATAACGTTCCAGGATGAAACCGGTGAGGACATCACTTTGCCGGTGACCGGGGGGCAGGTGAAGCTTCAGTGGAAGCCGGACTTTGGTATGCGCTGGGCGGCACTTGATGTCGATTTCGAAATGTTCGGCAAGGACCACATGACCAATGCGCCGATCTACGACAAAATCTGCAACATTTTGGGCGGAAAGGCTCCTGAGCACTATGTCTATGAGCTGTTCCTGGACGAAAAGGGAGAAAAGATCTCCAAGTCCAAGGGCAACGGCCTGACCATTGACGAATGGCTGACCTATGCAGCGCCTGAAAGCCTGGCGCTGTATAATTATCAGAAGCCCAAAACGGCAAAGAAGCTCTATTTCGACGTCATTCCGAAAGCGGTCGACGAGTACTACACGTTTGCTCAGAAATACGAGCAGATGCCGGTTGAGCAAAAGCTGCAGAATCCGGCCTGGCACATCCACTCCGGCAACATTCCGAAGATAGATTTGCCAGTGCCTTTTGCCATGCTGCTCAATCTGGTGTCAGCTTCCAATGCGGAAAACAAAGACGTCCTCTGGGCCTTCATCTCGCGCTATGCACCAGGTGTCACACCTGCGACGCATCCGGATCTGGATGCGCTCGTTGGTTATGCGATCCGTTACTTTGAGGACTTTGTTCGACCGGCCAAGTCGTTCAAGGCTCCGGACGAAACCGAGCAGGCCGCGCTTCGTCAGCTGGACGAAAAACTGGCAGCGCTGCCGCAGGACGCCGATGGCGCAGCCATTCAGGATGCCGTGCTCGATGTGGCGCGTGCAATTGAGCGGTACCAGGATCCGAAGAAAAAAGGCCCTGATGGTGGTCCCGGAGTTTCGGTTGTCTGGTTCTCCGCGCTCTATCAGCTTCTGCTCGGCCAGGAAAAGGGCCCGCGTTTCGGCTCGTTCGTGGCTCTTTACGGCATAGCCGAGACCCGGGAGATGATCCGCAAGGCACTCGCGGGCGAACTCTCGACCTAAACAGGAAAGGCGGCGTGAATGCCGCCTTTCAAATTCTCAAGACTATGGTCGCTGCGCTCATTGCTGGGGAGCAATGGCCGGATTGCCAAGGCCGAAAAGCGATGTGTCGTCTTCCGGTGCTTCGGGATCGGCTCTGAGGCTCCATTCGACGATTTCAGGCTCGATCACTTCAAGGCCGGGCAGTGCGGCAGTCGGATCGTTTTCCCATTGTGTGGCAGGCAGGTCTTTCAACCATTCTGCCTGCCATTTGCCGATCTTTCGCTCCTTGGCCTTGAGTGCCAGTTCCTGCAGGTGGTCGGGGGCATTCTCAAGAGGATCCGCCCATCCATAGCGGACCAACCGGGTACTGAGATCTATCTTGCCTCTGCTGCAGGTTGCCAGGATTTGCCGGGGGCCGAGTTCTTCGATCTTTTCGCAGTTGACCTTGAATTGGCGGATCAATCCGCGCAGAAAAGTTCTGGCGCGCGCTCCGCAAGGCCAGGTGCCGCCGAGGCGGGAGACACAGGTCTCTTCCGGCTCGAGCGGAATAATGTGAGCCAGCTTGACCGTAATTTGGTTCGCACGCAGCCGGCCACCGTCCAGGACCTGCACCCTGACAAGTTCCAGAGGGCCGTCCGGGATCGGCTCGACCGGCGGATCCTTTAGTTCCAGATAGCGTTTGGAAGGCGCAATACGCTTCAAGCCACCACTCACTTTTGGCGCGCTGACCCCGTCAGGTGAGACGTCCCGAATGTTTCCTGGAAGAGGAGCGGGTGCCGCCGGGGCAGGTGAAGAAGTTTGCGCACTGGAGATTTCGTTTTTGGTCTCTGCCACCAAAGCCTTTGCCAGTTGGCCGTCATGCCCAGCGGCTGTTTCGTCGGAGGATGAGCCAGGCGGGTCGGCCAACAACAGCACCGCAAGCAGACCGCCGGCGGCGGTCAGCACAAGAGCAGGTACCAAGACTGACCTCAGATTCATTCCGCTATCACTCGCTTTTCAGACACGGCGAATGATAGCGCCAAACGATTTGAATGCCGAGTGTGCAAATTGGAACAACGCTCTTTAGACGAGACAGGTGCGAATTTCGTATTTTGCTGTGTTGCTGCGTCTCTCATGGCAGAAGTTTCAGCGTTTATCCTTAAAAAAATGTCGTGCCGTGAACAAGTGGCTAATGGTCAGCTTGTTCGACAGAATTCACTTGAGTAGTGTCCTGCCGGCGGAATTGACGGCAGGATTGGAATAACCCGCGCTGCCGTCTCGCGAAAAGGCACACGGATGACCCTGATTTTCAAGATCGTTCCACGATCTCTTTGGCAGACCGCGATCCAGGAAGGACGCTTTAAAGGCGCTCCTGTCGATCTTTCGGATGGTTTCATACACTTTTCAACTGCGGATCAGGTGCGAGAAACGGCACAAAAGCACTTTGTCGGTCAGGAAAACCTGCTTTTGGCAGCCTTTGACACTGATGCCCTTGGTGAAGAGCTGAAGTGGGAGCCTTCGCGCGGCGGTGCCTTGTTTCCGCACCTTTATTCGGATCTTGACCCAGCGTCTGCTGTTTGGGTCAAGGAGCTGCCTCTCGGCAAGGATGGCGATCATGTCTTTCCGGAGTTGGGAAAATGAGTTTGCCGTGGTTGGACAAGGCAGCACTGAAGGTTCTTCGCGGTTTGGACGCAGAGACCGCGCACAAGATGACGATACTTGCGCTGAAGTCCGGTGTCCTGCCTGGCCAAAGACGTCGGTCTGACCCGCGTCTTGCGGTGAAACTATGGGATTTGACCTTCCCGAATCCTCTCGGCATGGCAGCAGGTTTCGATAAGAATGGCGAGGTACCGGATGCGCTTCTGAAGCTTGGGTTCGGTCATGCGGAAGTCGGATCCGTAACACCAAAGCCACAACCTGGTAATCCGCGTCCGCGCGTCTTTCGATTGCCTGCCGATCAGGGCGTTATCAATCGCTATGGATTTAACAATGACGGACACGAAGCGCTGCGCAAACGTCTTGATGCAAGGCGAAAACTTTCCGGCATTGTCGGTATCAATGTTGGGGCGAATAAGGATGCTGAGGACCGGATTGCCGACTATGTCAGCGGCATTTATGCCTTTGCCGACATAGCAACCTATTTCACCGTCAATATTTCATCGCCGAATACACCCGGCCTGCGCGACCTGCAGGCGCGATCGGTTCTGGCCGAGCTTTTGACGGGCGTGATTTCTGCGCGTGATGAGTGCACTCAGAAAATTGGCCGTCATGTGCCCGTGCTTCTCAAGATAGCTCCAGATGTTGCAGATGAAGACCTTTCCGACATCGTCGAGGAAGTCCTGGCGAAAAGCGTCGATGGGTTGATCGTTTCAAACACCACAGTTAGCCGAGATGGCCTGAGCGGACATGGGCCGTCAGCTGAATCCGGAGGCCTCTCGGGCCGTCCGCTTTTCCGCAAATCGACGATCATGCTCGCCAGGGCACGCAAGCTTGCAGGACCCCAATTGCCGATCATTGGAGTTGGCGGCATCGATAGCGCCGAAACCGCGTGGACCAAGATCACTGCGGGAGCAGATCTCTTGCAGCTCTATTCTTCGCTAGTTTTCAAAGGACCTGCATTGGTTGGTGATATTCTGGACGGGCTGTCGGACAAGCTTGAAGAACAGGGGCTTTCCTCGCTGAGGCAGGCGAGGGATGCCAACATGGACGCATGGGCAGGTGAAAAAGCCTGACATCAGCCTTCTTTAAAGGTTTCAGCTGCGCGTTTTTGACAGGCAGCCAGCATGGTGAAGCCCCGAGCGCCGAAAAACAGCAACAAGGCCAGCCAGAGACCATGATTGCCGAGATACGGGAAAAAGGCGTAGTAAGCAGCAAGATAGAGCACCAACGATAGGAGCATCATGTTGCGCATGGTGGAAGACCAGGTCGCACCAATAAAAACTCCGTCCATCTGAAATGCCAGCACACCGAACAGGGGTGTGAGCACCGCCCAGGCCAGGAAAGTTGCCGCTGTCTGCCTGACTTCCGGCGAAGTCGTCATGAAATCGATCATGAACGGTCCGAAGGCCCAAAAGAGCATTGCAAGAAGCCCGGCCAGTGCAAAGCTCCAAAGTGCCGTCAGTTTGAGTGTCCGGTCGAATGCGGGTCTGTGTTTCGCTCCAACGGCGCGTCCGGCCAGTTGTTCAGCCGCTGTGGCCAGACCATCCAGGAAGAACGCGGCAACCATGATGAATTTTTCAAGCAACGCATTGGCGGCCAGCACAATGTCACCCTGATCGGCCGAGCGTGCCATGAAGAACGCAAAGGCGTAGAGCAGCGTGAAGGAGCGGATCATGATATCGCGGTTGATCGCCATCATGCGCAACAGCAGCCGGCGATCGAATACTATGGCTGCAGCTGGCCAGTTTCCGTTCCTCGTTGCCGCAAAAATCAGAACAAGTCCGAAAATCGTTGCCGATATTTCGCTCAAGACGGTGGCAAACGCCACGCCTTCCACACTCCACCCGAGCCCGACCACGAACCACAGACTGAGAGCGATGTTGAGGCCGTTCAGAACCAGTTGCAGCAATAACCCGGTTCCGGCTTTGTTCAGTCCGATGAACCACCCCAAAATGGCATAGTTGGCCAGCAGAAAAGGAGCGCTGTAAACACGAACGTCGAAATAGCGGCTGGTTGCAGATTGCACGTCCTGGCTGCCGCCCATGAACCAGAGCCCGAATTCTTTAAGCGGCAATTGGGCGAAGATGACCGCAAGGCCACTCAAAAGAGCAATGACAAGGGCCCTGAGCAAAGTAGCCCGGACTTCCCGCTCGTTCCCGGCTCCCAAAGCTTGTGCCGTGAGGCCGGTTGTGCCGGAGCGCAGAAAATTGAATGTCGTGAAGGCAAGGTCGAAGATGATCCCGCCGATCGCGATGCCACCCAACAGCGCAGCGTCACCCAGCCGCCCGATGACCGCCATGTCGACCAGTCCGAGCAACGGTGTCGACAGATAGGCAAGTGTCATCGGCGCGGCGATTGCCAGCACGGAGCGGTGCGTAACGGAAAATGCAAATTTGGACGGCACGGGTGTGACACTACTGTGTGGCATGGAGATCTCTGACTGGACTGACGCTCTCTTTGTCCCGCTTAACCTGTTTCGTCAATCCACGAGCCTGCATACCCGATATTCCAGCATCCTTTGACGAAAGCGACTGTTCCGAAGCAGGGGTGTAAGACCTGAACGTCTGACGTATATTGCGGCCCATGTTACTGCCGATTGTTCATCATCCTGCCTATTGTGCTGATCTTCCTGCAAATCATCGTTTCCCGATGGACAAGTTTCGGGCAGTGGCCGATTTGATCCGGCAAGAAGGTTTTTTGGAGCAGGGTGACTTCCACCGGCCGCGGCCAGCTCCGTTCGAGTGGGTCGCTCTGGCTCATGATCCTGCTTACGTAGATCAGGTCTTCAATGGAAAGGTTCCGGACAAGATTGCTCGGGAAATCGGCTTTCCGATGCGGGAGGACATTGCGCTGCGCGCACGCTGCGCGACAGGTGGAACCGTGCTGACATGCTATCTGGCCTTAGAGCACGGCATTGCCTGCAACACTGCCGGAGGCAGCCACCATGCACGCCAAGCACACGGTGCCGGTTTCTGTGTTTTCAATGATGTGGCTGTTGCACTCAAGGTGATGCAGGCCGATGGAGCTATCGGTAAGGCATTGATCGTTGATCTTGATGTTCATCAGGGCGATGGAACCGCCGATATCTTTCAAGATGATCCGGATATTTTCACGTTCTCCATGCATTCCGAGAAGAACTATCCAGTGCGAAAGGTTCCTTCGCATCTCGACATCGCGCTGGCTGATCTGACCGGTGACGACGCCTATCTGATGAGGCTCACTGAAGTGCTGCGGGACTTGTTGGAGCGCGAAGCCTGGGATCTGGTCGTCTATAATGCCGGTGTCGACCCTTATGAGAACGATCGTCTGGGCAGGCTTGCACTCACCAGAGAAGGTCTGCGGCGACGCGACAGATTGGTGATTGAAAGTGTACGCTCTTTTGGAATTCCGATCGCAGGTGTGCTCGGCGGAGGTTATTCAACCGACATCGATGAACTTGCGGATCGGCACGTCACTCTGCATCGTGCCGCGAGGGCGGTCAGTTCCTGGTCCGGCCCATCGAGAGAAGGCGAGATACCAACCAGATCGGAACAACCACGATTGCGCCGATGACGAGGTAATTTCCCAACCTGCCGATTGCATTGAAGCCCATATCCCAGAGACGTTCGAAAAAGTTGAGAACCATGTAGACCAGGTCGATCGGGTCCAGGTTAAGTGCGGACAAGACGATCCCGACCACGAAGGAAAGGAAAACAAGCCGCAACAGCACCTGAGCGGGAGAGCCTCCGAGAAAACGGCTCAAGCCGGTGTCTGACATGCGTTTCTCCTGATCCTGCGTTAATTTCTGAATTGTTCCGGAAGTTAGGAATAATCGTACCGGATTACAATGGCAGGCCTTCGGATGCGTTCAAAACCCCGAATAATTGTATGTGGTGGCGTAAATGGTAAAATCCTTTACGCGTCAGGCCAATTACTTACTTCGCATTATGGGTAATGATGATTCTAGGTTGGATAAATCGGTGGCAGAGCGAAATCCCACAATCGCGGCCAACTGACCAACCTCTACCTGTGGTGAAAGACATTCGTCGGCCCGGCGCGGAAAAACGGGTTTGGCAAACAAAACGATCACGCTGCGGGATGGGCCGGAAAAATATCGAAGACGGAACGGTCTCTATGCATGTCGTAGTCCGAAACCGTTTTTGGAGATAGGTAGCTGAGCGGGAGTTTTCGCTACCTGACGGCAAATAGAATGTTCTTAGGCACGGTGGCTCACTTGCCCGAAAGTACCACCGTGCCCCAATTCTTCCAATTTCTGATCAGTCAGCTGTAATCGCTTCCCGCAGGCGCGGCCGGGTGGCGTGCGCACTTTTGTTTTTTGGTGAAGGCTGGGTGAATTGCTTGACACTGTCGTCTGAAGCGGGATCGCCATTGATCGACAGAGGTTTCTCCGGCGCTTCCCGAACCTTGCGGGGAGAAACTCCGAACCACGCCTTCACAGCGCGGGAGAATGTACTGAGTTCTGAAAAACCCAAAAGATAGGCTATTTCCTTCATGGGCAGATCCGTGCTGCGCAGGTACCTTTCTGCGGCCGATCGGCGGATTTCTTCGCTGAGTTTGCGGAAACTCGTGCCTTCCTTTTCCAATAGGCGCTGCACGGCACGTTGCGACATTCCGAGTTTTGCTGCCACATGTGGCAGAGTGCAGGAGCCGTCGGCCAGATTGGATGCGACTTCATTCGCAATTCTGGACAGCGGTGCTTCCAGTTCACCGAACCGGTCCAGTTCGCTCAAAGCCGATTTCAGGATGATATCGTAAAGATGGGCGTCGTTGCGGCGAAGCGGACGCGACAACAGAGCCTTTGGCAAGGCGATCCTGTTGTGAGGTGCGTTGAAGCGGATGCGGCCTTGGTACTTTTTCTGAAAGGCGGATCTGTTTTTGGGTTCCGAAGTCGCCAATTCGATCATGATCGGTGGCGTTTTCATATCCAGAGCATGTTCCAGCTGCTGCGTCGCCCAGCCCATCCGCGCAAACATGTTCTGCCGCCATTCACCGCGACCTTCCAGGATCGGCCATTGAACGTAGCCACCGGTCTCATCTTCTTCGAAGGTCATGCGGTAGGCATTGGTGCGGATCGAAATAAACTTCACCCAGGCCTGACATGCATCGCGCAGGGTCGGCGCACAGGCAAAAAGATAGTCGAATATGGAAAAACAGCCGATATCGACATTGTTGAACAGGTCGAACATGACGGCATCGTTGCCAAGTTTCTCGGCAATATACTCAAAGACACCATGCCAGGCTGTTATGGGAACAACGCCCTGGGGGTCTTCCAGGCTCGCAAGGTCAAAGTTGTAACGTTGCGCCAGATAGGGCCAGTCCAAATCTTCGTTTGAACAAATATCGCGCAATACGCGGAAAACGTCCGCGCGCGCCCATTCGCCATCAAGCGACATTCCCAACTCCAGCCGACGTGCACAGCTCTTTTACGAAATGTGCATGACAAGTCGTGAAGGATCAAGTTTTGACGTGATTTGCTAACACATATCACGTGCAAAATACGTAAAAATGACAATACCGCCCCTGAAAAGAGGCGGTATCTGCGCGAAGATTAAGCGGCGTCCTTGTCCAATTGAGGCGTTTTCGGCGGGAATCTCCCATAAAAACTCTGATTGTCCTTGGCCATGTCCCGGAGCAATTTGTTGGGTTTGAAACGCGGGCCCCATTTGCGGGTGAACTTTTTGCAAAGCTCCACGAAAGCCGGGGTGCCCATCATGTCGATATAGGACAGTGTCCCACCGGAATAAGGTGCGAACCCGAAGCCGAGGATCGAGCCGACGTCAGCTTCACGCACATCGGTCAGGCATTTCTCTTCGAATATTCGCGCGGTTTCCAGAGCCTGCATCACCAAGAGGCGCTGCTTCAATTCTTCAATGTTGAAGCTTTCTGCGGACTTCGGCTGACCGGTAACCTCCGGAATGCCAGGCCACAGGCTCTTTTCCTTGCCCTTGTAGTCATAGAAGCCCTTGGCATTCTTGCGTCCGAAGCGTTCGCGCTTGACCACCATTTCTTCCAGAATGTTGTCCAGAGGTCCTTCGACGTATTTGACGCCGAGGTCCTTGCGTGTCGCCGAAACGATCTTCCAGGCAAGATCCAGCGCCACTTCATCGCCGAGCGAGAGCGGCCCAACAGGCATGCCGGCCATTTTGCCCGCATTTTCGATCATTGCCGCTGGAACACCGTCCGCAAGCATCATCAGGCCTTCGCGGATATAAGTCATGACAACGCGGGATGTATAGAAACCGCGACTGTCGTTGACCACAATCGGTGTCTTCTTGATTGCCTTGATGTAGTCGAGAGCCAGGGCGAGGGCCCGGTCCGAAGTGCGTTTTCCAAGGATCACCTCAACCAGCATCATCTTGTCGACCGGCGAGAAGAAATGGATGCCGATAAAGTTTTTCGGCCGCTTGGAAGCTTGGGCCAGGGACGTTATCGGCAGTGTTGACGTGTTTGATGCAAAGATTGCGCGGGACTTCATGACCGCTTCGGCCTTTTCCGTCACGGTCTTTTTGATATCCCGGTCCTCGAACACCGCCTCGATAACGAGATCGCAGTCCGCAAGCGCATCGTAGTCGGTGGTCGCCACGATCTTGGCCAGCAGTTTTTCCTTCTGGTCTTCGCTGGCCCTGCCTCGCTTGATCGCCTTGTTCATCAGCTCTTCGGTATGAGCCTTGCCCTTGTCCGCAGCCTTCTGATCCCGATCGATCAACACGATATCTATTCCGGCTTGAGCCGAAACATAAGCGATGCCGGCTCCCATGAAACCGGCTCCCAGAATGCCAACTTTCTTGATCTTGTTCGGCCGTTGGTCGAGCGGGCGGCGTGCCAGCTTGTTGAGTTCCTGCATCGACACGAAGAGTGAACGGATCATGTTGGCAGCTTCAGGCGTTTGCAGAACCTTGGCGAAGTAACGGCTTTCCACCTGCAATGCGAGATCCATCGGCAGCTGCAGTCCTTCAACAACAGAATACAGCAGGTAGCGCGCACCTGGATAATTGTCGTGGGTCTCGCGCCGGTAGATTGCATTCGCTGCAGGCCAGAACTGGAACCCAGCTGGAGAGTAGATCTTGCCATTGGGCAGCTTGTAGCCCTTCTTGTCCCACTCCTTGACCGGATCGATTCCGGCTTTCAGCATCTTTTTGGCAGCTGCGACAAGTTTTCTTGTGCCGGTCACCTCATCGACCAGTTTCATTTTTTGAGCCTGCGGAGCGCGCAAGGTTCGTCCCTGCAGCAGGAATTGCATGCCTTGCTGGCCATCTGTCATCCGCATGACACGCTGCGTGCCGCCAGCGCCTGGGAAAAGGCCGACCTTTACCTCCGGCAAGCCCATTTTCAGGCCCTCATCGACAACCCGTGCATGACAAGCCAGGGCAAGCTCCGTTCCGCCACCCATGCAGGTGCCGGCAACGGCGGCCACGAACGGCTTGCCGCAGGTTTCCAGTTTCCGATAGGCCAGTGACAGTTTACGCGAGCCTTCAAACAAGGCCTTGGCGGCTGCCTCCGGATCGCTTCCGCGCTTGACATGGAAGTCCTTCAAGAGACCCTCCAGCATCGTCAGGTCCGCGCCTCCCGAAAAGGCTGCCTTGCCGGATGCAATGACAGCGCCCTTGATGGCGACGTTGCCGGCAACTTCATCAATCAGGGCGTCCAGCTCGTCCATGACCGAAAGATCAATGACGTTCATCGATTTTTCCGGCATGTCCCAGGTGATCAGCGCCAAGCCGTCGGTATCGGTCTCAATAGTGAAATTCTTGTAGTTCATCTGACAATCCTCCTCGGTCTCAAGCGCCGTTGGTCAAGTGGGCGCGCTGTTGCGCTGCCGACTTCGTGCCTTCCACGACCACGTCGCCCGTGTGTTTGGTTTCTGCAGGTTCAAAAAGCATCACCCAGCATTCGTTCTCAGCCAGCGGGTTGTGTTCCACGCCTTTGGGAACCACATGCAGTTCTCCGGCGGACAAAACCACATCTTCGCGATCGCGGTACTGAATGGTCAGACTGCCTTTGACAATGAAGAACAGTTCGTCCTCGTCGGCATGGTCGTGCCAGACAAACTCGCCTTTCAACTTGGCTAGTTTGACACTCTGATTGTTGACATCGGCAACAACCCGCGGCGACCAGTAGTCGGTAATCTGGCCGAACTCCCTGTCGAGATTGCTGATCATCGCTCAGACCCGCTCGATGATTGTGGCCGTGCCCATGCCCGCGCCAATGCAAAGCGTTACCAGAGCCGTGTTGAGGTCCCTGCGCTCCAGTTCATCAAGCACGGTTCCAAGGATCATGGCTCCGGTTGCACCCAGAGGATGCCCCATGGCGATGGCTCCGCCATTGACGTTGACGACGTCAGGATCGAGATCGAAGGCCTGCTGATAACGCAGGACAACGGAAGCAAACGCCTCGTTGATCTCGACGAGGTCGAGGTCCTTCATATCCATCTTGGCGTTTTTCAGAAGCTTCTCGGTAACATCCACCGGCCCGGTCAGCATCAGGGCAGGTTCGGAACCGATATTGGCGAATGCCTTGATGCGTGCCCGCGGCTTGAGTCCAGAGGAGCGCCCCGCCGTGCTGGAGCCGATCAGGACTGCGGCAGCGCCGTCCACAATGCCGGACGAGTTACCGGCGTGGTGCACATGTTTGACGTTTTCGATTTCCGGATGCGCCTGAATACCGACGGCATCAAAACCACCCATTGCGCCCATCAGTTCGAAAGATGCATTGAGCGCGGCGAGCGACTGCATATCCGTTTCTGGCCGCATGTGCTCGTCTCGATCGAGAATGGTAATGCCGTTGATGTCCTTCACCGGGACCACCGACTTGGAAAAGCGTCCTTCGTCCCAGGATTTTCCGGCGCGTTTCTGGCTTTCCACGGCATAGGCATCGCAATCGTCGCGAGAGAAGCCATATTTGGTGGCGATCAGATCCGCGGAAACACCTTGCGGCATGAAATAGGAAGGAACGGCGACCTGTGGTTCAATTGGCCAGGCACCTCCAGAAGCACCAATGCCAACGCGGCTCATGCTCTCCACACCACCTGCGACCACCAGTTTGTGTTGACCAGCCATGACCTGGGCGGACGCCATGTTGACCGCGTCCAGCCCAGAGGCACAAAATCGGTTGATCTGCATGCCGGGAACCGACGTCGCATATCCGGCGGCAAAGACAGCTGCACGGGCGATGTCACCGCCTGCTTCTCCGACCGGATCTACGCAGCCGAGCACGACATCATCGACTTTTGCCGTATCCAGTGAATTGCGATCACGAATGGCTTCCAGAGCTGTTGCTGCCAGACGTACGGACGGAACTTCATGCAAAGCACCGTCCTTTTTTCCGCGGCCGCGCGGCGTGCGCACGTGGTCGAAAATATAGGCTTCGGGCATCAGATCCTCCTCAAGATCAGACGATCCTCACTTGGCGTCCGGCAGGGGATGGCCGGGCATGAGGTCATAGGGGTGTTTCCAACCGGGCAGGGCCTTGATCCGGTCCAGCCAGGCAATGACGTTTGGATAGGGTGCGAAATCAATGCCGGTCTCGTCTCGGACATAAAGGTATCCGCACAGAGAAAAGTCGGCTGTCGTTGGCTTCGACCCGATGGCGAATGCGTTGTGTTCGAAGTGATTGTTCAGGATGGCGAGAGCAGACTTCACACGTCCGTCGAGCCAGCCGGTTACTTCGGTTTCACCGGTCTTGATCAACGCGCGCAGGAAGCGAAGCGGGCCGATCATGCCGGAGACTTTTTGATTGTCGAAGATGGTCCAGCGCAGAACTTCGCGGCGTTCTTCTGCGGTGTCGCCACCGAATTTGCCGAACTTTTCCGTGAGGTAATCCAGAATGACGCCGGACTGGGTCAGGACATTCGATCCTTCGACGAGAACCGGAACTTCACCCATCTCATTCAGTGTCGTGCGAAATTCTTCCGTACGGGTTTCTCCATTGAAGAAGTCCACCCATTTGGGCTCCCAATCGGCACCGCACAATTCCAGCATCAAGGCCACTTTGTAGGAGTGACCCGATTGTGCCATGCAGTGAAGAACGAATTCAGCCATAACTTGATTATCTCCCTGGCAAATCAGTTGAGGGGCGAGACTAACGCGCCGCGTCACGATTTGCGCGGGTGAATTTCCGACCCTCGCAAGAGGGGCCGAACGAGATCAGAACGCTTCGGAGGCAACCGACATCATTGTGTCCGAGCCGGTCGAGATTCTGGCAAGATGAGCTGCCGTTTCCGGCATTGTTCGTTCCATGAAGAAAGTCCCGAAGGCGATCTTGTTCTCGAGCCAGCTGGCCTTGTCGCCAGCACCTTTGGACAGCTGCTCCTTCGACGTCTTGGCAATCTGGGCCCACATGTAACCAAGTGCCACCAACCCGAAGAGATGCATATAGTCAACCGAACCGGCTCCGGCATTGTCGGGGTTTTTGGTGGCATTATTCATGAACCACATCGTGGCGGCCTGCAGATCGTCGACACCTTTTTTCAGCGGAGCGGTGAAACCTGCCAGGTCTTCATTGTCCTTGTTTTCCTTCAGGAACGTGTTGACCTCGTTGAAAAAGCTCATGATTGCCCGGCCACCGTTCGCCGGCAGCTTCCGGCCGACGAGATCAAGTGCCTGAATTCCGTTTGCCCCCTCATAGATCATGGCAATACGGGCATCGCGGACGAACTGCTCCATGCCCCATTCGCCTATATATCCATGGCCGCCATACATCTGTTGTGCGTTGACCGCATTGGCGAACCCCGTGTCGGTAAGCACGCCCTTCAGAACCGGGGTCATCAACCCCATCATGTCGTCGGAAAACTGTTTCGATGCGCCGTCGTCCGAGCGATGCGAAACATCGCCGTGAAGCGCAGTCCAGATCACAAGCGCCCTTGCCGCTTCGTTGAACGAGCGGATCGACATCAGCGTCCGGCGCACATCCGGGTGTACGATAATGGGATCTGCCGCCTTGTCGGGGTTCTTGGGGCCGGTCAGTGCACGACCCTGCAAACGGTCGGTGGCATAGGTGGCGGCATTTTGATAGGCGACTTCCGATTGCGAAAGGCCTTGAACGGCGACGCCAAGACGCGCTTCGTTCATCATGGTGAACATGGCCCTCAGGCCCTTGTTCTCTTCGCCCACCAGCCAACCGCTCGCGTCGTCGTAGTTCATTACGCAGGTTGCGTTGCCGTGAATACCCATCTTGTGTTCGATGGAGCCGCAGGAAACGCCATTATTGTCACCCACCGACCCGTCTTCGCCGACATGATTGCGCGGCACAACAAACAGCGAAATTCCCTTCGTTCCATCCGGTGCACCTTCAATACGTGCAAGCACAAGGTGAACGATGTTTTCAGCCATGTCGTGTTCGCCGGCCGAGATGAATATCTTGGTTCCGGAGATCTTGTATGAGCCATCGTCCTGGGGAACCGCCTTGGTGCGGATCAGACCAAGATCGGTGCCACAATGGGGTTCTGTCAGGTTCATGGTGCCGGTCCAGGTTCCGGCGATCATGTTCGGCAGATATGTCTGTTTCTGGTCATCCGTACCGTGCAGCGTCAATGCCGCGACTGCACCGGCCGTCAGTCCGGGATACATGGAAAAGGCCATGTTTGCGGACGATGCGAATTCATTGAATATGGTTGCAAGTGTATGAGGCAGGCCCTGACCGCCATAGTCGGGATCAGCTGCAAGAGTGCCCCAGCCGTTCTCGCAGAAAGCACGGTAGGCCTCTCCAAATCCTTTGGGCGTTGTTACAGTTCCATCTTCATTGCGTGTACAGCCTTCCTGGTCACCGCTCTGATTGAGGGGTTGCAGCACCTCCTCGGCAAACTTGCCGCCTTCTCGCAGGATCGCTTCCACAAGATCCAAAGGGGCGTCGCTGAAGCCCGGAAGGTTGGAATAGCGTTCGTACCCAAACACGTCCTTTAAGAGGAAGAGTGTGTCATCGACGGGTGCTGTATAACTCGGCATGGAAATCCTCCCAGATTTGCCGGAATGCAATGTGAGCTTACGTTTCCGTAAACGTCATCTTGAGGTTTATATACGCGTCTTGATTCCGTCCGGCAAGTGGTGTCCCAAGGGAAGGCATGACAAAAAAATACGCCCAAAACATGCTAATTGGAATGATTTTGAGGGTTCCTCAGCACAGATCTGTGTTTTGTTGACGTAATTTTGAGGTCATCGCGACCTCCATCCATCCCAAGGTCACAGGCACCGATGAGAGCGAATTGGCAAAGTCTAGGATCAAAGGAACGGATTGCCGTATGCCCAAGATTGATTGGATCACGCTGAAATGCCGGGACCCGGAAGCGCAACGGCGCTTTTACTGCGATGTCCTTGGAATGAAGGAGCAGGGGGACGGCACTGTCGGCTATGGCAAGGAAGAGGCAGGCTTAAAGTTCGAGCAGGCAGCGACTGCCTATTGCGGATCTAGCGAAGACCTATATTGGAAAATTGCCTTGTCCGTACCGGATCTTGATCTTGCTTGCCAGCAGCTCGCCGAAAAAGGGGTGCGGGTCGGAGCACCCGAGCAATTTGGCGATATTGGCTATCTGGCACACTTCAAGGACCCTGAGGGGTTTCCGGTCGAGCTGATTGCACACTGCTTCAAGGGTGAGCGTAGCCCCAAGGAAACAGAGGCGGGCAAACTTGGGGGCGGTCCGGCCCTGAACCTTTTGACACTGCGCTGCCGGGAAACAGCGACAATGTTTGAAAGTTGTGACGCCCTCGGCATGAAGCTGCTGGCGACCATGCCGGTAGAAGCACATGGTTTCACGCTCTATTTCTTTGCTTTTACTGAGGAAGACCCGCCTTCATCGGATCCATTGGCACTCCAAAACCGCAGTTGGCTCTATCAACGGCCCTATACCGTCCTGGAATTCCAGCACCGTCCGTCACTTGAAGCAGCCAGGCTTCCAGGTGCCGGACAGGCCGGTTATCGAGAAACTGTTGTAACTGGTCTGGATAAGACCCTTGTGGCGAACGTGTTTCGCGTTCGCGGGTCTTAAGTTCACGTTCGCTTCCAGCGGACTTACTGATAAGTCTTCTTCGGAAGCTTTTTTGCACCGCGCCGATAGGGAGGCCGCTTTGTCACAAGTCGTGCTGACAGTACTGTATCCTTGGCCGATCAACGCCGAGAAATTCAATGCCGACTATGAAGCTCATCTGGATTTGCTGCATGAGAAGGCGAGGATCCCTTCAGGTCCGAAACCTTACTCCGTGGTGAGGTTCCTGGCAGGGCCCGATGGCAATCCGCCCTTTTACCAGAGCTTTACAATGGCATTTCCATCAGCCCAGGCACTACAGGAAGCCATGTCGACAGTCGGAATGCAGGAAGTCGCGGCTGACGCTGAACGCATCTCGACCGGTGGTAAGCCGACAATCCTGATCGGCGAGCCAAAACACTAGAAGCTCTTGTGTACAGAGCCGCAATAGCTGAGCGGTCGAGTCTCGATCAAGACGGAACTAGGAAAAACCGCCGGCCAAAGGCTCGGCGGCTTCCAACATCGTCTGAAGCTTTGAGCCTTAGGCTTCTTCGGCTTCTTTCTGCTTGAGCATCCCGGAAACGATCTCGACGGTCCGGGACAATTCCTCGATAGCCTGTTCGATGTCTTTGCGTTGCTCTTCAAGAACGGTGATCTGTTCATTGAACTTTGACAGCGCCACACGCAGCTGCGTGACCTGACCGTCGCGCAGGTCATAAAGGTCAAGCATGTCCCGGATTTCGGACAGGGAGAAGCCGACGCTCTTGCCCATCAGAACCAGTTTGAGGCGTGCACGGTCGCGGCGGTTATAGATCCGGTTCAAGCCATCGCGTTTCGGATTCAGCAGTCCCTTGTCTTCATAGAAACGCAGGGTCCGCAATGTGCAGTCGAATTCCTTGGCCAGATCGCCGATGGTGAATTGCGTTTTCTTGGTGCTGTCATCATTTGCAGAGACAACGTCAACCAGATCGTCTTCGTTGAGGATCGAAAGCGCTTCGCTCATAGCAGTTTGTACTCTTCAGTGTCGCCGTTTACCGGCTCATTGTTGATGCTTTTTCGAATGTCGCCCTGCAGAATAGATCCGCGGTGCGATCTCAGGTGACGTCCGGAAGACGGGTTGAGACGGGTCACAGGATCAAACCCCTGTTGACACTTTCGTTCCCAAAAAACCATCCGCTCAAGCTGTCAGCCTGATTTATGGCGCACTCTTTACCTTACGTTTGCGTCAAGGTCCAGTCGCGTAAGGTCATCCGGCAAAAAAACGTTAACGGCCGTTTAGGCGATTCGGCACGAATCCTTGGTTTGTCCTCAGTCTTTTCAATCGAAAACAGTCGGTTTTCGCATTTAGCAAGGCCGATTAACGCCCTGTTTACCCTAAGTCTACAAAGTCTTTCAAAACGCTGCGCTTGTCCCGTCTTATGACGGATTCCCGGTGCAGCCTGCTCCATCAGCGGCCTGAATGGCCGTAAGCCCAGGGTCAAGATATGCCGGCTTGGAAGAAAAACGAGGCAGGACGCCGCGGTCGTGATGTGTATGAGAGCGACGACTATTACGACGCTCCCCGCCGCGAGCATGCAAGTAGCAGAATTGAACGGCTGACACGCACTGCGACCGCCTTGGGCAACCGATATGATTCACAGATGGTTGATGAGCGGGACGAGGATCTCGACGCTGTAGCAGATGAACTGGATCGTCTCCTGTCGGACCAGGACCGCACGGTTGGCAGGCCCGGAAGAGCCGCTGGCAAGCCTCGCCGGACCACCCGTCCGGCGCTGCGCCGTCAATCCCGTGCACCTGAACCCGGCCTGGATGATGTCATGGGAGCACTGGACCGGCTGGACGAGCAGGTGCAGGGGCTTTCAGGATATGAGGCACCGTCGGATCCTTATCGCGATGCCCCGCGTCCGCAGCGCCGGCCGGGCCGATACGCCATGGACGCGCTTCGCGAAGAAGAAGCATATTATCATCACGAAGACGATGACGATGGCTACGTCGACGACCTTGATTATGGTCACGAACCTGTCCGCCGTCGCGGAGGCCATCCGCAGCGCGACGCCTCCATGCATATTTACAAGGATCTTGGCCGTCGTATCGACGCATTGAGAGCTCCGCATGAGCAGGCGTTGAACCAGGTGCGCGAGGAACTGGGTTCACTGCGGGATGCGCTCGGTGGAATTTCGCGTGGTACCAGCGAAACGGTTGGCCGGCAGAACGCAGAACTTCGGCGTCTGTCCGACATGGTCGAACGTATGCGCGCCGACAAACGGAACGACTTGCTTGCAAAAGAGATTCGCAAGGAAGTTGCCGACCTGAAATCGATGGTTGGCCGCACAAATGTTGAAGGTGCACTGGAAACGCTAGAGCACGGCTATGCGCACATTCTGCAGCGTCTTGATGAGCTGTCCCGGGCATCCGTTGACCCGAGAGTGTTGCGCGGTGTCACCGCGCGTCTGAATGAAATTGAAGACGCTTTTGCGGCCCTGCCGCGGTCAGAGCACATGGTGGTGCTTGAGGACCGCGTCGTAAGCATTGCTGAGCGTATGGAAGAATTGCTTCAGCGCAAAGGCCACGCCGAAATCGAGCCGCTACGGGCAGAGCTGCGTGAAGTCCGCGGGTTCGTTGAGCAGATCGACATCAAAGGCCTTGTCGAGGGCATCGACGACAGGATGAAGTTCGTCTCTGGGCGGCTGGATGATCTTGAGGTGCTTGCGCGCGAGCAGCGCGGTCTCGACAGCCGTCTTTCCGCAATGGAAGAGCGCATGCCGGAGCCGGAAACCATTTCCCGGCTCCAGGGGCGACTTGAAGATATTGTCGGCATGATGTCCGACGACAGGGCAGCGCCAGCCAACCATGAACATCTGTCTCAGGTCGACAGACGCCTGAACGACATTGTCGACCGGTTGGAACGCATGGAACAGGCTCCGTTGCCGGCAACCGACACTGGAGCGTTTCAGTCGCTGGAAAACCGACTTGAAACAATATCCGGCAAGATCGACGCCATTGAAAAGAAAGCGTCCCGCCCTGTGCCCGTTCTGGATGCGGCCAATATGCGTGCAGGCGGCGCAGGCGGTCATGATGACAAGTTCATGATCCAGCTTCAGGATCGGCTGAACGATCTGACTGCGCGTCTCGATCAGCCGACGGAGGGCGTTACCACATCCGATCTGGACAAGCTGCGCGAAGAAATCGGTGCAATGCGTGCCTCAGTTGAGGCTCCGGGCTCCACGGAAGTCCTGGAAAAACGTATTTCCGACCTGGCTCAGATTGTCTCCAAAGGAGGGGACGGAGCTGACGACAGCCGTTTCGATCAACTGAGCTCGAAAGTGGCTGCTCTGGCAGAGCAGATTGAAAACACCTCTGTGAATGCAGCCAATGGCGATCAACTGTCTCCTGTGCTGGAACGCATCGAGAAAGGCCTTGAGCAAAGCCGCGACGACATTGCCGGGATCGCCAGGCAGGCGGCTGCCGAGGCAATTGCGACGACGCCAGCGCCGAAAAACGAGCAATATGACCAAGCCATCAATGCTTTGCAGGGGGACCTGAGGCAACTTCTCGATGCAGCTGAGGGCAGCGAGGAGCGCACGCGCAATACATTTGATGGCGTCAAATCCGTTCTCGGATCCTTGACCGAACGTCTGGATAACCTGGAACGGACGGAAGCGCAGGATCAGGGCGCACCCATGCGTGAGCCTGCAGGTGCAAAAGCCGCAGCTGAGTTTTCACCACTCACGCTTGACGACACGTCGACGCTTTTCTCAGGACCTTCAAAACCAAAGCTAAGCGAACCGCCTCAAGCCGAATT
This sequence comes from Labrenzia sp. THAF82, assembly GCF_009363435.1. GTDB lineage: Bacteria > Pseudomonadota > Alphaproteobacteria > Rhizobiales > Stappiaceae > Roseibium > Roseibium porphyridii. Next base: position 4,975,663 of record NZ_CP045354.1, on the reverse strand, counting down.
TGCCGCCAAGGCCGAAGAAAAGGCCAGCCCGGAAGAACGGGCGCGGGACCGCAAGGCAGACTTTATTGCCGCTGCCCGGCGCGCTGCACAGGCAGCCTCTGCTGAAGCAGCCCAGCTTGAAAAGAAACAGAAGAAAAACGCTGACCCAGACCCAGCCGATGAACAACGCGGCAAGGCGCGTGTCGGCTGGCTCCGCAATGTGTTGAAACGCGACAAGTCCGCGGCACCGGTCGAGGATAAGGACGAACAGCTCGACGAGCTTGAACTTGGCACTGAGGATATCGCCGACCGGGACTTCGAAGCGCAGGATACCACTGTGCTGCCGGGCGACCGGCCTGCACCTGAGACCCCTCAAGGGTCCGGTTTCCGCCGCCGCGCCATTCTCTATGCGGCAGCAGCTGTGGTTCTGGTTCTCGGTATTCAGGTCTACAGGATTGCAACGACGTCCTCAGATGAGGGCAATCAACTTGCCGCTGTACCCCAGGAAACACAGGAGAGTGTTGAAACTCCTCCGGTATCGGCACAAGCAGATGCCGTTGTTGCACCGGCAACGTCGGTCGCAGATGCGGCTGCTACACCTGATGAGGGCGCCCCACCCGCGGTCGCGACCCGCTCGGCGGGTGACGCGCCAGCGGCAGCACCTCCCGTCGAAGCAAATTCGGTGCAACCTGAAGTGCCCGCGATTGCAGCTTCAACGCCGGCTCCGGCTGCAGCGACATCGACTGCCGCACCTCAGAACGTTCAGAGCGCAGATTCAGAAGGACCGATGTCCGCTGATGCAGAACTTGCCTTTGCACCGCCAGCAGGTGTTGCCGGCAGTTTCGGTCAGCAGGCTGTCGATAACTCAACGGGCTTCAAACCGACACCCCCTTCGGCAAGCGACACTGCAAACGCGCCTTCCGCGCTCATCGCAAGTCTGCCGCCTGAAGGGGTCGGACCGATGGCACTGCGCAGTGCGGCAGCCAGCGGCAATCCCGCGGCTGAGTTCCTTGTGGGCGTGAAATATACGGAAGGTAACGGCGTTCCGGCCGACCTTTCCAAGGCCGCGACCTGGTACCAGAAGGCCGCCGACAAAGGTCTGGCTCCGGCGCAGTACCGTCTTGCCAGCCTTTATGAAAAAGGCCGTGGTGTCGACAAGGATCTGCCGAAGGCAAAGGCCTGGTACGTCAAGGCGGCGGAAGCCGGCAACGCAAAGGCCATGCACAACCTTGCGGTTCTTTATGCCGAAGGCGGCGGCGAGCAGCCTGATTATGCGGCAGCTGCCAAGTGGTTTGAGCAGGCAGCCAATTTCGGCGTGAAAGACAGCCTGTTCAATCTCGGCATTCTTTATGCCGGAGGGATCGGCGTCGATAAGGATCTGGTTGCCAGCTACAAATGGTTTGCAATCGCTGCTGACCAAGGAGATCCGGAGGCGGCAAAGCGACGTGACGATGTCGCCAACATGATGGATCAGGAGACGCTGGCAAATGCCCGCCTCGCGGTTGAGAGTTTCAGGCTGGAAACGCCGAATCCAGCGGCAAACAAGGTCACCATGGAACAAGGGTGGGCCGACAATGCATCGCTTCCTGCAGCACAGGCGGCTGTTAAGGCCGTCGACAACACGGCGATGGTTCGCGAAGCGCAGGACAAGCTGAATTATCTCGGTTTCGACACCGGCACACCAGACGGTCAGATGGGGCCACGCACCAGAAGTGCCATTCGCGCATTTCAGCGTAGCCTTGGACTTCCGGAGACCGGTGAAGTGGACAGCAAGCTTATCGACGAACTCAAGAGCCAGGCGATCTAATCGGGAACTTTACCGTTTCCGCCAGAAACTGGCCTAAAAAAGCTCTATCGAACCGAAGAAGCCTGTTGCCCGGTTGACACACCGGGCAGCACGGGTCTTTAACCAATTTAATGTAATTGATACGCAGTTTTACCTGCAATCTGTCCCGGCGTTGACCCTGTGCAATTATACCTGCCTATAGCCGAAATACCGGTCAATATCTTCGTGATATTTGCCATGGGCGGGGCAGTGGGTTTTCTCTCTGGTCTTTTTGGCATCGGTGGCGGCTTCCTGCTGACGCCTTTGTTGATCTTCTCCGGCATTCCGCCTGCTGTTTCCGTGGCAACTGTGACGACCCAGGTCGTGGCGTCCTCCGCTTCGGCGGTGGTGACCTATTGGCGACGAAAAGCGATCGATTTCAAACTGGCGGGCATATTGCTGGCGGGAGGTGTTTTCGGCTCGCTGATTGGCGTAATTCTGTTCGACGTCCTGCAATCCGTCGGGCAGCTGGATCTCGTTATTTCGCTTTCCTATGTGACCTTTCTGGGCGCGATCGGCGGTTTGATGCTGTTTGAATCCGTGCGCGCGATCCGCCGCCGCAAATCCGGGTCCGCGCCAAGTGCGCGCAGGCCCGGTCAGCACAATTGGATCCACGGCCTGCCGCTCAAGGTTCGGTTCAGACGGTCGAAGCTCTATGTCAGTGTGATCCCGGTTGTTGGCCTTGGTGCGATCATAGGCTTCCTGGGAACGATCCTCGGCATTGGTGGCGGGTTCATGATGGTCCCGGCGCTGATTTACCTGCTAAGGGTCCCGACCAGTATTGTCATCGGAACATCGCTGTTCCAGATCCTGTTCACGATGGCGGCGGCGACGATTTTCCATTCCATGGGAACCAAGACGGTCGATATCGTCCTGGCGCTCACACTGATGATTGGCGGTGTGATCGGCGCACAATTTGGCGCGCGCATGGGGCAGAACCTGCGCGGTGATCAACTGCGTCTGTTGCTTGCGTTGCTGGTTCTGGGTGTTGGATTGCGCTTTGCCGTCGACCTTTTGCTTGTTCCGGATGATTTCTATTCCATCGCGATCCGCAAGGGGGCCGGGTCATGATGCGCCTGGTTCTTCTGCTGTCCCTGATGCTGTTCCCGGTTGGTGTGCACGCGCAGAACCCTTCGAACGAAGATCTGGTCACGGCGCTTTCCTCCGATGTTGTGTCGATCCAGTCCAACTTCACAGGAACTGAAATCGTCATATTCGGACAGGCAAGCCATATTGCCCGTCAGCCGAACGACCCGAGCGGCTATGAATTGGCGATTGTCGTTGAAGGACCGCCGCAGGACATCACCACTCGTCGAAAAGGCCGGTTTCTGGGGGTCTGGGTCAATCGGGAGGCCGAGCGTTTCCAGGCCGTACCGTCCTTTTATGCGGTGGCGAGTTCGGTCGATATCGGACTAATGGCCGACAGGACTGTCCTTGATGAACTTGGCATCGGTCTCAACCACATCAATCTGGCGGTTTCGGGTGTCTCGAACGTGCCGCTCTCTGATCGTGACGACTTTCGAAAGGCGTTTGTTCGTCTGCGTCAGGAGGCCGGGCTCTATTCGGAACAGGAAACATCGATCGAGTTTCTCACCCATACGATGTTCCGCACCAACATTCCTCTACCGGCAAACATCCCGGTTGGAGACTACAAGGTAAAAAGTTTCCTCTTCCACCACGGAGAGGTCGTCTCGCAAACCGAAGAAAGCCTCGCGGTCGCCAAGATCGGTTTTGAGCAAATTACGTTCGAACTCGCCCAGAACTACCCGTTCTTCTACGGTGTGCTGGCGGTCATGCTGGCGATTTTCACCGGTTGGCTCGCAGGTGTGATTTTCCGCAAAGACTAGGGTCGGCACCCTGATTTCGAGATGGCAGAGCGCCACTTGGGGCTGGCGCTGTTGTCTATCATCGTTATTCTTCGGTGCCGGTGGAACATCCAGAAGCGCGTGGGGCCCAGATGAGTGATGAACCTTCGACTGAAACATCGGGTGGCATGGATGCCAACTCAAATCCGTCGGTTGATGCCAGGGTAATCGACATAGCCATCCGGCTTGGTGTTTTGGGGCTGTTTGCCTATTTTTCTCTGCAGTTGATAGCACCTTTCTTTCTGTTTTTGCTTTGGGCAGTGGTTCTGACCGTGGCGCTATACCCGGTTTACGCCTGGTTGGCCGGCAAGCTTGGTGGACGCAAGATACTCTCAGCCGTGTTGCTCACGCTGTTTTGCCTCGCCGTTGTCATTGGGCCGGTTGCTGTGTTGGTCGTCAGCCTTGTTGAAACCTTGCAGTCCTGGTTTGAAGCGGTGTCGGGCGGCAAACTGAATTTGCCCACGCTGCCGGAGCGGATCGCAGGCCTCCCTCTGGTCGGTGAGAAGATTGCCGAGTTCTGGGGGTTGGCGCAGCGCAGTCTTGAACTGTTTCTGACAAAGGTTGGGCCGATGCTCGTTCCCGCCGGCAGCCGTATCTTGTCCGTGCTGGCCTCCCTGAGTGGAAGCGTCCTCTTCTTTGTCGTGTCGATCATACTGGCCGGATGCCTTTTCGTACCCGGGCCCTCGCTGGCCAAGGGGGCGAAGCGTTTTGCGGACAGGATCATCGCGACGCGCGGTGCGGAATTTGTGGATCTTGCAGGCGCAACCATCCGCAATGTCTCTCGCGGTGTCATCGGCGTTGCCGTCATTCAGGGACTTCTGACGGGCGTTATTCTAATCGCATTTTCAGTGCCGCTTGCGGGTATTCTGACTTTCGTTGCGCTCGTGCTTTGCATTGTCCAGATAGGGCCTGCGCTGGTCATCCTGCCGACAATCATCTGGGCATGGAGTGCCTGGGATCTTGTGCCGGCGCTTCTCTTCACGGTGCTGATGGTTCCGGTCATGCTCGTCGACAATGTTCTCAGGCCCATCCTGATGTCACGGGGCCTGGATACGCCCATGCTGATCATATTGATCGGTGTCCTGGGCGGAACGATTGCCCACGGTTTGTTGGGGCTCTTTCTCGGGCCTGTCGTGTTGGCTGTGTTTTATGAATTGGTGATCGCTTGGGTGAAAGTAGGTGAAGAGGAAAACACACCTGAGGCGTAAACAACCTGTTGCTGGGAATTTGGTTTTGAGGGCGACCATATGAGCAAAGAGCTCGACAGTTTTGTGCGCAAGGAGCTGCGCAAGAACGTAATCCTGATTGTCGTTGTGATCGCCGTTCTGATTTTCGCCGGCTATCGCTTGCTATGATGCGAACAGAAAACAGCTCCGCCTGGTTATTGGCGCAGTTTCTCAACGAGCCGATCGGCTTCGACGCCGAGAAATGATGGATCCGACACATCTATCAATGGCAACCCATAACGCGTTGCCGCTTCAACAATGTTGTCGTTGTCTGTAAGTGAGCGCCGAATGAATTTCTCTATCAACTGTTTCGTTGGCTCATCCTGATCCGAATAGAGACTTTCAGCTTCCATGCGCTGCCTCAGAAATGCATTGCTCGCATAAAGCCCGACTGTGAGGGTGCGGGGTAGTTGCATTTCGGCAATGAATTCCGGGCGAAGTGCCGATCCCTCAATCACACACCCTGAACCCGATTGACTGGCGGTGCTGATCCTGTCTTTGAGGTGCGGCCACATGTTTTCATGATGAACTCGCAGAAACCAGTAAATAGTTTCCTCTGACAGTTTCGAATAAAATTCGGCGACCTGTTTCCTGACACTGGGCCAAGGTCTGCCCGGATGCCTTCCCATTTTGTCCGTGGATAGAGCGGGCCAGCCAAGGTCTTTGCCGATACGTGTTGCAAGAGTAGATTTTCCGGCGTGAGATGTGCCGAAAATCAGCAAGGTGGAGTAAGTGTTGGTCACTCTTTGATCGTCAGTCTGCGACAAGCCGCGACGCTGTGAACGGAAACAGTCGGTCGTTGCCCAACATGAAGACAGAAAATTTCCTGCGCTGGAAAATCAAGGCGTATGCCTCGTCGGTCACATTAAGGCCACCCGTCAATGCACCGAACGCGGGCAAAATCAGGCGGGTGCCATCTGTTGCAAAGCAGGCTCGACGGATCGAGCGTCCAAACCGCCGCACTCTGGCGGCGGGGTGCAAGTGACCACAGACCTCACCCACGGCGTCGACCGCTCCAACACCTTCGATCGGCTCATGCCGAAAGGTCAAAGGTCCGATGGCAACATCGTCGACTGTTTCACCGCAAAGCCGGACGGGAGCCACCGGGTCATGATTGCCTGTGACCCAGATCCATTCCCGTCCGAGTTGCAATGTTGTCAGCATGGCACGGTATGGGGCGGGCAGGCGGTCCGATCCGTCCGGATCATGAAAACTGTCGCCGAGGCAGATCACACGGGCAGGATCGAAAGCATCGATAACACCTGCGAGTTTTTCCAGCGTGACGCCAGTGTCGTAAGGCGGCAGCATGATGCCGCGCCGGGCATAGCTGGAGCCTTTTTCAAGATGCAGGTCGGCCACAACGAGGGTTGCCTCATCCGGCCACCACAAAACGCCGCTGTCGTGGAGACCCACCAGTTGTCCATTGATCTGAATGTCATGACACACCGGCGCAGCTGTGTATTTGCGCAAATGTGACGTGAGTGCACTCATTCCATGGCCTCCAGAACCAGCTCCTCTGCCGTCTCTTCCAATAGCGAATCCATCGCTTCCCCGTAGACCGGTTCCTTGCCTATTTCCAGGAGAATGGGCACGGCGAGTGGAGAGACGTGCTCAAGGCTAGTATGCGTGATTCGTCCCTGAATACGTGTGAGAAGTTCCCCCAGACGCGAGATATCCAAAAGTCCTTCCGCCGCATCGTTCCAGGTTGCTTTCAGCAAGATGTGATCCGGTTCATGAGCGCGCAGAACATCATAGATCAAGTCAGTCGATACGGTGACCTGCCTGCCGGATTTCTCTTTGCCCGGATGCCGGCGCTCAATGAGGCCGGCGATCACCGCACAGTTGCGAAACGTGCGTTTCATCAGACTGGATTCAGCCAGCCACGCATCAAGATCGTCGCCCAGAATGTCTTGTTCGAACAACTTCTCCAGCGGGATCTTTCCTGACGAAAACAGAAGCGACAGGTCGCCAAGACCCCAAATGGACAGCGCATAGTCGTTCGCAACAAATCCCATGGGTCTTGCGCCCATCCGCTCTAGCCGTTTGGTGAGCAGCATGCCGAGCGTCTGGTGCGCCAAACGGCCTTCGAACGGATAGCAGACCATGTAATGCTTGTTGGATCTGGGGAAGGTCTCGACCAGCAATCCGTCCTTGGCTGGCAGCACGGACTTGTCGCGCTGGATCTCCAGCCAGTCGCGCACCTGATGCGGCAATTCTTTCCAGGAAGGCGGATCTGCAAGCATCGCTCTGACGCCTTCGGCCAGATACGTGGAGAGCGGAAATTTGCCGCCCATATAGGACGGGATCATCGGGTTTTCGCTTTTCGACCGGGAAACATAGGCCTCGGTTTCCTTGATACCTTCGAAACGGACGATCTCCCCGCCGAACAGGAAGGTGTCGCCCGGTGTCATCTGGTCGATGAAATACTCCTCGATTTCTCCCAGAATTCGACCACCACGCCCGACAGGCGTGCGCCGGCCATCGGCCTTCGACCGAACCAACCGCACCTTCAGCTTGGGAGCCTCGACAATCGTGCCGACATTCAGCCGGTATTGCTGCGCAATCTTCGGGTGCGAAATGCGCCAGAGTCCATCCTTCGCCTTGCGCAGCTTTGCGTATTGTTCATAGCTTTTCAGCGCGTATCCACCAGTGGCAACAAAATCGAGCACCCGCTCGAAAGTCTCCCAGTCGAGTTGCCGATAGGTCTCCGAAGAACGGATTTCATCAAATATGGCAACCGCGTCCAGAGGATCGGCGCAGGCGAGGCCGAGCAGATGCTGGGCAAGAACGTCCAGGGCGCCCTTGCGCAGCGGAGGCGTGTCTTGCTCACCCCTTTTTGAAGCAGCAAGTGCCGCCTGGCATTCAAGCACCTCGAACCTGTTGGATGGAATTAAGATGGCCTTGGAGGGGTCGTCCATGCGGTGGTTGGCACGCCCGATCCTCTGGGCAAGGCGGCTGGCTCCCTTCGGTGCGCCGATATTGATGACAAGATCGATGTCGCCCCAGTCGATGCCCATATCCAGGGAAGAGGTGGCAACAACCGCCCGCAGACCACCCGACGCCATTGCAGCCTCGACCTTGCGTCGCTGGCCGACATCCAGTGAACCGTGGTGCAGCGCGATCGGCAAAGTATCCTCATTGATCCGCCACAGTTCCTGGAAAACCATCTCGGCCTGGCTGCGCGTGTTGACGAACAGCAGCGAAACATTGTGCGCCTTGATCATTTGGTAGATGTCAGGGATGGCGTAACGCGACGAATGACCCGACCAGGGAAGACGCTCTTCTGAAACGAGGATGGAAATATCCGGCTGGGCACCGCCGCTGACCTTAACCACATGCGACAAGTTTCGTTTTTCCGGATCGGTCTGATCGACAAGGTAGGCCTGAAGGTCCTCAGGCTCTGCCACTGTCGCGGACAAGCCGATTGTTCTGAGGCCCGGTGCAAGGCGCCGCAACCTGGCAAGGCCCAGAGCCAGCAGATCGCCGCGCTTTGAAGTCACCAGCGCATGGAGTTCGTCCAGGATGACCGTTTCAAGGGATCCGAACAGACGCGCGGACAACGGATCCGACAACAACAGAGCGATCTGCTCCGGGGTCGTCAGCAGAATGTCCGGTGGATTGAGTTTTTGTCTCTGGCGTTTGTGAGAAGGTGTGTCACCGGTCCGGGTTTCCAGCTTGATGGGCAGGCCCATTTCCGCAACCGGTGCTTCAAGATTGCGGGCAATGTCGACGGCGAGCGCCTTGAGCGGTGAAATGTAAAGCGTGTGGATACCGCGTCCGGCCTGTCCAGGCTTGCGTTTGCCCTTTTGCTCCAGTTCCACCAGGCTCGGCAGGAACCCTGCAAGCGTTTTGCCTGCACCTGTTGGTGCGATCAATAGGGTGGAGTGACCTTGCTCCAGATGGTCAATCAGCTGCAATTGGTGCGCACGCGGCGCCCAACCGCGCGAGGCGAACCAGTTCTGGAAGCGGTTGGGTAGGAGTGGGGCATCCATGACACCGTTTTAGGATAGGCCGGAAAAAAAGGCGAGTGGTCCGCCCTTATTTGTTCAGCTTGTGTTCAGCTTCCCAATGGTCAATTCTCACTTAGAAATTTCGATTAGGAGGGTTACTTGAAATCGTTTGTTTTTATGGGGTTTTTGGCTGCAGGAGTGGTCTCGGGCCATGGCATCTCGGCTGCCTCGGAAAGTCTTGCTTATCAATGCAATCTCGGCGACGGTTTCGCATTCGTGCAAACGATCCCCGAAGAGGGGCGAGCAGTCTATCAAGGTGACACTGGTAACCTGAACCTTGTTCCGGACGGGCGCGGTGGATATTTCAATGACCGCGAGGAAGTGTCTTTTGCGGACCAAAACGGTCAGCCCGCGCTTTATCTCGGCGACGTCGCCTTTGCCTGCCAGCTGGCGGCTCCGCGCCCCACAGGTAGTCAGACCCACGCGGGGGGCGCTGTCGGCGGAAATGAGACGCGCCTGAATGCTCAGGGTCAGTCGCTCGGTGGCAAACTTCGCGATGGGCCAGGCATGAATTTTCGCCAGACGGGAAGTCTTGCCGAAGGAACATGGATCACCATCCTGACAAACACTGGCGTTCGGTTTAACGGCTACGACTGGTTTGAAGTTGCAACTGACCGTGGACAGCGCGGTTTTCAGTGGGGCGGTATCATGTGCTCCAATGGCCAGCAGCTCGCGGGCATTTTCGAGCAATGCGGTGCCCGGTCCGTACAGAATCCCCAACAGGCTGCAAATGCTGCACAGCAACTGAATGTTCAGGGACAATCTCTTGGCGGAAAACTTCGTGGCGGTCCGGGAACCAACTATGCACAGGTTGGAAGTCTGACCGAGGGAACCTGGGTCACGATCCTCAGAAACACTGGCGTTCGGTTTGACGGTTATGACTGGTTTGAAGTTGCGACCGATCGTGGCCAGCGCGGTTTCCAGTGGGGTGGCATCATGTGCTCCAACGGACAGCAAATATCAGGCATTTTTCAGCAATGTGGCAGTCAGCCTCCGCAGCAACCGGTGCAAAACAGGTCAACCGGCTCAGCCGGCGGCTGGATGGCGTTCGCGCTCGCGCCGAACGGCGCGTATGGTCACGGAGCTGCACCAACACAAGCCGGAGCCGAGCAGTTCGCCATGAACTATTGTGGTGGGCCGCAATGCCGGATCGCCGACACAACGCAGGCCAGATGTCACGCGCTTGCGATCGCTCCCGGCAGCAACGGTATCGGAGCTGGAGAGAGTGAGCAGGCGGCCCAGGGTTTTGCGATGGGGTGGTGCGCCAACAACGGCGCCTCCAACTGCCGGATCGAATACACCTATTGTCAGTAGTCTTGAATTCCAGGCGGTTTTCGGACCGCTTGGATATGGCTTTGACAAAAGCCGAACCTAGTTAGATCCAGATGTCCGATCTCCTCACGCTCACGCCGGAAGGGCTCTTTTGTTCCCAGTCCGGTGCGCATATTGACCCGATAAGACCGGTCGAAAAGGCCATTATCACGCATGGGCATGCCGACCATGCTCGGGCGGGTCACGGCGCGGTTCTGGCCACACGTCAGACGCTGGACATCATGGCGATCCGCTACGGCGAGAATTTTTGCGGCGCGGCTCAGTCTGTGGAGTGCGGCGAGACACTCACCGTCGGCGGCGTCACTGTGTCGCTTCACCCAGCTGGTCATGTTCTTGGGTCCGCCCAGGTTTTGCTGCAAAAGGGAGGTCGGCGGACAGTGGTCTCTGGAGACTACAAAAGACAGAGTGACCCGACCTGCGCCGAATTTGAGCTTATTCGCTGCGACACTTTCGTGACGGAAGCGACCTTCGGTCTGCCGGTGTTCCGCCATCCTCCGGCAGCGCAGGAGATCGACAAACTCCTGTCCTCCCATGATCTGTTCCCCGAACAGGCCCATCTCGTTGGAGCCTATGCGCTTGGCAAGGCGCAAAGGGTCATCGGAGAATTGCGCGCAGCGGGTTACGAGAAGACGATTTATCTACACGGCGCACTGGAAAAACTGACCGCGTATTACCAGAGCCAGGGCATTGATCTGGGCTCCGTGGAACCCGTCGCAAAACGGGGTAAGGAGCTTCAGGGAGAGATCATCCTGTGTCCCCCTGGCCAGCTTGCGGACAGATGGGCGCGGCGGTTCGGCGACCCCGTGACTGCCATGGCCTCCGGTTGGATGCGTGTGCGCGCCCGTGCACGCCAGCGCGGCGCTGAATTGCCCCTGATCCTGTCTGATCATGCCGACTGGGACGACCTTTGCCGGACCATTCTTGAAACGGGTGCCGAACAAATCTGGGTGACGCATGGCGCCGAAGAAGCGCTTGTCCACTGGTGCGAATTGAATGGACGAAAGGCACGTCCACTCAATATGATAGGGTATGACGATGGTGAGGATGCCGACAATGCGGTGGCGGCTGAGGTGTAATGCCGAGCAAACGCAGCGGGCAGTCCTTCGGGGAGGCAGTCATGGCGGATGACGGTGGTTTTGCGGGTGCTGGCAACGACCCGGCAGTTGGCGCAGGTGCCGGAGCGAACGGCGATGCCGAAGTGGCCATTGCCGAACTCTTTGATGATTACCAGTCAGGTTTCAACGACTACGACGTGGATCGCATCTGCGATTGTTTCGCAATGCCTGCAATCATCTGGCAACATGAAAAGGGGCACGTCTTTGCCGATGAAGAAGAGCTGATTGAGAACATAGAAGCGCTTCTGAAAGCCCTCGAGAAAGAAGGTGTCAGTCATTCGGAGTTTCGTGTCGCTTCCAGCCATGTCAGCGGATCGGCAGCTCTGGTGACGCTGGACTGGACGCAAGAGAATTCAGACGGTGAGCCCGTCTTTGAATTCACTTGTCACTACCAGCTTATTCAGGACGGCTCGGACTGGGTGATTGCCTGCATAATCAATGATTGAACGCTTCTTGTCTCCCTTAGTGCGTAGATTGGCATTTGTCGCTTTGCTGCTTTGCCTGTCCGGTCCTGCGCTGTCGGAGGTAAAGGGCGGCGCACGATTTGGTGCATTGACCGGAATTCCGACAGAACTTCGGGATTGCGAATTGCCCGAAATCGGCACTGGAACGGTTTTCCTCAACAATGGATGCCGCTATCGCCGCAGCATCACGATTGAGCAGAGCGATGTTGTTCTCGATTGCAGAGGGGCGACAATCACGGGCATGCACCGGCGCGGCATCGTCATTCGCCCAGGTCTTCGCAATGTCACGATCCGCGACTGCCGATTGCATGACACTGGCGGTATTCTGATTGAGGGCCAAACGCCGGAAGATGACGCACCAGCGCGTGATGCTGCCCGAGCCGCTTCGTCAAGCGGGGTTGTGCTGGAACATCTCACGATTACCGAATCCTATATGACCGGCGTCTTTGTCGACCACTATGTCGTTGGCGCAACGATCCGGAATTCCATTGTCGCAGATGGACATCATGTCGGCATCTATCTGGAACACGGATCGCAAAAAAACACCGTGTCAGGAAACCTGATACGCAACAACGGCCTCTTCACCAACCAGGGTATTCGGCGGATAGGTCCCACCCGCCGCGAGGGGCTGTCGGTTGACGGTTCCGCATTCAACCTGATTGAGAACAACGTCTTCGACAGCAATGCGTTTGGTGGGATTTTTCACTACAAGAATTGCTGGGAATTTCACACGACCAACCCGGAAAGCCGGCCGCGCTTGCAGGGCTCTGATGGCAATGTGATCCGAGGAAACACCTTTAAGAACATGGACATCGGCATCTGGGTGGCTTCTCGCCAGGCGCGGGATCTGGTGATGTGGGATTGCGGCGACGAAAGCCCCTATGAAAATCCGGTTTCATTGGAGCTCATGATGGGTGACAGGTCTTGGGGCAAGTCCGACGAGTTCCTCGGTTACCACTTCAACCCGGAACTGATTGCCGGTTTTGTCGACAAGCGCGCGCTTTCGCCCCGCTGGCCGTTTCCGATGAAACTTCACCTTTTCGAAGATTTTGCGAAGGACAATCTCTACCAAGGAAATTGTTTTGAAAACCTGCAGACCGGTATTCGTATCGAAGATGACGGCAACGTGGTTGATGACAATCTATTTGTTGGGGATTTCGAATACCTTTATCTGGGGAGCCCGTTCCGGGCAAAAAATCTGAACAGGCCCATTGTCGGAACGGTTATTGAGAACAATCGAAACTATTCACCCTCAGGCCGAGATTTCCTCCAAAACAGTTTCCTGGCGCAAGGCGAGCACGATCAAACCTTGATCCATCAGCCAAAACCGTCAGAAGCCGGCGCCGTTACAGATACGTCCTGCCCAACCGGCTGAACGACGGTATTCAGACTGCCATATATACCTGCGCAAAGATGATCGAGCATCTTCTCGCGGCTTTCACCATCAGAGACGCTCCCGACAGCAGCGTGCAGGACGGAGCGGACCATGTTCATGATGACCACGACCGCTGGCTTTAGTTGATCGCCTTGTTGCACATCAGGCCTTTGTGACAGGAAGTTCAAAACGATCTGCGCCATTTCACTTTGGAAACCGTCTTGATCGACCAGCTTGGAACGGGCAGGGATCCACGCATCGAACTCCGCATGAAGGCGCGGTGTTTTCATATGCATATCCAGATTTGCCACGATGATTTGCCTGATCGCATCCTTCAGCGGCATGAACTGGCACCGGTCCATAGCTCCCTTGACCACGGCAAGCACCTCTTCGTGGTGCTTTTTGTGTACCGCCAGAATGAGGGAATCCTTGTTAGGGAAATACTGGTAGAGGGACCCAATGCTGATGCCGGCCCTGTCCGCGATCTGATTTGTGGTTGCAGCTTCAAACCCGTGTTCGGCAAAGATCTGCCTGGCAGCTTCAACAGTCGTTTCAACCATCATGCGCGAACGCAACTGTTTGGGCTGGCGCCGCGGTTGCGGATCCAATTGCAAAGGCACAGACAACTCCTTCTTCCTGTCGACCGTCTCTAAAAGGGAACGAGATTGGACAGAAATGTGACCAGAACGCGAGTAGCCTGAGAGGCATTGCTCGCCGAAGGCCGTTAAGTGGGAATTTAGTCGATAAAAATCAATCGGTTAAATCGAGAGTACCTAAAATTGAGACAGCGAAACAGAGCATTGGGAACGCGAGTATCTGAAATTTCGTTCTGAAGCCAAAGTCCTCCTGCCAACCGGCGCTTGCTCAACGAGCGCCGCATCTTTTGACTTGGACGGAGGTTACACAGTTGCGCAACCGCAAGGAATTATCACTGACAACCGGATTGATGCTGGCGTTAACCGGTTGCTGCGCAGCACCGGCATTGGCCGCCGATCTGCAGGCGGATATGCCTGAGAACGTTGCTCTGGAAGAGGATGAGCAAGGGGGCTTTCATGGCATTGTCGTCCTTGGAGCCGGCGTTCAGTCGGACTTCGAGGGGGCCGCGGAGTATGCTGCGGTGCCTCTGCTTTACGCCAACCTGACCGCATTCGGCCTTGGTTTGGAAATCGAAGGCCCGGAGGCGTCGTTAAATCTCAGGCCTGACGCAGCTTTCCAATTCGGACCTTCGATCGGATACGACATGGGACGTGACGGAACTTCCAACAAGGTGGTTGATCGCCTGGACAAAATTGACGCTGCCTTCGAAGTTGGCGGCTTCGCGGCCTACCAGTTCAGCTCACTCTTGGCGCAATCAGACGTCTTTGAGATTTCAGCCGAATTGATGGCCGATGTCTCGGGTGTTCACGACGGCGTATCGGGTTCCCTTGGCGCAAGCTACATGTACGGTGTCACGGAACGACTGCGTCTGGGAACGGAGGTTGCCGTCGGATTTGCAAGTGACAGCTACATGGACACGTATTTTGGCGTGACAAGCGGCGGTGCAGCACGTTCCGGCCTTCAGGCCTATACCGCCGGTGGAGGCGTGAAGGACGTCAGCCTGGGGGCGACCGCGAGTTTCAACGTCACTGAACGTTGGGGGATCGTTGGAAGAGTGGGCTATTCCAGACTTCTGGGTGATGCTGCGGACAGCCCGATCGTCAAGAAGGAAGGGTCGGCTGACCAGTTTTCAGGCGGCATTGGAATTTCCTATTCCTTTTGATGGAGATGCGGAGGCGTGTGCCTCCGCTTTCCATGCGAGAAGTCGGACATTCGGCAGCGAGATAACCAAGGAATTTCCCGGTGGATCAGCTCTCAGTTTCTGAGCCGCGGTGCGTAATAATAGTGATCGTAGGGATGTCCGGGATAGTCTGTCCTGAGAGACCCGACGTCTTCTTCAGCCACGGGCTGCACATAGCACGCGCCATTCGTGCGATCGAAATCAATGCTTTTGCACCAGGCACGCTGGACACAGATCGACTTGCAGATTTCGAGCGTCAGCGCAGGGTAGGTTTCCTTGTTGTGGCCGGGAATTCCGGCGTTCGGAACAAGACCGAATCCATCGGCGGCGGCTGGCGCTGAGGCTTGTGCAATCCCTGGAGCATCCATGTGGTCGAGCTCCTGCTGCAGATACGATATCCGGTCGTTGTACATTCCTGCATTGCAGAAATAGTTGTCTTCACAATCGTCTCGGGAGGCAAGCCATTCTGCGAATTCTCGCGCCATTTCAGCACGCGATGGCGGGTCAAGAACCGCGTAAAGCTTGTCGGATATTTCGCCTAATTGAGCATCGCGTCGCAGCAGATCTTCATCAGCGCAAATGAACTGCTCATTGTTCGTTCGGGCTGCATGGCAGTCCATGTGAAAATCGGGTTGATCTGACGCGTATGAGATCGAAACTTCGGTCCCGAGCGTCAGGCTCAAAAACACCATTCCAGCAACAGCATACTTCATTGAGGCCCCCATTTTTTTATCCAGCGTACTGGACGAAACAAGGGGCCGCAATTTGGAGAAAATGACAAAGGCTGAGGCCTTGTCGACTGACCTTATGGCTTCTTTGACTTTGTTGCCTTCCTCGCGGCACGAGACGGTTTGTTTTTCTTTGAGGCTTTCTTTTTGGTCTCTGATGACTTGGCTGAGGATCTTGAGCGAGGCTTGCCGCGTTCCTCACCGGTTTTGGGGCTACGTCGCGGTTTTTCGCTGCTATCAGCTCCATCGAGTTCCCGTGCGAGCGCCTTCATATCCAATGGCTCAAATGCCGGATGGTGCGGGGCAGCGTCATCATCTGCAAAGCGGCGGCGCTTTTTGCCTCGGGGCGCTTCATTATCCCGCTTCGGTCCGCGTTTGGGGCGTCCTTGCTTCAAAGTGTCTTCCCGGCCCATGCTCTCATAGTCGGGGGCATCAGCGTGACGAGGCTTGCGCCGCGGCGGCGCGTTCCGGTTTCCGCGCGAAAAATCCTCCTTGGGCGGTGAGGGCACTTTGCCACCTCGTGCATCGAGAAGCTCGATAGTGACATTCTCTTCGCCCGTACCGTCGCGTTTGATGACTTCGGAGAACCTCTGGCCGTGGCTGCCTGCAATCTCAAAATAGAGTTGGTTCTGAAAAATCTTGATCGCGCCGACTTCCCGCTTGGTGACGTGACCCGCGCGACAGATCATCGGCAAGATCCAGCGTGGTTCGGCACGTTGCCGATGGCCAAGTGACAGCGAGAACCATACTCCGTCTTCGAACTTGCCGGTAATTTCCGCGCTGCGGCCTCCACGCGATCCGGCGTCCCGGCCTCGAAGTGCGGTGTCCTGAAGGTCGGACACATCTTCTGGGGCAGGCAGGCGTGATTGACGCAGTTTGACGAACGCAGCGGCCAGCTTTTCCGGGCTGTGGAGCGCCAGAAGTTCCATGGCGACTGCCTGTTCTTCTTCTTCAAGCTCCGCGCTCAAAACCGGATCGGCAAGCAGTCTTTCCTTGTCTTTCTGGCGGATTTCATCAGCTGTCGGGGCGCCTTTCCAGGTGGCCTTGATACCGGCAAACTGCAGCACACGTTCTGCCTGTCGCCGGCGAGGAAAGGGCACCATAAGCACGCAGGTCCCTTTGCGGCCTGCGCGGCCTGTCCGTCCAGACCGGTGCAAAAGCGCGGCCTTGCCGGTTGGAAGATCTGCGTGGATAACCAGATCAAGGTTCGGCAGGTCGATACCGCGTGCGGCCACATCTGTTGCTACACAGACCCGCGCACGGCCATCTTTCATCGCGGCAAGCGCGTTTGAGCGCTGTTCCTGGCTGAGTTCGCCCGACAGCGAGACGATGGAAAAGCCTCGGTTTGCAAGCCGTGAGGTCAATCGGCTGACAGCTTCTCGCGTTGAGCAGAAGACAATGGCCTTTTCCGCCTCATGGAGGCGCAGAACGTTTATAAGAGCATTTTCACGTTCATTTGGTGCCACGGGATGCGCGACATAATCGATGTCGCCATGCTGTTCCCTTGAATTGATTGTTGACAGACGCACGGCGTCCTTCTGGAAGCGTTTGGCAAGTTCGGCGATCGGCTTCGGCACGGTTGCAGAAAACATCAGAGTACGCCGCTCTCTCGGCGCTGCATCCAATATGAATTCGAGATCTTCGCGAAAGCCCATGTCGAGCATCTCGTCGGCTTCGTCAAGCACGACGGCCTTAATCTGCGAAAGGTCCAACGCACCGCGTTCGATATGGTCGCGCAGACGGCCCGGCGTGCCGACCACGATATGGGCACCACGATCAAGCGTGCGGCGCTCGGTGCGCGGGTCCATGCCGCCAACACAGGACGCCATCACCGCGCCGGCTTCCGCATAGAGCCAGGACAGTTCCTCCTTGACCTGAAGCGCAAGTTCGCGGGTCGGCGCGATTGCCAGCGCAATGGGGGAGGCTGCAGGACCCAGGCGTTCCTCGCCCTCAAGCAGTGTCGGCGCAAGGGCCAGCCCAAAGGCGACCGTTTTACCGGAACCTGTTTGCGCAGAAACAAGAAGATCTGCTTCCGGCGGCGCTTCGCTCAGAATGCTTTCCTGTACGGGAGTGAGGCTTTCATAGCCCCGTTTCGCCAGCGCGGCCGACAGGGCCGGGGCGAGAGACGTCAATTCGGTCATCGAGATCTTTCAACTGCTCCGGATCATCTGCATGCCAGTCAGCAGTCTACCGGATCGGGCCAATCTAGTATCGGCCAAGGGATGGGCGCGGCTTATACAGCGATTTTGTATAGGCGTCCATCCCGGTATTTCGGTCGCGTATTAAGGGGCATCCAGATTTTTTGCGATGTGAATTTGTATGCAACCGACAATGCAACCCGCAAAAATACCATAGGTATACAATTTCAGGTTTCTCAGCTTCTGGTTATATCAAAAATTAACCAGAACAAGCGCAGATTTACGCCGGGATTGCTGGATTTGGGGAATTGCGATGTTGAAATCGATTCGCGTTCAAATTGCGTTGTTAGCTATCGTTCCGTTGCTGGCCTATATGTTTGCCAGTTTTCTAGCGCTGCAGGAAGCGGGGCTGGAACGCACAACGGCTTCCGAGATCTTGCCAATTGCCAAGGTCGCAGAAAAATCAGAAGAAGTTTTGCACCAATTGCAGAAGGAGCGAGGGTTAACTGCAGGCCTTCTTGCTTCCGGGTATGGGGCCAAAGAAAGTGATCTCCTTTCAGCGCAGCGATCTGCAACCGACACTGCATTGAGCGACCTTCGCAGCATGGTCGCCGGGTTTGATATTACCCGCGAAAAATTGCAGAGCGAAGTTAAGCACATCGTTGCAGGGTTGGATGAAATCAGCGCTCATCGTGCCGGAATAGACGGGAAATCCGTCACCGGTGGTGACAATCTCAAGTTTTATTCCACCAAGGTTCGGGATCTCATCACCATCGTCCAGGAAGCGCAGCACGCAAGTGCCGACGCTGAATACGCGAGCCTGATGACGCCTTTCCTGTTGCTGACCGAAGCGACTGAAGCTGGTGGATTGGAGCGAGCGATCGGCGGTCAGTTGTTCACGACAGTTGCCAAGACCGGCGAAGTACCAGCTGACAGATATTTGGCCTATTTCGAACGCCTGTCGATCGAAACCGCTTTCCTCGAAAACTTCAAGCGTATTGCGACGCCCGAAGAACTGGAGGCATACAACAGCAATGTATCCGGACCTGTTGTCGCCCAGGTTGACGCCTGGCGTGAGATCCTGCGCTCGCTGCCTGACACAAAGAATGGCCAGAACATCGATGGTCTGGTTTGGTTCGGGAAGGCGACCGAGCGATTGAACCTGATCAGAGAGACGGCACTTGGGATGCTGTTTGCTGCAGAAGACCGCGCTGCGGAGATGGCCAACGATGCTTCGTCTCACTTCATGTACGTGCTTGCTGAAACCGTCATTGTCGTTTTGATCACACTGGCAATCTGTGTCTGGCAATTGCGCAATGTCGACAAGCTTCTGGCGCAGCTGACCCAAAATCTTGTTCGAGTTGCCAAAGGTGACACGGAGTTTGCGATGCCTTTCACCGACCGCAAGGACGCCGTGGGCGATCTTGCCAGAGCAGGCAGTGTTTTCCAAGAAAATGCCCGCGTCCGCACCTCACTTGAAACGGAAGCGGTGAAGGAACGTGATCGCGAGCGGATGCGGCAGAACCACATTGAGGACCTGATCAACAAGTTCCATGCATTGATGGAAAGCGTTACAGCGGATGTGAACGCAAAGACCGGAGAAATGACCGAGATAGCCTCGAAAGTCCGCGATATTTCACAGGATGCTTCGGGAGCTGCAACGCAGGCAAAGGAGGCCTCGACATCCTCCTCGAACAACGTGCAAACCGTGGCCGCGGCCGCAGAGGAAATGTCGGCCGCCATTCAGGAGATCATGAACCAGGCGGATCGAGCAAACACTGTCATTGGCGAGGCGACCGACGTCGCGCAGCGAACCGACACGAATGTTTCAAGCCTTGCGGACGCGGTTGATAAGATTGGAACGGTTGTTGAAATGATCCGGGCCATTGCCGAACAGACCAATCTTCTGGCACTGAATGCAACCATTGAGGCAGCCCGTGCTGGCGAGGCGGGCAAAGGATTTGCGGTAGTCGCTGCGGAAGTGAAGGAGCTTTCAACGCAGACTGCACAAGCAACCGAAGAAATTTCCAACCAGATTTCGTCTGTTCAGGGCCTCACAAATGAAGCAGTTGAATCAATCCGGCGGATTTCCGGCTCCATTGAAATGATCAATGACGTGACTGGGGCAATCACCACCGCAGTTGGGGAGCAAAGTGTTGCGACCCAGGAAATTTCACAAAGCATTACTATGGCGGCGACAGAGACCAGCAACGCCGTGAAAAGCGCTGAGACGGTGGATGACGCAATCCACGTCACTGCCGGTGAAGCGGAAGCCGTCGACCGTATTGCCGGAGAGGTTAAACGTGTTGCAGCCGAGATGGCGCAGGGTATCGAAGGCTTCCTGCAGGAAATGGCCCATGATGTCGAGGAGCGTCGCCGTGCGAACCGAAAACAGGAATCCGGTCAAGAAGTTACTCTGATCACGGAAGATGGACAGCAATACACCACCAGGCTGATGAACAGCTCGGAAGGTGGTATTGGTGTCATGACTTTCGATGGCGCTCATGTCGGCATGCAGGTGATTTTCGAAGAACCCTCAGGTGACCGCTTTCCAATGGCTGTCAAATGGGTCCGGGACGATGTTGCCGGTCTGCAGTTTCTCAAGGCAGAAGGCATGAAGGCGGCAGCAGCCTGACACTCTGACAAACTTGACGCTGAAGCGGATTGAAACACTTAACCGGGAAAGACTTGCAACACACAAGCTTTCCCGGTTGGTATTGGCACTATGCGTTCCTTTTCGAAACTGCTCGACAGGCTGTCGCTTGAGCCCAGACGTCTCGCAAAAGAGGCTTTGCTGGTCAGATATTTCCAGGAGACTGCAGACCCGGATCGCGGTTATGCCCTCGCGGCCTTGACCGGTGGACTGACCTTCAAGAACGCCAAACCGGCCCTCCTGCGTGCGTTGGTGAGCGAGCGCACAGACCCGGTACTCTTTGCACTTTCCTACGATTTCGTTGGAGACCTGTCGGAAACCATTGCGCTTATGTGGCCTGCGCATGCGAATTCGCAGGCAGATAGTGAAGAGGCTGCTGCGCCTGACCTTGCTGATATCGTCGACCAACTTGAACACGCCGGCAAAACGGACGTTCCGCGCCTTTTGATCAACTGGCTGGATACGCTGGACGAAACCGGTCGATGGGCCTTGCTGAAACTCGTCACGGGTGGTTTGCGCGTCGGTGTGTCGGCGCGCCTTGCAAAGTCATCGGTTGCAAAACTTGGTTCGTTGAATGTCTCGCAGGTCGAAGAAGTCTGGCATGGATTGTCACCTCCTTACGAGGCGCTTTTTGCCTGGGCGGAAGGCAAGACCGAACAGCCTGATATTGATGATCCTGCGCCGTTCCGGCCTGTTATGCTCGCGCATCCACTTGACGAGGCCAAAGACCTTGAGCTGCTGGCAGCAGAAGACTTTGCCGTTGAATGGAAATGGGATGGAATCCGGGTCCAGGCGGCGTCGGGTAAGAACCGTGAAGGCGAACCGGTGAAACGCCTGTTCAGCAGAACCGGAGAAGACATTTCAAAGGCATTCCCTGACATCATGGATGTCCTTTCCTTTGACGCCTGCATCGATGGAGAACTTCTGATCGTTTCACAGGACAAGGTACGCCCGTTCTCGGATTTGCAAAAACGCCTCAACCGAAAGACCGCCGGCCCTAAGTTGATGCGGGACTATCCTGCAGCTATTCGCGCATACGATCTGCTTTACCTGGAGGGCGAAGATCTCCGCAGTTTGTCGTTTCGCGAGCGGCGCAAGAAACTCGAGGCCTTCGTTGCTGCATTGTCAGAGCCACGGATCGACATCTCCGACATGGTTCCGGCATTGTCCTGGACGGAGATAGCAGCAGCCAGGGCAGAACCAGGGCACTTGCTAAAGGACGGCAACGCGGAAGCCGTTGAAGGTGTGATGCTCAAAGGCTGGGAGACGCCTTATGTAACCGGACGGCCGAAGGGCCTCTGGTTCAAATGGAAGCGGGAACCGAAACTGGTCGACGCCGTGCTTATGTATGCGCAACGTGGTCATGGCAAACGGTCTTCATTTTATTCTGACTACACATTTGGTGTTTGGCGTGAAGGAGATGAGGGCCCGGAACTCGTTCCTGTCGGAAAGGCCTATTTTGGGTTTACCGACGAGGAGTTGCGTGAAATCGACCGATTTGTCCGCAACAATACAATCAATCGCTTTGGTCCTGTTCGCGAAGTCAGTCACGACCTGGAAAAGGGATTGGTTCTGGAAGTTGCTTTTGAGGGGTTGAACCGCTCTACGCGACACAAGTCAGGCATTGCCATGCGATTTCCGAGAATTTCGAGACTGAGATGGGATAAACCCCCTTCGGAAGCAGACCGTATCGAAACCCTTAAGGCGCTGTTGCCGGTGGAGGGGTAACACCCAGGTCTCCGTGGGGTGCAGACGGCCTGGGACGGATGAAGGTCTTGAAAAATCGGCAATTGGCCGTGCTTTGGACACGGAAATGTGGCACCAGTTGAGTGCGCGTGTGTCCGAAGACGCCGTGTTCTGTAACTGGAGACGCATAATGTCAAACCGCAACAGGTGGTTTCTTTCTCTTTTGAGCGGCGCTGTAGCCGCAACGATTTTCGCCACTTCAGCTGGAGCCGAGAGCCAGGTCTCTGCGGAAGACATCGAAGCGGTTACAGATGGTGCAGCCAATCGCTATTCGCTTGTCGCAGTTGACGACGATATTTTGAGGGTCGACCGGCAAAACGGGACCGTGTCTGTCTGCAAGGAACAGAATGCCTCCTGGCGGTGCAATCCGGTGCCTCTCGCGGAAGATGCATATCTTGCAGAGATCAATGATCTTGCTGAAGAAGTTGATCGTCTGACGGCGCGTCTGCAAGAGTTGGAAGACGGCGCAAGTGGTGGCGCAACAGTGCCGCCAGCAAAATCGCCTGAAAAGGCAGACCCGGAGACCGGTTCTGAAAACGAGACCTCGCGCCTGAATGAAAAGGACGAGGAAGAGCTAGAGCGCATGATGACATTCACCGAAAGCGCGATGCGCAGGTTTTTCGGCATGGTGCGTGAGCTGCAGCGCGATTTGGAAGGTGAAGGAAACTAGACTTCCTTCACCTCAGTTTTCGAGACTTTCCTGCGTTGCCGGCGTCAGTCGATCAGCATCTTGTTGATCGTCTGATGTGCCTCTTGCGGCAAGGCAACTGCTTTGCGTGCCTCAAGATCCATTGTGAGCGCAACAACGTCAAGCGTGGCCGCCAGGCGGCCGGTGCGGCTTTCGAACAGGTGGTGGCGCATCGAAAACGTTTTCGGACCCACACCGGTAAATCCCGTCGCCACGATCACCGTGTCACCCGTTTTTAAAGGCGTTGCCCAGGTCAGTTTCATTTCCACCGCAACACGACCAAAACCGTTTTCGGAAAGATATGAGTGTGTCATCGGCGTGCGTTGCCAGACATGAGGAACGCCATCGGTACAGCACGACAGCGCGAACTGGTCATCCGCCTTGTTATCAATGCCGATATCACGCGGCAGGACGGTGCCGCGATAGCAAATCTGAGCACCCTTTGACTGCACTCCCGGCAACGTCGCTCGAAGGCCGGCAGGACCGGCCGAGAGGCCTCTTGGTGAAGCCTCGGAAATCATCGGCGTCTGAAAATCCGAAAATCTCTGGCGGAGGTTTTTGGCTGAACTTGCATTCGGCTCATAGCCATCCAGAGCCGTGGCTGCCAACATTCCGGTGCCGCCATCCCGCAACTCGTGAATGACGGTCAACATGTGCGGACCGTCAAACGCAACACTCGACTGAACGGTGATGAGATCGCCGGTACGCAACTCCTTATGAAACCTGACGTGCCGGACCCTTCTTGCGCCGACAAGGGTTTCGCTCAGACCCGAAATGAGTCGAAACTGACGATCCGCTTCTTCGAACCGGCTGAAATAGAACTGTACGTTAAGGTGGTCGTTTTCATCGCATTCCCAGCGATTGACAAACGAAAATAGCGTTGCCTGAATTGTCATTATTTAAAGTCGTATGCCCAGTGATTTTGATTATGTGTGCAATCGCTTGCAAGTTCATTTGTTGCTGTCTTTGCGTAAATTATCAACAGCAAATGTAGTCTGTGGAAAAAATACACTCTAAGGTGAATGGATACTGCTACTATTCGTAAATTCACTTCGCATGCGCGAAATAAACTCTGGGTTGTTGCGGTGACTGTGCTACATGACGGAATTTATACTTAGGTTATTCAGCGTAAGGTTAGGTCTTTATTCCATGCCTTGGTGCATCTGCGAATATTACGGGTTCGCCAAAAGCATGGTTTGACTTGCGAGTTCTCCTTGTTGCAAACATACTGAACTAAAGGCCGCAAGAAAGAGTGTCACGCTCGATAACCAAATGGTCTAAGGCACAGGGAGGTTCCAATTCGTTGGACGGGGGACTGTGCTGCGGAAGGACCGTTGAGGGAGGAAAACAACGTGTCGGCGACAACGTACAAGTTTATCATCGCAGACGATCATCCCTTGTTTCGTGGCGCCTTGCGTCAGACGCTGGAAACACAGTTTCCAAATGCATCGATAGAAGAGGCCGGTGCGCTTGAAGACGTTACAACGCGCCTGGAACAGGATGGGGATGCGGATCTGATACTTCTGGATCTGACCATGCCTGGCATGCGGGGTTTCTCCGGGCTCATGTATTTGCGGGCACAGTTTTCCGGAGTGCCTGTCGTTGTTGTTTCTGCCAATGAGGACCCGCAGGCAATCCGGCGGGCGATTGAATTCGGTGCATCGGGGTTCATCCCGAAGTCGCACGGCATCGAAGTCATCCGGCAGGCGATTTCCGAAGTTATGACCGGAAATGTCTGGACACCGCCGGATGTTGATTTGTCAGCGGATGACGGCGGCAGCGATCTCGTGCAGCGTCTGTCCACACTCACACCGCAGCAGGTGCGGGTTCTGATGATGCTTTCAGAAGGTCTTTTGAACAAGCAGATCGCCTACGAGCTGTCGGTATCAGAGGCAACTGTGAAGGCCCACGTTTCGGCAATCCTGCAAAAACTCGGCGTTGAAAGCCGCACCCAGGCAGTGATTGAAGCGTCGAAGATTGAAGCGGGGCAGTGGCAGCTTGGCGGCGAAGAAGAAACGGAAGCCGCAGAGGCGCGCTAACGCCGTGGACGCTTTGGCTTAAAGACCAGAATTGTTGCCGGTGTCAGTCGGCGCAAGTGCGGCTCAGCTTACGCACGGTTTCTCAAGTATTTCGAATTTTCCATCGATTCTATTCGGGTGTCTTTACCGGACCTTCAGGGTATTCCCCTATAGCTCGTTCGGCGGGGAGATTCCGCGCTCAAGTATCGAGTAGCAATCGCGGAGACAAGATGCGCTTTGGCGCCCACTGGAAACTGGTCTTGCTGACGATCGGCAGGGCATTCCTTTCGACTGGCAGGACAGTCCAGGGAGAGCTTAAAGATCGCACGGTCACACCGACCGGGCAGCAGGATTCAAATCAGATCAGGGCCTTTCTTCTGTCCTTCGGATATCCTGTCGTTGAGGAGGACGTTGCACGCAAGGTTCGTGCAGCCCAGATCGCCAGCATTGCCCGCCTGACACCGTTCACGGTATTGGCGAATTTGATCAATGCAATTGTCATTGTCCCTGTTTTCCTTGGCATTCTGCCAAGCGTAGTTGTCTTTGGATGGCTGGCGGCCGTGGTTGGTCTTTTGACGCTCACAACGAGTAAATGGATCAGTGCAAGCCGGTCTCCTATCGAATCTGCTTCCCGGCGTGCACTTGATAAAGCGGTTTCCCACGCGACAATCTTCAGTGCTTTGTGGGCGGTCGTACCAATCGCTGCATTTTCGACCGGCGATGCGAACGCTATCTGGATCGCGTCTTGCGTGACCACGGGCATGATCTGTGGTGGCGGCTTTGCGCTTGCAACAGTTCCTCAGGCCGCCATCCGATGGGTGGCCATTATTTTCATTGCCTCGGCCGTATCGCTTTCCATCGATCCGAGTGCATCCACGTGGCCGTTATTGTTTCTGCTTTCAAGTTATGGGGTTGTGATCGTTTGCAGCGTTGCGTCCGCAGGGTGGTTGTTCGCATCGCATTTCCTTGCCGAGGCCGAACTTGAACACCGCGGGGAGTTGATCGCACTACTTCTGAATGAGTTTGAAGAAAAGGCCAGCGACTGGATCTGGGAGGCCGACAGTCAGGGCACGCTGCGCAATATCTCTGAGCGTTTTGTGCACGCCAGTGGCAGAACACAGGACGAACTTGAAACATTGCGCATGGTGGATCTCGCCTATTCACTCGACGAAACCGAAGCACGCGATGTCGTGGGCGAGTTGGAAGAGGCGCTGGAGCTGCAAAAAACATTCCGCGACCGGGTTATCGGAGTGGACGTAAAGGGCGAAGAGCGCTGGTGGTCCCTGTCTGCCCGTCCGGTTTATGACGATCATGGGTCTTTTGCCGGATATCGCGGTGTGGCGTCGGATATCACTGAAACACGGCGTGCTAACGCACTTGTCTCACACCTTGCCGAACACGATTCCCTGACAGGGATAGGCAACAGGAGCTGGTTCCTGAAGCAGGCCGAGCAGTTGCTTGAAGAACAGGCTAAGACCGGGCGAACGACCTTGACGCTGTTCCTCATCGATCTGGACAACTTCAAGGTTGTGAACGACACAAGCGGGCACCCGGCAGGAGATGAATTGCTGCAACAGGTCGCGAGCCGCTTCTCGGCAATCAGTGAAGGCAGAACGGTTCTTGCAAGATTTGGTGGTGATGAGTTTGCCGCCCTTGGACAGTTCGTAAGCGATCAGGCGGCAAGTGCTTTCGCCGAAGAACTGGTGAATGTGACCCGCAAACCGTTCCGAATTGGCCGCAGAGATTTTGCGATTGGCGCAACGGTTGGGTTCACGCGCCTTCGCGATGACGCCGATACCGTTGATGACCTGATGCGGAAGGCAGATATTGCGCTTTACAAGGCCAAGGAAAGCGGACGCGGCAGAGCACTTGCATTCGAAGCCGACATGGAGCGGGAAGTCCGTGAGCGCCGCGAAATGGAAGCCGATCTGCGCGAGGCTTTTGAATACGGCAAACTGGCAACCGAGTTCCAACCGATTGTGGATGCGCGCACCGGCAAGGTCGTATCCAGTGAGGTGCTTGTTCGCTGGTACCATCCGACACGCGGTGAAATTGGCCCAGACACGTTCATCCCGATCGCCGAGCACGCAGGCCTGATATTGCCTCTGGGGAATTGGGTTCTCAAACGCGCTTGCGCAGCGGCTGCCCAGTGTCCTGAGTTGAACAGCATCGCCGTCAACCTGTCGCCGGTTCAGTTCATGGATCCCAATCTCGTCGAGCAGGTTACTGCCGTGCTGGCTGAAACTGGATTTCCGCCTGAGCGGTTGGTTCTAGAAATTACAGAATCTGTCTTTCTGAAGGACTTCGGTACGGCGTCGACCAAACTTGCCAAATTGCGCGAACTCGGCATTCGTATTGCGCTTGACGATTTCGGAACGGGCTATTCGTCGCTTTCTTATCTGCGGCAATACAAGTTCGACAAGATCAAGATCGACAAATCCTTCGTGGACGAAATCGGTGAGCGCAGCGACGGGCTTGCCATCATTTCGGCTGTGATTGCGCTTGCCCACAATCTAGGACTTGAAGTGACCGCGGAAGGGGTGGAGCGCAAGTTTCAGGTCGACGCTTTGCGTACCCTTGGATGCGACACAATGCAGGGCTACTATTTCGGCAAGCCGAACGCGAATCCAATGAAGATCACCGATGTAGCGACGGAAGACTGGGATCAGCCTGTTTCTGAAGAGACTTCACCGGTGGCCGGGCTTTTGAAACCGGCGGGTTGATCAGGCTCCAGACTACAAAGCCTCGCAATTTATTCCGCTGCCTGACCTGCCTGACAACGTGCCAGATGCGCCCTGAGCGCAGCCGGCTTGACCGGTTTGTTGAAGAAGCTGATGTCTTTTTCGCCAGCTTCGGTTCTGACGGCCCGGCTTCTGTCGGCTGTGATCAGGATCGCAGGGATCTGGTTCCCGAATTTCCATCTCAACCTGACAATGGCTTCGATGCCCGTACCATTGTCCAGATGGTAGTCGGCAAGGATCACATCCGGTGTCAAACCGGCTTCATTCAGTTTGGCCGCTGCTTCTGTATCGTCTGCGGCAGTGAACACTCTGCAATTCCAGCTGGAGAGTAGGTGCTGCATTCCGCTGAGGATATCGGGTTCGTTGTCGATCGCCACCACGCAAAGTCCGTCCAGCTGGCCCAAAGATGCAGGCAATTGCTGAACTGGTGTGAGGTCCGGCAACGCTGCGGACCGCGGCAGTTCGACCGAAAAACAGGAGCCCTTGTAGGCTTCTGAACGCAATTCCACGGGATGTTTCAGTACATGTGAAATACGTTCAACGATTGAAAGTCCGAGCCCGAGCCCCTTGGCCACGCGCATTCCGTCATCCAGTCGATGGAATTCCTGAAAAATCGCCTTTTGCTTGCTTTTGGGAATGCCCATGCCGGTGTCGTGAATTTCAACCAAAATGTGCTTGCCGCGCCTGCGGCAGCCAACAAGCACCCGGCCTTTTTGCGTATATTTCAGCGCGTTTGAAACGAGGTTCTGCAGCAGGCGACGCAACAGACGGCGATCGGTCCGAACCGAGAGCGAGGTTGGAACAATCCTCAGCTCCAGCCCTTTCTCCTCGGCAACGGGCTGAAAATCCAGGGCAAGTCCGCGCAATATTTCATCCAGTCGAAAGACGGTTGGCTCCGGCTTCAAGGCCCCGGTATCCAACCGCGAAATATCGAGCACCGCGCCAATGATATCTTCAACAGATTCCAGCGCTGTTTCGACATTGCGGACAAGCGAACCGTCTTCACCGTCCTTGAGTTTGTCCACGAGGACCGAGGCATAAAGACGGGCGGCATTCAGCGGCTGCAGGATGTCGTGGCCTGCTGCTGCAAGAAATCTCGTCTTGCCGATATTGGCTTCTTCTGCGGCGTGCGTGGCCTCAACGAGGCGTTCATTGACCGAGGTCAGCTCTTCGGTGCGTTCGCGCACGCGGCGTTCCAGGGTTTCGTTGGCACGTGCCAGGGCGTCCTCGGCCATCACACGTTCGGTGATATCGGTATAGGTTGTCACGATGCCGCCATCGGGCATGGGGCTGATGCGCACTTCGAACACGGTGCCGTTGGACGCCAGACGCTCCTGAAAAGTCTCTTGGACGAGCACGAGTTTTTCTAGCCTGTCGGCCACGATTGCCTCAACCGGGCCGGGTCCATGTTCACCGCGCTCCGCGTTGAAACGCAGGATCGCGTCCAGCGTTGTGCCGACTTGGCCGTATTCCGCAGGAAGACCAAGCATGTCGCGGAACTGGCGGTTCCAACAGATCAACCTCAGATCCCGGTCGAACACGCCGATGCCCTGCCGAACCTGGTCGAGCGCCGTTTGCAAAAGATCCCTGTTGTACTGGATCGCCATGGAGGCGTCGTCGAGAAGCTTGACTGCACCCTTCGTGGAAGGGTCGTGCCGCTTCAACATCAGCGTGAGCACTAGGCGGGAGGACGCTGCCCCAATCGCGCTCGCCAATAGCTGCTCTGAAAACCTGAGCAGGTTGGCATCGGCCAGCATGTTTGGGTCCAGTTCCTTGCCACGTTCGCTGGCGAACCGCTGGAATGAACGTTCGGTTCTCACATCTCCAAGATAGCGCGCAACTGTTGCCTGAAGGTCGCCCGCAGTTACTGATGTGCGCCAGTATCGCAAGTTGGGCGAGGGGGCGAGTTTTGCAGGGACGAAAACGTTTGCCTGTATTGTCTCTGCCGGAAGCGGCTTTCGAATGAACGACGCACCGACAAACAGGCAGATATTGACGAAAAGGCTCCAGAGTGTGCCGTGTATGAACGGATCGATCTCAATGCCGAGAAGCGCCTGGGGCTGCAACCATGCAATGCCGAAAGGGCCGGTTTCCAGGAACCCGTCGGAAAAGAGGCCGGACTTTGCGAAAGTCGGCAGCAAGAGCGTGTAGGCCCAGACAATGAAGCCGCCGCATAGACCGGCAATAGCTCCGAGCGAAGTTGCCCGGCGCCAGAACAGCGCACCGACAAAGGCCGGTGCGAATTGCGCAATGGCTGCAAAGGACAACAGGCCGATGGATACGAGCGCTGCCGTGTTGCCTGCCGCTTTGTAATAGGCATAGGCAAGCAGCAAGATGCCGAAGATCGCAAGCCGCCTTATGGTCAGGAGCCGCCTGCTCATGTCGCGGCCGTTTGCGTTGACAATGTCTTCTTCGCTGTGACGACGCAGCAGCAATGGCACCACAATATCGTTGGAAATCATAATGGAAAGCGCAACGGTGGCGACGATTACCATGGCGGTCGCCGCGGACAGACCGCCAATAAAGGCGAACATGGCCAGCCAGTACTGACCCGCATCGATCGGAAGCGCCAGAACATAGGTGTCCGGGTTGATGTCCTGTCCGAACCTGAGCATGCCAGCCGCGGCAATCGGAATAACGAACAGGTTGATCAGCACCAGATAGAGCGGGAACATCCAGGTGGCGCGGCGCAGCTCCTCGTCGGAATTGTTTTCCGTCACGGTGACATGAAACTGGCGTGGCAACAAAATGACGGCAAAGGCCGACAGGCAGGACATGACGAGCCAGTTGCCGATATTGATCGGCTGGTCGAATACCTGCGCGACTTCAGGAGCTTCCGAGATTGCGCGGACGAGGTCGAGCGGACCTTCGAACATGAAATAAGTCACCCAGATGCCGACCGCCAGAAAGGCGAGCAACTTGACCACCGCTTCAGCCGCAATGGCAAGCATCAGCCCTTCCTGGTGCTCGGTGGCATCTATGTGCCGGGTGCCGAACGCCCAACTGAAGATTGCCATGCCGAGCGCGATCATCAGGGTGATATCGTCAAAAATCGGCGCAAAAATAAAGCCGGGCGAGATCAGGGATCCGGCCATGGTGGTGATCGACAGAGACAGGGCTTTGAGCTGTAGAGCGATATAGGGAATGACCCCGATGACGGCGATCAGCGTGGCGAGTGCCGCAACCGACTGGCTCTTGCCGTATCGGGCTCCGATAAAGTCGGCAATAGAGGTGATGCTCTCTGTCTTGGAGATCTGGATGATCCGCTGCAGCAGCGGATAGCCAAGTGCGAAGACAAGCAGTGGACCGATATAGATTGTCAGGAATTCAATGCCGGTTCGGCTGGCATTGCCGACCGAGCCGAAAAATGTCCAGGAGGTGCAATAAACTGACAGCGACAAGGCATAGATGAACGGTCGGCCACCCGAACGCGACGAAAAACGCCGTGTCATCCGGTCGCCGTAACTTGCAATCGCGAACAGACACAGGATGTAGGCCGTTGCGGTTAAGATCACGAGCCATCCATGCAGCATGGTCTGGTTTTGTCCTCCCGTCCGGTTTGGCTTTCACGC
This sequence comes from Labrenzia sp. THAF82, assembly GCF_009363435.1. GTDB lineage: Bacteria > Pseudomonadota > Alphaproteobacteria > Rhizobiales > Stappiaceae > Roseibium > Roseibium porphyridii. The sequence goes on along the minus strand of NZ_CP045354.1, from coordinate 4,944,411 downwards.
CTTGTGTTTACTGCCCTGTCGTCTTTGCGCAGTGACATTCAGCTTCGCAATTTTGTGATCGGACCACAGCTAAGTGGTTCTGTCCATTCGCCTTGTGAACAACATCGGCATTCCTTGCCTTTCACACGGTTTGAATGCGCGATTGATCAGCATTCGTGAAGTCTTCTTCACATCCTTTCATAAAACAAATGGCGGTAAAGAAAGTAAGCTTGCGGCAAGGAAAGCAAGGAGCCAGCGTGACCAGCCTGATAGACCAACTGAGCCCGGAAGCCAGAAACGCGCCGGAAAGCGGAATTGTTGAAGTGTTCAATGCCGGCTGGGGCAGGGAAGATCTGATTCCCCTTTGGGCCGGGGAGGGAGACTTGCCAACGCCCGCATTCATATGCGACGCGGCAAAGGCTTCGCTGGACCGTGGCGAAACCTTCTACACCTACCAGCGCGGCATCCCGCAACTGCGCGAAGCGCTGGCGACCTATCATTCAGATCTCTACGGCCGACCGTTTACGCCGGAACGTTTTTTCGTGACCGGGTCCGGCATGCAATCCATCCAACTCGCGGTCCAGGCTGTTTCGGGCGCGGGCCAGGAGGTTATCGTTCCTTCGCCGACCTGGCCAAACATCACTGCGGCGGTGGAAATTCACGGCGCACATGCGGTTCGCGTCCCCATGCGACAATCCGATAGCGGCTGGCAGCTTCACCTGGATGACATCGAGGCCGCCATCACGCCAAGGACATCTGCACTCTTTTTGAATTCGCCATGCAATCCCACCGGGTGGGTGGCAGACCGTCAGCTTCTCGAGGACTTTGTAGCGCTTGCGAGAAAACATGATCTCTGGATCATTGCCGACGAGATTTACGCCTTGTTCTACTATGGAGACGGGCGCCGGGCTCCCTCGTTCTATGATGTGGCGGAGGAAGAGGACAGGATCCTGTTCGTCAACTCCATGTCCAAGAACTGGGCCATGACCGGATGGCGCATTGGCTGGATCTCGGCACCGCCAATCCTCGGCCAGGTGATCGAAAACCTTGTTCAGTACTCGACCTCTGGTGTGCCGTCTTATTCTCAGTGGGGTGCGGTCGCCGCTTTGAGCGAAGGGCATGACTTCCTGAAAGAGCAGGTGGCTAGAGCTGAAAGAGGTCGGCACTGTGTTGTTGAAGGATTGAGACAGATTGACCGGGTGAACATTCAGGCCCCGGAGGGTGCGTTCTATCTGTTCTTCTCCATCGACGGTGTTGAGGACACGCGCCAATTTGCCCTTGACCTCGTCCGCCAAACTGGCGTCGGTCTCGCGCCGGGCACCGCTTTTGGCGTTGGCGGTGAGAACCATCTTCGCCTGTGCTATGCCCGTCGCACAGACCATCTGGAAACGGCCATTGATCGAATTAATTCTTGGCTGACAGCGATTTAGATGCCGGATGGGTTGTTCGGATACGTAAAAGCCCTTAAACCTTAAATGGCGTGGAATCCATTTGAGTGTCGGTATGGGGCAGGACGGCGTTATAGAGCGGGAAGAGGAGAATGCAGCCGTATCGGAAGCACGTCTTGCAAGCGTGTTCGATACAGCCGCAGATGGCATCGTGGTCATCAACGAGCGCGGCCAGATCCTTGCTTTCAACAAGGCCTGCGAACAGTTGTTTGGCTACGAGGCTGCGGATCTGCTGGGCCGGGATGTCAGCCGCATCATGCCCCATCATTACGCGAGCCAGCACAAGCAATATATGCACAACTACATTTCCACCGGTGAGAAGAAGATCATCGGGATAGGCCGGGAAGTGCAGGCGCAACACAAGGACGGCACGGTTTTCCCAATCGAACTGTCAGTCGGGGAAGCCGGCACGCATTTTGGGCGCCAGTTCATTGGTATCTTGCGGGATCTGCGACCGCGCAAGGCCATGGAAGATCGCTTGTCCAAGACCCAGGCGCAACTGTTGCACATGACCCGGATCAGCGCTCTGGATGAGATGGGTGCAGCTATTGCTCATGAGCTCAATCAGCCTTTGACGGCTGTTCTGCTTTACCTGCAGTCCGTATCTCGCAAGGCCAATGCTGAAGACTCGCTGGATCCGCTTATTGTGGATGTAATCGGCAAAGCGGTCCGCGAAGCCGAACGTGCCAGCGAAATCATCCAGCGCATGCGCCAGCTGGTGGAAAAGAAAGCTCCTGAACGGCAAACCATCCAGGTTGAGGAGTTCATCAAGACCTGTGTGGAAATGGCAGAGCTCGGAAGTTCTGACGGATACGCTTATTTGCACACGAATGTTTCCACAGAACTGCCGATGCTTCAGGCAGACCCTGTTCAAATCCGACAGATTTTGATCAATCTTCTTCGCAATGCACGCGAAGCAGTGGTAGACGTGCCGCAGAAAAAAGTTTTCCTGTCCGTTTCCCGGATTGGCGACACCTTGGAGTTTAGGGTTACTGACAATGGCCCGGGTGTTCCTGAAGAGCTTGCAGGCAATCTGTTTCGAGCCTTTTCAGGTGCAAAACACAAGGGTGTCGGTCTGGGATTGGCAATCTCTCGGTCAATCGCGCAAAATCACGGCGGTGATTTGAGGCTGGAGAATAACAAGGATGGCGGAGCGTCATTCGTTTTGACATTGCCGGTCGAACCGAAAGACGAAGATACGGTTGAGCCATCCGGTTCTGCCACGACAGAAGATTAAGAGCGAGGAATACGTCCACATGAAAGCTGACGCGGAGGCCATTTACATCGTTGATGATGACCCTGCGGTGCGAGACGCGCTGTCTGTCCTTTTCAATATGGAAGGATATGTGGTCGAGACCTTTTCCGACGGAGACACATTTGTCGAATCGGCCAGCAAGGCGGTTCCGGCATGTGTCATGCTGGATGTGCATATGCCAGGCCGGTCGGGCATTGAGATTTTGAAGTCTCTCAATGCTGAAAATTACCCGGCACCGATATTCATCATCTCGGGTCAAGGCGACATTCCGATGGCGGTCGAAGCCATTCGGAACGGGGCTTTTGATTTTATCGAAAAACCCTTCTCTGCAGAAACGGTCTTGGAACGTGTGCGCGACGGGATCTCGCGTATGAAGCAGCAGGGCGATGTTGCAAGTCCAACGTTTCAGGGCGCTGAACTTCTGACACGGCGTGAACTTGAGGTGCTCAAGGAGATCACCGACGGTGCTTCGAACAAGGAAGCAGGACGAACGTTGGGCATCAGCCCGCGGACGGTTGAAGTGCACCGAGCGCGCATCATGGAGAAGCTCGGGGCGCGGAACGCGGCCGATCTGGTGCGCATAGTCCTTGGACATCCAACTGCGTAAAGCGGCTGTAACTTCGAATAAATCTGCCGGTTGCTCTCAAAGCTTTGATGCATGCTGGTATTTGTGCGTACATCCCGAGCGGTAAAATTGGAGTATCTGTAAGGCAAGGTCAGGTAATTGTGCCCGACTATAGGATTGCAGTACGTGGTTGTTCATATTGTAGAGGATGATGAAGCGGTTGCAGATGCGCTTGCCATGGCGCTCGAAGATCTCGACCATCGTCCTAGAACATATCCAGACGGCGAGACATTTCTCGCCCGGGCGCGCATCGCGACGGACGACTGGGTCTTTGTTGACCTTGGACTTCCGGGCAGAAGCGGTGCAGACGTGATCCGCGACCTGTTGGATTCCGGACAGCCTCCCAACATTGTAGCCATTTCCGGAAAATCCCGAACCAATCTTCTGCGTCAGCTTCGAGAGTTGCCAGACCTGAAAGTTTTGCGCAAACCGCTGTCGATCGAGATGATTTCGGACGCAATGGGATAAGAAAAAGTCCTTATCCAGCGACAAAAAATCGCGCGTCTTTTCATCTCATATGTAGTTCCTCTTACGCAGTCGACCGAATTTCGTCCCTCTACTTCTGTCTCTAAAGTTTACTCATGCAAACGGCGAGCGTCGGACGGGGCGCTTGCATCAGCAACGGGGCAGTTTGGGGTTCGGACGATTGGATCCCCTCACAGGAAAGCACCTGCTGGTTTGCGGATCAGATCCGGGCATTTCTGCTCGAAGGAGGGAAAATGGCATATTTCGACGCAAGCAACCCGAGCCAAGGTGCATCTTTCGCGCACAGCGCCGCACCGGTCTTTTCTTCGGAAACATCCTCCTTCTCGGCCTTTGGTGCAAAGGCAGCGCAGTATGACACCCATTCAGTGGTCTACTACGAGGGCGACCCGAGCAAACGGCTCTATGAACTCGTCAAAGGGTCGGTGATGCTCTACAAGCTCCTGCCCGACGGTCGGCGTCAGGTCGTGGAAGTGCTGCGTCCTGGTGATATTTTTGGCCTGGCGGGTGGTGACGAGTATGATTGCACCGCCGAAACACTTACCGAAGCCGAAGTCAACGAAATCGACCTGAAGCAGGTCGAGCGCTCCAACGAACTGCAACGCACCCTCAGCACCTGCCTGACAAATCAGATGCGCGTTCTTCACGAACATGCCGTGCTCCTCGGGCGCAAGTCGGCGGTTGAACGTGTCGCCAGTTTCTTGATGCACCTTGTTCCCGCTCGTGGCGGTATCGGATGCGTTGGACCTGACAATGAAGAACAAGACGGATTTGATCTTCATCTTCATATGACCCGGCAGGAAATCGCAGATTATCTCGGACTGACCATCGAGACAGTCAGTCGTGTCGTGTCCGACCTGAAACGCCGTGGTGTCATCAGGGTCGACAAGGCAGACAAGATCCATCTGAACAAAGTTTGCAGCCTTTGTCAGATGACTGGCATGCACTAGCTCCCACTCGGCATGTTCCTCCCTGGGGCTGCGGTTTCCGCAGCCTTCTTTTTTTGTTTTTTTGAAATAATGACTTGAGCCGAACCTACGGTCATAGCTTAGGGAGCCTGTTCAGGAGGTTCCCATGGATAAGACAAGCCCTCAGGACGTATTGTTGACAGCGGCAGAGTGCGCCGCACGAACCGGAATTTCGGTGAGAACTCTCCGGGTCTACGAAGCAAATGGTCTTCTGTCACCTGTTCGATCTCAAAAGAACTGGAGGCTTTACAGTTCTGGCGACATAGCCAGGCTGAACGAAATCCTGAGCTTGAAACAGCTTGGCCTCAGTCTGTCGGCCATTGCCGAGATCCTGGAAGGGCGAATGACGGATGTCGGCCATCTGTTGGACATTCAAAAAACAATTCTGACTGCCCGACAGGAACAGGCTGAACGCGGACTTCGTCTCGTTGCCCAGCTTCAATCCAAGAGCCTGGCTGGAGAAGGTTTGTCGATGGGTGATCTCCTTGACTTGGCAAAGGAGACTAAAATGAACGAAGCAGCAGATGAATATGCCTGGAAGCGATATGACCAGGCGCGTCCCCGGACGGAAATCGAACCCGATCGGGACAACCTGCAGGCATGTGCTGGCGAATACCGCTTTGAAGACGGTATTGCAATCAGGATCACATCAACCGGCAATGGACTGCGTGGAGAGTTGCTTGGACAACCGGAGTTTGACCTCTTTGCGGAAGCGCCAGACAGGTTCTTTCTGAAAGTGACACCGGCACAGTTCACGTTTTCAAGAGATGAAGAAGGTGAGGTTGAGGGGTTGGTCCTGCACCAGGGTGGCTTCGAAATGAAAGCTGAAAAGTGCGCCGAAGGTGTCTTTGCCGCGACGAAAGCCGACCTTGAGGACAGAATTCGGAACAAGACGCCTTTTGCCGGCGGTGAACAGAAACTGCGTCGGCTGATTGGTGAACATCGCGAGGGAAAACCGGACTATGTCGAGATGACGCCCGTTTTGAGGTCACTCGTTGAAGAACAATTACCGGTCGTGGTCAAAGAGCTTGAGCGTCTTGGCCCGATGAGATCGATCGAGTTTCGCGGTGTTGGGGTTGATGGCTTCGACATTTACATCGTCGAGTTCGAGAACGGGCGAATGGAATGGGGCATGTCTCAGTGCCCTGATGAGACGCTCAACGGCCTCTTTATGCGACCGGTCCCTTAAGTCCAACGTGAAAGAAGAGCCCGGAGTGTCCGGGCTTTTCACGAAAACTCAGATGGCTGCAGAATGTCGTGCCTTGCCCTCTGCAAGGTAAGCGTCGAAGGCGGCTGCCGCGAGCCTGACATAGGGGCGACCCGCATCCGTTACTTCGACCTTGGCACTATCGTTTGCTCCAAGATCCAGTCGAACAAGACCATCCCTTGCAAGGTCCTGAAGTGCGTCGATTGCGTCCGAAAGATCATGTGTCGACAGGCCGAATGCATTGCAGGCCGGCTTGAGATCGCAGGAATAGTTGGTCATCAACTCTTCAATGATGTGACCGCGCAGCCGGTCGTCGGCGGACAGCGCAAGTCCCTTCGACACCGGCAGCTTGCCGGCTTCAACATTGCGGCGCCAGTTGCCGACATCCGGCATGTTCTGAATGTATCCGTTCGACACCTTGCCGATGGAAGATACACCAAAGCCGATCAGTTGCTCGCCCTGGTCCGTTGTGTAACCCTGAAAATTCCGTTTGAGCGATCCATCCATCAGCGCGATAGCCATGCTGTCATCCGCTCGTGCGAAATGATCGAGTCCAATGGCAACGTAACCGGCTTTCAGCAGTTCGGCTCTCGCCAGATCTGCCAATTCGATCCGTTCAGCAGCTGTCGGCAGGGTGCTTTCGTCGATCAGCTTCTGGTGCTTGCGCATCCAGGGCACGTGGGCATAGCCGAACAGCGCGATGCGACCCGGTGCCAGCGCAAGGGTTTTTTCAACCGTATCAAGGATGGTTTCACGGGACTGGCCGGGCAGCCCATACATCAGATCGAAATTGAGGTCGTCTAGACCGGCTGCACGGAGATTTGCTGTCGCGCGCTCGACAACCTCAAAGGGTTGAACTCTGCCGATCGCTTTTTGCACATCCGGATCGAAATCCTGAACGCCAAGGCTGGTTCGATTGATGCCGATCGCTGCCAGGGTCTCCGCCAGACCGGCAGATACGAGACGCGGGTCCAGTTCGATTGCGTGTTCCACGTCGGGAGCGAAATTGAACATCACCCGCAACAATGCCGTCAGCTCCACAAGGCTTTCCCTTGGAAGCAAGCTCGGGGTTCCGCCGCCCCAATGTATGTGCCTGACAGGGCCGGCATTTTGCAGTTGAGCGCCGACAAGAGAAATTTCCTTGCCCAATGTCGTTGCATAGGCCTTCAGCGGCGCATCTTGACGGGTTGCTTTGGTGTGGCACCCGCAATAATGACAGAGCTCCCGGCAAAACGGTACATGCAGGTAAAGCGAGAGCGAGTCGGCCGGTGTGACCGCCTGGAGCCAATCTGAATAGGTCTCTGCCGACACGCCATCGTGAAAATGCGGCGCGGTCGGGTAGCTGGTGTAGCGCGGTACATTGCGCAGTGCGTAGGAAAGCGGATCTTTCATCATGGTTCATGTTTCTGATATTTCGCTGGCCCTTTCCTTGATCTTGCTCAAGCGTACGACTGAAGTCAGGCCTGATTTAGCAGGGAGGGGTGTTGCTTGACCGAAATGCCCACATCATCCAACCCAAATCGCCCCGATCAACCCGTCGCCGGCACCTACCGCCTCCACGGATCTCCAGACAGTGCCAATCTGGTTGTGCGCCTTATGCTGGAGGAAATTGAAACGCCTTATCAATATGTTCCGGTCGACCGGCTCCGGTCTGAGCAGAACTCCGCAGCCTATTTGAAACTCAACCCGCAAGGTCTCATTCCGGTGTTGGAAGTGCCGGGGCAGGATGCCCCCTTATTTGAAACTGGCGCTATTCTCCTTCATCTTGTGGACGCACACGGACACCTCGGTCCGGCTGTCGATTCTTCGGAGCGGGGACGGTTTTTGAAATGGCTTTTCTTCATTTCCAATACACTTCATTCCGAACTGCGCATTTCATTCAAGCCGTACAAATATGTTGCAGAAGGAAAAGCGGCCGATGACCTGTCGGAAGGTCTCATTGGGCAAATTGCCCGGAGTTTCGAATTGCTGGATCGGGAAATCTCGGCAAGTGGCGGTCCCTATCTCATGGGGCAGGATCTGACCTGTCTGGATCTTTATGCAGCCTGCTGCGCGCGCTGGGCGCAGATCTATCGCAACGAGGGCAAATGGGCTCCACTCGGCACGCCAAACCTTAGAAGAATGATCGAGAAGCTGGAGGAACGTCCTGCAGTGAACCGAGCTTGCAGTCTCGAAGGTATCAGGGGTATGCCCTTCAGCGAACCTAAGCCCGTGACTTTGCCCGGCACGACGGCCTAAGTCTCGTCATTTGGTCTTCTACCATTCAGGTTATGTTGATTGAAGCAATCAAGCATGCCAAAGCTGATGGACGGTTCTATAGGGTATCTTCCCTATCAGAAAACGGTTGCTCATGAATTCGATGTCTATCGAGTCGATCTTCGGCCGCGTTCTCCTCACGGTACTGGTTGCCGCACTCGGAGGAACTGCGTTTTATCTTATGGACCTTCCGGCCGCGTGGCTTTCCGGCGCGATGGTTTTTGTTGCGCTTGCAACGCTGGCCGGTGCGCCAACACTGCTGCCCGACAAACTTCGTGACACGCTCTTTGTCCTGATCGGCCTGTCAATGGGAGCTGGTGTCCGTCCCGATGTTCTGGAACGGATAGGAGAATGGCCGGTTTCCATGGCCTTGCTGGTTGTTGTCGTGGTCAGCGTGACGCTGGCCGGATATGTCGTGCTGCATTTTGGTGCGAAGTGGTCACGTGACACGGCTTTTTTCGGCGCCATTCCGGGCGCACTGAACTACGTGATTGCGTTGGCGACGGAGCGTGGTGCGGACTTGCCACGCATCGCATCCAGTCAGTCTCTCCGCCTTTTTGTGTTGGTCGCAATATTGCCCTTTGCCGTCGTGACATCGAATGGTGAGCCGACAGGGGAGGGAATGTCGGTCATTGTTTCCACCCCTCTGGAAATCCTTTTGGGTCTGCCATTGTGTCTGGTGGCTAGTTTCCTGGCCGTAAAGCTTCGGGTGCCCGGCGGTTGGATGACCGGTGCCTTTTTCATGAGCGCGGCGCTCAACGCAACCGGACTGCTAACCGTTGCCTTACCTGAGTTCGTTGTTCTTCCCTGCTTTGTCATGATGGGAGCGATGATCGGCTGCCGCTTCGCCAACATGACATTCCGTCAGTTCATGAGCGTGCTGGGCGCTTCGATCGCCGCGTTTTGCGCTGCTTTTCTAACGTCGATCGCCGGAGCGCTGCTTCTGTCGGAAATGGCCGGCATACCTTTTGGCCAGGCGCTTCTCGCCTATGCGCCCGGCGGACTTGAGGTCATGACACTGCTGGCGTTCATGCTCGATCTCGACCCGGCCTTTGTCGCTGCGCATCAGATTGTGCGCTTCACGAGCATGGTTCTCTTGCTGCCGCTGATAACCGTTCTTGTCCTGGGCAGGCGGCCGACCTGACGTTTCAAAGAAGCAAAGAGTGAAATCGCAGCCTTGTCTGAAAAGAGTGTTCCAAGATTGCACGTCGCCCGACATGGCCAAGAAAAAAGGGCCGTTTTGCAACGGCCCTTTTGATTTGCGAAGCGATCAGTCTCAAGCAGCTGTGCGCAAACTGAGTTGTTCCAGCTGGAACTTGATATCGGCAATATGATCCAGCTTCAGCGGGAACTGAAGTGTGGTGCCTTGATCGTCCGTTACGGAGACCCGTGCCTTGACGGGCTCTTTCAGCCACTCCGTCTCAAACACGACGGGTGTTCCGGCCGGGCAATCGAGTTTGACGTCGATCAAGCAATTGGCTGAAGAGATGCGAACACATTTTGCGGTCATCTGGTTGTCTCCAACGCTCAGATTGGCAGCCCAGTCGACACTATAGATCCGATAGGTCTCGTCATCGGACCGGTTTCCGATCGCGCCGAGGAAAGTTTCGACCTCAGAGCCCAGAAGCACAGCTTCGTCATAGACAACGGAGCTTCCTCTTTTGACAAGAAGTGAGGAAGAGGCGCAGTTTTCAGCGTTGTCCCGCATGACCGATACGCTATCGCGCACCCTCATGGCATTGCTCGACACGGTTTCCATGCTCTGCGCAATTTCCGAAGTCGCGCTTTGCTGTTGCGAAACCGACGCCGCGATGCTGTTGGCAACTTCGCTGATTTCCTGAACAGTCTCGTAAATTTCGCTCATGTGCTGTTCGGCGCCCTGGGCAGTGCGCTGAACGGCACCAACCTGATTGCCGATTTCGCCTGTGGCGCGGGCGGTCTGTGCGGCGAGCTCCTTGACTTCGGAGGCAACCACCGCAAATCCCTTACCCGCTTCACCTGCACGCGCCGCTTCAATCGTCGCATTCAAGGCCAGGAGGTTGGTCTGGTCAGCAATTTCGCGAATGAGATCAACAACACTTGTGATCTGATCTGCTGCGCTGACGAGCTCGGCAAAATTCGAGCGGGTTTCTTCCGCCTTTCCGGACGCCTTCGTGGCGATTTCCGCCGAGTGGTCTGCGTTTCGCTGAATTTCCTGAATGGAGGAAATCAGTTCTTCAGCGGCTGACGAAACGGTTGCGACCATTCCGGAAGTTTCCGAAGCATCCTGATCAAGTGTCAAAGCCTGAGACGTTGAATGATCTGCATTCTGGGTCAAGTCTTCGGCGGTCGTGGACATTTCGGTGGAGGATTCGGACATGCGTTTGAAGATGCCGCGAATGGTGTTGCCGAAGATCCCGACCATCTGGTCGAGTTCATCCCTGCGCCGTTGCGAAGTTTCGCGATCTTTATCCTGCTCTTCGCGCATTCTGTGACGCTCAATCAGACCGTCCCGGAATACGATGACTGAACGGGTCATTTCTGCGACTTCGTCCTTGCCACGCGGTTCAGCAACAGGTGTGTCGAGCTTGTTTTCAGAAAGGTCATGCATGGTTTCCGAAAGCTGAACGATGGGGCGGCTGATCATGCGACCGAGAACAACGGCGGCTGAAAGGCCGAGCACCAGTCCAATCAACGTTCCTGCAATCGAAAACAGAATTGCGCTGGATGTCTGCGCGTGAACCAGGTCTTCGATCTTGTGTTCGGCCTCGACTGCAAAGTTTTTGATCATTTCCAGATCATCGGTGATGATCTTCGCCTCAGACAGCATGACGTCCGTTTCAAGACGTTTGATGTCCCGATCAAGTGTACGGTAGTCGCTCAGAGCAGCAACGTAGACTTCAATCTGTTGAACAGCGTCGTCCACGAGTGCCTTGTCTTCACCTTTCAGCGCCGCCATGGAGTCGCTGGTTAGATCTTTCTTCACACGCTCGATTTCTGCGAGGGCATAGTCCAGTTCGCTTTCATCGTGTGAATAGACATATCGGTTGGCATGATCGCGGGCGATCAGCAGGTGAACGGTGGCATCCGTGACGAGATCAAGAGTTTCGCTCGGGGTCCCGCTTGCGAGCTCGCCTTCCAGTTTGTGTTTGAAGACCGTCAAGATTTCCGACTGAAGCTTGTCTCCAGTTTTGTGGAGCTGTGTGTCCACGATAACGCGCTGCTGTTCACGCTCCTCGGCGAGTTTCTGAAAGTTTTCCCAATAGATCTCGATATGCTTTTTCGCATCCTTGAGGCGCTCAACCTCTTCCGGAACATGCAATTTCTTGAGCTTTCCCTCGATCAGTTGAGCGAGTTGCGAGTGTGCAGTGTCAACCCTGTCCAGGTTCTCATGTGTCGGATTGGTGACGTAATTTATCGCCGAGATTTCCATCTCTGAAAACCCTTGCGTGATGTCCGCGGCGGCAGCAAGCGCATTGCCATGCTCTGAGAATTCGGAGAATTCATGATCGAGCGTTTGGAACATCAAGGCGGACTTTCCACCGAGAAAGAGCATCACAACGAGTAATGCGCCGAAGGCAAGCAGAAGCTTCTGCGTAAGCCGCATATTGTAAAACCAGGCCACGATTACCCCTCCGAAAGCGTGGTTGAATGTCTTGATCAGCTCGAGGTGAGATCGCGCACTGTGTCGATCAGAACTTCGTTTGTGAAAGGCTTCTTCAGAACTGCGTCGGCCTGCGAAGACGGAAGATGAAGTGCTTCCTTTGCAGGAATGCCTGCGCCCCCGCCTGACATGGCGACCACCTTCGGCCCTGCCGGTGCAGACTTGAGCGCAAACACGACATCTGTGCCGTCTGTTGCGGGCATCATGATATCCGTGATCACGAGGTCGAATGTCCGGCTTGAAGCGATCTCGAGACCTTTTTGACCGTCCTCGGCCTCGACAACTTCATGCCCAGCTTTACGCAAGGTAGCCGCAATCGCGTGGCGAACCGGCTGCATATCGTCAATCAGCAGAATTTGACACACGGTATTCCCCTCCAAGTACTACCTATAAACAACCTTACGTAATGTTGGGCAGATCTAAAGTAAACATACAACCATATCCACGTCCGTCTGGTTGTATTAAGCCCTCACTAAGATGAATTATTCCACCAATATTATTAATAATTTGCAAAGCGACAGGAAGACCAAGTCCGGAACTATTTTTACTTAGACTTTTTGAGTAAAATGGTTTGAATATTTTATCCCTATCAGACTTTTCGATGCCTGGCCCATTATCGGAAATGGAAATCTGGAGTCTGGTGTTTTCAGTTTTCTTGAGTTCTATACGTATTATCCCTAGATGCTTTGTCGCTTGGGACGCGTTGGTGATGATATTGATTAATACTTGTGCAAACAGAGTTTCATTGATGGGTATAGCCAGATCTGCTGGAACGTTCCGAAAGTCGGACTGAATACTGACAGTTGTCGGCAACATGAGCTGCACCAGTGAGATTGTACGGACCAGCGCGTCAGGAAGCTGAGTCGAATCGGCACTGTCTTGAAATTCCCCGCGTGAGAGCCCGAGCAGATTGTTTGAGAGGTCTGCAGCCTGGTGCGCGCTATAACGTGCCATATCCAGGTCAGCCCTGATCGTGGGGTCGGGGATGTCAGGCAAATGAAGAGAAATCAGGCTCTCTATGGGATGCAGCAGATTGTTCAATTGATGGGCGAGTGCGCCTGACGCAGTCCCAAGCGTTTCTAGCCGGTTCTGTGTCTTTTCGCTTTCTTCTCTAAGTCGTTCCTGGGTGATGTCGCGCTGAATGCCCAAATAGGCGGAAAGTTGTTCGGATTTGTCGAAGATAGGTGCCATGCGCAACGCATTCAGGAATGGCTCCCCGTCTTTCCTGTAATTCAGCAGAACGATGTCGATTGGTTTCTGCTCTTCGATGGCCTTTCGAATTCTGGCAACGTCATCCCTGTTGGTATTCTCGCCCTGAAGAAACCTGCAGTTCCGTCCAAGTGCTTCGTCTGAGCCATAGCCGGTTGTCTGCGTAAATGCCGGGTTCACATAGGTGAGTGGCAGATCGGGCTGGGTTACATCTGAAACGCTGATGGTGTCTGGCGAACCTTCAAGGATCGACTTTAGGAGATCCGGGGCTCCTTTGATCAGGTGCCCCAGGGCTGCGTATCCGTCGTTGCTAGAGTCCGGCATATCCGTGTTGCCCCCGATGCACTGAAGAACTTGCAACGCAAAGGGTATTCACAGACTGGACAAAACGGAAGGCACTTGATGGTTCAAGTCCACGGTCTGGATTACGTCAGCACATAGTGCAAAGCTCCGAAACTGCCACGCCATTCCGCCACCCGCCCGGCCATTGCTTTCGGATCGTTTGATCGCAGAGCCTCGGCTATCAGGTGCGCCAGCTGCGGCATATGGGTATCGTCCATGCCCCAGCGCACCAGTTCGGGTGTGCCGATTCTCAGGCCGTTCATGTCACCGGCAACATTCGCGACAGGCAATCCGATGCCGCACGCCAGAAAGCCGGCCTTGCGAAGTTTCTTGGATGCAGTCTGCCCGCCACCAAAAGGAGCCGCCTCAAGTGCGAATTGATGTGACGCGGTAAAGCCATTGCCGGTCTTGAAGACCGGCATGCCTTCTTCGGCAAGCGCTGCGGCAAGCGCCTGCGCGGTGTCCGTCACTTTCCGGGCATAGGCAGTCCCGAATTCGCGCCAGTCCAGCAATGTAATCGCCAGCGCTGCAGACTTTGCCACGTCGAAATTGGCCGTCATGCCCGGGAACGCGATTGCATCAAGCCTCTGAGCCAGGTCCGCCTCGTTCGTGACGATCAGTCCACCGGCAGGGCCACCAAGGCTTTTGTAGGTGCTCATAGTCATGAGGTGAGCCCCTTCAGAAAGCGGATCGGCAAATACACCACCGGCAATCATTCCACATTGATGTGCTGCATCGAACAGGACCAGGGCACCGACTTCGTCTGCTATCTCCCGAATGTCCGCAACGGGATGTGGAAAGAGGTTCAGGCTCATCCCGATGGTAATGAGGTTCGGTTGCTTTTCCCGGGCAAGCTGCCTCAAACCGTCAATGTCGATTGTGTAGCCGTCTGCATCAACCGGGGCTGTATGAATTTCGAGACCGTAGAGACCGGCGCATCCCGGTTGGTGGTGGGTCACGTGGCCACCGACCGATGCCGGTGGAGCGATAATGACATCGCCCGGACGCGTGGTGGCCATGAAGGCGTAAAGATTGGCCATGGCCCCGGAAGCGACGCGGATTTCGGCATGGCTCGATCTGAAAACTTCGCAGGCCAGTGCGCTAGCCAGCACCTCTATCTCTTCTATTGCTTCAAGACCCATCTCATATTTGTCACCTGGATATCCAAGCGACGGCCTGGAACCGAGACCGCTTGCCAACAGAGCTTCGGCCCGTGGGTTCATGACATTGGTTGCAGGATTGAGATTGAAACAATCCTTTTCGTGGATTGTCCGGTTTTCTTCGGCCAAGTTTTCGATGCGTGAGACGATTTGCTGCGAAGTCAGTTTCCTGGAAGCGTCCGTGATCCCGTCGATCCGTGAAACGACTTCTTCGGGCAACCAGGGATGTGTGTCACGTGCACTCATGTCTCAACTCCAGTTTCTCGTCTCTATCAGATTGCATCGAGACCTTGCTTTTAGACAAACTAGATTTTAGAAATTTAAGGGCTAGAAAAAATAGGCCTTAGACTATGTCAGTTGCCCCTCCGGTGCCCCGGCTGCCGTCTCTCAACGCGTTGCGGGCGTTCGAAGCTTCCGCAAGGTTGGGCGGGTTCTCCCAGGCAGCACAGGAACTGAATGTGTTGCCGGGAGCCGTTGCGGCCCTGGTCAAGAAATTGGAAGAAGATATCGGGGCACCGCTTTTTGAACGCCGTGCACGGGGCGTGCGTTTGACACCGCTTGGCGAAAGAGCACTACCCGGTTTTGTCGCCGTTTTTGACAGTCTGGGTCAGACCGTACGTGACCTTCGACGAGAAGCAGCGCCGCGCAAGGTTCACATCGCCGCATTGCCGGCGCTCGCGGAACTCTGGTTGGCACCCCGTCTCCCCGCGGTCCGGGCGAAGCACCCGGACATGGATATTTCCGTGACGGCTCTGGAGGTTCCGCCGAACCTCAAGCGTGTTCCGTTCGATTTATGCCTTTTTTATGCGGACGCGGCAGACCGTGGGGCAACTGTCATTTCGTCAGATGAGCTGCTGCCTGTGTGCACTCCGGAAATTGCCGCGACGCTTAAGTCACCCATGGATCTCGACAAAGTCACTTGCCTGACTGACAGCGCCTGGTCGGATGACTGGCGCATCTGGGCATCCCGTTCGGTAAACGGTTGGGAGTTTGTTCCCAAAGGCCCCATCTATTCGCTCTACTCCCTCGCTGTTCAGGAAGCTCTCAGCGGTGCCGGCGTTCTTATGGCGCACAAGAGCCTGATTGAGGAACACTTGCGTTCAGGTGATCTGGTGGCTCCGTTTGCAATGTCGGTGCGCCTCGAGAGACCGATGAGCCTGTGGAGCCTTCCGGGAGGGCGAGGCAACAAGGCGGTCGACGATGTCACGCTGGAATTGAAGAGACTGGCAACGCTGAACGATTAAACAAGACCGAACGACGACAGCTGATCACGATTTGCCGCGAACTTTGCCCCCACGCCACAAAATGAACAGTCCCGAACCGACAATGATGCCGCAACCGATCAGCATTTGCGTATCGACTGTTTCTCCAAACCAGACAACACCCAGTAAGACACCGAATAAAAGCCTGGAATAGCGGAAGGGTGCGACCGTGGCGATTTCACCCGTCCGCATCGCCTTCATCAATGCCGTATAGGCAAAGATGCCGAAAAACACGGCGGCCAGAAGGGCGAAAATACTGTTAGGGGGAGGTGCGACAAATACCGGTTGTTCCCAAAGACCAAACAGGAGCCCCGCGATCAGTATGGTCACGAAGCCGTAAAACCCAAGCACATTTGTGCTGAGCGACGCAGGTGCAGCCCGGCTGGCCAGGTCACGTCCGGAAAATCCGAGCATTCCAATGACAGCAAGAAGCGACAGGGGGGTAAACGATCCGCTGTCAGGTTTCAAAACGATAATGACGCCGACAAGGCCGACGAGAATGGCCGTCCAGCGGCGCCAGCCAACCTTCTCGCCGAAGAAAAGGGCTGCGCCCAACACCACAAAAATTGGCGTCGCCTGCAGAATGACGGTTGTGGCCGAGAGCGGAGTGAGGGCAAGAGCGAGAATATAAAACAATCGTCCGACAAGCTCAAAACCAAACCGCACCTGCATTACCGGCGATATGACTTCGCGCCTGAATACGTGCTCGCGATTAAAGGCCGCCAGCGCCCAGAAAGCCAATGCGCCGCCGAGGCCAAACAAGACAAGAATTTCGCTGACAGGAAGCTGAAGCGCAGCCTGCTTTACAAAAGCATCCTCCAGTGCGAACGCCGCCATGGCGGCGATCATCCAGAGGCTGCCGGCAAGATTCGGCGGCAAGGGCGTTCTGTTCTCGTGCATCGACGGCAAGAAGCATGTCCTGGTTTGGCGGCGTCGGCGGCATTTTAACCAGCGCCGACGTGAGGAAGGGCAGTGACGAAGTAGCACAGCTTCCTGGTGGGCGCGCTGAAAATTCGTGTTTCAGGGACGAAAGTGGTCGGCAATTCCTGATTGGAAAGAGGGCAAATTATTGCGCTTTGCGGGGCCTGAACCAGGAGCTGCGACATTGTGCCGGTCAGGTGCGACAACCTGCACTCAACCTTTTGTCTAGAGGGACTGTATGACCCCATTGATATGAATCAACGCGGCTCGGGAAAGTCGTGTGCATGGTCGTGCCATCGTTGGCACCTTGTATGGATTCTAAGGACTGGGGCGCTGAAATGGCACAAAATAAGGCCAAAATGATCTCGCTCGAGGAAGGCGGTTTTGCGATCTTCCTCGTGGTGCTTGCTTTTGTCTGCTTGATCGTAGCGGGCAAGACATTTGATCAGGTCATGGCATTTCACGCTGGCATCGGCACTTTGTTTGCCGCTGTGGGCGTGTTTTTTATCTTCAAGAACTACTTCGACGACGGCGGGGAACCGATCCCGGCTGAAATCGACGGAAAACCGAACTACAACATGGGACCGGTCAAATTCGGGACCATCGCAGCAATGTTCTGGGGACTGGCCGGCTTTACGGTCGGGCTCGTGATCGCGTTGCAGCTGGCATGGCCAGCGCTGAATTTCGATCTTCCCTGGACCAATTTCGGGCGCTTGCGTCCCTTGCACACCTCAGCCGTGATTTTCGCCTTTGGCGGCAACGTGCTGCTGGCCACGTCAATGTATGTGGTGCAAAGAACCAGCCGGGCTCGCATGCCGGGCAGGATCCTGCCCTGGTTCGTTATTCTCGGCTACAACGCTTTCATCGTTATTGCCGGCACTGGATACCTTCTGGGCGTGACCCAGAGTAAGGAATACGCGGAACCGGAATGGTATGCCGATCTGTGGCTGACCATTGTCTGGGTCTTCTATCTGTTCCTGTTCCTCGGCACGCTCTGGAAGCGGAAAGAGCCGCATATCTATGTGGCCAACTGGTTCTATCTGGCGTTCATCGTCACGATTGCCATGCTTCACATCACCAACAACCTGACGATACCGGTGTCGATCTATTCGACAAAGTCCTACATCGTCTGGTCGGGTGTACAGGATGCAATGGTTCAATGGTGGTACGGCCACAACGCGGTCGGGTTCTTCCTGACAGCCGGCTTCCTGGCCATCATGTACTACTTCATTCCGAAGCAGGCTGACCGGCCGGTCTATTCTTACCGCCTGTCGATTGTCCACTTCTGGGCGCTGATCTTCCTCTACATCTGGGCTGGTCCGCACCACCTGCACTACACGGCTCTGCCGCAATGGGCTTCGACCCTGGGTGCAACCTTCTCCATCATCCTGTGGATGCCGTCCTGGGGTGGCATGATCAACGGTCTGATGACCCTGTCGGGTGCCTGGGACAAGCTGAGAACCGATCCGGTTCTGCGTATGATGGTTGTCTCGGTTGCATTCTACGGCATGTCGACCTTTGAAGGTCCGTTGATGAGCCTGCGCTCGGTCAATTCACTGTCGCATTACACCGACTGGACCATTGGCCACGTGCATTCCGGTGCTCTCGGCTGGGTGGGTTACATCTCCTTCGGCGCGATTTACTGCCTCGTTCCCTGGCTGTGGAACAAGAAGCAGCTCTATTCGCTGAAGCTGGTGAACTGGCACTTCTGGCTGTCGACGCTCGGTATCGTTCTCTACATCACCGCGATGTGGGTGTCCGGTATCATGCAGGGCCTGATGTGGCGGGCATATGACAGCCTCGGCTTCCTTGAATACTCGTTCGTGGAAACCGTGGAAGCAATGCATCCGTTCTACATCATCCGTGCTCTCGGTGGTGCGCTGTTCGTGCTCGGCGCCGTGATCATGGCCTACAATCTCTGGATGACCGTCCGTCATGGCGAGGCTGAAGAAGCCGACGCTGCGCCGGCTGGCTCCCTGGCTCCGGCCGAATAAGGGAGGGACAAAAATGTCTGCATGGAAAAAACACGAAGTCTTTGAGAAGAACTCCTTTGTTCTGCTGATAGGCATTCTGGTGGCGGTCGCCATCGGCGGTCTGGTCGAGATTGCACCGCTCTTCTACCTGAAGAGCACAATCGAGAAGACAGTTGGAATGCGGCCCTATACGCCGCTCGAGCTCAAGGGGCGCGACATCTATATCCGTGAAGGGTGTTACCTTTGCCACTCGCAGATGGTGCGCCCGATGCGGGATGAAATGGAGCGCTACGGTCATTTCTCGCTGGCGGCGGAGTCAATGTATGACCATCCGTTCCAGTGGGGGTCCAAACGCACAGGCCCGGACCTTGCCCGCGTTGGCGGCAAGTATTCCGACGCCTGGCACACGGAGCACCTGATCAACCCACGGTCTCTGGTTCCCGCGTCAATCATGCCCGGCTACCCGTTCCTGGCGGAAAACAAGCTGGACACGCGTGACACTCAATCGGCCCTGACGGTCAACAGCATCGTTGGTGTGCCTTACACCGAAGAGCAGATTGAGAACGCAGCCAGCGATCTGATGGGACAGGCTCGGCCGGACACGGATGCAGCTTATGCATTCGAGGAGCGTTGGCCGACGGCTCAGATCCGCGACTTCGATGGCAATCCCGACGCCGTCACCGAGATGGACGCTCTCGTCGCCTATCTCCAGGTGCTCGGCACGATGGTGGACTTCTCCATCTACGACAACAAGGCAAACTCGAGGTAAGGGCGATGAACGAAACGTATACCGCTTTCGCAGGCTTCGCACAGACCTGGGGCCTACTCTACTTCATGATCCTGTTTGGCATCGTCCTGGCCTATGCGTTGTGGCCAAAGAACCGCAAAAAGTTCGACGATGCAGCTCAGATCCCGTTTCGGGAGGATTGATTGATGGCTGACGCACACAACAAGGAAGTCGACCAGGTTTCCGGGGTCGAGACCACCGGCCACGAGTGGGATGGCCTGAAAGAACTGAACAATCCCTTGCCGAGATGGTGGCTGTATCTCTTTTACGTCACCATCGCCTGGGCGGTTGTTTACTGGATCCTCTATCCGGCTTGGCCGTTGGTATCCAGCTACACGAAAGGTGTCCTCGGCGCTAACCAGCGCATGGAAGCGATCGCCGCTTATGATCAAGGTATTGCCGATCGGTCCGAGTTTGCCGACAAGATTGTCGCCACCTCGCTACAGGACATTTCGGCTGATCAGGAGATGCTGCAATTTGCGTTGGCAAACGGTCAGGCTGCCTTCGGCGACAACTGTGCACCTTGCCACGGCAGTGGCGGTACCGGTGCTGAGGGCTATCCGAACCTTCAGGATGATACCTGGCTTTGGGGCGGTACGCTGGATGACATCCACACCACCTTGCTCCATGGCATCCGGACCACCAACGACGACACCCGCTTCGGTGACATGCCGGCCTACGGTCGCGACGAACTTCTGAGCAAGGACGAGATCAATCAGGTCTCGAACTTCGTTGCGTCCAAAGCCGGACTTGATACGGACGAAGGTGTTGATCTGGCCGCTGGGCAGACACTCTACGAAGACAATTGCGCAGCGTGTCATGGCGACAACCTGGAAGGAATTCAGGAAGTCGGTGCACCGAGCTTGATGTCGGCCAATTACCTTTATGGCAAATCGCTTGATGCCATCAAGGCGCAGGTCACGAACCCAAGGAACGGCGTGATGCCGGCATGGTCGGATCGTCTCGATCCGGCGACCATCAAGTCGTTGACCGTTTACGTCCACTCCTTCGGTGGTGGTCAGTAAATCTGTCAGGCCGGACCTGTAATTCACAGGACTGATGCGACAAAAACGCCAGAAGGCCTGAATGATTTGATCCGGCGCAAAGTGTGACGCTTTGCGCCGGTTTATTTTGAAATCCGGATGCTAAAGATCATGAGCATCTGAAAGTTCAGATCCTATTGGGGCAGGATCGCGTTTAAGAGGACGGGCGGCATGTCTACGGACACCGAAACGCATGAAGGCTCGCAATCCGAAGAATGGTTTGCGTCAGCCAAAAAGATCTATCCCATGGCGACCCACGGTCTGTTTCGCAGAATCAAGTGGGCACTGCTTTTCATTACTCTGGGCATCTACTACTTCCTGCCTTTCATTCGCTATGACAGGGGGCCGAACGCACCCGGCCAGGCTGTCCTGGTCGATATGGAGCATCGGCGGGCCTACTTTTTCTTCATCGAGATCTGGCCGCAGGAAGTCTACTACCTCACGGGTCTGCTCATTATCGCTGCAGTGACCTTGTTCTTGATGAACGCTGTCGCAGGCCGGATCTGGTGCGGCTATCTGTGTCCTCAGACGGTCTGGACGGATCTGTTCCTGTGGGTTGAGCGAAAGGTAGAGGGCGACCGGCGTGAGCGGATCGCGCTCGACAAACAGCCCTGGACCGCCGGAAAGGTTGGCAAAAGGGCTACAAAACATTTCTTCTGGCTGATGATCGCCTGGTGGACGGGTGGAGCCTGGGTTCTTTACTTCAACGATGCCCCGACGCTGGTCTGGCAGTTGCTGACGTTCCAGGCACCCATGATCGCGTATATCTGGATCGGGATCCTGACCACCACGACCTATCTGTTGGCAGGTTTTATGCGGGAACAGGTGTGCATTTATATGTGCCCCTGGCCACGTATTCAGGCTGCACTGACCGATGAAAAAGCGCTCAACGTTACCTATCGCTGGGACCGCGGTGAACCGCGCGGGTCCCTGAAGCAAAACAAGAAATTGGTTGATCAGGGGCTTCCGGCAGGTGATTGCATCGACTGCTACCAGTGTTTTCAGGTCTGCCCGACCGGGGTCGATATTCGCAAAGGCATGCAGCTAGATTGCATTCAGTGCGGTCTCTGTATCGACGCGTGCGACAACATCATGACGAAGATAGGAAAGCCTACGGGCCTGATCGCTTATGATACTGACGAAAACATTGAACGCCGGATCGAAGGCAAGGAGCCGGTCTACGAGATTGTCCGGGTCCGGACGGTTATTTACGCAGCAGTCATAGCACTGGTTGGCGCAATCATGCTGTTCGTGCTGCTCAACCGTGATTTCGCCGATATCAGCGTTCTGCACGACAGAAATCCGATCTTTGTGGAACAGTCCGACGGATCTGTGCGCAATGGTTATACGGTTCGTCTTTCGAACAAACGCCGCCACGAGCGCCACTTCATGCTTCATGTGGAGGGCATGCCGCCCGAAACGCTTGTTGAGGCTGTAGGTGTCGACGAAACCTTTGCCGGCCGGCCCTTCATCGAAGTTGGTCCGGACACCACACGGGAAGTTCGGATATTGGTGACATCGTCACCCTCTGAGGACATGCCTCATTCGACACCTGTCGTCTTTCGGATCACGGAAAGCGTGATGGGTGAGGTTGTGACCGCCAAAGACACGTTCAAAGCCCCGGGAAATCCTTGAGGAGATAATGATGACCATGGTTCAGTCGAACATGAAGGATCCAAAGGCCATCACCGGCAAAACGGTGCTGGCTTGGTTGATAGGATTTTTTGGCGTTATTTTCACGGCCAATGCGATCTTTCTTTACCTCGCTTTCGGTTCATTCCCGGGGGTGGTCGTAGAAAGTTCCTATGAGGCCGGACAGGCCTACAATCGGGAAATTGCGGCTGCAAAGGCCCAGGAAGAATTGCGCTGGCAGGTGACCAACGAAGTTACGCGGACGACAGGTGCAGGTGCCAAGGTTCAGGTTACGGCGTTGGATGCGAAGGGCACGCCTCTTTATGGTGTGGATGTCAAAGCCGCGTTGCGGCGACCGGCTCAAGGGGAGGGGGATGTGGAACTCTTCCTGAATGCAGATGGCGGCGGCAGGTATACGGCAGACGTTTCTGACCTGCCCGCGGGCAACTGGAACCTGGTGTTGGTAATCGAGCAGGACGGTAAGCGGATGTTCAAATCCGAAAACCGGATTTTCCTGACGGATTGAGGCGACGGTTTTGACGGTTCATCAGCGCGATTGGCAGGCCTTTGTCACCCCGGGAAAGGACGGCGCGGTTCATATGGACCTCGCCGTCGACGGCATCACCTGTGCTGCCTGCATGGGCGAAATTGAGCGCGGTCTGCATCGTCTTCCCGGAATTCGCAATGCGCGGGTCAACCTGACCAGCCAGCGTCTCGCGGTCGATTGGGTTCAGGATGAAACCGGAGCCGATGAGATAGTCGCCGAGTTGGAGCGCCTCGGCTATGCGGCGCATCCCTTCGATCCGGCAAGTCAACGCGAACGCCAGGACAAAACCGGCAAGCAGTTGTTGCGTTGCCTGGCGGTCGCGGGCTTCGCCGGCATGAACATCATGCTGCTGTCCGTTTCCGTCTGGTCCGGAAACGCAACTGACATAACCCCGGAAACGCGCGATTTTTTCCACTGGTTGTCAGCATTGATTGCCTTGCCGACCGTTGCCTATTCGGGCCGTCCATTTGTGAAAAGCGCGTTCAAGGCGCTCGCTGCCGGGCGGTTGAATATGGACGTGCCAATAGTGATCGGTGTTTTTCTTGCGGTTGCGCTTTCAGTCGTGCAAACGATCCAGCATCATCATCATGCCTATTTTGAATCTGCGGTGATGTTGCTCTTCTTCTTGTTGATCGGTCGTTATCTCGACCACAACATGCGCGGGCGCACGCGGTCCTTCGCTGAGAACATCGCTGCATTGAAGGCTGAAGTCGCAGCCCGGATCAATCCGGATGGCACCGTCCGCGAGGTTCCGCTTTCCAAGATCGAGACTGGTGACCTGGTCATGGTCTCCGGCGGTGAACGTGTCCCTGTCGACGGAGTTGTGGAAACGGGCGCTTCGGAAATCGACCAGAGCCTCGTGACGGGGGAAAGCGTACTTGTTCCCGTAAATCCCGGGCAGCGTGTTTATGCGGGTACCTTGAACGGGGCAGGAGCCTTGCAGGTGCGTGTTGAGGCAGCGTCCGGTGCGACGCTCCTGGATGAGGTCAATCGGCTTCTTGAAACCGCATCACAGGCAAAGTCGAAGTATGTGCGCGTTGCGGATCGAGCAGCCCGGCTTTATGCACCGCTTGTGCATGGCGCAGCTGCCATCACTTTCCTTGGGTGGCTGCTTGCGGGACTGGCGTGGCAACCCGCGCTTGTGATTTCCATTTCGGTTCTGATCATCACCTGTCCCTGTGCACTCGGGCTTGCGGTGCCCGCGGTCCAGGTCGTTGCCTCAGGACAGTTGTTTCGATGCGGTGTCCTTTTGAATTCAAGCGATGCGATCGAACGTCTGGCTGACATTGATACCATCTTGTTCGACAAGACAGGCACCTTGACACTGGCTGAACCGGAACTGTGCAGTGAAATAGACACAGAAGACGACACTGTGCTTCTTGCCGGCCGGCTTGCTCTGGCCAGCCGGCACCCTTTGTCAGCAGCACTGGTCAAGGCAACGGGCGCAATCACACCGCTTGCTGAAGTGACTGAGGTTTCTGGCGCAGGACTGGAAACAGAGGTTGCCGGCAAGACGCTCCGGCTCGGCAGCCCGATGTTCTGTGGTGCGTCTCACCAGCAGATCGAGCAAGCCTTGTCCGAGACGCCCGGTGCATCGCTTCTTGCAATCCGCCACGGTGATGCGCCGGTTCGGCTTTTGACCTTCCGTCAGAGCCTGCGGCCTGATGCGCGCGCCGTCATTGATCAGCTGAAGGCGGATGGGTTCGCGCTAGAGATTGTCTCAGGTGACACGGAGCCGGCCGTCGCCGACTGCGCACGGGCTCTTGATGTGGAGGCCTGGCAGGCAGGCATGAAACCTGCCAGCAAGATTGCCCGGTTGGAAGCACTTCAAGCTGAAGGCAGGAACGTGCTGATGGTGGGGGATGGCCTCAACGATGCGCCAGCATTGGCGGGCGCAAATGTGTCGCTGTCTCCGGTCTCTGCGGTGCATTTGAGCCAGGCT
Organism: Labrenzia sp. THAF82; assembly: GCF_009363435.1. Classification (GTDB taxonomy): domain Bacteria; phylum Pseudomonadota; class Alphaproteobacteria; order Rhizobiales; family Stappiaceae; genus Roseibium; species Roseibium porphyridii. The sequence continues at coordinate 4,919,729 of NZ_CP045354.1, read as the reverse complement.
GCTGCGGACGCGGTCTTTCTGGGCGAAAAGCTGCAGCCCGTTGCGGATGCGCTGCGTCTTTCAAAGAGAGCCCGAGCGGCGATCGAGCAGAACCTTTGGATATCTGTAGTCTACAACATCATTGCCGTACCGATCGCCGTTGCCGGCTTCGTGACACCGCTTATGGCCGCTGTCGCCATGTCTGCGTCTTCGTTGGCAGTGACGGCAAATGCGCTGAAACTGCGCTTCGGTGAGACCGCCAATTCACGTGAACCAGTGCCGGTTCGCAAGTCCCAAGACCAGCTGGCAAAGGGATAACGCTCATGGATGTGCTCATTTTCCTGATCCCGATAGCCTTGTTCTTGGGGGCGCTTGGCTTGGGCGCATTTCTTTGGTCTCTCAAGAGCGGCCAGTATGACGATCTGGAAGGTGCAAAATGGCGCATTCTGGACGATGACGATCTGCCCGACTGAACGGCGCTCTATTTGATAGCGTGAGCTTGTACTGACGACTACACTGCTAAGACTTGGTGCTAACGGCCAGCCTTGGGATGTTGTGCGTGGGAAAGTTTCCCGAAGAAAACAAACCCGGTTACGCGGTCTATTCTCGAAGAACTCTCGCGCTCTACGACGCATTGGTTCTGGGGTTTTCCAACCGTTTCATCTGGCGCTGTCCAAGCAGGCATCTCATTGGACATCACGTGGCCAACTTGTCGGCTCGCCATCTTGATATCGGCGTCGGAACTGGCTTCTTCCTCGACAAGGCCAGGTTTCCTGCAAAGTCACCGCAAATTACTCTGCTTGATCCAAACAGAGAGTGTCTTGAAAGCGCGTCGGAACGCATCAGCAGGTACAAGCCGAAATCCGTTCATGCTGATGCAATGGTGCCATTACCCGACGCTCTTGGTCACTTCGACAGTATCGGCTTGAACTATCTTCTGCATTGCCTGCCGGGCTGCATGGCTCGAAAGTCGGTTGTCTTCGATCACCTGAAACCCCATCTTTCCGAAAGGGGAACAGTCTTTGGATCAACCATCTTGCAAGTCGCAAATCCGCGCCCTCTGCTCGCGCGCAAGCTCATGAGCATTTATAATACAAGAGGCGTGTTTGCGAACGCTGACGACACTCTGGAAGCATTGCGAGCGGAACTCTCTGCGCGGTTCGCCGAGGTGTCCATTGAGATGATTGGATGTGTTGCCTTGTTTACTGCCAGATTTGCAAAAACCTGATGGGCAAGTTGCTGGTTAAATGCGAGTCCGCTGGCCTAGGCCAATGCGTTTGACATCGCCATGCCTGCTGCCAGCAATACCAGCGCGACACCGGCAATCAGTAAGAGATTCTCGCGCTGAAAAGATCTCTGACGCACATCAACGTCCGGTTGCTCGGCAGCAAACGTTTCTTCGTTTTGGAACATTTCTTGTTGCAAAGGCATATGACGGACAACCGGTAGAATGTATGTTTAAGGCTTTGACGATACAGCGTTACCATGACGCTCAGAATTGAATCTCGCGTTAAACCGATAGGCGACAAAAGATTAATGTGGCGCAACATTACCGAGAGATGAAACCGTCCTTTTGCATCCAAACGGTTTTGTAAACGCCTTGCCAATCCATGCAGGCACTTTGGCCACTGCAATTCATAGCAAGACAGTCACAAGCCTCTGGCTAACTCATTGTTCAGACTTTCATGTCAACACTGTCAGGAAACATGGAGGACTAGGTGAGCCTGGATCTTGCCTCGCTGACATTTTTGTTGGTCGAAGACAGTGCATATATGCGGACGATCCTGCGCACGATGCTGCAGGGTTTTGGCGCGCGCCGAATTGTCGAGGCTGAGGACGGTGCTTCCGGCCTCGAGGCGATGGACCGCGCCAATCCGGATATCTTGATCCTGGATTGGGTCATGCCCATTCTGGACGGCGCCGATATGGTTCGCATGATCCGCAGTCCCAACAATCCGTTTGCTTATATCCCGATAATCATGGTGACGGCGCATACGGAACGCAGCCGGATCGTTGAAGCACGCCGGCTTGGCGTGCATGAGCTTTTGTCCAAACCGATTTCTGCGAAGTCTCTGTATCAGCGCGTCTCGAGCGTCATATTGCATCCGCGTGACTTCATCAAAACCGCCACCTACTTCGGTCCTGCACCGCGGGAAATCCGCAATCGCCAGAAAATCTGGCAGGGAGGACCTGGTCAGCCACAAGGCCAACCACCGGGCCAGGATGGTCCAGTCGAAAACGTTACCGCAATCGGTTGATTTTCAGGATATTTGTGCCGCCAACCTGGCTACGGTTAAGCGGCAGCGCCGGCTCTTGCCGTCTGGTACGTCTCACCGCTTTGTGCAACGACAGAACTTCTGTCTTCCACTGCATCGGCAAATTGGGCCAGCACATCAAGATCAACAGTATAGTGGTCCAGAAGGAACTGAGACAGAACGTCAATGGGGAGGTGCTGATAGCCCTCGATGGCTGACATCAGAGCTTCTAAAGTGTCCAGCCGTTCACGCAGCTTGATCATGATTTCTCGCTTAGGTGATTTTCATACACACTGGAGATTTATGGTTAATAGTGCGTAAATCTGGCGAGTGCAAGTGCACGTCTAAGTATGCTTGGTGTAATCGGGAGCCGTCCACAATCTTTTGTGGTAGTTCAATCAATTTCGCAGGAATGTCTGCAGGAATCTTGCCGTTTTTGACGGTGAATAGGGAACATCTTACATGGCGAAAGTTGTCTACATACTGAACGGACCGAATCTCAACCTTCTTGGGAAACGGCAACCTGAGATATACGGTTCTAAGACGCTTGATGATGTTTGCCGGCTTTGCGAAACCATGGGTTCGGAAGTCGGGGTCGAAATCGTATTTCGTCAAAGCAATGCTGAACATGAACTCATAGACTGGATCCATGAGGCCCGCGAGAAGGCCGATGGGATTATCATAAACCCGGCCGCATATTCACACACGTCAATTGCTATCCTTGACGCGCTCAACACCTTTGACGCACCTGTTGTCGAGGTTCATATCTCGAATATCCATAAACGCGAGGACTTTCGCCACCATTCCTACGTTTCAGGGCGTGCGGATGCAGTGTTGGCAGGGTGCGGCGTTGACGGGTATCTGCTGGCCGTCCGACATCTTGCGGGCCTGCTCAGGTCAAAAGCCTGAAACTGTCCATCTGGAATATGGAATCTAGCGGTTCAGATCGGCGCACTCAGTAGCCTTTGCCACTGAAAAACTCGGTTCGCACGGTTTCGAGAATGATCTTTATGTCGAGCAGCAGCGACTGGTTTTCGACATAGTGAAGATCGTGCTCCAGCCGCATGCGTGCCTGATATTCTTCCCGGGTCTCACCTCTAAAACCGCTGACCTGTGCCAGTCCTGTAATGCCGGGAAGAATTTTGTGGCGATCCATGTATCTTGGATCAAACTCTTCGTAAGGAACGCCGGCGGCGAGCATACCGGGCACATGCGGGCGAGGCCCAACGAGAGACATGTCCCCCCTCAATACATTGATCAGCTGGGGCAGCTCGTCGAAATTGCTCTTCCGCAGGAAGGAACCAACAGGTGTCACTCTGGGGTCATTCTGAACGGTTTGCACGACACCGCTATCGTCGCACATATTCTTGTACATCGTCCGGAACTTCAGCACTTCGAATGGCACGCCGTTCAAGCCATGTCGCTGCTGCTTGAAAAAAACAGGTCCTCGGCTCGTCAGTTTGATTGAAAGCGCAATCAGCACAAACAAAGGCATCAGCAGGACGAGCCCGACGCTTGCTCCGACAACGTCGAGAGGTCGCTTCAGGAAGCGTGACCGGTTCTTCCGCGCAGATCGGAACCGTCGCGGCTGCAGACCGGAAATTCCGGACAGCTTGATCGGTCCGCTGCGATGATCGTCAGCGTCATATGAGACAGTTTCGTTTGCCAAAATCCGTCAGCCTCGCGCGGTCGCGTGCAATGGGAGAACAACGGTAACATTGTACCTGTTGGGTCCTGTGCGCGCCACGAAATCGTAAACAACTGGTTAACAGAACTCGTAAAAGTTCTTCTTGTTAAGGATTTGGTTACCACGCAGAATTTGATTGCGCAATAATCCAAAGTTAAATGTGATGTGAAATTTTGGTAACGTTTTCAAAGGTGTGAGTCAGAGCGGTTGCAACCAAAGTACAACCATTCTGAATACTGTCACCGTCAATACAACTTAGTAGCTTCTACCAATGCTTGTGTATTCGAAGCCGCGGCTACCCATATAGTCAGAGGTGTAAATGTTGCGCAGGTCCACCACTTTCGGCGCGTTCAGAAGCGTTTTCATGCGCTCCAGATCCAGTGCCCGGAATTGATCCCACTCGGTGACAATGACAACGGCGTCCGCGTTTTCGATGGCGTGATAGGGCCCATCGCAGAACAGAACACCCGTCATGAGCTTCTCTGCTTCTTCCATACTTGCAGGATCAAAGGCGCGGATATTGGCACCGGCATCTTGCAATTTTTCGACAATGTCGAGGCTGGGCGCTTCACGCATGTCGTCCGTATTCGGCTTGAAAGCCAGCCCGAGCAGGGCAATGGTCTTTCCATCGACATCTCCGCCCAAGAAATCAATCACCTTGTCAGCCATCTTCTTTTTTCGGGCTGAATTCACCTCAATCACAGAGTCGACCACTTTCAGATCGGACTGGGCGTCTGCGGCGATCTTTGACAGAGCAAGTGTGTCCTTGGGGAAACAGGAACCGCCGTAGCCTGGGCCAGCGTGCAGAAACTTTGAACCGATGCGGTTATCAAGTCCGATGCCACGCGACACTTCCTGAACATTGGCACCGACCTTTTCGCAAAGATCTGCGATCTCGTTGATAAAGGTGATCTTGACGGCGAGAAATGCATTCGCGGCATATTTGATCAATTCAGACGTGCGCCTGCGGGTGACAATGATCGGCGTTTCGTTGAGGTAGAGCGGCCGATAAAGCTCACGCATGACGTCCACGGCCTGTTCGCTCTCGGTTCCCACAACAACCCGGTCAGGGCGTTTGAAGTCATTGATTGCTGCGCCTTCGCGCAGGAATTCCGGGTTCGAAACCACCGCGAATTCAGCATCAGGATTGGTTCGCTGAATAATGGCTTCCACTTCGTCACCTGTACCAACCGGTACGGTCGACTTCGTGACGATAACGGTAAAGCCTTCGATCAAGGCTGCGATTTCTTCTGCGGCAGCATAGACATAAGTGAGATCCGCATGGCCATCACCGCGCCGCGTTGGTGTGCCGACAGCGATAAAAACCGCGTCCGCCTGTCTGATTGCGTCCTCAGGATCGGTCGTGAAAAAAAGACGTTCTTCAGAAACGTTTTTTGCGACAAGGTCCTGCAAGCCTGGCTCATAGATCGGGATCTCACCATTGTTCAATGCATCGATCTTGGAGGTGTCCTTGTCAATGCATGTCACGACGTGACCAAAGTCGGCAAAACAAGTTCCGGACACCAGACCGACATAGCCGGTTCCAATCATTGCAACGCGCATTGTTCATTCCCGCTTTTGGAGGCTTCTCGGCGAACGCCAATCATCGAAAGTTGCGAACCGATTACATCCTGCAGCCGGAAAAGGCCAGACCTGAATGGGGAGACGGTCAATTTGCCCTTACGCTTTTGCAACGAGCCTCTGCAGTATTTAGGCTGGGCAGCCGTCAAGATCTCAGACTGTAAGGAAACGCCTGACTTCGGCCTCGCAGAGGTCAGCACCGGACCCGGAGAGAACGATTTCGCCGCGGTCCATCACGGAATAGTCGTCTGCTAGATCGCGCGCGAACTCAAAATACTGTTCGACAAGCACAATGGCCATGGTGCCTTGATCCCTTAGCCAGGAAATCGCCCGTCCGATATCCTTGATGATAGACGGTTGAATACCTTCAGTCGGCTCGTCCAAGACCAGAAGCCTTGGCCGGGTAACAAGTGCACGTGCAATGGCGAGCTGTTGTTGCTGACCTCCGGAGAGATCTCCGCCGCGCCGGTTCAGCATGTCTTTCAGGACCGGAAACAGTTCGTAGATCGTTTCCGGGATATTTCGATCCTGGCGTTTCACTGGAGCGTAGCCGGTCTCCAGGTTTTCCTTCACCGACAGGAGCGGAAAAATCTCACGGCCTTGGGGCACGATGGCAATGCCGCTTTTTGCGCGCGCATGCGCTGGCAGCGTGGAGATGTCGGTTCCATCCCACACGATCTTGCCAGAGCTTATGCCATGCTGGCCGGCAACTGCGCGCAAAGTCGAGGTTTTGCCAACACCATTGCGGCCCATCAGGCACGTCACCTTGCCGATTTCGGCGTTGAGCGAGACGCCCTTGAGCGCCTGGGCAGCACCATAGTGAAGATCGATTTTTTCAACTTGCAGCATGTTTCAACGGCCCAGATAAACTTCGACAACCCGCTCATCCGCGGATACATGATCAAGCGACCCTTCCGCCAGCACCGAACCTTCATGAAGCACGGTAACTTTGACATCCAGGGATCGCACGAAGACCATGTCGTGTTCGACGACCACAACGGAATGGTCCTTGGCGATATCTTTCAACAGTTCCGCGGTTTCGGCGGTCTCCGCGTCGGTCATTCCAGCCGCAGGCTCATCAACCAGCAGAAGTTTCGGGTCCTGCGCAAGCAACATGCCGATCTCGAGCCATTGCTTTTGGCCGTGACTTAGGTTGGCGGCCAGTTCATAGCGTTTCGACCCAAGCCGTATGAGATCAAGGAGGTGGTCAATGCGTTTCTTTTCGCTCTGAGCGATGACGTGAAACAGGGTTGAAAACGGGCCACGTGGAGCTTTAAGCGCAAGCTCAAGGTTGTCCCAAACCGTGTGACTTTCGAACACCGTTGGTTTTTGAAACTTGCGGCCAATCCCGAGCTCGGCAATCGATGCTTCGTCTTCACCTGTTAAATCAATGGCACCATTGAAAAAAACTTCTCCAGTGTCTGGGCGGGTTTTGCCTGTAATCACGTCCATCATGGTCGTCTTACCGGCTCCATTGGGACCAATAATGGCACGCATTTCCCCTGGAGCAATGATCAATGAAAGCTCGTTGAGCGCCTTGAAGCCGTCAAAGGAAACGGAAACGCCATCGAGATAGAGAAGGCTTGTTGCTCGGGCCATCGACTTACTCCGCAGGCTGTGGTTTGGCTGCGCCAGAGGCGTTAGGTGCAGTGTTCTCGGATCTAGGGGAGACGTTTGCAGCAGCACCTGGAGAGTGGGGCGCAGGGCTTGGCGGTTGATCGGAACCAGCTTCATATCTGGCGGATATCTTGCGTTGCCTTAATGCGGTCCAACCGGAGCTAAGAGTGCCGACAATTCCCTTCGGCAGGAACAGCGTGACCACGACGAAAAGTCCACCAAGAGCAAACAGCCAGATGTCCGGTAGTGCCGCGGTGAACCAGGTCTTGGCAAAGTTAATCAGAACTGCACCGAGAACTGCACCGACCAGTGTTCCTCGTCCGCCAACGGCCACCCATATGACCACCTCGATGGAATTCGCAGGCGCAAACTCGCCTGGATTGATGATACCGACCTGCGGCACATATAGCGCGCCTGCAATCCCTGCCATCATGGCGGACAGGGTCCAAACAAACAGTTTGTAGTGTTCGACCCGGTATCCCAGAAAACGTGTTCGGCTTTCCGCGTCGCGAACAGCTACGAGAACCTTGCCGAGCTTTGAACGCGTGATCGACCGGCAAATCAGGAAGCACAAGACCAGCGCAAGGCCTGAGGCTGCAAACAGGCCGGCGCGGGTCGTGTCGGCCTGAATATCGAAGCCGAGAATGTCCTTGAAATCAGTCAGACCATTGTTGCCGCCGAAGCCCATGTCATTGCGGAAAAAGGCAAGCAGGAGGGCGTAGGTAAGCGCCTGGGTGATGATGGAAAGGTATACGCCGGTAACACGCGAGCGGAACGCGAACCAGCCGAACACGAAGGCAAGAGCACCTGGCACCAGCAGCACCATCAGCGCGGCGAACCAGAACATGTCGAAGCCATACCAGTACCAGGGCAAGTGCTCCCAGTTCAAAAACACCATGAAGTCTGGAAGGACCGGGTCGCCATAAACGCCACGGGTACCGATCTGACGCATGAGATACATGCCCATGGCATAGCCGCCAAGCGCGAAAAACGCGGCGTGGCCGAGCGAGAGAATGCCGCAATAACCCCAGACCAGATCAACTGCCAGGGCAAGCAGCGCATAGGTCAGGTACTTGCCCATTAGCGTCACGGCATAGGTCGGCACATGGAAGGGCGATGTCTCCGGAACCAGAAGATTGCCAGCCGGAATGAGGACAATCGCTGCTCCGAGTATCGCCAGGAACAGTCCGGCTTTTGCGTCCATCGCACGGAAGAGAAAGGAAGACATCATGCTTCAACTGCCCGGCCCTTGAGGGCAAAGAGGCCTCTTGGACGCTTTTGAATAAAGAGAATGATGAAGACGAGCACGAAGATCTTGCCGAGCACGGCGCCGGCATAAGGCTCAAGAAACTTGTTGACGACCCCGAGTGTCATCGCACCGACGAGTGTGCCCCAGAGATTTCCGACCCCACCGAATACGACAACCATGAAACTGTCGATGATGTAGCCTTGGCCGAGATTGGGAGAGACGTTGTCGATCTGGCTGAGCGCGACACCCGCTATCCCGGCAATGCCCGATCCGAGCCCGAAGGTCAGTGCGTCGATCCATGGGGTGCGAATGCCCATCGAGGCGGCCATGCGCCTGTTCTGTGTAACCGCGCGTGTATAAAGGCCAAAGGGAGTTTTCTTGAGAACCAGCATCAGTCCTGCAAAAACCAGCAATGCAAAGACGATGATCCACATCCGGTTATAGGTGATTGTCATTTGTCCAAGCTCGAACGCTCCAGACATCCAGTCAGGATTGCCGACTTCCCTGTTGGTCGGCCCGAAGATCGAGCGCACGGCTTGTTGCAGGATCAGTGAAATGCCCCATGTTGCGAGCAAGGTTTCAAGAGGCCGACCGTAAAGCCAGCGTATGACGCCGCGTTCGATCGCAATCCCAATCAAGCCGGCGACAATGAAGGCAAGCGGAAGCGCAATAAAGAGCGAGTATTCAAACAGCCCCGGCATAGAGGTGCGGATCACGTCTTGAACCACAAAAGTGGTGTAGGCGCCGATCATCACCATCTCGCCATGCGCCATGTTAATGACGCCCATCACACCAAACGTAATGGCAAGACCGATTGCCGCCAGCAACAAAACCGATCCCAGCGACACCCCGTACCAGATGTTTTGGGCCGCATCCCAAGCGGCAATTGACTTTTCAATCTTTGTAACGGCGTCGCTTGCAGCGGATTGGACCGCGCCTTCAGACGAGGCTCTGACACTTAAAAGCAACGAAAGGGCATCTCTGTTGCCCATGTCCGACAGAGTGGCAACAGCGTCAAGCTTTTGCGTCTCATCAAGATCTGAATTCAAAACGGCTGCCGCACGAGCCTGCTCCATGACACGGCGCACACCTTCGTCTTCTTCTGCAGCAAGTGCGACATCAAGTGCTTCAATGCCGTCCGGATCCTTGGCCTTGAAAATTGCCACAGCCGCCTGTCGCCGCACCTTCGGGTCCGATGCCATCAGCGTCAAGGAACCAAGCGCCGACCGGATCACCCGGCGCAGCTTGTTGTTGACCTTGATTTTTTTGACTTCGCGTCTTCCGGCTTCCCCTGCTGTCTCGAGCGTCAATGGATCCGTCAGGTTATAAGACTTGCCTTGCTTTTCAGCGATGAAGACGGCGCCGTCGGACTTGCGAAAGAAGAGATCGCCTTCGCTGAGTGCTTTCAGCGCTGGTGCAACAGCAGGATCGCCCGTTGCAGCCAGGGCGCCGATCTGCTGTTCCGTTTCGGCATATTTGCCTTTGGCAAGCTCGTTAATCAACGGGCGGAGCGTTTCCGGCTCGGACTGGGCAAGTGCTGGGCTCGTGATGGCGCCAGTGACAAGACCCAGGATCAGGAATAAGGATTTCAAGAAGGACATGTGTCCACCGGCGTTGTGAGCTTGAGATGGCGGTCTCTCTTTGAGGAACCGCTTGGTGGTGCCCGCAAAGCGGGAAACCGGTGCCTTGGATGTCGGCGTGTTCATCCAATTGAGACTGTTGGATATCGATGGGCGGGAAAGATCCTTTGAGACCTTTGTTGTCCGCGTCACGAACCGAGCCGATAGGGCGGGCCAAAGTGAAGGCCCGCCCCTGTTCTGGTGGATCCCTTAGGAACCGGAGCCGGTGCACTCGCCGGTAGCAGTGTTGAAGCTGCCGCAGGACATCGGAGCACGCCAGTCGGAAATCAGGTCCTTGGAGCCTTCCAGGTAGTCGGACCAGGCGTCGCCGACGACGAGGCCGGAGGTTTCCCAGACGGTTTCGAACTGGCCGTCATCCTGGATTTCACCGATCAGGACCGGCTTGGTGATGTGGTGGTTCGGCATCATTGCGCTGTAACCGCCAGTCAGGTTCGGCACCGTCACACCGACGATGGAGTCAATCACGGCATCGGGATCGGTCGTGCCGGCCTTTTCAACGGCCTCAACCCACATGTTGAAGCCAATGAAATGGGCTTCCATAGGGTCGTTTGTCACGCGCTCTTCGTCGCCGATAAAGGCATGCCAGGCGTCGATGAATTCAGCGTTGATGTCGGTGTCTGCGGACTGGAAGTAGTTCCAGGCAGCCAGATGGCCGACGAGCGGCTCTGTGTCGAGGCCTGCAAGTTCTTCTTCACCGACCGAGAATGCAACGACCGGAATGTCCTCGGCCTTGATGCCGGCATTCGCAAGCTCCTTGTAGAAAGGAACGTTGGCATCGCCGTTGATGGTGGACACAACAGCGGTCTTCTTGCCAGTGGAACCAAAGGTCTTGATGTCGGAAACGATCGTCTGCCAATCGGAGTGACCGAATGGCGTGTAGTTGATCATGATGTCTTCTTCAGCGACACCTTTCGACTTCAGGTAAGCTTCCAGGATCTTGTTGGTTGTCCGCGGGTAAACATAGTCCGTGCCAGCCAGGACCCAGCGCTCGACACCTTCTTCATTCATCAGGTAGTCAACTGCAGGAATGGCCTGCTGGTTCGGTGCCGCACCGGTGTAAAAGACGTTGCGCTGTGATTCTTCACCTTCGTATTGAACCGGATAGAACAGAAGTGAGTTCAGCTCTTCAAAAACCGGCAGAACGGATTTGCGCGAAACGGAGGTCCAGCAGCCGAAGACCGCATCGACACCGTTGACTTCAATCAGTTCACGCGCTTTTTCCGCAAAGAGAGGCCAGTCCGATGCGGGGTCGACGACAACCGCCTCGAGTTTCTTGCCGAGAAGACCACCCTTTTTGTTCTGCTCTTCAATGAGCATCAGCATAGCGTCTTTCAGCGTTGTTTCCGAAATCGCCATGGTGCCGGAGAGCGAGTGCAGGATACCAACCTTGATGGTTTCTTCTGCAGCTGCGCCGCCGATCATTGTGGAGGCCATCAGGCCTGCCAATGCGAGTTTGGTAAAAGACTTTTTCATATGAGTTCCCCTTTTCGATGACGTCGCCGGTTCCCGGCCGGCGAATGGCGGCTGGAAGGACTGCCGCTGTCGGGGAAGGATCGTGCGCCGGAACTGTTGCAGCGCAACATACGTCAATTGACGTAAGTGACCAAAACGGGGTTGCGACGAAGATAAGGCCGGTTCGGCACGAAAAATGCTGAGTGTTTTGGCTAACCAGGATAACGGGGCGGGAAAACGGGCTGATGAGGACGTGTGTTTGCCGAAAAAGCAGGCAAGTGCTGAATTATGAGGCAGTAACTTGCTTCATGACGGTACGCACACACGCAGTTTTTGGGTTGAAGAAGCCGAATGCTGTCTTGGCTGCGAGGCCCGCCAAATGAATGCCCGTCAACGCATTCTGCCCATTCGGCGCCAATACAACAAATGGGTCAACAACCAGACGCTTGAAGACTATGCGTTGCGCTTCACCGCCAAGAGTGCGCGCAAGTTTTCCTCGCGCGCGATCTCACAAACAGCGATTGGAGCCATTTCCTTCCTGGCACTCGAGGCCATCGGCGGCGCCATCACGCTCTCACATGGAACGGCAAATGCTTTTCTTGCCATTCTGGTCGGCAGTCTTGTTCTTCTCGTAATTGGATTGCCGATCAGCCGGTATGCAATGCGCTACGGCGTAGATATCGATCTTCTGACCAGAGGCGCGGGTTTCGGCTATATTGGTTCAACGGTCACTTCGCTCATCTATGCCAGCTTCACCTTCATCCTCTTCGCCATTGAAGCGTCGATCATGTCGAGCGCGCTGGAATTTGCTTTCGGCGTCCCGCTCTGGCTTGGCTACATCATCAGTGCAGTGGCGGTCATTCCGCTCGTTACGCATGGCATTACCTGGATCAGCCGGTTTCAACTGGCCACACAGCCTTTCTGGATTATTCTCAACATTCTGCCCTTCGTTTTCATCGCCTTAACGGATTGGCAGGCCGTCGGTGAGTGGCTGAGTTTTTCCGGTATCGATCCAGCAACAGGCGCACCGGCGATGACTGGAGGAGGCTGGGACAACATCAGCCTCGTCAGCTTTGGTGCTGCCTCCGCAGTTATTTTGGCATTGATGGCCCAGATCGGCGAACAGGTCGACTTTCTTCGGTTTCTTCCCGCTCAGGATTTCGCCCGGAAGCGGCACCGCCTCGCTCTGTTTCTGGCTGGACCCGGTTGGGTTGTTCTGGGTGCTCCCAAAATGATCGCGGGGTCCTTCCTAGCGGTGCTTGTTTTGTCCCATGGGGTGCCGGTTGAACACGCGGATGAACCGGCGCGTATGTATGCTGTTGCTTTCGGCTACATGATCCCGAACGAGACCTTGGTGCTGCTGTTAATGGCGGCGTTTGTCGTCGTGGCCCAGCTCAAGATCAACGTCATGAACGCCTATGCAGGATCGCTTGCATGGTCGAACTTCTTTTCACGCCTGACCCATGCTCACCCGGGCAGGGTGGTGTGGTTGGTCTTCAATGTCGGTATTGCACTGCTCTTGATGGAGCTCGGCATCTATGGGCTTCTGGAAGAAACACTTGGTATCTTCTCCATTGTTGCCATGGCTTGGCTGTCTGCCATCTCGGCAGATCTGTTCATCAACAAGCCATTGGGCCTGTCGCCTCCGGGCATCGAGTTCAAGCGTGCGCATCTTTACGACATCAATCCGGTCGGCACCGGGGCAATGTTGTTGGCGGCGGGCTTGGCCCTTGCGGCCCATTTTGACATGTTCGGTGAGATCGCAGCAGCACTCGCAACGTTCCTGGCGATGGGGATCGCCTTTGTTACAGCACCTCTGATCGCCTACTTGACCGGGGGAAGCTACTATCTGGCGCGAAAGCCGAGGCAGAGCTGGCAGAGCGCCGATCAGATCGCCTGCTCCATTTGCGAAAACCCGTTCGAGCCCGAAGACATGGCTTATTGCCCGGCCTATCGCGCTCCAATCTGTTCGCTATGTTGCTCGTTGGACGCTCGATGTCACGATTCCTGTAAACCGAAAGCGCGCCTTTCCTATCAGGTGGGGGCTGTCGCAGGAACGGTCTTGCCCGAAAGAATGCTTGTCCATTTCCGGTCCCGGCTCGGGCGCTATGCCCTTTTTTCGTTCTTATCGGTGACCAGCATCGGCTTGGTGCTCTGGATTATCTATGCGCAGGCAGCAAGCCGGCTTGGCGATCCAACCGGGATTATTGCCCAAACCGTTGCATTGATTTTCTTCGTTTTCGCCATCGTTGCGGGCATCGCCTGCTGGTTTCTGGTTCTGGCCCACGACACCCGCCGAGTTGCGGAAGAAGAGTCAGTACGCCAGAACGCGCTCCTTCAAAAGGAAATCGACGCCCACGGTGTAACGGACGCGGCCTTGCAGAAGGCAAAGGAAGACGCTGAAGCGGCCAATCTTGCCAAGAGCCGCTATGTGGTCGGACTGAGCCATGAACTCAGAACGCCCTTGAACGCGGTCATGGGGTATGCGCAGGTCCTCGAGCGGGATGAAACTCTCCCGCCCGCGCGCAAGCCTGCCGTCAGCACTATACGCCGAAGCGCAGAGCATCTTTCTGGACTGATTGACGGTCTTTTGGATATCTCCCGCATCGAGGCGGGACGATTGCAGATCTATTCCAATGAAATCAACCTTCACGAATTTCTGGACCAGATCGTCGACATGTTCCGCATGCAGGCTGCCGCCAAAGGGCTCGGTTTCAACTATGTCAGGGCTCGCAACTTGCCGGTTTTCGTTCGGACAGACGAAAAGCGGCTGCGGCAAATTCTAGTCAATCTGCTCTCGAACGCGATCAAATTCACGGACGCGGGTGAGGTCTCATTGTCCATCAGCTATCGGTCCCAGGTCGCCAGCTTTGTTGTGAGCGACAGCGGCCCTGGCATTGCTCTGGAAGAACAGGGAAAGATATTTGAACCGTTCGGCCGCAGCAAGGCAGCCAGCGGTGCAAGGACGCCCGGACTCGGGCTCGGATTGACGATCACCAAATTGCTGACTGAGACGATGGGAGGTGCGATCGCGCTCGCCAGCGAGCCGGAAAAAGGCGCTTCATTTGAAGTCCGGCTCATGCTTGCGGCCGTGGATCGCCCGGTTGATACCGTTCGCCTTGAACGCCAGGTTCGTGGCTATGAGGGCCAGCACCGCACAATCGCAGTAATCGATGACAATCCGGACCATCGCGCCTTGGTGAGCGATATTCTCAAACCAATAGGCTTCACCGTTCTGGAAGCAGAGGACGCAAAAACCTGCCTGGGCAATATCCTTGAGAAGGAACCCGATCTTTATCTCATCGATATCTTGATGCCCGGCATGAATGGATGGGAACTTGCAGAGGCCCTGCGGGACCGGAATGTGACTGCACCGATTGTCATGTTGTCGGCCAATATCGGTGATCAGGCTCTGCGGCCCGATGGCCCTTCTCATCATGATGCGACGTTGGCCAAGCCATTTGATATTGGCCAGTTGTTCGACCTTTTGCAGAAACACCTGTCGCTGATCTGGACTGAAAAACCAAATTTTGAAAACCGAATTCCTTTGCCTGCTACGAAATTGCGCTCACCTGGAGCCGATCAGGTGGCGGATCTGATCTCGCTTGCAGAGATCGGGTATGTGGAAGGCATCGAAGCGAAATTGACCGAGCTTGCCGAAACGCCGGAATTCCGCCCACTCACCGAAACCTTGCAGGGACATCTCACGCGTTTCGACTTCAAAGCCTACAAAGATTTCTTGAGCGGATTGGAATTACATGACGGATGAGCGCCGCGATACGGTTCTGGTCGTTGACGACAGCCCGGAAACGCTGGGCTTCGTCACTGAAGCGCTGAAGCAGACCGGCATTGCCGTGCTGGTTGCGACGAGCGGTGAAGCCGCGTTGTCCGTGTGCGATAAGGTGACACCCGACACGATATTGATGGACGCAGTCATGCCTGGCCTTGACGGGTTCGACACTTGCCGCAAGATCAAGGACAATCCTGCATTAAAGCATGTGCCGATTATCTTCATGACAGGTCTTTCTGAGACTGAACATGTGGTCAGGGCCCTGGAATCGGGGGGCGTGGACTTCCTCACCAAGCCCATTGACGTTGATGAGTTGAAAGCACGCATCAAGGTGCATCTGAAAAATGCGCGCTCTGTGCAAAGTGCGCATGTTGCACTTGATGCGGCAGGGCGCCATCTCGTGGCAGTGTCGCGAGAAGGGGCAGTCCTCTGGTCGACGCCACAGATCCAGAACCTTCTTGCCCGCACTGGCACTGCGGAAAACAGTCTCTTCCGATTGGGCCGGGCATTGGGCGACTGGTTGGACGGCGCCGGACAGGCAAACGACCGGCGCAAAAGCTTCATGCTTGGACTGTCGGAAGAGCTGTCGGTTCAATTGCATCCGCTTGGCCGCGTCGGACCTGATGAAAACCTGTTTCGGGTGACTGCTGAAAACGAAGCCGGACAGATAAGCGCCTTGCAGGAGCGTTTTGATCTCACCAATCGGGAAGCAGAGGTGTTGATCTGGATTTCCAAAGGCAAGTCGAACAAGGACATCGGTGAAATCCTCGGTTTGTCCCCGCGCACGGTGAACAAGCATCTGGAGCAGATCTTCGTCAAACTCGGCGTTGAGAACAGGGCATCTGCCGCCGTCAGGGCAGCAGAAGTGATCTACGCACTTTAGACAGGTGTCATTCAACTGTAATGTCTTTGAAACATACGGAACGCCCCTAGGTCGACAAGTGGGCACCCTTCGCCTATGCATACATTAAAGCCGTGGAAAAACGGCACTAGACAATGCATGGAGGAGCGGGGATGCCGCAATTTAGGGAGGTGCAGCGGGCGTCTCTTTTGCCGGATCAGATAGCTGCTGACATCATGGCCAAGATCACCGATGGCGAATTGGTGCCCGGTGACTCATTACCGACAGAGCACAGCCTTGCCGACACTTTTGGCGTTAGCCGCAATGTCGTGCGAGAAGCCATCGCGAGGCTGCGTTCGGATGGCGTCATCGAATCCCGCCAAGGACGCGGTGCCGTCGTCAAACCGGTGTCGGAGCGTGAAACGTTCCGTGTCGATATTCGTGCGCTCGGCAAGTCGGACAATCTTGCCGATCTGTTCGAATTGCGCGGCATCCTGGAAATCGAAGCTGCAGGGCTCGCAGCTGAACGCCGAAGCGCTGAAGACCTTCAGGATATGCGAAATGCACTTGCCGAGATGGAAGGACAAGAGCAATTCGATGAAGAGCGATTGGAAGCAGATGCCGCGTTTCACCGCGCACTCGGAAATGCAACGGGAAACACCTATCTTTCCGGCATCATCGGATATATTTCGTCCCGGCTGAAAGACACCACCCGGGCGACGTCCAGCCTACATGCAAGGAAAGATCTGGTCGGCATTACGATTGCAGAACACCTGAAAGTTCTCAATGCAGTCGAGGCGTCTGACAAATCCGCTGCACGCGATGCCATGGCCGCTCATGTACGTGGCGCTGCCTCGCGGTTGAAGGTCAAATCCAAGCTGGCAGGCAGGCGCTAAGCATTTCCTGTTTGCGCAAGGTGAATTATCTGCTTGCACATCGCGCGCGCGCCAGCACTATTCGTTTTCAATAAGGATCATTCGCCGGTCATTTTGACCGCTGACGAGGCGAGGTGGATTTTGAGAGCGTTCACAGGGCAATTTACGCAACAGGAAGCCATTCCAGACGAAGCGATCGCGGCTGCGGTGGACGTTTTGAAATCCGGCCGCCTGCATCGCTATAATACCCTGGGCAGCGAGTTGAGCGTCGCAAGTGAGCTTGAGCGAGATTATGCAGCCTTTCAAGGTGCAAAATACTGCCTTGCCTGCGCCTCTGGCGGTTATGCCATGTCGATTGCACTGCGTGCAGCTGGCGTTGTCCCAGGTGAAAAGATCCTCACAAACAGCTTTACCCTAGCCCCGGTTCCAGGTGCGATTGCATCTGTTGGCGCAGTCCCTGTTCTTGTTGAGATTACACCGAACCTTGTGATCGACCTGAACGATCTGCGCAAGAAAATCACCGACAGCAACGCGAAGTTCCTGCTGTTGTCGAACATGCGCGGACACCTGTGCGACATGGATGAACTTGTTGGGATCCTGAACGAGACCGGCGTGACGCTTCTTGAAGACTGCGCTCATACAATGGGCGCACGCTGGGACGGGACTCTGAGTGGAAATTTCGGCCTGGGGGGGTGTTTCTCGGCACAGACCTATAAACACGTCAATTCCGGGGAAGGAGGACTTCTGACATCTGATGATCCTGACTTCATGGCCCGGGCCATCATGCTCTCTGGCTCATACATGCTTTATGAGCGACATGGTGCAGCGCCTGCAAGGCAGCACTTTACCGACGCGCGCCTTGATACCCCGAACATGTCCGGCCGGATGGACAATCTGAGAGCAGCAATCCTGAAGCCTCAGATTGCAACGCTGGAAGCAAACATTCAGCGCTGGAATCAACGTTATGATCTTTTCGCCACGCACTTGGGCCGCTCGGCTACAGTTGTCGTGCCAGAGCGCTCATCGAAAGAGTTTTATGTCGGCAGCTCTATCCAGTTCCGTATTCCAGAAATTGCTGAGCCTGATGCGAGGCAGTTTGTGGCTGATGCCAAATCATTGGGTGTGGAACTGAAATGGTTCGGCGACAGGGACCCCGTTGCCTTTACCTCAAATCATCACAGTTGGCGGTATTTGGAAAGTCAGATATTGCCGCAGACCGACGACGTTCTCGCAGGTTTGTTCGACATGCGGATCCCGCTTACGTTTTCACTGGATGATTGCCGGCAGGTCTCGGAAATCATCGTGCATTGCGCCGACGGTCTCGTCCTCGACGGCGCAGCCTGACACTTGAGTTCACAGGGTAACTCCCTTTGAAAGCGCAATACCGGGTCCACAAAAGGTCTAACGGATCAGCTCCGCATGAGTAGATGTCCGGGATCATATGGTGAATGTGGAATGACGGTCGCCGTGATCAACTCGCCGCACAGATCGAGCGTCATGGTGTTTCCGACTTCTGAACAGGCCGGGTCAACAAAGGCATAGGCCAGGTTCAGTCCAACCCTGTGTCCCCAGTCGCCGGACGTCACCGTACCGACGACTCGCGCATCCATCATGAGCGAGGCTCCCGGTGGCGCCGGCGCATGCTCGGCTTCAATTCTCAGCGTAACCATCCTTTTGGTTGGCCCATTCGCCATGTGTTCTTGAAGGGAGGCCCTTCCAATGAATGTGTCCTTGGACATTTTCACAAATCGATCGAGGCCGGTCTCAAAGGGATTGAACTCAGTCAGAAGATCCGCCTTCCAGTGGAAAAAGCCTTTCTCCAGGCGCATGGTCTCCACCGCGCGCGCACCAAACAGCTTCATGTCAAACGGCGCTCCTGCCTTTCGGAGCGCAAGATATGCGCCATAGAGCGACGCATTCGGAACATGGATTTCATAGGCCAATTCACCGGAGAAGCTCACTGACATGACTGTGGCAGGCGCAAATCCGACAAAACACTCGCGGACGCTAAGCCACGGAAAGGCTTCAGCGGACCAGTCGCCTCGTGCGCATCCGGACAGGACCTTTCTTGCATTCGGTCCGGCAAGAACAAGGATGGTCTGATCATTGGTCAGGCTTTTGATCTCAACATCTTCGTTGTCTCGAAGGTGCTGCTGCAGCCAGTCCATGTCATGGAATTCACTTGCAGCGGCAGAGCCATACCAGACGCGGGCTGGGCCGCGATCGCTCCTTGGCAAGTTTGCAAATGTTGCTTCGCATTTGATCCTGCCATGATGATTGAGAAGATAGCCAAGTCCGACACGGCCATCGCGCTTTGGAACAGTGCCGCAGACGAGACGATCCAGAAAGGAATGCCAGTCGGCGCCTGAAATCTCAATTCTGTTGAAACCATTGACTTCGCAAAGGCCGACGTTGTCCCGGACGTTTTCAACCTCGTGCTTGACCACCTCAAACGTTTCGTCAAACCCGTAGCCAAGTGAGGGATGAAAGGCTTCATTTGGCTTGATGTAGTCGACGCGTTCCCAGCCATTGACCACAGTGAACTCTGCACCCTCGACCTTCAATATGGGCGTGAGCGGGGTTGTTTTGGCCGGTCTTCCAGCAGGTCGGTGTTCATGTGGAAAGTGAAAACGGAATTCGTTCTGATAGTCTTCGATCGCTTTCACTGATGTCAGCTCGACATTGGCATGCCCGGTAAATCTTCGCGGGTCGATGCACCAGGTATCGTAGCAGGCCTCGCCGTGAACGATCTGCTGGGCCAGAAGCCATCCGTGGCCGCCACCTTCTCCAAGGCCAGCTCTGAGGCCGATTATGCAAAAGGCGTTTCGCTTGCCCGGAATGGGGCCGACAAGCGGTGCCCCGTCAATCGTATAGGTTATGGGGCCGTTTATTACCGAGCGGATTCCGGCACTTGTAAGCGCGGGCATTCTTGCAAATGCGCCTTCCAAAACATCCATGATGCGATCGAGATCGTCTGGGCACAGCGCGTTGACGAAGTTTGGGTCAATGCCATCCATGCCGAAGGTCTTGCAGCCTTGCTCGTAAAAACCGATCAGCAGTCCCTGTTTTTCCTGGCGGCAATAATAGTCGCTGATGGGGCACCGAATGAGCGGCATCCGGTGACCTGCCGCAACAATCTCCGGAATGTCTTCGGTAAGAAAATACTGGTGTTCCATGGAGGCGACCGGGTGGTGCACATCCATCATGGCGGCGACTTCATTGACCCGATAGCCGCACGCGTTGACAACGACATCGCAGTCAATATCTCCGTGTTCGGTATGCACCGTCCATGTGTCGTCCCGGTGTTGGGTTAAAGCCGTTACGGGGGTGTTGCGGTAGATTTCAGCGCCTGCCTTGCGGGAATGAAAGGCGAGGGCCTGGCACAATTGAGCAGGGTCGATGTCGCCGTCCAGGGGATCCCACAATCCACCCAGGAGATTATCCTTGGAAACCAGCGGGTGACGGCGGGCGCATTCGTCTGCGTCAATAACTTCAAAATGCACGTCCATTGCACGAGCCATGGAGGCGAAATGCCGATAACCCTGCATCTGGGCTTCGGTATTCGCCAGCCGCATACCTCCATCGCCATGATGATAGTTGATCGGGTAATCAGGGTTCTCCGCAAGTTCCTTGTACAGGCGGATGGAATGACTTTTGAGGCCGACCATCGTTTGGTTCATGCCAAAATTCGTCACTTGGGCTGCTGAATGCCAGGTCGTGCCACTTGTCAGCTCATTGCGTTCGACGAGGACAACGTCGCTCCAGCCTTCTTGCGTGAGATGAAAGAGCGTTGAGCATCCAGCAATGCCTCCGCCGATGACCACGGCCCTGGTACGCGACTTCATTCAGTTAAACTCCAAATTCGGTGAAGCGCCCATAAAGCCGAATGCCCAGACTGCCGACAATGTAGCGATCTATAATTTCGAGAAATTAGAAATATAAAGACGATTTTTTCAAAATTTTCTCAATTTCATTGCACCGGCTTTGTGGATCTTCTGAAATTGCCTGCAAAGGTTCTGGAGGGTCCGTCATGGCGGGAGGTCTGAGGAAGAGAGGTGGCCGCAAGGAGCGATTGGCAATGCGGGCCGCAAAACCTTTGATCGACCCGTGTCCGCCCGGTCAGCTGGGGGGGCGGTACAGGCCGCTCGAAGACCATGAACTGCGTCAGGTTTTTCAAACCGCACTTGACTTGCTTTCGCATCTGGGAATGGGAGAGGTGCCAGCTCGGCTTCGAACCGATATGCTGGCTGCGGGCGCAAAGCAAGCGAGTGGCGACAGACTGTGCTTTCCCCAAAAGCTTGTTGAGGCTGCGATCGCTTCGGCCGCCAAATCCTTCACTTTTCACGGGAGGGATGAGCAACGGTCGATTGTGGTCGGTGGTGACCGGGTCTATTTCGGAACGGGAGGCGCGGCAGTTCAAACGCTTGATATGGAAACCGGTCTTTATCGACCGTCGACGCTTGCGGACCTTCACAATTTCGCCCGGCTTCAGGACGTGTTGCAGAATGTCAGCTGGTTTACCCGCTGCTGCGTTGCAACGGATGTTCCGGACAATTTCGATCTGGATGTGAACACCGTTTATGCGCTTCTCAAAAACACCACCAAACCGATCGCGACCTCTTTCACGTTGCCGGAACATGTGAGCCCAATTGTGGAGATGCTGGATGTTGCTGCCGGTGGTAGCGGTGAGTTCGCAAAACGACCGTTTCTGAAGGCGCATATCAGCCCGGTGATCTCTCCTCTGAAGTATGGTGAGGACGCCGTTGGGGTGGTCTATGAATGCATCCGTCACAAGATACCGATGACGTGTATCACGGCCGCCCAGGCAGGTGCGACGGCACCGGCGACATTGGCTGGTTTTCTGGCGCAATCACTTGCGGAAACTCTTGCGAGCCTTGTCATGGTGCACGCCATTTGCCCCGGGTTTCCGATGATCTTTTCCAACTGGCCACTTGTTGTGGACCTGCGCACAGGTGCCTTTTCAGGGGGTGGTGGCGAAACAGCCCTTTTGAACGCCGCTTCCGCACAATTGACGAACTGGCTTGGGCTTCCCTCCGGCGTTGCCTGTTCCATGACCGATGCCAAGGCTGTCGATGCACAGGCCGGTGTTGAAAAGGGCATTACATCGCTTGCGGCAGCACTGGCAGGTGGCAACCTGATTTACGAAAGTTCGGGCATGACGGCATCGCTGCTGGGGGTAAGTTTTGAGGCCTTCGTGCTGGATGATGAAATGCACTCTCTCACTTATCGCACCTTACGCGGCATAGAGGTGACTGAGAAAAGTCTCGCCTTTGAAACCATTCGAGACGCAGTTCTGGGAGAAGGACATTTTCTAGGCTGCGAAAACACTTACCAGGCCATGGAACGGGACTATTTTTACCCTGCACTCGCGGATCGGGACGAGCCGAGAACCTGGGCGCAAAACGGCGCACAAGATGCCTGGGGGCGGGCGCGTGAACGCGCAACGGATATTCTCAACAGCCATCACCCGGTTTATCTCGACAAGGAAGAAGACCGGTATATCAGAAGCCGCTTCAAGATCCTTTGAAGGTCCGCTGGAACTTCCCAGTTATTTCAATCCCAGAACCTAGTCGAGCAGCCTGAAGCTTTCCGCCAGCCAGGACGCATTTTGTTGAGTGGGTTTGATGAGCTTTTCCTGGATAAGGTCGCGCACGGACGTCTCCACCAGATCCAGCACTGAACGGGAACAATCGTCGTTTGCCAACACTGCCAGCGTGCGCGCAAACCCTTTTCCCGGAAAACGGTGCATCTCAATATGCGTGTGAAAGCGCCGGGCTCTTGAAAACAAAAGGGGTGTGGTAACGGCCCAACCTGTCCCGGCTGCGACCATCGCAAGCAGCGTCTGGTTGTTGTCGCACTCGAACCGGTGCGCGGGCAAAACGTTTATCCGCCGCAGTTGAGCCTCGATCTGCCGGGCAATCACGAGATTGCTTGAAAATCTGAGAAATGGCAGGTTTGTTTTGCCGTTCAAGACCTCGGCGGGCGGCCATTCCAGGCTCTTCGGCAATACCATGACAAACGGGTCACGCAGCAGTGGCCGCTCAACGCAATCAGGAAACCGCTCATTTGAAGTCGCGGTAATGCCGATATCAAGGTCCCGATTCTTCAGCATCTCCACGATCCTGTGGCTTGAATCAGTGTGATAGACGAAGTCGCACTTGGGCATGCTTTCAAACAGCGAGACGGCGAGCGAGGGAATGACGTCGCTGTCGAAATCTTCAATTGCTCCCACTCTCAGGAAACTTGCATCGGACGTGTCCCCGACAGCGGCCTCGGCTCTGGCCTTGCGCAATGCATGCAGTGCATCGTCAATGTTGCGAAGGAAAACCTTGCCCTTTGGTGTCAGGACTAGCGGACGCCGTGAGTGGTCTATCAATTGAACGCGTAAAGAACCTTCAAGGTTGCGCAAATGGTGTGAAACGGTGCTTGGCGACAGGCCGGTTTCAGTCGCAACAGCCTGAAGCGACCCGCGGCGGGCGCATAGTTGGAAAAGCTCCAGGGCCTTCAGGCTGAGATCCTTGATATCCGGGCGTTGAGGCATTGGTCTCCTGGTATCGGTTCATCAAGTTCAATTGATCCCGACACTCAGACTAGCACTGCAATACCGTCGATAGTGCGCTCGAGGACACCGAAAGTCCAAAAAGCTGTTCAGAAGCATATGAAGCCCTAGTCGATCAGGCGAAGGCCAATCAAAACATAGCCTCCCAGAAACACCGTTTCAGCAACGATGAGCGCGATGGCAACACCGCCGACGTCGAGCATCTTTTTCAAGGAGGTCTTGAGACCAACCGCTGCGATGGCAATCAGAAGAAACCATCGAGACAAATTGCCGGCGGCTTCGGAGATGAAGGGCGGGATCAGGCCGATTGAATTCAATATCGCCAAGATCAGAAAGCCAACGACGAAGCCAGGGAGGAGGGGAGGTTTGTTGCCGGTTGTTGCCTTGCTGCTGGAGCGATAAGCAAGTGAAAAAATCAACACCACCGGCGCCAGCATGGCGACCCGTATCAGCTTAACCAGAGTGGCGTTTTCGCCAACTTCAGGGCTTATCGAAAACCCTGCCCCGACAACCTGAGCAACGTCGTGGATGGTCCCACCCAAAAAGACGCCGCTGTCACGGGTGCTGAATCCGAACAGGTTCGACAGCATCGGGTAGAGCACCATGGCAATCGTCGAGAGGACCGTCACCGAAAGCACGGTGAAGACAAGATCCCGTTGGGATTTGTCGTGTTTTGGCAGGACCGCAGCAATGGCCATGGCTGCCGAGGCCCCGCAAATTGCGACCGACCCACCCGTCAACAACGCAAAGCCGATGGAGCGTCCGACAAGACGGCAGACAATCAGCGCAAATACGATTGTCACGAGCACGCCTGAGATCACGAGCGCGATCATCGGGGTGCCAAGCCCTACCAGCATGTCGGCACTGATCCTGGCGCCCAGCAGCGCAACACCGAGCCGCAGCACCGTGCGTGCCGAGAGCGAGATGCCAGGCTCGGTGCGTGTGCCTTCCTCCGCAAGAAAGTGCAGGGAAAGCCCCAGAAGCAACGCCATGAGCATGGCTGGTGCACCGTAATGCTCGGACAGGAATTGCGCCGATATGGCAATCAGGACAGAGACGGCGATGCCGGGAAAAAGCGACTGTAATTGTGCGGTTGTCGGGACAAATGATTTCATTGCGCCAATCCTTGATTGCGCATTCAAAAGAAACTGGAACGCGGCAGTGGTTTCGCCGCCGCGCTTAGTGTTTCAATGGATCAGGCAGCGCCTTGTTGCGGGCGCATATCGGCCTTGTCGATACCGGCGACAACGACCGGCTTTTTCATCGCATCCCGCCGGAACGGTTCACCGAGTTCCTGGTTCAGCAGCACTTCAATAAAAGTGGTTTTGCCTTCCTTCATCTGACGTTCGACAGCCTTGTGTAGTTCGTCAGTCAGTTCTTCCTGCGACTTGACCAATACGCCTTCCGCCGAGCAGGCTCGTGCGATGCCGGCATAGGATGTATCGCGATCAAGCTCCGTACCGACAAAGTTGTTGTCGTACCACAGCGTCGTGTTCCGCTTTTCTGCCCCCCACTGGTAGTTTCGGAAAATCACCATGGTGATGGGCGGCCAGTTGTCTCGTCCGCATGCAGTCATCTCGTTCATCGAAATGCCGAATGCGCCGTCCCCGGCAAAGCCGATCACAGGCGTATCGGGGTTGCCGATTTTTGCGCCGAGAATAGATGGAAAACCGTATCCGCATGGACCGAACAGGCCAGGTGCCAGGTACTTTCGGCCTTGCCGGAAGGATGGATACGCATTGCCGATTGCGCAGTTGTTGCCGATGTCGGAGGACACAATCGCGTCCTCAGGAACTGCCTGCATGATCGCGCGCCAGGCCTTGCGTGGGGACATCAGATCAGCGTCGCGTTCGCGTGCACCCACATTCCATTCGGTGCCCGGATCGTCATCTTCATGATCGAGGCTTGAGAGCTCCTGCGCCCAGGATGATTTCGTCACCGAAATCAGGTCACGCCGTTCCTGCCGACCCTTATCGCCTGCATTAGGGGCCAATTGTGCCAGAATTCCACGCGCAACCTTGCCAGCGTCGCCTTGAATACCGACTGTAACCTTCTTGGTCAGACCGATGCGGTCGGCATTGATGTCGACCTGAATCACTTTCGCCTGTTTCGGCCAGTAATCGATGCCATAGCCCGGAAGCGTCGAGAAAGGATTGAGCCGGGTGCCAAGTGCGAGCACGACATCAGCCTTGGCAATCAGCTCCATGCCCGCCTTGCTGCCGTTGTAGCCAAGAGGACCAGCCGCCAAGGGGTGTTGGCCAGGGAAGCTGTCATTGTGCTGATAGTTGGAGCAAACCGGGGCTTCCAGTCGTTCGGCAAGTGCAACGACATCCGGGATCGCGCCACCCAGCACCACTCCGGCACCAGACAAGATCACCGGAAATTCGGCTTCCGACAAAAGCTTGGCGGCTTCGCTGACCGCTTGTTCACCACCGGCAGGACGTTCAAACGCGACGACCTGTGGCAGATCGACGTCGATCACCTGGGTCCACATATCACGCGGAATGTTCATTTGCGCCGGTGCGCTGCAGCGCCACGCCTGCATGATGACGCGGTTGAGAACTTCCGGTATCCGGCTCGGATCGCGCACTTCTTCCTGATAGCAGACACTGTCGGCAAAAAGCCTCATCTGCTCCATTTCCTGGAAGCCGCCCTGACCGATGGTCTTGTTGGCTGCCTGCGGTGTCACCAGCAAGAGAGGCGTGTGGTTCCAGTAGGCTGTCTTGACCGGTGTCACGAAGCCAGTCACGCCGGGACCGTTCTGTGCAATGGCCATCGACATCTTTCCGGTGGACCGGGTAAACCCGTCCGCCATCAGACCGGCATTCGTCTCATGGGCACAGTCCCAGAAATTGATTCCAGCCTGCGGAAACAGGTCACTCACGGGCATCATCGCTGACCCGATAATGCCGAATGCCTGCTCGATCCCATGCATCTGCAGTACTTTGACGAATGCCTCTTCCGTCGTCATCTTCATAGTGCGTCTCCTGATTTCAAAAAAATAGTGATCAGATCGAACCCGCGCGGTCTTCCAGGATCATGTTGCTGGCTTTCTCGCCGATCATGATGGCGGGAGCGTTGGTATTGCCGCTGACGATTTCCGGCATGATCGAGCAATCGGCGACCCTGAGACCGCGAATGCCGTGCACGCGAAGCCGGGAATCGACGACCGATCCCGGCCCTTGCCCCATCTTGCAGGTTCCCGTCGGGTGATAGATGGAGGAGGAATTACTGCGGGCCCAATCAAGAGTTCCCTCATAGTCCTCCAGATCGAGATCATTGGATGGGCGGAATTCCTCCGAGATCTTCGATTTCAACGGGCTGTGCCGGGCAATTTTCCGCGCCACTTTCACACCCTCCACGATGGTGCGGCAATCCAGCTCCGTTGACAGGTAGTTCGGATGGATTTTCGGATAGGTTCGCGGGTCATTGCCGCTCAATTTGATTTCGCCGCGGCTTTCCGGGCGCAGCTGGCAAACCGACATGGTGAAAGCGGAAAACGGGTGCACTCCCTCGCCGGGGCTATCTGCGGACCAGGGCTGCACGTGAAACTGGATATCGGGTGTTTCGACATGCGACCCGGTTCTCATGAAACCCACGGCAAGACTGGCGGCCATGGTCATGGGGCCCGCGCGGAACAGTGCATATTTGGCAAATATGCGTGCCTGATTGAAAAGGCTGCGCACTTCGTCATTCAGGGTCGGCTCGTTGCATTTGAAAACCAAACGGGCCTGCAGGTGGTCCTGAAGATTCTTGCCGACGGCCGGTAAGTGGTTCTGCACCTCAATGCCGTTGTCTTTGAGATGTTCTGCGTCGCCGACACCCGACAGCATGAGAATCTGTGGCGACCCGATTGCACCGGAGGACAGCACCACCTCACGAGAACAGTGGACTGTATGCTCTTTGCCGGTGCCGTTCAGATACGTGACGCCGGTGGCGCGACCGTCCTCAATCTCGATCCGGCGGACCAGTGCCTTGGTGATGATCTGCAAATTCGGCCGTTTGCGGGCGGGTTTCAGGAATGCAGCAGCAGAGCTGCAGCGCCGGCCATTGCGGGTCGTCAGCTGAAAATATCCGACGCCTTCCTGAGTTGGGCCATTGTAGTCAGGGTTGAACGGATAACCTGCTTCCTGGGCAGCTGCGACCCACGCGTCGCAAATCGGCCGTTGCAGGCGCATGTTCGAAACGGAAAGTTCTCCTCCAACGCCGTGATAATCATCTGCTCCGCGTTCCTGATTTTCAGAGCGCTTGAACAGTGGCAGAACGTCATCCCAGCCCCAGCCTTCGTTGCCCATCTGCCGCCAGCGATCATAGTCTTCCTTTTGACCGCGCACATAAAGCAGGCCGTTGAGCGAAGATGATCCCCCAAGCACCTTGCCGCGCGGCCAGTCGATGGTTCGCTGATTGATTCCAGCATCCGGTTCAGTGCGATAGCACCAGTCGACCGAAGGGTTGTGCATGGTTTTGAAATAGCCGACCGGTACGTGGATCCATGGGTTCCAGTCACGCGGACCCGCCTCAAGCAGGATCACTCGGTTCGACGGATCTTCGCTCAAACGGTTTGCCAGCACACATCCAGCAGAACCGCCGCCAACGACGATATAATCGGCTTTTTGCGCTCCCATCTACCAGACCCTCCAAAAGACGCGAATTGGAACCGAATGAAGTTTTCCTTGCGGTAGCAACAATAATGATTAAAAATGATACTGCAAGTCTCAAAAATT
Source organism: Labrenzia sp. THAF82 (assembly GCF_009363435.1). Classification (GTDB taxonomy): domain Bacteria; phylum Pseudomonadota; class Alphaproteobacteria; order Rhizobiales; family Stappiaceae; genus Roseibium; species Roseibium porphyridii. The sequence continues at coordinate 4,891,459 of NZ_CP045354.1, read as the reverse complement.
GCCGAATATGAACACGGAGGAGGAGTTCATGAAAATTTCGGATAAGCTTGATGGGGTTTCTCGTCGGGAGTTTTTCCAAGTCGCCGGGCGATACGGTCTGTCTTCCACACTGTTTGCAGCAAGCGCTCTCGGAGGCACGGTTTCTCTGAGCGCACTGGCTTCAGCAGCGGAGTCCACTTACGAAAAGCGTTACAAGAAGGAAGCAAAGCATAATCTGAAGTTCGGAGCTGCGGGTTTCAATGCGCGCAACTTGTTGATCGAACGGGCAGGGTGCTTGGAATTTGCGCGTGACCTGGAAGAGCGCACAGATGGTGAAATCAGAATTGAATTCATCGGTGACAACCAGATCTGTGGGCAGTTGAACTGCGTTGAAAAAACACAAAACGGCATCGTGGACATCTACGCTGCGTCGACTCAGAACTCTGCAGGTGGCGCTCCCTACCTGAACGTTCTTGACTATGCCTATGTGTTCCCGGGCCGTGCTTCTCAGTATCATTTCCTCTACAGCCCGGAATCTCAGAAGATCCTGCGCGATCCGCTCGAAAAACGCCATGGCCTGAAGTTCCTCTTCAGCCACTGCGAATTGCGCGGCATCCAGCTTGGCCAGTCTTTTGCGGACAAGCCGACGGTTACGAAACTCGAAGAACTGTTCGGAACCAAAAACCGCGTTACCGGCACCCAGCTGGGGCGTATTGCCATGCAGCTTCTGAACCTGAACCCGGTTCCGGTTGCCTGGGAAGAGACCCTGGATGGCTTGAAAACAGGCCTGATCGACGGCGCGGAAACCTGGGCTTCTGCAGTTGCCTACGCCAACATGTCGCCGGTCGTTTCGCAATCGGTTGACCTGCGTTTCTTCTGTGGCACCGAGCACACTGCCATGTCCGCCAAGGTCTTCGACAGCCTTGATGCAAATCTGCAGGATGCGGTTATGGAATCGGCCTATCTGGCGCAGGTTCATGTTCAGGCTGCCAACGAGGCGGCGCTGGTCAAGACCGTCGGATTCTCTGATCCGGTCATGCCGGGCACGCTCTTTGCCGAGAACGACGTTCGTCCGGCCTTCCTGGCTGATGATCAGATCAAGATGGCTGAGGAAATGTGTTCGCCGGAATTCAACCCGGAGCCTTGGGCACAATGGCGCGAGCGCATCAACAACTGGGCTGGCGGCATGGATACCTACGCGGAACTCTATCGTGTGGCCCGCGAAGTGCCGGCCGACATGAAGCCGGAAAACGTAGAGCCTCGCCGTTGGTGGAAGGGCTGACGAGAAGAAAACAGCGGCGGCGGGGTGGAGGACCTCGCCGCCCTTTTCACAGATGGGGCCTGAGGGGAACTTCATATACGTTTCCAGGGAACGCGTTTTCAGAAACGTGTTTCAAGAACCCCATGGCACGTGCCGTGGGCTCCATGGGTTACGTTGCAGATCTGGTGCCCGGACGAGCCGGCATTGAAACGGAGTGGTCACCAGCTGCAAAAGTCCAGACACGGTCTGGCTTGGGAGGAGACATGTCATGAGTATCGTCAGCGAAGCTGCCGAGATCTTCAGTGCTGTTTTGTCAAACGATGCCTGGATGATCAGTGAAGCCCTGAAAACCGATGCAGCTTGGGTTGTCGGAGCCTTTGTTACCCTCATTGGCGGCGCCCTGATCGTGCTTGTCTATCACTATGTGCCCTGGATCGAGCGGAGCCTTGAAGCCACAATCATGACGTCGACCTATCTCCTGATAGGTGCGATCATATTCGTTGAGGTCTTCCGGCGATTTGTTTTGAACGTACAGGCACCTTGGTCGACCACGCTTCCTCCTTTCCTGTTCCTGATCATGACGTGGATGGGCTGCGCTTATAATGTGAAGCTCAGGACGCATTTGGCGTTCTCCGAATTCCGAATGGCTATGCCGCGTCCCGCACAATTTTTGTGTCTTACCCTGGACGCCCTTTTATGGCTCGGCTTTTCCTGGGTTGTTGTTGTCACCTCCACACAGGTTGCGGCGAACTCTGCTGCAAATTTCCAAATCATGCTCGGCACCGACAACGTGCTGCAGTGGTGGTTCCTGATTTCCGTGCCGCTCGCATTCTTGCTGATTGCGGCCCGGGCAATGGAGAACTGGTTGATTGACGTGAAAAACCTGATGACCGGAAAGCCGCTTACCGGCGCCGTCGCGATTGGCTCAGACTGAGGAATTCAAGACATGACTGACGGTACCTGGACCACTCTCATCTCAATCGGCGTCACAGTCTTGTTCATGCTCGGCGTGCCGGTGTTTCTCGTTATCGGATACTGGGTGATCGGCATGAGCTTTGTGCTGGGCCTTCCCCTTATCAACACAGGTGCGGCGCTTGCTGACGTATTTACTGACGGTTTCGCGCTTCTTGCCATGCCGCTCTTTATTCTGACTGGTGACCTGATCAACCGATCGGGGATTGCCAAACGCCTGTCGGACTTTGCTTATGCCTGCCTTGGCTGGCTGCGCGGCGGTCTCGCGATGGCCAGTCTTGGAGCGTGCGGATTGTTTGCCGCCATATCGGGTTCCAACTCAGCGACAACGGCAACAATCGGATCGATGCTGCATCCGGAAATGGTCAAGGGCGGCTACGACGAGCGCTTTTCAGCGGCGACGGCCGCCGCCGGTGGAACGGTGGGGATCATTATCCCGCCGTCGATCATCTTCATCGTCTATGGATTCCTTTTGAACCTGCCGATTTCCGAGTTGTTCCTCGCTGGAATTGTCCCCGGTGCCATGATGGTCGGCGCCATGATGCTGGTCGCATTTGTCATTTGCAGCAGAAATGCCTGGGGTCATCTCATTCAGCTGGATTTCATCAGGGTGTTCAAGACAGCAACCGGTGCGTGGCTGGGCTTCTTTGCCATCGGTCTCGTGCTCTGGGGCATTTACACCGGCAAGTTCTCACCGACAGAAGCTGCGGGCGTTACTGTCGGATTCTGCGTTCTGGTCGGTTTCATAAGTTTGCCGCTGTTCAAGTTGCTGGGCTCACCATCTGAAGAGCGCAGCTACAAAGAACGGAACATCGGAGAATACCTGGTCGTCAAAGGTTTCGGCCCGCTGGAGCTGCCACGCATCACGATGCGTTCTGCGCAGATCGCCGGTATTCTCGCACCGCTGATCGCTGTGTCTGTGGTGATGCAGCAAATACTGTCCGTGCTTGGTGCACAGCAGATCATCGGCGATTTCGTGACGGGCATGGGGGGCTACTACGCCGTTCTGTTCACATCGATGATGATTGTTTTCGTCGCAGGAATGGTGCTTGAAAGTTTGCCCGTGACGATCATCCTTGCGCCAATCCTTGCTCCGGCAGCCCATTCGGTCGGTGTCGATCCACTGCAATTCGGCGTCATCTTCCTCGTTGGTGCGTCAATTGGCTTCGTCACCCCGCCATACGGACTTAACCTCTATGTCGCATCGGGCGTAACGGGCGTTCCCTATTTCCGTCTTCTGAGGTACACGGTGCCATATCTGATCTCGCTCCTGGTGGTCTGGTTTATTGTCGCTTTGGTCCCGACCCTCTCGACAATCCTGGTTCCAACCGGTTAAAGCGGAGGCAGGACAGGGGGAAGGGGACTGCATGGTGGACGAAAACGGCAGGGAAAATGCAATTCCAACCAATCTGCGTTTGCTGTTCGTTCTCGAAGAATTGGCCGAAACAGGCGTTCCGGTCACCCCCACCGAGCTGAATTCCAAACTCGGGTTGCCCAAGCCGACCATCCACCGGCTGTTCACGACGCTGGAAAGTGAAGGGTTCATCCAACGGGAGATTGACGGAAAGGGTTACTCGCCCGGTCTTCGTTTGCGGAAGATGTCGGCCGGTATCCTGTCGTCGTTGCGCATTCGTACGGCGCGTCTGGCAATCCTGGCAAAGCTCGCAGAAGAGATCGGCGAGACCTGCAACATCGCTATTCCTGACCGCGATGCCATGATTTATCTGGACCGCGTAGAGACCAAGTGGCCTTTGCGCATACAGCTGCCGGTCGGCACACGAGTACCGTTTTACTGTACCGCTAGCGGCAAGATGTATCTGAGCAGTCTTGATCGCAGGCATCTCAGGAACTATTCGGCTTCAACAAAACTGGACGCCATGACCGAGACAACGATCTCGGATCCTCAGGTGCTGATCGAAGAGGTTGCGAAAGTTCGCGAGCGCGGCTTTTCAACCGACAACGGCGAGTTCATGGAAGGCATGATTGCTGTTGCCGTGCCAATCATCGAAGCCAACGGCCGGTTGGTTTCAACCCTGTCTTTTCACGCCCCGGAACAAAGATTGCCGCTCGATGACGCGATCAATCATGTCGACAAATTGAAATCAGCCGCGGCTCAGCTCTCCAGCCTTCTTGCCGATTGAGATCCATTCTCAGTTTTATCATTCAATGTTGAAGTCCGGTTTTGTGTCAAAAACGTGAAGTATCCTATCTAGTACCGAAGCACTCTTGGGTCAGTTCAATCGGAACTCGATGGCTTCGAAATCTGAAATCAACGGACACGCGGGTCTTGTGTCGGTTGGACTTGCAAAGCCGATCGCAATCACATCACTTCCAGCGTTCAGTCCAGCCTGAATTCCCGCAGGAGCGTCTTCAAAGACAAGGCACTGGTCGGCGGTCGTACCAAGTCTTGTCGCAGCAAGGTGGTATCCTGACGGGTCCGGCTTGCCGTGTTCGATATCTTCCGCACACACGAGAACTTCGGGTATGGGCAGACCAGCAGCCGACAACCTTCTGATAGCGAGATCGCGGCCTGCAGACGTAACGACTGCCCAACGGGTCGACGGCAAACGGCTCAAGAGTTCGGCTGCACCCGGAACGGGCACGATACCGCAGACATCGGCGGTTTCCTCCGCCTCAATTTTTGCCGCTTCCACCTCACAATCAGTACCGGCTTTCGCGAAGTCCCGCAGTGTATCGATGGTCCTTCGGCCATGTGAAACTGCGAGCAGGGCATCGGGATCGACGCCGTTGGCAACAGCCCATTCCGTCAAAATCCGCTCGATTACCACACGCGAATCCACCAGCGTTCCGTCCATGTCGAACAAGACAGCCGAATAAGCTCGATCTAGCTTCATCATTTTTGGGGAATGTTCCTTCTGCAATAAGTTTTAAAATTTTGCCCAAACAACGGCTCGGCATGAAATCGCGTTGCGACGCTATCATATGTTCCGTCCCAGGAAGCCTTGAAAGTGAGACGCCTCCTGCCGGAAGGTGCATGGATTCTGATTGCACCGATGGCGCCTGGTAGAGCGAGACGCGCACATCAGATGAGATGGCACTCATGCCTTGCTCAAGTCGGCGAACCTATTGCTCAGCTGTCGATTGTGGAATGGGCATCGTTTCAAAGAAACGGCCTTTGACGCTCGTCAAAGTAAAACAGGTGGGTCTGAGTTAGCTTGTCAGGATCTTGAAAAACCAAGCAGTTATTCAGCCCGGAACCAAGTCCATGGAAAGCAAAGCCAAGTTTGATTGTTGTGACAACGCCCAGGAAAAACGGCTTTCGAGCGTCAATGACACCGTGTCACGGGCTGTCAGCCTTTGCAGCAAGATCACCGAGTTTGAAGACGTTCCATTGCCGGACGCCGCCGGCAGGGTCAACTTTGGTGAAACGGTCTCGCTTTTCTCCTTGCCAATTCATGATCATTCGGCGGTTGACGGATATGCGCTGGGTGGAAGCGGGGAAAAAGCGTTCAAGATTGTCGGGCGAATGATTGCCGGAGACTGCCCGAAAGGCCGGATTGCCCCGGACGAAGCTGTCCGCATCATGACCGGCGCTCCAACGCCAAACGGAACCCAATCTGTGGTGATGCAGGAACACGCGAACGTTGCGGATGGGCATGTTGTGCCTAACTTCGACGTGCCCGAAGGCGACAACATTCGCCGAACAGGCGAAGACGTTCAAGTGAACCAGTCTCTTGTCCGCAGCGGCACACGCCTCGATGCGCGCCATACTGCGTTGATGACGGCAAGCGGCTATCAGACGGCATGTGTTGTCAGGAAAATTCGCGTGGCCGTGCTGTCGACAGGCAACGAGCTGCGCGATACGGGCGTTGGAATGGGCCCCGGCCATATTTTCGATACCAACCGGCCGATGCTGCGCACACTGCTAAATTCGAACGCCGTGGAGACAACCGATCTGGGCATCATCAAGGATGACCTCGGCGCGATTGCGGAGACGCTCAAAGAGGCAGCACGAGATCACGATCTCATAATTACATCGGGCGGAGTGTCGGTCGGTGAGGAAGATCATTTGAAATCTGCCGTGGTTGCCGCCGGAGGCAGCATAGAAGGCTGGCGTATGGCAATTAAGCCCGGTAAGCCGATTGCGCTCGGAAAAATCGGCAAGGCGGTATACCTCGGTTTGCCGGGAAATCCGCTTGCCTGTTTTGTTGATTTTCTGTTGGTCGGCAGGCCGGTTCTTGAAGCCCTGGCCGGTGCTGTGCAACGTGCGCCATTGATCCTGAACGCCAGAGCTGCCTTTAGTTGGCAAAGAAGGCCAGGTCGGCAGGAATTCTTCCCCTGCAATATAGTCGGAACGCCACAGGAAGGTTTTCCGCTTCTTGAAAAGACGGGCAGGGCCGGCTCTGCTCGCCTCATGCCTCTGATCGAGGCAGACGGCCTGGGGGCGGTTCCTGCTAGCTGTTCAAGCATAGAACCCGGATCTGAGCTGCAGTTTTATCCGTTCAGAGCCGACATGGGTCTCTAAAGATAGCAGCCGGCCCTTGAAGGATCTCAGGGCCGGCTGTTTTTTCAAACTGCCCCAAAGCCTACCCGGAATATTGCAGCTGAAACGCAGAAACGCGAGTGAAGCGGGCTAACGCGGGAACTTTGCGTCCAGTTTTGCAAGCAGCTCCTGGAGCTTTTCGTCGTAACGACCTGAGAGTTTCCTGGTCCAGCTTTCCGGCGGATTTTTCCAACTATCTGGGTCTCCGACAGCCAGCAGCATGACCATGCCATAGCGGCCATGAACCTTGCAGGTCAGGACATAAAGTCCAGGCACGTCCATTGTCATGGTTTCGGTTGCGGTATTGGCAACGGAAATCTTTTCAACTCCGTCGGGTATCAGTCCCTTGACGCTTACAACAGTGTGCTGGCCCCTGGAATTATTGAATGTGACCCGTTCTCCCGTCTTCAGTGCAACGAAATTCGGCTCAAACCGAAACATGTCCAGCACCCGGTCGGCCAACGGGTCGCTGATTTGATCGATCTTCGTGTTGGAAGTTGTGTCTTCGGCATAGGCGGGTGACGTCGCAAGGACAAGGGCAGCCATAACGGAGGCTACCGCAGCATGTTTAGAGAATGCGCTTGGCATGGTTGAGTTCACTCCAGGTTGACCTGGCTACCTGTCAAGAAGTGGCGTTCACGACGCTTGTTGACCGCGATGGCTTGGCGGATTGAAAGTGTGGACAGAAGAACAGCCCAGTTGGGTGCATTGAGTGAGCGCTGCTAAGCGCCACGTTTTCTGGGACGTCCCCCGTTGGCAATCAGACGCAATCGGCGAACGTCCTCAATGGTGACCAGATCGGCTTCGGGAAGGCTGATAACCCCTTCATTCGTCAGCGTGGTAAATCCTCTGCTGACGGTTTCTGGTTGAAGTCCGAGATAGTCGGCGATGTCGCGGCGCCCGAACGGAATGGTGATCGAATTGAATTGATGTCCGCTTCGCGGCAGCATCCGGCTTTTGAGCTCAAAAATGAACGCGGCAATGCGTTCGATCGGCGTCTTCTTGGCAAGATCATTGCTGTGGTCGAGAAGGCGGAAAAGAAAGTTGTTTGTCTGATCGATAAAATGGTCTCTGGCCGTATCGGAACGACTGAGAAGTTTCTCGAAAACCGGGTATTCCATCAACTGGACCGCGCTGGGTGTCAGTGCCGTTATCGTGCCATCGAACTGGCGTTGCAGTGTCGCGAGATTGATGTAGTCACCAGGCAGGAAAAGGCCAGTGATCGTTCTTCGGCCGTCGCTGAGGTGGGCAACGATTGCGACCGCGCCGGTCAGGATGCCGATAACGGGTGAATTTGGTAGTGTCTCGGGGTCTAATTCCTGTCCGGTCGCAAGCGCATATTTATGCGCACCTTTCGGGAGATCTATTCCGAAAGTCGTTCGAAGAGCGGCGCAAATACAGTTTTGGGAATGAAAACCGCAGCTGTGTTCCAGACTGCACAGATTGCCGGCATCTTGATCTTCAGTATAGCTCTCCGCCGACAGTCCGTTCATTGTTCTCATATCAGGCCCCTACTGTTGGAGGGACTATATGGTCTGTCTTCGAATACATAATTGAGCAATATCAATCGTCACAATTGTTTGATAAATATATATTTTCGAATGTTTGAATATTAAATTTACTTCAAATCTCTACGTATGATTACTCAAAAAAACAGACGATTGATTGCAATCAGTGCTGATGATTTTCACAAGTGAATACTCGCCGTGATGGGGGAGTTGAGCGGTCGCCGAATTCAGTGGTGATCGCGTTCTAATACTCCTCTCCACTACGGAGGGTCCTATGCGCCTTACTGCAAGTATTGCAGCTCTGCTATTAGCCACCACGGCCGCCTGGTCCGCAGATCAGGGTCCGGTTACGCCGATGGAGGTCAATCCCGAGCTGGCCGAACTCGGCAAGCGTCTTTTCTACGACACGCGCCTGTCCGGCGACACCAATCTTTCCTGTTCATCTTGCCATCAACCGGATCTCGCCTTCACCGACGGCGAAGCCCTTTCAACGGCCTATAGCGGCTCGGAAGGTTTTCGGAACACGCCCACGCTTGCCAATGTTGGCCAGCGCGCGGCCTGGATGCACGATGGCCGGCTCGGCACGAACCTGAATGATGTATCCCGTGAAATGATCACGGAAGATTACATCATGAACATGGACATGCGGATGATGCAGGAGCGTCTGAAGCAGGATCCTGTCTATGTCGAAATGTTCAAGGCTGCCGGCAAGGGCGAACCTTCAAACGGCGGCGCGCGATCTGCGCTTCAGGAGTTCCTGAAGTCGATCGCCTCTTCTGGCTCCCCGTTCGATACCGGTGAAATGAGCGAAGCCGCGAAACGCGGTTACGTGAACTTCAAGGGCAAGGCTGGCTGTACGGCCTGTCATTCCGGTGACCGTTTCACCGACGACCAGCCGCACAACATCGGGGTTCCCGACAATCCGGACATTTGGTCCGACCCGCTGCGGCACCAGACATACGTCGCCTATGCGAAATTCATGGGTGTCGAAAACTACATGAACGTGCGCACGGATCTCGGAGCCTACATTCGCGATCACAAGGAAAGTTCGAAACGAACCTTCATGACCCCGACCTTGCGCGAGCTGACCTACACCGCGCCGTACATGCACAATGGCACGCTGGCAACGCTGGAAGACGTGGTCGAATTCTACAACCAGGGCGGTGGAGATGATCCGAACAAGGATTCTCGTCTGAAGCCGCTTGAACTGACCCGGGGCGAAAAGGCTGACCTGGTTGAATTTCTGAAGGCGCTTTCCGGCGATAGCTACAACCAACCCGCCTATGTCTGGGAACAGGATGACTATGCATTTGAAGTCGTTCCCGACTGGAAAAACGCGACCAACTGAGGAGACAGGATCATGTCAAAAGCCATGAAGAAAACCGTCTCCGCATGGGCTCTCGCAGGTGCATCAGTGCTTGCAATCGCCACCGGAGCAATTGCCGCCGATCGGCCGGCAGACCTTGCGCCGCTGGGTGATCCGCCCATTCCGGCAGACAACCCGCAAACACCTGAGAAGATCGAACTCGGCAAGATGCTGTTTTTCGATCCGCGTCTTTCCGGTAACAGCGCAATGCCATGCTCGGCATGCCACCTGCCCGATGCCGGGTGGGACTTCCCCGACAAGATCTCGCTTGGATATCCAGGCACGGTTCACTGGCGGAACTCCCAGACAATCATCAACTCGGCCTATTACGGCAACCTCTTCTGGGCAGGATCCTCCAAGTCGCTGGAGGCACAGGCTAAATCGGCAGCCAAAGGGGCAGTCGCCGGGAATGGCGAAGATGACATGCTCGAAGCTCGCCTGGCTTTCGTGCCGGAATATCGTGAACGGTTCAAGGACGTCTTTGGAACCGAATATCCGCGCCTGAGCCACGCCTGGATGGCAATTGCCGCATTTGAGCGCACACTTGTTCAAACAGACACGCCATTCGACAACTATATGCGCGGCGATGATGCGGCTCTGGACGATGCTCAAAAGCGGGGTCTGGAACTGTTCACCGGCAAGGCAGGCTGTTCCCAGTGTCACAATGGAGCATTGCTGAGCAACCAGAAATACTACAACCTCGGCGTTCCGGCCTATGATGGCTGGGAAACTGACGAGCTTGCCCAGATCACCTTCCGCTATGAGCTTTATGCGAAGGGATCGACGGAAGAAATGTACCGGACCTTCAAGGACGATCCGGGTGTCTACTTCCGTGCGAAGGACAAGAACCATCTCGGCAAGTTCCGCGTCCCGTCGCTGCGCTACACAAAGTACACAGCACCATACATGCACAACGGCATGATCGAAACGCTGGAAGACGTCATCGAGTTCTACAACCAGGGTGGCGGTGAAAACGAGTTCGCTGAAACCAAGAGTGAGCTCATCAAACCTCTCGGCCTCAATGACGACGAAAAAGCCGATCTGCTGGCCTTCCTGGAAAGCCTTTCCGGTGAACGTATCGTGATGGAGGAGCCAGAGCTTCCCGAATACGACGTCCTTCCGGCGGCTTCGAACTAAGGAGACGGATTATGACGAAACATCAAAAACCGATCGATCCGGCCCTGATCGAAGCCATAAACGGCCCGAAGGACGTTGCCAAGACAGGCAAGCGGTGCCTCATGAACAGACGTCAGTTTCTTCTGACGTCGGGCATCACCACGTTCACGGTCATGGTCGCTCTGAAGGCAGGCCCTTCGTCTGCAAAGGTTCCGGCGGTGGTTTCGACCTACGAACGCAAGCTGATCGGCAAGCTCTCGGAGCTGAAAGAGGATGAGCCTCTCGACTTCACCTATCCGGATGATGGTGCCTATTCGGAATCCATGCTGGTCAAGCTCGGCCGTGAAGCCGGCGGCGGGATCGGTCCCAACAAGGATGTGGTTGCCTTCAACTACACCTGTACTCACCAGGGCGGACCGCTTCAAGGCACTTACAAATCCGAGGACAAGGTGCTGGGGCCGTGCCCGTTGCACCTGACCACATTCGATCTGACGCGCCACGGTATTTTCATTTCCGGACAAGCTTACCAGAGCCTGCCTCAGGTGCTGCTCGAGCTGGATGGAGATGACATCTATGCCGTTGGAATGTTCGGCCTGATCTATGGCCGTTACGACAATCTCAAGGGCTGAGGAGACCGATAATGTCCACACCCTACTATATCCCAGAGACGAATATTCCGCTGCCTCCGGTGGATGCGGATGTGATCTCGACCGCTTGCGACTACTGCATTGTCGCCTGCGGTTACAAGATCTATCGCTGGCCGGTCAAGGGCGGCAAGGTTGGCGGTGAGAAGGCCGAGGAAAACGCTTTCGGCGTCGACTTCCCGGTCGATCCGCTCGGCCCCTGGGTTGCACCCAACCAGTACAATGTCGTGCTGCATGATGGCGAACCACATCACGTCATCATCATTCCCGACAAGGATACCGAGCACGTCAATCTTCTCGGCAACTCATCCATTCGCGGCGGGGCTCTGGCGCAGAAGGTCTACAATCCGCAGACCCCGACCCGTGACCGGTTGAAGTCTCCGATGATCCGCATGTTCGGCGTCCTGATGCCGGTAACTTGGGACTTCGCGATGGAAATCGCGGCGGAAGTCGGCAAACATGTGATCAAGACACACGGTGAAAATGCCTACTGCGTCAAGACATTCTCGTATGGTTATATGGAAAACACATATGCCATCACGAAATACGCCCTGAACAGTGTCAGCACCGCCAATTTCACCTTCCACGACACGCCGTCCGACGTGACGTCCACACCCGGCTTCCGGGATGCGGGCTTCGATAACTTCGGACCATCTTACGAAGACTGGAGAGACGCCGAAACGCTGCTTGTTTGCGGCACCGACCCTTATGAAACCAAGACCATCCTGTTTACGGACTGGATGATGCCGGGCATTCAGAATGGTCAAAAAGCGATCTTCATGGTTCCCCGCAAGACCGGCGGTATTGCCTACGCCGAAAAGAACGGCGGCATGTGGCTCGACATTCAGCCGGGCACAGACTTGCTGGTGGTCAACGCCATCGCCCGCGTCATCGTGGAAAATGGCTGGGAAGACAGCGACTGGATCCAGAAATGGGTCAACAACAAATGGGAAAGCTCGTCAGGCTTCGGTCAGGGCACCCGCAACACGCCGTGGCAGTGGCGCACCACTTGGGGCAAGTTCCAGACCGCCGGTTTTGAAGACTGGAAAGAATGGCTCCTGTCCCAGGACGAGTTCGCTCCGGAAACGGCTGCCGAGATCGCCCAGATCGACGTTGAGAAGATCTACACCGCTGCAGAATGGATGGCGAAACCGAAGGAAGACGGATCACGTCCGAAGACATCGGTCATGATCGAAAAGGGCTTCTACTGGTCGAACAACACCGGCAACACCCAGGCCATCTCCGCTCTCGGCATCATCGTCGGGGCCGGTGGACGTCCCGGGCAGGTGATTGGCCGGGCTGGTGGTCACCAGCGTGGTGGTCTACGTGGCGGCAAATACCCGCGTAACAAATCGCCTGAAAAACTGCCTGGCCGCCGCCGCCGTGCGATGGATACGGACCGGTATCTGATGTCCGGCCACACGCGCTTTGCGCACGTGATCGGCAACACCTGGATACAGTCCATGTGCGGATCGCAGTCTCTTGCGGCGAAGTTCAACGAGCTGACTGTGCAAAATCCGCATCAGATCCGTTCGTTCGACAAGCAGGAGATCATCGATACGCTGAAGCGGCGCGTTGACAGTGGTGGCATGGTCGTCGTCAACCAGGATATCTATCTGGTGGATCCGATCGGCGCACGCTATGCCGACATCGTTTTCCCGGCTGCCGGTTGGGGTGAAGATACCTTCACCCGCGCTAATGGCGAGCGCCGTATTCGGCTCTATCCGAAGTTCTACGATGCACCGGGTGAAGCCAAGCCGGATTGGTGGATCATTGCCAAACTGGCAACCGCGATGGGTTACAAAGGCTTTGATTGGAAGAACTCCAACGAAGTGCTTGAAGAAGGTGCCCGTTTCTCACGAGGAAGCCGCAAGGATTTCTTTAACGTCAAGGTTGTCGCACAACGTGAAGGCAAAACCCTGCACGAGAAACTGGCGGAGTTTGGCACCAACGGCATCCAGGGACCGGTCCTTCTGCAGGACGACGGCACGCTGGTCGGTACCAAGCGTCTGCATGACACTGAACGCAAGTTGCCAGCCGACGGACCGTCCGGAGCAAACCGCCTCGGCAAGAAACTGACCCATTTCAACTCGCAGACCGGCAAATGCAACATCCAGAAGTCACCTTGGAGCCTGTTCTCCGACTACTGGGCATGGCTGAAGCCGAAAGACGATGAGTTGTGGGTCACGTCTGGTCGTATCAACGAGCGCTGGCAGTCCGGTTACGACGATCGCCGTCGTCCGTACATCGTTCAACGCTGGCCCGAAAACTGGGTGGAAATCCATCCCGATGACGCGGCGGCCAGAGGCATCGAGAACGGCGATTATGTCATGCTCTATTCTGACCGGATTCCGGTTCAGAAAGACACGATCATCGGTGTGGAAGGCGATGACTTCCAGTTCGAAAAACTGATGGAGCATGGTCACATCGAGTTGACGGAAGCTGCGATCACAGCTGTCGCCATCGTGACACCAGCCGTGAAGAAGGGGCTCCTTTACATGGACTTCCTGCACACGGCTCAACCAGCCAACGCCTTGTCCGGGCGTGTGGTCGACTGGATCAGCGGTAACTACAACTACAAGATGGGCGTCGGCCGGATCCGTAAGATCGGCACATCGCCCTACAAAACAAGCTACCGTTCAATGTCCTTCGCACGCCGTGACATCGCCTAAGGGCGTTGCGAGAGACTGATCAAGATCAAGGCGGGGACGAGAGTTCCCGCCTTATTGTTTTTCCAAGCATTTTAACGACAAAGGTTCTTCTGAAATGGCCCAGCCTAAACCTTCGATTCCCTTGAAGCCTGAGGCGTTGGCACTTGGTAGCGATCTTGAAAACACCATGCTTCAAATCGTGCAATCAGGTTCGCCCGCAGAGCAGTGTCTGGCCATAAAGGCAGCTGGTCAGTGGGGGCTCCCGTCAGCGCGCAATGTGCTGCTGGAGGCAACTCGGAATGACGACCCCGATGTGCGGGGCGACGCGCTGCAAACGCTGGTAAAGCTTGGTGAGAAGGGATTGGGAGAGACCTTCCTCTGGAGCCTTCGGAACGATCCCGTAAGCGAATCCAAGATTGCGGCACTGAGCGGACTTCAAGCGGAAGACCGCGAGCTTGCGGCACCGCTTTTGCGCAAGCTATCGGTTGAAAGTTTCGACGACGAAATTGCCTGGGAAGATGAAAACGCCGACTGGGATGACTGGCTCGACGTTCAAAAGGAAGCGATCCGGACGATCGGCCGCCTGGGGATCGAGGAAGCACTCGATGATCTGATGACGGCGGCAAAGGATGAATTTGGCCAAGAGCTCTGGCGCGAGGTCTTTGAGGCTTATGCCGGTCTTGGTCGCCCCGGGTTCCTCGCGCTTCTCGATGCCGGGCAGAGCGCGTCGGAACGTCAGCGCTCCCGGGCTGCCCGTGCCCTTGGCACCTCCTCTGACCCCCATGCCTTGAAGGCCTTGGGTGGATTGTGTCAGGACAAGAGTGTCGATGTGCGTTTGGCCGCGCTCGAAACCATGTTGGAGCGCGGAGCCCCCTTGTCTGACGCTCAGTTGATCGAAGACCCGTCTCCGCTCATTCGATCCATGACAGCGGCAAAGTCGCCCACAATATCGGTCGATGACCTGGTCAATCTGGTTGTGCATGATGACGACAGAACCGTCAGGCTGGCCGCGATCCGTCGTCTGAGCGAACGCAACTTGAAATCAACCCAACTTGGCAAACTTGTCGATCTCACCGGTGCGAAACTGCGTGGTGAAAGAGAAGACTTTGTATCCGCCCTGGTTGACGTTCTGGGCCGCAGCAAAAGCGAAGAGGCGTTTCAAGCACTTCAGGAAATCAAGACGCATAACCCAAAACCGGAAGTTCAACGGTCTGTATTGTCGGCACTCGCTTATTTCCAAAAGCCTGAGGTCCTTGAGTATCTGGCTGAAGGGATAACTTCAAAGAGCCAAATGGTGCGACTTTCCGCGCTTGCGTCAGTGTCGGCCTTGTCCGATGGCGACGGCGAGGTTGCCGATAACGCTGCCGCTATTCTGCTTTTGGCTGCACAAGGCGATCTGGTGTCTGAGGAAATGGACACCGAGAATGAAGAAAAGCAAGGTGGAGAAGAGGAGCAGAAGCAGTTTGGCGCGCGCGCACGCGATGATGACGGCGGTACGAAAAACCGTATCGTGTTGGACCGGGATGGAAACATTATTCCTCAGGACGAGACGGATGAGCCGGTCAAACTGAGCGACTATCGCAAACCGGAACCCAAGAATGATGACGCTGAAGACGCCGACCAAACCCAAGCGCAAAGTGTTGTCCTTGATAGGGGTGAAGGCGAACAATCTGAGGAGACGGCTGAAATTGTCGCATTCCCTCAAAGCACGCTGGCAGCAATCCTGCAAGGTGATGTCGAACAAGCTGAATTTGCGGAAGAGAAGATCGACTTGTCCGACGAGGACCTGAAGTTTCTGGAACTCGCGCAATCCACATTGAAAAAGAAGCGTGTTCGGCCCGACGTTGCATCAAATGCGGCCCAGGAAATCCGTAGAATTGCCGTCAGGCTGATTGGCGAGCAAAAACTGACCGTATTCACACCGGTCTTGCTGGCGGCGATGGAGTCCCGGGACGACGAATTGCGCGTTGCTGCCTTGACGGCGCTTGCGACACGAAGCGGCAACGGCGTAACCCTGTCTCAGGCGGATTGGTCGTTTCTTGTGAACTTGCCACCAGATAATTATGCACCGTCAAGGGCAGCCTTTCTCGATCTCTTGTCCTTCGCACCAGACGCCGTTGCGGCTCCGCGCTTTGAGGCAGCTCTCAGCGGCAACGACCCGGCCGATCAGGCGGCTGCACTAAATGCTTGCATGACATTGCAGACTCTTCCGACGCAAATTGGTGAATTGCTTCGATCTGATGATCGAACGACACGGCGCGCAGCCCTGAAAGGGATGTGTGCATCCGCCGATGGGGACGCTGCCGATGCTCTGTTCGAGGCTGCATTCAAAGAAAGTGGCGCGCTCTGGTCAGAGCTCTCGGCCGCTATCGGAAAACGAGGGGTTTGTGATCTGACCACCAGCATCATGACCAAGCTGCAAGACGCCTGCGCAGTCAGTGGAGCAGGCCGTATCATCGCGCTCGAAATTCTTGCTGATCTCGGCAAAACGGCCCGGGCCGAATAAACCTTCGATGCGAAACGCATGCGCCCGCGGACCAAAATGGACCGCGGGCGTTTTGACATGCGAGCCGGACCTATTTGCCAGGTCGGTGAGCCTTCAACACAGATGGATCGGTTTCGATGTAACCTGCACCGATCAGGTCAAGGCAATAGGGGACTGCGGCAAAGACCGCCATCAGACAGACATCGATGCTTCCAGGTGAGCCAGGCAGATTGAGCAGAAAAGTCTTGCCGCGAATTCCGGCTGTTTGCCGGGAAAGGATAGCCGTTGGCACAAAGTCCAGACTGCGCCGGCGCATCAACTCACCAAACCCCGGCAGTTCTTTTGTGAAGACAGCTTGTGTTGCTTCCGGAGTAAGGTCCCGTGGAGCCGGACCGGTGCCACCGGTCGTCAGCACCATGTCGAATGCCTTGGCATCGCACAGGTCGATCAATGTGTCGCGAACGCTTTCAAAGCCATCCGGAATGATGATCCTTTCACATTCAAACGGTGTTGTGACGGTCTTTTCCAGCCATGCCTGAATAGCCGGTCCACCCCGATCTTCGTACTCGCCCTTTGAGGCGCGGTCCGACACCACGAGAATGGCAATACGCATCGGCTTATCCCCCAAGGGTCGACATGGAGCGAACGATTCCGCTAACCCCGGTGTCGTTGATTTGAAACGCATGTCCGCGTGGCTTGTCGAAGACCTTTTGTCGAATGAGCTGCGCCACTTTTTCGTTGCCGTTCGATTGACGCAAAGGCTCCCTGAGAGCCAGGCCGCCTTCATGCCCCATACAGGTATAAAGATCGCCGGTGCAGCTCAACCGGATGCGGTTGCAGTCAGCGCAAAAGTCGCAGGACATCGGCGTGATGAACCCCAGCTTGCCGCCGGTCTCCTTTAGCCGAACATATCTTGCGGGACCGCCGGTCGTCTCTGACAAGGGTTCGAGCGTCCATTCCGTTTCAAGTCGTCCGCGCAATTCCGCAAGAGAGAGGAAACTTCGACTGCGACACGCTGCAGCCCCGCCAAGTGGCATTTCCTCAATGAGGGTAAGATCCATATCCTTTTCATGGGCAAAACGGATCAAGTCATTGAGCTCGGTCTCAAAGACGCCTTTTTGGGCGACGGCATTCAGTTTGACTTTCAGGCCGGCCCGTTTTGCGGCCTCCAATCCTGCGAAGACGCGCTCGATTTTGCCCCAGCGCGTGATGGTTCTGTATCTATCGGCATTTAACGTGTCGAGAGAGACATTGACCCGGCGCACACCACAATCCACAAGCTCACCGGCGTAAGCTGCCAATAGTGATCCGTTCGTGGTCAGGGTGACTTCATCAAGTTCCCCTGTTTCCAGATGTTGGGACAGGTTCTTGAACAGGCTGGTCACATTCTTGCGGACAAGCGGTTCTCCTCCAGTCAGTCTGATTTTGCGCACGCCATGACCGATGAAGATCGTCGCAAGCCGATAAAGCTCTTCAAGCGACAACAGATCCTTGCGTGGAAGGAAAGTCATGTTCTCTGCCATGCAATAGGTGCATCGCAGGTCACATCGATCTGTTACAGACAGGCGCAGATACGTCGCGGTCCGGCCGAACTGATCGTTCAGCGTACCGCAAGCAGGATCAAGACTAACCATTGGCCGCCACCGCCGCGGGTTTGCCGGAAACCGTCAGGCACCAGGCCACGGTTACATCCAGGTCAGCTGGAAGATCGACAGCCAATTCGCCGGCAAAATTACGCCAGGCCTCCAGGTACGGCTCTCGAACCACGGTCAGAACCGGAATGGAGAGCTCCATGGCCTTGCCGATCAACTGTCGAAAGCCCTGGCCATCCTGTTCTCCTTTTCCGAATCGATTAAGGACAAGGAGGTCGGGTTTCAGGTCGATTTCAATCTGCAATCGAGCCGTGATATCGGCGAGACTGCGCGGATCGAGCCGGCAGCCCTGCGATCCTCGCCCCAGCGCCTGCGATATTTCGATCGTCTCGCCACTCGATATGAGTTCAAGCCCCATATCGGCGCAGCAGGTATCACCATATTCGGCGCGGCGTTGTACGACCCCGGATACACAAAGCCCCTCGGCCTGAAGCAGTTTGACAAGCGTTTCCAGGAGGCGATCTACGTTTTCGCCTCGGTTGGATCTGATTGCTCCGCAGAGCGGTGTGTCTTCAACCATCTGAATTGTCCAATGAGACTGTCAGCCCGTTGTCAAAAGCTGACGGATTGCGCTCAAGTTCAATTCAAGTTGTGAGCCGCTTCCAGCTGTGTTGCCATGACCTTAGTCAAAGTTGAGAAATGCTCTAGTGGCTGATCATCCAGGGCCTTTTTGAAGGAAACGTCTTGCTGCCGTCTGCCTTGTAAACAGCACTTGAACGAAAGCTGTTTTTGGAACTCGAACAGCAGGAACAACCAGCCGGGTGACGTTTCCTGCGCTCTTTGGCCCCATCTTCTCTATCCGACTTGGTCGAATGAACGGGGCTGTGGCGGGACGTTTCATTTCGTTGATGTGCTGTCCGATCGCTCGTTGAGAGAGTTGACATGTTCGGCGCTTGCAGGAAAGCGCGTGGCGCCTCCTGCTTGCAGACCGGACATTCGATTGGTTCTGAGTGAGCCGACATCGGTCGCAGCGCCGTTATCGGCCCACATTGTGCACAAAGGTAGTCATAAACCGGCATAGCATTCTCCTCAAAGGTCTGGAGCCAGCGGAATATCAACGGACCCGTCAATGAACTTCATTGGCCCTTCCGAGCCTGGCATCATGTCGAAGTCGAAAATGTCGGTTGGCAGCCACAATGTGGCGCAGGCATTTGGTATGTCGACTACGCCGGATATGTGCCCCTGAACGGGTGCTGTACCCAGAATGGCGTAGGCCTGAGCGCCCGAATATCCAAATTTCTTCATATATTCTATGGCGTTGAGGCAGGCCATCCGGTAGGCGATATGAACATCCAGATAGTGCTGGGTTCCTGCTTCATCGACTGAAATGCCTTCGAAGATCAGGTAGTCGTCGTAGCTTGGAGTGATCGGTGAAGGCTTGAAAATCGGGTTTTTGACACCGTATTTCGCTACACCGCCCTTGATCAGGTTGACGCGGATATGCAGCCAACCGGCCATCTCGATCGCGCCGCAGAAAGTGATCTCGCCATCACCTTGGCTGAAATGCAGATCGCCCATGGAAAGGCCTGCACCGTCGACATAAACCGGGAAATAGATTTTTGAACCACGTGACAGATCTTTGATGTCGCAATTGCCACCATGCTCGCGCGGCGGCACGGTGCGCGCGCCTTCTGCGGCAGCCTTTTCCTTTGCTTCGCCTTTCAACTGGCCCATGTGAGCCGACTGAGTGTTGGGAAGCGCTGCCAACGGCGGAACACGGTCGGGCTCCGTTTCGAATAGGGCCTTCTCACGCGAATTCCACATATCCAGCATTGAGCGATCGGGCAGACAGCCGATCAGTCCGGGATGAATAAGCCCAGCATAACTGACGCCCGGCACGTGCCTGGAGCGCGTGAACATACCTTCAATGTCCCAGATCGATTTTTGTGCCTCCGGGAAGTGTTCCGTCAGGAAACCGCCGCCGTTTTGCTTTGAGAAGAAGCCATTAAACCCCCAGAGCATTTCTTCCTTGGCGCCGATATCGAGAATATCGACGACGAGGAGGTCTCCCGGTTCTGCACCTTTGACGCCGATAGGGCCGGAAAGGTAGTGGACCTGTTCAAGTTCGACATCCCTGACATCGGCTGCATCATCGTCATTCTTGATTTGCCCACCAGTCCAGTCGTAGGTCTCGATCTTGAAATCGTCACCCGGTTCAACCCAGACCGCCATGGGGATGTCCGGGTGCCAGCGATTGTGTATTTTCTCGTTTGTATGCGGAGACTCACTCAAATCTACCGAAATCAGCGTATCAGCCATGGGGTTCTCCTCTTGGAAGTGCGCATGCGTTGGCGCGGTTGGAAACGGAGTTAGACGGAAAGGAATGCTGCGACCTTGTCTTCATCGACACTGTCGCGGGGTTCATCGTGGACGAGCCGGCCATTTTCCAGAACGAGCACGCGGTCGGCGACGTCCAATGCAAAGGAGAGCACCTGTTCGGAGACAACGATGGACAGGCCACGCTCATCGCGGATACGCCTCAACACCCTTGCCATTTCCCGGATAATGGAAGGCTGAATGCCTTCGGTCGGCTCGTCCAGCAGAAGCACTTTGGGATTTGTTGCAAGTGCCCGCGCGATAGCCAATTGTTGCTGTTGACCGCCGGAAAGGTTGCCTCCGCGGCGTCCGTTCATTTCAAGCAAAACCGGGAACAGCTCGTAGATGTCTCCTGGCACCTTGGATTGGCCGCTGATCGTCAACCCGGTTTCGATGTTCTCCTGCACCGTCATGGTTGGAAAGATCATCCGTCCCTGAGGTACATAGGCGATGCCGCTGGCCACTCTCTCGTAGCTTCTCATCGACGTGATATCGATGCCGTCAACGGCAGCCGCACCATCCTTGGTTGGAACGATACCCATCAGGGATTTCATCAGCGTGGTCTTGCCCATGCCGTTCCGTCCCATGATGGCAATGATTTCGCCCGGAGCCACCGTGAAATCGAGCCCATGCAGGACCTCGCTTTGGCCGTAGGCCACGTGGTAATGCGCTACATTCAGCATGTGAGCCTCCTAGTGACCGAGATAGACATCGATGACCTTGGGATCTGCCTGGACCTTGGCCATTGACCCTTCCGACAGGATCTTGCCCTGGTGCAGGACGGTGACGCGGTGGGCGATGTCTTCGACGAACTTCATGTCGTGTTCGACCACCATCACCGAGCGCCCTTTGGTGATTTCATTAAGAAGTTTTGCGGTCTGTTTGCGTTCCGAGACGCTCATGCCGGCAACCGGCTCATCCAGCATCAAGAGCTCCGGGTCCTGAATGAGCAGCATGCCGATTTCCAGCCACTGCTTCTGACCGTGGCTCAAAAGAGCGGCTTGCATGTCCAGAAGAGTATCCAGGAAGACCATCTCGGCGATTTCTCTGACGCGAGACCTGACTTCCTCGTCGCGCTGAAAGGTGAGAGCGCCAAAGACGGTCCGGCCACGTGGAAAAGAGAGCTCCAGGTTCTCAAAGACCGTAAGATCTTCATAAATGGACGGGTTCTGAAATTTTCTGCCGACACCCTCCCGCACGATCTCGTGCTCTCGCATGGCTGTCAGTTCCTTGTTGCGAAACTTGATCGACCCGTCGGTTGCCTTGGTTCTTCCGCAGATGAGATCCAGAACCGTTGTCTTGCCGGCACCATTTGGGCCGATGATGACGTGGATTTCGTTCTCGTCGATGTAAAGATTGAGATCGTTGACCGCCTTGAAGCCGTCGAAGGACACGGTCAGGTTCTCGATGGCGAGCAGGAAATCCGTGTTGTTGTTGAGCGTGTTCATGACTGCGTCCTACTCCGCGGGTTTGGCTGTTGTGTCCGCACTGAAAGGTGCCACCGGCGTTGGCTCGTCCGGCTCAGTCTTTCGTCCCTTCGGAACGATGAAGCGGTCCACAAGCGGCGCGAGATAGCTGCGGTAGAGACCTGACAGTCCGTTGGGGAAGACCAGAACCACGGCGATGAACAGAGCTCCGAGGCCGAAGAGCCAGAGTTCGGGAAACGTCTCGGAGAATGTTGTCTTTGCCCAGTTGACGAGCAGCGTTCCGTAGACGGCTCCAAAGATCGACAGGCGCCCACCAACCGCGCAAAAGATGACCATCTCGATGGAAGGGACGATGCCGACGAAAGACGGCGACATGAACCCGACCTGCAGGGTGAACATCGCGCCCCCAATCGCGGACAGGACGGCTGCGAAGCAGAAGACGAAGATCTTGATATTGGAAACGTCGTAGCCGGAGAACCGGACCCTGTCTTCCTGGTCCCTGACTGCAACCAAAAGCCTGCCGAGCTTGCTCTTCAGAACGATTTGGCTGAGCAGCAGAACCGCGATCAGAAGGCCGCCATTGACATAATAGAGGATGTATTTGGCTTCATCGGTCCGTATATCCCAGCCTTTGAGAGTGCGCAGGTCCGTGATGCCGTTGACGCCACCCGTATAGCCCTGTTGACCGATGATGAGGATGGTCAGGATTGCAGCGATTGCCTGGGTGATGATGGCAAAATAGACCCCGCCCACACGGCGCTTGAACATGGCTGTGCCAATGATGAAGGCAAACAGAGCCGGAACTGCGATGATCGCGACGATCGTGAAGGTGAGGCTGTTGAATGGTTGCCAGAACCAGGGTAGTGCCGTGATCTGGTTCCAGTCCATGAAATCGGGGATGCCCGGTGTCGACTGGATGGCGGTGGCCTCCGGTGTTGAGGCCTCCAGCTTCAGATACATGGCCATGCAGTACCCACCGAGGCCGAAGAAAACGCCTTGCCCGAGGCTCAGAATTCCACCCTTGCCCCAGCAAAGGACAAGGCCGATTGCGACAAATGCGTAGGTCAGATACTTGCCGAACAGGTTCAGTCTGAAGATGTCCATGGCGAGCGGCATGACAACGAACAGCACCGCTGCAATCACCAGGAGGCCGAGCATTTCCTGCCGGGACATGAAGGATTTCAAGCTGGTCATCGTTACCTCCTCAGCGGCGGATTTTCAGGGAGAAAAGACCTTGAGGGCGCAGCATCAAGATGCCGACAACCGTCAACAGGGTGAGCACCTTGGCCATTGAGCCGGACAGGAAGAATTCCATTGTCGATTGCGCCTGACTGATGGCGAAAGATGAGGCAATCGTGCCCAGAAGGCTGGCCGCGCCGCCAAATACGACGATCAGGAACGTGTCGACGATATAGAGCTGACCCGCGGTGGGTCCGGTTGAACCGATCATGGTGAAAGCGCTGCCTGCGATGCCGGCGATGCCGCAGCCAAGAGCAAAGGTGTGCCGATCGACTTTTTCGGTGTTGATACCGACTGCACCCGCCATCACACGGTTTTGCACCACGGCGCGCGTCTGCATGCCCATGCGGGACCTGAACAGGATGAAATAGACGCCGATCGCGATGAAGAAGGTGAGCACCATCACGAAGATCCCGTTGATCGGGATCTCGATGATGTCTGTCAACGGAACCGATCCGAGAAGCCAGTTCGGAAGGGTGACACCCACCTCTCGAGCACCGAAAATCGACCGGTATGCTTGCTGCAGGATCAGGCTGAGGCCCCATGTCGCCAGCAACGTATCGAGCGGCCGCTTATAGAGGTGTCTGATGAGAGACCATTCAACAAGCGCACCTAGCGACCCGGCGGCGACAAAGGCCAATATCATGGCAAAGAAGAAGTACACACCGAAGAGGGATGGCGCGTAAGCTTCGACAAAATTGGAGCACAGGTACGTCACGTAAGCGCCGAGGATCATGAACTCGCCATGAGCCATGTTGATGACGCCCATCTGGCCGAAAATGATGGCCAGGCCGAGGGCCATCAGGACAAAGACGGAAAACAGGATCAGTCCGGCAAAACCCTGCATGGCAAAGATTGACCCGAGTTCTGTCCAGGTATAGTCGGCGAACATTGCGCACGTCTCCATGCTTTGGGGCGGCGCAAATGCCGGTGCCCCTGCTGTGGGAATGGGTTAGGATGAGGTTGTTGAGGCGGCGCTGCGCAGGCTGCATCCACGCAGCGCCCCGGGTTGGCCCGTCTTTAGAACGGGCGTTTCCGTTCCTGGGGAACAGGCGTCGGCTTACTGGTAGCCTTCCGGGAACGGATCCGGTTCCATCAGGTCCGCGGTTTCGTAGATCATTTCGTACTGACCGTCGGTTTTGGCGAGACCAATTCTGGTCTTGGACCAAAGGTGATGGTTTTCATGCACGCGGACATATCCTTCCGGTGCGGTCGTCAGCTCAATACCAGGTGACGCGAGGCGAACCTTGTCGATATCGAAGCTGCCCGCCTTCTCAACGGCGGCTTTCCAGAGCCACGGGCCGAGATAGGCTGCTTGCGTCACATCGCCGATCACGATGTCGTCGCCCCATCTCTCCTTGAAAGCCTTGACGAATGCCTGGTTGTTTTCATTGTCGAGAGACTGGAAGTATTTCATCGCAGCGTAAGCGCCTTCGATGTTTTCTCCACCGATGCCACGAATTTCATCTTCGGTCACCGAAATGGTCAAAAGCAGAGGCTTCTCTTTTGTCATGTCGATGCCCGCAGCCTTGAGCTGCTTGTAGAAGGCGACATTTGAACCACCGACCACGATTGCGTAGATCACATCAGGCTTCTTCAACTTGATCTTGTTGATCACCGAATTGAATTGGGTGTGGCCGAGCGGATAGTACTCCTCGCCGACAACCTTGTGGCCCAGCTTTTCGATGTGTTTGCGTGCGATCTTGTTGGACGTGCGCGGCCAGATATAGTCCGAACCGAGCAGATAGAAGCTCTTGGCACCCTTTTCCTTGGCGACCCAATCAATCCCGGCAATGATCTGCTGAGTGGCTTCCTGGCCGGTGTAGATCACATTAGGTGACTGCTCCAAACCCTCGTAGAAGGTGGGGTAGTAGAGCATGCCGTTGTACTGTTCAAAGACCGGCAATACGGCCTTGCGGGATGCGGAGGTCCAGCATCCGAACACGGCGGCTACCTTGTCGTTGACCAGAAGTTTTTTCGCCTTTTCCGCAAAGGTTGGCCAATCGGAAGCGCCGTCTTCCTGAATATATTCGATCTTGCGTCCCAGAACGCCGCCCATGGCGTTGATTTGCTCGATTGCAAGCTTTTCCGCCTGTACCGAACCGGTTTCGGAAATTGCCATTGTCCCGGTAACGGAGTGCAGGATCCCGACTTTCACGGTGTCTTCAGTAACGGCAAGACCGGTCGTGTTGACATCTTGTGCGAATGACGGCGTCAAAGCACCGGTCATCGCGAGTGTTGCAGCCGACACTGTTCCGGCAAGAACTGCCCGGCGGGAGAGCCGGTTTTCAATCAGGTTTTTCAGGCGTCGCATCAGGTGACCCCTCCATGTTTGAGGTTGGAGCAGGGCACCACATGGCGCCACCGCATGGAGGGAAGGCTCGCTTGAATTTGTGCACTGCCGCAATGCGTCAGTTGCTGTGGGTCAATTGACTGATTCCAAGCGCAGAGAAATTATGAGATCGTTTTACGTTTGTATGGGTCGAATTGTTTGGGGGGTAATACGTTGAGGTTTTTCATCTCTATTGATGATGAGAGAATATCAAGAGTGAATCTTAAATATAGTTTTGAATACAACTTTTAAGGTAAAAGTTATTTTCAAAATTTTTAGGCATGTATTTTGCTTTTGAGAAAGGTGAAGGGAAGATTTGTTGTTTCGTCAGCGCGCTCTGCCGTGAGATTGTGCGAAAGCAGCAGGTCAATTGATTGCATTGCACAAATACTAAGCGTGACTGACCAAAGCAGTTTCGCAAGGCGGGGTATATGGCAGGTCATCAGCGGGTCGTTCGCTTGCGTCGAACTTATAACCAGTGGGTCGCTAACCAGACCCTGGAAGACTACGCCCTGCGCTTTACCGCCAAAAGCGCACGCAGGTGGTCCCCGGTGTGGGTCGCCAATACCGCGCTCGGCGCGATTTCGTTCTTGGCACTGGAGGCGATCGGAGCTGCCATCACCTACAATTACGGCTTCACAAATGCCGTATCGGCAATCCTTTTGGTGGCATTGCTGATTTTCATTACAGGCTTGCCGATCTCCTACTACGCAGTGAAATACGGCGTAGACATCGACTTGCTGACGCGCGGGGCCGGTTTCGGTTACATCGGATCCACGGTTACCTCGCTCATCTATGCGAGTTTCACTTTCATCTTCTTCGCTCTGGAAGCGGCGATAATGGCAACGGCGCTTGAGCTGTTTCTCGGCATTCCGCTCAACATCGGCTATCTCGTCTGTTCGCTCGTTGTCATCCCGATGGTGATATACGGCATTACTTTGATTAGCCGTCTGCAAGTCTATACGCAGCCCGTGTGGATCGCCCTTCAATTGCTGCCATTCGTGTTTCTCGCCTGGCAAGGTGTTGCGCCGATTGAAGACTGGCAGAGTTTTTCAGGGCGCTTCGGGAATGAAGAGGGGCAGTTTGAACTTCTGCTCTTCGGCGCGGCCAGTGCGGTTCTATTTTCCTTGATTGCACAGATTGGGGAGCAGGTTGACTTCCTTCGATTTCTGCCACGTCAAAGGCGGGGACGACGCGGCAGCTGGTGGCTTGCATTGTTGGCTGCAGGGCCGGGATGGATCGTCGTTGGCGCTATAAAGTTGCTTATGGGCTCGTTCCTGGTCGTCGTTGCCCTGCAAAGTGGATTGGCGCCAGACAAGGCTGTCGAACCGACGCATATGTATCTTGTGGCTTTCAGCAAAGTCACAACGCCGGAAGTGGCCATCGCCCTGACCGGCGTCTTCGTCATCGTGTGTCAGATCAAGATCAATGTCACCAACTCCTACGCGGGCTCAATTGCCTGGTCCAACTTCTTTTCCCGCCTGACACACAGCCATCCTGGACGGGTCGTTTGGCTGGTATTCAACGTGGTAATCGCGTTAACGCTCATGGAGCTGGGTGTCTACAAGGCGCTGGAGCGCACACTCGGCCTTTATTCAATCGTCGCGGTCGCATGGATTGGAGCGATCTTCGCCGATCTGGTGATCAACAAGCCGTTGGGTCTGAGTCCTCCGCATATCGAATTCAAACGGGCACATCTCTACGATATCAATCCAGTCGGGCTCGGGTCGATGACCGTTGCAAGCGTGGCCGCATTTATCGCATATGCGGGCTTCTTCGGTCAGACAGCGCACGCCCTGGCAAGCTACATTGCGCTTTTCACCGCAATTCTCCTCGCTCCTCTCATTGCCTATCTGACAAAGGGCCGGTTTTACATTGCCCGGGAACCTGAAGATGTGGTGTCCGAAACAGGCGTAAAACAACATCGGATCCAGTGCTGTATTTGCGAGCATACGTTTGAACATGAGGACATGACCAATTGTCCGGTCTATGCAGGGCCAATCTGTTCTCTTTGTTGTTCCCTGGACGCGCGTTGTGAGGACGATTGCAAGGAAAATGCTCGGCTGGGTGATCAGATTTCAATGTTTCTGCATGCTTTGTTGCCGGCAAACGCTGCCAGCAGGCTCGGGTCGCGGGTTGGCAAATACCTTGGTGTGATGTTGATCGTCGTGGCGTCACTGGGCGGCATTCTCTCGCTTGTCTTTGTCGAAGCGAAGTCCGTCGACCAGGATGGCGTTGCAAGAGCGCTGACACAGGTCTTCTTTATTCTCCTCGTAATCTCGGGTGTCATGGCCTGGCTCTTTGTGCTTGTTCACGAAAGCCGGAAATTCGCCAATGAGGAGACCCGGCGTCAGACAAGTCTCCTGATGAAGGAAATCAGGGCGCACAAGCGCACGGATGCCAAGCTGGAAAAGGCAAAGGAAGCAGCTGAATCGGCCAATCAGGCAAAGAGCAGGTATGTGGTCGGGATCAGTCACGAGCTGAGGTCACCGCTCAACGCGATTGCCGGTTATGCTCAGCTGATGCGCAAGGATCCGACGATCCCGGCACATCGCCGCGACGCGGTCAAAGTGATCCAGCACTCAGCCGATCACCTCGCAGGACTGATCGAGGGGCTCCTCGACATCTCCAAGATCGAAGCCGGTCATCTGACAATTTATCGCGAGCGGTTCAACCTGCACGATTTCCTCAACCAGATTGTCGATATGTTCCGATTGCAGACCGATGCCAAGGCGTTGACGTTTTCCTTCAAGCCTGCAGACAATCTTCCTCTCTTCGTCTTCGGCGACGAAAAACGACTGCGGCAGGTGCTGATCAACCTACTTTCCAACGCAATCAAATGGACCGATCGGGGCAGCGTGAGCCTGATCGTCAACTATCACAGCCAGGTTGCAGAGTTTTCGATCGTTGATACCGGCATCGGTATCGCGGAGGAAAACCTTGGTCGGATCTTCAATCCCTTTGAGCGGGTGGAAGAAGAAGGGCAGGCAGGCGTACCAGGAACCGGCCTCGGCCTGACGATCACCAAGCTCTTGAGCGAAATCATGGGTGGTGACATTCAGGTTGAAAGCGAAGTTGGCAACGGCAGCACATTCAAGGTTCGCATGTTGTTGAGCGCAGCCGACGCACCGGCCAAGGTGGCAAGGGCCGAAATGCGGATCAATGGCTACGAAGGTCCGGTCCAGACGGTCATGGTGGTTGATGATGATGCCGCACAAAGAGCTCTCATCGAGGATTTTCTGAGCCCGCTCGGCTTCAAGGTATTGTCCGCTCCAGGCGGCCAGGCATGTCTGGAAATTGCGGAGGTTGAAAAACCGAACGCATTTCTCTTGGATATCAGCATGCCGGGCATGAACGGCTGGACCCTTGCCAGAACGTTGCGGGAGAGGGGGCATAGCGACGCGGTGATCATCATGATCTCCGCCAATGCGGACGAAAGCGGGCGCGAGCCGCTGCACCGGATCTTCCATGATGACTACCTGGTCAAGCCGGTGCGGCTGCAAGATCTTCAGGAAAAGCTGCAACAGGGACTTAAGATCGTTTGGCGGACCGTTCCGGCAGAGCCCCGCATACAACCGGGTTTCCCAAAATCGGTCTCAGAGCCGGTTTTCGAGCGGGGCAGATTGCCCTCGGTGGAAAGCTTGGAAATGCTGAAACAATTGAGTGGTCTTGGATATGTGCGCGGCATTCGCGCCAAGCTTGATGACATTGAAGCACACGAACCCCACGCCGCGGAGTTTGTGGTGCATATGCGTCGTCTCATCCGCGAATTCGATCTGACACAATATGACAAGGTACTTGAAAGGCTCGGACATGATCATGAGTGCTCCTAGTCCAAGCGAAACGGTGCTTGTGGTCGACGACGCGCCGGCATCGCTGGGAATGCTGACAGATGCATTGGAAGAGGCCGGCTATACCGTGCTGGTCGCTCAGGACGGGCGCAAGGCGCTCGACATTGCCTCGCGGGTGACGCCAACCGCAATCCTCATGGATGCGATCATGCCGGAACTTGACGGGTTCGAAACGAGCAAACGGATCAAACGACTGGATGCGCTCCGCGATGTTCCGGTCGTGTTCATGACGGGGTTGAGCCAGACGGAACACATTGTCAGGGGGTTGGAATCGGGAGGGGTCGACTACGTAACCAAACCGGTCGACCCGGAAGAGTTGATTGCCAGGCTCCGGGTCCACATCTCCAATGCTCGCAGTTCTCACAGCGCCCATGTGGCTCTGGATGCATCGGGCAGGTTCCTGATCTCCGTAGATCTTTCCGGCGCGATCTGCTGGGCGACACCGCAGGCCATGGTCTTGATCGACGGCGGCAGCCACCATGAGCCGGATTATGTCGGCCAGCTGCCCGCAGAAGCGGTAGAGTGGTTGCGCAGCTATCTCCTCAACGTCGGCAAAGCAGCGAACAATGACAGCAATGTCGTTGCCGACATGGCAGGCCTTTCGCTGCGCTTCAGCTATGCAGGGCAAATTAGTTCGGGCGAGCATCTGTTGAGGGTCGCCGAAATGGTTGACGGCAACCCGACCGACCTCCTGCGCAAATCCTTTGATCTGACCGAGCGCGAAGCAGAAGTGCTCGTGTGGATCGCACACGGAAAATCGAACAAGGAAATCGCGGCCATCTTGGAAATGAGCCCCAGGACAGTGAACAAGCACCTGGATCGGATCTTCGGAAAGCTGGGCGTCGAAAACCGAACCTCCGCCGCCGTCGTCTCGCTCAAGAAAATTCTGGAGCGTTGAAGAAAGCCATCAAGCTGATGCCTAAGCTAGACAAAATGGCGATCAGGCCTGTTTCAGGTGAAAAACACCGCAAAAACAGACTGAGCGTTATATGACGCTTACTCTCCGAGATAGGTCCCAATTCTTCCTTGACGCATGCTGACCGGGTTGCCGTAGACGCATCCTGAGCGGTGAAAATCTAAGGAAATTTCTCCGCCTGCGTCCAGAAGCGGCTGGAATTCGTTGGGAGGAACGGATGAAGAAGCAACTCCTGGCCGCGGTATCAGCGGCTGCATTTCTAACGACAGGTGCCGCCTATGCGGCAGACCCCTTGAAAGTCGGCGTTCTGGCCACCTTGGAAGGAACCTATACGGTTCTCGGAGAAGATGGTGTGCGCGGTCTCAGAACGGCGCTGGCCGTCCGAGGCGAGCAGGCAGGTGGTCGAGATCTAGAACTCATCATCCAGTCGACCGATGCGTCACCGGACAGTGCCGTACGCGGAGCTCGCAAACTGGTCGAGCAGGACAAGGTGGACATTGTCATAGGTCCGCTTTCTGGATCTGAGGGGATCGCGATCCGCGACTACTCGAAGACGCAACCACAGGTGACTTTCCTGAACGGGATTTCCGGAGCACAGGAAACGACTTATGTCACCCCGTCCGACAACTTCTTCCGTTTCAACACAGACGGCGCGCAATGGTCGGCCGGCCTCGGCGACTATGTGTTCAATGACAAGGGATGGGAAACGGTCGCCACGATCGGTGAAGACTATTCCTTCATCTACACACAGGTCTTCGGATTTGCACTTGAATACTGTCAGGCCGGTGGCGAAATCACCGATCGCTTCTGGGTGCCGCTTGGAACCAAGGACTTCGGATCGATCATTGCCTCGCTTCCCGATGATGTGGATGCAATCTATCTCGGTCTGGGTGGGGGCGATGCCGTCAACTTCCTGAACCAGTATCAGCAGGCTGGCGGCGACGCCAATCTGATCGGCGGATCCATCATGGTGGACGGCACAGTGCTGAACTCCAAGGGTGACGCCAAAAAGGCTCTGATCGGAACGCCGTCTTCAGGACCTCAGGCAGACACCTGGGACGACGAAGGCTGGCAGGCTTATGTGAAAGCCTATCAGGATGCGTTCCCGCCCGACAAACGCTTCCCGAGCCCGTCTCTGCTGGCAACCGGCTATTACAACGCCACGACAGCGGCCATGACTTGTCTTGATGAGGTTGGTGGTGATCTGTCCGATGGGCATGCCGCGTTCCGTGCCTGCCTGAGCAATCTTGAACTGGATGCTCCGAACGGCAAGATCAAGCTTGATGGAAACCGTCAGGCCATCGGTGCCAACTTCGTGTCGGAAGTAACCGAACTCGATGATGGATCACTGGTCACGAAACTGGTGAAAATCAAGGACAATGTCCCTCAGACACTCGGCATCGATCCCGAGGTCTTTGCAAAGATCGGCCTCCCGAGCCGCGACGTGCCTGAGTGTAAGACTTCTTACTGACGGCGACTGCACCGGGCAGAAGTTCCTGCCCGGTGCCGATTTATCTAATCGCGCTCCAGTGCAGCGTATCCTCGAGATCAGGCCATGACGCTCATCACATACGTCACGCGAGTTCATTTCGCCGACGGCGTTTTGGAAGAAGCGCTTTGGTCCGAAATTGAAGTCAATCGCAAAAAGCGTCCCCTGATCATCACGGACGAACCGCATCTGAACAGCGAGCTTTTTGAGCGCTTGCTTGCCGGTTTGCCAGTGCGCACTTCCCTTGAAGTTTTTAGCGATATTCCCGACATTCCGAACGAAACAGCGGCCAAGGAAATTGCGACGGTGTTCCGCCAGACTGAGCGCGACCTGTTGATCGCATTTGGCCGCAATACGGCGATTGACCTGGCCAAGATTGCAAGAATTTCAATCGCCCATACCGAGCCTCTGGAAACCTTTTCCTATGCCAGCGGCGGATCGAGGCGGATCGGCACAAACCTGCCTGATCTTTATGCGGTGCCTAGCATTCAAGGGTTTGGTGCAGCCGTGAGCGCACATGCACCGGTTATACTGACAAGCGGCGAACGCACCCGTCTGATGTGCAAGAAACTGGTGCCGACCATGACGATCTGCGATCCGACGCTGACCTTGGGTGCAGGTCGGATTGAGAGTGCCAGTGCCGGGGCTGATGCCATGGGCCGGTGCATTGAGGCGTATCTCTCTCCCGGGTTCAACCCGCCCGCTGACGGCATAGCTCTCGACGGCCTCGGCCGTGTTGTCAGCAACCTTCATAAGGTTCTGGACGAGGACACTGTTCAGGCCCGCAGAGAATTGATGGCTGCCAGTCTGAATGGCGCGTTGGCACTTCAAAAAGGCCTCGGAACGATCCATGCGATTGGATGCGCCCTGGAAACGGTGGCCGGCAGACGACTGGATCCCGGTGCTCTCAGCAGGTTGCTCCTGCCGGCGGTTCTTCAGTTCAACGCAGATGCCGCACAGGAAAAATACATCACGCTGAAGCAGGTTCTCAAATCGGGAGAAGATAGGTCGCCTGCACGCTGCGTTGCTGATTTTCTTTATACGCTGCCACTGCCGGAAAGCCTTGCCGAGATGGGTATCAACGAGGAAGAAATCAGGATTGCGGCCGATCTTGCCGCATCGGATCTGGCAGCGGTTCAAAGCCCGAGAGCGCTCAGCAGCCCGAGCCTGTTTTCGATCATGAAGTCGGCTCTATCGAATGAAATTCAGGTGAATTGATGATGCCTCTCTTGATTGACGGCGCTTGGGTCACGACAGCGCATGCGGAGGAAAACCGCAATCCGTCAAATACGAATGACGTGATCGATCTTTATGCCCATGCGGGCAGGGCCGAGACGCAGGCCGCGATAGAGGCGGCAGCCCGCGCCGTTCCGGCCTGGGCGTCCACCACCCCGCAATTCAGGTTCGACATCCTGAACCGTGTGGCAGACCAAGTGATCGGACGGAAAACTGAAATCGGGACGCTTCTGTCGCGTGAGGAAGGCAAGACACTGCGCGAAGGGATCGCGGAAACCGAACGGGCTGCCAATATCTTTCGTTTTTTCGCCGGCGAATGCCTTCGGCAAGCCGGCGAACTTCTTCCGTCCGTCCGCCCCGGTGTGTCGGTTGAAGTCACGCGTGAGCCACTTGGTGTTATCGGGATCATCACGCCCTGGAATTTCCCGATGGCGATACCATCCTGGAAGATTGCCCCGGCGCTTTGCTATGGCAACACCGTGGTCTTCAAGCCAGCTGAACTTGTCCCAGGATGTGCATGGGTGCTGGCTGACATCCTTCAAAGTGCTGGAGTTCCAAAGGGTGTTTTCAACCTGGTCACCGGGCAGGGATCAGTTGTTGGAAATACGATCCTCGAAGCTGAAAATGTTGAAGCCGTCACCTTTACCGGTTCTCAGGGCGTGGGCTCTCACGTCGCGCAGGCTTGCATCAGGCATATGCGCAAGCTGCAGTTGGAAATGGGTGGGAAAAACCCCCTTGTCGTGCTTGACGATGCCGATCTGGATCTGGCGGTCGACTGTGCTGTCGATGGAGCCTTCTATTCAACGGGCCAAAGATGCACGGCCTCTTCCCGGCTCATCGTGACGGAGGGCATCTATGGAAGGTTCAT
The DNA here is from genome assembly GCF_009363435.1 of Labrenzia sp. THAF82. GTDB lineage: Bacteria > Pseudomonadota > Alphaproteobacteria > Rhizobiales > Stappiaceae > Roseibium > Roseibium porphyridii. The sequence goes on along the minus strand of NZ_CP045354.1, from coordinate 4,857,647 downwards.
CGAAAAGCTGACCGAAAGATGCCGGGCACTAAAAGTTGGCGATGCATTGGACGCTGAAACCGATATCGGGCCGGTGGCCAGCGCTGCGCAACTGGAAACAGACCTCAAATACATCGAGATCGCGCGCGCTCAAGGAGGCAACCTGCGTGCTGGAGGCGATCTCGTCAAAGGTTCGAACGAGGGCTATTTTCTGCGGCCCGCGCTTTTTACCGATACCACCAATGACATGCGCATCAATCGTGAAGAGGTGTTCGGGCCGGTTGCTTCCGTCATCCGCGTTCGCGATTTTGAAGAAGCGTTGGCTACAGCCAACGATACAGAGTTCGGACTTTGCTCGGGCATAATGACAACGAGCCTCAGATATGCATCCCAATTCAGGAAAGAATCCCGTGCCGGGGTAGTGATGGTCAATCTGCCGACAGCGGGTGTGGACTACCATGTTCCCTTTGGCGGAAGGAAGTCATCGAGCTATGGCCCGAGGGAACAGGGACGTTATGCAGCCGAATTTTTCAGTACAGTAAAAACAAGTTACATCCGTGCCTGATCGCTGCATTGCAGCATTATTTGTAGTCTTTTTCCATAACTCTAAGTCTCTTTGTGAGTCATTTCGTATTGCCAATATCGATTTTTACGGAGGATACTTAAAAGAAAACGTTTACATCGATAAACGTGCAAGTCATCGGGAGGAATGATGATGAGCGAGGCGATCTCCGTTCACCACGGTGAGTTCGGTCGGGCAGCGCTTTATAAGCTGGACAAGCCGATCGTGACGCACGCACATCGAGAAGGTCATTTGATCTTCTATTTGAGCGGTGCCGAAGCAAAGGTCAGCGTATCGGGAAAGTGGGTGCCGGCCGACAAACACACAGGCGTGGCCGTCAGTCCCTGGGAACAGCACAGCTTCCATTTGAAAAATGCATCGACTGCAGAAGCATGTCTGTGCCTCGTGCTCTACATCAAACCAATCTGGTTTCTGGAAAACAGCCAGTCTGCGGAGTTCGCGCTGAACTTCGGAAGATCTCATGTCTCCATGACGCCGGATGTCATGAATTGGGTGAAGCGGCTGACGTCGCTGCTGCTGGATGGCGGCAATGATCATCTGTTTGATGGATATCTCTACCGCACAACGCTTCAGTGTTTCGAGCAATCCTGGCGCAATGCCGATCGCAGTTCGGTGCTGGAAGACAGCAAGCGGCGTTTTACCGATTATCGCGTCCGTCGTTCTCTGCGTCTCATGCAGGAGAATTACACTGAAGAAGTTGAGGTGGAGTGGCTTGCCCGTGAAGTCGGACTGTCGCGTCCGCATTTCTTCAAGCTTTTCAAGAAGCAAATGGGCATCACACCCAATCTCTATTTGAACACGCTAAGGGCGGAGCAGGCGATTTCGGATCTGATGACGACCGACAAGTCGGTCACAGAAATCAGTTATGATCTCGGCTTTTCCTCGCAGGCAAGCTTCACGCGGTTCTTCTCTTCCAATGTCGGCATTCCGCCAAGCGACTATCGCAGGGTTGCTCATGTCGAATAGCGCCTGACCGCCAATCTGCATCGGCATCAATAATGCCGATGTTGGGCCATCCGAGAAGACTATCGGGTACGCCGAATTCCGAAACTAAGCCGTAGCCTTTCTTCAAGAGCGGAAGACTTTGTCGTCAACAGCGCTTTGGGAGGGTGTCGCATTATGCGGCAATTCGAATACAGCACCGGGACCTATCTCTTGTGCGAGGTCCGCACATGAGGGCCTTCGCATCACGGCATCCTGGATGGACGATTGTCATCCTGCTGGCGGTCGCAGTCCTGATCTGGCTGATTTTTGCGATCTGGCCGAAGGGGCTGGTCGATGTGATTGGCCGCAAGAAAGTGTTTCTCAACGCCTTGTTCAACGGCATCACACTCGGTGGACTGTATTTTCTGGTCGCCAGCGGGTTCACGCTCATTTTCGGCCTCATGCGCAACGTCAATCTCGCGCATGGATCCCTTTACCTGCTCGGCGGATATATCGGCTACTTCGTTGCGTCTTCCACAGGGTACTGGTTGCTGGCCTTTCCTGTCGCGTTTGTGCTCGTGGCGGCCGTCGGTGTCCTCATGCAGATTTTCATCTTCCGCCGCATGGAAGGACAAGATCTCAGGCAGACACTCGTCACCATCGGAATTTCGATCGTCATGGCAGATCTCATGCTTTGGGGCGTGGGTGGAGATTTTTACAACATCACGCCACCAAGCTGGTTGAGCGGTCCGATGGAAACGCTTCTGGTGACAGGTGTGAAACGCTCTTCCGGCGATCTCATCTACCTGAAGTACCCCGTTGTCCGTGTGGTCATCTTCCTGGCCTCCGTCGTCATTGGAATTGCCATGTGGCTGATCTTGAACCGGACGCAGATCGGAATGATGATCCGTGCCGGCGTCGATGACCGGGACATGCTGTCGGCGACAGGTGCACGCATTCAACTTGTCTTTGTCGGTGTCTTCGCCTTTGGCGCAGGTCTTGCGGGTATCGCAGGTGTTGTCGGCGGCACGTTTCAATCCGTGGCACCGGGCGAAGACATTCGCTTTCTGCTGGCCTCGCTTGTGGTCGTGATTGTCGGCGGTATGGGGTCGATCACCGGTGCCGCGCTCGGCGCATTGCTGATCGGTCTGGCCGAGCAGTTCGGCTCTGTCTATTTCCCGACTTATGCGGTTGTTCTGACATTTCTGATCATGGTGCTGGTGCTTGCTTTCCGCCCGCAGGGCCTCATGGGGAGGTCTTGATCGATGGCGCTGGCGGAAACCAATTCCACATCCAGAACGCATAATGCACAGGACAGGGTCTGGTTCGAGCGGATCCCGGCAAGCTATTGGGTTGTCGGCATCGTCCTCTTGATCATGCCCGCGTTTGCAAGCGACTTCGCACTTTATCAGGTCTTCGGCTGGACCTTCATCCTTGGCATGATTTCGCTCAGCCTGATGTTCCTGGGCGGTTATGGCGGCATGGTTAGTCTGGTTCAGATGTCCATTGCCGGCCTTGCCGGTTACATGGTGGCTATTTTCGGTGACAGCGCGATCACCGATATCAGTATGGGTTGGCCCTGGTATGTCGCGATCCCGTTGGCGCTGATCGTGGCCATGCTTTTCGGCACGATTGTTGGCTCTCTCGCAGTGCGGACCGAGGGCATCTATACCATCATGATTACGCTCGCAGTGGCTGCGGCGTTCTTCTATTTCACGCGCCAGAATTACGTCGTGTTCAACGGGTTTTCCGGCTTCAACGGCGTTTTGCCGCCCGATCTCTTCGGTGTCGACTGGCGGCAAAGCAAACCGTTCTACTACTTGACCTTGTTCTGGGCGGCCGTTGCCTATTTTTCGGTGCTTTATATCTCCCGGGCTCCATTCGGGCTCGCACTCCAAGGGGTGCGCGACAATCCGCGACGGATGGCGGCGTTGGGGTACAGCGTCAACGCACACCGGATTGCAGCCTACGCATTTGCTGCACTGATCGCTGGGACGGGAGGCATTCTACTCACCTGGCAGTCCGCGCAGATTTCGCCGGGTACCGCGGGCATCGGACCAGCAATCGATATTCTCGTGATTGCTGTCATCGGCGGTATGAGCCGGCCGATCGGCCCCTTTATCGGAGCGTTCATCTATGTCCTTCTGAAGACATTTGCCATTGATGTCCTGCTGTCAGTCGGATTGAGCGGAGAACGTTTTCAGCTGCTCATCGGTCTCGGTTTCCTGGCAATTGTCTTCTTTTCGCCGGACGGTCTTCTCGGGCTCTGGGATCGTTGGCAGGACTACCGCAAGCGCGACCCGCTCCTTGATCGAGGGGAGGACATGCGTTGACCCTGCTTGATCGTGCCAGTTCCTCAGTTTCCGATCGCTTGAGCGCAACCGGGACAGCCAATGCGCTGGAACTTCGCAACGTCAGCAAGATGTTTGGCGCGCTGGCAGCGCTCTCAGATATCGACATGACGGTCAAGCCCGGTGAGAGGCGTGCGGTGCTTGGGTCCAACGGTGCCGGCAAGACAACGCTGTTCAATTGCATCACGGGCGACTTCGCCCCGACCACGGGATCTATCCGGTTTTTCGGCGAGGAAGTCGCAGCGTTTCCGGCTCAGGAACGCATTCGGCGTGGTTTGCGCAGAACCTATCAGATATCCCTGCTGTTCACCGGCTTGAGCGTTCTGGACAACGTCTATCTGGCGTGCTGCGGTGTCTCGCGCGGTCGGTTTTCTTTCGTCCGGCCTGGACGGGATGACGCGTTGATGGCCAGCGCGGAAAACCTTGTTCAGGTGGTGCACCTGGATGAGTTGCGCGACACCAAGGTGGCAGACCTTTCCTATGGTCAGCAGCGGCAGCTGGAAATTGCCATGGCGCTGTCCGGCGCACCGCGTTTCATTCTGTTTGATGAACCTGCCGCGGGATTGTCACCCACTGAACGGCGCGAACTGATCGAGATACTCACCGGTCTTCCCAGCCACATGGGGTTCATCATCATCGAGCACGACATGGATGTCGCCCTGCGCGTCGCGGAGTCCGTCACGATGATGCACAACGGACGGATCTTCAAGGAAGGCAAACCGGCTGAAATTGAAGACGACGAAGAGGTGCAGGCTCTCTATCTCGGCGGCGAGGAGGGGCTTGGACATGGCTGACCGCTCCGCACCCGCGCTCGAAATCAGAGACCTGAATGTCTACTACGGTCACTCACATGCCCTGCAGGGTGTCGACCTGACACTTGACCACGGTGTGTTGTCCGTCGTTGGACGAAACGGCATGGGCAAGACCACAACCTGCAAGGCGATCATGGGGCTTGTGCCGGTAGCTGCTGGCACAATCAGCCTGGCAGGCCGAAATCTTGCGGGATTGGGCCCGGCGGAAATTGCCCGCCTGGGTGTTGGATATGTTCCGCAAGGTCGCCGTTTGTGGCGTTCGCTGACTGTTGACGAACACCTGAAACTGGTGGCTCGCAGAGGAGGCGACTGGACCCCAGAACGCGTTTACTCCGTCTTTCCGAGGTTGGCCGAACGTCGATCAAACGGGGGCGCGCAGCTTTCCGGCGGTGAGCAGCAAATGCTGGCAATCGGACGGGCACTGCTTCTAAACCCCAAGCTCCTCGTGATGGACGAGCCGACCGAAGGTCTGGCGCCTGTCATCGTCAATCAGGTTGCCGAGATGCTTGTGCGGCTCGGGCAGGAAGGCGACATCGACGTTCTGGTGATTGAACAGAACATCGGGGTCGCCTGTGCAGTTGCCGATCAGGTTGCCATTATGGTCAACGGCAAGATCAACCGGATCATGCCGTCAGCTCAACTGGCCGCAGATCGGGACCTTCAGCAGGCGCTTCTTGGTGTTGGCCGTCACGCTCACGACGAGACCCCGGCGCCTGCAAGGGTCTCGGAGTCAGCGACAGGAACCCCCAGCGTTCCTTCGGTAGCCAGGATTTATGTTTCCAACCCGAAGATCCCCACACGCTGGTCGAAGCCGGTTCCGGTCAGAGTGATTGAAAGTTCGGCGCGAACAAGCACCGCCGCCGCGGTTCCCTCTGCATCTGTGACGCCCCTGTCTGCGCAAAGAGCGAGGGCTGGGGCAACTGTCTATGTGGCAGGAACGCTGGATACCAAGGGTGAAGAGCTTCGCTACATGCGCGATGTCTTGAAAGCAGAAAGCCTGTCCGTTCAGTTGATTGATCTTTCAACGAGCGGCAAGCCTTCGGGCGCGGAAGTACCTCCCCACGCGGTCGCTGCATTTCACCCGCGCGGGGCGAGCGGTGTTTTCACCGGAGATCGTGGTTCTGCAGTCGCTGCGATGACACTTGCATTTGAGCGCTGGATGGAAGCCCAGTCAGGCGTTGCGGGGATCATCTCCGCCGGCGGATCCGGAGGAACGGCTTTGGTCACCCCGGCCATGCGCACGCTGCCGGTTGGCGTTCCCAAGATCATGATTTCAACGGTCGCAAGCGGAAATGTCGAGCAATATGTCGGCCCGTCGGACATCATGATGCTGCATTCGGTTGCCGATGTTCAGGGGCTGAACTCAATCACGCGCGAAGTGCTTGGCAATGGTGCCGGTGCGCTCGCAGGAGCTGTCAGGGCACGCTCGAAACGCAAACCTGTTCTGGATGCCAAGCCTGCTGTCGGCCTGACCATGTTCGGCGTTACGACACCTTGCGTGCAACAGGTCACCGCGGCCTTGGAAAATGACTTCGACTGCCTGGTCTTTCATGCCACAGGCGTGGGCGGCCGCTCCATGGAAAAACTCATGGACAGCGGCATGCTGGCTGCCATTGTCGATCTTACGACAACGGAAATCTGTGACATGGTCGCTGGCGGTGTCTTTGCCGCCAACGAAGACCGTTTCGGCGCTTCGATCCGCGCCGGGCTGCCATACATCGGCTCGTGCGGCGCACTGGACATGGTGAATTTCAATGCGCCAGACACAGTGCCGGAAAGATATCGCGGACGCATTTTCTATGAGCACAATCCGCAAATCACCTTGATGCGAACAACGGTTGAGGAAAACGTCGAGATGGGACGCTGGATTGGCCAGCGCCTCAACGAGATGACAGCGCCTGTGCGGTTTTTCCTGCCTGAAGGCGGTGTGTCCCTGCTTGATGCACCAGGCATGGCCTTCCATGACCCAGCCGCTGACGAAGCACTGTTCAAATCCCTTGAAGACACTGTGCGCCAGACGAGCGAGCGCAGGTTGATCAGGGTACCTCACAACATCAACGACCCCGAATTCGCCGATCTGATCGTCACGGCGTTCCGGGGCTTTCATTCCAGCCGGCGCAGCCGAGCAGCAGGAGACTGAGCATGTTTGATCGCAGGGAACTTGTTTCCAGGTACCGCGGCATGATCGCCAGGGGCGAGCCAATCATCGGCGGTGGCGCAGGCACCGGACTGTCAGCCAAGGGCGAGGAAGCAGGCGGCATTGACCTGATCGTTATCTACAATTCCGGCCGGTACAGGATGGCGGGGCGGGGCAGTCTTGCCGGGCTTATGCCTTATGGCGACGCCAATTCAGTGGTGATGGAAATGGCGGGTGAGGTTCTGCCGGTGGTGCGTAACACACCGGTCCTTGCAGGCGTCTGCGCTTCGGATCCTTTCAGGCTCATGGACAGGTTTCTGGACGAAGTGAAAATGGCTGGTTTCTCTGGTGTTCAGAACTTTCCGACGGTTGGCCTTATCGACGGAAACTTCCGGGCAAATCTGGAAGAAACCGGCATGTCCTATCAGCTTGAAGTGGACATGATCCGGATGGCTCATGAAAAGGACCTTCTGACCACGCCTTATGTCTTTTCAACCAAGGACGCGGCCGCAATGGCTGCTGCGGGAGCGGATATCATCGTCTGTCACCTTGGGCTGACGACCGGTGGCAGCATCGGTGCTGAAACATCCCTGAAACTGACGGACTGTCCGCAGATCGTCGATGAATGGTCCGAAGCAGCTCTTGAGGTCAATCCGGATGCCATTGTTCTTGTCCATGGCGGCCCGGTCGCCATGCCGGACGACGCGGAATTCGTTCTGAAGAATACGCGCAACTGTCACGGGTTTTACGGTGCGTCTTCTATGGAACGCCTGCCGACCGAAATCGCTCTTGTCGAACAAACCAAAAAATTCAAGGAAATCCGCGGCTCTTGAGCTGTGGAGGGAGGATCGAAAATGGCTGGTCAGCTCATCGGACAACTGGTGCTGTGGCTCATTCTCGCGGTCATTGTGGTCTTCATCCTCTACTGGGTGATGCATTGGCTCTATCGACGTTCGACCAAGGAAGTTGCCTTCGTTCGGACCGGTTTCAGGGGAGAAAAGGTCGTGATCGACGGGGGCGCATTCGTCTGGCCGATCATTCACGACATTACACCGGTCAACATGAATTCGCTTCAGATGGCGCTGACCCGTGAAAAGGAAGACGCCCTGATCACCAAAGACCGTCTGAGGGTCGATGTCGATGCGGAGTTCTATGTGCGTGTCGGTCAGACAAAGACGGCCGTCAGCCTGGCTGCGTCCACATTGGGTCGCCGGACACTGGAGCCTGAACGCATCCACTCGCTGCTTTCGGGCAAATTCATATCCGCACTGCGCACCGTTGCGTCCGAGATGACCATGGAGGAACTGCATGAGAACCGGCACGTCTATGTCGACAGAGTTCTTGAGGCGGCCCAGGTCGGCCTCGACAAGAACGGCCTGGAGCTGGAAAGCGTTGCTATCACAGACATCGACCAGACCGGCATTGAGTACTTCAACCCATCGAACAGGTTCGACGCTGAAGGCCTGACGACAGTCATCAGGGATATCGAGGACAGAAGAAAACTGCGCAACGACATCGAGCAGGATTCGATGATCCGAATTCGCACCCGAAACCTGGAAGCGGAAAAGCAAGTTCTCGACATCGAACGCGAAAGCGAGAAAGCGCGTCTGGAACAGGAGCGGGAGATTGAGTTCAAGCGTGCGCAGCAGCACACCGATCTGGTGCGCGAGCGGTCCGAGCGTGAAAAAGAAGCCGAGCAGGCTTCACTGTTGAGCCGCGAGGCCATCGAAACGGCGCGGATCGAAAACGAAAGGCTCATTTCCGAGGCGCGCATCGCATCGGAACGCGAAGTCAGGCAGAAGGAGATCGAGCGTCAGCGTGTGATCGACGAAGCCGAAATAGTAACCCGCGAAGCCGTCGAAAAAGCAAGGATCGGTCAGGAAAAGAACCTGACCGAAGAGCGCATTCGTACGCAGCAGACAACGGAAGCAGCCGACATTGCGGCAAAGGAAGCCGTTGAAAAGGCGCGTATTGCCCAGGAACGCACCCTGACCGAAGCCCGGATCGCCAAGGACCGTGAAACCGAAGCGTTGGAAATCGAGCGCCGCAAAACAATTGAGGAAACCGATATTGCCGCGCGTGAGCTCGTGGAAAAGGCAAAGATTGCTCAGGAAGAAGCGGTAACGGAAGCGCGCATCGCCTTTGAGCGTGTCACGCGTGAAAAGGAAATCGAACGAAATCTGGCAATTGAGCAGGCGGAAATCGCGTCGCGCGAAGCCGCGGAAAAACTGCGCGTTGCTCAAGAGCAGACTGTCAACGCTTCAAGGATCGAGGCGGATCGCGAAACACGACGCCTTGAAATCGAACGGCAAAAGGCCCTCGAAGAAGCCGAGATCGCAAGTCAAAAGGCAACCGAGGCCGCTCGTATCGCACGGGAGAAGTCTCTTTCAGCGGAGCGTATCGCATCTGAACAGGCCACACGAGCACTCCAGATCGAACAGCAGCGTGAAATCGAAATTGCGCAGATTGCTGCTCGCGAAGAAACCAACAAGACGCGGATTGCCCAGGAAGAGCGGATCAGAAATCTCGAAATCGCCTCCAACAAGGCGATAGACGAGGCAGAGATCACGGCCCGTGAAGCCGTCGAGAAGGCACGGATTGCGCAGGACAAGCAGCTCTCCTTTGAGCGGATCGCGGCGCAAGAGGCAACGGACGGCCGCGACGTAGAACGTCAGGCAGCGCTGGATGCCGCCAATATTGCCGCCAAGGAGGCGACAGAAGCCAAGCGCATAGCACAGGAAAAAGTCATCGCCGCTGAACGGATCGGGTTCGAGCAGGAAACACGTGCACTTGAAATCGCCCGCAACAAGGCTGTTGAAGAGGCGGAGATCGCCGCACGTGAAGCTGTTGACGCCACGCGCATCGCTCAGGAAGCCAAGATCGCCTTGCAGCGTATCGAAAGCGAGGAAGCCACCAGAGAACGGGATGTCGCCAGAGCGAAGGCCGTTGAAGCGGCAGAGATTGCGAAGGCCGAAGCGACCGAGGCAGCCCGTATTGCCAAAGAGAAAAAGGTTGCCGCGGAACGTATTGCCTACGAACAAGATCTGAGAGAACGCGAAATCGCGCGCAACCGTGCCGTCGATGTTGCCAATATTTCTGCGCAGGAACTGGTCGAAGCGGCTCGCATTGCGCAGGAAAACAAGTTGCGCACAGCGGAAATCTCCAAAGACGCCGAAGTCAGAAAGCGGGAGATCGAACGCACCGAGGCAATCGAGACTGCGGAAGTTGCCTCACGCAGATCCGTCGAACAGCTTCGGATTGCCAAGGAACAGGAAACGACGGCGGAGAAGATCGCCCGCGACGAGAAGATCCGGGCTCTGGAGATCGCCCGCAACCAAGCAATCGACGAAGCCCAGGTTGCCGCAGATCAGGCGATCGAGGCCGCAAGGGTGGCCAAGGAGAAATCCGTCGACGCCGAGCGTATTCTTGCCGAGCAGGAACTCGACGCGAAGAAGCTGGAACGCAAGAAAGTGCTCGAGCAGCTTGAGATCTCGCGCGTTCAGGCATTGCGCGAAGCCGAAATCTCCAGTCAGGAAGAAATCGAGCGGGCTCAGATCGCATCCGAGCGTGGTCTCGATGATGCCAGGATCGGTCATCAGACAGAGCGCAGACGCCTTGAGATCGCGCGTGAGAAGGCCGTCGAAAGTGCCCAGATGGACAAGGCCATCGAGCTCTACAAGAAATCGCTTGATGAAAGCGCAGCCGCTGTAGAGGCCGAGGCCGCCAAGGCTCGGGCAACCGAAGCTGCAGAAAAGGTCAAGACTGCGCAGGAAACCGAAGTCGCGACACGTCGCAAGTCGGTCGATGTGGTTCTTGCGGAAAAGGAAGCAGAAGAAAAGCGTATTGCTGCCGATGCAGAACGGGTTCGCAAGGCTGTGGAGGCCGAGGCCCAAAAACTCATCAACGAGGCCGAAAACGTTCTCACCGATGCAGCGCGACACTCGCTCTTCAAGCGCAAGATGTTGGAGCATGTGGAAGGAATTGTCTCAGCATCCGTGAAGCCGCTTGAGAAAATCAATGACATCAAGATCATGCAGCTGGGCGGGAGCGGAACATCCGGCCTTGGATGGGCGGATGGAAATGGAGCAGGCACCGTCACCGGCGGTGGTGGTGGCGGAGGTGGAAGTCCCACAGACGAGGTCATCAACTCAGCTCTCCGGTATCGGGTGCAAGCGCCGATGGTGGACAGTCTGCTCAGCGACATCGGGATCGATGGGTCCAATCTCGCCAAATCGGATGTGATGAGAACCGCCAACGATATGACCCGAGCCGCCAATGAAATGAAGCGGCTGAAGGCTGATGACAAACCCAAGGGCCAGAGCACCTCCAAGGAGGGCAAATAAATGGCACGGGTTTACACCTCATCCGTGATTGATGCCCCGGCGGCCAAGGTCTGGGAACGTATCCGGGACTTCAACGGATTGCCGAAATGGCATCCGCGGATACGCGAAAGCCGCATTGAAGAAGCGCTGCCGGCCGACAAGATCGGTTGCATCAGGAACTTCAATCTTCAGAACGGCGACAACATTCGCGAACAGCTGCTCGGTCTCTCCGACTACGACCTTTTCTACAGTTATTCGATGCTCGAGGGGCCCATGCCGTTGAGCGACTACATCGCGACCTTGCGCCTGACGCCGGTCACGGAGGGCGACCGGACATTCATTGAATGGTCGGCGGAGTTTTCCTGCGAACCGGACGTGGAAGACGAGTTGGTCACCGGTATCGGCACCAACGTCTTTCAGGGCGGTTTCGAAGCCTTGAAGAGACATTTCGGAGCCTGAGTTGCCGATTTGATCGTCAAAATGTGAGGAAAGACGATGAGTTTCCAGAAAACGTTTTGCGCACTTGGGATGATCTTCGGAACGTCCAGCGCATTAGCACAAGACCTGCCGCCACTCGAAATTCAGCCCAACGCGGAACGTGTGACCTTTGAACATATCGATGCACTGAACGCCTGCGACTGGAACCGGTTGATGGCGCAATATCCCGAAGAGGTTCTGTTCATTCTTCCAAATGGTGTCTGGATTGAAGGACGGCGCAACATCGGAGACGTTTTTGCCGGGTTCTGCAAATCTCGAGAAGAAGGTGGCTTTAAGGGCGCGACCTTCATCGCGGAAAAGGTCAAAACCATTGGCGACACAGTGAATGTCTCCTGGCGTGTCGAGGCAGACTATCTGGCTGAGCCCTACAAGGGGGCGGATGCATATGTCACGCGCGATGGGCTGATGTACGTGCAGGTCACGACTTTTGATCCAGCCGACATGAAATTCAAGTGAAAACAGAAAGTTAGCCTTGTGGTCAATGTTGTTCGCAGCACAATAGTGAAGGCACCGATCGAAGCCGTGTGGGATATCCTGCGCGACTTCAACGGCCACGACCGCTGGCATCCGGCAGTGGCGTCCAGCCAGATCGAGCGCGGCGGGAGCTCCGACAGGGTTGGGGCTGTCCGTCGTTTCAAGTTGAAGGACGGTTCAGAACTCAGGGAGCAGCTTCTGACGCTCTCTGATCTGGAACAGACCTTCTCTTACTGCCTTCTGGATACGCCCATCCCGCTTTTCAACTATGTCGCCCATGTCCGTCTGTCACCGGTCACGGACGACGACACCACGCTTTGGGAGTGGCAAAGCCGGTTCGATACCCCGGCGGGTCGCGACAAGGAGCTGGCAGCTCTCGTTGGCGATGAAATCTATGTGGCCGGCTTCAAAGCCGTATCGGACTTTATGGGACTGGAGGCGTAACAAATGGTGACGATTACAACAGTCGAAACGCTCCAGGAAGCAGCAGCAAACGGAGGCCAGGGAACTGCGTTCCTTGGCGGAGGTACCTTGCTCATGCGCGGTGTGAACTACGGCGATCAGGACGTTTCGCACATCGTGCGGCTACGGCAGCCCCAATGCCTTGCAGGCGTGTCGCTGGAGGGGGAACGTGTCCGGCTCGGAGCATGCGCGACCATGGCGACAATACTAAGATCCACCGATGTCGCTTTTTTGCACGCTGTGGCCCGTGCCGTTGGCGGGCCGGCGATCCGGAACATGGCGACAGTCGGCGGCAATGTCTATGCCCCGCATCCTTATGGAGATCTTGCGGTTGCGTTGCTGGCATTGGACGCAAAACTGCGCATGTCGGATGGCAGCGAAATGGAGTTGGAGCGTCTGCTCGCAACGCGCGACACGGAAACACGTCTGATTGAATCTGTTTCAGCTGTGCGTCCTTCCGGCGATGATTTCCGGTTTCTGAAAGTCACCCGTGTCAAACCGCGAGGGGCGTCAGTGCTCAGCATCGCTGCCTGGTTGCCGAGACGTGCAGGCCGCATTTCCGGCGCACGCATCGCATTTGGCGCGATGGCTCCTACGCCGGTTCGAGCGCCGACTGTGGAGGCCGCGCTCGAGGGCGCCAGTCTCGATCAAAATGGCATAGATCGCGCCCTTCAAAGCGTTGCCAACGACCTGAACCCGCCAGACGACAGTTTGGCCTCCGGTTGGTACCGCATGGAGGTCGCGCCCGTGCATCTCAAACGTCTTCTTCTCGGGCAGGGAACACGCTGATGTCCAAGACACCCGTACAGTTTTCACTCAATGGCTCCCCGTCAGCGGTTTTTGTCGATGACGCGCAGAACCTTCTTGATGTTCTAAGGCGCGGTGTTGGCGACTTGTCGCCGAAATACGGCTGCGGCCAGGGCACCTGCGGGTCTTGCACCGTGCTGATCGATGGTGAGCCGCATTTGAGCTGTCTGACGCTGGCCGAAACCGTTGAAGGCCGCGCGGTGGAAACCACAAATGGCCTGGCGACCGGCCCTCAGCTCCATGCGCTCCAGGAAGCCTTCATGGAAAATTTCGCGGCACAGTGCGGCTATTGCACGCCTGGAATGCTGATGGCTGCCAAGGCCTTGCTTGACCGGACCCCAAGGCCGAGCCGCGAAGAAGTTATCGAAGCCATTTCGGGCAACATCTGCAGATGTACCGGTTATGAACCCATAATCGATGCAATCATGGCCGCGAGCGGTCAACCGACACGGAGGACCGGTTGATGTCTTCCGTGGAGTTTCGCAAAGACCTTTTCAACGATGAACGTGACGACAATCTGCAGGAGATCGGCAAGCCGACACGCAGACAGGATATCCTGGGTCACGTAACGGGCCGCTCGCCCTACTATGACGACCACCTTTTTGATGGCCTCTTGCACATGCGGTGTGTGCGGTCTCCCCACCATCATGCCCGGATCAGGTCTATCGATACCGGCACGGCGGAACGCATGCCCGGCGTCATCAAGGTGGTTCTCGCCCGCGATGTTCCGAACAATCTCAACACCTTGCTGTCGTTGATCAATTTTGGCAAAGACGAAGAGAAACTCATACAGGATACCAAGGTTGCCTATATCGGCGAACCTGTCGCGGCCATCATTGCCGAAACCGACCGTCAGGCCCGCGACGCCTGCGCTGCGGTCAAGGTGGACTATGAGGTTCTTCCGCATGTTCTGGATCCGGAAGAGGCGCTTTCACCCGACGCTCCGGTTGTGAACGAGATCTATCCGAACAACACGTTCGACTACCACGACCTCTACGATCATCAGAAGCTCAGGTTCGGAGACGTTGAAAAGGGCTTTGCGGAGGCGGATCATATCGTCGAGGGCGAATATCAGATGTCGCCGATCGAACAGGCTCCGATCGAGACCTGCGGTGCAATTGCAGCGCCCGAAACCAATGACAGATACGTCTGTTATACCTCCACGCAAGCGCTGTTCTTCTCACTTGGGACCACTGCAAAGCTGCTGAATATGGCCTCGTCGCGGCTTCACTTCATCGGCGGAACAGTGGGTGGTGGTTTTGGCGGCAAGGTCGACAGCATTGTGGAACCACTGTCTGTCCTTGGTGCTGTATTGACCGGACGGCCTGTGAAGTTCATGTGGGACCGCACCGAGGAAATGCAGGTCGGAGCCCCGCGCGGCGCGGAGCGCTGGCGGATCAAGGATGGCGTTGCAAGAGATGGCCGCATTCTGGCTCGAGCCTTCACCGGTTTCTTCGATGCCGGCGCTTACACCCGGCTGTCTTCCTACGCGATCATCAAGTGCTCGGCGCATTTGCCGGGGCCTTACACCATCCCCAATGTGGCCTCGAACGTCTTTTGCGTCTTCACCAACCGCACGCCCGCGACCGCAATGCGCGGCTTCGGCATCACGGGTGTCGATTTTGCGATCGAGTGTCACATGGACAAGGTCGCGGAAACCGTCGGCTTGAACCCGATCGAATTGCGGATCCTCAATGCCTATCGCGACGGCGATATGAAGCCGCATCGCAGACTGGCAAAAAACACGGCCCTGATAGAGTGCTGTCAGGTCGCGGCGCAAAAGTCCGGATGGAGCATCGGGGCAGATGCCACACGGCAGTCTTCTCTCTTGGGCGGTGGGGGCTCAAGGGCGGAGATCCCGGAAACAGTTACCGACAGTGCGGGACGAATAGGAGAGCGGAGGCGCGCACCAGTCCCGACGGCCCCTGGAGAAGGCGCTGCCAGCAAGGGGCATGTTCGTGCCGGGACACAAGGTATTCCAATCGTTGCTGCTGCTCCTCAGGACGAAGACATGGTCATCGATCCGGCTCGCACAGGTTACCGGGGACCGGCTTCCACACCGACAAGCATACCTGATGCTGCCATGACGCAGGATCGTCCTCCTCCGCCTGCGGCAGCTCCACCGCCGGCAAGCCGGCCTGGCCCCGTGGCACCTCCAGGCAGTCCGCAATATCAGCAAGCGACGCCACCCCCTCCTGCAGCGCAGGCAGCTACTGAGCCTCCTGCTGCGCAACCCCCGGCAGCGCCGCAACCACCGGCACCACAGCCCTACAAACCGGAGAAACCATTTTCACGCGGTGTCAATCGGCCTGGCGTTTCCAGGTTCTTGTCCGGTTCAAGGAGACGCTGATCATGACTGTTCACAAGGGTCGTGGCTTTGCCTGCATCAATTACCCGATTGGCATGAACCTGGGTGGCGATCCGAGCCAGGCACTGGTCCATTCAACACCGGACGGAAAGTTCATGGTGTCCTTGTCCTCGATCGACCTCGGACAGGGCATGAAGTCGGTTACGCGACAGATCGCGGCAGAAACGCTCGGGGTTCCGGTGTCGGACGTCTATGTCGACACCGCCGACAGCGACACGGGTCCGCACTGCATGGGTTCCTTCGCATCCCGTGGCACGCACCGGGTCGGCAATGCCGTGATCCGGGCGGCAACGGAAGCTCGAAAGGCGTTGCTGGAAGCTGCCGCTGAAGAGCTGGAAGTCAACGCTTCGGACCTGGACACCGATGGTCAGGGAAACATTCACGTCAAAGGGGCTCCCAGTCGAACCATCACGGTAGCCGATACCGCAATTGCGGCGCAATTCAAGCAAGGGCGGACCTTGTCGGGCAGGGGAATTTTTCTGATCCCGCCCTCAGATGTTGACCCCGATACAGGTGAAATGACGCCGGTGTCGTGTTTTGCCCATGCCGCATTGGTTGTTGATCTGGAAGTGGATGACGAAACCGGCGAGGTAACCGTCAGGGAAATAAACTCGGCCTATGAAGTTGGCCGCGCGCTCAATCCGAGACTTGTCGAACAGCAACTGATCGGTGGGGCGTGGATGGGTGTTTCCCACGCACTCTATGAAACGACGGAACCCTACTATCCTGATCGCCGCCACGCTCCCGGAGACTTCAATGCCTATTTGATGCCCGGCCCGGGTGAAGTGGTCGATCACAACATTGCTGTCCTGGAACGACCCGCAGAAGACGCTCCTTTTGGCGGCAAGGGCCCCGGTGAAATGTGTGCCAATCCGGTACTGCCTGCCATTGCCAACGCCGTCTATAACGCTGTTGGCGTTCGTTGCGACACGTTGCCGATCACGCCGGAAAAGGTTCTGCGCGGATTGATCGCCAACGGTGGTGCCCGGCCGCAGGGAGTGCGTTGATCCATGCCCGTGAAGCCGTCCATCGTCGGAATTGACGGTCCAGACCGCCTGAGAGACGCGCTGAATGCCGCCCAGTATATTGCGGGCGACGACCTGTCGACGGCGGCTTACCTGGCTTTGGCCCTTGGCAAACCCTTGCTGCTGGAAGGAGCGCCTGGTGTCGGCAAGACGGAAGCCGCCAAGGCCATTGCCTCGGTGCTGAGCCGCCGCGTAGTGCGTCTGCAGTGTTTTGAAGGCATTGACGCAGCATCTGCTCTTTACGAATGGAATTACACACGCCAGATGCTCGCCATTCGCCAGGCGGGCGATGATTATATCAACATCTATGACGATCAGTTCCTGTTGCAGCGACCCATGCTGGAAGCGCTTCGCTCCCCGGATGATTGTGTTCTTCTGATCGACGAGATCGATCGGTCTGACCAGGAATTCGAAGCTTTTCTTCTGGAATTCCTGTCCGACTTTGCCATCTCCATTCCGGAAACAGGTACGGTGAGGGCACAGCGCCCTCCCGTGGTGGTTCTGACATCCAATCGGACGCGGGATCTGCATGAAGCGCTTCGGCGGCGCTGCGTTTATCACTGGATCGACTATCCGGATATTCATCTGGAGTCGCGGATCGTGATGGCACGGGCCAGCTCAGTCGCCGAAGCAACTGCTGCCGCCGTTTCAGCAGCGGTGGCCAAACTCAGGACAGAGCCGCTTGCCAAACCGCCCGGCGTTGCTGAAACCGTGGAATGGGCCGAGGCTGCAACTCTGCTTCATGATCAGGGGGCGACATGGCCGGAGGCGTTCCGGCGTGCGATCGGCGTCGCGCTCAAGGACCATGACGACCTGGCTTTCCTGGAAGAGCGTTTGGACAGCTTCATGCCGCAGGAGGCCGCATGACGCTTCCCACCGCGACCAGGCCATTTGTCGAGTTTCCAGCGATCCTTCGGGCGCACGGATTTCCTGTCGCACCGGATCAGACGATGGGTTTCGTTGAAGCCGTGGGCCTGCTGGGGCCGCGAGACATGCGCGATATCAGAAATGCGGCAATTGCCATGCTGTCCGTGCCCAGAGAGCGCCATGTTGAGTTCGATGCTTTGTTCCGGGCCTATTTCCTCGGTCAGGGTCTTGCCACCTCAATTGAAGATGAGGACGAGGAGGACGATCTCGAAGCCTTTGAGCCGACCGGAGCTCAGGTAGATGTTGAAGAGGGGGCGGAGGAAGACGAAGCCGGCGACCTTGCGACCTCCGCAGAGCTCCTGAGCTGCCGGCAATTCGTACCGGCAGACGCGGGTGATGCGCTGAGACATCTCGCGCGGCGTGCGGAAAGGGATCTGCCACGGCGCGTATCCTATAGGCGGAGTTTTTCGCAGCGTGGCGACCGCATCGATATGCGCAAGGCATTGAGACAGGCGTTGCGCCGGGATGGCGAGGTCCTCGACCTGCCGGTGACCCGCAGGAAAACACGACAGCGCCGTATTCTGCTTCTGGTGGATGTCTCCGGGTCTATGACGGACCAGAGCGAAGCGACAATGCGGTTTGCGCACGCGCTGACCCAAGCCGCTGATCGCGTGGAAACATTCACATTCGGGACCCGGCTGACGCGCATCTCGCAGTCCCTGCGTATCAGAAATGCCGATCAGGCTCTTCAAACGGTCGGCGCCAGCGTTGCAGATTTCGATGGCGGTACGCGCATAGGAGACGCGCTTCAGGCGTTTCTTTCAGTTCCACGATTTGCCGGTCAGGCAAGAGGTGCTGCCGTGTTGATCCTGTCAGATGGTCTGGAACGCGGAGACCCTGCAACGCTTGTTGAAGCGGTCCGAAAGCTGTCGCGCCTGTGTTGGCGCCTGGATTGGCTGACACCCCTTGCCGCAGACCCGCAATACGAACCGCGAACAGAAGCATTGTCGGCCAGTCTGCCCTATCTCGACAGCCTCGTACCGGGCGACAGGATCGAGGTGCTCTGTTCACATGTTCTCAGCCTATCGAGGTCTTCATGATCGATGCCCATCATCATATCTGGTTGCAGAAGGATCTTCCGTGGCTACTGGGTCCGGAACAACCACGCATTTTCGGCCCATATGAAGCAATCAAACGCGACTATCTTGTCGATGAGTTTCAGACCGACCTGAGCGGAACCGGGATAACCAAGTCGGTATACGTGCAGGCCAATTGGGCGCCCAACTGGTTTGAAGATGAAGTTGCCTGGGTGCAAACGGTTGCCGATGCTTCGGGCTGGCCTCATGGCATCGTGGGTTATGCCGATTTCACGGTCGAGGATGTCCGGCCGCAGCTGGACAGGTTGAAACGCTACCCACTCATGCGCGGATTGCGTCAGCAGCTGCACTGGCACGAAAACCCGCTCTATCGGTTTGCTGCCAGACCGGACCTGCCTGCCGACCCGCTGGTTCAAAAGAACATTGCATACCTGGCCGACTATGGCTGGAGCTTCGATTTGCAGGTGTTTCCTTCGCAAATGGATGATGCTGCGAACCTGGCGCAAAACTGTCCGGATGTTCAATTCGTGCTGATGCATGCGGGCATGCTGGAAGACACCAGCCAGAACGGCATCAAACTGTGGCGCAAAGGCATGAGGCGCTTGGCGGAGTGCGAAAACGTTGCGACCAAACTGTCGGCATTCGGCACCTTCATTCACAAGAATGATCCGGAGTTCATCGCCTTCATGATCAAGCAAAGCGTCAGCCTCTTCGGTGCTGAAAGATGCATGTTCGGATCGAATTTTCCGATCGAAAAACTCTGGACGACATACGGCGATCTCTTTGCTGCCTTTCAGGACGGGGCAAAGGGACTGACCAAGGCAAAAAGGCAGTCAATTTTCAACGATACGGCCGAACGGATTTACCGGCTTTAGCCGGTGTCTGCCGGGCGGTCTTTCATTCCATGGGAGTAATAAAAATGGCCCTTACCATTCACGTTCTGGACTACGGAGATATCGAGCTGGAGACATCGTTTCTCGTGCTCGGTCACGAATGCGGCCGGGTGCGCAGAGTGCCTGTCTATGGATTTCTGATCCTGGGCGGCACGCACCCGGTTCTCGTGGACACGGGCTATCGCGACAACGCGATCATGGAAAGCCTCGGTATGCGGGGCCTTCAGTTTCACGACAACATGATTGAGAACCAGCTTGCCAAACACGGTCTGAAACTTGGCGACATTCGCTACATCCTGCACACCCACCTGCATATCGACCATGCCGGTAAGGACGACAAGTTTCCGATGAACACCACCGTGGTTCTGAACCGGAAGGAAATGGAATTCTCCGTCTCCGGCATCATGTATCCGCAATATCCGAAGCCCGACATTCTGCACCTCGTCGAACGGATCTACGAACCGGAGGCAATGCGCTTTCTGGATCTGGAGATTACGGGTGCGGAAGAAATCATCCCAGGTGTCTGGTGTGAAGCCGCCGGTGCACACACCGAGGGGTCCATGAATGTCATTGTTGAAACCGCTGAAGGTCTCGCCTGCATCTGCGGCGATGTCATCTATGACTTCAACGACCAGATCGTGAACCACGTTTACACCAACAACTGGATGGAGCCCCGTGTGACCGGAAACCATGCCGGTTCGAAGCGAGAGGAAAAAGGCGCCATCAAGAAGCTCCTCAACAACTACACCTTCCTGCTGCCGGTGCATGACAAGCCCGCGAAAATTCAGAACCAGCAGGTGGTCGGGCGGCTCGGGATGAGTGTGCCGGGACCGATGACGGAAACCGTGCCGGAAAGGCAATGGTTTCCGATGTGATTGGAGCCGGTGAGAACGGCTTTGAAAGCCGCGCCGGCAAAGGGTGAAATTGGGAGGAGCCCATGGGCCACACTGTTGTTGACCCGAAATTCCGGGACCTGATGGACGAATTTGCTCCGGTCAATCAGATCGGGACAGGATTTGTGTTCACGGAGGGGCCGATCTGGCACCCGGCGGAGAAGTATCTCCTGTTCTCCGATATGCCCGGAGACGTCAGACGGAAATGGACGCCGGAAACCGGCGTGAGCGAATATTTGCGGCCCTCAAACAA
This sequence comes from Labrenzia sp. THAF82, assembly GCF_009363435.1. Classification (GTDB taxonomy): domain Bacteria; phylum Pseudomonadota; class Alphaproteobacteria; order Rhizobiales; family Stappiaceae; genus Roseibium; species Roseibium porphyridii. Next base: position 4,836,902 of record NZ_CP045354.1, on the reverse strand, counting down.
GGGCAACGGCATGACCTACGACGCGGAGCTGAACCTTCTCGTTTGTGAACATGCGACAAGTTCCGTTGCCCGGTTTCGAACAGACGGCACCCGCGAGGTTCTTGCCTCTCACTTTGAAGGCAAGGAACTCAATTCACCCAACGATATTGTGGTCAAATCCGACGGGACAATCTACTTCACCGACCCGACCTATGGACGGCTTGAACATTTCGGTGTGCCGCGGCCTCTTCAGCAAGGGTTTCAGGGCGTTTACATGCTGCCTGCGGACCATCGGCCGGGCGATGAAGCGATCCTGGTGTCGGACCGTTACATGTTCACGCAGCCGAATGGCCTGTGTTTTTCACCCTGTGAACGGTGGATGTGGGTCAACGACACGGACCAGGCGAACATCCGGATGTTTGATGTCGGCGAGGATGGCCGGCTCAAGAACGGCCGCGTGTTCGCCTCGGGCATCAAGGACCCGCTCAAAGCCGGTGTTCCGGATGGCATGAAGGCTGATATCAATGGCAATGTCTGGGTGACGGCGCCAGGTGGCGTCTGGGTCTATTCGTTTGAAGGGCTGCTGATCGGCAAGGTGGACGTGCCCGAAATGGTGGCGAACCTCCATTGGGGCGGTGACGACTGGCAAACACTCTTTATGTGCGCCTGCACATCCGTCTACAGCGTCCAGACAAAAATCAGGCCGCGCAATGAGCCCTTCATGTACGCAACGCCAACAGCTGGCGGCGGCAATGCCCAACCAGGGGCACCGGTTGCGGCAACGGCAAATGCCGGAAACGATCTTCTGGTTTCGGCGTGCCCGGCAATCGACACGAAGAAAACGGCGCTTCTCATTCAGGACTTGCAAAACGACGTCATGATGGACGGCGGTGCTTTCGCTGAAACCGGTTCACCGCAACATGCACGCGACCAGAATGTCGTTGCCAACGCGATTGCGCTTGCGGAGGCCGCACGCCGAAAGGGCATGCCCGTCATTCACATTTGGATGGTCTGTGAGCCTGGCCACCCGCTTTTATCCCAACATGCGCCGCTCTTTCAGGGGTTGAAGGGAGAAAATGCCCTTGTGCGGGGAACATGGGGCGTTGCACCGGTCCCGGGTCTGGAACCGCGACCGGGAGACCTCGTATGTGAGAAGATGTCCATGAGCGGTTGGGAGACGTCGCGTCTTGAAAGCTATCTTCACCACGCCGGCATCGACACGATTATCAACACAGGATCCTGGACCAATATGAGCGTGGAACACACGGCCCGCACCGCGGCAGACAAGGGGTTTCAGGTCATTGTGCCGGAAGACGCCTGTTCCACCATGAATGCGGACTGGCATCGGGCTTCAATCAACTTTGCCATGCAGAACGTCGCCAGTGTGACCAGCACATCATCAGTGGTCTCGGCGCTGTCATGAGGATAGTCTCGCCATAAGGCCAAGCGACCGGATCATGGCGGCACGGGTGCTGCGTTCAGGAGATCATCATGCGAGAAATTGCGATTGTTACGGGCGGCGCCCAGGGCATAGGTCTGGCATGTGCCAAGCGCTTGCGGGAAAAGGGCGTTGAAATCGCATTGTGGGACATCGATGAAACTGTAGTGAATGCCGCAGCGTCAGAGATCGGCGCTGTTCCGATCTGCGCCGACATCTCCAATTGGGCCTCGGTCACAACGGCGATGGACGAGACCGTATCCAAGGTCGGCGAGCCCTCAATTCTGGTGAACTCGGCAGGGATCGCGGGCCCGAATGCGGTGATCGAAGACTACCCGCTGGAAGACTGGCGCCAGATTTTTGACGTCAACACCACCGGCTCATTCCACATGTTGAAGGCCGCTCTTCCGGGAATGAAGCAACGCAACTATGGGCGCATTGCCCTGATCGCCTCGGTTGCCGGCAAGGAAGGCAATCCCAACGCGTCCGCCTACAGCGCATCTAAAGCTGCGGTGATGGCTCTTGCCAAGAGCGCAGGCAAGGAATGCGCGTCTTTCGACATCGCCGTCAACGCCGTCACCCCGGCTGCCGCTCGCACGCGCATTTTCGATCAGATGAGCAAAGAGCATATCGACTACATGCTCTCCAAGATCCCGAGGAACCGGTTTCTGGAAGTCAAGGAAGCCGCCGACATGATCGCCTGGCTCTGCGACCGCGAAAACAGCTTCGCCACCGGCGCTGTGTTCGATCTATCCGGCGGAAGGGCGACTTACTGACGGATGTTGGAAAGCGTTTCAAAGGAACCGGCAATTGCGAGGATAAGGATCATACCGCAATCCGGTATTCTCATGGACAACGGACAACGCTCCAGGAAGCCAACCTCGGTCATTGAGACCGCGCGACCTCTGCCCGGGAAGTCTCAACGACTTTTTCAGAAGCCGGCGGTGAACAGTGGGCTGGTGCTGTGGACCGACGATTTTCTTACAAGTGTTGCCACGAATTAGTAGCGCTCCAGGTCTCATAAACTAGGGTCGTTTGAATGTAGACTCGTGCCCTCGCGTCAGTGTGGCATTTCAACTCAAAAGTGCGATCGGGCGCTTGTCAAAAGTTGCCAAGGCGTTAATCATTCGCGCTGTAACCTGTGAGAGACGTCTGGTCGATCGGGTTGGATAAGCCGGTCTCTTTGATAGGTAAAAAGGTTGCTTTTGGATGCGCTGACATAGGGCATGTGAGTTGTGGAAAGGGCAATCCAGCTATGGTGACAGTTCGGATTCATTTGCGGAAGTCTCTAAGCTCCCGGCTAGGGGAGCAAGTCAAATGCCTAACAATAGTTAGTGCAGCCTTATGTAATCCCGAGATCTCGATTGCGCTCGCAAAAACAAATGCATCAATCCGAATTGCAATCGATCGGACAAAGATTGGTGCTTTGGTATAAATTACGCGCCTGCGGGGCACCAATATAAAGCAGCATGAAATAAGCATGGGTGGTACTGTGAGAAAAGCTCAATAAAAATGTATACGGTTTCCTTCAAAAAAATATTAGATGGGTTTAAATTAGATTTTTTTTGTTATTGCAACAGTGTTTATTTTTCTAGTATTGGCATCGATGCTTTACATAGGTAATCCTTTGATAGCGTTTGGACCGGTGAATTTTATTGCAATTTTTCTAGTCGCCTACAGAATTAACCTCTCCAAGTTTATGACATTTTATGGATTTTTTTGGTCATATGCATATTTTTTGATTATCTTATTTGCAATTTTAGTAAACCTTATCTCTGAATTACTAAATTTGACACTAATTTCAGCATTTATTGTATTTTACGCAGCTATTTGCGTTTTCATGTCATGCATTTGTTTTAATAAGCGGAATTTCAACTTTTTAGACTTACCAAAAAAAGTTTTTAACAAAAACAGATTGATAGCTCAGTTGTGGGTTAGCGTTATTTTCTTTTTGATGCCGATATTTTTGCTTTACTTATTGAAAATTTTCTATCCATTAGAATTGAAAATTGATGAATTAAATTCAAAAGGTATTTTTGCTCTATTTTTATTGGGAGATTTTTCTAATTATTTTTCCTATTTGGTATCAAGCTCGCTCGCTTTTTGGTTTTACTCTCCATTCTACTATGCAGTCTATGTAAATACTGCGCGTTACATCAAAAACGCTAAATCAGAAAGTGGCTAGTCATACGTTTCAACTCAAAAGAGTTTTTACGTGCTTGTCAAAAATCACTAAGGCGTTAATCATGGGCGCTGCAACCGGAGAGAAGCGTCCGGTCGTTCAGGGTGAATGGGCGGTTTTTTGATTGGCCAAACACAGCGCTGTTTGAGGTGCTGAAATGGGGCAGGTGAATTGCAGAATGGGCATTTGAGCTCCGGCGATCATTCGTGCGTGTCTGAGGTGGTATCTCAGCTACCAGAAGAGGCTTTGCCGCCGGATGACCCTGGGCAAGTCGGTGGAGTTTAATCCGGGCAAGCGCCCGTGTCCCCGCGTCCAAAATCAAACATGACCGTGCGGCTTGCCAATGGGTCTGAGAGCGATTGTCGTGCCGGAGTGTTTCTGGCGCAGGAAGCGCATCGAAACACGATCTTTCGCGACATTCCGTTTTCAGAAGACAAGGCACGGGCGGTCTTCGAGAAGGCCATAGCAGAACCGGGCCGGTTTGGCTTGATCTACGCCGTCCCAAGCGATGATGAGCTGCTTTCGGAAGACGGCCTACACGGCTTTGCCTCGGTGCATGCTGGCGAATACTTCTTAGGCACCGGCGCTTTAATTGCGACGGTGCAGACGCTGAACATTTCCCGGAGGCTTACCGGCACGATGCTTGGTGGGAAAGTGGCACTTCGATTGGTGCAGGCAGTGCGCCACTGGGCCAAGGAGCGAGGCTGTGCGCATTTTATGGTGCATGTGACGAACGGTGACAACGCGGAAGAGGCTGACAGGTTCTTCCGGCGATGTGGGATGGTGACTGTTGGGGGGAATTACTTGTCATGATTTAGTTCTTTTTAGAAAGAACTCAAAGTCGAGCAATTTTCGAGTATCAGCTAAATCAGACGCTGAAGGGACGAGCATAGGAGCAACGATTGAAAGTAGAACTAAGAAAATGGCTAAAATTCACTTTCCTGGTTGGCGTTGTCTTGTTTTTTGTGTCTCTATTTTATTTGATTCCTGCGTTGATAGATCAACATTCGCCAGTTCATCTCGCCGCTCAAAGTTGTGACGAAGTTAAACTTGAAGAGAAGTTCTGTGAACAAAGATATTTCGACGATGGATTGATAAGACTTTCCGTCAGATCCAATAGTTCAAATAATTGCTGTTTAGTTCAAAGAGAAAATTTGGATACAGGGAATCTATCTTTCAGAATTAAATTATGCGCCAAAGACTCAAGAAAAGAACTTAATTGCAGAAATTATCAAGGTTACGGAAGTGAAGATTATTGGATTATCGATGGTGAAAGAGTTTATCTAGATCGAAATTGGCCAGGTAATATTATTAATTCCTCTACTTGGGAAGTAAAATGACTGACTATGCTATTCCAATCGTTTGGACTAACTATCCAATTGCTACGCCGTCAGGCCCTGCGGTAGGTGGTCTCGGTCACGCCGGTGTTGTGATCGTTCAAGGTTCAACTGGCAATACTAGGTATTTTGAGTTTGGAAGATATGGTCGGGATGAGAAAGACAATCCGATAGGAAAAGTGCAATCACATGGTGTTTCAGACTTAAGAATAGTCGATGGAAAAATCGACGGTACGAGCTTCCAAAACATGGTGTCTCGGCTGAATGAAGTTGCGGGAAAAGGGACACCAGCTACCGGTACTATCCTTCCATTGGACGAGGGCGGTTATCAACGGGCACTAGAGTTTGCAACTCGCGCTTTGAGGGATGCCGACGGAACATTGGGTCCGTATAGTTGGGAGTTTGACAATCATTGCTATTCATTCGCCAAAGCGGTAGCTGCACACGGCGGTTCTTGGATTGATTGGTTTGATGGGTTCGGACCGTTCGACAATATTCCCACAGGCGCAATGTTGAACTTGATGTCCGCCAAAGGGGGTTTTGTAGTTGGTAGTCACAAGGACGTTTTGATTGGAAGCGCCAATAGCTATATCTCTGCGCTTCCGGATAAATGCTTTTCCGGATCTACAAGCATCCTAACAATTGATGACGAGATTAAGCCGATACGCAAAATCTGTATTGGCGACGTTGTCCTTTCTTTTGATCCTTTTGCAGATTTTGGCCGTGGTTTCTTGGTTCCCAAAAAGGTCGTGCGGACTTTTACGAACATTACGGAGGAATGGCTCCGGCTGACGTGGGTTGAGGATGGCGCGGAGCGCGAACTTGTCACCACGCCTTCTCACCAGTTTTTGGCGACTCATGGTGGTTTCCGGGAGATTGAGAGCCTTGTTTCGGGCGGCAAGGGCAGGGTTGTTCTGGCTGACGGGTCTGAGGCAGAGGTTACATCCGAGCGTATTGTTTATTGCGCAGCAACGGCCGACATGTTCGAGCAGGCGGAAGGATACGCCTATCCGGAGAATGGCAATCTCGCGCTGAAGCCGGTCTTTAAGCAAGGCTGGAAGACCTACAATTTCGAGGTTGAGGATTTCCATACCTATGTCGCCGGCGGTGTCCGTGTTCACAACGATTCCTGGAACGATGGCGCGGGTTTTGAGTTCCAAAAGGAGGATTACGGAACCGGAAATGCATACGCCATCACTGATCTTGAAGGTATCGTTCCGGTCAACGGATATGCGGTAACTGCCTACAGGCTCTCGCAAAACAGTTCCTACGATTCAATGCCTCAGGGCCGCGCGGAAGCGGTTGCATTTGGCGCGGCGGCAGAAGGGGCAAGCAATCGCCAGGTCAATGCAGCCTCTTGGAGTGAATACAAGGCAAAGAGTACGGAGGGTCTCAGCGACAAGGCTGCTGCAGCCTGGACCACTGCGCATTGGAGCGCGAAAGAGTTCTCGCGTTTCGAAGCTTCCATCAAACATGGCCGCGATCAAGGCCGTGAAGTTGCAAAGCAGATTAATGACCAGAACGACCGCAATTCTGGTCGCGATAGTGAGGGCTCGCGTGCAGATTCGAGCCGGTCAAGTAATCCTGCTGATCGTGGGATTGGTCGTGGGGATTATGACAATGACGGTGAGGTAAGTGCCCGGGAATTCCGTCGTGCGGAAAATGAAGGGCAATTTGAAACTGGCAACAAGGCGAAGAACAACGACAGCGACGGCAATTCCGGCGGCAATGGCGGATCTGGCGGCAAGCCTGTGCTGCTTGATCTTGACGGCGATGGTTTGGATGTCACGGCCTTGGACCGCTCCACCATATTCCTCGACACGGGTGGGGACGGGTTCTTGCGCCGGACGGCGTGGGCGGACGCTGGAGACGGCGTCCTTTTTTATGATCCGGACGGACGTGACGGGATTACGGAAAAACGTCAGTTTGTCTTTACCGAATGGGACCCGACGGCAACGAGCGATCTGGAAGCGCTGGCCTCTGTGTTCGACAGCAATTCCGACGGCGTTCTGGATGCGGGCGATGCGGAGTTCGGCAAGTTCAAGGTTCTGGTGACGCTGGCGGATGGCTCGACGGTGGCCAAGACGCTGGCCGAGCTTGGCATTACGGCGATCGACCTGACGGCGGCGGCGGCCAATTCAGACCTCCGCCTAGCGGCATGAAGCCAATCGGTTTCAAATAGCATTTACGCTACAAATATTGCCGCTGCGTCAGTGTGTCATTTCAACTCAAGAGTGTTTTTACGTGCTTGTCAAAAGTCACTAAGGCGTTAATCATGGGCGCTGCAACCGGAAAGAGGCGTCCGGTTGATCAGGGTGAATGGGCCGGTCTTTTGGCCGGTCATTCAAAGCGCGGCTGGGTGCGCTGATATGGGGCAGGTGAGTTGCGGAACGGACGTTTCAAATCCGATGACAAGTCGGGTGCATCTGAAGGGGAGCTTCGGGTGCCGGATGTGCTGCCGAGCAAGCAGATGCCGTCTGGTGGCGGCGCGACTGAGCACAGGGCTTTGTCTTCAGCACCAGGATCAAACATGACGGTTCGTCTCGCGAACGGATCGGAGAGCGACTATCGCGCCGGGGTGTTTCTGGCGCGGGAAGCACATCGAAACACGATCTTTCGCGATATCCCGTTTTCAGAAGACAAGGCACAGTTAGTCTTCGAGAGAATGACAAGTTAACTCGACCAATTCATGAAATTCTCTTGGATTGGTCACTTTATTTATTATTTAGAATAACGGGAAGTTTAATGGAGATGTATAACTGTGAATGGTGGCTCTATTTTCTTTATTATTCTGTATATATGATATTACTATTTTTGTTTATTATTTATAATAAAGAAGCTTTATTTAATATATATTTAGCGTTTTCAGAAAAGAAGCCAAAGACGGTATTTTTCTTTCTTTTTTTATTAATTTTTCCGCTTCTGGGTGACGTCTTCGTCAAAAAAATGAGTTCACTGGTCTGTGGGGGCTAAGGCTATGGGCGAAGTTGCTACAACTGGATGGTCGATCACCGGTGGAGTAGGTGCATTTTCATTTACAACTGGCTATCTTTATCATGATGGAACAACCTACTCAGTAGGTTCGGGACAGTTTGCGTATGGTGGCGTCCCAGTTCCGAAAACAAGCTTTACGTTTGGCTTGTGGGCTTCGCGGATCAATTCTCGATACACGCCGGAAGAAATCGAAGGCGTGGCAATGGATTTCGATGCCGTGCTAGGGCTTGGTCCTGGCATTTCGGTGGGAACAAATGGGGCTACGGTTGGTAGGGCAAACGTAGGCCTGGGATTTAGTATTGGCCCGTCATACACGGTTGTTAGTGATCCGTTTTCTGCTTTGCCCACATTGCCTTCGGGTTCCGTCTCATCAATGCGCTCAACTGAGCAAATTGGTTCGGTGATCCAAGGTTATGAAACCAATGCTTTAGATGTGCTTGGCGAACAAGGCGGTTGGGAATTCTATGCATCACTTGCGGACAAATACGCAGGTTATCCCGAATATCCGACTGTAACAAAGCCTGAAATCCCACCCGTTTACTCTGCGGGATGGATGAGCCAATGGGATTTCAGTAATACGTGGGGTGCGCTCACCGGAGCGCGAGCGGACAGTATTGAGGTACTGCTCCGTACCCCTATAGGTGCTCCCTCCGGTGATAGGAATGTTCTGAGAGTTCCTCGCGGATATGAAAACATGTCACGTGAAGAAGCTGAACGCATAGCCAACCAGATCGAAAAAGGTTGGTTACAGGGACTTTCCGAAAACGCGCTCGCGAAGGCGGTCGTCGAAGGCTACGATCTAAACGGCCCCGAGACTGTCGTTGATCTGCCAAGGGCGCACTACGCGGGTAGAGGCGACGGTGGCAGTTCCTATGGCAATCCTGACGCTGGTGGCACGAGCGCCGCCTCCGGAGCCAATCGAAACACCGGTACCGCTCAAGCCAGCTCTAATCCTACTGGCTGGCATGCGATTGACATCCCTGCCTCTGCCCATTTGCCTACACCTGAACTAACTGGTGCTTACCGTCAGAGCGATTCACCGGCTATTCCCCGTTCGAAGCCAAGTGCCAACGACCGCGGTGATGGTGGCAACCGGGGCAATGATAACTACAGCGGCGGGAACAGTAACCCGAGCGGGTCTTCCAATAACGGCGGGGGAGGTTACCAGGGTAGCTACTCTGATAGCTACAACGGCGGTGGCGGCCATGGTTATAGCGGTAGCGGTGCGGGTGAGAGTTTCTCCGACAATATGAGCTGTTTTGCCGCCGGGACCTTGATCCTCTTGGCTGATGGTCGTGAAAAACCGATTGAGCAAGTCCAGCTTGAAGACCAGGTGATGGCGTTTGACGGTTTTGGCGCGCTGGAGCCTCGGGAAGTCACGGATCTCTTCATCCATGGCAAACGCAAGGTGCTGGATGTTGACGGCGTTCTGACGACACCGGAACACCCGTTCCTTTTGCCGGACGGCAGCTATCAACCGATCGGCAAGCTGAGTGTCGGTGACCAGATCGTCCGCGCAGATGGCACGCATCACACCATCGCGCGTATTGCCGAAGTCGATGGCGTTCATACCGTCTATAACTTCACCGTTGAAGGTCTGCACACCTATATCGCGGCAGGCTTCCGGGTCCACAACATCAAACCCGTCATCCTGGACCTCGACGACAACGGCATCAACGTCACCAAGTTGGACCGCTCCACCATCTTCCTGGACACGGGTGGGGACGGGTTCTTGCGCCGGACGGCGTGGGCGGACGCTGGAGAAGGCGTCCTTTTTTATGACCCTGATGGACGCGACGGGATTACGGAAAAACGTCAGTTTGTCTTTACCGAATGGGACCCAACGGCAACGAGCGATCTGGAAGCACTTGCGTCCGTGTTCGACAGCAATTCCGACGGCGTTCTGGATGCGGGCGATGCGGAGTTCGGCAAGTTCAAGGTTCTGGTGACGCTGGCGGATGGCTCGACGGTGGCAAAAACGCTGGTCGAGCTTGGCATTACGGCGATCGACCTGACGGCGGATGCCACCAATATCGAGCTTGCCGACGGCTCTGTGATCACCGGCAAGACGACGTTTACGAGGAGCGACGGTACGACGGGCACGGTCGGTGACATGCTGCTGGCCTCCGAAGCGCAGGGTCACCGGGTTGAGCAGGTCGAGAGTGTCGATGGCACTGGCACGCGCACGCTTGTCTCCACCGCATATGCGGCCGATGGCAGCAAGGCCTATGAGATCCAGTCTGCGACGAGCGCCGACGGATCATCGATCACCAACCGGTATGACGATGACGGCGATGGGGTGACGGACCGCATCCAGACCATCGTGACGGTGCAAAACGCTGATAACAGCGAAACGGAAACGGAAGAGACCCTTGCGGGCAGCGATGCGGCAACGGCTGTGCTCAAGTCCCGTACCGTGACCACGGTGAGTGCGGACGGCCTGACGGAAACGATCGAGCGCGACACGATGGGCGGCGGCTGGTTCAACCAGCGCGAAGTCAGGACGGAACAGGCCGATGGCAGCCTGACGATTGAGATCAGCGATCTGGCCGAGAACGGCACGGTGATCAAAAGCCGCAGCGAAACGGTCTCCAGTGATGGGTCTGTGCGCGTTGACGGAATTGACGCGGATGGCGACGGCCAGGCCGATACGGTGGAAACGCAAGGGATTGCAGTCCACGCAGATGACAGCCGCACGGAAACGGTTGCGGTGACCAATCAGGATGGCTCCCTGCGTGCCAAGGTGACCGAGGAGGTGGGGAGCGATGACCGCTCGAAGGTCATCAGCCGGGATCTTGATGGCAATGGGCAGATCGACCAGCGGGAGATCCTGGATATCACGGTGACGCCGCAAGGCGGCAGCACCTCGCGGCTGGAGATTCGAAACGGCGATGGCTCGCTCAAATCGTCCTCCATCACTGTCACGTCGGATGATGCACTGACGAAGACAACGGAGCTGGACCAGGACGGGGATGGCGATATTGACCTGAAGACGGTTGATGCCACGACGGTGAATGCCGATGGCAGCCGGGAGCAGGTGATTACCCAGTTGAATGGCGACGGCTCCGTGCGTGCCATGCGCAAGGAAACGCTCGGCAGCGACAAAGTCAGCTCCGAGACCTTTGTGGATCTGAACCAGAATGGGAGTTTTGATGCCGGTGAGCGTGTGTCCTTTGTCTCGGTCGACGATACAACCCTGGCAAGAACGGCGACCAGCTGGACCCGCAATGCGGATGGATCTGCCTCGGCAAAAGTGACGAGCGTGACGTCTGCGGACGGTCTGAGCAGCAGCACTGAAAGCGATCTGGATGGCGATGGCGACATTGATCTTCAGGTTGAAGACGTAACGGTTCTGAACGGTGACGGCTCTTCCAAACGCACGGTGACGACGAAGAACCAGGACAACTCGCTGCGCACTGTTGTGGAAACCGAGACGAGCGTCGATGGTCTGACCCGGACGGTGCGGGAGGATGTCGACGGCAAAAGCGACGGCGCGTTTGAAAAGATAAGCGTTACCGCGCTGGAACTGGAAGCCGATGGCGGCAGCAAACAGACGGCCACTGCCTATGCCGGTGATGGCACGACCGTGCTTTCAAAGACCGTCACGACGGAAAGCGCTGACCGGCGCATCATGACGGTGAGGCAAGACCGGGACGGGGACGGCGCTGATGATGTGGTCTCTGAGCGGGTTGAGGCTGAGGACGGCTCCAGGACGCTGACGGAGACGACTTATGCCAATGACGGCACGGTGCTTGGTCAGAGCGTCAGCACCACCAGCGCCAATGGCCTGGAGACGACGACGCAAACGGATCTTGACGGCGACGGAAACGCGGATGTCGTCAGCCGCAGCACCACAGTGCTGAATGCCGATGGCAGCCAGACGACGGTTCAGCGAACCGAAAACGTCGACGGCTCGCTGCGGAGTTCTGCGACGGTCACCGTCAACGATGATGGCCTGGAGACGGTGACCCGGACCGATGCGGACGGCAACGGCACGTTTGAACGGGTCATCCATGACGAAACCGTTCTGGACGCTGATGGCGGCACCACCCGCACGGTTGAGACCCGCTCGCAGAGCGGGGCAGTCATCAATCGAACCCAGACCGAGATGAGCGATGACGGTCTGGACCGCGAGATCAGAACAGACCGGGACGGCAATGGCAGCTATGATCTGATCGAGACATCATCCACGGTTCTGGAGGCCGATGGCGACACGGTAACGACGACGGAGACCCGCGAAGGCGGGGTTCTGCGCAGTTCCACGACCCAAACGGTCTCTGACAATGGCCGTTCCAATATCACAGAAACCGACATCAATGGTGACGGCAAGACGGATACTCGCATCACGCAATCGGTTGCCGACAGCGGGCTTGCGACGGACCATGTTCAGCACAAGGCCGCCGATGGCAGCGTGCAGAGCCAGGTCCGCACGGTCACCAGCGCCAACGGCCTGTCGGCAACGTCTTATCAGGATGCTGACGGCAATGGGGCTTATGAGACCCGCACGGAAACCGTCCGCACATTGAATTTGGATGGCTCGACCACGACAACAACCAGCGTCAAGGCACAGAACGGTGCGCTGCAGTCGAAGTCTCAAAAGACCGTCAGTGATAACGGGTTGACCGTCACGCGTACCCAGGATTTTGACGGCGACGACAACGTTGACGAGACCTCCGTGCGCGCAACGGCGATTGCTTCGGACGGTTCGATCACCACCACGGAAACGGTAACGGCCCGGAACAACGATACGCTGATGCGTTCCGTTGAGACCACGAGCGGTGACGGGCGCTCGGTGACCCTGTCGGTGGATGCGGATGGCGACGGCGTCAATGACCGGGTGACGACGACGACGCTGGCAGACGACGGTGTCACGACGACGGTTGCCGAAGCTTTTTCGGGGTCCGGCGACCCGATCTCCAGGACCACCACCACGGCAAGCGGCAATGGGTTGGAGCGGACAGTTTCGTTTGACCTGGACGGCAATGGCGTCGCCGAGCGGGTGATGCACGACACGACGGAGATTGCCGCTGACGGGACAACCACCCGCAGGGTTGATCACGAAACAGGCTCCGGTCGGCTCATCGCCCGAGAGGAAATGACGTCTTCCGATGACGGCCTGATTGTGACAACGGCGCTGGATCTGGATGGACAGGGCGGCAATGACTTTGTCACCACCAAAACAATCAGCTTTGGCCATGACGGGTCGCGCGAAGAAAGCTGGGTGACCCGGGGTCCGGGCGGCCAGAAGGGCAGCGCGGTGGTGACCACCAGCGCGAACGGGCTGGAAACGGACACCCTCATCGATATGGATGGGGACGGCAGCATCGACCGGGAGACGGCGCTGGTTCTGGGTGCGACCGGTGGCAGCACTGAGACGATGGACTTTAACGGCGTGCGCAGCACGGTGACCAGCGTCAGCGCCAATGGGCGTTCGCAAACGACGACCATTGACCGCAAGGATGGCCAGGGCACGGATCTGCGCATCCAGACCTCGGTCGATCTGAGCGGTGACAAGACCACCACCTGGACGGATCTGACAGATGGCGGAGCAACAGAGGCCGTTATCCGCCGGGAAGCGGCCGCCAATGGCACAAGCGATCTTTACCGGCTTGATATTGACGGCAATGGCAGTGACGACATCACCCGCAAGACGGTGGTCGATTATGACGCCTCGGGCAATGAAATCCGCGTCTTTGAAGAGCTTGAGGGCAGTGCCGGGGTTCTGGCGTTCAAGTCGACAACGATCACCTCGGCCAACGGTCTGACCTCGACAACGCAAACTGACAGCGACGGCGATGGTGAGATCGACACCACGGCGGAAACGAAAACCGTCTTCAACGCTGACGGCTCTTCCACCACGACCAGCCGGGACTGGCATGACGACGGCACTTTGCGGTCCAGCTATGCCGAGACCGTCAGCGCCGATGGCCGCACCATCGTCGAGACTTTTGACTTTGACGGCAACTCCGTCACCGACAAGACCGTCGTGAGTGAAGTCGCAGCAGACGGCGGCCGGGAGGTGACCGAAACTGGCTTTGGCGCAAACGGCGTTCAAAAGCGCATTGTCACCAAGACCTCGTCCGATGGATTGACGACAACGGTGCTGCGCGATGGTGTGAGTGAGGTTCTGTCCCGTTCCGCTGTCGGCAACGGCAGCTATGACTGGGACAATGGTGTCAGGGCCTCGTCTTCGAAGGCCCATATTTTTGTCACCCACAAGATCGACGGCCAGGGCCTTGAAACCTGGGAGATGACCTCCACACAGAACGGCGTTGCCACCACGCATAGCGAGCGCTTTGACATGGCGGCCAAAGACCGGCTGCTGGCGGAAGCAGCCCGTCTTTATGATGCTGTTCTTGACCGGGCGATGGACAACTCGGAAATCGAGGTTCTGGTTCAATACGCGTCCAACAGCCAGCTGAATCTCACCGCTCTGGCAAATGCTTTGCTGTCATCGGGCGAATACGCTGCGCGCTATGGCAGCTTGAGCGACACGGGCTTCATTGCCCGGGCCTATCAGAACACCTTTGGCCGCGAACCGACACTTGGGGAACTGGGCGAGCACCTTGCTGAGCTTACCTCCGGCACCAGCCGCGCCGTTCTCATCGCTGGGCTCTCTGAAAGCGCCGAACACATCGTTGTCGGAAACGGCCACGGCAAGACAAACAACTATGACGTCTTCCTGCTGCCGATCGTCAAGGAAGACGATCTCATCGCCTCGTTCGGTGTCGAAGGGTTCGACCTGAACACAAGTGATGACAGTGCTCTTGTCGGCACAAACGCAAGCCAGACCTTGAACATTGGCAGTCACGAGGCCGTCTTCGGCCTGGGTGGCAATGATTCTTTGAACGGAGGCAATGGATCCGACATTCTGGTGGGCGGCACCGGCAATGACGGCCTGCGCGGCGGTGCTGGAGATGATGTCTACATCGTCAACCGCGACGAGGGCGATGATGTCATCATTGACACGGGCAGCGGTACCAACGGCGACACGCTGGTCTTCGGCGAAGGCATAGACATCGAAGATCTGAACATGATCCGCTCCGGCGATCATTTGCGGATCGAGTTCCATGCGGAAAGTGCGGCTGAA
Organism: Labrenzia sp. THAF82; assembly: GCF_009363435.1. Classification (GTDB taxonomy): domain Bacteria; phylum Pseudomonadota; class Alphaproteobacteria; order Rhizobiales; family Stappiaceae; genus Roseibium; species Roseibium porphyridii. Next base: position 4,821,882 of record NZ_CP045354.1, on the reverse strand, counting down.
GCTGCAGCGGCCGCTGCCAGAGGGTTGGCCCCTCTGACTGGTTCGGTCACCATTCGATACTGGTTCTCCGACAACAATCTTCGCGTCGAACGCCTTGCTTTCGACAACGGTGAAAGCTACTGGATCGGGCACATCTCCTCATTCTCGTCCGAACCCGGTGTCAACTACAACATGTGGCGCCGCCGATCCGACAGCAACGACACCTTCACCGCAGACCCCGGCCACGACATCATCCTCGGGGCAGGCGGGAATGACACGCTCAATGGCTCAGACGGAAATGACGTGCTGCTGGGTGGAAAAGGTGATGATCGCCTCTATGGGGGGGATGGGAATGACTACCTGAAAGGTGACAAAGGCAACGACACATTGCGCGGAGGTGCCGGTCGCGACGAGATGTATGGCGGTGCCGGCAATGACACCATTTACTATGGGGATGGCGACTACTTCTGGACCGATGGCATAGCACGTGACGTCGGTGGAGTTGGACGCGACAAACTAATCATCGAGACGGGTTCTCACTTCAGCACAAACGGGCTTTCGTGGTATGGCATCGAAAGTTTCCAGGGTGCAGAAAAGAATGACCGGGTCGTCGGCAATGACGGCTCCGTAGACTATTGGATGCATGGCGGTTCCGGCGATGACTACCTGAAAGGTCACAATGGCAACGACACATTGCGCGGAGGTGCCGGACGCGACGAGATGTATGGCGGTGCCGGCAATGACACCATTTACTATGGGGATGGTGACTACTTCTGGACCGATGGCATAGCGCGCGACATTGGTGGAGCTGGACGCGACAAACTTATCATTGAGGCTGGGTCTCACTTCAGTACAGACGGGCTTTCATGGTATGGCTTCGAAAGTTTCCAGGGTGCAGAAAAGAATGACAGGGTCATCGGGAATGATGGTTCCGCAGACTACTGGATGCACGGTGGCGCTGGAAATGATGTTCTCGTCGGGAACAGCGGCGACGATACGCTTATCGGAGGCGCAGGAAGCGATACGCTTACTGGTGGTGCAGGCAATGACACCATTTACTATGGTTACGGCGATATCGTCAAAATCGCAGGCACCAACAATGCACGTGACGTTGGTGGTGCCGGAATAGACACGATGATTGTCGAGGCTGGTTCGCATTTCCAGACGGGCGGTCTGTCCTGGTATGGTTTCGAACGCTTCATTGGAGCTGAGAAAGACGACACCGTCCATGGGAACTATTCAAATGTCGACTATTACCTAAACGGTGGTGCCGGAAATGATGTTCTCGTCGGGAACAGCGGCGACGATACGCTTATCGGAGGCGCAGGAAGCGATACGCTTACTGGTGGTGCAGGCAATGACACCATTTACTATGGTTACGGCGATATCGTCAAAATCGCAGGCACCAACAATGCTCGTGACGTTGGTGGTGCCGGAATAGACACGATGATTGTCGAGGCCGGTTCGCATTTCCAGACGGGCGGTCTGTCCTGGTATGGTTTCGAACGTTTCATTGGAGCTGAGAAAGACGACACCGTCCATGGGAACCATTCAGATGTCGACTACTATTTTGACGGCGGTGCCGGTGATGATTTGTTCAAGGGCAATGCAGGTAACGACACATTTATCGGCGGTCTCGGCAATGATATCCTTACTGGCGGAACAGGCTCAGACACCTTCGTCTTCAATGATGCCAGTGGCAATGATTACATTACCGATTTCACGGACGGCGAGGACCTAATCCGAATTGAGAGTGGTGCCACTTCATTCGCCGATCTTATTCTGGAAGCTGTGGGCTCAGACGCCCATATTCTTTTTGGAACAACTGAAATCTCCATGAAAAGCGTGCAACTGTCATCACTTGATCAGGATGACTTCCTATTCGTCTAAGCTGCTGATTAAGATCACAGGCTCCGCCGCACTATTAGTTCGGCGGGGCAGATTTTTTTGCTGAAAAACAAACCAAAAAGACAACGCTCTTCTTGCCGAAACAGCGCAAGAAGCAGCTGATGCGGCTGCGCGCGGTCTTGCTCCTCTAACCGGTTCCATCGTTCTAGCAGACTTCTTCTAGCAAGAAGGCGACCGCCTCGAACGTCTCTCTTTTGCCAATGGCGAAAGCTACTGGCTCGCTGATATCTCCTCATTCTCGTCCGAACCCGGCGTCAACTACAACATTTGGCGCCGCCGATCCGACAGCAACGACACCTTCACCGCAGATCCAGGCCACGTCATCATCCTCGGGGCAGGCGGAAACGACACGCTCTATGGCTCAGATGGAAATGACGTGCTGCTGGGGGGAGAGGGAGATGATCAGCTCTATGGAGGCGGCGGAGATGACGTTCTCAAGGGCATCGGCGGCATAGACACATTCATCTTCTCTGACGACAGCAGTAATGACCATATAACCGACTATACAAACGGTGAGGATCTCATTCAGATCGAAAACGGTGCCACGGCGTTCGCCGACCTGTCGATCTCGGTTTCCGGATCGGACGCCTTGATTCAGTTTGGTGGCACAACGATTACTCTCGATGGCGTGTCGGTGCTCGACTTGGATCAAGGAGACTTCCTGTTTAGCTGAGGAAGTTGGTTTAGTGTCTTGACCAATTGCGCCTGGACCTCACGGGGGTTCAGGTGGCAATTTGGTCGGTCTCGCCAAGAGGCTCGATTGCATGCGTAAAGGCGCGGTGCTGATTGGGAGTTGGTCTATTGCGGTCGCCGGCTGCGTTGTAGCTTGGAACTCGCTTCCAAACACTGACTTTGCCGGATCCAAGGTATCTCTGGTTCGATGACAATCTTCCCGCACCATCAGTTTACGTCGGAGAGCCGGAAATCGTCACGTTGCAAAGAGTGTTGCCGGGCCATTGGAGTTCTAGTCGTCTGACCTGGCAAATTTTGTAATAGGAACTTTTGGTTTTCCGAGGAGCCAATGAATCGAAGGCACGAAGGAGCTCGTTGTCAATTGCAAGAGGGAACAGAGTAGCTTCTCTTTGCGTTGGCAACGAGGTTTTAGCGGTCTATGCCGGGTATCTTGACCGACGCACCTTCAGGCCTACACGGTGCAAAGGTGATCGCCAGCGAAAAACTGCTATCCTTCCTCTCGTCGGCAATGTGAGCTTGTTGCAGACCTTAGAAAAGGCCAGCAACTCGATATAGATCCGGAGGTATTCGAGTTGGAACAAACCCTGCACAAAACTGTATGGGTTTTGTTCGAGAAATGCCGCATACAGGCGTTTGTTCCTTGCATGTTCTTGCAAGAAGTTGCACGGCGCTAGATTGGAAGTTTACGCTAAGTGTTTATTTTATTTGGGTTTTAATGGTGCTGCCGGAGAGATTTGAACTCTCGACCTCTCCCTTACCAAGGGAGTGCTCTACCCCTGAGCTACGGCAGCGTGTGCGCGTCAAACTGGACGGGCTGTGCGTCTGGGAGATCTTTGAAAGATCCACATGAGAAAAGACGCAGTTTTTGTTGCCGATCAGCGGTGCCGACCGGAATGAGGGCGCTTTTGCCATAAGAGTATCGGGGACGCAAGCTGTGTTTTGGTTTTTTTTCCGTGCCTTCGCCAGCAGTGCTGAACTACGCCCATGCAGGGCTTAAAGGGCACTAGAACGCCTGCTTTTGAGAACGCCAAACGGCTGTGGATATTTATCAATAGCGCGACGGCTCAGATCGCTGCACACGGGCTGGTTACAGCCCTGAGCATTGAAAGCGTTCGGAGGTGTAAGAAAGGCTGAATTGTTGTCCGCTAACGAAAGCCCGTCTTTGCAGACAGCCCGGCTGTTGGTAAAAGGTGTGACTACTGAAATGCGCAGGCGGGCCTCGTCCATGGATAAAAAAGATCAGCAAGGTGAGGGTGTTACGACCGGCAAGGCGCACTCATCCAATGAGAAGGCCAAAAGCGGTCAGGCCGGATCGGCAAAGGCCAGGGAAGACCGTCTTGCTGAAGCGCTGAGGGCCAATCTGCGCAGGCGCAAAAACGCTGCCAAATCCCGTAAGGAAGACTGATTGGCTGCAAGAAGACCGCTTGAGGTCTTTCTGCTTGCCGGAAATTGCCTGATCAAAGACAGGCCACTGCCTTGCATGGGCCATAAGTTGTGTATAGATGGCGGTTTGAATGTGAGTTTGAGGCTGCGCCCATGAGTTTGCTACAGGCGCGCGACTATCAGCCGTTTTTCGTTATACGAGGGTTCGGAAACAAATGGACAGTATCAAGGTTGTCGGCGGTTCGGAGCTGAATGGTGTCATTCCGATTTCAGGAGCCAAAAATGCCACTTTGCCGTTGATGATCGCATCGCTGCTGACAGATGAAACCCTGACCTTGAACAATGTGCCCCGTCTTCGTGATGTGGCGCAGTTGATGCAAATCCTGTCCAATCATGGTGTCGATTATTCGGTCAACGGCAAACGCAGCGGCCAGGACGAGCTTGCCGGCCAGACGCTGAATCTAACGGCCCGAGAGATTGTCGACACGACCGCGCCCTATGAGCTTGTTTCCAAAATGCGCGCCAGTTTCTGGGTGATCGGACCATTGGTGGCCCGGTGCCATGAGGCACGAGTGTCTTTGCCGGGCGGTTGCGCGATCGGAACCAGGCCGGTGGATTTCTTCATTGACGGCCTCAGCGCGCTCGGAGCGGATATCGAAATTGAAGGCGGTTATGTCGTGGTCAAGGCGCCGGGCGGTCTCAAGGGCGCGCGCGTTGATTTTCCAAAAGTTTCGGTCGGGGCAACACACACCATTATGATGGCGGCGACCCTTGCAAAGGGCGAGACTGAAATCGTCAATGCCGCCCGTGAACCGGAAGTGGTTGATCTTGCCAAGTGTCTGAAGGCGATGGGAGCCAAGATCGAAGGCGAGGGAACATCAACCATCCGCATCCAGGGTGTGCCGCGTCTGCATGGTGCGCATCATTCAGTCGTTCCCGACAGGATCGAGACCGGAACCTATGCCATGGCCGTTGCTATGACGGGCGGTGACGTGCTGCTGCAAGGAGCCCGGACGGATTTGCTGGAAAGCGCGCTCGATACTCTGCGCCAGTCCGGCGCCGAGATTGAACAGACCCCCGATGGGATCAAGGTCTATCGCAATGGCAACGGCATTCAGCCCGTCGACATCACCACCGAACCTTTTCCGGGGTTCCCGACGGACTTGCAGGCCCAGTTCATGGCGTTGATGACGCGGGCAGGCGGCTCGAGCCGTATCACGGAAACCATTTTTGAAAATCGCTTCATGCATGTGCAAGAGCTGGCGCGTCTCGGTGCGCAGATCCAGGTTGACGGACGCACGGCAACAATCGAAGGCGTTTCAACGTTGCGCGGAGCGCCGGTGATGGCGACCGATCTGCGGGCGTCGGTGTCACTTGTAATTGCGGGCCTTGCCGCGGAAGGTGAGACCACCGTCAATCGCGTCTATCATCTCGATCGTGGTTTCGAACGGCTCGAAGACAAGCTGACGCGCTGCGGCGCGACGATCGAGCGGATTTCCGGCTAGGACACCGTCTTAATCCTTTACGGTGCGCCGCTCAATCACACGTCCGCGTGAGGCAAAGGAGGGCCCGGGTCCTCCGATGCCGCTGGTCATGATCGCCTCTGCGATCGGGCTGAGCGCGGCTTCGTCTGACGTCCAGGTAACGAGAAAATTCGCTCCGACGCCACCGGTCGTATCATTGATCGGAATGAGCACGGTTCTGGATTGCAGCGGCCCTAGAACAAACGGCTCCTCCAACATGGCGCGGATCAGTTCGCCGCCTTCTCCATGATAATCGACGCTTTGCAATGTGATGGTCGTCTTCGGATCGACGTTGTGAACAGCAAGCGTGGACGCCAGGAGGTCGGAACGGTTGGGATAGGAAAAGATCCGGGAATAGGCCGGAACATAGATTGTCTCACCCAATGCTCTTTCGGCGATGTCCTGAGCCTGAACAGTGGACTGAAGAGGCCAGTGGGTCAGTGCAACAAGAAAGATAAGTCGTTTCAGCATCGGTTTTCTCGCAATCCCTCAAGCGGGCGACAGATCGATGCACTTTCCGAAATGCTTGCCCTGATTGCAAGGGATCGGCGAGAGTAGCTGCCGATCGCAATTGTTGTCGAATGAAAACCAGGGAGACATCAGCGGATGGGAGCACAGGCAATCCGGTTTCTAATCCAGGTGGCGTTTGCCATGGCCGGACTAGTCGCTGTCGTGTTGGTTGCGCCGCCCTATGGCGCATCTCTCGGGCTTTTTCTACTGGTGTTTGGTCTGTGGCTCGGCAGGCGCGTTTTCAAGCGGATCGCGACATTGGATGAGGTCAAGGCCGATCTGCGTGATCGCGTGGATGATGGACCGTAAAGGTGCCGGGCGTGCCGGCAATAGGATTCAACATTGCCAAATCCTTCATTCCCCATTAGGTCAACAGCCTTGGGATCAGGGCCAGTCCGCCTTATATGCGGGAAGCCAAAACACACACTCGACCGGATCAGAAACCGAGCACTATGGATCAGCTGAAACTTGCCGCACTCGACCAGGAAGACCTTGAGGTTCTTTCGGCCCATTTACAGGATGCCATCCTGACGGTTGCCGACATCCGATTTCTGCCGAAGGAAAAGAAGGCTGTCTTTATCTTGAACAGGTTTGTTTGGGACAAGGAGGCGGACAAACGCTCCAAGGAGCACGAACGCCGACGCTCGGCGCTGGCCATCGCGCAGGTCACGGCCATGAAAGCGCAAAACATCCAGCAAGATGCCAAAGGAGCCGTGATGGAATTGCTCGCGGTGACGTTTGAAGCCGGTGATGAGCCGTCTGGACGTATTCAACTGGCATTTGCAGGCGGTGCCAGTCTTGTCCTGGATGTGGAATGTATCGAAGCGCAGCTGTCTGATCTCGGCGCTGCCTGGTCGACGCCGAACCTGCCACAGCACGATCTGAGCTGACGGGCTTCTATAGACCGAACTTGTATTTTCCCCGGACCTGATGGAGACACCGCGTGGTTCTGCGCCTTACAACTGCCGACACCGGATTTGACGATGACTTCAAGGCCCTTCTGGCTGGAAAGCGTGAAGTGTCGGAAGACGTCGACCATATCGTCCGGGATATTCTGGAAAGTGTTCGCCAGAACGGCGACAAAGCAGTGCTGGACTATACCAGAAAGTTCGACCGTCTCGATGCTGGAACCATGGCCGAGCTCACGGTCAGCGAAGCGGAAATTGATGCCGCAATGGCCGAAGTTCCAGCCGAAACGCTAAACGCGCTTCAGCTGGCCTATGAGCGCATTTATGCCCATCACGCCCGTCAAATGCCGGAAGATGACCGCTATACCGATGCTATTGGCGTGGAGCTGGGTTCGCTTTGGACCGCCGTTGAAGCCGTGGGTGTCTATGTGCCAGGTGGTCTTGCAAGTTATCCGAGCTCTGTTCTGATGAATGTCGTTCCGGCCAAAGTTGCCGGTGTCGACCGGATTGTTATGGTGGTTCCAAGCCCGGACGGCATTCTCAATCCGCTGGTTCTGGCAGCAGCCAAGATCGCCGGCGTGAGCGAGATCTATCGAATCGGCGGTGCTCAGGCGGTCGCGGCGCTGGCATATGGTACGGAAACGATCTCGCCTGTTGCTAAGATCGTCGGCCCGGGCAACGCCTTTGTCGCAGCGGCAAAGCGCCGTGTGTTCGGAACAGTTGGCATCGATATGATAGCCGGCCCATCGGAAGTCTTGATTGTTGCTGATGGCGGCAACAATGCCGACTGGCTGGCGGCGGATTTGCTTGCCCAAGCTGAACACGACACCGCAGCTCAGTCGCTGTTGATTACTGATAGCGCCGATCTTGCGGACGAAGTTGAAAAGGCCGTTGAATCACAACTGAAAACCCTGCCGCGCGAGGACGTGGCGCGTGCAAGCTGGCAGGATTTCGGGGCAATTATCCTCGTGCCGGATCTGGATGCCGCCATGCCATTGGCGAACCGGATTGCGCCTGAGCACCTGGAGCTTGCCGTCAGCGACCCGGAAGCGCTGTTGAAAAAAGTACGCAATGCAGGTGCCGTATTTCTGGGCCATTACACTCCTGAGGCGATTGGCGATTATGTCGGTGGATCGAACCACGTTCTGCCGACGGCACGTTCCGCGCGCTTTTCCTCAGGTTTATCGGTTCTGGAATTCGTGAAACGAACCTCGATCCTGAAGTGCAATCCGGACAATTTGCGAGCGCTCGGCCCCGCTGCCATCGCGCTTGGTGAATCTGAGGGGTTGTCGGCGCACGCTCGCTCTGTTTCCATCAGGCTGAACCTTTAACCGGAGTCGAAAGAGGCCTTTCGAAGATGAGCGACCCGCAATCCGAGACAGATCAGCAGACTGCCGGTGGCAGGCTTGTGGATGTGGTCCTGGATGAAGCCTCGATTGCCCGTTCAACGCCGGAAGTCGAACACGATCGTGCCGTTGCGATCTACGACTTGATTGAAGAAAACTCCTTCCAGCCGGTTGGTCACCCGCCGGTAAAGTATGTGCTCAAGCTCGGTGTGGTCGAAAAGAAGCTCGTCTTTCAAGTGACCACCGAAGATGAACACGCTGTCGTCACGCATGTTCTGTCGCTTTCGCCTTTGCGCAAGATCGTCAAGGACTACGATCTGATTTGCCAGAGCTATTACGAAGCGATCCGCCATGCGACGCCCAGCCAGATCGAGGCCATCGATATGGGGCGGCGAGGGGTCCACAACGAGGGCTCAGCCATATTGATGGAACGTCTTCACGGCAAGATCGAACTGGATACGCAAACAGCAAGACGATTGTTCACGCTCGTCTACGCGCTGCATTGGAAGGGATAGGGTGTAAGGCGACAAATATGAACCAATTGATGGTGGTCGGCAGTAGATTTGGAAAAGCGCATTGCGCAGCGCCGTATGGTGCAGGCAACGGGTGCGTGGCGTTCAAAAGCTGTCATTGCTGCTGCCGCCAGGCAGGTCAATTGGTTCATATTTGCCGTCTTGCGCTCTAGTCGCGATGACAGGGCCGGGCCTTCGTCCGACTGCGGTCCTATTTGCTTGCAGCATGAATGCCGTACGTTCCCCGATGGCAGAAGCGCTGGCAAAGCAATTGTTTCCGAACCAGATTTATGTGCGTTCCGCCGGTGTGCGTCCTGGCAAGATCGATCCCTTTGTTGATGCCGTCATGGCTGAAATCGGGATCGACATGAGCCAGCATCAGCCAAAGACCTTCGATGATTTGGACGAGTCCGGATTCGATCTTGTTTTGACGCTCGCTCCGGAGGCCCACCACAAGGCGCTGGAACTGACCCGCACAGATGCGGTTGAAGTTGAGTATTGGCCGACAATGGACCCCACCGTGGCAACCGGTAGCCGGGAGCAGATCCTGAATGAATACCGCGCGGTGCGGGATCAGTTGAGCATGCGCATCAAGAAGCGGCTCGACTGGGCACCACCGCCAGGTGATTGACAAGCGGTTCCCGGAACGCGCTATGCTTCAACTTAGGAAAATCGAACAGCGCCAAAGTACGTTCCGGGGAGGATCAATGATGATTGTTCGGCTGGTTGCCTTTGTTTGGATAGCGTTTTTTATGGGTGGAGCTGCATTGGCTCAGGACAACCCAATTCTCAATCGTTTGAACACCTATATTGCCGCTTACAATGCGAAGGATGCCGAGGCGATCTCAGCCTATTATACCGAAAAGGCAGCCTTGCTGCCGCCCCAAAGCAGAGCGCTTGTCGGACGCGCGCCCATAGCCGCGCATTTTGCCAACGCCTTTAACAACGGCGTCACCGAACTGGAATACAATGTTTTGGAAATCGATCAGACAGGACCGGACACGGCAGTCGAGGTCGCAGAAACAAAGGTCAAGCTGGGTACCAAGACAATTTCAGGCAGATCGATGCATGTCTGGAAAAAAGTGGATGGTGTCTGGTTCATTCACCGCGACATGTACCATGTCCTTGGCATTGCGCAGTAGTCACTCGGACTGAAATGTCTTGCGAAAGTTCAAAGTCTGGCGTGTCGAGGCACTATGGAATTGCCCCTGAGTTGCGGCTTTGCCTCGTCCGGAAGAACATTTGAACAACTCGATTATGCCCCTTGGAAGCTTTCTTTGATTAGGGTGGAAAGAAAGGTTCACTTTCTGGCACTAATCCGTTAGTTTCCCCGGCACCCGCGGGCAGGGCCCGCTTCATTCAGGATATCAAATGGCCAAAGAAGAAGCTCTGGAGTTTCCGGGCGTCGTAACAGAACTGTTGCCGAATGCGACGTTCCGCGTAAAACTTGAAAATGATCATGAAATTATCGCCCACACTGCCGGGCGTATGCGCAAGAACCGCATTCGCGTTCTTGCAGGCGACAAAGTTCTTGTCGAAATGACCCCTTATGATCTGACCAAGGGGCGGATCACCTACCGCTTCAAGTAAGTGGTTGTTTGAAGGTGACATCGGCTATCAGGCACGCGCATTCATGAACACCGCCCCTCAGTTGATCCTGGCCTCCGCATCGCCGCGACGTCTCGCGCTTCTGCAGCAGATCGGTTTGGAACCGGATCACCTTCTGCCGGCCGACATCGACGAGACGCCGAAAAAGCACGAAACGCCGCGCAGTCTTGCATTGCGCCTGGCTCGGGCCAAGGCAGAGACCGTCCGGCAGACCGCAGATGGGTCGGATGAGCTGCGGGACAGCGTTGTTCTGGCGGCCGACACAGTCGTTGCTGTGGGGCGCCGCGCGCTGCCAAAAGCCGAACTGACGGATCAGGCGCTTATGTGCCTGTCTCTACTTTCAGGCCGTGGTCATCGGGTCTTTACGGCGGTCGCCGTGGCTGAAACCACAGGTAAGGTGCGCTCCAAGCTGGTGGAGACCCGCGTTCGCTTCAAACGTTTGTCTCGAAAGGACATGGACGAATACCTTTCTTCCGGCGAATGGCGCGGCAAGGCCGGCGGTTATGCCATCCAGGGGTTGGCGGGAAGCTTTGTCGTCAAGCTTGTTGGTTCTTACCCGGCAGTTGTCGGTCTTCCGCTTGTGGAAACGGCCGGGCTCCTGAGTTCTGCCGGCTACCCTGTTCATCAGGGCTGGGCCACAGCAGCAGCGTAAGGTCATTCCCGGGAGCGCGTGGATAAGGGCAAGCAGAGGTATCATGACCGACAGCCAGAAACCTGAACGGCGAATGCGCCCGTGCCCGATCTGCTCGAAACTCTCGACCCCGGGAAATTATCCATTTTGCTCGGATCGCTGTGCCAAGATTGATCTCAATCGCTGGTTCACCGAAGGCTATACGATTCCCGTCGTCGAGACCGACGACATCGATGAGAGCGACCTGCCCGGAGATTAGGCAGGCGTTCGTTCAAATTGGTATTTATTCGGCTAATTTTCTTGCTTCTTGCGCACACGATGTCACTTGCAGACGTCACAAAACTGCACCAAGATCCGTCTACACCAACTAACCCGGTCGACTCGTCGCCGGTTGTGGCGCCCTCGTAAGAACGAAATAGGGGAGTGCCTAGCCAAGGCATTGGGAAACGGTACCGGGAGGTGAGGGAGACGGCCTATGGGTCAGTTCCTGCACAACAACCAATCCAAAGGGCGAGGGTCCGATGAAAAGAACAATCCTGAGCGCTGCGGTGCTGTCACTTACGACCGCGCTTTCCACAGCGGCTTATGCCGAGTATTCACTTACGGTTTTGCATCTGAACGATTTGCACTCGCGCATCGAGTCCATCAACAAATACGATTCCACCTGCGACGCTGAATCCGAGACGGAAGGCAAGTGTTTCGGTGGTATCGCACGTATCAAATCGAAACTCGACGAACGCCGTGCCGCATTGGACAGCGAAGGCAAGAACGTTCTTGTCGTCGATGCCGGGGACCAGTTCCAAGGGTCGTTGTTCTATACGACCTACAAGGGCGAGGCTGCCGTTGAGTTTCTGAATGGCATGGACATCGATGTGATGGCAGTGGGCAACCACGAATTTGACGATGGTCCTGAAGCCCTCGCCAACTTCATTGACAAGGCCGAGTTTCCGATCCTGTCGGGCAACATCGATGTCAATGCCGACGCCGCACTCAAAGGAAAGGTTCCAGGTGTCCTGATCGTGGAGAAGGGCGGCGAGAAAGTCGGCATCGTTTCGGCACTTGCCGAAGACACTGTCGATACGTCGTCACCAGGCGCAGGTGTCCGTTTCATTCAGGCCGAAGATTACCTGAAGGGTGCTGTCGAGGGTCTTGAAGCAGCCGGCGTCAACAAGATCATTGCTGTCACCCATATGGGTCTGCCGCGCGACATGGAGATCGCAGCAGCCGTGCCGGGAATTGATCTCATCGTTGGCGGACACTCCCACACGCTTCTGTCGAACACTCAGGAAGGCGCTGCAGGTCCTTACCCTGTCATCGTTCAGAATCCGGACGGAAAAGACGTGCCGATTGTCCAAGCTTATGCTTATGGCAAATTCCTGGGTGAGATCGATCTGACCTGGGATGACGATGGCAATCTTATCAAGGCGGAAGGGGAACCGATCCTGCTGGATGCTTCTGTGGAGCCCGATGAGGCGTTCCTGGCCAGGGTTGCAGAATTTGCAGCACCGATTGAAGAACTGAAGGCCAAGGTGATTGGTGCGACCGATGCGCCGATTGATGGCGATCGTGGATCCTGCCGTTCCGGCGAGTGTCAGATGGGCAATCTGGTCGCCGATGCAATGCTCGATAGAGTGAAGGACCAGGGCGTTCAGATCGCCATCCAGAATGGTGGCGGACTTCGCGCGTCAATCGATGGTGGCGAAGTGACAATGGGCGAAGTTCTGACCGTTCTGCCGTTCCAGAACACACTTGCAACGTTCCAGTTGAAAGGCGCTGACGTCATTGCAGCGCTCGAGAATGGTGTGTCCCAAGTTGAAGACGGAAAGGGCCGTTTTCCGCAGGTTGCCGGCTTGAAATACTCCTGGACGCGCAAGAAGGCACCAGGTGAGGGCCGTATTCTTGTCGTGGAAGTCATGGAAGATGGTGCATGGGCACCGATTGACCCGGAAAAGGTCTATGGCGTTGTTTCCAATAACTATATGCGCGGCGGCGGCGATGGCTACAAGGTGTTCGCTGAAAACGGCATGAATGCTTACGACTACGGGCCTGGGCTTGAAGTCGTGGTTGCTGATTTCATTGCCGAACGCAATGGATACACACCTTTCACCGATGGTCGTATTACTGAGCAATAAGGTTCGGGAAACTAAAAATTGAGCGCGCCGGAAACGGCGCGCTTTTTCTTTGTGCTACTTAAAGCGCGCAGTGTTGCATTGCGGTCATTGCCCAAAACCCCAGGGAATTCTAGTATATTCGCGCGTTTCGACGGGATTTCGAGGCAGTCGAATCTGAACTATTAATTTTTGTTGGTGAGCGTACTCCGCTGGTTTTTGGCAGGAGATGAGTATTTGGCAGGCGTAAGACACACGAGTTGCGTAAAGTTCTGCGCGCCCGTTCTGGGAGCGCTTGTCTTCGCGATTTTTGTCTTGCTTACAACCGGTTTGGCGCTTGCACAAACTGCTGCCGATGACGGCCAGACCCAGACTCAAACCCAGGCACCTGAAACGCTGGCCGCCCGTCAGCAAATGCTGCTTGAGGTCATGCTGGCATCGCCGGACGACCTTGATACAGCCTTTGAATATGCAATGGTTTCCTCGTTGCTCGGCGACTATGAGGCCGCCATTTCCACGCTCGAGCGCATGCTGATTTATGCGCCGGGTTTGCCGCGGGTACAGCTTGAGCTTGGGGTGCTGTATTTTCGGCTGGGTTCGAGGGAAACGGCGAAATTCTACTTTCAGGAAGCGATAAATTCGCCAAATGTTCCAGCTGAGGTGGAAGCCCGGGTCCAGGCCTACCTGACGACCATCTCAGATCAGGAAGACCCGGCCGATTTCCGGGCGGCGGTCGTCACCGGTGTTCGCTACCAGACGAATGCCAATGCAGCACCAGGCAGCCGCCGTGTGGACCTGAACGGTGGAACATTCCTTCTTGACGACACAGCAACAGGTCAGGCGGACACCAACGCCTTCCTGGCTGGGCGTGTTCAAGGATCATATGACCTTGGATTGCAGGGAGATCTTCTGGAGGCGGATCTGATTTTCTACAGCGCCCGTTACGCTGATATCGTTCGCCTCGACACAGCACTGGCGGAACTGACCCTTGGACCATCCATCAATCTGGAGCGGATCGATTGGGACAACAGCAGGCTGAGCCTGTATGCGGTCGCGGCTGGCGTTCGGCTGAACCATGCCAATTACAACGGCGCATTGGGTTTCGGCGCTCGCATTGTATCCGAAGTCACGCCGACGATGCTTTTGGATGCCAAGGCCGAATGGCGGCGCAGATGGTACAATGACACGGCTGAGTTTCCGACGGTTTCAGATAGGAATGGCTCCTTCTGGCGCCTGGCAGCAACCTTGTCCCGCAAGATGTCACCGGCGGTCACAGTGAGGGCGCTGTTGCTGGCTGATTTCGAAGAGACCAAACAGGAATGGACACAAAGCTGGGAGATGGGCGGGGGTATCGGCGCGACTGTTCAGTTCGCTTCGCCGATCGAAAAGCTGCGCCAACCCTGGTCCTTGGACCTGGAGGCAGGGTACATCTATCGGTCGTACGAGGGGCCAGATCCGTTGGTTGACCCGGTCTTGGCCCAGGAAGATCAGGAAGGCTGGCTCAGGGCAGGCCTGTCCGTTCCCCTTCGCAATGATTTTGCCATCGGTTTTACCGGTGAATTCCGCCGCCAGCATTCCAACTATGATCTTGCAACCTATTCCAACACGTCCGCGTTGATATCGCTGACGAAGACCTTCTAGAGACACCCATGGTCACACCCTTGAAGCATAAAGCAAAATCCATCGCTGATCGCCTGCCTTGTCTGGTAATGGCGTTGCTTGCTGTTGGAGTTGGGATCTCGTGTGCACAGGCTACTGAGGTCGGAGTTGCTGCCGCTGTCAATTCAGATGCCTTTGGCACACCACCGGGCGGTGCGCGAAGCACCAAGGTTCTGGGCGACAACGTCATCTACAATGAAAGGATCGAAACAAGCGGATCCGGGCTTGTTCAGGTTCTGCTGGTCGATGGGTCGACATTCACGGTTGGCGCCAATTCCAACCTTGTGATTGACGAATTTGTCTATGACCCGAATGCGGGGACCGGAAAGCTGGTATCTTCGTTCGGCAAGGGTGTGGCGCGTTTTGTCGGCGGCAAGCTCAGCAAGAAGCGCGGTGGCGTGACGGTAAAGACACCCGTTGGTACCATTGGCATCCGCGGCGGTATCGCCAATATCAATCTGGCCAGCAATCCGCCGGTCTTTTCTCTGCTTTTTGGCAAGGATCTCACTTTCACGTCTCCGAGTGGACAAAGATCCCGCATCCACCAGGCGGGTTACTCCATGGAGATCGGTTCCGGCGGGTCCACGCGGATCCGGCGCAGCACACAATCCGATCTTGGAAACGTGCAAACGGCATTGACCAACAGTCGTCAGCGTGGCGGCACTAGAAACTCGCCAACTGATGGTCAAATCGTCCAGTCTGGCCTATCCCGTGTAATCTCCGGTCTTCAGAATGTAGCCACAACACCCAGATCAAAACCGACTTCGGCGACCGGAAATAGAATAGAGCAAACTGTGAATGGATTGATCCAGACACAGATCCTGTCGCAGTCGCAGAACACCCAAAGCATCGAACAGGAAGAAAGCACCGTTACTACCGACCGCGCGCGGATCCTGCGCGCTGGCAATAAGTTCGGCAGTATAGCAGCGCTCAATCTTGCTCCCGGCACGCTTGGAGTTGTCGGTGGGACAAGTGGTTTCGATGAGGTGGTCATCTTTACACAGGACCCAGATACCAGCGGAAATTCCTATAGGCTCTGGAGCGGAACCGCAGACGGAACGTCCATTTATGTCTTTGATCCTGACACCAGCGTGAATGAGTTCTACACGCAATCGGTCAACTCAAATGGCGACGTCATCGAGAACTTCAGCACCAGCAATATTCCGGACGCACCGTCCCTTTCGGGCACGATTGTTCAAAATGCGCGTGGACAGCGCATTACTGGAGACGGTTTCGGCTTTTTTGCCCATTTCGTGGCAACCGAAGCCGGTTCGGATCCAACGTTTAATTATGGCGGGACAGACTATTTCTACGGTCTTTATGGGTCAGCGACCGACTTTGACAACTTCAACGGTTCCGACGCAGAAAAACTCCGAACCTATACACTTCACGGAGACATTCTGACTGCCTTTCAGTTGTCTTCGGAAGATAATTTCGGAAACATTCAGGCAGCGACGTCTCAAGCTCTGTTTCTCAATCCCTCCATTGCGGAAAATCTGGGAACAAGCTTCCTGAGTTCGGTGAAAAGCAGTGGTCTGAAGGTGTTGGAAGGCTCATCAGACACGCTTGAAGGTGCTAGGTATCTGGCTGCGTCTATGTATGTTTCCAGCGGAACCACTGCTCAAAAGTCTTTCGTCTCCCTAAGTCTCGGCGATATTGAAAACGAAGGCGGTACCTTGGTGCTGGGTGGTGAGCGCCGTGGTGGCCACCGAACCGATGCGGAAAACAGCGCCGGACTTTATGGCGGCTCGATAGAGAGCATAGAAGGGGGCACTGGCGGAACAATCTTCGGAAGCAACGCCGATTATTTGGTGCTCGGCCCCGGAAACCTGGAAGAGGATGGGACCCACACTGACGGCTATGTCCAGGTGCCCACCGGCATTCAGTCGACTGATCAACTGAGCGCCACGATGCATGTTGCCGAGTTGTCGAGCGAAGTGGATGTATCCACGCTGGACAGAACCAGCAAGACACTAACGGGACACGCGGCCGGCGTTCTTGAATCCAACGTCAACTATTCCGCAGGGGTCGACCCGGTCATATATGCCAGCAACTCACTGGGCGACTTCGAGATCAGCTTCGACAGTCAAAATGGCTCGCTCTATGCCACGCTGAAGGTAAAGGACGTCGCCAATCTGGATGACGAGGTCGACCGGTATCAATTCGCTTTTGGTGAGCAATCGGGTTCTGGTCAATCTGTCTACGTCGATGCGGATACGTTCGCGGCGATTGAAACCTCCGGCGGATCTGACAACACAATCCTGACCGACTCTGAGGTGTTCGTATCGCCAAAATCCGGAACGACACCAAACAATTACCTGATCTCAAACACCCTGGTTAATGGGGCGGATAATGCCCTGTTTGTCGACAAAACCAAATGCACCTGTGACTTTCTCGAATGGGGGTATTGGGGCAGCAAGATGGAAGCAGACGATGCCAGTCTTGCCGGTGGTGAAAGGTTCGACACATTTCATATGGGCACATGGGTTGCAGGTGATGTAACCAATTCCATCGACCTTCCGACCAGCGGAAGCGCAACATATGTGGGGCATGCTGTGGGCAGTGTTGCGGACGGCACGAGACAATACCTTGCTGCGGGTGATTTCAACATGTCGCTGGATTTCACCTATCGCACCGGAACCGCGACAATCAGCAATTTCGACAGCAGAACCATGAGTGCCACACTGTCGGAGACCAGTGTCACCAGCGGAAACCTGTTCGAAGGCACGCTTTCCGGAACCGGCGGCCTGTCTGGCGATATCAATACGTCTCTTGTAAGAGGACCCAATTCCAACCATCAGGGCGTCATTGGTGACTTTCATGCCACCCAGGGAAACTGGTCGGCAGCAGGCATTGTTGCAGGGGAGAAGCAATAGCGTCAGTGTGCGGTTTGCAGTCGTTGTTCTGCCGATGAAAAGTGTATGTTTTACAGAGGCTTGATTTGAAAATCACTTATCCCCAAAAGGCATGCCCGAAGGTGGCAAAAAACTTTGCCGTGGTGCTGGACAAGGTTTGAACGAGCCTCTATAAGGACCGGGCTTTCGACGAACGGGGTCCTGCTCCGATCAGTTAGTAAGGCGCGCCCAGATAGCTCAGTTGGTAGAGCAGCGGATTGAAAATCCGCGTGTCGGTGGTTCGATTCCGCCTCTGGGCACCACTCCCTTCTTTCCCAAGAATGTGAAATCCTTCCGATGTTCTAAAAATTTGAACGTCTGAGGCGGCGCATCCGTATCTTCGTTTCGGGCAACGAAAAACGCCCCTCCCAAGTTGGGAGGGGCGTCGTTGCATTGCCGGCCTCTTCTTCTTGTTGTTGTTCTACGCGAACAGGTCATCCCGGATCTGAAGGTCGCTCAACTGGTCGTCCAGGATCATGAAATCCGAAATAACACCGTCAAAATGGTTGTTGGCCCAACCTATTTCGCCCGCTGGGCTGCCCCAGCCATTGGAGCCGACCATCAGATATTCCTTGTTGCCGAGCCAGTCGGACTGGAAGTCTTCGTTACTCGCCACCTCAACACCATCAACAAACAGAAACGCTCCGTCATCGCCAAATTTGAAGGCAAAGTCGTGATCTTTTCCGGCCTCGACAACATCCTTGGCTTTCAGCCAGATCTCACTGTTCTCATTTTGGAAGCGGACTTTGACATCACCTCCATCCGTTACCCAGGCGGTCAGATGACCGCCGGTGCCGTTGCCCTTGGCATCCTTGGAAAAGAGAGCATCCCAACCTGATATGGAGTTCGCGTTGAACGAAAAGGCAATGGTTCCTTCTTCGAGCTCCATGTTCTTGTTGTGCGAAACCGCAATCTGCCCGTCTCTGCTTCCGTCAAGAGCAATGTCTCCCGCGATTGCAAAGACAGGGCTCATGCCTTGGGGGAGGGGCAGGTCGGCTTTGCCTGGGAGGTTGTCGGGCGGAGCGATCGGTCCTTTATCGGTGCCCATCTCGATCGGCTTGAGGGCTTCATCGAGATCTTCGATGGACCTGACGATGCCATAGGCGGGTTTGGCCGTTGTGGAGATGTCGGCCTTTGTGACGAGATCGCCGAAGACCTTGATGGTGCCCAGATCGTCATTGTTGTGCGCACCGCCGCCATTGCCCTGGTCTGAATAGACGCTGATCAGGGAATGATCGACCACACCGTCCCCATCGCTGTCGCCATAGGTGATGGAGCGGATCTTTGTGGTGTGGCCTTCAAGGACGATCCTGTCGCCTTCCGCCTTTGAGAAGTCGGCAATGACTTCATCGCCCAGCATATCGACCCAGTGGTCATGGATGTTGGCGTTTTCTCCTGCAACCCCGTGCCAGCGGATGGAACCGTCATCTTGTGTGTGCTCCTCGATGAAGCGCTTCTTGGCGTTGATGAGGGTCTGGAAGTAGAAGACGTCTGCTCCGGTTCCGCCGATCATGAGATCGTCCGCCGGGATCGGCTGGTCAGGATAGAGCTTGCCGTTGGTGAGTTCCTTGTACGGATCGCCTTCATCCCTGTCCGGGTCTTCCGCAACCGGACCCTCGCGTCCGTCGGAGCGGGAGATCAGAAGGTCGTTGCCGGCCCCACCATTGAGAATGTCCTCACCGTGGCCGCCATCCAGAACATCATTGCCGTCGCCGCCATTGAGCTCGTCATTGCCGTATCCGCCCTGGAGGATGTCGTTGCCGCCCTTGCCGTTGACGATGTCATTGCCAAGACCGGCGTCGATTGCGTCTGCGTCCTCGGTTCCCTCCAGCGTCTCTCCGGCATCGGTTCCGGTTTGTGTGGCAGCTGCAGCTGTCATCTCACCGTGATGGTTGAAGCCATAGGCCATGGCGAGGGCCTTGGCCTCGTCGGAACCGTGATGGAGCTGCTGGAAGGCGGGCATCAGGTCGTCCTGTGCCAGGGCTGCCAGTGCATCTGCTTCAAACGCGGCATCGACTTCACCGGCCAGGGCCGCCATGTCGGAACCTGCGATCTGTTCGTTGAAGACCATGACATTTGCGATGGTGCCCTTGAACTGCTGGTGAGCCGTCTGAGCATCATCCTTGCGCCAGGCACCTGACGCGCCGACCAGGAAGGCGCGTTCGTTCATGTCCATGCCCTGTTTGAACTCCGGCTCTGCTGCCCACAGCTTGCCGTTGACATAGACGTTGAGGCCATCCTCGCCGAAGGAAACGGCCAGGTGATAGTCCTTGTTGGCCGACAGCTGGAGGTCCGGGACCTTCAGGTGTTCTGTCTTGTCATCGGACTGCTGGCGGACAACCAGACGTCCGTTCTGGATCCAGACGGTGAGGTGTCCGCCATCGTCATAGCCGTTGCCGTCCTTGGAAAAGAGCGCCTTGGAACCGGAGACGGTCTCTGCATTGAACGTGAGCGCTATCGTGCCCGCCGCAAGGCTCAGACTGTCCGGATTGCCCGCATCAAGATAATCGCCCTTCTCACCGGAGAAGCTGTTGTCTCCTGCGATTGCAAAGACGGGGTTCATGCCCTGGGGGAGGGGCAGGTCGGCCTTGCCTGGGAGGTTGTCGGGCGGAGCGATCGGTCCTTTATCGGTGCCCATCTCGATCGGCTTGAGGGCTTCATCGAGATCTTCGATGGACCTGACGATGCCATAGGCGGGTTTGGCCGTTGTGGAGATGTCGGCCTTTGTGACGAGATCGCCGAAGACCTTGATGGTGCCCAGATCGTCATTGTTGTGCGCACCGCCGCCATTGCCCTGGTCTGAATAGACGCTGATCAGGGAATGATCGACCACACCGTCCCCATCGCTGTCGCCATAGGTGATGGAGCGGATCTTTGTCGTGTGGCCTTCAAGGACGATCCTGTCGCCTTCCGCCTTTGAGAAGTCGGCAATGACTTCATCGCCCAGCATATCGACCCAGTGGTCATGGATGTTGGCGTTTTCTCCTGCAACCCCGTGCCAGCGGATGGAACCGTCATCTTGTGTGTGCTCCTCGATGAAGCGCTTCTTGGCGTTGATGAGGGTCTGGAAGTAGAAGACGTCTGCTCCGGTTCCGCCGATCATGAGATCGTCCGCCGGGATCGGCTGGTCAGGATAGAGCTTGCCGTTGGTGAGTTCCTTGTACGGATCGCCTTCATCCCTGTCCGGGTCTTCCGCAACCGGACCCTCGCGTCCGTCGGAGCGGGAGATCAGAAGGTCGTTGCCGGCCCCACCATTGAGAATGTCCTCACCGTGGCCGCCATCCAGAACATCATTGCCGTCGCCGCCATTGAGCTCGTCATTGCCGTATCCGCCCTGGAGGATGTCGTTGCCGCCCTTGCCGTTGACGATGTCATTGCCAAGACCGGCGTCGATTGCGTCTGCGTCCTCGGTTCCCTCCAGCGTCTCTCCGGCATCGGTTCCGGTTTGTGCGGCAGCTGCAGCTGTCATCTCACCGTGATGGTTGAAGCCATAGGCCATGGCGAGGGCCTTGGCCTCGTCGGAACCGTGATGGAGCTGCTGGAAGGCGGGCATCAGGTCGTCCTGTGCCAGGGCCGCCATGTCGGAGCCCGCGATCTGTTCGTTGAAGACCATGACATTTGCGATGGTGCCCTTGAACTGCTGGTGAGCCGTCTGGGCATCATCCTTGCGCCAGGCACCTGACGCGCCGACCAGGAAGGCGCGTTCGTTCATGTCCATGCCCTGCTTGAACTCCGGCTCTGCTGCCCACAGCTTGCCGTTGACATAGACGTTGAGGCCATCCTCGCCGAAGGAAACGGCCAGGTGATAGTCCTTGTTGGCCGACAGCTGGAGGTCCGGGACCTTCAGGTATTCTGTCTTGTCATCGGACTGCTGACGGACAACCAGACGTCCGTTCTGGATCCAGACGGTGAGGTGTCCGCCATCGTCATAGCCGTTGCCGTCCTTGGAAAAGAGCGCCTTGGAACCGGAGACGGTCTCTGCATTGAACGTGAGTGCTATCGTGCCCGCCGCAAGGCTCAGACTGTCCGGATTGCCCGCATCAAGATAATCGCCCTTCTCACCGGAAAAAGTTCTGCTTTCTGACACTTCAAAGACTGGGGAACCGATATTGGAAACTGTGTTTGCGTGCACTAACCTGCCCTCCTGTTAGGCAAAACAAATCTGTTCGCCGACCGGACGGTCGGCGTTGAAATTCCTTGTGTCTAAGCGATTAAATTCAGCGGATTATTTTTATGGCTTTAATGTATTCGGGCTAATTGGGCGAAAAATGCGGTGAAATAAGGCGAAATATTTACAATAATTAGAAAATAATTGGATCAAAGTAACTTAAGTAATGATCGTATTTGCATAAGTTTTGATAATGCGTTGTAAATAATGCGAAATTTAGATTGAGCATCGATATTTAACTGCGCTGATTAAGCTGTTTTAGAAAGCGAAAGTACTTTGAAACGGGGTGGTGCTGTTGTATTTTGTATAAATCTTTTTTTGTAGAATTTTTGTTTTGAGCTTAGCTTTCGCGAAGCAAAAATGGTTGTGTTCCGGTTGTGAGGTCGGGGTGTTTTGGGCCACCAGTATTAAGGGATGTGCGAGGCGCTTCTGAACCAGAAGTAGGTTGCCGATTTGGTATGTCGGGCGACTGCTGCAGATCAACGATTCAGATCAAACAGCGCCGGAGTTCTCAGGGATACCTTTCTTGCCCGGTTACAGCCCGTAAAACCTCTCGGGCGACGATTTGGGCAGCTGGTGTCAAAACCTGGCCTTTTCGCATCAAGAATGAGTAGGTCTGAACGGACAGCGATACGCTGCATTCCAATATCGTCACCGTGCCAGGGGAGCCATCCGGCCGGGCGGCAAAGCTGTTTGCCACGGATCTCGCAACAGGAGCCACAGCGTTGGTCTGTTGCACGGTCGCCAGAGTGAACAGGAATGAGGATGTGGTCAGGACACGAGACGGCAAAGCCAGGCCTTTGTCGCGCAGCGCCTGTTCGGCGGTCGCTCTGATCGGCGAGCCGACCGGTGGGAGAACCCAGTCAAAACCAAGAAACGCCTCAAGCTCCAAGGGGAACTGACTGCGGGTGAGGGGATGCTCAATACGGCCGACCATGAGAGCCGGCTCGCGCAGCAGAGGTTTTTCCTCAAAGAGCGAAGGGTCCAGCTCTGAAGGTACACGGCTGAACGAAAAGTCCAGCCGACCATCTTCAAGCATCGGTGCAAGCGTGTTGCTGGGCCCGACCTCGACAGAAATGGAAATGTCGGGGTAACTGAGGCGTATGTGGCGCAGAGCCGGCAGAACATATTCAATTGCAGGCCCTGTGACCGAACCGATTGTCACATGGCCGCTCTGACCCGATTTGTGCTCGTCGATATCTCGACCAGCATCCGCGAATTCCTGAAGAATGCGGACACAGCGTTCCGCGAGTTTGCGGCCAACATCGGTCAACTCGATTCCGCGCCCCGAACGCACATAGATCTCTGCTTCGGCAATCCGTTCAACCTCGGCAATGAGACGAGAGGCGGCCGGTTGTGTCATGCCGAGTGCAATGGCGGCATCTGTAAGGCGCGACTGATTGGACAGCTCTGACAGCAGGCGCAAATGAGACATTTTCAAACCGCGCCGCAACAGATCCAGTGTCATTCGAAAGATCACTCCGATATATATCAATTTTGGTATGAAAGAATAACGAATAATAATTTGACGGTCATGTGATTTTTCTCACATCTACAAAGCCGGTCATTCGTTCTGGGGACCGAAACAGAGTGCGGTCGGCTGGCGTCCGACCCGGGAGGAGAAAGATGCATTTCATATCAAAGGCACTGGTCGCTGCAGCAGCTGCCGCTACCGTGATGTCCGGCGTCGCGCTGGCGCAGGACAAAGGGTCCATAGGCATCGCAATGCCGACCAAGTCTTCGGCGCGGTGGATTTCGGACGGAAATTCGATGGTCGAACAATTCACGAAGGCAGGCTATTCCGCTGACCTGCAATATGCTGAGGACGATATTCCGAACCAGTTGGCACAGATCGAAAACATGATCACCAAAGGTGTGGACGTGCTGGTGATTGCGGCGATCGACGGGACGACCCTGTCCAATGCCCTGGAAAATGCAGCTGCGACCGGTATCAAGGTTATCGCCTATGACCGCCTGATCCGCGACAGCGGTGATGTCGACTACTACGCAACATTCGACAACTTCAAGGTCGGCGTGCAGCAAGCGACGTCTCTTGTCGGCGGGCTGAAAGACCGCTTCGGCGATGGCCCCTACAATGTTGAACTCTTCGGCGGGTCACCGGACGACAACAATGCTTATTTCTTTTACGACGGCGCTATGTCCGTGCTGCAGCCACTGATCGATGACGGAACGGTTGTTATCCAGTCCGGCCAGATGGGCATGGACACGGTCGGAACCCTGCGTTGGGACGGTGCTGTCGCACAGGCCCGCATGGACAACTTGTTGTCCGCCCACTACACGGACACAACCCTGCATGGCGCACTGAGCCCTTATGACGGCTTGTCGATTGGTATTCTGTCGTCGCTGAAAGGTGTCGGCTACGGTTCCGGCGATCAGCAAATGCCAATCGTAACCGGACAGGATGCCGAAGTGCCTTCGGTGAAGTCCATTCTGGCAGGTGAGCAATACTCAACCGTTTTCAAGGACACCCGCGAACTTGCACGCGTGACAGTGGGCATGGTGGATGCACTGCTTGATGGCGGCGAGCCGGAAATCAACGACACCAAAACCTACGACAACGGTGTCAAGGTGGTGCCGTCCTATCTCCTGGAACCGGTCGCGGTCGATGCGGGCAATTGGGAAGATGTGCTGATCGGCAGCGGTTACTACACCGAAGACCAGATCAAATAATCACCTAAGGATACAGCAACCAAGTCGCCCGCGAGCTTGTGTTCGCGGGCGGGTTTGCCACGTAATTTGGAGACCGGAGGCGATGGCACTCCTTTCCATGCAAAATATCAGCAAGGCCTTTCCAGGTGTGAAGGCGCTTGACCAGGTCAGTCTCGACGTTCAGGCCGGTGAGATTCACGCTATCGTCGGGGAAAATGGTGCGGGCAAATCGACCCTGATGAAGGTTCTCTCAGGTGTATATCCCTATGGTCAGTATGACGGTGAGATCGTTTATAGCGGGCAGCCTGCCCGGTTCGGAGGGATCTCCGATAGTGAAAAACAAGGCATCATCATCATCCACCAGGAACTGGCTCTGGTGCCGGAGCTTTCCATCGCAGAAAACATCTTTCTCGGAAACGAATGCGCCTCCAGAGGCGTAATCGACTGGCGCCGGACAAACAGACGTACCGAGGAACTGCTCAAAAAAGTCGGTCTGAGCGAAGCCCCCACGACCAGGGTCGACAATATCGGTGTCGGCAAACAGCAACTGGTCGAGATTGCCAAGGCGCTATCCAAGGATGTGAAGCTGCTCATTCTGGATGAGCCGACGGCGGCACTTCAGGAAAATGACAGTCGCAAACTGCTCGATCTGATGATCGAGCTGAAGGCCCAGGGTGTGACGAGCATTATCATTTCACACAAGCTCAATGAAGTTCGATATGTCGCTGACAGCGTCACGGTCATCCGGGATGGCCAGACGGTTTCAAATCTGGATGCAGCGGCGGGCCTCAGCGAGGACGAGATCGTTCGGGACATGGTTGGGCGGGACATGACACATCGGTTTCCGGATCACAACCGGACGCCCGGACAACGCCTTTTCGAAGTTAAGAACTGGAACGTCTGGCATCCCGAACATGCCGAACGACAGATTATCAAGAACGCTTCGTTCAATGTTCGGGCCGGCGAAGTGGTCGGGATTGCCGGCCTGATGGGCTCTGGTCGCACAGAGCTTGCCATGTCGATTTTCGGCCGGTCCTATGGCCGCAATATTTCAGGATCTGTCGAGTTACATGGCAACGAGATTGACGTCAGTTCGGTCGACCGTGCCATTGCAGCGGGTGTCTCTTATGTCACGGAAGATCGAAAAGCGTTGGGTCTTGTGCTGGATGAAACGATCCGTTTCAACACAACGCTTGCTAATCTGAAGGGCGTGTCCACCGGATCCATCCTGAAGCGCAACGAGGAAACCGGTGTTGCTGAAAAGTACCGCGAAGTTCTGGCGATCCGTACACCGTCTGTCTTTCAAAAAACGGTCAATTTGTCAGGGGGCAATCAGCAGAAGGTGGTTCTGGCGAAGTGGCTCTTCACTTCGCCTGAAGTTCTGATCCTTGATGAACCGACACGAGGCATAGACGTCGGTGCAAAATACGAGATCTACACGATCATCAACGACCTCGCCGCGGACGGGAAGGGCGTGATCATGATCTCGTCTGAAATGCCTGAACTGCTCGGAATGTGCGATCGAATTTACGTCATGAATGAAGGGGCTCTGGTGGGCGAACTTAACGCCGGCCAGGCAAGCCAGGAGCGAATCATGTCGCTCATTGTCAACGAATAGCGAGCAATACCTATGGATCTGGCAAAGAACGATAGCCAATCGAAAACGACGGTGGAAACCAAGGGCATCGGCGAATACCTGTCTTCTCATCTCAGACAATATGGTCTGCTGTTCGCGCTGATCGCCGTGATGGTGTTCTTTCAGATCGTTACGGACGGCACATTGCTGCGCGCAGTGAACATCACCAACCTGCTGCTGCAGAACTCCTACATCATCATTATGGCGCTCGGCATGCTGGTCGTGATCGTGTCCGGCAATATCGATCTTTCGGTGGGGTCTGTCATGGGGTTCATCGGTGCTCTTGCAGCCGTGATGATCGTCAACTTTGAGCAGCCCATTTTCCTTACTATTCTGACGTGTCTTGTCGCTGGCGGCCTCA
The DNA here is from genome assembly GCF_009363435.1 of Labrenzia sp. THAF82. Lineage (GTDB taxonomy): Bacteria > Pseudomonadota > Alphaproteobacteria > Rhizobiales > Stappiaceae > Roseibium > Roseibium porphyridii. Next base: position 4,795,385 of record NZ_CP045354.1, on the reverse strand, counting down.
TTGGTGCGGCTCAAGGCTACTGGGTTGCCTATTGGAAGATTCCGTCCTTTATCGTCACACTTGCAGGAATGTTGGTTTTTCGGGGACTTTCGCTCTGGCTTTTGCAGGGGCAGTCGGTCGGACCGTTTCCCAAGGAATTCCAAATCATCGCAACCGGGTTTGTCCCTGACATCTTTCCGGCCGCACTTGGTCAGGGGTTGGCTGATCTCTTCGGAGCCCGGCAGGTCAATGTACTGGCACTCACCACCGGACTTGTCGCTGCAGCTCTCGTCGTTTGGCTTGGTCTGCGGCAACGAGCACAGAACAAGATTTATGGCATTGAAGATGAGCCCAAGAGTTTCTTCATTGCGCGGAATGTGATCGTCGCGGCGGCGCTCATTTTCGTGATGTATAAACTGTCCCTGTTCCGGGGGCTGCCCAACGTCTTGATCACGATGGGTGTTTTGACGATCATCTATGCCTTCATCACAGAAACCACCACTGTGGGCCGGCGTATCTATGCGCTCGGAGGCAATCAGAAAGCTGCCAAACTGTCCGGTATCAAGACCGAACGGCTTACCTTTCTGGCCTTTACCAACATGGGTGTACTGGCGGCAGCTGCAGGTTTGGTATTTGCCGCGCGGCTCAACACGGCAACACCCAAGGCAGGTTTTGCGCTGGAACTGGATGTGATTGCAGCTGTCTTTATCGGCGGTGCATCGATGTCAGGCGGCGTCGGCACCATTGTCGGCGCAGTGGTCGGCGCTTTTCTGATGGGTGTACTCAACAACGGCATGTCGATCATGGGGATCGGGATTGATTATCAGCAGATGATCAAGGGCCTCGTGCTGCTCGCTGCCGTCATCTTCGATGTCTACAACAAAAACAAGCAGGGATAGGTGATGCTGATTTCGCAAATTAGGGACGATTCAGGTGAAATCGCCGTTGTCGTCCGAAACGGCAGCGAAGCCTCGATCCTGAAAGGCGTGTCTTCAAGTTACGATCTGGTGAAAGAGGCAATTGGTCGTGAGCAGAGCCTGACTGCGTGCATCAGGTCACATGAACTGGGTTCTGCTGTCGACCTTGAAAAGCTTGCCGAAGAAAACCGGTTGCTGCTGCCGATCCATCATCCGGACGCTGCGCACATGCATCTGACCGGCACGGGTTTGACGCATCTTGGCTCTGCCTCAACCCGGGATGCCATGCACAACAAGGCGAAAGCGGATCCCGACACTCTTACAGATTCCATGAAAATGTTTCACATGGGACTGGAAGCTGGACGGCCAACGCCTGGCAATGTGGGTGTTCAACCCGAGTGGTTCTACAAGGGCAATGGCAGTGCAGCTGTCGCACCGGGGGACGATCTGATCAGCCCCGGCTTCAGCGAGGATGGAGGTGAGGAACCGGAAATCGCCGGCATTTATGTCATTGCAGATGACGGCACGCCTTACCGGGTCGGTTTTGCGCTCGCGAACGAATTCTCTGACCACGTCATGGAGCGGCAGAACTACCTTTATCTGGCGCACTCCAAACTGCGGCCCGCGTCCTTCGGTCCGGAGTTGCTGGTCGGGCCTTTGCCGGAAACTGTTCAGGGGACGAGCCGGATTTTGCGCAATGGCAGTGTCCTTTGGGAAAAGCCGTTCTTGTCAGGCGAGGCGAACATGTCTCACACGTTGGCCAATCTGGAACATCATCACTTCAAATACGAGCTGTTTTGTCAGCCTGGTGATGTTCATGTGCACATGTTCGGCACAGCAACGCTTTCATTTGCCGATGGTGTTTCATGCAAGGAAGGCGACGAGGTTGAGATTTCAGCGCCAGGCTTTGGTGTTCCACTCAAAAACCGTCTTGCCTTTCGCGCAGATGAAAATGCGGCCACGCTCGTGAAAGTTCTCTAGTCAATGGTTTTCCAACCCGCAAAGTGGCCGCGCAAATTACGTTCGGCCGAATGGTTCGGTGGCACGAGCCGTGATCATATCTATCACCGCAGCTGGATGAAAAATCAGGGCCTGCCTGATGACCTTTTCGATGGTCGTCCGGTGATTGGCATCTGCAATACCTGGTCGCAATTGACACCCTGCAACGCGCATTTGCGGGACCTGGCAGAACGGGTCAAACACGGGATCTACGAAGCAGGTGGGTTTCCCGTCGAATTTCCTGTCTTTTCGACAGGCGAAAGCACGTTGAGGCCAACGGCCATGATGTTTCGCAATCTGGCCAGTATGGACGTTGAAGAGGCTATCCGTGGTGCGCCCCTGGACGGGGTTGTCCTGCTTGTGGGATGCGACAAGACTACGCCGTCACTGATGATGGGGGCAGCGTCCGTTGATTTGCCCGCCATTGTTGTCACTGGTGGCCCCATGCTGAACGGCTGGTTCCAGGGAGAACGCGTCGGATCCGGAACGCATTTGTGGAAGTTTTCAGAAGCGGTCAAAGCCGGTGAGATGACTTCGGAAGAATTTCTGGAGGCGGAAACGGCCATGAGCCGGTCACCTGGAACATGCAACACCATGGGAACGGCATCGTCCATGGCCTCCATGGCTGAAGCCCTTGGTATGGCATTGTCCGGGAATGCTGCGATCCCTGCAGTTGACAGTCGCCGCCGGGTGATGGCGCATTTGTCCGGGCGCAGGATCGTGCAAATGGTCAAAGATGACCTGAAACCGTCGGACATTCTGACGCGTGAAGCATTTGAAAACGCCATCCGTACAAATGGCGCAATAGGCGGATCAACCAACGCTGTGATCCACCTGCTTGCCATTGCAGGGCGTGTCGGGCTGGATTTGTCGCTGGAGGACTGGGACCGCTTCGGCAAGGACATTCCGACAATCGTCAACCTGATGCCGTCCGGCAAATACCTGATGGAAGAGTTTTTCTATGCAGGCGGTCTACCCGTCGTCCTCAAGCGTCTTGGGGACGCGGACCTGCTCAACAAGGATGCGATCACAGTTGCCGGCGAACCGATTTGGAACCAGGTGAAAAACGCCCGAAACTGGAATGAAGACGTCATCCTGCCAGTTGACCGCGCCCTTACATCGCAAGGCGGCATTGCCGTTCTGAAAGGCAACCTGGCCCCAAGCGGAGCGGTCCTGAAACCTTCCGCAGCATCTCCGCACCTGATGCAGCACAGAGGCAGGGCCGTGGTGTTTGAAGATATCGATGACTACAAGGCAAAGATAAACGACGAAGCTCTCGACATCGATGAAACCTGCATCATGGTTCTCAAGAACTGTGGTCCGAAGGGATATCCCGGCATGTCCGAGGTTGGCAATATGGGGCTCCCACCCAAGGTTTTGAAAAAAGGGATCACGGATATGGTGCGCATATCCGATGCTCGTATGTCCGGGACAGCATATGGAACCGTCGTGTTGCACACATCGCCCGAGGCTGCCGCCGGAGGCCCGCTTGCCGTCGTGCGCTCGGGAGATATGATCGAACTGGATGTTCCAAAACGCCGATTGCATCTGGACATATCCGAGGTTGAGCTAGTAGACAGGTTGGCCGCTTGGACGCCGTCGCATCATGTTCCGGAAAGTGGCTACGCTCGCCTGTTTCATGACCATGTCGAAGGGGCTGATACAGGCGCTGACTTTGATTTTCTGAAGGGGTGCCGCGGTTCCGCGGTGCCGAAGGACTCCCACTAATGGCAGAAAAACTGGCGCTGGTTGGCATAGGCAAGATTGCTCGGGATCAGCACATTCCGTCAATTGAAAGCAACCCGGACTGGTCGCTGCAGGCCGCAGTCAGCAGACATGCCTCGATTGACGGCCTAGATCACTATGAAGCTCTTGACGAGCTTCTTGATAGCAGGCCCGACATCACCACGATCTCCCTGGCCATTCCACCTCAGCCCCGTTTTGAATATGCGGCTCAGGCGCTGAAGGCAGGCAAGAACGTGATGCTGGAAAAGCCGCCGGGGCAAAGCCTTGCAGAGTGCTATACGCTTGAGAACCTGGCAAAGGAACATGGTGTTTCGATTTTCGCGACTTGGCACTCACGCTACGCCGATTGCGTGCCTGACCTGAAATCATGGCTGTCCAGCCGCGTCATCCGAAAACTGCTGATCACCTGGAAAGAAGATGTCCGTCGCTGGCATCCTGGTCAGGAGTGGATCTGGGAGCCAGGTGGCATGGGTGTCTTTGATCCGGGCATCAATGCTCTGTCGATCCTGACTGAAATTTTGCCGTATCCGGTTCATTTGTCCGAGGCCACGCTTGAGTTTCCGGAAAACAGGTCGACACCGATCGCAGCGGACCTGACCTTCGTTGATCCCACGGGTGCGGACATGAGCGCGGTTTTTGACTGGAGAGAAGACGGACCGCAGAATTGGGATATCGATGTGGAAACCGATCAGGGCCGTGCAAGGCTTTCAGAAGGCGGTGCGAAGCTTGAAATTGACGGTACCCTGGTGAAACAAGGTGCAGACCACGAATATGCCAATCTTTATGCCCGCATGGCAGAGCTGGTCAAACACGGTAAAAGCGACATGGATCTTTCGCCTATGATCCATGTCTGCGACGCGTTCTCATTGGGCCGCAGGCTCACCACCGACGCCTTTCATTATTGATCAGTTACAAAACCAAAAGGTTTGACATGACTTTTATGCCCCACGGAAAGCAACTCGTTGCAGGTCAATGGGTTGCGAGCGACGCCTCGTTCCAGTCGCAGCCTGCGCAGGGAACGCCTCACAGCTATTCCACTGGATCGGCTGCACAGGTGGATGCCGCCTGCCGCGCGGCCGAGGAAGCTTTCTGGAGTTTCGGATACTCTTCGCGTGAGGACCGGGCCAGGTTCCTGAATGCAATTGCAGATGAAATCGAGGCGCGGGCTGAAGCCATCACCGAGATCGGGACATCCGAGACAGGGCTCCCCGAAGCACGCCTTAATGGAGAGCGTGGCCGCACAACGGGTCAGCTTCGCCTGTTCGCCGCGCATATTCTCAAAGGTGACTACCTGGACCGGCACCACGACGAAGCACTTCCTGATCGTCAACCATTGCCGCGCCCAGATCTTAAACTGGTGCAAAGACCGATCGGGCCGATCGCGGTTTTCGGAGCATCCAATTTTCCTCTGGCCTTTTCGACTGCGGGTGGTGACACGGCGTCTGCTTTCGCAGCAGGTTGTCCCGTTGTGGTCAGGGGGCATCCGGCGCATCCTGGAACGGGCGAAATTGTCGCTGAAGCGATTTCTGCTGCCGTCAAATCCTGCGACCTGCATCCTGGCGTGTTTTCCTTTATCCAGGGCGATGGTTACGAAGTCGGGCAGGCGTTGGTGCAGCATCCATTGATCTGTGCCGTCGGATTTACAGGTTCCTTGCGGGGCGGTCGCGCATTGTTTGATCTTTGTGCTCAGCGCCCGGTTCCAATCCCGTTCTTCGGCGAACTTGGATCCGTCAATCCGATGTTCCTGCTGCCCGCGGCGCTTTCGGGCAAAGGCGAGGCCATTGCAAAGGGCTGGGCTGGGTCCTTGACGATGGGGGCTGGTCAATTCTGCACCAATCCGGGTCTTGTCATCCTTGTTGACGGTCCTGACGCAGATGCATTTGCCCAAGCTGCGACAGCGGCTCTCAAAGAGGTTGGCAAGCAGACCATGTTGACCGATGGTATTGCAGCTGCATTCCGGTCAGGCAGTCAGCTTGTTGCCGATACCACAGGCATCCGGGAGCTGATCGGCACCAGCTGTGATACCCGCGAAGCCTCTCCCTATCTCTTTGAAACGACAGGCGAAGCCTGGTTGGAAAACGAACAGCTCGGCGAAGAGGTATTTGGCCCGCTTGGCATTATCGTGCGCGTGAAAGACGAAGCGCAGATGATTGAGATTGCCAAGAGCCTTGATGGCCAGTTGACCTGCACGCTGCATTTGGAAGAGGGCGACACCGCGCTTGCTCGCACCTTGATGCCAGTCCTAGAGCGCAAGGCGGGCCGCGTCCTGGCAAACGGATTTCCGACAGGTGTTGAGGTCGCTGATGCCATGGTTCATGGCGGTCCTTATCCGGCATCGACGAATTTCGGCGCAACCTCGGTCGGTACGCTGGCAATTCGCAGGTTCCTGCGGCCGGTTTGCTATCAGAACCTTCCCGATGCGCTGATGCCGGAAAGCTGATCCGAAACGTCGAATTTGAAAAAAACGCCCGAGACACATGCTCGGGCGTTTTTCATTTGAGACGCTTGTAGCATTTAGCCGTCGAGTTTGACCCAGGCGGCATTGCGTGATGACGACTTTACGCAGGCATCTATAAAACGAACGCCGGCCAGGCCGTCTTCCACATTCGGCACGAGAGAGGAGAGATCTTCCCCGCGTTGATGCGCACGGATGACATCCGCCGCGTCCTTATAAAGGTTGGCAAAGCCTTCCAGATAGCCCTCAGGGTGTCCTGGTGGAATACGGGTTGAAGGCCCGATACTTTCCGACATGCCTGCACCGCCACGGGTGATAATCCGTTTCGGTTCGCCAAATGGTGTCAGGTAAAGATAGTTCGGGTTTTCCTGATGCCACTCCAGGCCGCCTTTGTCGCCATAAACGCGGATCTTGAGATTGTTCTCATTTCCCGGAGCGACCTGCGAACACCACAGCATGCCTCGAGCGCCGCTCGCGTAGCGAAGCATGACGTGGCCATTGTCGTCCACCTGGCGTCCCGGTACGAAGGATTGGAGATCGGCGGCGAGGCTTTCAGCCAGCTGACCGGTGATGAAGCTTGCCAGATTGTAGGCATGTGTTCCGATGTCGCCGGTCGAGCCGCCCAGCCCGGTCCGTGCCGGATCGGTTCTCCACTCGGCCTGCTTGTTGTCTTGTTCGATCGTAAGCCAGTCTTGAGGGTATTCGACCTGGATGACGCGAATTGTGCCAAGCTCGCCACTTTGAACGAGTTCACGCGCCTGACGGACCATAGGATAGCCGGTATAGTTGTGCGTCAGGAAAAACAGGGCACTCGAGCTCTCCGCTGCCTTGACCAGTTTCTTGGCGTCGGCAAGCGTAGACGTGAGCGGCTTGTCACAGATGACATGAATGCCGCGTTTCAAAAACTCCCTGGCGGCCGGATAATGCACATGGTTGGGCGTCACAATCGCGACGGCCTCGATGCCGTCCTTCAGTCGTGCTTCCCGTTTGGCCATATCGGCAAAGGATGCATAGGTCCTATCTTTTTTCAGACCGAGAGCCTGTCCGGATTCAAGCGCTTTTTCCGGGGTTGAGGAAAGGGCACCGGCAACCAGCTCATAGGCACCGTCGATCCTGGAGGCAATCCGGTGGACTGCTCCGATAAAGGCGTCTTTGCCACCTCCCACCATGCCGAGGCGGATCGGGCGTGTTTGCGCGGTGTCTGTTCCTTCAATGGCCATCCTGGTCCTCCAGTTTGTTCTACAAGCACCTGATCAGGCGCTTCATAAATCGATTGAATACTCTTTACAAAGAAACGCCGCCGGGAGGAAGCGCGCCGACGCCATCACGGAGAAGATCATTGAATTCGCCATAAATGACTGGTCCGGTAAGACGGCGTGCGGCAATGCATTGCGTGTTCTGACTAACCTATTCCAAGCATTTTTCGGTTGGCCGCGTCATCGGTGCCTCCGTCGGCGAAATCGTCGAAAGCCTTTTCGGTGACGCGGATAATGTGGTCCTTGACGAATTGCGCGCCTTCCCGTGCACCGTCTTCGGGGTGTTTCAGGCAGCATTCCCATTCGACAACGGCCCAGCCGTCAAAGTCATTTGCGGCCATCTTGGAAAAGACTGCACCGAAATCGACTTGACCGTCACCGAGAGAGCGGAACCGACCCGCACGATCGACCCATGGCTGATAACCGCTATAAACACCTTGCCGTCCGGTTGGGTTGAACTCGGCGTCCTTTACATGGAACATGCCGATCCTGTCCTTGTAGATGTCGATGTTGTCCAGGTAGTCGAGGCATTGCAGCACGTAATGCGACGGGTCGTAGAGCATTTTGCATCGGTTATGATTGCTCACCCGTTCAAGGAACATTTCGAACGTGATACCGTCATGCAGGTCTTCACCCGGGTGAATTTCATAGCAAACGTCGACACCCATATCTTCGGCATAGTCGAGAATGGGACGCCACCGTTTTGCAAGCTCGTCGAAAGCTGTTTCAACCAGACCGGCAGGGCGCTGTGGCCAGGGGTAGAGATAGGGCCATGCCAGCGCGCCGGAGAAGGTTGCGTGTGCCGAAATGCCGAGATTGTGGCTGGCGGTGAGGGCCATTTTTACCTGATCGACAGCCCAGGCCTGCCTGGCGGCTGGATTGCCGCGCACATGGGCAGCGGCGAAACCGTCAAAGGCATCGTCATAGGCAGGATGTACGGCAACCAGTTGGCCTTGAAGATGGGTCGAGAGTTCCGTGATCTCAACTCCGTTGTCCTTCGCTGTTCCAGCAAATTCTTCGCAATAGGTCTTTGAACTAGCTGCCCTTTCCAGATCGATAAGGCGTCCGTCCCAACTCGGGACCTGTACACCGAGATAGCCGCAATCCGCAGCCCATTTCGTGATTGAATCCCAGGAATTGAATGGTGCTTCGTCCCCGGCAAACTGGGCTAGAAACAGTGCTGGACCCTTGATGGTTTTCATTTTCGCTTCTCCAGAGTAGGGACAAAAATGGGCCGGGACCCCATCGCAAGATCCCGACCCAAGTGGCTACTTGTTCCTTAGAACGGTGAGTCCGGGAAATAGTAGCTTTCTGCGTTGTCTTTGGTGATCAGGGTCGCACCGAGAATGTAGCGACCGGCTACAGGACCGTTGGATTTGAATGCCTGAACAGTTGCATCCATGGCCGTTGCGATCATCGCAGGCGGATAAAGCACGTCGACCGGGATCAGTGTTTCACCATCCATGATGCCCTTGATGATTTCCTTCATGCCGGCACCGCCGACAACAAACATGCCATCACCATCGCGTCCGGCCTGTTTGAGCGCGGCCACAACACCGATTGCGATATCGTCGTCCTGAGCCCAAACCGCATCGATATCCGGGAAGCGGGACAGGAAGTCCTGCATCACTTCAAAGCCGTCGTCGCGGTTCCAGTTCGCATGTTTGTGGTCCAGAACGTTGATGCCGGAACCCTCGATTTCGGCCATGAACGCATCAAAACGCTCATTGTCGATCACGGTCGGTATACCGCGCAGGACAACAATGTTGTCGCCGTCTTTCAAACGGGTCTTCATGTATTGAGCCGAAACCCGGCCGAGTTCCGGGTTATTGCCGGCGACGTAAAGATCCTCAATGCCGGGCTGGCTGAGGCCACGGTCGACGACAGTGATCCAGGCACCGGATTTCTTGACGTTGAGGACCGGGTCGGTAAGCGGCTCGGATTCAAAGGGCAGAACCACCAGTGCATCGATCTGATGCACGGACACAAGGTCTTCCAGGGCGCTGGCTTGTGCTTCCGGGTCGGGAGAGTTGACCAGGATAAGGTCGACATCCGGATAGAGCTCTTCGAGCCTCTTTTCAGCCTGTTCCGCGTGCCAGTTCATGCCCGCAGCCCAGGCATGGGTCGGTGTCGGATAGCTGACGCCGATCTTGATTTTCTCGTCGGCGACTGCGGAGCCTGCAAAGGCAAGCATCCCTGTCAGTGCCATTGCTCCCAAGGCTTTCTTCATAAGCATGGTTTCCTCCTCCAATGCCTTTCACTTGGACGCACCTCTCCCGTCCGGTGCGAACCGGTCTTTAAATTGGGGACGGGACCCTATTCCGTTGAGTTCAGCGCATCTACCTACTTGCTCTTGCCAAGTTTCCAGTCGCTGCGCTGCAGTAGAACCGCAACGATGATGATCAAGCCCTGCATGGTTCCATTCAGGTAGTTCGAGATCAGATCGGTGAAGTTCAAAATGTTGCCGATGGTCGTCAGGATCAAAGCGCCGAGGATCGTGCCACCAATGCGGCCGTATCCGCCCTTCAGAACCGTGCCCCCGATGATCACAGCCGCAATTGCTTCCAGTTCCCAAAGAACGCCGGTTGAGGCAGAAGCAGATCCAAGCCGGGGAACATAGATGATCGTTGCGAAGGAAACGCACAGTCCCTGAATGACATAGGTAAGCGTCTTCACACGGTCGACATTGATCGCGGAATAGCGGGCAACGGCTTCGTTTGATCCGATCGCCGTGCAGTAGCGCCCGAATGCGGTCCGGTTCAACAGCAGCCAGCCGCAGATCGCCACTCCGATGAACACCCAGACCGGGTAGGGCAGACCAAGAAAACTGTCATAGTAGACGGGCCGATAGGTGCCGCGGATATCAAAGTTGAGCGACAAGGTCCCGCCATCGGCGAAGTAGGTCACGAGCGAGCGATAGATGCCCATCGTGCCAAGGGTGACAATGAACGCTTCGATCTTGCCTTTGGTTGTCAGGGCGCCGTTGATCCAACCGGCACCTATTCCGAGCACGACAGCGCAGCCGCAGCCCAGCAGAACCGTTGCGACACCGGTACCCATCGTATCGACCGCGTTGTTCATGATGATGATCATGACGCCGGAAATCGCCGCGGCCATCGAGCCGACCGAGAGGTCGATACCACCGGCCGTGATGACGAAGGTTGCACCGACCGCGATGATGCCGATGAAGGCAGAACGGGTCAGAAGGTTGGTCAGGTTGCCTTCGCTCACGAAAGACGGGTTCAGCAGAAAGCCGATGATACACAGGATCAGAAGGGCCAAAGCCGGTCCGATCGTCTTGAAATCGATGGAAGACCGCTTGGCAGTCGTCTCGGTCGATGAGGTGACCATGGTCAATGAAGTTCCTCCCGTTTCAGCCCGGCGGCGTAACGCATGATTTCGTTTTCGTTGATGTGATCACCGGTCAGAACGCCCGTAATGCCGCCTTCGCGCATCACCACCACCCGGTGGCAGATGCCGATAATCTCGGGCATTTCGGAGGAAATGACGACGACCGAAACGCCTTCGGCGGCGAGTGCTGCGATGAAATGATAGATCTGCTGCTTGGTCCCGACATCGATGCCGCGCGTTGGCTCGTCGATGACGACGATCTTTGGATCGCACTCCATGATCTTGGCGAGCAGCAGTTTCTGCTGGTTACCGCCGGACAGTTTGCCGACGGTGATATCGTTGTCCTTGGCCCTAACGTCGAAACGGCGGATCGCGCGTTCAAGCGCTTCTTCTTCACGTTTGCGGTCGATGGCAAAATTCTTCACGAATTTCGGGAGCGCGAAGAGGGTCAGATTCGGCTGCATCTTCTTGTCGAGCAACAGCCCCTTTTCCTTCCTGTCCTTGGTCAGATAGGCAAGTCCGGCATCTCGTGCACCGGCCACTGTCATCGTGCCGACATCCCGTCCGAACAGCCTGATTGTTCCACTTTCGATCGGGGCAAGTCCGCAAACCGCTTCAAAAACAGCGGTTCGACCTGACCCGATCAGGCCTGAAAAACCCAGGATTTCACCTTTGCGAAGCCCGAAGCTGACCCCGCTCACGCCCGTTGCAACAAGGTTGTCGACTTCCAGAACCAGTTCTGCGTCGACATCCGCCTCCAGCATCGGGGGATAGAGGTCTGACAGTTCACGCCCCACCATCATCTGAGCCATCAGATCCGGCGTCAGATCCTGCGCATGTCGCGTGTCGATCCATTGACCGTCCCGCAAGATGGTGATCCGATCCGAGATTGCCTTGACTTCATTCAGCTTGTGGGAAACGAACACGATGCCAACGCCGCTTTCCTTAAGCTTCGTAACTTGCCGGAAGAAGACTTCCGTTTCTTCTTCGGTCAGCACCGCGGTCGGCTCATCCATAATCAGAATGCGGGCGTTGCGGCTGACAGCCTTGACGATTTCAACCATTTGCTTCTGCGCGATCGTCAGGTCGGAAATACGGTCGACCGGAGAAATATCCAAGCCGATTTCATCGAGATAGCCCTGTACGGTTGCGCGCATTGCTGCCTTGTCGAGCAAGCCCCTGGATTTGACCTCTCGCCCGAGAAAGACGTTCTCTTCGACCGTCATCTGCTCGGCAAGATTCAGTTCCTGGTGAATGAGCACAATGCCGAGCGATTCGGCTGCGCCATTTGGAGGCAGGTCTGTCTTTTTTCCATCGAGCCGGATCTGACCGGAGGTAGGGTCGTGGAAACCGGACAAGATCTTCATGAGTGTCGATTTGCCGGCGCCGTTTTCGCCGATCAGCGCATGCACTTCTCCCGGGCGCACATCCATGCTCACGCTGAACAGGACCGGCACCGGACCGAAGGATTTGCTGATGTTGACAGCTTCGATGATCGCCGCTTGTGCGGTCGTTTCCATCTGCATTTATGTCTTCCTCCCAAGCGCCGACATGTTTCCTCCACACTGGCGCCATGTTTGGTATGTAAACGTTTTCACGATTGATGTAAACCTTTACATTGCATGTTGTAAACCTTTTCATCAGAGCCAATGCGCTTTATACAGCGTAGAGGGCGTGTAGATTCATGAACTTATTGGGTGCTCGCGCTGCAACATGTCTGGATCAATAAATGAGCGAACCGCTGGAGCGGCCGGCCACAATTGAAGATGTTGCAAAACTTGCGGGCGTGTCGATTGCCACCGTCAGCAGGGCTCTGCGCTCGCCCGAGAAGGTTGCCGAAAGCACGCGGAAAAAGGTAACCGCCGCGATTGCGCGCACGGGCTACACCGCCAATGCCATGGCGCAGAACCTGCGTATGCAACGTTCGCAGATGGTTCTGGTCCTGGCCTCTTCGATTGCAGATCCGAATTTTGCTGGCATTTTGACCGGCCTGGAGAAGGCTGCGGCGGACAGAGGCTATGGCGTCCTGATCGGTAACACGGAAGGCACCACCGGCATAGAGCAGACCTACATGCGATTCTTGTCGACCGGTATGGCGGATGGACTGGTGCTTTTGACTGGCCATATTCCCGTTGCCGGCGAACCGCAGACGCCACTGAGCTCATTGCCGGCTGTTGTTGCAACGGAACGGCCCTTGGCGCACTCAGATATCAGTTATGTCGGTGTGGATGACGTTGCCGCCTCAAAAATGGCGACGGAATATTTGATCTCGCTCGGCCACCGGAAGATCGTATTCATCTCCGGAGGACCTGCAGACATTCGAAGTGATCTGAGGCATTCCGGCTACCGCCAGGGACTGAAAGAGACACCGGACGCGCCGAGAGACTGGCGTGTTGAAGGAGACGGAACGGCAGAAAGCGGCCGTGCCGCCGTCGAGCGCCTTTTCATCAAGGATGACCTGCCTACAGCGTTCTTCTGCTTTAACGACAACACCGCAATCGGCGTCATTTCCGCCCTGCAGCTGCGTGGTTACAACGTTCCGGAAGACTTCTCGGTTCTGGGGTTTGACGATATTCCCTTTGCCAACAATTTCACGCCGGGACTGACGACCATTCGCCAGCCTCGTCATCATATCGGCGAAAAGGCCATGACAATCCTCCTGGATCGCTTGGCAAACAGGTCGCTTGAAACCAGGTCGCATCTTTTGCATGGGGACCTGATCGTCCGGGAAAGCTGCGCGGGTGTCAGCAAACGGGCCAGATAGGCCTGAAAGGTCCGTTGTGCGGTATCAGTACACCGTGACCTTTATGCGCTGACACGATCCTTTGCCGGAGCAAGTTCTGCAATTCCTGTCAGCACTTGGTTGGTCACGGCTTTGGTGCCCATGTCTCCACCAAATTCCATCGGTCTCAAGGCGTTTTGTTCAAATGACTCATCGACGGATGAATTGATCAGGTCTGCAGCATCTGCGAGATGAGAATTTCCAAGTTTCTCGGCCAGATAGTCCAGCATCAGGGCTGCGCTCAGGATTGCTGCCAATGGATTGGCCTTGTCCTGCCCCATAATGTCGGGCGCGCTTCCGTGGGCTGGCTGAAACAGGCCGGTCGTCTCTCCGATCTCACCGCAGGCTGCCATTCCCATGCCGCCAACAAGGCCACCTGCAAGGTCGGACAGGATGTCACCGAACATGTTCTCCATCACCAGCACATCGAATTCCCAGGGCTTGCGGACCAGGTCTAGCGCTTGTGCATCAACGTAGTTGTAGCCGACAGGAACGTCAGGATAGGTCTCTTTCACTTCATTGAAAATCTGGCGGAAGAAAGCGAGCGATGTGAAGACATTGGCCTTGTCGACGCAGGTGAGGGTGCCGTTCTTGCCTTTGGCTCTGCGTTTGCGTGCCAGATTGAAAGCAAAATGATGCAGTTTTGTTGTCGTCTTGCGCGTAACGCGAAGGACGTCCTGAACTTCGTCGTTGTTGGCAACAAGCGTGCGCTTGTGGGCGGCAGCCGAATAAAAAAGGCCTTCTGTTGACTCCCGCAGGATAATCAGATCGATACCCGCCGCGCGCGGATCTGCCAGCCGTTGCGGTGCATTCGGATAGGCCTTGACCGGACGCACTCCGGCAAACAGCTCAAAGCGATCGCGCAGCCGCAGGTGCGGAGAGATTTCCGTCCCATCGGCGTGACGGATCGAAGGCATGCCGATAGCGCCGAGAAAAATGGCGTCGGCCTCGCCCGCACGCACTTCACCATCTGGTTCAATGTCGGTTCCGGTTTCCTGAAAATAGCCGGCTCCGGCCAGGATCTCGTCATAGACCGGTAATGCCTGGCCTGTTTTCTGCAGAGCAGCTTCCATGACAGCCATGGCCGCTTCTGCAACATCGACGCCGATCCCGTCACCTTTAATCAGTGCTATTTTCATCGGTAACTTCCTCAATTCCAATCAACGTCAAAACGCTCAACCACCTGGCCAATCTGATCCGGTGTGAGAGATATGGCTCCGGTTCCGCGCAAAAGCAGTGCCAGCCGGGCCGTGGCTTCCAACTCTTCCATTGCGTAAACTGCGGCGGTCAGATCCTTGCCGGCCACCACGGGGCCGTGATTGGCAAGCAGGACTGCCGATCGTTTTCCCGCCAGACCTCGCACCGCTTCGCCCATCGCCGGGTCGCCTGGCACAAAGAAGGGCAACAGTTTCACCTTGCCGAGCTGCATGATCCCGTAAGGTGTCAATGTCGGCAGGACGTTTTCCGGATCGATGTCCGGCAAAAGTGTGAGCGCGACCGAATGACAGGAATGAAGATGAACAACCGCACCGGTGTTGCTGCGGGTCTCATAAAAGGCGGTATGAAGCGGGATTTCCTTTGTCGGCTTGTCGCCTGACAAAAGGTCGCCCTTTTCGGACACATGACTGATCCGTGCCGGATCCAGAAACCCCATGGAAGACCCTGTTGGTGTGACCAGCAGGGTGCCGTCGGACAGCCGCAGCGAGATATTGCCCGTCGATCCGTGTGTCAAACCACGGTCAAACATGGATTTCGCCACAAGACAGACCTGCTCACGTGCCGAGGCGATTTCGCTCATACCCGGCCCTCCAGAACAGAAAGCGCTTCGGAAAAGAATTCAGGTCCGCCGAAATTGCCTGACTTCAGGGCAAGGGCGAGGGGGCGTCCGGCAACCTTCAATGCGGGAACGCCCGCTGCGATCTTGGGACCGATCTCAAGCGTGTCTGCCTGGAGGCCCGAGACAACAGCTCCTGAGGTCTCTCCTCCGGCAACCACGATCCTTTTGACCCCTTCATGCGACAAGGCAGCAGCAAGGTTGGCAAAGACTTTCTCGATTGCATCCGCACTTTTCTCACGGCCGTATTTGTCCTGTGCGGCGGCAACGATTGCAGGATCTGCTGAAGAATAAAGAAGGGGAGCGGTATCCTGACGGATCGCCCACTCGACGACCTCCTGCAGCGACAGCCTTTGAGACATGATGTCGTCTGCATTCAGTTCGCGCGACGGCGCACTGGCCTTGTAGGCAGCCACTTGGCCGCGAGTGGCTGCTGAACAGGAGCCGGACAGGACAACGGCCTTGCCGGAGACCCCTGCCCAGGAAGACGTTTCAGGTTGAAACCCGAAGTTCTGTGGCAGGCCAAGGGCGATGCCCGAACCGCCGGTCAGAAGTTTCCGTGACGCCGCGGCGCGGCCGAAAGTCATCAGGTCTTCGTTGCGGACAGCATCGACGACGACCATGGCCTTGCCGGCCTTTGAAGCGCTTTGGATTACGGCATCCGGACCGGCCCAGACGTCGGAAACAGAGATGTGCTTCACGGATCGCGAAGTTTGCCGTGCGAGCACACGCCGAATGTCGGGATCGGTCATGGGCGTCAGCGGATGGTGCTGCATACCGCTTTCGCTCAAAAGAACGTCCTTGACGAAGAGATGCCCCTGATAGACTGAGCGTCCGTTTTCGGGAAATGCCGGGCAGACCAGAACAGTGTCTTCACCAAGCCGATCCGCCAATGCTTCGGTTACCGGGCCAATATTGCCTGCGTCGGTGGAATCGAAAGTCGAGCAAACCTTGAAAATGATTTGCTGGCAGCCCTGGCTCAACAGCCAGTCACAGGCTTCCAGCGATATTGCAACGGCATCAGCGGCCGCAATGGTGCGTGACTTGAGACCGACAACTCCTGCCTCGATATGATCGTCAATGCTGTGCTCCGGGACACCGACGAATTGTGCGGTCGGCATGCCACCTTCAGACAGCATCAGCGCGATGTCGGATGCGCCGGTAAAATCGTCGGCAATGACACCAAGCTTCATGGCAGGAACACCTTTTCCGGGCCCCGGTCGAGGCGAACGATGTGGTCCGGACCGTGGGAAGGAAACAATTTGCGCACGAGTGGGTCATGCCCGGGAATGACGAGCTCCTTCGAGCTGGCAAGACGCTGAATGGTCTTGAACCCGTTAAGCATGTCGCCAAGGTTGACCACGATCGGAAAGGGTTTTTCCTCCAGGAAGTTTTCATAATAGTGAGACGCGTCGGAGGCGAGGCACAACCAGCCGGCTTCGGTCAGGACGCGCACGACCTGCAGTCCGTCACTATGCCCTCCGGTCCGGTGAACCGTCACACCTTCGCGAACTTCGCCGTCCCCCTCATGAAAGATGACCCGTCCCGAATAAAGCCTTTGAACGGCTTCGCAGATATGGTCAGCCGTGAAGGGCGCGTTCAAGGTTCCATGGCACATGCAGGGGCCTGTGGCATATGCCATTTCTGCCGCCTGGAGATGAATTGTGGCGTTTGGGAAATGCCGCAGGCCGCCTGCATGATCGTAGTGAAGATGCGTCACGATGATGGTTGTCACGTCTTCAGGCACGATGCCAAGCGGCGCCAGTGCCTCAGCCGGGTTCAGCCGAATGGGCCGGCCGCGCCGATCGCCTTCTTCCTGGTCGTATCCGGTGTCGACCAGCAGGATTTCGTCACGCTGACGCAGCACCCAGATGAAATAGTCCATGTCGTGGGGCTGATTGTGATTGTCATCGAACAGAAAACTGTCCTTGCGCGTCCTGGCATTCCGGTCGGCATATTTGACTGCGAAGACTTCCCAGGGGGTCATGCGTCCACCTTCTGAAATGTCTTGACGGATTTTTCGGCAATCATGTCGGAGACCCTGGCATCGAAGTCCTTGAAATGGTCGGTCGCAAGATGAAACTGGAATGCAGCAACATCTTCATAGATTTCATAAAGGAAAACCTCACCCGGCAGATCCGGATCGGTGCAGACATCAAACTGTCTGCACCCTGGTTCGTCTTTCACCGAGGTTTGTGCATTTGCGATCATCAGGGGCATGAAGGCATTCATTTGCCCGTCCTTGATGCGAAACAGCACGGTTACTGCAAACATCGTTTCAACTCCTCCTCACCGGAACAGATGCACCATACTCATTGAGACGGCCGGTATGTAGGTGACTGCAAGGAGCGCGATGATAGCCGCGATGTAAAGATGTGCCATTTTTCTGGCAATCGAGAGCACGCCAACACCGGAAATCCGCGAGGCAACGTAGAGCGTTGCACCCACCGGCGGTGTGAACAGGCCCACGGCAACGTTACAGGTCATGATCACGCCAAGATGCACCGGGTCGACGCCAAAGGCCTTGGCCGTTGGCAGGAACAAAGGTGCGGTCAGCAGGATGGCGGGAACCGGGTCAAGCACGAGGCCCAGAATGAGCAGCACGATGTTGACCAGCAACAGGAACATCCACGGGCCGGAGGAGAACTCCTGAACGAAGGCAACCAGGATCTGGGGCATCTGTTCCAGGGTTATCAGCCAGCCGAGCACGGTGGTTGCACCGATCACGACCATCACCACCGAACTGGTAACGAAGGAATCGATCAAAAGGCGCGGCAGATCCCTGATCTTGAAGTCGCGATAGACGACTGTCGTCACGAATAGACCATAGACAACGGCGAGAGCTGCAGCCTCCGTCGGCGTGACCCAGCCGGTGAAGATACCACCAAGGATCAGGATCGGCATGAAAAGGGCAGGGGCCGTGCCGATAAAGGACGATGTCAACTCCTTCAGCGTTGTTGTTCGCCCGCCCGGATCGCAATTGGTCGTTTTGCCCACGTAGTAGCAAACTGCCATGAAGAGCGCGCCGAACAAGACGCCGGGGATCATGCCGCCAAGGAAGAGATCCGCGACGGATACGTTGCCGACAAAACCGTAGATGAGCATGGGAATGGACGGTGGAATGATGATGCCGATGGTTCCCGCAGCTGCGACGAGGCCCGCTGCAAACGCCGTGTTGTAACCCTCTCGCGACATGTTCTTGATCATCACCGAGCCGATGGCTGCAGAATCTGCAATTGCCGAGCCGGAAATGCCGCCGAAGATCATGGAAGCGCCAACGACGACCATGCCGAGCCCACCCGCCATGAAGCCGAAAGCTGCGCGGGCAAAGCCGATGATGCGCAGGCCAACGCCGCCGCGGCTCATCATTTCGCCAGCCACGATGAAAAGCGGAATGGCCAGGAAGTGGTTCGGTTCCACACCGCCGATGAAATTGAGGAACAGCGCCTGAAGCGGATATCCAAGATCAAAGACGATGATCGGCAGAACGGCGGTGAGCAGAATAGCCCAAACAAGCGGAATACCGATGAAGACAGAGGTCAGGAAGACCGCCACTACAAAGATCAGTATCATTAAAGGGCCTCCCCGCCGTCAGAATGGGATGCATGAGGCACGACAGGGTTTCTAATGTCGAACACCATGTTGAACAGATGGAAGATCAGCGTCAGCGCCATGCCGGCGGGCATGGAGGCATAAAGCAGTCCGACCGGCCAGTAGAGCACTGTGGTCTTCTGCGCCCAGGTATGAACGGAAATGTTGTACCCGGTGTAGATCAGGCTGATCAAAAGAATCGCGATGACGACGTCGATCGCAATCGACAAAATGCGCTGACCGAGCATTGGAACCAGTTTTTCGACAATCTCGGTAACGCGCATATGTGCACCGCGTGCAATGGCCGCCGCGCAGCCGAAAAAGGTGCTCCACAGCAGCAGAAAGCTGGTGACTTCCAGAGACCATGCCAGGTCAAACCCGGCAAATCCGCGAAGGGAAGCGTTGCAGAACACCAGTGTGACGATCGCAAATCCGCCAAGCGCCAGGCAAAAATCGACCATATGGCTGAGCCAGCGCAGCACAGCCGGATAATGCTCTCGGTAATCCAAGGCTCTTCTCTTTTAGGAAAGGGCCGGGACCCTGAGAGTCCCGGCTAGTTGTCGCCCGAAGTGCTTGATCAGTTCTGGGCGGGGAGTGCTTCGCGGATCGCAGCCGCGTCGGCCAGGATCTTGTCGACAGCTTCGTCGCCGTAAACGTCCTTGGCTTTTGAATAAACCGACTGGACGGCATCGCGGAACGGTCCGATTTCCGGAACGCTGACCGTTGCACCTTCTTCGGTCATCTCGGCAAGCTGGCTCTCAACAGAGCTCTTGACGAGGTTGCGGCTGAAAGTTGCGGATTCCGCAGCAGCTTTCAACACGGCTTCCTTGTCTTCATCAGAGAAGGACTGCCAGGTCTTTTCCGCAATTGTCAAAGGCAGCGGGCTATAGACGTGACGCGTCAGCGTGATGTTCGGCGCAACTTCATAAAAGCGGAGCGACTTGATCGTATCGACCGGGTTTTCCTGGCCGTTGACGATGCCCTGCTGAATGGAGAGGTAAACATCAGTGATCGGCATAACCACTGTCTGGAAACCGATGGCTTCCATCGACCAGCGGATCATGTCGTTCGGAAAGACGCGCATTTTCATGGATTCCGCGTCGGTCGGAGACGCCAGCGGCTCATTGGTCGTGAAGCTGCGGAAGCCGGCTTCCCAGGTGCTCAGGACACGGAAACCCTTTTCGGGAAGTTTCGCGAACTCACCCTGCAACCACTCGGAATTGTCGTAAAGTTCCCAGCCCTGCTCGTAGGTATCGACCAGAAACGGCATGGCCGTCAGGTTCAGGGTTGGCATATGGGTCGCATAGGAACCTGTTGCGGACACGGTAAAGTCTAGACCGCCCAATTGCAGCAGCTCGATCGCCTTCGGATCGTTGGCGAGCTGCCCGGACGGGAAGATCTGAACTTCGTAACGGCCGTCCGTGTATTCAGCAACCTTTTCAGCGAACAGTTCTGCCGCCGCCTGGCGGGAACCGCCCGGATTGTCGGTGTGGCTGAAACGCAGGGTTTCCACAGCATGTGCGCCACCCATACCGGCAGCAAGGATTGCCGCGCTCAGCAACAGACGGCTCAAACTCTTCTTATCAAGCATTTCGGTCTCCTCCCACGGCCGCTCCAAAAGGCCGTATCGATTTACACATTCGATTGCGTATACGTAAATCAATCCCTTGTCAACTTGGGAAATGTCGACTATCAAAAATCCAACAATGAACGCGCTGATCTTGTTTGATCGGCGAAAGCCGGCTCTGATCGACGAGACTGCCAGTAGGCGGCGCACTCAGACATCGGGTGTCAGCCGGCGGGAGGAAGCAATTGACAAGAAACGGTGGTGAAGCCTTGCGTGTTGCCTGCCTTGGCGCAGGCTACTTTGCTCAATTTCATTATGATGCCTGGCGACGGAACGCGCGCGTCCGCCTGGTGGGCTCCTGCGACCGGGACCGGGAAAAAGCCAAGGCCACGGGTCTGACCGCCTTTGGCGATCTGGAGCACATGCTCAAGATGGCCAACCCGGATCTGCTCGATATCATCACGCCGCCACCGACGCACTTCGAGGCCATCAAGCTGGCAATCGCAAAGGGTGTGAAGGCGATAATCTGTCAAAAGCCGTTCTGCACTTCTCTGGAAGAAGCAAAAGAGGCAACTGAACTGGCCGAGGCCACCGGTGTTACGGTTGTTGTCCACGAAAACTTCCGCTTTCAACCCTGGTATAGAACCATCCATCAGGCACTTGACGATCGTCTGATCGGAGACGTTCTACAGGTCACATTCCGGCTGAGAACAGGAGACGGGCAAGGGCCGCGCGCCTATCTCGATCGTCAGCCCTATTTTCAGAAAATGCCGAAACTGCTCATTCATGAAACCGGTGTTCACTGGGTCGACACTTTCCGGTATCTGCTTGGTGAGCCGGAGGCTGTGTATGCCGATTTGCGCCGTCTCAATCCGGCAATCAAGGGCGAAGATGCAGGCTATTTCGTCTTTGATTATGCCAATGGAGTTCGCGCACTCTTCGATGGCAACCGTCTTTTGGATCACGCTGCCGAAAACTGCCGCACGACACTTGGAGAAGCTCTGATTGAGGGGACCGAAGGGACTCTGACCTTGTCGGGCGATGGGTCTGTAAGACTACGCCACTTTGGCGATGTGAAGCCAAGCATTCTCCTGGCTGCTCAGAACTGGAATGGCTTTGGCGGCGATTGCGTGAAGAATCTGATAGACCATGTTGTCGACGGTGTGTTGGACGGAATGCCGCTTGAAAATGAGGCGCGCGCGTATTTGAAGGTGATCGCGATCGAACAGGCGATCTACGAATCGAACCGCCTGGGGACGAAAATCCGGGAGTTTGCCCATGCTTGAGGCGCCAAAACCAAAAACGATCACCACCCAGGCGATGGAAAAGATCCGTCAATTGATTTTCGACGGTGAATTGGCAGCTGGCTCCGATCATTTGGAAAGCGAATTGGCGGATCGCCTGGGCATGTCCCGGACACCTGTACGTGAAGCAACGCTGATGCTTGCCCAGCAGGGGCTTTTGGAAGTGCGGCCCCGCAAGGGCGTAAGGATCTCGACCCTGTCGCTGAGAGACATGGAAGAGATCTATGCTGTGCTGACGGAACTTGAGAGCCTGTCCGCGGAACAAGCCGCTGACAAGGGATACTCTGATGAAGATCTCAGTGCACTGAAGCAATCGATCGAGGCCATGGAAGAAGCGCTGGGACGTGAAGATCGTGAAGCCTGGGCAATCGCGGATGACGCTTTTCACGACGAGCTCGTGAGATTGGGCGGCAATTCACGCGTGGAATCCATCGTGTCCATGATGGCGAACCAGGTCCGCCGAGCCCGCGCCATGACGCTCTATATTCGTCCCCTTCCGGTCAAGTCCAACGAAGACCACAGGGCTGTCTACGCCGCGATCAAGAAGGGCTATGCCAACGAGGCGCGTGAACGTCACAGAAGTCACCGGCAACACGCCCGTGAAGTACTGATCGAGCTGTTGAAAAAACACAAACTGTTTCAGCTTTAGGCCCGCGCAGTATTGCCTCTGGTGCTGCAAGGGGCCCTTAGGGCACGGTTACCCGCCTTGCCAGACCTTGATGGCCTCAACCGGGTATACAAGCATCAGGACGTTCAGGGTCAGATTGTCCCGAATGACCCAAAGTGCCAGCAGTTCAAAAGCGATGGCAGTCAGAATGGTCACCCAAACCGGCATGCGCGCTGCAAAGAAGAACCCGGCAAGCATCCAAACAATATCGAAGACGGAATTCAGAACACTGTCGCCGGTATATCCGACGGCAATGGTTGCTTCGCGGTAGCGATCGATAATCCAGGGGCTGTTCTCTGCGATTTCCCAGGCCGCCTCGATCAGGATCGCACCAAGCGCCCGCTCTGCAACAGAGTTGCGACGGAAGAGCAGCCACAGCAGCCAGTAAAAGATAAAACCGTGAATGATGTGGGAGAACGTGTACCAGTCGGCAATATGCTGCGAGGAACCGGCGACATCGTCCGCCGGTGTCCAAAAGAGGACATAGCCGCACTCGCAAATGGGAATGCGCCCCATGGCCAGAAGAATGGCTGCGGTGACGGCGGTCATTGCGATCCCGATGATCAGGCATTTGGTTCGGCTCACGCGTTTCTCCCCGGTGCAACTTGGTCGACAATGAATCAAGACTGGAAATTTTGCCGGATTCTCTCTATGAACTTGCGCCAACGAAACATCAATCCTTCCGGCCCCATTGATTGAAGTTGCGCCCCGGTTTCAACCGATGCGTTTGCGCAGCCTCGCCGGACAAGGCATTCAGGAGTTCTTTATGTCCAGCCTCAACGGCAAGGCACCGTTTCAGGACCGTCGCACGTTTGCGATCATTTCCCACCCGGATGCCGGTAAGACGACCTTGACCGAAAAGCTGCTGTTGTCCGGTGGTGCGATCCGCGCTGCGGGGCAGGTGAGGGCACGCGGTGAACGGCGCCGGGCACGGTCAGACTGGATGAAGATCGAGCAGGAACGCGGCATCTCGGTTTCGTCATCCGTCATGACGTTTGAGCGCAAGGGAATTGTCTACAACCTGCTCGATACACCAGGACACGAGGACTTCTCGGAAGACACCTATCGCACCCTGACGGCTGTTGATGCTGCGATCATGGTGATCGATGCCGCAAAAGGCATTGAGACCCAGACCCGAAAGCTGTTCGAAGTCTGTCGCTTGCGCGATATCCCGATCATCACTTTCGTCAACAAGATCGACCGTGAAGGCCGCCACGCACTTGAGATCCTCGATGAGGTGCAGGAAGCGCTCGCGCTGGACGTGAGCCCGCAGACCTGGCCGGTGGGCATGGGATCGGATTTCTTTGGCGTTTATGACTGGCAGAAAAAGAAATTCCATACGTCGGAGGGCGAGCGCGGTGGTGCTTTTGCCCAAACGAAGGAAGTCTCGGGTCTTGATGACGGCGCTTTGACCGACGTCGTCTTTGATCGGATCATGGAAGAGCTGACGGAAAACGTTGAACTCGGTGCAGAAGGCTACGCCGAATTCGACCAGGAAAGCTTTCTGGAAGGTCATTTGACCCCTGTCTTTTTCGGCTCCGCTTTGCGCGACTACGGCATTGAGGAAATTCTCGACTTCATCGCGGACTTTGCTCCGGCACCCCATTCCCAACCTGCCACCGGCGGGCGCACGATCATGCCGGCAGAAGACAAGGTCACGGGTTTCGTCTTCAAGGTACAGGCCAATATGGATCCCAAACACAGGGACCGGATTGCCTTTGTGAGGTTGTGTTCAGGCACGTTCAAGCGCGGCATGAAGCTGAAACATGTGCGAGCCAACAAACAGATCGCAGTGTCAGCACCGATCTTCTTCTTTGCCGAGGAGCGTGAGATCGCGGATCTTGCCTATCCTGGCGACGTGATCGGGGTTCCCAACCATGGCCAGCTGCGTGTCGGCGACACGTTAACCGAAGGCGAGAATATCCACGTCACCGGCTTGCCTGCCTTTGCTCCGGAAATTCTGCGTCGTGTGCGCCTTTCCGACACGATGCGTGTCAAGCAGATGCGCCAGGGCCTTCAGGATCTGGCAGAGGAAGGCCTTGTGCAGATCTTCAAGCCGGACCTCGGTTCAAACTGGATTGTTGGCGTCGTGGGCGCGCTGCAGCTCGATGTCGTGGTCGACAGGCTTAAGGCGGAATACGGGACAGAAATCGGCTTTGAAACCGTGCCGTATTCCACGGCACGCTGGATCGAAACCGACGGTCAGACCTTGCAGAAGATCATTGAGGGACACCGCATGTCAGTCGCAAATGACCGTGATGACAAGCCGGTGTTTCTCTTCAAGAATGCCTGGGAAATCGGACACGTTACCGAGAAGTTCCCTGATGTCACTTTTCGTGAGACACGGGAAATTGTGCACGAAGCCTGAAGGGGCTCATTTATCTGCCTCTTTTTTTGCCGAAGGTGCTTCCGGTTCTGCTGCGCGGCTGTGCAACGGAGTAAGGCTAACGAGATCGACGATGGCGTTGCGATCAAGTGCTTCGCTATCGTCATTGCCCAGGAGCAAAGCAAGCAGTTTGGCGTCGCCTTTGATGCGCTCAACCTCAGCCAGAGTTGCGTCTTCTGAATCGGGGAGTTCAGCCGCAACCCCCTTGTTTTTCATGAGCTTCTTGTATGCCTGTTTGGGGTTCTGCTCACTGAGCAGGTCCGTCAAGGACGGATAAGAGGCCAATAGCCGCCAGGTTTTTGGCCACTCGGTCATGATCACAATCCAGCGGGCAAGCTGTAGCCAGCGTTCATCGTCAGGCGGCAAGTCGCGTTGTCGGAACGCGACTGCGTTATACATCGTCACGCCATTGATGATGCGTTTGATCTGGCGCGGGTTCGCCGGAAGGTGATCGGCCAAGGGTTCGAGCCGATGGGAGATTTCCGCCTCAACCTCCTCGTCGGAGGCCGCGTGGATTGTGAATTCGTCCTTAAACCAGTCATCGAAGGCTTCGGTGTTTTCAAGAGCGCTCTTCAAGTCCGCGGTCGGGGCGGCCTTGGAATCAGAGGTGTTGCTGAAATCCGTAGCGGTCGATGCGGTTGTAGCTGCGCTGCGGACCTGTGCCTTGAGAGCTTCGCTGTCCAGCACTGGTGCGGCAGGTTGTTGAACCGCTTGTTGAAAGAAGACGCGCAAGTTTTGCGTTGTTTCGCTGGAGAAAGTCTTGGTCTGCTCGGTGTCCAGATTGGCTCTGGAGCCCAGGAGCAGGCGCCGGACATAATCCTTTTGCCTGTCCGGGATAAGGCCAGGCAGGATAAAGGACATCTGGATTGCCTTTTCAACGAAACGCGCACCGAAAGTCTGTTCGGGACCGACACTTACCTTGTTCATGTCCTTGTGATGGACTTCGAAGGCGCGCTCGATCCAGTCACGGTCACCAAGAATGACAAAGACGACGCGGGGACTGCGCAAGAGCGTCTGCATACCGCGCACGAGGTCGACAATGAATTCCGGGCTGCAACGATCGAGATCGTCAACCACCACGAGAACGGGACGTTTCAGCCGCTTCATTGTCTTGTAGAAATGCCGACGGAAACGCTCAAACGGGTCGCCATTGCCAAGAGACAGACGCTCGGCAAGTGTGTCGGTGCCTGGTCGAATGGACTCTGTAAAGCAGGCTCCGATCCCCCAGAGAAAACTCAGCCCCGTCAACGCCGTCAGCATGAGACCAATGCCGTCTGCAATGCCGAAACCCTTGTCCGATCCGACGCTGAACATGAGACTGCTCTGGCCTTTGGCATTGGTGTTGAGTTCCAGAATGCCGAAAAAATAGAGCAGCCAGAAAAGCAGCAGACTGACGACCCCCGTTGAGATCAGGGCCACGATTTTCGGGCTTGTCAGGCGCCAGAAAATTTCCGGTAGCCAAAGCCGCAAGCGCAGATACTGACGCAGCCACCAGTCGGGTTTGCGAGCCGGTTCTCCATCGACGGTTTCAGGATCCCAGCCTTCATAAATTACGGAATCAAAACAACGCTTGCGCACGGATTGGTAAAAGACCCACCAGGGCGGTGTGACATGCTGTGCCTGCCAGGCATTGAAAGGCACCACTATCCAGGGTCTGCGCGCGCTGGATGGCCAATTTCGGCCATCTCCGGTGGTGGAGCCGTCCTTTGGCAACGGGTCGCTGAGGAAGACTGTGGTCAGGTCTGCATCGCCGTATCTTCTGGTCAGAAACGAATTCTTGCCGTGCCGATATCCGGTAGGGTTGAGCACTCTTGCAAGGAAGTTGGCAAAGGTCGTTTTGCCACCGCCCCAGGGCGCGTCCAGGTGCAGGACAAATCCAGCGCGTGTGTTGGTGCGTGACCGGTCTCCGGAAAAACCCTCCGCCTGCTCAACTGAATCCGGTTCGTTGCCGCCGCTTAGTTCCGCTGCGCCCGCACCTGTCCAATATGCCGAAGAATAGAGCGGACGACGGGGAAACTCCGTCGGTTCTTTCGCTTCCTGCCACATGGCGTCGTTGAGCCGGCACCAGATCAGATGCAGCCGTCTGGCCAGCGCAATGGCCAGAATGCCTCTGCCAAGATCGTCGCGTTCCGTCTCGGCGTCATCGGGTGCGAAACTTGTTTCAGATTCGACAAGAGCATCTCCTTGCCCGGTTCCCGTGGCTGTTTGATCGGCCTGCGTTTGAGAATTCGATCCTGCCGCATCGGATTGCATTCGGCTGGATTGAGCAACTGCTTGAATTTGGCTGTCATTGAACAATGGCGCGCGGTTTTGTGTCCGCAGAAATGCGTCGAGTTGAAGAGCCTGGCTTTCTGGCAAAGCCAGAACTGCACCTTGCCAGTTTTTCCGCGTTATACCTGATGCCGCGATAACGGATTTCCGCGAGATCAGGCGCGTCTGATCGAACTCGTGGACTTCTGTCTCAAACCTTCGTTGACCGTCATTGCTCGTTTGTGTTCCAAGCTCCGTCGATGTGACGCGGCCCGTGCCGACCAGTCCCCCGTTCGAACGTGTTCGCCAATAAATGACCGGATCATTGGTCTGCATCTCCGTCGGAAGTGCCTTTGCGGTCTTCCAGGGTAAGGTTTCACCTGTGTTGAGCACATCCGGAGCGGAGGTCCAGTCCTCCGGATTGAACTGCAGGATCCAGACCCGGGGCAGGGTGGCGGTCTCTTCGGTTTCACTTTGTCCGCTGGTGTCCACCTCGGACGAGACTTCGGCCTCGGTCTGCTGCTCATTGCTAGATAAGCGGGTTTCCTCTCCAGAAGAACGACTATGCAGTTCGTTCATGCGGGCCTCAACGGCCTCTGGCCCGTCCTTGTCGAAAAGCTCCTGTAGGTTCGCGATTTCAGGGTTGACTGCGCTTGCGCCATCCGTCCACATCGGGTCGGGCAAGGCGATGCGTGCAATCTCCAGTGTCAGGTCACGCAGTTGCTGGCCTGCAAGGCGTTTCTCATACCAAAGTGTCCAGACGTCCCAGTCAGCACCGCCTTCCAGGAGCCGCGCCTTGAGCTCTTCCCACATTTTGAGGACATCATCTGGCATGTATGCGTCCGGCCAGAGAGCGCTTTGCACAAGAGCGTCAGCAGGAAGCCCCTCATAGAGTTGCAGAACGTCCTTTTCATAGGCTGAGCCGTTATAGTCGCTGTCAATGTAGACTGCGTTCAATGTGGCACGGATTGCCAGCGTCCGGATCGCGTCATCCTGCGTTTCATTGAAACGCGGATCGACAGAACCCTTCGTTGTTTCCGGTGAGGCGAATGCAGAATCTGCGCTCTGATATCCACTCACGACAGCCGGGTTTTCGCTTGACGTAACCTGACTGACAGAAGTGAGGCCTGAAGCGCGAATGAACTCGCCGCCGGAGCAGACAAAGGCAAACACAGCGTTGTTTTGGCGAAAAGTTTTCAGGATTGCCGCATCGGCAGTCTCGTCGTTTTCGAGGTGCAAAAGGAGAAGCGGCAATGCGCGCAGGGAACAACGCAGCGCAATAGCCGCCGCAACGCTTCGGGGCTGTTTTGAAAGCCAAGCCTCAAACTCAGTGAGATCAAATTCCTGTTGTCGCGCAGTCACGTGATCACTCCCCCAAACTTCAGCTTAAACGGGAGACACTGTCTCGAGCAACCATCGAAAGTGGCTGCTGCCATGGCGCAATCTGGCAAGGCGACACTTGCTGGCCGGATTTATCGCACATCATTTACACCGAAAGACGCCTTTGAGACACTTGGTACAAACAGGAGATTTCGTTGATTGAACAACCGCTTGAAATCATCCTCGATCTGCCTTGCTGGTCTGGGCCGATAGACCCTGAGCCACTTTCCGGTGGGATCACCAATACGAGCTATAAGGTGAAGGACGGCGGGCGCACGTTCGTTGCCCGGATTGGCGGTGATATCCCGGTGCACCAGATCATGCGCTTCAACGACATCGCGGCCAGCCGTGCTGCCTTCGATGCCGGTCTGTCGCCTGCGGTGCACTATGCACAGGACAATGCCATCGTGTTGGACTTCATCGAGGGGCGCACGCTTGCGGTCGATGACCTGCAAGATCCCATGATGTTGCAGCGTGCGGTCGACCTGTTGCGCCGTTGTCATCACGACGTGCCCCGGTTTTTGAAAGGGCCGGTCATGGCCTTCTGGGTGTTCCACATTTTGCGCAACTATGACCGGATCTTGCGCGATGACGGGAGCAGATATGTCCCAATGTTGCCGGAGTTGCAGTGGCAGGCGAGCCACCTGGAAGAAACCATCGGCTTGATCCAGATGGTCTTCAGCCACAATGATCTACTGGCGGCCAATCTGATCGATGACGGCATTCGTCTTTGGTTGATTGACTGGGACTATGCCGGTTTCAATTCGCCACTGTTCGACCTTGCTGGGCTTGCGTCGAACAATTCTCTCTCACCGGAACAGGAAGCGCTTGCACTTGAGATCTACTATGGCCACTCGCCGGACGGACTGCTTGTGCGGCGTTACCACGCGATGAAATGCGCCGCACTTATGAGAGAGGCGATGTGGTCCATGGTGTCAGAGCATCATTCTGAAATCGACTTCGACTTCGCGGCCTATGCCGAGGAAAATCTGAGCCGGTACCAGACGGCTTTTCGAACATTTGAGGGACTCTAGAGAAATGCGGGGCCCTGGACAAAAGACTGCCAGGCGCGGCGTTGGCCCAGCCTTAGAATGACCAAAACGCTGACATTTGCTTGACATAGCAGCCCGGCAAGGTGCCAAACTGTAGTGCATGAATTGATTTCGACATTATCAGGCAGGGAAAGCGCCGCCAATGTTGACAGTGCCGGGACTTGCGGCCGACGCGCTCGGCGATTTTTTGACTGCCTACGTGCAGCGCCGGTTCGGCAAGTCCG
Organism: Labrenzia sp. THAF82; assembly: GCF_009363435.1. GTDB lineage: Bacteria > Pseudomonadota > Alphaproteobacteria > Rhizobiales > Stappiaceae > Roseibium > Roseibium porphyridii. The sequence continues at coordinate 4,765,645 of NZ_CP045354.1, read as the reverse complement.
ATCCTGAACTGGCTGAACTGGTGCCCTCCATTGCCCGTATCGCCATGGAATGCATTGGCAACAGCGATGCGCTCTACCACAATATTGAACACACGATGCTGGTTACCTTGGCCGGGCATGACATCTTGCGCGGACGCGCATTGCACACTCACATGGCGCCAACGGATTATGCGCATGTGATCGTTGCCTGCCTGACGCATGATATCGGCTATGTACGCGGCATTCTGCCCGGCGACGATGCTGATGGCTTTGTCATCGATGACACGGGGCAGAAGATTCAACTGGCACGTGGGGCGTCTGATGCCGCCCTGACACCGTACCATGTTGACCGGTCGCAGCTTTATATTTTTGAACGGATCTCCGGCACCGGATTGCTTGACCCTCAACGGATCGCCGATGCGGTTGAAGGGTCACGATTTCCAAGCAAGTTCCCGGACGACAATGAAATACTCGGTGAAGATGCAACTTTGGTTCGCGCAGCCGATTTCATCGGACAGCTCGGTGATCCGCATTACATCCGCAAGGCCAATGCCCTCTATTTCGAATTTGAAGAGGCGGGCCTCAACAAACAGCTTGGCTACGACACCCCGGCGGATCTTGTTCTGAAATATCCTCAATTCTACTGGAACAGCGTCGCGCCCTATATTCAAAAAGCTATTCAATATCTGAAAATCACGGCGTCCGGGCGTCAGTGGATTGCAAACCTCTATTCAAATCTCTTTTTGGCGGAGAGAGACATAGCGCTCCTCGGGCCACAGCGCTGAACTGCATTGCTTTCAGCCGACATGCTCGGCTTCAAAAAACTCCTCTTCAACCGATATGGTAACTCAAAGTTGCAGTGATGTTAATTTCGCTGAGCATCTCAAATTGTCCAATTGGTAATAATGCGGATTATTTAGTTTAAGATTCAATGGCAAGTATTGTTAGTAATTCTTAGTGCTGGAGTTTATTGAAAGTCGCTTGTTGGTAAGTAATATGATTGAAGTAAGCAGTTATAAATTCATGCTAATTCTAAAAGTGCTTACTTTTGGTGAGTTTTAGGGAGTAAATCCCGAGCATGGTTGAATGAGATCTGCAAAGAGGGTGGGTTTGTCTCCTTCTGACCAATCAGACGGCCGCAGCACAACTGTTGCAACTCAATCAGTTGGAGTTGAGGCCCAGGCGGCAGAAATTCGCCGACTGTCCAGACCGTTTTGGGCGACAGTCTTGATCGGTGCTGTCAGCTTGTTGGTCTTTGTCGCGTTTCTGACACGGTCGCTCGACCGGAATTCTGTCGAACAGTCTCAGCAGGTTTTCAGAGCCTTGTTGACCGACCGCATGGGACGACTTGAAACGGTCGTTCTTGAATACGGTTACTGGGACAGCGCTGTCGAGAACCTGGTGAGGGATTTGAACCTTCAGTGGGTGGAGGAAACCTTTGTCGACTACCTTCAGGACAATCTTCAGGTCGAGGCTTTGCATGTTCTGGACGGCAACAACCGTCCTAAACTTCAAATCGTGGATGATGCGATAGCTGAATTTGATCTGTCCCAGTACGAGAGCGGCCTAGTGCCGCTTTTGACAAAAGCGCGAGAGGGCAATGCATTTACGGCACCCGAGCCCGTTTCCGGGTTGATTGGAGATCTGACCGATCTCTCAATGGCCGGTGCGATTGTTCTTACGACCTATGACGATGTGGACATTCGAACCGACCACGTTCTTGTCTTTGTGCAACCGCTGGATAGCAACGAACTGGCTGCGTTGAGCGAAAAGTACGGCCTTCCAAACTTGCGCCTGTCCTCTTCCATGCCAACCTACTGGCAAGGTGGGTTTGAACTCTCGACGATTGACGGAACTGAACTGGGTTACCTGATTTGGGACCCTGCATTGCCGGGCATCCGATTGTTGCCCTTGATGGCCATCGGTGTCCTTCTGGTCTTCATATGCACACTGTTGACCGCGCGGCTCTACGTCCACAGGGCGACCGCAATTGTAAGGGACCTGGCAGAAGCCAAACACGAGGCGGAACGCTCAAAGGAGCTGCTTGCAGAACAGGCGCGGCGCGACTTTCTGACAAAACTCGGCAACCGGCGCTTCCTGGATGAGAAGATGGCTGAACTGGAGGCCCAGGAGGTCTCAGCAGACTATGCGCTGCTTTATCTCGACCTGGATGGTTTCAAGCAGATCAACGACGAGCACGGACACGAAATGGGGGATCTGGTACTTCAACACGTCGCCAAGTCACTGCGTGCATTTGCCGGCGACGATGACGCTGTTGTGCGCATCGGCGGAGATGAGTTCGTTATCGTCTTTTCGAAGGCGGATAAAGAACGGATCAATGAACTCGGACGCACGATAATCGAGCACCTCAGTGAACCCATGCAGTTGAACGATGTGGCCTGCAAATTTGGAGCGAGCATAGGCATCGCATTCGCAACGCAACCTGCTGAACTGCTCAGGCAGGCTGATGTGGCCCTTTATGCTGCAAAGAGGCGCGGCAGGGGCCAGATGACCGTCTATACCGATGAGTTGCTTGAACTGAAAGGCAGCTAGCGCTGTGGTTCGTGCAAGCGCGTGCGGCAGGCAACTAGGTACGGAACCTTCTATCCGGATGCCTTCTTGGCGCGTGGCTGGATCTCCCGATATTGAATGCGGAAACTTTCAAGAGGCCGGCGTGTTCGGCGGATCACGTTCACTCGTGAACTGCACCAGTGCCTGAGGATCTTGTGCTTCTTGAAAGAGAGCGTTTGGCCCGCGAGCTTCAGACCAATCTTCGAAGGGCCTGACCCACCCAATCAGGCGTTGGCATCAGAATTGAACCCTGCAGGGCATTTCTGGGCGCATCCGGGAAAGGGGCAGACCTTTCCGCCTTTGTGTCATAATGCAGAAGCATGCATTCGAAAGTGGCGCATTCACGGCTGTCGCACAGCATGGTGTGACCAACGTGCAATCGCTTTGCGTCCACCCCCAATATGGCGGTCTCTATTTTGAGAGTTGCAGGTGCACGGACTTCGCCGACATATCGTAAATGCGATTCCAGCGTGTAGAGTGCACAACCGGTCTTGTCGAAATAGTCTGTTCCAATCCCAAAGTGGTCTTGCAGCTTCCAGGTCGCATTGCTGAACGGGACCAGATAATAGGCCTCGTTCAGGTGGCCATAAGCATCCAGCCAGCTGGTCTGTAGCGGTTCTTCGTGCAGTTGCAACGTCGCCATGATGTCTCTGGATCAGGAGGGCTTCACGAAAACAACCAATTTGGTCATCGCGGGAATGAGGTTGTCAACGATATCGACTTTAAAGCCCATCTTTTTGCCTGCGTCTGTCAGCCATCCGACAGACAGCGAGCGGGCCTCAGGAGTAAATGCCATATGCTGCAACTGCCAGAGAGCGGCAAGGGCCGGTCCGCGCCGGTCCTCTTCAACCATGAAATCATGCACCATCAGCTTGCCGCCTGGAGACAGCGCATTGAACGCCTTCTTTAGCAGCCCTTCCACATCATCGCCCGGCACACCGCTCATGAGGTAAGACATCAGGATGGCGTTCTGATTGCTGGGCCATTGAACATCGATGGCATTGCCGGGAATATACCGGACGCGATCGACCAGATCGGCCTCGGAAATGAAGCGCCAGCCAATTTCCGCCACGTTTGGAAAGTCGATGATCGTCGCGTGCAAGTTTTTGTATTCATTGCACAGACTGATCGTCATGGCGCCGGTCCCGCCGCCAACATCCAAGAGGGATTCCGCGTCACCAAGATCGACTTTCCGTGCAAGTGTCCGGCCAGGTCCGAGTGAGCCCGCGTGCTGGCTTTCAGAATAGACAGAAGCCTGCTCTTCGTCCGTCATCCAGTGGCTATAGGAAGCAATGGCATCGTCGGACAAATCGCCTTTTATCACGGCGTTCAGCTGGAGCAGGAATGGATACATCTGCTGGTCGATCTGATGGCGAAGGTAGTCACCAAAATCATATTGGGACTGCTTGGAGAGAAAGTTCTGCGCTGCAGGAGAATTTGAAATCTTTTTATCGTCACCGATTGCCAGCAAGCCAACGCTGGCAAGGGCCGTCGTCAGAATGACGATGCGATTGACTGGTATATCAGTGGCTTCTGCCAACTGTTCGGCCGTTTTGGGGCCGTCAGCGAGAACTGAAAACATATCGACATGCAGTCCGGCAAACAGAGACTTGGATGCCATGAAGCCGAATGCGATCGATGACAGGTCCTCCGCGCTTTCGATAGTGTTTTCACTCGTTGCCGCGGTGTCTTGGACCAGCATGCCGTATTCACTCCTCTGTTTTGAACTTGAGGTGCAAAACATACACCTTCAGTTCCGCAGTGCAACAAAGAGGGCGGCTGCCGGGCAGTTGGGGACGATACATGCCCAAATGATGGAGGAGGTGTAGGCGCGTTCAATCCACGACCACGGGGAAAGCAAATCAGCTTGCATCAATGAACTGATTTTGGTGAAGTTGCACATTCAACAATTGTGACGACCACCTTCGATCTGCTACCTTTCGTGCACGACGCGATGGGTTACGTCTCATTTACAGACAAAGATGCAGTTTGCCTTTGACGGACCAATCGCTATGTTGCACCTCAATTCCCCAAAAGACTTGAGACTTCATTGAAGAAGATCATTGTCACCGGAACCAACGGCGTTGGCAAAAGTCACTTTGCAAGCAATTTGGCTATGGTCCGTCCAGATGTCCCAGTGATCTCGATCGATGCAATGAAACTCCAAACCAACTGGCAGAAACGAACTAGAATCGAGATTGAAACTGCCCTGGCGAGAGCGCTTGAGAGAGACGCATGGATACTTGAAGGAGGCCCTAGCTTTTTACCACAAGCTATTATACGGGCCGATGCATTGGTTTGGCTGGACCCACCAGAATATGTGAGGGCACTGCAGCTAGCCGTACGCCCCTGGAAATATTTCGGGCAGACTAGACCAGAGTTGCCACCCGGAAACCGCGAATGGCCATTGCAACAGTATTTTTTCGCCATTCGCAGTCTTAAGAACAAGTCGAAACTTCGCTCCTGTATCTCGGAAGTATTTCGCTGCGCAAACGGGCTTGAAAAGTGGCGATGTCGAAGCAAACACGATCGTATGACTGTCATTGCAAGGTGGTCCACCGTCTAAATCCAATTGACATTTTGGACTCTACTGAATGAATTTACTGCTGGCGGTAGTGTTCGGAACCTTAGTCTGCTGTCTTTCAGTCAGACTAAGCATTGCCGTGCGGTAAAGAGAATTGGAGGCTTAACTTCCTTCGCCAAACTAGCGGCATCCTGGATCTGGTTACCAGTCTCGAGTCAATCTCAGCGACATAGGATTTGGTAGCACTTGGAAAGGCAGTACATGACGGTCTCTGTTGACAGGAACGCGATTGATATGCCGTCTTCAATATGAGAGTTCATGCTTCATGCGGAACAGAAAAACCGGCCAAGAGGGCCGGTCAATCTCAGGTTACGAAGATGATCTCAAGAGGCGCGCGCGGCCGGAAGCTCGATGTCGATACCGAGTGTTGTCACATCACCGGAGCGGTCCATTTCAAGTTTGACGGAATCCGGATCAATGTCGACTCGTTTGGCGACGACGGCCAGAATATCTTCCCGAAGACCGGAAATCAGTGCCGCGTCTGAACCGTCATCTGCCCGCTCATGCGCTAGGAGAATTTGCAGCCGGTTTTTGGCCACTGAGGCGCTAGCGCCTCTTTTGCCAAAGAGGCTTAGAAGGTTCATGCGGCCCTCCCTTTGAAGAGCTTGCCGAGGAAGCTTTTCTTCTCTTCAGGAATGGTCACCGGAATGTTTTCACCAAGCAGCCGGCGCACCGCTTCCATATAGGCCTTGGAGGCCGGTGAGGTTTCGTCCGACACGGTGATCGGCAATCCGACGTTGGAAGCCTTGAGCACGTCCTTGCTCTCCGGCACGACGCCGATGAGAGGCACCGACAGGATGTCGACGACATCGTCTGTCTCCAGCATATCGCCGGACTTGGCACGTTCCGTGTCATAGCGTGTGATCATGAGGTGCTTTGGCATCCGGCCGCCGTCTTCGGCAATCTTGGTCTTTGCATCAAGCAGGCCAATGATCCTGTCACAGTCGCGCACGGACGAGACTTCAGGATTGGAAACAATAATTGCTTCGTCGGCGTGGCGCATGGCAAGGGTTGCACCGCGCTCAATGCCGGCCGGACTGTCGCAAATCACCCAATCAAAATACATCCGCAATTCGCTGATGACGCTGGCCACGCCCTCTTCGGTCAGCGCGTCCTTGTCTCGGGTTTGCGAGGCAGGAAGCAGATAGAGATTGTTGAGTTTCTTGTCCCGAACAAGGGCCTGCTTGATCGAGGCTTCGCCTCGCACAACATTGACCAGATCGAAGACGACACGGCGTTCGGCACCCATGATCAGGTCCAGATTGCGCAGACCGACATCAAAATCCACCGCGCAGACCTGGTAGCCCTCTTTGGCAAGCGCCGAGGCAATCGCAGCGGTTGTAGTGGTTTTGCCCACTCCGCCTTTGCCCGACGTGACCACAACGACAGTGGCGTTGCTCATGGTGTTTGTCCCGTTTGTTGTCAGCGCCGCATCTGATTGGACTGCGGCACCATGGTTAGTTCAGTGCTTCAAAGACCAGGGTTTCGTTTTCGAAGCGGATCTGAGCTGGTGCGTTGCGAAAAGTTCCGTCGAAATCGTCTGCGACTTTGTAAAGTCCGTTGATGGAGACCAGCTCCGCGTCCAGTTTCGAGCAGAAGATCCGTGCGCAATCCTTGCCGGAGACGCCTGCAAGTGCGCGTCCCCGCAATGTTCCATAGACGTGAATGGAACCACCCGCGATGATTTCGGCGCCGGAACTGACTGATCCGATCACGGTGACGTCTCCTTCCGGATGCAGAATGCTTTGGCCGGAGCGCACAGGCTCGGTCACAACAATCGAAGATCCGCTGGGAATGCTCGCCGGGCCAGCCGCCTTGTCGGCAGCACCCTTTGGTGCAGCTGTGCTCGCATCGATACCGTTCGCAGAAGCAGCTTCTTTGCTTTGAGCCGTCGAAGTCGAATTTTGTGCAGTTTTCGTTTCTGCCGGTTCAGTTGCAGCGTTTTCCTGTTCTTTGCCCTTCGGCGCCGGGTTCTTGGGCGAAACTGGCTCGGGCACTTCAACATCCGATGCCAGTCGGCCACCGGAAAAGCTGGGAGGCATACCGGGTTTCAACCGGGTTCCGGCCACACCGTCGATACCCATGACCCTGACTGAGCGTTCCGACAATCCCGACAGCAGCTCTTCCAGATCGTCTATCGGGATTTTGCTGCCTCGAACGTCCAGAATTATGGGGCGATCGATGAAAAAGCCCGGAGACCGGGCGATGATGCGGTCGATTTCCTGGAACCAGGCATCAAAGGGCGGCTCCGGCGACAACACAATCGCAATGAAGGATTTTCCTTTGAATTTCATTCAGAGGTCCGGCAGCGTCTTCAGTGATCGGGGAGGGGATTCCAGCCCGTGGTGGTTCAGGTTGATTTGCTTTTTCAAAGGTATCATCAACCGAACGGAAGGTTCACACGGGCGTTCGTTTTCCACCGATATCAATTTTCGTTTGATATTTCAGATAATTGGCTGTTCGGCGGAGTCTGTCTTGGGAATCCGTCACTGGCGACTTGCTAGAAGTACCGAGTCCGATTGCCAGAATCGAACTGGTAACGCTGGTCCAAATTCCTTTGCCGGAGCAGGAGTTAACTGACTTCCCGCTTAACGCTGGATTTTTGCCATATTGCAGTGCAGTATGATGCAGTAGGTGTTGGGGCGCAATGGCGTCTTGGGGACAAAGATGAGTAATTTCAGTGATATGGTGAGTTACATCGGCCTGACGCCGTCTGAGGCGGCGGCGGCTCTTGATGTAACTGAGAATGAAATTGTTCGCTGGTGCAGCACGGACGAAGCGCCGCCCATCCATATTTGGCAGGGTCTGGTTCGCATGCTCGACGAGATCCGCATTTCCGCAGAAGAAGCTGCAAAATCTGCGGATCTCGACCATATTGATGCTTCTGATCTGAATAGGATTGACTTGACGGTGCCGGGTCAGACCACAGCTGAATTTGCGGGCCCGAAACGGGCCGCGACAGCGCTCGCTGTGGCAGCACTTGCCCGAGTGTTCGTCTGAAGCCTTGGACCGCGATCCCTATCCGGCAGTTTCTTTTCGGCAAATCAAATAGTCAGCCCTTTGGGAATTCGGCTCTTTCTGATATCAGATTGGAGGGCCAGCTATCCGAGGGCCTCTGGCGCGAAACTGGCTCAGCCGCACAGCGCCGACTTTCTCTAAATCGTGACGCCTGCTGGATTGCAGGCTGAAGTCAGATATCTGAAAGGGGCATTGCCATGTCTGCAACGCTCAAGGGCCTTTTTGCGGCGCTGCTTGCGTTCGGTGTGTTTTCGTCTCACGACGCGCTTATCAAGGCGCTGGGGGCGGACTATCCGGTCTTTCAGATTATCTTTTTTTCCGTGTTGTTCGCTTTTGTACCGATGTCGATGATGATGCTCGCGGACAAGGCGGTCGATAATTTCCGTCCGCGGCATCCTCTGCTTGTTGCAACCCGCGCAGGGCTTGCAATTATCGCCATGTCCTGTGGTTTCTATGCGTTCACGGCGCTGCCACTGGCTGAAGTCTACGCGCTTTTGTTTGCCATGCCGCTGCTGATAACGGCGTTATCCGTCCCATTGCTGGGTGAAACAGTGAGGGCGCAGCGCTGGGCCGCTGTGATTGTCGGCCTGATTGGGGTCCTTGTCGTGCTGCGTCCGGGCGTGACCGAGCTTTCCTTGGGCCACGCAGCGGCGTTGGCGGCTGCCTTTGCCAATTCCCTTTCAACGGTTCTGGTTCGCAAGATCGGAGGCCGCGAACGTCCCGCTGTGCTGATCCTTTATCCGATGATCCTGGCAATGACGGCGATGTCCATGACACTTCCCGTCGTCTATGTGCCGGTCCAGCTTCCGGACCTGGCCATGATGGCCGCCGTGGGATTTTTGTCGGTCATCGCGCAGTTCTTTATGATCTCTGCCTATAAGGCCGCCCCGGCAGCCGTCGTTGCTCCGTTGCAATACAGTCAGATCCTGTGGGCAACCATGTTCGGTATGCTGTTTTTTGCCGAAACGCCTGACATGTATGTCGGCATCGGCTCATCGATCATCATTCTGTCGGGAATATTCGTTGTCTGGCGTGAAAGCCGAGAAAATGTATCCGATAAGACACCGGTTCTGAAGACGGCCAACCCTCGTTTCGACACCGGCCCGCAGCCGAAATAGCAAGCTGTCTGTCAGTCCAGCCGCTTCTTGAAACGCAAGGCTGCAACGAACATACCAAGCACGAAGAACCCGCACATCCAGATCACATCGCGGTGCAGGTCCAACAGACTTGCGTCGCGAAGCACGAAGCCTCTGATCATGCGCATGAAATGGGTCGCAGGAAACACCTCAGCGATATATTGCGCGACCAGCGGCATGCCTTCATAGGGAAACATGAAGCCGGACAGCAGGATCGACGGCAGCAGCACGAATACGGTCATCTGTGTTGCCTGGAGCTGGCTCTGGGCGATGGTCGACATCACCAGTCCGAGAGAAAGGCTGGCACCGATAAACAGCAATGTGCCGACGAAAAGATCCAGCGTTCTGTCACCAAACGGTACGTTGAACAGAAGGTGCCCGAGGCCGAGAATGATCACCGTCTGCAAGAGGCCAATGAAGATGTAGGGAATGATTTTCCCGATCATCAGTTCCATTGGCCGGACCGGCGTGTTGATCAGCATCTCCATGTTGCCGCGTTCGCGCTCGCGTACGATGGCTGACGAGGTGAACATGATCATCGTCATGGTCAGGATGATCCCGACAAGGCCAGGCACAATGTTGATGGCAGTGCGTTGTTCGGGATTGAAGAAAAGGGCCACTTCGAAAGTGGGTGTCGAGCGGTTTGGAGGCTGCCGGTTGAGTTCGGACAATGGCATGCTTCGCAGGGACTTTATGGCGCCTGCGATCATGGTGTCAGATCCGTCGACGATCCATTGTGCGACCGGGCGACTTGTTTCCTCATCCGTTGAGGCTGGCGTGCCAAGTCCTGCCGCGGGCGATCTTGCAACACGCTGCGACAGGTCCTCGGGCAGAATGAAGGCCGCTCGGACACGTGCGGATTTGATTGCCTGTTCTGCTTCTTCGACCGAGTTCAGACGCTCGGTGACTTCCACAACTGTCGTCGCCTCGACGATCTGGATGAGAACTCGGCTGAGCCCGGTCTGGCTGTGATCGACGACAGCAACGGGGATGTCTCGCACATTCGTGTTGATGGCATACCCGAAGAGAATCAATTGAATAAGCGGGATCATGATCACCATGCCGAAGGTCATCCTGTCCCGCCGCAACTGATTGAGCTCCTTGAAGAAGATCGCGGCAATGCGGGAAAGCGGTCTCATTGGCGGCCTTCTCCGGTTGCCGTGACGAAGACGTCCTCCAGGTTCGGACGGACCCTTTCAATCCGCGTAGCGCCATCGGTTTCAGGTCTGGCTTTCAAAAAGGCTTCAGGGTCAGCGATGCCTGTTTCCACAAGAACCCGAAGGCGCGCGCCAAGCTGCGCTGCGGCCACGATGCCCTCGGTGTCCAGAAGATGGCGCCGGATGTCTCGCAGGTTGGGCCCTTCGATTTCCACCACGTTGGCGCCCATTTCGGCCATGAGGTCCTTTGGAGCTCCGTCAGCCCGCTTTTGACCGGCTTCCAGGATGGCAATCTTGTGGCACCGTTCCGCCTCATCCATGAAATGGGTGGTAACGACGATGGATGTGCCACCTTCAATCAGGTCAAAGAGCTGTTCCCAGAAATGCCGCCGAGACTCAGGATCGACTGCTGAGGTCGGTTCATCCAGAAACAGCAATTGAGGCTCGTGCAAGACAGCTGTCGCCAAGGCCAGACGTTGACGCTGGCCACCGCTCATCCGGCCGGCAAATCGGTTCTGAAGGTCGCTCAGCTCATAGCGGTCCATGACCTCGTTGATCCGCTGTTTGCGCCTTGCACCCGACAATCCGTAGATAGTGGCCATGAAGCGGAGATTTTCCAGAACCGTCAGATCGCCATAGAGTGAAAACGCCTGCGTCATATAGCCAATTTTGTATTTCAGCGCCTCTGCATCTTTGGGGACCGACAGACCAAGGACTTCGACACTTCCTTCAGTCGGTGTGAGCAGTCCGGTCAACATGCGCATGGCGGTGGTCTTGCCGCAGCCATTTGGCCCCAGAAAACCATAAATCATGCCGCGTTCTATGGTCAGATCAAGCCCGTCAACCGCGCGGAAGTCCTTGAATTTTTTAACAAGTCCCTCGGCGTGGACGACAATATCGGTGTCTGCGGCCGTCACGGCAGCACGACCTGCGCAGGCACGCCATTGGGCAGATCGCTTGCGCTGTCGGGAAGTTGAACTTCGGCTACATACATCAGCCGTGCGCGTTCCGACTGATTGAGCGCGTAGTAGGGAGTGAAGGAGGGTTCGGAACTGATCCATCGAACGTGACCTTCCAACGGGTCGTCGAGGCCATCCACCTTGATCTCCAGCTTGTCGCCTTCGTTGATCTTGACCCGGTGCGGTTCTGGCACATAAACGCGGGCAAAGGGCGCTGCACCAGCCAACATGACGGCAACCGGACTGCCGGCTGTCACGCGCTCACCAAGATTCCAGGGAAGATTGTCCAGTACACCGTCGCGGCTCGCCGTGATGGTCAGATCGGACAGGATTTTTTCCTGTGTGGCAAGGCTCGCCATTGCTGCTTCAAGTTCAGCTCTTGCAATATCGAGATCTTCTGGACGTGTTCCGGTTACCAGTTCTTTCAGCTGTTGCTCGGCACTTTGAAGGCTGGCGCTGGCCGCATCACGTGTGGCCTTGGCACTGTCGAATTGCGCCTGGCTCGTCGTACCTCTTTGTGTCAGATCCTGAAAGCGCTTGAATGAAGCTTCAGCATCGACCAGCTCGGCCTTGGCTCCGGCAACATTTGCGCGGGCCTTTGCGATTTCCTCTTCCCGCGCCCCGTTTTCCAGTTTGATCAGATTGGCGCGCGCCTTTTGTACCTCTGCACGTGCCTGGTTGACGATGGCCTGCTGCTCTCCCGGGTCGAGCTGTGCCAGGACGGTTCCTTTTTCAACGAAGGTCCCTTGTGCAACCGGCAGGGAAACCAGAACCTCATTGGCGGTGGCCGTCAGCGCGACACGGTCTCGCTCCAAAGTTCCGAGCGCTATGTTGCCCTCATCGGGACTGCAGGCGATCACCAAGGCGCAGCAGGCCAGAGCAAGGCTTGTGTGAAGTCGAGCCAGAGTCATGACGTTCCTCCCATCGGATCGCTGGCATTGGGCCAAACGGATCTGAGTCGGTTGAAACTTTAACGCGACTGTTGGAAGAGGGCCATTGCAAGAGAGTTGCCCTGGGAATGTGTGCAGATGGCCGACAGAGCTTGAATACTGTGAATATAAGGAAGCCGGAGGGCCCGGCTTCAGTGTCACATGTGATTTGCTGTGGTCAGCTCGCGCGTTTGAAGATGTTGTACCAGCGCTTTTTGGGCACGGTGATTGCGCGTTCCAGGATTTCGGCTGCATAAAGGGCGGCGTTTTCGCGAGCCTTTTTAACGCCGGAAACCACCGATGGATCGAGTTCCGAAAGGCCGGCGCCGAACTCAAACAGGTCGCGGAAGGCGGCTCGTTCAACAATCGGCGTCATCAGGACATCGATATTCTGGGCCGCCAGAAAATCCTGCACCGCCTTCATGGCCCGCGTCGTGACCGCGGCATTGGTGCGTGTCAGCACCACGCAGTGCTGGATGTCGTGGCGAACGATCTTTTCAAGCTTTTTGATCAGCGTCAGGATCTTGGCCCCGCCGCGTGCATCCATGGAGGAGCCCTGAATAGGAACAACCACAAGATCCGACACAGACAGCGCATTCGCGACGACGAGGTTCTCGGTTCCTTCCAGATCGACCACCACGTAATCGGAGTGTTCCGCCGCATAGGTGATTTGCTCAGTAATGGAGGCTGGCGAGATCTCGCTGATCACAGAAATACCGGGACATTTCTTCGGCAACTCATGCCATTTCGAGATCCATTTTTGCGGATCGGCATCAAAGATCGTGACACGCTTTCCCCGGGCTGCGACTTCTGTCGCCAGCAGAAGCGCTGCCGTGGTTTTCCCGGCGCCGCCCTTTGCGTTTGCGAAGGAAATGACTGGCATTTGGGTTCTCCTGAACTTGCCGTGCATTGTCTCTAAGACGGGCCTCAAGGGGTCCTATCTATCTGGCAGTCTTGGATTTTTATGGTTACCAAATTCTTAAATTCGCATTTTGCGACAGAGTTATTCAGTGGCTGTTAATGAATGTGGATAAGAGGGGTAAGAACTCTAGTTACAATTTGCAGGGGTGCATCGTGATTAATCGCCATGTTCCAAAAAGAAACTGCGTGTTCACTTGTATTTCGTTGAAAACTATTTTCGGACTTCCGGGGTGAAACATCGTGATTTTGAACTGTTGCGAACCTTTTGTGCGCTTAAGCTGCCAGAGCGCCGATTGCCGACAAGAGGCATAAGAAGGCCGAGCCAACGGCATTCCAATTGCAATCAGGCGAGTGGAAGTCCGTGGTGCTGCAGGCTTGCTTCACTGTAGCTGACACTTCGAAAGAGGGCGGACCGCCGTGCACGACCAAGCCGAAGCCCGGTTTAAGTGTCAACGGGCAATCCGCCTTGCACCCACTTGGATATTCCTCCCTCGACAATCTTCAGGTTGGTTAGGCCTACTTTTCGAAGACGCCTTGCCGCCGATTTTGCACGGCTCCCGGACAGGCAACTTAAGGCCAGCGTGGTGTCCGGGGCGGCTTCCAGGAGGCCCAAAACGGCTGCCTCGAAGTCTTTGTCGTTCTGACAAATGCGACGACTACTCTTTGGACTTCCCGTCGCCTTCCATTCGTTCGGCGTTCGAACATCAATGATCGTGACGTCGCCCCGAAGACTGCCTTCATAGGCGTCCCCGGGCGAAAGCCGGTCGAACCTTGCAAAGAGGCTGAAGAGTTTGGAAATTTTCACGGTGACTTAGGAGTTGGACCGGGTGCTGGCACCAATGATCCGGTAGATCGGACAAAAACTGATGAACCCCGTTCCCACCAGAACCGCGCCTGCAATCATCAGCACAATTCCAAGCGTCGATGACACACTGGCAACGAAACCGAGCAAGGGGGCAAGAATGAGTGCTGCACCCAACACAATACGGACGATACGGTCGAGTGAACCCACGTTGGCGATGCTCATTTTATGTCTCCTGACTTAACGATGAGCCAGACATAAATCTTAGTGCCTGAAGGTGTCTGTGACTTAGTCACGTTGGCCGCAAAGCACGGTGAGCGCGGGGCGTGACAGGATGTCGATGCTGCCTCTGTGTCGGGCAATCAACCCCTGTTTTTCCCAGTCCGTAAGTTTTCTTCCGATCACCTCCCGAGCGGAGCCGAGGTCTTGCGCAAGACGTTCATGTGTCGTCTCAACGAAGTCTCTCTTGCCTGCCAATTCCAATAGCCGCTTGGCAAGACGGCTGTTGAGAGAAGCAAATGAGACTTCATCGACCTTGGCCATCAACCGGGTCAGGCGCGAGGAAAAAGAGCGGAAGACGATCTCTCGAAATTGCTCAGAGGAAGCGATACGCGCCTGAAACTCGTTTGCAGGAATGACCAGCGCAGTCACATCACTTTCCGTGACGGCTTCTGCGCTGTAGCTTTCGTGCGACAGCAGGCATGACGTGGTGAGAACGCAGGTTTCGTTGGCACCGATACGGTAGAGAAGGATCGATTTTCCTTCCGAGTTCATAAGGTCGACGCGCACCGAACCGCTTTCAATCAGATAGAAATTGCGGCAAGGATCTCCTGCACGAAACACGGTTGCGCCCTTAGGGAGCGATACGCTCTGGGACCCTTCAAGGCATTTGGGTCTTAACTGGTCTTGCGGCATAGCTTTGCGTTTCTTCCAGATAACCGATCCATCAAAAATCGAGATCTTAAATTGGTCCGTGATTTCGTGAAGGTATTGTTTGTCCCGGACCAGCGGCGCGTAGGGTCGGTTGGCAGAACAAATTCAGGAAAACTTTATCATGTCGCCGGTTTGTGCACGATTGCGGCAAAAGGACCGAAAGGCTACCTTGGCGCTAAGATTCTATTGCGAAACTTTTCCAGGGTTCCTTGAGGACTGACATGACAATTCGGCACAAACTTTTGACGATTGCAACGACAGCGGCTTTCCTGGTGACGGGGGCTCTTGCCGCACACGCCGAAGCGTTGAAACCTTATAAGGACCGACTGTTCCGTTACAAGAAAGTCCATGAAACGCTTTATAATGGCGACTTCATCGTCGTTGAATATTCAAAGCAGAGAGACCTGCGTGATCGGGACGAAGTCGATGAACGCCGGGTCTATGGCAACTACGTATCCTATAAGCCCAAAAGGGGGCGCGGCAGCGCCGAGTTAAGCGCGAACGGTCGGACAATCCAGTATATGGGAACCGGCAAATGGAAGGGCGGTGCAAAGGCTATTGTCATCTACATTCATGGCCAGGGCGGAAATCGCTTTCAGGGCATGAATGATGTTTCCTTTGGTGGCAATTTCAATCGTATTCAGAACCTCATGGTGCGCAACGGAGGTGCTTACCTTACGGTTGATATCAAGAATTTCGACAAACGCGGAACGGCAGACGTCGCCGCGTTGATCCAATACCAAAAGCAGATTTCGCCGGGTGCGAAGGTCGTTGTCGCTTGCGGCTCGATGGGTGGGATTATCTGCTGGAACCTTGTGAGAAACGGCAATTACTCGCGCTTGCTCAGCGGTATCATGCTTCTTGGATCACCCAAGGATCCGAATTTCCTGGGGTCCAGTGCGCTGTCGCGGAATGTGCCGATCTACATGGGGCAGGGCACGCTGGATCGGGTCTATAATTGGGAAGATCAGGCGAATTTCTTCAAGCAGATCAAATCCAAAGCACCGAACTACCCGATCAAGTTCACGCTGTTTGATACCGGCACACACGGGACACCCATTCGCATGACGGATTGGCGACTTGTGTTGAACTGGATGCTGGGGTGAAGCAAGCGGTGAATTGAGTTCGATGCATACTGGTTCTGATTTCGCTGTGTTCATCTAAGTCGAGCGGCAATAGGCAACAACCTGCGCGCCGCCGCTGCATGTTTATACGGCAGATCTAAACGCTGGCAGTCGAACGAATGTTCAATAACCCTTCAGCCAGATGATCGAAGACAGTCCGAATTCTCAAACTGGTGTGCAATTCCCTGTGGGTTACCAGCCAGATGGGAAAGGTGACCGGAGCAACGTCCTCGAAGGCGGGAACGATATCCGGACATCGATCGGCGACTTCGTCCGCTCCCACACCGAGGCCAAACCCCAAACGCACATACTCCCAGGCGACAATCAGGCTTGGTGAGCTGAGCTTGATGTTAGCCTGGGTCACGTCAAGGCCCATAGCGCGCAGATAGCCGATCAGCTGTTCGTTATCTTCATAGCCGAGAAAGTCGAGCTTGGGCGCATCCTCTTTCGTCAGCTTACGGCCGAACCGCTGAAGATAGGAACGGGCGGCAAAAATTTGGCCGCGCGCATCGCGCAGTTTGCGGGCGTAGAGTTCCGGATGGTCGGGTTCGACATGGCGTATTGCGATGTCGGCTTCTCTGCGGCGCAAATCACTGACGCTGTTTGTGGAGACGACTTTGATTTCGATACCGGGGGCTTTCCGGCGCAGGTCCCGCAAGATGTCCGGCAAAAGATAGGCAGCCATCACGTCGGTCGTGGAAATGGTAACCAGTCCTTCGATCTGCTGCGATTGTCCTGAGGCCGAAAGAGAAACACGGCTGGCGGCTTCACCCATGGCACGCACGTGTTCGGCAAGCTCAACACCTGCCTCTGTCAGTATCAGGCTCTTGTTGACACGTTCGAACAAGGTCACGCCAAGCGTTTCTTCAAGGGCGGCGACCTGTCGGCTCAAGGTCGGCTGGGTCAGTTTGAGTGCTCGCGCGGCCGCCGAAAGCGACCCCTCTTCTGCAGTGACAAGAAAGGCGCGTGCCTGGTTCCAATCAAATGTAATGCTCTGCCAGTTCATGCAAATATGTATATCACCCAGTGGAAATTCGGCAATTCCCATTCAAATCTGAAGAGGTTACCTAGCGGGTCAAAGGAGTGTTTCCCATGAATCCGCAATGGCTGACAGTGACATTGGTGAGAGTGATTGAGCTGGTCTTGTGCTTTCTGGCATCGCCAAGTGGCGGCCGGGAAATCGGCCGCGCAATTTTTGATCGCATTGGGCTTTGGGGCGGTGCGGGGAAACGCAAATGACACTTGAAACCCACGCGCCACATATCCCGGTCTTCAAACGTCGTCTTGGTTCCTGGCAGATTGCCGTCAGCCGACAGGGCTTTGCCGACGACCAGCTGCGCCGCGCTTATGACGATTGTGCGCCGTCCTGGCAAAGAACCATCGAGCGGCTCGGATTTCCACTGGCCTACCGGCAGGTTCTTCGCCAACTGGTGCCAACTCTGACAAGTGATCGCGAGAGGCCCGTAAAGGTTCTGGACTGCGGTGTCGGAACAGGCGCGATGGCCCTTGCTCTGGCTGCGGAAATGGACGCTTCATTCGAGCTGTCGGCTGTCGATATCTCACCGGTCATGCTTGAGGAGGCATCTGGCAAATTTGAGCTGATGGGCGTCAATTGTCAGCCGCAAGTCGCCGACATAAGGGCGTTGCCTTACGCGTCTGAAAGCTTTGACTTCGTGATGTGCGCGCATGCGGTTGAGCACCTGGAGGTGCCCCAAGCTGCAATCAGCGAGATGTACCGGGTATTGAAACCCGGCGGAACTCTGCTTGTCGTGACCACCCGGAAAACCCTCTTCGGCACATTCATACACCTGAAATGGCGAACGCACCGACTGAGTTCTTCGGCCCTGCGTCAGTGGCTGACGCAGAGTGGTCTGACCGACCTTGAGACGATGCCGGTCGGTGCCGGCCGCTGGACCCGACTCTGGAGCACGGCAGTGTCAGGGCGAAAGCCGCTGTCGACGATATGCGCCGCGCAAGACAATACGCCATGCGCCGCGTCCCGTTCAGCATGATAAGGATAAAAACACCATGACGATCACTTGGACCAACGACATGACCCCTTCAACCCGCTTCTGGAGTAAGGCCGCCAAGAAATACGCTGCCTCCCCCATTAAGGACCAGAAGGCCTACGAAAAGACGCTGGAACGGACAACCGAACATCTCGGCCCGCAGGACAAGGTACTCGAGCTTGGTTGCGGTACCGGCTCAACTGCGCTTCTTCTGGCCGGAAATGTCAGCTCTTATCTCGCGACCGACTTTGCTGACGGAATGATCGACATTGCCAACGAAAAACTGCTTGCAGAGAAAGAACGGGGCAGTGCCTCGGCAGACGGATTGAGCTTTGCGGTTGCTGATGTTTTCAGTGAGGAGATCGAAGCCCAGGACGGCAAGGGGTATGATGCGGTGCTGGCTTACAATTTCCTGCATCTGGTTGAAAACCCGGAAGACACTTTGAAAAGAGTGCGGGACCTTCTGAACCCGGGTGGTCTTTATATTTCCAAGACCGTGTGCCTGAAGAAAAAGGCCTGGTTGTTCACACCGATGATCAAGGTGATGCAGCTGTTTGGCAAAGCGCCATTTGTGCGCATGTTGTCCTTTCAGGGCCTGGAAGACATGATTGCCTCGAGTGGATTTGAAATCATTGAAACCGGCACCTATCCGGAGCCTTACAGCCGGTTTGTGGTTGCTAGAAAAACTTGAACCACTGGTTTGTGCTGCGCCGGGTGAACACAATCGGTTCGAGGCAAGCTGCAGTTGCAGGGCTTTATGGTGGGTGATACGACAGTCGTCCCGCCAACATTGGTCCTTTGAAAGCATCTGATGCTCGTTCGCGACCGCGCGTTTTTCGCGTCCATGTTTCTGACGGTTCTGGCCGATCAGATCCTGCTCTTTCTGGTGCCGCTGGTCATCTTCCAGATCACCGGTAATGTCGCGTGGTCCGGCCTGGCGTTTTTCTTTGAAACGTTGCCTCGATACCTGACATTTCCGGTCGCAGGAATTTTGTGTGACCGGTATTCCCCGATCATGTTGTTGCGCGTCAGTCGCGTGTTGCGAGCCCTTGTCTGTCTGATCGGCATCACAGGTCAGCTCGTTTTCGGTGGTGTCTGGTGGCTGATCGCGCTCTCCGCGATTGTCGGCGTGCTGACGACACAGGGACTGCTCGCACTGGAAATGGTTCTGGTCGGCGCATTCAAGGATCAACGCTTTGAAAAGGTGGCGAGCTACAGTCAACTGGCCTCACAAATGGGTGTCGTGCTTGGACCATTGACGGCAGCTTATCTGATGGTGTTGTGGCCTTGGGAAACCGTTGTGATCCTGGCAACCGGGTTGTTTGTTCTGTCGGACGCCGTGTTTCGGCTCTGGCCTGGCCAGCTGCGCATGGCAGATCCCCCTGCGCCCCTCGAAAAGCGTCACCCTGTTGCTGATCTGAAGCATGCCTTCGTGCTGATCTGGCAATTGCCGGATCTCTTGCGCGCCATCTTTCAGGCCGCGGGTGTCAATCTGATAATCGGTGCAACGCTGGCAACCGCGGCAGCCATGATGACGGGCTTTTTCGATCGGTCCGAGCAGGAATATGCCTGGCTGCAGGTAGGGGGAGCACTAGCGACGCTCGCCGTTCTGACTTTGACAGCACATGTTCATTTTGGTTTGAACACGCTCGGTCGCACGGCCTACGCGCTCATTTGTCTTGGTGCTGTCTTGACCGGTCTCGGAGCTCATCCGCTGGCCTACGCGCTCGGGTTCCTGTTGATTGCCGGCTTCGACAAGATGTTCAACATCTATGTGCGCACCCTGCGCAAGGAAATCATCCCGCCATCCGAGTTTGGCAAGACCACAGGTGCAATCATTTGCCTGAACAATCTGTCTCAACCGCTTGCAGGTCTCATGGTGGCAGTGTTTGCCTCCGGAGATGATGCAAGAGCTGTCCTCCTAGGGTTGGCGGCGGCTATGGCACTCATTGGCCTTGGCACTTTCCGGCGCAGTATAAAAGCGTCTCATTGAAGAGGCAGGGTTTCCGCTGACCGGCGGACGATGCCTGCAATCTCGTTCAACTGACTGGCAAGAGGGCTGCTTCGTCTCCACACCATGCCGATGGTTCTGTTGGGTTCAGGGTCTTCAAACCGGGATATGGCGACCGGTGCGGATCTGGTTTCAACCGGAACGGCCATTTCGGGAATGAGTGTTACGCCCATTCCTGCACTGACCATCTGGACCAACGTGGACAGGGAACTGGCATCCAGAACTTCCCTTGGTGGCCCGGAGGGCAGATTGCAGAAAGACAGTGCCTGATCACGGAAACAGTGGCCTTCTTCCAGCAACAGCAACCGCATTTCCTTGAGACTGTCCGCGTTGGGCAGTGGAAGATTGGCTTCACCTGCAGTGCGCACCAAAACAAAACTCTCTTGTATCAACGGTATTTCTTCAAGTGAGCTTTCAGAGACCGGCAAGGCGACGATTGCCGTATCGAGCCGGCCTTCCTTCAGCTCCTGTATCAGCTTGGGTGTCACCGTTTCCCGGACATGAATGTCGAGTTCCGGGTAGTCTTCCTTGAGATTTCCGATCACCTTTGGCAACAGGTATGGGGCAATTGTCGGGATCACGCCGATGCGGAACCTGCCTACCAGCCTTTCACGCGAGGCGCGGGCGAGATCGCCAAGTTCGTCGGCTGAGCGCAGAATGTCTCTGGCACGCTCAACCGCCACTTCCCCAAAATGAGTGAGTCTGACCTGGCGTGCGCCTCGTTCAAAGAGCGCTGCTCCCAGGACGTCTTCCATTTCCTTGATTTGCATGGAAAGGGCTGGCTGCGAAATTGCACAGGCTTCCGCTGCTTTGCCGAAGTGCCTGTGGCGCGCGAGCGCTTCAAAATAGCGGAGTTGCTTCAGAGTGATGTTGATCATAACTAAAGCTTATCGAAGCGATCAGAAAATTCAACTTCTTCTGATGATTGTGGTTTGCTAGTTTAGAATTAGAACAGACTGGTCTGATGGCCGCACATCTATTGGTGGTATTGTCCGCAGTCTGTTCAGCCAAGAATTGAAACGGTGTGGTCTGTCACTATTTCCAGAGCATACAGCGAGTTTCGCAAGGTCGTTTCGGCCCGCTGTCAAATTGCTGACAAAGGGTCTGATTTGTGTAAGCCGGTGCAATGCACCGAGTTTAGAATTGGAGAGGAAGATGGACGCTAAGGTCGATAAATCAGGTGGTTGTCCCGTTATGCACGGTGGCAACACGGCCATGGACAAGCCCGTCACCAAATGGTGGCCAAATGCGCTGAACCTGGACATCCTCCACCAGCACGGTGCGCGTACCAACCCGATGGATCCGGACTTCGACTATAAGAAGGCCGTGAAAAACCTCGATCATGAAGGTGTCAAAGCCGATTTGCGTGCACTGATGACCGACAGCCAGGAATGGTGGCCGGCAGACTGGGGGCATTATGGTGGCCTCATGATCCGTCTGGCCTGGCACTCAGCCGGCTCATATCGCATGCAGGACGGCCGTGGCGGCGCCGGTTCTGGCAACATTCGTTTTGCTCCGCTCAATTCCTGGCCGGACAATGCCAGCCTGGACAAGGCCCGCCGCTTGCTCTGGCCGGTCAAGAAGAAATACGGCAATGCCTTATCCTGGGCGGATCTGATCATACTCGCCGGCAACATGGCTTACGAATCCATGGGGTTCAAAACGTTTGGGTTCGGTTTCGGTCGCGCCGACATTTGGGGCCCGGAAACGGATGTCTACTGGGGGTCTGAAAAAGAATGGCTGGCGCCCGCAGAAAACCGGTACGACAACACTGATAACGCGGAGTCGCTTGAGAACCCGCTTGCAGCTGTTCATATGGGTTTGATCTACGTGAACCCGGAAGGTGTCGACGGCAAGCCGGACCCGGTCAAGACCGGTGCGCATGTGCGGGAAACCTTCAAACGCATGGCCATGAACGACGAAGAAACCGCAGCGCTGACCTGTGGTGGACACACCGTCGGCAAGGCTCACGGTGGAGGTGCCGGTGACCACATCGGTGCCGAGCCGGAAGCGGCAGGCGTTGAAGGACAAGGCCTCGGTTGGGCAAACCCGGACCAGGACGGCAAGGCGTCCAAGGCTTTCACTTCGGGTATTGAAGGTGCATGGACGAAGGAGCC
This sequence comes from Labrenzia sp. THAF82, assembly GCF_009363435.1. GTDB lineage: Bacteria > Pseudomonadota > Alphaproteobacteria > Rhizobiales > Stappiaceae > Roseibium > Roseibium porphyridii. Next base: position 4,743,395 of record NZ_CP045354.1, on the reverse strand, counting down.
GACCAAGTTCGACATGGGCTTCTTCGACTATCTCTTCAACTATGAATGGGAACTGACGAAGTCTCCGGCAGGTGCCTGGCAGTGGAAGCCGGTGGATATGCCGGAAGATCAGAAACCTGTTGATGCCTCCGATCCGTCGATCCGTCACGATCCGATGATGACCGATGCGGACATGGCCATGAAAATGGACCCGGTCTACAACGAAATCTGCCGGAAATTCATGGCGGATGAAGCCTACTTCCGTGATTGTTTCGCGCGTGCCTGGTTCAAGCTGACCCACCGCGACATGGGGCCGAAGGTCAACTATATCGGTCCGGATGTTCCTTCCGAAGATCTGATCTGGCAGGATCCGATCCCGGCTGGCTCAACTTCGTATGACGTTGATGCGGTCAAGGCGAAGATTGCTTCCAGCGGCCTTTCCGCCGCAGAGTTGATTGCGACGGCTTGGGACAGCGCACGTACATTCCGCGGCTCGGACAAGCGGGGCGGTGCCAACGGCGCACGCATTCGCCTGGCACCTCAAAAGGACTGGGCTGGCAATGAGCCGGAGCGGCTTGCCAAGGTTCTGTCTGTTCTTGAGCCAATTGCAGCTGAAGCAGGTGCTTCCATTGCAGACGTGATCGTGCTTGCCGGCAATGTGGGTGTCGAACAGGCGATCAAGGCTGCAGGTCTGAGCGCGACGGTTCCATTCTCGGCAGGTCGTGGCGATGCAACGGACGCGCAGACGGACGGTGAATCCTTTGACGTGATGGAGCCGCTTGCGGACGGTTTCCGGAACTGGGAAAAGGAAAACTACGTCGTCAGCCCCGAAGAAATGATGCTCGACCGTGCTCAGCTTCTGGGTCTGACCGCCCAGGAAATGACGGTTCTTGTTGGCGGCCTGCGTGTTCTTGGCGTGAACCATGGCGGCACCAAGCATGGTGTCTTCACGGATCGCGAAGGAGCGCTTACCCCGGACTTCTTCGTCAACCTCACCGACATGACCAACAGCTGGCTTCCTGCATCGGACGGCACCTATGAAATCCGTGACCGCAAGCTTGGAACGCTGAAATGGACTGCAACCAGTGCTGACCTGGTGTTTGGTTCCAATTCCATTCTGCGGGCCTATGCTGAAGTCTACGCCCAGGACGACAACAGTGAGAAGTTTGTAAAGGACTTCATTGCTGCCTGGGCCAAGGTGATGAACGCAGATCGGTTCGATCTGGCCTGACAAATTCACCTTGAAAGGTGAAAAACGGCGTCCCGGAGCAATTCGGGGCGCTTTTTTTGCATTGCGATAGCTGGCATTGATCGCCGGAAGCACCTATTTTCCTTGCATGGTCATTCTGCCGTCATGATGGATATGCTGCACTGCGGAGTGGTGCCAGGAGGCAGTCCGGTCAATGAGTTTCGGCCAGCCGTCAGGTATCACGGCAGCTGAGCCTTCCATGTGGAAAGTTCGAGTTCATGTTCGATCTGACAGGTCACAAAGCCCTTGTTGTTGGTGTCGCAAATGATCAGTCCATAGCTTATGGCTGTGCCAAGGCTTTCAGGGCACAAGGTGCCGATCTTGCAATTACCTATGCGAGCGAAAAGGCCGAACCCTTTGTCAGGCCTCTGGCCGAAGAGCTTGAGGCGGAGATCATCGCACCGCTCAATGTACGGGACGAGGGTGAACTTGATGATCTGTTCTCTGTGATTGCCGAACGTTGGGGCAGGCTCGACACGCTACTTCATTCAGTTGCCTTCTCGAACAAGGAAGATCTCCATGGCCGGGTTGTCGATTGCTCGGCCGAGGGGTTTGCTCTTGCGATGGATGTCTCTGTCCACTCGTTCTTGCGTTTGATCCGGAGGGCCGAACTCCTGATGCCGGAAGGAGGCACGTGTATGACGGTCTCTTTCATGGGGGCTCAGCGCGTGGTCGACCGGTATGGCCTCATGGGCCCCGTAAAAGCTGCACTTGAATCGGCAACGCGCTATGCTGCTGCAGAATTGGGCCCGAAAGGCATATCGGTTCATGCGCTTTCACCTGGACCGTTGATGACGCGCGCTGCCTCTGGCATTGCGGAATTCGATGCGCTTCTCAATGACGCCGCGGAACGCGCGCCAACCCATCAACTGGCAACCATCGATGACGTCGGCGCTTACGCCGCGTTTCTGGCAAGCCGCGAGGCATTCAATGTAACCGGCAGTATTCACCCGATCGATGGTGGCTACAGCATTCTTGGATAGGAGCTTCTGATGAAGGACATTTTCGACGCTCTTGAAAAGGGACAGAACCAGTTCCTGGACATGCTTTCCGATGCGACTGCCTGGGCGCCTTCCGAGCACTCCACCCGTATGCAGGCTCAGGCGACGGAACTCACCAAGATGACGGAGCTTATGACCCTTGGTCTGACCCGGCACATGACAAGAATAGCCGACGTTCAAAAGGACCATTGGCAAAAGAACCTGTCGGCTTTCAACAAGTCCATGCAAGATATGGGCGAAGCGCAGAAATCAGGCGCTTTTATCGACAACTGGAACAGCTATTGGCAGGACGCGGTGCAACGTACCGTGCTGACCATGGATACGTTGCGCCAGCGCGGCGACATTTTTCTGGAACATGAAGCTGCTGGGTGCCCACCGGTTCTGATTTACGATTACGAGCTTGTCGTGGACGGTGCCGACCTGCCGCGTCCATGCAACTACATGCTGCTCAAGATTATCCCGCCAAAGGACTCCAAGTTCCGCGAGCACCAACCCTGGAAACGGCCCTATATCATCATCGACCCGCGTGCCGGCCATGGTGCCGGCATTGGCGGTTTCAAATCGGATAGTCAGGTCGGTGTTGCGCTCCGTGACGGCCACCCCGTCTACTTCGTTGCGTTCAAACGCTGGCCGGAAAAAGGTCAGACGCTTGCCGATGTCACCAATGCCGAAGCTGCTTTCGTTCGGAAGGTGAAAGAGCTGCACCCTAGAGCGCCAAATCCGATCGTGACCGGCAATTGCCAGGGTGGGTGGGCAACGCTTCTTTTGGCTGCCACCAATCCCGATCTGACTGGGCCCATTGTCCTCAATGGCGCGCCTGTCAGCACCTGGTCCGGGCGTGTCGGGGAAAATCCGATGCGATACAATGGCGGGATTCTGGGTGGAACCTACAACGCCATGTACTATTCCGACCTCGGGCACGGCGTTTTCGATGGGGCAGATATCGTTCAGAATTTCGAGTTGCTCAATCCGGCGAGAAACTATTTCGGCAAATACTACGATCTCTATTCGAAGGTTGATACGGAGCCTCAGCGTTTTCTGGATTTCGAGCGCTGGTGGGGCGGTTACTTCCTCTTGAACGAAGCGGAAATGAAATGGATTGTCGAACAGTTGTTTGTCGGCAACCGATTGGCCAAAAACGAGGCGCAACTTGAGCCGGGGCGCAATATCGACCTCAAGGAGATCAGGGCGCCGATCATTGTCTTTGCCAGTTGGGGAGACAACATCACTCCGCCGCAACAGGCGCTCAACTGGATAATCGACAGCTATACGGACGAAAGAGAAATCGCAATCCGGGGCCAGCGCATCATCTACATGGTGCATGACCAGGTTGGTCATCTGGGTATTTTTGTGTCTTCAAAGATCGCGAAGAAAGAACATACGGAAGTTACGTCGACCCTGAAAACCATCGAAGCGCTGCCGCCAGGGCTCTATGAGATGACGATAGACGACTACGCCGGTGACATTCTGGAGCGCGAATTCACCGTGAGTTTTCATGAGCGCACAATGGATGAGCTCCGAGAGATTGACGATGGCCGGGATGAAGAACACGCCTTTGCAGCAGTCGCGCGCGCTTCAGAACAACAATCTGAATTTTATGACGTCTGTGTTCGGCCGTTTGTACAGTCCGGCGTGACTGAGCAAAGCGCAGATCTGCGACGCCGCCTCCATCCACTTCGCGTGCAGCGGTCCATGATGTCCAGCCTCAATCCTTTTCTTGGACTTTTGCCGGGCTGCGCGGACAAAGTGAAAGAAAGCCGGACGCCTGCGGGTCCAAATAACCCGTTTGTAGAACTTGAGCACCTCAATGCGGCTCTTGTCGAACAGTCGATGGATCTCTTCCGGGACCTTCGCGACACAATGTATGAGAACTTGTTCCTGTCCGTTTGGGGCTCGCCCTATATGCGGTGGTTCGGCCATAGCAGACTGCCGGGACGCACGTTGAAACGGAAAGAAGATCTGCGCAGCTTGCCACCGGTTCAGGCAGCCTTGATGCGCATCGAAGAGGGTGGCTTCTGCGAAGCTGTTATTCGCATGCTGATCTTGCTTGCCGAAAGCCGTGGAGCTGTGCGCAAGGATAGACTGGAACGGTCGGCTCGGGTTCTCACTCAGGATGAGCCCTTCAAGTCGTTGGCTGCCGATGAGCGCAGCTTCATCCTTCAGGAACAGACATTGATCGTCGAATTTGCCCACGAAAAAGCAATAGAAAGCCTGCCGAAACTGCTTAAAACGGCCGAAGAGCGAGAGCTAGCGTCCAATGTGGTTCGATTTGTCCCGGGTGCTTTGAAGGAAATGGCGCCTCATACTCTCGAGACCTTGCAGAAGTTTCAAAAGGTCCTGGGCTTGCCGCCGGTTTCGGAAGACATCACTGAAAACCCGCTGGAAGCACAGGTGAAATGGAAGAAAACAGCTGCTGAAGCGAAGGCATCAAAGAGCGCCTCCAGGGAGAATCCGGTATCCCCTGAAGCAAAAACGGCGGTTGTCAAAAAGTCGTCTGCCCGAAAGGCACCGGCCCGAAATACAACAGCCAAAAAGTCAACTTCAGCGCGCAAGCCGCGGCGCGCCGTCGGAAAATCGCAAGAACCTGCAGAATGAAAAAGGGGCGCCCGGGCCTCTCGGACGCCCCTCAGAGCCCCCCTGGATTGTTGTTGGAGTTTGGCTCTGAACAGCAGTGGCAACTTTTTGTGCCAAGCTTGTCTAAAGTCCCGGAATCCTGCACATAGGCTCGTCTCGGAACGCTCTTTCGGTAAAGATTCTGCGAAACAGAATACCAAGACCACGTCACTCGGCAAGGCCTGAAGAGCTCTGCAAATATTAAATTTTGTCCTATTGATGACCATGCATAGAAACTATGCATGGCCGCAACCATAGGAGGTGGTTTCCGCAGGGGAAGTAAAGGTCAACTGGGGAAGCCTCTTCACAGGAAGAGACGGATCGCCAAACCTTTGGCCCAATTTGGGGTCAACTCTTCCAACAACACGAGTGGTGCTTTGGCAGCCGATTGACTGCTACGGTAGGACGTATTGAAAATCAGTGGCAGAGCGGAATGTTCGACTGGACGTACAAAAAGAGATTGAAGGACGACCTTGAGGTCTGGGTGTCCAATGGATGGGTGAAGCCGGATGGAGCGGCGCTGATCCTCAAGGACCAGGAACAGGGCGATGGCCGCTCACGATTGCCGATGGTGCTTGCGGGTATCGGCATGATGTGTGTGGCATTGGCCGTATTCGCCTTTATCGCCGCAAATTGGGGGGTGATCCCCAAAACAGTGAAGCTCGTTGGGATTGCCTGTCTCATTGTGGCGAGCCACGGTCTCGCAGCATTGGCCGCTAAGGGTGGAAAAAGGGGTGTTGCCGATTTGGCAACCGGATTTGCAACGCTTGTCTTTGTTGGGGGCATGGCTCTGGTCGGCCAAATTTTTCATCTGCCGTCAGACTGGGCCGGAGGTGCATTTCTCGTCTGTCTAGGTGCACTCGTTGCAGCGTGGGTCACAGGCTCCAGGGCGTCTGTGGCTGTTGCTGCCATCGCCGCGATTACATGGCAGGTCATGAGGGAAGACTTCGGTGAACCTGGTCTGCTGCCTGGCCTTGTTGGACTGGCATTGCTCGTCGCCACTTTCGCACATTCCATAGTCTATCCGGCACGCTTGTCCAGGTGGGCCGCGATCGTACTCTTTTGGGTGACCTATGGTCGCTGGTTTGCCGAGACGGCTGACATCCTGAGCGGCGGGGACGATATCGTTCTGGCGATGGCTTTGGCTGGCATCGGCGGCGTGGCAGCGCTCATGGTTCAGCTCGACCCGGTTGCGGACCTGTTTGTCAAATGGTCGAGCGATCGACCGCTGCGAAGCCACGGCCATTGGCTGATGGCGCGGTCGCTTCAGGATGCCGGTATCATGATCCTTTGCATTCTGCTGGTTCTGTCGCTCATTCTCGTGCCCGAGATCTCCGACGGCCTTGTCTCTGCAGGCCTTCTGGCACTTCCTGCCTTGGTACCGCTCGCATTGGCGGTGCTCCTGTGCGTGGTCGGCTTGGTACTTTCCTTCAAGACGACAAAGGCCCTTGCACTCTTTGCTGCTGTTGGGTTCGCGCTCTTCGCAATTCTCGTGCCCTTGGCCACTCTAAATGTTCTGCTTCTATCAGCATTCAGCCTGGCCGCTCTTGTTGGCCTATGTGCACTTGGAACCTGGTACAGCAACCGGTTCTGGATGCTCTGCGCCTATCTCGGCCTGACAGCCGTTGCGCTTTGGCTGCTTGAAGTCACCATAGGTTCATTGTTGGGTCAGTCCTTGTTCTTCCTGGTTGCGGGAGTGTTGTTGCTTGGGGTGGCGCTTTGGCTGGCACGCGTCTTCAGACGGAGCGGGCAAGTGAAACAATCCCCGGCGAACGAGGAGGTCCTGCCGACATGAGCGATGTTGCCGGAACACTGCCATCTACCCGACCCAGTTTCCTTCGCCTGCCATATTTGCGGTGGGGCCTTGTGGCCATCATTCAACTGTTCCTGATTGCAATTCCACTTGCTGACCGGTTTGACGTCCAGCGAAATGGACAGGTGGTGCCGTTGGAACTTGTACCGGTGGATCCGAGGGACCTTCTCAGAGGGGACTACGTCATCATTAATCTCGCAATCAACACTCTCTCCAAAGATCTGAGTGAAGGCGACAAAATTGCTGTGGGAGACAAGATCTTTGTCGGCCTGCAGGCAGGAGCAGGCAAGGCAGTGCAGCCGGTTGTTGTGAGCGTGGAACGCGACAACGCCGGCGATCTGGCCATGTCCGGGACCGTGCGTTCCCTCACTGAAAACGAGATCCGTGTTGACTATGGCATAGATGCTTTTTTCCTGCCCGAGGGCGAAGGCAGGATCATTGAGCGTCTCGATACCAGCCGCGTTCTGCTTGAAATCGCCGTGACCGAAGATGGCAGGTCTCTGCCGCTGACATTGCTTGTCGACGGTAAGGCGTTTCAGTCCGACGCAGCCTTTTGACCTGGAGGCCGTCAGACGTTATGAGCGCCGGGTAATATCTTCGCTCAATCAGGTTCTAAATGTCCGATCCCGCGCTCGAAACACTGTTGCTACCTCTCTTATCCGGTGAAGTGGAGCCTGGATCAGATCCAAAGGCTCTGTTCATGCGTGCTCGCGCCGGGCAGTCCCTGAGAGACCTCGCACCGGCCAAGCTTGTTTGCGAACAGAGTTTTGCGCCTGATCGCGACGCCTTGCAAAAATCAGGCTTTGAAGTTGTGGCCGAGGTTGCCGAGACCGGATTTGATCTGGTGCTTGTATTGCCCGGACGCCAGCGCCAGGAAGCGCGTGCGCAACTGGCGCGGGCAGTTTCAAAGGCAGTTTCCGGTGGCCAGGTGATTGCTTGCTCGGCAAATACGGAAGGGGCAAAGACACTTGAAAGCGATCTTTCCGATTTGCTCGGACACACTGAAAAGCTCACAAAGAACAAGTGCCGCTCCGTCTGGGGAACCGTGCAGGTTGAGGATTTGAACCAGGATCTTCTGGAAAAATGGTCCAGACTGGATCAACCCAGACCGGTGCTGGAGGGTGCCTATGTCAGCCGGCCAGGTATTTTCGCCTGGGATCGCATAGATCCGGCCTCGGCGTTGTTGGTTAGCCATTTGCCGGAAACTTTGAAGGGGCGTGGGGCGGACCTGGGAGCAGGCTTCGGCTATTTGAGCCGTGCGATCTTGGAGAAGGCTCCGAAAGTTGCGGCAATGGATCTCTATGAAGCCGAGAAACGGGCTTTGGATCTGGCGGAGCAGAACCTTTCTGCCTTCAAAGGAAAACGCGCGCTGAACGGGATCTGGTCGGACGTGACCAAAGGTCTTGAGGGACCATATGACTTTGTTGTTTCCAATCCACCGTTTCACCAGGCGGGGCGGGCAGATCGGGTCGATGTCGGGCAAGGCTTTATTCGTTCTGCAGCCGGAGGACTGAGGCCGGGCGGAGACTTTTTCATGGTCGCCAACAGGCACTTGCCCTATGAGCAGACACTTTCCGATGTATTCGCCAACGTCGCTCAATTGGCTGACGAGGGGGGATACAAGGTCATTCGGGCCGTAAAGGGAAAGGGAGGGCGCTAGCATGCGTCTTGTAAAGCTTCTCGCCAATCTGGGCTACGGCAGCCGCAAGGAAATGCAGCTCGCGATCCGGAACGGATGGGTGACAGACAAGGCAGGCAATGTTCTGAAGGCTGACAGCCGCGTCGACCACGAAGACATCCTGTTTGATGATGAACCTTTGGATCCGGCACAGGGCGTTGTTCTGCTCATGAACAAGCCGCTTGGCTACACGTGCTCGACCAAGGATCAGGGCAGGCTCGTTTATGACCTGCTGCCTGATCGGTTCCGGATGCGCAAACCCGTCTTGTCGACGATAGGGCGCTTGGACAAGGAAACATCGGGCGCCTTGCTCTTTACCGACGACGGGACATTCCTGCACAAGGTGATTTCACCGAAATCGAATGTGCCGAAGATTTATGAGGTGGTTCTGGACCGCCCCTTGAAAGGCGATGAAGCCGGCATTTTCGCATCCGGTGAAATGATGCTGGAGAGTGAGGAAAAACCACTGAAACCGGCTCTGCTGGATATCGTGGATGAAACGCACGCCCGCCTCACGTTGCACGAAGGGCGGTATCATCAAGTGCGCCGTATGTTTGCAAGCGTTGGCAATCACGTCAATGAACTGAAGCGCAGCGCAATAGGTGGTTTGGGCTTGGATGGCGTCGAAGAAGGCAGTTGGCAGGTGCTTTCCGACGCGCGCAAGGCTGAGATTTTCAACTAGGTCCGCCAAGTTCGGGTGCCCGGCAGATGACCGGACACCTTTGTCTGTCAATTCAGATCGGGGTCATTCCTGAAGTCAGCTTTCACGACTGAGAACCCGAATGCGGCTGTCGAACTCTCCGCGATCAACGTAGCAGCCCCGCAAATGACGGAAGCCTGTATTCGGGTCAAATGAGGCCCTGCCATGCAACACGCGGCGATTGTCAAAGATGACCATCTCGCCTCCATTGAGGCGTGTGGTGATGACATAGTCGTCCGAGCGCGTCATTTTCATGATTGTCCGATAGGCCCGGTAATAGGTTTCCATCACCTCTGCCGGCAGGTCGAAGATGCCGGCCAGATGGGCATTGAAATGCAATTCCTGCAATCTGCCGAACGGATCCAGGTCGATAACCGTCTGGTGGCGCCGAATGTCGAAGTCCGTATCGTGGAACCGGAACGGCACCGGCGTTTCAGCCAGTAATCTGAAAGTCTCTGGGTCGTTTTTCCGAAGGTCGGAGGCAATTGCAAAACCGTCGCAGAAGGTCGAACCACCACCATCGGCCTCATTGGCCAGGCAGTGCAGGAACTGGAAGCCCGGTGGCAGTTCCTGGTTGGCAAGATCCGTGTGCAGGGGGAGTGCGTGCGAGGTATAGGCCAGATTGTTCGGGTTCGGCTTGGACATGACCTCAAAGGTGGTACCGAAATTGGTCTGCCGCAGGAAGCCGATCCGACGGGCAACCGTCATGCCGGCTTCAGAATCGTCAGCCATACCGGTAACGATAGACAGGCCCGTTTTCTTGGTTTCTGTCAGAAACTCCAGAAGGGCTGAATCATTGATCAAAAGGTCCTGCGCATCTGCGCGAGGCAGGGTGGCAGGCGGCAGGTCACCGCGCCAAAGTGTGGGTTCGATCTGTGCCGGATCTTTCAATCCGAAGCCGGGTCGATGTTTGCGCAACCAGCCTGAGTCAAAACGGCTGACATGGTCTCCGTGGTTCCAGGTCAAAACGATCTCTTTTGCCTCCAGATCGGCATTCGAGACTGAAATGTCCATTGGGATACTCGTCAGGTCGAATTCGCGTTCCTGGGTTTGCGGGTGAAAACCGCTTGGGCAGTTGTCGCGCAGCCAGACGAATGGAAAGTCTGCACTTGTGCCGTCACCCCAGGCAACATGAAGCACGCGGTCATCGCCGCGCAGTGAAATGCTGGTCATTCTAGAAATCCGTTGATGTGTTTTGGTCGTGTTTAGGCGGCGCCGTTGGCGCGCATCAACGGCTGGAGGGGGGCGGCCACCACCAGTAGGCTTTGTTATGCGGATTGCCGGGGTTGCGCCCGAGAATAGCAAACATCAACGTGAGCCTTTTGCAGGAAATACCTGCGATTAAACACGGGAAGAAAGTGACATCAAATAAAACACCCGGCAATAGAGATTTTGCCGGGTGAAACAATCTTCTGAATACCGGTGGTTACAATGCCTATCTAGCCTTTGGCCGCACGTGCGGCCAGGGCAATGGCAATGTAGCTCCAGCCATTGATCAACACGGAGACACCTGCGATCAGACCAAGGGCCCATGTCGCTGAGCCGGGCAGGTCAATTGCAATCATCAATCCAGCTGCCAGCGACACGATCCCGGCAACAAGTACCCAGACCCAACCCTCGTGCGGCTTCAGCTTGAAAGCGAGCAGGATCTGACTGATGCCTTGAGCGGCGAAGACAGCTGCAAGAAGTAGTGTCAATGTGAAGGCGCCGACAATCGGATTGACGTAGATCAGGATCCCGCCGATCACCGCCACGATGCCTGTAATCAGGTTCCAGAGAAAACTGGAAGTTCCTTTGGTTTTCAGAGAGTTGTAGATCTGCACAAGGCCGCCGATGAACAGGACTGCTGCAATCAGAACGGTGACGGCGATTGAAGTTGCCAGTGGCGCTGCAATCAGGATCATGCCGCCGATCACAAGAGCAATGCCAAGCGCCAGAAACCACCCCCAGTTTTCCTGAATTTTCTGTTTCATGTCTTCTACAGCTTGCAATGCGTCCGTCATATGGACCTCCTCAGATTGCATCATTCCGGTTGTCGAAGCTGACGGTAATCGCTTCTGGAGAAAACGCAAACTGCCGGTCAGCGTCGCGGATAGCAACCTGCCTCGATGTGCTAACTTGACAGCTGATGTGTATTTGCACAGTAAAAGGCATGGAAGAAGATGACTTCTCTCTTTGTGTACTGGACAACGCCCGAAAAGCCGCGCGTGCCGTCAGTCGCCACTATGATCGATTGGCGCGAACGGTCGGCATGACTGCTGGGCAGTTTTCTGTGCTGGTCGTGATACGCCAGGCACGTGAAGAGACGACGGGGCAACTTGCAGACCGGCTTTCCATGGAGAGAACAACCCTTGTGCGCAACGTTGCTTTGCTTGAACGCAAAGGCCTTGTCACATCGAACCCTGCGCATAAAGGGCAGGGCAAAACCTATTTGCTGACACCACGCGGATCAGAATTGTTCGATCAGGCCTTGCCTCTTTGGCGGCAGGCGCAACGCGATGTGGAAACTCTTCTGGGCAAAGAGAACTTCACCAAGGCGCTGGGTGCCTTGAAACAGCTTTCGGAGCTTTGATCGATTTGGCAGGAGCTTTCCGGCCAGCCAGGGTTTCAAGGGATCTGCGTCCGGAACATGCGGCCAATTGACCAGCAGAGCGTTCTGCGGCCGCTTGTATGTTTCGTCTGGTCCGGTTTTGCTCTAAACAGCAATTCTGTGCCATTCGGGAAATAAATCTATTCTATTTTCAACTATTTGGAATAAGTAATACTACCAATTATACAATTGTAGATGTTCCTGTGAAGTCTTATCTCAAGTAGTGGTGGCGTCGCGATTGTACTAAATCGCAATGAGGGGTCCTTTTAGTTGTGCTTTAGTATAACTATTTTCGATCTTGATCAGTGGCCAATTGTGAATTGTTAATCCCTAAGGATAATCATTGTGTTAGACGGCACAGCGACAGAGGATTTTGTTTGCGAGTCTTATGAGCGCCTGGCAAATGTCAAATCAGCTTATGAGATATTCAAGTTCTTGAGGTCTGTTGCTGAAAGTTACGACTATTCTCATTTCTCGGTGATTTACATCCCCGTATTCGGGGAGGAACAACTCCGCCGCAAGATTGTCTTGAGCAACTGGCAACCCGAACTGCTGCGTGCCTATGATGAAATGAAGTTGCTTTCAAACAGCCCGATCATCAAGAAACTCAGAAAATCGCACAAGCCGTTAGAATGGGAGCTTGAGAAGCTGAATCTTGAACGCTCGGAAACAGAGTTGAAAAATAGTGTGGAGCTGTTTCGAAGCTTCGATATGCACAACGGCGTTTATTTTCCGACATACGATATCAAAGGCATCAAAGGCGCTGTCTCTTTTGCAGGAAAGCGAGCGCCGCTGCAAATGAACGAAATTGCAGTGCTGCACATCATTTCCGTGTTTGTGTTCAAAAAACTTTCGATCTTCCTTGAAGAGGAAGATGGCAACGGACCCAGTTTGACAAAAAGAGAACTCGAATGTCTGAGCTGGTCAGCTCAAGGCAAAACGAATGCTGAAATCTCAGTTATTCTGTCGATTTCCGAAAATACGGTTTCAGGCTACATAACCTCAACTTGCCGGAAGCTTGATGCATCGAACAAGGTGCATGCAGTTGCGCAGGCTCTTCGACTTGGCTTGATTAAATAAAATCGTAGTTTTCAAATCATTCGCAAATGGTGTCTCGTAAAAAATTCGTTAATTTCATGCCCGCTATTTTAAGGGATCAAAACCTCTCACTGCTTGTTGACCAATTTTATTTGAAATCAGATCACCTTTATAAAGAAGGGTGGTAGTACGTATTTTTACGCGCTTAGCGCTAGTAAGCGTCAGGACAAACAACGCTCACCCTGATCAAAGCCCTAACAAATGTGGGCGACAAACATGATTTTGTGCACTCGGGTGATGCTATGAATTATCTGTCAAATCTGAAAGTTCGAACGCTAGCGGTCGTTGTGATCGTCTTTGCGATTGCAACCGGGACCGTATTTGTCGGCACGTCTCTTGTGATCGATCACGATGTCACGCAATCGGAGCAGGCCTGGGCTGCCTTCAAGGCTCAAAACGAGCCGAAGGCAAAGGCGCTCAGCGAGATCAAGCGGCACATCGGTTACGGCGGCATGATCCATCAGTTCAAGAACTATGTTCTGCGTCACGATGAAAAGCGGATCGGAAAAGTTCAATCGGCCAACGGCGCAGTCCTCTCGGCAATCGACTATTACGCAGCTAGCGGGCCCACGCCCGACGAGCTCGAAGCGCTCAATGTCCTACGCGACACCGTGACCTCCTATGCAGCGAAACTGCAAGATGTTCGCGATCTGGTCGGCGAAGGAAAAAGTGCTGCGGAGATAGACAAGGCCGTCAAAATCAATGACGCGCCTGCGTTGGATGCCATCGCGACGCTTACCTCTTCCGTAAGCGGTGCAAAATCTGACGATGCAGACATTACAAAAACCGAGCTTCGAGGCCAAATTCGCGCAGCGCTTGGTTATGGCGGCATGATCCATCAGTTCAAGAATTATGTGCTTCGGCAAGATGAGGCGCGCGTCGTGAAAGTCAGAGCCGGGCTGCACGCAACACTCGATGCGATCGACACGTTTCTGGCAGGTTCCATAGAACCTGCCGAACGGGAGGCGCTGCAAGACATCCGAACTGTTGTTCAGAAATATGCCGCCGGTCTTGATCAGGCTATTCAGTTGGTCAAACAGGGCAACACGCCGGAGCAGATTGATCAGGTCATCAAGGTGGATGACGGCCCTGCGCTCGCAGGTTTGCAGTCACTGACACTTCAGGCCGGAGCAGACACAGTGATTGCAGGTCAGGAACTGTCGCAAAACCTCAAAGAGGTTGCGCAGGTCACCAGGAGCATTGTGTGGATTGCCGTTGCCACAGCCGTCGTCCTCTCGCTTCTGGTTTACCTGGTCTTGTTCCGTCAGATTCTCTCGCCACTAAGAGCTTTGACTTCTGCCATGAAAGGTCTGTCGGAAGGCGATCTTGGTGTGGAGCTGCCTGAGAGCACAAAGAATGAAATCGGCGAAATGATCGCGTCTGTTCAGGTGTTCAAATCGAATGCGCTACGCGGCAAAGAGCTTGAAGCGGAACAGGAGCAGCAGAAGGAACACGCTGAGCAGGAACGCAAGGCACTTCTTGAATCGTTGGCCGATGATTTCGACGCAAATGTCGGCGAAATCATCAATACGGTTGCTTCGGCATCTTCCGACCTGAACAATTCGGCCAAGTTCATGGCCGAAACGACCGCAAAGACAGAAGCCCAGGCAACAGCTGTGTCCCAGGCGTCGCACGAAGCATCCATGAACGTACAGACCATTGCGACTGCAGCAGAGGAAATGGCGAGTTCTATTGGTGAAATCAACCGTCAGGTTGTTTCGGCTTCGGACGCATCAAAGCTTGCACTTGCTACAGTCGATCAGACCAGCTCCCGGATCGCACAGCTTGCGGAAACCGCGGAAAAGATCGGCGCAGTTGTCGAAATCATTTCTGAAATTGCCGAAAGAACCAATCTGCTGGCGCTGAATGCCACAATTGAATCTGCAAGGGCAGGGGACGCCGGCAAAGGGTTTGCCGTTGTTGCAGGCGAGGTGAAGCAACTTGCAAGCCAGACGGCGAGCGCGACTGCGGAGATCAACAAACAGATCGAAGGTATTCAGTCTTCCACCAAAGAAGCCGTTGTCTCGATGAACGAAGTGTCGAAGGTCATGAGCCAGCTCGATGAAACCTCGGCCTCGATCGTCGCGTCAATCGAACAGCAGGGAGCAACCACCAAAGAGATTTCTCAAAATGTCCATGAGGCGGCAAACGGCACCGCCCAGGTGTCCGAGAATATTTCCGGTGTGACCCAGGCGGCCAAGGAATCAGGATCTGCAACGACCGGCCTGACAGATTCCGCCAACAGACTGTCCAGTCAATCCGAGATCCTGAAACAGGCAGTCGGTTCGTTCATTTCCCAGGTTCGAATGGGCTGATAAATCCGCAATGGAGCCGGGTTCCGGCATTCCAGCGGACTGCTTTCGCGCAACCTTCCCCCCACCCCGGTTGCGCGAAAGCTCTTTTGTTGGGGCGGCATTTCATTGCTTCATGACTGGTCTGGCGTTTCTCATGCTGAAAAACCAGGAGTTGCGCAGCGCGTTTTTTCGCCAAGCTGCCTGGCAGAAACTCAAATCCCTGAACTTTTTAAAGCGCGCTGGACAGTTGACGCTTGAGTTGCCGACGTTGGATGTGTAATTACACATTCGAATCCATGAATCAGTAGAGGTCAGATATGCGCCGCGTTGTCGTTACAGGATTGGGAGTTGTCTCGCCGGTCGGAACAGGGGTCGAAGGCTTTTGGGAACGACTGACCTCTGGCTACAATGGCATTAGAAAAATCAGCCACTTCGAAGCTGGTGATCTTGCTTGCCAGGTTGCCGGTGAAGTGCCGACACGCGCTGAAGACACGTTTGGTTTTGACGTCGACGCTGTCATGGAGCCGCGTGAACAACGCCGGTCTGATCGCTTCATTCACTTTGCCATGGGCGCCGTTCACGAAGCGCTGGCTCATGCAGGCTGGGCTCCGAAGACGGATGCGGAGAAAGAGCGAACAGGTACGATCATCGGCACGGGTGTCGGCGGCTTTCCGGCAATGACTGCCGGCACGCGACTGGTGGATGAGAAGGGACCGCGCAGGGCATCTCCCTTTCTGGTTCCCTCATTTCTTGCCAATCTTGCAGCCGGACAGGTTTCCATCCGGCACGGCTTGAAAGGGCCGATAGGCGCACCGGTCACAGCTTGCGCGGCCAGCCTGCAAGCACTTGGAGATGCCGCAAGACTTATCCGCGCAGGTGAGGCAGATGTTATGGTCGCCGGTGGCGCGGAAGCCTGCATCGACCGTGTCTCATATGCCGGGTTCTGTGCAGCCAAGGCCATGTCTTCGAAGCGAAACGATGATCCGGCTCACGCGTCCCGTCCGTTCGATCAGGACCGGGATGGCTTCATCATGGGGGAAGGAGCCGGCATTCTCGTGCTGGAAGACTATGAGCACGCCAAGGCGCGCGGCGCGAATATGCTGGTGGAATTGACCGGTTACGGCACCAGTGCCGACGCCTATCACGTAACAGCCTCATCTCCCGACGGTGAAGGGGGCTTGCGGGCCATGCGGCAAGCCCTGTCGACGGCAAATCTCAAACCGGCAGAGATTGGTTATGTCAATGCTCACTCGACCTCGACACCGGTTGGAGACGCTGCAGAAGTCGCAGCTCTGACAACCTTGTTCGCCGGGCGTGGCAAGGATCTGGCCGTTTCCTCGTCAAAATCGATGTTTGGTCACCTTCTCGGGGCAGCGGGCGCCGTTGAAGCAATTGCCTGCGTCAAAGCGCTTCTCAGTGGTTTGCTGCCGCCGTCGCGGAACCTGGAAAATGCGGATGAAGGCATGGCGAAATTCGAGATGATCCCGGATCGGGCCATCGCGAGGCAGGTGGATCATATCCTGACAAACGGTTTCGGTTTCGGTGGCGTCAATGCCAGCGCGGTGTTCTCAAAAGTCTGAGGCCATCGGCTGACTTGAATTTCAAGCAATTCCCATATATGAGAATATTATCATTTATGGGAATTGCTGATGACCGACACAGACGAACAGCTGGGACGCCGTATTGCCGAGTTGCGTAAATCTCGCAACTGGAACCTGGACCTGCTTGCTGAAAAGTCCGGCATTAGCCGCGCAACGCTGTCGCGAATAGAGCGGGGCGACACCAGTCCGACAGCAGCCTCGCTCGGGCAGCTTGCCCGGGCCTTCCAGATTACAATGGCAGAAGTGTTCGGCTTCGGAGCCCCTGTGTTGGACGCAAAGATAGCGCGCTCAGAACAGCCTGTTTGGCAGGATCCGGAAACCGGGTTCTTGAGACGCACTGTGTCGCCGGCATGCAGCGGATTCCGTGGAAGTGTCGTTGAAGGCGAATTGCCTCCCGGCAAGATAATCTCCTACGCAGTACCTCCTCTTCCCGATCTCGAGCATCACCTTGTTCTGCTTCAAGGAACCATGACGATGACGATTGGCGATGAGCGTCATGAACTCACCGCTGGAGACTGTTTGCGGTTCCGATTGAACGCTCCCAACTCCTACCACGCAACAGGCGCAGAACCGGCGCGTTATCTTTTGACGGTGGTCACGCCATGACATCGACAGACTTTGTCCCGGAAGCACCGGTTTTCCTTCTTAAGGGTCGTGAAGCAGAGGCCGCGTTGCCGCAACTTGCCGGCCTTCTCAGAGCCTGCGTCGAAGATGGCGCAGGGATTGGTTTCATTCTTCCATTGTCATCCAAAAGGGCGGAAGCCTTCTGGAAAAGACAGGTGGCAGCGATTGAGAAAGGCGAGGCGTTTTTAATGGTCACCCGCGAACAGGGGGAGGTGACTGGAGTGGTCATGCTCGTTCCTGCACTGCAGGACAATGGCTTGCACCGCGCAGACGTCGCTAAGCTGATGGTGCATCCAGATCACAGGCGCAAGGGTCTGGCGCGCCGGTTGATGGCAGCCGTCGATGGCTTGGCGTCGTCAATTGACCGCTGGCTGCTCGTTCTGGACACCGTCACCGGAGATCGGGCGGAGCAGCTCTATCCGACATGCGGTTACAACATGGTCGGCGTCATACCGGACTATGCCTATGGCAGCCACGGTGTCCTGGACGCAACGACCGTGTTTTATAAGGATTTGAGGTCATCGTAACTGGGGGAGGCCTGAGCCCGGGCACCAGACAATTGAAAGGCGCTGTCAGCTTTCCTCGCTCAACATTTCCAACTCCAGCCACTGTTCCTCGGCAGCGTCCTTTTCTGCCGTCAGATCAGTGATTTGTTGCGATAACTTAGCAAATTTGTCAGGGTTCTTAACGTAAAGCTGCGGGTCATTCATTTCCACCTGAAGCTTTTCAAGTTTTGCTTCAAGTTGCTCGATTGTGTCTGGCAGCGTTTTTAATAGATGCTGCTGAGTGAAACTGAGCTTCGACTTTGATTGCGGCTTTTGAACCGAACCGTTTGATGAAGATGACTTTTCTTTCTTTGCCGGTGCAGGTTTCTCGCCTTTTCGCGCTTTCACGCCTTCACCGCGTTGCGCCAGCATGTCGGTGTAGCCACCGGCATATTCACGCCAGACGCCGTCATCCTCCGAGACGATGACCGAACTGGCAATTCGGTCGAGGAAATCGCGATCGTGCGAAACGATCAGAGCTGTCCCGGGATAGTCCGCGAGCAATTCCTGCAGCAAGTCCAGCGTTTCCAGATCAAGATCGTTTGTCGGTTCGTCGAGCACCATCATGTTGGACTTGTTGGCAAGCGCACGCGCGAGCATGGCGCGGGCCCGTTCACCTCCGGAAAGAACACCGACCGGTGTCCGGGCCTGTTCGGGTGAAAACAGAAAGTCCTTCATATAGGACATGACGTGTTTGGTTTCGTCGCCAATAACAACCATGTCCCCCCGGCCACCGGTCAGCACAGAAGCCAGTGTGTCACTGAGATCGAGCTTTTCCCGTTTCTGATCGAGGGTCACCATTTCAAGGTTGGTGCCGAGACGGGTCGTACCACTGTCAGGCGCCAGCTCCCCGGTGAGCATTTTCAGGAGTGTCGTTTTGCCGGCGCCATTGGGGCCGACGAAACCGATCCTGTCACCACGCTGGATGCGGGTGGAAAAGTCCTGAACGATCCGCCGATCGCCATAGGCTTTCGAGATGCCCTTTGCTTCCACCACGAGCTTGCCGGAGACCTCTGCCTCCGTCGCGCTGAGTTTGGCGGTACCCTGCGGTCCGCGATGTTCTCGCTTCTGTTTTCTCAAGTCGGCAAGTTCGCGCACCCGGCGCATGTTGCGTTTACGGCGTGCTGTGACCCCGTAAGTCATCCAGTGTTCTTCGCGTTTGATCTTTTGCGCCAGTTTCTGCTGGTCGATTTCCTCTTGCTCAAACACTTCGTCACGCCAGGCTTCAAAATGGGAGAAACCTTTTTCCATGCGCCGGGCAATGCCGCGGTCGATCCAGACCGTTGCACGGGAAAGGTTTTCCAGAAAACGGCGGTCGTGAGAAATCAGGACCAGTGCAGATTTCAGGCTTTTGAGCTCCTCTTCGAGCCATTCAATCGCAGGAAGGTCCAGGTGGTTGGTCGGCTCGTCGAGGAGAAGGATGTCCGGCTCCGGCGCGAGCGTGCGCGCAAGCGCTGCGCGCCGCGCTTCCCCACCAGAAAGCGACTGTGGGGTCTCTTGTCCAGTCAGACCAAGCACTCCCAGTAGATACGCTCCACGATAAGGGTCGTCGCCCTCCGTGAGGCCTTCGTTCACATAGTCCAGTACAGATGCGTACGAGGAAAGGTCAGGGTCCTGCGGTAGATAACGAATGGTCCGGCCGGGTTGAAAGAAACGCTCGCCCTTGTCCATCTCGACCTGGCCCGCAGCAATTTTCAAAAGCGTTGATTTGCCTGAGCCGTTGCGGCCAACGAGACAGAGGCGCTCACCTTCGGATACCGAAAGATCAGTACCGGTCAACAGCGGTGTTCCGCCAAAGGTCAGGTGGACATCGCGGAGCATAAGAAGCGGTGGGGCCATGTGTGCCTGTCGGTCAGGGGTCAAGGGGCAAGAACGGCGCCCGGTTTACTGGTCGTGCAAGCGCACTGCAAGCACGTGGAACAACCCGTCGCTCATTTTTGATCGGCAAGCCCCGAGATTTTCGCCTGGAATTCGGTTATGATCCTTTCAACGTGGACAGGGGCGACCACCAACGTTCGGCCGAAACGGCTGACAGGAGAGAGCATCATGTCTTATCGGCTAGTTGGCCCGAACTGGGCCGCGCGCCTGAAAACGACCTTCAAATCCTGCCTTGCAGCGACGGTTCTGACCGTAGCTGCCGGAACAGCTTCCGTATTTACAGGAGTAGGTGAGGCCCGCGCCGATGCATTCTATTTTGGCGGCGGCGGCGTCGGAATAGCGATTGGGTCGCGAGGGTACCGTGGCTATCGAAGCGGCTTCTATTACGGGTTCGGTCCCTACGGTTTTTCAGGACCTCCATTCAGACCCTATGGAGCTCCTTACTACTACCATCCCTATGACAGGCGAGCTTATCCGTACCGTTCAAGGGTCTATGTGAACCCGCCAAGACGCGCCTACAGACAACCGCAGCGTGTGCCTTACACCAAGACAGGATTGGCTCCGTTCACGCCGCAGTGGGTGGCCTATTGTTCGCGGAAATTCAAGTCTTTCAATCCCAATACGGGTACTTACCTGGCCTATAGCGGAAAATATCGATTTTGCCGATGACTTCGGCATAATGTTGCCCATCTCTGCGGGTGATCCATTGGCAATATCGGAAAAGAGCGGAATTTTATTCCGGTTGACGTGCGTTTTCTGCAAAAACATAGCCTATTTTCGACCTTCGTCGAAATGTGCCGTTGGGGGATGCTTGATTGCGCGCAAAGGTCGTGGAATCTTGTCCGGTATCGTTCCTGTAACATCAAACATAACCGAAGAGGGGAGAGCGATATGATCAAGTCTATGCGCGTGACCGCGCTTGCGGCGGCTCTGATGGCCGCCACATCTCTTACCGCCTTTGCTGAAGTGGTTTACCACCGCGGCAACACTGCTGACCCGGAAACACTGGACCAGCACAAGACCTCAACAACATACGAAGCGCATATCCTTCGTGACCTTTATGAAGGCCTCGTTTCCTACAGTGCCGACGGTCAGGTGATCCCTGGCGTTGCGACTGATTGGACGATTTCCGATGACGGGACCGTCTACACCTTCAAACTGCGTGACGATGCCAAGTGGTCCAATGGCGACCCTGTCGTAGCAGGTGATTTCGTCTATTCGTTGCAGCGTATCATGACGCCCGAAACCGGCGCCAAATATGCAAACATTCTTTACCCGATCAAGAATGCAGAGAAGGTCAACAAAGGCGATCTGAAGCCGGAAGAAATCGGCGTCAAGGCGATTGACGATCACACTCTGGAGATCACGCTTGAGGCTCCGACACCTTACTTCATCGATCAGCTGACGCACCAGACTGGCTTGCCGGTTCACCCGGCCTCCGTCGAAGCGCACGGCTCTGATTTCGTGAAGCCGGAAAACATCGTTACCAACGGTGCCTTCACGCTGGCTGAGTTCATTCCGAACGCGCATGTCAAGGCGACGAAGAACCCGAATTTCCACGACGCGGACAACGTCAAAGTCGACACCGTCTTCTTCTATCCGACCGAAGACCGTGGCGCTGCGCTCCGCCGCTTCCAGGCTGGTGAACTGCACACCAACAACGATGCTCCGACCGAACAGGTTGCCTTCATGAAGGACAATCTGGGCGATCAGTTCCGCGTTGCGCCCTATCTGGGAACCTACTACTACGCTCTGAACCACGAAGATGAGGCATTGAGCAATCCTGAGGTTCGCCAGGCACTGTCCATGGCGATTGACCGGGAGTTTCTTGCCGACGAGATCTGGGGCTCCACAATGGTCGCGGGCTACTCCTTCGTGCCGCCTGGCATCGGCAACTACGGCGAGCCGGCCTTTGCAGACTACAAGGACATGTCTCAGATCGATCGTGAAGAAAAAGCGATCGAAATGCTGGAAAAGGCCGGGTTCAGTGAATCCAACCCGCTCAAGCTGACCATCAACTACAACACCTCAGAAAACCACAAGAACACGGCTGTTGCGATTGCCGATATGTGGGCGCCGCTGGGTGTTGAGATTTCGATGATCAACACAGACACCAAGACCCACTACGCCATGTTGCGTGACCGTCAGGACTTTGACGTTGCCCGTGCCGGCTGGATTGGTGACTATTCCGACCCGCAGAACTTCCTGTTCATGGTCGAGAGCGACAACACCGGCTTCAACTACGCTCGTTACGAGAACCCGGAGTATGACGCGCTAATGGATCAGGCCGCGGAGACCATTGATTTGGAGAAGCGCGCCGGCATCCTGAAGCAGGCAGAAGAAATGTTCATGCGCGATCTGCCGTTCATCCCGCTGATGTACTACGGCTCCATGAACCTGGTTTCCGACAAGGTTTCCGGATTTGAGGACAATCTCCTCAATGTTCATCCGACCCGCTTCATAAGCATCTCCGAATAATCGATAACGCCAGGACCGGCAGGGAACTCCCTGCCGGTCTTTTGCAAGGCGGCAATCAAAGACCGCCGGCAAACCAACAGGGGCAAACCTATGCACCGCTATGTGCTCGGTCGATTGCTTGGAGCAATCCCGACTCTCTTTCTGATCGTGACCATTTCCTTTTTCCTGATCCGGATCGCGCCTGGTGGCCCATTCGATCTCGAGCGCCCGTTAGAGGCCAAGGTGATGGAAAACCTCAACAAGATCTATCACCTGGACGAGCCGCTCTGGAACCAGTACCTGCTTTATCTGAAAAGCATCGCGCAACTGGATTTCGGGCCGAGCTTCTATTTCAGAGATTTCACGATCAATGAGCTTTTTGCACAAAGCCTTCCTATTTCGATCCAACTCGGCCTGACAGCGCTCTGTCTGGCTCTGGTGGTCGGAGGAACGCTCGGTGTGGCTGCGGCCCTTCGCCAGAACAAGCCTGCTGATTATTCGATCATGGCGGCGGCAACGCTCGGTGTGACGATCCCGAATTTCGTCGTTGCACCCATTCTCACGCTGATACTTGGGGTCTGGCTCGGCTGGCTCCCCGTGGGAGGATGGAACGGCGGCGCCTTCGTCAACGTCATCCTGCCCGTGGTTACATTGGCCCTGCCTCAAGTTGCTGTTGTTGCGCGCCTGACCCGCGGTTCGATGATCGAGGCGCTGCGATCAAATCATGTCCGCACCGCACGGGCTTATGGCCTGACCGGCTACATGGTCATCGTGGTGCATGCACTCAGGGGTGCGATCCTGCCTGTTGTTTCCTATCTGGGACCCGCCGCAGCCGCCCTGTTGACCGGCTCCGTGGTGATTGAAACAATCTTCGGCATTCCCGGTATCGGTCGCTACTTCGTCCAGGGAGCGCTCAATCGTGACTACACGCTTGTGATGGGAACCGTTGTGGTCGTGGCTTGTTTCGTCATCTTGTTCAATCTCGTTGTGGATCTGCTTTATGCATTGCTCGATCCACGCGTGCGGTACGATTGAGGAGGGGCGTTATAATGACCATTGCCATGTCAAACAACGAAGCTCCCGCCAAAGGCAGATCCCTTTGGGACGATGCCCGCGACCGGCTTCTGGCCAACCGCGCTGCTGTCGCCTCAATGATTGTTCTGGTGATCATCGCACTGCTCTCGGTTCTTGGGCCTATCTTGTCGCCCCATAAATTTGACACCGTCTACCGCGACTACGTCAAAGTACCTGCCAGCCTTGAAGCCTACCCGCGCCAGGAACAGGTCGAACCGGGCTTTGAAAGAGCAGTCAAGCGTGCTCGCGTGACCTTGGACAGCTATGAGCAGGTCGGCGACCAGGTGATTGCCCGCATCAGCTCCCGCCGTGAAATCGACCCGCGAACCACGCGATATATTGATCGAAGCGACCTGTTCAAGAATGCCGAGATTGGCGAGTTTTCGGCCGACAAGAAACAGGCGACACTTCGCGCTGACATCAATTACATCCATTTCTATTTCGGGACGGATGCGAACGGCCGGGATATGATGACACGAACGTTTATTGCCGGCCGGGTGTCACTGACCATCGGGCTCCTGGCGACAATCGTTGCCATCAGCATTGGTGTCCTCTATGGAGCCACCTCCGGATATCTCGGCGGACGCATTGATCAGATGATGATGCGGGTCGTAGACATACTCTATTCGCTCCCCTTCATTTTCTTTGTGATCATGCTGGTGGTGTTTTTCGGTCGCAACTTCATCCTGATGTTCATCGCCGTGGGCGCTGTCGAATGGCTCGACATGGCACGTATCGTGCGCGGTCAAACGCTCACGATCAAACGTCAGGAATATGTGCAGGCTGCAGAGGCCATGGGTGTTGCCGATGGCGGCATCGTGCGACGCCACATCATTCCAAACACGTTGGGTCCGGTCGTTGTCTACATGACATTGCTGGTGCCCAAGGTCATTCTGCTGGAAAGCTTTCTGTCCTTCCTGGGGCTCGGCATTCAGGAGCCGATGACAAGCTGGGGCGTTCTGATTTCAGAAGGCGCGCGTAACCTGCAAGGAGCTGCCTGGATGCTCATCTTCCCATCCATTTTCCTGACATCGACGCTATTCGCGCTGAACTTTATCGGCGACGGTCTGCGCGATGCGCTGGACCCGAAGGATCGGTGAGGAGAGAGCCATGACAGATACGAAAAACAAGACAGTGCTCTCCATAAAGGATCTCGTCGTCGACTTTGAGACGGCAACGGGCACGGTCAACGCGGTTCGAGGCGTCAACATTCATGTCGATGCTGGCGAAACGGTTGCCATTGTTGGTGAAAGTGGGTCCGGCAAGAGCCAGACATTGATGGCCGCAATGGGCCTTCTTGCTTCAAACGGCAGAACCCAGGGCGAAGTGATCTATGAAGATCGCAACATTTTGGGGTTGCCGGTTCGGCAGCTGAACGGCATTCGCGGTGCCAAGATCACAATGATCTTCCAGGAACCCATGACGTCCTTGGACCCACTCTACACCATTGGCCGCCAGCTGGCGGAACCCATGGTGGTCCATGGCGGTCTGTCCTGGAAAGCAGCGAAGGCAAAGGCGCTCGACCTTCTGAAGCTCGTAAACATTCCCGAGCCTGAGCGCAAAATCAAAGCCTATCCATATGAGATGTCCGGCGGTCAGCGCCAACGTGTCATGATCGCCATGGCGCTTGCGAATGATCCCGATGTCCTGATCGCTGATGAACCCACCACGGCGCTTGACGTGACAACGCAGGCCCAGATCCTGGACCTTCTGGCCGATCTTCAAAAGCGGCTTGGAATGGCTGTGATTTTCATCACCCATGATCTCGGTATTGTTCGGCGCATCGCCGACCGGGTCTATGTGATGAAAACGGGTGAAGTGGTTGAAAGCGGAGAGACCAACAGCATCTTCACGCAACCGGAGCACCCTTATACGAAAATGCTTCTGGACGCAGAGCCCACCGGCCACAAACCACAAGTTCCGGAGACTGCTCCTGTTCTTCTGGAAGCCCAGAAAGTTGAGGTGGAGTTTGAGCTGGATTCAGGTTTCCTGAAGCCAAGGCATGTCCTGCGGGCGGTTGACGACATCAGCTTTTCTTTGCGCAAGGGCCAGACCCTCGGGATCGTTGGTGAAAGCGGTTCCGGCAAATCAACACTGGGCCGGGCTATTCTGAACCTTCTCCCCGCCGGTGGACGGGTTGTGTTCCAGGGACAGCAGATCACCGGCAGAGACCGGGCTGCCATGCGGGAGCTGCGCAAGGACATGCAGCTCATTTTCCAGGACCCGTTCGGCTCTCTAAGTCCACGCATGACGGTCGGACAGATCATATCCGAAGGGCTTCTGGTACACGAACCGTCCTTGAGTGGAAAAGACAGGGACCTGCGTGCCTGCAAGGCGCTTGAGGAGGTCTCGCTCGATCCCGCAATGCGCAACCGCTACCCCCATGAATTTTCAGGTGGCCAGCGCCAGCGTATTGCGATTGCACGCACAATGGTTCTGAAACCGGAACTGGTTGTCCTTGATGAGCCGACATCCGCGCTTGACCGGACGATCCAGAAACAGGTGGTTGAACTGCTGAGAGATCTGCAGAACACCTATGATCTGACCTACCTTTTCATCAGCCACGATCTTGCAGTCGTGCGTGCACTCTCGGATACGGTGATGGTCATGCAGCGCGGTAAGGTGGTCGAGGCCGGTACGGTCGACGACATATTCGAAGCCCCGAAGTGCGAATACACCAAAGAACTGATCGGTGCGGCCATGCTGACACAACAGCAGATGATGGAAAGCGCCTGACGTTACGGCGCAGGCTTGAGCTTAAAACCCGGTCAGCCCGAGCGCCTGAACGGGCTCATGGTCGTATTCATTCTTCAATCTGCCGAGATCTGAACCATAGAAGTGCGGCGCGAGCAGAACGGCGCTTGAGAGAATGTGCGCCTGCAGTGAATTGAGCGCGCCTTGGACATTTCGGGCCTGCAGCGCGTCGAAAATATCCTTGTGAGGGGTCACATTTGGCCGCGACCATGCCTTCTCCGATCTGGGTGTCGGCAGCATCACACGCTGCAGCATCATCGTAGTCCGGACCAGGACAGGTTCCAGAACAGGCATCTGTGCTATCCGGAAGAGCTTTAAGTGCAAATATCTGTCGACTTCCGCGCATCCAAAGACATCTCGCACGGCGCGGTATTCCTCAAAGTCCCGGTCAAGTTCCCTGAGTTCCTCGATCTGCCTTGGCGTGACCAGTTTGGCTGCTTCCAGAATGCCGGTGGATTCAATGTCGAAGCGCAGCTTCAGCATCAGTTTTGCTTCCAGCGGTGTCGGGTCGGTGACAAACGTGCCCTGGTAGCCGCGCCTGACAACAAGTCCGTATTCCTGAAGCAGCATCAAGGCTTCGCGTATCGTGCTTTGCGAACAAGCATAGTCCTTTGCGAGAGACTGTTCGGTGATCGGACTATCGGCTGTCAAGGTTCCAGTCAGGATCTTGCGTTTAAGGTCCTGATAGACGGCATCTGACTTGCGCGCCCGTTTCTTGTTGGCCTTTGCCTTGGCTTGCGGCACGTTTTCCGCAATTACAATCTCGTCCAAGCCGTTGCCTCCCCCTGGCAGCGAATAAGACTGGCAGCGCCACAAGAACTGTCGCCGGAGAATAATCTCAGGCCACTGTTTGTTCGAGTCTCTACCCGGTGTTCCAAGTTTGGAAAGCCGGTCGATGGGGCATGTCAGTCACGGACAGCCAATTTCCCGATGAAAGCACCTGTCTGCGTCTCTTCTTGCAAAATAACAGCAAGAGCAAAAATGCGCAGTTACAATGCGATACCTGATTGATGAGTCAATGGCTGCTAGAAATTACAGTGTCGTCATTCTTCCGTTTAGGGTAACCAATTGCAATCGCGATTTCGACAGCATCAGTAACAAAAATGAGAGCAGGTCCGAAAAGTGCACCTGTACGCAAGGCAGAATACGGCAACTTTCATCCCGGCTCGGAAGTCATGATGCCCTCTGTCGGTAACGCGATTGGCTTGTCTTTATGCCGCCGCCTTCTCAAGAGCGGAAAGCCAGTTTTTGTAAGCAATTTTCTCCAGAAGCTGGGAATTGAAGCCACGGGCATCAAAAGCTTCCATCAGACGATAAAGTCCGGTGACATCGCCGATGTCTTTTGGAAGCATGCATCCGTCGAAATCGGATCCGAGCGCCACGCAATCTTCGCCAACGCGATCAACAAGATAAGCCGCATGGTCGGCCATGACATCAAGTGACATGTCACGAGAGTACGCGCCATCGGGACGTAAAAAGGCAATGTGGAAATTGATGCCGACGAGCCCTTCGCTTTCTTTGATCGCATCGAGCTGCTTGTCAGTCAGGTTCCGGCTGCTCGCGCATAGTTCGTGAACGTTGGAATGACTGGCAACGATGGGTCGATCCGTGATGCGGGCAAGGTCCCAAAATCCCTTTTCATTCAGGTGTGAGACATCGAGAAGGATGCCCAGTTGATTGCAGGCGCGAACCAGGTCACGTCCTGGGCCGGTCAATCCAGGACCGATGTCCGGTGACGCGGGGTGGGCCATTGGAACACCATAGCCAAACGCATTCTCGCGGCTCCAGACGAGACCAAGTGACCTGAGACCGCGCTTGTGGAGCTCCTCCAGGGCATAGAATTGCGTATCGATCGCTTCCGCACCCTCAATATGGAGGCTGATCGCCATGGTCTGCGCGTCGATTGCCGAGCGGATTTCATCCGGCGTTCGGCAGATCGCGACGCGTTGATCCGAATCCTCAACAATCTGCTCGGCGCGCTCGATCAGCCGATAGGTGAAATCCAGAGCTTCCTTTTGCGGGACAGGCTGATAATTGGCCGGGTCCTTGGGGTCGAACGGTTTTGAAAAGTCCTGGTCGGGATTGGAAGGCACAAACATGGCAAAGAGGCCGCCTGCAAAGCCTGCTTCCTCGGCGCGGACCATGTCGATGTGACCTGTCTCGGAGCGGTCGAAAAAACTCCGTTCCTTGCCCTTTATCTTGTCAATTTCCAACTTGAGCAGTGTGTCGTTGTGACCGTCGAACACGGGGAAGGGGGACTTGGTCGTCTCGTTTTGCAAGGGAGAGTCCTTCAAGAATGGCAATAAACGGCAGGGAAGTGAGGCCCTCAGGTAACAGGCTCCGTTAATCTAGGCAATCATGCGAAGAATGTAAGGCAGATCGGCGGAATGTGACTTGCAACTGTTGAAAAGCTGTCTCAATAAGAAGCCTGATTTTCAGGAGGTCCCATGAAGCGTACCAAATCGCTGAATGATACTGTACCGGCGCAAGAAAACGTTTTCAGTCGCCGCTTTCTTCTTGCTGGCAGTCTTGCACTTGCCGGATCCGCACTCGCCGGTTGCCAGACTGCAACCATTGTCGGTCTGCCGGATCAGGCCGAACTGCCAGGTGAAGAATTCGACTATGCTTCGGCCTATGCAGCTTTGCCCGACGGGGACTTCACCTGGCCTGCGATCAACTACAAGAAATTCGACAAGCAGTACTGGCGTCAGGTGGTTGAATACAAAACCCGTGAGAAGCCAGGAACGATTGTCGTCGATCCCTACAATAATTTTCTTTATTGGACGCTCGGAAACAACAAGGCGCTGCGTTATGGCATCGGCGTGGGACGTGCCGGGTTTGCGTGGTCAGGCGAGGCATTAATCCGAGTAAAACGCCCTCATCCTATCTGGCGCCCTCCACGGGAAATGATCGCGCGCAAGCCGTCGCTGGAGCGATACTGGGAAAAAGGTTTTCCTGCCGGACTGCGAAATCCACTTGGCGCCCGCGCCATGGATTTGTGGCAGGGCGCAACGGATACGCTGTACCGGATCCACGGAACAAACCAGCCGAATTCCATCGGCAAGAGCGTTTCTTCCGGCTGCATCCGCATGTGGCAGCAGGACGTCATTGACCTGTTCAATCGGGTGCCGCTCAGGACTAAGGTTGTTGTTCTGCAGAAAGATCCGAACGCCGAAGCCTGACGAAATGCGATGCTTTTAAAGTGCAGCTTGCTGAGTGCTAGCTGCACTTTTTCTTTGTTACACAGCCATCATGGTGTCATGGCCAGGGCCACATCGTGAAAAACGGCCGTGAAATGACAAACCGCGGCCGCAAGCACGAATGCGTGCCAGATCGCATTCTGGAACGGCAGCTTCTTCCAGGCATAAAAGACTGTTCCGATCGTATAGAGCAGCCCGCCGGCCAGGATCATGAAAAAGCCGAAACTGGACGCTTTTTCGATCAACGGTTGGACCGCAAAAACAACAATCCATCCCAGGCCGAGATAGATTGGTACCGTCAGACGGTCCAGGCCGGTCAAGTGCGCCAGCTTGACGATAGCTCCCGCCACAGCGCCAGTCCAAACGATGGCCAACAGGATACCTCCCGTCCAACCTCCGATGATGATTGCGGCCAATGGTGTATATGTGCCTGCAATCATGAGGAAGATTGCTGCGTGATCGAGACGTCGCAAGATGCCCGATTTATGGTCCTTGGCGAACATGTTGTAGAGCGCAGAACAGATCAGCATCGTCATCAGACAGGCGGCGTAGATCATGACCGTCACCTGGCGTGCGCGATCCGCTACGTCCCACATCGTCACGGCCAGAATGACCGTTGCCGTTATGCCCAAACAGATGCCGACCAAATGAACGGCGCCGTCGGCAATCAGTTCCGCCAGTGTCAGTCCCCTGATTTCAGGCATCCAGGATATCCTCGCTGCTTTCCTTGGCCGAAGTGACGGCACAACCCAGCATACCTTGAAAGAGGTGTTGGCCGAAATTGAGGTAAGTCAAGGAAAGGACCGTCACAACGGCCAGAGACTTCGTAAGTAGCATTGGCAGTTCAGCTAAGGAATGTGACCTTGCTGAAATTGTGGAGACTTGCTTTAACTGTCAACCCGAGCGGCATATGGCCTCGGCACTTGACGGCAAACCTGGGAATTCTTGATGAGCAATCACCTATTCGACGCGCTGACCGCCTTTATCCCGGATCCCGAAAAAGTATTTCTGGAAACCGGAGACGGAAACCGGTTGACCTATCGAGGTATGCTTGCCCGCTCGGCGCAATATGCAGGGGCTTTGCAGAAACTCGGTGTAAAACCGGGCGACAGGGTTGCCGTACAGGCCGAAAAGACGCCCGACGCATTGATGCTCTATCTCGGCACGATCAGAGCGGGCGGTGTCTTTCTGCCGCTCAACACAGCTTATACACCTGCTGAAATTGCCTATTTTGTCGGTGATGCCGAACCGGCAGTGTTTGTATGCGATCCTGCCAAGGCCGATGCGCTTGCCGGAACGGCGCAAAAGGCCGGTGCCAAGCTGCAGACGCTTGATGCAGACGGTGCCGGAACGCTCTCGCAGCTGGCCGATGAAATGTCGGAAGAGTACGAAACCCGCCCGAGGGATGAAGACGATCTGGCCGCAATCCTTTACACCTCCGGCACGACCGGCCGATCCAAAGGCGCCATGCTCAGCCATGGAAACCTGGCCTCCAATTCCCAGACGCTGGTCAAGGTTTGGCGGTTCACCGAAGATGACGTTCTGTTGCACGCGTTGCCGATCTTTCACACGCATGGTCTTTTTGTTGCAACGAATTGTTTGATGATTGCAGGTGGTTCGCTTCTGTTCCTGCCCAAATTTGACCTGGAGCGGATGCTCGCCCTGTTGCCGCGGTCAACATCGATGATGGGTGTTCCGACTTTCTATTCGCGATTGCTCGGGTCCGATGCGTTTACGCGAGATCTTGTTGCCCATATGCGGCTCTTCATATCCGGTTCTGCGCCGCTTTCGGCGGAAGTCCACAAGGAGTTCTCGGACCGCACCGGCCACGCCATTCTGGAACGCTATGGCATGACGGAAACCAACATGAACACCTCCAATCCTTATGATGGTGATCGGCGACCGGGCACCGTTGGCTTTCCGTTGCCTGGTGTCGGTATCAGGATCGCCGACCCAAAGACCGGCCGGGAGGTGGCGCAAGGTGACGTTGGAATAATCGAGATCAAGGGTCCGAATGTTTTCCAGGGCTATTGGCAGATGCCGGAAAAGACAGCTCAGGAGTTTCGTGTCGATGGCTTCTTCATCAGCGGTGACATGGGCCGCGTCGACGAAGAGGGCTACATCTCTATTGTCGGACGTTCCAAGGACCTAATCATTTCCGGTGGTTTCAATGTTTATCCGGCCGAGGTTGAAGCTGCGCTGGACGAAATGCCCGGCGTTGCGGAAAGCGCGGTGATCGGCGTACCGCACCCCGATTTTGGAGAAGCTGTTGTCGCGGTATTGGCCCCAAAACCCGGGGCAAGTCTGGAGGGCGGTGACGTTCAATCGGCGCTTTCCAGCAAATTGGCCAAGTTCAAGCAACCCAAGCGGGTCCACGTTCTGGAAACCCTGCCGCGAAACACGATGGGCAAAATTCAGAAAAACGTTCTGAGAGACCAGTTTCAAGATGAGTTCGTCTGATAAACTCCGGTCCAAATTGACAGGTTGCGCCGGGAACTACTGTTCTTCCGGCGCATCATCGGTAAATGCGGTCAAACCGTAGAGCGCACACAAAATGATCAGAGCGCCTGTCACCCAGAAAATGGCAGGAAAGCCAGCGTTCATGGCCAACAGGACGCTGCCAAGAGTGACGCCGAGAGTTCCCCCGACCAGCCTGACTGTAATCACGATGCCACTGACTTCGCCCTGTTTGTCTTGGGGCACTGCATTGGCGTTCAAACGTGTTGCGGGGATCATGGCAATCGGCAGCGCGGTGCCCCACAAAATAAGGGCCGGCGCAATGGCCCAGTAGCTGTTGAAATGCATCAGTGCGCCAATCAGGATACAGGCGATACCAATCAGAAATAGAGAAATCACCACCGGTCGTCGTGATCCGTGTTTGTCGACGAACTTGCCCGCAGGTGCAGCCAGGAACGGGAAGGGGAGCACGGCTATCGCAGTTCCTATGCCCGCCCAAAGGGCAGCAAAATGGAGTTCCAGCTGGAGAAAGTGCGGAACGAAAATCGCAACCATGATCTTGCTCATCTGTGTCAGCAAGATCACCGCTGCGCTGGCGTGAAAGGGTTTCAGCCGAAACAGCGAGACATCGACCAGTGGTTTGCTTTGCTTGGCTTCAAACAGCACAAACGCAACAAGTCCAATGATGCCGCCCGCCAGGCTGGCGAGAATAACCGGCGTGGCCCAGCCGAAATCGGGGCCTTCCATAAGGCCGAAAATCAAGGCGGTTAAGCCGATCAAAAGCAAGACAAGACCGATACGGTCAATGACGGGGCGTGGCCGTGGATGCTCCGGATTGCGCCAGAGCACGCAGGCCAGACCACCACCTGCGACAACAATCGGGATGTTGATCCAGAAGACCCAACGCCAGGACAGGAAATCGGTCAAAATGCCGCCAAGCATCGGGCCTGCCGCCAGAAAGATCGTCGCCATGCCGGCCAGAATGCCAATGGCTCTTCCACGTTCCTTTTCCTCAAAAGACAGTGTCGTGGCAGCAAGCGACATGGGGAACATGATTGCGGCACAAAAACCCTGGACCACGCGCATTGAAATCAGCATGGCCGCACTGTCGGAAAACCCGGCGAGAAGGCTCGCAATCGCAAAAACGGTACAACTCACGATCAAGGCTGGTCTCAACCCGAACAGGTCGATCGCCTTGCCGCCAATGGCAGCAAAGCACGTGAAGGTGAGCATGTAGGAATTGATGATCCAGTGTGCGGTCGTTGGCGAAAGATCAAGTTCGGCGCGGATTGCGGGAAGCGACACGCCCAAGATGGTCTCATCCAGCATGACTAGCCCGCCAAGGCCGCCGACCGCGAGTACAAGACCGCGCTTTCGCTCCTTTTCAGATAATCCTGCCAAGTGCCGTCCCCCCAACTTGCAAAAGCTGCTCCCGCCACCTTAAGTCACCTCGGCGGTTTGTACCTGATTTTTTTGATCCGAGTGTTTCCTTGAGCGTGATCGGATGCTCAAAATATCTTTTATAAAAGTATCTTGATATCAAGATAAAAGCAAACTATCTCGAACAGGACAGGGCGGACAGAAGCCCAGTAAAGAGCTGGAGTAACGAATATGAACGTCAGAACACCTGATCATCCGGTCACGGATCTGTTTGTCGAGCGCTGGTCTCCACGTGCATTCGATGGGGCGGCGATGCCCGAACGGGATCTGAAGACCATCTTGGAAGCCGCGCGCTGGGCGCCTTCTGCATTCAACATTCAGCCGTGGCGCTTCGTTTATGCATTGCGGGGTGAGGACGCGTGGCAGCCGTTGGTCGAGTTGCTGAACCCGTTTAACCGGGACTGGGCGCAACATGCCTCCGCACTTGTTTTTCTTTTCACCGATCAGGAAGTCGACGGCAAGGATGGCAAGCCGAACCGGGTCAATGGCGCACACTCTTTTGATGCTGGCTCAGCCTGGGCGCATGCTGCCTTGCAGGCAACGGCCCTTGGCTATCACACCCATGGCATGGCCGGTATTCTGAAGGATGAGATCCACGAAAAACTGGGTGTTCCTGTTCGTTTCAAACCAGAGATCGCCTTTGCCGTAGGCAGGCGCGGGGATGCCAATCAGTTGCCGGAGAGCTTGCAGTCCAGGGAAGCGCCAAGCGGCCGCAAACCGTTGACGGAAATCGCCTTCCCTGGTCGTTGGACCTGACGGAGAACGTCCGGGCTCTGGTGTTGGAACAATTGCACCGGAAACGCTGATTGCGGCAATCTGCTCAGCGTTTCCCGCAAGATCCTGGTGTAATGTCTTCACGTTCTATCAATGGATCCGGAGCTGAAGATGAGCATTGCCGACACTCTTCCTCGTGACAGTCGCCTCAACGCCTATCATTCGAAAGGCGACTATATGGACACCTTTTCCGTCTCACTGAGAGGCCGTCCTGACCTGCGGTCGGTCGATATTAGGGTGCTCGCGGATCACATGCTCAATGCGGATATCAGCTGGATGAACAAGCTTCTGTCGGCCCGCGATGCAGTTGTTAAGCCGCTGGGGCTGAAAACAACCGATGACCTTCTCAAAGAGCAGTCAGACACACCTTTGGCGGAGCGAGAGGCTGGTGACAGGGTCGGGTTTTTCAAGATCTACAGTGTCGGGCAGAATGAGATCATCCTGGGCGAAGACGACTGGCACCAGGATTTTCGCCTGTCCATTTTCCGCAGCGTTGGAGAAGCGCCACGCGTTTATGCCACGACCTGCTGCAAACGGCACAACCTGTTCGGCTACGCCTACCTTGCGCTGATCCTGCCGTTCCACAAAAAAATCGCTGCGACAGTGCTCGACACAGCTATTGAGGAAGACTTGGCTGCTTAGGGATTGGGTGTGGATTCGTTGAATCTATTCGATCTCTTGAAGGAGTTTGTTGTTTGCACTGTTCGAGATCGAAGACTTTGTGTTGAAGGCGACCGCCTATGAAGAAGGCAATGTTATTCTTGATCTAGCGTTTCCAAAAGGCCTGTGACGCAGCACTAGTCGAACCAACTCTCCACCTTTCCTTCGCAAAACAAATCTACAGATACTATTTTTGATTGTAGTTTTGGGTGTTGCTATTTAGGGTATGGCGTCAGCTGACTGGCTAACTCATCCTGATGCCGCGTGGGGGGCGGATCTCATGAAATTCTGCGTTTTTGTCATACTTATTTCAATTCTAGCGGGGTGCGTGTCAGACACGTCTGTTTCAGAGACAAAGTCTGAAAAAGCTGAGCGGATATGCGCTGGGGAATTTACTCCTGGCACCGTGGAGTTCTCCCAATGCGTGGCCCTTCTCAAAGCCCAAAGTGAATCGCTCGCCGATTATAAAAAAGAACAAGAAAAACAAAAAGAAGAAGAAATAATAAGCGCTGATGTTGCGATCCAGATTTGTAACGATTTTGCGCGCAAAGGTATCTTCAAGCCAATTGAACGGATTTCGAGCTCAAGAGCCATAGGAGCTCATCGCAAGAACGTTGATATCGACTATCGTATCAAAGATGAATCGAAAGTCGTGACGGCTTACTGCAACATGCACGGACGAGAGATCGTGGATTTTAAACTCAGTTAGAATCCAATGTCGAAAAGTTGGACTCATGGAGCGGTGAATTTTCGTTCGGCGTTCACCGAATTGCGGCGTGATGGTTCATTTTGTTTTAATTTGGCGATTGATAAATCGGGCAGTATAGGTCCGTAAAAATCTAGGCAGTTTTCAGGAAATTTGAATTTGTCTCGTGTCTTCTACGAAATTCTACTTGCTGTCTTAGTCGTTTCGCTTCTAGGTCAATTTGCTTTCATACCGCTACTATTCTTTCTTTGGCCGGAAAGTCATGTAGATTCTGTCATGTTCACTGATATGTTGTTGGTTCGGCACGCCCTCGGCATAGTCTTGGCCATTGCCGGAATAAATTTTGTTTTAAGAAAGCTCCGAAAAATGAAAAACAATCGTTAGGAGCCTGCCTCTAGCAGACTGGAGAGCATGATCGCGCGACTTCAATCGAATGGTTGAACAACGGGCATTCCATCTTCGCTTCAGACAACATCTGTAAACCCGACGCATTCAGCGCCGGCGCCCGGTGGAATTCTGGGAAAACCCGGCTATGGAGGGCCCACGGCTTTGCAACGGTTGAGGAATCGTGCTGACTACCGCATTGCAGGAAACAAGGTCTGGGGAATGAAAGGCGCTGCAGAAGCGGTGTCTCAAGTGATCGTATGACAGTACAGATCGATATTGGGGAAATGAGGGGCGGGACACGCGCCGAGCTTGATCTTGAAGAGCTCTTGGCAACCCGGTTGTTGGTGCAGGGCAATTCCGGGTCCGGAAAGTCGCATTTGTTGCGCCGGTTGCTGGAGCAGTCGGCAGCCTGGGTTCAGCAGGCGATCATTGATCCCGAAGGCGACTTTGTCTCGCTTGCCGAAAAATACGGCCATGTGGTGGTCGATGCCGTCGGCACTGAAAAAGACTTGCAGATGATTGCGGGACGTGTGCGCCAGCACCGCGTGTCTGTTGTCCTCAATCTGGAAGGTCTGGATGCCGACCGGCAGATGAAGGCCGCAGCCACATTTCTGGACGGCTTGTTCGATGCGGACCGGGATCTTTGGTACCCGATGGTCGTCGTTGTTGACGAAGCGCAGCTGTTTGCCCCGGCCGCAGCCGGAGAAGTGACGGAAGAAGCCAGGCGCCGGTCGCTGGGTGCCATGACCAACCTGATGTGTCGTGGCCGGAAGCGCGGACTTGCCGGTGTCATAGCGACACAGCGTCTTGCAAAACTTGCCAAGAACGTTGCGGCGGAAGCCTCCAACTTTCTGATGGGACGGACTTTTCTGGACATCGACATGGCACGAGCAGCCGACCTGCTCGGTATGGAACGACGACAGGCGGAGAGTTTCCGCAATCTGGACCGTGGTCATTTCATCGCGCTTGGTCCGGCAATGTCACGGCGTCCGATCCCGGTCAAGATTGGCCCTGTCGAAACTGCGGGAAGGGGCGGCAGCCACAAGCTGATGCCACTTCCTGAGCAGCCAAAGGAAGAGGCAAAGGACCTGATTTTTACACCCGGCGCAGACGAAGTTCAGCCGGTGCGCCAGCGCTATATTGAACCGGTGGCTTCGACGGGTGACGTGCTGGACCGCCTCTCGAGTGCAGAAAAGGCAGGCGAGACCGATACACCGCAGGCTGAAAGCCTATTGGACTTTGGCGAGCGGGATGAAAAGATTTCCGAGATCATCGCCGGAATTCTTGAGGACGAAGACGCCGCCTTCCAGCCGATTGCATCGCTCTATCAGGACTTCCAGGTCCGGTGCCGGATTACCAAATTGCCAGGTGGGGCACCTGACCTGCAGGCCTTTCGCGAAAAGCTGTCTGTCGCCAGGGCTGGTGTCGAAAAAGGCGAGATGGATGACGGCGCTTGGACACAGGCAGAGTTGATTGCAGCCGAACTGCCGGAGGATATGCGCGGCGTCTATCTGCTTCTGGCCAAGGCCGCGCTTGCAAAGGCACCTTGCCCGGGAAATCTGGAGATCGCGACGGCCTATGGAACGCGCTCGCCCGGTCGCGCCCGCTGGCTTCTCAGCCATATGGAAGAACGGGGATTTCTTGTCTGCGCGACGGATCTGCGCGGCAACAGGATCGTGACATTGACGGACCTTGGCTGGCAAACCGCACCGGGTGACGAAGCAGCAGCATAAGCCGCGCCCCTTGGATGTGGATTTTGCTGTTGGGATCGTGAGCGTCATTTGAAGAGCGTGTCTGGTTTTCAAGACATGCAAAGATGCACCTTGAAGCTGGTGCTTCAGCTGGCTTGAAGAAACAAGAGCCCTGTGGCCAGGGAGGGATCTGTGACACTGGAAGAAACCATCGACACCTATTGTGCGGCCTGGTCGGAACGGGATCCCATTCGTCGTGGAGAGCTACTGGATAAGGCCGTGACGGCAAATATCCGATATACGGATCCTCAAACGGATATTGTCGGTCGTCCGGGCCTTGTCGACCATATTTCCGGCGTTCTTGCAGCGCATGTCGGCGCCAAGATTGTCCGCTGCAGCGCAGTCGATGAACACCATGGTATGGCGCGTTTCGCCTGGCGATTGGTCAAAGCAGACGGAACCTCACTGCCAGACGGACTGGATGTTGTTTCCTTCGATGCACAAACAGGGAAGTTAAAATCGGTGCTTGGGTTCTTCGGACCGCTCAAAAGCTGAAACGACTTCATAGGTCTTAGGGGCCAGACAAGACATTCGGTTCTTTGCCAAAGTCATAGTGATACAAGTTCAAAACGTGCCTGCGTTCACTCACTTCGTGATGACCTATTTGGCAAATGAAAGTTATCGAGGTCATTGTTGAAACTGCCTTCGATCAACATAACTTTGACGCAGGCTGAATGAGAACCGAGGATTAAAAAATGCTTCGATGGTTGCTGCTTCTTTGTTCCCATGGCGCGGTGCTTGCGGTCGGGTTCGCCCTCGGCGTCTATTTTCTTCCCATTCTGACAGCCCCGGAAGGACCGGATGCCGCCTCTCTTTCAGCTGCAGCAGAACAGGCGCAATACGAAGCCGAACTGACCAGAGACTTGAAAGGCAGCGATCTTCTCCATTGGGGCGAAGGCACTATCAGCTTATCGGCTAAGCAGATTGTTCACGAAGGGGAGTTGTCGCCGGGGCCTGATTACAAGCTATATCTGACCAAGGAATTTGTTGAGGATGAAGCCGGGTTTGAAACCGTCAAGGCAAGCGCCCGGAGGCTGGGCGATATCAAGACCTTCGATGGGTTTATTGTCGATGTGCCTGAAGATGTTAATATCGACGACTACACCACCGTCCTTGTCTGGTGCGAAGCTTTTGGCGAATTCATCACGGCGGCCAAGTACCGCTGACGGTCAGAACCGGCATTGAGATGATGCGCCGATGTGGCTGATGGGCGAGCGAACAATCATCAGATAGCCGGGCGCATTCTCCGTTTAGGTGCTGGGTCCGAAGATGCATCAGCCGGCTTGCAGGCAAGCAGATAATCCAGTTGAGACAATTCCAGGGTGATGCCGTCTATCGTGCGTTTCAGAACGCCTTCAAGGTAGCTTCCCGCTGGAGCGCGGTCGCGAATGTCGATAGCCCGATCCCGTGCCTTTCTCAAATAAAGCATCATGGTTCGCACATCCTGTGCGGTGACATCAGTTGTCGACTGAGTTTCAAACTGTGGTGTGTGTGAAGCCACAAGCACGGATGATTGCTCACGGATCGGGTCTGCCAACCGCATCGGTCACCTCAAATGTTCATGTTATGTTCTCATTTGTATCAGCTCTTCGAATTTCTGGCAAGAATGAATCTTTGCCGTCTGGGTAATTGCCTTGTGCGTCAGTGGAGCAGCTTGTGCAAACCGCGAAAAGCGAAAGCAGAACAGGCACTTGGTTTGGCAAATCGAGCTTCGTCGCGCGTAAGTGTCCGATCCAGCTTGACGCCGCATAGGTGAAAAGTTACATCTGTAACTAAATTAAATCTGAACCGGGAGGTCATCATGGATCAGAGAACAGACAGTTCGACCGGGTCCCGGAGCGCCGGACACAATTCTTCGGATCTGGGTTACATGCCTGGCTTTGGCAACGACTTCGAAACGGAAGCTTTGCCCGGGTCTTTGCCGCAGGGCATGAACAGTCCTCAAAAGTGCGCCTATGGTCTTTACGGTGAGCAATTGTCCGGCACTGCCTTCACAGCGCCAAGCCACCAGAACGAGCGCACCTGGTGTTACCGGATCAGGCCTTCGGTCAAACATACCAGCCGGTTCCGAAAGATAGACCTGCCTTACTGGAAAAGCGCTCCGAACGTCCTTGAGGATGTGATTTCGCTGGGACAGTACCGCTGGGACCCGGTGCCGCATACCGATGAGGACCTGACCTGGCTGACCGGCATGCGAACCATGACGACCGCGGGCGACGTGAATACCCAAGTCGGTATGGCAAGCCACATCTATCTGGTCACCCGGTCGATGGAAAATGCCTATTTCTTTTCCGCCGACAGCGAGCTGCTGGTTGTTCCCCAGGAAGGTATATTGCGCTTTGCAACCGAACTCGGTGTCATTGAGCTTGCACCTAAGGAAATTGCGATCCTGCCGCGTGGTCTCGTCTACCGGGTTGAGGTTTTGGAGGGACCGGCTCGCGGCTTTGTGTGTGAGAATTACGGTCAGAAGTTCGAGTTGCCGGGCAGGGGACCTATCGGCGCCAATTGCATGGCCAATCGCCGAGATTTCAAGACCCCCGTCGCCAGCTTTGAGGACAAGGAAGTGCCTTCGACGGTCACGGTAAAATGGTGCGGGCAGTTTCACGAGACCAGGATCGGGCATTCACCGCTCGATGTCGTGGCCTGGCACGGCAACTACGCGCCTTGCAAATATGACCTTCGAAATTATTGCCCGATCGGATCCATTCTGTTCGACCATCCGGATCCGTCGATCTTTACCGTGCTGACAGCTCCGTCGGGAGTGCCAGGCACCGCCAATATAGACTTTGTACTGTTCCGTGAGCGCTGGATGGTGATGGAGGATACGTTCCGCCCGCCCTGGTACCACAAGAACATCATGTCCGAGTTGATGGGCAACATATACGGCCAATATGACGCCAAACCTCAGGGTTTCGTGCCCGGCGGCATGAGCCTTCACAACATGATGCTGCCGCATGGGCCCGACAACAATGCATTTGAAGGAGCTTCAAATGCAGATTTGAAGCCTGAGAAGCTCGACAATACCATGTCCTTCATGTTTGAGACCCGTTTCCCTCAGCATCTGACCGAATTCGCCGGCAAGGAAGCGCCATTGCAGGACGATTATATCGACTGTTGGGAAACGCTTGAGAAGAAGTTCGACGGTACGCCAGAAGGAACCTGGAACGCAGAATGAGCGGAACGAAACTGCCTGAACTTCAGGATCGCCTGGTCATTCTGGGGTCCAAGGGCGGCCCGGCAATACGATCGGGTGGGCCTTCGCCAACCAGCTCCCTGCTCGAGATTGGCGGTCGTCGCTGCGTCGTCGACTGCGGGCTTGGCGTAACACGAGGGCTTGTGGAAGCCGGTGTTGTTCTGAAGCAGCTCGATCTCGTTTTCATAACTCACATGCACTCAGATCATGTGCTTGAACTTGGCCCATTGCTGCATACCGCGTGGACGACGGGTCTTTCCAGTACCGTGAAGGTCTATGGTCCTGTCGATCTCATGGAGTACTGGGACGGTTTCCTGGCGTCGATGCGCTATGATATCGATCTCAGAATTGAGGATGAAGGCCGCCCGGATTTGCGCGAACTCGTGGAAATTCATCTCCTGAAAGAAGGAGAGGTCACGCTGGAAGATGGAACTCTCAACGTCAAGGCCTTCAAGGTGGATCATCCTCCGGTCGACGATTGCTTTGCCGTGCGGTTCGAGACGGAAGACTGGTCTGTCGTTTTCTCTGCCGACACCACTTATTTTCCCCCTTTGGCTGAATTTGCGAAGGGGTGCGACCTGCTGGTCCACGAAGCGATGCTGGCGCGGGGGGTAGACAGGATCGTTGAAATCACAGGGAATGGAGACAGATTGCGCCAGCACTTGCTGGCAAGCCACACTATGGCCCCTGATGTTGCAAAAGTTGCCGAAGAGGCAGGCGCTGGAAAACTGGTTTTGAACCACCTCATCCCGGCGGATTTGCCGGGCTTTGAACATGCGGAATGGATCGAGGCAACCAAGACCTTTTCGGGGGAAACCATCGTTGGCTATGACGGTCTGACGATCACAAGGAAACAAAGTCAATGAAGCTGGCAACGCTGAAGGACGGCACTCGGGACGGCAAACTGGTCGTCGTGAATGAAAGGCTCACCTATTGTACGGAGGCGGCCAATATTGCACCCACGTTGCAGGCCGCGCTTGATGACTGGGGCAAGGTCGCGCCGAAGCTTGCATTGCTCGCTGAAAGCCTGTCCCACGAAGCCGTTCCTATGCTTCGCTTCCATGAACATAACGCGCTGTCGCCACTCCCGCGCGCCTATCAGTGGGCGGACGGGTCGGCCTATGTCAACCATGTCGAACTGGTGCGCCGCGCACGAGGCGCAAAGATGCCGGAAACCTTCTGGACGGATCCGCTCATGTACCAGGGTGGATCGGACACATTTGTCGCGCCGCGTGACCCGATCAGGATGCGGGACGAGGCCTGGGGCATTGACATGGAAGGTGAGATCGCAGTTGTCACCGGCGATGTTCCCATGGGCGCCAGTGCCGAAGAGGCCCGCAACGCAATTCTGCTTGTCCTGCTGGTCAATGACGTGTCGTTGCGGGGCCTGATCCCTGCGGAACTTGCGAAGGGCTTTGGCTTCTTTCAGTCAAAACCATCCTCGGCCTTCTCGCCGGTTGCTGTGACGCCTGACGAACTTGGCGATGCCTGGAAAGGCGGGAAACTTCATCTGCCCTTGCATGTTGATCTCAATGGCGAGCCTTTCGGCCGCGCCAATGCCGGCATCGACATGACATTCGAATTCGGCGAACTCATTGCGCACGCGGCAAAGACACGAGACTTGTGCGCGGGAACCGTCATTGGGTCAGGAACGGTCTCCAACAAATTGGAAGGCGGTCCGGGCAAACCGGTTGCG
The DNA here is from genome assembly GCF_009363435.1 of Labrenzia sp. THAF82. GTDB lineage: Bacteria > Pseudomonadota > Alphaproteobacteria > Rhizobiales > Stappiaceae > Roseibium > Roseibium porphyridii. Next base: position 4,701,183 of record NZ_CP045354.1, on the reverse strand, counting down.
CAAGGCGGAGCCGGTTATTCGTGCATCGCTGAAATCCGCATGATTGAAACAATCGAGACCGGGAGTGCCAAAACACCCTTTCTGAAGTCGGGTGACACGGTGCGTATCGAGATGCCTGACGAGGAAGGACACTCTATTTTTGGTGCTATTGAGCAGACCGTCGACGTGTCGGATGAAGCCTAGCCTTTCTTTTTTTTGTTCGGTTGATCAAAGACAAATTGAAACAGACTGCCGGGGTGCAGATTGGGAGATGAGATGAGCAAGCAATTCGCATCCGCCGGAGACATGGCAGAAAAACAAATCTCGTTCACCGAGATTGGCCGGGATCTCTGGGCCTTTACCGCTGAAGGTGACCCGAATACCGGCGTTATCATCGGCGATGACAGTGTCATGATCATCGAGGCGCAGGCGACCCCTGAACTCGCCAACAAGGTGATCGAGAAGGTGCGCTCCGTAACCGACAAACCGATCAGTCATCTTGTGTTGACCCACTATCACGCCGTGCGTGTGCTGGGGGCTGCCGCCTATCAGGCGCCGACCGTGATCATGAGCCAGAAGGCTCGTTCGATGGTTGTGGAACGCGGCGCGGAAGACCGAGAATCTGAGTTCATGCGCTTCCCGCGTCTGTTCATGGGCTATGACAACGTCAGTGATATTCCGCCCCTGACCTGGCCGACGACCACCTTCAACGACCGCATGACCGTCTATCTTGGCAAACGCCGGGTTGATCTTCGCTTCCTTGGTCGCGCCCATACGGCGGGGGACATCGTTATTCATGTACCGGACGAGAACGTCATGTTCACCGGTGACATCGTCGAATACCACTCTGCGTGTTACTGCGGTGACGGCCATTTCAACGACTGGCCGACGACGCTTCAGGCCATCCGTTCCTTTGATGTGGAAGCCATTGCACCTGGCCGCGGCGATGCGCTGGTCGGCAAGGAGATGGTCGGCAAGGCGTTGACCAACACCGCCGATTTCGTGTCCTCGACCTTTAGGCCTGTGGCCCGGATCGCTCAAGGGGGCGGTTCGCTGAAGGACGCCTGGGACGCCTGCCGTGCCGAATGTGATCCGAAGTTCAAGGACTACGCAATCTACGAACACTGCCTGCCGTTCAACGTCGCCCGGGCCTATGACGAAGCGCTCGGCATCGACACACCGCGCATCTGGACGGCCGAACGGGACGCGAAGATGTGGGCGGATCTGCAAGGGTGAAAGGCAACAGTTTGATCGAAAGCCCATCATAGGGACATAATTTCATGCAGCTTCAGGTTGAGGATGATTTTCTAGATAGGATTTGCCATGAAGTTAGGTTGCAAGTTTTTGTCGTCAGCATTCGTCACTTGGGCGTGTGCTTTTGGACCTGCTCTGGCATGTCCGCAACCTGTTTCGGGTGAATACGATAAGCCTTCTCTTGAAGATGCCTTGGGATTTGTTGCGAACGTTGTAGCTTACGAACTTCAAATAACTGAAGAGTCCGTGTGTCAAAAAACGACATACGATATTCAGGAGGTTTTGATTGGCGAATATGAGGGGTTGCTTACGTCAGAAGTTTGCTATGCCAACGATGAGGACTTCCAAGGAGAAAAGGGTGTCGAAGGCCAGATCGAGGAGATGTCGGGCTACGATCGAATGATCGGTAACTATCCTGGGGCTCTCGTTCCGAAGATAGTGTTCCAGACACAATACCGGCCTGCGATAACCTCTTGCTGGCCTGTATATCAGCTTGACATCGGCGAGTTGCCTGAAGAGAAGCGTCACAGCCTCATATCTGAGTACAGAGAAGAATTAAAAGAAAGTCTTGTGAGTGAAGCAACGGCCGGTCAGGCGATGCAAAACACACAAGCAAATCAATGATCATGCGGTCAGGCTTGCCTGGGAAATTCCTGACGAGTTCTTTCTGGATTTCGACCGGCATCCGATTGCCGCCAAGTTTTTATGAGGTCAGGAGCCGGGAGGACAACCTGTGACCAAATTGTTCGAGGTGCCGCTCTATCCCTATAAATGGAGCGACGATCAGGACGCCGACGCACCCGTGCGCCATCCGGTTGTCATCATCGGCGCTGGACCGGTCGGGCTCGCCATGGCGATCGACCTGGCCCAGTCCGGCATTCCTGTCATTGTGCTCGATGACAACGAACGTGTCAGCGTCGGTTCGCGGGCAATCTGCTTTTCCAAACGCTCTCTGGAGATCTTTGACCGGCTCGGCTGTGGTGACGAGATGGTGTCGAAGGGTGTCGTCTGGAATACCGGAAAGGTGTTTTTCAATGACCGGCAGGTTTACGAATTCGATCTGTTGCCCGAGGCCGGACACAAGCGACCCGCTTTCATCAATCTGCAGCAGTATTATTGCGAGCTCTATCTGGTTGAGCGCATCCGGGCGCTTCAGGCTGAAGGAAAACCGGTCGAGATCCGTGGTGGGAACCGGGTTGCGAACCTGCATCCTGAAGAAGACCACACCCTCGTCACCATCGAAACACATGAAGGCGCCTATAACATTGAGGCAGAATGGCTGATCGCCTGTGACGGCGCTGGCTCGCCTGCCAGGCATATGCTTGATCTTGATTTTGTCGGCAGGGTCTTTGAGGACAACTTCCTGATTGCCGATGTGGTTATGAAGGCGGATTTCCCGACCGAACGCTGGTTCTGGTTTGATCCTCCGTTCAACAAGGACCAGTCGGCTCTGCTGCACAAGCAGCCTGACGGCGTTTGGCGCATTGACCTTCAACTTGGGTGGGAAGTCGACAAGGACGAGGAAAAGAAGCCTGAAAATGTCGTGCCAAGGCTGCGGCAGATGCTTGGACCGGACGTTGAGTTCGATCTGGAGTGGGTATCCATCTACACATTCCAGTGTCGGCGAATGGAGAAATTCAGGCATGGCCGCGTCATCTTCGCCGGCGACAGCGCACATCAGGTTTCACCATTCGGTGCACGGGGTGCAAATTCCGGTTTTCAGGATATCGACAATCTGGCTTGGAAGCTCAAACTTGTTCTTGAGGACAAGGCTCCGGAAACGTTGCTGGACAGCTATCGTTTCGAACGGGAACTGGCCGCAGATGAAAACATCCTTCAAAGCTCGCGCTCAACGGAATTCATAACACCCAAGTCGGAAATGAGCCGGATATTCAGGGACGCTGTTCTGGATCTTTCCGAACACCATTCCTTTGCCCGGCCACTGGTGAACTCGGGCCGTCTGTCCGTGCCGGCCGTCTATGATGGCTCGCCTTTGAACGGCGAAGACCAGGTTGACCTTCCCGTGCGCACGAGGCCTGGCAGTCCCGCCATTGATGCACCAATGGGTGATGCCTGGCTGGTGGACAGTCTCGGAGACCGTTTTGTTCTGCTCGGTATTGGAGTGGATGTACCTGAAACGAGCGATATCCTGGGTGTACAGATTGCAGGCAAGAGCTTGTCCCGAGCTGAAATCGGCCCCGAAATCAAAGAGCGCTACCTGGGAGATCTTGAGGCTGCTGTCTACCTGTTTCGACCTGATCAGCACGTTGCAGCAAGATGGCGTGACTTCGATGCGGATAGACTGGCCTTTGCGCTCAAAAACGCGGTCGGCAAAGGAGAGCGAAGCTCATGAGCAAGCAAGAAATTGGCCCCAATCTGGAAGCGCCGGACGACTTTTATGCCGATCTCTTGTCGGCCCATGAAGGCCTGACAAAACAGGAAAGCGACGCCCTGAATGCGCGTCTTATCTTGTTGTTGGCAAACCATATTGGCGAACGCGCAACTTTGAAGGAACTATTGGACGCCGCACATCTGAAAGAGGTTGTTGGCGGATGAAAAAGTTCCTCGCAAGCATTCAATTTGTGAAAAAAGTATAGAATCGGTCCTAGGATAACTACATAATAGTAAGCGTTCAGAGGTCGTTTTTGAGCTCTTGTGCACTTTTCAAGATGAGCATCATTTAATTTAGGCAAAAAAGATCGAGTGATTTTTTGCCTCTATCCTGTTGTTGATAATAGAACTTTCGCCTTCGATTTAATTCACCAGCCGAATGGTGTTTCGGTGGCCCAATCTCTTCACCAATTGTTTATCTGCCCCGCCTTCTATGAAAGAAAGTGCGGGGTTCACATGTCCAAGTTACTTACACCATTAAAGAATGCACGCTTCTCGGCCAAGGTTGGGGGCGGTTTTGTCACGATGATACTTGTTGCGGCAGCGGTAGGTGCTGTTGGAACTGTTGCAATTCTTGGATTGCGGGCTCAATCGGATGTCAGCGCCAAGGCCACGGCGGCTATGGCAAATCTACAGCAAGTTGCGCAGGCGCAAGAAGCCTATCTGGCCGACAGCAACCCGGATCTGGCACAATCAGCGAGTGCCCGTATTGAGCAGCTGGAACAGGCGTTGGTCTCTTTGGACAACGTCTCCGATAGCGGAGCGGGCGGTGAGGCGACCGATGAGGCCATAGCTCTGGTCGGACAGTTGAGCGGCGAGTTCTCCGGATTTGTAGCCGCGGTCGACAGCCGGCAGGCTCAGGTGGACAATCTGTTGAAGTCCGCGGTTCGGTTGGAGACACTTTCCGTTCAGATCACTGATCAGATGAACAAGATACAAAGGGATGCCGGAAGCGCTGCAAAGAAGGCGACCGGCACCCGGAACCGGGCCGACAAGGTTGGCCGCATGCTCTCCGATATGGAGGATACGAGCTCCGAATTGTCGGTGCTGATTGCCGAAGCCGGAGAGAGTTCAGAATTGCCAGGTGAACTGTCGGCTGGTCTTTCCGAGGGCGTTGCCTCTGTTGCCAAGTGGGCCAAAAAAGCCGCCAAGCTAAAGGTGGAAGGTCTGGACGCTGAAAAGATGAAAGGCCTTTCAGCGCTTGCCGTTGGTCTGAAAGATAAGTTGCCGAAGGTCGAGGGGGAGGGCGCTCAGGTCGCACCGGTGTCAGCTGATTTGGCCGCTGAAATTGTTGCCGGGCTTCACAGCATTCATGATCAGGCGTCTGCGTTGCGTAAGGTCGTTTACGCAGCGAGCGACGACGCCAAGAAGATTGCCGGAAAAGCGTCGTCCAAGCTTGGTATCGTCGATCTTGTGAACGTCAACGCCATCAAGTTCCAGCGGGCGGCACTGGAGATCCGCTCGGTCACAATGGAGTTTTTCGCCGGCTTTGAATCCATGGGGGCCGACGACGTCACCACGCGCATCGGTATTCTTCGCAATCTCGCGAACACGCTCAAGGCCGATAGTGCTGCCTTTCCTGAGATCACCGAAGCGGTTGCCGCTATTGAGCAGGAGGTGAACAACTATGAAGCAGAGTTTGCCAACATGGTCGCTGCCAAGGAGGCGTTCGATACCAAAAGGCTCGAGCTTGCGGCGATCTCCGACAAGGTCCGGACCGTCATCACGGGATTGACCGAAGCACAATCGGCAAGCGCTTATGCACGCGCCGACACGGCTCTTGGTCTGATTGCCGTTGCGCTGTTTGCTGCAGTGTTGGTTGGCGGATTGCTGGCCTTCGTCGTCTCGCTTGTCATTACCAAGCCGACAAGGGAGTTGACCGTCGCGATGGGGCGTCTGGCGGAAGGCGACACGGATGTGGAAATTCCCTCGACAGATCAACGCGACGAGATCGGCGACATGAGCCGAACAGTACAGGTTTTCCAGGAAAACGCTCGTGAGCGTGTCCGTCTGGAGCACGAGGCTGACGACCACAGACAGGAACAGTTTGCCCGCCAGGGGGCGGTTGAAGATCTGATCCAGGGATTCCGGGAAGAAGTTCAGGGCCTTTTGAGCGCGCTCGATGAAACCGCGGCCGGTATGAGCGGCACGGCGTCTTCGCTGGGCGGCATTGCTAAAAACAGCGCCGAACAGGCCGGGGACACTTCGCGTGTCAGCGAAGATGCTTCCATGAGCGTTGAAAACGTCGCAGGTGCCGCCGAAGAATTGTCTGCCTCGATCGCCGAGATTGGCGAACAGGTGCGCAGATCATCGGATATCGTGACACAGGCAACCGGGGCCGTTCACGAGACTAACGGCAAGGTGCAGGGTCTCGCGGAAGCCGCGTCCAAGATTGGAGAGGTGGTCAACCTTATTCAGGCCATCGCTGAACAGACAAACCTGCTGGCATTGAATGCCACCATTGAAGCTGCGCGTGCCGGCGAGGCCGGCAAGGGCTTTGCAGTTGTTGCAGCCGAGGTCAAGGAACTGGCGAACCAGACCTCAAAAGCAACGGAGGAAATTTCTTCGCAGATCCAGACCATCCAGGACTCCACCACTGATGCGGTTGCCGCGATTGGTGAGATCTCCGACACCATGGAAGAGGTCAACGGTTATACGCAAGGCATCTCAACTGCGGTTTCCCAACAGGGCTCTGCCACGAACGAGATTTCGGGAAATGTTCAGCGCGCTGCACAAAGCACGATGGCAGTGAAATCCAACATGGACCGGTTGGCAAAAGCAGTGGTTGAAACCAAGGATGCTTCCGGCAATGTGCTTGCAGCTTCGGATGACTTGAGCAATCGCAGTCTTGCTCTGAAGCAGGGGATCGAAACGTTCCTGGACAAGGTTTCAGCCGCCTGAGGCACTAACGCAGGATGCATTTTTGACATGTGAAAACCGCCGGTCCTTGGATCGGCGGTTTTGCTTTGGTGGGGCCTGAATTCAGTTCAGAAGGGTTTTTAATATTGCAACTCATTCGCAACTAGCTTGACAGTTGCGAATGAGTTGCAATATCACTTGCAAGAAGGTACTTTTCTGTTTGGGAGTTTTGAATGACTGGTAACAAACGCTTTTCACTGACAGCTGCCGTGCTGGCGACGGCGCTGGCCTCATTGTCATCTACAGCTGCCTGGGCTGACGACAAGATGAAGGTCGTGACAACCTTTACGGTTCTTGCAGACATTGCGCAAAATGTTGCTGGAGACGCGGCTGAAGTGGTTTCCATCACCAAGCCGGGCGCGGAGATCCATGGATATCAGCCGACGCCACAGGATATCGTCCGGGCTTCTGACGCTGACCTGATCCTGTGGAATGGCATGAACCTCGAACTCTGGTTCAAGCAGTTTCTGGGCAATCTGGGAGATATTCCATCAGCAACCCTGACAGATGGCATCGACCCGATTTCGATCCGCTCGGGCTCATATGAGGGCAAGCCAAACCCCCATGCATGGATGGGTCTCGACAACGCATTGATCTATATCGACAACATCGTCGATGCGTTCTCCGCCCAGGATCCTGACAATGCCGCCGTTTATCAGAAAAACGCCGACACATATAAAGAGCAGTTGCGTGCGACGATTGAACCGCTTCGCGATGCTGTTGCGGAAATACCGGAAGAACAACGCTGGCTCGTAACCTGCGAAGGCGCTTTCAGCTACCTTGCCCGCGATTTCGGCATGAAGGAGCTTTATCTTTGGCCGATGAACGCTGATCAGGTGGGAACTCCGCAGCAGGTACGTGCAGTCATTGATGGCGTGCGCGAAAACGAAATTCCGGTTGTTTTCTGTGAAAGCACAGTCAGCACCGCACCTGCGGAACAGGTTGCCCGGGAAACCGGTGCTGCCTATGGAGGTGTTCTTTATGTGGACTCTCTCAGTGAGGCCGGTGGACCGGTACCGACATACCTTGACCTTCTCAAGGTAACTGCCGGGACAGTCGCGGACGGATTGAAGTCGGCGGCAAACTGAGACCTGGCCTGCTGCGTAAAAACTGCAATTGCGGTCAAGAGTTGGCCGCAATTGTGATCGTTTCAATAGTGTTCTTTAATGGCTTTTCGTGATGCTTCAAATCCTCAAGGACCCGGACATGGACATGACCGCTCAGGCAGCCGGTGATGGCATAACCGCCGAAGACGTCACGGTGACCTATCGCAACGGACATACCGCGCTTTGGAATGCCAGCTTTGAAATACCGTGTGGCACCGTAACGGCTCTCGTCGGCGTGAATGGGGCGGGCAAGTCCACTCTGTTCAAGGCCATTATGGGATTCGTGCCGGCCGCAAAGGGACGGATCCGGATCCTCGGTCAACCGGTGCAGGATGCCTTGCGCCGGAACCAGGTGGCTTATGTGCCGCAATCTGAGGAAGTCGACTGGTCGTTTCCGGTACTTGTTGAAGATGTCGTGATGATGGGGCGCTATGGTCACATGGGCTTCCTGAGGCGACCGAAACAGGCAGACCGTGACGCCGTCGACCTGGCGCTGCAACGGGTCAACATGCAGGAATTCCGTCATCGCCAGATTGGCGAACTGTCTGGAGGACAGCGCAAGAGGGTGTTTCTTGCCAGAGCGCTGGCGCAGGACGGTCAGGTGATCCTTCTCGACGAGCCTTTCACCGGCGTCGACGTCAAGACCGAGGAGCAAATCATCGCGCTTTTGAAGGAACTGCGCGATGAGGGCAGGGTCATGCTCGTTTCCACTCACAATCTGGGTTCAGTTCCGGAGTTTTGTGACAGAACGGTTTTGGTGAAGGGCACTGTACTGGCCTATGGACCGACTGACACCACGTTCACCCGTGACAATCTGGAACTCGCCTTCGGCGGAGTGCTGCGTCATTTCACGATTTCCGACGAGACGCTTCACACCGATGGCGATCAACGCAAAGTGACCATCCTGACAGACGACGAACGGCCTTTCGTTCAATACGGCGATCAGGTGCAGACGACCAAGAAGGCACCGGAGCAAACCGGCCGAGAAGAGGCGTCTGGATGATGGAAGTGCTCCTGGAGCCATTCAGCTACAACTACATGACGAATGCCATGTGGGTTTCCGCACTGGTTGGCGGTGTCTGTGCGTTTCTATCCGCCTACTTGATGCTGAAAGGCTGGTCGCTCATCGGGGATGCTCTTGCGCACTCCGTCGTGCCGGGTGTCGCAGGTGCCTATATTCTGGGTTTGCCATTCGCGCTCGGTGCGTTTCTGGCCGGTGGTCTTGCGGCAAGTGCCATGCTGTTCCTGTCCGAACGGTCGGGACTGAAAGTCGATGTCATTATTGGATTGATATTCACGTCCTTCTTCGGGCTGGGACTGTTTGTCGTCTCGATCTATCCGACTTCCGTCTCCATCCAGACCATCACAATGGGCAACATCCTCGCCATCACGCCGGAAGACACGGTGCAGCTGGCGATCATCGGCTTCGTTTCATTGGCTATCCTGCTGACGAAATGGAAGGACCTGATGGTGACCTTCTTCGATGAGAACCACGCCCGGACCATCGGTCTTCGACCTGGCGTACTGAAGGCGGTTTTCTTTGTGCTGCTGTCGGCATCCGTTGTCGCCGCAATGCAAACCGTGGGGGCTTTTCTCGTCATTGCCATGGTTGTGACACCAGGTGCCACCGCCTACCTGCTCTGCGACCGCTTTCCGCGATTGATCGCACTGTCAGTCGTCATCGGAGCGTCGACGAGTTTTGTCGGCGCTTATGTCAGCTACTTTCTGGATGGCGCGACGGGCGGCATTATCGTCACGTTGCAAACGCTGATTTTCCTGGCCGCGTTCATGTTCGCTCCCAAGCACGGATTGCTGGCGGCAAAACGCAAGGCCGCTCAAGCATTGTTGAAGGGACCGCCCGAAGACTTGGAAACTCTGGATGATGCAGGGAATAGCCTGCACCGTTCCAAGAATGTAGAAGGAGTTGTCTGATGGATCTGGAGACACTTCTTCTGCCATTTCGGTTCCCGTTCATGCAGAACGCATTTCTGATCTGCGTAGTTGTTTCCGTTCCCACAGCGCTCCTGTCCTGTTTTCTGGTCATGAAGGGTTGGGCCTTGATGGGAGATGCGGTCAGTCACGCGATCCTGCCAGGCATTGTGGTTGCCTATATTGTCGGACTTCCGCTTTTGATCGGTGCTTTTGCAGCTGGAATGATCTGTGCTCTTGCGACCGGATACCTGGCAGGCAACAGCCGGGTAAAGCAGGACACCGTCATGGGTGTCGTGTTTTCCGGAATGTTCGGCCTCGGGATCGTGCTCTATGTTTCCGTAGAAACCAATGCCCATCTCGACCATATCCTTTTCGGCAATATGCTGGGGGTCGGGCGGGAGGATCTTCTGACGGCCGGTATCATTGCCGTTCTCGTCGGCGCAGCGCTCATATTGAAGTGGAAGGACCTGGTGCTGCACAGCTTCGATGCAGCCCAGGCACAGGCCTCCGGATTGCCTGTAAACCTCTTGCACTACGGATTGCTGGTAGCCTTGTCTCTCACGATTGTCGCAACATTATCCGCTGCCGGTTTGATCCTTGCCATCGGCCTGTTGATTGCGCCGGGCGCAATCGCTTTCTTGCTGGTGCGAACATTCGGTACCATGCTCTGGGTTGCCGTTGGTGTGTGCATGGCATCCATGCTCGCCGGCACCTATGCGAGCTTCTTCCTTGATAGCGCTCCGGCTCCGACAATCATCCTGATCCTGACAGCGCTGTTCGTGCTTGCCTTCATTCGCCGCATACTGCTGACCCGGAAGATGTCGCAGAAGCGCATGGAAGTTCCTGTTGCGGCGGAGTGATTGACCTTTTCCTGACCTGATTTACCCGGGTTTGAGGAAACCCTCGTGTGGGTGAAGCGGAAAACGGTAACGAGGGCGAGGTTTTGGCCTCGCCCTCTCTGTTTTTGACGCAATCAGATCAGTCGGGTTTTGCGTACTGATCGAGGAACTCAAGAATGAGCGCTCCTTCCTCTTCGGTGACGCCGGCATTCACGAACATGCTTTCAGTTATGCCTCGCCACTGATTTTTGGTGTGTGACGCCGGATCCTGCGGCACGTGGCACAAGGTGCAATACTCGTAAAAGAGCTTTTCACCCGGCTCCATATTCGCGGTGAAGGTTTCCTGAAGATTGTCCGCACGTTCCAGCCCGAAGCCCGATGTATCCAGAGAGACCACGTCAATCGTGGTCTTGGGAGGCTCATAAGCCTGGTTTGGACCATCAACGTCCGTAGCCTTGCGCATCTTGGCGATACATGTGTTGGCCGTTGTTGCCTGACTCAAGCCGCTTGAGGCCCTGCTGGACGTGAGAATGTTGATCGCGCCGGAATTGCAGCGCCCCTTGCTGTCGAAGGACAGCCAGGCTCCTTCATAGAGCGACGCGACACCACGCATGATGTTGTCGGAAACACGGGCACCGGCAATCAACGCACCACGCTCGTTGTGAAGCTCAACGAGGTCACCATCCTCGATGCCACGCTCGGCTGCATCTTCCGAATTGATCAGCAGGAATTCCCGATCCTGGACATTCAGTTCATGCCTCAGATCGGATTGTGCGAATTGCGAGTGGATCCGGTTAAAGGGGTGTGGACTGACGACGTGAATATCGTCGGGTTCACTGTTGCCCAAGTACTCGTCCGGCTCCAGCCACATCGGCATCGGCGGGCAATCGGGAATATTCATCTTGGCGATTGTCTCGCTGTAGATTTCGACCTTTCCGGAAGGTGTTCTGAGCGGATTGGCATCCGGGTCTTCGCGGAACTTGCCATGGCGAACCCACTCGAATTCTTCCTGTGGCTGAGGTACGCGGGCGACCCCGGTGGTCCAGAATTCCTCGAAATCCATGTGATCCGCCGCTGTGGACTTTTCATAGGACTCTTGAATGATATCCATGCGTTCCATGTTGTTGGTGAAGGGGCCCTCCACACCGAATTTTTCCGCCAGGCGCCGGAAGATCTCAAAATCGTCCAGAGATTCCCCGACAGGATCTATGAGCTTGCGCATGGCATAGACTTTGTCCTTGGAATAAGTGCCACCGGAGCTGATTTCATCTCGTTCAACATGCGATGTTGCCGGAAGGACGATATCGGAGAACCGGGCGGCCGCAGTCCACCAGGGGTCCTGACAGACAACCGTTTTTACCTTCTCCATTGCCCGCAGCAGTTCATTGGTGTCTTGCTGGTGAGACGCGAAATTGTTGCCGGAATTGTAGATGAGATGAACATCCGGGAACTTGAATGTGCTGCCATTTCGGGTGAACTCCTTGCCTGGATTGAGCAACATCTCGTTCAGCCGTGACGCAGGGCAGATGCCGATGACGCGGTTGCGCCCCTGAGGAAGGCCGCCCGGAACACGCGCTTGGGCGAACAGGGCGCCGCCCTGGCCCCAGTGCCAACTGAACCCGACGCCACCACCCGGCAGGCCGATCTGGCCGGTCATTGCCGCAAAGGCGGTTATCGCCCAATACGGCATTTCACCGTGTTGTGCGCGCTGGATGGCCCAGGACCCGGCGAACTGGGTTCTGGTAGTGGCACACCGATCGGCGAGGGCGCGGATCTGTTCGGCATCGATGCCTGTGATTGCAGCGGCCCATTCTGGCGTTTTGGGAAGGCCGTCCGTCTTGCCGGTCAGGTAGTCAATGAACTTGTCTGCACCGACCGTATATGTGTCGAGGAAAGCTTGATCGTAGCTGCCGTTGTCAAAGACGTGGTAGCTCATGGCAAGGAAAAGCGCCGTATCCGTGTTCGGAACGATCTTGATCCATTCGGCATCCAGCCATTCATCAGTGGTTGTGCGCTGCGGGTTGATCGAGATGAAGTCGACACCGGCCTCCTTGATCTGTTCCCATCTTGGATACATGGAGTGATCGGTCGTACGGCCTTCTGCACGGCCGTTTTTATGCATGTCGGTGCCAATCATCACGAAGGTCTCGCAATGCTGCAACATTTGCCACCAGGAGGTCTGGCGCGAATATACTTCCATGTCGCCCAGAACGTGCGGCATGATGATTTGTCCCGCACCGCCCGAATAGTCGCCAACGGTAACAGCCGCACCGCCGATCAGATTGAAGAAGCGGCCCTGCAAGACATTGGGTGTCAGAACGCCGCCATGAGACCAGCCGCCGTAGGAAGTTGAAAAGAGACCCTCGTTGCCGTGTTCATCGATTGTGTCGAGGATCGCACGCGCCACTAGATCAAGTGCAGTGTCCCAGTCCACACGCACGAACTCTTCACGCGCACGCAAATCCGGCCGCACATCTCCGCTTTCATAGCCTTCAAGATAAGACCGGCGGACATGTGGATATTTGACACGTGTCTGGTGATAGGTTCGGCTGACGACCCCTTCGCTGATCATTTTGGTTGGGCGTGGATCAAATTCTGTCCGTGGGATCGCCTTGATCAGTTGGCCATCCTTGATCATGCCCCAAAATGCGCCGGCCTGACCGGCATGGGGAACGAATGTCACGCCGCGGTTCGCGGCAGCATGCGCCGAGATAGGAAACATACTCACCAGAAGAGTTGAGCAAGTCGATTTCAAGAAGTTTCGACGCGATAGAGTTACAGACATCATCATCGTCCTGTTGATTTAGGAATTTGCGCCGCAAGGCAGAGACACGAAATTGGGCCCGGAACTCAATCCGGAGCTGAGGTAACGTGTTCAATTTTCATCAGAAAACCTTGGAGGCACCTCGCACAGAAGTCATGCGATGTAACTAGTTACACAAAAATTGAGCGCATCGGCATTGAGGTGTATCAATTCGCTGTTGCAATTTTTGGGGGTGGCGATTCGGCGCGCGAAAGTGAGGGCCTAAATTGCCCTCATTTTCGAGATCCAAGTCTTGAAGTGCGCGCGCTGAAGGATCCCTTTATGTGTGGCCTCAGCCTTCGGGAAATCCGTCGCCGAGATCCCAGAACAGCCCTGTCATCATCTGCAGGCCTTCTTTCATCAAATGCGGCAGCACATGCTCATCGGGGGCATGTTGGGAGCAGCCTGTGTAGCTGTGCGGAACCCAGATCGTGGGCATGCCGATGATGTTGAGGAAAATATCGTTCGGCAGGGAGCCGCCCGCGTTTGGGATGACTGTAACCGGTTTTTCTGTTGTCTGTTCAATTGAAGTGACGGCCCAAGCCACTGCCGGGTGCTCAGGATCCAGTCGAGATGCGCGCAGCATCGACATGCGGGCCGGTTCAACGGTGATCCCGTCAAATCCTTGCGCTTTCAGATGCTCGCGGATCAGTGGAAGGAAAGTATCGGGATCTGTATCGACCACGAAGCGTATCTGACAGATGGCTTCCGCGAAGGGTGGCACGGCATTCTGAGTTTTCACAGGATCGCCGGTGATGAAGGACAACACCTCAAAGGTGTTCCAACCGAACACCTTTTCCGCTCCGCTCAGCCCGGATTCACCCCACCAGGGATCGATTTCAGGATCGTCGGGTCCGGAAGTAACCGTCACATTGGCCAAAGCAGCGCGGACTGATGGCTTGATTTCATCCGGCTTCAAACCGGGATGAAGGATTTCACCTGTTCGGCTCACAAGAGAGGTGAGAGCATGCATGAGCACGATTGCGGGATTGGCAAGCAAACCACCCCAATTGCCGGAGTGGTGTCCGCCGTCGCGATACTCCAGTCTGAAGCGAAGGTTCAGACCTCCCCGGGTGCCGAGCTTGATGTCCGGTCCGTCCGTTGAAAAACGAGGGCCATCGGAGGCGATCAGCAGATCGGCTGCCAGCAGGTCGCGGTTTTCTCGACAGAACTCTTCAAGGCCCGGAGACCCCATTTCCTCCGCCGTCTCGATCAGAAAGGTGACGTTGTATCCAAGTTTGCCACGTGTTTCGAGAACGTGGCGCATGGCTTCCATGTTGATGGCATGTTGGGACTTGTTGTCCGCTGTTCCACGACCGAACCACCGTTCACCGGATGGCGTTTGGGCGACCGTCAGGGCCCAGGGGTCACGCCCTTCGCTCCAGCATCCGTCTTCACCGGGCACTGTGTCACCATGTCCGTAGCAAAACAGTGTGGGCAGGGCAGGGTCCTCAATGCGTTTTGCCACCAAAAACGGCGCGCGCTCAAGCATTTCATTGGGATAAATCTCGACCGAAAATCCCATCGCCTCAAAGCGGGCCCGCATCAGGTCATCCAAATATCGTGTCAGCTCCTTTTGGTGCTCGAGTTCCCTGCTCGATGTTCGCACCGCCACCCTTTCGGCCAGTTCGGCCAGAAATTCACCTGTGTCGAAATAGTTGGATACAGCCTTGATCGCCGCCTCGCGCGTCGCCATTTGCGACCTCCCTCAGTTAAAAAATCTTGTCAGGTATCACGCCTTGCCAGTCTTACTGCCGTCTGTCCGCGCCAGAGGCGCTTGGAAGGCATCACGAGCATGAGATCGTCTTCAGGCGTTCGAACGGGAGTTGTCCCATCATATCCGATCAATGTTCCTTTCTGCGCGATAACTTCTCCCCCTGAAAACGGTTTTGAAAAGACGAATCCTTCGTTTTGAATGGTGATTGCCTCAACAACGGTGAATGCGGATTGCGCGACACTCGGTTTGGAAAATGCCGCTAAAGCTTCCTTGCCAAGTGTCCGTGTGGCAACCAGAAAACGGATAGCAGCCTCCTTTGCAAGATCCTCTGCCGAAGCCTGCCAATGCTGACCGCATTCGATCAAAAGCGCTGTATTTCCCGCATCAGGATCGTCGAAGGCTCCATAGTCACGCATGCGACGACCTTCGGCATGGCCTGCATCACCAACGACCCGTTCCGGCACGCCAACGCTCCTTGCGAGCGTCTTTGCGCGTTTCTGGCGACCCGACATCATCAACGGGGGCGCAAGATGCTGCATACTGTGAATGTCGAGGAGGTAATCGATGTCAGTCAGCGCCGGTCGAACCTCCCGCGCTCTGCGCAATTCGACACTTTCTCGGTCTCCTTCAAGTACCGCGACATCCCAGACCCGGTTGAAGTCCTCGTCAATCCACCTTGTTGCATTCGGGTCTGCCGGGTTGAAGGCCTCATAGGCAGCAATGTTCATGAAGGCCAAGGTCAGGCTGCCAGCCGCCGGCCTCACGTCTCTTTTCAGTAACCAGTCGAGCGCAATCGCTCCGCAAGGCTCGTTGCCATGAACGATTGCGCTGATCATCACATTTGCCCCGGCCTTGCCGCTGTCAAACCGCCAGATGTAGGGGATACCTGAATTTCCGGACTTGTATGGCGAAAGATCGGGAGCCTTGAGTTCAACTGGGTATTCGTTCGGAATGTTGATTTCGGCCACGGGAACGTGCTCCTTTTTCATTAAGACAGGCGTGAGGAGAGACACTGGTGCACACACCCAAGGTTGCTTTGCTGGGCATGATTTTGGAATCGAACCGCTTCGCGCGTCCGGCAAGGGAAGAAGACTTTCGTTCGCTGACATGGATGGCTGGCGAAGAACTGCTTGAAGAAGCCCGCTCGGAAACTCCTGCGCTTGCTGCCGAGTTCGCCGCATTTGTCCGCGCCATGGATGCGACGGGTCCCTGGCAACCGGTGCCCTGTACGCTTGCAGCCAGTCACCCGGCGGGGCCCGTTGAACGGGAGGTGTTTGAAAAAATATCCGACAGTGTAATCGCTCAATTGACCGAAGCGGGGCCAGTCGATGCGGTCTACATTTGCAATCACGGCGCTATGGTCGCCGAACATCTTCACGACCCCGATGGAGAGCTGATGGAGCGTGTCCGGTCGCGTGTCGGTCAAGAGCCGATCATTGTCAGTACGCTCGATCTTCACGCAAACATTTCGCCGAAGATGGCAGACGCTTGCGACCTGATCGTTGGCTACCGGACAAATCCTCATGTCGATATGATTGAACGAGGAGAAGAAGCAGCCTTTTCGTTGCGGCGTTGCCTGGCAAGCGGAAGAAGGCCGAAGACAGCGCTTCAAAAACCACCGATCGTTCCGACCTCCGTGACCCTCTTGAGTGCCGAGGCTCCTTACGGTGAGTTGATCAATTTCGGACAGCAAAGACAGGCAGAGCTGGGCAGTGCGATTATCAATGTCTCGGTGTTCGGCAATTTTGTATTCTCCGACACGCCGGACAACGGCTTGAGCGTGGTCGTGACAGCGCGAGAGGATCAGAAGCTCGCAGATGATCTGGCTCTGGAAATTGCGCAACGCGCCTGGAACCAACGAGAAAGCTTCTCGCGCGTTCTGACTTCGGTGCAACAGGCTGCTGCGATTGCGCTCAGTCCCGGAAAATTGCCGGTGATCTTTTCGGACGCCGGCGACAACCCAGGGGGCGGTGGATCGGGGCGCACGACAGAGCTTCTTGAAGCGCTCAAGGAAAGCGGCGCCGATCGCGTTCTTTATGGTTCGTTTTTCGACCCTGACCTTGCCCATGAAGCTCATGCGGTTGGCGTTGGTGCCAGTTTTACCGCGAGGTTCAACCGCAGCGCGGGTGCTGAGGTCTGGGAGAAATGGGACAGGCCGTTCGATGCTTCGGCCAAGGTGCTTGCCTTGCATGACGGCAATGTTGTGGGGGAACGCGGCATGACAAAGGGCCGCCGGCTTCATCTCGGTCCTTGCGCAGCTCTCGATCTCGGCGGGATCCGCGTTGTTGTCATTTCCGATCGTACACAGACGGCGGACCCGGTGTTTTTCCATATGCTTGGGTTGGACGTCGGCAGCGCCAAGTGCGTGGTGGTCAAGTCCCGAGGACATTTCCGTGCCGGATTTGCGAAATGGTTCGCACCCGATCAGGTTTTCGAAATCGACACCGCTGGCCTGACCAGCCCGGTGCTTGAGCGCTGGCCCTTTGAGTTTCTTCCACGTCCGAGTTTCCCATTGGACCCGGACACAAATTGGGAGAGCGCCGACCAAAGCTAAACGGTCTCCGAGTATTCGTCAGGCGGAGTGGTGACTTTGACATATTCCATAAATTGCTGGGCGAGCTCGGAGGGCTGTCGCCCGGTCGGCAAGACGAAGCTGGTGTTGTAGGTGATTGGCGCGTCGAACGGCCTGACCGTGATATCCGCCATCCCCCCGGCCAATACCGGAAAGGGATTGAGGAGCGTGACACCAAGGCCTTCCCGGACCAATTCAAGCGCTGCCATGTTTGTTGCAGTTTCAGCAACGGTGCGCGGGCGAACACCCGCCCGGGCAAAGACCTGTTCTGTGATTGCCCGCGTTCCGAGCCGCCTCAAGAACTCGATGAGTTCAACGTCTTCAAGGTCGGACGGGGTGATGATCTCTTTCTGTTCCAGAGGATGGCCGGTTGGCATGGCGCACACGACCTGCGACCGCCGCCAGGGCACAAGTGTCACACCGGAACGCTGGATCATGGCGCTGGTCAGGCCAAGGTCATACCGCAGGTCCAGGATGCCTGAGACAAGCACGTCCGTTGCTTGAATATCCAGTTGAAGGCTCTTGCCCGGGTTTTGCTTTAAAAAGGCTGCAACCTGCTTGATGACAAAATTATGCGCCAAGGTGGGCGGTACGATAAGGCGCAAAGGTTCTTCGTCCGCCGCTGCCCACTCCGCGCCTTCGATCAGAGCGAGCGTTTCAAAGAGCGGATCGAGTTGTTCATTCAGCCTGAGCGCAGCAGCCGTCGGTTCGATCTTGCCGGAGCTGCGTAAAAAGAGGCTGCGTCCAACGCGCTGTTCCAGTTGTCCCAATGCGCGGCTGATGGAGGACTGCGAGACCCCCAGTCTTCGTGCGGCCCCGATTGTTGTCCCAGTCGTCACAAGCGCTCTGAGCGCCTCCATTTCTCGCAGTCTGTGACGGTGTTCTGCCATGATTGTCGTGTTTCCAACGTGAGGAGGGTGGTTGGTTATGTTGAATTGGCCTATGCAAAAATGCATTAACTTTACTGTTGGCAATGAATTTTCTGCAAGCTAACATCCTTTTCATCGTGCGGCAAAAAGTCCGGAAAAGGACACCGCACCTTCCGAGGGAGTTACACAGTCATGATAAAACTTACAGCCGCGGCTGCGGCTACAGTAAGCGCTCTGGCGTTGTTTACCGGAGCGGCTTTCGCAGAGAAGCTCACCATTGGCCTAGCGTCCGAACCAACGTCTATGGATCCTCATTTTCACAACTTGGGACCGAACAACGCAATGTCGGTTCACCTGTTCGATCGCCTGATCGCACAGGACGAGAAGCAGCGCCTGTCGCCGGGCCTCGCTGTCTCCTGGAAGCCGATTGACGATCTGACCTGGGAATTCAAACTGCGCGAAGGCGTCAAATTCCATGACGGCAGTGACTTCAATGCTGACGATGTCATTTGCACCATGGAACGAGCACCAGAGGTGCCGAATTCGCCGTCCGGTTATGGAACGTACTTGAAAGGCAAGACCTTCAAGAAGATCGACGATTACACGGTACATGCCATCACTGAAGCGCCTTACCCGCTGATGGCAAACGATATTTCGACCATTCCGGTCATTTCCGACAGTGCCGGATGCGGGGCTGCAACGGAAGATTTTAATGCTGGCACCGCAGCTGTCGGAACCGGTCCTTTCAAGTTCTCGAATTATAAGCCCGGCGAAAGCATCACACTTGTTCGCAATGAGGACTATTGGGGCGATGCTCCAGTGTGGAGCGAAGTGGAATTCCGTCCGATCAAGTCCGGACCGAGCCGTGTCGCGGCGTTGTTGGCCGGCGATGTGGACATGATAGCGGGTGTTCCGACAACGGACATCAAAACGCTTGAGTCAAAAGACGACATTCAATTGAGTCAGGGCGTTTCAAACCGCGTCATCTACTTGCATATGGATCAGTTCCGCGAGGACTCTCCCTTCGTCAAGAACAATGATGGCGGCGCTATCAAGAACCCGCTCATGGATCAGCGCGTTCGACTGGCAATCTCGAAGGCAATCAACCGTGATGCCATCGTGGAACGCGTGATGGAAGGCGTGGCGCTGCCTGCCGGGCAGCTGCTGCCGGAAGGCTTTTTCGGCGTCTCGGACAAACTGCAACCTGTTGCATACGATCCTGAAGGGGCGAAGGCTTTGCTGGCGGAAGCCGGGTATGGTGACGGTTTCCAGATGACCATCCACGGCCCGAATGATCGCTACATCAACGATGCCAAGATCGCCGAGGCAATTGGCCAGATGCTGACAAGAATTGGCATCAAGACAGCGGTTGAGACAATGCCGCGTTCTGTCTATTTCGGGCGCGCTTCTCGCGGCAGCCCGGACGGACTGCCCGAGTTCAGCTTCATCCTCGTTGGATGGGGTGCTGGGTCGGGTGAAGCGTCTTCGCCGCTCAAGTCTCTCATCCACACCTATGACAAGGATAAGGGTTTCGGGTCTTCTAATCGTGGTCGGCACTCCAATGCGGAGATCGATGCGCTGATCGAGGAAGCTCTGAGCACCGTGGACGACGAGAAGCGTCAGGACCTGTTGGCCAAATCCACCGAAATGGCCATTGAGGATGTTGCGATCATCCCGACGCATTTCCAGGTCAATACCTGGGCGGCCAAGAAGGGCTTGAAGTACATTCCGCGGACCGACGAATACACCCTCGCAACGGGTGTCGTGAAGGAATAGTCGATCCTTCCGGGCCGCTACCTGTAGTGGCCCGGGCCTTCCTTAAGTCGGGAAATCCCCATGACTGTATTCGTCATCCGTCGGTTGATGCAGGCGTTCTTTGTCGTCTTTCTCATGTCCGTGATCGTCTTTTTCGGCGTGAATATCGTCGGCGACCCGGTCTATATGTTCGTCAGTCCTGATGCGGATCAGGCAGATATTGAAGCAGCTATCCGCCGACTGGGGCTCGATCGTCCGATTTGGGAGCAGTACTTCCTTTTTCTGAAAGGTGCAGCTCAGGGCAATCTCGGAGATTCCTTCGTCTTCGGTGAACCGGCTTTAAAACTGATCCTTCACCACATGCCGGCAACGCTGGAGCTGGCATTCAGCGCGCTGTTTCTATCGATCGTCCTCGGCATTCCGCTGGGTCTCTTCTCCGGACTTTATCCCGACAACCCGGTGTCAAAAGGCATCATGGCCGGGTCCATTCTCGGCTTCTCGTTACCGACCTTCTGGGTTGGCCTGATGCTGATACTTCTGTTTGCCGTCGAACTTGGGTGGCTGCCTTCAACGGGCCGCGGCGACACGGCATCGATTTTTGGAATTCAGACAAGTCTGGCCACTTGGGACGGGATCCGACACATCTTTCTGCCGGCCCTTAACTTGTCGCTCTTGAAGATTTCCCTGGCAATCCGGCTGACGCGGGCAGGGGTCCGCGAGGCGATGGGCCAGGACTACGTCAAATATGCCCGCGCCAAGGGCGTATCGACCAGTCGCATCATTTTCGTGCATGTGATGAAAAACATCATGATCCCGGTGGTGACCGTGATGGGGCTGGAATTCGGCAGTCTGATCGGGTTCTCGGTCGTGACGGAGACGATTTTCGCCTGGCCAGGCATGGGCAAGTTGCTGATCGACGCAATCCTGCAACTCGATCGCCCTGTGGTCGTGGCCTACCTGATGATCATGGTTCTGTTCTTTGTCCTGATCAATCTGGTCGTTGACATTCTCTATTCCATTCTGGACCCGAGGGTCCGCCTACAGGATCAGGGCGCATGACCGATACAACGATCCAGACTTCAGGGCAGGTAACGGCCAAGGTCGAAACGCCGTTTCAGCGGTTCAGGGCCGAGTTCTTCGAAAGCCGCATTGCGGCAACGGCGTTTGTTATCCTGATGGTAATTATTCTCCTGGCGGTGCTAGCACCTTGGATAACACCCCAAAACCCCTATGACCTGGGGCAGGTCGATGTCCTGGATGGACGACTACCGCCAGGTTCTGAAGCCTTTGCCGGTTACACCATGTGGCTTGGCTCGGATGGTGCTGGAAGAGATCTCTATTCGGCGATCCTGTATGGCCTGCGGATCTCAATTTCGGTCGGCTTGGCCTCAGGCGTGATTGCTCTTTTTATTGGTATGGCGGTTGGACTGATCGCTGCCTATTCCGGCGGCCGGATGGAAGCAATCATCATGAGAGTGGTGGACTTGCAACTGTCTTTCCCCGCCTCCCTGGTTGCTCTGATGCTGGTCGCCGCGCTCGGCAAAGGCGTCGACAAGATCATCCTCGCGCTCGTGGTTGCGCAATGGGCCTATTACGCGCGAACCGTCCGGGCGACGGCACTGGTGGAACGCGGCAAGGAATATGTTGAAGCGGCGCAATGCCTTGGCCTTTCCAGGATGCGCGTTGTCTTCAGGCACATTTTGCCCAATTGTCTTGCTCCGCTGATCGTGGTCGGCACGGTACAGACCGCACATGCCGTTTCTCTTGAGGCAACCCTCTCTTTTCTTGGTGTTGGACTGCCGCAAACCGAGCCATCGCTTGGCGTACTGATCGCCAACGGCTTTGAGTACATGTTGTCTGGCCGGTACTGGATTTCCGTTTTTCCCGGCATCGCGCTGCTCTTGACCGTTGCATCGATCAACCTCGTCGGCGACCAGCTGCGCGACGTTCTCAATCCGAGGATGAAGAAATGACGGCTGTCCTAGAAGTAAGCGGTCTGAAGACGCATTTCTTCACCCATGCCGGTGTCGTAAAGGCTGTCGATGGCGTCGATTTTTCGGTGCGAAAAGGCGAGGTCATGGGTCTCGTTGGTGAATCGGGCTCTGGCAAGTCGATTACGGGCTTTTCCATCATCGGCCTGATTGACCAGCCTGGCCGGATCGTTGACGGCGCCATCAGGTTCAACGGTGAGGATATCGCGGGCGCTCCCGAGGAGACGCTCAAATCCATACGCGGCAATCGGATTTCAATGATCTTTCAGGATCCCATGATGACGCTCAATCCGGTCTTGCGCATCGATACGCAAATGATGGAAGCGATCCTGGCACATGAAACCGTGCCCAAGAAGGAAGCATGGGAACGCTGCCGTGACGCGCTTGGACTGGTTGGTATTCCCTCGCCGGAAGAGCGTCTCCGGGCTTATCCGCACCAACTGTCAGGCGGCATGCGCCAGCGTGTGTCCATCGCCATTGCCTTCCTGAACAAACCGGATCTGATCATCGCGGATGAGCCGACAACAGCCCTCGACGTGACCATTCAGGCGCAGATCATTTACGAGGCGCAGAAACTGACGAAACAAACCGGGACGGCGATGATCTGGATCACGCACGATCTTGCGGTCGTTGCCGGGCTCGCCGACAGGATTTCTGTCATGTATGCCGGCAAGATTGTCGAGCAAGGAGAGACCGACGACATTATCGACAGGCCGCTTCACCCTTATACGGTCGGATTGCTCGGGTCCGTTCCGACGGCAAACAACCGAGGGGAGCGCCTGTTCCAGATCGAGGGCATGACACCGAACATGCTGGCGCTTCCTGAAGGATGCGCCTTTTCACCCCGTTGCGGCTTTGCCAGCGATGCGTGTCAGGTGCCGCCTCCAGTGGAGCAGGTGGCAAACCGCGAACTGCGCTGTTACCACCCTCAGTCACAGGTGGCCGCAGAATGACGACCCCGCTGGTAGAGATCAAAGACGTCTCCAAACGCTTCGCAAAACGGCTAGATGTTGCCGGAAAGATTGCCCGGAAACTCGGCGCAGATATCCATGAGGAAGTCGTTCACGCGGTGGACGAGGTCAATCTCGAGATCCATCAGGGTGAGGTACTTGGTCTGGTCGGGGAATCTGGCTGCGGTAAATCCACCCTTGGCCGTGTCGTGGCCGGTATCCACGCACCTAGTGCCGGACGGCTTCTCTTTCAGGGCTCTGATGTCGCGACCATGTCGAGCGCTGAGAAAAGAGCGGCAACCCTTGCCGTGCAGATGATCTTTCAGGACCCGTTTGCCAGCCTGAACCCGAGAATGCGGGTTGAGGATATCATTGGTGAGGCCCCAAGGGTCCATGGCATTGTCTCCCGCTCTGAAGCGTCTGACTATGTCGACGACATTATGCGGAAGGTGGGGCTCGATCCCTCCTTGAAGAAGCGCTACGCCCACCAGTTCTCCGGTGGTCAGAGACAGCGTATCGGTATTGCCAGAGCACTTGCCGTCAAGCCGAAATTTCTTGTCTGCGATGAGGCGATTGCCGCACTGGATGTTTCCATCCAGGCCCAGGTAATCAACCTCTTCATGGATCTGCGCGAAGAGTTCGGATTGACTTATCTGTTCATCAGCCATGACCTTAGTGTCGTTGAGCATATCGCTGACCGTGTTGCCATCATGTATCTCGGTCGGATTGTGGAAAGCGCTTCGACCGAAGACATATTCAGCGCACCCAAGCACCCATATACGCGCGCTCTGTTGGCAGAAGCGCCGCGTCTCGATCAGCGCAAACGCGACTTCGCTCCAATCGAAGGAGAAATTCCATCTCCGCTGGCGCCGCCGGACGGGTGTTACTTCAACCCGCGCTGTCCGCATGCAAAGGACCTCTGTCGCCAAGAGCAACCAGGCCTTGTGAGTTTCGGAAATGCGCGTTCGGTCGCCTGCCACTATTGGAAGGACACATGATCTCAGTCACCGGAAATCCTGGCCCTCTGTCCCGTAGCTGACTGGACGCGGGCGCGTGCCCATGTCCGCTCGGGCCGGCCAGCCTGGTGGACAACGACAGAACTAATCGAATGACTGCTGCTCCGCATCTTCGCGGTGACGCAGATCTATTGCCAATTCTTGGAGGAAAACATGAAAAACACTGATCGGGTCTGGGATCTGGTGGATAAACGCCGTGAGGACTATATCGGTCTGTCAGACCGCGTTTTTGACCTCCCGGAGATCGCATATACCGAATTCAAATCGGTGGCTGAACACAAGAAAATGCTTGAGCAGGAAGGTTTCCGGATCAACGAAGGTATTGCTGGAATACCGACCGCAATTGTCGGTGAGGCTGGCGACGAAGGACCGGTGATCGCAATTCTTGGAGAGTTTGATGCTCTTCCCGAGCTTGGACAGGTCGCAGGGGTTGCCGAGCACGAACCGGTGGAAACAGGCGGACCAGGTCATGGCTGTGG
Source organism: Labrenzia sp. THAF82 (assembly GCF_009363435.1). Taxonomy (GTDB): domain Bacteria; phylum Pseudomonadota; class Alphaproteobacteria; order Rhizobiales; family Stappiaceae; genus Roseibium; species Roseibium porphyridii. Next base: position 4,676,611 of record NZ_CP045354.1, on the reverse strand, counting down.
GCACAATCTTCTGGGATCGGCTGCACTTATGGCAGCCTCAGCCGTCAAGGACTACCTTGCAGAACGCGGTCTCAAGGGTCGCGTTCGGTATTATGGCTGTCCGGCCGAAGAGGGAGGTGCTGCCAAGACCTTCATGGTGCGCGAAGGCCTTTTCGACGACGTGGATGCGGCAATCTCCTGGCACCCGGCAACTTTCACGGCGGTTAACGAAGCACGCTCACTCGCCAACACCCGGATTGATTTTACCTTCCACGGACGCGCTGCGCATGCCGCCGGTGCGCCGGAGCTTGGCCGCAGCGCACTTGATGCGATCGAACTGATGAATGTCGGTGTCAACTACATGCGCGAGCATATGCCCGATGATGCCAGGGTGCACTACGCCTATCTGGACGCCGGAGGCATTGCACCAAATGTCGTGCAGTCCAAGGCAACCGTGCGCCAGCTTGTCCGGGCGCGCAATCTGAAGGAGTTGCGAGATCTGATCGAGCGTGTGCGCAAAATAGGCGAAGGTGCTGCGCTAATGACTGAAACACGGGTTGAAACCAGCGTGGTAAGCGGTGTCTCGAACCTCCTCGGCAATCGCCCGTTGGAAGAAACCATGCAACGCAATATGGAGCGGCTCGGTGCACCGGATTTCGACGACAGTGATCGCGAGTTCGCAGAAAAGATCCGCGAGACACTCAGCGAAGACAATATCACCGTCTCCTTCCGCCGGATTGGAGCGGACGTCGACCCGGACCTGGCACTTTGTGATTTTATCGCTCCGCTTGACCGGCAAAGCGAAGGCGGGGAGGGGTCGACCGATGTCGGCGATGTCAGCTGGGCGGTCCCGACCGTTCAGGCACGCGTGGCAACCTGCGCGGTTGGAACCCCGTTCCACACATGGCAACTGACTGCACAAGGCAAGGCACCGGCGGCACACAAGGGCATGACACAGGCGGCTAAGATCATGGCCGGCACAGCGGTTGATCTCTTTGAAGACACTAAAGTCCTCGAAAACGCGATCGAGGCTCACAAGAACACTCTGGAACGAGATCCCTACGCCTGCCCGATCCCGGACGATGTTTCGCCGCCACTGAAAGCCATGAGCAATCAGTAGTTTCCGGGCGAGATATGAGTGCGCCGTGCTGTGTCTTTGTGCTGCGAAGCGTCAAGCTTGGCCGGAAAGAACTGGCTCAATGCGGAATTTGTCGTCATCGCAAAACGACCAAAGCAAACTCTCCCTCGCTTTCCATTTGCATTAATTGGAGCGCGTCTGGGGAAGATAAGTGCTAGACCTTGAGCAAGGTGAAACCGGGATCTGGAGAAGCTCTGTGATAGACCACGTAACCTTTGGTGTGACTGACTTCGCCCGATCGGTGGAATTCTATGATCAGGCATTCGCATCACTTGGGGTGAAACGGTTGTTTGAAGTGCCGTTGGAACACACAGGCGGCGTGAAGGTCGCAGGTTACGGCGACGACAGGCCCTGGTTTTGGCTTGCGGAAGAAAATGCGACACGGGGAATGCTGCATATCGCATTGACGTCGAAAGACCGTGCAAGCGTTGATGCGTTTTACGCCGCAGCACTCCACGCTGGAGGCAGGGACAACGGTGCACCCGGCTTGAGGCCCCACTATCACAACGACTATTATGGAGCTTTCGTTCTCGATCCTGACGGGCACAACATCGAGGCCGTTTGCCATTCCCCTGAGGCGTCCTAGCTGCCTGGGCTGGTGAATTTCCAAATAGTGTTACAGTGATCAGCTCGGGCTCTGCTCGAAACAAGAAGACTGCGACCTCTTCCAGTCGGTTTAAGGCGGTCAGCCGTCAGAACCCATGTGCTGTCCAAATCGGATGTTGTACCCATTTAAATCGACGGCGTTGAACTCGCGCATTCCCCACGGATAGGTTTCCGGAGCGCGGGTGATGTTCACCCGACTGGTCGTTGCGCGGGCGTAAACAACATCCAGGTCATTCACGTCAAAATAGAGCCAGTTCGCACCCAGTTGAGGCTCACCTTGCCAGAAATGCACGCAAGCCTTGTCAAGCAGAACAGCGCCATGTGTTGGCGGCTCTCCCCAAACGAACCTGATGGTGAAGCCGAGATGGTCGACATACCAGTTGCAGGTGTCCAGAACATTGGGAACGGCAAGTGTCGGGTAAACGGCTGAGCATTGAAATGACTTTGACATAAGCGTCTTCACAAGCGGTGTTTTTGGCGTCTCCATCAAAATGGGCGTCAAGAGAGCGAGGCGACGTGACCCACCAGATTTCCATTCAAAGTATAACGCGTTTCAACAGCCCAGCCATATTCGGCCAGCGTTTTCTGCACGCTCTCCCGGCTCAAGAACTTTCTGGCCGAAGTCTTGTTGCACGTGACGAACATGACCCTTTGGTTTTGGATAGGGCTGTTGCCGAGCCAACTTCTCAGTTTATGAACGGACGAGACCTTGATGCGTTTCAGATTTGGAATGAGCATGTCCTGCCAAGCCCGTTGCTGATTGGGATCAAAGTGTAGGTCAGAACGGTGCCGCCTTAAAGTGGCAATGCTTCAAACGCATCGACAAATGTTGCTCGCCTGGGGCGTTGGTTCTATCGCAATGATGTAAAGTGACCTTTACATTACGTTGAATCATCGATATGTAAAGGAAGCTTTCCATTTTCGGAGAACTCAACATGACGACGGAACAGGCGACTTCCCGCTTCTTTAAGATCTTCATCCCGGCGATGATCGTCTACATTGTCGGAACAGCATCGATCCGATGGTACCCCGGTAGTGAAACGCTTCCTGCTTATTCGCTCTACGCACTGGCGCTCATCCCGATAGTGGCAATTTTCATTGCATTTTGGGCGCAATGGCGATTTGCGATGGAACTCGACGAATTTCTTCGCCTGATACAAATCAAGGGAACGCTCGTTGGAATAGCCTGCGTGATGATGATCGCATCGGGATGGGGACAGCTGGAAAGGTTGGCTGACGTACCGAGACTACCGGTGTTCTGGCTGTTGCCGATCTTCTGGGCGGTGCAGGGTTTGGCGACCACGCTGATATCGAAACGTGAAGGCGTGTTTTGATGAAGAACCGCTTGAAGGCCCTGCGGGCAGAACGGGGCTGGTCCCAGGCTGTCCTTGGGGACTACTTGAGTGTTTCCCGGCAAACCATCAACGCCATCGAGGCGGGACGCTACGATCCATCGCTGCCGTTGGCCTTCAAGATCGCTCAGCTGTTTGAAAAGAAGATTGAAGATATTTTTGAAGCAAGCGAATGACAGGCAGCTCAACTTTCAAGCCGATGATGTTCAGTCTTTACCTTCGTGCTGGCCAGGTGTTGCGCTTCGCCTGGAAGTTGAACTCAACAAGGCTCCGGCGATGGCAAACAGCGCTCCAACAATTGTGTTTGAGGTAACATTGCCAAGTCCGAACGCAGCCAGCAGCCCCATGGCGACAAGCGGGGTCAGAAAGGCGAAGCTGGAAATTGCCGCTGCAGAACCTGATCGCGTGGCTTTGTCCCACAACATATTTGCAACCGTGAACGGGCCGATGCCCATGAGAACGATCGCAAGCCATTCCGTGGCGGACGGCCAGTAGGCAGGTTCGATGGCAAAATGTGCGCTGAGTGCGGCGAGCCCGGCAAGTCCGAGCGATGGCCCGACGACATTCGTTTCGATCCTGGCCAGAGAGCGACCGACAGAATAGACCGCGAAGGTCAGAGCGCCAAAGACACCAAGCAGCACTCCAATGCCATCAAGGCTTCCTGCCATCTGAGGATAGAGGGCAACCGCAACCCCCACAAATCCGAAAGCAACGCCAAGCGCCTGAAGCAAAGACGGCAAGCGTTGCTGCAACATGGACGCGAGCAGCACGAGAAAGACCGGCCAGAGATAGTGGACGACATTGGCCTCAGCCGGCCCGATCCGTCCAATGGCGGCAATATAGAATGCGTTGTTGCCCATCAGCCCAAGGGCAACGAAAACCATCGTCTTGAACGGCAAGGACAGGAATGTGTGAGCTGCACCTTTTCGAGCTGCCAGCAAAAGGGAGAACAAAAATCCGATCAGTGCTGATGCACCCAAGGTCAGGAATGGCGGTGCAGGACCGACCGCCGTTGCAAGCGCCGGCCAACTCGCCCACAAAACAACAGCACCAGAGACAAGGCCCAGTGTTTTTGTCTGTGGACCACCGGAAGTGCCGGTCAGCTTCATTCCGACTAGCCGACCAATCCAGCGAAGGTGAATGTCAGCGGATTGTCTTGTGGGTGTAGCAAATGTCGCGGTCATTCTGCTCCAATCCTTACCTTCAACCGTTCGACTCACTCGACGATGGGCCGCTTACTTTGATAGAATGTCGAACAGATTGTTGAGATCTGCACGCAGATCCTCCTGGTCCTCCAGACCAACATTGATCCGCAAAAAGATCCGCTGATGTTCCGCTTGCCCGAACTTCCTCGCGTCTTTTACCGACATGGGAGCAACCAGACTGCGTGTCCCGCCCCAGCTCGCGCCAATTGCCATGACTTTGAGCTGATCAAGCCCTTCATCCAGGCGACGTTCCTGACGTTCACTCAGGACTATACTGAAAACCCCGCTCGCGCCTGAAAAGTCGCGTTTCCAAAGCAAATGCTGGGGAAACCCCGGAAGCGCAGGATGCAGCACTGATCCAGCCTCAAGGCGGGATGCCAGTTCTTCAGCAAGGTTCAGCGCGACTTTTCCCACGTGTGCAAGCCGCACCGCCATCGTCTCGATACCACGCAGTGCAAGCGATACTTCATCGGGTGAGACGCCAATGCCGAGCATTCTCATGGTGTCGCGCAGCTTCTTGCGCAGTTCCAGATCGTTGACGCAGATGGACCCGAGCAGCAGGTCCGAATGCCCGCCCACATATTTGGAAAGCGCTTGCATTGAAAAGTCGATGCCGAGATCCAAAGGTTTCAGCTGCAAGGGAGTGGCCCAGGTATTGTCGGCTCCAGTCAAGATTCCATGTCGCTTGCCAAGGGCAGCGATCATCCGCAAATCCTGCAGTTCCATGGTTGTTGATCCGGGCGTTTCCGCCCAGATCAGTTTGACTGACGGATCAATCAGATTTTCGATGCCTTCGCCGTCGGGACGATAGATCTTGTGATGGATGCCGCGCGGTTCCAGATAGTTGACGCAAAAATCAAGAACGGGCGGGTAAACGTTGTCGGGAACAAGGACTGTGTCTCCCGGGTGCAGAACACTTAAAAAGACGATTGTCGCTCCGGCCTGGCCTGAAGGCACGATGACCGACCGAAGGCCGTTCTCCAGCTTTGTGATCTGCGCTTCCAGCGTTCGCGTCGTCGGTGTTCCGTGCAAACCGTAAAAATAGCTGTCGAGGTCCCGCTGAGTGCGCGTTGCATAGGACCGCGCATCTTCAAACACGATTGTGGATGCGCGATACGTCGGCACTGTCAGGCTCGAAAACTCCGACAGGTCAACGGCAGGGTGGATCGTGCAGCTTGTCGCGTCGCGCATGGGTCTTCCTTTGAATGTTTTCCCGACTACAGCAAAATCCAGACTGGTAAACAATTAATAGTTCGGCATAGTTCTATGCACTAAACTTATATATGGTGAGCGCAGAGTATGAAGTTCAGACAGCTTGAGGCCTTTCATTCCCTTATGATCTCGGGATCGACGGTTCGTGCCGCTGAACTCATGCAGATCACGCAACCTGCTGTCAGCAGAAGCATTGCTGAACTGGAAGCGTCTCTCGGTTTCACACTTTTCGATCGGGTGCGCGGTCGCATGGTACCGACCACAGAAGGGCAGCTGTTCTTTCGTGAGGTTTCCGAGAGTTTCAAAGGTATGGATCGGTTGCGCTCCGCCGCGGCCTCGATCCGGGACTTCGGTTCAGGACACTTGAAAGTCGCTTCGTTATCGGCCCTGGGCGCGGAAGTGGTGCCAAAGGCAATTCAGGAATTCAGAAGGAGCAATCCGCGCGTCAGGATAACGCTTCAGATCTTGCCGTCATCCCAGGTGCGCAATCAGGTCGTCGATGGAAACTTTGATATCGGCCTTGCCGCTGATGAGATCGACCGCTCCGGCGTCGACACGACCCATTTTGGCGGGTTCTCCGGCGTCATCGCGATGTCGCCTCACCATCCATTGGCAAAGCGCGACATTCTTGGCCCAGAAGATCTGGCCGGTCAGCCGATGATCGGCCTTGCCCCAGAAGACCGCGCACGCCACAGGTTCGACGCCATTTTGTCCGAGGCAGGCGTATCGCCCGAATATGTGGTGGAAACACCGTCGTCCACAACGACATGTGCCTTGGCGCTTGCCGGAGACGCAGTCGGGCTGGTCAATCCGCTTGTCGTGGAAGGTTTTGTTGCAAGAGGGTTGGAAGTTCGACCGTTTGCCCCGTCGGTCAATTTTCGTTCGTTTCTCTTGTTCCGTCCGGACATTCAAAGGTCGAAATTGGTCAGGGATTTCACGAAATGCCTGTTTGATCTGAGAAACGCGATTGTTTGATGTCAGCGCGCTCCACAGCGGAAACGCATAAGGATGCTCGAGAGGAAACTTTTATGCGTGAGGGTCTTTCTTCAATTTGCATCAGACCGCAAACCCAACGCAGCGTCGCAAGCGCCTGTGTGTTCGGCAACCTCCTCAGAGAACCTGTCCTTCCACTGTCGGCTTTCAGCCAACTCAAATGACAGCTCGGTCAGGGTGTTTGCAAGCCACAGACAGTGGGAAAATACATTCAGTTCGCTTATTCTGGGCGGAGTGGCACTGGTTGCTGCAAGCGTGTCGGCAGACCATTTCGATTGAAACGCCAAACTGGCGTCAAGCAGTTCAAGAACACCCGCGCGATAGGTGTCTCTTTGCTGATTTGGCGGCGCGCCACTTGCCTGGGCAAGCATCCCGGCAACGACGACGTTTTTGGAATGAAGGTCCCCAGCCACCTTACGCGCATCCTGAAGGCTCAGGGTGTCTGCGGCATTGGCGAGTGAAACCGGCAAAAGAAGATAAACAACTGCAAGCACAAACTTCATGATTGTTGCCCAGGACTGAAATCAGCAGGAGTATGCAACTGCGAACGAACGAAGTCGATGATGCTGATCATACGAAACAGCGAACTGTCTCAACCTTCGCAAGAAACCTGTTCTGCCAAGAAGCCGAATACCAACGTATATCAACGCTTTAGAGGAAAAATGGTCGGAGTGAGAGGATTCGAACCTCCGACCCCCTCGTCCCGAACGAGGTGCGCTACCAGGCTGCGCTACACTCCGACACTTTATTGGATCGCATAAGACTAGATCCATCGGGAACAGCATGGCAAGGGCCCGCTGCGTGGAGGGTCATTTAGCAAAGCTGACTTGATCCCGCAAGAGAATTGCTGAAACGGGTAGGACTTTTTTGGTTTCCAAAACAAATTCAGAAAGTTAGGCTGAAACAGAGGTATTTCTTTACGGCAGTCAGCGCCAAGAATTTTCCGAAAATTCTGTCGCTACATAGGCTTCCACACGAGCCCTGTCTTGTCGGTTCAAACAAGGTGCAAAGCCTTCTGGGGAAAACCACTCCAAACAGCTCAAAGATTGAGCCTGGGAAGGCTTGCGCTTCAGAAGCGGCCCCGTTATACACCTCTCCCACGGCCTTGGGGTGTAGCCAAGCGGTAAGGCAGCGGTTTTTGGTACCGCCATGCGCAGGTTCGAATCCTGCCACCCCAGCCAACTTTCTCTCTTTAGATTTGAAGCCTTTCAAAGCTCCCTTCCGGAGCTCAGCTGTGTCCTGCTGAAACGTCTGATCGCAGCAGTCATGAATTGACGCAGTGCCGCAGAAATATCCTCTATTTGCTGCGTTGCAGAAGTAAAATCCGAAAAATCGCATAAGATTTTGTAGTTAATATGGAAAGTTTACTCGCGTGTAATTTTATACACAAGTTGTCAACAGGCTTATTCCGTAGATGTTGAAAAGTAAATATCGCAGTAGACAGTAAGTAAATATTTGGCCACTATCATATCAACTACTGAGCCAGACAGGTTCCGCCCTGGTAAGCGGGTCACCAAACTGGGTAATCAGTAGCCCATGCCCAGATTGACTGGGGGTTATCCTTCGGGAGAGCTTACCAGAAGGTTTTGGGAGACCACATGGGATGCGCTTTCAGCGGCCACGTGACGCAGATGGCGCTCCGGCAAACCGGTAACGGCGGGCTATCCGTGAGACCGGCGTGGGTTCGAAATCCGCCAGATTTCGTGCACACGGGCTGAAAGGCTTCTGGAAGGAAGCTTGAAGGTCAGGAGACCAGGATCGATTTGGCATCGCGTTTCCTCGGAAACGCAGCTGAAACAAGCGTCTTGCTCCAAACAGGGGGGTGCTGGTGCAAACCGGCACCCTTTTTGTTTGTCCGGCATTCAGAGTGCTTCGCCGTGAAGTCTTTGTTTCTAAATGGTTTTCAACTCTCCTCACTCTAAAAAAATCCGATAGACTTTCTACGCTACGCAGTAAGCAATTGCAGGCATATTGTGACCGCATGTCCTTCTGAAGGGAGCGCTGAAGACAGGCTTCACCTGCTGGCGTGATTTCGGTATCCGACGCATTGGTCGTTGGATGTCCAGCGCCGCCTGTACCTTTCGTTGAGCCTTTGAGTTGACCGCAAGACCACGAACGCGCGTGTCTTTTCCTGGCCCTGTCACGCCAACGAACATCGACAAGAAAAAAGTTGCCACTGGACGCCACGTCCTTGCCCGTTCCAAACTGGAAAAAACAACTGGGAGGATTTCATGCGGCGGAAGGTTGTCTCTGCGTCGGATGCCGCTGCCCTGGTGAAGGACGGCGACACCATCACAACATCCGGTTTTGTCGGTATAGGTGTTCCTGATGAGCTTCTTGCGGCGATTGAAGCAAGATTTCTGGCGCACGGGACACCCAAAAACCTCTCGTTGTTTTTTGCTGCCGGTCAGGGAGATGGAAAGTACAGGGGCCTGAACCGGCTCGGTCATGATGGCCTTCTGAAAAAGGTGGTTGGCGGTCACTGGGGACTGATCCCGAAAGTGGCCGAGCTTGCCGTTTCGGGAAAAATTCAGGGCTGGAACCTGCCTCAGGGGTGTATCAGCCAACTCTACCGGGACGCCGCAGCCGGTAAACCGGGCATGTTGTCAAAAGTCGGGCTTGAGACATTCGTCGATCCGCGCAATGGCGGCGGCGCTATCAATGACATGTCCACCGAACCTCAAATTGACCTGATGAAACTGGGTGGAGAGGAGTATCTTTATTATCCGGCCCCGAAGCTGACCGTTGCCTTGCTGCGCGGCACAACGGCGGATGAGGCGGGCAATGTCACGATGGAACGCGAAGCATTGGTGATCGACAATCTGGCGCAAGCCATGGCGGTCAAGAATGCAGGGGGAGTGGTGATTGTGCAGGTTGAGCGCCTTGCTCGCGGGCGCAGTCTGCAGGCGCGCGACGTCCAGATACCCGGTATTCTGGTTGATGCCGTGGTGGTGGCGAAGCCGGAAAACCACATGCAGACCTACAAGACTGACTTTTCCCATGCCTTCACCAACCGCATTCGACCCCCTGCCGGTGAAATCCCGGCGATGCCGCTCGGACCGCGCAAGATCATCGCAAGGCGTTGCGCGTTTGAGCTTCCGGTCAACGGCGTCATAAACCTCGGCATAGGAATGCCGGAAGGAGTGGCCGCGGTAGCGGCAGAGGAGGGCATGCTGAACCACGTCACCCTGACGGCAGAGCCTGGGGTTGTCGGGGGGCAGCCGGCGTCCGGTCTCGATTTCGGTGCGGCCGTGGATGTCGATGCCGTCATTCCCCAGAACTCGCAATTTGATTTTTATGACGGCGGTGGACTGGACATGGCCTGTCTTGGGCTTGCTCAGGCTGATGCCCTTGGCAACGTCAATGTGTCCCGCTTCGGGCCGCGCCTGGCGGGGGCAGGTGGGTTCATCAATATCAGTCAGAACGCCAAATCGCTTGTCTTTGCCGGTACTTTCACGGCCAAGGGGCTGCAGGTCAGGTTGACGGACGGTCGGATGGAGGTTGTGAACGAAGGATCGTCGCGCAAATTTCTGAGCGACGTGGAACAAGTCACATTTTCAGGACGACGGGCAGCGCGCCTCGGGCAGCCAGTGCTTTATGTTACGGAGCGTTGCGTTTTCAAGCTGAGCGAAGAAGGGCTCGTCTTGACCGAAGTTGCACCGGGCATCGATGTCGATCGCGATATCCTGGACCGTATGGGGTTCCGACCGATCATGGGTGAACTCCAGGAGATGGATGCACGTCTCTTTGCTGAAGGGCCAATGGACCTGAGGCGCGAATTGTTGCATCTCGATCTGCCCGAGCGTATCGCGCTCGATCCTCCCCACGACCGGCTTTTCATCAACTTTGAAAAGATGCGCATCCGCACACGGACCGAAGTGGAGCAGGTCCGCGATCAGGTGGAGCGGGTCTGTGGCCCCTTGAGCGAGCGTGTCGATGTGATTGTCAATTATGATGGTTTTCACCTGGATGATGACATTGCCAACGACTATGCGGAAATGGTCGCTGATCTTGAAAGCCGGTTTTACAACACAGTGACCCGGTATTCCGGATCGGCTTTCATGCGCCTGAAGCTTGGAGAGACCTTGAAAGGGGCCTCCCACATCTACGAGACAAGGGAATCGGCGCAGGCCTTTCTGGACAGTCAGGAATAGCCGGGCGGGCAGCGCAATTCCGCCGTCGTTTCAGCTGAAGAGAGCTCCTTCGGCGATTCTCATTTTATGGACAGCGGTCTCTCTTGGATTGCAAGTTGTTGAAAAATCGATGCCAAGCAGAAACGCAGTAAAAAAGCCCCGTCAGAGGATCTGAGGGGCTTTCAGGTCTGCTAGAACCAAATACCTTTAGCGACGTTTTCCGAAGGTAGGTTTCCCGCCGGCCGAACCAGGTCGCGGGCGACTCAAGGGTTCACCCGGCTTTACCGGCCGCCTGTCGTCAGCCTTGCGCCGATCGAAAAAGCCTCCGGTACTATCGACATACTGGTCGTCGTCTTTCGTCAGGGCTTCTTCTGATGTTTTCAGCGACTGGGCGCGCATTTGCGCCACTTGCCGCTTCTCACCGATGAACATGACACCGCAGCGCAAGCCCTCTTCCCAACGGCGTTCGCAGCTGACTTCATAGTCTTCCAAGTCGATGTAGAGCTCGAAGTGCTTGGGGAGCATATAGGCCTGCTCAAATTCCAGCAGTGCGCCACCTTGGGATATGTTGCGCACGATGCAAGGAATGGAACGCAGACCGTTTTGGAAAACCATTTTCCCCTTTTTGTACACACGTGCACGGCGGGCACGCGGAACCATTTCCGTGGCCTCTTCCGAATCTGCCTGCAGCGAGGGACTGGTGTCCGACATGGCGACTTATTTCTCCAATAACTCGGGGTTTTTACCACCCTTGGCCTGTAAGTTTAGCCAAAAGCCCTTGCCAAGAAGTGAATCTGATCGTTGAAAGAGGCCAACTGCCTCGAACGTTTTCTTGAGCGGCGGAACAAAACCGCATAAGTCGGGGCGAGACAGTTTCGTGTGTTTTCCATTCTGCCGGTTTCGTGGAACACCATTCCTTGAATTGATACACATTGTTCCTTTTATTTACGGCGACGCTCATGAAGCGGAAAAAGCGCAGGGCTCCAGAGGAACTGCGCTTGAAGAGGTGTTGATGACGGAAGAAAAGATATCCTTATTGAACCAGCTTGCCGTGCAAGCTGGTGAGGAGATCCTGAAGGTTTATGCCGAGCCGTTCGAAGTGGAAAACAAGTCGGACGGATCGCCTGTGACCGTGGCTGATGCGGCTGCCGAAAAGGTTATTCTGGCCGGACTGTCAAAGATTTTCCCCGAAATTCCCGTGGTCGCGGAAGAATCCGTCGAAGCTGGAGAATTACCGGTTGTCGAGGGACGGTATTTTCTGGTGGATCCGCTGGACGGTACCAAGGAGTTCCTCAAGAGGAATGGAGAATTCACCGTCAACATTGCCCTGATCGAGGATGGCTGCCCTGTGTTCGGTGTCGTTTCCGCACCGGCGCTGGGCGAGATCTATTGGGGCGGCGCATTGTCAGCAAATGACCAACAGAGCGCCTTCAAGGGGCGGATCGAGGCTGGAAAAATTGTGGACGTTGCAGCTATTTCGGTGCGGACCCCACCGCAGTCTGGCTTGAGTGTTCTGGCCAGCCGTTCGCATATGTCCGAAGAAACAGCCGCGTTGATCAACCGGTTGGGCGTTGCGGAGCAACTGAATGTCGGCTCCTCATTGAAACTGTGTTGGCTTGCCGCCGGGCGGGCAGATTTTTACCCACGGATGGCGCCGACAATGCAATGGGATATTGCAGCAGGAGATGCGTTGCTGCGTGCTGCGGGCGGTGCACTGGTCTATGCTGAAACAGGCAACGACTTCACCTATCAGGTGCCAACTCAAGCGATTAAAGACGATTTGCGGAATCCCCATTTTCTCGCGGTTGGCTGCCGTTCCGTATTGGCCGATCTTGCCGTTTCCGGCTGATCTCAGCTGAATGGACGAAACATAGACTTTGGCCGTCCGCGGCCACAATGGAAAAGTGAACATGAACATGCAATCTCAGGGCATCACACCCGAGCGCCTCAGCAATCTGAAGCGACTGGAAGCGGAAAGCATACACATCATCCGTGAAGTGGCTGCGGAGTTTTCCAATCCGGTGATGCTCTATTCCATCGGTAAGGATTCCGGTGTGATGCTGCATCTGGCGATGAAAGCGTTCTATCCGGCCAAACCGCCGTTCCCGTTGCTGCATGTGGACACCACGTGGAAGTTCCGCGACATGATTACATTCCGTGATGAGACGGCCAGCCGGTTGGGGCTGGATTTGCTCGTTCACACCAACCCCGAAGGATTGCAGAAGAACATCAACCCGTTCGATCACGGATCTTCGGTTCATACAAACATCATGAAAACCGAGGCCCTTAAGCAGGCCTTGAACCACTATGGCTTCGATGCCGCCTTTGGTGGAGCGCGTCGAGACGAGGAAAAGTCTCGCGCCAAGGAGAGGGTGTTTTCCTTCCGCAATGCCAATCATGGGTGGGATCCGAAGAACCAGCGTCCCGAGCTCTGGAACCTTTATAATGCGCGGGTCGCCAAGGGTGAAAGTATCCGCGCTTTCCCGCTGTCGAACTGGACTGAGCTGGATATCTGGCAGTACATCCTGACTGAAAACATTCCGATGGTGCCGCTTTATTTTGCTGCCAAACGTCCTGTTGTTGAGCGGGATGGAATGCTGATCATGGTCGATGACGATCGAATGAAGCTTTTGCCCGGCGAAGTCATCGAAGAAAAAAGTGTCCGTTTCCGCACACTCGGCTGTTACCCGCTGACCGGAGCAATCGAATCTGATGCCGAAACTCTGCCTGCTATTGTGCGCGAAATGCTGATTGCCCGTACGTCCGAGCGCCAGGGTCGTCTGATCGATAAGGACGAAAGCGCCTCGATGGAGAAAAAGAAGCGGGAAGGATATTTCTAAGATGACGAGTGTTGACGTTCAGGAAGCTGCCGAAACAGCTGTCACCGACTATATCCTCGCCCAGGAAAGCAAGGACCAGCTCCGGTTTTTGACTTGCGGCTCCGTCGATGACGGTAAATCCACCCTGATCGGGCGGTTGCTTTATGACACCAAGCTGATCTTCGAAGATCAGCTTGCGGCCCTTGAAAGGGACTCAAAAAAGCACGGTACAGTTGGTGAGGACATCGATCTTGCTCTGCTTGTCGACGGACTTGAGGCTGAACGCGAGCAAGGCATCACCATTGATGTTGCCTATCGTTTCTTTGCGACGGACAAACGAAAATTCATCGTCGCCGATACACCGGGCCACGAACAATACACGCGCAACATGGCGACCGGAGCCTCAACAGCGGATCTTGCCGTTCTGCTGGTGGATGCACGTAACGGCCTGATGGTTCAAACACGCCGCCATGCGTTCATCGCGTCCCTCTTGGGGATCCGTCACGTGGTGCTTGCGGTCAACAAGATTGATCTGGTGGGCTACTCGCAGGATCGTTTTGAGGAAATCCGCAAGGAATTCGAGACATTCGCAAACGGCTTCGACTTCGAGACGCTGCAAGCGATCCCGATGTCTGCTCGCTACGGTGACAACGTCACCATGAAGAGCGAGAAGATGGCCTGGTACTCCGGTCCGCATCTTCTGGAGCATCTGGAGACGATTGAAGTCGGCGAACACGCCCTTGAAGCCCCGTTCCGGTTTCCTGTTCAATGGGTGAACCGGCCCAACCTCGATTTCCGTGGCTATTCCGGCACAGTGGCGAGTGGCCGCGTAAGCGTTGGCGAAGAACTTGTGGTGGCAGGCCCGGCGACTTCATCGAAGGTTCAAAGCATTATAGGTACCGGTGGCGAAGTTAGCGAAGCTCGAGCGGGTGAAGCGGTCACGATCACGCTCGAAGATGAAATTGACATTTCCAGAGGCGATCTCTTGTCCTCAGCCGCGCACCGGCCAGATGTCGCCGACCAGTTTGCGGCGCATGTCATCTGGATGTCGGATGAACCACTGTTGCCAGGGCGCCCCTATTTGTTGAAGCTTGGCACACGAACAGTGACGGCGACCGTTTCGGAGATCAAACACAAGATCAACGTCAACACGTTCGAACATATTGCCGGCAAGACGCTTGAGCTGAACGAAATCGCCTTTTGCAATTTCGCGCTCTCCTCTGCAGTCCCGTTCGATCCCTATGAAGCCAACCGCTCCACGGGATCATTCATTTTGATCGACCGCATGTCCAATGCGACCGTCGGAGCCGGATTGATCTGGTTTGCGTTGCGCCGTGCCAGCAACATTCACTGGCAGGCTCTGGATGTCGACAAAAGCGCGCGCTCGGAAAAACTCGGCCAAAAACCCGCAGTGCTCTGGTTTACGGGGCTGTCCGGGTCAGGCAAGTCGACCATTGCCTCGATTGTCGAGAAGAAGCTGCACATCGATGGGCGTCACACTTATACGCTCGATGGCGACAACGTTCGGCATGGTCTCAACAAGGACCTGGGCTTTACCGACGCTGACCGTGTGGAGAACATTCGCCGGGTGGGAGAGGTCGCCAAGCTCTTTACGGACGCTGGCCTGATTACGCTGGTTTCGTTTATCTCGCCGTTCAGGTCAGAACGCCGGCTGGCGCGCGATCTGATGGGCGAGGACGAATTCATCGAAGTCTTTGTCGATACGCCGATCGAGGAGTGCCGCAAGCGAGATCCGAAAGGACTTTATGCAAAGGCAGACCGCGGCGAGATCAAGAACTTCACAGGTATCGACAGTCCTTATGAAGCACCGGAAAACCCGGAACTACATATTCGAAACGTCGGTCGTGATCCTGAAGATGTCGCCGAGGACATCATCGAATATCTGCGCGACCATGGCTTCTTGTCCAATGCAGGAACCCACGGAGACGGGATCTAAATCTTGTACGGAAACGTCTGAAGGGGAGAAGACGGTCAGACCCGATTTCTGCGGGTGAGACTGTCTTCCCAGCGATAGGCGTCCCCGACAATCTGGTCGATGGTGTCAAGTTCAGGTTTCCAGTCCAACTCGGTTCGAGCAAGCGTGCTTTGGGCGACCACTTCAGGGCAGTCTCCAGGGCGGCGTTCCCCCAGCTCGACAGCGAAATCCGATCCTGAGGCCTTCTTCACGGCGCGGACGACATCCAATACTGAAAATCCACGCCCGTAGCCGCAATTGACAATGAGATTGCCTCCGCCGTGACGCATGCGTTCAACAGCAAGGCGATGCGCCATCGCGAGGTCCGAAACGTGGATATAGTCACGGATCGCGGTTCCATCGGGGGTGTCATAGTCGTGACCGAATACAGTCATCGATGACCGTTTGCCGGTCGCCGCTTCACAGGCGACTTTGATGAGATTGGTGGCGTTGTGCGTGGCTTGGCCGGCACGTCCGCGCGGGTCCGCACCGGCAACGTTGAAGTAACGCAGCGCAGTAATCGTAAGATCGTGAGCATTTGCGACATCCAGAAGCATCTGCTCGGTCATGAGTTTCGACGTGCCATATGGCGCCTGAGGTCTCAATGGAGCCGTCTCGGCAACCGGAACGCTGTCCGGCAAACCATAAACGGCGGCGGTCGAGGAAAACACAAAGTGTTTCACGTTCGCCGCGACTGCAGCTTCCATCAGCCCGAGTGAGTTTGCAGTATTGTTGCGATAGTATTTGAGCGGGTTTTCAATGGATTCCGGCAGTATGATCGATCCCGCAAAGTGAATGACGGTATCCACTTTGTGCGCAAGCATAATGTCGGTGACAGCATCCTTGTCCGCGATGTCCAGCTGGTAAAAAGGAACGCCCTCGGGCACCAGCCAATCGAACCCGGTGCTCAGATTGTCGACGACGATCGGTGTTTCACCCGCATCCAGAAAATTGAGTACCGTGTGGCTGCCGATGTATCCGGCACCGCCGGTGACAAGAACGGACATGAATGTTGGAGCCTTTTCACTGAAGCCACGAAGGCAATGGCAATTTCTTAACGCCCGGTCGGTGAATGCTCAAGCAGGTTCGAATACGGACTTTGTCATTGCCCGGTCATACGAAGCCCTTTAAGACGCGTTTTAAATCAGTCATCGATGGAAGGCTTCGAGCGCAGTATGAAAACCGTTCTTGTAACCGGATCTGCCGGCTTTATCGGCTATTTCCTGTGTACGCGCCTCCTTGCGGACGGTTTCAGGGTCATCGGGCTCGACGCCATGACCGATTACTATGACGTGCGGTTGAAGGAGCGACGCCAGCAAATGCTGCTCCAGCACGAGCATTTCAAAGCGGTCAACGACCGGGTGGAAACACCTGAATTGCTCATGACCCTGTTCAAGACCGAAACACCTGACTTCGTCATACATCTGGCCGCTCAAGCCGGGGTCAGATACTCCATCGAAGCGCCGCGATCCTATTTGGAGAGCAATATTTGCGGAACGTTTGAATTGCTGGAAGCTGCGCGGGCGCATCCGCCTGAGCACATGTTGTTGGCGTCGACGTCATCGGCCTATGGTGCCAATACGAAAATGCCATATACGGAAACCGACAAGGCGGATCACCAGCTCTCGTTCTACGCAGCGACAAAGAAGGCGACGGAATCGATGGCGCACTCCTATGCCCATCTTTATCATCTGCCGGTGACCATGTTCCGGTTCTTCACGGTCTATGGGCCCTGGGGCCGCCCCGACATGGCACTTTTCAAATTTACCAAGGCAATTCTCGAAGAACGACCGATCGACGTTTACAATCATGGGGACATGAAGCGTGACTTCACCTACGTGGAAGACCTCGTTGAGGGCATTCGCCTGTTAATGGACGCGGTGCCTGTTCGTCCTGAGGAAGATGAAGAAGTACCGGATGGTGACAGCCTTTCGCCTGTTGCGCCCTGGCGGGTGGTCAATATCGGCAACTCCACCAGCGTGCAGCTGACGGAGTTCATTGCGGCGATTGAAGATGCGACCGGCAAGCAGGCGGCGCGCAATCTGATGCCAATGCAAGCAGGCGACGTGCCGGCAACCTGGGCAAATGCGGATCTGCTTCAGCGATTGACTGGATATCGTCCCGTCACATCAGTACAGGAAGGGGTTCGGCGATTTGTCGAGTGGTATCGCGACTACTACCGGATCTGACGCTCGGATTTCGTCAGGGACTTAATGGTGTTTGGCAGACATCGACCCATTCAGCCGAGGTTATCTCCGCCATGCGCTGAGGCGATATCTTGACGGCCGCGTTGGTTGCGCCGGCAGCGGGAATGACGATATCGAAATCCTTCAGCGACACATCACAATAGACCGGTAGTGGTTCGGCCAGTCCGAAAGGGCAGACGCCACCAACGGGATGACCGGTTAGCCGCTCGACGTCCTCAAGACCAAGCATTTTGACTTTGCCGCCAAAAGCCGCCTTGGCCTTCTTGTTGTCTAGCCGGACATCGCCACGCGTGACCACAAGAAAGATTTTGTCCTTGAGCTGGAACGACAGGGTTTTGGCGATCTGTCCCGGTGCGACGCCATGCGCCTGAGCTGCAAGATCTACGGTTGCACTGCTCTCGGCCGTGACAAGAACCTCCAGTTCAGGTGCAACATTTTCAAAGTGGGCACGGACGCTTTCTAAGCTCATATTGGTCACAGAACCTTTTGCCAAAGAGGAGATATCTGAATTCCGGGGCGAAAATTTAAAAAATACGGGATAATTTTGTGTAGCGTCATGATTTCATCATGGTCTATTTTATTAATGTATCCATAGTGACTTTAAGTGGTAATTAACTATTTACCTTTTAAACGGTGAGATGCGGAGTTGGAACTGCTAATCCAGTTGCACCGCTGAACACCATTTTTGAAGGTAGCCGGTATGGCCAGGACGGCATCAGCAATGTCCGACGTTTGTGACACCAGGGGTGGGGATCGCAAACGGTCTGCAACGCCGGTTCATCGGGGTGGGACTGTGAATATGCCCGTTTTGTTGGCGAAGAACTTGCTGTTTTGGGGTTCTATTTCAGCGACCATTTATGGTCTTTACGCCGTTGTGGCTGCCCTCTAGCACTCCATTGAATTTGCTGAGATTAGAACAAACACCTTCTGTTGGTGTGTGTTCCTCTTTGTGTTCATCAAAGCGTGTCTCAACCTAATTCCGGCAACTCTGATCAGCTGTCAGCCTCCAACCGGTTGATGCCAAAATGGTGTGCTGGTTTGAAGGTCTCGGGCAGCTCATGCGGCGCAGATCCGCCGATAATCTCTGCTATGAGAGCATCCGCTATTCGGTGGGCGATGCCGAACGATATCTTGAAACCACCAGTTGCAATGAAGAG
The DNA here is from genome assembly GCF_009363435.1 of Labrenzia sp. THAF82. GTDB lineage: Bacteria > Pseudomonadota > Alphaproteobacteria > Rhizobiales > Stappiaceae > Roseibium > Roseibium porphyridii. Next base: position 4,657,835 of record NZ_CP045354.1, on the reverse strand, counting down.
CTTCTCGTGGCCGGGAAGTTTGCCGATCAATGGATCGCGCTTATGACATCGGGGCCGAATGCCGGCCCAATCCTTGATCAGTTGGCGGCCTGTCAGTTTCGGGCAAAAGGCAGTGGCGCGTTCTATGAGTTCCCTGCTCCTGCCAGGCGCAGGTTGGGTGTCTGTGAATTCCCTGTCCGACGTGCTGCCGATCGCAACCGTTCCATTGTCATGTGGCACGACGTATAGGCCGTCACAATAGATCGCGGGATAGCCCTCCAGCCCGGCGCCGTCCAGGACCAAGGCCTGTCCCTTTTCGCCGCGTCCTACGCGCTCACCGGTCAACTGCTCGACAAGTTCGAATGTCGAAAAGCCTCCGGCAAGGATGAGGCAGCTGGTTTGGAAGGCGGACTGATCGTCTGCGAGCTTTACGCGTCCCGAGGCTTCGTCGAAGCCTGTGACCTTAGCGTCTTCGACAAGAGTTGCGTGCTTTTGAACAAATGCGTTGAGGGCTGCAAGATATTGCCGGGGTGAAACGCGTGCGGCGAGGGTCTCGTAAACAATACCGAACGGCGCTGCATCCGCAGATAGCCAGTCTGCACGGCTGCCGGCTGGCTCAACGGCATAAGTGAAACCGGTTTGGTCAGGGTGCCAGCGGAGCCTGCTTTCTGCAGCGCGTTCCAGGTGATGCTCAAGCTTGTCCTCTGTCGTGAGTGGCAGGATGCGGCCGCAGCGACTGTATCCAACGGATTGACCCGTTTCGGCTTCGAGTTGCCGAACATGATTTTCCAGGCTCAAAAGCGCCTGGAACTGAAATTCCTTTTTCGGGTTCCAGCGTGCCGGCATATGGGGCATCAAAGCGCCAAGCAGCCCGCCGCTTGAACCTGCGCCAACCTTTTCTGCTTCGAATACGATCACCTTCTGGCCAGCCTTGATTGCTGCATAGGCAATTGACAGGCCGAAAATGCCTGCACCGGCAATTGCGATGTCGTATGAGGCGGCTTGGCCGTGCGCCATGTTGAAAAACCTTGCTGGTTGATTGAGCCCTCCGGCTCTCATATGAGAAGCGTCAGGCAATGGCAATTGCGGCAAATGTGAAGCCTGTCGCTGACGACAACCGATTGATGTGAAGTGATATGTCGACAAATCCACCTGAACTGCAATGGCTGGAAGGAGATGTCCCGAAAGCGATGGGATTTGAAGATACCTATTTCTCAAAGGCAGGCGGCTTGGCTGAAACGCGTCACGTTTTTCTTGCCGGAAACCAACTTCCTGCCCGTTTTGAAACGACAAAGACATTTACAATTGCCGAATTCGGTTTCGGCACGGGCCTGAATTTTCTGACAGCGCTTGCTGCCTCGCGGGCCGTTGAAAATCCGCCGGAACTGACCTTCGTGTCTTTTGAACTCTTTCCGATGACCACCGACCAGCTTGCAAAGGCGCTCAATGCGTTTCCGGAGCTTTCCGACCTGGCAGGTGAACTTGTTGAAAAGTGGCAGCCGCGGACCGGGTGGATGCAGGTCAATGTCGCCGGTGCAAACCTGGTTCTGGGCGTGGGCGATGCTCGGGAGTTGATCAAGGACCTGAAGCCTGAAACTCAGGCCGTCGATACGAGCAGTATTGTCATTCCACTTGTCGATGCCTGGTTTCTTGATGGCTTCAGCCCGGCGCGCAATCCGGAACTTTGGGATGCGGGTCTATTGAGGTCAGCGGCGGACCTGACTGCTCCTGAAGGGACGTTGGCCACCTATACGGCTGCGGGCTGGGTTCGGCGCAACCTGGTGGCCGCAGGATTTCTCATTGAAAAGAAAAGCGGTTTTGCAGGCAAACGGGAAATGGTCATCGGCCGGAAAGCCTAGTCCAGGCTGTTTTCAGACTTCGTTTCGGTTTCCAGCCAATGCCGGAACTTCTGCATGGCGCCCGTCTCCTCTCGCGACTTCAACCAGGTGAGCCAGTAGCTGCCGATACTGACGCCTGCCTGGAAAGGCTGAAAGATGCGACCGCTTTTGAGGTCAGACTGAAACATGCCGACCGGGACAAGTCCAACACCTGCGTTTTGTGCGACAGCCTCAACCATGGTCAGGGAAGAATCGAACATCCAGCCACGTGTCCTGGGCGCAGGTAGTGAAACAGCCTGAAACCACAGCGCCCATTCATCAATCCGATAGGACCTCAGCAGCGGAAAGTTAGCCAGATCTCCCGGAGTAACTAGCCGTGTTGCTATTGCTGGTGCGCAAACAGGCGACATTGCTGCCGACATCAGTTTGACTGCATTCGTGCCGTGCCAGGCTCCGTCTCCGAAGCGGATGAAACAATCCAGACCATCGGCCAGGATGTCAGCGCGGTTGTTGTTCGTCCGCAGGCGCAGGTCGATCTGCGGGTTGGCAGCCGAAAAGTCTTTGAGACGCGGCAACAGCCAGCCGGTGGCAAATGTTCCCACGATGCCAAGTGTCAGGACTTCGCGAAAGTTGCCGTCCTCGAACCTTTTCAGGGTTGCGCTCATGCGGCGGAACGCGTCGCTAAGGACAGGCACAAGGGCCTGACCTTCTTCTGTCAGGTTTACACCGCGAGGCAGCCGTTCGAAGAGTTCAACGCCCAGCCGTTCTTCCAGCGCCTTCACCTGATGGCTGATGGCAGTCTGAGAGACACGAAGTTCCAGTCCCGCTCTTGTAAAACTCTGCAGCCGGGCGGACGCCTCGAATGCCCTGAGGGCGTTGAGCGGCAATTGCGAGATATCGATGTCAGTCTCCGAATGGCCAAGTTTTTCTCATGTCAGACGTCATAAATGATCGTTTGTTTGATGTCTATTGCCAAGGCATTGTGAAGATCTTGCTGGACCGGCAGTGCTTTGGGGCGCGCATCGACGGTCCTGAACACAACCCGAAATCTTAGAGATTTAACGATGAACCATCTTATTCGCCGCGCCGCCTTTGGATTGTCTCTTGTTGCCGTTGGGGTGACCGGTCACCAGCAGGCGGCATTCGCAGCCGAATTCGACCCTGCGCCGATCGAGAGAGCTGTAAAGGATGCGCAGGCGCGTCTTTCGGCACGCATTGGCGTTGTCGTTGTTGACAGGCAGACCGGAGAAAACTGGACACATCGTGCACAGGAGCGTTTTCCACTCAACAGCACCTTCAAGACTTTTCTGTGCGCTGCGTTGTTGCATCAGGGCGAAGCTGGAGAAACGGATCCCACCCGGCGTGTTGAGATCCGAGGGGCGGATCTCGTGTCCTATTCTCCAGTCACGGAAACCAAGGTTGGAACCGATGGTATGACCCTCCTGGAACTCTGCGAGGCGACCGTGACGAAAAGCGACAATACAGCAGCCAATCTTGTTCTGGACGATATCGGTGGACCTGACGCACTGAACCGCTACTTGCGCGGGATCGGAGACACGGTCACACGTCTCGACAGGCGTGAGCCTGAGATGAATTATGGCCAGCCTGGAGATGAACGGGATACGACGACGCCCGCAGCGGCCGCCGCCACTTTGCAAAAGCTGGTTTTGGGAAACGCTCTGAGCGCTGACGCGAAAAAACTGCTGCAAAGCTGGTTGGAAGATAATCGCGTTGGGAACTCAACGCTGAGAGCTGGATTGCCGGCAGGTTGGAAGGTGGCTGACAAGACCGGGGCAGGAGGGAACGGATCGCGCAGCAACATCGCCGTCATCTGGCCGGAAGGTCGGGCTCCCGTCGTTGTCGCGGTCTATATCACCGAAACGCAGGCCTCTTTCAAGGCACGCAACCAGGCAATAGCCGATATCGGCCGCGCGATTGCTTCAGCCCTGAAACCGTAAGGCATTCGGAGGCCAAAGCTCATGTTCCCGGCGTCGCTTGGAGTTCAAGTCGTGATCAGGTTCTTGTCAGCAATTTCGGTGTTTTGTGGGGTCGCTTGCCTGGGAACAGGTGTTGCCACGAATGCGCTGGCGGAAAGCCGGGATGAACGGCGGCAGCGGAACTGTGCTCATTATCAGGAGATGTCGACGCGGGCCTTGGACATGGTTGGTGAACCGAATTTGACGCCTGAATTCCTGAAAGACAGCAACGCCTTCATTGAGGCGGGCTGTCTTTCCAACAAGCCTGTCTGCCCGAAGACGGAAGCAGATTTTGCGTTCGCCGATCTGATAATCATGATGAGCGTGAGTGCAAACATGGGCAGCACTTTCACACCCTTCCGGTGCCCGGTTGAACCCGGGCCTGGTGGCGCTGACTGAAAAAGGTTGGTTGTGTTTCTAGGTCATTTCCGGAACGGGAGTAACCGCCCGGCCTGACTTGAACCAGCTGGTCAGGTTGTCGACGACAAGCTGGCCCATTGCGTTGCGGGTTGCTTGTGACGCCGAACCCACATGAGGCAGCACGGTGACGCGCGGCAACCTCAACAAGGCTTCAGGCACTTGCGGTTCTTTTTCGAAGACATCAAGTCCAGCCCCGTAAATCGTGCCGGTTTCAAGAGCCTCGATCAAAGCAGTTTCATCAATAACACTTCCCCGGCCAATATTGAGGACGATGCCATCAGGGCCGAGTTTGTCCAGCACCTTCGCATTGACCGCATGTTCGGTGGCAGCACCCCCCGGGGCGACCACCATCAGCGTATCGCAAGCCTCGGCCAGACCTTCCAGACTGTCGTCATAGGGATAGGCAACGTCTTTTTGCGGGTTCCGGCCGTGGTAGCGGATCGACATGCCAAAGGCTTCCGCCCGCTTGGCGATTTCCTTGCCGATGCGGCCCAATCCGAATACTCCGAGTGTGCGTCCGCGCAGTGTGGCCTGGGTCAGAGGGTAGGGGCCCTTTGAAAGCCAGTTTCCCTGCCGCAGCCACTGTTCGGCCTGACCGAGTTCCCGGATTGTCATGATCATTAATCCGATGGCCGTATCGGCAACCTCGTCGGACAACACGTCCGGGGTGTGGGTCACCATTACATTCGCTGCCTTGCAGTCGGGAATGTTGATGTGATCGTAGCCCACTCCAAGACTGGAGACGATTTCCACATTCGGGATCTTGGCCAGCAACTGTGCGTCAACTGCACCAAACGCCATGGCAACGCCTCGGATCTTGTTGCCCACTTCACGCAGCATGGCGTCGGGATCTTCGGCCTTATAGGACCGATGTACCGTAAACGCCGCATCCAGTTGCTCCTCGACAATAGGCAAGGTTGGACGGGGAAGAAGTATGTCGATGGTCATAAACAAGTCCGAGTGGGTAGGAATAAAATTTCGTCGGAAGACTAGTGCGAAGAAGTTGTAATTGAAAACCCTGAATGATGGGCTTCAGTACTATTTCGTTACGGAAATTCAAAGTGAGGTTGATGCTTAAAGTCAGATGCCATGGGTTTAGGCCATCAACTCAACAATCTTGCTGCGAAAATACGATTGAGTGATTGCCACGAAGGTGGATAATTCCCAATATGAACAATTGGACAATTGTGATCAAATGAGTGAGAAATTTTCATCCAACGACGAAGAGCACAGTGAGTTGGTACTTGTACGCGATGACGAGTATCTCGTTCCAAAATTCTTAGATGAGCATGTTGCTTCTGTGCGTCTGCGAACTCCGAATAACTACTTCAACGAAGGATACGATGTTCAAGTATCAGCGTTTTTTGGAGCCGAAAGAGTATATCTAACCGCTGGAGAAGTTGAACTTAGTACTATGATTTCATTGCAAAAAGCAGAGGTCGTGTTAGATGGAATTCATAGTGATCTCTTGGTGCTAGATGTTCCAAATACGCAGATTTCAGAGGTCTCTCAAAAAACCTTACTAGAAAGATCGCAGTCTCGAAAAAACCAGCAGAACCTCAAGGCAAGCGGCGAGGGTACACTTAACAAAGTGAACTTCGACATATCAGGTGGAGTTCAAGCGGGCAGAGATACTCAAACGATTTCAAAGCAGATTTTTGAAACCAACAGGATACGCACCAGTTGGGATCTCATTTCTGATCGTACCGTGAGAGTTTTTGAAGGTGGTCAAGACTTAGATGGCGTCGAGCTCCCTGAGGTTACACTTTGGCGAGCCATACCAAAGACAACACAGGATGCTACAGGTGTAGTTGCGCGAATTCGGGTCCGAGAAGACTGGCTCACGTTTTCCAAAACACGTTATGAAAAAGGTAAGGGATCTGTCGGTTTTGCAATTGAAAAACTATTCACATCAGCCAATTATAGAAAACAAGAGCTTTTTACTATACTATTGAAACATCTCGCTTTTTTAGGGTTGCAAAAAAGCGATGAAAGTTTGCAGGCAACTCTTGCAACAGCAGCAATAATCGTAAGACCTGAATCAGAAGTTGCTTTATCGGCACCTTCTGAAGGGCGCGCAAACATTAGCCTTCCTATACAATCGATCCAGGCATTTTTGGATGCAGAGGATGGACAAGAAGAGAGCACGCTCGTTGCCTTAGGTGTGGCAAGGCATCTAATACCTAACCCCGTGGCATCGGATACTGAACAGCTTAAAAACAATGTCAAAAGTGATTTTCTTCCGCGTGGATCACCATTGGATGCGATCAAAGCACTGCAACTTTTGACGACAACTGGTACATTGGGAGTTGAATACCTTAAATTTGAGTTCGGGGACAATACAGTTCGCGACCTTTCGTCACTTGGGCTTGTCCACAGAGTTAAAGGTGGAGGAGTTTCCGCAATTGATGCTTATAAGGACGTTGCTCGAGCGGTACGTCACGCCGCGAGCACTGCGCCAAGCATGAAAGTTACAAGAGCTGTGTTGTTGACTAACTCCAAAGCTTCGCCTTTGGATATCGCTGACGCTGTTGCGCTCAAGCTTGGCAGGAACTGGAACAATGACGGAACCAAGAAACGCCGAGGAAGTGCGCTTAGAAGATGGTCGCTTTGGCTAGAAAACTATTTAATCGACACAGATTCGAACCCTGAAGCAGAAGTGCTCGTTGATTTTGCTAAGTCGACAAAAAAGCGAATTGATGCACCGACGAAAGTAACACCAGAACGAGTTCGGGAGGCTAGAAGACTATTGGAAACTGGCTTAAGCAAAAATAAAATCGCAAGAGCGTTAAATGTAACAAACGCTACTCTACGCAAAATACTAGAAGCCTCCGATCTTTAACATTAATCTTTTGGCATTGTGAACTTTTGCTGAAACCTAGTTGATTAGCCTGAAACATAACGGGCCCCATTGCCCCACGGTCAAAACTCCCCTAAAAGACCCGGCAGAATTCCAAAGATTCCCGTCAGTTTTCGAAAGTGGAGAAGCGGAGCCCCATGGCGCGCCAGTTCATCTATCACATGCACGGCCTCTCAAAGGCCTACAACGACAAGAAAGTTCTCGACAACATCAACCTCTCCTTCTACCCGGACGCCAAGATCGGCATCCTCGGGCCGAATGGGGCAGGTAAGTCGACGCTTTTGAAGATCATGGCCGGTCTCGACAAGGAATATACCGGTGAGGCCTGGGCGGCGGAGGGTGCGAAAGTCGGTTACTTGCCGCAGGAGCCCAAGCTGGACGAAACCAAGACCGTGATGGAAAACGTCATGGAAGGCGTTGCCCACAAGCAGGCGAAACTCGACCGCTACAATGAACTGATGATGAACTACTCCGACGAAACCGCGGACGAGGGTGCTCAGCTTCAGGACGAGATTGACGCGCAGGACCTCTGGAACCTGGAAAGCCAGGTGGAAATGGCGATGGAGGCTCTGCGCTGCCCGCCATCCGACAGCGCTGTCGACAAGCTCTCGGGCGGTGAGCGCCGCCGCGTCGCGCTTTGCAAGTTGCTTTTGTCTGAGCCGGACCTTCTGCTGCTCGACGAGCCAACCAACCACCTGGACGCTGAAACCGTCCATTGGCTTGAGCGGCACCTGCGCGAATTCAAGGGTTCTGTTCTGATCATCACCCACGATCGCTACTTCCTGGACAATGTTACCGGCTGGATCCTGGAGCTCGACCGTGGACAGGGCATCCCTTACGAGGGCAACTATTCGGTCTATCTGGAAAAGAAGACCAAGCGCATGGAGCAGGAAGGCCGCGAGAACATGGCTCGCTCCAAGGCCATCTCTCGCGAGCGCGAATGGATGGGCATGAGCCCGAAGGGACGCCAGACCAAATCGAAAGCCCGTATCCGGGCCTATCAGGACCTGGTTGCCATGCAGGAAGAGCGTCAGCCGACCATTGAGCAGATCCTTATTCCGGTCGGTGAGCGTCTGGGTGCTAACGTCATCGAAGTCGATGGCGTCTCAAAGGGCTTCGAAGACCGTCTCCTGATCGATGATCTGACCTTCAAGCTGCCACGCGGCGGCATTGTCGGCGTTATCGGCCCGAACGGCGCTGGTAAATCCACTTTGTTCAAGATGCTGACCGGCCAGGAAAAGCCTGACAATGGCAACGTTACCATCGGTGACAGTGTCCAGCTCGGGTACGTCGATCAGTCCCGTGATGCTTTGGACCCCAACAAGACGGTCTGGGAAGAAATTTCCGGCGGCGCTGAGGTGATTTATCTTGACGACAAGGAAATCAACTCCCGCGCCTATTGCTCGTCCTTCAACTTCAAGGGCCCGGCACAACAGGCCAAGGTGGGCGACCTTTCCGGTGGGCAGCGCAACCGCGTGCATCTTGCCAAGGTCCTGAAAAAGGGCGCCAACGTGCTCTTGCTCGATGAGCCGACCAACGACCTCGACACCGAGACGCTTGCCGCTCTTGAGGATGCGCTGGAAAATTACGCCGGTTGCGCCGTGGTCATTTCGCACGATCGTATGTTCCTCGACCGCCTGGCGACGCACATGCTGGCATTTGAAGGCGACAGCCATGTGGAATGGTTTGAAGGAAACTTCGAAGACTACGAAAAGGACAAGGTGCGGCGACTTGGTGCCCATGCTGCCGACCCGCGCCGGATCAAGTACAAGCCGTTGACGCGCTGACCCGCAAAGCGGTTGTAGCGGAAAAAAGCGTTCCATTGGAACGCCTCAGATTGCTGACAAACCCGCGAATTTTCGCGGGTTTGTTTTTGCCCCTGCTTGCATTCGGGTTTTGGGGGGCAGAGTTTTGATGTGGGCGGTCACTGTGGGTGTCAGGTCATCGCCACGCCACTTCTTCCCGACAGGTTGGACACTTTGCATCCGTAGTGCTTGCGACTCTGCCAGTGCATTGAATTGCCTGCTGAGCGATCACAATTTCTTCCGTGCAGTCGGCCAAAGTCGCTGTCACCGGCGGTATTTGAGCCTGCATGTTCAGCGTAGGTTCTGACCTCGTTTCTACAGCAGGGTCAGAAAGGAGTGTCGACAGCACCTCGCCAAAATCACGGAAAAAGTTGAACAATTGACAGAAACGGTGCCAATCTTCTTTTGAACGCAATGATTGCATAACAGTTGGAAGCATGCATAGGCTGCATTATGGAAGTTCCCTCGCGGGCGGGGCTGCAATACGAAATCGAATGTCAAATTGGTTCAAGGAAACACAATGTCTATCAAAAAAACTATCGTGGCAGGCGTCGGGCTTTCGTTGATGTTTTCCGGCGCAGCTCTTGGTGGAGGAATTTCAGAGCAAGCCGTAATCGATGCCCAAGAACGCTGGGGTAAGGGCATCGTCGAAATAGCTGCTCTGTATGCAAACGGCGGTGACTATAAAGCCCGCGCAACCGATCATATTCAGAAACTTTATGCCTATGGCGACACCGACGTCATGTTCAAACCGACGTTGGCAGCTGAAGACCAATTCCGTGAAACATTTGACGAAGCACTCAGATATTTCATTGGCGCTGATGGCACAGAAGATAGTGGTTTTGCAACAAAGGGGTGGACACAAGTACGTTGGGAAAACAATGGAATCTATACGGGTGACAAAGTAGCCATGGCAATGGGCAATTACTTCTTCACTGATCCTGATGGCAAGGAGGTTAAAGTAGAGTACACGTTTGGCTACTTGAAGGGTGCTGATGGAAATCTAAAAATCAACCTGCATCACTCATCACTACCTTACTCGCCATAAGTAACAACTGGTTTTGTGAGTAATAAAAGCACTCGAGAAACAAAATCAATTCACCTTGGTGGAGCGTTCCACTGTTCGGTATCAGGTGAACGAGTCCGCCAATCCGCATAGTCGGGTTTAGCTTCCACCTTGAACGGCTTGCATTACATTCTCAGCCGTATTCGAAGACTTTGTTGCACATCCTGTTTGCCTTTTCCGGCATTCGCGCAGTGCGGAACATTTCGAGCATCACTCGAGTGAATGGTCCCGAGCCGGGACCTTTGTGAAGTCGGTTATTCCCGAATGACCCATTGCTTTTGAGCTGCAGGCGTTGAGGCGCAATTGGCAAGTGCAAGGTCGCGTGAAACGAACGGTCCTGCGCTGCGTGTCTCTCCCGGGCTTGCCAGGCAAAGACCGCTTGTGTCTTGAGGTTGGAATTCCTGCTTGGCCGGATCGTAAGTGAACGCCTGCAATGGGCTGTCGCTGCAGGGCAGGAGCCCAAGCGTTACGCCATCCTTCGCCGAGGCGAGCAGTTCGGCACAAAGGTTCTCGAATGTGGCGGACTTGATCTGCCCGGTGGCCGCCAGGAAAAGGAACTGTACATCTCCCCCTTGCGGTTTGCAGGAATGGGCGTGAAGGCGATCCGATAAGCCGCGTCCGACCGTGTCTATACAGAAGCCGAGGTTCTGGTTTTCATCCAGATTGTCGGCCAGAAAGATGACGGGGGCCGGCGTTTTCAGATCAGGAGGAGCGGCGCTGGCCGTTTGCATGCCCGAAAGGATCAACACTGCGGTCGCTGCAATTGAGAATGTGCGGATCATGCCGTGCCTCCTGAAAGCCGAAAGTCTCGATAGGCTAAAGTCGCCAGGCAATGTCAGCAACATCGCTCGCCGCCAAAAAGTGTAACAAACTGTCTGTCCCATTTTGCTCTGGTTTCGCGACATCCGGTAACCGATGTGTCCCATAGCGGAAGTGAATAGGGATCTTGCGATCAACCGCATGAGAAAAGTTGTATCTTTTCTTTTGTCGCAGCCGATATTCGGCTGCATTCTGGGACATCCAGTTGCCGAGCCCCGATTGAGTGAAGGGTCTTGATAAGAAAACCAATGATTTGACACCGGCAGTTCACGTTAGACCAATGCTTCAAAAGCTGTTTCACGCGCCGTCCCGTTTGCTGACCTATGATCCTGGCGCACTCAGACTTGTGCGCGGTGTGCATTTGATGCTGACCGTTCTCGTGGCAGCCACATTGGGGCACATGGCTGGAGGCTATGTTGAAAATGTCTCTGGCTTCAAACTGGCTGTGCTTGCGGCGGCTGCAGGCGCTCATTGCCTGATCTTCACACCAGTTGCGACGAAGCGTCAGGAAATTGCGTCGTTGACCGCGATGGCGGGTGTCTTGGTCCTTCTCTTCAGTATTGGCGGTGTCGTCGGGACACTGGCTGGAGCATCAGTCTCACTGGTGTTGCAACTGGTCTGGGTGGCCGTGATCTCGCTTGGTTTCGCACTGGACGGAATCGGTGGATTTTGGCAACGCGCCGGTCGGATGATGGCGATTTGCTGGTTGTTCGTAATCATGGGCAGCTTGCCGACGTCTCCCGGCATCTGGATGCCGGCAATGGCGATCCTCGGAGCAGTTGTCGCTTTGATCATCCGCGTAGGCGTGTGGCGACCTTCAACTGAAAAGACCTATCTTAGCGTGGAAACGGCGAACAGGGAGGCAATGGCCGGATTTCTAAATCTTGCAGCCGCCGGTTCGCTGGAAGATCGCCAGAGTGCCGCTGCTGCTATGGCGGATCTGGCGGCTTTGCGCGGGGAACTGCGACTAAGTACGCAGCTTCTGGGCGCAAAGCCTTCCGTGCAAGGCATCTCGCCGGAAAATGCTACCATGATAGAGCTTGCTTTGGAGGTGGTTCGGGATGCATTGGCCCACATGTCGAAACCTGGCAAAGACCGGCTTATCTTCGCTCCAGCTTTCAAAAGCTCGGTCGATGCGCTCGTGGCAGCACTCCAATCCGGTCGCGAGCCGAAGCCGGAAGAGTTGAGAAAAGGCTGGGAGGTGCCGGATAAGAGCCTTCCGGTGAGTGATCAGTTCCAGATCCTGAGAATTGCTCAGGCGTTCAGGAGATTGAGCGTGCTGTCGCGAAGGGGCAATCCTGTCCCCAAAATTTCACCCACAACAGCGGAAAGCAGCAATGTGGCCTGGTGGATCCGTCTTTCCTGGCAACTCGCGCTCCAGGCAGGGGTTGCTGCTGCAATAGGATATGGCCTCGGCGTCTATTTTCAGCTGAGTCACGCCTATTGGGTGACACTGACAATTGTCATCGTTCTGAGCAATACGCTTGGCACAACGGTTCAGCGCACCATTCAGCGAAGTCTTGGTACGGCAGCCGGTGTTGTTGTCGCAATGGCCGTTGATCCTCTGCTTTCTTCGGTGCCGGAGATCCGAATAGGCCTGGTGGTGGTCTCGATTCCCGTCGTCATCGTCTTCATGGAACGCAACTATGCGCTTGCGTCCGGCATCATCAGCTTTCTGGTGGTCATGGGGCTTCAGACGCTTGAAGACTTGCCCATTTTGGAGCTCTGGTCACGGCTCTATGACACGCTCATTGGGGCGGGTATCGGGTTGGGCATTGCCTTTGTCCTCTTTCCAAAACGGTCAGACACCGGGATTCGTGCGCTTGCCGCTGACTATCTGAGTGCCTGCAAAGCCTACCTGCGCACGGATGGGGACAAGGGGAAGGACGACTGGGGTGATTTTTCCGCATTGCGCGTGTCCGCCGGCAAGCTGGTGACCACCGCGAGCGCCTATCGTGCCGAGCAGGCTCCCTGGTCGAGTTTCTCCGGAGCGGCAAACAGGCTTGATGTTCTTGTGATCGTTCTGGCCGACTATGTGGTTCTCTACCATCAAGCTCGAACGGCGGTGGAACAGGAATTGTCCGCAAGTCCGGACGTGGTCGATCTTCAACAGCTTGCGGACAGGCTCAATACCCGCATTTTGAGTGTGTTTGATGAGATTCTGGCTGAACATGGATCTGAGATCGCCGACGACTGGTTAGCGGTTTTGCCAGATCTTGCAGGCACAGACACTGATCTGATCACCGATTGGGTTGCGATGCTCTATCACGCCCGCAAGGTGATCTATTGTCTCAACGCCTTGAAAGAAGACAGTCTATGGTCGTTGGCATTTGAGACTTCAATGGCACCGGCGGTCCGTTGAAACGAGAAGGTTGGCATCGGTGGATGCGGGAGGGGCAACGTTACCAAGATTTCACCCTGCCGCCTTCATCCAGCTGCATTTGGCGCGGCACAGTGTGTTCCATATCACAATCGAAATTCGCCACCCGTGTAAAAAGCTGAAGATCGGGTAATACCCGGAGGAGGTATGGACAATGACGACACTTCATTCAGCGCGTGATTTGATGATTGCAGCCGGTCTTACCGGCATCATGATGTCCGGCCAGGCAATGGCCCAGGACGCCCAACCAGTTAATGCGGATCCGACACCGCCGCCGACATATGATTTTGTGCAGCAGGCCGGCGATATGACGTTTGACGGCAGCACATTGACCCTGTCGAATGCCAACACGGGTGTGCTTTATTTCAGCGACCGTCCCTATCGCGTAGGCGGTCAGATTACCAACGCACAGTTTGCGGATTTCTGGACATCTGCTGATGGCTTCGAAGGTGACCCGCCAAACGCGGTGGTCAGTATCCTGAGCAAGACGGACAAGGCACCGGCACTTGTCGAGCTGACATCGGCTAAAACCGAAGGCTCATCCATGGTTTATGGTGTCACGGTGTTGCGCGGCGAGCTTCCGGAAAGTGCCGAGGGTGTTGCCTTGTTCATTGACCGCAGTTCAAGACCCCATCACGCGCAGCGCCATGGCACAACCGCAGCCGCGCCAGGAAGCGTAGGCTTTGAACCCTATGGACCCTATTGCTACCACTCGCCCCAGGACCCGCGATGCCGCGCCTGGCACCATCCCTATCATCCCTACTACCCGCCCTATCACCCGTATTACCCGCCGTACGGACCTTATTATCATCCAGGTGCCTATGCGGCTGGTGTAGCAACAGGAGCTGCGATCGCAAATGCCAACAAGCAGCCTGCCTACTACTACTATCCGATCCCGACAGGACCGCTGCCGCCGAATTGCTGGATCAATTCACAGCACACTCAAATGGTTTGCACTGTGAAGCTGCAATAGGTGAAGCTGCAGTTGTTGAATGACTGCCCTCCGTGCCTCAAGGCGCGGAGGGCGTCTCGTATGGTACCGGCGTGCAACTGGCCTTTGGCACAGACACATCAATCGGCATTCTTGATCAATCCATCAATTAGATTTGCTGGTTCAGGGAGACCTCCGCGCCTAGATTGGCCCAAATCGCCATCAGGAGGCTCTCATGATTGACCAGCTTTCGCTCCTACCCAACACCTTCGAGACCACGCCCAAATTCAGAATCTCAGGGCGCATCGAAGGCGTTTTCGGAACGTCCGGCAAGGACGACTTTCGGACGGACCCTGTTGATTGCCTGGAGCTGACATTCGAAGGTATCCCCGGGGACAGACACGCAGGTTTTACAAGACTGTCGGGTGGACGTGAGCCTTGGTATCCTCGAGGCACCGAAATGTGCAACGAACGGCAGGTATCGCTTCTGTCGAGCGAGGAGCTCACCGAGATTGCAGCACAATTGCAGATCGAGGAGGTGAAACCTGAGTGGGTCGGGGCCAATTTTCTTCTCTCCCAAATTCCTGCCTTGACCAGAATACCAGCGCGCACGCGGCTGGTTTTCGAAAGTGGCCTTGTGATCCGCGTCGACGGTGACAATCTGCCATGTCGCTTTGCAGGGGCCGCGATTGCGCAAAACTACCCCGATCGGGAAGGGCTCGATCTTCTCTTTGCACAAAAAGCCCGTGGATTGCGTGGTCTGGTCGGCTATGTCGAAAAACCCGGCATTGCTCGTCCGGGTGAAGAGGTCGTGGCGCATATTCCCGAGCAATGGATTTACCGGCGCTCCTGAATCGATACTCTGGGTCGTGAGTTCCATCGACGCGGAGAAACAGATGCTGCCCATCCATCACATGATTGATCAGGCCCCGGAGCCGGTCGCCCCGTTTTCTCATGCTGTTGAGATCGACGGCTGGATCTTCGTCACTGGCCAGATGCCGACCGCGCCTGACGATCCGGATGCTCCGTTGCCTGACGGTATCGAGGCGCAAACCGAGCGCGTGATGGAAAATCTGAAACTTGTTTTGACAGGGCTCGGTCTCGGGTTGGAAAACGTTACCTTCATGAGGGTCTATCTGACCGAGTTCAAACGCGACTATCAGGCCATGAACGAGACCTACAAGAAATTCTTCAACGAAGGAAAACTACCGGGGCGCACCTGCGTCGGCGTTTCGGGCCTGGCTGTTGATGCGCTGGTTGAAATCGACCTGGTCGCGCGGCGTCCCTAGGGCGTTTCACCTCCAGGAGCGACAGTCGCAACAGGAGCTGTGTCTTCAGGAGATAACGTCGTCTTCTGCCGAGACACGGTTTTTACAGCCCCAGCCCTCCAGTACCGTGTTCATGTCGTCGACGACAAAGAACCTGGCGGCATCCCTGTCGTAGCCATCGTCTAGAAGCGTATCGTAGTCTGTCAGTTCATGCCGCACATAGCTCGTTGTCGCCTGCCATAGCGCGAGGGACGGAGGCAGATGCCTGAGATGCCCTGCCAGAGATGCTGCGAGGATGGCTTCGGCGTCGCGCATTGGGATGTGCGGTAGCAACAGCCGCAGAGCCTTGCGCATGTCCTTTTGTCGTTTCGTGCCGCCAGTCATGACTTCTGGTAGCACGGCGGGAGGATCAACATCAGTAACAAAACCGGTCAACCGTTCGATTGGAGAACTATTCCGTTGATGGAGCCATTCGACAGTGAGAGGCCATCGACCGTCCCGGCTTCTAGGGCACTGGCTGCTACGGTTTCGTAAGGTTGCGGCCGGCCGAATAGGAATCCCTGAACCAGATGGCACTGCAGGGCTTCCAGGACCTCAAGTTGGTCGGGTTTTTCAACGCCCTCGACGACACACAAGATCTGCATGGAGCGGCACAGGTTGACGATCGAGTTGACGACACCGATGGCGACAGGGTCCGCGATGCCTGAAACGAAACTGCGATCGATCTTGACGCAGTCTATGGGCAGTCTGTGAAGATATCCTAGACTGGAATAACCGGTTCCGAAATCGTCCAGGGCCAGCTTTACCCCTGCGGCGCGCAGCGTCTTGAGGCAAGTCTCGGCAGCTTCATAACTCCCGATGACCGAAGTCTCGGTGATTTCGAACATGATCCTGCGCGGGTCAATTTTCTTCAGGCGAATGATGTCCAGAAGCGCGGCGACCGTCTCTGCCGAGGTAACGTCGTGCGCAGACAGGTTGAAGGAAAGACTGAGCGAACCCGGCAAGCCATTGATCTGCTCGACGGCCCGCTCGAAGAGGTGAACGGTCAAGCGATGGATCATTCCGGTGCGCTCGGCTATCGGAATAAAACGATCGGGTGGAACTCGGTTCAAAACCGGACTGTCCCAGCGTGCAAGCGCCTCGAAGCCAACAACTTCGCGTTCAGGCAGAGAAATGACCGGCTGGAAGTAGATTTCAAATTCTTTCGCCAGATCCGCGTTTTGCAACGCGTTTTCTATCGCGCGCTCAGAACGGATGCGTGCCTCATGCTCGGCTGAATAGACGGTCGTTCGGCCGCGCGAGGTTGTTTTGGAATTATAAAGCGCATAGTCCGAACGGTCGAAGAGAACATGCGCACTTGTGCCGGCTTCCGGATAATACGCTATCCCGCAGGAAGCCCCGACCGTCAGTTGCAGGTCACCGATGCGATAGGGTTCGCTGATCTGCTCGCAGATGGTTTGACCGGTCTGTGCGGCGTCTTCGAGATCGCCACGGTACAGAAAACCGAACTCATCACCACCCAGCCGGCAAATATCCAGCTGCGACATACCGAGGCTTTTCAGCCGGTTTCCAACTTCGGTGAGAAGCTGGTCGCCAAGCTTGTGACCATATGTGTCGTTGATGGGCTTGAAGCGGTCCAGGTCAACAACTCCGACGGCAAATACCGCGTCGGTTCCATCCACTTCCGAAATCAGGTTTTCGAGCCTGTTGAAGAAATAGCGGCGGTTGGGAAGGCCGGTCAGGGCATCGGTCTGCGCGAGTTGAGCGTTTTCAGCGCTCAGCCGTTCTGTTTCCTTTTGCTTGGCAGCCAGAGCCGCCTGGGAACGAACGAGTTTGCAAAATCCCTTGTAACCGCTGAGCAGAACCTGAATGACGACAAGGCAGACGAGAAAGATGTTCATCGCGATCGCGATGTAGACGTCCTGTTCCTGGCGGATGTAGTGAAAGAGATATGGAACAGTCACGATAATCATTACCATGAGCGCTGCCTGCGGCAGGTTCATGAGGCAGAAAATGCAACCGATGACCGTGATGGCGATGAATAGCGCAATATGTCCTCTTTCGGCAGGACCGCCATATCCGTCCAGGCTTAAAGACCAGGCGATATAGATGACTGCCACGAGGCTGCCCAAAATGACCGTTTGGCGCATCTTCTTGATGGCCTCGTCCGGACCCAGAACCACGCGGCGCGCACGCAGCCAGGTCACCATTCTGATCGAGGTGAAGATCAGCATCGGCACAAGGACGCCGACGGTTAGATAAAAGGGTGCAACGTCGTAATGCGTGTAGGAAACCGCAATCGCATTGACCATCAGCAAGGCATAAAGGGAAGGAATTTGCGACTTCAGCTCATTGTATTGAGCCTGAGCAATATCCGGATGGCGAGGATCGATCATCATCCATCTTATGAAAGCCGAAAATTTGTTCATCTTCTCCTCTGCCATGCTTTATTTCTATCGGATAGAAGATGAAAGAAAAGTTATAGATGTAATAGCACGTTACTTAACGCGTTTGACAATTTGCGCCAAAAGATCACATGGATGACGAAGCGTTAATACGGTGCGATCATTGGAAAAGCAACTTTTAAGTGTGTCACCTGAGAATTCGGGTTGCTTTCTTTGGTGTTTTCATCGCGTCTGGCTTTGAACCTCGTGACCTTCGCAACGTTCACAGGCACATCTTTGCAGGTTCTTCGGCTCCTGTCTGCGATGAAGGCCAACTAAGGATTGCCGATAGATAGATCGTCGCTAATAAGAAAAGCGAACTATTTTTTTATCGTTGAAATGCGCTATATATCCGGCCATGGCAGATAGAACCAGAACACGGCTCCTGAACGCTCTGAAGTCCTCCGGTCCCAAAACAGCGGCAGATCTTGCCGAAGGGCTTAGTGTGACATCAGTTGCCGTACGACAGCACCTTGACGGGTTGTTGCAGGATGGTCTGGTGGCCTTTGAGGACCTGAAGGGGTCAGTCGGGCGCCCGAAACGGGTGTGGGACCTGACGCCTCAGGGGCATCAGCAGTTTCCTGACAATCATTCCAATCTGGTGCTGGGGCTGTTGAACGGTCTAACTGACCTATATGGCGCGGCAGGGCTGGAGAAATTGATCTCTCATCGCGAGGAGCAAAGCCGAATTGCCTATCTGGAAGCCTTGAGCGAAGCATCCAGCTTGTCTGAAAAAGTGGATGTTCTGGCCGAACTGCGTACGCAGGAAGGTTACATGGCAGATGTTGCCCAGGAGGGCGACGGTTTTTTGCTGATCGAGAACCACTGCTCGATCTGTGCTGCTGCGACTGCCTGCCAGGGGTTTTGCCGATCGGAGCTCAAACTGTTTCAGGATGTGCTTGGTCCCGATGTTGACGTCGAGCGCCTTGAACACCAACTCTCAGGCGACAGGCGGTGCGTCTACCGCATCGAGGCACGTGCCTGACGTCGCTTCCTGCTGTTGAACTTGGAAGCATTCCCCGCAGATCCGGTCTCGCGTGACCGTCAAAACCATCAAGCCCCAGCATACAGCAAGGAGGTCAGGCAGTGTCGTTCATGAAACCCGTCCTGGCGCGGTTGATCGATCGGTATTTCCAGCCATTCGAGACGCATTTCAAGCCGTTGGAGCTTCCTATCACCCCTTTGCCGGACAAAGGGCCGCTCTTTCTCGTCTGGCATTTTGCCAAGATGTTCCGGTGGCAGCTTGTCGTCGTGTCGGTTCTGGCCATGATTTCATCTGCGCTGGGTCTGGCTGGAATTTGGGCGATTGCCTATGTCGTGGATGGGGTGACCGGGCAGGGGCCTCAAGCGTTCCTGCAAACTCATGTCTGGTTTCTAACGGTCATTTTCGTTCTGTTTGTTCTGGTGGATCCGGTCGTGTTTCTGCTGCGGCAGACTTTCGCCTTTCAAACGGTCCGGATACTGCTTCCGGCTGCCATGCGCTGGCAGGCCCACAAGGCAGTGGAAGCGCAGGATCTCGCATTTTTTGAAGATACCTTTGCCGGTCAGGTTGCTTCGCGGATTGCTCAGGTCACAATGTCCGTTCATCGGCAGATGATGTTGGCTATCGAAACCATTCCGTACCTTGTTATCCAGTTCGGCGGCTCGTTCCTTCTGCTTTTGGCTCTCGCCTGGCCACTGGCAATCCCTGTGTTGATCTGGATTGGTGCCAATATTGTGGTCGCCTGGGCCGCGATTCCAGCCTATTTGCAGCGCTCCGCGAAAGTGGCGGCGGCCAACTCGCGCGCGACCGGGGCCATGACGGACGTTTACTCCAACATCGCCATGGTGAAGCTCTTTGCGGCTGAAGATTCTGAAGCCGGCGCTATCCGGAAGGTGATCGGTGAAACCATAGATACACGCCACAACGAAAATCGTTCATACATTTTGACCGACAGCAGCGTCCATTTTCTCAATGTGCTGATGGTGCTGGCGGTTGTCGCCATCGGTTTTTGGGGTATGAGCGGCGGTTGGGTTTCGATTGGAGATTTCGTCGCCGGGCTGACCGTCACGCGTTCGCTCTCGGCTGCGTCTTCGAGTTTTATCGGCGTCGGTCAGTCAGTCACAAGCACGCTTGGCACCATCAAGGATGCCATGCCGATCATGACGAGCAGACCGGAAATAACGGACAAACGCGATGCGGTCGACTTGACCGTCGACACCGGAGAAATCAGTTTTGATCAGGTCTCCTTCGCATATCAGGAGGATCGTCAACCCGTTCTGGAAGACTTCAATCTCAGGATTTCCGCCGGTGAACGCGTTGGTTTGGTTGGTTTGTCCGGAGCAGGCAAGTCAACGGTCATTTCTCTTCTTATGCGACTGCGCGACGTGTCCGCCGGCACCATTTCTATTGATGGCCAGGATGTACGGGATGTCACCCAAGTCTCCCTGCGCAGTCAGATCGGTGTCGTGACCCAGGACATCTCGCTTTTGAACCGCTCTATCCGAGACAACATCCGTTATGGCAAACCTGAGGCATCGGATGCGGAAATTCTGCAAGCGGCGAGGGCGGCAGAAGCGCTGAACTTCATTGAAGACCAGAAAGACAGCAAAGGCCGGCAAGGACTTGATGCACATGTCGGAGATCGTGGCGTCAAACTGTCAGGCGGCCAGCGACAAAGGATTACGATTGCAAGGGTCCTTTTGAAGGATGCTCCGATCTTGATTCTGGACGAAGCAACTTCTGCACTCGACAGCGAGGCGGAACTCGCCATTCAACAAAACCTCGCACGCATGATGGAAGGACGTACGACGCTTGCGGTTGCCCATCGCCTGTCGACCATCGCTGCAATGGACCGGCTGGTGGTGATGGACAAAGGCAAAATCATTGAAGAAGGCAGTCACCGCGAATTGCTGACCCGCGGCGGGCTTTATGCAACGCTTTGGGAGCGGCAATCCGGCGGATTTTTGGCATTTGACTCAACAGAGTCGACTTAAGTGTGGCGAGAGTATTATTAACTCTAAGTAGAGTTCCTGCTTCGCTCACCAGTCGATGCAACCTATAGACAACCAGCTGTATCGAAACTGGAGTGCGTGGATGCCGGGCTGGAAAAGTGCCTTCCTTGCCATCGTTATGATGCTTGTGTCCGGCTATGTCTCGGCTGGCATTGTCTGGGCTCAGGCTATTTCGGACAGTTCGTCAGAAAAACTCACTTATGAAGAAGACTTCAACGGTGATGATCCGGAGCTGATGCTGGGTGGTCAAATTGAGTTTGACCAAACTGACCGACCCTGGGTGAAAAAGGTCGAAAAGGGCAGGCTTGTTTTCGTGAACGATGCCAACCCCAGGGCCACCCACTACGACATTATCAACTGGGCACGCTTTGAAGGAACCAACAGTTTGACCCGCTTGTACGGCAGGGCAATGGCTGTCACGGTGATTTCAAATAATTCAGGCAAGGGCGGCGCCGGTATTGCGGTCTTGACAAGCAAACGCGGTGACTACTGGTTGTTTGCTGTTGCAAGCAAGGGAAAATATCACGTCCTGCGAAAGGAGCGTGGCAGACTGACATTGGCATATAGCGGCGAACACGCTGCCCTGAAAAACCGTGGACCAAACCGCATAAGTTATAGGGTTTTGGGGAACGAACTGGTTTTCAGCGGAAACGGTATTGAGATCACGCGCGTGCCGTTCGACCGATTGAAGTCCCGAGAAATTCAGCTGGCGCTTGCAGCTTTTGGGCGTGGTACTTTCGAGTTCGATGACGTTGTCTTTAGGGGCAGGAAAAACAACAAAACAAGCGGCTCCAAAATCAAGAAGATAAGACCCGGGAAACTCAAGGAATTGGTGCCTTCCGGTGCCAAGTTCGAACGGCTTGAGAAAAATGATCAAAAGCGCAGCGCTAGCCCATCGAGCGGGGGAACGAGGTTCTGATCAAAGTGTGGCAGGATCTGCTGGAGCCTGTGCGTCGCATCGCCGTAGCTTCTGAAAATCGCAAGACAGTCCGGTTAGCGCCTTCGTAAGATAACATTCAGATGCCATTGCTCGAGTGCAAGTGCTGAAGTCTTTTCCTTATAAAGTGCTTCATATCTTTTGAAAAACTCGGTCTCGAGTGCTTCAGCGGTCCGCTTGGTCGTTTCAGACGGGCGAAAGAGTTGATGCCTCAGGGAACTGGCTGCAAACGCTCGCGTATATCCGGCATAGTTCTGCGCATAGAGATCCGGTTCATCGATGCAATCGGCGAAGATGTCACCGTTCTGATCCGGGACAACCTCGATTGTATCTATTTCATAGGCTTCATTCAGATCGGCATGGATCTCAAACGGACTGCGCGCTTCTTCCGCTGTCATGAACCAAAGGCCGAACAGGAAAGCTTCTGAAGCTTTTCGATCCAGCAAACCGTCTTCGGTCATGCTGGAAGTCACGTCCTGCATTGCTCTGTAAAGCGTCCGCCCGGAAGCTGCGGTGCCATTGACTTCTCCTTTGTCCGGGGCCGCGCCGATTGTCGAGACAAAAAGATAGCCGTCCGGACGCAGTTCTTCCGCGCGCAGCCGCAGGAATCTGATCCAGTCTCGCTCGGCGATTTGCCACATTCTGGTTCTGGCCTCGCCCGTAAGGTCGGCAAACCAGACCGTGTCGGGAGCGGGCAGTGAAGCGGGGCTGCGAAGCCAGTGGCTTGCAAAGAAACACGTCGCCAGAGAAACGGACCGGTCGGGACGCATGCGTTCATAAAATGAACCAACGGACGTTGACACCTGCGCAGGGTTTGCGCCCCGCACATACCCGTTGTCACCGAAGATCCGCTGCATGAGCGCGTTCCAGTCGTTGCCCGGCTGGTCAGCATGACACACAGAAACCATCTTGTTGGGCGCGCAATCGTTCCAGCAGGAAAGGGCCGGCTTGACGGTTTCAATTGCGCTTTGCCCGGGGCCGCACCCAAAGTCGGTCATGTTCAGAACGTCAGCATGTGAGGAGACGCGCTGGGCAAGTTCACTGATGACCTCGGCATTTCCAAGAGCATTGTTTTGTTGCGCGCGAGAATTCGCATCGTAGTCGATCATACCGTCGGTCGAGCGGTTTTCTGCCTTGCCACTTTTCATAGAAATCTCCGGCGTTCCCACGAATTTCAGTATGCCCCAAGGATTTGTGCAGTTCAGCCTAAGTTTTAAGGGCCGCTTTGGCCAGCTTCATTGGCGCAATGCGAGTGCCTTGCAGGGATTGGAGAACTCAATCAAGACTGGATGAAGTCCTCCTGACCCATCGTTTGGTTGAATTGGATCCATTTGCTGGGTTTAGAACTGCTTGACGTGCCAAACCGCTTCCGGGTCGAAGATCTCCCTGAGACCGAGCGGCAGTTTTTGAAGTCACAGGCCTGTTGATTTTTCGAAACCTGAATGACAAAACTCCCCTATGGATAAAAGAGACCGCGCCGAGCTATTTCGCGAAAGGCTGTCAGATGCCTTGCGCAGCCGGGACATGAACCGGAGTGACCTCGCGCGCGGAGCAAAACTTGACCGCTCCACCGTGTCACAACTTTTGTCTGAAGACGCGCCGCGATTGCCCAACGGGCAAGCTCTCGCTGCTATTGCAACGGCCCTGAGTGTTTCTTCCGACTGGCTGCTTGGCCTGTCCACCCATCGGGGGGCAGCAGCTGAAATCCTCGATCAGGCCGTCCAGGTGGCGGAAACGGAGCGCCATCCCGTCGATGAGCATCTGCTCGCTTGGTATCGGGACGCGGTTGGCGCGAAGATCCGGCACGTCCCGGCCAATTTGCCGGATGTTCTAAAGACCGAAGCCGTGCTGGCATATGAATATGCCGGTGAAACGCTGCGCACCGCGGATCAGGCCATCACTGGTACGAAGGATCAACGCGCCCTCTTGGGGCGGGCCGAAACCGATATGGAAATTGCGCTTTCCAAGGAAGCATTGGAAGGTTTTGCAAGCGGTGAGGGGCTCTGGTCAGGCCTTCCACCTGAAACGCGTAAAGAACAGCTCGAAACCATGGGACGGATCCTGAACGATCTGTATCCGTCTCTCCGGCTTCATCTTTTTGGCGCAAATGACAGGTTTTCCGCACCTTTCACGGTCTTCGGCAAGAAATGGGCCGCGCTCTATCTCGGCCAGCGCTATCTCGCTTTTTCAAACACCCGCCATGTACAGCTTTTCTCCGGCCACTTCGACGACCTCGTACGCCACGCACTGATCCGCTCCCATGAGGCTGGAGACTTCGTTCGGCGTTTGGCGGATCAGATTTAAGGACTTCTCGGCTGAGGGGACTCAGTGGCTAACCTTGTGATGCTGTAGTGCTTTTGCGGTTGCCAGGGATTTGGCTGGGTGAAAGCTGTCCGCCACGGCCATTTCCCAATAGGTTGAATAGGCGGGAATGTTGTGTGCTTCGTCGAGCAGTTCTCCGCGTTTCAGCCAGGTGAGTGCAGCGCTTGCAGGCATGATGGCGCGGTTGCCTTCGCGCAGGTAGAAATGCTCAGGCTCGAATTCGCTCGGATGGTCGAAGCCGGAGGCTGCCGTGAAGGCCTTCAGAGACCTCAGCGTGTTGCGATGGAAATTCTCGACCCTTTGGGACTTGTCGGGAACATCAAGCGCCTGCTGACGTTTGGGGTCCTGAGTTGCAACGCCGGTCGGGCAACGGTTGGTATGACAACTCTGGGACTGAATGCAGCCGACAGCAAACATGAAACCGCGTGCTGAATTTACCCAATCCGCACCGAGCGCCATGGTTCCGGCAATATCATAGGCGCTGATCAGCTTGCCGCTGGCTGCCAGTTTTATGTCGTCGCGCAACCCAGTGCCGACAAGGCAATTGTGCACGAATGAGAGCCCCTGACGAAGTGGTGTTCCAAGCCTGTTGGCAAACTCGACGGGCGCAGCACCCGTTCCGCCTTCCGCCCCGTCCACGACGATGAAATCAGGCTTGATGCCTGTCTTCAGCATGGCTTTGACAATTGCCATGAACTCCCATCTGTGGCCCACACAAAGCTTGAAGCCAATCGGCTTGCCGCCTGACAATTCGCGCAGTCTGGCGATGAAATCCAAGAGCTCGAGCGGAGTAGAGAAGGCGGAATGACTGGCAGGTGAAACGCATTCCTTGCCAACAGGTATACCGCGCGCCTCTGCGATTTCTTCCGTTACCTTGGGTCCTGGCAATACGCCGCCATGGCCAGGCTTTGCCCCCTGGCTCATCTTGATCTCGATCATCTTGATTTGCGGATTGGCAGCCTGTGTCTTGAATTTCTCCGCATCGAAGGTGCCATCTTCTGTCCGGCAGCCAAAATAACCACTGCCAAGTTCCCAGACCAGATCGCCGCCGCCTTCCCGATGGTACCTTGAGACGCTGCCTTCGCCCGTATCGTGATAGAAGTTGCCTGCCTTGGCACCCTTGTTCAGTGCCAAGATCGCGTTGCCCGACAAAGACCCGAAGCTCATGGCGGAAATATTGAACAGAGATGCCGAATAAGGTTGCTTGCAGTCCGGGCCGCCGATTGTAACCCTCAAGTCGTCATGCGTTTCAGGCTTTGGGCTGATTGAATGGTTCACCCAGCCATACGCATCGTCATAGACATCAAGTTCCGTGCCGAAGGGCAGCACATCTTCAATGTTCTTCGCCCGGTCATAAACCATCGACCGTCTTTCGCGCGAAAAGGGCCGCCCATCCTGGTTGCTTTCAAAGAAATATTGCCGAAGTTCGGGCCGGATGGCTTCAAACAGAAACCGGAAGTGACCGATGACCGGATAGTTTCGAAGGACGGAATGCTTGGTCTGCGAGAGATCCAGCACACCCGTCACTGAGAGAGCTGAAAAGACGGCAAATGGCCAGAGGAAATGAATGTTCCAGGCAAAGATCAAGATGAAGCTGACAAGTGTCAGAAAAAGGCACAGAAGGAAAACGAAATAGCGGGCGGGAAACACAGGCCGGTGACTCCTCAAACATATTGGCATTCATAGTTGTGTCAGGCAAAGGTCGAAAAGAAAAGAGAGATCCCGCCACCTGATCGAAATCCTGTCTTGCCGGTGGCCATGAGAGCACAAGATTTTTTGGTCGAACAAGGTACTTGAACTGTCGGGATTTGGCGTCGGTATTCACCGAAATAGCGAGATCGGAAACGCAATTGTGCCCGATGCTTTTGGTACCAGGTCGTTTCTGGGAGTCAATGCGCCTTTCAACCACTGAGTGTATATCGGTTGGTAGTGTCTGACGATAAGTCAATTTAGTATATTTATGTAATTTCAGATTTTTATTCTTCAAAATACAACAAAAATGGAGGGGAGAGTGCTTAGCTTGAACGCCATTCTGATTATAATTCTATGTTTGCTGGTCTTTATTTCCGGTGTGCTTGCTTACATCGCGTTTAATCGGAAGGCTAAGGAAGCTGAAAAGCCTGCACCAGCTTCTCAGGCATCTTCTGGTTTTCGTGAAATGCTGGCTGACGATATCGTCAAGTTTTCCATTGTCGGGTTGATTTTTGTCTCGGTGGTCGTTCTGGGCGTTGGTATTTTTGGCGCTTCGAACAGTGATGCAGTTGAAAACAGTCAGTATGTTTTCGCAGCGCTGTTGCCCCTGTTTGCGACCTGGGTGGGCACAGTCCTCGCTTATTACTTCAGCAAGCAGAACTTCGAGGCGGCCAGCAAGGCGACAGAGAGCCTCGTCAAGTTGTCAGGGCAAAAGCTCAGGGCTGTCCCAATCGAGGAAGCCATGATCCCGATCGACAAAATTGTTGGAACTGTTGAGGCGCCGAACGGAGATCTCAAGGAAGTTCCTATCCAGAAAGTGGCGGAAGCGTTTGAAGACAAACTCCCGGGCGGCAGGCCAATCTCAAGAGTTGTCATTCTGACGCCGGGCAAGGCCTGTGTTGGAGTGCTTCATCGAGGCCTGTGGAGTGAAATGCGCGCCATCGACCTTCCTTCAAATGTTACCGTGAATTTCAAGAATGACCCGAAGAACAAGGACAAACTGGAAAAGGTGCACGACCTTGCCAGCGAGTCGCGAGCACCTGAAACTTTTGGAGCATTCATCACCGGGTATGTCGCCTTTGCGCGTGCCGGGGGAACGCTTGCCGACGCGAAGATGCATATGGAGAACAAGGACGGTTGCCAGGATGTGATCGTGACGGCCACTGGAAAGTCAACCGAGCCGGTTGTCGGCTGGGTCACCAATGTGGAAATCGGCAAAGCTCTAGAAGCCTAAGTAGGCTCTTGTTTGACCTGGCAGTAGGTGCGGACGAGCGTTGAGTCATGATCAATGTGATTTCTGACCGGTCTTGAGAACGCCGAGCAGGTATCGCGCGGTTCCGGCCGCGCCGGGTTCGCTTGACATCGTTTCGGCAGCTTTTTCAGCACCAACTCGATATTTGGGATCTTCAAGGGCGTTCAAGGCGGTTGTCAGCTGTGTCGTGGTGAGTTGTTTTTGAGGTAATGGGGCAGGGCCCGCGCCGATCTTGTGCACCCGGCTTCCCCAGAACGGCTGATCGCCGAAAACCGGGCAAATGAGAGACGGCTTACCCCAGCGCAGCGCTTCATGCGTGGTGCCGGCTCCGCCATGGTGGACAACGGCTGAACACCGCGGAAACAGCCAGCTATGTGGGGCTTTGTCGATCAGGAAAAGGCGATCGGCCATTTCAGTGGGAAGGTTCTCTTTCACAAGTCCGCCCCAACCGGTTGCGAGCACTGCGCGCTGTCCCGTGTTCTTAAGACTTGCAAGAACTGTTTTCGTCAGCTTCTCAGGATCTTTGCTCGGCATGGACCCAAAACCCAGATAGACGGGAGAACTGTCGTCTTGCAGGAATTGCTGAAGATCGGCTGGCGGGCGATACGCAGCGTCGGTCTCCGTGAGCCAGTAACCGCAGGCAATATTTTCTTCGCTCCAGTCTTCCGGTGTCGGCACCAGCGCTTTGGAAAAGGCTTGTAGCGCTGGCGCCATGCCGCCACCCGGCCAATGGCCGTCCATAAGAGCGCCGGACATTCCAAACTCTGCTTCTGCTTCCGGCTTGATTGGTTTTATGAGCGTTGCCAGTCCGACTTTCATCAAGAAACGTCCGGCTAGATAGCTTTTGCGATTGAAGTAGCTGCCAAGGTCAGGAATGGCGAACAACGGCAAAGGAAATTCTGCGGTCGGTGCGGTTACGGGCTGAAGAGCGGTCGGGAGCGCGGGCACTCCAAGGCGCCGGGCTGCGAGCGTCACCACAGTCGCTTTCAAATTGAACAGGATCAGGTCGGGCTGCTCATCGAGCGTTATCGACCACAGGCACCTTGTCAGCTCTTTCTGAAGCGCAAGGTTCTGCTTTGCGGCCCGGATTTTCCCTTTCAGCGAAAACAATGCCTCTTGAATATCTTCACTCTGCAGGAGTGTCTGGTAGTTGATCGGAAGAGGGCGGGCCCTTGCTCCCACCTGTTCGATCATGTCCTCAAAGCCTTCGCCGGTGGAAAGCGTCACTTCAGCGCCCTGCAGCACAAGCTCTTTTGCGAGCGCGACATATGGCTGGACATCACCGCGCGTACCAAGCGAGGCAATCAGAATTCGTTTCGCAGGGATGGACATGAGTACCTCCAGAACCGGTGACACCGAGTGTGGCGATGAGAGGCCTTAGCTCAGATGGCGGTTGCCAGTCCCGGTTGCAAGCACCAAACTGTATCTTGGTTTTCGTGCCAGGCTGGAAAGCTGGTGCCTATGGGGTGATTGTCAGACAAAAGCGAATGGCATAAGCCTCTACACAATCGAACAGTCCTCTTTCTGAAAGCCCCAAATGCACACCGTTTTTTCTATTCGCACGGAAGGTCAGGGTCTTTACGAGTTCACCAGTAATGTTGCCGGCTGGGTGTCCGATCAAGGTGGCCAGGATGGATTGTTGACGCTTTTTGTGCGTCACACGTCCTGCTCACTGTTGATACAGGAAAATGCCGACCCGGACGTGCAAATTGACCTGAAAGCCTATCTGGAGCGATTGGTGCCGTCTGCGGATCACCCGTCCATGAACTATCTGGTTCATACATTTGAGGGACCGGATGACATGCCGGCCCATATCAAGGCAGCACTCTTGCCTGTTTCCTTGTCCATCCCGGTGACCAACGGTCAAATGGTCCTGGGCACTTGGCAGGGTATTTATCTGTTTGAGCACAGAACACGTCCACATCAGCGCCAAATCGCGGCTCATTTCCTCTCGGACCACTAAGCTTCGTTGAAAAAAAAGGGAAATTGGAAACAGGTGTGACGATCGTCACACACGAAAATGTACATCTCCATAGAGTGGTCACAATGTCCAAACGCGTTTGCCGCGCAGGTGATCAGCCTCAATGGGAGCACTTCAATGCGATCAGGTCTTGTGATTTTCTTCATGCTGCTTTCCCAGTCTGCCTTTGCAGACCAGGACCCCAACCGGCTGACCGACAGGATTGCCCAGGACCTCCAAATTGAAGAAGCTGTGTTCATCGAATGTTTCAAGCCGGTCAATCCGGAGCCTGACAAATATCCAAGCGGTGCGGAACAACGGGCCAATAAGGCAATTCTTCTGCCGTGCCTTCAAAATGCAAACCCTGCCATCACCAATGACCGGCTTGATGCCGTCATGGACAAGTATCGTCCGGAAGGGGCGTTTAGAAAATAGAGATCGGGCTTATTTGTCTCGAAGCGCGGGAAGACCGACACCAGTGCTTTCAAACCCACCATCGGCGGCGATCACCTGGCCGGTTACATATGCCGCCTGATCGGAACACAGGAACGCAATCACTTCGGCAATTTCAACCTCCTGGCCATAGCGGTTCAGCGGTATGGCATCGTGATAGGCATCGATGATTTCCTGGCTGTGTACCGCCATGGCGAGTTTGGTTTTCACAGGTCCGGGGCAGACACAGTTGGCTCGAATTCCGCTTTCGCCGAGTTCTGCCGCTTGCTGTTTGGTCATCTGGATCACGGCAGCTTTCGAAGTACCGTAGGCGACGCGCAACGTTGAAGCGCGCAGACCGGAAATAGAAGCGATGTTCACGATCGCCCCCTTTGTTGCCTTCAAGGCAGGTATCGCCTCTTGAGATACAAGAAAAACGCCATCCAGATTGGTCTCCATGACCCGTCGCCACATTGCGAAGTCTGTCCGGTCGATTGGACCGAACTCTGCAACGCCCGCATTGTTCACCACCGCGTCCAGGCGCCCAAATCTGGAGAGAACCTGAGGCAGAGCCGTTGCCACCTCTTTTGGAATTGAGACATCGCAGATGAATGGCGCTGCCTTCTCAAGGCCGCTCGTGACTTTGAGCAGCTCTTCGCCGTCCCTGTCCAACATGGCGACGTGCCAGCCACGATCCATCATCAGATGTGCGGCGGCAAGACCTATGCCTCTGGCCGCACCGGTGATCAGAACAACCTTATTCGTCATGTGCTTCTCGATTGATGATTTCGGGCTTCAACGCATTGAGATACAGACACGGATCGCCCCGGCATTGTCCCAAAGGGCAACGTCCTTGTCGTTGATCCTGAAACTGTAGGTACCGGAAGGGTCCGGTGCATTGACTGCCAGTGCGGCAAACTCTGCAAAAGGAACAATCCTGCCAGCCTGGTCCCTGACCAACATTTCGCCAAAGGAATAGGACTGGTCAAATTTATAGCCATACAACGGGCCGAGGCTCTTCGCGTCCTTGCCGGAATATCCGCGCGGCCCGACCGGCTTGTAGATGCCATTGATGACACTCCAGCTGCCGTTGAAGCTGACCCGCCGTATTTTTCCATCAGGCAACGTAAGCCTCTGCCACCCTTTTTTGGAATGAACGTCGACACAAAAATCAGCCGCTTCTGCGGTCACAGGGAAGAGGCAGAGAAGAAAGACAGACAGGCGGGCCAGACACATGACAATTTCCAAGAGAACGATTTTCTAGAGAAGACCGCAGCGTCAATGAACCGTCAAGGCGGATAAACCGCGCAAATGCCCCGCTTCCTTTTCAATCGGGTTCGGGCCGTCAATCAGAGGCCCGTGTTGAATCAGCTTGTAAAGCCCTTGAATCATTTTCTCAGGAGGCAAAGATTATACTTTTCAATTAATTAATTGAGGTTCTTAATGTGCTGGTATCAACTGGATTTCGAGGATCCGCGTTTCGGCTCTCGTTCGGACGGTTCTTGAAAAGCTGATCCGGAAACAAGAGAGAGGCGCAATTCCAGTGCCTTTCGCGGCTCGGATTCACGTCATGCTCACATTTTATTTTCTTGCAAGTTTAACGATGCAGACCCACATGTTCCATGAACGATGAGGGTCGTTCCTCCCCAGACTGGCGCCGGACTTCATGGAAGTTTCGGCGCCTTCTTTATGTGGGCTCTCGGAAATCTGCCTTGCGGACTGTCTTCAAAAGCCTTCGTTTTGTCGCAGCCGGTGCCGCCTGTTTTTGATCCGCGGTATCGTGATCTTTCCAGTTTGATCGAAGATCGATTAGGTGGCCCGCGCCGTCGGACGGGGACGGCGCGGGCGCTAACACCGGCCTGAAAAGGAGGGGCTCAGGACACGGTGTTTTCGGTCGCCGCCAGTTTGGCGGCAATCTGGTCTTTCAAAAAAAGGCGTTTCTTCTTCAGGTCTTCCAATACCTCATCCGAGGCGGGTGCCACGTCTGTTTCGATGCGGTGAACTTCTCGATTGATGGTGTGGTATTCGTCTGCAAGACGCGCAAAATGACTGTCGCCAATTTTCAGTTGATGCAGTTTTTCAGCCGCTTCCGGAAATTCTTCATGCAGCTCGTGTGGGACGTGGCTCATTCTTGCCTCCTTTTAAGACACTCAAAGTGCCGCCAAGCCGGAGCGGTTACCTTGAGCAAGATCAATGTTGGTGGCATTTGAGCAGATGAGTTTTCCTGCCGCAGCGATAACAACGCTATGCAGGCTTGGCGATGTGCAGGCTTCTGTGGATTTGCTTCAGCGCAAGCGGGCCGTGCACGGGCTTCTTCGCTCTGTTTGGATGGCCTGATCGGCACCAGACACGAATGGTGCTGAGCGTACGCCCTTGGCATAATTGGGCGCATAAGTCAGTTCGATGTCGGAACCGAAAACTTATTGGACGCAACGACTTTTCAGGTTTTTGGAGGCTCGAGAGCACCTTTCACCAAGGTCTTGGCAGCCCGCCCAGCTTCTTGAATATAGCTTGGGTCTCGGTGCACGAGCATGGTGGAAAATGCACCATCCATCAGCAAAACAACCTGACGCGAAATTGCGTCCGGGTGGGTGCAGCCGTGAGACGACAATGAGTTGGTCAGCCAGTCTTCGAACTTCTTTTTGTGTGCAGCGCCCACGCGCAGCGCGGGGTGGCCCGGCTGATTGGCAAGTTCCGCCGTGGTGCGCAAGAAACCGCACCCCTGCCATTTCGGGTGCCTCGCGGCCTCGGTCAATTCCAGGAAGATCGCTTCAACCTTGTCGGAAACATCCCCTTGCGCAGCTCCAAACCAGGCTTCATAGAGCCTCAGATTGGGTTGGTCGCGTGACGAAAGGTACTCTGCAACAAGGTCATCCTTACTTTCAAAGTGATAATAGAGCGTCTTTTTCGTGACACCGGCCTTGGCGGCAACTGCGTCGACACTGACCGCGCGAATACCCTCCCGATAGAAGAGCTTCGTCGCGGCATCAATAATCTTGTCTCGTGTGTCTTTTCTCATTTTTACATTATTTTCAGTTAGTTATAAAAAGTATACTGACTAGTGAGTTTACCGATATTCTCTCTCCCGCTAGCGTTCCTGTCAATCGAACAGGAGAAACGCCTTGGACAACACAGTGATCCTCGAAATGCGTGGCAAAATCGCCTTGCTGACATTGAACCGACCCGAAAAACTCAATGCACTCAACTACGAAACGAACGACCGGCTCCTCTCGCTCCTTGATCAGTTAGAGCAAGATGAAACAGCCCATGCCATCGTATTGACCGGCGCAGGCGAGAGGGCCTTCTCCGCAGGTGGCGACATTCATGAATTCACAAAGAGCATCAAACGTGGAACAGACGAGGCTGTAAGAGAGTTTTGCCGCCGTGGACAACGCATGACAGCGAGACTTGAGGCATACCCCAAACCGGTGATTGCTGCAGTGAATGGCATCGCATTTGGCGGCGGCTGTGAGATAACCGAGGCGGTTCATCTCGCTGTGTCCTCCGACAGGGCAGTTTTTGCCAAACCTGAGATCAACATTGGAATTCCACCGACATTTGGTGGCACCCAGCGTCTGCCTCGCCTGGCCGGACGCAAGCGTGCATTGGAACTTCTGCTGACCGGCGACACGTTCGGACCAGACCGTGCTCATGAGCTGGGTCTTGTCAACAAGGTCGTTCCGCACAAAGACCTGTTGCCGGCAGCATTCGAATTGGCAGAGCGGATCCTGAGGCATTCGCCTTTGGCGGCAGCGCGCATCATTACTGCCGTCACACGGGGCTTGAACATGACCATCGGAGAAGGGTTGACCGTCGAGCAGGAACAATTTGCCAGGATGTGTGCAACGCAGGATATCATTGAAGGACTGGACGCATGGATTGCACGCCGCACGCCCTGCTATGCATGCAACTGAGCGCAATGCGCGCACTTCAATCTCGGCGACCCGCCTGTAGAACCGCGTAATGACAGCTTCGAGCAACTGACCACAGGTGCCGTAACCTGCCGTCCTCCGCGGAACTCAATTGTCTCAGATTGAATACACCAGGCCGTTGAGCCGTTCCGCGATCCACCAGGAAGACAGTAGCGCGATCCCGGTCAGTGCTCCCAATCTGACGGGCTTGAGTGCCGGCTCGGCGAGTTGTTTCATGAAGAAGACAATGCTCCACGTGGCGGCAAGAATCGCGAGCTGACCAAGTTCAATACCGATATTGAAAGCAAGGAGAGCCGGGACGAGGTCCGGCGCGTCGCGGCCGAGAATGTCACCGAGCACAAAGGAAAATCCGAGTCCGTGCAACAATCCGATACCTGTAAAGACCAGAACCGAGCCGGATCTATGGATCATCGCCGCTACGGCGGCATAGAGCACCGAAGCAGCAATAGCAGCTTCAACAGCTGGAACGAACCATGGCCAGGTCGGTGTTGCACCCAGAAACGTAGCAATCAGCGTAACAGAATGCCCGAGGGTGAAAGCAGTCACCAAATAAATCAGTTTGCGTGTGGCACCGACGCCAAGGGCCATGGCAATGACCAGAAGCACATGGTCCAGACCTTCCACAATGTGCAGGGCACCTTGAAAAACGAAATGGCCAAAGGTTGAAAGACGCGATCCGTCGATCACTGCCGGTTGCTCGAGCTGCCCAGGTGCGGTCAGAGAGACCGGTGGGTTCACGCGCGCGTCGATGAGATGATTGTCTATTGCAACACCCGGTCCCGGAATAAGCGGTCCATAGCCTGCACGCACGCTGAGGATCCCCAAAGGGTCCTGGCTGTCCAATTGCACCACGTAATCAACCACGGCCTGTCCGAAAAGCGGATCAAGGCGAGGGGGAGGCTCTGCGACTGCTGTCTTGGCCGCCGACAGCGAACCGAACTCTGATTGAGGACGCTGCATGTGCACTGTGAAGCCAGCGATCTTTGCGGAAAGGTCGAGACCCGCTTGAGAAAAGACCAGTGCTTCGGTCAAACGTGTTTCGAACGAGCTCCGGTCTTCAGCGATTGCACCCATGTTCAGTCTGTAGCGATTGCTGGTTCCGGTTGTCTCAAGGCGCAAGAAGGGCGATTCCAGAGGCGTTTGGTCAACCTGCGCTTTGCCGACCAGATCCGAAAAGACAAGTGGCGCAGGCGCCCTGACATAGGCGACCAGAATACCGTTCTCCTCGGCAACCAGAATTGTGCGGACCTTTGTTCCGTCAGAAAAATGTGCGCCTGCGGGCTGCGTCAGCAGCATTGCAAGGACATAAAACAGGCTGAAGAATGCAAAGTTAAGTGCACTGGTGCACTTGCGGCTTTGAGGCATCGGGTCATTCCGTCGAATGGAGCCCGGCTGCTTCGAAAAAGCAGCCGGGCTATCTTTATTGCAGTTTACCGGTTCTTACAGGTTATTCATTCCAGAATTTCTCTTGCCATGTCATTTGCGGCAATTCGTCCACCACCTCGAAGGTTTTGGTTTGTTTATACATGCGCCCATAGCGGTCTGTTGTGCGGACTTCGAGCGTATGGACGCCAGCCGGCAGATCTCCGGGGAGCTCGGCACGCCAGAG
This sequence comes from Labrenzia sp. THAF82, assembly GCF_009363435.1. GTDB lineage: Bacteria > Pseudomonadota > Alphaproteobacteria > Rhizobiales > Stappiaceae > Roseibium > Roseibium porphyridii. Next base: position 4,622,919 of record NZ_CP045354.1, on the reverse strand, counting down.
ATGGCTTGATTTTGTAGTCAGCATCCAATCCTGAAACGGGCCAGCGACACCGGTCCATTGAAGGCCCTGCCAGGTGCGGTAGCCGGCGGTTGCGTCGCCTCCGGTTGTACTGCGTACGGCCTGACGCCCGTTTGTGGACTGCTTCGCCATCGCAAGTGGGTCGGAATAGGTCGGACCGTCGAAGGCTTCCTCGCCTTCGCCTTTTTGCGTGCGCTCGGCCTCAATCGGATCGCCACCATTTATGGAGAAGGATACCCGGCTTTCCTTCGAACCGTTCCAGACGTTGATGGCGACATAAGTCGTTCCGGAGAGGTCCGCCCTTGTCAACATGTCCATGTCTCCCAGGTCGTTGACGGTGACCGGAGGTGTGATGTCGTTCGGGATGTCGTTTTGGGTCGTGTAGCTGACCAGTTGCTCCGCCCAATCGCGAAAGCGGGGCGTGTTGAAAGAGACGTGAAGTTGATCGTTTTCGTCGCCTTCGAAGGTCAAAAACGTGTCGACATAGTCAGAACCCGCGAAATCCAGAACATAGTAGCCACGTGGGGAGCCAAGACGCTGTGTCGCATGAGGAACGCCGCTGTTGTTCAGGTCACCTGCCCACCAGGAGCCGGAGACTGCACCAGTGATGATCTGATGAAATTTGGCAGGCCCTGTTCCCGTAGCCTCTTCCCAGCCCTTGTAAAATTCGCCCGGCAGGATCTGTTCCGTTGTGTGTGTATGGCCTGAAAGCCCGAGCGCGGGTCTGTCGCCTATCAAGTCGTAGAGCTTGTCGAGATTGTCGACCTGGTGTTTCTGGGCGGTTGCATCCGTGTAGGTCACGAATGGTATGTGAGCGCTCACAACGATCAACTTGTTTTCCGGCACATTGGCAAGATCGTTTTTCAGCCATTCCAGTTGGCGCTCGGAGATGACGCCGTTGTAAGAGGGTTTGGCCGACAAATCACAAAATGCGTGGGTGTCTACACCATTGCATGGGTACCGCACGTCATCGAGAACGACAAAGTGCACCTGACCGATGTCGAAGGAATAATACTCCGGGCCGAATTCGCGGCGAAAAGTGTCAAAGCTGTCGGCATCGGATTTGGCATCGAAGTCGAGGTCATGGTTTCCTGCAACGTAGTATTGCGGTACGCCACCCTTGGCGACAATCTGTTTGAAGCGTGGATAGAGCGACAGGTCATCGCCCATGACATCACCCTGAAACAGCAGACACTGGGTGGCACTGTTGTCACGGTTGGTCAAAAGCTTGCCCACCGTCTGGCGGACATAGGAAACTTCCTGGTTGGAATATGGCTGTGTGTCCCCGAACACCAGACATTGGAATTCATCGCCGACCGGATCTTCCACAAGCGGGAAATTTACCGATTGGGGCAGGGGCCCTGTTGGCTCGATGCCGCCAAAGCGCAGATTGGCGGAACCGGCAACTTTGTGCACATAACTGAACTGCGGGATCATGTCGTCACTAACTGGCGTCATGTAGCCTGCCGGTTTCGTGATGAAGAGGTTCATGTCGTCGTAAGCCGGCAATGTGTAGGAACCGTCTTCACCGGTTGCCACAACTTCACGCCCGTTTGAGACAAGGACCCCGGCCAGGCCAGCCTCACCGGCGTCCAGTCTGGAGTTGCGGTTGGTGTCCAAAAACACCTTTCCGGTTGCTGTGTCGGCAGAACTGTCGCCGTGAACGACATCAATTTCACCAATATAACCGGCATCCTTGGCAATCGCGCTGAATGCCATGGCACTGGTGCCCGCCAATAGCAGGACCTGGGTCAGTTTTCTCATGAGAGCCTCCGCAGGGAATGGGCTGGTGATCAGCCAAAACACTCTGCAAGCACACAGTGACGGAAGATTGACATTCGCGTTAAAGTTATATCTCAGTTTCATTACACGCAATGTCATTGTGCTGGCAAATTGTCACAAACCGGATGAAACAAATTGAGCTGAAGGTCGTTTTAGGGCCAGAAACCAAAACCTTGCCAACGAAAGCTCTGATGGTTTCTCCTGACAGAAGGCTGTCAGGAGCCCTTTGCTAGAGTGCCTCACATCACTGCAGCCAAGGAGACTTTCAATGACATTTGTTCCTGACAACTTCACTGTTTGGATGGAGATCCCGGTAACTGATCTGGACAAGGCAATCAGTTTTTACAATGACGTTTTCAAAACCGAACTCAAACTTGTTACAGATATGGGACCGAACCATATCGCGATGTTCACGACCAACAAGCAGGACGGAATTGCAGGACATCTTTATCCCGGTAAACCGGCAGGTGACGGGTCTGGACCCACGGTGCATATCGCGTGTCCGGACACGCTTGAGGAAACCATGGAACGTTTTGCAAAGGCTGGCGGTGAAGTCGTCTCCGACCCGATTGCAATTCCGGCAGGCCGGTTTGCCTATTGCATCGACCCGGATGGCAATTCCATCGGGCTTTTCGCTGCTTAAGGGTCTTGCAGCATGAGACGCGCCGACCGCCTTTTTCAGATCGTTCAATATCTGCGTGGCGGCCGGCTTGTCCGGGCACGACAGTTGTCTGAATGGCTGGAAGTATCGGAACGCACCATCTATCGCGATGTCGCCGACTTGCAGGCCTCCGGTGTCCCCATCGAGGGAGCTGCGGGTGTCGGTTACATCATGCGAGATGGCTACGAGTTGCCACCTCTCATGTTCACACGAGATGAAATTGTCGCGTTGCTTGCCGGTGCACGGTTGATCCGCGCCTGGGGAGGTGCAGCCATGGCCCGTGCAGCCGAAGAGGCCATGATCAAGATCGATGCCGTCATGCCTGACAAGCTGCGGGTAAGGCAAAATGAGGTGCAAATCCACGCATTTGCGCCGGAGATGACACCTCAGGTTAGGTCACACATCGATTTTCTTGAAAATGCAGCGGACACGCGCAAGCGTCTTTCAATCGCGTATCGCGATGGAAAAGGCGATGCCTCTGACCGGGTGATCCGTCCTCTTGGTCTGTGGTTCTGGGGCAAGGTCTGGACACTTGTTGCCTGGTGTGAACTTCGTCACGACTTCCGCATGTTTCGTCTCGACCGCATATCCGAACTGCGGGAAACCGGCGAGAAGTTCAAGGCGGAGCCTGGCAAGACCTTGAAGGACTTCTATCGCTCAATGGAGAGCAAGGACCCGGGACGATAATTGCGTGGGCAGACTATGCCCGTCTGGGTGAGACCCCAGACAGGTGGTGGATTTCAGTCATCCGAATTGTGTTGGATTCCAGGACCCACAAAGCCTCAACTTATTTGAAAGCCATTGGAATATTGACCGGCGTAACGATTTGAATGTCGCTGAGAGATGTGGTTGGCGCCGCGCCGAGACCATGAAATGCCATTATGTGTCGAAAGGCCGTTCTCAAATCGGAGCGAAGGTCGTGATGCAGGACGAAAGTCAACTTCTCCTGACGAAGCAGTTCAAGATTGTCTTCATCAAGGTCATGGGCGACGAAAACCGACGGCGTCTTTCCGGCGCTTTCCAGGACTTTCAAGACAGCTTGGTTGCCACCGCCCATGGAATAGACGCCGGCAATTTCGGGTATGGACCGGATTTTCGCAGCAACCGCACGCTCTGTTGCAGTGTTCAGTCCGCCGCCACCGCTGGCGTCAATGACCTCAATATCAGGCCGCGACCGACCCAGTTCTGACCGGAACCCGTCGTATCGTTCCTCTTCGCCCTGAAATGCAAGCTGGCTGAGAATTGTCAGAACAACCCGGTCCGCTGGGCCAAGCTGTTTCAGCATGAGATAGGCGGCGGTCTTTCCCGCATTCTGATTGCTCAACCCAGCATATGCCAATTTCTGAGAACCGGTGATGTCGGTAAACATCGTGACGACCGGAATGCGCTTGTCTGTCAGGCGAGAGATGGCGCTGCGCAATTCAGGAGTGTCTCTGGCTTTCAGGCAAACGCCATGACTTCCACGTTTGCGGATCCTGTCCAGCGTTGCCGCGCATGTGGCAGAGGTCATCGTCTCAGCGATTGAAAATCGCGTTCTGAGCGCCGCTGGAGCCAGCTGTTTCTGGACGTCTTCACTGGCCAGCTGAACTTCCCTGCTGAAACGGGCAGGTGCTTCCATGACCACGTCGATGAAAAGACGACGACCCTTCGCCGCCAGCTGGCCTTCCTGCCGGCCAAGTTCTTCGATTGCGTCATGAACCCGGCGATGGGTCTGAGGGCTGACATTGGGTCGTCTGTTGAGAACGCGATCTACGGTCGCCGTGCTCAGGCCGGCCTGCAGTGCGATCTCCTTGATGGGAAACCGATGTGTCATTTGATGGATTCTTGATGGATCATGTCGGCGACGCAAGATCGATTTCTGATAATCTTCTGGTTCTGGCAGATTGACGGATGCCCGGGAGGAAAAGATGGACCAGAGAGTGGCTGTGAGCGGCTATTTCGATGCTGTTGATTGTGACATCAAAGAGTTCAAGGAACTTGTCGGGCGTCAGCTCGATCCGGCCGCTGTGCCGCACGCGGAAAGAGTAGCATCAAACATACCGATTTATCGGGTCGCGGACTTGCAAGATGTGTTGCGTGGAACTCATTCACGTCAGCGTCTTATGGCCGAATGGGCAAAGGTGCTGATGGACGGAGCTGGTGTGCTCGTCCTTGATGGAGCCTATGCGGATGTCACGGCCATAGATCAAGCCACCGAGATATTCAATCGGGTTATCGAGGCGGAGAAGCATTCCACCGGCGGAGGGGCAGATCATTTTGCCGCAAGCGGGGCAAACGACAGGATATGGAACAGTCTTCAGAAGCTGTGCATGGCCTCGCCCGAAGTGTTCGCCACCTATTTTGCCAACACGGCAATCGACGCGGTCTGTGAGGCTTGGCTTGGACCCAACTATCAGATGACGGCCCAAGTCAACGTGGTGCGACCGGGGGGCGCTGCACAGCAGGCACACCGGGACTATCACCTGGGTTTCCAGACCGCAGAAATCTGCGCACGGTATCCGGCACATGTGCACGAACTATCACCGGTGATGACCTTGCAAGGAGGCATTGCTCATTTGGATATGCCGGTTGAAAGCGGTCCGACAAAGCTGTTGCCGTTTTCTCAACTCTATCGTCCGGGATACGCGGCCTACCGGCTAGAGCCGTTCAAGCAGTTCTTTGAAGAAGCCTATGTTCAGCTACCTTTGAAAAAGGGTGATGCGTTGTTCTTCAATCCGGCTCTCTTTCATGCAGCGGGCGCAAACATCAGCAGCTATATCCAACGCATGGCCAATCTGCTGCAGATATCGTCTGCATTCGGAAGAGCCATGGAAAACATCGACAGGCAATCGATGTGTACTGTCCTCTATCCTGTCCTGCTTGAAAGGGTAAAAGCTGGCGATCTGGAGCAAGCAGAACTTGAGGCAGCAATTTCCGCCTGCGCAGAAGGGTATTCATTTCCCACCAATCTGGACAGCGATCCCCCGGTCGGCGGCCTTGCACCTGAAACCCAGAAGCAACTCATGTTAAGAGCCTTGAGCGAACGGATGAGCGTTGAAGAGTTTGTGGACGCACTCAAGACTCAAAGCTCTCGACGCCTTTTTTAAGGCGCTGCATGTCTTCACGACTTGCGATGCATAAAGATGAAGCGATGCTCTAATGCCGCCCGCGATGCGTTTGCGGGCGGTTAACGCGTGAAGTCCTTCGCCGTTGAACAGACACAATCGACATTTGAAAAAAGCTTCTGAGAAACCGGCTTGAGAGCCACCCGGTCCGATGGTCGGTCCTTTGGAATTGTTGCGCTGCAAAAAAATATTGCCGAAGGACTTGAAGCCCGCCAAGCACCTGGGGCAGGCTTAGGACATGTACGCATCCCATGGATTTTTGAGGTCGGACATCGGCGACGTCGATGTCGTTTATCACGATGGGTTATTCCATCTTTTTCATCTCGTTCTTCCAAATCACGATTTCATTGCCCACGCAGTCAGCTCCGACGGCATGACCTGGCGCCGCGTAAAGAACGCGCTTTTTGTAGGAGAACCTGGAGAGTGGGACGACGACATGCTCTGGACGATGCATGTCACGCCGGACCCCGACAAAGCGGGAGAGTGGCGCATGTTCTATACGGGCCTCGCCCGTTCTGAATTTGGCCGTGTCCAGAGGGTTGGGTTGGCGCGCTCGAGAGATCTCTACCAATGGGAGCGCTGCAATCAGGGTGTTTATCCACTCGAGATTCCAGCACCCCATTACGAAAGCTCGATTGACGAGGGACGGCACTGGGTCAGCTTCCGGGACCCGTTTTTCTATCATGATCGGCATAGCGGAGACCGGTTGCTTTTGAGCGCGGCGCGCGTCAAGGACGGGCCGGTCATTCGGCGCGGTTGCGTCGGGCTTGCGCGCGAGACGGCACCTGACAGGTTTTCGTTTGAGGCTCCTTTGCATCGACCTGGCCTTTATGACGACGTTGAGGTTCCGAACCTCTTCCGGCTTCACGACCGCTATTATCTGATGGGTTCGATCCGAGAAGACACAAAGATCCACTATTGGTACGCGCAGTCCTGGGATGGGCCGTATGAGAACTTCTTTGACAACGTGTTGCTTCCCTCCGGAAACTACGCTGGTCGCATCTGTCAGACCGAAGATCGATTGCTCTTATTCAATTTCTTTTCAAAGACCGAGAATGTTTACGGACGCGAAGTGGTCAAAAAACTGCTGCCGCCTCCAAAAGAGCTGGACACCGACAAGGCTGGGCGTTTGAAAGTCAGATCCTACAGAGGGTTTGACAACCTGGTGACGGGCCGAGAGATCGTTACAGCCTCGTATCAATGCAAGATACTTTATGAAAACAAGTATGCCACGGCCGTAGATCGACCCGACGGCCTTCATCTGGCCTGTACAAGCGGCTACGAGGCCTATCTGCTTCCCGGTCATCATCAGGATTTCAGGCTGAGTACACAATTGATGCTTGAAGGGTCTGGAAAAACGGGTCTCGTACTGCGGATGAACGAAGAGGGCGACGGATACTATCTGTCTCTCGATCTGGTGAATGGCATTGCGCAAATGCGCGCGTGGAGCGCAAATCCGACACCGGAATTTGAGCACGCATTCCGATATGAGCCGCTTCAGGAGGCGCATTTTCGCGGCAGCGACCAAGGACCATGGCAGATCGAAGTTGTTGCCCATGGCATGTATATCGAGTTTTCGATCGACGGATATGTCGTCTTAAGTCTGGTCGACGACAGTTTCCACGAAGGCGGTATTGGTTTTTATGTCGAAAGCGCAGCTGTTTGCCTGAAAGATCTCGCAATTGAAACTTTGCGAAGGCCAGTCAGTGAAGACACCGCGGAACGGGTTTATACGACCACTTATCTTGCGCCTGAAGACGAGGCGGACACGCGATGAGCGAAGCTGCCGATGTGTCAGAGCCGTGGCTCCTGGTCTGCGACATCGACGATACGCTGACCGGGAACAGCGAGGCCTTGCGAAAGCTTTGGCAGGCTTTGAAAGAACGTCGGAATACCCTGTCGCTGGCCCTTAACTCCAGCAGACCCTGGCAAAGCGTTGATGAAACCATTTCGACGTATTTCCCCGAAGATTTTGAACCTGAAGCGGTCATCACCGGACTAGGTACTGAAATCCGCGTAAGAGGTGCCTGGCTCGACAGCTGGCAGCAACAGTTCAAGGAATGGCCGGACCAGCGTGTCCGCAAACTCGTCACAGATATGGGATATGCTGCTCATTCAAGTGCCTTCCAGACAAGTGGAAAGGCAAGTTTTGAGGTTGCCGGCAAGGATGCGGTCCACAGTGTGTTGAATGCTCTGACGGATCAGGGAATACCGTTCCGTTCGGTCTATTCGGGAAAAAGTGACCTGGACATTTTGGCGCCTGGCGGTGGCAAGGACACCGCCATGATGCATTTGGCAGACATCCTTGAGATCGCACCGTCCCGCACGATCGCTGCCGGAGATTCCGGAAATGATCTTGCGCTTTTTACTGCCGCTGCCAGGGCAATTGCCGTTGGCAACGCACGTAGTGAGCTGATTGCCGCCATGCCGAGGGAAAAAACCTATCACGCAACAGCCTGTCATGCGGCCGGTGTGATGGAGGGACTGATAGAATTTGGTCTACTGACCGATGAAGAATGCTGAAAAAGCCTTCGAAAACAAAAATAGAATGCCTGGGAGGGATGAAGTCTCAAACGCGAAAGAAGGCTATCTCTCATGACTAAGCAAAACATCGGTTCACTGCTGATGATTTCATTACATGGCTATGTCGCCGGCTCGCCAGAGTTGGGCAAACCCGACACTGGTGGTCAGGTTGTTTTTGTTCTGGAGCTGGCTAAGCGCTTCGCACGCCTCGGCTACAGGGTGGATGTCATGACGCGCCAGTTCGAAGACCAGCCAGCTGAAGATATTATCAATGAAAACCTGCGGGTTGTCAGAGTGCCGTTTGCGGGTAAGGAGTTTGTGCGCAAGGAAGACATGCACGACTGGTACGGCGATTTTGTCACGAACGCTTTGGCCATGATACGCGCCAAGAACTTGCATTATGACGTGATCAACAGCCACTACTGGGATGCAGGCGTGTCTGGACAGAAAATCGCGGAAGAACTGCAGATACCGCACATACACACACCGCACTCTCTTGGCTGGTGGAAAGAACATGACATGACCGGCGCCGGTGACGAGGAGATGGCTGGCTACCGGTTCGAGGAGCGCATTCAGAGAGAATTTGTTCTCTACAGGAACTGCGATCATGTGATCTCAACGACTGAGCAGCAGACCGATCTCATCGTCGAACACTATCAGCTGCCCAAAGAGCACATCACCATGATTCCGCCCGGGATTGACGAGGGCCGGTTCATGCCGGCAACGCCGGGTAAAGTTGAGGATGCCAGGGCCCGGCACGACATGAAAGACACCGACATCTACGTGGTCGGCAGAGCTGCGGAAAACAAAGGCTATGACCTTATTATCGAAGCCTTGCCCAAAATTCTGGAACTTCAACCGGACGCCCGGCTGGTTCTGGCCGCAGGTGCGAATTCCGAAAGCGACATCGCTCTCCTGAACCAATGGAAACAGACGGCTGCCGACATGGGGGTTGGCGACCGGATCAGCTGGCGCGGATATGTCGAAGACGAAGACCTTGCAGATCTTTATCGTGCCCCTGGGATATTTGCGCTGCCATCGCGTTACGAACCATTTGGAATGACTGCGGTTGAGGCCATGGCTTGCGGAACCCCGACAGTCGTCACTGTTCACGGCGGCCTTTTTGAACAAATCGAATTTGGAAAACACGCGCTAATCGCTGATCCCAAAAGACCTGAAGAATTTGCCACCATGGTCAATATGCCGATGCAATATCCCTGGATCCGGGAAACGCTCGCCGTTGAAGGCGCAAGATTTGCACGGCGTGTTTTTGGCTGGACCGGAATCGCCCGGCGGACGCTTCAGGTCTTTGAGCACTTCAAGGGCCGCTATGACGATTTGCAAACCGAAGACATGCTTCTCGGCTAAGGATTTCTGAGAAGGTGGTGGTTTCCGTTTTCTAAAGGGATGGTTCAGCTTGCGTTCATGTGAATTTGATTACACGTTGATCATCAAATCGTAGGCAGAACCGGAACCGAAAACGTGAAACAGCTCGTTGCCCTTTTAATCGTGTTTTTTGCCGCCGTGACCCCGGCAAGCGCGGCCTGCCTGTCTCAGGCGCAGGCCCGCGATGCGGTGGCGAGCGGCAAGGCAGCGCCCCTCGGCGCAGTCGCGGGTCGTGCTGGCGGGGAAATCGTCAAGGCACAACTGTGCCAACAGGGCGGCGGCTATGTTTACAAGCTGTCGGTTCTGAAGGGCGGTAAGGTGACGACGGTCACAGTCAACGCCAGTCGCTAGAGGATATTCCCTGTTGTCCGGCGGCTCGGATTGAGAATTGCCGGAGTGTTCCAATTATGAAAGCCCGAAGTCAAAACGCATGCGCATTCTCGTTGTTGAAGATGATACGGATCTGAACCGCCAACTGGTTACCGCTCTCGAAGAGGCAGGTTATGTGGTTGACAGCGCCACGGATGGCGAGGACGGACACTTTCTGGGCGATACGGAGCCCTATGATGCAGTTGTTCTCGACCTTGGCCTGCCAACGCTCGATGGTCTCTCTGTCCTGGAAAACTGGCGTCGCGACGGACGCACAATGCCGGTTCTGATCTTGACCGCGCGCGACCGCTGGTCGGACAAAGTAGCTGGAATCGACGCAGGCGCTGATGATTATGTCGCAAAACCCTTCCACATGGAGGAAGTCCTTGCGCGCGTCAGGGCGCTGGTGCGGCGCGCGGCCGGTCATGCTTCCAATGAATTGACGTGCGGCCCCGTTCGGCTCGACCTTCGGGCTGGCAGGGTTACGGTTGATGGTAATCCCATCAAACTGACCTCTCACGAGTACAGGCTTTTGTCCTACCTTCTCCACCACCAGGGCAAGGTCATCTCCCGCACGGAGCTGACGGAACATCTTTATGATCAGGACTTCGATCGGGACTCAAACACAGTCGAAGTCTTTGTTGGCCGTCTTCGCAAGAAAATCGGATCAGACCTGATAGAAACCATAAGAGGGCTTGGGTACCGCCTCGGAGACGCCAGTGACAGCTGAACCGGCTGAAGAGGCTCCAAACGTCAAAGCGCGGCCGCAGCGGTCGCTCGCAGCCAGGCTCGTTCTTGTCGCGGCTGTTTGGTCAACCATTGCTCTGGCCCTTGCAGGCGTGTTTCTTGTCAGCCTGTATCAGCGGGCAAGCGAGCGTGCTTTTGACACGCAGCTGGAAATTCATATCAAGGCGCTGATCTCCGAAATGCTGGAGACCGATGCCGATGCGCCTGAAGCTGCTGCACGCGTGACTGCGCCGACCTATCGCGGCGACCCAAGATTTTCGCTGCCACTGTCAGGTTGGTATTGGACTGTGCGGCGGGCGGACAGTTCAGCGATCCTCTATGCCTCTGAATCGCTTGTCGGTGACCCGTTAAACGTTCCGGACATTGGAGACGCGGAAAGCGCGGTTGGTTTCATCACCGGGCCGACTGGCGATGAAATCAGGGTGTTGCAGCAAAGGATTTCCATAGAAGACGTGCCCTACATCATTGCTGTTGGTGCTGCCACGGCGGGTTTTTGGGCCGATATTGCCGAATTCAGCCGGATGGTCGCAATCACGCTCTGCGTCGTCGGACTGGGTCTGATTCTGGCAATTTTCCTTCAGGTTCGCGTCGGTTTGCGGCCATTGTCACGTTTGCGCGCGTCTTTAAGCGCAGTGCGTCAGGGAGAGGCAGACCGAATTGATGAAGCTCTGCCGCGCGAGATTGCGCCTCTTGCAGTGGAACTCAATGCTCTGATTGTCTCCAACAGGGAGATTGTCGAACGGGCCCGTACCCATGTTGGCAACCTCGCCCACGGGCTTAAGACCCCATTGTCGGTGATTTCCAATGAGGCTCGAGCGTCCGGTGGGCCGCTTGCCGAAAAGGTTTCGGAACAGACCGCTATCATGTCGACGCAGATACAGCATCACCTGGAGCGGGCTCGCATGGCTGCACAGCGCCGGGTGATCGGCGTTTCGTGCGAGACCGAACCGGTTTTATCCCGTCTGATCCGAGCCATGGACAAAATCTATCGCGACAAAGGCGTTGCGGTGACGTTCGATCAGGCACCCGAGATCCGGTTCCGTGGAGAGAGCCAGGATCTGGAAGAAATGGGCGGTAATCTGATTGACAATGCTTGCAAATGGGCTGTTTCGAAGGTCGCGGTAAAAGTCGAAACGCTACTGGACCCGACAACCAACCGGGACATGTTCTCAATTACCGTCGAAGATGACGGTCCAGGATTGACACCCGAAGAGCGCGCTGAAGCCGTCAAACGTGGCCGCAGGTTGGATGAAACTGTTCCTGGAACTGGATTGGGCCTGTCGATCGTTGCGGATCTTGCTGCGCTTTACGGCGGCAAATTCACGTTGGACGGGTCGGATTTGGGCGGTTTGAAGGCGAAACTCATCCTGCCGTCGCTCACCAGGGAATAGGCGATTTTTTAAGTGTTCCATGCCAGTTTTATAAAGCGACTGTGATAAGCTTAATCGCAAATCATGTGCTCATATTCCGGTTTGTGGCCAAGTTCGGCCACAAATTGAAAATATCAATGATTCACCCACCGGTTCAGGCCGGTTCTCAAACCCACCGGGGCATGTCACCTTCAAGTGACGATCAAAAAGATGCTCTGGTAACTGGAAATCGAGCAACAGCCCTGCGGTCGGCAGACTTGCCGCCTTACGGTGCTCTGGGAGCTTCAACGCATGCGTTTTCGCAGTGCCATATGTCTTGCTCTGTTCACCGCTCTGGCCGGCTGTTCCATGACATCCGGCACGAAGGACACCAGCGGATTGGGGTCGTTTTTCGGCGATCCGAACGCGAATGTCGCAGGCTCTGAAGCCAACGCAGCAATTTCAGTGCTCGTAAACAACGAGTTCGGAGATGCGCTCGAACCTTCGGACCGACGGGCGGCAGAAGATGCTCAGAACCGGGCGTTGCGGGCCAAGGGTGTCGGCGTGTCAGTGGCCTGGCAAAATGACCGTACCGGCCGCAGTGGCCAGGTGCGTCCTGGTCCGGTTTATTATGTGAATGAGACAGGCTGTCGTGAGTTCACTCATGAAATGGTTCTGCGAGGGCAAATCCTGCAGGCACGGGGAACAGCCTGTGAGACCGATCGTGGCAAGTGGCAAGTCATCGGTTGATGGTCGTTCTGCGGTCTTGATCTTAGAAAGCAATTCCCAAGAATTATCAAACAGCTACTTGCTATCTCAACAATTGCTTAAGTCTCTGCGGATACCATCTGTCGGATTGAGATCGCGATGTTGACGCTGTGAATGGTATATTCGGACAAGCTTGAAACCAAATTAAAGTCATATTTGGGCAGCCTCAGTCCTCAGGCGGTTGAGGCTTTGGTCCGTAATTTGGAACGCGCCAAAACCGAAAAGAACGCAGATCCCAACATTCAGTTTATTCTTGCTGCAGCTGTAAAATTACTTCGAAAACCTCAAAAGGTGACGCCTGATATGCAGGGCGGGGCGCAGCGGCGCGGCCAGATCCAGCGGATGTTTTTCTCGCCGTTGGATGACTTCCTGATCAACGAGGTTCTGCCGAACAGGCAGGAAGGCCGGATTTACCGGGGCATCCTGGACAAGGTCTGGGCATGGCTTTGTCGGGATGTAATGGCGACCGATGTAAAGATCGTCCTGGAGCAAGCCGGCAATGCGACCGTAAGCGGTGAAAGGGTTGATGCTCTTGTCCAGGCTTTGCGCAGCCGATCCGTCGAGCTGATCAGTGAGGCATTGCATCGCGCCGAAATCTCAGAGAAAGAGCATCGGCGAATTGGCGTTGAACTCGGCGGCGAACGGGGTGTTGCTGAAGTCAGGGATATCCTGAAGGTTTTTTCCGCCGAAAAGTGGTTGTTGCCCCTGTTGCAAAACATACCAGACCGGATCAATGAACATCGTTTGAAGAAAGACATGGATGTTCTACGACTGGTCGACAAATGCTCTGCGCGTTTCCCCGATCACGTGCCCGTGCTCGCAGCAGCACTGGTCGAGCGATCCGAAACACCATCCGCGCTGTGCACCTTCGCCGGAAGGCTCGTTGGAGACGACGATCCGAAAGCCATTGCAGGGTCGCAATTCGCCCCGTTTGTCGATGTGGTCATGAGCGAGGCCGAACGCTTGCAGATCCTTGCGTTCGAACACCGTAATCACAATCCGGATCCCGTCGCGTTTTCTCAAGCACTTTCGGAGTATCACTCCCTTGTTCGTGGCGTGGAACGCGACATCGATCTGACGGTTACAGGAAAGTGGCACAAGCAGCTGTCGGAAACCAAGCGCAGCATCTCCGGTGTCGTCACACGTGAACTTGACGGGGCCCACGGGGCCATACGACGCGCCTTGCGGCTTCCCAAGCATGACCAGAGCGGCAATCTCGTGGTGGACCAGTCTGCTGTCGATGAAGCGGTTCGGGCGCTTCGGGTCGTCGCGATGGTGCGCAATGCGTCGGAAACTTTTGCTGTCAACGAGATAGGAAAGCGGACCCGCCAGGCCGTCGAGCAGACGCTGGAAATCATGACCCGTTCCCTGATCACCGACCTTGGGAAGGCAAAGGGCCAGCAGTTGGAAGCAAACACGGCTGCGGCGGACACGGCGATCATGCTCTCTGAAATCTACTTCGGAGCCGACTATGCCGCACAGCTGCGGCGCAGCCGGCAGTCTGCGGTCGGCAAGGGTTCGCCGAAAGAGGGTGCTGCGCCCAAAAACCCTGAACGAAAGCTCGTCGCCAGCGCACTCGGGCGGCGCTGAAGACATCTCCAAATTCTTGTTGAACGTACCTTCTTACTGGTTGGTGAGCCGCGACCGCCGGTCACAGGACAGCCGCCTTGCATTTGTCTGCTGCCGGTAGTCTATAGTGCGCCCATGATGTTCTGGATCCTTATTGCAGCATTGACGGCAGCCGCAACGCTTGCGGTTCTCGTTCCGCTTTCAAGAAACCGCCAACCTGCCGACGCCGCTTCAAAGGCGGATGAGGCTGTTTATCGCGAACAGCTTGAAACAGTGGACCGCGACCTGAAAAGGGGGCTGATCGAGCCGGAAGCTGCCGAGGCAGCGCGTACGGAGATCGCGCGCCGTCTATTGTCGGCTAACGAGCGGCAGACTCAAACAGTTGAAAAGAGCGAGAGGTCTCTCCAGAACAAGATTGCAATCGGCCTGGCAATTGTTTTCCTGCCGGCTGCAACTTTCGGCCTCTATATCCTCCTCGGGTCACCGGATCAGCCGGACCAGCCGCTTTCAGCGCGCCTCGAAGGACCTGCGCAGGGCCAGTCTGTTGATGTGCTGGTTGCCCGCGTTGAGCGGCACCTTGCCGAAAATCCCGAAGACGGCCAGGGCTGGGCGGTGATTGCACCGGTTTATATGTCCATTGGGCAACCAGAGAGTTCGGCAAGAGCCTATGCGAACGCGCTTCGCATTGTCGGTCCGAATGCCGATTGGCTGACCGACATGGGTGAAGCGCTCACAATTGCCAATCAGGGCCTGGTGACAGCAGATGCGCGAAAGGCCTTTGACCAGGCAGTGAGCCTGCAACCCGAAGCGGTGAAACCACGCTTTTTCCTGGCGATGGCACTTGGACAGGAAGGTCGGACGGATGAGGCGATAGCTGCCTGGGAACAGCTCCTTGATGGCGAGGATGAAACGCAGGCTTGGGTGGGGGCGGCGCGCGCTCAACTTGCGGAACTTCAAGGAACAGCCCCTCCGCTCGCGAATCGGCCAGGACCCACGGAAGAAGATGTTGCCGCCACATCAGATATGACAGCTGAAGATCGCCAGACCATGATCCAGGGAATGGTTTCCGGTCTTGCCGAGCGGCTTTCGGCGGAAGGCGGAAGCGTGGATGAATGGAACCAGCTCATGCGCGCTTACATGGTTCTAGGTGAAAAACAGAAGGCGGAAACCGCCTTGAAAGATGCTCTGACGGCTTATGCCGAAAATCCGGATGATTTGTCTCTGATCAAGGACGCTGCCGATCAGTTGGGCTTAACTGGATCATGAACGGAGCCGAGTGAGGGACATTTGGGGGCCCAAACGACTTCGCAATTGAAATTCGGACGCAAAGCCATGACAAGAAAACAAATGAGATTGACCCTGATCGGATCGGCTGGTGCCGTTCTGGCCGTGGCGCTTGGGCTGATCCTATTTGCCCTAAATGATCAGATCGTCTTTTTCCAAAGTCCAACTGACATCACGCAAAACACGATCCCCGACGGACAACGCATCAGACTGGGTGGTCTTGTCGAAGAAGGTTCCATCGTCCGCTCTGACAACGCTCAGGTTGAATTCCGCGTGACCGACATGGAGAACGTGGTTCAGGTGTCCTATAAAGGTATTCTGCCGGATCTCTTCCGTGAGGGGCAGGGTGTTGTCACGGAAGGTATCATCGGGACCAACGGTATTTTCGTCGCAGACAGCGTTCTGGCAAAACACGACGAGAACTATATGCCCAAGGAGGTTGCCGAAGCCCTGAAGGATCAAGGGCACTGGCAAGGTGGAGAGGCGACGGCAAACTAGATTTGCGGTCGAAATGGACGGGACTTAAAGGCCGACGATGATCATCGAATTCGGACACTATGCGCTGGTACTCGCGTTCGCTCTGACGCTGGTGCAATCCATCATCCCATTCTGGGGCGGTATCACGGGAAACGAACGGCTGATGGCGGTTGCCTCTCCAGTCTCCGTGATGCTTTTCATCCTGGTCTTGATATCCTTCATTGTCCTGACCCTGGCTTACCTGAATTCTGACTTTTCCGTTCTGAACGTCGTGCAGAATTCACATTCGGCAAAGCCGTTCCTCTATAAGTTCACAGGGGTTTGGGGCAATCACGAAGGGTCGATGTTGCTCTGGGTGCTTATCCTGGTGTTTTTCGGCGCCTTGGTTGGCTTTTTCGGCGGCAACCTGCCGGCTGATCTCAGGGCTCTGACCCTTGCCGTTCAAGGCTGGGTGACCGCCGGTTTCATACTGTTCCTTCTGGCAACGTCAAATCCGTTCCAGCGGGTTGTGAACCCGCCGCTGGAAGGCGCGGATCTCAATCCGATCCTTCAGGACATTGGCCTGGCAATCCATCCGCCGCTTCTCTATGTCGGCTATGTCGGGTTTTCCATCACCTTTTCATTCGCGGTTGCTGCCCTGATCCTGGGGCGGACTGACGCCGCGTGGGCACGATGGGTCCGCCCGTGGACACTGCTTGCCTGGTGCTTTCTCACACTCGGCATCGCGATGGGCTCGTACTGGGCCTACTACGAGCTCGGCTGGGGTGGCTGGTGGTTCTGGGATCCGGTTGAGAATGCCAGTTTCATGCCCTGGCTGGCCGGGACTGCGCTTTTGCATTCCGCCATCGTCATGGAAAAGCGCGAAGCGTTGAAGGTCTGGACGATCCTGCTGGCGATCTTCACCTTTTCGCTCTCGCTTCTTGGAACCTTCCTTGTCCGTTCGGGTGTCCTCACCTCAGTACATGCATTCGCTACCGACCCTGCGCGTGGTGTGTTCATCCTCGGCTTGTTGTGCTTCTTCATCGGTGGTTCTCTGGCGCTTTATGCCTGGCGTGCGCCGATGTTGAAGCAAGGCGGATTGTTTGCCCCGATCAGTCGGGAGGGAGGGCTTGTTCTGAACAACCTCTTCCTGACAGCCGCCTGCGCGGCCGTTTTTGTCGGCACGCTTTATCCCCTGGTGCTGGACGCGATAACGGGTGAAACGATCTCCGTCGGCGCACCGTTCTTCAACCTGACATTCGGACCGTTGATGATACCGCTTTTGATGGCGGTTCCCTTCGGACCGATACTCTCCTGGAAGCGAGGGGACCTGCTGGCGGCCTGTCAGAGGCTTTACGTTGCACTGGGTATTGCGCTGGCAATGACCCTGTTCACATTCTGGCTCTGGGGCATGGAAAAGGTCCTGGCGCCGCTCGGTGTCGGTCTGGGTGTATGGGTCATGGCCGGTGCGGTTTCTGAGATCCTGACGCGCGTGAAGCTGTTTGAAATCGGCTTGAAGCGGGGCATCTCCAGACTTTGGGGACTTCCGGGCTCAGCCTGGGGAACTGCGGTTGCGCATTTCGGTGTCGGGGTGACGGTTCTTGGTATTGTGACCGCATCCGCTTTTCAGGAAGAACACATTCAGACAATGCGTCCCGGCGACTCGGTTGAGCTGTCCGGTTATCAGGTAACCTTTGACGGAGCCGCTCCCAGGCGGGGACCCAACTACACCGAAGAGGTCGGTCACTTCACGATCCGCAAAGGTGGAGTCGTTGTCAGCGAACTCGATCCATCCAAAAGGGTTTATACCGCGCGGCAAATGCCAACGACGGAAGCCGGGATTTACACGACCGGATTTTCTCAGGTCTATTTGTCGCTTGGTGAGAGTCGCGGCGATGGCGCGGTTGATGTCAGGGTCTATTTCAAGCCGATGATCACATTGATCTGGATTGGCTGCGTGATCATGTCACTCGGGGCGGTCTTCTCGATGGCTGACAGGCGTCTTCGCGTCGGCGCGCCCAAACCCTCACGAAAACGCACCGCGGCGGCAGCGCCAGCACCGGCAGAGTAGACCCATGTGGAAGACATACTTTTCAGCCATCGTCCTGAGTTTCTGCTTGATGGTTCCCTCTGCAAACGCTGTCACACCGGACGAGGTCCTGGATGACCCGGTTTTGGAACAGCGTGCACGAGCGCTTTCAGCTGAACTCCGCTGCATGGTGTGCCAGAACCAGTCCATTGATGACAGCGATGCACCTTTGGCAAAAGACCTGCGGGTCCTCGTACGCGAAAGGCTTGTGGCTGGTGACAGCGACAAGCAGGTGATCGACTATCTGGTGTCGCGCTACGGCGAATTTGTTTTGCTGAAGCCCAGGCTTGCCTGGCATACGATCCTTTTGTGGGCAGCTGGCCCGATTTCCCTGATCGCCGGCATGATCGCAATTGTCCTGACGCTTCGAGGGCGCTCGAAACGATTGCAGGCCGAGGCAGGCTCGGCGCATACGAAACTCTCAGCTGAAGAAGAGCAGCGCCTCAAAGCCTTGCTGGAAAAAACGGACTGACTTTGCAGCCGGCTCAGCGCCTGTGAGTGCGGATCACACTGTTCACACCAAGGCGTGACTTGCATGGCAATTGCTCGTGCTTACCTCTGGCGCAGACAAACGCTGGAGGGCCTTGATATGGCAAGTCGACCGCAGAAACTGGAATTTGACGGCGCGCATGGTGCAAAACTGGCGGCGCGGTTGGATCTTCCGGCTGGCAAGATTCGGGCATTTGCATTGTTCGCTCATTGCTTTACCTGCTCAAAAGACATCCCTGCCGCGCGCCACATTGCTGGTGCTCTTTCGGCCGAGGGTATTGCAGTTCTTCGCTTCGACTTCACTGGACTTGGCGGCAGTGGGGGTGATTTTTCGTCCACCGGATTTTCTTCCAACGTCGAAGACCTGAAGCTGGCCGCCGACTTTTTGCGCAAGAACTACGAAGCACCGCAGCTCATTATCGGCCACTCCCTTGGGGGAGCTGCTGTCTTGAGCGTTGCTGGCGACATTCCTGAAGTGCGCGCGGTGGTGACCATCGGAGCGCCTTCTGACGCCGATCATGTGATCCACAATTTCAAAGGGGCGGAAGACGAAATTCGGGAAAAGGGCCTTGGCGAAGTTGATCTCGCAGGCCGGACCTTCACCATACGGAAGGAGTTTCTGGAGGATCTGGAGGCGCAGTCCGTGAAATCAAAAACGGCCAAACTCGGCAAACCGTTGCTTGTTCTGCACGCGCCTCTGGATGAAACAGTCGGCATTGACAACGCGACCAGTATTTTCGTCGCTGCCAAACACCCGAAGAGTTTTGTATCGCTCGACAAGGCGGATCATCTGCTCACTCGAAGCGAGGACGCGGCCTATGCGGCGCGTGTCATCGCCGGTTGGGCAAGTGGATATCTCGACATGGACGAAGGGACGAAGAATGCCCCGGTATCGGAAGGCGTTGATGTCGTCGAGACGGGGCAGGGCAAGTTCCAGGCGATGGTTGCTGCTGGCCATCATCGGTTGATTGCCGATGAACCGACTTCTTATGGCGGTTTGGACAGCGGCCCGTCACCCTACGGCTACCTGTCGGCAGCTCTCGGCGCCTGTACGGTGATGACGTTGCGCATGTATGCCGACCGCAAGGGGCTGCAACTTGACCGCATCGGGACGCGGGTTTTTCATGACAAGGTGCATGCGGCCGATTGCCAGGAGTGCTCTGAGGAGCAGAAAGCCCGGGGCGGCAAGATCGATCGCTTCGAGCGCGTTATCTCTCTGGAAGGCGATCTGGATGCCCAAACGCGCGCGCGCATGCTTGAAATAGCCGACAAGTGTCCAGTCCATCGGACACTGGAAGCTGGTGCTGCTGTTGTGACCCGCGAAGACGCAAAATAGAGCCTGCCCTCAGGAGAGGCAGCTGACTGAGTTAGGCAGCTGCCTCGCTTTCGAGCGATGAAAGGCGGATTTTCATGAAGGACAGCAGGCGGCGCGCATCCCGGTCCGTCAGCGACTGATAGTCGTTTATCCAGTTTTCCACGGTCGATTGCGGCTGCTTGTTGTGCATGGCGCGTGCCTTGCACAATGCGGTGTAGTCTGTGTTGTCCACGCCAAGTGCGCGACAAAGAACGGCTACACCTGTTGCGTCGTACCGAACCATGACGTTGGTGACGTATTTCTGTTCCAGGCCAGCCATTTCTGCGAGCAGAAAACAAATATCCAGCAGGTTGTTTGACAGTGCCAGTTTGGTAATGGCCTTGCCGAGCGTGCGCTGGCCGGCACGGATTTCTTTCAGGACAGCCTTGGAGTCGATCCGGGTTGCCTTGCGTTCCAGTTTCGAGCTGGCAACGACCTTGCTTGCCTTGTGGAAGAGGTCGTGAATGAGTTCTTCGTTTTGCGACCGCATCTCACGAATGCGCTTTTGTTGCTCGCTCGGCATCTGTGCGATGAGCTTCTCATAGTCCGCTTCGCTGACGTCTGCCCGTTCCATCATCGCGTCGCGGATCTTGTCATCGCGTTCGGCGAGCTTGATGAGCAGGCGGGAGCCCCAATCGGAGAATTCTGCTCCGGAGTTGGCGGCAACGGACTGTTTGACCGGGCTTTCACCACGCTCCAGAAGAACGTCGGTGACCTTTGGTTCAAGATTGTCGCGCTTGGAAATGGCCAGCAGGTGACCTTGCCCCATTGTCTTGGCTAAACGGAGAATGTCTTCGCTTGCCAGTGCTTTGGATTGGGTTAGCATCGGACGGGCGATATCGATCTCTTCGCGGGCCAACTGGTTGGCAATCTCCGTTGACGTGCTGTCGATCGGGGCCAACTGTTCGGACACGTCTTTCTTCTGTTCCCGCTCCATCGTCGGCAACATCTTTTCAAGCACCGTATTGAAGAGTGTGATCTCTTCGGTCTGGTAACTGTCCGCACCATTTACAAACAGCTCGGTAACATGTTCGACGAGCTGATGGCGTTTTTCCGGCGTGGTTTCCTGGGCGAGATTAAGAATATCTTCGATCATATCGGGGCCAATCCGTTCTTTTGACCTTCAGGACTACCGTATAGACCGTTTACAACTGGATAAAACGCACCAAAAAAATTCAATTAATCTTGGATACATTGTGAAAAATCACAGTGAAGGAGCGGGGCGACGCAGCAAATGCAAGTGTTCAGAGCTCTTTCCATTGTCGCATCGGCGTACTCGAAATCGACCCACGCATCGTTCTCGGACGCGCAGGTCGGGAGTGGAGCCTTTCGAGGGAGTTAGGAGGTGCTCAAAGGCGATGGATAGGGCCTCCGTTTTTACTGAGCAACCTCGAAATGATCTTCGCGCAACAGGACACTGCCGTCAGGTTGCAGGACCCAATGCTCATTGGTGATGATCCCTTGTGCATTGTTCATTTTCCAATCTGCCGCGACGCGCGCGGAGGTCAGACTTTTGTCAACGATTGTGGTTGATGTGTTGAAGTAGACGACATCATCAAATCCATCTTCAATGAGTTTTGTCCAGAACGCTTCAATGGCGTCACGGCCTTTGAATGTTCCGAACGGTTTGGCGACCATGATAGCGTCTTCTTCATAAAGCGCTGCAGCTGCGGTTGCGTCACCAGCATTGAAGGCATCGCGCCAGGCACGGCTGGCCTTTGCAACGGCGGTGCTGAGTTCGTATTCGCTCGCAGCACGCGTCTGTGCTTCCTGCGCGAAGCTTTGTCCACCGGTCAGGGCGAGGATTGCGACAATGGCGGTGAGTGTATGTTTCAGTTTCATTGGTCTGGTTCCCTAATGTAGGTGTCAGGCTTGGGTGAAGTGAGTGAGGGCAGGTTCGGCGGCGAGAAGCTTGCGCAGCCTTGCATAGTCGCCGCTTTCAACGCGCCAGTTCAGATAGGCTTCAAAGGCGGTTTTCGATTGCCATTTCTCGATGAGCAAAGCCTGGGCAGGCGCGCTTTCAGAAAGGGCGAATTCAGCGTCTTTGCAGCCTTCGAAACGACGGGTCTCCGGCAGGATGGTTTCCAGGCAGGTGGCGAGGCTGTCACTCGCCCCGTCTGCTGAGGTCAACTCAAAGGTAACAATGTGGATCATGATCGGCTCCGTGTTGAATTCCGGTGCCGCTAATTTGAGTTGTTTCTATTGTTCCAAAAAGAGTATAAAAAAGAAAATACTGTTCATTTTTAGAGAACAAAAAATGATGTTATCCGTTTTGCCGCAAACGTTCGTCACTGTAGTTGAGACTGGCTCGATTACCCGTGCTGCGGAAGATATGAACCTGGCAAAGTCGGCGGTCAGCCAAAATCTGAAGCGACTTGAAACCCAGCTCGATGTGAAGCTGGCCGTACGCACGACGCGACGTTTGTCACTCACGCCTGCAGGCAAACGGTACTACCAGAAGTGCAAAGAGCTGATTGCGTTGTCGCGACTTGCGCAAACGGAAATGGAAGCCTTTGGCGCCAGGCCATCTGGACCGATCACGATCACCGCGCCCCACGCATTGATTGCAACTGTCATAGCACCGGCGATGGCGCTTGTGAGGCGGCAGTTTCCGCATCTGACACCGCAGGTTATCGCTGACGACAAACGGCTTGATCTGGTTGCCGAGGGTATTGACGTATCGCTGACTGTTGGCGAACTGCCGGACAGCAGTTTGAAGGCAAGACGTGTCGGCGCTTTGAGGGACGTGCTTTGCGTTGCCCCTGAACTGCTCGATGCTGCACCTTCTGCCGACGATCCGGCCTTCATGGAATGGGCGCAGTCACTGCCTTACATTGCACACGTGCGTGAGCCTGAGAATCTGGAGCACATCCTTCAATCTCAAGAAGGTGGCAATCCGATAAAGCTTTGTTTCAAAACAAGCTTTCGCAGCAACACCGTAGAAGCCATCGCCGCACTCGCTAGGGAAGGTTTGGGCGTCGCACTGTTGCCGGACATAGGCGTTGTTGAAGACCTGCGCGCAAAAAGGCTTGTGCCTCTTTTTAGCAAACACACGCTCGAACCAACGCCTGTTTATGCACTTCATGCTTATGAAAAACTGCAGCCCGGGTCAGTTCGGGCAACCATCAAAGCGATCGAGACTATTCTTGCAAGCGCCGTTGCCTGGCGTTGAAGCAGGGGAAGAGATGACAGTACCCGCTTCGCCGTCTGCGCAAGGGAGTTCAATAAAAAGACGTGAATGCAAATGGCCTTCGCCGTTCTGAGAACGGTCAGGCGGCCTTTTCCTGTTTTGTCGCCTTCAGCTTCATCTTCATGAGCGACAGCAAGCGCCGAGCATCGGTCTCATCAAGCATGTGATAGTTGGTCAACCACTTGCTGCCTGTGCTTTCGGGAAACTTCAAGTGCTTGCAGCGTTCCTTGCAGATGGCTTGAAATTCCTTCGCGCCAATACCGGTTGCACGGCAAACTGTTGCGATACCTGTTGAATCAAAGCGAACCATCAGGTTGTGAACATACTTCATGTCCAGTCCGCAGAAAAAGGACAACAGTGCAACGGCATCCAGAAGATTATGCTCGATGGAGAGCTGATAGATTGCCTTGTTCAGATTGGTTTTCTTCAGCCTGATGCCCATCAGCCAGGCTTTCGGACTGATCTTTGACGGGCGTTTGACAAGCTCTTTGCCGGCAGCGATTTCTCCGTCGTCCTTGAAAAGGTCCTCAAGCAGTTCGTCATTCGACTTGCGCAGATGCCGGATGCGATCACCCAGCTGTTTGGGCATGTCCTTAACCAGGGTCTCGAACACCGGCATGGTGATCTCGGCGCCCAGATTTGCAGCGACCGCATGCTTAACCTTCTTGCTGCCGCGTTTGACGAGAATACCGCCAAGATCCTTGCTGATGTGGTCGCGTTTGGCCAACGCAAGCAGATAGGCTTCGTCCTTGGTTGCAGCGATGTTCTGAAGATCTTCCTCGCGAAGGGAATTGGATCGCTCAAGAACCGCCTGAGCAATCGGCAATTCATCGCCCGCCATTGCTACGGCAAGCTTGTTTGAAGTCGCCTCAACAGTGCAAAGGCGTTCGGACATCGTTTTCCGGGCTTCCAATTCCAGAGAATCGTAAACGCCTTCGAGCATATTGTTCAGGAGACTGGTTTCTTCTGATCGAGTGTCGCTTGCCCGTGCTACAAGCAGTCCGGTCACGTGCTCTGCGAGCTCGTGTTTCTTGTCGGCGGAACTGTCTTTTGCAAGTTGAAGGAGCGACTCAGTCATGTTGATATCCTAAGTCAAAAGTATCACTGCAATTCATTTACAACCGGTGAAGAAAAAGCCTTTAGGTTGCATTTGATTGGTTTCATAATGTGTTTTTTGCACTTTATGATTGAAGTAAAGAATAAGCATGAATACCTACCCAATTCTGTACTCCTTTCGGCGATGTCCCTATGCAATTCGAGCGCGTCTTGCTTTTCACGCGAGCAGAAAAACAGTTGAACTGCGCGAGATTGTACTGCGTGACAAGGCTCCTGAATTTCTGAAAACGTCGCCATCGGCAACAGTTCCTTGCCTGAAGGAAGGGAACACTGTGCTCGATGAAAGTTTGCACATCATGCTGTGGACGCTGCGTCAATCTGATCCAGAGCATTGGTTGCAGCCCGAAGTTGGGACGCTTGATGAGGCACTCGAGTTGATCGAGATGTGCGACGGCCCATTCAAGCGCCATCTTGACCGTTACAAATACGATACCCGCTACCAGGACGCTGACCGTGAAACTGAGCGCGGTGCTGCGTCCGATATCCTCTGGCAGTGGGAAAAGCGCTTGTCGAAAGGCCCCTGGCTGATGGGAAAACGTGCGTCACTTGCCGACTACGCAATTCTTCCCTTTGTCCGTCAGTTTGCCAATTCCGACCGAACATGGTTCGACGAAGAGGCTTGGACTGCCATCAAAGCATGGCTTACTGCATTTGAGACTTCTGAACAGTTTCAAGCCGTAATGCCCAAATGGTCGAAATGGACGGCGGGGAACGCGCCAGTGTTGTTTCCAGACCCCTCGTCGTAGGAAGCAACTCTGCAATGGTTGGTTCCGACCGAAGAGACCATTCGCCATTCCTCTTTTTTGTATGAGCAACAGCGCAGAAGTCAGTGGGCTTTTACCGAAACTGCGCCCCTTCAGCACAATCTTACAAAAACGTAATGCCACCGACAGGCGGCTGTAAGGAACGATTACCTAAGTTCTTTCTCGAACCGGAACGTGAGTCCCCGCAAACGTTCCTGCAACGACCTTCAATTTGAAAGTCTACAGAGGAAGATAATATGCAAAACGGTCGGTCAGTTTCTCCCTTGCGGTCTCGCCGCGCCAAATTACTGGCAGGAGTATTCGCGCTCGGCGCTGCGGGTCTTTTGACCGCGCAAACCATTGTCCCCAGCCAGTTGGCGCACGCCGAAGCTGTACGCGTGAATGCAGCGTCTCCGGCGGACTTTTCTGACGTTGTCAGCACCGTAAGCCCTGCCGTTGTCAGTGTTCGCGTGAAGCAGGCAGTTGAGCCCCGCATGATGAACTTCAATGGCAGAGAAGGATCCCAGGAATTCTTCAAAGGCCTGCCGGACGGGCATCCGTTTGAACGCTTCTTCCGTGACTTTGGAAACCCTGGTGCTGAAGAAGGCCAGCGCGAGCGTCGCAATCCGCGTCAGTTCGGCATGTCTCAGGGCTCCGGCTTCTTCATCTCCAAAGATGGTTTTGTTGTCACCAATCATCACGTGATTGATCGCGGTACCGAATTTACGGTCATCGACCAGAATGGTGACGAGTACAACGCAACCCTGATCGGCGCTGACAAGCGCACAGATTTGGCGCTACTGAAAGTCGAAGCCGACAAGGACTTAACTTACGTCGATTTTGCCGATGATGCTCCGGAAGTCGGAGAGTGGACAGTTGCAATCGGCAATCCGTTCGGTCTCGGCGGTTCTGTGACTGCAGGTATCGTATCTGCTCGTGGACGCGATATTGGCGCCGGTCCTTACGACGACTTCATCCAGATTGACGCGCCAGTCAATCGCGGAAACTCCGGTGGTCCGGCTTTCAACATGAAGGGTGAGGTGATTGGTGTGAATGCGGCGATCTTCTCGCCGTCAGGTGGCAATGTCGGTATTGCCTTCGCAATCCCGGCTTCGACCGCGCAAGATGTCATCATGGAGCTGAAGGACGACGGTACAGTCGTACGCGGCTGGCTGGGTGTTCAGATCCAGAACGTGACCGATGACATCGCGGAAAGCCTTGGCCTTGATCAGGCCCGCGGCGCCATCGTCGCGGAAGCGCAGGAAAACAGCCCGGCTCAGAAGGCTGGCCTGCGCTCAGGCGACACCATCCTCGCGGTGGACGGCACCAGCGTCGAAGGGCCTCGTGATCTGTCCAAGATCGTTGCTGCCTATGAGCCCGACACCAAGGTTGACGTTACCATCTGGCGTGACGGCGAAGAACAGGACGTGACCGTTACACTCGGCCGTCTGAAGGAGCAGGAACAGGCTGCTGTCGAACAGCCTCAGGTCGAAGAAACAAAAACCAGCCTTGATGAGTTGGGCCTGGTTCTGACCACCAAGTCCGAAGCCGGTATGGAAGGCAAGGGCGTTGTGATTGCGGAGATCGATCCGGAAAGCCCTGCAGCCGAAAAGCGTCTCAGCACTGGTGACGTCATTCTTGAAGTCGCCGGGATGCAGGTGAGCAACCCGGAAGATGTTCTCAAGGCACTCGACAAGGCCGAGAAGGACGGCCGCAAGGCGGTTCTCTTCAGGGTCGAGACCAACAACTCAACACGGTTCGTGGCGCTTCCCATGAACCTTGCCTGATCAGGACCCGGTCCCGCCCCGGACCGGCCCCTGTGTGGCAAGACCGGCCTGCCCTCTGCCCCCAAACCCCGACAGGCCGGTCTTTGCCTAGGGTTTAGCCTCTAAACCCGCACTGACTGGCGGCGGCGTCTCACATCCATCGCCGCCGCCAGCCATTTTCATTCTGCGCAACTCACGGTAAAAGGAAGCTATGTTGAGGATTCTTGTTATCGAAGATGATCCCGAAGCGGCCAGCTACCTCGTGAAGGGCCTGACCGAACTCGGGCACACGGCCGACCAGGCCGCAGACGGGCAGACAGGATTGCAGATGTCGCTGGACAGCGACTACGACATCCTCATTGTCGACCGCATGTTGCCCCGGCTGGATGGACTGTCCGTGATTCAGCAGCTTCGCGACGAAGGCAATCATACACCGGTGTTGATCCTTTCCGCCCTCGGTCAGGTGGATGACCGGGTCAAGGGCCTGAAAGCCGGCGGTGACGACTATCTGCCCAAACCTTATGCCTTTACCGAACTCCAGGCGCGTGTCGAAGCGCTTGCCAGACGGCCGAAATCCGCCAGCCAGGTCGAAACAACCTATACCGTCGGTGATCTGACACTTGACCGTATGGCGCATTCCTGCCGCCGGGGCGAAACCGAAATCCCTCTTCAACCTCGAGAATTCCGTTTGCTGGAATACCTGATGCAGAATGCCGGTCAGGTGGTCACCCGCACTATGCTTCTGGAAAATGTCTGGGAGTATCATTTCGACCCGCAAACCAATGTGATCGACGTTCATATCTCGCGCTTGCGTGGCAAGATCGACAAGGGCTTCGCCACACCGCTTCTGCACACCATCAGAGGTGCTGGATACACGATCCGTGACGCGGCTCACTAGATTTACCCGAACGACGGCATTCAAGCTGTCGTTGCTCTATGTCGGCGTTTTCACGGTCATGTCCGGTTTTCTGGTCGTTTACGTGGCTGAAAACACCGACCACCTGATGTCCGAGCAGGTCGTTCAATCCGTCGATTCCGAGCTTAAGGGATTGGCGGATGTGTACGTTCGCGGTGGCGTCCGTGATCTGGTGGAAACCATCGACCGTCGCTCCAGACATCCTGATGCCAGTCTCTATCTGCTAACCGACTTTGCCGGCAATGCCCTGGTCGGAAACATTGCCCGCCTTCCGACCGTTGTGCTCGAAGAAGCCGATGGCGGATTGCGCCGCGTACGCTACACGAGGCTTGGTCAGAATACCGAAGATATTGAACGCCAGGCCATGGTGCGCACGTTTGAGCTGCGCGGCGGCTTTCGTCTTCTTGTCGGACGGGACCTCGGCGATCAGCTGAAATTCTCCAATTTGTTGGCGAACGCGCTGCGGCTCTGGCTCGTCGTTATTGTTCTGATGGGCGCGATCACCTGGTTCTTTGTCAACAGCCGCGTGATGAAGCGTATCGACGATATCTCCGCCACCAGCCGGACCATTATGCACGGCGATTTGACAGGCCGGCTGTCTGTTGCGGGCAATAATGATGAATTCGATCGGCTTGCGATCAATCTCAACACCATGCTGGAACGCATCGAGCTGCTCATGCAGTCGATGAAAGACGTGACCGACAACATCGCCCATGACTTGAAAACGCCTCTGACGCGCCTTCAGACACGCATCGAAATCGCATTGCGCGATGCAAAGGGAGAAGAGGGGTATCGCGACGCTCTCGAAGCCACACTCGATGAGACCGACCACCTGCTTCGGATTTTCAATGCATTGCTGAGGATCGCCAGAATTGAATCGATGGCGCCTGGAACGGTCATGGAGCCGACAGATCTGAACAAGATGGTCGCGGAAATCGCAGAGCTCTATGAACCGCTCGTTGAAGATGAAGGCGGGCGCCTTGAGACCGACGTGCCGGCCGGCCTATACGCTGAATGCAACAAGGACCTGATCAGCCAGGTTCTGGTCAACTTGACTGAAAACGCCTTGAAATATGGCCGCCCTATAGAAGGTGATCTCGTGATCCGAATGTCGGCACGTCTGGAAGATGACCGGGTGCAGCTGTCGGTCAGCGACAACGGTGCTGGTATTCCGGAGAAGGATCAGGACCGGGTGAAAGAGCGCTTCGTGCGTCTAGAAGAAAGCCGTTCAGAACCTGGAACCGGCCTTGGATTGAGCCTTGTCAAGGCAGTCGCCCGCTTGCATGGAGGAGAGTTGCGCTTCAAGAATGAGACGCCGGGCCTGTCCGCCCGGATCGACTTGAAGCCGGCAGAGCCGGATGGCAGCGGGAGTGGAAATGGACAAGACGGGAAAACCGGAGAGAAACCCTCTTGATGGCAAAATTGGCACCAGAGGTCTTCTTGCTGACCGGATAACCATCGTCCCGACAACGCCCGATCCGGACCATGCAGACCTTTTTCTGAAAGACCTGCTGGATCATCCTGAAGCGGGCGAACTCCTGAAAAACCTGATCGGGGAAAAACCGAACCTGGGCGAATTTCTCTCAGGCATTATTTCCAATTCCCCTTATTTGCGCGACCTGATGCTTGCTGATCCGCCGCGCTTGTTGGCCTTGCTGCAGGAGGTGCCAGAGGAGCGCATCGGTCGACTGTTGTCAGAAGCAGAAAATGCAGTCGCGGAAGATGAAGACGGTATCATGCAAGCGCTCAGACTGTTCAAGCAGAACCTTGCGCTGACATTGGGGCTGGCGGATGTCTGCGGAGCAATTGAGCTGGACCAGGTAACGGGCGCGCTTGCCGGTTTCGCCGACGCGGCTCTGACAGCAGCCATCCGGTTTTGCCTCAAGGATCTGACCCGCCGCAACAAGTTTTCGCCTGTTGACGCCGAGCGGCCTGAGGTTGACAGCGGAGTGATCGTGCTTGCAATGGGCAAACACGGTGCAAACGAACTCAATTATTCTTCAGACATCGATCTGATCGTGCTCTACGACCCGGACAAGGCACCAATGTCCGGCAATGCAGAAGCTCCTGTAGAATTTGTTCGTATGACCCGTCGCCTGGTAAAGATCATGCAGGACAGAACGGCAGACGGTTACGTCTTTCGAACAGATTTGCGCCTGCGTCCCGATCCGGGCGCAACGCCGCTGGCAATGTCCGTTCCCGCAGCATTGGTTTACTATGAATCTCTCGGGCAGAATTGGGAGAGAGCAGCACTGATCAAAGCCCGGCCTTGCGCTGGCGACATTCCGGCAGGCGAGGAATTCCTCAAAGAAATTGTGCCTTTTATCTGGCGCAAGTATCTGGACTTCGCAGCGATTTCGGATGTGCAGTCGATCAAGCGGCAAATCCATATGCACAAAGGCCACGGCGCCATTGCCGTTGCTGGCCACAACGTCAAGCTTGGACGTGGCGGTATTCGAGAAGTGGAATTCTTCGTTCAAACGCAGCAGCTGATTGCAGGTGGCCGCAATCCTGAACTGCGTGGGCGCCGGACACTTGAAATGCTTGATGCGCTTTGCGATGCGGATTGGATCCGGGTGCGCGCAAGAGATGAGTTGAGGAACGCCTATGTCTTCTTGCGGGATGTGGAACATCGCATTCAAATGATGAATGACGAGCAGACCCAGCTTTTGCCAAAAGACAGCGAGGGTCTCAATCGTGTCGCCGCATTGATGGGGTTTGAAGGCCTGCCTGAGTTCGAGAAAGTCTTGCTCGATCATCTGCGCAAGGTGCAGCATCACTATGCTGAACTCTTCGAAGACGAGCCCGGCTTGTCGTCAGAGCTGGGCAATCTGGTCTTCACCGGTGATGATCATGATCCCGATACGCTGGATACCCTGGCGAGGCTCGGCTTTCAGCAGCCGTCCGAGGCCGCCAACATTGTCAAATCCTGGCACTTCGGCCGCTATCCCTGCACACGGTCGACCAAGGCCCGTGAGCGCTTGACCGAAATGCATCCCTCACTGATCGGAGCGCTCGCGGCAACGGACAACGCGGATTCGGCGCTAAGAGCATTCGACAGTTTCCTGTCCAAACTCCCCGCCGGCGTGCAATTGTTTTCGCTTTTGAGATCGAACCCGCAGTTGCTGTCGTTGCTTGCAACGACCATGGGAGCTGCCCCGCGCATGGCCGAAACGGTTTCAAAGCGCGTGCATGTTCTGGATGCGGTCCTTGATCCGGCCTTCTTCGGTGCCATGCCAAGCGTACAGGAGTTTCGCGTCGGTCTTGATCGTACGCTTGCACAGTCTCGCTTTTACGAAGAAGCCTTGGACAGGGCGCGCATCTTTACTCAGGAACAGCAGTTTCTGATCGGCTTGAGGTTGATCTCAGACACGCTTTCCGCCGACCGGGTCGGGTTTGCTTTGGCCAGACTGGCCGAAGTTGTTGTCGACCGCATCCTGCGGCAGGTGATTTCTCATGTCGGTGAGAACCACGGCAGTGTTCCAGGGGGAGAAGTCGCGGTTCTTGCCATGGGTAAACTTGGCGGACGTGAGATGACCGCTGCCTCGGATCTCGATCTGATCTTGCTCTATGAAGCTCCGGAGGATGTCAAAGAGTCCGACGGACGACGGCCATTGGCGATTTCACAATACTACACCCGCCTGACGCAAAGGCTTGTCACCGCTCTGTCTGCGCCCACAGCAGAAGGCTCTCTTTATGAGGTTGACTTCAGGTTGCGTCCATCCGGCAACGCTGGCCCATTGGCAACAAATCTGGGCGGCTTCATCGCCTACCAGGAAAAGGAAGCGTGGACCTGGGAGCATATGGCTTTGACCCGAGCCAGAGTGATTGCGTCGTCGTCACCGGAGTTCAGAGCCAGGATTATCGGGAACATCTGCGAGACGCTGACCAAACCACGGGATCTTGCGCAACTTGCCAATGACGTGCGGGCCATGCGGGCGCGCATTGAAAAGGAAAAGGGAACTAAAGATGTCTGGGACCTGAAACAGGTCGCCGGTGGCTTGGTCGATATCGAATTCATTGCTCAATTCCTGCAACTGGCCAATGCCCAAAAGAGCAAAGAGATCCTGGCGCAGGGAACAGAAGAGGCGCTGGAAAAACTGCGGGACGCTGGCTTTCTGGCACTCGGCGATGCGGAGTTGTTGCTGGAGGCGCTGCGGCTCTATCACAGACTTACGCAGATCCTTCGGCTTGTGCTGTCCGGCAAGTTTGTGCCTTCGGAGGCTCCAGGTGGCGTGCTTGACCTGCTTGTTCAGGCGTCCTCGAGCCCGACATTTGTGCGACTGGAGGCGGAGCTGGCGGAACTGCAAAGTAAAGTTCGTTCAGTGTTCGTGCGATTGATTGGAAAAGTCGAGATCGAGGAATGATCGGTCTGCGCGGCGCGACTAGGCGGCTTCTGCCTCGGCAATTGGAAGCGTGAAGCTGACGGTCGTACCCTTTTTGACCTCAGATTCAATTGTCAACTTGCCGCCATGAAGTTCAACGAGTGAACGCGCGATGGCCAGTCCAAGGCCGGAGCCCTGGTGGGTCTTGGTGAACTGGTTTTCAACCTGCACGAACGGTTGCGCGAGACGTTCTATGTCGCGCTCGGATATGCCTATGCCCGTGTCTGTCACCTCGAAGCGCAGCTTGTCGCCGCGCGGGATGGCCCGCAGTGTGACTGTGCCGTTGTCCGGTGTGAATTTCACTGCATTGGCAAGCAGGTTCAGGAGGATCTGCTTCAGCGCCCGTTTGTCTGCCAGCACCTGGTAGTTGTCCGAAACGTCCTCGACCACGGTGATGTTCTTTTCGGTCGCCGCGCCAGTAACGATCCGACCCGCATCTGCCGCCGCTGCTGTCGCGCTGACAATTTCGGTTTCGATGGACATGCGCCCGGCCTCGATTTTGGACATGTCGAGGACGTCGTTGATCACATTGAGCAGGTAAGTTCCGGAGGAATAGATGTCCTTGCAATAGTCATTGTAACGATCAGTGCCGAGAGGTCCGAACATTTCTTGCGTCATGATATCGGAGAAGCCGATGATCGCATTGAGCGGTGTGCGCAGCTCATGCGAAATATTTGCAAGAAACTCTGATTTGGCCTGGTTGGCAGCTTCAGCCCGTGTCTTTTCTTCCTGGTATTTGTCGGCCATTTCCACGAGCTGGCGTGCCTGGATTTCAAGTGTCTGACGGGATTTCTGCAGATCGGAAACCGTGGCCTTCAACCGTTTCTCCGACTCCATCAGTTTTTCTTCGTGCTTTTTCAGCGCGGTAATGTCGGTGCCGACGGAAACGAAGCCACCGTCTTTGGTGCGGCGCTCGGAGATCTGCAGCCAGCGGCCGTCTTCCAGTTGAGCCTCATAGGAGCCTTCAGGCGCTCCACCACGCTGTGTCACGGTGATCGGCTTCGGTGCGACTTCCGAATTGGATGCGGCCTCCATGACAGCCTGATAGGGCGTTCCCGCCTTGATGACCGCGCTCGGCAGGCTGTGCAGTGACTGATAGTTGGAGTTGCAGATGACCAATTCGTTTTTGGCATTCCAGAGAACAAAAGCCTCCGAAATGGTCTCGATCGCGTCACGCAAACGCAGGTCAGCCATTCGGCTTTGCTCCGCTAGCTCATGCTGTTCGGTGATGTCGATGCAAATACCGATGAGATGCGGTTCTGCGCGGCCAGGTTCTGACTGGATCTCACCGCGAGCGCGAAGCCAGATCCAGCTTCCGTCTGAATGCCGCATGCGAAAAGTCTCGTCGACCAGTGTTTCGCCGCTTTCAAGCAGGTGTTCTGCAAGGCCGAGAAGGTCGATATCATCCGGGTGCGTGATGTCTGCGACATCTGCAAAGCTCAGAATATCGTCTTTCGGCTCTCGCCCGAGCAACTCGTAGAGCGAAGACGACCAGAACATCCGGCCTCTGGAAAGGTCCCAGTCAAAGAGACCGCAGCGACCGTGGGTGAGGGCGGTATCAATGCGTCCTCTTGTGGTCGCATACATTTCGTCGGCAGTTTCCGCGCGTGTTGCCTGACTGAAGAAGCCGTAGATCACGGCCAGAAGAACCAGGGACGTTCCGACGAACAGGGTTACGTTGGCCGAAAGATCGTTGCGCCAGCTCGAATAGATGTCCGTTTCCGGCTGAATAACGGCGATCATGCCAAGACGACCGGACAAATGATGGACTGTCGCGAAAACTTGCTCTTCCTGGTCGAGGCCGCCGATGTCTGCGGGAATGGACAGTACACCGGCCCGTGCGCCAAAGACTGTCAGTGGCTGTGACGGGCCGAGCAAGTCGGTGATCGGCCGGCTCTCAAGACCAGGTTGAATGGGCGCAGTTGCAACGACAGTGCCTGATTTGTCGGCGACAATGTAGATGCGTCCCTGGCTGGTTGCTCCAGCTGGCAGACTGTCTGCGAGAATGCGCTTGAGCGTTGTCCTGTAGCCGGTTTCGGGCAGGGTTGTTTCTGATGCTTCGAGACTGTTTGAAACGACAGTCGCCATCAGGCTGAGGGTTGTCTGCGCCGAGCGCTGCGTGTCTGTATATCCGTTTGCCAGTTCACCGGCTCGGAATATCGCAAGGACGATGATGAAGATGATGGCGAGGCCCGGAATAAGACGGCGCATCAGGCTGTCTGATCTCGCCAGACCTGAGGAGAGGGCAGTGAGCAGAGAGCGGAGAGACAAGCTGGTGTCGCTTGTTCTTGTTTCTCCGTTTGACTCCTTATCGCCGCGCCGCGCAGATGCGTCGCCAGCCAATGCTCGCGCCATAGGAAGTGTGCCTCAAAAACCGCCGTCTCGGGGTCGACCCCGAATCACTTCCATTTGAATCAAAACATGAGTTTTTGTCCAGACCTTACCAAGAAGAAAATGGTTAACGCGGCGCCGCTTTACCGGCTGTTGCGTTAACCTTTTCCAGTATTTCACACTATTGCAGTGTTCTGTCGACGATATCGCGACTGTCTCTTGACAGATTTTCGAATGTTGAAACCCTCAAGAGGGCAGTTTCAGCAAGGGCAGAACGTTGTGGGTCTAGTGCGCGCCACGAACGAAAACTGGTCAAAAGCCTGGAAGCAACCTGTGGATTCCGGCGATCGATCTCCAATACTGATTCGGCAACAAGCTCAAATCCAGCACCGTCACCTCGTGCAAACTGTGTCGGATTTCCTGTTGCAAAGGATTGCAGCAAAGATCGCACCCGGTTCGGGTTGCCGGCATCATAGAGCGGGTGGGTCTTGAGTGCGCGAACCTTTGCCAGAGTTTCTGCTCCAGGGGCTGTCGCCTGCGTCATGAACCATTTGTCCATGGCCAGCGAATTGCTTTCATGCCGCTTGAAATAAGCGGCGAGAGCTTCTTCTTCCTTGGCAAGGTGGTCATGGACAAGCAGTGTCAGTGCGGAGATCCTGTCGGTCATATTGTCCGCTGCGGCAAAACGTTCCCAGATCGTTTCAGCAGCCCCTGCCAGTTCAGAGACGGCGATAAAGGAAAGCGCTCGATTGGCGAGTGCGCGCTTGCCGGCGCTTGCAGCATCAGGAGAAAAGGGGCCGTTTGGCATGGCAGACTTGGCAATCGACTGAAATTCAGCCCCGTGAGCGCCTGCAATGGCCTTTCGCAGTTGCTGGCGCGCCTCGTAAACGGCATCAGGATCAACGTTCTTGCCGATCTCCTGCGCCATATCGGCTTCACTCGGCAGGACTAGAGCCTGAGCGCGCAATGCTTCATCCAGCGATGCATCGGTCAGAACATTGCCGATCACGGCAATTGTATCCGAGGACGGTGCTGCGCGGTTTCCCTGCCTCGTTTCACCGGTCAGTCGCACGAGATCTTTCATCAACAGGGTTTGAACGGCCTGCCACCTGTTGAAGGGATCGCTGTCTTTGGCGGCGAGGAACACCAGTTCGTCTTGTGACAGGCTTTGATTGAGCCTGACTGGCGCGGAAAACCCTCTGAGCAGTGACAGGACGGGACGGGATGCAATATTGTCGAAGGTGATCTTCTGATGAGCCTTGTTGAGTATGAGTACGTCGCCTTGCAGGCGTGTCCCCTCGGGAGCCCCGGTATCGAGGTCATTTCCATTTGCACCAATGAGCCCGAAACGCAGCGGAATTACTGCCGGTTTGCTGTTTTTCTGACCAGGTACAGGAGGAATTTCCTGGGAGAGCGATACAGTGAATGTCTTGGAACCCTCATCGTAGTCGGTCTCGGCTGTCACAACCGGTGTGCCAGCCTGTTCATACCAACGCGAAAACTGATCGAGATTGGTTGACGCTGCTTCGGAAAAACATGCCAGGAAGGCCTCGATTGTCGTGGCGTCGCCGTCATGTCGCTCAAAATAAAGATCAAGTCCTGCCTTGAAGGCATTATCGCCAATCAGAGTTTTTAGCATTCGGACAACTTCAGCACCCTTTTCATAAACTGTGGCGGTGTAGAAGTTGTTGATTTCATGATAAGTTCTTGGCCGGACCGGATGTGCAAGCGGGCCTGCGTCTTCAGGAAACTGGTGGGATTTGAGCAATCTGACATCTGCGATCCGCTTCACGGCGCGGGAGCGCATATCGGAAGAAAACTCCTGGTCGCGGAAAACCGTCAAGCCTTCCTTCAGGCACAACTGGAACCAGTCTCGGCAGGTGATGCGATTGCCGGTCCAGTTGTGAAAGTATTCATGTGCGATCACGGCTTCTATGTTGGCGAAATCCTGATCGGTTGCTGTCTCCGGATCGGCGAGAACATATTTGTCGTTGAAGATATTAAGGCCCTTGTTCTCCATCGCTCCCATGTTGAAGTCCGAAACGGCGACAATGTTGAAGACGTCCAGATCATATTCGAGCCCAAAGACCTCTTCGTCCCAACGCATGGAACGTATCAAGGAGTCCATAGCCCAGGCGCATCGATCTTCTTTGCCGTGTTCAACATAAATGTTGAGCGCAATTTCATTGCCGGATTGCGTGGAGAAACGGGCAGGAACCCGGGCAAGGTCACCGGCAACAAGCGCAAATAAATACGCCGGTTTGGGATGCGGATCGTGCCAGACTGCAAAATGCCGCCCGCTGTCACCAAGGAGACCTTCTTCGATAAGGTTGCCATTGGCCAAGAGAACCGGACAGGCGTCTTTTTCAGCCTCCAGTCGAGTTGTGTAGACGGATAGGACGTCGGGCCGATCGAGGAAATAAGTGATACGGCGGAACCCTTCCGCTTCGCATTGCGTGCAATAGGTCCCGGACGAACGGTACAGCCCCATGAGTTTGGTATTGGCATCCGGGTCAAGGCGGGTAACAAGCTCAAGTTCAAACGGCTCCGCCGGGGGCGTGAATAGCTCCAAACGATCCGGTGCAGCGTTGAATTCGTCTTGGCCAGGCACGCGCCCGTCAATCGTCAGGGACACCAGTGCCAAATCGTCGCCGTCAAGTTCCAGCGGGGTTCCAGGGTGTGTCCCGTCTTGCCGCGTTATGGACAGTACCGCCCTTACGATGGTTTCGCTTGGCGCAAGTTCGACGCGAAGATCTACCGTCCCAATGCGATAAGCAGGCGGTTGATAGTCTTCCAGCCGGATGGCGGGCGCCGTTTCAGAACGCATCTGGATCTCCTGAGTGACAATGGCCAAGCGTTGGCAGCGGATTGGGTTCCCGCGTTAACATGATCGCGGAACATGGCAAAGTCTAGATTCCATGGCGCGCTGTCGATCCCCAATTCCAGCACCCGGTGACAGCAATTTAAGCACAGGTTTTGACGCGGCTCCGGCCTTTGTCTATGTGAGGGGCAACGTCACTTGAAGGGACATTTTGAATGAGCCGTCTGGACAGCTTTATCCGCCGCATGACCTCGCAGAAAATCTTGCTCGAGTATCTGGTCGAAAAGGTCAATCAGGTCGATGGACCGGTCCTGGAGCTGGGGTTGGGAAACGGCCGGACCTATGACCATCTTCGGGAAATCTACCCAGAAAAGGAAATTTTCGTATTTGATTTTGCCATGAATTGCCATCCGAGCTGCGCGCCGGATGCGGACCATATGATCCTCGGTGATATACGCGACACACTGGCATTTTGCGAACCTCGTGTTGGTGCAAAGGCCTCGTTTGCCCATATTGACATCGGTTCTGCCGATCCGACCAATGACCTTGCCATCGTTCACTGGCTCGCGCCTCTTTTGAACGAACGCATGGCAGTTGGCGGTTTCGTCCTGACGGCATTGAAACTGGAGCTTTCGAATTTCGAAACGCTCGACAAACCGGAAGGCATTCATCCCGGCCGGTATCACATCTACCGTAAAGTTTCGGAAACCTGATCATTCCTGACCGTTCAAGGATATCAAGACTATGAGCGCCCCACTGGAAGGCATCAAGGTTGTTGAACTTGCCCGAATTCTGGCTGGTCCCTGGACGGGTCAGACGCTGGCAGATCTTGGCGCTGATGTTATCAAGGTCGAAAGTCCGCAAGGCGATGACACCAGAGGGTGGGGGCCACCATTTGTGGATGGCGATGCAGATGAGCGCAGTGACGCTGCTTATTTCCACGCCTGTAACAGGGGGAAACGCTCAATCACCGTCGATTTCCGGACCGAGGAAGGACAGGACATTGTTCGGCGTCTTGTCGCCGAGGCCGATATTCTGATCGAAAACTTCAAGGTTGGTGGCCTGGAGAAATACGGCCTCGACTATGACAGCCTTAGCAAGGTCAATCCGAAACTGATCTACTGTTCGATCACCGGGTTCGGTCAGGACGGGCCGTACGCTCACCGCGCTGGATATGATTTCATGATCCAGGGCATGGGCGGCATTATGGATCTGACAGGCGACCCTGACGGCGACCCTCAAAAAATCGGTGTTGCCTTTGCCGATATCTTCACGGGTCTTTACGGTGTCGTGGGAGTTTTGGCTGCCCTCAGACGTCGTGATCAGACCGGCGAGGGTGAGTGGATCGACATGGCTTTGCTGGATGCCCAGGTCGGAGTGCTCGCCAATCAAGCGCTGAACTACTTTGTGTCCGGCAACACGCCAAAACGCCTTGGCAATGCGCATCCCAACATCGTTCCCTACCAGGTGTTCCCTGTCGCCGATGGTCACCTGATCATCGCCGTCGGCAACGATGGTCAATTTGTAAGACTGTGTGACGTTTTGGGGTGCCCTGAACTGCCGAAGCGCGCCGAATTTGCTTCCAACGCTGCGCGCGTTGCCGCTCGCGATGAATTGGTGCCTCTCCTGACGGAGGCAATGGCCGGATACCGCCGAGACGACCTTCTGAGCGCGCTGGAAAAGGAAGGCGTTCCTGCCGGCCCGATCAATTCCGTTGAAGATGTCTTTAACGATGAACAGGTTCGGCACCGGGGCATGAAAGTTGATCTTCCCGCATCGCAGTCAGCGACAGGAAACGTTTCTTCAGTACGTACGCCGATTAGCTTCAAGAATGGAAATCTCGTTCTTGAAAAGGCGGCTCCTGTGCTCGGAGAACACACAGAAGAAATCCTTGAGGAGCTCGGTCTGCAATCCGACTCCTGAAAATTGGAGAATTGCGTGAAAGATACAGAGTATCTGAAGGTCAAGGGCACCAAGGTTCTGGCCAATGAATGGGGCACGCTGACCCAGTTCAAGGTTGACTATCGCCGCAAGGACGGAAGATGGCAGGAGCAGATCCGTGAAGCCTATGATCGAGGCCACGGCGTAGCCTGTCTTCTGCACGACCCGGAAACGGATTGTGTGCTGCTGACGAGACAATTCCGGCTGCCGGTCTGGTTGAGCGGCTCAGACCCGTTTTTGATCGAAGCACCCGCCGGGTTGCTTGAAGGAGCGCAGCCGGAAGAACGCATGCGTCTGGAGCTGATCGAAGAAACCGGATTTGAGGTTTCCGAACTCAATCACCTTTTCGATGCCTATATGAGCCCAGGGTCCGTCACCGAGTATCTGGCATTTTTCACTGGCACTTACCATTTGAAGAATAAGGTGGCCGTCGGCGGAGGCGCGGAAGACGAAGGGGAGGACATCGAGGTTGTTCATGTTCCCCTGCGTGACGCACTTGGCATGATGCGGTCGGGCGAGATCAGGGATGCGAAGACAATTATTTTGCTGCAGGAACTTGCACTTCGGCAGTTTTCTGTGAGCAAAGGCTGAGCTGGGGACAGCTTCGATAACACTGTTACATCTCTTAAATTGACGGCTCTTTTCAGGCTAGTAAGCTGCCAGATGCAAATCGAGGATCATGGCCAATGGCAAAAACAGCACGGAATGACCGGCGTTTGAAGCTGCGCTTGGCCACCGTCGTTGGACTTGGCTTTGGGGCATTTGTCGCAATCGCCATCGGCCTTGTGCTTGGTCTTTCCGTCGCCGCCAACTTCAAGAACACGTTCTCGCTTTTGAACGACAAGGCGATTTTGAGCACGCAGGCGCTTGAGCAACAGTTGCGCACGCATTTCGGCTCGGTACAAAGTGCGGTTGTTGGACTAAAACCCTATTTCGACGACGGCACTCTCGGCTTTGAAAACCCTGAGCGTACGCTCGAAGACCTGAAAATAGCGCTCAACTCCAACAACGATATTACGACACTTGCGGTAACGGATCCCTCAGGCAAACGCATGGGGATCTATCGCGCTCCAAATGGAAAAATGTGGCGTATCGAGAGCGATGTTCCGCCGCCCGGCATGACATCGAGGGCCTTGCCAAAACTTGATGCCGACAGCCCGCCGAGCTGGGGTCCGCTGGTGGAGCATGAAGTCGGCCTTTTTGCAAATGTCTCGGTTCCGATCGTGCAAGATGGCAAGGTCAAGGGCCTGTTGACGGCCGCCAGTTCCATGGAAGACCTAACTCATATCGTGGCCTCTCAGGACGAGGGCAGGGACAATACGGTTTTCATTCTGGATGGCGACAACCGGGTCATCATGCACTCAGATACCGGTGACTTGCAGACCGGCAGCGAAATCAAGGCGAAGCTGCCCAGTGCGCTCACAACTGCCGGGGATCCTGTGCTGGCGGGAATGTCGGACGAGGAAAAGCTGACCGAGTTCGAAAAGGCAGCGGACCTAGGTATCGAGGTTTCGTTTGTTCAGGTTGGAGACGCCGAATTCATCCTGATGAAGGCCGCGCTTTCCGGTTTCAGCCAAAAGCCATTTACAATCGGCCAGTATTTTCTAGGGGCGACGGTCTCGCGTGAAGTCGAGCGTTTGGCCGGTTCCATGTTTGTCGGATTTGGAGCGCTGGTCATCTCGGTCCTGATTGCCTTCTGGATCGGACGCAGGGTTGCACGGCCTTTGCGGACACTGGCCGTTCAGTCGGAACGTGTCGGAACACTGTCCTTGAACGAAGTCGAACCGTTGCCGCGTAGCCGGGTTGCTGAGCTTGACCAGGTTGCCCTTGCCTTCAACACCATGGTTGAAGGCCTCAAGGCGATGAACACCTATGTTCCGCGTTCATTGTTCATCAAGCTGATGCGCCTTGGAGGCGGTGAAGCTGCCGAAGCAAGAGAAGCGGAACTGACGATCCTGTTTACCGATATCGTTGGCTTCACTGCGCTTTCCGAACACATGAGTGCCGAGGAAACCGCGGGCCTCCTGAACGATCATTTCGCAATTCTTGTGGAGGCGGTTGAAGGAGAGGGTGGAACCGTCGACAAGTTTCTCGGTGACGGCATGCTGGCGTTTTGGGGCGCGCCCGATGCGCGACACGATCACGCCGAAGCTGCCGTCAGAACGGCGCGCCGGATTGCTTCGGCGTTGCGTGAGGCCAATGCCAGGGCAAAAGAGAACGGAAAGCCTGAGATGTGCCTGCGAATTGGCATCCACACAGGACCGGCCGTTGTCGGCAACGTGGGAGCCCTTGACCGGTGGAACTATACCGTTGTCGGTGACACGGTGAATGCAGCCGAGCGATTGCAGACCCTCGGCAAGGAAGTTCCGGGGCACCCGGACGTCACAATCCTGGCAAGCGCGGATACGATTGCAAGGCTGCCGGAAGAAGGAAATCAGCGGGCTGTTGGCGAGCACCACCTGCGTGGACGCAGCGGTCTGATGGAAGTTTACTGGCTCGATCCGTTCCCGGTTGGCACGGTTCAGGCCAAAAACCTTCCCGTCAGTGCGGCGGAATAGAGCCTGTTTCCGGCCACTTGGCAGGCCAAGATCATGAACCGCAATAAAAAATTTTGAGAATGTGACGAACGTCACAGTCGTTTATCACTGATTTCTGCATTGCTATCGACCGGCGAATTTGGTTGTCTTTCTGTTGCAATAAGGGCTTAGTAAGCCTCTCGCAGACAATCCTTGCCGGGGAGGAAAAGCGCAGTGAATGTTCTCTCGATTGAGGGACTGACGGTAGATTTTAATACAGCAGAAGGCCGCGTGCGTGCTGTCGATGATGTGTCGTTTGTCGTTCCCGAAAACCGGACTGTCGCGCTGGTAGGGGAATCGGGGTCCGGCAAGACCGTTATTTCGCAGACAATCATGGGGCTGTTGCCTCAGGCAGCGGAGATCTCGTCCGGCAAGGTAATTCTGGCAGATCCGACAGGCGAAGAACCACCCGTGGACATCGCGGCGCTGGAACGCAAGGGGCCGCAAATGCGGCATCTGCGCGGAAATCGTGTTGCGATTATTTTTCAAGAACCGATGACATCACTCTCGCCGCTCCACACGATCGGAGACCAGATCGGCGAAGCCGCCCTGTTGCACAGAAATGTTTCCAGGGCAGAGGCAAGTGAACTGACCAAGACCATGCTCAGTCTCGTCAAGTTTCCCGACCCTGAGAGAGCGCTCGAAACATATCCCTTTGAGTTGTCCGGTGGCTTGCGCCAACGCGCCATGATCGCGATGGCGATGATCTGCCGGCCCGCATTGTTGATCGCCGATGAGCCGACAACGGCTCTCGATGTTACGATCCAGGCGGAAATTCTGAAGTTGATCCGCGAAGTTCAATCGGAACTACGCATGTCCGTTCTGATGATCACCCACGATTTCGGTGTTGTTGCCAATATGGCTGACGAGATCGCAGTGATTTATCATGGGCGGATCATGGAGAAAGGTACTGCACAGCAGCTTTTTTCCGATCCGAAGCACGACTACCTGAAAGCGCTTTTGAACGCGGTTCCAAGCTTTCACATGGACAAGGATGAACGGCTGGTGCCGATCCGGCCCATTGTTCTGAAATCGGAAGAGCTGACGAGCAACAGGCCCCACTGCGACGTGGCGCCAGGCGAGCCACTGGTTGAAATGCGGAATGTGACCAAGCAGTTCACGCTGCGCAAGGGGTCATTCTTCGGGGCCAAGGCCAAGACCCTGACCGCTCTGGACGATATCAGCCTGACCATTCGCCGCGGAGAATGCCTTGGTCTGGTCGGCGAATCCGGATCAGGCAAGACAACAGCCGCAAAGGCCATATTGAGGGCCATAGGTATCGAGGGCGGTCAGGTTCTCTACAACCGCGGCAAAGGACTGGAAGACGTTGCCAATCTGAGTGGCGCGGATTTGATGGATTACCGTCGCCGGGTTCAATTGATATTCCAGGATCCGTTTTCCTCGCTCAACCCGCGCATGACCATCAACGACACGCTGATGGAGCCCTTGGAAGTGCATGGCGTCGGTGCGCCGAAGGAGCGCGCGGAGCGCGCGCGCAATCTCATGAACCTTGTCGGTCTCGATCCGCGGTTCCTGAGACGGTATCCGCATTCCTTTTCCGGAGGTCAAAGGCAGCGCATCGGCATTGCCAGAGCGCTGACGCTCAACCCGGAATTCATCTTGTGTGATGAGCCGACGTCGGCACTGGATGTTTCTGTTCAGGCGCAAATCCTCAATTTGCTTCAGGACCTGAAGCGAGATCTCAATCTCACTTACCTTTTTGTCAGTCACAACCTTGCCGTTGTCGATTATGTTGCCGACAGGATCGCAGTCATGTGCCGCGGCCGTTTGGTTGAAATTGGTGAGACCCGAACTGTGGTTGGCAACCCGCTTCATCCTTATACAAAAGCGCTCTTGTCCGCGGTACCGGAACCGGACCTGTCAGCGCCACTTGATTTTGCCGCCCTGGATGCGAACAACGCATCAGAGCCGCAACTTTGGCCGGAACCATTCCGCCTTGTAGACGGTCAGGAACCGTTGCTTGTGGAAATGGAACCGGATCACTTTGTCTGCGCACCTGGCCTAAAGAACACCGGGGCGCAAGAGGGGACAGCTGCATAATGCTTATGAACACCGTAAGGGCCGGTCTGTTTGTGACCGCTGCCATGTTCGCGGGGCCTTTGGCCGCGCTGGAACTGAAGGAAACGCCAGGGCTCGACCCGGCACTTCCACCTGTGGCCGAAAGGCTTCCATCCGAACCGCTTGTCGTGGATCTCGAATCCAAGGGCCGCACGGTCGGCAAACACGGCGGTGCTATCGACACACTTATTGGACGCGCCAAGGATGTGCGTCTGATCAATGTCTGGGGTTACGCACGCCTCGTTGGCTACAACGACAAGCTGGAGCTGCTGCCCGACATTCTTGAAGATGTTGAAGTGGAAGATGGACGTATTTTCACGTTTCACACCCGTGAAGGCCACAAATGGTCCGATGGACATCCTTTTGGAGCCGAAGACTTCCGTTACTATTTTGAGGACATTGTCA
Organism: Labrenzia sp. THAF82; assembly: GCF_009363435.1. Lineage (GTDB taxonomy): Bacteria > Pseudomonadota > Alphaproteobacteria > Rhizobiales > Stappiaceae > Roseibium > Roseibium porphyridii. Next base: position 4,578,702 of record NZ_CP045354.1, on the reverse strand, counting down.
GCAATGAAAAGTTGACGCCCTCCGGTTTGCCGCCGTTTCTTGTTGTGAACGGCAAAGGTCCGAAGTTCGAGGTGGTGGACGAGACCACCGTTCGTTTCACGTGGGATGAGCCCAATCCGCTGTTCCTGCCGGAACTTGCTAAAGCCCGGCCTCCGTTTATCTATCGCCCGGCGCATTATCTGAAACAGTTTCATGAGAAATACGGCGATCCGGACTTCATCACCAAGGAAGCTGCCAAGGTAAAAGCGCGCAACTGGGCACCGCTTCATGCCAAAAGAGACGACATGTACAACGCCCGGAATGTCGCGCTTCCAAGCCTTCAGCCCTGGGTGCGCATGCGCGACGACAGCGATCTTCGGTTCATTCTGGAACGCAATCCATATTACCATCGGGTCGACAGCACCGGACAACAGTTGCCTTATGTCGACAACGTCATCATGACGGTGGCTGACGGCAAACTGATCCCGGCGAAAACGCAAGCCGGCGAGAGTGACCTGCAGGCCAGAAACTTGAGCTTCTCAGATATCACCGTCCTGAAAAAGGGTGAGAAGCAGAACGACTACGTGACGGCGCTGTGGTCCAATACCAAGGGCTCCGAAATTTCCATTCTTCCGAACTTCACAGTGAAGGATCCCGAGTGGCGCGCGCTGTTCCGTGACAATCGCTTTCGCCACGCATTGTCGCTCGGCATCGACCGCAATCTGATCAATCGTGTTCTGTTCTTCGGTCTTGGTACGCCAGGCAACGACACGATCCTTTCGGCAAGCCCGCTTTACAAGCCTGAGTACACGACCAAATGGGCTGAATATGACCCGGACAAGGCCAATGAGCTGCTGGATGAAATTGGTCTGACGAAACGCGACGACGAAGGTACGCGCCTTCTGCCGGATGGCAGGCCGATCGAAATCATCGTGGAGACAGCAGGCGAAGCCCAGGTGCAGGACGATGCATTGGAACTGGTGGGTGAGATGTGGGGTGAACTCGGCATCAAACTGTTCGCCAAACCGAGCCAGCGCGACAACCTGCGTGAACGGGCAATCACCGGTCAGCTGGTCATGTCGGTCTGGTGGGGTCTTGAGAACGGTATTCCAACTTCAGAAATGCCACCGGAAGACCTTGCGCCGGTTCATGGAGATGTTTTGTCGTGGCACGCCTGGGGTGACTACTACGAGACTCAGGGAGAGGGTGGCGAAAAGCCGGATTGGGCGCCTGCCGAGCGTTTGATGGAACTCTACAAGTCCTGGCTCGTCTCCAAGACACCCGAAGAGCGCACAAAGATCTGGGATGAGATGCTCCAGATCCATGCCAACGAGACAATCCGCATTGGTCTTGTCTCCGGCGTTCGCCAGCCAGTTGCGATCAAGAATGTGGAAAATGTCCCGCTTGAAGGCATCTATGGCTGGGATCCGGGCGCGCATTTTGGAATTCATCGTATGGATGAGTTCTATCTGACGAACTGAACCAGCACCTGAAAGGGATTTCCGGGACTCATACGGAGGAAATATGGCTGACCGGCTGGAGATTACCGCAGACCTTATCGACTATGTTTGCCAGCACGGGACCCGGGAATCCGCATCACTTAAAAGACTTCGCCACCACACTCAAATCCTGCCGGACGCCGATATGCGTGTCCCGCAGGAGCAGGGCCAGTTGTTGTATTTCCTGATCAAGGCCTTGAACGCCAAAAGGGTTATGGAGCTTGGTGTGTTCACCGGCTACTCCACACTATGGATGGCCTCTGCTCTGCCTGATGATGGCCGCGTTGTCGCCATCGACAAGCGCAACAATTGGCAGGAGCTGGCAGAAACCCATTGGCAGGAAGCCGGTGTTCGCCACAAGATCGATTTTCGGATCGGACGGGCGCAAGGGGTCATGCAGGACATGCTCAACGAAGGTGAAGGAAGTTCATTCGATCTGATTTTCGTCGACGCCGACAAGAAGAGTTATACCGCCTATTACGAGCTTGCCTTGAAACTGCTCAGAACCGGCGGGATTATGGTGTTCGACAACATGCTTCGTCTCGGTGACGTCATCGATCCGGAAATCAAGGATCCGGCAGTCGATGACATTCGCGCCTTGAATGCGCGATTGCGGGATGACGACCGGGTGGTGATTTCAATGTTGCCGTTTTCAGACGGCCTGACGCTTGCGCTGAAGGCGGCCTGATGCTGGGGTAATAGTTCATGTTGTCGCTGGTGCAGCGACGGCTCTTATTCAGACGCAGTTGGGGCTTAGGGGGAATAAGTGCTCTACTATATAATACGTCGGATATTGATGATGATCCCGACTTTGCTGGTGATCAGCTTTCTGACGTTTTTCATCATCGAACTTCCGACCGGAGACTATATTTCCAACCAGATTGCAGCTCTGAAGGCTTCAGGGGAGAGTTCGTCTGTTGCGAAGCTGGAGTTCCTGCGCAAGGAATTTTCGCTTGATCGGCCATTTTTCGAAAGATACCTGATCTGGGTCGGTCTGTGGCCCGGACCTCATGGGCTTGATGGGCTCATTCAAGGCAATTGGGGCTGGTCTTTCGAGTTCGACAAGCCGGTTGACCAGGTAATCGGGCCGACCTTGCCGCTCACGGTGGTTCTGAATTTTGCAACGATCCTATTTGTCTATGTGGTTGCTTTTCCGATCGGCATCTATTCCGCTACACGGCAGTATTCCTGGGGCGACTATGGCATCACCTTTGTCGGCTATATCGGATTGGCCACGCCGAATTTCCTGCTTGCCTTGATCCTTCTCTATTTCTTCAATCGCTGGTTCGGCCTCTCGGTGGGCGGACTTATGGCGCCGGAGTATATCGATCAGCCGTGGAGTTTTGATAAGGCGATGTCGGTGTTGGCGCATTTGATTGTGCCGACGATTGTGATCGGAACCTCTGGGACGGCGGCCATGATCCGTCGTCTTCGAGCCAACCTGCTGGATGAGCTTCACAAACAATATGTCACCACCGGCAGGGCAAAGGGGTTGAAGGAGAATCAGCTTCTGGTGAAATATCCGCTTCGAATGGCGATCAATCCGTTCATTGCCGATATCGGCAACCTGATCCCGTCGATGGTGTCGGGCTCGGTGATTGTGTCCGTCGTGATGAGCCTTCCAACGGTCGGACCCGTTCTGGTTTCGGCACTTCAGTCGCAGGATCAGTTCCTTTCAGGGTTCATATTGCTTTTCGTAGCTGTTCTGACCCTGATTGGCATGTTGATTTCAGACCTGCTGCTTGCGGTTCTCGATCCGCGCATCCGTCTTGGCGGGAGGGCATCGTCATGAGCTCGGATGCGAACAATGGAACGCCGGTTCGGGACGTTGAACACTACGTCGATCCAACTCCTTTCAACCCCGCTGTCGCGGAGGAAATGACGCCTGAACAAGAGCGTTTCTATCAGGCTTCGCAGTGGAAGATCATGTGGTGGAAGTTCAAACGCCACAAGGTTGCGGTCTGGTCAGGTGTCATCCTGATCCTGTTCTACCTGACGGTACCTTTTGCTGAACTGATTGCACCTTATGACGCGAATACCCGCGACAGCTTGCATCTTTATGCGCCTCCCCAACCCATCCACCTCTTCCACGAAGGATCCTTTGTCGGGCCCTTTGTCTATGGGATGACGTCCGAGATCGACATGGAGACCTTGCAATGGGTGTTCAAGGACGACACGACGCAAGTGCAGAAGCTGCGGTTCTTCTGCAGTGGGGACGACTACGAATTCTGGGGCCTGTTCGACGCGTCTTTCCATCTGGTCTGTCCGGCTGAAGGCGGCACGATGTTCCTGTTGGGAACGGACCGTCTGGGCCGGGATCAATTCTCCGGTCTTGTCTATGGCGCACGTCTGTCCCTGACTGTCGGTCTTATCGGTGTTGCCATTTCAATCGTTCTCGGCCTCTTCTTCGGCGGCATCGCCGGCTATTTCGGTGGTTTGGCCGACAGTGTGATCCAACGCGCTATCGAGATCATTCGATCCTTGCCTGAGTTGCCGCTCTGGATGGCGCTTTCCGCAGCGTTGCCTGTTACCTGGAGCCCGGTCTGGATCTATTTCGGCCTCACGATCATCCTGGGGCTGCTGGATTGGCCCGGGCTTGCCAGAGCCGTCAGGTCAAAGCTTCTGTCTCTGCGTGAGGAAGAATATGCCAAGGCTGCGGTGTTGATGGGGGCAAAGCCGAAACGGGTCATCACCCGGCATCTGTTGCCCGGTTTCACCAGCCACATCATTGCGTCTGCTTCGTTGTCGATTCCATCGATGATCCTGGGGGAAACAGCGTTGTCGTTCCTCAACCTCGGCCTCAGGCGTCCGGCGATTTCCTGGGGTGTCTTGTTGAATGAGGCACAGAACATTTCGGTGGTAACGGTTTATCCCTGGCTGATGGCTCCGGTAATCCCCATCATCATCGTTGTGCTGGCGTTCAATTTCCTTGGTGATGGTTTGCGTGACGCAGCAGATCCCTATAAGTGATGCAGCACAAATTCTGAAAAGACATGACGGGCCGTTCTGGCCCGTCTTTAGTGTTAGGAAGCGATCCATGTCGAAAAACGCCACAACTGCCGAAGGTTGGGATGAAGAATATGAAGCAGGCCGTTGGGCCTTCTTGCGTTCACTGCCGGAAAGCGGACGCTATGGCATTATCGGCATGTGGCTCAGCCTGACCGGAACCATGGACGAGGTGCTCGACATTGGTTGCGGTGAAGGCCTGCTCTACGAACGCCTGCAGCCCATGGGTATCAAGCGTTATGTGGGCATGGATCTGTCTCCAGCTTCCCTGGAAATCGCCGATGTGGATCCGGCAATTGCATCCTTGCGCGCCGGCGACATGCACACATTCGAACCGAAGGACGGAGAATCCTTTTCTGCCATCGTTTTCAATGAAGTGCTGCATTTTGCTGACGATCCCGCAGCACTTGTTGCCCGCTATGTGCCGTTCCTGAAAAAGGACGGCGTGATCGCGCTTTCCATGTATTCCCCGAAACGTCCTGAGTCGGGGGCTAACAAGCTGATCAACCGGCTCTGGGAAGCGACGGACAATGAGGCGAACTGGGAAGTTCTGGATGACTACCGCCTTGTCTCGGACAAGAAGGGCGTGACCTGGCGCATGCGTCTTGTGAAGCCGGTGAGTTGAGTTTGATGCTGGCCGCTTTTTTGTCGCTGCCCAACAAAGTCGGATGTAATGCCCAGATGGCTTAATAGTCGGAAATCGCCGAAGGTGTAGCAAAGGCCGACGGAGACAACCAGCCCTGAAATCAGGGCTGGCTCAAACATCAATCCGGCAGCATGATGATGGTCGATTTACCACCCTTGTTGCGCAGTGCATGGACCTCGGCGAGCTCCGGATCCGCGTGCCATGCTTGAGCTGCCTTCGTATCCGGAAACGAGAGCAGTGCAGTGATATTCGGAGCGTCTATGGCAGCTTCCAGCACCAACGGCTCTGGATCAGCAGCAACCACGCTTCCCCCATGTTTGGCAAGCGCATCGGCGGCTTTTTCGCGGTAGGCGCTGAGAGTTTCCTTGTCTGTGACGGTAATCATGGCAAGTGCCTGTATGGTCATCTCAAAACTCCTTTTGAAGAGATGGCGCAACACTGCATCAAGTTTTCATGCGAAAAAATATTCAAATTCGGAATGCTGGTGTGCAAAAATGCACGGCATGGACAACTGGGATGATTTGAAGTTTGTGCTCGCCATTGCGAACGCTGGCAATGTGACCAAGGCGGCAAGGGCGCTCGGGGTAACTCACTCCACTGTGTCTCGCAGATTGTCGGCACTGGAAGACCGCCTCGGGACGAGACTGTTCGACCGCCTGCCGGATGGGTTCAAGCCAACCGTTGCCGGCGAAGAAGCTGTTTCGGCAGCACGGCGCGTTGAAACGGAAGTGTTTGCGCTCGACACTAGGATCACCGCACAGGACACGGATCTTGAAGGCCCCCTTCGTGTCACCGCGGCACAGTTGCTTTTTCAGGTTCAGGTCGCAGAGATCATGCAGAAGTTCTCAGAGCGGCATCCGCGCATTGAACTTGAAATGATTGCGGCCAACGAAAAGCTCAGCCTGCATCGGCGCGAAGCGGATGTCGCAATCCGCGTGACCAACAATCCTGATGAAAATCTGTTCGGCAGGCAGGCGACGGGTCAAAACCGAACGTTCTATATGTCGAAGGAATTTGCGCGCCGCAATCGTGAGGCCATGGATGTTAGTCATGACAATGCGGACTTGCCATGTGTTGTCTTCAAATGGTGGGGGCGCAACGTTCCAAAAGAGATCCGGGCACGCTATCCCAAAGCCTATGTCAGTCTGGTGTCGGACGACATGATCGCCATGCTGGCAGCCATTAAAGCTGGAATGGGCATTGGTCGGTTGCCTTGCTTCTTGGGCGATCCCGATCCTGAGTTGGTCAGGGTGCCAGGCATGGAGCCGAGCCGGTATCTCGATATTTGGGTCCTGACTCATCCCGATCTTAAAAACGTCACCAGGATACGGACCTTTCTGCGGTTCGCAGCCGATTCATTCAAGGCGAGTAGCGATCTTTACCTCGGGCGAACCTGACCGGTCAGATCCAGCGTCGAACCCGGGCTTTGTAGGAAAGATAGTCCTTTCCGAACTTGCTCTTGAGGTGATCTTCCTCCGGCTTGATTTGAAACTCCGTCAGATACCAAATGAAGAGAGGGACGACAGCAGCAACGGTCAACGTTCCGTAGTAGGCCGCCAGCGACAAAAGAAGCAGAACATCAGCAACATACATCGGGTTTCGGCTGAACCGATAGAGCCCGTTCGTCACAAGGACATTGACCTTGTCCGGTGTTGTTGGATTGAAGGTTGTCTTTGCCATTATGAATCGAAAAAGCGCGTGACATCCGATTGCAAGACCGGATGCCAGCAGCACGATCGCGAGCGATATCTGACCAGGAAACGCCAGGCTAAAGCTCGGTATATGACGGTCGCCCAAATAAAGCAGGCCGAGGCCAATCAACACGACTACGGGTGGTGGCACCTTCAGATGCATGATGCCGTCAGCGATCAAGTTCGATCGGTTGGCCATGAGGCGTCGCCCGTGCCGCTTGGTCCCAGGCTTCCTTTAGGTGGGAAAGCTGGTCCGCTGCCGCCACGCCTTTTTTGGCCAACAGTTTTTCAAATGCATTCAGCCAATGATCGTAGTACCCCTTCGTATCGCCTGAGCCGTTACCTTCACCGGCAAGTTCAGCGCCAAGTGTGTCTGCCCACTCGCTCCACGAAAAGACGCCTGCTTCGTGGGCCTGGAGCGTCATGGCAAAGACACGCGCTTCCCAGGGAGCTGAAAAGACCGGCCCCCCATCTTCGCCAAGAGGAAGGTGCGGTGCTGAGCTCTTCTGATCAGGCCGGGTCAAGGTATGGCTCCCAAAGGTCAATTCGAAGCGTCAGCGTTGGATCGCTGTCTTCGCCCCAGATATCCGGCCCGCGAAAGACCACGCCGTAGAGCCAGCAAGGCTGTTCACCCTTCCCATGTGCATTTGCATCCGGAAAGACATGAACGCCGTGGATGGCTTCAATTTTTCCAACAACATCTCGCGCGTATCTGGGAAGGCGTGTGTGATGCTCAGGGTGCATTCTTTTGGTTCGCACAGGGTCTCCAACCTTGAACCGGGCGGCTTCCGATTGGGGACGGTCAACCGTTGCGCCTTTCGCTAGTGTGGTTGCAACGTCAGCCGACTTGAGCACTTTTTTGACCGGTTGGGCCGGAGCCTTATGGTGACCTTCCTTCAACTCGTCCTCTGTTACGAGGCCGTATCTGACGACGAGACGCTCCAGTCCCCTGGCCCAGATTTCGTAGTAGCTGGATGAAAGATAGACATCTGGCGGAAGCGACTCGCGTGAAAAGCGGGAAGCGTCGAGTGTCCATGTTCCGGTAGCGCCCATGGCAAGTGTCACTGCAAAAGCCCGCTTTTCCCAATCGGCATGAAAGTTGGGTTCGTTTTCTTCCAGCTCTATGGGGCCGAACCCCATCTGGCCCCCAAGGTCCTGTGCACCGTTCATGCGCTTTCCTTCGCCTGCTCTGGAGATGCTGCAAGTCCAGTGCCGATCATACTGTCTCGGGTGACAAGCTCCGCCAGTTGTTCAGCACTCCAGCCGTCTGTGCCCTCTGGGCGTTCCGGGACGACGAGATATCGAACTTCAGCCGTTGAATCCCACACCTTTATTTCCTTTGCCGCCGGCAAAGTTATTCCGAACTCTGCCAGAACGCCACGCGGATCACGCACCGCGCGGGAGCGATAAGGTGCGGATTTGTACCAGACAGGCGGCAGGCCGAGCACCGTCCACGGATAGCAGGAGCAAAGTGTGCAGACGACCATGTTGTGTGTGCCGGGAGTGTTCTCAACCGCCACCATGTGTTCACCTTGTCGGCCTGTGAAGCCGAGTTCTGCGATCGCTGACGTGGCATCCTCCAGCAATCGGTTTCGATAGTCCGGATCGGTCCAGACTTTTGCAACCACTTGCGCCCCGTTCTTGGGGCCGATCTTGGTTTCATAAGTCTCGATCAGCTCATCCAGGGCAGGGGGGTCGACATAACCTTTTTCCGTCAAGAGCGTTTCCAGCGCTCGAACGCGGAGTTCGATGTCGCTCAATTCTGAATGGTCGTGATCATGGTCGTGACCGGACATGGATGTCTCCTGATTTGTGCCGGCCTCATTTGAGGTCGGACCACACTGGCTGTCAATCTTGGACCGAACTCAGCGCCAGTTGCTGCAAGGATCGACGGTGTCAAACCGCCGCCGAGGCAGGGGCAGCGTGTAGAGCGCATTTTGAAAAATCTGTAAGTCATTGAAAGTGTGAAAAAATGCCCAGATCTCACTGGCTCTAAGCTCACTGTTGCAAACTCCCTTGGGGGAATCTTTGCCAAGCCATTTTGATTATTTCTCTTCAGGCGGCAAAATGGCATGCATTCGACGAAGCCTTGGAGACGTTTCTTGAAAATCGGGCTGGGCGGTGGGTGCCACTGGTGCACCGAAGCCGTCTTTCAGGCAATTGCTGGTATATCGAAGGTGGAGCAGGGATTTATCCGCTCTGATCCTCCCGAAGATGCTTGGTCGGAAGCGGTTATCGTGACCTTCGATCCAGAAGTGCTGCCTATGGACGTCTTGATCGAAATCCATCTGCGCACACATTCAAGCACTTCCCGCCACAAGATGCGGGGCAAATATCGCAGCGCTGTCTACGTGTATGATGCCGGAACAGGTGTGAAGGTCGGTCGCATCCTGCGTAAACTTCAGCAGGAGTTCGATGAACCCTTGATCACCAACGTCATGACCCTCGCCGGTTTCAAGGCGTCAGACGAACGTTTTCTGGGCTACTACGAAAAGGGTCCCGAGCGTCCTTTCTGCAAGACCTATATAGATCCGAAACTCGCGTTCCTTAGACGGGAGTTTTCGAAGGTACTGAAGGAAGATCACGTCGAAGCTGCCCAATAGGTGCGCCACCCCTTGTTACCTTGAGCCTTAGCCAAACAAGGTTTCAATGCGCGGCCATTCCGCACCCTCATGGTGGGCAGAAATGGCCAGAAACTCTTCCAGAAACTCAAAGCACTCTTCATCATGCGCCAAATGATGGGTGAGGAGGCCGACAGGTTCGCTGCCTGTGTTGCGGCGGCGCGTGAGCTGCAGATCAAAGCGTAACCGAGCACTTTCCCAGCCAATGAAACGAACCTGTTTTTTCCACTTTATGATGTCTACATGGGACTGGACTTGATGGTCGCGAGGGAAATTGTGCCATGTGAACGTGGAAAGACCTGGAAGTCCCATGCCTGGCAATCTGCGTGAAATCTCAGGTGCAATCCGGTTCCAAGGTGGCACCATGGCCTTGATGAATTTGGCCGCAAACAACTTTTCAAGCCGTAATTTACCGTCGGTAAGCTGGGCTATCAGTTCATCCGGGTCGCGCCGGGTGCCAAGCTCAGCCGCTTTTTCGCGCAGATCCTTGCGTTGAAAGTTCTTGTGCTGCCAACCATGTTGCAGCACCCATGCATGAGGCTCGTCTTGAAGTCGGGCTGCAAGGTTTTCTGTCGCATTCTTCGGAATAACAGCGAGTGCCATATCCACCCCGTGTCGATTGCAAAAAGCCAACATGCGGTCAAGCGCTGGTGTTGGTTCCACCGCGTCGTCATCCCGCCACCAGAAGCTCACTTTGCGCCCGCGTTCTGCAAACCAGTCGAGATGTGCTGCCAGTTCGTCTTTGAAACGTTGCAGATCCGTTGTCATGCGGCGCGCTCTTTAAGGTCGTTGAGGAGAATTTCAGCGCTCTTTGCTGCGCCGCCAAGCAAAACAGCATGATGACTGCGGGGAAGGGCCAGAGCGTCGTCTGCAGCTGCAGCAAGCCGTTCGGGTGTCAAACCCATTTCGGGCGTAACAATTGCCCTGCCATGGCGTGCCAATGCTTCCGCACGTTGCGTTTGCTCCGTTTCGTTTTTCTGTGCAAACGGAGCAAAGACAGCAGCGACACCGGCAGTCAGCACATCGAGCACTGTGTTGTAACCAGCCTGGCTGATGGAGAGCCGAGCACGTTTCAATAGGTCAGGAAAATCCCTGCGAGCGCGTTCGACGCTGACGCCAGTTGATGCGCGTTTCTGATAGGCGTGAAAGCTGTCTTCCGGCACGTCGTGTCCGACAAGGACCCGCCAGCGAGTGTCTCCCGCACGTCGCGACAAGGGGCGGGCATCCAGGGCTGCCGTCAGGAGACTTGCTGCGACTGCGCCGCCACCGCACGAAACGATCACTTCGTCATTGCCATCAGATCCGTCGGCAGCTCGGCGGGCATGTCCTTCGACATAACCGGTATAGCGGATCAGATGTTCGATCCGGTCTGCAAATGGGAAGCTGTCGGAAAGTTGGATGAAATCCGGGTCGGAATGGACAAGCACTCGATGATAATGGTTCAGTGCCTGATCAGCCATCCATTCTTCTTTCCAGAGTTCCTTCTTGCGCACCAGAATATCTCGAATGGATGTCGCAACAATTGGCGGATTGGGCCGTGCCTTTGCCGCGTTGAGGAGAGGACTTAGTTCAAAGTCTAGCTGGCGCCGCCCAAAGGGATAGGTCTCCGTCAAGAGCAGGTCGAATTCTTCTTCCTTAAATGCTTGAATCGATGCTTTAACGCGCGATGTTTTCCATTCATTGTCAATATCTTCATCGTCTAAAGTAACAAGTCGCTTGAACGCGGCGTCAGGGCTTTTGCAGGCGGGGAGTTCGACAATACGAAGCGGCCCGGTGTCCAGGGTTGGGGGAATTTTGTTGCCGCTGGCCAATGTCACCTCAACGCCTGAAGAGGCCAATGCTTTGCCAATTGCGGCTGCCCTGACCACATGGCCGGTACCCAGCAGGTGCTGCACGTGAATGAAGGCCTTGCGGGTCATTTTCCTTGGTCTTTCTGAGGCCGCCTATGGTTGTCGACAGCCTTGCGGGCAAAAAGGTCCAGCCGAGCAGCCCCGGCTTCGAGCGAATGGTTGGCGGATATATATGCGCTGGCTGCAATGCCCAATCGATCGGCAATGCCTGGGTTCCTGATGACGTTTTCCAGATTTGCGGCAAAGGCTTCAACATCGCCTTCTTGCGAAAGCAATCCGGTTTCTCCCTGCCGGACAATATCAGGAACTCCGAAAGTGTTACCTGCGACAACCCCGGTGCCAGCCGCTTGAGCTTCCATCAGGACCAGACCAAACGCTTCACGAATAGCAGGCCAAACAACGAGATCGTGTTGAGCATATTGCGCTGGCAAGTCTTCTGCCCCAAGAGCGCCGAGAACGGTAATCCTGTCCGCCGGGAAGAGATCAACAACCTTGGAACGGACAGGCCCGTCACCGATCAGGGTCAGATGCCAGGATAGATTCATAAGGCGATCAAGGGCTGCGGCAAGCACCTCATAGGATCGAAACTTGTCGCCTTCTCGCATCATTCCAACGGCAAGAAGTTTGAGGGGCGCAGATGCGGGCGGTTTGGAGCCGGTCACTGCTTGTCGATAAGGTGCTTCATCCAGAAAAGGCAGAAGAACGTCAAGACGGTCCGGAGGGACAACCTCGTGCAAGCACTCTGCATCTGCGTTGTGAATTGCGGCAACGGCGTCAGCCCGTTGCAGAGCCAAATCAGCTGCAGCAAAGCCGAATGCCCAGTTGCCCGTTTTGCGTTTCGGCGCGCGGCTTGCTTCGATGATCGCGTAAGGCAGATCAAATCGATCCGCCAAAGCGGGCCCAATCCAGTCGGGAGCCTTGTGATAAAGATGATATGTCAGGAACAGGTCGGGCTTGTTCCTGTCACGTTTCCAGTCGTTGGCGATGCGGCTGACTTCCTTGAGAGCTTCGGCTTTCACCTTGGACTGGAGTTCGTCGCTGCCATCCTTGCGCCAGGACCGGAACGTGCTGGCTACCTCAACCTCATGCCCCGCGGATTTGAGGGCCTTTACAATCAGGCGACCCATCGTCCTGTCGCCAGAAGGGACAGGATGATCAAGGGGTTTCATCGGGGCTGTGAAGGCGATTCTCATAGGAAGTCCTGCTGGCGGATCAAAGCACCTTACGAAACTTCTCTGCCAACCGGTCAAGGCCGGGATCAGTTGAAAACTCCTTGCGTACACGGTTTGCGGCAGCAAGCCCTAGCATGCGCCTGCGATCGGGATCTGCAATCAACCCGCTCAAGGCATCTGAAAGCTCGTCTGGGGAACCGGGTTCCACAAGAATCCCGGTCTCACCACTGACGATCAACTCCGGTATCGCCGACACACGTGTGGAAAGACAACAAAGCCCCATGGATTGAGCTTCCATCAAGACATTCGGCAATCCGTCCCGATCGCCTGACTTTGCAAGTTTCGACGGCAAGACGAACAGGTCAGCGTCTGCACAGGTCGCGATGACCTCTTCCCTTGGCTGCGCTCCGCGCCAGGTGATACGCTGTGCAACGCCAAGACGCTCAGCTTCTTGCTTCAGCACCTCTGAGAGGTCGCCACCACCAATATGCGTGAAGCGCCAGTTCAAGTCGTTGGGCAGCATTGAAAGGGCGCTCAGGAGATCGTCGTACCCCTTCTTTTCAACCGCACGTCCAACGGATACGAGCCGAACCGGCTCTTCGCTGCCATCACGCTTTGACATCTCCTTGGAGGGCTCCGGAAAGCCGGAAAAATCAAGCCCGTGATACAGTAGCTCAACCTTGTCAGGTGTATCAGCAAGTCCCTTGAGGAAGGTGGCATTGACGCTGGTGCAGGTCACCCCCCAGGCCGCGTCGTTGATCTTGGTTCTCAAATCCCACTCGGGGCTGGTCCAGATATCTTTCGCGTGAGCGGAAAACGACCATTGGCGACCGGACAAGTGCGCTGCATAGCGTGCCGTGGAACAAGGTGTATGCAGATAATGGGTGTAGATCCAGGTGATGTCTTCCGGCAACTCGTGCGCGAAAACACAGGCCTGTGACCAGCGACGTTGCCGATCCGCATTGGTTTGCCGGGCAAAGTCGGCATCAAAGAGCGCTTTGGCCTTTTCGAAAGTGGGTTGCCTTTCAGCCCATTTCTTGGCCCTGGTAACGCGCGCCGGGTCGTCTTTCACATATTCGGGAAGATAGAGAACGTCCGCAGAGATTTGTCGGTGCAGGTCGTGAATGAAGGGGTCATAGGGTTTGCGCAGCGCGACGATCAAGATGTCTATTCCCCGCCGCTCAAGGCCTAGAATCTCTTGTGCAATGAAGGTTTCGGACAGGCGTGGATAGCCTTTGACCACAACGGCAATTCGGGACATTACTACAATCTTTGAAAGGGTTGACCGTTGAGCTGTGAAACGCGAAAGCGATCAGACGATAGCCAGTTTGACTTTGCTATCTGCTGGAAGCTGCTCATCGAAGATTTCGCCGACACGACCGGAAATAACTTCCAGCCCGCCAAGCAGATTGTCGACACTGGCAGCCGAGGGCGGCGCGAGGTTTGGTAGTTCCGACAATGCCGTCGCCATGAGATCGGGATCCGGATAGCAGTCTATCGGCAAGACCTTCAAGAGGCCGCTCTTTTCCGCCCGCTCAGCGCGAATAGCTTGTTCGCGGCGCGGAACGACACGCGGCACCATCAAGGTGGGTTTGTCGAAGGACAGTATTTCGCAAAACGTATTGTAGCCCCCCATACCGACAATTGCCGTGGCATTGGCAAGATAGGGTTCGATCTGGGGTGTGAACCGGATTACCTCCACGTCGCGAAGATGTTCTGCCCGTTCGGTAAACTGTGCGGCCGAGGCGGCCGGCATAAAGGGGCCAAGCACAATCAGGGCCGGAAAAAGAGGCCGTTGGCGCGCTTCATAGGCCCGCATGACCCAATCCACCATTTCAACGCCGTCACCGCCCCCGCCAGGTGTTACCAGAATATAAGGTTCTTCGTCGAAAGGTGCTGGCGCGGGGTTTTCCAGCGCCGCACTCGGCATTTCTCTGCGCAGGTAACCCGTATATCGGAGTTTTTCCGCTACGCCTTCCGGCAGGTCCATGCCCTCAAGCGGGTCGCAGATATCTTCCGGACCATAGACCCAGATTTCGTCGTAGAGATCCTTCAGGGCAGGGAACACATTCTTGCGGTCCCATTCTTCTTTCAGAACGGTCGCATCGTCCATAACGTCCCGCAAGCCCAGGACAAGGCGGGTGTTGGTGCCTTTGAGAGCCTCCAATGTGCCAAGCACTTCGCCTCTCAGTCCAAGCGGTTCCTTGTCGACAATGAAAATGTCGGGTTCGAAAATCTCGGCCGTGTGCTCGATGATTGACGAACGGATTGCCAGCGTTTGATCGATGTTGATGTGCAGGGACAAAGGGGTGTATTCGCCGTTGCGCAGCTTGATGACACCGGGAATCCTGACAAAGTCGACCCGGGTCCTGAATTCGAAACTGCCAATGATGGGTGAGCCTGAGAGGATCAGAACGGAAAGAGTGTCAAAGTCCCCAACCAGTGACTGAGCGATTGCACGGCAGCGCCTTAAGTGGCCTAATCCGAACGAATCATGGCTGTAGATCAGTATCTTAGGCGTTCCGGAACTCATACTGCCCCTAAATTTGTAAATCTGCCCCGAGGCACTTATGTCTCAATTGACTGGAGTTTGTCACGTTCCGATCTGCCTTGACAGACATCTTTCGACAGGGAACGGTCAACTGATACTTTCAATACGGTTGTGCCAAATGCTAAACCCGGCTAGCACTTCGAATTCGGATCGTTAATATACCAAATATGATCTGCTTGCACATTTTTGATCCATTTCTGTTTGGATGAGCTGATGGAAAAAAGCCTTTTCCGCTTCATTTGGAAGTATAGTTCGCGCCAGCAGATTTTTATTTTGATGGTCACCGTCCTTACCTACCCGGTGGTCTATTTCCTGCTCGAATTGCCCAAGTTGATTGTCAACGATGCCGTTCAGGGAGACAATTTCCCGCGCGACGTCCTGGGATTTGACTTCGACCAGATCCCGTATCTCGTTCTCCTCTGCCTGACATTTTTGGGGCTCGTTGTGGTCTCCAACGGGCTCAAATTTTATCTGAACGTCTACAAGGGGCGCCTGGGCGAGCGCATGCTGCGCCGTCTTCGTTTCGAACTCTTTCAAAGGGTTCTGAGATTTCGACTGCCGCATTTCCGGAAAGTGAGCTCCGGCGAGATCATTCCCATGATCACGTCCGAAGTGGAGGATGTGGGCGGTTATATCGGTGAAGCCTTCGCTCTGCCCGCCTATCAGGGCGGTATGCTGATCGTTCAGCTGGGCTTCATCTTTATGCAGGATCCACTGCTGGGTCTGGCGGCGATCAGCTCGTACCCGATCCAGGGCTACATCATCCCGATGCTGCAGAAGAAAGTCATTCTGCTGTCTCGCAAACGGGTGAAAAACGTTCGTCTGATCGCGGACAAAGTCGGTGAGAGCATCACCGGGGTCGCAGAGATCCACGCCAATGATGCGGCGGCCTGGCACTCGGCGGACATTTCCGACCGCCTCTATGAGAACTTCAAGATCCGATACGAGATCTTTAACCGGAAGTTCCTCATCAAGTTCCTGAACAACTTCATGAACCAGCTGACGCCGTTCTTCTTCTACCTGATCGGCGGGTATCTGGTTATTCAGGGCAATCTGAGTATCGGTGCGTTGCTGGCCGTGATCGCGGCCTACAAGGATCTGGCAGGACCGTGGAAGCTGTTGCTGTCCTTCTATCAGATGACGGCTGATGTCAGCGTCAAGTATCAGACCGTTGTCGAAAACTTCGACCCGCCGGACATCTACGACACCGAGCGCCTGACCGATGACGACCAGGTTGAACTGTCGGGTGACGTGAAGTTTGAAAGCGTCAGTTTTTCTGGTGGTGCCGCCGGTCAGGAAGTCATGGATATCTCGCTGAAGGTCCCGGCGAACACCACATGCGCGATTGTCGGGCCCGACGGATCGGGTCGTTCGGAAGTGCTGCAACTCGCCGCCGGTCTGGTGTCGGCGTCCTCGGGCAAGGTCTGTATTGGAGAGCACGATCTCGACAAACTGACCGATTCCACCCTTGGCCGAGAAATCGCTTATGTCGGTGGGGCTGTTCACGTGTGGACCGGCACGATCCGGGACAACCTTTACTATGGCCTGCGCCACCGTCCTCTCGTGCCGCCCGAGCGGGAAGGGGACGACCTCAAGAATTACAAGCGCAGGGTCAATGAAGCCAACCAGACACGCAATCCGGTCTACGACCTTGCTGCAGACTGGGATGACCTGTCGGCAGCGGGTGTTGATGATGAGGAGCAACTCGACACCAAGGCGCTGCAGTTGCTGGAAGCGGTCAAACTCGACAAGGATATTTATCGGCTGGGCCTGCAGTCGCGCTTCGACCCATCCATGAACGACGCCTTCGCCGACAAGATCCTGAATGTTCGCAAAAACCTGGCTGGCCGCATTGCGAGTGAACCCGCCTTGGGTGGTTTGGTCGAGCTTTGGCACAAGGACCGTTTCAATGCCAGTGCAAGCCTGGCCGACAACCTGTTCTTTGCTGTCCCTTCAGATCCTGAAATCACCATGGACGAGGTACCGGACCTTGAAGAGGTGAAAACGTTCCTGTCCGACACCGGGTTTGATGTCAAACTGCAGCAGATTGGCTTGAAGATCGCAGAAACCATGCTGGAACTCTTCTCCAACGTTTCCGGCGACAGCGGGCTTCTGGGGTCCTATTCCTTCATCAATCAGGATGATCTGCCCGAGTTTGAACGGATTGTAAGGATTGCGAAGTCAGGGCACCAGCGACCGGGTCTGACGGAAGCGGACAAGTCACGCCTGACCGGACTGGCGTTCAAGCTCGTCCCCGCCAGGCATCGTCTGGGCGTTATGGACGATAGCTTGAAGGATGAGGTCGTGGCGGCCCGCAAGCGGTTCCTTGAGGGTGTCGTGAAGAACAGCGATGGCTTCGTTGCGTTCGATCCTGACGTTTATCTGCCGCCGCTTACAATTGAAGACAACTTGCTGTTCGGCCGTGCCAGGGTCGACCGCA
Organism: Labrenzia sp. THAF82; assembly: GCF_009363435.1. Lineage (GTDB taxonomy): Bacteria > Pseudomonadota > Alphaproteobacteria > Rhizobiales > Stappiaceae > Roseibium > Roseibium porphyridii. Next base: position 4,561,247 of record NZ_CP045354.1, on the reverse strand, counting down.
GGGACGCCCGGCGGCGCATCGACGACGTGATTCGTGCCATTGTGGAAGAGACCGGACTGCGTCATCCGATCATCTTTGCCGGCTTTGGCTACCATGTTGGCGTTTCGGGTTCGCGCTTGTCTGCCGGCCAGCGCAGGCGCATCGCATTGGTAAGAGGTCTACTGAAGAACGCAAAAATCACCATATTGGATGATATTGCTACAGGTATGACAGAAGACGACAAAGAATTGCGTAATGGTTTGCGGGGAATACTAGCCGGGAAAACGTTCTTGTTCGGTACATCGAACATGGATATTGCCGGTGAATTTGATCAGCGCTTCGTTTTGGATCAGGGACGTATTGCAGACAAAGGGTAGGACAATGGCGGAAAACACGGTAAGGCCGCGAAGCAGCGGCCCAAAATGCCGGGGAGGAGAACATGACACTAGAAACTGAAGTCGAAGCCCTTCGTAAGGTTCCGCTATTCCACGGTATTGACGAGACCAAGCTGCGTCTCCTTGCCTTCATCAGCGATCGGACCGAGTATCCGGAAGGAGAGCGTCTTTGTTCCCAGGGTGAAGAAGGTGACTGTGCCTTTATCATCCTGTCCGGCGACGCGAATGTCCTGGTCCAGACACCGGAAGGCGAGAAGAAAGTCGCCCAGGTGTCGGAAAATTCCATTGTCGGTGAAATTGCCATTTTGTGCGACGTTCCCAGAACAGCGACACTTGTCGCTGCCAACAACATGGACGTTCTGACTGTTTCAAAAGATGATTTCTTGAAACTCTTGCAAGAATTTCCGGATATATCGCTGGAAGTGATGCGGACGCTTGCGCTTCGTCTTGAACGCACGACCCGTGACCTTGCGGATGCGCGCAGGGGGTCCTCCGGTGGTTAGGGAGTAACACGTGGCTGAGGAATTTTCGCTTCGATGCTGGGGAGTCAGAGGCTCAACTCCGACGCCGGGTTCGAGCACTCTCCGGTATGGCGGCGAGACGTCGTCGTTCGAAATCCATGCAGGGGACGCACTCGTCCTCGTTGATTGCGGATCAGGCGCACGAAACCTTGGCATGGAGCTTCTAAAAGGTAAGCATCGCCGTTTCGATCTTTTGTTCACGCACACGCATCTCGACCACATATGCGGTCTGCCGTTTTTCAAACCTGCCTACGATCCGAGCTTTGAAGTGACTGCCTGGGCCGGTCATTTTCAGGATGAAACCAGCCTCGTCGACATCGTCAGCAGGATCATGTCGCCGCCGATCTTTCCGGTCGCGGCCAAAACGTTAAAAGCCGTGGAATTCAAATCCTTCACTGCAGGCGACAACATCCCGCGTGAAGACGACCTGGTCATTCGAACCACCAAACTGAACCATCCGGGCGGTGCCTGCGGCTATCGGTTTGACTACCATGGCAAGTCGATCTGCATCATTACGGACCACGAACATGGCGACCCGGAAATCGACGCGGCCTTGCCTGACTTCGTGCGCGGCGCTGACATCATGATCTATGATGCCATGTTTACCGACAGCGAATACGTTTCCTTCAAGGGCTGGGGGCACTCTACGTGGGAAAAAGCTGTTCAGCTGGCCAAGGATGGAGATGTGAAGACACCTGTGCTGTTCCACCACGATCCGCGCCGTTCAGATGATGAACTCGATGAAATCGGGCTTGCGGCACAAAACAGCTACCCGGGTATGTTGGTTGCAAGTGAAGGCATGGTGTTGCGACCTTAACGAGCCGCGACGGGGCCATAAATTAAAAACGGGCCTCTAAATTAAAAAAGGCGGCCCAAACGGCCGCCAAAAAAATAATACACGCTAAACTATTGATCGCCTGCCGACTGCAGGAGTGCGGGAATTCCTTGGTTGCACCCGGAACTCAGACGCTCTCAACTTCCAAACACGTAGAGAACGAATGACCTTTGCGATCAAAAGTTGTTTACAGGGTGTATACATTAAGTGCATGGTCCATTTGGGCTAAACGTGTCGAAATCTTTTTCAGAACGCACGTGAGAAATGCCGAATTGACGTCGCGTATGTGAGAACCTTGGGGGGCAAGGGTGGTCATTTCTGCGGAAAAATTCCTGCATTTGTCCAATCTTGCAGTGGCCGCTGCGATGGACCCGCTTTGCTGGCAACCGTTTCTCGACGAATTGGGAAAGGTGCAGGGTACCCACATCTGCACGCAGTTGATCGGCTTCGACCAGCTCACCAAGGTTGCACCGCTGGCATTTGCCTCTGGCTATGATCCGGGGATCCTTGAATTATACGAAGCGCACTATGCCGATAAGAACCCATATGCGGCTCATTTCACCAAATGCCCGGTTGGAGACACCATCTCCTCTGACGAGATGATTGTCCCTGGCGAACTCAAGAGAACATCCTTTTATGCGGATCTTCTGCTGCCTATGGAAGACATCTGGGGTGGTGGGGGCGCCATGTTGGCCAACGACGCGGATCGCATGTTTCTGATCGGAGGCAACATAAGGGAAAGAGACCGGGCAAAATTTGAAGGCGACTGGCTTCAGCTCTGCAAGGATCTGGCTCCCATCATTCGGCAGTCGCTTGAAATAAATCGCACGATCGCAGGGCTGTCGTTTGAAAAGTGGGCCGCCGAACAACACAGGCTCGGTTCACGGACTGCGATACTGCTTGTTGATGCCGGCAGAAGGATCCACTACGCGAGCAGCGAGGCCCAGGAACTGCTTGCGGAAGGCAGTGTCATCGAGGCAGCATTTGGCGAGCGTATCCGGTTTTGCTCAGATGCCATCCAATTTGAATTCAGTCATATGGCCCAACTTCAAGGCAATGGCCGACGAGCACCATTTGGCAACTGGAATTTCAAGGACCAGAAAGGCCAGGGCTGGACCTGTCACGCGATGTCCGTCCGCCTGGATGAATTGGACAGAACGCCGTTCAGGGCATTTGTTTCCAAGAACAACCCGGCGCTTCTGGTTGCAATCAAACCTGAAGCTGACATGGAAACACTGCAACAACAGGTTCAGGACTGTTTTGATCTCAGTAAGACGGAAGCCACCGCAGCCGTGATGCTGGCAAACGGCCAATCGATCAACCAGATTGCCATAAACCGAAGCGTCAGCGTTCATACCGTGCGCAATCAGATCAAAGCAGCCTTGTCGAAGTCAGGGTGCCATCGACAGAGCGAACTTGTCTGCAAGATCGAGCAGTTGCGCCTGAGTGGCGGTCGGTGACCGGACTGCAACTCTTCACTTTGACTCACATTCCCGAAGGTCTTATTGCGCGTCGCAGCATATATGTGGAAACTCCGAGGCCTTGAAATGAAGGGTCAACATGAGCTCACTTTCGGACAAAATGCGATACATATTGCGCGGCGGACCGCCGGAAGCCGGCATTCCTGACCGTGTGCGCGCCGAAATCCGCGCTCGTGAGGCCTCTTCGGAACGTCTGATCAGTTGGGTTCAACTGGCGCTCGTGCTGTTTTTCTCGACGCTTTACATCATTGCGCCACGCGCGGAGGGGTCAGCCGGGTTCAATTTTGTGCCCTTTGCGCTCGGGGCGTATTTCCTCTTCACGATCTTTCGCTTGCTACTGTCCTACCGTTTCGAACTCCCGCAATGGTATCTGCTGATTTCTATCGGCGTCGACATGGCACTGCTGGTCGGGCTCATTTTTTCATTTCACATTCAATATGATCAGCATCCGGCGTTTTATCTCAAGACGCCAACACTCATGTATGTGTTCATATTCATCGGTTTGAGAGCTCTTCGTTTCGACCCGCGGTTTGTATTGACCACGGGTCTTGTCGCTGTCGCCGGCTGGCTTGGCCTGGTGTTTTATGCCGCCTTTGCCGACATGGACTCCATGCGAGTCACCCGAAACTATGTGGAATACCTGACCGGAAATTCGATCTTGGTGGGGGCAGAGCTGGACAAGACCATGGTGATCTTCGCAGTCACCGTGATCCTGTCGGTCGCGCTCTATCGGGGACGCTCAATGCTTTTCGAAGCAACACGCGATCATGCAGCGGCCATGGACTTACGGCGCTTCTTCGCGCCAGAAGTTGCTGCGTCTATTACCGATGCCAATACCGAACTTCAGGCAGGTGAAGGCAACCTGCGTGAGGCAGCCATCCTTTATGCGGATATTCGCGGGTTTACCTCAGTGTCCTCGTCGCTTCCTCCTGAAGTCGTTCTGAAGGTGCTTGCCGAGTATCAGAACCTGGCGGTTGAAGTGATCAATCAGGCCGGTGGTCGGGTCGACAAGTTCCTGGGTGACGGCATTCTGGCGACCTTTGGAGCGGTTCAACCTTCGGAAAGTTTTGCCGCCGATGCACTTGAAGCTGCGACCACGCTCGTGGAAAGCGTCAGGTCGGATCAACAGCGCTTTCGCTTGGCCGGCTGGCCGGGAACTTTGACGATTGGAACGGCGGTTGCTGCAGGACCGGTAACGGTCGGTGTCATCGGCTCAAAGAACCGGCTGGAATTCACCGTTATCGGCGATGCCGTCAACCGTGCTGCAAAAATGGAAGACGCCAACAAGGCGCAATTGACAAAGGCGCTGACGGACAAAAGCACTTGGGAACTGGCGCAAAGCCAGGGGTATCTGGGTCCGGATGTCGAAATCCGTTGTGATACGGTCGTATCAGGCGTCCTGAAGCCGTTGGATCTCGTTGTCTTGGCGCGGTGAACCAGAGCGCAACGTTACAACCTCCTTCACACTGTTTTCCTCGGAAAGCTTGACCGCAGGGCATTTCTCGGTCACTTTGGCGCGTAAATTGACTATATCGTCAATAGAGAGAATTAAATTCATTGATTTCAATGAATTATGTGTTCAGGGAGAGCGATGTGAAATTGGATTCCTCACTGGCTGCCATTGTTACTGGTGGTGCATCCGGGCTCGGTGCGGCGACGGCGCGCATGCTTGCAGCTGAAGGCGTCAAAGTAACCCTCTTCGATCGCAACTCCGAGCAGGGCGAGGATATGGCCGCGGACGTTGGCGGCTTGTTCGTTAGCGTCGATGTGACGGATCAGGCGAGTGTGGAACAGGGATTTAACACGGCCCGTGCTGCACACGGGCAGGAACGCATACTTGTCAATTGCGCCGGTATTGCCCCTGTTGCCAAGACCACGTCTCGCGGTGAGCCGCACCCCATCGACATGTTTGAAAAGGTGGTGGGCGTCAATCTGATCGGTTCTTTCCGCTGTTTGTCTCTGGCGGCCACCGGGATGGCAGATCTTGAGCCCGTGACACCTGATGGTGGCCGCGGCGTGATTGTTTCTACTGCTTCGGTTGCCGCTTTTGACGGTCAGATAGGTCAGGTTGCCTATGCCGCGTCGAAAGCCGGTGTCGCAGGCATGACGCTCCCTGTGGCGCGCGATCTGTCAAAGTCCGGCATTCGTGTGATGACTATCGCTCCCGGGATATTTGAAACGCCTATGCTCCTCGGACTATCTCAGGAGGTTCAGGACAGCTTAGGCCAGCAAGTGCCGTTTCCTTCGCGGCTCGGCAAGGCGTCGGAATACGCCCAGCTTGTGAAATCAATCTGCGAGAACGACATGCTCAATGGCGAGACCATTCGTCTGGATGGTGCTATCCGTATGGCGCCGCGTTAGGGTACAGACCTGTCAATCTTTACAATCCTGCCAATGACCTGATCGGTGGAAGCGGGCCATGTTGCAGCTTTCCACTGCAAGATCTTCAGTTGACTTGTTTTTTTTAACACGGCCGGTTCAGTTTCCTTTTTAATGTGACGCAGCGTTGCCGGATTTTTCCCGGCGCCCTGGTACGCACGGGAGAAACCAATGGCCGAAAACGCGCATGAATTAGCGCCCCATCATCTACCATATTTTATTCCAGCTGCCGACGGTAGCGACCAGATGATGACGAGTGTCCTCATCGGACTGATCGTCATCGTCGTGCTCCTTGGCACGTTTTACCTGTATTTGCATTCATTGCCTGAACGCCTGGCACACAAGCATGGCCGCATTCAATTCGAACTTGTTGCTGTGCTTGGGCTGTTGGCGCTGTTCACCCATAACCAGATTTTCTGGGTCGCAGCACTCGTTCTGGCATTCGTGCAACTGCCGGACTTCATGTCCCCCTTGGAATCGATAGCCAACTCGATGAGCAAACTCGCAAATCGTTCCGGGGATGATGCATATGAGCCCGCGCAGGCGAATGAGGGCTCTCCTGAAGGAGCCGCTGCGTCCGAGGTGCCGCCTTCTCAACCGGCAGAAGATCCCGGATCGGTAGCGGCAACACAAGCAGTTGGTGAAGCTCCTGTTGTTCAGGCTGAAAAGCGGGAGGACACCTAATGTTCGAGACGCTTTTCAGTGCAATGATCACAATTCTTCCTGACTATTTGTTTCGCAGATACGTACAGGGCAAACGAATTGGTCACGAAATCACACTCTATTCGGTCTGGTATGAGCTTAGGTTCGGCATTGTGACGTGCCTGATGCTCACAATCACATTGATCACCCTGATTTTTTATTATCACCCAACGGCAACAAGCGCGGTGTCCACATTCCGCACAATTCCCATCCTCCCGGAAGCATCCGGTAGGGTGGAAGAAATATTCGTTCCCAACGAACTTGAGACAGAGATCAAGGCGGGAGCGCCAATCTTCAAGTTGGACAGCAGTCGGCAGGAAGCTGATGTCGTAACCGCGAAGCAGCAAGTTGAGGAAATCAAGGGTGAAATTGCGCTCGCAGAGGGCGAACTTGCGGTCGCGTCTGCACAGGTTGACCAGGCTGAAGCTTCATTGAAACAGGCCCAGGACGAACTTGATACACGGCAGGAATTGTTTGAACGCAATGCGAATGTCGTCAGTGAGCGCGACCTGGAAAAACTTCAAAACACGGTCGATTCCCGCACGGGAGCACTCGAGGCTGCGAAAGCAAACAAGAACCTGGTTGAAACCAAGATCAACGTTGCGTTGCCCACAAAGCTGTCCAGTGCAGAGGCAAAGCTTGAAGAGGCCGAAGTCGAATTGGGGAAGATGACCGTATATGCCGGCGTCGACGGCATGGTCACGCAATTCGTGCTGCGTCCCGGCGAGATCGTCAACCCGTTGATGCGCCCGGCAGGGATACTCATTCCTCATGATTCAGTGCAAGAGCGGATAGTAGCCGGTTTCGGACAGGTCGAGGCGCAGGTGATCAAACGGGGAATGATTGCAGAAGCGTTTTGTCCTGCCGTTCCATTCACCATCATCCCGCTGGTCGTGGCCGATGTTCAGTCCGAAATTGCCGCTGGTCAGGTCAGCACAGGGAGCCAGCTTGTGGATGCGACCAAGGCGTCGGAAACATCGACTGTAACTGCGATCCTGGAGCCTTTGTATGAAGGCGGGCTCGACAAGCTGCCACCGGGTGCGAGTTGTGAGGTGAACGCCTATACCAGCAATCACGACAGGTTGTTGGAAGATAAGGACTTGACGACAGCGCAGTATGTTTTCCTGCATGTGATCGACACTGTTGGCCTGGTGCATGCAATTATTTTGCGCAGTCAGGCCATTCAGTACCCGATCAGAACACTTGTGCTGTCTGGGCACTGAGTTGCCGGTCCGGATCGGGCGGCTTTTTCCGCCCGATCCCGGTCCTGGGTGTCAGCTTGAATAGCTGACGACTTCAATTTCAATGCCGTCATCATCGTCGAAATAGAATCGGCGACCCGGTTCATAGTCACCGTGATTGTGGGTCTTGTAACCACCGGCCTTTATGCGCTCTTCCGTGGCGTCCAGATCGTCCACCACAACGGCAATGTGGTTGAGGCCACCGTGGCGGGAATAGCTGCTTTCCTTCACCGCTTCCGTTTTGTGCGCAGGTGTATAGGCCGCCACATAACTGGTTTCGTTGCCGATGTGATACGTGGTGCCACCGTCCTTTGCTGCACCTTTCCAGCGAACCTTCCATCCGAACCACGTTTCCAGCCGCTTTGCGGTCGCTTCCGGGTCGCTGACGGTGACGTTCACATGTTCCAAAAAGGGGGCGCTCATCTGGTGTCCTTTCTCAGATTGACTTGATCGGGACACTGGAGATAATTCCTCAAGTTAAGTTGAGGTCAAGAGGGAAAAGGGAAAAAATTGAATAGGGTTATGCGAGGGAGTGATCTTCTCAGTATTGGTGAACTGGCGAGCAGAACCGGTCTTTCAGTGTCGGCGATCCGTTTTTACGAGGAAAAGGGTCTGGTGCATCCCGTGAGAAACGAAGGCGGTCAAAGGCGATTCCTGCGCGCGGATATCCGAAGACTGTCTTTTGTTCTGGTTGCACAGGAATTCGGGTTTTCAATTGGAGAAATCGCCGGACAGCTGAAACAGCTACCAGAGGGTAGAGCGCCGACAAAGGCAGACTGGACCCGCATCGGAAGGGACTTTCGCCGGCATCTGGATGATAGGATTGAGCGCATGACGACATTAAGGGACAAGTTAGATGCGTGTATCGGATGCGGGTGTCTGTCGATGAAGTCCTGCCAGCTTTATAATGCTGGCGACGCCGCGTCCCGTCATGGCCGGGGTCCACGTTATCTGCTAGGAGACTTGCCGGATCCCGATGTCATTGAAAAAGCCGCCCGTTTGAACAGGCCTCGTCGTTAGAAAAAACAATCTGCTGCATTGCGTCAATGGCGTGAGTGAAGAAATTTCACGCTATTTATCAGAGTCTTGAAGTGTAATTGCCTTCAATCCTTCATATCCAGTTCTGCGTTTTAATCCATCTGTCATCTACCCGTCATCGCTCTGTCACGTGGACCCATTTAATGCGTGGTGTGCGCAACAATGCGTTTCACCTCAGCCATCCGATGGAGAGCCACTATGGATCATATCAACAAGGACGATCTTTCTTGGGACGAATGGGACGAAATGGTCCGTCCCACTTCTGAAACGACAGATTTCGATAAAATTGTCGAATCCGGCCTTTCTCGGCGTGGTTTTCTCGGAGGCCTGGTGGCATTCGGATCCGGTGCGGCTGTCATGGGCCTCGGCACTGGAGCGAGCCTCCTGAGTTCCACTTCCGCCAGGGCGCAGGATGCTGGCCGCTTTGCATTCAGCCCGGTTGGCGTTGCGACCGACAGCACGGTTCATGTTCCGGAAGGCTACACATGGGACATTTTGGTGAAATGGGGCGATAAACTCGTTTCCGACGCGCATGATTTCTCGCATGAAGCCGGTGTGCCGATCAGTTCTTCCGACAAGGTCTTCGGTGAAAACACGGATGGCATGGAACTTTTTGCCATTGGTGACAAGCAGGTCATCGCGGTGAACAGTGAATATGTGAACCCCAAGATAAATCTGCCGCATACTGAAGATGGAACCCCACAGACGGCTGATGATGTCCGTATGCTTCAAAACTTCCAGGGCGTTACCGTCATGGAAGTGGAGGAGGGCGAAGATGGTTGGCGCGTGGTTGTCGACAGCCCGTTCAACCGCCGCATCACGCACAACACGGAAATGGCGATTTCCGGTCCGGCTGCAGGTCATGATCTGTTGAAGACTGAGGCAGATCCAACAGGAACACGGTCTCTGGGCACCTTCAACAATTGCGGCGCCGGCAAGACGCCATGGGGCACATATCTGACCTGCGAGGAAAACTTCAACGGTTACTTCGGCTCCACGGATCCGGCAATCGAGCTTCCCGAAGACTTCAAGCGTTATGGCATAGCTGCAGAAAGCCGCTATTCCTACGAGAAGTTCGATGATCGTTTCGACATCTCCAAAAACATCAACGAGCCACGCCGCGCTGGCTATATCGTCGAGATCGACCCCTCTGATCCAGCATCGACGCCCGTAAAGAGGTCCGCGCTTGGTCGTTTCAAGCACGAAAACGCTGCTTGCGCGTTGGCACCCAACGGTCAGGTCATCGTCTACATGGGAGATGATGAGCGAGGTGAGTTTCTTTACAAGTTTGTCTCGAGCGGCACCTACACTCCGGGCGCATCGACAGACGGCCTTTTGGACAACGGTACTCTGTACGTCGCCAAGTTTGCAGATGACGGAACTGGCGAATGGACGGCCTTGACCCCGGAAACGACTGGCATGAGCCTGGAGGAAATCTCGATCTTCACGCGCATGGCTGCTTCAAAAGTAGAGGCAACAACAATGGATCGTCCGGAATGGGTTGCGGTCAATCCAGTTGCCGTCGAAGCGTACTGCGCGCTGACCAACAATAAGAATCGAGGAGTGAAACCGAATGCCGGTGGTGACGACACCGCGGTGAACGGTCCTAATCCGCGTGAGAAGAACAATTACGGCCAGATCGTCCGTTGGTATCCCGAAAACGATGATCATGCAGATACCAAATTCAAATGGGATCTTTATGTCATGGCCGGGAATCCGGATGTCCATTCTGGAACCCCTTATGCGGGTTCGGACAATGTACATGCGGGCAACATGTTCAACTCGCCTGACGGCATGATGTTCGATACTTCCGGTCTCTTGTGGATCCAGACTGACGGAAACTACAAGAATGAGGGTGATTTTACGGGCATGGGCAACAACCAGATGCTGGTTGGTGATCCCGTTACAGGCCAGATCGAACGCTTCATGACTGTTCCTTATGGATCTGAAGTCACCGGCATTACGTGGTCGGCCGATCGACGCACGCTATTTGTCGGCATACAGCATCCTGCTGCACCATTCCCCGACGGCGAGGGCAAATTGGCGCGTTCGTCCGTGATTGCGGTAAAGCGCGCCGACAATGCCCTGATCGGCTAGCGTCGGACAAACTCGGTTTGAAGAAAAAGCGCGCCGGAACCCGGCGCGCTTTTGTTCCTTGTGCCAGAAGCACTTTTTTATCGATTGTCCAATTGTGAGCGGACACGCATCAAACCCAGCTGAGTAATGCGATATGGCCCGCTGTTTTTGGACGCGATAAGGCGCTTGTACTTGAGTTTACGGAACAGTCGTAAAGAGCAGCCGCCCCAATACCAACCGTCCCGTGTAACCGTTTCCTGTTTGAGAATATGGCCGTGCTCGTCCTTTTCCACGAGAATACAGCCACCTTGAGCCAGCAGGTGTAAAACCCGCTGCTCGGCTTTCGAAATGTCCATTGATGTGAGAAGCCTGAATTTTGATGCAGTTAATCAGCCACTGCCGCAAAACGCTTGCAGTGCTGGTGTGCATGACCCCGGCAAAAATCAGCCGGGGATTACCGGGACTCTGACAATCCGCGCATAAAACCTCTCAATTGGAAGCTTGCGCCTAACATGCCATGCCACGCAACACAATCACGAGCTTATGCTGGAGCTACAAAAGGGGCTGGATTTGATGCAACTGTTGCAATTCAGCAATCAGATCAGCTGCTTTCCGCTGGCCAAAAGCCGCTTTCAGGGTCTCTGGAAACGACAACTGCGTTGACCTCAGTCGACCCGCATTTGGCGCAAGTCAGGCCGCTGCTGACGTCGGACACTTTTTGAGAACCGGAAAATTTTGAAATCTTCAAGTAGCGAAAACGGCCGCAATAGTCGCACCGTATGGCGAGCCGCCGATCAGTTTGAGCCAAGGTGTCCATCGTGGGATCGTCGACGTCGACGGTTGCGCGCAATGCCATTGTAACAAACTTGTCTAGCTGAAAATCTGCATGGGATCGGTAAAAATCCGGATCTTCAAGGTAGCACACGGTTTCAATTAATAAAAGTTATATATAAGTATGATTAGAATTTCTTTTTCTTAGATGAATGAAAATACCCTTAAGTAAAAATGATGAATTAATGTGCAAGTGGCGGTTGATCTAACCTCCTGCAGGTTTTTTAAAGTGCTTTGTTGAAAAACGATCCTCTTTCGGCATGGAAAGCCTCTCGCTTTTTTTGACCGGCGGCAGTAAGAGGAGCGCATGACAATGCTATCAGATACTTGGTTCGACCTGCTCGGTCTGTCAGGCCTGCTCAATCCATTTGCACTTCTGATTGGAGGGTATCTTGGATGGCGGGCCGATCGCACTGGCAAATTGTGGATCGCTGGCTTTGCCGCAGCAGCACTCTCTTTGATACTCGAGGCCGCAGTCGGAATGCTTCAGATCCCGCTACCGGTTTCGCAGGATGCTGGGGCACTGGCCATGTTTCCATTTCGCTTTGTCGGTGGTGCCCTAGCCGGCGCACTCACCTACTGGATTGGCAGACACCGTCAAAGAACCTAAGCGGAGCTCAGTCGTCCAGCCAGCTGTTAAAAAGTTGCGCATTCGGACATTCGGACAAGGCCTTGTCAGCGCCATCAGCGTGCTTATCCAGCCAGTTTTTGCATTTCTCGGTTTCCGAGCAATTGATACACCGGAATGCAGCAGACCGGATCGCAATTTCGCTCGGCGGTCCTGCCGGGATTTTTTTCATAGCGCCGATGGTTTCCAGCATTCTTCCCATCAGATCAGCGCGTTCGTTCAAACGGTCCATCCAGTTCACGCTCTTGTCTCCTTCTGCCGGGACGAGTAGCGGACATTTGCCGCTTAGTGTTTTGTGGAGCCGGACAGTGGCAGGCGCAGACCGGCAAGTCTGCACACACTGCCTGATCGCAGTCACACAAGCCTTGATCCGTATCAAGGCTGTGCAGGCAACCTGTTTACGGCCATAATCAGATCTTGAGAATCTTTTCGGCACACGACACCAGGAGATGGTGTGATGGTTGAAACGGTGAGCGCGCAGACGCTCCCACAAGGCGCTAGCGGTTCATCCACTGCCAAAGGGCTGGAACCCGGCATCGTACTGAAAGCCAAGGTCGAGCAGAACTTGCCTGGGGGCGTTGTTCGTTTGACAACGGCTGAAACGAAACTGGACCTTCGTGTACCGGCTCCACTTCCTGTTGGCGCAGATGTGACAGTCACGGTATCCGGCAGCCGTCAGCAACCTGCGATCCAGATTACGACGCTTCCTGGAAGCGGGCAGGTTGCGAATTCCACAGGACAACAGTCGACGACTTCCGGCAATAGCGCTTCTGCGCCCCCGACAGCACAAGGGGCGGGCGTATTAAGCGGGCCAGCGCCGCGACCTGCTCCGTCAATGGCTCATGTGTTGCAATCGGTTGCGCCACCGTCGCCACAAGCTGGCGCTGGTTCCGAAACGTTGAGACCTGGAACACCACCATCAGGACAGAGCGCCGCGACACAAATTCGTCAGCCAATCCCTTTGCCGCTTCAAACGCAGCCTTTGGCTAGCGGGGCGCAACTGCCAACTCCAGCAACAGGGTCGGTTCCAAATGCGGGAGCAAACACCACCACTTCCACGCAATTTGCTCCTACACAATCAGGCCTGCCAAATCAGCCATCGCCTCAGGTTCCGAACACCGCTCAATCGGCAGTGACACAAAGTTCGGGGAACACTCCAACACCCAGCGCTAGTGCGCCAAACTCAGCACCGATTGGCGGCAGATCCGGTGTTCCGATTTCCGCTCAGGTAAGTGGTCCGGCAAGTGGGCAGTTGGCAACGGTCCCTCCGCCAACCACATCGACGACACCAGTGACCAGCAGTGGTCAGGGGCTGGCGCAGGCAACTGGCGCTGAACAGGCTTCGGGTGCGCCGCGACAGTCTGTAAGCGTGCCTCAGGCAACAGTTCAACAGTCCGCCAATCCCCCGCCACTTCAGACCACGGGCTCAGGTCAAGGTGGGGCGGGGACACAGTTGACATCGGCACAACCTGTTGCCCCCAGCACTCAAAGAGTGCCTACCCCCAATGCAACAGACATACGCCAAACACCGCCGAGACAAACGCTCCAAACTCAATCTGTTCCTACTGCGGCAAATGCGGGCCAGTCGTCCGTCCCGAAAGCGGGCGCCGGGCTGATACCTGGTTCCCCACTACCGAGCAACACGCCTCAATCCGGGCAGACTGGCTCAACCGTGCCTGCGGGCACGCAATCCACCTCCGTTCCGGTCTCAGGAGCACGTGCGCCGAGCATTGCGCCCGCAGTCCCGTCGCACGTGTCGGCAGTTGCCAGCCTAGGAACAAGTTTTGAAACAGCATCGTCGCGTGCGCCCGTATCTCAAGCCTACGCTGCCAAGACCGGCGGACTGTCGGAAGGGCAGAGTGCAGTCACTCAACAAAAGGGTTTTCAACAGCCTGTGGTTCAAGCCGCAGCTCAGCTGCAAAAGCCGCTGACCGAACAACAGGCCAGTTACAGTGCGCTGTTTGCGCAAATTGGCAGTCTCACAACGGCTCAATCGGCAGGCAAGGTTTCCATGCCGGATGCTGTCGTCAAGGCAATGCAACAGATCCTGGGTCTGCGCTTGAATGTCGGTCAACCGCTGAGTGCGCAATCGCTGCAGCAGGCTGTGAGCCAGTCCGGACAGTTTCGTGAAGCCGGTTTGACCAGATCTGGCGGTGGGAATCTGCCGCCTCCTGATTTGAAATCGGTGCTTTTGTCCTTCAAGTCGCTCTTGCGATCTCTTGGAACAGAGGAGCAAGTTACCAGGCCCGCCGGACAAGCGGCTCCGCCTTCGCGGCATGGTTCTCCGCAAGGACAGGCGCCGCAAGCTGCAAGCGGTTTTTGGGCTGGCGCAGCTGCGCAGAACTTGCAGGCATTGTTGAAGGATACCGATGCATCGCTCGCACGGATAAGGCTCAACCAGTTGGTCAATTCGGGTCTTGCGGGCGAGGAGGGGCCAAGGGCTGCGTCGCGCCCGATGGACATTGTGCTGGAACTGCCGCTCGCATTAGGACAGGAAACGGCCATCATGCAGATGCAAATCGGCAGGGATGGAAATGGTTCGCAACAGGAAGAAGACGGTGAGCCGGCATGGCGGCTGCGATTTGCGTTGGACTTGACCGCAACCGGACCTTTGGAGGCTGCGATCAGTCTGCGCGGTGGTGGCACCTATGCCAGTTTGTGGGTTGACCGCAAGGAAACCTTCGACAATCTGAATTCGTTGCGGGAGACCATGGAAGCTGCATTTGCCGATGCCGGGCTCGATCTCCAGGAGTTCCGGCTTGTCCGCGGGCTGCCACCAGGAACTGCCGCCCGTTACGGCGCATTGATTGATCGTCAATCTTGAGGACGGCTGCCTGATGACTGATCAGAAAAAAGACAAGAAACTGGCAATTGCCCTTCAATACGAAAACGAGGGGGCGCCCATTGTTACTGCCAAGGGCGCCGGAACCGTTGCAGAGCAAATTGAACAGATCGCACGGGAAGCAGGCATCCCCATTGAGGAAAACCCGATGATGGCAGAGGCCCTCTCGCAGATCGAAATCGACCAGGAAATTCCGATAGAACTTTATCAGGCGGTTGCCGTCATGATTGGCTTCATCATGCGTACCGGGCAAGCGCAGACCCCCCCTGTTGAACCCGGACCGTCCTGAAGTCGTCCCGGTTTCCCCGACAGCTTGTTACCGACTGTGCGAAAGCGCATGGCTGGAGCAAGGAAAACCTTGCAGCAGAAGCAATTCCCGACTAGGTCAACAGACAGCTACAAATTCGCGCCGCAACATAGTCTTCCGGGCTGCCTTTCAATAGGCGCAACCTAAAAACAGGACTCTTGACGAAAATGACGATTGTCGACGTACGCACACCCGATCCGAAGAAATTCATCAAGGGCGCGACCGGCGACTGGGAAATTGTGATCGGCATGGAAGTCCATGCCCAGGTCACGTCCGAAGCCAAGCTCTTTTCCGGTGCCTCTACTGAATTCGGCAAGGATCCCAATAACAACGTCAGCCTCGTAGATGCGGCCATGCCAGGCATGTTGCCGGTCATCAACGAAGAGTGCGTAAGGCAGGCGGTCCGCACTGGTCTTGGTTTGAAAGCCGAGATCAATCTGAAATCGGTTTTTGATCGCAAAAACTATTTCTATCCGGATCTGCCGCAAGGCTATCAGATCTCACAGTTCAAGCAGCCGATCGTGGGCGAAGGCCAAATCCTGCTCGACATGCCGGACGAGCAGGTCGAGATCGGTGTTGAGCGTCTTCATCTGGAACAGGATGCCGGCAAGTCGCTGCACGATCAGCATCCTTCCATGTCCTTCGTCGACCTGAACCGGTCTGGCGTTGCATTGATGGAGATCGTGTCCAAACCTGACCTGCGCTCTTCTGATGAAGCCAAGGCCTATCTGACCAAGCTGCGTACGATCTTGAGATATCTTGGCACCTGCGACGGCAACATGGACCAGGGTTCCATGCGCGCAGACGTCAACGTATCTGTTCGCCGTCCTGGCGGTGAATTTGGTACACGCTGCGAAATCAAGAACGTCAACTCGATCCGATTTGTCGGTCAGGCCATTGAATATGAAGCGCGCCGTCAGGTCGCGATCCTGGAAGACGGCGGCGAGATCGACCAGGAAACACGCCTGTTCGACGCCGTGAAGGGTGAGACGCGATCCATGCGTTCCAAAGAGGAAGCACATGACTATCGCTATTTCCCGGATCCGGACCTGCTGCCTCTGGAATTCACCCAGGGCTTTGTCGATGAATTGGCAGACCACCTTCCCGAATTGCCGGATGACAAAAAGAGCCGCTTCGTAGCCGACTACGGGCTCACGGCCTATGATGCCGACATACTTGTCGTTGAGAAGGCATCTGCAGATTTCTTCGAGGACGTTGCCAAGGGACGGGATGCGAAACTGTCCGCGAACTGGGTGATCAACGAGCTATTCGGCCGCCTGAATAAGGAAGGCAAGGATCTAGCCGATAGCCCCGTTTCTGCCGCGCAGCTTGGCGGGATTGTCGATCTGATCAAGGCCGGGACGATTTCGGGCAAGATCGCCAAGGACCTGTTCGAAATCGTGTGGACAGAAGGCGGTGATCCCGCACAGATCGTTGAAGACCGGGGCATGAAGCAGGTCACCGATCTTGGCGCGATCGAAGCGATTGTCGACGAAATCCTCGCCGCGAACCCGGACAAGGTCGAACAGGCCAAGGAAAAACCGAACCTCGTGGGATGGTTTGTCGGCCAGGTCATGAAAGCCTCAAAAGGCAAGGCCAACCCGCAGGCAGTGAACGATCTTCTGAAGCAGAAGATCGGTCTGGACTAAGCCATGTCCGCAAATGCACCGCAAGCGAATGTGGCATTGCCGATTACCGGTTCATGCCACTGCGGTGCAGTCTCGTTTGAAATGAATGCAGTTCCTCGATACGCGGTTGAATGCAATTGTTCGATTTGCAGAAGTCTTGGAACAGTTTGGGGACACGGGCAGGCGGCTGATATCACCATTCACGCCGCCCCTGAAGCGACAATCAGCTATTCTCGTGGCGAGAAAGAACTGGCTTTCCACACATGCAGGACGTGCGGTTCAACCACACATTGGGAAGCCGTAAAGGGTGACGCCGTGGGCCGACTGGCCGTCAACCTGCGCCTTGCAGAACCTGGAACTATCGAAGCCATCGGACACCGCTATTTCGATGGGGCGGAAACCTGGACGTTTCTGGATTGAGATTTGAGGATTTCACCTGATATCGTGAGACTTCGGAATTCGAGACAGGACTGCTCCGTTCTGTCGGTTATCGCTATCACCAGGACCAGGACCAGGACCAGGAGCTTTGATGAACGCGGATCTTTCAAGCCTGTTGCTGGCACTGGGCATATTTGCCGTCGGATTTGTTAGCATTGGTCCCAATATTCTCGCCATTATCGGCACCTCCATGGAACGTGGACGCCAGTCGGGTGCCAGGTTAGCGCTGGGCGTTGGTCTGGGGTCCGGCATCTGGGCAACTCTCACCGTTGCCGGTCTTACCGCGCTGATTGCCGCTTTTGCCTATGCAATCACTGTTTTGAAAATATTGGGGGCTGCCTATTTGATCTGGCTTGCTTTCAAAGCCTTCCGTTCCGCTGCCAGTCGAAACGGTCACATCGCTGTCAAAGCAGCCAGAGGTGATCGGCTCCTTTTGCAAGGACTGGCCATTCAGATGACCAATCCGAAAGCAGCCCTGCACTGGATCGCGATAGTTGGCGTCGGTCTGGGACCGAACGCGCCACTGTGGGTTGGGCTCGCGCTCATCATCAGCTGCACGATCATGTCTGTTCTGGCTCATCTTGCATATGCCGTCACATTTTCCACGCAGCCTGTCGTCACGCTTTATCGTCGCTCACGCCGTCTGATTGAAGCAGGGCTCGGCGTGTTTTTCACCTTTGCTGCCTTCAAGCTTGCAACCTATCGCAGCTGACCGCTAGGCAACAAAGTCTCGATAGGCTAAACGGCTGACAGTCTTGATCAAACCGCTGAGCCGCATGACCGCTAGTTTCGACACCAGCTCTTCGAAAGCGCCATTTTACGCCACGCCTGTTGGTGTATGGGCTATCGTGGCTTTCTGGGGTCTGTCGCACCTGCTGCTGCGCGCCTTGTCGACACCGGTTCTCGGCACGGACGATATGTTCGAGAACGTGTTGGTTCAAACCCTTGAACCCGGATACATGCTGCGTCAACCGCCACTTTACGAATGGCTTTTGTGGTCGGCGCAGCAGGTTTTTGGACCGACAGTCTGGGCAGCGCTTTTCGTCAAATACGGACTGATTTCACTAGCAGCCCTGTTCTTGTTCCTGATCGCACGCAAGGCGATTCTTGATCCGAGATTGGCCGCGCTCTGTGCGTTTTCCTATTCGCTTTTTTATCAGTTTGGCTGGAACCTTCATGAGGGTGTGACCCACACCGTCGTCCTGACAACAGCTTGCGCCGCTAGCGCCTTCTTTTTTCTGAAGGCATTGGAAACTGAAAAGCTGGTCTTTTACCTGCTGTTCGGGGCAGTTGCCGGTGCAGGGCTTTTGGGCAAGCATTCCTATCCACTCTTTGCACTTGCCCTTGTTCTTGCCGCGTTGAGCGACGCCCACTGGCGCGAACGGTTCCGTTGGACTGGTCTATTGCTGGTGCCGCTCGCTGCGGTGTGTGTCTACAGCCCTTACGCGATCTGGATCCTGAGCGAAGGTTTGAAACTGCTCGCCTCCGTATCCGATACCATGGGCGTAACCGCGCAGACGCCGCATGTTCTCAGGGCTGGCGAAGGGCTGGGGAAACTCGCATTCGGACTTCTTGGATTTTCCGTGCCGCTTGTTCCGCTTCTGCTTTTGCTATTTTGGCCGAGATATCTGCGGCGTCTCCAGCCGGATCGAGCTTCGGTCAATGCAGTTGCGCGCCTCTGTGGACGGACGGTGCTGGTGATGATCGTCCTGACAGCCTTGCTGATCCTGATAACCGGGGCGACCTATGTCAAAGAGCGGCACATGCATCCGCTGTTGCTGCTGTTGCCGGTCTATCTGTTTGCCGATTTGGAGCGTTTTGAAGCCAAGGCCCGTTGGCGTTGGCTGGCGGTCGTCGTGTTTGCTGTGGTGGCTGTGGCGTTTCTGGCCCGTGTTCCGGGCCTTATCGCGCCAGACAAGTTTTGGTGCGGCGGCAAGTGCCGCCACATGAAGCCATACGCCGATCTGCAGATGCCGCTCTCTGAATTGGGTGGAGAAAACGCCACCCTGATTGCGGACGACGGCTATACGGGCGGCAATCTGAGAGTGCTTTTCCCTGACGCGAGGATTGTCACCAAGGCTATACCCGCTCGCGTGCCCCCTCGCGGAAAGTGTTTCTACATCTGGGAGGAAGGCGACCGGGAGCCGGAGCTCCCGGCCCAAGACCGTTTCAGCAAAAACGCCTATTGGGACGCGGCGGATCCGAAGTCAGCGCGCTATTTGACCGGAAGTTGGCCTCATCTTTGGAAAGATCAAGATTGGAGGACAACCTGGTGGGGCGTTGCTGAACTGGACCCGGATGAGCCGATTTGCAGATAGTGATCTGCTTAGACCAATCGAAATATGCCCTGGACAGGGAAAACAGCATGAGCACCACGATCCTAATTGAAAAAGCGTCTCCTGATCACTTGATGGAGATTGTCGAGATCATCAACGCCGGGGCAACATCCGTTCGCAAGAACAAGGAATATGACAACTGGCAAGACTATCGCCCCGCCTTTGATGCTCTAAGAACCGCCCCTGAGTGTGACATCTACGTGGCTCTGGATGAAACCGGTGCGGTTGTCGGAACATATCAAATCCATTTCCTGAAGGGCATTGCCTTCATGGGACGGCCGCGCGTGGAGTTGGAAAGCGTTCACGTACGCGCCGACCAGCGCGGAAAAGGCATTGGCCGTACCATGATGGAACATGCGGAAGCACTGGCGCGTTCGGTAAACGCTTGCATCATTCAGCTGACCTCAAACAAGGAGCGTGAAGGCTCTCATCATTTCTACCGTCAGCTTGGTTACGACCAGAGCCACCTCGGTTACAAGAAGATGATGATGTGAGGCAGCCCACATTGGTGTTCGATGCTTAGGTCGCAATCGTCGGCAGCCGGGCTTGCCAGAACAAACCCGACTTGCTTCACTGCGCTGACTTTCCCCAGGCACGTCGCCGTCAAACTGGAAATTCCATGACCCAAATGCAGGAAAAACCGATCGAGCTCTATTTCTGGCCAACGCCGAACGGCTGGAAGGCAAGCATTATGCTTGAAGAGCTTGGGGTTCCCTATAACCTGAACTTGGTCAATATCGGCAAGGGCGATCAGTTCGAACCCGAATTCCTCGCGATTTCACCCAATAACCGGATGCCGGCCATTCTTGACCCTGAGGGACCCGGCGGCGCACCGATATCCGTTTTTGAGTCCGGTGCAATTCTTCAATATCTCGGTCGAAAATTTCAGAAATTTTATCCTGAAGACGAACGCAAGCGCGTGGAGACGGAAGAGTGGCTGATGTGGCAGATGGGCGGATTTGGGCCGATGCTCGGGCAAAACCATCATTTCCGCCATTACGCCCCGGAAAAAGTGCCTTACGCGATTGAGCGATATTCAAATGAGACCCACAGGCTTTATGGCGTTCTGAACAGGCGGCTGGAAGGACGGGCCTACATTGCGGCTGATGAATATACGATTGCGGATATTGCAACATTTGGCTGGGCGCAGCGCTGGCAACGACAGAATATCGATCTGGAAGAGTTTCCCAATGTCAGAGACTGGCGATTGCGGCTGGAGGCGCGTGGGGCTGTTCAGCGCGGTCTTGCTGTCGGCGCAGATCAGCAGAAAACACTGGTGATTGAGAAGGACAAGGCAGCCCAAAGCGTCTTGTTCGGGCAAAAGGCGCGGTAACGCTCTCAGACTGAATAAACGTGGGCCTGCACACTACTCAATTGACTTTGCGCCAGACTTCCTTTTCGCAAACATTGAACACCACCCGGACACAGCCTTGAACTTCGAGCGCTGAACCACCCTTTTTTCGTATGGTCGCGTTGGCGCTGAAGCCCCTGCGTGGATCATAAACCCGCCCCTTCCAGGCGTTGGACTGCGATTTCATCCGCCAGAGCACCTTGAGACCCAGGATCTTGCGGCCGCGTTTGCTGGCATCCCTGTTCTTAAGATCCGGCGTGTTTTTCATCGTGTAGCCCTTGGGCGGCGTGAAGCGCACGATTTTCCCGCAGGGTGCACTGCCACACGTGCTGATGTTGATGATGGCCCCTGCCGGTGTTTTCCAGTTGCCGGATATGTCGGGAGCAGCAGTTGCAGGAGGAGCTGCCAGGAGAAGCAAAACCGGGATTGCGATCCCGAAGGCGGCTCTGCATGGAAACCGGAGCAAATTGAAGAATAAAAAAGATGTCACAAAAATACCCCGCCGCGATGCCGATGAAGATTGCGCCACAATTTTTTATCAGCAAATGCGACGGGGCAATGGCCAAATCACAACGATTTGGCAAACAGCACAGTTTTCTAGTTGGCGCGGGTCCAGGTTTCACCCTTGCAGATCAAACCACCCATGACACAACCTTCCAGCTTAAGCTTGTCTACGGAGGTCAGTTCAATGAAACCGGTGTAGGTCTTGCCGTCTTCGGCGTTGTAAACCTTGCCCTTCCACTGGTTGGATTTGGCCGTGGGTTTCATCGACTTGACGATCCGTGCACCGAGCAAGGGTTGTTCACGTAAGGAAGCGTCGGGATTGTTGGTGTCGTTGCGTGGTGTTTTCAGCCAGATCAGTTTGCCACAAAGAGCAGCGCCGCACGAACTTATGCGGATTTTTGAGGCCCCGTTCGGGCGCACCCAGTCTCCCTTCGCGTCTGCGGCAAGAGACAGCGTTGAAGACGCGGTGACAAAACCAGCGGCCAAGGCAGCCGCCGCGATCATGGATTTCAGCATTATGTCCTCCCAAAGCGGAAAAGCTTCCGTTTACGGAAACGGAATGTATACGCATTGAAAGCCTGCTGAAAACCCGTGTCCCAACGTCACATGGCGGATTTTTTCTATTCGCCTGCGAATTGTGACCTCAAACCCGATTCAGGTTCTCAATCCATTTCAAGGTTTTGGCGGCGATGTCTTCCCAGCCATCTTCAAGCTGCATGTAGTGGCAGCGTCCTTCAATCAGTTCGAAGGTTGCCTGGCTCCCATATCGGTTGGCCATGGTGACGGCGGTGGAGGGGGGAACGACTTTGTCTTCGCTTCCGGACAAAAACAGCAATGGCGCTTTCGCCTTGGCAAAGTCGACCTTGGTGGTCTGGTTGACATCGTACATCCAGAAAAACAGCTCGAAGAGCACGGCTCCGGACTCCGTGCCCAACCGATCACAGATTTCGTGCTGTTGTCGTTCCGGCATGGTGTTGAGACCATAAGCGGCCAGCAACTCGAAATCCTGCCCAGGCACCATTTCCCAAAAACGCCCTGCTGACATGAACATCTTGCCGAGAGCCCGCTCCATTTCGGTCGTGGGCAGAGTGCCGTGAATAATGCTGCTGTTGATCAGAACGCCGGCCTCAATAAGGTCGAGTGGGGATAACAGCTGAGCAATCAGCCCCCCGAGAGAGTGACCAATGACAATGGGCCTTCGGTCCATCTCTTTAACGTAGTGAGCAATGTCCTCAACATAGTCTGCAATGCTGGCTCCCGTCAGCGCATCAATCCTGGCGTCTCCTTCGGGTAGGTCATGCCAACGATAGCTCGGCGTATGGCACTCAAATCCTGCACCCTCAAAAAAAATCTTGAACGTTTCCATGGTCCAAGGCTGTGCATTTGTGCCGTGCAGGAGAACGATAGGCGGGTTTGGCATTTTCTTTCACTCCGAAGTTGGGACGGTTCTCCCAAAAATTTCAGCCAAGACTGCACTGAATTTCTTGTTTGGTGAACAGAACGTTGAAAGGTCCTTTCAAATTTTGTGAGAATGTCACTGATTTTAAAGCGGAATTCGCAACTGCATGCTTACCGGCAAGTAAATTTCAGAGATATTTAAATTTTTGTTCGCATTACGTTAAACCTGTATTTTAACTGGCCATTTAACTGCTCCTGCTGAAGTACACCTCAAGAAACGACGGGGAAAGATTTGCGAAATCTTGCGTTTCTTCGGTCGGAATAAAGGCGCGTTTTCGCTCCTGACCGATCAGCAAACAGGGGGAAGCAACTGGTGTTCATCAGAACGCAGAGACGCTTCTGGAAAGACAGAGTAGGAAAGGGGAGCATCATGGCTCGTTTTGAAATTCATTCGGCTGATATGGCCATCATGGGCGGCAAGCCCGTTACGGCTGACATTCTGTTTCAGATGGGTCTGGACAGCGCATGCGGCCGCAACGGTGCAACTGATCTGGTCACGGCACATAAATGGTTCAACATTGCGGCTCTTAAAGGCAATCAGGATGCAGTCCGGTACCGGAAGGAAATTTCCGGTGAAATGAGCTCATCTGAAATTGCTGAAGCTCAGCGCTCCGCCCGTGAATGGCTGTCAATGCATTGAGCCGGTCGAAGGCTGCCGGCCATACGGCACCTCAACCGCAAACACTCATCTGACGCGGCAGTAGATTTCAGTCTGCCGCGTCCGACCCATGATCGAGATTGCAGTCCGCTCGATCAGCATAAGGTCAGTGAACTGGCGCTAGCCCGTGTTCATCCCAGAGCGTCCTCGCGATTTCCGCGCCGAGTGCATATTCAAAGCCGACAATTTTTTGGCTGCCCGGTTCAAGACGGCATCTATAAGCAATTTCGTACCAGACACGATTGCTTCTGATGGCACCTGCCGTGACATGGAGCGTGCTTCCCTTTGAAAATCCGTTCCTGAAAGCATGCGGCGCAAGCCGTGTCGGCCGAAAGTCCGGCCTGTCTTGACGGAGCTGTTCCATGGCTTCAAGTGCGCAAACCTGTTCGTGTTCGTCAGCCCCCGTCAACGAGGCAAGGGCCACACGTGCCTGCTGGGACCGAGGGTCTTTTAGGACGTCCGCAGCCAGGAAAGATTTGGCGGAAATCCAGCTTTTAACCAATGGATCGACCGGTTCCGCTCGAGGCGCTTCAGGCACGCCAACGTTTGCTTCACCCGTCAAGTCACGTCCCCTTGGAAGGCTCGCGTCGTCCAAGCTCTTTCTGGCTATTACCGATGCTCGCACAAGTTCCACTTCCACAGTCTCCTGGCCAGAGGTCTGTTGGTGTGGCCAGTAGCCGGCTCCGGTCAGAAAACTAATCACAGCAAGGTGCAAGAGTACTGCGCAGACCCAGTCGAACCGGGTTGCGATGAGTTGTGAAAGTGCAGCAGGGGCAGGTGGACTATAAATGTCACGCTCCGAACCTGACCAAAAATGAGCTATCAAGGTGACCAAGGAGTGCGGCTGAAGTGTGAAAGTAGGGAAGCCTTGCAACCGTTGCCTGTGCAAAAGGGGAGCCTTTGAGAGAAAGGAGCGCGCGCCTCATTCATAATACTGCTCGTCGCTTGCCTTGCTTAAAGGACGAGGACCAAACCTTATTGACGCATGTTGCTCAGCCGCGTCATTCAACCTGCAAGCCTATGGCGGCCAATGGGGAAAACAAAAGGGCGTTCAAAAAAACGCCTTGAACTCCGAGGTTTTTGTTCGTACACGGAGCTTACCGGAGAGGTGGCCGAGTGGCTGAAGGCGCTCCCCTGCTAAGGGAGTATACCGGGAACGGTATCGAGGGTTCGAATCCCTTCCTCTCCGCCATTCTCCCTTAGAACCATCTGACCTTATCGGTATCTGTGAAAGCTTAACCGTAGATCTTGTCCAGAGCTCTGAACTTCTTGGGCGAGTAGCCGGTGTAGTGCTTGAATTCCCGCGACATATGAGACGAGCTGCTGAAGCCAAGGTCCTCAGCCAGGATCGACAACGGCAGATCTGAAGAGTGCAACTCGTTCTTGACCAGAGTGATCCGCTTTTTCCGGACGTAGTCTTGCGGAGAGACCTCGAACGTTGCCTGAAATTTCCGGACAAAATGTGAGCGGCTCATGCCTGCAAGATGGTGTAGTTCCGAGATTTTCACACCTGTGCGGAGATTGTCTGCGATGTGTCTGAGAACCGGCGCCATGCGCCGGACATCGCGTTGACGCTTGAGATCCCTGTGTTTCGCGCGTGTTTTAAAATGAGGAGAGAGAAGGGATAGAATCTGGCTTCGAACGAGGATTTGATCTGCAAAGAATTCGCTGGTGAGATGCTCGTCGATCAGTGTCATCGATCGGAATGTCTCTGACACTGACTGCGCCTGAATTTCGAAGCACCAGGGATAGAGGTCGAGCACATCAATGCCGCCCTGAACAGTCATCTTAAAACAAACATTTAGCAACCTGAGATGCGACGGGCAGGAATAGTCGAAGCGTCGCGTTGTCGGAAAGAGATATGTCCGTCCCTCCTCAAGCTGGCAATGGTGACCATCGTAAGTCACTTCGGCAGAGCCCCCGGCGATGAAATAGAGCCGGTGATAATCGTCATTCAGACGGGTCCCGTTCCACTCGGTGAGGTAATCCGAGTTGTCGGAGTGAAACAGCACGATTTCAAGCCCGCTGATTTCCAAAGATCTGCTCACATTTGGAATAAAAGACATCACATCAGTGAATGATAATTGGCGATAAATAAAGCTTCTTTTCCAGAAATGGGAAATAAGTGCAAAAAAATGAAACACTGATGCATAGACAGTGAGGTATCTCGCAGGCTGTATTTTCCAAGCCATTGAAGGCATCGACGCTCTGGGAGGACCGATGAGGATCGAGAAATTCGAGACTTGGATATGCAAGCGCGGGCACGGGGTATTCGATGAAGCCCGAGAAGGTGCAGCGCCAATGCCTTGGGACTATGGTGTCGGAAAAATTGTGACAAGTGACGGTGTCGAGGGTCTCGCAACCTTCTGGGCCGCACGCTCCGGCGCTGTTACCGACGCCTACCTGCAGGACGTAATCGCTCCGGTCATTCTCGGTCGCGACATTTCAGACCGCGAACGTATCTGGCACGACTTCTGGAACATCGACCGGCACGGCGCTTTTTTTCCTGTCTTCCTGCCAGGTCCCATCGATGTCGCTCTCTGGGATGCGGCGGCAAAGACCGCAGAACTCCCGCTGCACAGATTTATCGGCAGTTACAGACAGAAACTTCCTGTCTATGCCAGCAGCCTGTGGCTTGATTCAGTGCAGGCTTACGTGGATGAAGCGCTGAAGTACAAATCGAAAGGCTTCAAGGCTTACAAGGTCCATCCTTGCGGCCCGTCCGAAATGGACATGGAAATTCACGCAGCAGTGCGCGCCGCGGTTAGTCAGGACATGATCCTGATGTCCGACCCGGTGTCCGAATACACACTTTCTGAAGCAATCAAAGTGGCCAGGCAGCTCGAGGATCTCAATTACAGATGGCTCGAGGAACCTTTCCGTGACTACGAACTTGATAAATACGCCAAGCTTACCCGCGCCACCGATATCGAAATCGTTGGAACCGAAACCACACGCGGCGGCCCCTGGGGAATTGCTCAAGCCATCAAGTTCGACGCGGTTAACACCGTGCGCGCGGACGTCTCATGGAAGGCAGGCATCACGGGAACCCTGAAATCCTGTCATCTAGCCGAAGCCCACGGGATGAACTGTGAACTGCACACGACAACCATGGGCCCCATGGACATGGCGAATGTTCATGTCTCTTGTGCGGTTCGAAACTGCGATTTCTTCGAACTCTTTGTTCCAGAAGACATTTTCCAAGCCCCTATGCGCCAGAGCTACTACGAGTTCATCGACGAAAATGGCGACATTCACGCTCCTGAGGGGCATGGACTTGGCGTGGAGATCGACTGGGACCTCGTCGATGACAACTGCGTATCTCATCGCATCTACAGCAACTGATTATCACCGGCGCAGGAGGAAGCGCACGGAATAATCGAACTGGGAGGAAGTAAAAAAATGAAACTGATCGCAAAACTCGTAACCGGTGTCGCACTGAGTGCGATGACCATGGTTTCGGCCGTGGCTGACGACGCTCGCTACGCCTGGTATGCGTCAACCGTGCATCCTTATTTCGATGAAGTGCAAAAAGGCGTCGACAAGTTTTCGGAAGACTTTGGGATCGAGGTCACTAAGCGCCTTGGCCAGGATTGGACACAGGACAACCAGAACGAAAACGTCGCCGCCATGGCAGCACAGGGTTTCAATGCTTTCAGCATTTTTCCGTCAGATGTGTCAGGTGCCAGAGGGCTCTATGAAGAGCTTGCCGAGCAGGGCATCACCATCGTGGACTTTGGTCAGGCAACCAAGGAGCCTACCCCAGCTGCCTTCTATGTCGGGACCCAGCTGAAAGAGGCGGCGATGCTCGCCACGGAAGAGCTGATCAAATCCATGGGTGGCAAAGGCAACATCATCAATGTTCTGGAGGTTCCGGGAGACAACACCCGCTTGCGTCAGGAAGGTGTCGAGGAAGTGGTAGCCAAGTATCCTGATGTCAAGATCATCCAGACTGTCGGCGATCTATCTTCTATCGAAGACAGTGTCGAAAAGGTCCAAAACGCTATTGCCGCCAACCTTGGCAATATCGACGGCATGATCGCGACCGGTTACACACCTACCGTTGCCATTGCCCAGCTGCTGACCGAGTATCATGAAAATGGCGGTGAGCGCATCCACTTCTACGGTATCGACACGGATGCTGTTGTTCTCGATGCGATCCGGGCTGGCCATATAGATGGAACGATGGCGCAGAACCCATTCGGGCATGGCTATATTCCAATGGTATTGCTGAAAAAACTGTCCGAGGGTTACAAGCCTCGCGAAGGCGTGCATGCGATCGATGCTGGTGTCGTGCCGGTTACTGCTGAAAACATCGATACATTTCAGGCTGATATCTCTGAACTGACCAAAGACATCATCGACAATCTCGACAGCACTTATCTGACCAATTGATCCAGCTGAAATACCTCGCGGAACCGGCTTGCCGGTTCCGCGAGCCATGCTCATATGTCAACGACAGGACCCAGCTGTGTTTCTCACCAGGCTAAAGTCGGGAAAGATCATCACGGGAGCAGAGTCAGGCATCATTGGTGCCGCCCTGATCCTGGTAATTTTGTTCGCACTCTCATCGGACAGCTTTCTGACCCAATACAATCTGTTCAATCTCACACGCACGCAGTCGCTCTATATCTTTGTCGCTCTTTCGCAGGCGGTAATGCTGGCTACCGGCAACATGAACCTTTCGGTTGGGGCGATTGCCGGACTGACCGCGGTAATTTTCGGCTACTCCGTCGACACGCTCGATCTCGCATGGCCGCTCGCTCTGTTGATTGCATTGGGTGTTGCCTTGTTTGCAGGTGCTTTCAACGGGTTCGTCATGACCGTTCTTGGTGTGAACTCGTTTATCGTGAGTTTGTCGACCCTCTTCATTTTCACCGGGTTCGTCTACGGGATTTCGGAGGGTTATTCCTACCGCGAGATACCAGCGGATTTTGTCAGGATAGGCCGCGGCAACTTTCTGGGATTGCCCTATTTGTTTTACCTGATGGTCGCGACCTTGATCGCTGTTTGGTACATGTTCCGGTACACAGTTTTTGGACGGCAGGTGCTAGCAACCGGCAGCAATCTGGAAGCTGCAAAACTCTCAGGCATCAACACTGGCCGCATCATAATGGGCGCTAATCTCCTGTCGGCATTCTTTGCTGGCGTCGGCGGCTTGCTTTGGGTGTCCAGGCTGGGGTCTGCTCAACCTGCCATCGGTCAGAATTGGCTTCTGATTTCATTTGCAGTCGCGATCATCGGTGGAACAGCACTCGCCGGTGGCCGCATTACAGCCATCGGCCTTTTCTGTGGCGGCCTGATCATGGTTCTGATCAAAAACGGCCTCATCCTGGTGCAGGCAAATGTCTACTTCGAGCAGGCGTTTTTGGGATCAATCATCCTCCTGACCATATTGCTCGACCGGGCTCGTGAGGTCTGGAGCCGCAAGGCTGGAAAGTCATGACGCTCGAGCTTAGGAACATAAGCAAGTCCTTTCCCGGTGTGAGGGCCCTGGACGATGTGTCAGTCACATTTAATCCAGGGGAGGTTCATGCGTTGCTCGGTGAAAACGGCGCCGGGAAAAGCACTTTGATCAAGGCCATTTGCGGCATTCAAAGGGCCGACCACGGCACGATCTCGTTGGATGGTGTTCCGCTTAACCTGTCGTCCCTGAAGGACGGAATGCGTCACGGCATCACTATCGTGAACCAGGAAATCCAGGTGTTTTCGGAAAGCAGCGTCGCCGAAAACATCATGATCGACAAACTTGAAAAGTACCGCGGCTTTGGCGGGATTTCCTGGAAGCGTCTCAACGCTGATGCGCTAGAATATCTTGAACTTGTCGGACTTGAGATTGACCCGGAGACACCTATTGGCGGCCTCAGTGCCGCGCAGAAGCAACTTGTCCAAATTGCCAAGGCGCTTTCCAGCAAGGCGACTGTCATTTTGTTCGATGAACCGACATCATCCATTACCGCAAATGAAGTCACCAAACTGTTTGAGGTGATTGGGGACCTCAAGGCCAAGGGCTACACCTTGATCTTTGTGTCCCACAAGCTTGAGGAAGTTCTCGAGATTTGTGACCAGGTAACCGTGCTTCGCGACGGTCGTCATGTCGGGACGCGATGTATCTCGGAGCTGGACAAGGAAACCATCATTGAGTTGATGATTGGCCGGAAAATTCAGATCGAGAATTTTGCCAGGCTTGAGACCGATCCAGATGACGTGGTCTTGAGTGCAAAGGAACTGTCGTCGAAAGGTCTGTTCGAAAACGCGTCATTCAATCTCCGGCGCGGAGAGGTCCTGGGCTTTTACGGATTGGTCGGTTCCGGGCGGACCGAACTTGCAAAGACGATTATCGGCCACTTTCCCATCAGTTCCGGAGCGCTGTCCGTCCATGGACGCGATGTAAAGGTGCGAAACGTCGCGGACTGCATCAAGACGCATAACATCGGCTACGTGTCGGAGAACCGCAAGGAAGACGGTCTTTTTCTAGATTTTGATATCGAAACCAACATGACATTGGCGATCTGGAAGAGAATTCAGAATCCTTTGACACGCGCTATTGACGTAAAAGAACAACGCAACGTTGCAAACGGGCTGATGAGTGCGCTGGATGTGCGTGCAACCGGTATCGATCAGCGTGTCGGCAATCTGAGCGGAGGCAATCAGCAGAAGATTTCGATCGCAAAATGGCTTGCAGCAAATTGCGATATCCTGATTATCGATGAACCGTCGGTTGGCGTCGATATCGGCGCGAAGACCATGATTCACAAGCTGATCTGGGATCTTGCCAAGGTCGAGAAGAAGTCGATTATCCTGATTTCCTCGGATATGCCGGAAATGATTTCGCTGGCCAGCCGGATCCTTGTTTTCAAGGAAAAACGCATCACGGGCGTGGTTCCGGGCATCGCAGAACCCGGGCAAACCTACGATGCATTGAGCCGCGGGATCGGGAGACTGATGGCATGACGACACTGGAAAGTCCGTTCCGCCTGGACGGGAAAGTAGCCTTGATCACCGGTGGGGGAAGCGGATTGGGGTTGGCCATGGCCCGCTGCTTTGTTGCTTCAGGTGCCAAGGTTCTGATTGCCGGCAAGACAGAAGCAAAGCTGCGGAGCGCTGTGTCGGAACTGGGCGAAGGCGCTTCGTATCATGTCGCCGACATCACCTCGCAAGGTGCTGCACGCGATTTGGTCAGCACCTGTGTCGAGCGCTATGGAGGCCTCGACATACTGGTCAACAACGCCGGAAATCATGTCAAGAAACCACTCCTTGAAACGGAAGTGGGAGACATTCAAGCCATATTGGACACCCATGTGCTGGCGGCATTCGAGCTGAGCCGAAACGCCGTTCCGGTTATGAACGCCCGGGGTGGTGGCTCCATCTTGTTTATCGCATCAATGGCTTCATATCTCTCCGTACCCCAAGTCATCGGCTACACGGTGGCAAAATCTGCGGTGCTTGGGCTTGTCCGGGGAATAGCAGCGGAAATCAGTCTGGAAGGCATCCGCATTAATGGAATTGCCCCAGGGTGGATCGAGACCCCCATGACGGCCAAGGCACTCGACAACGATCCAGAACGCAAGAACAAGATAATTTCAAGAACACCGATGAAGACCATGGGCACGCCGGAAGATATCGGCTGGGCGGCGACGTATCTGGTCTCAGATGCCGCCGCCTTTGTGAACGGTCATGTGCTGGTCGTCGATGGTGGGGCCCTTAGCGGATTTTAGCAATGAGAGCATTTTATATTGACAGCCCCGGAGTGACGCGCTTCGGGACCGCAACGCCGCCTGAGATGAAGGAAGATGAAGTTCTTCTGAGAGTTCAAAGGATAGGCTTATGCGGGTCAGATCTGAATACGTATCGAGGGCGCAATCCTCTTGTCAGTTACCCTCGCATTCCTGGGCACGAAATTGCCGGTGAAATTGTCAAAGTCGGTTCACGGGTTCCGGGCTCAATCCAACCTGGTCAACACGTCACTCTGAACCCTTACAAAAATTGCGGTGAGTGCCCGGCATGCCGCAAAGGACGGATCAATGCTTGCCGCAACAACCAGACCATGGGTGTTCAGCGTGAAGGCGCTTTGACCGAAGTCATCGCCGTTCCCTGGGAGCGGATCGTGAAGGCATCCGTCAAGGAACTCAATCATCTTGCGCTCATCGAGCCGATGGCCGTTGGCTTTCATGCGGTCCGGCGCGGGCGAGCCCACAAGGGGGACAAGGTCATCGTGTTCGGCTGTGGTGCCATCGGGCTTGGGGCCATCGCCGGCTGCGTGCGTGCTGGCGCGGAGGTTTTGGCAGTCGATATTGTCGATCGGAAACTGGAGATTGCACGTGAAGTGGGCGCCGTTGCAACAATCAACAGCAGGTCTCAGGATGTCATTGATTTCGTGATGGATTTCACCCGCGGCGACGGTATGGACCTCGCAATCGAAGCCGTGGGCCATCCCCAAACCTTTGTTGATTGTGTCGAGGTGGCGGCTCCTGCTGGACGCGTGGTTTATATCGGTTATTCAAAAGCGCCGGTGTCTTACGACACAAAAAAGATCCTGACCAAGGAGTTGGACATCATGGGATCCCGCGGTGCGTTACAGCAGGATTTCGAGGATGCGGTAAATTATGTCGAGGCGGGCGGCTATCCAGCCGATGCGACGATCACCAGAGTTTTCGATTTCGAAGATGCCGGCACCGCGCTTCAGCTTTGGGAAGAGGACCCGAATTCGGTTACCAAGTTCATCATAGCGCATCCTGAAGTACCCAGCCGTGACTGATGCTGTTGGCGGTCTTGCTTTTGGCACTTCTGCGCTTGCCGGCCTTTATAGGCCTTGCGACGCGGATGCTGCCAATTCAGTGCTCTGGGCGGCTTGGGCACATGGCATCCGCTCGTTTGACACGGCGCCTCACTATGGCAATGGAATGTCCGAGCGGCGTTTGGGCGATTTCCTGCGGGAGAAGGAGGGATGGGTTCTTTCAACAAAGGTCGGCCGTCTCCTGACACCTGCCGCCGAGACGGCCGATAGTATCAATGGGTTCCACAATCCGCTGCCCTTCGACCAGCATTTTGATTTTTCCTACGACGGCATTATGCGGTCTGTTGAGGCAAGCTTTCACAGGCTTGGTCTCAACCGGATCGATACGCTTTATGTTCACGACATTGGCGATCCCGTCGCTGGCACTGATACAGCTGTTCACAAGAAGCAGCTGCTTGAAGGCGGGCAGGTGGCCCTAAGCGAGTTGAAGTCTGCCGGTGTCGTCAAGACGGTTGGACTGGGCGTCAATCACACGGCGATCTGCTGTGAGCTTGTGCCAGATATGAACCTTGATCAAATCCTGCTTGCCGGAAGATACACGTTGCTGGATCAATCCGCTCGGGAAGAGCTGTTTCCGATACTTGAAAAGAGAGGTGTCCGTCTGGTTGTCGGCGGAGTGTTTAATTCGGGTATTCTGGCAACAGGCCCAACAAAGGGTGCGCACTATGACTATGCTCCGGCTTCGGACCTTGTATTGAAGAAAGTGTCTGAAATCGAAGCGATTTGTAAAAGCCACAACGTTCCACTTGCGGCAGCCGCTTTACAGTATCCGGCACGTAATACCCTGGTTGCATCGACCTTGATCGGAACGGCCAGGACAAGTTCATTGATGAGAAACATCGAGCAATTCAAGACACCCTTGCCCGAGGCATTGTGGAATGATCTGCGACGATCCGGGTTCATTGGAGAGAGAGAATGATTGTCGACGCCCATCAGCATTTCTGGACGCTGGCAAGAGGTGACTACGCCTGGCCGAACGAAAGCGTCGCGCCGATTTTCAAGGACTTCGGTCCACAGGATCTGGAGCCATTGCTTGTCGCTGCAGGCGTTGACCGCACGGTTCTGGTTCAGGCGACCGATAGTGTCGACGAAACAAGGTTTCTACTCGATTTGGCCGGGAAGTCGGACCGCATTGCCGCAGTGGTCGGATGGGTCGATTTTGCATCCAATGCGGCGGTCAACACAGTTCAAGACCTGGCGAAGAACCCGCTGCTCAAGGGGCTCAGACCCATGTTGCAGGGGATTGAACAGTCAGACTGGATTTTGCAAGACGCAGCCGAAGCTGTCCTGACACAAATGGTCAGTGCCGACTTGCGGTTCGACGCGTTGGTCCAGCCGCGTCATTTGCCGCATCTATTTGAACTGGCAAAGCGTCATCCGGGTCTGTCGATTGTCGTCGACCATCTGGCCAAACCGGAAATGGGAGAAGGTCGCGAACCTGATCATCTCTGGCGGACGGGCATGGAGAGCCTTGCAGCAAGGCCGAACGTCTATTGCAAACTCTCCGGCATGGTTACGGAAATAGGGCCAGACTGGAAACTGCAGGACCTGCAGCCTTTTGCAAAGACGATCCTTGAATGCTTTGGACCTGATCGGGTGATGTTTGGGAGCGACTGGCCAGTCGTAAACCTTGCAAGCGACTATGCTTCCTGGCTAACAGCTGCTCGTTCACTTCTGTCTGGTTTGTCGGAGAGCGACGTGAGCAAGATCATGGGCGGCACGGCGCGGAAATTCTACGGGATCGACTAGCCTGATCTGTGCTGCGAAGATCAGAGATCTCTTACGAGCCGATGATGTCATTACAAGATCTGAAGCCGAATACCCGGAACGCGATCAGGATATTTGCGGCCTTTCCTGAAAACGGTTGAGGACTGAGCGCCAGGCATGCTTGAGATGTCGACGCATGACAGCTCTGGCCGCACTGCGCTCGCGGGCTCGAAGAGCGTCGATGATTTCCAGATGATCATTGAGCGCAATAAGCCGCCGCTCCGTGTTGTGTTCCCGCCAGCTTTCGTGGAACCTGAAATAGAATATCAGGGACAAAGCAGCTTCGTTGACCAGCAACAGAATGCTGCTTGAATACTTCAACAGCAGGCGATGGAAGGCTGCATCCATCTCAGCGACATTCTGAGAGGACTCTTCGGGAGCGTCGAGGTAGGATCTGTGCAGCTGTTGTGCTGCGTCCAGGTGTTGCCAGAACTCAGAATCTTCGGGCAAGTCGACAAGTTTGTCCAACGCCGACATCTCGCAGTAGTACCGGAAATCAAAAAGGGTATCAGCCAGTTCTCTGGTGAAGCCATGGTAAGTCCAGTTTCTGTGCTGTTCTTTGCTGAGAAACCCAAATCGGCTGAAGCTGACAAAAATCTGGTGGAGTGTTGCGATCGGGACATTGATCTGAGAGGCAACATGACTTTCGGAGATCCTGGCTCCTCTCGCGATCTTCTCATCCAAAAGCCAATTGAAAAACCGTGTTTCAGCAATTTCGCGTGTAGGCTTCGTCAAAACGGGAGAGTAAAAATCGGAGCCTCTGACAGGCTGCAACAGTTGAACGCCATCATCGTTCCTTTCGATGATCTTGTTCTTTTCCAGGTGAGCCAAGACCTTTCGCGCTGTCGTCCGGCTTACTCCAAGGGCCAAGGCAAGCCCTTGTATGGTCGATGGAAGTTTTCCTTCACGGCATAAATTCAGCGACTCATTGTAGGACAGCTTAAATGTTTTGTCGGTTCGAGCCATTTCAAGCTCCGCTGCTGGAATTCTGAGTGTTCTTAATATCTGTTTTATATTTTTAAAAACATCTTCTCAAGGCATGCGTGTCTTTTATAAATTTTGAACATAGAAGTGTGCGGCTGGATGGAGGTCTGGTCGAGGAAGGAGACACAATGTTCAAGAAATCTATGAATCGCCTGTTGGCCACGTCCATAGTCAGCGCAACTGCTGTTTTGGGAGCAAGTGCTGTTCAGGCTCAAGACGTTTTGAAGTTCGGACATGTTTACGAGGCGGCCACCCCTTACCATGAGGCAGCGCTCCGGACCGCGGCTGAATTTGAAAAGGCAACTGACGGCAGATTCAAAATTGAAGTGTTTCCTGCGTCTCAGCTCGGCAAGGAAGTCGCGTTGAACGAAGGATTGTCTCTCGGCACTGTCGACATAATCTACACCGGCATGGGGTTCATGGGTCAAAGCTACCCGCCAATCTCCATTTCAGACTATCCCTTCACACTGCGTGGGTATGACCATTGGAAGGCCTATGCCACATCGGATCTGTTCCGTGAGCTTGCTGGCGAATATACGAAAGTAACGGGCAATCTGGTTGCGTCGATGACGTATTACGGAGCCCGTCACGTAACGTCGAACAAGCCTATCCTGAAGCCGGAGGACATGGCTGGTCTTAAGATCCGCACGCCAAATGCACCCGCCTACCAGTTGTTCCCGAAGGCAACCGGTGCGAACCCGACACCGATGGCATTTTCTGAAGTCTATCTTGCGCTTCAGCAAGGCGTTGTCGACGCTCAGGAAAACCCGCTTCCGACGATCCAGTTCAAGAAGTTCTACGAGGTTCAGTCGAACATCAACCTGACCGGTCACATCACCAACTCGCTGGCGGTGCTGGTGTCGCCGATTACGGCTCAGAAGCTGGGCGATGACTACGCGGTTCTTCAAAAGATCCTGGGTGAATCCTCTGATTGGGCTTCGGGAAAAATTGTTGAATCCGAAAACAATCTCGCTGGTTGGTTTCGCGAACAGGGCGTAACGGTCAATGAAGTCGACCGGGCACCGTTTATCGCTGCCGTGGCGCCGCATCTGAAAGGCGACGAAACACCGTTCTCGGCGGAGCTTTACGACAAGCTTCAGGCGATCAAATAACCCACCCGGATTGTTTGAAACGTTTATTGGTTTGCCCCAACCGGGGCAAACCAACTGGCGAAAGGACGGTACATGGCTGTGGACCCGGCAAGCATTGAAAAGCTGCTAAAAGAACAGGAAGTGGAACAGGCAAAAGCGACCGAAGGAAACCGGCTGTCCATAACCGACTATGTGCTTCTGGCGATTTTCCTGACGCTTTTCGTCGTCGTATTCCTGCAGTTTTTCACCCGCTATGTTCTCAACGACTCCATCGCTTGGACCGAGGAGGCTGCACGTTATCTGCTCATCATCCTCGGATTTGCGGGAGCCTTTAAGTGCCAACAGCTCGATCTTCACATCAGGCTGGAATTTGTAGACCACTGGCTGCCCAGACAAGCAAAGTATCTTAAGTTCTTTGCATTGATTGCCACGACGGTGTTCTTTGCATTCTGCGGCTATTCCTTGCTGGAACTGATCGAGAAAACGAGTTTTCAGCACATGGTGTCGCTCCCGTTCCCCAAATACTACCTCTATTACGTGCTCTTGGCGGCAATCGTCGCCGTCGTCTGCCTCCAGCTGGTGCAGTTGACGAAGGCTTTTCGGACACTCCTCAAATGACAATCTTCCTTTTGTTTGCAAGCCTCTTTGCGCTGATGCTGTTGCGCGTACCGATAGCCGTCGCTCTCGGACTGTCTTCGCTGGGCTACATTCTGATTGAGGGGCTGCCTGCTGTTGTCCTGCCGCACAACATGATTGGGGGTATGGACAGTTTCCCGCTTCTGGCTGTTCCATTTTTCATTCTCGCCGGCGCTTTGATGAACTCGGCCGGTATCACCTCACGCATATTCGATTTCGCGCGTTCCATTGTCGGATGGATGCATGGCGGCCTTGGTCATGTGAACATTGGCGCGAGTATCATTTTTGCCGGTATGTCTGGCGCCGCCGTCGCAGATGCCGGCGGGCTTGGTGCAATCGAAATACGGGCGATGCGGGACTCCGGTTACGATGACGACTTTTCCGTTGGTGTTACGGCAGCTTCGTCGACAATAGGCCCGATTATTCCTCCGTCGCTTCCGCTTGTGATCTTTGGCGTAATGGCGTCCGTCTCAATCGGCGAATTGTTTGTTGCAGGCATCGTACCCGGGCTGTTGATGGCGTTGTCGCTGATGGTCATGGTCTGGTTCTATTCGCGTCGGCGCAACTACCCGAGGGACACCGAATTTCGCATGGGGAATGTCTGGAACACCTTCAAACGCGCCTTTTTGCCCTTAATGACACCGGTCATTATCGTCGGCGGCATCGTTTCTGGAGCCTTCACACCAACGGAAGCTGCGGTTTGCGCGGCTGCCTATGCCATGTGCCTCGGGCTGTTCGTGTACGGGACACTTAATGCCAAGCGTCTGGCCACGGCTGCGATGGAAACGATCGAAATGACGGCGTCCATCCTCCTCATTGTCGGCGCGGCAAGCGTGTTCGCCTGGATCCTGACCTCCAATCAGGCCGCGGCCCTCTTCGCAAAAGGGCTGTTGTCGCTGACCGAAAACAAATATCTGATCCTGCTGTTGATCACTCTGGTGGTCCTGGTTGTGGGCCTGTTCATGGAAACGATTGCGGCGATTTCCATTCTGGTTCCGGTTCTGTTGCCCGTGACACAGCAAATTGGCGTCGATCCTGTACACCTGGGCATCATCGTCATTTTGAACCTGATGATCGGACTTTTGACGCCGCCCGTCGGTATGGTGCTTTTTGTCCTCTCGAAGGTTTCGAACGTGCCATTTGAAAGATGCGTCAAAGCAACGGTGCCGTTCCTGGTGCCATTGGTAGGCGTCTTGCTCCTCCTGACCTTCGTGCCCTCGCTGACACTCTATTTGCCGGAGGTTCTTTACCGGCAATAGTGCCTTCGCGTATCAGCGCGAAGGCACGTGTAGAGCGCAAAAGTATTGTGAGGGAACGAGACCACGTTCCGGCGTGCAGGTTGTCCCGGCTGCGACATGGCGCTGTTTGAACACAGTCTATTCTAACAGTTGAGACAATGGTCAAATAAGCCTTCTTGGTCTCACAAGAAGAGGCAAATTACGGCAAAGGCACTGACAAGACTTCGCTGAAGAGCAGGGTGCATGCGGCGATTACTCCCGTGACACTCAGGATCAGGATCGTCCAACTCTTCGCCGAGTATTTGTCATGCTGTGCAATGACTGTCAGAACCAGGCCAAGGAGCGCTGCCGCAATTCCAAACCCGAGGATGGGAAAGAGAAACACTGCGCCGAGCATGGCGATGGGCAACGCCCAAATTCGGATCCACGAACCTTCCACAGCGAACTCGGTCACGTGCCTTGTTAGCGCAAGCCGAAGAAGAGCAAGACAAACAAACGCTGTCATTGCCATTGCGATCGTGCGAGGGAACACAGCAGCTTCAGGATTGAGATGCGCCGACTGCTGAAGAGCCAGCAGCGCGATCCCGCCAGCGATCAGAAGAGCAATCAGGTCGCGCATGATCGCGGGTCTTGCTGCGCGCTCGCGATCATGTCCAGGTGTCTCCTCGCGTCGAGAGACGATTTGCTTCAGGCGCGGCAGGAACGGGTAGAAAAACGTAAGCAATGTCAGCGCAATGATCGCCATGGACAAGGGACGCCCAAAGAACTGCCCCCAGAGATTGCCGATTGCGTCGCCAATCGTCCAGCTTTGAACGAACCCCTGTTCCGCGATGCGGCCGAGGATCAGGCCAAGTACGATGGGTGAAACGGAAAACCCGCGCTTGCCTGCAACCCAGCCGACCACGCCAAGCACGATCATGATCGCAATGTCCGACAGGCTGTTGCGGATTGCGAATGTGCCAATCACTGTCATGAAGGCAACCACCGGAACGAGGGCAGCTTTCGGTGCCCGCACAATAGCGCCATAGGCAAAGCGGCCGATCATCAATCCGACAGGCAGCATCAGAACCGTCGCCAGCAAGAGGCCAAAGATAAAGGTGTAAACGAT
The DNA here is from genome assembly GCF_009363435.1 of Labrenzia sp. THAF82. Taxonomy (GTDB): domain Bacteria; phylum Pseudomonadota; class Alphaproteobacteria; order Rhizobiales; family Stappiaceae; genus Roseibium; species Roseibium porphyridii. The sequence continues at coordinate 4,521,998 of NZ_CP045354.1, read as the reverse complement.
GCTGGCACCGTCAGCGAAAAGGCTGGGGCCTGTGCGCACTCCCTGAACCAGCAATGCACCGAGGATAACCGCGTCGGGTGGTGTACCTGGAATGCCGAGCACCAGGGTTGGAATGAAGCCGCCTCCGACTGTGGCGTTGTTTGCAGATTCTGTTGCGACAATCCCGCCAGGGTTGCCCTCGCCATAAGGTGGTTTGCCTTTGTTCGTGCGCCTTGCTTCGGAGTAGGCAACCAGACCTGCAATCGATCCACCAGCGCCTGGCAGCGCGCCTACCATGGTGCCGACCACGGAACTGCGAATGACGTTGACCTTGTTCTTGATCAGAAGCCGAAATGCTTCCGGAAGCCGAAAGCCGCGGGTCTGCTCCGGTGCCTTCAGATGCCGGTCCGGGGTGGCGACGAGATCAATCAGAACGGGGATACAATAAAGGCCGATCAGGGCGGAAACAGTCTCGACACCACCTAAAAGCACATTTGACCCGAAGGTGAAGCGGACCTCCGCGCTTGTCTCGGAAATTCCAATCATTGCAAGAAGCAGCCCGAAGCATGCGCCGATCACGCCTTTCAGAAAATCGCCTGTAGACAGCGCAGCAATGAGCGAAAGTCCGAAGATGGCAAGCCAGAAGTATTCCACCGGGCCAAAAGCCAGGGCTGCCTCGGCAAGCGGTGGCGCAAGCAACAAGAGCGCTAGGGCGCCGACAAGCCCTCCGATGACCGACGAGATACAGGCGACCGACACCGCCAGGTCTCCATCACCGCGTTTGGCCATCGGATAGCCGTCGAAGGTTGTCGCGATTGCCGATGGTGTGCCGGGTGTATTCAGCAAAATGGCGGCATATGCGCCGCCATAAATTGCTCCGGTGTAAATCGCCCCCATGAGAATAAGCGCGCTGTCCGGCGACATTGTAAATGTTAGCGGAACCAGAACCGCAACGGCCATTGTCGCTGTTAAACCGGGAATGGAGCCGATGATTGTACCTGCTGCCACACCCAACAGGGCGAGCAGCAGATTTAGCGGTGACAGCGCACCGACAACAAACTCGAGCATCGATTCCTCCTGGGAGAGACGGGCGCGTCAGGGACGTGAAGAAGGAGGCGCGAGGTGCGCCTCCTTCAGCAGTGTCACTCGATGATACCCGCTGACCGCGCAGCATTCAGATAGCCATCGGCCTTTTCTGAAATAAAGGCGTCCATATCGGCGCCATAGCCCACGTCCACGAGCGCAAAGCCGCCATCGAGCATTTGCTTCTGGAATTCAGGATCGGCGTTGATGGCCTTGATCGCGTCAGAGACTTGCGTCCGCACCTCTTCCGATGCGGAGTTAGGCACCGCAATGCCGCGATACGCACCCGACACCATGTCAAAACCAAGTTCACGGAAGGTGGGAACGTCAGGAAACGCCGGATGGCGATCTTCCATGGCGACCGCAAGCACACGTACTTTGTCACCTTGTGCAGCGCCGACAGTCGTATAGCCCCAGGCTGCTTTTACCTGGTTGCCCAAAAGAGCCGTAACAGAAGCGCCCGTACCCTTGAACGAGACATAAGTGCTTTCGATGCCCGCCATTTCGTCGAACTGGACTTGTGCCAGGTGATTTGCCGTGCCTTTGCCTGAACCGGAGAAAATGACCTGCTTCGGATTGGCCTTGGCATCATCGATGAGATCTTGAAGCGTCTTGTAGGGACTGTCTGCCGTTACCACGATGGCGTCGGGCGTGTAGTGAAACATGTAAACCGCAGCCAGATCATCAGTCTTGAAACCGACATCGCCTTGTTCCGGCTTGATGATGATGTGGGGAAGGTTGATCCCCATGATGACCGAACCGTCGCCCGCCATGTTGTTCAGCTGCGACCAACCCACGGCACCGCCACCGCCCGGCTGATAGTTTACCACCATCTGTTCGCCAAAGAGCTTCTCGAAAAAGGGTTGCTGAAAACGTGCCGTAATGTCGGATTCACCGCCCGGACCGAATGGAATGATATAGTCTACGCTGCCCTTCGGAAAATCCTCAGCAGACGCAACGCTGGCGAATGCGGTTAGTGTCAGCGCCATTAAGGTCGACTTCAACTTCATGTGTATCTCCTCCCATTTGAAATGCTTATTCTTGATTGTTTTTTTGATCTTAGGCATTTTCCGCAGGGTTCGTCACGTGTTTTTACTTAGAAAATCTTCTAGCCTCAGAATTCCTCCCGGTTAAAACTTGAAGGACATTTTCAACGGTCACTTGGCTCACTCGGATATTTGCCTGTTGCGTGACGCCCGCGATATGCGGCGTCAGAATGAGATTTGGGCATGTTTTGAAGATGGCCGCCGCGTTCGCGTCGAGTGGCTCATCTGAGAAAACGTCGAGGGCTGCACCTGCCAGTTGGCCTTGCTTCAAGGCAGAGGCGAGAGCAGGCTCTTCAACGATTCCACCCCGTGCCGTGTTGATCAGAAGCGCACCGGTTTTCATCCTCGCGAGCGCGTCTGCTCCGAGCAATCCCGCCGTGGATTGTGTGAGCGGGACATGCAGGGAAAGGATGTCTGAAATTGCGAGAAGTTCATCCAGATCGCAAGAGTGCACATTTGCCCGGGCCGGATCCGCTTCGGGCAGAAAAGGGTCGAAAGCGGCGATTTTCATGCCAAGCGCACGTGCGGCCTGCGAGACCGCCTGTGCAATCGCTCCAAACCCCAGAAGGCCGAGGGTGAGCCCGTGAATTTCGCTGCCGGTGCCAAGTGTGCTCCGTGGCCAATCACCGGTCAGAATATCGGGGCTTGATGAAAAGACACCCCGCCTCAGAACCAGCATAGTTCCGATGACATACTCCACGACCGACTGTGTGTTGGCCCCTGTCGCGGGTTTGACGCTGACGTCTTTCTCCGCGCAAGCTTCAAGGTCGATATTCTCCAATCCGACCCCCAGGCGGCCAACGACGCGAAGGTCTGGTGCAGCGCTCAGGAGAGCCAGATCAACCTGTGTTCGATTTCGCACAATCAACGCATCTGCTTGTGCAAGCTCCTTGTGCAGGCGTCCGGTATCGTCAACCAATGTCGGATCATAACAAACGTCAAATTCCGGGCCGAATGCTTCAAGAGATGGCTCGTGCATGAACTCTGATATGACGACTTTTTCTGCCAACGAAGCCCCTCCCTCGAGTGCTAGCAACCGCGTGGTCTGCGCCGATCCTGCCGACCAAGGGCAACCATAGCAACGTAGGCTGATGTCCCGGCTGCAGTCTACATCGGCGAGGCACTTAAGCGCCTACGCGCATTTCGGCTTGTCGAAAGCGTGTTTCAGCCGGACTGTTCTGCGATCAAGTCCCGGCCCATTTGCTGAAACAGATCCAGGTAGTCCAGCAACACCCAGTTTTCCATGATCTTTCCATCGGCACAGCGGTAGAAATCCATGACGCGAAGGGTGAGGGACTTGCCGGAAGCCGCTTCCCCCAGATAATCGCCTGCATGCGTCATCGTCATGGAAGGCCACCCGCTGACTGCTGCATAGTTGCCATTGCCGATCCGGCAATAGTGATCGCCACCCACCCGGTCTGGAAAAGCGGTCAGGAAAGACGCGCGATGGTCTTTTTCGAAGCCGCTCCAACGGTAATTGGAACCGATGCCGCCGGGCCCGTACCAGAGCATGTCGTCATGCCAGTAACCGTCATCGCCGGTCTGGCCCTTTGATGTGAAGGTTTTTGGGTCGAACGCCTTGAGATCAGCCAGCATTGCCTCGCAAAGATCAAGTGTCTTTTCCCCGTCAGCCTGTTCAGTTGGCAAAACACCGTCGTGAGTGGCCGGACCGGGAAACAGCATCTCCGTGCCAAGCATTTTCGGTAGAGGCAAGCCACCCGATTGACGCATCAGGTCCAGGAGGTCGATGATTATCTTGGCTTCCGAAATCCGTCCGTCGGGTTCCACGCGGTAAAACTCTCCTGCACGCAGAAAAGCAAGATGGCCTGATGGTTTGACGCCGAAAAGCGGCTCTTCGAAATTTCCGACATAGTGGGCTACGCTCGCCAGCCAGTGCCCTCCGGGCGCACGCCTGTTCGGGCCTCCGATGAAGATTTCGTCGCGGCGGCGAACGTCTTTCAGTGCGTTTGCCAGCGGATCGAAGAAACCGGCGATAACGGCATCGCGGCCTTGAAGGCGATTGACCGGATAGGCGACGTCAAAGACAACATCCTCTGCCAGATGACGGTCAAACAGGTCTTTTGCCTGAGAAGCTGAGACTGTGTGAACCTCACTCAGAAATTGATGCGGGGTTTTCCGAAAATCGGGCATTTCCAAACCTTTAAGATGAAGAGCTGAACGTGTCTTGATATCATTTTTGCATTCGTATGCAAAAAATCATTGCCAAAGAATGATAAGTGTGTCTACTTATTTTGCATAGGAATGCAAAATGAGCTTGCGGACGGTTCGGGAGGGGCGCTGTGGCTGAGATTCAGCTTAAAAACGTGTCAAAACGTTGGGGTGCCTTTGTCGGCGTCGACAACTTCAACTTGACGATCGCAGATCGTGAATTTCTCGTACTTCTGGGACCCTCCGGATGCGGCAAGACCACAACGATGCGCATGATCGCAGGTCTTGAGGACGCCACGGACGGCGAGATTGCTATTGGTGACCGGGTGGTCAACAATCTCGAGCCTAAGGACAGGGATATCGCCATGGTCTTCCAGTCCTATGGCCTCTATCCGAACATGAATGTTTATGACAACATTCGCTTTCCGCTGAAGGTGCGCAAAGTCGACCCCTCGACCCATGATGAAAGGGTCATGCGCGCTGCCGACATGGTTGAACTTCGCGAGTTTTTGCACCGAAAGCCTGCGGAATTGTCAGGTGGTCAGCGTCAGCGCGTTGCGCTTGCCCGCGCCATTGTGCGCGAGCCGAACGTCTTCCTAATGGACGAGCCGCTCTCCAACCTTGATGCGAAGTTGCGAGTCTCCACACGGGCGCAGATCAAGAACCTGCAGCACGAGCTTCAGGTCACTACGATCTATGTGACACACGATCAGATCGAAGCAATGACGCTTGCTGATCGTGTTGTTGTGATGCAGCGCGGTATCATTCAGCAGGTCGGGACTCCAACCGATATCTATGACAAGCCGGCCAACACATTCGTTGCGGGCTTTATCGGTTCCCCAGCTATGAACCTTATGAACGGCACCCTAAAGGGCGGCACATTTACCGGCGAGCATGTCGAAATCGCCGGATTGAGCGGCCCGGACGGACCGGTGACCCTCGGATTTCGTGCCGAAGATGCAGCCGTTGCTCAGTCCAGTGCCGAAGCGGAGATCAATGCACCGGTCTACACGATGGAGCTTCTCGGCGATGCCACGATGATCACGGTCAAGGCGGGAGGCGCACTGGTCTCCGTGAAGGCGAGCAAAGACTATCGAATAGAGATTGATGAGACCGTCGGTCTGCATATCCCGCCAGAGATCTGTCACCTATTTCATCACGAGACAGGCGCGCGTCTCGACGCCTAAAGCCTGTCCATACCCGGCATAGCCGGTTTCCAGAGATGCGTCATAGGCGCAAGGAATAGCAGGAGGACAAACATGCTTGTAAAAAGACTATTGTTGGCAGGTGCCATGTCGGTAATGGCGACCGCAGCATATGCTGAGTGCGGCGTCGAAAACGGCCGGGTCAGCATCATCGGCAACGAATTTCCGGCAATTCAAACCGTTGGGGCGGGCGCTCAGGAATGCGCTTCGGACACGGTTGAAGTCAAATCGAACCTCACGGCTGACCATCAGAAGCTCAATGTTGCTGGCATGAGCGGAGATCCGGCCGAATACACCACAGCGATCATCGCCAACTCCTCCATCGTTGCCTTGATGAACGAGGATCTGATCCGCCCGCTCGACGATCTTGTGGCCAAGCATGGCGATGGCTTGAGCAAGAACCAGCTGATCACAATTGATGGCAAGGTCATGGCGGTTGCTTTCATGGCCAACGCGCAACACCTGGTTTACCGAAAGGACATCCTGGAGGAGCTTGGGGTCGAGCCGCCGAAAACCTATGAGGACATGCTCGGCATCGCGCAGATGATCCGCGACAAGGGCATCATGGAAAATCCAGTTGGCGGTGCCTATGCTGCGGGCTGGAACCTTGCGCAGGAATTCAACAACATGTTCCTGGGCTTTGGCGGTGAGTTCTTCAAGCCGGGTACTGCAGAGCCGAACGTCAATTCCGAAGCCGGTATCAAGGCTCTGGAAATGATGAAAGCGCTCAGCGAATACATGAATCCGGATTTTCTGACCCACGATTCAAACGCCACAAATGCCGAGTACCGCGCCGGCAATGTTGCGTTGATGAACATGTGGGGATCGCGTGCAGCCACTTTGACAACGGCTGACGGTGTGCCTCAGGACGTCGTTGACGGGTTTGCCATTTCCGGTCCGATGACCGTGGGCGGTGGTTCAACACCTGCTTCGACACTTTGGTGGGACGGCTGGACCGTTGCAAAGAACATTTCCGACGAAGATGCGGAAGCGACTTTCGTTGCAATGAAAAATGCGATCGATCCGTCCATTCTCAAAGACGACGATGTTGCGATCCAGGCCGTCTGGCTGATCGACGGTTATGAGCCGACACCGGCAGCAACTGGCGTCTTCGATGCTGCCAACAAGGGCACGATCCCATATCCGACATTTCCCTACATGGGGCTGATGCACACAGCGCTTGGTGCTGAGTTGACAGATTTCATGCAGGGCAAGGAAAGCGCTGAACAGGCGCTCAAGGATGTGGAAGCCGCTTATACAGCTGCTGCCAAGGAAAAGGGCTTCCTTTAATCGGAACCGCCCGGAGTGCGTCCAACTGGACGCATTCCATTTTCTCCAATCAACCAGATGATCGGGCAACGGTATGAAACACAGGACCTTCTTTTGGTTTTTTCTACCGACAGCACTCGCAATGCTGATCTTCATTGCGGCGCCTATAGGGTCGGTCGTGATCCAGTCGCTGTTCGTACCTCATGAGGCCGTGCTGGTTGAAACGGAAAACTGCGGCCCCTTTGGCTGTACCAAAAGCGTGGTGATCGACCAGGAGGCGACGGCGCAATTGCGTGAGGCCGAACCGCTTGGCCGATTTGCCGGACTTGGGATCTATCTGGACCGAGGACACCTGGCAGTTGCTGAAGTGAGCGAGGCCTGGACCACAAGCCAGAGCATCGGTGAGTTCTTCAGTGATGTCGGCGACCTTCCCTTCTATAGGGCAATGGCTTTCACGCTGGCTTACACGTTTGTCGTGACACCGGCGCTCATAGCCCTCGGATTTGTGATCGCGCTTGCAGTAAATTCGCTGAACCGAAGAATACGCGGTTTCGTTATTTTCTTCTCGCTTCTGCCGATGATCGTGACCCCGCTGATCGGTTCACTGACCCTTTATTGGATGATCGACAGCCGCGGCATCATAGGTGAATTCATTCAATATGTTGCGGGCAGTCCGGACCTGTCGCTGAAGGCCTCGACACCATTGATGTGGATCGCGCTGATGGTGTACGGCATTTGGCATTCGGCACCATTTGCTTTCGTTGTTTTTTACGCCGGATTGCAAACCGTGCCGCAGGACACGCTGGAAAGCGCGCAGATTGATGGCGCAACACGCTGGCAGCAGACCAGATATGTTGTGCTCCCGCATCTGACGCCGCTCGTGACATTTGTGGCTCTTATTCAGCTCATGGACAATTTCCGCGTGTTTGAGCCGATCATCGGTTTCAATGCCTCCGCTCATGCAACGTCGCTGTCTTGGATCATTTTCAACGATCTGAGCGGAGAGACAAATCAGCTGTCAGCGGCTGCGACCACATCCGTTCTGACGATTATCGGGGTGGCCATTTTGCTGTCGCCGGTTCTTGTGCGCACTTGGCGCGACTTCAAAGGGAAGGCTTGAGCCATGAGTTCATCTGCCAGGCAGGCACCGGTTTCCCTGAAGGTTGCCTCGACCTTATTCATCGTATTCTGGCTTCTGCTAGCTGCGTTTCCGTTCTTCTGGACGCTATGGGGGTCGTTCAAGGTCGAACTCGACTTCTTTTCAATCGCCGACTGGACCAATGCGATCACAGGCAAGCTGACGGAAGAAACGCACGGGTCGGCCTTTACCGGGGCAGGGTACTACGGTGCCTGGGTGCAGGAAGAGTTTTGGCGCGCTGCGCTGAATACAGGCATTGTCTGCCTCTTTGTTGTCGTCACCTCGTTAACGATTGGCACTCTTGGTGGATACGCGCTCAGCCGCTCTAACTACAATTATGTCTTCTGGCTCCTGATTGCCGCGCTGATTTTCCGCGCCATGCCTCAAATCACGCTGGTTTCCGGGTATCTGCCGCCTTTCTTTGCCTGGAACCTTTGGGGATACCTGCCGACGGCGATCATCGTGCTTGTGGCGATAAACCAGCCGTTCACTTTGTGGATGCTGCACTCGTTCTTCAAGAAGATCCCGATCGATCTCGACGAAAGCGCCAAAGTTGACGGATGCACCCAGTTTCAGGCCTTTCGCTATGTCATCATTCCGGTGATGTGGCCCGGCGTCATCACGACCGGTTTGTTCAGCTTCCTGCTCGCCTACAATGATTTTGCCGTCACCACGATGCTGCTGAACGAGCAGAACCGGACCATGGTGCCGAAAATCGCGGCGTTTCTCGGAACGACCTACACCGAAGGCAACGTCATGTTTGCAGTCGCGGCTGTCGTGTCGGCCACAGCACCATTGTTCCTGCTCGTGATGCTGTTCCAGCGCCAGATTGTCTCCGGACTGACCGCCGGTGCGGTGAAAGGCTGATCGGTGAACCAGGTGTCTCCCATACCGGCAAACAAGGCTGCCCTGAAGACGTATGTGGACGCCTACCGGTTGGAACGTGCCGGTGGCACAGCGGCCGCAGCGCGCCGCTTTTTCGCCGGTGACGCGGTTATCAATCTTGTGCATCCCTTTGATGCGATTATCGGTCCGGACAGCTATATCGACCAGTTCCTGGAGCCACTTACTCAAGCTTTGAGCGGACTTGGGCGGTCAGACTATATCGCCTTTGGCGGCAGCTTTGAGGAGGCAAGCTGGGTCACTTCGACAGGTTACTATTTTGGGAATTTCACATCGCCCTGGCTTGGCATCAGGCCCACAGGAACGCTGGCGTATCTCCGCTTTGGCGAGTTCCACCGAATGGAAGAAGGGCGCGCTGTCGAGAGCTACATCTATCTCGATATTCCCGAGCTGATGATTGCGGCCAGTCAGTGGCCAATTGCCGTTTCACCAGGCGCGACCCGCGGCTATACGGGGTATTTGCCTGGTCCGGTGACCCAGGACGGTCTGCAGTGGCACCACAATGATCCGGCGGTAAGCGCGGTCTCCCTGAAGATGGTCACACACATGCTGCGCAAGCTCGCGACCAAGGACGAACAGTGGCGCCCGTACTGGCATGAAAACATGCTCTGGTATGGCCCCGCCGCCTTTGGCAGTTTTGCGGGACTGGAGAGCTTCGCCGGGTTCCAGGTGCCATTCGAAAACACATTCAGCGAGTGGATCGGAGGAGCCGTTGAAGGCAGCCGTACCCGGCATTTCACGCGATTTGGTGACGGTAATTATGTCTGTTCAGGCGGATGGCCATCGCTGAATGCGGTTCAGGCGAAGCCGTTTTTGGGGCAACCGTCCAAAGGGGATCGTCTCTATATGCGCGTGTGCGACTGGTGGCGACGTGAGGGAGACAAGTTGATGGAGAACTGGGTCTTTGTCGATGTGCCACATGTGCTTTTGCAAATGGGTTTTGATGTTTTTGACGAAATGAACAGAGGCCGAACATGAAGGGATCTCGTCCAGAACAGGCTGTTTTGAGCCGTGATACGGATATGAGCAAAACCGATGAGACGAAACGTGTCATCGAGACAATGGTCGATGGCCTCAATGACCACCGGATCGCCGACATTGGAGAATTCTTTTCTGAAGGGTTCCGTTGGCTCGGCAACACCGGCTGCGGCACGAAAACCGGACTCAAGGAATTTCAGGACAATTGGCAAAAGCCGTTTCAGGCGGCCTTTTCGGAAAAGATTTGCGTTGATGAAGCGCGTCTTTACATGGGCGAGTGGGCGGCTGCATTCGGGAGGCAGGAAGCGACACATTCAGGTGCGTTCATGGGCATCGAGCCGACCGGCAAAAGGATCCAAATCCGCTACATGGACTTCTGGAAAGTCGTTGATGGCAAGATTGTCGACAACTGGGTCATGGTGGATTTTCCGCATGTTCTGGCTCAGCTCGGAAGAGACGTCTTCAATGGGGAAGGGTGGGAGGCCTTCGACCGTGGCGACCGTCAACCTCCTGTTCCTGGCAAGGCGGCCTAGCCGGGCCGCGAACCACTTCCAGAGCAATCTGAATAAGCATCTTGATTGTTCTGCATACGTATGCAAATTGAGAATTGACAACTTTGCGTAAAGGGCAGGAGGCCGGAACAAGACCTTCGCCGGCGCTTTGAAAGGGAAGAAACATGGCGATTGAATATCTCAAGCGTGGCAAGCCGGAAGCCGAACGGTCTGAGGATGACGCCAAGGTTCGTTCCATCGTCGAGGGAACGCTGCACGAGATCGAGACACGCGGCGATGCTGCCGTGCGCGAGCTCTCAGAAAAGTTCGACAATTACGCACCGCAGTCCTTCCGCCTGTCGCCGTCCGAAATTGAAGCCCTGATGAACAAGGTGTCGCCGCGTGACATGGCCGACATCAAGTTTGCGCAGGAGCAGGTGCGGAAATTTGCGCAGGCGCAACGCGAATCCATGCTCGACATCGAGGTGGAAACCTTGCCCGGTGTCATTCTCGGTCACAAAAACATCCCGGTTCAGTCGGTCGGCTGTTATGTGCCTGGTGGCAAGTTCCCGATGGTCGCTTCAGCGCATATGTCCGTCGCAACGGCATCCGTGGCGAAAGTACCGCGTATCGTTGCCGCAACGCCGCCTTTTAAAGGTGCGCCGAACCCCGCGGTTATCGCGGCCATGCATCTGGGTGGTGCACACGAGATTTACGTGCTCGGCGGTATTCAGGCAGTCGGCGCAATGGCGATCGGGACAGAGACCATAGACCCTGTACATATGCTGGTCGGTCCTGGAAACGCATTTGTTGCTGAAGCCAAGCGACAGCTGTTTGGGCGCGTCGGGATCGATCTCTTTGCAGGGCCGACGGAAACCATGGTCATTGCGGATGAAACGGTTGACGCTGAAATGTGCGCGACAGACCTTCTTGGGCAGGCAGAACATGGCTATAACTCTCCAGCCGTCCTCGTCACGAATTCCCGCAAGCTTGCATCCGGGACATTGACGGAAATCGACCGTCTCCTGGGCATTTTGCCGACAGCCGAGACTGCTTCGAAATCCTGGGAAGACTATGGCGAAGTCATTCTGTGTGACAGCTATGATGAGATGTTGGCTGTCGCCAACGATATTGCGTCTGAACATGTGCAGGTGATGACGGACAGGGACGATTGGTTCCTTGAAAACATGACTTGCTACGGTGCGCTGTTCCTGGGCGCTCGAACCAATGTTGCCAATGGTGACAAGGTCATCGGTACGAATCATACGCTGCCGACAAAGAAGGCCGGCCGCTACACAGGCGGCCTCTGGGTTGGGAAATTCCTGAAGACGCACTCTTACCAAAAAGTGCTGACAGACGAGGCCGCAGCTGAAATCGGCGCTTATTGTTCCCGTCTCTGCATGCTTGAGGGTTTCGTCGGCCATGCTGAACAGGCCAATATCCGGGTGCGCCGCTATGGAGGCGGCAATGTACCTTATGGAGAAGCAGCAGAATGATAAAGGTCCATGGACGTCTGACATCCGCCAATGTTCAGCCCGTCGTCTGGTGCCTGGAAGAACTGGGCATATCTTATGAACGTCTTGATGTCGGTGGGCCGTTCGGCGGCAATGACACGGCGGAATTTCTTGCAATGAATCCGCTGGGTCTGGTGCCCGTGTTGGAAGACGATGGTCAGACCCTCTCAGAGGCCATGACCATATTGCGTTACCTCATGCGCAAATATGGCGATCATCCCTCTGATCCGATGGCTGCTGCTCAGATCGAGCGCTGGGCAGACATGTCGAGGCAGCACATCTATGTCCCGCTTATCCCGACCATTTTCATACAATTTGTGCGCACCACGGTCGAAGACCGGAACGTAGCCGCAATTGCTGCGGCAGAGGCAACACTTAAACAAGCCATGACCATTGTCGAACAGTTGATAAAGGGTCCCTATATCGGCGGCGACACGCTTAACCTTGCCGACTTTCAGATTGGCGGTCTGCTGTACCGATACTATGAGCTGGAGTTTGACCGCGCGGATCTGCCGGGGCTCAAAGCATATTACGACCGACTGTGTGAACGCCCAGCCTTTCAGAAGAATGTCATGATCGATTTCTGGCCGATGAAGGTGCCAGGCGCATGACGCTGGACAGGCATACGCAGCACAAGCAACGCATCGCCTCCTTGCGCGAAGCGATGTACGATTTTGAGGAGGTGAGTGTCCGCAAGGCGCTCACCGACCTTTGTGCTCCGGATGCCGTGTTTCGTCTTTGCCATCCAATTGGCGAAACGACGGGAAGCGACGCTTTTTATGACAAGGCCTATGCTGCCTTGTTCAAGGCCATACCTGACCTGGAGCGCCGCGATACTATCGTGATGGCCGGGCCGACACCTGAGGGCAATGACTGGGTCGGATGCGGTGGGTATTACACCGGTTCTTTTTTGAGCCCCTGGCTCGATATCCCGGCGACCAGACACCAGGTCGCCATGCGTTTTCACGAGTTTTTCCGTTTTGCCGACGGCAAGGTGGTCGAGTTTCAGGCTCTTTGGGACATACCGGAGGTCATGATGCAGGCCAACGCCTGGCCTATGGCACCGAGTCTAGGCAGGGAGTGGCAAGTTCCGGGACCTGCCACTGCCGATGGCATTGTGCCAGGACCTTACGACGCAAGCGCCGGCGAGGTCACCTGTCAGCACATTATCGATATGCTCACTTACATGAAGCGGCACCCGTCGCAAGGTGGCCCTGAAGTTATGGAAATGCCGAGATTCTGGCACCCTCGGATGAGCTGGTACGGCCCGTCCGGTATCGGGACCGGACGCGGCATCGAGGGCTTCCGCAAATGGCACCAGATCCCATTCCTCAACGGTATGCCGGACCGAGGAAAATACGTGGATCAGGTCCAGTATCACTTCTTTGGCGATAGAAATTATGCCGCCGTGACCGGTTGGCCGAACATGATTCAGACCGTTTCGCACGACGGCTGGATGGGAATTGCGCCTTCCGGCAAGAAAATCACCATGCGCAGCCTGGATTTTTGGAGACTTGAGAACGGACTGATCCGTGAAAACTGGGTGCTGGTCGATCTGCTGGACGCCTATGCGCAACTCGATGTCGACGTTTTCCATCGTCTCCGGGAATTCAACAAGGCCAGTGCGGGCTTTGACCCAGACACCGGAGTGGCCCTTAAATGATCGAGCTTCCTTCCACCCCAAGTTTTTCTCTCGCCGGAAAACGTGTCCTTGTTACAGGCGCTTCATCCGGTATCGGGTTGGCTTGTGCCACAGCATTGGCGGAAGCTGGTGGCGAGGTTGTCCTGGCTGCCCGACGCGAGGAAAAGCTCAAAGAGGCCGTCGAAGCGCTCAATGGACGAGGCTGGAAGGCATCTGCTTTGCAGCTCGATATTGCCGATGTGCTGGAGGTGCAGGTGAGCGTGGAAAGGCACGGGCCGTTTGACGTACTTGTAAACAGTGCAGGCCTTGCTCGGCACACTCCGGCGACACAAACCACGCCTGAAGATTTTGACGCGGTGATGAATGTCAATCTGAGGGGCGCTTATTTCATCACGCAGTGTGTCGCCAGGGGCCTGATCGAAGCGGGGAGACCCGGTTCCCTGATCAACATGTCATCTCAGATGGCGCATGTCGGTGGCATCGATCGCGCAGTCTATTGTGCATCGAAATTTGCCGTCGAAGGCTTCACCAAGGCAATGGCCCTGGAATTCGGGCCCAAGCAGGTGCGGGTCAACACCATTTGCCCAACCTTCATCCGAACACCCTTCACCGAACAGACCTTCGACAATCCTGAGCGTGTCAAATGGATCGAACAAAAGATCAAGTTGGGACGCACTGGCGTTGTGGAAGACATCATGGGCGCGGTGCATTACCTGGCAAGTGATGCATCGTCCCTCGTGACCGGAACGTCCATGCTGATCGACGGAGGTTGGACGGCAGATTGATGGGCAACGAAAAAGTCACCTCAGTTGAAGTTGCGCGGCATGCCGGTGTCAGCCAGTCGGCGGTCAGCCGCGTTTTCACGCCAGGTGCCTCCGTGTCTCCGAAAATGGCAGACAAAGTCCTGAAAGCGGCTGAGGAGCTTGGATATCGGCCAAATGTTCTCGCCCGCTCACTGATCACGGGGCGCTCTCGCATCATCGGCCTCGTTGTGGCCTATCTGGAAAACCAGTTTTACCCGGATGCTTTGGAAAAGCTTTCAAATGCCCTTCAGGCACACGGGTACCACATTCTTGTTTTCATGGTGTCGAATGATGATGCCGGCATCGACAAGGTGATGGGTGAACTGCTCGACTACCAGGTCGACGGCATCATCACCGCCTCGGTCGGCATGTCGAACGAGCTTGCTTCTCGCTGCTCGAGCGCCGGTGTGCCAGTGGTGCTATTCAACCGTGGGCAGGATGACGAGCGCCTCAATCAGGTGACTTCCAACAATTTCGAAGGTGGCCGAAAGATTGCTGAATTCCTGGTGGCCGGCGGTCACAAACGCATCGCGCATATTGCCGGATGGGCTGGTTCTTCAACAGGACGGGACCGTGAAGCAGGTTTCCGGGCGGGGCTGGCAGCAGCAGGTCAGGACCTGGTGGCCTGTGTTGACGGAATGTACAGGCGTGAGACGGCGGCCGCTGCAGCACTAGACATGTTCAAGGGCGAGGACCGCCCTGACGCGGTTTTTGTCGGCAACGATCATATGGCTTTCGCCGTCATGGACGTTTTGCGGTTTGAGTTGAAACTGGATGTTCCAGGCGATGTTTCGGTCGTCGGCTACGATGACGTGCCTCTTTCTTCCTGGCCCGCGTACGACCTGACAACGTTGCGCCAACCTTCCAACCGGATGGTGGAAGCGACGGTTTCCACGCTGCTTGGCTGGATCGAGGAAGGCAGCAAGGACGTTCAGAAAATCAAGATTGATGGGCCGCTCATGATCCGCGGGTCCGCACGTATACCGGAAGGATGGCCGAATGAAAGGCTTTGACCCGCGCTGGAAGGATTTTCCCGATTATATCATCGGGATCACCCGGGAAATCTGGGAACAGCGAAAGATTGCCACGCTTCATCACTACTATTCCGACGACATCGTAGTTCGTTCGCCAGGGTCTGTCGTTGTTGGCAACCAGGACGTTATCGGTGCGACAATGGCAACACTTGCCGAGTTTCCTGATCGCACGCTTCTGGGAGAAGATGTCATTTGGTCCGGTTCGCCTGAAGAAGGCATGCTGTCGTCTCACCGGATCATTTCTACAGCGACCCATCTCGGGGGCGGTGTCTACGGCAAGGCAAGCGGCAAGAAACTCCGGTACCGGATCATCGCCGACTGTCACGCGATCAACAATCAGATCAATGACGAGTGGCTGATCCGAGATCAGGGCGCAATCGTGCGCCAAATGGGCTGGGATCCGGCAGACTATGCGAGAGACCTCATTGTGCGTGAAGGCGGCCCTGAGGATTGTGTGCCTCCATTCACGCCGTCCATTGACCAGCCGGGACCATACAAGGGCAAAGGCAATGACAATGAGTGGGGCGCCAAATACGCGGACATTCTCACACGGATCATGAATGCCGATATGGCAGCCATAGAAGCTGAATATGATCGGGCCTGCCAGCTTGCCTATCCTGGTGGGGCTGCTGGTTGTTCCTGGGGTGATGCAGACCGGTTCTGGATGGGACTGCGTGCAAGCTTTCCGTCAGCAGAATTCAATATCGAGCACCAGATTGGGCGCGATGACCCTTTGATGCCACCGCGTGCGGCACTTCGTTGGTCGCTCCAGGGCATACATGACGGCTGGGGTGCCTTTGGACAGCCGTCCGGTGCCGAGGTCCATGTGATGGGCGCTGCCCATGCCGAGTTCGGCCCATGGGGCCTGCGCCGTGAATACGTACTTTTTGATGAAACGGCGGTCTGGAAACAGATTGTCCTGAAAACAGGCTGACCGCCAGCCACAACACCAACAGGTTCCGTTATGACCCCTGAAGAAATGGAAACACGGATCGTCCGATACGGCGATTTGAAACCCTGCCGTACGGCCTTTATCGATGCCCATACGCCGGGCTCCGATCAAAAGGAGAACTTTACGATCATTGGAGGCGGTGTTTCCGAAAGCCCGGACCAGCACGTCCATATCAAAGAGACGCCAGGCTTCAACATAGGTGCCGCCGGACAACCGCCAAAGTGTCGGAATTCACTTCACTCGCACACAACTGCCGAAGTGTTTTATGTCTTGAAAGGGCGCTGGCGTTTCTTCTGGGGTCGTTGGGGCAAGGCCGGGGAAATGGTGCTTGAAGAAGGCGACATCTTCAATATTCCGACCGGAATCTTCCGTGGTTTTGAAAACATCGGCACGGACTACGGGATGATCATGGCAATCCTTGGCGGTGACGATGCCGGCGGAGGGGTGACCTGGGCACCACAGGTGATCGAAGACGCAGCAGATCATGGTCTTGTGCTGGGTGAAAACGGCGTTCTTTATGACACCAAAAAAGGTCAGTCACTGCCTGCTGATGTCAATCCGATGCCCCTCTTGAGCGAAGAAGAACTCAAGGCGTTTCCGGAACCTGGCAACAACGCTGTCGTTCGCGATTATGTCGCGCGATACTGGGACATGATGGCGCTTGCAGCTGGCAATCCCTGTAAGGTTATCGGTGAAAACGCACTCCTCAAAGACAAACCGGGTTTTGAAGTCGAATTCCTGACCCGCGGATCGATCCCCGATACCGCCTACAAGCTGAACTGCCACGAGATCCTGATGGTCATGCGCGGTCATTGGAAACTCAGCTGGACAGGTGGCGAGAAGGTCTTGGCTCCGGGGGACACCTGCGCTGTGCCGCCAGAACTGGAGCACCGTCTGGAACCGTCGATGAGCGGAGAAGCCAGCCTCTTCAGAGTTATGAACACAGCCGACCCCGCCGGACCAACCTGGATCGGGTGACATTGAGTTTTGATGGACAGGCCAACCGGTTCCGCAAGGGGGAAATGCACATGAGCAAAATTGAAGTCACGCATGTGGGATCGCTTCCCCGCACGCAAAAAGTCGTCGACTACATATTCGCCCGGGAAAATGGTGACGACTATGAAGTCGCTGCGTTTGATGCGGCAATGACGGAAGCAGTCAATGACACCGTGCGCAAACAGGTGGATGCGGGTGTGTCCATTGTAAGCGATGGTGAGACTTCCAAGATTTCTTACGCGACTTACGTGAAGGATCGATACACTGGTTTTTCAGGTGACAGTCCGCGCAATGCTCCTGCTGACTTGAAGCTCTATCCGAGTTTTCTGAAACGCATCGCAGAAAGCGGCGGCACTCCGAAATACGCCCGGCCGATGTGTACTGGTGAAGTTCGTTCAAAAGGGCAGGGAGAGCTGGAAAAGGACATCGCCAATCTGAAGGCGGCGATGGCAGCCAATGGAGTCGAGCGCGGCTTTATGAATGCAGCGTCCCCTGGGGTGATCTCGCTCTTTTTGCAGAACGACTTTTATTCTTCGCGTGAGGCTTACCTTGAAGCCCTGGCCGAGGTCATGAAGGCGGAGTATGAGACAATCGTTGGTGCAGGGCTGGATTTGCAGCTGGATTGTCCCGACCTGGCCCTGTCGCGGCACATGCTCTTCACCGATCTGTCCGATGAAGAGTTTCTGAAGATTGCTGCGAGCCATATCGAGGCTCTCAACCATGCCCTGCAGAACATTGATCCAGCCAATGTGAGGATTCACATTTGCTGGGGCAACTACGAAGGACCGCACGTGTGCGATATTTCCATGGACAAGGTGTTTTCCACGTTGATGTCCGCGCGAGCAAGGTATGTCCTCTTCGAGACGTCAAATCCTCGCCATGCTCATGAATGGTCCGTCTTCAGGGATCGAAAATCTGAAATTCCCGAGGACAAGATCCTTGTACCGGGCGTTGTCGACACCACAACGAATTTTGTCGAGCACCCGGAAGCTGTTGCACAGCGTCTCGACCGGTTTGTCGACATTGTCGGTTCAGATAGGGTGATTGCGGGCTCCGATTGTGGCTTCGGAACATTTGCAGGTTTTGGTGCCGTTGATCCTGAAATTGCCTATGCCAAGCTTGGCGCACTCGCCGAAGGGGCTGCCATTGCCGGAGAGCGTGCGTGACACCTTTGGTCCTGTTGCCCGGCATGATGTGTGATGCGCGTCTTTACGGACCGCAGATCGCCGAATTGTCGGGCAAGGTGCCATTGCATCTGGCGCCTGTGACAGGGCATGCGAGCATCGGTGAACTGGCCGAAGAAATCCTGCAAAATGCGCCTTCTCGTTTCGCGCTCGCCGGCCTTTCAATGGGCGGCATTGTGGCAATGGAAGTTGTCCGCCAAGCGCCGGAGCGCGTTGCAAGGCTTGCATTGCTCGACACCAATCCGCGCGCCGAACTCGATGAGGTCAAGCAAGGCCGTGAACCGCAGATAGACAAGGTCCGGGCCGGCAGCCTCAAGGACGTCATGAGAGACGAATTGAAGCCCAATTATCTGGCAAACGGACCGCGTCGCCAGGATGTCCTGGATCTCTGCATGAATATGGCGCTGGATCTGGGGGCTGGTGTATTCGAACGCCAATCACGGGCCTTGCAGACACGGCCGGATCAACAGAAGACCTTGGCCGCAGTCGCGTGTCCGACCCTGATCCTCATGGGCGCCGAAGACAGGCTTTGCCCGCTCGACCGACACGAACTGATGCATGACCTCATAAGCGGATCGACTTTGACGGTCGTGGAAGGTGCTGGGCATCTCCCGACACTTGAACAACCTGACGCTGTCAACGAGGCGTTTAAAACCTGGCTGGAAATCTGATGGATACTGACCTCATCGACCTCCTGAAATCCGTCGATACCCCGACTGTCTGCAACGCAATCGAAGTCGCCGAAGGAGGGCGGGGTTTCAATCGCTTCACGCGCGGCACAATGTTGTGTTCCGCGCCAGAGGCCGGCGCGATGGTCGGAATTGCAAGAACGGCAAAGATCTCCGCTTTGGCACCGCCAACGGAGCCGGCCGAGGTTATCAAGGCTCGGCGTATGGATTACTACCGCTATATGTCGGAAGGTCCACGTCCGGCGATAACGGTTGTCGAAGACCTCGACTATCCAAATGCGATTGGTGCCTTCTGGGGGGAGATCAACACAACGCTGCACAAGGGGTTTGATCTGGCAGGCACACTCACCAATGGCGTCATGCGCGATCTTGGCGACTTGCCTGAAGGGTTTCCGGTTGTCGCCGGATCCATCGGCCCGAGCCATGGATATGTGCATGTGAAGGAAATCGACACGCCCGTGAAGATCTTTGGCCTTGATATTCACCCAGGTGAACTTGTGCACGCTGACCGCCACGGTGCACTTGTGATACCGGATGCGGTCTTGCCAAACCTTGCAAATGCCATCCGAAAACTTCTGGAAACAGAAATGCTGGTTTTGGGCCCTGCGCGCGAACCAGGGTTCAATTTCGAGAAATTTCAAGCCGCATGGACCGCGTTCGAAAAAGCGCGAACGTGAGCTTGTTGTCTGCTCTTCAAGGGCCCCGGCAGCGGGGCTGGTTCAAACTTGCCTAGCGTTTTACAGAGTGTCGATTTGACGCCAATTCAAATGAGCTCATTTGGTGGTTGTTTTCGTTGAGCGCGGCACAACTGGCTCCTTGAAAGTGCTTGGCTGAGAATGCATATCGAGTGAAACAGACCAAGGTCAGTTCCGTGAGCATTTCGGTTCGGCTGGGTTTTCTCGGTAAAGGTACTCATTGCCGCATTGGACCAAGTGCCGAACATGCACTAAACATCAAGCCGAACTCATCAAGCAGGGCTGATCATTCGCCTTCCGCCTCCGATCCACGAAGACTGAAAGGACACATCACATGTCACTTCGTATCAACGATACAGTTCCGAATTTCACAGCTGAAACCGACCATGGTCAGATCACTTTCCATGACTGGATCGGCGACAGCTGGGCGATCCTGTTCAGTCACCCCAAAGACTTCACCCCGGTGTGCACCACTGAGTTCGGCGCTGTTGCACAGCTTGCAGCGGAATGGGAAAAGCGGGGCACCAAGGTGATCGGCGTGTCGGTCGACAGCGCGGATGATCACAAGAAGTGGAAAGCCGATATTGAAAAGGTCGGTGGTGCTGCTGCCGGTTTTCCGATCATTGCCGACGAGGGGCTGGAAGTTTCAAAGGCCTTCGACATGTTGCCGTCAGAAGCGTATCTGCCGGATGGGCGTACACCTGCAGACAGTGCGACTGTGCGTTCGGTTTTCATTATCGGACCGGACAAGCAGCTGAAACTGTCGATGACCTACCCGATGACGGTCGGCCGTAACTTTGCCGAAGTGTTGCGTGCGCTTGATGCGCTGCAGACAACAGGCAAGGGTGTTGCAACACCGGCCAACTGGGAAGTCGGTCAGGACGTAATCATCCCGGCGACCGTAAGTGACGAAGATGCCAAGGCAAAGTTCGGTTCGTTTGAGACCGTTCTGCCGTATTTGCGCAAAACCAAGGTTCCGGCCTAACGCAAATAACCGGAACAGCACCCACGCGTGCTGTTCCGGCGTCTGATCGCAAACTCATTGCTGATTGAGCTGTTCGAAGGTGCCGGCAATCCGTTTTGCCAACCTTTACAAAGCCTCTGAAGTCTCGAGGCAGTTGATTTCCTGCCGTTTTTTCACGTCACTTGTCACTTTGTGGTGCAAGGCTTGCAAGGTACGTCAGGATAAAATCCTGGACAGTCCTGTCCTGAATGCCGACATGGCGCATCTTTGTTCCAGGAAGAAAACCGGTGTTGTCTTCCATCCAGGCGCGAAGCGCAGCAGGGGTCCAGACAATGCCTGAAGCGGCAAGAGCTTCAGAATAGTCATAGTCCGGAAACGTCCCGGCTCCTCGGCCAATGATGTTTTCAAGCGGTGGTCCGTAACTCGGGTCGTTCGAATTGGGTGCATGGCAGCGCCGGCACTCTACCCTGTAAAGCATTTCTCCAGCAGTAATCTTGGCCTTCTCAAAGACTTCCGATGCTTGTGCGGTTTGCGCAAGTGAAACCACTGCAATTGCCAAAAATACGTCCCGGATTGACATGGGATTTCTCCTCTTTTGGATAAGAGGAGGAAACGCCATGCGCAACTATGCGACGTTGATCTGGGTCAACGATTTTATTGTCCTTTGGTACAGGGCAGGGAATGCTTTCCGGAAACCTTCTTGATCTAAAGGACAGTTGCGTCAGTTTTTCCGAACAGAAAAACTGCCTCTCATGGAGGAGTTTCAAAACAGGGCGCTTGGCTGTCTGGGCGGGCTGGCAAAGCACATCGTCTTTGCCGCTGCGGTTCTTTTACTATTGCTCTCAGCAAGCAGCGCTGAGGAACTGGAGCGGGAAGAAGCAGCGCGTTACATCGAACCTCCCTATCAATTGGGGGACCTGCTTGAAGGCGGCATATATGAGCTGATCAACCTGGATGGCAGGGTTTCCGGCTACGCATTTGAGACGGAGCCTTTGGCACCACTTCCCGGTTTTTCAGGTGCCCCGATCAATCTGTTTGTCATTCTGACGCTGGAAGGGCGCCTGATTGACGTGGATATCGTTTCTCACAACGAACCGATCTTCGTCTCGGGGCTTGGCGAAGCCCCGTTTCAGGAATTCATTTCGCAATACAAGGGATACTCCATCACCGATTCACTGGTCATTGGTGTTCCCTATGGTGACCAAAGCAGCGGCTCATCGCTTGTTTATCTTGATGGTGTGACAAAGGCGACAGCCAGCGTGCGTATCGCTCATGAAACGCTGCTTGCTGCCGCGCTCAAGGTTGCGCGTGAAAAGATGCAAGGGATTGGCGGACGGGCAGCCGCCAAACCGGACCTTGAACACGCTGAACCGTTGACCTGGGAGCAAATTGTTGAGGAGGGTATTGCGGGCCGCCGGGTGGTTACCAATCGTGAAGTCGACGATGCGTTTGCAGATTCGATCTGGGCCGATGACGACCCCGTGGCAAAGGATGAGCCGGACGAAATCTATCTGGACCTCTGGGTGGTCGATCTCGGCCCTCCTGCAATTGCCGAAGCCATTTTAGAGCCGGACAGTTTGAGCCAGCTCAGAAACTTCCAGGAGTTGTCGCCGGACGATGAGCCGATCCTTGTGATCGATGCAGGGCGCCACGGCCTTGTAACTGAGGATTTTGTGCGAAACACCAGCCCCAATTTGATCACGGCAAGTCAGGATGGCTTGCCGATTTCATTGCGGGACGCCGATCTGGATGTCGAATTGCGGGACGGCATACCCGGCGAATTTGCAATGGTGCTGCGGACAGATCGCCGACTGGGTTTCAATCCGATCGATGAATGGTCTTTGTCAGTCCGTGCTGTCCGGGAACATGGGTCTTTTCGGCCTGAAATCGGAACAGTTGACTTCACAGTTGCACACAAGACAGACGAGCGGTTTTTCATAAAGGACGAACCTCCCGCCCCTGTTCCAGTATGGCGCCAAGCTATGGATGCAAGGTCAGGTGACCTCGTGGTGCTTGCCGGCGGACTTGCCGCGCTGGTGCCTCTGCTGTTGCTGGGCCAGTCGAGATTGGCTGGGTTTCGACAATATACCCTTGTTCGGCTCGCAATTTTGGCGGGCGTGATCGGTTTCGTCGGATGGTGGGGACAAGGGCAGCTTTCCATTGCGACCGTCCTTGGCGTTGTGCGCAGCCTGTTCGAAGGGCAGAGCCTGGCATTCCTGCTCTATGACCCGTTTTCACTCTTGATCTGGGGTGTTGTGCTGCTGACATTTGTCATTTGGGGGCGCGGGTTCTTCTGCGGTTGGATGTGCCCTTTTGGCGCTATGCAGGAGTTCATGCACTATCTTGGCCGACTGTTGCGTCTTCCGCAGATCCAGGTTCCCGATCGCATCGACTTCTGGCTGGTCAAGCTCAAATATGTGATCCTTGCTGGCCTTCTCGCGCTTGCGATCTTGGCGCCAACCTATCTCGACACTGCCATTGAAGTGGAACCCTTCAAGACCGCGATAACAACTTTTTTTGTCCGGGAATGGTATTTTGTTCTTTATTGCGTCGGTCTGCTTTTGCTCAGCATGGTGGTGTTCAAGGGGTTCTGCCGCTACATCTGCCCGCTTGGGGCGGTGATGGCGATTGGCGGATTTCTGCGGCTGCGAGATTGGATTCCACGCAGGGATGTTTGTGGCAGTCCTTGTCAGCTATGCCGCGTAAAATGCAATTACAATGCAATCAAACCGACCGGTGGCATCAAATATGATGAGTGCTTTCAATGTCTTGATTGCGTGACCATTCATGACGACGACAATCAGTGCGTTCCGCTGATCCTTGCAAAACGGGGGAGGCAGCTTTGAAGCCTAGTCGACGCCGGTTCCTCACTATTATGGCCGGGTGTGCCATGTCGGCATCCGGAAGTTCTCCTGCGCAGTCTGAGGTGTCTGTCTGGCGCGGACGTGCACTCGGGGCGGAAGCGGAGATCCGGTTGTTCGGTGCCGACAAGACCAAGACAGGTCAGGCCATCGCCGCAGCAAGAGACACTGTGCTACGGATGGAAAGGTTGTTTTCCCTTTACCAACCGCGATCCGCATTGAACGCACTCAATGCGAACGGTTTCCTGGAAATGCCGCCCGAGTTCGCCCGCCTAATGAGTTTGGTGGACAAGATACACCGCCAGACTGACGGATTGTTCGACCCGACGGTTCAGCCCCTGATGGTGGCACAGGCGCGCGCGGACGGAGAGCTGTCAGCGACCGACAAGAAAGCGCTTGCGGAGAAGGTTGGGTGGGCCAAGGTTCAAAGGCAATCGGCGCATTTGTCGTTTGCCGTACCGGGAATGGCAATGACACTGAATGGAATAGCACAGGGCTTTGCAACGGATCGGGTTAGCGAAGTCCTGAATGCGCATGGTTTTGCGCCCCACCTGGTTCACATTGGTGAATACCGTGCGGGGGAACAGTCAGCACAAATTGGTATCGCCGGTCAGCAAGGTGAGTTGTTGGATAGCATTCAGCTTTTCAATTCGGCAGTAGCGACATCTGCGCCTTTGGGAACCCGTTTCGAAAACGGCAATGGCCACATTGTGAACCCGGATCTGACCAAAACCATCCCCAGTTGGCGATCTGTCAGCGTGAAGGCGAAGACCGCAGCTGAAGCTGACGGCCTTTCAACCGCGATTGCATTGACGGCATCACCCGAATTGGCGAAGCAAGCAGTAGAAATAGGCCTGGCGCAGGCAATCTGGCTCGAAGTGACCACGGGTGAATTGTTGCGTTTTTGATAAGGGGTACGGCCCAATCAACAGTAGGTTCAGTTCGTTCGAGCCTTGATCTGCTGTGTTTCCTAAGCCTGTGGGCGATGCAAAGGTAGGGCCTGGCAAGTCAAGACCATGCACATGCGCGCTCAGTTGACGTCTGAAAGTGTTCTGTACACTTGGGGCCGCTTCGCGCGTTTCAGGCTACCAATCGGGTTGCGTGTAGGTCAGGCCATGGTCTTCAAAGATCTTCGCCATCCGCCCGTCCTCAACGGCATAACGGATAGCATCATCGACCGCATAGGATAGCGGGCGCCAGTTGTGTCGTACCGCAAGTCCCAGTGTCCAGGAAGACTTGGCCAATCCGGGGAAAGGGGGCAAGTGCACCGCTAACCCCTCAGTCAAATCGTGCTCAAGCTGAGATAGAGGTGCCATGACTGCCATGACCTCACCGTTCGCCAGGGCCGACATGGCGTCGCGCGCACTTGGATAACGGCGCATGTTTGACACAAGCTGGCCTCGAGCGAAGCCAGTCAGATAAAAATCAGAGAGAGTGTCGTTTTCAACGCCGACAGTGTCAAAACGGAAATAGGCAGGAACGGGTGGATCTTCCGGATAGGCGTCCTTCCGGTAAGCAATGGCAAGCTGTTCGTTGTAGTACTGACCGTTCAGGACAACCATTTCATTCCGGCAACCGAGCTCACGATCATAAGGTACATGAAGCATGACGTTGGAGATCTGTCCGCCAATGAGCTTGCCGCGCCAGACGTTGTTGCGCAGGTCACCATCGACGTTTTCATCAGCTGCCGTGACAATGAACTGAGCCTCAACGCCAAGGTCTGCCGCAATCAGCTTGCCAATCTCGATATCCACGCCTTTCAAGATTCCGTTTTCCTTATAGGAAAATGGCGGAAAATCTTCATAAACAGCGATTTTGATCGACCCGCGTTCCTGGATATCGTCAAGGCTCCGGCCAACGATATCGCGACCCACATTTTGCGGCTTGCGTTCCGCTTCATCGCCGAAACGCACATTTTCACAGTTCTGAGCAAACGCATCAGTCCCGGCCATGGTGATCATGGCCAGGACTGCGATCGCTGCTTGTCGCGCAAGTTTGAACATTATTCGGCGGCCGATAGTCCGATCGTCAGTATCTCAGCGGTTTTCTTAAGACTGTCATCTGAACCATCCAACTGCAGGACGGCCCGGGATGCAACGGAATCCGCTCGAGGAGCGCCGGAACCTGTTTCCAGGGAATTGGCAATTTCCTCCATTTCCAAGCGCAGCGGTGCGATCGTGCTTTCAGCTTCAGCTGCAGGGATGGACTTTTCGGAGAGTTCCTTGATCACATCTCGTATTGCCTTCAAACGCTCCGAATGTGGATCAAGTGCGCCTTCGTCTGGCCGCGTTTCAACATAAGTGCGAATGGCCCATGCTGCTTCCTGGCCGAGCAATTCGCCGAATGCCGGCATCTTGGTAATGCCGTTCTGAGTGTAGCCGTTCTGGTACCGCTCCAAGTACCATTCGTCCCCGAAGTCGTCGGCCTCCAGATATCTGAGGTCGGGGGCCAGCCCGCCGGAAATCACCTCCAGGCCATGGCAGCGTGCACAATTCTGATTATAGCCCGACGCGCCGACCTTGACCGCCAGCGCCCAGAATTCACTGTCTGGATCTCTCCAGGGATTTTCCAGGAGCCACTCTTCGCCGAGATCAGGAAGACCGGCCGTATCGACCGCCTGTGGCGCTACATCGCCATGAGCTTCCACACGTCCCATCGGGTCAAGTGATGTCAGGGAAAGGGCGGTTCCAGCCGCAAAGATGCCCAGCATGCATTTGCGAAAATTCATGAGTTCTCTCCTCCCGAGATCGTCGCGAATAAATACGCACAGCTGATGAAGAGGCGCTATTGTACCAAGGGACAAGTCTCCTTTCCTTGCTTCCGTAGTGACTGTCAGACTAACCTGTTGGTTGTTGAATGTTCACGCGTATTCGGATCACGGAGACTGGTCGAATGATTATCAGGTCGATCGCGAAATACTTAGTGATATTATGGGTTTGTTGCGGTGCGGCATATGCTGAAGTTGCCGTTACGATCGGTTATCTGGAGCAATTGGAACCACAACCTCCGGTACTCTCAAATCTCGACCCGGTTCCCGCCGATGAGGGTTTGGCCGGTGCAGGAATTGGCCTAAAGGACAATGCAACGACCGGCCGCTTTTTGAAGCAGACTTATGCGCTGGAGGCACGGATCGTGGAAGAAGGCGGAGACTTTGCTGCCGCCGCGCGTGACCTGCTGTCGATCACACCCTTTATCATCGTCAAGGCACCCAGGGACAAGTTATTGGCATTGGCGGATCTGCCGGAAGCCAACGCTGCGGTCATCTTCAATGTGAGCGCGAACGACACGGATCTGAGGGATGCATCTTGCCGGGCAAATGTTTTGCACACTCTGCCTTCAAGGGCCATGCTGACTGATGCTCTTGCCCAATTCGGCGTTCGCAAGAAATGGACGGACTGGGTCGTGATTGCCGGACCAAACCCAAAAGACCAGGCCTATGCCGATGCTCTTGAGAGGTCGGCAAAGAAATTCGGTGTGAGCATCCGTGAAAGCAAGGTCTGGGATATTGATGCGGACATGCGTCGTACTGCCTTCCAGGAATTGCCCTTGTTCACGCAGGATTTTCCCGAGCATGACCTTTTGGTTGTCGCCGATGAGACAGATGACTTCGGCCGGTACGTCCCCATGAACTTGTGGCAACCCAGGCCGGTTGCCGGAACAGAGGGGCTGGTTCCCACTGCATGGCACAGGACTGTGGAACAATGGGGCGCTGCGCAACTGCAAAAGCGTTTCGATAGGGCCGCAGACAGGCCAATGCGATCCGTCGACTATGCGGCTTGGGCGGCAATGCGGGCGATCGGAGAGGCTGTTACACGTACAAACCAGGCGGATGCCGCAGCCATACGCGGGTACCTGCTTTCGGACAAATTCGAGTTGGCCGGATTCAAGGGCAGGCCACTGACCTTCCGGTCTTGGAATGGCCAATTGCGCCAGCCGATCCCGCTCATACATTCGCGCGCGTTGGTGGCACAGGCCCCGCTGGAGGGGTTCCTCCATCAGCGCACCGAGCTCGATACCCTTGGAATAGACGAAGCGGAAAGCGCGTGTACCGCGTATAGGGAGTGAATCATGCGAAGGTTATGGCCAATCATTGGGCTCGCAGCCGGGATGGGGCTGACGTCTGCACTGGCTGACGAGATTTGGGTGTCCAACGAAAAAGACGACACGATCAGTGTGATCGACATCGACACACTCGAAGTTGTCCGCACGATCGACGTTGGCGAAAGGCCACGCGGCATCACATTCGCCATCGACCATTCCGTGCTCTACCTATGCGCATCCGACAGCGACACGGTGCAGGTCATAGACCCGGAAACGGGCAAGATTCTGCACGAACTTCCTTCCGGTGAAGACCCGGAACAATTCGTGTTGCACCCGGACAACCGACATCTTTACATCGCCAACGAGGATGACGCGATCACAACCGTGGTGGACACTGAGACAAAACGTGTTGTGGCACAGATCGATGTTGGAATTGAACCGGAAGGGATGGCGGTCTCGCCGGATGGGAAGATTGCGATCACGACATCTGAGACGACCAACATGGCTCATTGGATCGACACCAGTACGCAGGAACTGTTCGCCAACACGATTGTCGATCAGCGCCCGCGCCATGCGGAGTTTACACTTGACGGTTCGGAACTCTGGGTCAGTTCGGAGATTGGCGGCACGATCACGGTTTTCGACAGGGAAAGCCAGCAGGAAAAGGCCAAGATAGAATTCGAGATACAGGGCATCCATCCCGATCGAGTTCAGCCTGTCGGTTTTGAAATGACGCGCGATGGCAAACACGTGTTCGTTGCTCTCGGTCCGTCTAATCATGTGGCTGTTGTCGATCCAAAAACCTATGAAGTGACGGACTACATCCTGGTCGGTCGCAGGGTTTGGCACATGGCATTCAACGGTGACGAGAGCCTGCTTTTTACCACCAATGGCCTTTCTGGAGATGTCACCGTTATTGATGTTGCCGAACTGGCGCCCATCAAATCGATCAAGGTGGGCCGCTTCCCGTGGGGAGCGGCGTTCCGGCCAACAAACTGAATAAATCTGGGAGGAAAATATGAAGTTTTTGCTCGCTTGCGCGACGACCCTGGCTATCCTGACTGCCCCGGTCCTCGCGAGTGAAGGGGATGACGATGACGACGATGCACCGACATTCGGCACTGCAGGTATCCTGTCGCGTGACAACAGGGAAGATCTTCCGGCACTGACCTTGTCTGCCGGTGTGCCGCTGAACGAAAGCGGAGCTCTCGAACTCAAATCCGGCACTTACTACGAGATTGAAATCGAGGCAGACGGCAGCCAGGAATTGGCATTGGCCGGGGCAGGGTTTTTCAGGGCGATCTGGATCGATGAGATTGTCATCGAAGGCATTGAGATCCGCCCGCTTGGCGTCGATAGTCTGGAATTCGACGAAGCGGGAACAGCTGAAATCAGCTTCCTTGCAATCAAGCCTGGAACCTACAGTTTCGGCGTTCCAGGCAGTGACCTTCAAACGCTTGAGATCACCATAAAGTGACGGTTCGCCTTGATGTTCAGGGCATCACGCATCGATTTGGAAAAAAGACTGCCCTGAACGATGTCAGTTTTAAACTGAACCCCGGGGCATTTTGCGCTCTTCTCGGTCCGAACGGAGCCGGGAAGAGCACCTTGTTTTCAATAATGACCCGGCTGTTTGTCCCTGATGCCGGTCAAGTCCTGGTTGATGGCTATTCGCTGGCGCGTGAACCCGGAAAGGCACTTGCACGCATCGGTGTGGTGTTCCAGCAGCCGACGCTCGACCTGGACCTTACGGTTTGGCGCAATCTCAAGTATTTCGCAGCCCTTCACGGCATGTCGGGCGCTGAGGCTGACAAGCGGATCACGGCATGCCTGGAGCGTGTAAACATGGCAGAGCGTGTCGGTGAAAAGGTCAGGACCCTCAATGGCGGACACAGGCGACGAATGGAAATTGCCCGTGCGTTGATCCACGATCCGCAGGTTCTCTTGCTCGATGAACCCACAGTTGGACTTGATGCCGCTACCAGGCAGTCGATCACAGCTTATGTTCATGATCTGGCACGCGAGCGGGATCTCGCAGTCCTGTGGGCAACGCATCTGGTTGATGAGATCAATGACGAAGATCGACTTGTCGTGCTTCATGAGGGCAGAATTTGCGCTGATGGACACGCGGGAGAAATTGCGACGGGCAGATCGCTTCAGTCTCGTTTTCTGGAGCTGACTGGAGACAACGAATGAGAGCCGCTCTGGTCTGCCTCCTGGCAATCATTCACCGCGAGGCCCTGCGATTTGTATCACAGCGCGGACGTTTTCTGGCGGCAATCGTCAGGCCATTGGTATGGCTGATCGTTTTTGCGGCCGGATTTCGTGCTGCACTCGGACTATCAATACAGCCGCCGTACCTGACCTATATAACTTATGAGATCTATATCGTTCCCGGACTGTGCGGCATGATACAGCTCTTTTCAGGCATGCAATCCTCGCTCAGTCTGGTCTATGACCGTGAAATGGGATCGATGCGCCTGCTTCTGACAAGTCCGATCCCACGCTGGTGGCTGCTGTTTTGCAAGCTGTTTGCAAGCACCATCATTTCGATTTTTCAGGTCTATACATTCCTCGCGATCGCAGGGCTCTTGGGCATCGGTTTCTCGCCGTCCGGCTATGCTGCCATTCTGCCCGCTCTCATTCTGAACGGACTGATGCTTGGCGCGCTCGGTCTCTTGCTGTCGAGCACGATCAATCAGTTGGAGAATTTCGCCGGCGTGATGAACTTCGTGATCTTTCCGATGTTCTTTCTGTCGACGGCTCTCTATCCGCTTTGGAAGATGGCGGAAGCCTCAACCATCCTGCGGGACATTTGTGCGTTCAATCCGTTTTCCCACGGCGTCGAACTCATTCGTTTTGCACTTTACGGACAGGTTGACTGGATAGCTTTGCTTTGGGTGGTGTTTGCTTTCGCAGTCTTTCTCTTTGTCAGTCTTTGGGGGTATGATCCGTCACGCGGCATGGTCAGGCGAAAGGCCTGAGCACGTGTCTGACGGGTTTTGTAAACAGGAGGCCCGGACATGAAATACGGACTTGTCACAATATTGCTCGCGACCGGAATTTTGGGGCAGAGCGCGCTGGCCGAACAGGTCGACAGTGGCGGAACACTCAATCCGGACGAAATGAGCCTCAGCAAATCGCTTAGCCGTGCTCTGGAGGGCGACGTTGATATGGTCGTGTGCGCACAGGGCTACATGCTGACAAAGAAAGGCGACCACGACGCGGCGCGCAAACTGTTTCGGACCTGCGCTGAACAAGGCTGGACAGGAACCATGACCTGGATGGCCTATATGGAGCAGAACGGTCTTGGAAAGGCTGAGAACCCGGAAACTGCTGCCGAATGGGACCGAAGAGCCGCCGAGGCTGGCGACCCAATCGGACAGTTCAACTACGGCCTGGATCTTCTGCGCGGTTATGGCGTCGAGCAGGACATTGACCTTGGCAAGAGTTTCATTGACCGATCAGCTGAGCAGGGCTTCGAAACCGCGGAAGAACTTCAGCAGGGTGGGTACGACTGGAAACTCGTTACACCAGATGCTGACGAATGGAAATTTCAACGTATTTACTAGGGCGATTGTTCGTTTGCGGGAGCGTTTGGACGACTGCGTTGGCCAGTTGTCCTGCAGCTGAACAATAGACTGCATGTCACAGTTCTGCGGATCCATTTCATGTTTCTGCGCCAACTTTGTGCAGCTACATGCAGCCTTCCAACCAGACATCGGAATTGTCGATGGGGGCACATTTGCCCGAAACAAGTCTGCCGATTCTGCCAGTTCGGTCAGCTAAAGCGTCATCCTTGGTTCCGATCCGGTACCGCGCAGGGGCAATCATTACCGCGAGAAGAGACAGATATTGCTCGTCTTTGATCGCGCGAGGTGGTGCGCCAAATACTGCCTCACTCATGCGATGAAAGCCCGTCACCCAACCCTCCGGTCCACGTCCCATTTCCAGAGTGTCCAGCCAAAGTGCCATTATTTGCTCTTTGCTCAGTTCGCTCTCCAAACCAAGCGCGTAACCGGTTTGCCTGATTTTCCCGATACCCGGGGTGAATTTTTCAAATCCGACACGCTTTGACAGCGATTGCGAAATGGTTGTTATGCCAGCGCCCGGTGTCGTCATGTCCACGCCGCCATGTTGCTCGAACCGTGGGTCTTGTACCGCCAGAAGCTGTTGGTAGCGCTTCGCTCCCAAAGAAGCTCCCCCGAAGTCGGAAGCAATGAGGGTATCGGCCCGCGTTCTCAAATCGTCTGCATCGGAAATCGCGTCAAAATAGCCAAACGCGCCATAGCCAATGCATCCAACCAGCAAGAGTGCGATCGAACCCGCACCGACCTTGGCGAACTTTTTCATTGATTGTATCCCCGGTTGCAGCCTCCCTGGCAAAGTTGATGGTCCTGAATTGCGGCATCAAAAAGTTGCAACAGCTGATTTACGTGGGAAATCGGGTTTGAGGCCGTCATGCGTCTCCGGCCATTTTGCGGCGAGATGGGCGTCGAAAATTGCTATTTCTCCCCAACGCAAATTCACAGAAAGAACCTGGAACAGGCGGTCCACCTAGAGCGAAACCGAGTGCTCGCCCGTATCGATTAGTCATTGGCCCTACGCTTATGCAGACACATCCAAGTGCGTCGTAATCAACTCGGTCAATTCGACTGGCTGGTTGAATCAGTTGCGGCGGATGGCTCATCCGCATGGCTAAAGGCACCTTCGCCCAGTTGATATCTTTCCAGAGCCCGTTTCAACGCATTCGATATCCAGCCTTTTGGGACGATGTGGCCACGCTCGTGAAGGCACAACATGACCTCTTTGCCGCTTTGGCATGTTGACCATGTCAGGCAGGTGTGCCCGTTGAGCGTTTCGGTATGGTCAGGTTCCTGCGCGCACATGTTGGTCCGCCGCCAAAGCTCGACAGCCACGTTCGGGTTGCCGTCCGGACCGAGAGGAAGGTCCATGACATTGTCCTTGAACCCATGAACATGCATGACGTTCATTGGGCCGGTCGGGCAGTCTATTCCGTCTTGCCGGTAGAGTGTTCCGGCAGCCGGCAAGATACCGGCAACCAGATCTCCGGCATCACATGCCACGCGCCATGCCATTGCTGAACCGTAGGAAAAACCGGTCGCATAAATTCGGCTGCGGTCAATTGGGAACCTCTTTGCGACATCCTCAATCACGGCGCGGACGAAGGGCACATCCCGGTTGTTGCGTTCCCAGAAATCCCATGTCCGGCGCAAGCCCTCCGGTGCAACCAGAAGTGCACTGTTCCCGTTGATCGCTTTCAGCACCTTCGGGTTCTTCAAAGGGTGTTTGGAGTCGCGCTTCCAGCCGTGAAAGTGGATCAGGACCGGCAGAGGCGTTACGCCATCCCAGTTTTCCGGGGCTTTGGCTCGATAAACCCTCTTGTCCAAACTGCAGGCTGCATCGAGCCCGCAAGGATGCGCATTCGCCGGCGAGGTGACGCCGGAATTTCCGATCAGAACCAGTGCACCCAGGATGGATAGTAGTTTCACGCGTGGTGATCGCCATCGAAATCTTGTCATTGAACGTAGCCTATGGCGCACCATCAAAGCGACCAATTCAAATCACCGTCAGCAACCTTCACACGAGCTCTCTTCTAAGCCGGCGCGTTGGACAAGACGGCGGGATGACCTTGCAGATGCAGCACACGAGTTGCCAGTGCCTCTGCTTCGATTTCGGAATGTGTTACCAGAAGTGTTGCGACCTGTGTTTCCCTCAACAAGTCTCGTGTCAATTCGATCATCTCGCCAGAAAGCGCCTTGTCGAGCGATGCATAGGGTTCGTCCATGACCAGAAAGTCCGGTTTGGCAGCAAAGGCGCGCGCAAGTGCCAGCCGACGTCTTTGGCCAAGCGAAAGCTGGTCGGGGAGATGATCTGCTTTTCCGTCCAATCCGACCCTTTTCAAGGCCTGATCGACCTCTTCGTCGTCAAGGCCGACTATCAACTTCAGATTTTCGCCTGCGGTGCGCCAAGGTAGCAGCGTCGGCTCCTGAAACACCATCGAAAGGCGCTCCGGTCTGCTGACTTGCCCTTCAAAAACCGTATCAAGACCTGATGCGATCCGAAGCAGGGTCGTTTTGCCTATACCCGAGGGGCCAAGCACAGCCACGCAATCGCCTGCTTCAATGTCGAAGCCGACCTTTCCCAATACCGGCAGGCTTCCATAAGCCTTGCTTTGAATGTCAATCTTGATCATGCGCGCCGCCAACGGCTTGCCCTGCGTTCCCAAGGCTGAAGAACGGCAAACTCTATCAGGAGCATGACAATGATGAATGCAAGAGCATAGGTAAGCACCATGGCCACATCGAAGAGCTGGAAATAGAGATGGATCTGGAAGCCGACACCGTTCGATCTGCCAAGGAACTCGACCACGAGAACAATCTTCCAGATCAAGGCTGTTCCCGTGCGAGCGCTGGCGGCAAAAAATGGCGCCAATTGGGGGACAGTAATATGTCTGAACCGCGTCAGGCGAGAAACGCGGAAAATCTTGGACATGTCATCAAGGGCAGGATCGAACGTTCTTGCGCCTTCGCGAATGAGCACCGTGACCATCGGGATCTTGTTGATGGCGACCGCGGCGATGGCCGCGACTTCGGTCAGCCCAATCCAGAGGTAACACAGCACGATTGTAACAAGAGCAGGCAGGTTCAAGAAAAACAGTAACCACGGATCAAGCCACGTATCGACTGCTTTTCTTCTTCCCATAATAAGGCCAAACACAGTTCCGATGGTCATGGCCAGAACGAATGCGGCCAGAACCCGGGCGAGCGTTATGCCCAGGTGATAAAGCAAAGGACCATTGGTCAGTTCGCTGAAGGTCAGCCTTCCGACTTCAAAAGGTGAGGGGAGGATAGCCGGGTCTGCTATGGCAGCTGCGAAGGCCGTCCACCCAACCAAAAGCAGACCCAACGAAATCAATCGGATGCTGATTGATCCTGATACCTCGGTATCAACCTTCCGGGACGACAAACACACCCTCCGGCAAACTGGTTGCCGACCCGACGAGTTTTTCTCCGCCCAGTCGTCCCATGACTTCGAGCATCTGCTCGGCCTGCTCTTCATTCACCGGACCTGGGGCGGGAATTCCGGCGATGAATCCGGCTTTCAACGCCTCAAAATCCGCATCGCTTTTGGCGCGCATCATGGGCCTTATCTTGTCAAAAGCAGTTGGGTCGTTTGCCAAAACGTCCTTTGCTCCTCGGGATGCTGCCATGAAGCCGCGCACGAGATCCGGTTGTTCCTTGAGCATTTTGCCGTGAAAGACATATCCAAGGAGCGGAGTATCGGGATTGAGTCCAAGCGCCTTGGCTGCCTCGGATACGGAGATCAATTCTCGCATGCCTTTGGCTTTCATCTTGGCTGCGAAATGCCAGAAATTGATGGCACCGGCTGTTTCACCAGACAGTGCACTCTTGAAGATCAGTGGTGGAGCACCGAACACCTGTTCTGTTTCTGCTGCAAGATCAAGACCGTACTCCTGCTCCGCATAGGCTCTCAGAATAAGCCAGCTCTTGTCGACCGGCCCACCGGCAATTCCGATTTTTCGACCGACCAAATCCTTCAAGGATTTGGCCTGACTGTCTTTCGGGACCATGAGGCCACCAACGGATTTGGAATAGGGCACGAAAACGTAGTCGTGTCCGTCAGCCCGCTGGCGGGCAACCCAAAGCCAGTCGGCGACAACGATATCAGCTTCACCGCCCTGAAACGCAATTCGTGTTGCCGGATTGCCGGCCATTCCCATAACTTCCAGTTGAAATCCGTTTTGGGTGTCCAAGCTGTTTTGTTTGATGGTTTCAAGTTCCCAGTTAACCGTCCCAACTTTCAGGACAGCTGCTTTGAGAACGGGTGTCTCCTGCGCGCTTGCTGCTGGTGCAAGTGCAAGGCTGCAGAAACCGACAGCAAGCAATTTGATAAGCCGATGCATGATTTCCTCCCGAAATCGTTTTGATCCAGCTTAGCAGTCATGGACCGGCAATGAATTGGACTTTCGGTCGGGCAGGGCTTCCTCAACTGTGCTTCCCCGGCGCAAGGGGTTGTCTCAGAGCCGTTGAAAAAACGTCGCGTAAGTTCGACGCGGTCAAACTTCGATTTTGTTGCGCCGCACTTTTCATAAATTGCAGAAACACGCCATTTTTGAGGTGCACTATGGTGCAATTCTCGCCGAGGATTGTTTCCACTAGACTTAAATTCAGGGAGGCGGCGACTTCAGGTGTTCATCCATACGTTGGATTGGTCGCTCTGTCCGAACTGAACCTGGGAGGAGACAGGATGAAGAAGTTTTTCGCATTGGCTGCGGTCAGCGCGCTCGCGATCACAGGTGCGCACGCAGACGTAACGGAAGAAGATCTGGCCAAAGACGCGGTGACGACCGACAGCGTTTTGACCAATGGTATGGGCCGCGATCAGCAGCGGTTTTCGCCACTTAAAATCATCAACAAGGACAACGTCAAAAACGTTGTACCGGCTTGGGCCTTTTCGCTGGGAGGCGAAAAACAACGCGGTCAGGAAACACAACCTCTGATTTATGACGGGGTAATGTATATCACCGGCTCCTATTCTCGCCTCTATGCGATCAACGTGAAGACCGGCGAGGAGATCTGGCAATA
Organism: Labrenzia sp. THAF82; assembly: GCF_009363435.1. Classification (GTDB taxonomy): domain Bacteria; phylum Pseudomonadota; class Alphaproteobacteria; order Rhizobiales; family Stappiaceae; genus Roseibium; species Roseibium porphyridii. The sequence goes on along the minus strand of NZ_CP045354.1, from coordinate 4,485,732 downwards.
TGATGCCCGTCTGCCGGAAGGTATTCTGCCATGCTGCGACGTGGTCAACCGTGGCGCCGCAATCTATGGCGATAAAATCTATTTCGGAACATTGGATGCCAGGATTGTCGCCCTTGATCTGAAGACCGGCGACGTCGTCTGGCGCAAGAAAATCGCGGACTATAAGGCAGGTTACTCCTATACGGCCGCACCGGTTATCGTGAATGGTCTTGTCGTCACTGGAAACTCAGGCGGCGAGTTTGGTATCGTTGGCGAAGTTCAGGCCCGCGATGCGGAAACCGGAGAGCTTGTCTGGACCCGGCCTGTGATCGAAGGACATATGGGAACCTTCAAGGGCGAAGAGAGCACCATGACCGGAACGCTGAACGCGACCTGGCCAGGCGACCTTTGGAAGACCGGCGGTGGTGCCACGTGGCTTGGTGGCACGTATGATCAGGACACAAACACGCTGGTGTTCGGCGCTGGCAACCCAGCACCCTGGAACAGTTGGCTGCGGTCTGCGGGCAATCCGACAGGGACTGAAGGCGATAATCTCTACGCAGCCTCGCGGATCGGCATCAATCCGGAAAACGGTGAGATCAAGTGGCACTATCAGACGACGCCTCGCGAAGGTTGGGACTTTGACGGCGTGAACGAGGTCATTCCATTTGTTGATGCCAGCGGCAACAAGCGTTATGCGACTGCAGACAGGAATGGATATTTCTACATCCTCAATCGGGATGACGGTGCGTTCGTCAACGCCTGGCCGTTCGTCAAACAGATCACCTGGGCAGATGGCATCGGTGAAGACGGTCGTCCCAAGTTTGTTGAAAACAACCGTCCTGGCGATCCAAGCAAGGCAGCAGACGGTAAGAAGGGTGAAGTGGTCTTTGCCGTGCCTTCGTTCCTGGGTGGCAAAAACTGGATGCCGATGGCACACAATCCGGACAACGGCCTTTTCTACGTTCCATCCAACGAGTGGGGCATGGACATCTGGAATGAGCCGATTACCTACAAGAAGGGCGCTGCCTATCTTGGTTCCGGCTTTACCATTAAGCCTATCTTCGAAGACCATATCGGTTCTTTGAAGGCGATTGACCCGAACACTGGTGAGATCAAGTGGGAATACAAGAACAACGCTCCCTTGTGGGGTGGTGTTATGACCACAGCCGGCGGCCTCGTGTTTACCGGCATGCCGGAAGGCCAGTTCAAGGCGTTTGATGCTGATACGGGCGAAGAACTCTGGTCCTTCCAGACCGGTTCGGGCATCGTTGGGCAGCCGATTACCTGGGACATGGATGGTGAGCAGTATATTGCCATTGCATCCGGTTGGGGTGGTGCGGTCCCGCTTTGGGGCGGTGAAGTCGCCAAGAAAGTGAACTACTTGAACCAGGGTGGATCGATCTGGGTGTTCAAGCTTCCCAAGCAGCTGGCGTCCTCCAACTAAGGTCAGACGCTTATACGCTTCCGGCGGCATTCGCGCCGGAAGCGTCCCGTTCTTAAGCGCAAGTAGCAATCGAAGAACCCTGTCGGAACCCATCGTCCGAAACCGGGAGTCAGCGGATCATGTCAATCGAGGCCGAAAATGCCAACAAGTTCCTGATCATCGATGATCATCCCTTGTTTCGTGAAGCTTTGCATAGTGCCGTGGAGCTGGCTTATCCCAACTCTGATACGCTTGATGCGGCCTCGCTGGACGATGCGTGTGAGTTGCTCGACGACGATTCCGGCTTCGATCTTGCACTGCTTGATCTGTCCATTCCCGGCGTGAAAGGCATGGATGGACTTTTGCATCTCAGGACCCATTATCCGAGGCTTCCGGTTGTTGTGGTCTCCGGCGCAGAAGATCCTCCGATCATTGCCCAGGTAATGGCCTATGGGGCGGCCGGTTTCATTCCAAAGTCTTCAAAGAAAAAAACATTGGCGCTAGCCATACAGCAGGTCATGAATGGTGCCACTTACCTGCCTGAAAACTATAACGACACCGATGATGAACCGCTTGACGACCAGACCCGGAAAATGATCGAGCGCCTGTCCAGTTTGACACCGCAACAGATCCGCGTTCTTCAGATGATTTGCAGTGGTTTGCTGAACAAGCAGATCGCATACGAACTTCAAGTTGGCGAAACAACCGTCAAGGCGCATGTCTCTGAAGTCCTGCGCAAGTTATGCGTCTCAAGCCGGACGCAGGCCGTGATAGAGGTCAAGAAACTGGAGGCTTTGGGTACGGCAGATCCGTTTGTCTCAACGACAACGGCAGGCCCGGGTTTCAGGCCGGCGCGTCATCATAGCTGAACTGGCTCGGAAGCTTCGACCTGGCTAGCTGAAACCCGACGATTTATGAATGTGCGCGCGATGTCGAGCTTGAGATGTCAGGCTCGGTTGGAGATTGTATTGATCGAATTCAGTTTGTTTTACATGGATTTATGATGTGCCATAAAGTCTAAGTCATTCGATCCTTAGTACAATTTACTATTTTTATTAACTGATATCTTTTGCGCGAATGAATGTACGAAATATAATTCGTGGAGAGATTCTTTGGATATTTCTGGCAACCAGACAATCATGGCGGGGCGTGAAGACGTATGGCGAGCCCTCAACGACCCAGATGTTCTAAGGGCCTGCATTCCGGGCTGCCAAAGCCTCGACAAGACTTCCGACACACAGATGAGCGCTGAGGTCACGACGAAGATCGGGCCGGTAAAGGCGAAATTCAAAGGTGCCGTGACACTCGAAAATATCAATCCGCCCGAAAGTTATTCCATCAATGGAGAAGGTATCGGTGGCGTCGCTGGATTTGCGAAAGGGGGCGCGGATGTAAAGCTGTCGGAAGTGGAAGGTGGCACCTTGCTTGAATATGTCGCCAAGGCTCATGTCGGGGGCAAACTTGCGCAATTGGGCAGCAGGTTGGTGGAATCCACAGCCCGGAAAATGGCCGACGAGTTTTTTACAAAATTCTCTGAAATGGTTGTCGGCCAAGCGAAGACTGAGAGTGCTTCACCGGCAACGGCTCCTTCAAAAGAGAAAGATCATACGGCTGCTCCCGCTTCTGGTGTCAGTGCTTCTGAAACTGCGTCTTCTGCAGGCTCTGTCAATTCAGATAGGGCAAAGCAGAAATCACTTTTCGGCAATCCGATTTTATGGGGATCGGCAGCAGTCATCGTGCTCGTTATTGCGTTGGCCGTTTTGAGTTAAGGGCCAATTTGATTGAGAGCGCTTGGGTGGCTGGCAGATTGTTCCGGGAACAGACGGCCGGAATGAAATCGGGTAGTATGTTCTCAGTGTGGAGGAGTTTGAAATGCGCAAACTGGCGTTGATGCTTTGTGTCCTCGTTGCAGCTGGTGCTGCTCATGCGGAAACACGTTTCACAGTTGAGGATGATCTTGGCGTTCTCAATCCTCAAGATACCGGCGTTCAAATGCTGAAGCGGAAGATCGAGATGGGTGTGATCGATTCCGTTACGTGTTCACTTGGGATCAATGCCACCAAGAATGACAACCACGAACTGGCTCGCAAACTGACCCGGAGATGCGCAGAGGCAGGTTACACCAAGGCCATGACCTGGATGAGCCAACTCGAAGACAATGGCATGGGCGGAGACTACAACCCCGATGCCGCCGCCGAGTGGGACCGTCGCGCCGCCGAAGCTGGCGATCCGGTTGGCAGATACAATTATGGCCTGGATCTGATGCGCGGACATGGAGTTGCCAAGGACGAAATGCTCGGCCGGCGGTATGTCGACCAGGCAGCACAGGACGGCCTGGAAATCGCCAAACGTCTGCAAAGAGCAGGTTACGACCTCGACGAAGTCACTCCTGATGCAGACAACTGGAAATACGCACCACTCTTCTAAAGTTGTGCTTCAAAGCGTCAGTAGCGCATCGCTGCTCGGCTCGTCGGCTCTGTCGCGATGGCTGAGAACGACAAGCTGGTTATAGCGCCACGCTGGCGTTTGCTTCGGCGGCCCTACGCCAATCACTGGCATAAGCCTCAAGACCTGGAATAGCTGCAGGTTCCACCGGTTGCAGACGAAGTTCGAAAGGCTGTTCGCCTAAAACCCGGGTTGCCAGGCAAAGGGCGCCGATAACGACGCCATTTTTTTCTTCTGAGAGTTCAGTTTTGATATCTGGGCGCAGAGCTGCGACCAGCGGCGCATACAAAGGCTCCTTCAAAAAAGTACCGTCGAGGATCAAGCGACGACCACCCCCAAGTGTATCCGCGCAAGTCACCGTCAAAAGCGCGGCCTGTAGCACTGCAAGAGCCGTTCGCTCTGCAGTGGTTTCCGGCATTGGCCCGACAATCTGGCCATGCCCGGCGCTGCCAGGAAACTGGCCGTCATTGTTGCTGAAGCCGGGAAGGGCCATGGTGCCTTGTTTCACGATGCGAATGAGCGGACCAAGCTCGGCTTTGTCGCCGTGCCAGCTGGGGCCGGCAATTGCCGAGAATTCACGTCCTGCCATCACCAGGGCGCCGCCAACAGGCAAACCGTTCATGTCGGCGTTTATCGTCGTGCCTCGATCGTGATCGAATGTCGCCAGGTTGGTTTCCCTTGACATTGCAACGACCCAGGTGCCGGTTGAAACCAGTGTGAAGTCTTCAAGTCCAGCGGCTACATATCGGTAGAAGTTTGAGCTGGAATCGTGGGCGCCGGTCAGAACGGTAATGTTGGCAGGCAAGCCGTAGCGTCTCATCAGCGTGTGACGAACGGTGCCGAGTTTGGACCAGGCTGGCTGGAAGTCTGGCAAAAGCCCACGCCAACCCTGTATATCCACAATGGGGCTCCAATGATGCCGCAAAACATTCCAGAGATGCGACTGGGCCCCCATGGCAGAATATTCAGAAACTGCGACACCGGTCAGCCACCATCCCCAGTACTGGGCAATGTTCAGATAGTGGTTTGCCTTTGCGAAGGTTTTTGGATCGGCACGTTGCATTCGAAGCAATTGCCTCGCCGCGTGGGTCGAGGCCATCATCACCTGACTTCCGCGATCTTCGAATGTGCCGCATTTGCCGAGGTATTCGGAGTTGATGTCTTCCGGGCAGTGATCCTCATAGTCGATCATGGGCAGCATCGCACCCATGTTTTCGTCGGCAGAATCCTCGCCGACCAGAACACCTCCCGCGCCGTGTCCTACCGGTATAAGGAACTCAATCGGATGGTGCTGGCAGATGTCGGCAAGAGTTTCTCCCAACCAATCGCCCAATGTCTTCAGGTCATGGTGCCGCCAGGGTGGGCCGTCGGAGACTCTGTTCGGCGTCGATCGGTTTTCAAGCAGGTTTCCAGTTCGATCCGCCACCCACAGGTCAACGTTGGTTTTTCCAACGTCGAGGACCGCGATTTTGCCCTTGCCGGTCATTCTCCGTAACGGATTACAAAGTCAGCTGAAGTTTGGTGTTCCCGGACGAGCCGTCCGTTTGGCAAATCGTTCTCCTCGACTTTGGCAGCGATCTCGGCCTCGCTGAGCTGAAAAGCCTCCCAGCGTTCGCTGAGCCTTTTACGAAGCACGCTTTCAGGAACATCCAACGACACTGTCACGTCAAAGTATGGAAGCAGGTTCTTCCAAGGATCTCTGTCCAGAAGAAGGTAATTTCCTTCTGCCACAAGAATACGAACCGATTTGCCGATCAGGCGCGCACCGGCACGTGCAATTTCGATCTCACGGTCGAAAACCGGCACCGCCACGGTCGGCTCTTTGTTGTCGCGCAGCCGGGCCAGCATGGAAGCAAGTCCGCCGACATCAAATGTGTCGGGGGAACCTTTTCGTGGGCGCAGGCCAGCTGGGACAAGATACAGATCGTCATAGTGAAACCCGTCCATCGGAAACACTTCGGCAGTTCCGGGCAGGCCTGCATTCAGACGGTCGACAAGGGAGCCTGCCAGTGTCGACTTGCCTGATCCGGGTGCACCTGCGACCGCACAGATGATGCGTTGCCCTGAGGCCATTTCCAGCAGGTGGTCTGCCAGGGCAGCTTCTGAGATTTCCACGCTCATATCAAACGATACTGCTTTGCCTTGTTGCGCAGGAAGGGGAGGCCCTTGTCCATCACTTCTTCAAAAGAGTTGGCGACCGGCCTCCAGATGGCAAGGCCGTATCCCACTTGCGGCGGCATGTTGATGAAGCTCTCCATCGCCAGTCCGCCCTTGAAGCCGATGGCCGCCAGAGTGGCGTAGATTTCATCCCAGTCGCAGGTTCCTTCGCCCGGCGTTCCTCTGTCACTTTCCGACAGGTGGATATAACGCAGATGTTCTCGCGCATCGAGGATCCCGTTGCCCACCCCCTTTTCTTCAATGTTCATGTGATAGGTGTCTAGGTGAATGAAGATGTTGTCAGCTCCCACCTTCTCAATCATGTCTTTTGCCTGCCAGCCCGTATTGATCAGGTGGTTTTCATACCGGTTTACCGGTTCGATCCCGAAGTCGATGCCAAGGTTCTTGGCGTGCTTTGCTGCGGCCTCCAGGGCACGGGCGATATTGTCGTATTCGGTCTGGGTAGGCGGCACGCCGGTGCGTTCACCAATCCCGCCATAGGTCACGCCGGAAAGCGCTTCCGCGCCCATGGCCTTGGTCATGTTCATTGCATCGATCAGATGCTCGATGGCACCGTCTGGGTTCACCGATGCCCAGTTTTCCTGCGGCAGACCCAACGAGCAGACAGCTCGCATGTTGTGCTTGGTCAGCAGATCGTGCGTGTGCTGCGCGTCAACGACGCTTGTGTCCAGAAGCGCGATCTCGATGAAATCCATTTTGTAGGCCGCGGCAGCCGGTATCGTTCTTTCTGCGCCCGCGCGGTCCCAATGCATGGTCCACATGCTTGTATGTACGCCGAAACCTTCCACGGTCATGTTCCTTTTCGTTGTCTGCTGCGCCATCGCAACCCGACCCACCTGAGCGCCATCACGGCGATCAGAAACAAGCCCCAGACTGCGGTCGAAAGATGTTGGTTTGCCCCGATCAGGTTCAGACCCGATGACAGCGCTTGAAGGATTATCAAGGCAATGGCCACGGGTAGGACGCGGCCGAAGCCACCGAAGGGGTCGATGCCACCTAGAAAACATGCCAGAACCGTGACAAGCAAAAGAGCCTCGCCATGGCCGACACGAACTGAGTTGAAACGCGCCGCCATCACGATGCCGGCAATCGCGCAAATAACGCCTGAGATGGCATAGATCGTGACCAGGGTTTTTCGGGTATGGATGCCGGAATACTCGGAGGCCTTGATGTTTGAGCCCACCATATAGACCGAGAACCCGTGCCGCGTGCGCTTCAACATGATGTGCCAGACGATCGCGGCAAGGATGAAAATGATCATCGGAACCGGAATGCCGGCAAGACTGCCGTGACCGAGGATGTTCACGAATTCCGGGAACCCTGAAATGTCACCGCCTCTGGTCAGAAATTCTCCCAGTCCGCGCAGAAAAATCATCATGGCAAGCGAAACAAGAATGGGGTGGGCGCCGACATAGGCAACAACAGCCCCCATGACCGCGCCAGACAAAGCACCGACAAGCACTGCAAGAGTGACGCCAAGGATAAAGGCTCCGATACCGGCATCAGGGCCGCCAAACTGGATCAGCGTCCAGGCCAAAGCCAGTCCGGATATGTTGGCCTGGTAAATAATCGCAAGGTTCAGCCCGCCGGATAGAATGGGTACCAGCATGGCCAGTGTCAGCAACCCCAGCACAGGCATCTGAAATGCCATGGATCTGAGGTTTGCCCCGGTGAGAAACAACGGTGTTGCCAAGGAGAATGCCAGGAACACCAGTCCGAGAAAAATCAGAAGCGGCAACGTTTCTGTACCGGCAACGGCATGAATGCGCTCTCTTAGGCTCATGTGGCGTTTTCCTTCAAGCGCGCCTCGGTGTCTCGCGACCTGTTCCAGAGTTGGAAGGACAAGTTTGAAGAGGAAATCGCAACAAGGATTGCCGCACCAATGATCATCTGGAACGCGAAGGGAGAAATGCCGAGAAGGTTCAAACCGTTTTGCGTGATTGCAACGAACATCACACCCAAAATGCAACCGACAACCGTTCCACGGCCACCGCCAAGGCGCGCGCCGCCCAGTACGACCGCTGCCAGTACGTCCAGTTCTCGGCCATAAAGCGCGTTGGGCACGACCTCCTGGGCAATATTGACCTGCATTAAGCCGCCAATACCCGCCATCATCCCGCACCAGCCGAATGCAACGATCTGCATTTGCCAGATATTGACGCCGGAGCGGCGCGCGCCTTCCGGATTGTCGCCAAAGGCGTAGAGTTGGCGACCGAGCGTTGTGAGCCGGATCAAAGCCCATGTTGCCAGAACGCAGGCGATCATGACTGCAACAGAAAGGTTCAGCTCCGACCAGCTTCCGTCCGGTGCCTGGCGTTCAAAAATGAAGATCCGGTCAGTCCACCAGTCGGGAAGATTGTAAATGTTTCGCCCCTTGGTGAAGAACATCAAGAGGCCGAAAAACGCGTTGAACGTCGCGATGGTGATGACGATGGATATCACCCGGAAACCATGGATCAGAAGCGCGTTGACCAGCCCCAGACCAATTCCCAGAGCCGCAGCGACCAAAAAGCCGATAGCCCAGCTGCCACCGCCGATCCCCATGAAAATCTGTGCTGCGACGTATTGTACGACCGAGGCAGCAACCGCGAACGAGATATCAATGCCCCCGGCAATCAGAACCACAAGAAGGCCGACGGCCCAGATCAGATTGACAGCGTTGTTGTTGAGCAGCGACGTGATATTGCCGAGTGTGAGGAAAGTGTCTGTTGCCAGCGAGAGGCCGAGGATCATCAGAAAAAGCACGACGGAAAGACGCGCCTCAACAGGGTAGGTGCGGAAGAGGTCACGCATAAATCAGCGCCTCCAATTCCTGCACGCTGGTGGCGTGAGGATCGTATTCCCCAACGATCTTGCCGTCAGCCATATGCAAAACACGGTCTGCGTTGAACATGACCTCGCTCACTTCGTCAGAGATCAATAGTATCGCAAGGCCTTCATCCGCCAGTTTTCGGACAATGCGAAAAATTCCTGCCCGTGCACCCACATCGACACCCACAGTCGGGCTGTCGAGGATTAGGAGGCGCGGTTCGGTCGCCAGCCATTTGGCGAGTACGACCCGCTGCTGGTTGCCGCCGGATAGAGTTGAGACGGCATCAGCTGGTTTTCCGATCTTGACAGCCAGTTCGTCGATCCAGTGCCGCACCAGCCTTGATTGGCGCGCTGGAGAGATCAGACCAAATGCACCGAGAATGCGGTCAAGCACCGAGATGACGGTGTTGTCGGCTATGGATTGCGGCTGGATTAGCCCCAGTGACAATCGATCTTCCGACACATAAGCCACACCGCGCGCGATTGCGTCGCGGATCGACTGGAGGCGGATCAGCGATCCTGCAAGACGGATTTCGCCCTGGTCGGGTGTATTCATGCCAATTAGGGCATGCGCAAGTTCACTTCGCCCCGCTCCGATCAGTCCTGTCAGGCCAAGCACTTCTCCCTGGCGAATGGTAAGATCTATATCCTTGAACTCGTCTCGGCGTGAAAGGGCTTTGACTTCCAATACGGGCAGAGCGGATGACCGATCTTGTGCCCGTACGACATTTTCGAGCTGCGCGCCGGTCATCAGTTCGCCAAGTCGAAACTGGGTCATGCCTTCAGTCGGATAGACGCCCACAAGCTTGCCGTCGCGCAGGACAGTTACTCTTTCAGAAATATCGATGACCTCTGCCAGCCGGTGACTGACAAAAACCACGGCGACGCCCTGCGCGGAGAGCGTTCGCACAACTTTCAAAAGCGCGTCGGTCTCGCTTTGTGTCAGGGACGCGGTTGGCTCGTCCATAAAAACAAGCCGAGCTTCACCCATTAACGCGCGGGCGATTGCAACGATCTGCCGCTGCGCAATCGGCAGGTCGCCAAGCCGAGTATCCAGATCAAGTGACACGTTCAGCCGTTCAAGTACCTTCCTGACGCGACCCTTGTAACGACCGCTGAAGGCGAGACGAGGAGCGACACCCACCATCTCGTCGAATGCGATGTTCTCAGCAACGGTCATGTGGGGAAAGAGGGCAAGATCCTGCCAGATTACAGCGATCCCGAGGGCTCTGGCCTTGGTCGGGGAGGTCGTGCCGACCCGTTCTCCAAACAGTTCGATTTCGCCGCCCGGGTCTGGGGAATAGACACCGGTCACGATCTTTATCAGTGTCGACTTTCCGCAGCCGTTTTCACCGGCGAGGCAGTGAACCTCACCCGCACGCACCTCGAAATCGACAGACTGCAGGGCTTTCACGCCGCCGAAGGTCTTCGAAACGGAACGAAGCCGCAGCGCGTGGGCTGTATCGGAAACTGTTGTCATGGTTGTTTTCAGCGCCTGACGGGGAACCCGCTTTGCGCGGGGTCCCCAGGTTCAGCGGCAAGAGGTCTTAAAGACCCTTGGCGGCCAGATCATCCACGGTGCTCTTGTTGATCTCAAGCAGGTTGTCCGTGATGATGTTGCGGGTTTCCGCGTCAGGCTCAACAACGCCGAGCCCTTCGATTTCGGTACCGCTGGCGATTTCGTCACCGTTGACCAGCATGTTGCCCATCGTGACAAACACCCGACCGGCTTCAGCCGGATTCCACATGAAACCGCCGGAAATAACGTCTTCCTTCAGGAGTTTTTGGCCCTGGCCGGGCGAGAACGGTCCCATGACGTGGACCTTGCCGCCCAGTCGACGTTCCTCGATGGCTCGGCCTGCGCCAATGGGGCCCTGGCTGCCAAAGGCAAGGAAACCGCGCAGATCCGGGTTGGCCGCGATCAGGTCAAGTGCTGTCGAACGGCTGTCATCCACACTTTCGGCCACACCATAGCGGTCACCGACCGGCTGCAGCTTGTCAGCGCAGTTCTCGGCGATCCACTTGATACCTGCATCGGCCCAAGCGTTGTGAAGGGGCACGGTGAGAGAACCCACATAAACTGCGTATGTGCCTGGCTCACTTGTTTTTTCGCACAGCAGTTTGGCGTGGGCTTCACCAAAACCATCCGCTGATGCCAGTTCGAAATTCCAGTCGACATTGTTCAGGCCGGGGCCTTCATGCGCGACAACCTTGATGCCGGCATCCATCGCCTTTTTGAGAACCGGTTCAAGTGCGGCTTCGTCGTTTGGCACCACGCCGATGACATCGACGCCCTTGGCGATCAGATCTTCAATCGCGCGGACCTGCAGGGCAGGGTCGGCCGAAGTCGGACCGATCATTTCCGCACTGACACCAAGTTCTGCTGCGCGCTCCTTGATGCCTTCTTCCATTGCGTTGAACCAGGGGATGCCACCGATCTTGACGACAATACCCATCGAAGTTTCTGCGTTGGCAGTGCTTGCGCAGGCCACCAAGGCAATCGCTGCTGTGACGTACTTTAGTTTGTTCATGTTTTCCTCCCATGCGCGGCACGCGGGTACCGCATAGTCATCCGGTCCAATCCAGTTGGCCGAAGCTCGACTGGGCAAAAAACAAGTTGCTCAATCGATGTAGCAATGTTAAGCAGAAAGAAAAGTTCAGTCAAGCTGCTCGTGACGCAATAATTGAAGGGCACTGTCGCGTGAAATCCAGACAGAAGAGCACGATCTACGACATCGCACAGAAGGCGGGCGCCTCTCCGTCGGCGGTGTCTGCGGCTCTGAACGGCAAATGGAAACAGCGACGACTGAAGAAGGAAACGGTCGACAGAATCCAGCGGATCGCGCAGGAAGAGGGCTATATGGCCAACCTTCAGGCGCGGGGTTTGCGGAAAGCGGAGTCTGGACTCGCCGGCATGGTTTTGCCGGACCATGAAAACCGGTTTTTTGCCGAGCTGAGCCAACAATTCGCCAAGGAGGCACATGCGCGCGGGCTTTGCCCGGCAATTGTGCATGCGGGACGTGATGCGGACGCTCAGCTCACGTCAGTCGAAAGCCTGATTGCCTATTCCGTTGACCTTTTGATGATTGCCGGTGCAACGGAACCTCTAAGTTTGGCCAGTGCCTGCAGCAAGGCACGCATAAGGCATGTTTTTGTCGATCATCCCTGCAGCGAGGCGCCGTCCATCGTCACCGACAACACAGGCGGTGCCGCGATGCTGACAAAGACGCTTCTGGATGAGATGGATTTGCCGTCGGAAACCGATCCGACCACATGGCTCTATTTTCTCGGTGGTGAATCGAGCCTGCCAGCTTCGGCAGACCGTATTCAGGGGTTCCGCCAGCAGGCAGAAGCAGCCAAGGTTCTGTTTGATACTGGTCAGATATTGGCCTGCGGCTATGAAAGCGAAAAGGCCGAAGAGGCACTTGCCGAGCTTTATTCGAACCTTGGGCAATTGCCTGCGGGTTTGTTTGTGAATTCAATCGGCTGTTTTGAAGGGGTTCTGCGTTTTCTCTCGCGACTGCCAGAGGGAGATATTTCACGATCAACGTTCGGCTGTTTTGACCATGACCCCTTCGCCACACTGTCGCGGTTTCCGCTGCGCATGGTCCGCCAGCGCGCAGACCTTATGGTGGAGGAAGCTTTTCGTCAGTTGGACAAAGGAACTTCCGAAGCGTGTTTGATCCGGGTCGCGCCTGATCTGGTCTGACATTTCGCGAACTCTAACCTCAAGACCGAAATGCCGTTTGCAACAAGCGGAAGAGGAGATGGGTGCACAACAGGCCTTCTGGCTTACGACAGTCTAGTCAAAAAGATCGGGTCTTGACTGCCTGAGCGGTTCGAGGCGCTCTACAAGATCGCGCAGGTGTTTCAGCATCGCGTTGCGGGCTTTTTCAGGGTCTCGTTGCTGTATCGCTTCGATGATCTGACAGTGTTCTTCGAATGCCTGGTGCGAGCGACCCGGTATCGGAAGCAGCAAGCGGCGCGCACGATTGACCTGAACCCAGCCGGAAACAGCAATAGCAGTCAGTTTCGGATAGCCGGTAAACTCAAAGATCAGGTCATGCATACGCTGATCTTCCCGATAAAATCCGGCTTCATCCCTGTCTTCCAGACATAGCGACTGAAGGCGGAGATTTCGGTTCAGTTCCGAGAGTTGTTCATCTGTGCGCCCGGTGGCGACACGCGCAACGGCGGCGAGTTCAATCGCCTCGCGCAGGAAAGCACCTTCACGAATTTCAGGCATGGAAAACCGGGTGACCCGCGAACCGGATTGGGGAACAACCTCTACCAGCCCTTCACCGGCGAGCTTGGTAATTGCTTCAGTTACAGGTGACCGGGAAACGCCAAGTTGCGCGCAGATTTCCTGTTTTTTCAAAAGCGTGCCCGGAGGAAGTTCCATGGCCAATATGGCGGCACGCAAGGTTTCATAGACGCGCTGGGCCAATGAACCCTTGAGCTTTCTGATATCTGGCAGGACGTAAGGCGATAGGTCGCGTTCGGCGTTTGGGGGCATAAGAGTTCCGTATATGAATGCTAACATGTTAGTTGACGTGAGTGCCTTGTCAAGATAACCGTCAGGGCCGAAGGTGCTCGCGCCTGGAAAGACTTTGGGGAGACAAGTGTGGCGCAAGCTCGGCCGAATACGATCCTATTGAATGCTCAAGATACTGTTGTCGTTGCCTTGCAGGACATTGCAGCCGGGGAAGTGGCAACACACATCGAAACGCCTCTGCCGGGGCAGATTCAACAAGGGCACAAGATTGCCTGTAAGGATGTAGACAAGGGTGACCATATCATCCGCTATGGCCAGATCATCGGGCAGGCAACCCGGAATATCCGGGCCGGTGAACATGTGCACACTCACAATCTTGGAATGGGTCAGCACAATCGCGACTACCAGCACGCAGAAGCTTCGCAGCCGCTCCCGGCTGCAAACAGCGAGCGGTCGTTCATGGGATACCGGCGTTCAACAGGTAAGGTCGGCACGCGCAACTATATCGGCATACTGACGTCGGTGAACTGTTCAGGTTCGGTCGCAAGGTTCATAGCCGAGGCGGCTGAAAAGTCCGGATTGCTCGATGACTACCCGAATGTCGACGGCATTGTGCCGATTGTGCACGGTACCGGTTGTGGCATGTCTTCAAGTGATGAAGGCTATGCCACCTTGTTCCGAACCCTTTCAGGATATGCGCAACATTCGAATTTTGCGGCCATTCTCCTGATCGGACTTGGCTGTGAAGTGATGCAGATCGCGGACCTTGTTGGTGACCGGAAAATGCGGACAGGCGGCGATCTGCGGTATATGACCATTCAACAGAGCGGCGGAACCCGAAAGACGATCGATGCAGGGCTTGCCGAGTTAAAGGCGCTCGCCGAACTTGCCAATGAAGCTGTACGCTCGCCTGCTCCGATTTCCGAAATCACCGTTGGTATGCAATGCGGTGGGTCCGATGGCTATTCCGGTATAACGGCCAACCCCGCGCTCGGTCTGGCCTCAGACATGCTGGTGCGCCATGGCGGGACGACGATCTTGTCGGAAACTTCAGAGATCTACGGAGCGGAACATCTGTTGACGCGCCGGGCCGTCTCCGTCGATGTCGGCGAAAAGCTGATTGAACGCGTGCGCTGGTGGGAAGACTATACAGCCAGAAACGGTGGTGAAATGGACAACAATCCGTCACCTGGCAACAAACGCGGCGGGTTGACGACCATCCTGGAAAAGTCGCTCGGTGCTGCAGCAAAAGGGGGCGCGGCACCTCTGGTCGATGTCTACAAATTCGGCGAGAGTATCGACAAGAAGGGCTTTGTCTTCATGGATAGCCCCGGTTTTGACCCCTGCTCGGTGACGGGTCAGATCGCATCAGGTGCAAACATTGTCGTCTTTACGACCGGTCGGGGCTCTGTTTCGGGCTATATGCCGACGCCCTGCATCAAACTGGCCACTAACAGTGAGATGTATCAGCGGATGTCTGAAGACATGGACATCAATTGTGGTGACATCGTTTCTGAAAATGTCAGCCTGGAGGCCAAGGGGGACGAGATCTTTGAAACGATTATCAGAATTGCCTCCGGCGAGAAGTCCAAGAGCGAAGAGCTTGGCTTTGGCGGTGTCGAATTCGTTCCCTGGCAGATCGGTGCGGTGATGTAGCCACGCCGTCAGATATTCGAGTTCGGGCCAGAGAAGTGGAAGCTCGAACGTGCAGGAGACAGAAGCTTTAGCGCGAGGGTTTCTGACTTTGCCTGCCGGAAAACCGGCTAAGCAAAACCGCAACGTTTTTGGCCTGATACTTCTTCAAGAGGCGCGCCCGAACGTCTTCAACGGTTCTGGGCGACAGGCCTAGAACCAATGCCATTTCCTTGCTGGTCTGACCTTGTGACAACAACAGCAGAACGTCCCGTTCTCGCTTCGTCAGTTGTGGACCGCTTGGTGTGTTGTCGATCAACGCGAAGCTTAGGACGATGCGGGCTAGCGGCACCTCGGGGGTCAGCGTGCGCGCACGAAACCGGCACCATATGGCAGATCCATCTGCACGACGCATCAGGCGCTCATCTGTATAGGGCTGGGACTGGCGCAAGGGTTCAAGCCCGATGTCACGGATCTGGTGAAACTCCTGATCGGTTCCGTAAAGCACGCGGAAACTTTGTCCGACCAGATCTGACTTTTGATAGCCGAACATCTGCGCAAAGGTGTTGTTGCAGCTGCGGATAATCCGGTGTTCCGTGAGGGCAAGACCCATCGGGGCACAATCGAAGGCGAGTTCATCCAGTGGGGTCATGACTACCGTGTTCCTACGGTATTGGCACCGTAGTTGGACGATAGCATAGTATTTCTTTGCTGTTCAAAAGGGTAGGCGTAGAATGCCGTTATCGGATCGACTGAACACCGAAATCGATGCCAGACGGGAAGACCTGATCGCGTTGACACAGGATCTGTTGCGTATTCCAACCCTGAACCCCCCTGGCGAAAACTATCTCGAGATATGCGAATACATCTCAAATCGGTTGCATGACGCCGGTTTTACGGTCGAGTTGATCCGTGCACATGGGACACCAGGCGATAGCGAGAAGTATCCGCGCTGGAACGTCGTTGCGCGGCGTGAAGGAAATCGTCCTGGCGAGTGCGTTCATTTCAACAGCCATATCGATGTCGTGGATGTCGGGCACGGCTGGACCAAGGACCCGTTTGGCGGCGAACTAATCGATGGGAAAATCTACGGCCGTGGAGCCTGCGACATGAAAGGAGGGCTGGCTGCAAGCATCGTCGCGGCAGAAGCATTTCTGGCGGTTTGCCCTGACTTTTCCGGCTCAATCGAAATCAGCGGAACTGCGGATGAGGAGTCCGGTGGCTACGGAGGCGTCGCCTATCTGGCGGAAAGGGGATACTTCAGCCCGGAACGCGTCCAGCATGTGATTATTCCAGAGCCGCTCAACAAGGATCGTATTTGCCTGGGACACAGAGGCGTATGGTGGGCGGAGATTGAAACGCACGGTGAGATTGCGCATGGATCGATGCCATTTCTGGGCGATTGCGCTGTCCGGCACATGGGAGCTGTTTTGGAGGAGATGGAGGAGAATCTTTTTCCCGCTCTTGCGCAGAAACGAACCGATATGCCGGTGGTTCCCGAAGGAGCGCGTCAATCGACACTCAACATAAACTCAATTCATGGCGGTCAGTCAGAGGGCGACGAAGATTTCACAGGCCTTCCCAGTCCTTGTGTGCCAGACAGCTGCCGTGTGGTGATAGATCGTCGTTTTTTACTTGAAGAAAAGATTGAAGATGTTCAGGCTGAGATTAAGGATATTCTTGAAGACGTTGAAAAGAAAAGAGAAAATTTTCGATATGACCTGAAGGAATTGCATCGCGTCCTGCCGACCATGACCGACAAGGACGCACCTGTGGTCAAAACGGTCGCAAAGGCGATCGCGCAGACGATGGGGAAGGAAGCGGAATATGTCGTAAGTCCTGGAACTTACGATCAAAAACACATCGACCGGATCGGCAAGTTGAAAAACTGCATTGCCTACGGCCCGGGGATACTGGATCTGGCGCACAAGCCGGACGAATATGTAGGCGTTGAAGATATGCTCGATTCAGCAAAGGTAATGGGCCTTTCGCTTTTGGAGCTTCTTGCAAAGCCGTAGCGTCGCGGCACCGACAAAGGGGAGAGCTATGCGTTTGACGAAGTTAGGGAGTGGACTGATCAGCGTTCTGGCATTGGCTGCGGGAATTTCCATGGCTCATGCCAAGAGCGACATTGTCGTTGCCATGCAATTGGAACCGCCGCATCTGGACCCGACCAGTGCCGCTGCCGGAGCAATCGATTCCGTTCTTTATTCCAATGTCTTCGAGGGGCTCACGCGGTTCGGACCCGACGGTTCGGTCAACCCGGGGCTGGCGGAAAGCTGGAGCATCTCCGAAGACGGAAAGACCTATACGTTCAGACTTCATGAGGGCGTGAAGTTCCATGACGGGTCCGACTTGACCGCCGAGGATGTCAAATTCAGCCTGGACCGTGCACGTGGTGAAGACAGTGCAAATGCTCAAAAAGCTCTTTTCGCCGGCATCGAAAGCGTCGAGGCCATCGACCCGACCACGGTCAAGGTCACGCTGAAGGAACCGAACGGGAGTTTGCTGTTCAATTTGGCATGGGGCGACGCAGTCATCGTTGCGCCTGAGAGCATAGCCGATATCAAGTCCACCCCGATCGGAACCGGTGCCTTCAAATTTTCCAATTGGGTCCAGGGCGATAGGATCGACTTGGAAAAAAACGCGGACTATTGGGGAACACCCGCCAAGCTGGACAACGTTACCTTCAAGTTCATTTCAGACCCGACAGCAGCTTTCGCAGCTGTCATGGCGGAAGACGTGAATGCGTTTGTGGGGTTTCCAGCGCCTGAAAATCTGCCGCAGTTCGAAGCCGATCCACGGTTTCAGGTGCTGGTGGGTTCGACTGAAGGTGAAACCATCTTGTCGACCAACAACAAGCAGCCACCGCTAGACAATCCCAAGGTTCGCAAAGCCATTGCGCATGCAATCGACCGGCAGGCGATCATTGATGGCGCGATGTTCGGTTACGGAACGCCAATCGGTACACACTTCGCGCCACATAACCCGGACTATGTCGATCTGACGGGCCTGAGTATGTACGATCCGGAGTTGTCGAAAGAGCTTCTGGCGGAAGCCGGGTTCGCCGATGGCTTCTCCACCACGCTCAAGCTGCCGCCACCTTCCTATGCCCGCCGGGGCGGCGAGATCATCGCATCTCAATTGCGCGCGGTCGGTATTGAAACCGAAATCAGCAATCTGGAATGGGCTCAGTGGCTGGAACAGGTGTTCAAGGGAAAGGATTTCGGTCTGACCATCGTCAGTCACACCGAGCCGATGGATATCGGTATCTATGCCCGCCCGGATTACTACTTCAACTACGACAGTCCTGCCTTCAAGGAACTGTTTGAGAAACTGACCGTTGAAAATGATCCGGAAAAACGCTCTGAGCTCTTGAAGGAAGCTCAGAAAATGATCTCCGAAGACTATGTCAACGGATACCTCTTCCAGCTTGCATTCCCGACAGTTGCCAATGCCAAGATCAAGGGCCTTTGGAAAAACCAACCCACGCAAGCGACTGACCTGACAGCAGTCTACTGGGAAGACTGATCTGACCTCGCATCGCGGGCGCTCGCATGATCGACGAGCGCCCGTTTCCAGATACACTTTATTGCAATCGCTCCGGCTGTATGTCGCCGGTTGGCGTGTGACAGGGTCATGCTGCGGTATTTTCTGAAAAGACTGCTGTCTCTTGCGCTCAGCCTTGTTGCGGCGTCAGTGGTCATATTCCTGGCTTTGGAAGTTGTTCCGGGAGATCCGGCTGCATACATGCTCGGATTGAACGCGCAGGAAGATACGCTGAATGCGCTTCGTGAGCAGCTCGGCCTGAACGGAACGATACTGGAACGTTATCTCTCCTGGGCAGGAGGTCTCCTGACGGGTGATTTTGGCGTTTCCTATACCTATAGAACGCCTGTTTCGGAGATGATCGGAGACCGGCTCTGGGTTTCGCTGCCGCTCGCACTTTACGCACTGACCTTGAGTACGCTGATTGCTTTCCCCGCCGGTATCTGGGCGGCATCGCACCGAGGTTCCTTTGTCGATACCGGCGTCATGGGGGCGACCCAGCTTGGCGTGGCAATACCCAATTTCTGGTTCGCAATGCTGATGGTTCTGGTTTTTGCCATCAATTTGCGCTGGTTCTCCGCCGGTGGTTTTGCCGGCTGGGATGCAGGGTTTCTTGCCGGGATGAAATCGCTGACATTGCCGGCAATTGCCCTCGCGCTTCCTCAGGCAAGCATCCTGACCCGTGTCATGCGATCCAGCTTGCTGGACACATTGAGTGAAGACTTCATCCGGACAGCTCGCGCAAAGGGGCTGACCCGTGCCCAGGCGATGTGGCGGCACGCGCTGCGCAACGCACTCATCCCAGTCCTGACCATCATGGGCCTACAGTTCTCGTTCTTGCTGGCAGGTGCGATCATTATCGAGAATGTCTTTTATCTGCCAGGCCTAGGGCGTCTCGTTTTTCAGGCGATCAGCGCGCGCGATCTGATCGTGGTCGAAAGCGTTGTAATGCTGCTCGTCTTTGCGGTGATTGTTGTGAATTTCGCCGTGGATCTTGCCTACGCGCTTGTTGATCCACGGTTGCGGAGGCGTCGCTGAATGAGCCTTCTGTTCCACAATCGTTCGTTTTTACCGGGGATCATTCTGACAACTGTCTTTGCAGCTGCAGCCCTCATCAGCTTGGCCTGGGTTCCATACGACACGACCATTCTGAATATTGCCGAGAAATTAAAGACCCCGAGCCTTGCCCATCCCCTCGGTACCGACCAGTTCGGACGCGACATCCTCAGCATGATCATGGTGGGGGCAAGAACGTCGATTGCCGTTGCATTAGTGGCTGTCGGCATCGGCATGATTGCCGGTGTTCCACTGGGCCTGGCAGCAGCTGCACGGAAGGGCGGGTTGCTGGATGAGGTCATCATGCGGATGAATGATCTCGTCTTTGCGTTTCCAAGCCTTCTGATCGCCGTGATGATTACTGCTGTATTCGGGGCATCGGCGCTGAATGCGATCATCGCAATCGGTATCTTCAATATCCCGGTTTTCGCTCGGCTGACGCGCGGCGCAGCGCTCACGCTGTGGAGCCGGGAATACATTCTGGCAGCCAGGGTTGCAGGCAAGGGACAGGCGCGCATCTCCATCGAACACATCTTGCCAAACGTGGCCAACCTGTTGATTGTTCAGGGTACCATCCAGTTTTCGCTGGGAATCCTTGCTGAAGCCGGTCTCAGCTATGTTGGCCTTGGTGCTCAACCGCCTACAGCCAGCTGGGGCCGTATGCTGGCAGACAGCCAGACAATGATTTCCTTTGCGCCGCATCTGGCTCTGTTTCCCGGACTGGCCATTCTCCTGACCGTACTTGGACTGAACCTTCTGGGTGACGGTTTGCGCGATCTTCTCGACCCCAAACTGAGGAGGGCCAGAACGTGACTCTCCTCAAGATCGATCGCCTTTCGCTGACGATCCATGACACGCCCATCCTTAAGGACGTGTCGCTTACCGTTGACCCCGGACGTATTCTGGGCGTGATCGGTGAGAGCGGATCCGGCAAGTCGATCACCGCTTTCAGTGTGTTGCAGCTCTTGCCCAACGGGACTGAGTGCACCGGAAGCATCAGGCTGAGCGGCACGGATATCCTTACCTGCAGCGAACCGGAGCTTTGCGGCATCAGAGGCCGGGACGTTGGCATGGTGTTTCAGGAACCGATGACCGCTCTCAATCCATTGCAGACCATCGGCGCACAAGTCGCTGAAACGATATTGGTGCATGAGAACGTATCGAAAGCGGAGGCGACGAAGCGCGCGGCAGAAGCTTTGCAACGAGCAGAGTTGCCGCAAGAAAAGTTTCCGCTGTCACGCTACCCGCATGAACTCTCCGGTGGTCAGCGCCAACGTGTGGTGATTGCCATGGCAATTGCTCTGAAACCAAAACTACTGATTGCCGACGAACCGACAACGGCGCTCGATGTGACGACACAGGCGCAGATCCTGGATTTGTTGAAGCGCCTGGTAGCGGAAGACAACATGGGTCTGATGCTGATCAGTCACGATCTGGCAGTCGTTGCCGACCTTGCTGATGACCTGGTGATCATGCAGCAGGGCGAGGTGGTGGAGAGCGGTCCCGCTCAAGCGCTTTTCGGTGCCATGCAGCATCCCTATTCAAGAGCGCTGCTGGAAGCTTCAAGCCACGTGCCGGATCGGGTTGGGGAGAAACACGAGACCTCGCTGCTCCAGGTTCGCAATGTCGTGCGAGACTATCAGCAACATGTTCACGGCTGGTGGGGAGCGACAACGCATTTTCGGGCCGTCAATAACGTGAGCTTCGAAATACAGCGCGGTGAAAGCCTGGGTCTTGTCGGCGAATCCGGTTGCGGAAAATCGACGCTGACCCGAGCCATTCTCGGACTGGAAGAAGTGCAGGGTGGTGAGATTCTTTTTGACGGTCAGCCGGTCTTCACCCACCACCACGCCAACGAGGATGTGCGGCGGCGCATGCAGGTGGTTTTTCAGGATCCATACGGAAGTTTCAATCCGCGTTGGCGTGTTGAGAAGCTGGTAAGCGAGCCGTTTCACCTGCTTCAGACACCTTTTCGCGGGCAGGAACGAGAAGACGCTGTCGTTGAAGCACTGGAGAGCGTTGGTCTGGGCGCAAAAGACCGGCACAAGTACATTCACGAGTTCAGTGGTGGTCAGCGCCAACGCATTGCGATCGCACGAGCCTTGATCATCAAACCAGACCTGATCATCCTGGATGAAGCGGTGTCTGCCCTGGACGTTTCGGTGCGTGCCCAGGTGCTCGACCTTCTTGCTGATCTCGGGGATCGGTTCAATCTGACTTATCTCTTCATCTCTCATGACTTGAGCGTCGTACGCTCCATTACCGATCGGGTGCTGGTGATGAAATCGGGAGAGATCGTTGAGGACGGGCCGACAGATGCGGTCTTCGATCATCCAAGTCACGACTATACGAAACAGCTTGTCGCCGCGGCGCCGGTTCTGCCGGTCGGTGCCGTGTGAGGAGGAATGATGACTGAAAACCTGAATCTCTGGTTTGACCCTGAAAAGTGCTTGATCGCCGGAAAATGGATCTCCTGTGCGAGTGGCGACAGCCTCCCGCTCATGAACCCGTCAAATGGTGAACGGATAGGGGCGATCGCTCGAGGAAGGGCTTCTGACATCGATGCAGCAGTTGCGGCAGCTCATGAAGCGCGCAAAGGCGATTGGGGAAGAACAACGGCTGCCGAACGTGGCCGGTTTCTGTTTCGCCTCGGCAAACTGGTAGAGGATCGCATCGAGGATCTGGCTCGCATCGAGGCACTGGACGTCGGCAAACCGCTCAAACAGGCGCGCAATGATGCGGTCGCTCTCGTCCGCTATCTTGAGTTTTACGGCGGCGCCGCCGACAAGCTCCACGGCGAGACCATCCCCTATCTGGATGGTTATACAGTCTACACCTTGCGTGAGCCTTTTGGGGTTACGGGCCACATCGTGCCGTGGAATTATCCCATGCAGATCATAGGACGGTCGGTTGGCGCAGCCCTGGCAGTTGGAAATGCCTGCGTCCTGAAACCGGCGGAGGATGCCTGTCTCACTGCGCTGGCTTTTGCCGATCTTGCAAGGGAAGCTGGTCTTCCGGAGGGGGCGTTGAATGTGGTGCCAGGTCTTGGGTCTGAGGCCGGAGCTGCGCTCACAGCCCACCCGAATGTTCAGCACATCAGTTTTACAGGATCCGTGGCAACGGGTGTTCAAGTCCAGATGGCTGCCGCAAGAAATGTCGTTCCCGTGACGTTGGAGCTTGGCGGCAAGTCGCCCCAGATCTTCTTCGAAGACGGGGATCTTGAGGCTGCCCTGCCATTTCTTGTGAATGCGGGGATCCAGAACGCCGGACAGACCTGTTCAGCATCGTCGCGCATCCTGGTGCAAAGATCCCGTTTGGCTGAAGTCGCTGAGCGCATGGCTGAAAAGTACCGTGCCTTGAAAGTGGGACCGGCATTGGCGGACCTTGATGTCGGTCCTCTCATTTCAGCAAAACAACAGGGCATCGTCTCAAGTTTCCTGGATCGTGGTGCCGATCTGGAGAAGGTCGCAGAGGGACGGTTTCTGGACGCACCTGGAGAGGGCAATTACGTCAAGCCGACGCTCTTTGCAGGGGTCGATCCCTCTCACGTCTTGGCACGGGACGAAATCTTTGGTCCTGTCCAGGTGATCATTCCCTTCGACACCGAAGATGAAGCGACTGCGATTGCCAACGGCACTGACTACGGCCTGGTCGCCAGTGTCTGGACACGCGACGGTGCGCGACAGATGCGCATGGCTAAGAAAATTCGGACAGGCCAGGTGTTCATCAACAACTACGGAGCGGGTGGAGGTGTTGAACTTCCGTTCGGGGGAATGGGCAAGTCCGGCCATGGCCGGGAAAAGGGATTTGAAGCCCTTTATGGCTTCACGTCGCTCAAAACCGTCGCTGCCTACCATGGCTGAGCCATGCCAGGCCAGACATCGAATTTGAAGGAAACGCGCATATGAGACTTCAGGGAAAAACGGCAATCGTAACGGGCGGTGCCTCAGGCTTTGGAGCCGGAATTGTGCGTAAATTTGCGGCCGAAGGTGCCAGTGTTCTGATTGCAGATCTGAACTTGGATCTCGCGCAGGATGTCGCAAAAGAAACCGGTGGTCAGGCAGTCAAGGTCGATGTCGCGAGCAACGAAAGCGTTCAATCGCTTGCCGAAACCGCGCTGGCCAACCTCGGGCGGGTCGATATCCTGGTCAACAATGCTGGCATTACCCATCTTCCAAAGCCAATGCAGGATGTGACGGAGGACGAGTTTGACAAGGTGTTGGCCGTCAATTGCAAGTCGGTTTATCTGACAGCCCGGCACCTGGTTCCCGTCATGACCGCAGCCGGTAAGGGCGCTATCTTGAATGTGGCTTCGACCGCGGGTTTGAGCCCGCGCCCGAAGCTCAATTGGTACAATGCCTCCAAGGGCTGGATGATTACAGCAACCAAGACAATGGCCGTGGAACTGGCTCCCGCCGGGGTGAGGGTCAACGCGATTTGTCCGGTTGCCGGGGAAACACCGCTCCTGAAAAGTTTCATGGGCGAGGACACCCCTGAAATTCGCGCCAAGTTCCTGTCGACCATTCCAATTGGCCGCTTCTCGACGCCGGAGGACATGGGCAACGCTGCGTGTTTCCTATGTTCGGATGAGGCCGGCATGGTTACGGGTGTCGCTATGGAGGTCGATGGGGGGCGCTGTATCTGATTTGACGGTCCTGTACCTGGCCTCAGGTCTTCCACCAACACTTTGATCCAATCGAGTCTGCGCATTAATGCGCTGGTGCCATTTGGTCCGGCGATGAACGATTCTGCGCAAGCTTCATTGTGTTTCATCAATACCCGACTTGTTGTTACGTCAGCCATTTTGATGGCAAAAGGCCGGTTTTCTGCCGTTCA
Source organism: Labrenzia sp. THAF82 (assembly GCF_009363435.1). Classification (GTDB taxonomy): domain Bacteria; phylum Pseudomonadota; class Alphaproteobacteria; order Rhizobiales; family Stappiaceae; genus Roseibium; species Roseibium porphyridii. Next base: position 4,461,325 of record NZ_CP045354.1, on the reverse strand, counting down.
TTCGCTAGGCAAGAATTCTTTGTCCGACAAAATTTAAACTATGTCAGACAAAGAATTTGCAATGTCAGACATAGTTCGTATTATGTCTGACAAAGTTGCGTTGCTTATCAATGAACGAGAAAAGGCAGCATCGACTCATGTCGGCAGACCCAAAGAAAGTGCACGCTGATATCGACGCAGACCGCGAAGACGGTCCTCGTGACGTGCCCAGAGCTCTCATCAGATTGATCGAAGACGAAGGGCTGCGGGTTGGAGACAGGCTGCCGCCCGAGCTTGAGTTGGTTCGAAGACTTGGTTTTGGTCGCTCGACCATCCGCGAAACCTTGAAAACCTGGGAAAGCATGGGGGTCGTCAGCCGGAACAAAGGGGCCGGCACCCGCCTGATCTCCGAGATATCCAGAAACACGCTACGGGTTGCCCTGACGATCAAGCACGAAGCCGAAAGCCTCTTGCGAATGCAGCAGGTGCGTCGTCCACTCGAGATAGAGGCTGTGAGAATCGCTACCCGGCTTGCAACGCCCGAGCAGCGCCGGATCATCAGCGCGCGGGCAGCGGAGCTGATGGCAATTTACGAAGTCGGCGAAGACTGGCGGCCCGCCGACAGCCGTTTTCACAATGCGATTCACGAGGCGACTGGAAATCCGCTCTTCAAGCAGTTTATCGAGCAGATCCAGAAAGCCTTTCACGACATCTACGAAACGCCATTTGGGACGCCTCATCTGGGCCAGGAGACCATTCCACTTCACCGTCCGCTTGCCGACGCGATCATTGCCGGAGATGAGGATAGGGCGGCAGAACTGACGGCGACCATCATCGATATGGTGTGTACTGCAACTCAGAATTTTTCCGAGGAACACGATGGCTGACTCTGTGCCCGGAAATTATTCCATTCAGACGCTACTTGCTGCCGCTGCAACCGATTTTGGTGGGGCTGTAACGCCGCCAATCATGCAGACATCACTATTCACATTTGACAACTACCATGCTTTCGCGGAGCGGATGGCGGGGCGGTCCGATGATCCGCTTTACACCCGTGTCCAGAACCCCACGGTCTCTGCATTCGAAAACCTGATCGCCAAGGCAGAAGAAGGGGAGGCAGCGGTTGCCTTTGCTTCCGGTATGGCTGCGATTTCTTCTGCCGTCATCGCATTTGTGAAGCCCGGCGACCGGATCGCCTGTGTTGAGCATGTCTATCCGGATGCTTACCGGTTCTTCGAAAAGCTGCTCCGCCCGTTCGGCGTTGAGGTGACCTATCATTCTGTAGAGGCATTCGAGACGGATGAAAATCTGCTTGCAGGTGCGCGTCTTGCCTATCTGGAAAGCCCGAACACAGTTGTTTTTGAGGCAATGGATCTTCCGGCCGTCGCTGCCCATGCCAAACGTCATCAAACGCTCACGATGATCGATAATTCCTGGGCAACACCGCTTTTCCAGCAGCCGTTGACGCTCGGCATCGACATCGTATTGCACTCCGCTTCGAAATATCTTTCAGGCCACTCAGATACGGTCGCGGGTGTCGTGGTTGCAAGGCAGGACCTGATTGACCAGATCCGTGAGCTGTCGCTCGCGCTGTTGGGTGGCAAACTGGCGCCATTTGAGGCCTTCTTGCTCACGCGCGGACTAAGAACGCTGACAGCGCGGATGCATCAACACCAGGCCACCGCAAATCAATTCGTTGACAAGCTGTCTGCGCACCCGCTTGTGAAAAGAGTGCTTTCGCCCGGCCCGAATGTTGTTCCAGGACTGACCGGTCGCTCTGGCCTGATGTCGGTGGAACTCGATGGTGCCGTGGACATTCCCGCATTCGCAGACACCTTGAACCTGTTTCGTCTTGGCGTGAGCTGGGGCGGGTTTGAGAGCTTGGTCCTGCCGACAAAAATCGCCCTCGAACAGGCGGGCGAACAAAATTCAATGCAACGCTTTGGCGTCTCCGACCGGATTGTTCGTCTGAGCCTGGGGTTGGAAGACCCCGATGATCTTTGGGCTGACTTCGAAGCGGCCCTGAGCACAAGCGCCCACCGATAAGCGGCGTATCCAAAAACGAAACCCGAAACAGTGGAGTTGATCATGAGGGGATTGATAGGAGCTATTAGCGCACTTGCCATAATGGCGAGTTCAGCGGCGAGCGCGGAAAGCCTGAAACTGGTGGAAGTGATCACCAGTCCGGAGCGAACCAAGGTCCTGCAGCAACAGGTTGAGGCATTCGAAGCCGCCAATCCTGGAACTGAAGTGGAAATCGTGTCGTTGCCATGGGGGCAGGCCTTCGAAAAGTTTGCGACCATGGTTGCAGGGGGAGACATTCCTGACGTGGTCGAAATGCCGGATCGTTGGGCCGGTATCTACAAGGACAAGCTGGTTGATCTGAACAGCCGGATTGCTGACTGGGAACACGGTGAAACGCTGACCCAAAAGACAATCGACATGGGGCGGCAGACAGACGGCAAAACCGTGCGAATGATCCCCTACGGGTTCTACCTCCGCGCCTTGTTCTACAACAAAAAACTGTTGGAAGAGGCGGGTGTGGGCGAAGCGCCGAAGACCATGGCCGATTTCATGGCCGCGGCCAAGGCGGTGTCCGAGCTTGATGGCAAGTATGGTTATTGTCTTCGTGGCGGGCCGGGTGGCCTGAATGGCTGGATCATGATGGCCGCCACCATGAACGGCAATAACACCTTCTTTGACGAAAACGGCAAGAGCACGCTCAACCAGCCGGGTTCGGTGGAAGGGATCCAATTCCTGATTGATCTCTACCAGAACGGATATGCACCGAAGGATTCCGTAAGTTGGGGGTTTAATGAGATTGTGGCCGGTTTCTATTCGGGAACTTGCGCATTTCTTGATCAGGACCCTGATGCCCTGATTGCAGTGGCCGAGCGCATGGAGGCCGACGATTTTGCTGTTGTTCCCATGCCGGTCGGGCCGGCAGGTAAAGCTTTCCCGACAATCGGTTTCGCCGGTTGGGCAATGTTCGACACAACGTCTAATGAGGATCTTTCCTGGAAGTTGATTGCGCATCTGGCAAGCCCGGAGGCCAACAAGGAATGGGCAAAGCGTGTGGGCGTTATCCCGATCCATGAGGGCGCTGAGCAAGATCCATATTTCAAGACCGAACAGTTCAAGGGCTGGTTCGATACCCTGAACGGAGACCAGTATGTTCCAACGGTTATGCCGACCTACCTGGAACAGTTCGGATATTTTGCAGATTCCATCGCCTTGGAAAGCAGTCAGGAGGCTTTGTTAGGTCAAATCAGCGCTCAGGAAGTCGCTGACAAATGGGCTGAATTTCTGACCGAAGAATATGCCCGCTGGAAAGCTGCACAATGATGTCGACTGCAACACCTGCGCCCGGGAAACCCCGGGCGCGGCCTTCTTTCTATTTCCGATACCTGGTCGAACCGTATCTCTATATTGCGCCGGCATTTGTGCTAATTGCACTGGTGATGCTGGTGCCATTGGTTATCGGAGTGTCTTATGCCTTTCAATCCGTATCGCTGCTGCGCCCGTTCGAAACAGGCTGGGTCGGAACGGAAAATTTTCAGGCGCTTTGGTCGGACAGGAAATTCTGGCTGGCGCTGAAGAACACCTTCTGGTGGACCCTTGGGTCGATCTTCTTTCAGTTCTTTCTGGGTTTGGGGCTGGCACTTCTCCTAAATACCCGTTTCTACGGCAAACGCCTGGTTCAGGCGCTCGTATTTCTGCCGTGGGCAGTGCCGACTTTTCTCTCGGCCCTGACCTGGGCCTGGCTGTTCAATCCGACGATTGGCCCGTTGCCGCACTGGCTGGCCGCGCTCGGCATCTTGTCTGAGCCTTTCAACATCCTAGGTGATCCCGACCTTGCAATGTGGGGCCCGATCACTGCGAATGTCTGGTTCGGGGTTCCGTTTTTTGCCATCACGCTTTTGGCTGCGTTGCAGTCGATCCCCGGCGAACTCTATGAGGCAGCTGAAATTGACGGCGCGACAGCCTGGCAAAGTTTTACCAAGATCACCTTGCCATTCCTGGCGCCTATGATTGCCATCACCGTCATGCTGAGAACGATCTGGATCGCGAATTTCGCTGATCTCATTTTTGTCATGACCGGTGGAGGTCCTGCCAACTCCACGCAGATCCTATCGACATACATCTTCACAACGGCTTTCCGAAAGCTCGATTTCGGATACGCGTCGGCTATTGCTGTTGCTTTGCTGGCTCTTCTGTTGATCTACGCTGTCATCCTGCTTGTTCTGCGCCGCAGACTGGTCAAGATCTGAGGTTTGTTATGAGTGCGCTTCGCAAGTCCTCACCCTTGGCCGTGACCGGGAAATATCTGGCTCTGGCCTTTTATCTGACCTTTGCCCTTTTCCCGCTTTACTGGCTGGCAAAAATCGCGGTGACACCGGACAAACTGATCTTCTCGGAGGGAACTGCGATGGTTCCCAGCAGTTTCACGTTCGAGAATTTCAGAACTGTCCTGATCGCCACCGACTTCTTGTCCTATTTCAAGAACAGCCTGATCGTGTCCCTGGGTACAGCGGCCATAACCACATGTGTGGCAGCCGCGGCAGGCTATGCCTTTTCTCGCTTTGACTTCCGTGGCAAGCGCCTGGTCATTGCGCTTATGCTGATCACCCAGATGTTTCCGCTTCTGATGATCATTGCCCCAATCTACAAGATCGTGGCTGCAGTCGGATTGCTGAACTCACTGACAAGCCTGATCATCGTCTATACCGCCTTCAATGTGCCCTTCGCCACATTCCTGATGCAGTCCTTCTTCGACGGCATTCCGAAGGACTTGGAGGAGGCCGGAATGATCGACGGCTGCACGAGGTTTGAAGCGCTGCGCAAGATCATTCTGCCTCTGACGCTGCCGGGATTGGGAGCAACACTTGGCTTCATCTTCACTGCGGCATGGAGCGAATTGCTCTTTGCGCTGATGTTGATCAATTCCAACGATACGATGACATTCCCTGTCGGGCTTTTGACGTTCGTCTCAAAGTTCTCGGTCGACTGGGGGCAGATGATGGCCGCCGGTGTCTTGGCGCTTGTGCCATCCTGCCTCTTCTTCATCTTCATTCAGCGCTATCTGGTCCAGGGGCTCACCTCTGGTGCCGTAAAAGGATAGGAGCCCAAAATGGCCCGCATTGAACTGCAAAACATCGCCAAATCCTACGGATCTGTTGAAGTCCTGCGCGACATTAACCTGACGATTGAAGACGGCGAGTTTATTGTGCTGGTCGGCCCGTCCGGCTGTGGCAAGTCCACTTTGCTGCGGATGATCGCCGGCCTGGAACCGATCACGGGTGGCGAATTCACCATCGATGGCAGGCGCATGAACGAGGTTCCACCCCGCGACCGCGACATGGCCATGGTGTTCCAATCTTATGCGCTCTATCCACATATGGACGTTTCACGAAACATGGGCTTTTCCCTTGAAATCCGGAAAGCCGCCGCGGAAGAGCGTCGGTCCAAGGTTCAGGGCGCGGCGAAGACACTGGGTCTCACTGGCCTGAAGGAACGCTTGCCAAAACAGCTTTCGGGCGGCCAGCGTCAGCGCGTAGCAATGGGCCGCGCAATCGTTCGAGACCCAAGCGCCTTTCTCTTCGATGAACCCTTGTCAAATCTGGATGCGGCCTTGCGTGTCGAGATGCGTCTTGAAATTGCACGCCTTCACCAACGCCTTGAAGCCACGATGATCTATGTAACGCACGACCAGGTAGAGGCACTGACACTTGCGGACAGGATTGTTGTTCTGAATGCGGGCGACATCCAGCAAGTCGGAACACCACTCGACCTTTATGAGAGACCTGCCAACAAGTTTGTTGCACAATTCATCGGGTCACCGACCATGAATGTGCATCGGGCCGAAGCCAAGGGCGACAGCATTGCACTTTCCAGCGGCACCAGAATCCAGGTTGAAGGGGAGGTGCCTTCTTCTGGCGTGAGTGAACTTGGAATACGCCCGGAGCACATTCACGTGGCAGGATCGGAAGCCGCTCAATTCAGCGGAAAAGCCGAACTGGTTGAGCATCTCGGCTCAGACACGAATATCCATGTCCAGGTCGACGGGATCGGAGCGTTTCTTGTGCGCGAACATGGACATGTGCCTGTCAATACCGGCGACCCGATAGGCCTTTTCATCGATCCGCAGAAAGTTCACCTATTCGCGGAAGACGGGCGGTCTTTGCGTTAATCCAGTTGCGGAAAGACGGCGGTTTTTTTCACCGTTCCATAGACGAAACTTGTGTCGATCGAGGCAATGCCTCCGATTGGGTGGATGCGTGTTCGAATGAAGGTTTCATAGGCCTCCAGGTCGGAGACCACCACACGCAACTGATAATCCATAGCTCCGGTCAGGACATGGCACTCCAGAATCTCATGGATTGTTTGAACGTGCCGCTCGAAACGCTGAACGTCTTCTTCGTTGTGACGCTCCAGCCGTATGCGGACAAAGACGGTAATCGGCAATCCGTATGCAGATGCATCCACGTCGGCCATGAAACCGCGGATCGCGCCTGAGTTTTCCAAATTGCGAAGGCGGCGCAGGCAAGGGGACGGCGAAAGATTGACGGTGTCCGCGAGGTCCTGGTTGGTCATGCGCCCGTCACCTTGCAGCGCTCGAATAATTTGACGGTCTTTTGCGTCCATGGGCATCGTCTCTGGCAGATTATGCTAATATGACGTTCAAAGTTAGCATATTTTGAAATCAAATGCCCGCCCATCTTTCCTAAGCTGCTGAAAAGCAACTCGGGAGAATGATATGAGCATGTATAAGGGTTTTGCCAGCAGAGCGATCCACCACGCTTACCGGCCTTCGGACAACGAAGGATCGCTCACGCCACCGCTTCACTTGAGCTCCACATTTGTCTTTGAGACCGCAGAAGCTGGCGGCGAAATGTTTGCAGGCGAGCGGCCCGGTCATATCTATAGCCGTATCTCAAATCCAACCCTTGATCTTCTTGAGCGTCGGATTGCCGATCTTGAGGGTGCGGAAGCCGGTTTGGCACTGTCTTCCGGCATGGGGGCGATCACAGCAACCCTTTGGACACTTGTTTCGCCTGGCGATGAAATCATCGTGGATGAGACGCTTTACGGCTGCACATTTGCATTCATGCGCCACGGTTTGACCCGGTTCGGCATCAAGATCTCGCACGTCGACATGACCGATCCGGAGAAACTGCGAGCTGCGATCTCGAACAAGACGCGGATCGTCTATTTTGAAACACCGGCAAACCCAAATATGCGTCTCGTCGACATCGAGAAGATTTCCGATATTGCCCATGAGGCAAGCGCGACCGTGATTGTCGACAACACCTACGCAACCCCTTACCTGACGCGGCCCATTGAACTGGGCGCCGACATTGTTCTGCACTCGGCCACCAAGTACCTGGGAGGTCATGGAGACGTTGTTGCCGGTCTCGTGGTCGGCTCGCAGGAGCAAATCCAGGAGATCCGTCTTGTCGGTATGAAAGATATGACGGGTGCTGTCATGGCACCATTCAGCGCTCTGCTTGTCTTGCGAGGCCTGAAGACGCTTGCATTGCGCATGGACCGGCACTCCTCATCGGCGATGAAAGTGGCCCGTTGGCTGGAGGCGCAGGCCGCAGTGTCCAAGGTTTTTTACCCGGGGCTTGAGAGTTTTGAGCAGCATGATCTTGCACAGACCCAGATGCGGCAGCCCGGTGGCATGATCGCTTTCGAACTGACCGGAGGATTGAATGCCGGTACCAACATGATGAATGCTCTGAAGATGATCCAGCGGGCGGTGTCGCTCGGGGATGCAGAAACACTGATCCAGCATCCGGCGTCCATGACCCACTCGACTTACACACCTGAAGAACGCGCTGCGCATGGCATCAGCGATGGACTGGTTCGTCTTTCGGTTGGATTGGAAGAGGTTGACGACATTCTGGAAGACTTACGGCAGGCGCTGCCGAGCGAAACCGTGGCTGAAGCAGCCTGAGGGTCAAGGTGTGCGGGCAACAGCGGACTTCACCCGGCGAAGCGGGATGGAGCTTTCAATGTTCGCCACGCCTGGCACACGGGTGAGTTTGCCTGTCAGGAAGGTCTCGAAACTGGCCAGACCGGTGGTCGCGACGCGCAGAAGGTAGTCGCGATTGCCAGTCATCAGCCAGCAATCAACTACTTCGGGAAAACCCTGGATCGCAGTCTCGAAACGCTCAAGGCTGACATCGACCTGTTTGTCCAGCTGGACTGAAACGAACACCGATACTTCGTAGCCCAATTTCATTTCGTCGATCAGGGCGCAATATCCGGTGACAACACCGTTTTCTTCCAGATGCCGCAGCCTGCGCGCGACCGGTGTTGGGCTAAGACCGATTTTCTCTGACAGATCTTGTATGGAAATACGCCCATTCGCGCGTAATTCGCGCAGGATCTGGATATCAAACTGATCAAGGTTGACGGAAGTCACTATAGTTTCCAATTTTTCTAGCGAAAGTGTCTATTTTCTAACCTCTGTGACTACGAAAAAGCAAGAAACCAGCTCGAACCGACCGTTAGGTTGGTCGTCAAACGAGAAATGGACGGAACCGGCATGAAAACGAAGACGGAACATCTCAAGACGATCGAGCAGCGGCTACTGTGGCTGTCGCACTGGATGATCCACAACGCCAATCATGTTCGACCAAAGGCTGACGGGATCAAGGTTGGCGGGCATCAGGCAAGTTCGGCGTCGATGGTATCGATCATGACGGCGCTATACTTTTCAGCACTACGTCCTGAAGATCGGATTGCTGTCAAACCGCATGCTTCACCGGTTTTTCATGCGATCCAGTATCTCATGGGCAATCAAGATCTGGAAAAAATGAAGAATTTCCGGGGGTTCCATGGTGTCCAGTCCTATCCGTCCCGCACGAAGGACATCGATGATGTCGACTTCTCAACCGGTTCCGTCGGTTTGGGCGTCGCGATCACGTCGTTTGCCTCCCTTGTTCAAGATTTTGTAGATGCGAAGGGTTGGTCAAAGGATCGGACCTTGGGGCGCATGGTGGCATTGGTCGGCGATGCCGAGCTGGACGAAGGCAATGTCTACGAGGCACTTCAGGAAGGCTGGAAAAACGATCTCAGAAATTGCTGGTGGATCATTGACTACAATCGGCAGTCGTTGGACGGAATCGTCCGGGAGGGATTGTTTGACAGGGTCGAGAAGATCTTCGACGCCTTTGGCTGGGATGTCGTCCGCGTCAAATACGGAGCTCTGCAGCAGGCAGCATTCAGTGAGCCGGGCGGTGCCAAGCTGAAGCAATGGATAGATGCCTGTTCCAACCAGGACTATGCGGCGTTGACTTTCATGGGGGGCGCTGTCTGGCGCAAGCGGCTCATGGATGACCTTGGCGACCAGGGCGATGTGAGCGCTCTCATCGACAGACGTTCCGATGACGGGCTTGCCGCTTTGATGGAAAATCTCGGTGGCAACTGCACCGAGACAATGGCGGCCGCTTTTGATGCAATCGATCACGACCGTCCGACATGTTTTCTCGCCTATACGATCAAAGGCTGGGGCACACCGATTGCGGGCCACAAGGACAACCATGGCGGCTTGATGAACAAGACCCAAATGTCTGCATGGCAGGATCATATGGGTGTCAGTGAAGGAGAAGAATGGGAGCGCTTTGCTGGGGTTGAAGATGTCGCTGCACTCCAGGCGTTTTTGAAACAGGTCCCGTTCTTTGCCAAAGGGTCTAGGCGTTTCACCGCTGACAGGGTCGATGTGCCGTCAATTGAACTCAATTCAGACCGGGAAATCTCGTCCCAGATGGCTTTTGGCAAAGTGCTCGATGATCTGTCGAAAGGTGACAGCGAACTGGCACGGCGGATTGTAACCACGTCTCCGGACGTGACGGGCACCACCAATCTCGGGCCTTGGGTAAACCGTCGCAAACTCTTTGCTCGCACCGCCATGGCCGACGCCTTTATCGAGAACCGGATTCCATCGACTGCCAAATGGGAGTTTACGCCGGAAGGTCAGCATATCGAACTTGGCATTGCCGAGATGAACCTGTTCTTGCTGCTTGGCGCAGCTGGTTTGTCGCATTCGCTCTTTGGCGAGCGATTGATCCCGATTGGGACTGTCTATGATCCATTTGTTTGCAGAGGACTCGATGCGCTCAACTACGCCTGCTACCAGGATGCCCGCTTCATGATTGTCGGCACGCCGTCCGGGGTTACGCTGGCTCCGGAAGGGGGCGCACATCAATCAATCGGAACACCGCTGATCGGTATGAGCCAGGATGGAATAGCAGCTTTCGAGCCGGCCTTTGCTGACGAACTGGCCGTTATCATGGAATGGTCTTTCGACTACATGCAGCGGGATGGGGAAGGGGATCCGGACGAGCGCACTTGGCTTCGCGACGAAACCGGTGGCTCGGTCTATCTGAGGCTCTCTACCAATCCGATTGAGCAACCGGTCAACCGGGCAGATGACGAATTCAGGCAAGGTGCGATCGATGGCGCATACTGGTTGCGCAAGCCAGGGCCGAACTGCGAAGTGGTGATCGCCTACCAGGGCGTTGTTGCCCCCGAGGCCATCAAGGCAGCTGGGCTGCTTGCTGGAAACCGGCGCGATGTCGGTGTTTTGAGTGTTACGTCCGCGGATCGTTTGAATGCGGGATGGACTGCTGCGCAGCGAGCTCGGTCTCGCGGCAATTCCGGTGCAAGATCGCATATTGAAAAGCTCATGGGCGAATTGCCGTCCCATTGTCGGCTGATCACTGTTATCGACGGACATCCGGCGACGCTTGCCTGGCTTGGTGGCGTAATCGGGCATCAGACGATCCCGCTCGGAGTGGAGCATTTCGGTCAAACCGGAACGATCTCGGATCTCTATCGTCACTTTGGCATCGACGCCGTCTCGATTGTCGAGAAGGTAAGCGGCCTGACACCCGGCCCGGCAATCTGACCCGGTCGTCTTAAGACAGACTGCAGCGCGTCAAGCGTTGGCATACCCGCAATCGCTCTGAAGCGGAGCGCTGGGCAGACGTTGCTTTTTTACGGCTCCAGATAGAGGCCGCGAAACTCTTTCACCGTGCTGAGACTGAGCAGTGTCTTCATTTGCGACACTGACGGGATTTGCGAGAGCCTGTTTCGGTAGAGCTTCTCGTAAGCGGCCGTGTTTTTCGCAACAAGTCGAATGAGATAGTCGAACTCACCCGATATCAGGTGACATTCCAGTATTTCAGGCATTTTCGCGATCGCGCTTTCGAAGGCGGTAATGTCGTCGGTGCGCGCGCTGGTCAGTTTGACTTCAATGAAGACCTGGATCTCCAGATCCAGGGCACTTCGCTCCAGCCGCACCGTATAGCCAGAAATCACGCCATTTGCTTCCAGCAGTTTGACCCGTCGGTGACAGGCCGAAAGGGACAGCCCAACCTGTTCAGAAAGCTTGGCCATGGAGATGCGGCTGTCAATTTGCAAGGCTGTAAGAATTTTCTGATCAATCGCATCCATGAGAAAAATTCCGAAAACTCCGGCTAATTTCGATAATTATTCATAAAATATCCTAATTTCGCCGAAATTCGAGAACTTTTATGATTGCGTGCTGGCTAAATTTAACTACGGCAAAACGCCGCACGACAGGGGAAAATAATCATGTCTAAGAGGATCGTCGTCGGATATGACGGCAGCGAAAACGCCATGAACGCAGTGGAGTTCGCGGTTGGTTTGGCAAAGGCGGGGGGGGCGGGGCTCGTGGTTGCCCATGTGCTCGAGTGGTCGCCTTATACTTTCCTGACACCTACGGAAATTGAAGAACGGCACGCGAGGCGGACCGAGGAACTGGAGCGAGCGCAAACGGCCGTTCTGGAACCCGTTCTGACCAAGCTGGCTGGTACCGGGCTCGAGGTTGTCTCTGAGCTGCGCTACGGCCACATCGCAGAAACGCTCATCAAGATTGCGGAAGAAGATGGAGTGGATCACCTCGTGATCGGCCGTACTGGCCACTCCAAATTATCGTCCCGCATCTTCGGGTCCGTTGCCGGAAGTCTGGCACAGGCAGCGCCTGTCCCGGTCACCATCGTTCCGTAAATCTTGGAAGGCGAAACACATATGAAAAACATCAGCGCTGCGGTTCTGGCCGCATTCGCCTCGCTCTGCGTATCCGCACCGGCGATGGCTCAATCGATTGACGAACAGATCAATTCAATTTTTGCAAGTTCCACCGGCTGGTTCGTCAGCTTCATCTTCAGCCCCTTTCCGGGAACGTCCTTTCCCTGGATCGTCGCCTGGCTGGTGATTGCCGCGACCATCTTTACAATCTATTTCGGCTTCATTCAGTTCCGGGCTTTCCCGCATTCAATAGCTTTGGTCAAAGGCGATTACTCCGACCCGAATGATGCGGGTGAGGTAAGTCACTTTCAGGCGCTTGCAACAGCGCTTTCCGGCACGGTTGGGCTAGGAAACATCGCTGGCGTTGCTGTTGCCGTTGGCATCGGTGGACCTGGGGCGACTTTCTGGATGATCCTTGCAGGCCTTATGGGAATGGCCTCCAAATTCACCGAGTGTACGCTCGGCGTCAAATACCGGAATGAGTATTCCGACGGCACCGTTTCCGGTGGCCCGATGTACTACATGACCAAGGGTTTTGAGGAACGTGGCCTGCCTGCAGGCAAAATTCTGGCTATCCTGTTCGCGATATTCTGCATTCTCGGTTCGCTGGGCGGCGGAAATATGTTCCAGGCCAACCAGGCTCATGCCCAGATCGCAAATGTCGTTGGCGACTATCCGGGCTGGATCACTGGTCTGGTGTTTGCAGCGATCGTCTTTGCGGTCATCGTTGGCGGTCTGAAATCCATTGCCTCGGTAACGGAAAAAGTCGTGCCGTTCATGGGCGTTCTTTATGTCATCACCGCATTGGTTATCATTCTGATGAATGCCGATAAGATCGGTTGGGCATTTGGGCAGATCTTTGAAGGGGCGTTCACAGGTCTTGGTGTTGCCGGCGGCTTTGTCGGAGCGCTTATTCAGGGCTTCAAACGGGCGGCATTCTCCAACGAAGCCGGTGTCGGCTCCGCGGCGATTGCACACTCGGCCGTGAGAACAAAGGAACCTATCACCGAAGGTTTCGTATCGCTTCTGGAGCCTTTCATCGATACCGTCGTGATTTGTACGATGACAGCCCTCGTGATCATCATCACCGGTCAGCTGGTTTCCGATCCGCAAACGGGTCTCTACCTCCTCAATGAAGGCGGAACCGCTATTCAGACTGTTGATGGCAACTCAGGTGTTGCTCTGACATCGGCGGCCTTCTCATCTTCATTCGGCTGGTTCCAGTACATCCTCGCAATTGCAGTTGTCCTGTTTGCCTTCTCGACGATGATCAGCTGGTCCTACTACGGCCTGAAGGCTTGGACCTTCCTGTTCGGTGAAGGCAAGACCAAGGAGCTTGTGTTCAAGGTTATCTTCTGCATCTTCGTTGTTATCGGAGCGGCAGCGAGCCTTGGTCCGGTGATCGACTTCTCAGACGCGGCGATCTTCGCAATGGCTGTTGTCAACATCATCGCACTTTATGCGCTGATGCCGATCGTCAAGCGGGAGGTCAACAGCTACCTGAGCCGTCTGAAATCCGGTGAAATCAAGAAATACGGCTAACTGCGCAGCAGACCCGTCCAAAAAAGAAGCCGCCCCTCGTGGGCGGCTTCCTGCTGTCTGGAAATCGGATCGGCATCACCGCTCACCACTGCTGAACACATTGGGGGATTTACCTCATGGGGGCTTGGGGGAACGGATCTTACCTCTTTTTCATGGCGCTCACCGCGCTTCGAGCTGAAGCAGGCTCGTGTATTGCTGAAAAGAGAGAGATTGAGAAGATGCCAAACCTTTATTTGAAAATCCTTTGTGAAAGAACGTCCCTGGTTGCAGGACGCAGACAAATGCTCAGCGCCGCGTTGGCCGCACTATGCCTTCTTGGAGTTGTCGTTGGACTGCCGGCGATTGCGACGGCGGCCCCTGCTCAGTTCTGCGCGGCCCATGGCAGCCAGATGATTTGCACAGGGCACACGGGTCCAAGAGGGGACTTGATGTTTGCCCAATATGCTCCTGCCTTGCAGAGCGGGCTATATTTCGGCGTGTGGAAAGACGGACGTCCGATGATCGAACGCGTCAACGCTTCTGCAAATGAGATCGTGATCACGCGGATGGCTGGTGGTGATGTGGAAGGCAAGACCTCCCGCTATATCCGCAGTGGTGCCAGTCAGTACAACTCTGCTTCCGGACACAGGATCTTCGTGACCGGCCCGAATTCCTTCACGTGGACCAATAGCAGTGGTCAGAACGGAGTGTCGTACACCCGGCAATAGAACGCCTGGCTACAGCTCACTTTCGTAGCCTTGAAACGATCAACCCCGGCCCGCGGCCGGGGTTGTCTGTCTTGATGATCTTAACCGATCTGCGTCAGCAGCTTGTCGAGGCTGGCCTTCGCATCGCCGTAATACATCCGCGTATTGTCTTTGAAGAAAAGCGGGTTTTCGATGCCGGAATATCCGGTGCCCTGGCCGCGTTTGGAAACGAAGACCTGTTTGGCTTTCCAGACTTCCAGCACCGGCATGCCTGCGATTGGTGAGTTCGGATCGTCCTGTGCCGCCGGATTGACGATATCGTTGGACCCGATAACGATGACCACGTCCGTCGATGGGAAGTCTTCGTTTATTTCGTCCATTTCCAGCACAATGTCATAAGGTACCTTGGCTTCTGCCAGGAGTACGTTCATGTGGCCGGGAAGGCGGCCGGCAACCGGGTGGATTGCAAATCGAACGTCTTTGCCTTTGCCACGCAGCCGTTTGGTCAACTCGCTGACCGACTGCTGTGCCTGGGCAACCGCCATGCCGTAGCCCGGGACGATGATGACGCTGTCGGCATCGTCGAGCGCTGCAACAACACCGTCGGAATCGATGGCGATCTGCTCGCCTTCGACTTCCATGGCAGGACCGGTCGTGTTGCCGAAGCCGCCAAGGATCACGGAGATGAAAGAGCGGTTCATTGCCTTGCACATGATGTAGGAAAGGATCGCGCCGGAGGAGCCCACAAGAGCGCCAACGACGATCAGCAGATCGTTGCCGAGTGAGAAGCCGATGGCGGCAGCTGCCCAGCCTGAATAGGAGTTCAGCATCGACACCACCACCGGCATATCGGCACCGCCGATGCCCATGATGAGGTGATATCCGATGAAGAATGCAAGCAAAGTCATCAGGATTAGCGTCCAGATGCCGGCACCGTTCAGGAACAGGATGAGCAGAATGAAGCTGAGAGCAGCCGCGCTCGCATTCAGCATATGGCCGCCGGGAAGTTTTTCAGCTTTCGATGTGACTTTTCCTGCCAGCTTACCGAAGGCAATGACTGAACCTGTGAAGGTCACCGCACCGATGAAGACACCCAGGAAAACCTCAACGCGCAGGATTGACTGTTCAATCGGCGTTTTGTGCGCGAGGATCGCGGCAAAGCCTTCCAGCGCATGGCGTTCTTCTTCGCTCATGCCGTTGACGCGCACGAGTTCGATATAGGCGTTGAAGCCGACAAAGACGGCTGCAAGACCCACCAGCGAGTGCATTGCTGCAACAAGCTGAGGCATCTCAGTCATCTGGACGCGCTGAGCGACGTAGTAGCCGATGATGCCGCCTGCGGCGATCAGAGCAACAGACAGAAGCCAAAGGCCGGAGCCTGGGCCAATCAGTGTCGCCACCACGGCCAGTGCCATACCGGCAATGCCATACCAAACCGCACGCTTTGCGCTTTCTTCACCCGAAAGACCGCCAAGAGACAGAATGAAAAGAACAGCCGCAACAACATAGACGGCAGTCGTAAAACCGAATTCCATCGTTCGGCCTCCTTAAGATTTCTGGAACATGGCGAGCATGCGCCGGGTGACTAGGAAACCGCCGAAAATGTTGATCCCCGCCATGAAGATGGAGACGCCGGCAAGCAGGATAACCAGGAAGGATCCGGACCCGATTTGCATCAGGGCTCCGAGAATGATGATCGAGGAAATCGCGTTCGTCACCGCCATGAGCGGTGTGTGCAACGAATGGCTGACATTCCAGATGACCTGGAACCCGACAAAGACCGAAAGCACGAAGACGATGAAGTGCTGCATGAAACTTGCCGGTGCCACGAGACCGACCAAAAGCAGTGCCAGACCGCCAACTGCGAGCAACGTGACCTGCTGCTTCGTCTGCGCCTTGAATGCTGCAGCTTCCTGCTGGCGTTTTTCTTCCGGTGTCAGTTCCTTCGGCTTTTCCTTCGATTTCGCCGCAATTGCCTGAACCTTGGGCGGCGGCGGCGGGAAGGTAATTTCACCTTCATAGGTAACTGTGGCGCCGCGGATGACGTCATCTTCCATATTATGGGCAATCTGACCGTCTTTTTCCGGTGTCAGATCGGTCATCATATGACGAATGTTGGTGGCATATAGCGTCGACGATTGGGAGGCCATCCGTGACGGGAAGTCCGTGTAACCGACAATGGTAACACCGTTGTCTGTAACGACTTTTTCGTCCTTGACGGTGCCTTCGACATTGCCGCCGCGTTCTGCGGCAAGGTCGATAATCACCGAGCCCGGTTTCATGGCCTTGACCATGTCTTCTAGCCAGAGTTTCGGCGCATCCCGGTTCGGAATCAGCGCTGTGGTGATGACGATGTCCATATCGGGAGCAAGTTCGCGGAACTTGGCAAGCTGTGCTTCCCGAAACTCCGGTGACGAGACACTGGCATAGCCTCCGGTCGCAGCACCATCCTGCTGTTCTTCCTCAAAATCCAGGTAGACGAACTCAGCACCCATGGATTCAACTTGCTCGGCGACTTCCGGGCGAACGTCAAAGGCATAAGTTACCGCGCCAAGAGAGGTCGAGGTGCCGATCGCAGCAAGACCAGCCACACCGGCGCCGACAACAAGAACCTTTGCGGGAGGAACTTTACCTGCCGCTGTGATCTGCCCGGTGAAGAAGCGGCCGAAATTGTTGCCGGCTTCAATAACGGCTCTGTATCCGGCGATATTCGCCATGGAGCTGAGTGCGTCCATTTTCTGGGCACGGGAAATGCGGGGCACCATTTCCATGGCAATAACATTGGCACCCTTGTCCTTGGCGGCTTCCATCCCGGCTTCGTTGCCGCCGGGATTGAAAAAGGAAATCAGGGTTTTACCTTTGGTGAGGTAGCCGAGCTCCTTGTCATCCGGCTGGCGGACTTTGGAGACGATATCGGATCGTTTCCAGAGGCTTGGTGCGGTTTTGATAACCTCGACACCGGCGTCCTTGTAAGCTTCGTCCGAAAACCCTGCCGCTTTGCCTGCGCCACTCTGGATCACGCAAGAATAGCCGAGTTTCTGGAGTTGCTTTGCCGATTCCGGGGTCATGGCCACACGGGCCTCCCCGGGGAAGGTTTCCTTCGGTGTGCCGATTATCAGCGCTTCTGACATATGTCGCTCCAAGATGGTGACCGGGAGAGGCCAATCGTAAGGTTGCCCACGCGATCAGACATTGTGGATGTCGATGCACCGCAGGCATGCATGTGTGCAGCGCATATAGAAACAAAAAAACTACTTATGACAAGGTGCGATTGCCTTAGAATTGGGCGGTAAATCCGCGCAGCTTTATGAAAGGTGCTAAACTTTATCGAGCGGCGCAGGCGGGGAATTGAGAAATCGTCGTTGCCGACAACGCAATTCCTTTGCCGAATTACTAAGAATTTCGAGTTGATTAGTATTTTTTTGCGCTGCGCAATCTATGTGCCGTCGGGCTCATTACAGGGCAATGAGTATGACATTTTTCACCGCGACCCCATTTTCAGGGGACGCGGTGAACTCAGATGCTTACTCCGCTGCCGCTTCGGCAGCCGGTTTGAGGTCAAGATCGGATGCATCATGGCGTTCCGGGACCTGTTCCGTTTCCTCGCCCCAAACACGATTGATCCGGCGTCCGCGCGCGACGGCAGGACGCGCATCGATCTTCTCTGCCCAGGCTTTCACATGTTTGTATTCGTCGACCGCAAGGAACTCCGCAGCATCATAGAGCCGTCCAAGTACCAGGCCGCCATACCAGGGGAAAATGGCTATATCGGCGATTGAATAGTCATCGCCTGCAATATACGGCCTTTCAGCGAGAGCCTTGTCGAGTACATCGAGCTGCCGCTTGGTTTCCATGGTAAAGCGGTCGATCGGGTACTGGAACTTTTCCGGAGCGTAGGCATAAAAGTGACCAAAGCCACCGCCGACATAGGGAGCTGATCCCATCTGCCAGAAGAGCCAGTTCATGGTCTCCGTGCGCGCGGCAGGATCTTTTGGCAGGAACGCATCAAACTTTTCAGCGAGATAGACCAATATCGAACCCGATTCAAAAACGCGGGTCGGCGTCTGCGTGCTGTGATCCATGAGGGCGGGTATTTTGGAATTCGGGTTGGCGCCGACAAATCCGCTGGTGAACTGGTCACCTTCATTGATGCGAACGAGCCAGGCGTCGTACTCCGCACCCTTGTGTCCGAGTTCAAGCAACTCCTCCAGCATGACTGTCACTTTCACACCGTTCGGAGTGGCAAGCGAATACAGTTGCAAGGGATGTTTGCCGACGGGAAGGTCTTTTTCCTGTGTGGCGCCCGAAATCGGTCGATTGATGTTGGCGAATTGGCCGCCACTGGGTTGCTCCCAGGTCCAGACTTTTGGCGGCGTGTATTCGGAAGAGTCGCTCATGTGAAAATGGCCTCCGGAACGGAATTGACTGTTGTGTGCTCAGATCTTCGGGGTTCCGACTGAAAACGGAAACCATCGCAATCTTACGATCAAATAGGGTGTCTTGTCGGAATTGCCTAGAGGGCAACAGGAAATCATTCTGCAAAGAAGTGTGAGAGACGGAGCTTGGAAGGGCCGGCTCAGGTCAATGCAGCGCCGGCCTGGCAGTCTCCAAGAAGGCTGGATTCGAACGGAAACAGCGAAAGTGTCTCAGTTCCGGTCTCTGTTATCAGGACCTGTTGTTCCAGCTTCACACCTTCAGCGCCGCCATCTTCGCCAATGAAGCTTTCAACACAAAGCGTCATGCCTGGTTCGACGAGGCCATCATATCCGGCATCTGGAAAGTCACCGTGATGATAGAGATAAGGGTATTCACCGGTCATGCCGCACCCATGTGCAGACAGGTAGTAACGGTTGGCATAGTATTTCGCGGGGATGTTCCAGGCTCTATCCGCGTAGTCGCGAAACGTCATTCCGGGCCTCAAGATGCTCATGTTGTAATGCACCTGCTCATAGGCGACCTTGTAAAGATCTTGCTGTTGGCGGGACGGACGGTCTGGGCCGGAGTGAAACGTGCGCGAAAAATCCGAATAGTATCCGTGACAACCGACAACGTCGGTATCCAAAGCGATCAGCTCGTTTTCGCCGATCACATTTGTGGAAGTTTCCTGGAACCATGGATTGGTGCGTGAACCGGCGTTGAGCAGCCGCGTTTCGATATAGTCACCATTTTGTTCGATGATGGATTTGTGGAGCACCGACCACAGCTCTGCCTCGGTCAGGCCTGGACGAATGGCTTCGCGCAGCTTTCCGACACCAGCTTCCGTCGCGCGCAGAGAAGCTATGACGCATTTCATCTCTTCGGGCGACTTGATTGCTCGGGCCATCTCGACAGGTTGCTGTGCATCAACCACCGTCAGCCCAGCCTCTCGAAGTGCGATTGCAGTGCCTGCGTTCAGCCGTTCCAAACCGACAGTCGCGTTTCTGATGCCTGCCAGTTCTCGAATGATGTCAGCCATCTCCGATGCCCAGGACTTTTCCCGCTCGGCAATCTGAGGACCGGCCGCGACAAAACTGGCTGTTTTTGCCGGGCGAACCTCATCGACGGTCTCATAGCCTTCACCGAGATGCAGGCAACCCGTGAATTCAAACAGAATCGAGCGATTTTGGGTCAGCAACAGGTAGCGTGACGCTGCATTGCGCATCGAAAACACTTGCATATTCCGTGTACCGCTTGCGTAATGGATGTTCACCGGGTCAGACAAGATAACGGCGTCGATATCATATTCGGCCATTTTCTGCCGCACCCGCTGCTGACGATAGGTACGAACGGCAACCAGATCGATCTCACTACTGAGCGACGTTCGATCGAGCTGTGCGAGACCTTGTAAATCGCTGCGCTCTGCGTGCCAATCCAACTCTGCCAAAGTGAAAGTCCCCTAATATCCATTAGGTAATATCACCTGAAGAAATTTTGTTGAAAATGCTGGAAAAACTCAGGCTAGTTGATAACTTTTAGGAATGCAAAGCTATCGAAAATCATTGCCGCCACTGGACACGTTGGTGTTTTTTGAAGCAGCAATGCGCCATCGCAATTTCACTGAAGCTGCGGAGGAGCTTTTCGTCACGCAGGCTGCAGTAAGCAAACGCGTCCGTCAGCTTGAAGACTGGTTGGGTGCAAGACTGTTTGAAAGGGAAGGCCGGAAGTTGTGGCCGACCGATGCAGGGCTTTATCTTGCGGAGAAAACAGGCGCCACGCTGGATTTTCTGGATCAGGCCCTGAGGGCAATCAAGGCAGAGCAGCGCTCGCTGGTGCGCATCGCCTCTGTAACGACGCTTGCGGCCTTCTGGCTTCAGCCGAAATTAAGAGATTTTGCGCTTTCCGACGAAGCGTGCCTCTTCAACCTGATCACGGCGGACGAGATAGGCGATCTCTTGAGACCCGAACACGATCTAGTCGTTCTCCATGGCGATGGCAGGTTTCCAGGTTGGAGGTGCGAATTGCTCTTTCAGGAGGTGGTGGTTCCCGTCGGTACTCCGCAAGTTATTGAGGCCTTGGACGATGCAAAAAGCCTCAATCGACCTCCGTTGCTCAGTTATCCAAGACTGGCTCCCAACTGGATCGATTGGCAAGGTTGGATGCAGGGAACCGGCAGTCAAACACTCAGGGACTGGCCGTCCCGTCATTGCGCCAGCTACAACCAGAGCATCGGAAGGGCCTTGAAGGGGCAGGGGGTAGCACTCGGAACCGTTCCTCTTCTGCAGGAGGAAATGAGTTCCGGCCAACTTGTGCCACTGGATGGCGGCACGTTATCGACCGGCAGAGGCTATTATCTGGCCTGGCCAGAAACACGATCGCTCAGCCTCGAGGCTGAGCGATTGAAGTCGGTATTGCTTGGGTCAAATTGATGATGCTGCCCGCACTAGCCACGCACGACATAAACTGAGCAGTTGGAGTGCCGGACAACGCGAGCTGCGTTCGGGCCAAGCAGGAACTCTTTTAAGTCCGGTTTGTGAGCTCCAATCACAATAAGGTCCGAACCAGCCTGCCTCGCAGCTTCCAGGATTTCTTCGTAGATGGACCCGGCCGCAACCAGATGCCTGACATCCTTGTTGCGCTCCGGTCCGAGTACCCTTCCAACCGTGTCAGTCAATGCCTGACGCGTTTTGGAGACCATCTCTCCTTGAAAATTCTCGTCGAAATAGGAGCTGACGAGGGTGACACCGAAGTTCGGCACAACGGTGATCACATCAAGCTGTGCTTCGTCGAGGCGCGCGAGTTTGTCTGCGGTTTCCAGAACCTGCATGTCGTCCTGGTGGGAGACATCGATTGCGCACAAAATGGATTTGACGGTCATGCCGGTGCTCCTTCCAGGCGGCCAGCACGAGCGCGCTGAACCAGATAAATCAGTATCAGAAGTGCAAAGCCGGGAATGAAGATCAGTTCCTTGGGCAATTGGGCGACCTCGATCTGGGCTGTATCGATGATAACCGGTTCATCGGCATAGAAGTCAAAGTTGCTCATGGCCTCGAAGAATGGTGTGCCCGGGAAAGGCTCTTCCAGCTTGAGAATGCCGTCTTCTTCAAGAACGGTCAGGCCAAGCGCACTCAGACGCGCATCGCCGCCATCCTCGCTTCCTGGTGACAACACAAGAGTCGTTGCCGTCGTCAGGCCAGTATCGAAATCGGGACCGCTGACCTCTACACGGATTTCCTCGCCTGCAGGCGCATTTCCGACAGCCTGAACAAATTCGGTTGGCGGAACTTGCTCAAACGGAGGCTGGATCCTGTTCATGAAGAAGTCCGGACGGAACAGAACGAACGCGACCAGAACCAGAGCAATGCTCTCGTAGATTTTGTTGCGCGTAATGAAGTGTCCCATGGTCCCGGCTGTGAACACCAGGATCGCGACGGTGGCGACAATGAAGACGATTATGCCCTGTATCCAGCCAACATCGATCAACAAAAGATCGGTGTTGAAGATGAACACGAATGGCAATGCGACTGTACGCAGCGAATAGAAGAAGGCGGTGAAGCCCGTCTTTATCGCGTCGCCTCCCGACACCGCGGCCGCAGCGAAGGAGGCAAGCCCCACGGGTGGCGTCACGTCCGCCATGATTCCGAAATAGAACACGAACAGGTGCACGGCAATCAACGGCACAATCAGGCCGGATTGAGCCCCAAGCTCGACCACGACACCAGCCATCAACGAAGACACGACAATGTAGTTTGCTGTTGTTGGAAGGCCCATGCCGAGCACCAGCGAGAGTACGCCGACAAACACCAGCATCAGGACCAGATTGCCGCCGGAAACGAACTCGACGAGATCAGCCATGACCTGCCCGATGCCGGTCAATGTCACAGTGCCGACGATCACACCAGCGGTCGCCGTGGCAAGGCCGATGCCGATCATGTTACGGGCACCGTCAATCATGCCGTGGACAAGGTCGCTGACCCCTTCCTTGAACGCTTCGACCATTTCATTTTCGCCGCGGAAAATTGCCTTGATCGGACGTTGCGTGAGCAGGATCACGAAGAGCAGCGCTGTGGCCCAGAAGGCAGAGAGCCCCGGCGACTTCTGCTCGATCATCAGGAAGTAGACCAGCACAATGATCGGCAGCAGATAGTAGAGGCCGGCTTTGTAGATCTCGGAGATCTCCGGAAGCGTGATTTCCTTTGCATTCGGATCGTCCGGATGAAGGTCGTCAACGCTGGCTGCCAGCTTGAGAAGTGCCAGATAGGCAACGAAAACCAGAGCTGCAAGTATCCAGCTGGCACCGGCAGGCACGAGTGCGACGATCCAGCCGATCGGGAACTGGATGACGTAACAAAGTACGGCAAATCCGGCGAAGAAAAAGAACATGCCAAGTACAGTGCGCAGCGTCGAAACGGCCTTGTGACCGATTGTCGGCATGTTTCGCTTCACGGCTTCCAAATGCACGATATAGACCAGCGCGATATAGGAAATCAGAGCTGGTAGGAACGCGTGGGTGATCACTTCAACATAGGAAATGCCGACATATTCAACCATCAGGAAGGCCGCAGCGCCCATAACCGGTGGCATGATCTGACCGTTGACCGAAGAGGCGACTTCGACAGAACCGGCCTGTTCGGAGGTAAAGCCGACCCGCTTCATCAAAGGAATGGTGAATGTGCCTGTAGTGACAACGTTGGCGATGGACGAACCTGAAATCAGGCCAGTCGCCGCTGAGCCCACGACAGCAGCCTTTGCCGGGCCGCCTTTAAGGTGACCAAGCGCACCGAACGCCATCTTGATGAAGTAGTTGCCTGCGCCCGCCTTATCCAGCAGCGCACCAAACAGAACGAACAAGAATACAAATTTTGTGGAAACGCCGAGCGCAATTCCGAATACGCCTTCGGATGTGATCCACATGTGGCTCATCGCCTTTTGAAGGGATGCCCCCTTCCAGCGGATGACTTCCGGCACCCAGGGTGAAGAACCGAAGAAGACGTAGAGCAGGAAGATCGTTGCCACGATCGCCATTGCCGGGCCGAGCGCGCGCCTGGCGGCTTCGAACAGGACAATGATTCCGGCCAGCGCAAACCACTTGTCGGTATGATCAGCCAGGCCACCGTTGTTGACGATCTTCTCATAGAAGAAGAAGCCGTAGAGCGCGATGAAGGCCCCAAACAGGGCAAGGATCCAGTCCTGAATAGGTACATGATGGCGTGGGCTCGATTTCAGAGCCGGGTAGGCCATGAATGCCAGAAACATTGAGAACGCCAAGTGAAACTGACGGCTGTTGTTGATCAAGTCCGAAGGCAAAACATTGTAGACGATCGGAGAGGCCAGCAGGACCTGAAAGCACGACCATGTCAGGGCAATGCCGGCTATAAGCAGACCGACCGCACCGGCAGGGTTTCTCGATCCGGAATCAGAGGCGGCAACAAGTTCTTGAAGTTCTTCTTCAGAAAGGCCTTGCCCCTTTGCCTGCCCGTTCTGTTGGTTCTGCTCTGACATTAAAATTCCCCCGGTCATCCGGCTGATCAACAGCGCCGGCACTGTTCAAATTCAACGATTGGGCAGGAGGCAGTCCTGCACCTAGATCAGACTTTATAATTCTTGAAAGCGCAATCGGTCATGAAGAATGGAAATAGGACCGGCGCTATAGAACGGGCCCGGAAATTCCGGACCCGTATTTTTGAAAGACAGGAACTTAGTTGATCCAGCCCTGCTCTTTGTAATATTTCGCAGCGCCCGGATGAAGCGGTGCGGACAGGCCGTCCTGAGCCATTTCTTCAGGCTTCAGGTTGGCGAATGCCGGATGCAGCTTCTTGAACGCATCGAAGTTTTCAAAGACGGACTTCACCAGCGTGTAGACTGTGTCTTCGGAAACGTCTGCGGAGGTTACGAAGGTTGCGCCAACACCGAATGTGCCGGTGTCTGCATCGTTGCCGCGATACATGCCGCCTGGAATGGTGGCTGTACGGTAGTAGCTGTTGTCTGCGACCAGTTTGTCGACAGTTTCACCACCCACATTCACCAGAACGGAGTCACATGCAGTCGTGGCTTCCTGAATAGAACCGGACGGGTGACCCACAGTGTAGATCATCGCGTCGATCTGATTGTCGCAAAGCGCAGCGGACTGCTCAGCAGCCTTCAGCTCGGTGGCCTGCGTGAAATCGTCCGTGGTCCAGCCCATTGCTTCCATCAGAACTTCCATGGTGCCGCGCTGACCGGAACCCGGGTTGCCGATGTTGACGCGCTTGCCTTTCAGGTCTTCGAAGTTCTTGATGCCTGAATCCGCACGCGCGACAACCGTGAACGGCTCCGGATGCACGGAGAACACAGCACGAAGGCCTTCAAACGGACCTTTTTCTTCAAACTTGGAAGTGCCGTTGTAAGCGTGATACTGCCAATCGGACTGTGCCACACCAAATTCCAGCTCGCCTTCACGAACAGTGTTGATGTTGTAAACAGAACCACCAGTCGATTCGACCGAACAACGGATCCCATGATCCTTTCGGCCCTTGTTGACCAATCGGCAGATTGCGCCGCCGGTCGGGTAATAAACGCCAGTCACACCACCAGTGCCGATGGTGATGAATTCCTCCGCGGAGGCGGCGCCCGTGAATGCAATGCTGGTCGCCATTACAGCGCCTGCAAGGTTCATTTTCATCATCATTTGACTAGGCTTCCCTCTTATTCAAGTTTTCTAAGCCTAAAATGGTCGTTGCCACCTTAGACGTTTTCAAATTCGTCGAGCAAGCGGTTGTGCTTCTCGACGTCTTGGATCCGGGCTTCTGCATCGGATCCGGCTCGCGCGACCAACATGCCTGTTATCGTTTCTATCAGCACGAGAGTGGCCGCGTAAGATGAGAAAAAGTGAGGACTTTCAGTGCGTTGTACGAAGTGAAAGTCGGCGAATTGTAATCCTGGAAACGCGTGGCTGTCAGTCAGGACCACCACTTTGGCACCGCTCGCCGCTGCGACCTCTGCCGCGCGAACAGAACGATGTGCGTAGGGATGTTTCGAGATGACAATCACAGTATCTTTGGAAGATACTCCAGCAAGCGTACTTCCAAGCGTTGCGCCGTTGCGACCGGCGACGATCCACCTGTCATCAAACCATTTGGCGAGATAGGCGAAGTAATCGGTGAAACCCGCCGAGGCAAGCGCGCCGATCAGGATGATCCTGCGTGACCGTTCAAGCTGTTTAACCGTTGCGTCCAGTGTGGACGGATCAATGTCGTCCACGAGCGCCTTGATATTGTCGATGCAGGCAGAAACCTGACGCGGCAGCAACGGCTGGTCCGCGTAGGATTGCAGTTTCCGGGCCTTGTCCTGAAAGGACCCGCTGCCACGTCGGCTGATTTCCGAGCGGGCCTGTTCCCTAAGAGCCTCGTAGTCTGAAAAACCCAATGCCCGCGCGAGACGAGTGTAACTCGCTGGAGACACGCCGCTGGCAGACGCAACCGACCGCAGGCTGCGGGTTGCAATTTCAACCTGGTTTTCGGCAATATAATCCGCCGCGACACGAAGTGTGTCACTCAGCTCGGCGTAGTTCGCCGAGATCGCTGTCCTTATCTGGGGCGGCGAAATAGTTTCCATTCGGTTACTGTTTCATTTGTTTTTTTGAAAGTCAAACCATGAAACAAATGTTTCGTTGCGGAAGCTTTTGTTTCTTTTGCGATTGTCAGATTTGAGGAATGCCGGGGCGTACTCGTTCGTTATATTGGGCGCACTGAACGAGTGCCAATTCGTTGGTTGCCACTTGTCGGTCCGTGGTAATAAGGCTCGAAGCACACAGCTCTTGACGCCAGTCTCAATCACCGACGAAGCTTGGGGCTACCAGAGGAAGCCGGTTGTGATTCCATTCGATGTTCTGACAGTCTTTTTTGCCGCTGCGATCGCGCTTGGTTTAGTGCCCGGGCCAGACAACATTTTTGTTCTTACCCAGTCCGCACTTTATGGCAGGCTTGCCGGCTTGGTCGTCACCCTTGGTCTATGCATGGGCTTGATCGTTCACAGTGTTGCAGTTGCGCTGGGTGTCGCCGCGATCTTCGAAACGTCAGTGTTGGCTTTCACATTGCTGAAATTCGTCGGTGCAGCCTATCTGATCTATCTGGCGTTCCAGGCTTTTCGGGCAGGTGGGACGGATCTGAATATGCAGGGCACGCCATCCTTGCCGTTGCCTGCACTTTTTCGCCGCGGCATCATTATGAACGTCACCAATCCAAAAGTTGCCATCTTCTTTTTGGCATTCCTGCCGCAGTTTGCCGATCCGGCAAGAGGGTCGGTGCCGATTCAGATCATGCTGTTCGGGGGGCTGTTCATCGTTGCGACGATCCTGGTTTTCGGGGCAGTGGCCTTGGGCGGCGGCTTGATCGGCACCTACTTGAGGCAGTCTCCAAGCGCTCAGATCTGGCTCAATCGCCTTGCAGGCGTCGTCTTTGTCGGACTTGCCGTCAGGCTGGCAATCACCGAGCGCTGACGGCAATATCCTTAAAAACACTTCGCGTTACAAAGCCTGCATTGTGTAGACCGCGAAATAGCCGTCGTGGTCGGTATCGGCACTCAGAATCCGCCAATCGGCCTCATCAGCAATTTCGGCAAACGCGTCTTCACCGTATTTGTGCGAGTTTTCAGTGTGGATTGTCTCGCCTTCCTGGAAAGTGAAGGTCACCCCTCCAACGTCGACCGATTGTGCGCATTTGCTGACAAGATGCATTTCGATCCGGCTGTCTTCAGCGTTCCAGACCGCTTTGTGTTCGAAAGCCGAAAGGTCAAACCGACCGTTCAGATCGCGATTGATGCGCTGCAGAATGTTCTGATTGAAAGCAGCTGTAACCCCGGCAGGGTCATCATAGGCCTCAATCAGGACCTCCTGTGCCTTTGGGCGGTCTACACCGACAATCATAGTCGCGTTCGGCATTACCGTCCGAATGTTCTTCAAAAGGCTGGCAGCATCATCCCTTTCGAAGTTGCCGATGGTTGAACCGGGGAAGAACACCAGAACCGGTAATTCCGGCAATAGCGGCAGCTGACCCAGAGGTTCGGTGAAATCCGCCGCAACAGGAATAACGGCGAGGGAGGGAAATGCCCTTCGAACACGTTCCGCGGCCTCTTTCAGGTGATTGGCCGAAATGTCGATTGGCATATAGACCGACAGATCAGGAAAGGCACCTAGCAGCAAATTGGTCTTTCGGCTTGAGCCGCTACCCAGTTCAACCATGGCACCACGTGCGCCGGGCAACTTCCGGTACTTGTCGACTTTCTCTTCCAGAATGGTCAATTCCGTGCGTGTTGGATAGTAGGCATCCAACTCGGTTATGGCTTCGAAGAGGTGTGAGCCGACATCATCGTAAAGCCACTTGCTGGAAAGCCGCTTTTGATCTGCTCCCAGGCCCGACAACACATCGGATCGGAACGCATCATTGTGAGAGACAGGGGGAACGTGTTTGCTCATTGGTTAGCCGCCAGTCTGAGGCCCAGCATTTGCCAACGCTGGTGTGGATAGAAAAAGGTGCGATAAGAGGCGCGCATTTGCAGCTTGGGTGTTGCGCAGGATCCGCCTCGAAGAACCATCTGGTTCACCATGAACTTGCCGTTGTATTCGCCGATTGCACCTTCCGGCGGCTTGAAGCCGGGGTAGGGCGAAAAAGCGCTTGATGTCCATTGCCAGACATCCCCCCAAAGACCGTCCTTTTGTCCGGTCGGCAAAAGCACCCCGGTGTCCAGGAAGTTTCCATCAATTGCAGTTGGCTCGGCGGCAGCTTCCCATTCTGCCTCGCTTGGAAGGCGATGACCTGCCCAACGGGCAAACGCATCGGCTTCATAGTAGCTGACATGGACAACGGGCGCAGACGGATCGACAGGGCGTGGACCCTGCAAGGTGTATGTCCACCATTCGCCATCCTGCTTCCACCAGTATAGCGGCGTGTCCCAGGCGTTCTGTTCCTTGACCGCCCAGCCTTCCATCAGCCAGAGCGTTTGTGTTTCGTAGCCACCGTCCTCCATGAAGGCGATCCACTCGCCATTGGACACGGGTCGATTGGCCAGCCTGTATGGATTGAGCCAGACTTTGTGGCGAGGCCCTTCGCAGTCATAGGCAAATCCGTCTCCGGCATGCCCGATTTGCAGAAGTCCACCGTCAAAGCTGGTCCAGCTCAGGTCACGTGCCGGTGTCACCGGGAGCGGCTTCGGTTCGCTATAGGCCGGAAGCAGCGGATTGTAGGAAAAGGCGTGCAAAAGATCGGTTACCAGAAGTTCCTGATGCTGCATTTCATGGTGGCAACCAAGCGTGATCAGTTCTTCAAGTTTTGGTTCGTCTAGGTTGAATGCATCTGTCATCAGTCCGTGACGAACGGCATCTTCGACGTGATTGCGGTAATTCATCACGTCTTCTGCCGAAGGACGGGACAAAAGTCCGCGCTTGGACCGCGTGTGCCTAGGGCCGGCCTGCACATAGTAGGAATTGAAGAGCTGGGCGAAACGATCATCAATCGGTTGATAGCCGGGGAGCGATGGCTTCAGGATAAACTCTTCGAAAAACCAGGTCGTATGAGCCAGATGCCACTTGGGAGGACTAGCGTCCTCCATCGATTGAAGGCCCATGTCTTCAGCACTCAATGGGGCGCTCAATTTCAGAGTTTGAGATCTGGTTCGATTGAAGAGATGCAGAATGTCGTCAACCGGCGACGGTTGTGTCTGCCCGTCCAAGTTTGTCATATCAATTCCTCCACGCGGATCCCGGTCGACTTGCCCCCGACCGAGCCTGTGAATGCCACCAAGCGGTTTGAACGTAAGCGGGCTTTCCGGTTTTCCAATGTCGGGAATTGCACCGCACCGGTGCAAAAATGCGCCGACAATCGGGCCGGGTTCTCATTGTTTATGAAAATCAACACTGTTGAAGTTCGCTTCCTTTATCGTGAAATGGTGATGAAAAATCCTCATCACATTGTTTTTTCAAAAACAATTGGTGCGACAGTGTCAAAAGGCTGACGCCCTTGATCTGGGAGAGAATAGGGAGAGCATCCTGACAACCTGCTGTCAGGATTGCCGGTGGTATCTCTTCACATTGACGTGAGCGTTCGATCCCCTGACTTCCAAGCAGCCTTGAAAGCAGGTTGCTCGCGAACCTTCATCGACAACGATTGGCATAAACTGGGATTGCAACACTACACGATCAATCTCGAGGGAGTTGATTTAATAGGACGATTGTCCTAAATTCTAGGTCAATTGTCCTAATGACGTAAAAAGCCAGGCAAGTCAAAGAGTGGGAAGGTGCAGCAATGGCAGCAATCGAAACCCGGAGACAGATCATCGAGGCAGCTGATGACCTGTTCTACAGCGCCGGATTTGGGCAGACATCGTTTGCCGACATCGCCAAGGCTGTGAACATCTCGCGGGGAAACTTCTACTATCACTTCAAGACAAAAGACGAGATCCTCGATGCTGTGATCGACAAGCGCTTGGCTGACCGTGAGACACTGTTGGCCAAGTGGGATGAAACGGCTGACGATCCGGTCCAGCGCATCATTTGCTTTATACGCATCGTCATCGTGAACCAGTCAAAGATAATGGCTTACGGCTGCCCGGTCGGCACGATGACAGCCGAACTTGCGAAGCTGGATCATCCCTCATCGGGCAGGGCCAACAAAATCATGGCTCTCTTTCGCAATTGGCTCCAGCGTCAATTCGATGTGCTTGGCTGTGGCGAGGAAGCCGAGGCGCATGCACTTCACGTTTTAGGTTGGAGCCAGGGTGTGGCGAGCCTTGCGCAGGCGTTCGGTGACGATGCGTATGTGCGCCGTGAGGTCGAGCAAATCACTCACTGGCTAAAGGGCGTCGCTGCCGCCACTAGCCGAATTTCCACTACCAATTGAACGTCACAATCAAAGTTGCGAGGTGAGCGAAGGATGTTTGTTGTCACACTGAAATTTTCGAAGAACAGAAATAGGGCAGGTGAGCTTATGGCCGAGCACAAAGCCTGGATACAGCGCGGATTTGATCAAGGTTTTTTTCTGATGGTGGGCAGCCTGCAGCCCAGTCAGGGAGGTGGTATCCTCGCGCACCAGGTTTCACGCGACGACCTGGAGAGGTTTGTATCAACAGACCCGTTTGTTGCGGAAGAGGTGGTCAGCGCAGACATCCTTGAAATCACTCCTGCAAGACTGGATGAGCGGTTGAACTTTCTGGCCGCATAGACCCGTGAAGGCCTCCTTCCGGAGCAAGCAGACGCGAGACTTGCGGGCTCGGACAAACGTGTCCTGTCTATTGCACCGGTTGCAATTGCGAGCCGTTTAGTGTCACAGCTTCGTTCTTGAACATGACCAGATACGGAGCGGCGCGTTGAAATGTGCCGCAGGCGGGAGACCACAATGCCGGACTTTAAAGGATCCATTCCTGCTCTTGTGACCCCTTTCAAGAACGGCAAGGTGGACTACGAAGCGTTGGAACGCCTTATCGAGTGGCATGTCGATGAAGGCAGTCACGGAATCGTTGCAGTGGGCACGACCGGCGAAAGTCCGACAGTTTCGAAGTTGGAACATAAAGACATCTTGAAACGTGTCGTAGAATTCACGGCTGGCAGGCTCCCGGTGATCGCCGGAACTGGCTCGAACGCAACCGCTCAATCTCTGGACATGCTGCAACACGCCGAGAGTGTTGGCGCTGATGCAGCGCTTATCGTCACTCCCTACTACAACAAACCGAACCAGGCAGGCCTTTTGAGCCACTACCAGGTGCTGCATGACAACAGCAATCTGCCGATCATTATCTACAATATTCCCGGACGGTGCGTGATTGATATCTTGCCCGACACCATGGCTCAGATGGCCCGCTGGCCGCGAATAATCGGCGTCAAGGATGCAACCGGCAGCATGGAGCGGGTCAGTCAGCAACGCGCCAAGTGCGGGAAAGACTTCCTCCAGCTCAGCGCAGAAGATGCAGCTGTCCTCGGCTTCAATGCACACGGTGGGAGCGGGTGCATTTCAGTCACCGCCAATGTCGCTCCGCGCCTGTGCGCCGAATTTCAGGAAGCCTCACTTGCGGAAGACCTAAGCCGTGCACGAGCGCTTCAGGATCGACTATTGCCTCTGCATAGCGCCGTGTTTCTGGAACCGCCGGCAGCATGTGTCAAATATGCCTTGTCCAGGCTCGGCCATTGTACCGATGAGGTTCGCTTGCCGCTGACCCCGATTGCCGACGAGACGAAGAAGGCACTCGATCAGGCAATGGAGTCAGCCGGGCTGATCTAGTCGATAGAAAAAACGCCCCGGCTGGGGCGTTTTTGATATTTGCATTAGCGCTGTTATTGTACGCGTGGGAACAGGGTCTCAATCTCGCCAAGGTCACCACCGCCGAGAAGCTTGTCCAGTTCCGGCTTCCAGGGCTGAGCGGCGTCAGGTGCGTTGAGCATGTTCAGCGCGCGACTGGCGGATTCTGGAATGACCTGTTGCAGGGCTTCCATCACGACCCGCAGGCTGTCGAGCGTCACATAAATCACCGTTTGGCAACGTTCTCTGGTGTCATCATTCTTGATGAGTTCCCAGGGAGCCTGCTCGGCGAAATAGTTGTTCATTTCATCCGCGACAGTGATGATCGACTGCATTCTCGCCGGTATGTCCGCGAGATCGATCCATTCACCCAATCCCGCTGTTGCATCCACGACCGCTTTGCGAATGGCTTCGTCCTGAGCCGACAGCGGCCCCGGAACAGGCAAAGTGCCATCGAACCGCGCCTTGGAGAACTTTGCAGCGCGCGACAGAAGGTTGCCGATCTTGTTGCCCAGTTCACTGTTATAGCTTTGCGTGATCAGTTCGACCGAAATCTGGCTGTCGCTGTCTGCGCGCATATGGCGCGCAAGATACCAGCGCAGGGCATCAACGCCGAGTTTCTCGATCACTTCGATCGGATCAACGACATTGCCGATGGACTTTGACATTTTCACGCCGCCAGCACCCACCCAGTGGCTGTGCACCGAGAGTTTCTTTGGCAGCGGAAGACCTGCGGCCATCAGCATGATCGGCCAGTAAACCCCGTGAGGTTTCAAAATGTCCTTGCCGATCAGATGTTCGCATTCTGCCCACCAGGTTGCATACTTGGCGTCTGGCCAGTCAATGTTGGTCAGATAGTTGGCAAGCGCGTCGAACCAGACATAGGTGACGAACTCGGTATCGAACGGCAGGTCGACACCAAGGGTTACGCGGGATTTTGGGCGCGAGATGCAAAGATCCTCAAGGGGATCTGACAGCATCTGTTTCAATTCGTTTCGGAACGCTTCAGGCTGTACGAAGTCCGGGTTGTCGGCAATATGCTTCAGCAGTTGCTCGCGAAACGGCTCCATTTTCAAGAAGTAGTTGGTCTCTTCCGTATGCTCCACCTTCATGGTCGGATGCAGTGGGCACTGACCGTCTTCAGTGAGATCGGATTCCTTTTTGAACTCTTCGCAGCCCTTGCAGTAGGTTCCGGTGTAATTCTTCTTGACGATCAGCCCCTTGTCGAAGATCGACTGCTCCATGCCGCCAACGGCTGCCTTGTGCCCATCACGACTTGTCCGGACAAAATAGTCGTACCGCACGTCCAGTTTGTCGAAAACGTCGCGGAATTCCTTGCAGCGCATGTCGAGAAACGCCTCGACAGGCATTCCGAGGTCGCCAGCAGCTTCCTGGTTTTTTTGGCCATGCTCGTCAACGCCGGTGGACAGCATCAGCTCATACCCCAGCGCCTCACGGTTCCGCTTCAAGATGTCAGCCATCACGGACGTGAAGGCGTGACCGATATGCGGGGATCCATTGACGTAGTAGATCGGAGTGGTGATGTAGCTTTTCATCCAAACGCTTTCGAAATTTTGGCCTTTAAGGGCAGTCCGTCGACAGTTTTATCGGGCGCGTGAGCCCGTCTGTGCCGAATATATGAAGTCGAAGCTATATTTCACACTCATGTGCCCATTGAAAGCCCTGGGCCGGTGAAAAGCACAGCGCCCACGATGACCGGTCAGCTGCGGCAAGGGACAATGCCGGAACACCTATCTGTCTATCGGCAAGCCACTGGGAACACTTTTGGGAATGCCGAAGGGAGGATTGGAAACCGAGGCTGTTCCTGTCAGAGCTTTCAGGAAGCCAACCAGATCGGAAATCTCATCGTCGCTCAAAGCAATGGGGGCGATGTCGCGAAACCTGGCATGCCGCGCCATTTCCCGTTTGTCGTTCCAGACGACAAAATCAATTGCCTCCAGCCAGGGAACATTGGGAAGTGAGGCAGTTTCTGGACGCCATGAAGCCAGGCTACCATCGGGATCGAGGTGATGACGAACAATGCCTTCCAGCGTTGGATAAGCGCCATTGTGGCCATAAGGACCGGTCAGCTCCACATTGCGCAGCATCGGGGTGCGGAAGCTGTAGGCATCTTCCAGCCTGTCGCTTTCTCCCATACGTCCAACATCGCGTACCATGGGATCGAAGCGGCGGGTTCTGCCTGGACCGAATGGCGGCAGGCCAATGGCATGGAATTCTTGATCGCTGAGCAGACTTCCAGAGTGACAGCGGGAGCACTGCGCCTTCCCATAGAAAAGCTCAAGGCCACGTTTCTGAGCGGGAGAGAGGGCCGTCTTGTCACCTGCCAGGTATTTGTCAAAAGGGCTGTCGTAGCTTTCCCACTCAATGGCCTGGAAAGCAGCAAGCGCATTGGCAACTTCGGCAATTGTCACTTCATCCGGTGTGTCTATGTGGTCAAACGCTTCGACAAACAGGCGTCCATACTCGGGTATGACGCGCACGCGTTTGGCAAGGATCGGCCAGGACGCGTCGATGCGATCATGCACTGCTCCGGCAACTTCGTTTTCTCTCGGATTGCCTGCCATCTCGAACTGGGCGACAAGCGGAAAGATCGCCTGTGCAGCAAGCAGGGATTCAAGGCCTTCTGGCAGCCACTCTTCCGCTGGAGAATTGAAACCGTTTTCGTAGGTGTCGGCGATCGACAAACGCCCATCGTGAAAGAGCGTGTGAAGGTCTTTTGCACCGAGATTCCAAAGGCCTGGCGCGTTTCGCGGAATCCGTTTCTTAATTCGGTTGCCGCCTTCACCGGCCGTACGTTCCTTGCCAAGCCCGGCACCGCCTTCGCCGATGCCAAGTGACAACCGGTCGCCTGTTCCAAGCGTTGGATGATGGCACGTGGCGCAGGCAATATTCCTGTTACCCGACAGGATCTTGTCGTAAAACAGAAGTTGACCGAGCGCTGCCTGCTGTTGATCGAAGGCGATGAAGTTGTCTTCAGTAAGCGGTGGCGGTAGTTCCGCAGCATATGCCGGGGCTGACAAGAGAAGAACAACGGGGAACGACAAGAACTGATGACGAAAACCCTGAAAGCCGCCTTGTTGGCGCTTGTTGTGATGAACGCGCCTGTCCACGCGGAAATCGAGGAGGCGCGCGACCTGATGGAGGCCGATCGCTATGAAGAGGCGATGAAGGAACTCTGGCCGGCTGCGCGGTCCGGCAACGCGGATGCCGAAGAGCTTATCGGCATCATGTACGCGATGGGACTTGGCGTCGAACGGGACGATCAGAGGGCGTTCGAATGGTATCTCCGAAGCGCAATGAAGGGGCATCCCGGAGCTCAGTCCGGCGTTGGATGGTACTATGAAATCGGTCGTGGAATGCCGGCACCCGATCTTGTGCGCGCTTATATGTGGTACACCCTTTCCGCGATCGGCGGCGATCCTGACGCTGCGATCTCGCTTGAGGAAGTGGTCAAGAAAATGACGAAGGATGAGATTGAGAAAGCGCATATCCTGGTCGATGACTACAAGGTTTGGATGTATCCGTTCCGCTGATTTGAAAGCGGTCAAACGCCTTGGCCGGCTTCATGTTCCCAGGCATTGCCTGAAACAGTCAATTCAAACGTCCTGAGAAGCTTTGCAAAAATGCAGGAGCCCGGCAAATCACCGGGCTCCTTTTTTGATCCGAAGGATCAGTTCAGGTCAGCGTCGCGTGCACCGTTGATGTCGGTTTCAGCTGCAGCAACAGCTTCTTCCAATGCACCGAAGATCTCGCCGCCACGGTTCACGTTGTCCTTGAACCAGTCATAAACGGGAGCAGCAGCTTCTTTGAAGGCTGCTTTCTCTTCCGGGGTCGGGACGTAAAGATCACCACCACCGGCAACGAAGTCTTCATAAGCCTGAATGGACTTGCGCTTCGGAGACGCGAAAGTCGCCTGCTGCAGGGCATAGAAGCCGTCGACGACGACGCGGCGCATGTCTTCAGGCATGGAGAGGAACTTCTCGTTGCTCATCCACCAAAGTGCGCCCATGTAGGCATGGCCGTCCAAAGTGACATACTGCAGGCCGGCATCCGGGAACTTCATGCCCATGATGTCAGTGATGCCATTCTTGGAGCCTTCAACAACACCGGTCTGGAAGGAGGTGAACAGCTCCGGCCACGGAATCGGGGTTGGCGAAGCACCAAGTGCCTTGACCAGTTCCTGCGGAAGGTCGGCGACCACGGTCCGGATTTTCAGGCCTTCCATATCGGCCGGATTTGCAACACGACGCTTGGTGTTGGCAAAGTTACGCCAGCCGCCGGTGTTGCCGACAGTCATGAGGCGAATGGCGTTCTGGCTGTCTTCCAGTGCCATGGCGCGCATCGTGCGGACAAAGTCGCCGGACAGGACATGCTCGGCAATCCGGTCGTCAGCCATCATGTAAGGCAGGTCGAGAACCTGCACATACGGGAAGATGCCCGATGCACCGCCGGAGGTCGAAATGTAGATGTCGATCGCGCCGCCAGCAACACCCTGAAGACACTCGGCACCGTTTGAGCACAACTGCGTGCCGATGAAGAGTTCCACCTCAATGGCGCCGTTCGAGGCGGATTCCACGAAGTTCTTGAACACGACCAGACCGTCATAGTCTTCGTCGTTTTCGTTGGAGTTTGCGGTTGCGCGCAACGTGTAATCCGCGGCAACGGCACTCAAGGCCGATCCGGCGAGCATCGCCGCAACGGTGAGCGTTTTCAGTGCAGATTTGAGCATTAGGTACCTCCCTTTAATAGCTCATAATCAGTTGGCAAATCCGGTCAGACGCGGAATCGTCATGGAAAGTGCCGGGATATAAGTGATCAAGAAGATCACCGCGATCTCTACCGCCAGGAACGGCAGAATTGCTTTGGCGATGGTCTCAACCCGTTCTCGTGAGACCGATGCCGCGACAAACAGAACAAGCCCCATCGGCGGCGTGGCCAGACCGATGGTCAGGTTGACGCTCATGATGATGGCGAAATGGATCGGGTCGACACCCATGGATGTAAAGATGGGGCCGAGGATCGGGCCGAGAATGATGATGGCTGGACCTGCATCCAGAAACATGCCTACGACGAAAAGCAGAAGGTTGATCAGGAAAAGCAGGATCAGCGGGTTCTCGGTGAGGCTGAGAACGAAAGCAGCCATTGTTTCCGGAGCATGGCTCAGACTAACGACCGTCTTGAAGGCCATTGCAGCGCCAACCAGCAAAAGCACGACGGCAGACGTAATTCCGGCCCTGTTCAAAACGCCCGGGATCTCTTTCATCTTCAAGGAATGAAGAACGAAAAAGCCGATCAGAAGCGCATAGGCGACGGCGACCGCGGCTGCTTCGGTCGGCGTGAAAACGCCCAGCAAAATACCGCCCAAGATGATGATCGGTGTTTGCAAAGGAGCGACCGCTTTCTTGCAGACCACCCGGAAATCACTTGAAACCGCACCGCGCAGGCTGACAAGCAGGAAATGCGACAGCACCATCATCACGACAAAGAGAAGGAGTGTGACGGTGTAGGAGAAGGCTTCAAATCCGAGCGCGGAAGCTGTGCCTGTCGCTGCGACGGTTGCAAGACCGGCAACGTTGATGCGCAGAACGACAAACGAGAACCATTTTTCAACCGGTGCCATGGACTGGCCTGGATTGACGATCCGTTGCGCTTTCGGAAGATCGTATTTGTCCGCCATGAAACGCACCATCAGCATCAGGCCGATGCCGACCATGACACCGGGCACAATCCCGGCCAGAAACAGCGCGGCGACGCTTTCACCCATGACATAGGCATAAATGATCATGATGCCGGATGGCGGAATGATCGGACCGATGACGGACGAGGCAGCTGTAACGGCAGCGGCAAATTTTCGGGTGTAGCCCTGTTTCTCCATCGCGGGGATCAGCATTGACCCGAGAGCTGACGTATCAGCGACTGCAGAGCCGGAAAGCCCTGCGAACAGCATCGAAGACAGAATGTTCACATGAGCAAGGCCGCCCCTCAGGTGGCCCATCAGCGCCTGTGAAAATTCCACGAGGCGCATGGTGATGCCGCCCTTGTTCATCAGCTCGCCCGCGAGCATGAAGAACGGAATCGCCATCAGAGGAAAACTGTCCATACCGTTGTAAACGTTACGGTAGAGAAGGGTGATATCCCGTTCTTGGCCATTCAGCCAAAGCAGGATACCCGGCGCTGCCAGGAGGCCGAAGAAAACCGGCAGACCGATCATCAGGAAGACAAGAAAGACGGGCAGGAACCAGATAAGCATCAGTCAGCCCCCGCCATGTCTGCATCGGGCATGACCGGCATCCGGTCATCGCCGCCAAAAAGAGAGATAAGGTTTCTCAGGATCAGTTCGATATTGACAAGCGTTAGCAGGATCACGCCCACGAACATCGACAGCATCATCCAGCTGCGAGGAACCCTGATCCATTCTGTCAGTGTGAAGTTGCCCGGCACGTAAAGAGAAGCGGTCGCGAATTTTCCGCCAAATCCGGTTACTTCGAAATATCCGATTTGTACGGAAACGACCAGAACGGCCAACGAGATGAGCAGCAGGATCAGCGTCAGCACCTTTCCCGCCATCGCGGGCAAGGCCTGGCCCAGCATGTCAATGGCGACAAAGCCACCGCGACGAAAGGCCGTCGGTGCCATGAGCCCCGCCATCCAGAGCATGCAGAAACGAGCGGCTTCATCGGGCCATGGAAGAGCGTTGTTGAAAACATAGCGGAATACGACCTGGATCAGGATCGCAACAACCATCAGGGCGACAGCGACGACGCCTATAGCTCGGCCAATGCGCAACAAATGCGTATTGACGAAAGCGAACGGTGCTAACACCGCCAGCAAAATGCCCATGAGGGCCCTCCCAAGTTTTTCCTCCTGGCGGGGCTCAGTATCGCCCCGCAGTCCGCCCTTACCGTGGAGCGATTTGCCCGAGCTTGCCCGAGAAAAATGTCAAGGCGTCACCGGTGCGCATTTCCGCCTGCAATACCTGACCCAGAACAATCAGGTGATCGCCTCCCTCATAGGCAGCAAAACGCTTGCACTCGAAACGCGCAAGGCAATTCTCGATCAGCGGTATGCCTTTTTCATCTATTCTGTGTGGCAGCTGATCGAAAGCGTGCGCATTGCGCACGAAACCATTGCAGACCTCCGCCTGATGATGGCTGAGGACATGAATGGCGTAGTGTTCGGCCTCTTCGAAATACTGAAAACGCCGCGATCCCTTGTCCGGCATCCAGAGCACAAGCGGCGGTTCCAGAGACACGGAAGAAAAGCTGTTGGCGGTAATGCCGACAGGACCATCAGTCGAATGCGTGGTCACGACGGTAACCCCGGTGGCAAATCGCCCGAAAGCGTCGCGCAACAGCCGTGTGTTGTCTGAGTCCGGCTCGAAGGTTACGGGATGATTGGCATTTTGCATGGTCATCAAGGCACCTCGTTGCCAAGGGCGGCTTCATAGAGCCGATACCAGGTTTCACGATCTATCGAGACTTTCAGGGCATCGGAAATCTTTGCGATCCGATCGGTATTGTTCGTGCCCATAACCGGCAGCAACCCTGCGGGATGGGCCAAGAGAAATGCGACTGCCACCGCAGAGCGGTCAACGCCATGGGCCCCTGCAATTTCATCCAACACTGCACCAAGCTGGCCACCTTCGAAAATCAGGGCGCCTCCGCCGAGGGGAGACCAGGCCATGAGCTTCGTGCCGAGCCGCTGATGGAAGGCCAGGTCACCGTTGGTGAAAGGCGAAATTTCTTTCAGACTGATCTCGATCTGATTGGTCACCAGCTTGTTTGACATAGCCGATTGCAGCAGCTCCCAATCCCAGGGACGGAAGTTGGAAACACCCGCATTCTTCACTTTGCCGCTTTTGATCAGATCGTCGAGCGTTGCGCCGGTCTCATGGTGATCCATGAGCGGGTCGGGGCGGTGGATCAAAAGTAGATCTATCGTCTCGATGCCCATTTCGGCGAGCGAAATGTCGACGGATTTTTCGATGTGGGAACGGCTGGTGTCGTAGTATTTCACTTTGGCATCGACATATCGTCCTGCGGGTGCGACGATGTCACATTTGGTGACGATTTCCATTCGCTGACGCAGCGACGGGTTTGCTTTCAATGCACCGCCGAGCACCGCTTCGGCAGCGTAGCCGCCGTAAATGTCTGCCTGATCGAACGTCGTGATGCCTTGATCAAGGCAAATCTGGATCTTCCGCTCAACATGAGCAGGAGACGTATCTGTGTCGTCACCCAGCCGCCACATGCCGTAGATCAGTTGGGAAAATTCCAGGGTATCTGTAAGTTTGACGCGGTTCATCAGCGGCGGACTCCGTTGCCGAGTGGTGTTGCCGGTGTTTCAGCAGGTACGCGGCCATAGGCATGGGGCAGCGAGCATGTTTTCAAATTCGGCAATACGCGGGCGCCGAAGTGTTTTGCTTCTTCAAGGTGCGGGTAGCCTGAGAAGATGAAGGCCCGAATGCCCATCTTCTGGTAACCCTCGATTTTCGTCATGACCTGATCTGTGGAACCAACAAGCGCAGCGCCGCAGCCCGAGCGGGCACGTCCAACCCCGGTCCAAAGGTTTGGTTCGATGTATCCGGACTCGTCAGCGACTTCACGGTTCTTTGCCTGGTGGCTGACACCCAGTGACTTTGCGTCGAGCGCGCGTTCGCGGATTGCTGTGCCTTGTGCATCGTCGAGTTTCGAGACGATGTAGTCGGCATATTCCTGTGCTTCTTTTTCCGTATCCCGCACGATCATATGTACCCGCAGGCCGTAATCGAGAGTGCGGTTGTACTTCTCCGCAACAGAATTGACCGCTTTCATGCGGCCTTCCAGCTCACCCATAGTTTCAGGCCACATCAGATAGACGTCGCAATGTTGTCCGCAAAGCTCGAGTGCTGCTGGCGAGTAGCCACCGAAATAGAGCAGGGGGCCGCCGGTCTGGTAAGGCCGAACCGGGTCCGTTGTCAGGTTCTTGAAGTTGTAGATCTCGCCTTCGTAGTTGATTTCGTCCTGTGTCCAGGCCTGTTTCAGGATTTCAACCACTTCTCGTGAGCGCTGATACCGGTAGCCGCTGTCTGCCTGTTCGCCCGGAAAGTCGGACGAAATGATATTCACTGTCAGACGGCCTTCGAGCATGTGATCGAGCGTCGCGATTGTCCGCCCCAGCATGATCGGCTGCATCTCGCCACAGCGCACTGCGGCCAGAAGATTGATTTTCTCGGTGATCGGTGCGCAGCCGGCAACGAAACTCAACGTGTCCTGACCCACCTGATAAGAGGACGGGCACAGAATGTTTCGAAAGCCCTGTGCTTCCGCTGTCTTCACAATCGAGGAGCAATGCTCCCACGAAGAACGCAGATCGCCCTCCGGCACTCCCAGAAACTGATAGTCGTCGGAGCAAAGTGCGGCAAACCAGGAAACTTCCGCTGCATCAAGGTCCGGCGAAGTGACTGGGACTACGGTCATAAAGTGCCTCCCTGGGACTGACCATTTCAACCCTCGGATCCTGCCTTCAAGCGGTTACCGGGGTGTTTTCGTTTGTTTTCGAATGGCTTCATTTTGCCTTCGATTTCTTCTTGCATATCACTCGGTTTGATGTAAATCAATAGTGTATCAATTTTGAAAATCAGGCAACAAAAACGTCATGCCAACTGACTCGCAAACGTCCGGAGCGCTGCCGCTTTATGTGCAGATCAGCGAGCTTTTGATTAGGGATATCGCTGCTGGGCGGCTGATCGATGGAGAGCGGTTGCCACCAGAGCGAGACATGGCGGAAGAGCTTGGGATATCCATCGGCACCTTGCGAAAAGCGTTGGCGGACCTTACGGATAAAGGCTTACTTGAGCGAATTCAGGGCTCGGGGAATTACGTACGTCAAGGAGGCACACAGGAAAGCGTCTATGCGATGTTCCGCCTGGAGCTTTTGTCCGGAGGCGGATTGCCGCGCGCCGACATCCTCACGGTCGACCGCATGCCCAAGCCGGATGAGCTACCAACCTTTGGCACAAGCCGTGAAGGCACGCGCATTCGTAGGCTCCGCTACCTGAATGAGGTCATGATTGCTGTGGAGGAAATCTGGCTTGATGGTGACTGTGGCACGGTGCGACAGGATCTGCTTTCAGACTCTCTCTATCGCTTCTACCAGAAGCATCTTGGATTTTGGATTGTTCGCGCCGAAGACAGGGTGACGATCGGAAAGGTACCGGAGTGGGCTCCGGACGTTTTTTCAAAAACACCTGGAACACTCACTGGATATATTGAGCGTTTCAGCTGGTCCGATAGAGCCAGGCCGGTCGAGTATTCACGAACTTGGTTTGATACGGACAAGGCGCATTACGTACAACGGTTGAAATAGGCGGACGGCAAGAAGCCGCCGGAATTAGGAGAAGGAAATGCCTGCAAAGGTAAGATACGGGGTTATTGGCTGCGGAATGATGGGCCAGGAGCATTTGCGCAATATCGCCCTGCTTGCCGACACGGAAGTGACCGTGGTGTTTGAGCCGGATGCTGATATGGCTCGCGAGGCCGCAGCGTTTGCACCTGGTGCAAAGTTTGTCGGATCCGTTGCCGAGCTTTTGGAAGTGGAAGAGCTTGATTGCATCCTGATCGCGAGCCCCAACCACTGCCACGTGCCCCAGATGGAGGAGATTCGCAAGAAGCGGCCGCTACCATTGCTCGTCGAAAAGCCGCTTTTCACCGACCCGAAAGATCTGGCGGAATTGGAGACCTTCAAGTCGGCCTATCCCGCGCCTGTTTGGGTCGCCATGGAATACCGCTATATGCCGCCGATTGCAGCGCTGATTGAACAGGCTGAGGAAGCGACCGGTGGGATCAAGATGTTGACCATTCGCGAACATCGGTTTCCGTTTCTCGACAAGGTTGGTGCCTGGAACAGGTTCAACAAGTATTCCGGGGGCACCTTCGTTGAAAAATGTTGCCATTTTTTCGATCTGATGCGCCTGATCATGAAAAGCGAACCTGTTCGTGTGATGGCCTCAGCTGGCCAGGACGCCAATCACAAGGACGAGACTTATGACGGCGAACAGCCTGACATACTGGACAACGGCTATGTGATTGTTGATTTCGAAAATGGCTCACGTGCCATGCTCGAACTTTGCATGTTTGCAGAGGGTTCGCGGTACCAGGAAGAAGTGGTTGCGATCGGATCTGAAGGAAAGATCGAAGCATTCGTTCCAGGTCCAGGGCGTTTCTGGCCATCGGATCTTGGCGATCCGCCAGTGCCTCAATTGGTTGTGTCTCCGCGGCAGCCCAAAGGACCGCGCCAGATAGACATTCCAGTGGATCCGACAATTCTCGACGCTGGAGATCACAACGGCTCAACCTTCTATCAGCACGAAGGGTTCGTTGCCGTAGTAAGGGGTGAAAAACAGGCTCCTGAAGTAACGTTGGAAGACGGTCGCCGCGCTGTTGAGATGGGTCTTGCGGCCCAACAGTCAGCGCGAACCGGCCAGGCTGTCCTTCTCATGAGCAA
Source organism: Labrenzia sp. THAF82 (assembly GCF_009363435.1). GTDB lineage: Bacteria > Pseudomonadota > Alphaproteobacteria > Rhizobiales > Stappiaceae > Roseibium > Roseibium porphyridii. Next base: position 4,417,872 of record NZ_CP045354.1, on the reverse strand, counting down.
CAAGCTTTCCTCGGTCGCCTGTTGATTTAAAGGTGTTTCCTCCGGGGTAACTGCCGGCGTGACGCTGTCACGCCGGCATTTTTATGGATCACCAGCGCGTTGCCGGCAGGTGATCGATGGTCGCGTCTGTACTGAAGCCGTCCCGGCCCCTGCGCATGTTGAGTGCGCGAATCGGCACCTTGTATTCCCTTCCTGTATCCGTTTGCCGGCATTGTTGCTTCCGATAGGCGATGTTTTCCGGAACACCTTTGGTGTTTTGCACCAATACGCAGAAAAGGTCATATCGGCCATTGATCGCGATTTCGCGGCGAGCGCCCTGAGCGACAATGATCTGGCGGTGGCGTGTGAAGCCATTGTCGAACAACAGAAAATTACAGTACTTGGCCGAACCGGCCGGTGTACGCGTGCTCTGGCAAAAGAAGATCTCTGCCTGAGCAGTTGAAGAGGTAAACGGCCAGAATGCGGAGAAACCAAGAAGCGTCAGCAGGAAAACCAACGATCTCTTCAGGTTCTGCATGTCGATACACTCCGTTCGTTTAGTGAGGTCATGTGTTTGAAACGCATCAATTTTAGCTTTCAGACTATGGTCCGCTTCATTGTGCTGTTGTGACGAGCTGGACATTTGGCTCAAGCGATGTGCAGGATAACTATTGGACCGGGTTGCAAAATCTATATTGGCAACTTTGACAATGTGATCTTGTATACCGGTTCCTGCATATTTCGCATTTTGGAGGGCCCTATGCGCAAGTCCTTATCCGTTCTTTTATCTTCTGCATTGGTATTTCAGACGGTTTTCATAAATGGTGTTTTTGCAGCTCCGGCCGTGACCACGGCGAACGTGAACTTTCGCCAGGGCCCTGGAACCAATTTCGGATCATTGGGAACATTACCAAATGGCGCGGAAGTCGATCTTCAAAACTGCGACGACAATGGAGCATGGTGTTCGGTAAGCTATAACGGGCAGAACGGTTTTGTCAGCGGGCAATATCTTCAGCTGAGTGAATCTGAAGACACAACAGGGTGGCCAAGATCGTTTCAAACAGATGCCGGTGCAACGTTGGTCCTTTATCAGCCTCAGTTCACCGAGTGGGACAATTTCAAAACCTTGAAGGCGCTTGTTGCAGCCGAATACATTAAAGATAAAGACGCAACGCCCGTTTTTGGTGTGATCGGTGTCAATGGTGATACGGTTGCAGACCCTGAAAAGGGTGTCGTCGATGTCAGCAACATTCAGGTCACCCAGCTGGACTTTTCAGCGCTTGATCGAAGTTCGCTTGGTGACCTTTCGCTGCAGATCGGCAAGATCATGCCAACCGGGACGATCACGGTCAAAGAAGATCGCATTACCGCGGGTCTCGCCGAGTATCAGCGAATGGACGACGTTCAGGGGCTGAACTCGGAAGCTCCACCGATTTTCATATCCAATGAACCGGCCATTCTGGTTCAAACCGAAGGCGAACCAATTTTTGCGCCGGTTAAGGGCGATAAGGGCCTCAGCTTCGTCGTCAACACCAATTGGGACATTTTGCAGATCGACGAAACGAAAGAGCTTTACCTGCGTGATGAAAAATCCTGGTTGAAGACCATGGACGTTTCAGCCGGATGGGAAGCCGCTTCAGAACTTCCGGAATTGATCAAAGCCCTACCGGATGACGACAACTGGAAGGAGACGCGTGAAGCCATTCCCGGTGAAGCGTTTGCGGACAACAAACCGCCAAAGGTAGTTTATTCCGACAAGCCCGCGGAAATGATCGTGTTTGACGGTGAACCGAAACTGGAGCCGGTCGAGGGAACGGATCTTGAATGGGCCTCCAACACCGACAGTGATGTCTTTTTCCTGAAATCCACATCCACCTGGTACATCCTGGTTTCAGGCCGCTGGTTCAAGTCCGCGTCCCTTGATGGGCCGTGGACTTTTACCACTCAGGACATGCCTTCCGATTTTCAGAACATTCCGGAAAATGCGCCTTACTACTCCGTGCGGTCTTCAATCCCAGGCACTTCGGAAGCCTCCCAGGCACGGCTGAAGGCCAGCATTCCGACGACTGCGCGTGTCGAAGTGGGTTCGGTGAGTGCGGATGTCGCCTACGCGGGAGACCCTGAGTTTGAGCCGATCGAAGGCACATCCATGTCTTATGCGGTCAACACCAACGAACAGGTGATCCAGGTCGGTGCCAAGTATTATGTGCTGCAAAACGGTGTCTGGTTTGTCAGCGATAATCCCGATGGCCCATTTGTCGTTGCAACTGCCGTTCCAGATGAAATCTACACAATTCCGCCTTCCTCGCCGGTTTATAACGTGACTTATGTTCGGGTCTATGAAAGTGAACCCAACGCGGTGTGGTACGGCTACACTATGGGATACCTGACGGGCTTTCTTGCCTGGGGCGTCTTCGTTTACGGAACAGGGTATTACTACCGTCCATGGTGGCGCCCGGGCGTACGCCCCATTTATTTCCCACGACCGGTTACCTACGGAATTGGTGCGTTTTACAATCCGGTACGCGGGACCTTCGGGCGCTACGGCTATGCGTATGGACCACGCCGGGGCATTGCCGGAGGCGGGATCTACAATCCGCGCACTGGAGGTTATATCCGGGGCGGCGCCATCAGTGGCCCCCGCGGCAGCGCCGGTTTCATAAGCGCCTATAATCCACGCACCGGTAACCGGATTGTTGCCGGTGGCGCCAGGGGAATATACGGCTCTTGGGGCGGTGCGGTCGTCTCGGGACCGCAATGGTCACGGACACGAGACCTCCAGGCAAACGCCGCCCAGCGCTGGAAGCAGGACGGCAATCTTGGCCGGGCCGCCAGTTTCGACAGGCGCAGCGATGTGTTTGCCGGGCGCGACGGGTCGGTCTATCGGCGCGATGGAGAGAACTGGAAGAAGTTCGAAGGCGGCCGCTGGGGTGATGTTGCTGCACCGTCACGCGAAAACTTGCAGGACAGGCTTGGAGACCTCGGCGCTGGAGCTGCTATCGGTGCCGGTGCGGGCGCAGCGATAGCAAACCGACCTGCTGGCGACAGGCTCCAGAACCGCCCTAATGCGGGCAATCGCCCCAACGTCCAAAGACCCGCCAACCTTCCCGCAGGACAAAGACCGAATGTCCAACGGCCTGCCCAGCAGCCCAATGTTCAAAGGCCGGCCCAAAGACCCAATGTCCAGCGTCCCGCGCAGCGGCCTCAGCAGAGACCTGCTACGCGCCCGGCGCAAAGGCCTCAGCAGGCACCGGCGCACCTGAACCGGGATCGCCGAGCGAGAGATGCGGGCAACCGACAGGTCAATCGCCAACGCAATGTGCAACGGTCCAGGCCGCAGCAGGCGCGTCCGCAACAGGCGCGCCCGCAGCGCGGTGGCGGCGGACATCGCCGTGGCGGAGGTGGCCGTCGTCGTTAAGGCGATCCTGGTTGAAATGAAGCAGCCGATGTTCTCCGGGACGTCGGCTGTTTGCGTTCGTGTTGCCATTACAAAGACTTAATTTGCTTACGTAACGTAGCATGCCCACCTCATGCGCACAGGCAGTTTACTGGACGCAAGAGAGGAGCGGAGAAATGGCGGAGCCTGCCAGAGCAACGCACGGCATGATTGACTACGACTTGAATTCCGTCGATCAGATCAAAAACATCGAAGAGCACGAGACGCTGCTGCGAGAATACGCAGGCAAGACGCAATCCTTGAACGAAGTGCCCGCCATTGCCGACTTTGGCTGTGGGCCCGGATTGGGGTCTCTTCGCACTGTGCGTCCCGTTCTTGATGTGTGGCGAAAAGCGCCACCTGCGCAACGGGTTTCAGCCTGTTTTGTAGATCTGCCCGGCAATGACTGGTCGGCGTTGAGAAGCCGATTGTTTGGGCAAGACGGCATAGTTTCCAAGCCAAATCCGCCGCAAATTCAGCTCGTTGCGCGTGACTTCTACAAGGAGATTTTTCCAAAAAACGCGCTCTCACTATCGACTGCGTTTTACGCGACACACTGGCTCAGCAGGCCTCAAACAACTTTTTCGCCGGGCACTTTGTGGTTTCATGAGTTGCCTGCGCTGGCCTATGCGGATCTGAGACAGAAAGCCCTGAACGACTTTGCCCATTTCGTGAAAAACCGAATGCACGAACTTGCGACAGGTGGTCGCCTGATCGTGTCAACGATGGGATCGGTTGCCGACAGGAACACCAGGAATGGGGTTGCTCCTTCGAGAAGCATCCTAATGCCCTTCGCAACCGAAACGGCCTACGCGATGGTCAAGGATGGTCTTCTCGAGCAGTCTCTGGTCGATAATTTCGTCGTAGCGGTCTGGTTCCTGACGGCAGATGATGCCCGTTCGGCTATTCATCAGGCTATGTCGCAGGGAACGGCTTGTGACATTGAGCATCTGGACATCAAGTTCAGCGATGGTCAGGATGCCGATCCCTTAGGCGGTCTTTTGATGACACCGCACCTTTATGCTCGAAAAAAGACCAAGGCTGCGCGCGCCGTACTTCACAGCACGTTGAAGGCGCATTTGTTCACGCCGTCGAGCGACACGCCTCTTGAAGCGGCTCAACTGGCGGAGATCTTTTACGAGCGCATGGAAAGGGCTATCTGGGCCGACGCTTGCAGAGGGCCAAATCGACGGCACCTTGAGAAAAAAACCATCCTGACCGTCGTCTTGAAGAAAACCGAACACTCCTGACGGGCCAGAGAACGACTAAATCGGAAGATCGCGGGCGTCCGCGATCGCTTCCATGGTCATGTAAGATGTGACGGTGTCGAGATCGATCTTGTCGATAAGGCGTTGATAGATTCGGTCGAAGGCATTCATGTCCTCCGCAACCACTTTCAGCATGTAGTCGTAGTCCCCGGCGATTCGATAGAAATCGATCACGTTCGGGATCGACGCGACTTCATCGCGGAAGGTCTTTAGCCATTCCTTGGAATGGTGACGTGTTCGGATCATCACGAACACAGTAAGATTGAGACCAAGCCGGGCAGGGTTCAGACGCACGGTATGCCCTTCGATAAGTCCGCTCTCGTGCAAGGCCTTCAGTCGGCGCCAGCAGGCATTTTGGGAAAGGCCAACCTCGTCAGCAAGTTCCCTTTGCGAAAGACGCGCTTCACGCTGCAATGCCCTGACGAGCGCACGATCAATTTGATCTAATTTTTTCTCCATATCGGGTCAATTGACACAAATTTGGCAGAATAACAATCTCATTAGGTGAAGAAAACAAACCTTGATGGGTCGTATGATCTGAGAAATCGGATTCGGAGCACATAATGACCCAAACAAGCGAAACAGCGCTCGATTGCTTCAAGAACGAACTCAAGGGTGACGACCTCATGGATCGGCTTCGGGCCGGTCTGATTGGCGAAGGGACAACCATTTCAGGCCCGTTCGGCGAACGGGAAATGATCTATGCAGACTATGTCGCGTCCGGGCGCGCTCTGCGTCAGATCGAGGATTTCGTCCTTGAAGAGATACTGCCTGTCTATGCCAATTCTCATACAGAAGCGTCTTATTGTGGCAGTGCCATGACGCGTATGCGTGGTGCAGCACGCTCTGAAATCGCAAGGATTTGTGGCGCGAACGAACACTATGCCACTGTTTTTTGCGGTTCGGGTGCAACGGCCGGTTTGAACAGGCTGGTCCATCTTCTTGGCGTGTCGGCTGCAGTCGAAGAAGGTCATCGTCCGCTGGTCGTCATCGGCCCCTATGAACATCACTCAGACATTTTGCCTTGGCGCGAAAGCGGAGCCGAGGTGGTCGAGGTTTCTGAAGCTGAAGATGGCGGTCCGGACCTCCATGACCTGGAAACCTTGCTGAAAAACGCGGGACCGGACCGGTTGATTGTCGGTGCCTTTTCAATGATGTCGAATGTCACCGGTATTGTGACCGATAGCGACGCGGTCACACGCGTCCTAAAGAAATACGGCGCGCTCAGTGTCTGGGACTGCGCAGGTTCAGGACCTTACCTTCCGATCGACGTCAATGCCGGGCAGGAAACGCAGATAGACGCCTTGGTGGTCTCACCACATAAATTCATTGGTGGCCCCGCAGCCTCTGGTGTGATGATCGTGCGCAAGGCTGCAGTCTCGCTGGGCACGCCTGTTTTTCCAGGTGGCGGTACGGTCCGTTTCGTATCTCCCTGGCAACACGATTACTGCGAGGAAATTGCCGTCCGCGAAGAAGCCGGAACGCCCAACGTGGTGGGAGACATTCGCGCCGCACTTGCATTTCTCGTCAAAGAGGCAATCGGGCAAAGCTGCATGGATGAGCGCAATGCGGTGGCGCGCGCGAAAGCGCTTTCGGCCTGGCGGCACAATTCGGCGATTGAAATTCTGGGGAATCCGAACGCTAGGCACGCGCTTCCAATTTTTTCCTTCCGCATCAGGGATACCGAACGTGGTGGCTACATCCACCAGCAACTGGTTACAAGGATGCTGTCTGATCTTTACGGTATTCAGGCACGTGGGGGCTGCGCGTGCGCCGGACCTTATGCCCACCGCCTTCTGGGCATAGACAGGGACGAGTCGGAATTGCTGAGAGCAGGTATTCTGTCCGGTGAAGAACTCAAAAAGCCCGGCTGGACAAGACTCAACTTTTCCGTGCTGATGAGTGACAAAAAGACTGACGCAATCATCGCAGCAGTTGAGGAACTGGCACTCAATCCTTACCCGGCCGCTGACTCTTACAACTGTGATACGACCACCGCGCGCTTTAAGGCTGTGCGGGACGCTGCATAAAGGAGACCATATGTGCCGCTGGGCCGCCTGGAGTGGAGTTCCCAAATATCTGGAGGAAGTGATTTGCGACCCGCAGCATTCCCTCATCGACCAAAGCCGGAATGCGCTTTCCTGTAAGACGGCAGTCAATGCGGACGGGTTCGGAGTCGCCTGGTATGGCGACCGTGAAACGCCATGCCTCTACAAGGATGTGCGCCCGGCCTGGTCGGATCCGAACCTTCTCCAGATCGCCCGTCACGTTCGCTCCGGACACTTTCTGGCGCATGTGCGTGCGTCTACAGGTACCGCAACAACGCGCGACAATTGCCATCCCTATACCTTCGAGCACTGGACATTCATGCACAATGGCCAGGTTGGCGGATACGACACCGTTCGGCGACGCCTGGACAACATGATCCCGGATGATCTTTACCGCCACAGGGCAGGGGGCACGGACAGTGAAAGTCTGTTTTTGATCGCTTTGGCCTATGGTTTGAAACTGCATCCTCGGGCCGCAATGGCGCGAACGGTGAGCGAAGCCGAAGCCGTCTCCAAATATGCCGGAACCGCGCCGCACATGCGATTTGCATCGGCCTGGTCGAATGGCGAGACCCTTTATGCAGCGCGCTATGCATCGGATCGATTTGCCCCGACGCTCTATTACCGGGAGTTTTCAGACGGCGTCATGGTTGTGTCCGAACCGCTCGATGAAGCACCAAATTGCTGGGTGGAAGTCCAGCAAGGTCACATGATCGAGGTAAAAAATGGGACGGTTACTGAGATGGCGTTTGTAAGTGACGAGGAACTTGCCGAAGTTGCCGCCGTTTAGCTTTCTATCCAATGCCAGGCGATTTCAATTTCATTTCTGTCAAAGTGTTTTTCCTCGATCCCGACCAGCTTTGCAAAAGTCGCATCGACGGCAACCAGGGTTGCCAGCATCTTGCTGTCAGTCACGATAGCAATCTTGTTGAGATGCGCCAGGTGAGTGAGCATCCATCTGATGTCGGCAGCCGCCGCCTCAAATGACGTGCCAACATGGTCACCGAGCGTGACAAGTATGCTGATCTTGTCATGTGCCTCGATCAGCTCTTCAGCCTTGGCGATCAGCTCTTTTTCTTGAGCGATGTCTACTTTTCCGGATATCTCGACACCAAGGACAGGGCCCAGGCTGCGGGGCAATACTGAATACATGTCGTTTTCTCCGGATGTGATGGTCAATCGATCCTTTCACATCAGCTTAAGGGTCCACAATCCGGTTGTCCAAGACCCAGAAATGCATGTGTTCGCTTCACGAAGTCTTCTCGCCACGGAATTGCATTCAGGTCCTGGATGCGGCGTTCTGCAGATCCTCCATAATCTGTCGTGTGCCTTTGTCCACCAAATCTCGTATTTGCCGGGTCAGCGGAGAAAAATCCGTACGTTCACGTCCATAGGTGAGATTGAATTCGTAAAAGATCACGTCTCCCGGGGGCATCAGGAGATGCTGGAGCATTGTTTCCAGCTTGTCGAAAGCCTTGGCCAGCTGAGCCTCTGCGGTTTCTGCAGCCGCATATTCCAACCAAAGAGCCATAAGATGGTCTCGCATGTCTTTGGGCAGCGGCGCACAGAGCGTTTCAAAGTCGCGCCTTTCCCGTTCCTGTCTGTCGTCATCCTGTCTTTGGGACGGAGCCGGAACATCTCCGGAAATGGCTTCGCCAAGGTCATGGATGAGGCACAGTTTTATCAGTCTTTGAAGATCGAGCCCTTCAAGCTCGCGCTCGAAAACAAGCACCATGAGTGCAAGCCGCCAAGTGTGTTCAGCTGTGCTTTCCGGTCGTTTCTTTCGCGTGGTGCCTGACCGCAGCGTGTCTTTCAGTTGCTCTGCGGCCTGGAGAAATGACAGCAGGCCCGAAAGTCGGTTGGCATCCATTCGGGAAAGAGGTGAAGCTTTGTCAGCAGGAATGATTTGATCGGTCATATGCGCAGTTTAGCGCTGAGCACCCGTCCCAACGAGAGCCTGAATAATTTATGCGGCTCTCGACGATTCTTCTCTGACAAGGCGTGCGAAGCTGCCGTCTGACAACTGAAGCCTTGAAATCCGGATTTGGCTTTCCGGAATGGACATCTCCGGAAAATCGGCAGCTTCGGTCCAATAAACAACGTCATCGTTGAGCGGTTCGAACCAACCAAAGTCGGCCAACCGGTGCTCAACACTGCGGATGCCGTCGGTCGCAAATCGCCAGAGCGGGCGGTGGAGAAACTCCGAGACAGGCGCGCGCCATTCCCGCTCCCGAGCAGGCGACATGGCCAAAAGCCGGTGTGTGAGATCGCAAACCAGGTGAACGGGCTCGCTCGACCGGGACACCAGATGCAAAAGAGCATTGTCGGCCGCACTGTCCGCGCGTGCGCGCAGGAGTGTCGTAATCCTTAGGCAGTCTTTGTGGTTTGGGTGAGACCGGCCGCTTTCCCATCGCGAAATGCGGCTTTGGGAAACACCCAGCTCGTGTGCCAGAACGTCCTGCTTGATGCGATTCAGCACTCGCCAACGACGGAGCGACAAACCCAAGCTGGAAGGTAGAACGGCCGGAACGTTTTTCATTCAGCAAAGACTACATGCTATTGGCCCAAAAGGGGAGGCTTACTTGCCTTTGTCCTGGTCTCTGTAAGCGCGGCTGGAAACTTGGACGGAGTTTCCGTCCGGATCTTTGGCGTTCGAAAAAGAATAGCCGTCAGCTTTGTGAACGGGGCCGAACTTCAAGCCCTTTTTGTTGGCCTCTTTCCTAAAAGCCTGCACATCCTCGACATCGAAAACAAGTTTGACGGACGCTTGGCCGAGCTTTTGGGCCTTGCCAGCCCGATGAAGCAGCAAGTGCGCGCCCCCATTTTCCGGCACCAGTTCTGTCAATCGGTCCGTTGGGGTTCTCACGACCTTGAAGCCGAAAAAGAAAGAATAAAAGCACGCACTGATGTCCACATCGCGCACATAAAGAATGATGCGGCTGAGACTGATTGCAACAGTGGGTTGCGTGTTCTGCATGGTGTCGAGATCATGCGTACTCATTTTCTGAGTTCGCCCTGTGTGAAGGCAATCGAAGGATCTGAAGAGTGCTCGACATTTTCCCCTGGTACCGTGACCCAGGAATGCTTGCGGTGCTCGTAAACCGAAAAGCGTGGTGAGGGAAATTCAGGATCTGCAAACGCACCCACCGGAATTGCGATAACGCCGGGCCAGCCTTCAATTACAAAGGCAAGTGTGGAGCCGCATTTGGGGCAGAACCTGTAGGTCGCTACATGCTCGCTGTCACATTCCCGCTGCCATTCGGAGAAATTTCCTTTTATCAGCACCTTGTCGTCGGGCCAGCGAGCTTGAACGGCGAACACACTGCCCGTTCTCTTCTGACATTCGAGGCAATGGCAAGCCGAGATACGTACCGGATGACCCTCGCACTCGGCGCGCAATTGCCCGCATCTACAGGTCGCAATTCGTGTCGCCATCAAGTGCCTCCCATAAAGTTTACCGTTCAGCAAAGCACTCGCAGGGGAGGCGTTCAATATGGCTTTTTTCGAAGAGACCTATCGATATTTTTCAATAAACGCGTCGATCGCCAGTTTTCGGAAATCCGGCAAGCGCTGCTTGAGCGTTTCATGGCTCCAGTCCCACCAGGCAATTTCCATCAGAGCGTCGGCCTGTGCCTCTGTAAAACGTCGCTTGATCGGCTTTGCGGCAACGCCGCCTACCACCGTGTAGGGTGCCACGTCCTTTGCGACCACGGCACCCGCCGCAATGATGGCGCCGGTGCCAACGCGGACGCCGGCAAGAACGGTGGCATTGTGACCAATCCAGACGTCATGTCCTACGGTGACCCAGTCGCTCTTACGCCATTCGAAGAAATCGGCATCGTCCTCGCCAAGTCCATAGGCTGCAGCGCGATAGGTGAAGTGATGCTGAGAGGCTCGCCAGGTCGCATGGTTGCCTGGGTTGATGCGCACACGGCGCGCAATTGAGCAAAACTTGCCGATAGTTGTCCAGACGACATCTCCTTCTTGAACGATGTAGGAATAGTCATCCATTTGGCTTTCGCGTATTTCAGTTCGCGCACCAACTTCCGTCCATATGCCCAGCTCGCAATTCGTGACGCTCGCTTCAGGATGAATGTTAGGGGCCTCGTTCAGGGACTGTTTTTTAGTGGGTGCGGACATTTGATCTCCATCGGCTCAAAAGTGGTTGAGAACCCGGGTTTAGTCTTTGCGCAACAGGTCTTGGTGACAGTTTGATGACATTGCCATGACCCTTTTCGTTTCTTCGGAGACGGTTTTTCCAAATCGGATTGATGTTTGACACCGGATATTTCCTTCAGAGCGGATGGTGAGCTCCGGAATGGCAGCCCCTATCAGTAAAGTGGATCAAAGCGCGAAGGGTTTGAGCTTGCTGCGGGTTTTCGGTGAGGCAGGTGTGATTGAGCGTTGCGCGATCATGCATGTCATTGATCTGTCATAAATTTTTGACGTTTCAATCAAATAGCTGTCATCCCTTTGTAATGATCCAGTGGCTCTTGTGCGCCGGGCACCACAGGACAAAACGAACAGGGTCGGCGCGTGATTCAGTTTCAGGAAGTTACCAAGACCTTCGGGTCTCGGACCGCTGTCAACAAGGTCAGCTTTAATATCGATGAGCCGCAAATGGTCGGCATCATTGGGCGCTCGGGTGCCGGCAAGTCGACCTTGCTTCGCATGATCAATCGCCTGACCCCGGCAACCTCAGGGCAAATTCTGTTTGACGGGCGCGACATCTTAAACCTGACGGGTGGCATGATGCGCCGATGGCAGCGCGATTGCGCGATGGTGTTCCAGCAATTCAATCTCGTGCCTCGTCTGGATGTGGTGACCAATGTGATGCTGGGCCGGTTGAATGGCCACGGCACAATCAAAAGCCTCTTTAATGTTTTCAGCCCGGACGATGTGAACGACGCTCTTGCAGCTCTTGACCGCCTCGGCATCGCGCAGGAAGCAACAAAAAGGGCTGAAGAGCTTTCCGGCGGCCAGCAGCAACGTGTCGCGATCGCACGTGCTCTCATGCAAAGCCCGCACATGATCCTTGCGGATGAGCCGATTGCCTCGCTTGATCCGATGAACGCCAAGATCGTCATGGATGCCCTGCGCGAAATTCACGAGCGGGACAACAAGATCGTCATCTGCAATCTCCACACACTCGATACCGCACGAAGTTATTGCGACCGGGTCATCGGTATGCGCGACGGCTTCATCGTCTTCGATGGCGCGCCGGCAGCGCTGACAACGGCTGTTGCTCGCGAAATTTACGGCGCGGATGAAAGTTTCAACGAAGCGGCAACCTCCACCGCTATCGATGCCGGCGAGACCGGCTCACAAGAATCCGCCGGTGCGATGACCCCGGCGGCAGCGGCGGTCTGAACCGTCTGCGAACCTTTTAAACGTCATCGAGATTGAGAACTCTCAGGGAGTGTCCCAAATGAAAATCGTTTCCAAAGTCGTTGCGCTTGCTGCTGTCAGCATGATCGCATTGAACGCCGCTGTTGCAGGTGCTGAGGAAATCACCGAATTCCGCATCGGCATCCTTGGCGGAGAAAACGCCTCGGATCGTCTGCGCGCTTATGAGTGCCTGGAACAGAAAACGGCAGATTTGCTTGGTGTTCCAGTCAAGCTGTTCGCACCAGCTGATTATAACGGTGTGATCGAAGGTCTGCTCGGCGGAAACCTCGACATGGCATGGCTGGGCGCTTCGGGCTACGCCAAGGTTTTTCTGACAGATCCGGAAGCTGTTGATCCGGTTCTCGTCAAAGTCAATGTCGACGGCGGTTACGGCTACTATTCAATCGGCTTTGCACGCGTCGACAACGAGATCAACTCGCTGGAAGACATGAAAGGCAAGGTGTTCGGTTTTGGTGATCCAAATTCCACCTCCGGTTACCTGATCCCCTCGATCGCGATCCCCCAGGAAGGTTACTCCATGGAGAAGGGCGCGTATTTTGGCGACGTCGTCTTCACGGGTGGTCACGAGCAAACCATCGTTGCCGTTTCCAATGGTGACATTGACGCCGGTGTGACCTGGGCTGACGGCCTGGGCGAATGGGAAGATGGCTACAATTCCGGCGCTTTGCGCAAAGCTTCTGACGCAGGTTTGGTCGACATGACCGAAATGCGGGAAATCTGGCGTTCGCCGGTGATCCCGGAAGGCCCGATCGTTCTCTCCAAGAAGCTGCCGGAAGACGTAAAGGTCAAGATGACCGGTCTTGTCGCTTCTATGAACTCGATCGATCCTGACTGCGCCTACAACATTGCTGCCGGTGAAACCAAAGGTTTTATGCCGATCACGCATGAGGCCTATGCGAACATCATCGAAGCTCGCAAGGCGAAAAACAAAAACTAATCGGTTCTTCAGAACCAAATCGCGGGCCGGATAACGGCCCGCGTCTTCTCACGTTGCCCTCAAAGGAACATGGTCATGGCCGTTGCCGCCCTCGAGCAGGAAATCCTGTCGCTGCGCAAACGTCGCCAACTCTATTCGCTCATCGGATTGTTGCTGGTCGTTGCCGTTGTTGTTTCCGGATATTCAAAGTCCAACGAGATGAATTCCGGCGGTTTTCTGCAGGGTCTTTCCAAGTTCTTTGACTATCCAGGTGAAATTGTCGCCGAAGCGTGGCAGTCCGGGCCGGCGTTTTTCTCCCTGATCCTGACATTCGTGCCAGCGATGCTGGAAACACTCAACATCGCAGCTGTTGCAACGTTGATTGGCGGCGCGATGGCCGTGGTCCTCGCTATGGCATCTACCCGCAATGTCGACAGTTGGGGACCGCTCATTCCCGTGGTTCGCCGTCTGATGGACGTGATGCGCGCCTTTCCCGAATTGATCATCGCCCTGTTCTTGATTTTCGTTCTCGGCTCCAGCCCGGTTCCGGCCATGATCGCCGTCGCCTTCCACACCGCAGGGGCGCTCGGCAAGCTGTTCTCGGAAGTGAATGACAACATTGATCGCAAGCCAATCGAAGGGTTGTCCGCCTGCGGTGCAAGCTGGCTCCAACGGATCCGGTTTGCTGTCATGCCGCAAGTCGCGCCGAACTATCTCAGCTATTTCCTGCTGCGACTTGAAATCAATGTGCGCGCGTCGGCAATTCTGGGTTTCGTCGGCGCAGGGGGTATCGGCCAGGAGTTGCGCCGGACAATAGGCTGGGGCCAGGGTGCCGGTGACGAGACAGCAGCCATTTTCGTTCTGCTGTTTCTCACAATCATGATGATTGACCAACTGTCCTCCTACCTTCGCGGCAAGCTTGTCGGCGCAGGCCGGGCGCACTGAGGAAGTTGAAGATGGCTTACGAAACGTTCAACGAACCGGTATTTGATCGCAACACGGTGTTTCAGACAGTCCGCCGCAGGGCATGGATTACCGTGGCCGTGCCGGTCGCCGTTTGTCTTTACCTTGTGTACACATGGTTTGCGTTCGGCGTCCCGCAGCTACTGTCCAAAGCCCAGCCCGAAAGGGCTGCCATTCTGGCGACTGACTCCGTCGCCTATAAGGTTCATGTTACCAAGCTTTTGCGCCGCGACATTATGGAAGTCGCCATTGAAGGCGAACGCCGTGCGACCTACGAGAACGAGGATCTGCCGGACTGGGTAAAAGTGCACGGAACCGACGCTCTTGTTGATCTCGGCCAGGGGTATGAGATCGCGATTGCAGGCAAGGTGATGGAATTCACGGTGCCGGACTACGGTACGATCAGGGTGACCGCTACACAAAGCGGTGTGAAGACCGAACTTCCGCCAGGCCCTATCCCGGACTGGATCAAGGACGATCCGAAAAAGTTCGATGCCCGCCCGACATTGGACAGGCGCGTTCAGGTCACGCGCACCAAGATAGAAGTTCACAACTATTTTGGCGGATGGGAGAACTTCTGGTTTCCATTCCACTCAGAACTCTACGGACTGTCCTTCAGCCAGCTTTGGGCGATTGCCTTGTCAAACGAGCGGATCGATCCTTCGCAGTCGAACATGTCTCTGATCATGCATGACTTTCTGGGTAATCCCGATTGGCAGCATGGCGAGGTTTTCATCGCATTGTTTGAAACCATCATGATGGCCGTGCTCGGCACTTTGACGGCAGCCTTTTTCGGCCTGCCGCTGGCCTTTCTCGCTGCCCGGAATTTCACGCCTTCCAAGATCCTTCGTTTCGGTACCCGTCGGCTGTTCGACTTCCTGCGGGGGATCGACATGTTGATCTGGTCGCTGATCTTCATTCGTGCATTTGGCCTTGGTCCGCTCACAGGTGCTCTGGCTATTGCGTTCACTGACACCGGGTCTCTCGGAAAGCTCTTCTCGGAAGCGCTTGAAAATATCGACAACAAGCAGGTGGAAGGTGTGCGCGCAACGGGCGCCAGTCAGATACAGCGCTACCGGTTTGGCGTGATCCCGCAGATCCTGCCGGTCTTCGTTTCACAGGTCCTCTATTACCTTGAGTCGAATACCCGTTCGGCAACGGTTATTGGTGCTCTTGGAGCAGGGGGCATCGGTTTGATGCTCGTTGAAACCATGAAAACTTCCCGAGACTGGGAAAACACAAGCTATATCATCATCTTGACGATACTCGTTGTGATCATCATGGACCAGACATCAAGTTGGCTCCGGCGAAAGCTGATCGAAGGCAAATAGTCAGATCTTGGGACCAGAAAGGGGACAAGCCGTCCGCCTGATGACGTTGGTTGCCCTGATTTTGCTTGAAAACTGTTCTTCGCATCTTTTTGCCGCATTTCCGTCGCGCTACCGTGGCAGCGTTCCCTTAAGGAATCAGAGCTGGCGGAGCGGGCTATGCAGCAAGGTTTTTGGAAGACGTGGACTAGTGCGGCTGTCGGAGCCGGAATACTCATGATGGGAACGACCGTCTCTGCGCATGCGATTGAGAGCTGTGTCGCCTCCCTCAAAAAACAGGCTGTTTCTGCCGGTGTTAAGCCGGAAATTGCCGAGCGCATGCTTTCCGGTGCCAACTACGATGAGAAAGTCATCCGCTTTTCCACATCACAGCCGGAATACAAGACCGAGATCTGGGACTACATGGCGTTTCTGGTGGACGCCAAACGGATCGACGACGGAAAGAAAAACCTCAAAAAACACAGCAAAACGCTGTCAGCAATCGAGAAAAGATATGGCGTCAACCGTCACGTCGTTCTTGCCGTTTGGGGCATCGAAAGTGACTATGGTCAGTTCAGAGGAGATTTTTACACTCCCCATGCACTGGCGACACTGGCGTGCGCCGGTAAGCGGCGTCAAAAGTATTTCCGTGGCGAACTGATCAAGACATTGCAGATTGCGTCTCGCGGGGACGTGCCGATCAACGACTTCAGAGGATCCTGGGCAGGTGCTTTCGGCCAGACACAGTTTATGCCGAGCACATACAACAGTCTGGCAGTGGATTTTGACGGGGACGGCCGAAAGGATCTCGTGAATTCCGTACCCGATGCATTGGCATCGACGGCTAATTTCTTGAAAAACGCTGGTTGGCGTGACAGCCGACCGTGGGGCATCGAAGTGAAGGTGCCGAGCGGGTATTCCGGTCCGTCGGGCCGCAAGAAATATGCGTCATTGGCAACCTGGAACAAACGCGGTTTGACAAGGATAGATGGCGGCAAACTGTCCGGCAAGCTGGAGGCAGCTCTCATCCGGCCGGCTGGCACAAAGGGCCCTGGCTTCCTCGTCACGAGGAATTTTCGTGCACTGCGATCTTATAACGCGTCTACATCATACGGCATGGCGATTGCCTTGCTGTCGGAGCTCGTTGCCGGTGGTGATCCGTTCAAGACACCTTGGCCCACAAACAATCCCGGATTGTCGAGGGCACAGCGTCTGGATCTTCAGAAGCTCTTGAACAAAAACGGCTTTAATGTGGGTGAGGCCGACGGAAAGGTTGGTCCGGCCACTCGCGCCGGTATCCGCAAAGCCGAGGCTAAATACGGTATGCCCGTCACGGGGCGGCCATCCTGGAACGTCTACTATGCGCTTGGCGGACGATAGTCCAAAGCGCTTGTTCAACGCTTAAACGAATTGCCTTGTTGCGCTGCAGTATTTTGCAACGCAATATTGCGCCGGAAACTTGGAGGTTTGCCATGTCCGGTCGGATATTGACAGTTGCGCAACAAAAAGGCGGCTCGGGAAAAACCACGCTGGCGGCTCACCTGGCTGTTGCCTTGGCAAAACAGTCCGGTGAACCGGTCGCAATTCTGGATGTAGACCCGCAAGGATCACTTGGGACCTGGTATGAAGCCCGCGAGGAGGCTCACGGCGAGGATGAGACCGGACTGGAATTTCGGACAGCGTCCGGATGGGGTGCGCGCAGGGAGGCGAGGTCTCTCGCAAGATCGCACGGCTATGTCATCATCGATACTCCGCCCAAGACTGATACGGACGCTAAACCGGCCATAGACGCTGCTGATTTTGTCATCGTTCCGATACAGCCGACGCCGGTAGACCTTTGGGCAACGTCACAGACAATAGATCTGGCAGCCAGGGAAGATACGCCGGCCTTGCTCGTGCTCAATAGAGTGCCGCCGCGTGCTTCGCTGACAGGCGAGATGGCCGAGGCGATAGCAGAATCGGGTTACGACACACTCAATGCCCGTCTCGGGAACCGAACGGTTTTTGCATCGGCAATGGGCAGGGGATGTGCGGTGACTGAAGATGCGCCGAGCAGTAAAGCTGCACAAGAAGTTGCGTCATTAATTGAGGAACTTGTCGACAGGATCGGCTGACGCGGGCCTCATCAGTCATCACTCTTCGAAAATATGCCTTGTCCTTGTCACGTTCCGGTGCCTTGATAGAGGAAATTATAGGCCCCGGAGGATTGGCCATGTCTATTTTTTCGCTTGTTTTTAAACATAAACTTCTGAATTCAAACAAAGATACTGCCCGCATCTGCACTGCCGTTTTGGCAGCGACGTTGCTCTTTGGCGGATTGCACCCAAATGCAGCAAGTGCCCAGGACAGGCGTATCGTCACAATCGACGATGCTGACTTCTTCGGCAGCGATTACCGAACGGTCAAGGATGTTGACCTGGAAGGCTGCAAATCGGCGTGCCTGAAGGACAATCAGTGCCGGGCTTTTACGTTCAACACGTCTGCCGGCTGGTGTTTCCTGAAGACTGATTTCGGAGAACTCCAGAGTTTCTCAGGTGCCATCGCAGGACGCGTGGTGGCAGTACAGGCACCACGAGCCGACATGAGTGCCGATCGGCGGGCGGAACTGAATTTCGTGCCGGAAGCTCAGCTTGAGAGCGCAAAAACCTATTCGCTTCAAATTGTAAACTCGGTTCGCGGCAATGGCCAAAGCGCGGACGTGAACCGACGCAACGGACTTGCAGCGCTGAACAACCGGAACGGTGCACTGGCGGAGAGCGATTTTTTGCAGCTATTGTTGCTGGAACCGGGTGACTACGAAGGCTGGACCAGCCTGACAACGGCACTTCTGCTGCAGAATCCGGACGATTGGCAGACAAAAGAGACCAAGCAAAAGAATGCGATCTCGGCAGCGATCAATGCGTATCTGCGTTCTGTCAGCTCTAATGAAAGGGCGTTCTCGCTCGACATCCTGAGCAGGGCATTTGAGCGCCGCAATGAATTCAAGACTGCAATCAAAGCCCTTCGTGCGTCTTTGGCACTCGAGGAAAACGCCAATCTGCGCCGTCGTTACGACGACCTAATTGCCAAACATGGCTTCCGGATTGTCGATCATGTGGTTGATTCCGATAGTGTGACACCGAGGATCTGCCTGGTCTTTTCGCAAAAGCTGGCCCTGGGTGAAGACATGAGCCCGTATGTCAGCGTGATCGGTGAAGGGACTGCTTCCATTGAGGCGAACGACAATCAGATCTGTGCTGACGGCCTGAAACACGGAGCCAGATACAAAATTACGGCTCGCAGCGGGCTGCCCGCCGCCGATGGCGAAAAACTGGAAAGATCAGCTGATCTTTCCGTTTATGTGAAAGACCGGTCTCCTTCGGTGAATTTCCTCAGCCGTTCCTACGTTCTGCCTGCTGGAGGCAACCCGACGATCCCGATCATTTCGGTCAACACCACCGAGGTTGAGGCATCTGTCTACCGGGTCGGCAACAGGGCGATCGCGGATATTCTGAGAGACAACAAGTTTTTGCGTCAGCTGGATTCTTACCAAGCTGAGCAGATTGAAGATGAATTGGGCGAAAAGGTCTGGACCGGAACTGTCGAGACTGAAAACGAATTGAATGTGGATATCACGACTGCCATTCCTCTTTCGGAAACGGGAATTGAGTTGGAGCCGGGTGTCTACGCGATGACGGCCCGCTCGAAACTGGATCTCCAGAACCGTTGGAGCGCTCTGGCAACACAGTGGTTTCTGGTTTCCGATCTCGGATTGACGGCTTTGAGTGGCGACACTGGCGTGGCCGCCAACATTCGTTCATTGACCACGGCTGCCGCACTTGAAGGCGTCAAGGTTCGTCTGCTTGCCGTCAACAACGAAATCCTGGGTGAGGAGGTCACCAACGCAGACGGATTTGCCGAGTTTGAAGCAGGAATGACCCGCGGACGTGGCGGTCTTGCACCGGGCGTTCTGGTCGCGGAGACGGATGACGGGGACTATTCTTTCCTTGATTTGCGCAAACCGGCTTTCGATCTGTCCGACCGCGGTGTCGAAGGCAGACCCGCGCCAGGGCCGTTGGACGTATTCGCCTGGACAGATCGCGGTATCTACAAGGCCGGTGAAACCGTTCATGCGCAGGCGCTCTTGCGCAATGCCAAAGCCGTCGCCCAAGAAGACTTTCCTCTTACCTTTGTCTTCAGTCGTCCGGATGGTGTTGAGCATGCTCGTTTTACCGTCAATGACGGTGGATTGGGCGGACATCTTCAGGACCTGATCTTGAGTGCCTCGGCCCAGCAGGGCATTTGGTCTTGGGAGGTCTTTTCCGATCCCAAGGCAAGCGCACTGAGCCAGGAAACCTTCCTGGTTGAGGACTACCAGCCCGAACGGGTGGACTTCGATCTTGAGACATCGGCAACGGCCTTCAGCCGCACCGAACCGACAGAGGTTTCGCTTGATGCCAAATTCCTTTACGGCTCACCGGCAAGTGGCCAAGCCTTGGAAGGCGATATCATTGTTAAACCGACGCGATCGCTCAAGGCCTTTCCCGAGTACCAATTTGGTCTGGAGGATAGCGAAGTTTATACGCAGCGCCGCAGCCTTCCATCCGGCCTCAAGACCGACGCTGCCGGAAAATTGTCCTTTGACGTGATACTTCCGGAGTTGGCGGACACGACGCAGCTTTATGACGGCCAATTGGTTGCCAGGCTGGTCGAGGCCGGAGGCCGCTATGTGGAACGTGATCTTGAACTTTCTGTCGCGCTCGATGGGCCTCGGATTGGAATCAAGCCGGCCTTCGATGGCGGTGTAGATGAAGGCGGGCCTGCCGATTTCACGGTCATCGTAGTCAGCGGCGATGGCACAGAGCAAAGTGCAGAGGGTCTCACCTGGACGCTTTCGAAAGTTGATCGCAGATACCAATGGTACCGCGTCGACGGCCGCTGGAACTACGAGCCGATCACCACGACGCGTAGAGTATCAAGCGGCTATCTGGACGTCCTTGCAGGACAGCCGGCGCGATTGTCACTCCCGGTTGAATGGGGTGAATACCGCCTCGACATTCAGGGCGGTGGTGACTTGCAGACGTCAACCGCTGTAACGTTCGATGCTGGTTGGTACACTGCAGACGCGACGTCGGAAACGCCGGACTACCTGGACGTCGGCCTTGACAAGAGTTCCTACAGGCCCGGCGACACCGCAAAGCTCAGACTGAAACCGCAAACATCCGGGATTGCTGTCATCAATGTTGTTTCCGGTGGGCTCGTTTCCAGCCGTTCGGTTGAAGTCGATGCGACTGAAACGGAAGTCGAGATCCAAGTCAGCGATGACTGGGGTGCAGGTGCCTATGTCACAGCAAGCCTCTATAGGCCCATGGATCTTGACCAGAACAGGATGCCCTCGCGTTCTATGGGGCTGTCCTGGCTGAAAGTCGATCCAGGTGCACGCGCAATTGAAGTCGAGCTTTCAGCGCCTGATAGGATTTTGCCGGAAACGACATTGGATGTGCCGATCAAGCTGGCTAACCTTCAGTCGGCAACGCAAGCATATGTCACTGTTGCAGCGGTTGATGTCGGTATCTTGAACCTGACTGCTTTCGAAACGCCGGATCCGGAGAGTTGGTATTTCGGCCAACGACGTCTGGGTACGGATATCAGAGATCTTTATGGTCAGCTCATTGACCGCACCGCAGGCACGCTTGGCCGCGTGAGGTCTGGCGGCGATGCCATGGCCTTGCGTCTGGATGCCCCGCCGCCCGATGACGAACCGGTCGCGTTGTTCTCCGGTCTTGTTGAAACTGGTGCGGATGGTGAAGCCACAGTTTCATTCGACGTACCTGCATTCAACGGCGCCCTGAAGCTGATGGCGGTTGCCTGGAGCAAGGACGGCGTTGGCCACGCAGAGCAGGAAGTTGAGGTTCGCTCGCCGGTCGTGATGACTGCGAGCGCACCAGCGTTTCTTGCCCCGGGCGATCAGTCGCGCCTTGCTCTTGAGATAGACAATGTCGACGGCGCGTCGGGCTCTTATGAATTGGAAGTATCTGTTGCCGAGGGATTGGCACTCGAAGGCGGCACTGACCGCCAGACCCGGACCTTCGATCTGGAAACCGGCAAGAAAACCTTGTCGCTTCTGCCTGTGTCTGCCGGAGCGTCACCCATCACGTCAGAAGTCGTTGCCTCACTTACAGGTCCCGACGGCAAGGTTTATGTCAAACGCTTCGGTCTGGACGTGAAGGACACTCAGCCAGAGGTGGTTCGCAGATCGTCGTTTCAGCTGGCCTCTGGCGGCAGTCTGACACTCAGCCCGGATACATTCGACGGTTTGCGCGCCGACACGGTCGATGTCACGCTGAGCGCCGGCGGCGCAGCAAGCATCGATATCGCGGGATTGCTGGCGGCGCTGGACAGGTATCCTTATGGCTGCACGGAGCAGACCACCAGTCGTGCTTTGCCATTGCTTTATTTGAGTGAAGTGGCGGAAGCGGCCGGCCTTGGTGGTGACAGTGCTATCCGGGAACGTGTCGTGAAGGCGATTGCTGCCGTGTTGGCCAATCAGTCGGCATCCGGTGATTTCGGGCTTTGGAACAGCTATGGCGACGGCGACACCTGGCTGGATGCCTACGTCACCGATTTCCTGACCCGCGCAAAAGAGAAAGGCTACCGGGTCCCGGATCTTGCCTTTACGACCGCGCTGGACAATCTGGAGAACCAGCTGGCTTACGCATCCGATTTCCAGGATGGCGGTGAGGGCATCGCGTATTCGCTCTATGTTCTGGCGCGAAACGGACGCGCCTCCATGGGTGATCTGCGTTATTACCTTGATGCCAAGCTGCAAAGCTTTGCTACGCCGCTGGCCAAGGCTCAGGTGGCAGCTAGCCTTGCTCTATATGGTGAGCAGGAACGGGCAGCGACGGGATTTGTCGCCGCGATCTCGGCACTTCCCCGCGAGAAGAAACAGACTTACCGGTCTGACTACGGGTCTATCCTGCGCGACAGCGCAGGTGTCACCGACTACGTGGTCTCGGCGTCGATGGGAGAAAAACTGAAGGAAGATGCATTGGCTGCGCTGAAATCTGCGCAGGCACGAACGGGTGGACGTTCAACCCAGGATATGGCCTGGCTGTTGCTGGCCGCACAGGCATTGAACCAGTCGGCTGAAGAAGCCCGGATTTCCGTAGACGGAGATGAGACGCCCGGTCGATTGGCATGGTCGTTCGCGGGTGAGGCAATCTCCAGCGCTCCCGTCAATGTTACAAACAACGGTGCCGACGAAACTGATCTGCTTGTTTCTGTTGCGGGACAGCCGCTGACGCCGGAACCCGCTGGGGGCACAGACTATGCGGTCGAGCGGAAGATCTATGATCTCAATGGAAATGAGATCGACCCTTCAGCGGTACCCGTAAACACACGTCTTGCCGTTGTCGTCACCGTTCGTGCACTGACCGATCAGCCAGGCCGACTGATGGTGGTTGACCGATTGCCAGCGGGACTGGCGATCGACAATCCTCGGCTCGTGCGTTCAGGCGATCTAGGTGGCTTGTCCTTCCTTTCGATGATTGATCGGCCGGAACACAGCGCATTTTATAGTGACAGGTTCGAAGTTGCGATCGACCAGACACGGCAAAATGGTCAGGAAATGAGTTTTGCCTATCTGGCGCGTGCTGCAACGCCGGGTGAGTTTGCTCATCCGCCGGCGTCTGTGGAGGATATGTACCGGCCGGATCGTCGTGCGGTCACTGCGACAGGCCGCTTCACCGTTCTGGGGCCAACCAGGTGATGAGGCGGTCGGCAGCAAGGCGGTAGCAACATGCCTGGTGTGTTTAACACTCACTATCGGCGAAGCCTGCACACGGCCGGACAGCGGCTTGTCGCTGCCGGAGTCGGCCTTGCGTCCCTGGCGATGTGCGGGGTTTTGAAAGTCCAGGCCGACTATCGCGCCTTACCGCCATTGCCTGCAGTGAGTGACTTGTCGCTTTCCGTTGTCGTGCTGGATAGGCAGGACAGGCTATTGCGGGCCTTCACAAGTCTTGATGACAAATGGCGTTTGCCTGTCGAGCTGGAAAGCATCGACCCGCTTTATATCAAAATGCTGCTCGCATTCGAAGATCAGCGCTTTCACCGGCACCACGGGATCGACGTCAGGGCACTTTTGCGCTCGCTGCTTGCCAGCCTGCGTCAGGGACAAATTGTTTCCGGTGGATCCACGTTGACGATGCAGGTCGCCAGGTTGCTGGACGAAAGACCGACACGGTCATTGAAGCGCAAATACGAGCAGTTTTTAAAAGCCGTACAGCTTGAGCAGGCCTATTCCAAAGAAGACATTTTGCGTTTCTATGCGCTGAGAGCCCCATTTGGCGGCAATCTTGAAGGGGTGCGTGCTGCAAGCCTGACATGGTTCGGCAAGGAGCCGAAGCGGTTGACACCGGCGCAGGCCGCTCTGCTTGTCGCTCTTCCACAGAGCCCTGAAGCCCGGCGACCGGACCGATTTGCTGAAAATGCGATGAAGGCACGCAACAGGGTGTTGAAGCGAGCGTTGGCGGCTGGCGTTCTGACCAAGGACGAAACCGCGTCGGCAATGACTGAGCCTGTTCGCTCCAAACGATACGACATGCCGTTTCTGGCCCCTCATGAGAGCAGGGAAGCAAAAGCTGGAAATCCCGTCCGGTCCGAGCACAATCTGACCCTTGACCGAGATCTCCAGGCAGCACTTGAAAAGCTGGCACGCCGAAAGATCACCGCACTGCCAGCACCCATTTCGTCATCTATTATTGTCGCGGATCACCAAAGCGGCGAAATCGTTGCCCGGATTGGCGCCCCGGATATGCTCAATGGCGGGCGTCTCGGACATGTCGACATGACACGAGCAGTCCGCTCACCAGGCTCGACTCTCAAGCCCTTTATTTATGGCCTCGCATTTGAAGAAGGCATCGGGTTGCCCCAAAGCCTTATTGTGGATCGGGCAATCGATATCAGTGGCTACCAGCCGACAAACTTCGATCAGGCCTATCAAGGCACCGTTACATTGCGGGAAGCTTTGCAGCTGTCACTCAATACTCCGGCTGTTCAGCTGCTCGAGGCGGTTGGTCCTGCACGATTGATCGCGCGTTTGAAGCGCGCGGGCGTTCGTCCTGTGCTGAAAAAGGATGTTGCTCCTGGCCTTGCGATCAGTCTGGGGGGCGTTGGCATCACTCTGAAGGACCTCGCTCAGGCTTATGCAGCCCTGGCCAGAGGAGGGGTTCCCATTGACCTTACGACCTGCCGAATTGATTGTAAGGTGGAAAGCAGCGCTCAGGTGTCACAAAGATTCTTGTCCGGGAAAGCATCCTGGATGGTCAGCGACATATTGACGGGTCTTCCACAGACACAGAGCGCCGAGACTTCACACATCGCCTATAAGACCGGGACGGCTTACGGATACCGGGATGCCTGGGCGGCCGGGTTTGACGGTCGGCATGTTGTGGCGGTTTGGGTTGGCCGCCCGGATGGCACGCCCGTGCCTGGGCAAACAGGCGCATCGGTTGCTGTTCCCATCCTGTTTGAAGTCTTTCAGAAACTGGGGCCAGAAAGGGTTCCGCTCCAAGACGCCCCTGCAGACATTTCCCGGCAAGCGCAAGGCGAAGTTCCTGTTCCGCTACGCTATGCACGATTGCCGGATGCGCAAAACCGGGGTTCTGGAAACGAAGGTCTTCGCATCGCCTTTCCACCTGACGGTGCGGAACTGGACCTGGGGTTTACTCGGAACGAGACGTCAAGTTGGCAAGTCCAGCCGTTGGTGGTGAAGTTGAAAGGAGGCAAGGCTCCCTATTCGGTGCTGATCAATGGACGGCCTTTGCCGGAGAAAATGCAACGCCAGCAGCTGGTCTGGCAGCCGGATGGGCCAGGCTTCACCGAGGTGACCATTTTGGACAGATCAGGTCACAGCGACAAAGTGACGGTTCTGCTTCGGTAGCCTCCGGCGTCGCTCGGTGAGGCGTGAAACCATTTGCGCTGTGAACTGCTGGGGAACCCGATTCTGTTATCTGATTCTGAGGCAGTCGATTTTTCAACGAGGAGATTCGCGAGCCCTCTATTCATGTGGTTCTTGCGGGTAAAGATGGTCTGTTCGACGTGGATTCGATTCCCGGTATTGACCGAAATTCTCGAAAACACTCTGGAGAGTCTGCCCATCGGGACCACGCTTCAGGGGCAGAACCACGCCTATTTCCTAACAGTTCCTAAATTTCAGCACCGATTTTGTGACATTCGCGCAACACCGGTTTTTGAAAACAGGCTCAGAGGGTTGGGGGAACCGCATTCTGTGTTGAACCGCGATGCTGGATGCGTATGGTCACATTTGCGAGCGGCTTCGCGCCGCACTGGTTTGCACACCTCGGACGTCCAACCTCCGGTCGGTAGCAAACACAGACATAATTCGCGGGGACAATGGTGCTTCTGTTTAGTACCGATTGATATGACTGATTGGAGGTCAAAAATGAAACTCTTTAAGGGCATGATGCTCGGCGCTGCTGCAGTTGCTACTGCTGCCACCGCTCAGGCTGCCGATCTTCCGGTTGCTCCGGAGCCGGTCGACTACGTTCGTATCTGTGACGCATACGGCGCACGCTTCTACTACATCCCGGGCACAGAAACCTGCCTGCGTGTTGGTGGCCGTGTTCGTACCCAGTTCATCGTGAACAACGTTCTCGACGATGGTAACTGGGGCACTCGCGACTCTGACGGTTACTCCTGGCGTACACAGGGTTACCTGTACCTCGACGCTCGTACCGCAACTGAGTTCGGTACTCTGCGTGCCTATGTTGAGCTGTCTCAGCGCGTAGACAACGACGTCGAAACCTTCGACTTCGGTTCCACTTACATTCAGTGGGGCGGCCTCACCGCTGGTTACCTCGGTTCTAACTTCGACATCTTCACTGGTCAGGTTTTCGTCGGTGTTGTTGGTCGTGACTGGTCCGATGAAACTCTGAACCAGATCGCTTACACTGCAGCTTTCGGCAACGGTTTCTCCGCTACGATCGCTCTTGAAGATCAGGCTGGCCGTCAGGTCGGTTCCTACGGCGGCACCCGCATGCCGGACGTCGTTGCTGCTCTTGGCGTTTCCCAGGGCTGGGGTTCTGCACAGCTTTCCGGTGCTCTGCACCAGGTCTACCCGAGCACAGCTGCTGCTCACCAGACTGGCGCAACCAACAACGGTGCTGACGATCAGCTCGGTTGGGCAATCGGCGCTGGCGTGAAGTTCAACCTGCCGATGATCAACTCCGGTTCGAACATCTACTTCCAGGGTTTCTATGCTGACGGCGCTCTGTCCTACATCGGTGCAGGCAGCACTGAAGGCGGCGTGACTGTTTCTGACTTCGGCGCAACTAGCGGTACTTCCACTGGTTACTCTCTGTCAGCTGGTGCATACGTCCAGGCAACTTCCACTATCGGTCTTGCACTCGACGGTTCTTACATGGACGTCGACCAGGCTAACGGCTTCACCGACTTCTCCCGTTGGGCGATCGATGGTTCCGTACAGTGGGAGCCGGTCTCTGGCTTCGTAATGGGTGCAGACGTTGGTTACTCCAACACTGACCCGAACACTGGTTCCGATGTTGACGAACTCCTCTTCGGTGTTCGCCTGCAGCGCACCTTCTAATCAACCCTCTCTTGAGGTTTGATGAGAAACCCGGCGGAAACGCCGGGTTTCTTTTTGTTTGAATGTTTAATTGAAAAACCGGTCTCTGCAGATTTCTTCCGGAGACACTGTGTTGAGTGGCGGACCATTGCTACTTAGTCCTGCCGACCGGTCTTGAACTCAGATCGAACTCAAGAACTCTGCGATGGTCTCATGGGTGTCAGTCTCCCAGAGGACCGGGGCGTGTCCCTGACCCTTGATCGTTTTAAGTTGAGAATTGGGATGCATGTCGATCATGCGTTTACACGTTTCGGCGCTCAACAGATCTGAATGCTCACCCCGCAGGATCAAAACAGGTCGGTCCGTAAGATTGTCATAAAGAGGCCAGAGATCGGGGACCGGTGCGGCATCGTCCAAACTTGCAAACTGGCGCGCAAGTGCCGGGTCATAATCCATGACAAACGAACCATCGTGCTTGGAAGCCAGTTGCGCGGCCATTTTCAGCCAGTCATCCTTCCCAAACACTGGAAATTGTGGCCCAAGTGTCCGGGTCAGCGTCTCAGCAATGCCATCAAGAGTGGCACAGGACATGTTGTGACCAAGAGTTGCCGCAATCCGGTGGATTGCGCGCATCTCGATATGCGGACCAATATCATTAAAAACCACTGCCGCCATTCGATCTGCCGGGTAACGCAGGCCCAAAACAAGCGCATGAAGGCCACCGCGCGATGTTCCGAACAACGCGAACCGTTCTAGCTTGAGATGGTCAATGGCGGCATCGATATCCTTTTCCTCTATCGGGAGAGCGTAGTTTTGCCAATCCGGATCCCAATCGCTTTTGCCGCGCCCTCGATAGTCGAGTGCGATAACGCGATGTCCTTTTCTTTGAAGGAAATTGGAGATCTCATTGAAATCTCTCGTATTTCTAGAGAGACCCGGCAGGCAGAGAACTGGTATCGGTGTTTTGTTCGCTTCATTCGCGTTATGTGATGCTGGCCATTCTCTCCCAGCGAGGGTCAAACCATCATGGCTTTTCCAGAAGAATTCACTCGTCTGAGGCAACTGATCACTATTCTCGCCGGTCGGTGCTTCTTGCGGCACGAAAGCCATGAGCGTCTCCTCAAAGGTTCTCAATTCTGTTTGCCGCGAAAGATAATGACCTTTCAATGCGGTTGCCAGAAGACAAACGGAAGATCGCAGCCGGAGTTCGCTATTTTCAGACGAAATGCCGCTTTGATTTGCTCCGGTCAGAGGTGGGGCTTTTGATCATTTGGAATGTTGTCGAGACTTTTAGATCGCCTGTCGCGTTGGAAGTATCCGGTTGCAGCAAGAAAAGTCGTTTTACGAGCTGGGAATGGTGCAGCAAGCATTGCCCGATGACCTGCAGATGAGTATGTTGCGCCTCCATTCAAGACAGTAAGTCTAAAATCTGAAAAGTCTGACCAGACGGTTCAAGAGGAAACAGAAATGTTCAAAGGCTCCATTCCAGCACTGATTACACCCTTCAAGGATGGAGTACTTGACGAGAAACGGTTCCAGGACTTTGTAGATTGGCAGATTTCTGAGGGCTCTTCCGGTCTCGTGCCTGTTGGTACAACTGGTGAAAGCCCGACGCTGACCCACGAAGAGCACAAGCGTGTAATTGAACTCTGTGTTGAAGCAGCATCTGGCCGCGTTCCCGTAATGGCGGGGGCCGGGTCTAACAATACGACTGAAGCGATTGATTTTGCGCAGCATGCCGAAAGGGCCGGCGCCAATGCAATCCTTGTCGTAACACCATATTACAACAAGCCAAATCAGGCCGGATTGAAAGCACACTTCAAGGCTGTCAACGATGCTGTCGGCATTCCGATCTTCATTTACAACATTCCGGGTCGCTCCATCATCGATATGACCCCGGAGACAATGGCAGAGCTCTTTGAAACCTGCGAAAACATCAAAGGTGTCAAAGACGCGACCGCGGATATGGCAAAGGCGAGTCGCCAACGGCATTTGTGTGGACCGGAATTCGTTCAGTTGTCCGGCGAAGATATTTCAGCATTGGCATTCAACGCTCATGGGGGCGTCGGCTGTATTTCCGTAACCGCCAATGTTGCTCCGCGAATGTGTGCTGAATTCCAGGCAGCCACGCGCGCAGGTGACTATAAAAAAGCCTTGGAACTGCAGGACCGCTTGGCTCCACTACATCGCGCTTTGTTTCTGGAACCGAGCCCGGGTGGGTCGAAATACGCATTGTCGCTGCTTGGCAAGATCGACGAGGAACTTCGTCTGCCGCTTGTTCCGATCTCGGAAAGCGCGAGGACCGAAGTCAGAGATGCAATGGCGCATGCAGGCTTGATCAACTGATCGGACGTAACAGACAAGGTGCAGCGCACCTGGAAAGAACAAAATGGCTCCGAAAAAGGGGGACGTTCCGGGACGGACCATTATCTCCGACAACCGGAAAGCCCGTTTCAACTTTGAAATAGAGGACACGCTGGAAGCTGGCATTGAGCTGAAGGGCACGGAAGTCAAATCCCTGCGCAACGGCAAGGCGAATATTGCCGAATCCTACGCGGCTGAATATGGCGGAGAGATTTGGATCTACAACGTTTATATTCCGGAATATCTTCAGGCCAACCGTTTCAATCACGAGCCGCGTCGTCCGCGTAAGCTATTGTTACACAAGCGTGAAATCGGGAAGCTTGCAGGAGCGGTTCAAAAAGAAGGCAAGACCATTGTCCCGCTCAAGCTTTATTTCAACGACAAGGGCCGGGCGAAGCTTGAACTGGCCCTTGCGCGAGGGAAGAAGCTTCATGACAAGCGCGAGACTGAGAAAAAGCGCGATTGGCAACGCGAAAAGTCTCGCCTTATGAAGAATTTGGGCTAAGCGACACTTCTTTTTTGAACCTCAGGATCGCAATCGAGTCTGTGTGCAACCTGTTATCAGCCTGAGGATAAGCTGTGAATGGTGTGTGACTTTCCTGTGGTTTGTCACTTTTACCTTCAACCGGCAATCCTGTTGAAAGCTTGTGGTTTGTGCCAGAACTTCCACGACTTGTGTGATTGATGCCTATCTAAGCCATCAAGCTTGTTAGGATACTGCGTTTCTGGTGGGAAATTGTGACTGGTCTTCGGCTGTTTCGGTCCACCTGCACATGGACGAAACGCCCGTGCGCAGCCGTTTCGCTGGCGTCGCCCGAAAACAGACCGATCCTGAAAACCACAGAACTTCCGCCAAGTTTTTCGATCTTGAGACCTACGGAGACCTCATTAGGGAATGTGAGTTCGGAAAAATAGTGGCATCCAGTCTCGACGACCAGAAAGATCTCGGAACTGTTTACCGGATCCAGAAGGCCATTGGCCACGTACCAGCCATTCACAGCAGTGTCGAAGAAGCTCAAATACTGGACATTGTTGACATGGCCATAGATGTCCACATCCATCCACCTGGTGGGGATTTGTTGAAAAGCTTTGAAATCTGAACGGTTTAATGAGACGGGGCGGGCAACTTGTGGAGGGATACCTGTCGTCATAGGGCGGCCCTATAGATCTCAAAAGCGTCTTTTTCAGCGATGTCGCGCGGGTTATTGATCAGGAGCCGCGTTTGTTTCATGGCATCACGTGCCATCTTGGGAAGGTCATCTTCGCCGATGCCAACGTCGCGCAAACGGGTTTGAAGTCCGAGTTTTTCTGACAGGTCGGCTAGCCTTTCCGCAAACTCGTCTGCGCAGTTCGACGGATCATCGATAAGGGCAAGATCGGGAAACAAGACGGGTGCAATTTCAGCGTAAACCTTTGCAGCAACTGGATTATTGTACTTCAGGACATGCGGCAGCACCAGTGCGTTTGAAAGACCGTGTGGGACGTGAAAGGTTCCACCGATCGGGTAGGCGAGGGCGTGTACGGCGGCCACCGGCGCGTTGGCAAATGCCATGCCCGCGAGCATGGAGCCGAGAAGCATCGCACCACGAGCGCTCTCATTTTGTGGCGAAAAAACCGCTGTTTCGATATTGGCTCCCAAAAGTCGCAATGCTTCGACCGCAAGTGCCTTGGAAACAGGATTATTGTTTGCAGATTTCGAGGCATAGGCCTCAATGGCATGCACCATGGCATCTATACCCGTGGCTGCCGTCACCGGGCCGGGCAGTCCGCGTGTCAAAAGCGGATCAAGAACGGCAATGTCTGGCAACAGGACCGGTGACACGACGCCGCGCTTTTCCTCATCGCCAACAGTGATGATCGAGATTGGTGTTACTTCGGAACCTGTCCCCGCTGTTGTCGGTATCAGGATAAGCGGCAAACGTGGTCCCTTGGCATTTCCAATGCCCCAGGCCCCATCCAAATCCTCATTGCTGCCGGCAAGGAGCGCAACGAGTTTGGCAACGTCAAGGGACGAACCGCCGCCAAAGCCGATAATGGAGGTCGCTCGATGCCGTTTTGCCGCCTCCACGGCCTCATCGACAAGTGCTCGCGGTGGATCGGCGGCAACTTTTTCAAACCGTCCCAGGTCGCGGCCGGTTTTAACAATTGCGCGCTCACAAGGGCTTTGCAGACCAAGAGACAGGATCCCCGGGTCCGTGACAAGGAAAGGACGTTCACCAAGGTATTCGGCAGCGTGGTCTGTCAGTCGTTCCGCGGATCCGTTTTCAAAGACGATGCGTTGGCTGGTGTTGAAAGTGAATGCACCGATCATTGTTTCCCTCATCTGACAGAGAACCGAAGATTGCCCCCCAAAAGGCAATTCGTCGAGGGGCCAAGGACCAGACTTTAGATGAAGTCGGACGGTTCAGGGATGCATGCGAGCCCCTTTTGAGATTTTGTCTGCAATTTTCCTGTCGGTGTGAAAGGCAATCCCCACAACATTGGCGTTGTCTGGCGAGAATTTCGAGAACACCTCCCTGTTGGCGGTGTCGTGTCCCGTTGCAAACATCTCTTCGACATAGAGGCTGGAGGAAACGTCTCGATTCAGCGCGCGCTGCTGTATCTTGGCAAGTGTTTCCGCGTCTGCGCAAAGCACAATGATCGGCTGGACGCTCATTGGATAATAGACATTATTGGCAGCATCGCGATAGTTTTCACCAATGATTTCAGCCTTGGCGGAGGCAATACCGGTCGCCAGAAAAGCGGTGACATTCAGCTTTTGCCAAACGGCAAGGTCATCGCGAACAACAACGACAAATTTGGTTTCGAACATGAGCACAAACTCCACGTTGGGGTATCAAGAAAACAACACGGCCCAGACCCTAGATGCGGGGCTGGGTGCAGGTCTTGAACGTTTGTGCAACACGCCGGGAGACGGAATAACATCAGCGCCACCTGAAGCCGGTATTGAGCGCATTGAAGCACGGTTTCAAGGCAATGGATTTTCTCCGCATCGCCACGACACTTATGCGATCGGTTTGACCATCAACGGCGTGCAAACATTCAACTATCGGGGAGAGGGGCAGGCATCCTTGCCAGGTCAGGTCATTGTCATTCACCCTGACGAACTCCACGATGGCGGAGCTGGGAATGAACAAGGCCTGCGTTATCGAATGATTTATGTTCCGCCCGAAAAGATCTCAGACGCGCTCGCAGCGGGCCGGGACAGCGGACTTCCCTTCGTTTCTTCACCAGTTCTGACCGATATTGAGTTTCGACGGGATCTTGTCGAGGCCCTATCCGATATCGAGTGTGAAATCGGAGACTTGAAACGTGACTGCTTGCTTGCCGATCTTGCTGCCTGTCTGAAACGGCATGCAGACAACGGAAAGTCTAACAGACCGGCAGTGCTTGACCACAAAGCCTTGAAGGAATGCAGCGACTTGATGAAGGAGTGCTGCGATCAGGACGTGACACTGGCCGACCTTGAAGCGATCACGCAAATCGACCGATATTCTCTTGCCCGCCAGTTTCGCCGTGCCTACGGCACCAGTCCGCATCGCTACTTGGTCATGCGACGTCTGGATCGGGTGAAGCTTAAATTGCAGAAGGGCGAGAAGCTTGCCGATGCTGCTGTTGGCAGCGGATTTTCCGATCAAAGCCACATGAACCGACACTTCAAGCGTGCCTTCGGCATGTCTCCGGGCGAATGGCGGCGCCTGCACGCCGCCGCTGGTCAAACTTTATAGTTTGTTTGGACCGAACTTGTTCGACCGTGGGAAGCCGGTGGGCGGCAATCGGCCAGCGTTCCCGCGTTCTCCGCGCCAATCCGCAAGTTCATCGAGAGATCGAGTGAAGCTCCGTCCGGAACTGTCTGTCCAGGTCAGTCCCTGTTCGGCGCTGAAGACGCGCAAGTCGGAGATGTTTCCATCCCTGTAGCGCTGTAGCCGCACTCCGCGTCCACGGCCCATCTGCGGTATCTGCGCCAAGGGGAACACAAGCAATTTGCGGTTTTCACCTATGACGGCAACCTGATCTCCAGTTGCTTCGACACACAACGAAGCCTCAGCCGGTGTAGAAAGGTTCAATACCTGCTTGCCTTTGCGCGTGTTGGCAATGACGTCATCTTCACAGACAACAAATCCGCGCGCTTCGTTGTTGGACAACAGCAGGTTCCGCCCCGCCTTGTGAACAAACGCGTTCACAACATCCTGCGCTTCGTCCATTTCAACCATCAGACGGATGGGTTCGCCATGGCCGCGACCGCCAGGAAGCCGGTCTGCACCAAGGGTAAAGAACTTGCCGCCCGTTGAGAAAACCAGGATCTTGTCCGTTGTTTCTGCATGGAACGACAGCTTCAGATTGTCCCCCTGTTTGAAGGACAAGCTCGACAGGTCCGTCTGGTGGCCTTTGAGCGCGCGTATCCAGCCCTTCTCGGAGATAATGACGGTGATCGGTTCCTTTTCAATCATCGCCTGTTGAATATCGACAAGGTCGGCTTCCGGTGCTTCGGATTTGTCCGTGCGCCGCCGACCGATCTCGGTCTCCGGACCATAAACCTTGGAAATTTCGGAGATTTCCTTGGATATCTTGGTCCACTGGCGAGCGTCGGAACCGAGCAGTTTCGACAGCTGGTCCTTTTCCTCGGTGAGCTTGTCGTGCTCCTTGCGGATTTCCAATTCTTCCAGCTTGCGCAAGGATCTCAGGCGCATGTTCAAGATGGCTTCAGCCTGAACATCGGTCAGTTCGAACGTTCTGATCAGCTCAGCCTTGGCATCATCCTCTTCACGAATGATGCGGATCACTTCATCAAGATTCAGATAGGCAATCAAATAGCCTGCAAGGACCTCAAGTCGGTGATTTATCTGACCGAGCCGGTACTCGGAACGGCGTATCAGCACGACTTTGCGATGGTCCAGCCATTCACGAAGCACCTGCTTGAGGCCCATGACCATCGGCACCTTGCCCATGGACAGAACATTCATGTTCAACGAAAAGCGGTTTTCAAGGTCGGTGAGCTTGAACAGGGATTCCATCAGCAGATTGGCATCGACGTTGCGAGACCGTGGAACCAGCACGACACGAATGTCTTCCGCCGACTCGTCACGAACATCGTCCAACAACGGAAGTTTGCGTGCCGTCAGCAGCTCGGCGATCTTCTCTATGAGGCGAGATTTTTGGACCTGATAGGGAATTTCTGAAACCACGATGACCCATTGGCCACGTCCCAGATCCTCAACTTCCCAACGCGCCCGGATTCGGAAGCTTCCTCGACCGGTGGCATAGGCTTCGCGAATGGATCCCTGGTCCGACACAAGCAGACCACCAGTCGGAAAATCAGGCCCCTTGATGAATTCAAGAAGCTCGTCGACTTCCGCCTTCGGGTTCTTGATCAGGTGCTGGCAGGCTTCGCAAAGTTCATAGGCATTATGCGGCGGGATCGATGTCGCCATGCCGACCGCGATGCCTGAAGACCCGTTTCCAAGCAGGTTCGGGAACCCGCCGGGCAGAACGATAGGCTCCTTGTCTTCGCCATCGTAGGTTTCCCGGAAATCAACAGCGTTTTCGTCCAGGCCATCAAGCAACCTCTTCGCCGTGTCCGTCATTCGGGCTTCGGTGTAACGCATCGCAGCCGCGTTATCGCCGTCGACATTGCCGAAGTTGCCCTGACCGTCGATCAGCGGATAACGCTGCGCAAAGTCCTGTGCCAGCCGGACAAGTGCGTCATACACAGCCTGGTCACCATGGGGGTGGTATTTACCGATTACGTCGCCGACCACACGTGCGCATTTCTTGAAACCGGCACCCGGGTCCAGCTTCAGGAGCCGCATGGCGTATAGAAGGCGTCGGTGAACCGGTTTCAAACCGTCGCGCACATCCGGCAGTGCCCTGTGCATGATGGTCGAAAGGGCATATGCAAGATAGCGCTCTTCCAGCGCGTCTTTCAGATTGATGCCTTCGATTCCGCCGCTTGGTGGAGGTGTCGTCTCTTTTCCCATATTCGCTTGCTAAACCTTTCCGCCAACCGGTGCAATTCGATTGCGGATGTTTGCAGCCACGAATGGCGGATTTTCAACGGAAATCGAACGTGTAGTGAGCAAAAATGTACAATATCTCTGTTCGACCCAACTATACCCGAAGCCTTTAGATCGACTTGGCTTCTGTCTGTTTGCTGGAACTGCAAGTCAGGCGACTTGCCGGGGGGTAAATATTCATTCAACCAGGTGGAGAGGAGCGTGATTGATGCTCTCTGGTTGAAATTTCGCTGACATTGAATACATCGAACTGGCCACGTTTCACACTGCCCCGTTCATGATTTTAACATTTGAATTCAAGGAGCTGAAATTGACCCGATCTGTGAAGACACTCCTTTTATCAGGATTGGTCCTGGGGGTTTTGGCGCTGATAACCACAGCGTTTTTCTCGACAAGTTTCTACTATTTGCGCGCCAAACCTTTTGAAACACCTGCAGGCAGCATGCGCCCGACGCTTCAGCAAGGAGACAGCTTTCTTGTCAGCCAGATCTTTCCAATCATTGGTGAAAGATATGCACCCGAGCGTGGAGACATCGTCGTTTTCCGTCATCCTCAGAATCCGGCCGTCACATATGTAAAGCGTGTGATTGGCCTGTCGGGTGAGCGCATCCAGATGAAAAAAGGGGAAGTCTATCTGAACGGTCAGCCCTTCGAGCGGCAGCAAACGGAAGCGATTGAAGAAAAGTCCAGAGATGGAAAAGTTTCAATGGTTCAGACCTACCGCGAGACCTTGCCCAACGGGAGATCACATGAGGTCATTGACCTTGAGGTTGACGGCAGGTTCGACGAAACACCGGAATTCGATATCCCCGAGGGGCATTTGTTCGTGCTGGGTGACAACCGGGACAATTCGATAGATAGCCGCATGCAAGGTCATTTTGGATTTGTACCGATAGAAAATGTCACCGGCATCGCCCGGCATGTCTATTTCTCAGGTCCCGAAGACGGGTTTGTTTGGCGCTCCCTGGAGCAGAACTGAGATAGGTCTGAGAAAAGCCCTATTGAAAATTCCAGGGAAAGTCGGCGCGAAACCGTTTTTCCAACGCTCCGACCAGCATGTCACGCGTACCGCTGTCTTCACCGTTTCGCTCCATCAGGTGTCGGTTCAGGAAAAAGCCTGTCAGTTCAAACCCCTCCGTCACGTCATGCCAGGTCAGTTCGCTGCCCGTCTGTCGCTGTCCATCCAGTAGGAAGGAGGGCAGTGGCAAAAGCTTGTCATGATAGGGGAGGCCGGCCTGCCGACTGACTGCGCGAGCCGATTTTGGTGAGACATAGACGAGGTCTTCCTGCGTGCCGTTTGCCGCGCACGATGTAAGATCCAGGCCAACACCAAGATCGCGAAGCAGCTCGAGCTCGAATCGGATGAGCAGTGCCGCAGCGGCGTCTGAACTCTCCAAATGATCAAGAACAACAGCTAAGGCTGAATAGAGCTTCGGATAAGGATGGCGTTCAGGCAATAGCCTGAGCAGAAATGCAAGGTGCTGAAGAGCCGTGAGGCCAACCGAGTT
The DNA here is from genome assembly GCF_009363435.1 of Labrenzia sp. THAF82. Lineage (GTDB taxonomy): Bacteria > Pseudomonadota > Alphaproteobacteria > Rhizobiales > Stappiaceae > Roseibium > Roseibium porphyridii. The sequence continues at coordinate 4,381,073 of NZ_CP045354.1, read as the reverse complement.
TGTCATGAGGTCTCCAGCTCGCAGAGCGTGAGGCTCAATCTGGAATTGACCCAAATGATCGGAAAGACGTGCTTTCCAGGTCAAATCCAGCTCGTTTCCAGGCTGCAGCATGGGGCGGTGGCGTCTGGATCGTCCACCGCGCACCAGGCCGAGGTGACGTCCCCGGTCCAGCGTCATGACTTCCAGAATGATGTCGTTTTCACCATGTTTGCGGGTGGTGAGAACCACGCCGCGTCCGCTCCACTCCACGTCTCAGGTCCCGTGCTTGGATGACAATCGATACCGGATCTGCTTTGCCGATCTTCGCGAAATTCGGTCTGAATGCCAGTTATTTCGGAAATTCCAACCCCATTTCGCGGTAGCGTTCCGGGTCATTGGCCCAGTTTTCGCGTACCTTTACAAACAGGAACAGGTGCACAGGCGCATCGATGATCTCAGATAGTTCTTCGCGCGCGGCTTGTGAAATTGCTTTGATCGTTTGGCCCCGCTTGCCGAGTACGATGCTCTTCTGGCTGTCACGCTCCACATAGATCGTTTGTTCGATACGTGCAGACCCGTCCTTTCGAGTTTGCCATTGTTCCGTCTCCACCGTGGAAATATAGGGCAGCTCCTGGTGCAGGCGTTCAAACAGCTTTTCACGCGTGATCTCTGCCGCAAGGATCCGCAAGGGCAGATCAGACGGTTGATCTTCGGGATAGAGCCAAGGTCCTTCCGGGACTTTGGACGCAAAATAGTCAAGTATCGCGTCTGTTCCGTCGCCGGTCAGCGCTGAAACCATGAAGGTTTCTTCAAACTCGATGTATTCGTTGGCCATTTGCGCCAGGTTGAGCAGTTTTTCCCGCTTGGCAATGTCGGTTTTGTTCAGAATCAGAACCTTCGGGGCCGGCTGGTTCCTCAGGCGCTTCAATATGTTCTCCACTTCTTCATCGATACCCTTACGAGCATCGATCAAAAGCGCAATGACGTCCGCATCCCTTGCGCCACCCCAGGCGGTGTCGACCATGGCTCGGTCAAGGCGCCGTTTGGGTTTGAAAATACCGGGAGTGTCAATGAAGACCAGTTGGGCGGAGCCGTGCATGGCCACTCCGCGCACGATGGTACGCGTCGTTTGGACCTTGTGAGTAACGATTGACACCTTGGTGCCGACGAGCTGATTGATCAGGGTTGATTTGCCCGCATTCGGGGCTCCGATCAGGGCAACGAAGCCCGCTTTCGTGTCGGCCGGCATGTCGGCCAGAGGTTCTGGAAGCGGCATGTCAAAACGGCCGCTCGGGGCAACGAACCCGTTGTCCTCATCGTCCGGATCGCCGTTGGTGTTCTCATCGCTCACGGTGTCATCATTCCTTCCAGACGCCTTCACGGCGCAGAACGGCCTCGGCCGCATTCTGTTCGGCAAGCCTCTTTGAACCGCCTTTGCCTTCCCCTGGTGCCAGACCCTGAACGATCACGGCAACGGTAAAACTGGGAGCATGGTCAGGGCCATCCCGGCCGATCACGTCATATCGAGGAGTTGGCAGACTTTTGGACTGTGCCCATTCCTGCAATGTCGTCTTCGCATCTCTTAGCGGACCGGACCAAGATAGCATACGCGGTTCCCAAAGGCGTCTGACGAAGTCCTGGGCGGACTCAAATCCACCATCCAGATAAATAGCAGCGATCACCGCTTCGCAGATATCAGCGAGCAGGGCGGTTTTCTTGCGCCCGCCTGTCTGTGCCTCGGCAAGCCCGATGCGCATTGCGTCACCGATGCCGAGCTCCTGCGCGATTTCGGCACAGGTCTCTCGCTTGACCATATGATTGAAACGCCGTGCAAGTTCACCTTCATCAGCTTTTGGAAAGTGCTGATGAAGCATGGAGGCAATGGCAAGGCCAAGAACCCGGTCGCCCAAAAATTCCAGTCGCTGATAGCTGCCCGCGACGGTTTCAGAGGGATTGAGCGCACTGGCATGCGTCAGGGCCACTCTCAGAAGTTCCAGATCCTTGAAGTCGTACTCCAGGGCGGATTTCAATGCTGAGATTGGGTTCTTCGGTTTTAGGGTCATGCGGTTTGACAGAAATCCGGACTAGAGGGTCCGGCCAATCCGCTCCCAACGCACGCTCCAGGGCCAGGTCCAGATCTGCCAGGCAGGGGTTTTGTCTTTGATGGAAAAGAACAGGATTTCCGCACGGCCCATGAAGTTTTCGATCGGCACGTAACCGACCTTGCTAAGTACACGGCTGTCGACGGAATTGTCGCGGTTGTCGCCCATCATGAAGTAATGGCCTTCCGGGACCTTGTATTCGCGCGTGTTATCCAGCTGGCCGTTAGTGGTCAGGTCCAGAGTGTCGTAGGAAACGCCATTCGGCAACGTCTCTTTGAAACGCGGTACCCGGCGAACGGCACCCGACTCAGACTGCTCGATATAGTCGTCAATGCGCTCGCGTTTGACCGGTTCGCCGTTGATGTGAACAACACCTTCCAGCACCTGGATTGTATCGCCAGGCAAGCCGATAACCCGTTTGATGTAGTCGATGGATGTGTCGGTCGGTAGTTTGAAAACGGCCACATCGCCACGTTCGGGATCAGCCGACCAAACGCGGCCCGGGATTGGTACCAATCCCAGCGGGAACGAATATCGGGAATAGCCGTAGCTGTATTTGGACACAAACAGGTAGTCGCCAATCAGCAAAGTGTCCTTCATCGATCCGGATGGAATGTTGAACGGCTGAAACAAAAATGTGCGCACGACAAGGGCAAGCAGAAGCGCCTGGACGATCACCTTGATGGTTTCGCCAACGCCGCTTTCCTTCTCTTTTTTGTTTTCGGTCACGCTCATAATATCCCTTAAAATACTTTCCGTTGATCCGGAGGGCGACGCTGCAATGCTGCGCGACTTTTAGCTGTTCACGTCTGCGGAAGCAATGCAGGCGAGGGCGCTATGCCCAACGCCTTTCAGTTTGATCCTGGTTGGGGTGGTTCAGGCCAGTCCCGGGGCCATGCGGAAATGACGACGAAGGCCTGCGCCAACGGAAAATCATCCGTGATTGTGAGATCGATAGTCGTTTTGAAGCCTTCAGGTGTCATCGCGGCAAGCCGTTCGGCTGCCCCTCCCGCCAAGGCAATTGTCGGCTTTCCCGATGGCAGATTGACCACACCCATTTCCCGCCAGGCGACACCCATGCGGATGCCACTTCCCAACGCCTTGGAGCAAGCCTCCTTGGCAGCAAAACGCTTGGCGTAGGAAGCGGCTCTCTCTGCGCGCTTGTCAGATTTGGCTCGTTCAATATCGGTGAAGACCCGATTGGTGAAGCGTTCGCCAAAACGGTCCAGTGTTTTTTCGATCCGACGGATGTCGATCAGATCGCTACCAATGCCCAAGATCATGTTTCTTGATTTCCGTCCCTGAGGGGTATCGGCAAAAAGTGGTGCATGCGGGGCCTGGAATCAAGCGCCGCCATCTTCTTCCAGCGTGCGTCCGGGCGCCGGGAACAGCTGTTCGCCGCGCTCGGCGAGAATGCGTTTGCGCCGGCGCTGGTAGACCTCGACGCTCTTATAGACAATCACATAAGATACCGAACCGATGACCAATCCGAGCGGGACGCCACCAATGAACATCGGTTTGAGCATTGGCCAAAGAGAATCGAGCGATTTTTCAAAAAGCCCATGTTGAAACTGCTGATGGACATGCGCAGGATCTGCTTTGGGTGCGCGTCCGTGCAGGATCCATTGACCGATCTTGAATGTGAATGCCCAGATAAACGGGAAAGTAATCGGGTTGCCGATTGAGGTACCTAGAGCCGCTGCAATCAAATTGCCGCGAAGAACCCAGGCCAGGCCGAAAGCCGTGAGGAAGTGGAACCCAACCAAAGGCGTGCAAGAAGCAAAGGCACCTGCGGCGAACCCGATGGCAATTGCGTGTGGGGTCGCGGTCAGACGTAAAACCCGTTTGCCGAAATACTTGGTAGAACGTGACCAGCTGTTCCGTGGCCAGACGGCAACGCGCAATCGCTCTATGCGTGTTGGTATTTGTCTTCGGCGGAACAGCATTGTGTAGGCTTCGTCTCCGTTACTTTTTACTTCAGCTCAGTCCGCGACTGCCTGGTTTGACCGCGGGCAGGGCTGCCAGTTCCGGAGGCAGGTTATCCGGTTCGTAAACAGGCACCTTATATTCCGTTAGCGCAATTAGAGGCACGGATGTGTCCGCCTCGCCTGCAGAGCGGTCGATCAGGCAAGCCACTGCAACCACTTCAGCACCAAGAGCTTTCAGTGAGGTTACCGTCTCGCGCACTGAAAGGCCTGTTGTGACGATATCTTCGACAATAACCACTTTTGCACCCTTCGGAAGGTCAAAACGGCGTAAGCGAAATTCGCCATCTTCACGTTCCACCCACATTGCAGGGACGCCCAGGTGACGAGCTGTCTCATAACCGGGGATAAGGCCGCCAAGTGCAGGTGAAATAATGTAATCAACCTGTCCAAGCCCTGAGGACCTGATTTTGTCAGCCAGTGCCTTGCACAACGTCTCGGTCTTGTCCGGATACATGAATACCCGCGCCTTTTGCAGGTAGACCGGACTGCGAAGCCCGGACGTCAGAATGAAGTGCCCTTCCATGTAGGCACCTGCCTCGCGAAACAAGGACAAGACTTCGTCGCGTGTCATTAAGCTGATCCTCGGGTGTAGCGTGCTAGCCGTTTACGCGGTTGACGCTGGAAACATTCGGTTTGGAACGCAATTGGTTGATAATCCGGTTCAGGTGCTTCAGATCCCAGACCTCCAGGTCAATGAGCATCTGATGAAAGTCGCGCGCGCGCTGTACCATCTTGACATTGTCGATATTCCCGCTGTTCTCACCTATCACCTGGGCGATTGTCGCCAGAGACCCCGGTTCATTGGCAGCAGATATGTCCAAACGGGCCGGAAACCGCTCTGGATTGTTGAGGTCGATATCCCAACGCACATCTACCCAGCGTTCCGTCTGGTCATCAAATTCCTTCAATGCCGGCGACTGTATCGGATAAATGGTCAGTCCCTCCGACGGGGTCAAGATACCAACGATACGGTCCCCCGGAACAGCGCCGCCATCCGGTGCGAAAGTAACGGGAATGTCACCTGATAGGCCTCTTATCGGAAGGGCGGGACCTTCGCCGGGATCATCCGACTGTTCGGCGGTATTTTTGTCTGCTGCAAGGGCATCGGGGGGAATGCGGAACTTCAGGCCTTGACCCTGCTTGAGCCCGAACCAGCCTTCTTCAGTCAATGGCCCCGAAATGGCGACCCGTTCGTCCTGATAGTCCGGATGCGCCGACTTGAGCACCATTTGGGCGCTGAGGTCTCCTCGACCGACAGCAGCCAGCAGGTCGGCGACGCTGGACTGATGATGCTCCGCAAGGACAGCTTCCAGAAGATCCTCCGAATAGGCCTTGTCGGCGCGAGCAAAAGCCCGTTTCAAAATGTGCTCGCCCAGAGCGCCATATTGTTTGCGAACCGATTCCCGGGTTGCGCGCCGAATGGCCGCCCTTGCCTTGCCCGTGACGGCGATCGCCTCCCAGGCAGGCGGTGGTGTCTGAGCCGGTGAGCGGATGATCTCCACCTCGTCGCCGTTTCTAAGCTCGGTGACGAGCGGCATGATCTTGCCGTTCACCTTGCACCCGACGCAGGTGTTTCCGATCCCCGTGTGAACGGCGTAGGCAAAATCGATTGGGGTTGCACCTCTGGGCAGAGCGATCAGGCGGCCTTTCGGCGAAAAACAGAAGACCTGATCGTGGAACAGTTCGAGCTTTGTATTTTCCAGAAACTCTTCCGGCGTATCTCCCTGCGCAAGCAGTTCAGTCGTCCTGCGCAACCATTCGAATGCTCGGCAGTCTTCCGTATGGCGGGCAATGTTGCGGCCGCCGAACTCACCGTCCTTGTAAAGCGCATGTGCCGCAATGCCGTATTCGGCGACACGATCCATCGAAATCGTTCGGATCTGAAGTTCAACGCGCTGGCGGGACGGGCCGACAATGGTTGTGTGGATCGAACGGTAGTCGTTTTGCTTTGGTGTTGAGATGTAGTCCTTGAACCGCCCTGGCACGGTTGGCCAGGTGGTGTGGATCACGCCCAGTACGCGGTAGCAGGCTTCAACGGTTCCGACGGTGACCCGAAACCCGTGAATGTCGGAGAGCTGTTCAAAGCCAATCGCCTTGCGTTGCATCTTTCGGAAGATCGAATAAGGCCGCTTTTCCCTGCCGCGGACTTCCGCTGCCATGCCTCGTTCGCTCAGGCGTTCGGTCAGCGTGGTTTCAATGTCCTTGATCAGTTCGGCATTGCGGTCGCGCAGGTCGCTCAGCCGGCTGGTAATCGTCTCATAGGCTTCAGGGTTGAGCGTGTGGAAGGCAATGTCTTCCAGTTCCTCACGCATGTCATGCATCCCCATGCGACCGGCGAGCGGCGCATAGATTTCCATGGTTTCTTCGGCAATCCGGCCACGCTTGTGTTCCGGCATGTGCTGAAGCGTGCGCATGTTGTGCAAACGGTCTGCCAGTTTGACTAAGAGCACCCGTACGTCATCGGCAATGGCAAGCAACAGTTTGCGGAAGTTTTCCGCCTGTTTGGCCTTTTGTGAAACAAGATCGAGCCGCTTGATCTTGGTCAGGCCTTCAACAAGTTTGCCGATTTCCTCGCCAAAGAGAGAATCGATCTCGGATCGCGTCGCATCCGTGTCCTCGATCGTGTCATGCAACAAGGCGACAGCAATCGTTGCGTCGTCAAGGCGCAGATCGGTCAGAATGGCCGCGACTTCAAGAGGATGGGAAAAATAGGGGTCGCCCGATGCACGCATCTGGGAGCCATGTTTTTGCATGGCATAGACGTAAGCCTTGTTGAGCAAGGCTTCGTCAGCTTCCGGATTGTAACGCGTAACCCGTTCAACGAGTTCGTATTGACGCATCATGGCCGCAACCGACCCTGGAAACCGGCTGAGACTTCAGCAGGACAAAGAGAAATACGTGCAAAGCGCGGGCTGCAGCCAGCCGCGCTTCGAACGAGCTTGAGACGTGAAATCAGACGTCGTCGGTCCGCTCTGGCGGAACCAGGCCTTCCAGACCGCGCAGAAGATCTTCTTCTGACATGCGGTCGAATTCAACAGCACCGTCATCGACAGTGTTCACCTGAGTCACCTGCTGCTGTCCAGGCGCAGGCACCACCGGTACGGCTTCCGCTTCCGGCTCGTCCACTTCCACAAATTTCTGCAGAGAGTGGATCAGGTCTTCTTTCATATCTTCCGGGCTGACGGTCTGCTCGGCGATCTCGCGAAGCGCGACAACAGGGTTTTTGTCGTTGTCACGGTCGATGGTCAGCGGCGAACCGCTGGAGATCATGCGAGCCCGGTGCGCAGCCAGCAGCACCAGCTCAAACCGGTTTTCGACCTTGTCGATGCAGTCCTCGACGGTCACGCGCGCCATTCGACGTCTCCATAAGCTTTAGGAACTTGAAGAACCAGCGTATAGTAGTCGCGTTTAGAAAAAGCAACCCCTTGTCAATTCTTGGAAGCGGAAGCTTTTGTTGACGTTACGGATGGTCAATTTTGGCTGAGTTTTTGTCGATTTTTTGAGAGTGTCTCTCGCTTTTGCATTGCGGCACTCCAATATTATAGTGTAGGGCACTGGCAGGCCCTTAACTAAAGAATCAAAAGGCCGGTGGGAAAACAAAACAATAAGCTGTTTGACGTTGCCTTATACGTAGCATCTCCACAGCAAAATATGCGCTGATTGATGACGAAATCTGGCGGAAAGTGCCTGGCTGCGGGAAGCCCGGCAGATGACGACCTCTTACCTATCTGCGCATATGACTTGGAAAGGTTTCAAATAAAATGTTTGACGCTCGTGAAAAGGTTGCCTTGTTCATTGATGGGGCCAACCTCTATTCCACTGCCAAGGCTATCGGCTTCGACATTGACTACAAGCGGCTGCTGAAAGAATTCCAGGGGCAAGCCTATCTTCTGCGCGCATATTACTACACCGCGTTGATCGAGGATCAGGAGTATTCTTCGATCCGGCCTTTGATCGATTGGCTTGACTACAACGGATACAAGGTCATCACGAAGCCTGTGAAGGAATTCGTCGACAGTGCCGGCCGTCGCAAGGTCAAAGGCAACATGGATATCGAGCTCGCCGTCGATGCGATGGAACTCGTGGATTCCGTCGATCATGTTGTGCTGTTCTCTGGTGATGGCGATTTCCGTTCGCTCGTTGAGGCCCTGCAGCGCAAGGGCCGCAAGGTCAGCGTTGTCTCAACCCTGAAGACACAGCCGCCGATGATCGCCGACGATTTGCGCCGCCAGGCGGACCATTTCATTGATCTTGCCAATCTTGCCAACAAGATCGGCCGTGACCCGTCAGAACGTCCGGTACGCCCGCAAGCTCCGGCGCATCTGGATGACGAGGACGAAGAAGACGACTACTGAGGTCGGGTCTGCCTTGACGATGAATTTGCAGAACAAAACTCACGGGCCGGTCGATCCTCCTCTGGATTGTCCGGCTTGTCCGCGTCTGGTGGAACTTCGTGAGGAGCTAAAAGCCACGCACCCCGACTGGCACAACGCGCCTGTCATTTCGTTTACATCTGAAAAGCCCCGCCTGTTGGTCATCGGCCTTGCGCCCGGCATGAAAGGCGCCAACTGCACCGGACGGCCTTTCACGGGTGATTACGCCGGTGATCTTCTCTATAAGACCATGCTTGATTATGGCTTTGCCGAAGGCACCTATCTGGCGCGGCCTGATGATGGTCTGCAGCTGAGGGACGCCATGATCACCAATGCGGTGCGCTGCCTGCCGCCGCAGAACAAGCCGACAGGCGCGGAAATCAAAACGTGCCGTCCCTATCTGTTGTCGACATTGGCCGCCAATCCTTCCATTCGTGCTGTTCTTGCACTGGGCCGGATTGCCCATGAGACCTTTCTGACGGCGCTTGAGCTGAAACGGTCCGCCTTTCCCTTTGCGCACTGCGCGGAGCATAGCTTGCCAGACCATGGCATGACGCTCTTCGACAGCTATCATTGCTCGCGATACAACACGAATACAGGCCGGCTGACGGAAGAGATGTTCCGTTCTGTCTTTGACAAGATCCGAAATCAGATCCCCTGATCCAATTGAGCCTTTGTTCTCGAGTGAGCACAAAAGCTGCGAGACCAGGCAAGGTGCCAGGCGGTGTACCCCGGAACTCAGTTCAGACTGGCGCTAGCAGGCAAAGTCTTGACTGTGTCGCTCTCAAGGTGCGCCGCGATGGAAAAAGGGCAGAACCTCATTCGGCAGTGTGCGGGGCCTTTTTGTAGTCTTCTGCATCCGCAATCGCCCAGCCATTGGGTCCCAAATGCTCCTGAGGCTTGAAACGCGCCTTGTAGGCCATCTTTTCAGATCCTTCGACCCAGTATCCGAGGTAGACATAGGGAAGGTGCAGCTTTCGTGCGCGTTCAATATGGTCGAGGATCATGTAAGTTCCGAGCGCTGTGTCGGCGTGGTCGGGGTCATAGAACGAATAGACCATCGACAGGCCGTCGGAGAGCTGGTCGCTGAGAGCAACCCCCAGAAGCGGACCTTCACCAGTGCCTGTAATGAAAGAATTCGGTCCCCGCTTTCGATACTCGATCAGTAGCGTGTCGACATGGGTATCTTCCACCATCATTGCGTAGTCGAGAACGCTCATTTCGGTCATGCCGCCGTTCTCGTGGCGTTCTTCCAGGTAGTCGCGAAAAAGATCGTATTGCTCGGCAGACGGGCTGGGCGGCAGCCGCGCTCCGACCAGGTCTGAACCCGATTTCCAAACCCTTCGGAAAGAGCGGCTCCATTTGAAGTCGTCAACGCGGACGCGCACGGAGACACAGGCCTGACAGCGCTCACATGCAGGTCTGTAAGCAATATTCTGGCTGCGACGAAAACCGCCTTGAGTCAGGACTTCATTGAGAGCCGGTGCGCCATGGCCAACAAGGTGGGTGAAGACCTTGCGCTCTTGTTTTCCCTCAAGGTAGGGACAGGGCGCAGGTGCTGTAAGATAAAACTGCGGATGATCTGTTGGGTGCCGTGTCACCGTGTTGTCCCGCGATGCCTCAAAATATGTCCCTGATCTGTTGTCTTACAATCCATAATACCATGGAGCCACCAAAGAGAAGGTCAACCATAAAATAATAGCCAGTGGCGTACCAGCCCGCACAAAGTCAGCAAAACGATAATGACCGGGCCCCATGACGATCAGATTGGTCTGATAACCGACCGGTGTTGCAAACGAGGTGTTTGCCGCGATGATCAGACAAACAACAAAGGCTTCAGGTGGCTGGCCGATCTGCTCGGCAAGATTGATCGCAATGGGCGTAAAAAGGACAGCCGCAGCATTATTCGACAGAAAATTCGTCAGTATCATAACAATGAAAAACAGGGCCGACAGCACGACAGATGCCGACGCGCCCTCCAGAACCTGGACGAGACCGGACGCAATCGCGACCGCACCACCAGTGCCTTCCAGGGCAACGGCTCCTGCAAGAGAAGCTCCGACGAGCATGAAGATCCGGCTGTCGATGGCACGCATGGCCTGGCGAATGTTCAGGCAGCCTGAGGCGATCATGGCAAACGTGCCGGCGACTGCCGCGGTTACAATGGGAACGATGCCAGTAGCCGCTAGCGCGACGACGATTGCAAAAATTGCAAGAGCCCGAGGAGCATAGCGCCGCCTTGGCACCTCGGTGGTCGACCAGTCGAGCAGCAGCACATCCCTGTTGCCGCGCAGTCGCGCGATCTCGTCCTCGTTTCCAGCGACCAAAAGGACATCGCCGGCTTCCAGACGGATATCATTCATGGCCATACGGGGCATGCGGCTGCGCCGTTGAATGCCCATTACCAAGCAGCCGGTTTCCGAATAGAACCCGGACTGTGGCAAGGTTCTGCCCATCAGCCGCGATGCCGGAGCGACAACCACCTCCGACAAACTGATCGACCCGGGCTGAGCCGCCGAGATCTCGCGCTCGGCACTGCTCGGGGTTTCGCTGTCGGTCTCCAACAATGGCTGGCGGCGGGCAAGCGCATTTGCGAGCGCCGCACGCGTCGCTGCAACAATCACCGTGTCACCGGGGGTCAGCACGACATTTTCAAAGGGTGGCAGAATTGGTTTTTGACCACGTTGAACCAGTCGGACCGTCATGTCCTTGAGCTTGGGAAACATGCCGGACACGGATTCGACCCCAACCAGCGGATGGCCATGAGTGATCTCGATCTGAGCAATGAACTGCTTGCCCGACGTTGCCTGAAACTCCTCTGCCATTGTTTTGCGAGCGCGCATGAGATGCGGCATCACAAACAGCACATAGATGGCACCTGTCCCCGCGACGATCATTCCGATGGGCGTGAAGCTGAAGAAGGTCAGCTTCAGATCGGACGTTTGAGCCGCATAATTTGCCACCAGCAGGTTGGTCGAGGACCCGATCAGTGTCGTCATGCCACCAAGGATGGCAATGAAGGAAAGCGGCATCAGCACCCGGGCAGGGGACTGCCCGACGGTTGCAGCAACGGCCGTCAAAATGGGCAGGAACATCACCACGACCGGCGTGTTGTTCAAAAACGCACTCAGAACGGCAACAACGATCAGAATTGGAATGGCGGCGCGTGCCGAATGGCCCCGTGACATCTGGACGATAATTTTTGCAGGGCCTTCCAGCGCGTCGGTCTGAAACAGTCCCTGACCGATGATCAAAAGGCAGATAACGGTGATAAGTGCCGGATTGGCGAAACCGGCCAGAAAGTCCGCCGTTGTGATCGGATCGCCTTCCGGCGATGTGACCGGAATAATCGAAAATATAACGATAAACGCGGAAACGGATCCTAGCGCGATTGTTTCAATCGGATAACGTTCAAGGGCGTAAAGAAAGACGGTTGACGCGATCACCAGAAAGGTCAGCGCCATCGCAATATCAACTGAATGCATTCACTTGCCCAAAGCCATAGTGGCCAATCTATTTAGAGCGACAGTTTAAAACAGCCGGTCGGTCGATTGGAAGGGGACGCTGACCAGAATACGGTTAAAAGTTGCAGGTTCGGTGAGATCCCGCTCACTTAACATGAGGGAATGTCAAATTCTCGATATCAAAGGGAATAACCCCGGTCCTGTCCCGTTTCTCTCAATGACCGCGTCAGAGCGGTCTGACCAGAAGAGGAAACGGACATGGAAAATATCTCACCCGCCCGCATTATGGCAGCAAAGCCCTCATATGCCGTGCGCCGCGTCGACCTGCAAGACTGCGCAGCTGTATCTTCCGCTGACTATAAACCGCAAGCCGGCGACCTCGTTCTGGCTCGCGTCTCCGAAATCGGTTCCCACGGTCGCATCGAGTTGCCAAATGGCCGGAAAGCCAAGCTCAACATCGGCGACGAAATTATCCTGGCCTATGGCAATAGATATGCTCCCGACCAATACGAATCCTATGTTCCAGATAGTCTGGAGCCCTGCCATATGGTTGCGGCCGGTGGCATCGCATCAAAGGCTGTCTCCTGGCACAACAAACTTTCCGGCCCGACTGCAATCGAACCCGTCGGCGTACTTTGTCAGTCAAATGGCCGTCCAGTGAACTTGAACTCTTACGCGTTGCCCACATTGGCCGGGCCAATGCCTTCTGTCGTGCTCGGCGTCTTCGGAACATCGATGAATTCCGGCAAGACGGCAACTGCGGCGGCGCTCGTCAGGGGCTTTGCACTGAACGGCTATCGCGTCGGAGCTCTCAAGATCACAGGAACCGCCGCAGGCGGGGATCCCTGGCTGATGCGCGACTCTGGCGCAAGTGAGGTCCTTGATTTCACGGATGCCGGAATGGCGACCACATTCGGCGTTCCGCTAGATACCCTCGTTGCCTCAACCCGAAATCTTCTGAGAACCCTCAGCAGATCGGATTGTGATCTTGCGGTCGTTGAAATCGCGGATGGCCTGTTTCAGGACGAAACCAGACAGATTGCGGAAAGCAAACTGATCCAGTCCGTCTTCGATGGTGTTGTATTTGCCTCCGGCGACGCATTGGGCGCGGTTGCAGGTGCAAAACAGCTGACTGACCTTGGATACAACGTGCTCGCAATTTCCGGCGCCTTGTTGCGGTCTCCGCTTGCAGCACGGGAAGCTGCTGCAAATCTCGGTCTGCCGGCCTATGACCTGCCGGAATTTCACCAGGCTGAAAAAGTCTCTCAAATCATGGATACCGTGGTATCGCCGCGGTACGCGGCAACCGGATGAGCCAGTTTCAACCGAACACAGGCGAGGGCTTTCCACGATTGTGGAAGCCCCGCCGGACAGCAATGTGCGTGGCTCTTGTAACTGCCGGAATCGCACAGGCGGTTGGTGCAATCGTCCTTTCAGTCAGTGCGAGTTCATTGCTCAGGAAGGACGCTGAACTGTTCGGGCAACCCGTCCTGGCAGTCTTCACACTTGCTGCCTTTTCTGCTCTCGGGCTTTTCATTTTTCAAAACAGGCACGCTGAACGATTTGCGTTGTCTTACGTGCACGAAGTGCGACTGGCCTACGCGCGACACGCTCTTTTGTTGCCCTTTGACGGCAAGGCCCCTGGTGTTGGATTGTCTCTGACCAGGCTCGTCAACGACCTCGGGGCAATCAAATTGTGGCTTTCCAGAGGGCTTTTGGCACTGATCGCCCTTGTTCCAACGGTTGCGACACTGGGCACATGGATTTTTTTGGCAGAACCGACGCTTTTGGTACCGCTTTGTGCCGTCATCGGGATGTGGGGCCTTGCCCTTCTGGCGACATTGCCGCCGCTCAGGCACAGCATACGCCGGTCGAGGCAAAAGCGCGGTGGAATGGCTTTGCTTCTTGGCCGGGCGTTACCTGACCGCTTGCCGTTGCTGCTTCATGGCCGGCTTGAACCGCTTCTGCGACGACTTGCACGGCGTAGTGAGAAGGTTTGCAGTTATCTCATTCAACGCGCGACATGGTCTGGTGTCCTGAAAGCCTGCAGCCGTGCGACATTTCCTGTCGCGGTTGGTTTGTTTGTCGTTACGTCACTGGACAGTGCGGAAACGATTGTTTTGTTCCTGATGTTGTTTTCGTTCCTGGCAACGCAACTCGAGACGGGTGCGGCTGGCATTGAATATTATGAAGCCAACAAAGTTGCCCGTGAAAAGCTGGCACGGGTTTTCGCCCTTACTGCTTTGAAACCTCAATCGAAGGCACCCGGCAACAAGGCAGATTGGCATGCTCCGATCGTGATCTCAGACCTGAGGTTGCCATCAGGTGCTTCTGTCTCGGCGTGGATTGAGCCGACCACCTGCAACGACATTGTGCTGACTGCCCCGGAGGATCGGCATTTTCTTGCGCTTAGCCTGGCCGGTTTAACGGTGTCGTCAGAGCACGGCAGCATTCGCCTGGGTGAAATCGACTATGCGTCTCTGGGTGCCAAGGAGATCTGGAGGGCGGTTGCCTTGGTTTCCCAGGCAAATGGAATTCCGGAAGAAACTGGCGCTAAACAGGCCGCAATACTTGGCATGAAATCCGGTGTCTCTGATGAGGTGCCTGAAAGTCTGTTTGAGATATTTGAACTTCAGTCGGATTGGGACAGCAGGACTGCGGCTCGCCTGTCTGAGGCGGATCGTTTGAACATCAGGCTTGCGCGCGCACTCTTGCGTCAGCCGAAAGTCCTCATCATTCAGGACAGCGGAATTTGCCGGACTAATGCGACCGGCAAAAAGGTTCGCGAACTGGCAGAAGACGCCGGGATGACACTCTTGTTTCTTTCAGCACCAAAGACCGATTGAACAAAAAAACCCTAGCTTCCACAAAGAGCAGAGACCGAAAGCAGCCCCGCACCAAACACGGGGTCGGGGCCGGGTTCCCCCAGGTCTTCAGCGTTTGATTTGAGAAGCTCAAAAACATCATCGACTGAAAGTTCCGGATTGTTCTGACGCGCAACAGCCGCTGCAGCAGAAACAAACGGTACCGCAAATGATGTTCCGGTTTTCCACTTTGCTCCCTTTACCGAGGCGGCCGACCATACATTGACGCCGGGCGCTGCCAGATCGACATAATCGCCTCGGTTTGCCCGTCGATAGATGCGTTTGTTCTTGTCGACCGCTGTTACCGCCAACACTTCAGAGAAAGCTGCAGGGTAAGCGGGTTTGGCGCTTGGGCCATTGTTGCCAGCCGCCGAAATCAAAGCGATACCCCGGTTCTCCTTAATGTCATTGACGGCCAGCGCAAGGACGCTGTTCTCAGGTCCGCTCAGGCTGAGATTGATGACGGAAACCTGCTCTTCGGCGAGCCTGTAAAGAGCATCGACAAGTGTGAAGGCGTCGGCCCTTTCATCCCGTCCGCTTCGGTAGAATGCATCAACGGCGATCAATTCGCTATCCGGCAGCAGGCCGGGTGTGCGCGTCTCGGGTTGTCCGATCAAGATCGCAGCAACAGCGGTTCCGTGACTGGCCTTGGAGGCGGGCCGCTCCTGGTCGGCCAATCGGAATACCTTGATCTTGGCACCCTCGAATGTGGTGTGGTTTTCGTTTAGGCCAGTATCGACCATGCCAATACGGATCCCGGATTCACACTTGTTCGAGAGGTCGGCAACCTGATCTGGCCAGTCTATCAACGTAAAGGCAGCGCAATGCTGGCCGACGCATGTGTTTTCGCCGCGGTCCAGGCGGTAGAAGTGATTGAAATCAGCATTTCCACCTGAAGGTAGCGAGCGTACCGCGTCACGCGCGTCTTCCAGACTGGTGTTGGATGGAGGGCTGAGACGATGAGAGCGGACGGTGCCGCCCGGAACCGAGCGTTCTTCCAAGATACTGAAGCCGTCATCCAGGAGATTTTGCAAGTCCTGCGGCGAGATGTTGAAAACGATGATTTCCGAAGAGGCAAATTGAGGCAGAGGCGCAGCCGGAGCTACCCGTCTGGGTGAAGTCTGTTCCTGACGTTGCCTGTTCTGGCCGCCAAAAAGCCGACGCAATGGAGAGAGGCCTGACGCCGATCCGCTGTTTCGGCTCCCCTGACTGCTCTGACCGCTCCGTTGGTTCTGGCTGTCGTTACGGTCGTCATTGTCATCATCGTCGTCGTCATCGTCGCTATCATCGCTGTCGCTATCTCCCCCATCGCTATCGCTATCATCGTCGTCAGCGTAGGCTGAAGTTAAGAACAGATACGACGCGCTTTCCTGTCTGAAGGCGTCGGTAAGGGGGAGGAAAAATGGCATTGCGACGAACGCAAAAAACAGCTTCTTCATAACGTCACCTTTTCATGCATCGGTTGCGGAATAAACCGCCCGCTTGTTTCGTACTCATAGGAAGAACGTGAAAACGGCTCGAATATTCCGCTCCTCAGGCTTTTAAAATGGTACATGCATGACTGACCCGTTTTGTGGATTATTGATTGAGAAACTGCCGAATTTGAGACGGTATGCTCTGTCACTGTGTCGATCCGGAGACCAAGCTGACGATCTCGTTCAGTCAACTGTCGAACGTGCGTTGAAGGCGAGATCCAGTTTTGATCCCGCAAGCAAGATTGAAGCGTGGTTATTCCGTATTTTGCGAAACGCATGGATCGACATCCTTCGAAAAAACAAGGTTCGGGGCCACGAGCTGGAATATGACGATGCTCCCGAAATTGCAGACAACGTATGTCATCAGGGTGATGCACGCCTGATGGTTTCCAGCGTCATGGCAGCAGTCGAGCAACTTCCCGATGGTCAGCGGGAAGTTCTCCTGTTGGTGAGCGTCGAAGGGCTGAGCTATGCGGAAGTCGCAGAAATACTCGAAGTGCCTATGGGAACAATCATGAGCAGGCTTTGCCGTGCCCGCCGCGCACTCGCAAGCAAAATGGGACTGTCCTCGGAATAAATCGGGTTTCAAACCGTATTCCGAAAGAGTAGAGGCTAACTATGGACCAGAACGAGATGACAGATGAACTCATTATGGCCTATGCGGACGGCGAATTGACGGCAGACGAGGCCGCAAGGGTTGAAGAAGCCCTGAAAACAGACCAGTCCGCGCAGCGCAAGCTTGCCATGTTTCGAGAGACCGCTGACCTGTTGAAGGCCGCGCCAGCTCCGCCAGTACCTGATGATCTGGCCCACCGGATCGACGCGTTGATCGCGGACAAGGACGATGAGCCCGCACCAGCCGAGAAAGACAACGTGGTGCAATTCCGTCGCTTTGGACGCTCGGGATTTGTTCCGACCGCAATTGCGGCCTGCCTGGCGCTCGCAATCGGCCTTGGAACAGGTTATTCGCTCAACCAGCCTGAACCGGCAGGCAAGGGCTCACCCTTTGGCGTTGCTGCGCTTGCAGATCCTGGGATCAAAGGGGCGCTGGCGTCTACACCATCGGGCGAAAGCAGCGTTCTGGCGTCAGGAGCAACGCTCAACCTGATCGCATCCTTCATGGACGAAGCCGGAGTGCTTTGCCGAGAGTTCGATTATGAAGGGGTGAATGGACACTCTGTTGTGTCGGTCGCCTGTCGCGATGGAGGCCAATGGCAACCGAAAATCGCCATTGCTGCCACCGGAGATTCGGCGAACCACTACGCACCGGCGTCTTCGCTAGATGCCCTGGAAGCCTGGTTGAAATCGTCCGGTTTGGGAGATCCGCTCGGCGCCGAAGATGAACAGCAACTCTTGGCCGTGAGATAGATCTCCCGGGTTTCGAAAGCTTAGCCTTGCTGGTGATCACCGACATATTGTTGATGATAGGACGAGTTGATCACCACAACGCCCAGGATCAAGTCATGCAAAAGACGTTTGCGATCCGAAAAAAGCGAAACCAGCAGCACAAGAGGCGTGAGCAGCGATATGGAGAACCAAAAGAGCAATACATGAACGGCCGCCAGCAACGGATAGGGCTTTGCGCCGTACCACAGACGCATCTCGAGGCCCATGGCGCGCATCCCGAGCGTTGAAGCTTGCGGTCCGCCAAGTGTGAAGGCGACATAAAGCAAGGCGACTGCCGCTGGCAGGATCCCGTAGAGCAGGAAGCCGAGGCCAAGGGTGAAAACGCCGAGGAAGAAGACGAGGACGCCGGCACCGAAGGTCAAAAGCGCAATTACAATCACGTCTATACAAAACGCAAATATCCGACGGCTGCGAACACCGGCAAAGAGCTCCGGATTGACCATCGGATCAAAGACGTCCTGGCGTGTGTAATCGGCGGTGCTTGCAGCTGACATTTTCAGGCTCCCAAGAATGTGATGAACCTGATGTGGGGATTGAAGTGTGACTTCGCAAATCTGACAGCAGA
This sequence comes from Labrenzia sp. THAF82, assembly GCF_009363435.1. Lineage (GTDB taxonomy): Bacteria > Pseudomonadota > Alphaproteobacteria > Rhizobiales > Stappiaceae > Roseibium > Roseibium porphyridii. The sequence goes on along the minus strand of NZ_CP045354.1, from coordinate 4,362,856 downwards.
TTACTATGTGTCGGTCGACGTTCATGTTCAAAGGCAAACAACGCTTGGCTCTTTATCCCGATGTGCCGGGCGCACACAGTCATTTGTGCTTTTGAATCAATCCATTCTGTCGCCGATTTCAAGGTAGCGCACCACAAATCCGCGTTCACGCAAGGCCGCCACAATTCGCTCTCCATGGGGGCGATCGAAGGCCTCGAACGTGACATCGAGGGTTGCGCCTTTGGCCGGCACGTTCAGGAACAGCCTGTGATGTTCCACATCGACAACATTGCCCTGCATGTCTCCTATTACAGTGGCAATTTCACCGAGCGTGCCCGGACGGTCGGGTGTGTCGATACGGATAGACACAAGCCGGCCGTCGCGGGCGAGCTCGCGCACAACAATCTTGGAAAGAAGGCGAGGGTCGATGTTGCCACCGCAAAGGACAAGTCCGACCTTCTTTCCGGCAAATCGATCCGGGTCGCTCAAGAGGGCTGCAAGTCCGGCTGCCCCTGCACCTTCTGCAATTGTCCGCTGCAGAGTCAGATAGGCATTGATTGCCTGTTCAATGCTGCTTTCTGAAACCAGCAAGATGTCATCGACCCGATCCTTGATCACTTCTGTCGTCAGTTGACCAATGTCCCTCACGGCAATGCCCTCGGCAATGGTCGCCCCTTCGCATCGCACTTCCTTTCCGTAGAACGCTCCCCACATGCCAGGATAAAGCGTTGTTTCAACACCGGTTACTGTCACCGAGGGTTTTAACGCCTTAGCCGCTGTTGCGATGCCGGAGATCAGGCCGCCACCTCCAACCGGGATCACCAGAACCTCGAGATCGGGTTGCTGTGCCAGCATTTCCAGGGCAATGGTTCCCTGTCCGTGAATGACATGCGCATCATCATATGGATGAACCCAGACAAGGTCCTTCTCCAGCGCCAGCCGGTCGGCCTCTTCCTTGGCATCGGCAAGTGTGTTGCCGGCCAGAACCACTTCAGCGCCGTATCCACGCGTGGCTGCAATTTTCACAAAGGGTGTCAGGACGGGCATGACGATAGTCGCCGGAATGCCAAGTCGGCCAGCATGATAGGCAACGCCTTGCGCATGGTTACCGGCAGACACGGCAATCACGCCACGCGACTTCTCCTGATCGGTCAGACCGGAGAGTTTCACCAGCGCACCACGTTCCTTGAAAGCGCCGGTAACCTGCATGTTCTCGTATTTGACGAAAATATCTGCGCCGGTCAGTTGCGACAGGCGCGGTGCAGGCAGGCAGGGCGTTTCAAGAACCGCTCCTTTGATGATTTCCGCTGCTTGTTTGATCTTGTCGAAAGTTACTTGCTGCGGGTCGTTGAAGGCCAATGTCATGAACGCTCAGCCAGCATTCCTGCCACTTTCGGCGCGAAATAGGTTAAAATGCCGTCAGCTCCGGCGCGCTTGAATGCCAAAAGGCTTTCCAGCATAGCCTTGTCACCGTCAAGCCATCCGTTTGCAGCAGCTGCCTTGATCATCGCGTATTCGCCTGACACCTGGTAGGCATAGGTCGGGACCTGGAATTCGTCCTTCAACCTGCGCACGATATCGAGATAAGGCATGCCCGGCTTCACCATGATCATGTCCGCACCTTCAGTGATATCGAGTTCAGCTTCGCGCAGAGCCTCATCTGTGTTGGCCGGATCCATCTGATAAGTGCGCTTGTCGCCTTTCAAGGTGCCCGACGACCCAACGGCATCTCGGAATGGTCCATAAAACGCAGATGCATATTTGGCCGAATAGGCCATGATCTGTGTGCCGCGAAACCCTTGAACGTCAAGTGATTGGCGAATTGCGCCGATACGGCCGTCCATCATATCGGACGGGGCGATGACATCCGAACCTGCCTCGGCCTGAACGAGCGCCTGCCGGCAGAGCTGATCGACTGTCTCGTCATTCAGAATGGTTTCGCCGTCCATCAGGCCGTCGTGGCCGTGGCTGGTATAAGGGTCCAGCGCGACGTCCGTCATCAGGCCGATGTCAAATCCTTCAGTCTTGATGGCACGCAGCGCACGGCAGGTCAGATTGTTGGCGTTCAGCGCTTCTGAACCGGTGTCGTCTCTCAAAGAAGGATCCGTGTAAGGAAAAAGGGCAAGCGCTGGAATGCTCAGCTTTGCGGCGCGCTCTGCCTCGCGCACAGCCTCATCCACCGACAAGCGGACAACGTCGGGCATCGACGGAACCGGTTGTCGGATACCTTCACCGTCCACCAGAAAAATCGGCCAGATCAGATCATCGACGGTCAGCGCATTTTCACGCACGAGACGCCGGGACCAGTCGGTCTGGCGATTGCGGCGCATGCGGGTTCCCGCAAGCAGCGTATCCATATGGTCGGATGTGATCTTCGGGAGGGGCGTTTTGGACGGCATTTCAGCAGCCTGTATTTGAGGAAAGTTCGTTTTCGCATTCTGCCGGGAGTGAGCCGACAATCTACCACGCAGTTTGACGCAGTCCAACATTCTGTAAAATAACTGAAAATAAAAACAAAAAAGAGATTGTTTGACGTTTGCGTCAAATATGGTTTAGTGCTGCCGCAATTGGAAGCGGCGGGTGTTTCCGGGGAAAGGGCCTCTGTCTCCGCCTGCGATGGGAGGACAACAAAGTGGACTTTTCACCGAACGAAGATCAGCGTGCCTTTCAGGATATGGCAGCAAGCTTCTCAAGAGATGAGCTCGCACCCTTTGCCAAGGAATGGGACGAGGAAAGCCATTTTCCGATCCCGACATTGCGCAAGGCCGCTGAACTCGGATTCGGTGGGATCTATGTTCGGGAAGACGTTGGCGGATCTGCGCTCAGTCGGCTTGATGCGGCATTGATCTTTGAAGAGCTTTCCAAAGGGTGCACATCAACAGCTGCCTATCTTTCCATTCACAACATGGTGGCCTGGATCATCGACACATTCGCTTCAGAGGAGTTGCGCCAGAAATATTTGGCCAGGCTCTGCACGATGGAGTTGCTGACAAGCTACTGCTTGACGGAGCCGGGTTCCGGTTCCGATGCCGCGTCCTTGAGAACCAGCGCTAAGGACGATGGCGATCATTACGTTCTGAATGGCTCCAAGGCTTTCATATCTGGTGGTGGGGTCAGTGATCTTTATGCGGTCATGGTGCGCACCGGCGGCGAGGGGCCCTCTGGCGTTTCCTGTCTTCTGGTCGAAAAGGGCACACCAGGCCTTAGCTTCGGTGCCAATGAAGTCAAGCTCGGTTGGAAAAGCCAGCCGACAGCGCAAGTCAATTTCCAGGACTGCCGAGTTCCAAAGTCCAGTCTGATCGGTGAAGAGGGACAGGGTTTCAAGATCGCAATGTCCGCGCTTGATGGGGGGCGTCTCAACATTGGGGCTTGTTCTCTCGGTGGCGCGCAAGTCTGTCTGGACCTAGCAGTGAATTACGTGAAGGAGCGCAAGCAGTTCGGAAAACAGCTCGCCGATTTCCAGGCTCTGCAGTTCCGATTGGCCGACATGGTCACCGAACTCGAGGCCGCTCGACTTCTGTTGCATAAGGCCGCGACCGCGGTCGATGCCAAGTCGCCTGATGCCACGCAATTGGCCGCGATGGCGAAGCGGCTGGCAACCGACACAGGGTTTAAAGTCGTCAACGAAGCGCTCCAGCTTCACGGCGGGTACGGCTACTTGCGGGATTATCCGGTCGAACGTTTCTTGAGAGATGTCAGGGTGCATCAAATCCTGGAAGGTACGAATGAAATCATGCGCCTGATTATTGCCCGACAGCTCTTGAAAGACTGAGTGAATTTAATCTGCTTGGAAATTGAAAAGACTCTTCTTTCTATGTGAGGCGCAAAGTGAGCGACGAAATACTCTTTGAAAAACGCGGCAAGGCCGGCTTTGTCATTCTCAATCGACCCAAAGCACTGAACGCACTCAGCCACGCAATGGTTCGCTCGCTTGCAGGACAGCTCACGCGCTGGGCAGACGATCCGGAGATCGCGCAGGTGGTCATCACCGGCACCGGCGAAAAAGCTTTTTGCGCCGGTGGTGACATTCGCAGCATCTATGATGCCAGAATGGCCGGAAAGACAGATGGCTTGGGAGTGTTCTTCCGCGAAGAGTATCTGCTCAATGCGCAAATCAAGGCCTATCCAAAGCCCTATATCGCGTTGATCAACGGCATCGTCATGGGTGGGGGTGTTGGTGTTTCAGTTCATGGAAGCCACCGCATCGGTACGGAAAGAACGCTCTTTTCCATGCCGGAAACCGGTATTGGTTTTTTCCCGGATGTCGGTGGCACGTATTTTCTGCCGCGCATGCCGAAGCAGACTGGAATTTATTGCGCCCTGAGCGCCGGTCGCTTGAAGCAGGCAGACGCACTTTCGACGGGTGTCCTGACCCACGCTATAGAGGAAAGAAGTCTGGATGATGTTGCCGTGGCGCTTGAGACTGCTGAGGATATCAACACAGCTCTGGCACCGTTTCTGGTAACACCTGAAAAAGGGCCTGTAGCTGAACAGGCTGATCTGATCGAAAATCTCTTTTCAGGTTCCAGCGTGAGCGACATTCTTGAAGATCTCGACGGCTCCGGCGAAGAGTTTGCCCGGAAAACTGCGAGCGCAATTCGCGCAAAGTCGCCGACCAGCGTTCTTATTGCCTTTGAACAGATGAAGCGCGGAAAAGAATTGTCCTTTAATGAGTGCATGAAGCTGGAATATCGCATCGTGTCGCGGATTTTGCTGGAAAACGACTTTTATGAGGGTATCCGAGCAGCCATTGTCGACAAGGATCAGGACCCTGCCTGGAGCCCTACCCAGTTCGGGCAAGTAGACAGCGCGACGCTGGCGTCGTATTTCGAGGAACCGCCTGAGGGCGATTTGCCTCTTTGATACCGACCAATGGACACTCGCCGAATATGATCACCAGCTTTCAGGACCTGATCGACTCGCGCCCGCCCTGGAGCACTCTGCTGATCTTGTATCTGCGCGGTATCGCGATCATTTTGATCGGAGGTGGTGTTATTTACTGGGCGCGGATCATAGGCATTGTCGAGTGGCGGGGACTTTGGTTCTGGGAAATGCCGATTGCACTTCAGGGAGCAATCGTGTTTTTCGCCGTTCTGGATCTTGTGGCTGCAACAGGGCTCTGGCTGACGGTCTCCTGGGGAACGGTGATGTGGCTGTTTCGCTGTTTCTGCCAGATCGTAATGCATACCGCCTTTTCCGACCTGTATGGTCGCCGGCCATATGAGATCGCATTTTATCTGCTGACGATCGCGGTCTATGTGGCGCTTCACTATCTGACCATCAAGGAAAACCGGGAGGCTGCGGGTCGACCTGCAGAGACCGGAACTTGAATCAGTTTTTGAACCGCCTTTGACAGCGGTTCAAGACGAGCGGTCAACCGATTCAAAAACAACGCAAAATCACTTTGGGAGGAAACCATGCCAAGCACTATCGGATTCATTGGTCTGGGCAACATGGGCGGACCGATGGCGATCAATCTTGTCAAGGCCGGGCACAAGGTCCTTGGATTTGATCTTTCCGAAGCGGCCCTGGCGCTCCTGACCGATGCGGGTGGAGAAAAGGCCGGCAGTGTTGCAGACCTTGCTGCACAGGCGGACGTGGTCATCACCATGCTGCCTGCAGGAAAACATGTACGGCAGATCTATCAGGGTGAGGGCGGCATCCTGGACAATGCCAGATCCGGCACCTTGCTGATCGATTCCTCTACGATTGATGTCGACAGTGCTCGCGCAGTCAGTAGCGCCGCGGAGGAAAAAGGCATGCCGATGGTCGATGCACCGGTGTCCGGTGGTGTTGCCGGTGCGGCCGCCGGTACGCTCACTTTCATGGTGGGCGGGGCGGACAAGGCTTTTCAAGAAGCCCAACCCTTCCTCGACATCATGGGTAAGACAATCGTTCACGCAGGCGGTGCAGGAAACGGTCAAGCCGCAAAGATTTGCAACAACATGATCCTCGGAATTTCGATGATTGCGGTCTCCGAGGCTTTTGTTCTCGCCGAGAAGCTCGGTCTGGACGCGCAAAAGTTGTACGATGTTTCTTCGACTGCATCGGGTCAGTGTTGGTCGCTGACCTCCTACTGTCCGGTTCCAGGGCCATTGCCGACGTCGCCGGCAAACCGCGATTATCAGCCGGGCTTCGCCGCAGCAATGATGCTGAAGGATTTAAAACTCGCGCAAGAAGCAGCAAATTCTGCAGGCGCTGCGACACCGCTCGGCGCTGAAGCCTCGTCTTTGTATGCATTGTACTGCAACTCTGGCGGTAACGAGACGGATTTCTCCGGGATTGTGAACTTCCTGAGAGGGGTAGGGTAAACAAGACATTAATCGGACCCCTAAATGACCCTTCAAAAGTTAACTTATGATTCAGTGTGTCTCTTAAGCGGATTTTAGAATCGCTCGGTTAGATTGCAGGTCAAGGCGGGAAAATATCCGCCGAAAGACAGGTACTATAAGAGGCGCAAACAAATGATCACCGCAAGTAGGGCAGTCGACGCTGTGGCACCGGGTGAAGAGGAAGCAGTGGACATCAAACCACTCTACCTCGAGGCACTTACGCTCGTTGAGCGACTGCATAGACGTCTTTTGGACGTTATCAAGGATGAGTTCGATCGCATGGGTCGATCCGATGTCAACAGCGTGCAGGCTCTGCTGCTGTTCAACATTGGCGATGCTGAACTGACGGCCGGTGAACTGCGGACACGCGGTTACTACCTGGGATCAAACGTTTCCTACAACCTTAAGAAACTGGTTGAGACCGGCTATATTCATCATCAGCGTTCCCGCATGGACCGTCGGTCCGTCCGTGTAAGCCTCACGGACAAGGGGCAGGAAGTGGCAACGATCGTCAATGATCTTTATGAGCGCCACATTCTGTCCGTTGAACAGGTCGGTGAAATCGGACCGCAGGATTTTGTTGCTCTCAACAAGTCTTTGCGCCGTCTCGAGCGGTTCTGGACTGACCAGATTCTCTACCGTCTGTAAGTTTTCGCGGTACATTCAGATGACAAGGCACCGCCCTCGGGGCGGTGCCTTTCTTTTTAAGTAATTTTTCCAAGGGTATTCGACGCCTCACGTAGCGCTGAAACCACATACAGTGAGTGCTTTATCGACCTCACGCAGAATTGCGCTGCCGATTTGTTGATTTCAGCTCAAAAAACTGATGTCTTCGCCACAGATAGACCTAGCGGCAAGAAACTGACATCTTGTGGTCACATTGGAATGGCTTTGTGCGGTATTCCAAACGAAAAGATGGTTAAAAAATCAAGCGATTTGTTAACTCCCTTCCGCTAGGAATTGGTATAGCTGGCTTGGTTTAATTATGGCAAACCAGCCTGAAACACGGAAACATCCGCGCATAGTCGCAGCAACATGAGGTCGGCAATGAACCTTTTATCCGGACCGTTCGGGATAAAGCTTCACGTCAATAAGACGACTGGGAAATCGCTAATGAGCCTTTGCGCGCTCGGTTTGGCGGTGCCTTTTGTATTGGGCGGAGCGGCTCCGGCTCAGGGCGGCCAGACCGTTGAATGGGCTGACAATTTCGACATCGCGACCGAAAACATCACGGAAGTGAAGTCATCGGCGCCGACGCTGTCTCCCAACACGGCCGACTACAATGCGATTGCGATCAACCGCTACCAGCAGATTGTCCAGGCCGGTGGATGGGGAACCGTGAGCGGTGGTAGCAAAACCCTCCGCATCGGCTCCCGCGATCCGCGCGTCGTGGAACTGCGTCGCCGCCTGATCGCTTCCGGTGATCTTGAGCAGCAGGCAGGCCTTAGCGACACGTTCGATTCTTATGTTGATGCGGGATTGCGCCGTTTTCAGCTTCGTCACGGCCTGATCCCCGACGGCGTCATGGGTGCAGATACGGTTGCCGCGCTCAACGTGCCGGCGCATGTCCGGTTGCGCCAGCTTGAGACCAACATGATCCGCCTGCGGTCGATGTCCGGCTTCAAGGGCGACCGTTATGTGATGGTCAATATCCCGGCGGCTGAGATCGAGGCCGTTGAAAACGGCCGGGTACGCTCCCGCCACACTGCTGTCGTAGGTAAAATCGATCGCCAAACGCCGATCCTGAACAGCAAGATCTATGAGTTGAACTTCAACCCATACTGGACGGTGCCAAAGTCGATTATCCGCAAGGATCTGATCCCGAAGATGAAAGAGGATCCGCAGTATCTTTCAAAGAACAACATCCGGATCTTTGACTGGAGTAACAACGAACTCAGCTGGCAGCAGATCGACTGGAATACCGACGAAGCGACACAATACCGCTTCACGCAGGATCCGGGCGCAGAAAACTCGCTTGGCAACGTGCGCATCAACTTCCACAACAAGCACCAGGTTTATCTGCACGATACACCTTCCAAGACGCTGTTCGGTGAAGCCAACCGCTTCCACTCTTCCGGCTGCGTCAGGGTTCAGAACGTGCGTGAGCTGGTAACATGGATGCTGCAGTCATCAAACGCGGATTGGAGCCGGAACAAGGTGGACTCCGTTATTCGTACAGGTGAGCGTGAAGACGTGAAGCTGAAGAAGTCCATTCCGCTTTATCTGACATATGTGACAGCCTGGTCCAATGCCGACGGTGTCGTGCATTTCCGTGAAGACATCTACGACCGGGACGACATTCATGGAACCGGGTCGCAAGCCCGTCTTTAAAGCCGTTTCATCCGGTTTTTTGCTATGGGGATTGAAGACGCCGGCCTTGATCAGGCCGGCGTTTCGTGTCTTCTGGACCTTGTTGAGCAAGGAGCAGGGCAATGAGTCGCGATCCGCGGCCGGGTGAGATCTATCTGGAATTCAGACCGGTCGGGAAACAGGTCAAAGTCACTGCTATTGATGCGGCAACCGGTATCGAGGTGTCGACCTTTGGTCCTGCATCCGTTGCGCAGGAAGACCTTAAGCGGATCGTCGTACGCAAGCTGCAGCGGCGCATTGAACAAGAAGCCGCAGCCAAAACTACTCGACCAGATCCGACACTGTATTGACAACGGTGGATCCGTCGCTGCGTGACCTCACGCACCTTGATTGATTTACTTGCGGAACAATTTTGATTTTGCGGAACATTGGTGTCGTTTTCCAAGTGGGCCGCGTCGCTATGGCCCTTGGTTCTTGCCGAACGCTGTGTTAATCCCTCGCGTCAAGCTGGCACGGTCGCGATGAAGGTCTGCCGAAGACCGTACCGCTGGTGCCTTCTGCTCCTCGCACAGAATACAAGGATGATGCGATGTCTTTGATGGAAAGCTCTGGTCAATCCCTGCAGTCCGGTTTCTTCACAAGCGGTCTTTCAGAGGCTGATCCGGACATTTTCGGCACGATCGAAAAAGAATTGGGTCGTCAGCAGCATGAAATCGAATTGATCGCTTCGGAAAACATTGTTTCCCGTGCGGTGCTGGAAGCTCAAGGCTCGATCTTCACCAACAAATATGCCGAAGGATACCCGGGCAAGCGGTACTACGGCGGTTGCGAATTCGCCGATGTAGCCGAAACCCTGGCCATCGAGCGTGCCAAGGAACTGTTCGGTTGTAACTTTGCCAACGTGCAGCCGAATTCCGGTAGCCAGATGAACCAGGCAGTTTTCCTGGCGCTTCTGCAGCCGGGCGATACATTCATGGGTCTTGACCTGAATTCTGGTGGTCACCTCACGCATGGCTCTCCTGTCAACATGTCCGGTAAGTGGTTCAATGTCGTCTCGTATGGAGTACGTCAGGACGATCATCTGCTCGACATGGACGACGTCGAGCGCCTTGCACATGAACACAAGCCGAAACTGATCCTGGCAGGCGGCACCGCCTATTCCCGGGTTTGGGATTGGAAAAAGTTCCGTGAGATTGCCGACAGTGTCGGAGCGTATCTGATGGTGGACATGGCCCACATTGCAGGTCTCGTGGCAGGCGGTGTTCATCCGTCTCCGGTTCCTCACGCTCACGTTGTGACGTCGACGACGCACAAATCCCTGCGCGGTCCGCGCGGCGGCCTCATCCTCAGCAATGACGAAGCGATCGCGAAAAAGATCAATTCTGCCGTGTTCCCCGGACTTCAGGGTGGCCCGCTGATGCATGTGATTGCCGCCAAGGCAGTGGCTTTCAAGGAAGCCTTGCAGCCCGAGTTCAAAGCCTATGCACGCGCGGTTGCGGAAAATGCGAAGGCTTTGTCCGAGGCCTTGAAAGAGCAGGGGCTCGATATCGTGTCCGGCGGAACCGACAACCACCTGATGCTGGTCGACCTTCGTCCCAAGAACGCGACCGGCAAGGTCGCTGAAAAGGCGCTTGGCCGGGCGAACATTACCTGCAACAAAAACGGCATTCCGTTCGACCCGGAAAAGCCCTTTGTTACATCCGGCATTCGTCTTGGAACACCGGCGGCAACGACACGCGGCTTCGGTGTCGCTGAATTCCGGGAAGTTGGTCAGCTGATCACGGAAGTGTTGGACGGTTTGAAGGCCGCAAACAGTGAAGAGGGCAACGCGGCAGTTGAAGCAGCCGTCAAAGCCAAGGTAGAAGCACTGACGGCCCGCTTCCCGATTTACGGGGGCTGATGATCGCGGGCTCGGTCAGGAGCTACATGAAATGAGATGTCCTTTTTGCGGCGGCGACGAAACCCAGGTCAAGGATTCCCGCCCGACCGAGGACAACACCGCTATTCGTCGTCGCAGGATCTGCAACACCTGCGGCGGCCGCTTCACCACTTTTGAAAGGGTGCAGCTGCGCGAATTGATGGTGCTGAAACGCTCCAACCGCAGGGTGCCTTTTGATCGGGAAAAGCTCATGCGGTCGGTTCAGATCGCCGTTCGAAAACGGCCTGTTGATCCGGAAAAGATTGAACGCATGGTCAGTGGAATTGTTCGCCAGCTGGAAAGTTCCGGTGAGAGCGAAATTACTGCGGAAACAATCGGCAACCACGTCATGGAAGGCCTCAAGGGCATAGACGATGTCGCCTATGTGCGCTTTGCTTCGGTCTACAAGAACTTCCGCGAAGCCAAGGATTTTGAGGCCCTTTTGGACGAACTCAGTGATTCCGATGGGCAACCTGTAAAAAATACATAATTCCTCAGTATCCGGTTTTTCATGTCACTAGTATCCGATCTCGATTCGCGTTTCATGGCGGCCGCAGGACGTCTTGCCAGGCGAGGCCTTGGGCGTGTTTGGCCCAACCCTTCGGTGGCAGCTCTGATTGTCAGAAAAGAGGAAGAAGGTCAGCGCCTTGTTGGCCGTGGTGTCACCTCCCGGCCAGGAATGGCCCATGCCGAAGTCAATGCTCTGGCTGAGGCCGGTGACAACGCGCGAGGTGCGACCTGTTATGTGACGTTGGAGCCCTGTTCCCACTATGGCCGGACACCGCCCTGTGCGCTTGCACTCATCAATTCAGGCATTGGCCGTGTTGTTGTCGGAATGCTTGACCCCAATCCGCGTGTGGCCGGACGTGGCGTCAAAATGCTGCAAGATGCCGGAATCCCTGTGACGATTGGGGTGCACAAATCCGAGATGGAGAATCTCTATCACGGGTTCACTTTGCGCCAACTCAAGCAACGGCCGCATGTTTTTCTGAAATTGGCGGCATCACAAGACGGTTTTATTGGCCGCGCAGGCGAGGGGCAGGTCAAGATTTCCGGTCCGCTGTCCATGCGCAAAGTGCATGGGTTCAGAGCCGAGCATGACGCGATCCTGGTCGGGTCTGGTACAGCGCTTGCTGACGATCCGTTACTGAATTGTCGACTTCCGGGACTGGCGGAAAGGTCTCCTGTCCGTGTGATCATCGATCGCTGCGCGCGCCTCCCGCTGGAATCCAAACTTGTAAGAACTTGCGTTGACGTTCCGGTCTGGCTGATTTGTGGCAACGACGCAGATGCCGACAAAATCGAAGTTCTGACAGCTGCCGGTGTCAACGTGATCCGAGTTCCGGCAAGCGACTGCAGCATCAAGCCGGCGGTGATCTTGAGCGCCCTGGCAACACGCGGCATCACCAGCGTCATGGTGGAAGGCGGAGCAAGAATGGCCTCGTCATTTCTTGCGGCCGATCTTGTCGACGATCTGTGCGTGGTCACAGGTAATCTCGTGATCGGCGAGAATGGCATACCGGCCCTGCATGATCTTGATCTTGAGAATGTGCTGACAGACCCCAAGTTTCATCGGGTCGAAGCCGGTAGCTACGGTGACGACGCGTTCATTTATCTCAGACGGCGTGGAGCCTGACATGTTCACCGGCATTGTGACCGACCTTGGCGAAGTTCTTTCAGTTGAAGATGTTCCAGCTGGCAAACAGACACGGATACGGACCACATACGACACGGACACGTTCGATATCGGAGCGTCGATTTCCTGCTCCGGCGTCTGTCATACGGTGACAGCAAAACAAAACTCTTCCGATGGCAACTGGTTCGAGGTTGTTTCCGCGGCAGAAACACTTGCGCTTACGAATGTGTCCACATGGACTGCTGGCCAGAAGATCAACCTGGAGCGATCGCTGACACTTGGCGCTGAGCTCGGTGGTCATCTGGTGTTGGGTCATGTTGACGGACTGGCGAACGTCACGAAGCGGGAAAATCATCCCGAAAGCGTCTATTTTCAGTTCGAGGCAACTGGGGAGACAGCTCCCTTCATTGCCAAGAAAGGCTCAGTCGCGCTTGATGGAACCTCGTTGACCGTCAATGAGGTTGAAGGACGACTGTTTTCGGTATTTCTCATTCCGCATACGCTCGAGGTGACCACTTGGTCAGAACGTCAGGTCGGCGACAAGATCAATCTGGAAGTTGATATGATGGCGCGATATGCAGCGCGTCTTGCGGAATTCTCCAAGACCGGGTAGGGGACGGATCCAATACCTTCTTGAAAGAACTGTTTTTCCTGATTGTGAGTGCCGGGCGGCTCAGATTTCGCCAGGTTTTTGCGATCATGCTCGAATGAGACTGGACAAACCCGGGCAGACATGGTTCCTGTCGCGGCCTTATAAAGGATTGTACGACCCATGAGCGCTGCAAAGAAACTTCTGATCATCGAAGCTCGCTTCTACGACGATCTTGCCGATGCGCTTGCTGAAGGTGCTATCAAGACCATCGAGGCCGCTGGTGCCACCTATGACAGGGTTGCTGTGCCAGGTGTCCTGGAAATTCCGGCAGCTTTGTCCATGGCCATGACTGCAATGGAAGGTGACGGCGTTCTGTATGACGGTTTTGTGCTTCTAGGCGTGGTGATCCGCGGTGAAACAACTCACTACGATATCGTTGCCAATGAATCGAACCGTGTGGTCATGGATCTGATTGTGGACGCGGATCTTGCGGTCGGAAACGGGATTTTGACCGTCGAAAACAGCGATCAGGCGTGGGCGCGTGCAAAAGTAGACGACAAGAACAAAGGCGGAGCTGCAGCTCAGGCGGCCCTGGACATGATCGCCCTGCGTGAACGCCTCGGAGTATAACGAATGACCGGAAAGGCTGACCCGGAAAACCCGGCTGCCAAAACTGTGCGCCCTGCGAACAAACGGGGTGTTGCCCGCTTGGCTGCTGTCCAGGCTCTGTACCAGATGGATGTGGGTGGCGCGCCACTTACCAGTGTGATCAGCGAATTCACGGCTTTTCGTCTGGGAAAGGAAATTGACGGAGAGCAGTACCGTGATGCCGATGAACAGTGGTTCAAGCAAATCGTTGCCGGTGTCGTTGAAGACCAGAAGTTCCTAGATCCTTTCATCCACACAGCGCTCACGGAAGACTGGCCGCTCAAGCGCATCGACAGTCTTTTGCGCGCTATCTTGCGGTCGGGGTCATATGAGCTGCTGCGCCGGAAAGATGTTCCTCCGAAAGTGATCATTTCTGAATATATCGACGTCGCCAAAGCCTTCTTCGAGGATGATGAACCGGGTCTCGTCAATGGCGTCCTCGACCGCCTAGCGCATGAGCTGCGAGACGCTGAGCTCGGCGACAAGAAGGCCGATGGTGCCGCCTGACGATGGTTGCGGATCGGCCTGGCGAGTTTGATCTCATCAGGGAGTTTTTCGCTCCGCTGGCAAAAGATCCGGGAAGCCTGGGCCTGACCGACGATGCGGTCGTGCTGACAGCGCGCGCAGGGCATGATCTTGTGCTTACCAAAGACATGCTTGCCGCAAATATTCATTTCTTTTCGCAAGATCCGCCGGAAGCAATCGCTGCAAAGGCGTTGAGGGTCAATCTTTCTGATTTGGCCGCAAAAGGGGCAAAACCCCGCGGCTACATGATGGGCCTGGCCCTGCCGTCCGACTGGTCACCCGACTGGTTGGAAGGTTTTTGCGCTGGGTTGGCCGACGATCAGAAGGCATATGGCTTCGATCTCCTGGGTGGAGACACGATCCGCTCTTTCGGCGGATTGCTTGTTTCCATCACAGCACTGGGTGAGGTGCCTTGCGGAAAGGCTGTTCGCCGCTCGGGCGCACAGCCGGGTGACCTTCTTTTTGTCACCGGTACGATTGGCGATGCAGCCGCTGGACTTCAGCTGCGGTTCGACCCGGCGTTTGGGCAAGAACGCACACTATCTGCTACCGATGAGCAATATCTTCGTGATCGTTATTTGCTGCCCAGACCGAGGACAACCTTGGCTCCCTTTCTGCTTGAATATGCAAATGCAGCCATGGACATTTCAGATGGCTTGATTGCCGATTGTGGTCATTTGGCAAGCGCGTCCGAGGTCGACATCGTGCTTGATTTGGACAAGGTTCCGGTATCGCACGCGATTGCGAAGATTAACGCAAACTCGCAAGACGATTTCCTGCGCTGCGTTGACGGGGGCGACGACTACGAAATCCTTACATGTGTTTCTGAAGCAAATGCCGAGCAGTTTTCAAAGCATGCCACTGCCGTGGGCTGTCCTTTGACCCTGATCGGACGTGTCGATCAGGGAACGGGGATTGTTACCGTGACAAAAAAGGGAACGCCAATTCACATGCATGAATTGGGTGGTTTCCGCCATTTTTAATCCGGTTCTCTTCTGATTCTGAAAATGTGATATCGCATATGGCTTTGTGTTCAGGCGCGCTCATGTTACCGGTTGCGTCCTGCCTGTTTTGACCATCTGAAACCAGAGACCTGAGCCATGACCGCCGCTCTGACGGATACCTTTGTTGATGACCGATTGGCCAAGCGCAATGCGTTGTTGCTTGCCCTTGCACAGGCCGTCGGAGGCGCTTCAGCTTCAATCGTGATCGCAACGGGTCCGCTTGTCGGGTACATGATGCTGGACGAGGACAAATCCCTTGCGACCTTGCCCGTTTCAACCATGGTTCTTGGCACGGCGTTCGGTACCATTCCTGCCGGCATGATCATGCGGCGTTACGGGCGTCGTGCAGGCTTTGCGGGCGCGTCTCTTATCGGTGTCCTTGCAGGTCTCCTGGCCTCTTTCGCAGTCTTCAGGGACAGTTTCCTGCTGTTTTCTCTCGCCTGTTGCCTGGGTGGCTTTACCGGAGCATTCGTTCAGCAATACAGGTTCGCCGCCGCAGATACGGCAAGCAATGCCTTCAAACCCAAAGCGATTTCCTGGGTGTTGGCAGGTGGTGTTCTTGCCGGCATTGTCGGTCCCCAAACCGTGATTGCCACCAAGGATCTTTTCTCACCTATTCTTTTTGCCGGGACTTATCTTGCTCAGGCGGGTCTTGCGCTTGTTGCCTTTGTCCTGGTCCTGTTTATCAAGATCCCCAAACCGCCCCGGATCAGTCATGCCCAGGCTGGCGGTCGTCCGCTGCTTGAGATCATGGCACAGCGCCGCTTCATAGTCGCCGCAGCCTGCGGGATCTGTTCCTATGCTCTAATGAGCCTTGTAATGACGGCAACGCCCCTTGCCATGATCGCTTGTGGCCTGACCGAGACAGACGCGGCGCTTGGCATCCAGTGGCACGTGTTGGCGATGTTCGGCCCGAGTTTTTTCACCGGCAGTTTGATTGCACGTTACGGCAAGGAAAGGATCGTTTCCATTGGTCTGGCGCTTCTTGCCGGGTGTTCAATCGTTGCGCTGATGGGTATTGAACTGGCGCATTTCTGGACCGCTCTTGTCCTCTTGGGTTTGGGCTGGAACTTCGGCTTCATAGGCGCAACTGCTATGCTGACGGATGCATACCGACCCGAAGAGCGCAATATGGTTCAGGCGGTAAACGACTTTCTGGTGTTCGGATTCGTGGCTGCAGCGTCGTTTTCCTCCGGTGCACTTCTCAATGCCTTCGGCTGGGGCACTGTCAATATTCTGGTCTTTCCGTTTGTGGCACTTTGTCTCGGTTTGTTGGCCTGGCTCGCTTGGGCTGAAAGAAAAGAAGTTACAACCGCTTAAAGTCGTTGCGAAAATTCATTTCGTCATTGCAGCATAGATGCCGCACTGCACCAAACAATACCGCAACGGAAGTACCAAATTAAACAATGTGAGAGCTTGACGAAGCGCTCCGCTTTGCTGCTATCGTGTCGACGCTTCACGCTGCGGAAATGGCGTGAAATGCGGTACGGCGGAAAAACAACAAGAAAATCATGCCGCCACAGTCTTGGGAGGAAGTATGATCGAGCTTGTCGTCATCATTATTTGTGGCCTCTTGTCCATCGCTTATGGCGCATGGGCCATTCAGTCCGTTATGGCGGCGGACGCGGGAAATGCCCGTATGCAGGAGATCGCGGGAGCGATCCAGGAAGGAGCCAGCGCATATCTCAACAGGCAATACACCACGATCGCGATCGTCGGTGCTGTTGTTTTCGTACTTGCTTGGATACTGCTTTCCGGGCCTGCGGCTATAGGGTTCGCCATTGGCGCTGTCCTCTCCGGCGCAGCCGGTTATATCGGCATGATGGTTTCCGTACGGGCGAATGTCCGCACTGCGCAAGCAGCCAGCCAAAGCCTTGGGGCAGGGTTGGAAATTGCGTTCAAGGCCGGTGCCGTCACCGGCCTTTTGGTTGCCGGCCTCGCGCTTTTGGGCGTTGCCGTCTACTTTACAATACTGACTGGGCCCATGGGCTACGAGGCGTCCGACAGAACCGTGATCGACGCTCTGGTGGCTCTTGGTTTCGGGGCTTCTCTCATCTCGATATTTGCGCGTCTCGGCGGCGGTATCTTCACCAAGGGTGCTGACGTTGGCGGTGACCTCGTTGGTAAGGTTGAAGCCGGTATCCCGGAGGATGACCCCCGCAACCCTGCGACCATTGCGGACAACGTTGGTGACAATGTCGGTGACTGTGCCGGCATGGCTGCTGACCTGTTCGAAACCTATGCGGTGACTGTTGTCGCCACAATGGTTCTGGCATCGATCTTCTTTACCGGCGCTGAGGCGGTTGAGCTGATGCTGTTGCCGCTTCTTATTGGCGCCAGCTGCGTGGTCACTTCCATAATCGGGACGTTCTTCGTCAAGCTTGGCGAAAACAATTCGATCATGGGTGCTCTCTACAAGGGCTTTATTGCGACTTCGGTTCTGTCCGCAGTCGCACTTGCGGTGATCATTTTCGGCTGGCTCGGCGGCAGCACCGAATACACAACCTCAGGCGGGACAACCTTCTCGGGCTTTGATCTGTTCGTGTGCGGCGTTGTTGGGCTGATTGTGACCGGTCTGATCATCTGGGTGACGGAGTATTACACCGGCACCGAGTACCGCCCGGTGAAATCCATCGCGCAGGCGTCGGTTACAGGTCATGGCACCAATGTCATCCAGGGGCTTGCTGTTTCGCTCGAGGCAACAGCCCTTCCGGCAATCATCATCATTGCCGGCATATTGGTGACATTCTCCTTCGCTGGGCTGTTTGGCATCGCAATCGCGGTGACCACAATGCTTGCGCTTGCAGGCATGGTTGTTGCCCTGGATGCATTCGGCCCGGTAACGGACAATGCTGGCGGTATTGCCGAAATGGCAGACTTGCCTGCTGAAGTCCGCACAACGACGGACGCGCTCGACGCTGTGGGCAACACCACAAAGGCTGTCACCAAGGGCTACGCAATCGGTTCTGCCGGTCTCGGTGCCCTGGTGCTGTTTGCTGCCTACACGGAAGATCTGAAATTCTTCTCTGCCAATGCGGAAGAAGGGTCGATCTTCTACGGCATCGATGTCAGCACACTGTTCACGCTCTCCAACCCTTATGTCGTCGCCGGCCTTCTGTTCGGTGGACTGCTGCCCTATCTCTTCGGCGGCATTTCGATGACCGCTGTGGGTCGGGCAGCCGGGGCTGTTGTGGAAGAAGTCCGCAGCCAGTTCAAGGAAAAGCCCGGCATCATGCAGGGTACAGAGCGACCGGACTATGGCCGGGCAGTGGACATGCTCACCAAGGCAGCCATTCGGGAAATGATCATTCCTTCGCTGCTTCCCGTGCTGTCACCGATCGTGGTCTTCTTCGTGGTGCGCGCGGTTGCCACCCCGGCGGATGCATTTGCAGCCCTCGGCGCCATGCTGCTTGGTGTGATCGTCACCGGTCTGTTCGTGGCGATATCCATGACCGCAGGTGGCGGTGCATGGGACAACGCCAAGAAGTCGTTTGAAGACGGCTTCACAGACAAGGACGGCGTAACCCATGAAAAGGGTGGTGAAGCGCACAAGGCATCGGTGACCGGCGATACAGTTGGCGATCCCTACAAGGACACTGCCGGCCCGGCGGTGAACCCGATGATCAAGATCACCAACATCATGGCGCTGTTGCTGTTGGCGATCCTCGCACACTGACGATAGACGACATCTAAAAAAGAAAACCCCGGCCTGTCAGGCCGGGGTTTTTGTTTGCGCCGCTGAAATCGATCAGAGGCTGAAATTCGGGTTGGTCGCGCCGCGCAGGATCTGGGTCAGGAAGCCGTAGTCGGCACCGCCTGTCCGCGTCTTGCGGGTCACGATATCGACGATCTTGCCGTCTTCAAGAGAGTAGTTGCCCATGTCCTTCACGAAGCCGTCCTCATCGAAATAGACAGCAACGACGCGCTGCTCGACGATATCAGGGGCCATGAAGGCCGTGGTCGCGGTCTTCTGGGAAATGTAATAATAGGCATCACCCGCAAGGCTTGATGTTGTGGAGGGTGAGCCGAGGACCAGTTCTACCTGCTCGCGGCTGGAACCGACCTGCACCTGGCTCATCATGTCGCTTGTGATGACATGACCATGCGTGTAGGTGGTCGTGAAACATCCGCCGAGCGGCAGTGTTGCAAGAAGCGGTAGGATCAGGGCGCCTGCCTTGAAGTTCATTTAAGAAGTCCCATCTTGCCAGATCTGCTGGCTTCCTTGAATTTCGTTGCTTGGCAAAGTCACTATCGTGGGATAGGGCACAAGGCAACACCTGGTTTTATGGAGACGTCATGCTTTTTGGGCTGTTTCGCCGCCGATCCCGTGATGCCGAGCACAAGGTTTATTGTGAAATCGTGGCTCAAGCGCGGCAACCGGTCTTTTATTCAGGGTTACTTGTTCCCGATACTGTGGATGGCCGGTTTGACATGATTGTTGTTCATGCAGTGCTTTATTTCCGTCGTATGCGGGGCGAGGGCGCCAATGTTGCTGAGTTTGCGCAAAACGTCTTTGACTTGTTTTTTCAGGATATGGATGCGTCCTTGAGAGAGATGGGCGTAAGCGACACACGCGTTCCCAAAAAAGTGAAGGTGATGGGGGAGGCCTTCTATGGCCGGGCAGACGCTTACATCTCCGCTATCGATAGCGACAATGTTGCTGAACTCGCAGACGCTATCGGGCGCAATATCTTTACTGATGATGCGCAACCTATCGCGCAAAAGAGGCTTGCTGCCTATATTCTGGAGGCTGCGAGACTGTTAAACGATCAATCGGCGCAGGATCTCATGCGCACCAATATTCGCTGGCCCGATCCAAATGCTTTCAAGACGTTGCCAGTCTGATTCTTTGTTTCGAAAAAACAAAACTCTGGCGAACAAAAATTAGAAGAAGAATGATGGCACAGAACACTTTTCCCTATTCCTTCAAGGTCAATGCAAGCAAAGTGGTCGACAAGGACCAGTTGGTGGTCGTGGAGCCGGATCAGGCTGCATTGGTTGCAATAGCGAAAACCTATGAACTGGATGGGATCGATACACTCAAGGCAGACTTCACGCTCAAGCCCTACAGAAAAGCTGGATTGCGCGTGGTCGGGCCGATATCGGCAACTGTGACGCAAACCTGTGTGGTAACGCTTGAGCCCTTCCAAAGCAGCCTCAAACTGGACGTGGACCGAACTTTCGAGCCACACTCGACCAGGCCACGCAAGATCCGAGATCTGAATGACGAAGGCGAGATCGAAATAGATTTGGAATCGCTCGATCCGCCTGACGTAATCGAGGACGGCGTGCTTGATCTGGGTGGGGTCATCTGCGAGGAACTTGCATTGTCGCTGGATCCCTTTCCGCGTCGTCCTGGCGCAGAGTTCGAAACCGGGGAGGAGGAGGCCCCAGACGAGGATGAGCAGGCAGAGGAAAAACCCTCTCCATTTGCCGCGCTTCAGGCACTGAAGGAAAACCCGGCCGACAAATGATCTCGCCGTAACTCATGTTGGTTGGCGTGGACCATCCGGCTGCTTGAGTGGGTTTTCAACGCCAGATCGGCACACGATCATTAAAACGGTTGTCAGTCTTGCCAAAACCGTTATGTTCGCGCCCGTTCTTGGCACTCCTGTCTGGGCCTCTGTCGTGGTGGCAGGACTATGGGGGGCGCCATCCGGTGCTGTTCTTGGTAGCGAAACGTCAAAAGACATTCTAGATGGCGAAAACTATACCGATTTCCCTGGACGCCATGGGCGGCGATAACGGGGCCGAGGTTGTCATTCCCGGCGCTGAGATCGCGCTTGTCAGGCATCCTGACATTCATTTCATCCTGTATGGCAATGAAAAGGTCATCGGTCCGCTTCTCGAAGAGTATCCGCGTGTTCGCGACGCTTCGACTTTTCACCATTGCGACGTTTCCATCGCCATGGACACAAAGCCAAGCCAGGCGCTGCGTCAGGGGCGCTGGAGGTCTTCCATGTGGCGGTCGATCGAGGCCGTCAAACAGGGTGAAGCCTCGGTCGCCGTGTCTGCCGGAAATACCGGTGCGCTGATGGCAATGTCCAAGTTCTGCCTGCGCACCATGGCAAACATCGAGCGGCCCGCAATTGCCGCGATTTGGCCGACGACACGCGGTGAATCCGTTGTGCTGGATGTGGGGGCCACGATTGGCGCTGATGCGCAACAGCTCATCGACTTTGCTATTCTGGGCGGCGCAATGGCGCGCGCCCTGTTCGGTGTGCAACGACCAAGCGTCGGCCTTCTCAATATCGGTGTCGAAGAGGTGAAAGGGCTGGAAGAGGTCCGCACCGCTGGCCGATTGTTGCGCGAAACGCCTCTGCGTTCACTCGAATACGCCGGTTTCGTCGAAGGCGATGACCTCGGAAAAGGGACCGTGGATGTCGTGGTAACTGAAGGCTTTGCCGGCAACATCGCATTGAAGACGGCAGAAGGCACGGCCAAGCAGATCGGCAGTTACTTGCGTTCGGCGATGAATCGGACCTTTATGTCCAAAATTGGTTATCTCTTCGCCAAAGGCGCCTTTGATTTGCTGCGTGAGAAAATGGATCCGCGCAAGGTCAATGGCGGCGTGTTCCTGGGATTGAACGGCATTGTGATCAAAAGCCATGGCGGTACGGATGCCGAGGGCTATGCCTCGGCAATCGATTTGGCCTATGACATGGTCAAAAATGAACTGACGCACAAGATCGCTCAGGATCTAGTGCATTACCATCGGGGCCGCTTCGCAGAAGCCGGGCCGACATCGGAAGGTGATTTGTGAGCGTGATCCGTTCGACCGTGACCGGCTGTGGCAGTTTCCTGCCGGAAAAGATCCTGACCAATGACGACCTTTCGAAGATGGTCGATACTTCAGATGATTGGATCGTGCAGCGTACCGGCATCAAACAACGGCACGTGGCGGCCGAAGGGCAGGTGACATCAGACCTTGCGCTGGGTGCAGCAAAAAGAGCGCTTGAGCATGCTGGTCTTGATGCCCAGGACATCGACACGATCATTCTTGCAACCGCAACACCCGACAACACGTTTCCTGCAACGGCAGTGACCGTTCAAAGCGGTCTTGGCATTTACCACGGCGCAGCCTTTGACGTTCATGCCGTCTGTTCGGGGTTCGTTTATGCCCTAACAACGGCCGATGCCTATATCCGGTCCGGCATGGCAAAGCGGTGTCTTGTGATCGGTGCGGAAACGTTTTCCAGGATACTTGATTGGACCGACCGCACGACCTGCGTGCTCTTTGGCGACGGAGCGGGCGCTGTTGTGGTCGAAGCAGCGGAGAGCACCGGATCCAACGCGGATCGCGGAATTCTGACTTCGCATTTGCGCTCAGATGGTCGGCACAAGGAAAAGCTGTTTGTCGATGGAGGGCCTTCGGCAACCCAAACGGTTGGCCATTTGCGCATGGAAGGCCGGGAAGTCTTTAAACATGCGGTTGGCATGATCACCGATGTGATCGAAGACGCTTACAAGGCCACCGGGCTGTCCTCTGAAGATCTGGACTGGTTCATTCCCCATCAGGCCAACAAGCGCATCATTGACGCCAGTGCGAAAAAACTGAACATCGCGCCTGAGAAAGTGGTGACCACGGTTCAGCTGCACGGCAACACGTCTGCTGCCTCCATACCGCTTGCCCTGGATACGGCCGTCAGGGACGGACGTGTCAAAAAGAACGATCTTTTGATGTTGGAGGCGATGGGCGGCGGATTTACGTGGGGTTCGGTCCTGCTGCGCTGGTAGTCGGTCTTCATTCAAAAAACGACAAATGCAATCTTGTTAAGGAGTTCCGGTTGACCGGCTCGCCGTGAGGCCGTACCGTATGGCCTTGCATCGGAGTTCTCTTGCAAAATCAGCCAGATCACTGGCGTCCTTGAGGAGGGGTTATGGGCAACCGGACTATTACCCGCGCGGATTTGTGCGAAGCCGTTTATCAAAAAGTCGGGCTTTCGCGCACCGAATCTTCTGAATTGGTCGAACGTGTACTTTCTGAAATTTCTGACTGTCTTGTGACGGGAGAATCGGTAAAATTATCAAGCTTCGGGTCATTTGTGGTTCGCTCCAAGGGGGAGCGTATAGGCCGCAATCCGAAGACTGGCGAGGAAGTACCGATTTCACCGCGCCGTGTGATGGTGTTTAAACCGTCCAATGTATTGAAACAGCGGATCAATGATGCGCTGACAGGACAGGCCAGCAAATAAACTAAAAAGACCGGATGAGCTCGCAGGATAAAAGCCCAGACGCTTTTCGTACCATTAGCGAAGTCGCAGAAGACCTTGACCTGCCGCAGCATGTGCTGCGCTTTTGGGAGACACGGTTCTCGCAGATCAAGCCGCTAAAACGGGGTGGGGGTCGCCGCTACTACCGGCCCGACGATGTGGAGCTCTTAAAAGGCATCCGGCATCTGCTATACGGTGAAGGCTACACCATCAAGGGTGTCCAGCGCATTCTGAAAGAGCAGGGCCCGCGTTTCGTCATGCAGGCCTGGCAGGAAGATATCGCACAGATCCAGATGGAACCGGTGGCTGTGGAAGCTGTCTCACCAGTACCAGAAACATCTCCACCGCCGACGCCTGTACACACTGACAGTGGCTACGGACCGCATGAGAAGTTGCCAAGCGGCCTGTTACCGGATGATGCCCCCGACACGGAAACGAGTTCGCAGTCTGGCGGATTGAACATTCTTGGCCGCTTGCGAGGCGATAAGCCTGCTCCAAACGTTCCGGCCGGCAAGGCGTCGGTCACCAAAGAGGACATCAGGCGCTTGCAAGCGACGCTCTTTGAACTGCTGGAATGCAAACGCACGCTCGATCAGGCGCGATAAGCTCGAAATTCAACTGGCCGGTCCGGGCCGGATCGACTATTTGCCGAACAGTTTCTTTAAAAATGCTCGTTTGCCGGTTTTTGCTTCAGGCTCTGCATCCGCCACTTGGGCTTCGCGCGCAAATCTTCTGAGTTCCTCCAGCGAAACTCGCTGAGATGGACCGGACTGAGAAGAGCTGGATTTTGGCTCTTGGCTATGACCTATTTCAGCCGTCTTCTCATTTGTTGCCGACCTTGCCTCGGTAGGCTCTTCAGCGATTGCGCTTTCAGGTGAAACGACTGCGTCTGGTTTAGGAGGAGACGCTTTCTTTATTGCGAGTAGCCGGTCCAAAATGGCAGCATCAACGGGATCATTGGGGTCCAGTCCGCTGACGTCCACGTCTGAAACTGTTGAGGAAAGGCGCTCGCCATTGTCATCATACTGGTGATAGATGCTTGGACGGTACTCACCTTCTATGCCCAGTTCGGCACTTGACTGTACAGTTAGTAAAATACGATCAGGTTTGTCTTTTTCAGTTTGCTTGTAGGAAATTCTGACCTTTTCATCCTGGTTTTTTCCGAACACGTCGCCTTCTGGCAGTACTTCTTGGCGCTGTAGGCAAAAGGCGACAAAGTAGTGCAGATTTTCGACCATATAAGCGGGAGGAACAGTGCTAGGTTCGAATTCGACCCGGTATCCAATCAGATGTTCTGCGCCGGATGCGACAACTCCAAATGTCCTCGTGTCGGAAACGCTTTGAATTGGTGCGTGCAGGTGCGGCCGGATATAAAGAAGGGTTTCATCGTTTTGGATTGCCAGCTCAGCGAACCGTTGAGCAGGCAAAAGATATCCATTCTGGCCCCAAAAAACTCCCTCGCAACGGGTTTTAAGAGAGACTTGTACGGCGATTACCTTCGCAATGTTCAATGCGAATTTGGTCGACTTGCTGTCACAGAAGCAGTCGAATTCAGGACCCAACATTTCGGAAAATTCATCCGAAAGCTTTACACCACCTAATGCAAATTTCTGTACTGATATCGTAGTCACGGCCTTGCACTTGGTGAGTACATCAGCGGCATCCGGGAAAGCTTGGCTGACAGCATAGTCCCGAGTGAGTGGCTCAATATGTGACGTGTCCGACAACGGCAGGCTTTGGGTCACCAGGATCTGCAGGTCGTTCAGCAACATGTAAATGTCAGCTTCGGTGCTGGTGCGCATCAACTGGCAGGCTTCCCTTGCAAAGCCGCATTGCTGCACAGCAGAGCGAATGATCTCCTGAACTTGTTCGCCGGTTAAAGGTGCATAGGTTTCATAGAGCAGCTGACAATCGACACTGCGCAACGGATGGGTTTTCAAGGCCGCCCCCAATTGAATTGCTATGGGACTAGGTCTAACGACAAACGGTAAACGCGGCCTTGCAACGCAAAATTGAATTTGCCCTATCTGCGCATTTACTTGAGGCCCATGCAGGACGCGTAGAAACTGGTGGTTGCCGGCCAATCAGAGAAGATACCCTTCACGCCAACGTCTCCGGCCAGAACATCGACGACTTCCAGCATGTCACCATCAGATTTGATCACGTCGCTGACGGTCTGATAGTACCAGCCGCCGCCTGTGTTCAGTGGCCCTGAACGCTCCAGCGTCCAGGTGATCAGGTCCAATCCGGCCTCTTTTGCGGCTTTCGCATAAGCTGATGGAACGATTTTGCCGTCTTCGACGCTCAACAGTACAAAGAGCGGCGGTGCGATGTAGTTGACGCCCATTTCCTTCAGTTCTTGCATCGAGGGAGAAAATGTCGACGGATCCTGAGGATTGATGTCACGCCGGCCATCCAGGAACACCGCCTGTTTGCCGAATTCAGGTTCGTTCTCGATCCAGTATAGAACGTCATCGAGACGGAAGGATTGTGCGAAGACATCCTCAGGTGGAATGCCAGCTTGCTTGTACTCGTCGATCAGCTTCTGTGCGTAGTCGGCTTGCGAAAAGCCGTCATGAGGCATGTCGATTTTCGGAGATTTCAATTCCGGGGTGAATTTGACACCAAGGTCTTTGAAAAGGGCGATGGAATCAGCGTGCGTCATCAATGTGCCGGTTGCCCCGTAAAGCTCCGTCCGCCAGGAAGCTGTGCCGTTCATGTAATCCTCAACCGACTGTGCCTGCTTGTCTGCACTGTCCATTTTCCCCTTCAGCGACCTGAATTCCGCCAGGCTGATGTCCGAGGTTCTGCATTCGGCTGAAGCCGGGTCACCGCCGCTGGCAGGTTTGAAGCCAGAAGTGCATTTGGCTGCCAGGTCTGTCGCAAGAATGTTGGTGGTGGTGTGCAAATCATTCTGGGAGTGACGGCAAACCAATTCCTTGTCTGCTGTAAAGGTCACATCACATTCAAGAATGCCCGCGCCCATCAGCGCAGCGGCCCGGTATCCTTCTTCTGTATGTTCGGGAAATTGCAGCGGTGCGCCTCGGTGACTGATGGAAAAGAGGGATGGCTTCGCTGGGTTGCCAATGCAGGCGGCGAGCTTCTCCTTCAACGGGCCGGGGTTCATTTGAGAAACGAGATAGGCGGGGCGCGGCCCCAGATCGACGCCTTCAGCAAATGCTGCCGCGCCAAAGCCGAAGCCGAGAAGGATTGAAAGTGAGAGACTGATACGCATGGTCTTTAATCCCGGGTCTTGAATCAAATTCTTAAGTGGCTTCAGAAGGTATTTTAGGTCAGGAGGTTATCAGGAAAAGGTCAAGCAGGCTTCCAGGCAACTCTAAGAGCCTGCGGACCTCGCACAGACAGTCCGCGTTTGTATTTTGGAGCCTCTTCCGCCAGCTCAACGGATCGAAAACGCCTCAACAGCGTTGAAAAGATGATGTCCATATCCAGCCGGGCCAGATGATTGCCCAAACAAAAGTGCGCGCCTCTACCAAAGGCTGTGTGCCAATTGGGGGTGCGCCCGACGTCGAACGTGTCGGCATTGGGGAATTGTCGCGGATCTCTGTTGGCAGCACCGTAAAGTACCCCGAATTTCGTGGCCCTGGGAAACATGCTGCCGCACACATCCATGTCCTTGGTCGAATAGCGATGAAAGAAGGGAAGGGGAGATTCATAGCGAAACATTTCCTGCACAGCCGTTTTCATCACACCGGGTTCATCACGTAGTCGCTGCATTTCTGCCGGAAATTTCAAAAGGGCATGCAATCCGGAACCAAGTACATCGATTGTCGATCCGTGACCTGCCATCAGGATCAGCATGGCCGTGGAAAAGAACTCGTCGTGGTTCATGTGCCCCTGGCGTTCGGCCTGGATCATCACCGACAACAGATCATCCCTGGGAACCGCCTCACGCTCTGCTTTCAGCTTCAGCAAGTACTCGTAGAACTCGGTCGTGTTCCGCTCCGCCAGTTCTTTTCGTTCATCGGATCGGTCAACATCGAAGAACTGGACAATGTTTTCCGACCAGATCCGCAATTGCGGACAGTCTTCGTCGGGAACACCAATGATCCGTCCAATCACATGGCCCGGCACATGGGCGGCAAGATCGGCAACAAAGTCAATTTCGCTTTGATCCTGCAAACCGTCGAAGAGGCTGTCCACATAGGCCTGTATCTCGTCGCGGAGCTTCCCCACCATGACCGGTGTAAACAGCTTGAACACCTGCTTGCGCAACCTGTCATGAATGTCACCGTCGCTATCCAGCAATGAGAATTGCACGAAACGGGAATGATGCGGCATGTCGTGCCAGTTGCCGGCCTGCTTTTGCGCCGATATTTCTTCCGGACTGGCAACATGCTCCATGGATCTGACCATGTCCTCATGCATGACGATTTCCATAACGTCGTCAAAACGCGCGGCGAGCCAGACATCAAACTCTTCGTAGTAGGTCAAACCGTCGCTTTCACGCAGAGCCTCATACGTCGGGTAGGGATCTTGCGCGAAGGCGTCTGACAGTGGCTCGAAGGAAAGGTCTGTGGACGGGGGCATCAGGTACTCATGAGAAGCCGCTCATTGCGGTAAAATTGTGATTCTTGGCAGGGTCGAAGATTTGGCTGGCCAAGTGCAAGGAAAATCCGCCGTCAATCTGCTGATATCAGCAAATTTCCGCGATTTTCAGCAAATGGTGCTGAAGGCTTGGGGATAGCGAGGAAAGGATAAAACTGACGATACCGGCCCGTGGATCGGGTTCTTAACGATTATCAAATCGCAAAAAGGCGGCTGAAGCTTATGAAGAGCCCCTTTGCAAGCTGGAGTGCGTGAGACCGACATGAAAGTGCCGAAAGCTTTCATCAACGAGTATCAGACCTTCTTGAAGGAGGCCGGGTTCGACAATCCGAACCCGCAGGCGCTCTTGATGGAACTCGCCTCGCTCAGCATGGAAGTCTACCTGAAAGAGATAGCCTGGCTGTCGGATTTCATCGGTAGAATCAGGAAGGCCAACCGCGAAGCGGCCTAGACAAAAGCACTCCAAGACCGGCCCAATTTCTCTTTTCTGATCACGCGGTGACGACTGCACTCGTTTCGCTAAATTTCCAACGAATGGTGTGCGATCGCTGTCGCTGCCTTCTGAAGTTTCCCGTTTCTGAATCTGAGTCCCGGAGAAGCGCTCTTGTCTTCTCTATAGTCGAATTTGGGTTTCAGCATTCGCTGGACACCCGTTTTCAATAATCACCGATTTTGAGTCGAGCGTTGACTTGTTTGAAAAAATACATAACCATTCTGTTATGGATTCGAAAAAACTCGATCTCGTATTCTCGGCTCTCTCAGATGCGACGCGCCGCGGAATTCTGGCCAATTTGGCATTGGGAGAACGGACAGTGCACGAACTCACTGCTGCGTTTGACATTTCACAGCCGGCAGTGTCTCGGCACTTGCGCGTGCTGGATAGCGCCGGGCTCGTGAAGCGAGAAAAGCGGGGCCGAGAGACATTCGTGACCGCGGCCACCGAAACTGCAGCTGAAGCCGCGCACTGGTTGGCGCATTACGTGGATTTCTGGACCGCACATTTTGATCAAATGGACGCCATCCTGACAAAGCAAAAGGAGCGACCCGATGACCGTTAAAACCAATTTCTCAGACAACACGCTGACGATTACCAAGGAATTTTCGCAGCCGATTGAGGCAGTCTTCGATGCCTGGATTGACGCGGCAAAAACAACTCATTGGTGGGGGTGCGCAAATACGACCAGAGTTGCTTCCACGGTTGAGCCGAGAGTAGAGGGAACCTACCGGCACACCATGTCCATTGAAGGCGTCGGGGACCATACGATTGAAGGCACGCTGGTCGACTATGACCCACCAAACAAACTGGCATACACGATCCCGGCAAATGACTTTGCACCCGAAATGCTCGTTTCGGTGAGATTTGAACCGACCGGGAAGGGGACACGGGTCATTCTCAAACAGTCGGAAATCGGTGGCGGCCTGAAGGACGTGGTCGCGGCCGGATGGACGGCGTCGTTTGAGCGGCTTGAAGCCTATTTTGAAGGCCAGCGGCGGGTGGCATGACTTCTCGCCGAACGAACAAGGGCAAGGCCTTCCCAGAATGCCACACTGGTCTGTTTGAGGCTGAAATGCACGCAAACCACTCGTTGAAAATGGAGTGGTGCGTCCGTTTGTCTAAGGGGTTTCGGCGGTAAACCTGGAATGAATCGGCAAGGTTGCCGCTCCGTAGGCGAGCGCATTCGGTCCAAACTGGCTTCCGGTTACCGTTAGACCGGCCGAGACCTTCAGTTTCAAATCAGAAACCAGCACATCGGTGATTGATTTTGGCACCGGGGCCGACAAGATCAGTTCAGAGACAGTTGCAAACGTTCCAAGGCTTTGAACGAGAGTGTCCAGCTTTTCGACAACTGCGCCAAGCCATTGGCGAACCGCAGGATCATCGTCTTGTGCACCAGACGTGATTGCGTCATGCGTCCTTTGCCAAGTCTCGCTGTCACAAATGGAGATCTGCGGTGTTGAGCCTGTGTAAATGCGGCCACCGAGGATGAGCCGAGGCTTCAGGTCCTCACAAACGTAACAGAAAAGCAGATCGTCAATCCGTTTGGCCTGACCGAACAGGGTCTCAGCACTGGCGGTCGCGGTTATGTCATTCTGGATGAAGACTTCAAAACCTGTGTGCGCACGCAAATCTTCTTCAAAATCATGCGCAAGAATGGCTTGTTCCTCCGGCCTATCGGCCTCGAAACGCCCAGGCAGGGTGAGGCCAACCCCTGCAATAAGTGCTTTTTGCTCAGCACCCAATTCCGATAGCAAAGCGTCGACTGTTCCGGTGAGCGTGTCTTGAACCGTCTGGACATCAAGTGCGGCCAAGGAGCTGCGCCTTTGAAACACCGGCTCACCGACAAAGTTTATGATGCTTGCCTCGATTGCGTGACGGTCAACATGAAGCCCGATTGAAAAAGCACCGTTGGGGTTCAAGCTGATTGGCGTGGTTGGAGGTCCGATCCGTCCGCGGACAGCTTCGCCTTTGCTGACCAGGTTGTCGCGTTCAAGAGCTCTGACAATGACAGATATCGTCTGTGCGGACAGTCCGCTTTCCTGTCCGAGCTGGAGACGTGTCATGCCCTCGTGCTGCAAGAGAAGGGACATGATCAATCGTTCGTTGAAGCTGCGCGCCAAAACCTGATTCATACCACCTGGGTGTTCTGCAACACGAACAGTTGGTGGCGGGGCAAAACGCATATCCGGCAATAGTACAGCCTCCGGCTTTCAAATCAGGGTTGGTAGCGCTCACCTCGGGATCGAGGCAGGGCTTCACGTTATGGGTTATCACGTTTGGGCGGCAGGGACCGGCGTTTGTGACTTGTCCGATCTTGAACCTCCCATGGTTTAGTCACTTTGTTCCGGCCAGCCAATCGCTGCGATCTCTTCCGCGATTGCATGGCCCAAGTCCTTGTGGGCCTGCACATCGAGATGAAAGCCGTCCTTGTCGCTGGAGTTGACGACAAGGCCAGCGTTGAAGAAATGAACCTCGTGAGCTTCGGCAACCCGTTCATACTCCCGGGCCAGTGCACGCGATTTTTCCTGCGCTCCGAGAAACACATCCGACCATTCTTTCAGATCAAGGGCTGTCGGCGGTGGCGCGACGATCAGAATTTCGGGGATTTTTCCATCGACGCCGGCAGGCATGGACTTGATGTCGCTGACGAGTGCTCCGACGCCCATGGCGATTTCACCCGGCGTCTTGTTGAAGCGCACTTTCAAGTCGTTGGTGCCGAGCATGATAATGACCAGATCAAGCGGCTTGTGGCTCATGATGCATGGTCGAAGATAGGTCCGGCCATTTTTCTCCGAACCCTCAATCTCGTCATCACTGACGGTGGTTCTCCCGCTCAAACCTTCTTCGATAACAAGCCACTCATTGCCGACGAGGCTCCGCAACACTCCAGGCCAGCGCACATCATGCGGATATCGGTCATCTGGTTTGTTGGCGGTGGTTTGTCCATACGTATTGGAATCTCCGTAGCACAACACTGATCGCATACCGCCTCCAAAAGACATATTTTTCAATAATTTAGGCAGTCTGATCGCGATTGCCAACGTGATCCAGCCTAGAAGCGGATCTTCAAATGGTCAATAGTAATTCATCGTGAATAATTATTGACACAGACATATTTTCCGTGCTCATCATGATGAACAGACACACGGATCCGGTCGAAAATTGCCTTGTCCGTGTCGTCAGATCACGGGAGGATCAGATGAAGCTCATGAAATCAGTTCTGGCGGCTGCCGCCGTCACATTAGGTCTTGGCGCCACGTCGCCGGCATTGTCCAACGAAGAGGGGCCGATCCTGGTTGTAAGCGGCCCGCTGTCCTGGCCGTTCTTCGCAGCGGTGAAGAAGGGCTTTGACGACGCTGCGGAAATTTTCGATGTCGACTATCAGTATATCGCGGTCACAGACACCTCGAATATGACGAGCGATTACCCGAGGCTTCTGCAGCAGGCAATCAGCCGCGAGCCCAGAATGCTTCTGGTAGGGGAGTTCTTTCCAGATGGCATGGATCCATTGATCAAGGAGGCGACTGCGGCCGGTATTCCTGTCCTCATTCACAACTCCGGCCAGACCCTTTGGGAAGGCAACGGTTCAATCGGATTTGTCGGCGAAGACCCTTATCAGATGGGTTACAAGGCGGGTCAGATACAGGCGGAAGCCGGTGTGACCACAGGCCTCTGCTTCAATCAGGTTCCCGGAAATCCGACGGTTGAAGAGCGGTGCAACGGCTATGTCGCTGCCATGAAGGAAGCCGGCAAGGAAACTGTCTACCAGACCATTGGTACGGGCGACGCGACAAACCCACAGGCGATGACACAGGCAATCAAAGGCAGCCTTCAGGCGAACCCTCAGATTGACGGGATCTACACACTGAATGCGGTTCCGGCAATGTCCGCATTGCGCGCTGTGGATGAGGTCGGGCGCAAAGGTGAGATCATGGTTGGAACGGCAGATTTGTCCAACGAGGCGCTGCTTGCGATCAAGAATGGCGACCTGGCCTTTGCCATGGACCAGCAGCCGTATTTGCAAGGGTTCATGTCCATTCAGATTGCGCATCAGTACCTGAATTACGGACTGCATCCGATCGGTCATGTCAAAACCGGACCATTGGTGATCGACAGCTCCAATGTCGAAGAAACGCTGAAGGTCAATAAGGAACACGCAGGAGTACGCGGCGCCTCTTAGGCGCCGCAAGGTTCCGGTCGGGATATCCAACCATGCTCACCTGGAGAATGACGTGCTCAGGAATTTCATGAAGCGGCCCGAAGCGGGCGCTTTCGCAGCCTTTGTCATCACTTACCTCTTCTTTGCGTTGGCAACGCCGGGAACTGGTTTTGTGTCAGTGAACGGAACCGCCGGATGGCTCAATCTTGCCGCTGAACTGGGAATTGTCGCGATTCCGGTGGGGCTTTTGATGATCTCAGGTGAGTTCGACCTGTCAATCGGTTCGACTGTCGGGGCGTCGTCCATGATCCTCGCGCTTGGCACCAACCAATACGGATTGCCGATCTGGCCAATGGTGTTTCTGGCGCTGGCTGCCGGTGCTGCAATTGGACTGGCGAACGGACTTGCGGTCGT
This sequence comes from Labrenzia sp. THAF82, assembly GCF_009363435.1. Lineage (GTDB taxonomy): Bacteria > Pseudomonadota > Alphaproteobacteria > Rhizobiales > Stappiaceae > Roseibium > Roseibium porphyridii. The sequence goes on along the minus strand of NZ_CP045354.1, from coordinate 4,330,058 downwards.
AAAAACCAAACTGCCGTCTTTCATTGTAACCCTGGCAACCAACTTCATTGTGATCGGTGCAACGATGGGCATCTCACGCCTGATCGCCAATGTCACATCAAGTTCGATTGTTGCCTCCGACAGCGCAAAATTCGTTTTTGCAGCACGTTGGGGTCAGGCCAATATCTCTATTCTCTGGTGGTTGCTCGTCGCGTTCATTGGCTACCGGATTTTGAGCCGCAGTATTTTTGGCAACTGGATTTATGCCACGGGCGGCAATCTGGATGCTGCCAGAGGTGCGGGCGTGCCGGTTCAAAGGGTCAAGATCAGTCTTTTCATTGCAACCGGACTTGCTGCGGCGCTTGTGGGCATCCTCCAGGGCGTCCAATGGAACTCAGGCAATGCGACCTACGGCATGGGCTTTGTGTTCCAGGCACCGATTGTTGTTGTCATCGGTGGAGTTCTGCTCACTGGCGGGTATGGCAGTGTCACCGGCATTGTGCTCGGCACGGCGTTGTTCGGTGTCATTTCCAGCGGAATTTTCTACACCGGCTGGAACACGGACTGGATCCAGTTGTTCCTCGGGCTTTTGCTTGCTGCGGCCGTTCTTGCCAACAACTACGTTCGCCGGTTGGCGCTCTCAAGCAAATAGGGTCCGTCATGTCTCAGCCACTTATGGAATTGCGCGACGTCGACAAGTTTTTCGGGTCCACCAAGGCGCTCAAACACGTGTCGATGCAGGTCGAACCTGGCAAGATCCTCTGCCTGCTCGGAGACAACGGAGCCGGCAAGTCAACCTTGATCAAGGTTCTCTCCGGCTATCACCAGCCAACATCAGGGACGTTGATGTTCGAGGGCAGGCCAACAAAATTTGCCTCGCCCCGTGAAGCACGTCAGCGCGGCATCGCAACAGTTCATCAGGATGTTGGCTCCATTCCGTTGATGAGCGTTGGTCGCAACTTCTTTCTGGGTGCTGAACCCGCGACGGGCCGTTGGCCGTTCAAAAGCATAGACACACGTCTTGCCAATGAAGTCGCCGTGGAACAGATGCAGAAATTCGGCCTCACCCGCGTGACCAGCGGAGATCAGCTTGTTGGAACGATGTCCGGTGGCGAACGCCAGGTGCTGGCAATCGGACGGGCAATGTATTTCGGGGCCAAGATGCTGATCCTTGATGAGCCGACATCCGCACTGGGCGTCAAGGAAGCCGCGATGGTCCTCAAAATGATGAGAATTGCCCGGCAAAACGGTGCGGGTATTGTCTTCATCACGCATAATGCGCGTCATGCCATGAGTGTTGGCGACACTTTCGTAGTCCTGATTCAGGGAGAGGTCGCAGCGTCATTCAAGCGGGGCGAGAAGTCTCGTGAAGAAGTTCTCAATCTCATGGCTGGTGGCGAAGACATGAGTGAGCTTGAAGATGACCTTGAACAGATTGATTGACCAATGAGCCTGTTTCTAGCGGTGGATGTTGGAACCGGCAGTGTGCGTGCGGGCGTATTCAGCCAGGACGGGCAGCTGCTTGGGCAGGCCAGTCAGGACATCAGAACCTGGCACCCGAGACCGCATTTTGCACAACAGTCCAGTGCCGACATATGGAGTGCGGTGTGCGCGTCAGTGCGAACGGTCATAAACCAGGCCGCCATAGCGCCGGAAGACATTACGGGACTGGGGTTCGACGCAACCTGTTCCCTGGTTGTTGTCGACGGGCAGGGCGATCCTCTCAGCATTTCGCCCGATGGCGAACAGGAACAAGACACTGTTTTGTGGGCGGATCACAGAGCGATCGCAGAAGCTTCCAGGATCGATGAAACGGGTCACCAGAGACTGAGTGTTTCAGGCGGCAAGATTTCGCCTGAAATGCAATTGCCGAAGCTGCTGTGGATCAAGGAGAACCTTCCCTCGATTTGGCAGCAAGCTGGTCACTTCTTTGATCTTCCGGACTGGCTGACCTGGCGCGCCACGGGAAACCTGACTCGGTCCTTGTGCAGCACCGTATGCAAATGGACCTATCAGGGAGAAGCAGGCACGAAAGGTGAGGGCTGGGATGCCGAATTCTTTGCTCTTGCTGGACTGAAGGATCTCGCGGACGAGGGGTTCAGTCGTATCGGCACCGTGTGTTTGAGCCCCGCAGCCCCTCTTGGCCCGTTGAGCGAAAAGGCGGCGCAAGAACTCGGATTGACGACATCGACACTGGTCGCGGCAAGTATGATTGATGCCCATGCCGGTGCCATGGGCACGCTTGGGGTTACGGCTGACGCAGTCGGCCCGGATCGTATGGCTCTGATAGCCGGCACATCCGCCTGTCACATCACTGTTGCGCAGCAGGCGGCATACGTGCCGGGTGTCTGGGGACCTTATTATGGCGCAGTGTTGCCTGACCTTTGGGCAAATGAGGCCGGTCAATCCATGGCTGGCGCGGCAATCGACACAGTGTTGCAGAGACACAGCGCCTTTGAAGGGGCAAAAGCAGCGGCCCTAGAGCAGGGCATGACCATCTATGACTATCTGGATGATCTCCTGTCCGGTCTTGCGAGCGAAGAGCCACCATCACTTTTGACCAATGATCGTCACATTATCCCGGATTTCAACGGAAACAGGGCACCACTCGCGGACCCTCGCCGATTGGGAGTGACTTTGGGACAAACCGCGATCCCGGATATTGACGATCTTGCGCGTGATTATCTCGCCTGCATCCAGTCACTGGCCTATGGAACACGGCATATTCTCGACCAGTTGGCAGAGAATGGCGTGCGTCCGGACGCAATTGTTGTCAGTGGCGGCCTTGGACGCAACAGTCTCTATTGCCAAACCCATGCAGACGTCACCGGATTACCAGTGCTTTTGCCTGATCAGGAAGAGCCTGTTCTGCTCGGAACCGCAATGTTAGCGGCTGTGGGGTCAGGAAAATTTGAAAGCCTGAGCAGCGCTATGGACGCAATGAGCGGGCCTGCAAAGGTTCTGCGGCCGGACACCGGGACAAGGGCCTTCCATGACAGGAAGTACCGCGTCTTCCGCGCCATGCATGACGACTTTGAAACCTACCGAAAAATCATGTCCGAGTAAGGCCTGACACCATGTCCGAGAACTCCATCTACCTGTTTGCCAGCGGCGACAGCAGGGAAAGCGCGAACCGAACCTGCTGGCCGGCCCAGGAAGCCATGGAAAAGGCGTTTGCCCGGGAGTGCCGGGAACTCGGATTTGACGTCATTCGTGCGCACCGTGTCGATCCTGTGAAAGGACATGGATTTCTTGCCTCGCAGCGCGAGGGCATGGACGCCGTCGCGTCTGTTCCGAGCAACGCGAAGATCGTGGTGGCGGAGGCCGTCTGGCAGTATTCGCATCACATTCTTCCTGGCCTCACCAGTCACAAGGGTCCGATCCTCACACTGGCAAACTGGTCCGGGCAATGGCCGGGACTTGTTGGGATGCTCAATCTCAACGGCTCCCTCACAAAGGCAGGGGTCTCCTATTCAACGCTCTGGAGTGCTGAATTTGATGACGGTTTCTTTCGCGAACATCTAAAGGCATGGCTCTCAACCGGCACAATCAGTCACGAGGATAGCCACGTCGCGGACTATGATCCTGAATTGACTTCGGATGCAGACAAGGAAACGGCTGGCCGGATTGCTTCGGATCTAAGGTTGAACAAGTCCATCATGGGGGTCTTTGATGAAGGCTGCATGGGCATGTACAACGCGATCATTCCCGATGAATTGCTGATGCCGCTAGGAGTGTTCAAGGAACGCCTGTCACAATCGGCTCTCTATCATGAAACGCTTCAGGTCTCCGAAGACGAGGCCCGTGCTGTTTACGACTGGATGCGGGCAAGGGGAATGACCTTCCATCTTGGCCACGACGGGGCAACGGAACTGACCGAAGAGCAGGTTTTGATGCAATGCCGGATGTATGTCGCAGCTGTGCGGATGGCAGATGCATTTGATTGCGAAACGATCGGAATACAATACCAGCAGGGTCTCAAGGATCTGCTGCCAGCCTCCGATTTGGTGGAAGGCATGCTGAACAACACTGAACGGCCGGACGTCAAGCGTGCCGATGGCAGCGTGATCAGGCCCGGTCAACCGGTTATCCATTTCAATGAAGTGGACGAATGCGCCGGTTTGGATGCCTTACTGATAAACAGAACCCATTCGGCGCTTGGTGAGCCACTGGAAACAACGCTCCACGATATCAGGTGGGGAGATTTGGACGCCAGCGGCACGACTGATCAGTTTGTCTGGGTTTTTGAAATCTCCGGCGCTGCGCCTCCCGCTCACCATCTCGGTGGCTGGACAGGCAGTGAAAGCCTGCGCCAGCCAGCGATGTATTTTCCTTCGGGTGGCGGCACACTCAGCGGCGTTGCCAAACCGGGCGAGATAATCTGGTCGCGCATTTATGTCCAGGACGGTGCCCTGCATATGGACATCGGCCGCGGACGATGCATTGAGCTGCCTGAAAGTGAAACGGAACGACGGCGGCAAAGCACAACGCCGGAATGGCCGATCATGCACGGAGTTCTTGATGGTGTCAGTCGCGACCAGCTCGTGGGACGACACAAGGCCAACCACATCCAGGTCGTTTACGCGAATTCAGCATCCGGCGCAGATCGAGCACTTTGGATGCGCGCGCATCTGGCGCATGAGTTGAACATCCAGGTCAATATCATTGGAGACGTTACCAGATCGGGTTAAACCCGAGACGCGTAATCCTGGTTGATTTGCCTCCGTCATCCAGACAAGTCTCACAAGATTTCTGTAACCTTCGTGCAGCCCTACCGCTTCTGGCCATTGTCCTAGATCAAGGCGGGAAGGCTGCACATCCGCCAGTCTAGGGTCTTGCAATTAAGGGAGGCCTGACATGGCTCAATCCATCTTAATTCCTGTTGACCTTGCCCATAAGGACGCTTTGTCAAAAGCTGTTTCCGTGGCAGGGGATCTTGCAAAACTCGGCGACGGCGCGAAGCTCACCCTGATCGGCGTGACAAGCTCTGCAGTGACCGAAGCTGCACACAATCCAGTCGAGTTTGAAAAAAACCTTGAGGCATATGCGCGCGAGGTCTCTCAAGACATCGGACATCCAGTCGAGACACGCTCGATGATCGACAACGATGTCGCCGTTGATCTTGGCAATGTGCTTATCAAGGCGGCAGAAGACATGGGCGTCGATCTGATCGTGATGGCATCTCATATTCCCGGGTTACTGGAGCACATCTTTGCCTCCAATGCGGGGTATGTCGCCAGCCACGCAAAATGCTCTGTCTACGTGGTGCGCTGACCAGGGCCTTTGGTGGTGCAAAGAAGATGTAGGCTGACACCATTCAGGGTCGCCGACATTTTCTGCGCGCATTCCAGTCGCCGTTGCGTGGTGATGTGGCCCGAAGACCCGGAAGTTTTCATGAGGTCTCCGAGCGATCAGTCGCGGGCGGCGGCGTGCGGGAGAGGGCAGCAATCTCTTCTCGCGTCGATGGCGTCATCTCGATGTCTATGGACCGCAGTGCGGGCTCAAGCTGACGCGTGTTTCGAGCACCGATGATCGGGCAGGTTATGCCTTCATGCGCGCCGGCCCACGCAACAGCGAGACTGACGGGATCATAGCCGCCTTCGCGTGCATAAGCCGTGAACGCTTCGGCAACATCGTAAACCCAATCGTCACCATAGCGGGACGCGTACATGTCATTGTCCTTCAGGCGTCCGGCATTCTTTGGTGCCGTTCCAGAATACTTGCCTGTCAGGAGACCTCCGCCAAGCGGGCTATAGGAGATGACAGCCAACTCCTCTGATTGTGCCAACGGCAGAATTTCGACCTCCGCCTGCCGTTTCACAAGGTTATACATCGGTTGAATCACCTCGAAGCGTGACCAGCCATTCCTTGCGCTCACACCGAGTGCCTTGGCAATCTGCCAGGCCGCGTAGTTGCTGACACCGAGATAAAGGACCTTGCCCGATCGTACGAGGTCCTCAAGTCCGCGCAGGGTTTCTTCAAGCGCAGTGTTTTCGTCCCATCGATGAACGAAATAGACGTCAAGGCGGTCGGTGTTCAGTCGCTTCAAGCTCGCTTCAACGGCCTTTGTCACGTGCCTGCGATTGGTGCCGCCGTCATTGATGCCATCCCCCATTTTGCCGAACACTTTCGAGGTGATCACCAGGTCATCGCGTTCATGAGAGATCAACTTGCCGAGGATCTCCTCGGCCAGGCCATTGCTGTAGACATCGGCACAATCGAAAAAATTGATGCCCGCGTCGCGGGTCGCCTTGTATAGCTCTGCAGAAGTGGCTTCGTCCGCATCGCCGCCGAAAGACATGGTTCCAAAGCAGAGTTGCGAGACTTTGACGCCTGTGCGGCCGAGTAGTTTGAATTGCATCTTTCAGCATCCTCGAAGACAGGATTTGCATCCGCTGATGACCGGAACAGGTTCCGCGGTCCGGCAGAAGCGGATCGGAGTTTAAGTTTAAAACTTGAAGGTCAGGCACACTGGGATTGCTCTGAGCGTGCTTTTGGAGGGACATCAAGGATAGCGGTCAGAACAAGGTAATTCAATTCACGAAAGCCGACGTCAAACCACTTTATGAAATTTCGTGTTTTTTACAAAAACGCCCTAGGTCATCCGCCGTTGCCTGAAATTTAGGACGAATTGGCTGGCTGCAATCCCTTGAGCGTTAGCAGATCCAGCAGTTTTGCTGAAAGGGATAGGAGAGGATAATTCTCCGGGCATGACCCGGATAGGCCGCGCCTATTTTGCAGCGGCGAGCAGTACCTTCTCTAAAAACTGTTTTACCGGAACAAGGTGGCCGGTACCGGCCACCTTGAAAGAACGTGCATGGACTATTGCGCCGTTGGAGCGGATGACTGGGTGGTGTCCGTATCGCCGACGGCCGGCGCGCCGTCGCTTGGTGCAGAGCTCTGGGGAGCAACACTCTCATTCCCCTGTGAAGCCCCATCGGGTTGATTGGAGTTTTCGCCATTGCAAGCGGCAAGCCCAAGTAGTGACGCAGCAACAACAACCATGAACGCGCTTTTCATCTGGAATCTCTTTCCTCAAGTCTGCGCTTGCAAGTATTTATCCTTACAAGTGCGTTCGTTTAGAGTTCCCGCCCCGTCTTTGTTATTATGTTTGCGATTCTAGAAATTGATTTCGTCGATAAGTTGAAATTTTAGAGCTAAAATTGTGGAATTAATTTAGATCTATTTTCAGCTTGCTTTGTCACTGCTTGCCTTGGCTTAAGTATGATCAGTATCGGCACTGTGTGCCCTAACTCCCTGATTTGAGAGCTGTTTGGACTGTGACGGGAGCTGTTGCCTCCCATCCATCCAAGGTGTCCGATGTCCGGCCAGTCTGGCACAAAGTGTCCATTCTTTGACGCAAAAGGGATGTCTGCGGACCGTCAATTCCGGCAAAGGCGGCTGATGTCTTCCAGGCCTTGAGTTTGCTCGTGCGTTCAGCAGCCATCTGTGCGACGGAACAATTGCGATCTGGAAACGCAAGTCGCCTTTTGTTCGTCTGTTGTTTTGGTCCTCAAGTGATGCCAATCGGCACTTTTGGCCAGTCGCTGCACACTCCGAAACACTGGAAATTTTATCCGGCAGGGCGTTATAGATTTCCCGACCCAAGATTCTGATTAATCGATTAACTTAAGCGTTGACTTTGCGTTAGCGAGCTTGCTTAATCGTTAAAGCATTGGGGGCGTGATGGTCAGCATCAAGCAAATTGCCAACGACATTGGCGTGTCAACCGCAACGATTTCGAACGCGTTGACCGGCAAGGGACGTGTTTCTGAGGAGTTGGTCACGCGTATCCGGGCAAGAGCGGATGAACTTGGATATCGTCCCAGCACAGCAGCCCGCGCTCTCAAGACTGGGCAGACCGGTATCCTTGGTCTTGTCATGCCGGACCTGACCAACCCGTTGTTTCCGCGCATCGCCCAGACGCTCTCAATGGAAGCCGACAAGAGAAAACTTGGCATTCTGATTGCGGATTCGCGGGGCAGTGCGGACGAGCAAACCGAAGCATTGCGAAGACTGCTGGATCGGGGCGTGGACGGCCTTATCGTCGTGCCGCAAAAAGGCACGACACCGGATCCGATGCCTGTTCCGATTGCGGTGTTGAACACAGCTTCTGACCCTGGAAACTCAGTCTCGGCGGATCATGCGGGTGGCGGTGCGCTGGTTGCCCGGCACATTTTGGATATCGGACATCGCAAGATCGTCATCCTGGGCGGGGACGAAGTCTCCGAAGTTCAGCGTGACCGCATTGCCGGGATGCGCAGTGCCTTGCCTTCGGACATTGATGTCGATGTTTTTTGGGGTGAAGCGGGCATTGAACGGGCTGTCGCAAAGGTTCAGGCAGGCGCAACAGCGATCATGGCCACTTCAGACCTGATTGCGCTGCAGGTGCGCACCGAACTGATGCGCGTGCAGATTTCCGTCCCGGACCAGGTCAGCCTGACAGGCTTCGACAACATGTCTTTTTCTTCAATCATGCATCCGGCGCTCACGACGGTTGCCCAGAATGTCGACGAAATCGCCAGCCGCGCGATTGACATCATCTCAGCCAAAATCAGCGGCGAAACACCGGCTCAAGAAGGGGAAACCGTGCCAATGCGATTGGTGGTACGGCAATCAACATCTATCCCGAGCCAGCTTTTAACAAGGAGACGACCTCAATGACCAAGTACATATCAATCCTTGCGCTGAGTGCAGCTCTCACTGCGACCGGCGCGGCAGCACAAGACAAGCTTACCATCTCGGTCTATTCCTTCGCTCAGGATGCCTACAAAGAAGCGCTGTATGATCCCTTTGAAGAGATTTGCGGCTGTGAACTGGTGATTGAAACCGGAAACTCCGTGGAGCGCATGGCCAAGATCGAGGCGAATGCGGCGGACCCGGTGATCGACATGGCCGTGATTTCCTCCCACGACGCACTGAGCCTTGCGCGCAAGGGTCTTCTCCAGTCAATTGATACGTCAAAGCTTCAAAGCTTTGACAAGCTTTACCCGGCCGCACAGAACCCGATTGGCGACAGCATGGCTGTTGGCTACACTTTCTATGCAAGTTCAATCGTTTATCGCAAAGACCTGGTGAGCATTGAGAGCTGGAACGACCTGCTGGGCGAAAAGCTGGCCGGCAATGTTTCCCTACCGAATATCACCGGGACACAAGGGCCGCTCACCTTGATGATGCTCAACAAGGCTGAAGGCGGCGATCCGGGTGATTTTAGTGCGACGATTTCGGAGATCGGCAAACACGCTGATGACATCGTGACCTTTTACTCCCGGTCTTCCGAGCTCGCGCAGCTCATGAACCAGGAAGAAGTCATCGCTGCGCCTGTTGGCCGCTTCGCCTGGAGCCGCTTCAAGAGTTCTCCGCTTCCCTTCGCATGGGCTGATCCGAAAGAAGGCCAGGCAGGCGGCATGAATGTCATGATCATGACCGCCAACAACGGCAATGAAGAACTGGCCTATAAGCTCATGGATTATTGGCTTTCAACGGAAGTTCAGACCCGGATCGCCGAGGCTCTGATTGACAGCCCGGCAAATATGGACGTGAAGGTCAGCGATGAAGTGGCGGAAAACCTGACCTACGGGGCTGAACTCATCAACTCGCTCAACATTCTCGACCCAGCCGTCATCATCGCCAACCGCGATGCATGGGTCGACCAGTGGAACAATGAGGTCATCCGTTAAAGACGACCGGGGGCGGTCAGACCGACCGCCCTCCCACGCCCATTCGCCCGGAGCTTCCTCATGTTTCTCAACCGCGCAGAAGGACTGGCGCTTGCCCTGCCTGCCGCGCTTTTCACGTTTCTTGTGTTCCTGGTGCCGGTTGGCATCCTGTTGTCTGTTGCCTTTCAGGCTGAGAGCGGGGCCTGGAGCCTGCAGGGCTATGTTGATTTCTTCTCCGAGCCTTTGAACCAAAGCGTCTTTTTCCGCACGCTCAAACTCGGAATTCTGGTCGCCGGCACGTCTGCTGTGATCGGTTATGCGGCCGCGTTCTGCATCGTCAACCTGCCGGCAACCTCACGCGGTCGCATATTTGGACTCGTTGTTCTGCCGCTGATGATTTCTCCCGTTGCCCGGACTTATGCCTGGATTGTCATTCTGGGCCGTACCGGCATCGTCAACGACGTGATAGTCGGGCTCGGCCTGTCGGAGTTGCCCATTCGTCTGCTGTTCACTGAAACGGCTGTCTTCATTGGTCTTCTTCAATTGTTTCTGCCGCTCATGATCATTTCCCTGGTTTCCGCCATGGAGAACATCCCCCGCGACGTTGTTCCGGCAGCTCGTGTGCTGGGCGCCAGCTGGTTCCAGGTCTTTTTCCGGGTGATCCTGCCGCTGACCAAGGAGGGGCTGGTCATTGGCGGTACGCTGGTCTTTACCGGCGCGCTTACGGCCTACATCACACCGGCCATTTTGGGAGGATCGAAGGTCCTAATGCTGGAGACGCTGCTCTACCAGAAGGTCAATGTTTCAAACGACTTCGTGTCGGCAAGCGTTATTGCCATGATCCTGATCGTCATGTGTTTCTCGGCCAATCTGGTCCTGAAGCGCATTGCCTCGGTGCGGAGGTAGACCGTGTCCCGTTTAACTGTCTGGCTCATTCTGGGTGCAACGCTCACATTCCTGATCGGCCCGTTCCTGATCGTCATTCTCGCAGGCGCTTCAGCCGGAGAGGCTTTGTCTTTCCCGCCTCAGGGCCTGTCTCTCAAATGGTACGCCAAGGTTTTCACGGTGGAGAGCTTCCGGGCCAGCTTTGCCTTGTCGATGTTCCTTGCGATCTTTGGCACGTTGGCAGCGCTGTTGATCGGCATCCCGGCTGCCTATGCGCTCAACCGCTATGATCTGCCCGGCGCAGAGACCATCCGGACAATTGTTGCTGCGCCAATCATCGTGCCCGGCATCATCGTTGGGCTCGCGCTTCTGCGTTACTTCGTTGTGCCGCTTGATGTCACGATCACCATGGCGCTTTTCGCGACACACACCGCTCTGGTGCTGCCCTATGCGGTGCGTGTTGTGTCCTCGAGCCTGAACAATTTGCGTGCCGATATGGAAGAGGCTGCGGTCATTCTCGGGTGTACCCGGCTGCAGGCGTTCACCAAGGTTGTCCTTCCCAACATCAGGGGAGGCATTCTGGCAGCTTTCATTCTGGGTTTCGTCACCAGCTTCAACGAAGTTCCGGCTTCGTTGTTCTTGTCGGGACCTGGCGTGCGCACGCTGCCGATCGACATGCTGTCCTATATGGAAATCACCTTCGATCCGTCGGTTGCAGCGCTGTCGGCTCTGCTGGCCTTCATGTCGGTCGCCATCGTATTTGCCGCCGAACGACTTCTGGGGTTCTCTCGTTATGTCTAACGCATTCGTTTCATTGTCGGATTTGACGCTGTCCTATGGGCAGACGGTCGCTGTGCCGGATCTCAATCTGGATATCCGAAAGGGCGAACTGATCGCCTTGTTGGGCCCATCGGGCTGTGGCAAGACAACCACCATGCGCGCAATTGCTGGGCTTTTGACGCCGACAGGCGGGAAGATCATGATCGACGGCGCGGACGTGACCCGGACACCGGCAAACAAGCGGGGCATCGGCCTTGTTTTCCAGTCCTATGCGCTCTTTCCTCATCTAAGCGCCTTTGAGAACGTTGCGTTCGGGCTCCGGCTTCGCAAGTTGCCGGATGCACAGGTGCGAGCCAAAACGGAAGCCGGCATGGCAACGGTTGGCCTGAAGGGCTTTGAAGCCCGCAAGCCTGCCGAAATGTCCGGCGGACAGCAACAGCGCCTGGCACTCGCCAGGTCTCTGGTGATGGAACCCAAGGTCCTCCTGCTTGATGAACCGCTGTCCAACCTGGATGCACGACTTCGGCTGGAGATGCGCAATGAATTGCAGCGGGTGCAAAAGGACACCGGAATTACGATGGTTTTTGTGACTCACGACCAATCAGAGGCCCTGGCCCTGGCTGATCGGGTCGTGTTGATGAAGGATGGCAGGATAGAGCAACTGGGGTCACCGTCAGAGCTTTATGCCGAACCCAGCACAGCGTTTGCAGCAAACTTCATGGGGTTTGAGAATATCTTCCGGATGGAGGGAACTGATCTTGTCTCTGACCATGGTCGATTGCCGCTTGGCTCTGAAGTTACCGCCCCCATGCTCGCCTGGCGCCCGAGCGGTGTCGCGGTCGGGAAGGGGCCACACACCGGCCGGGTGATTGCAAGCAGTTTTGCCGGCGACCACCGGGAATACGTGATCGACAGTCCGCTGGGGCAGATCAAGGCCGATGCCTCAATCGAGCTTCCTGAAGTGCCGCTCGGCGAGCAGGTTGCATTTGATCTTCCCCAGGCAACCGCACGGCAATTGGCAGCGTGACAGCAATTTGGGTCGATACGGATTTCGGGTTTGACGACCTTTGGGCGCTTCTCGTGCTGAGGTATCTTGGGCGGAATGTGGCTGGCGTCTCCCTTGTTGCGGGAAACGCACCGCTTGCTCAGGTAACAGCCAACGCACTGGGCGCTAAAACCTCTTACGGGTTCGACTGGCCAGTATGGCAGGGAGCAGCAAAGCCGCTGAAGCGTCCGTTGGAAACCGCTGAGCGCATCTTGGGCCCGACAGGCATCAGAACCAGGGGAATGGTGCTGCCAAAACCGGATACTAACGCGCCTTCTGAAGGTGCGGTGCAGGCTCTTGCAAACTGGCTTTCAGATGGCGCGGGCGCTGAACCCGAGGTTTTGGCGCTTGGGCCACTGACCAATATTGCTTTGCTTTTGCAGCAGTCGCCCGAACTGGCTGACCGGATAACGCGGCTGATCTGGATGGGGGGAAGCGCGGGCAGGGGAAACCACACGCCTCTGGCGGAGTACAATGCCTTTGCGGACGCAGACGCATTGGCCTATGTGCTGTCGACCGGCATTCGGTTCGACATTGTCGATCTGTCATTTTGCCGAAAAGTGACCTTTGGACCAAAGGACATGCCCCTGACGGACCAGCTGACCGGTGACCTTCTCGGAGGTTATCTCGACATTGCCTTGGAGCGCGGACGGTCCGCAATGGCGATCTACGATCCTCTGGCCGCACTGGCCGCGGCGCAGCCGGACTGCATAGGCTTTTCGCCATGTGCCGTTGAGGTGTCGACCAAATCTGACGAGAGCTATGGCGCAACGAACGTCTCGCACGTCGCAGCGTCCAAAGTGAGACTTGCAACAACTGCCGGAACCGATCTTGCCCGGCTCTGTCTGAGTGCATTGAAACGGGAGGCCATGGATGGCCCAAGATAGCAACATCAACGCGCCGGAATTGCGGGCCCGCGCTGTGAGAGCTGCCCAGGGCCTGGAACCGTTCGATCTCCTCATATCGAACGCGCGGTTGTTGGATATGGTCACGGGCCGGGAACGGGACGCCGATATTGGCATTGTCGGCGGGCTCATCGCCAGCGTTCGAAAAGCAGGCTCAAAGCCCGATTCAATTGCAAGTCTCGATGCCGGAGGCCGATACGTGGTGCCCGGTTTTATCGACACGCACATGCATGTTGAAAGCTCGATGGTGACACCGGCCGAATATGCTGCGGCCGTGGTTCCGCGCGGCGTGACCACCATTGTCTGGGATCCGCATGAATTCGCCAACGCATGCGGTCTTGCCGGGGTTGATTATGCGATTGCGGCCGGCAAGGAGGTGCCGCTGCGCTTGCTTACCCTTGCGCCCACATGCGTTCCCTCCGCACCCGGGTTCGAGGCAAGCGGGGGCGACTTTGACCCGGATCTGCTGACAGAGCTTCTGGCAAGACCTGACATACATGGCGCTGCGGAGTTGATGACAATGCAGCCGCTGTTGAATGGCAACGACAGGGTCCAGGGCATCGTGAATGCCGGTCTGGCAAGCGGTAAACGTGTGTGCGGACACGCGCGCGGCCTCAACGACGGCGCATTGTCGGCCTATGCCGCAGCCGGTGTTGAGACAGACCATGAACTGTCTTCAGCCGAAGATCTGATTGCACGTCTTGAAGCCGGTATGACCGTTGAATTGCGCGGTTCGCACGAACATCTCCTGCCGGAGTTTGCCAAGGCCATTCTCGACTTGGGCCATCTTCCGCAAACGCTCACACTCTGCACCGACGACGTCTTCCCGGACGATCTCCAGCGCCAGGGCGGTCTCGACAACGTCATCCGTCTCATGATCCATTTCGGACTTCCCCCGGAGTGGGCCTACCGCGCAGCAACTCTCAACGCGGCAACGCGCATACGGCGACCCGACCTTGGCCTGATCGCGCCGGGCAAACGTGCCGACATCGTTCTCCTTGACGATCTTGCGCAGGTGAAGCCGAGCCTTGTTGTTGCAGATGGCAAAACTGTCTCTGAAGATGGCAATCTGACAACGCCCTGCCGCAGCACCGAGCCGCCGGCTGCGCTGCGCAATTCCGTGTCCGTCGCCGAATTTCAGGCTGATGATTTTGAAATTCAGGCTCCCGGCTCCAGCGCACAGATCGCGGTTCTTTCAAAACCGCGTTTTCCGGTCTGGGGGTCAAGAACGGTCGATGTGGAGGCGGGCAAGCTGATCCTCCCTGACGACATGATCCGTATGGCCGTTGCGAACCGCTACGGGCAAAATGCGCCCGTCCGGGTCGCCTTTCTGGAAAAGTGGGGCAGGTGGCGCGGCGCATTTGCAACAACCGTTTCCCATGACAGCCACAACCTGACAGTCTTCGGCCGTGATCCTTCTGACATGGCTCTGGCCGCCAATACTGTCCGGTCTTCAAACGGCGGAATGTGCGTGGTCGCCAAAGGCGAAGTGATTGAAAAAATAGAACTTCCCTTGGCGGGCCTGGTGAGCGAAGCACCGCTGTCGGAGATCGCCGTGCGCTTCGCCGCTCTGCGCCAAGCTCTCGATGCCTTGGTCGACTGGGAGCCGCCCTATCTGGTGTTCAAGGCACTCTTCGGCGCATCTTTGGTCTGCAATGCGGGACCACGCCTGAGCGATGTCGGCATCGTTGATGTCTTCAAGGGACGTGTTCTCGAGACGCCGGTGCTGTCTTTGGACAGCTCACTTGAGTGAGCAGTCGGGTCCTTAGACATGACTGCATTGCGGCAACATGAATTCCCTTTGGCTCTTGAGCCCTTTTCTCGAACGTTGCCCGCATCGTCGGAGAATGCAACCCCGAATGGGTGTTCTGCGAAAACGTCTCGGGACTCTGGACCTTCAATCCGAATTTTTCGGACTGGATGATGGGTTGGCCAATCGGGTTGAGCGATCCCGTACAGCCGGTAACGGGCTTGTCCCGCTGGTCACAGCTTATGCGTGGCGAACTCTCAAGGCAGCTTTCTATTGAAGAAAAATGACAGCTTTGGGCGGGAAATAGACATTTGCTACTATGCAGCTGATCGGCTCATTTCAATGAAACGCAGACACTCGGTTTCAAGCATTTAACTTGTTATGTCATGGATTAAGCTTAAAGTTGCATTGCGCGGATCTACGTGCAGGGACGACGTTTGAATAGACCAAAGGAATTTCATCAAGTGAGTACAGCCATCAAACGCGGGTTTATCTCCGACTCTATACAAAACGCAGCGACTGAATTGAATGTTACCGAAGACGACGCGTTCATGCATTGGTTTTACTCCGTCTTGTTCGATGCTGATCTGGATGAAGTTCCAGATGATGAACTGGTCGATGGGGCCGGTGAACGGCAAATCGACATCTTTAAGATTGAAGTGGATGACAGCAGCCAATCAGTTCACATTCGTCTAATTCAAGTCAAAAACACACAAGGTTTTTCCGCGAATACCGTATCGCTTATGAAGGTTGGCATAGAATTTATTTTTTTGGCCAAGCAGGCCGAATATAAAGACAATCCAAATGTAAAACTGGTGGAAAAGATAGAGAACGCAAGAGAGCTGATCAGGCAATATGGCAACAACAGCGTGAGCGTATCTTGTTACTTTGTAACACTTGGTGACGAAGCGGACATTGCGGAAGAAGCTATAGCCAACAAAGGCAATATTCTGCGAGACTTTTCGGACAGTGGAGTTTTCGCCAGCTTTGATTTTCACTTCATTGGGGTCAATGAACTCGATCGAATAAACAATTTGAGGCGAAACAGAGTTCGCCAAATCGATGCAAACATTCCGATTGTGTATGATGCAAACCGACCTTCGATTGTCGAATTTGACACTGGTGGTGTCAGAAGCGTTCTTTGCACAGTTAAGGGAAGTGACCTTGCAAAGCTTGCACAAACTGAGCCACGAGATGCGATCTTCGACGCAAATGTCAGAGGTAATCTGGGCCTTGGTGGGCAGGTAAACAAATCGATCTATTCGACCGCTACTAGCGACGAAAAATCAGACAGTTTTTGGTACATGAACAACGGTGTAACAATGGTCTGTGATAGCTTATCGATGGTTAGAGACCCAGACGCGCCCTCAGTTCGAGTCGAGAAAGTACAGATTATCAATGGTTGTCAAACAACGTCATCATTACGTTCCGCTTTTGAAGATGAAAAACTAAAAGACGACGTAAAGGTTCAAGTCAAAATCTACGAGTCGCACGACTTTGAGTTTGTGAACAATGTAGTTATAGCAACGAACAATCAAAACTCTATTGGTTCTCGTGACCTGCATGCAAATGACGAGATACAGCAACTCATCCAAAGGAAGATCGACGAAGATTTTGGCCTGTTTTACGAAAGAAAACGAGGAGAAGCAAAGAGTGCGGGTGTACCTAAATCCGAGGTGATTGGTATGGAAAAGGCAGGCCAAGCTTATTTAGCTATATTCAAGAACCAGCCCACCGTTAGCCGCGCTCAAAAGTACAAAGTGTATTCCCCGGAGTTTTACAATGACATCTATGGCAAAGCACAGCCTTGGCAGCTAGCGGCTTCCCACGAAATTTACAGGTTCGCGGAAACTCGAGGGAGAAGAGCCTACCGAGAGCTCGCTCCAGATGATCCTTCACGAAACATCCTGAATTATGGTGTCTTCCACATTTGTCGGATTTTGTGGTGGGTATTGGAAAATGAGCTAGATTTGGATCCTCGAGATGAGGCCGCAGCAATGGCTGTCGCTCGAGAGGAAAACGACTCGCTTGAGACTGCATATGATAGAGCAAACAACATTCTCTTCGAGGTGGTAAACAAGAACAATGAGAGCCTCATCAATCTGAACAATTATTTCAAAAAGGCGCAATCCCAACAGAATATCAACCAATACCTTCAGAGCCAGCTCGACCAAGCTGCTGAGAACTGACCCGTTAGAGGCTGTGTGCAAACAGCTAATGGCCGCTTTGTTGACTTTGATTGCAGCACCTGTTTCAAGCGAGGAAGGTCCGTTTTGAGACGTGTCCGTGAAATCCGACAATGGATGATTTGTCCGCATTGTCGGCATCTGGCGGGCTAACGTCTTCGCTGACGCAATGAATAGCAGCTTCGGCGGCCTGCACCGACGCAGCGTGCCAGCGAGCCAATGAACGCTTTGGGCTGAAAGCGCCTTTGGTTCACCCTCAAACTGGGTGCCAAATGAAGTTGCGCGCTACACAGCACGAACCAATTTTCAAGCATGACTACCGGCCTTTCGCTCGGCAATCGAGCAAAAGTTCTCAACATCATCCATGTCTTTGAAAAATGGTCGGGCAGGCCGGATTTGAACCGACGACCCCTTCACCCCCAGTGAAGTGCGCTACCAGGCTGCGCTACTGCCCGAACGGACCCTACCTAGCTTGTTCGCTTTGCAAGCGCAAGCTGCTTGTTGCGCTCGTGCTGTGAGATTTTTGAAACCGGTCAAGGGGACTTTATGCAGCTGCCAGTCTTTGTCTGCGTGCGCGCTTTTGTTCGATCTTGTCCGTCGCGATCATGCCCCAGGCAAGGCCATAGAGCATGTACATGTGGCGCCAGTGATCGGTGTCGATAATCACCGACAGGATCAGATGTGCCACGAAGACCGCAAAGACGCATTGGGTGAACGCTGTCCAGGGGCGGGACTTGAACAGGAGCGGCACCAGGGCGCAGACCGTCCAGAGCGCCATCGCGATATAGACGAACCCGCCGAGCCAACCATAAGTGGTGAAGCCTTTCAGGTAGACGTTGTGCTCGTCTTCTGGAAAGTACTTGTTGAACTCCAGCGGACCGAGGCCGAGCGGGTATTCCATCACCATCTGGAAACCGAGCGCATAGCGCGCAAAACGTCCGAGGCGGGCTCCGTCATATTCCTGAACGAGCCGCGCGCGCTGGGAAAACATGTCCGACACGGTGTCGATGGAAAGGGCTGCGGCAAGCAGACCGGCACAGGCCAGAATGCCGGCAAAGCCGAGAAACACCAGACGCGCGCGCCGGCGGTTGCTCTGCTCTGTTACGAGCGCGAGGAAATAGACCACAAGAACAGCTGCCACCAGAACGCCCCAGGCACCGCGCGAGAAGCTGAGAAAGATGCCGAGCAGGAGGATGGCGAGCGGCACCAGCAGTGCAAAGTTCCGGATGACGGAGTCGCGCAGCAGCTTCTGAATGATCAGCATGGTCGGCAGCACCAGAAACGGTCCGAAGACGTTCGGGTCCTGAAACGTGCCGCGAGCCCGGCTGTAAAGCGTGAAATACTCAGCGCCCGGAAACAGATTGAAATAGCCGGCAATCCCGATCATCGCCACAAAGACCGCACTGATCGTGTAACCGCTCTGAATGACGCGGAACCGGTCCGGCTCATCGGCAAGGATGGCGGCATAGAAAATCGCCGTTATCGCCAGGAAGCCCGAGACGGCGATATACATCACCGCATCGCCGAATTCCTGCGCCATCGGGATAGAGGCGACGCCACCGGCGACATAAAGCATCATGCAGATGATCAGAGGGCCGAATTCCGGGCGCAGCTTCAGTCCGAATGCCAGCCAGATGACCGACAGCAGCACCATGTAGAGTTCGTAAGGGGCCGGTTCCTCAATAACGAAACCTGACAGGAAGGCTGCAAGCCACAGTGCCGCATTTCCCAGGCTTTTAGCCGGGAGGCCGACAGACGCACGCACCAGAGGTGGGCCGCCATGTGTGCCAGCCATGGCGCTCAATAGGCATTCTCCGTGTTGAGCAGGCGGAACGGTGTCAGAACCAGGATCTGCAGATCGAAAAGCAGGGACCAGTTTTCAATATAGTAGACATCGCACTCGACACGGTTCTGAATTTTCTCCGGTGTGTCGACTTCACCGCGCCAGCCGTTGATCTGTGCCCAGCCCGTGACGCCCGGCTTGACCTTGTGACGGGCGAAGTAGCCGTCGACGACGTCATCCCAGGTCCTGTTGTCCGTATGAGCATTGACCGCATGCGGACGCGGACCAACCAGCGACAGGCTGCCTGCCAGAACGTTGAACAGTTGCGGCAGCTCATCGATGGAGGTTTTTCTGATGAAACGTCCGACACTGGTGACACGGGGATCGCCCTTGGTCACGACGGTCTTTGCATCGGGGTCCGCCATGTCGGTGTACATCGACCGGAACTTCAGGACATCGATGACCTCGTTGTTGAAGCCGTACCGCTTCTGACGGAAGAGGACCGGTCCCTTGCTGTTGAGCTTGATCGCGACGGCTGCTGCTATCATCACCGGGAAGAGGGTGACGATGGCAAGTGTTGCGAACACCAGATCGAAGATCCGCTTGGCGACCATGTCCCAGTCCGCAATCGGCTTGGCGACAACATCCACAAAAGGAACCGTGCCGATGAAGGACGCGGCGCGATTGCGGAAGCGGACCTTGTCCGTATGGGCCGACAGACGAATGTCGACGGGAAGAACCCAAAGCTTTCTGAGAAGTTCCAGCACGCGCTTTTCCGCGCGCAGGGGGATGCACACAATCAGCATGTCGATGCGCGCAAGCCGCGCAAATTCCACAAGCGCACTGATGTTGCCGAGCTTCTGATAACCCGCCACCACCGGTGGTGAGCGATCATTCGACCTGTCATCGAAGATGCCGCAAATGCGGATATCGTTTCCCGGCTGGGCTTCAAGTTCGTGAATGAGCTCCGCAGCAGCCGTGCCGCCACCAACGATGATCGCGCGCCGTTCCAGCCGGCCCGACGACATCCAGCGGCGCACCAGCCGGGAGACGATGAGGCGGGAAACGCAAAGCCCTGTCAGACCAAATACAAACCACGAGCCGATCCAGGCCTCGGCCAGCCCGATGCCGACCCCGGTCGTGGAGCGCAGCAGGGCGAACATGGCAAAGACAAGGGTCCAGCCGGCAGCAACACGGCCAAGCTGGGACAGGCCCTGGCGCATGACCTGAACCTGATAAACATCCGCCGCCTGAAAAAAGGCCAGCGTGAACAGCAGCGCCGCCGCAATTGCAAAGACGTTTTCCAGCCCGAAGCCGGACGGTTCTGAACCTGCAAACGCTGCGACCAAAGCAGAACCTGCAACCAGCAGAATGTCGGCCAGGCGCACAAACCCGGACAAAACGGGCGCGGAAAGCCCCTTGCCACCAAGACCTTGTGCTATTTCAGCTGCTTCCACGCTCAAGCTGGAGCTGTTTCCGGACAATTTCTGGATATTGTCGGGATCGGTGATGCCCTGAAGCGATTCCCGGAATTGCTTTTCCAACCGGTCGTCCAGGTCGTCAGCGCTCGCGCTGGCACCTGTCTGTGCAGCAAATGCCTTGGGCTCAATCGGGTCCGTCGGTTTTAGGGCGTGGCTGCTCATGATCTGTTGCTCGACCTCGCCAGCGCAGTTTGCGCACGCGCAACACCGGAAAGACCGTTTGCCGGAGCAGCAACAGACTGATCAGCCGGTTTGATGCCTTTCAGCTCCTGGTAAAGCGTTGTGATGCGATCATTCATCAGCTCGGTCGAGAACGTCTCCGCCAGACAGCTTCGAAGTTCCTTTGCCTCGCCCGCCATCTGCTCAGGGCTGTCAAGGGCCGCTTCCATCGCAACGGTCAGCTTGCCAATGTGTCCCGGCTCGATCAGTCGATTGGAATATCTGCCGAAGATCTCCGGTATTCCGCCGACGCGCGTAGCGATCAACGGGCGTTCAGCAGCAACAGTTTCCAAGATGATGTAAGGCATTGCCTCCGCGCGGGAGGGGACGACCACATTTCTTGCAAGCTTGAAGGCTTCGCGGGCGGGTAGGGCGCCATGGAACGTGACAGCACGTTCCAGGTCGAACCTTTTGACCATGTTGCGATAGCGCTCTTCATCCGGGCCTTCACCGACGATATGTGCACGCGGGGCCTGGCCGGTCTTCAGGCGGATATTGTGGAGCGCCTCAATGAAGAGATCCGGTCCCTTCAAATCACGCAGCATACCGATATAGAGGAAGTCGCCGGCGCTCTCGTCGACGCTGACCGGTGCAAATTCGGCAGGTGTCAGCCCGTTATAGACAATCCGGGACAGCGCGCGGGGTTGTCCGACCTTGCTTTCGTAAGCCGCAGCTTCGTAGTCGGAGACAAAAACCAGCCCATCGGTCAAACGGCCAAGCATGCCTTCAATCGTATGATAGATCCGGCCTTCGAAGCGGTTCGGATCGTAATGAAGGCTGCCGCCATGCGGACAGTAAACGCGGGACACCTTCTGACCGCGGAGCTTCAAAATGCTGCCGATCAGGCGCACGTATGCGCCGCCCTTGGCGCCGTGGCCGTGCAGGATATCCGGTTTCAGGTCACGGATATGACGATAAAGCGCAAGCGTTGCGGTAAGGTCCTTGAAGGTCAGCTGACGCTGCATTGGAAAGCGAGCCAGGCCGAGAGCCAGCTTCGGTTCAAGCTCTTCCACGCCTCGATTGTCGAAAGCGCTGCCCGTAGTGCTATCGCAAATTAAGCCGACATCGTGTCCCGCTTCCGCCTGGGCTGTTGCCAGATCGCGGATATGACGGAAGATCCCGCCGATAGGCGAGCGAACACAATGCACGATCCGCATGGGAGTCGTTGTCATGGTGCAGTTTCCCTGTTCTCGCCCCCAGGTTTCTTATTGAACCTGTGGAGCTCTGAAACTGCACACTAGCAAAGGGAGGTGAGTCCGCGGTTAACTTCGTGGATCTCTAGAAATAGCGTTCGCGGACGTAAATTGTGTCTCCGGGACGGACAGGGTCCGAAATGGGCACACGTCCGTTTAGGATTTCACCATTGATCTGACGGGTCACATCGACGTTCGATTGTTGTGCCCTGGCCGAAAATCCACCGGCTGTAGCAATGGCATTTTGCACTGTCATGCCGGCCACGTAGTTATACTGGCCTGCATTTTGCACCTCTCCCATCAAAAAGATCGGACGATAGGTATCGATCTCCACGGAGACATCCGGGTCGCGGATAAAACCTTGCCGCAATTTACCGGCAATCTCTGAAGCAAGGCCTTGCTGAGTCTTGCCGCGAGCCGCGACGCTGCCAACCAATGGAAAGGAAATATATCCAGCTTGATCAACGACATAGGTGTTGGACAGGTCATCCTGACCAAACACGATGATGCGCAGCCTGTCGCTTGAATCCAAGAGATAAGGCTGTGTCAGTGTTTCATGAAATGCTGTCGGCGGCTGCCTGTACCCGCTGCAAGCAGCAAGGCCCAGGCAGATGCCCAGGACAAGTAGCGCTCTCATTCGCATCAACGACTCTCCTACAATTCGGAGATAGCATCGCGTGTTATGGTTAATTGAGGGTGAAGAGGAAAAAACACTGAATGGAGGGATGAAAGAAACCCTCGGAAAAAAATTAACAGCTGATCTGACCGGATTTGGGACAGTTTAACCGATCGCTTACCCTAATTCGACATAGTTTGCCGGAACTTTGGAGTTTCTAACGATGAATGCTGAGCGGCAGACCCTTCCTGACGACGACATGGCGCTGGACCTGGGCGGTCTTTTGCGCGCCATTGGACGGTCCCTGAGCTGGCTCGTGCCGCTGACACTGATCGTTGCCGCTGCAGTCTTCTTGGGACTTCAGTTCGTTGCGCCGAAATACAAAGGCGAAGCGCGTATCATTATCGAGAGCACGGACAACAATTTTCCAGGTGCCGCGCGTGGTGCCGAAGAAGAACGAGCGCTGCTTGACGCAGAAGGTGTCGCCAGCCAGGCGCAGCTCCTCATGTCCGCTGATCTGGCTCGCCGTGTCGCCAGCAAACTCAACCTCGCTGCAATACCCGAATTCGAAGCCCAACGGTCAGGTGGCCTGGTCAAGGGTCTGCTGTCGATGATTGGTCTGGGCACTACCTCAGCTGGCAACAGCGAAGAGGAGAGGGTGCTCAAGCACTATTATGAGAACCTGGATATCTATCGCCTCGATGGGTCACGGGTGATCGCCGTTGATTATACGGCTGAAAATCCTGTGCTCGCCGCGAAAGTCGCCAACACCATCATCGACCAGTACCTTTTGCTGCAGTCAAACGCCAAGCGCCAGACTACGGAACAGGCTTCAGCCGCGCTTGAGCCCCAGATTGTCGAGTTGCGCAAGGAAGTGCAGGCTGCCAGGCAGGCTGTGGCCGACTTCAGGGCCCGTGCGGATCTTCTCATCGGTGCCGACAACATTCCTTTGAACCAGCAGCAGCTGGCAGAGACCAGCAGCGATTATTCCGCAGCCCAGGCTGCCAAGGCAGAATCGCAAGCCAAGGCAGATCTTATCCGCGAACTTTTGAATTCAGGTGGGTCGCTTGAAACCGCTAGCGATGTTCTCAATTCTCCGTTGATCCAGCGTTTGCGCGAACGGCAGGTGGAAATCCAGTCCAACATTGCCGAACTGTCCATCACTCTTTTGCCAAGCCATCCGCAGCTGAAAGCGCTTCAGTCGCAACTGGGCGACTATGACCGGCAGATCAGGTCGGAGGCACGCAAGATCCTGCAGGGCCTGGAAAACGACGCCAAGGTCGCAGAACAGCAGGCCAGGGCACTGGAAACGCGTTTGGACAGTCTGAAGACAGCTGCCGCAAAATCCAATGCGGATCAGGCGCGTCTGGCCGAGCTGGAGCGAGAAGCGAATGCCAAGGCGATGCAGCTTGATCAACTGTTGCTAAGCTATCAGGAAGCAGACTCGCGATTGCGGGCACAGGTACTCCCGGCCGATGCAAGGGTCATCTCCCAGGCCGCTGTTCCGGTTGAGCCCGATTCCCCGAAAATCATGTCCAGCACGATAATCGCGGCACTCGTTACTTTCATCCTCGGTTGCGCCTTTGTCCTGATGCGTGAATTTTTGAGTGGCAATGCGCTCTACCGGATGAACCAGGTGGAACCGGCATTTGCCGGCGCTTCGCAGGATCAGTCCGGGGGACATGCTCCGTCGGCCTCTTCAGACGCCGACCGCGCGAGAAACATCGGCCCCGGACCGGACGACAGTTTTGGTTGGGAGCGAGGCTACGGCCAAACCATTTCCAACTATCGTATGGACACCGGTTTCCGTGAGCCTCAGCGATCCGGTGCGTTCGGCGACAATGACGACAGCGCTGCTGGCGCCGCACACGATCGTTTCGATGGCAAGGGCGAAACGTCAGCACAGACAGACCGTGAGAATAAGCGCAAGAGGCGCAGCCTTCGTGACCGTAACAGCTATGATCATGACGTCGCGCCTGACTGGATCGGGAGCATGCGTGGCAACGAGGTGGATGAAGACCCGAAACCAGTCACTGACGATGTTCCACCGCGCGATTCGAAATCTGCCTTCGATACGGCGAAGGGGGCGATTGCAGCTGCAGCGCTTGGGAAAAAGCGTCGCCTGAAAAACGAAGAAGACGACATTACGGCAACCTATGCAGACGAAGTCGAACCAAGTGGCCGTATTGTCGTTCTGAGCGTCGACGATGACGCGTTGTCTCACGACCTGGCGTTTGATCTTGTTCGCAAAGCTGCAGGCTCCAGTCGGTCCGCATTGATCATGGAAGTCTTTCCGGAACAGTCCAATCCGAAAGCTGCTGAAGGCTTTGCCGATATTGTTGCCGGCCATGCACCGTTCGCAAAGGTCGTCTACCGGGACGCGGGATCCAAGGCCCATATCATTGAAGCGGGACGAGAAGTCATCACCGACGACATGGTCAACGCTGAGCGGTTTAAGCTTGCTCTGGAAGCGATTGATTCTACTTACGAAACCATCGTTGTTGACCTGGGCGCCATTGACGGAACCCTGGCCAGCGCGCGGATGCTGAGCTTTGCGGACAGGGTGCTGATCGCCGCCAGTGCTCCTGACCAGGGACACGAATTGCAAAGCGCCGCCAATCTCCTGGCGCACAATACCGGGGCCAAGGTGGAAGTGGTGATTGCAGGTGGCAAGGGACCACGCCGGAATGGAGACGGCCACGCGGCCTGAGGATAATATGGTTCCGAGGGAGCGGCCTACCCGCGATTGCCCAGTCCGGCTTTCAGTTTTCTTAGACGCCTGACCAGAGGCCAGAGAGCGTCCGAGTTTCGGATGCCCGTTTTGATGCGTAGCCGGAGCGCATCCTGCTTTTGCCGCAAGATCCCTTTCCAGGTAAACGCCAACGCAAGGTCTTTGAGCGGAACAGCCTTGGTCCAGGCTGTCTTGTATCGTTCCTCGCCGAGGCCAAGGTCGAGAACCTCTATTTGCGGCGATCCGCAGGCATATTCAATGATTTCCTTGATTAGCACCAGACCAGGGCTGTTCGGCAGCATGTCATCGTGTGCAACGCTGTTGCTGTAGGCGTAAAGCGTGCTGTCCTGTTCCACACACAGATAGGTCGCGCGAATGGCCCCCCCTGTTTCCAGGAACCAGATGTCCATCGATTTTGTCGCTTCACCGGACGCGGATGGTTTCAATCCCAGAAGCTGCGCCAGAAAATCCTGTGCTACGGGATTTGAAAACGCATTTGGAATTCCTGCTTCGCCAGCCCGTTTCTCACGCTGGTCCAAAAAGGCGCGAAAGGCACGATTGATCTCGTCAGGCTCGACGGCCTTTCCAACGCGATAGTCGCCGGTTGCCTGCAGATGCCTTTGCTTGCGGAGCAGGTTCTTGCGCGACGATTTGCTGTGCGTTTCCCGAAAGAAGGTGTCGAAGGTCTCAGGAAGATCCTGAACGAAGATGGGGCTCGGACTTTGTGTCGCAGCTGCGCTCAAAAATGGGTGTGGCCGTCCGTGCCAGTGTTCGGGAATGTTCGAAAGACTGAATACGTCCGCATCAGTCTGTTTCTGGACGTTTTGCAAAATGTCTTCGATCTGGGTCTTGGTCACTTCACAATAAAAGCTCGGATCCCATAAACCTGTGTTTTGATTGCCATTTTGATGACCCAGAAACGTAAGCGTATTGGCAAGTCCACCACGTTCCAGCGCAAAGGGCAGGATCGCGACAGGCTTTTCCTCTATCTGAACCACCGCGATGGCGACCTCGATCTTCCGTTCTTTGCCAATGGTTTCAAACCATGAGGAAAGCCACTCGGAAGACTGATACGGGTTTCTACAACCTGCAGTTCTTAAGTGTTGCCAGTATGGTAGCGCTTCGCTAAGGCTATTGAGAACAGTGAGGCGCCAAGGGCAGGGAGCTGAGGTCACAGGCTTTTCCTCGACCTCATCAAAGATCGTTTGAACAGGATTGTTACACTCGGATAAACCATTTTGAACGATCATGGAGCCTAGACCGTATCGCACGCTAGAAGATCAGATTAAGTCTCGATAGATTTAGCAATAATTGTTAAAGAAACCGTGCCTAAGTGGCACCTTCTTCACAAATGGGCATCACGCCAGATGAAAGTTCGGCACAAGTCAGTTTCACGCGCGTTCCGGGTCCTGAAAGGGACCGGACTTGACCGTGTGTTGGCGCCGTTCACGCAGGGCTGCGGTGCAGTCTTCATGATGCACCATGTCAGACCTACCCGCACGAATGCTTTTCAACCAAATCGGCATCTGGAGATCACACCGGAGTTTCTGCGCCAGGCTGTGGAGCGGATCAGGGCCAACGGATATGAAATCATCGCGCTGGACGAGGCTGTCGATCTTTTGAAATCAGGCTACGGCAACCATCGCTACGCCGTTTTGACATTTGATGATGGATACAAGGACAATCTTGAGGTTGCCTATCCGATCCTCAAAGAGTTGGGG
Source organism: Labrenzia sp. THAF82 (assembly GCF_009363435.1). Classification (GTDB taxonomy): domain Bacteria; phylum Pseudomonadota; class Alphaproteobacteria; order Rhizobiales; family Stappiaceae; genus Roseibium; species Roseibium porphyridii. Next base: position 4,303,125 of record NZ_CP045354.1, on the reverse strand, counting down.
GCACCGTTTACTGTCTTCATCACCAGCGGTCTGATTGATAGGACATGCGAATTATGGTGGTTGGCGTTGGAGCGGATCATCGCTGAGAACGATGAGGTGATTTTCACCCAGGCTGGTGAAGCCAGCGGCCTTCCCTGCGCAAGTCTTGACGACAAGATCGCCTGTTTCGACAAGATCGTCGACTACCTCACCTTGGAAATAGGTGAGTACGATCAGCGAAAAATCATTCGTGCCCTGGCTGAGAAATACGGACTGGACCTCGCCGCGATAGCCGATGAGCTGGTGATGACATGGGATCAGGTGCGAGAACTCTCTTCTGATCCACTGGTCTCGATTGGCGCACACACGCATGAGCACTACGCAATGGCCAGACTTGAGGCTTCTGTCGCGCGCGCAGATGTTCTCAAAGGTTTGAGCCGGCTCGAAGAAGAGCTTGGCCGGCGTCCGAAGCACTTCGCCTACCCATATGGCAAATCGCACGCGGTCAGTCTGCGGGACGCCGAAATCGTCAGGGAAATAGGCTTTGCGTCTTCGGTGACCACACTGCCCGGGGTTCTTCAGTCCGCCAATGCACGCGACCCCATGATGTTGCCACGGGTGTCGCTCAATGGCCGGTTCCAGGATCCGGGTATCGTGGATCAGTATCTGACGGGAGCGCCATTCGCGCTTTATCGGGCTGCGCGATGGGCTGCCTCTGGATTTGGCGTCAGGTCCGGTTTTTCCCGCCTTTTTCCATCCACCAGATGATGGCACCGGCCGGAACTACCCAGATCAGACCGGCAATCGCAAAGTAAATCAGTCGTACGACGGATGAGGCGTTCTGCAGCGTGATGTCACCAATCACCATCGCGACGAGTGCGTAGATCACAACGAACACGACCAGCAGCACCATGCCAACGAATTTTCTGAACGAGGGGACCATTTGCAAGGGTTTCCATTTTCTTTCGATGGATTGTGATGGCTGTCACAGACACGTCCAGCGAGTGTCCCGTAAATCTTGTTTCATAACGGAAGACATCCGGCGCAGCTTATAGCCCGGATCTGCTTTTTGCGGCAAGCGGCCCCTTGTGTTTGACCGGATCGCTCGCCGCCACATTGAGACAATTGAAATTTCTGACTTGGCGAAGGGCGATTTTGGGCCCGAGCGCGCTGACCCGCAAAACGATTTCGCGGGAGCAGATGCACTTTGATTTGCGCACAAAAGCAATGGTCATTTGATCTTGGCCTTGCGATCCGGACCAAGTCGTGAACGGCAAGGTGTTTGACATGATCAATTCTTCCATAGGCATTACAGGCTCTGTCGGGCGGTGGGGAAAGAATGACCAACTCGACGTGGTCGCGGTGCAGACGCGGCTGAACGAGCTCATGGGCGGGTCGCGCACAAACCTCGTTCCAGATGGTATCAGCGGAAGGAAGACGCGCGGAATGATCGCTGATTTTCAGATCAGCGTGGTTGGATTTCGGAAGCCCGATTCCCGTGTTGACCCGGCAGGGCGCACAATAATCGCGATGAATGATCCGAATTCTGCATCGGTGTGGCAGAGGATGAGTATTCCGGATCTGCCGGACGACAACGGTCCGTCAGGTGGCGGTTCTTCCGAAAAACCGAAAGTGGATCCCAAACCGGCAACACGCCCGACAATGGTGCCGCGCGCCTTGACCGACAAGGAAATTGCCGCGACCAAGCCAGGTGGGTTCTTGAGGTTTGCAGATGCGGCATCGCCGGGTGGGTTTGCCACCGTCAAGGCTGGTGAAACCTGGCTGGCACCGGAAGGCAAACGTCTGATCATTCATGCCATCGAATATGAGACGCGGGAGGACGGTAAACTCAAGCCCAACGGCATCATTACCTACCAGCAAATCACATCGGACATTGCGACGGCGAAGGAGGGGGTGATCTACCGGCAAAATCGGGAAGGTTTCGTCACAGATATTCTTTATGCTGGGATTGCGCATGCCGGGAAGAAACTGAAGTCCACCCAAGTTCTGATCGAGATGGAAATGGAGTTTCTGCTTGCGGTAGCTTCTGCCAATCCGTTCGTTTTTGCCGCAGATGTCGGGCTCAAGGTTGCCGAGTGGACTGCAAAGAACAAGGACAACTTTCCAAAATGGGCAAAGGCCATCAGTCTTGTTCTTGCCGCGCGAAAAACACTGAAAACCTATGCTCCAACCTTGTGGGACAAGATCGTGGACGCCGCCCTCTTTGCGGCATGGAAAGGAACAAAGGCAGCTGTTGCCATGTTCGGAGAAGACGTCGCACGCAACATTCCGGATGCGATGGCAGGGGACACCAAAAAGATCACCAAACTTGCAGGATCTCTTTTGGGCTCTATTGGCAAGAGCGGCTTTAACGCGCGTATGACGGCACTTCGTCTGGTTTGGACCATCTTGTCGACTGTTGCCATGAAGGCACTGACGTCTATTCCGGCGGCGGTCAAAATCACGGCTGCCGAAAAGAAAAAGGCCGCTCTGGATCTGGTCTTGTCCCTCAAGAAGGCAGGTGTTGCCCTGACTGAAGGCGATGCTGCGACAATCGTTGAGGAGGTGGTGAAGAACGCAGACGAGGTGAACGACGCAATCAAGAAGCTCAAAGCTGGCTACGATGCCATTCGCTAGCGGTTGGTGAACCTGTCGCCAGCCGTGGATAAATTCGGCTTGCAGAAAGCTCTAAGCGCGCGTGCCGGTTGAGCGTCAGGTCTGAACTAAATGATATGACCATTGGAATTGACACAAAGTGTCTCAGGCTCCTTGCCGACATGCTGCTACCCCTATATTTCGGCAACCAAGGGATTTTTCGGAAACGCGACGGGCCGGGGCTGGTTTATGAATGTCATTGCAGACAGCGCTAAGGAAAGCACAGGACAATTGATTCCAGCCAGAAGACAGAGGATCCAGCAAAGCCGGGCGATGATCCGGTGGTGGCTCTATGTAGTGTGCGCGCTGATCCTGGCAATGGTTGTTGTCGGCGGGGCCACCCGGCTGACGGAATCGGGTCTGTCCATCACCGAGTGGAAGCCCATTCACGGCGTCATTCCGCCCTTGAGCGAAGCCGAATGGGAAGAAGAGTTAGAAAAATACCGGCAAATTCCCGAATATCAGCTCATCAACAAAGGAATGAGCCTGGAGGAATTCAAGTTCATCTTCTGGTGGGAATGGGGACACAGGCTGTTGGGCCGCTTCATTGGTGTCGCTTTCTTTGTCCCAATGGTTGCGTTCTGGGCAGCGGGAAGAATTGAGCCGTGGCTGAAGCCGAGGCTCTTGTTGGGACTTGCTCTGGGTGGATTGCAGGGGTTTGTCGGCTGGTGGATGGTGGCCTCAGGTCTGGTTGAGCGTGTTGACGTCAGTCAATACAGGCTGGCAGTACACCTGACGCTGGCTTTGATTATCTTTGCCTATCTGTTCTGGATTGCACGACGACTGACGCCACTTTCGCAACCAACCGAAACAGAAACGGCACGTTTGTCCGGACTGAGCAAACTCGTGTTCGCGTTTGTTTTCCTGCAAATGTTCCTGGGCGGTTTGGTTGCAGGCCTGAATGCGGGACTGACATTCAACACCTGGCCATTGATGGACGGTCAAGTGATCCCGAAAGGGCTTTTCGTGATGGATCCGATCTGGCTCAATTTTTTTGAAAATGTCATGACGGTCCAGTTTCAGCACCGGGTTACAGCATATATTCTGGTCTTCATTGGCCTGGCGCTAACAGTTGCCACATTCCGCGTCAGCAGCCGTCCGGCCTTGAGACGGGCTGGCGCACATGTTGGTGGCTTCATTTTGCTTCAAGCAATTTTCGGAATATTGACTCTGATCTGGCAGGTTCCGCTTTCAATTGCACTGGTCCACCAAGGGTTTGCAGTCATCGTGCTTGCGGCCATTGTTGATCACATGGCCCTGTTGAAAGGGCCTTACCCGTTGCAAAGCAAGGCCTAGTCTGCAAAAAGTAGAACACTTGCGCTGACGGTTTGACAATCGAGTGCAGTGCAACCCAGACTTGCCCATCAAAGAGGAGTGCTCCGACAGTGATCAAGTAGAGGCCAACTGAAAAAACGCCTTCGGGCTATTTGGACTTACTTGCGGAGCACATCATGCAACCCATCATCTATGACGTGGCTGTCTCAGTTGACGGCTTCATTGCCGGTGCAGGCGACGACATCACGAAATTCGCTCACGAGGGCCAGGTTGTTGAGGACTATTTCGAGCGCCTCAACACATATGCCATCGCAATCATGGGGCGGAAAACATACGAATTTGGCTACCGATTTGGGCTCGAGCCGGGCGCCAACCCGTATGAGAACATGAAAACCTTCGTTTTTTCCAGATCATTGGAGCTTCCGGGAGAAAGCGCGGTTGAAGTGATCGACAAAAACGAGCTCTCTAAAATCAAGGATCTGAAGGCCAACGCGGACGGTCCGATTTATGTGTGCGGGGGAGGGGAGTTCGCTGGCCATCTCATGAGCAATCGCTTGATTGATATCCTTCGTTTGAAGCGGGCCCCGATCCTTCTGGGCAGCGGCGTCAGGTTGTTCGGGGATTTTGGCGACGGTCGTGAAATGATCAACACGACAACGCGCATTTACGATGGCGGTTACCTGTTTCAGGAGTTTCAGGTCAAACCTTAGAAAGACAACAAAAAAGCCCGCCAATCGGCGGGCTTTTCATGACCCGGTAGGAAAATCTATCCGGAAAGTGCCTGGTCGAGATCTGCAATGATGTCATCGACATCTTCCAGTCCCACAGAAATACGAACCACGTCAGGTCCAGCTCCGGCTGCGACCTTCTGATCATCTGACAGCTGACGGTGTGTTGTCGATGCCGGGTGGATGATCAGGCTACGGGTGTCGCCAATATTGGCCAGGTGCGAGAACAGTTCCACCTTTGATACGAGATTGACACCCGCATCATAGCCGCCTTCAACGCCGAAGGTGAACACGGCGCCAGCACCCTTGGGCAGATATTTCTGCTGCAAAGAGTGGTGCTTGTCTTCGGGTAAGGCTGCATAGGACACCCAGTTGACCTTGTCGTGACCCGACAGATGAAGCGCAACCTTCTTGGCGTTGTCGGAGTGTCTCTGCATGCGCAGTGGCAAAGTTTCGATACCGGTCAGGATCATGAACGCGTTGAACGGCGAGATCGCAGGGCCGAGATCACGCAGTCCAAGAACGCGACAAGCGATGGCAAAGGCGAAGTTGCCGAATGTCTCATGCAGCACGATGCCCTGATACTCCGGACGAGGCTGCGAGAGCAGGGGATAGTTGCCGCTGGCAGACCAATCAAAGCTACCGCCATCCACGATAATACCACCCATGGAGTTACCGTGACCGCCCATGAATTTGGTCAGGGAATGCAGCACAATATCGGCACCATGCTCGATCGGACGGCAGAGATAGGGACTTGCCATCGTATTGTCGACGACGAGCGGAATGCCTTTTGCCTTTGCAAGGGCCGCAATGGCTTCGATATCAACAACGATGCCACCCGGATTGGCCAGGCTTTCGATGAAGATCGCGCGGGTCCGATCGTCAATTGCAGCCTCAAATGAGTTGATATCGGCAGGATCGGCCCACTTTACGCCCCAGCCGAAGCTTTTGAAGGAGTGATTGAGCTGGTTGATTGAGCCGCCATACAATTTGTTGGCTGCAACGATGTTGTCGCCGGGTTGCATCAGCGAGTGGAAGCACAGAAGCTGAGCGGAGTGGCCGGACGCGGTCGCCAGCGCAGCAGTTCCGCCCTCAAGAGCGGCGACACGTTCCTCAAGCACAGCGGTGGTCGGGTTGGTGATGCGCGTATAGATGTTGCCAAAGGCCTGCAGACCGAACAGGGAGGCCGCGTGGTCAACATCATCAAAGACAAAGGATGTTGTCTGATAAATCGGTGTCGCCCTGGCACCGCTCGAAGGGTCGGGTGCAGCGCCGGCGTGAATGGCAAGCGTGGAAAAGCCCGGAATGTTTTCGCTCATTAATTAACCTCCCTTTTGGATTGGCGGCCAGTTTGACCGAAGGCCTCGGGGAGGTCAAAGCAGGATTTTCCGATTTCCGGACGAGAGCAAAAATTGTAGTTCTGAAAACGCGAACAATGCGCAATGCGGACTACTGATTAGAGATGTCATCTCCTTGGTTCAGTCTCATCAGAAAATAGACACCGAACACCAGGGCGATCGCCAAAATGGGGAGGCACAGCGCCAAGAGGACTGTATCACTTACCATAGTAAACATGAGCACCTCCTGTGCTTATGAATGCGGACCTGCAACTGCGAGTGTTGACCCGCCAATATGGAGAAACAGGAAAATCAGTTCTCTGCATTTGTGCAAAGATCAACGAAACATCTCATCAAACAAGCTTCAATCTTTAAGCGCGTTTGGTTTGCGATGAACGCCTATTCGACCCTTTGCCCTGCCTTTGGAAGCCTTTTTCAGACCAGCTTTCGTCGCGGTCGGCGAAAGGCGATCCAGGTTTTGCGCGGTTTGAGATCACAAACAAAACGAATGACACCAAGCCAGCCATCGCCATCAAAACCAGTTCAAACGCCGTAAACAGGGTCGGTTCCTGCATTCTGTCCCCCTCTTCGAACATGTTTCCGGACTTGATGTCCGGTTGAAAGGGTTTGGTCGACGAGACGCCATCCAAACCAGTCACATGCAATGTCGAAGCTGGCGGCATTTTTCTAACCGTCTTTGTCCCCGGATAGTCCACGGTGTTGGAACCCGGATTTCAGGGATGGGCGCTTCGAGGACAGAGTCCTCGAGTTGACACCCGCCCAACCGATCTCACCGGACAACCGACCATATTCGATCTTGGGACAGCGGTTCATAACCACCTTTATCCCGGCATCTTCAGCTCGTTTTGCGGCCTCATCATGGCGAACCGTCAATTGCATCCAGATTACCTTCGGCAACTTCTGGTTCGAGATCACCTGGTCGATAATTTGTCCCGCCGCTTCTGAATTTCTGAAGATGTCGATCATGTCGGGAATGGCTGGCAGGTCATCCATCGACGCGTACACCTTCTGGCCAAGAATTTCTTTGCCAGCCTGGCCGGGGTTGATCGGCCAAACGTCATAGCCTTTAGACAGCAGATATTTGAGCACAAAAAAGGACGGACGTACGGAGTTGGCACTCGCCCCGATCATGGCAACAGTTTTGACCTCGTCCAGAATGCCTTTGATGTAGGCATCGGAATATCCGTCGTGGTTCATCGTCAAAGTATCCCTTTTGTGTCTGGCGCCATCCAATGCGAAACCGGAGGATGCTGCAAGGGCGTCAGAGAGCACAAAAGGTCACAACTTTGAAAAAGCGCACGTACGGTCAGGCAACTCTGTTGGACAGCGTCTAGACAAGTTGAGTCAGAGGCAAGAGACAGGCTTGGGAAACACCAGATGAACGCAATCAAGAAGCGTTTAGAAGACACGCTGGAAAAAATCGATGCAACACTCGATGCGCCCTTGGATATTGCTGCATTGGCGACCGCTGCAGCCTGTTCAAGGTTCCACTTTCAGCGGCAGTTTTCTGCATTTGTCGGTATGGGGGTTGCCGATTATCAGCGTCTTATGCGGTTTAGGCGCGCTGGTCTGCAACTTGCCTTCCGACATGAGACACCCATCACCGAGGTTGCTTTCAACGCCCACTACGAAAACCTGGAGAGCTTTTCCCGTGCCTTCAAACGTGTCTTCGGTCAAAGCCCGAGCGCGTTCCGAAAGTTGCCCGACTGGTCACGCTGGCAAGAAACTTATCAACCGATATTGGATTTGAAAGGAGAGATTATGCGGAACGTCGAACTTAGTGCCGAAAAGGTGCGCATCGTCACATTTGAAGAAACCTTGGTCGCGGGTCTGGAGCACCGTGGACCGCCAGCACAAATTCCGGCATCCGTTCGAAAGTTCATTGCCTGGCGCAAGGACTTCGGCACACCGCCCTCAAAGAGTGCGACGTATAACCTTTTTTACGATGATCCAAAGACAGCGCCAGCCGAGGCCTTTCGGTTCGGCATTTGCTGCAAGGTCGAAAGGCCTGTTGAGAAAAACACTTTTGGGGTCGAAACCGGTATCATTCCCGGTGGGCGTTGTGCGGTGTTCCGGCATAGAGGGCCGCTTGAAAATGCCGATGATGCAATTCGCGAATTCTATAGGGACTGGCTTCCGGCAAGCGGAGAAACCCTTCGAGATTTTCCACTCTTTGTCGAACGCGTCAACTTTTTTCCGGATGTGGCCGAGCATGAGGCGATAGCAGATATCTATTTGCCGCTTCAGCAGTGAATCGGACTTTCACCTCTTCAAGAGAGATTTTCTGCCTGTTGAGCGCGCAGTTCCTTGCGGATTACCAACTTCAATCCTGACCAGGTTGCATCGACAGCGCAGACTTTTATGTCGACAAAACCGATCGGCAAGCAGACATCACGAATGACGTCTTCTGTGACGTTCGTCGGCACCTTGCTGGCTTTCTTGGGCCAGGAGATCCAGATCATGCCGTTCGGTGCAAGGGAGTCTCTGAGGTGCAAAAGTTGAGTTTCCAGGTCATCTCGTTCGGTCACGAAGACATGGGCACAATCCAGTCCTGGTTCAGCGCTTGTGAGCAGAGTTAGAGCTGGCTCCTGCGCCTTCAGTAGCTCGGCAATTTCCTGAGGCATGCCCTGTCGCCAGCAAGTCATTCCGGGCTTCAGTCCGAGCTTTGCCGAAAGGGGGCGACCGGAATAGCCAACTTGTGTCATGGTCGTTCCCACTTCACTGAAACAACTGTCACCTCAGGTGTCGGTCCATTCGGGTTTGCGCTTTTGCAGAAAGGCTGAAATTCCTTCCTCTGCATCTTTGGCCATCATGTTTTCCACCATGGTTTCGGCAGCAAAGTCGTAAGCCTCGGTAAGCGGCATCTCCAGCTGGCGGTAGAAGGCTTCTTTCCCGATCTTGAGAGTCTTTGCAGACTTGGATGCGATGACTTCGGCGTATTTCTGGACAACCTGCTCCAGATAGTCACCAGGAACGATGCGGTTGATCAGGCCGAAGTCCTTGGCCGTCGATGCGTCTATGCTTTCTCCTGTTAAAAGCATTTCCATAGCCTGTTTCGGAGCCACATTTCTCGACAGGGCAACCATGGGCGTAGAGCAGAACAGACCGATATTGACACCCGGCGTGCAGAAGGTCACCGTGTCGGTCGCAATTGCAAGATCGCACGAAGCAACCAGCTGACATCCGGCGGCCGTTGCAACGCCGGTTACCACCGCTATCACGGGTTTTGGATGTCGGACGATCTGCTGCATCAGGTCCGAACACTGCCGCATGATCACCTGGTAAGTTTCTTTTCCGCCGTCGCTTTCGGCCCGTGCCGCGGTCAGTTCCTTCAAATCGTGACCAGCACAGAACACCTTGCCTTCCGCTCCAAGCAGAACAACACGAACATTCGGATCGGCTTCTGCTTTTGTCAGCTCATCCGATAAAGCGCTCATCATCTCTTGCGAGAGCGCATTCATACGTTCCGGACGCTGCATGACAATGCGATAGACACCTTCGTGAAGAAGTGTCGAAAGCAGGGGCTTTTGGGCGTCGTCATTCGCTGCGGCTTCGGACATGGGGCACTCCGTGAACTGATCCTTTGTTGGTCTTATACCTGATACAATCCCGGCTTCCATAGTGGTGTGTTCAATAGGGCCGGCTTGCGAGGTTTCCGATCACAGATCGTTTATCAGGTCCCTGAAGCAGGCAGCTGACGGTTTGCGCCGGATCGGTTATCCTCGGTCGATGTGGAAGATTGCCCCATTCCGGTCCTGGACCGGCGCATTGCTGGGACTTCTTGCCCTTCTTGCTCCAGCTTCTGGGCAGGAAAAAGTCGATGTTGCGCTTGTTTTGGCGGTCGACGTCTCCCGCTCCATGTCTCCGGAAGAACTTGAGATCCAGCGCAAAGGCTACGCGGCGGCAATCTCTAGTCCTGAGGTCGTTCGCGCAATCGAGCTTGGAGCTCACGGTCGGATCGCACTGATGATGTTCGAATGGGCCAACGAAAATCACGCCCGCGAAATCGTCGGCTGGTCTGTTATCGAAACGCAGGAAGATGCGTTGACCTTCGCCGACAAGATTCTGAATGACAGGTCTTTCGGACAACGCCGTACGTCCATTTCGGGTGCAATTCGGCATGCAGCCTCAATACTTGACGACGTGCCTTTCGAAACGGATCGCAAGGTCATCGATATTTCAGGCGACGGACCGAACAATCAGGGGCTTCCGGTGACACCTGTGAGAGATGCCGCGGTGGAGGCGGGGCTTGTCATCAACGGGCTCCCATTGATGACCAAGGGCGGCATTGGGTTTCAGTTCAATATTCCGGATCTTGATGAGTATTATCGCCGGTGTGTAACAGGTGGGCCGGCAAGCTTTGTGATCCCGGTAATCGAATGGGCACAGTTTCCGGATGCCGTGCGCCGCAAGCTTATCCTGGAAATCGGTGGGCGGGTGCCAGCTGAAGCGCCCAAGGTTCTCAAGGCGCAGATCCGCTTTGAGGAACCCTATGATTGTCTTATTGGCGAAAAGATCTGGCGACGGTTGCGCGAGCAGTATTTTTGGGATCCGTGAAGACTGGATTTACGCAAACAACAGCGAACAAACTTCACAAATGGCGTGCTGAGAGTTGTCTTCGTTTCACGCCAGTTGCCTGCAAGCAGTGCTTGCTTGCCATTCGTTTACCATAACGGAAATTCGAGCGTCGTTTCACGCGGGGGTTGTGCTATGTATGCATCAAAGGGGTCCAGCAGGTCGTATCGGTTTCAGGGGGAAGGGTGTCGCTCGACATCGAAAAAATATTGACAAGAGAAGCGTCCAACGTACTTGGGCGCATTGTCACGTCTCGTGAAGACCTCAATGATCATTTCAACATCAACAAAGTTCTGAAGTTCGTTCAAGGTGTTTACAAGAGCACCGGCATCGAACTCGATGTGAATTGTTTTTATGTCTGGCCGAACATCAAGTCTCTCGCCAGGGCCGTTCGGCAAAGACAGTACCAGGACATTCCCAAGCTGATTTTGCTCAAGGAAGGCGACGAAAGTGTGCCGCTTTTTGTCTTCGCCGGAGGGGCAAGCTGCTTTCTGGAGTTGAAAAACATCTTGGCGGGTCTCGATTTCAGAGGTGCCATCTACGGTGTCCGCCAGACACAATTCGGAAGGCATCATACTGCGCCTGCTGTTGTTGAAGACGAAGTGGAAGCCTGCTGTCACGTCATTGAACAAAGGTTCAAGGGCGTGCCGGTTCGTTTGCTCGGCTATTCGTTTGGAGGTGTTGTTGCGCTTGAGCTGGCGCGAAAGCTAAAGGCTGCAGGCTCGGAAGTCAGTTTTCTCGGGCTGATCGATACACATCAAAGTGAACATGCGTGGCCACTCGGGATCTGGGCGCGCGTTGTCGGCAGGAAAATTCTCAGCCGTCTGGGAAAAATCAAAGCCGCCTTGACGTCAAGCCAACGCAAAACGAGCCCAGCCGTTTCCACAACGGTGTCATTGCCCAGAAAAGTCCTGGCGCGGCGGCTGAGCCCGATACTTTTCAGGTTTTACAGGCCTACATCTCTCAGGTACCCGGAAATGGCGCCGGAGTGGGTCTACGGTCACACACCAAAATATGAAAACGCCGGAAAGCAATTGCTGCGAATGCGCGGTCTTTATCAACCAGAAGCCTATGGTGAGCATCTCGTCTTCTACAGGGCAAGCGGCCTCAAACCGCAAAGCTGCGATCCATGGGACACTTGGCATCGATTTTTGCCGAAGGCAGAGTGGTCAAGCGTACGGGGCAATCATCTGAGTGCAGTTGCCGGTAAAAACGGCTTTGCCATTGGCAAGGACGTTGCCGATCGCCTGAACATGACGATGACAGAGGCTCCAGCCTGGGACGTCCGTCTGGCAGGCGCAGGATAAACCTGTTCCAACACGCGTTGCCGACTATCCTCTTCGACGGCGTCTGCGCCGCTCGCCGGTTCCGGTCTCTGGTGACGAGGTTTGCAACGGCTCAGGCAGTTCGACAGCGGAGCGCAGGTGCGGGAAGCTGTCTGCCTTGTTCGGCAATGCCATTGCGTTGACGAAATGCTCCTGAAATTTCGGTTCCAGTGCGGTTTCAATTTTCTCGATATCGCGCACCGTCTGTTCGATTTCCCGACGATAGCCGCGGTTGAGCAACGCCATGCGTGCCCCGGTGCCTGCGGCGTTGCCGACGCCGGTCACACCTTCAAGAGAGCAGTCGGGTATCAGTCCGAGGATCATCGCATATTTGGGATCGATATAGCTGCCGAAAGCACCCGCCAGGCGAATACGGTCAAGGTGATAGGTACCGAGTTTGTCCTGCAGCAGCTTTACGCCGGCATATAGAGCGCCCTTGGCAAGCTGTATCGCGCGAATGTCGGTCTGAAGGATTGAAATTTCGACACCATCTTCGGCGATCGAATAGGAAAAGGTGCGGCCTTGCGACCGAATGCGCGTTGTTCGTGCAGCCATATTGCCGTTGATGACGCCGTCTTCGGTGATCAAACCGGCAAGAAACATTTCCGCAACGGCCTCGATGATACCCGAGCCGCAAATGCCAGTGACGCCGACACTATCGATTTTCTCGGCAAACCCTTCCTCGTCGGACCACTCGTCGACGCCAATGACCTTGAAGCGCGGTTCCAGCGTCTCCTTGTCGATCCGAATGCGCTCGATCGCGCCGGGAGCAGCGCGTTGGCCGGACGAGATTTCTGCTCCTTCAAAGGCCGGTCCCGTCGGGGAGGAGGCTGCAAGCAGGCGATCCTTGTTTCCAAGGACGATTTCCGCATTGGTGCCGACGTCGACGAGCAGAGTGATCTCGTCGTGTGAATAGGGGCTTTCAGACAGGGTCGCTGCCGCAGCGTCAGCGCCAACGTGCCCGGCGATACATGGCAGCATGTAGACACGCGCCCCTGGATTGAGTTCCAGATCAAGATCACGCGCAACCAGGTTCATCGCATCGGAGGCGGCGAGTGCGAAGGGGGCTCCACCAAGCTCCACCGGATCAATTCCAAGAAACAGGTGATGCATCACAGGGTTGCCGACAAAGGTCGCATCAAGCACGTCGGAACGGTCAGCGCCGACATCGCCAACAAGTTTGCCAACAAGCGCGTTGACCGCCTCGCGAACCGCCTTCGTGAGGTCGGGTAGTTTCGCCGGGTTCATCTGAACATAGGACACCCGGGACATCAGATCTTCACCAAAGCGGATCTGCGGATTTGATGTGCCGGCTGAAGAAACTGTTCGACCGTTTTGCAGATTGCACAAATGAGCTGCAATGGTCGTGGAGCCGATGTCGACCGCGAGACCGTAGACAGCTTTCTTTTCACCCGGCCAAAGGGCAATCAGTGTTGGTAAAGTTCCAAGATCCTGATGAATGGCTGCCGTTACGTTCCAGTTTGCCTTGCGCAACAGGACTTGAACGCCAGGAAGCAGGGCGGGATCAAAGACGAGGTCAGCAAGGCCAGTTGCAGCGATCAGCGCATCGCGAAGGCGGTCGATGTCTCCTCGTGGTGTTTCCATGTCTGGTTCGTCAATGGAAACGCTCACGAGCGAAATTGCGCTATCCGCCTCGATCTGTTTGGCTTCGGCGCGCTTACGGACCACCTGCCGGTTCGTTTGCGCGTCGGTCGGAATGTCGACCACCAGGTCCCCGAGAATTTTCGCCTGGCAGGAAAGACGCCGATCCTCGGGCAGTTTGCGCAAGGTGGCATAGCGGGTTTCGGCCTCAGTCGCACCTTCCAGGTGTTCAGCCGAGCTGATGACGTTTTCCTTGGCAAATTGCCCTTCGGACACGGCCACCTGGCACCGCCCGCAAATGCCACGTCCACCACATACAGATTCCACATAGACGCCAAGTGAGCGAGCTGCATCAAGCAGGGGGGTGCCGACGGGAAAAGTGCCGCGTCGCCCGCTGGGCTGAAAAACAACTTTGGCGTTTTGAGGTGTCTCGGTCATGGCTTTGGTTCAGTCACCACAGGGATTTCTCAATTCTCAGTAATCGTTTTGCCTATCCACTCACTGCGGGAGAGGGAACGCATATCAGTAGCAGCAATTCTTCGCCACGGTCGTGAGCGGCTGCGCCTATTTCAACGGCTCCGCGATGCACAAAACCCCTCCCGTTAGCGGGAGGGGACTGACGCAGCGATTCGACCCGGTCACTGACCTCATCTGGTCTTTCTGATCCCTCAGCCTGCAGACCGCCGAGCCGCGCGACCTCCACGGCGACGTCCGCCGCCGGCAGATGCTCCGCCATCCGCTGGAGTTGAAGATGCGGCGCTCGCTGCCGCCGGCTGATGGTCCCTGTAAGTCATGATCCATTCCTGGCAGTTAGGATCCGTTCCATTCAGAACATTGGCAGCGCGCACGGCTTCCATTTCCTGTGGGCGGCAGGGGTTCATGATTGCTGAAGTCATGCCGGCGCCGATCACCATCGGAATGAAACCGGCATTGATGCCGTGTCTGTGTGGCAGACCAAAGGAAATGTTGGAAAGGCCGCAGGTCGTGTTCACCTTCAGCTCGTCGCGCAAGCGGCGTAGGAGTTTGAACACTTGCTGACCGGCAGTTCCCATTGCACCGATTGGCATGACCAGAGGATCGACGACAATGTCATGTGACGGGATGCCAAAATCAGCCGCCCGTTCCACGATCTTCTTGGCAACGGCAAAGCGCACATCCGGGTCTTCGGATATCCCGCTTTCGTCGTTTGAGATTGCAACAACCGGGACGTCGTACTTCTTGATTAGCGGCAGGATCGCTTCAAGCTTTTCTTCTTCACCTGTTACCGAGTTGACAAGCGGACGGCCCTTGGCGACCTCCAGCCCGGCTTCGATTGCCGCGGTTACAGATGAATCAATTGACAAAGGAACGTTCGTAAGCTCTTGAACAATCTCAAGAGTTTTAACAAGAAGCGGAGGCTCGGTCTCGTTCGGGTTAACTGCGGTAACGCCAGCATTGACATCGAGCATCGTTGCACCGGCTGCAACCTGCGCCAGTGCATCGGCCTTGACGGTTTCGAAATTGCCTTCGATCATTTCCGCGGCCAGTTTCTTGCGGCCGGTCGGGTTGATCCGTTCACCGATCACACAAAACGGCTGGTCGAAGCCTATGATGATTTCCTTGGTGGCGGAGGCGACAACAGTGCGGGTCATTTAGGCGCTTTCGTTGGCTGTCAGTGTGGAGGAGGGGGATTGAAAGGACCAGCTCCCGCGGTTGTGGAGCCAATCCGCGGTTTTCTGGACCCCGCCAAACGGATAAACATGGATTTGAACGAGCTGACAGGAGGGCTGACTGACAACACGGTTCTCAAGCGGCTCAACCATGGTGTCCGGGTCATAGCCGGAGAGCATGGAGACGACTGCACCACCGCGTTTTTTCAGGAAATTGAGTGAATTCTCGACACCGGCAAAGGCTGCGTATTTCAAAAGCGTCGTCATCTTTGCAGGGCCGGCCACCCCTATATGTACCGGAAAGAGGTTGCCCCAGTCGCGCAACTCGTCAAGCCAAAGGCTGACCCGGTGAGGGTCGAAACCGAACTGGGTGACGATGCGGAATTCCGCATCGCTTTGAGCAGCAAGTTCATGCTTGCGGTTCAAAAATTCCCGGATGACATCAGGTGAGATGTCGGGAGCGCCTTCCGGGTGACCCGCGACGGCAATTTTTTTTATGCCAAGCTTGTCGAAAAGACCGGTTTCCAGAAGGGAGACTGATGAAGTCAACGGGCCGGACTTTTCGGCTTCACCCGCAATCGCCAAGACTTCTGTGACGCCTGCCTCTTGCGTGAGCCGGTGGATGCGTCGCTCAAAGGCTTCATAGGAGGGGTACCGGCGTGCCGCCATATGCGGAACTGGCGTCAGCTTGTGGCTGGTCAGTGTGCGGGCAGCGGCAACAATGGTGTCTTCCGATGCATTGCCGAGGTCTGTCACATAGACCTGTGTTCCGGTGGGAATGCTGGCAAGCAACTCCGTTTTTTCGATCACCTGTTTGGGTGACATTTCGGTCGAGGCGGGAAGCCGCCCATTCGCCAAAAGACGCTGTTCAGTCATTCTCGCTGCCTCCACTTGCCAAAAGGGTTTTCAGACGGTCCTTCGGATAGGCCGTTACCAGCTCACTCAAGGCTGTCTCTGCTTCAGATTCCAGGTCGTCAGAAACCTCAACCGGGTCTGCACGGCGCCACTCGGCCATATAGGCCTCGCTGTCTTTGGCCCCGACCCTCATGGCGCAGGCGTCGATTGCCTCCATGAACATGGCTGGCAGTTCCCTGCGGGCAGATTTCCGTCCCTTTTTCACCAGGATCTGTGCCGGGATATCCCGCCAAAATACGATGATCTTCTGCGCCATGGCCTCTTTCTCCACCTGACAATCTATCTTTGAAGGAAGGGCTGATCTTCAGGCCGCCTGATAGCGGCATCATCACGTGAAAAACCGACTTATCCCACGGTGGGAACGACGGAATTCATTTTGGAAGATCTTTGCCGACAAAAGGTGCCAGCATTCCATAGCCGGTCTTTTTGATTTCGAACGGTAGGTCCAGGCGTTCCGCGGCGCGCCTAGCGGCTGCTTCCAGGTCCGGATCGTCGGTCTGAGCAAGGTAAAGCAGGCGCGTATAGTGCGCGAAATACATGTCTCTCAAATGCGGATGCCAGTCGAGGCCAAGCGGTTCGATAACCATTGTCTGGAAGTGTCTTGCAAGAAAGTCAGTCAGGTAGAATGTGCCCAACTGGTCCTCCTCCATCTGATCAAAGGCCTCCAGACCGGAAAAGAAGGCATAGCAATGCGCGCCTTCGATACGACGGGCACCCGTTTCTTTTAGTACTTTGTCCAAAAGGCCGCCGGTTCCACAATCGCCATAGGCGACCAGAATCTCGGAATAGACATCGTTGTTCATGAGGATGGTCCTGCGAACCTCCTCAGGAATCTTGTCCGGCGTATTGTGCAGCTTGGCGGGTAAGCAAGTAAGATCGATATGATCGAGATTGTTCTGGTCTCTGATCGCTATGATTTCACGTGCCAGAGCTCCGCAGGCAATAACGAGCACGCGGCCGATCTTGTCGCCCGCGTCGCCTTCCGTCTCGATTGGGAAGAGAGGCTCGCCCGCCTGCATATCGGCAGCCTCCTTGAACATGTCTCAGCCTCAGCCTTTAGCCAGCTGGTTGTGGCGCCGGGCGATCAGGTCCTTTGCCATTTCCACGGCAACGGCTGCGTCCCGGCAATAGCCGTCAGCTCCGACCGCCTCGCCGAATTCCTCGTTGAGAGGCGCGCCGCCGACGAGCACAATGTAATCGTCCCGAATGCCCTTTTCCTTCATCTCGTCGATCACGACTTTCATGTAAGGCATCGTGGTCGTCAGCAGTGCTGACATGCCGAGAATATCCGGTTGATGCTCTTCGAGGGCAGCCAGGTAGTTTTCGACCGGATTGTTGATACCGATATCGATCACCTCAAAACCGGCACCTTCCATCATCATGGAAACGAGGTTCTTGCCGATATCGTGGATGTCGCCCTTCACCGTGCCGATCACCATCTTGCCAACCTTTGGAGCGCCTGTTTCGGCGAGCAACGGGCGTAAAATGCCCATGCCGGCTTTCATGGCGTTGGCGGACAAAAGCACTTCCGGCACGAAAAGGATGCCGTCCCGGAAATCTATGCCGACGATACGCATGCCTTCAACGAGGGCTTTGGTCAGGACGTCGTAGGGTGTCCAGCCGCGACCAAGAAGGATGTTCACTCCTTCTTCGATCTCTTCCTGCAGACCGTCATAGAGATCATCATGCATCTGTTCGACAAGTTCGTCGTCGGACAGGGAGGCGAGATCGATATCGTCTTCATCGGACATAAGGCAGCTCCAACCTGGCGCTAAGGGCCAACAACTTAGTGAAAAACCTTATGCCCCAAGGTGGAATCGTCGATATCTCCAATGCGACACGGCAAGTCGTTTACGCGACAGCCGTGCTTGGAAGGGCGCATCTCGAGTTGTTTTGCATGCCGGATTAGCCTTTAGACACCGCAGTTTACCCTAGGTATCGCTTCAAAAAGAAAAGGCGGATCGAATGATCCGCCTTCAGTTTGTCGTTCCGATCCGGACGTGGTCAGAACAACCCTTCAATCTGTCCGTTGTCATCAAGGCGGATATGGTTGGCCGAGGGCACGCGTGGCAGACCCGGCATAGTCATGATCTCGCCGCAGATAACGACAATGAAGCCGGCACCAGCGGACAATCTGACTTCACGAACCGGCAGACTGTGACCGGTCGGTGCACCGCGCATTTGCGGATCCGTTGTGAAGGAATACTGTGTCTTGGCCATGCAGACCGGCAGATCACCGAAACCGTCGGCCTCCCAGCGCTTCAACTGGTCGCGCACGGACTTGTCGGCGAGTACTTCATCAGCGCGGTAGATCCGCTTGGCGATGGTCTCGATCTTTTCAAAAAGAGACAGGTTGTCGTCATAGAGCGGGGCAAACTGTGCCGCGCCGCTTTCAGCTAGTTCAACCACACGGTTTGCCAGTTCTTCCGTCCCGGCAGAACCATTGGCCCAGTGCGTAGCCAGGATGGCATCGACACCGAGGTCTGCGCAGTAGTCTCTGACCGCCTGAACTTCCGCGTCTGTATCAGCAGTGAAGTGGTTGATCGCAACAACCGCTGGAACGCCGAACTGCTTCACGTTCTCAATGTGCCGGCCAAGGTTTGCGCAACCCTTGGCGACGGCATCGACATTCTCGGCACCCAGGTCTTCCTTGGCGACGCCGCCATTCATCTTCAGGGCCTTGATCGTAGCAACGATGACGACTGCATCAGGGGAAAGACCGGCTTTGCGGCATTTGATGTCGAAAAACTTTTCTGCACCGAGATCCGCACCGAAACCGGCTTCGGTCACAACGTAGTCGGCAAGTTTGAGAGCTGTCTGTGTGGCAACCACGGAGTTACAGCCATGCGCGATATTGGCGAACGGACCGCCATGGATGAAGGCCGGGTTGTTTTCCAGTGTCTGAACCAGGTTCGGCTGCATCGCCTCTTTCAGCAACACGGTCATCGCGCCGTCCGCTTCAAGGTCGCGTGCCCGGATTGCCGTGCGGTCACGGCGATAGGCCACGATGATGTTGCCAAGGCGCTTTTGCAGGTCGTCCAGATCAGTTGCCAGACAGAGGATCGCCATGATCTCGGAAGCAACGGTGATGTCGAAACCACCTTCCCGAGGAAAGCCATTGGCGACGCCGCCGAGCGAACAGACGATGGAGCGCAGAGCACGATCATTCATGTCGAGCACCCGGCGCCAGGTGACACGGCGCTGGTCGATGCCGAGCTCATTGCCCCAGTAGATGTGATTTTCAATCAGGGCAGCCAGCAGGTTGTGAGCTGAGGTGATGGCGTGAAAGTCACCTGTGAAATGCAGGTTGATATCTTCCATCGGCACGACCTGTGCGTAACCGCCGCCTGCTGCGCCGCCTTTCATGCCGAAGCATGGGCCAAGCGAAGGTTCACGCAGGCAGATCATGGCATTCTTGCCGATCCGGTTCAGACCGTCGCCGAGACCAACAGTCGTTGTTGTCTTGCCTTCACCGGCCGGCGTCGGGTTAATGGCCGTGACCAGGATCAACTTGCCGCTGTCGCGCCCATCCAGACTGTCAATATAGTCAGCTGCGATCTTGGCCTTGGTGCGGCCATAGGGCAGCAGGGATTCGTCTGGAATGCTCAGCCGCTCGCCGATGTCCTGAATAGGTTTCATCTTGGCTGCGCGGGCAATCTCAATATCGCTGGCCATCTTCATGTCTCCGGGGCGTGTCCAATATTGCGGTCTGCTCAAGCAGACGGTTGCTGCTCAAGTCGTTGAGGGAACGCTATTTGAGAGCGCGGTACCTGAACTGTTCCGAATACGACAGGATGCGCCCCGGAAGCGACGACACATTCAGTCCCTTTGAACAGGAGGGCACGAGAGTGGAAAAACAGCAGAAACTGAGCAACGATTGTCGGCAATGGCGACACTCTCGGCGCACGTGCTACCGCCGCTTGCTATTGACTGCGAGAAGTCGAGCGCCAGGTCAGCACTAACAACTCAGCAAGTAATTGCAGGGTGCTATCCGGTCAACGCCAGCAAGTTAACACGGACAAAGGCCAGTTGGTGCCTCTACTTTTTGAAAGGCCACTAGTGTGCAAAGGGCAGACAGGACTTTTGATGAAAGCGCGGCCGCCACAACGGATTTCGGCCCCTATTTCCTTCTTGCTGATGCCGATCTCAAAATCTTTTCCGTATTCGATGATCTGAAATACGACCGCTCAGATGCCGAGATTATGAGCCCCGCAATGCGGCGCCACGCTGTTGCAAAACTGGCAAATCTGGGCTTCAGGCAGACGTCTGGTTCTGTGTTGCACAACAAGGCAAAGGACGTTTCTTGCTACATTCCAAAGCCCCAGGTGCTGGGGGCCTCTCCCTTCGATGTGACGCGCTATACGCCCAAAAGGGACAAAGATTTCTACATCCTCACGCCAACGCAGACAGCTTGCCAGTTCATTGATACCTATCCTTATGATCTTACCGTCGAAAAGGTGATTTCACTTATTCAGAAACAGCCAATCAATCTCTACCGAATTCTTGACTATCTGGAACACAAGCCGGCTCACGAGGCTATTCGCCCGGCATTGGGTTACTTCAAGTCGGTTCAGCGAAAGGCGGTCCAGTCAGAACCATTGTGTCGAAGGCGAGCGCTTGGGTAATGGAGCTGTGCAGATGCGGCATAGACCGCCTTTGAGGGCAGGGCGTCAGTGCAAACTCAACAGAACTTCAATGTCTCTTTGAGAGAGAGGTTCCAGCAAGGCTCTTTCTTCAGTGTTCAGCTTGGCATCGCCTTGGATGTAGTCCTTGATCTGAAGAGCGATTGTGCTGGTTGACTGGTAGTATAAATCACCGTGCGAACGGCTGATCTCGAGAAGCAGTCGTTCGATCAGCTTCTTGCGTTTGACTGAATCAAGGTCAATTCGCTTCTCTCTTAGCACTTGCTGCACGTCCGGTGTTTTCGCGTTGAACCGCTTCCACTCGGTTAGGTAGGTCAGGAGCGTCTCACTTCCAGAGGCAATGCTCGCTCAATCTCCTCCTGCTCCAAAACCAGACGTGACAAGGCTGTATTTTCGGTAGATCCTCTCAACACCATGACTGATTCAGAAATTCTCTCACGTTTGCCGGAACGCCTGAAGAAAGCGCGCCGCGCCCAAGGACTTTCGCTTGAGGCTGTTGAAAAGATCTCGGGTGTTTCTCGATCCATGGTCAGTCAAATTGAACGCGGAGAATCAAATCCAACCGTTGCGACATTGCTTAACCTGACCAGGGCCTTGAATGTCGATTTTGCAGGGCTTTTGGGCGAGGACACGCCAGAAGATCGGGTGGAAATTCTGCACGAGCATCAGACACCCGCGCTTGATAGGGCAGGCGACGGGTGCAAAATCCGAATACTGTCGCCGCCGCAGGACACCGGCCGGTTTGAAGTCTATGAGCTTATTTTCGCAAAAGGCGGCAAACTGGAGAGCAAACCTCACGAACGCGGAACCCGCGAGCAGTTGATCGCGGAGGAAGGACGGCTTGAGGTAACATCTGGCGTTGCCAAGGGTGTCATCGATAAGGGCGATACTGCACGCTATGCCGCCGACGTTCCCCATTGCATAGAAGCGATTTCAGGTCCGGCCCGTGCAATTTTGATGGTCGTGAAGTTCTGAGGTTTGACGATCAGCAGCGATAACGCGTGTCGACCTGTCACGGACGGCGCTGCTCAATCTCCAGTATGTTGCCTTCCAGATCGCGCATATAGACCAAGAGAATTGGTTCTTCAGTTGATCCGAAATTCGTCACTTCGCCAAGGCGCGTGCCGCCAGCCCGGACAATTGTGTCCATCGCCGAATGGATATCAGCTATTTTGAAGGCGAGGTGCCCAAGTCCGGGTTCATTCACTCTTGGGACCTGCCGCTCTAGGCCATTGCTGTATTCATGAATTTCCAAGAACGGTCCATCGTCGCCGGGAAACTGCAGCCAGATAGATCTTATTTCGGACGAGGGAAGACCATTGCCTTTTGAAACTCTTTCACCCGAGAGCAGACGAGGAGGTCTTAGAAAGACCAAGCCAAACGCTTCCATATAAAACGCCGCCAACGCGTCTGCGTCTCGCGCGACGATGTTCACATGGCTTAACCTCGGCAAATGCATGACGGTACGAAGCACCCCTATTGAAAATGAGCGTGGTGTTTGTCCGCAATGGAAGCCGCATCAGCATAGTCCCTCAATCCAGACATACACATGTTTTGCGCGCCTACTCCTTTGGCATCGGGACGTCTGGCCATTCTTCGGTCACTTCGGCCTGAACAGGACGGTCCAGATATGTCGTCAACACAACGTAGCTTCGCGTCGCCCTGACGCCGGGGAGGGCATAGACCTGGGCCAGGAAGTTTTCCATTGCGTCCGCGTTGGCCGTCCTGACCTTTAAGATCACGCAGGTGTCGCCTGTGACGGAATGGAGCTCTTCCACTTCTGGAAAGTCCCTGAGGCGCATCATTCGCTCGCTCTTGCCCCAGCCGCTTGCATCAACATGAACAAAGGCCAGGAAAGGCTTGCCGACGGCCATGGCGTCAATATCGGCGTTTGTGCCTTTGATGATCCCCGAGGCGGTCATGCGTTTGACCCGTTCATGCACCGCTGGTGCCGACAAGCCGACTTCACTACCGATTTCAGCATAGGTCTGGCGCGCGTTGCCGACCAGTTTGCCTAATATATTTCGGTCGAAGGCGTCCAATGGCTTCTTCGGCAGCCTGTTTTTCTGAATGTCTTCTCTATTTGATATCATTCGGCTCTTCATGGATTGATCAAAAGAAAATTCAGCATAATGCTCTCATGAAAGAAGAAATTCGGCAAGGAGAGTTTGTCATGCATGAGCGAGTGATCAATCCGGCAACCGGAATTTATCCGGCAACGCCAGACTACATTCACGCGCTGGAAGTTCAGCAAACAGGCCGTCTGCTTTTTGTCAGCGGCACGATGGGGCTCGACACTTCCGGCCACGCTCCTGAGGGACTGGACGAGCAGCTTGAGCTGATCTGGAACAATCTTCGGCACATCCTGAACACTGCCGACATGACAAGCGACAATATCGTGCGCGTCACGAGCTATCTGACAAGCGTCGACTTTGCAGAAAAGAACCAGAACGCGAGGCTCAAGGCCCTCGGAGACCGGCGTGTGCCGACAACTGCCATCGTTGTGAAGACCCTCACACCTGAATGGCTGGTTGAGATCGAAATCGTGGCAGCTGCCTGACGGCATCCAATACGCATTCCATTGCAGAAATCGGAGACCGAAATGCAATTCGATGTCTTTTTGGTTTTTTTCATCACCACGGTCGTGGTCGTTTTCACACCAGGCGCTGCAGCGATAGCCGTTGCCTCGCAAGGCGCGGCAAACGGCGGCAAAAGGGCGCTTGCAGGTGTTTTCGGGATCGCCTTTGCCAATGCGCTTTACTTCGTACTATCGGCGACCGGGATCGCATCCTTGCTCGTCGCATCCAACCTTGTGTTTTCAATCATCAAATGGGCTGGGGTTACTTATCTGGTATGGCTCGGACTGACGTCGCTTCTGGCTCCTTCTGGTGCTCTGAGCGTAAAGCGCGACGGACAAATGTCGAGTTTGAAGAGCTTGTTTGCAAAAGGCTTTGTCATCGAGTTCGCCAATCCGAAAGCGCTCTTGTATTTCGCAGCAATACTGCCTCAGTTTCTTAACGTCGATCAGCCTCTTCTGCCCCAGATCCTGATCATGGGTAGTATGACCTTCCTTATCGACCTGACATCCTACACCGCTTACGCCTTCCTCGGAGACAGGCTGACAAGGGGCGGTGTTCAAAACTGGATTGTCTCTCTTTTCAACAAATGTGCTGGAGGTGCGTTGATTTACGCAGGCATTCGAATGGCCAGCGTAAGCACGCCCCGGTGAGTTGGAATACTCGTACGAACGTCAAAATTTCCGTGATATCGGAGGCAGCCTCTTCTATTTCGAATAAAAATCCGGCATAGTGGATGAAATATCCATTTTGCCGGAGAGATGCCGTGTCCGAGGCCTTCCTGTTACATATCCGTGAGACCTTGAAAGAAATTGAAGCAGAAGGGCTTTATAAGCGCGAGCGCCAGATCACGTCGCCGCAGGGCGGTTTGATAACGGTTGGCGGTCGCGATGTGATCAACCTGTGCGCCAACAACTATCTTGGCCTGGCTGACCATCCAGCACTCGAAGAAGCTGCCAGAAAAGCGCTGGAACCCAAGGGGTATGGCATGGCATCGGTGCGCTTCATTTGCGGAACTCAGGACATCCACCGTCAACTCGAACAGCGCCTGGCCGGGTTTTTGGGTAAAGATGACGCCATCTTGTTCGCAGCCTGTTTTGACGCGAATGGCGGCTTGTTTGAGCCTCTTCTCGGGCCTGAGGATGCGATTATATCGGACGCGCTAAATCATGCGTCGATCATTGACGGCATCCGCCTTTGCAAGGCCAGACGCTTCCGTTATGCAAATTCCGATATGGCGGATCTGGAAGCGAAGCTTCAGGAAGCTCGCGAGGGTGGCGCGCGGCACCTCATGGTCGCCACTGACGGTGTCTTCTCTATGGATGGCTATCTGGCCAAGCTTCCCGAAATCACTGCTTTGGCGAAAAAATATGGCGCTGTCGTCATGGTGGACGATTGCCATGCAACTGGTTTCATGGGTCCAAAGGGCGAGGGCACCCCAGCTCATTTCGGCGTGGATGTCGACATTCTGACCGGAACGCTAGGCAAAGCGCTGGGCGGTGGCATTGGCGGATATATTGCCGGACCGCAGCCCGTTATTGACTTGCTGCGTCAGCGGGCGCGGCCTTACCTGTTTTCCAATTCATTGCCGCCGGCGGTCGTAATGAGCGGACTGGAAGCCATCCGCCTTGTCGAAGAAGGGGATGATCTGCGCCAGGCTCTTTTTGACAATACCAGCTATTGGCGAGCGGGCCTTGAAGGTCTCGGCTTCAGGCTGCTCCCGGGCGAGCATCCAATTGTGCCGGTCATGCTGGGTGACGCGAAGCTTGCTCAGGCTATGGCCGCAGAACTCTTTGAAGAGGGCGTTTTTGTTTCCGGTTTCTTCTTTCCAGTCGTTCCACGGGGACAAGCGCGCATCAGAACCCAGATGAACGCCGCTTTGTCCCGCTCCGACCTTGATCGGGCGCTGGAGGCCTTTGCCAAAGCTGGCAAAGCAACAGGGGTTCTGTCATGAACAGCAATCAGATGAAGGCGTTGTGCAAGGCCGAGCCGAGGGAAGGGCTCTGGATGACCCGAGCACCCGTTCCCGAAATCGGTCCTGATGATGTTCTGATCCGCATTAACAAGACAGGCATTTGCGGAACGGACATCCATATCTGGAATTGGGATGACTGGGCATCTAAGACTGTTCCCGTGCCGCTGATCACCGGACACGAGTTTGCCGGCGAAATCGTCGAGATCGGCAGCGCTGTAACGGATCTTGAAATTGGCCAACGCTGTTCAGGTGAGGGACACTTGATCGGCAAACACTCTCGGCAATCGCGGGCTGGCAAGTTTCACCTTGATCCCGAAACCCGTGGCATAGGGGTCAACGAACAGGGTGCCTTTGCGGAATACCTGCGTCTGCCGGCTTTCAATGTGGTGCCTCTTCCTGACGAGATAGACGATGAAATTGGCGCTATCTTAGACCCGCTTGGCAATGCCGTGCATACGGCGCTGAGTTTCGACCTTGTCGGCGAAGACGTGCTTATCACGGGCGCAGGACCCATTGGCATCATGGCTGCCGCCGTTGCGCGCCATGTCGGTGCCCGCAATGTGGTGATCACGGACATCAATCAGGCGCGCCTGGACCTCGCGACACGGGTAGCCGACGTGGTTCCGGTGAATGTTGCCGAGGAAGATCTCAAGGGCATCGAACATAAACTCGGTATGAAAGAGGGCTTCGATGTCGGTCTGGAAATGTCCGGCAACCAGATAGCCCTCGACCAGATGGTAGAAAATCTTGTGATGGGCGGGCGCATTGCGCTTCTGGGAATACCGCCGGGAAAGTCTCCAGTGGACTGGTCTCGAATTGTCTTCAAGGCGATCACGATCAAGGGTGTCTATGGCCGCGAGATTTTCGAGACCTGGTATAAGATGATTGCCATGCTTCAAAACGGTCTCGACGTCAGGAATGTCATCACTCACCGGTTCACGGTTGATGAGTTTCAGCAAGGCTTTGCGGCAATGAAATCGGGGGAGGCCGGGAAGGTCGTCTTGAGCTGGACCTGAGTCGGAGCTCAATTCGCGAGTTGTGCTGGAGCTGGGCCTGAAACTCTCTCTCCTTTGACAATCTACCCAAAAATTCTTATTGCATCTTGAATATACTCAAAATGAGTATTAATATCGGATCAGTCGAGGAGTTCGACTGACCATCCATCAATTCGAGGGAGACTCGAATGTCCAAATTTGACTACGGTGTATTTATCGGCCGTTTTCAGCCGCTGCATATCGGCCATGAGGCTGTGATCCGCTCGGCGCTTGAAAAGGTCGATACCTTGATCGTGCTGATCGGCTCCGCACGACAGGCACGCACCCCCCGCAATCCGTTCACGTATTCCGAGCGCGAAGACATGTTCGCAAAGGTCTTCAAGCACGAATTGACGACCGGGCGACTTGTCCTGAAACCTGTTCAGGATCATCCTTATTCCGACACAGCGTGGTGCACGGAGGTGCAACGCGTTGTTAACGAAACCGTTCTTGAGCACTACAACAAGGGCGGGGTCGTTTTGCATGGATTGCAGGACCTCCGGATCGCCTTGGCCGGCTATGGCAAGGATCGGAGCAGCTACTATCTGAAACTGTTTCCCGAGTGGGGCAATGTTCAGCTTGCGAGCCAATACGGCACGTTTTCCTCAACAGATGTCAGGAAACAGCTCTTCCAGCGCATTCCCGTGATTTCGCAATCTGTCCTGTCCGACGAAGTAGCGGAATGGCTGAAAGCCTTTGCTCTGTTAGATCCTTTCCGAGAACTGCTGGAAGAAGCCGAATTTCTGGATGCCTACCCGGATGAGTGGGGACGAGGTCCCTTTGTGACCGTCGATGCTGTGGTCATACAGTCTGGCAATATTCTGCTGGTGGAGCGTGGTGAAGCGCCTGGCAAGGGGCTGCTGGCTTTGCCTGGAGGTTTTCTCGATCCGCGAGAAAGCATTCGCGACGCGGCTATTCGGGAGCTGAAGGAAGAAACCAGGATCAGCGACCACAAGGGCGAGATACCACCCGCGATGCTGGCCTCTTTCATCGATGGTGCGAAAACGCGGGTTTTCGACCATCCCGAAAGATCTTTGCGTGGCCGCATCATCACCCATGCCTATCTTTTCAGGCTGCCCGAGCGGCGTGAGCTGTTCTCGGTCACGGGCGGAGATGACGCCAGAACGGCGAATTGGCATCGCCTGGGGGATCTGAAACCCGAGCAGTTCTTCGAAGATCACTGGTCCATCATCGATCTGATGGCAGATCTGTGACGCGAGACCGTTCACAAGCCTGAGGGGGAGCCCCTCTGGCACGTTCACCTTGTCGCGTGAGGAGTTCACAATGACAAATCCACTGTTGGCAACCGACAGCTACAAGCAATCTCACT
The DNA here is from genome assembly GCF_009363435.1 of Labrenzia sp. THAF82. Classification (GTDB taxonomy): domain Bacteria; phylum Pseudomonadota; class Alphaproteobacteria; order Rhizobiales; family Stappiaceae; genus Roseibium; species Roseibium porphyridii. Next base: position 4,275,506 of record NZ_CP045354.1, on the reverse strand, counting down.
TCAGACAGTATCCGCCTGAAGCACGTCAGATCTCGGCCTATGTCGAGGCGCGCACCAATCCATTTTCGGATGATGTGTTGTTCTTCGGCCTGCAGGCCTATTTGAGGAAGGTGCTTCAACGACCGATATCGGACAAGGACATTGAGCGGGCCGCTCAAATCTGTTCGGCACACGGCGTCCCGTTCAACCGGGAAGGCTGGCAGCAGATCGTTGACGATCACGCTGGCCTGCTGCCATTGGAAATCAAGGCACTGCCTGAAGGTTCTCTGGTGCCAAGTGGTGTGCCGCTGGTCCAGCTGGAAAACACCGATGACCGCATGCCCTGGTTGACCACGTGGGTCGAAACCGCGCTGCTCCGCGCAGTCTGGTATCCCTCAACGGTCGCTACAATGTCCTTCAAATGCAAACAGGTCATCTATCGCGGATTGCAGGCGACATCCGAAGAACCGGACCAGCAAATTCCATTCAAGTTGCACGATTTTGGCGCTCGCGGTGTTTCGTCGTCCGAAAGTGCTGCTCTTGGAGGGATGGCACATCTAGTGAATTTTGCGGGAACCGACACGATGGAAGCCCTGGAGGCTGCCTCGGAATTCTATGATGCAGAGGTTGCCGGCTTTTCCATTCCAGCTGCCGAGCACTCGACAATGACAAGCTGGGGCCCTGAGCGGGAGACGGCTGCTTACGCCAACATGCTCGATCAGTTTGCGCGAAAGGACAAGTTGGTCGCGGTTGTCTCTGACAGTTATGACATCCACAACGCCGTAAGGAATATTTGGTGCGGTACCCTGAAGGATCAGGTACTGGCATCTGGTGCAACGGTTGTCATCAGGCCGGATTCCGGCAGTCCTGTTGAAACACCCCTGAAGGTTCTTGAGACGCTTTGGCAAAGCTACGGCGGTACGGAAAACGCCAAGGGAGCACGGTTGCTCAATCCTGCTGTCAGGGTCATTCAGGGTGATGGAATGACACTGGCGACGATCGAACAGCTTGTCGCCGAAATGGTCCGTAAACGCTGGTCTCTCGACAACATCGCCTTTGGCATGGGCGGCGGACTGCTGCAGCACGTCAATCGGGACACGATGCGTTTTGCCATGAAAGCAAATGCGATGAAAACTGAGGACGGCCAATGGAAGGACGTTTTCAAGATGCCGGTTTCCGATCCGAACAAGGCCTCCAAGGCCGGGCGCCAAGCGGTAGTCTTCCAAAACGGTCAGCTCGTTGCCAGAAAATTTGACGAAGTGGACCCGGCGGATGACCAGTTGAAAGTGGTCTACCGGGACGGGAAGCTGCATGAATCGTCAAGTTTTGATGACGTGCGTGCACGCGCGAATGACGGTCTGAAACAAAGTCTGTCCTCAGGATAGCCGAAACGAGCCGATGTCTCGAACTGAGTTCTCGTTCGGCCGTGCAACCTGGGAGTCTGCATCAAATCTGAGGAGACGCCGACTGACGGCGTCTCCTTTTTCATGATCCTTTGCTGAAGCGAAACACCAAGCTTTTCAGCATCCTGAAACCACTCGGTGTGTTGATGATCAGTTGCGCAGTTTTCCGAAAAACACTTCTCGCGGTGCGGACAGCAAGTCAGAAACTCTGAAGCCTGCGCCACCTGCGTAGCGGATCAGGACCAAAGAGGCCGCCAAAAAGGCAAACTCACGTTTGATGGCGTTCAAATTGTCCCAAGGTGTCTTGTCGAAACTGATCTTGCCGACGCAATAAACCACGAGGATCAAAAAAGCTGATGCCGCCGCGATCCGAACCCCGTGTCCTGAGGCAAGCATCAAGCCGACAAGAATGAGCAGCAAGGGCATGCCGGACCAGCTTTTGACATGGTCGAGGCCATAGAAAAATCCACCTGCCAGAAAGGCTATGGCGACCGAGAGACGAAGCAGCAGGCCAAGTGACGACCAGTCGGCCTCTTGTGCGCCGGCTCCTCGTCCGGTCAAACGTTCATCGAGGCTCCAGCTGCCAGACCCGAGAACTGCAAGTGTGAAACACATTCCGGACAGACCGATGTCACGGATTTGGACAATCATCGCCGGGGTAAAGAAGGTGCTGGCCGAAGTGTCTTGACCAGGTACTGTTGCAACGGGAAGGGCGGCAACGAACGACCACATCATCAGGCCAAAGACAATAGCAAGGGGCCGGACAAGAAAGCCGGCTACAAGCGCTGCTCCCGCGACGAGTTCAAAGGCAGAGAGTGCTGTCAGGAACCCCCAGGCGGACAGCCAGTTACCACTGAACAGGTACGACTGGAAAAAGTCATTTATGTAGCCGTTTGAAGCGGTATATTTTTCAACGAGATCGCTCGCTCTGCTGGCGTCGATCGCCCGTTGAAGTTTCCACCAGCCACCGACAACAAAAACGGATCCAAGCCCGAGCCTGAGAAACAAGGCGACTTGGTCACTTTGACGGACAGTCAAATGATCAGGTCCAGCGAAAAAGGCAGGTTTAATTTGCGCGGCAAAACCGCTTGCATGTGTAGAATTGGAAGACATTCGTCTTACTCCGGAGTTCATTAAACAAGATCCCGGTTTGGCCGGGGGACGGAGTTAGATGAAAGCTTTGGGTGGTGTGGGGTCGACAGGCACTTCAACACCGTCGAGCACATTCGGCAGGTCTCTGACAGCGCGCTGAATTCTCCAGTCGCGAACCGTGTCTGCAGGGTATATGGCAAGTGTCGCCGAACAGTGGCTTGAACAAAAGTCAGTATCGGAAAAGCAGGTCAGAAAACAGGCCCTGTTGTCTTGCTGTTCCGAAGTTCCTGACGTCATGTGCATTGCGGCCGAGTCACGAGAAGCACCCGGAAGCGACGATGTTTCAGCTGTTGAGTAGGTGAGCGTTACGTTGCCGACCGACAAGGCGAACGAAACGGTCTGGGCTGAGGTCCAGAACGCCAACAGGACAATGGCAAGCACAGGCAGGTGACTGTTAAAGAAACGGGACATGTTTCGACTCGATCAGCTTCTTGCGATGCAGCATGCATTTCGCGCTAAAGGCGATCAAGAAAAAAATGCAATCTAAAGTAAATGTGTTCTCTTTTCAAAACCGCTCGAGAACGATGCGTCGGCGACTTGCGTTTTCGGAGTTTCAACTTAAGCAGCTGTCCTTACGACATGACCGACTTACGAAAGAAATTGGACTTTTCTGGGTCTCTCAATGTGTTGAAAAACTGCTCAATCACAGGTTCTGACACTTTGATCGGCGAAGGTCCGTAGGTCTCATATTTGTCCGACAGGGCTTTGTTCACGGCATTCGAGAAGTTCACAAAGTCAATGTGTTCTGATGGAAACTGCTTTGAAGCCCTGCCGACGATTTCTCTGATGAGCTTGTCGTTGGCAATGGTAATGGCCGTAATTTCGTTGCCATGAGACTTGGCAAGTTTGCGATAGGCTTCAGACAATTCGTCAATGAATTGAGCATCCGACGTTCGGCAGATATAAGCAGCGAAAGCCTGAAGAAATTCGATTTCCCAAGAAGGATCCGCGCGCTTGATCTGTGGTTCGAAAACTTTTCTGACGACATCAAAGCACAGGAACCTCAGCACCGACATTGCGAAGAAGTCCTTGTTTGCGCCGACAAATGGCTGCTTCTTGTGAATGCGGCCGCAAGCCTCATAATTTGAACGATAGATGTCGAAGAGGTCCTGCGAGGCTGACAGAAAATCAAACACGGCCTCGATGTCAGCTTTGCTGAGCTTGCCGTCACGAAGTTCCGCGGCACTAACAAGGCTTTTGCGCGCAAGATCCATCGCCTTTTGTCCAGCCCCCACACAGATGTGCGGTCCACTGAGTTTGGGCCATGTCACAGCCGATTTCTTGTCTGGCAAACGCATCATCAACCTCGTGGCTCGATGGCAAATGATGCACTTTATTGGTTAGTTTATTTTTAACTTTCTTGTCAGGGAAAATACTGAAAACGCAACAAAAAGCAGGGAGATCTTAATCAGCAATGTCTTGCAAGCATCGGACTGCGACGAGCCGTTAGCGAGTCCTTTGCCAGTCGGGTTCGTAGCTGACTTCCGAACACCCCGCAAAGCGGGCGATGCGATTGAGTTCTGCCGCAAGTTTTTCCGTTCGAGCCTTTGAGGCGCGAACACCTTTCTCCGGCCAATAGGCACGAACATGCAGCCTGTCTTCGTTCCGAAGCGCTTTCATATCAATGCGCCCGATAAGGCGTGAGCCTTCGAGCACCGGAAAGACGTAATAACCATATTCGCGCTTGGCTTCCGGAACGAAAATTTCAATCCTGTAGTTGAAGCCGAACAGCCGTTCGCTTCGCTTCCGGTCTCTGAGCGCCGGGTCAAAGGGCGATAGGACGCGCACACGGGAAGGCGGTGTTTCGAGACTGTCGAGCGTCTCAATCGTTTCCGGAAAGGCATACACACGCCGGAAGGACCCGTCGGCACATTCAACCTCTACTTCAGTCAGAACGCCACTGCTATGTGCCCTCTGACACCAGTTCTTGGCTTCTTGAGAAGTAATCAGGTCCCAGAAAGCCGCAATTTCACCCGAGGTTGCAAAGCCAAGACGTTCCATGGCCGAGCGCGCGGCCCAGTCAATGGTTTCCTCGGCATCGAACCGGGTGTTCAGGTTGTTATGTGGTATGACGCGTTCGGTCAAATCATAGACCTTCTGGAAGCCTGCGCGGTGGCAAACGGATAGCTCACCCGTTCGCCAGAGAAATTCCAGAGCGGTTTTGGAAGGGTGCCACTCCCACCAGCCACCGCTGCTGCGTTTTTCATCCTCGCCGACAGTTGCCGAGGTTGCCGGACCGTGATCGCTGATTTGCTTGAGAACGTTCTCGACCTTGGCTTCAAATCCGTTTGCATGCCAGTTGCGCCAACGCCCGATCAAAGCCTCCCGATCTCGCTGGAAGCGCAGTCGCCAATGCGGAAAGAACTGTGTCGGAACGACGGATGCATCATGCGTCCAATGTTCAAAAAGAAGCCTGTCCCGTTCCAACAGAAGTTTGAGATTCTTCTCTTTGTAAGCGGGTCTGCGCGCTGCAAGGATCATGTGGTGCGCACGTGCGACGGTGTTGATGCTGTCGACCTGGGTAAACCCGAGTTTCGTGATCAATGCAGCCAGGTCTTCACCCTTGCCACTGCCTCTGGGTGGTTCGCTAAGTCCATGTTTTTGCAGAAAGAGATGTCGAGCCACCGGGTTCGGCATCTTGAAAATCGAAGAAGACGTCATGGAGAAAGGTTAGCATCACGCAGCACACCATGACCAGACATGGGTGCTTGAATTGGTGTTTATGACAATGGTTTTTATGCAATCCTGCCACGCACCGCCAATTGGTTGGGCAACCGGGTTCGCATTTACCGCTTTTGCATTGACCGCAGAACCGCTAGCGGCTTGATTGGTTGGTATGTTTAAGGGCAAACATTTCAAAGCTGTGGTCGAATGTATCTGAATTTTTGCAGCAGGGCTGCTGTTTGTATGTCGTTGGTTTTGGTTTCGGTCCTGGCGGTCACACCGAATGGTTTTGCAGGTACGCGAAGCTGCGATCAAATCAGGATAAACGGGTCAAATGTCTGGTTCCCGATCTCGATCAGGCACGAGGGAGCTGAAAATCTGAGCGGTGTCTTTCCAGACCTTGCGCAAAAAATCTTTCGATCGATGCAGGTTGATGTTGCGTTTGGCGCTGAAGTGCCCTGGAAACGTGTATTCGTTCAACTCGAGAGCGGTGAAATCGACATGGTCGCCGGCGCTTACCACACCAAGGATCGGGCTCGTAACTATGTTCTTAGCTCACCTGTCATCAAGGAGCCGGTAGCAATTTTTGTGCGCGCCGACATGACAGATCGCCCGGGGTCACTTGATGAGCTGATTGGTTTGCAAGGGTTGGCACCTTTTGGTGCGACCTTCGGAGAAGAGTTCGACAATTTTGCCAAAGAACACCTGACCATCAACCGTCAGTCCTTTGATGATTTTTCGACCAACATGGAACTCCTTGTCGATGGCAAGGCGGATTATCTGGTCATAGCCCGTCACGCCGGCGATATGATGTTGAAAGATCTCGGGGTGGAAGGTCAGGTCGAAGCGCTGCCATGGCCGGCACTCGAAAACTCTTTGCACTACATGTTTTCAAAGAAGTCACCTTGCCTGAAGCACATCAGTGCCTTTCAAAAGGAGCTGGAAAAACGTGTCGAGGCAGGAGAGGCCGCCAACATGATGAAAGCCTTCAACACATCTACACGCGGGCAGGAATGACACGGGGAGACTTGTCTTGACCGGACTGGCGAATGCAAGCCCGGAATTGATACTGGTCTCAATCACGGCGTTCCTGGTTGCCGGATTCGTCAAAGGGCTTGTTGGGTTTGGCCTGCCGACAATCGGGCTGGGTCTGATGACCGTTTTTGTCGGAGTTGAGAAGGCGATGGTGTTGGTCCTGTGGCCGGCGTTTTTGACAAATCTCTGGCAGGGGCTTCTGGGTGGTCACCTGCGGGCTTTGCTCCAGCGTTTGTGGCCGTTTTTGAGTGCCGCCGTCCTTGTCCTCGGTGCAGGCACTCTGGTTCTGACCCGTCTTCCGGTAGGGGCTGCTGATCTGGTCTTGGGTATATTGATGGTGGCTTATGCCGTGCCATTGCTGGCGGGAGTTGTTCTGACAATACCGGCGCGCCTTGAGGTGCCAATCGGTGTCGGGCTTGGTCTGGTCAACGGGGTCTTTTCAGGTCTGACCGGATCCTACACTGTTCCGGGCGTCATGTATCTTCAGGCGATTGGGTTGCCGAGAGATCAGCTGATCCAGGCTATGGGGCTCTTGTTTCTGTTTTCAACGGTTGCACTCGGTATCTCTCTCGGCAGCTTTGGACTGGTGAGCGGGCGCGAAACCCTGGCGTCCATAGTTCTTGTGATACCGACGCTGCTTGCGGTCTGGGCAGGCCAGAAAGTGCGCAAAAAGGTCTCCGAGGCAGCATTCAGACGCTTGGTCCTGGCAGCGATTCTGGCGCTTGGCCTCTATCTGATCCCACTCGGTGTCTGGCGACTGGTGCAGTAACAAAAAACGCCGCGATTTCGCGGCGTTCATGTTCAGACGGTATGTGCATGCATCAGGACTTTGCGACGAGCCTCATGGGTGTTGCTGTTCCGACACCGGATGTGGATTTGGTATTGGCCCATTGATAAGACTGCCGCTCCTCCGTCGGTGTGCACAGGAAACGTTCCCGATAGCATTTGGTGAAGTGTGACGTTGAAGCAAAACCACAGGCAAGGGCAACATCCAGCACCGGACGGCTTGTCCGGCGCAAAAGGTCCCGCGCGGTTTCCAGACGCAGACGCAGATAATACTGGCCGGGAGTGCAATTGAAATGACGACGGAACAGGCGCTCCAGCTGACGGGGCGACAGGCTCACGGTCATGGCCAGTTGCTGGCAGCTCAGCGGATCTTCGATGTGCAGATCCATGATGCGAATGGCGTCGAGGATTTTGGCATTGGAGATGCCGGTCCGTGCCTCAATGTCATGGCGCTGCGCAGATTCGCCTGAGCGCATGTTCTGGTAAAGTGCGACTTCGGCAACCTCATGAGCAAGATATGCTCCGTGCTGGATGGCAAGTAGCCTCAGGATCATGTCGAGCGATGCCATGCCTCCGGCACAGGTGATGCAATTGCGATCAATTGCAAAGATATCCGATGTCACTTCAACATCAGGGAACTCCTCACGCAGCGAACGCAGGTTCTCCCAATGGATTGTGCAGCGCCGGCCATCGAGCAGATTGTATCTGGCAAGGAGATAAGCGCCTGTGCAGATGGCACCGAACGTGCGGCCCATGGCATTCAAGCGTCTGAGCTTGTTGCCGAGATCCGGATCGAGCGGCAGGCGTTCCACGTCAATGCCAGTACACAATAGTGTAATGTCAGCGTCGTGAAGCTCACGAATAGATTTTTTTACTGCAACCTCGCATCCGTTGCTTGCCACGACTGAATTCCCGTCAAGGGAATAAGTCGTCCATGCGTAAAACTCCCGACCAAGCAACCGATTTGCTATACGCAGTGGTTCAATGACGCTTGCGAATGCGTTCATGGAGAACCGGTCCAGCAGAACGAATGCTATCGTCTGACCTGTTTCTTCGTGTGTGCGTCCGGACATTTACTTCACCTCGTTGGAAGGTATTATTGAGGTTTATCTTTGTTTATCTATAGATTTTTCAATTTGTCTTGATCTGTCAAATAAAAAACGACATTGACTGTCGGATTCGTTGAATTGTCACAAATGATTGCAAATTGTGATCGACTGCGTGATCGCCAGATGGAGATGGCAAGGGCGATGTTTTCCGTTTTTCAGGCGTTGAAATTCTCCGGCCGCTTTGAGGGCAGGGCGACAGCTTCCGTCCCTCGGCACAGTCTCTTGAAGGGGTGCTATCGCAGGCATCATGAAATGTCTGGCACAGCCGAAAATGGCTGCGCCTCCTCAAAAAGGGGACACGGACCCTGAAAGTTGAACGAAATTAGAATGTTTTTTTTGAATTTTGGCTGTTTCGTGGATGCGGGTTGCTTCAAGTCAATGTAGGAGTGGTGCTACATGGGGCACAAATCCACCAGTGCGATGACCTACGGACCTCAATTCAAATGAATGTACTTGCCAAACCCGCTGACCTTGAAGCTGCCGCTCCGGCGGGTGTCTTCGTCGAGGAAGTGAAAACTGTACAACATTATACGGACCGCCTTTTCCGGTTCCGCATGACTCGCCCGGCGAGCTTTCGCTTTCGTTCCGGCGAGTTCGTCATGATTGGCCTTATGATCGACGGCAAACCCCTTTACCGGGCCTATTCGATTGCCAGCCCTGCCTGGGATGAAGAACTGGAGTTCTTCTCAATCAAGGTTCCGGACGGTCCACTGACTTCGCATCTCCAGAAGATTCAGCCGGGCGATGCGGTGTTGATGAAAAAGAAGCCGACCGGCACACTCGTCAATGACGCGCTCGTACCAGGCAAAAGGGTCTATATGTTTTCCACCGGCACGGGTATCGCGCCTTTCGCGAGCCTGATCCGGGATCCCGATACATATGAAAAGTTCGATCAGGTCATCCTGACCCATACCTGCAGGGAAGTGGCGGAGCTGAAATACGGTGAAGAGCTGGTGCAGGAAACAATCAACGATCCGCTGATCGGGGAATATGCGAAAGACAAGCTGGTGCATTACACCTCTGTCACCCGCGAAGACTTCCCGCGTCAGGGCCGCATTACCGATCTGATCCAGTCAGGTAAACTGTTTGAAGATCTCGGCGTGCCTGCACTCGACCCCGCGATCGACCGCGGCATGATTTGCGGCTCCATGGACATGATCCGCGACACCAAACAACTGCTCGAAGCCGCCGGCCTCACCGAAGGCGCCAACAACAAACCCGCCGAGTTTGTCGTCGAACGCGCATTTGTGGGTTAGAAAACTGCTATCGTTTCCAAAGTGAACCCGTCTGTTTTTAGACGGGTTTTTCGCTATTTGATGCGGTGCCGACGGTGGGGCTGCAAACCCTACAACAGCGGTAAAATATTTGCGTGATCTTCACGCGCGTACTCGAGTTCAGATCGGTTTTCAACCGAAAGCCGGTTTGCTCGGAAGCCGATTTGCACACCAAGCGAATCTAGAATTGCAAGCGTCTGGCAATTATAGGAGTTGCAGGGGTGTGAAACTGTGTCTGGTCGACAACCGAGTAAAGCATTGAGACTGTCGGAGTTTAGCTCATATTCAGTTTTTTGTTCGGCAAAGGGAAGTTCAGCAAGCGTGGTTGGATGCGTGTGAGAATGAAGTCCAACAACATGGTCTGACTGCGACAAATGCTTGACTTGTGAAGAGGTTAACCAGAGCTTGTCTCTTGCGACATCAATCGAAAAGCGTTTTTCTTTCATCATAAGTTCTATAATCGATCTGTAGCTTTTAGATGTGAGTACGTTGTCTCGCAGATATCGGAACCATCTGTCATTGCGTGAATAGTAGCTGGCGTGCGCAAGATAACTGGCATGTTCGAACCGGTATTCTGCTGTGCAATAAGCTTCCAACAGGAATTCATTTGAGAGCTCGAAGAAGCGCTCATAAAACTGATCAACGGTTTCAAAACATGTTGTGCGGAAATAGCGAAATATTTCCAGTGGTTCCAAACCGCCTTCGAGAATTGAGGTATAAACAAACCAGAAACCCGTAAGGTCAAGCTTTTCAAGAACAGGCAGGGCCACATCGTATTGGCATGCGAGTGTATCATCGAACGTCACACAAACATCTTGTCGTTCCAACGAGCCAGCTTTCGCCCGGTCTAGCCAGTCTTTCGCTTTGAGAATTCTATGATCTTGGGAGATGAACTCAAGAATCGATTCGAAGGTATTGCCACTGATGCTGCCTTGGGTCTGCGGATGGTCTTGTCCATGAAAATGATGGAACATCAGACCGGTGGGGCGTTCGAACCGCAATTTCACCTCTTCACTGTTCCAAGGGCGGAGAGAACCTAAGGCCGACAAAGGGACGCGCGCCTAATTGAACTTTTGTTTCGCCATTCGACTGAATTCAAGTCCTGGCATTGTATCCTGGAAGCATCTGGTTGGAGAGGGGGGGCAGATTATTTCTGTTGATAAGCAATTCACAACAAGTCCGGGAAACGCGCGCAGTTTAAGTCTTTTGTTTAGATTGCGGAAGGTGGCAATCATTCCCCGAGTCCATCAATGGTAAGCCCAAGCAAATGACCGACACGATGGATAATATTTTTGAAATCGCTCCATATTCTATGACGCGTGCCGAAAAGGGCACGTTCCTGCAACGTAATTTGAGTGAACTGACCCAATTTCACTACGACCGATGCAGCGAATATAAAGCGATGATCAATGCATTGTTCGGAGGCCGCAATTTTGGAGCCAGCATAGGAGAGCTTCCGTATTTACCGGTGAGCGTGTTCAAAGAACACAGGCTCAAAAGCATTCCGGATGAAGACGTTTTCAAATACATGCGCTCGTCGGGAACTTCAGGTCAAATCCCCTCGGAAATAGTGTTGGATAAAAAGACCGCCAATTTGCAGACGAAGGGGCTCACGAAAACGCTTAATAGCGTTTTAGGCGGGCAGCGCCTGCCAATGCTTGTTGTCGACAGTGAAGGTGCAATGGGAGCAAATGCGAATTTTTCGGCACGAGGTGCTGCGATTCGCGGGTTTTCGATGTTTGGACGCCGACCTGTTTTTGCTTTGGACCACGACCTCAAACCAGACCTTCCGAGGATCAAGAGATTTTTCGATCAACACAAAGACAAAGCCGTTTTTGTTTTTGGTTTTACCTTCCTGATTTGGACCTCTCTGTGTGAGGCCTTGGCAGAGTCAGACCTAAAAATTGACATGTCTAACGCCATACTTTTACACGGCGGTGGTTGGAAAAAACTGATCAATAAAGCTGTGCCTCCCACCGCTTTTAAAGAACGGCTTAAGCAGCAATTCAACATCTCACGCGTCCACGACTATTACGGCATGGTAGAACAAACAGGTTCAATTTATGTCGAATGCAACGCAGGCCACCTACATTGCAGTGTATTCAACGATATTCTGATCAGAGATACCATCTCGCTTGAAAACAAAAACTTCGGCGAAGAAGGGTTCATTCAAACTTTGTCGATTTTCCCCTACTCCTATCCTGGTCATTCACTTTTGACCGATGACTTGGGCATGTTACTCGGAGAGGATGATTGTCCTTGTGGACGGAAAGGCAAATATTTTCGGGTCCTGGGTCGTTTGGCAGAAGCTGAAATAAGAGGCTGTAGCGATACACTTTGACCTTCCAAGACCTCAATCATAGTCGCATAGCCGGCGCTAGAAGCTTTGACGAACTGCTGAAAGAGGGATCGAGAAAGATATTCGATCCACTGGTGGTCGATATGTTGTCTGCATTTTCAGAGAAACTCATGAAGGGCGAAGCTCGCGCCTATCCGGATGTCGTTAGTCTTGGGTTTTTCTGCCGGCGCGCCAATCTCTCCATAGTTGCTCGAAGGTACGCCAGCAACGACGCAATTCGTATTGGTCGGGGCCACTCCATTCACTACACGCCATCAAACGTCCCATTGAATTTCTGCTACAGTCTGATTGTTGCACTGTTGGCCGGCAATTCCTGCGTCGTGCGCCTTTCGAACAACACAAATGCTGAGACCGACTTTGTAGTTGAGAAGCTGGATACTATCTTGTCATGTTCCGAGTTTGAGGCTCTTCATAATAGGGTTTATTTGTTTCGGTCTAAAGCTGACGAAACACTAAACCAAGCACTGGGAGATATTGCCGACATTCGAGTAATTTGGGGGGGCAATCAAACCGTAAGAACCATTCGCAAGGCTCCGTTGAAACCACATGCGTACGATATCACTTTTCCCGATAGGTATTCGATCTGCCTGATCTCTGCAAAGGAATATCTTGAGGAGAAGGACAAAAGAGGCATTGCGACAGCTTTCTACAACGATACTTTCGTCTTTGATCAAAACGCATGTTCTTCACCGAAAGCAGTCCTTTGGATCGGAGATCAGGGTACAGTTTCACAAGCTCAAGAGCTGTTCTGGAACCAACTGGATGAACAAATGCAACGTAAGGGCTACAAATGCCCTGCTTCAAAGACGAATGAGAAGCTTACGAAGATTGCGGGTCTGGCTGTCAGTGGATTTGAGCCGAAGGTGTCGCGAAGCAAAATGACGGGCAACGTGACCGTAACCACGACGGCAGAAGCGCTTGAGAATGCTGATAATTTTGCTGCGGGCGGATATTTTTTGCAGGTGCAAGTTGATAACTTGGCGGCCTTGCCAGTGATAAATGACCATCAATTACAGACTGTAACGCACTTTGGGTTTGCGCAAACAGAGCTGGAGGCACTTTTGCTGAGCACACCCACAAAACTCAGTGCGGACAGGCTGGTAAAAATAGGAAACGCAACGGCGTTTGATGTCATCTGGGACGGATACGATTTGATTGGCCAGATGTCAAAATTCGTTTTGGTTCAATAAGTAAGTGCCAGAAACGCATTAAGAATTGAACTGGCTCAAACGAAGGCAGTGAGCGGAACAACCAGAAATGTCGGAAAACATTGAAAAGTATCAAAAATGCTTCATGGAAGCATTTCCTGTCCAAAAACAAGAGCTGGAGGGGTTGAAGTACCAGGATATACCGGAGTGGGATAGTATAGGCCACATGAATCTTGTAGCTGCGCTAGAAGATGAATTCGGTATTGAAATGGAGATTGACGATATCACGGATATCTCGGACTTCCGCAAGGGCAAGGAAGTTCTGTTAAGATACGAAATTACAATTTGATGACCGGGAGTCCCAAGCTCAATTTCGATATCAATGGCATCAAGGAATGTCAGAGAAATCGGCATCCGATCCTATTTCTCGATAAGGTTGTCGATGTCGTGCCCAAGCAACGCGCAACCGGGGTCAAAGCATTTTCTTATAATGAGTGGTTTTTTCCAGCACACTATGAGGATGAGCCCACTGTGCCTGGATTCATCTTGGTCGAAACGATGGTTCAGACTTTTATTATGACGTTTCTGACCATGCCTGAGCATAAAGGCAGCAAAACAAATTTCCTAAATATCGGCAATGGTAGTTTCCGTAGGCAGATTGTCCCTGGCGATACCCTTGTGGTGAATGCTGAACTTGCCTCCTTGAAAAGAGGCATAGCGAGAGGGAAAGCCGATGCATATGTCGGAGACGAATTCGCTTGTTCGGCAGATTTTGTCGTTTCAATCAGGAGCGCGACTGATGCCATTTTCCAAAAAATGAAGGAGAAGCATAGTTGAAGCGCGTCGCTGACTACGTTTTCGATTATTTTGCTTCCCTTGGTGCACGGCATGTCTTCCTTGTCACCGGCCGTGGCGCTTTGTTTTTGACGGATGCTGTTGAGAAAAACGATGCGTTGCAAGCTGTGTGTCCGCACCATGAGCAAGCAGCTGCCTTCGCTACGGTTGCCTATGCTCAAGCTTCTGATCGGCCTGCTGTATGTCTTACGTCGACCGGTTGTGCGTCTACCAACGCTATTACCGGCGTACTGACGGCCTGGCAGGACGGGATTCCTTGCTATTTCGTTTCCGGTCAAAACACCCTTGCTGAGACCAGGCGCCATACCGGTGAACCGATCAGAACCTACGGGCAACAGGAAGCGGATATTGTAGAACTAGTAAGCCCGATAACAAAACACTGCGCTTTTGTCAGTGACCCCACCACTATCCGTTTTGAACTGGAAAAAGCGACAGCGCTCGCGAACAAAGGAAGGCCTGGTCCCGTTTGGATTGATATTCCGCTGGATGTTCAGAATATGCGTGTCGATCCGGATACTCTGCTAGGGTTTGAACCGGACGAAGAACAAAATGCTAAAGTTTGCGGGGATGATCTTGCATTTCTTGAGGAGAGCCTCAAGAGCGCAACGCGTCCTGTCATCCTGGTAGGCGGTGGTGTCAAGCTCGACAACGCCGCGGAAAGCCTCAAGGCATTTGCGGAACGCAACGATATACCGGTGACCTTTACGTCATCAGCAACTGATGTCTACGGTACGGCAAATAGTCATTCTATAGGATCAGTTGGAGCAATGGGCTGTTCCAGAGCTGGTGCATTTGCAGTCCAAAACTCAGATCTACTGCTTGTACTGGGCTCCAGATTGCCTTCTTCCGTCGTTGGGGCAGATGCGCACAAATTTGCCCGCAAGGCCGATATTATCGTCGTGGATGAGAATATCGAGGAGTTCGAGCGAAACAAGGACCTGTTCAATAGGATAATACATATCCGGCCGGGGCAGATGCTTGATATCTTGTCTTCAAAGAAATTCAGAACGAACAGTGATTGGCTCAAAAAGTGCCTACACTGGAAAACACTGTTTGCCGACTACGATGTGTGGGAAAATCAAAACACAGCGATTGACCTGCATAATTTCGCTAGAGTTTTGTCAAATGTGCTGCCCGAGAGGGCGAATTTCATATGTGATTCAGGATTCATCGATGTAATCCTACCAACAAATATGCGCTTTTCTCTGGGGCAGAAATGCGTGCATCCAGTTTATCAAGGCGCAATGGGATTTGCTCTTCCTGCGACAATGGGTGCGTGGCTGGCAACGGAAAAACCGACAGTTGCCGTCATTGGCGACGGCTCGATAATGATGAACCTGCAAGAACTTCAAACCATCGTCCACAATGGGCTGCCGGTAAAAGTCATCGTCGTCAACAATGGTGGCTATGCAATTATCAAGCGGCGTCAAAAGGAACTTTTCCGCAAGCGGACAATTGGCACGGATCAGTCAAATGGTGTTGGAGTGCCAAGGTTTTCCTCGGTCGCCGCTGCCTTTGGCATCGCGTATACCAAACTCGAGAACCTTGACACCTTGGAACAGGATCTTGGTGGGTTGCTTCAACGACCTGAAGCCATATTGATAGAGATCGATGGTCTGGCCGAACAAGTTTATCTTGAGGTCTCTTTTGCCAAGACCCAGGAAAGAAGGTTTGTGCGTCGGCCATTGGAGGACCAATTTCCCTTCATGGAAAGGAGCGTGCTCAAAAACGAAATGATCGTTCCAGTTATTGATCAATAAGGAAAAGCGTCTGCTGCCATGAATAACAACGCCTCTGCTCGATCCATCTTTGAGAACAGTCCATATATTGTCGCCGAATTGAACACCAGTCACTTTGGAAAGGTCGAGACGGCACAGGAGATGGTTCTCAAGTGTAAGGAAATTGGCGCGGATTGCGTGAAATTTCAATCCTGGACGGAAGAAAGCCTTTATGCAGATGCCTATTTCAAAGAAAATCCAATCGCAAAGCGGTTCTTTAAAAAGTATTCAATGGGTTCCGGAGAACTCAGGGAAATCTCAAGTTATTGCAGGTCTATCGGAATTGGATTTTCTTCAACGCCGTATTCAATAGATGAAGTCGATTTTCTAATTGAACAGTGCGATGTCGAATTTATCAAAATTGCGTCTATGGATTTGAACAACATTCCTTTTTTAGAATACATTGCCAGCAAACATGCAACGACGATTCTTTCAACCGGTATGGGAAGCATGCAGGAAATTGAAAGAGCTGTAGCTGTCTTTGAAAAGGCAGGCCACAATGACCTATGCCTTCTACACTGCGTGTCCGTCTATCCTTGCCCACCTGAGATTTGCAATCTCAACAACGTTGCGATGCTGGCGAAACGCTTTCCCAATGCGACAGTTGGGTATTCGGACCACACGAAAGGACCGGAGGCCGCGGTAGCAGCGATAGCTTTAGGTGCGAGGGTCATCGAAAAACACTTCACGCTCAATAGCAGTCAGATCGGCATGGACAATCAAATGGCAACCGAGCCTGACGAGTTTTCTCAAATGATCTCCTATTGTCGCAGAATAGCTGATGCCCTTGGAAGTTCAGAAAGGCAACTGACAGAAGTCGAACTCAAGCAACGGCTTCAAATGAGACGAAGTGCAGTTGCAGTCCGAGATCTAAAAGTTGGTGAAAGTCTCAAGCGCGAGGATGTTGTTTTCAAGCGACCTGGAACAGGCATTCCGCCGGATAGGATTGAAACCTATATTGGAATGGCCCTCTCAAAGGGCATAGAAAAAGGGAAGGTTATTAAAGAGGCCGACATTCAGCACCAAGGTTTGTCAATGTGAGCACAGAGCGGATCCTGCACAAATGAGGCGGCGAAATGATTTTCAGCATTGACCAATTTGCTGAAAAGGTCGCGATTCAAACGGATGATGGCGACCGTTATCGATATGCCGAGCTCGTCAGCATGGTGGACGAGTTTTCGAACAAGCTGGAAAATCACAGAACGCTCGCGATTTGCTTTTGCGAAAACACCGTCGCTTGTGTGGTGGGTTACCTCACTTTCCTGAACACCGGCATTGTGCCCATCATGTTGGGAACACAAATCGAACCCTCATTCCTTGTCGACTACGTTAATGAGTATCGGCCATACTACCTTTGGAAGCCACGAACGCTAAAAATCGATGTTACCGGCTTCAAGCTGGCAGCATCTCTGAACGATTATGATCTTTGGGTCACAAGCAAGTTCGCCAGATTGGATTTGCATCCTCAGCTAGCACTTCTCGCAACGACATCCGGGTCGACAGGAAGCAAAAAACTAGTGCGTCAGACACGGGAAAATTTATCAATAAATACTGTTGGGATCGCTGAGAGTCTTAGCCTTGATGAAAGCCTGTCGACGATCACGACACTACCGTTGAATTACACCTTCGGCATGTCCGTTTTGCATACCCATTTATCTGTTGGATCTACGATCCACTTGACATCTCATTCGATCATGCAAAAGGATTTTTGGCTAAGGATGCGTGATGGTGAAGTCGGAGTTCTGTACGGTGTTCCTTTCACATTTGAAATGTTGAAAAAACTCAAAATCCACCACCAGGAATTGCCGTACTTGCATGTACTTGCTCAAGCTGGGGGGAAACTGTCACCGGAGTTAAGTGATTTTTTTTCAGGCTGGTGTCAGGAAGCAGCTAAGAAATTCTATATTATGTACGGTCAGGCTGAAGCTACGACCCGAATCAGCTGTTTTTGCCTAAACGAATATCCAGAAAAAAGCCGGAGTGTGGGCTATCCGCTCAAAGGTGGTGAAATCGAAATAAAATCCGAAAAAGCCGCCGGGTCTTCAAGTAACGTCGTGGGCGAAATCGTCTATCGCGGACTGAATGTCTGTATGGGATATGCGGAAAATACCGATGATCTTGTGCTTGACGATAGCTGGTGCGGAGAGTTGTCGACTGGAGATACGGGTTTTGTGGATGAAGATGGTTTTATCTTTGTTACTGGCCGGAAAAAACGGATGGTCAAATTGTATGGTCATAGCGTTTCGCTGGACGATATCGAAGCATCACTCGCTGCAGAGTGGCCAGGTCAATTTGTTTGTATCGAATGCGACGAGAAGGTCGTGGTATTCTATTCGAAAGCGCATGACACAGTTTGTTTGTCTCGTTTTCTCGCAACAAAACTGAAATTTCAGACTAAGGACTTCAGTTTTCACAGACTGGAAAAATTCCCGCGAACAGAAAGCGGTAAAATAAACTACCACCAGTTGGGTGCGGTTTACCGATCTTCCATTGTGGCAGATTCATAGTTGACGGCTCCAAATATTGGGAGGAAACGATCTCGGGTGAAACGCAATCTAAGTCATCGGCAGCTCCTTGCGAGTGAACTATCGCGATTTGTAGACTTTGTTCGTGACAACTACGGGGAAACGCATTCTTATGTAATTCATCCGGAAATGGTGCGCCATTTCTATGAAGTTGGCAGGCATCTGAATATTTATGCTGCTTTCGAAGACGATGAATTAATCGGTGTATGGCCCTTTCTCTTTTACAACCGCCAACAAACGGACGCTGCGGGCTGCCTATTTTTGTTCAAGCCTATGGAGGGCCTTCCGTTTGTCGGTCAGGCCTTCATGAAATCATTTCTCGAAAGTGTCGCGCCTGAAGGGTATTTTACAGCCGGAATTATCGAGCGCCTCTTGCCATTCTACCGTAGAGTAAAACATCGATGCGGGCTCTTTAGCCAGTTTTACTGGCAACCACGAAAATCGACACCGCAAGAGTCAACAGAACCCAGCTTGGATTTTTCCGTTCGATTGATCTCTACCAAAGAAAATCTGTTAAATTTGCAAGAACGTTTTCCACATTCAGATTTTCTACCACGTAAAGATTTTTGGTTCTTGAAGAAGAGTTATATAGATAATTTTTCGCAAGTATTCGAAGTATTCGAGGGAGTTTACGGTGAAGAGTCGTTCGTACTTGTCACTGCTTCTTATGAAACACCGATAGGTCGAATTCTGCGCCTTTATGATTACTTTGGTAAGCTTGAGGGAATTGATTTCGTTCTCAAATTTCTTAAACGAAAGGCTTTCGACGAAAACTGCCGACACGTTGACGTCATGGTCGCTGGGATTGATGTGGAGGTATTTGAGCGCGCTGGATTTGAAGCTCTTAACTGCGATAGTAATGAGACGATTGTGCCGAACAACTTTTTCCCGTTTCAAGCCGTGAATTCAAAAGTTCATTTTGGGGTTCGGCTTAACAATTCTGATCTAGCTGAGGAGCCAGTTGTACTCTTCAAAGGTACCGGAGATCAGCTAGTTCCAAGACAGATTGTGGACTGGGGTAAGTCAAGTGATGTCAATTTTTGCTAAACGCAAGTTAATATGAAAATTTTCAAAGCTTGCGTTAAGGCTTAAGGAGTCTGGAAAAAATATTTCTGCTGACTAACTCTCCAAAATTCATCGTTTTCAAGAACTTCGACAAAGCGTGTTGCTGCGTTTCCGGTTCCAAAAGATGGATCCGCATCGAGGCGTTTTCCCCACTTGTCAGTCAGAAAATCTCTGATTACTTCGCAATCAAAAGCGGTCACGTCTGTGATTGTGTTGGATCTTGACCTGAGATGCTGCCGGGATCCAACGTTGAGGCTTGGAAGTCCTAGAAAAGGAGCTTCTCTAACTCCGGCGCTGGAATTTCCAACCATCACGCTTGCATGTTTCATCAGTGAGGAGAAATAGGAAAACCGCATGCTCGGTAAGCAGCGAAAACGTTCACTTGGCAGTTTGTCAATTTCATGAAAAATCTCTTCGCTACCTGGATCATTGTTAGGCATGATAACAACGAATTGCCGACCACTCGCTTTCAGGTTTTCAAATAGCTTTCGTGCTTGTGCGCCAATCGTGTCACGCTCCGAGGTAACTGGATGAAATACAGCGATGCCGTAGTCGGCGAACTCGATCTCGTATCGTTTTCTGACTTCGGCAATAGGAACGCCATTGCCGTGTAAGTGGATGTCCAGTTCTGGCGAACCTATGGTGAAAACGGTCTTGGGATCTTCGCCAAGCGTAATGACACGTTCGCGCGCATCTTGCGAACTCACAAAGTGATAAGTGCAGAGTTTGGTATTGCAGTGTCGATAGATTTCATCAATTGTTCCGGATACCTCACCGCCTTCAATATGTGCACACCTGATATAGTTAGTGGCGCACACAAGCGCTCCGGCCAGTGCCTCTATTCTGTCTCCGTGAATAATGGTTAGGTCTGTGGGGTTTTCGTGCAGCCAGTCAGAAAGTCCGATTATTGTCTTAGATAAGATAATATCCTGCGCATCGCCAACGCGTTGGTTAATATACTCCTGTCTGCGCACGCCTTGAACCCTTTCAACTTCAATTCGAGTTGCCCCATAGCGTTCCAGCATATGCATACCGGTTACAAAGAACGTTACGTTGTGACCGGCATCTCTCGCGGCCACTGCGAGGGGTTCAAGCTTTCCAAAATCTGCTCGTGTACCAGTAAGAAACAGAAGATTGCGTTTCATGCAGAGCTCCGCCTTACTTTTCTAGATCGTCCCAGCGCAACTGATCGTTCTGCTTCGCTGCTCGCCTTAGGGATCTGCCGATCACTCTGTCAAAATCATGTACGGGAATTTCACCATTGCCAGGGCGCCGCGCCCAAATGTCCTCTTCGGTGATGATGTGGCCTGCCGGTAAGTCGCGGTCAGCAACCACAGAACCGCGGGCAAACCGGTAAACATCATCTTCCGGTTTGGTTCTTTGCTTTCTATTGTGGAGTGCGACATGGATTTCGCGAGAACGATCAATTAGGTGACGCAGCTCAGAAGGGTCCATGGAGCATGAAATGTCTGGACCTTTCCGATACCTGGTGTCTGTGAAGTGTCGTTCCAAGATACATGCGCCAAGTGCAACGGACGCAAGAGCCATTTCCGGACCGATGCTATGGTCTGAAAAACCTATTACAGCCTTAGGAAACGCAGCTCTTAGTTCACGAACGCCTTGCAACGAAACGATTTCAGGAGGTGAGGGGTAAAGGTTTGTGCATTCTAAGAGGGCGTATGAATTACCCGATTTTTCCAATACTTCGACCGATGGGCGTATGCTCTCAAGCGTCTGCATTCCAGTTGACATGATGATTGGTTTACCGAAACGTGCAATATGCCTGATTAGGGGCAGGTGATCGCATTCACCGCTTCCGATCTTGAAGCCGGGAACGTCGATTGAGGCAAGAAAGTCTGCAGCAGCACGAGAAAACGGTGTGGAGATATATATCAGTCCAAGGTCTTCGGTGAACTGCTTGAGTTCCTTTTCAGCTTCAGGCAGCAAAGCGCACTTGCGCATGACATCATAGATCGAGACATCCGCGTTGGGCGGAAAGATTGACTTTGCCTCATCTGTCATTTCGTCTTCTACGAAATGGGTTTGATGTTTGATCATCTCGCAGCCGCTGCGTGCTGCTGCTGCGACCATGGACTTTGCGACATCAAGGCTTCCACCATGATTGATCCCGATTTCGGCAATCACGAGCGGTGGCTGGTCCGGGCCTATTTCACGATTGGCAATGCGCATACATTTAATCCTTTAGTGCTGCCGGACGGGCAAAGTTGCATGTGTGCAATGATCTGGCGCGAAAAAAGGCTCATGGTAGAAGTAGCAGCTTATTAGGCTGAGCATCCTCACCCTCACAATCCAATGCGCTTCAGCCGCGGTTCGGGTGAGAAGTTCTTTTTCCAAGTTTCCAATCGGTCGATAATCTCCGGTACCAGGTCCACTACAGTTTGGTCCGGCGTTATCGCCGTGTGATTCATCGATGGGTACCAAGGAGAAACTTCTTGTCCGAGTTTGAAATGGGCTTGTGGGTCTCCAAAGCTCCAGCAAGGCACATTGTGGAGCGCTGCCATATCCGACACGCTGGTGGGGGCTGTTACAACGAGATCGCAAAGCTCGGTCATAGCTCCAGCGTCCAAAAGATTGTTGAACTGATCAACGTCACGAAAGTGAAAAAACTGGTCTCGGTTGGCTTTGTGCTCCAGGTATCGGATTTCCTTGTCCAGACTGGCGTATTGGAGATTTAGAAAAATGCACTCATCAGTCTCCAGGATGGGCGCAAAATCGATGACCGAAAAGTAGTTGCGCACTCTGGCTGAGCCCAGGTTCCGTGACCGCCAAGAAATCCCAATGATCGGCTTTTCGTCCGCTTCCGGCAAACGACCATACAACTCTTGAACACGTTCAGGGCGCGCTTTGAGGCATGGAAACCTTGCTTTTTTAAAGGACTCAACCGTCGGTCGAAGGAAGCACTGTAGATCCGCCATCGCCGTGTGACAGTCATAGTCGTCAATAGTGGCTTCCATTGTATCGGCTTCAAAGCTTGCCAATCGAACGACTGCTTCTGGAAAGCTGTAAGCAAAGGGTTCCAGGAGTTTCTGAGATCCTTCGATGATAACCTTGTCTGCTTCAGCAATGACTTCCGAAAAGAGTGTGGAGGCTCGCAAAGCATCGCCAACACCCTGGTCAGCGTGTACGAGGATCGTTTTGCCTTTGAGGCTTTCGCCATCCCACGCTGGTTTATTGAATTTGCGACAGATCACTGGGAGATTGTCTGCCGAAAAACGAGCCCTATGGTGCTCCCAGCCTTTGGTCAAATTGCCGGCACCAAGATAGGCCAAACTCAGGTTCCATTCTGCTGTCGGGTGATTTCCACCAACCAAGTCTATGCTTTTTTTGAATGCATCAATTGCATCTTCGTGGCGTGTATGCGCCAGCAGACAAACACCGAGTGTAACTTGTCGATCTGGATTCCTTGGGGCGACTGTAGAAGCAAATTCAGCCGATTCAAGGCCGTCAATCGCGTTCCCATCGCGAAAGCATGATTTCGCAAATTCGTGGTGCAAGTCATCGTTTTCAGGAAAGCGTTTCAGCGCTCTTTCCAGAAAATCGCGTGCTTTGTCAAAGTCTCCGTTGTCTTGCAGGGACTTGGCTAACAACACGTAGGCTTCCGAGCCATTCGGGTCCATCAAGATGCACTTGGAAAAAAACGTGATAGCTTTTTCGTGCTGCTTAGCCTCCCGCAACATGACACCGTAGTTCCGATAACCGTCGGGATGGTTCGGGTAGCGTTGAATAAGGCGCTGAAAGATGAGTTCGGCTTCGTCTTCCATATCGCATTTGGAAAGACTGATTGCATGCAGGTTCCAGGCGTCAATAAGCGAGGGATCAAGATCCAGTGCTCGTCTGGTCAATGCCAGTATACTCTCATTGTCCGCATTGGGTATGTCTGACATTGCGCGTGCCAGATTGGCATAAAACGGCGCTCGATCGTTGGCAATATTGATTGCTTTCTGGATCTGTTTGATCGCCATCATGGGATCGCCGAGCTGCCGGTAAGTCACACCAAGAAGATGATTTGCATCAGGATGATTGGGCGCTTTTTTCAAAACTTGTTTGTACAGGCGCTGCGCCTTTTCAAAGTCGCCAGCTTTTTGGAGGACCAAAGCTCGCTGCAGCTTTTCAAGCGCCGGATTTGAAGCTGTTTTTAAAGCCATGTAGGAGACTTGTCCGTATTTTTTACGAAACACTGATTACCGGTAGAAGCTTATCAGTGCAGGAAAAACAAAAACAGATTTCGAGCAGGTTTCACTCGTCTATCCGCAGTTTTCTTGGAGGAAGGGTGTTTTATTGCTGCCAGTATTAGTTCGCCACTAACTTTAACAGTCGGAGTGAAGTGCTTCAGATATGCATTTTGACGAAAAAATCTGTGGCACGACCGAATGGATAGCTTCGAACCATACTTCATTGATGAAATGATCCGTATGTGAAGCATCGATTCTGCCCAGGACCGAATCGAATTGGGAAAAGACAATGGAATTTACCTATGTCGTCGTCGGTGCGGGATCCATCGGCAAAAGGCACTTCGACAACCTAAAGGCGCTTGGTAAGCAAGCAGAGCTGCTCCCTTGGCGTCGATTTGATAGCCTTATGTTTGATGCGATGCTGAAGCAAAAGAAAAGTCGCGTGGCGGTGGTGATAGCAACAGGAACACGCATCCGCTTCGAACTCATATCGCGATGCGCTGAATATGATGTGCCTCTCTACATCGAGAAGCCCCTGGCATACACAAGGGATCAACTAGACCAGATTTTTTCCATTCCGGAGGAACTGCAGCGGCGGTCCGTAGTCGGTTTCATGATGCGATACCATCCAATTGTTCAAAAGCTGGCGGAATTCAAACTGTCGAACCCCTTTCGGTCCACTTTTACAATCGGCCATGATGTCAATCAGTGGCGCAGTGAGTGGTGTTTTTCGGAAAGCTATGCCTCCGATCCCGAGGGTGGTGGGGTACTATTGGACCTGTGTCACGAAATCGATATGGCTTGTATTCTGGACCCTGAGCTTAGTGTGACCAGCGTTGCTTGTCTTGAGCATCCAACCTTTAAGGGGGTGGATGTTGCGTCTTCTATTTCGGCGCAAGGCAAAAAGGTGGGGCTATGTACAATTCAAATGGACTACCTTGCTCCGCATCTTGTCAGACGTGGAAATTGCGAAGGGCTGCATGAGAGCTTGGAATACGATTTTGAGACGAACACGGTTGTTGTTTCTGGCATTGGTCCGAAGGACACAAAAACATTACCGAAGGAAAGAAACTCTCTTTTTCTCAATTTAATGAAAGATTTCATTGGTTTGGCTGAAGGACAGGACAGGCCTTTCTCTAAGCAGATTCCACGGATGGACCTTGTTCGAGGTTCTTGCGATGCGATAGTCGATGCGTGGGAACACCGGCGGTTCGTCGGCCAAATAGAGGCGAATCTGACATGATACTTGGCCATATCGGCGCGCGAAAAGGCTCCAAAGGCGTGCCTGGAAAAAATGTTCGCGTACTTTGCGGGAAACCACTGATCGACTGGTCCCTGGAACAACTCCTGCGAAACAAAAATGTCGAACAAGTTGCAGTTTCAACGGATGATCGAGAGCTCTACGAATACGCAGTTGGAAGAGGTGCATTGGAAATTGGACTCCGTCCCACGCATCTTGCAACTGACGGTGCTTCGAAATGGAATGTCTGGCAGGATGCTCTCAAAAAATCGGAAGATCTGATCGGTTCAACCGATGCATTTGTCGACTTGGACTGTACGTCTCCGCTACGTATACAAAAGGATATTGATAGCGCGTTAGAGCTGTTTTTTCGGGAAATGCCTGATATGGTAATGTCCTGCTGTGTTGCTCGAAAGAACCCCTATTTTAATCTGCTCGAACTCGATACGGACGGCTCACTTCAAGTGTCCAAACCGTTGGCAGAAAAAATAGTAGCGCGACAACAAGCTCCATTGGTTTACGAACACGCTGCCTCGACCTATGTCGTTTCACCTGCCTATTTGCGGTCTGCATCATCACTTTTTGAAGGTCGCGTAATCCCGTATGAGATGCCCCCAGAACGCTGTGTGGATATTGATTCTGAATTTGATTTTAAGCTGGTTGAGCTGCTGATGAAGGAAAACTCAAATGGCTGACAAGAAAACAGTCTTTCTCACGGGCTCTGGGGGCGTTCTTGGTACAGTCTACATCGAGAAATTTCTGAAAAACGGCATGGAAGTTATTGCCTCGGAACTACCAGGTGAGCGTTATGATGGCTTGATGGATCGGTATGGCGATCACGACTGTTTTCACTGTATTGAACTGGATGTCGGCAGCGAGGAACAAGTCGCAGGAGTATTCAAGTCACTGGCGACGAAAAATTTATTTCCAAATGTTGTCATCAACAATGCGGCCGTTACAGGTGAGTTGTTGATGGGGAGAGGGGAGCCTTTTCCAGATTTCGCTAACACCAAATTAGAAACTTGGGAAAAGACGCTGAAGGTCAATCTGACGGGGGCTTTCCTCGTCGCGCGCCAGATGGACGTCGACATTGTGGGTAGGTATCCAGCCAAACTTATCAATGTGGCGTCGATGTATGCCCTGAATGGGCCACACCATGACATATATGAAGGGATGCCCTTCAAGTCCTTCAGCGCCTATTCTGCGACAAAGGCCGGAATTCACGGACTAACAGTCTGGCTGGCCGGTTATTGGGCTAAACGGGACTGCACGGTCAATACGATTGCTCCTGGCGCTGTATTCAATGATCACTCAGTAGAATTTCAATGCAGGGTGGGTAAGCTGATCATGCTCGATCGGATGGCGGAACCTGAAGAAATTGCTGACGCCATGACATTTCTTGTTTCAGACAACTCACGATACATGACCGGGCAGATAGTCAATGTTGATGGCGGTTTTAGCGCCTGGTGAGATCTTGCACCGGACAAATTCACCCAAAATTTATTGTAGCCAATAAGACTATTTAGTTGCCGTACAAATAAGCATTACTTCTTTTGAGAAGCGAATGAACTTGTTTTTGGGTTTCATGAAATCTGGTGTAAAATTTCGCGCCAACCAAATCAAAGCGCCAGTCCAAGGATGCTTCCAATAGACAGGTAGCTGAATGAATCTGTCGCCAGCGACGTTCTTGAAACCAGTAATTTTGTGGATGTCTTCTATCGCCTTGATCGTAAATGCGGTGCGATGAGTGAAATCACTATGGAAATCGATAACATTGTATTTCCAGTCGGGGGTCATCGTGATGATCGTTCCACCGGGTTTCAGTATCCGATGGGCTTCCGCGAGGATTTTTTCCGGATAATAAAAATGTTCAACAACCGACTTACTGTAAATAACGTCAAAATAGTTGTCTTCATAAGGCAGGGCCGCTTCTAAATCGCCCACACGAATGTCAGCCTCAGGACACTGCTGCTTTGCCAAGTCAGATTGGTCGAAGCCGTAACCCGAAGCTCCCTTAGCCATAAAACCTTTGAGAAATTCGCCGCGCCCGCACCCAAGGTCGAGCAATTTGGTGCCCGGGCGCAGACCGCACTTTTCCCACAAATGAGCTGTCATCACAAAGGGATATTCGGTGAACGCTTTTTGACCATAGGTCACGTCTAAATACTCATTGTGCGGCTGCGAACCGTCTTTCAAATCGCTCATTTTGCCGCTCATTCCTTCCGAACCCGGACAGGCTAACTCACGCAGTGGCTGAGCGCCGCTTGACGCTGGGCAGCCAAAGTCCTTCGACTTATCGTCGAGTTAGTAGTCGCTTTCGAAGCAACACCAATTCACACATCAAACTACATCGATCAACAAGATCGTGGGCAGGTGCTCTATTTAGTTCGAAGAGTAGTTTTCTTTCGCGATACCTGCAATGACAGCTCAGACGCCTGTTAAAGTTGTCCGCAAGTTATTGCGCTTGTAAACGCCAATTGGAAACAGATCGAAAACATACGACTGTCACTGCCTCACAAATCCCTGGTTCTGGAATTGTTGCCGGCGATACTGTTGGGGGCGGTTGCGGACGCGGCGGTATTGTTGAGAGCGGTATTGCTGGCGCTGGTAGCTTTGACGGTTCTGCGCGGCCCGGCCTTGCCTTTGACGCTGTTGAAGCTCACGCTGTTGCAGGCTTTGCTCGCGTGCTCTCTGGTTGGCTCGTTGTTGTTCGAGGCGCCGCCGTTCCTGCTGTATCCATTGACGCTGCAGCTCAAGCAGCTCTTTTTGCCGCTTTAGTTCTTCGCTTTGCGCAAATCTTAAGGGTGTTTCAGACTGTGAGCGGTTTGGCCAAATGGGCAAGATCTCACGAAGCGCGTCGGCATGCGTCTTGTCCATTGAAGTTGCGTCGGTCTGTTGACGGGCTTCAGCGGGAAACACAATTGCGAGCGTCGCTATCAGGCATGTCGCCAGCGTGGTGGATTTGAGGAAGGTTATGAACATGTGATGCCGGTTCTTGGCCGGTGACTGTGAAAGGCATTTCGCCAATCACTCAGCTCTACCGGTGACTGAGTCGTTCTTCCTGTAAGTTTCAACTTAACAGATCGCTTACAGTCGCGGTCTTTCTTAACGATTTGATTAAGAAATTATGCCCAGTTTTCTTGAAATCCGAGAGATACACGGCCAGCGCCGCAATGCTATGTTTCGATTGTACATGCGCCGCCATTGGCCGAGTTAGCGCCGTGTCCCCAAGTACCCTCGATTTTGTTTTCCGTGATGGAGTTGAGCAGGAACTGGCGCATTTCACCCTGAAACTGAATGTTTCCCTTGAGCGTGATGCCATTCACCAGGCCGGTCTGTCTGGCAACTTTTGAATCTCTGCGGGTTGAGAGATCGAAAGAGCCACTCGCCATGGCTTTGGCAGCGGGACCGACAGAAACTTTGAATCTGGTACCGGTTCCGGAAAACTGACAATTTTCAACGAGCTGTGATTTCACTTTCCCCTGATCATAGAGCGTCATTTTCCAGTTGCGCATGACGAGGATATTCGGCCAGACGGTTGCGGCAAGTTCTTGAGTGTAGAGGCTGGGATTGTATCTTTCGCTCCAGTCTTTGGTGACGAATTTGCTGAAGCTGAAGCGTTGGCCGGGAACGCTTTTTTCTAGGTCCTTGTAAAACTGGGCTCCCGCATTGTTGGCGCAAATATCTGCCTGCGAATAGACACCAGTGTTTGCTGCGCCGAAGCTGTTCATCTCGGAGTTCTGATTGTAGCCCTTCTGAGTGAACTTGAACGCGTTTGGATATTTCGCCGTCAGAATTGCCTTCGCAAAGTGCCCCCTCGGATCCTTGTATCTTTTGCCCGTGCGCGAATGCAGCCAGTTGTTGAAGACCTTCACGGCCCCGTCTGCAACGTGATCAAAAACGACGCCGCTGGTTGACCCATTCAGGCGGCTATAAATGGTGTATCCGAGTTGAAAGAAGTGCCCAACCTTGTCGATGCCGATTACGATCCCGTTGCAATTGATAACCGGCGACAGAAGCGTAACAGTGCCTTTTGCGCCATTGTATTTTGAATTCTTGACATCAAGCTCACACTTTCGACCGGAAGCTCCCTTTTTGGGATTGTGAAACTCCTGGATCAGTTCATCTTCGATGCTCGCCAGATGCGGCTTGTTCACCAAAGTGTCTCCGAATTGGTCAAAAACCAGTTCCGGCAAATCGGCCGACGCGTAACCTTCGCGGCGCTGGTTTGCGATAAAGTTGTTTAATTTGGCGTCCAGCACCTGGCAGCAATCCGAAAGTTGAGTGCCCGCAGGTACTGCTGTTTCGTCTGTTTCGGCCATAGTTAATCCAAAGGACTTGTTTAAAAGAAATAGCAACGAACAGCATTATTGAAATTTTTCATTTGAAGATTTGCCATGTACCGGCGATTTAAAGCTTGAAGAATTGGCTTAAATTGCCCGTCATGGTTGATTTTCTGACAGAATTTGCCTGATCGAAGATGGAAAACGGCATCTGATTGCTCTGTGGTATTGTCAGATATGACAGTAACCCAAAAGGAGGATCGGTCGTCAGTGTTGCGAGTGAACCATGACCCTTCTGGGATATTTCAGGATCTTTCCGTTGAATGATCAGCTTGAAATCTCGTGTTTGAACCGAACTTCGTCCTTGAAGCTACTCAAGCTTTGGTAAGTGTCATTTGGTGACCTGCGGCACATGGATTTCCCACAATGGCCGTATTGTCTGCCTATCGATTTTGCCTCTTGCCGTCTGACCGGAGTTTTTCAATCATGTTGTCTCGACTTACTTCAACTGTCGCTTTTTTTATTGCTATTCCAGGTGTTGTCCTTAGTGCAGAAAACGGTCCGATTACCAGCATAACACTGTCTTCCGGTGGCCTGGCGGAAGTCGTTCGCAAGGCGGATATCGATAGCACAGGTCTGATCAACATGACGGTGCCGCTCGATCAGGTGAACGATGTTCTGAAGAGTATTGTTGTTTTTGATGAGAAGGGAGTCGTGGAAGGCATCACGTTACCGGGGCCCAATCCTCTGGCGGAGACGTTTAAAAACCTTCCCTTTTCGGTTGATGACCTTCAGTCTCCGGCCCGTTTGTTGGCCGCCCTGCAAGGGACCAATGTGCTCATCGAAAAGGCGGGGTCCAGTGTTGAAGGATTGGTATTGGGCGTTTCCACAAGGGACGAAGGAGACAGCGGGCAGCGCAATGTCGTTTCTGTCTTGAGCACAGGCGGCATCAAAAGTGTCGATCTGACAGCCGACACGGAAATTCAGTTCCTAGACGAAGACATACAGCAGAAAGTTGCCAAGGCACTCGGAGCCGTTGGCAGAGGCAAGTCCGACGGCGCACGCGCTGTCGCGCTGAAAGTTGCGGGTGAGGGGGCTCGCGAAGTCGCGGTTTCCTATGTGGTGCCAACCCCCATTTGGAAAACGGCCTACCGCGTTGTAACGCTTGCTGACGACACGGCCCGCCTGCAAGCCTGGGCGGTTTTGGAGAACGCCAGTGGTGAGGATTGGCAGGATGTCACGGTCACCTTGTCTTCAGGTGCACCGGTCACTCTCAAACAGCGTTTGCATGATCTATATTGGAAACAGCGACGTGAAGTTCCGATCGACGTTTCTGCTGGATATGTTCCACCGGCGGACACCGGCGCTGAACCAAGATTTGAAGTGGCGGAAAATGAGGCCATGTTTGACGGTCGCTCAAGGATTGCCGCATTGTCGGCGGCAGCTCCTGCACCGGCACCCATGGCGCGCAAGATGGCCAACGCCAATGTTGGCGAGGCAAGTGAAGGTGCTGTGACTGCCTCTTTCACGCTGCCGTGGCCTGTGAGCCTTGAGAGCGGTGAAACACTATCAGCTCCGATTGTTGACAAGGTCGTATCCGCAGAAACTGTCTCCGTTTTTCGGCCCGAAAGCGGATTGCCGCATCCAGTTGCCGCAATCTTGATCAAGAACGAAACCGACACAAGTCTGCCCAGGGGCATCTTGACAGTCTATGACGAAAGCGAAGGATATGTCGGCGATGCCCAGATCAATGGCATGCCGTCTGGTGAGAGCCGTATGGCGAGCTTTGCGACCGACAAAAAGGTCAGAATTGCGCAGTCGGCCAAATCCGACAATCAGATCACGACAATCAAGGTAGCAAACGGTCTGCTAACGGCATCTGTGCTCCAGCAGGCTGAAACGCGCTATGTGATCAAAGGTGCGCCTGATGATGCGCGCACGGTTGTCATCGAACACCCCAGACGGCCGGGCTGGGAGTTCTCTTCATCTGAACATATGGACGATACCGCCACTCACAATCGGCTAAAGATCGAAGTTCTGGAAGGAGCTACCCAAACTGCAGCCGTATTGGAACAACGCACGCTTTCAGAAACATATTCGCTGATCACGACCGATGCTCAAACCCTTGTCAGTCTTGCATCACGTGCCCCTGAAAGGCAGACAGCAACCAAATTGAGGGAACTGGCGAAGCTGCAGTCCGAGATCACCCAGGTCGAGCGACAGATCAGTCTGCTGCGCGCGCGCAAGGACGAAGAGACCTCAGATCAGGACCGGCTTCGTGCCAACTTGTCTGCCGTTCAGACAGGTGCTGATCTTTATAAGCGCACGGCCCGCAAGCTTGCCGAGTCGGAGACCCGCATCGAGGCGGTCGACACGGAAATAGCCGCCCTGAAAGAACGGGGCGAAGAAATCAGAGCAACGCTAGGTGAGGCGATCAGGACGTTCTAGGCGGCGTGTCGGCCAAGGCCGCAACAGCGCCCGCCAATTCGTCAAAATGGGAAATGATCCTGTCGGGTCCGAGCTGCTCGACAGGGACAGGCGTGTAGCCGAAATCAACGGCAATGACCGGAATACCGGCATTGCGGGCTGCATTGATGTCGGTAACGCTGTCTCCGATCATGATCGAGCCGGTCACCGTACCGCCAGCTCTGCTGATTGCACCGTGGACCGGTTCAGCATCCGGCTTTGAAACGGAAAAGGTGTCGCCGCCGACAACAGCATCGAAATATTGCGACAGATCCAGCTCTGTCAGCAGCGGCAGCGTCAGGCGCTCTGCCTTGTTGGTGCAGACTGCCAGCTTCCATCCGTCCTTCCGAAAGGCCTCAAGTGCGGTAACGACACCATCGAAGGGCCGCGTGTGCACAGCGATATTCGCCGCATAGTGTTCCAGGAAGTGTTCGAAGAGCGGTTCGATGTCTGCGTCCGTCCAGTCAACGCCATTAAACTCCAGACCCCGTTGGATCAGCACCTTTGCGCCCATACCAACCATATGTGCGACATCGTCCTGGGGAATGGCTGAATGTCCGGCAGCTGTCATGACAACATTGAGCGTGACAACAAGATCTTCCATGGAAGACACCAGTGTGCCATCCAAATCAAACACCAGAACAGACATGAGACCCTCAGCTGAGTTACAGAACGCCAATGCCTAACGGCTTCGCATGTATGCTGCAAGCCAATCAACCGGCATGGGAGACATCGTTTTGGGGCTCATTGGTGTCAGAGCTTGTAGGCAGTGCGGAAACCGCCCCAATGTCGACCTTGCACGATAATGGGAGCATCGACTTCTTTCATCCAGACGATGTTGCCGCCACCCATGTCCCTTGCGTAGGACTGGATCAGGAAAGGGCGGGTGTTGCGCGCAGCGCTCAGACCGGCACGATCGTCGAAAATGCGTTTGTTTCTGCAGTTGGCCGCGTTCCAGACGGGATCATCCGGGTTTTGGGGTTTCGAATAGACAAGGTTGTGAACCGGCAGGTAGCCATTCCGGTCAACGGTGGCGCAAAAGGCCAGTCCTTTACAGTTTTCAAGAATGTCTTCCTGGATCTCGGGCAATATGTCTTCCAGTTTGGCGAGCGCGCGTGTCGAGACCTGTTGCGGATTGGTTCCGGCAATCGGTTTGTAGACCGTGTCAAAAAGATCGTCTTGAGTAAGTGTGCGCGCAGCAAGCAGATTTTCCATTGCGGCGGCGATCCTTGCAGCACCGGATTGTGCGCGTTCGACTTCGGCTGCATGACTTTCGTGTATGGCCGCGATCTTTCGCTTCAAACCAGCCTTGAATGCGTCATTTGGATCACTGAATGCGCAATGACAGCCGCTTTCCGAAACCGCGACAATTTTCATTTCGGTCTGGCCAATGCCATTCAGGTCCAAGTGTAGCGTGAAGCCTTTGGAGAAATTGCTATTTTCATCCGGCTTGAACAGCAAACCACCTTCGGAAATATCAAGCGTTTCGATACGGACGTTCTTTGAGCCACTTGATACCGTACCCGAAATCTTGACGGGCAATCGGTCGGATTGTCGGCGGTCACCCATCCCGGTTTGACGGATCATCATTGTGAAACGAGATTGCAGAGAACGGGTTGCAGCACTCATCTCAACGCCGGTTTCGCGCGCCAGCGTACCACCTTCCTCTGCCTTCGCTGCGGAATTGGTGATGGATTGGGCCGTGTGGACGACTTCCTGCACAAAGTCGGCGGTCTTGTGCGCCTGACCACCGATAACGTTTGTTGTTTCGATCTGGGTCTGAACGGCTTCCTCAACGGCTGCAAAGCTCGGACGAATTTTGCCGATCACGTCGATGATCTGTCCGACAGACCCCAAGCTTTGCTCTGCAGACTGATTGAGCCGATCGATATTGGCAACGATCTGTTCGGTCGCCGATTGTGTTTCAACCGACAGGGCTTTGACCTCGCTTGCCACAACGGAGAAGCCTTTTCCTGCTTCACCGGCCCGGGCAGCCTCAATCGTCGCATTGAGAGCCAGAAGGTTGGTTTGCTTGGCGATGTCCGAGATCAGGCTGACAACATTCGCAATGTCATCAATCGCCTGCTTCAGATCCATAACGCCTTGATTGACTTCGTCGGCAACATCCCGGGCTTCATTGGCAAGCTCATTGGACACGCCGACCTGGTTGCCGATTTCTCCGCTGGATGCCGTCAGCTCTTCGATGGAAGCTGCAAGCCCGGTGGCGTTTTCCTCGGCAATTGCTGATTGGTCGGCGAGTGACTGACTGCCGCTGCGAATTGTCGCGAGCGTTTCCATCTGGCTGTCGAGGCGGCTCTGCACCTTTTGTGCTGATGAATCGATCGACTTGGCTGCGACTTGTAGATCGTCCTCAAGGCTGTCGAGCACAAAACCCATCTGGTCGGCGTGAGAAGGATCATTTTTTTCAGCCGAAAGTTCAATTTCAGTGGTCTCATCGCGAGCTAAGTCGTCCGACAAAGCAATATTGTCCTGATCGCGTCGCGGTTTCAGTCGAAAGATGTTCATCTGATTCTGTGCTTCCCGAACACTGAATAATTTCAAGTATTATCGAGTGTCGGTCTAAAATGATGGTTAACAAATTAACCATACGGAACTGTTCGTGGTCGGCGGCAGTTTCCCTTTGAAAAGGGGAATGTCACTGGACCGGCGGAGGCTGGCCATGTTAAGCACCCGGCGGCCAGAAAAGAGACGGCCGGTCGACATGCACCGCAACGGGCGTTGACCGGAGGAACAGGTAATGAGCGATCAGTTTAAACAGGAAGCTGCCGAACGCGCGGCAGAAGACGTTACCGATGGAATGCGGCTTGGCATTGGAACGGGCTCAACGGCAGAGTTTTTTGTTCAAGCGCTTGCAAAGCGTGTGGCTGGCGGCCTCAACATTGTCGGTGTCCCCACGTCCGAACGCACGCGAGATCTTGCAACCGAGCTGGGCATCAAACTGACCACTCTGGATGAAATGCCTCAGCTCGATCTGACCGTTGACGGTGCTGATGAATTCGATCCGGAACTCGCGCTGATCAAGGGCGGGGGAGGCGCATTGCTGCGTGAGAAAATCGTGGCGGCAGCGTCCGAGCGCATGATTGTGATAGCCGATGGCAGCAAGGAAGTTGACGCACTTGGGCGTTTTCCGTTGCCGATAGAAGTGGTCCCGTTTGGACTGGAAGCAACGCGGCGGGCAATTGTCACGGTGCTGAGTGATCTGGGACTTCCGGACGTATTGGTGCTGCGAGGAGGTGCTTCACAACCTTTCGTGACCGACGGAGGCCATTTTATCCTAGATGCGCACCTTGAAAAAATCTCCGATGTGAAGGCTCTCGCCACGCGCCTGGTTGCCATACCAGGCGTGGTCGAACATGGTCTTTTCATCGATCTTGCAACAAAGGCTTACGTGGCAGGCACAGATGGGGTAAAGACCGTCTTGCCCATCTAAGTAGTATGGAAATGGCTTTCCAGGCTCATGAGGAAGCCGCCTAGGAGTAAAAAAATGAAGCTAATCAAATCATTCCCGCGGGCAGCTGTTCTGGGCGCAGTCATGATGGCTACCGGTTGCCTGTCGACGGCCGCGCTTGCACAGGATGGTCCGTCAGAGAGCCATCTGGCAGCGGCAAAAAAGGTGACAATCGCCACCAGGATGCTGGAGCCGTTTGATGACATCCTGCCGTTGCTGGCGGAGCAGACCCGAACTGCCTTCATTCAGGCGCAGCCGACGCGTGCAGAGGACGTCATCGACGTTACCCAGAAGATCGCACTGCAACTGGCACCAAAACGCGCTCTGTTGAACGAGAGAGTTTATACGCTGTGGGCCGAGAGCTTCACGGAAGAAGAACTCAATCAGCTTGCTGAATTCTACAGCACTGATCTTGGACAGAAACTGACCCGTTCGATCCCGGTTGTCACGTCCAAGTCGGTTGCTTCTGCTCGCGAATGGCAGGACGCTCTGTCCACCGAAATGGTGACACTGGTCCAGCAAGAGCTCGAGCGTATCGACAGCGCTCAGTGAGCCCGTGTGCCCTCGAGTGCCGGCCGGCATCGAGCGGACACATGAACTACACGATGATTTGACGTCTGCCTTCTGGCTGACGTGAAGGGCCGCGAACGCGGCCCAAATCGTTTGGGTTTGCGGGCAACTCTCTTCGTTGGCATTTGTCCGTTTCTGCGCCGGGGCTTGTTTGAAAAATCCGACCGCTTATCTGCGCACCGAATGAAACAAAAGAGCAAAAGCCGACAAGGCTGAGAATGAAGAGGCTGTGATGACTGAATACAACTACGATCTGTTTGTCATCGGGGGCGGATCCGGCGGTGTGCGCGCGGCGCGCATCGCGGCGACCCATGGTGCCCGTGTCGGGATCGCAGAAGAGTATCGCTACGGCGGCACATGCGTTATCCGCGGCTGTGTCCCGAAGAAACTCTTTGTCTATGCCTCGAAGTTCTCTGAGGAGTTTGAAGACGCGGAAGGCTTCGGTTGGTCGGTTGGCGAGCGCAGTTTTGACTGGACCAAATTGATTGCCGCGAAGGACCAGGAAATTTCCCGGCTTGAAGGCATTTATCGGCGCAATCTGGAAAGAACCGATGTGGACATACACGACAGCCGCGCGGTTGTCGAAGATGCTCACACGGTTCGTCTGCTCTCAACCGGTCAGACCATCACGGCCAAGTATATTCTGATCGCCGTTGGGGCATCACCCAATGTTGATACCAGCCTTCCGGGTGTGGAACATGTCATCACGTCCAATGAAGCCTTTCACCTGAGTGAATTGCCGGACCAGATCGTGGTTGCGGGTGGTGGCTATATTGCGGTCGAATTTGCCGGCATTTTCAATGGTCTTGGTGTCGACACCACATTGATCTACCGCGGTGAGGAGATCCTTCGTGGATTTGATCGTGACTTGAGAACGACTGTTCGTGAAGAGATGGAAAAGAAAGGTATCAACGTCATTTTGAATGACACCTTTTCCAAGATCGAAAAACAGGCTGACGGCTCGCTGGTCGGCGAAACCAAGGGCGGGCGCAGCCTCCAGGCCGGTCAGATCATGTTTGCAATCGGACGTCGTCCGCACACCAGCGACCTCGGCCTTGAAAAGGCTGGCGTTGAAATGGACAAGATCGGCGCCATCAAAGTGAGTGATGACTCGCAGACAAGCGTCCCGTCGATTTACGCTGTCGGCGACGTTACCAACCGGGCCAACCTGACGCCGGTCGCTATCCGGGAAGGTCATGCTTTTGCAGACACCGTTTTCGGCGGCAATGCCTGGACGGTCGACCACAGCCTGATCGCGACAGCCGTGTTCTCCCAACCCGAAATGGGAACCGTTGGACTGACACAGGAACAGGCGCTCGAGAAAACGCCAGATCTTGATATCTACAAATCCAGTTTCCGGCCGATGAAGCACACTTTGTCCGGGCGCGACGAGAAGATGCTCATGAAGATGATCGTCGATGCAAAGACACAGAAAGTGTTGGGAGTGCATGTGGTTGGACCGGACGCTGGAGAACTGGCTCAGATTCTCGGCGTTACACTGCAAATGGGGGCGACAAAGGCTGATTTCGATCGGACTATTGCCGTACATCCAACCGCAGCGGAAGAGTTGGTCACCATGCGTGAGCCGACAGAACAGCTCCGGGGCTGATCGCGTTCTGTCATAGTTTTGAAAAGAGAAGTCCCGGCGGTCTTCACGCCGCCGGGCCGGTTCCGGATCGCCGAACCTGACGGCGTGCACGCTCCTGACCTGTCGCTTGACTGGTCTCTTCTTCCTTGAGGAAAGTTTCTTCAAAGAACGAGTATCTGCCGCGTCCCAGTTTCTTGGAATGATAAAGTGCGGCATCGGACCTTGCGACGAGCTGCTCAAATGTCGCGCCATCTTCAGGCGCAATCGCAATCCCAACACTCATGCCGATCTGAGCAGATGTTGTGGCGTCCAGGGAAATCGGCTCATTTCCAGCCCTGATCATTGCCTTCGCACAACGCGTCAACTCAGCGCGAGTGAGCGTTCCCTTGTAGAGCAACATGAACTCGTCTCCGCCGATGCGGCAGGCAAGTCCACGTTCTGCAATGATGTCCTGCAGACGCTCTGCAATGGTTCTGATGACCTTGTCACCCGCGGCATGACCGAAGGTGTCGTTGACCGCCTTGAACTTGTCGAGGTCACAATGGACAACGGCAAAGGGTTGATCCGGTAAGGCCTCGACGGACGCTTCGAGCGATCGGTTGAACTGCAGCCTGTTCCCAAGCCCGGTCAACGTGTCATGCAAGGCAAGAAACCGGTTCTGCTGCTCACTGGCTTGAAGGGAGCTTGTCAGCTGTCCGATGCGCCACGCGATTCCGAATGCAAGTGCGGCAAGAGCAACGCTCAGAACAGCAATCACCGGAATGACCGTTGGCCAAATGGACGTTCCTTCGGTCTGGCTAGCCCACTTGAAGGTGCCGACCGGTTCACCGTTAGGGTCTGAGACCAGGTGAAAAGGTTCCCGAGCGCCCGGGTCACTGCCTTCAACGAAGGAAAAGGATTCAAACCGGAGTTGGGCATTCAGCTGTTTTAACAGCAAACTGTCCAGATAGCGGGCAGAGAAGAGGATCGTTGGAGGACCGTCCGGCAGAGTTTGCGCATGTTTGTCCGGAACAATCGGCATGGCTCCAAAAATGGCCGGTTTGCCGTCGATCCGTGTGAAACCCATGAGCGCATATTCGCTCGGGTCAACACCTTGCAAGGATCTGTGTCCGAAACCGCCAGGGACACGGACACGGTTTCGCTGATAAAGCAGTTTCAGCTTTTCATGAACAGTTTGGAGTGCGGGCGTTTCTGCAACGGGGCGCCGGATAATGTGGATGTAGTCATCAAAGGACTCTGCCAGAACCTCACCGCCACCGGAGATCAGCACCACCTTGTTGTGCCGATAGTCGGTCCAAAGCGTATCGAAGCTGTGCTGAATATGAACCGGATCCAGAGAGTTGACGAGACGCGCCACAGCTTCGTCCGATGAGGCAACACTGATCTGTTCCCGTACAATTGTCCGCAATTGGTAAGCAAGAGCGCCGTCGAACAATTGCTGTTCATTGTCTATGGCCTGCCGGTTCGATGCGTGAGACGCGACCAGCCCTACGAACACGAGCGACGCCGCAGTCACAGCGATAAGCAGCCCGGCCAGCAGGAAGGCCAGTCGCGATATCTGCTGCCGCGGAACTTTCCAGGTCCGGTCGCTGTATCTATTGGCAGGCTCGCTCACACCTTGATCCTGTTTGGCACCATCAACCAAGATGAACGCCATGGGTTGCTGTATGTGATGAAATTCTAAGCAGAGATTGCTTAATAAGACGTGCGGAAAAATTGAAATTTACAAGTAGTATCAATGGGTTTATGCAATTTTCGGTTCTGATCACATTGCCAGTATTACGGATAAAGGTGGACGGATTGAACTTAGTGCAGCTTTGATTGGGTGGTGAAACCCGACATGTCTCCCGCGTCAGGCGCGGATGGAGCCATGGCAAACTCAAAGGCATTTCGGCCGTTGTCTTTCGCGCGATAGAGAGCCATGTCCGCGAGACGGATCAAGTCTTTTTCGGTAGCGCCGCAGTCCGGCGCCGTCGCAATACCGATAGAGATGCCGATTTCCACTTGCTGTCCATTGCCGATATCAAACGGTTGCGCAACGGCGGATCTGAGCTGATTTGCCAAGAGCTGCAGCGGGTGTTTGTCAGAGAGGCTCGTCACCAGAATGATGAATTCATCACCGCCGATCCGGCTGACAACACCTTTGTCTGCGACGAGACCTTGAAGGCGGTCTGCGACGGCACAGATCACTTTGTCGCCGGCCTCATGGCCGTAAGTGTCATTGACCGGTTTGAAGCGATCCAAGTCGCACGTGAATATCGCGAACGGACGGTCGGGCAAGTTGTCCAGGGCAAAGGCAAGGCAATCGGAAAAATGATGTCGGTTCGGCAGGCCGGTCAAGGCGTCATGCCTGGCAAAATAATGGTTTTTCCGCTCGCTTTCCTCCAGCGACGTCGACAATCTGCTGATCTTGCTCGCCGCTGCGAAAGCGACAACGGCGATCAGAGTTGCAAGAACGAAAATCAAGGGGAGGGCAGCCGCCCATATTTCGCGACCCGGCTTGGCATGATCCCATCGAAAGTATCCGAACACCGAACCGTCGGCTGCCACTACCAGATGATTGCGCACATCATCCTGTGACGGCATCCCAAGCTGAAAATGCAGATCCTTGAAAGAGAGCTGGTCGTTGATTTCCGCGATCCAGTCTTCATCGAAATAGGCGGCATTCACCAAAACGAGTGGATAGTCCTCATTGAGCTGCACCTGGCCGTCATCTGGTAGAATGGGCATGGCGCTCAGGAACGCGGGCGTGCCGTCCACAAGGGCAAATGTTGCAGCTGAAAGGTCCAGAAGAACCGATTGCGGCATGTACCAGTCTGAAAAGACGGATCCTGACTCACCGCGCTTGGCCTCAAAGTCAGCTCGTGTTTGATCTGCCAGCTTTCTTATAAGGTTGTCGGGGGGCAGCTGTTTGGGTTCGAACCTGGTTTCCAGTTCAACAGCCTCTGCAATCAACATCCCGTCTTTGCCGACGATAAACGTACGATCCAGCACATAGTCTTCCCAAAGGTATTCGACGAGTTCGTCTTTGATGAATTCCTTGTCGAGTGGGGCCTGCACGGCGTTGAAGGTCTTGTCCCACTGCGCCAAAGACAGTTGATCGCGCCCAATCTGCCAGTGAATGTCCTTGAGCATTGCGTCCATGCGCATTTGCTCGCTTTCCAGCGCCTTACGATCGGCTTCACGCCAGGCCATGTGGGCAATAAATGTCAGCGAGGCTGCAGACAGCACGATGAGCAGTGCTGCTAACCCGTAAATCCAGACAGTTATTTTCCGCCCGGCATTTAATCCGGTGGAAGAAAGGCTGTGCGGAGCGCTGTCATTTTTGCGTTTGCCAAGCAAAGGCAGGTCACCTGTTACGTTAAAAACGAAACAACACTAGCCTCCAAGACTTAAAACTGTCTGCCCTTGAGGTTATTTTCTGGGAGACTTCTCCCCAATTCTTCGAAGAGCCTTAACAAAGAGTTCGATTTCATCTTCAGTATTATAAGCATGCAGGGAGGCGCGCACGACCGAATCCAACCCTCGTTCGGGCAGGTCGATGCGTGCCGAACTCGCGGTGCTGACCGAGACGTTGATCGATGATTCAGACAGTCGGGATTTGGTTTGCTCCGCTGGTTCGCCTTCAAGCGTGAAGGTCACAATACCGCCCTTTCTGGCACCTTTGTCATGGAGGTTGGACCCGGTGATGCCTTTAAGTTCAGAGCGCAATTGTGCGCCTAAAGCACAGATGCGATTGCCAATACGCTCCATGCCGAACCCAATGGCATATGTGGTGGCAACTCCCAGACCGATTTGCCCTGCGACATATCTTTCCCAGGTTTCGAACCTTCGAGCACCAGGTACGAGCCGGTACGATTTTTCGTCGATCCATTCAGCCGATTGCAGGTCGACGAAAGGTGGGTCGAGTTGATCAAGCACCTGGTCGCTGACGTAGAGAAATCCTGTGCCTCGAGGCCCTCGCAGATACTTTCGACCGGTACCGGACAACATCTGACATCCGATTTCACTGACGCTGAGCGGTATCTGGCCAGCCGACTGGCACGCGTCCAGCAGATACAGGACACCGGCCTTGCGCGCGATCTCGCCAACGTCTTCGGCTGGATTGATCAGGCCGGAAAAGGTCGGGATATGAGTCAAAGCGATCAACCGGGTTCTCGGCGTGATGGCAGACTGAAGCTGCTTGAGGTCGATCTGCCCGTCTGCGTCATCTTCTACAATGTCGATCTCGATACCTTTGCGGCGCTTCATCTGGAGAAAGGCAACGTAGTTGGACACATATTCCGCACGCCCGGTCACGATGCGATCGCCTTCCCGGAAGTCTATGGCATAAAAGGCCATGTCCCAGGCGCGGGTTGCGTTTTCGACATAGGCAATTTCATGCGGCTTGCTGCCGATCAGCGCGGCAAGTGCCGTATAAAAACCGTCAAGGTCAGCCTTTGCCGAGGCCGCAGCTTCATAGCCACCGATCTTAGCCTCAAGGTCGAGATGCTGTTTGACAGCATGCAGTGAAGTTTGCAGGGCCAGACCCGTACCGGCATTGTTAAAGTGGATTAGCTGGCCTACACCGGGTGTGTCTGCCCGCAAGAGCTCGACATCTTGTTGAGACAGAGAAGGGACAATCATGGCAACCCTCATGCAGCATCAAGAGTAATCTGGAGACTCAAGACCGGTTCATCATGACAATCACTTATTTTGGTTATGGCTCTCTCGTCAATGTTGACACCATTCCCGCTGCAATGGACGTAACGCCTGGTCGTCTGAGCGGCTGGGTCCGCGAATGGCGTGTTTGCGGCATTGGTGAAGATGGCCAAGGTCGATGTGCCTTGAGCGTTCGCAAAAAGGAAGGTAGCGAAATCTGGGGCGTAATGGCGCGTGAGGCAAAAGCGGGCCTAGCTCAACTGGAGCATCGCGAACGCCGCTACGAAAAGGTCGAGGCAATCGGAACCGCTTTTGCCTGTGAGGCAAAGAACGAGCCTGGCCCTGCCGATCTTTTTCTCTTCAAGGCGACACCGGAGCATCTGAGGTGGGGTAACGACACTCATCCCATTCTGCAGAGCTACCTGGATTGTGTGCTGGCAGGCTACTACGGGATCTGGGGTGAAGAGGGGATCGACCACTTCCTGGAAACGACTGACGGATGGCAGGCCCCTGTGCTCTACGACCGGCACAAACCGCATTATCCGCGTAGCATCCGGCTTGAGAAGGACCTTGCGCTTCTCGTGGACGAGAAGCTGACCAACAAGGGCGTTGAATATATGCAGTCCTGAAACGGGCCTGTTAAACACCTTTTGCGCCCGGCCTAGCCAAGCCAGGTCTGCAGACCATGACCTGCAAGGTAGGCGATACCAGCCGCCAACATGCCGATCGCCATTGTTTCCACTCCACAGGACATCCAGTGCCTTTGAGACCACTTCGCCCGGAAAGACCCGATCGCGAAGAAAGCTATCGCCGTTAGGATCGTTGCTGAAACGGCATCGGCTGGAAACGGCAGGACAAAGGGAACCAGCGGGATCGAACCAAAGAGAACAAACGCCGCAAAGGTATAAAGGGCTGCCTTGAGCGGGTTGCGCATGGCGTCCGACATTCCGTATTCGGCCTGCATCATGGTTTCGATCCATGTGGTCCGGTTTGAGGAGATTAGTCGCACGATCTCTTCAAGGTCATCACCGGAAAACCCCTTGCCGGAAAAGATCTGTCGCAGTTCTTCCCTTTCACCGTCCGGTTCAAACTCGATGTGTTTTTCCTCGATGGCTTTCAAGCGCTGAAAGTCCTCGTTTTCGGACTTGGAACCACTGTAATTGGCAGCGGCCATCGAAAACCCGTCTGCAAGCAGATTTGCAATTCCAAGGATAAGGATGACTTTCGTTGAGAGGTTCGCGCCAACGGATCCGGCAACGATTGCAAAGGTCGTTACGGCACCATCAATCCCGCCATAGATCCAATCCCGCAAATAGCTGGTGTCTGGACCGGCTGCGAGGCGGACGGAGATATCTGAGGGCCGGTGGCTGTGTTCGAGACTTGGCTGCGGCATGGAAGTGTCCTGAATTTTGCTCAGGTTCTGCGCTATTTGGGTGCCGCGCCATGATCCGCCTCAAGGCTCGCGATAATTCAGGCCAGGATTTCTTGGAAAATCGAACCGGAATTCCATTGAAATTTGGCGGAATGCCCTGTGGCATAATCAGCACTTGGCGTGTATAAGGCCGCACGTTTGCACGATTTGGGCAAGCGAAAACGAACGAATTTGTCGTGGACTGTCAGGTTGGCCAAATGGAACGAACCTGCAGGTCCAATGAGGAGTAGGAATGATGGCGGAGAAGTGGAGCCCGGACAGCTGGAGATCGAAGCCGATCTTGCAGGTGCCGGAATACCCGGATCAAGAGGCTTTGGCGGATGTTGAACAGCGCCTGTCGACTTATCCGCCGCTCGTTTTTGCAGGTGAAGCGCGTGCACTGAAGCAACAGCTCGCAGATGTCGCGGCCGGTAATGGTTTTCTTCTTCAGGGCGGAGACTGTGCGGAGAGCTTTGCTGAGCATCATCCAGATCACATCCGTGACTTCTTCCGCGTTTTTCTGCAGATGGCAGTTGTTCTGACCTATGCCGCCGCTCAACCTGTCGTGAAGGTTGGACGTATTGCAGGACAGTTCGCAAAGCCGCGTTCGTCGAATATCGAGAAGAAGAACGACATAGAGTTGCCGAGCTACCGTGGAGATATCATCAACGATATCAACTTCACGTCCGAAAGCCGGATCCCGGACCCGACGCGTATGGCCATGGCCTACCGGCAGTCAGCTGCTACGCTGAATTTGCTACGCGCATTCGCGCAGGGTGGCTTTGCCAACCTGGATCAAGTGCATCAATGGACGCTGGGCTTTGTCTCCGACAGTCCGCAAGGGCACCGTTACAAGGAACTGGCTGACCGGATTGCGGAATCGCTCGCGTTCATTCGCGCTTGCGGTATCAGCGGCGATACGGTTCCTCAAATGCGTGGAACGGATTTCTTCACCAGTCATGAGGCTCTGCTGCTTGGTTACGAAGAAGCGCTGACCCGTGTCGATTCCACGTCTGGCGATTGGTACGCTACATCCGGTCACATGATCTGGATTGGTGACAGGACCCGCCAGCCGGATCATGCCCATGTGGAATTCTTCCGCGGCATCAAAAATCCGATTGGCCTGAAATGCGGCCCGTCCCTGACGCCGGATGGATTGCTGGAACTGATCGACGTTCTGAACCCGGACAATGAACCTGGCCGTCTCACGCTGATCGCCCGCTTCGGTGCCGACAAGGTGTTCGACCACCTGCCTCAGCTGGTGCGGGCAGTGGAACGCGAAGGCAAATCCGTTGTCTGGTCGTGTGACCCGATGCACGGCAACACTGTGTCCGCTGGCGGCTACAAAACCCGTCCATTCGACCGGATTCTGAAAGAGGTGGAAGCGTTCTTTGCCGTTCACCGCGCTGAAGGCACCCACGCAGGCGGTGTCCATGTCGAGATGACCGGCCGGAATGTGACCGAGTGTACCGGCGGTGCGCGAGCGTTGACGGAAGAACAGCTTGGCGATCGCTATCACACACATTGCGACCCGCGGCTGAATGCTGATCAGGCTCTGGAATTGGCTTTCCTCATTGCGGAAAACCTGAAGAAGGAACGCGACGACAAGCAAGCCGAACCGATTGCGGCAAGCGCCTGATCGGACCTGTTCCTTAACGCAACGTTATCACGAGGCGGCTTCGGCCGCCTCTTTTCGATTCCAAAGCACAAAAAACGCGGCAGGGCACAGATTTGGTAAGCCTCATTTAACGCTCCAGGGGCATACCTGCATTTGAGGCGTTTCTCTCGTTGCCACGTTCCGGCGAGGAGACAGGGCGCTTCAGGGATTGAGTACAACCGGGTGGATTTTGATTGCCGGTTGGGTTGATTGTCGAGTTTCGGGGGAGATGGCTTTGCGCGAACGGTGGGATCTTTCAAAGATTTCCTGTCTGATTGCTGAAGACAATGCCCACATGCGTGCAATCATGC
Organism: Labrenzia sp. THAF82; assembly: GCF_009363435.1. Classification (GTDB taxonomy): domain Bacteria; phylum Pseudomonadota; class Alphaproteobacteria; order Rhizobiales; family Stappiaceae; genus Roseibium; species Roseibium porphyridii. The sequence continues at coordinate 4,230,545 of NZ_CP045354.1, read as the reverse complement.
GTTCAATCCTGACTGGGTTTGGAATTCGCGCCACCTTCGAAGCAAGTGACGGTGCAGAGGCCTTGGAACTGGTCGTGGATCGGAAGCCCGACATTGTTCTGTGCGATTGGGTCATGTGTCCCTTTGGCGGCAATGAATTTTTGCGCATCCTGAGAGGTGACAGGGATCCGCTCATCAGCACGACACCGGTTTTGATTGTGACCGCTCATGCCAAACGCGCTACGATCCTGGAGGCGGTTGGTATCGGTATTCATGGATTTGTTGCCAAGCCGGTTTCACCCGCCGTTCTGTACAATCATATTGGCGAAACACTGGAACGCCAGGATCTGAACGGTCGATCCAAAGGAGTTCTTGGACCGGGTCACCAAAAACTCCACCGGAAACTCAATCTGTCAGATACTCCTGAAGCCGAAGCGCCGCCGGCACAGCCCTATGAGGATTTTGACGCCTCTGGCTTGGCACTGCTTTAAGCAGAAGCCGACATCCTTTCCTCACATAGCAAAACGCAACCATCTTCTCGCAATCACCTAGTTTTAGGTTCGAGAAATCCGGTGCCAACGGAGCATGCGTTCTTGCGCTGAGTTCCGGAAAATCTACATCCGAATGTAGCCCCTGGAGTTTGATATGGGCCGGAAAGGAAAAAGTAGATGGCAAGGGCAATTGTGCATACCGGGGGCTGCCTGTGCGGCAATATCCGTTTCAAAGTCACTGGTCCGGCCTTGAACCCTCATACCTGTTCTTGCCAAATGTGCCGCAAGCACACTGGAGCTCTCACCGCGGCGTGGGTCGAATTTCCAAGTAAGGCAGTCGCTTGGACAGGACCGGGTGGTCAACCGGCCACGTATCGATCATCAGAGATTTCTTCCCGGGCATTTTGCCAAAAGTGCGGCAGCACATTAGGTGCTATCGATGACGCGCCGACAATAGCTCTGCTCCTCGGGGCCTTTGACAAACCCGCCAAACAAGACCTCGTTCCAACCGGCCATTCGTTTCGAATCGGTCGGCCGAAATGGTGGTGTGTCGAAATCAAGACCGATCAGACGTGACGCGAGCAAGCCAAGAGGCCTGCGGAAAACGTCATTCTCTTTGTTTCACGCCGAGGATGCAAAGGTCAGAACTCTTTCAATGCATCTGCAAGAGTGATCTGCTTGTCGGACGTCTCAGGACCAAAGAACATATCAAGGTTCGCGAGATCAGATAGACAGGTGGCGTTCTTCAGGCTACATCTTGGGTGAATGACACTTCCTGGCATTGCTCCCATGATATCTGATCGTTTTAGACTGGCTGTCGCGCAGCTGAACCCGACCGTTGGCGATGTGGCCGGAAATACGGACCTTGTTCGAAAGGCTCGAGCCGAGGCCGCTGCAAACAAGGCGGATATCGTTCTGACCTCCGAGTTGGTTCTTGCCGGATATTTGCCTGAAGACCTTGTGTTGAAGCCTGCATTTGTCAGCCGATGCATGGAATCTGCGGAGGCGCTGGCAAAGGAAACAGCTGACGGTGGGCCAGCGCTTGTGGTTGGTACACCCTGGAGAGCTGACGACGGTAAGGTTTACAACGCAGTCGCGCTTCTGGATGCGGGCGAAATCAAGGCCGTCCGTTACAAATACGACCTGCCGAACTATAGCGTTTTTGACGAAAAACGCGTCTTTGCAGCAGGTCCATTGCCGGGCCCGGTCGATTTTAGAGGTGTTCGCATCGGCTTGCCGATCTGTGAAGATATCTGGAACGACGAAGTCTGCGAATGCCTCGAAGAAACGGGCGCTGAGCTTTTGATGGTGCCAAACGGGTCTCCATATTGGGAGAATCGTGCCGAAGAGCGTATGCAGGTAGTCGTTGCCCGCGTTGTCGAGACTAATTTGCCACTGATCTATTGCAATCAACTCGGTGGGCAGGACGAACTTGTTTTCGACGGCGGATCTTTTGCTTTGGCGGCGGACAGAAGTCTTGCGTTTCAAATGCCACAGTTTGAACCCGGCATCGGCATCAGCGACTGGACGAGGACCGGTAACACCTGGGCTTGTGAAAAAGGCGAATTTGCCAAATTGCCGGATCTGGATGAGGCCAATTGGCGTGCCTGCGTGATGGGTCTTGGTGACTACGTGAACAAGAATGGCTTCCCGGGCGTCGTTCTGGGACTGTCAGGCGGTATTGATTCCGCCATTTGTGCAGCCATGGCGGTGGATGCGCTGGGAGCTGACAGGGTGCACGCGATCATGCTGCCTTATCGGTATACGTCCGAGGAAAGCATCGAGGACGCAGCCGCATGTGCCAAAGCACTCGGTATCCGCTATGACACCGTCCCGATTGCAGAGCCCGTGGAAGGGTTCACGTCTGCTCTTTCCGGCCTTTTCAGCGGAACCCGTGAAGACACGACAGAAGAAAATCTACAGTCACGGGCGCGTGGCGTCATCTTGATGGCCGTCTCCAACAAATTCGGCAACATGGTCATGACGACTGGAAACAAGTCGGAAATGTCGGTCGGCTATGCGACCCTTTATGGCGACATGAATGGCGGCTACAATCCGATCAAGGACCTTTATAAAACGCAGGTTTATCATTTGTCGGCCTGGCGCAATGCGCACCTGCCGAAAGGGCTGCAGGGGCCCGACGGGGAGGTCATCCCCTCCAATATCATCACCAAGGTTCCAACCGCTGAACTTCGTGAAAACCAGACCGATCAGGATTCCTTGCCGCCTTATGACGTCCTGGATGACATTCTGGAGTGTCTGGTCGAAGAGGAAATGTCTGTTAGCGACATTGAAAAACGCGGTCATGACAGAGCGTTGATCCACCGGATCGAGCACTTGCTTTATATCGCCGAATACAAACGGCGTCAGGCGCCTCCCGGCGTCAAGATCACGGAGCGGAATTTCGGCAAGGACCGCCGCTACCCAATTACCAACAGGTTCCGAGACCGCACCTGAGGCCGGTTCCGCACCTTTCTGCCTGGCAGGCTTCATGAGCTATTTCAGTTTCCTGCGTGACAACGCGCGTTGGCTCTCGGCTTCCTATTTGCTGGCTGTGTTTTCCGGTTTTGGGCAGACGTTTTTCATTTCCCTGTCAGCCGGTTCTTTGCGGGAAGAATTCAGTCTCAGCCACGGTGACATCGGTCTTTTGTACATGTTTGCAACATTGGGCAGTGCTCTGACACTGCCTTATGTGGGCAAGAGCCTCGATCATTTCCCGGTTCAGCGGATTGCCGCCGTCGTGATGGTTGGTCTTGCGCTTTTTTGTGTCCTGATGGCGAATACAGCGACTGTCTGGATGATCTTTGTTGCGTTCTACGGGCTTCGCCTTTGCGGGCAGGGAATGATGACGCACACGGCGATCACAGCTTCGGGACGCTGGTTCTCCGCACAAAGAGGCAGGGCTGTTTCAATCGCCACGATGGGGTTCCCGACGGCAGAAGCGCTTTTTCCGATCTGTTTTGTTGCCTTGAGCGGTCTGTTCGGTTGGCGCGGTGCATGGACTGTTTCCGCGCTCGTGCTGATCGTAGTTTCCATGCCGGTGATACTGACACTGCTTGCAAAGGACAGAGTGCCGAGCGCCAAGGAAGTTGCCGAAAAGGGGCCGGAAGGGCGGCAGTGGACACGACCTGAAGTCCTTCGGGATCCCAGGTTTTGGTTGGTTTCTTTCGGTGTCAACGCACCCGCGTTTATTGGCACGGCAATTTTCTTTCACCAGATCTATCTGGTGGAGCTGCGTGGCTGGTCTCTTGAGGTGTTCGCCAGTGCCTTCGTCATCATGGCTTTGGGCGTTGTCTGCGCGGCGCTCGTCATCGGTCCGCTGATAGACCGCTATTCCGCACGCCAGCTTTTGCCATTCACGCTTATGCCGCTGACAATTGCCTGTGCTGTGCTTGCGTTCTTTCATGCGCCAGCAGCAGCCTTTGTCTTTTTGGGTCTGGTCGGGATCTCCAACGGCTTCAACGGCACGTTGGTCGGGGCACTATGGCCCGAAGTCTATGGAACCACTCACATGGGTGCGATCAGGTCTGTGGCGTTCGCCTTTATGGTGTTTGCATCGGCTGCCGGTCCCGGGCTGATGGGATGGTTGATCGATCGAGGGATTTCCTTCGATCTGCAGATCATGGCGGCAGGGCTCTACTGCATAGTCTTTTGCGGTGTTCTGGCCACCATGGCGAAGGCCTACCGGCCGGAACGCACGGCGATCTAAACTTAGTAGGGCCAAAGAACCTCAACGGCCTTCTGAAGCGGTCCTGTGATCGGTTCAACAACGCAAATCTTGCACGAAAGTTGCGGATTTGGTTGCCACAACACGATGCGGCAAGGGCCTCATTTATGTGGCTTGCACCAGTTAGGGGTTGCCGCCGGGAAGCTGCCAAGTTAACTCAGTCCGCATGACTGTAACTGTTCGTTTTGCGCCGTCCCCGACTGGCCACATTCACATCGGCAACAGCCGTCCCGCCCTTTACAATTGGCTCTTTGCCCAAAAGATGGGTGGCCAGTTCATACTGCGATTTGACGATACCGATACGGTGCGATCAAAGCAGGAATATGCGGAGTCGATCGAAAAGGACCTTCGGTGGCTCGGTATAGATCCGGACCGCATCGAGCGGCAATCCGATCGCCTGTCGACCTATGATGTTTCTGCGCAAACGCTGAAAGACGCGGGCCTACTCTATCCCTGTTACGAAACGCCAGACGAGCTGGAACGCAGGCGTTCGCGGCAGCGCGCACTTGGAAGACCGCCGGTTTATGACCGTTCTGGACTGAAACAGAGTGCTGAAGAACGGGCAGCCCTGGAAGCGGAAGGACGCAAGCCGCACTGGCGCTTCCTGTTGCCAAATTACGATGGTGACCCGTTCTCAACCAAGCGGACCGATGTTGCCTGGAAGGACTTGTGCAGAGGTGACCAGGCTGTTGATCTTGCATCCATGTCCGATCCGGTTCTGATCCGTGCAGACGGCTCTTACCTTTATACGTTCACATCCATTGTCGACGATATCGAAATGGGCGTCTCTCACATACTCAGAGGCGAGGACCATATCTCGAACACTGCCGTTCAGATTGCGATTTTCAGGGCTTTGAAAGCCGAACCACCAATATTCGGTCACCACAATCTATTGACCACGCAGGATGGGGAAGGCCTGTCCAAGCGAAAAGGTGCACTCTCTATCGGGTCTTTGCGGGAAGAGGGCCTGGAACCAATGGCAGTGGCCTCTCTTGCTGTTTTGACCGGCACCAGCCAGGCCGTTGAACCGGTCCCGACAATGGAAGCGCTTGTTGAGAAGTTCGATCTTACCAGTGTGTCTAGGTCTTCTGCGAAATTCGATCCCGAGGAGCTAAAGGGACTGAATGCCAGACTGGTCCATGAGCTGCCGTTTGAGGCTGTGAAGGATCGATTGGCAAACCTGGGTATTCGCCCAAGTGCGGTCTTTTGGGAAACTGTGCGCGGAAACTGTGAAACTGTTGGGGATGCCCGTCACTATTGGCAGGTTGTTGTCGGTCCCGTTGAAAGCCGGGTCGAAGACGATGATGCTGAATTCGTTGCGAAAGCGAAGGAGTTCTTGCCCGACGGCGACATCACGGAAGACAGCTGGGGCGCATGGACGTCAGCCCTGAAGGCGGAAACGGGCCGAAAGGGGCGTGGACTTTTTATGCCGCTCCGCCGCGTGCTGACGGGGATGGATCACGGTCCAGACATGAAGGCATTGCTGCCGCTTATTGGGCGACAAAATATTCTGGACCGACTACCCTGACAGCTTCCTTGCGACTGTCCTGAACCGGCCTGAAACCGTCGTCATGTGTTCTGAACACAGGCGACGTGCCGTCATCTTCATCGTCTTCGCCCAAACGGGCCCGGATGGAGAGCACCGGCAACCCGTCTTTGGTTTGGATGGCGTTGGCCAGTTGCTCGCCAGCCGTGCCTTGTGCGTCAGACAGACGGTTTAGAGAAACGGTGACGTCAAAGCCCTTTTCCAGATTGAAAAGCGTATCCGGATCCTCAAAGCGAGGCAGGTGGGCTCTGCGCAGCGGCGTACGGGCAAGCGGAGAGGGGGCGTTTGCGTCTTCCTCATAGGTTCCGCCACGGCTCGGCTGTAAGGTACGGCGTGGAAGACCCGCACTGATGTCGGACAAAAATATGCGGTTGCCAGACCCGGTAGACAACTCTGTCCAGGAAGATGGCGTTTTGGCTTGTCCGGTCGCACGGCAACTGCAGCCCTCGACATATTCGGACTTGTAACGGTAGGCGAAAGGCTGTTCGGCATAAAGATCGCCGGCCAATGACATCATTTGCGCCTGATCGCCGCCCGGGTTTCGGTAGACGTAAAGTTCGGTTTCGGCCGCAGGACAGATCTCAGAGCATCGGGCCTGATCATTCACAAACTGGTTCTTTCCTGTCGAAAAACTGACCGGAAAGAAATAACCGTCGCAGGTTCGCACACACAACGTCCGGAATGTGCCGCCGGTTGGAATGCGCGAGCGGCTCAAGTTGGTGCTCGCTTTGCGGCGCACGGCACGGATGTCACGGTCGCCCGAATGGGACGCGACAGGTTCTGCTCGTGTCTGTGGATTGAACAAACGCGAAAACAGGTTCCTGGGCTTGTTTTCACCAGCATTCGTATTTCTGTTGGCTTCGCGAGAATTGGCGGGTCGATTGCACTTGGTGAGTGCGGCCTTGATTTGCCGAATGCGTTTCGTGTTCTTCACCGAACCACCACCGGACCTGGACAGTTGCCTGTCGATCTTGGCCAGGTTGGATTTCATGCGTTTGATCTTGCTGTTCAAACCAGCGCAATTGGGGTTGTTGCCCCGGGCGCAGTTGAAATATCGGGCATCGCGTTCGGCTGCGGAAATTGCACTTTGCTGTTGCTGCTTCGCCGCGCTCCATTTCCGTGCGGCAGCGCTCTGGTTGCCCGAGCCGGACTCCAGACGCCGCAGTTCCGATTTCAGGCTTGCGCAACTGGCGGCAATTGCATCATGTGCTGGCAGGACGAAGGCTGCGCACACAATCAGCGTGCGCAAAACGTTTCCGGACTTGGCGTTTCGGCAAAGTCTCATGACCCATCCCCAGCAGCGTTCAACCTCACGCCGTGTCAGCTATTGCCTACGGCAACACTATTGCTGCAACACCAATCAATAGCAACGAAAGCTCTCACGTTAGGTTAATGCTTGAGGCGGTTTTTGATCGATCCTCAGTCCACTGAAGTTGGATCGGCAGCGAGCGCGAGCCGGTCGAGAATATCCTCAAGCATCGCTTTCTGGTCCTCAGTCAGCGCATCTAGGAGACCTTTTGAATAGGAAAGTGCTTTGGGGACGATGTCTTCATAAAGTGCCAACCCCTTTTTGCTCAATTGCAATGGGTGTTCCCTTTGGTCGCCGCTGCTTCGGTTGCGTTCCAGGAAGCCTTTTTCCGCAAGCGCGGAAACGGCCCTGCTGACCTTGGTCTTGTGCATTGAGGTTTCGCGGCCGATATCCCGGGCCGCCATGGATCCGTGTTCGCCCAGTGTGGCAAGCACGCGCCATTCGGGGATTCCGATCCCATACTTGTCCGCATAAATCTTCGAAAAGGATCGACTGACCGTCTCGGCAAGGTGGTTGAGACGATAAGGCATAAACTGACGCAGCTTCAGAACCGGGTGATCCTCATCAGGTGGAGCCGGATCATGCTGCGGTTGCTTTGATTGGTCTGACATGATCGCGATATCACCCTGCGAAATTCGTTAAGCCTGTTTTGCGGCCAGAATTGGTTTGCCGTGATCCGGCCATTTTCTGTGTCTAGCAAGTATAATCAATTGAAGTTTCCGGCAAAGACAGTCGAAGCTTCTTCAGAAAATTACAAGTTGCGTAAGCAAGTGTGGCGGAGAGCTTGCGCGAACGAAGTGAAAATGCGGCAAATGCGTGGAGCTATCTGTTGATAAAGAGGGAATAGTTAAGGATTCGGTGGGGGCGAAATTGCGAATCAGAGACGTAAGCTGAGACGCTACAGTCAATAGTTAAAGCGCATGATCGGATGCGGGAAGTCCGCAAGCGCCGACACTCAGCTGGCAGGAAAGCGAGGCCGCTATGGTGGAAATCAGGAACCCTTCCGAGGCTGTTCCGGGGAACAATGACCGGTTCGAAGAGCTCGGAAAAGGCTGCTATGCATTTAGCGCCGACGGTTGTTCCAACACGGGTGTAATCATTGGTGAACGCGGTGTTCTTGTCGTGGACCCACAGGCGACACCTGCACTGGCCGAGAAGGTACTTCAGAAAATTCGGGAGCTGACGGACAAGCCTATCAAGCAGGTTGTTCTGACCCATTTTCACGCCGATAGCACGCTTGGGGCAACAGCTTTCGAGCCGGCGGATGTTGTTGCATCCGACCTGACAAGACGGATGATCGATACGCGGGGATCAGATGATATCCGCGTATTGCGCGACCGTGACGCTGCTCTGTTTTCAGACTTGCCAAAAGACAGCACGGTCATCCAACCCAGTATGACGATTGCGTCTTCAATGACGATCGACCTCGGCGGTATGGAAGTCCGCCTTATGCATCTTGGCCGCGGTCATACCATGGGCGACATGGTCGTCTGGGTCCCGCAGAGTTCAGTCATTTTTGCAGGTGATTTGGTCCAGAAAACAAGCGTGCCGTATTGCGGGGATGCCCACCTGACGGATTGGCCACGTGCGCTCGATCGTGTGACGGCGTTCCGACCGAATGCTCTGATGCCCGGACGAGGAAAATCTGCCAAGGGTGGTCCTGCTGTTGCAACCGCCGTAGAAATGACGAGGGATTTCGTTATAACACTTCGCGATGCAGCGTCCGCATGCGTTGAGCAAAGCCTGGGCCTTCGGGACACATATCTCGCCGTCAAAGACGCGCTGGCGCCTCAGTTCGGGTCGCGTGAAAACTTTGAGTTTCACCTGCCATTCAATGTTGCGCGCGCCTATGACGAGGCGTTGGGGCTCGATCAGCCGCAAATCTGGACACTTGAGCGTTGTGCGGATCTGGTCGATGCTTTGGGAGGCACGCAACCGGCAGAGGGCGCCGCTGCTTCCGATGAGCAGGCGACGGCCACTGAGCAGTCTGATGCTGCTGACGAGGATCAGACCACCGAACAGCCTTTGGAAGACCAAGCAGCCGAAGAGGGGCAGTCCGAGCTTGTGACCGACAATGAGTTTGCGGCGTCTCTGGTTCTTGAAGCTGCCGAAGACACCGATGGCGAAGATCTGGACCTTTCTGCGGACGACATTGTTGAAGAAAACGATGAGGCACCAGCCGTCTCACAGCAAGGCGATGGTGAAAACCAGGAAAAGGTTCTGGAAAACGTGCGCTGAAATCGGCAAGAGAAACTGTCTCATTGAGTGTGACGCGCGCTTGGCCAAGCGCGCGTTTTCTCTGTTTAGCGCTTGATCATGTTTGTGAGACACCCACATGTGAGGCGTTCCTAGGATCTGGAGAATATCAATGCGTTTTTTGACAGCCGCCGCGTTTGCACTTGCCGTTTGTGTCTACGGCGCGGGCTCGGCGTTCGCTGACGACGACCCCGATTTGATCTTCAAGAAATCGACCGTCTGGAAATTTTTGACCCCGGATCACAAGCTTGCGACCTATGCAATCGACGATCCTTTGGTGGATGGCGTTGCCTGCCACTTCACGGTGCCGGAGAAGGGCGGCGTGTCAGGCTGGCTGGGTGTTGCGGAAGAGGTTTCCGATGTTTCTCTGGCCTGTCGTCAGGTTGGACCGGTAACGATCAAGGAAAACTTCGAGCAGGGCGAGGAAATGTTCCGTCAGCGTCGATCATTCATGTTTAAGAAAATGCGTATCGTTCGAGGGTGTGACACAAAGAGAAACGTTCTGGTCTATCTGGTCTACTCAGACAAGCTGATTGAAGGCAGCCCGAAAAATTCCACATCGACGGTGCCGCTCATGCCCTGGGGGGATCAAACGCCGCCAAACTGCGGTGATTACCTGAACGACTGACATTGACAACAGTTGGCTTTGGCGCGGATCAGTCTGCGTCAAGCGTTTCAAGATGCTTGGCGACCGGAAGGTCGGCATCGGCGCAAAAATGCTTGTAGAGCATGGCCATGATGTCTTTGACCGGTTCGCTTGCCAGCCGATAGTAGATCGTAGTGCCTTCGCGCCGGGTGGTTACCAATCCTTGTGTGCGCAGCAAGGCCAGTTGTTGTGAGACCGTGGGCATTCGCAACCCGGTCTTTTCCGCCAACTCGCTGACGCAACGTTCCTCTTCCAGGACCAGGCACATCAGCAGCAGGCGCGGCGCGGATGCCATCATCTTTAGAAATTCCGCCGCAGATTCCGCTTTGTCTTCTAGTGCCTTGTATTCCATGAGATAACCTTGCCAAACAAAGGATCGCACTGCAAGCGAGGAGCTCGGCCAAAGCAGTGCAGGTGCTTTTTATATGCGGCTGGCTACCGTGACAATGATATTGCCGTTGCCGCAACCTGTGCCCGTCATCCAGCACATGCTTTTCTGCTGCATTTCCTGACCGAATGCTTTGGTGCCGTCAGTGATTACAACGATGGCTGCAAATGGGCCGCCAAAAACAATGGCCAGAAAGATGATGACAAAGAGGCGGTTCAACATGGGTATCTCCTGATGGCAATCCGTATCGATTGACTGGAGATTAGGCGTGTGGCCTTGAACCCATGCTGAGTGTCACATTCAGCTACCGTTCAGTTTCGTAAACACTGAATTAGTTTTTTCTTTTCAGTGGCTTAAGCACTTAGAGGTTCTTTGTCATCGCTGTTCGAAGCGCTTCCAGCAGAACCTTGTCGCGGTCGTAGATGTCCTTTCTGAAATGCGTTGACCCGTCTTTGTTCATCCAGGCCGTCAGATAGGTCAGATGCACTTCTATGGGCACCTTCGGCTTGATGACAGTTCGTTTTTCACTGTCTCTCACGGTTTCCCAGTGTCCCGGATTGACGGCGCTGTCGACGAGCAGCACATCGGCTAGTCCGAAGGGGTTGGAGACCCGGATGCAGCCGTGACTGAACGCGCGCTCGGACCGTGAGAACAACGACTTGGACGGCGTGTCGTGGATATAGATGTTGAACCGGTTCGGGAACATGAACTTTATCCGGCCGAGGGCGTTTCCATCGCCTGGGTCCTGCCGCAGCCGGAATGGAAAGTTGCCGCGCGAATAGCCATTCCAGGCAATTTGCGTCGGGGCTATTTCAGTACCATCCCGAAATATCCTGATTTTCTTGCTGGTCAGCGCAGAGGGGTTCTGCTTCAGCTTGGGGAGGTATTCCTTCGTTGCGATGGAATAAGGCACATTCCAGAACGGGTTGATCTCGATATATTCCAGCTGGTCGGAAAAGACCGGCGTTGCGTGATAGGGCTTGCCGACGACCACCCTGGCGGTGTGGATTGTCTTTCCATTGCGCACCACTTTCAGATTCTGGTCGGCGAGGTTTGAAAAGACATAGAACTCGCCAAGATCGTCCCGCATCCAGCGACGGCGCTCCATGTTGAGCTCCATCTGGATCAGCTTTTCCTGAATTGGCGTGTTGAGCCTGGCAAGCGTGTTCTTGCCGATGACGCCATCCGTATCGAGGCCGTGATATTCCTGAAAGGTTTTGACTGCGTCGACCAGCACCCCTTCGTAAAGATCTCCAGTATGCTCTTCAGCGCCGGGAACATCCTCTTCGATCAACCTTTGACGAAGAGCTTCGAGACGAGGGTCAGTCATTCCCGGCTTCAGGACTTCACCATCCGGTATCTGCGTGAAGCCTCCATTTGCGGCTTTTTCCCTGTATTGAGCGAGCCGGCGTTTCAATCGGGCATAATTATCTGACTGGGGCGCAAGGCTCTCCAGAAAAGCGCTGAAGTCGACTGCCTTCTCGGCATTTTCAAAAAGGTTTTTTGAATCCGGTTTGTCTGGAAACAGGTTCAGCGCCTTGTTGATTGCATTGGGCTGCACTCTGCCCGAGGACAAGTGGGTGGCATATCGCAGAAACTGACGGGAAAGGTCCAAGTCGAACGCGGCCCATTCATCTGCAGTCTGAGAGGTTTCAGATCGTTCAATGAGCTCAATAGGGCCGTAATTGTTTGGATTGAGCGCATGGTCATTGGCCTCGGCCATCGCGGCGATGACGAGATGCGCATTCTCGGTCAGCCCGTTTTCGGTGAACCAGACAGGAGCGAACGCACGTTCTCCGTAGTAGAAAAACAGACCACTTTCATCATCATCCACCATGGCGGCCTGGATGGCCTTGGCAATCGGCGTTTGAGGATCAAGCACCTGAGGCTGCGGGACAATCTGCGTCTCTTCGGCTGCCGGTGCCTCGGCATTTGCAAGAGCCTCTTGAACGCCGTGCGGCAAGCCCAGTCCCAGAACCAATAACAGGACTTTGAAGTCAAATCGAAATGATGAAAAGCTTTCCAAAGGAATACCCCCTCTGATTCCCGGTAGGTTCAGTCTAAAACAAGTCAGGTGATGCGCCAACGTCACGGTAGTCACGTTTTGGAGGTCCGCGATATTTGCTGCCTTGACCGGCTCGCGATTTCCGGTCCATAAAGCTGGCCATGATGACGGCCACACGGAACATCATTTCGATCACCATTATTTGCAGCTAGCGACACCGCTGGCTGTGGCCGTTCCCTCTTGGCAAAAATTCCTCTGAGACGGATCGCCCGGCCAGCCGGCCAGGAGACCGTTTGACATGAGCGCCGCTGAAACAGCGATATCCGGCACTTTCAAGGGCTTGAAGCTCACCAATACATTGACGCGCCAGAAGGAGGACTTCCGGGCGATCGATGACGGCAACGTGCGGCTCTATGTCTGTGGCCCGACGGTTTACGACTTCGCTCATATCGGCAACGCGCGTCCGGCCATTGTGTTCGACGTGCTTTATCGTCTGCTGCGCCATCTTTATGGCGAGAACCATGTCACATATGTCCGCAACATCACCGACGTGGATGACAAGATCAACGCCAGGGCATTGCGGGACTATCCCGATCTACCCTTGAACGAAGCCATCGCGAAGGTGACAAAGAAAACATCGGATCAGTATCACAAGGCTATTGAGGCGCTCTGCGTTCTTGAACCCACCTTTGAGCCTCGCGCCACTGAGCATATCGACGGAATGGTCGAAATGATCGGCGTTCTGATCGACAAGGGTCACGCCTATCAGGCCGGCGGTGAAGTCCTTTTTGACACGTCTTCAATGGACGGTTATGGCGGCCTCTCCAAGCGCAAGCTGGACGAACAGATGGCCGGTGCCCGCATCGCCGTTGATGAGCACAAGAAGAACCCGGGCGACTTCGTTCTCTGGAAACTGTCCAGCGAGGAAGAGCCTGGCTGGGAGAGCCCTTGGGGCAGGGGGCGGCCTGGCTGGCATATCGAATGCTCTGTGATGAGCGAGCATCACCTGGGCAAGGTCTTCGACATTCATGGTGGCGGTCTAGACCTGATCTTCCCCCACCACGAAAACGAGATCGCACAGTCATGCTGCGCGCATGGCACTGAGCTGATGGCCAATTACTGGATGCACAATGGCTTCCTACAGGTCGAAGGTCGCAAGATGTCCAAATCGGAAGGAAACTTCTTCACAATCCAGGAACTTCTGGAAACGGAGAGTTTTGGCGACCGAACTTGGCCGGGTGAAGTTCTGCGTCTTGCCATGCTGATGACCAATTACCGCGAGCCGATCGATTTCTCGAAACGTAAGCTCGAGGAAGCTGAGAACCTGTTGTCCAAGTGGCCAGAGCCTGTCGAGACGGATGCTCTACCTGCCGCAGAGGTTGTCGATGCATTGCTGGACGATCTGAATACGGCCTCTGCCATTCAGGCCCTTCATGTGCTTGCGCAGGAAGCCTCAAAGGATCCTGAAAAACTGCAGGTCTATTCCGCTTCTGCGGTCCTGCTTGGTGTTTCGCCGGTCAAGGTTGACCTTTCGGGATTTGATGAAACCTCAATCCTGTCTTCCATAAGTCGTCGTTTGGAGGCGCTGAACGCCAAAAATTGGGCAGAAGCCGACCAGATACGCGATGAACTGACGTCTCAGGGAATTCTTCTAAAGGATTCAAAAGACTCAGAAACAGGAGAGCGGGTCACGACCTGGGAGGTTAAGCGGTGAGCGTGGTTGAGCAGCGTTCTTTGACCGGCGGGTGCCAGTGCGGAGCTGTGCGCTACCGTGTCACTGGTAAAGTCGACTATCCGCATCTGTGCCACTGCCGGATGTGTCAAAAGGCGTCGGGCAATTTCTTTCTGCCTTTGATCGGGGCAGAGAAAAAGGATTTCGAATGGACCCGGGGAGAACCGACCTGGTTTCATTCGTCCAAGCCTGTCCGACGCGCGTTTTGCAACACCTGCGGCACTCCGCTGGCCTTTGATACAGTTGGAGACACTGTCATTTCCTTTACCCATGGCAGCCTGGACGATGTCGGGGCCGTCACACCTGTTGAGCAATCCGGAGTGGAGGGGCGCGTTCCCTTCTATGACAAACTCTTCGCGCTCACTGAAACGCGGTCAAATCGCGACGATCTCCCTGGGGGCATAAGCGACGTCGCGTCGACCAATTGCCAGCATCCGGATCATGACACCACACACTGGCCGGAGGAACATCCATGACCGGGTACAGCGGTGGTTGCCAATGCGGTGCGGTTCGATTTCGCGTTACCAGCAAGCTGGGCAAGGCGTCGATTTGTCATTGCCGCATGTGTCAAAAGGCTTTCGGTGGTCTCTATGGTCCACTCGTCAGCGTGCTGGATGAAAAGGACCTCAGCTGGACGCGGCAGGAACCGAAACGGTTCCAGAGCTCAAACGCGGTGAAACGTGGGTTCTGTGGTGAATGTGGTACGCCTCTGACTTATGAAGCTCCCGATGGCATCGCGTTGGCGATTGGTGCATTTGATGACCCGAGCGCAATAGCGCCCGTCATTCAATACGGGGTCGAGGGCAAATTGCCGTTCACGGACCATATGGCGGACATTCCGGCGCGCTCGACTGAAGATGATTTTGAGGCACTTGCCTTTCTGGCCTCGATTGTTTCGAACCAACACCCTGATCACGACACTGAGACCTGGCCGCCGGTTAAGTCCGGACAAACGGAAAACACATAATAAGCAGCGAACGCGCTGGGTAGGAAATGCATATGACCAAGGATCGCCTTTATCTATTCGACACAACACTGCGTGACGGCGCGCAGACGAGCGGGATTGATTTTTCGGTCAACGAAAAGATTGTTATTGCCGGACTTCTTGAACGCCTCGGTGTCGACTATCTGGAAGGAGGTTATCCGGGGGCCAATCCGACCGACACAGAATTCTTCAGCGAAAAGCGCACGGAAAAGGCGATTTTTACAGCGTTTGGCATGACCAAGCGGGCAGGTCGTTCCGCTGCCAATGACCCGGGTCTGCAGCAGATCCTGTCGTCAAAATCAGATGCATGCTGCTTTGTCGCCAAGGCCTGGGACTATCACGTCAAGATTGCACTTGGATGCACCAATGAGGAAAACCTGGATTCGATCCATGAAACAGTGACCGCTGCAGTGGCCGCCGGAAAAGAGGCCATGATCGACTGCGAGCACTTTTTCGATGGATACAAGGCCAACCCGGACTATGCTGTCGACTGCGCCCGGACCGCTTATCAAGCCGGTGCCCGTTGGATAGTGCTCTGCGACACCAATGGCGGCACGCTGCCGGACGAGATCTACGATATCGTGACACGTGTTCAGGAAGTCGTGCCGGGTTCACACCTCGGCATCCACACCCACGATGACACGGGCCACGCCGTTGCCAATTCGCTGGCGGCCGTTGATGCGGGCGTCCGTCAGGTTCAGGGTACGCTTAATGGGCTTGGAGAACGCTGCGGCAACGCAAATCTGATCACTCTGATCCCGACTTTGAAGCTCAAGCCCGCTTTCAATGAGCGTTTTGAACTAGGTGTCAACGATGATCAGTTGAAGGACATTACGGCGATCTCTCATGCCTTTGACGAGATCCTGAACCGGTCCCCGGATCGTCAGGCTCCTTATGTCGGTGAAACGGCATTTGCCACGAAGGCCGGTATCCACGCGTCTGCTATTTTGAAAGATCCGCAGACCTATGAACATGTTGCGCCTGAAAATGTTGGTAATCAGCGTCGCGTTCTGGTGTCTGACCAGGCTGGCAAAAGCAATTTGCTTGAGGAACTTAGTCGGGTCGGCATTGAAGTCGACAAGGCCGACCCAAAGCTTGATCGGCTGCTTGCACTGGTCAAGGAACGGGAAGCTGAAGGCTACGCTTATGAGGCAGCGGATGCTTCCTTCGAACTTCTGGCCCGGCGTGAACTTGGAGAAGTCCCGCGCTTTTTTGACGTGAATTCCTTCCGGGTGATGGTCGAACGCCGCTTCAACGCCATCGGCGATCTGGTCACGGTGTCGGAAGCGGTCGTCAAGGTGGATGTTGAAGGTGAAACCCGCATGTCGGTGGCGGAAGGAAACGGTCCGGTCAATGCACTCGACATGGCTCTGCGCAAAGATCTGGGCAAGTATCAGTCGGACATTGCAGGTCTGGAGCTGATTGATTACAAGGTGAGGATCCTCAATGGTGGAACGGGCGCTGTAACGCGCGTTCTCATTGAAAGCCATGATACCAAATCCCACCGCCGCTGGTTCACGATCGGTGTTTCTTCAAACATTGTCGACGCCTCATTCCAGGCTCTGGTCGACTCCATCACATTCGCGCTTTTGAAGGCAAACGGGTCTGACTAAGCACCGTCCGCGGGAAAGCGCCAGAAAGGCAATCTGATGTCGCAGACGGTGTCTGACGCCGAAGCGCATGCGGAGTTCCGCAGGGGACTGATGTTCGGTTTCGCAGCTTATGGCATGTGGGGGTTTTTTCCCGCTTACTACAAGCTGACCGACACGGTTCCAGCCGACATTGTTGTCTCCCACCGCATCCTCTGGTCGGTTCTGTTCGTTGGGCTGTATTTGTACCTGCGGGGCCGTTGGCCTGAAGTGCGCGAGGTCTTCAGACAACCCAATGTGCTAAAGGGCCTGTGCGCCTCGGCAAGCTTTATTGCTGTCAACTGGCTCGTGTTCGTGTGGGCGATTGCCAACGAACAGGTGCTCGACGTTTCACTTGGGTATTTCATCAATCCCCTTGTGAGCATTGTCGTCGGTCTGGTGGTGCTGCATGAGCGCCTGTCGATAGGGCAGGGCATTGCGGTCGGGATTGCTGCCCTTGCTGTGTTGATGCAGGCAGTGCTTGCCGGCGGATTGCCCTGGGTGTCCCTGGTACTGGCTTTTTCCTTTGCCGGCTATGGCTATGTCCGCAAAGTGACGCCCGTTAAGGCGACGCCGGGAATGTTCGTCGAAACACTTTTGCTGATGCCGCTGGCAAGCCTCTATGTAATTTTGTGCATCAGTTGGGGTGAAGATGCCTTGGTGCTGAACGACCTGCCGGTTCTCCTGGCACTCGCCGGGACTGGTATCGTCACCGCTTTGCCGCTGATCTTCTTTTCTTCTGCGGCGCGGCGCTTGCCGCTCTTCATGCTTGGCTTGATGCAATATATGGCACCTTCCATGCACTTTCTGATGGCGGTCTATGTCTGGGGCGAACCCCTCGATCCGACAAAGCTGATGGCTTTTGCACTTATTTGGCTGGCGCTCGTGGTCTTCACGTTTGACAGTTGGCATCGCTACAGAAAGGCGCATTGAGAGAAGGCCAGACTGGTTTTCGCTTAGTCTGCGGCTACCAGCTGGCCGCGTCCGGTTCTTTTGGCCGTGTAAAGTCTTAAATCAGCGGTTTTGAGGGCCGTATCGAACTTGTCCTCTTCAAGCACGGACGCCCCGATGCTTGTTTGAATGTTGTGTTCCTGACCATCGAATTTGACGGGTGAGGCTTGAAGGGTTTCAAGCAATCCCTGCAGACTTTGAGCGACCTCGTCCTCCGACCTGTTGCAATAGACTATGCAGAATTCATCTCCTCCCAGTCTGGCAACAATGTCGTTTTCTTTGGTCAGTCCGGCCAGGTGCCTTGCAAAGCTCTTGAGGACCGCGTCCCCGAAATCGTGGCCGAGCGTATCATTTATGTCCTTGAAGGAATCCAGATCCAGCAAAGCCAGCCAGTGGTTGCGGCCTTCGGTTACAGCCCAGCCCTTCATGACCTTTGCCGTCTCGTCGAGAAGATAGCGCCGATTGTATAGTCCTGTCAGAGCATCACGCATTGCCATGTTGTTCAGTTCTTCAATGCGATAAATGTAGTCCAGGTTCTGCGATACTCTGAGAAGCAGTTCCTCCGGCGAACAGTTTTTGTCGACAAAGTCCGCGGCACCATACTTCAAAAACCGAACCCGATTGTCCGGGTTTGCAAAGGAGGACATGCCGATGACGCCAACCTTTTCAGCGTCGTGCAATCGCCTGCAGGCTTTCAAAAAGGCAAATCCATCTTTGTCCGGCATGAAATAGTCGGCCAGCACCAGTTTGATATCCGGATTGGCCGCCAGACATTCCAGAGCTTCATCCGTGGAACCGGCCTGATAGACCTTGTAAAGGTGTTTGGAGATTATCTTGGAAATCGCGTCGCGTTCGACTACAGCATCATCAAGAACCAGAATGCCGATGCTCGGATTCTTCGCGAGTTTGCGGATCAGGTCGGCAACGTAGTTCAGACTGCCCGGTGAATCCTTCAAGACATAGTCGATCACACCCTTTTCCAGCATTTTGCTTCGGGTTTTGGCGTCGAAACGGCTGGTAAAGACGATTGTCGGAATTTTCCATTTTTCACAAAGGTCGACGATCTCGCCATCGGGTGCGTCGGGCAAGGTCAGATCGACCAGGGCAAGATCCGGCTCGCCGATGGGCAGATTAAGGCAGCTCTCGGCTTCCGCATAGTTTCGGGCCACCATGATCTGGTTTCTGCCGACCTCATGCAGTTTTTTAACGATCGCTTTTTCAAAAAACGACGCGTCTTCAACCAAAAGGGTCGTTTGCATGGAGGGACCTACTGCTACCGAATCTTACGAGACGGTACTATTCAATGGCACCAACTGCAATTTATACTGTTGTTGTTTTTTCGGTGACCTAGAGAGAATGAACGTTCTACCTGAGTGCTCTGTTCATAGCTCTCTGACATCCGCCAGGTGATCTGAAACCTGATGCGTAGTGCCGGAGACTTGTTGGCGCAGCAACGGCAAGATGTCTTCTATCTTCTTGGCAACCAGATAAGGGACTTCGGTATCTGGGCGGATGTAGCCTTGAGCACGCATATGGTCCAGCAGTTCCAGAAGCGGCGACCAGAACCCGTTGATGTTTGCAAGGACGACAGGTTTGCGGTGCTGACCAAGCTGGGCCCAGGTCATCATCTCCACGGCCTCCTCCAAGGTGCCGATGCCGCCGGGAAGCGCGATGAACGCATCCGATTTTTCGAACATCAGATGCTTGCGTTCGTGCATGTCGTTGGTGATGACAAGGTCTTCCAGCGTGTCCAGCATCACTTCGCGTTTTTCCAGGAACTTCGGAATGATCCCGGTAACGTCGCCGCCGGACTCCAGCGCAGATTTTGCAACCGTGCCCATAAGGCCAACCGAACCGCCGCCGTAGACAAGACGCAGCCCCGCGTCGGCAATAAGTTGACCAAGACGGGTTGCTGCTGCTTCGTGAGTCGGGTCCGAACCAAAGCTGGAACCACAATAAACGCAGACGCTTTTAAGCTGATTTTGAGAAACCGTATTCATGACGCAAAGATGTGGCATTCAGATTGCCATGTGGTCAAGCATTCTGTTTGAAAGGCCTTGGTTCTGAAGCGGGATTTCTTGCCGCGCTTGGAAAGAACAGCTATGCATGAACCCTGACAGGACTTTTCTGACGGTGGTTGAAGCTGCGGGGCCTGTGGCAGGGAACAGACACGGAAATGCCGCGAACAAGAATTCGCGCTTCCGACAGGAAAAAAAATGAACAAGCTGACATTGATCTGGACTTTGATTGTGGGTGTACCGGTCGGGGTTGCTGCGGTCGTGACAGGGTACACTTACAACACGACTGGACGGTTGCCGTTTCAGCAACCTGCAGAGGTTGTATCTGCACCCGCCACGCAGGAAACGGACGAACAATCTGTCTCGTCGCTTCAGCAACCCTCTGCATCAGATGGTCCGGTTGAGACCAAGGCGGCCGAAGAGAGCGTGGAAGTTGAAGGTGGAACACCGCCAAAGGGTCCCAGCTTTGATGTTGTCGGCGTAGAGCCCACGGGTGAAACAGTTGTTGCGGGTCGTTCCGATGCCGGTGCGATTGTCGCGCTCCTGGCCAATGGCAAGGTTGTCGGAACAAGCATTGCAAACGAAGCCGGAGAATGGACAATCATTCTCGATGAACCCTTGAAACCGGGCGATTATGACGTCGGCCTCGAGGTCCATGACGAGAAAGGTCAGCCCGTCGAGCAATCGACTGAAAGGTTGGCTGTGTCCATTCCTGAAGGCGGAAAGGAACAGCCGCTGGTCGTGTTGAATACGCCGGATGGCCCCTCTGACGTTCTTCAAAAGCCGGCGACGGAAACCGTGGTTGCCGCGGCGCCGCAGTCCAGTGAGAACACGCAAGTTGCTGGCGATGGGTCTTCCGCCGATACGGTCCAAACTCTGCCAGCGGAAACAGCAAAAGCTGCGGCCGAAACGACGGGCGAGGAGGTTGCCGCCAACACTTCTGAAGTTGCAAAACCAGCCGCTGAGGTTGCCGCTACTTCGCCCGCTGCACAGGAGACACCGTCGCAGACTGCCGACGAACAGACTGCTGCTGCATCAGAGGACACAACTCCCGCTCAAGAGGCTGGCGAGGCACAAGTTGTCGCCCAAAGCTCCAATGCACCGAATGGAGAAACATCGGCTGTTGTTGAAAACAGCAATGATGCGACACCCGACGTGACAACTGGGGAAACGCAAACAGCAACTGCTCAGAAAGACAGCCAGGGCACCACCGAGCCGCAAAGTGCAGATGCGAGCAAAGCAGAAAAAGCTCCTGCGGAAACAAGTGTCGCCGCTTCAACAGGGCCCGAGCCGTCGTCCGAGGCAGCCCCGACTGTAACTGTGGAAGCGGTTGAGTCCGAAAAAGACAAGGTCTTTGTCGCGGGCACCGGCGAACCCGGGTCATCAGTGCGTGTTTATGTTGGCGACGAATACCAGGGCGAGACGCAGGTCAACTCCAGTGGAAAGTGGCTGGTACAAGGCAGCAAGAATATCGCCGAGGGTGACGTGGAAGTTCGGGCGGACCTGATTGCCGGCGACGGCAGTTCCGTGGATGCCCGTGCAGCGGTGACCTTCGAAAAGGAAGAAGACAAGCAGATCGTCCTGACAAAGGTTGTTGCCACGGGCAGCGGCGACACGGGTGACGGGCAGGGTGCTGAAGTGAAGAAGTCGCTGCCTGTGGTGATCATCCGCAAGGGGGACAACCTTTGGCGGATTTCGCGCAGGCTCTACGGCGATGGTGTTCGCTACACCACGATTTACAAGGCAAACACCGACCAGATTCGCAATCCCGACCTTATTTATCCTGGCCAGGTTTTCTTGACACCTGAGGGAGATCTCAACTGGTCCGATGGATCGGATGACGACGGACGCAACGGATAAGTGGGTCAACTTTAGTCAACGCAAAGAAGGCGGGAGAGGAACGCACTCTCCCGCCTTTTTTCGTTTCCCGTCTTGTTTTTGAATTGATTCATCGCATATTCACGATGGAACACGCGGATGTGAGCCGGGATATGCTCGATGAGCGAAACGGATGTGAAAACCAAAACCTGCCTTGAAGCGTCGCGTGCGTGCTTGCAAAGCTGTGAGGATCTTGCTGGAATTTTTCGCGCGCTGGGGCATCCTGCGCGCCTTGCGATTATCAAGCAGCTTGCTGTTCGCAACGAGGCCTGCTGCGGCGAAATCGTGGATCATCTGCCTCTGGCGCAATCAACCGTATCCCAGCACTTGCAGGTCCTGAAGGATGCCGGCCTGCTGACTTGTGACACCCGTGGCAGAAACTGTCATTACATTTTGGATTGGGACAAGCTTGCACAGGCCGAAAGGTGTTCTCAGGACTTTTGGACGTGCCTCAATGCCGCTCAGCCCGATCAGGGGCCGGTCATCAAGAAACCGGCGACCGCCACCGGCGAATAAATAAAGAACGGTTGCAGCCGCGGCCCGGAGAGAATTTGTGACAGATCAATCAGCCACCTCGCCGCACACGTCTGGTGCGGACGCAGGCAGCCAGTCAGACCGACCCAAGATACGCAAGGCAGTTAATGCCGATGAAGGCAGCACGCTCACAACACTGGCCAATCTCTGGCCTTTTATCTGGCCTTCGGATCGGCCGGATCTGAAAAAGCGCGTTTTGTTGGCGATCTTTGCGTTGATCATCGCAAAATTCGTTACAGTGCTCTCACCTTATTTCTTCGCCTGGGCGACCGACGCATTGACCGGGGAGGTGGCGGACCTTCCGGCATTCCTGGTCGCGCCGGTCATGCTTGTCCTTGCCTATAATGCTGCGAGAATTCTGTCGGTCGCCTTCAATCAGCTTCGGGACGCACTGTTTGCGCGGGTGGGTCAGCATGCTGTGCGAGAGCTTGCGATCCTGACGTTTCGCCATTTACACCAGCTTTCACTGCGTTATCACCTTGCACGCAGGACCGGCGGGCTCAGCCGTGTCATCGAGCGTGGGGTGAAGGGCATTGAGTCCATAGTCCGTTTCACGATCTTGAACGGACTGCCAACCATTCTCGAATTCGCCATCATGGCGGCTGTGATCTGGTACCAGTTCGGCTTTTTTTATGTCGTCGTCGTGGCAGTCATGATTGCAGGCTATGTCTGGTTCACGATCAAATGCACCAACTGGCGCATCGGTATTCGACGCGAAATGAATGAGAGCGACACGGAAGCCAATTCCAAGGCGATCGACAGCCTGTTGAATTTCGAAACAGTGAAGTATTTCGGTAATGAGAAGATGGAAACCGAACGCTTTGATGTTTCCATGGCAAGATACGAATCCGCGGCAACAAAAACCTGGACATCGCTTGCCTGGCTCAACCTCGGACAAACAGTCATTCTTGGGATAGGGATGGCCGTCTGTATGGCGCTCTCGGCCCAGGCTGTTCTGGCGGGCGAACAGAACATAGGCGACTTCGTTCTCATCAATGCCCTTTTGATGCAGATTTCCATCCCGCTCAATTTCATAGGATTTCTCTATCGCGAAATTCGGCAAGGATTGGCGGATATCGAAACCATGTTCGACCTTCTGCTGGTGCCGGCTGAGATCAAAGACTTGCCTGGAGCCGCACCGCTTTCAGCCGTTGCGGGCCAAATTGTCTTCAAGGATGTCAGGTTTCACTATGACGAGGACAGGCCGATCCTGAAGGGAATTGATTTCGAAGTACCTGCCGGCAAGAGCGTTGCCATTGTCGGTCCATCCGGGGCGGGGAAATCGACGATTTCCAGGTTGCTATTCCGTTTCTATGACGTAACTGGAGGCGCTGTAGAGATCGATGGGCAAGACGTTCGGAACGTGACTCAGGAAAGTGTTCGCCACGCGATAGGCATGGTTCCGCAGGACACCGTGCTTTTCAACGACACGATTGCATACAACATACGGTACGGCAGACCGGGCGCGAGTGAAGAAGACGTCAGGGAGGCTGCACGCATGGCGCAGATCCATGACTTTATCGAGAACCTGCCGAAGGGGTTTGACACAGAGGTTGGCGAGCGTGGATTGAAACTGTCCGGCGGTGAAAAACAACGCGTTGCAATTGCCCGGACAATTTTGAAGTCACCTCCAATTCTGATCCTGGATGAGGCGACATCCGCGCTCGACACCCATACGGAACGGGAGATCCAGTCGGCGCTGGATCAGGTTTCGAAAAACAGGACCACGCTTGTGATTGCGCACCGTCTGTCAACGGTCGTCAATGCAGATCAGATCATTGTGCTTGAGGCCGGAGAGATCGCAGAACGTGGCACCCACATGGAGCTTTTGGATAGGGGAGGCCTCTACGCTTCCATGTGGGCACGTCAGAGAGAAGCGGACGAAGCTGAGGAGCGACTGCGCGCTGCACGAGAGCACGACGATCTTGGCGTGGTGACGCGTGGCAAGACTGCGGACTATATTCCAGCAAAATAAGGATACATTGGAATCACTTGGCGAGAGCCACCGCGCAGCGATCAGGCTGCGCGGTGAACTTCAACGCTAAGGTCGTTTGCGCCTTGCAATTCTTCGAACCGCTTGTGGGCGCGTTTCGAAGAGGTGGAGCGGAACAAGAAGCGCGAGAAAACGTCTGTCAAACGACGCAGTTCCTGGTTGCGGAGCGAACGAGCGCGGAGTTCGTAACTATCGCCGGTGTGCAACATGATGATCTCCTTTGTGTTACTGATCCCTGTATCTCATATTGAGAAAGTTGGGAGAATTAGGCTTATTTGGAAGGTTTTGTTCCAAAAAGTCGAATAATTGAGTGTCGCTTCTGAAGAATGGTGCTCCTGGTTGGGTGACCGGGCCTGTGTCAGGTACGCCACGTCTTCCCAATGGTCTGTTGCGCCGAAGCGAGCTGTTGAATGCTGGTGCGAGACCCAATTCGAGTGCTTATGCAACGCGCTTGATCTCAACTACGCTGTCATTGGCATTCTCGAATTTGAAAGACCTGTCGGCCCGGTGTGTTTCCCTGCTTGTCGAACGAACCAGGAATCCGGTCAGCGCGCTTACCAACTGCCGCAGTCCTTCGTTCCGTGCGGCGCGGGCTCTGATTTCGTAGATATCGCCTGTATGCAACATGGTGGTCTCCTTCGTGTTGGTAGAGACGTTATTTCATATTGCGATCCTTGGAAGAATGTGGCTTGAATAGAAATTATTATTCTAGAAAGTCGAAGAATGAGACTGGAAGATCTGAAGTTCTTTATTCGCATTGCTGAACTGGGCAGCATGGCAAGTGCGGGCCGGGAAATCGGTTTGTCACCATCTGCTGCCAGTACAAGGTTAACCGGACTTGAAAAAGCCTTTGGTGCTCAGTTGTTTGCAAGAACTACGCGAAAGACGACTTTAACGGAAGCCGGCCGCGTCTTGTTGGACCACGCGCGCGCTGCCGTCGGAGAAATTGATCAGGCCAAAACAATCCTCGAGGCATCCAACGAAGCACCACGCGGGTCATTGCGGATCTCCTGCAACACGTTTTTTGGCAGAAAGCATATTCTGCCTCATCTGGTAGAGTTTCGTGCCCTTTATCCGGACATCCAACTGGAAATGGACATATCGGACCGGATGGTGAGTGTCGTCGACGAAGGCTATGACATTGCGGTCCGCGGGGCGCCACTTGCTGATTCATCTCTTCTTGCAAGGCGACTCGGCGGCAATCCGAGGGCTCTTTGCGCATCGCCGGACTATCTGGCCCGCAAGGGCGTGCCCAGTACCCCGGAAGATCTGGCCAATCACGACTGCATCAGCATGGCGTCCGTGCCCATCTGGTATTTCAACGGTCCTGAAGGTGAAACGGCATTCGAACTGAAGAAGCCGGTTATCAAGGGAGACAGCGGCGATCTGACTTATGATGCCGCTATCCATGGTCTCGGCCTCAGTCTGAAATCGCTTGCACATGTTTGGGAGGACTTGCGCGACGGACGGCTGGTTGCGGTCATGGAAGACTACGCCATCGCCCGAACCGGGGCTATCTGGGCGGTCTATCCGCCCAGTCAGTTCGTTCCACCGAAAGTGACGGCATTTGTGGACTTCCTGATCAGTAAATATGGCAAGCCGCCTTATTGGGAGACCGACTACAAGCTTCCCTCGGCCGCAAGTCTTGGGGAGAGACCGGCAAGATTCGAATGAATAACGGGATTTGCCGGTTCTCTTGATAGTAAAAAGCCTCTAGAAGCGGGGAAAGACAAGCGCAACAGGTGCATTTCAATTTGGGACGAGAACCGGCAACGCCGGGCCCCTAAAAGCCTGTTCAGTGAAGCGGATGAAAAATGTCGATTGTTGATAGCGTTACCAAGTCCATGGTCCCGATCCACCGGGAAGGGTGGCCGTTCGTTGCCATCGCACTGGTCGCAACTCTGGTGGTTGGGTGGTTCATCGATCCGCTGTTCTGGATTGGGCTCTTTTTTACAGGATGGGTCTGTTACTTTTTTCGCGATCCGAAGCGGGTCACCCCTGTCAGTGAAGGATTGGTCATATCCCCGGCGGATGGCGTCGTGAGTCTTGTTGGCCTGGTGCGTCCACCGGCTGAACTGGAGCTCGGCAACGAACCTTTGATGCGCGTCTCCATCTTCATGAATGTCTTCAATTGCCATGTGAACCGCGCACCTATCGGTGGCAAAATCACGCGCGTGGCCTATCGTGCAGGCAAGTTCTTGAATGCCGAACTGGACAAAGCCAGTGAAGACAATGAGAGAAACGGGCTTGTCATTGAGACGGGAGGCACCCGGATTGGCGTGGTTCAGATTGCAGGACTTGTTGCACGCCGGATCGTGTGTTTCGTGCGCGAAGGGGAAACGCTCAACACGGGTGAGCGTTTCGGCCTGATCCGCTTTGGCTCTCGTCTGGATGTTTATTTCCCGGCGGATACACAGCCGAAAGTGGCACTTGGGCAGACAATGATAGCCGGTGAAACGGTGCTGGCGGATTTGAATGCTCCCCAGGAAACCGCACAAACGCTGACCAGAGTAAGCTGAGGCCAGATGTGACCGAGGCTCCTGAAACAGACACTGACCAGAACCGCTCGGCGCCGCGTTTCCGCCGCGTTCCTTTGCGGCTGATTGTGCCAAACATGGTGACGCTGCTCGCGCTGTGTTCCGGGCTGACAGCGGTACGTATGGCTTTTGAAGGCCGTTGGGAGTTTGCTGTCGGGGCCGTACTGGTGGCAGCTGTTCTTGACGGGCTGGACGGGCGTGTCGCACGCATGATGAAGGGAACCAGCCGCTTTGGTGCAGAACTGGATTCACTTTCCGATTTCGTCAACTTCGGTGTGACGCCCGCGCTGATGCTCTATCTTTGGATCCTCAAAGATGCAGGAAACCTGGGTTGGATCTCTGCGCTCATTTTCGCGATTTCAGCCGCGCTGCGGCTGGCAAGGTTCAATGTCGCGCTTGACGATCCCGATAAGCCGGCATGGGCCTCGCGTTTCTTTACAGGCGTTCCAGCGCCAGCTGGGGCGCTGACGGTTCTTCTGCCTCTTTATCTGGACTTTCTAGGCCTGTTTCCGCATTGGTTTGCCGACGCCGCGTTCGTCGCCGCATATACGATCTGCATTGGATTTCTGCTGATCAGCAGGTTGCCGACCTATTCCGGTAAAACGCTCGGCACGCGCGTCCGGCGCGACTACGTCTTGCCCCTGTTCGTTTTCGCCGTCCTGATCGTGGCTCTGACCGTTAGCTATCCATTCCGCATGCTTGCTGGTGGGGCAGTTCTTTATCTCCTCACGATCCCGTTTTCCTGGCGCGCTCACAGAAAGCTGGCCCTTGCAGATGCATCGATCCATCTCGATGACGATGGAGACGAGTGCGACACTGACCTCGACAATATCGCAGACCGGGACAAGGATCACGGCGGCTGACGACCAATGGTCAGCTGTCGGCATGTGATCTCGCAAATCGGGTTTCAACACCTCAAAATTCGGTTCACTTAAAGCGCCTCGTTCAACTGAGGAGCTGAAAATGTTGCATGAAAAATCAATAATCATCACTGGTGCCAGCAGCGGAATTGGCGCTGCCGCGGCACGCCTGTTTGCCGGCTCTGGTGCGAACCTGATTCTGACGGCACGTCGCAAGGAAATGTTGGAAGAAGTGAGGGCGTCGATACCTGATGCTGCCCGCAAGGTGGAAATTTTGGTTGGAGACGTGACTGACCCGGATTTCGCGAAAGCGGCGGTGTCGATGGCCATTGAAAGGTTCGGCGGTCTGGACGGTGCCTTCAACAATGCCGGAATGCTTGGTGACATGGGGCCGGTTTCGGAAATGAGCCTCGGCAGCTGGCGGCAGGTGATGGACACAAATCTCACCAGCGCATTCTTGCTCGCCAAACATCAGGTGCCGGCCTTGAAGGCACGCGGTGGCGGCGCAATTGTCTTCACCTCATCGTTTGTGGGCCAGACGATCGGATTGCCGGGCATGGCCGCATATGCGGCATCGAAAGCAGGGCTGGTCGGGTTGACGCAGGTTCTTAGTGTTGAGCATGGCCCCGACAACATTCGGGTAAACGCGCTTCTGCCTGGCGGAACACGCACCGAAATGGCAGGAGATGATCCGGCATTTCACGACTATGTCGCCGGTTTGCACGCGCTGAAACGCATGGCTGAGCCTGAAGAGATTGCCAACGCAGCTTTGTTTCTTTTATCCGATGCCGGTTCCTTCGTAACCGGCTCCGCGATGCTGTGTGATGGCGGCAATTCAATCACCAAGGCATAAGGGAATTCGGCAACAGGCATTAGGTAATGACAAGGTCGTGCTGAGTTCCCGCAAGGTGAGCCGCAATGGCGATGTCGAGAAACCGTCGTGTCTGTTGCCAGTCCGCGCACGCTGAAGGTTCAGCGTCCCTCACTGGCGCTTTCGAATGAACTTTTGCTCGGTGACTGCCTTACCCCATTGGTCACCCACATATTCCTCGGCAAGGTCGAAGCCGTTGGTTTCATAGAGTGCCCGTGCTGCTTCGAGCCCTTTGAGTGTCCAGAGATGTATTTCATCGAAGGCGTGACGATCACAATGCTCTAGAGCGCATTTCAGGAGAGATTTTCCAAGCCCTTTCCCGCGAAGACGTTCGGACAAAATGAACCAGCGTAGATGTGCGGTGTTGTTTCCAAGATGCTCTCCATCAATGCTGATGGAACCAATTACTTCGCTGCCGTCGAGCACGCTCCAGCTGTTGTTAAGCGGGTTGCCGATCCTGGGCATGAACTCGGCCATAGACGCTGAAACTACGCTTTCGAATGTTGCACCCATTCCGACTATCGGACCGTGGGTCCGAGCGTGCATTGCCGCAATGTCACCGATCATTCCAGTCTGATATCCCTCGACAATCGGGTATTTTGTTTGCACCGCCTCACGATCTGCGTCGGATCCTTGCAGAGCCTCAGCATACGAAGACATGGCCTTTGCGACATTTTCAGGGTTTTCACCACTAAGACGGGAGAGGGCGTCTTGCGCTTGATTGTTTCCGAAGCGGTCAATTTCAGAATAGGTAAGCTGGCCCTTCTTAGTAAGGCTCAGGCCGAAGGCCCTGCCATCGGATGTTGAACGGGTTTGTTCAATGTCTCCACGTCGCTCCAAAGACTTGAGAAGCCTGCTGATCGTGGATTTTTCAAGTTTGAGCCGGGCGGAGAGGTCTTTTGCAGTGAGTCCAGGGTTCAGCCCGATCTCTAGGATCGCATGAACGCCGGAGCCGGAAAGGTCAGTGCCGGCGATTGCCTTGTCCAGGAAACCGAATTCACGCACGAGTTGACGGGAAGCGGCACGAACGGACTGAACAACGGACGGGGAAACAAGTGTCATACGCGAGTTCCAATATAGTTGTATTGAACAACTATATTGGAAGGGATGCAAACAGCAAGTAGTTTTTGGTCTTGCGGTCGACAAAGGAAAGGCCGCCAAAGTGGCGGCCTTTCGTCTTGCTTGGAGGTCACTCCGCCGCGTGCGGCAGTTCCTCTTGCGGGGGGACTTTGGGTGGAGCCGGTTTGGGCATCGACACGACCTTGGCGGCCGGACGTTCCTTTTCCTGCTGCGGATCTGTCCATTCGACATCCTGATCCGCCTCCGTTTCCACCTCAACCGTTTGCTGAAGTTCCTTGCGCGCTCTTCGGCGAGCCATAATTTCCGCAGGCCAGACCCAGACGGCTTTGGCGGAGCGGACAAATGTGCTCGGCAAGGCGATCATCACCGGGATCATGACCAGTGTCAGGATCGTCGAGAACGCGAGGCCGGAGATGACCGCTGTCGAGAGCTGAATCCACCAGATAGCCGTAATACCCCCAACCGCGACAGTCTGCGTAAAGAAGTCGAGATTGACGGCTGTTGCCATCGGAATCAGGCCGACAATCGTCGTCACAGTCGTCAACAGGATCGGACGCAGACGCTGGCTTGAGGTCTTCAGGATAGCATCCAGCGGTTCAAACCCGTCGTGCCTGAAGCGGTTATAGGTGTCTATGAGAACAATCGCATTGTTCACCACGATACCCGCGAGCGCGACAATTCCCGTCCCGGTCATGATGATCGAGAATTTCTGCCCCGTCAGCATCATGCCCAGCAGAACACCCATGACCGACATGACAACGGTCGAGAGCGTCAGGAACGTCTGGTAGAACGAATTGAACTGCGTGAGCAAAATGAGGAACATCAGGAAGAGCGAAGCA
The DNA here is from genome assembly GCF_009363435.1 of Labrenzia sp. THAF82. Taxonomy (GTDB): domain Bacteria; phylum Pseudomonadota; class Alphaproteobacteria; order Rhizobiales; family Stappiaceae; genus Roseibium; species Roseibium porphyridii. The sequence continues at coordinate 4,200,292 of NZ_CP045354.1, read as the reverse complement.
ACCATTGCCTTCATCAGGAACTCACCAGACTCCTTCTGATCTTCATCAGCCCCACGGAACTGCAGGAAGACGTTGTCAGGGAAAGTCTGTGCATCCAGCCATTCACTCAGCTCTTGAACCTTCGCGTCAACCGTCACCGGCTTGCCTTCTGCAACAAGCGCTGTCTGGTCGACGGTTGCCTTCAGCATCATGGAATAAAGGCCGTCCCGGCGTGTGATTGCCGAAACCTTCTGTTCCGGTGCCCGGTCAATGAAGTTGGCAATCGGCACCAAACCGAGATCGGTTTGCAGACGCAACTGGTCAAACCGGTCAAGCGTGCGCTCATCGGCTGGCAATCGAACACGAATATCAACTTCGTCTTCTGAATCTGTCGGACGATAATTGCCGATCAGAACACCGTTGGTCACGAGCTGAACCATGTTGCCGACAGAGCCGATACCTGCCTGATAACGGCCTGCCTGTTCGCGGTCGATGGTGATCTGCCATTCGATGCCGGGCAGGGGGCGACCGTCTTCCTGATCAAGCAGGTTTTCCATCTGGTCCAGTTTGGACCGGATCCTTGCAACCTGTTCAACCATTGTGTCGTAATCGGTCGACTTGACTTCCAGCTGCAGATCCTTGCCGGTCGGGGGACCGCCTTCGATCTTGCGGGTTTCTACTTTAATGCCCGGGATCGAGGCCGTACGCTGACGGATCTCCTCAAAGATCTCGGCAGCATTGCGCCGACAGCAATATTTCGCCAGTTCCAGCGACATTTCACCGATCACGTCAGCAGGCTTGTCTTGCACCCCGCCAATGAACTGAGGGCCGCTGCCGCCGCCCGGAGGGAAGGCAGACGTGATGACATTCTGGATACCGGCTGTCTGAAGAACTTCAGCCTCAACCTGCTGAACGATGGTCAGCGACTCGGCAGCAGACATGTTGCCGCGCGCCGAAACCATGACAACAGCCTGATCAGGTTCTTCATCAACGAAGAACTCGACCCCAGTCGGATTGGACGAAAACGACGTGAAGATAAGACCACATGTTCCAAGAACGACCACAATCGTCAAAATGTTGCCGATCGGATTGCCTGCCAGGAGCTTCAAATGGCGGACATAGAGACCGGTGAACCCCTTGACTGTTGTGGCGTCGAACGTGAGCTCCGCAGGTTTTTCGCTCTGACCACCGCCATTGCGGGTGCCGAAACCAAGACGCTTGCGCACGCCGTCAAAAACCCACTCAAGCAAGTGAACAAGCGGGGAGATTGTCTTGTAACCCGCCCAGACGGCAACAACTGCCAGACCGCAAACCGTCAGGTAGAAACCGACATCAAGGGCAATCGGGTGCGAGAAGATTGCAAATGGTTGAGCCAGACCGGAAAGGTATGTGAACACCGTTGCGATGGATCCGGTGATAATTTCCGGTCTTGATGTGACCAGGAAAAAAGCGAAATACGCCGCAAAACCAACAGCCATCATCTCAAACATCAAAGAGACGAATGTAACAGGCCGGAAGCTTTTGGAGGGCTTTTCGTTTTCAAGCTCAACCTGCTTCGCAGCGCGCTGCCGGCGCCAACGAACGAAGGGGCGCAATACCAGGAAGGAAAGCACACCTACGACAATGAACGACAGGGCGGCTACTGGGACAGCCAGCGGAGCTTCTCCAATTCGCGCGGCAAAATCGGGCGACCCGATCATGGCACCGAACATGGCAAGGGCCGATACAGCCGAGATGACGCCGAACAGGAATGCAAGCACAATGGCAGCGTTCCGCTCGACCCAATGCGTGGTAATCGCAAAGACGCCGCCGGTCACAGGTAGGAACACCATTGCCGTCAGCAGGGCTGCGGTCAGAACGATGATGACCATGATCGGCAGGTAGCTCATGAATTCACCGGCAACACCCGGCCAGAGCAACATCGGTAGGAAGGCCACCAGGGTTGTGGCGGTCGAGGAAACGATTGGCCAGAACATCAGCCTGGCGGCACGGATATAGGCCTCCCGGTCTTCCATGCCTTCGTGAACCTTGCGGTCCGCATATTCGACCATGACGATCGCGCCATCGACGAGCATACCAACCGTTAGTACGAGGCCGAACATCACCATGATGTTCACCGTGTAACCCAGACCGGACAGGATCAGGAAGCCGACCATGAAGGAGGTCGGGATGGCCAGACCGACGAGGAGGGCGGATCGCAAGCCGAGAGCAGCCAGAACAAGGATCATCACGAGAAAGATCGCTGTCAGGATCGAAGACTGCAATGAGCCCAGCACTTCGAAGATATTCGAAGACATGTCGAGCATGTAGTCGACCTGGATGGTTTCGGGCCAATCCTTGGTGGCTTCATCGACAACAGCCCGGATTGCCAGATTGTTCTCGATGATGTTGGTGCCAATCCGCTTGGTTACATCCAGGGCAATGGCTGGCTTGCCGTTAACTCGGGTATAGGAGTCCGCGTCCTTGAAGGTACGACGGATCTCGGCAAGATCGCTGAGTGTAACAACGCCTTCTCCGGACTGCTTGATCGGCAGTGAATATACGTCGAGGGAGTTTTCGATCAGACCCGGAACCTTGACGTTGAAGCGTCCCTGGCCACCGTCAATGTACCCGGCAGGTACAAGCTGGTTGTTGTTGGACAGCGATGTCAGGAGTTCCTGCTGCGTGACCGAATAGGATTCCAGCTTTTCAGAATCGATCAGGACCTCAAGGAGTTCCTCTCTGTGGCCCTTCAAGTCGGCGGAGCGAACCGTATCGATTGCCTCGACTTGATCCTTCAAGCGCCGCGCATGCTGATACAGCGTGCGTTCCGGCACGTTTCCGGACAAGGCGATTGTAATCGTCGGGATAAGCGCAAAGTTTGTTTCAGAGATCGTCGGCTCTTCAGCATCCGCAGGCAATTCACCCTTTGCGGCATCGACCTTGTCGCGGACATCGGCAAGCGCTTCGTCCTTGTCGAATGAGATGTCGAATTCCAGGACGATACCGGCATGGCCTTCAGACGCAATTGCCGTGATTTCCTTAAGTCCGTCAAGGCCGCGGAGTTCTGTTTCCATGGGCCTGACGAGCAGGCGCTCCGCGTCTTCCGGTGAAATGCCCTGTTGGGAAATGGAGACGTAGAACACCGGAACATCGATGTCCGGACTGTCTTCCTTTGGAATGCTGATATAGCTGAATACACCTGCGACGAGCAGGGCGACCATGAGCACGAAAACCGTTTTGGGACGTCGGAGGACGCCTTCGAGCATGTCAATCACTGGCTGACCTCCGCAGTTTCAAACACTGGTTCGACAGTTTCACCATCGCCGACATATTCCTGTCCGACGACAATCACCGTAACGTCTCCGGGCAATCCGCCGACCCACAGGCCGTCAGTTTCGCCCCCGAGCACTTTGACTGGGTAAAAAGCAGTTTTGTTGTCTTCACCAACCGTACGCACACCGACCTGCCCATCGTCATTTAGGGTCAGGATTGCAGGTGAAATCTTGTGAGCTTTTTCCACCGGAAGCGGAAGGCGGCTGACAGCAGTGACACCGTCACGGGCCTTGCCGTCCTTGTTGGGAAGCTCGATTTCGATCCGGAAAGTCCGGGTGTCAGGGTCGGCAGACGGAGAGACGTAGCGCACGACGCCGTTGATTGTCTCGCCGGTGACCAATTCCACTTCGGCTTCCATGTCGACGGTAATCTTGCCGATGTTGACCTCCGAAACCTGGCCAATCGCAATCATCGGGTCGGAATTCACAACGGTGGCACAGATGCCTCCACTTTCAAGCTGCGCACCAACTTCAGCCATGGGGCTCTCAATAACACCATCAATTGGCGAACGGATGATCGTGCGCTCCAGCTCGAGCTTGGCTTCCTTCAATCTTGCGGTCGCTGCGTCCTGAAGGGCCTGGGTCGCAGCAGCCCGGGTCTGCGCCGTGAAGCCCTTTGTTGCCAATTGCGTTGCTGCGCTGTGGTCCAGTTCTGCCTGTGCGAGTGCGGCTTTGGCTTCAAGAACGCGTGCTTCGCGTGTGCCGCTGTCCAGCTCGCATAGGATATCGCCAGCAGAAACTCGCGCGCCTTCGCGTGCCGGCCGCTTGACAACATCGTCCGTCGTCGCCGACCTGACAGCGACCTTGGCTTCAGCCTCTGTCCGGCCACGAACTTCAAGGACGGCCTGCCGGTCTTGAGCTTTCAGCCGCGCGACCTGAACACGGAACGTGTCGCCGGTAGTGGCGGCCACTCTCTCAGCGGGGGCTGGTGTGGCGTTTTCACCGTCGCCGACACCTCCGACCACTACAGAGCCACTCGACATCCAGATCCCGATACCAGCCGCCAATGCGACTGCAAGGATGTATGAAAGCTTCACACGCATTCTTAAACTCCGCGATATTCGCTCACTCGGCAGCCGCAAGCTGCTCGGCGCTGTCTTCAGCTATCTTGATCAAGGCCTCGCCATGCTCTTCCAGGTAGGCGAGGGTGACATTCATGCAGGCAATGCCATAGTTCCGGGTCCAATCAGAACCGGGATGGCGGCATTCCTCATTTTCGCATTCCGTCAAAAGTCTCAATTCTTCATGCACCTGGGCCTTGCGGCGCTCCAAAGCGCGACGAATGACCTCTGGAGGCAGTTGCGCTGCGTTCAAGGCAATGAGGAGAAACGGTGATTTGAAAGTGTCTGCAGCTTGCGGTTCACATAGAGAATTGATGAACTCGGTTCTGCCTGCCTCGGTTATTGAGTACACTTTCCGGGCCGGTTTGCCTGCTTGGGGTTCTTCGCGCACAGTCACGAGGCCATCTGACTCCAGCCGGGCGAGTGCCGGATATATCGATCCGAAACTCGCATCGTCAAAATAGCTGAACCTCCCCTCGGTCGATTCCTTCCGAATTTCATATCCGGTGGCATCGCCGAATGACAGGATCGCAAGACAAAGGCTGCGCACACTCATTGATTTCTCCGTACCCGGAAGCGTCCTCCCGGTCTGACGGTTGTGAGACGAACCACCACATTACGACGGACAAGACATTCCGGATGACTGCTTGTAGCCTGTAAAAAGTATCATATGCTGGTTCGATATATCGACTAGTTATATATCAATTCGAAACTAATCAAGAGTGCGCTGCACAATTTTTTGAAGCGAAAAAGCAGAAATTAAGCCAGATGCGCCCGACTTGGCGGAATTGACACCTTGTTGACACAAGTCGTGGCGACATAACGTTAGGACGTCATCGTTGTCATTTGAAAGAGTCAGGTATGACCGGCCCGTTTTCTCGGTACCTAAAGCTGCCCAAAGATCCCCTGTTTCGTTTGCTTGTAATAAACGGCGCTGCGGGGCTCGGTATTGCCGCTCTCGTTCTGGGGGGCATCTTTCTTGCAAACATCGGAAATCTTCGTGAACTTGTGCTTGCTGCCGACGATCCATTCCTTCCAGTGATCATGCTCGCATTTGGTCTGATAATTACCCTCGTATCGGTGGTTATGGGATCTGCAATCATGTTGCTTGGCGATAAATCACGAGAAGGAGGCGGAGGTGGAAAGCCAAAAGCTTTGCGCTTCAGCGCTCCATTGAATCCCATTCCGGTGACGGTAGCGGGGCGAGGCATTCGCAAAGATCGCGATTAATGCCGATCACGGCTGATAGTCTGACAAGTTCAGGCTTATCTATGCAAGCCATAGAAAGAGCTTTCTGCCTGTGCACCGCCTGAAGGACGGGGTCCGAAATCGGCAAAAAGGGTCATGGCGGCAGCAGCAAGAAGAAGCAGCAATCCTGCAGATGAAAGCCTCATCTCTCCGGTCCTGTCGATCATCGTGCCCTCCCAATTCTCAACCGTCTTATAAGCGCCCAGCATCTAAGGTCCCGGTAATAGGTCCTGTAAAATTTTACAGGAACTGATTTTGAGTCAGGAAAACTCTGTTCGGTTGACCTGGCCGCGGCTGGGTTCTTGCGGTCAAGGGGTGGAAAATGACTGCCTCGTACCCTTGGAACGGCAATTCGCACCCATTAACTATGATCGTTAAAATACAACTTAAAACTGAATGTATCAGGTTGCACCCCAAGTCTATGGCAGCTACGAGTCTGGTAAGTTAACGATTTGTTAATGAGTGCTTGGGGTTGCAATGCGATATTTCTTCAAAAATCTGCATATATTTGTTTTTACGTTCTTATCTGTCTTTGCAGCGCTCTGGGTGGCTCAAAATACGGACCGGACAACTGCGGGAATTCGACCATTGGTTGAGGATGCTGTTGAATTGAGCGACGTTGCAGAAGGGGCTTATCACGAGATCAAGTCCGTCAGTTTGAGTGAAATCGCAGACGAATTTGTCTCGATATATGTCGACACGATGAGACTGCCGACAACGCTGTTTGAAAGACTGTCGGACCGTCTTGGAAACGTGGAGGCAGACCTCAAGCGCAAACGCGCGTCAACGCGGACCGAAGCCAATGAGCCGGTGGTCGAGACAGAATATTTGTTGCGCACTCATCCGTTAGGGTGGGAGGCCTCACACAGAGGCAAGGGAAAGGGCAATTCCCTGACCGACGCCGATGCACATGGTGGCGAGCGCCAGTTTGCCACCCCGCTTACGCAACTCTAGCGCAGCTGAACCGATGATCCTTGCGCCCGACATGCCCAAGGGATGGCCAAGAGCAATAGCGCCGCCATTCGGGTTCAATACATCACTGTCTTCAGGAAGGCCAAGGTCTCGCATCACCGCGATTGCCTGAGCAGCAAATGCCTCATTCAGCTCGATAACATCAAACTCCGACAGTGAAAGTCCGAGCCGGGCGCAGAGTTTGCGGGTGGCTGGGGCTGGTCCGATCCCCATGATCCTTGGCGGGACACCTGCCGTTGCACCACCGACAACGCGCGCAATCGGGGTGAGTTTGTGCTTGGCAACGGCTGCTTCTGATGCAATCAAAAGGGCCGCAGCCCCGTCGTTGACACCCGAAGCATTTCCGGCGGTCACCGTACCTCCGTCACGAAAGGGCGCTTTGAGAGCCGACAACGACTCAAGCGTGGTTCCTGCTCGCGGATGTTCGTCCGTGTCCACGAGGATGGGGTCGCCTTTGCGCTGGGGGATCATGACCGGAATGATTTCCTCTGCGAAGCGGCCGGACAACTTGGCGGCTTCGGCTCGCTGCTGGCTCCGTAGCGCAAACGCATCCTGGTCGTGCCGGGAGATCCCGAAGTCCTCAGCTACGTTTTCGGCCGTTTCCGGCATGGAATCGATACCGTACTGGTTTTTCATCAACGGATTGACGAACCGCCAGCCAATGGTCGTGTCGAAGATTTCGGCGTTTCGCGAATAGGCACTCTCGGCCTTTGGCATCACAAAAGGTGCCCTGGACATGCTTTCGACACCGCCTGCAATCGCAAGATCCATCTCACCCGCCTTGATGGCCCGTGCGGCCGTCATGACCGCGTCCATGCCGGACCCGCAGAGCCTGTTCAGCGTCATGCCCGGGACTGTCTCCGGCAGGCCTGCAAGCAACGACGACATTCGAGCAACGTTGCGATTGTCTTCGCCAGCCTGGTTTGCGCAGCCGAAAAAAACGTCGTCAACTTCTGTCCAGTCAGTATCCGAGTTTCTTTCCATCAGGGCCTGTATCGGGATTGCGCCAAGATTGTCGGCCCGCACTGAGGACAGCATCCCACCGAACCGACCGATCGGTGTCCTGACGAAATCACAGATATAGACATGATGCATAGGCAAGTTCCCGCAGTGGCGCATTCTGGGCGCACAATGATTGGAAAGTGCGCGATGGTTGGGTCAAGTCTTGCCGGATTTCCGCATTGATGGCAAGAAAGCGTCACAAATTTCCTCGAAAATGATCAAGTTTGTGATGTTTGATCGTGGCGAATTATGTCGTCTTCGCTGAGATACGTTCCAGACTGCACTTCGATCATGCGCACCGGAATTTTGCCCGGATTTGTGAGCGTGTGGCGGGCACCGAGAGGCACATAGGCAGACTGGTTTTCCGTCAAAAGTCTTTTATCGCCATTGATTGTGACTTCCACCGTACCTGAAACAACAACCCAGTGCTCTGCTCTGTGCAAATGGCTCTGAAGGCTGAGTTGTTTGCCTGGCTTGATGAGCATTGATTGTACGGAAAACCTGTCTCCCGCGTTGATCCGCTCCGTATAACCCCACGGTTTATAAGCGCGAGGGTGCTTTTCAGCTTCTTCACGGCCTTCAGCCTTCAACTGCTCAACCACATCCTTGACGTCTTGAGCCCGGTCCTTGTGTGCAACAAGTACACTGTCGGCAGTTGCAATCACCATCACATTTTCAAGGCCGATGACCGAAACAAGGCCCTTGTCGGCAAAGGCAAGGCAATCCTTGGAACCGAGAAACCTTGCGTCGCCCAGTGCGGAGTTGCCATCAGCATCTTTGTCCAGAACAGTCCAGATGGCAGACCAAGAACCCAGATCATCCCATTCCGGTGCAACAGGAGCGCAAACGACATTGCTTGCCTTTTCCATGATCGCGTAGTCGATCGAAATGTTGTCGAGTTTTTCGAACGTGGCAGTGTCCAGGCGGGTGAAGTCAAGGTCGGCATGCCGTGTTTTCATGACCGCGCTGACGTCTTCAAAAAGCTCTGGCTGCAGCGACTTGAACGCATCAATCATCGTCTTGGCCGAATAAAGAAAGATACCCGCGTTCCAGAAATAGTCGCCGGCCTGCAGGAATTCTTCGGCTCGGGCGTGGTCGGGTTTCTCAACGAATGCGTCCACTGGTCGTACAGGGTCATTGCCCGAGGCGACCTTTATGTAACCGTATCCGGTATTGGGCTCCGTCGGAGTAATGCCGAAGGTAACGATTGCACCGTTTCTTGCGGCACTCCCAGCGTTCAGAACAGCAGCAATAAAGTCATCTTCCTTTCGGATCAGGTGGTCTGATGGCAATAGAAGAACAAGGGCATCCGGGTCGGCTTCCGCCGCAGTCATCGCCGCCATTAAGGCAGGGGGGGCTGTGTTGCGACCAACAGGCTCTAGCAGAATGGGCTGGGCTTCAATGCCAAGTTCCGCAAGCTGTTCTCCGATCAGGAAGCGGTGACTGTTGCTCCCGATGACAATTGGGTCTGCAAAGCCGGGCGCCTGAACTCGTTTGCAGGTTTTCTGAAACAGGCTGTCACCATCGAATATGGTCAAAAACTGTTTGGGCCTGTCCTTGCGTGACAAGGGCCAAAGGCGCGTTCCAACGCCTCCTGATAGAATGCATGGATAAATCATCGGTTGATCCTGAAGCTGGCCATGCCTTGGCTAATCACGGCAAATCATCAATTTGACTGGATTGTTAAACAGCGGAGGTTGAAGTTGCAAGCAATGGGGTTGACGGGTAATTGTGTTATAAAGTAACGCCCGAGGGCGATGCACCTATTGAGATGAACTGGCCTTCAAAACATGACAAAATCAGCAACCAGTCTTGTGAGGCTAGACCGTGCGGGGATTCGGAAGGGCACTGATTGGCTGGTAAGGGGTGTTGATCTGTCTGTTGAGCCAGGCGAGATCGTGACCCTGATCGGGCCAAACGGGTCAGGCAAGTCAACGACTGCCAAAATGGCGCTTGGCATTATGAAGCCGAGCGAAGGCAGCGCAGTGCGAAACCGCGGGCTTACGGTAGGGTATGTTCCGCAGAAGCTTTCAATTGACTGGACGTTGCCATTGAGCGTTCGCCGTTTTCTGCGCCTGACGAACCCTTTAACTGACGCAGAATGCGATGAAGCTCTTGAAAAAACTGGAGCGAAACGGCTCATCAATGCAGAGATGCGCTCATTGTCAGGCGGGGAGTTGCAACGAGTTATGCTGGCCCGCGCCATCGCCCGGGCGCCCGGTCTGCTTGTTCTCGATGAACCCGTACAAGGCGTCGACTATGTCGGCGAAATTGCAATCTATGATCTGATATCCGAAATCCGAAGCGCACTGGGGTGCGGCATCTTGATGATCTCGCACGATCTCCATGTGGTTATGGCGGCGGCAGACCAGGTCATTTGTCTGAACGGGCATGTCTGTTGCCGCGGAACGCCTTCCGATGTCAGTCAGAATGTCAATTACCAGGCCCTCTTCGGGGCGCGGTCTGGAACGGCGCTGGCCGTCTACGAACATCATCATGATCACGTGCATCTGCCAGACGGCAAGGTGCAGCACGACGACGGCTCACTTTGCTCTGACTGTCTGGGTGAGCATCATGAACACGATCATGGCAGCGATGGTGCTGAAGTGCAGTTGGAGCATCAAAATGCTCGATGATTTTTTCACAAGAGCGCTTGTGGCCGGAATAGGTGTCGCCCTTGTTGCTGGCCCGCTTGGCTGTTTCATAGTCTGGCGCCGGATGGCCTATTTTGGCGATACGCTCTCACATGCAGCTCTTCTGGGTGTGGCCCTGTCGTTGTTGCTCAATATCAACACAACACTTGCGGTGGGGGCGGTTTCTGTTGTGATCGCAACGCTCCTGGTATTATTGCGCCGAAACGACACCTTTTCATCGGACGCCCTGCTGGGTTTGCTCTCACATTCAGCCTTGGCACTCGGACTGGTTTGCCTAGCATTCATGACCTGGGTCAGGGTCGATCTGCTTGGATTGCTGTTTGGCGATATTCTGGCTGTTACACGCATCGACATTGCACTGATCTATGCAGGGGGCGGCATTGTGCTCTTGGTTCTGGCACTTATCTGGAGGCAACTATTTGCTGCGACCGTAAGCCCGGATCTTGCTGCCGGTGAGGGGCTGCGGCCCGAGCGTACGGAATTGATCTTCATGATCCTGACTGCAATCGTTATCGCTATTTCTCTCAAGATCATCGGAGCGTTGCTGATTACGGCGCTGTTGATCATTCCTGCGGCAGCAGCGCGCAGGCTCTCTACGTCGCCGGAGCAAATGGCGGCACTTGCGGCCATTATCGGAAGCGCATCGGTTGTGGGGGGGCTTTATGCCTCCCTTAATTATGACACACCTTCCGGCCCTTCGATCGTCGTGGCAGCAGTGGTCCTGTTTACACTAAGCCTTGTTCCTGGCGGGCTTCTTGTTAGGTGGATGAGAACAAATAGAAGTGGAGACCGGCCGTGAGTGCTGAAACGCATCCTGACTTGACCAAGAACCAGGCACTAGTCTTTGGATCTCTATCGGACGCAGGCGGTCCGTTAACAGCTTATGCCATTCTGGATCAGCTGCGCGGCGACGGGTTCCGCGCACCGCTTCAGGTTTACAGAGCGCTGGACAAGCTGGTCGAATACGGCATGGTACACAGGCTGGAAAGCCTCAACGCATTTGTGGCCTGTGCTCATACAGGATGCGCGGCCCACGGGGCTGCAGCGTTCGCTATTTGCGAAAACTGTGGTGATGTGTCTGAATTTACACCGGAAAAAGCAATGGACCTGCTGCGCACCTGGACGGAGCAGCAGGGGTTCCAATTGTCTCGAACCACGATTGAACTGCGCGGCACCTGCAAAGGATGCGCTTCAAACAATTGAACCGCATCTTTGGTTTTCAACCAGAAGTATGGCCAACCGGATTAGTCGAAATTTCAACTTAAACGGTTGATGCTTGTCAGATACACGGCGTACTCTCTTTCGCGACAGTCAATCGCGGAAAGTGAGAGGCACCTGTGACTGACCGAATTGGTATTGGCATCATCGGCTGCGGAACTATCTCAAAAACCTATTTTGAGTTGGCTCCTAAATTTGCCGGGCTCGATATACGGGCATGTGCCGATCTGAGCAGGGAAGCTGCCGAGATCAAGGCGGACGATTACGGTATACGTGCTTTGACGGTGCACGATTTGTTGCTGGCTGACGACATCGATCTGATAGTCAATCTCACCGTGCCCGACGCACATTATCTTGTCTCTCATGAGATACTGGTTCACGACAAACACGTTTATTCCGAAAAGCCCTTGGCGCTGACCATCAAGGATGGAAAGGCTTTGGGAGACTTGGCAAAGAAGAAACGCCTGAAAGTTGGATGTGCACCCGACACATTCCTTGGCGGGGCGCAACAAATAGCCAGAAAGGCACTGGACGACGGGTTGATCGGAGATGTGATTGGCGGCACTTGTCACGTTCTCAGTCATGGCAAGGAAAGCTGGCATCCCAATCCTGACTTTTTCTATAAATCTGGTAGTGGACCCTTAGTTGATCTCGGGCCCTATTATATTGCGGCACTGGTCAATCTAATCGGTCCCGTGAAGCGTGTTGGGGCACTTTCGTCCTCCGCCTTCAACATGCGAACCATCGAAACCGGACCGAGGTCTGGCGAACGCATTCGAGTGGAAACACCCACCACTGTCCATTCTCTTCTCGAATTTGAAAATGAAGCATCGGTGACACTGTCGGTCAGTTGGGATGTCTGGGCCCATCGTCACCCTCCCATCGAAATATATGGCACAAAGGGTTCACTCTTTTTGCCGGATCCAAACCGTTTTGGCGGAGAAGTTGAATGGGCAGGGCCCGATGGCCAGATCAGACGTCTGGACCAAACCGGACATCCATTCGCAGTGGCCAACGTGCAGCAAAACAGAACCGAATATGCCAATTATCGGTCAGCCGGCCTTGCCGACATGGTTCAATCCATTCTTCACGGGGGTGACTTCCGTTGCTCCTTAGACCGCGCTTTGCACGCGGTCGATGTCATGGCCTCAATTCTAAAATCCGGGGAAACGGGTGCTTTCGTTGACATTGAGCACTCGGCCAAACGTCCCGACCCTCTGTCCGCCGCGGCTGCAAACCAACTCTTGCAATAGCGGCGGTTGCAGTGGCTATGCGGTGCTCTTATGTTCCGCCAGAGGTCCTGTCACTTTTGCCGATCGGACCAGCCAATTGCCGGTGGTTCGAGGGAGAGAATTTATGGCGATCTTGATAACAGGACTCGTTCTGTTTTTCGCAATACACGTGTTGCCAATGGTTCCTGCCACGCGGGCGGGATTGATCTCGAAACTCGGCGAAAATGCCTACAAGGGCCTCTTCACGCTAATCTCGATTGCCGGCTTCGCACTGATAATTTACGGCTATGGCGTTGCCAGGTTTGAAGGTCCGCCGCTGCTATATGATCCGCCGCTCTGGTTGCGTCATGTGACCATGCTGCTCATGGTGCCGGTCTTCATTTTTCTGGTGGCAGCGTACGTGCCGTGCAGGATCAGACGCGCCTTGAAGCACCCGATGCTTGTTGCGATCAAACTCTGGGCGCTCTCACACCTACTCGCAAATGGTGATCTGGCCTCGGTTCTTCTGTTTGGCACTTTCTTTCTCTGGGCAGTCGCAGACCGGATCTCCGTGAAACGTCGCGGGCCTGGTGCGGGGCAAATTGCCGGTGCGACGGCCGAGCCGGGTAGACACACCGACATCGTGGTGATTCTGATCGGCATTGTTCTCTACGGACTTTTTGTCTGGAAGTTGCACGGTTGGCTTTTCGGCGTCCCGATAGTCTGATAAACGCGGGCAGCTGATGAAAAACCTCTGCGGATTTGTCAATTCATCGAGGTTTGCCCCACTTGCGCCACGAAAAGAATGTTAAGCGCGTCCTGGGAATTGCCCGAGACGGATCAAATGGATAATGTGCGCCCCGCGCAATGGGGTGTTGATCCGGTCATGGCGCCGGGCCGGTAGAGTGAATGCAGGAACACGACACGTATGTCTGATATTTTTCGTGAAGTCGATGAAGATATCCGCCAGGAGAAATACCGTCGGCTTTGGGATCGGTTTGGCCCGTGGGTAATCGGTGTCGCAGTTCTGATTGTTGTTGGTACTGGTGGCTATCGCGGTTGGCTCTATTGGCAGGAAACGCAGGCCCAAAGTGCTGGCGACAAGTTCTTTGAAGCCGTTCGGTTGTCCGAGGCCGAAAATTACCAGGAAGCCGCAGCGCTCTATGGAGAACTGGAATCGGCTCTTGGCGGGTATCCGGCTCTTGCAAAACTGCGTAAGGCGACCGACTTGGCAAATTCCGGACAGGCAGCTGATGCTCTGGCGCAATTTGATGCGCTTTCCAGGGATGCCGGCTTGACCGATGCCTTGAAGGATGTTGCTGCTCTGCGAGCAGGTTACATTGCCGTCGACAGCGAAGATTATACCGGTGTCGCAGATAGGGTTGAGAGACTGACATCCGACACAGGCCCTTTTCGGGCTGCCGCACGCGAACTTCTCGCGCTAAGCGCCTGGAAAAGCGGCGAGATTGAAACAGCACAACAATGGATTACTGCGCTTGAGGACGACCCGGAGACACCGGCTGAAGTCAGTCAGCGGGTTTCTTTGTTGAGCGATGTCATTCGTGCCAGCGGTGGCGCTGCATCCCCTGAAAGTGAAGGAACTGGCCAGTGACACGAGCAGTCGTTTCTTCAATGGGGCGCGGGCCGCTGGCTGTTATCGCACTGTCTCTTGCGTTGACAGGATGCGGTTCGGTGAGCGATTTCACGCAGAACGTAAACCCGTTCAACCGCGAGAAAATACTGTCTGGCGACCGTCAGCCGGTGTTTGACGGTGCTGATCCTGCATCTGAAGCCCTTGGACAATCTGCGAAAGTCGGGCCTGCAACCGGCGGGCAGAGCTGGACCACCGCCGGTGGCGGGCTGACAAATGATCCGGGCAACATCGCTATTTCCGTTTCCGGAAACAGAGCCTGGCGGACGCAAGTCGGCACTTCAGGTCGCGGACTCACCTCGTCCGCCCTCAGGATCTCTTCAAGACCTGTGAGCGATGGCAGCAGAATCTATCTTTATAAGCCGAACGGCGAGGTCGTCGCGCTCTCAACCGGGGGCGGCCGGCAGTGGACAGCGAATCTGCGCCCGGAGGGCGAGCGTGACGTTGGACCCGGTGGTGGCGTGACGGTTGCCGGCGGCATTGTTTATGCCGCTACGAGTTACCGCCAGCTGGTTGCACTGGAAGCCGGCTCGGGCCGCGAAATCTGGCGTGCGGATCTGGATACACCGGCACGTGGTGCTCCCGTTGCGGGGGCAGGACACGTCTTTGTCGTTTCCCAGTCAAACGAAGTCTATGCGCTGTCTCAGTCCGACGGTTCGGTTGCGTGGAGCTATGCCGGGGTTGAGGAAACAGCAGGCTTGTTGTCTGCAGCAAATCCCGCAATCTCCGGAAACAAGGTCATTGTCCCGTTCTCATCGGGCGAGATCATGGCAATTGATATCAAGAGCGGTGAACCAGAGTGGATCGACGGGGTTTCCCGAGGGTTCAGGACGCTCGCGTTGTCTGGCCTTGCCGATGTTTCGGCGAGCCCGGTAATCGCAGGCAATACTGTTTATGCGACCGGCGTTGCCGGACGCACTGTAGCTGTTGATGCCCGCTCAGGGCAACGCCGCTGGGAACAGGATCTTGGCAGTGTGCATACACCTGTCGTTTCTGGGAACGCGCTCTTCATGGTGGATCTCGACGATCGCATGGTGGCGCTGGATCTCAAAAGTGGCGAACCGCTTTGGGCAACATCGCTGCCACGTCCGGAGAAAAAGAAGCGCCGTCGCAATTGGGCTGGGCCGATTCTGGCAAACGGTGCGCTTGTAGCGTTCTCCAGCGATGGTCAGATTGCCGTTGTTGACGCGGCATCCGGGAATACCATGCTGACGCAACGCACAAACGCGGATGTCTACGTGACACCCATTGTTGCAGGTGGCCGCGTTGTGGTGCTGACCGGAAATGACGGCGTCGCTGCCTACAACTAGCAATTAAGGGATGGGCTCACGAAGAGGCCCACCCGTCAGGAGTTACTGCTGTGGGCGCAACTGTCGCCATTATTGGACGGCCGAATGTCGGTAAGTCCACGCTATTCAATCGCCTGGTCGGCAAGCGGCTGGCGCTGGTCGACGACACGCCCGGCGTCACACGCGACCGGCGTCCGGGTGACGCACGGCTCGGTGATTTGCGCTTTACGATTATCGACACTGCCGGTCTGGAGGACGCAGATCGCCGTTCGCTTGAAGGACGCATGCGTCGACAAACGGAAGAGGCGATCGAAACCGCGGATGCCGTACTCTTTGTCATAGATGCCAGAGCCGGCATCACTCCGCTTGATTCTCATTTTGCCGAAGTCGCCCGCAAGACCACGCGACCTGTTATTCTTCTGGCCAACAAGGCGGAAGGCAGAGCGGGTGAAAGTGGACTCTACGAGTCCTTTTCGCTCGGCCTGGGGGATCCAATCGCCATTTCCGCCGAGCACGGCGAAGGCCTTGCCGATCTTTATGACGCGCTGAAACCTCATGTTGATCGGGTCACCGAGGAAGAGGAAGCCCGGCGCGAGGAAGCAGTTACCAACGTCGATGTCGATGAAGACGGAGAAATCGTCGACGAGGAAGATCCTGTCGGCACGATTGAGAGACCTCTTCGGGTTGCCATAGTCGGCAGGCCGAATGCCGGCAAGTCCACCTTGATAAACAAGATGCTCGGTGAAGACCGGATGTTGACCGGGCCTGAGGCTGGTATCACGCGGGATTCCATCTCGGTTGATTGGAGTTGGCGCGATCGGCACATCAAGTTGTTCGACACGGCTGGCATTCGCAAGAAGGCGCGTGTTCAGGAGAAACTTGAAAAGCTCTCGGTTGCCGATGCACTTCGAGCGATCAAGTTTGCCGAAGTGGTCGTTGTGACCCTCGATGCAACGATGTCCTTTGAAAAGCAGGATCTGCAGATCATTGATCTGGTCGCGAGAGAGGGCCGGGCCCTCGTCATCGCGATCAACAAATGGGATCTTGTCGAAGATCGAGAAGCGGCTTGGAAAAAGATCCGCGACGCCAATGAGCGCTACTTTAACCAGATCCGTGGCGTGCAGATCGCGACACTCTCAGGATTGCAGGGACAGGGCATCGATCGGCTGGTTGAGAGCGTCTTTACCGCTTATGAGGCCTGGAACTCGCGCGTGTCGACATCCATGCTGAACCGCTGGCTTGACCGTGTGACGATCAATCACCCGCCTCCTGCTGTTGCGGGGCGACGGGTCCGGTTGCGTTACATGACGCAACCCAAAACAAGGCCGCCGCATTTCATCGCATTTTGTTCGCGGCCCGAACAGCTTCCCGAAAGCTACACCCGGTATCTGGTGAATTCGTTGCGCGAGAAGTTCAACATTCACGGTACACCTATTCGCCTTTCTTACCGCAAAGGTGAAAATCCGTACGCGACCAAGAAAAAACGAAAGATTCAGTAGCCGGGGTGTGCTCCGGCCATTTCCAGCATGCCTTGCCCCGGAAATGAAGGGCAGGCGTGGTGCCTTATTTTTGAAGGAGACGTGTTGATGTCGAATGAGCGGCTTGATTTTGCCGTGGCGCTTGCTGAGAAGGCAGGTGTCCTGGGGCTGGATTATTTTCGCAAGCTGGACACTCTGACGATTACTCAGAAAGGGCACCAGGATCTCGTTTCCGAGGCAGACCGGAATGTGGAAACGCTTATCCGTGACGAGCTCGCAAAGGCATATCCCGACGATGCCATCCTGGGTGAAGAGCACGGCATGGAAGAAGGGTCGTCCGGATACACCTGGGTGACGGATCCGATCGATGGAACAGCAAATTTCGTAACCGGTATCCCACAATGGTGCGTCATTATTGCCTGTGTGTATCAGGGCAAGGTGATCGTGGGTGTTATTCATGACCCCGTGGCGAAGGAAACATTCAAGGCTGCTGCAGGGGGCGGTGCATTTTTGAATGACAAGCCGATCAAAATTTCCGACAGCCAAAGCCTTTCCGTTGGTTCCGTCGGTGTTGGCTTTAATGGCAGAACTGCAATAACCGATGCGGTCAATGTTGTTGGTGCCGTTGTGTCCAAGGGCGGCGTTTTCTTTCGCAATGCCTCAGGCGGCTTGATGCTTGCCTATGCGGCCTCGGGAAGGCTGATCGGCTATGTGGAATCGCACATGAACGCCTGGGATTGCCTCGCAGGTATGCTCCTGACAATTGAAGCTGGCGGTGTTGTAATGGAGCAGGACATCAACCATGCGCTCCACCACGGAGCTCGGGTCGTTGTCGGGGCTCCTGGCGTCTTTGAAGATTTGCGGGCAATCGCAGAGAGCTCATTCGCTCCACTGGAAGCCGCCTAACATTGGGTCAAATGGAGTGACGGCATGATTTTGCGCATGCCGTCGTCTTCGACTTTCATCCGGTCGGAAACTCTCGTTCAAACGTGCTGATCAACAAGCACTGGGTTTCCGTCCGGATCGACAAGGGTAAAACTGGTCGGCCCGGACGTTGTCTCATCTGCTTCAGTCACAAAGGTATAGCCCTTGCCTTTGAGTTCTTTCTGAAGTTCGCGAATATCCTGAAAACTGTCCAGTTTCTGCGCGTTCTGATCCCAACCGGGATTGAATGTCAGAATGTTCTTGTCGAACATGCCCTGAAATAGCCCGATGACAGTATCGCCGTTTTTCATGATGAGCCAGTTGTCGGCACCGGATCCACCAAGATCTGAAAATCCAAGACCTTCATAAAAGGCCTTCGATTTTTTGATGTCCTTCACGGTCAGGCTGATTGAAAATGCACCAAGTTTCATCCGCTCGTCCTCCTAGCCCACATTTTGGGGCAGCCGTGATGCTGTCAAAGGCCGAGAAAGGTTGCAAGACCCGCTCGTGATGCATCTGTAAAGTGATAGGCATGCCAGCCGATCGCTTTCGCAGCTGCCACATTGGCCGCGCTGTCGTCGATCAATAGCAACTCCTGCGGCGCAAGGTCGAGCGTGTCGCTTACATGCTCGAAAAACGCGGTTTCAGGTTTGGCGTGACCGATGCGACCGGATGAAAAGACCTGACTGACCCGATCGCCAAAACCCGACACATGCTCGATATAGTTGGCACGGTGATGTTCATTGTTGGTTGCAATCACTTGCTGCAATCCTTCAGCGGTCAATCTGTCCAGCAATTCGCAGGTAAAAGGGTCTTTCAGATCGTCTTTCCGAAACCAGTATTCCAGCAGTGCCTCGACGCTGAGTTCGTGATTGCTCGCTTCCAGCCAGCGCTGAACGTGAGCTTTGAGATCGATCTTGCCCGAAATCACATCCGGGAATTTGTCATCAAAAATGCCCTTTTGAAGATCGTGCAACGAAATGCCGAAATCGTCTTGAAGGCTATCAGCCCAGACAAAGCGGCCATCAATGATGTTTCGGTTCAAAACACCGTCGAAGTCCCAGGCAATCGCTTTGAGCTTGTGATGCATTGTTTCAAAGTTCGATGATCAGTCTGGAGCAAGGTTTTCGAAGTCTGGCGGATGGGACGGATCTATGCAGCCAGACTACACCCACTCTTGACTGACGCGATCGTAAAGTCTGCCTGTTTCCAAGACATCTGGTTTGACCAGCGCAAGAAGGTCTTCCGCGACAAGCTCAGGTGTTGCGAGATTGTCGGGAATTTCTCCCGGCATCGCCTTGGCGCGAAGCCCTGTGCGTGTCGGACCCGGGTCAGCCATGTTGATCTTCATAGAAGTTTGCAGGCTCTCATTGGCCCAGGTCTTTGTCATGGCTTCAACGGCAGCCTTGCTAATGGCGTGAAGACCCCAGAATGCAGTGCAGGTCTGGGCCTGTACCGCCGTCAGGAAAAGCGCACGTCCGGCATCGGATTGACGCAGCAACGGATCCAGCGACCTGATCAAACGCCAGTTCGCAGTGACGTTCGTTGACATGACTTTCTCAAAGTCCTTTGGACTGATGTGTCCGATTGGGGACAAGACACCCAGCATGCCGGCATTGCCGATCAGAATGTCGAGTTTCTTCCAGCGTTCGAACAGAGCAGCACCGAGCCTGTCGAGAGCGTCAAAATCCATCAGATCGAGCGGCACGAGAGTGGTTTGCCCGCCAGCTGATTTGATTTCGTCGTCCAGATCCTCCAGGCCACCCACTGTGCGGGCAAGGGCAATCACGTGGGCTCCGCGTTCGCCAAGCTTCTTTGCGATCTGATAGCCAATACCGCGGGATGCGCCGGTTACAAGCGCTACCCGGCCGTCGAAGTCTTTTTCCATAATGTACTCTTAGCCGACTTCTACCAGGCGAGGGGCTGACACGAAGTCCTGGTCTTCGGACAGGTCTGTCAAAGGCGTCGGGTAGTCACCGGTGAAGCAATGGTCGGTGAACTGCGGGTTCGCGTCGTCTCTTCCGTCAAAGCCCATGGACTTGTAGATGCCATCAACTGACAGGAAGGCCAGGCTGTCCGCACCGATATATGCGCGCATTTCCTCAAGACCATATTTGGCCGCCAGCAGTTTTTCGCGCATTGGCGTATCAATCCCGTAGTAGTCCGAGTATTTGATAGGCGGGCTGGCGAGACGGAAATGCACTTCGCGCGCACCCGCTTCACGGATCATCTGAACGATTTTGACTGAGGTGGTGCCCCGGACAAGGCTGTCGTCAACCAGAACGACCCGCTTCCCTTCGATCTGGGACCGGTTGGCGGAATGTTTCATTTTCACGCCAAGCGCACGGATCTGTTGGGTCGGTTCGATGAATGTACGCCCTACATAGTGGTTTCGGATAATTCCAAGCTCGAACGGAATGCCGCTTTCCTGGCTATAGCCGATCGCCGCCGGAACACCGCTGTCGGGTACGGGTACAATCACATCCGCATCGGCCGGCGTTTCCTTGGCAAGCTGCTTGCCCATTTCCCGGCGAACGTCATAAACACTCCGCCCGCCGACAACCGAATCCGGCCTGGAGAAGTAGATGTATTCAAAAATACAGGGGCGGGCCGGGCACTTGCCGAAAGGAAAGTAGGATTGGATGCCGGTGGACGTGCACACAATCACTTCGCCGTTTTCGACTTCACGAATGAATTTGGCACCGATGATATCAAGTGCACATGTTTCCGATGCCAGGATGGGCGCTCCGTTCAGGTCTCCCAGAACGAGTGGGCGGATACCGAGAGGGTCGCGTGCGCCGATCAGTTTTTTGGACGTCAGGGCAACGAGGGAATAAGCCCCTTCCATTTGCGTGATGGCCTCGATGAAACGATCGACGATCTTTCCCTTCCGAGACCGGGCGACAAGCTGCAGCACCACTTCTGAATCCGACGTGGACTGACAAATCGCCCCATCGCGGATCAGTTGAGCGCGCAAAGTCAGTGCATTGGTGAAGTTGCCGTTATGACAGACCGCAATACCGCCGCCGTCGAGCTCGGCAAAGAGTGGCTGGACATTACGGAGGATTGTTTCACCGGTCGTCGAGTAGCGGACGTGACCGATGGCAGCCTTGCCGGTCAGCCGTCCAATCGTGTCCGCGTCGGAAAAGTGGTCACCAACAAGTCCCAGATGCCGTTCTGCCCGGAACTGGTCATTGTCGAAGGTGACGATGCCGGCCGCCTCTTGACCGCGATGCTGAAGGGCATGAAGGCCGAGAGCCGTCAGAGCACTGGCATCCTCATGTCCCAAAATGCCAAACACACCGCACTCTTCGCGCAGTGTGTCGTCATTGATGTCAAACGGCTCGTGAATCTCAGTTCCGCCAGTCATGGCGAACTCTCCTTGAGTTCGGCCGGTTTGTCGAAACCGGTCCGTCTATGGTCAAGATCGGCGCCGTCCGGCGGCGTCAGTTGTTACTGTCCGTAGTCAGCTGTTCGAGACCTTGGGTCTCGGACTCGCTGTAAGTCGGTTCTTCTGAAGGCGTGCTGGCATTGCCGCCACCACTCAGATTGTTCTCGCGGATCTTGTCGAGAATTGCCTTCTCGGGATCCTCCGGCAGCACGGCTACCAGGCGTTCTCCGATCGACAAGAGAATAGGTGTCGATTTCGCATCAAGCACCCATTGCGGCTGCTGGTCCGGCTGGACAAACCAGTTGAAGAACATCATTGCGACGACAACCAGCAACAAGCCGCGAACAGCACCAAAGACAAAGCCAAGCGTGCGGTCGAGCGCGCCGATGCGACTGTCCAGAACGAAGTCCGATATCCGCATTGTTATGTAGCTGACGACGAGAAGCGTCACGAGGAAGACAGCGGCAGCGGAAACACCCATGGCGACGATGTCATGGGAGATATACTGCTTGGCGTAAGGCACGACCCGCTCGTAAAGCAGGAATGCCGCTGCTGCGGCTGCCACCCAGGACACGATGGAAAGAACTTCCCGAACAAATCCGCGGATCATCGCGAGGATCGCCGAAATGAACATGATGGCCAAAAGCAGTCCGTCCAGCAGCGTTATCGGCATGATCCTTGAAATTCCTCTGTCTGGCGCTCCGGCAAGAGCCTAAACCTTTTCTCAAACCCGGCGCATAATGCGTCAGGTCCGCCCTGAAGCACTAGCCTCTGCCGAAAGTTTGGCAACAAAGTCCCCAAGTTCCGGCAGTCCTGTGGCTTTGAAAGCCGATGCGGCATTGTCCTTCAGGTTTCCTTCCGGACAATAAGCCTGATCGAAGCCGAGTTTTTCCGCTTCTTTCAGCCTGGATTGGGCCTGGGCGACTGGCCGGATGGCTCCTGACAGGCTGACTTCGCCGAAATAGACGCAATTGGCCGGAAGGGCAAGCCCGCTGAGTGAAGAGATCAGAGCTGCCGCGACAGCCAGGTCAGCACCGGGCTCACTGATTTTGAGTCCGCCTGCAACATTCAGGTAAACGTCATGCTGCGAAAAACGCACGCCGCATCGTGCCTCCAGCACTGCAAGGATCATCGACAAGCGCGCGCTGTCCCAACCGATAACCGCTCTGCGCGGTGTTCCAAGTGAGGATTGTGCGACAAGCGCCTGGATTTCGATCAGCAGGGGACGTGAGCCTTCTAAACCCGCAAAAACCGCTGCTCCCGGGGCTGAAGTGTTGCGGTCTCCAAGGAACAAGGCAGAAGGATTTGGCACTTCCACCAGACCTTTGCCGGTCATTTCGAAGACGCCGATTTCGTCTGTAGCGCCGAAGCGGTTCTTCACAGAACGCAATATCCGGTATTGGTGCGCACCATCGCCTTCGAAATAGAGGACCGCGTCGACCATGTGTTCCACGACCCTCGGGCCAGCAATCTGACCGTCCTTGGTCACGTGACCGACCAGCACCAGTGTCGTTCCGTTCTTTTTGGCGTAACGAACCATGGCCTGAGCCGATGCGCGCACCTGGGTGACCGTGCCGGGAGGAGAATCAACCTGGTCGGTCCAGAGCGTTTGTACGGAATCCAGAATCAGAAGAGCGGGAGCGGTATCGGCCTCAAGCGTCGCAAGAATATCTTCAACACTTGTCTCTGCAGCCAGGGCAACAGGAGCATCGGCCAGACCAAGTCTTTCGGCTCTGAGCCTTACCTGACCAATGGCTTCTTCGCCGGAAATATAGATTGTCTTGTGACCGAGATGCGCCAGTTGGGCTGCTGCCTGGATCAGGAGTGTCGATTTTCCAATGCCCGGATCACCACCGACAAGCAGTGCCGACCCGCGCACAAATCCGCCACCGGTGACCCGGTCAAGTTCCGCAACCTTGGTCTCGCATCGTGGCGCTTCCTTGCTGTCTCCGGACAGACCGACCAGCGGAACCACCCGGCCTTTGCTCCGGGAGGCTCGTCCGGGTCCGCCGCCCACTCCGCCTCCGGTCTGTTCTTCAACAATCGTGTTCCAATCCCCGCAGGATTCGCAGCGACCGACCCACTTTGCGGTAACTGCGCCGCAGGATTGGCAAACAAAGGAAGTCGAGCGACGCGCCATTGCCGTTTATCAAGCTCCGATCAGGAGAGAGGCCCGTAGACGCGTTCAAAACGACGCCCAAGGCTGGTCAGGTATTCGTAATCGATGGTCTCCGCATAAGCTGCAATCTCCGCCGCCGCAACATTGGGACCGAGCATTTCCACAAAGGCACCGCGTCGCAGAAGGTGTTCGGGCACATCCGTGACATCCAGAGTAATCATGTCCATGGAAATACGCCCGAGGATCGGTGCCTTGTAGCCGCCGATCATGCCGAACCCACCCGGTCGATCATCGCTGGAGCTGGCGCGCCGCAACATGCCATCTGCATATCCGGCGGCGATGACGGCATTCTTCAAGGGGCGATGTGCCGTCTGTTTCGCTCCATAGCCTATTGTGTCGCCTTGGGGTACATCGCGCACGATCATGATCTTCGCTTCAACCTTGGCAACTGGCTTCATCGGATTGGGAGCCGTTTCGATCGCCATCCCACCGTAAAGCGCGATGCCGGGCCGGACGAGATCGAAGTGATATTCCGAACCCATCAAGATGCCGGCAGAGTTTGCCAAAGACTTTGGAATGGACGGGAAGGGGGCGGTGAGCTCACGAAAGCGATCCAGCTGTTCCCGGTTCATGGGATGGTCTGGCACCGAACCGCAGGCCAGATGGCTCATGATGAGCGATGGTACAAACGGACCAAGCAGTTCCTTGTCCTGCATGGAGGCTTGAAACTCTTGCGGCGAGAGACCGAGACGATGAATACCTGTGTCAACGTGAACCGCGGCAGCAAAACTTTTGCCTGCTGACCGGCAGATCCCGGCCCATTCTTCCAGCTCTTCCAGAGACCCGAGAACCGGACGAATATTCTGGCCCAGAAAATGCTCAGCAGTGCCGGGAAGCAACCCGTCGAGGACGTATATGGTTGCCTCAGGCAAGATCTGCCGAAGCTCAACCGCTTCGGTTGGAACGGCGGTAAAAAAAGTTCGGCAACCGGCTTCAAAGAGATGAGGACCGACTTTGGCCTGGCCAGTGCCATATGCGTCGGCCTTGATGGCGGCTGCGCATTCCGTTTCGCCGATGAGCCTTTTGTTGAGATCTGACCAGTTAGCCGCAATGGCATTCAGATCGATTGTCAACCGGCCGCCATAAAGTTCGGCTGGGAATGTTGAATGCTGATACGGCGACACGATGCGCTTTGGTCTCCAGCCAGAATCGGTGAGTGCTCAATGGGCGGGAGTTTAGCGCATCAAAGATAGGGAATGCCAATGCTGAGATCGGCGGATGACGAAATTGAGATCAATCCATATAGAGGAATTCGACCCCGGTCTCGCCACTTCGAATCCAGCGAATTTCAGCGTAGAAACGCAGTCTACGGCTTTCAACCTCAATTGTGACCCGCTGCCCGGGCTCCAGCCCCTTGGTATTCGTGGCAAGGCGGCACCCTCCAACGCTGATATCTTCCACAACGCAAGGACGATGCGCTCCTTCCTGCTTGAGCAACCCGGGCCACTTGCACCTTTTTCGCGGGAAAATCCTCGCTTCTTCCAGAAGTTTTTGTTTCGAAGAATACAAGTGGTTTCGCCTGAAATGCATTGTTAGAAATAGTCAGGGTCAAACCATATCTAAAGTTGTTTAACAGCGCTTTAAGTTCGCTACTCGCTCTTTCTAGTTGCGGATATTTCCAGGGGAGGCCTAATTGCACCGTTTCTTGTTGCAAAGGTGATGGTTTTCAGGTGCCAACTACCCGTCGACTTTGGCATTTGTGTCGCGGCTATTCGTACCTTTGCGGCAAGTGATCGTCCTCTGCAAGATCGGAGAAACGGGTAAATTCGCCCTGGAAGTGCAGGTTGGCTGTGCCCGTGGGTCCGTGACGCTGCTTGGCGATGATTACTTCAGCCTTGCCTTTGGCCGCATCGTGCTTGGCTTCCCACGCGGCATATTCCGGTGATCCGACCTCTGGTTCGGTCTTCGACAGGTAGTATTCTTCACGATACACGAACAGCACCACATCGGCGTCCTGCTCGATGGATCCCGATTCACGCAGATCCGACATCATCGGACGTTTATCGTCTCGCGATTCAACCTGACGGGACAGCTGTGACAGCGCGATGATCGGTACGTTGAGTTCCTTTGCCAGCGCCTTCAAACCCGTGGTGATCTCGGTGATCTCCTGAACGCGGTTACCGGAGTTCTTGGCGGATCCCGAAAGAAGCTGGATATAGTCGACTACCAGAAGATCCAGTCCGCGCTGGCGTTTCAGGCGCCGCGCCTTGGCAACGAGTGACGCGATGGAAATGCCGCCGGTCTGGTCGACGTGAAGTGGCACAGCTTGCATTGTCTGAGCACAAGCGGCGAGCTTTTCAAACTCCGCTTCCGTGATATCCCCTCGTCGGATTTTGGAAGACGATATTTCAGCTTGCTCGGAAATAATACGCGTTGCGAGCTGTTCGGCCGACATTTCAAGCGAGAAGAAGCCGACCACACCGCCATTCACGGTTTTGATCGAACCATCCTGCTGCTCTTCCGACTTATAGGACTGAGCAATGTTGTAAGCGATGTTGGTGGCAAGCGATGTTTTGCCCATGGCTGGCCGGCCGGCAAGAACAATGAGATCCGAATGCTGCAAACCGCCCATCAGTCGGTCGAGTTCACGCATGCCGGTGGAAATGCCCGAGAGTGCACCCTCACGATTATAGGCCGCATGCGCCATTTCAATGGTTTCAGACAACGCATCGCCAAAGGCGACGAACCCACCTTCTGAGCGTCCGGTCTCCGCCAGTTCGAACAATCGGCGCTCGGCGTCGTCGATTTGTTGCCCAGGTGGTACGTCGATCGGAGCGTCAAAAGCGATGTTGACCATGTCTTCGCCGATCCGGATCAGATTCCGGCGAATGGCAAGGTCATATATCGTGCGACCATAGTCTTCGGCATTGATGATGGAGGCCGCGTCTCCGGCAAGCCTCAGCAAAAACTGTGTTGCAGACAGATCCGCGATTTTGGCATCTGCAGGATAGAAGGTCTTGAGTGTTATCGGAGAGGCGGTTTTGCCGGCTCTGATAAGGTGGCCGATCTTTTCGTAGATATCCTGATGTGACGGGACAAAGAAGTGGTGCGGTTCCAGAAAGTCGGAAACCCTGTAGAAAGTTTCGTTGTTCACGAGAATTGCACCCAGCAGCTGCCGTTCGGCTTCCGCGTTATGCGGCGCCAGGCGTTGGATGTCTTCTTCTGTTTCGACCTTCTGCAACGTGCCCTTCATTTCGTCCCCCGATGACCCAAGTTCATTCGGAATACTCTCTGTTGAAGGGCCGCTCAAGCACCAACAAGAGCAGTTTTTGATTCTTGCTGAGATCCACAGATCAACGGGGAAAGAATCGAATCTCGCTTGACTCTAAAGTCGATTGAAGACTCAAGGCTGTAGCTCTTAGTGTTTGAAATCAAACAATTTTTTGTAAAGGTAAATGGAAACTTAATAAATTTGTCATGAGTTTCAAGGCCTTGAATGAGACTCTGAATTCACCGAATGAAGTGCCGCGTAGATGATGGGAAATAAATAACTGGCAAAAGAAAAACGGCGCTGAAAACAGCGCCGTTGATCTTTAGCCGGTAAAGTTGAATTCAGGCCCTTAGGCTTCTTCTTCAGCAGCAGCTTCTTCGGTTGCTTCAGCGCCTTCTTCGGTGCTTTCTTCTTCTGCTTCTTCGTCTTCTTCAAATTCGAAGACATCCTGTTCAGGAGTGGTGAGGTCTTCACCAGCAGCCTGGCGGACAGCTTCGTCTTCAGAACGGGCAACATTTACAGAGATGCTGACCTCGACTTCCGGATGAAGCTGAATTAGCACCGAGTGCAGGCCGATGGTTTTGATCGGTGTGCGCAGTTCAACCTGGCTGCGAGCAACGCTGAAGCCGCTTTCGGTGAGGCCTTCAGCAATGTCGCGCGTAGACACGGAACCGTAAAGCTGTCCGGTCTCACCCGCAGAGCGGATCATGACAAGGGATTCGCCGTCGAGTTTGGAAGCAACTGCTTCTGCCTCGGACTTGCGCTCAAGGTTACGTGCTTCAAGCTGGGCGCGTTCACGTTCGAAACGCTCAAGATTGGCTTTGTTGGCGCGCAGTGCCTTGCCTTGCGGCAGAAGGTAGTTGCGGGCGTAGCCGTCGCGTACACGAACCTTGTCGCCCATCTGGCCGAGCCTGGCGATACGCTCAAGAAGGATAACTTGCATGTTTATCTCCTACTGTCCCATTGGTGAGCCCAATGGTTAGAGACCGTTTGCCCGCAGTCCCAATACGGGTCTCCCGGGAAGAACCCGGGAGAGGGGTGTTTCTGAAAGCCAGAAACGCTTAGCTGATCACGAAAGGCAGCAGGCCGAGAAGGCGGGCGCGTTTGATTGCGCGGGCCAGTTCACGCTGCTTCTTCGCCGAAACCGCGGTGATACGGCTCGGGACGATCTTGCCGCGCTCGGAAATATAGCGCTGCAGCAGACGGATGTCCTTGTAGTCGATCTTCGGTGCGTTTGAACCGGAGAACGGGCAAGTCTTCCGACGACGGAAGAAGGGACGGCGGCTCGGAAGCTGTGCAATATCAACCATTGTCTCTTACTCCTCTTCGGTCCGGCGCGGCGGACGGCCACCACCAGAACGCTCACCTCGGTCACCGCGGTCGCCACGTCCGCCACCACGGCGATCGTCACGGTCGCGCTTCTGCATCATTGCGGAAAGCTCTTCATCCAGTTCGTCGACACGGAATGTCATGTGACGCAGGACGTCTTCGCTCAGACCCATCTGGCGTTCCATCTCGGCAACAGCGGCGTGCGGTGCCTCGATGTTCATCAAAGTGTAGTGAGCCTTGCGGTTCTTCTTGATGCGGTAAGCGAGAGTCCGAAGACCCCAGTTTTCGATTTTTCCGACTTTACCGCCGGCGCCTTCGATCAGGCCCTTGTACTGTTCGACAAGTTGTTCGACCTGTTGGGCCGAAACGTCCTGGCGTGCCAGGAACACGTGCTCATAAAGAGGCATGGAAACAAGCCTTTCCTCAAGTTGACAACACGAGATCTGGCGCAGAGCCTCCTCGCAACCCCGGAAAGGCACGAGAAATCTAACGAGAGCGGGAACACGGGAAGTCGGGTCTTTTGAGAAAACCCTGGCTAGCGCCCTTCCGTTCAGCC
Organism: Labrenzia sp. THAF82; assembly: GCF_009363435.1. Classification (GTDB taxonomy): domain Bacteria; phylum Pseudomonadota; class Alphaproteobacteria; order Rhizobiales; family Stappiaceae; genus Roseibium; species Roseibium porphyridii. The sequence continues at coordinate 4,171,625 of NZ_CP045354.1, read as the reverse complement.
CCCGGCCAAACCTCGGATGAAGCGCGCTCTATACTCCTTTCGGGAGAAAATGCAAGACTTGGTGAGCGAAAACTGCGGACAGTTGATCCTCCACAGCGCGCAACAGTCCTTGGCAACGATCGCGCTGGCTTCTAGCTTGTTCGGCATGCTTGGTAGGACGGCGCATGTGTATGGGGCTAACAAGTCGCGCAAAATCGACTGAAATTGAGAAATCCTGGCGCAGGGCCTTGACAGTTAGGTCAAGAGCGTATCATAGCCTCGCGCCAAGTTCGACTTCAGCCCATCCCCGGGTTGGTATGCCGCTTTCTAATTAAAGCCGGGCGCAGAACGCGAAAGCATTCCGGTCCCGCGCACGTGTCTCGGAGGCGATTTCAGATGACGATTGCATTCACATTTCCCGGTCAGGGCAGCCAGAGTGTAGGCATGGGCAAGGCACTTGCGGATGCCTTTCCGGAAGCAAGAGCAGTCTTTGACGAAGTCGATGAGGCCTTGGGCCAGAAACTGTCCGACATTATGTGGAATGGGCCTGAGGATGCCCTGACACTCACCGCGAACGCCCAGCCTGCGTTGATGGCGGTCAGTCTGGCAACAATGCGCGTTCTGGAAGCAAAAGGTCTTGATCTCAAATCGACCGCTGCTTTTGTCGCTGGTCACTCGCTGGGAGAGTATTCGGCGCTTGCGGCAGCCGGCAGCTTCGATGTTGCTACCGCGGCAAGGCTTTTGCGGGTAAGAGGCGATGCCATGCAAAACGCCGTTCCTGTGGGACAGGGGGCTATGGCGGCTCTTCTCGGTCTTGATTTCGAAACCGCTGTGGAAGTTGCTGAAGATGCCGCCCAGGGCGAAGTCTGCCAGGCAGCGAATGACAACGCACCTGGACAAGTGGTCGTCTCCGGTCATCTCGCAGCTGTTGAGCGCGCAGTGGAGATTGCCAAGGCCAAGGGCGCGCGTCGTGCGGTGATGTTGCCTGTCAGTGCACCGTTTCATTGTTCCCTGATGGCGCCGGCAGCAGATGCTATGGCAGCAGCGCTTGCGAGTGCCGACATCAAGGCGCCAACAGTACCGCTGGTGGCCAATGTTCTTGCTGCACCTGTTTCAGATCCGGCTGATATTCGCGATCGCCTCGTTGAGCAGGTAACCGGAACCGTCCGCTGGCGTGAGAGCATCACCTGGCTAGCTGAAAACGGAGTTGAGACCTTTGTGGAAGCCGGGACCGGCAAGGTTCTGACGGGAATGGTCCGTCGGATCGCAAAGGAAGCAACCGGTATTGCCGTCAACACACCTGAAGACATCGATGCGCTACTGGAAAAGCTTTCCGGATAGGCCGCTTTTTCTGTAGGTTTCACCATCAAAAGCCCCGAACGGGGCAAGGACCGACGAGGGAAGGACCCCTAATGTTCAGTTTGGAAGGGAAAAACGCACTTGTCACGGGTGCGACCGGCGGCATCGGTGAGGCAATCGCCCGTGCGCTGCATGCTCAAGGTGCGACGGTTTCTCTGTCTGGAACAAGGGCCGAAAAACTGGAGGCACTTGCCGCCGACCTCGGCGAACGTGCGTTCGTAACTCCAGCCAACCTGTCTGACCGCGAGGCCGTAGATGCTCTTCTTCCCCAGGCGGAAGAAAAGATGGGTTCGGTCGACATTCTGGTCAACAACGCAGGTATTACCCGGGACAATATCTTCATGCGTATGAAGGATGACGAGTGGGACCAGGTTCTGGAAGTCAATTTGACGTCCGGTTTCCGTCTCTGTCGTGCAGCGATCAAGGGCATGATGAAACGCCGTTCTGGGCGCATTGTTGGTATCACGTCGGTTGTCGGTGTGACCGGAAATCCGGGCCAGGTGAACTACGCTGCGGCAAAGGCCGGCATGATTGGCATGTACAAATCTCTTGCCAGAGAAGTTGCCAGCCGGAACATCACCGTCAATACGATCGCCCCTGGTTTCATCGAAACGGCGATGACCGACGCGCTGAATGACAAGCAAAAAGAATCGATTTTGACCAGCGTCCCTGCCGGGCGTTTGGGCACTTCGGCTGAAATCGCTTCAGCCGCCCTTTATCTTGCCAGTGACGAAGCCGCCTATGTGACAGGACAGACCCTGCACGTAAATGGTGGCATGGCAATGATTTAAAAGGAAAATTTGCCGGGAAGGCAAAACGAATCCGGGCCGTTGACAAGCGTTCTGGACCGGCTGGTAAAGGTCAACAAAGTGTGTTACCAACCCGCCGATTGTTACGAAATGCGCATTCAAGTCCGGTTTTCCGGTTTGGATGCGTATTGGCATCTTGAAGACCGCGATGTCGCGCCTCCGCTTTTTGGAAAACCGGTCAGGGGCAGGTCGCGAGATATGATTAGAAGAAAACTAAGGAAGTGAAAGATGAGCGATATCGCGGATCGGGTAAAGAAGATCGTCGTGGAACACCTCGGTGTTGACGCAGAAAAAGTTGTCGAAGGCGCAAGCTTCATCGACGACCTGGGTGCGGACAGCCTTGACACCGTTGAGCTGGTCATGGCCTTCGAAGAAGAATTCGGCGTAGAAATCCCGGACACAGCGGCAGAAACCATTCTCACTGTGGGCGACGCTGTCAAATTCCTGGAAGCCAACAAGTAAGGGCATTGCCCTTCTTTTTGTGAGTGTATGAAGATCGGGCCGGCGGGGATATGCTCCGCCAGGCCCTTCAACAGTAAGTGCGGGTGTATGAGGCGAGTAGTCGTAACTGGGTTGGGCATGGTCACGCCGCTTGGCAGCGGTGTCGATGTCACTTGGAAAAAGATCCTCGAAGGTAAAAGCGGGGCCAACAAGGTCGACAATTTCAAGGTTGACGATCTGGCCTGCCAGATTGCCTGTCAGATCCCGCGCGATTCTGCTAAAGAAGGCGCGTTCAATCCGGATGACTGGATGGACGTCAAGGAACAGCGCAAAGTCGACGACTTCATTGTCTATGCAATGGCCGCTGCCGATCAAGCCATGGCGGACTCCGGTTTCAAGGCCGAAACGTATGAGCAACAAGCCAGATCAGGCGTGTTGATCGGGTCCGGTATCGGGGGGCTTCAGGGAATTGAACAAGGTGCCCATCTGCTGGCCGAAAAAGGCCCGCGCAGGGTTAGCCCGTTCTTTATTCCCGGTCGACTGATCAACCTGGCCGGCGGTTACGTTTCAATTCGCCACAGCCTGAAAGGCCCGAACCATGCAGTTGTGACTGCTTGTTCGACGGGTGCTCATGCTATTGGCGATGCTTCACGCTTGATTGCCTTCGGTGATGCCGATGTGATGGTTGCCGGTGGCACTGAGTCTCCGGTTTGCCGATTGGCTCTCGCCGGTTTTGCAGCTTGCCGTGCGTTGTCCACCGCATTTAACGACACTCCGGAAAAAGGCTCGCGGCCATATGATGTAGCCCGTGACGGGTTCGTCATGGGTGAAGGAGCCGGTGTTGTCGTTCTGGAAGAATACGAACATGCGGTCAAACGCGGCGCAAACATCTATGCCGAGGTCATTGGATATGGCCTCTCCGGAGACGCCTACCACATAACAGCGCCTTCTTCGGATGGTGATGGTGCCTACCGCTGCATGGAAGCTGCGCTGAAGCGTGCCGAGGTAACTCCTGCGGATGTCGACTATGTGAATGCTCATGGGACTTCAACGCCGCTCGGCGATGAAATTGAGCTCGGCGCCGTCACACGCCTTGCAGGCGAACATGCTTCGGGTCTGACCATGTCGTCGACCAAGTCTTCAATAGGCCATTTGCTGGGGGCCGCTGGCGCTGTGGAATCCATATTCTCTGTGCTGGCCATTCGTGACGGAATGGCTCCGCCAACGATCAACCTTGACAATCCGTCCGTTGAAACGGAAATCGATCTGGTTGCGCACAAGCCGAAGAAGTTGGACATCAATGTTGCCTTGTCGAATTCATTCGGCTTTGGTGGCACAAATGCTTCCCTCGTCTTCCGTAAAGTTGCCGCATAACTCATTCAATTTCTCTCCAGCCGGGCACGATTCGTTAAAAGTCCGGCTCGGGAAATTGACTGTGACAACTGATCCGATTGGGCTCATTATCCCGGATGTGAGGCTCAATCCTGGAGGTGCCGCTAAATATGCGCATTAAGCCGAAAAGCCCGCGTGAAGCCCTGCAGCCTGAACCTGCGCCAGAGCCGCCGCAGCGGTCAAGGCATGTCCGCAATCCTCTGGTAATCTTGATCAATCTCGTGATCACGCTGGCGGTCTTCGGTCTCGCAGCGGTTGGTGGTGCACTGTACTTCGGAAAGGAAAAGTTCGAAGAGGATGGCCCACTTCAACAGGAAGCCACCGTCGTCATATCATCCGGTGCTGGCCTCACGGGCATCACCAACCGACTTTCCGGCCAGGGTGTCATCGGGGACAGCCTCATCGATGAATGGATCTTCAATCTCGGAATTCGGTTTTACAAGAACGCGACCAAGTTGAAGGCCGGCGAATATGCATTTGCACCAGGCGTGTCGATGCAGAAGGTGATGACAGATCTTGTCGAAGGCAACGCGGTTGTTCACTCGGTGACCATTCCGGAAGGCTGGACAACGGCGCAGATCCTTGAGCGAGTGCGTGAACATCCGATCCTCACCGGCGAAATCACGGAAGTGCCCATCGAAGGCGAATTGCTTCCCAATACCTACACATTTGCTCGTGGAGCTGCCCGTCAGGACGTATTGAATCAGATGAAGGCGGCACAGGAAAAACTGCTTGCCGAGGTTTGGGAACGCAGAACCGAAGGCCTTCCCGTCGAAACACCTGAAGAACTGGTGATCCTTGCTTCTATCGTTGAGAAGGAAACAGCCTTGGCGGATGAGCGTCCGCGCGTGGCAGGTGTCTTTGTAAACCGCTTGAACAAAAACATGCGTTTGCAGTCCGACCCGACGATACTTTATGGCCTTTATGGCGGTGAGGCATGGTTGAAGGATCGTTCGGCGATCAAGCAATCAGAATTGCGTGCCGAGAACGACTACAACACCTATCAGATCGACGGTCTGCCGCCTGGTCCGATTGGCAATCCCGGTCGCGCTGCCATGGAAGCGGTGGCAAATCCATCGCGAACGCAGGATCTCTTCTTTGTGGCCGATGGTACAGGCGGACATGTTTTTGCCGAGACGTATGAGCAGCATCAGGCGAATGTTCGCAAATGGCGAGAGATCGAGCGTGAACGCCGGCAGGCAGAACAAGAACAGACGACTCAGCCGGAAACATCGAATTAACCGGGAGTGCGGGCCCGATCACAACAGATCCGGAGGGGGTAATGGCGCTAGCCAGCATGACAGGGTTTGCCAGGTCGATTGGAGAATCCGGTCCGGTTCGTTGGACCTGGGAACTCAGATCCGTCAACGGCAAGTCTCTGGATCTTCGGATCAGAATCCCAACCGGTCTGGAAACTCTCGAACCAAAGATCAGAGAACGTTGCGCGAAGGTGCTGAGACGAGGCAACGTCTCTATTGGTCTGTCCATGAACCGGGACCAGTCCGAGCAACAGTTGCAGGTGAACGAATCCGCGTTGGAAGCGGTTCTGGTAACCATCGAGTTGTTAAAAAATCGCGTTCCTGAACTGGCACCTCCGTCGGTCGATGGAATTCTGTCTCAGAAAGGTGTGTTCGAACTCAAGGAGCCGGAAGACGACGAAGTTGCGCAGTTGGCCTTGCACAACGCGCTTTTGACTTCACTGGACGCTGCCTTGATCGACCTGGTGGACATGCGCCACACGGAAGGAAAGGCAATCGGGTCTGTTGTTCGTGACCAGATCGACAGGATCGCGGACCTGACACAGGCAGCCGAAGTTTTGCCGGCACGCAAGCCTGAGGCAATCAAGGCGAGGCTGAAAAAGCAGCTGACCGATTTGCTGGAGGCGGCCGACGGTCAACTGGATCCGCAGCGACTTCATCAAGAAGCAGTCTTTCTTGCCACCAAAGTGGACATACGCGAAGAACTCGACAGGTTGCATGCTCATGTGACTGCCGTCAGAGAACTCATGGATAGCGGGGGCGCCATCGGCAGACGCCTGGATTTCCTGGCGCAAGAATTTAATCGCGAAGCGAACACTCTGTGTTCCAAGTCGAACGACGTTGATCTGACCGCAATCGGACTGGACTTGAAAGCGGTCATCGATCAGATGCGCGAGCAGATACAAAACCTGGAGTGAGCCAAATGACCGACGCAGCTGTTGGTACAACCAGCGGGACCACCGTCAGTGCTGAACAGGCGGAGCAACAGCGCCGGGGCCTGATGCTTGTTTTGTCGTCTCCTTCCGGCGCTGGCAAATCGACGATTGCCCGCCTGCTTTTGGAGAAAGAGGATAATCTTGCCCTGTCGATCTCCGTAACGACGCGTGCGCGGCGTTCAAGCGAAGTTGACGGTGTTCACTACCACTTTCTGGACGGCAAGCGTTTTGAGCAAATGCGTGATTCCGATGAGCTGCTGGAATGGGCCGAGGTACACGGGAACCACTACGCCACGCCAAGAGGACCGGTTGAAAACGCGATTGAGAACGGGCGCGACATTCTCTTCGATATCGATATTCAGGGAACATTTCAGCTGTTCGACAAAATGCGCAACGATGTCGTTTCAGTTTTCATTCTGCCGCCGTCGATTGCCGAGATGAAGTCGCGATTGAAACGGCGTGCAGAAGATTCTGACGAGATTATCGCTAAACGCATGAAAACAGCGGTCGGAGAAATGCGCCACTGGTCGAAATACGACTATGTGGTTGTCAACGACGATCTGGAGCGCGCCTATGAGAATGTCCGCGCCATCTTGAAAGCAGAACGACTGAAGCAGTTCCGGTCGCCCAAAATCGGCCCGCTCATTCAAGGCATGGTCGATGATCTGGAGACGGAACTCGGCGAAAACAAAGCCTGAAGCGTCTCTCTATCATTCTGGTTCATGGGATGTCTCAAGGCTTTGAGAGGTTTCGGCATATCGTTGTCGATACAGAGCTGCGATCCGGTCTTTGACTTTGGCAAGATCGGGGTGTAGCCGCAATCTTTCATGGAAGCTCATCCAGGAGTTTCCAAGCGCGAGTGGCTCTCGGTTCAAGCGTCGTAAGTCTTCATGTTCGCCAATCCAGTCCGGCAAGATCCCCATCGCTTCACCTGTTCGCAGAATATCCAATAAGGCTCGAGAATTGTTGACGGCATATCTGCAGGGCGATCCATCCAATATGCCAGCCAGCAATTGGGAAGAACGCAGCTTGGCTCTTGCTCCGCAGTATCCGGCCCAGATCTGAGTTGACCAGGATGTAGGGTCGTAGGCATCTGCGTGCTTTTTGAGATAGTCGGAAGATGCGTAGACATAAAAGCCGCGCTCACCCAGCTTTTGCGCAATCAGATGAGATTGGGTAGGGGCCTGGTTTCCGACCGCGATGTCTGCAGAGTTTCGACTGAGATCCCAAAAGGTGTCATCTGCATAAAGTTCGATGCGGACATTTCCAAGGCCGTCGACGAGCACTGGAACATGATGTGACAGAAAGTGTTGACCCCATTCTCCCAGAGTGATCCGGCAAACTTGCTCAACACTTCCAGCCTTTTCAAAATCCACAGCTCTTTGGAAGTCAGCAGCGCCCCGCGCCATGGACCTGGCAACCTTGACGAGCCGCATTCCGCCTTCTGTCAGCACATAACCTGTTTGCCGTCTGTCAAACAGTTGCACTCCGAGCCGATCTTCCAGTCGTGCAATGTGCCGTCCAACGGTTGGTTGCGATAACGCAAGCGTTTCCGCTGCACGGCTGAGGCTCTCGTTCTCAGCAACTGCCAGAAATACACGAATGGTATCCCAGTCGAAATCGAAGTCATTCATATTTGAATGATAGCATGCAATATCATTCAATTACATTGGCCTCATTGTCTGACACTTTGCCATTGTCGCAATGGAGGCCACTCATGCTTTACACTTGGCTCGCATCGCTTGGACACCGGCAACCCAGGCAACTTCGCGCCTCGTATGCGCTGCACAGATTTGGGAATGGTCTGTCGGCCCATTTGCAAAAAGATATTGGCCTGAACGACCCTGAAACGTTCAGAAAGAGGCTTGAATGCGGCTCTCAATTGCAGCCAGTTGAGCGCTCTCCAATTTCCAGGTCGGCTGGCTGGCTCATACGGAAGTGGCGGCGTCCCTAAAGACATTGCTGAGTGCAACAAAACCTTCAATGTCGATTTCTTCGGCCCGGGCTGTTGGCCTTAAACCAGCGTCTTCGATAAGGCTCTCAGTGTTTGGTGCAAGGGACTTAAGGCTAGCACGCAGCATTTTACGTCTCTGTCCGAATGCAGCGGCCGTTACTCTCTCCAGAGATTTCAGATCGCAGGGAAGAGGTTTATTGTTTGGTGTGAGATGCACAACAGCCGACGTCACCTTTGGCGGAGGTGTAAAAGCTTTGGGGCTGATGTCAAAGAGGATACCGCCTTTGCAGCGCCATCCAGCCAATACACCAAGGCGGCCATATGCCTTGGATCCGGGTACGGCGGCAATCCGTTCTCCCACTTCCTTTTGAAACATCAAGGTAAGTGAAGACCAGAAGGGTGGCCAGGTCTCAGTGGTAATCCAGTTGATCAGAAGCTGGGTACCAACGTTATAGGGAAGATTGGCCGCAATGCGGACTTTGTCGTCACCAGTTATTGAAACCGGGTCTATCTGAAGTGCGTCACCTTCTATCACTTCAAGTCGTCCGGGATAATGATCGGCTATCTGCGCGAGGGCAGGCAGACAACGGCTGTCTTTTTCGATTGCAACAACCTTTTTTGCGCCTGATGCAAGCAGAGCTCGTGTCAGTCCGCCTGGGCCGGGTCCAATCTCAAGGACCGTGCAGTCCTCGAGGCTTCCTGCAGAGCGTGCAATTCGCGATGTCAGGTTGAGGTCGAGCAAAAAGTTCTGACCCAATGACTTTTTGGCATTGAGACCGTGATTAGCGATCACTTCGCGAAGCGGCGGCAGGTCGTCGATTTGAGCCATCAGATCCTGTCAGCGATTTAGAGGCGTTCTGGATTGGCAAGCACCGATGCCATGCGCAGCGAGGCCGCAAAGCTGTCGATCCGAACCGAACCTGTGCCGGCAAGGCTGTAGGCAGTGCCGTGGTCCGGAGAGGTACGAACAAAAGGCAGTCCAAGCGTGATATTGACGCTGTCATCAAAGCCAATTGTTTTGGCGGGCACCAGAACCTGATCGTGATACATGCCCAGGACACAGTCATAGGTCTTGCGCGCTGCCGCGTGAAACAGGGTGTCCGCTGAATGGGGCCCAGTGGCGGTGATGCCCATCTCGACCAGTTTTTTAATTGCCGGTTCGACGACGTCGCGGTCCTCAGTTCCCATTGTCGCATTTTCGCCTGCATGTGGATTAAGACCGCAAACCGCCAAGCGCGGATCTGAATAGCCAAATCTGGTTTTGAGGTCGTCAGCGGTAATGCGCGCAGTTTCGATGATCAAGTCGGTTTCGAGCGTGTCCGGAACGTCTTTCAACGGGATATGAATGGTGACTGGGACCACCATGAGTTCCGGTCCGGCAATCATCATCACTGGATTTGCATGTTGGTCCGGCCAGTGTTTCTTCGCCAGGTCCCCGAGAAATTCGGTGTGTCCTGGAAAGCTGAAGCCGGTTTTATAGAGCGCTGCCTTGTTGATCGGGTTGGTAACAATTGCTGCTGCCAAACCGTTGGCAATGTCTTCCACGCAGTTCTCGATTGACATCACAACCGAGCGTGCGGCTGCTTCCTGCTCTTCACCTGGCTTGTCTTCAATTGCTGGACCCGTCTGCACGATTGGAAGAGACTTGGTGAAAACCTGTACAGCCTCTTCAGGACTGATATCAGCCATGCGCACATTCAGACCCAGTCGCGCCGCGCGGCTCTCAAAAAGGGTGCGATCACCACGAATGTAGAATGGTGGCAGCTGGAGCGACTTCCGGTTTTTCCAGGCAAGCAGGACCAAATCCGGGCCGATGCCAGCAGGTTCACCCATGCTGACCGCAAGCGGTAAAGGCGTGGGTTTCATGTCAGATCAACGATAAATGATTGTGGCGCGGCGGCGGACTTCAAGCAGATACCGACGGGACTGACGTTGGCTTTCTTCGCTGCGGATTTCGTTTTCGAGTTTGGTTCTGACTGCAATGTCAGAAGCTATTTCCCGTTTCCCGCAGACCGCAATCATTTCGTAGCCAACAGGCGAGTTCGACGGTTTCGTCAATTTGCCCGGTTTCAGAGCCGATATTTCATCCTTGAGACCTTCCGGCAATTCTGTTTCCAACCTGCGGCCAATGGGTTGCACAACGACTTCGCTGTATTTCCCGAGCAGGGCGCCGGCATTGTCGCAGCCGTCGAAGGAGGCGCGGATCTGATTGCTTTCGCGTTTGCGTTTGGATTTAAATCCACCAGAAGAGCTCTTCGGAACGACAACGATGACGCGCTTGAGATCATATTCGACAGACGTCCTGCGCTCTTCCTCATCGGTTTTCTGGAGTGCTGCGATAATGTCAGATTCATCGACTTCAACACGTCCACTGAATTTACGCCGCAACAGCTGATTCCAGGCCAATTGTGCCTTCAGGCGTTTTTTCAGTGTGTCGGGTTGAACACCACCCTGACGCAGGGCCGAAGACAGCTTTGATGGTGTCATTTTGACACCGCGAGCGATGTTGTTGAATGCACCGTCGACTTCGCTTTGCGAGACTTCGATGCCGACACGATCTGCTTCTGCCAGCTTGACTTGATCGTCTACGAGCTCTTCTGCGGCCTGACGCTTAGCGACAGAAGCCGATTTCCGCTGTGTGAGCGTAATCAGGCGCGCACGCTGCGTAATGTCGTAGTCGGTAATCGGAACGTCGTTGACGATCACCTTGATAGCTGCATGTGCTGGCATCGCCAACGGCGTTGCCAGGATCAGACCTAGACTGAGGAAAATTGGGGCAAGACGAAGTCGCATTGATGAACCATCCGTGCTGGCCTTTGGCCAAACCGAAGTTTTAAGCATTTCGACGATTTCAACAAACCGCCTATCGCTTTGTTTTCTAGTGCCATGATGTTTCGCACATCATGACTTTAATTTCAAAATTTCAGCAAATGTGGTCAAAATTCGTGGCGGTAAGATGACCCAACGCATTTGTGATGGTCAAAACCCAACCGTTTCTAGCGCGAAACGTGTATCAGTTAAGAGCACCGCTTGATACTTGTGTATTGCCGATGGTTCTCAACCCAATCCGGAAATAAAGTGTTCTGTTCACTTCATCGCCATCATTCCGGCTGCGGTCTTCAGCGTAGGAAACCGAGAAGGAGAACCCTTCATCGTCATAGCCAATGCCGAATCCATCCTGAACGATATTGCTGTTCTGAAGATCATAGCGCATGGAGCCGAAAACGCGCCAGTTTTCCTCAAGGCGCAAGCTGGCCGAACCAAGCAATTCCTCTCGAGGATCGTCGATTCCGATGTCGGGTTGTGCGTTCAGGAAGGCATAGGCCAGAGACGAAACGACGGGACCATAGATCGCGCTTGCCTGAGCCTGCATGCGGTTGATGGTCAGGTCTTCCTTGTCGAGCCGAGCCTGGGCACCGACCTTCACGCCATAGCGTGTATCGATATAAAGACTGCCGACATAGTCGGACAGGTCTGTCTCAAGGCCGGAATCCTGCGTAGCGCCAAGGATGTCAGGTGTCGCGTAAGAGTTTTCGCCGGCAATGTGATAGGACCGGCCGAAGAGACCGCTGACGTAGTAGCCGCTATCAAGCTGCAGTTTGTAATTCAGGCCAACATTCACGCGCGTACCGCCTTCAGCACGGTCGAAGCCAGAGAATTTATCGTAGTCGAAAAGAGTTGTGGTGTCGAAGACGATGCTTTGAGCATCATCGTTCGGCAATTCTCCGATCCGCTGTTCATTCGGGCGCGCGACGATTTGGGCAACCGGCTCAAGTATCTGATTGCCGCCGTTAAAGGTTGCGACAAATGGATATCGGTATTCCATGCCGACCGCAGGCATGGCACGACCGACAAAACTCTCGCCGCTCAACGCCGTCACATCTGAATCAGGCGAAGCAAGGAAGAACAGGTCGCCGCGCATATAGGCAAATGGCGTAAAGGTCTGCCCGAGGGGGTCGATAAACGTCTTGCGCCAGTTTCCTTTTAAGGAAAGACGCGAAAAAGTTCCGTCAACGCCGCGGAACTTGGGCGTTGTGCCGCCGTCCACCGAGAACGCATCGGTCTCATCGCGTGTCAGCGACGTGAAGTTCGCCGTTAACGCCAGTTCGCCGGCAAGGATTGGATCGGCGAACACATAATCATAATCGATCACCGGAAGAACCAGCGGTTGCTTGTCCTGAAGCGAACTGCCGACAGGAGAGAAGCCGTTCGCATTAAACTGACTGTCGGTGTAGTCCTCCTGGGAGATTTGGTAGGCATAGCCCCTGACGGTCAGCGCATTGCTGTCTGTTCTGCCTTCCAGATAGATCTCCGAGGTGTCGCCGTTTCCGCTAAAGCTTGTGAAGGAATAATCCTGGAAGAACTGGCGATCGCTTTTGTAGGTCAGGTTCCAACCAAGGGTCCAGTCTTTCGCAAGACTGAAAGAACCCTTTGAGTTGATCGCACCACGCCAGCGCTCGTCTGCGCGAGACGTGGTGAAGTTGTTCGGCTGCGCCTGATAAAGTCCAGCACCCGACACACTGATTTGGCCCGATGAAAACCGATAGCGTGCTTCAACGTCACCAAAGACACCCTGTTTGGTCAAAGGGGTCAAAATGGTGGTGACGTCATAATTCGGGGCGAGGGCCCAGTAATAGGGAATCGTAACGCCGTAGCCGAGCTTGTCGTTGATGACACCTTCCGGCATCAGGAAGCCCGATTTTCTCTTGACCGTCGGATCCGGCATTGACAGGTAGGGCAGATAAGCAATCGGTTGGCCATACACCTCGAAAGCTGCGTTCTCGAACCGGATCACCTTTTCCTGCTGGTTGTGGATGATCTTTTCAGCTCTCACGCGCCACAGAGGTGGCTTGTTCGGCGGGTTGGTTGGTTTCGTATAAACCGTATAGAGGCCGTTATCGATCGTTGTGACGTTACTGCCTTCGCGCCGCGCCTGTTCGGCAATGAAACGCGTACGCTTGGTCGTGTCGATCTGCAGCGCTCTGGCAAAGCCCTCTGAGAAATCTTCCGACAACACCATTTCTTCAGTGCGAACAACGGTACCGTTCGCTTCGATGAAAATAACATTGCCAGCTGCGCGCAGTTGCTGACTTTTGCGGTCGAACACAATCTGCTGTGCCTGAACGGTGTTGCCGTCGTAATAAACCTGAACGTTTCCTGTCGCGACGATCAGGTCACGGTCGAAGTCGTAGGTGATCTCACTGGATTCAAGCAGAAGATCTGCATCCGGATTCACATCATCGGCAAGCCCGGACACGAGATCCTGCGCCTTGGCAGTATCAGTTATCGGAAAAGAGACAGCAACGGTTATGGCGACTGCGCTTACCGCCGCCAGCAGGTTGCCCTTCTTGGACCAAATCTCTGTGTTCAGGAATGCTGCAAAAGACATCGCTTTAGCCATCTTCCTGATGCAAGAGAATAGTCAACCCCATAAGTACTCCAAATATTCCAGGCGCCCACGCAGCAAGAAGGGGCGGGACGATTCCCGCACCTCCAAAGTCTTTCGCAAGCTCGGTTAGAACGTAAAGCACGAACCCGGACAGGATTCCACCCAGAATCATACTTCCCAATCCACCAAACCGCGAAACTTTAAGGGAAACTGCGGCTGCAATCAGAATCATAGCGACAAGAAGAAGCGGGCGGGCGAGAAGAGTCTGGTACTGCAAATTGTACCGATAGGCCGGTAATCCTGCATTTCTTGCCAATTCGATGAAGCGCGGCAAATTCCAGAACGAAATTGATTCGGGCGAGCCGATGCTTTCGCGAACTTCGGTGGCAGTCAGGAAGGTGCTGACTTCGTAACGTCCATAAGTCTGCGGATCCTGCTCGGTGGTGTAGACGATCGCATCGCTCAAATACCAGATTTCATCACCAAGACGGGCTTCATCGGCCTCAATCCGTTCTCTGAATGTGCCGTCTTTGTCAAAAGTGAAAATCGTGACACCTACGAGCAAAGTCCCGCCTTCAAGAAGCTTTTTGGCCAGAAGCACTGATTCCCCGTCAAGTCCGTCCTGGCGGACCCAGACGTCTGAAGAGGTTTGCAAAAGAAAGTTTTGTTCGGATCCAAAGAGGCCCGTGGCGACTTCATCGGACTTTTGCTGAAACCAGACGGCCGCCGGATTGTAGACCGTGATGGAAAGAATGCCGAGCACGATTCCCACGACGATTGCCGGCATGGAAAACTGCCAGACACTGATACCTGAAGCGCGGGCAACAACCAGTTCAAGTGCACGGCTCAAAGTCACGAAGGCAGCAATCGCACCGAACAGCACAGTGAAGGGGATAACTTGTTCCAGCAGAAGCGGCACTCGCAAAAGCGAAATCAGCGCAACCCGCAGGACGGAAAAACCTTCCCGGTCGCCGCCGCGCCGGACCAGCTCCAAAACGTCAAACAGGAAGATCAGAACTGCAGCAAACAGGAACAGCCCAAGAATAGCCTTCAGGAATCTGCCTGAAAAATAGAGCGAAAGAGTGTGGCCCAGGATCATGCTGCGCCTCCGGTCCGACGGCCATTGAGGCGGTCACTAAGGCCATCGATCAGATCCTGGATCTTCAGCTGCAGATTGGTGAGCCATTTCGGTTCTGCCGAACTCTGTTCCCTGAAGATCGATATCAAGGCAAGAGCAGCCCCGGTGATCGGCACGACATAGAGCAGCGCCAGAACTGCGGAAGAAGCACCGGCTATTGCCGTGACACCGAAGCCTGTCGTTCTGAGCAGCACACAGGAGCAGATTGCACCGAGCACAGCCGCACCGCGCCCTTGCCGAGTTGTGCGTGCCTTGCCGAGGAACGCAAACACAATGAGACCGAATGCGATGCAATAGAGCGGCTGGCTGAAACGCTCGTGCAGCTCCTGGGCCAGCTTGTCGGGGTTTTTGAGGGCATAGGCGTCGTTTCGGCCAGGCACCATCAGGTTGGCCGTTGTGCGCTCGCTTGCCTTGAACACCGGTTCACCGGCTTCAGGAATAAGATTGGAAAGGTCGAACGCATAGGACTGAAAGCGCACGATAGATATGTCACCGTCCTGTTTCGGACGCCGCTGAATAGTGCCATTCTGCATCACCAGAAGCGTTCGCTCGGACGCTTCAACGATCTGACCCGTTTCAGCCTGGTAGGTGAAGGCAGTTTCTTCATCGCGCGTGTCGTGCAGGAGAAGGCCATCCAGGGTACCGTTGCCCGAACGGTTTCGTATGTGAAATGTGAGCCCGTTTTCGACGGTGATGAAACGGCCCGGTTTGACGATGTTGGCAACTAGGTCGGCGCGAACGCGGGTAATTTCCGTTCTGAGTTGGGCCAGGCCCAAGGGTGCGACGTAAAGCGCCATCGTGCCCGTCAGCGCCAAAACAACGACGGAAAAAATCATGACGGGCTTGAGCACAAGAAAGCGCGAGCCGCCGCTTGCGTCGATCACGATCAGTTCGCTGTCGCCGGAAAGCGCGTTGAGAACAAGGATCAGCGCAATCATGAGTGCAAAGGGAGCAACGATCACGATCAGGAAGGGCAGAGCCAGCATGGTGATGCCGATAAACTGCACGATGGTCTGACCTTTGGACGTGACGAGATCGAGCTGTCGCAGTGCCTGCGTTGCCCAGACAACACCTGTCATGGCCGCAATGGTCAGGGTGAAAGCATAGACCGTCCGGCGGATAATGTACCGTTCAAGCGTCTTCATAGCTGCCGGAGCTTGTCCCTTGTAAAATTGACGATCTTTCAGCCCACGTCCGAATAACACGAAATGTGGTGAACGGCCCATGAAGAAGAATGGTAAATATACATTAATTTTTGCAGCACTTGCCGAAAAGCTGTTGAAACCCCATGATTTGGAGAGAATTCAGCAATCCAGGGGATAGGGTGCCTTCAGTCGATGGCAACTCCAGATATGCCTCCTTATCAATCCGCAGCAAAACAAAAAATTACAGGACCGTCGCATGAGCAAACTTGCAAAAATCACCTTTACAAAAGCAGCCGCCCCAAAGGGTGGAGTGGCCGTTGTCCTTGCCGGCGAAGATCTGAGCTTTGGACAGATCGCCAATGAACTCCTGTCCGGTCTTGAGGGAGGCTTTGCTCGTGTCGCGGAGATAGCCGGCTTTGAAGGCAAGAAAAAAACCACATTGGATCTTGTCGCGCCTGCCGGCCTTGCCGTTGATCGACTGATCGTCCTCGGTATCGGCAAACCTGATGACCTGACCCGGGATGATTGGCGTGCGTTTGGAGGTACGGTTCTGGCGAGCCTTCGAACTGCAAAAGCGAGCGCTGCAACTGTGCTTTTGGACGCACCTGAGGGCAGTGACCTTACGGCGGACCTGGAAGCTGAATTTGCCATGGGTGCAAAGCTGCGTGCCTATGCGTTCGATGTCTATAAGACCGCTAAAAAAGACGGCGAAAAGGCAAAGGACCTGAAACTCGCGCTGTCAGTTGCTGATCAGAAGGCCGCCAAAAAAGCTTGGGGATCGGCCGAAGCGATCGCTGATGGTGTGATCCTCGCCCGCAATCTCGTCAATGAACCTGCCAATGTGCTTGGTCCGGTTGAATTCGCCAAGAAGGCCCAGGAGCTTGAAAAGCTCGGAGTTGAAGTTGAAGTCCTTGGCGAAAAAGAAATGAAAAAGCTGAAGATGGGCGCTCTTCTTGGTGTGGCTCAAGGCTCTGTCCGGCCCCCGCAACTGGCCGTAATGCGCTGGAACGGCGGCAAGAAGGGGACTGCACCGGTTGCTTTGATCGGCAAGGGTGTTGTTTTCGACACTGGCGGCATCTCGATCAAACCGGCAGGCGGCATGGAAGACATGAAGGGCGACATGGGTGGCGCTGCTGCTGTCGTTGGCGCTATGCATGCCGTCGCGGGCCGGAAAGCCAAAGCCAATGTGATCGGTGTTATCGCTCTTGTTGAAAACATGCCAGATGGCAACGCTCAGCGGCCGGGAGACATTGTTACAGCCATGTCCGGTACCACGATCGAGGTCTTGAACACGGACGCCGAAGGACGTCTGGTGTTGGCCGATGCGCTCTGGTACACGCAGGAAAAATATAAGCCTTCGATCATGATCGACCTCGCGACATTGACAGGCGCTGTTCTGGTCGCACTTGGCAATCTGAATGCGGGACTTTTTTCCAACAGCGATGAACTTGCAGACAATCTTCTGGCGGCTGGCAAGGCCAGTGGTGAGCCGCTCTGGCGGCTGCCGCTTTCCAAAGGCTATGACAAGATGATCGATACGCCTAACGCCGACGTAAAAAACATTGGCGGTCGCTGGGCTGGCTCCATTACCGCCGCACAGTTTTTACAGCGCTTTGCCAATGATGTGCCATGGGCGCACCTGGATATTGCCGGCACGGCGTTCGGGGCTCCCAAGGACGAAATCTGTCAGAGCTGGGCCTCAGGCTACGGTGTCCGGCTTTTGAACCAGTTGGTAGCCGATCACTACGAAAACTGAGCGCACTGTCCAGAAAAAGAAAAACCCGCCAATCGGCGGGTTTTTTTA
The DNA here is from genome assembly GCF_009363435.1 of Labrenzia sp. THAF82. GTDB lineage: Bacteria > Pseudomonadota > Alphaproteobacteria > Rhizobiales > Stappiaceae > Roseibium > Roseibium porphyridii. The sequence goes on along the minus strand of NZ_CP045354.1, from coordinate 4,154,021 downwards.
ATTCCTGGCGTTTGCTTTAGCAGGTCTTGTAAGCTTGGCAGGCCGTAGCCGGTTCAACCAAAAGCCCCATTCCAACTGTGGCACCTGCGACTACTGCTACCAACGCAAAAAACACAACTACTCGTGCAAGCATTCACCAAACCCCTATGTGAGCTGGTTCGGGAAAACCGTTCACCAGCCAAATCAAAAATGATCATTGGATCGTCCCCGGGGACGAACCCTAGTCAATCGACATTTGCGAAGGGTTAATGATACGAGTCTTGTGGCCTGTCTATGTCGGTTTTGTTGTTCTGGCAATTTGAAGGCGATGCTGTTGCAAGCCTGCATCACTCCTGCGACGGCAATACCCTGGGTCGCTGGAATATGAGCCGCACAATCAATGTGGCGTAGCAGTGGAATGCCCTATGAGCGTTGAAGTTGTATTTTATCACCTGTTGCACAAGCCGCTTGAAGTGGCCTTGCCGCAGTTGCTTTTAAAATGCCTGGAGAGAGACTGGAAAGTTGTGGTGCAAACCGGAAGCGATGAGCGCTGCAATGCACTTGACGCTCATCTGTGGACGTTCGCAGACGACAGCTTTCTGCCACATGGTACGAAGGCTGATGGGTATGCTGAACATCAGCCGATCTTCCTGACTTCAGGACCGGACAATCCAAATGAAGCAGATGTTCGCTTCCTGGTCGATAGAGCGGAACCACCTCCACTGGCTGCTTATAAACGTGCAATCTACATGTTTGACGGCAATGACGGCGATGCAGTTCAGGAAGCTCGAAACCGGTGGAAGGAAGCCAAGGCGGAGGGGTTTGAAATTGCCTATTGGCAGCAAACCCCGGCCGGGGGCTGGGAGCGCAAGGCTTAGGGAAGCGTTTCCGCATCTGGTGCGGTAACTTGCAGTTTATGCAATTCTGGCCAGGAGCAAAGGTACCTTCCCGATGTGATCGAGCCGATGGTAGCGATCGTTTCCAAGAGGTGCTTCCGCTTCCTCCAGAGCCCAGGTGATCTGGTAAGGCACATGGACCCCGTAGGAGCCTGCTTCCAATGCAGGCACAACGTCCGACTTTAAAGAGTTGCCGATCATCATGGCATTTTCAGAACCAGACCCGTGTCGGGCAAAGAGCGTTCGGTAGGTCGACGCCGACTTCTCCGATACAATTTCGACGGCATCGAAAAAGACATCCAGGCCCGACGCTGTGACTTTGCGCTCCTGATCGAACAGGTCGCCCTTGGTGATCAGCACCAGCCGATATTGACCTTTCAGAGTCTTCAAAGTTTCTTCGACATGAGGCAAGGGATCCACAGGGTGTTTCAACATATCCCTGCCGGCTTCAAGGATTTCAGAAATCACGTCGGCATGGACCCGTCCGTCGGTGACTTCGATCGCTGTTTCAATCATGGACAACGTGAAGCCTTTCACGCCGTAGCCGTAATGCAACACATTGCGTCGTTCGGCAGCCAGCAATCGGTCGGAGAGGTGGGTCTTTTCCGTGAACTCGGCAAGCAGCGCAGCGAAACGGTCTTGCGTCAAACGAAACACACGTTCGTTGTGCCAAAGCGTGTCGTCGGCATCAAAGCCGAGCGTGGTGATGCCGGCCATCAGCTTGCTTCCTCGTATTCTGCGGAAAGTTCCAACCAGTCTTCTTCGGTCTTGACCAGCTTCTTTTCGCAGTAGGCTCGCTCCTTGGCGAATTTGGCAGCACGCTCAGGCTCTTTGGTAAAAAATGCGGGATCGGCAAGGGCCTCGTCCAGCTTGCCAATCTTGTCCTGCAGCCGTGCCATCTCCTTTTCAGCAGCATCGATTTTCTGCTTCAGGGGTTTCAGCTGGCTGCGTTTTTGAGCAGCCTCTCGGCGTTTGTCCTGTGCGGACGCTTTTTCGGCTTCAGAGGCAATTGCCCTGTCCCTGGCTTTTTGCGCTGCTTCCGGGCCCTGTAGAATGAGGCGGCGGTAATCATCCATATCGCCGTCATAGGGTTCGACCTTGCCACCTGCGACAAGCCAAAGCCGGTCGGCGCAAGCTTCTATCAGGTGCCGGTCGTGACTGATCAGCACCACCGCACCCTCGAAGTCATTCAATGCCATCACCAGGGCTTCACGGCTGTCGATGTCCAGGTGGTTGGTGGGTTCGTCGAGGATAAGCAGGTGAGGACCGTCGAACGTTGCCAACCCGAGCAGCAGGCGAGCCTTTTCACCGCCTGAAAGATCTTTTGCAGGCGTGTCCATTCGATCGGTCGGCAACCCGAACCTGGCCACTCGTGCCCGTACTTTAGCTTCAGGAGCGTCCGGCATGAGCGTGCGCACGTGTGCGACGGCGTTCTCCGCTGGTTTCAATTCATCCAGCTGGTGCTGAGCAAAAAAGGCAATCTTCAGTTTTGAAGCCTTGGTCACGTCACCGGCCATCGCAGCCAAGCGTCCTGAAATCAGTTTCGCAAAAGTAGACTTGCCGTTGCCGTTGGCTCCAAGAAGCGCAATCCTGTCGTCCGTGTCGATATTCAACGTCAGTTGCCGGAGGATTTTGGTTTCACCATAGCCCGTCGCAACATCCTCAAGTTTAAGGATTGGAGGGGCCAATTGGTTTTCCGGGTCAGGAAATTGGATCGGTCTGCTGCTTTCTTCCGTCAGGGCGGCGATCGGTTGCATTTTTTCAAGCATTTTCAGCCGCGATTGAGCCTGCCGTGCCTTGCTTGCCTTGTAGCGGAACCGATCCACAAACGCCTGCATGTGCTTTCGTTGCGCATCCTGTTTTTCCTTTGCCTTTTCGGCAAGGATCATGGCTTCGCGTCGCTGGCGGTCAAAACTGTCGTAGCCACCTGAATAAAAGGTCAGCTTACCGCGGTCCAAATGCACGATACTGTCGACTGAATTGTTGAGAAGGTCCCGGTCATGGGAGATCAGGAGAACCTGATGCGGATACCTGGAGACATAGTTTTCGAGCCACAAGGTGCCTTCCAGATCCAGGTAGTTGGTCGGTTCATCGAGCAGCAACAAATCCGGTTCAGAAAATAGAACGGCAGCAAGGGCAACGCGCATGCGCCAACCGCCGGAAAAGGATGAACACGGCCTCAGCTGCGCTTCCGCATTGAAGCCAAGACCGGACAGGATAGCGCCAGCGCGCGCTTCCGCGGTGTGTGCACCAATATCAGCGAGCCTGGTGTGAATTTCCGCGATCTTGTCAGGTGACGTTTCGCTCTCGGCATCTTCAAGCAATTTTGTGCGTTCTGTGTCGGCCGCGAGCACGACTTCCATCAGAGTATCTTCGGTTCCGGGCGCTTCCTGTGCCACCTGGCCGATCCGGGCCCTCTTGGGAACCTGCACATGGCCTGTCTCGGTGGAAAGGTCTCCGGTAATGATCTTGAAGAGCGTTGACTTGCCCGCACCATTGCGCCCGACGAGGCCGGTCTTGGCCTTGCCGGGCAGGGTTACGCTGGCCTTGTCGATCAGGAGACGGTCCCCGATCCGGTAAGTAAGATCAGAAATTTGCAACATGGGCCGGATGTTTGGCGAACCTGTGTCCCGGATGCAAGGAGAAAGCGAGCCTTTTTTTCAACGAATATCCGCCTGTGGCCGTGATGCACATGACAAGGCAGGTCAGTCGATCATTGTTCCAGGAAATTGACAATTTCCCGGACAATGCGTCGATGCTGCTTTTCCCGCTCGGCACCGCCTTTGATACATACCATTTCATCGCCGGGCTCATGTTCTTTCAATATGTCAAACCCCGACGGTTTACAGACGCCCATGAAGTCGAAGTGACCGGCATCCTTCAATTCGACATGACGATGGAGGTTCTTCGGTAGTGCCGACGAAAGGGCGCGCGACTCGATGGTTTGATCGAGCATGTCCGCTCTTCCGGAACCAAGGACAAGAACCGGCTTATCGATGGCCGCGAGGCTGTCGCGAGAAAGGACAGGTGTTCCTCCAAGGTCCAGGCTGATGAACTTGGCAACACGTTCGTCCTTGCGCCGCGTTTCCATTTCCTGCTGATCTCTTTGTGTCTCTGCAATGGACCAACCCTTGAGGACGCTGCAGGCAACGGGTGTGGCGTCATCCGCACAGACCGAACGGTATTGGGCGGTATCGAACTGGGCGCCGGCGAGTAGCATTGTCGTGAAACCACCGAGCGAGTGGCCAGCCGCATAGATGCGATCGGCGTCGATGCGTGACTTGAAAGGGCTGGTTCCAATCAGATAGCTGATCAGGCGGCTCAGGTCGACGGGACGCTCCCAGAGCTCTCTGGCCTGATCAGCGTCACGTTTGAATGTACTGGTTCCAGGATGATTGACCATGGCGACGATGTAACCTCGCCGCGCCATATCCGACGCCAGCCAGGCTTGATTGAATGTGTTGCCGTACATTCCATGAGAAATGACGAGGAGAGGGAAGGGACCTTCCGCAGGCGCACCTTCCGGATCGGCATTCGCCATTTTCCAGACTTTGCTCTTGTCAGACCGCTGAAAGATGTTGGGGGTTCGTGTCGGATACCATAGATCTCCCCCGAGCTGTCGATCATCTCGATTGTCCTGAACCTCCAATTTGGTGACGCCGGGTCCAAATGGCAGTTGGGATGCCGTTTCGGATCGCGTTAGGGTGGTGGTCACCGCCAAGAGTGCGGCCGCTGCAAAGAATGCCGAAAGAAGGCTCGTGACTGTCTTCCGTGGGGTGGGTCTATTCTGGAACATTTGGGGTCCGCTGGTTGATTGCAATAGCAGTCAGTTGGCGCTGCTCCCTACGTGTTGACAATCGGTCAGGGGTACATGTCCTGTCCTTGATCGCGATAAAGGACAGGACTGGCGCCGTGAACTGCTGTCTAGAGCACATGCATTGAATGATGGGCTGTTTGTCAGGTGCGCATCTTTTGGTGGTCAGGCAGTCTGAGCTTCACCGATAGCCAGCGACAAGCGTGCAAAAACGCAGTCAGTGGAAGGACAAGTTCGGCCTTGCGCGACACGACTTGCCGAATGAACTGCTTTCCGGCATCAAACACCCAACGTTTATTGGAACCGCTCCTGGGTGCCTATGATCAGCATTCCCATCTCGTTTTTACTCGCCAGTGTCTTTCTCGGCCTGGGTGTCCTGGCTTTTTCCTGGAGGGTTCTTCCAACGCTCACCAGGTGCCTTTTCCTTGCGCTTTTTTGCGTGATGTCCCTGGAGGCGGTGCTGGTCGGCTTGCGGTTTGCGTTTGCAAACTACACTTTCCTGCCGCTACAGCGTGTTCTCCCGGTTTGGATTGCGCCACTCGTATTCTTGTCGTTTGCCTCGCTGGCAGTCTCCCAAGCAACACTTGGTAAATGGCTACTGGTCAATGGCGTGATTTCGGCTGGCTTGTCCGTTGCCTTGTTTTTGCCGGTTCCCTTTGTTGGCTATATCGACGCGGTGATCGCGCTGAGCTTTACTGTCTATGCGGTGGCTTTAATACGTTTGTGGAGCTAGGGAAGGGATGTCTTTACCCAATCTCCGATAGAACTTGGCGCGTTGCTGTCAAAACTCCTCTTGGCCGCAATCGCAGTGATGATCGCAACGTTGATCATAGATGGTCTGGTCGCGATCCTTTTTGCCCAAAACAGACCGGATGCAGCAGCCATTGCGATTTCGGTCGCCAGTCTTTTCTTCCTGATTGCGTCGGTCGCACTGATTGCAGTTGGCGCAAAGTGGAAACCTGGACGATCAAGGTCAGACGACCCTTATGTTGCAGATGAGGCAAAAAGCCGTGCGCTCGTTGACGAAGCTCGCGGCCTGCTCAAGGGCCGCGGATTTGCAAAGGATCCACAGTTGTCTCTGACACGCCTCGCCAGGCGATTGGGAGTTCCTGAACGGGATCTCTCCCAAGCAGTCAATCGCACGCTTGGCATGAATGTAAGTCAGTTCGTCAACAGTATCAGGCTGGAGGAAGCTGCCGACCGGCTGAAGGTATCAGATGAGCCTGTGTCTTCCATACTGGAAGAGGTCGGTTTTCTGACACGCTCCAATTTCTATCGCGAATTTCAAAACAAATTCGGTGAAGCACCAGGAACATTTCGAAAAAAGGCTCAGTCCGAGCTTTCGAGGTCAGCCCGATCTTCTTCATAGGCAAGATCGGCGAGATATACGGCCGCAAATCCCGCGACCAACTCATGACAAAGAATGACTTCCCGGCTCCCAGGATCCCAGAAGGCGTTTTCCTCTTCACAGACGGCAGCTCGAAACGTTACGTTTTCCGGGAGTTCATAAAGACTGTCGAGTTCCTTGGCGACCCTTTCCATCAACTCGGTTTCCTTCAGAAAAAGCGCAAAAGGCTTTAACTCATCAGGAGCCTTTTCATGAACGACCGAGATTTTGCCACCGGGCCCAACATTTTCATCACGCCAAAACGGTTCTGTAGAGTATTCCCAGGAATCGGCAACCTGCTCGTATTCGTCGACGCAGGTTTCAATGCGGTCTTCGGGCATACCAAGATCGTTGGCGAGTTCCAGGAACGTTTCTTCATCCGCCCCAACCATGAGGCAAAGCATCTGGTAGCCGCGCTGAACATTGAGATCATGTTCATCGTAGAAAACCATGCTCTCAACATCTTGCTCGGCGATCATGAACCACCCAACCATCGCACTGATCAGCAGAATGTCGGTGTCTTCGGTATCGTCCGCCAGCATGGAGACCGTGGCCAGATTGTCGACCGCGTTTTCTTCCTGTGCAAGAACGGGCAGCTCGAGTTCGGAAACGAGCATGTGTCCGCCCTCGTGATACAGCGTATGAAGGACATTGCCCGCTACGAAGACGAACAGTTCTTCCCGATCCTCGGGGGAAAGGGCGGCAATTTCCTGTTCAAGGGAGCTGGCGGCCACATCGCTGACGTTCCGGAGTGTCGGCGCGTCTCCCAGGAACGTGCTGAAACCGAAGGCAGCAATGGCAGTGCTCAAAAGGGACGGTAGTGCAGCGGCCGCTGATGCGATGAATGACATTGGAGAATAGCCTTTGCCGGGTCCCTGGACAGCCGTTGAGTTCTTTGAACTGGGCAGAGTAAGCTTGAACAAAGTCCTTTTCCAGCGTCTTTCGCGCTGCGGCAAGTGTTTGACTTGGAAATGTCATACACCCGCCCCCTTGCGGGCGAGGCAGCGCCCCGTTATTAAGGCCGCGAAATTCAGATATTCGGGACCTGGCATTTTGCCGGTCTGCAATTGAACAAGAAAGACGACACAATGGCGATTGAACGCACGTTTTCCATGATCAAACCGGACGCCACCAAGCGCAACCTGACCGGTGCCATCACCGCCAAGCTGGAAGAAGCCGGCCTGCGCGTGGTTGCTTCCCGTCGCGTATGGATGTCCTTGCGCGAAGCTGAAGCCTTCTACGCCGTTCACAAAGAGCGTCCCTTCTTTGGCGAACTCACCGAATTCATGTCGTCCGGCCCGACCGTTGTTCAGGTTCTTGAAGGTGAAGGCGCGATTGCGAAGAACCGTGAAGTCATGGGCGCAACCAACCCAGCTGAAGCAGCCGAAGGCACCATCCGCAAGGAATTTGCGCTTTCCATCGGCGAAAACTCCGTACACGGTTCTGACGCACCTGAAACAGCTGCTGAGGAAATTGCCTACTGGTTCTCCGGCACTGAAATTGTTGGCTGAAAAGAGCAATAATTCTCGTTGAAATCTGAAAGGGTCGGCTCATTGCGCCGGCCCTTTTTACGTCTGTTAGGTGTATTTGATACATCCCGTTACACATTCATACGAAGTGAAGACAGCGTTCAAAGCACGAATGACTCATAGTTGTCCTGTCTGGGCGACAACTTGGAGACAAACATGCGACTATGTCTTGCGTTGGCCGGTGTGCTGATAGCCGTGCCGGCAACCGCCCATGACAGCACCACGCCACTTCACGGTGAAGAAGCAGTTGAACACACCCACATTGGCGATGAGATCTGGGACCTGCTGTTACCTGAAGCCGAAGCGCACGCGGATATCACTATCGACGGTGCCTATCGGCGCATTCGCGCAAACGGTTACCCCGACAAGGCTCCTGGCCAGTTTCCCAATCGCAACAACCCGCATTCGATTTCAAAAAAGAATTACAATCTGAAAATTCCTGTCAAACCGCATCGGACCGGAAAGGCAACATCTTCTCAGGGAGCAGTTTTCGGCATTGCTATCAACGGTGTCGTGATGGATCCGGGCACAGCAGAATTTTGGCAAAACGATCGGAGTTCAGGATGGAACTATGAAGCGCTGGGCGGCGCGTGCAAGCTTGGCCTGGATCGTTACAACGCGCATGTTCAACCCAACGGCACCTACCACTACCACGGCATACCGACTGGTGTTCTGGCCGCCAATGGCGGTGATGCTGTTCCGGCAATGATCGGCTACGCTGCCGATGGTTTTCCGATCTATGGGCCATTCGGATATTCCGATCCCGGGGAGGAGACTGCCGTCCGTAGATTGAAGTCCAGTTATCGTATCAAAAACGGGACGAGACCAGACGGCCCGGGCGGACGTTACAATGGAAAATTCACGCAGGACTGGGCATTTGTATCAGGTTCAGGCGATCTGGATCAGTGCAACGGAAGATTTGCGATAACGCCGGAATACCCGCAAGGCATCTACCATTATGTTCTCACGGACGCGTTTCCATTCATTCCGCGCTGCTGGATGGGAACACCGGATGGCAGTTTCTTGCGCCTGAAGGGACGGCGCAGTGACCTTGAGACGCAAGGGGTGGAGCCGACGGTCGATTTTGCAGCGATGAGTGACAACTTTGACACGGCTCTGACGCTCATCCAGGCTCAGGGGGGACATCCACCCCGATTGCGCCGTGGCGGACGAACGCCGCCTCCCGGGCTGGGTCCGCGGGAGGGCCGGGGACCGCGACAGGGCGGAATGCCACCACCCGGTGGACGGCCAGGTGGCAGAGGGCCCTGCAGCGGCAGCTGATCAGACAGGTTCAATTCCCGGAAGAGGCGCTTGACGGCGCCTCTTTTTGTTTTTCATAAGGCTAGTTCGCCTTTGCGAAACCTGCGCGCCAAATAGGTCCATATGAACCAGCAACCACCCAAAAGCACCTTCTCTGTCTGTCCGCATGATTGTCCGTCGACATGTGCGCTGGACGTTCATTTTGATCCGCATGGGGATGTTCGGCGGCTGAACGGAGCCAGGGACAACGCTTATACTGCGGGTGTTATCTGCGCTAAGGTCGCCCGATATGCGGAACGCCTTTATCATCCCGACCGCCTGACCAAACCCTTGCTGCGCGACGGCAAAAAAGGGGAAGGCCGTTTCAGGGAAGTGTCCTGGGAGGAAGCCCTTGATCTCACTGCCGAAAGGTTTCTAAAGGCGGAAGCTGAGTTCGGAGCGCAAAGCGTCTGGCCGTATCATTATGCGGGCACCATGGGCCTGGTTCAGCGAGACAGCATACATCGTCTTCGGCACGCAAAAGGGTATTCGCGCCAGTTCGACACGTTCTGCACCAATATGGCCTGGACAGGATATATTGCCGGAACCGGGCGTCTCGCCGGACCGGATCCACGCGAAATGGCATTGTCAGACCAGGTTGTCATCTGGGGAACGAACCCGGTCGCAACACAGGTCAACGTGATGACCCATGCCGTAGCTGCCCGAAAGAAACGCGGTGCGCGCATCATTGTTGTGGATGTCTATGAGACGGAAACGATGAAGCAGGCAGACCTGGGTTTGATCTTGAAACCTGGAACAGACGCAGCATTGGCTTGCGCTATCATGCATGTGCTCTTTCGCGATGGCCTGGCAGATCGGGCATATCTGGAAAAATACACCGACTGTCCGGACGAGCTGGAAACACATCTGAAAGACAGATCTCCGGAATGGGCTTCGGGCGTCACAGGTCTCAAAACAGCGCAGATCGAAGAAGTTGCCCGGCTGATCGGACAGGTGAAAAGAACCTATTTTCGCCTTGGTTACGGCTTTACCCGCTCACGGAACGGTGTTGTCGGAATGCATGCGGCTTGCTCGATTGCATCGGTTACAGGGGCCTGGCAGCTGGAAGGTGGCGGCGCCTTTCACAACAACGGCGCGATTTATCAACTCAACAAGGAAATGATCGAAGCCGGATCATTAAAGGACCCTTCGGTTCGCGTGCTCGACCAAAGCCTGATCGGTCGCATCCTGACGGGTGAAAAAGAAGCGCTGCAAGGTGGGCCGCCCGTCAAGGCATTGCTTGTTCAAAACACCAACCCGGTGTCGGTTGCACCTGAACAGGAACTGGTGAAACAAGGCTTCGCACGCGAAGATCTGTTTACCGTCGTGCACGAGCAGTTTTTGACCGAGACGGCGCAGATGGCGGATATCGTCCTGCCGGCCACCCAGTTCCTGGAACATGACGACATCTATAAAGGTGGTGGTCATCAGTATCTCATGTTTGGTCCAAAGGCGGTCGATCCGCCCTTGGGGCCAAAAGAAAACCTCTTTGTTATCAGTGAGATCGCAAAGCGCGTTGACTCAAAACCTCACGCCGGATTCGATATGAGCGCGCGCGATCATATTGACTGGATGTTGCAGCATTCAGGCTATGGCACCCTGGATGAACTGGAAGCTGGAAAGTGGCGGGACCTGCAGCCGGATTTTGAAACCGCGCACTATTTGAACGGGTTCGCATATGCAGACGGTAAGTTCCGGTTCAAACCCGATTGGGGCCGGTTTGCAGCACCGAACAAACCGGACGGGAACACGGTTTTCGGACCGGTGGCGGAGATGCCTGGACTGCCGGATCAATGGGACATCATCGAGCGAGCTGATGAGGAACATCCATTACGGCTTGTGACCGCTCCGGCGAGGTCCTTCCTGAACTCGACATTCAACGAAACCGACAGTTCACGCAAAAAAGAAGGGCGGCCCGAAGTCTGGCTAAGACCGGACGACGCAGCAAGGTTTGGGATCGAGGATGGTGCCAAGGTGAAGATGGGCAATGGCAGAGGTGCTGTCATGCTTCACGTTCGCCTGAAGGACAGCATTGCACCCGGCACGGTTGTCTCGGAGGGGCTTTGGCCCAACGATGCCTTTGAAGACGGTAGAGGCATTAACACACTGACCAGTGCAGACCCGGTCGCCCCCTATGGCGGCGCAGCCTTTCACGACACAGCGGTCTGGGTGAAAAGAGTTTAAAGAGAAAAGCGGCGCATCGGTCTTACGATGGCGCCGCCCTCTTGCAAAAAGCCAAACCCAAGTCAGGTTTGGGGCTCCCGGTAATCAGGTCTGACTTTCTGAACTTGTGGTTTCCGGCGTGACGAGCTTGCCTTCTTCGGCCTTGTAAAAATACTGACTGGCAACCAGCCATCCCTTAAGTGGCCGCAATATGGGAATGCAGGTTAGAAGGATTAGAGGCAGAGTTGTCACAAGATGGACCCAATAGGGGGCGGTAAAGGCGATTTCCAGCCAGATGGCAAAGGCAACAGCCGGAACGCAGCCAAAGCAGATGACAAAGAATGCCGGGCCGTCGGCCGGGTCGGCAAAGCTGTAGTCAAGGCCACAATGGGTACAGCCGCTTTTCAGCTTCAAGAAACCGTCGAAAATGCTGCCTTCACCACATCGTGGACATCTGCCCTTGATGCCGGTCTGGATCGGAGGAAGTTTCGGCCAACTCTCTGACGTGCTCATCGGGTGCTCTTTCTGCAGGCGCATCCTTGTGCGTATCTGCCCTGCCACTAAAACCAGTCACTTTGCAAATTTGACTGCAAGTGAATGCAGTCAAAGATATGCCAATTTCTCACGATTGCAAGATGTTTGCCTGCGACGGATTGCCATGGGGCGCAGGTTAGAAATAGGTGGTGACGTCTTTGGGTTCATTGGACAGCGTTTCGGCAATGACGCTGAGCGCCGTATCAATTTGTGAGCGCGTGTGAGGGCCACCCAGACAAAGCCGCACGGCTTCGGGTGATTGACCCGATACAACAAAGGCATCGCTCTCTGCCAAACCGATCGCCTGGTTTCGAACCTGGCTGACAAATGCAGCTGAGGTCCAGCCATTGCCGAGTTGCAGCCATAGGTGAAACCCGTCCGGATCGGCTTGGAAGGACAGATCTTTCAGATGCTGTGCAGCAAGTCTCTGGCGTGCGGCGCTCTCGTTTCGAATATGCCAAAGCATTTCATTTGCAGTGCCGTCTTCGATCCAACGGCTCGCGAGCGCCATCATGAGCGGGGAGACCATTATGCTTTGCGAGCGCAGGACGCGGGACAATCGCATGGATGCGTTTCGCTCCGGTGCAACAACATGGGCAAGGCGAAGACCGGCCCCAACGCATTTGGAAAGAGACCCGACATACCAAGTCGTCTCGGGCGCAAGCGTTGCAAAGGCCTGCGGTTTCGATTGGCAAAGCTGGCCGTAGGCATCGTCTTCCAGAATGGGAACACCGTGCCGGGTTGAGATCGCAGCAAGTTCCTTCCGCCGTTGCAGCGAAAGGGTGCGTGTTGTCGGATTGTGAAGTGTCGGGTTGAGATATAGCGCCTTGATCTTGCTGTCTTTGCAGGCAGCTTCAAAGGCTGCTGGGTCGAGCCCGTGTTCATCTTCTTCAAGCCCTATGAGCCCGAGATTGAGCTGGCTGCAAAGCGAGCGGATGCCAGGGTAGGTCAGGGCTTCGCACGCAATCGTGTCGTCAGGTGTTGAGAGTGTCGACAAGATGCCTGCGAGCGCAGCTTGTGCACCTGATGCAAACTGAATCCGGTCCGCGGCAGGCGTAAGTCCGACACCTTTGAGCCAAAGCAAAGCCGTTTCCCGATCAGGGCCGTCAGGGGGAAATGTTTGGTAGCGCAACAAGGACAAAAGATCTTGAGACAAGGCATCAGTACCGGCGCGCAGTCGGGCCAGCAAAGTTTCATCATCGGGCTCCGGGGGCAGGTTCATTGAAAAGTCAGCGGGGCCGTTGCGGCGTGTGTCCGACTTTACAGGCCTGGTACGTTCGGCGTTTCCTGGGTCCGTGACGTAGGTGCCGCTTCCGACTTGTGAAGCCAAAAGACCACGACGTTGCGCTTCCGCATATCCCCTGGCAACGGTGGTGAAATCGAGCCCAAGTTCACCTGCAAGCCTGCGCTGCGCAGGCAACCGGTCCCCCGGTGTCAGCCTTCCTGCAGCAAGATCAGCTGCAATTGCGTCAGCAATGGCCATGTAGCGTGGTGTATTTGTGGTCGAAAGGTCTGGGATCCAGTTTGTCACGATCGTGCACTTCTAAAATGACTGCATAATGACTGTATATACGATTTAAAAAATGTAGTCATTCAGTAAATGGAGTCCCCTTGATGTTTTAGGCCCGGGATTTGGTCGGGAATCATGGATGCCTTTCGCGCTTGCTCAGCTTGATCACCTCAATCGGTGCGCCTAGGCTTACGTCATGAGGTATCGACAGGTGAGGAGCTGACCATGATCTGTGGACGTAGGCATGTATTGACCGCATCGCTGGCCGCCCTGTTTTTCAGGCCAAAACACGTGTCAGCCTCAAGTCGAGAGATAAAGGTGATTTCGGCAGACGACCTGACTACTGAAGCGAGAGCGAGTCACGAGCGTTACATGCAAATGGCCATAGACGCCCTTGGTGGGGGCGCGCCATTTGGTGCCGTCATTGTCGATCAGGAAAGCGGTGAGGTGATGTGCCACGGCGTGAATCGGGGCAGCGTCAACCGAATTTATCACGGCGAAATGGACGCCATGATCAACTGCACCAACCTGCATCCGGATATAGATTGGTCCAAGATGGCGCTTTATACGACCGGTGAACCTTGCCCAATGTGCATGAGCGCAATCGTTTGGAACCGTATTCCCAAAGTCGTCTATGCGACTTCGATCAGGAAATTGAAAAACATTGGCCTTAACCAGATCGGTCTTGAATCCCCGACGGTGGCTGGTGCCGCGCCGTTTTACAGCGGAGAGATCATCAGCGGTGTTCTAGAAGATCGCACCAACGCAATGTTCGAAAAGTGGTGGGTTGCAAGGCAGGCACGTTTCCAAAGCGAGCAGAATACGGCCAATTGAAGAAGCCAGGCCTGACAGTTTTAATCCTTAGTGAAACAATCAGGTCCGGTCCATCACTTCGACGGATAAGACCGTTGGCAAATGTATAGAAACGCTCCCTTTGTTGTCCCAACCAGAACAGTCAATTCGTTCGTCGTCATCCCCGACCTCCCTGGCTTACTGGTAATTCGATCATGCAAAGGGCGTGAAGTGTGTGTGCGGCTGAAATGTCGGCTAACTCAAAAGTGGCAACACGAAAAAAATAAACAATAAATTGCAGGTGAGGGGCTGCGGGTGTTAAATGTCGAGACTGAGTTGATGTCACCTCAAGGGTGTATCGGTGGCTTTTTTGGAGGGGCAAATGCGCAAGACAGTTTCCATGATAGACCGGACCGCTATCAGCGGCTACCCGACCTATTGCGACGGATATGCCCGCCCCGGGAACAACGGCAATGGGTATGTCTCGGTTGTGAAGGTTGCAACGGGTGTCGTTGAAAAAACAGACGATTTTCTTCTGGACGGGATCGTCGCATATGACCGTGCTGAGGCCAATGATGCCTATATCGGCCAGATCAACATGGAAACGGCATCCTCGTTTTGCGGCATTGCCGGCAATGTCTGGGGATATGATCTTGCATACAATTCAGCCATCGACACGCTTCAGCCGATGTTCAATGCGCAGCAATATGACGGATCTGACCTGCCGGTCTACGATGCCGGCCCCTTGATTGATGCTGGCATTGCACTCTTCGGTACCGAGCAATCAAGGCGCTTTCCACCAGCGCCAGGTGCACATGTGATCTGTGCCAACAAGAGCACAACAAACCTTCGCCCCAGGGCCGGTGTGCCGGACCTAGCCAAAGGCGAAGCCTACGGCGTCTGGTGTTACATCGCGTTGTCGATCACGCGGGACAGAGAGAACTCAGCTGACCTTTTCATCGAAGATGCCGGAACCTGGACTGAAAATGACAATCCGAAGGATCTTCAGGCATTTCTTGATCAGCACCAGAGATCGGTTGCCTGGAGCATCGTTGCCTGCGGCAAGGACCAGTCAGTGCTCTACGACCGGACTTTCATGGCCTATGCCTACACAATCATGGAGCCAGGTTTTGTCGGAACAGCTCTAACAGTGGCTCCTTATGTGACGCTTGCCCAAAGAGCCGTTCCCCAAGCTGGCTTTAACGCCCTCTACGACGTGACGCTTTCAGAGTGGGAGCAATCCGTCAGCTGAAACTGACGCAGATTTGGCGTCAGTGGTTTCTCAAAGGCAGTGCGTGCGCAAGGCGCACGGCCGATGCGACACCGTCTACGACCGGTATCTGAAACTTTCTGGAGAGGTCATCCGCCAGATCCGCCATGCCAGCGCATCCCAGAGCGACAGCGCCGATGCCGTCTTCCGCCAGGGCTGCTTCAATCTCTTTTTCTATTTTGTGACGCGCGTTGCTTTTGGGATCTTCAAGCTCCAACACAGGTACGTCAGATGCACGAACCCTGGCACAGCGCGGCGCCAGACCGTTCAGGACCAGATTGTGCTCCAGCACAGGCACTGAAACGGACAATGTCGTCACCACCGAAAATTTGGGCGCTGCGACCGATGCGATGTGATACGCCGCTTCGCCGATGCCGATCACCGGGATCGTCGATCTTTCCTTCAGCTCAAACAGGCCCGTATCGTCGAAGCAGGCGATGATGACTGCGTCGATGCTCGCGTCGTTGTTCAAGTGTTGGTCAAACACATCAAAAAGACCAGGAAGTGCGGCTGCGCCATCCTCAGGACCCTGGATGGCGGCAGGGCCGCCGGTTGGATTTACAGCTGTTATCCGACTGGTGGAACCTGCAGCCTTTTTTGCTGCTATCGCGATTTTCTCCGTCATGGATGCGGTCGAATTCGGATTGATGACGAGAATATGCGTGTCTGTCATATCCGCCTCAAACGAGACCCTGTCCGGCATCCGATCCATGTTTGGAGCGTCGCCGGTTCAGTGTGATGACGATTGCCAGAAACAGACCGATGATCAGAAAGGAAAATGCGGTTGTCAGTGTTCCAAGGGCGAAGATGACGGGCGTCGTGACATTCGTGGTCATGCCGTAAATTTCAAGGGGCAGGGTGTTGTAGCTGCCGGACGTCAGAAGTGTGCGAGCGAACTCGTCATAAGACAGGGTGAAGCCGAATAGGGCGACGCCGATCAGCATCGGCGCAATAATCGGCAAGACAACATATCGGATGGTTTGCCATGCACTCGCACCTTGGTCGCGCGCGGCTTCTTCATAGGATTTATCGAAGCGATTGAAGACGGCAAACATGATCAACAGACCAAAGGGAAGGGTCCAGGTCAGCTGCGCACCAAAACCGGATGTCGACCAATGTACCGACAGGCCCGATTGCGAAAATATCAGTCCGACACCAAGCGATATCAGGATCGATGGGATCACGAGTGAGGTGATGATCAGGTAAAAGATCACACTTGAGCCGGGAAACCGTTTGCGAAAGGCGAGACCACCCATTACCGACACGACGACTGTCGTGAACATTACCATCAGACCGAGCGTGAGCGAGCGAGCAAAGCTTCCCCAGATGTCGCCGACAGCCTGTTGCCGGAAGAGATCCTCAAACCAGTGAAACGAGACACCGCGCATCGGAAATGTCAGTCCACCCTGTGGTCCCTGGAAAGAGAGGATCGCAATCGTGATGGTTGGCCCATAAAGGAACACCAGAAAAACTGCGAAGACGGTTGCAAGCACATAGAAGGTCCGGGAGCGTTTTTCCATCTCTTTAAAGCTCCTTCCGGATGTCGACGAACCTCAGGAGAATTGCGATCACGAGTATCACCGTGATCAGCAGGATCACGGCGGTAGCTGCCGCCGAAGGGTACTGAAGCAGCGCGATGTCGTTCGAAATCAAGCGTCCGACATTGGCCTTCTGGCTGCCAGACATGAAGCGCACGGTTATGAAGTCACCCATGACAAGGGTGACCACGAAGATCGACCCGATCATGATGCCTGGTTTGGTGAGAGGAATGATAACATTGGTGAGTGTTTGAAATCCGCTTGCGCCATTGTCATAGGCAGCTTCGATCAGGGATTTGTCGATGCGCATCATCGTGTTGAAAATCGGCACCACCATGAAAAGCGTGTAGAGATGCACGAAGGCCAGGATTACCGAAAAATCGGAGAACAAAAGCCATTCAAGCGGCTCATCGATGACCCCCATGGAAATCAGTGTGGAATTCGCAATGCCATTCCGGCCCAGAAACGGGATCCAGGAGATCATGCGAATGATGTTGGAGGTCCAAAACGGGATTGTGCAGAGCAGAAACAACACGATCTGCCATGTCAGTGAGCGGACATGGAAGGCCAGGAAATAGGCAATCGTGAACCCCAAAACCAGTGTTATGGCCCAGGTGATCAGAGCGTATTTCACGGTGTTGAGGAAAACCTGGTAGGTGACGGGCGAGGTCAGCAGAAACTGGTAATTGTCAAACTGGAATGCCGGGTAGATTGAAAACTCGGTAGCACCCCAGAAACTGACCACCACGATCATTGCGATAGGCAGTACAAGGAAAAACAGAAGGACCAGCGCAAGCGGCAAGGACAATAGCCAGCCGGATACCGCATCAGGCAGACCTTTCAGCCGGCCGGTGCTCTTGGGCAACGTCTTGTCGGTGTTGTCAGCGGGAATGAAGAGATGCGTCTGGTCTGTCATTAAGCCCAGGTCCGATTGTGGGAGATTGCGCCGGGGCCGTAGCCCCGTGCGCATTTGCCGGTTCGATGTCAAGCAGCGATGAATTCGTTCCACTTGCGAACCATGTACTGGTTCTCGTCCATGACCGCGTTCCAGCAGGCAACAGCCCCCATACGCTCAAGGAAGGAGCCGCCATCGCGGGTTTCGCCGGCTTTTGCCAGAACATCGCCGAAGGGATTGGTAATGTCGCCTGTGGCTTCCTTGCCCTCGAACCAGTAGCCCCACTCGTTTTCGTCCATGTGGTTCTTGGAGGTTTCCGGAACAGCGGAATAATAGCCTTGGCGCATGAGGAAGCCGCCGACCCAGCCATCCAGGTACCAGTTGATATATTCATAGGCAGCTTCCAGCTCGAGGCCGGACAGGCTCTTCGAAAGTCCGATGCCACCACCCCAGGAACGATAGCCTTCCTTCAGCGGTTGGTAGACACATGGAATACCGCGTGATTTCACGGCTGTTATTGCAGGCGACCACATGGATTGAATGATCACTTCGCCTGACGCCATTAAGTTGACGCTTTCGTCAAATGTTTTCCAGAACGCACGGAACTGGCCGTTCTTCTTGGCTTCGGTGAAGATCGCCATGGTCTTGTCGATCTCTTCACGCGTCATGTTGCCCTTGTCGCCGTACTGGATTTCACCCATGGCTTCGCAAACCATCGCAGCGTCCATGATGCCGATGGACGAGATGTCCAGGATCGACGCCTTGCCCTTGAATTCCGGGTTGAGCAGTTCAGTCCAGCTTTCGATCGGGCGTCCGATCAGATCGGGCCGAATGCCGAGCGTGTCAGCATTGTAGATCGTCGGGATGAGGGTCATCCATCCCGTTTCTTCAGTGGCAAAGGTCTTGCCGTCGGGACCATCGACAAATCCGACCGTATGCGGGGCAGTACCTTGTGCAATGGTCGATTCCGGCGTCAGCTTTCCGCTTTTGAAAATGCCGACGATCTTGTCGTAGTTCTTGATCTTGGTGGTATCCATGGCTTGGAGGTTGCCTGTCGGCCAAACCTTTTTGCAGATCCAGTATTCGATGTCGGCAATATCGAAACTGTCCGGCTGGGTGGCTGCGCGCTGTGTGACCGCGTCTGAATCGAGGGCCGTCATTTCAAGCGTGAAACCGAGGTCTTCTTTCACTTTCTGGGCAACCTCGTTGAGGTTGGAGACCCCGGTGCCAAACTGGCGCAGCGTCACGTCTTTGATGTTCTGCGCCCAAATGGTTGGAAAGCCTGTGATGGCTCCGGAGCCAAGAGCTGCACCGGTCGCAGCCGCCCCACCTTTCAATATGCTACGCCGGCTAATGCCTTTTTCCGTCAGTTTCTTAGTCATCTGTCCTACTCCTGTTCCCCTCTGGAGTTTTGTTCGGCTCCGTCGAAAAGAGCCGTGATTGGTGGCTTTACGCCGCCAGCTCGTGAGCATCTTCCGGCTTCCAGGTCAGAAAGACGGTTGTGCCGATTTCGATTGGATCTTTGAAAAAAGTGTCGTCGGTGAGCGCAGCCGTCAGCTCACCGGCACCGCCTGCGTCCAGAGCAAGGTTCACGCTTGAACCCAAGTATTCGACATCCTTGACAAATGCGCTGAGGAGCGTGCTTTCGCTCTCGGCTGACCTGTTTACCAGCAGCCTGTCAGCGCGCAGGGCTATTGGTTTGCCTTGCTGTTTCAGTACGTTGTGACCACCAATAAAGCGTGCGACAAACTCTGTCGCCGGCGTATTGAAAACGACTTGGGGCGGTCCGGCTTGCTCAATCTTTCCGCCGTTCATTACGATGATGTCGTCGGCGAGTGCCAGAGCTTCATCCTGGCTGTGTGTCACATGAATGAATGAGATATTCAGCTCGCGTTGAAGCCGTTTGAGTTCGAGGCGCATCTTGATGCGCAAGAATGGATCGAGCGCGGACAGCGGTTCATCAAGCAGCAAAACCGTCGGCTCGGTTATGAGTGCTCGGGCAAGTGCGACACGCTGTTGCTGACCGCCTGAAAGTTGCGCGGGCAGGCGCTCCGCATAGGCTTCCATATCCACCAGCTCGAGCATTTCAAGTGCCTTTTTAAGCCGCACCGGCTTGTCGATACCTTTCATCTTCTGGGAAAAGGCCACGTTGTCGATGACGCTGAGATGCGGAAACAGCGCGTAGTTCTGGAACATCATCGCTGTGCCGCGACGCGCCGGCGGCAAGTCGGTGATGTTGGTGCCGGCCAAAAGAATGTCGCCTGACGAGACGCTTTCATGCCCGGCAATCATGCGCAGTGTGGAGGATTTACCGCAGCCGGAAGGGCCAAGCAGACAGGAATATGATCCCGCTTCGAACTTGTGATCGAGGGCGTCGACCGCAACTGTATCCCCATACTGTTTGGTTGCCGCCACAAGTTCCAGATCAAGGGATGTTGCCATGTCCGGGCTTCTCCATGTGAATGCCATGTTCGGACAGGAAGTCAGCAAGCGTCGTGCCAAACTCAAGGAGTGGCGGAATTCAGCCGAAAAGTCGGGGTGTGTGACAGGTGCTTTCGTAAGCCACGAGTTTAAGTGCACAATAAATTGGCAAATAGAATACACATTGCTCAAAAATTGTATACGATATTTCATTGTGGTGAATGTGCATGAAGAGTAGGATCAGGCCATTGCTTGATCCTTCTTGCCAATCAGACAACGACGAAGACCATGACCAACGCCGCTCTCAGCGATAGCAGCCATCTGCACGAGGTGATCGCCTTGCCTCCGGGACGCGCGCTGGAGATCTGTCGCAGCCTGCATTCGGCTATCCTGGAGCACAAGTTGGTGCCGGGTTTGAAGTTGTCTGAAGACGAGGTCGGAGAAATCTATGGTGCCAGTCGTACGGTGGTCAGGGCGGCATTGCAGGCGCTGGCCCATTCCGGTTTGGTCAGCATCGAAAAGAACAGGGGCGCCTTTGTCGCGAAACCCTCCGTCCAGGAGGCGCACGAGGTCTTTCAGGCCCGCGCTTTGATCGAACCTGCGGTTGCCCGCTTAGCCGCAGACATGATCACTGATGCGCAGATCAAACGCCTTTACGCTCATCTGGAAGCTGAACACAAAGCGCTTCATGACGGAGATATGGGAAAGGCATTGTTGCTCTCGGGCAATTTTCATACAGAAATTGCGGATGTCGCCGATCACAGGGTCTTTGCCGGAATGGTCAGGTCCCTGATCTCACGTTCCTCGCTGGTGATTGCGCTCTATTGGAAACGGTCTGACACGGCATGTGAAAGCCACTCTCACCATGCCCTGATGGACGCTTTGGAAAAACGCGATGCTGAAGCTGCTGAGAGTATCCAGAAAAGCCACATCATCGACCTGCATTCAGGCCTGGACCTCAGGTCAAAATCAGATCAGGGTCTGTCGCTTAGCCAGGCGCTGCAAGGCGAATAGTCTTTCACTGCGGTTGCATTTCCACCACTGAGCAATAGACATCCAGAGCGGTCATCTGAGCAACCGGGAAGCTAGCTAAAGCTGTAAACCCTTCAATGATTTTCGACTTTCGCCGGTTTTTTGAAGAGCTTCAAAAGCGGCAGAATAATCTTGTCTGTTACGGGGATTAGCGCCAGACCTAGCGCAAGTCCGAAAACGCCGTCGAGAGCGGCTGTGACTGCCCAGGTTACGAAACCTTGTGCAACCTGAACCGCATGGGCTGCACCATGACTGATATCGTGGATGATATGATAGAGCCCTCCAAACCCGAGGACTTCGGTTCCATGCAGCACGATCGAGCCTCCAACCCACAACATGGCCGCGGTGCCGACGATCATCAGTAATTTCATGAAACCCGGCATCGCTTTGACAATACCTAGACCAAGAGCCCGGGTGAGTGCCAGGCTGCCTTCTTTGGACATGTGAAGGCCGACATCATCAGCTTTGACAATCAGCGCGACGGAACCATAGACGAGCACCGTGATGCCAATGGCGACGACGGCGAGTGTTGCGGCTTCCATCCAGATATTGCTGTCCGGGATTTCCGAAAGCGCAATCGTCATGATCTCTGCAGAGAGGATGAAATCGGTCTTGATTGCGCCCGACACTTTCTGTTCTTCCAGGTGGACGGGATCAGGCACATATCCTTCCGGCTCATCTGCGTCGTGATGCTTGGGCTGGAACAGGTGATAGACTTTTTCTGCTCCTTCGAAACACAAATACGCTCCACCAATCATCAATAGGGGAGTGATGATCCATGGCAGGAAGGTGTTGAGCAAAAGGCCGACAGGCAGAAGAAAAATCAATTTGTTCTTCATCGATCCTTTGGCAATACGCCAGACGATCGGGAGCTCGCGGGCCGGAGAAAACCCGGCAACATATTTCGGCGTAACCGCTGCGTCGTCGATGACCGCACCTGCCGCTTTTGCTCCGGCTTTGGCTGCCTGACCGACAACGTCATCAACCGATGCTGCGGCAACTTTGGCAATTCCGGCGACATCATCCAGAAGGGCAAGCAATCCGCTCATGTCAGCTCCAAATGTGCAATTTTGAAAAGTGTTCTTACTAGATACCGTGTTTAGCAGCATTTAGCCGACAGCTTGAATTTTTTCCACAACGCCTGTGCTCCAAACCTGAAAAAGATGACGCAGAGTGGTCGTAACTTCTGGCCTTGGGTCTTTGATAGAAGCTTCTGTAACGTGACCTTAGGTGATCTTTGTGTTTACGCTGGTTCCCTTAGAGCATAGGTGCACGAGAGTTGAGCTGATGTGTTTGAAACTGGTTCGCAGCGTTTTTCCCGTTTTCGCGTTTCTTGCCTTTCTGATTGCCGCGGGCCTGCTCGCGCGCGCCGATGAACCCATTGGGGATGGGGTCAACGACCTTCCGCTTTTTGATGCGCATATGCACTACAAGGAACCGGCCTGGGAGCGGTATCCGGTTGAAAGCGTGATTGAACTGATGGACGAAAACGGTGTCGCGATGGCCTTGGTTTCTTCAACGCCTGACGAGGGCACGATCATGCTCTGGGAACATGCTCCTAACCGCATTGTGCCGGAGCTGAGGCCCTATCACGGCAGCGCCGGGTCCGGGAACTGGACCAAAATGAAGGGTATGGATGCCTATCTCGAGCGCCGGTTGGAACAGTACCCGCACGAAGGGATCGGCGAGTTTCATATCCATCGGCTCGATACGTCCGATGAAGCGCTCTTTCGCAAGGTTATCGGGATGGCGCGGGAGAGGGACATTTACCTGCATGTTCACTCGGGAGCTGAACCGGTTCGATGGCTGTTTTCGCTTGATCCCGATGTAAAAATAATTTGGGCACACGCAGGCCTGAGCACGCCGGCACCTGATGTACACAAGTTGATGTCGGACTTTCCGACATTGCTCGCCGACACGTCCTTGCGTGAATGGGAAATTGCAGGCTCAGGGAGCAGTCTTGACCCGGAATGGGCAGAGATCGTTTTTGATTTTCAAGACCGTTTGATGATCGGAAGCGACACCTGGGTGAATGCGCAATGGGACAAATATTCCGACATCATGGCATCCAACCGACAATGGCTTGCGATGCTACCGAAATCGGTTGCCGAAAAGATTGCGTATAAAAATGCTGAACGCGTATTCGGGCGGGAAGTGACGACCGATCTCGTCGGGACACGATGACGTTTGGTCGGTTTCAACCGGTTCTCAAAAGTATTCTTGGCTCGGGTCAACCTTGAGCGATCTTGTTGCCCTCAAGGTGTTGGAGTGCTCCAGAAGGACGCTTCATAAATATCAGAATAGGACGGCACCGTTACAAACTGCATGCCGAGGCGCTCAAAGAATGGACGTCGGTGCTTGCTGCTTGCATTTTCAACATCAATGAACCATGCGGGTTGCCGGAAGCTCTCATCTAGTCGCTGTAGCCGGGCGCGTTCCAGAAACAGCCATCTGAAGAAATTTTCGTCTTTGCCAAAACCGAAACCGAAAATGAGCAGCGGTGAATGAAAAAGGATATCAAGCCAAGTGTCTGAACCGCGCCATGTCGAAGTGTGATCCTTGGCGCTGCGCCGAAGTCCGTTTCCTGCATAGACCCAATGGCGCGCGCGCTGAACAGCACCCATGTAATGCGTAAGACCGAGGCGAATGCTTCTGCGATACCGCATCATCCCGTGAGCATGCCAAATCGCAAAACTGTTCCGAGGTGTGTCGATTGCCTGGTCCGAAAAATAGGAACTCCAGGGATAGTAGTCGGTAAAACCCTCTTTCGACCGAATGAACTTGGCGTCGATTGATCTGGAAAGGTTTTCATCGAAATTGACCGTGATAATAGGCGTGCGCTTGGATTTCGCCCAGGTCACGATCTTTGAATGATGTGAACTGTGTCGCCAATCCGTCATCAGGTCACAAAACGCTTTTTGCAAAGACACCTTTTCTTCGAGCGGCCGGCCGAGGTCCAGGATGTCAAAGAACTCGGTGTTGGACATCTCCTTCATCTCGTCATCGGACAGGGAAAGTCCCTGCTGATTGGAGAGCTTCTTCAAGAGGCCTTCCCAGCTTGCGTTTTGCGAGCCGCCATAACGATTTATGCCGTTGCCGATCAATAAGGCCGGTTTCAGATCCGTCGGAAGCACGTCTTCAAGAAATGGCAATGTCCGTCTCCCTGGGATTAAAGCCAAACGCTCTTTTCAAAGGTAATTCGATCAAGCATTACCTTGAATCACAAGAGGTACGGAGCCTTGGGTTGTGAGGAGCAGAAGGCAAACCTGCATTTGGACCGGACAGGAAAGCCTTTCTAGACCGCCGTCGAGGTGCGTCGGTCCCGGAGACAAAACTCAAGAAGCTATTGAGGGAAAGTTGTTTAGGGCCAGACCAGGTTGTCTGACAGTGAACCGTCCACGCTTCCCGTTGTGACGCGGGCACCTGCGACCTTCGCTTTTCCTGAAGCCACGAGTTCCAACGCTCTGGGATAGATCCGGTGCTCGATTTCCAGCACGCGCGCGGCAAGCACATCGGATGTGTCGTCGTCCAGGACGGGGACAGCGCCCTGCGCAATGATCGGTCCATCATCCATTTCGGCTGAAACGTAATGCACGGTTGCGCCGTGTAATTTGACGCCTTCTTCCAATGCACGTTCGTGGGTTGCAAGTCCTTTAAAGGACGGCAGAAGTGCTGGGTGTATGTTGATCATGCGGTTGGACCAGGCATTGACCAGGAAAGGGGTCAGGATCCTCATGAAGCCTGCCAGGGCGACGAGCTCAATCTTGTGCTGCTTCAATACCGCATCAACGTCTTTTTCAAAGGCTTCCCGGTCGCCTGAAAAATCCTTGTGATCGACCACCGCGGTCGCAATGCCAAGCTCTTTCGCGTGCTCCAGCCCTTTCGCATCTGGGCGGTTTGACAAAACCAGTGCGATTTCCGCCGGGTAGTCTGGAGCCATTGCCGCCGAAATCAGCGCACTCATATTGCTGCCGCGACCGGAAATCAAAACGGCTGTTTTCTTGCGGGTCATGTAGAAAAGCCCAGGCTACCGTCGAATACCACTGGCGCACTGCCTGCTGCTTCTATCCTGCCGATCCGGACTACCTGTTCGCCTTCGCTCTGCAAAACGCGTGTAACTTCATCGGCTTCGGTTTCGGCCACAACAAGAACCATTCCTATCCCGCAATTGAATGTCCGCAGCATTTCCTTTTCAGCAACACCGCCGGTGTTGGCCAGCCAATTGAAAACTGCAGGAGCACTGATGGCCGAAAGATCAATACGCGCGGAAGAATTCTCTGGCAGAACGCGTGGCAGGTTTTCCGGCAAGCCGCCGCCCGTAATATGAGCCAGAGCCTTGATACCGGTCGTAGCTTTCAGGGCTGCCAACAGCGGTTTGACGTAGATCTTTGTCGGTTCCATCAGCGTTTCGCCAAGGGTCTTGCCGTCAGCAAAAGGTGCTGCATCAGACCAGGTCAGGCCGGCAAGTTCGATGATCTTGCGCACCATGCTGTACCCGTTGGAATGAACGCCGGAAGAGGTCAGTCCAAGGAGAACATCGCCCGTGGCAACGTCCTTGCGCGGCAGGATAGCGCCACGCTCAACCGCCCCGACTGAAAAGCCGGCAAGGTCATAGTCGCCTTCGACATACATACCGGGCATTTCAGCGGTTTCGCCGCCGATCAATGCTGCGCCTGCCAGTTTGCAGCCATCGGCGATACCGGCAACGACATCGCTTGCCGTTTCAACGTCAAGTGCACCGGTTGCGAAATAGTCGAGAAAGAAGAGCGGCTCTGCGCCCTGAACAACGAGATCGTTGACGCACATGGCAACGAGGTCGATACCGACTGTACGGTGTTGTCCGGTTTCAATGGCGATCTTGAGTTTGGTGCCGACACCGTCGTTGGCCGCAACCAGGATCGGATCCGTAAAGCCAGCGCCCTTCAGGTCAAACAGGCCACCGAAACCGCCAATATCGCTGTCCGCGCCTGGCCTGGAAGTCGCTTTGACCAAGGGCTTGATGCGGTTCACCAGTTCGTTTCCGGCATCGATATCGACCCCGGTATCGGCATAGGTCAGACCGTTGGACCCAGAGGATTGGCTCATAAGGCGCTCCAAGACATTTCAGGCAGGTGGCTATGCTAACGCGGCTTACCCTCTGGCGCCGCGGAACACAAGTGGTGAGGGGGCATTGCTCCACGCTTTGCCCCAAGGCTTGGGCAAGATTGCACAACCAGAGCGTCTGGTCTCACCACTGGACTTGACCGTTGCTGGCGTATAATCCCATCTGAGTTGGCTTTGATCCGTTTCTATTGTGCCGTTTGAGGAGCGCCATTCATGACCCTTCGCCGTCAGGTTCAGTTCTGGTTGATATCCCTCGCTGTATTCTGCCTGTTTCTCTATGTCTTTTCCGGTGTGTTGCTGCCGTTCGTGGCAGGCATGGCGGTCGCCTACCTGTTGGATCCGGTGTGCGACCGGCTTGAGAAACTCGGCATGGCCAGAATGTGGGCCACCTTGACGATCTTGTTCGCGTTCGTCTTCCTTCTGGTGCTTTTCTTCATTTTGATCCTGCCTTTGCTCGGCAATCAGCTCGCACTTTTTCTGGAGCGGTTTCCGGATCTTGTGCGCAAACTGCAGACGCTGCTTTCGGAGTATTTTCCGGCAGATTTGGCGACCGTGGCCGGGATCAATCCGGAAGATCTGCAGTCCTCCATGTCGGATCTCATCGGACAGGGCGCGAGTTTTGTCGGCAAACTGGCACAGTCCCTGTGGAGCGGTGGTCAGGCTCTGCTGTCGATCCTCTCGCTTTTCGTCATCACGCCGGTGGTCGCATTTTATCTTCTGCTCGACTGGGACAGAATGGTGGAGCGCATTGATGGCTGGATACCGCGAGATCATCTGGGCGAGATCCGCGGTCTTGCAGCAGAAATGGACGGTGCGGTTGCCGGTTTCGTCAGGGGGCAGGTGTCCGTCTGCCTTATCCTTGGTGCATTTTATGCGATCGCACTTGCCGTTGTCGGCCTGAACTTCGGTCTTCTGATCGGCATGGCCGCCGGTCTTGTGAGTTTCATTCCTTTTGTTGGCGCAGGACTTGGTCTTGTTCTTTCAATTGGTGTTGCGCTGGTACAGTTCTGGCCGGAATGGCCATGGATCATTGCGGTTGCCGCTATCTTCGGCGTCGGACAGTTTCTGGAAGGCAACATCTTGCAGCCGAAATTGGTGGGAGACAGCACCGGATTGCACCCTGTCACGCTGATGTTCGCACTTTTTGCCTTTGGATATCTCTTTGGATTTGTGGGGATGCTGGTCGCAGTCCCTGCAGCAGCGATGATCGGCGTGCTTGCGCGCTTCGGATTGAAGCAGTATCTCGCTAGCCCGGTGTACAAGGGCATCGGCCGGGCGACCCCGGTTGGTGACGACAAGGTATCAGAGTAACCGAACATGGCGGAACCTCCGCGCCAGCTGCCGCTAGATCTGCCGCACGAAGCAGCCTTGAGCCGCGACGACTACCTGGTCGGCGGTTCTAACCGAGCTGCGTTCGAGCTTTTGGAACGCTGGCCTGACTGGCCATCGCCGGTCGTTGTTTTGGCCGGTCCGGTCGGTGCCGGCAAAACCCACCTGGTCAATGCGTTTCGGGACGAAACGGGAGCAGCTGTCGTCCAGGCGTCTGATCTCAAGGAAGACGACGTGGAATTGCTTGCGTCAGCGCCGGCAGCAGTCGTTGAGGACGCTCATCTGGGCGTCGATAACACCGCGCTTTTTCATCTTCTCAATTCAGCCAGACAGGCAGGAAATTCGGTATTGATCACCAGCCGAACCTGGCCTGCGAGCTGGAAAATAGTGTTGCCTGATCTTCTTTCCCGACTGCGCGCGGCAACACCCGTGGAAATTCAGGAACCTGACGATGATTTGCTCCGCAGGGTCCTGGTGAAATTGTTTGCCGACCGTCAGATCGCAGTGGAAATCGGCGTGATCGACTATCTGGTTGTGCGCATGGAGCGATCGCTTGAGGTGGCCTTGCGCGCGGTTGAGGCCATCGATCGGGAAGCGTTGGCAGGCCGGGTCAAGATCACAAAGCCTCTTGCGGGCAGGGTTTTGGAAAATGTGCATAAAGGCCAATAATCTGAGGGCAGCACAAAGAACTGTCATTTGCGAGCGGAGCAGTCCATGTTAGTCACGGCTACGAGAGGCAAGCACCCCATGTTTGATGTAGGTGTCCCAATGCCTTACGATGGAAGATGACATGAACGAAGCTACGGATCTTTCAGACATTCTGCCCTCATCTCAAGTCGTTCCCGATCCGCGTATCAAGTCGGACGGACCTGGAAGCGGGCAAGATCTGGCGCTTTCTCCTGCAAGGTTCATGAACCGCGAATTATCCTGGCTGCAGTTTAACCTGAGGGTTCTTGAAGAAGCCATGAACCCCAATCACCCGTTGCTTGAACGGGTGCGTTTTCTGTCGATATCAGCCAACAATCTCGACGAATTCTTCATGGTGCGCGTTGCCGGGCTGCGTGGACAGCAACGGGCCGAGGTCACCAACCTGTCCGATGACGGCCTGACCCCCACTGAACAACTTGAGAAAATCAGCGAAGCTGTTCGGGAACTTCAGGCCTCACAGCAAAAGATCTGGGGTGAATTGGGCCGTGAGATCGCTGAAAAAGGCATTGAAATCCTTCAAGGAGATACGCTCGGCGAAAGCGAACGGGCATGGTTGCAGGACTATTTCCTGAAGTTCGTGTTTCCGGTTCTCACACCACTGGCCATCGATCCGGCGCACCCGTTTCCATTCATTCCCAACCTCGGTTTCTCCATCGTCTTCGAGCTGGTCCCCGTTTCGGGCGGCCGCGGCATGATCGCGCTTCTCAGAATTCCCAATCAGGTGGACAGGTTCGTCAAGCTGCCGGGTGGCGAGGACGGAGCGGCCCGGTTTATCGCTATCGAAAAAGTCGTTAGCCTTTTCATCGGCCGGCTTTTCCCTGGCTACGAAATTCGTGGCAAGGGTGCCTTTCGTGTCATCCGTGACAGCGACCTTGAGATCGAGGAAGAAGCAGAAGATCTGGTGCGGCTTTTCGAGAGCGCTCTGAAGCGTCGCCGACGCGGATCTGTGATCCGGCTTGAGATTCAGGAGACAACGCCGCCGGCCTTGCGTGAGTTTGTGGCCGATGCACTTGATGTCGGTGAAAGCGAGATTTTTCTGGCCAATGGGTTGCTCGCACTGAACAACCTGTCGCAGATCGTGGACCTGGAGCGTTCTGACCTGAAGTTTCAGCCCTATACAGCGCGTTTCCCGGAACGCATCCGGGAGCATGGTGGCGATTGTCTTGCTGCAATCCACCAAAAGGACATCATCGTTCACCACCCGTATGAGTCCTTTGACGTTGTCGTGCAATATCTGCGTCAGGCCGCGCGGGACCCGGACGTTGTCGCCATCAAGCAGACGCTCTACCGAACGTCCAACAATTCACCGATTGTCAAAGCTCTAGCGGAAGCTGCCGAGGCCGGAAAGTCCGTGACGGCTTTGGTGGAGCTGAAGGCGCGTTTTGACGAAGCGGCCAATATCAAATGGGCGCGGGATCTGGAACGGGCAGGGGTGCAGGTCGTGTTCGGCTTTATCGAGCTGAAGACACACTCGAAACTCTCAATGGTCATCAAGCGTGAACATGGACAGCTGAAGACCTACTGTCATATCGGGACAGGCAACTATCATCCGATCACCGCACGCATATACGAGGATCTGTCCTTCTTCACCGATGATCCCGGAATTGCCGAGGACGCGGCAAGGGTTTTTAATTTCATCACAGGGTATGCCCAGCCCGCCGAACTGAACCACCTGATGGTCTCGCCCGTGAATTTGCGCGAGCGCATGCTGGAAATGACCGAGGCGGAAATTGAACACGCCAGAGCGGGCCGTCCGGCACAAATCTGGATGAAGATGAATTCTCTGGTTGATCCGGAAATTATCGATGCCCTCTACCGTGCAAGTCAGGCAGGCGTTCAGATCGATCTGATCATTCGTGGCATCTGCTGCCTGCGGCCAGGCATTGAGGGCCTGTCTGAAAACATCCGGGTCAAATCAATCGTCGGGCGCTTTCTGGAGCATTCGCGTATTTTCTGTTTCGGCAACGGTCAGGGACTGCCTTCGCCAGAAGCACATGTCTATATCGGATCTGCGGATCTCATGCCGCGCAATATCGACCGGCGTGTCGAGGTGTTGACGCCTTTGTTGACGGCAACCGTTCATGAACAGGTGCTTGACCAGATCATGGTTGCCAATCTGAAAGACAACCAGCAAAGCTGGCGGATTCTTTCGAACGGACGGCACGAACGCATCGTGCCAGGCGCAAACGAAGACCCTTTCAATGCCCACCAGTATTTCATGACCAATCCGTCCCTGTCGGGGCGCGGCAAGTCGTTGAAGAGCGATCGTCCAAAGCCGTTCAATGAACGGCAAAAACGAGGATAGTATGAAAGCCCAGTTTCAGCCGGCACGAGGTCGGCTTAACGGGTCCGGACCGATTGCGGTTGTGGACATCGGCTCAAACTCCGTGCGTCTCGTGATTTACGAACGCAAGGCCCGCACCCCCACTATGCTTTTCAACGAAAAGCTGCTCGCGGGGTTGGGGCGAGGGGTCGCTGCAACAGGGCGTATGGCGGACGATTCAGTAAACCTCGCCTTGAACGAACTGGCTCGCTTCAAAGCGTTGATCGAACACACCGGGTGTCAGGAGACCTATGTCGTTGCAACCGCTGCGGCGCGGGATGCGGCCAATGGTGCTGAGTTTGTCGGCGAAGTTGAAGCCTTTCTGAAGTCACCCGTGCGCATTCTTGACGGGAATGAAGAAGCTTACTATTCGGCCCTTGGTGTGATCGCTGGCTTCTGGCAGCCTCGTGGGCTTGTCGGCGATATGGGTGGCGGCAGTCTGGAACTTGTTGAAATCGACAAGAACCTGCCGGGAAAAGGGTCCACCTTTCCGCTTGGCGGATTGCGTCTTTCCGAAGAAGCGGATGGCAAGATACCCAAGGCGGTGAAGATTGCCGAGGCAGCGTTGAGTGACTACGACTGGCTGGATCTCGCCCCTGGCGAACGAACTTTCTACGCAGTTGGCGGAACTTGGCGGTCTTTAGGTCGCCTGCATCTTTTGCAGAACGATTACCCATTGCACGTGATGCACAACTACGAAATTGCTGCGGACGAGGCGATCGAATTCTGTCGCAAGGTTGCGGTGCCTAATCTGGAAGGCGTCGACAAGGGAGAGATTATCTCCAAACAGCGCCGACCGCTTGTTCCGATCGGTGCAGTGGTGCTGGAACAGGTATTGACTGCCATGAAGGCTGAGCGCGTGATTTTCTCGGCCACCGGAGTGCGCGAAGGGCTCTTGCACGAAACCTTGCCTGCAGACATGCAGGCTCAGGATCCTGTCATCGAGGCAGCGCGTGAGCTATGTGTGTTGCGTGCCCGTTCTCCAGAGCATGCGGAAGAGCTGATTGCCTGGACGGACAAGTTGTTCAAGGTTCTGGAAATCGAGGAAACAGCGAACGAAACACGCTTGCGACACGCCGCCTGCCTGTTGTCCGACATCGGATGGCGTGCACATCCGGACTATCGTGGCGAGCAGAGCTTGAACATCATTTCCAACGCGTCGTTTGTCGGTCTGGACCATGCGAGCCGGGCGTATCTGGCAGCGGCGGTCTTTTACCGGCACCAGGGCTTGAGAGAAGGGGCTCTGTCCACAGTGATCCGGCAGCTGTTCACGGACCGACTGCGTATTCGAGCCAAGGTACTGGGTGCAACGCTGCGTGTTGCATCGCTCCTGAGCGCCTCCATGGCTGGTACGCTACCGCATGTGGGCATCTCATCGGTCGAGGGAGGAATTTCGCTCGATCTCGGCAAAAAGCTGGCGGATCTCGAAGGCGAACGCCTGCGCAAGCGGGCGGCACAACTGGGCAAGGCAATCAGCGCGACGGTTGAGATCAACGCCGGCTAGGTCTTGAGCCTCTTGCGAGACGGCATGGTGTTCGTCCGCTTATTCCGCCGCCTGCCTTTTGGGCTCAGCCGGAGCTGGTTGATCGAGAGCGACTATCTGCCGGTTCTGGAAAGCAAGGGCGACTTCGCCGCGCTTCAGTTTCAAAGCAGTTTCTCCGAAGAGCTCCCGGCGCCATCCCTTCATGGCGGCAACGTCAGCAGCATCGTCCGCTGCGATCTTTTCAAGATCGTCGACTGTCGCGATCACCTTTGCCGCAACGCCATTGGCTTCGCTGACAAGCTTTAGGAGAACTTTCAGGAGATCGACGGCGGCCGCTGATCCGTCAGGTGCCTGGCGTCCCTTTGGCAGTTTCGGCAGTTTTTCTTTTGGAAGGGCAAGCGCTTTGCGAACCGACTTCAGGATTTCGTCGGCCGATTTGGAACGCTCGAAACCTCTGGGAATGGTTCTCAGCCGTCCGAGGGCTTCCGTGTCCTGTGGTTGTTGTGCGGCGAGCTCATAGATTGCATCGTCCTTCACAACACGGCTGCGCGGTACATTACGGGATTGGGCTTCTCTTTCGCGCCAGGCCGCGACTTCCATCATCACGGCCAGTTCGATGGGTTTGCGCACCCGAAGCTTCAGCCGTTTCCAGGCTTGCTCGGGAACCGTTCTGTAAGTGGTGACAGACGTCAGCACTTCCATCTCGTCCTGAACCCAGTGACTGCGGTTCTGTTCGGCCAGGTTCGCCTTCAGGAATTGGTAGGCGTCCCGAAGATGGGTGACGTCGGCAAGCGCGTAGTCGAGCTGCTTGTTGGTAAGCGGACGCCGGGCCCAGTCGGTAAACCGGGACGACTTGTCAATCCGGGCACCGGTGACCTTGTAGATTAGTTGATCGTAGGAAATTGAGTCGCCAAAACCACAGACCATCGCCGCGACCTGAGTGTCAAAAAGCGGGGCCGGGATGAGTTCACCCAAATGGTAGATGATTTCAATATCCTGCCGCGCCGCGTGGAACACCTTGGTCACACTTGCGTCACGCATGAGCTCGAAAAAAGGTTCCAGATCAAGCCCTTCGGAGAGCGCGTCGACGATGAAAGCCATGTCTGGCCCTGCCATTTGAATCACGCAGAGCTTCGGCCAGAAAGTGGTTTCACGGAGAAATTCCGTGTCGACCGTAACGTAGTCATTTGCTGCAAGGCGCTGACAGGCAGCGGCGAGGTCTTTTGTTTTTGTAATCACATGCATGGTGATGTTCAGCTATACCTGAGTTCTGCCGCTTTGTCGCCACGAAATGGCATTTTTGGACAGCACTCTACTTGTAAAGGCGCAAAATGTGCGCCTATGTTGAAATGAGCTGAAGCGAAACCTGTCGGGACTGGGAAGTGTATATGCGCAAGATACTTGTGGTGAATTCCAAAGGGGGCTGCGGGAAGACAACCGTGGCCACGAATCTCGCCGTTGCTCTCGCCGCCCGAGGAGAAGACGTGGCTCTCGCCGATGCCGATCGTCAGAAGTCTGCGCTTGCATGGGTGAAGCGTCGTCCCAAGCATCTCAACAAAATCGAGGCTTTGAACTGGACGAAGGAAAGCGCGATTGGTGAAAAGGACAAGAACCTGGACGCGATCGTAATCGACGGACCGGGAGGCCTGAGATCAGAACTGGCCAAGAACCTCATCGCAGAAGCATCCGACATCGTGGTCCCGGTTCTGGCAAGCGCTTTTGACTGGAATGCCACGTTGAAATTCCTGGACGGTATTTCGGACATCAAACGTGTTCGCAAAGGCAAAGCCGAGATATTGGTGGTGGCCAATCGAATCAACAGGCGGTCAACGCAGGTCGCTGACCTTGAACAGACGCTGTCGAAGAAGGGCTACCCGCTGTTGGCCAGAATTTCCGATCGTGTTCTTTATGCGCGGCACGCAGCCGCGGGAACAGGGGTCTTTGATGTGATGGACAACAAGTCTCACGAAATCCGTGGCCAATGGCATCCGCTGCTTCAGGCGGTGGATACCTGATGGTCTTTTCCCGGTTGGAGCGGGCGATGAATGAGCCAAAGACTGCAAGCCTATCGGCATTGCTGCCAAGTTTATCACACAGATATTAAGGATGACGGCATTGCCCCGGACAAATCCGGGGCAGATTTTATCTTGAGCGGCACGCCGAAAACGGGTTTCAGCATGCTTGCGGACGACTTTATGCGCGTTGCTCAGCTTCCCATTTGAGCTGTGCATTGACCGAGACCCCGTACTTGAACATCTCGAATGTGAAATCACGAAGAGGTGCGCCTGAGGCAATCTTTTTCGGGAGGTCCGGATTGAGCATGGCAGCCTTGCCGATGGAAACAAAGTCCGCGAGCTGGTCTGCAATGACCTGGTTCGCCAAGCCAATGTCCTGAAGCCCGCCATTGGCAATCACCGGCAGGCCCGTAAGACTGCGTGCAAAAGCAGTGAGGTTCTCACCTGTTTTTGTTGTGCTGTGGTAGGTGTAACCGCCTTTTTCGCTTGCAAGGTGGATGAAGTTGGCCCCAGCTTCGGCAACCGCGCTGAATATCACTCGGGCATCTTCAAGGCCGTTTGGCCAGAAATAGTCCTGAACAGTTGCCTTGGCCTGGGAAAGGCGCACACCAACGAGGAAATCCGGAGAGGTTTTTTGTTGGCACATTGATAAAATATCGGTTGTCAGGCGCAGCCGGTCTTCAAGGGTCCCTCCATAAGTATCGTTGCGCAGATTGGTTTCCGGTGTGAGGAACTGATCGAGCAGATACCCGTTGGCACAGTGGATCTCCACGCCATCGAAGCCTGCGGCTTCAGCTCGCTTGGCTGCATCCACAAAGGCGGAACATATGGCGCGAATGTCGCTCACCGACAGCTCCCCGGGCGTGTCATAAGGTCCCTGGCGTGGCCCATATCCCTGAAGCATTTCACCCATGGGGCGCACAGGCGACGGCGCAAAGGCTCTCTCCACAAATTGTGACACCGCGCCGGCATGAATGAGTTGCAGTATGATCTTGCCGTTTTCCCGTTTGACCGCTTCGACTACGGTCCGCCAGCCTGCCTCGTGGCTATCTGTAACAAGGCCAGGCTGATTGCCGTAGCATTGCGAATAGTTGGCGTCGACAAAGGCCCCTTCAGCGATCAGCAGACCAAAGCCGCCACGCGCAAAGCCAGCATAGTAGCTCGCCATTTCAGCAGTGGGAGTACCGTCTGGTTCAGCCGATGTACGCGACATAGGTGCAAGCACCAGTCGGTTTGAAAATGATTTTGACCCGATAGTTGCCGGACTCAGGAGTGCAGTTTGGTTGGACATGGTTTTTCCATCTGGTGAACGCGATGGCCCAGAGGTAGAAAACACATGACTTTCTGACAAGTACGCAATATTTTGGTATATACATACAAAAAAGTAACTATTGGGATTTGTTATGGGAACGCTGATCGATCCAATGTTCTGCCCAACCGAAACCGCTCTTGGTGTAATCGGTGGAAAGTGGAAAGGCATGATTCTCTGGTGTATTTGCCGGAAAACAATGCGTTTCAATGAGTTGCACAGGATGATTCCATCAATTTCACAGCGCATGCTGACCAAGCAGCTGAGGGAACTCGAAGAGAGCGGTATTATCGAGCGAGAGGTTTACGCCCAAGTCCCGCCCAAGG
This sequence comes from Labrenzia sp. THAF82, assembly GCF_009363435.1. GTDB lineage: Bacteria > Pseudomonadota > Alphaproteobacteria > Rhizobiales > Stappiaceae > Roseibium > Roseibium porphyridii. The sequence continues at coordinate 4,118,366 of NZ_CP045354.1, read as the reverse complement.
TGGAATACAGTCTGAGTTCACACGGACAAAGGCTGAAACCAATTCTGGACCAGTTGGAAGACTGGTCCCGTGAATACCTGGAGCAGCGTCAGCAAGACTGAAGAGACGGGAATGGACCGGGGAGGGAGGGAAACGATCAGGAACTCCCGGTGCGCATGGCGGCGTCTCCCTTGACTTTCGCCTCGCAACATGGCTTGTGCAGCCCGACACGGCCTGCCTCCGGCGGGCCGTAATGATTTTCCATGCCAAGAATAATGTCGAGGAACAAGAATGCACCCCTACCGTAGTCACACGTGCGGTGATCTCCGTCTGACCGACGAAGGCCAGACCATCCGTCTTTCCGGCTGGGTTCACCGGGTCCGAGATCATGGCGGGGTGCTGTTCATCGATTTGCGCGATCATTACGGCGTGACACAATGTGTTGTCGATCCCGATTCGGATGCCTTCGGGCTCGCCGAGACGGTGCGCTCTGAATGGTGCATACGCATCGACGGGAATGTGAAAAAGCGGACGGACGAAACCATTAATCCTGATCTGCCGACAGGTGAAATTGAAGTCTTTATCCGCGAAATGGAAGTGCTTGGTTCTGCCAAGGAGCTGCCGCTGCCTGTCTTTGGTGAGCTGGACTACCCGGAAGAAGTTCGCCTGAAGTACCGGTTCCTCGACTTGCGCCGCGAAAAGCTGCACGACAACATGATCCTGCGGTCAAACGTCGTCCGCGATCTGCGGGATCGCATGTGGGACATCGGCTTCAACGAATTTCAGACACCGATCATCACTGCGTCTTCACCGGAAGGTGCGCGAGACTTCCTGGTGCCGTCGCGTCTGCATCCTGGAAAGTTCTATGCACTCCCGCAAGCTCCTCAGCAGTTCAAGCAGCTGCTGATGGTTTCCGGCTTTGACAAGTATTTTCAGATCGCCCCGTGTTTCCGCGACGAGGATCCGCGCGCTGACCGCTCGCCCACAGACTTTTATCAGCTCGACATGGAAATGTCCTTCGTCACCCAGCAGGAAGTCTTCGACACGATCGAACCGGTGATTGCAGGGTGCTTCGAGCGTTTTGGAAAAGGACGTCCGGTCAACCGCAGTTGGCCGCAGATCTCCTATAAGGATTCCGCGCTCTGGTACGGCACCGACAAGCCGGATCTGAGAAACCCGATCAAGATGCAGATCGTTTCGGAACATTTTGCCGGATCGGGCTTTGCAATCTTTGCAAATCTCCTGGAGCAGCCTGGTACCGAAATTCGCGCTATTCCGGCACCGAAAGGCGGCAGCCGCAAGTTCTGTGACCGCATGAACAAGTTCGCACAGGGCGAAGGTCTTCCAGGCATGGGATATATCTTCTGGCGCAAGGCAGAAGACGGTTCCACGGAGGCTGCCGGCCCGCTTGCCAAGAACATTGGTCCGGAACGCACGGAAGCCATTCGTGTTCAGCTCGGTCTTGAGGTCGGTGATGCCGCCTTCTTCCTGGGTGGAAAACCGAAGCAGTTCACGGCCGTTGCCGCAAAAGCGCGCGTGATCATTGGCGAGGAACTCGGTCATACCGACAAGGAGCGGTTTGAGTTTGCCTGGATTGTCGACTTCCCGATCTATGAACGGGACGAGGAAACCGGCGAGATCGACTTTGAGCACAACCCATTCTCAATGCCTCAAGGTGGCATGGAAGCGCTGGAAGGTGACCCGCTGGAAGTTCTTGGCTGGCAATACGATCTGTCTTGCAACGGACATGAACTTGTTTCCGGTGCTATCCGGAACCACAAGCCGGAAATCATGTACAAGGCTTTTGAGATTGCCGGGTATCCTGCAGAGGAAGTCAACAATCGCTTCGGCGGTATGGTCAATGCCTTCCAATATGGAGCGCCGCCGCATGGTGGTTGCGCTGCCGGCATAGATCGTATCGTGATGCTGCTGGCAGACGAGGCCAATATTCGTGAAGTCATGCTCTTCCCGATGAACCAGAAAGCCGAAGATCTGATGATGGGTGCTCCGAGCGATGTAACTTCAGCCCAGCTTCGGGACTTGCATTTGCGCCTGAATCTGCCCGAAGCTTAAGTAAAAGGGCCACTTGCGGGCGACCGCACTTTAAGAGTACCCCTCTAGCACTGTGAGGGACGTCGAGGCCGGCTGGGCCGGCCTCGCTTCATTCGGGGCGAAAGCCCACTTGAAAAGGCAAGGCGGCGTGCGAAACCCGTTTAAATCGAAGACCTGGACGGACCCGAATGGCACGGTTCAGCTGATCAAGCGTTTGTTCAGCGAGAATTTCAGAACTTACATTCCCAAATACATGCTTGCGTTCGTATTCATGGCCATGATTGCGGCGACAACCGCGGCAAGCGCCTGGATCATGCGCGATGTCGTCAACGAGGTCTTCGTCAACAAAGACGCAGGTATGGTCTATGTCATCGCCTTGGCTGTCTTGTTGATTTTCACGCTCAAAGGCGCATCGACATTTGGCCAGATGGTTGTGCTGGCACGCGTGGGAAATTCTATTGTCGCAGACCTGCAAAGACGGATGTTTGACCACCTCGTGCGACAGGATCAGACCTATTTCGACAAGATGTCTCTTGCGGAAATTGGTGTACGGGTCGCACAGGGAGTTGGGGCAGCAAGAACTACCCTTGACCTGATAATCGTCACGATTGGCCGTGATGTCCTGACTTTGATCGGCCTTGTATTCGTGATGGTCGTGCAGAACCCGCTGCTGAGTGTCTTTGCCCTGATCATCATGCCGCCCGCCGTCGTCGGCGTCGCTGTCCTGGTGCGCCGGGTCAAGCTCTATGTGAAGCGCCAGGTTGTCTCGAGCGCAAAGATCCAGGCGACACTTCAGGAAACGGTGCTTGGTGTGCGCATCGTCAAGGCCTTTGGCATGGAACCGGCGATGCGAAAGCGCATGGAAGTCGGTGTTCTGGAAGTTCAAAGGCAATCGAACAAGATTGCTTCGCTGACGGCACGAACATCACCGCTCATGGACACGCTCGGTGGCTTCGCCATTGCTTTGGTGATTTTCTACGGCGGATATTCGGTGATTGAGCTCGACCAGGATCCGGGTGCGCTGTTTTCCTTCATTACGGCGCTGCTGCTTGCCTATGACCCGGCAAGGCGGCTTGCCAGATTGAACGTCAATCTTGGCAAGCAGATTGTTGGCCTGCGGCTCATGTATGAACTCGTTGACCGCGAGCCGGCAATGAAGGACACCGAAGCTTCTCGGGACCTTGAGGTGCGGGGCGGACGGATCGAACTCAAGGACGTTGTGTTCACCTATGGCGAAAGCGCGGCCTTGTCCGGAACGAGCTTCGTTGCTGAGCCAGGAAAAATGACCGCTCTTGTCGGCGCTTCTGGCGCTGGCAAATCCACTGTGTTTGCGTTGATTGAAAGGTTTTACGACCCTGCGTCAGGCGCAATTCAGGTTGACGGCGAAGACATTCGATCGTTCAAGATCGCCTCCTTGCGCTCCCAGGTTGCCTATGTCGGACAGGATTCGTTTCTATTCAATATCAGCGTTCGAGAAAACATTGCCGTTGGTAAGCCCGGCGCAACTCAGGCAGAAATTGAAGAAGCAGCACGTTCGGCGAACGCACATGACTTCATCGCCCGTCTTCCGGAAGGCTATGAAACACGCTGCGGTGAGGCGGGCAGCAATCTGTCCGGCGGTCAGCGCCAGCGTATTGCGATTGCCAGGGCAATGCTGAGGGACGCTCCCATATTGCTGCTCGATGAAGCGACATCAGCGCTCGATGCTGAATCAGAGGCAAAGATACAGTCGGCTTTGGAAAAACTGATGCAGGGGCGCACCACACTTGTGATCGCCCATCGCCTCAGCACAGTGCGCCACGCATACAAGATCCACGTCATGGATCAGGGAAAAGTCATCGAAAGTGGCACGCACGATGAGCTCTATGAGCATGATGGTACCTACCGGCGTTTGTGCGAATTGCAGTTCCAGAGCCGCAATCAGGCCGCCGAATAGCGGGATTCCAGAATAAGAAATGCCCGGACAGATGCCCGGGCATTTTTTTGTTCAATCGGCTGATCCCGATCACTGGTTGGCAGTAATTCCAACTGAGAGGATCTGCGGGATCATCTGCGGCGCCAGCATGGCCGTTCCCATGATCTGGGAAACTGGTACGGGAGCGCCAGGCGCAGCGGTCACCTCAAGAGAACCAGGCGTATTCAAGAACTCCGTGACCGCTTCGGTAACCTGTGCTTCCAGTTCCTTGTTCTGAAGCATACCGAGCATGAGTGGCAGGGTACCGGTCAGTCCGGCAACGTATTGCGGGGTCTCGACACCAGCCTTCTGCGCTTCCTGCGTGAGAATGCGTCCGGTCAGGGAAGCATCGTCCAGACGGATCTTGGCATTTTCGATTGTGACATTCTGCAGAAGCGCCATTGCTTCTTCCGGCTTGTCAGATGTTTCATCAAGCTGATTGACGACATCTCGCGTGACACCGCCCAGAGACAGGGAAAGCGTGAGGCTTGCCGCATCCTTGGCGTCGATCTTGAGTTCGGGGATCATGAGCGTTGCTGCGTCCGGATCCCACTTACCTTGGCCGGAGATATCCATGGAAAGTGTTTCATAGCCAAGGTCAGCCAGTGCCTTGGTTTCTTTGGCCTCCAGCTGTTTGACGTCGATTGTCGCTCCCGTGACCGCAAAGCTGCCGCTGGTTGGAAGGTCACCATCCATTCCGTCAATGGAAGAAGCGATTTTGGCAATGTCTGCGACCTTGCCGTCTTCATCGCGTATCTCAATAGCGTTGGCTTCGAAGGTCTTGTAGCCAGGGCCAACAGGTGGTGTGCCGGCTTTGACTTCATCAGGAGATGGCAGAAGAAGGTCAGTGACAGTCAGTGAGCTCAGGGACATGCCACCGTCATCAGCTGTAAGCTCCAGCTTTTCAAGATCGAGACCTGATAGCTTCAGCCGTCCGTCTCCTTGTACGCTGCCACCGGCAAGCGTTGTTGCGCCGATAGTCGCCTTTGCGTTTTCATCGGCATCGTTGGAAACGACAATGTCTTTGATCACGACCGTATCGCCAGAAACGTCAACGGAACCGTAGCTTTCAACGGTTCCTTCTTCTGAATCAATCAGTGTCAGAAAGGCGTCGGCAACGTCGTTGCCGGTTGGGTCGAATGCGAGTGCAGGCGAGGCCTGCAGGGCAATAAGGCTAACTGCTGTCGATAGACCGACAACCAAACGGTTTGAACGCGAAAACATCTTTTTATACTCCACCAAACTAGGGCGGCCACACTCTGCTCCAAGTTCTGTCTTGAAACAAGGCGTAAGCAGATCTGACAATGCTTCGCCTATGCTCTTACACAGGCTTGTTTGCCGTCACGCGGCAACCTTTTCCTGAAAGGTTCCGTTGGCGCGTTCGATATCCTCAAGTGTTGGCAAACTGGCTTCATTTCCAAGATGCTGGATGGCGTGGGTTGATGCGCCGCGTGCGAACTTGAAATGCTGGTCCCAGCTGTTTTCCGGCCAACGCAGATATGAGGCGATATAGGCACCGTGGAAGACATCGCCGGCGCCGTTGGAATCGACCACCTTTTCCAAAGGCACCGCCAAGGCAGGCAGGATCTTGTCAGGGCCACCAGCTTCATACCAGACCGTCCCATGTTCACCGAGCGTGACAGCACCGACAGGACAGTTCTTGGACCTCAGGTATTGCAGGGTTTCTCCAGTTGTCTTTCCGAGCTGTTGGCAGAAACGCTCTGAAACGACCGGCACATCTATGTGCTCAAGAAGCTCGTCTGTGTTTTCTCGAACGGCGCCCCCGTCAAGAGACGTCAATATGCCGAGACCCTTGCAGGTCTTGGCGTAGTGCAAGGCGGCATCCGGCATATGGCCGTCCAGATGAAGAGCCTTCATCCCTGTGAGCGTCAGCGGTGGGAAGGGGTGCAGAAATTCATTGTCGCGACAGCGCACAATCGCGCGTTTTCCGCCGTGAGGCATGATGAAGGACAGGGAAGACTCACGCACCTTCCGGCCATGAATGGAGATGCCATAAGCTGCTGCCATATCCAGAAACATCCTTGCCAGCCAATCGTCCGCCTGCGAGCACAGGACATCCGGTTTTCCGCCCAGCTTCGCGCAACAAAAAGCTGCCGTCACCGCATTGCCGCCAAAACTGATGGCATAGTCCTCTGCGATTGCCTTTTCGTCGCCGGTTGGCAGACAGTCGGTCAGAAAAGTGACGTCGATATAGGCCTGTCCAATAAACAACGCCTGCATGCAAACCTCCATTCATCAGGTTCCGCGTTCAAACCGCACCTAAACACAACAGCCTGGCGGACAGCTTTGATCTGGATGAAATTCCATCACATTCAGTCCTTGTTTACCCAGATCAGCGATTGTCAGAAAGAGTTTATTCGCGAACAGGTTCCAGCGTTGTCCTTCCGGTATATGGGTTTTGCTAAGACGGTGATGATCGCCCTCGCGTTGGCGACCGCTCCGCTGTTTGCAGGCAACATCATACTGGACCAATACGCCGAACGTCGTGCCATCACCGAAATGGAGGCGATGGGCAAAGCTTCGATCCAGCGCGCCGAAGAAGTCATCAGTGCCACGGTCGCCGTGCTGCAGAGACTGGACCGGGACAAGATCGAAACCTGCAGTGCTGAAGATCGCGTCATCTTTGAAAAGCAGATTGTCGAGCACGGCATGATCGATGCCATCGGTCTGGTGGATGCCATCGGTCAACGCATGTGCATCATTCCGGACCGGGATCTGGCAGGCAAAGTCGTGCTCCCGCCGCTGCGCGTTGATGGTCCGCTGGTTGGCATTGGCATGCTTGACCGTGCCTATCTCGGTGCGCGTGCCGCCGTGATCAGCTGGGATTTGAAAAATCAGACACGACTGTTTGCCGAAGTTACGCCGGCCGTTATCGCTCTGGATCCGGGACCTGAATACCTGCGGTCCTATCGCCGCACGGAACTGCGCCTGGGCGATAATCTGCTCTGGTATGATGTTGGCGGTTATAATTCCGAGGCAACGACGCCTGAAGAACAGCTCAACGTTGAAGTTGCCTCCGAGCTGTATCCTCTCGTTGCAACCGTGACCGCGCCTGTGTCAGCTGCGGCATTTGTGGTTCAGGATCTGAAGGTCGTGGCAGCGGCGGCCTGCGCAGGCATCGCGGTACTTTTTGTTGCAATCGGTGTCTGGCTGTCCTGGCGTCCCGAGAGCGAAGCCAATGACGAATTTGTTGCGGCAATTCGCAACGGCGAGTTCATTCCGTATTATCAGCCGGTCATGGATATCGAAAGCGGGCGTCTGCGTGGCTGTGAGATCCTGATGCGCTGGCGCCGTCCAAACGGCAATATTGTCTCGCCGGGACAGTTCATGGCCTATGCTGAGAACAACGGACATATCTTCGACATGACGCGTCAGATGATGCGTATCTCTTCAGAGGAAGTTGGCGACCTTTACGGCGAGAACCCGGATCTGAAGATGTCGGTCAACCTGTTTGCAGGCCACTTCCTTGACCGTGAAATCATTTCAGATATCCGGTCTATCTTTGAAAACTCCAAGATTTCCTATCAGCAGATTGTCGTTGAAGTGACCGAGCGCCACCCGCTTGAGGACATGGAATTGGCTCGCAAGATCATGGCCGAACTTCAGGCTCTTGGTGTGCGCGTGGCGCTGGACGACGTTGGAACGGGTCATGGCGGCATGGCCTATCTGCAAAAACTCGGCGTCGATATCATCAAGATCGACAAGATGTTCATCGACACAATCGGCTCGGACGACAATTCAACGACGATTGTCGATTCCATGGTCGAGCTGGCCGACAATCTCGGCATGGGCATCATTGCGGAAGGCGTTGAGAAGGAGGAGCAGATCGAACGCCTCCTCGAACTTGGTGTCACCGCGGCGCAGGGCTATTTCTTCGCGAAGCCCATGTCTGCCGAAGACTTTATTGCCTTCGCAGAAAAGACCGAGGAAGAAGCCCGCGAGCGTGCACGCCTGGCCGCTGAAGCAGCTGCGGCAGAGCAAGCTGCATCAGAAGCGGCGATGACAGCATCTGCTGCCTAAAATTTCCCCAATGGAAATTACTGTTGGTTCCCCAAACGTTTAGGCGTTGAGGTTCGGGCTTCGCCTGAGCGTGATGAATTGAAGCCTCTTGTCTGTACCGACTGGACGGTTTATATGCCCCGTTCAACTGTACTGACTGGACGGTATAAAATGGCGGCGCGCGCGTTACGGCAAGCACAGGACTCCAAGTCCGAAATTCTGCAGGCAGCACTTGATCTCATTCGGCAGTCTGGCGCTGCCAGCCTGACGATTGACGCTGTCGCAGAAAGGAGCGGTTTCTCAAAGGGGGGAGTGCTCTACAATTTTCCGACCAAGGACGCCTTGATCATTGGGATGGTCGAGTTTCTGGCGGGCCAATTCGAGACAGAAGTCAGCACTGCACGGACATCGCACGAAAGCTCGAAAGCACCGACCTTGCATGCCATGATCGACGTGACCGAAGGCTGGCTGCTGGCCAATCGCGACGTCGCGCGCGCCATGCTGGCAACCAAGGCCGACAGGCCGGAACTCGCCGAGCCCTTCATGGTCGTAAAAAAGCGCCTGAAAAATGCCATCACACAAGAAACGGACGAGCTCGCAAAAGCCTGGGCAATTTGGGCGAGCCTGGAGGGCCTTCACTTCTCAGAGGCTCACGGCGTGTCGATCCTGTCTGATGATGAACGGGCTGCGGTCCTTGCCGAGCTTCGCCGGCGTCTTGTTGAAACTTGAGATTTGGAACGGACAAAAAATGTTGGTGTTTGAAAAAACTACTCTCGTTCGTTGGGCAGGCGTTTTGGTGCTGGCGGCCATTGTTTCTGCTTGTCAGGACGATGCAATGGACCCGGTCGCACAGGCCGAAGCGGAACTTCATGCGGCTCCCAGACCTGCAAAGATCTTCACGGTCACCGATCAGATAGGTTTGCTTGAGCGCCGATTTGCCGGTCGGGTTGCGGCAGTCCAAACGGTCGATTTGTCCTTCCAGGTTCGCGGCAAACTGCTCGAATTGCCGGTGCTTGAAAGTCAGCAGGTCAAGAAAGGGGATCTGATCGCCAGACTGGACACCGCCGACTACGACAGAGCCGTCCGTGAAGCGACTATCAATACCGAACAGGAAAAACGTGAGCTGGACCGTCTGAAAACGCTTCTGGATCGATCAGTCATTTCGCAATCAGCATTGGACGAACAGCAAAACACCTATGACTTGGCCGTCGAGCGTTTGAAAGAGGCAAAACAGAACCTCGAATACACGTCACTCGAAGCACCATTTGACGGGGTCGTCTCAGTCCGGCTGGTTGACAACTTCACAACCGTCAATGTCGGCACTCCAGTCGTGCGCATGCATGACGTTTCTGAGGTTCAGGTCGATATCAATGTTGCAGAAGCGCTCTTCGGACGGGTGACAGAATCTGAAGTCGCATCCATCGAGGCGAAGTTTCCTGCATACAGCGAGAAAGTCTTCCCGCTGAACTACCGTGAACATTCCAGCCAAGTTGACGAAGTCGCCCAGACCTACCGGATTACGCTTGCGATGCCGAGGGAAGGGGCTGAACAGCTTTTCCCGGGCATGACGGCGTCGGTCATCGTGAAGTTTCTGCCACAGGGCCTAGAACTGGGCGAACAGTTCCTAGTGCCGACCGGTGCTGTTGCCGTGGACGGTGATGGAAAATCCTTCGTCTGGAAATTCGATGACGGCACCGAAGCAGTGTCGAAACAGGTGATCGAAGTGGGGACCGTCATGGGCGACTTCATACCAGTCAGCCAAGGTCTCGCGGCCGGAGACGAAATTGTGTCCGCGGGCGTTGCCTATTTGAGTGACGGACAGGTCGTGCGCCGGTTGCGCTGATCCGAACGGGTTCAGGAAGAGGATCAGACACGTGGATATCGCACGCTATTCCATACAAAAACCGGTCAACACCTGGATGATCGTCATCATGGCGTTTCTGGGCGGACTGTGGGGCCTTTCCACCGTCGGCAGGCTGGAAGATCCGGCCTTCACGATCAAGGAAGCACAGGTGATCACCGGATATCCCGGGGCAACCGCGGCTGAAGTTGAAAACGAGGTCACGGAAGTTCTGGAAACGGCGATCCAGCAGATGCCTCAGCTGGATCTGATTACGTCGGTCTCCGAGCCGGGCCTGTCTCGCATCGGCGTTGAAATCAAACCAACCTACGATGGCAGCGAGTTGCCCCAGGTTTGGGATGAATTGAGACGCAAGGTCTCTGACGAAGTGCGAAACCTGCCGGCAGGGGCAGGAGCGCCGCTTGTCTATGACGATTTTGGAGACGTTTACGGACTTTTCTATGCCTTCACTGCGGACGGTTATACCAATCGCGATATTCGCGACACGGTGAAACGCATCCGGCGGGAGCTGTTGACGGTGCCCGGTGTCGGCAAGGTTGAGGTCGCAGGAGAGCCTGAAGATGTCATTTATCTGAATGTCGATCAGGACAAGATGGCCGGTCTGGGCATATCCATGACCGACATCATTGGTGTTCTGGACGCGGAAAACCGAATTCAGACCAACGGATCCGGCGTATCGGGTCAAAAACGCATCCGATTGATGACGGCATCCGCATTCGACGACTTCAGAGGCATTCAGGATCTGGTGATAGGCAGGCCGGGTTCGACGGCCATGATCCGTCTGTCCGACATTGCGACTTTGGAACTGGGAGACCCAGAACGGCCTGACCGCCTGATACGGCATGACGGTCATGAGGCGGTGACAATCGGCGTTTCGCAGGTTGACGGCACCAACATTGTTGAAGTCGGCACGGGCGTCATTGAGAAATTGGCGCAAATCGAAACGCAATTGCCTGTCGGTATGCAAATCCACCCGATCTACGAGCAGAATGTGGTCGTCGATGAATCCGTCAACGGCTTCATTTTGAACCTTGCCGCCTCGGTCGTGATCGTGATTGGCGTCTTGGCTCTGTTCATGGGCTGGCGGGCAGCCCTCGTGGTCGGGACCGTACTGCTGCTTACGGTCATGGCGACTGTTTTGTTCATGCGCATATTCGCCATCGAAATGGAGCGCATTTCTCTGGGCGCATTGATCATCGCGATGGGCATGCTGGTGGACAATGCCATCGTTGTCGCCGAAGGCATGATGATCAACATGCAGCGCGGTCAAAAAGCGATTGATGCTGCCAGCAAGGTTGTCAGGCAAACCATGTGGCCGCTGCTCGGCGCGACCGTGATCGGCATCATGGCGTTTTCAGGCATCGGGCTGTCGCCGGACGCAACCGGTGAGTTCCTGTTCTCGCTGTTTGCAGTAATCGGCATATCCTTGATCCTCTCCTGGGTGTTCGCGATTACCGTCACGCCGCTCTTTGGCAAGTACTTCTTCCGCACAGCAAGCGGAAATCTGGATGATCATGATCCCTATAAAGGGCTGATCTATACGATCTATCGCCGTTTTCTCATTGGAACGCTGCATGTCCGATTGTTGACCGTCGCCGCACTCTTGGGAATCACTGTGGCGTGTGTCATGGCCTTTGGAAATGTGAAGCAGGCCTTCTTCCCGGACAGCAACACGCCTATCTTCTATGTCCATTATTGGGCTCCGCAAGGCACCGATATCCGCGCAACGGAAGCAGATCTGACCGAGATGGAAAAGGTTGTTCTGGCAGACGAGCGGGTCGAAGCCGTTACGAGTTTCGCTGGCGGCGGCGCCACACGGTTCATGCTCACCTATGCTCCGGAGGATGCAAATCCGGCTTATGGACACATGATTGTCCGTACCACGGATCGGGAGGCCATCGATGAGCTGGCACTGGACCTTCGGCGACAGTTTGCCGAAAGTTTTCCGGCAGCCCAGGTTATCACCAAAAGGCTCGTATTCGGGCCTGGAGGAGGTGCGAAAATCGAGGCACGGTTTACCGGTCCCGATGCAAACGTGCTCAAGCGTCTTGGTGATGAAGCGCAGTCCATTTTCAATCTGCCGGACAACGGGCTGGCTGACGTCAACACGGATTGGCGCCAGCGGGAACTCGTGGTCAGGCCGATCTTTGACGAAGACCGTGCTCGGATTTCCGGTGCCACCCGTGAAGAGCTTTCGCTGTCTCTGCAGTTTGCAACAGAGGGGGTTCGGGTCGGAGCTTATCGCGACGTTGATGAATCAATTCCGATCGTTGCGCGAAAGGCCGGCCCTGATGGTATTTCGGTCAACGAAAGCGTTTCGGATTCGCTGATCTGGAGCAGCAGTCAACGCCGGTACATTCCCATTGATCAGGTGGTTCAGGAGTTCCTTATGGAACCTCAGGACACGGTGATCCACCGCCGCGACAGAGTTCGCACGCTTACGGTCAAGGCGGAAACGACTGCCGGTGAGACGGCCTCGGCAGCACTGGCCCGGGTTCGACCCCAGATCGAGGCCATGGCCTTGCCTCCCGGCTACAGTCTGGAGTGGGGCGGCGAATATGAGAGCACCAACGATGCCCAGGCTTCATTGGGCGCTCAATTGCCACTCGGCTTTCTAGTCATGCTGATCATCTCGATCCTTCTTTTCGGATCGGTCCGTCAGCCTCTGATCATCTGGTTGATGGTGCCCATGTCGATCAATGGCGTTGCCATTGCGCTGCTCGCAACCGATACGCCCTTCGGGTTCATGTCATTGTTGGGGTGTCTGTCCCTGTCGGGCATGCTGATCAAGAATGCAATTGTGTTGTTGGAAGAGATCGACCTGTTGATCCGCGAGGGCAAAGAGAAATATGCGGCAATAGTTGAAGCCAGCGTTTCACGTATGCGCCCGGTCATGCTGGCGGCGATCACGACCATCTTGGGAATGGCGCCGCTTCTGTCGGACGCCTTTTTCAGAGGCATGGCGGTGACGATCATGGGTGGGCTGGCATTTGCAACGGTCCTGACGCTGATCGCTGCTCCAGTTCTCTACGCGCTGTTCTTCCGTATAAAACCTTCGAAGGAAGGACAGCAAGGCTCTTTGCCTGACAAGGATACGGACCACGCAACGGTCGGTGCACAGCCTGCAGAATAGCGTGAACCACATCTTTTCTAAGGCGAAGAAGTTCGCCTTAGAATATATTTTTCAGTAGGTTGCGTTCGAAATCCGAATCAATTCCTCAACGGAAGTGAGCCGCGACCAATTTGTTATTTTTGGAAAATTGGCATTTCAGGCGCGAGCCGATCATTGGTGATCGAACTACGCGGCTTCAGTGCGGGTGCTGCAAAGTCTTGCAAATAAAAACCCGCCCGCGAGGCCGGTGCGGGCGGGTTGGTCCAGCTATTGGGGCGCTCTATCCGGACCGCGGAAGTCCGGGGGGGCTTTAGGTGCGTGAGGCCATCTCGCGCTGGACTTCAGACCGTGCGGTCTTGATGTTGTCGAGCACCTGGGGGCATGAGGTGCCCGACGCCTGCTTTTCCGATAGGAAGGACGTCATCCGAGCGTTGAGGTCCTGCAACCGGCTCTGTCTGGAGAGAGGCGGTTGCGTTGCAGGTAAAGTCATGAACGGCCAGAACGGGTTCATCGTCGTATTTCCTTGAACGTGATGCGGTTTTTGCAAACTAGTAAACGAGACGGTTTGCGTTGAGAGCGCCCTCGATGCGGCTAATCTCGTCGCGCAGACGGAGCTTGAATTTCTTCAATGATCGGATGTGCTGAGTATCCGGGTAGGGATGCAACTCTTCGCGGCGGATCAGGGAATCAAGAGTGTTGTGTTGGCTGCGCAAGGATTTCAACCGGTTGTACATCGCCTATCTCCACTTCGCTTCGATTGCTTCGTTGACAACAATGATATGGTGACAAGGCGAAATAGAAGAAATACATTGTTTGTATTATATTGATAGGAATAATCTATAACATGCGAGGATCGGATGAGCTTCCGCCCATCACCGCGTCAACTGGAGTATTTCATCGCGCTGGCTGAGACGATGCATTTCGGCAAGGCTGCGGAGAAATGCAATGTCTCTCAGCCCACTTTGTCGTCACAATTCAAGCTCTTGGAGGATCAGCTGGGGGCAATACTGCTGGAGCGGGGAGGCGGCGATATCAGCCTTACGGCTGCTGGCGAGAACCTCCTGCCACTTGCCCGTCAGGCCTTGGAAAACCTAGACGAAATTGTGACGGCGGCGCAGGCCGGCCAATCCAATCTTGGCGGATTGATCCGATTGGGTGTGTCACCGACCTTCGGTCCGTACTTCATGCCGCACTTCCTACCGATTCTAAAACGAAATTACCCGGGGCTTGAACTCTATATTCGCGAGGACAGGCCCAACCTTTTGGAGGAGGGGATCGCCTCCGGTGCACTGGATTGCGTCATCACACCGGACATTTCGCCCAGCAACCAGCTGGTGGAACGGGTTCTTTGTCACGAAGACGTTTCGCTGGCGGTTCCAAAGTCACACCCATTGGCTGGGCTTGATGTTGTTCCGACAGCAATGCTCCGCGACGAAAAGCTGTTGTCTCTCAGTCAGGGATTTCGTCTCCACGACGATGTTCAGGCGCTGGCGCGTGCAGCAGGCGCGGATTTCCGACAAGAGTACGAGGGAACGAGCCTCGATGCCCTGAGGCAAATGACATCCATGGGTATGGGCCTGGCTCTGTTTCCGGCGGCCTATATTGCTTCGGAGTTCGGCAAGGAACCGGATCTGCTCCTGAAGAAAGTCGAGGATCTTCCGATGCTCAGGCACATGTATCTTGTCTGGAGGCGCGGAAGTTCGAGAACAGCTCATTTCGAAACGCTTCTGGAGCTTGCGCTCATGGCGGTTGAGGCAATGAACGTGAAAGGGGTGGAGGTGCCTGGCAAATAACGTTCTCCTTGTTGCCGGGCCATGCAAAACATGCCAGCCTTTTCAGCGACGCGAATACGGGAGAAAAACGATGCCAGAGATTTCTAGTGGCAAAGACTGCCAGACCGTGATCACCACGTTTGAAATGACGCCCGGGACCTGTTTCGATCTTCTGGATGAGTTGAAGGAAGCCTACGAGAATTTCATTCGTCACCAACCGGGTTTCATTGGCGCCGGTCTTCATGTCAATGATGCTCAAACACGCATTGCCAATTACTCCCAGTGGCGCAAACGCGAGGACTTTCTCGCCATGTTACGTACGCAGGAAATGCGGGAGCGTAACCGCAGAATAAGCGCACTTTGCAAGAGCTTTGAGCCGGTCATGTATGACGTTGCAGAAAGCTTCGACTAGCTCAAATCGCCGTTTAAATTGCGTCCTGCTTGACCGGGAAAAACTTCAATCAATCAGAGCATGAAGCGCTGCGATTGGATACGAGGAGAAATTCCAGCAGTCGAAGCGTGTTTTGGTGACCAGGATATATGGGCTCTATGCGCCCAACTTGGAGGGCCAGAAAGGGCCGGATTACGCACATTATTGCCACCTGGTCGAAACCGGGCTCTGTAGTCAGGGACCGCTGAAAAAGGTACCAGTTCCACAAAATGTCATTTGAAATAGCAAACTGCGCCGGAATTGAGCCCACGTTGCTTTGTGGAGCCATGAACATGGCGTTTTCCGATTATGTCGTCCCGCTGCATATGAGCATTGAGAAGTTCACGGACTTTCATAAACAGCGCGGGTTTTCATCCAGACACTCTTTTGTTGCGAGGACAAATGGTGAGATTGCAGCATTCTGGTATTCCGCTGCCCCAAACCCGGATTGGGCAGGGAGCGCCTATACGTTGTCCGTCGGAACACATCCGCAATATCGGCGGAACGGCCTGTTTGGTCAGCTTCTGAAAGTGGTTTCCGGTCAGCTTGCAGCCGATGGTGCCACCGGAATGCAGCTTGAAGTGATCACAAGCAACGACAAAGCCATCGCCGCCTATGAAAATGCGGACTTTCAAGCAAGCAGAGGACTTCGCGTTTGCAAGCTGCCAAAAGATGGGCTTGAGAGATCATCTGCAGAATGGGGCTTGCAGCCAATAGAGATTGGTGAGCTTCCCTCAGATGAGACCGCTTATTTCGACTGGCAACCGACACCTCAAAACAGCAAGAAAGCACTGATTGCACTGGCCGGAAAGACCAACGCAATCGCCGCTCGCTCCGGTGGAGAGATCTTGGGATGGGTCGCTGTTTATCACGATGGTTCGGTCGCGCAGATTGCTGTCAGGAAAGATCACCGCAGAAAGGGCATCGGCAGCGCCTTGCTCGCCGCCGCTGCCGGAAGTGTGGACGGCGAACAATTGGTGTTCGTCAATGTAGACAAGTCAGACATGTCAACGAATGCCCTGTTGGATCGGTTCGAAGCTGAAGACATTCTGGAACAGCAGGAAATGCGCCTGACGTTCTGAAAGCCGACTGAGTTCTTGCTTGTTTTCTTCAGGTCGCATCCCGGTTTTTGAACGGGGCATGGCCAGCAAGCGCTTCGTTTTCCCGTTCGACTGCCCGTCGTTCGTGTTCCAGAAAATCCGCGACCGCATCATGAAGACCTTCGTGTGCGATCCAGTGAGCTGAATAGGTGGTTGCCGGCAGGTAGCCGCGCGCGAGTTTGTGTGCCCCTTGGGCGCCGGCTTCCACCCGCTTCAAGCCCTTGGCAATCGCAAAGTCGATGGCTTGATAGTAGCAAAGCTCGAAATGCAGGAACGGATGATGTTCCGTGCATCCCCAGTGTCTGCCGAACAAGGTTTCCGAGCCGATGAAATTCAGAGCGCCTGCAATATATCGGTCGTGACGTTTGGCTAGCACCAGCAATGTCCGCTCCGCCAGCCTTTCGTTGATCAGTGAAAAGAAGTCTCGGTTGAGATAAGGCCGGCCCCATTTGCGAGAGCCGGTATCCAGGTAGAATTCATAAAAGGCGTCCCAATGGGCTTCGGTGAGGTCTGACCCTGTGACCCATTCCACCTCGATACCGTCGGCGGAAAGGGCTTCTTTTCGCTCCTTTTTGATCGCCTTGCGTTTGCGTGATGCCAGGTCGGCAAGGAAGCCGTCAAAGTTTTCGTATCCGTGATTTTCCCAGTGAAACTGCTGGTCGGTGCGTCGAAGATACCCAAGGTCGCCCAAGGTGTCCCATTCTCCCTTCGAGAGGAAGGTCGCATGAACAGATGAAGCTCCGGTTTTCTGGCAGACCTGTACCAGGCCTGCCGCCAGGGCTTGAAGCCCGGCTTCTCGGTTGACGCCAGGCCCGGTCAAAAACCGTCTTCCCGTTGCCGGCGTGAAGGGAACGGAAATCTGGAGCTTGGGATAATAGTCGCCACCGGCCCGGTAGAATGCGTCCGCCCAACCGTGATCGAACACATATTCACCTTGTGAATGGCTCTTCAGATAAGCTGGCACGGCGCCGAGCACTGTCTCGTTCTCATCTTGAAGCAACATGTGCCGCGGCATCCAGCCGGTCGCATTCGTTGCGCACCCTGAACTCTCTAGTGCTTCAAGAAAATCGTAAGAAAGAAAAGGGTTAAATGAAGTTTCTTCAGAAGTTGGTTCAAATTCTTTTGCCAGGGCGCCAGACAGGTCCTTGAGCGATTTGCAGTCGTCTTCTGGCGTCAGCAATCCGCGCCCGGAAAGCTTCCAGCCTGGATTTGCAACCTGATCCCAGGCCTCTCGGGAGACATTCTTCAATGAAGACAAGATACGCAAGGTAATGGCTTGTCCGGCGTCCGCAGGACTGTCGCTGCCTTGGGATGAAGTGAAGCTCATACGTTCATAAAGACCACAGTTTGAAACCACTATCAAAATGTAGCGCTGCCTTTTTGCGGTGCAAGAGCGGAACGCAGAGTGACGTCAAACCCCGGGGCTTTTATCAGGATCAAACCCTTCGAAGACCACTTGATCTGCATAGCGCGCGGCGATTTCGCGTTGTTCGCGTGTGCGCACGGTCCAGCACATGAGTGGAAGTTTGAAGACCGAGCGCAACAGGCTGGGGCCTGCTTTCGGCAGGTCCTTGACACCATAGGACACGAAATTCGGGCGTGTGCGCGGCGCGTGTAGAAGATGACGAAGAATGAACCGGTCAACACGGCTGAAGCTTACATAGGTGCGGCCTGGTTCCGCGCCATCTGCAACAATGCCGCGCAAGACCTCTCGATTGTGGTCTCGTGCAATCGAAAGCATGTCCGGATCGAAGGTTTTGATGCAAACCGGTCCATTGTATGCGGCAACCTGATCGACAACATGGCGCACAAAGTCGCCCTGCGCATCGCGGCGCATCAGCGATTTGATCTCAATAACAAGCGGAACCTTGCCTTCGACAAGTGAAAAAAGGTCCTGAAGCAACCAAAGCTTGTCGGTCCCCGTTTTCATATGGATCTTTTCGAGTGCCTTCGAACTGTAGTCGATGACCTTTCCAGATCCTTCGGCCAGCCGGTCAAGCGTGTAGTCGTGAAAAACCAGTGCTTCGCCGTCAGCAGTCTCTTGAATATCGACTTCGATCCCGAAAGACCTGTCGATAGCTTCCCGCACCGCAGAGGGTGAGTTTTCCATAATCCCGTTATCCGCATCGTGAAATCCACGATGCGCAATTGGACGGGCAAAGATAGCCTCAAGGTCGGGAGACATGAAATGAAATACCGTTTCGGCGTTTTGGTGGGAACTGTAGCTTAGTCGGCAATCTCGAAGATGGCTTCGATCTCGACGGCGGCGCCAAAGGGCAGGGAGGCTGCGCTAACTGCAGATCGGGCGTGGCGGCCCTTGTCGCCCATGGCTTCCACCAGGAAATCCGAGGCACCGTTGATGACCTGCGGTTGATCAGCAAACTCGCCGGTCGAATTGACGAAGCCGACGATTTTGACAAGTCGAACGACTTTCTCAAGGTCACCAGTGGCTGCTTTTGCCTGAGCAAGCAAATTGATGGCGCAAAGTTTTGCAGCATGTTTGCCTTCATCAACACCCAGTCCGTCGCCAAGCTTGCCGGTAACTTCTATCTTGCCGCCGCTCATTGGCAACTGCCCGGACACAAACAGCTGATTGCCCGTTTTTACGAAAGGCACGTAGTTGGCGGCAGGCGCAGCTGCTTCTGGAAGCGTAACGCCAAGGTCAGCGAGCCGGGTTTCGATGGTGCTGCTCATGTATGGTCTCCGCAGGATTTCGATCCGATTGTTGGTCGCGGTGTCTTCGCTCAATTTGGCGACCGGCACAAGATCAAATTTCCACGATGAGAATGGTGGCAAAATGCAAGGAAACAAACTGCAATTGCAGTCACAAAGCGGATTAATCCTGTGAGAACAGGATATGCAGCACACAAGTTTCCTATCGATTTGCGCATTCGCTGTAGCGAAATGCACCTTTTCCCGAATATGATAGTCCAAACGCATTGGCGGCCAGCGAACCGTCGGTGAAACATGAGGTTCTTGATGCAGACTGTCGTGAAATTTTCGTTCTGTGCCGCCGCGTTTCTGCTCTTGTCAGGGGTCATTAGCGCAACGCCCGTAGCTGCGGCCGGTGCGGCACCGGTCGGGACAAAGCTGGTCCCTCACAGGGCCGTCTACGACATGAAACTTGGCGACACGGAGGAGCAATCGGGCATCGCAGGGCTCTCGGGCCGCATGGTCTATGATTTTTCCGGAAATGCCTGTGAAGGCTACAGCGTCAATTTCCGGTTTGTGACCGAATTTCAAGATACCAGCGGTGGATCTCAAATCACCGATCTGCAAACAACTTCTTTCGAAGAGCCGGAAGCAGAGAGCTACCAGTTCCTGTCCAAGACTTATGTCGACCAGAAGCTTGTTGAAGAAACACGTGGCACTGCGCATTCCGGCGCGGAGGCGAAAAAGGTTGAGCTGAAGGAGCCTTCTGAAAAGTCACTCGAAATAAGCAATGAAGTGCTGTTCCCGACTGAACACCTGCTGTCGATCATGAAGTCTGCCAAGGATGGTATCCGTTTCGTCGCAGCTGATATTTATGATGGCGCGGAAACTGGCGAAAAGGTCTACGCCACGACATCCGTGATCGGAACGAAGGCGGTCAATTCTGTCAAATCGAATTCCAGCAGCGCCGATGCGCCCTTGTCGGGCATGAATTATTGGCCGGTGACGGTTGCCTATTTCGATCCCAGCACGGACGATGCATCCGGCGAACTGCTTCCTGTCTACCAGCTCTCCTTCTGGCTTTATGAGAACGGTATCAGCGGCCATCTGAAACTGGACTACGGTGATTTCACAATTCAGGGCACCATGACGTCTCTGGAACTCTACGACGAGACGGATTGCCAATAAGTGCAAGAGAGCTCTGTCGGTGGGTTACTTGTCATCCTTTGCCGCCTTGGCAGCATGCGTCAGACCCAGTTCAACAGCCGAATTGCCGAACTTGTCCCTTAGCCTGTCGACAGCGCGTTCAGCGCTTTTTCGCCGCTCGGCGGACTCGTCCAAAAGGTCCTGGGGGTCGGCTCTTTCGGCTGTTTCCAAATCACTGACACCAATGCCGATCAGGCGGAAGCGTCTGCCGTCTGTCTCGTTTTCGAGCAACGAAACACCGGCAGAGTAAATTCTATCAGCCAACTGTGTCGGATCTGTCAGATGTCGGGCTCTTGTGATGGTCTTATAGTCCGCCGTCTTGAGTTTCAGGGTTATGCCTCGACCGGAGAGGTCTGATTTTTTGAGACGCGCCGAGACCTTTTCGGACAGATCGCGCAGGATCGGGCGTAGGGTTTCGAAGCTGGAGATATCTGTTCTGAAAGTGGTTTCGGTCGATACGCTTTTGGCACCCCGCTGCGGCTTCACCAGTCTGCTGTCGTCACCCTGAGACAAGTGAGCAAGGCGCAGTCCGATAGAGCCGTATTTGCGCGCGAGATCTGCAGAATCCATCGTTTGCAGCTGACCGATCGTCCGAATGCCATCCTTTTCCAGTTTCTTTTGAAAAACCTTTCCAACGCCCCAGATCCGGCCCACCGGCATGCCCGCCAGAACGGACTTGGCCTCCGCAGCGCCGATCACCGAAAACCCGCGCGGTTTTTCAAGATCTGAAGCAAGTTTCGCCAGAAATTTGTTCGGTGCCAGGCCGACCGAAGCGCTGATACCGATATCTTCCTCAATTTCCCGAATGAATTTGGCGAGCGTTTCAGCAGGTGTTGCCCGATGTAAGCGCTCCGTTCCGGTAAGATCGAGAAAGGCTTCATCGATGGATAGCGGCTCCACCAACGGGGTAAGCGCACGCATGCGCTCTCGCATTTCTTTTCCGATTCTAGAGTACTTCTCCATGTTCGGCTTTATGACAATTGCGTCCGGGCAGGCCTCAAGAGCCTTGAACATCGGCATGGCGGAGCGAACACCGTAGATCCGTGCAATGTAACAACAGGTGGAGACGACGCCGCGTTGCCCGCCGCCCACGATCACCGGCTTGTCGAGAAGGTCCGGGTTGTCACGCTTTTCGATAGAGGCATAGAAGGCGTCGCAATCGATATGCGCTATGGACAAGACGTCGAGCTCCCCATGCTTGACCAGCCTCGGACTGCCACAAGCCGGGCACCGGTTCATATCTGCAGGCAGGCGCGTGACGCAGTCTCTGCAAAGCGCGGGAGCCAGGTTGGCTGAATGGGTGATGTCCGTCGACATGGATATCTCTGGTGCGGAAGCTGTGTACCAAGCTAGCTGGTTTTCGCCGCCGACAGAATACTGCTGATAAAGGTTTCCGTCTCCTGCCAATCTCCAGTCAACAGATCAACATGCTGCGCGCGCGTCATTGACGTCAGGAACCTAGGGTCGGCAATAAATTGGATCTGAATGGACGAGGGCAGGGAGGCATTCACCGAATTATGGTTGGTCGGGCTGTCGTCGATGAAGACGACTGGTGAGGGTCGGCCCGAGGCCAGGGCTGCGACAGCGCCGCCCTTTGGTCCGGAGTTTGTGAGCACCGGGTAGTTGAGACCCTTGGCTGCCAGAAGGTTCTCTCGAACCGGTTTGTTGTGTGCCCCTGGAAGATTTGTCAGCAACACAACGTCCCAATCATCGGAAAGGCTGTGAAGCGCCGTATCAGCGCCGGGAACAAGGTCCTGATGTGGGCTGACTTCATCAAAGAAACTCATGAGAAGCTGCTTCACCTCGGTCGCATTCAGCGACGTGCCGGTCTTCTTGCTACCGATATTTCCGGTCAGACGGTATTCGAATTTCAAAAACATCAGACCGTTGGAATGAAGATAGTCTTCCAGATGCGTTGTCAGATGCAAAATGACTTCATCGACATCACAGATAATCAGCGGCCTGCCTGACGCCGGCAAGGCGCGGATCTGGCTCAAAACCTCTGGAAGTACCGGTGTTGGTTCAGGCATGATCTTCCATGCCTCCGGTCAAGGCATACCGGGCGGCTGCGATCATGGTCGGGCGGATGCCGGCGTTCTCGCAAAAGGCAAGCAAAAGTGCCTCGTCCATCATGTAGAACTCCAGAACGCCTGCAAGAAATCCTGGTTCTCCTGCAGCTTCCCGAATCATTTCTGGGCCAATACCTGAAAAAGCCAGAAAACGGCCTATCTGTTCTGGCTCCCGGCTCAACTGCAGCAGTGCTTCAGTGGCAATTCCTTGTGCTTCTTCAACGGATAATGACTTTCCGTGTACATTTTTCATTGTGTTTTTTTGCCTTTCTGAAACGATTCCGGGTTAGAAGAAACCTAATGCGGACCAGGGAAGGGTTCCATAGCGGATCAGAAATGCCGCAAATTGAAAGATGGGACCGGCCCTGAGCCGGGCGAAGGGCCGGACTTATGGCAAAATCGGTGTTGATCGTCGAAGACAACGAGCTGAACATGAAATTGTTTCATGATCTGCTTGAGGCGCACGGTTACGACACTTTGCAGACACGGACCGGAATTGAAGCTCTCAAGCTTGCGCGGGAACATCATCCAGACCTTATCCTGATGGACATTCAGCTTCCGGAAGTTTCCGGGCTTGAGGTCACCAAATGGATCAAGGAAGACGAAGACATCTCGTCTATTCCCGTGATTGCGGTGACTGCATTCGCAATGAAGGGTGACGAAGAGCGTATTCGGCAGGGCGGGTGTGAGGCCTATATCTCAAAGCCTATCTCGGTTGCCAAGTTTCTGGAGACTGTGCGCACCTATCTGGGCGAAGCCTGATCAGCGCATCGAAAAATACTGCGTCAGCGAAAGATTTCGCAAAGACTTCGAGCAATCACCAGTTGTCGAAACCCGATCATGAGCTACGACTTTGGTCAATGAAAACGAGATTCGAGCTCACATTAAGGTTACGAATTTACTAAAACCGCATTGTTTCTGTGTATATTTTGCGGAATTTATTGCAATCAGGCAACAATACGGTACTGTGGCCGAAGATTAGGGATTTCCCTGATGGCCTTGTTGGCGCGGTTGTGATTGCCGCGACGTTAATCTGGCAATTAGTTTCCCCTCGGAGTGCTCAGGTCCGCCGCATCTCCTGGGTCCGTGGGGCAGGTCGGTTGGGAACCGGCCGATGAGTGGCCTCCTCGAATGCCGTGTTCCCGCCGACCACAAATTCTCTCAGAACATCAGGCTTATGACTTTGTGCGCCTTTTGCCGTGTGCGCGGGCGCGCCCAAAAAACAAAACCCGCCGAATTGGCGGGTTCCAGTCGTTCCATCATTCAAAACCAAATTACTTGATCTTGGCTTCCTTGAACTCGACGTGTTTTTTCGCAACCGGGTCGTATTTCTTCTTGACCATCTTTTCGGTCATCGTGCGGGAATTCTTCTTGGTGACATAGAAGAAGCCGGTGTCCGCCGTGGAGAGGAGCTTGATTTTGATTGTTGTCGCCTTGGCCATGGCCTTGGATCCTGTTCTCTTGTGTCGGGCAAACAATTCTCGCGGCCAGATTGGCTGGCGGTGAATCTACCCCAATGTCTGAAATCAGCGCGCAAAGTACTCATCAGGTTGCTAAAGTCAAGCGCTGCGTGCCGTCCCGGACGATTTTTAATGGGCAATGGCAATGCGCGCGCGTCGATACATGGGGATGTGTGTTGTCATGGCTGGAAATCCTAGTCGGATTTCGGTACTCGGTTGGCAATGGCCTTGATTTCAATCACGGCCCCATCTCGCACAAATCCAGCCACTTCAATTGCGGTCCAGGCCGGATAGGGTTCCTCGACATATTCCGCGCGTATCTGCTTGAAAAGTTCAAGATGCTCTTTCAGGCCAACGTGATAGGACGTCATTTCCACAAGCGCATTGTAGCTCAGGCCCGCTTTTGCAAGCACCAGTCCCACCTTACGGAAGGCCATGCGAATCTGTGTTTCAGGATCATCGGAAAGGTTTCCGTCAGCGTCGGCGCCGGTAAATCCCGAAAAGAACAGGAAATCCCCACAGGCCAGCCCGGGCGACATCTTCCAGTCGCGGTAATAACCCTCTAACTCGTCCGGAACGATAGCGCGGTCTTTCATGGAACAAGGCTCCATTTGTTGCAGCTGTTCAATTATAGCATTGCATCGGGAGATCCGTTGCCCGGAATTTCAAACACCTACAAAAGGTCACGTACAAATGCGCCGTTCCTAAAGTAATAGTAGGGGACGGGGGTGTCTGGAGACAGGTCTGGATCCGTTTCCAGACGGCTCTCCAGATCGGCCAGTATCTTCGTTGTGATCAGCGGCAGTTCTTTTTCCCGTGCCTCTTCAAGCGTGAGCCAGGCGCAGTCTTCCAACTCCCCTGAAGGACCTTTCCCATCTGGCAGTCGGTCGGCGATCGCATCGGCCCAGACCGAAAAGAAACGCGTGTCGAAGCGGCGAGGGCGTTTTGTCGGTGTGACGGCTCTGGCGATCATACGCAGGCCACCAAGGTCCGGCTGAATGCCACGTTCCATGAAGGCTTCGAAACCGGTGCCCAGCCGTTGAGAGGTTCCGTTGCCTTTCTGGCCGATGAAAAGCCCCGCTTCTTCATAGGTCTCTCGGATTGCCGCCAGCGCGAAGGCACGGACGCGCGCTTCGGTTTTGACCTTCTTCAAACCTTTCGAAAGACGCGCCTGAACGTCCGGATGATAGGGAAGCACATTCGCCACTCTGGAATCTGCCGGATCTACCCGCCCGCCGGGGAAAACGAATTTTCCGGGCATAAATGTGTGGCGCATGTGCCGACGGCCCATCAGCAGTCTGACGTCACCTGATCCGTCCCTGTCGAGGATAAGTAGTGTGGCGGCATCCTTCGGTCGAATGTATGGGTAATCGCCGGCTTTTTCGTCTTTTGCCAACTGCTTTTCAAAAGAACCGGTCATTGGGTGCCTTCGTGCCTTGCCGGCATGTCAACAACGAGCATGTCGTCTTCGGCTTCCGGATCGAAACCGTGCATGTAGA
Organism: Labrenzia sp. THAF82; assembly: GCF_009363435.1. Taxonomy (GTDB): domain Bacteria; phylum Pseudomonadota; class Alphaproteobacteria; order Rhizobiales; family Stappiaceae; genus Roseibium; species Roseibium porphyridii. The sequence continues at coordinate 4,093,200 of NZ_CP045354.1, read as the reverse complement.
GGGCCCATTGCAAACCGACCAGCGCCCCTTTCACGGGTCGCATGAGAGCGAGTGCCAGGAAAACGGTGAGTGGTAACCAGATCGACATATGGATCCAGATTGCCGGGCGCCACATGACTTCGACAACCAGCAGGGCAGGAATAATGATGTGGCCGACAATCGTGATCGTGAAATATGGCGGTGCATCGTCAGCGCGATGATGATGAAACTCCTCACCACAGTTCGAGCAGGCATGGCGCGTTGTCAGGAAACCGTCAAAGATCTTTCCTTCGCCGCAGGCCATGCAACGATTGAACGCGCCCCGCATCATGGCCGGCATGACCGCGCGCCGCGGCTTTGCTGCCTTCTCAGGTGGTGCAGAAAGGTTTTCATTCAACTCATAGCGAACCGTCACTAGGCCCTCCTTCGGCTTTGCTTCCGTGTGGAGGACTTGTTGCGTCCGCCTTTGGGCGGACCGCGCCGCACCTTGGGTGCTGCTTTGCGAATACGTTTCCCGGCCATCCGTCCATGGCTGAGAATCTCGAATGTGAGAGCTCCGGCAAAGGGCGCAGCTTCAACAAGCCTGACTTCCACCTGATCGCCAAGTTGATAAGTCTCGCCGGTTTTGTCACCTATCAAGGCATGCGACCCTTCGTCGTAGCGATAATAGTCGACACCAATAGTCGATGCCGGAACAAATCCATCTGCACCTGTCTCTTCAAGGCGCACGAACAGTCCGGACTTTACGACACCGGCAATACGCCCTTGAAACGTCGCACCGATCTGATCGCTCATCCAAAGTGCGATCAGGCGATCGATGGTATCGCGCTCGGCAAGCATGGCCCGGCGTTCGGCCGATGATATTTCTGCACCGATTGCTTCGAGTTTGGCTTCAATGCCGTCTTGCAGGCCGTCATTGCCAAGGTCCAGGGCCGAAATGAGGCCGCGATGGACGATCAGATCCGCGTAGCGACGAATGGGAGAGGTGAAGTGAGCGTACCGACGCAGGTTCAGTCCGAAATGCCCGATATTTTGCGGCGTGTATTCGGCTTGCGCCTGACTGCGCAGGATCACCTCGTTGACCAGATGCGCTTGCGGCGTGTCCTTGACCTTTGCCAGAATTCCATTGAACACGGCAGGCCTCAATCCACCGGAGGATGGAAGCTTCATGTTCAAAGTCGACAGAAAGTCCTTGAGGCTTTCAAGCTTTTCCGGGGTTGATGCGTCGTGCACCCGGTAGAGCAGGGGCGTCTTCTTTTTTTCCAGTGTCTCTGCCGCCGCGACATTCGCCTGGATCATAAACTCTTCGATGAGTTTGTGTGCGTCGAGACGCTCAGGCACGTAGACATGGTCAACAGTGCCGTCAGGCTTCAGTTTGATCTTGCGCTCAGGCAGATCGAGTTCCAGTGGCTCTCTGGCCGTGCGGCCCTTCTTCAAGACCTGGTAAGCTGCCCAAAGAGGCTTCAGAACGCCTTCAAGGAGCGTTTCGGTCTTTTCGTCGGTGACACCGTCTATGGCCTTTTGGGCCTGCAGATAGGACAGCTTTGCGGCCGAGCGCATCAGGACCCGGTGAAAAGTGTGGCTGATCTTGCGCCCGGTCTTGTCAAAGACCATGCGCGCGCCCATTGCCGGCTTGTCTTCTTTTTCCCTGAGAGAGCAAAGCTGATTTGAAATGCGCTCCGGCAACATTGGGATGACGCGATCCGGGAAATAGACCGAATTTCCGCGCAAGTGCGCTTCGCGGTCCATCGGCGATCCTGGTGTCACATAGTAAGCAACATCGGCAATCGCGACATAAACGACGTGTCCGCCTGCATTCTGCGGATCGTTGTCCGGTTCTGCATAGACGGCGTCGTCGTGGTCCTTGGCATCGGGCGGGTCGATGGTGATCAATGGTACCTGGCGCCAGTCTTCACGTGTTCCCAGTTTTTCAACGGGTTTCGCACTGTCTGCCTGCTCAGTTACCGAGGACGGAAAGACGTGCGGAATGCCATGAGACTGCAGCGCAATCTCAGAAACAGCCTTTTCCGAGTTCATGGAACCGAACCGCTCGACAATGGATGCCCGCGGCTGACCATATCGACCGGACCTTGTCACCTGGACACTGACGAGGTCGCCGTCGTCAGCTTCCTTCATCTCTGCCGGGTCAACATCCAGTTCCCGTTGTTTTCGGTCTATCGGCTCCAAATACGCGGGACGATTGCCGTCGCGTTTGCGAAGAATGCCGAGGATGGCGCTCTGTCGCTTTTCCAGAACCCTGATGACACGGCCCACATGCTCCGCTTCCGGACCGGTCTCTGCTTCGGTCAGGCGGATCAGCGCCCTGTCTCCAACCCCGGCCTGCGTGTTTTTGGTCTTGCCGGTCAGGACAAGAATTTTTGGTGGCGCACCCGCTTCCTCGTCCCAATCAACCGGGGTTCCCAGAAGCTCGCCATCCCGGTCACGTGCGTTCAAACTGACGACAAAGACGGGAGGCAAGTCGCCTGGCCTGATCATGCGCTTGTTGCGTTTTTCAATCAGACCGTCATCTGCAAGATCCTTGAGCATTTTCTTGAGATGAATGCGCGCGCCGCCGATGATCCCGAAGTGACGCGCAATTTCCCGTTTGCCTGCGCGTCCCGGATTGTCGGCAACAAAAGCGAGAATGTCCTCACGGGAGGGCATTTCGCCGGGAACTTTGGCGTGCTTGCGTTTGGTATGTTTGCGCGTGTTAATGCGTTTTGCGCTCAAGAGGCGTCATCCCAGGGTACCTCGTCGGAAGAAGCATCCACTTTGGCCTTGGTCGCGGTTTTCTTTGGAGCTGTCTTCTTGGTCGTGGTTTTTTTAGCCGTGCTTTTCTTTGCAGCCGCCTTTTTCTTTCCGCCGCCCTTGGCGGCCTTGGCAGCGATCAATTCAAGCGCTTGTTCCAAGGTGACTGCTTTTGGATCTGAATCCTTTGGCAACGTGGCGTTGATTTTACCGTGTTTGACGTAAGGCCCATACCGTCCGTCATAGACATTGATGGGACCACCCTCGTCGGGGTGTTCGCCGAGTTCCTTCAGAGGCGTGGCCGCCGCCCCACGCCGACCGCCCCCTTTGGCACGTTTTTCGGCAAGCGCATCGACGGCACGGTTGATGCCGACGGAAAAGACCTCATCCGGTGTGGATAGATTGGCGTAGGTGCCTTCATGAAGGACGAATGGACCATATCGGCCGATACCGGCGCTTATCATCTTCCCGTCTTCCGGGTGCGGTCCAACTTCGCGCGGCAAGGACAAAAGCTGCAGAGCCTTGTCCAGGTCCATATCAGGCGCGGACCATCCCTTGGGCAGGGAGGAGCGTTTTGGCTTGGCTTCTGTGCCAAGTTGAACGTAGGGGCCGAAACGACCGGTTCTTAGGGAGACTTCCTGTCCGGTTTCGGGGTCGACACCCAAGACTTTCGGACCTTCATCTGCATCGCCGTCTTCGCCGCTCGGTTTGCCCAGCTGACGGGTGAAACCGCATTCGGGATAATTGGAACATCCGATAAATGCGCCCCAGCGGCTGACTTTCAGTGACAGTTGCCCGGTGTCGCATGACGGACATTTGCGCGGATCGGTGCCGTCTTCCTTGGGCGGGAAGATATGCGGACCAAGCAGTTCGTTCAGTGCGTCGATGACCTGCGCAACGCGCAGATCCTTGATTTCATCGACAGCGCCGGAAAAACCGGTCCAGAAGTCTCGCAAAACATCGAGCCAGGACAGCTCACCCGCTGAAATCTTGTCGAGTTTTTCTTCAAGACTCGCGGTGAAATCGAATTCGACATAGCGCTGGAAGAAACTTTCAAGGAACGCAATGACGATCCGGCCCTTGTCTTGGGGGACCAGCTGCTTCTTTTCGAGTTCGACATAATCGCGGTCGCGCAGCGTTTGCAGCGTCGAAGCGTAAGTCGATGGCCGGCCGATGCCAAGTTCTTCCATCTTCTTGACGAGACTTGCCTCGGTGTAGTGGGGCGGAGGCGTCGTAAAGTGCTGACTTGATTCGATCGCTTCTGTCGTTCCGTCGACGGAAGTCGCGCTTAATGAAGCGCCTTGATCGACTGGTGGAAGACGTTTGGAATTTTCGTCATCGTCATCGTCGCGGCCTTCCTGGTAAAGAGCCAGAAAACCGTCGAAGCGCACGACGGACCCTGTTGCGCGCAAGTTAGCGCGCTTGCCCGAGCCGTCCGCGACAATTTCTATGGTTGTGCGCTCCAGGACCGCGGATTCCATCTGCGACGCCATGGTGCGTTTCCAGATCAGTTCGTAAAGTCTGGCCTGGTCGGGGTCGAGAAACTGGGCAACATCCTTGGGTCGACGCGAGAGGTCGGTTGGTCGGATTGCCTCGTGCGCTTCCTGAGCATTCTTTGCCTTGGAGGAATAAACACGCGGCTTTTCGGGTACGTATTTATCACCGAAATCCTTGCCGATCACCGAGCGCGCAGCAGCAATTGCTTCTCCGGCAATCTGCACGCCATCGGTACGCATATAGGTGATCAGACCTGAGGTCTCACCGCCAATGGAAATGCCCTCATAAAGCTTCTGCGCCACCTGCATTGTACGGGATGCAGCAAACCCGAGTTTACGCGAAGCTTCCTGTTGCAGAGTGGACGTTGTGAACGGGGCGGCCGGGTTCCGTTTGGCGGGCTTGGAAGCAACACTGTCGACCTTGAAACTGGCGCTTTCCAGCATTGTCTTGATCGTGGTGGCTTCCGTCTCGTTTTTGACATCGAGACGGCCGATCTTCCGGCCGTCGAACCCGGTCAGTCCCGCCTGAAACATATCGCCGGCAGGTGTCTTCATATTGGCGAAGATCGACCAGTATTCCTGCGGCTCGAAGGTTTCGATCTCCATTTCCCGGTCGCAGATCAGTCTCAGGGCAACGGATTGAACCCGCCCGGCTGAACGCGCACCCGGCAATTTGCGCCACAAGACCGGAGACAGGGTGAAACCGACCAGATAGTCGAGCGCGCGGCGGGCAAGATAGGCATCGACAAGGGGTGCATCCAACTCGCGCGGATTGTCCATTGCTTCCAGGATGGCCTTCTTGGTGATCGCGTTAAAGACCACCCGTTCCACCTGCTTGTCCTTCAGGACACGTTTCTTCTGCAACACTTCAAGCACATGCCACGAGATCGCTTCGCCTTCCCGGTCGGGGTCGGTTGCGAGAATAAGGCGATCTGCTTCCTTGACTGCATTTGCAATCTCGGTCAGGCGTTTCTGGGACTTGGAGTCCACCTGCCAGCTCATGGAAAAATTGTCGTCCGGCAGCACCGAGCCGTCTTTCGCCGGCAGGTCGCGCACGTGGCCATAGGAAGCCAGAACAGTGTAATCGGAGCCTAGATATTTATTGATCGTCTTGGCTTTCGCCGGCGATTCCACAATGACGACGTTCATTCTTACCCAAATAATTTTTGCCGGAAACGGGGCTGCCGCCCGGTGGAGAAGGGGATCTTTCAGATACTGTGTTGGCGCAGACGATCAAGGATCATGCGTCGCCTGTCAAATGGACCTTTGAGACACATCGGTCAAGTTGTTCGCTGCTGATACGAGTTATCCACTGAGATTCAAGAGATTTCTTCCAATCACATCAGGAGTGAGATTTTGTTGCCCGGATGCCTCTCCAGGCGTCCGCCAAGCTCCAACTCAAGAAGCAGGACGTGAAGTGTACGGGCATCGACTTCGGCAAAGCGAATGAGTTCGTCGACATCGATCGGTGTCGGGCCGAGTGCCGAAAGAAGCTTGTCCCTAAGTTTTCCACTTGGCTCCGCCCCGCCCGGGGAAGGCCTGTTCGGTTCCAGCAGTCTTGGCTGAAGAGGCAGAATGGGCTCAAGACGCCCCGACAAGCCCTCCAGGATGTCCTCGACACAGGTTATTAGTGCTGCGCCTTGCCGTATCAGTCCGTTCGTTCCAGCTGATCTCGGGTCGAGAGGCGAGCCGGGAACGGCAAAAATGTCTCGGTTCTGTTCCAGGGCATAGCGCGCTGTGTGAAGTGAACCGGACGCCTTGGCCGCTTCGATCACGATCACACCGAGGGAAACTCCTGATATCAGCCGGTTTCGCCTTGGAAAATCACGCCCGCGCGGCTTCCACCCTAAAGGCATTTCACTGATAGCGGTTCCGCCACCATCCAATATGGCGGCAAGCAGCCGGTCATGTTCCGGTGGATAGAGAACGTCGATGCCACCGGCAAAGGCGGCAATCGTACCGGACCGGGTCGCAGCTTCGTGGGCTGCCGCGTCAATGCCTCTGGCCAGCCCCGAAGCTATGACAAATCCCTCTTCGCCAAGTTCTTTTGCAAATCTTGCCGCGATCTTGCGACCCGAAAGCGAAGCGTTCCGTGCGCCGACTATTGCGATCATGCGAGGCTGACTGAGTGCATTCCCGCCCTTCACTGATAAAAGGGGCGGCGGCGCATCAATATGCATCAGATGCTGCGGATAGCCTTCTTCGCCAAAAGCGACAAGCCGGGCACCTTTGGAGTGGTGAGAAGAATACTCGGCTTCAGCTTCTTCGGGCGAACAGATCTTGATCGCCTTCTTGCCGCCGCGACGGGACAGTGCCGGCAGCATCTCCAAGGCACTTATGGCAGATCCTGCATGATCCAGCAGATCGTGGAACGTTGCCGGACCGATATTCTCAGATCGTATTAGCCGAAGCCACGCAAGTTTCTCGGCCTCCGGGAGACCCTTGCTTTTATATTGAGCTGAGCTGCTCACGAGCCTCCATTGTCCGGCTCAAGTGCCGTTTCTGCTGCCGGTTTGGAAGTTGTGCCGATTTTGCTCTCCTGTCCCTTGAGAAGACGGCCAATATTTTCATGGTGCTTTAGCCAGAGCAGGACTGAAAGCAGCAGAAAAAGTTCAGCGATCTGTGCCTGTTGGAAAACCAGAAAGAGCAGGACTGGCGTTAATAGGGTCATCGACAACGCGGACAAGGATGAATAGCGGAAAACGAAGGCCATCCCGACCCAGATCGCGGCAGCCAGTAGAAACATTGGCCAATAAAGACCGAGCAAAATGCCCAAATAGGTGGCGACACCTTTACCACCTTTGAATTTCAGCCAGACGGGGAAAAGGTGCCCGAGAAACGCTCCGAGGCCTGCAACAACAGCCATATCCTGACCATAGAACGAACCAGCGACCAGAACCGCTACAGTTCCCTTCAGCCCATCCCCCAACAGCGTCGCAGCTGCAACGGCCTTGTTGCCTGTACGCAGGACGTTGGTCGTCCCGATGTTGCCGGAGCCGATCTTGCGAATGTCCCCAAGGCCCGCCATGCGCGTGAATATCAGGCCAAACGGTATTGACCCGAGCAGATAGCCGAAGACAAGCGCGGCAACAAAATAGGGCCAGGCGAATTCCCAGCTGATCGGATCAGGCACGCTGTTTTCCTTCAGGTAGTGCGCGAAGCAATTTGCACCGGCACTGTAACGGTATCGCTTACCGGATCAAGGAGATCGTGGTCAAAACAGCCTGCCAGGTGGAATAGGGTGTTGATCACCAACAGAAATCGGATCCTGCACTCAATCTGACAGTTTGTATTTTTCAGCTTCGACCACAAGGGAGCCAAAGGGAAGCGAAATAGCGGCCCGGAGAGGCACCAGATAGGGTTTGTTGCCAACTGGTGCGAGCCAGACCTCCATGGACTTGTTGGCAGCCAGCTCCTGAATAGCCTTACGCTTCGGCCGGTGACCTGAAACGGGCTCATAGCGGACGCGGCAGACGAGCACCTTTCCCTTGAACCGGCGGTCAGCTGTCTTTGTGGTCCTCGTGCTCTTATAGCTCAGATGCGCGTCGTATCGCTCTTTGCCATCGTAGATACGCAGAGTTCTGTTGCAGCTATCTTTCTCCAGCCCGTTGGGTGCAGGCATGATTGCTGCAGACAAGGGATCTAGAACGTTTTTCAGATGACCAGCTGACACCTTTATTCGTTCTTTCATTCGATCCTGAGGAGGGATGACTTCAACGTCCTTGACGTTTCCGGATCGCATCGTCATGGCAACCGTGCCGCTGTCGTCCTCACTCTTGATGTCAAGTGAGTAGGTTTCAGGCTGGAAACTGAGATCTCGCACGCCACCGCGTACATCGGCTGATCCCTTACCATCGGAAACCAATCGGCCAAACGCGGCAGTCTGGCCTTTTGCGCTCAGCGAATAGTTGTTGTCGTTCACATCCACCAGAAGGACGCCCGACCCGACGGGGAGTCCAAGCGCGTAAAGCTTGTATTTCAGATAAAGATCCGCTCCTGCAGCCGGTGAGAGGCCTAGAAGCTGAAGTGAGAAGAAAAACGCCAACAAGCGCATAGGGCTATCCAGTCCGGTTCGTCGTTGACCACAAGATCCTGGAGAATTGTGGCGCCAAACAGGTCGTTGGAACATCCTGCGCCTTGATTGCAGTCTGGTCTGGACGCGTGTCCGCCAATGAATACGGCAGATGAAGAGGGTAAAAGAACGGATTGAGAGCACCTCGATTGGGTCGGTTCAGCAGACCTGAGACCCTGACAACCGCTTGTGTTGGAGAAAATCACACTTAGATCTCAATGATAATCACGAGGAGGTTGGTGAGGATGCGAAAGTCGATTTTCAGTTGGATGATCTCGGCTCTCATCCTGATTCTGAGCCCCAATTTCGCATTGGCACAGACCGCTTTTCCAGACCATGGCCGCGTGCTGGAAGTTGAAGTGCCTGCGCCCGCTTTGAAAGGCAATCTGGTCGGGACGCTCAGCGTCCAGAACATTGCGATTTATCTGCCTCCCAGCTATGACCTGTCAAAGGACAGCCGGTACCCAGTCATCTATCTTCTGCACGGCATATTTGATGATTATGGCGTCTGGGTTGAAAATTTTGACGTCCCGAAGATCCTTGACCGGCTGATCGCCAGTTACGAGATCCCTGAATTGATTGTCGTAATGCCCAATGGCGGCAACAGATATGGTGGGGGCTTTTACCGAAATTCGCCGGTGACCGGCAATTGGGCCGATTATATTGCAGATGACCTGGTTGCCTATGTTGATAAGGAATTTCGCACGGTAGCAAACACCGCAGCTCGCGCCATCATGGGCCATTCGATGGGCGGCTACGGTGCGCTCAATCTGGCAATCAAGCGATCAGATGTTTTTTCGGTCGTTTGGGCATTCAGCCCTTGTTGCCTGGTGCCCGAAGAAGATCTGAGTTTCGGTAACGATGCCTGGCGACGTGCGGCGGCAATTGAGAACACCGAAGACCTTCAAAAGCTACTGGAAGCTCGGGATTTTTATCCGATCGCTCTCTTGGGGATCGTGACAGCTTTCAGTCCCGATCTTCATGCCGCTCCGATATACGGGGACTTTCCATTCGATATCGTTCGCGGTGAAATAGCACTCGATGGTGAGGTCCTCGACCGGTACCTGGATCAGTTCCCGGTGCGCCAGATAAGAGGTTCTCGTGAAAGTCTTCGCGGTCTTCGCGGTTTGGGAATGAGTGTCGGGCTGGATGATCAGTTTCTTCATATCCCTTCAGGGACATTGGAATTTTCGCAAGAACTGGGCAAAGAACGGGTTCCCCACAGACTGGATGTCTATGACGGAGACCATCGTGAGCTCGTTGAGGAGCGTCTGGAAAGAACGGCATTCCCATGGGTGGCCGAGCGATTGGCCTTAACCGAATAGGGAAAAGGCAAAGCGCATCTTTGTGCGCTCAAGGCGCCTTGGAAACTGAGGAACCTTGCGCATGGCGAGGGCCGGTGTTTTCGGGGCTATCAGTCTAGGAGTAGCGATAAACTGTTTTGCCCGCGACGACGGTGGTCAGAACGCGGCCTGAGAACCTTGCATCTTCAAAAGGCGAATTCTTGGACCGGGATCTGATGGCGTTCTTTTCCAGCACCCATGGCCGTTCCGGGTCGAAAACCGTGACATCCGCCGGAGCACCTTTTGTCAGCCGTCCTGTTTCAAGACCCAGTCTGTCGGCAGGGTGGCAGGTCATGGTCTTCAGAAGAGTTTTCAGATCAACCTGTTCTGCATGATAGAGCCGCAATGCCGCCGCAAGCAGGGTTTCCAGACCAATGGCTCCGTCTTCAGCTTCCGCCCACGGATGGCGCTTCGTTTCCACGTCCTGAGGATCGTGATTTGAACAGATGATGTCGATGGTTCCATCTGCAACTGCTTCGATCATCGCCTGCCGGTCGTCTTCATCTCTGAGAGGCGGGGACATCTTGAAGAAGGTCCTGTAGTCCCCGATGTCGTTCTCGTTGTGGGTGAGGTTGTTGATCGAAATGCCGGCCGTTATGTCCAACCCCCGCTTTTTCCCTGTCCGAATGACATCAGCGCTGTCGGAAGTCGAGATCAGGTTCGCATGGTATTTGCCTTTCGACATGCCGACCAGGCGTAAATCCCGTTCCAGCATGATGATTTCCGCTTCACGGGGGACACCTGATAGGCCTTTCCAGCTTGCGTTGAGACCGGCATTCATGACACCTCCTGCAAGATCAGGATCTTCGGCGTGATGGATAACAAGAGCGTCGAAATCGCGGGCATAGGTCATGATGCGTCGCATGACCTGAGCATTTTTCAGGGAAAGGTGCCCGTTTGTGAAAGCAACGGCACCTGCTTCCTTGAGCAGACCGATTTCGGCCATTTCCTTGCCCGCGAGCCCTTTGGTCAGGGCAGCAAGCGGATGCACATTGACAATTGCCGTGTCGCGGGCGCGCCTCAAGATGAAGTCGACCAGAGCCGGATCGTCAATGACTGGATCCGTATCGGGCATGGTGCAGATGGTGGTGACGCCACCTGCTGCGGCTGCCTGTGACGCGCTGGCCAGAGTTTCACGGTGCTCAGCGCCTGGTTCCCCCACTGAGACGCACATGTCAATCAGGCCGGGGCAGGCAATCGCCCCCTTGCAATCGATGATCTCAGCCCCGTAAGGCGTTCCCTGGTTGGCTGCTTCCGGTCCGGCAGCCAGTATCGTGCCATCGGCAATGATGACCGATCCCGGTGCATCCAGATCCCGTACAGGGTCGATCACTCTGGCGTTGGAAAGAACCAGAGGTTTTGGTGTGTCGAGTGCCACGGTGTCTGTCCCCGGTTCAGTTGTTCGGCAAGTTGGCGGCGAGTGCTTCCAGAACGGCCATGCGCACGGCCACACCCATTTCGACCTGTTCTCGGATCAGGCTTTGAGCACCATCGGCAATGGAAGCGTCTATTTCGACGCCGCGGTTCATCGGGCCGGGATGCATGACCAGTGCGTCGTCACGCGCAAAGCCGAGCTTTTCTGCATCAAGGCCGTAGTAGCGATAGTACTCGCGAACGGAAGGTATGAAGGCTCCGTTCATGCGTTCGCGCTGAAGACGGAGCATCATGACGATGTCAGCTCCCTTGAGACCCTCGCGCATGTCGTTGAAGACCTCGACACCCATTTTGGCGATGCCCGAAGGCAGCAAGGTCGACGGTGCGATTGCCCGGACCCGAGCACCGAGAGCATTCAGCAAGATGATGTTCGAACGGGCAACCCGCGAGTGGGCAATATCACCGCAGATGGCCACGGTAAGCCGGGCAATTTTGCCTTTGTGCCGCCGGATTGTCAGTGCGTCGAGAAGCGCCTGTGTCGGGTGCTCATGCGGACCGTCTCCGGCATTGACAACTGAACAGCCGACCTTTCGGGCCAGCAAGTGAACGGCACCAGCTGCATGATGGCGCACAACCAGCAGGTCCGGATGCATCGCATTCAGCGTGGCCGCCGTGTCGATCAGCGTTTCGCCTTTCTTCACCGAGGATTGAGACACCGCCATGTTCATGACATCTGCCCCAAGTCGCTTGCCGGCCAGCTCAAAGGAGCTTTGGGTGCGTGTTGAGTTCTCGAAGAAGAGATTGATCTGGGTTCGTCCCGCCAGCACATGCTTGCGTTTGTGGATCTGGCGGGAAACTTCAACAGCTTCCTCGGCTCTGTCCAAAAGGCCCAGAATTTCGTGGGGGTGAAGACCCTCTATGCCCAGCAGGTGACGATGGGGATAGGGGTTGTCTCGATGGGTATCTGTCGCGGTCATCGAGACCATCCCTATATGGGGAATCGCTCTCCTGTACAAGACACAATTCGCATCGTGCCCGCTGTCCACATGTCAGCTAAGGATTTGAACAATTGGACAAATATTGGACGCGTTGCGCATTCCTGTCTGCGGCGTCACGTGAAGATCAGCAGAGCAACGGGAATAGTCACGGTGGCGGCCAATGTCTGCAACGTGATGATTTCCGCCATGAGTTTGGCATCACCGCCAAGTTGCTTGGCCAATAGATAGGAATTGCTCGCGCATGGCACGGAACAGGCAATGATGACAACAACCATCGCCGGACCGGAAACACCGAACAACATGGCAAAACCAAAGCCAAGGAATGGCATCAGGACAGGTCTCAGGAATGTTCCCATGGTCAGGGCCGGACCGGGTCTTCTCAGTGAACTCAGATCGAGACCGGCACCGACACAGATTATACCGATCGGCAACGCAGCTCTTGAGAAGATTTCAAGCGTGTCGTTGATTACGAAAGGAAGGGTCAATCCGCTGATGTTAAAGACAATACCGGCAGCGATAGAAATGATGAACGGATTTGAATAGAGATCCTTGAGGACCTTGGCAGCGCTCGGTGCAGGACCGCTTGCATAGCGGGACAGCACTATAATGCTCATGATGTTCAATGGCAGGATCATGAACACCATTGCAACGGCCATCAGCGCAAGGCCTGTGTCTCCCAGGATATTGTCTGCGATCGCGAGCGCTATCATGACGTTCCATCGCAGCGTGCCTTGAAAGATGGAGGTGAAGCGGGTCGCGGCTATTCCCCAGATGCGTTCGATAACCGGTTGAAGCAGCAACAAAATACCGGCCATAACAAGAATTGCGACAAGCAGAGCAAGGCCGAGATCCAATGTCGGAAAGCTGGAAAAGTCAGCCTGTGAAATTGTCCGGAAGAGAACGGCTGGAAAGAGCGCATAAAAGGCGAGCTTTTCAACGCCGCGCCATTGTTCACCCGTAATCAGGCCAATGCGTGCAAGAAGGTAGCCAGAGGCAATAACAAGAATAACCGGCGTCAGCGCGGCAAGGGTCGTCAGCATATTGTGATGGTCGCGAATTGGATACGCCCGGCTCGTTCAATAGCGGGAAAGCTATTCAACCAACGGCAGGGCAGGTTGTCAGCTATCTAATCCCATAAACCCCAGTCGGTCCAGAAATCCCTGAAGAATGAAAGCTGCGGCCATTTTGTCGACTGCCTCTGCTCTTTTTGCGCGACTGGAATCGGCTTCCAGAAGTGTCCGTGTCACGGCAGCGGTAGAGAGGCGTTCGTCCCAATAAGTTATCGGCAAGTCGGTTTTCTGCGACAGATTGCGCGCAAACGCTCGCGTCGCTTGCGCACGCGGGCCTTCGCTGCCATCCATGTTCAGAGGAAGACCGAGGACGATGCCAGCGACGTTCTGACTGGCACACAAGCTCAACAGATGCTCCGCATCAATGGTGAATTTTTTGCGCTTTATTGTCTCCATTGGCGTAGCTATGCCGCGGCCAAGGTCAGAAAGTGCAAGACCAATTGTCTTGGTGCCGAGATCGAGGCCAATCAACCTGGTGTTTGCAGGAAGAGTGGACACAAAATCTTCAAGTGAAAGCGCGGGATCATTTGCCATGCGGAGCCTTTAACAGGACAGGTGCCTCTGATCCAGCGTGAAAAGGGTCCGCAAAGCTGAAAGCTTGGCTGGGGCCACCATTGCGTCTGGTCATCTAATTCAGGTCAAATTCGAGTGGTTCCATTGCGCAACAGGCGCTCAAATTCCGTTGGCTGGACATTGTGCAATCACATCAAAAGAAGTTTCATAGGGGCGTGATGACCACGCGCGGCACTCAAGCAGAGTGCCCGGAATACGAGCAGACAAAGAGGCGGCGCAGATGAAATTGACGTGGTACGGCCATTCCGCATTCAAGGTCGAAGTCGGTGATGCGTCCATCCTCATCGACCCGTTCCTGACAGGAAATCCTTCGTTTCCGGAAACGCTCGCGATTGATCAGGTTTGTGAGGGCGTGAACCACGTTATTCTGACCCACGGTCACGACGATCATATTGGAGATGCAGTCGCGATCCTGAAGAAGACCGGTGCGCTGTTGACCGCAAACTTCGAGATTTGCATGTGGGCCGGTCGACAAGGCGTCGAGAACATCAACCCGATGAACAGTGGTGGATTGGTGGATACCGGCGAATTCAAAGTTGCGTTGACATCGGCTTTGCATTCCTCATCCAAACAAGGTGACGGTGAAGCGATCTATCTTGGAAATCCGCATGGCGTGATTATCGATGCGCCAAATGAACCGGTTCTCTATCATATGGGCGATACGGATATTTTTTCCGACATGGCACTGATCAACGAAATTTATCAGCCGAAGATCGGGCTCGTGCCGATTGGTGACCGGTTCACCATGGGCGGCAAGGTGGCCGCAATGGCATGCCAGAGGTTCTTTGACTTCGATGCAATTGTCCCATGCCACTATGGCACCTTTCCGATTATTGATCAGACGGCAGAGACATTTGTTTCGGCACTCGGGGCCGACTCAGGCAAAGTAAAAAGCATGGAGCCCGGTTCCGGGATAAGCCTCTAACCGGTATTTGGAGAGAAGTGAAAGTGAACATCACCGTGAAGTCGCTGCTGGGATTGCCGGCATGTTTATGTTTGACGCTGGCACTTGTTGCAAATCCGGTTGTTGCTGCTGACAAATCCATTACGCCGGACGGAAAACCGGCTCCGTCGCAACCTCTGGCAAAGCCCGGCTCCAAGGCAGCGATCGAGGCCGAAAGTGCCGCCAAGACGCCTTATGAAAAAATCCAGGAAGTGTTTTCCGGCGATCTGACGGTTGCAGGCGAGAAGGTTACTTTTCCGCAGGACAATCCATCGGTGAAGGCTTTGATCGTCACCATGGAACCGGGTGAGGTAACTGGTTGGCATCAGCACCACGCGCCTTTGTTCGCTTATATTCTGGAAGGCGAAGTAACGGTGACCTACGAGGAAATCGGCAAGAAGGTCTATCGGGAAGGTGAGGGTATTCTCGAAGCGATGAATGTAACCCATCGCGGTGAAAACACAGGAAGCGTTCCTGCCAAGATTCTGGCTGTCTTTCTGTTGGGCGATGATGGCAAAGCGACGGTTGATGAGGCCGCGCCCGGTTCTAACGGGGTCAAGGTCGAGTGAGCTTTCGATGCTGATAGCCGCTACGTCGCGACGCCGCAAGTGATGGCGAGCGCGGGCGAAGTTGGACCAAGATAGAAGTAGTTATCGAGCCCGATCGCAAACACCGAAACGCCGATCAGTGTGTGTTCCAACCACACGGCCGCGAGAGATCTGTATTTCCTGTATGTGCGATAAAAGGAAAGACCAGCGACAGCGGCAAGAAAGACCGATAGCCAGGTGCCGAAGATGATGTGTACCCATCCGAAAAGCGTGGCAGAGACCAACAGTGCTGACACATAGGGAACATTGAAAGTGTCCATCCGCCAGGAAACATACGCCCGGAAGGCAATTTCCTGAGGCAGAACAGAAACAAGCCCGTAAAAGACCACTATCGCTGCCATTGCAAGAGGGTCTGCGCGTGGAATGCAAAAGAGCCTGTCCGGACTGACGAGAAGAACGATAAGCGCAATCGCTCCAGTGCCCAGGAGCCATCTGGCAAGAAGGCCAGGCAACGCTCGGGTGCAGCCTTCCCAATTGATTGCGAGATAGATCATCTCGACGCCATTGGCCTTTAAGCGCCAAAAGCAGTAACCGGCGACTAGGAAGATCGTCGAGAGCCGGAGCAATTGAGCGCTTAGACCGGCAAGGGCAATCGGACCGGCAACAATCACCAAAAGCTCAAGAACAAGCAGGGCTTTCCCAGGTCCGGGTTTGGCCGTGCGGCCACCGTCAGAATTTCGGAACCCATGCTCAAACACAGTCCTGCCATTTCAACGAATATGGCACATCATAGCAGCTGGCGATGCGGGTCCAATCTTCCAATTCGCTGGGTGACCGAACTACCGTTTCTCTATACGCGTCGCTCGCGCCGTTTCAAATGCGCCTGCGTCAAAGTCGATTGAGCAATGCAGGGGTGGGCCAGGCATCTGCTGGCATGCCAAGTCGTTCCTGAACTGCCTGGACGGCCGCACGAGTTCCAGCTCCAAGAATACCGTCGATTTTGCCGACATTGAATCCCATGCTCTGAAGCTTGGTTTGCAGCTGTTTCATCTGAGCATCATTCAGGCCTGGATCAGGATTGCCCGGGGTATAACGCGGGGCACCGGCAAGCCGTGTCGCGAAATAGGCCGCCGTTGTCGTGTAGATGAAGGACTGGTTCCATTCCAGGTAAATGTTGTAGTTCGGATAGGCGAGAAATGCCGGACCCTTGCGGCCCTGTGGCAGCAAGAGTGAAGCCGGCAGGTTGCCGGAGATCTGGCCCCAGCGGGGCTGGACCCCAAGTGCCGCCCATTGCGCACCGGTCTTGGTTTTTCCAAGCCCGGTCTCGGCCCAGTTGAGGTTCTGCGGCACCGCCACTTCCTGAAGCCAGGGTTCGCCGCGTCGCCAGCCAAGATTTTGAATGAACGCACCTGCTGTCAGGATTGCGTCTTCGGCACTCTGCTTCAGGCGGACATGGCCGTCGCCGTTTCCGTCCTTGCCGAACTTGATGATGTCTTCAGGCAACATCTGGACCATGCCGATTTCGCCTGCCCAGGCACCCGTTGTGCGCTGTGGGTCAAGGTCGCCGTGCTGGACCATTTCGATGGCAGCGATGAGTTGCGGCCGAAAGAGCTCGGGCCGCCGGCAGTCATGGGCAAGTGTTGCGAGTGCATTGACTGTGTTGAAGTCGCCCTGGACTGCCCCGAAATCGGTCTCCAGCGCCCAGAACGCAGTGATGACGGGTGCCGGAACGCCATATTCTTGCTCGGTGCGCTGAAAAATGGCGGCGTATTTCTTCATATTGGCCGCGCCATTTTTCATGCGGTAGCCGGAGATAACTCTCTTGGAAAAATCCAGAAATGTCATCTTGAAGACGCCCTGCGCCCGATCTCGGGAAAGCACCTTTCGGTCGATCTGGGCACCTGCCAGCGTTTTGTCCGCGGCGTTGGCGGACAGGCCCTTGGCGACGGCTTCCTGCTTCACCCCTGCCAGAAACTGACGAAAGTCTCCGCCGCATTGCTGAGCAAGGCTTGGTGCAGTTGTCAGGCAAAGTCCGGTCAGGGCAGTAAGGGCGAGCTTTGAAGCGAATTTGGCACGGCGGTTCATGAACAGTCCTGTCGTATTCTGGCGCAATGGAGACGGCGGAGCCTAAAAAAACCAGCCTAGTTGACTGTGCTTCGCGGGCAAGGTCAACAGGTCAAGCGCGCTGAAACGTGTCGCGCACAGGATTTCGGGCGCAAGAAGGTTTACTGGCAATTGCCGAAATCAGACCCTGCCATAATCGCACCATCTGGCGAGCGTTTCAGATGACCGTTGACGGTCGCTGAAGACCGGCAATCGGAGCGCGGACCTGCCAACCCGGATTGCGGGTAACTGTCAGCATTCACGCCGGAAGTCTGCTGCTGACACATTTGGTAGGCCATATCGTAAAGTGCTTCCCATCCGCCTGGCATCGATCCGAGATTGTCCAACACGCCAAGCGCACCGCCTGCACGGGCGCCTCGGCGCGCACCGCGCGGGCCGCGCCATTCGCCTCCAACAACAGCTCCTGCCATGCCGCCGGAAACGGCGTCTCCCACAACGTCTCCGCTTCCCACATGTGCATTTGCATAGTCGGTGGCATAGACGACGCAGTCCGTTCCGTCTGCGAGCGCCGGTTGGCTGAAGCTCAGGCCGGACAGGGCGAACAGTGTGGCGGCAAATGCGAACGATCGGCGGCAAGCCATGATCTGTCTCCGTAGCTGCTTTCAGGCTTTTTAAGTCATCCACCGGAGCGTTTCCAGTGTGTCAAGGACAGCCCATCATGAGATGGACGATGAGCCCTGGAGAAAGATACGGAGTAGGGCTTAACAAGCTTCTACCTGGATAGATGACTCATTCGCTAGCAGGTTTCTGTTCTATAAACTTCTTGCCGACAAAGCCGGTCTGTCCATCGAAGTCGACACCGCACCACCACGTGCCGCATGTGTTGAAACTGATGTCGGTACCGGCAGGAATAACAGCAAGGATCGTTCCGTCCTTGTCTTCCGATTTCCTGAGATTGACCGATGCAGTGATGGTCCCCTTGTTGGGATAGTCGGTACTGCCAGCGCTTGCCGGAACATCCGTCGTTGCAGGTGTCACACTGGCGGTTTCAGGAGAGTCGCCAGACGCTGATTGTAAGGTTGTTTCCTTTTGCAACGGTGCTTCGGACTGAGATGCAGGTTCCGTGATTGACGGTGCAAGAGTAGCCGTGGTGCCGGCAGTAACCGCTTGAGCATTGCTTCCGGCGATTGCATCAACACCAGTTGCATTGTCGCCCAACGTGAGCGTCGGCTGCTCGGAACCTGAGGGCATTGTGTCGTTTGTCTGCGGGTAGAGTGGTGCAACTTGTGGTGTGCTCAGGGTGCCGCGTTCCGCGAAAGCAAGCCGGATGCGCTCCTTCGCATTTTCAAGTTGTGCAGTTGTCGCCCCGCTGTAATGGAGGGCAGGTGCACCAACCGGGGATGCCGCGTCTTCGGCGATGAGCCCTTCAATGGTCGGTTCGGCGGAGATCGCTTCGGTTGTCACCAGTCGGGAATCTTCCTCAACCGGTTTGTTGGCAGCTGCCATTCCGATCGCAAAGCCCGCGGAACCTATCGCGGCAATGAGTATGGCGCTGATCAGGAACATTTTGGATTTCGGGTCCTGTAGACCGGACCGGGCTTTCAATTTGATAGCGTCAGACAGGGGAGCTGCAGTCGGTTCCTGAGGCGGTGCATCAAAACTTTCTCGCGGCCGGCGAAACACGCCTGGAATTTCCAAATCCGCTTCCTCATGCCCATCGAGCAGTTTTGGTTTCCGTGCTTCCTTGATGTCCGCATCCTCAGACGTTGCATGCATGTGTAGGATCTTTGCTGCAATCTTGCTGGCATCCAGTGGTTCGGGATCTTGAAGAGCAATTGCAGCCGTATCGGTTGTATGGACGAGTTTAAGGTCTTTTTTTGGTTGTTTAGCTGTTACATTGTCCGGTCTGTAGCTGGTGCTGATATCGCAAGAATTGGCAGGCGCGATTACGGAATACATTTGGCCCTCCCGGGTTTGCGCTACGGGTACGCTCAGAGCGGTGACATTGGTCCCGGTCGGTATTTCTTGCTGAACACTCCTGTTCCTGCCGTCTTCAACAAGTTCAAAACGGCATCAGGCACTGACCACGACCTGAAGCATTAACCTTTGTTAATGCGTCGGTTCACAGGCCGGATTGGGGCAGCACTGGGGAATTTTACGGAAAATGTGACGGGCTTGTGGTGAATGCCGGGCATCACGGCCTTGTTTGCAAATGCCTAACGAGTCTCGTCCACAATATGTGCGAGTCGAACGTTCGGATGCGAAATGTGGGTCGCGCCGTCGTTTAGAAAAATGGGCAAGTGAATATTATGGCGCGCTGGTTATCTCAATTCTTCATCAAGGCAATGGGTGTCGCTGTGGCATCGGCCTTTGCGATGAGTGTTTCTGTCGCTCAGGAAGCCAAGGAACTGAGGGTCGGGCTCCTGGCAACTTTGTCAGGACCGGCTGCGATCTTCGGTGAACACATGCGGGACGGTTTCATGCTGGCGGTCGCGCAATCAAATGGTGCACTTGGAGGTCTGGCGACAAACGTGTTGGTCGTTGACGACAAGCTCGATCCCGAACACGCGGTAAAACAGGTCACCAAACTGATAGATGAAAATGGTGTCGACGTGCTCGTCGGCGTCAATTTCTCCAGAGTGATGCTTGCGGTGCACGATCATGTCGTTCGGTCGAAGACACTGTTCATTGGAACAAATTCCGGACCTGCTCCCATCGCAGGCGGCAAGTGCAACCGGTACTTTTTCTCAACCGCATCCCAGGATGATCAGGTCCACGAGACCATGGGGCGATATGCCAGCCTCAAGGGATATCAACAGGTTGTCACAATCGCCCCAGACTATGAAGCTGCGCGAGATGCTGTGTCTGCATTCAGGCGGCACTTCAAGGGTCAGATTGCGCGCGAGCTTTTCCCAAGACTTGGTCAGACCGATTTTGCCGAGGAATTCAACCAGATCGCCGAAATTGAACCCGATGCCATTTATGCCTTTATGCCGGGTGGTATGGGTGTTGAGCTGGTGAAACAGTTTCACACCTCTGGACTGAAGGGCATTGTCCCTTTCCTGTCATCGAACACGATCAATGCAATTACGCTTCCAATCACGTCAGAGATGGGTGAGGGGCTTTTCTCGGCATCTCACTGGGCACCCAATCTCGACAACCCCGCGAACAAAAGGTTCGTTCGGGAATTTTCCCGAAAGTACAAATACGCGCCGTCAGTCTATGCAGCACAAGGATATGATGCCGCCAAGCTCATTCATTTTGCGCTCGAACTGACAGGTGGGGTGAAGGAGCAGGAAGCTCTTATTTCGGCAATCAGTGCCGCTCCGTTCGAAAGCGTTCGCGGTGACTTCCGGTTCAATTCGAACCAGTTTCCAATTCAGGATTTCTATCTCGTCGAAGGCGTGCGCAGAACCAGCAGGCTTTATGAAATGGAAGCCATTGCGCGGGTTTTTGACGATGTCGGCGACGCGTATGCCGGTTCTTGCCGCATGTAGTTTGGCTCAATTCGGTACCGCATTGCACGAGTATTGAATTGGTCAGTCCAAAAAAAATCTGCGGCCTTCTTGTATTCTGAACTGGCCAGTCCATATCAGTGTCATGAGCAACGCTGCGAGCAAATCGACATCAGAGCAAAAACGGGCTTCAGGGCCTGGGCGTCCTCGTGCATTCGATGAGGCAGCAGCGCTGGAAGCGGCGATGAATGTCTTTTGGCAGAAGGGTTTCGAGGCAACCTCACTTGATGACCTGACCAGTGCCATGGGGCTGAGCCGATCGAGTTTTTATGCAACTTTCGGCAGCAAGCAGGACCTGTTTCTAAGGGCCGTTGGATACTATTCCCGCAATGGGATACGCGGCCTGGCGGAAACCGCACGGGCGGCTGAGGCGAGCGATGCAAATGTTGTCGATGCCATGATGCAGGCCTTGTCGGACCCCAAGGGCGGACCGCGCGGGTGCCTTTTGATCAACTGCATTACCGAGCTTGCCCCGCATGACGAGAAAGTCGCCGAACTTGGTCGGCGCCATCTTGAAAGCATCGAAGATCTGTTCGCCAAGGCACTAGATCCCGCAAATCCGGATGCCGCCCGAGACAAGGCCAGTGCCTACTCGTCACTGGCCATTGGCACGCTGGCGCTCAGAAAAGCTGGGATACCTGCCGAACGGATCACGCGAACGATTCAGCAAGCCAAAGAGGTGCTTTCACCTTAAGCCAACCTGATCGGAACACCGCAGACAAGTTTCACGACTATTATTGGACTGATCATTCCAATTTTATGCCAACCCGACCACAAGACTGCAAAGGATAGTAAGATGTCGGACAGCAAGCTTTTCCAAGCCTCACATGCAGGCGCGATTGAACTGAAGAACCGTGTGGTCATGGCACCGCTGACGCGGAACCGCGCCCGTGCCGAGGACGATGCCCCAACAGAATTGCAGGCCGAATATTATGGCCAGCGAGCAGGGGCAGGCCTGATCATTACTGAAGCCTCACAGATATCGCCGCAAGGCAAGGGGTATGCGTGGACACCGGGCATCTATTCCACGTCCCAGGTTGATGGATGGAAAAAGGTAACCAGCGCGGTTCATGCCAAGGGTGGCAAGATTGTGCTTCAACTCTGGCATGTCGGCCGGATCTCGCATCCTGTTTTGCAGCCGGATGGTGTCGATCCCGTTGCTCCAAGCGCGATTGCCGCTCAATCGAAAACCTTCGACGGCGAGCAATTTGTAGATACCCCGACACCACGAGCGCTTGAAGTCAGTGAAATTCCTGGAATTGTCGGAGACTACCGCAAGGCTGCGGCAAATGCCCTTGATGCAGGCTTTGACGGGGTCGAAGTGCATGCGGCCAACGGTTATCTGATCGACCAGTTCCTGCGAGACGGGTCAAACAAGCGAGAAGACGCTTATGGTGGATCTGTCGAAAACCGGTCACGTTTCTTGAAGGAAGTCATGGATGCTGTCGTAAGTGTCTGGGGCGGCGCAAGGGTCGGTATCCGTCTTAGTCCATTTTCCAACGCGAACGACATTGCCGACAGCGACCCGCAACAAACCTTCTCACACGTGATACGTTTGTTGAACGAATACGACCTTGCGTACCTTCACCTTGTTGAAGGCCAGACCGGCGGGCCGCGCGACATCCCCGAAGGGGGCGACCTGGCTGCGCTGTATGGGCTCTTCAACGGCGTCAGAATGGGCAACAATGGCTATGAACGGGCTTCGGCGATCGATGCCATTGAGAGCGGGAGACTTGATCTCGTGGCTTTTGGAAGGCCGTTCATCTCCAACCCCGATCTGGTGGATCGTCTGAGAGCTGACGCTCCGTTGAACCAGCTCGATCCCGAGACACTCTATGGTGGCAATGAAAAGGGCTACATCGACTATCCTTCATTGGATGAAGCGACAATTGCCGCCGAATAGACGGGACAAGATTCAGGCTGTCTGACATCCACCCCTTCTGAGGCGGTCTGAAGCTTAGCCGGTGCAGTGCATTTGCCTGCACCGGCTTTTTTTAGCCTGTTTGCTGCGTTGGCGCGCGCGCGTTGACCACAAGGAGCGCGCACCATGCGCCAAGAACAAGCTCTATTGCCAATGCCGCAAGAAGCGACACAGGTGGAATTCCGTCTATCGGCAGGCTGATCAGGCGTCCAACGCCATAGGATAGCAGCAGCACAGCCGACAAGGTGAGTGCTGGTCTCAGCAGTCTATCGTCTTTCAAGCCGGCCATTGCCAGGGCGAAACCGACGAGGATCAGCACGCCGGGAGCTCTGATTTCACTCATCATGGCCGCAGACGGATCAAGAACGACTTTGTTCAGCTCAAACAAAGACGCAGGCGCAAAAACGACGAGACTGCCGACGGTACCCAGTGTCAAAGCTGATAGGGATAGGGCGATTTTTGTTTGAATGCTGGCCATTCCAATTCTCCGGTTGTGGTTTGGTCTGGCGTAAAGGTGACGGGGCTGGTCTGGATTTTCCATGCTTGAAAGTGTTAAAAAGTCAGCAGATCGTCCAGAATCAGGCTCAGAAACACATCCTTGTCCAATATCGTTGCTGAAGAGAATAATCCCGCGCCTGTGAGCACCGACAAGCGTGATCCGTTGAGCGAAGTGCTTCACCTGCTCAATCTCAGTGGGACATTTTATTGCGTGCCGGAACTGACGGCGCCTTGGGGTATTGCGGTTCCGGAGCTTGCGAAGCGACTGGTTCTGATCGTCGTGACCGAAGGCAAGTGTATCTTGGACCTCAAGAACGGAGACGTGCTTGAGCTGGGGCACGGCCAATTGGCCCTGCTTCCGCATGGACGCGCGGTAGACCTGCGTGATAACGCAGGCAGCCCGTTGACACCTCTCTTTGACATTCCCGCCAAAAGGCACAGCCCAAATTTCGAAACCATGAGTTTCGGAGGCGGCGGCGCCATGACACGCATGACCTGCGGTGTGCTGAAAGTGGACCATGTAGCGGCCGAAAGACTGATTGAGCTTCTGCCTCAGGTGATATTTCTGGACGAATTTGACTTGCAGGCGGGCAGGTGGCTCGAAGGTACGCTTCAATACCTTGCAGAAGAGGCCCGGAACCCACAGCCCGGCGGTGAAACGGTGCTCACGCGCCTCACGGACATCTTGGTTGTTCAGGCCATTCGAAGTTGGTTGAAGCGGTCACCGGATCAACAAACCGGTTGGATTGCGGCGCTCCGTGATCTGAAGGTGGGCAAAGCCCTGCAGGTCTTTCACAAAGAGCCTGACGCCTCCTGGACGATAGAGCGTCTTGCCCAACATGCCGGCATGTCCAGATCGGCGTTTGCTGCTCGGTTCAAGGAATTGACCGGTGACGGGGTCATGAATTACGTGACCCGATGGAGAATGCAGCTGGCTTGCAGCGAATTGAAGAACAGCGGCAGTTCCCTGGCCGAGATTGCTTCTTCCGTTGGTTATGAATCCGAAGCAGCATTTGCACGCGCCTTTAAGCGTGTCGTCGGTCAGACGCCTGCTTCATTCCGCAAACTCTGAAGACTACTTTTCTGCAATCGACTGGTCGATTTCCTCCAGCGAAATCCCGCGTGTCTCAGGTGCATATGCCCAGGAAAACCAAAGCCCGAACGCACAGCAAAGAGCGAACAGCGTAAAGGTCATGGCTTCTCCCAGACCGGCCGCGAGCGCAGGAAACAGAAAGACGACAAGGAAGTTGCAAATCCAGTTTGAAAGCGAGGCGATCGCCATTCCCTTGCCTCTGAGGGCGAGCGGGAACAACTCGGACATATAAAGCCAGGGGAGTGGTCCGAGGCTGACAGCAAAGAAGAAAACGAAAGCGAAGAGCCCGACAAGAGTGAGCCATGCAAAGCCTGGGTTGTCGATCTGGAAGAGAACCGCAATCAGCGTAAGACTTAGGAAGGCACCAGCAAAGCCGAAGATGAACAAGGGGCGGCGACCGAGGCGATCGACCATGAGCATTGATAAGATGGTCACTGCCACGTTCAATGCGCCGATGCCAGCAGTGGCAATCAATTCGTTGGCCAGACCGCTGAGGCCTGCTTTTTCAAGGATTTGAGGTGCATACGACAGGATGACGTTAATTCCGCTGAATTGCTGCAGGAAGAAGGCGGCCACACAGAAGATCAGCAGAAATCGCAGGCGTGGATTTTTGAAGTTACTCCAGCTTTCCTGAGCCGGGTCGGACGGACGGCTGGCTTCAATCTCATTGACGATCTTGTCGACCCGTCCCGGCGTGATGTCAGGCTGAACGGTTTGCAGAACCTGCCGCGCATCTTTCTCCCGGCCTGCCAGAACAAGCCAGCGTGGGCTTTCCGGAGCGCGCAGGATGCCAGTCAGGCAAATGCAAGCTGGCACAAGACTGAACCCGAGCATCAGCCGCCAGGACCCTGAAAACGAGAAAGCCCAATCAACAACAAAGGCGGCAAGGATGCCGACGGTGATCATAAGCTGGAACGCGGAAACGACAGCGCCGCGAATACGCGCTGGCGCGATCTCTGCCAGATACATGGGGGCGACCAGAGAGGAAACACCGATAGCGGCTCCGATGATCACGCGGGCTGCCGTTAGCGACCAGACACCGAAAGCAGAGGCGGCTGCAAGCGATCCGGCGGCAAACAGGATTGAGCTGAAGATCAGCATGGGTCTGCGACCGAAGCGATCGACGAGAAGGAGCGCGGCGATTGCCCCGAAAATTGCTCCGAAGGGAACAGCGCCCGTCATGAAGCCTTCACTTTGAACCGTGAAGGCGTATTCCTTTTTCAAAAGTGGCAAAGCGCCTGAGATGACGCCTTGGTCCGTGCCAAACAGGAAACCGAACATGGCGGCCAGAACGGCCAGCAAAATGAGCACTGCATGCCTCCCAAATAACGCAGCTTTCCGGTTTGGCTCTATCTTTGTGATTTTTCTGAAGCTTGAAACCGATCCAAAACCATTGCGCTTGTAGCGGCCGGATGCAAGCCCTGAATGGGCAGCATCTTTCATGCAACCATATGTCGATTGTGCGAATTCATGACCTTTAAATCGCCAACCGTACCGGAGCGTACTCTTTTTCGAGGATCTGTCCTTTCCCGAATTTCAAAAACCTGTCACACCCTGATCAATGACAAATGGGCATTTATCTGGATCCGGATTGACGGGTTTCAGCCGTTGAGGCGATGAAAATGCCCGCCAGCAAGACGGATAAGTGAAATGCCTCCCTATCGTTCAAGAACCTCAACCCATGGCCGTAACATGGCCGGTGCACGCGGCCTTTGGCGTGCTACAGGGATGAAGGAAGACGATTTCGGCAAACCCATCATCGCGATTGCCAACTCGTTCACTCAGTTCGTGCCGGGTCATGTCCATTTGAAGGACCTCGGTCAGCTTGTGGCCCGTGAAGTGGAAAAGGCTGGCGGAGTTGCCAAGGAGTTCAATACGATTGCGGTCGATGATGGCATCGCGATGGGCCATGACGGCATGCTCTATTCGCTTCCCTCGCGCGAAGTGATCTCCGATGCCATTGAATACATGGTCAACGGCCACTGCGCGGACGCGATTGTTTGTATTTCCAATTGCGACAAGATCACCCCAGGTATGTTGAATGCCGTCATGCGGCTGAACATTCCTGCCGTTTTTGTTTCTGGTGGACCGATGGAAGCCGGCAAGGTTGTGCTCGAAAACGGGGTTGAGAAGGCAATCGATCTCATTGATGCAATGGTTGCGGCCGCAGACGAAAACATGTCTGACGCGGACGTGTTGTCCATGGAACAAAATGCATGCCCAACCTGCGGCTCGTGTTCGGGGATGTTCACGGCCAACTCCATGAATTGTTTGACGGAAGCGTTGGGACTATCTCTGCCTGGAAACGGTTCAACCCTCGCCACGCATGCTGACCGAGAGCGCCTTTTCGTCGAAGCCGGACATTTGATTGTGGATCTTGCCAAAAGATACTACGAGCAGGATGACGAGAGCGTGCTTCCACGCAAGATCGCCAATTTCCAGGCCTTTGAAAATGCCATGAGCCTCGACATTTCAATGGGGGGGTCCACCAACACAATTCTGCACCTCTTGGCCGCGTCATATGAAGGTGAAATCGGCTTCACCATGGACGATATCGATCGCTTGTCCAGAAAGGTGCCGGTGCTCTGCAAGGTCGCGCCTGCGGTTGAAAATATCCATATGGAAGATGTCCATCGGGCAGGGGGCATCATGGGGATCCTGGGCGAGCTCGATCGGGCAGGATTGCTGCACTCGGACATTCCGACCGTTCACACCTCCAGCATGAAAAAGGCATTGGCCAGGTGGGACATTTGCCAGACAAACTCTGAAAGTGTGCATGAGTTTTACAAAGCCGCTCCAGGTGGCGTGCCCACTCAGACGGCCTTTAGCCAGGACCGCCGTTGGGACGATCTTGATCTTGATCGCCAGTCGGGAGTAATTCGCGAACTGGATCATGCCTACAGCACAGATGGCGGACTTGCCGTGCTTTACGGCAATATTGCTGAAGACGGCTGCGTTGTGAAAACAGCTGGAGTGGACGATAGCATCCTGAAATTTGTTGGCCCGGCCCGTATTTTTGAAAGTCAGGACAGCGCCGTTTCTGCAATTCTCACCAACAAGGTCAAAGCGGGCGACGTCGTTTTAATCCGGTATGAAGGTCCGCGCGGTGGTCCTGGCATGCAGGAAATGCTCTATCCGACCAGCTATTTGAAGTCGAAAGGGCTTGGCAAGGAATGTGCACTGATCACGGATGGGCGTTTTTCCGGCGGTACATCCGGCCTCTCAATCGGTCACATGTCGCCGGAAGCCGCTGAAGGCGGCGCAGTTGGCCTCGTGGAAGAAGGCGACACGATTGTCATCGACATTCCGAACCGTGTCTTGCGAGTTGACCTCACAGACGAGGAACTTGCAGATCGCCGTGCTGCCATGAATGCCAAGGGCGAGGAAGCCTGGAAGCCACTTGAAAAACGCAAACGCAAGGTTACCAAAGCACTCAAGGCATACGCCAAAATGACAACGAGCGCTGCCAAAGGCGCTATCAGAGAAGTGGACTAAGCAGACAGTTGCACCGGAAACAGGCAGAAAACTTCCGCCTTTTTCAATTTCTGACCATTGTCTTCTGCTGGTGCGTGCCTCACATAACCGGCTAACTTTGTCGTTTCTTATCCCACCGGTTGTCTTCATGGATTCTTTGACACAATTTGCCCTTGGCGCGGTCGTCTCCACTGCTTGTCTGGGGAGCAAGGTAGGTCCGCGGAAGGCGGTGCTCATAGGAGGTGTGCTGGGCACCTTGCCGGATCTGGATGTATTTATCCCCTTTGACGACCCCATAGACAGCTTTGTGTATCATCGCGGCTGGACGCATTCTGTTTTTGTCCATGCGCTTGCAGCGCCAGTGATCGGAGAAATTCTGCTGCGATTGTTCAAGGGACTGCGGGAAAGCAGATGGCTCGTCTGGGCAACCGTGTTTCTGTGTCTGTCGACGCACGCCGTTATCGATGCGATGACCGTTTACGGAACCAGAATATTCTGGCCGTTGTACCCCGATCCTGTTGGGGTTGGCTCAGTGTTCATCATCGATCCGACATATTCGCTTCCACTGCTTGCAATCGTCATCTGGGCACTTTTCAAGAAATCCTGGACAACACGCTTTCGAAATGGAGTAGCTGCAGCCCTGATTTTTTCGACCGGATATCTGGGGCTTTCGATGGTCGTCCAGAAAGTTGTCGAGGGTAAAGCCGAGCAATTGTTTGCTGAAGTGGGCACTCCTCCTGACACGATTTATGCCATTGCCGCGCCGTTCAATATTCTTCTATGGAAGGTTATCGGCCTCAAGGATGACCAATACCAAAACCTCTATGTTTCTCTCTTTGATGGGGATGGAGATCCGGAAATCTATGCGCATCCTCGTCACCCGGAACTTGTTGCTTGTATTGAGGACACGCCTGCATTCAACAAACTGGAATGGTTTAGCAGAGGTTTTTACAAGGCTGATCTGGTCGATGGGAAAGTTGTTGTATCGGACCTGCGCATGGGATTGACGCCAGGCTATGCTTTTCGTTTTGCCATCGCGGAGCAAAAGGACGACAAGTTGCAACCGATCGAACCGGAACGTGTTGTGGACCAGGTTCGCGTGGAAGAAGACGACTGGGCATGGTTGGGAGCGCGGTTAAAAGGTGAACCACGCCAACGAACCGCGGAAGCCCGGCTTGTGAAACCCATAGAGGTAGCGGCGCAGAATTTTTGCGGCCAGGAGCCTACTACTGCTGGCTAGGTGAAAGTTGCAGTGATTTTCTGTGAAGTTGCACGCCCCTAGTCCGTGCGATGCAGTGTTCTCTCGTCAGCTCTCCGGCAACGGGGCCAGGAGCGTTTGACTGAGCAGACTGTCCGGATCGTGGACTTCGGGCACTTGTGTGCAATCAGGCGAGTGGTCGCTGTCAGCGCCTTGATGTTCCTTCAAGGAGGCGCAGATCGGAATTGCCGCTTGTCTCGTACCTTGCGAGGCAGCGGTCATCACATCGAGGAGCGTTCCCTCTGTTTCACCGAGAGCCAGGGACAAGTGCTTCGCGAACAGGGATATCGTTCTGTCAGCGCTATAGTTGGCCATCTGGCCCTGGCCGGATGATGTGACGAGCGCTTCTGGCCGGTTTTCAAGATCGACTGAATGCTCATCCAGAAGGTCCAGATTAACCGCATAGGAATTGTTGGTGTCGAGGATCAGCACAACTTCACCGGCGCGAATGGTATGTATCATGGCCGCGAAGGCCGGCGCAGACATCCAGATGCCTTCAGCTATTGCTTCGCCGGCTGTTTCGGGGGACTGATCGGCCCAGAGTTCCAAAACATGGCCGAAGGCTGTATCTGCGTCAGCCACCTCTGCGCTGCTTAAGGGAAGGTTCGCGTAGATGATCAGACGGTCATCCGGGCCGAGATTGTTGGAAAGTTCTGTTGCTTTTAGCTTCAGCGCGGATGCACTGGCTCCTTCGTTCACGAGCAAATGCGTCTGGCTGGGACTTGCATCAAGTCGTGGTGCGAGTGCGGACATAACCTTGTCCAAGCTGTTCTTGCACATTTCCGGCGACTGTGGGTTCCAAGGCGGGCAAATGCCAATGCCGAGAATGTGGTTTTGAACGTCCTGGTTCTCCGCATTCCCACTTTCTTGTGCGCTTGCGACGAGGCTAGGTCCACTGGCCAAAACAATGGCGTAGATAGACATCAGAGATGACCGCAGGAACTTTGAACCTATCCGGCGGAAGGCCTCGAACATGTTTTCTCCCTGGTGCCTATTCTCGCAGTTTCTGACGTCAGAGGCTTCTTCCGTTGAAGGCCAGCGAGCGGCTGAATTCAATGACAATGACCTTGAAAACCAAACGTGTCTGTTGCCGATTATAGATTATGTTCTAAGGGATTAAACACCGAAATGGCTCGTCTTCAAACAGGCAAAAGACGTCATGGCCAAACTCTTGTTTTGAGCTGCTAGTCTGTACGGTCTCTTTGTCAGTTCAGGAGTTGCTTCAATCGCTCTATCACCTGTTGCGTGTCATCGGTCAAAGTTCCCGTATCGGCGCGCCCTACCGCGTTCACCATCTGCATCATGTCTGGAATTGTATCCCGTCCGCCGAGCTTAACGGTTCGCATGATCAGTCTGCGGATCATGTCATCCTGATTGCTGCTCTGGCTGGCGATCCATTTAGCGAAAACATAGAGCTCTCTGGAATCCGACTCAGAAAGCTCAAAGACCTTCCGCAACTGTTCCTCTATACTCTCCTTTTCTGCCCTGGAAATGCCGCCATCAATTTCCGCGACCAGTATCAGCAACGCAGCACCCGTCACACGCGGATCATCAACGCTTTCCGTCGGATGCTGGTTCAGAAGTGCTTTGTATCCAAACCGATTGGCCGCCGCTTTGACGTTCTGAGGTGCTTCAAGGGCAGTGCCCGAGGACTGTGTGGTCTGGCCGGTTCGAAAGATCCAGTAGGCTATGATGGCAACAAGTGCGAGCGCTGCGAGCAGGATGTGCAAAGGAAACCTCTTCTAAATGCAGTGGCAGGCAGCACACGGCGATTGGTATGGAACCGCCGTGACAAGCATCACGATGCCGCTGCGACGTCCTGCGCTTTTGCAGACACCAGTCGGCTGACGACATTCTCAATAATCTTGTGCCCCGCGTCCTGGTCAAGAGACATAATGGACTCAGGATGAAACTGGACGGCGGCGATCGGTTCTTTTTGGTGCTCGACGGCCATGACC
Organism: Labrenzia sp. THAF82; assembly: GCF_009363435.1. GTDB lineage: Bacteria > Pseudomonadota > Alphaproteobacteria > Rhizobiales > Stappiaceae > Roseibium > Roseibium porphyridii. The sequence goes on along the minus strand of NZ_CP045354.1, from coordinate 4,062,275 downwards.
ACTCCGTCCTCAGTTTCTGCAGTGACACGCAGGTCCGTCGGCAGTGTGTCACGGTTGGCGAAAAGAGAATGGTAACGTCCGACTGTAACCGGTGCCTCAAGACCATCAAACAACATGGAGTTGCCGGACAAGCTGATCGGCGAAGGTTTTCCGTGCATGGGTGTTTCCAACTGACCAAGCTCAGCGCCGAAATATTCTGAAAGTGCCTGCAGACCAAGGCAAACGCCAAATATTGGCAAGGCACGGGAACGAGCACGGCCGATGGTTGCGGCGCAGTCAAAGTCTTTGGGGTTTCCGGGGCCGGGCGATAGAACGACCAGATCCGGTGCCACGTCGTGGAACACATGGTCTGCAACCGGGGTGCGGTAGGTGACAACATCCGCACCTGTTTGGCGGAAATAGTTCGCCAATGTGTGGACGAAACTGTCCTCGTGGTCGACCAGCAGGATTTTCATGCCCTTGCCGGGTTTTGCTTCTTCACGTTTTTCTGCCGACTTGGAAGCAAGACCCGCTTCCCTGACCGCAGCACGCATGGCTTCCGCCTTCAGTTCCGTCTCGGCTTCTTCATCTTCCGGGACGCTATCATAGAGCAGGGTTGCACCGGCACGGATCTGAGCCATGCCATCCTTGATGCGCACCGTGCGCAGTGTCAGACCGGTGTTCATGTCGCCGTTGAAGAGAACCGCTCCAATGGCGCCGCCATACCAGGCACGCGAGGACTTTTCGTGGTCCTCAATAAACTGCATCGCCCACCGTTTTGGTGCTCCGGTGACGGTGACAGCCCAAGTATGAGACAGGAACGCATCAAGCGCATCCATGTCTTCGCGAAGAATGCCTTCGATGTGATCCACCGTGTGAATGAGGCGGGAATACATTTCGATCTGACGGCGACCGATCACCTTGACGGAGCCGGGGACGCACACACGGCTTTTGTCATTCCGGTCGACATCGGAACACATTGTAAGCTCCGCTTCGTCCTTTTCGGAATTCAGCAGTTTGCGGATCTGCGCCTCGTCTTCAATTGCGTTTTTTCCGCGTCTGATCGTGCCGGAGATCGGGCAAGTCTCCACACGGCGCCCACCGGTTACGCGAACGTACATTTCCGGTGATGCACCGACCAGATACTCGTTGTTGCCGAGATTGAAGAAGAAGGAATAAGGGGAGGGGTTGATTTGAGCCAGACGTCTCGAAACAGCAGACGGCGGGTTGGCGCAAGGTTCATAGAATGTCTGGCCGGGCACAGTTTCAAACAGGTCGCCACGCCTGAAATAGTCCTTGGCCTTTTCAACAAGTTTCGAATACTCGCCTGGCTCGTGATCGCCGCGGCCAGGATCAATATTGGCTGGTGTATATTGGCGTTTTTCGCCAGTTCGTTCCAACCCCTTGGTGCTTCGTCCGTTCACGACGAAATCGTATTCCAGAACATAGGCCCGCTTGCCGTGGTGATCGACGATCAGGATTTCATCGGGCAAAAACAGAACCACATCACGCTGATCATCAGGCCGTTGCAATTTTAGATCGATCGGCTCGAACTGAAAGGCAACGTCGTAGCCAAAAGCGCCATACAGGCCGAGCTGATCGTCATCGCAGGCAAAGAAATTTTTCAACTCCCGAACAATCGAGAATGTCGATGGCTGCCGGGATCTTTCTTCTTCGTTGAACAAGCGATCCGGCGCTTTCACCGTCAGCTCGATCTTGGTATCGCTGGCCTCGAAAGTTTCCACGTCCGGATGAGATTTCAAAAGATCGCGAATGGCGGGAAGGATAACCATGCCGCGCTCGTTGAGTGTCCGGATCTCAACTTTACGATCAGCTGCTTCCATCACCAATGGAGGGTTGACCAGTGCCATGTCCCAACGGGTGTACCTGCCCGGATACTCATAGGACGAGGCAAGGACAGCTCCCAACTCGGAATCCAACCTGTCGATCCAGTCCGAAGTCCCAGTCTCATAGTCGGAAGGACGCGAGGTGCGCAGGATTGTGATCCCGCCTTTGGTTTCATAGGTCTGATCTGCCAGCGCCGGCATTGGTCTGTTCCCGTATTGATGGCTGCCTAGAGTTACCAGCAGCCTCTTAAATGCACCAAGGCCGCCAGCGGTGTCCCGCGGCGGCCTTGGTGAAAATATGATCCGTTCAGAGCATGAGTGATCGTCGGCCGCCTATTTTGCGCCGCGCCACCACCAAGCTGCTTTCAGGTTCATCAACATGCAGACAGCCATAGCGGAAGGTGCAGAGGTTGGCAACGGCTTTGTTGCCTCGTCTGTCTGATGGAATCAAACTTCGCCATGGAAGCAATCGTTTGCATGTGACCATTGTCGTAATCTGACAAAGAGCTGGACCGGACTGGCAACCAACCGGTGCTCAAATTCTTCAAATTTGCTCAACAAACAAGCAGATCAACAACTGAGCGAACCGCAGCAAACACTCAATTCACGACTTTCCGGTATCGGATCTTGACGCCTTCTTGCAGATGCTGTTGTTGCGCTGCAATGTGTGGTGGGAGCAATGAGGGGCACAATGGACAAGTATGATCTTATCGTGATCGGCAGCGGACCCGCGGGACGCAGGGCAGCGATCCAGGCGGCAAAATTTGGCCGCAACGTAATGGTCGTCGAACGCGGTCGCAGGGTCGGCGGTGTTTCTGTGCATACGGGCACAATTCCATCCAAGACCCTGCGTGAAACAGTGCTCAATCTGACAGGCTGGAGAGAACGTGGTTTCTACGGTCGTTCATACCGTGTGAAAGAAGACCTGACAGCAGATGATCTCAGGGCCAGACTTCACATCACACTCGACCATGAAGTTGAAGTTCTGGAACATCAGTTTGCCCGCAACAAAGTTGATACTATTGGAGGTGAAGCGCGCTTCCTTGGTCCGCACACAATCGAAGTCACTGGAGAAGCTGGTGAAGTCCACACCTTTGAGGCAGAGAAATTCATCATTTCGGTGGGCACAAAACCTTTCAGACCGGACTACGTGCCGTTCGACGGCGAATATGTGCTCGATAGCGACGAAATTCTTGAACTGAATGAACTGCCGAGATCAATCGCGGTGATCGGTGCCGGTGTGATCGGCGTTGAATACGCATCAATCTTCTCGGCTCTTGATGTGCACGTCACCCTTGTGGAGCCCCGGGAAACAATGCTCGATTTCCTGGACAAGGAACTTGTCGCCGATTTCACGCATCAGCTGCGTGATCGTGGCATTGCACTGCGCTTTGGTGCGACTGTTCAGAAAATTGAAAAGCACGGGGCTGCGGACTGCGAGATCACCTTGGAAGGGGGGCGTTGCATCCGATCAAATGTCATATTGTTTGCGGCCGGCCGCATGGGGGCCACGCCCGCCTTGGCCCTGGACAAGTGTGGACTTGAAACCGACCACAGGGGGCGATTGAAAGTCGATCCGATGACGTTCCAGACATCGGTACCGCATATTTTTGCCGCCGGCGACGTCATCGGCTTTCCAAGCCTTGCGTCGACTTCCATGGAGCAGGGGCGCATTGCCGCTTGTCACGCGCTGGGCGAGACCGCCTACGATCCACCGGAATACTTCCCATATGGCATTTATGCTGTCCCGGAAATTTCGACTGTGGGCATGACTGAGGAAGAAATACGAGAGCGGGGCATTGCCTATGAGTGCGGAGTGGCCCGGTTCCGGGAAACGTCTCGTGGGCACATCATGGGACTGGACACCGGGATGTTGAAATTGATCTTCTCGCTCAAGACCCGGCGATTGCTCGGTTGTCATATCGTCGGCGAAGGCGCCACTGAACTGGTGCATATCGGTCAGGCTGTGCTGAACCTGCGCGGTACACTGGAGTATTTCGTTGAAAACACATTCAACTATCCCACCCTTGCTGAAGCCTACAAGATAGCTGCGCTGGATGCCTGGAACCGCATGCCGCCTCTTGAGGAATAAAAGCTGTCTTGAAAAGCAGGTGACGGCCGCAATTTCGTCAATAGCTTTGGAACGGCTGGACACATAAGCTGTACGTAATTGTACGACAACAACGATTCGAGCCGGTCAATCCCAATGGTCCGAACACTGCTTTTGAAAAACGCCGACATGCTCGTGACCATGGATGGCGAGCGCCGTGAAATTAAAGGCGGCGGCTTATTTGCTGAAAATGGTATCCTGAAAGCAGTCGGCCCGACCGAAAACCTTCCGGAAACAGCGGAAAAGGTTATTGATGCGACAGGTCAGATTGTTCTGCCCGGGTTTGTGAATACACATCACCACTTGAATCAGACGCTGACACGCAATCTACCGGCGGCTCAAAACAACAATCTGTTTCCCTGGCTTCAGGCACATTACCGGATTTGGGCAAAAACAAATCCGGAGGCGTCAAGAGCCAGTACGCTGGTCGGTCTGGCGGAGTTGGCATTGTCGGGGTGTACGACAGTATTCGACCACACCTATCTATTCCAAAGCGGCAACAAGGTCGATTACCAGATTGAAGCAGCGAAAGATCTTGGCGTGCGCTTCCATGCAAGCCGTGGGTCCATGTCGCTGGGTGAAAGCCAGGGCGGGCTCCCGCCGGATGAGTGTGTTGAAAATGAAGACGACATCCTTACCGACACGGTTCGGGTAATCGACAGGTACCATGATGCGTCGCATGGTGCGATGACACGCATTGTTGTGGCGCCATGTTCACCGTTTTCCGTATCTGAAAATCTTTTGCGCGAAAGTGCCAGCCTCGCCAGAGACAAAGGCGTGATGTTGCACACCCACCTTTGTGAAACACTGGATGAGGAGCGTTACACACTTGAACGCTTCGGCAAACGCCCCGTGGAATGGATGGAAGGGCTTGATTGGACAGGACCAGATGTCTGGTTCGCGCATGCCATTCATGTTGACGACGATGAAATCCGGCTATTCGCAGCAACGGGCTGTGGCGCTGCTCATTGCCCTTGTTCCAATATGCGCCTTGCTTCCGGAATAGCACCCATCAAGAAGTACATGGCCGCCGGGGTTCGGGTTGGGCTTGGTGTCGACGGATCCGCAAGCAACGATGGATCCAATATGCTGATGGAAGTTCGGCAGGCCATGCTTCTGGCACGACTGCAACTGGGCCTTATGCCGCCGGAAGGTCCACGCAAACACGCCCTGTTGCCGGTTGCTCATCCACTGCGTGCCAATGAGTGGATGACTGCGCGTGAAGCACTTGAACTTGCGACCATCGGTGGCGCTTCCGTTCTGGGGCGGGATGACATCGGTTCGCTGCAGGTTGGCAAATGCGCGGATTTCTTCACTCTGGACCTGAATTCCATACAGTTTGCTGGTGCTCTACATGACCCGGTTGCAGCGGTCGTCTTCTGTACTCCTCAGTCTGCCAGAACAACAGTGATCAATGGCAGAACAGTGGTGGAGGACGGCGCTGTGGTGACGATGGATATGGCGCCCGTCATCAATCAACACAATCGCCTGAGCCTGGAACTGGCATCTGATCTCTGATGAGGCAGCGTTCAGACGATGGCGGTCGCTCTACAGCGTTCTGTGGCGGTTCTATCTGAATGGGGGGCGAAAAGAGGCTTGGACTGACCAGAATACTGTCAGCAGAGCCAGCAATTCTCCGGCATGGAGGCTTGCGTAATTTCACCGCCTTGATCTATCCAGCTCAGGATTCCATCCTTGACATTGGCGACCTGCGTAAAGCCTGCCTGACCGCTTAAATACTCCGACAGCACTTGGCTGCGTCGACCGGTGCGGCAGATGAAAACGACTTCGTCCGAAGGTCCTGCAACCAGTTTTTGAAGTTCGGCTCCAAAAGCTGGGTTCACGTTGCCATTTGCATCGAAAAACGTCAGCAAATGACTCCCGGGAATAACGCCTGTTTGCTGCCATTCGTCAGGCCTGCGGATATCGATAACCGTGGTGCCAGCGGCCAGTTTGCCTTTCAGGTCTTCATTGTTGAGGTCGGAGAACTTCTTTGCTTTGACTTCAAGCAGCTCAATTTCAAATTTCAACGTCGCATTTGGCGGAATGACACCGCCGGCCCCCTGAGCGCCATAACCCATTTCAGGCGGAATGATCAGCTCCCGCTTGCCACCGACCTGCATACCTTCAACGCCCTTTTCCCATCCAGGGATCACGCGTCTTTCACCGAGGGTGAAGGAAAAGGGAGTGCCTCTATCAAGACTGGAATCGAACTTTGTTCCGTCCATGAGCCAGCCGGTGTAATGCACCACCACCGTCTCTCCGACATTGGCTTCTTCGCCGATTCCCTTTTCGATATCACGGATCTGAATTTCTTCCTGTGCCGTTGCCGGGAAGACCAGCAACATTGAGGTTAGAATACCAGCGAGCCATTTTACCATTTTGTTTCCATTCTTCCGGGAATTGAAGATCATGAAAGTCGGTGATTAGAACCTGAATTGCAATTCAACGGTTCTTGAATTCAAGTTTGGACGCGGATCCAACTGACAGGGTGTTTTTATGATCTGGTGGGTTCCGTCTCTGAATGGCAGGTCAGGGCACCTTCTTTTCGTTGGCTGTTCGTATCAGCTTTTCCAGCAATCCCGATAGCTGCTGCTGTTCCTGTTTGGATAGTCCGTCTACGGCTTGATGTTGCATGTCGACATAGTCGGGGATCTTGCCTTTGATCAAGTTGAGGCCTTTTTCCGTCAGGCAGACCGTAAGAGCTCGCCTATCTTCCGGGTGAGGGCACCTTTCAACAAGTCCACCTTTTTCCAACTTGTCTATTCGAGCCGTCATGCCACCAGAGCTCATCATAGTGGTGCGGTAGAGTTCTGTTGGTGTCAGTTTATAAGGCGGTCCGGAGCGCACCAGGGTTGCCAGAACGTCGAACTCGCCGGTTTTGAGGCCAATATCTGCATAGGCGGGCGCGAGATAGTTTTGGCTCATGAGCTGTGCAGATTCGCTGAGCCTGCCAAGCAGTACCATCGGAGACAAGCGGTCTGCGACTTCAGGCATTTCCTTTTGCCATTGTCTTTGGGCACGTTCGGCTCTGTCAACCAGCAGGTCTGCAGGATCGCCAAACAAGTGAGAATTCGATTTTGACGGTGTGTCTGAATGAGACGTCATCGGAAGAACCTTGTTTGGCGGACCATTTTGTTATCAGCGCGCGAATGAACAATGGCTGGAGGCTGCGCACTGTCCGGTTCGTAGGATTGAAATTCTCCAGCGTTTTCAGAGGGAAGTCAACAAAAGCTAAGAATCTTGAAGATAAGTATCTTGAAATAAAGATAAATGTTGCCACTTCTTGCTCAGGCAGCCGGCTTGCCGCCAGCGAAAGATCAAGAAGGGATATCCAAATGACAAAGGTGTTGAGTTCAGAGCCGATCTCGGCCGGACCAAAAGCCGAAACAAACGAACGGCCTCAAGGCCGCATTCAGATCAAAAGCCCTGAGCAACCACTTGTGCTGCTATTGATCGTCGGAAGCTTTCTTGCTGTTTCGACAATCATTGCCAAGGCGGCACCAGAGTTTGGATGGCATCCTTTGGCATTGCTGCAATGGTCGATTCTTGGCGGCGCCATCGGTCTTTTTGCATTGACCAGATTGTTTGCAGGATCCAGGTCTGGCCCAGAGCGTGCGCGAAGTGGCGCAGGGCTTGCACAGTTGGCGTTCTATCTCCTTGTGAGCGGAGTTTTGTTCATCATTCCGAACATGATCGCGGTGGTGGCAGCTCCCAAGGTAGGTGCGGGTTTCGTGTCCTTGAGTTTTGCCTTTCCACTGGTGCTGACATACGCATTCGCCGTGGTTCTGCGGATTGAGCATTTCAAGAAGCTTCGCGCAACGGGTGTTCTCTTTGGTTTGGCTGGTGGTGTTCTCCTGGCCGTATCTGGCAAGGATCTGAACGTCGAAGCCTCCTTTTGGTCTCTGTTTGCGCTGACCATCCCGGTCTTTCTGGCAACCGGCAATATTTACAGAACATTGAAGTGGCCAGCCGGTGCCAAACCAGTCGACCTCGCGCTCGGCATGATGGCAGTCGGTTTTGTTGCACTGGCGGTTTTCAACCTCTTTTTCGGCGTTCCTTTTGCGCCGGGGAGCTGGAACGAAAACGCAGGTGCGCTGCTTGCCGCGCAAGCCGCCATCTTTTCGCTTCAATACGGGCTCTATTTCCGGTTACAGCAGACCGCAGGGCCTGTTTATCTCAGCCAGATCGGGTCTGTTGCAGCCGTTGTGGGGCTTGGTCTTGGATTTTTCGTTTTTGGAGAAATTCCGAATGCCGCAAAACTGGCTGCCGTGGCCGCTGTCGGGGCAGGGATCGTGCTTGTCACACGTGGCCGAAACAGACACTGACAAGTCACAACTGCAATGTTGTGGTCGCAATTGTCAAAGCAGGATAGAAGCGCCATCTAGGTTGACAGGCGCTTCTATCCTCCGATACCAGCGGCCCTCTTTTCACCAACCAAAGAGCCTCGGTAAATGCTTTTCGATATCAACAATACGAACTACAAGTTCCGGGAAGAATTCAACGAATTTCCCGACATCGAAAAGCATACGTTCGAGTTCACGAAGTGTATTTGCGGCAGCAGCGAATCCATTGTGGTCTCGACGGTTTCCAGGCATCGAAACTTCTTGCCGATCGTGGCTTGCACCAGATGCGGTACATTGCGTGCAAACCCTTACTTCACGCGCGAGACAGCGGCTTACTACTATGGCCAAGTTTATGGTGACGTGAAGCGCAACGACAAGACGCCTGCGCAGCTTTTCAATGATCAGAACGACAGAACCATCGTGCCCTTTTTTAAGGACCTGATGCCCGAGTTCGATAGCGTTCTCGATTTTGGTGGCGGGGCCGGCGGGCGCACTGCCGGCTTCCTTGCCGAAGGCAAGGTGGTTTCGCTGCATGAGGTAGAAGGAAACTACAGCCAATTTGCCTACGACAACGGGATTCTTCCGTATGACAAGGCGATAAAATATGATCTCGTGGTCGTCTCACACGTTATTGAACACATGATCGATCCGTTTGCGGAAATGAAGACAATCATTCAGGACTGCTGTGAGCCCGACGGCCTCCTTTATGTTGCTACGCCCATAATCGACCGGCAGCGCGCGCGCCAATGGCTTCAGCACTTCCACATCGCGCACAAATACTATTTCACGCACGATTCCTTTATAGGCTTGATGGCAGGCCTTGGCTGTGAACTCATCAAACACAACAACAATGATGGCTTCCTGTTCAAAGTTGGTCGCAAGATTGACCAGAACCTCATCGAGAAACACTTCAACGACAGTTCCAGGAAGGTTCAGGAAGCCGTCGAAAAGGAATTGAGGCCGACAAAATCCAAGATCATGCAATTGCTACGGTTCTGGCGGCCTCAACCCCACAACCAGGCAGCGCCCCGGACACCCGAACTGTCTCCATGAACCGCTTTGCGGATTGGAGTGTCAAAAGTGTCGGAGAAGATGTAAGGCGCCATTGCCGGCGGCAGATCCTCATAGAGTTCGCTGATATTTGACATGCCGCCTCCCAGAACAAATACATCCGGGTCCAGTAAATTGGCGGACATAGCAAGGCTTCGCGCCAGGCGGCTGACATAGTCAGTATAGACAGTGCGTGCGGTTTCGTCTCCCTGACGCTTCAAATCCATGATTTGGTGACCTTTTAGGCCTTTGCCGGTTTTTTCCTTGTAGTCGAGTTGGAATCCGGTTCCGGAACACCAGCGGTCGATAACGCCCTTGTGCCCGATCCAGCTGTCCGGCCCCGGGAACTCGTCAGGTTTCAACCATGGAACCGTGATGCCACCCCATTCACCGCCAATGCCGTTTGCGCCGCGATGGGCGGTTCGATCTATGGCGATACCAGAGCCACATCCTGTTCCGATGATGATGGCGTGGACAACATGTGCTCCTGCACCTGCACCATCGGTCGCCTCTGAAACGGCAAGGCAATTGGCGTCGTTTTGAATGCGGACCTTTCGTTCAAGATGCCGTTCGAGGTCCTTGTCCAGCGGCATGCCATTCATCCATGTGGAATTGGCATTCTTTACAAGACCCGTCTTTGGAGAAAGCGACCCAGGTATGCCGAGACCAAGAGTGCCTGTCTGTCCCGTTTCTCCCTCGGCGGCATCAACCAGGAATTTTACAGCGTCAAGACACCCTTGGTAGTCATCGCGAGGTGTGTCGACCCGCTTGCGGAAAATTTCTTCGCCGTCATTGGAAAGGGCGATAATTTCAATTTTGGTGCCACCCCAGTCGATCCCAAGCCGCATGTCAGTCCGTCCGTTTCGATAGTTTGAAGTCAGCCGTTTGGCCAGTTTTCATTTTATTTGTCTGGTTGCCGCTGCTTTGTAATTCGAGCAGCGTATTTGCTGTTTCCAGTTTGCTTTAATGGACTGTGTCACCAAAAAACCGGAATGGATGTGTGCACTGGCATCATTCGAAGTCACATTCGTCAGTGCCAATCGTTTGTCTGTTGCAATAGTCTCATGACGTGGATCATGCTCTTCGCCTGGAAAGGATTGCATTATTGTCTCGTCGCATCGGTCTGATGGTTGGATTGCAGGACTCATGGACGGATCATGAATGCAAAATCGTGAAGTTGGACCTTAAATGACAGGGATCCAGTTGTGTTTTCAAGACTTTGGTTGAATAAAAGCGTGGTTTTGTGCCGGTTTTGTAGTGGATGACACGTGCAGGATTGAATGTCTGACGTTGGAAACAAGATAAGGCAACTTCTGATTGGCCGATCAAACAGCGAAAAAGTCCGGCCAAAGAACTCATCCGGCCGAGGTGGGCATCCCGTTGCTACGGGACCGCGATGGGCTGAACCGGCTAGTAACTTCTTTGAAGAAGATAAGCCCCCCCAGAAACCCAAACGGCGATCACGGCAAGTAAGTCGACCCTTTGTGACGCCATACTATATCTGGGGCACGTTGGCCCTATTGACCGCCGGGTTTGCGGTCGGCGCGCTGTTTTTGAGTTCCAGCGATCGTGAGGTCATTGAATTGAATGAACATGCGCTGGCGTTCGGTGACCCACTTCAACCCTTTGACCCGGACATGAGGTCTGTGTTGCTCAACAGATCTCCGGAACTGGCTGCGGAGTTGAAACGAAGTTTTCTCGGCAAGCCCGACGCACTCTGCGCGGAATTGAAGGCGCTGGGCCTTGAAAATCCAGGTTGGAAAAAAGCTCCGTTTCAGCGGGAGCGTTGGCAATGCGCGTCCGACCTCGTTCCTTTGACGACGCCTAGTGTGGATTTCGGGTCAACGACCCTATTTTTCCTTTTGCGAGGCCCATCTGAGGAGCAGATCGACTATTTGCGTCTCAAACTCGTGGTCGAAGATCCAAAACAGAAGCAGATTGGTCTGGACGCGGTCTGGTTGGTGATTGACGCTTTGTCCCGCCGCTACGGGTGGACCGTACCAAGCTCGTTCAGGCAAGCGATTGCTAATTTCGGTCAGATCGAGACGACCCATCGCGGTGTTCAGCTTTCCGTCGCGCCGGAAGACCCTAACCTCACAGGCGATCCCCTGGCAGATCAGCGCCTGAACATAATCATGAATTTCGGGGAGCCGGATCTGATCCGGCCCGCCGATCGCTTTGAACAGGCACCACCGCTGGAAAGCGGCTGGAGTGTCAGGGACCTGGGCGATCCGGAAGCGGAATAAATTCTTCCGCATCGCCGGGCACAGTGTCGAAACGCCCAAGCCGCCAATCTTCTTTTGCCTGTTCAATTCTCTCTTTGGAGGACGATACGAAGTTCCACCAGATGTAGCGGCGTCCGTCCATGGGCTCCCCGCCAAGAACGACAAATCGGGCAGGGGCATGTGAGTTGTTTTCAACGACAAGATGGTCACCTGCCCTGAAAACCAGGAGCTGCGCCGGATCGAAGCTTTGTCCCGCGATGGAAATCTGCCCGGCGATTGTATAGAGCCCACGTTCTTCCCACCCTGCATCGAGCGGTATTTTGGCACCCGGCTCCAGCGAAATGTCAGCGTAAAACATGTCCGATGCCGTCTTTACCGGTGCCTTGTGGCCGTAGAGTTCTCCTGCAATCAGTTTCACAGAAGCTCCCTTGTCAGCAAACTCCGGCTGTTCAGTACTGCCGAAGTGCTGAAAGTCGGGATCGCTTTCTTCTGAATCCTTTGGCAGGGCCACCCAACTTTGCAATCCAAACAAAGGCCGCTTTTGCTGCAGTCGTTCAGGGCGCTCACGTTCTGAATGAACGATACCTTTGCCGGCACTCATCCAGTTCAACGCGCCCGGCGAAATTGCGATTTCCGTACCCAGACTATCACGGTGATACATTTCACCTTCGAACAGATAAGTGACAGTTGCCAAACCGATATGCGGATGGGGGCGAACGTCAATGCCGCCCCCCACGAGAAGTTCCGCAGGCCCCATCTGATCGAAGAAGATGAAGGGGCCGACCATGCGGCGCTTGGCGGAGGGCAGTGCACGTCGAACAGAAAAGCCGCCCAGATCCGATGTCCGGGGAACGATGATGGTGTCAATCGGATCGCAGCTTGCGCTGTCGCCGGGAACGGGGTCAGGGCAGTTCAACCAGCTCATATTCCTCTCCTCAGATCTGGTGAATGTGTCTGAGGCTTAGATAGGGTTGCTATGGCAAAAGTGTCCATTGAACAGTCTGTTTCGCGGTTTCAATCTCCTGCACAATGTGTATAACCGCGAGCTCTCCCGAGCTCAGCAGGTGCACACATGAAACGTGTCATGATTGTCGGCGGTCCCGGTTCGGGCAAAAGCACTCTTGCCCGGCTATTGGGTGAAAAGACCGGACTTCCTGTCTTTCACATGGATCACATCCATTGGAAACCAGGATGGGTCGAGCGTCCGCGGGCGGAAAAAGATATTCTGTCTCATCAGGTTCATGCAGCTGACGCTTGGATCTTCGAAGGAGGTCATTCCAGTACGTATTCAGAACGGGTGGCGCGAGCAGATACATTCATTTGGCTGGATGTGCCCGTTGGGCTAAGGATGTTTAGGGTTCTGAAACGCTCTGCCGTCTATTTCGGTCGCAACAGACCAGACCTGCCCGAGGGCTGCCCAGAGCAGTTTAACGCTCAAACCGCGGAGTTCCTGCAATATATCTGGCGTACCCGAAAGACCGCTCGTGCCAAACTGGAAGCTGTCTATAATCAGCCGCCGCCGCACCTGAAAGTCATCAGATTGACCTCATTGGCCGAAATCAATGCGTATTTGAAGAAGATAGGAACAACTAGCTGAGCTGGCTGTCTGCCTACAACCTGACAGGCTTCTCGACACAAAAGTCTGTTCAATCCATATCACTGACGCTATTGAGAAAATCGTCTCAGTCTCTTTGGCAGCTTTCATGAAACTCGATCCGTTCTATCTCATCGTCGACAGTGCCAGTTGGATCTCGCGTTTGGTGCCACTGGGCGTGAAACTAGTTCAGCTCAGGATCAAGGACGCCGATGGTGATCTATTGAGATCACAAATCGCTCGGTCCAAAGCAATTTGTGCCGAATATGGATGTCAATTGATCGTCAACGATCATTGGAAACTCGCGATCGAAACAGGCTGTGACTTCGTGCATCTCGGACAGGAAGATCTGGCGGTTGCCGATATAAATGCCATTCGCAATGCGGGTTTGCGCCTTGGTGTGTCCACGCATGACGGCGCAGAGCTCGACACCGCTCTCGCTGTGCAGCCGGACTACATTGCACTAGGTCCGGTATTTTCAACAACCACAAAAGAGCTGAAATGGGCTCCTCAGGGTTTGGAAAAAATCTCCGGCTGGAAGCAGCAGATCGGTGGCTTGCCGTTGGTTGCCATTGGAGGCATTTCGCTTGAGCGCTTGCCCGGCATCTTTGAAAACGGTGCCGACAGTGCCGCGGTGATTTCCGATATTACCAATAGCCAGGATCCGGAAACCCGTGTAGGCGATTGGATTTCGGCAACAGCGAGCTGGCGGAACTAGACCCGCCTTTGAATACAGCGATGAACCTAACCGAAGATATTTTTATCGTGCGCGACTTGGTCGCGTAAAAAGCTTTGAACAGCCGCGATATGGCGCAATGGGCGCGAGCTTTCATGCGTAACCATCCAGTATGCTCGGCGAAGTTTCAGCTCCGGCAATACCGGTACCAGATTGGGATCCTCACGTGCGATAAAATCGTGCAATATACCAATGCCGGCTCCAGCCTTGACAGCTTCGGTTTGCCCGAGCGCCGAAGCAATTTCAAAACGAGATGTCCAATCGCCAGAAAACTCCGAGCCGTAGTTCAGCGAAGGTGTGTAGAGCAAGTCCTCGACATATCCGATCAAATCGTGGGCGATCAAATCGGCTGGCGCGTTGGGAAGTTCGTTGATTTCTGCGTAAGCTTTTGACGCATAAAGACCAAGTGCGTAGTCCACCAGCTTGCTGGCGACAAGGCGGCCTGTTTCCGGCCGGTCAATCGTAACGGCGATGTCAGCTTCTCGTCTTGAGAGCGAAAAGGAGCGCGGTACCGGAACCAGTTGAATGGTCAGGCCGGGGTGTTTTTCTGTGAGTTTGCCCAGTCGAGGAGCAAGAAAGGCAACACCGAACCCGTCCGGCGCTCCGATGCGGACGGTGCCGTTGATCTCTGGCGTGTTGTTTTCAATGTCAGCCTGCGCGGACAGGGCTTCGGCTTCCATTCGTTCGGCTTTTTCAAAGAAGCGGCTGCCTGCATCTGTTAGTGCGCAGCCCGACGTTGAACGATCGAACAGACGGACACTGAGACTTTCTTCAAGCGCAGACAGCCGGCGTGCAACCGTTGCATGGTTCAGACCAAGCCGGCGTGCTGCCGCCAGGATTTGACCCGTACGCGCAACGCTGAGGAAAATGCGGATGTCGTCCCAATTCATGTATCGTTTGGTCCTTGCCAGTTCTGTGGTCGGGCAGTGAAATCAGCCTATCAAAGCCTTGCAAAGTGCCGACTTACCACGCTGCACCAATGACTGCTTCTGTGCTTAGAGAAGAGCGCCAGCTTCGTGATGACAATCATTGTTCAGTAGGCCTATCCTCTCCGGCGTGAGCTCGAGAAATAGTGGTTGTTGGCGTAACTATAATTTTTGCACAACAGGTACGCTATACTGGATCTTGTTTGTTGCAAAAATAAAAGTCAAAAGAAACTAAGCGCCGGAAAATTGAAATTCGACCGGCACCAGTCAGGTCAATTTGGGAGATACGCAAATGGAAAAGATCGGTCATTTTATCGGCGGCAAGCGGGTCGAAGGAACGTCAGGCCGATATGCCGATGTCTTTAATCCAGCGACCGGCGAAGTGCAGGCTCAGGTAGCGCTCGCAAGCCAGGAGGAAATGGACGCAGCAATCGCCAATGCAGCTGCGGCTCAGCCAGCATGGGCGGCGACCAACCCGCAGCGCCGTGCGCGTGTCATGATGAAATTCGTCGATCTGCTCAATCGTGATATGGACAAGCTCGCCGAAGCATTGTCGCGTGAGCATGGCAAGACCTTGCCGGATGCCAAGGGCGATGTCATTCGCGGTCTCGAAGTCGCAGAATTCTGTATTGGTGCGCCACATCTTCTGAAGGGTGAATTTACCGAAGGTGCAGGGCCGGGCATCGACATGTACTCCATGCGTCAGCCGCTGGGTGTTGTTGCCGGTATCACGCCGTTCAACTTTCCCGCCATGATCCCGATGTGGAAATTTTGCCCGGCGCTCGCATGCGGCAACGCTTTCA
This sequence comes from Labrenzia sp. THAF82, assembly GCF_009363435.1. Classification (GTDB taxonomy): domain Bacteria; phylum Pseudomonadota; class Alphaproteobacteria; order Rhizobiales; family Stappiaceae; genus Roseibium; species Roseibium porphyridii. The sequence goes on along the minus strand of NZ_CP045354.1, from coordinate 4,046,659 downwards.
TTTTGAAGCCTTCTGAACGTGATCCTTCCGTGCCGATCATGCTGGCTGAACTGATGATTGAAGCCGGACTGCCAGAGGGCCTTTTGAATGTAGTCAACGGTGACAAGTCTGCTGTTGACGCAATCTTGGACGATGAAACCATTCAGGCCGTCGGCTTTGTGGGGTCCACACCTATCGCTCAATACGTCTATTCTCGGGCAACCGCGGCGGGCAAACGTGCCCAGTGCTTCGGTGGTGCGAAAAACCATATGATCATCATGCCGGACGCCGATCTCGATCAGGCGGCAGACGCCCTGGTCGGTGCTGGCTACGGCGCAGCGGGCGAGCGTTGCATGGCGGTTTCGGTTGCTGTTCCTGTTGGAGAAAGCACCGCCAACGCTTTGATCGAAAAACTGGCGCCGAAAGTCGAAGCGCTCAAGATTGGGCCGTACACCGCCGGCAACGACGTTGATTTCGGCCCGCTTGTCACCAAGGAAGCACTGACACGCGTCAAGGGTCTGGTGGACCAGGGCGTTAAGGAAGGTGCCAACCTTGTTGTTGATGGACGCGGCTTCTCCATGCAGGGCTATGAGGACGGTTTCTTCATGGGCGGCTGCCTGTTCGACAATGTCACCAAGGACATGGACATCTACAAGACTGAAATCTTCGGACCAGTTTTGTCGGTTGTCCGTGCAGAATCTTACGAAGAAGCGCTCGACCTGCCGCTCAGCCATGAGTACGGCAATGGTACGGCGATCTTCACTCGCGATGGTGATACCGCACGGGACTTCGCGTCCCGCATCAACATTGGCATGGTTGGTATCAACGTGCCGATTCCGGTGCCGCTTGCCTACCACACGTTTGGTGGCTGGAAAAAATCCGGGTTTGGCGATCTGAACCAGCATGGTCCGGACGGATTCAAGTTCTACACCCGCACGAAAACCGTCACTTCTCGCTGGCCTTCCGGTCTGAAAGATGGGGCGGAGTTTGTCATTCCCACCATGAAGTAAGCGTAGCTTCATGGGTTACAATCAGACCACCCCCGAGTTTCGGGGGTGGTTTTTCTTTACAGAAATCAAGCGTCAGGCCGCTTCAGAAAGAGCGTCGATCATACGGTCGAGACGAAAGTGGGCCATGGACACCAGTCCATCCATTTCCGCCATGATGGCGGCGAACCCGGGCTCTTTGACAACCTGTTCCGCCGCCGCTTTGGCGGCCTCCAGATCGCGCCACATGACGACATCTGCAAAGAGGTTTTGTTCATCATGAGCTTCGTAGGCGGACCAGGAAATGAAACCGTCGTACTTCTTGACGACATCCTGTGCCATGCGTCTGGCAGCACGTGCCTTTTCGGGATCTTTGATTTTGAAAACAACGAGTTCGAGGCAAGGTTCTGACATTTCAGATCTCCGTCGTCTGATAGGAATATTCAACACGCCTCTACATGACACAGGCCTCCTGACACCATTGCGTCAGGACGTTTCAGGACTGGAAAAAATCCAGTTTCGGAGTTGAAAAAAGAGCGTGTGGTATTCCGCCAAAAGTACCTTTACCTATGAAGTCAAAATCGGCTGACAAATGTTGTCTTGAGCGAGCATTGCGTTAGTCCAAACAACGGGCCGTCAATTACTGGCCTTTAAAAAGCGGCTTTGAATGGGGAGGCTGGAATTAGCGCAGGGACGGAACCGGGTATCGGACAATCGACAGCACAGGAAGACAAAGTGCTGCAAAGAGCCGGTCGTTTGCTTGTTTTGTCAGATGTACTTTGGATTGCGCAGGCAGGCCTGATCGCGAGCGCGCTTGCTTCCGCATTGTCTTCTCTCAACGTCTCCAACCCTCAGGACGTTCAGCTTCCAGTTGGCTTTCTCATGCTCATGGCTCTGTTGGTTGGCCTGGTTGCAATTGTTCGTGTTCTGCTTCAGGTCGCGGCACAAAAGAAGTCTCGTTCCGCTGCACGTCACATCAAGAGCCGGACACGGAGTGAGTTGCTAAATGTTGCGGTTTCGCGCTCGCCGGCATTGCCGTTCCCAAGTTCGGGAGCCTTTGCAGTTCACATCGGTGAACAGGTAGATTTGCTCGGACCCTATTACCAGAATTATTTGCCGCAAGAGACGCGGTTGAAACTCGTACCTCTGGCTATTGTCCTTGTCACGCTATGGTTCAGTTGGTTGGCCGCATTGATCCTGGTTGTCAGCGGTCCGATGATACCAATCTTCATGGCACTGATAGGCTCTCGCGCTAAGGCGGCAAGCGCTGAGCGGCAAGAAGAACTCACCCGGCTGAGCGGTACTTTGCTCGACCGCATCAAGGGTATGGAAACGCTCCGGCTTTTCGGTGCTGTCGATCGAACACGGGAAGACATTCGAAGGGCGGGGGACACATTCCGAGTCGGCACGATGCGCGTCCTGAAAATCGCTTTTCTATCGTCGACAGTTTTGGAGCTCTTTTCTGCGCTTGGGATTGCGTTTTGCGCGGTTTATGTGGGGTTCTCTTTGCTTGGCGAGTTTCAGGTAGGAACATGGGGCGCTCCGCTAAGCTATGCACAGGGCCTCTTTGTGTTGTTGTTGGCACCGGAGTTTTTTGCTCCGCTCAGGGCATTCGCCGTCGCTTACCATGACCGGGCCGCTGGCTTGGCAGCCCAGCAAAAGTTGACTGACCTTATCAATGAAACAAGCGCAACGGCTGATTGCTCTCAGGCACCGTCATCGAGTGAAAAGCGGCCTGACCAGAGTTTTCTTTCACCGCCAAGAATTCGCTTTGTCGGGGTTTCGGTGACCCATTCCGACTATCCCATATTCAAGGATCTGAACCTTGAGATCCTTTCTGGAGAGATGCTCTTTCTCAAAGGTGAAAGCGGAAGCGGGAAAACGACCTTGCTTGATTGCATTTTGGGCTTTCATCAGCCCGCCGAGGGAGAGGTCAGAATTGGGGACCAGCGCCTTTCGGATGTCTTGGTGCCTTTGCGTGAAAATGTGATGTGGCTGAGCCAGTCGCCCCGCCTGTTCCACGGATCGTTGAAGGCCAACTTGATCAAGGGTATCCGAAACGGGAGTGAGGTTACCGACCAAGAACTCCGTGCTGCTTTACGTCTGGCGGGAGCAGGTGAGTTGGTCGAGCGATTGCCGCATGGTTTGGCGACACAATTGGGTGAGGATGGGTTCGGCCTGTCTGTTGGTGAAATTCGACGTGTTGCGCTGGCAAGGGCAGCAATGCGAAAGGAATCAGTTTTGCTCTTGGCCGACGAACCGACAGCAGGGCTTGACCCGCAAACCGCCACCGATGTCATCAACGGCCTCACAGTTCTTTCCAATGGACGCACCAGCCTGATCGCAACCCATGACCCGCTTGTCCTTGGCTTGCAGGGCAGGCAGCTTGACGTTGCAGTGTTGCGTTGCCCAGCTGAGTTGGCCGCGACATGAAGACAGTATGGCAAATCATTCTAGAGCAATACCGATACAGCCGGCTTCATTTCAGCATTGGTATTCTGGTTGCTCTCCTGCCGGCCCTTGCTGGAGCTCTCCTGCTCGGGGTCTCGGGTTGGTTCATCACTGCGGCAGCTATTGCAGGAACAACCGGCGCATTCCTCAACATCTTTGTACCAAGCGCAATCATTCGCGCACTTGCGATCATAAGAACCGCCGGCAGATATGGCGAACGTGTTCTGACACACGATGCCACCTTTCGATTTTTGACCGGTTTGCGAGACCGTGTCTTTTCAGCAATCGCTCTTGGCAATGAACGCGGTCAACGTTCAGGCCTCGTGCTTAACAGGCTTACTCTGGATATCGCTGCGCTGGATACCGTCTATCTGCGTCTTGTCGTTCCATTGCTGGTTGCCACCATACTGGCACTGCTGTTGGCACTAATCTGGTGGACGCTTTCTTTTCAGCTCTTTCTGGTCGGTTCTGTCTTTTTGTTGAGCTGGGCAACTCTCGCCTGGGTTTCCTTTGCAAAGGCGGACGACAAAAATGCGCGCCGAGAGGATGCGGCGTCGGATGCGATTGGCCTGCGTGCCACGGACTTGATTGCAGGGCGGCGGGACCTCACAATTTATGGCGGTTTGAACGAAGCAGCGCGCCGAGTATCAAACGCGGACGACCGCCAGGCACAGGCGCATGAAGCGTTGGAGGTGCGTTCAACTTGGCTTACGGCAGTTTCAACCCTTATAGGACAGCTGTTCTTGGCGATCGTGTTGATGGCTGCAATTTTTGGCGCGGCATCTGCTGAATTCGGAATTGCAGCAGCCGTTGGATTGGTCCTCGTTGTCATGGCACTTCCGGAGATCTTTTCGATGATGCTCCCGGGACTAGCTGGTCTGCCGCGAATTGCTTTGGCGGCCAGGAGAACGGTCGATCGACTAAGGGCAGGAAATAGCAGTCAGCCAGTCGACCAGGTGCGGGGAAACGACACGGCTCTCAATGTCAGTGCAGATGCAATTGCCTTCGACAAGGTCTCTTTTCGGTACCCGGGCGCTACAGGTAACGTCATTGACGGCGTGTCCTTCGAAATTAGTCCGGGAGAAGTGGTCGCGCTCTCAGGGCGAAGCGGTTGCGGCAAAAGCACTGTCGCTGCCCTGGCATCACGATTGCTGACACCGGACCAAGGGCAGATAACCCTGGCTGGCCAAGCGCTGAACGGTCTTTCTGAAGAAACGTTACGCCGGTCTGTCACGGTCTTGTCCCAGCGTGCTTATCTTTTCAATGACACTGTTGCTGCAAATTTACGTATTGCAGCGCCGCTTGCCAGCGACGGGGAGCTCTGGGCTGCTCTTGAAATGGCCGCGCTTGGTGACCGTATTTCCCGAAATACCGAAGGCCTTCAGACAATTCTGGGCGAAGGAGGTGTGGGTCTTTCCGGTGGTGAGCAGCGAAGGCTCGCTTTGGCAAGGGCGTTTCTGACGCAACCCGGTTTGTTCATTCTGGACGAGATGACAGAAGGACTGGACGAAAGGACGTCCAAGGATGTTCTGGATCGGTTCCATACTCACCGTGGTACGGCAGCCGTTCTGATTGTTGCACACAAAAAATGCGAACTTGACCTGGCGGACCGCAGTATCGATTTGCGTGCACTTCAGGCTGCTTCAGGCGGCGCGATGCAATAATTCTTTCCAAATTTCAAAGGATTACCTCCAGCTTTTCTGCTATTTCAGGTTGTTGTTTACGATCTGTCGCATTGACCTTGCAAGATCGCCGAGGCACGATTGCTTCATGTGAAGACTCATTTGACAAGTCGGTTCTTTGACGGGATTGGCAGGCGCGATTTCATTCGTCTTCGACAGGGATGCCTTGCCGCACCGGCTTGTGACGTGAGTTTTCATCCTAAGCTTCGTGCTCGGGCCGCTAGGGCCCGATAAGGGGGAATACGATGGAACTAAGCGTCGTTGACCTGTCCCGGCTTCAGTTCGCCATGACAGCGCTCTACCACTTTTTGTTCGTTCCTTTGACGATTGGCCTTTCCATACTGCTCGCGACCATGGAAACGGTCTATGTCATGACCGGGCGCGAGATCTGGAAACGCATGGTCAAATTCTGGGGAACGCTCTTTGGAATCAACTTTGTCCTTGGCGTTGCAACGGGCCTGACCATGGAATTCCAGTTCGGAATGAACTGGGCCTATTTCAGTCAGTACGTTGGCGATGTATTCGGCGCACCACTTGCCATCGAAGGGCTGATGGCCTTCTTCATGGAGGCAACTTTCGTTGGCCTGTTCTTCTTTGGTTGGGACAGGCTCTCCAAGCGCCAACACCTTGCCGCCACCTGGGCTGTCGCCTTTGGGACGAACTTTTCGGCGCTTTGGATCTTGATCGCCAATGGCTGGATGCAGCATCCCGTTGGGGCAATCTTCAACCCAGATACCATGCGCATGGAGGTCAGCAGTTTCTTCGACGTGCTGTTCAATCCCGTTGCACAGGCGAAGTTCGTTCACACGGTTTCGGCAGGTTATGTAACCGCTGCCATGTTCATGATCGGCATTTCATGCTGGTATATGGTTCGAGGGCGGCATTTGCAGATCGCCAAACGCTCACTCGCCATTGCCTCAGCCTTCGGCTTTGCCTCCGCATTGTCAGTCGTCGTCCTGGGTGACGAAAGCGGCTATGAGGCCAACCTGAACCAGCAAATGAAACTCGCCACCATTGAGGCCATGTGGGAAACGGAGCCGGCTCCTGCAGCATTCAATGTGGTTGCCTGGCCAGACATGGAAAAGCGGGAGAATATTTTCGCTATCGAAGTGCCTTACGTGATGGGTCTGATTGCAACGCGGTCACTCGACACTGTCATTCCGGGTATCAACGATCTGGTGGATCGCTCCAAGGATCGGATCCGGCAGGGGGCAATTGCCTGGGATGCGCTTCAGAAGATACGTGAAAATCCGGCGGAGGCGAGCGAGGAACTGCGCGAAACTTTCAGCCAGAACGCAAACTCACTTGGTTATGCCTATTTGCTTCTGCCTTTCACGGACAATCCGATGGAGGCTACAACGGAGCAGGTTGACGCTGCTGCCTGGTCGACAGTGCCAAATGTGCTGCCGATGTTCTATGCATTCCGCATCATGGTCGCGTGTGGCTTTTTCTTCATCTTGCTGACGGCTGTGTTCTTTTACTATTCGTCTTCTGGGAAACTGGACACGCTGCGTGAAAAGCGCCGCTGGCTGCTGCATGTTGCAGTCTGGTCGATCCCGTTGCCCTGGATCGCGTGTGAAATGGGCTGGTTTGTTGCCGAATATGGCCGTCAACCGTGGATCATCGAAAGTATGCTGCCGACGTCGGCGGGTGTTTCCAGTCTTTCGGTAACCGAAGTTCTACTGACATTGGCAGGGTTCATCCTCCTCTACACCACACTTCTGGTGATCGAGATCAGCCTGATGATCAAATATATCAAGATCGGACCGGAAGACGGGGAGGAGGCTGTGGCTCCGCCGCCATCCTTACAACCGGTTCCATCTTCAGCCACCGTTCCTGCGGAGTAAGACACGATGATCCTTTATGAATTGATCGATTACTCGGTGCTGAAAATGATCTGGTGGCTGCTTCTCGGCATTCTGCTGATCGGCTTTGCCGTCACGGACGGTTTTGACATGGGTGTTGGAGCCTTGCTGCCCTTTATCGCTGAGAGCGACATCGAACGGCGTGTCGTAATCAATACGATTGGCCCGACCTGGGAAGGCAACCAGGTTTGGTTTATCCTGGGAGGCGGTGCGATCTTCGCTGCCTGGCCGCCGCTTTATGCGATCAGCTTCTCAGGTTTCTATCTCGCGATGTTCATTGTGCTTGCAGTCATGATCCTCAGGCCTGTCGCCTTCAAATACCGGTCGAAACGGCCGGACCCCTCATGGCGCACTGCCTGGGATTGGGCACTGTTTACCGGTTCATTCGTGCCCGCGCTGGTCTTCGGCGTTGCCGTTGGCAACGTGTTGCTGGGTGTTCCGTTCAGCCTCGATTCTGACCTGCGCATGACTTATGAAGGGTCGTTCTTTGGCCTGTTTTCAGCATTCTCGCTTCTTTGTGGATTGTTGTCTGTCGCGATGCTCGTGATGCACGGTTCGGTTTGGCTTGTGATGCGGGCCTCGGGAGACATTGCGGCACGCGCTCGGCGGTCCGGCACGCTTGCATCTGCTTTGGGTATCGTTCTGTTTGCGCTCGGTGGTTATCTCATCGCCAGCGGTTATGTCGAAGGCTTCCGGATCACCTCGGAGGTTGACCCGAACATGCAGGCCAACCCGCTGGCCAAACAAGCCGTCACGGAAAGCGGTGCATGGATGATCAACTACGCGGCGCATCCCATCCTCTGGCTTGCACCAGGGCTCGGGTTTGTCGGCATGCTGGGCACAATGTTGCTCCTGCAGACACGACTGGAAATGCCGATCTTTCTGTTTTCCAAGTCAGCGGTCGTCGGGATCATATCCACCGTCGGTGTATCCATGTTTCCGTTCATACTGCCATCTTCGGTTCAACCTGAAGCCAGCCTGACGGTCTGGGATGCGTCGTCGACACATCGAACACTGTTCAACATGTTGGTGGCGACCTTGATCTTCCTGCCGATGATCCTCGTTTACACGGCCTGGGTCTACAAGGTCCTGTGGGGCAAGGTGGATGAGGAAACCATCGAACGCGACAATCACACGGCCTACTGAGGAGATGACCTGATGTGGTATTTTGCCTGGATCCTCGGGATGCCGTTGGCGTGTTGCCTCGCAATCCTGAATGCCATGTGGCTGGAACTGCGAAGTGAAGACGAGCGTCGGCGACAGGAAGACCTGAGACGATAGACAAAAAAAGCCCCGGATCTCTCAATCCGGGGCTTTGAACAAGCAGATAGAAGCCCGTTCTGATTTATGCGGCTTTGACTTTGTCGGCGCGCAAGGATTCAAGAATGTTCTGCGGGGAAGACAGGCCGTAGGGGTCGCTCTCGCAATTGTCGGCGAAGCCTTCTTCTTCAAACCATTGTTCGACAACACCATCATTGACAATAGCGCCATACCTCCACGAACGCATTCCAAAGCCAAGATTGTCTTTGGCGACAAGCATGCCCATCTTGCGCGTGAACTCGCCTGATCCATCAGGAATAACCTTGACGCTATTCACGCCCTGCGCCTTGGCCCAGGCATTCATAACGAACGCGTCGTTCACCGATACACAGTAGATTTCGTCGACACCTTCGGCTTGGAAGTCGGCATAGAGTTTCTCAAAATCGGGGAGCTGAAACGTGGAGCAGGTTGGCGTGAATGCACCTGGAAGGGAAAACAGGACGACCCTTTTGCCCTTGAAATAGTCATCGCTGGTTTTGTCTTCCCAACGAAAGGGGTTAGGTCCATCGATTGAATCGTCGCGAACACGGGTGCGAAATGTAACGAAAGGAATTTTTTTGCCGAGCATTGAAGGGACTCCTGAATGAATTCAAAAACCGGAAGATGCCGGATTTCCGCTGGGAGGAAGCCACTTTGCTTTAGGAGGAGAAAGGAGCGCAGTGGCCGCGCGGTGATGACGGCACCTTGACAATTTGGATATCGTAATTGCTGCGACGCAGCAAGGAGTCAAAGTGAGTTCATGATAGTCAAAGTTGTGGAAATAGAGCGTCAAATTTCTTTTTAAGATTCTGAAATCTATTCAAAAAACCTCCTGCGCCTGAATGCGTTTTACAATCTTCAGACTATTCAAGCAGCTAAGATTAGTCGTTGAGTTTTTGCGACGCAAACTTTCTCCTTTCGGTGACCAAATAGAAATTCAGTCAGGCGACAGTCGAATGCGACGTTGGTTTCAGACTGGATTGCCGGGACCTGATCTCATGAAGCCCGGGTGTGTGTGCAAAAGAGATATAACGGTGTGTAGGATTTTCACGCCGCAGGAGCCTATTTTCGCCTGGGGGTTATCGTGGCTGCGAAAGTAAATGCTTCTATACATGACCAAATCAGGCGACTAATCTGCACCCGATTTGAGCGCCGGATCAAAAGAGTCAATCGAGTGCATTGTTGGACGGAAGTTATTGGAACGGACTTTTGATGCGAGGAATTTTCAATACCGTCCGATGGATTTGCATGGTGCTCACCGCAACTGTTTTTCTGGGACAGTTGCTGATTGTCTTGATGCGTTACCTCTTGGGTTTCGGTTTTTTGGAAATACAGGATGCGGTCAATTATGCATTTGCGTCTCTGGTTGCCTTGTCGGTTATCGTTGCATTTGACGGGGGAAATCACGTGCGTGTTGATGTCTTTCGCCAAAAATGGGACGACGCCGTCAATCGACGCATAGACTGGCTCGGAGATCTTCTTCTTGCGCTTCCGGTTTTCGGCATCATGCTTTGGGCGGCATTCCCGCTGGTGAAGAGCTCCTGGGTCATTCTGGAGGGCTCGCCGGAAACAGGAGGGCTCCCAGGATTGTTTCTGGTCAAGACCTGCTTGCTGATTTTGCCGGCGCTTGTGATCCTCCATTGCCTTCAGAGACTGATCGGCGCTGTCCGGCAGGCCTTCAAATGAGCATGGATGTTGTCTGGTTGCTCATAATGGCCATGGCCGTTTTCGGCTGCATTTTGTCCGGTGTCCCGGTTCTGCTGGCCATTGCCGGAGCACCCACCCTTGTCGCATTGCTTGCTGCCGCTTTCGGCCAATTCGATCTCGTTTTTTTTCAAGCTGCGCCGCAGCGTGTCTTCGGGGTCATGTCCAATCCGTTGCTGCTTGCTGTGCCACTCTTCGTGTTCATGGGCCTCTTGTTGGAGAAATCGCGGCAGGCCGAGAAAATGCTCAAGAGCCTGACGAATGCGTTGGGTGGCAATCAAGGGTCGCTTGCTCTCGCCGTCATTTTGGTGAGTGCGTTGATTGCAGCGTCTACGGGCATCATCGGTGCGACTATTGTTATGCTGGGCACAATCACACTCCCGGCGCTTCTTTCGTCGGGCATCAACAAGCACATGAGTGCCGGGTTGATCTGTGCAAGCGGCACATTGGGCCAGATCATCCCGCCTTCAATTGTCCTCATTCTATTGGGTGACCAGATTTCCAATGCCTATTTCGAGGCGCAGCAGGAGGCCGGAAATTTTGCTCCGGACCCCGTCACAGTTGGGGATCTGTTCGCTGGCGCGCTGCTGCCCGGGCTTTTGCTTGTCTTGCTTTACGCCGCTTATGTTCTCTTTCGCTTACGCGGCGCTCCTGCGGCAGACCGGTCGGATGCGGACGGAAACAAAGTCTCGGTCCTTGAGTTGATTGGAAGCATTGCTCCGACACTCGGATTGATCGTCGCAGTTCTTGGCAGCATTCTTGTTGGCGTTGCAACGCCCACCGAAGCCGCATCTGTTGGTGTGGCTGGTGCCGTATTGATCGCCGCCTCAGGCCGGGGAGGCCCCGCCGCACGTCTTGCAATTGCGTGTGCAATATTGGCCGTTCTGCTTTTGGTTTTGCGCAGAGCAGGCGTGTTCGGTCTTGAATTTGCCGGCGGCAAGATCGTGTGGTCGGGAACAACGATTGTTTCCGTTGCCTTGATGTTGTTGGCTTTCTGTCTGTTGTTGGCTGCTGCAAATTCGCTTCTGAAGAAAGATGTTTTGATACCTGCACTGCGTGAAACTGTGTCGATTACGGGCATGATCTTCGGCATCGTGATCGCTGCCAGCATTCTGTCGCTGGTCTTTCGCGGTTTTGACGGAGACGAGCACGTCGCCGAAGTTTTGCAGGCATTGCCCGGCGGCGCATATGGCATGCTTGTGTTGACGCTTCTGGTCATATTCCTCCTGGGATTCATCCTGGAATTTGTCGAAATCATCTTCATTGTCGTGCCAATAGTCGGGCCGATCATCCTGCAATCGGACATAAGCCCGGTCTGGTTTGCAGTTCTGATTGCGCTCAACCTGCAAACATCCTTCTTGACGCCACCCTTCGGTTTTGCGCTCTTTTACTTTCGATCTGTGGCCCCGGCGGAAATCCGAACGTCTGACATTTACGTTGCGGTTATTCCGTTTGTCGCAATTCAATTGCTGGCGCTTGCCGTAGTCGTTGCGTTTCCGGTGCTTGCCACCTGGCTGCCCGCTGTTTTGTTCTGAGGAGAAGTTGAAATGAAAAGACGCGATTTCCTGAAGGTCGGTGCAGTTGCTGCGCCCGCAACCATGCTGTCTGCCCCGGCGATTGCACAGGGCAAGGTCGAGTGGAAATTACCGACCTCCTTTCCTGCAAAGGCACCTGGTGTTGGCACCAATGTGACATCTTTTGCTGAACGCGTTGCGGCAATGTCAGATGGTCAGTTGACCCTGAAGGTCTTTTCCGGTGGTGAGCTGGTGCCACCGTTTGGTGTTGAAGATGCGGTGGAGCAGGGAACCGCTGAAATCGGCCATTCAACGCCTTATTATGCGGCATCGAAAAACTCGGCCTTGCACTTCTTCTCAGCGGTACCTTTCGGCATGACTGCAGTGGAAACCACGGCTTGGCTGCGATACGGCGGCGGTCAGGATCTTTGGGATAGCATTTATGCGGAACGTGGTCTGAAACCCTTCTATTCCGGCAGTTCCGGAGTACAGGCCGCAGGCTGGTTCAAGAACCCGGTGGAAAGCCTAGACGATCTCTCAGGCCTCAACATGCGCATCGCTGGTCTCGGCGGTGAAGCCATGCGCAAGCTTGGTGTCAATGCGGTGCTCTTGCCGCCTCCGGAAATTTTTCCGTCTTTCCAGTCGGGCGCGATTGATGCGGCAGAATGGGTCGGGCCCATGCTCGATCAGGCCTTTGGTCTGCAGAAGGTTGCCAAATACTGTTATGTCCCAGCCTTCCACGAGCCGTCTGCTGCCTTGGAAATCGTTGTCAACCAAGATGCCTATGATGGTCTGCCGGCGCATCTGCAGGCAGTGATTGCCAACGCTGCGGAGGCCGTTTCGGTCGAAACCACGGCGCAGTTTGATTATTTCAACGCCGTCGCCATGAAAAAACTCAAGGACGATGGCGTGACTTTTGCCGCATTCCCTGAGGATGTGATGGCAGCGCTCAAACCGGCAGTCTCAGAGGTCATGGCCGAAAATGCTGCTGCCAACCCGAAATTTGCCGAAGTACAAAAAAGCTATGACGCTTTCCTTGCTCTGGCAAAGGACTACGCGATTGAGGTCAAGGCGGCGACCTTTACTCAACGAGTCTGATAACTCATCCCGGAAGAAAACGATCCCGCGATACTGACGCGTGGGGTCGTTCGCGTTTGACCCAACAGCCAGTGTGCATATTGGGCGTTACAGTTCGACAGAAGGGTCAATCAAGCCTTCACGCAGGGCATAGGCAATCAGCTGCGCAACGGAATGAACATCAAGTTTCTTCATGAGATTGGTGCGGTGGCGGTCGACTGTTTTGGCACTGATGCCAAGTGTATCGGCAATTTCCTTGTTGGATCGGCCTGAGACAATCAAATTGAGAGTTTGCCGTTCGCGATCAGACAGTATCGGCACATCCGGAGCATCCTCAAGCAAAGTTTCAAAACGCGTTGCAATGTGGCGATGCCCGCGCAAGATGTTCGGCAGCTTACGGATTAGCTCATCATGGTCTTCGCTTTTAGAAAAAAGCCCATCAACGCCGCTGGCCACCAACTCACCAATCTTGCCGATGGCTGAAACGCCGGTCAGCACAACGACTTTTGTCTCCGGCGACCAGCGCCTTGCCTCCACAAGTACTTCCAACCCGCCAGCATGCGGCATCTGGACATCCAGAATTAGCAATGTTGGACGGTGCTGCCGAAGCGCTGCAATCGCCTGCAATCCGTCGCTGGCTTCAGCAACGACTTCTATGCCGTCTGGCTCGACGGTGCCTGGAGTTTCAAGGGCACTGCGCAATCCGGCTCGGACAATTGCATGGTCATCAGCAATTACGGCATGAAAGCGAGACTGCGACAATGTATGCTCGACCAAAAAGGTGAAGGGGACGGTGTGAGAGCAGTCATAGCATATTTCCTTGTCTGCTTGAGTGTTGTTTTCGCAACCGTTGCAGCGTCAGCTGCACCGCAAACACTGGAACTTATACACAACCGGCCCGTCGAAAATGTCGGTGAATTCATGGGCTTTGCGGAAGACAGGAAGCAGGCGCTTGCCGAGCTTGCAGCCCAATTCAAAGATGGCGGTTTGTCGGACAGCTTCGAAGGCGTTGCAGCGAAGGTCGTTCCTTATCAGGGGATCTGGGGACTACTTGCTCTGAAGGGCCCTGAACGGATCCCTGATCAGGCCCACTCTAGCTGGGTCCTGGCTTCAGATATCTATGGTCTGATTGCGCTAGACGTTCACCTCATCAGGCCGGGTGGAACTGTCGAACAGCTCCTCGAACACGACATTCGCCGCGCGTTCAATCCAGTCGACTACAGCATGTCTCGCCTTCGCAGCCTTTCGATTGTTCTTGGGCCGGGTGAAGAAGCAGTGCTCGCCACACGAATGGTTCACGGCGCTATTGAGGAAGTCGATTTCGTCCTGGAGCCGCCAGCCGTTCATCAGGAAAATGCATTCGCGAGTGGACTGAAACTTGCTGGCTTTTATGCCTTTCTCGGCTCTTGCCTGATATTCTTTTTCGTCTTCAGCATCGCAATGAAGAGTGTCGTGGAATTTTCCTATGCGTTGCTCCTGATGCTGGGTCTCGGGTTTGTCGCTTATCTGGACAATTTTCCCTACCGTTGGCTCTATCCCGATCTACCTGACATTCATCTGTCAGTGGGGCTTGTCCTGCTGCTCCTTGTGATCGCGCAGGGCTACTTTTGTGCAGGGCTGTCGCTGCAGCGGTATTCCAGCCGGCAACGCTTCCATATGCAATTGTCCTGGGCGGGTGCTGGAGCACTTGGTGCGATCATCCTTGTATTCGTCCTTCCAGCCGAATTCATGGCGCCATTTTCATATGTTCTCCTTGCAGGCATGCTGCTTGCGCAGGTCTATGCCGTTTTTCACTGGGACGCTTTCAATGGCGCACGCAAGCGGGTGGTTCGCTGGGTCACTTCAGTCACAATTGCGGGTTTCACCCTGGTGATTGTTCTGGCGATTTTTCGTATGGGCATCGCGGAGATCTCCATTCCTTGGTTCATAAAGGGTGTCTACGCCACATTGGCATTTGGCGTTATGGCAGGTCTTTCCACCGGGCTCGTCGAATTGCGGCGCGAACATGCAAGAGCGCTGGACAGGGAAATTGAAGCCGTCCGCAAGGAAGCGGATGCCGCACGGGAACTGCTGAAAGCCGAACAGAACTATTCGCGTATTCGCGAATTGGCTGAGAAGCGCCAGCTCCAGTTGGCGACCATGTCACACGATATCAAGCAACCCTTGAGCGCGCTTCGCATGACGGTTGAGGCAATGACGCGCGATGAAACAAGTGCCACACGCGAGCGTCTGCACGAAGCTTTCGACTATATTCAGAATCTTGCCTTGGAGCATCTTGAGGATGCTCGCCCGAAGGTCATGGAAGAGAGCACAGAAAGAGACCACGAGCGAGAGCAGTCAGATCCGGAACCATACGGGATTTCGCTGGTCCTCGAGACCGTTGGTCAAATGTTTCGGGACGAAGCCGCTTCAAAGGGCCTCGACCTCGTTATTGTTGAATCCAGTGCCATGATTTCAGTTCAGCCTTTGGCCTTGATGCGCATTGCTTCGAACCTGGTGTCGAACGCTATCAAATATACCGAAAGAGGCAGGGTGCTCGCCGGTATCAGGCGCCGTGTTGATCACGTGCTTTTGCAGGTTGTCGACACAGGACCCGGCATGAGTGAAGTAGAACTGGCACAGTTCAGACGAGCCTGGCAATCGGGAGAAGAGAGCGAAGGTCATGGCCTTGGTCTTGCCATTTGCATGGACTTGGCCGCGCAAAACGGTCTTGTGCTTGATGTGTCTTCCGAACCTGGGCAAGGGACGGTGTTTTCGCTGCGAATTCCGTCAGTAGACGTGAGCTGACAATGAAACTGGATCGCAACCGAAAAAGAGTTGCCTGCTTCTGAGACGCTCATGATCGCGGTGTGACTAAGCCCGATCGCTGCAAAATCCATATGCGAAGGCTGCGATTGGGGGATCTACCCCATACCGGGTAATTCCGGCCGATCTTAGCTTTCTGACAACGGAAACGCTGTCAGGAGCTGAAACAATGGCCCAATTGCAACCCACCCCGGAAGTGACGTTTGTCATGCTTGGCGAGGCGACGGCCCTAATGGCTGAAAGCGCCTTGCACAAGGACCGTACCATTGCCGAAGTCGGAGGCCTCATCTTGCCGCCGCTTATGCTTGGTCAGGTTCGCATCTGGCGGCGTGGCGGACTGCCCGTTGCACTGGCAACCTGGGCCTGGCTCGACGAGAAAACGGAACGGGCTGTTCTTCACGAAAATCACGTCCCAGACCCTGAGGAATGGAACAACGGTTCCAACCCGGTGGTGATCGATTTCATCGCGCCCTTTGGCGACGGTTTTGCGACCGCGCGAGATCTGAAACGGACCGTATTTCCCGAACGTGCGCTTCGTTCGGTCCGGCGTGATGCAAAAGGCCGCGTTCTGCGCATCGTCCAGCATCCCGGACTGGATCAAAACGGCCGTTCTGTAAAAGCCCGCGCCTTTGCGGCGTGATCCATTCATTTCTCTATTTTAAGGAACTTTCAAAATGGGCTCTTCTTCAAAAAGCATTCATCAGACATACAAATTGTACGGTCTTTACGGCAACAAGGACGGCGGCTCCGGCAATGACAAGCTTTATGGATACTCAGCTATCCGCAACAAGCTTTATGGCGGTTCCGGCAACGACTACATCGAAGGCTGGGCGCCACTGAATTATCTCTATGGCGGTTCCGGAACCGACAAGATCAAGGCCTACGGCGCAACAAATTACCTTTATGGCGGAAGCGGCACCGACAAGCTTTATGGCTATGGCGGCTACAATGGCATGTATGGCGGAACCGGTACGGATTATCTCTACGGTTATGGCGCCAAGAACGTCATGCGCGGCGAATCCGGCACGGACTATATGTACGGTCGCGGCATCTGGAACGATATGGACGGGGGCAGCTACAACGACCGTCTTTATGGATATGGCGCAACCAACATCATGAAAGGCGGCTCCGGCCACGACGGCCTCTATGGTTATGGCGCTTGCAACAAGATGTACGGCGGAACCGGCAATGACACCATGAAGGGTTACGGAGCCTCCAATGTGATGAAAGGGGAGGACGGCAACGACCATATGGAAGGTCGTGGCGCTTCCAATGTCATGTATGGCGGTGCTCATGATGACAAGATGTACGGTTACGGTGCTTCGAACGTCATGCACGGCGACAGCGGCGACGACCACATGGAAGGCCATGGTCTTTCAAATGTGATGCACGGCGGAACCGGCAACGACGACATGTTTGGCTATGGCGCTTCCAATGTCATGAACGGCAATGACGGTGAAGACCATATGGAAGGCCGCGGTGCATCGAATGAAATGCGCGGAGGCAATCACGACGATGACATGTACGGCTACGGCGCTTCAAACGTCATGCACGGCGACAGCGGCGATGACCACATGGAAGGCCACGGTCTTTCGAATGTGATGCACGGTGGAACCGGCAATGACGACATGTTTGGCTATGGCGCCTCCAATGTCATGAACGGAAATGACGGCGAAGATCATATGGAAGGCCGTGGTGCATCGAACATCATGCGCGGTGGCAATCACGACGATGAGATGTTTGGTTACGGCGCCTCCAATGTGATGCACGGCGACGCTGGCAATGATCACATGGAAGGTCGTGGCGCTTCCAATGTCATGCATGGCGGCGACGGTGCCGACGTGATGGAGGGCAAAGGCCTTTCCAATGTCATGCGCGGCGGTGACGGCAACGATGAAGTCTATGGTCGCGGTGCATCCAATGTGATGCATGGGGAAGATGGCGAAGACCATATGGAAGGCCGTGGCGCATCGAATGTCATGAGCGGTGGAGCGGATGATGACGCCATTTACGGATATGGCATTTCAAATGTCATTCATGGCGATGCCGGTGACGATCTGATCGAAGCGGTGGCGGGTGCGACCGTTGCCAATGGCGGCACAGGGAACGACACAATCAAGGCTGCAGGTGGCGTCAATGTTCTTCACGGTGATGATGGCAACGACACGATAACCGCGATTGGTGGTGTGAATGTTGTTCACGGCGGTGCCGGCGAAGATGATTTGTTCGCGCTGGGCGGCGTCAACACAATGTTCGGCGGTGCGGGTGATGACAAGCTGAAAGCGCTCGGTGCGGCTAACATTCAGTTTGGCGGTGAAGGTGAAGACCTGTTGGCTGCCGCTGGTGCCGGCAATCTGCAATTCGGTGATGGCGGCGATGACAAGATGTTCGGTCTTGGAACCAATGTCGGACAGTTCGGCGGCGATGGTGAAGACATTCTTGTCGGCGTGGCTGGCTTGAACCTGCAACATGGCGGTGCCGGCGATGATGCACTGTTCGCGGTTGGTGGTGCCAATATCCAGATTGGCGGTTCCGGCCATGACTTCCTGATGGCAGGCGGCGCGAACAACATCCAGTTTGGAGACCATTTGTGGAGTGCGATCCCGTCAGATCTTGGTTTTGACGATGGCAAGTTCGCTGAAGTTATCGAGAATTTCGATGAGCATTTCGAAACAGAAGGCGGCGGCACCAACGTTCTGATCGGCGGTGGTACCAACAATCTCCAATTCGGCGGATCCGGCAAGGATTTTGCCTTTGGCGCTGGAGCCATGACGACACAGGTTATGGGGCAAGGCAATGATGTCATGATCGGCGGCGGTGTCGGTGTGCTGCAATATGCTGATGCCGGTAATGATATCATCGTTGGCGGCGGTCAAGGCGTGGCACAGTTCGGTGGCGACGGCTCAGATGTCATGGTGTCGGCAGCCACCGTTATTGCTCCACAATTTAAGGGAGCTGTGTCCTTCCAGTATGGCGGGGCAGGGACCGACATAATGCTTGGCGTTTCCCTGGGCGACGAAGCTGCGGCCACACTCGAATTCAGCAACGACAAGGATGCGAACGGCAACCGCAAGGCCAGCGTGACCGGTGCCTTGCCGGACGAATTGGTCGTGACTGCACAGCTTGGTGGCGATGGAGCAGATTTGATGATCGCAGGCGGTCCCGGCACGATTGTCCATGGCGGCGACGACAACGATATCGCCTTTGCGACAGCCGATACCAACTCTCTGGTAATGGGAGGTGCCGGCGACGATTTGATCCTCACGGGCGAGAGCCTCGATGATCTGATTGACTCCCTGGAGCTGAACGAAGAAGTCAATGACGACGCTCCTGTCGAGATTGCAGCCATTAGTGCCGGCAACTTGTATTCCGGTGGTGCTGGTTCGGACGTTATTCTCGATGTGGTCGATTTCACAAAGATCATGATCCACGACATGCTTTCCGATGTACCGCTGGTTCAGGATTTCCGGTCCGCACTCACAAGTACGGTAAGCGCTATCAAGGACATCACAGAACCGGTTTCAGGCGTGCTCGACGTGGCTGCCGCCTTTAGCCCGGAATTTGGTGTTAACGGTTTCGGTTCTTATGAAGTGAAAGCCAATGTCACCTTGGGCGGTGCCGGCGATGACGTTCTTGGCGGCACGGGTTTCCTGTCAGGTGAAGCCGGAGACGACGTCTATGCGATTTGGGCTGATGGCGAAGCAAAGATTGCCGAACGCGCAACCGATGGTGTCCAGTCTTTCCTTGAGTCCTTCGGTGTCGACATCCCGCAAATCGATGAAATCAGCCAGGCACCTGATGGCAACGATGTCATCGAATTGCGCAGCTTCACAATCCTGGGACTTGAAGAGGATACGTTCAGCTTCACGAAAACGGCCGACAAACTCGCAATCCATGTTGAGGACAAGACGGTCGCTACAGTTTACGGCATGGATGATGACACGACCGCAGTTGAATGGCTGAAGGTTGTTCAGGGAGCTGACAGTTTCGCCTTTGACCTGAAGGCGATTTATGACCAGCCGGACTTGGACGATGGTGTTGCCGTGAGTGCTGACAGTGTCTCCATCGGCTCTGAGATGTTTGCATCTGCGGACATTATGAACCTCCTTGACGGAGCTGCCGACACTCTCGGTTCCTTCGGGGGCGCTGAAGGTGAGGCTGTAGCCTCTGACCTGACAACTGCACTTGCACACGGCTCGAATGCGGTTCAGGTCTCTGTTCCGGATACGGATTTTATCTGATCCATATTGGCAAAGAACAACACAGACAGGGACGGTCAATAGATCGTCCCTGTCTGTTTGTGCCTGGATAGTTTCACTAGCAACAGTTCAGGTTATGCTTCCTGTTGCCGCTCGCGCAACACGATATAAATGCCGCTGGCAATGATGATGACAGCGCCAACATATGTCGCAACATCAGGTATCTCCTCCCAGAGCAACCATCCGAGCAGCGTTGCCCAAAGAAGGGCTGTGTAATCAAACGGCGCAACGACCGCTGCCGGCGCGAACCGGAAGGCTTGTGTCATCAACGTGATGCCGGCTGTGCCGAACAATGCGATGCCCAGGAACAACCAGATATCCTCAAGACGCGGTGGTACCCACACAAATGGCAGAAGCAGTGCACTCAGGAGCGCACCTGCACCAACAAGATAAAGCATAAGCGTCCAGACGCTTTCGCGCGGATCAACCCAGCGAGCGCTCAGCATCAGCAAGGCATAGAAGAACGCGGTAGTAAGAGGCAGCAACGACGCTGCCTGAAACGTTCCGAAACCTGGCCTGATGACCACCAGGACGCCTAAAAACCCTGCAAGAACCGCTGTCCATCGGCGCCAGCCGACTTGCTCCTTGAGAAGCAATGCCGAAATTGCTGTCACAAATACTGGCATGGCAAATATGAGCGTCGTGGCTTCGGCAAGGCCAAGGTAGATGAAGCTGGTGAAAAAGAGCCCGGCAGCAAGGAGCCAGAGGACGCCTCGCAACAGATGAGCCATCGGCCGGTGAGACACAAGCGCGGAGCGACCGCCCAGCTGTAGGGCGATGAGTGCCGCAAAGGGAAGTGCAATGATGTTTCGGATGAAAATGATCTGGATTGGGGAATAATCCGCCGTCAAGGCCTTCGCGATTGCGTCGCTGACACAGAGACTTGCAACCCCGACACTCATCATCAAGATGCCGGTGCTGACTTGCGATTGGGAGTGTGTTGTGACCGTTGACATGGGCTGCCCTCAGACTGAGCAAGCACCTAATCACCGGCAATAAACCACGACAAGGCCACTTTGCGCATGAAGCGTCCGTTCAACAGAGGTCGCGAAGACAATCAGACCTGTTCTGTTCAGGCTAGAAACGCGTAAATAATTGGAAATTCAATGAAAAATCGAACTTCTTTGATCTATGCAACCTGCTTAAATTGTAGGCTTGCTTGAGCGTTTTTCAGGCTGGTGTTTCGGTCGACTGCCGACTTTTGGTACACCAATGAAGGGCAGAAATCCGCCAACCAATCCAGTTCTGTCGACAATCTTCATTGACAACACCAACTACACGCTGTGCGAGATATTTTTTCTGACACAGCATTGCCCAAACCTTCCGCAATCCCGCGGTTGTTTTGCCAGAATTCGCCATGAGCCTGCGGCCCGTTACGTGAAACGGGAAAGGGTAGATCATGGCCGACAATCCGGTGAACAAACTGAGTTCGAGCGAACAGCTGATTTTGGAACTCGTGAACAAGGAACGCCTGGCAGCAGGCCTCGAGCCACTTGCATCCGAAGCACAGCTTAATTCGGCAGCTCAAAAGCATTCCGACTGGATGGCATCCGGTCGCGTTCTTGATCATACGGGCGCAGGCGGATCCCAGCCATGGGACAGGATGAAAGCTGAAGGCTGGACCGAGTATCCAATGGGCGAAAACATCGCCTACAATCCCTTTAATCAATCCAAGCCGATATCCGGCGAGTATGTGCCTCAAAAGATCATTGAGGACATGCATGAAGGCTGGATGAATTCATCTGGCCATAGAGCCAACATTCTGAGCGCGAATTATTCAGTGCTCGGTGTTGGTGATGCCATTGGTGGCCACCCGAACTCGCCAGACCATTCTACCAGCTACGCCACACAAAACTTTGCTGGGACAGAGAAAAACTATGTGACGGGCGTTGTCTTTGATGATGCTGACAGCGACAAGTCCTATGATCTGGGTGAGGGGCTCGGTTCCGTTACGGTCACGATTGTCAACTCCTCTGGTGCAACTGTCGCCTCTCGAGCCACAGATCCCGGCGGTGGATACAGTATTGCATTGGCAGATGGTTCCTACACAGCCAAGTTTACTGGTTCCGGCATCGACGGTACCATTGAAAAGACTGTCTCGATCTCGGGCAAGAACGTCAAGCTGGACGTCAAGGACGGATCGGAAGGCGGCGGGAGCACCACACCGCCTCCGGTCGGAACCAACGGCAACGACACAATCTACTATACCAACGGCGATGACTTTTGGACGAATGGGGTTCCGAAGGACATTGGCGGCGCAGGCATCGACACGTTGATCGTCAACAAGGGCTCGGTTTTCAACACTTCAGGCCTGTCCTGGTATGGTTTTGAAAGGTTTGTAGGCGCGGAGAAGAATGATCGCGTCATCGGCAACGAGAGCGATGTCGATTATCGGCTTGTCGGTGGAGCTGGAAACGACATACTCCGCGGAAATTCCGGCAATGATTACATCAGAGGCGGCACAGGTCGTGATGATGTCGCAGGTGGTGCCGGAAACGACATCATCTTCTATGGCAGCGGCGACAAGTTCTGGGACAACGGCACGCCAAGAGACATCGGCGGCGCAGGCATCGACACGCTTGTCGTTGAGGCCGGATCGAAATTCAACACGGCAGCCCTCTCCAAATACGGCTTTGAGAGATTTCAGGGCGCAGACAAGGATGACCGCGTTGTTGGTGATGATGCCAAGGTTGCCTATTTCCTGAACGGCGGTGGTGGCAATGATATTCTCAAGGGCAATGCCGGAAACGATACCCTCAAAGGTGGTTCTGGCAACGATACACTGGAGCCAGGAGCGTCCGCAGGAGGCTTGCAGAAGCTTATCGGTGGCTCCGGCAATGACACCTATGTCGTCACATCCAAAGGCGGAAAAATAGAGATCGTCGAATTGGTGGGAAATGGCGCGGACAAGCTGGTCTTCAAAGATCTCAATCGCTCCGACATTGATGCCTCGCGCGACAGCGACAACAACATGGTCCTGTCATGGGATGATAGTCCAGGTGAAATCACGATCAATGACCAGGGCGCGCATCTCGACCAGTTCGTTTTTGCCGACGGAACTATCCTTCAGCCGGACGATTTTGCGATCGTCTGATCTGCTTCAGAACCCGCTCTAAGGGAGCGGGTTCTGCGATATCGAACGCTCAAGGCTGAGAAATCGATTGTCGGCTTTGCGCGAATTCAGCCTCTCACCGAGATCTGCTTGAGCGTTTGGTGAGGTCTTGCGGGGTCGCAATGAATCTGGGCGTGCTGTTGTGAAAACGGTCAGCACAACCTAACTTTCAATGGAAACCTGCAACACAGAGTGTCTTCATTGAAACGATCCCTCGGACCTCAAGAAACTCTATTTTCTGAACTCATACGCCGAAGCAATGGCGGAATACAGCTGGTTGCGATGGCGAAGTTTGACGTCCCGCCAACTGTTTCAAGACTTCGATCGGCGCTGAGACAGATCCACAACCGTCACCCTATGATGCGCGCTCGAATAGAAGGGCAAACTTCCCGGGACTGGGTTGTGGACGTTCCATTTGAAAAAACTGAGATAGCGGTTCACCCCGCAGGAGAAGCGTTTGACGTCGAAGCGTTCTATACCGAAATTGCCAAACAGGTCCTGGACATTTCAAACGTATCCTGGCGTGCCTATCTGGTGACCGGCCAAAACGATGAGGTTACCTGGATTGCATTGGTGACCAATCACGGCGGGATCGACGGACGCTCGGCGCTGGTCATTCTCAATGACCTTGACCACCTGCTGCAGGAACCGGAAACCTGGCAGACGTCAACGTTGCCGATGACTGCGCCAGTGGAAGAAGGGCTCGCCGCAAGAGGTTTTTCCGGGGATCGATCAATACTCTCGTCCTGGCCGAAAGAAACCAATTGGCCCGTCAACCAACCGGCCGACAGCAGCCAACGCGTACCATATGGCTTTTTACGTATCCTGAGGCCTGAGACCTTGAGTGCGCTTCATGCCTGTCTGAAACAAAACGGATTGCATCTTGCTTCGGCTTTTGGCGCCGCGGCAGTCAAGGCGGCGTCAGTTTTGCCAGGGGGGACGGGTTGGACCGGCATCGTTGCCCCGACAGATGTTCGCGACGATTGCCTCCCCGCCATTTCGCATGATGCAGTCGGGGAATATGTAGCCGGTATCACACTGCTCCTGGGACCGGAATATCGTGAAGCAGATACACTTGAGATTGCTCGCGCTCTGCAGACCCAGTTCACGGAGCATCGTCCACCGTCCCTGTTGATGGATGCAGACGTGCCTCTTGCTGTCACTCTGGCAACGGTCGACCAGATGTCGGCGGCAAACACTGCCTTTGTTGGCGGGATTTGCGTTACCGATGTAGGCGACCTTGAAAGGCTTTCCGGTCGAGCGGTGGGGTATTCCGAAGTTCTGTTAATGCCTTCGCAGAACCATGGCATCCATCCGGTGCTGGTTGCCATTGTCTCGACAGCGGCCGGGGTATGTTTGTCCTTCGGCTACTCGGAACCTTTACAGACGGGTGAAACCGCGCATGCCTTCGCTGACAGCTACGTCAACGTTCTGGAAGCGCTCGCTGCCGGAGACGCTTGATGGGCTATCTCTCGATGTCTTTGAGGACGTTGCTGCTGCAATTGGTAAGGCAAAGGAAATAGATCTGGCCGTTGAGGCAAGCACAATCGGAGGACAAGCATGCTGCCAAGAGGACTGACGCTCCTTGCCGCGTTTCTCTATTCAACTGGGCCAAGCGCTGCGTTCCATGACTATCTTGATCGAAACTCCAACACCGTCACGACGACACATCAGGCAGCTTACCGGATCGTCATCGGCGAAAGCGTCGTACCGCTTGGGGAATTGCATCATCGTCAGGAGAGCAATGGGCGGATGTTCAAGGTTTCCTTCACAGCCTTTTCAAAAGGCTCGGACATTATCCTCATCCATGCTGAAACGCTCGAGGAACCAACCGGCATTCTGGATTATGGTCATCTCGATCAGGTGATGATTGACGATGTCTCTGTTGCATTCAGAGAGCAGTGCGTTCCAGAAGAGGCCGAAGCGGCATTGGCCAACAATCCGGAAGCGAATTTTGTCAAAGACAATGGTTTTGAGCTCCGGCTACCTTTCTTGCTGACACAACACTTGCTGACGTCTGATGATGGAAACGCAGAGGTCGTCATCACATACGGCAGACGCGTCGCAAACTGCGACGAGATTTCCGATGTCATCAGGAAAGACATCAGGGCGCGTTTGGAAAACACAATCACGCTGGAGCGGATAACGAACTAGTTGGAGTTTCGACCTGTAGCCCCCGGGGAACGTCTGAGATTTCCTCTGTCTGAGATGGATGTGAGTTCCATTCCGGCAAGCGAGAGCATGCGTGCTTTGTCCCAGACAGGTCGTCGACTTTTTAAGTGGTTAGGCGCAGTCCACTATTGCACCCGGCAACGTCTCAATGGGCCGTTCTTGACCGGAAAATCCCACCGGAGTGTGAGTTCGTCCTGTTCCAGTTTCACGCCCAGAAAATACTGACGAACGCTGTCTTCTCCGCAACGCGCATGGGCTGCTGAAAAGAGCCCGTTTTCACGCCTTTCAACCGGTCCCCAGCTGAGCATGCACCACAATTGGCCCTGTCTGAGCCACTCAGGTCCGATCTCAAAGGGTTCTGAGAGCATAGTTCCGCCGGGCTTTAGTGGTACCCGCGCGCATTGTTTTTCAGTTCCCCAGGTCCCGAAAAAGCTTCCGTGTTCCCCAGCACCAGCGGGCAACACCAGCATTGTCAGTAAAGCGATCAGAAAGGCC
The DNA here is from genome assembly GCF_009363435.1 of Labrenzia sp. THAF82. GTDB lineage: Bacteria > Pseudomonadota > Alphaproteobacteria > Rhizobiales > Stappiaceae > Roseibium > Roseibium porphyridii. The sequence continues at coordinate 4,021,259 of NZ_CP045354.1, read as the reverse complement.
GTGCGCATGGAAAATGGATAGCGACAAGAAACATTGGCGACCAATCACTTCGGTTTGATCGGACCTTTGAAACTGCAACGAAGTCAAACACAAGGCCTGACAAACGTTGGAAGCTCACAGCTCGCTAATGAGTTTGTGATTGGCAGGTCACTGCAACAGCGCTCTACCGTGTCTCATGCGTTGAAAGACCCATCGCGTGCGGAAGCACTGATGGCATGGGCAACCTTGGAAAGGCGTCAGAATGGCAGTGGCAATCAGCTTACGGTCCCGTTTGAAACTTGCAGCTTTCGTGACTGCGCTGCTTTGTCTTTTCTGTATCGACGACTTGCGCGCTCAAGACGACGGCAAGCTGCCAGACTATGTGATTGAGACCTATGGTGAACGCCCGTCGGTGCCGGATGGCCCGCTTTCGGAAGACCTTCAAACGGCAATCCGTTCAGCGTTCATCGACAGTGTCACGCAATCAGCTTGGGGCAGGGACCAGGTGGTCGCCTTGTCGGAAATTGCCGCGTCGAAGGACCCGCGCATTGCCTGGATCATTAGTGATCTGATGCGTTTCATCACGTCGCCTCAGCTGAATGTGGCTCTCTCAACAGCGGCTTCCGATCTTTTGGGCAAGGACCTGCGAAAGCAAAACGCCTGGGGCGTCCTGACGGATCATCTCATTGCATGGGACATTCCAGCGCCACCCGGCTATCTGCAGGTCAAACGCGAAATTTTCACGAGCATCATCCCGGGCTTGGACAAGATATTCATTGAAGGCGATATAGACTGGCGAATGGTGTCCTGGGGCGGTGTTCTGATTGACAATCGTCCGCACGACAAAACCGATGAGTTGTGCAATTGCATACCGGCGGCCGACAATCCGGAAGTGATCAGCGCTCAAGAAGCAAGCTGGCTGAAAGACGACGATATCGTTTTCGGAATTACAGTGAATGGCGAATCTCGTGCTTACCCGCGCCAGATCATGGAAGTGCGCGAAATGGTCAACGACACGCTTGGTGGTCGTGATCTGGGCATTCCCTATTGCACCTTGTGCGGAGCGGCCCAGGCATACTTCACGGATCGCATGCCGGAAGGCATTGACCGTCCGATCCTGCGCACTTCAGGTCTTCTGATCCGGTCCAACAAAGTGATGTACGACCTCAACACTTATTCCGTCTTTGACACATTTCTTGGCCACGCGGTGACAGGCCCGCTTTCTGAGAAGAACCTGAAACTGGAGCAGGCAACAGTGGTGACGACCGACTGGGGCCGGTGGAAGAAGGAGCATCCCGACACCACGGTGCTGAAAGAGCGTTACGCCCTCGGCCGTGATCCGGATTTCCGCAATACCCGCGACGCAAATGGTCCGATTTTCCCCATCGGTGACATCGATCCGCGCTTGCCCGTTCACGAGGACATCATCGGCGCGTTGACTGCTTCAGGCAAACCGGTTGCATTTCAGCGCAGCAAGGCGATGGCCGCGCTTCAAAGCGGAGAAGAAATCGCATTTGAAAACGTGCGTCTCAAACTGGACGCCGGAGGCATCCGCGCACAAGACGCCGATGGCTCCGATCTCGGCAGTCACCAGGCCTTCTGGTTCGCCTGGTCGCAATTTCACCCCGGTACAGCGCTTTGGCCGGAGTAACGGATCAAGTAAAAGGGACCCGGAGCCAAAATCTCCTGACCTGGTTTGTGGCTTGAAATCCGAACGACCTAGCCGCCCTGTCTCGGAATGCTAGCCGGGACGTGGTCAAGTATTGCAGCGCTGACAGACCTCAGATCGCACCTTTCCGCATTGGATGAGTCTTGATATATGCAACTCATTCGAAGCGAGAGCACATGCTTGGGATTGATCCAGCGGATGATATTCGTTTGCTGGCAACGGTCATGAAGGACGCGGATGACTGTGCTCTGACGAAGCGCTGGTTGTCGTTGTAGGTTTTGAAAAATGAATAAAATCAAAGGCTATGATGCGGACGCTGCAAAGACTGATCAGCACCGTTTCTCCGTCGCACCCATGATGGAATGGACGGATCGGCACTGCCGTGCATTTCACCGGCAGCTGACCGCGCGTGGCTTGCTCTATACTGAAATGGTGACGACCGGTGCCGTGATCCATGGGGACCGGCAGCATCTGATTGGCTTTTCCGAGATTGAACACCCGATTGCCTGCCAACTGGGCGGATCAGATCCGGATGAAATGGCAAAGGCTGCGAAAATTGTGGCCGACTTCGGGTATGACGAGGTCAATATCAATGTCGGTTGTCCATCCGACCGGGTACAGTCCGGCCGCTTCGGTGCTTGTTTGATGCAGGAGCCGGACCTGGTCGCCAAGTGCGTGTCGGCAATGAAAGACGCGGTCGATATACCGGTGACGGTCAAGTGCCGACTGGGTGTTGATGACCAGGACACTGAGAGAGCGCTTGATGACATGGCCGACAAAGTCTTTGCAGCCGGAGCGGATGCGCTCTGGGTGCATGCCCGAAAGGCATGGCTTCAAGGTCTCAGCCCCAAGGAAAACCGGGACATTCCACCGCTCGACTATGACCGTGTCGTTCGTTTGAAGAAGCGAATGCCTGAGCGGTTCATTGGCCTGAATGGCGGTCTTGAAACGCTCGATCAGGCCGAGCCCTTTCTGGAAGATCTTGATGGCCTGATGTACGGGCGCGCTGCCTATCACACGCCTCAACTCCTCGGCGAGGTCGACCGCAGGCTCTATGGCAGCCAGGAGGGTGATGTTTCACCCTGGGATGCTGTGCGGGCGCATATGACCTATCTTGAAGTCCAGCTTGGCAAGGGTGTCAAACTCGCTCACATGACCCGTCACATGTTGGGGCTTTTTCACGGACGACCAGGCGCACGGTCTTGGCGGCGCATTTTGACTGTCGAGGCGATCAAACCGGGGGCAGGGCTCGAAGTTGTCGAGAAGGCTCTGGCTGCCGTCAGTCCGACGGACTATGACGCCGAGGCTGCCGAATAGCGCTGCTTCAAGGGGTCATGATCAGGCGGTCGCCTTCGATCCGCCAGCTTCTCAGCCGGTCCAGTGCCGTCATTCCAAAAAGGCTTGCTTCTAGATTGCCTTGTCTTCCGACGAACGCACGAACATTGCGCAAGGTATGATCGCCGATGGTCAGGCTTTCGATCCGCACGGGCGCGACCAGAGTTCTTCCATTGGCCGTTGAAACCGGGACTGTGAAAGAAAGGTCCCGATCCTCAAAGCCGGCGCGGAGGGCGTCCTGATAGCTCAGAACAACTGCGCTGGCGCCGGTATCAAGCAGGAAACTGGTCCGTGTACCGTTGACACGGCCATCAAGGACAAAATGGCCCCCGGCATCGCGCACAATCAGGAGCGACCCATCAGGTTGGCTGACAGCAAGGCCCGGCGACAAGGCACCCAGCACCCGGTAGCCTGCCTGCACAAGATCGGTGCGAAACGTGTAGCCGATCACAAGAAGAGCGCAAAGTCCGCCCCAGAACAGTGTTCCCTGGATGATTTCCCGCACTTTCGGTTGGCCGAAAATGAAGCTGGCGATGAAAACAAACGCCAGTGCCGACAAGGCCACGACGCGCGGGCCTCTGTCATCGAAGTTGGCGTTTGCCGGATCTGTCGGATCACCGAATACGGCGTAGAAAACGGCGATGCCCATGACCACGATCAGGACGGCAACGATGAGGCCGCGCAGTTGCTTGGGGCCACCCATCAGCGAGCTCCGGAAATGCCGCCACCACGCGTTTCGTGTGCGACCCTGCGGCTATCCAGCCCGGACATGATCTGGGAGCGGGTTTCTTCGCTATAGCTCGACCAGCCGGCAATTTCGTCGAGCGAACGCCAGCACCCCGTGCAAAGGCCGCTGTTTCGGTCGATCTGGCAGATTTTTATACATGGCGAATTCATGTGGCGCATATGGCGCTGGAATATGGCTTTGCCAAGACGTCAGGCCTCAATCAATTGCAATGAACCATCAAGTTCCACCACCGGCATAATTGAACGGGGCGGCAATGATGCGCACGGGGAGCGCAATTGTATTGCCCACCAAATTGCCCAGATCATCGCCAACCGTCCCCGCGTTTCCACGGTTTACCGACCTGGTCAAGCTCGATTGTCCGAGGGTTTTGCGCAATTGCGGTTGAAACTGCGCCAACTGAGCGAATTTCGAGTGATGCGACCCGTCCTGGGCATCCAATTCCGTTAGATCCACGACGACGGCTCCAAGTTCGGTTAGCTCTTTGTCATCGGAATAAGCGCCAACTCGCTCTTTGCCACCGGCAATGGCCCGTGAAAGGCGCAAGGCCCGGTCGTCACGAGAAACAATGACGATATATGGTTTCGGCGGGCGGCCGAGTTTTTTCAGTTGTGCCTTGAAGAGGTCGATGTCGATATCGGGTGCTGCAAGTATGACCTCGTCAATCTTGCGCGTCATTTTGCGCCGGTCGCTAACAGACGCCTGCACCGCTGTTTCCATCAACAGCCAGTTACCCATGGAGTGCGCGAGAATGGTGATCTTCTCTGCGCGTGTGTTTGACAACTGAATAAGTGTTTGTTCCAGCGCTTGCCGCGCAATCGCAGCGCTGTTCAGGTCATAGACATAGTCCTGAACCTTACCTCGCGAAGCCCATGTGAACAGAACCGGTACGCCTGCAAACTCAGAATCATGAATGATCTGCGTGAACCGGTAGAGGGCTTCGGGAAAGCGGGTATTGTAGCCGTGAATGAAGACAAAAATTTCTCGTTCGTCACGTGGTTTTGAGGCCAGTCTGCGGTTGATCTCGTTCGTGAAGGAGGCCTTGTCAGCGATATAGCCTGCCTTGCGGGTGACAAAGTTCTTTTCTGGATCTCCGGGAAAACTGTTTGGCCATTCAATCTGTCCCGGCTCATGATCCGGAGGAACGGAAATGGAGGCTTCGGCATAGCCGATTGCCTGTCCGCGTTCACCGCCGAAATAGGTGTCCGGGGTCGCATCCTTGTCGCGGGTCGTGACGATCATGATGTCGGTGACCTCTGCACCCGGCGCGGGCGCGTCGTTCAGCGCCAAAGCGCCAAGGTCAGGCCGTCCGCCGCAGGCACCGAGACCGAGACACAAAAAAACAATCGCGAAAGCCTTGAGGCATGCTGCCTGGTGCTTGAAGAACGGATCTCGCGGAAAAGTGGCGGTCATCTGTTTGGCAGCCTTTACTCAGTAACTCAGGGCACCATAAGCATCCCAAGCAAAAAACCAAGTGCACAAATTTGCTGAATTGCGCCCAGAATATCGCCTGAAACACCACCAATCTTCTGGTCTGCGAGTTGACCAATGCCAAATGCCAGGGCCGCCGGTAGCAGACAGGCCAGCAGGAAGCCCGGTAACGAGAGCAGGAAGGCTGCGGGCAGCAGGAATGGAACGGTGAACAAGAACGCCTGCCGGACACAAGTTTTGTCGGGTTTTCCGAACCGGGCTGCCAGACCGTCTGGACGGGCGAGGGGGTGTTGTTGCCACTGCCAGACAATGAAAGCGCGACTGGCCGCTTCTCCGCCAAGCAGAAGCAAGGCAGCATCCGCAGGGTCGAAGCGCTGCCAAAGTTCGGCAAGCAGCGCGATCTTCAAGACGACGGACAGCACCAGAGCCAATGCCCCGAAAGCGCCGATGCGGCTGTCTTTCATGATTTCCAGCCGCTTTGGAGGGGTCGAACCCCCAAAAAAGCCGTCCGCAACATCGCTGAGACCATCTTCGTGAAGCGCACCCGTGGTCACAGCCAGCATGACGACAATCAGAGCCGCAATGGCAAGAACCGGAAGCGCCGTATAGCCCAGAAGCATACCAAGTCCGGCGGCAGGCAAGGCAACGGCCATGCCGGCAATGGGCGCAGCCCGGCTGATCCTTGCAAAGTCTGGCGCTGCTGCCGGATTGTCTTGAGCGTTGACCTTTGGAAGGGGTAAACGAGAAAAGAATCGAATGCAGGCCGCGGTGTCAGCCATCAGTGCCGGGAAACCCTTGGTGAGCCGATTGAAGTGATCCCGGGTTTTGTTGGTTCCGGTTTTTGCACCTGAATCAGCAGGTTGGTCGGTTTCAGGGCTCATCAGGCCGGTCCTGTGCTTGAGTTTTGCGTGTGCGCCGTTATAGATCAGCGCCTTAGCGAGACCAAGTGGCTGGCATGATCCGGCCTGAGAACCGGAACCTGAAATCCATGTCCCTTTCCGAGACCGCGCTTCCCTTTGATGACATCCGCAATCTGGTGAAATCCATGCCTGGACCGGATGATGAAGCGGTTCGCAAGGTCAAGGAGCGGGACGCACAACTGACCAAGCCTGCCGGCTCGCTCGGTCAACTTGAAGAGATTGCAGAGTGGCTGGCAGCTTGGTCCGGCAATGCGCCGCCCAAGGTGACGCGTCCTCTTGTTGCGATTTTCGCCACGGCTCATGGTGTTGCCGATGAAGGGGTGTCCGCATTTCCAAGCGCGGTCAACCGGCAAATGGTGGAGAACTTTGCCGCCGGTGGTGCCGCGATCAATCAGATCTGCCGCGCATATGATGTCGGATTGAAAGTGTTTGACCTTGCCGTCGACATGCCAACGCCAAGCATCACACAGGAAGATGCCCTCGATGAAGCCAACTGCGCCGCGACCATGGCCTACGGCATGGAAGCGCTTGCCGGTGGTATTGACCTGATTTGTCTTGGTGAAATGGGGATCGGCAACACGACGGTTGCAGCTGCGGTCATCAATGGACTCTTCGGCGGAAAGGCAGAGGATTGGATCGGGCGCGGCACCGGTGTTGATGATGAAGGCCTGAAGCGCAAACGTGACGCTGTTGAGAAAGCTGTTGCCCGCCTTGGCGGCGAGAAAGACCCGCTGGAAGTCTTGCGCAAAGTCGGTGGTCGGGAGATCGCGGCAATGGCCGGATTGATCATCGCTGCTCGCTTGCAAAGAGTGCCCGTCATCGTCGATGGATTTGTCACGACTGCGGCAGCAGCCGTTGTTTATGCAATGGACCCCGACGGGCTTGATCACTGCCTGTTCGCTCATCTTTCCGCAGAGCAGGCGCATGCCAAGACCCTTGAACACATGGGCAAGGAAGCCCTGTTTGATTTTGGAATGCGGCTTGGTGAAGGCTCGGGCGCAGCGCTTGCTGCCGGTATTGCAAAGGCTGCCGCAGAAATGCATTCCGGCATGGCAACATTCGCGGATGCTGGCGTTTCGGAAAAATCGGACGACGAAGAAAGCTGACGCGGTTCTGGGCAGTCTCAGGCCGACTTGGCGTCATTGTCCTTTTCGTTCCTCGGTGCCCACTGAACTTCCGGCGAATAGTTCATGATGCGGGTGCGCGGCAGTGTGACGGTAACCTCGGTGCCGTTTCCAGGGTTCGATTTCAGAGAAAACTTGCCGTCATGCATGCCGATAAGCGCTTGTACTATCGACAATCCAAGTCCGGTCCCCGGTTCAGCACTCTTGATGGCATGAGACCCCTGGCCAAATGCCTCTAGAACGGTCGGGATTTCATCTTCAGGAATTCCAGGTCCACTGTCCTTGATGGAAACGTATTGACCGCCCTCTGATGTCGGACCGACCATGATCCTGACTTCTCCGCCAACCGGAGTGAATTTAAGGGCATTGGAGAGTAGGTTGAGTACCACCTGGCGCAGCGCACGTTCGTCTGCCCATACGGTTGGCAGGTTTGGTTCGTGCGTATGATAAATCGAGATCGATTTCGCCTTGGCGCGCACTTTCATCATTGTGCCGCACTCTTCAACGACGTCGTCGAGCAACAAAGGTGCCTCGTGCAATTCATGCCGTCCGGCTTCGATGCGTGACAGATCCAGAATTTCATTGATCAGGTTGAGCAGGTGCTGACCGGACCCGTGAATATCCTCTGAATAGGACCGATAGGTCTTGTTGTGCATCACGCCCAGCACTTCATCCTTCATGATTTCCGAAAATCCTAGGATCGCATTGAGCGGTGTGCGCAACTCATGGCTCATCGTTGCCAGGAAGCGTGACTTGGCCATGTTGGCTGCCTCTGCGCGGCGCCGCGCTTCGTCTGACATCGCATTGGCTGTTTCAAGTTCCGCAATCAGGTGATCCTTGTCGGCGCGATACTCCAGCATCGTATTGGCGTTTTTCAAGAGCTGGTTGCCAAGGATGAGAAAGAACCCCTGAGCTCCGATGGCCATTGCAGCCAGCGTATAGTGGATTGGATCGACTTTTTGCAGAAAGCTGATCGTGACCACCAGCGTGATCGGCATGGTGCTCACCAAAAGACATTTCGGCAGCGTTGCGGCCTGCATGGTGTTCATGGCCACGACGATCAAGAGAGCTGCGAACTGAAAGATGACGAAGCCTTCGCCGGCATCGTTCTTGAGCGGTAGAATAAAGAAAAGAGCCCAGCTACAGCCATAAATGAGTTCGCCGATGGTGAAACGGCGACGCCAGATAGTGCGCACCTTCTGGTCCGACGGCGCTCTTTCGTAGGAATGGCTGGTAACGACCATTAAAAGATGAGTGCAAAGGACAACGGCAAACCATGCGCCAATCGAGACCGGTTCAACCCATAGAATCGAGATCGCGGCAACGATGAGCGCCAGTAGCGGAACCGCATAGGCGGCATTGATGCGCGTATCGGCAAAGAGATGCTGCCGTTCAAGGTCGAAAGTTGTGTGCAGACCGGTTGGTGTGCCCAGTTTGCTGCGGACATTGTTCATTGTGCGCGCCAGCTCGCGGCGACGTTTCGCTCGCTGCTGGTTGATGGTGACTTTTTCGTCGCCGGTTTCTGGCGCAAGGATGCCCATTTGCCGCCCGCACGGTTTTGATTTGGTTATTTGGATACTGCGTGTTTATTGAAGGTGACTCACCATTCCTTAAGATCGTCCTCAGGAGCGTGGTAAGAGAAGTGTTAACCGGCTGTGCCAAGGTGCAACTCATTGTCTGAAAAGAAGATTTCCGAAAGCCTGAAGTCCATTGAGGCCGACATTCGTGCATGCCGCATATGCATTGAAAATCCAGAGAAATCTGCGCTGCCACACACGCCGCGACCGGTCCTTCAAGTGTCTTCTTCTGCAAGGCTTTGTATTTGCGGTCAGGCTCCTGGAACCAGAGTTCACAAAAGCGGCAGACCATTCACGGATCCATCGGGGGATCGTCTCAGAAACTGGATGGGGATCGGGGAGGATGTGTTTTATGACGCAGACCGGCTTGCCATCATTCCAATGGGATTTTGTTTTCCCGGTCTTGATGCAAAAGGAGGCGACTTACCGCCGCGCAACGAATGCCGGAAAACCTGGCATGATCAGTTGTTTGCAGCGATGCCTCAGCTGGAGCTTGTTCTGGTAATTGGGCAATATGCGCAGGCTTACCATCTGGGTGCCCGCCGCGGAAAAACGCTTACTGATACCGTTTCCAGATGGCAGTCCTATTTTGAGGAACTACCGGAGCAGGACCAGCCAAAAGTGTTGCCCTTGCCACATCCGTCCTGGCGCAACAACGCGTGGCTCAAGAAAAATCCCTGGTTCGATAAGGATCTGGTGCCAGTTCTGCAAAGCGAAGTCGCACGCCTCACATCCCATTAAAGGGCTTGGTCGCAATTTCGAATTTTTTTCTCAAAAAGAGCGGATTTGACATTCATGTTGAAATTCCGTTACGAGGATTGGCTTGGAATTGAAATCATTTCCCAAGATCTGAGCAACGCGCCGCAGCTAGACGAAACGAAAAACAATGATTGACCGCATTGACCGCCGTATTCTTTCAATCCTGCAGGAAGACTGTACCGTGCCGGTTGCCGAAATCGGCCGCCGTGTCGGCTTGTCGACTACACCTTGCTGGCGGCGCATCCAGAAGATGGAAGAAGATGGTGTCATCACCGGCCGTGTCGCCTTGCTTGATCCGACGAAAGTCAACGCCAAGGTAACCGCGTTTGTCGCCATAACGACGAGCCAGCATTCTGAGGACTGGCTGAAGAAGTTTGCCGATGTGATCCAGGAATTTCCGGAAGTCGTGGAATTTTACCGTATGGCCGGGCAGGTGGACTACCTCCTGCGGGTGGCCGTTCCGGACATTGAAGCCTATGACGCTTTTTACAAGAAACTGATTGCCAAGATCGAGATATCGGACGTTTCGACAACGTTCGCGATGGAGCAGATCAAGAATACGACGGCATTGCCTTTGGCCTATGTTGCGGCTGAAAAGCCGCGCGCGGACAATTAGGCTGGTATTGCACCAGTCGCATGGTGCCCGGACGAGTGCCTTGCGAAAAAACGAGAACACTCTGCTTCGGTTACGTGCTGTCCGCTGAAAATCTCGGCATAATAAGGCATGCGTTCGAGACGCGGTAGAAACGGCTCGGACGGTCTGTCTTTCATCATCGAGATGTAGCCGATCTGGGTCTGATAAACGGTATTGGCCCGAATGTTCGCATAAAGAGTGTCAAAGCCGTACCGCTCAAACATGGCTTGAAGTGCTTCCACCCGGATCTGGTCAGCTTCCTCAAGTTGCCTGGCCAGGACGGCGTCAACGTGAGCCCAGTTCCGAACCGCAAACTCAAGTCTTGAATCGAAAAGATCCGGTATCAGCCAAAGATCGAAGACATTGAAGACGGCTTCATTGATTGTTTCTGCATAGGCTTCTGTTCGCTCGATCAGGTTGCCGGTGTTCTTTGATTGCCAAAGCGTGATCAATGCGCCCAGCAACTCATTTCGGTCCGAGAAGTGACCGTAAAAACTGGTGCGAGACAACTTCAGGCGGTCAGCAAGAGGCATGACCTTTACGCCATCGATCCCCTGTTCAAGCAACGCATGATAAGCAGCATCGATCCAGATCGCCCTGCTGCCGCGCCAGCCGGATGTTTTTTCAATCAAGTGTTCCATTGTTCTTTCTCGATAGCAGTGACAGATCGTCCTGCCAAATAAAATTGACACCTATGTTTTCAAAAACGACATAGATGTCGTTTTTACGTCTTTTCACATGCGGTCACCCGCAATTAGTCTCGCTTTTGCAAACGCTGATTGATGCGCTTGAGAGGAAGGCTGATGTCCAAAGATCCGCTGTTACAGCCTTATCGGCTCAAAAACCTGACGCTGAAAAATCGGATCATGATCACATCGCACGAGCCGGCGTATCCTGAAGACGGAATGCCAAAGGACCGGTATCGCGCTTACCACGAACTGCGTGCGAAAGCCGGTGTCGCGATGACCATGACAGCTGGCTCGGCGGCGGTCTCACGCAATTCGCCCCCGGTGTTCAACAATATCCTTGCCTACAAGGACGAAGTCGTTCCCTGGGTAAAGCGGCTGACCGACGCATGTCATGATCATGGCTGTGCGGTGATGATCCAGCTGACCCATCTTGGTCGGCGCACCCACTGGAACAAGGGCGACTGGTTGCCTGCGGTCTCCGCCGGTCATGAAAGGGAAGCAGCGCACCGGGCGTTCCCGAAACAGGTCGAGGATTGGGACATTCAAAGGATCATCCAGGACTATGCCGATGCTGCCGAGCGCATGCGGGCCGGTGGGATGGACGGGATTGAATTGCAGGCTTATGGCCATCTTATGGACCAGTTCTGGTCTCCTGCAACCAATACGCTCGACGGTCCATACGGTGGTTCTCTGGACAACAGGATGCGTTTCTCGCTGGAAGTGATAAACGCTGTCCGCGAACGCGTTGGAACAGACTTCATCGTCGGGATGCGATTTACGGCGGACGAAGATCTGGAAGGAGGCTTGTCTGCTGAAGAAGGCCTGCAAATAGCCAGGCGCTTGAAAGAGACAGGTCAGATCGATTTTCTCAATGTCATCCGCGGGCATATTGATACCGATCCAGGTCTGACGGATGTCATTCCAGTTCAGGGCATGCCGAATGCACCGCACCTCGACTTTGCTGGAATGATCCGCAAGGAGGTTGGTCTGCCGACATTCCATGCTGCCAAGATCCCGGACGTCGCCACCGCCCGCCATGCCATTTCGGAAGGTTTGCTGGACATGGTCGGGATGACCCGCGCGCATATGGCAGATCCGCTGCTAGTAAAGAAAATTGCCGAAAAGCGGGAAGAAGACATTCGTCCGTGTGTCGGAGCAACCTATTGTCTCGATCGGATCTACCAGGCAGGCGACGCCCTTTGCATTCACAATGCGGCGACAGGTCGAGAACTGACCATGCCGCACGAAATTGATGCTGCAACAGACAAAAAGAAAGTCGTCGTCGTTGGGGCAGGGCCTGCGGGAATGGAAGCAGCCAGGGTGGCTGCTGAACGCGGGCACGACGTGATTGTGTTCGAAGCAGCTCCGGATGCTGGCGGTCAGGTTCGTTTGACCGCGCAATCAGAGCGACGCCGGGAGATGATGTCGATCATCGACTGGCGCATGGAGCAATGCCTGAAGAGGAATGTCGTCTTCCGTTTCAATACTTTTGCGGAAGCAGACGATATCCGAGCTGAAAACCCGGACGTCGTTGTTGTTGCAACAGGCGGGCTGCCACACACGGACGTTTTGCACGAAGGCAACGACCTTGTCGTTTCTTCCTGGGACATTATCGCAGGAGACGTGAAGCCGGGGCGGCGCGTTCTTGTCTTTGATGACGCGGGTGATCACGCCGCGCTGCAGGCTGCCGAAATCGTAGCAAAGATCGGCGCTCATGTGGAAATTATGACCCCGGACCGGTCATTTGCGCCGGATGTCATGGCGATGAACCTTGTGCCCTATTTGAGAGCGCTGCAGGACAGGGATGTTCGTTTCACCGTGACATACCGTCTGAAGGCCGCGAAGAGGTCTGGCAATATGATAACCGCCGTGATCGGCACTGACTATTCAAAGCACACGGAAACGCGGGAGTTTGATCAGATTGTCGTCAACCATGGAACGATGCCCATGGATGAGCTCTATTTTGAACTCAAGCCCAAATCAAAGAACCTTGGCGCCATCAATCAGGAAGCCTTGATCTTTGGTCGCCCGCAGCCGCTTGAAGCCAATCCCGAGGGGGCATTTGCGCTTTTCAGGATCGGCGACGCCGTCTCGGCACGAAACACCCATGCAGCAATCTATGACGCGCTGCGACTGCTGAAAGACATATGACAGTCGCGCATGCTGCGATGTTTTCACCGTGTCTCAACTGAATAAGCGTGTGCCGTTTTTACGCTACGGGAAAAGCAAAAATAGCTTCTAATTTTCATCAGGAAAACGGATCGATGATGCCGATTGGAAAGGACCAATCACTATGTACAGCGATGCGGACATACTGTCTTTGTTGATGAGCCGCAGGCAGGGGTATTCCCTGCCGCAGGCGTTCTATACGGACGAAGATGTTTTTCAGGCGGATATGAAGAACATCTGGCACAAGGAATGGGTTTTTGCCGTACCAAGCGCGGAACTGCCCAAATCCGGAAACTATGTCACGCTGCAGATAGGGGACTACTCCGTTGTTGTCGTGCGCGGTTCGGACGGGACGATCAGAGCCTTTCACAACTCCTGCCGGCACCGGGGCAGCCGCATTTGTTCAGCCGCAAGGGGATCGGCTCCCAAGCTTGTTTGCCCGTATCATCAATGGACTTATGAACTCGACGGCAGTTTGCTCTGGGCGCGCGATATGGGCCCGGAGTTCAACCCAAAACACCATGGCCTCAAGACGGTTCATTGCATCGATGTCTCCGGCATGATTTTCATCTGCCTTGCCGATACAGCACCTGACACGACCGACCTGGAAAAGCAGGCATCGAGGTATCTCGGACCACATGATCTGACAAACCTGAAAGTTGCCCATCAGTCCTCCATCATCGAGAAGGGTAACTGGAAACTGGTGCTTGAGAACAATCGTGAATGCTATCACTGTTCGGGATCTCATCCGTCTCTTTGCCGGACATTTCCGGATGATCCAAACCTGTTTGGCGGCGATGATTCCAATACAACAAATGAAGCCAGGCAACATATTTCACGGTGCGAGAACGCCGGTTTGCCGTCCAGGTATGTCATCTCGGAAAATGAGCAGTGGCGTTTTGTTCGCATCCCGATCCTCGGAGACGCAGTCAGCTATACGATGGATGGAAAACCTGCAGTTTCCAGGCGGACCGGAACAATACCGTTCGATCATGCAGGTTCATGCCTCTTCTTTCACTACCCGAACACCTGGAACCATTTTCTGTCAGATCATGTCCTGATGTTCCGTGTCCTGCCGATTGGGCCAATGGAGGCGGAAGTCACAACATTCTGGCTGGTTCACAAGGATGCAAATGAGGGCGTCGACTACGATCTCAATCGCCTCACCGAAGTGTGGATCAACACAAACAACGAAGACCGTCAGATCATCGAAGAAAACCAGCGAGGCATCAGGTCGCCCGCTTATGAGCCTGGACCTTATTCGCCGGTTCAGGAAAGCGGCGTGATACAATTCGTTGAATGGTACGCCAGGTCGCTGGAAACCGGACTGCTTGGCCGTTTCCGGGTGGCGGCGGAGTGATGCCATGATCTCGATGCCTGTGCGCGACACGCCAGTCTGGACTGACGAAGAACTGCTTGAATGTGTAATGGTGGTGCCTGAAGCACCCGATGTGAAGACCTTCTCGTTTCGCCCTCCGTCAGGTGCTGGCTTCGTTTATCGGGCGGGTCAGTTCATCACGTTGGATCTACCTGTCCCGGGGGGACATCTTCAAAGAACCTATACACTGTCTTCATCGCCGGTATCGAATGCTTACATCACCGTGACCGTGAAGGCGCAGGAGGGGAGTGTCGGCACGCGGTGGATGCTTGATCACCTCAGGCCAGGTATGCGGCTGAAAGCTTTTGGTCCGGCGGGGCTTTTTCATCTGCCAGCAGTTCCGGACGGCAAATATCTCTTCATTTCAGCCGGTTCCGGTGTGACGCCTGTGATGTCCATGGCGCAGACGCTTTTTGAACGGGGTGAAGACCCTGACATTTGTTTTATCCAGTGCGCGCACCGACCGGTAGAACTGATCTTTCGGCAAAAACTGGAATATATGGCAAGCCGGGTCACGGGGTTGCAGCTGCATTTTGTCGTCAATCAAAGCGATCCATACGAGGTTTGGACCGGCTATCGTGGCCGGTTCAATCAATTGATGCTCGGGCTCATGTGCAGCGACTATCTGGACCGTGATGTCTTTTGCTGTGGCCCGGATGGCTTCATGGAGAGCGTCCGTGAAATCCTGAATGCGCTTGGATATGACATGGAGCGGTATCACCAGGAGAGCTTTCAGGCCCCCGCCGAGACAAGAGATGATCTCACCGAATTCGATGATGTGGTGCCGCAGGAGGATCTGCAGGCTCAAGTCGTCTTCGCCAACTCCAAGGTTTCAGCGTGGTGCTCACAGACAGACACAGTCCTTGCTGTTGCCAAAGAAGCCGGTCTCAACATTCCATCCGGCTGCACTTTTGGTGTTTGCGGAACATGTAAAGTCAGGAAGGTTACCGGCGAAGTTCATATGGTTCATTCCGGCGGTATCAGCGATGAGGACATTGAGGCAGGATTTATTCTGGCCTGTTGCTCCAACCCGATCGGCACCGTGGAAGTGGAAGTCTGATAAGCCGAATTGAGAAGCCCGGAAATCAAAGTTTGCGGCGGCTCCATTTGGAAGTGTTGGGCTAACGTGAAAGTAAGCCCAGGCGGCGGCGCACTTTCTCTGAATCCAACTCTTTGACAGCTTCCTTGCCGACCCGGCGCGTAATCCTGTCGTCCGAGGCCTGGAGTTCAAGGGCAAGAGCCAGGGCAGGGCCGTGCAGTTGAGCGGAGCGTTTACCGATCTGACGCAAGGCCCAGTGAACGGCTTTCCAGACAAAATTTCGTCCGTCGCTCGAAGCCTTCCGGATCAGCTCCAGGTCCTCAAGGAACTCCGCATCAGGTGCTTTCTTGGCATGAACCGCACGCCAGGCAATCAGGGCAAAGGCAGCCCTTTTGACGAACTCTCTCTCATCTAGTGCCAATTTCGGAACCAAGGCGTTCGAGTCTGCGCGCCGCGCCAGGATGTTAGTCAGTTGATCGCACAAGTCCCAAGAGCCGATGTCTTCCAACCAGGTCAGAGCCTGCTCGGACGTCATGGCCTTCGCTGGCGTCAACAGGATCGCAAGAAGGCGTGCTTCATGAAAACCCGTTGCCCAAAGCTCTCGTGCAAGCTCGGGCGATCTGCCGATTTCTCTTGCGAGGGGACGCAACACGGACATCGGCACACCGAATGCCTGGTCGATCTCTATACCAAACCGCGCCATTCCAGCGCGGTTTGTGTCCGAACCGGAAGATCGGAGTTCTGCCAGGACATCGTCAACGGTCCAGTGTTTGCCCTCTCGCCCCTTCATGTCAGCCGACGTTACTTCTTGTCTGCATTTTCAAGTCGCGCAATTAGGCTGGACGTGTCCCAACGATTGCCACCCATTGCCTGTATTTCGGCATAGAACTGGTCGACAAGGGCGGTAACCGGCAGACGTGCACCTGTTTCATTTGCGGTGCTCAGGCAGATGCCAAGGTCTTTGCGCATCCAGTCAACTGCGAATCCAAACTCGAATTCGCTAGCATTCATTGTTTGCCAGCGATTTTCCATTTGCCATGATTGTGCTGCGCCACCCCGGATCGCGGAGATGACCTTTTCGACGTCGAGATCGGCCTTTTTGGCGAAATGGATAGCTTCAGAGAGCCCCTGAACAAGACCCGCGATGCAGATCTGGTTGACCATCTTGGTCAATTGTCCTGCTCCGCTGTCGCCCATGAGACCAACGGACTTTGCAAAACAATCAATGACCGGCTTGGCTTTGTCGAACACGTCCTGATCACCGCCGCACATCACTGTCAGGACGCCATTTTCCGCGCCTGCCTGGCCGCCGGAAACCGGTGCATCGATAAAACCGCATCCTTTTTCGTTCGCGGCAGCATAGAGTTCGCGGGCAACATCGGCCGAGGCGGTTGTGTTGTCGACAAAAACGGCTCCGGATTTAAGGCTGTGAAAAGCACCATCCGGTCCGGTTGTTACTGACCTGAGATCATCATCATTACCAACGCAGGCGAAGATGAAATCGCATCCCTCGGCGGCTTCCTTGGGAGTGTGGGCAACGTGTCCGCCAAATTCCGCCGCCCATTTTTCGGCCTTTGCAGTTGTGCGGTTGTAGACCGTAACGTCATGGCCTCCCTTGGTTTTCAGGAAACCGGCCATCGGATAGCCCATGACACCGAGACCAATGAATGCAACCTTTGCCACGAAGACGCTCCTTCTGCATGAGAAGGCCCGGCAAATCTGCCGGGCCTTGCTAAAATTCAAGTCGTCATGGTTTTAGGCCATTTGCGTCCTGCTGTCAGCTAACAGGATGCATCAGAGCCAATAGGGCCTGCGCTGCCAAAACTTTGCAGGCATTCCATGCCTTGCTGCCGAAAGGTCAAGGTGTTGCTGTGTTCTCGGATCGGGTCGTGTGTAGGATGTGAAGCGACTGGCATCGAGAAACTTCTGTACTTGAAGACTTAACATCTGCTTACAACTCCTCATCGTTGTGACTGGTTGAAAAGTGATGCTTTTTGGTACAAATTACCAATCAGGAAGATTTTTAATATGTAAGGAAAAATTACATATGGACTGGCGCTCGCTTCCACCCCTCAATGCGTTGAAAGCCTTCACTGCGGTCGCGGAACGAAAAAGTCTCTCAGCTGCGGGTCGTGATCTGAATGTCACGCATGCGGCGATCAGTCAGCAAGTTCGCAGTCTTGAAACCTTCATGGGTCAGCAATTGGTTGTCCGGGAGGGCCGGGGCATTGCTTTGACACCGGAAGGAGAATTGCTTTTCAACGGTCTCAAACGCGGGTTTGAGGCAATTCAGGAAACGGTGGATGAGCTCCTTGAAGACGATGCCGCAAGGCCGCTGCACATAACGACAACACCTTCCTTTGCAGTCAGCTGGCTAATGCCGAGGATCAATGATTTTCGGTTGAAGCATCCTGAAATTGAATTGA
Source organism: Labrenzia sp. THAF82 (assembly GCF_009363435.1). Lineage (GTDB taxonomy): Bacteria > Pseudomonadota > Alphaproteobacteria > Rhizobiales > Stappiaceae > Roseibium > Roseibium porphyridii. Next base: position 4,003,385 of record NZ_CP045354.1, on the reverse strand, counting down.
TGCTCAATCCAACGCCGGAAGTCGTCGAACTGACACCAGGCGGTGCAGATCTGGCGATACGGTATGGCGATGGAGACTGGCCGGGGATTGAAGCTGAGCTCTTTATGGAAACGCATTTCGCGGTCGTCGGAGCAAGTTGTCTGGTGAAGGATCGAAAGATCGAAAAACCCGAAGACATTTTGGATTTTCCCTGGCTTCAGGAATACGGCAGCAACGAACTGAAACTGTGGTTGGAAAAACAGGGCAAGGTGCCTTGTGGCAGGCTGAATGTCACCCACATGCCCGGCTATATGGTCCTGGAAGGTCTGCGGAGGGGAGACGGTATTTCCGCTGTTGCAACCGCATTTGTAGAGCCCGACCTTGAGACCGGAAATCTGGTCATATTGATTGAGGGCAGCATCTATGAGGGGACAGGATACTACATGGCAACGAGGCCAGGCGTAAAACGTCCCCCCTTGAAGGCGTTCATGAGTTGGCTCAGAACCATGCGGGCCGAGCAGGAACACCAGTCCAAAAGCATTTGCTAGAACATCGGCCTAGAGTGCTGCCAGAGCCTGATCGAGGTCGGAAATCAGATCATTTGCGTGTTCAATTCCAACGGACAGCCGCAGCAGGTTTTCCGGAATGCCGGAACCTTGGCCCTCAATCGTAAATCGATGTTCAACGAGGCTTTCCGTACCACCAAGCGAAGTTGCACGCTGGAAGAGGTCGAGTGCTCCTGCAACACTCAGAGCAGCTTCCCTGCCACCCTTGACCTGCAAGGATAAAAGCGACCCAAAACCCGATTGCATTTGCGATTTCGCGAGATCGTGCTGAGGATGGCTCTTGAGGCCGGGATAGAGGACCGCTTCGATCCGTGGATGGGTTGCCAGAAAGTCTGCAACTGCCATGGCGTTCTTGTTCATGCGCTCTACCCGCAGGGACAGCGTCCTGAGACCGCGCAGAAGCAGCCATGTCTCGAAAGAGCCGAGAACAGCACCGGCAAGCTTTCGTTCTTCGCTGATCAGTGTCCAGCTTTCTGAGGCAGCATCCTTTGTGGTCACGACACCGCCCAGCAGGTCAGAATGGCCATTCAGTGCCTTCGTCGCTGAATGCATCACAAGGTCTGCACCCAGGTCCAGTGGTTTCAGGATCAAGGGAGTTGCAGCGGTCGCATCAACCGCCAGAACGGAACCCGCCTGGCTGCACTGTTGCGCTATGGCTTTGATGTCCGCGACTTTCAAAAACGGATTGCTCGGAACCTCAAGCCAGACAAGGTCCGGTTTGGTAATGGAGAGTTCCTCGGTGAACGCCTGCAGGTCGGCAGCGTCTGCTTCAATCAAAGCCACCTTGTTGCGGGCGCATAGTTTGCGCAAGAACAGCGTGGTTCCCCAGTAAATGTTGGATTGTATCAGCAGCGTGCCGCCGGGTTTGACGATACGTGCCACCGCAGCCACTGCCGCCATGCCTGAAGCGAACAAACGGCTCTCGGACCCTCCTTCCAGCGCCGCGATCAAACCTTCTGTTTTCTGATAGAGCAAATTGTCGTCGCGGCTGTAGACGTGACCGGGGCTGACAGGTTCATAGTCTTCGTCCCTGACAAATGTGGTTGCCATCTGGATCGGCGGGACAACGGCACCGGTCGCTTGATCGAAGCCACCCCCGGCATGAGCCAACAGGCTATCAGGGTGCAGGCCTTCAGCTTTGGGCAAGGTCGCGGACATAACGAGGAATCCTCTTGGAAAAGGTGCGTTAGAACCGGTCGAAACGCCGGCAATCAGCGTTTCAGGTGGCGTGTGAGGCGGGCTTCGATCTTGTCCCAGATTCTCCGCAAGGTCTCGACGATCATCAGATAGATCACTGCGGCCCAAATGTAGGCCTGGAAGTCGTAGGAGCGGGAATAGGCGCGCCGGGTTTCGCCCATGATGTCATAAATCGTCACGATGGACGCAATAGCCGACCCCTTGATCATCAAAATGATTTCGTTGCCGTAAGGGCGCAAGGCGACCATCAAGGCCTGGGGCAGGATGATCTTGAAAAAGGTCACGGGTTTGGAAAGGCCAAGCGCAGCGGCGCCCTCCCATTGGCCTTTGGCCACGTTTTGGATCGAACCCCGCAGAATTTCGGCCTGATAGGCAGATGTGTTCAACGAGAAAGCAAAGATTACGCAGTTGAACGCGTCCCGGAAAAATCCCCAAAGTCCGATGGCTTCCAACTCAGGCCTGAAGGAACCAGCGCCATAGTAGATCAGGAATGTTTGAGCCAGAAGCGGTGTGCCGCGGAAGAAGTAGACGAATGCATAGGCGGGTGCGGAAAATATCTTCCAACTGGAAGAACGTGCAAAGGCGACCGGCACACTCAGCAGCATTCCAAGGAGAAGCGACAAACTGACGATTTGAAGGGTTACAAGAAACCCATCGATGTATTTGGGCCAGTATTTCTGGAAAAAGGGGCTGGCTATACTGGTTCCCAGATACCAGACCAGTGACACGCCTGCGACGATCCAGAGGGCCATCAGCGCGTTGCCAAAAATCCGCGTATTTGTCCAGGGGCGAGGCGGGGCTGGAGGGCGTTTAGCGCCGGTTTCGGGACTGGCTGCAATCATCTTGAAGCCTCTCCCCGTTTGGACCAGCGTTCGACACGGCTCAATCCTGCAGACGAGATCATCGCCAAAACGAGGTAAATCAGACAGGCGAGCCCGAAGAACAGGAATGGTTCTTTTGTGACCCTTGCCGCAATGCCGGATTCACGTATCAGGTCGGCAAGACCGATGACCGATACCAGTGATGTTTCTTTCAAAAGAATGAGCCACAGATTGCTGAGCGCGGGAAGAGCAAGGCGGATAAGCTGAGGCAAAATGATAAGCGTCATCGTGCGATATCGGGACAGGCCTAGAGCATAGCCACCTTCATACTGGCCTTGCGGTATGCCTCGAAATGCGGAGAGAAATGCCTCAGAAGCGTAGGAGGAAAAAACCAGCGCAAGAGCGACCATGCCGGCGACGAAAGAATTCACTTCGAAATAGACATCGAAGCCGAGCAGTTTAAGTCCTTGCTGAATACCAATCTGCACACCGAAATATACAAGAAACAGAGTCAGGAGTTCAGGCAGGCCGCGAAAAATTGTCGTGTAGATATTGGCTGCGAGCTTCAGACTGGGTTCTGAAGAGTTTTTTGCCAGAGCAATCAGAAACCCGAGAATGAGGCCAAAGGGCAGGGTACAGATTGCCAATGCGACCGTTATCATGACGCCGAGCGCGATAGTGTCGCCCCAGCCTTGTTCCCCAAACGATAGCAGCGTCAAAGCTTCATTCATGAGCCGGCGCTTCTTTCTGTCTTGTTGTTGTTGTTGGCCGCCCCTCCGGCCTTCTGTGGGCTATTACCCTACAGCAAAGCGCGGCACGCAAGCGCGCCGCGCTTATTTAGCGATCAATCCAGAATAAAATCAGCCGCCATACACGTCGAACGTGAAGTACTTGTCGTTGATTTCCTGGTACTTGCCGTTCGCAATAATGGCTTCGATGGCCTGGTTGAACATTTCCTTCAACTCGCCGTCATCCTTGCGGATCGCGATACCAGCGCCTTCGCCGTTGATCACAGGATCCGGCGTCAGTGTGCCGAGGATCTTGCAGCAGGCACCGTCGTCGGTCGCAAGCCAGTCTGAAAGCACGACAACATCGTCAATCACTGCGTCGATACGACCGCTGGCTACATCGAGCTTGTACTCGTCCGGCGTCGGGTAGAGCTTCAGATCAGCAGAACCGAGCTTTTCTTCAGCATAGTTGGAGTGCGTCGTGGAAGACTGAGCACCAAGTGCTACGCCTTTAAGGTCAGCATCACTCGTACCCGCGATTGCAGAATCTTTGGGTACCGCAATTGCCGGCGGAGTGTTGTAATACTTGTTGGTGAAGTCGACCTTCTGTTTGCGCTCTTCCGTGATCGACATGGACGCAATGACGGCATCGAATTTACCAGCCTGTAGAGCAGGGATCATTCCGTCCCAGTCCTGGGTGACGAATTCGCATTCGACTTTCATTTCCTCGCAAAGCGCCTTTGCAATATCGACATCGAAACCGACAAGTTGTCCGTCAGCGGTCAGCGAGTTGAACGGAGGGTAAGCACCTTCTGTGCCGATGCGCACCTTGGACCAGTCTTTCGCCTCAGCGCCACCGACAACAGCCAGAACTGCAACGGCGGCCGCAGCCATACGCAATACACGCATATTTAGTTCCCCTAATCATTTTTCGCGGCGCAGACAGGTTCTTCCTGCCTTTTTGCCCGATGGCCCTATTCCATACACTTCAGACTGAATTTCAAGCATGTGTGTGAAAAAAACACAGTGTTGGCATGCCTTTTTCGCGCTTGCTGCGTGTATTCCGATAGGGAAAGCAGCGTCAAGCTGTGGAAAATTGTTGCTCAATGGCTGGCATGGTGAGTGAAAGTTCGCATCTTATTGAAGCCTGAGGAACGGTTGTTGCGATAACCCTCCAATCTCAGAATACTTTTTATTGAATACGAAAAATCATAGTTCTTAAGTATAAAACCAAAATCGGCAAATGAATTTTTCAATACGTAAATTATTTCGGCGTTTAATCTAAAGTTCATTAGATTTTTTGAAGTTTTCGTCAATAGATCAAGAAATTTCATCGAATTCATGAACTTCTTGAATTTGTATATCCAGTCTCAGCATCGTACGAACTCCATCCGGCCACCTAACTATGACTTGCCGGTAGACTGAATGAACGACGAATTTGAAAGGAAAGCCAAATGGCAGAGATTGAATTGTTCATTGGAAACAAGAACTATTCCTCCTGGTCATTCAGGCCCTGGATTGCCCTGAAGCAGAAAGATATTCCTTTTCGCGAAATCCTGGTTCCGTTTGATTTTGACAACGGCAATCCTGAATTTGCTGCTTTTTCGCCGAGCATGAAAGTTCCGGTGCTGAAGGACGGTGATCTGACCGTCTGGGACAGCCTTGCCATCATGGAATACGCGGCCGAACTTTATCCAGAGAAGGAATTGTGGCCTGCCGATCAGGCTGAGCGCGCCATGGCGCGAGCAATTTGTTCGGAAATGCACTCAGGGTTTTCCGCACTGCGCGGAGCTTGCCCGATGAATATGCGCCGACCGGTTGAAGAGTTGAATGTCGACGACGCCGTTAAGGCGGATGTTGCGCGCATCGTCGATATCTGGGGCGAATGTCTCAACGCATCCAATGGGCCGTTTTTGTTCGGGGCGTTCTCGATAGCAGACGCCATGTATGCGCCAGTGGTCAGCCGATTTGCAACATATGGACTGTCTGAAGACCCAATCGTTGGACGCTATACGGAAGCAATGACACAGACGAAGGCCTGGAAGGAATGGGAAGCCGAAGCGCTGAAAGAGACCTGGTATGTCGCTGTCGACGAAATCTGAACAGGAATGATGTCGGCACTATCCATGCGCAATTGGCAAACCACTGGAGAACGCGCCGTGTTGATCAAAGAAGGTCTGCAGACTGTCGACGAACCGGCGAACCTTCAAGGGGATGAACCGGTTCGACGGATAAACGGCATGAATGGGGTGCGGCGGATACTGCCAATCCGGCAAAACCAGTTCGAGTTCGCCTGAACGCAGAAGCGGCTCGATAAGCCATCGGTTCGCAAGGGTTATTCCAAGACCGGCGAGGGCGGCTTGTCGCAACGTGCCAGTGTTGTTGACAATCATCGATGGAACAATGCGTACGGAAAGTCGCTCGCCGATCGTACTGATGAACGGGACACGGTCGCCGGTCGAGATGTTGCGATAAAGCAGATAATCATGTTCCGGCAGATCGGCGGGGTGTTGGGGGCGTCCGTGCCGGTCAAGGTAATCCGGTGAAGCAACCAGACATCTTTGTGCTGTTCCTAGCTTTCGGACAATCAATCTATCGTCGCTTATTTCTCCCATGCGAATGGCCAGATCCAAACGTTCCTGAATAACATCGACAAAGATGTCGGACAGCGACACGTCGAGTAGAATTGACGGGTGGTTCTGCTTGAACCGGATCAGAAAGTCCGACAGCACACTTTCAGAAAATCCCAACGGCAGGCCGATCGATAGCGGACCTGACATCTGTGCCTCTTCGCTTTGAACCGACCGGTCGGCTTCGGCAATGCGGTCGAGAATATCGCGGGCATAGGCGTAGTAGCGTTCTCCCGCCTCCGTCAGTCTCAATTGCCGCGTAGTCCGGTTCAGCAATCTGGTGCCAAGGTGGTCTTCCAGCCCACGGATCTGTTGGCTTACAGCCGGTTGTGAAATGCCAAGGTGTTTCGCAGCGGCTGAAAAACTCCCCAGCTTGACGGAATGGACGAACCCGGTCAGCGCGCTTATTTTTTCCATCGATCAGTGTTTCCAATAATTCGAGGCAGGCAAGGTCTCTAATATAATTCCTGCTTATGAGTTTTATAAGATTTCAGGGGCTTCAAAAACCATGCGAATGAAACACTTATGGAACAGCCCGGTTGGTTCCTATCATGCCGGGTGTCCATCCTATTCCAATCACTTAAGGTCGAGCCTGGAGGCGTTCATGCCAAATTCTCGTTTTTCTCTCTCCAGACGTTCACTTCTTGGGGCCACAGCCGGGGCCGGGGCTCTCGCGGCAGCCGGGGGAATGTCAGTTTTGTCTGCACCGGCCAGTGCAGCGGCTCCGAAGGCCGGAGCGCCGATGGCAGGTGCACTTCGATACAAGGTCGGAGATTTCGAAATCACTGCACTGCTTGACGGTTATCTCGATGTGACCCCGGACTTGGTCGTTGGCTACGATGCCAGCGAAGGCGAGAGACTCCGCGGCGACGCAATGATTGAGGGAGAAGCATTGCGCATCCCTGTAAACGCGTTTCTGGTCAACACCGGTGAGCGGCTGGTTCTTGTTGATGCCGGAACGTCAGATGCGCTCGGTCCAACCATGGGGCGCTTGCCCAACGCACTCGAAGCGGCTGGTGTCACACCTGATCAGATCGATGCGCTGCTTATCACTCACATGCATCCGGATCACTTGTTCGGAGCGATTGATGGAGACGGCAAACCCGTCTTTTCCAATGCCGAGCTGATCTTGCCTGAGGTCGACAATGCCTTCTGGTTTGACGATGCAGCCATGAATGGCGCACCTGAACAGTTCAAACCGTTTTTCTTGGGCGCTCGGCGTGCTGCAGAGGCCTACAAGGACAAGCAAACGCTTGTTTCGGGTGACAAGGAAATTCTTCCGGGCGTTCAATCAATGGCCTTGCCAGGCCACACACCCGGTCACTCGGGATACCTCTTCGACAGCAATGGTGAAACACTGGTGATTGCCGGCGACATCATTCACATGACTGTCTATCAGTTCGCAAAGCCGGATTGGGGCATCGGATTTGATATCGATTCAGGTCAAGCCGCGGAAACTCGTAAAAAATTCTTTGATCAGGCCGCGAGCGAAAAGCTCTTCTTCGCTGGTGCTCATATCCCGTTCCCGGGGATGGGGCGCGTCGCACGCGATGGCGATGGCTACCGGTTCGTCGCCGCAAACTGGCCCTACGCCTACTAAACTTTGACTTCTGGACCCGGCGCAAGGCGTCGGGTTCAACACGTTCTGTACTAGCGAATGCCAAATCCCGAAAAGGGTAGAAACCGCACAAGGTCACCCTTGCGAATTTCTGTGGTTTCTTCCGGTATTTCAATCAATCCGTCAGCTTCTCTCAAGCCGGAAATCAACCCGGAACCATCGCGCTGAAATTTTTGCGCGAGAGTATTGCCGTCAGAACCTTCTTCAAGCCAACCGCGATAGAATTCGCGTCTGTCCGGTTTCTTTCGCGGAACCTCGAAGGCAGCCGGTATTTGAATCCCTTGTGGCTCCAGGAACCTGCCACCAGCCAGCACATTGATGACGGGACGTGCATAAAGCAGAAAGCAGACCATGGCGGCCACCGGGTTTCCTGGCAGACCGAGAAACGCGCAAGACTCGATGTTTCCGAACATCATTGGACGGCCCGGTTTGATTGCCAGTTGCCACATGTGCCGCTGACCCAGTTTGTCGAGCAAACGCAGTATGTGGTCTTCTTCGCCAAGGCTCGCGCCGCCGGTTGTGAGCACAAGGTCGAATTGCTCCGCGGTTTCCTTTAGTCTGGTCTCGATCAGCGAGGCATCGTCTTTGAGAATTCCGAGGTCTGCAATTTCAACCGGAAGCCCGGCACACAGCCCACGCAACAGGAAATGGTTGGCGTCATAGACATCGCCAACGGAAATGAGATCGCCAGGCCGGCGAAGCTCGTCGCCCGTTGAAACAAGTGCAACCTTGAGATTGCGAAAAGCCTTGATCGCCGCCTGACCTGTGGAGGCGATAGCTGCCAGATCCTGTGGTCTTAGCCGGTGCCCTGCAGCCAGGAGAGCGGTTCCCTCCTTGACGTCCTCACCAGCTTTCCGGCAATTGGCGCCTTTCTTGAGGCCCTGGGGAACGATGACAAAGTCTTTGCCATCCTGCTGGTGTGTCTCGCAGTCCTCTTGCATGGCAACGGTGTCTGCGCCAGGGGGCATGACAGCGCCAGTGAAAATACGGCCAGCTGCCCACGGACCCAGTGTGGCATCGCTTGCATGACCGGCAGCAATACGTTGCTGTATCTGAAAAAATCCACCAGCTTCGTCGAAGTCTGAATGACGGAAAGCGTATCCATCGACTGCTGAATTGTCGGCGAGCGGAATGTTTCGAGGTGCTGTGATGTCTTCTGCGAGAATGCGTTCAAGTGCGTTTTCGAGGCGAACCGTTTCGACGTCTGCAATCGTCGACACCTGGTCCTTCAGGATCTGCAGGGCTTCGTGGTGACGCAGCCGCTGCTTGTCGTGCAAAAAACAGTCGTTAAGGACGGATTTGTCGCTCATGTAGCGGGCCTTTTCAAACCTGCATGGGCTTCAATGAAATCCGCCATAGCGCCAACATCGTTGAGATCGAATACAGGCAGTGTTTCGTCTGGTTGGGCGTGATCCGCAGCAACAGCCATGATGTTCGGATCTTCAGGCGCGAGGCGACCACGATCACGGGTCTCGGTTCGTCTTGCTTCTATTTTGGCGTGATTTTCTCGTTTGTATCCCTCGATCAGAATGAGGTCACAAGGAGCAAGCCGGGAAAGAATGGCGTCAAGTGGTGGCTCTTCTTCGTCGCGAAGCTCGTGCATCAGTGCCCATCGTCGTCCAGACACAAGAGCGACTTCGCTCGCGCCGGCCTCCCGGTGCCGGTAGCTGTCTGCCCCGGGCCGATCGATGTCGAAATTGTGGTGTGCATGCTTGACAGTGGACACTTTGAAACCGCGCGCGGTGAATTCGCCAACAAGGCTGGTAACAAGTTGTGTCTTGCCGGAGTTTTTCCAGCCCGTGATGCCGAAAACAGGGGTCTTTGTCATGTGAGCGCTTTGCGGACGGTGTTCAGGTCTTCAGGCCGATTGGCGTTGAAAAACGGATCCAGGCCAGTCGTCGCATCGGTGTCAAAGGAGACCTCGACACTGTCGTGCCTGTCGACAAACGCGAGCACCTTGCCGCTTTGGCCGGTACTCAGCCAGGTATGCAGGTCCGAACAAAGACTGACCGGCCAGAGGCCAAAAACGGGATGCAGCTTGTCTGAAGAAGTGGCGAGAGCAATCACGGGTTTTTCTGACGGAACCGAAGAGCAGAGATCTTTGACGAGAGTCGCCGGAAAAAACGGTGTGTCGCCGGCAACCGAAACAACGTGGCTGACGTCAGGTCTGTTTTCTTTGACATAAGTTAACCCGGCGAGAATGCCCGCTAAAGGTCCGGCGAAATCACCAACGGGGTCCGGTACGACGCTCAGTCCGAAGTGACTGAAACGGTTCGGATCTCCATTGGCATTCAACACGATGCTTTCCACCTGCGGTGACAGGCGGGCGAGGATCATCTCGAGCATCGTCTTGCCACCAACATTTAGAAGGCTTTTGTCACCACCTCCCATGCGGCGGGACTGCCCTCCGGCCAGAACGCAGCCGAGAACATTTTCAATCGGCACACTCTTGCTCACACCGTTCATTCCGCTGGAACACTCCCTTTTCGCTTTATCTTGTCCGGCTCATCGCTTGCCTGCGACGGATCCATGTCAAATTCAATTCTTTCGGCCCCCGCAAGGGCGACAAAGCGTTTCCCCTTCGCACGGCCAATCAGTGTCAGACCGGCCTGACGTGCAAGTTCAACACCCCATGCGGTAAACCCGGACCGCGATACAAGTATCGGAATGCCCATCATGACGGTCTTGATGACCATTTCGGATGTCAGCCGGCCGGTGGTGTAAAAAATCTTGTCATGGGCAGGCACGTCGTTCAGAACCATCCAGCCTGCTATTTTGTCGACTGCGTTGTGACGCCCGACGTCTTCCATATAGACCAGGGCGTTGTCTTGCTTGCACAAGACGCATCCATGGATTGCGCCAGCCTCAAGATAGAGGGACGGGGTCGTATTGATGGTCTTGGACAACGCATAGAGCCAGGATGTTTTTAACCGGGCCTCTTTAGGCAGTGAAACGGTTTCAAAACCTTCCATGACATCGCCAAATACGGTGCCTTGAGCACAGCCCGACGTTCGCACTTTTTTCTTCAGCTTTTCCTCAAAATCAGTCTCACGCTGGGTGCGCACGATAACAACCTCAAGATCGTCATCGTGTTCGATCTCGGTGATGACATCATCGTCGGCGAGCATATTCTGGTTTTTGAGATAACCCACGGCAAGAAGATCTGGATGATCGCCGATCGTCATCATCGTGACCACTTCCTGCCTGTTTAGGAAAAGCGTCAGTGGTTTTTCCGTGACGACCCGTGTCTCGACTGTTTCACCGTTTTGGTCAATACCTTGAACGGATGTGGAGAGATCTGGATCAAGAGGGTCTGGTTTGAGAACATATTGGCCTGTCACAGCCTGGCGACTCCGCATGTGTTTGTTTCGCAAACACTATGGGAGCATGACGACAAAGGGCAAGGCGTCAGGTGGACCAACCCGATAGATTTTTTGAGAAGACTTGATTGCCGGCAGACGAAAATTTTTTGAGACACCCGGCTCTGAAGGCTGCCGAACGGTTTGGGACACAAGGCGGCAAGCCCAGAGCAGGGGTGTCAATTGCTTGAGAAGTGGAACGTTTTCAGATCCGTTCCACTCAGATCATAAGCATGTCGTTGGTCAGGCGGCCTTCTTGCAGCTCTTTGGCAAAGTGTCCGAAAGCGGCATAGGCTTCTTCGCGTGTCACATCACCTGGATGATCCAGCAATGGCCGCAACACGTCATGTTGTGATGCTGCAACGCCATCGCTCAAGTCACGGAAGAACATTAGCGAATTCGGGAACATGCGGAAGTCCACCGGCTCATGAATGATGCCTTCAATGGATTCCAGCCGCGGATCGTTCATGACACAATAAACGGTGTCGAGCACCTGGCCGGTTTGTCCTTCCAGAATTTGAACGATGTGCTGATCGACGAGGAGAAGAGCACCGGTCACGCCTGCTTTTCGATTGATGCGCCGTATGCGCAGAAGAGTTTTGTCAATTTCGTCGGGCAGCGGCAGATGCATTTTGTTCCATCTGATCTGGCTGCGGTAACAAGCGCGATAGAGTTCCATGGCGTGTCCCATCTTTTTTGCCGATGAGATCAGCGTGCGCCTCAATTCCTCACATTTGCTTAAAATTTGGAACAAATCCGAAGAAGAGCTGAAAATCACGTGGATGTGTTGGCTAGTGTTCCCAGGCCTTGTGCTTCAAGGGTCTGTGCGCAGTCTTAGAAGTCTGCGCAAAACAACGCAGCTTCATCTTTGTGTGGAAAAGTGCACTAGCGTTCTTCTGCTAGCTTGAAATCCAGACCGGCCCTGACGGTTGGCCATTCGTGCGGAAGAATCGAATAAACGGCAGTATCTCTTAATGAGCCATCGGTGGTCCTCATATGGGACCGCAGGACGCCATCGAGTTTGGCGCCAAGGCGTTCGATGGCCGCGCGACTTTGCCTGTTCATGAAATGAGTCCTGAACTCAACGGCAATGCATTGCAGGTCCTCAAACGCATGTGTGAGCAACATTCGCTTACATTCTGTATTCACTCGCGTGCGTTGCACGGCTTTGCGGTACCATGTCGAGCCGATTTCAACCCGCTTGTATGTCGCGTCGATGTTCATATAGGTGGTCATGCCGACCGCCTTGCCATCGGGCGTCAGAACGGCAAAGGGAAGCATAGAGCCACTTGCTTGCAAATCGAGCCGACGGTCGATTTCAGCCGGAATATCACTTGGTTTCGGCACCGTCGTGTACCAGACTTTCCACAAATCGCCTTCACTGGACGCCTCAGCGAGGTCCGCTGCATGCTCTTGTGACAAGGGCACTAGCGTTGCGTATTGGCCGGACAGCGTGACGGGAAGGGGCCATGTCATTGGGCGACTCCTGAGTAACCTGGGAGAGACTAAAAGGGGCGTTCTTCCCCTGTCCATTTGAAGAATTTGCCTGTCTCTGCAATGGACAGACTGTCAGCGATCTTGAAGACACCGTCCGCGACGTCCTTCGGGCAATTGTCGGCAGATGCACCGCCCATATCCGTGCGAACCCAGCCCGGGTCGATCAGGGCAACCGGGATGCCTTCCGCTTCGAGCTCGGTTGCAAGGCCTTGCATGACCTTGTTTACGGCGGCCTTGGAAGCGCGATAGGCAAGCCTGTCCGACTTGCGATATCCCATCCAGGACATTTGGCTTGAGATTGTCAGTATCCTGCCGGCACCGGACTGTCTCAAATGCGGAAGAAAGGCATGCGAGACCGCAAGCGGGGCAATAGTGTTGACTGCAATCGTTTCAGAAAATCCAATCATGTCCATATCGAGCGGAGACTGTCGCTGCGGACCTATGACGCCGGCATTGTTTATCAGTAAATCGATCTTGTCGGAAAGCATGTCCGCCGACTTTTGAACGCTGTCATGGTCTGTCACGTCGAAAACCAAAGGAACGAATCCTTCGCCAAGAGATTTGGCCGTTTCGTCTGCAGCGGCAGGGGCGCGCGCAGATCCGAAGACGGTCCAGCCTTTGGCAAGTGCAGTGCGCGCCAATTCGTATCCGATCCCACGGTTGGTCGCGGTGATAAGGCAAGCCGGCATGGCAAAGTCCTGTGGTCTGATTGTACCTAGGGAATCCGGAAGGGACCTCCGCGCGAAGACTAACTTCGAGCCCGCGCACCGCAAGACAAATATTGTCCTCATGGTTTCGTCGGGACAATCAGTCGATCGTGCGGTATTTGAACCGAAAACGAGAGAGGTCGCTGCTTCAGTCGCGTTTTCACGTTTCAAAAAACTCGGTGGTTTCAAGACAGAAGGTTTGAAATTGCGGCGATGGGCAATACCTAGTGTTTGGACAGTTTTGGGGCGCGGAACACATATGTGCAGCATTTTGGCAGATTGCTTTTGATGCCAGGCAAATTAGGGTTCCCTTGGTTTTCGCCCCAAAGGGCAGAAGAAGTCGGATCAGTCGACAGGACAAGTGAATGAACGAGAGCATAAAATCAGCGGTCATGGAACGCCTCAGGCAGATAAAAGGGCCGGATCTTGAAGGGGATATCGTCTCTCTGGGACTTGTGTCGGATGTGTTTGTATCAGATGGACGTGTGGCCTTTTCCATAACAGTTCCAGCAGAGCGTGCGCAGGAACTGGAACCCCTTCGCCAAGCAGCTGAAAAGGTCGTCAAGGAAGTTGACGGTGTCCAAAATGCAATGGTCGCACTGACGGCAGAACGCGCGCCTGGTGCTGCCAAAAACGCGCCGCAGCCCGCCGCGCCAGCGCCCCGGCCGCAACCGGCCCGTGAGGAGCAGGCGCCCGCTAAGCCAGGCGTCCCCGGCATTCGGCACATTGTTGCGGTTGCTTCCGGCAAGGGCGGCGTCGGCAAATCGACAACAACTGCCAATCTTGCGCTTGCAATGGCTGCAAACGGCCTGAGAGTAGGGGTTCTTGATGCCGACATCTACGGACCATCCGTCCCCAGGCTTTTCAATGTTTCAGGGCGACCGGAAGCTGATTCTGGACGCTTGTTGAAGCCGTTGGTCGGATACGGCATCAAGGTCATGTCCATGGGCTTCATGGTCGAAGAGGAAACGCCAATGATCTGGCGTGGACCGATGGTGATTTCCGCGCTGACCCAAATGCTTCGGGAGGTCGCCTGGGGAGATCTTGACGTCTTGGTTGTCGACATGCCCCCTGGCACGGGCGATGCGCAGCTGACAATGGCCCAACAAGTCCCGCTTGCCGGTGCGGTAATCGTGTCGACGCCTCAGGATTTGGCGCTGATCGATGCGCGTAAGGGCCTGAACATGTTCAAGCGCGTCGATGTTCCGGTGCTGGGCATCGTGGAAAACATGAGTTACTTCCTTTGTCCCGATTGTGGCGGACGGCATGACATCTTTGGTCACGGTGGTGCGAGGGCAGAAGCTGAACGCTTGTCTGTGCCGTTCCTCGGTGAGATCCCGCTCACAATGAAGATCCGAGAAACGTCGGACGCCGGAACACCGATCGTGGTCTCCGATCCGGAAGGCGCTATGGCCGAAATCTACAAGGACATCGCAACCAAGGTTGTGGCCGGCATTCAAAGATCTGAAAATTCCCCGGAACGGGGAGCACCGAAGATTGTCTTCGACTGAGGGATGTCAGTCTTGAACCTTCAGTAAAGCCGGTGGCCCGCTGAGCGCCGCCGGTTTTTTTGTCATGGATTAAAGGCAGTGTTTGGTCTGGCGTTTGGCCGACGCGGTATACGATCGTGAAACAGCCATTCAGGTTGTGTTTCAGGCGACTCAAAATTCTGAAGCAATCTTTCAAAAAGACAAGAAAAGCCAATCGCTTGAGGCCTTTCTGGTTGTATCAATATCGCTTTTCACAACCGGATCACGCCAGTCACCTATGGTAACCCCATCCTAAGCTGTTTTCGGCAAAGGAAAAATAACAAGGGTTCCTTCCTGGGTATGAAATCCGGCCAAAGACGCGCGACAGAAAGGGCTGCACGGCCTTCTTTAGCGGTGCTGATTGCGGTCTCGACCGTCAATCCACTCGCAATGCAGATTTATCTGCCTTCTCTCGCAGGCATGATGATTGTTTTTTCCGCGACCGCTGGTGAAATCCAGCTGTCCATGTCTGCATTCTTTGTTGCCGTCGCCGTTTCGCAACTGATCTGGGGACCGCTGTCTGATCAATATGGCCGTCGTCCTGTGATCATTGTCGGCATGACACTGTTCGTCATCGGCAGCATCCTGTGCCTCTTTGCACCCACGATCGAAGCCCTGGTTTTCGCACGCATTTTGCAAGCCGCAGGCGGTTGCACCGGAATGGTTCTCGGCAGAGCCATCGTGAGGGATCTCTACGGTCCAAATCAAGCTGCAAGCATGATTGGATTTGTCACGATGGGCATGGCGGTCATGCCGACGATCGGTCCGGCAATTGGCGGACTGCTCGATGAGTTTTTCGGCTGGCAGGGTGGTTTTGTTCTTATGCTTATCCTCGGCATAGGGGCTTTGTGGGCAAGCATCTACAAGTTGCCCGAAACGCATACAGAAAGAACGAAAGTTGGACCTCGGCAGGTTGTGAAGTCCTATACGGACCTGTGCAGGGAGCCGTTGTTTTGGAGTTATGCGCTGACGGCAGCGTTTTCCGCGCTGACCTATTTCGCCTATCTCGGGGGAGCGCCCTATATCGCCGCCGGAATGCTGTCACTCAGTGCAGCCGAAATGGGCTTCTACTTCATGTTTGTAGCGCTTGGTTACATTGCCGGGAATTTCATTTCGGGGAAATTTGCTGAACGGGTCGGTCTGATGCCAATGATCATGGCGGGCACTTTGATCGGAATTCTTTCAGTTTCGATTATTGCGACCTTCACCTATTTCAATGGTCTGTCGGCGCAGATCCTGTTTTTGCCAATGTTCTTGCTAGGACTGGGCAACGGCGTTTGCCTGCCAAGTGCGCTATCAGGTGCTGTCAGTGTCCGACCGGAACTTGCCGGTTCGGCTTCCGGACTGACTGCATCGCTGCAAGTCGGTGCCGGTGCGATCACCGGTTCGTTTGTCACGTGGCTTTATACAGGCAGCGCCATCGCGGGATCGCCGTGGGGAATGATCATAGTTATGGCTATTGGCATGCTGCTTAGTCTTGGCGCAGCACTATCGGTGCGCCATCTTTCGGCGCGACACTCTTTCGTGCCCGCCGAATAGCGCGATTGTTTCACTCGAAAATTCTATGCTAGAAGGTCAGCCGCCGGTGACGCTCATATGCCGCGACACAGCCGGCTGATTGCGATCACGGTCAATGACAAAGTCATGCCCCTTCGGTTTTCTGCCGATCGCTTCGTCGATGGCATCGTTCAGAACTTCATTGCCTTCCGAGGCACGCAATGGCGCGCGCAAGTCAGCCATGTCATCCTGACCAAGGCACATATAAAGTTGCCCGGTGCAGGTAACCCTTACCCGGTTGCAGCTTTCACAGAAATTGTGGGTCAATGGCGTAATGAAGCCCAGTTTGCCGCCTGTTTCCTCAATGGTCACATACCGTGCAGGACCGCCGGTCTTGTAAGGAATGTCGGTAAGTGTGAAACGCTCGGCAAGACGGGACCTGACAGTCGACAGCGGGAGATATTGGTCAGTGCGGTCGCCGTCAATTTCCCCAAGCGGCATGGTCTCAATGAGCGTCAGATCATGACCTTCGCCATGACACCATTCCAGCATAGGCTGAATTTCGTGCTCGTTGACATCCTTGAGCGCAACCATGTTGATTTTTGTTTTCAATCCGGCCGCAGTGGCAGCCCGGACCCCGTCCAGCACCTTGGCGAGGTCGCCCCATCTGGTCACGGTCTTGAACTTCTGAGGGTCGAGCGTATCGATTGAGACATTGATCCGCCGGACGCCACAGTCATAGAGTTCGTTTGCGAAGCGCGACAGCTGTGAACCGTTTGTCGTGATCGTCAGCTCTTCCAAGGCCCCGCTATCAAGATGACGGCCGAGGTTTCTGATCAGGCTCATGATGTTTTTTCGCACCAGCGGTTCACCGCCGGTCAAACGCAGCTTTCGCACACCCTTTTCGATAAAGGCCGTGCACAGACGGTCCAGTTCTTCAAGGCTGAGAACTTCTCGCTTCGGCAGGAATGTCATGTCCTCGGCCATGCAATAGACACAGCGGAAATCACACCGATCGGTCACTGAGACACGCAGATAGGTAACGGCCCGGCCAAAAGGGTCGATCATGGGACTGGATATCGGCGCTGCACCGGTATCCGGCTGTGCCGGAACCACAATCTTACCATCTGTCACGGACGCTCTCCCTTGTGTTTTGTTCCCGATCATATGGCGCGGAAGCGGGTAAGATCAATTCAAACTCGATTTTTCGCTTCAGGTTATTCTTCGCAGGTAAACTTATCAGTGTATTTTTGTCAATTGGACCCTTTGCCGATCCCAAGCACCGACGATCTCACTCATCCCGATAGGCGTCCATGAACGATCTTATGTCAGCCAGAAGCGGAAGCAGTTGTTCCACCTTCTGCTTTGGGAAAGCTGCCTTTAGCGCTTCAATATCCGGATCGCTCGCCTTGATCGCTGCCTCGCGGAACGTTCGCCCGGCATCGGTCAACCAAACAGTTTTGCTGCGTCCGTCTTTTGGGTTGGGCCGCATTTCGACAAACCCGTGCTCAAGCAAGCCGGACAAGGTGTGCGTCATGGTCGTTTTGGGAACTTGAAAGGCCCTTGCCAGGGTCAGCGGCGTTTGTCCGTCGCGCACCCTGATCAAATGATTGATTACGCTGAAATGGGGCAGGGTGAGCCCCTTTGGTAACCGGGCTTCCATGGCAGCCCGGCTGAGCTGGGCAATGATGCCAATCTCATTGAAAAATGTGAAATAGACGTGCCGGGTGTCGTTATCCATTCAATATCCGTGTTTCGAGCGGCCAGCGCGGCGTTCGTGGAATTGTCGGGCCATAGCCCAATCGCCCTAGCATCTGAACGGTTTCTCCCGGATTGGCAAGTATGCGATGGGCGTCGGCATAGTGCGTCTTCATTTCCTCATATTCCTGAAGAGCTTGACTGACAGGATGAAGAGCCAGCCCCAGGGCGGTTGTTTCAAGGTTCAGCCTCAGCCATCGACGACCCGCCGCGATTTGGTCGGAACGCGCATTTCCCTCAGTGGTCATGGAAATATAAGCCGGCGTAGCTGCAAGCATCTCCCGATAGATTTTCACACCTTCCTGAAATCCGCTTGATGCTGGATCAAGCTGACCTTCACGGGTCAAAATGCCGGCAAGCATGAGACTTTCGAGAAACGGTCCGCCAAGATCAATGCCATCTGGATTCGCGTTGATTTCGGATTTGCCGAAGCGCATGAGATCAACGCTTTCCTTGAGTGCTCGATGTGTATTCATTTCGGTCAACCAGGCGTCCCAGGTGAGCTCCTTCAAAACTGCAACAGTCTCACTATCCAAAATTACCTGACCATAAGGGACGAGTTTTTGTGCTAGATTTTTCGGAACCGGAGTTGTTTCAAACGGTTCCTTGCAGGAGCGTCGGTTCATTATGTGTTCTGAAAGCGGGTCGGTGGCGCCTCCATCCTGCAATTGAACAAAAGCTATCGGTCCGTCCGGTCCTTCGGGGAAAAGTTTGATTTCCGCACGTTTCTTTTGAAGCGAGGCTGCAACAGCCATCAGCTCTATGAAGCAGCCAAGGCCGACGAATATCTGTCTTTGATAGGGATCCGTATGCGGCAAACTGCGGGTCTTGTCTCTATGCAGAAGAAAGCTTGTTCCTTCCGTGAGTTCGACCAGCCAGGGTTGTCTGTTGTGTGGATTTGGAGCCAGCAGCGCATAGGAGAGAGCAAACAGCCGCGGGTCTTCATAGTCGCCGGCATCCTCCCAAGGAGACAGAGCCCTCTCAGGGGTGCGTGTGGCAAGAAACGTTCCTGCAGACGCGGAAGCAGCAACAACGATGCCTCCACCGATGAGGGCTAGGGTTTTTCGGCGGGACAAGGACATGAGAGTTTCTCCTAAAAAGTACGATATCGCACTAAGTAGTACGAAATCGCACTAAAATCAATTCCTGAATGCCCTAGCAAGAAATTTTTCGGCACCGCTTGTAATGACACCAAAAGGTGTCATATAAATAACACCAAATGGTGTTACGAGGAGATTGGTATGAAAATTGGAAAACTTGCTTGTCTAACCGCAGGGTTGATCTCAGTTGCGAGCCTGACCCCTTCAGCTCGAGCCGATGACATCAAACTGGCGGTTCAACCGGAACTCAACTGGGAGACAACACCGGAGGGTGTCGCATTTGCGTCGCTGAAGGGCAATCGTTTTGACGAAAGCTACATGGCGATGGTTCGGCTCCCGGCGGGGCTCATCAGTCCGGTTCACACCAAAAGTGCAGGGATGTACGGCCTGATCGTTTCAGGTGAAATGGTTCATCTGTCTGAAAATGAGATCGGTGGTAGTGAAGTCGTCCTTAAGGCAGGTGACTATTATGAAATTCCAGCTCACCTGCCGCACCTCAGCAAATGCGTCTCTGAAGTGGAATGCGTCACCTTCCTTTATCAGGATGGACCATTCGACTTTGTGCCGGTCGGGGAGGGACGAAAATGAACTCCGGACCCCAAAGCGTTTTCCGGGCTCTGGCTGATCCGACACGGCGCCAAATCCTAATGCATCTGGCGCAAGAGAACCTTGCCATTTCAGACATTGCGGCGCGTTTCGATATCACCCGTACGGCAATCAACAAACACCTGACCATCCTGGAGGAAGGCGGCCTCATACAAACTGAAGTGATCGGACGGGAGAAGCGCAATCGGCTTTCACCCGAGCCCTTGAGCTCGGCGTTCGAATGGCTCGGGTTTTTTGAACAATTCTGGGACAGCAAGCTTGCAGATTTGCAGCGTGAGGTCGCCAGGGACATGCAAAAAAGAAGGGAAACGGAAAAATGAATTCGACAACCATCACAAAAACAATCTTTCTGGATGCGCCACGCGAGATCGTCTGGTCATTTTTGACCGAAAAAGACAAGCTGGCCCGCTGGTTTCACCCGGCTGAGGAAGACTTGAAGGAAGGCGCGGCCTACACCTTGCTCGACCAGCACGGCGACATGTCACGCATTTGTTGGGGGAAGGTACTGGAAATGCGCCCGCATGACAGTCTGGTCTACACATTCACCGTCAAACCTCTCAACGGTGCCATGACAACTGTGCGCTGGACCCTTGAAGACGCAGCAGGTGGCACACGTTTGACGCTTGCGCATGAAGGGATTGAACAGGCCGCAGGAGAGGCAGCCTTCATGATGTTAAGTGCATTGGATGCTGGTTGGGACAAGCACTTTGAGCGCTTGCGCCAGGAGGCCAAAGCTCCCGTCCCGGCGTGACCTGACCGTTTTTACCTCCAGCCGGTCCAGTTGAGCCGGCTGCTGCGTTGATCTGTTCAAAGCCTCTGGCGTATGACTCAGCAAGAACACGTCAGAGGCAACATGACAACACTCGTTTGGTTCCGCCAAGATCTGCGAACAGAAGACAATCCCGCACTCTTTGAAGCAGCGCAGAAGGGGTCGGTGCTTCCGGTTTTCATTCTGGAAACGCCGGAACAATCCGGTGAAACGCATCCTATGGGAGGTGCCAGTCGGTGGTGGCTGTATCACAGTCTTGCAAGTTTGAAGGCTTCATTGTCGGGACTTGTACTGATGCGTGGAGATGCACGGCATCTCATTCCGCATCTGGTGCGCGAACATCAGCTAAAAGCTGTCTATTGGAATCGCTGTTACGAGCCACATGCCATTGAGAGAGACACAGATATAAAGGCCAGCCTGAAGGATGCAGGCATTGAGACCAGGAGTTTCAAGGCATCCTTGTTGTTCGAGCCATGGGAACTCGAAACCAAATCAGGCGGTCCTTTCAAGGTGTACTCGCCTTTCTGGAAAGCGGCCCAACAAAAACAGATTGCATCGCCCCTGACTGCACCAGAAAACATTCAATTCGTGAATACCGATGCAGGCGAGGACCTGGAGAGTTTTGGATTGTTGCCGAACAAACCCGACTGGGCGGCTGGGTGGGAAAACATCTGGCAACCAGGTGAAGAGGGCGCAAGGAAGCGGTTCAGGGCGTTTCTAGATGAAGGCCTTCAAGGTTATGGCAGTTTGCGGAACCGACCCGATCTGCCCAACGTTTCCCGCTTATCGCCGGCATTGCATTTCGGGGAGATCTCTCCTCGAATGATCTGGCATGAAACGCAAAAACATATGACAGCGGAAATTTCCGCTGCGCCGGACGGTGTGAAATTTCTGTCCGAGATTGCCTGGCGAGAGTTTGCATATCATTTGCTTTATCATTTCCCGCATTTGCCGTCGGAAAACTGGAAACCGGCATTCGATGCCTATCCCTGGCGCGAAGCTCCGGACGATCTGGCGAAATGGCAGAAGGGCCAAACAGGTTATCCGATTGTCGATGCAGGCATGCGTGAACTTTGGCAAACCGGTTACATGCACAATCGCGTGCGGATGATTGTCGCAAGTTTTCTGATAAAGCATCTGCGAATTCATTGGAAACACGGTGAAGCCTGGTTCCGTGATACGCTGTTGGATGCGGATCTGGCGAACAATTCAGCCAGCTGGCAGTGGGTTGCCGGCTCTGGCGCGGATGCCGCGCCATACTTTCGAATATTCAATCCGATCACCCAGGGGGAAAAGTTCGATCCGGAAGGAATTTATACCAGGCAATGGGTTCCGGAACTTGAAAACCTGGCTACACAACACCTGTTCGCACCTTTTGCAGCACCGCCGGAAGCTCTGCAGCAGGCGGGCATTGAATTGGGCCAGACCTACCCGAAACCGATTGTCGATCATGGTAAGGCAAGGCAAGCCGCGCTTGAGGGTTACATTGCCGTCAAAGAGGCGGGACAAAACGCGGCTTGACGATGGTCGCGCGGGCGCTATCGTCCGCCTCAACCTGCTGAATTGATTTCCGATCAAGGAACCGACCATGACTGATGATACTGCTCCCTGGCCGACGGAACTGCGCGTTTCCAAGGACAGAAAGGTGCTGACAGTTGCTTTCAACACCGGCGACCGACACGAATTGTCGGCCGAGTATCTTCGGGTTTGTTCACCATCGGCTGAGGTGAAAGGCCACAGCCCTTCGCAAAAACAAACGGTTCCGGGCAAACGCAACGTTGAAATCATCAAAATCGAA
The DNA here is from genome assembly GCF_009363435.1 of Labrenzia sp. THAF82. Taxonomy (GTDB): domain Bacteria; phylum Pseudomonadota; class Alphaproteobacteria; order Rhizobiales; family Stappiaceae; genus Roseibium; species Roseibium porphyridii. Next base: position 3,981,226 of record NZ_CP045354.1, on the reverse strand, counting down.
CCGGTTGGAAACTATGCGGTCCGCATTCATTTCGACGACATGCACAGTTCTGGCATCTACACCTGGACATATTTCATGGACCTTGGAACACGCCGCGAAGTTCATTGGGTCGGTTATCTGAAAGAGCTGGAGGACAAGGGGCTGGGCCGAGATCGATAAGCCGTAGCAAACACTTCGACCTCTGGGCAGCGATGATACGAATCTGATATTCAGATCTTGGTGCTGCCCGCGCCATCCCCCTCCAAACGGAGCAGCAGCTGATCTGCAGGGCTGAATGATCTTGCACCACTTGTCATGTGCGCACACAAGGAGGGACTGCGGCTTTTGCACATTGCCGAGAGGTCGCAAATGAGACTGAAAGCACCCGTCTATCGACTGAAGCGACAAGCAAGATTGCTGTCACGCAAGTCAGGAATACCGCTTCATAAAGCCCTTGATGAAATCGCTGCCACAATGGGTTACCGATCTTGGAGCCAGCTTGCCAACTCTGAGCGCTCAAATGAACGTCCGGCCGCACGAATACTCGCCAGTTTGAAGCCAGGTACCCTTGTAACCCTGGCGGCTCGACCGGGGCACGGGAAAACAATGCTCGGTCTGGAGATATTGGTAGAGGCGGCAATGAGGGGGCGATCTGCAGGTTTCGTTTCTTCTGAGTTTTCGCTTTTTGAAATCCGAAAAAAGATGTCGAGCCTTGGGGGGGAGACGTCAGAGTCGGAAGATCGCCTGAGATTGTGTCTGTCGGACCGGATTGCCGCAGATTATGTCGTCGAACAATTTTCGAACGCCATTTCCGGGACCGTGGTTGTCATCGACTTTTTGCAAGTCATGGATCAACATCGGAGCGATCCGCCGCTAGGGGATCAAATTCGGCAATTGAAGCTGTTTGCGTCAAGCAAGCAATTGAGCATTGTCTTTCTTTCGCAAATTCATCGCTCGTTTAACTCTCAAGAGCGATCTGTTCCTGGTTTTCGAGACATGCGAAAGACCAATCCTCTCGACTTGCGCCTGTTCGATGTGGGGTATTTCCTGCACGATGGCGTGTTGCAGGCACAGGCTTTCAGTGAAAGACCGGTTCTGTAGCTTCCAACCGAACCAGCGCCAAACGACCTGAACTGACGATGAAATCAAAAAAGCCGGGCACTGTGGCCCGGCTCTTGAAACTCTTGGTCTGACTGATCAGCGCTTGACGATAATCTTGGCGCCAACCTGTACGTTTTTGTAGAGGTGAATGACGTCTTCATTGGCAAGCCGAATGCAGCCGGAAGATACTGCTGATCCGATCGTCCACGGCTCGGTCGTACCGTGGATACGGTAAAGCGTTGAGCCAATGTAAAGTGCACGGGCACCCATCGGATTGTTCGGGCCCCCTGGCATGTAAGTCGGCAGGATGCGGCCCTTGCGGCGCTCACGTGCACGCATCTGCGCCGGCGGTGTCCAGCTCGGCCACTCTGCCTTGCGGGTAACACGGTGTGTGCCTGCCCACTGGAAACCGTCTTTGCCGACGCCAACGCCGTATTTCATCGCCTTGCCATTTGGCAGGACATGATAGAGACGACGCTCGGACGTATCGATGACAATTGTTCCAGGTGAATAAGGCCCGTCGTATTTAACGCGCTTGCGTTTTACGGGGGATTTGCCACCGGGATGATATTTCGGTGTCACCCAGGTATTGGTGCTGTGATCGAAGTATCCAAAACGCGGTGCGGCCTGTGCGGTAAGTGCAAAGACCCCCGCAAGAAGCGCTACCACTACAAAGTAAAATCTGTTCATTCTAATTCCCCCATCAGCGCTCGCTCCACCTCAGGAGCGCTTCATGTCGAAGGTTACGTTAGGAAAAGGTCCTTGCCGCACTATTAACAATCATGACCTAAAAAGGGCGAAAATGGAATCTCACGTTGATGTGAGGTGCCCTTGCCTCGATCAATTGTGCTGAAATTGCAACTCGTTTTCCGGTTTTGGCGGTGTGTCACGGTTCAAAAATCGCGTCAAGGTTGTTTATTGTGTCTTTTCAAGAACAAGACGCCGATGATTTTTGATGAAGTCGATCTATTGAGCACGAGTCAGTTGCTCGTTTCCCTATTCAGAGTTTTCAGGTCGATTCGATCCTGACCCTCTATTCAGCGACCTTGTTCGAAGTGGGATGCAGCACTCCAGTGGACATTGCTCTCATGATGACTTGATCAGAAATTGACAGCAGGGCAGCGATTGCTGCCCCGGTGCCAATTGTTAACTCAGGTTGAGTTCCTTGAAGAAGTCGTTGCCCTTGTCATCGACCACGATGAAGGCCGGGAAGTCTTCAACCTCGATCTTCCAGACGGCTTCCATTCCAAGCTCTTCGAATTCGACCACCTCGACTTTCTTGATGCAGTCCTGAGCCAATCGAGCGGCCGATCCACCAATTGAACCGAGATAGAACCCTCCATGGGCCTGGCAGGCCCGGCGAACCTGTGCCGATCGATTGCCTTTTGCCAGCATGACCATGGACCCGCCAGCTGCCTGGAATTGATCAACATAGGCATCCATCCGTCCCGCTGTTGTCGGGCCGAAGGAGCCCGACGGCATGCCTTCCGGCGTCTTGGCAGGGCCTGCATAATATATCGGATGGTTCTTGAAGTAGTCCGGCAACGGTTCGCCGCTTTCAAGGCGGTCGCGCAGTTTGGAATGTGCCAGGTCACGCGCGACGATGAGCGGTCCGGAAAGGGACAGCCGGGTTTTGATCGGATGTTTGGAGAGTTCACCCAGAATTTCAGACATAGGCCGTGTCAGGTCGATCTTGACCACGTGATCCGACAGGTTGTCGTCGGTGACATCAGGCAGGTATTTTTCAGGATGCATCTCAAGCTGCTCCAGAAAGATACCATCCTTGGTGATCTTTCCGACCGCTTGCCGGTCTGCTGAACAGGAAACGGCGAGGCCGATGGGCAAAGACGCGCCGTGCCGGGGCAGCCGGACAACACGAACATCATGACAGAAGTACTTGCCGCCGAACTGAGCGCCAACGCCAGTGGCCTGGGTCAGTTTGTGGATTTCTTCTTCCATTTCGAGGTCACGGAACGCGTGGCCCAGATCGGAGCCCTTGGTCGGCAGACCGTCCAGATACCGTGCGGAAGCATATTTGGCTGTCTTCAGGTTCATCTCCGCTGACGTGCCACCAATAACAATTGCCAGGTGGTATGGCGGACAGGCCGCAGTGCCGAGTGTCAGGATCTTTTCCTTAAGGAATTCGATCATGCGGTCGTGGGTCAAAAGTGACGGCGTGCCTTGAAAAAGGAACGTTTTGTTGGCTGAACCGCCCCCCTTGGCCATGAACAGGAATTTGTAGGCATCTTCGCCGTCGGCATAGAGTTCAATCTGCGCAGGCATGTTGTTCTTGGTGTTCTTTTCCTCGAACATGGAGATCGGCGCCAGCTGCGAGTAGCGCAGGTTTTTCTTGTAATATGCGTCTCGGGCGCCTTCACCGAGTGCGGATTCGTCGGATCCGTTCGTCCAAACGCGTCTGCCCTTCTTTCCCATCACGATGGCAGTGCCCGTGTCCTGGCACATTGGCAGGACACCATGGGAGGCAATGTTGGCATTCTTCAAAAGGTCGAACGCAACGAACTTGTCATTTTCTGTCGCTTCCGGGTCATCCAATATTCGGCGCAGTTGTTCCAGGTGACCTGGGCGCAGATAGTGATTGATATCCTTGAAGGCCTCTTCAGCCAGCAGTCTCATTCCTTCTGGCTCGACGACCAGAACCTCTTCTCCATTGAACTCCGCTGTCTTGACATGGTCCGAGGTGAGCTTGCGATAGGGGGTCTTGTCTTCTCCCTGAGGGAAAAGTGCGCTGTGCTGATAGTCGGGAGGGGTGACGGGAGCGTTCATCGGACGGTTTCCTGATCTGGCTGCCACTGCGGTCTGTCTCAACCGGAAGCGCTGGAACTAAAGTCGCCCTGTCTTACGGCAAAAAGGCCGCGCACGCCAAGTGCTGCGGCCTTCCCAATTCGTCTGAAGTTTTCGTGAGGAACTATCGTGTTGCCGTCAAGTCCAGTGTAACTGAGACAATGTCACCAACAGTGTCGGTTCCAACACCGGCACCAAGCCCATAGGATAGGCGATTGACCGTCGCGGTGCCTGTCGCCTTGGCGGTGTCTCCAGTGATTTCAAGCGTGAAGTCGAGTTCAACAGGCTGTTCCATGCCTTTGATCGTCAAAGTCCCGTCGGCCCGGTAGCTGTTACCCTCGACGAGGGTCACGGTATTTGACTGGAATGTAGCTGCCGGAAAGGCGCTAACGTCAAACCAATCCTGGTTGGGCAGGGTGCCGTCGAACTGGGCATTGCCGGTGGTTGCTGTGGCCGGATTGATCTCTGCCGAAATCTTCGCAGTTTCCGGCTCTGCGGGATCAAAATCGATACTCGCTTTCCAGCTGCCGAAGAGCCCGGTCAATTTGCTGCTGCCCTGTTGGACTTCAAATCCAAGTTGGCTGTTTTCCTGATCGACTGTCCAAGTGTCTGCAAGACCGGGTGAAACAAGACCAAGTGAAACAGCAATACCGAGTGATAAGAATATGTTTTTCAGTATCATGAAGATGTTTCCTAAAGTTGTTTCTCTGAATGCGCCGGGGCAGTTGAAACCATCCTCTTCAAAGTGTCGTCCCGGGCAATGAAATGGTGTTTCAAAGCTGCCGCGACATGCACGACAATCAATGCGATCAACAGGAACGCTCCGTACTCATGCAGTACCTTGAAGAAGGATTCAGCGTCCTCTTGACTGCCAAGTGCAGCAGGAACGGGCAGGTGCGGAATTGGCAGGACGTTGAAGGCGATTGTCGGAATGTTCCAAGGCGATGCCGACACCATGAACCAGCCTGTGATTGGCATCGCGAAAATGAGTACATAAAGCCCGATATGCCCAAGGTGCGCTGCAGTTTTTTCGAGCGGATGCATTCCGTCCGGCAGTTTCGGGGCGGGATTGAACAGCCGCCACACCAGCCGCAGGGCAGCGAGAGCCAGAACAACGAATCCTATGGATTTGTGTAGCTGGTAAAGCTGAAAGGTCGACTGCTCGGTTTGCGGCAATCCATCCAGATAAAGACCGAATGCAAGCATGCCGATGATCAGGATCGCCATTGTCCAGTGAAAGAAGATGGCAATCAGACCATACCCGGTGGAGGAATTGCGCAGCATGGGTGGCTCCTGTGAAGCTGAGACCAGTCATTACCGGTCTCAGCCGAGGGATCATTAATTCGTAGCTTCAGCTTTGAGCGTTTCAGCGTGGAACGTCACCGTGATGTCATCACCCACATAAGGCACGAACTTGTCCATGCCAAAATCGGAGCGTTTGACAACGGTTGAGACGGCAAAACCAGCAGCTGCTTTTTTTGCCATCGGATGTTCGCCAATGGAAGTCACGTCAACAGTCAGAGTGACGGGCTTCGTGATGCCCTTGATAGTCAAGTCGCCTGTGACCGCCAGTTGCTTTTCGCCTGTTTGCTCAACACTGGTGCTTTTGAAAGTAGCTTCCGGAAACTTCTCCGCGTCGAAGAAGTCGGCGCTCTTAAGGTGTGTGTCCCTGTCCGCCCAGAACGTGTCCATGCTATCGACATCAATAGTGAATTCGACGGACGAATTTGCAGGAGTGTCCTTGTCGATCATCAAAACACCATTCCAGGATCCAAATCGGCCTTCGGTCGTGGAATACCCAAGGTGGTTGTAGGAGAAGGAGAGGTTTGCGTGGGATTTGTCAAAGTCGTAGGCGACGGGCTCGGCGACGGCGGTGCCGGCCAGTAGTGACAATGCAATTGCAGATGCTGCGAAACGGATCATGATCAAACCTCTTGAATGGTGTTTCCTTGAGCGTTCGGCCATGAACGCCTGAGGGTTGAGATAGTCATTACTAAGCCTCATGCAATTTGACTGACCGTTCGAGATCAATGAACAATTCGTTATATGTAGAATTTCAGAAGCAAACCGCGCCCGCGGAAGCGGTTTTGCTGTTTCCTTTTGCTGGCGAAGGATTGACAATTGAGCTCGTCGAATCGCGTGATTGGCTTGGCTTGATTGTGGTTTTGAATTGGTGCAATTAAAAATTGATTTTAGTGATAAGTAACTGAAAGAAAAAGAAGACTTGAACTGTCATCAATTCATCAAGAAACTCGGGCACCTCTTTGTCGATCGTTGCAAACGAACGGTCGCAAACACCGACAAGTTCCGGACATATTGTCCGAGAGCGCAGGAGAATTAGACATGAAACGAGCAGTCATTGTGTCCCACAGAGGCGCTTGTTTGGTGGCGCCGGAGAACACTTTCGCATCCCTGGAAAAAGCGATCGAGCTTGGTGCGGACGTTGTCGAATTCGATGTGCGCCCCTCTGATGATGGTGTTTTTTATGTGATGCACGATGCGACCGTTGACCGGACGACAAACGGCAGTGGCCGCTTTTCTGACATGACCTCTGCCGAGATTGAACAACTTGATGCAGGCAGCTGGTTCGGTTCTGAATTCGCGGGAGAACGGGTCCCGCGATTGGATGCCTTTCTCGATGCATGCCAGGGGCGCATCGGAACCTACGTCGAAATCAAGGAAGGGGACCCGGCAGAAGTGCGAGACATGCTGGCAGCGCGCGGCATACTCGAACGCGCATGGACCTTTTCCTTCGATCAGTCGATCCTGGCCGAGGCTCGTGCAAAGGTGCCGGATTTAAGACGGATGGTTCTGTTCGGTCACGTCGGATCCGTCGAGCGCGCTGTTGCCCAGGGTGCTTCCATTCTTGAGTTTCATGAAGACTGCCTGGTCGCTGACTCTATCAAGGAAGCGCAGGAAGCAGGTCTTACGACTCAGATGTTCTATGCAGGCCAGGATCGATCCGTATTCGAAAAGGCCGTTCGCTTCGGTATTGAACAGATGAATATCGACCACATCGACATTTTCAGGGATGTGGAAAGAGAAGTCTTGGAGTCTGTCTAGCTCGAAATAATGATTAGCGAATCGTTAAGTAAAGCTAACTTCGAATTGAGAAGATATTTTTTATTTCATTCTGAGTTGTAGTTCTATTTGTCTGCATCAATCGCCAAAGCATAAAATATCAATAATCTCGGGCAGGTTTCACCTTAGATTAAGTGAGTTGTTGTTACCTTCTGGCCAACGCCAATTGATCGAGTGGCCAAAAATGACTGACAATGCACACGCTAAAGACCGAAGCGCAAAGACGATATCTCTTGGTTTTACTTTTGATGCCGTATTCAGGGAACTGTCTTTTATCTTGGCTGCAGCAACTTTTGTCGTCAGCGTATTTGTGGCCTCCGAGGCAAATGCGCAGGACTGGGTGATAAAGCGTGTTTCAGGAGTAGCCTATTTTGTTGCTCCAGGCGTACAGGCATTCCGTGTCAAACGCGGAATGGTGTTCGAAAAAGGCTACACGATTGGCACGCGACCGGGTGCACGAGCCCTTATTGCCCGCGGTAGCGAGACTATTTCTGTCGGTCCGAACACAACATTCGCAATCTCCAAGCACCGTAGCCGCGGAACCAAAACAACTCTTCTGCAACGCAAGGGGAATATTGAAGTCGACGTAAAAACGCGTCGGCGCAATCACTTTACGGTGGAAACTCCGTTTCTGGCGGCCGTTGTGAAGGGCACAAAATTCGGCGTTTCGGTAAATGCCAAGCGCGCAAGGGTTTCCGTTCAGCGTGGGCTGGTCAGCGTTGAGGATTTTGCTTCCGGAGACCGTGCAAACGTTGGTGCAGGACAGTCTGCCTCCAGTGCACCCGCCGCCAAAGTGGGGCTTCAGGTTGGGGGTAAAACAAAACCTGTTGTGCGACCAGGGAGCAAACGGGCACCGTCGTTCCAGACCCCACAAACCAAGAACGTCCCTTCTGCTGATGTTTCGCCGAATGCTGGGGGAGGGTTCTTCAGTAACTTCTTCAGCGGCAACGGCAATTCCGGTAACAGCGGCAACGGGAATGGCAACAGCAACGGCAATTCCGGTAACAGTGGCAACGGGAATGGCAACAGCAACGGCAATTCCGGTAACAGCGGCAACGGGAATGGCAATAGCAACGGCAATTCCGGTAACAGCGGCAACGGGAATGGCAACAGCAACGGCAATTCCGGTAACAGCGGCAACGGGAATGGCAATAGCAACGGCAATTCCGGTAATAGCGGCAACGGGAATGGCAACAGCAACGGCAATTCCGGAAACGGAAACGGAAACGGCAACAGCAACGGCAACGGTAAAAAATAGAAAAAGAAACTGATTGGGCAGGGGCGCGATTGCCCTTCGCCTTGAAATGTCGTTGCGAATAGTGGGTGGTGACAACGGAAAGATGTGGTCAGACAGGACAAAGCGTTTCGGGAACGCCTGTCTCATCGCGATCCTTGTGGTCGCGGCGACCGCATTTGTGCGTTATGCAGGATTTTCCGACTCGATCGATCGTTTCCTTTGGGAAGCTAAGTTTAGCCATGACAAACGTCCGGTGACCGGGCAGATCGTTCTCATCGATATTGATGCCAAGAGTTTGAATGAACTGGGCGTCTGGCCACTGCCGCGCCGCCTATATGCAGAACTAACGGACTTTGTCGCCGGATCTGGTGCTTCAGATATCCTATTTGATATCGATTTCAGCGCAGTTTCGAGTGCCGAAGATGACCGTCTCTTCGCAAATTCGATTGAAAGTGCTGGCAATGTCAGTCTCGCTATGTTTCGTCAGGCTGCTTCGGCTGGCACGAACCAAAGTGAAGTGATCAACAAGCCTATCGATAAGTTTCTTGAAGCAGCGTGGCCAGTTGTTGTCATGGTGCCCGTTGAAAACGACAGCCGTATATGGAGAAACATTTACGGTTACGACATTTCCGGTACTTCCGAATTGTCAGCGTCAGCATTCCTCGGCGAATACTCAGGGGAAGCGCTTGGCGCCTTTGGATTGGATTTCGGTATTTCTATCGATGAGTTGCCGACAGTCTCACTGGTAGATGTGCTCGACCGGTCAGTCGATCCAGAGTTTTTTCTAGGCAAGAAAGTTGTCGTTGGCGCAAGTGCGCAAGAATTGAGAGATCTCTTTCCTGTCCCGGTCTATGGCATTCTGCCTGGAAGCGTGATTCAGGCACTCGGCGCTGAGAGTTTACTCCAAAACCGCGCGATGCGTATTGAAGGGGAGTTGGCAGCCCTCGCATTTGCCGTCGTTGTTTTCCTCCTGCTTTTGATGACCAAAATCGAGGGCTGGGCGGTCAAAGCCCTGATACTTGCACTCGCCGCTGGGGCGATCGAGCTGGCGGCATTTCTTTTGCAAAAGCACATGCCGCTTCTTGTCCCTACAGCAAGTGCGCAATTCCTTTTGCTATTTGCAGCAACGGGCATAGTTCTGAGGGAACTTGGCTTTCACAGGTTGATCTCGCACGTGGCGACGATCGGAAAGCACAACAGTGAACGGATGCTCGGTCTCGTTTTTGAAGACAGTTTCGATGCCATCGTCGTCATACAGAAAGACGGTTGCGTTTCCGCAGCCAGCCGTTCGGCTAGATTGCTCTTTCATCGCAAGAAACTGATTGGCAGCAAGGCACATGAAGTCCTGCCGAGTGAACTTGTTGAAGAGGCTCAAGAAGTTCTGCTGAGTACCGTCGATCAGATGCCAATCTCCAAAACACTGGCGATGCCGTTTGACAACGGTGATCTGCGTTACATCGAATATGTTGTCACTCGCTCCGAAAGGACGCTCGCGGGCAACAGCGGCGACGACACATCAGAGGCTGTCGCTTGTCTGACCTGTCGCGATGTCACGGAGGAACGTGAGTCTGCGCTTCGTCTTGAATACCTCGCCAAATACGACCCGATAACAGGGCTGCTCAATCGGAACGGGTTTGAAGAAGAATTGACTATGCAGGCTTTGTTGGTGGAAAGCCGGGGAGAGAACCTCGGCCTCCTTCAGTTTGCTGTCGTCAACCTGGATCAGATTGTTGCATCCCTCGGTTTTTCCTTTGGCGACAGCGTCCGCAAAACGATAGCGACCCGATTGAAAACTCATTTGTCGGATGGGGTCACGTGGTCCGCGCTGTCAAGCGACACATTTGCAGCTGCTTTTGCGAACAATCCCACGGGAGACGATGAAACACGTTTGATCGAACGAATCCGGGACCTCATAGGTGAAGACTATTCCATCGACGGTGCAAGAATCTCCGTCCAGCTCAAATTCGGTTATGCAGTGTGCGACGCAGCTGAACCCCCAGAAACTCAACTGAAGCGGTCTGGAAATGCGCTCGCCAGGGTGCGGCGTGACGTTCAGCAGGAGGTTCTGGCCTTCGATCCTGGCATGGACGCCGCACTGATGCGCCGACGTGAGCTTGAGACGGAGCTGTTCAAGGCGATTGTACGTGACGAACTGCAAATGGCCTATCAGCCACTCGTCACACTGGATGACGGATTGATGTATGGGGTGGAAGCACTACTGCGCTGGGAGCACCGAGAGCTTGGACCAATTTCGCCTGCCGAGTTTGTTCCGATAGCTGAAGAAAATGGGTATATCGTCGAACTTGGAGCTTGGGCGTTGAACCGGGCCATGAAGGAATGTTTGTCATGGCCGTTGCCTGTTCGATTGTCGATAAATTTGTCCGCAATCCAGTTCAGCCGTGGCAATTTGGTAGCAACAGTCCAGGAAGCTCTCCAGCGCACGGGTTTTCCTGCCGAGCGCCTCGATCTTGAAATAACGGAGTCGCTGTTTATCGAAGAAGGGCTTGATCTCAGGTTTCTGATGGAGGAGATCAGGTCGTTCGGATGCAGTTTCTCGCTCGACGATTTCGGAACAGGCTACTCGTCCTTGAGTTACTTACCCAACTATCCTTTCTCGAAAATCAAGCTCGATAGGGCTTTCATTCGGGAAACCTTGAGCGACAAGAAGGACGTGTCTCTAATCGAGGCGGTGCTCCATCTCGTGAAAGGCCACGACATGGAGCTTATCGTTGAGGGTATCGAAACACCCGAACAGGCAGCCAAATTGAAGCAACTCGGCTGCCAATTGGGTCAGGGATACTTGTTCGGCAAACCCATGAACGCAATTGAACTGGCAAGCATGCTCTCGAAAGCTGCTTAGGCTCACAAGCCCCCGATGCAGCTGTATTTGACGTTCAGATAGTCATCCAAACCGTATTTTGAGCCTTCGTTGCCCATGCCGCTGTCTTTGAAGCCACCGAAGGGTGCCACTTCGGTGGTGATTACGCCCTCATTGACGCCGACAAGTCCGTATTCAAGTTGTTCCATAACCCGGAACGTTCGGCCGAGGTCTTTGGTGTAAAAATAGCAGGCAAGTCCATATTCGGTATCGTTTGCCAGATTTATCACCTCATCCTCGGTGTCAAAGCTGAAGAGCGCGGCCAGCGGACCAAATGTCTCCTCGTTCGCCACCTGCATGTTTTGTGTTGCGCCTGCAATCAGGGTCGGCTCGAAGAAAATTCCAGGGCCATTGCTGCGCTTTCCTCCCGACAACAGCGTACCGCCCTTGGACAAAGCATCCTGAACATGCGTTGCAACCTTCTCAAGCGCTGCTTCGCTGATCAGCGGACCTTGAGTTGTTCCATCTTCAAGGCCGTTGCCGACTTTCAGTTGATCAGACATTGCAGCTTTGAGTTTTTCGGCGAATGTGTCGTAGACGCCTGCTTGCACATAGATCCGGTTGGCGCAGACACAGGTCTGTCCGGAGTTGCGAAACTTGCTGGCGATCGCGCCTTCAACAGCGCGGTCGAGATCGGCATCGTCGAAAACAATGAAGGGCGCGTTTCCGCCAAGTTCCATTGAAATCTTCTTCATGTGTTTGCCGGCATTGGATGCCAGTAGTTTTCCGACCCGGGTCGAGCCTGTGAAGGTCAGTTTGCGGAGACCCGGGTTTTCACACATCTCGGCTCCGATGGCCGGTGCGTCACCTGTGAGGATGTTGATCACGCCGGAAGGCAGTCCGGCTTTCTCTGCCATAATGCCGTATATGAGTGCAGAATAGGGCGTCAGCTCCGCAGGCTTCAGCACCATGGTGCACCCGGCTGCAAGCGCTGCGCCGAGTTTGCGAGCGATCATGGAGTTCGGAAAATTCCAGGGTGTGATCGAACCGACTACACCGACAGGTTCCTTCGTCACCAGAATGCGCCGGTCTGCCCAGGGAGAAGGGACCGTGTCGCCATATATGCGCTTCCCTTCTTCAGCGAAGAAACGGATGTATTTCACTCCAAGCGCGATTTCGCCCTTGGCTTCGGCAAGCGGTTTGCCCATTTCGGTTGTCAGCAAGACCGCGAGATCCTCGTGATGCTCCATGATGGCATCGCAAAGAGTGTGCATCAGCGCGGCGCGCGCATCGGCCGTTAACGCTTTCCAGGCAGGCAGCGCCGCGTTGGCGGCCTCGATTGCCCGTGCAGTTTCAGCGCGTCCGCAAACAGGTACGCTGCCGAGTGTTTCACCTGTTGCCGGATTGACCACATCCAGCGTTTCACCGCTGTCAGCGTCAGACCACGCACCAGCAATAAAGACCTGTTGTTTTAAAAGCGCGGCATTTACCGACATGAAAGTCTCCCTGAAAATAGTGCCTGCGTGCTTGAAGCAGCTGACTATGCTTTTCACAGTCATAGGGGGGTAATCGCGTGTCTGGCAAGCGCGATTTGATTGGAGCCTTTAGAGCGTCTGTGACGAAGAATTGCTGTTCGATGCTGAACATTCACACGCCGTTTGAAAAAAGAAAAACGCGCCCCAAGTGGAGCGCGCTTATGGCATTGCATTAGAACGTCAGCGAAGGGAATTTGTCGGCAGATATCAGCCGTTCAAGCGTTCCTGCAGAACTGCTATCTCATCTGCAAGCGCTTGAGCCTGCCGCTGAACGCGATCAAGTGCGACCCGCATGCTGTCGAGGTCAGCAGCAGCAGGTTCTTCGGAAAAGGGTGGAGTGCCTCGACCGACAAGAAGCCACGTCGGGCTTACATTCAAAACACCGGCGAGCAGCACCAGCTTGTTGGACCGTGGTTCGGAACGGTCGCTTTCCCAGCTTTGAAGCGTTGCAGTTTTAATTCCGAGACGTCGTGCGAGCTGCGCAGTCGACAGGCCAGCCGCATCACGCGCCTTGCATACGCGTTCACCAAGTGTGTAGTCGCTGTTGTTGGTGGACATGAGTGCGCTCCCGTCATTTTCAGCCGAATCCGCCGCCAGATAGACGGTTGTCTCCGCTTGGGAGGGGAAATTTCTATCGTATACTTGGGTCATGGGCGGCACACTTGCACGAGAGGTATGTGCACTGCAACAGCAAGCGGTCGATTTGTCGCATACTGGGTGAGTAAGGGCGGGATCAGGCCGAAAGCCTGTCAAAAATGACGGGACTACTGATCTACATCAGTACTCCCGTTCAAAAAATATCCCTGCCTTGGAAGACCCGTCAGCACCGACTTCACCGCGCACCTTCAGCCCACGGTCGAGATCGATATCAACCTTGACACGGCTGGATCCGGAGCCGGTTCCTTGCTCAACGCCGACATAAATGTTGTCGTTGATATACTTGCCGACAGCAACGGACGGTCCATCGTCTCCATCCGTGTTGATATCGATGGCGTCCAGGCCCAAAGACTTGCGTATCGTGGCGAGGGGCCCGGTGTCGCTTCCACCGGTCAGGGTCGCTATGGCCGCAGCAAGACGCGCTACTTGCGTCGCCGAAAGGTTGCCGACGCTCTTTCCGAACAAAAGCAAGGCCAATACTTCGTCCTGAGGCAGTTCGGGAGAGGAACTGAACTCGATGAGAGGGTCGTCCGCGTCACCACTTACCGAAACTGTAATGGACGTATCGTTGACGGTCGTCGTGGCAGCAAAATCGATAACGGGTGTGAGCGACCCTTCAAAGGTTGCTGTTCCGCGCGAGAAAACGAGCCGTCTGGTAAGGATGTCCAATTGACCGCGCTTCAACGAAAAAGCGCCAATCGCCTGCGGATTTGCGGTTGTCCCGACGACCTTGAGATTTCCCTGAAGCTCAGCATCCAAGCCGCGCCCTCGGATAAAGATGCGCCCCGGCGCGGAAACAAGTATGTCCAACCGAGGTGGAATTGACTTTTGTTGCGTTTGGTTTTGTTTCGGTCCGCCGCCTATTTGGGCAACTTGTTCCATGATCGCTTTTGACGCATGAATATGTTGCACGTCGACGGGCGGGATTGCGCCAGGCAGGTACTCGGGAATGGAGATATCGGCCTTATTGATCGTGACGCTTCCACCGAAAAGAGCGGACGAAGAGGAAGAGGCAAGGGGCCCCGTGATCTTGAGATCAGCGTCCACCTCGGCTGTTACCAGACCAGGGTCTACATAGCGGCCATTGTCGAGATTTATAGAAAGATCTGCCGGAAACCCGTCATTCATGCCGACGGTCCCGGACGCTGAGAGCGATCCGCCCGTTACAATCTCTCCAGTTACACCATTGATCGAAGCCTGGTTCTGATTGACCGACGCATTGCCGCTGATGTTTCGCACGGTAAGGCCGGTGGAAAGGCTCGTCACCTTCAGGTCAGCGGGGGTCGCGGTGATCTGATACGTGGGTGAACTGGCAGAACCGCCCACGTTTCCGTCCACTGCAATCGCGCCTTCGCTTCTGATACCTGCTTCCAGCAATGGTCTTTTGAGCGCCAATGTCGGGATTGTGCCATTGAGCTTTATGGAAAGTGGATTGGGTTGTGCCAGCCCAATCGTCCCTGACGAGGCAAAATTGAGTCCACTTGCATTATTGAGCTTCGTTGATTGATTGATCTGGTTGTTCTTGAGCGTGCCCGTGGTGGTCATGCTGAAGTCTGACAGACCGTTTTTCCGCAGCTCGGTTGCCGTCAGACCGCTGCCTGTGATCGACCATTTGGCTTCAGGCTCGGCTGTGCTTCCGCTCGCTGTTGCATTCCCGGAGAGAGTGCCGCCGAGACCGAGCGAAGGGACGAACGCATTTGCAAGGTTCAAAGGTACGGATTTCAGTTCTGCGCTCATATCGAGCGATTGACCGGCCTTTCCCGCCAGTGAAAGCGAACCGTTGCCAAGCGAGAGTTCCAATGGCGTAATCGTTACATCGCCATTTTGGTAGGTGATCCGGGACGGTTGGTTTAACTGGCTTTTCAGCCCTTGATAGCGAAGCCCCAGTTCAGAAAGGGCAACCAGATAAGCACCAGTCTCAGGTTCGCTGATATGCGCTGCCAATGTGAGGCCGTCTTTTTGCCCCTTATCCATGTCCGCTTCGGCAGTAATTGCTGTGCCTCCATCCTGGGGCTTTGCAAGAACTTTCACCCGGTGAATAGGTGTTGCGTCCGTTATCAGTTCCGTAATCTCTATGTCTGCGGAGACTGTTTCAGGCGCATACGGAGCAGCAAGGTTGGCTTTCAGTTTCAGCGAACCGATGCTGACAGTGGGCACGTCAATGTCACTCCCAGTGACGTTCAGGACGAGAATTTTGTTGTCCGGATCAGCTGATACGGTCCCTTCGATACGCCCGCCGATCTCAGTGAGAAGGAGCGGTGAAAGCGATGCCAGATCAGGTGCGTCAATCTTCAGCTCGCCGGCAAGTGTTTCCAAAGGCTCGGTCAGATCACCAACCGAGAGATTTCCGTTGATCGAATTCCCTGCAAGCTTCATCGACAGTGGATCAATGTCTGCGCCGCCATCCCGGCTTGACAACTCCACGTCAACGGAGATCGGTTGATCATTGAGCTTTGCAGAGCTTTTGATAGTGGCTTTGGGAGCTGCAGGGTCCGCGACAGCCTCTGTTTCGAACCTCAATTCATCCAAGGGCGTGCCGGCAAGAAGAATTTGATCGGAACTGGCCGACGCCTCAACATTTAGCGCGTCCACCGGGCCGGACGTTTTTGCGCTGAATTCCAGGCTGCCAGAGAGTTGAGCGTCAACCTTCGACAGATCGGCGAGTTTCGCGGTCAGCTCTGAGATCAAGGAGTCGTTTTCGTATTGTGCGTTGCCATTTGCCGACAGCGCGCTGTTTTTCAACGACAGGCTTTTCAGCGTTATGTTGTCTTGGCCCTCCAGATATAGTGTCAGATCAACCTGAGTATCGTCTATCAGAAGCGCATCGGCTTGTGCGACACCAGTTTGCAGATCTTTTGTAATCAATGACAGGGCGACCGATCCTGAAAGCGCACTTGGGTTCAGATTGGTGGAAAAAGAACTGGTGAGGCCTCCGCCGAGCGTTCGGCCCGCCACCTCTGAAAAGATTTCCAGATTTCCAAGGGACATGCGCCCCTGTGCTTTGATTTCATCTTGCGATAGCAAGCTGTCGTTTAACGCGAGACTGGCAGCAGGCGAAGTCAGGTCCAGAGATTGGAAAAACAGACTTTGCGATTGGGCATCCACCGATCCTGTGGCATTCAACTCAAGCCGTCCTGAGACTGGCTTGGTTTCAGGTGACAAACCCACCAATTGTTTGACGTTGAGTTTCAGGTCAAATGGTGTTTTCAGTGCGTCGGGGGTCAGGTCGGCACCTGATCCTGAGGCGCTGAGCGTCAAAGCGCCCGTGCGAGCTTCAGTGGTTTGCAAAGAGGCGAGACCGGCGTTAAGCGACCACACTGCTGCGGTCTGATCTCCAGTCACGGAAAAATCGACGTTCGTTGGCCCAAACGCAATACGCCGATTCCCGAGATCAAGTGCAATCAGCGCATTGTCACCTGCACTGACAACCAGTTTGCCAGATGCATTTAAACTCTCGGAACCAAGTTCAGCATTTGCACTCAAGGCAACGGTTTGTGTCCTGAGTGAAAGGTTCCCGGAGCGCGGCGAGAACTCGGGAGAAAACTGAGCACTCCCCTTGATGTCTGTCGTTCCAAGAAGAAACGCCTGGGCAGCTGGCGGAGCAAGTGGCTCAAGGTCGCCGTCCAGATCGAATTCCAGGTTTCGTCCCTCAGCGGTTTGCGAAATCTGTGCCGAACCGGTGACGGTTTTGCGACCATCCAGAGCAACTTCGAGATTGGCCGCCCAGTCGGTGAGTGGCCCGTCGCCTTTCAGAGAAAGAAGCAGCGCGGGAAGGTCCGGGACTTCGAGCAATCGCGCAGCAAGACCGCCCCGTGGCTCTGATACAGAAATGTCGAATGCAAGCGTTTCAGCAGATGGTTCAAACTGAGCTTGGGCCGTTAGCGAGGCATCGATTCCATCAATCCTGTGTACATCGAGATCAGCGGTTATGAGTGCAGGATCAAGAGCGAATGAACCGGACCCGGAAGCTGCCAGGGAAACTGGGGCGCCCAACAGAGGTTCCCCAAGATTGAGTTCTGCAATCGAAAGTACTTTCAAGGAAATGTCGAAGGGAAGTGCGATCCCACCAGACCCTGAAGTCTGCGCGCTGGAGGAGGAGGGGTCCTCTTCAGCACCAATCGGCACTCTGTTGACATCGATCAGCGACGCGGAAATCTGACTAATGTTCAAGTCACCGGTAATTAGTCCCAGTGGTCGCCAGTCGAAGGTTAGGCCTTCGGCTTCAAGCCAGGTTCCTTGAGTGTCGGCCAGTTTCAGTCGATCCAACGTAATGTTGAGACCGAAGCTTATGTAAAGCTCTTCAAGCGTGACCGTTTGATTTTCATTGGATGCAAGGGAGCTGGCGACATTTGAAAGGAATGCCCGACCTGCCGGCAGCTGTAATGCTCCGATGGCGAGCACCGGCAGCGCGACCGCAAGCGCGATCAGGAATCCGAGGATTCGCAGGGACAATCTTAAAAAACGCATATGCGCTAAAACGCCTGGCTCAAACCGACATAAAGAGCGAAGTCCGGGTCACCCGGACCAGGATCGAGCGGTACCGCCGCATCGATTCGAAGTGGCCCTATAGGAGTAAAGTAGCGCAAACCGGCACCAACGCCCACCTTTAGGCTCTCTGAAAAGTCCGGAATGCTGTCTTCATAAGCGTTGCCCGCATCCACAAATCCGACAACGCCGATAGTGTCGGTGATTTTCACCCTGACTTCACCAGACAATTCAAGCAACGAACGCCCACCGGTTACCTCGTCATTTATGCGGGGGCCGACATTTCGATAGGCGTAGCCGCGGATAGATCCACCACCACCTGCGATAAAGCGCCGGCTTGCGGGAACGGCTTCAACCGAGGGCGCAACAATTGACCCGGCCGATACACGTCCGGCCAGAATAAAGCGCTTCGCTTCATCAAGTGCGTAGTAGCTGGACACAGTGCCTTTCACAAAACCCATCGCATTGGAATTCAATGTGTCGTAGGCAGGTTCTGCAAAGACTGCGGCAAAGACGCCTTTCGACGGGTTGAGTTTGTCGTCTCTGTTGTCGAACGTCAGGTCGGCGGGAAGGCCGAACAACAGATAATCGTCATCGCCAAATGCGTCTTCTTCATTTGCATAAAAGATTTCCGCACCCGCACGGCCTTTAAGCGTGTCGGAAAATTCTCTGTTCAGATAAGCGTCAAATGTGATGGTGCGGCTCTTATAAGCATCTGGATTTTCCTGGCGCGCCTCGAGACTGGTTGAAAAACTTGTCAAAGGTCCGAAGACGCCGGGCTTTTCGAATGCGATCCTTGCCGAATATTCCTGATCTTCGATGCTTTCCGTACCAATGCGGCCAATAGAGCCCTCAACCGAAAGCAACTCGCCACGTCCGAACAGATTGCGCCGTCGCCAGTAGCTCTCAACCCCGAAACCTTCAGTACTCGACCAGGAAGCGCCGGCTCCAATGACGTGCCGCTTTCGTTCGCTGACTTCAATTGTTATCGGCAGATTTCCGTCCGGGCCTTCAATATGGCCCTCAACCAGTCTTATGGATGAGAAGATACCAAGTTCATTCAAGCGCTTGCGTGCGCGAGCCAAGTCTTCTGGCGAATAGATCTTGCCCTCAGGCAGCATGGCCTGCTGAACGACAAAGTCAGGATCTGTCACTTCAGTGCCGCTAACGGAGACTTTGCCAAAGCGCGCCTGTTCACCAGCGTCGGCGACGAGGGTCACATCCAAAGTGTCTGTACTGTGGTCGGCAGTTATGCGCCGCTCCGCAATGGAGGCCTTTGGAAAACCGCGCCCGCGAAGGTCAGCCACCATACGTTTTTCAGCCGTGAGGATTTTCCCCGAGGCAGCGACATCACCCGCCTTGAGCCCCCAATAGCCTGGATCTGAAGTCAAATCGCCGCCGCGTGAGACAACAACCACTTTGCCGAACGTGAATACTGGACCCGGGTTCGCGACGATGGAAACATTGACCGGCCGCGCATCTGGAAGGTCGCTTTGTTCCAGGGCTGTTTCCAGTGGTATTCCAGACAAAGTGATGTCGACGGTACCGCCATAACGCCCGTCTGCGTAAAGTTTTGCAATCAGTCTTTCCCGGTCGGAAAGTGCCCTGGCGATCAGTCCGGCTTCACCAGAAGGGGGCTTGTCCTGTTGTTGAACAAGCAGCGATGCGCCTTCGAGTTCATCTTTCAGGTGATCGCCACCGCTTGATATGCTCAAGTCGGCTTTGTAAGGCAAGGGGTCTGGAACAGCGGCAGCTTCATCCTCAGCCGACTCGAAAAATTTCCAGCCGAACACTTCAAAGGAGTGAGCCGGCAACGGCACCGCAAGCAATGCTCCAACGAGGATGATCCTGATCAAACCGTGTTTTTCAATGCAGCGCGCACCGGCAACTTGTAGCGCTGCCAGTGCAGTGTGAACGTTGAGACGCGTGTCCGCTCGAGAGCCGGACATGCAGGACGGAAGACCCTTCACTTACTGCCGCCTGTCGGATTGGCATGGCTTCTTGCAAAGAAACACTCTTGTGCAATTCAACCAGCTGCTGATGCAGCCCCTACGTCACCCACGTTAAGGAGCCATGGTTAAAGTAATACAAACACGATAGACCATGGCGCAGGTATCAACGCAAGAGTGAAGGGTCCTCAAGAGCTTGATCACCTGAATTGGGTGTCAAATACTCCAATGGTTGTCAGAACAGTGCTTGATCTTCTGGTAAATTCATCAAACGTCGAGCGGCGGTCAAAGTATTGGCCATGAGCATGGCAATTGTCATGGGACCAACGCCACCTGGCACAGGTGTGATCGCGCCGACATGATCGACAGCCTCATCGAAGGCGACATCCCCAACAAGTCGTGTCTTTCCCTCGCCCTTTTCGGTGGCCGGAATACGATTTATGCCAACATCGATGACGGTAGCGCCAGGCTTGATCCAGTCACCTTTGACCATTTCAGGTCTCCCGACTGCCGCAACAACAATGTCAGCCGCCTTAACAATCGCTGGGAGATCCTTGGTTCGGCTGTGAGCGATGGTGACCGTGCAACTTTCTTGGAGCAGCAGGCTGGCCATTGGTTTGCCGACAATATTGGAACGACCGACGACGACCGCGTTCAGTCCAGACAAAGTGTCGCCCAATGTCCGTTTCAGAAGCACGAGACTGCCTGCCGGTGTGCAGGGGACAAGCGCGCTGGCACGTTCTCCAGCCGTCAAAAGGCCGACATTTACCGGATGAAAACCGTCGACATCCTTTTCAGGACGAATCAGGCGAAGAACCTTGCTTTCGTCAATGTGACCGGGCAGCGGCAATTGTACCAGAATGCCGTGAATCTCCTCGTCTTCATTCAACTGCGACACCAGAGCGAGCACGTCCTCTTCGCTCGTGTCCGCCGCGAGTGTGTGTTTCACGGAATGAAAGCCGCAAGCTTCTGCCGCTCGGTCTTTGTTTCGGACGTAGACTTGGCTTGCCGGGTCTTCACCAACAAGAACAACCGCCAGTCCCGGCCGTTTTCCAGTCGCTTCCAATAACTGCGCTGCGCGATGAGTGATTTCATCGCGAACTGAATTTGCGATTTCCTTGCCGTCAATTATCTGCGCCTGGGGCATTCAGCCTCCTCATACATCTGCAATTGCAACATCCGATTTCAGAGGAACCTATAGAACCGCAATCAAGTTTCCAAAAGACGGTTTGCGTCTTTTCCTTTGCTGGTTGCGCCACGAAATGCACGCTTGTTGATAAGCACTATTTACCAGCTGCAAACCTGTTCAGTTCGGAAATGGCGCAGACAATGTGGTATAAGGAGCTGGCCGGTGCCGGCTCGTCTTCAAACTCTCCGTCTGGACTCATCTTGTCCCGCCAAAGGCCTTCAGGCGCTGATTCGAAGAACTTTCGCATCGCGTTTGCAGCATCCGGTATGTCTGACAGATAGGCGTCGCGCTCCGGTCCGTTGGAAATTTCTGCAAGAGCGATCGCGGCCTTTAACCATTCGGTCTGACCCCATAGTCGCGCGATCGGGTCGCGAACACTGAAATCGTCATTCATTGCCATGAATGTGACACCACGTGACTCGTCGATTCCATACGTCCAGGCAATATCATAAAGGCGCCTTGCGGCTATCAATGCACCGGCGTCGTTGCGAGATTGGCCCCATCGTGCCAAAAGCCAGGCCCATTCAAATTGATGTCCCGGTTCCATAACGCGGCCCAAATCTTCGCTGAATGGAGACCAATCCATCTCAAAAAACTCTCGCAATCCTCCGGTGACGGGATCGATAAAGCGGTTCAGTGCCAGTTCGGCGATTTCGTCAGAAAGTTCCCGCCATGCAGGATCAGCGGAAATGGCTTCCCAGGCCAGGCATGCTTCAAACATGTGCATGTGCGGGTTTGAGCAAAGAGGCAGTTTGTCGGGATTGGCTTCTCGAAACCCGCCATGTGGATTGCGATAGTTTTCAGTCAGATAGTTCAATAAATCGGATGCATGCTCTTCGGCGTCTGACTGCAAGTCAGAGACATTGCCTGCTATTTGCGCGAATGCAAACAGTGCAAAGGCCTGATTATAGAGATCGAACGTTTGATCCGTTACCCGGTTTTCGACATCAACCGACGAGATGAAGTAGCCCTCGTTCGAATGATATGCGTCAAGGAACCATTTATATAGACCCTTGGTGAGGGCTTCGGCTGGGCCGGACCACCCTAGCTTCGCCCCTTCCAGAAAAGAGTAGATCTGTCTTGGAACAACTCTGGCCCGCCTGGCGACAAACAGGGGTTTCTGTGTTGCCAGATCAATCGACTCGTAACACTCGCCTTTGTCGATATCGGCACCGAGAGCTGTCCACATCGGCAGTGCACAATTATTCAGCCAGACTGTCAATTCTGCGGATTGGTGCTGTACCGATCTTCCGACTTGAGTTTTGTCAATTGTTGTCATCGAAGACTCCGATACGAGCATAATTCTGCCGGACTCAACCAGGACACTAATGGCCTTGGCGCTAAGAACTGAAGACGATAAATCAGAAATTAATCAATTCACTAGGAAAAACGGTCTACTGTTACAGCAAAGTCACAGATGGGATGTTTCTCCGGGGGAAAGGGCCGTTGTGTCTTGGACAACCCCGACAGGGAATGCTACCAGACTGGCAACCAATGGGTGGATCGGGTTCTAATGCGTTTTATTTCTGTTTTGGTAGCTGCGGCGGCTTTGTTCGGGTGTTCCGCACTGCCCGGCGATGGGCCGGCTGCCATTAACATTACTTCCCAGGATGTTGAATCGAGCGCCGAAGCCGGTGATTTCACCGTCGTTGTGATCGATCCGGTCAACATTGAGGCGATCCGGGCGTATCGCCCTCTGGCTTTTGCCAACCAATTCCGTGGCGTTGGGCGCGGTGGGTCACCAACTCTCTTGGGTGTTGGCGATACGCTTGTTGTAACAATATGGGAAGCTTCACCGGATGGCCTGTTTTCCAGCGGCGATAGCGGCTCCAGCCAAATTCCATCGGTCGTCGATGAGAACGGCTTTATCTTCGTGCCTTACGCCGGGAGGGTGCGTGCCGCCGGATTGAGTATCGAAGGTCTTCGTCAATCGGTTCAGAAGAAGCTTGTCGGAAAGGCAGTGGAGCCGCAGGTTCTGATTTCTCTGAAAGACAAGCTTAGTTCCACGGCCGTTGTTGTTGGTGATGTCATGAAGCCGGGTGTCTACCCGCTTCCACTGCGCAATACGCGGTTGCTTGATCTCGTTGCGCAGGCCGGTGGCGCTCGCGAGGCGACATACGAGACCGTCGTTACTTTGAAGCGAGGCAACAGGGCAGGGACGACACGTCTGGAAGACCTGATCGATTTTCCTGAAAATAACGTCCTTATTTCACCAAGCGACAACATTCTCTTGTCTCATCGCCCGAGAACGTTCTCAGCGTTTGGTGCCGTAAAGTCCAACCAGTTAGTGCCTTTCCGTACAAAGAGTGTTTCGATGGCTGAAGCGCTCGCTACAGTTGGTGGTCTTAGAGACGAAAGAGCGGACGCCAATGGTGTGTTCTTGTTCAGATACGAAGACGCCGCGTTGGTCCGGCAGCTTAGACCGGAACTTGCTGACAAACTGGCCGGTAAAAAGACTGCTCCGCTGGTATACAAAGTGAGCTTGCGTGACCCGAAGGGGTTCTTCATGACGCAGCACTTTGAAATGCGAGACAAAGATATTCTTTATATCGCGAACCATCCGACGGCAGAACTTGGCAAGTTCCTTCAGATAATTGCGCCGTTGATCAGTAACTATTCTGTGGTACAGGGTATTACCGACTAACAGTCGTGGGCCAAACATGATGACGGTTCAAAAAGTTGGGTGAACCGTCATTGCCAGCAGGTTGGCAAAACATATGAGTTCAGTCAGCTGCAAGGTCGTTCTCTTTTTGCAGGGACCTCCAGGAGTGTTTGCCCGCTCAATTGCGGACAGCCTGGAGAAACGCGACGTGAAAACGCTTCGCGTGAACTTATCTGCAGGCGATTGGCTGGGTTGGCACGATCGAAGATGTACCTCATACCGTGGAAGCCTGGAGAATTGGCCCGACTGGCTCAGAGCCTTTTGTCTGGAGAACCAGGTCACTCACATCGTCTACTATGCCGACAGGGTTCCTTATCACGTCGCTGCGGCTGAGATTGGCGATGAGCTTGGTATATGCTGTATGGCATTTGAAAATGGCTATCTGCGGCCAGACTGGATTACGCTTGAACATGTCGGCATGTCGGCGCATTCTCGTTTCCCGGAAGATGCTGGTCACATCAAAAAAGCAGCTGAAACGTTACCTGATGTGGATCGCGAGGCGCGATACAAATACCCGTTTATCAATGAAGCCGTGAACGAAGTGACGTACAACATGGCAAATGTGATATTTGCTTTGGCTTATCCAGGATATGTACGCGATAAACTATATCATCCCTTGCTTGACTACCTGAGCAATATTCCTCGTTTTACCTTTGCCAAAAGTCGAAACCGACGTGCCTTGCACGTCATCGACGATATCATTGCAACCGGGCTGCCTTACTACGTATTTCCTTTGCAGCTTCAAAGCGATTATCAGCTTCGATTCAACTCACAGTATGATCACATCGCTGAGGCAGCGGAAGAAGTCATCCGTTCATTCTCTCAACATGCGCCTTCTGCTGCTCGTCTTGTTTTCAAAGTACATCCACTCGACAACGGAATTGAGCCCTGGTCTCGCATCTTAAAGTCCATTTCGAAAAAACATGGAGTAAAAAAGCGAGTTCTGTTGGTTGATGGCGGAAATCTGGATCAATTGCTTACGCACGCAGCCGGTTCGCTAACAATCAACAGTACAACAGGGCTGCATTCGCTTCGTGTAGGCTGCCCAACAAAAGTTCTCGGCATTGCGCTTTACGATATAGACGGATTGACCTGTCAGAAATCACTGGATGAATTCTGGCGTGAAGGAAGTGAACCAGACGTTGAGCTCAGAGATGCGCTGGAGCGCTTGCTGGCGGCAAGCATTCAGGTCAAGGGGTGTTTTTACACTAAGGAAGGTCGAGAAGCCGCAGCAGAACTGATGGCGCAGCGGATGATTGCTGGTACTGTCAATTTGCCGGATGCCCTTTGTCAAATCCCGCCACGCCTAAAAAAAGCTCGAGCGCGTGGAATTGCGACGACATTTGCCGAGCAATTGAAAACGCGCGGCCGCACGGAACGCTGGTCTCATGTCTGGCGAGGCTAACGACCCTCACTGCGACACGCCTCTTTTGGTGTCCGAAAGAGCGATCCTTTTTCTACAAGGACCTTTGTCGCCATTCTACCGACAGGCAGGCGACATCTTAAGGCAAAAGGGGTACCGGGTTCATAGACTGAACTTTTGTGCGGGTGATTGGCTTCACTGGCACGGCGAGGGATGCACAAGCTATAAGAGCGACGAACGACATTGGCCGGAGTTCATCGCCGAGTTCTTAAGCAAAAACCAGATAACTGATCTTGTACTTCACGGTGATCAGCGCCTCTATCATCGACTTGCGATTGAAGCAGCATTGAAAACCGACGTCTTCGTTGCCGTAACTGAGCTGGGAGCGCTACGCCCTGGATGGATGACACTGGAACGGAACGGTCTTTCGACCTTAAGCCACTTTCCAGTAAACGCTGACGAGATTCGTGAAATTGCGAAGAGGGCAGGCGATGTGGATTTGAGCCCTCTTTATCCAAGTTCATTCTGGCTGCAGACTGCACCTGATGTGACTTACAACTTGATCAATGTCTTCCTGAAGGTTCTCTACCCGAACTACCAACGGCATACGATCTATCCGCCTGTATCAGAGTATTTGAGAGGTGCATTGCGCCTGATTTCACAAGGCAAACGTGACAGGGCTGTACAGCGTGATGTTGGCACCCTTAAAAAGTCGGGAAAACCATTTTTCTTGCTGCCCTTGCAGTTGGAAGGGGACTTTCAGCTTCGAAGGCACTCACCTTACGATAGCTTTGCTGAAGTTATTGATGTTGTTTTCAGGTCGTTTGCAAAGAATGGCCCTCAAGATGATTGTCTCGTTTTGAAAACCCACCCGCTCGATGTCGGATTTGAAAACTGGCGAGAAGCGAGTTTGTCGCTTGCTCATCAACATGGCCTGTCAAAAAGGCTATTATTCCTCGATGGCGGGCGTTTGTCCGATCTTTTCGACGCGGCGAGAGGCGTCGTGACATTAAATTCGACTGCCGGTGTGGAAGCTTTACAGGCAGGTCTACCGGTTAAAACGCTGGTGCCGGCACATTATGATATTGAGGGATTGACGCATCAGGGAGACCTAGAAAGTTTCTGGCAATCACCGCAGAAACCTGATCTGGAACTTTTGGGCTGTTACATCCGGGCACTCGCCGCAACAACACAAATTCGCGGATCGATACACAATCGCAAAGGAACGCGAATTGCAGCAGAAAATCTTGCCAATCATATCGCAGATAGAACAATAAATCCGCTAGGCGCATTTGTTGATCCTCCGCCGAGACTCACAAGAGCACGAGAGCTCGGAGTACCCTTGTGATCAATTGGCTTCCATCGAGAAAACGAAAGAGGCTGGTGGTGGCACCAGACTTGCTGGACATCAAACCCAAGCTATTAGGGGCCATGGGTGCTGGTTTTTTGCAAGGGGCGGACCTGAACAATCCAGTCTATGCGATGTCGACGAAGTCTCTGATGAAAAATAGTTTCAAAGAGCAATATGCAAGTGCGTCTCACGCCCTTGTCTTGGCAGGTCCTACGCCACTAAACGCAAAGAGAGTGCCTGGCAGTTTAATTGTCTTGCCAATCGAGAGCTCCTGGCTTCTGGAAGATGATGTTTTTTCCAAGATTGCTCTCGGCCTCGTAAAAATGTGTTCCGCTGGGCTCCGGGAAAATGAAACATCATTTGAGTTCGTTGGGGGGTGGCGCACTAGCGGCTTGGCCTGCGAACTGGCCGGTGAAACCGCTGTAGCCGAAAGCGAATGCGTTGAATGTGAAAATATTCTCTCAGATCGCTCAGATTCGGTTGACCGAAATGGCTTTTGGAATGCTCTAAAAAGCACTTGTCTGACAGAGGCGACGCGGTTGGACAAAGTCCTGAACTGGATCCTTCTCCGCCACACGGCCTGGTACTCGCCTTATTCTGGGGCACTCCTATCGTCTCGTGAAGCTTTCGAGATTTTTGCCTTGGTCCAAGCGAACTGGCAAAAAAACGAGAAACCGGTTCATGCCTTTGGTGCGCAATATTGGAACCATCCCTCAATCGCCGCTACTTTTTCCGGTAAAGGCGGACCGGTAGAGTTCCACGAAGCCAAAGAAGAGGCGATTTCCGCAGCTGAGGCTAATGGGGGAGAAATCGTGTCTTGGGCGGGCAGAACTGACAAAGGGTTTGAGGTCGATTGCGAGAAAAAAAACATCCCACTTTCGAGGATTGAGGATGGTTTTCTGAGGTCTGTAGGCCTGGGGGCGGGACTTGCCCGAGGTGCTATGTTGGCAGTTGATGACCTTGGGATCTACTATGATCCGTCACGACCAAGCCGTCTTGAGGCTCTACTGAGAAACGAAGATCTAACCGCAACCGAAGTGGCACGCGGCCGTGATCTGGTTTCTTTGATCAAGACTGCCCGTGTGTCGAAATATAACTTCGGAAAGTCCAAACAATTCAAGTTTCCAGAGGATCGGAAGACAATTCTGGTCCCCGGTCAGGTCGCTGATGATGCCGCAATCCGTAAATCCTTGTCCGCAACGATCGATTGTGCCACAACGCCAAATGTCAATCTGGATTTGCTAAAACTCACGCGAGAACGCAATCCTGACGCCTTTCTCGTCTTCAAGCCACATCCGGATGTGGAAACAGGACTTCGAAAAGGGCGTGTTCCAAGGAAAGTTGCACTTCAATATGCCGACGTAATTGCTGAAGATGCCAACATTGTTGATCTCATAGAAGCAGTCGAGGCCTTGGAAACGTTCTCCTCCCTTTCTGGTTTCGAAGCGTTGTTACGAGACAAGGAAGTGACCGTACACGGGGCACCTTTTTATGCAGGATGGGGCCTTACCAAAGATCTGACGAAAATTGAGGGACGTGGTCGGGTTCGCTCCATGCCCGAATTGGTTTATTTGGCGATCGTGCGTTACTCGCGAACAATCGACCCAGTGTCGCTACTGCCCTGTACGCCAGAATATCTGATATCAAGGCTCTCCGAACAACGGCAAGATCGTCGCCATCTTATTGTAACTGCAGTTAAACGGCATTCATCCTGGCTAGGACGCAAGCTTGGTATCTAGGCGTCGCAATCCCGAGAGGACTTTGAAGCATGACAACAAGGGATACCAGGGTCATCGTTTTGACGGGTGCAAGTGGCGGTATAGGGCAAGCGCTTGCGTGTGAATTCGCGAAGGAAAACGCTTATTTCGCTCTAATCGCAAGGGATGAAGCGCGCTTACATCCCTTATTGCAAGAGATACGCGCGCTAGGCTCGGATGGTGAAATTGCAGCGATCGATATTCGCGATCGCCAAGAAATGCATGAATTTTTGCATGACCTTGATGGGCGTCGTCCAATCGATCTCGTCATCGCAAACGCAGGTGTGACTGCAGGCCTTGGTCCCAACAGAACGAGAGAAAGTGACGAGGATAGCGATCGGCAAATCGACGTGAACTACAAGGGAGTTGTAAACACTGTAACTGGGGCAGTTGGCGCGCTGCAGAAGCGTGGAAAAGGCCAGATTGTGCTGATGTCATCGCTGGCAGGTATGCGTGCACTGCCGGACATGCCTTCCTATAGCGCAACGAAGGCAGCGGTCATTGCATACGGCCATGCGCTGCGCGGTTGGTTGAAGCCATTTGGAGTTTCTGTAACGATTATCTGTCCAGGATTTGTAACTTCACCGATGTCTGAGCGTCACAAAGGGTCGAAGCCATTTGAAATATCAGCCGAAAAGGCGGCTCGACTTATGCGGCGTGCCATAAATCGACAACAAGCATTTTACGCATTTCCCTTCATTCTGGCGATGGGAATCCGCTTGCAGAACCTGTTGCCAGCAAAGATCGGTGACTTGTTCCTCGGCGGTTTTGAGGCTGAGATTGAACAGGACCCAAGATATCTCAATAAGAAGGGCTCTTAGTAAGCGAGCTCCAAATTTATTGAGTGCTGCGCAGGTTTAAATGGCTCTATCTTTTATCTGGCAGCCTTGATGAGCCTGTCGACAGCGGTGCCATCTGAACGCATGGCGTCAAGTTCTTCGACAGTTGCTTGAACTGCCCGTTCAATTTGTTCTGGAGTGTGTTCACTCGTAATGAAAAAGCGAATGCGCGCTGACTTCTCTGGAACTGCTGGGAAGATTATCGGTAGTGCGTTTATTCCCCTTGCTAGCAATCTGTTTGACAGTGTTGCTGCGCTCGCAGAATCGCCGACAATGACAGGCACCACAGCATAGCCGGCACTGGGTCCTGTGTTGAGGTTCGCTTCTTTTGCTAGCTTTAAGAACAGTGCCCCGTTTTTTTGAAGTTTTGTAACGCGCTCCGGCTCCTGAAGCATCAGTTCAGCTGACGCAATGGCCGCTCCAGCCAATGCCGCGGACATCCCGACTGAAAAAACAAATCCGGGTGCTGAGACTTTCAAGTAGTCGCAAAGGACTTTCGAGCCAGCAATGTAGCCTCCGCATGACGAAAATGTCTTGCTAAGCGTTCCCATCCATATTTCAACTTCATTCGGGTCGATGTCGAAATGTTCGGAAATGCCTCTGCCGGTTTTTCCCAACACACCGATAGAATGGGCTTCGTCAACCATAAGCCAGGCATCGTAAGCCTGTTTGAGCGCAATCACGCGCTTGAGATCCGGAAAGTCTCCATCCATTGAATAAAGGCCTTCGACGATCACCAGGACTTTGTCGAATTTGTGCCTGTGGTCAGCTAAGAGCTTTTCCAATGCATCGAGGTTGTCATGCGGGAAATTCATGCGTGTGGCGCCGGAGAGCCTGGCGCCTTCGGCAATCGAGTTGTGCACGAAGGAATCTGTCAAAATCAGATCTCCTTTGTGCATCAGGTGACCGATCGTAGTTACATTTGTTGCATGGCCCGATACCATGACCACCGAAGACTCGACACCGTGAATGCGTGCAAGAATGGCTTCGAGTTCTGCATGGAATGGTCGCTCGCCAGCAACAATCCGGCTGGCCGAAACACTTGTTCCAAAGTGTTCCACTGCCGCTGTGGCGGCCGCATTCACTTTTGGATGACCGTTCAAGCCAATGTAATTGTAGGATGCAAAATTATCATAGTTGCTGCCTTCAATTACGCTCGTACCAGCTGCCAATCCGTCGTGTGGCCTGAAAAACGGGTTTTCAATACCCATCATGTCAGCAGCGGCCTTATGCATCTGCAGCTGCTTGATCTGCGGAAGTTCTTTAAAGTCGTAAACCTTGCGCTTCGGCGCCGCCGGTTTTTTGCGGGCAGGGGTGTCTGAGGCGCGCCCCCTTGCGGAGCGTCGGTTTGCTTTCAAGCTGTCCATCAGCTTGGCGCGATCGTCTGCGCCCATTCCGGTATTCCTTTATGTTGCCGGTTACAGGAAAGAACCAAGTTCCCGGCTTTTGTTTTCAACTTCTGCTGCAACGTCTGAAAGATCTTCTGTTTCCGGCCGTTCGTCGTCCATATGCAAGCTTGCAAGTTGTTGCGTCTCGTCGGAGATGCCTGTTGCATTTTCTTCGCCGAGCACACGGTTGGCGACCCGACCAGAAAGATCGATGAGTGTAGCTCCGTTCGCAAGAGACATAAGCGGTATATCGATACCCAACTGCCGTTCAGCGCTCATGCGCAGCTCCAGAGCCATCAAGGAATCCATGCCGATATCAGACAAAGGCTTGTGCGGATCAATTTCCTCAGGTGCAATCCTCAAGATTTTACCGATTTCGGCAGCTAGCAACTTGGCGACAGTTTGTGCGGCTGTAACTTGATCCATGCCTTCAAGCATTGCTGCCAGATCAACCATCCCATCTGCGCCGGCGTCGTCTTCGTCGCCAAGTCCCAACAGGCTGACCAGTGGTGTTCCAACCAGCGTTAGGTCTTTGCGGGCAGCTTGCCAGTCGATCCGCGCAAAACCGAGGGAAGCCTCTGAGACGTCATCGGTTGCGGACTGCGCAAGCAGCGACATAAGACCGTCAAGCGCCTCCTTGGCAGTCAATGCATGACGACCCAGCTTGCGAGACAGCATCTCGTTGACGTCTTCATTTCGAGCCAAATACCCCGCGTCGGAGATTGCACCCCAGGCAATCGCCAGCCCAGGCTTGCCCTCTGCACGCCTCCGGCGTGCCAAGCCTTCCAGATACCCGTTCGCAGCAACGTAATTTGCCTGTCCTGGATTTCCGACAAGCGTAGTAGCAGACGAATACAGCACGAAATGGTCAAGTGGATCGTCTTCAGTAAATCGGTCTAGAAGCTCTGCGCCGCGAATCTTGGGTGCAAGAACGCTTGTCAGACCGTCATGATCCATGTTTGCAAGCAAGACGTCGTTAAGTACCATCGCAGTGTGGAAGACGCCTTTGATCTGTTTTCCACCAGCCCGGATTTCTCTGAGAGCAGTTCTTACAGCGTCTTCATCGGTGATGTCGCAGGAGATGCCATCAATGGAAACCTTGCGTTCCTCAAATTCACGAATGACGGCCTTAGCTTCTTCACTGGTCGCGCCACGTCGGCTCAGGACCGCGAGATTTCTGGCGCCATGATCTGCAAGCCGATGCAAAAGAGCTGCACCAAAGCCACCGAAGCCCCCGGCAATGACGTAAACAGCGTCGCCATCGAACTCAACGACAGATTGGGTGGCGACTGCCTCTGGAACCTGCGGCGGACGGATCACAATTTTTCCGATATGACCGGCCTGTTGCATAAGACGAAATGCGTCGACTGCGTCTGATGCTTCGAATACGCGGTGAGGGAGCGGCTTGAGAACGCCATCTTCAAACAATTCAACCAACTTGACAAAAAGGTCGACTGCCAATTGAGGCTGACGCGTCAGAAGCTGGTCGGCGTCTATGCCGAAATAGGTCAGATTCTGCCTGAATGGCCGGAGACCAATACGCGTGTTGCTGTAATAGTCTCGTTTTCCAAGCTCCAGGAAACGTCCAAACGGCTTCAGCACTTCTATACTGCGTTCCATCGCTTCGCCAAAGAGAGAATTCAGAACAACGTCGACGCCTTCGCCTCGTGTTTCCTCCATCACAGCATCGACAAAAGCCAGGCTGCGCGAGTCCAGGACGACGTCTGCGCCAAGTAATGTCAGAGTGTTGCGCTTGTCTTCAGATCCCGCGGTTGCGATAATTTTGGCACCGCGCCACTTTGCGATCTGCAGTGCAGCCAGACCAACACCACCGGCGCCACCATGTATCAGGACAGTGTCGTCCTTTGACAATTCAGCAAGATGCACCAGTGCATAATATGCAGTCAGGAAGGTCACTGGAATTGTTGCTGCCTCTTCGGGCGAAACCGTACGAGGCATGGGGGCGCATCCGGCTTCTGCGACTGTGACATGTGTTGCAAAACAAGCAGGTGCAAAGGTAATAACTTTGTCGCCGGGCTGGAAGCGTGTCACGTCTGGTCCGCAACCGACAACATGTCCGCAGCATTCCATTCCGAGTGTAGGCCCCGCAAAGCCATCTTCGAGCGCTTCTTCCGGCAACAATCCAAGAGCCCACATCACGTCACGGAAATTCAATCCGCTGGCGTCGACCGCAATCTCAACGTCGCTTCCTTGCAAGGGCTTGCGTTCAACGGCTTGCCATTTCAGCTGATCCAGCGACCCTTGCCTCTGGATATCAAGCATCATTGCCGGTCGAGCACCTTCCGGAAGAGTTGCTTCCGGCAGAACACCACCTCTGAGGAGCCGAATACCTGATCGAGTTTCGCTGTTTAGGACGATTTCTCTCTCGCAGTTCTCGATCAGTATTTCGTCGGCAACGCGTGCCGCCGCTATACCCGGTTCCAGGTCTGGAGAGACATCGATCAGTTTCAAGTTGGCATCAGGGTACTCGTTCATAACTACCCGGCCAAATGCCCAGATCCCTGCCTGACTGGGCACTGCAGACTTGCCACCTGCAATGTCCTGAGCACCGGCCGGAGAAACAAGTGTAAATTCGCCAGTATTCGGCCCAAGTGCCTTGAGTAACGCCATGAGGCTGTAGGCTCTTGTGTCAACAGATTTCAGTGCATCTGTGTCGTCGGCGTATGAGCCCAATAAATGAACGACCCGTCCTTGATGATCGGCCAACAGCTTGTTCAAGGCGACATCGGGGGATGTGCTCAGCTTGTCTGCGTCGAGTGCCGCACTCCATATGTCCTCACCAAGTTCTTCTGTAACTTCGCCAGGAACCAACAGGGTTGCCGTGTGACCATTGCGTTCAAGGCAAGACTTCAGCCCCTCGGCAAGCCGATGTGCAGTACCATCTGCATCGGTCAGTAGCAGGTAAGATTTTTGTAAGTCTTGAGCGCTTGAAGTAGCTGAGTCGGCGTCCGTGGTCTCATCAAAAACACTCTCAGGCGCACGAGCGGCAATCAAGTCAGCTTCGATTTGTGCACTCTTTAGCGGTATACTTTCAACCAATCGGAAACCTGCTGCTTCCAGTGGTTTGGTCCAGTTGCTTTGTTGCTTGGTTACCGGGAATTCCGCCGTTGCCGTATCGTCCCACCAGGAACTTCCAACACCCATGATCATATCGGTCAATGGGTGTGGCAAAGCCTCAGCCGCAAGGATCAGGCCATTGGTCAATGCTGAACTCGCAAACCGTTTAAGCGTTTCAGCTTCGATGTCTGCAAGAGACGTATCGAAAAGTATGATGTCGAAATAATTGTCAAACTTGAAGTCGGCTTCTGTTGGCTCGACAAATTCAGTTGCAGACGAACCTTGCCAAAGACGTTCACCGCGCCCGACTTGCGCTGAAGTCGCATCGGTCACAGTCAGGGCCATATGTGTCGGATCTAGGACTGTGTCGAGATTTGCGGCAAGCGCGCTTGTTGCACCAACAAGCAAAATCCGAAGCACTTGGTCTTTCGGCCAAGTCTCTACGGATTTCAGTGCGCATTTCTGGAGCGCGTCGGTCAATGCACGTTTCCCAGGCGAAGAAGCCTTGTAGGCCTCAAACAGGCTGGAGGAATAGAGTTTGTTGGCAGTGTCCTCCAAACCATCGGATAGGATAGTTTCAAGTCCTGTCCAAAGACGTGCAAGAAGGGCGGCCTCGGCTATGTGTTCACCACCGCCGTCTGTCAGTGCTTGCAGCAGTTCTGCCGAAGACGGAAATTCTTCAGGGTTCTTGAGGTCGAAGCCGTTTTCACCTTCGTTGCAAAGACCGCTTTCGCAGAGCCATAAGAATAAAGTGGAAGCAAGCGGACCCGAGGTTTCATGCAACTCGCCGGAAGCCATCAAATCCGGAACCCGGACAATTCGAGTGCCGAACTTATTGAAAAGAGTTTGATGAGCGATCGTTCTGCCAAGTGCTTCAATCAGCACCCTGCTATCATCGAGCTCCTCATCATCAGAACCTGCAAGTCCGAGGTCTGCTGCCAGCGCCTCAATTCCCTTGAACGTTTGTTCTAGCGGAGATGTTCGATCACTCTCCGGAAGAATGGATGCAATCTGCCGGTAAACCAGGTCATCCGGCCTCACATCCTGCCCAAGCGTGACAGCTTTGAATCGAGACTTGTTCAGACGAGCGACAGTCAGACCATCAGCGTCGAGAAACTCAAAACTTGCCTCGATTGATCGAGGTGAGGCTTTGGTGACTTCAATTCGAACGGTGGTCGGTCTGGTGTCCGGCGCCAAAAGCCGAAGCGTACCCAATCTGATTGGCAGGAACGACGTATTTTGCGGGATATCTTCAACACCGTCCAGCAGGGCGAAAAGACCATGGAAACCAGCATCGACAAGAGTTGGACAAAGAGCAAATGATAGCGGCTCAACAGTGCTATCCTGGCCAAGAAGGGAGACAGTCGCGGTTGTATCGCTATGCTTTACGACTTTGTCGGCGCGACGGAATGCAGGCCCGTAATTCAGGCCGAAGGTCTCCGTTATCTTGTAGAGTTCGTCATGGCTCAACTGGGAAACCGACTGCTCGCCTGTCTTGAGCCACGGTGTCCGGGACGAAGTCGATGGCGTGATAAAGGTTCCCCGGGCATTCAAGGACCAGTCATTGTCGGAGAGCCTTGGCCTTGACAGAATTTCAACAACACTGTCGTCGGGAGATATTCTGACTTGCGTTTCCCAGACTTCGTCGCCTTCAATCACCAGAGGACGAACAATGTCGAAATCTCGCAGTTCAATTATTTCGCCCTGCGTCCAGCGCAAAGCCGCGCGAAGGCTCATCTCGATATAACCAGCCGCGGGAAAGACAACACTGTCCTCAACCTTGTGATCCTGAAGGAAGGGAAGAGAGCCGCTGTCAATATGGTTGAACCATTCCGCAGTGTCTTTGCGGAGCCTGTGTCCGAGCAAGGGCCAGTTTTGGCCAAACATGAAATCAATGTGCTCAGGACTGTTTTCGGGCCGATATTCCGAATTTTGCCAGGGGTAGGAAGGAAGTGGACGCAAACGCGCAGGTTTCGGCCCCACATATTTTTCAAGTTCGGTAACGCCACCATTTGCAAGGATCGACGCGGCAATCCGGTCAAGTGGATTGCCTTCACTCGCTTCAGAGTTCTTCGATGGCTCCTTCAGCGTTTCCAGGAATTTGGCCTTCTTGCCTTTCGAACGCAGGACGTCATTCACATATGTGCCCAATACGGCCTTGGGGCCAATTTCAACCAACACTGAGAAATCGTCGGCTGCCATGTTTTCAATTGCAGCTGCAAATTTCACGGGCTGGCGCACATTTTTCCACCAGTACTCGGCCGACACCTTGGCGTCGGGCAACTCTGGCGTCACCGTCGAATAAAAGGGAAGAGCGGCGTGCGAGGGTTTCAGGCCTTTGAGGGCCGCCAATAGTGGTTTTTCAATCGGGTCAACAAGCGCACTGTGGAAGGGATATGCCAGATTGAGCTTCCGCATGGCCCATTTCTTTTTCCGTGCGAATTTGGCAAACGCGTCAAGGCTCTCACTATCGCCCGAAATGGTGACACTGCGAGGACTGTTATCAGCCGCCAGCTCCAAACGGGATAAGCCGCTCTCCTTGATGGCTTCAACAGCTTTTTCCGCTGGCAGCAGCAATGCTCCCATGGAACCGAGGTCTCGGACAACCTCCTGTTCGCTTGATCGGGCTCTAATGACTTTAACGGCCTGCTCAAGATCAAGTGCGCCAGCACACCAAGCAGCTGCAACCTCACCAACTGAATGACCGGTTGTGCCCGAGGCCTCAATGCCTCTGTCCCGCAAGGCTTCTACAATGGCAACCTGAATTGCAAACAGAAGCGGTTGCGCGACCTCGGACCTTTCCAGATCGCTTTCCAGATCTTCTGCAAAGAGTGTGGTGACAAGGGACCATCCGCTGAGCCCCATGAAAATCTTGTCGACCTTGTCGAAAGAATTCCGGAATGCAATGTCTGCCTGATAGGCCTCTTGGCCCATACCAGCCCATTGTGAACCATTACCGGAAAAGACAAATCCAACCTTGGCATCAGGCTTGATGATGCTTCCGACAATCAGATTGTCACTTTCATTTCCGTCTTCAGAAAATGCACGGAGGGCATCCGCTTTTTCAGACTTCGTCTTTCCCAGAACGACAAGCCGTTCTGACAGTAGATCACGGGCGTGTGCGCTCGTCGAAATCAGGTCTGCAACGCTTTCATTTGGCTCGTCTGATAGGAAGTCCTGATACCTACCGGCCAGCTCCTGAAGTGCTTCCTTGGAACGAGCGCTGACAACAAGTGGGGCTTCAGCCGTAAGCGATTGCTTTGATTTCTTTTTCCGTAGAACGGGAAGCGGATCCGGGTCACCTATGATGGCATGGGCGTTGGTACCGCCAAAGCCGAAGGAATTGATCCCCGCCAGTCTGCGTTTCCCATTTCGCTCAAGCGAAACGGCTTGATCGGCGACCTTCAGGTTCAGTTCGTCAAAAGGGATATCCGGATTAGGCGTGTTGAAATGCAGGGACTTCGGAAAAGTGTCTTCCCGAAGCGCCATGACGGATTTCAGCAAGCCTATCAGGCCAGACACGGGCTCAAGGTGACCAACATTTGTTTTCACCGAGCCGATCGGAAGAACATCGCTTCGTTTTTGGCCAATGACCTTGCCAAGTGCGTCTGCTTCAGCCGGGTCACCAACTCGCGTTCCAGTCCCGTGCGCTTCGACAAAGGCAAGTTCTGAAGGATCTATTTCCAGACCGTCATAAATCTCCCGAAGCAGATCTGCTTGGGCATAGGGAGAAGGCAGCGACAGACCTACTGTTCTTCCGTCGGCGTTAATCCCGGTTGCCAGCAATTTTCCGTGGCTTTTGGAGCCTTCTGGTATTCCTGCGCGGTCTGCCCGCAAAACCAGTACTGCGCCACCTTCCGAACGCACATATCCATCACCGTTGGCGTCAAAAGCCTGACAGAGACCGGTCGGCGAGAGCATTGTCGCCCTTGAGAAGCCGACAAAGGCAAATGGACTGAGAAGCAAGCTGACGCCGCACACAATGGCGGTGTCAATCTGTCCACTTTCAATGGCGGACACGGCTTCATGCAAGGCGACGATGGAGGAGGAACAAGCTGTATCTACGGTGAAGCTTGGGCCCCTAAGATCGTAAATGTAAGAAATACGGTTTGAGACAATCGACAGCGTATTGCCGGTCATGAATTGCATGTCGGCCATTGCAGGATCCACCAAAAAACGATGGTGGTAATCCAATGAGGATGCGCCTACATAAACCCCGGTATTTGAACCTGCCAGATCGCTCGGACGCATATTCGCATGTTCAAGTGCTTCCCAGACCAACTGAAGAAGCAATCTTTGCTGTGGGTCCATTTGGACCGCTTCCCGCGGGGAAATGCCAAAAAACGATGGGTCGAAGCCCCAGACATCATCAAGTTGCCCGGCTGCCCAAGTATACGTTTTTCCGGAAGTGGATTGTGAAGGATGTGAAAAACGTGTCAGCGGCCAGCGTTCCGGCGATACGGAACTCACTGCACATTCGCCATTCTTCAAAAGAGACCAGAATTCACCAGAATCATTGGCACCTGGGAGACGCGTAGAATAACCGAGAATGTTTATGTTTGAGGTAAGAGACGCCACAGAACAACCTGTTTTATTTATCGAGATCGGTCAAGTCATTGAGGTATTTAATAAATTAATGGTCAGCGAATTCGCATCTCAAACAGCTCCCTCAAGCTTTAAACCTGCCTGGCACAACCGATCCCCGAATACATGTGCACAAGCTTATCGCATGCTTCTGAGCGTTTCCAGCATCAGAAACCCGCAATGAATGGGAACCTTTAACTCAAGCTGGAAACTTCTGGAAGACATTATGCAAAAAATCCGCAGGTCTTCCTTCAGTTATTGCTAACGTGCATCAGTTTTTTGCAGCAAGCACTATGAATTTGCACAAAAAAAGACGCCTAGCAGATTGCCGGGCGTCCTTTGTCGATGGTTGAAATACAATTCAAACGTTGCTGTCTGGAAAAGATGCTTTGCGTTTTGCCATAAATTCCAGCAAGGCCTCGTCGATCCCAGGGTCAATATCCGGTCCTGAATAGCCCCTCAACTGTTCCTTCCATCGTGAATTCGCGCGCATTGCAGCATCCAGTTCACCGTCTGCAAGCCACTGCTCATAGGAGTTGTTGTCGGCGATCGTGGAGCGATAAAAGGCACTTTCGAAATTTCGCTGGGTGTGTGAGGCTCCGAGAAAATGTCCTCCCGGTCCAACTTCTTCCAGGGCGTCCATTGCCAAGCTTTCTTCGGAGATATCGATGCCCTTTGCAAGCACGTGCATCATGCCAAGTTGATCTGCATCCATGACAAACTTCTCGTAGGAAGAGCAAAGACCGCCTTCAAGCCAACCTGCGGAATGGAGCGCGAAGTTTACACCTGACTGAACGGTCGCAAGAATCGTTTGTGCAGATTCTTGCGCTGACTGTGCATCAGGGCTTTTCGACGCGGTAAATGATCCGCCGGAACGGAAGGGAAGGTTAAGCCTTCTGGCCAGTTTTGCGGCCCCGTTTAGAAGCAATGATCCCTCCGGGCTTCCGAAAGTGGGTGCTCCGGACTGCATGGATATGGAACTGACAAAGGCACCGAAGACAACTGGAGCACCAGGCCGCACAAGTTGTGTCAAAGCACAGCCGGCCATCGCTTCGGCCAATACCTGGGAAAGAGTGCCGGCGACAGTAACCGGACTCATGGCACCAGCAAGAATGAACGGTGAGACGATGCATGCCTGATTGTGCCGGGCATAAACCTTTAGGGCCCCAAGCATTGTGGCATCAAAGACCAGCGGTGAGTTGGCATTGATAAGCTGGATCATGACACAATTCTGGTCGACGAAATCTTCGCCGAATGCGATTTGCGCCATTTTAACCGAGTCTACCGCGCGTTCAGGAGCTGTCACAGAGCCCATGAAGGGTTTGTCGGAATACTTGATATGTGAATAAACCATATCGAAGTGGCGTTTGTTGACCGGCAAATCCACAGGCTCGCAAACCGTGCCTCCGGA
This sequence comes from Labrenzia sp. THAF82, assembly GCF_009363435.1. GTDB lineage: Bacteria > Pseudomonadota > Alphaproteobacteria > Rhizobiales > Stappiaceae > Roseibium > Roseibium porphyridii. The sequence goes on along the minus strand of NZ_CP045354.1, from coordinate 3,941,960 downwards.
ATGATGCATCCAAGGTGACATGTAGGCGAGCTTTACGAAATTCCTGAAGTCTTCAATGGTACCGTAGCGGCGGCCTTGGTCCAGATCTGTTACGAATGGGGGGCCGTAGACCGGTGCAAAAACGAGGTTATTGCCACCAATTTCGACGTTTCGAGCAGGATTGCGCGCATGCTGGGTGAACTGCGATGGTGCCGATTTAAGGATTTCTCGGAGCATATCTTTCGGAAAACGAACGCGTTCGCCATCGATCTCGGCACCGGCGGACTTCCAGATTTCGAGAACTTCGGGGTCCTCTCGGAACTCCAGTCCGATCTCGGCAAGAATCCTGTCTGTATTTGCCTCGATCCGAGCAGCCCCTTCATCGGTCAAGACTTCATAGTTGGGAATATTTCGTGAGATAAATGGAACAGCCATTGCGCCGGGGCCGGCTTGGCGCCTTTCTCTACGGGCGTTTCTACCGCGTCGACCAGATGGGGCGGCGTCAGACATTTCGTGTCTCCCAGGATCAATTTTAGTTGGCGTAGTCTCGATCAGGCGCACTTGTTACCGGGCATCAGATGCGTCGCACAATACCGTAAATGCGTCATGTAGTTTTGTTGCTAGGCTTTCACCAGTTTGTCCATTGACATTCTTGGTTCAAAAGGGAAAACAGCGAGCACAATGCAAGGCCTGCCTTTGTTGCCTGAGAGCCTGCGGGCCGTTCCGAAAAAAAATTGAAAAGAAAGACAGCTGAATGTCCAAGCTGGAAAGCCTTTTGTCCCGACGCGGTGCCCTTCTTGCGGACGGCGCTTTCGGTACCAATCTGTTTGACATGGGGCTCGTCTCAGGAGATGCGCCAGAACTCTGGAACACGGACGAGCCGGAAAAAATCAAGGCCCTGCACAGGTCCTTCGTTCAAGCTGGCGCTGATATCATTCTGACGAACACATTTGGATGCAACCGCCATCGTCTCAAACTGCATGCGGCTGAGGAGCGGGTGAACGAACTCAATAGCCTTGGTGTGCAGTTGGCACGTGAAGTTTGCGAAGAGACCGATCGCGAAATTCTCATCGCGGGTTCCATTGGTCCCACTGGAGAACTGTTTCAACCGCTCGGCGCTCTGAGCTACCAGGAAGGCGTTGAGGCATTCAGGGAACAGATCGAAGGTCTGAGGGACGGGGGCGCAGATATTCTCTGGGCCGAAACAATGTCAGCCGTCGAGGAGATGAAAGCGGTTGCTGAGGCTGCAAGTGAATTCGATCTGCCGCTTGTGATAACGGCAAGTTTTGACACAGCTGGCAAGACTATGATGGGTCTTGCTCCTGCAAACCTTGGTGAATTGCAAAATCAATTTGCGTGTACACCGGCCGCGATTGGTTCCAACTGTGGTGTCGGAGCGTCGGACCTTTTGGCAGCCATCTTGGAAATTACAGATGCGTATCCTGACGCGATTGTTGTCGCCAAAGCCAATTGCGGTATCCCGCAGATCCAAGGTGACGAAGTCGTCTACACGGGTACACCCGAACTGATGGCGAAATATGCCCATATGGCAATGGATGTCGGAGCACGAATTATTGGTGGTTGTTGCGGAACGTCTCCAAGTCATCTCGCCGCCATGAGAAGAGCTTTGGACGATCATAAACCCGGGCCACGACCGACGCTTGAAACGATGATTTCCGAGATCGGTCCACTGGTTTCCCCGCCGAACAAGAAAGCAGATGCAGCACGGGCAGAAAGTGAAGCTGCTGGTGTCGGTCGCCGTAGAGGGCGCCGCCGCAGCTGATACGCGACTGACTTCATAAACTTTGGTTCTAAAGGGCGCTCAATGAGCGCCCTTTTTGTCGACTTGTCTTCCTGTCCCATTGCGTTCCTCCGCGGGAAACTCTAACGAAATCAAGCACGGTCGACCGCCTCGTCGCCGCGAACACAAATGGAATTCTTAGTGTGCGCTTGATTGGCTTCATCTTCATATTTGTCGCATCGACGGTGCCACTTCTTTGGTATTGGCCCTTGATGTCATCAAGCGATCCGATCGCGATTTTTAGTCAATACATCGGATCCGTTGCTCTCATTTTGTTTGGGACAAACCAGTTCATTGCCACCCGGTTGCCTGGGCTGGAATTCGTTTTCGGACCGCTTGATAGAATTTATGTGCTGCACAAGTGGTTGGGCATCACAGCGATGGTGTGTCTCGGCCTGCACGATATCATCGACGCAGAAATCAATGGTCTGCGGGGAGGGCCTTTGTCAGGGATTGCCGAAGATATCGGAGAGGTCGGACTCTATGGATTGCTCATTTTGACGATTGCTTCGGTGATCACCTTCATTCCCTATCATCTTTGGAAATGGAGCCACAGGCTGATCGGGATTTTCTTCATTCTCGGGACATTTCATTTTTTCTTTATTGAAAAGCCTTTTTCAAATCTGGAGCCACTTGGTCTCTATGTTTCCAGTTTTTGCTTGCTCGGCATCTTTAGTTACATCTGGTTGGCGCTTCTCCGCCCTTTGTCACCGCGTGGCCATCTTTATCAAGTCGCATCCATCAAGCACCTCACGGGTTTGACAGAAGTTGTCCTTCACCCACAAGGACAAGGACTGAAGCATGAGTCCGGTCAGTTTGTGTTTCTTTCATTGAACGCAGCCGGTCTTTCCGAAGAGCATCCCTTCACATTGAGTGCCGCTCCGACCCAAGATCGAGCATTGCGGTTTTCAATCAAGGAACTTGGGGACTACACGCGGCGCCTTCGTGCAGAACTAAAAGTTGGAACGTCTGCCAAAGTTTTGGGTCCTTACGGCCGTTTTACCTTTCCAAAAGGGGCGGACCCCCAAGTTTGGATCGGAGCGGGCATTGGTGTCACACCTTTTCTTGCATTCGCCGAAAGCCTGAAATCACGAGAGAGCGGTCCCGTGAAACTCTACTACTGTGTGCGTGAACGAGGCGAAATTCCCTACGCGCAAGAGTTGGAACAAATTGCGAAGAAGACTGAAAACTTGGAACTCTCTGTAATCAACTCAAACCAAGGATCTCGCCTGACTGTGGATCGTATTGTTGACGATCTCGGTGGACGGCTTATGGAAGCGCACGTTTTCTTCTGCGGGCCCGTTGAAATGCGCAAAAGCTTGAAGAAAGAGCTGGTTTTGGAAGGACTGCCTCACGGCAGATTTCACTTCGAAGAATTTCAGATGAGGTCGGGTGTCGGCTTGAACCGATTAGCGCTTTGGCTCTGGAACCGAGGAACTCAAGAGATTGAAAAGCGCAAGGTCATAACGGCAAGCCCGACAGAATAATCAAACCTTGCAATTCGTTTCGCTACCAGCTCGCCTCACCATGTCGCGATCGTTGACAACGAAATACTAGAATATCTGGCAGTACCTATAGCCAAATCGCCACTTGCAATTTGAAGGAATTGACGTTTACGTAATTGGCAATGAATTTTTTACGTTTTTTGAACGCGATATGAGATGCCGATGAAACCAGTCATGACAGCTTTGGACATAATGGCTTTGCTGGACAAGGAGTTTCCGCAAATACATGCAGGTGGCCGGGTATACTCGATAGACGGCGTTTCCTCGGGCACGGCGGTTGTGCGTTTGAGCGCAAATGAAATGCACTTAAGGCCGGGAGGAACCGTATCCGGCCCGGCAATGATGGCACTGGCTGACTTGGCAGCTTATGTAGTCATTCTTGCACATATTGGCCCCGAGGCTCTCGCGGTGACAACAAATCTCAATATCAATTTTCTGCGCAAACCGGACCAGGGAGATCTTTTAGGCACGTGTCGTCTCCTGAAGCTTGGCAAAAGGTTGGCTGTTGTGGAGTGCACAATCGCTGGTGAGGGCGAAGAGGTGCCAGTTGCACATGCAACGGCGACCTACTCTATTCCACCGCGATAATTCGCAGGCGAAAAAATTACGCGGACTGCCTTGAAACTTCCTGGTCAAAAAGACCTTCCAGTGTAGGCGTGTATTCGACCAACTGACTTCTGCCCGAGCGTTTGGCTGCGTAAACAGCGAGGTCGGCCTTGTGCAGAGCCGACTTCTCCGTGTCCCGGGTTTCGGTGAGATATGCTCCGACGCTCAGGCTCGGGATGAAGTTGATGTCCTTGTGTCTGCAGGGCGTTTGCGACGCTTTCATAATGAGCGAACACCTTTCACGGAACATGTCCCTGGAAATTTCTGGCATCAGAATTACAAATTCATCGCCCCCATAGCGCCCTATCAAATCGGTCTCAGTTTTGATGCAGCCCTTTAGAACGGTCGCTATGTGTTGCAGAAGTTTGTCTCCTGCTGCATGTCCATACTGATCGTTTACTTGTTTGAAATGGTCGACGTCGACAAAAAATATTCCGAGATTTCCTCCTGCCTCCGGCGATGCGAAAAACTGCGTCAGATACGTCGAAACAGTATCCCTGTTGTAAATGCCCGTTAGCTTGTCGTAACGGGTCAATTCAAGCAGCTGTTTGTCCTTTCGCATGATTTGGCGTGTTGTTCGAACATAGGCAACCGCAGGGAAAAGGCCGATTAGCAGCGTACCCAGGATGAGATATCCGCTGATTTGCTGAAAAACTTCCTCCAGCTCATCTTCGAATCTCGTTACGTCGACATAGACCTCAATCGCGCCTATCGTTTCACCAGAGGGTAGAATTGCGGGCAGGTAAACCTCAACATAGGTTTCAAGCTGTGTCGCTTGTGTTTCGTAGTCCTCTTTTTCATGAATGAATACGAGCGGCAGCCCCGTTTCATAAACCCGGAGCGCGGTGGTATTTACACCGCTGGAGGGGTCAAGAACCCCGGTGTCGGACAAAAGCGTTCGCACACCCTCACGGTTGAACATCTCGAAACGGATAACATCAACCAGGGCAAATGAACTTTCCAGCCGATCCAGTTCGGAAGGGGTCGCAATGCCTTTCTCCACCATCCGGCGTGAACTCGGTGTTGTTGCAAAGAAGTTTTCCGACCAGTTAAGTGCACGCACTTCAGCGTTTTTGCGAATTGCAACCTGGACCTGCCAGTCAATAAGTTCGTCAAGCGCTGCAGCAACAAGCACAACGACGGCAATCGTTCCCGCCAATGCGAATAGGATCGGCTTACGGTTTTCATTGATTAGGCTGGCCAAACCCATTCTGTTGCCTCCGGTAATTTGCGGAAACACCCTATCGATCAACGCTTAAGCGCGCGTAAAATCGCTAAGCCTTCACGGAACAAATGCGATTTGAAGCGCCTAAGGTTCGCACCTCAAAAAGTGTGGTATCATAATACCGTTTTTTTAAGTAATTGAAAAATAAAAGAAAAAATAGTCAAAGACGAAATATTTGTAATTGACCTCACTTGTGTGTCGGCGTATAAGCGCACTCGAACGAATTCAAGGTCCGTTCGCAGACTTTATTATGAAGTCGCGCGGGCCTTTTCTTTAACCGACCAATTATGGATCAAACCCATGAAGACCTACTCTGCCAAGCCGGCTGAGGTCGAGAAAAAGTGGATCTTGATTGACGCAGAAGGCATGGTCGTCGGCCGTTTGGCTGCCTACATCGCCAATCACCTGCGCGGCAAGCATCTGCCGACCTATACGCCTCACATTGACACGGGTGACAATGTTATCGTCATCAATGCTGACAAGGTGGTGCTCACCGGCCGTAAGTACGACAACAAGAAGTATTACTGGCACACCGGCCACCCGGGTGGCATCAAGGAACGCACAGCTCGTGCGATCCTGGAAGGCCGTTTTCCTGAGCGTATTCTGGAAAAAGCTGTCCAGCGCATGATGCCAGGCGGTCCTCTGTCCAACAAGCAGCTGAAGAACCTCAAGGTTTATGCTGGTCCGAACCACCCGCACGAAGCTCAGTCGCCGGAACTCGTCGACGTTAAGGGCCTTAATGCAAAGAATGACGGCAAGAGGGCTTAACGATGGCTGAGCTGCAATCCTTGGAAGAATTGGGCGGCGCGGTCGAAACCGCAGCCCCTGAAGCACCGGTCCACGTTCAGAAGTTGGACGCACAAGGTCGCGCATATGCGACTGGCAAACGTAAAGACGCTATTGCGCGCGTATGGATCAAGCCGGGCACTGGCAAGATCGTGATCAACAAGAAGGACTATACTGAGTATTTTGCTCGTCCTGTCCTCCAGATGATCCTGCAACAGCCGATCATGTTGACGGACCGTGCCGGTCAGTATGACGTCATTGCGACTGTCACCGGCGGTGGACTTTCCGGTCAGGCAGGTGCTGTACGTCACGGTCTCTCCAAGGCCCTGACACACTACGAGCCTGAGCTTCGCGGTATTTTGAAGAAAAACGGCTTCCTCACACGTGACAGCCGCGTTGTTGAACGTAAGAAGTTCGGCAAGCGCAAAGCACGCCGTTCGTTCCAGTTCTCCAAGCGTTAATCGCTCAAAGGACTGTTACGCCAAAGACCTTCAAAGCCTGCCGGCTTGTTCCGGCAGGCTTTTTTGTTTCCAAAAGTTTGGGCTTAGGCCCTCATGTCTTTTCCTGTTTAATGGGCTGTCCGGATCGTTCTTGTGTGTGGCAAATGACATCCGACATCCACTGGGGTTTTCGACCGAACCGTCCCAAGGCGTCATGAACCAGGCAAAATTTCTCACCGGAAACTTGTTCCGTCACATCACAGTGATGTCTTTGACCTCTTCTGTCGGCCTGATGGCGATATTTGCGGTCGATTTCGTCGACATGATCTTCATCTCAATGCTTGGCAAAGCCGAATTGGCGGCAGCTGTCGGATATGCCGGGGCTATTCTTTTTTTCACCACGTCGTTCAACATCGGCGTTGCCATTGCAGCAGGCGCACTTGTCGCCAGAGCACTGGGCGCCGGAGACAAAGAGATGGCGCGTCAACAGGCAGCTAACGCTCTGACGGTTGGCGTAATTTTTTGTAGCGTATTTGCTGTCGCCGTCTGGTTTTCGTTGGATGAACTAGTCTCTCTCATGGGCGCTCGAGAACAAACCCACGAGCTTGCCGTTCACTACCTGGCGATCATAGTGCCCACCTTGCCCTTACTTCTTCTTGGCATGGCAGGTGGGGCGATCTTGCGTGCCCATGGCGATGCCAAAAGAGCAATGATGTCGACGATTGCGGGTGGTCTGGTAAATGCGATCCTCGATCCCATCCTGATTTTCGGGCTGGATCTGGAATTGACCGGTGCAGCACTTGCAAGTGCAGCGTCTCGGGTCGCTATCGCCTTCTTCGCACTGGCGCCTCTCATTCGCCACCATGGTGGATTGAGCCTGCCAAGGGCGAAAAAACTGCTGATCGACCTTCCACCCATTTCAGCAATCGCGTTTCCCGCGATCCTCACTCAACTTGCGACACCTGTTGGACAGGCCTGGGTAACCAGATCCATGGCCGAATACGGGGAGGAGGCGGTTGCTGGCATGGCCGTTGTGGCGCGTATGTCACCACTTGCCTTTGCGACAATATTTGCCTTGTCCGGTGCAATCGGACCGATTGTGGGTCAGAACTACGGTGCTGCAAAGTATGACCGGGTTCGTAGTGTGCTGCGTGAATCGTTGTTGTTTACCGCGATCGTTGTCGGGACGGCTGCGCTTGCACTCTATTTTCTGCGCGGTCCGATCGTCCATTTGTTCGATGCTAGCGGTTTGGCACTGACATTGATTTACTTGTTTTGTGGTCCGCTCGCGCTTGCATTCTTTTTCAATGGCGCACTCTTTGTGTCCAATGCGTTCTTCAACAACCTGGGCAGACCTTTTTATTCCACCTGGATGAACTGGGGCAGGCACACGCTTGGTACGATCCCATTCGTTTGGATCGGTGGGACTCTTTTCGGAGCACCTGGCGTGTTAATCGGTCAGGCCGCTGGTGGGGTCGTCTTCGGGATCGCCTCTTTGCTGCTGGTGCGCCATGTGATCCGCAACGTGGAAATTCGACACGAGGAAGCCAGCGGTCCTGGCCTTTTTCAGCGTCAAGCAAGGCAAGTGGTGTTGTTCTTTTCTCGAAGGTGAGCGTCACTTTGAGCGCGACCAGGTCGGCGCCGTTGGTGAGTTCCCAAGTGACCTTTTGCTACTGATTTTGATCAGTTTTTGAAACTTTGGACATTCCATATGGCTGGGTGCCGGGCACTCGGCGACGTGACGGATCATATCACGTAATGCGTTCAGCCTCTCGATTTGCCTGTCCAGCTCATCCACACGCGCGTGAAGTTTTTGCCTGGACAGAGCAGGGCGCCCATCCGGGCCAAACATTGTCTTTATCTCGTCGAGCGAAAACCCACCTGCTTTGCCGAGGTTGATGAGTGCAAGTTGATCAATGATATCCGGTGCGAAGAGACGCTTCATACCTCGGCGCCCGATGGAGGCAATCAGGCCTTTCTCCTCATAATGGCGCAGGGCCGAAGCAGCGATGCCGGTTGATTTCGATAATTCTGAAATATCCAATAATTTCATCTCTTGACCTCAAGTCGACTTGAACTTGTAGGGTTGCGCGATTCCGATAAATGTTCAAGGACAACAGCCGTGCCCCGCAATGAGAATTCCTCGCGCCCGCCAATCTGGTTGCAGAAAACAACCATCGCTTTGCTTTTGGTTGCGACACTCAAAATCATGGCAAACGCCACCATCAGTCCAGCTCTGCCAGAGCTTGAGAAAGCCTTTTCCGGCAACGTACAGGCTGCATATCTCACGCGTTTTCTAGTGGCTGCACCTTCGCTCACAGTGGTGCTTGTGGCACCGATTGCCGGGATGTTCGCAGACCGATTTGGCCGCGCACCCCTTCTGGTTTCAGGCGTCATACTGTTTGCGTTGAGCGGCAGTGCAGGCGCTTATCTGCCTGACCTGTTCTCCGTTCTGGTTAGCCGCTTAGTTCTTGGTATTGCCGTTGCCTTGACCATGACAGCTCAAGTTGCCTTGGTCGGTGACCTCTTTGAAGGCAATCGCCGCAGTGCTTTCATGGGGTTGCAAACAGCCGCCATTAACTTCAGCGGGTTCTTGTACATTGGCTTCGCTGGTTTCCTTGCGGGGTATTCGCCTCGTTGGCCATTCTTGATCTACGCATTGCCGTTTTTGCTGTTGCCGCTTTTGTTGCCCCTGTTGCGCCGAGAGAGAGAATATGCGGCCAATCGGGAACCAGCGCCCGAAGGTCAGAATGCACCATCTGATGGAAACTGGTTTTTGCGTGCATCAGCCTTGTCGTTGCTCACAACGGCAACTGTGATGCTCTTCTTCTTGATGCCAAGTCAGCTTCCTTTCTTTTTGTCGGAGAACGGAATGGATGGCGCGTCGGGTACTGCGATTGGATTGGGTGCATTGACGCTCACTGGCGGCTGCGTGGCCATGGTGTTCAAGCGCATAAGTGGTTTCCTAGGGTTGCGTGCAACATTTGCCCTGGGGTTTGCGTTGATGGGCACTGGATTTGCGACACTCTCGGTGGATGCAAGTTGGCCAACGGTTCTTGGCGGGGCTGTGCAGATTGGCGCAGGTTACGCTCTGGTCCAACCAGCGCTCTTTCTGGTTGCGTTAAGTGTGGCACCACAGAGCAAGCGTGGCAGGGTTTCGGGAATGGTGACGACTGCAATGTTCATGGGCCAAGTGATATCGCCCCTGTTGCTGACGCCGTTGCTGCAAGCAGTTGGGTTTGGTCCGGTTTTTGGGATGTCGTCGATAGTGCTCAGTGTTTTTGCCTTCACAGCACTTTGCATGCTTGTGTTTCAGGCAATCGCACTTCGCAAAACAGTTCAAGCCCAACCAGACAGGCTTTAGGACAGAAGCCGGACCAGCTGATGTTACATCTTCGAAGGTGAACCGGAGACGTAGGTCTCAACAACGGAGCGGTCATCGCCCAAGGTCTGCAGCACAAAGAGCTCTTCAGAAAGTGTTTCGACAGTTTCCATGCGCAAAGCCATTGGCGGGGTCGCATTGGCATTCAACACCACGACGTCTGCATCAGTTTCCGGTTCCAGTGTTCCGATCCTGTCGGATAGGGAGAGGGCTTCGGCATTTCCTAGTGTCATCCAATAGAAACTGGTGAGCGGATGCATGCGTTGGCGTTGAAGCTGCAAAACCTTGTAGCCTTCATCCAGGGTTCGAAGCATTGAATAATTTGTCCCGCCGCCGACATCGGTTGCGATTGCAGTCCTGATGCCAGCGCTTTCCATCCCTGATTTGTCGAAGAGGCCACTTCCCAGGAAAAGGTTTGAAGTTGGGCAAAAGACCGCAATTGATCTGGTTTCCCTCATCACCTGGAGTTCGTGACCAGTCATGTGGATGCAGTGACCCAGGAGTGTCTTGGAACCGAGAAGGCCAAAGCTCTCATAGACGCCCAGATAATGAGCAGCATCAGGATAGAGCTCCTGCGTATAGGCAATTTCATTGTGGTTCTCGTTGATATGCGTTTGCAAATGGCATGCAGGGTGCTCTTTCAAAAGTGTTCCTGCAGCTTCCAATTGTTCCGGCGTCGAAGTGATCGCAAATCGAGGCGTGATGACGTAGTGAGCCCTGCCGCGTCCATGCCACTTTGAAAGAAGTGCCTTGCTGTCGTCGTATGAGCTTTGCGCCGTATCACAAAGTTCGGGTGGCGCATTTCGATCCATCATTGTCTTGCCGCCGAGCATCAGCATTCCACGCGCTTCGGCTTCCTCGAAATAGGCGTCGACTGAGTTCCGGTGACTGGAACAATAGGCAACGGCCGTCGTGGTACCGTTGGAAAGAAGTGCGTCATAGAACTCGCTGGCGATCCGCTTGCCATGGGCCTTGTCGGCAAAACGAATTTCTGCGGGAAACGTGTAGTCGTTGAGCCAGTCAAGAAGCTGATCTGCCCAGGATGCGATTACTTGTGCCTGAGGGAAGTGGATATGCGTGTCGATAAACCCCGGGACAATCAAGTGTGGTTGGTGATCCACAACCTGTGTACCGTCCGGTGCATTTGTGCGGACATCCGAATACGTGCCGCGTTTGAGGATTTTTCCGTCTGAAATCAGCAGTGCACCGTCCGGTTCATAGGAATAAGCGCTTACATCGTCCGGTCCTTGCGGACATGTTTGGAAGGTGAGCAGCCTGCCTCGCAGGATTTTGATACTTTGGTCAGCCAAAAAATGAGGGCCTTGTCCCGATAAGGATTGGAAATGGATTCGCCAACACACGAGTTTAAGCGCGTGCCCGGACGGGAACAATGAAATCTGAAGTCTATCGCTGAAATCAGCACAGGCACCCCAAAACCTGTTTGGTCAGGCAACAACCAATTTCACCACTTTTTCGGTGTCAGCAACTTTTGCTGCAGGCTGTTAAAAAAACCTGTCGGTTTGTTGTAGATCTGGCGAACTTCGCTGTCACTGGCTGGGCGAGGGGCGCGTGTCGTTGTGGTGGAATATGAATTGAGCGCGTCCTTGTTGATCTGTGATTGCGCAAAAGAGGGGACAGCTTTTGTCAGCAGCAGTGTGTTTGATCGGTAAGGACCACTGCCACTTACACTTACGTAGCTCGATCGCTCGCCACCGACTTGGATGAACAGCTCACCGTTGACTTGACCCTTGGCAGCTTTGGCAGAGAACTCGAATACCGCCGTCTGGCCGGCGGCAATAGCCTGAACCTGTTCATAGGGTCGACGCGCATTCCGATCGAAAAACGAGACTTTGACTTCAACGGGAATCGCGAGGTCGTTTTTCACGGGAACAATTGCTAGGTCGACAATATCCATTGCAAGCATGAGCCCGCCAAAATCGGACGAGGCCAGTTGAATGGTCTTGTTCGTTGGCAGGTTGAGACTGTCCTCCTGACTGCTGTCAGGTGCCGTGGGCAAGCCCGATTTGAGCGGTTGATATGGTGTAACGGTCATTATTGAGGCAATGACGCCAGCTCCAACCGCAAATCCTGCCCGCCGATTGTTTGGCTGGAAGACGAAGCAGAGGAGGACGCCAAGAACGACTACAATCGCAAAAACGTAGAGCGGGGGAACCGCCAGATCGAGATGACGGGCCGAAACTGATGTCATCTTCAGAACTGCAGACGCTTGTTCTTTCTGTACGATATCGGCAATGGCCGTAATGGTTCCGCCAATCGCAGCGCACAGATAGACGGTCATCATTGTGACCGGACTTACCGATCCGGGTCTACTTTCCTGGTTGGACTTCTTCTTTTCCTTGACCGGTGCTTGCGCCGAGGTTTCCTGAGTATCAGACATCCTGCGCCTCCAAAAATACTAAAATAACGTAACGTAAAGTGTCGGTTACTTCAATCAAGAAGGCGTTCTGATGCATTGTGCATCTTTAAGTTGATGATGGGGGTGTGGCGATTTCCAGTCTTGGTCGTGATCGGAGCAAAGAACATTTGAATTGCGTTGCTAGCGACCTCGTCGGGTCTATTTGCGCTTTGGTCAAAGGAAATAGCGGCCCCTTGGAAGCCACCCAAATATGAGAGATGCTTTAAAGGGATTTGACGTAAGGCAATCGCTCTTTGTGATATTTGGACGTCCGAACCGACCGATTTAATCCTATGCGCAATCAGACGGTTATGACAGAAATACGATCTGGTTCACCTCGAAAAGCGCGCTTGACGCCCCAGGGATAACGACATGACATCGGATTTGCCTCGCCCGACCGACAACGCATTCTTGGGAAAGAGCGTCAAAGGAGGTTCGCATGAACCGACCTATGCCGGAGCATTGTCTTTCATGCGGCGTCGCTACAGTCGAGATTTATCGAATGTCGACTTGGCCATCTGGGGAATACCTTTTGATGCCTCGGTGTCAAACAGACCTGGAGCACGTTTCGGCCCGCAGGGCGTACGCAGGGCCTCAGCCATTTTTGATGGGGACCCTCAATACCCCTTTCAAATGGACCCCTTCGAAAACCTTGCCTGCGTAGACTATGGCGATTGCGTTTTCGACTATGGAAAGAATGCAGATATTCCGGGGCATATCCAGGCACAGGCATCCACGATCCTTTCAAGCGATACGCATCTGTTTTCTATTGGGGGCGATCACTTCGTCACCTATCCGCTTTTGAAGGCACATGTGGCAAAGCACGGACCGCTCGCGCTTGTTCAATTCGATGCGCATCAGGACACCTGGTCAGATGAGGGCGACCGAATAGATCATGGTACCTTTACAGGCCGTGCCGTCCGCGAAGGGCTGATTGACGCGAACCGCTCCATTCAAATTGGCATACGCACGCATGCCCCCGAAACCTGCGGTCTGGAGATTATCTACGGTCACGAGATGGATGATTTGGGTATCAGGGGTGTCGTTGAACGGATCAAGAACCGGGTTGGGGAAGGGGCAGCCTATATGACGTTCGATATCGACTGCCTGGACCCGGCATTTGCTCCTGGCACAGGAACACCAGTATCTGGAGGGCTTTCGTCACGAGAGGCTTTGTCCATCTTACGTGAACTCGGAACACTGAATTTTGTCGGGGGCGATGTGGTGGAGGTTGCACCGGCGTATGACCACGCGGATACCACATCAATTGCAGGTGCGAGTGTTGCGCTGACATATATCGGGCTTTTGGCCGAGCGGAGGTCCAAAGCAACCTGACGATCCATCATGACTGGATAAAGGATCCCGAAGCCGGTTCAGGCGCTTTGCCGTCCAGCTTTGGAGTTGTCGTTGACCGCTTCAATGGACCAGAAACGGTAAAGGGGAGCTTTGTCCTGCATGATGCTGTGAAGATGGATCAATTTGCGGAAACAGACAAATTGTGTGGCATAGGCGACCGTAAGGCCCGAAAGAGCGAGTAGCAGCGACGCGGTAAAGCCGCCTGTTATTGCGACAAGGGTGCCTGTCCAAAATACAAGGTAAAGGGTGGTAATTCTGAAGTTGAGGTTTTGCGGGATAGGCACCACCATCCGGTTGAGCCAAATTCTTTCGCCAAATGCGACCCGGCGCGCCCATCCATTGTGCTTGCCGACTGCAAAGAACAAACGTGAAAGGACCAAAAAAGCCCCCATCACCGCAACCGCCATCACAATGGACCCAAATGAGCCGAGCCAAACATGCGTCCACAATGCTGCAGTGAGCGCACTTGGCGCAATAATCTTGATATAGGTGACGATTGCAGATGCCGGTTTTGCCATAGCGCCATGAGCACGCAGTTGCAGCGTTGGCTGCGCAGGCGCGCGCGTCATGTGCTCAGTGGCAATTGAAAGGCTTGGACGTTGTGTGGTCTGCATCTCAGGTACTTGCTGGTCCCGCTGAGCTGATCATAACCGGGATACGACGCGATAGGCAAATAACATCCGCTTCAAATTTAGCCAGGAAGAGCCCTGCATTTGTTGAGTGATCAAAAGATATCTATTGTAAAAAATACGGGTAATATTAGTTCTTCGCTCTTTGAAACTGAGAGGGTCTAGGTCAGGCCAAGTTTCAGCAAGACAATTTCAAGTTTAACGGGGGTAAATCTGTGTCTTGCATCGTATTCATTGTTTTTTAGTTCCAGTTCAGCGAATATCGCTTTCAGTTCAGGTGCAACCGGCTGGGTGGATGAATGGACTTGCCCGAGAGCAAGCATGTCGAGAATGTCGCGAATGAAGATGACCTCGTCTCATTGGCGACCGAGCTTGCCCGTCTCAACAAGATCAGCCATCTGAGCAAAAGTGATGAACTCCGGCCAAACGGCGCCTGGTTGACCACACTCGTGAACCAGGTGGCCGACTATATTTTTGTCAAGGATCGCCACAGCCGTTTTGTCATGGCTAATCGTCAGATCGCCCTCGACATCGGTTGCGAGGCCAGCTCGGATCTGATTGGCAAAACGGATCTGGATCTTCATTCTCAACCCATAGGCAGTGCCTTCCTTTCTGCCGAAGACGAAATCATGTCGTCGCAAGAGGCGAAATACGATTTCGAAGAGCTGCTGATCCTCCCGAATGGCAAGCGAAAGTGGTTTTCGTCTTCCAAATTTCCTGTGATCGATAGGGAAGGAGTGTCTGTCGGTATCGTGGGTATTTGCCGAGACATTACTGCACGCAAGAATGCAGAACTTTTGCAGCAAGGACAGAACCAGGTCCTACAGAAAATCGCGACGGGAGCACCTATAAGCGATGTTCTGGATACACTCGTCCTGGCGATCGAAAGCCAGATGGAAGGCGTCATGGGGTCAGTGATGCTGCTTGACGAGAGCGGTGAACACTTGCTCAGCAGTTCGGGACCTTCTTTACCAAAGGCTTATCTTGAAGCTGCTAATGGTGTTCCTATCGGACCAAAAGCCGGTTCATGCGGAACAGCTGCCTTTCGACAAGAGTGCGTCATTGTTGAAGACATATTGAACGATCCGCTATGGGAAGACTTCATCGACGTCGTGTCTCAGTTTGATATGCGCTCCTGCTGGTCCATGCCATTTTTCGGGCAGGACACGAAGCTGCTCGGGACATTCGGCCTCTATTCAAACGAGGTAAGAGCGCCCAGCGACAACGAACAGAACTTGGCCCGGGAAGCTGCACGCCTTGCTTCCATCGCCGTCGAAAGGGACAGGGCGGAAAGTCGTATCCGATATCTTGCAAATCATGATGTTCTGACTGGCCTGCCCAACAGACATGAATTCAAGGCCAAGCTTGAACAGAAAATCACTGCCAGCCATGACACAGGTGGTCCCGTTGCAGTTGTCTTCGTCGATCTGGATAATTTCAAGATCGTGAACGATAGCTTCGGGCATGCGATCGGCGATCAGGTGTTGATGATTGTCGCAGAGCGTATCATGTCCTTGCATGGTCACGCCCATGAAGCCATCCGCTTTGGCGGCGACGAGTTTGTTCTGATTTTGGATGGTGAGGCTGCGCAAAAACGAGAACTGGCTAGCTTCATGGGCCGTTTGCGTGACGAGATTATCAAAACAATTCGTATTGGTGACCTTTCCTTTCACATCACCTGCAGCATCGGAGCTGCTTGCTATCCAGAAGACGCTGCCGATGCCGCCGAGTTGTTGCGGAATGCAGACAAGGCAATGTTTGAAGCCAAGTCGTCCGGGCGGGATGGTTACAAGGTATTTGAGCAGACACGCCCGGAAAAATCGCTGAACCGGTTGACCCTGCTTGAAGAAATGCGCACCGGCATTGAAAGCGGTGAATTTTTCCTCGAGTACCAGCCGCAATACAACCTGGAAAGCGGACGTATAGTTGGAGCGGAAGCCCTCGTTCGTTGGCAGCACAGCGCGCTGGGCCGCTTGATGCCGGCAGAGTTCATCGCTCTTGCAGAGGACAGTGGTCTGATTGTTCCGCTTGGACGGTGGGTAATGCATGAAGCTTGCCGTCAGAACAAGAAATGGCAGGACAAGGGATTCGCGCCCATTTCAGTTGGCGTCAACGTATCCGCCAGGCAGTTCCGGGACACAGGCCTTATTGCAGATGTCTCGGCAGCTCTCGCCGACGCTGGCCTGCCGGCACAATTTCTGGAACTCGAATTGACCGAAAGCTTGTTGATCCAGAATGCCGAACAGGCCGTGAAATTGATGGAAGGCTTCCGGCACATTGGGGTGAACTTGGCCATTGATGATTTTGGTACGGGTTATTCCAGCCTGGCGTCATTGAAAAGTTTCCCGCTAACGAGGCTCAAGATCGATCGGAGTTTCATCCTGAATCTCGACTTTGACGAAAGCGACCGCAGCATTGCGCGCGCCATTATTTCACTCGGGCGGGAATTGGGGCTTTGCGTGGTTGCCGAAGGCGTGGAAACGGCAAAGCAACAGGCGTTTCTTGCAAGCTGCCAGTGTGAAATCGTTCAAGGTTTCCACTTTGGTCGTCCGATGAGCGCAGACAAGCTTGGCAAACTGCTGGCGATGACCTCAATGCCCCTCGGTGCGCGCTCAGGGTGATCGCCAACAATTATGCGCGTTTGATCAGGCTCTAAACCTTAGTCATCACGTAGGAGCCTGGCGCATCTTCCAGGATCTTGGTACGATTGGCACCCGGCTTTCGTGCCTTCGCTAAGGTGTCATCGTTTGAGCGGATCCATTGATCCCAGTAGGGCCACCAGGAACCGGGATGTTCCTTGGCCATCTTCAGCCAATTCTCAAGCGTGCCTTTGGGTTCTCTTCCGGTCCAATACTGGTATTTGTTTTTGGCAGGCGGATTGACGACGCCGGCAATGTGGCCTGACCCGGCAAGGACATATTCAACAGGTCCTCCAAAACATCCTGAGCCTACAAACACGGATTTTGGTGGGGCGATATGATCTTCCCGCGTTGCCAGATTGAAAATCGGGATTTTGACATCCTGCAAATCAAGCGTCTCTCCGGCGATTTCCATTTCACCCTTGGAAAGTTTGTTGTCGAGATAACAATTGCGCAGATAGAAGGAGTGATTGGCGGCCGGCATGCGGGTGGAATCTGAATTCCAGTAGAGCAGGTCAAACGGGAACGGCTCTTTTCCCTTCAGATAGTTGTTGACCACATAGGACCAGATTAGGTCGTTGGACCGCAGCATGTTGAAGGCCGAGGACATTTTGGAACCATCCAGATAACCCTGTTCCTCCATGCGTTTTTCCAAAATGGAGATCTGTTCCTCATCGACAAATACTTTCAGATCACCTGCAAAGGTGAAGTCGACCTGGGTCGTGAAAAAGGTAGAGGTTTTGATACGGTCGTCGCCAGTTCGAGCCATATAGGCAAGTGTGACGGCCAGTAGCGTTCCGCCGACACAATATCCGATGGAATTCACTTCCGATTGGCGTGTGGTTTTCTTGATGACGTCGAGCGTGTTGAGAATGCCTTCTCTCATATAGTGCTCAAAGCTTTTTTGAGCCTGCCGTTCGTCAGGGTTCACCCAGGAGATCACGAATACCGTGTGCCCTTGGTCAACAGCCCATTTGATGAAGGATTTTTCGGGATTGAGATCGAGGATATAGAACTTGTTGATCCATGGCGGTACGACCAGGAGCGGGCGCTTGAGGACATCTGTTGTGGTCGGCGTATACTGAACAACCTGGCAGACGTCATTTTGGGAAATCACTTTGCCGGGCGTATTTCCGAGATTGTCGCCTAGTTTGAATTTCGAAGGGTCCGTTTGCCTGATCTTGAGTTCGCCTTCACCGGTCTTCAGGTCTTCAACCAGGTGCTGCATGCCCTTTACCAGGTTTTCGCCGTTGCTCTCCATTGTCAGGCGCAGCAATTCGGGATTGGTCAAGACGAAGTTTGACGGCGAAACGGCATTTGCGATCTGGGTAACGTAGAATTCCGCCTTGTGGCGCGTGTGTTCATCAAGTCCATGGGCGTCATGGACCATGTCCTCAGCCCACTTGCTGGTGATCAGATAGAGCTGCTTGATGAAATCGAAAAACTGATTGTTTTCCCAATCAGGATCGGCAAAGCGCTTGTCTCTGGGGGGCGTTTCAACGGCCGGTTCCGAAGTTTCCCCCATCATTCTTTTCAGCGATGAGTTCCAGAGGTCAATGTAGCCGCTCCAAAGGCGGGACTGCGCCTCGATTGCGCGCTGCGGATCGGAAGTCCAGTATTCACCCACCTGGGCCAATGTTTTGACGACGCCGGTCAACTCGTCGGTCGACTCATGCTTGATCTTGCCCTGTTCCCGAGGCTCGATATAGGCGGCGAGAGCCTTGCCGGCCTGTTCCAGTGTTTTTGCCAGGTTTTGGGCAAAAGCTTCAGGATTGTTGATTATGTATTGCAACATCGGGTGCTGGCGATCGTCAGCCATTGGCAGAGGTTCCCTCCGGTTTTCGCGCTCTATACGGTCTCCAATCCTGACTCTCGAGACCGTGTGCGTTCAAATGCGTTATCTTGTTATAATTTCGCTGGTATTTTGAACTATCAGATATCTATGACACAAGGATCTGTTTCCGTCGATTGGTTAAAAGTGGACACCAAAATGGCTGGCTTTGTCAGGCTCATTCGCTTGCGTGAGAAATTCAAATCATGATTCAGGCCGAAAACGGTTGTCACCTCTTGTGGAATCGCCAGAAAGCAGGATCAAGTAATTGGATATTGTGACAGCCGCATGGTCGGCTGGGTGCACACCCGGAAAGGGCTAATTGAAAATGCGAAACAGATGCGCATACGCACTGGCATCGACGTTGTTGCTCGCACTTGCATCATGTGCAGTGGGGCCTGGAACGCCTCTGGTTGATGCGCTCAAGACTGATCCTGGGCCGCGAAATACCAATGTGCCGGCGCCGAAAGGCTATGGCCCAATAGTCAATACAGGTGAGCCAAGAGGATTGATCAATCCCGAAGATCGAAAGCAGACGGAAGCTTATCTGGAATCGCTCGCCGGCGAATGAGGCAGGACATCTGCGGTGAGGTCAATTCTTCAATCAAGGCAGCGTTTGATCTGAAGGGATTTTTTCATCCGACCTTGCGTTTCAGGGTCTTTCGTATTTGGCGAAGTGCTGAATTTTCTCCGCTCGAAACAACCGACAATCTGAAAGACGGCTTCGCAGCTTTTACCGCCGCAAAGGTACAATGCTTGGCCATATCCTTGGCATACATTTGAATTAAATCGGTTCAGTTTTTTAAGATGCGTTCTGCGGCTAAATTCCGTGCAAAAATTAGACGATTTGCGATGCAAAGACGGGTGCGCAATCTGATCCGGCCTGCTAAAAGACCTCCGCCGCGTCCGCGCCACGCCTCCCGCTTTGGCGTCGACAGTCATGAAATCTCGCAAGGAACCGCGCCATGGAGGAATTCCACAAGATCAAACGGCTGCCGCCGTATGTGTTCGAACAAGTCAACCGTCTGAAAGCAAAGGCGCGTGGGGCAGGGGCGGACATCATTGATCTTGGCATGGGCAACCCGGATCTGGCGACACCGCAACACATCGTCGACAAGCTGACGGAAGTTGTACAAGACCCCCGGACGCATCGATATTCAGCCTCAAAGGGCATTAATGGGCTGCGGAAGGCGCAGGCTGCCTATTATGAACGCCGTTTTGGCGTGAAGCTCGATCCCGATACACAGGTAATCGCGACACTTGGATCCAAGGAAGGCTTTGCCAATATGGCCCAAGCCATTTCTGCTCCTGGCGATGTGATTCTGAGCCCCAATCCGAGCTACCCGATCCACACGTTCGGATTCCTGATGGCGGGCGCTTCGATCCGCAACATTCCAGCCGAACCGGGCCCTTCATTCTTTGAAGCACTTGAGAGAGCGGTCATTCACTCGGTTCCGAAGCCAATTGCGATCATCCTTTGCTATCCAGCCAATCCGACGGCATTTTGCGCCGATCTGGACTTCTACCGGGACGTGGTCGCATTCGCACGCAAGCACAACATCTTCATTCTTTCAGATCTGGCTTATTCGGAAATCTATTTTGGCGATACGCCGCCACCCTCGGTACTTCAGGTGCCCGGGGCAATGGATATCACTGTGGAATTCACCTCGCTGTCCAAGACATTTTCAATGCCCGGTTGGCGCATGGGGTTTGCAGTCGGCAATGAAAGGCTTGTCGGCGCGCTGGCGAGGGTAAAGTCCTACCTGGATTATGGTGCCTTCACTCCAATTCAGGTCGCCGCCGCTGCTGCCCTTAACGGTCCCGAAGACTGCATAAAGGAAACGCGCGAAACCTATAAGCGTCGGCGCGACGTGGTCGTGGAAAGCTTTGGCAGAGCTGGTTGGGATATTCCGGCTCCGGAAGCCAGCATGTTTTGCTGGGCACCGATTCCGGAAAGTTTCCGCTCGCTCGGGAGTCTGGAGTTCTCAAAGCTTTTGTTGGAGCGAGCAGAAGTCGCGGTTGCACCGGGAATCGGGTTTGGAGAACACGGCGACGACTATGTGCGCATCGGTCTGGTGGAAAACGAGCAGAGACTTCGCCAAGCCGCGAGAAATGTCCGCCGCTTCCTTGAAACCGCGGAGCAAAAGCTGCACAACGTCATCCCGCTCGATACCTCTGGTTAAACGGAACTGGATCCATTTCTCATATGGCTGAAACATTGAAAGTCGGCGTCGCTGGTCTGGGCACTGTAGGTGCATCCGTCTTGCGCCTCCTGGCAAAACACGGCGACCAGATTGCCCGTAGAACGGGGCGCTCGGTTTCCGTGACCGCTGTTAGCGCCCGCGATCGCGACAAGGATCGTGGTTTTGATGTTTCCGGATTCGAGTGGTTTACCGACCCCGTCGAAATGGCGGAAAAAGGCGATATCGATGTCTTTGTCGAACTGATTGGCGGAGACAGCGGGCCTGCAGAAGACAGCGTCAGAGCTGCGCTTGCACGTGGCATTCATGTTGTCACGGCCAACAAGGCCTTGCTGGCCCGGCACGGCGTTGCTCTTGCAGAGATCGCTGAAGCCAACGGTGCGTGTCTCAACTATGAAGCGGCCGTTGCCGGAGGAATTCCGATTGTAAAGACGTTGCGGGAATCGATGTCGGGCAATGGCATTAGCCGCGTTTATGGGATTTTGAACGGCACGTGCAATTATATCCTGACGCGGATGGAAGCAGAGGGCATCAGCTTTGAGGACTGCCTGTCTGATGCTCAGCGGCTGGGATACGCCGAAGCCGACCCGACTTTCGACATTGAAGGCAATGACACGGCGCATAAGCTCGCCATTCTGACCAGTCTTGCATTCGGTACCAGGATTGCCAGCGATGACATCTATCTGGAAGGCATCACGTCCATTACAACGGCAGATATTCAGGCCGCGGATGAATTGGGGTACCGCATCAAACTGCTTGGTGTGGCCCAGCAGACCGAGACCGGCATAGAGCAACGCGTGCACCCGACCATGGTTCCTAAAAATTCGGCCATTGCACAGGTCGATGGTGTTTTGAACGCCGTGGCGGTTGATGGCGATTTTGTCGGTGAAATCGTATTGGCAGGCCCGGGGGCAGGCGGCGATGCGACAGCGTCGGCCGTTGTCGCCGATGTTGCGGATGTGGCCCGGGGTGACCGGACACCGGTGCTTGGCATGCCGGCTGTGGACCTCAAAGACTATCAGCGGGCGCGAATGCGTTTGCATGAAGGTGGGTACTACATTCGGCTCTCGGTCTATGACCGACCCGGAGCCTTCGCAGAAATCGCTCATTGCATGGGCAATGCCGGTATTTCTCTTGAATCGATCGTTCAGAAACGACATGCCGGCAGCGAAGCCCCTGGAAAATACGATGAGAACGCGCCTCAACCTGTCATACTGATCACTTATGAAACCACAGAAGTTGCCATCAAGGAGGCTCTGGAGGTGATCATGTCGAAAGGGGTTGTTGCCGAGAAACCGCAAATGATCCGGATCGAAAACCTGAACTGATGTGTGTGTGCCCGCCCAGGTGTCTTGCGGGAAAAGAGACTGGAGATGTTGATGTCCGAAACTGAAAATCAGCCGGCAAGTGGACTTGACCGAATTCTGACGTTGGAACTGGCGCGTGTCAGTGAAAGAGCGGCCGTGTCGGCTGCACGTCTGCGTGGTCATGGCGATGAGATGGCGGCTGACCAGGCAGCGGTGGACGCAATGCGCCGGGAACTCAACAGGCTCCCGATCGATGGCACGGTAGTGATTGGCGAGGGCGAACGCGACGAAGCCCCGATGCTCTATATAGGCGAGAATGTCGGAACCAAACAGGGGCCAAAAGTTGATATCGCCCTGGATCCACTAGAAGGCACGACCATTTGCGCCAAAAACCTGCCGAATTCACTGGCCGTCATTGCCTTGGCACCTGAAAATGATCTCCTTAATGCTCCTGACAGCTATATGGACAAGATCGCCATCGGTCCCGGTTATCCGAAGGGGCTGATCGATCTTGATGCGCCGATTGCAGAGAACTTGGCGGCAGTTGCGAAAGAAAAGGGCGTCAAGATCGAAGAGATCACGGCCTGTGTTCTAGACCGTCCGCGTCATGCCAGGTTGATCGAGGAAATACGGGCCACTGGTGCTGCGATACGTCTTATTGGTGACGGCGATGTTGCTGGTGTCATTCATACAACGGATTCTGATGAAACCGGCATCGACATCTATACCGGGATCGGAGGAGCACCAGAGGGCGTTCTGGCAGCTGCTGCACTTCGCTGTATTGGCGGTCAGATGCAGTCGCGGCTCGTCATCACGCGCGATGAACAGGTTGAGCGCGCGCATCGTATGGGTATTGAAGACATCAAGAAGAAATACACGCTGGAGGAAATGGCAGGGCCCGACGTCTTGTTTGCGGCGACCGGCGTTACTGACGGAAATTTCCTTCAAGGTGTACGCTTCGGTCGGAACCATATCACCACCCATACCGTGGTTATGCGCTCGTCCACAGGTACCGTTCGCTACATTAAGGCTCAGCACACGGATCTTGAAAAATTCCATTTGGATTAAGCCGGGACTGAATGATCGGGTTGACCGGAGATGAGGAACGGCGGCTTGTACTTGGGGTCGCCAAATCCGCAAATGACAATGCCTGGCGGGAACGGCTAAGTGCAGCCCAGGCACGGTCAGCTATGGCCATATCCCAGCTGCATGGATTGCCCGACGTTCTGGCAAGAGTGATGGCGGCGAGGGACGTGGTGCCGGCAGATGCGAACCAGTTTCTTGAGCCGTCGCTCAAATCGCTGATGCCTGACCCCTCGAAGCTGGTCGACCTGGACGCAGCCGTTGAAAGAGTTGCCGATGCGGTGACATCTGGCAAAAAGATCGCGATTTTTGGCGACTATGATGTTGACGGCGCGACCTCGTCAGCCGTGTTTGCAAAATATCTGCAATGGCTCGGCCTCGAACCTGTCATCCATATTCCGGACCGGATTATCGAAGGCTATGGACCGAACGGGCCGGCCATTGAGGCATTGCACGCAGATGGGGCCGAACTGCTGGTCACGCTCGACTGTGGCAGCACATCGTTCGAAGCTTTTGAAACGGCAGAAAGTCTCGACCTCGATGTCGTTGTGATCGATCATCACCAAGTTGGTGAAACGTTGCCGACCGTATCAGCGCTGGTCAATCCCAATCGACAGGACGATCTTTCCAATCAGGGGCACCTTGCAGCTGTTGGCGTAACGTTTCTGTTTCTGGTCGGCCTGAATAGGGAATTGAGACAGCGCGGTGTCTTTCAGGGACGCAAAGAACCAGACCTCATGGCGCTGCTGGACCTTGTAGCGCTCGGCACCGTGTGTGACGTGGTGCCGCTCGTCGGCTTGAACCGTGCCTATGTCACACGTGGACTGGCTGTGATGCATCAAAGGCGCAACTACGGCCTGACCGCGCTGTCAGACACCGCACGTGTCAGCGGAAAACCTGCGCCATACCACTTGGGATTTTTGATCGGTCCACGCATTAATGCTGGTGGGCGCATTGGCGATGCCGCGCTTGGGGCGAGGTTGTTGACAACTGAAGATCCCATGGAAGCGCGTGCCATTGCCGAACGACTTGATCAGCTCAACACCGAACGCCAGGCTATGGAAGCGGCAATGTTGGAACAGGCCGGAGCTGAAGCTGTGCTGGCGTTGGAGGAACGCGACCCGGCGGTTCTTCTGACAGGTTCCGAAGACTGGCATCCTGGCATCGTTGGTCTGATTGCCTCTCGCCTGAAGGAAAGCCACCGCCGCCCGGCCTTCGCTGTTGCCTATGATGAGACAGGAAAAGGAACAGGCTCTGGCCGCTCGATACCCGGAGTTGATCTAGGCAAGACCGTCCGTAAGGCCGTAGAAGACGGGTTGCTTGAAAAGGGAGGCGGACACGCCATGGCCGCCGGATTGACGGTGCGCCGCGAGAAGGCGGCGGAGTTGGAGGCATTCTTCAATACTGAGTTGAAATCGGATGTCGAAGCGGCGACAGCCCATCGCAGTTTAAAGGTCGACGCAGCTTTGACGGCGACCGGCGCGACGCTCGATCTGCTAGAACTTCTCGAGCGGGCTGGGCCCTACGGCGCAGGACATTCAGAGCCCGTATTTGTGTTCCCGGCCCACAGGATTTCTTTCGCCGACGTTGTTGGCAATGGTCACGTGCGCGCTACGCTGGCTTCCGGTGACGGAACAGCTCTGAAAGCCATATGTTTCAAGGCAGATGACAAGCCGCACGGTCGCATGTTGCTTGAAAACCGGGGCCGCAACCTACATGTCGCCGGGTCACTCTCGATCGACACGTGGCAGGGTACTCCCAAGGTTCAACTTCGTATTCTGGACGTGGCGGACCCGCAGAAAACTCGCGTTTGATCTATTTTTCCTGAAGCGCCAGGCGAACTCCCAACGAGACGAATATCAATCCGACGACCTTGTTCTGCCATTTCACAACTGCTGGATTTTTTCTCAGGTAATCTCCAAGAGCGCCTGCGCTAACAGCAAAAACGACTGTGCTGATCAGGCCAAGTGCAACGAAAATCAAACCGAGAATGATCAGTTGAAGAAAGACCATTCCGTTTTCTGGTTGCACGAATTGAGGCAGAAACGAAAGGAAAAACAATGCTGTTTTCGGATTGAGCAGCTCAGCGTAGACAGCTTGTTTGAATGCAGTGCCGGGCGTAACGGGAGGAATTTTGATGCCAGCTAGGTTGGACCGCGCCAGGAGCGCTTTAACGCCCAAATAGATCAAGTAGGCGGCACCAAGATATTTGATCACGTTGAACAGAACCGCAGATGTCGCAATGATCGCCGAAAGGCCAAGAACCGCCAAAAGTGTATGAATCACATCTCCGACGGCTATTCCGGCACCGGTCGCAATTCCGGCCTTTGCACCTGAACTTGTTGCGCGCGTAACCGTAAGCAGTGTTGCAGGTCCCGGTATAAAAACAAATCCCAGAACGATGATCACATACGTTAGCAATACAGTTGGTTCAATCATGCGTGTTTTTCCCTGCGAGTGATGTTTGGATCCTATCAGGTCTTATTGTATTCACCACCTCCCGCGGAAAGGTCGTATTAACCAAGCTCTAACGCCGCTGCTTTATGTTGGATCCCACGAAGGAATCGTGAGGATCAGGCATGCGCGCTCAGAATGAGCTTTCGCCGTATTTTGCGGAAATTGACCAGCGAACGACACGCGCCCTGAAAGGGATCCGCGAAGTGCGAAAATCAGCCAAACTCACAGAGCTGCCGAGGGAGCCCAAAGGGGCCTTGATAGGGACTGGCTTCCTTGTTTTTCTCGCAGCTTTCGTTGGATTGTTTATAGACTGAAACTAAAACCTCATTTTTCTGACTTGATACAATAGCGCCCGGATTACTAAGTAAGATTTTCGTTAGTCATCTTTCAGGGTGCCATGACACATCTTTCTATCGCGCTGTGGTCTTTCAATCTGAGTCGGGCACCTGGGTCTGTTGAAGAATTCGCTTCAATGATCGAAGAAGGTATGGCGCGCGCAGCGAATGCCGACGCTGGCATTCTGATGATGCCTGAATATGTCATTGAATGTTGTCTTGCCTTCAAACCTGACGGGCTGGAGCCTAGAGGGGAATTAGCATTTCTTGCGTCGGTTGGAAGGGAGTTGCTGCCTTACTTGTCGGCACTTACCAAGAAACATAACCTTTCGCTTCTTGTCGGAACCATGCCAGTCGCGACACCATCCGGGCTGACAAACACTGCATTCCTGCTATCGCCCGATGGAAAGGTGCAACATCAGGACAAATTGAGCCTGACGCCATTTGAGCAAAGCCCGGACACCTGGCAATTGGTTCCAGGCAGTGAACTCAAGATTTTTGAGCTTAGTGGCATAAAGATTGCTGTCCTGATCTGTTTGGACATTGAAATGCCGGCACTGAGCTGCCTGCTTGCAAAGCACAATCCAGATCTGGTCCTGGTTCCTTCCATGACTGAAAAGCTGTCCGGCTATCACCGTGTCTTTGGGTGCGCCAGGGCGAGAGCGGTGGAACTTATGTGCGCGATCGCGGTGTGCGGTACTGTTGGTCGTTCAGATGGGACCACGCAAAACGAAACCAATGTGTCCGGCGCTGCTCTCTACTTGCCGTGTGAAGAAGAATTTGGATTTACGGGCATAGGTGCCGAAACTCCGGCCACCGACGGCATGGATAAAAGCGAGCCGTTCCTGATCGTAGATGCACCGTTAGAGCAGCTGCGCAATCTGAGGTCCGGACAGGCTGAAGTGTGGCCAGGAAACTGGACTGCAGATCATGTAAAAACAACAACCTGACAAAGAAGTGCAGGCAAATCTTATCCCCCGGAACACGCGCACCAAGTGCACTTTTGTCTGGACGGACGCAGCGGAAATCTCTATATAGCGCGCAATCAAGAGATTAGGTGTGGAGATGGCGGACGCCAAAGCAATTTCGACTCAGGATTCGTCCTGGTTGCAGGGTCTGGCAGGTTTGTTTTTCAAACCAGCCCGTCTGCAGATTGCTGCGCTGTGCGTCCGACCGGGAGAAAGTGAACCTGAAATCCTGTTGGTGTCCACCAGAGATACCGGGCGCATGATCTTGCCCAAGGGTTGGCCGGAAACTGACAAATCCGCCAGTGAAACCGCGAGCATTGAAGCTTATGAAGAAGCGGGTGTCATGGGTTCGGCTGAAACAAGACCGCTGGGAAGTTTTCGCTCGTTCAAAGGCTTGGCGAGCGGTTTGAAAATCCGCACCAAAGTGTTGGTTTTCAAAGTGCGATTCGAAAAACAGCTTCAGGATTTTCCTGAAATCGGACAAAGAAAATGTGTCTGGTCCCCGGTTTCCGAAGCCATGAAACTCGCCGATGAAGCCTCACTGCGGCGTTTTCTGCGTCGTCACAGGTCTGAAATTACCTGAACCTAACATTAGACAAACTGTTTCAGGTTTAGCTCCAGTTTGGTCTGAAAATGCGGGTCATTGACAATACGGCAGAAGACCCGCCAATCAAAAATCGTCGCCGTTGCTCGCGCTATTTGCGCACATCGGCGCATCAGGATTACGCTAGTTGCTGACACGCAAGGATGCCAGACAGAAAGCACTCGACAAGGATCTCGACAGATTGGGATTCGTCGGAGATGCGGCTGAAGCCATGGGGCGCCGGCTAAGTGGTCCAGGGCTGGCAATTGTCTTCGTGGCTCTCTGCGCTGCCGTAGCCGGTACACAAGTCATTTCCGCAACATATTCCGATGTCTTCATTCTTGTCGCTGCCAGCGCAATTGGCGGCTACATGGCCTTGAACATCGGTGCGAATGACGTTGCCAACAATGTCGGTCCAGCCGTCGGTGCGCGTGTCGTCAGCTTGACGGGCGCACTGATCATTGCTGCGATTTGTGAAAGTGCAGGGGCCTTGCTTGCGGGCAACGAAGTCATGTCGACGGTTTCAAGCGAGATACTCAGTCCGAACGATGTCGCGGACAACCTCGATTTTATGAAGGCAATGTTGACTGCGATGGCCGCCGCTGCGTTGTGGATCAATTTTGCGACGTTAATCGGAGCGCCGGTTTCAACGACGCATTCGATTATCGGAGGCATTGTTGGCGCAGGTATTGCGGCAAGTGGATTTTCGGCGATCAACTGGACCACGGTTTCGACGATTGCGGTTACCTGGATATTCTCACCGGTGCTTGGGGGACTGATTGGCGCCGGACTGATGGCATTCATCAACGCACGAGTGGTTTATTCCAAGGATCGTATAGAAGCGGCCAGGTTTTGGTTGCCGATGCTGTTGGGAGCTATGGGAGCGACCTTTTGCGCCTATCTGGTGCTGAAAGTGTCTGGCCGTTTGTTTGATTTGCCTGTGTGGCTCACGATCATTCTACCAATTTCCACCGGCTTGCTTGTCTGGCGCATCTACAAGGCCGTTGTCTTTTCTCAAACGGCGAGCAAGGAGGCATACG
The DNA here is from genome assembly GCF_009363435.1 of Labrenzia sp. THAF82. Taxonomy (GTDB): domain Bacteria; phylum Pseudomonadota; class Alphaproteobacteria; order Rhizobiales; family Stappiaceae; genus Roseibium; species Roseibium porphyridii. Next base: position 3,913,391 of record NZ_CP045354.1, on the reverse strand, counting down.
CCCACAGCGGGGCAAGCGCTCTCAAAGGGCTTTTTGCGATTCCACTGATGGTAACCGCTGCACTCTTGTCCTTTGCTCATGGCGCCAATGATGTTGCAAATGCAATCGGTCCGCTTGCGGCGATCGTTCTTAGCCAATCAAATGAGTTTACCGATTTAAGCTTCTGGTTCATGGGAACATTGAACCCCGTGATCCCGATATGGGTGAGTGCAGTCGGTGCGTTCGGTATCTCGGCGGGACTGCTTCTTTTTGGGCGAAGGCTAATTACTGTCGTCGGCAAAAAGATCACAAAACTCAGTCCGATCAGGGCCTTTTGCGTAACCTTGGCAACCGCAGCAACTGTGTTGGCGGCGTCAGCATTCGGCCTGCCGGTGTCTTCCACTCATATTGCCGTTGGTGCTGTGTTCGGCGTCGGGTTTTACCGAGAATGGTACCGAAACCGCTATGTTGCCGATGACGGCATCATGAAACCGCGAAATCAGCTTCAGAACAGGGAGGAGCGTCAGCGACGCCTTCTGGTTCGTCGGGCGAATCTGATGACGATTGTTGCGGCCTGGACCGTGACGGTACCGGCGGCCGCAATGTTGGCAGCAGCTCTTTTTGGATTTCTTAAACTGATCATATCTTGATGATCTGGCTGGGCTGTCATTCCGAAGGGGTCTCAAGACCTTTTGACAGGTGAGCTGCGGGCTCCAGCGTGAGATTGGCCCAAACGGGCAAGTGGTCGGATGCAACACGGGCTGTCTTGGATTTGTGAACACCTGCTTGCGTAACGGTGAATTCCGGGCTCGTGATAATCCGATCCAGGCTACCGACGGGCATTGGGCTGGGAAAGCTTCTTCCAGGTGTTGTCACTTCGTAGTGTTTCTCGAACAACTTGATACTTCCGGCGGTGTCACGCCATTCGTTCAGGTCACCGATCAGCACCGTGGGCAAGTAGTCCAAGTGCTCGTGCAGTTGATGCATGAGCGAGGTAATCTGTTTCTTTCGGAAATGCCCGACAAGACTGAGATGCATTGCTGCGATCCGAATCTTTTTGTCAGCCACCATCAGGTCGGCAGTGACAGCACCTCGAGGTTCAAGTTTCGGCAGGTCGATCCTTTGATAGCTTAAGACACTTATATCCTTGCGAACGAGGATCGCGTTTCCATGCCAGCCGAGGCTCTTTTCGCTGGTCCCAAATGGAACAGGGCGATAGTCGGTTTCCGCTACTATGCTGTTCCTGTCCAGGGTGCTCTCTCTTGGTCCGAAACGTTTGTCGGCTTCCTGAAGCGCTAGAATATCGCAGTCCAGTTCTCGGATAACTTTGAGTGTCCGGTCCGGTCTTCGCCGCGCATCCACGCCAATTGCTTTTTGAATGTTGTAGGAACCGATTTTCAGCATCCCAGCAATTGGCTGGGTTTTGTTCTCTTTTGCAAGTGTTTAGGCAGGGAAATCAGTAAAATAGGCTTGTTCTCGCGGGCGGACCCGCGATTACAGAGAGCTCATAGCAAGAAACGTATTCAGGCTGCACTCAACTCAGAAGCCGATTGCACTAGCAGTCCGGACACATAGTCCATGAATGATACCCAGGCCTCGACAACAAACGCTTCTTCACCAGTGCGCCATACCATCACCGGAGACTTGTGAAAAATCGTCCTGGACACCGTTCCGACAGGAAATTCTTCGATCGAAAAATCAATGAAGATCCCCGTGTTCAACAACCATGCAGCCTTTTGTCCGCTCACGATTATTGCCTCGGAGCGTTCAGAAACATCGACGAGCGAGTGTGGTTGAGCTCCGAGTTGTTCGTCGAAGTCGGAGAAGACGGACTGAGAAGTACTTTCCGGTGCAAGTAGTGTCCATTCATCCGGGCCCATCCAAAGGGCGGCGCGTTTGTGAGCGGTCGCGGAACTCAATGGCTCGACCGGAAGGTCAACGCCAAAAGCGGATCCGGCGGCCTTTTGCGACGCTTCGCGCAAACGCAGCGACAATCGGGTAAGCGGAACCACCTTAAGAATTGAAACCTCATTTGTGCTCAGCAGGGGAGCTTCTCCGGCGTCCGGCGTGATGAGGTCGCTTGCCATGAGGTCAGACATTGAGCCGTGCTCCTTCCTTGTCATAGAACACTGGTCCGGTGACTTCTACCGGTATGCTGCCATCTGGCATGGGCACATAGAGGGTTTTGCCTTCGAGCGAATGGCCATTTTTTACGATCGCAAGTGCAATGCTTCTGTCGAGCGCAGGACTGAAATAGGAGGAGGTTACGTGGCCCTCGGCTGGTGTCCCGATTGCCGGGTTCTCGGCCGTCGTAATTTGAGCCCCTTCTTCCAACTGGACTTTGGGGTCCTTGGTCAACAGGCCGACAAACTGCTTGCGGTTGTCTGCAACAAGGTCTGGTCTATCCAGTCCGCGCTTGCCGACGAAGTCTGCTTTCTTCTTGCCTATTGCCCAGCTCATTCCGGCATCTTGTGGTGTCACGGTACCGTCTGTGTCCTGGCCGACGATGATGTACCCCTTTTCTGCACGAAGAACGTGCATGCTTTCGGTTCCGTATGCCGTGCCGCCAAACTTCTCGATTTCCTTGGCCAGCGTTTCCCACATCATTTTGCCATGGCGTCGAGAGACGTTGATTTCAAAGCCGAGTTCTCCGGTGAACGAGATGCGGAACAAACGACAAGGAACACCGCAGAATTTCGCCTCTTTAACGCTCATATGAGGCAGGGCGTCTGCAGAAAGGTCCACACCTTCAACAAAAGGCGCCAGGACGTCGCGCGCCTTTGGTCCCTGAACTGCTGCAACAGCGTATTGCTCAGTGGTGGAGGTGATCCAAACATCCAGTTCCGGCCACTCGGTCTGCAGATAGTCCTCCATTGTGGCAAATACGCTTGGCGCGCCGCCTGTCGTGGTGGTGACGTGAAAACGATCTTCCGCCAGGCGACCGATGACACCGTCATCTGTTATGAAACCGGCATCATTCAACAACAGACCATAGCGACAACGCCCCGGCGCTAGTTTTTTCCAAGGGTTGGTGTACATCCGCTCTAGGAACTCGGCGGCATCCGGGCCGACCACTTCAATTTTGCCGAGCGTTGAAGCATCAAAGAGGCCAACGCTTTCGCGAACCGTTTTGCATTCACGCGCGACGGCTGCGTGCATGTCTTCTCCGTTTTTTGGGAAGTACCAGGTGCGTTTCCACTGGCCGACATCTTCAAAAACGCCGCCATTCTCAACAACCCAATCGTGTGAGGGGGTCTTGCGCACCGGATCGAAAAAGTCACCGCGGGCAACGCCCGCAAAAAGGCCGAACGTCGTCGGTGTGTACGGAAGGCGGAATGTTGTCAAACCAACATCCGTCACTGGCCTGTCCAGCGAATCTGATGCAATTTGCAACGCATTCATGTTGGACAACCGACCTTGGTCGGTCGCCATACCTGTTGTCGTGTAGCGTTTGATGTGTTCGATGGACTGCATGCCTTCGCGCACGGCCAGCTTGACGTCCTTTGCCGTAACGTCGTTCTGATAGTCGACAAACGCTTTGACACGAGAAGCATTTCGATCGTGTGGCAGTGCTCCGAGTGTTCCGCCGGATCCGGCTTCCCCACCGGTAGCTGCCGCATAAGTGATCTTCTTGGATTTACCGATGGCAGCCTTGGCAGCGTCTTCTCCGGCTGCATATCCGTCTTCAAGCGCCGCCTGCAGACCATAAAGTCCCTTGCTCGCTCCTGCCGAGCGCTCTCGTTGAACTGAAGCCCCGGGAACGTAAGCTCCCTTGTCTGCGTCCCAGACCACCTTGCCGCGAGATTGGGAGTAGAGACTGACGGTTGGTGTCCAGCCGCCGGACATCAGCAATGTGTCACAGGAAATCTGTCCGCCGGAGGCGACATTTCCAGACGTCATCATGCGTCCGAGCAATGCAGCCTTGATGCGCTTACGGCCAAGCGTGCCGGTTACCATGCATCCTGCCTCAACACGAATTCCGCGCGCTTTGGCAATCGCCATTAGGTTTTCTGGCGGAGTTTCCCGCAAGTCCACGATCCCGGCAACTTCAACGCCATGGTCGGCGAGATCAAACGCTGCTTGCCAGGCGGTATCGCAAGCCGCAGCGACCAGAACGTTGTGTCCGACCTTTACACCATATCGGTTCAGGTAGGTCCGCCCGGCTTCCGCGAGCATGATGCCCGGTCGATCATTTTCGGGAAAGATCATCGGACGTTCGATAGCGCCTGAGGCAATCACCACTTCCTTGGCACGTACCTGCCAGAGACGCTCGCGTGGCAACTTGGGGTCGGGATCGGGCAGGTGCTCCGTCACGCGTTCCGCGAGGGCGATATAGTTATGGGCGAAGTAGCCGAAAGCCGTCGTGCGCGGCAGCAGAGTGACATTGTCCATCTGTCCAAGCTTGGCAATTGTTTCTGCAATCCATTCCGACGGGTCTTTCCCATCGATGCTTGCACTGACTTCGCTGAGCAACGAGCCGCCGAATTCAGATTGTTCGTCGCAAAGGATGACCTTTGCGCCAGTCTCTGAAGCTGCAAGAGCTGCGGCAAGACCGGCAGGACCAGATCCAGCAATCAAGACATCGCAATGGGCGTAAATATTGCCATAGGTGTCCTGGTCGGGTGTCTTGGGTGGCTTTCCAAGACCGGCGGCAGCGCGGATGACCGGCTCATAGACGCGATCCCAGAAGGCTTTCGGCCACATGAAAGTCTTGTAGTAGAAACCCGCCGGGAAAAGTGGTGATAGCAGGTCGTTTACAGCTCCGATGTCAAAGCCGAGTGAAGGAAACCGGTTCTGAGAGATGGCCTCCAGACCCTGATAGAGTTCTACCTGGGTTGCTCGCAGGTTCGGCGTCTGATCACCGTGCCGATAAATGCCGACCAATGCATTCGGTTCTTCTGATCCAGACGTCACGATGCCGCGCGGTCGATGGTACTTGAAGGAGCGGCCAACCAGATGCACGCCGTTGGCAAGAAGGGCCGAAGCCAGGGTATCGCCCTGGTGCCCCTGCATTTCCTCACCGTCAAAGGTAAAGGTCAATTGTTCGGTCCGGTTGATCCGGCCGCCTTTTTCCGTACGGAAGGGCTGGCTCATTTGCCGGCCTCCTTGGCAAGAGCCTCAAGGTCCGGCATTGGTTCGCCTGCCTTGTAGAACGTCAGAAAATTGTCGCTGACCGTATCTCGCACGGCGTTGAAAAAGCGACCGCACCCGTGAATGTGCCGCCAACGCTCGGCATAGATGCCTTTGGTATTGGAGCGCATGTATAGGTAGTTGACCCAGTCCTCGTCACAGGTTTGCGAAGGGTCGGACGGACGGGCAATATGGGCCTCTCCGCGACAGGAAAACTCTGTCTCCGGGCGTTCCACTTTGCAATAGGGGCAATAAACCAGCAGCATTTCGAAAAATTCCTTAGTGCGCCACGGCGGCTGCTGCCGCCTCGTCAATCAGGCGACCGGTACGGAAACGGTCGATCGTGAAAGCCGCGTTGATCTTGTGCGGCTCATCTTTGGCGATGGTGTGCGCAAACACGTGTCCAGAGCCAGGCGTCGCCTTGAAGCCACCTGTACCCCAACCGCAGTTCACATAAAGCCCGGGGACGGGTGTTTTGGACAAAATGGGAGACCGGTCTGGTGTGACATCGACAATACCGCCCCAGTTCCGCAGCATGCGCATACGTCTGAAATGCGGGAAAAGTTCGCAGATCGCGTCAATCGTATGATTGCTGATGTGGATACCGCCCGTTTGCGAATAGGAAATGAACTGATCGGTTCCGGCGCCGATGACAAGCTCACCCTTGTCCGATTGCGATATATAGGCATGGATGGTGTTGGACATGACAACACAGGGAAAGGCCGGCTTTACCGGTTCGGAGACCAGGGCCTGAAGCGGATAAGATTCCAACGGGAGTCGAACGCCAGCCATTTCCATGACAACCGACGTGTGACCTGCCGCGACAACACCAACTTTCCTGGCCTTGATGAAGCCTTTTGCTGTTTCCACGCCCTCAATCGCGCCGCTCTGGTCACGTCGAATGCCGGTTACTGCACAGTTCTGAATGATGTCGACACCAAGTGCGTCCGCACCGCGTGCATAACCCCAGGCAACGGCATCGTGACGCGCGGTGCCGCCGACGCGCTGAAGCGCAGCGCCCATCACCGGATAACGGATGTTTTTTGAAATATTAAGCGGTGGGCAGTATTCCTTGGCTTCTTCAGGTGACAGCCATTCATTTTGCACCCCGGCCAACCGGTTAGCATGAATGTGTCTTTGAGAGACCTGCACATCGTGAACCGTGTGTGCCAGCATCATGACGCCGCGCGCTGAATACATCACATTGTAATTCAGTTCCTGCGACAAGCCCTGCCAAAGGTCGATTGCGTGGTTATAGAGACCAGCGCTTTCTTCCCACAAATAGTTGGAACGCACGATCGTGGTGTTGCGACCGGTGTTTCCGCCACCCAGCCATCCTTTCTCGACAACAGCGATGTTGCGGACACCGTGCTCCTTGGCCAGGTAGTAGGCGGTCGCCAGGCCATGTCCACCAGCCCCGACGATGACGACGTCATATTCGGCTTTGGGTTCCGGACTGCGCCACTGTCGGCCCCAGTTCTGATGCGCGGAAAAGGCGTTTTTTGCCAGTTCCAGGAAGGAATAACGCTTCATCAATCAGCGGCTCCGCACGTTGCGGCCGACACGCCTATTCAGGCAGATACCAGCCCATTGTTTCAAACGCTTAAGGGTCGCACAGCCTAAATTGGCTCGACCCACCCGTTGACGGGCATATTCGCGATTGCGTTCCAACTTGCGTATAAGGTTTCGGTCGCACGCTTGTCAGAAAGCGACATAGGTGTCGCATGCCTTGAGAGCAATTGCGAGCGGCGAGCAAAAACCAACAAAATTCTTGTCTCAAAGGCCACTTGTGCGTCCCCCGCGCAAATCGAAATTAAAACGGTTGATGCGCAATCGAAACATCCGGTGCCGCATCGGTCCTTGCAATTGGAGCCTTGGAAGGTAACTCTCGCTTCAAAGAATTGCAGTAAGGGAGTGCCATTCATGGAAGTTCGTGCAGCAGTCGCCGTTGGGGCCGGTAAACCACTTGAAGTCACAACCGTGAATCTGGAGGGGCCGCGCGCCTTTGAGGTGTTGGTCGAAGTCAAGGCCACCGGTATTTGCCACACGGATGAATTCACGTTGTCAGGCGCGGACCCGGAAGGCTTGTTTCCCGCCATTTTGGGCCATGAAGGAGCAGGTGTCGTTGTCGAGGTCGGACCTGGCGTGACCACTTTGAAACCGGGTGACCATGTGATCCCGCTTTATACGCCTGAGTGCCGGACGTGCGAATACTGCCTCAATCCGAAAACCAACCTTTGTCAGGCCATTCGGTCCACGCAGGGGCAAGGCCTGATGCCCGATGGTTCCTCTCGTTTCAAGACGCTCGATGGCGACCCCATCCTTCACTACATGGGCACGTCAACGTTCGCCAATTACACGGTTGTTCCTGAGATCGCGCTGGCGAAAATCCGGCCTGACGCACCGTTCGACAAGGTTTGTTACATCGGCTGCGGTGTTACGACCGGTATCGGCGCGGTCATCAACACGGCAAAGGTGGAAATCGGGTCACGAGCAATTGTGTTCGGCCTGGGCGGTATCGGTCTCAATGTTATTCAGGGCCTTCGTCTTGCCGGCGCCGACCAGATTGTCGGTGTTGATCTGAACCCTGAGAAGAAGGAAATGGCGGAACGATTCGGAATGACCGATTTTGTCAATCCGAGCGAGGTTGAGGAAGATCTTGTTCCATATCTCGTCAACCTCACTAAGGGAGGTGCCGACTACACATTTGATGCGACTGGAAACGTTCAAGTCATGAGAACGGCACTGGAAGCAGCCCACAAGGGCTGGGGAGAGAGCATCATCATCGGAGTGGCTCCTGCGGGAGCCGAGATAGCAACCCGTCCGTTCCAACTGGTCACGGGCCGGGTTTGGAAGGGGACCGCGTTCGGTGGTGCTCGTGGGCGCACCGATGTTCCCAAAATCGTTGATTGGTACATGGACGGAAAAATCGAAATCGATCCAATGATTACGCACACGATGCCGCTTGACGATATCAACAAAGGCTTTGACCTGATGCATGCAGGCGAATCCATTCGGTCAGTCGTAGTTTACTAATCAAAGAGAGATCGGAAGCAGGTGCCGATGAAAGGTGTCGCCTGAGATAAAGAGCATCCAAAAGATGCAAAACTTGTCTCTTAAATAAGCGGAACTGCTTCCGCCTCGAAAATGGTGTGACCGTTCCCTTCGATCTGGCGGAGGGAACAAGTGTGGATTTGAGTGTTTTGATGAAAACCATCTCTGAAAACAAATCATATGGCGGTGTGCAGGGCGTTTACAGCCACACGTCCCAAGCGTGTTCTTGCGACATGACATTTGCTGTCTACATGCCACCCCAAGCCGAAAAAGGACCTGTTCCTTGTCTTTGGTATCTCTCTGGCCTTACCTGTACGCATGAAAATGCAATGACCAAGGCTGGTCTGCAGGCGCACGCCGCTGAGTTTGGACTGGCAATCGTATTTCCTGACACCAGCCCCCGTGGTGACGATGTTGCAAACGACGATGCTTACGATTTGGGGCAAGGCGCAGGCTTTTATGTAAACGCCGGCGAAACTCCCTGGAGCCCGCATTTTCAGATGGAAAAATATGTGGCCAGTGAGCTACGGGATCTGGTTACCGAGCAATTCGGGATTTCTGTACACCATGGAATTACCGGGCATTCCATGGGCGGGCACGGGGCTCTCACTTTGGCAATGAAATACCCGGGCCACTTCCAGTCTCTTTCAGCGTTCGCACCGATTGCAAATCCGACCCGATCTGACTGGGGTCGCAAGCAACTTAGCGCCTATCTTGGTTCCGATGAGAGCCTCTGGGCTGCGCATGACGCAACCTTGCTGCTCAAAGACAGGGGTTGGAACGGGGATGTTCTGATCGATCAAGGTGGGGAAGATCAGTTCTTCGATCTTTTGAAACCGGATGCGTTGGTGAATGCGTTGGTCGAAACCAAAACGGCACACCAGTACCGCCTTCAGGCCGGATACGATCACTCCTATTATTTTGTGTCCACATTCGCGCGGGATCATGTGGCTTGGCATGCCGAGAGACTGACGAGTTAGGTCAAGTTGCTGTTTTTGTGTCTTTCTGCATTCCCTTTTGAAAGCTTTTGCGCAAATGGTGCTTGTTCAAAGGACTTCGGCAGCCTGAGTTCTCCCAGCATGTACCATTCTTCGATGTTTTCCAGCACAATGGGTTCGAAAATGTCGTTGAGAGCATTGACTGTGCCCCGAATGTCGTAGGCTTTTTCAGTTCCGGTCCGTTCGATGGCTGGCAATATGACCAATTTGAAGCGGGCTGGGCCTAGCCTTTTCAGGTAGGTTGGCACAATTGTTCCACCGCAGGAGTTGGCGATTTTTATCGCAACAACCGCATTGCCCTTTTCGGGCGGCTTGCGACCAAAAAGGGGCAGGTGAACCTGCTTCTCGCGCACCTCGTCGATGAAGATAGTCATGGAGAAAAGCCCGCTTCCCATCAGTCGGTGCAGGCGGTATGCGCTTCGTTGACCTGGCGGAAACAGGTATTGATTGCGCTCCTTGCGGATTGCGTGAACAATTCTGTTTTTGAAGCGGTTGGGTTCGGGTTGAAATGGTCCGATGCTTGGCCCGGACAGACCTTCATGGATTGCAACAAAAAGGGCCTCCCAGGTCGAAAGATGCACCGATGTGAAGATCAATGGCCCACCAAGAGCACGGGCGTCTTCAAGGTTTTCAGAGCCTTCAACTCGAATGCGAGAATGTTTCCATAACTTATTGACAATACTGAATTCAGAGATCGTTCGACCGATATTGATCCACCAGCGTTCCAGCCCAAGCTGTCGTTGTCTTTCATTGGACCATCGGCCTTTGGTCAGGGCCGTGAAATTCTGTGAAATACGTTTAGGGAATACTTTGTTTCGGTAGGCCCATCGAGACAATGGAACGAGCGACTGCCCAAAGCGAGAAACAAATCCCGGCGGACAATTCTTGAGACATGCGTGAAAAGCACTGTTGAGACATCCATCAAAAGTATGGCGGAACCAGTAGAGCCTTGCGCTGGCCCGCAAATCCTCTCTGTCGGACGCGACGTCACCAAATCGTGGTGCTTCCGGTTCCTCGCCAAGCGTTTCCGAAAATGGAATGTCTTCGAGCCGCGCGGGCTTCTTCATGATGATCGCGGATGCAGTGTCATGGGCAAATTTTCACCCGGGCGAAGCGTCAATCGTGCAACGGGTTGAACGTCGATCCCATCTTTAAGGCTCAAAGAAAAGTTTTGAGCCAAAATCGCGAGGCTCAAGATTGCTTCAGTCATCCCGAACTGAAGGCCCGCGCAGATCCTTGGTCCAATGCTGAAGGGTACATAGCCGTATTTGTTCGGCTTCTTGGCCTTTGGATCAATGAACCGGTCTGGATCAAATACATCCGGTTTTGACCAGAGCACTGGGCTCCGATGCATAAGCCAGGGAACCACCATGACCAGGGAGCCCTTGGGAATAGGCTTGCTGCCAATGGTCGTGTCGGCCATCGCTTCCCGAGCAAGAATTGGAACTGGCGGATAAAGGCGCAGCGTCTCTTCAATCACAGCCTTGGTATAAGGAAGGCTTGAGACATCCTGAAATGTCGGAGTGCGACCTGCAAGAACGGTATCGAGTTCCTTGTGCAGCTTGTCTTGCACGGAATGGCATTGGGACAACAGATACCATGCCCAAGCCAACGTGTTCGCCGTTGTCTCGTGTCCTGCCATGAAAATCACAGCAGCTTCACTTCGGATGGCATCCCGACTAAGCGGTTTTCCATCGTCATCGCGCGCTTCCAATAGACCGCCGATGACGGAAGCTTCTCCCTTTTCCTTCAAAGCCTCGTAGCTATCAATGATTTCGTCCAACACGGACATGATGCGCGCAATCGGTTTCTTAATCGCCCGTCCGCGCCTCCGCGGAAGCCATTCGGGTAGACCGAACAAAGAGAAGAGGTCAATTTGATCGATGTGTCGCTGATAGTCTGAAAATCCCTGAACAACTTCAGCGGCATAGCTCTTGCCAAGTTGCCGTCCGAAAATTGTTCTGCAAATGATTTCAGCGGTGAGATGCGCCATATCGGCGAGAGCATCGACTTGTGCTCCTGCGCCAGCTTTTTTCCATTCGTCGGATTTTTCCGTGATTGTGTCGATCATGATCGGAGCGAAACCTTTGACACGGGATCCGTGAATGATCGGTGCCACGATTTTCCGACGCTTCTTCCAGGTCTCGGTGTCACTGATAAAGAGACCATCACCGAGAAGGGGTTCCAAAGCATGCCGCATTTGAGGGCTCTTGCGCTGCAACACTTCGTGATTGCTCTGGAAAGCCTCCCTGACGACATCGGGCCTGTTGCAAATGACCAGCTCTCTTGTGAATACCCTTTTGCTGCGTAGCCTGCTTTGAAAGTCTTCAACACCCCAGATCGAGAGGAAATTCCGCTTGGCCATGCCAATAAGCTTCCAGACCGGCGGCATTTTTTCGTAGCGAAACGGATAAGGCGGAACAAAGTCTTCGGCCTGCGTTGCCTTTTTAGAAGGCTCGGCCTTGTGTTGAGCAGTCAATTGAGCAGTAGCGGTCACAAAACAGTCCCGGTTTCAGTCATCTAATGTGCAATAACTTAACTTGAGGCTTTTAATCAGTTGGGCTGAACACGTAAAGCGCTGAGCGCCAGCACAAGCCAGCCTAAGATAACCGACATGCCGCCGATTGGCGCTGCCATGTGAAACAATCGTTCTTCCACGAAAACGCGCAAAACAAGGTCTCCGCAGAACAACGAAAGACCGATTGCCATGAGCACCACTGCGACGGGCACCAGAGGAGCCCGCCTGATCTGCGTCAATATGCCGGCACCTAGAATGACGGGAGCGTGCGCAAGAAGCATCTGGGCAGCTGTCTGCAGAAGGCTGGACTTTGCCGGCATGGAAACGGCGTCGGCGTGTGCGGCCAAGGCCAGACACGCCACGCCTAGGCTGCCAGCCAGACCACTGAAAATCAGACATAGACGCAACATAAACTTGGTTGGGACCCCATCCCGGAAAAGTGACCGCTCCCTCATGGCGTCAGATGCCGAATTGAAATCAGTGAAAGCATGTCAGTGGCGTAGATCAAGCTGCGAACCCACGTTTTTCTAAAAGGGCGTCAATTTTGGGTGTCCGGCCTCTGAATGCAACATAGGCATCGGCGGGATCCTGTTTGCCGCCTGAAGAATAGATGAATGACAGAAGCTTCTGCGCAACTTCTGCATCAAAAATATCTCCGGCCTCCTTAAATGCGTCGAATGCATCCGCGTCCATGACTTCCGACCACATGTAGCTGTAGTAGCCTGCCGAATATCCATCTCCTGAAAAGACGTGTTGGAAATGCGGAATGCGGTGACGCATCGTTATGGCCTTTGGCATGCCGATTTTTGCAAGCTCGTCCGTTTCGAAGGATGAGGTGTCGATTTCTTTTGGATCGTCAATCAGATGGAGTTCAAGGTCCATCAGCGCAGATGCCGTGTATTCAACTGTCGCAAAGCCTTGATTGAAATTTGCGGCTGCCAGCAGTTTGTCGAGAAGGTCCTTCGGCATTGCTTCGCCAGTTTTGTAGTGGACGGCATATTTTGACAAGATTTCGGGCTCGGACAGCCAGTGCTCGTAGAGTTGCGAGGGCAGTTCAACAAAATCCCGGGCGACGCTGGTGCCCGAAATCATAGGGTAGGTGACATCGGACAACAGGCCGTGAAGAGCATGGCCGAACTCGTGGAAAAGTGTCCTGGCATCGTCAAAGGTGAGCAGCGACGCCTCATCTTCTGCACCTTTCGAAAAATTCATGACATTGACAATGATGGGTGTGATGTCGCCGCCGAGCTTTTGTTGCTTGCGAAACGCGCTCATCCAGGCTCCGGATCGTTTCGAGGGTCGCGCAAAATAGTCGCCAAGAAACAGTCCGACGTGCTTGCCGTTGCGATCAAGCACTTCAAATACTCTGACATCAGGATGATAGACCGGTAGTTCCGAAAGCTCCTTGAAAGAAAGCCCGAACAATCGTCCCGCGGTATCGAAGGCTGCCTGGATCATGTTTTCCAGTTGCAGGTAAGGTTTTAGAATGGTTTCGTCGAGATCGTGCTCGGCTTTGCGTACCTTTTCTGTATAAAAGCGCCAGTCCCATGCTTCAATTTCATGGTTGTTTCCCGTGCTGCGCGCCATTTCGGCCAGCTTTGCTTCTTCTTCACGCGCTTGCGAAACAGCTGGTTCCCAGACCTTCGTCAGCAATTCTCGGACATTGTCCGGTGTCTTTGCCATCGTGTCGTCCAGCTTGAACGCAGCGAAGCTGTCGTAACCCAGCATGCTTGCCTTTTCAGCCCTCAAGGAGAGAGTTTCCTTGATGATGTCCCGATTGTCGGTCTGACCACCGTTTTCTCCGCGCGACGTCCAACCTTTGAAAGCTTCTTCACGAAGGCGTCTGTTGGTAGAAAACTGCAAAAACGGTTCGATCGAAGAGCGGGAAAGCGTGATAACGTGTTTGCCGTCGAGGCCTCTTTCCTTTGCGGCCTCCGCAGCGGCGTTAAGCAGGAAGTCAGGTAAGCCTGCTCTGTCTTCCTTGCTCTCCAGAACGAGCTGAAAGTCAGATTCGTCCTTGAGAACATTTTGAGAAAATCCGGTTCCCAGCGTCGCCAATCTTTGTGAGATGTCAGCCATACGCTCTTTACCAGGCTCATTCAGTCCAGCACCGGCCCGTTGGAACATCGTTCGATAGCGTTCCAGAACTCTTGCGTCTTCAGAACTGAGATCAAGTGTTGTCCTCTGATCCCAAAGCGAAGCAATCCGATTGTAAAGCTGAGCATTCAACAGGGTTTCTGAGCTGTGTTTCGCCAGCTTTGGAGCAACATCTCGCTCGATCGCCTGAATGTCTTTGTTTGTGTGTGCGCCTGTAAGGTTGAAAAAGGTCATTGCGACCCTTGTGAGGTCTTTGCCAGCCTGTTCCAAAGCAACGATTGTATTGTCGAAGGTCGGAGCAGCTTCCTGATCGGCAATTGCTTTGATTTCGATTGTCGCTTGCCCCATTGCGTGATCGAAAGCTTCTTTGAAATGCTCGGGTTTGATGTCACCGAAAGGCGGTAGTTCGAAGGGAGTGTTCCAATCGGCAATCAGCGGGTTCTCGGTCATTGATTTCCTCAAAGGGGCATTGGGTATGGCTTGGTCGAGATATGGCGCAGAATACGCCACCTTCCAAGTTTTAATCAGTGCAATTAGACATCAAGTTTAGTCGCTTCGGTAAAATGGCAATGATGCCAATGAGCACAAATGCGCTCTTATAAGAGATCATCATGGTCTTCCTGAGTCGGGCAACGTTCTTGCGCCAATCCTTTGTGTCGTCACAGCACTGTCCAACCAACGCTAAGACAGACAGAAAATGGAAAGGACTGAAAGGTACCGAACAACGTATGTCATTGGAAAAGCGAGATAGTGCTGTTCAGAGCAAGAGAATGAATCAGACATATCCGAGTTGAATTGGACGCAGAGTGCCTTAAGAACGCAGGGCTGGAATCATGGCAGTAGCGCATTCGCTTTGAATGCATGATTTCAAATGAGTCAGCATGATTCAAGAACACGAGCGATGTGCAATGCAGACAGGCGCTACCACATGCTCCGGGACGCACGCTCAGGCCATTCTGCATCATATTTCGTGCCATCGAACGAGTGCTTGATCTCCTGCATGATCTGGCCCGGAGTAGGCAGCTTTTCTTTGGGAATGCGCATATCAGGGTTCCAAAGGTCCGCACGCATAATGGCCCGTGCACATTGAAAATAGACTGTTTCAATGGTCACAACGATGACTGACCTTGGTTGTTTGTTTTCCTTTTCAAAGGAAGCTAACAGGGTCGCGTCAACCGAAATGGCGGCGTGCCCGTTCACGCGAAGCACATTGTTCCAACCGGGAATCATGAACATCAGCGAGACCCTAGGGTCTCGTATGATATTTCGGAGAGAATCGATGCGATTGTTTCCGCGCCGGTCTGGTAAATGCAGTGTTTTCTCGTCTTCCACCCGAACAACATTTCCCTCATCTCCACGCGGAGAACAATCCAGACCCTCAGGACCACAGGTTGTCAGGGCGCAAAAAGGTGAGACTTCGATGATGTGTCGGTAGGCAGGGCTTAGGTGATCTATTTCTTTGACAAGCGATGCTTCTCCTACGGTTCCGTAGTGCTCGTGAAGCGCGTCCAGAGACGTCAGAAGGGTCATCTTGATGCTGTCCTGATAGGTCGATTCGAAGAATTCACAGTGCGTTCGGACCTTATCGATTGTGTGGCTTTTCCGTCAAATTCACGTTGCTGACCGAGATCTTGGTTTTGCATCTAAAACTTTGGTCTAACTCCTTGAGTGAATGGTGAGATTGACCATTACGTCAAAGTAATATTGCGGTGCCAAATATTTTCTCAGAAAATCTATGGAATTGCTTTGTAAAAGGGATGTTGCAATGCGAAATAAAAGTTCTCTATTTCCCGCATGAAAGTGCGATTACTTCGAAAGTCTAATGACTTAACTGACAGGCACGCGTCGATAGTCGTATTGCTGACCGGTATTGGACTTTTCTACAGTTGCGCCAGCTTGCAGTTTTGGCGCAGTGGATCCGGAATTCCGGACGGGGAACGGGCCAGGATTGCTTGCCGCTGTACAGCTATTCGCAGGCGTATCCGAGGTGGGTGCGCCGTGCCTTTCTGGGAGGAAAGTATGAGCTTTATTCGTAAACCGCTTAACCGCCGTTCTATCCTGCGCGCAGGCGCATTGGGTGGCGCTGCGTTGGCAACCCCGACAATTTTTACCAGCAGAGCCTGGTCTGCCGGCTATCTGAATGAGCCGACCGGTTCGACTGTCACACTTGGTTTCAACGTACCGCAAACAGGCCCATATGCAGACGAGGGCGCTGATGAATTGCGTGCCTATCAGCTGGCCGTCGAGCATCTGAACGGTGAGGGTGATGGCGGTATGCTGCCCACGTTCTCGTCCAAGGCGCTTAAAGGCAACGGTATCCTGGGCAAGAAAGTGGAATTCGTCACCGGTGACACGCAGACAAAGTCTGATGCTGCCCGCGCGTCGGCGAAGTCGATGATCGAAAAAGACGGCGCCATCATGATTACGGGTGGTTCTTCTTCCGGCGTTGCCGTTGCCGTGCAGGCACTTTGTCAGGAAGCCGGCGTTATCTTCATGGCCGGTCTCACCCACTCAAACGATACGACGGGTAAGGACAAGCGGGCCAACGGCTTCCGGCACTTCTTCAACTCTTATATGTCAGGTGCCGCACTGGCGCCGGTGTTGAAAAATGCCTATGGCGCTGACCGTAAGGCCTATCACCTGACGGCAGACTACAACTGGGGTTACACCACAGAGCAGGCCGTCAAGGAATCGACCGAGGCTCTAGGTTGGGAAACGGTTGAAACCGTCAAGACGCCATTGGCTGCGACCGACTTCTCCGCCTACATCACACCGGTTCTTCAGTCTGATGCTGACGTGCTCGTGTTGAACCACTATGGCGGCAACATGGTGAACTCGCTGACAAACGCGGTTCAGTTCGGCCTGCGCGACAAACTCGTCAACGGAAAGAACTTTGAAATCATCGTTCCGTTGTACTCGCGCCTGATGGCGAAAGGTGCCGGTGCGAACGTTAAAGGCATCTTCGGGTCCACGAACTGGCACTGGTCGCTTCAGGATGAAGGTTCCAAGGCCTTCGTTAAATCCTTCGGCCAAAAGTACGGCTTCCCGCCAAGTCAGGCAGCGCACACAACATACGTGCAGGCAATCCTTTACGCTGATGCATGTGAGCGTGCTGGAACGTTCAATCCTTGCGGCGTTGTCGAAGCCCTGGAAGGCTTTGAGTTTGATGGTCTTGGAAACGGTAAGACTCTTTATCGCGCTGAAGACCACCAGTGCTTCAAGGACGTTCTCGTCGTGAAGGGTAAAGAAAACCCGACTTCCGAGTTCGACCTTCTTGAAATCGTCGAAGTTACCCCGGTTGAGCAGGTCACTTACGCACCTGATCATCCGCAGTTCGCGGGCGGTGCTCTCGGCACTTGTAACCCGGGCGCCTAATACACCAAAAACTGACAGGCAGGGCGGTGCACCGCCCTGCCTGATCCTTTAAACACCGCGCGGTTGGGGGCAGGTCCACACGCGCTTAGGATCCGAGCGAAGAGCGATGGACGCGATACTTCTTCAAATTCTGAACGGGCTCGACAAAGGCTCAGCCTATGCGCTGATTGCGCTGGGGCTGACGCTGATTTTCGGCACCCTTGGCGTGGTCAACTTTGCGCATGGTGCCCTTTTCATGATCGGGGCTTTCTGTGCTGTAACACTCAATCGTCTGCTGAGCCTCTCGTTCACGACTGTCGATCCGGACAGAACCGATTTTCTCGGCAATCCACTGAAAGTGGAAACGCCTTACGTGGAAGCCTGGTTTGGACCCGAGACGGGGGCTGCCATCATTGACTGGTCGGTGCCACTCGCGATCCTCTTCTCAATACCAATCATGGCCCTTGTCGGACTGTTCATGGAACGTGGTCTGATCAAGTATTTCTATAAGCGCCCGCACGCTGACCAGATCCTCGTGACCTTCGGCCTGGCGATTGTTCTCCAGGAAATCATCAAGTATTTTTACGGCGCCAACCCGATCCCGACGCCAGCTCCGGAAGCTTTTTCCGGAAGCTTCGACTTCGGTGTCTTGATTGGCCTCGATCCGAACCTGATCATTTATCCTTACTGGCGGATCGTCTATTTCCTCTTCGCCGCCGGCATCATCAGCGCTGTTTTCGCCTTTCTGCAGTTCACGACGTTCGGAATGGTCGTCAGGGCAGGAATGGCAGACCGTCAGACAGTCGGCCTTCTGGGGATCAACATCGACAAGCGCTTTACCTTCATGTTTGCGCTGGCCGCGGTTGTCGCCGGCCTTGCAGGCGTCATGTACGCTCCAATCAATTCGCCCAACTATCACATGGGCATGGACTTCCTGGTCCTGAGTTTTGTCGTGGTTGTTGTCGGAGGCATGGGGTCGTTGCCAGGCGCTGTCCTGGCCGGGTTCCTCCTCGGCATTCTGGAAAGCTTTGCGTCAATGGCCCAGGTCGTCGCGCTGCTTCCAGGCATCAACCAGATCATCATCTATCTCGTCGCCATCGTAATCCTTCTGACCCGTCCTCGTGGTCTGATGGGGCGCAAAGGCGTCATGGAGAGCTAAGTCATGTTGGGATTGAATAAAAAAGACACCTACATGTTCCTGCTTGTCCTGGCTCTCGTGGTTTTTGCACCTTTCTTGCTGAACCCGTTTCCAGAGAACTCGGAACTGGCCCAATTTAATGCCGGATATCCTGATCTGATGCAGCGGTTCCTGATCTTTGGGATCTTCGCAATCGGCTTCAATATTCTCTTTGGTTTGACTGGCTATCTCAGCTTTGGCCATGCAGCATTCCTCGGCGTCGGCTCCTATGCCGGTGTCTGGATGATGAAACTGCTCACGATGAACGTCATTCCGGCAATCTTCATGTCTGTTGTTTTTGCCGGACTATTCTCTTTGCTCGTTGGCTATATCTCGCTCCGGCGTTCGGGGATCTATTTCTCGATCTTGACGCTGGCCTTCGCTCAGATGTCGTTCTCGCTGGCTTATTCCGTGCTGACGCCAATTACGAATGGTGAAACCGGCCTCCAGCTGGCACTGGACGATCCCCGGGTCATTGGTGTCAGTCAGGTTGACGGCTCAATCCCGCCTGCGAACTTCTTCGGGATGCCGATGCGGGAAAGCTTTGAAATGTCGATGGGCGGGTGGCTCTTCACATTCAACGCTGGGTACTACCTGTGCGCCGTTGTCATGATGATTGCCTTCTATATTGCAATCCGGATCTTCCGTTCACCGTTCGGCATGATGCTGCGCGCCGTGAAGTCCAACCAACAGCGGATGAATTTCACCGGTTTGAACAGCAAGCCGTACACTTTGGCAGCGTTCGTGATTTCAGGCATGTATGCCGGTCTGGCCGGCGGATTGATGGTCGCGATGGATCCACTCGCAGGCGCAGAGCGCATGCAATGGACAGCCTCGGGTGAAGTTGTGCTTATGACGATCCTTGGCGGGGCAGGTACCTTGATCGGACCAGTGCTCGGAGCAGGTTTCATCAAGTATTGTGAAAACATCTTCTCCAAGATCAACGACAACATCCTCTATGACTGGTTTGCAGCGCTGCCGGACGGGTTGGCAGATGTTCTGGTGTTCATCATCCATCCGTTCATTGGTAAGGGCTGGCACCTGACTCTCGGCATCATGTTCATGCTGATCGTGATTTTCCTGCCGGGTGGCATCATGGAAGGCTTGGAGCGTATCGGAGGTCTTTTCAAACGGCGGAAGCCGCCCTCACAAGACAAGTCTGCGCCTCAGGCATCCGCGGCCCCTGCAGAATAAGGTGAACTGATATGGAAATCCTACGCGTCGAGGGTGTGAACAAGTCGTTCGGCGGACTGCGGGCCCTCAACAATGTGAACTTCTCCGTAGAAGAAGGGACAGTTCACGCCATTATCGGCCCGAACGGGGCCGGCAAGTCGACCTTTCTGAACTGTATGATCGGACGGCTCGCCCCGGATACCGGAACCGTGATGTTCGGCGACGTTTCTCTTACCGGAATGAAGCCGCATGAAATCAACCAGATCGGCGTTTCGCGTGTTTTTCAGACACCGGAAATTTTCGATGACCTGACATTGCTCGAAAACATCATGATCCCGGCGCTTGCAAAGCGCGATGGTGAATTCGCCCTACATGCGTTCGCCCGTGTCGATCAGGACGCGGAGATACATGACAGGGCAATGCACATGCTTGAAGATGTCGGTCTTCAGGACAAGAAGGGAGTGACCGCGAGCTCTTTGTCGCGCGGTGACAAACGCCGTTTGGAATTGGCAATGTGCCTTTCTCAAGATCCAAAGCTCCTTTTGCTTGACGAACCAACCGCCGGAATGTCGCGTGCGGACACCAACAACACCATTGATCTTCTCAAACGCATCGGTGATCGCGGCATCACCAAGGTGGTGATCGAGCATGACATGCACGTTGTTTTTTCGCTGGCAGAAAAGGTAACGGTTCTCGCTCAGGGCACTATTATTGCCGAAGGAAAACCTGAAGACATCAAGGGTGATCCACGCGTTCAGGAAGCCTATCTCGGAGGAGCGCATCTGTGACCCTACTTGAAGATCAATTTGCCGGAAAACAAGCGCCAGGGATCAAACCCAAAAAAGCGACAGGCGCTGCACCAGCCTATTTCTCAGCATGGGATTTGCACGCCTATTACGGCGAGAGCTACATCGTGCAGGGTGTCGGGTTCGATGTCCGCGAGGGCGAGATCCTGGCTCTTCTTGGCCGCAACGGCGCGGGAAAAACGTCTACCTTGCGGACCATTGCCCGCATGGACGATCCGCAGCTGACACATGGTGAGGTATGGCTCGATCACAAACCTCTGCACGAAATGAAAAGTTTCGAGGCAGCACGTTGCGGTGTGGGGCTCGTTCCTGAAGACCGGCGCATCATTCCCGGATTGACTGTTCAGGAAAATTTGGAACTTTCTCAGATTGCCGAGCCCAAGGGCTGGTCTATCGAGCGGATTTACGAGCACTTCCCACGACTTGCCGAGCGGCGGTCGCAGGAGGCTGTAACAATGTCGGGTGGGGAGCAGCAAATGCTTGCTGTGGCCCGTATTCTCGCACGGGACATCAAACTGCTTCTTCTTGATGAACCTTACGAAGGGCTTGCCCCGGTGATTGTTCAAGAAATTGAGCGGATCCTGGAGGGCGTGAAAGAGCTTGGCATGACGACGATCATCGTCGAACAAAACGCAATCGCGGCTCTTCATTTGGCGGATCGTGCCGTCATCCTCGATATGGGTGAAGTGGTGTTTGACGGATCTGCTCAGGAAGTACTCGACAACGCGGAACTGCGTCAGGAATATCTCGCCATTTGATGGCTTCATCATCGAACTGCAAAACCGGCGCTATGCGTCGGTTTTTTTGTATGAACAAATTCAGCTCGTTCTTGCGTATTGCAGCTGACAATGTGAGCAGCCTATAGTTGATTGCAGTTTCCAATCTCTGGTCCCGGGGGCGTGACCTTGCTGAAGTCCGAAATGCCAAGTCTGGCCGGGTTTCTCCTTTTTGCTGCATTTGCGTATCTGGGAGGGTTTTTAAAACCTGACGACATCGGCGTTGGTTCGTCGCTGCTGCTGTTGGCGCTGATCTTTGTCGTTGTCATGTGGTGCGCCTTTTCAGTTGTACGGCATGCGGAATGCCTCGCCACATTGCTTGGCGAGCCTTTTGGTACACTGATACTAACCCTGGCTGTCATCGGCATTGAGGTCGCGCTTATCGTTGCGATCATGTTGTCGGGCGATGCTGCACCGACCATGGCACGAGACACAATGTTTTCAGTCGTGATGATCGTTCTGAATGGATTGATCGGAATTTGTCTTCTTGTCGGCGGATTGCAACATCAAAACCAATCCTACAACCTGGAAGGTGCGAAGGCATTCTTATCGGTTCTCGTGCCACTTGCCATTTTTGCGCTTGTGCTACCGCGCTTCACGCATTCAGCCCCAGGAGGTGAGCTTTCGCCACTCCAGGCGGGTTTTGAAGTGGTCATGTCATTGATGCTGTATGGCGTGTTTCTGGCGATCCAGACCGTCACTCACAGCGATATTTTTCGTCAACCGGACGCAGCCGAAGACGACGACCACGCCCATCATGGCATAGTGGTTCGCTCGATGCCCTTTCATATTGTTGGTCTTCTAGGGGCATTGCTGCCGATAATACTGCTGTCCAAGAAACTGGCGCTTTATGTTGAATTTGGGATTGACGGTCTTGGCGCACCAATTGCGCTGAGTGGATTTATCGTTGCAGCTCTTGTGTTGATGCCGGAAGGGCTCAGTGCATTGCAGGCGGCGAAGGAAAACAAGCTGCAGCGCGCCGTCAATATTTGCCTCGGCTCCGCCGTGGCGACAATCGGGCTAACTGTCCCGGCGGTTCTTTTTGTTGGGTTCTATACTGGGCACACGGTTGAGCTCGGCCTGGAGCCACCAGAGATCGTACTCCTCGCACTGACATTATTCGTCAGTTTGCTGACATTCGGCAGTCGAACCACGAATTATCTACTCGGCGCGGTTCATCTTGCACTCTTTGCAGCTTACGTGATGATGATCTTCGATTTATCCTGAGAAGTTTCCGCTTTTATCTATTGAAAAGATAGTTCTTGGTCCGGGTCGGCGAATATGATTTGTTCCAGCAAGTATTAACAACACTATTGATTGACAAAAGATGCTGCTCCTGAACGAAGACCAGACACGTGATGCGCTTCCATTCCCGGACTTGATAGACGCTCTTGCAGAAATGTTTCGAACCGGGTGCATGATGCCGACGCGACATCATCATGACATGGAGATACCGGGTGAACCAGACGCAACGCTCTTGTTGATGCCTGCCTGGTTGCCAGGCAAATACGCCGGGGTGAAAGTCGCGACAGTTGTACCAGGCAATTCTGAGCGGTCGCTGCCGGCAGTTTCAGCTCAGTACCTGCTCTCCGATGCAGGGACGGGTGAAATGCTGGCCTTGATCGATGGTGGTGAGCTCACAGCGCGGCGAACCGCAGCAGCTTCTGCGTTGGCTGCGCGCTATCTGGCACGTTCAGATGCTCGCCATTTGCTATTGCTTGGGACGGGGCGACTTGTACCCAATTTGATAGCGGCTCACATGGCAATACGCTCGATCGAGGAAGTCACGATTTGGGGGCGCTCAAAGACGAAAGCGAATGAGCTTGCAACGGAATTGCAGTCTGTTTTTCCCATCACGATCAACTCAGCTGATAGCCTGACGGAAGCGCTTGGACAGGCTGATATTATCAGTGCCGCGACCCTTTCTTCAGAACCTTTGATCAAGGGAAAGGCCCTGAAACCTGGAGCACATGTTGATCTCGTCGGGGCTTTCAAGCCAACAATGCGGGAAAGCGATGATGACCTTATCAAAAGAGCGGAAATTTTTGTCGACACAAGGGACGGATGTCTGACTGAAGGTGGTGATATCGTCCAACCTCTCAAGGCCGGGCTGATATCGCGCGATGACATTCGCGCAGATCTTTATGATCTTTGTCGGACCGATCATCCGGGTCGACAGTCAGACGACGCGATTACGATGTTCAAGTCTGTCGGTGCGGCTCTGGAAGATTTGACCGGTGCCATGCTTGCATATCGAAATGTCGAACATTGAGTTTGCCCTCAATGTTCTAAAGACGGCTAGCCTAGTTCGAATGTCGTAATTCCGAACATTTGGTCCAGTGGCAGCTCGGGCGCTTTTCCCCGATACATGCGAAAGGTTTCGAATTCGGGAGACAATTCGTATTTCTCTGCAAGCAGAAGTGCCGCTGCATTGGGTTCGGGCGTATCCAGTATCACAAATTGCCCTTTAACCTGACCTGCCAGGGCCCTGAACAAGGTGTCCGCAATCTCTGGAGTGTCGGCGAAAAGGGGACCGATTTTGAAACCTTCATGGCATTGGCGGATCACACCGTAGCCCATCACGATACCGTCTTCGACAAAGGCGAAGCCTTTTCGGGTTTCGCTCATGGGATCTGTCCACCGCTTCAGAAAGTCTTCGCGTTCTGCGGGAAAAAAGCGTTGGTCATAGTCCCTGATCGACGGGAAGATACCTCGTCCAAGAGGTGCAATGCGCGGATCCATGGGTGTGTCACACGTGGACGTGCCGATTTGCCGGATGTTCCGGTAGATGGACTTGAAGCCGTGCTCTGCGTAACTGGCGGTCTGTTCGTTGACAGCATCAAGACCTATGACGCGCGTTCCCAGATATGACATTGCATGATGCCATATTTGATGGCCGTAGCCTTTTGTCCTGAATTCACGTTTGCAAATATAAAGCCCGATAAAACCATACCCGTTTCCATAACGCACACCTGAGATAACGTTGACGAGCTTGCCATCGATTTCTCCGGCGAAATAGCCAGTTGGATCTGCTGAAAAGAATGCCGGTCCATCCTCCAGACCCGGATTCCATCCTTCCTCCATGGCCATTGAAAGAGGGACGTGGATTTCGTTTTCGGTCAACTGGCGGATTTGGAGCTCGGTGGTCATGGATAATCCGGGTGTCCTGATGTGTGGGTTGTCGAATCTTAGAATGACTCGGTTTGATTGAAAATCTGCGGGTCAACAATTGAAATGGAAAAATGAAAACAGCTTTTGCACCCTAGGCTTGGCTTGCTTCCACGCGGCAAGTGTGCATCACTTTACGCTAGGGCATACTATCGCGGGGCGCTGATCGTATCGGCAAGATCGATCTCCTTGTGAGGTTTGTCACAGTCTGACATCTGCTTGAGCGCTAAAGTATCGTCGAGGTTACAGCGCTGAGGACGTAATGCAAAATCGGAAATCGCATCCAATCGTGCTCCGGTCCGCCGGACCAAAAGCTCCAAAACCACTTGCCAGGCTTCGCAGGGCTGTACGGATCGGATTGATCAGTCTGCCGCTTAGCCTTGCTTTACCCGGCCAATACGCACTTGCGGCGCCCACACCGGAAGACGGGCGAAGAGTGGCATTGGTCATCGGTAACCAGGACTATGAGTATGTCGAGCCGTTGGTAAATCCGATCAACGACACGCTGGCAATTTCAAAGGTGCTGCGTGAGGCTGATTTTGATGTCACGATCGGTAAGAACCTTAGCAAGAAAGAGCTAGAGAAAGTCGTTCGGAGGTTTCTTCGTGAACTGAAAGACGGTGATACGGCATTGTTTTATTATTCCGGTCACGCGCTTCAGGTTGGAGAATCCAATTTCATCTTGCCGATCGATGCGAAATTGACGTCCGAATATGATCTGGAATTTGAAAGTTTGAAGGTTTCGCACCTGCTCGACTACATGAAGGCTGCTTCCAGCCTGCAAATCGTGATGCTGGATGCCTGCCGCGACAATCCGTTTGAAATCGGCAGTTTGTTCTGGGGTGAGGAGGAGTATTCGCTCGGAAAGACCCGTGGGCTCAGACGTATCCCCAATAAGCTCGGCGCATTCATTTCATACGCAACGCGGCCGGGTCAGGTAGCTTTTGACGGCGAGGGGCCCATGAGCCCCTTCACCACGTCTGTGGTTGGCCATGCTCTCAATCCTGCGCTTGAGATCAAGGATCTCATGACCAAGGTGCGCGATGAGGTTGTCAAAAAAACAGGCGGCCAGCAGATCCCTTATGAGGACTCTACGCTCGTCACAAATTTTTACTTTGTTCCGCCAAAGCCGGAACCGATTGTGACAGCCCATCACCGGGTAACGGTTTCCGCAGGTGAGGAAGCAGTACCGCTCAGAATACCTGAACCTGTGCAACCCGAAGGTGGCAGTCTACAGGCGACTTTGACGCTTTCTCCTGAAAAAGGCGAGTTGCGTTTACCGGGTGGAGCTGTCGTTTCTGAAGGCGACATCATCGGCGCATCTGAATTGGCCAGTCTGGAATTTGTGCCCGCGCAGTCCGGTGCGGGAGACGTCGAGCTGATCGGATATGAGGTCAAGGACCAGTGGGGTGGCACGGCCAACGCAATCGCCTCCATCACGGTTGCCCAGGCAGCAGAGCCTGTTGACGACAACAAGGACCAGGAAGACCGCGCCAAGCGCCTCCAGGACTTGTTGGCCTGGCTGACGGATCAGGCCACCTCCGGTGCCGTTGATGCGGATATCGGAGTTGGACCGGTTCCCGTTTATCCGGAAGCGCCAGCAGACGGCCTGCCGGCAACCAGCGACTGGCTGAAGGTTGTTTCCGTTGATCCGGATCTACAGCTTTCATCAGAAGGAAGGCTTCTTCAAAGTGGCGACCGATTTCCGGTATCGGCTCTGCCGACGCTGACTGTGCGTCCCCAGATTGGCAGTGAGACCGAGGCCGGAAAGTTTTCGCTCGAATTGCCTGCCGCCACCGGTCAGTCAACGACGCTCACACAGATTGTTCAGCCGCGTGTCACACAGTGTGATCAGTTGGCGACACAGCCTTTCGATCTCCAGGCCGTTACAGAGGGCCGGTTGGCCAACGACCTGGATCCGGAGGCCGTGGACAAGGCTTGTGCGGCTGCCATGGCTGCCTATCCCGAATTTGGCAGGTTTGTTTTCCAGCGAGGGCGCGGCGCATTTGCCGCCGGAGATCTGGAACAGGCGAGCGCTTATTTTGAGCAGGCCTACCAAATGGGTCATGTCCGAGCAGGTCAGGTTCTGGGACGCATGTATTATCTCGGTGCCGGTATCGATCGGAACCGTGAAAAGGCGGTTGAGCTTTACCGCAAGGCTGCCGAACGTGGTGATGCCTATGCGCTTCATTCTCTCGGCATGGCTGAGATCAGAGGGGAAGGCACTGCCCAAAATGAAGAAGCGGGTCTGGAAAAGCTTCTGCAATCCGTAGAGGCCGGACACACATTTTCCTACAATGCGATCGGCGGATTTTATCTTCGCGGCCAACACGTTGGCGAGAATGTCGATAGGGCTGTCTACTATTACAACAGATCTGCATCCCGCGATGACATCTACGGCTTCCTGAACATGGGGACTCTTTACCGAGACGGAAAAGGTGTTCCGCAGGACTTTGAAGCCTCTCTCGGTTGGTTCATGAAAGCGCATGACGGTGGTCATCCGGCAGCGGGAACTGCGATTGGACTGCTGTACTTCAACGGCCAAGGCGTGGAAAAAAGTCCCGAAGAGGCAACCAAGTGGTTCCGGGAAAGCGCACAACGCGGTGATGCCTGGGGTGCGTTCAACACGGCATTCATGCTCGGCAAACAGTCCGGCGAGGGTGCTGCACGTGATCGCATCAGGATGCTTGCAATGGCCGTCGCTGTCGATCCCTCTTCGCAAGCAGCCGACAAGGCCACCGGATCGCTGAAAGATGCGGACAAGAGGTTGAAAGCCAAAGTGTTGCAGCAAGCATTGACGGATTTGGGTTTTGCGCCCGGGCCCGTGGATGGTCAGCCTGGCAGGAAAACCCGCGAGGCGCTGGCAGCCTTCTTTGAGGCGAGTGGTCGTGAACCGGTTCAGGGTGACGAGGCCGTCATTTCATTGGTTAAACATCAGTGGGAACAGAGCCGTCCACGTTACGATCTGTTCTAAATTTTCGATTTTCCCAAGTCTATTTGGGAAGGTTTTTGGGTTGATCGACGTTTTTGAGTTGGAGCATTCGGTCAGTTTTTACCGGAGTAATATTTCCGGGGGCTAAGGAGAAAGACGATGAATTCACTACTGCGTTTAATACCTCTGGCTGGGATGGCCGCACTTCTGGTTGCGGGCTGCCAGACGCAGCAGAACCCGAATCCAAACCCGGTTGCACAACCAGCCGCGGCGAATGCCTCCACCACAACAAGATCGACAACCCGTCCGGTTGTTGATCCGATCAATGACCCGTCACTTCGCGACAGTTCGAACGACAGCGGCGGCGGCGGTGGTGGCAATGACAGCGGCGGCGGCGGTGGCAATGACAGTCCTGGCGGCGGCGGCGGCGGCTCCTGGGGCTAACGCGGTCCTTTTGCGAGTATGACATGAGATCAGCGATCCGACATTTGGGCCGGTTGGGATACCAACATATGGCCGCATCTATGCTGTGTCTGTTTGCATTCGCTGCAACAGCCACCGCAGGTGAATGGCGGGCGCTGGTAATCGGTATTGATGCCTATCGTCACGTTTCACCGCTCAAGGGAGCGGTGAACGACGCAAGGGATATTGCCGAGACTCTGACCGCAGCCGGCGTTCAAGATCTGACAACGCTTTTTGATGACGACGCGTCGCGCGCCGCCATTCTAACGTCTTGGCAGGAACTGGTTGCCCGTTCAGGACCCGATGATGTGCTTGTCTTGTCTTATGCAGGCCATGGAGCGCAGGAGGCGGAGTGGCTCGAAGGTTCTGAAGAAGACGGCCTGGACGAGGTTTTTTTGCTCGCAGGGTTTGATGTGTCGGCGCCTGGCAACGGAGAACGCCTGAGGGACGACGACATAGCGGCCATGTTGCGTGCGGCCGGACGGCGCAGCGTCATGGTTATAGCTGATAGCTGCCATTCCGGAACAATGACGCGCTCGATTGACCCGCGTGTCACGCGACTGGGGACAAGGCTCATCGGCTTACCGCCATTTGAGAATGACGTCTTGCGCTCCGCACCTGTTCATCCAGTGCTGGTCGAGACCAATTCTGAAGATCTTCAGGAATTGCCCAATGTCATCTATGTTGGGGCGACTGTCGACGGCCAGGTCATTCCCGAATTGATGATTGGTGGCGAACCGCGAGGAGCTTTGAGCTGGGCTTTTGCGCGCGGTGTTGAAGGACGTGCCGATCTCGACCGGGATGGTGGCATCTCAATGGCCGAGCTGAGCCGGTTCTTGCAGGAGACGGTTCGTGTTGCAACCGAAGGCAGGCAATCCCCAAGCCTCAGTGTTGGCGGTGACAGCCGCGCAGCCGTCCTGCCGCGCGTGGAAGACACTTTTCTGGAAGGTCGCGTCTACGAGCTGACACTTTCTGCCAGTGCCGATGCCGCACGTCCGATCCTTGAAAACCTGGCAACGCTTCATTCTGGAAGACTGAAGATTGCAGGCAGTGAAAATGCAGATCTTTTCTGGGACGTTGAAGAGGGAGACGTTCTGACCAAGTTTGGCGACGTTGTTCTTCGCGGTCAGGCACAAAATGCGGATCGATTTGCAAATGTGGTCACAAAATGGGTGCTGCTTTCCGATCTTTATGCGCTTTCTAGGGACGTGCAGCCCATTGAAGGAAAATTGCAGCCTTCCGTTGGTCATATCCCGGAAGGAGCTGCCTTCAAGGTTGGTTTGACGTCCGACGAAGGTGGTTACATGACGGTGTTCGCATTGGAAGCTGACGGGACCATGCGGTTGCTGGCGCCGGACAAGAGAGCAGACCCCTTGGGTAAGGATTCGCTGCTTGATGCAGACAAACCCTATGGCCTCAACTTGCGCGCAGCTTTGCCATTTGGCGCGGATCACATCATTTTGGTGCGGTCGAACAAACCGATGGTGCAGCTTGTTGGCGTTCTGTCTGCGCTTGACGGAAAAGCGCTCAGTCCTGAGCTTCTGCCAAGTCTTCTGAAATTGATCAGGACCTCTGCGAGCGGTATCGGGATCGCCGGGGTCTACACTCAGCCTGCTGGATAGATGCGCATCATCTGCACGGTGTTTGCTTGATTTGGCGCGAAAAACTCCTTTGTGTGACCATAGCCACACTCAAATTGCCACACTCTGATATAACTTGTTTCACAAGAACGGCTTTGGCACCTTGTCGCCGACTGCCGAACAGCACTTAACTTGGGAGACCGAGATGACGTATTCATTCAAAAATATTCCTTTGGGACGATGTATGAAGGTTGCCGCTATCGGATCCGTGTTTTCTGTCGGGCTGGTCGCTTCCGTGAGCACTGCCTTTGCTGATCCTGTAGCGCTTGTTCTGGACAAGTCGGAAGGCATTGGTGTTTCCGCATTTGAAGAACTGATGCCGGGTGACGTGATTGATCTTGGCAAGTCTGGCCATATCGATTTGCTCAGCTACGGTGCCTGTCAGGAAGTGCGCTTGATGGCTGGCGTCGTGAATGTTTCTTCAGACGGCTACACTCTTGATGGCGGCGAAGAAAAGCTGCTCAGAGCAGGCAATTGTCTCCAGGCTGAAAGTGGCTCAGGTGATGAGAAGGCCGATAAGGGATTGACCGTAACCCTTCGGGGTCTGACCCTTGAGAACAAGAAAGCGGCGTCCCTGATGCTCCGTTTCGACAACAAGCTGCGTGAAGAATACGACAAGGTTTTCGTTTCCTTCGGCGGTGGTGCTCCCAAGCGGTTTGACGTGCTCGATAACATTCTGACCGAAATGCCGGATCGTGTCGAAGAAGACGAATCCGTCGAAGTCGAACTGTTTCTACAAGGCAAAGCGCCGGACTACGGCGTTGTCATGCGAAAGATCACCATTGATCCCGTTCAGGTTGGACGAGAAACTGCGGTAGTCATCGTGAAATGACCTTTGCGGGCCGGATTGCAGACGCAGCATTCGGCCGGAAACAGCTCATCGTGCTCATTGCATGTGTTGCGATGGCCATCGGTGTTATCGCCGGCCTGTCTGCGAAAAAGGCTATTTGGGAAGGTTGGTTCACTGACCGGCTTTTTCAGATCAGGGCCATTATGGGTGGTGCGCAGCCTTCTGCATCAGCACCAGTTGCCGTGATCGGATTGGATCAGACGGCGCTCGATTCAGACCCGCTTTCACCCTATCCGCGGGTCTTGATGACACCGGTTTTGGCTGAAACCGGCCAGGCGATACTTGATTCTGGTGCTGTCGCGCTCGGTTTTGATTTTGTTTTCGCCTACAGCGCGGATTCCTTTGTTTATCCCGAGACTGGAGAAGAAAGCCTGCGCGGCTTCGATCTTCCGTTTCAGCGCTTTCTTTTTGCCAATCGCGGCAGGGTTTTTATCGCGCATACCGAGGTCGGTGTGCCGCACAGACGGTTCACTGCCGCAGCTGGCAGTGGTGGTGTCCGCTCCGTTATCATTTCTACCGACAGCGATGGCGTTGTGCGCAGTCACACGCCTCAGCTGCCGCTCGCACAGTCGCCATACTTGATTGATGCCTTGTTGGGGGCGGCAAGGTCTTCAATGTCGGAAACCTACACGGCAATTCCCGATGCCCGACTGTCCTCCTCAATACCCTATCTTTCCATGATCGATGTGTTGACCATGATGGAAAGTGAGGAGGGGCGCGAAAAACTTAAGGAGTTTGCCCGAGGACGGATCATCCTGATCGGTAGTTTGATCCCGTTCGAAGACGAGCATCTATATTCGGACCGTTTCTTGCCGGTTGCCGCGGCCGATCAGGTTGAAACTGGGCAGAGCGGACGGCCCAGAGTACAAGCGCAAACGGCAGGTGTTTTCATCCTGGCCGACCTTGTGGGGGCGGCCCTAACTGGCCGTGTCGCGCTTGAACCGCCAACTGGTCTGCTATGGGGCCTTGCCATCGCATTTGCGATCGCCGGAGCATTTGCCGGTCTCATGTTACCCCTGATGACTTTGCCATTGGTCGCAATTGGAGGGATCGCAGCTGCGCTGGGGATCAGCCTGGCGGGGTTGGAGTTTGGTTTTCTGATCGCACCGGGCGTAGCGCCGGTTGCCTGCATCGTGGCGATGGTTGTCGCGGCATCCGGCAAGGTTGCGGTGTTACAACGCAAACAGAGATCTTTGGTCAGACTGTTCAGTCACTATCTGGCGCCTGATGTGATCCGGCAGATGGCGCATTCGGAGCAACTTCCGGAATTGGGTGGGGATACGAGAACGGTTGTTGTCGCCTTTATCGACATTGCGGGCTTCACCAAGATGTCCGACAGTCTTGCCGACGGAGAAGTGGTCAAGATGGTCAATACCTGTTTTGACGAGATCGGACGTGTGATAACGGCGCATCACGGCTACATCGACAAATATATCGGTGACGCAATCATGGCAGTCTGGAACGCGCCCAACACGGTCGCCAATCCGGAACAGGCTGCTGTCGATGCATCGCGAGAGATTGTCGGCCTGCTTGATGACCTGCGCCGGAAAACCGGCCAGTCCATTCTCGATTTGCGGGTTGCATTGAACGCAGGTCCTGTTCTGGTCGGTGATATCGGTGGGGAGTTCCGCCGGTCCTTCACTGTCATGGGAACGACGGTCAATACGGCCAGCCGAATAGAATCTGTCGCCAAGGACAAGAAGGTTCGTTTGGCTTTTAGTCAATCCGTCGCTCAAAACCTGGCCAGCACATACCCGGTCAAGGAGATCTGGTCGGGTCAGCTACGCGGCCTGAGCAAGGACATTTCTGTGTTCACTCTGGACATCGCTGAAATGTACATGGAAGACGATTTTTCGACGAAAGACAAATCCAAGCAACAACAGCCGAAGTTGCTTAAGTTCCCGCGTTGACGACTATTTTCAGCCTTTGCATCCTAACTTGCGATCCGGCATGATCAAACTGTTCAGACTTGGTGGTTCCAATGGAACCATGAGGGAGCAAGGAAGGCGGTATGGCCCAATGGCCTGACAATCGAAATCAGGGTGGCAACAGGCCCGAATTCGACCGGACCATCATCCGGCCGGCGGGAAAGCCACAAGCTGCGCAGAGAGCCGAGCCCGCGAAGGCCACTCAGGAAGCACCGCTTCAGAAGACGCCACCACGACAAAAAAAATCCTCACCCAAGCTCGTTTACGCCGGTCTTGCCGTTGGTTTTCTCCTGTTCGGAGGAGTTGTCGGAGGTTTGACGCATTTGTTCACTTCGGGTTCCATTTCGTTTTCGCCGCCGGAAAATTTGCCAGGAAACGATGTTGCCGAACTGTCCGACGGTGTTGACGCGCCAGTCCAGGGCGACACAGATGGCCAGAATGTTCAAGTGACGGAAACCGATAACAAACCGATAGAACAGCCCGCCCCAGAAACAGTGGTTGCAAGCGATGACGAACTGGATGTTCCGGCAGATCCGTTTTTCGATATGGCGTTGTCGGCCGTTATTCCGCTTGCAGGAGACCCGGTGTTGCTCGGCAGCGGAGCCTCAAGCAGGCGCATAGAACTCTCTGAGCGGCCCGTCCCAACAAATGCGAATACCGGCAAAGTTGCGGTCCCCACGCTGACGGCCTTCGTTCTCGACAGTCAGATGCTGGATGCTGACGGGAACCTCGTGATCCGTGCACCAGGCAGTGAAGCCGATTTTCAGTTCGGCAATTTTGGTGGTGGCGAAGATACGGAGGGACTGGTTGTTGAAGAAGACCAGACCAGTGATGGCGGTACGGATCTTCCGGTTTTCCTGAAACCACCCACTGACACATTGGACCTCTTTTTGACAGAGCGTCCGATCGGGCAGGGGCCGAGCAGAATTGAAGTCCGGGAGCGGATCGAAAAGGCAACCTCTCTGACGGACTATTTAAAAGCCAAGGGTTTCGATGAAGATGTCTTGAAACCCTTGCAGGAATTTGCCCAATCAGAATTCAAGAAAAGCGATTTGATCGCGGGCGATACAATCGCCGTACGTGGTGTGCGAATGCCAAATAAGGTTGGGCGGATCGGTGATTATTACCGTCCTGTGCAGATATCCTTTCATTCCAAGGATGGATACCTTGGAACTGCGGCATTTTCTCTGAGCCGGGATGGAGACAGCTATGTCCATGGAGCTGACCCCTGGTTCGGGAAAGCCATCGTTGAAGAAAAGATCGCGAGCGATAAAAGCGCTGGCGATGGTGGGGCATCTGCCGGCAAGACGCATCGATTGATAGACGGTCTTTATGCAACAGCTGTCCGCAATGCGGTGCCGGCCTCAATCGTGGGTGAAGCCATCGCCTATCTGGCTCCAACGACAGATCTGAAACGGGCGATCAAACCGGATGAACGATTTACCCTTGTGTTCACTGATGCACCAAGAGACGAAAAACGAGGCGGTGGCCGGGTTCTGTTTGCCGGAGTACGCCGAGGCGATGACTGGTCAGTGCGTTGTTATGTGCTCAAGGCTCCTGGGAACAGAGGATTTGCCTGTGTCAGTGAAGGCGGAAAGGTTAGCCTGTCAGGCGCCATGCTTGTTCCGGTAAAAGGGGTTTTGACCTCAAAATTCGGCATGCGTTTTCACCCGATCAAGAAGACGGAGAGACTGCATGCGGGTGTTGACTGGGCTGCACCGACGGGAACACCAATTCGAGCTGCGTTTTCTGGAAAGGTAACTTACCGCGACGTACGTGGAGGGTACGGTAATTTCATCGAGCTCACACACAAGGATGGAATTACGACCAGATATGCTCATATGCACGAATATGGGGATGGCATCGAAAAAGGGACGGTCGTCCAGGCCGGAGATCTGATCGGCTATGTTGGCACGACAGGACTGTCTACCGGTCCGCACCTGCATTTTGAGATCCGGCAACGCGGTGAACCGACCGACCCGCTCGCATTCGAAATGGAAACCGGATCAGACGCACCGCAATCCGTTGCGAGTAAGGATCTCAAAGACTATCGCTCTGTTGTCGGCGAAATCTTGAGCGTACAATAGACACGTATTCAATCAGTTCTTGAAAGACACAGAGCTTCAACTCTGATGTGGATTGTGTTCCCCGGAAGCTGAACTGAACAATCCAGCTTTCCGCTCTAGTTTCGAGGCCCCAAGAGATATGCGAGATCAAGTTTCCCATGTCTCGCATATCCGTGAACCATTCTTCCTGGCGTCGATCATCCAAAAACCAAAAGCTGAGCGCAGGGTGAAATTGAGTTCTTGGTTCAACTCAGTCTGTCGTGACGCTCAGCTCTCCATCAGATGCGTGCACTGTTGCCGTCTTGATTTCCTGACCATTCATCTGGGCTGTCAGGAAGGCTCTGGAGAGTTTCGGCAGCAGGTCGTTGGTCAGAATGTTATCGATCATACGCCCACCGCTGTCAGGATCGCGGCAAAGAGACACGATATGCGCGACCACGTCGTCTCCATAGACAAGTTCCGCATTTTGGTTCTGTTTTACACGCTTTACGACGCGGTTAAGCTGCAACCTGATGATGAAGCCGAGCACAGATGGCGACAGCGGGAAATAGGGGATCGTAACAATACGGCCAAGCAGAGCAGGTGGGAAAACGTCCAGCAAAGCAGGCCGTAGGTCTTCAGCAAGTTTTTCCGGATCAGGCGCATTTGGGTCAACCGCTGCAACAGTCGGATCGTCAGAAATCGGCTGGTCAAGTATGTGGCCCGCAGCATCCATGATCTGATCCGTGCCCACGTTTGACGTCAACAGGATCAGTGTGTTGCGGAAGTCGATCTTCCGGCCCATTCCATCTTCCATCCAGCCCTTGTCGAAGACCTGGAAGAATATTTCATGCACGTCCGGGTGCGCTTTTTCCACCTCGTCCAGCAGCACCACGGAATAGGGCTTACGGCGCACGGCCTCTGTCAGCCGGCCACCTTCGCCATATCCGACATATCCGGGAGGCGCGCCTTTCAGGCCGGACACTGAATGCGCTTCCTGAAATTCCGACATGTTGATCGTGATCAGGTTGTCTTCGCCGCCGTAGAGAGCTTCAGCGAGTGCAATCGCCGTTTCGGTCTTGCCGACACCGGATGGGCCGCAAAGCATGAAGACGCCGATCGGTTTGTCCGGATTGCCCAGTTGAGCGCGACTGGTTTCAATCCTTTTGGAAATCATGCCAAGTCCATGTGCCTGCCCAATCACGCGCTTGTTCAGTGTGTCGGAGAGACTGAGGATCGTCTCCATTTCATCCTGAACCATGCGACCAACAGGAATGCCGGTCCAGTCGGCTATGATCGTGGCGACTGCATCGTCATCGACATAGGCAAAGACCATCCGGTCCTCTTCGGGGATTTCCGCAAGTGCTTCGCGATTTTCCTTGAGAGCTGTCCGGATCGCTTCTTCGTCCTCAAGATCGACATCAAGGTCGAGATCCAGGTCGTCGATGGGAACAAGGGCAGGCGCGTCGCCGTTCTCAGCTTCTTCAGGAGCACTTTCCGGCATGGGGGCCGGTTCACCGTTCTTCAGCCGGGCAAGCGCGGCATTCAGGCTGCGGATGCTGGCCACCAGCTTGCGCTCTTTCTCCCATGCTTCCTGAACCTCTCCGATGGCTGTTTCCGTGTCCGCAATCGCTTCATCGATTGCTTCGAGTTGCTCTGCACCGTCGTGGCCAAGTTCAGCATCGTTCAGGAGGGCCTGTTTTTCCGTTTCCAGAAAACCCTTCTTGGCGACAAGGTCAGAAAGGCGAGCAGGGTGAGCTGCTTGCGAAATGTTGACCTTGGCGGAGGCCGTATCCAGGACGCTGACTGCTTTGTCAGGCAATTGTCGGGCAGGGATGTAGCGGCGAGACAGGGAAACCGCAGCTTTCACTGCGCTGTCAAGAATGCGCACCTGATGATGGTCTTCCATCGGGCCGAGTAGACCACGCACCATGGTGAAACACTTCTCTTCGTCCGGCTCATCCACCTGTACCGGCTGGAAGCGACGTGTCAGTGCGGGGTCTTTTTCAAAATGCTGTCGGTATTCGGACCAGGTGGTGGCTGCCACTGTCCGCAGTGTCCCGCGGGCAAGCGCGGGTTTCAACAAGTTGGCAGCATCGCCTGTTCCTGCTGCACCGCCCGCACCAACAAGTGTATGCGCTTCATCAATGAAGAGGATGGTTGGCACAATGGAGGCATGAACGGCATCGATGACCGCGCGCAGGCGTTTTTCGAATTCACCCTTCATGGAAGCCCCGGCCTGCAGCAGCCCGAGATCCAGAGCGCACAACCTTGTTCCGAGCAGTGCGGGCGGGACGTCGCCCGAAACAATTTTTTGGGCGAAACCTTCAACAATTGCGGTTTTACCGACGCCGGCTTCGCCGGTCAGGATTGGATTGTTCTGGCGACGGCGCATCAGAACATCGATAACCTGACGGATTTCTTCATCTCGTCCGACAATGGGATCAAATTCGTCAGCTCGTGCACGGGCTGTGAAATCGACCGTAAACTGGGTAAGGGCATCCTCGCCGACGCCGCTGCCCGGCGATGCCTCGGCGGCCTCGCCAGGGGCTGCACCTGCGGCAGCCTTTGGGCCGGACCCATCGATTGGCCGCGCACCGGTTTCAGAGGACGCGCCTGCAATGGATTCAAACTCACGGATGATTTCATCCTTGTTGAGCGTTTCCAGGGCGGAGGAGTATCTGCAAAGTTGACGCCAGGAGCTTTTGTCGCCCATGACCGCAAGCAGCACATAAGCTGAGCGGATTTTATAGTCGCCGAAGCGCAGCGTCCCTTCAAACCAGGCGCGCTCCAGCGCTTCCTGAAAAGGTGCCGACATGGATGGCAATTCGGTCTGGTTGATCTTGAGATCCGAAATGGCCTGCTGAAGATCCGCGTGAACAGCTCCAAGGTCGATCCCGTAGTGGCGGAGAATATGCGTCAGATCGGTATTCTCGTCCCGGATCAGATAGTAGAGCCAGTGCAGGATTTCCAAGTGCCGGTGACCGGAACTTTTGGTCAGCCGCATGGCCTTTTCCAGGCACTCGTAGCTTACCGTGGTGAGTTTGTTGGCAACAGTTTCAACCAGAATGTCACTCATAACATCGGCCTTTCAAATTAGAGACCTATTGATAGACGGTAGTATGGCGGCGCACAGGCCGGAAACGGGTGTCGGTCAGCATTTCCTCATCTTCAAACTCGAACTCTTCCTCGTCTGTTTCCTCCGAGGAAGGGGGCTTCAGCCAGCCAATGTGCCCCAATGTTGCAGAACTGCTGCTGTTCATCTGAACCGCAGAAGCACATCGTTTGGGCAGGGCCAATTCGATCTCGTATTCAATTTCCAGACCGAGATAAAAATCGATCAGATCGAAGAGCTTTTCAGTCCAAAGATTTGGCTTTGTCCGGGTCGGCGGCAAAAACTTGCGGTATTCTTCCAAGGAGCTGGTGAAGATCCTTATGCGGATCTTGTCACTG
The DNA here is from genome assembly GCF_009363435.1 of Labrenzia sp. THAF82. Classification (GTDB taxonomy): domain Bacteria; phylum Pseudomonadota; class Alphaproteobacteria; order Rhizobiales; family Stappiaceae; genus Roseibium; species Roseibium porphyridii. Next base: position 3,875,851 of record NZ_CP045354.1, on the reverse strand, counting down.
ACGCTGTACACCTTGGCACCAACGATCGTGTCTGCCCCCAACTGTCCAGCGCCCCCCGGACCAAAACCGCCGAGGCTGAGTTGGTCGTCCTTGTCCAGGTGCAGCCAGGTGCCGACACATTGATCAATTTCGACTTCTACGCCAAAAACGCCGGTGATCAGCGCCTTAAGGCGGGCGGCGCTTTTCGTCTTTGCAGATGTCAGGCCTGCATAAAGAAGCTTGAGGCGATCATCGATATGGTCGAGGTCGCGGAAAATCGGCGAACCGATCCCGATTGGCGCTCCCAGATAGGCAAGGAAACGGTCATCGTCGGGTCGGTCGTGTTGGACAATCGGGCGTGCGTCGGCCCATGCACGATAAAACAGCTGAACAAAGCGATTGTTGAAGACATCGAGAAAGCGCGGAAAACTGTCCTCGCCACGCAGGCCGCGCATGATGGCTTCGTCGGTATAAGCAGCCGGCAACGCACCGTGAGGCCCGAGCATACCCAGGAAACGCTCCAGCAGCACTAGTCCACCATCAGCATCGCGCGTAGCACGTTCAATCGTTGATGGAGCATATTCGCTGGAAGGATCTTGCCCAAAACGAACAATGTCTTCCATGGATCTGCGGCTTTTTCCGATCCGGGGTGGGGCGGGTTCATCAGCCTTTTTCTTCGGATTCATGCCTGCCGGAGCTTGCGCGCCGGGTGCGGTTTGCCCCTCGAGCATACGCAGCACCGCCAAGAGGTCATGACCACCAGGATGTTTTTCGATACGGGCACTTAATGCGGCCAGAAGAGATGCATATTGCTGCTGAACGGGAACTTCTATTCTCGGTTCTTCGTTCGGGACCGGCTCTGCGTCCAGGTCAGACTGTTGGTCAGACGGCGCCGCGAGCGGCTCCACCGTGTCACCATTGCTTTGGTCAGGAACATCTTCTGAGGTGGATTTCTGTTCCAGTTCGCGGCTGTCTTCCTGTGGCTTGGCAGTATCCTGGTGCTTTGCACTGATGACAGTTTTATCGGGCTCATTGGACACAGGATCTGTGGCTGCGTCGCGCGGCGTTTCGGTTTTTTCCTGAAAAACGCTTTCGTTGTGAACAGGTGCTGTTTCTGGCCAGGGTGTTTCCAGGTCAGCGGGATCAAGCGTAAGCGTTTCAACACTATCTTGCTGAACGTCGGTACTCTCTTCGGCTGCTTGCCAATCAGCCGGTTTTTGCGCCCCGATTTGAACAACCGTCTTGTCCGCGGCAGGTTTCCGGTCAGGCTTTTTCTTTTTCCCGCGTGTGCTTTTGTCGTCCTTGCCGCTCATAGGATCCCCTTTGCGCCGATCCTTGGCGGCCATTTCATGATCGTTCCACGTTCGGTGGTGGCAATTACGCATTGGGTGAAGTGATTGATGGACGCATATTCTGCAAGGAACCGATCAAGCACAGCTCCCATCAGAAAGGCGCTCGCTCCTTCGAATGCCTTGTCATCCAGCGTGATCGTGATCTCCAGACCCCTGGCAACGCCGGTGCCTGACTTCTGCTGAAGCCTTCGAACAACCGGACGGGTTGAGACTGAGCGAACCGACTGGGCCTGACGGTCGGAGGCGTTGTCAGACAACGGGGCAAAGACGCTCAAAAGGTCACGGAAAGATCTTCCATCTTCTCCAGCCGCATCGTGCACCAGTCCGGTGTGGTTGAGCGCCAGGATATTGATGAGCCTCCAGGCGATTGCTCCGGAATGCCCATCTTCACCAAGGCGTTCATTGTATGACAGCAACGGCGGCCTTGGTGCGGTTGGGCCGGCGACACAATCGACTTTCAGGCTGACATCCTCAAGAATGCGGAAATCGCCGACGGCCGCCTTGTCGGGATTGGACCCGACCGGAAGATCTGCCGCAAGCGAGCGGTTCGATGCCATCACCTTCAATGAGAGCTCCGCCAGCCGCTTGTCGCCACTTTGCAAAAGGGCCGTTGCCTGAGCGCCGCTGGAAATGGAAATGAAAGTCTCGGTCCCAATGTATGGGCTTGGCTGCATGCGCCGGAGTTCCGATGAGGACTGTCTGCGCGGCAAGCGACGTATGGTGTAGAACCACTCATGTCCTGCCTTCTCGGTATCGGGAGCAACGCTATAAAGCGGTTCCACAGCCCGTTTCTGTCCGCCCGAGAAGTGGGCATTCACTTCTGTAACTGCGTGCACCTCGTAGTCCAGTGGACGTGTTCTGTCCGCAATGACCGCAAATTCATGCTGGCCTTTCTTGATCGGAACGCGATCGGTCTGTCGTTCGAACAGATTGACAGCCGGTGCGGTGTGTAGAGCGAAAATCTTGTGCTCGACATGCGCAGGCAAACGGGTTTCCGCTTCGTCGAACACGAAGACGAGTTCAAAGGACTTCGCATTGATCCGGTCGAGATAGCGACGCAGGCCAGTGAGGCGGAAGCCCAGGAAACTGCGCGGGAAGTTGAAATAGTCGCGAATGTGGTCGAAGCCGACGAAAAGGCGGCGGTCATTATGCAAAAGCGCGTCTTCTTCATCAAACCCGAGTTGCTCGATAGCATTTACGGGGACCCGGTGAAGGGTGGCCTGACCGTATGAGTCTTCTGTTCTCAGATAAAGCGCGATTGTGTGTCCGAAGATCTGCTCATACACTTTTGCAGCAAGATCCATCGGGCCGACCAGGCGGATCGGCAGCTCGTTTATCCTGCAGCCCGCAACCTGATATTCAGGTTTCTTCTGCGCTTCTTCCGCCGAGACCTCATTTTCAGGATCCTCCGCCATGCGGTGGGTGAGGGTGATCGAAAGGCCTGCGCGCGCACGTTTGTCTTCGGCCATTTCGGCGCCGAGACCAGAGATTTGGGCCGCGGAACTCAGATATTTGGCATCTGTAAGTTCAAGAGGGGTCATCGTGATCGGCGCGCACAGCGTAAAACGGCACCTGACTTCACCCCTCCGTTCCCGGAAAACGGCTTCCATGGGGGCATGGCGCGCGATCTTGATACCGTTGCGCAGGTTCGCGTCGCCGTATTTTGGCTTTACCCGGGCAAGCACCATCGAAGGTATTGGAGCAAGCGCGGTTGGATAGAGCTGTTCAAAAAGATTGGAAGTGAACTCTGAAAACTCGTGCTTCATCTTCAACTGGACGCGCGCTGCCAGAAACGCGGTGCCTTCCAGCAAGCCTGAAAGCATCGGATCGGATCTGTCTTCCAGAAGGCCGCCAAGCCGTTCTGCAACAGCCGGATATGCCTCAGCGAAGGCGACACCCTGTTCACGCAGATAGGTGAGCTCCTGATTGTAAAGATCTAGAAATTCCCGGTTCATCCAGCCGCCCCAACTATCTTAATTCGGCCGAAGGCAGGATCGACATCCGCGACGAATTCACTGCCCACGCGCACCGGATCGCACCGGATTTCTGCCTTAATCAAAAAACGCACCTTGAAGGTTTCGCTACTGTCGCTTTCATCGCGCACAACTTGGAGCGTACGCGGGTCCATTCGTGGCTCAAAACGAATGAGTGCCTGCCGGATATCCTCGGCAAGTTGGTTGATCCTGATTGTGTCGACCACATGGACTGACAAATCAGGCAAGCCATAATTCAGAATTGAGTTTTCGACTTCGGGGTAATCGGAGAGATCCTGGGTCGAATTCAGATTGACCGTGTTCAAAAGCGCTTGAAGGTCCCGGCGAACTTCGGCGAGCAAGGTATGTTCAGAAACACCGTAGGAGCGTGAAAGCCGTCGGCCGGATTTGAGATTACGGCCCTTTTCAGCTTCCTTTTGCTTCGCTTGAGCAGCCTTGTAGTCCGGGTCATCCATGGCCCGAAAAGCCCACATCAGCGGAGAATGCATTTTCACGGTCGATTTAGCCATTGGCTATGCCCACGCTGGAGGCCCAGTTACGCTTATTAGTTGATCAAGTTTGCCGCACTGTTGGAATGGAAACGTGTGTCACGCCACGGCAAAAAAGGACCGGCTGCCGCACCATGAGAGCGGCAGCCGGTTCGGCGAAATGCCTTACTTCTTTTCGTTTGCAGCGATGTCCCATGCAAACTCTGGAGCCGCGCCTTTGGAGCCATCCGGCTTCTGCTCGGTGTAGATGAACTTGTATTCACCAAAGTTGAGCGTTGCGCTTTCCGTGATCCGGTCGTCGGAACCACTGCCACCGGTCGAGACGTTGGTGACGATGATGTCCTTCATTTCCAGCTTGATGTATTCCAGTGGGCTATCGCCAGCTGCTTTGCGGACGAACAGCGTACCCTTGGCAATGTGCTTGCCGGTGGACACATGCTGAAGAAAAACCGGTGTCGATTTGTCGACATACTTGGTAATGCTCAAATCCTGGAAGAAAGCCTTACCGGAGCCGGAGCCACCACCCATATGCGTGGTACCGGACTGGGACGCTCCCCAGGACCAGGACAACACATCAATTTCGTCCTTGTGGGACTTGTCCTGAGATTCACCATTGATTCCATCAAGTTTCAGAAAAAAATCGACAGCCATTTTAAAAGATCCTCTTGGTTGTTGACGGCCAGGAAAAAATGCCTGGCATTACGTCTACTATTCTTGACAACTACCTCGGACCATACGGTCCAAACCCCTAGGCGCGTTCGCGTCTCGTTTGCACCTCCACCCGGTGAAACCGGGTTGCATCCGATTGGGATGCCTGCCGGAAGAACGGGCCAACGCCCTTCCGGCAATTCTTGTCAATCAGCTTGCGTCTTGCGGAATGCGGGACGCCAGGCTCATGCCAATGTCCATGCCTTCCAGCTGATAGTGTGGACGCAGGAAGAACTGAGCTCTGTAGTAGCCCGGGTTTTCCTCGTCAGCGACAATGGTCACCTTGGCTTCCCTCAGCGGCTTACGCGCTTTGGTTTCCTCGGTTGAATTGTCAGGATCACCATCGACATAGTCCATGATCCAGTCGTTCAGCCAACGTTGCAGCTGTGCTGCTTCTTTGGTCGAACCAATCTTGTTGCGCACCATGACCTTCAGGTAATGGGCAAAACGCGTGGTCGCGAACATGTAGGGCAGACGCGCGGACAGATTGTCCGATGCGGTTGCATCCTTGCCGTCCGGGCCCGAGAACTGCCGCGGTTTGAAGACGGACTGTGCGCCCAGGAAGGCAGCCTGGTCCGTGTTCTTGCGGTGGATCAGCGGGATCAGTCCCAAACGGGAAATCTCGTGTTCACGGCGATCGGAGATCGCAACTTCGGCCGGGCATTTCTGGTCGACACCACCGTCATCTGTCTCAAATACGTGCGTTGGTAGGTCTTCCACAAGGCCGCCGCTTTCCACGCCGCGGATACGAACTGTCCAGCCGTATTCCTTGTAGGCGCGGTTGACATTGGCAGCCATTGCATAGGCCGAGTTCATCCAGGCGTAGTTCTGGTGAGTGTCTTCACCGAACTCTTCCTCGAACGCGAACTCTTCAACCGGGTCGGACTTTGCACCATAGGGCTGCCGCGCCAGTACGCGAGGCATGGTCAGGCCCAGATAGCGAGCATCTTCCGATTCCCGCAAAGTCCGCCATTGTGCGTGGATCTCCGTATCGAAAATCTTGGATAGATCCCGTTTTGCGGGAAGTTCAGTCCAGTCATCCATTTGCATCAGTTGCGGATTGGCTGCTGCAAGGAACGGCGCGTGAGCCGCTGATGCAATCTTTGCCATGCCGCGCAATACGGTGATGTCCTGCGGCTCGTAGGAGAACTCGTAGTCACCAACAAGGCACCCGTATGGCTGGCCGCCAAGCTGACCGAACTCAGCTTCATAGATCTGCTTGAACAGCGGGCTCTGGTCCCACTTGGCACCACGGTAACTCTTGAAGACACCTGCCAGTTCCTTTTTAGAGATATTCAGGAACTGAAGCTTCAGGGTCGCGTCCGTCTCGGACTGGTGAACCAGATAGTCAAGTCCACGCCAGGCACTCTCCAGCGTCTGGAACTCAGGCGCGTGAATGATCTCATTCACCTGTTCCGTCAGCTTCTCGTCCAGCTTTGCGATCATCTCATCGATGGTGTCATAGACATCATCCTTTATGAGCGCCTGGTCGGTAAGTGCTTCCGAAAGGAAGGTCGACATGGCGTTGTCGACGAGTTCGTTGGCGGTGTCGTTCTCGTTCTTGATGCGGAAATTCTGCTTCAAGATAGAGGCAAATTCTTCTGGGCTTTTTTCACCCGCGACTTCGCCCGCTGCTGCGCCGCTCGTTTGGGCGCTTGTATCAGTGTTGCTCATTTACGCCTCCTCCGTATCGTCGCCTTTGTCTGCACCGTCGGGTGACTTTGCCTTGTCGGCTTCGATTTTCTGAGCAAGAGCCTGCATCAATGCCGGATCCCGTGTCAGTTCTTCCAGCTGAGAGATAGCCTGTACGCGTCCATCCATCATGGTGCGCAGCGCTGCAAGACTGCGACGTGCTTCCAGAAGCTTGTTGAGCGCCGGAACCTGTTCGGCAACTTTACCCGGAGTAAAATCGTCCATGCTCTTGAAGCGGAGTTGAACGCTCATCTTGGAATTGTCTTCACCAGACAGTTTGTCTTTTACAGTGAAGGACGTGCCAGGCTCGATGGCTTCCATGCGCTTGGTGAAGTTGTCCATGTCGATGTCGAGAAGTTTGCGATCATCGATATCCGGTTTTTCGACACCAGGACTATCGCCGGACAGGTCGGCCATAATGCCCATCACGAAGGGAAGTTCTACTTTCTCTTCTGCATCAAAGGGATCTTCATAAAAAATATGGACCCGGGGAGGTCTATTGCGCTTAATAAAGCTTTGCCCGCTACTCTTTGCCATTGTACTTGCCTTTCACGTTTCTGACCGAATAGTCACTGGCCAAATCTAGTCAAATACTAACGCAGGGCGTCTTCTTATTGATTCGTTGTTTTGGGTCTGCGTTGTGTCTTGTTGATCTTTATGTACTTCGATTGCCGGGTTCAGGAAGTGATCACAGTCACATGATCGCTGGTTTACATTTTTTCTTTCAAATATTGAGGACCTGTTGGGCTGTTGAGTCAAGGAAGAAGCTGAAAACGTTGGGGTAGTTTCGCCAGATCGATTCGTCTTTCCGTCAATCGTCTTCAGGCCGCAAGAACAGATTGAGCAATCCAGCAAAGGATCCCGCGCTCATATTCTGGGCTTCGTCCAACAACAACGGGATCGGGCTCGTCGGTTCGTGGGACGTATAATATCCCTTGACCGCCGCGATGCCCTTCATCGCGTCGTTCCTGTTTTCAACAACCAGGACAGAAAAATCGTCGATATCGCCCAGATCGTGATCGCTGCCGTCATTCAGATCGACCAGTCGGTCGTTGGAGAGCTGCAACCCGCTTGCTCCAAGAATGAGAGACACTTCGTCAAATCGGCGAGGCATCAGGATCTTCAGCGCATCCAGATAGGATTTGCCAACGAGGCCACGTGCTTCCCGGACAAGAAAAAGGGCAGGGTGAGACGGCTCACGCGATGCAAAATACTCTTCCACAGCATCCAGTATCAGTTTTGCCTGAGCAGCATTCTTAATGTCAGCAGGCCCTGATGACACCTGATCCTGGACAGTGTCTTGCCCATCGGCTTCTTCCGTGTCCTCACTTGCGGCATCTTCAGGAGAAAGTTTTCCGAGGCGAACATTCAACTCGCGACCCATGTCGCGAACAAGCGTGATCAGCTTCTCATAATCCGGAGGACTGGCCTTCGCTTCGCTTTCTTTCAGCTTCTCCGTGCAGGCGTCTGCAATGCCTTGAAGGTCGTCTGGCAGGTCGGCCAGGTCTTTCAGAACTTCGTCAATGACATCCTGTTCCAATTCACCGGATGTAAGCGCGGCGTCGATGGCGCCCAGAGAAATTGTGTGTTCGTCCGCTCTTGCCGTCTCTTCGCCCAGAGCGATCTGAATGGCACGATAGCTGATTGGTCCGCTGCGACGCGTCTTCAATAGCGGAGCGGCCTCAAGTGGAAGTATCACGGTCGGTCGATTGTTGAGCGCTTCGAGTGCACCTAGGCGTTCCATGTGATCGAAGTCCGCGTCGTCAGGATTGACCTGCGACCAATGGTTTTCGACCAGCCTTCGAATGATCCGCACTGCATTTGCAAATACATGAAGTTGTCCGTTGAGCAGACCCAGCTGCGCCATCAGCACCAACAGGCGAAGATCGCGGGACTGCTTCAGAAAGCCGTCCATTTGTTTGAAGAGATCGGTGAATTCAATTTCAGAACGGTCAAACTCGCTAAACCGTTCAGGAAGCATTTCTTCGCAAGAGTCCATGAGCGCGGCAAATGCCGGCTCCGTATCGTAAAGGTCGGGACCACATCCAGCGCCGGGTGATACTTCGGTGCCGTAGACTTCCGGATCAAAATTCATGTGCGCTTCCCGGCCCAGACTTTTTTGTTTTGGTCCGGCCGAATTTTGATCCGGCCGGAAAAAGCTATTCTGCGTGTGCTTATTCGAGAACCAGCTTGCTCTCTACACGACGGTTGGCCGGGTCATTGATATCGGCAACCTTCGGCCGCGATTCGCCATAAGCCACCGTCTTGAGGCGGTTCTGGCTCACTCCGAGTGAAATCAGGAACTGAGTAACGGCTTGCGCCCGATCTTCAGACAGTCGCTGATTATAGGATATGGAGCCGATGCCGTCGGTGTGGCCTTCGATGACAAACTTTGCACCTTCCAAATCGGCAACATTTATGCCCTTGGCAAATTCACGCAGGTTGGCCTTCGCGGAATTGCTCAAACGCGCAGAGGCGTATTCAAAGGAAACAAGCAGATTGAATGCGTCATCGATTGCTTGGGTTTCCGGATCAACGACCAGCGTTTCTGCTGTTTCTGTTTCTGCGGATCCTTCAGGCGACACCGCAACCTGACCACCGCCTTCATTGGAAGCGTTGGGATTGCATTCGTCACGCGTGCCGATGCATAGCGCGCGCGTTGCGCCAGTCGGTTTCAAAGAACGGGTTTTCAGCTGCTTGAAGTGTTTGCTGACTTCTTCAGCGGAATAGGTCGGGTCTTGCGCAGCGGCCGGTTCGAACCCGCCTGGTAGTGTGATTATGGCAAGTGCGAGAACACCTGCACATAAGGAATGTCTCAAGCTGTTTTGCAGAGGCGCATGTCTCAGCGGTTGGTTGGTCTTCGGGGTCACGATTTCAATCCTCCCTTGTGGAGTGTTCGAATACAGTTTCGAAATGGGCTTCGAATGGCATCGTGCCTTAACTTAAAGAATATGAGTGTGGCGAAAGTCACTAAAGTGCGGTTTGATGTCAGTATGTCTTTTTATCGTGATTTATCAAGAGCAGAGGTGAACTCTAAGCGTATTGAGCCGCATAAATAATAGTGATGAACCCCACCTAAGTTAGTAGACAATTGGGTAAGCCAGTCTAAAACGTTTGGGAACGTGGGGCGCTGTTTTTTGTATTTGCAACAATTGTGTTGTTGAGCACATTATTTTCGGCCGAAACGCCATAGTTATCTGAAGAACGGTGGCTCTACTGCTGCCTTAGTCAGGAACTTCTGTATTTCGAAGGAGAACTTCGTGGCCCAGGGACAACTAAAACAAGCGAATCGTATGGCCGAATTGAAATCGGTCTTCGGTCAAGACGAGCTTTCCGTTGTTACCGTTGAGTGCGATGAAGGCCTGAGCGATGATTTTGTGATCCGCCTGGAAGTGGTCAGCCAACAGGAAGATCTGGATTTCGACCAAGCCATTGCCACGCATATGACAGTCAAGGTGGTTACCAACAATGGCGACACGCGCCATTTTGACGGACTTCTGACCGATGCCAAGTGGCTTGGTCATCGCGATTCATATTATCGCTACAGGCTGACGTTGCGTCCTTGGTTCTGGCTTTTGACGAAAAATGCCAATTGCAGGATTTTCAAGGATAAGTCAGCACCCGACATCATTTCAGAAGTGCTTGGTGAACACGATTTTGCTGATCACCGCAAAAACCTGACCGAAAGCTACGAACCCATCCACTACTGCGTACAGTACCGGGAATCGGATTACGATTTCTGTTGTCGCCTGATGGAAGAGTTCGGCATTTCCTATTTCTTCGAACACGAAGACGGAAAACACACCATGGTTTTGGCTGACGCGAAATCGTCCTACAGCCCGATCACAGGTGACAGCAATATTCCGTTCATACCGCTCGGCGGGGACAGCCAGCGAGACAAGGAACACCTTTACCACTGGGTTCCGAGCCGTCGCTTTCGCACCGGCAAATTTGCCATGAACGACTATGATTTTAAAAAACCGAGTGCGTCGCTCGAAGCGGATCGCGATGCGGGGTCATCTTATAGAGCTGGGTCGCTTGAAAGTTATGACTATCCCGGTCGGTACACAGAGAAGGACAAAGGTGGCACCTTCAGCAACATTCGTCTGGAGGCCGAACAAGCAGCAGACAAACGTATTGAAACGGCTGGAGAAGTTCCGCGCCTGTTTGCAGGCGGGTTGTTCACTTTGCAAGACCATCCCCACGGTCCGCAAAACCGCGAATATCTGGTCATCAGGGCCAGTCACCAGATCATCACCGAACAGTATCGCTCGGGCGGCGGTGGCGCTCAAGGTGAAGCCTATACAGGTACCTATGATGTGCTATCGACAGATATTCCTTTCCGTACTCCGGCAATTACACCGAAACCGCGTATCCCCGGACCACAAACCGCGAAGGTCGTGGGACAGGGCGAAATCGATGTCGATGAGTACGGTCAGATCATGGTCGAGTTTCACTGGGACCGTGACAAGACGCAGTCAAGGCGCGTGCGTGTCGCTCAGGTCTGGTCCGGCAAGAATTGGGGTGGCATCTACATTCCGCGCGTAGACCAGGAAGTGATCGTGCAATTCCTGGAAGGCGATCCAGACCAGCCGATCGTTATCGGAACGGTCTACAATGCCGACAACATGCCCCCATATTCCTTGCCTGGCGAAAAGAACAAGGCCGGTATCAAGTCCGACTCGACGATGGGGGGAGGTGGCTACAACGAGTTTGTGCTCGATGATTCCAAAGGACAGGAAGAAATTGGCATTCATGCGCAAAAAGACATGAACACCGTCATCGAGAACAATGAAACCCTTCATGTGAAGAACTGCCGTGACACCAAGATTGATGTCAACAGAACCGAAAAAGTCGGCATGAACACGACTGAAGAAATCGGAATGGTCTGGAAGGCGAAAGCCGGCATGATGATCGAGTTCGAAGTCGGTGCGAGCAAGATCACGATGACCCCGGCTATGATCAACATCAAGTCTCCAATGATCAATATCGAGGCTGATGCGATGTTGAACGCTAAAGGCACTTTGACCACCGTCACCGGAAGCGCATTCTTGACGCTGAAAGGTGGACTTGTTCTGATCAATTAATGCCGTTGAACGCACGACGGAAACAGAAACGGAGTTGGGTTGATGGGATCTCGTATCCGCTTCACGAAAGCCAAGCAGGTGTTTGAAACATATCCAGAATTGTCCGATAGTGTTGTCGAACCAACATCGGATGTTGCACCTCAAGATTATGTGCGTGCGTTGCAGGAAGGCGAAAGCCCGCTCACCTCAATCTGTTATTTCGCGCACGCTTTGCCGAAAAGAGAGTCCGTCTGGTGGGGAATGAAATGTGTTTCTGGCCTTGGTGCTGTCAAGACCGACACCGACAGGCACATATTGGAACTATGCGAACACTGGGTACGCGAGGGCGATGAAGAAGCCCGGTCAGCGGTCCAAGCAGCAGCGGAAGCTGCAAAGCCTGACAGTGCCGCAGTATGGATCGGAATGGCCGCTGGATGGTCCGGTGGATCGTTGTCGCCAAATCCCGATCACCGGGTTGATATGCCGGCAGATCTGACGGCCAAAGCCGTCAATGCGGGCATCATGATCGCGATGGGGCATGTCGAGCCGCCGAATCGCGATAATGCTCTCGATACCTGCATTTCTGCGGGACTGTCGTTTGCCGAAGGTGGGTCGATGCCAACAGTCAGCCTGCGCGAACCGGCAGCATTGTAAACTGAATTGGAAGGTCCGGTGGGCATGCGTATCACGCTGCAGATTGAGAATGTTGATCGGCTGGAAACCGGAGGGCAGGTATCCTATAGCTGCGCCGACCGGGGTTTCGATATTGGCCGACACGAACATCTTGATTGGAGCCTGCCTGATCCTCAACGTGTCATTTCCGGAAGACACTGCGAAGTACGATATGAGGGCGGGCAATTTGTTCTCTATGACGTCTCAACAAATGGAACGTTTTTGAACGGCAGCCCAAACCGTATGGACAAGGAACATGTCCTGCGTCCTGGCGACAAGGTGATGATTGGCGACTACATTATCGTTGTGTCGCTCGATGCTGACCAAAGTCTTGGCAGCCCGGCAAGTGTTTCACCAAATCCAGCCCCTCCGCAATGGCAAGCTCCGCAGCCTGCAGCTCCTGCAATGCCTGACCCGGCATGGCCCTCAGCGCCGCCTGCACATCAGCAAGCACCTTATCCTGTCGAGCAGCAAGGTGGTCCGTGGGCGTCCGGTCCCTCAGGCATGGAAGGACGGCATGCTCCCCCATCTTCTGCGCCAGGCATAGGCACACCAGCTGATGACGTTTGGAGCCAACAGGGGCACGGTTGGGGAAGCGCTGACCCGTCTCTCTATGATCCGCAGGCGAGAGCTCCTGAACCAGAGCAGGTGCGGCCTGCTTTGGCTGATCCCATGGAACACCTGGCGGATCAACCGCATCTCAACAGACCGGAAATGGCCGTTGCCACTCCGGCCTTTCCGCAACAGGAAGAGCCACAACAGGATCTCGGCAGCTCGCCTTTTCCTGCCCTGAGTGACGGACCGGCTGGAGCAGCAGAAGAAAAACCGCTTTTCAATATGCCGGACCTCGGTGCAGCTGATGTGGAGGTTGAAACCCCTCAGGCACCACCTCCGCCTCAACCTGAACCTGTGGCAATTGCGGACAGCCCAAGCGTTTCTGAAGCTGAGCCTGAACCCCAAACAGATGCACCTTTTCCGGAAGCCCCGGATTGGGCTGCCGCGCAAATCGTCGAAAAAGCCGGCAATGCTGCAGAGGCAGCGCCCGAGACACTTCCGGAAGCCCAAAAAGTTGAAACGGCTGTTACTCCGGTTGAACATCCGAATGAGCCTGTTGTCGAACCTACCGTTGAAACATCTTCGCCCAAGGCAATTTCTGAAGTTTCAGTCGATTTCATCAAGGCATTTGCAGAAGGTGCAGGTATTCCCGAAGGTGTTCTGGAAGGCAGGGATCAGGAAGAATTTGCGCGAGAGCTCGGTGTCATCATGCAAGGCATAACGAGCGACCTGATGGGGCTGCTGCAGGCACGCAGTCAGGTTAAAGCCATGACACGCAATGCCAACCGAACCCTGATCAGTCGCAGCGGCAACAACGCATTGAAGTTTTCGCCGACGCCTCAGATGGCCTTGCAGACTATGCTGTCTCAAGGCGCTGAGGATAACGGGTATTTGCCGATGGATCGTGCGATGACCGCGGCGTTCAAGGACATTCAAAAACACCATGTCTGGACCTATGCCGCGATGCAAAAAGCTGCGGCGCGATTTGATGAAACGCTATCGCCCAATGCCATCGAGGCAGAAGGCCAGGTGGCCAAGAGTACCTTTGGCAATCAAAAAGCAAAGCTCTGGGAGCGCATGCAGGAGCGCTGGACTTCCTTGTCCGGTGCTTACGACGATGGTTTGGTCGGCGTGTTCACTCAGTATTTCACTGAGAGTTACGAAGAGCTGACAAGTGAAGATCCGGAACAAAATTCCGGAATGTAATTGAATTGAATTTTTGCATTGCGTTCAATGTCTTTGAACGCTGAAAGAGTTAAGGGAGCAGAGCCTTAATGTCGTGGTATAGCAAGGTTGCATGGACCGAAGGCTTGTTTTTGCGGCCGCACCACCTTCAGCAGAGCGACCGTTATGGCGAGCACCTGCTCGATGAACGGGTTCGCTTGGCGTCTCCTTATCCCTGGGGCTTCTCGGAAATTGAAATTGACCAGGATGTCGGCCAGCAATGCCGCTTCGCACTTAGGTATGGGCGCGGAATTTTCCCGGACGGCACGGTTTTCAACTTTCCAGCCGATGGAACACCGCCGCCGGCAATCGATGTGCCGGAAGATGCGGCGGGACAGATCGTCTGGCTCGGAATCCCCGAGACCACAGTCAACGCGGTCGAAGTTGCGAGTGGTCGTGACGATGCCGCCACACGCTATATTCAGGGGCGTGAGACCATCATCGATTCCACATCTGCAATCCGGCAGGAGGAGGAGATCGATGTTGCGCACCCAAGGTTGATGTACTCGATCAGATCCACGCCTCATCCGGGACACGTTTGTTTGCCGGTTGCCCGGATCACAGAGATCAAGGACCGCATCGTCATCACTGACGGCACATTTGCACCGCCCGTGCTGGCCTGTCATGTGCACCCCGCAGTTACGGGCTGGATCGATTCAGTGATTGGTTGGGTTGAGCGCAAGTTGAGCGAATTGGCGCGCTATGCGGCAGATACTTCGGCCGGTGGCGGATTGCAGAACTTTGATTACCTGACCTTGCAGATGCTGAACAGGATCCATCCGATGCTGATGCATCTGCGCAAATCTGCCTATATCCATCCAGAGCGCCTTTATTCGGAGTTTCTGCAAATCGCCGGCGAACTGGCGACCTTCGCGACGGAGGAACGCCGAGCACGCAATTATCCTGTTTACGACCACGACAAGCTGCATGAGATCTTCAAGCCGGTGATGTCCGACATCCAGGCCTTCTTGTCGGCAGGGTACGATCGCCGTGCGATCAGGCTTCCTCTGGAACAACTGGCGCCCAATGCCTTCAAGTCGACGATTGTCGATCGCAATTTGTTTTCACAAGCAAGCTTTGTCATCGAGGTGGCTGCCCGTCGTCCGCTTACCGAGATCCAGAACGAGTTCCCGAAACTGTTCAAGGTCGGCCCGTTCGGCCAGATGCGGCAGATTGTTTATTCCAACTTGCCGGGCATCCCGTTGATTCACATGCCGGTTCCACCTGCGCAGATCCGGGCGTTGACTGATCGGGTTTATTTCAGGCTCGACAAGACAACGCCGCTTTGGCGCGAGTTCAGTCAGGATTCAGCAGTCGGTCTGCAATTCTCGGGCAATTGGCCTGATTTGCAGCTTGAGTTCTACGCTATTCGGGAGGGCCGCTGATGTCGGATAACGACGATCCCTTTGGCGTTTCCAAACGCAAGGGAAAAACCATAGTTCGGCCCAATCCCGGCGGACGATGGAGCGAGACCCAGCAAGGCAGCCCGCCTGGGCAGCCGGGCCAGCCCCCTCAAGCGCCGCCAGGCCAGGTTCCACCGCAGGCCCCGCCGCCACAAGCGCGACCGGGCGGGGCTCCGGATCCGTGGCAAGGAGGTCAAGGTTCCGGGCCGGACCCTTATGCGCCGACACCGACCGGCTATGAATACGGTCAGCAACAAGCCCCGGACCTCCGGACACCACCACCTCAGCAACCCCAGCATCCGGTGCCACCGCAACAGCCTGCGCCACCGCCAGCTGGAACCCCTGCGCCCGGAGCCGGGCAGCTGGAACACACTCCAGATATCAATGAGATCCGGGTCGCCAATCGCAATCCGATTTCAAGGGCTGCAGCACCTCTGCTTCTGCTACTGGGGCGCTTGCATCTGACCATGACGGATGCCCAGTTCGATGCATTGATGCGCGATGTCTACAACTCTATCAAAACATTCGAAAAAGACCTCAGAAACGCAGGCATAACGGACGACCAGATCCAGTCCGCAGCTTACGCCTTATGTGCGACATCCGACGACATCGTCCAAAATCTTCCCTCTGCCGGACGACATCAATGGACGCAATACTCCATGCTGACCCAGTTTTTCGGGCAGGCGACCGGCGGTGTCGAGTTTTTTCAACTGCTTGAAAAGGCAAAGCAGGATCCAGGACGTAACTACGGCGTTCTGGAGGTCATGCATTCGTGTTTGTCTCTTGGTTTTTACGGAAAGTATCGAGCCATCCAGGGCGGTCAACAGGGACTTGAGCGCGAACGCCGGGATCTGCATGAGATCTTGCGGCGGGTAAGACCTCGACCCGGTGACGACCTGTCTCCACACTGGCGCGGGCTGGAACTGCTCCAAAGGCGCACAGGTTTTTCCATCCCGATCTGGTCCGTTGCGGCCGTTGCAGGCGCGTTGCTGCTCGGCGGATATGTGACGCTCATGCTGCTATTGGCGAGTGGCAGCGAAGTCATTGCAAGTCGCGCAACAGCGCTTTACCCCACAGGTCCTGTCGAACTCGCTCGCGAGGGCTATCAGCCGAAACCTCCACCAGCACCTGAGCCCCCGGCAGATGCCACGATAGACACGGTCTCCGAACAGCTGGCTGGTTTGGAAGGCGTCGAAATTCAGCAGGCAGGCCCTGCGATCATGTTGCGTATGCGTGCTCAGTTTGATGTGGCAGCTGCCACGTTGCGACCCGAGTTTCAGTTGCTGGTCGAACAGGTCGGTCAGACCTTGGATGGCGTCGACGGCGAGATTCTCGTTGTCGGGCACACGGACAGTGATCCTATCCGCAACAATCCGAGGTTTCCGACCAATTGGCACCTTTCAGTGGAACGCGCCAAATCGGTTGCCGCAGTGATGCAATCCATTTTGCAGCAGCCCGATAGGGTGGCGGTGGAAGGGCGCGGTGCAGATGAACCGATCGCACCCAATACAAGCCGTGACGGCAAGGCCCTCAACCGCAGGGTGGAAGTTTTCTTGAAACCGCCGACCAAAGGTCTGGTGATCAACAATTAGTTTCCGGGGCAACCGAATAACAAGGCTGTATAAATGAAATTCTGGCTCGGTATTACGGCAATATTTATAGGCATTCTTGCCTTGATCGCCCTGATCTGGTTTGGCGGCCCGTTTTTGGCGATCGCAGGCGTTCGCCCGTTCGAACCACTTTGGGTGCGGCTGCTGCTGGCTTCGATCATCTTGCTGACAATCGGCGGCTGGCAGGTTTACCGGATCTACAAACGCATTGCGGCCAATCGCGCGCTTGAGCAGGAAATTCTGCAACCCAAAGCAAGTGACGAAGACATCCAGATCATGTCTGAGCGCATGAAGGATGCCCTGAAGACGCTCAAGACGGCTAGTGGCAACACGCGCACGTATCTTTACGACTTGCCCTGGTACTTGATGATCGGGCCACCAGGCTCAGGCAAAACCACAGCTTTGATGCATTCTGGCCTGAAATTCGCAAATTCTCGCGGCAAGGGCGAAGCGCAGAAGCTCGAAGGACTGGGTGGAACGCGCTACTGCGACTGGTGGTTCGCCGAAAATGCCGTGCTGATCGATACCGCCGGGCGATACACAACACAGGATTCCGACGAAGAGCACGATCGGGACGCCTGGTTGGGATTCCTCAAGATCCTGCGAAAAGCCCGCCCGCGGCAGCCGGTCAATGGCGTGATGGTGTCGATCAGTTTGGAAGACTTGATGACGCTATCCGAAGCGGAGCTCAAGCTTCACACGGACGCGATCAGAACCCGTCTGATCGAGCTTTATAAGACGCTGAAAATCGACTTTCCGGTCTATGTGATCTTCACCAAGGCCGATACCGTTGCGGGTTTCATGGAGTTCTTTGGCTCTTATCCGGAAAGCCGGCGCAATCTTGTCTGGGGTGCAACATTCCAGACACGGGAAAAGAACAAGAACATGGTCGCCGAAACACCAGCGGAGTTCGATCTATTGATCGAGCGTTTGAACGAGGAAATGGCGGACCGCCTGCAGGAAGAACCTGATCCGCGTGCTCGCCTGATGCTTTATGGCTTTCCAACCCAGGTTGCCGCGCTCAAAGACCGGATTACCGGCTTCCTCAATGCCATTTTCGAGCCGAGCCGGTATTATCCAAACGCTGTCCTCCGAGGTTTTTATTTTACATCCGGCACCCAGACCGGCACCGCGATTGACCGGGTGATTGGCTCTATGAACCAGGCATTCGGCACGGCGTATCAGCAGGCTGCTCTGTCGGGTCAGGGCAAAAGCTATTTCCTGCGAGACTTGCTGACGAAGGTCATCATTGGCGAGGCAGGCTGGGTTACGCACAACCGACAAGTGGTGCGATGGGCAACAGCCACCAGGATTGCGGCTTATTCTGTGATCGTGCTGGCAACGCTTGGACTCGGCAGCATCTGGACCATCAGCTATTTCAACAACAGGGCTCTCATTGATGAGACAGCCAAGGCGGTCGCAGCTGTGCGCGCTGAAGGTGAGGGGGTCCTGGAACAACGTATCGTGCGCGATGATAGCCTGCGCGACACAGCGTATATCCTCTCTCTCTTGCGTGGATTGCCGGCTGGTTACGATACCCGCAATGACCCGACACCGATGATGGAAAAGTTCGGTCTCAGTCAGCGCGAGAGGCTTCAGGCTGCAGGTATCACTTCCTATCGCAGCGGATTGGAAAGGCTGCTCCGCCCGCGTCTGTTGCTGCGAATTGAAGAACAAATGACCGATGTCCTGGACAACCGCACGGCTCCAGGTGGTGAAGCCATCGATCAGCTATACAATCTTGCCAAGCTCTATCGAATGGTGGCGGGAGATGCGCCTGAAATTGACAAGGACCAGATCAAAAACTCCTTCCGTGCGGACTTCCTGCAAAGTTTCCCTGGACCGCAAGGCGAAGTTCTGCGCAACGAACTAAATACCCACGTCACCGCGATGCTGGATCTGGATTTCGGTGGCAACGTCATGACGGATCAGCTCGACGGTGTGCTGGTGGCCGAGGTGCAACGTGAACTGGCGCGGGTCAGTCTCGCTGAACGGGGCTATGCATTGTTGAAGTCGCGCGCCAAAGGACTGGCCAGCGACAACTGGATTGCCGAACAGCGTGGCGGACCGGACATGGTGACGGTGTTCGAGACCGTCAACGGAGACACTCTGGACACTGTCGTCGTCGACAAATTTTACACGTATCCTGGTTTCCATCTGTCCGTATTGCCGAACCTTGCCGGCATTCGGGAAGAACTGGAGCGAGACAAGTGGGTGTTTGGCGATATTGGCGAGGCCAATGCCTTTTCCGACCAGTATCAGTCGCTGCCCAGTGAGATCCTTGGGCTCTATACCAAAGACTTCATCGAAGCCTGGGAAGAAGCTCTGGGGAACCTCAAGTTCAAATCTATGAGGGCTGACAAGCCGCTCTATACGACTTTGCAGGCGGTTTCCGCGCCAACGTCCCCTGTTGTCCAGCTTCTGGAAAGCATCCGAAACGAAACGTTGCTGACACAAGACCTGTCCAGTCCAACTCTTGCAGGTGCGGTTGCCGACGGCAGCGCAGCAAATGCAGGAGCAGAAGCTGCGCAAAAAGTGTTCCAGCGTTATGTGTTCGACGCTGCTGGCGGACTGAAACGCATCGGTATTGAGGCGGGTCTGAAGGTTCTGGCTCCCGGTGGCATTGCAGATGCCGTAGGAGGGACAGGTGGCAACAGTGGGCCGACCATCATTCCGGGCAAGGCCATAGAAGACCATTTCCGGCCATATCATGTGCTCGTAGAAGGCGAAAACAGCCGCAAGATCGATGCCCTGTTGCTGAACTTCAAAAACATTCTGGACAATCTCCTGGTCGTTGCCAACAACCCGCTTCAAAGCGAAACCGCAAATTCAAATGTCCAGATCCAGGCTTCACTCCTTAGAAGCAATGCAACGCGCTTCCCCAATCCGTTTGATCAGTTGATCCTGCAGTCGGCCAAGGAATTCGATGAGGAATTCAAGGAAACGTCGATTACCCAACTGAATGAAAAACTGAAGTCGCAGGTCGTTGAACAGTGCCGACAGATCGTTGGCAGAAACTATCCGTTCTCCAATGGCCGCTCTGAAGTGCCCATGACGGAGTTTGCAAAGCTGTTTTCACCGGCCGGCATCATGCAGCGATTTTTCGATGAAAACCTGAAGCCACTGGTAGATACCTCCTCAAGACCATGGAACTGGAAGCCGGAAGTCTCGCAGGCAGACCGGCTTTCCAATGCGACGCTGCGCCAATTCGAACGGGCAGACCTTATCAAGCAGGCCTTTTTCCCGACAGGCAACGCGTTCCCTTCAGTTGGTCTTCAGGTTGTTCCACGGGCATTGTCGCAACAGGCCGATGCTGCCAGCCTGGAGGTAAATGGCAACCTTGTGCTGGTCACACGTGGCCCGGGATTTAACGCGGATATTGAGCCCTTGCCGGCGAGCTTCGATTGGCCGAGCAATACGGCGACCCCACGCGTTGTGCTGGTGATCCAGCCTGAGGTGCCGGGATATCGTTCACGTCAGGAAATCCACGGTGATTGGGCATTTTACCGCTTTGTCAGAGCCAATCGGGTGAGCTCGGGCCAGAACAAGTTTGTCATTCGGAAAACACTCGGCGGTCGTCAGGTCGCCTTTACCGTGACACTGCGTTCCAAACCCAATCCGTTCTTTTTGTCTGCGGTCGGCGACTTCAGCTGCCCCACGAGCTTCTGAGCGCATGGGGGCCGGGTATTTTGGAAAACTGGCGGCACGGGCGGATTTTGTTGTTGCGAATTGTCCAGCTGGTTTCATGAGATTGTGGGAGCCCTTTCTCATGAAGGGGCTTGCGCAGTCACGGCTGGATTTAAAAGAAGCCTGGGAGGAGGCCTATATGACCATGCCGGTCTGGCGGTTCTGGTTGACGCCGGCTCAGAGCGACAGCGACCTTGGCGCTGCCGTTGCCGGTGCATTCATGCCGAGCATCGACAAGGTTGGGCGCGAATTCCCGCTTACAGTGGCCGCGTCGGCCGAATCTGGTTTGGGAGGACCTCCCTCCTCAGGTTGGTATGACAAGGCCGAGGACGTTCTTCTAGAGACATTGGAAGAAGATGCGACGCTTGAGGCCTTTCAATCTGGCGTCAAAAGGCTCGATGCGCCCGACGGTCTGAACGGCGTGTTCCGTGAAACGGACCAAGTTGCACTTGATGCAGCACCGGGCACGGGAGAACATCTGATCTCGCAGTTTCGCTGCCAGGCTGGAGATCGGCCGATAGAGTTCAGCTGTCAGGGACTGCCGGGCGCGAGCGCGTTTCAATGGCTCATATTGCCGGAGCAGCACAAGATAGACGGAGGAGACGAGGAAGAAGAGGTGGGAGGAAATCATGGGCGATACCATCCGGAGGATCATCGAACATGACCGAAAAAACACAAGGAGCCCTTAGAAGCTTCGCGGTCGGACAGACACATGTAGGACGGGTGCGGGAGGAAAACGAGGACGCGTATCTGGTTGATGAAGGCAAAGGTGTCTTCGCCGTAATGGACGGGGCCGGGGGCATGCACTGTGGTGCAATGGCATCTGGTCTGGTGAAGGAGGCGCTCACAAGCATTACACCCCCGCGCAGCGCCGAGGACCTTCTTGAACAATTTGAAGGCCGGCTGATTGTCGCAAAGGACAGAATAGAGCGCGCCTCAGCCAAAGCTGACGGTGCAGCAATGGGGACGACGATTGTCGCTTTGTTGACGTATGCAGGCGCATTTGCCTGTCTGTGGGCCGGTGACAGCCGTGTCTATCGATTTCGTGGCGGAATGCTGGAGCAACTGACGACAGATCACACTGAGGCGCAGGAGCTCGTCGACCAGAACGTTCTGACCGAAGAAGAGGCTCGAAACTTTTCGCGGCGACATGTGATTACGCGAGCAATTGGGTCTGGCCTTGAACTGGAATTGGAACTGGTGTCTGGAAATCTGAGACCCGGTGATCGTTTTCTGCTTTGTTCCGACGGCTTGACCGGTCATCTGGACGATGCGGTGATCAAGACGATGCTGATGAACGGTGCGCCTGACATGACGGCACGAAGTCTGATCAATGGTGCACTTGAGGGCGGCGGAAGTGACAACGTGACCGTCGTAATCGTGGATTTTGACCGCAACGTAGCGGTTTGAGGAGCAGCTGCTGATGAACCCGGCCGACAATTTGCTGCCGCAAGGAACGCGTCTCAACAATCTCTATGAGATTGAGGAGCACATTGCCGACGGGGGTATCGGAACGGTCTATCGCGCACGCGACGTGGAAAGTGGTGACCCCGTCGCGATCAAGGTTCTGCTGGCAAGTTTTTCCCGGGACACGATGATTGTCGACCTCTTCAAGCGGGAAGCAAAAATCCTCCGGAATCTCAAGCACGACGCTTTGACGCAATACTATGTCTTCGCCAAAGAGCCGACTTTGGGCGTTTACTACCTGGCCATGGAGTTTGTCAGTGGCCCCTCGTTGCACTCGCGCCTGGAATCCGGGCCGCTAGAGCCTGAAGCGGTTTACAGACTTGTCCAGCGGCTAGCTTCTGCACTGCAGGCGGTTCACGACAAGGAAGTCATTCACCGCGATCTGTCTCCCGACAATATTATTCTGCAAAACAGTGATGTCGGGCAGGCCAAGATAATCGACTTCGGTATTTCACGCGCCAATACGGGAGGACCGACAATCATTGGCGACGGCTTTGCCGGAAAGGTCAATTATGTCTCGCCGGAACAGGTCGGCATATTCGACGGCAAGGTCACAGCCCGAAGCGATATCTATTCCCTCGGCCTTGTGATTGCAGAAGCCTTGACAGGCAAGCAAATTGACATGGGGGGCACGCAGGCGCAGATCGTTGAGAAGCGACGGATTGTGCCTTCGTTGGACGGCATTGACAATCGTTTCCGTCCGCTGCTTGAAGCAATGCTGCAGCCCGATCCGGCGAACCGTCCTGCCAGCATGGCTGAGATCGCCGATTGGACGCTTGGAGCTCCTCTGGGCCGACAGATGCCAGACAAGACGGTGATCAGGACATCGTCACCGCCGCCGGAACAGTCCGCACTTGATCACGAAGCACCGCCCGCCAACTGGGGACGGCGTATTCTGGTCGCTCTTTCACTGCTTGGTTTTGCCGGACTTGGAGCAGGCGGCGTCTACTTTATTGTTGGTCAGTCAGTGCCTGATCAGGATCAAAAACCTGTTCTGGTTGCTCCGCCACGAGACAATGCACCTGAAGCACCAACACAGCCGACGGACCCGACATCAGATGATGGATCGTCAGGCGAAAGCACTGGCAAGGAGACGTCGCCAACCACAGATGACGCGAAAAATACGGTTCCGGACATTCCGATACCTGACAACCAGGATCAACGTCCCCCGGTAAATGGCAATGAAACAAATAACAATGCGCCACCTCCGATCACGCCGCAACAGGATCAGTCTCAAGAGGTTTTGAAACCCGAGGACAGAATTCGAAATTTTGTCAGCAGTTATCAGGCTGGCGATTGCATGTATCTCCAGCCGGTCGAGATTGCGAGCCGGTCGGCAGAAATTGAAGGCTTTGCCTCACGGACCCCGCCGTTTATCGCTTTTGACAGCGATTTCACGCAGTCTCAGGGGTTTGAAGCCAAGATTCAGGTTAACCTGGTCAGCGATGATCAGTGTCCGGCCGTGGCATTCCTCAGAGGCACACCTGAGGGGAACGCCAAGACAGAACTTCATCTCGACATGCAGCGCACCGTCATTCCGAACGGAAGCAATATGGCTGGCCGAATTTCCGGTTATGATCCGACAACCGGGGAGCTCGGCTTGCTCTATGTTGGCAGCAAGGGAGAAGTCGTGAACCTGTCACCATTCCTTCAGACCGACAATGGCGGTGCGGGATTTGTAGTTCCCCTGAGCTTGAAAAGCGCTGTGGAAGAAACTGGACTGGTGATCGCCATGGTTGGACCTGACGTCGCGCAGTCACTTTCAAACCGATCGGAGAAACAGGCGTCGGCCTTTTTTGACAACCTCATGCGGGAGGTTGCGGTCTTGCGTGCAACGGCTACGACCGTCAAGGTGGTTCCATAAAGGACCGTCGCCGATGAGTGTGAATCTGTCGTGAAGCGCTATACGAAACCGATACACCTTCAGGAGCTGATCCCACAGCGGAGAGCTGATGCTTCGCTGGCGCTTATCAATGTTGTTTTTCTGTTGTTGTTGTTTTTGCTGGTCGCGGGAACACTTAGTCCACCTTTGCCAGATGACTTTCAATGGGCAGAAACCGTCAGTGACGAAGGGAGCGGAAGCATTCAAGGCAGTCTTGCTCTCGATAAATCGGGCGAGATTTGGCTTGATGGCAACAGGTTTGGGGCGGACGAGCTCGCGGCCTTTCTTAAGAGCAGTGCTGACGTATCCGATAAACTGACCCTTCAGGTTGATCGACGCACCAAAATGGGAGACCTGACAGCGCTTGCCGAGGACCTCAAGGCAGGTGGGATTCGAAAGATAACGCTTGTCACCATCGAGGCGGATGGCACGTGACAACGGCCCTCTACAATCAAGATGGACACTGGGGTATTCCTGGCTATATCTGGCCGGCTGTAGTGGGCACTTCGCTAGCTGCACATGTTTCAATTGTTCTGTTTGGGCTGGAGGATTTCTCCTGGAAAGTTCAGGAACCGCCGGTTCCACCTGAAGCGGAAATCGTGCTTGAAAGCGGTGGTCTGGAATTTGAGGCAATATCCGCTGTCGCAACAGCTCCAAAGGAGATGATCGCACCTGACAACGTCTCGGTCGTCAAAGCGACAGAAACGTCGCAACCCATACTTCAACAACCGTCCTCGATTGTTTCTCAGCCGATTGAGAGTACGGCTCTCCAACCAGTGCAAACGCCGACAGCGCAGGTCTCCAGTTTACCGGCCACCCCGCTTGCCATGGTTGACGTGAGCGATGCAATGGTTGTTGAGGCCAAGGAAAAAAGTGCGACTGAAAGTGATCCGTTGCCGCTCAACCAGACTGAACCGACGAAGGTGGAAAAAGTTGATCCCAGTGTTGGCGAGGCCTCAACCACCGTTCCTTCGACCGTTACCGAAGCTGCACAGGTAGCGCCCCCGACTAGCAACGTGGTATCGCTCGCACCTGTTGCAGCAACGGCTGTGATTACACCAACTAGTGCACCGCAATCCGCGAATTCAGGATCAAACGCAGCCACGGTCAATTCTGCACCTGTTACCGAACCGACAAGTATCGTTAGTCCTGTGACGGCGAGTTCTATTTCGACTGAGATCGATGGTGTTGTCGCCTCCGATGAGGCTTTAGTTGAAGTGGCGGTGCCTGTCACGGCTGTTACGCCCTCTCAAAGCGAGAACGATGCGATAGCCGTCACATCTGTTGAAGCAGCTTCAACGCAAACTGTGTCACCTCTGGTGCCTTCGCCCCAAGGGGGGGCTGTAAGCAACACCGTTGAACCCAGTTCGGTCACAGTAGCGACGCCCACGACCTCAGTTCAAATGGTGCAACCGGCAGAGCAACAACTCGCGGCCATTCGTCCTTTGGAGACGGAGCTTTCAGCAATTTCTCCAACAGAACCTCAACAGTCAGCCATACCCGCATCGCCGCAGTCCTCAGACCCAACACCGAGTGTTCCACCCGTTGAACTTGCGAGCATCGATCCACTGGCAAAGGTCACGAACTATGTCGCTGGCTACGATGCCGGAGAGTGCGCACATCTTTCGGTGATGTCTGCAGGAACGGACACGGCATCAGTAACGGCCTTCGGAGCAGGCATCGCACCGTTTGCGGTTTTCGACAAGAGTTTCGCGGCAAGTCAGGGCTATGAGGCCAATATCGAATTGCGGCTCGTGACACGGCCCCAATGTGCTCTGCTGGATGCCATCGGGTTTTCCAACGGTATTGAGGCGGCAGGTTTGGTTGAGCTTGAAAGAACTGTGGTCAAAAGCGGATCCAGCGTTTCGGGACTCATCCAGCGCGATTTGCCAATTGAGCGGATTGCCGCGGCTGAAACAGCTGGACTGGAGTTGAACGGTAAGGGGCCGCCGGAAATCTATCTGATTGACGACGCCGGAAGCATTCATGACGGCCGTGAGTTCGTCTTACCGGCATCGAACGCCGTGACGGCAGGCGGATGGCGATTTGCCATTCCTGTCACGCTGATCTCAAGGGTTGAAGAAGAAACGGCTCTTTTGCTGGCGATCTGGAACCGCCCCAAAGATCGGCAACCGCGCCGCTTCAGCAAACTCGGCGCAAACAGGATTGCCGAGGTGCTTGAAGCGCCAGGGGTTTATTCCTTGTCTGCGTTCAAAGTTCTACGTTGAAGCAACGGTCGAAGAGCTGCCAGCGGTAAAAACACCGGTCAAAAGCACTTCAAGAGCTGCTCGTTCTTTTTCCAACCGGGTCTCGAACCATGTCACCGCAACAGAGACGGGTATGGCAACCGCGAGGCCACAAGCGGTCGTCAACAGAGCAACCCAAATCCCGCCGGCAAGTGTTGCCGGATTTGCTGCAGCTCCGGATTCCTGCAGCGTTTGAAAGGTATCGATCATACCGAGAACCGTGCCGAACAGTCCCAGCAGCGGCGCAATCTGCGTGACGAGATCGAGCGCTTTCAGCCAGCTGGCCAGTGCGAAAAGGCGGTCCGCAGCACGCGCCGAAATCTCCTCCCGCAATCGCTCCTCACGAATGTCTCGTTCTTGTGACGAGAGCGGCTGCTGGTCCAGCATCTGGATGGCATCCATTGCATTGCGCACCAAGGCGGCTGAAAGCGAGCGGTCCTTGATAAGGTTCTGAGCAGCCGTATTTCGCTCGCCGGTCCGCCACTGGGTCACTGCTTGGCGAACCAGTCCGTGCCGGCCGACGCGCGCGCTGGCAAACTGAAACACTTTGGCCAGAATCACAGCAAGTGCGGCGATCGAAATGACAAGCAGTATGAGGACTACCGGTCCGCCCAGCTCCAAAAGAGAAGAAAATGTATCACCCATAAATTGGTCGGGTCCCGTTGTCGGCAGACAATCGCTTAGTCACCGAATTGAATCTCGGTGCGGTTTTTCAAATCCAGTAAATCCGGACAATAAACATCTGAAATGGCCGGCGGTACGCAGTTCAGAACGTCGTTTATATGCAGCCTGGAGAGGCTGTCACAGGCTTTACCTGCAAGGTCGAATTGAAGAACTTTAGTCTTCCCGGCTGAAATACGAGTGAAATCAAGGCGCAGAAATTGATCGACAAGGCCATCCTTATTGAAGGCGACCATTTCCAGTCCAAGCTGGTTCATTGGTCTTTCCAGGCCATTTGTCGCGATAATGGAAAGGCGGCACCCACCATCCGTTGTCGGCTGCGTGTGGTTGAGTTCCAGACCGATCTTTCCGCCGGTGTCCTGTGCCAGGACAGGGTTTGCGA
Source organism: Labrenzia sp. THAF82 (assembly GCF_009363435.1). Lineage (GTDB taxonomy): Bacteria > Pseudomonadota > Alphaproteobacteria > Rhizobiales > Stappiaceae > Roseibium > Roseibium porphyridii. The sequence goes on along the minus strand of NZ_CP045354.1, from coordinate 3,848,763 downwards.
AAGCAACTCCTAACAGAGCCAGCATGGCAGTCCGAACAATTTTTTGCATATACACCCCCCAAAATAATGCACCGGTGAAACCGCCTGATCGGAACCCAGTAAAGTGAGATCTCATTCAGTCATAAGACAACAGGACGGTCCAGTCTTCAGCTCCTCCGGTTTCAATCTGAAAAAAGTCTGCTTCGATTAAACCGCGTTGCCAGCATTGGTCACCATCATACACAACGAATTTTTCTTCACGAATGCAAAGAGTAATGTCGCCGACAAGTCTGCCTTCACCGAATCCATCTGCCACATGAAGAAAGTATCCGGCGCTTTTAAGCGGTTCCTGCAGAACCTGGCTGCAGGCATTAGAGGTGATCGTCCACCAGCCTTCCGTTCTGATGCCTTCATCGGTTTCATAGCCGATCGCAACATTAACAAGGTCGACAGAGCCATTGCACACCCTCAAACCTGCTTCCGTCTTCTGAGGCAGAGCAAAGCACGCCAGACAGGCAAACACGCCGAGCAGAGTGTATTTGCGAAAGATGTCTCTATAGCTAAGTTCTGTGTTTTGTGCTTGCGACATCAAGCGGTTACCTAATTGCTTGCTTCCCAGCACAACGCTACGGAAATGCGTGATCCGGGTCAAATCAGGGATTAGGATTGTACATCTTAAAAGAATACGAGACATTGGTGCCCAAAGTGCCAACGAAGCTAGTATAGATGCTGTCCATTCAGACGCCGCTTGCAAAACGCAGGCGCATTCCTCTAACGCCATTGATCGACGTGATCTTTATCTTGATCATGTTCTTCCTGTTGTCCTCCACTTTCGGTGTCTGGCGACCGCTCGATGTTGGTATTGGCAGCGAGCCGGCAGAAAAGACAAACGATCAGCAAATAAACGACGGTGCTCCTTCTGTTCTAATTCAGATCGGGCAGGGCGATGGAGTTGAAGGAACAACCATTGTCGTCAATGGAAGCACGTTGGAACTGGAGGAGCTGTCGGGCGAATTGAACCGCTTGGCAGGGCTTGGCGCGGATAGCGCTATTCTGCTTCCTGCAAAAGGCACCGAATTTCAGAGTGTGATCGAGATACTCGATGAGGCCCGCACATCCAATCTCAAGCGGATCAGCCTTAAACTGAACTGAGTCAGGCCTTGCGACACCGAATCTTCCACGAAAAAAGCCCGGCCTTTTGAGCCGGGCTTTTTTGTTTTGGATGTCGGTTTTGTCAGCGGCCGATTGCGCCACCGATAATGCCACCGACAACACCGCCAATGAACGCTGCACCGGCCGGGTTTACACCACCACCGTTGTTGCTGCGCCGTGTGGTCGTGGTGTTGTTGTTACGACGGGTCGTTGTCGACCTGCTAGTGCTGCTGCGCGAGGCTGCGGCGGCCTGTTGCTTGCGCCGCACTTCTGCTTGATAGGCAGCGTACTGAGTAGCTGTTTGCGTCGTTAGCAAAGCATATTGCGCAGGCGTGAAGAAGCCAGTCGGTACGATGCCGTTAGCTGTCTGCCAACCAGTGACACCTGCGCGGGTCTTTGGCCCGAAAGCGCCATCCGGACGGCCCACGTCAAATCCTGCAAGGTTGAGACGGGTTTGCACTTCACGACGAGCAGTCCGGTTCCAGCCAAGCGAAGATTCGGTTGCCTGCGTACCTGGGATGGCCTTTTGCGGGTCAGGCATAGTCGAGACAACACCTGCTTGACCTGGAACAGCCGTGGCACCTGGGTTGACTGCAGCCACCTGACTGCCGGATTGCAAGCGCTTGATGCTGTTACGAGCAAAGTTCGTGAAAGTGCCATTCGGATAGGCATCGAGGTACGACTGGTAATCGTCAACCGTATTGCTTGCCTTGGCCGTTTCCCAGATCAGCTTTTCACGCTCCCAGTCAATTGTGGACTGCGTGGTTGCAGCAACTGAGGGAGTTGTCGCGACGGGCTGAGGTGTCGTCGTAGGCGTTGTGCCGAGCGACGCAACTTCGGTCGTCGGCCCGCTTGCCACCGCAGCCTGCTTGTTGAGGAACACTTCGCCAATCAGAGAAGCATTGACCCAAGGGCGCTGACGTTTTTCAGTTTCCTGGTAGACGTCGCCGGTAACACGGGTCATGACGGTTTGGATCGATGCGTTCGGTGTATCGATATGCCGGATCAATGCGGAGGTGAACGGAGAGTTCGTACCTTCACCGTCAAGAGCGACATCGCCAGGACTGGTTGCAAATGCGATTACCGAACCTTCGCCACCGGTTTCTTCAATCTTGATTTCAGCAAGACCCTGACCAACGCTTCCTGAGCGTGTCGGTCCCATGCGCCGTGACAGCGTGCGCGCAAGCGGGTTATCGCGGCATGCGTCAAGGAACACCATCTGCACTTTCACGTCCTTGGACATCTGGCGCATGATGAAATCGACCGTGATGGTCTCGAAATCCAGAGAGGTTTCGTCTTCAATCGTGGCGTCGATAGGCACAAGGTGGTTCTGGCCGCCGACCTGGAGGCCATGCCCCGCGTAAAACAGAATCGCAATCTCTGCGCCATAAGCCTTCTTTGCGAAGTTCATGACGGATCTGCGCATGTCATTATAGGTCTGATCCTGACCTGCAACGACATCAAAACCCAGGCTACGCAGTTTGGTAGCCATCTGTTCTGCATCGTTGGCAGGATTGGGTAGCGGTACTGTGTGTTCGTATGCGCCGTTGCCGAGAACCAGGGCAACACGCTTCGCGAGCGCCGGAGCTGTCCCTGCGATCAGTATTGCCAGCACGGCGATCATTCGTGTGAACATTTCAATGTCCTCTCGTCGATCTTAGGTTGCCTGTCGGGTGAGCCGATCTTGTTTTCGAGGTCTTCGTCCTCTTGAAAGAAGACGTACCCCCTTTGGCAATTCAATTCTGTAATAAACGTCACAGGAACTGGAATTCCGAGTTCCCCAACCCCTGCACGCGGGAACCCGCTTGTCTCAAATGGCAAAGCTCCCTGGAATCCAGCCACGACTATAGACAATCAAGTATGAGAACGCCACGATTGCACGCACAATTTACCAGCAAATTTTGCAATGGGTTAAGCTGGGTGCCCCAAGGGCAGGGTGTTGCGACAAAGAGTGAGTACCTGAGCTGGGTTTTATGTCGCTGTTATGAGCGCTGACCACTGATTTGTGACAGCTGTCACGTTATTGGCCATGACAGCTCTGCTAGCCTAGCAGCATTGCAATTGATCTGTCCGGCAGGCTCTGACGATGAGCCCGCAAGATAGGGAGACCGTTAGATGGCTGGAAGTGCTGATATCCTCAAACACATGCTTGAAGAGCATGTCGAAGTGTTTCGCGAAGCAGCAATGCTCTATGAAGCAGCGATTTTGGTTCGGCGCACAAATACGGCAACGCTTCAACATATCGGCAAGGACTATGCGTTGCCAAAGCGTCTCGATTGTAAGGCGAAGACAGCAGATTTTGATGTCTTGCCATTGGGGAGCAAACCGTCGGCGACAAAACGCGGCTGCATTGCTGGTCTGGTCGTTGATCCCACACTTTTCGGTCCGTCCGCTTACAAGGAAGGGCGCTATCCCAAGGCTGTTGGAGAATGGAACAACTTCAAAGCTCGGCTGCGACCGGAAATGGATAGCTTCTTTCAACAGCAAACACTGACTTACATTCCCCATGGCGGGCTTTATTTCGTCGAACTCAATCCAAAGGATCCTTACTACGGCTGCGTGAAATTCGCCGCAAATTCTCTAATACGTGCAGGAAAATGCATTCACGGTGACTTTGACCTTTATGGCATCGTGGACATGAAAGAGCCCGAAAGGCTGCTGCGTGTGCGGGAGGAACGGCTGGGTATGGAGCACGCGCGATCGCCGAAATTCTTCGATGTGCAGCACTATGTGAACAACAAGATCGGCGTCACCATGGTTCTTCACGGTTCACAGGAAACATACGCCAGCGAACATGAAGACGATGAACTGGATATCTTCTTTCCAAACGGCCGGATCGCTTTTGCAGGGCCGACAGGGGCGGATATCGCCGAGTTTTACCAGACTGAATTTCCGGGAAGAACACTGTTCAGAAAAGATGATCCGGCCATTGAGATCAAAAGACGGTATGTTTCTCCGGGTGAGTTCTGACATCACACCGAGCAAAACGTCTCAAATTTCCCTGGAAGAAAAATGGCACGCCCAACGGGACTCGAACCCGTGTTTCCGCCGTGAAAGGGCGGCGTCCTAGACCGCTAGACGATGGGCGCGCGGTCGACACAGCTGCGTCGTGGGGAGGCTTATAGGCGGGAATGCTCACGCCCGCAAGAGCCTTGACGACAATTTTTTGCAAGCCCGGGAAACCGGGCTTGCAGATGTTGAAAACCGACGTGAATTACCACTCGCCCGTATTACCCATCGAGGCCCAAGGCTCTTTGATTTCAAGGGCTTCGCCTTTTTGCAGCAACTCAATTGAAATGTTGTCCGGCGAACGAACAAATGCCATGCGGCCATCGCGTGGTGGCCGGTTGATCGTGACGCCCTGTTTCTGGAGGTTGTCGCAGAAATCGTAAATATCATCGACTTCGAAAGCGAGGTGACCGAAGTTTCGCCCACCATCATATTCTTCCGGATCCCAATTGTAGGTCAGTTCCAAAAGTGGCGCGGCGTTGGCCTTGCCGGCGTCTACATCTTCAGAGCCGGCTAGAAAGATAAGGGTGAAACGACCCTTTTCACTTTCATGGCGGCGGAGTTCAGTCATGCCCATCTTGTTGCAGTAAAAATCAAGGGAATCGTCAACATTGGTGACCCGAACCATTGTGTGCAAATAACGCATATCCTACCCTTTTCCCAATCGAATGAGGTTGTCTGAAAGGCGAGTGACCGACCCATGAAGACCATCACAGGACTGGCCGAAGCTCGCAACTATGTCGCACAATTCAAGCGCGGTGCCTACCACCGGATCGTCGCTCTGACGGGTGCTGGCATTTCGACAGAATCCGGCATTCCGGATTTTCGTTCGCCTGGCGGGATATGGTCCAAACGACAACCGGTTCAATACCAGGATTTTGTAAGGTCGGAAGAAAGTCGTCTGGAAGACTGGGATCGACGCTTTGAAATGCAGGACTTTTTTCAAAAAGCTGAACCCAATGCAGCCCATTTGGCACTGACGTCGTTGGCCACAAATGGGTACATGAAGTGCTTGGTAACGCAAAACGTAGATGGGCTTCATCAGAAAGCTGGATTTCCTGACGACAGGCTGATTGAGATACATGGGAATTCAACCTTCGCAACATGCCTATCCTGCGGTGCGCGCGCGGAGCTGGAAGACCAAAGACAAACAGTTGAATCTGGGTTTAGTCCCAATTGTGTTAAATGTGGCGGGCTGTTGAAGGCCGCTGTCATCAGTTTTGGTCAGCAGATGCCGGAAGCAGCCTTGCAAAACGCTGCAGCGGCAGCACAGGAATGCGATCTCTTTCTGGTTCTCGGGTCGTCACTGGTCGTTCACCCGGCAGCTCAACTTCCCACTTTGGCGGCAGAGGCCGGTGCAGAATTGGTGATTCTCAATGGAGAAGAAACGCCACTCGATTCTTATGCTTCGACAGTCATACGCACACCCTTGGCACAGACTTTTGCCGAATTTCATGAAGAATAACGGAAAATCGAGCAAATGGTCTGTGGTTAGTCCGACAATTTCCCTTCTCGACACAAAGCACAATGTTATCCTTTTGTTAGGAATCAGCTAACGGGCGAGTCGAATTCTGCCTTTAGTTGAATGATGCGGACCAGAGACGGGACAAATGGCTATGGGGGTTAAAACCGCAGGGGAACCCCGCGCACTCGATACAATGACGGAAGATGTTGCCGTTGATGTTTTCGAGATCGCCGGAACGATTAAATGGTTCGATGTCGGTAAGGGCTACGGCTTCATTGTGCCGGACAGCGGTGAAAGCGACATCCTGCTTCACGTTACCTGCCTCAGGCGGGATGGATACCAAACCGCCTATGAAGGCGCACGCGTTGTGTGTGAGGTGCTTGATCGGCCTCGAGGACTGCAGGCGTTCCGCATCCTTTCCATGGATGAAACGTCGGCGACACATCCCTCGCAGCTGCCTCCGTCCAGAACACATGTTCAGGTGGTGCCGGAAGGCGGTTTTGAAAAAGCGACCGTCAAATGGTTCAACCGCGTGAAAGGATTCGGTTTCCTGACCCAGGGAGAGGGGTCTGAAGACATCTTCATTCATATGGAAACGCTGCGCCGGTTCGGAATCACGGAGTTGCGGCCTGGTCAGGACGTACTGGTCAGGTTCGGGACCGGACCTAAAGGGCGTATGGCGGCTGAAATCCGGCCGATGGGTGCTGGAACCCATATCCCGGCGTCTCATTGACGAATAGGCAGCTTATTTGATTTCAAGGGCCGGACATGTTCCGGCCTTTTTGTTTGGCAACGGTCTTTCTATGTATTCCAGTGTTGCAACAATTGCCGGTGAACGGAGCCCAAACGCATGATTTCCCACACTGTGGCTCACTCGGTCGTCTTGTCGTTTTTGTTGTTGTTTACTGCGACTGGCCTTTCACCAGCTACCGCTCAGGACGAGGTCGCGCCTCTGCCAAAAGAAACGCTGATCGTTCGCTCCGGCGACAAAGAGCACACATTCACGGTAGAAGTCGCCTCCACGGATCGGCAGAGAGCCCGGGGGCTTATGTTCCGTGAAGAGATGGCCACCGATCACGGCATGCTGTTCGTTTTCGAAGGCGAGGGGGACCGATTTTTCTGGATGAAGAACACACCGCTGCCACTCGATATCATCTACATCGATGCCAAGGGATGGATCGTGTCAATCGCGGCCGACACGACCCCGTTTTCTGAAGACGTCATTCCGTCGCGTGAGCCGGCAAAATACGTGCTTGAACTCAATTCCGGTGTCTCCGCTAAACTGGGCCTTGAGCCCGGTGACGGCGTTTCCAGCCCTTCTATGATGACTGAATAGTTTCTTCTGGATAATGCAGACGAGGCGTGTAGCGGAAACTTTGCGCGTATCGCTGCTTAAGCGTCACTTTCACGCTTACGGCGCGTATTGCCTTAGGCCGCTTTCCCTCGTGATTGTTACGAATTGGCACCAGCTCAGTCTTCGGGCCTCGGCATCAGGAAATTTGTGATTTCGATCACCATTTTATTCGACCTGGCAATGCTACGTTCGCCGTGTTGATCGACAGATTGTTGGTCACGCCGTTTGCGGCATCTTACCCATAGAACAATCATCGAATGCCAGCTTAAGCAGGCAAGTTTCTGGCTGGCAAAACACCTGGCTGTTCGCGCATGAATTGAAGCCGCGAAGCCATAGATGATTTTGAGAATCAGAGCTTCTTTCTGGTGCCGAGTTCGACCGACTTTTTTGTATTTGAGAGTAAGCAACATGAGTTCCATTTTTCCCGGTGCCGCCCGTAGCCCTGCACCCGGCGCGCCCAAGATGAAAAAACCGAAGTCCTTGATCTCAACCTGGCCGCCGAAAGACGCCGCTGCTGCCAGATGGGCAACCGACGGAAACTTCTGGACGCATGCACGCGCCGTTGGGCGCCAGAACCCCTGGGACTTGATCATTTTCAACTTCCAGACCCAGGACCCGCTCGAAGTGAATTGGTACTTACAAAACGCGGTCGGATGCTGGCGCCTTGACCCCAGCGGGAATTTCAAATTTGACAGTTCTCTAACGGCTGATGGCAAGGACGGAATAATATACGTCCCATCATCCAGTTGGGTCCCACCTGCACATTTCAGCAAAGGGTCCGGGGCTGCAACTTTCATGGCAGGTGTAAACAATTCTGCCGCAACAATTCTTAGGGATTTGTCCCGAAGAATGCCCACGATCAGTCATGGTGCGACGACCATGCGTGCGCAGGACTATCGGAAGATTGCCGAACTGATTGAAACCAATGCAATTACAATTGACGTCAATCCTGACCTGGGAGGACGCGGCGGATACCTGGACGACGAAAAAGCGATCAAGTTGCGATTCATGCCTAGGATAGGCAATGCGCGTCATGCCAGTACGCTCGCAAACGAAGCTGTCCACGCAGCGACCCATTTTTACGAAATACCGCACAACATGTTGAAAAACGAATACGTCTCAACTGTTGCCGGTGCGGTTGCAATGGGCGTGACGAGTGAGCGTGTCTTGCGGCGTTACATCAATCCTCGGCACTTCAAGAATTGGGGTTACTACTATTCAGGTTGGGTCTGGCTCAATGACTTTAAACCTCGTGGCGGCTGGTCGATTACCCTCGATGACCTGGACCATCAGTTCGAGCACCCATATTTGTCGACCACAGCGAACCCGGTGAGCGAGCTCAGGGTTTCGATGGCAGGCAGCTATGGCTGGAAGGGGAAGGTGGAAATCATACCTGAGTGGGACTGACCATCTGCCGAGGATAGCTGGACACTCATCGGTTGGGGGCTCTGGTGTGTTCAAACACAGAATTCGAATTGAATCGCGATCAAGTCCCAAGAAACTTGATCCTTGGTTGGTTATGAAGGCACCAGGCTAGAGCAGTTTCTTGCGCGGTCTCTCGGAATATTAGATCGAGAGGTGAGGGAACGAGCGTTCGATGCAGCCCTGAGTTCGATTGGCCTGTTGGACCTCTTTCCACAAGCCTTGGATTGCTCTTAAATTCTTCGCTCTTGACGCCAACGCCGAACGCGGATACACCCCTCGAAATCAACGGATCGGGGTATAGCGCAGCCTGGTAGCGCATCTGGTTTGGGACCAGAGGGTCGCAAGTTCGAATCTTGCTGCCCCGACCATTTTTCCCAAAATATTGGTTTGAACACAGGACTGCGCCATCGTGGTGTCGAGACTTCTGGCCTGTGTTTGCTGACGCGATTCTTTCTTTGGACGGGTTGGGAGCAACGGCGCATGCATTGCTGCTGCTAATCATAGGGCAATCATTGATTATGCCGGGATAACTTAGCGCGCTCACACAAGCGACCTTGTGCATCACGCCACAGAAGAACACTCTGGCACTCCGACGAATTTGATCCTTCAGGGGAGGTGCCTTCACAAGCTGGACGGCGCCAGGCAGGGCAGATGGGACCGGACCCGGACGAGCAGGGCACGCTGGAAATATCCGCGGCCATTGCCGCCATTCAAACCAGAATTCATAAAACCGGGCTGTCCTTGAAGGAGAGCGCGGATTTTGGGCTATTTGAAAAAACGATCCGATCCACCGAAGACAAATATCTGATGGAGGATTTCTCGCCCAGGTTCTTCGATCTTCATGGCGCGACTGCGTTCTGGATCGGCGCTTATAACAGCAGCGGCAATATTGTTTCCGTCCAGGCAGCCAAAGTGGAAGACCTTAAGGACAGGAGCCTCGCAGACCATTGGCAACAGCAGCAACGCAGAATGTTTGTCGACCCGAACCCACAGGTTCGTTTTGGCAGTGAGCATGCCCACGACGCCTATTTCATGCGTGGCAGGATCGTCTATCACGGAAATCTATGGCTGAGAGGTGACATTCGAGGCAAGGGACTGGCTGAACCGCTGACACAGCTTGGTTTCCTCGTTTCCTTGTTGAAATGGTCGCCCGATTATCTTTATGGCCTAATGGCGTCAAAGGCTGCAGAAAAGGGCTTTGGCGTCCGGGTTGGGTACCGCAGGTTTGTTCCGAGAGGTACGCACTGGCACATCGCGCCAGGCCACATCAGGCCGGATGACTGGCTCGTCTATTCGACCAGGAGCGACTTGTTCGGGCTGGCGAAATTGATCGTCAGGACGTTGGCTGAAGATCCTGAATGACGCCGAGATACGCACAGATCCGGTAGTTGGCTCTGATATGCGGACGTACGGCAATAATCAGTCGCTCGAAAGCAATCTCATATTCCTGTCCATCGACGGAAATAGGTGTCCTGGCATAGCCGTAATAGGGTCTGCCTGAGAGCGCACTGCGATAGCCTTCAGCTGACGCTCTTTCAAGGTCGGCATCAGGTGTGCGAAGTGCAGAGTTTGAGCCGGTCGAGGTTGCCCAATCGTCACCAAAAAGCTGACGTTGCCCACTTTCCTTGCCAACGTAAAAGATTGGCGGCGGTGCGAAATCGGTTACCTTGTCCGAACACAGGCTCAGGTGCGGCAAAAAAGGTTGCATTGTTTGCCTGAAACTACCGTCAGCGGACGTCATGACTGCCTCGTAAAAGCCAGCCAGCAACGGGTCAGCAAGGCCATTTTCAATGGCCTCGGTCCCGAGTTCCGTAAAAACTGTTTGTGGGCGGTTCAGCAAATAAATTCCGTGGTCAGTTCAGGGTTATCGATTGAAGGCTTTCAGAAGCAGGGACATGACATTTAAAAACTCATCCTGCTTTTCCGGGCTAAGTTCATCTACTTCGGACACACCATAATCCAGTGTCAGGATCATGTCCCACATTTCAGTCAGGTTTGCCTTGTCGATTGATGATTTCAGATTGACCGGTTTTGCGGCCGTTGGCTGAATGTGCTCCGGTATGGAGGCGCCCAGGTTTTTGAGAAACGGGTAATGCATAAGCCATCCTGTTGTGTTGTTCTTTTTGGTCCCGCCATACCCACATGAAAAGACCGGCTGTATCACGCATCTGTTTGTGCATTTGTCTAAGACGATCCCTTTTGATTGTTATTTTATTCAAAAGTTCACGTTAGGAGAGTTGATAGCACAAGTTGCAGCTTTCGTCATCTCACGTGATGTCACAATCCAACGAGTGGTAAACGCAAAATTTGCAATTTGGTTTGTTTTGGAGCGCCGTCAGAAGGCTAGGTGTTGACTTCCTTCCAAAAGGCAGGAAAAAGCTTGTGGAACAGAAGTGATACTCTGCGAAATCGTTTAAGGGCACAGGCACATGGTTGCGCGCATCTATCGTCCGGCAAAAACCGCCATGCAATCGGGCAAGGCAAAGACCCATCGCTGGGTGCTGGACTATGAGCCGGAGGCCGCGAAATCTGTTGAACCGCTTATGGGCTACACGTCTTCATCGGATATGAAGCAGCAGATCAGGCTCTATTTTGAGAGCCAGGAAGATGCGGTTGCTTACGCCAAACGCCACGGAATTCCGTATCGGGTGGAAAAAGCTCAGGAACGCAAGGTGCGCGGCGCGGCTTATGCGGACAACTTCAAGTTCAACCGGGTGGCACCCTGGACACATTGAGGTCTTTCAAGCTCTCGGACCGGTGCGAAATGTCGCGTAGGCGCCGATTGTTTGTTGAAAGAGGTTCTGCCTATTGCATTCCGACGTTGTTTTCAGCCGCTCAGTAAATTATCAGCAGCGTCAGAACAGCAAAAATGGCCCCGTAGCTCAGCTGGATAGAGCACTCGCCTTCTAAGCGAATGGTCGCAGGTTCGAATCCTGCCGGGGTCGCCACTTTTCCTTTTGTTTGTGTGGGACAATTTATGCGGGTTACTGCTCCATATCCCGATGTCCGGTCTTAAAAAAGTTTTGCTCAAAAAAATGCCGCACACCGGTAAGGCGCGCGGCAAGCTGTTGCTGCTTTAAGTGTGGAACCGTCAGGCGTTTTCTGACTTGGAGCTTTCCACACTTTGTTGCCCCACCATGAGCGGTGTGATCTTCGTCTTCAGGAGGCTGTCGAGATCCTCGGTTCCGTCTTCCAACGACTGCAGAGCCATGTCGAGGAAGTAGGAGCAGAAAGTCCGCCCGTCCTTGTCCGATTCCTTCTTGGTGTACCGGATCATGCGTTTAATCGCTTCAACTGCCGGTTCCTGTTGGGATTCGGTAAGGTCCGGTTTGCTGACTGTCTTTGACATTTTACTACCCACCAGTATTCGATTCGCCGTTTGCAGCTTCGCGCTGCGGTGACCATCCATTTAAATCATGCTGTTGCGGCGTGAAATAAGCGTGATAAGCTGTTGTTGTGTTTGCGGTTGCGTATTATCCGCGGTTGCGTGACCACGACAACACCGATGCTGATGTTCAAATACGGGGAATTGATGGCAAAGGCGTATTGTTTCGCTTGCCTAGGACGGCCCTTGCTGATGAGCAAGGACTTGGAGCCGGTCGCAGTCAAGACCCGTAAAGCCCTGGCAATCATGGCCTATCTGAGCCGGATGAGTGGACTTACTGCGCCGCGTGAGACACTGGCCGATCTGTTGTGGAGCGGTACGGACAGACACAAGGCGATGCAGTCGATGCGCCAAGCGCTGCGACAGCTCAAAACCGCAGAAGAAGCCGCGGGCATTGATGTTGTGCGCTCGTCGCCTGGTCATGTTCAACTTGGATCTTCCGCATTTTACACTGATTTGGACGAGGTGATGCGCCTGCTTGAAAACGGGCGCGCTTCCGATTTTCGTGAAGCCACAGATTTATGGCGCGGAGAGTTTCTGGCAGGCTTCGAAGATATTGACCCGGAGCTGAATGACTGGATCCAGGTTGAACGCGAACGCGTGCGTTCTGAAGTTTCAACAGCCGCCTTTCGGCATCTGGACGAGATATCTGTAGACGATGGCGGACAGCAGGTTGAGGCCGGAGGCAAGTTTCTTCTCACCATAGATCCTGCCTTTGAAGCCGCTCACCGTCTGCTTATCCGGCTCTACAAGAAGCTTGGCCAGCCCGAACGCGCTGAACAGCAGTTCAAGACCTGCGAGCGCGAAATGCGTCTTCATCTCGATGCGGAGCCTGATGAGGAAACACGGGCGCTTCTGATTGCGGAAGAAGCCGAAGGCAAAAGAGCTGGCGTTTCGCACCACCCTGGGGATATTGGTGCGACCCATAGTGTGCTTTCAAACAACGAAGAGGTCGTCAAGCTTCCTGAGATTTCAATTATCTCTTCATCGCTCCACAAGAAGGGTCTGAACGATGCAGTCCATCTTCGCGAAGAGATTGTCTCAGGCCTGTCTTCCTTCAAGTCTTTCGATCTTTATGAGTCGGAGTATTTCGGCGAAGAAAACTTTCCAAAACCGACACTGGTTCATGGTCATGAATTGGGCAGTTACCAATTGCGGTTCAGGCATGACGAACGCAGTGGAAAGATTGCGATCCAGTTTGAGGACCGCAGCAACGGGCAAATTGTCTTTAACGAAATCATTGACCTTGGTCTCTGGGACGGCATCGCTCCGGCAGCAAGTCAGGTCGTCAGCAGAATACATTCTTTTGCAACTTCAAGACTGAGAAATCCCTCCAACACCTCAATTTTCGCTCGTTGGTGCCAAGCCGAAGCATTGCTGTGGGATTTCACTCCACAGTCTGATGAAAAGGCAATGCGATTGCTCAATGACTTGGAGCGAACCAACGGTTCGTTTTCAATGATCTATTCTGGCAAAGCTTCAATCATCATGAAACAGGAACTTCATTTTCCGCTTCATGATAGGACAACGCAAGATGGCATGGGCGGTCTCTTGAATATGGCTGAGAAGGCTATAATTCTTGATCCTTGGCAAGCAACCAACCAACGTGTTTATGGTTGGGCTCTCATTTTGTCTAATCTACCGGACGAGGCACGGCGTGCCTTTCAGAATGCGGGTAGGCTAAGTTCATCAGACCCGGCAAATCTCATGTCTGTTGCCGAAGGTTTGGCGTTTTCCGGAGACGTGGAAGAAGCGCGCGCGACTGCCGAACGAGCCTTTAATCTATTCTCGTTTGTGCCGCGTGTATTCTATGAGTATCTCGCAAACATCTACTTCGCGTCGGATGACTATGAAAGCGCAATCACGCAAATCGAGCGCGGGGCAGGACTAAGTGTCGGGGGCTTAACGACTCGTGTCGCTGCGCTGATTTGTTCCGGAAGAGAAGACGAGGCGTTACAGACACTTCAGCGTTTTACGAACCAAAGAGCTGCTTTGTTGGATAGTGCACCAGAGTTCACAGCCGACCCTGTCACATGGCGTACAAGAGTGAATTTTTTCCAGGACAAAACTGTTCGTCAAAATTTCGACAAGGGGGCAGCTCTCGTCCAGAAATTCCTTTTTGAAGGAACAGGGTAGGTGAGCCTACTGCAGTAGCTGGCCCAGCTCTGACAGATATTGAGGATTGGATTGTGCCAGCTTCTTGCCATTTAATCTGAAAGGCAGGGCAATTGTTGATCGATCGGTTTCTGCTTCCACGACTTTGAATTTAAGAAGCTCTGTCGCTTGTTCTGGAAGACCAAGTTCTGACAGCACCTTATTCGGGTTCTCAACCAATTCTTTTTTGAGAACTGGGTCTAAGGAAGCCTTTGCAAGCAACTCACCCAAGGCTTTCGTATTTCTTTTGTAATGCGGGAACCGAGCCATTTTACCAACCTTTTGCCAGCAGCCACCCGGACACTATTGCCCGGGTAACAGCGCTGTTTCATCAAAAATTACTCAGGCAGATCTTCATAGAAGCAGCTTCCCAAGGCAGCTTTGCCGAGCTCTTCGAAGTATGTTTCGTCGCCTGCAGCAACTCGGGCTGTATCGATATTTGCCGGAATAACCAGATGAACCGTGTCGGCTGTGTCGGCGAGCAACTGAACATCTGAGGCAGCGCCAAGGTCGCCGAGAACTGCTTTCGGATCATCAATCAGTTTGGCGCGGTCATCAGCATTTTGAATGATTGCACCGAGTTTCGCGCCGAATTCCAGGTTTTTCTGTGAAGTAGTTTTGGCGTGCATAGTGAGCCTCCTGAAGTTAAAATTGCGCCGCGCCGTGTTAAATGTTGGGATGGTCACGCGGCTATTTGAAAATCAGTCAAACTTTAGTAAAAGTTGGTGGGTAATTTAACTTTACTAACGCTTGACTGACTTCGAGAATTACTAAATTCGATTTTAAATAGTGGCTCAATAGTAATTCAAATAATCTACAAGTGCTGCAATTATAGGATGAAGCAAAGTGTCCTATGGATACTTAAACTTGGTTGGCGGGTAGGTATGGCGGAGAAGTTGGACGGGTCGAAAATTCCGACTGAGTTGCGTGATGTGTCGACAGAAATTCTTTCCGATCTCCAGCGGGTCGGGTTGTTGCATCAAAGCCCGAATGATGGGCGCTCGGAAATTCAAATAGCCGATCAAAGCCTGCACCTCTTTCTTCCTTTTCTGACTTCGCACGACGTGAAACTGGTTCCTATGGAAGTTGAATTTTGTCCGGTTGCTTTCTGCACTGGTCTGTTGAACCTGGTTGAACATGTTGAAGATGAAGCGAAGAGGGCATCTCAAACTCTTCCCGGTGGAGGGCAAGGCTGGGAACGTCAAAATGCAGCTATAAGTTGTATTGGCGAGTTGGCTGAAAGAGTAAGCCTTTGGACTTGTGGGTATAAAGACGGAAGGGTTTTTTTAGGTAAGTCCGAACAACCAAAGGTAGCGTTTATGGACGTGATCGGGCTAAGTGATCGTCAGGAGCGCGCAGCAAGGACGCAGCTGCAGTTAGAGATGCGGAATGGAGCGCATGCCGCAGCGTTCTGGGAGGAGCTTTTTCAACGTCGAGTCTTCCTTAGAAACCTTATAAAAGACGAAGTATTGCCGTTTCCAAGTATCGGAATACTCTTCAAGGAATTGGAGCAGTTATCTGGTCGCGCCATGTCCTTCGCTTCCAGCGCAGGCTGTGCTGTTTGGTCGAGCCTGGAAGGTGCTCGAAACAGAGCCTTGAGGGAGTTGGTGGAAAGGGATGCCATCGCGCAAGCATGGTACAACCGCCTGGGGATAACTCTTCTGAGGGCGGGGTTTTTGAATGAAATCTTGCGCAATTCTCTGATCGAATTTTTAAACCAAAGATCGCGGCATTGGTGTGTCTTGTCGGTTGAAACTGACTTGGATATTCAGGTCGCCCTGGCGGTTTCGCATAATGGATCAGGTGGGCGCTGCGTTATTGGTTCGGCGGCAGCTGGTACGCTCGTTGAGGCGTGCGAAAGCGCTTTGCAGGAAATGCTCCAGGCTGAAAACTCTCTTGCCTTGATGGATCGGGCATATCCAGCCCAAACTGAAAGCGGCGGTTCGGCTGCACGTGTGCCGCGGCAACTGGCGTATGCTCGCAATAACTCGATCTTTGACGATTTGCCTCTGGAAAATGCAGCGACAGCAGATGAGAGGCAGGCGCTAGTGAGTTTTTCCAGCGACGACCTGTTGCAAAGCTGTTTTGACCGGAAATTGCGTATCTACGAGTTTGATGCCACGCGCCCGGACTTGAAAATTCCTTGCGTAAAACTCGTTTCACCGGACCTTTGCACTTGGGAACCGCGATTTGGCAAAAGACGCCTTTATGAGGGTGTTGTTGAGCGCGGTTTGAGAGCGACACCAGGAACAGAGGAAGAGTTCGCGTCGAGGCCATTTCCGTTCTAACAGGCTTTGAAATCGTCATTTGACAATGTAGCGCACGCGCGATACTAAAAACATGACTTTCGTACTCAGGTTTAGTGCGGCGTCCGGGTGGTCCTCGGATCACCCGATCTCTGGAAGAAACTCATGGTGGGGGCGACCCCGCCATTTTTTCGTTCATGGATCAGGGGTTTTGACAGCTAACGCGCCGTTGGCCGCCCGTCTTCATTAGGACGCGACAAGGTCATGACCCAGAAGTTTCGCCATTTTCCGGTGTTGCGATTGGTCCGCGCGATACCGACGCGGGTTACATAAGGGTTGAGCAGATTTTTGTTGTGCCCCTCAGAACCCTGCCACCCCTGAAAGGCAGCATTCAGATCGGCATATCCAGCGCCGAGATTTTCCGCCCCTGCATAGTTTGCGTATCCGGCTTTATCCAATCTTTGAGACAGACCGAAAGCGCTGTGTGCCCACGTGTCCATGCTGTCACGTTCGGCAATGTGACGTGCCATGTCCTGCGATACAGAATCAAGTTCCGGATCGTGACGTAGCGGCGGACGCCCGTTCTGTTGTCGATATGTGTTTATCATCGACAGCATTTGAGATTTATCGACGGTCTGATCTGTAAGGATGGTCTTGTCTTCAAGTTCACTGCCGCCCGGCAATGCTCCGCAGGCCGTGAGCACAAGAGCCAAAAAGATAAACATGCCTGGCCATAGGCCGAGCCTTTTCGCACGAGCGATTTCTATCATGCCTCGTCACCCGGCCATACAACACCTTCATCGGCAAAGAAATGATGGGGGCCAGGGAACGCCTCAACATATGCCATGTGAGAAACCACTCCCGTCGCCTCAGAATGGTAGTGAAGAAAATAGGCTGGGGGCTCGAAATTGAACAAGGCTGGCCCGTTTTCTGTCAGGTCGAGAACGACTTGATGACCGGTGCTGGGAGCAAGCGTCATCACCTTTCCGGCAAAACTGGCAATGATTGGCCTGTGAAGGTGACCACAAATGATCCTTTCAACATGGGCATGTGGCGCTATGACCTCCGCCAGAGCGTCCGCGTCAACCAGACCCATGTTGTCCATGTGAACGATGCCGGAGAGTGCCGGTGGATGGTGCAGGGCAAGCAGTGTTGGAACCTGCGTTTCCTTCAAACGGGAGTCCAGCCATGCCAGTTGCCAGGGACCCAGCTCACCCTTAGGACTTCCAGGCAAATGGCTGTCCAGTGCGATCAACTGTACATTGCCAATTTTTGCGGTGTAGCAGATCTTGCCGTCGCCCGTTTCGGAGATCCCCGGAAAACTGCTCATTTCACGCCGCATGCCGCTGGTGCTGTCGTGATTACCAGGCAGAAGGAAGACCGGCATGTCGAGACGGGAGAGCAGTTCTCGTGCAACGGCATATTCACGCGGGTCGCTTCGGTCGGTCAGATCCCCGGTTATGACAAGAGCATCCGGTTGTGGATCAAGAGACTTCAAAGACCTAATGGCTCGTTCGGCAAACATGTTCGTGTCTGAAACCCGATAGCACGCCAGGCCTCTTGGTCTCAGGTGCAGGTCGGTCATATGGGCAATCAAAGTCATGGGAAACCTTGGGACTCAAGTGAGGAAAAAACAAAATGGACGATAGCGAACACACCGCTCAGAGCAAGCTCTTGTTTCCCTTTTTGAAAAGCTCATGTAGGAGAAGCTCTGTGGCAACGGGCTGGCGGGCGTGGCTTGAGTGAGACATCGGAATTGAAACCAGATGGCAGATGAAACTGTAAAGCCGAAGGACCAGGTAGAGGTCTCTTCCGACGAGCAAGATGCGTCGTCTGAGCAAACGTCAGTAAACGACGGTCAAGAACAAGACACTCAAACGCCACTTCCAAAACCGAAGAAGCCGATTTGGCTGCACATTTTCGGTCACGATATCACCGCACCGTTTCTGCTTCTGCTGTTGTCTCTCGTGCTGTTTGTTCCTGGTCAATGGACAGTTCCACCCCTAGATCGTGACGAGCCGCGCTTTACTCAGGCAACAAAGCAAATGCTTGAGACGCAGGATTACATCGATATTCGCTTCCAGGAACAGGCCCGCCACAAGAAACCCGTCGGCATCTATTGGCTACAGGCTGCGGCAGCAAAGATATCCGGCAAGGATGCCGAGGCCCCGCTGTGGGTCTATCGGTTGCCGTCGATAATAGGTTCGACCATTAGCGTTCTCGCTGCATTTTGGCTCGCTCGTGCCTTTATGGGGCCAGCCGGCGCGTTGCTTGTGGGAGGGTTTACGGCGCTTGCTATCATTGTGGGTGTTGAAGCAAGGCTAGCGAAGACTGACGCCGTGCTACTGGCAACAATCATCATTGCGCAAGGGGCTCTGGCGCGGATTTGGCTGAAGCAGCAGAGCCAACGATTGTGGACGCTGAGTTTTGTTTTTTGGACAGCATTTGCCGCAAGTATCCTGATCAAGGGGCCTGTCGGCCCGATGGTCATCGGTCTTACAATTGTCGGTCTAATGGCCATGAAGCGTCAGTTCGCCTGGTTCAGGGCTGCTTCTCCGCTCGTCGGCCTTGTCTGGACTATCTTGCTTGTCTCACCCTGGTTGGTTGCCATCTGGATAGCAACAGACGGAGCCTTCTTCACCGAAGCGATCGGAAAGGACCTTCTTGGCAAGGTTCGAGAAGGGCAGGAAAGCCACGGAGCGCCGCCGCTAACACATCTTGGCGCGATGCTGGGCGTGTTCTGGCCGTTGCCGGCATTCTTCCTGATTGCGTTGCCTTTGATCTGGCGCGAGCGGAAAAGCCCGCTGGTGGTATTTGCAACAGCATGGTTTCTGCCGAGTTGGGTGATCTTCGAGCTTGTCGCGACCAAATTGCCTCACTACACGATGCCGCTCTTGCCAGCGCTTGCCTTACCGGTTGCTGCCGCGCTGATTGAGGGGGCAGGGGCGAATTCCAAGAAATCGGTCCGCTGGATTGCGGCGATACTTCTTGCGGTGCCTGCGCTTGGTCTGGCAGTGGCGTCATTTGCAGGTCCGTTTGTACTTGGCACCTGGCCATCGCCTCCGGGTGCCGTGATTGTCGCTCTTGGCGCAATGTTCGCAGTTGCAGCAGCTTCAAGGATCCTTCGTGGTCCTGCGCTCTATTCGTTGCCTGCGGTCACAATGGCTGCCGTCTGTGCTGCCATCGGCGTTTGGGGCTTTGTCGGTCCGGCACTCACACCGATCTGGGTGAGCCCACGCCTGGTGGCTGCGCTCGACGAGGTTCCTGGCTGTGCGGATGCTTCTCGCCGACAGGTCGTAACTTCTGGCTTTCACGAACCCAGTTTCATCTTCCTCGAGGGCACTGCAACAAAGATCATTTCACCCAAAAATGCGGCCGAGTTTTTGAATGAAGCTGCATCTGCTGAAAAGGGATCTTGCCGGATTGCTGTCATAGAAAGCCGGGAAGAAGCTGCGTTTTTGGCGGCCTCCAAGGAGATTGGCCTTGTGCCCGAGGTTCGAAAAAGGGTAGACGGCCTCAATATCAATGGTGGCGATGACGTCGATATCGCGCTTTATCAGAATGTCAAAGCGGTCACAGGTACAGAAGAAAGCGATGCAGAACAGCAGTAATTATGTCCGGCATATTCTTGCACGCATGCGCGGGAACATGCGTCGGGCTGCTATCCTGCTTTCCGGTCGAAAGGGCCGGGCGATGCAGAACCGTGACCCGTTGCCGCCTGGACAAAGACCTCAGGACATCCTGGCTGTGTTGCTGCTGACCGTCGGGATTGCAGTGGTGGCATTCGATATTCCGACCTATCCCTGGCTACAGTCTCTGCCGGGTGAATACAGATCAGCATTCCGTGCTGTTACCGATTTCGGCAAGGCAGACTGGATCCTAATCAGTACTGGTGTGACGTGCCTGTTTCTCCTGGCCCTGGACGCCGGCCGGTATGCCTTCCGGCTGCGAATGGCAATCGGGTCGATTTTCACCTACAGCGCCTTCATCTTTTATTCCGTTGCCGCAACAGGCCTGTTGGCGATTGCCTTCAAGTGGTCGCTCGGACGGGCGCGGCCAAAACTCTATGAGGAAGTAGGGCCGGTTCGGTTCGATTTTCTGGCGTTCGATGGAACTTTCACGAGTTTTCCTTCCGGTCACTCGACCACAGTCGCAGCGCTGGCAACCTCGTTGGCTTTCATTTTTCCGGCCTATCGCTGGCTGATCATAGCGGCTGCTTTCTGGCTCGCTTTCAGCCGGGTCATGGTTGGGGCTCACTATCCAAGCGATGTCATCGCCGGAACGTTGCTCGGTATGACCTTCACATTCTTCACTGTCCGCGCCTTGGCACGACGCAGGATCGGCTTTCATCTGTCTGCTGCCGGAAAAATAGAACCGAACATGAATGTCAGGTCTGCCAGCGCTTGCGTGCGGGCAGTGTGGCAGGTTCTGCGTGGTCAACGTGGGGCTGATCGCGTTCCGATGGAGCAGTCGGCGGCAGAGCAGACGGAACGGACAAGCGCATGACACAAAGTTATCTGGAAGCCGTCGCCGCCAACAAAGGGGCGCTGGCCGTAACAGTGGTAGTGCCTGCCAAAGACGAAGCAGAAAATCTGCCGATCCTTTTGAATGAAATCGAAACGGCCCTGTCTGGTCATTCATTTGAAGTGATCGTCATTGACGATGGATCTTCCGACGGCACGGACATTGTTCTCCAGGACTATGCAGCGACTCATGACTGGTTAAGGCCCGTGCGGCATGAAACGTCCTGCGGTCAAAGCTGCGCCGTGCGCACCGGTTTGTTACATGCGCGCGGAGATGTCGTAGCCACCATCGATGGCGATGGTGAAAACAATCCGGCTTACATACCCGATCTTCTGGATGCCTTGAATGCAGCGGGCCCCTCCGTTGCTCTTGCGGCCGGACAAAGGCTCGGCCGAAAGGCAAGCCTTGCCAAGCGCTATGCGTCGAAATTTGCGAACAAACTGCGTGGGGGCATTTTGAAAGACAACACTCGAGACAGCGGGTGTGGCCTGAAGGCTCTTCGTCGGGAAGTTTTCCTTCAACTGCCTTATTTCGACAGCTGGCACCGTTTTCTACCGGCCCTCGTAATCCGCGAAGGATATGGGGTGACACATATCGATGTTCAGGATCGAGAACGTCGACATGGAACCTCGAAATATGGAATATTCGACCGCGCTCTTGTCGGTGTTCTGGACCTCTTCGGTGTTTGGTGGTTGCGACGCCGTAGGAAAAAAATTCCTCAAGTCCGTCCTCTGACCTGATCCTCACCGCATTCTGGCTTCAAATAGACCAAGTTGCCGGGCAATTGGCCCGAAGAACCTGACTGGACCTGCCTCATGAACGCTCTTGTTGATTGGCTAAACGCCGTTTTTGTCGAGCAATTCGATTTCTGGATCGTGCTGGGTTTTGTTGCTCAGTTCATGTTCATGATGCGCTTTGTCATTCAATGGATAGCTTCGGAGAGGGTTGGCAGATCCATCGTCCCAGTCGCGTTCTGGTTCTTTTCCATTTCGGGTGGTTCTTTGCTTCTGGTGTACGCCATTCAACGTCAGGACCCGGTCTTCATTGCAGGGCAGGGCCTGGGCTTGCTGATCTATTTCCGAAACCTCTGGCTTATCTTCAAAGAAAAGCGCAACGACCCGACGATTTGAGGCAAGTGAGCAGCCGCTGGGTCTAGAACGATCGCGATTGAGGGCAAAAGAGCTTGCAACGCTGTGAGCGTTCACCCACAGCGTCTTCAATATTTTCGGTAAATTTTTTGCCGATTAGTCGAATGCCTCGGTCAAAGCCTGTTCCATATCTTTGATGAGATCTTCCGGATCTTCCAAGCCGATATGCAGACGAACCGACTGAAGGTCTGGATCGAATGGCGCAACAGTTCTTTGACCCTTCAATCGAACCGGAATGGCCAGGCTTTCAAACCCACCCCAAGAAAACCCAAGACCAAAAAGTGTAAGTGTGTCCAAAAATTTGAACGCTTGCTCTTCACTGGTGCCTGACACGAAGTCAAATGCGCAAAGCCCCGAGCTGCCGCTGAAATCCCGACGCCAGATTTCATGGCCCGGGTCGTTTGCAAGGGCAGGGTATTTGAGAGCTCCAATTTCAGGCCGTCCGCTCAACCAATTCAAGATTTCCATCGTGTTGCGTTGGTGGCGCTCTAGCCGCACCGAAAGCGTGCGAAGTCCGCGAAGACCCAGGAAGACGTCGTCTGGCGCGGCATGACAGCCCATGGCACCATAAAGAGTGTGGAGCTTGCCCCATGCACGCTCGTTTGCAGCCACAGTGCCCAGCATGACATCGGAATGACCGACGATATATTTGGTGCCGGCCTGGATCGACAGATCCACACCAAGCGACAAAGGTTGGCAAAACAGCGGGCTCGCCCAAGTATTGTCCATCAGGACAGTTGCATCGATCGTGCGTGCCGCGGCAGCAATGGCTGGAACGTCCTGCATTTCAAAGGTTAGTGAACCGGGAGCTTCTGTGAAGACCGCTGTTGTTTCCGGTCGAAATAGAGACCTGATTTCTTCACCCAACGAAGGGGCGTAATATTCGACTGTGATGCCGAGACCTGGCAGTACCGTGTCGGCAAAATGGCGTGTCGGTCCATAAGCCGTATCGGCAATGAGGATATGATCGCCAGCCTTCACACAGGAAAGAACGGCAAGCGCGATGGCGTTCAGCCCAGAGTTTGCAATTTTGACGCCTGCCGCCCCTTCGATCTCCGCAAGTGCGCTTTCAAGCGAATCTGTCGTCGGATTTCCTCTTCGAGCATACGAGTAGGTCTGCTGTCCCGTCACAAGAGTTTTGGTGTCAGGATACAAAACCGTCGAAGCATGAACCACCGGGGGATTGACGAACCCGTGAAATGCCAGTGGGTCTCGACCTGCATGGGCAAGTTTGGTGTCGGCTTTGAGAGCCGAAGTGGATTTTTGCGATGACATGGATGCTCTTGAATGCTGATCTGGGTAACGCCACAACCTGACGGTGGGCAGGAAGCGACACTTTAGTCATTCGACCATCGCCTGCAACCGGGTTGTTGCGCTCAAGAGTAGTGATCGCATCCCATAAAACTCAAGCTAAAGTTAACGGTGACGTTGCGGGAATTAAATGGATTGAACTCTTTTTGGGCATTGAATGATTTCGTTTTAGACATGTTCGTGTTTTGTGCAGCTGTTTCAGTGGCAATTGTTCCAAGGCACTAGAATTTTGACGAGATAACTGCAGCAAGTACTTGACCCGAACGGCTAAATGCCATCGTATGGGGTCGTTGGGTTGGGACGGGAGACTTCTGGAGGAAACAGTCAGCAAGGCTGCATACTGTCCGGATAGCGAGACAGGGAAGACGTCTTCCGAATAAGCCCGACAAGACAAAGTATGGGTAACAAATAAAGGCTGCATATCCATGTCCAATAAAATCCTTCCGCTCGTACTCGGCGCTGCTATGGGAGTCGCCGCAACGACGGCTGCGGGTGCAACGACGCTGGAAGACGTCAAGGCAAAAGGCTTCATTCAGTGTGGCGTGAGCCAGGGCCTGCCGGGTTTCTCTAATCCGGATTCTCAGGGGAACTGGACCGGGCTTGACGTTGACCTTTGCCGCGCAATGGCTGCTGCGGTATTCGGTGACGCGTCCGCTGTTAAATTCACTCCGCTGTCCGCTAAAGAGCGTTTCACCGCTCTGCAGTCCGGCGAAGTTGACGTTCTGTCCCGTAACACCACCTGGACCATGTCCCGCGATACTCAGCTCGGTCTGAACTTCGCTGGTGTGAACTACTATGACGGTCAGGGCTTCATGGTTCGCAAGGACCTCGGCGTTACGTCCGCTCTGGAACTCTCCGGCGCTTCCGTGTGTACAAACACGGGCACGACGACTGAGTTGAACGTTGCTGACTACTTCCGTGCGAACAACATGCCGTACGAAATCGTCGCTTTCGAAAAAGCAGATGAAGTTGTTGCTGCATATGACGCCGGCCGTTGCGACGTTTACACCACGGACGCTTCCGGGCTGTATGCTCAGCGCCTGAAGCTGACCAACCCGGGCGACCACATGGTTCTGCCGGAGATCATCTCCAAAGAGCCTCTGGGTCCGGTTGTTCGCCAAGGCGACGATGAGTGGTTCAACATCGCAAAGTGGACCCTCAACGCAATGCTGAACGCTGAAGAGCTCGGTGTTACGTCTGCAAATGTTGATGAAATGAAGGCTTCCGACAACCCGTCCGTCAAGCGTCTGCTTGGCGCAGAAGGTGCGTTCGGTGAAGCTATCGGCCTGTCCAATGACTGGGCTTACAACATCATCAAGAACGTCGGTAACTACGAAGAGTCCTTCAACGCAAACGTTGGTCCGGACACTCCGCTCGGCATCTCCCGCGGTGTTAACGCACTGTGGAATGCTGGCGGCTTCATGTACGCTCCGCCGATCCGCTAATCCTCTTGTAATTTGAGGATTTCAGGGGTTCCGGCGGTCTACTGCCGGAACCCTCAATAAATTCCGCGCATCAAAACTGGAATAATCCAGTAACGCGTGGGGGAACAATCTGCTTTCGCCGACTGGGGAGCGCAAAAGCGCAAGACGTGAAGCAGATATGGACACGTCAGAGGAGAGGCTTCGTGCCGGGCTCTTTCGTGACAACTTGGGCGAGGTTCTATGTCAGTAATGGAGCAGGACTCGGCGGGGGCGCCGGCGCGTGCTTCGCTGTTGAACGATCCCAAAGCCCGTGGCCTTTTTTACCAATTGGTATTGATCGTCGCGTTGGTGACTTTGGGATACGTCATCGTTACGAACACGATAGCCAACCTGGAACGGCAAAACATTGCCTCTGGTTGGGGTTTTCTGGAAAACACTGCCGGTTTCGGCATCATTCAGTCTTTGTTTCCCTATTCGGAAACATCAAGTTACGGCACGGCCCTTCTGGTCGGTCTCTTCAACACAATACTTGTTGCCGTTGTCGGCATCTTCTTTGCCACGATCTTCGGTTTCGTCATCGGGATCGCGCGGCTCTCCAACAACTGGGTCATCAGCCGGCTGGCATATTGCTACGTTGAGCTTGTCCGAAATGTCCCGCTGCTGCTACAGATCTTTTTCTGGTATTTCGCGGTTTTGCGCGCTGTTCCGGGAAAGCGTGAAAAGTGGTCGCTGTTTGATACCATCCACTTGAATATTGGTGGTTTGAGATTGCCAAAGCCGATCTGGGAGCCTGGTTCCCATATGATCGGCATTGCGCTGATCGTGGCCATCATTGCCTCAATCGTCATCTCCAGGTGGGCTCACAAGCGCCAGGATGCCACCGGGCAGCAATTCCCGATGTTCTGGACTGCTGTCGGCCTTATCGTCGGTCTGCCGGTGCTGGCTTACCTCGTTATGGGCATGCCGATGTATTGGGAGCATCCCAACTTCGTTGAAACCGGACCAATCCTGCGTCGTGGTTTTGAGTTGAATGTCGGTATCAACGTCATACCGGAGTTTTTGGCTCTTACCGCTGCTCTTGCGATCTACACCGCCGCCTTCATCGCCGAGATTGTGCGTGCAGGCATTCAGGCTGTCTCGCATGGTCAGACGGAAGCCGCTCATGCGCTGGGGCTGCGTAACGGTCCAACACTGCGCTTGGTCGTCATCCCGCAGGCAATGCGCGTGATCATTCCACCGCTGACCAGTCAGTATCTGAACTTGACCAAGAACTCTTCTCTGGCTGTAGCCATTGCCTTCCCGGACCTTGTGTCCGTCGGTGGCACGGTTCTCAATCAGACAGGGCAGGCAATCGAAATCATTGGCATCTGGATGGGAGTTTACCTTTCGCTCAGCTTGCTCACATCCGCCTTCATGAACTGGTATAACCAGCGCATGGCGCTCGTGGAACGGTAAGGAGCGCTTGATCATGTCAGACACAAAAATGTTCCAGATAAGAACCGAGGAGGCGCCGCTTTTGCCGGCGCCGGTCTCGACCACCGGTGTTATTGGCTGGATGCGGCAGAACCTGTTCTCATCCATAAGCAACACCATATTGACGGTCGTCGGAATTCTGATCGCTTATTCGATCGTGGCACCCTTCGTTCAGTTTGCACTAGTCGATGCAGTCTGGAATGGCGAGAACCGCGAGGCATGCCTTCCCCAGGACGGTGCGCATGGCGGTGCCTGTTGGGCCTACGTGAAAGCCTATCTTCCGCAGTTCATCTACGGACGGTATCCCACTGATGAAATCTGGCGGGTAAACATCGTCTACGCGTTGTTCATTCTGCTTCTGGTGCCGCTTGCCTGGCCAAGTGCACCTTTCAAACGCACCAATGCCATCCTGTTTCTGGTGGTCTTCCCGATCGTGGCGTACTTCCTGTTGACCGGTCTGGTCATTGGCGGTTCCGTGATCCTGCCGATCGTTGAAACAGCCCGCTGGGGAGGGTTGCTTGTCACGCTCGTCATTGCGGTGACAGGTATCGTTGCCTCGCTGCCCCTCGGGATTGCGCTCGCGCTTGGCCGTCGGTCAAAAATGCCGATCATCAAGATGGTCTCCATCATCTTCATTGAGTTCTGGCGCGGTGTGCCGCTTATCACGGTTCTGTTCATGTCTTCCGTGATGCTGCCGTTGTTCCTACCGGAAGGCGTGACCTTCGACAAATTGCTGCGTGTGCTCATTGGTGTGACACTGTTCTCTGCAGCTTATATGGCGGAAGTGGTCCGTGGTGGCCTGCAGGCTATTCCCAAGGGTCAGTATGAAGGTGCGATGGCACTAGGACTGAGGTTCTGGCCGATGATGTATCTCATCATTTTG
The DNA here is from genome assembly GCF_009363435.1 of Labrenzia sp. THAF82. Lineage (GTDB taxonomy): Bacteria > Pseudomonadota > Alphaproteobacteria > Rhizobiales > Stappiaceae > Roseibium > Roseibium porphyridii. Next base: position 3,821,831 of record NZ_CP045354.1, on the reverse strand, counting down.
CCACAGGCCTTGAAACTGGTGATCCCGGGCATTGTGAACACCTTCATCGGTCTGTTCAAAGACACCACGCTGGTCTTGATTGTCGGCATGTTCGACCTGCTTGGTCAGATCCAGTCATCCTTCACGGATCCGACCTGGTCGACACCAAGCCAGGGTCATACCGGCTATCTCTTTGCAGCCATTGTGTTCTTTGTCTTCTGCTTCGGCATGTCGCGGTACTCCATATTCATGGAGAACAAACTGCACACAGGACACAAACGCTAGGACCGAGTTTCCGGGGCGCGCGCCAGACCGCAGCGCCCCGGCCAAAAGACACTCATGGAGTAAAGTCTCATGACTGAGAATGCAGTAAACCCGGAAGAGATCGCTGCAGATCGTTCCAAGATGCAGATTTCCGAAACGGATGTCGCAATCGAAATCAAGAACATGAACAAGTGGTATGGTGACTTTCACGTCCTGCGTGACATCCACCTGAAGGTTATGCGCGGCGAGCGGATTGTCATTTGTGGGCCTTCCGGCTCGGGAAAGTCGACCATGATCCGTTGCATAAACCGTTTGGAAGAGCACCAGGCCGGCCAAATCATTGTCGATGGCATTGAGTTGACGGACGATCTCAAGAAGATCGATGAAATTCGTCGGGAAGTCGGCATGTGCTTCCAGCATTTCAATCTGTTTCCACATTTGACAATCTTGGAAAACTGCACCCTGGCCCCGATCTGGGTACGCAAGATGCCGAAGAAGGAAGCTGAAGACATCGCGATGCACTACCTGGAACGCGTCAAGATCCCCGAGCAGGCCTTGAAATACCCTGGGCAGTTGTCCGGTGGTCAGCAACAGCGCGTGGCCATTGCGCGGTCCTTGTGCATGAACCCGAAGATCATGCTCTTCGATGAGCCTACATCTGCTCTCGATCCGGAAATGATCAAGGAAGTTCTGGACGTGATGGTCGGTCTTGCCGAAGAAGGCATGACGATGCTCTGCGTGACCCACGAAATGGGCTTTGCGCGCAAGGTGGCAAACCGCGTGATTTTCATGGATGCAGGTCAGATCGTTGAACAGAACGAGCCTGAAGACTTCTTCACCAATCCGCAGCATGAACGGACAAAACTGTTCCTGAGCCAGATCCTGCACCACTGATCAAGGCCGGAATGAAGTAGAATGATCAAGCTGGTCAGGCGTGCGATCGTAGGACTTTGTCTGGTCGCTATCCTGCTGGTTTTATTGATGGGTCTCGGAACGCTTGTTCCGAGACCCCTTTTTGACTCTACCCGAGCCGAAGCCAGCGGATCGGACAAAAATCGGACAATTCTGGTACTCTCCAATCCGATCCATACTGACATCGCCCTGCCTGCTGACCCGGATGTTCTTGAAACCTTTTCATTTGTTTCTGACGCAGGCCTGTCTCTCGACTATCAAGGTGTGTTCTGGGTGGTCTTCGGATGGGGAGGGCGATCTTTCTATGTTGAGACACCAACCTGGGGACATCTCAGACCTGGTCCTGTCATTGATGCGCTGACCTGGGACAGGTCAGTCATGCATGTGAGGAGAACAGGGCCCATAGCCGTCGAGCTGGAAAGCGTCCGCGAGGTGCATCTCTCAGAAATCGAATTTGAACGGTTACTGGACCACATAAGGTCGAGTTTCGAATTGGACGGAGATGGCGGTCCAATCCCCATACCGAATGCTGCCTATGACGCGCACGATTTCTTCTTCTCCGCCAAAGGCGGGTTCAATGCTTTGCTCGGCTGCAATACCTGGACCGCCAGAGCCCTTCGGTCAGCGGGGCTGCAAACGGGAACCTGGACACCTCTGCCAATGACGTTGAATTGGTCACTCGATTTGCACAATCATCCTTAGGGGACTGGGGTTGTCATGAAACTTGCCAAAGCCTAATCCGGTATCAGCCTGTCGACGGCACTGGAAGACAATTTCTTCAGTTTTTCAGGGTCTTCGCCGGAGCGCGCACGTATCGAGAGGCCGTGGAGCACCAGTGCAAGGTGTTGTGCAATTTCCTCCGCCTGGGCATCACACATAGATCCTTTGGTCTCGTGCAATATGAGGCGAGCAAATCCGGTGTCCATGCGCAGAAGCACATTTCCAAGCGCCAACTGGAAATCCGGGTCCTGTGGCGCTTCCGAAGGAAGCGTGGAAACAGCAAGGCATCCATGAGCTGCGGCGGTAAGGTCACTCTTTCCTGTGTAGAGGTCCACTGCCGCCGCCATGATGTCTTTCATGCGGGCCTTAGCGCCTGTCGCCCGAGAGCCTGCCTTGCGTAAATGAATTTCCATGCGGTCCGCAAAGCGCTCAATTGATTTGAGAAACATGTCCTTCTTGCTGCCGAATGCAGCGTAAAGACTGGGTCTGTTCAGACCCGTTGCCTCTGCGATCTGGTCAAGACTGGTGGCGGCATATCCATGCCGCCAGAAGACCTTCATGATCAGATCAAGGGTCAGATCTTCATCAAATTTTCGCGGCCGACCGCGTTTGACAGGTGGTTCCATTTTTTACTGTTTCGCACAAAAAGTTCGACATGTCTATTTATGTGCGATACGGTACAAAAAAAGGAGTGCCGCATGAATATGAACTGCGAAACCGCAATATCAAACGAACCTATGGGCACGGTTGCGTGGGGAAAGCGTTTGGGTACCTACAGCAAGGGACGTCTCACGCGTCTGGAAAAAATTCAGGTTTTGGGCAATCTTGGTCGAATGGCCTTGCTTGAAACTGCTGACGTTCTCAAGGAGCGAGCGGGGATGTTGAATGCCTTTGGCATGGATCTCGATGGCCTTCAGCCGCCAGACACTGCACTCACCCGAGATGCGTTTGACTTTGCAGATGATGTCCAGGGGCTGGAATTGATGCGACACAGCTGGCGCACTTACTATTGGGCCGTTTTGTTCGGCAAACGCGCAGGGTTGAATACGGATCTTGAGTTGTTGTTCTCGGCAGCCATTCTTCACGATGTCGGGCTCGCAAGGGACAGGGTGTCAGAACCGGGAGACTGCTGTTTTGTGCTCTACGGGGCGGAACGCTGCAAACAGCATTTGGTGGGTAAAGGTCATGATCGGGCAAAAATCAGGAAAATAGCGGACGCTATTGGCTTGCATTTAAATGGCTATGTCAGCAAACGGCTGCACGGCGCCGAGGCGCATTTGCTTTCCCGAGGTGCCATGTGTGATGTCTTCGGACTTGGGCGCCGCAGACTGTCAAGTCGGACGCGAAAGCAGATTTTTGCTGAGCAGCCAAAAGGAAACTTGATCGATGATTTGGAAATTTGGCCAGGTCACCATCTTTCTGGGACGCGCGCGGACTTTCTCATTCGGCTCAACCATAAAGACAAGAGTACGTCCCGACCCAGTAGAAAAATGCAACCAAAGGAAGTTTAGGCATTTGCTGGAATTTGCGAGCGCATGCCGGCTAAGAACGGTTATCCCACGTCTGGAAAACTTGATCGAAAACGAATCAAAAGCTCGGATTTAAGCCAAAACGGGCGAAGCTAAGTTGGTTGTGTCAAGGTAGTATCTAAATTTTTGATAGATAAAAATAGCAATTGAGAATTGGTATTTTTTCACAGTACCATTGAGAAAAATAGCAATTAAAAATACAATTTAAAGTTTATTCAGATTTGCACGGTGAAGTTGTGTTGGCTAGAGGGGTTATCCAACATGAAAGCTGTGGCAGACGATTTTGCGGTTCGGCTGGAATTTGCGCAGATCGACCAAAGTACGATCGTATCTCTTCAAAAAATTTGGCCGGTGATAAAGCCGGATTTGGATTCGATCCTTGATGATTTTTATCTTCATCTAAGAGGTCAGCCAAAGTTGGCCGAACTGGTTGGAGAAATGCAGCCACGTCTGGTGTCAGCGCAAAAAAGCCACTGGGAAAAACTGTTTATGTCGGGTTTTGACCAGGACTACCAGGACAGCATCAACAGAATTGGCCATGTGCATTGTCGAATTGGATTGGAACCCAGATGGTACATTGCCGGCTATAGGTTTGTTCTGACGCGCCTTCACGCAGGAATTATCAAGAAGTATCGCCGCAGTTTTAGAGACATAAGCCAATTGCTGGATGCCGTAACCACTGCCGTAATGCTTGATATGGAATTGGCAATTTCGACCTATGAGGAACGGTTGCTGCAAATTCGTGAAGCTCAGACGGCCCGGTTGAACGAAGCGATTGAAAGCTTTCAAGGAAAGGTGGAAACGCCGTTGGAGGATGCTGATGAGGGTGCCCGTATTGTCGCCGGTCAAGCGGAAGAATTGACATCAGTGTCCGCGTCCGCGCTTAACCAGGTCTCGGCAGCGGAAGCAGCGGCAAAGAACACCAGCTTGAGTGTCCAGACGGTTGCAAGCGCGACAGAGGAACTGTCCAGCTCGATACAGGAAATAGCAAAGCAAATAACAGGTGCCTCTGAGATCGCCAGTCAAGCAGCAGGAGGAACCGAGCAGTCCAGCCTCAAGGTTTCGAGTCTCGCTGGTGCAGCACAGAAGATCGGCGACGTTGTGGGTCTCATCCAGGCCATTGCCGAACAAACAAATCTCCTTGCACTCAATGCGACGATCGAAGCCGCTCGAGCAGGTGATGCAGGACGCGGCTTTGCTGTTGTGGCGAGTGAGGTGAAAACGCTGGCTGAGCAAACCGCCAATGCAACGGAGGAGATCAGTCAGCAAGTTTCGGAAATTCAGTCATCGACAGAAAGTTCCGTTGCTTCAATTCATTCGATTTCGGAAGTTGTCAGGCAGTTGGACGAAATGACGGCCTCAATCGCGGCTGCGGTCGAGGAGCAAGGTGCAGCAACCAGGGAAATATCCGAAAGCATACAGTCGGTGTCTTCGGGCGCGAAGGAGCTTGACGAAAATATTTCGGGCGTCGGCATGGCCATTGGAACGTCGGACAAGGCAGCTGCCAGATTTTTGCAGGCGGCTGAAAAGGTCAACACAAGCGCCAGTTCAATTTCGCTGGAAATCAGATCTTTTTTCGAGGAATTGAAAGCAGATACAGGAACTTGATCGGTGAGGTCTGTCGCATTCAGTCCGATTTGGTAGCAACGTCAACATCTTCACGGCTGCCCCATTCCGCCCAGGACCCATCATAAAGAGCCAAGTCTCGCGTTCCCAAGATGGATAGTGCCAGGGTCAATATTGCGGCAGTAACACCGGAACCACACGTCGTCGTCACGGGTTTTTCCAGGTCTATGCCAGCATTTTTAAAGGCCGCTTCGAGGCCGGGTCGGTCCTTGAAGGTACCATTTTCACCGATCAACTGGGTAAACGGTAGATTGTACGCCCCAGGCATGTGGCCTGAACGCAGTCCCACGCGGGGTTCCGGTGCCTTTCCATTGAACCGGTCGAAAGACCGGGCATCAAGAACCTGCCTGGATCCCGTAGCAAGCGCGGCCTTTATGTCGGCAAGGTCTGCTACAGCACCGTGGTTCAGCCGCGACGTGAAATGACTCTGAACTCGCCGCTGTTCCTTGTCTTCTTCAGCCCGCCCTTCAGCTCGCCATTTTGGGAAACCGCCATCCAGCACGAACACACGTTCCGCGCCCATGGTTCGCAAGGTCCACCAGACTCGTGGGGCCGAATAGAAGCCAAAATCATCATAAACGACCAGAGTTTGACCATCGCCAATCCCCAGCTTCCGCATCGCGGAGGAAAAGACATGCGGTGCCGGCAGCATGTGCGGAAGATCGGAGTTTGTGTCACAGATTTCGTTGACATCGAAGAAGACTGATCCTGGAATATGGGCATTCGGATATACCGGTGGCGCGTCGGGGTGCGTAACCGGTGGCATCCAGGCGTTGACTACGACCAAATCGGGAGACGCGAGATTGTCTGCAAGCCATTGGGTTGAAACAAGCGGGTGTTCAGTCATTGGTGGATCTCAGTCTTCGTAAAGGTCATGGGATTTGTGCCATTCTTCAATCGACAAGTCCGGATAACGCTGGAAGTGAACATGTCCGGGACCGTCTGGGACATCAATCCAATCAGGTTTGAACTCGAGCATGATGTGTAAGGTCTCGGGTGCACGTGGCAATGGCGTGTCGATGGCCCCAGCGTGAGGGTGGATCAGCTCCGGCCAACGTGGATCCCATAGCCAGAGATGCGAGCCGCAAGACTTGCAAAAATGTCGCTCTGCTTGGCTCGCCTTTCCGTCAACAACAGCATTGTAGACACCCTTCGCATCAGCACCACGTATCTTGATGCTGTCGGCCTCTGCCATCAGGTTTATCGCATAGCCTCCGCTGCCACCGACCTTCCGGCATATCGAACAGTAACAGCGCATGTAAGGGTAAGGCGTTTTGCTCTCCATCTCAAAGCCGATGGAGCCACATTGACAGCTGCCCGATAATTTCATCTTGTCATCCAAACAGGTTGATCAGTCCATCAGTCGAATTCGTACGCGTCTGTTTTGCTTGCCCTTGTTCTCGATCTTTCCGAGCGCCAGTTGACCAATCTCGGAAGTACGGCTGACATGCGTTCCTCCACAGGGTTGCAAGTCGATGTCGGCACCAATCCTGACCAGACGCACTGCACCTGATCCTCTTGGTGGTTTCACCGACATCGTTTTGACGAGACCCGGATTGGCATCGAGTTCAGCATCTGTGATCCACTCGCTTGTTACGGTGTGATCACTTCCCGCGAGATTGTTCAGCGTTTCCAGAAGCGTGTCCTTGTCGATGGCCTCAGAGCCCATGTCGAAATCGAGACGGCCCTCGGACTCGCCAACCTGTCCACCTGTAACCGGATAGGGCAGAGCGACCGACAGAAGGTGCAACGCGGTGTGCATTCTCATCAGTCGATAGCGTCTGGTCCAGTCTATGTGTGCTGTCACACTGGAACCGTCAGGTGGGACACCCTGGTCTGCATTCGGAACGTGAACGATCGTTGTCTTGTCATCGTCATAGACGGTTGTGGCGATCTCGATCTGGCTGCCATCCTCAAGTTCCAGATATCCGCAATCGCCTGGTTGACCACCACCCGTGGCATAGAAGACGGAGCGATCCAGCAGGATACCGCCCCGGTCATTTACGCCGATTACCTTGGCTTCGCATGTTCGTAGATAGGCGTCGTCACGAAACAAAGGTGTTGTCATGTGTTTATCCCGATATTCCCAGCCATCAGATCATCAGATGCCTGCCGGCCATGAAATTGGTTTAGGTGTAACCTGTCCATAAGGCACGCGCCATTCTCATTGCTGCATGTCATTTTTTGAAACATAGATCCATAACAATCGTTGCTGCAGCCATGTTTCCCATGTGTAGCGCTGTTGGTGTGTTTTGATGACCAGCGTATGTGATGTCTCCGGCCGCATAGATGCCTGACACTGACGTTCTAAAACCCTCATCGACACCAACGTAGCCGTCAGATGTGAGCTGCAGATCCAGCGCTGTGACCAACTCCGTTTGTTTCTGGAATGGAAACACCAGCATGCAGTCGATAGCGATTGGCTGCTGATCGGAAAAAACAGCTTCAGTCAGCGATCCGCCCGTGCCGTTAACCGCAACCGGAAGGGCCTCGCATATGCTGATGCCGAGGCTTTCAAACTGGGTGCGACGCTCCTCTGTCAGATGCAGTGAGGGGTCAATGAAATAAGTTAATTCATTGGACCAGTGCCGATAGACCTCGGCTGCATCGAGGACTTCCTGACGATCGGCGTAGATGCCCCATCGCGTATTACGCCATTCATATCCATGGCAAAATGGGCAGTTGATTATGCTGGACCCCCAGTAGTCAGCCAAGTTGGCAACGTTCGGATAGATGTCGACCATACCCATCGCGAGCAAGACTTTGTCGGCAAAAACGGAGGATCCGTCCGAAAGGTCGAGCTGAAAACCGCTGGCTTGGTTCTGAAGCGCAGTTGCATCGGAATTTCTAAAACGCGCAAACGGATAGGAAAGAATGTCTTTGCGTATTGCGGCGCGAACTTCTGCAGGGGAGTTGCGGTCCATGCCGGGCAGGGCAGCGACGAATGGAGAGGCCGTGTTGCGTGGCGCTGTACCATCTGAAGATATGACAATCGTCTCTACCATTGAACGTGAGAGCGTGAGCGCACAGGCAAGTCCCGAGGGGCCTGAACCCAGAATGGCAACTGTCGTCCGGTCCGACGTGTTAGTGGACATCAGTTGTTTGCCTTTGCAATCATGAGCTTGATTGCAAAACTGCCCATAATTCCAGCGAACGCCCAGTCGAAAAAACGCATCGCTTTTGGTGACTGCTTCAAGAACTTAGCGAATGTACCGGCGCCAAGCACCATCAGCGCGCAAATTGGCATTCCAAGCAAAACAAAATAAGCGCCAAGAAACAGCAATTTACCAACGGCATTGGGATCACTCGCACTTATAAATTGGGGCAGGAAAGTTACAAAGAACAATACGATTTTCGGATTGAGTATGTTGACGCCAAGACCTTGAAGCCAGATTTGATAAAAGGGTTGCGTCTTCGCTCCGGCAGATTCAATCGCAAGCGCTGAGCCATGGCGAAGTGTTCGGTAAGCAAGCCAGATAAGATAGGCGGCGCCCACAATTTTCAAAAGAGTAAAGGCGAGCTGGGAGGCAGCCAGTAGCGCTGAAACACCTATTGCTGCCAGAATTGTATGGATGACAAGACCGACGGTAACGCCGAAAACGGCGGTTAAGCCCGCACGGCGACCCTGGGTCAGCGTTTTGCTCATAAACAAGGTCATGTCCGGGCCGGGCGTTATGGTCAAAACCAATGCCGCGGCTGTGAAGGCGAGCAAAGTGGTCATATCCGGTACAAAAGTCATGGCTTGTCCTGCAGTGCAACGGTGGCAACCACACCAACGTATCAGACTATCAGGAACACTTGCACCTGCTGGACCTCTATCCTTTGCGGCAATCGGTCATCAACACGAGCAGGGCTGTCCTTTTCAATCATCGGCGCTTTCCGAATTGTGTCCGACGGGCTGCATGTGTTGGTAGAGACGCTGCTGAACGAACCTGATGTTCAGTGCCGGGCACTGATGGCGCGGACGCTCTTGATCGTGATTTCGTGCCGGACAAGCTTCTGATGAGAATAATCAGCGCGAAGATCGGAAAAGCGACTGCCGTCGCAATTCGGTTGAAAAGGTAGTTCTGTCCGACGTCTGAGGTAATTCCACCCGTCGAATTTCCGCGCATTAGTTCAACAGTCTCAGGTGCTCCAAACGAAAGAAAGAAATAATCCTGATCCAACTCCTTTTGCTGGAAAACATAGTCGTAGCTGCAATGATGGAAGATGAACAAATTCGATCTGCATCGCCGGTTTTCGGTTGGAATGTAGGCGGGAGACAGTGTTTCCGCCTTTAATTTCAGATCTTTGACGATTGACCCGTCTGTGAAGAAGAAAAACGGCCCTGCAAGCACTAAGGCAAGGAAAAAGACAAGCGCTCTCATGAAAACCTCAATCAGAAATGGGTTGTGCAACCTGAATGCAACCCGTTTAAGATTGAATGAATCTGGTCTCACAGATTCCGTTAACGCGACAGTTTTTATGCCGGTCGAGGTAAAAATTACAAAATCGGCGACAGGAGACGAGCGCCCTGAGCCAGAACCTGAAAAATGTAACTGCGAGACTGAAAGGCATCAGGCCAGGTTAGTCTGGCATTTTGAAAGTCAGTTTCGAGCATGCTCTCCACGTTTCGAATTGTTCGTTCATGTGTGAACCAGAGCGTGAGTTCAAAATTGATCTGAAATGAGCGATTGTCGAAATTCACCGTGCCAATCGAGACCAGGTCTTCGTCCATCAAAGTGACCTTCTGATGCAGGAAGCCCTCGGAATAGCGATAAACCTTGACCCCGCGTTGCACGAGGATGTGCTCATATGCATGGCTTGCCAGCCACACAGTCCAGTGGTCCCGTTTTTCAGGGAGCAGTATGCGAACATCAACGCCCCGCATGGCTGCGGAACAAAGCGCTGTTTGGACATCAAGCGAAGGTACGAGATAGGGCGTTGTGATCCAAAATCGCTGTTTTGCTTGAGCTGCAGCCTCGACAAATGCGATCGCGCACTCTTCCAGTTTGTCGGCCGGCCCGGTCGGCATGACAAGAACGGATTCATCTCCAGGCATTGGTATTTCAGTGACTTGTGGCAGCTCGATGCGTTCGCCGCTTGCCCAAAGCCAGTCTTCGACGAAGGACAAGGCGCAAGCAACAGCGGCAGGACCTTCCACGCAAACATGCGTGTCGCGCCAATGGCCAAACCATTTGCTCCGTCCGACATACTGGTCCGCAACGTTGTGTCCGCCGACGAAGGCAATCCTGAAGTCGGTAACAACCAGTTTTCGATGGTTGCGATAATTTAGGCGCATCGGTCCAAGCAGGCGCAAGAAGCGGTGATTTTCATTAAAACCGCAAACATTGACCCCAGCGTCTTGCAGGCGAACGATGAATTCGTTCGAAAGTGAATGGCTTCCGACATCGTCGTAAAGAAAGCAGACTTTCAACCCGTCCTTTGCACGCGCAATCAATGCGTCGGCCATCTCCCGGCCGAGCTCATCGTCATGAATGGCAAAAAACTGGAAAAAGATACTGTGGCTGGCCTCTTCGATGGCCTGCTTAATGGCTGTAAATGTCGCCGGTCCGTCAATTAGAAGGTTCGTCTTGTTGCCCGCCAGAAATGGAACGCCAGCAACACGGGACAGAACGGGCCAGTCCCTCGTTTCTTCGTGGTCTGTCAATCCAAGTTCGTCGGCGCGACGTGCACGTTCAGCCCGGCCAAGCGTTGCCTGGATTTTCGCGTAGTCCGCAAAGGAGCGCCAGCCAAAAACGAAATAGAGCGGCACCGTAATGTAGGGAATGAAAAACAGGGACAGAAGCCAGGCGACGGATCCTTGGGATGTCCTTGAGTTCATGACCTCCCGAACGGCGCATATTCCTGCCGTAATATAGATCAAAGCGACGAAGGCTGCGACCAATCCGAGATTGTTGGCCACCACATCCAAAATGCTGATATCTGTTACGGCATCCTGAATAACGGTTTCGGCCGCAGCTCCATCCCTATCTAGCGCTTGGGGTTCCGGCTCCATTTATCGTCGGTCTCAAAGGTTCAAGCGTGTCACGCAAACGGGGGCTCGATGTTGACGGTCCGCTCAAGCCAATGGGGAACTGTCAGGTTCTTCGATCTCAAGAAGTCCGGATTATAGAGCTTCGACTGATAACGGGTTCCGTGGTCGCACAGGATGGTCACGATGGTTTTTCCTGGCCCCAGTTCCTTGGCCAGGCGCCGAGCGCCAGCCAGATTGATGGCGCTTGAGCCGCCAAGCAGAAGGCCTTCGTTTTCAGCGAGGTCGAACACCAGGGGCATCGCTTCCTCGTCAGGAATTGTATAGGCGTGATCCACCTTAAGATCTCCGACGATTGCAGTCTTGCGGCCAAGACCAATTCCTTCTGAAATTGAACCACCTTCTGAAGCAACTGCTTCGCCGGTTGTGAAAAGAGACTGCATAGCAGCGCCTCGCGGGTCTGCGCAGCCGATGACAATGCCCGGTTTGTTCTCCTGCAGAAACTTTGAAACACCGCCAAGGGTTCCGCCGGAACCGACAGCGCAAATGAACCCGTCAACCTTGCCGTCTGTCTGGGAGAGAATTTCTGGGCCGGTCGTCAGATAGTGGGCTTTGCGATTGTCCAGGTTGTTCCATTGGTCCGCGAAGATCACCCCATTGGGCTCGCTTTTTGCCATGTCTTCAGCAAGGCGACGGGCAACATGCTGATAGTTGTTGGGGTCCTTGAAAGGCTTTGCTGGCACTTCGACGAGTTCCGCTCCGCAAAGTCGAAGCATGTCCTTCTTCTCTTGGCTCTGCGTTTCAGGAATGACGATGACTGTTCGGTAGCCTTTTGCGCTTGCAACGAGCGCAAGACCGATCCCGGTGTTACCAGCAGTGCCCTCGACGATGACGCCGCCCGGCTTGAGGTCTCCGCGAGCTTCGGCCTCCAATATCATCTGGCGCGCCGGGCGGTCCTTGACCGACTGCCCGGGGTTCATAAATTCAGCTTTGCCAAGAATTTCGCAACCCGTTTCATCTGATAGGGCCTTGAGTCGGATAAGTGGCGTGTTGCCGATCGCATCAACAACTGAAACGGACACAGACATTTAGTACTATTCCTGGCTGAATGGGCAGTTCGAATGAACCGGCCAAAAGTCTTGAGGTGAGCTCCGGACGCTAAAGCTCCTGAGGAGGTTGTTCAAGATTCTATGTAAGTCTCTTGGGCATGGAATGCCATAATTGGCGGGAAACACACGGGTGAATTTCTCCAGATCGATTGAAAGTCGTCGCCGAGTTGTTCTCATGCCCACCTAGATCAGGATTTTGAATCGGTTATTTATAGTGTAGACAATGATCTGGAAAAGGTTGTTACGCGTAATGGCTACAAAGCAACCTGGGCTCGCGGAAATATATGAGAGCGGTAATGGAAAAGAATGTGACTGGCATGGATGAGCTGCTAGCCGGATATGCGGCTGGAAGTCTGTCCTATCCAGCACAAGCCCTTGTCGGCGCGCATTTGGAATTGAGCGACCGGAACCGTGGCTATGTGTCGTCCCTGGAAACCCTGGCCGGGGTGGGGCTTGACGATGCCGCGCCGATTGATATTTCAAATCGCGACGCGGCTTTGTCTGCAATATTCGATGGTGACGACACGCTGCTGAACGACAACGTCCCGCTTTCGGGTACGCATTCGGAAGCCGCGAGTGATGTTCCTGAATCGCTCCTGTCTATCGTCGGCACCTCCATGGACAAGCTTCCCTGGAAAACACTTCTTCCAGGTGTAAAAGAATGCAAGTTCGGGGAGATTGACGGCTGTGTGAGCAGTCTTCTGTGGGTGCGTGCCGGGCGGGCAATGCCGTCGCATACACACCACGGAACCGAACTTACCCTTGTTCTCAAAGGCGGGTTCAAGGATGAGGACGGTCATTATATTTCCGGCGATGTCGCATTCGCTGACGGGGATGTCGACCACAAGCCCATCGCTGACGAGGGTGAAGACTGCATTTGCTTCGCAGTGACTGCCGGTCGTCTGGAACTGACCGGACCTGTGGGCCGCTGGTTCGCACCTTTCATGCGATAATTTCACATAATCAGATCCACTCTCCAGGCGTTTTGCGTAGACAGTGTAAACGCTTGGAGAATTCAACTTGAGAAACCAAAACTACGTTGCAAAACCGGATGACGGCTGTGCGTGGGTGACAGGCGCAAGTTCGGGCATCGGCAAAGAGCTCGCACTTGATCTTGCCCGGTCCGGATGGACGGTGGCTGTCACTGCCAGATCTTCAAAAGACCTCGAAGCTCTTTCCATTCAGGCACAGAACCTACCCGGATCCATTCACCCTTATCCTGGTGATGTATCCGACACGCAATCAATGTCGGACATCTGCAAGTCGATCCTGGCTGGTATCGGAAAAATTGCGTTGATGATTGCCAATGCCGGCGTCTATCTGCCCCAGGATGGGCTGAAGGCAGAGGCAGCTGCTTTCAAGAAGAGTTTTGACGTCAATCTGATGGGCACAGTCAATGTCTTGTTGCCCGTGATTGAAGCGATGAAGCCGGAGGGCAGGGGGCAGATTGCCGTCGTTTCCTCTGTTGCCGGGTATAGCGGCCTACCGACCTCAGCCGCTTATGGCGCTACCAAGGCAGGGCTCATAAATCTCGCAGAATCCCTGAAATTCGATCTTGATCGAGCCGGTATTCGCATTCAGGTCGTCAATCCAGGTTTTGTCGACACACCGGCAACGCGTTCAAACCCTTTCCCGATGCCGCATCTCCTAACGGTTGAACAAGCGGTTCAAAAAATTAGAGAGGGTCTGGAAGATAGCAAACGCTTCGAAATCGCGTTTCCAACGATCTTTGTGCTTCAGCTCAAGTTTTTGAAGCTGTTACCTTATCGGCTCTATTTTGCCTTTATGTCGCGTGCGACTGGTTGGAACAAGAAAAAGGCCGGGTAAATCCCGGCCTTTTCCTTGTCTTCTGCGATTTTGGTCAGGGCGCTTTCACGTACACCATCTGTCGCACATCGATGTTGCCTGAGCGGAACCCGGCTTCACAATAGTGCAGATAAAACTCCCACAAACGCTTGAAACGCTCGTCGAAGCCTAGTGGGCGGATTTTCGGCCAAGCCTGGCGGAAACTGTGCCGCCACTCAGCCAACGTGCGCGCATAGTCCTGACCGAAAATTGTCTGGTCTTCGAGATCGAGCCCGAGTGACTTGCCAATGTCTTTCAATCGGCCGGGAGGAGGCAACATTCCACCAGGGAATATATAGCGCTGAATGAAGTCGGTTCCGCGCCTATAGTCCTCAAACATCTTGTCTTGAATGGTAATGATCTGAAGACCTGCTTTACCACCGGGTTTCAGGCATTTGGAGAGCTGTTCGAAATAGGTCGGCCAATATTTTTCACCAACCGCTTCAAACATTTCGATCGAGGCTATCCGGTCGTAGACGCCGCGTTCATCTCGATAATCCTGGAATACGACATCGACTTTTTCGTTGAGGCCAGCCTTGTAGATCCGTTCGCGTGCATAGTCGAATTGTTCCTGCGAAATGGTCAGGGCTTTTACGTGAGCACCAACGGTCTTTGCAACATGTTCTGCAAAACCTCCCCAACCACATCCGATCTCCAGAACCTGATGCTCCGGACGAATGCCTGTTTGCCGTACAAGCGAAGCATATTTTTCCGCTTGGGCTTGCTCCAGGTTGTTGGTTTCATTGCTGTAAATGGCTGAGGAATAGGTCATCGAAGGATCGAGCCATTCCTTGTAGAACGCGTTTCCAAGATCGTAATGCGCGGAGATGTTGCGTTTCGATCCTCGTTTCGTATTGGCGTTCAACCAATGACGAAGGGAGAGCAGGAAGCGCGAGAACGGCCTGCCTTGCAGAGCCTCCAGCGTGGATTCCTGATTGATGCAAAAGACCTCGAGAAAGGTCGTAACATCAGGTGAGGACCAGTAACCTGCCATAAAGGCTTCTCCGACCCCGACATCGCCTGCTTGTACAACCATTCTGAAGAAACGCCAGTTGTGGATCTTCAAAACGCCGTGCGGACCGTTCTCGCGGCCTTCAATCAGATAGCGGCGACCATCGGGAAACTGAACTTCCAATGAACCGTAGCGGATCTTGACGGCAAGATTTGCTGCCATTCGAGCGAGGCGGGGAGTGCCCTTCAACTCGCTGCGAAGGTTGTCTTGTGTCAGAACAATAGGCTCACTACTCATGGCAGAACCTCTTGAAATGTTATTCATTTGATGCCAGCGAGGCGTGGCGGTTGTGCCGATCCGGCCCCCCATCCAATGCATCCTGCGCGGGCCGAGGGTGAAATGGTACACGCTTCCGCCAAATTTTAAAGGCTTCCCAATGGATGGCGGCCATGATTTTGAAAGTCAGAAATGGCACCCGCAGGCATTCTCCAAGTATGGAACCTGTCGAGAACTTCTTTCTTTCCCCGGAAAACGTTG
This sequence comes from Labrenzia sp. THAF82, assembly GCF_009363435.1. Taxonomy (GTDB): domain Bacteria; phylum Pseudomonadota; class Alphaproteobacteria; order Rhizobiales; family Stappiaceae; genus Roseibium; species Roseibium porphyridii. The sequence goes on along the minus strand of NZ_CP045354.1, from coordinate 3,806,384 downwards.
CTGAAAGAATTGGACCTTTGGCATCCTTTTCCAGAATCCGTACGCGAACACTATCGCCCGGTGGCAGCATCCTGAAAAAATAGTGTTGCTGCATGCTCAGGAACGGAGACACATAAAACTCCTTACGCTGTGTCTGTCGAACACCGGCGTCGGACATCTGGCCCGGTTCCACGGGGAGGGCATAAGTGTGCAGTCCCCCGAATGTATTGCGAACTTCGTAGACGACACCGGTCAACATCTCATCTTCGTCGTAGGCGTAGTAGACACTCAAAGGGTTGAAGCCGTAACCAAACAGTCGCGGATACGCCAGAAGCAATATCCGTTTTGGGGCGGCAACGCCCTTATCTGCCAACAACATCTCTACATGCTGCCTAAGACAGCTACCGTCTCGAGGGCCGTGGTCCTTGTGGTGAAACGACAGCAAGTTGAACTTGTCGACCGAAAAGAGCCAGCTGCTGCGCGATGCCTCTTTCAAGCGATCGAGATCCAACAACATCGAGAAGACCCGATAGTCGAACCTGTGAGGCTTCGGCTTCATGCGATGATGCATGACCGAACCCGGATAAAGCGAGACTGCGTTTTCAGGCGCAGGCCCGTTGTCGCGTAACCTGTTGTTCCGCGATGAGATCATTCGGCAGCTTCCAGAAAGGTGTCATTGTCCTGACGTTCCCAGGGCAATTGAGCCCCAAGCGATCTGGCTACACTCAGACCGGACGAAAGCCCGTCTTCATGGAAACCGTGGCCACCCCAGGCACCGCAGAACCAGGTGTTCCTGACACCTTGAATATCTCCCAGGCGCTTCTTGGCCGCCAGCGCGGACGCATCGAATTGAGGGTGATCATAAATGTATTTGGCGAACGTCTTGTCTTCGTCCGGCGCTTCGAACGGGTTGAGCGTCACAAACACAGGCTTGCTACGATCAATGTTCTGCAATCGGTTCATCCAGTAGCTCACCGTTACGTCGCGTGTTTCTCCCGCTTCACGGTCTGACATGTAGTTCCACGATGCCCAAACGCGTTTGTTCTTTGGCATCAAAGCTTCATCGCGATGCAGGTAGACTTCATTTGGACGGTATCGGATTGATCCCAAAATTTCGCGTTCTTCCGGACTTGGGTCGCCGAGCATGGCCAGGCTTTGATCCGTATGGCTCGCCAGGATCACATGATCAAACACGTCAGTATGGCCAGTGGTGTCTGTGACGATAACTTGCCCGTCTTTACGGAGAATCTGAGTGACAGGTGTTCCCAATCGGATTTTTCCAGCCAAGGGCGCGATGAGACGGCTGACATAGTTTCGGCTACCGCCGGAGATCGTGCGCCAAAGCGGCCTGTCGGTGGAAAGCAGGCGGTGATTATCGAAGAAGGCGACAAAGCTTTCTGCGGGATAGGCGCGCATTTCGTTGATCGGAGTCGACCAGATAGCGGCTCCCATGGCGAGCAGATAGTCGTTGATGAAGCCGCTCGAATAGCGTTCTTCTTCGAGGTAGCCACCGAGCGTCTTTCCGGAAAGTCGTCCGGCCTTCAAGTCTTCAACCGACGCCTTGTTAAAACGAAAGATGTCACGCAGCATACCCAAAAAGCGTGGAGAGAAGATGTTTTTGCGCTGTGCGAATATCGTGTTGATAGAGTCGCCCGACCATTCGAGTTGGCCCCTGTCGGCGGACAGTGCAAAACTCATGTCGCTGATTTCACTGGCAACGCCAAGATGGTCAAGCAAAGCGGTAAAATTGGGGTAATTGAGTTCGTTGTAAACAATAAATCCCGTATCGACGGACATTTTTGTGCCGTCATAGTCAATGTCTTCTGTCGCGCTGTGCCCCCCAGGGCGGGTCCGCTTCTCGTACAAAACTACATCGTGTCTATCGCTTAGTGCCCAAGCTGCGCTGTTTCCGGAAATACCGGAGCCGATGACGGCAATCCGCATGTTTGTTCCTTTATGTGACTGGGCAGGCCTCTGAAGGTTCTCGCCATGGTGAAACTGTTTTTTGTTTTCTTACCCACTTACGGCTCTACAGGAAGCGCGGATCACGCAGGCCAATGAATTTTAATATATTTTTGTGATTGAGTTTGAACTACACCATTGCTTGGCGGATTGCAGCAAAGGTTGGCTTGAAAGAAAAAACGCCCGACCAATAAACTGGTCGAGCGGTCTTTCCAACAATCCGGCAAGCCCGATTTTCGCAGGCTGCTTGAGAAGTTTGTCTTGTCATCAAGCCTGGATGGTATCGACAATCCAATTCCAGGCAACTTCAACACGGACTCTGGCGGCGTCGAAAAATGCGACCACCTTGTCCCAGACCATCTGTCCGAAGTCGGCAACATGAAGCATGGGGCCTGTTTTCGGATCCCGCTCTTCACCGGATTCGATCAGTTCGACAGTGGTAGCGTCCAGCCCGTCATTGACGACACGACGGGTCACAGTCAACGCTCCTTCGGTCACGAGCCTGGACTCATCTTTGCCGGCGACGACTGTGTTCTGGTCCATGGCGCGAACAACTACAGCCCTTCCATCCGGAAGCAGGTGAGTCTCGTTCGTGCTGACTTCGGAATCGTAAATGACTTCACCATAGGAATCGATCAGTTCGACCCAAACGGCCTTACGACCATCAAGTTCGATTTCACCAACCCAGATCGTGAGCTCACTTTCCAGTGGGTCCATTTGATCCAGTGATGCTGACGCTACCGTCACGGCCAGACGGTCTTCAGGCAGCGTTATCGTTTCCTGAGGTAATGGCGCTGCGGCTGCGCTTCCCGCCAAGGCGAGGATGAGGCCAAGCGCAAATGTTCCTGCTCTGGTATTCCGTTGCATGTTCGCCTCCCAAGGCAAATACAACTCTATTTTACCGCGCCTGAGACTTTATTTTGGTCCTTTTGGACTCTTCAGCCTTTTCGGCAATTCCGTCTATTGCGGATGCGCCCCTAGCACGCGGCCACGATTTAGCCATTATCGCACCACAATCTCGCAATTAAGTGTAATAAAGATCACAAAATCGGTTGATTCCGGTTACTTTCAGTTAATAAGTGTGGTCTGCAGGGGTCAATTCAAGAAGCGTCACGGGTTTGTGAGCTAAAATGACCTGTAAAAACTGCCAATATACGTAGCGTAACTTTCTTGACTGTGACTTTTTTACAATGGTTGCATTCAGTATGTGTCGTGCAAATACAGGTCAGTTTTCTTTACCTAAATTCCGATGATTGTTTGTGTGCACCGGTATTATAGCGCCTGATTGTACGGCATGCTTGGGAGCAATTTGGAAAGCGAAGTCTTCAAATGAAAACTCCGCCGGATCTGTCCGGCGGAGCTCTCTCGGGAACAATACGGTCGATGGGGTTACGTATCGCGATCCCGTTGTGCCTCTCAGGCCTAATTTGCGGTGTTATTTGCTGCCGCTTAAGGGTTCAGGCCGGAGGCGAAGTCTTCGATATCGGAATGAAATACCAAGTCGCTGGGGAGAAAGAATCCACCTGTTGAATTTGTTCTACAAATCCAACAGAGATGAGTGCTCAGTCACATTCAACCCTGTAAAAATTGACAATAAAAATAGAGATGTGGATTTTTTGTGTCTATAATCTGGCAACTAAATAACGGAAAACAAAAGGGAATGAACACTTTGCTGGGTGCTGTTGCTTTTTTTTGTAGCCTTAATTAATTGCGCCGGAAAGTTAGGCGAAACTGAATTGTTTGTTGTTTATTGCTGCCAAGGGGGCTGAGCTTCAAGAGTCTAAGCCGTTGTGCGATCTGAAGGTTTTAAGCCCAATAACTTCTGCAGAAGCGTTATTCGAGGGTGCGCAAAAGCTGTCTTGCCCGTCTTGAGCGTAGAGCGGCATCTCAAGAAATGACTAGGTGCTGTGCCAGTCGAATCTTTCAGTGGTCCAAAACGCTAGTCACGAGCAATTTTCGCACAGATCCGAATGACTTGTTGCGCCTCAGCCACGGTTAGGCCAGTGCGTTCAAATACATCCAGGGAAATATCACAGCACTTGGCCCAGGTTTTATGGCCTGCCTCGGTCAGTGCGATAATCTTTTGACGTTCGTTTCCCTCCTGAATTTGGCGGATCAGGAGACCCTTGCTTTCCAGTCTTCGAAGCATTGGTGTCATTGTTGCCTTTGACACTTCCAGGCGGCGGGCAAGTCTGGAAATCGAAATGCCGTCTTCTTCAGCCAATGCCATCAAAACCAGATATTGCGAATACGTCAGATCATAGGACTTGAGGAGCGTTTGGTAATGCTGACCAACCGCGTTCGATGCTGCGTAGAGGGCGAAGCACAATTGGTTGTCTAGCCTGATCTTCGGTTTTTCGTTCGGTTCGGTTCGATCGGGCAATGGGTTCAGGCCTTTGATCTCGTGTGGATAAGAGTTGGTAACATCGCGTGAGTTTCTCGCAAGATATTTTTGTTGCAAAAAGTAAGCAAGCAAACTATTAGATAGTTTATTAAATGGGTAAGTTCAGAACACAGTGTGACTGGCCCTGGTTACCGGCAGAGTGTTGTCGCTGGTTTTCCAGGCCTTCGACTGGACGTGAATTTGTTGCTGGGGGAAGGCAGCGCCTGTGTTGAGCTTCTTTCGCAGTGCCACTGAGCACCATTGATCAATCATGAACAGAGGGAGTTATTCATGAGCTGGCTACCGAGTTTGAAAACTGCCACACCCGAAGAAGGCTACAGCCTCGCGATAAAGATGTCGCGAATGGCCGTAAAAATGACCCAACCGGACGACGAGATCAGAAGCAAGCTTCGCGCTGATTATGCCAATAATGCTGACAGCCTGACGATGGCGTCTCACGTCGTTGCGACGAACTTTCAAACCGTCGCCCAGGCCAACAATTTTTGGATCCAGTCCTAAACACTCACAACGCAATTCTGCGGATGGTTGATCACTGATCATCCGCTGGTTGCAACAGCATTCTGAATTACGCCCCAGTGGCTGCTCCGTGCACAGTTTGAAGGTTAAAGGTGTTCTTGTTTGGCATGGTGAAACGGCAAAAAGCAGCAGGGAAACTGCGACCGGCGCAATTTCATGGACTTACGGTGCTTTGTTCGCAACTCTTGCAGAAAGCCTTGCCGTTGGCAGCCAATCGAAGTCTTGTTGAAATGGAAAGGATGGTGATTGGCGCTGTTCGTTTTGCAGAGCGCGGATGTCCTGATTTACTGCTCCGTTTGTCAGTGCCATTCGTGGCGGACAGGCGATCGGCGCTAGTTCAGGGGACAGATATCCAGATTTAACAATCAGGTATAGGGCGCTGGTGGGGTCGATACCGAAAGCTTTGAAATCATCCAGCTTGTGGAATGGACGGCGAAATTCCGACAGGATCACGAGGTTCTTGGCAACCTCGAGCAACACCTCTCTCGACTTGGTGTCAGGATCGCCGCGTTTCAGTTGCACTTTCGCTTGGCACGCCACGGTTGGGCAGGAGCTTCCATGGGCTCCTCCAATCATGAGATCAAGCTCGGTATCAATTTCAGACCACCAAGCCGCCTCGACCGCTTCCGGGTCTGCAATGCCGGCGAAAACTCCACCTTCCATACCTTTTTCAAGCCAGAGGTGAAGCACGTCCGTCCTGTCCCCTACGCCTCCACCGGTCGGGTTGTCGCCACTATCTGCGAGTATAAAAGGATGAGTTTTGCAGTCCCTGGCATCTGCCAGGCAGTCCTCAAGTGACTTCGTTGGAACGCCAATCCGGCAGTTCTCACGATTGTTCCAATAACCGGCCGCGATGAGTTCGGCAGCTTTCTTGGTCGCCGCGGGATCTGTACCGGTCACAACGGCAGAAGCTGTCGCTCTTTCAGTATCGGCCCAAACGTAGCCTACCATCAAATTGCTGTCTTCTACGCCGTCAGATGCGTCAAACAACGGCAAGCCCGTGTAAAGCGACTTCATCGGTTTGTCTTCAGTGCTCGTTCGCTCCCCGGGATGAAGAACTGGTACCGGCACCCAGGCAACACATCGTTTGGGGCCGCCGTTAAGTTGGTCTATCAACAGATTGGCAGCGCGTTGGTGGGTTTCCTGAACGTCAATATGGGGAGCTGTCCGATAGGCGCAGAAAATATCGATCTGATCTATGATTTTTTGGGTCAGGTTACCGTGTAAATCATAGCTGACCGCAATCGGTGGATTTGGTCCGACGATTTTCCGAACAGCTGAAATCCAATCACCTTCCGCGTCGTCCAAGCCGACAACATGCATTGCGCCATGCATGATCAGAAGTACACCGTCGACGGGAAGACTGTCCTCAAGCTGTTTCAGAAAGTCTCTTTTAAAGGATTGATAGCAGGCCGCATCGACTGGACCTCCAGGGACAGAACGGGCATGAAAGAGGGGTTGAAAGGTGATTTCGGCAAACCGGCCACTTGCCAATCCTGCCTCTCTCATAAGGTCTTCGCCGCGAACAATCTTAAAGTCGTCTGCGGTTTGGATCAGAGGAGAATAAGTGCTGCATTCTGTATGGATACCGCCAACCGCTACTTTCATCGTTCGCCTGTCGTCTTATTCAAAGGGTAGGGAAGATCGCACTTGCCGCTGCAAAGCGTTGCCAATTTTTCCGGTCAGGTGACGTCCAACCTGATTCCGCAACAGCATAAATTCTCGGAAAGACCATGTGATTGAAAAGCGCGTTGTCAGTGAGGTGCTCACTCCAGATGCAGGCTTGAACACCTTTCAATTGGTTCAGTTTGCTCTCATCAAGACCGTCTGAAGGCTCATAAGCATAGGATGCTTCAGGCGTGGAAACGCCAGCCCAGCTTGCGCCAGGTTCCCTCCAACCGGAGGCCTGAACCATGTCGAGATAATAGTGTTGCCCAGGCGTGCTGATCACATCGTAGCCCTGGTCAATCAACTCCTTTGTCACCTCGCGCTTTTGCCAGGCCATAAGGAGGACGCCGTCCGGATCTATTCCGCCACCGTGTGATACCTCATCCCATCCGGCAAGTTTCTTGCCGTGCTTTGCGAGGATCTTGCGCACTCTGCCCATGAAATACGCTTGCAATTCCAGCGTTCCGGTGAGGTTCTCTTCACTCATCAACCGCTGTGCTTTGGGCGACTCCAGCCAGGAGTGGACATCAACCTCGTCGCCGCCAATATGAATGAATTCGCTGGGAAACAGGCTTGCGACTTCCGCGAACACCTTTTCCAGAAAGTCATAGGTTTCATCCATCGCCGGGTTAAGCGCGTTGTTGGGATAGCCCTGAATGGAGTGATAGCTGTTGTCGGGTTCGGCCTGATCGGCAAATTTGGGATAGGTTTTCAGGACCGCGGTTGAATGACCCGGTACATCGATTTCCGGAACGATATCGATGTTGAGATCAATCGCGTGGGAAACGATGTCTCTGACATCATCCTGAGAATAAGATCCTTCGTAAATCTCTGATGAAAACCCGAGTTGCCCAACTTGTTGGCAACCAGGACCGCGTTTGGCTCCACTGCTTGTGAGTTCAGGGTAAGCCTTGATCTCAAGACGCCATCCTTCGTCATCTGTCAGGTGCCATTGCAGAACATTCATGCGGCCCCAGGCCAGAAGGTCGAGCAGGCGAAGCACTTCATTCTTCTGTCTGAAGTGGCGTGAAACATCCAGATGCGTTCCTCGCCACCCAAACCTGGGAGAATCTGCAATCGTCCCCGTAGCGGGAAAGCGGTAGGTGCCTGGGTCGACATAAGCGCCGTAGGCGATTTGTGCCAGCACGGTCAAACCATAGTCGCGGCCTGGTTGCCCTCCATAGCTGAGTACCGCCTGGTCGTCCGAAAACTCGATGCCGTAGGCTTCGTCGGACAGAGCAACATCATGCCTCAAGACAAGTGCGTGTGTATTAGCAGAGGCTGAAAACCTGAACGGAAAGGGGGCGTCTGGAAACAGGCGCTTTGAAAGACCGTTTATTTTTGCAGCTGCCGCCTTTTCTTCAGACGTTCCTTCAGACAAATGGAATGCCGTTATCTTGTCTGTCCACGCCGAAACACCGATTGACTGGGGCCAAGGCACGATATGGATTGGCAAGTCCACCATGCCGATTGGCACATTTCTGCGCTCACCGGTATCTGAATCCGGTGGCGTATCGAGATCATTGCAGAGGACCTCGATAATTTGACCAAATACGGTGATATAGGCTGATTTTGGCCCATCAAGTCGGTGACGGGCCGGATTTACGAGGCCTTGAACAACGAAGTTCCAGCTCTTTCCTGGCTCAAGCTGAAACCCGGATGGCGGTGAGAGCTCATGAAAATTGGCAATGCGCGTCAGACCTTCCGCATTTTCCAGAGATGCGTTTGCGGCTGCGCGTGTCATTGCTGAATATGCGAGCGTGAAGGATTGCAGCGTCTTCTTGCCCGTATTGGTCAGGCTAAACTCCAGGCGCGCATCTGCGAGGTTTTCTGCGGGACGATAGAAACAGTCGAGGACAACTTCGGTCATGAATTCAAGTTCCGTCAAAGTCGGGCGATTGCGTAAACGTTCTGGGGAGGGCGGGGGAACCAGCAGTCAAGCCGCTGTCGACAGGAAGGCAGACGCCGGTGATGCATCTTGCCGCTGGACTCAACAAAAATGAAACAGCCTCGGCAATATCGGCCGGTTCCGGAAGTGCTTTGAATGGGTACCAGCGAAGAGCTTCTTCAAAAACTTTCGGATTGTCCGACTGTCTTGTTTTCCAGGCCTGAGTCTTCACGGTTCCGGGGGCGACGGCATTTGCCCTTAGTCCATATTTTCCGTATTCGACAGCGATTGCTTTTGTCGCGTGTATCAACCCTGCCTTGGCCGCACTGTAAGCAGGATGACCATAGGTCCCAAGCCCGTTCACCGAAGCGATATTGATGACGTTGGCATGCCCGCAGGCAATAAGATCATCTTCAAGCACCTTGAAACAGTTGAGCGCAGCTTCCAGGTTCAGACCAACGTCCTGCGCCAGATCTCCCCGTGTCATATGTTGGAGCGAGAGCGCGCTTGCCGCCCCGGCGTTGTTGATCAATGTCTCGACGGAACCAAGCGACCTGGCAAATACCGCCAACTCGACAAGACTGTCAGCGCTTGTCAGATCAAACGGAAGTCCCGACGCTCTGAAGCCTTGGTCTTGAAGAGATCTGACTGTCTTTTCAAGGCCGTCTTGGTCCAGGTCGACCGCAGCAATGGTGTAGGTGTTTGCCAATTTCTCCGCAATGGCGGCACCAATGTCACCAGCGGCACCTGTAACGACGGCGACCGGTTGTGAAGTCAGTTCAGTCACCAAGTGCCTCCTTGTCATCCTGATCACGGGTATTGGTAAGCTGATGTTTGACCCTACGCAGGGTCTCACGAGCTTCATCTCCGCGTCTCACCGCAATCAAAGTCGAAAGCAAATCGACGACAAAGAGAAACGCATAACGACTGCAGCTTGGTCTTAAGATGTTGTCGCCCTCCGGCAGATCGATCCCGATGGTGATATCAGCAAGAGCTGCAACAGGGCGATCAGGCCGGGTGAGTGCAATTATGGTCGCGCCATACGTTTTGGCAGCTTCAAGCGCGCGGGCCATCTGGACATTGCGTCCTGAGACGGAAGAAGCCACGACAACATCTCCGGGGCGCAAGGTTGCCGCGTGCATAAGCTGCATGGCGTGATCGGTAATGCTGACAGTGCGCAATCCGAGGCGGAAGAAGCGGTTCTGTATCTCGTCTGCAACCATCGACGAAGTGCCGCCAGCACCATAGGCTGCAACAAGGCCGGCATTGCTGAGCAGCTCTGCCGCATTCTGGACCGTCTCCATATCCAACGCGGACCTGGTATTTGCGGCCGTTTCCTGGAGCTGAACCATAAGACTGTCGGCAATGTCTTGCGGAGCCTCGGAAGCGGCATTGGTCGCAAGATAGCGGGTGCCGGCAAAAGTGACCTGGGCAACCTGCACCTTGAAGGCCGTATAGCTTTCACACCCAAGTCTGCGGCAAAACCGCGTCACTGTCGGCGGCGACACGCCAGCACGTTCGGCAAATTCGGTAATGCCCGCGTTGACGATAAATTCTGCGTCTTTGCGTAATATCGACGCCAGAATCCGTTCCGACTTTGACAGTTCAGGTTCAACACCCTGCAACACCGACAGAATGTCCCGCATAACCGATCAATCCGGTTTCTTGTAAGCGATACAGTCGATTTCCACCTTGCAGTCGACCATCATGGACGCTTGGACGCATGCGCGTGCGGGCGGATGCTCGCCAAAATAGGATTTATAGACTCCATTGAAAGACCAGAAGTCTCGCGGGTCATCAAGCCAAACACCAACACGAACAATGTGTTCAAGCCCGTATCCGGCTTCCTCCAGAATGGCGATGACGTTCTTGATTGTCAGATGTGTTTGTTCAACGATGCCGCCATTTACGATCTCTCCATCTTTCATTGCGACCTGTCCGGAAACATGAAGCCATCCGTCGGCTTCTACAGCGCGCGCAAAGGGAAGATTTTGGCCGCTGGCTCCTGATTTGTCGGCTCCATATCGCGTAATGCTCATTTCAAGCTCCAAAATGAAAATGATTTACATAGTGGTTTGACATTGGTTTCATTTCACTCCTATATTTTGGAAAAATCAACCATACAAATGAAAATGGTTTCCGAAATGCGGGATAAATCTGAAAATCAAATCAATCCATTCTCGGGTCAGGATCCCGATCGCGCGGAAATCTGGGAAATGCTCGTTGAACGAGATATTACAGCCTTTCTCGCCGCCGACTGGGATCTCGTTTCAAACGACTTTGAGGAAGCTGCATTTTTCGGTATCGACGGAAAGAAGGTGGCCAATCCAGATGAATGGCAACTCGGTTTTCCCGATCTCGAAACCTATAAGAATGAATGGCTTCGTCAGGCAGAGGAATTTTCCAAGACCGATTTTGCGGAAGACACAAGAGCCGCGATCTTCAATGCAACCCGATTGACCAATATCGAAATCAATGGTTCCCGGGCCATTGCTCGCAAGAAATTCGATGGTCGGATCAAAAAGGCAGATGGTAGCGAAGACCGTTTGCTTTGGCAGACACTTTACTATTGCGTCAAAAACGACGGACGCTGGAAGATTTGCAGCTTTACAGGCTACTTGCCAAATCCGCTCGGCACTGCAATCTGAAGATGACCCAACGACGTGCCTTCACAGCCGTATTGGCAACAGAAACCAATACATTTTCACCAATTCGCATCGATATCGACGCTTTTGAAGCGTCTTTGCTCGCGCGTCCAGGTGAGCATCCAGACACACCGACACTGTGTTCTGCGGTAGTGACCGTTGGCCGGAAATTTGCCGAGGACAATGACTGGCAACTTATTGAGGGCACTTCCGCCTGGGCGGATCCTGCTGGTCTGGTGTCGCGTGACTGCTATGAGCTTCTGCGGGATGAAATCCTTGAACAGCTGAGAACCAACGGTCCTTTTGATGTTCTTGTCCTCGGCCTGCACGGCGCGATGGTTGCAGCAGAATATGACGACCCTGAGGGAGACTTCCTCACGAGGGTTCGGAAGATTGTTGGACCGACTGTTCCCATCATTGCGACCATGGATCCGCATAGTCATCTGACCCGCAAACGGGTGTCAGCAGCCAATGCTTTGATCGCCTTCAAGGAATTTCCTCACACCGACTTTGTGGAAAGAGCTGAAGATGCCTGGCGCCTTGCCGGAGAGACAGTTGCCGGTCGCACGCAGCCCGTCATGAGTGTTTTCGATCCCAAAATGATCGATGTGTTTCCGACAAGCAAAGAACCAATGCGCGGTTTCGTCGATGAGATGATCGCACTCGAAGCCGGAACCCCTGGCATTCTGTCGCTCTCGCTTGTTCATGGTTTCATGGCAGGTGATGTTCCGGAAATGGGTTCGAAGATCCTTGTGGTCACTAATGATGATCGCCTGTTGGGGGACCGGGTTGCAAAGGAACTTGGAGCGAAGCTCTATAGCTTGCGGGGCAAGGTCCGAAACCCTGAACTGACCCCCAGCGAAGCATTCGACAAAGCGCTTGGCTGTAAAGGGTGTCCGGTCACGATTGCTGATATGTGGGACAATCCGGGTGGGGGAACGGCAGGAGACTCGACGATACTTCTCGCTGAGGCCTTGAGACGTGGGATCACCGGGATCGCGTTCGGCAGCATCTGGGACCCGATTGCCGTCAAGCTCTGCCATGCTGCAGGCGAGGGGACGTCGATGAAACTTCGGTTCGGTGCCAAATCTGCACCCGAAACCGGAAATCCAATAGACGCTGAAGTGGACGTCATTCGCAATGTGAAGAATGCGACGCAGATCTTTGGAGACAGCATCGTCCCGATCGGCGATGCCACCTGGATCAAAGTACATGGGATCGACGTAATCTTGAACTCAACGCGAGCCCAGTGTTTCGATACAAGTCTCTTCACCAACTTTGGTATTGAGTTGGCGGATCTCAAAATAGTGGTCGTTAAATCGACCAATCACTTTTACCGGTCTTTTGCCGAAATCAGTCCGCTCATACTGTACTGCTCAGCTGGGCAGCCCTATCCGAATGATCCAAGAAAGACGCCTTATGAAAAGGCGCCTCGCGACATCTGGCCGATCTTGGACAACACGATGGCACCAGCTGAAGACGAGCAGGGAAACTTGAAAGCGACCGGCCGTTCAGGAGGCTTATTATGAGTGTCGGATACTCCATAAACGACTTGCTTACACCAGTCGTCGTGATCGATGAAACGGTCATGGAATCCAACATCAATGTCGCGCAGCAGTATTTCAATCGGATCGGCCGAAACTTCAGGCCTCACATCAAGACTCACAAAATACCCGCTCTTGCGTCATTGCAGGTCGCAGCAGGAGCAAAAGGTATCAACTGCCAAAAAATCAGCGAAGCTGAGGTATTCGCAGACGCGGGTTTCACAGACATCCTGATCACTTTCAACATGCTTGGTGATGCGCGATTGGACCGGCTCAAAGCACTGAATGCAAAGGTGGACCTTCAGGTGGTTGCCGACAACGGTCTTGTTGTTGAAGGCCTTGCGACCCGCTTTAACGAGAATGCCCCTTTGAAAGTGTTGGTCGAGTGCGACACCGGTTCGGAACGAAATGGCGTCCAGACACCGGAAGAGGCGGTAGAGCTTGCCAAGCAGATTGACCAAAAATCCGGTCTTACGTTCCATGGTCTTCTGACGTATCCAAAACCGTCGAGCGAGGCTGACGTTGAGGCGTTTTTCGCAAAGACAATCGACCTCCTGAAGCGCGAAGGGCTTGAGTGTCCGGTTGTTTCTCACGGTGGATCACCCAGTCTCTTTGATTCAGACCTGGTCAAATGTGCCACTGAACACAGAGCTGGCACATACATATTCAATGATCGCTCGATGGTGCGCGCTGGAATGTGCGACTATGAGGATTGCGCCATGCATGTGATTGCCACGGTGGTGTCCAGACCTACCGAGAACAGGGCCGTGCTTGACGCCGGTTCCAAAGCACTCACATCCGATCTGCTCGGCTTTGCCGATCATGGTCGGATGATCGGCTATCCAGAGGCCTCTATCGCGAAATTGAGTGAGGAACACGCCGTTGTCGATCTGAGCAGGTCGCAACAGAAACCTCAAATTGGCGAGCGAGTGCGGATCATACCCAATCACACATGTGTGGTTTCAAACATGTTCGACAAACTGGTTTTTCATCGGGACGGAGTGGTGACGCGCATTGAGCCCGTCTCTGCTCGAGGGCAAGTCGTCTAGGGCAATTTCGAAAGAAAAATTGCCCCGTCCTCCAGACGGCTTGCCCGATATTTGCACCTGCAATCAGGTCTACTACTCGGCCTGCGTTAGATCAGATTTGCATTTTGGCGGGGTCAAGATCTGACAATGCGACCCTGCGTTCGAACGCCACGCCATTTTCTTCAAACAAATGGCAGTCAGACCCGTTTAGACCCATTGCGACCGGCGTGCCGACCCTGGCAGGCGCAGAGCCCGGCAACAAAGAGCAAAATGTGTCTTTTGCTCCGTCCACCACACTGTAGGTGACTGTGTGGATACCGAGATGTTCAACCACGTTCGGGACGACTTCGATAGAAGCGTCGGCAGGGTTCAAGGTCAGGTCCTCGGGTCTGATGCCGAGGGTAAGGGTTTTACCCGAAATGTCGTTGTTGGCTGATACGCCAACCAGCAACTCTTGCCCATTCGGCATGGTCACTCTTGCGCCTTTTTCGTCAGATCCTATCCCTGTCACTTTCAGGAAATTCATTTTCGGGTTGCCGATGAAACCGGCCACAAAGAGGTTCTGCGGTTTGTGGTAGAGATCAAGTGGTGTCCCGACTTGCGAAATAACACCCTGATCTAGAACGACAATTCGGTCAGCCATTGTCATGGCTTCAACCTGATCATGCGTCACATAGATCATGGTAGCGTCGAGTTCGTCATGGAGCTTGGCAAGTTCCACCCGCATTTCTGCCCGCAGCGCTGCGTCCAGGTTGGAAAGTGGTTCGTCGAACAGGAACACCGATGGTTCCCGAACAATTGCACGACCGATCGCAACCCTTTGTCGCTGGCCGCCCGAGAGCTGGCCGGGACGGTGCTTTAGCCGTTCTTCCAGTTTGAGAATACGTGCAGCCTGGTGAACCTTCTGCTCAACCAGATCGTTGGAGAGCTTTTCGACCCTGAGCGGAAATGCAATGTTCTCGTAAACGGACATATGCGGATAAAGCGCGTAGGACTGAAACACCATGGCGATGCCACGTTCGACCGGCGGAAGGTTGTTGACCGTCTTGCCGCTGATCTCTGCGGTGCCACCGCTGATTTCCTCCAGCCCGGCGATCATGCGAAGCAACGTGGATTTGCCACATCCCGAAGGTCCGACGAATACAACAAATTCGCCATGACTGATGTCCAGTGAAACGCCCTTGATCACTTCCAGGTTGCCGAAGGATTTACGGACGTCATCGAGGCGTAGTTCGCCCATCGGAATTCCTCATATGTCTGAAAAGGTCCGGGCCCTCAAGAATGAGGGTCCGGACGAGTTTGCGGGAGGATTATTTGAATTCTTCCAGTTCCTCAGCGGCAAATTCCACCGCTTCGGACGGGTCGACATCGCCAGAGACAACGCCTTGGACAGCTTCGTTGATCGTGTCCTGAAGACCGACATAATCGGTTAGGAACGGCTCCGGTCCGCCTGTCGGAATTGCATCAAGAAATGCAGCCCAGGTCGGATCTTTTTCAACGAGGCCCTTCACCTCAGGCAGGTCACGCAGTGGCGTGAAACCTTCGGCCAGTTCAAAGGCCATCTGGTTTTCCGGATTGGTCAGCAGTTTTGCAAGAGACAGCGCCTGCTCTTCAACACCGCTTCCTTTAAAGACTGCCAGGGAATCCGTGATCAACAGCGTACCAGGTTTCCCACTCGGACCCACCGGGATCGGAGCGACACCCCAGTTGACAGAGTCGCCAACCTGTCCGCGTTCCCACGGACCGGAAATAAACATGCCGATCTTTCCTTCGGAAAAGAGCGGACGCAGCTTTGCGCGGTCATAGGCGATGGGGCCAGGTTGAGAGACGCCGGCCATCTTGCCGTAGAAGGCAAGCGCTTCCACGTTGTTCGGCGAGTTGAAGACGATCTCGCCGTCGCTGTTAATGACTTCACCGCCGTTGGTGTAAACGTAGTTCATGAACTGGTGCATGGTGTTGTCAAAGGACGCTGCAGCCAGACCGAACCCGTCGGCGTCTGTCTTTTCCTTGATTGCCGAAGCGGCATTGTACATTTCGTCCCAGGTTTTGGGCGGCGTTTCTGGATCAAGTCCAGCTTCTTTGAAAAGGTCTTTGTTCCAGTAAAGGGCCTTTGTCGAAAACGCGCGCGGTAAACCCCACTGCTGACCGCCGGCAGTAATTGTGCCGAGGATCGGCGGAGCATACGTCGCCTTTTCGTCTTCGGTCATGTTCACCGGAATGATCAGATCGTTGGCGGCCAGCTGCTTAAGCGTGCGAGACCCCATATAGGCGATTGCCGGCGGGTTACCCGCACTTGCAAGCGTCGTGGATTTTTCCTGACACTGACCCCAGGGAACAAATTCCACTGTGACATCATATCCAGGATTTGCAGACTTCCATTCCTCGATCAGCTGCGCCTGGAGCGGGATGCCCGCACCTGTATCGTCGCCGCAGTTGATCATGTTGATCATCTTGTCTTCCGCAGCGGCTGCGCCGGTCAGACCGACTGCAAACACGCTTGCCATCAAAATGGACTTCATAGTCATTTTCCACCTCCGGTTATTGTGTGTGGGTTGCTATGCGGGACTTACTCCTTCACGGCACCGGCGGTCAGGCCCGCGACGATGTAGCGTTGGAGGAAGACGTAGAGGAGCAGCACTGGAAGGATGCCGACCAAACTTGCAGCCATCAGTTCGTTCCATACGACCGTTTGGCGGCCAAAGAACTGGAACAGTCCGACTGGGAGCGGGTTGAGCTCATTCACCGAATTGAAGGTGAGAGCAAAGATGAATTGTTGCGCGTATGCCGCAATGAACGTTGCGATAGCGACGACCATGATGCCGGGCAGGGCGATTGGCAGTATGACCCGGATCATGGTGTAGAGTTTGCCGGCGCCATCAACCCAGGCAGCTTCTTCAAGCTCTCGCGGTATCTTCATTAGGTAGGAGCGCAGCAACCAGATACCTGTCGGGATAACAAACGCAGTGCCTGGAACAATCATCGCGAAATAGGTGTTCAGAACACCGAGCTGCTGCATCACCTTGTATAGCGGGATGATCAGAACCGCGCCGGAGACCATGTTCACGGCCAGGAAACCTGCGAGTAGGCCGGTGCGTCCGGAGAACTCAAATCGTGCAAATGCATAAGCAGCCGGAACGATGGCCAACAACCCGCAAATGGTGATCGCACTGGAAATGAAGATCGAGTTGACCATGTAGCGCGCTAGTAAAGGAACGCTGCTCCACATTTGCCAGTAGGCTTCGAACGTCATGTTTTCCGACAGAAACCGATAGGGGATCGAAAACAGCGACTGCATTGGTCGCAAGGACACGGTGAAAGCGGTGATGAACGGCGCGAGAATGAAGGTCAAAAACAGGGCGAGCCCGGCATAGATCAATACAAACTCGTACCAGCGATACTTGTTGATCATACCTCTTTGTCCTTCTTGGATAGCCTGGAAATCATCAGGAAGTAGAACGTTGAGAACAACGACAGGAAGACCACGATCATGACGGCACGTGCTGCGCCTTCGCCGTATTTGAACCGGCTGATCGCAGTCTTGTAGGTGTCGATAATCATTGTCGTGGTCGCGTTGCGAGGACCGCCTTCCGTCAGGATCCAGATGATGTCGAAAGAATTGAAGGTCCAGATGGCGGACAACAACGACATCGTCGCGATGGCTGGCATAATGAGCGGCAGCGTTATGCGGCGAAAACGATAGAACCTGGAAGCTCCGTCGACCCACGCCGCCTCGTGCAGGTCAGGCGAAATAGCCTGCATTGCCGCCAGTAGATAGACGGTGACAAGCGGGGTTCCGATCCAGACATCCGTGACAATGGTCGAGAAGAAGGCAGAAGACTTGAAAGCCAGAAATTCGAATGGCCCTTCAAGCAGTCCAATGGACTGACCAATTCCGGAGATCATTCCGAACTGCCCGTTATACATCCAGCCCCAGATGAAAACGCCAATCGGGATTGGGATGATCCAGGGAGGCATCACCAATACACGCATTAGAGTTTTGCCGGGAATGGCAGCGTTAAGAAGCACTGCTCCGAGTGTTCCGACGACTATTTTGAAAATAACAGACAGGGCCATCCAATAGAATGTTCGCGCGATTACCTCCGGAAAACGCCGGGAAAACATCTTTTCGTAGTTGGCAAAACCAACATAGTTTTCGACAGGCCGCAGCGAGGCATCAGTGAAGGACAAGCGGATCGTCTCCACAAGAGGCCATGCGACTACGATCAACGTCACAACTGTTGCCGGTATCAGCAATAGGTACGGGAAATAGTCAGTTTTTCGAGTGTTGAACGCCATTGTCCCCTCTAAGCCAACCCATAGCTGTCAAATTGGTCCCAGGTATCTTTCAAGTCGATAACGGTGCGTGTGTGACGTGCTTCATCGAGTTTGATTGCAGTGAGCCCTGCTTCAAGCGCATCAAGAACACCGACTGGCAACCCGCCGCCGTTTTTGAAGTAGTGAACGAGGTCCTTTGCCATAGCTTCGTCAGCGCCGTAGTGACCGTCGCGCGCTTCAGCGAGTTGCGGTTTGTCGACAAGACGTTTCGATGTCAGCGCATCGTGCACCAGGAAATAGTTCCGGATGAAATCACCTTCTGCCATGCCCTTGGTGCCCATGATCGCAAAGCGCCGAAACTCATCGGGGACATACATGTTTGTATGAAAGCAAAGGTTCGCGCCGTCTTCATATTCAATCAGTGCTGTCTGGTAGTCGATGATGTCACCATCTGAATCGAAGTCTGCGTTTCCGCCACCCCATCGAGGTGTGAACGGGTCGACACGGCCTGAGACTTCTGGTGCAGGGAAGCTATGGTCCTGTTCGGGACGGTTTTCCGGAACGAAGCTCTTCCGGCCACCGAAACTGGAAACATATCTCGGACGGCATCCGACGACGCCTTGATAGAGATCGAGGTCGTGGCAGCATTTCTCGAGCATGAAGCCACCGGAATTCTTCTCATAACGGCGCCAGTCCCGCATGAAAAAGGAGCCATGGTAAGGACCGATATGTTCTGCAGCCTCGATTGAAACAACTTTACCGATCTGACCTCCGTCCAGGCTGCGCCGAAGTTCGGTGTATAGCGGCGAATAACGCAAGACCAATCCGACAAGTACTCGTTTCGCTCCGTCATTCGCCTTCATCAATGACAGCAGCTCAAAGGTTTCCTCTTCGCTGACGACAACCGGTTTCTCGCAGAAAATGTAAGGCACGTCGGATTGAAGAGCTGCCCGGAGGTGGTCGAGGTGCATGAAATTTGGAGAACCGATCATCAGGAGATCAAGGTTTTCCTTTGCCAGCATATCAACGGGGTCTGAATAGCTTCTCAGGCGTTGCCCGGATTTCTGCTCAACATGTTTCAAGCCGGCAGGGGTAGGGTCCACATAGACTGCCGGTTCGAGGTCCGTGGACACATCCTGAAGGCAATTGCTGACATTGGCTATTCGGGCGCCAAGGCCAAGGTAACCGGTCTTCATGCTGCGGCCTCCAAATATTTGTCCATGGCATCTCTCAATGCACGCACGAGCTTCGCATCTGTTGATCGGACGCCGGTTTTGGCAACAAAGCCGAGTTTGTTTTCAAGGGCATCGGGCGACGGCGCATCCACATAGGAGGCACAAGATGCGTGGAGTTCTCGGACGCCCGCGTGCAGAAGAAGTCTCTCTGCACTGGCCGCTGAAACACCGGAACCTGCCATGATCGAAATCCGGCCCGCAGCTTGTTTGACGGCAGCTGCGAGTGCGTCGCGGCCAAGATCCGCTGTCGAGGCCTGGCCGGAAGAAAGAATGCGTTCAAACCCGAGTTCGATAGCGGTTTCCACCGCTATTGAGTAATCCTTCACTGTATCGATTGCGCGATGAAGGGTGACGGGCAGTGTTGTGCTTTCAATAGCTGCAGCCAGAAAGTCTCGATCCAACTCGCGCCGTTCGGTAACAGCACCAATGACAACCCCTTCCAGACCAGCGCTTTCGGCCATCTGGATATCGCGCAACATCAGTGCCTTTTCTGCGTCCGAAAAATAGAAGTCGCCTGCACGCGGTCGGATCATCGCATAAACGTCAACAGGCAGCTTTGAGGCTGCCGACATCATCCCGGCCGATGGCGTCAGTCCGCCGTCGCCCAGTGCTGCACAAAGTTCAATGCGATCAGCTCCACACTCTGCAGCCGTCCAGGCGCCTTCAAGAGTGTCGACGCAAATCTCGAGGATGAGGTTGTCGTTTGAGGGGGGTAAACTCATGCGGCCCACTCCCTGAACGACATGCGGGCAACGATACCCGCGCCCTGCAGGCCACCATTTTCCGCAAAATGGCCTTTCAGAACCAATGCCTGATCATATTTCGCCAAGACAATCTCGCGGGTCTTGCGATCAATCAGATCAAGCAAAGTGGTGTCGTTGGAAAGCCCCCCGCTAACCGGAATAACGTCAGGTCCAAGCGTATTGACGAGGACTGAAAGAGCACGGGACAGAAGGGTTGAATAAGCATCAATCGTTGACGCGGCTTTCACATCTGCCTGGTGCCATGCCTCGGTGATTTCCTTGCTGGAAGCGGTAATGCCGTGAAGCGACTGGTGGATCCTTTCCAGGCCGCGTGCGGAACAGACCGCGTCGATGCAGCCAATTTGACCGCACCCGCATGCATAGTGACCGATACCCTTCAACTGGCCACCTGCGGTCGGGTCCAGAACGGGACCATGCCCCCATTCACCTGCTATGCCGCCAAAGCCCTTTACCAGCTTGCCATCTATGACAAGACCACCGCCAACGCCGGAACCCAGAATAATACCGAACACGACGGATCGACCTCTGCCGGAACCGTCGACGGCTTCGGCAAGCGCGAATGCATTTGCGTCATTTGTGATGACAACGGGGCGTCCCAGAGCTCTTTCCAGATCGGACAACACGGGACGTCTGTGGAGGCAGGGAATATTTGCAACGTCGGCAATTCCAGACCGTTCATCGAATGCGCCGGCAAGTGAGATTGAAATTGGAGTGCTCGCACTTTCGGCGCACGAGTGAATGGCGCTAACAAAAGCTTCCCAGTCGGCACCGGGCGTAGCGACGCGGCCGTTTTCTATAACGGAGCCATCTTCACGCAGCGTCCCGTGCCGAATGAAGGACCCCCCAATATCGAAACAGGTGATCATCGCCTGTATTAACGCCTCTGGATCTATTTGTTTGTGTCCATTTATAATACCAATATGCAACCAATTGAGGTGTTAGTAAACCAAAAAAATAATTGGCCTGATTTTTTTAACGATTATGGCCGTGAGGCAGCGCCCGTTTCAAGCAGCGCAATCAGCCAACGAACAACTGAAATATTACTGCGCGCGAACGTGGAGCCAACTGCCTGAATAGGGAGGAGCTTGTCACGAATTCACAGAATTGGATGAGCGAGTGGGGTGCAGATCAGAGCAGGGCGCGCAGGTTGCCGTCGTATCTATTCAGGATGTCTTCCGCCTTATCGACGCTGACATCCTCCCGAATCATGACAGCTGCGATTTTTACCCGACCATTGGCCTGACTTAGAGCATTGGCTGCGGTTTCTTCGGTGCAGCCGGTCAAATCCTGCAGCATTCTCTGGGCGCGAGACCGCAGTTTTTCATTGTCGGCAACCAGGTTGACCATATGGCCGCGTACAGCGTGACCGAGCCTCAGGGCAACCAGAGTTGACAGCATGTTGAGTGCGGCCTTTTGCGCGCTCGCTGCCCCCATGCGCGTTGAGCCTGCAATGATTTCAACGGGGGTGTTTAACAAGACCGGATAGTTCGATTGCTTGGCGAGCGGGGTGTCGGGATTGTTTACAATCGCGATTGTCTCAGTGCCTGCTTTTGCGGCGGCCTGAAACGTGCCGAGCGTATAAGGCGTTGTGCCACTTGCTGAAACTCCGATCAAAATGTCGCCGTCGCCCAGACCGCTTTGATCAAAGTCTTGAATTCCCAACGCGATGTCGTCTTCGTGCGCGCCGGCAAGGTGAAGAAGATTCTCAACGCCGCCAGCGTAAAGCATGCGCATCCGATCGGCAGGGAAGCCGAAAGTACCTGGCAGTTCCAGGCAATCTGAAAGCGCGGTCAGACCGGCGCTTCCAGCGCCTGAATAGCCAATCTTGTTTCCGTTCTGGGCTGTTTCTTGAAGGGCTTTTGCCGCATTGACAATTTGCGGTAGCGCAGGACCCACGGCTTTCAACGCTTCCATCTGCCGCTCAAGCAGCAAGGATAGAACTTCTTTGTCAGATCTGTTTGAAAGACCGATGGCAAGCGGGTCTCGGTCTTCTGTGGTCGGCAGCGTCATGTTCCGGGCTCAGGTCACTTAAGCGGTCGGTTGGCGATCAATTCAAGGCTATCAGCGTGATCTTGCTCGCATATCTCCGTTCAAAGGGCAGTCCCAAAGGTTAATGAAACACCTTTTAGCACTTGATTTTCGGTTTCGATAGAGTTTAAATTGGTATCTGAAAGGTATTATTCTTCTCGCCCAAGGCATCTTGTTTCATGACAAACTTCATCTCCATGCTGGAAAACGATGACTGGTTGGCCAGTTCAAGCGGGCCACGCTATCTCCAGCTTCGTCGACGCATTCAGCAGGCGATTGACGATGGTGTGCTGAAGGAAAACGAGCCGCTGCCTTCGGAGCGTGAAATCGCTTCCATAACCGATCTGTCTCGCGTGACTGTGCGCAAGGCTGTTGCTGGTCTTGTGGAGGACCAGATCGTTGTTCAAAAACGCGGCAGCGGTTCCTTTGTTGCGCCCAAGGTTCACAAGGTGGAACAACGTCTTTCGAGCTTGACTTCGTTCAGCGAAGACATGGCGCGCCGTGGTCTTACAGCAAGCAGCGAGTGGTTGCGTCGGGGGCTCTTTCCCGCTTCGCCCGAAGAAATTTTTACACTTGGCCTGACATCGGGCCAGCGCGTTGCGCGGGTTGACAGATTGCGCAAGGCAGATGGAACACCAATGGCAATCGAACGGGCCTCGCTGTCGGAAAAGGTCCTGCCTAATCCTGAACGCGTTTCGACGTCTCTTTACGCGGTGCTGCGATCGACAGGGCTGCAGCCCGTACGCGCCATACAACGTATCTCTGCCCGCAATCTTGAATCGATGGACGCTGAAATTCTCAATGTTCCCGTTGGTTCAGCCGGACTTAAGATCGAACGCGTCTCCTACCTCGCTTCCGGACATGTCGTCGAGTTTACCCGCTCGGTCTATCGCGGCGACGCATATGATTTCATTGCTGAACTGCAAATGTCGGATGACTGATTTAATGAGTGAACTGCTAAACCCTTCCGCCCAAACGCACATGCGGCAGGAGATCGAAGAAATCCCTGACGTTGCGAACAGATTGCTGACTGAGGGCCGCGCTCACATTCGCGACATAGCGAAGCGCGCTGGCACACCCGTGTTTCTGGCGAGCGTGGCGCGGGGGTCTTCGGACCATGCCGCGACGTTCCTGAAATACGCATCTGAGATCTATCTTGGTCTCGCCATGGCTTCGCTTGGACCGTCAGTGTCTTCGATTTATGGCGGCAAAGTTCGGCTTGATCAGGCGCTGGTGATTGCGATCTCTCAGTCCGGTGCAAGCCCGGACATTCTATCGGTGGTGCAAAGTGCGAAGGAGCAGGGGGCATTCACAGTTGGTTTGACCAACACAGCTGACAGCAAACTGGCGGAACTCTCCAGTGCAGCGCTGGACATTGGCGCAGGTCCGGAGCGCAGTGTTGCTGCGACGAAAACCTTCGTGAATTCCGTGGTAGCCGGATTGATATTGCTTGCAGAAATTGGGGGAGATGAAAGACTTCTGAGTGCGCTTGCAAAGTTGCCTGTCGCGTTTGAGGACGCAATTGGTATCGATTGGCGGCAACTGGCAGAACCGATTGAAAAACGTGGTTCGCTCTATGTAATCGGGCGCGGCCCAGGGCTTGCGATCGCCAACGAAGCGGCCTTGAAATTCAAGGAAACATGCCAGGTGCACGCAGAAGCCTATTCGTCGGCAGAAGTGATGCACGGACCTGTTTCGATTGTCGAAGGTGGGTATCCGATTTTGGCGCTCGGGGTGAGGGATGCTGCTGAGGCCGGACTGGCAGAGGCGGCGGATGTCATGTCGGCTCAAGGGGGCAGTGTCTACGCAACCACGAACCTTGTTAAGCGCGCGCACAGACTTCCGTTTGTCTCCACCGACCACGCGATCACCGACGCACTTGCTCAGATTGTCTCCTTTTATGCATTTATCGAGTGGTTTTCGCGGCAACGCGGGTTCAACCCGGATGTACCAAAGCATCTGAAAAAGGTGACGCAGACAGTATGACTGGACTAACTGCCTACATCAGCAGCAGAATATTTGATGGTGACATCTTCCACGAAGATGCTGCACTTCTGGTGGAAGGTGGGTGCGTCAAGGCAATTGTGCCTCTTGTTACTCTTCAGGCAGACCAGCCGAAGATTGACCTTGGTGAATGCACGCTGGGACCCGGTTTTGTGGATCTTCAGGTCAATGGCGGCGGTGGACTGATGCTGGGCGACGTGGACTGTGTGGAAGATATTGCGCGCATCTGTCACGCTCATCTGAAGCTTGGCACTACTTCGCTGACACCAACCTTGATTACCGATAGTCCTGAGGCCACACGCAGAGTGCTCAAGCTCGGAATTGAGGCGTGGGCCAAAGGTGTCCGCGGTTTCCACGGACTGCATTTGGAAGGCCCTCATCTTTATGCAGGCAGAAAGGGAGCGCATGACGCTTCCTTGATCAGGCCGATAGACGATGAAGATATGGATCTCTATCTCTATGCAGCCAGTCAATTGCCATCTTTGATGATCACGGTTGCGCCAGAAACCGTAACTCTAGGGCAGATCAGCCAATTGGCGGGTGCCGGTATTCACGTCAGTCTTGGACATAGCGGCGCCTCTTATGAAGAGTGTTCAACAGCTGCCAATGCTGGTGCGGCCTGCGTGACGCATCTTTTTAATGCCATGAGCCCACTTCAACATCGCGAACCTGGGCTTGTTGGGGCTGCGCTTGATCTTGGAAGCTTGAGCGCGGGCTTGATAGCCGACGGTGTCCATGTTGATCCCGTTGCAATCAGAATTGCGCTTGAAGCCAAATCCGGACCGGGCCGGATATTCCTTGTAACAGATGCCATGTCTCAAACCGGCACTGATGTGACTTCGTTTCATCTCGGTGGGCGTGAAATCTTCAGGCAGGACGGCAGGTTGACACTCTCCGACGGGACGTTGGCAGGCGCAGACATCGATCTCCCTTCGTCTGTCGCGAATCTCGTTGAGAGTGTTGGCGTAGATGTTGAGACGGCGCTCGCCATGGCGACCAGCTACCCGGCTGATATCATTGGCCGCCCCCTTGGACGGTTGAAGGTGGGGTATCCAGCAGATTTTGTATGCCTTGACGATGACTTCAGGATTGCCGGCGTCTGGCTTTCCGGTCACACCTTGAACGACTGACGGTCGTCAAGATTATGTCACGTGGTCTCCATTGACGACTGACTTTTGGCGTGTCTGCCGACCTTCCAAATCAACTCAAACCAGCATTCATTTCTGGGTTGCAGACGACAGCCTTTGAAACGATTGAGACATGTCAATGTTGACGGTCGCCTGCGTTTGTACTCTCCCAAGCGTTGCCTGACGACCAGCTGTCGCCAGCATGTTCCAATCGGGGGAGAGGTCTTGTTCCAGGTACGATTTCATGGCCGGGGCGGCCAGGGCGTAGTTACCGCCGCCGAACTCCTGTCCATCGCAGCATTCAAAGAGGGTAAGCACGCGCAGGCTTTTCCGAGCTTCGGGTCGGAACGCATGGGAGCACCCGTTGTTTCCTACTGTCGAATAGCAAACACGGAAATTCGGTCGCGCGAACCGGTATCACAACCCGACGCTCTTGTTATTCAGGATCCGACACTCATTCACTCTGTTGATTTGTTCGCAGGGCTCAACGGTCAGGGCTATGTCTTGATCAACTCCCAGCAAACTTTCGAAGAGCTGGGAATTGACGACTTTGCAGCTGAATTTCCGGACAATCACTTCCGAGATGTCGGCGCCAGCGAGATTGCTCGAAAACATATCGGCCGGCCGCTTCCCAACGCAGCATTGCTTGGCAGCCTCGCAGCTATGAGCGGCGAGGTGTCGATTGCGGCTGTCGAACAGGCAATTTCCCAAAAATTTCCCGGGCAGGTCGGTGCAGCCAATATCGCTGCCGCACGCGAGGCCTACGACGTCGCAGTAGGATAGGAGAGGGTGAAATGCTCAAACAGATTGAAGGATCTGCTGCCGTGGCACAGGCCGTCGCGCTTTGTCGTCCGGAAGTGGTTTGCGCCTATCCGATCACGCCACAGACCCATATTGTTGAAGGTGTTGGAGAGCTTGTAAAATCCGGGGAACTGGAAAATTGCGAATACATCAATGTTGAATCGGAATTTGCTGCGCTTTCCGTTGCTATAGGAGCTTCCGCAGCCGGCGCTCGCGCCTATACAGCGACCGCAAGCCAGGGTCTGCTGTTCATGGCGGAAGCCGTTTACAATGCTTCGGGTCTAGGTTTGCCGATCGTCATGACACTCGGCAACCGTGCGATAGGTGCACCAATCAACATCTGGAATGACCATACAGACGCAATGTCCATGAAGGACGCGGGTTGGATCCAGCTATTTGCAGAAACCAATCAGGAAGCTGCTGATCTGCATATTCAGGCATTCAGACTTGCGGAAGAACTCAGCTGTCCGGTGATGGTCTGCATGGACGGGTTTATTCTGACCCACGCCTATGAACGCGTTGATATTCCAACCCAAGAAGAAGTCGACGCATTTCTGCCGGGCTATGAACCCGTGCAAGTTTTGGACCCCGCCGATCCCTATTCGATTGGTGCCATGGTTGGACCTGAGGCATTTACGGAAGTCCGCTACCTGGCACATCGCAAACAAATGCAGGCGCTCGATCTCATTCCGCAGATCGGAACCATTTTCAAAGACGTCTTTGGCCGGGAGTCCGGTGGTCTTTTGCATTCCTATCGCACAGAGGGCGCAGACACCATTTTTGTGGCAATGGGGTCCGTCAATGGAACCATCAAAGAGGTCGTCGATGCTGAAAGGGAAGCTGGTAAGAGTGTCGGGTCGGTTTCAATCTGTTCGTTCCGTCCGTTTCCACTTGAAGAATTAAAGAGCGCTTTGAAAGGTGCAAAGCGGGTCGTCGTAGTCGAAAAGAGCCTGGCTCCCGGCCTTGGAGGTGTTCTCGCATCAAACGTGCGCATGGCACTCAGAGAGGTTCCACTTCCCGTACAGACTGTCATCGCCGGCCTTGGAGGCAGGGCGATCACCATGAAGGGTATATCCGAAGTGCTGCACGCAGCTGAGAACGGATCATTGTCAGATGTGACGTTCCTCGGTCTGGAGCAAGCCGTCATTGACAGGGAAATTGCGCGATCGGCGGAGATGAGACACGCCGGGCCGACGGCTGAAGGAATTCTCAAAGCCATTCAAAATCGTCCGGCTGCAGAGCGGAGTAAAGCGTCATGAGCGAAGATACGGCCTTGCAACGGGTGAAATTCTATCAGACCGGGACGCATACTGTCGGCAATCGTTTGATGGATGAGGACAAGCGAAGCGTACAATCCTCCATTGATCGCTCGAATGCGATTACGTCCGGACACCGGGCCTGCCAGGGATGCGGCGAAGCACTGGGCGCGCGTTTTGCACTGGATGCCGCCATGCGCTCATGCGATGGCAATATGGTCGCGGTAAATGCCACCGGGTGCCTGGAAGTGTTCACGACACCTTATCCTGAAACCTCTTGGCAGATCCCTTGGGTTCATTCCCTGTTTGGAAATGCGCCTGCAGTCGCAACAGGTGTCGCGGCAGCCATGCGGCGGAAAGGCCGCGCCCAGACGAAGGTCATTGCGCAGGGCGGAGATGGTGGAACAACGGATATCGGCTTCGGCTGCCTGTCAGGAATGTTCGAGCGAAATGACGATGTGCTCTACATTTGTTACGACAATCAGGCCTATATGAATACCGGCGTACAGCGCTCGTCAGCGACACCGCCAACTGCACGAACAGCGACGACGCCTGCTGTGGGGGAAGCGCCGGGCAATGTATTCGGCACAGGCAAAAACCTGCCTTTGATCGCCATGGCGCACAACATCCCTTATGTGGCAACCGCCACCGTTGCGGACCTGCATGACCTTGAAACCAAGGTGACACGCGCCATGAACATGTCCGGCTCCCGATACATCCATGTGCTGGTGACATGCCCGCTTGGTTGGGGGTCTGCAACGAACCATACAATTCTGCTGGCGAGACTTGCAGTTGAAAGTGGATTGTTCCCGCTTTTCGAGGCAGAGGACGGGGCTGTCGTTAGAACGCAAAAAATACGCAAGAAGGTGCCGGTTGAAGACTATTTGAAACTCCAAAAACGGTTCGCACATCTGTTTAAGAAAGATCGTGAAGACGTTGATCGAATAGCAGCAATACAGAAAATGGCCGATGCGAACATCGACCGTTTCAATCTTTTGGGGGAAAGGTCGGCGCCATGACACACGAGTTGCCATTTGCCATCACGTTGGATCCCAGTACCAGTCTTGCAAACAAGACAGGTTCCTGGCGAACCGAGCGCCCCGTCTACCTGGATCGGCTTCCGCCTTGCAACCACACATGCCCGGCGGGCGAGAACATTCAAAAGTGGTTGTTTCATGCTGAGGAAGGCGACTATGAGCAAGCCTTCCAGGTAATCATGGAAGACAACCCGATGCCTGGCGTCATGGGACGAGTCTGCTATCACACCTGTGAAACCGCGTGCAATCGCGGGCAGCTGGACGAACCAGTCGCAATTCATGCCATTGAAAGGTTTCTCGGCCGCATGGCCTTCGAGAAGGGCTGGACACCCAGGTTCACGGCACCTGATACAGGAAAAAAGGTCCTTGTTGTTGGTGCGGGGCCGAGCGGGTTGAGTGCTGCTTATCATTTGCGTCGTCTCGGCCATGATGTGACGATCCGGGAAGCCGGTCCAATGGCGGGTGGAATGATGCGGTTCGGGATCCCCAAGTACCGCTTGCCGCGGGATGTTCTGGATTATGAGATCCAGCGAATACTGGATACCGGCGTCCAACTGGAGCTCAACAAAAAGGTGGAAGACATCGAAGCGGCTTTCGAGAACGAAGGCTTTGATGCGGTTTTTGTGGCTGTCGGTGCTCATTTGGCAAAGCGTATTGATATTCCCGCACATGCGGCCGGAAAGATCCTGGATGCGGTGAGCGTATTGAAGGAGATGGAAACGGGTGGCGAGCCCCCGAAACTGGGACGACGCGTGATCGTCTATGGGGGTGGTAACACCGCGATGGATGTCGCTCGAACTGCCAAGCGCCTAGGCGTCGACGAGAGCATGATCGTATACAGGCGTTCTCGCAAGGAAATGCCTGCGCATGACTTTGAAGCAACAGAGGCCGAGGACGAGGGCGTTCTGATGCATTGGCTACGAACAATCAAAGAGGTCGATGGCACCAGCGTCACAGTCGAAAAAATGCAGATCGACGAAAACGGACGACCTCAACCGACAGGCGAATTTGAAACCATCGAAGCCGACACTCTTATTTTGGCGCTCGGCCAGGATGTCGATACCAGCTTTCTGGAGAAAGTTGAGGGTGTCGAGATCGCAAGAGATGGTGTTGTGACAGTCAATGCCCAGATGATGACAGGTCGGGCAGGTCTGTTTGCGGGCGGTGATATGGTGCCGGCAGAACGGACTGTGACGGTTGGCGTCGGCCACGGCAAAAAGGCTGCACGCAATATCGACGCTTGGCTTCGTGGGAAGGCATACGAACCACCTTTGAAACCCGAGCTGGCAGCATTTGAAAACATCAATCCCTGGTACTATGACGATGCTCCGCAAAGCAAACAGGAACAGCTTGATCCCGTTCGCAGGCAAACCGGATTTGAAGAAGTTCTCAAAGGTCTGACCGAAGACAACGCGCTTTACGAGGCACGGCGCTGTCTGTCTTGCGGCAATTGTTTTGAGTGTGACAATTGTTACGGCATTTGCCCGGACAACGCGGTCGCAAAACTCGGGCCTGGCAATCGGTTTGAATTCAACTACGACTATTGCAAGGGCTGCGGCATGTGTGCCTTGGAGTGCCCATGCGGGGCCATCAAGATGGTACAGGAAGGCAGTTAGATCTTCGACAATTGCAACGAAGCGTGCACGTGGACTGGAAGGCAATCAACGCTATCGGCTTGCCAGTGTCGCTGCGGATTGGGTTTTGCGCACAAGGTGCTAAGGTTGCTCCCTCTTAGCCGTGCGGGACATTTCCGCCGTGTAACACCCCCGGAGCATGCCGATGCCACGTTGTTTTTCTCATGCGGTTTTCTGTTTGGTTCTGAGCTTTTTCGGGCTCATGACCGGCCAGGCAAAAGCGTCGCCTGAAGGAGCTCTCGCGCATGTGGTGTCGGTGCTGCCGGTGTGGCCTGGACACGAACGGGGCGGACAGGGCGCTCGTCCCGGCCAGGCCCCCGAAGGCAGTGGGGTGGTGCTGCGTGAGGGTGTGATTGCTACAGCCTGGCATGTTGTGGAACCAGCCCGCCGCATAGATGTCCGATTGCATGACGGTCGCATAATTCCTGCGCGTCTTTTGGCACATGATGCCGCCACTGACATTGCGCTTCTGAAGGTCGAAGAAACACTGCAACCAATCGCAATCGCGCCACCACCCAACTTGGTCCAACCCGTTTGCGCTATCGGCAACGCCTTCGGTCTGGGGCTGTCACTCACCTGCGGTGTTGTCTCGGCCAAGAGTGTCAGCAATGCCGGTTTCAATGAAATCGAGGATTTCGTGCAAACCGATGCGGCTGCGAATCCCGGCTCTTCCGGAGGTGCGCTCGTGGACGCAGAAGGAAGGCTGGTCGGAATGATGTCAGCGATTTTCGCTTCGGGTTCCGACACAAATATCGGCGTCAATTTTGCCGTTTCAACAGAGCTGTTGATACGTGTTGCCGATGCGTTGCTGGATCAAGGAGAAGTTGAGTATCTGGATGCGGGCTGGCAGCTCACGAGAGCAGACCGCTCCGCCGTTGCGCTGGTTGCCGCGCCAGTCGTTCGCGCTGTTCAGTCGGATGGAATGGCCGGATCAGCCGGGATAAGAGTTGGCGATTTGATCCTTGAAGTGGGCGGTCGCAGGGTCCGAACACCGCGCGATGCGAAGACGGCCCTTGCCCTGATTTCCAAGGCGCAAAAAGAAGTCCAGGTGCTGTATCGCCGCGGCGATGATAATCTGCTTGCGACACTTTCGTTCGCGGTCTCTGAACCGTCAAAGTCTGCCAACGTTAAAGCAGTGACTTCGCTGGAAACAGACTGTCCGCATCCCGCCGAAATTTGTCAGTTGAGACAGGCGGTGTTTCCGATCTCAAGTTTTGACCCGGTCGGCAGTGCGACGCGTATCGCTGAAGATCTTTTGGTGACCAATCGGCATGTGGTCGGGGATCAAATTGAGGCAACGGTTCACACTCCGAATGGTCCGTTGAAAGCCCGGCTGGTCCCTTCTTCTTACCAAGGTGATCTTGTCCTGCTGGAAGTAGAGAACCTTCCGGATACGGGCGTCATTCCCGAACTCGACGTTGCAACAGGCACCTCAGACCGATACCGCGTGATCGGTGCCGACATCGCCCGACGAGAAGTGCGGGTCTTCGATCCTGGAGATCTCATCGCCTTACCGGAGAAAAGCGCACAATTGGGCCGACTTCACGTTGGCGCTCATATGCAGCCTGGTGTGAGCGGGGGCGCTCTTGTAACCGAAAACGGTGCTTTGGCCGGAATTGCCGTGGGTGGTGGAGATGGACGCTTTGAAGCCATTCCAGTGGCAGATGTTCGTGAACTTCTGGTGCTTCGGGACGATAAGGATGCAATTCGTTTGACCGAAAGCCTGGGCGTTGACTTTGTGGCATGTGAAGAGGCGATGGAGAGTGCAGCCACTCAATCTGTCAAAGACACTGTTCTGGCTGATGTGACAGACATCTGCTCAAGATCTTCCAACCATGGACAATTGCTGAAAGCGGGGCGGATTCTGGCGCAGACCGGCGCTTTTGATCAAGCGATTCGCATTCATGGCGAAGCGGTCGATCAGGTGCCGAACTCGATCAACTCAAGAATGTCACTCCTCGTGTCGCTGCAATTGGCCGGACGCTTTGAAGATATGACAGAACATGCACGGCGTTTGATGGAATTGGCACCCGATGATCCTCAAGCTCTTAGATTTTCCATTCAGTCAGGCGTCTGGGGCAATGAACCGGAACTGGCTGAGGAGGGCTATCAGGCGTTGTTGAAGGCGGACCCAAGACAGGCACAGGCAGCAAGGCGGTTTATTGACAACGCGCCACCGACGCCGCCCCGCCGCTGATCTCAGTCTAGTGTCGGATCAGGTATCCACCCGGCAGACACAACGTCCCGGGCTTCAAACGGTGAAGGTGTGGCAAATGACAGTATCTGTGCCTTGAGGTCTTTGGCCGACAATCCGGGATCTTTATGGAGCAGTCTTGCGGCCAGAGCGGCAAGTCTCGGGACAGCATAGCTCGACCCGGATGTAACGCCAGACGCACCGCGAAAGTCTGTCACTGTCAGGTTCTCGGCTGGCAGCATGATATCGACGGTGTTGCGACCCCAGTTTGAACCGGACGCCAAACGCCCAAAGTTGTCCGCCGACGTAACGGTAATGATGTTTTCAAGCGGGAGTGCGGCTGGATAAACTGGCTCCTGGTCGATGTTTCTCCCGTTGTTTCCGGCCGACACGATGGCAAGTATGTTCTTGTCTTTCATAGAGTCGGAAAAGGCTGTCCAGTCGTCCAGATTGTTGCTCCCGAGGGGCATAGCCAAAATTCTGACCCCGTCTTCCGCGGCTTTCTGTACGATATCAGCCATACGGCTCATGTCCGGCCTTGGATACCGAAATGGCACCAGCGTTGCGTCAGGTGCTTCGCGGGCCAGGATCGAGGCAACGGCAGTGCCGTGGCGGATCGGCAAGAAGGCACCCCTTGAAGTGTCTCCGTCATATGGCCAGGGATCGAGGTCCCAAAAATCGTACCCGAGCGGAACACCGTTTAAATCGCGAGCAAGCCGCTCACGGAACAAGGGCAGGTCATAGGCCAGTCCTGAATCGACAAGTGCAACCCGCACACCACCGGTATCAGACCCTGAAGGCCAGGGTGCCTGAAGCGTTTCACTCCATCTCAGTGTTTCAAGATCACCATCCAGCTGATCGAGAAAGATCCATGGGCTCGTACCATGACGAATTACGCGCCCTGATTGGATGACGCAATTGCCGTCAGCAATTGCAAGCAAGTGAGCCTGCAGCTTAGGGCCCGCTGCTTCAAAGTAGCTTGCACGAAACTGTCGGGTTTGCCCATTCACCAAACGAGCCTCCAGTTGAAGCTCATCGCCTTCCGGTAAAGCCAAACGGATCATTATTCGTACTGGGGATTGGCTGTTTGGCTGTCGTTTTTCTTCCAACAGCCAGCTTTGCGGCACAAGTTCCTGAATGTCCAAGCCGCTCAATTGCGGATTGCCGCAGACCTCCGCAACGGCTTGTTGAACCCAATCAACAGGCTTGAGATCGGACTCTCTAACTGTTTGTGCAATGACCGTTGAGCAAAAGAACAAAAGCAAGATTATCGGGAACCCAACGACCCTTAAGCAAACTCCATTCATGTCTTGCCCGAGTTTCACGCTGGGTCCTTGGGTATTGAACATCTAACGTCACAAAATAGATCAGCAGGCTACGCTATCAAACTAGCGTTGCTCGGTGCTCGTCTAAAGGCCGGGCAACCAAAGTGCGAGTTCAGGAAAAACGACGAGAAGAACCACGAGCAACAGCGAGCAACCGATAAACGGAAAGGCGGATGTGTAAATCGTGCGCATGCTCGTTCCAGGTGGCGCAACGCCCTTCATAACAAACAGCAACAGCCCGAACGGGGGTGTTGTAAAACTGATCTCAAGCGCCAACAGCATGATCAGGCCAAACCATATCGGGTCAAAGCCAAGGTTCATTGCCAGAGGAAAGAATATCGGCACGGTCAAGAGCATGATGGAAATCTGTTCCATGAACATGCCGAGAAGCAACAGCACCGCAAACATGACCATAAGCATGGCGATTGGTGCCAACTCAAAGGAAATAGCCCAATTGACCAATCCGCGCGAAGCACCGGAAAAGGCGAGAAGCTGGCTGAATGTCGCAGATCCAAAAACAATCAGATAGGCCATCAGCGTTACTTTCAAAGCACCTGTCACGGACTTGCGCATCGCCTCCCAAGTCAGGCACCTGAAAACGGCTGCAAGGATAATCACGCCGAGCGCGCCGAAGGCGGCCGCTTCGGAAGGTGTCACGAAACCGTTGATCATCAAGATGATGATGACGACCATAACGCCAACCATTGGCACGACTTCGCGCAGAAGCAGTGTGACCTTACTCATGAAAGACAGTGGTTCAACGTCGTAAGCAGGGGCCGCGTTCGGATCCAATCGCGTTTGAAGCCAGATCGTGCCGATATAGAAAAACGCCAGGATCAACCCGGGTATCACACCGGCGATCAGCAACGCTCCAACGTCAATTTGCGCCAGTGTGGCCAGTAGAACTGCAAGTGCAGAAGGCGGGATGATGATTGCAAGGCCACCCGTTCCCAGGATTGGGCCGATGCTCATGTGAGGCTTGTATCCACGCCTGTTCATCTCCGGCACCATAAGTGAGCCGAGCAGAGCAGTTGAGCCCATCGACGATCCGGACAATGTCGAGAAAGCCGTCCCTCCCAGGACGGTAACATAGCTCAGCCGGCCGGAAAGGCGACCCAGCAGTCGGTCGATCGCATTGAACATGCGCCCGCCAAGGCCCGTATGAAAAAAGATTTCTCCCATAAGCAGAAACAAAGGGATCGGAACAAGGGCGAATTTCGTCAGTGAACCAAGGCCATTGTTGAGCAACTGCCCGATGCCGCGTTCACCACCCATGAACACCCAGGCGCCGATGATGTTCGCGGCGAGAAACGCCAGCGCAACCGGCATGCCCATGGCCATGAGTAATACGATTACCCCGATCAGCAGGGCCAGCGCTTCGTACCATTCCATTATTCGTGGATCCCCGCTTCGCCGGTGTGCATGAGATCGGAGCCCGTTACAAAGCGGAAGAATTCAATTGCCATCAAGCCGAAGCTTACGGGGAACGCGACTGTCAGCAGCCATCGTGGATAGTAATAGGCGCGGGTGTCATAGTCACCGCGTTCAATATTTTTCAAAAACAGTTCCAGCCCCTTCCAGGCTAGAATGATGCACACAACCACACACGCAAATGCGACCAACCGACTGACAACACGGCGGGACGTTTCAGGCAAGATTGAGGTGACCAGCTCAATGTGAACATGCCCCTTTTCGCGTACCAACCAGGGTGCACCAAGCATGGTCATGTAGAGCAGTCCATATTCAGAAGAGGTGAAAAGCCAGGCGAAGGGTTGAAGGCCAAGATTGCGCATCAGAACCGAAACCACGACCGATACCATCAGCCAAACAAGCGTGGCTCCGGCGACAAAGGCCATGGCATTGATCAATAACCTGTAAGACCTAATAAGACCGCTCATAAAAAAAAAACCTGGATGCCAGATGAGCAG
This sequence comes from Labrenzia sp. THAF82, assembly GCF_009363435.1. Lineage (GTDB taxonomy): Bacteria > Pseudomonadota > Alphaproteobacteria > Rhizobiales > Stappiaceae > Roseibium > Roseibium porphyridii. The sequence goes on along the minus strand of NZ_CP045354.1, from coordinate 3,771,142 downwards.
GCCCGCTGCTAAGCGGGCCTGCTATTCACTTATTTGGCCGAATTCAGATCGTAGAACAGTTCGATCAACCGGTCATAGTTTCCGGTGCCACCTGGCTGTTCTGCCATCAGGCCCTTCATCCGCTCCCAGGTCTTTTCACGCGCGGCGGCGAGGTAATTGGCCTTGGCTTCTCCTTCCAGGGAGATAGCTGTCATGCCCGCAGCATCGAGAGCAGCAAAGTCTTCATCGCGTTTGGCGCGAAGGGCTTCAACGCTATCCTTTTCGTGCTGGATGGCGACGTCCTGAAGGATCTTTTTGGATTCATCGGAAAGAGAGTTCCACTTCTCAAGATTGACGATGACGCCAAGGTCTGTGGAGAAAAAGCAGGGCTCGATGCGATAGTTCAGGAACTCGTTCCATTTCAGGTCGATGAGACCGATCTGGGTCCAGCCAGTTGCATCAACAACGCCGCGCTGAAGGGCGGAATAGACTTCACCAGTTGGGAGATCGATAACCTGTGCGCCGAGGTAGTTTGTAAAGAACGCATTGTAGACGTTGTTGCCGCGCAGTTTCAGGCCTTCAACTTCAAGGTTGCCGTCCTTGTCAAAGGTTGGCTCGTCTCTGGTCCAAAGATTGTAGCAGACCCCACTGTCGAACCAGCCAAGGTACTTCAATCCCATCTTTTCCTGATGGATCTGATCGATAAGCTCAATGCCGCCGTTTTCACGGGTTTCGACTGCGGTCAGGTTGGACGCGACCATGGCATCTTTTTCGGGAAGTGCTCCGCCATAAAACGAACCAGGCGTATAGACCATGTCCACAATACCATCGCGAACCGCGTCAGGCTGCTGGAACATACCGATGGCCTCAGGACCCCCACGGACTTCAATTTGCACCACACCCTTTCCGGCTTCGTTCACTTTGTCCACGAAGGACAGGAAGCTTTTGGTGTAGATCAGCGTTTCTGGAAATGCGTGAACTGCTGTGATTTTGTCTTCCGCCAGTGCTGAGGCAGAGAACAGAGCCGAGCCGGCGACAAGACCGGCAAGTATTAGTCTTTTCATAGTCTCACTCCACTTTAGGGTTGGCTTTATGCCTTATCCCTCTGGTTCTCAGGCAATGCCCTGATGCTTAGGTTGTTGGTTGCTTCAACATCGTTGTCGATTTGCCGTGGGAAGGATCCACGGCGTCGATTGCTCAAGATTTTTCTTATGTTTTTTAATGTCTTGGCTGCGCTGCAAGGTCAGATCAATGTCGTCCCAGCCATTGATCAGTTTTGTCCGCCAGGTCTGGTCGAGTTCAAAACCTATTCTGCAGTCACCAATGCTGATGTGACTTTCCTCCAGGCAAATCTGCGCGCGCATTGAAGTCTCATTCAATAAGCCAATTAATGTGATGTGGTCCGCTGGAGATATTTGCGCGGGCAGCATCCCGTTGTTGATTGCGTTGCTAGAGAATATGTCACCAAAACTCGGTGCGAATACCGCTCGGATTCCGGCATCAACCAAAGCGTAAACAGCAGCCTCGCGGGACGACCCACTGCCAAAGTTGCGCCCGGCAACAAGTATGCTGGCGTTTCGGAAACGGTTCAGCGGGAAATGTGGGTGTTCGTTGCCATCGGCATCCCGGCGAAGATCATGCAGCAGGAACTTACCATAGCCTTCATCGCGCGGTGTCGACATGAACCTGGATGGAATCAACTGGTCCGTATCGACATTGTGAGCCGGCAAAACAATCGCGTGGCCTTCGTGTTGCGTCCACCCTGAGGTCATATCAACCGCCCCTTCAAGAGTGGTCGAACGTCGGTGATTTCTCCTGTTACAGCCGCAGCGGCCACCATTGCAGGCGACATCAGATGCGTCAGTGAACCAGGTCCCTGGCGTCCGCGAAAGTTGCGATTGGTGGACGAAGCACACCTTTTGCCAGGTTGGACAAGATCTCCATTCATACCGACACACATCGAACATCCAGGTGAAGCCCATTCAAGTCCGGCGTCGATGAAAACCTTGTCCAGGCCTTCCTGTTCCGCTTGTGTCTTGACCTGTGCAGACCCTGGAGAGATGAGCCCTGGCACCTTGGCTGTTCGACCTGCAAGGACGGCAGCTGCAATGCGCAAATCCTCAATGCGCCCATTTGTGCAGGAGCCAACAAAAACCTGATCGATCGGCGTGCCCTCGATCGGGCGACCTGCAGACAGCTGCATGTAGTCAAGCGCATCTTCGACAGACTGTGCCTTGCCGTTCACAAGCGATTTCGGATCCGGTATCGCCGCTGTCACGGGAATAGCTTGGTCCGGACTGGTACCCCAGGTGACTGTCGGTGCTATGTCATCGCCGCTCAGATGGACTTCTTTGTCAAAATGAGCGTCGTCATCGGAGCGGAGCTCGCTCCAGGCCTCAACAGCCGCTTCCCATTCTGCGCCGGTAGGCGCGAAAGGCCGTCCTTCAACATAATCGAATGTTGTCTGGTCTGGTGCGATCAGACCGAGCCTTGCGCCTCCCTCAATGGAGAGGTTGCATAGGGTCATGCGCCCTTCCATTGTCAGGTCGCGAATGGCGCTGCCACCATATTCGATCGCGTGACCACGCGCACCGTCCGCACCAAGAGCAGCAATCCAGTTGAGGGCGAGGTCTTTTGCGCTCACGCCAGGGCCAAGCTGGCCATCAATCCAAATGCGCATCACAGCAGGCTTCTTTTGCCAAATCGTTTGCGTGGCAAGTACGTGAGCGACTTCAGTTGCTCCGATGCCGAATGCGAGCGCACCGAATGCCCCGTGCGTGGACGTATGGCTATCGCCACAATTGATCAGAAGGCCGGGCAGGGTCAGTCCCTGTTCAGGTCCAACGACGTGCACAATGCCTTGACGTGGATCGTCGATGTCAAACAATTTCAAACAGTGTCGGCCTGCGTTTTTTCGCAGTGTCTCGATCATGTACTGAATCTGAGGGCTTGATATCCGTTGGCGGTCACGTGTTGGCGCGTAGTGATCTACAACTGCGAATGTCAGGTCCGGTTCGGCAACAGCAATCTCACGAACCCGAAGCTTATTGAAGGCATGATGGGAACCCTCGTGGACAAGGTGCCTATCAACCCACAGGAGCGAAGCGCCGTCCTCTCGCAAGACGATTTCATGCGTGGCCCAAAGCCTGTCTAAAAGCGTGCGCGGCAACGTCATGCTTGTTCACCGGATGGTTTGCCGATTGCCGGTTCCCAATGGCGCGCACTTTCCTCTCCAACGCGGGTGAGAGGCATTTCAAGTCGAAACATATCCGGGCGGTAGAGACCTGAGAGAAACTCAACTCCATTGTCATTTACGTCGCGCACGACCCGGCGGAGCGATAGCAAAGCCGATCCAACCGCAATGCCCAGTGCCTCGGCAACCTCGGGTCCGGCCAATGTTGCCGACACAGATTGGTGGGCGTCCTTGATGTGGACACCGCTCAACTCGAGAAGTTTGAATAAAGGCGTTGTGGCAAGATCGTTTTCTGAATAGTTGCTAGCAATCGTGGCCGGCACATATGTCGTAAGGTGAGAGAAGGGGATCTCGTCCGCGCTACGTACGCGAGTTGCTATTTGAACCTGTTCCTTTGGGTCCAATCTAAGAGCGTTCGCGACGAATTCCGGTGCGGCACCATATGAAAAAGACAACAGGCGCGCCGTAGTGGATTGCCCCATTTCGACAAGCTGCGGCATCAGCGTTGCCAGGTTCATGGCCATCGGCTTTCCCGATTTGCCGGACGTGCTGACCGTTGTTCCGCTGCCGGCCCGCCGGACAATCAGGCCTGCTGCTGCTAACGCATCGAGTGCTCTTCGAACAGTTACCCGAGATACGGCATATATCTCAGCAAGCTTTTGTTCGGGCGGCAGGTTTTCACCGTCTTCAAGACGGCCGTCGGCGATTTGGTCGCGCAGGGAGAGGTAAACCTGACGTGCCTTGGCTCCATCTGGAAGCAATGATTTTTCAGGTTTATTCACGCCGTAAAGTCCTCTTTGCAACGCGTTCAATGTGACAGCAGGTTTTAAAAAGATCAAGCTTCTGTATGTTGGAATACAAAATTTCTGTATTAACAAGAGAGAATAATCTGTATTATAAATAGTACAAATTTGTCACGGAGGCGGTATGCCGATTGTCGAGCTGCATGTCCTGGAAGGTTATGGGACGGATGAAAAGCGTCGGTTGCACACGGCATTGACCGATGCAGTTCGGCTTGTCGTTCCCGCCAGCCCCGATGCGATCACAGTAATGATCCACGAAATGAAAGCTGCCAACTATTCGCGCGGTGGCAAACAGCGCAAAGGAGCGCCGGCCCTTGGTGATGCAGGGGAGATAGTCAGGGCTTTTCTTAAGACCATGGAAGCTCGTGAAATCGAGGCCGCACGAGCGTTTCTAGCAGAAGACTTTGCCATGTTTTTTCCCGGTGCTCAGCCAATGCATGAGCTCGAAACGTTGATCAAGTGGGCGACGCAGCGCTACCGCTTTGTCAAGAAAGCTTACTTGGGTTTCGATGTCATGCAGAGTTCCGGGCCTGAAGTTCTGGTTTATTGCCGGGGCACGCTGTCGGGCGAATGGCTCGACGGAACGCCATTTGAAAACATCCGTTTTATCGATCGATTCGAACTGGTGAAGGGCAAAATCAGCCGCCAGGACGTTTGGAATGACATTGCTGAAGTAAAGGCAGGTTTATGAGCGATATTGACCCCATCACCTTGTCGGTTTTGGCGGGGCGCATGGAACAGATTGCGGATGAAATGGACGCAACGCTGTTCCGGGCGGCTTTCAACCCGATAATTGCCGAGGCACATGATGCCAGCCATGGTCTCTACCATGCCGATACTGGAGACACACTGGTTCAAGGCAAGTCGGGTCTACCGATTTTCGTTGGCGTGATGGCCTTCGCAGTCAAGGCGGTCATCGAAAAGGCAGCCTCCGAGGGAGACTTGCAGGACGGGGATATTTTCATCTTCAATGACGCGCATATTGGCGGAACGCACCTGTCTGATATGCGTCTCGTCCGGCCGTATTTCCGGGACGGTGAATTGTTTTGTTATCTTGCTTCGGTCGGGCATTGGCATGATGTCGGAGGGGCCGTGCCTGGCAACTACAACCCTGCTGCCACTGAGGTATTTCAAGAAGCTTTTGTGCTTCCACCGGTGCGGCTTGCCCGTGCTGGTGTCATCAACCAGGACATCATAGACATCCTTCTTCGCAACACCCGGCTACCGCAATCCGCAATGGGAGATTTGAACGGGCAGCTGAGTGCGCTGGACCTCGGCACAAAGCGAATGGATGAGTTGATGGAGGAGTATGGTGCTGAAACAGTTGGGTCGGCGCTAGATTCCTTGGGTCATCGCGCTGAAGCTCTGATGCGGTCTGAATTGAAGGAACTGCCAAACGGACGCTGGGAAGCGGAAGACTATCTCGACAATGATGGCATAACGGATGAGCCACTGGCCATTCGCGTAGCGCTTCAGATCAGCGACGACAAAATGACGCTCGACTTTTCCGGTTCGGCGGATCAATGCGCAGGGCCGGTGAATATCGCGCTGCCAACCACTGTTGCGACTGCCTATGTCGCGATTAAACACATCTTTCCGACCCTGCCGGCAAACGCTGGCGTCATGCGGCCCATCGATGTGATCGTGCCTGAAGGGTCGTTGCTCTCAGCCGAGTTTCCGGCCCCGACCGGTGGCTATACCGAAACAATCCTTAGAATGATTGACGTCATTTTTTCAGCCTTTGCAAAGGCAGCTCCCGACCGTGTTGTCGCAAACGCCTATGGCACCATCAATGCTTTGTCTATCGCCGGAAAGAGAAGCAATGGCCAGCCTTGGGTGATGTTCAGCTTCTATGGAGGTGGACATGGCGGGTCGCCGGAAAGCGATGGTCTCAATCACGGCAATGCACCGATTTCAACCGCGACCATTCCACCGATGGAAATCCTTGAGGCCGCCTATCCGGTGATGTTTCGAAAGTGGGCGCTAAGATCTGACAGCTCAGGAGCCGGCAAGCACAGAGGAGGGATGGGGGCAGTCTACGAGATAGAGGTGCTGGAGGAAAACGGAGCGGAAGCATTCCTGTTTGGCGAGCGGGGGCGTTTCGCGCCCAAGGGGATTGCGGATGGACAAGACGGTGCGATGAACAGGTTTTCCTTCGAACAGGATCACGGTTGGGAAACACCGCCACTAGCATCCAAAATGCGGGGTATCAAATTGCGCCAGGGTCAGGGCGTGCGTCTGGAAACACCTGGCGGCGGTGGTTACGGAAAAGCCGAGGAGCGCGTTGCTGAAGATGTTGCCCGTGATGTTGCCCGAGGCCTTGTGAACCCAGCTACAGCAGACCGCCTATACGGAGTTGCCTGGCGGGAGGTCTCCCAATGAGTGTGCGCATGATTGGCGTCGATGTCGGCGGCACTTTCACGGACGTCTTTGTTTTGAACGAAACGGATGGCAGTGCGTCCGTTGCTAAGGTGCCGACAACCCGTCCAGATCAGTCAGGCGGATTTCTGGATGGTATCGCCCGACAGGTTTCTGACCTTGCCGGGATATCTGTCGTGGTTCACGGAACAACAGCAGGAACAAACGCCTTGCTCGAGCGCAAGGGTGCAACCACAGGCGTCATTTGTACCGAAGGTCTGCGAGATGTTCTGGAAATGCGTCGCCGAGACCGGCCCCGTACCTGGGGCTTACGCGGAGATTTCGAACCGGTCGTGGATCGGCGCAATCGTCTGGAAGTTCCTGAAAGGACGCTTGCCGACGGTTCAATCCGCACTCCGGTCGATCTTGAGGCTGTTAGGGCCGCTGCCAAACAATTGAAAGAGCAAGGCTGCGAAGCGGTTGCGATCTTGTTTGCCAACTCATATGCAAATCCACAAAACGAAACGGCTGCAGTCAATGTCGTGCGCGAGATCTGGCCGAACCCTCATGTCTCGGCGTCTTCGGAGATCCTGCCGGAAATCCGTGAATTCGAGCGATTTTCCACAACAGCCCTGAATGCCTACCTGCAGCCCGAAGTTTCCGGGTATCTGGATCGTCTGGAGGGTGCGCTCAAGTTGGGCGGTTTCGACGGCGAATTCATGATTGTGCAATCCAACGGCGGGGTCATGGCAGTGGATACTGCGTGCCGTTTGCCGGTACGCACTGCTTTGTCAGGTCCAGCTGCCGGAGTGATCGCAGCCGGTTACATTGCGTCTTCAGCTGGCTTCGACAATGTCATTACGGGAGATATGGGCGGAACCAGTTTTGATGTGTCCCTGATCTCTCAAGGTCACTCAATGCTGTCACCGCAAACTTCCATTGATTTCGGGATGGTTGTTCGTACACCGATGATCGAAATTACGACGATCGGGGCTGGTGGCGGGTCGATTGCCTGGGTTGATAAGGGAGGGCTCCTCAATATCGGACCGGAAAGCGCAGGTTCTGATCCAGGGCCGGTGGCCTATGGTTTGGGCAACACGCGGCCCACGGTAACCGATGCGAACGTCGTTCTTGGTCGGATCGACCCTGAAAATCCAATTGGCGGCAAGCTTGCCAGGCTTGATGTAGATGCTGCGGCAAAGGCTATCGACAAACATGTCGGCGAGCCTCTTGGGCTTGAAACACTAGCGGCTGCCGAAGCAATTCTTCGCGTTGCCAATTCGCGCATGGCTGGCGCCATCCGGTTGGTGTCCATCGAGCGAGGTTTCGATCCGAAACACTTCGCATTTATGCCATTTGGTGGTGGCGGGGCGTTGCATGCAGGCGCAATGCTTGCCGATGTCGGGATCGCCAAAGCTATCGTGCCCCGATATCCAGGTGTGACATCGGCCATGGGGTGCGTCATTGCGGATATGCGCCAGGACTTTGTTCAAACGATCAACTCTCTGGTTTCAGCGCTGGACGAGGAAGCTCTTGGTCAGTTCATGCAGGCGCATTCCGATCGTGGACAGGCAATGTTAGATGCGGCACGCACCAACTTCGAAGCACGCGAGTACAGCTTTGAGCTGGATATGGCTTATGTTGGGCAGACACACACTGTCTCCGTGCCACTGGACATTCAGGTTAAAGACGGAGTGGTTTTTCCACCAACTCGATCTGAAATCGAGGTCGCCTTCGATCGGGTCTATGAAGGCACGTTTGGAAGGCTGTTGAAGAACGGTATTCGCCGGATTCTTAATTTGCGGAGCGCAGTCACCGGCAAACGCCCCAAATTTGACTTGAAAACGCTCGCGCCAGCCGTTGAAGGTGCTGTCTCTCCGAAAAACAGCCGGCAGGTTCATTTCGATGACACTTGGCATGACACGTTGATTTACGACCGACTAACGCTTCCAGTTGGTGCCGTGATCCAAGGACCGGCCATATTGGAACAGCCCGACACAACGGTTCTGGTTGAGCCAAATCTTCAGGCACGCGTCGATGCTTTTGGAAACACCATTATCGAACCCACGGAGGTCCCATCGTGAATGAGCCGACAAACTGGGATCTGGCCAGGACGGCACTCCTGACGATTGATCTGCAGAACGACTTTCTTCATCCAGAAGGAGCCTACGGTCGGGCAGGACAGCGCGCAGATTCAATAGCTGCACTTCCGAAACGCATTGCACCTTTGGTAAAAACTTTGCGGGATCGTGGAGGTCACTATATCTCGGCGCAGTTTACTCTAGTACCCGATGCGCGCGGGGAACCGCTCATCGCGCCTCACTTGAAGAAACTGCGCCCCTTTCTCGGCAAGGGAGACTTTGCACCGGGGAGTTTCGGCAACACGCTGGTAGACGAACTTTTCCCGGCGGATTTCGTAGTGGAGAAGGTGGCCTATTCGGCATTCTATCAAACCAGGCTTGAGTACATCATGAGAGCTGTCGGTATCGATAACCTTATTGTCGGTGGCATCGTGACCAACGGCGGCGTTGCGTCCACTTTGCGAGACGCACACTTGCGTAACATCGACACGATGCTCCTGACCGATGGCAGTGCGGCATTCAAGGATGATGTGCACCAGGCAACACTCCTGTCGCTTGCAACGGTCACTCACCAGATGAGCTGCAGAGATGCGTCAGCCTGGTTGGAGGCAGCCGCATGAGCCTTAAATCTCGTCTTCAGCAAAGCAACATTCTGGTTGCCCCTGGTGTCTATGACGGCCTCACGGCGTCCCTGGCTGCAGCCGCCGGGTTTGAAGCGCTTTATTTGAGTGGCGCAGCTGTTTCCTATACTCGTCTTGGCCGACCGGACATCGGTCTGACAGCAGTCACCGAAATGGCTGACACGATGGCGTTGATCGCGGACCGAACTGAATTGCCGGTGATTATCGATGCAGATACCGGGTTCGGAAATGCGCTGAACGCACAGCGCACCATGCGCCTATATGAGCGAGCAGGGGCGTCCGCACTGCAGGTGGAAGACCAAACCTACCCGAAGCGATGTGGACATCTGGCAGACAAGTCCCTGATACCAGCCGATGAGATGGCGGGTAAGGTCAGAGCAATGGCAGATGCCCGCAACTCTGAAGACACGCTGATCATTGCACGCACTGATGCAATTGCGGTTGAAGGCTTTCAGGCTGCGATAGATCGCGCTGACGCATACCTTGAAGCCGGTGCTGATGTGCTTTTCATCGAGGCTCCGCAATCGCGGGCACAGCTCACAGAGATCGCACAGATATTTGCCCCTCGCGTTCCCTTGCTTGCCAATATGGTGGAAGGTGGAGCAACGCCGATCACCGGAGCTGACGATCTGGAAGAACAAGGATATTCGATCGTCATATTCCCAGGCGGGATCGTACGCGCGATTGGACGGACGGCGGTTGAGTACTATGAAAGCCTTCGTCAGAACGGCAGTAACCGGCCCTTTGCGGACAAAATGTTCGATTTCAACGGGTTGAATGACGTGATCGGCACAGCTGACATGCTTGCCAAAGGCGTTGCCTATGACCGAAATGACAGTTGATGTCGCCGCACCGCCTGACGCATTCGATCTAGATTGCGAGACCTTGATTGTCGGTGCAGGCGCTGCCGGGTTGGTTGCCGCTCTCGCGGCACATGAAACTGGGCAATCAGTATTGGTTGTTGAAGCAGACGCTGTACCCAGTGGGTCAACTGCGCTTTCTGCAGGACTCATTCCCGCTGCTGGCACCAAGCTTCAGACGGCACAAGGTATTGAGGATGATGCGACGCTCTTTGCTGCGGACATTCAGGCAAAGGCAAAGCATGAGAACGAGCAGTTATTGGTTGAGCGCCTGGCGAAAAACGCCGGACCAACAATAGACTGGCTCAGCGACAGGTATCAGCTTCCGTTCTCGGTCATAACGAACTTTGAATATCCAGGCCATAGTCGTCACCGAATGCACGGGTTGCCGACGCGATCCGGAGCCGAATTGATCAATGCTTTGAGGTCAACCTGCGAACGCTGCGATATCGATATTATTTGTGAGCGTCGTGCGGCGCGTCTTTTTTGCAAAGACGGGAATGTTCTGGGTATTGCGGTCAGACGTCCCGATGGCGGTGCCGAGACTATCGGGTGCAAAAAACTGATCCTTGCGTGCAATGGTTTTGGCGGTAATCGGGACCTGGTTCGCCAGCTCCTGCCTGACATAGAAGGCGGACTTTGGTTTGGCCACGACGGCAATCGGGGGGAAGCGCTCCTTTGGGGGCAAGAGATTGGTGCTGAACTAAACAATCTGGGAGCCTATCAGGGACATGGCAATGTTGCTCACCCGCATGGAATCTTGATCACTTGGGCCGTGATTGCTCAAGGAGGTGTCCAGGTCAATCGCGATGGTTTGCGGTTCTGGAACGAAGCACAGGGCTACTCTGAAGCTGCACGTGCGGTGCTGGCACAGCCAGAGGGGATTGCTTTCACCATTTTTGACAGTCGAATTGCCGCAATTGCCAGGCAGTTTGAGGACTTCAAGCAAGCTGAGGGCGTTGGTGCGGTTAAGGTCAGCGAAACACTGGAAGGACTGGCACAAGAACTGGGCTTGCCCGTCGAACCGTTTTTGAAAACGATGGCGACGCTTCCCGCAAGGGGGAAAGACGAATTCGGTCGTGAATTCGTATCGGAGCAACTCGCCGCTCCATTTTGTGGGGTCCGGGTCACCGGCGCATTGTTTCACACACAGGGCGGTCTGCGAACGGATGAAAACGCACGCGTTCTCCGAACAGACGGAACCGTTTTTCCCAATCTGCATGCCTGTGGCGGTGCCGCCTGTGGTGTGTCGGGCCGGTCTGACAGCGGCTATCTTTCTGGAAACGGATTGTTGAGCGCCGTTGTCCTTGGTCGGCTTGCAGGGCAATCAGTCGGACACAGCAGATGACCCGACCAGCGAAGCTTCGGCTTCAATTTCAACCCTGTGATCTCCAATAAGTCCTGCAACAACGACAAGCGTATTTGCAGGTTTGATATCGGAAAACACACGTCCATGTGCTTTCGAAATGTCGAGGACATCGTCTTCGTCAACGATGTAGATGCGCGTGCGGACAACATCTTGCGCCGACGCCCCCAACGCTGAAAGTGCGGCAAGTATCTTGTCGAGGATATAGGTCGTTTGAGCCGCCGCATCGCCAGGCGCAACTGCGCGAGACAAGCCTGCAACAGCTGTGGTGCCAGAAACCAGGATCCGGTCACCGATCCTGTGGGCACGACAGTAACCGGCGATTTCTTCCCAGTCCGATCCGGTTAAAACGCGGGTTGCGCCGGGTCTATGATCCACAGGCACGGCACTATGTGCCAAGGGCATTTCCGCCAGGTGATGGCTCAAGTCTCCTGACGCCGTTAAAAATGGTGGCCGTCTGTATTCATCACCACAATCGCCGGGAACTTCGTGAGTGGTTTTGAACGCTTGGTCGAGACGTTCCCGGTCTTCTGTTTCCAGCGCGAAGGAAAACAGTTTGGCATTGTCGGTAATGTGTTCGCTCTCACCAAGGCGAGCACCAACGATGACGCCTGCAACCGCGGCCTGTTCCAGTACCCAGCGTGTCGCGACATTTGCCAATGAAACTTGGTGTTTTGTTGCAACTTCTGAAGCTGCCTCAAGAATGTTCTGGAATCCGGCCCACCCCCCGGTGGCGTCGATGAACCGTTTGTATTTCATCTTCGACCAGTCCGTCAGATCCAATGGTTCTGGCTGGCCAAGCCAGCGATCGGACAGGAAGCCGCCACACAAGGTGCCATAGGCCAGAAGGCTTACATTGAAAGAGGCACAAAGGTCTGAAAGTTGGCCCAGCGCACGGCGATCGACCATCGAGAAGGAAACCTGATTTGTCGCAAGAGGGATGCCGTCAGCAAGAGCAAGTCGCAAATGCGCAGCGTCGAAATTTGTGACGCCAAGGGCTTTAATCAAGCCTTCTTCTCTTAGCCTGGTCATTTCATGAAGCGCGTCGAGCCATGCTGGGTGTTCAAAGCTCCACCAGTGAAACTGCAACAGATCGATACAATCGGTTCCAAGCCGATCCAGCCGTTCCTGAACGCCAGCACGAACGATTTCCGGGGTCATTGGGCCGGGTTCCGGGCACCATTTTGTACAAATCTGCGGTTTGCGAGCGTCTTGATGGCGAGTGAGCAGGCGGCCCGCAATGAGTTCTGCACTGCCGTAATGATCGGCCATGTCAAACGTCGAAAAACCGGCGTTGAAATAGGTCTCAAGGTGGTCAGCTGCCTTGTCCGGGTCAAGCAGGTCACCGGTCTTTTCGATATCGGCAACTTGCCACAAACCTGTCACAAGTCGGCTGATTTCCAGTTCACTTGAAATGGCATGGCGCAGGGGCGCAGCGGTCATTGAAATTCTTTCAGGTTTCCGGAAGCAGCAATTTGAAGCTTCGTTCGATATCCAGGGCGAGGGCCTTTTGAGCTGCCTTGCGGTCATTTTTTCGCAAGGCGGCAATGATCTCTTCGTGATGAATGTGTTCAGGTATCTCGTTGGCGGCCTTTTCCTTTACCACCAGATTCAGGAAGGCTCCGTATTGCAACCACAGGGCTTCGACCAACGGCAGGATAACTCTTGAACCGGATTGTCTATATAGACTGAAATGAAAGTCATAGTTTTGCTTCAGATCCGGCATGTCGTCTGCTGATCTGGGAGCAACAATAATGCGTTCAAGTGTGTCGATGGCAACGTCGTCGATACGGTCCATTGCTTCTTCCAGCAAAAGCGCTTCCAGTGCCAGGCGTGCTGATTTGAGTTCACGCATTCTGTCCGCGTCAAAAGGGGGGACCTCAAGCGTTCGGCTTGGCGTATCAACGAGCGCGCCCTCGGCAACCAGTCGGCGGACAGCTTCACGAACTGGTGTCATGGATGTGCCGAGCTGATCTGCGAGCGTTCTAAGGCTCACCGTTTCTCCGGGTGCAAAAGCACCCCGGGTGAAGGCCTCATGTAAGGCTTCATAGGCGCTTTCTCTCAGCTTCGATTGATCGATCCGCGCGATTTTGGGTTGGCTCATCCCTGTTCCTTCGACCCTTGACGGGTTTCTTGCCTTGACAATTTCAATTTGAGATATGGTATAAAATATCACAGATCACACGCAAGGTGCCAAAACAAAAAAGTGAGGGGCGCGGTGACGGACGAACGCGCTGACAAAGACGAATTGAAGACAGGTCGTGAGGCTGGATTTTGGCTTTATGACCTGAAAGTCGAAACAGTGCTCGATGGCCGTACGCCTGTTTGTCGCCACATTGAGGGCGAAAGTTTCAGCGTTGAGGGAGAGGCGCTTGTGTTCTCAGAAGGCCAGCGTGTGTCCATGTACGCACTTGCCGCTGTCCTCCCTCTGCTTCCAGCCAAGCAACGTGAGACTGATGACAACGATTGGATGAGCACTGACGCAGAGGTGGCTTGTCCTGACCCCCATTGTGGCGGCCGATTTCGGATCACTCGGACGGAAAGAAGATGGTTCAGTCATTCCGGCACCACGGGATTGCCGGACAGCCGCGGAACGCCGTATTGGCAGAAGGACCAGGGAAAATGACGGTCGAAACTGCCGAGCTTCGCCCAGGCTATTCCATCTCGAGGGTTATCAAAGGCGGGTGGCAACTTGCTGGAGATCACGGACCCGTTGTCACGGCTTCGGCGGTCGCAGACATGGAAGCTTTTCTCGACAATGGCATAACCAGCTTCGACTGCGCGGATATCTATACCGGCGTAGAAGAAATGATTGGGAGTTTCATTGCCGATGTGCGTCGGCGGCGTGGGTCTGCTGTTGCCGATCTTGTCCAGGTGCATACGAAGTTGGTTCCCGATCTTGAAAGACTGGCAGGTCTTGCCTCCCACGAGATCGAAGCAATCGTGGACCGGTCACTCCAACGACTGCAAATAGAACGGCTGCATTTGGTGCAATTCTATTGGTGGGACAGGAGCCTCGGGTCGCCTGTACAGGCGATGGAGGTTTTGAAACGCTGCCAGGAGAAGGGCAAGATCGCTCATCTCGGCGTCACCAACTGGGATGTTGAGGAAACGGTTCCCTACCTCGACGCTGGTATCGATCTTGTGTCGACACAGGTCCAGTATTCTCTGCTTGACCGTCGCCCTTCTGTCGACCTGGTGCCCTGGTGCGCCGCACACGATATTAAACTCTTGTGTTACGGAACATTGGCCGGCGGATTTCTGACCGATAGGTGGCTTGGTGTGCCAGACCCCGGTTTCTCATTTGAAAACAGATCCTTGGTCAAATATCGCCTGATAATTGACGAGTTCGGATCCTGGGCGACTTTTCAGGAGCTTCTTGCCTTGCTCAAGGAGATCGGTGAGCGCCATGACACGACTCTCAGTTCCGTTGCCACGCGGTGGGTTCTCCAACAGCCCCAGGTCGCGGCCGCAATTGTTGGCGCCAGATATGCACGGCATTTGCCGCAAACCCTTGATGTGTTCCGATTTGAACTGGATGACGGTGATTTAAAGAGAATCTCGGATTTTCTTGCGCGAGCACCAGGACCACAGGGTCCGGTATTTGCCCTCGAGCGCGACCGAAATGGACGGCACGGTCGTATCATGAAGTACAATCTCAATCATCGTCCGGACGACGCTGTGATGGGTGCAGCAAATGGCTGAAGCTATTCTAAGCCTTTCCGGTATCAGTCGCTCCTTCGGTGAATTCAAGGCAGTTGACAACGTTACGATTGAAATTGAGACCGGGTCCATCACGGGATTGATCGGTCCCAACGGTGCCGGGAAGTCGACACTGTTCAATGTGGTCGCCGGAGAATTGTCCCCGACAACGGGTTCTATCAAGTTGTTCGGGAATGATGTTACCGGCTTGCACCCCGATCAACGGTTTGAATTAGGCCTTGGGCGCACATTTCAGATTCCCAGACCCTTCAAGCGTATGAGCGTTTTGGAAAATGTCATGCTTGCACCAACAGGCCAGACAGGTGAGACGCTTTGGGGAGCGGTTTTCTCCCGTGGCCGTATCGGGGACCAGGAGCAGCGCATTCGAAGAAAAGCGCTGGAAGTATTGGATTTTCTGACACTTCGTCACCTGGCGGATCAACCGGCAGGGAAGATCTCTGGTGGTCAGATGAAACTTCTTGAACTCGCGCGGGTGTTGATGGGCGACCCCAAGGTGATCCTGCTGGATGAGCCCGCAGCTGGCGTCAATCCGGTGCTGACAGAGACGCTGATTGAGAAGATCGAAGAGCTGAACCGCGGCGGCAAGACCTTTCTCATCATTGAGCACGACATGGATTTCGTTATGCGGCACTGCGATCCCGTTGTGGCCATGGCCGAAGGCCGCGTCGTTTTCCAGGGGACATCTTCCGAGGCACAGTCCAATCCTTTGCTGCTCGATGCCTATCTGGGAGCACCGGTCGATGCCTGAGGCCCTCCTGGAAATAACCGCTGTGACCGCGGGTTACGTCCCGGATTTGCCGATACTTCGGGAAGTGTCTCTTCTCGCCAACCACGGCAAGTTGACCGTAATCATTGGACCCAATGGTGCAGGAAAGTCGACCCTGATCAAAGCGGTTGCCGGTCTGCTGAACGTGGACACAGGAAAAATCCGCTTCGAGGGCAGGGATGTTACTGGTTTGTCGCCGGATCTGCTCACCCGAAACGGCATCGCCTATGTGCCGCAGACGGACAACGTCTTTCGAACCATGACCATCCAGCAGAACCTTGAGGTCGCTCTTTCAGTGCAAAAGGATCCATTGGACAGAGTTGAAGTGTTGTTCGATCGCTTCCCTGTACTCAAGGAAAAGAGGCGCGAAAAGGCGGGTTCACTTTCCGGTGGCCAGCGACAGTTTCTGGCGGTTGCAATGGCGCTTGCCGTTGAACCTCGTTTGATCCTCATGGATGAGCCATCCGCTGGCTTGTCTCCCAAGGCTTCCGAAGAGGTGTTGGACCACGTTAAAGGACTGACCCAACAAGGTGTTTCTGTCTTGTTGGTCGAACAGAATGTGAAACAGGCACTAAAACGTGGAGATCATTGCTACGTTTTGGCGGAAGGTCGAAACCAGATAGACGGGCCTGCAGAAGACCTCCTTGAAGATCCGGCTCTCGGACGGATCTATCTTGGCGGTGAAAGGAGAGGGGCGGCATGATCCAGCATCTTGTCGACGGTATCCTGGTGGGCTCATTTCTTTCCCTGGGCGCAATCGGCCTGACCATGGTCATGCATATCTTGCGCTTTGCGAATTTTTCTCACGCAGAGTTGCTGTCGATCGGCGCTTACTGTGCACTTGTTTTCGACAAGCTTTTCGAAAGTCTTTCGCCTGTGTTATCCGCCAAAATCGGTCCTCTTTCGATGACGGCGGCGCTGGCTCTATCGATCCTTATCTCGATGGCGCTGACTGGGTTGAGTGCTGTTGCCATAGACCGTCTTGTATTCAGACGCGTTCGAGAGAAGGGTGGTGAACTCTCGATGGTGTTCGCGTCCTTTGGCATGTCGCTTGTAATTCGAAACGTCATCGGATTGATTTTCGGACTGTCCAGCGAGCTCTATTCACGTGACATAGCGTTCGCAATGGTGATTTCACGCGATCCGTTGTTGTTGGTGAAACCCGATCAGGTCTTCGTCCTGATCGCGGCGCTGCTCATCATGTTTGCGCTTTATCTGGTTCTGTCGAGAACAAGGTTCGGCTTCGCCTTGCGCGCCATAGCCGAGAATCCAAGCCTTGCTCAAGTGCACGGCGTGAACTTGAAACGTATGATCGTTGCGGTTTGGCTGATTGGCGGTTCGCTTGGAGCGATCGCAGGGGTTTTCTACGGTCTCAGTTATCAAATCACGCCAGTGATGGGGCGCGATCTGGTGCTGCCGATTTTTGCTGCAACAATCGTTGGCGGCATCGGCAGTGTTTATGGCGCGGTACTTGGCGGGTTTATCGTCGGTGTCGCATCAAACGTTGCGCTCGTCATACTTCCTTCGGGGTACAGCCCATCAGTTCCGTTCCTGATGATATTGCTGGTCCTACTGATCCGGCCAAATGGTCTCTTTGGGGAGGCCCGCGCGTGATCGGTGTCGTTTCCTATCTTGTGTTTTTCACAACAGTGGCTGCCATATTGGGCATCGCGGTCATGGGCCTGAACCTGCAATGGGGCAACACGGGACTGTTCAACGGCGGTGTGGTGGCTTCTTTCGGTGCAGGTGCATATGCGACGCTCATGCTTGGTGGTCCGCCGCAAGATGGTCATTTCGGCGGTTTCGGCCTCAGCTATCCGCTCGCCTTGGCTGGGGGCATGCTTGCCGCTGGTGTTCTTGCCTGGGTCGTCGGCAAACTGACATTACGACTGCGCCACGACTATCTGGCGATTGCGACCTTCGGGGTGGCGGTCGCATTTGAAAACGTGATGAGAAATGCGACCACGATCACAGGCGGGGCGCAGGGCATACGTGGTTTCGAGCGCCCCTTGAGAGCACTGCTTGGTGATGGTTTTACCTACAATGTGGTGTTTCTGGCTGGCGTGCTTGTCACACTCTTGCTGGTCTATGTGTTCTTGGAACGGTTGACCGTATCACCCTTCGGCCGGTTGTTGCGCGCAATCCGGGAAGATGAAACCGCCGCCAGATCACTTGGCAAGGCACCGGATCGTATCCGTTTGATTTCATTTGTGACCGGGTCGGTGATCATAGGTCTATCCGGTGGGCTCTATGCCACCTTTTACGCCTTCGTCAGTCCGCAAGATGTTCTCCCCATTCTGACTTTCCAGATTTGGGCAATGCTTATCGTGGGTGGTGCAGGAAACACCAAAGGCGCATTGGCAGGAGCGTTCTTAATTTGGGGCGCTTGGACGTTTTCGGGTTGGGCGTTGTCGCGCTTCGCACCTGTTGAAGCACAGCTTTACACCGGATCAATCCAGTTTGTGCTGATCGGTCTGGTTATCGTCGGCATGCTGCTCTGGAGACCTCAAGGTCTCTTCCCCGAGCGGCTGGTCGTTTCTCAACCCGGTCAGAACCGGGAAAAGACACAAGCAGAGGGGTTCACATGAAAAAGCTACTAACATTAGCGGCCTTCGCGGCCGGCATGTCGGGTCTGAGTGTCAGCGCTCAAGCACAGGACTGTACGACAAAGGTCGGAGCAGTGCTGCCAACTTCGGTGGATTGGGGTCGTCCCATAGCCGAGGTGGCACAATTTGCGGTCGACCAGGTCAACGAAGCCGGCGGTGCGGCCGGCTGCAAAATCGAAATGGTGTTGCGTGACACCCAGGTCGACCCGAAAGTCGGCGTGGACGCTGCCAAGGCGCTTGTCGATCTTGAGGGTGTGAATGTATTGCTTGGCGCGGTCTCGTCTGGTGTCTCCATGCCTATTCTGACGTCCGTGACGGCCCCTGGTGGCGTTATGCAAATGTCCTGTTGTTCTTCCTCCACTGCCTTCACCAAATTGTCGGAAGAAGGCAAGACCAATGGCCTTTGGTTTCGGACATTTGCGACGACCGCGGTTCAGTCCGCCATGGGTGCAAAAGTTGCTGCCGATAAAGGCTATAAGTCAGTCGCCATTCTTTATAAGAACGACGACTGGGGACAGGATATGGCGCGTTTGATCGCCGCCGATTTCGCTGCAGCCGGTATCGATGTCACAGGGTCTGTGGCGATCAATGACGCCCAACCCTCCTATCGTGCTGAAGTTACGGAAGCTCTGGGTGGTTCGCCTGATGCCATCTACCTGGCGCTCTATCCGAACGAAGGAACTTCGGCGGTTCGTGAGTGGATTTCACTTGGCGGAACTCAAAACATGATCCTGGCGAACTCTCTGAAATCGGATGAATTCAGGGACAATGTCGGGCTTCAGTATCTTGAAAACGCACTGGGCACAGACACCGCATCACCGCGTGTCGCCAGCGCAGATGCTTTTAAGGCTGCTTATGTCGAAAAGTTTGGTTCCGAACCGAACGGGCCAGGGCTTGCAAACAGTTTTGATGCCGCAATGATCGCGCTTCTTGCAATGGAAGCAGCTGGTGCCAATGCATCGGGTGCTGATATTGCTGCAGCCGTTGCCAAGGTCACTGACCCGGATGGCGCGCCGGTAACGGCAGATGTTGCAGGCTTTACGACGGCGAAGGAAACGCTAGCAGGCGGCGGAACGGTGAAATATCAGGGGGCAACCGGCGACGTGCGGTTCGACGCAAATGGCGACGTTTCCGCTCCGGCCGTTATCTGGAAGTTCACCGACAGTGGTACTGACGAGGTGGAATACCTCTCACTTGGTGAAGTCGACACTTTCATTGCGTCGCTGAAGAAGTAGAAACTTTGATTGAATGCCCGGCGCACAAGCGTCGGGTATTCATTGCTCCGGTTTCTCGGCCTGCTTTGCTGACGCTTGACAAAAAAGAACCCGGCCGAGAGGCCGGGTTTCAGTTGGCTGCAAAAATAAGCAGCTTCCGGTTGGGGAGGAAGATACCAAAAGAGCTAGTGGGTCAGCACTTGCTCCAGAAACAGTTTCGTTCTCGGATTTGTGGGGTTCTCGAAGAATGAAATCGGATCGGCTTCTTCGACGATTTGCCCTGCATCCATGAAGATCACTCGGTCTGCGACACGTTTTGCAAAGCCCATTTCGTGGGTTACGCAGATCATGGTCATGCCTTCTTTTGCAAGAGTTTCCATGACATCCAGAACTTCGCCGATCATTTCAGGATCGAGAGCCGAGGTCGGTTCGTCGAACAAGAGAATGTCTGGCTTCATGCAAAGTGCTCTTGCAATAGCAACACGTTGCTGTTGCCCTCCGGACAGCTGACCAGGATACTTTTGAACCTGATCCGCAATCCGAACCTTTTCAAGATACTGCATGGCATGCGTTTCTGCCTCGGCTTGACTTTCTTTGCGCGCAAGCACCGGAGCCAGCGTACAGTTTTCGAGAATGGTCATGTGCGGAAACAGATTAAAATGCTGAAAAACCATGCCGACGTCACGGCGAAGCAATTCGATGTTGTGTGCGTCGGCGTATATCTCGTCGCCATGGATCAGGATTTCTCCCGATTGGTGCTCTTCAAGCTGATTGATTGTTCTGATCATGGTCGATTTGCCTGAGCCGGACGGACCGCAAACAACAATTTTTTCGCCTTTGGTGACCGACAGCTCGATGTCTTTCAAGGCGTGGAAACTTCCGTAATACTTATTCACATGTCGGAGTTCGACGGCAGGTATTTCCATTTTACGTTTCCTCCTTGATGGCGGCGGTCACGATGATCTCGACTTTCAATACATCCCTGGCAAGACGCGCTTCTCCGCACGCGCGTGCAGGCGCGTGGCCTTCCGGCACCCATTGGTCCCAGACCGCATTCATTTCTGGGAAATCGGCCATATCAGCGAGCCAGACGATGGCCTGCAGGATGTGCTCGCGATCCGACCCTGCTTCGACAAGCAGGGCGTCAACTCTGGACAGGCAGTCACGTGTTTGGTCCGCAACTGTATCGCCAGCACCGACCTGTCCACACAGATAAGCAACGCCATTGTGCTTGACGATCTTGCTCATGCGCGTGCCTGTATGAAGCCGCTCAATCATTTAGAAGCCTTTCTGTATCCGCGATTGGCAAGGACACTTGAAATTTCGTCCAGGATGGCTGGGTCATCGATCGCAGCCGGCATTTTGAACGCCTCGTTGTCGGCAAGTTTCTGCATGGTTCCTCGCAAAACCTTGCCTGATCGTGTTTTCGGCAGACGCTCGACTTCCATCGCGGTCTTAAAGGCCGCGACCGCGCCGATTTTTTCTCTGACAAGAGAAACGAGTTCTCGCTCCAACTCGACGGGGTCTCGGCTTGCACCATCGTTTTGGACAAAGAAACCGATAGGCAATTGCCCCTTGAGCGCGTCTGCCGCTCCCACGACAGCGCACTCGGCAATGTCTTGATGTGCTGCGATGACTTCTTCCATAGCGCCGGTTGAAAGGCGGTGACCGGCGACATTGATGATGTCGTCCGTGCGAGCCATGATGAAAACATATCCGTCTTCATCGACAATTCCGGCATCAGATGTCGCGTAGTAACCTGGAAAGTCTTCCAGATAGGCTTTGTGGAAGCGCTCTTCCGCATTCCATAGTGTAGGTGTTCCCGATGGGGGCAGGGGCAGCTTGCAGACAATGTTGCCAAGCGTTCCAGCAGGTAACTGACGACCTTCATCATCCAGCACTTCAATCCTGTAGCCGGGCATTGGGACGCCGGGTGAACCAGGTTTGACGGGAAGGACACCTAGGCCGACTGGATTGCCAGACATTGGCCAGCCCGTTTCGGTCTGCCACCAATGGTCGACTACCGGGCGTTTCAGTTTCTGCTGCGCCCATTCGATCGTTGCCGGGTCGGAGCGTTCACCGGCCAGAAACAGGGTGCGGAAATGGTTGAGGTCGTGCTGGTCGATGAGTGCACCTGAAGGGTCTTCCTTGCGGATCGCGCGAAACGCTGTCGGTGCAGTAAACAGAGCTACGACCTTGTGATCCTGAATAACCCTCCAGAAGGCACCTGCGTCAGGTGTCCCGACCGGCTTTCCTTCATACACAACCGTCGCACACCCATGGAGGAGGGGGGCGTAACAAATATAGGAATGGCCAACGACCCAGCCGACATCCGAGGCAGCCCAGAACACTTCGCCCGGTTTGACGTCATAGTGGTGTTCCATGGACCATTTCATCGCGACCATGTGGCCGCCCGTATCTCGCACGACACCTTTGGGCTGTCCGGTGGTCCCGGATGTATAAAGAATATAGGCAGGGTCTGTCGCCAGGACCGGAATACATTCCGGCAGCGTTCCCTTTGTTGCACCCACTTCCGTTGAATAGTCGAGATCCTGCCCATCGATCATATCGGCAGTCAGCGCGTCGCGCTGCAAGATGATGCATTTTTCGGGCTTGTCCTCGGACATCGCGATAGCGGCATCAAGAAGCGGTTTGTAGGCAACGATCCGGTTTGGTTCAATGCCGCAAGATGCAGAGATGATTACCTTTGGTTTGGCGTCTTCGATTCGTGTCGCCAGTTCGGCGGCTGCAAATCCGCCGAAAACGACAGAGTGAATTGCACCCAGTCGCGCACAGGCCAGCATCGAGAAGATGGCTTCCGGAACCATCGGCATATAGATGATGACCCTGTCACCCTTGTCGACACCGTTTAGCCGAAGAACTTCAGCCAGTGCTCCAATCTCTGACTGGAGATCATGAAAGGAATACCGCTTGACGGCTTGGGTGACGGGACTGTCATAAACCAAGGCGAGTCGATCGCCGTTTCCAGCGGCAACATGCCTGTCGACTGCGTTCCAGCAGGTGTTGCAGACACCATCGGGAAACCATCGGCCATAGGCGCCCATATCAGGGTCGAACGCCGTTTCAGGTGCTTTTATCCAGTCGATACTGCGCGCCGCATTCATCCAGAAACGTTCAGGATCGGTGGACCATTCGGCGTAGGTTTGCTTGTAACGACTCATGGGGTCAGACCGTATAGTTCAAGCCAAGGCGACCACCGTCGACATAGATTGTCTCCCCGGTGATATAGCTTGCTTTGTCCGATGCGAGGAAAGCGACGGTGTCACCGATTTCACGGGCCGTTCCGACACGGCCAATTGGGGTTCGTGACATGACCTTGGCAAGCGCTTCCGGGTTGGCGTTTACCCCGGCCATCATTTCGGTATCGATTGATCCCGGGCCAACCGCGTTTACTCTGATGCCATGCGGTGCCAGCGAAAGCGCGGCAGCCTTGGTCAATTGCATGACACCGCCCTTTGAAGCGCAATAGGCCGGAATTGCCGGTATGGCGACCTGTGCGTTGATAGACGACATGTTCACAATTGCGCCACGAAGGCCTTTGTCGACCATCGTTTTTGCAGCACGTTGTGTTGCGTAGAATACTCCGACCAGATTTACGTCGATGACCTTGTTGAAGTCCTCAAGAGTGTATTTGAGGAAATCGCCAGGCAGCGCTATCCCTGCGTTGTTGACGAGAACTGAAATCGAGCCCACCTCGGCTTCTATCTTGTCGAACATTGCAGCAATCTGGGACATGTCGCCCATGTTGCAGAGGTAGCCGTGACCACCCAGCTTGGCAGCGGCTTCATGCACGCTTTCCTGGATGTCAGCCAGCACCACCTTGCAACCGTCTTCGGCCAGCGCTTCAGCGCAGGCAAACCCGATACCCTGTGCCGCACCGGTGATAAGGGCGATTTTCTCGCTCATGAATTTTCTCCAGAATATCCGTAGTCTTGCTTGGCCTGTGTTGTAGAGATCATCTCTGCTTCAACGTCGGCCGCAATGTTTGCTTTGTCTCGTTTCGAGGGATCGCCAAAGCCACCACCACCCGGCAAACTGAGGCGCAAACGTTGTCCGTTTCGCACTTGCTGTCGGCCTTTCGACTGCAACTGGGTTCCGTCCGTCAGTTCTACGCGCCCGGAAGCTCCCGGCTGACCGCCTTCGCGTCCTCGCGCTGGATTTTTGACGCGGTCGAACATCGCGTTGAACCAGAAGTCATAACCTTCGCGTGGTTCGATCTCGATAACCTGACCGAGGCCACCCCGGGTTGCACCGGCGCCCCCTGAGTCTTTTCGAAGATCCTTGCGCCAGACCGTGATTGGACCGACATGCTCTGTTGCTTCGACACTCATTGTCGAAACACCAGACGGAAATGCCGTTGCCGACAAGCCATCCACGGTCGGACGGGCGCCGGTGCCGCCGGAATTGAACATCAGGATTTCGGCATTCTCCAAGCCACTTTCAGGATCGCTTGCACGCGCGGAAATCTGAATGTTCCAGAGAGCGGAGGCTCCTTCGGACGGCACAACGCCGGGCATTGCCTGATGCAGCGCTCCCAAAACGACGTCGGGTACGAGATGCCCCAGCACATGCCTTACCGAAACCGGAGCAGGCCGTTTTGCTGCCAAAATGCAACCTTCAGGAGCGGAAATCTCAAATGGCTCCAGTGAGCCGGAATTGTTCGGTACGGCTGGAGCGATCGCACATTTGAGACCATAGCAGGCATAGGCTCTGGTATAGACTTCAGGGACATTGACGCCGAAGGCACTCATGCCGCTAGTGCCGGAGAAATCTGCGGTGAGGCGGTCTCCTTCAACCTTGAGCGTAACCACCATTTCAACCGGATTGTCATACCCGTCGACGGTCATTGTGTGTTGGTAAGTGCCGTCAGGCACTTTCTTGATTGCTTCTTTGGTTGCTTTCCGGCTCGCCTCCATCAGGAAGTCGGACAATCCTTCGAGATGATCTATCCCGAACTCGTCCAGCATCGCCTGTAAGCGTCTGTCACCAGCCTCGTTGCACGCTGCCAGTGAATACATGTCACCAACGGTTTGGTCCGGTGTGCGCACATTTGCTCTTATCAGGGAAATAAGAAGCGGGTTGACCGTGCCCCGCTCTGCAAACTTCGTGATCGGAATGAGAAGACCTTCTTCAAAGACTTCGCCCGCATCGGGGCCGAAGCCGCGCCCACCAATGTCGACCACATGCGCCGTGCAGGCAAAAAAACCGATATGAACACCCTTTCGAAACACCGGTGTAACAACCGTGATGTCGTGAAGATGGCCTGTTCCAAGCCAGGGGTCATTCGTTATGAAAACATCGCCTTCAAAGATGTTTTGCATGCCGATTTCGCGAACGAAATGCGTAACGCTTTCCGCCATGGCGTTTACGTGCCCGGGCGTGCCAGTGACGGCCTGCGCCATCATACGACCGTGCCGGTCGAAAAGCCCGGCTGACAGGTCACCAGCTTCACGCACAGAGGTCGAAAATGCTGTTCTGATAAGCGTGGTTGCCTGTTCTTCGACAACAGCGATCAGGCGGTTCCACATGATCTGATAGTCAATTGCGCTCGGCATTATCTGACATCCTTCCGGATCAACAAAAGACAGCCATCGGATTGACCAACAGCCCTATAGGCCGCGGTAACTATTGTTGAAGTCTCAGCTTCAATGATGACTGCAGGACCTTCCACGACGTGTCCCGTGGTCATTGAACTCCGTTTGACTTCTTTGGCCTCAACATCCTTGCGCAGCGCAGCGTCAAAGATGATCCGCGTCCTGGTGATGTCGGCTTCAACTGAGCTGTCCTGTCGATGAACCGCATCGGGCTCAGGCAGGATGGATTTCACAATCAAGGACCAGTTCGTAATTTCCGGGGCAAGACCGTCGATCGTGCGACCGAAAAGCGTTCGGTAGGCATCTTCGAAAGCGGCGAGGATGGAGGGTTCATCGCCTGTTGCGAACTGTTTGTGCGGCAAGGGGACCGGAATTTCCCACCCTTGTCCCGAATAGCGCATAAAGGCCGTCAGTTTGGTCGTTGTCCGGCCTCCCTGAATTCCGGCCTCAACAAAGTCCCTGGCTTCGGTCTCCATGGCGCTCAGCGCTGCGTTCACAGCGTCCGCATCGAACTCAGACAGCGTTTGAAAAAGGCCACGCGTTGCCTCATAGCTGAACGGTGCACGCAAGAACCCGATGGCGGAACCAACGCCGGCTCCCGGCGGGATTAACAAGGCACTGATACCAAGCTTTTCGCAAAGCCGGCAGGCATGCAGGGGAGCGCCACCCCCAAAGGCAATCATCGTGAAGTGTTCGATGTCACGTCCATTTTCAACCGTATGAACGCGTGCCGCATTGGCCATGTTCTCATCGACCATCTCCGTTACTCCAAAGGCTGCCTCGGCAACAGCGATGCCTTGGGTGCAGGCAACCCGATCAGCGAGCGCATTTTGGGCATTCTCCAATGAAAGTGGAATTGCGCCACCTGCGAAATTGTCGGGATCCAGCCTGCCGAGAACGAGATTTGAATCCGTCACCGTCGGTTCCACGCCACCGCGCTGATAACAGGCGGGGCCGGGTTCGGAAGCAGCCGAACGGGGTCCAACCTGAATACGCCCCATCGTGTCGATGGAAGCGATTGAGCCACCTCCCGCACCGATTTCGACCATTTCCACGACAGGGGTGGATACGGTCATGCCCGAGCCCTTCTTGAAACGATAGGTGCGCGCAACTTCGAAAGTATTCGCCGTTTTCGGGGAGCCGTCTTCGATGAGGCAGATTTTCGCTGTTGTTCCCCCCATGTCGAACGACATGACTTTGTCGATCCCATGGGCACGCGCGAACTCAGCGGCAAAGATGGCACCGCCTGCAGGGCCTGATTCCAAAAGCCTCACCGGTTGCTCTGAGGCAGTCTCGACGGAAATCAGACCTCCGCCCGAATGTAGCATGAAGACAGGCGCATCGATGTTGCTAGCGCGCAATTTTGCAACAAGCCGGTTCAGGTATGCGGATACCTGAGGCTGAACGTAAGCATTCGCAATGACAGTGTTGAAACGAGGCAATTCACGCATCTGTGGTGAAATGACAGATGACAGAGAGATAGAAAGGTCTGGTGCAAGTTCCCTGAGGGCTTCAGCCATCATGGCTTCATGGGAATTGTTGGCATAAGAATGCATGAGACCCACGGCAACAGCCTCATAACCACCGGCAACAATCCTTTCGGCCATGGCCTTGGCCTCCGCGGGATCAAGTGCCAGAAGCACTTCTCCTTGTGGTCCAATACGCTCGTTCAACGTGAACCGATTTTTTCGGGGAACGAGAGGTTTGGGCAGCTCAAGGTTCAGGTCGTATTGCTCGAAACGGTTTTCAGACCGCATCTCGACAACATCTCGGAAGCCTTCGGTTGTTATGAAAGCAGTCTTCGCACCGCGACGTTCGATCAACGCATTGGTGACCAGAGTTGTTCCGTGAATGACCTGACTGATGTCAGAGAGCGCAATGTTTGCCTTTTGCGCGGCAGTTTCAATGCCTTTCAAAATTGCGCGTTCGGGTTCGGCATAGTCGGTCAATACCTTACAGGTGGCCATACCTCCGGCATGGTCGAGAGCAACATCGGTGAACGTACCACCAATGTCCACGCCAACGCGAATGTCGGACATGTTCATACTATTCAGAACCCTTTGATGAATTGATTGGCCGTAAAGGCAATATTGTAAAAGCGCGACATCAGCGGCGCGCTTGTAACCGCAGCAACATCAGTCATTGGAAGGGGCAGGTCTGCCGGGTTCATTCCGGTCAACAACCCTGCAATGCCTTGTCCAAAGATAGTGCCTGTTGTGATCCCGCGGCCGTTGTACCCGATTGGGGTGTAAAGCCCTTCGTCCAACACGTGAATTCTCGGCAGATGATCAGGCGTCATCGCAATCTGGCCATGCCAGGCTTCTTCGAATTTGATGTCGCCAAGATCGGGAAAGAGCCGAGACAACTGCTTTCTTGCCCATCGTTGGGATAGACCGCTGGACTTGTCGCCGATGACTTTGCCCATCGACCCGATGATCAATCGGTCGTCATTGTCTCTTCTGAGCGAGAACATCACGGGAGCTGTGTCCCACAGTCCTTGTCTTTCAGGCAAAATGTGCGACGCGCGCTCTCCCAGCGGCTCGGTTGCCAGCTGGAAGTAGTGGATCATCGTGAAGGTTTGCTTCAAACCGGGCCACAGATCATCTGTATAGGCGTTGGTGCCAAGAACCACGGCCTTGGCGTCCAGTTTTCCTTTGTCGGTCTGTACGCTCCAGGTGCCGTTGGACTTTGCAAGCGAAGTGACCTTCACGCCTGTCGAGATTGTTGCGCCTGCTGCAGTCGCGGCCCGCGCCAGGCCACGGCAGTAGCCCATCGGGTTGACCGTACCTGCACGGTGGTCGACAAGACCGCCGTGAAAGACGCGGGTTCCGATTTTTTCAGAGATCTCTTCGCGGCCGAGCAGATCGACCGGCTCACCCAGCGAATTCCATTCCTTCCATCTGGCTTCCAGGTCGCGAAAACCGGATGGTGCATGAGCAGCGTGAATGGTCCCGTTGCGTGTTGCCTCACACCTAATTTGATATTTTTCGATCAGATCGAAAACCATTGCAGGGCCATCGCCAAACCGCTGCAGAAAGCGTGGGCCATAAGTTGCGCCTAGCTTTTCTCGCACTTGCGTTGGCGGTAGCCAGATCCCGGCATTGACCAGGCCGACATTGCGTCCAGATCCGCCAAAGCCGACATGATTGGCTTCGATAACACAGGCGGAAAGTCCAGCTTCAGCACAATGAAGTGCTGTTGAAAGCCCCGTGAACCCACCACCGACTATGACAACATCGAATGTTTCACCGTCCGGCAGGCGACCTTCCAGGTCACGCTCCTCGGCAGAAACATCCCAAAGGGAAATCGGCATTGTCCGTGTCACAGCAATAGCCTCCTGTTTACGGCGACACAAAAATTTGCGCCTATAGGATTACTTGCAAACAACAATGCCGCGTGTCAATATAAGAAATAAATGTTTTATATACCGGAACAGTGAGTGAGATGAAAAAGCTTTCCAAGAATTCCGCCAGCATGGTCGCTGAGGCTCGGTCCCGCATTGAAGAAGTCGAAATTCAAGACCTGATCAACATGCTGGATGACCCCAATGTCGTGGTGGTCGATATACGAGACGTGCGTGAGCGCCAAAGGTCTGGTTTTATTCCTGGAAGTGTACATGCCCCCCGAGGAATGGTCGAATTCTGGGTCGATCCGGAAAGCCCGTATTTCAAAGAGATTTTCGGCGAGGACAAGAAATTTGTCTTCCATTGTGCGTCCGGTTGGCGGTCAGCACTGACAGTCGCAACGCTTCAGGATATGGGATTTGAAGCATCCCATCTGCGGGAAGGTTTCTCACAATGGGTAAAGCAAGAAGGCCCCGTCGAGATGCCTGAGCCCAAATCCTGATCTGAAATTCGGTTCAGGCTTTTTTCCGCGCGTGAATATGATTTTG
The DNA here is from genome assembly GCF_009363435.1 of Labrenzia sp. THAF82. Taxonomy (GTDB): domain Bacteria; phylum Pseudomonadota; class Alphaproteobacteria; order Rhizobiales; family Stappiaceae; genus Roseibium; species Roseibium porphyridii. The sequence goes on along the minus strand of NZ_CP045354.1, from coordinate 3,742,045 downwards.
ACCGGCACAGTGCCGGTCTCGTGTCCATTGGATGGGTCTTGCTAGAACCGGAGATTTCAGACGCGTGTTAGTTTGCGGGAAACGGCCTCGGCAGCGTGCGCAGAAAGAGCGCCAAACCGTTCCTCTCCGTTTTCTGGAAGATTGACGTTTGGAACCGAGATGCCGATTGCAGCGACCGCTTCGCCATCAGGCAGCTTGATTGCCGCCCCGAAACTTAAAATCCGGTCGCGAAATTCTCCGGTATCATAGGCATAGCCGCGCATTCTCGTTGCTTCGATGTCTTCGTCCAGCTGGCTCAAGGTTGTCATCGTTCTGCCGGTAAAGCCGGGCAGTGGCTCGGAAAGCTTTTCGCGCAGTCTTTCATAGTTGGCAGCCAGGATAGCTTTGCCGGTCCCAACGCAATGGATGGGCGCAGATCCGCCAATCGGGTTCCAGGAGCGAATTGGCTTCTTGCTTTCGATCTTGTCGATATAGACGACGTTGAATTGTTCTGGCACAGCGAGATAGATAGTTTCACCGGTTTCATCGGCGAGGTAGGCCATCTCCGGCGCTGCGAGTTCTCTAAGATTGAGACTGTCGACGGTCGAGCGTCCGACTTGCCACATCTTGAGTGTGACCGCATACGCTCCGTCCTCTCTTTGCGTAACGTAGCCGAGCCGTGAAAGCGTCTGCAGCAGTCGAAAAGTGTTCGACTTGGTCAAATCCAGCGAACGAGAGATTTCAGTAACGCCGAGTGCGCTTCGGGTTTCTGCCAGCTTTTCAAGTATCGCCAGGCCTTTGGAAAGTGTGGAATCTACTTTTGCTTCAGTCGCTTTTTTTTCTGACATTTTCACGTTTCGCTGGTCATTTTCGGCACTGTAGCCGACGCATCCGCAAAGGTAAATCGCGGGGGAGTATGGGCTTCAACTTCAGGTGCCTGACCTTCGATCGGCAATATTTCAACATAGGCGGAGTGAGCTGCGGGGCTTTGGGTGAGGGAGGATGTTCTGAGGTCATGGGTAAGGACGTTGGGGTTGCCGTGGCGGTCCCGATGGTGCGGATCTTCAAACTCCGGGTCATACCAGGCACCGGTCCATAGGAAGGCGCAACCAGGACGAATGTCGTCTGTTATTCTGGCCCCCGCAAGGCATCGGCCTCGATCGTTTCGCAGTTCGACAATGTCTCCGTCCTTGATTTTTCGAATTGCAGCGTCTTCCGGATGAAGCAGGACCGGTTCGCGTTCTTTTATTTTTGCCGCAAGGCTGGTCGCGCCATTGTCGAGCTGACTGTGCAGCCGCGTTCCAGGCTGACCTGAAAGCAGCGAAAGCGGATAGCGTTCCGCCAATCCAGTTTCCTTGTCTCTTGGTTCAAACCAACTGGCGTGGCCGGGACAGTCCTGCAAATTCATGTCAGCAATCGTCTCTGAATACAATTCGATCAGACCTGATGGCGTCGGCAGTGCATTGCCGTGTGGGTCTTCGCGAAATTCTGCCAGAAAAACCTGATTGGGCGACGGGTCTGGCAACGTCACAATGTCTCCATTCAAAAAGGTGCTCCAGTCTGGTAGATCAATGCCTTGGTTTGCTGCTGACTGCCTTGTTTCGTCCCAGAGGTGCAACAACCAACCAGTTTCATCCAGACCTTTGGAAAAGTTCTGGTGGTTACCCAGCCGCTTTGAGAGAGCGCAAAAGATCTCGAATTCGGTAAGAGCCTCTCCTGGAGGTGAAACAGCTGCAGGCATCGGAATCAGGGCATTGTCCGATTTGCCTGCACCGAAATCGTTTCTTTCCTGTGGTGCTGCAACAGGCAAAACGATGTCCGCATGCCTAGCAGTCGCGGTCCAGTTCATTTCATTGACGACAATTGTTTCCGGTTTTGAAAAGGCCCTGCGGAGCCTGTTGAGATCCTGGTGATGGTGGAATGGGTTACCACCGGCCCACCAAACCATTTTGATGTCTGGAAATGTCCGCGTCGCCCCAAGGTACTCATATTTCCCGAGTGGGTTGAGCAACATCTCAGATATCATGGCGACAGGGATGCAATCAGACACTGCGGATCTTCCCTGCGGGAGGGCACCGGGTCGAAACGGTCGTTCCATATTGCCGATATTGCCGTTGACGCCATACCCGATTGTAAAGCCTCCACCCGGAAGTCCAATTTGCCCAAGCATCGCTGCAAGCGAAATCGTCATCCACAACGGTTGTTCGCCGTAATCAGCGCGCTGCAAACTTGCAGCACAGGAAATCATGGTCCGTTTCGACGCCATCTCGCGCGCAAGACTGCGCAAACTTTCTGACGGAATGCCTGAGATGCCTTCGGCCCAGGCAGCGGTTTTCGCTACTCCATCCGTTTCTCCAACCAGATAGGCTGCGAACCTGTCGAAACCGGTGGTGTATTTGTCGAGGAAAGCCCTGTCGTGAAGGTCTTCAATCAGAAGCGTGTGGGCAATTCCCATCATGACCGCGACATCTGTTCCTGGAAGCGGAGCGAGCCACTGGGCCGGAATGTCTGACGAAAGGTCACTGCGGATCGGGCTGAAATTCACAAATCGGACGCCTGCGTCTGCACAGGACTTAAGATTTGTTTCGATCCTATGCCGGGAGATGCCGCCATCGCTGACTTGCGTATTGCGTGTGGCCAGGCCGCCGAACAGGACAACGAGGTCGCAATGCTCCGCTACAACGGTCCAACGCGTTGCTTGTGCGACATGTCTGCGATAGTCACCCAGGATGAAGGGCATCAAACCCAATGCTGCATTGTAGCTGTAATTGCCTTCAGAACGGACAAAACCGCCTAGAGTGTTCAGGAAACGTTTCAGCTGGCTTTGTGCATGATGGAAACGGCCTGCACTTGACCAGCCATATGAGCCGGCAAAAATGGCATTGTTGCCATAAGTGCTCTTAACTCGGTTGATCTCGTCTGCCAGCAGGTCAGTCATTTCAGACCAGGACAGTTCGACAAAGGCATCTTCACCGCGTCTTGCGGAGCCTGGACCGTTCTCCAGCCAGCCCTTTCGAACAGCGGGTTTCAGAACACGCGCCCGACCGTTCAGGCTTTGTGCAATGTTGCCGGAAATTTGAGAAGGATTCGGATCGTCGGGATGAGGAAGAACCGAGACAATGCGGCCGTCGGCGACATTAACGTAGCCTGGACCCCAATGATTTGACGTCAATTTCATTTTGTTTCGCTAATCAGAACGAATTTTCCATATATTGACACACTTAATGCCGAGTGTCATCATTTCAACACGTCGCAATTTCTGGAGCCACCCAAAATGACAAAAACTAACCTGGCGGATGCCCTTGTGCATGGCGCTCGGCCGGGCGGACCTGTCGGAAAACAGGTGAATTGGCCGGTCGAACTCGGTTCAACGGTGGTTTTCAGCACGCTCGAGGAATTCGAGACCGCAAAAGAAGCCCGCTTTGAGAACGGCACTCCTTACTACGGCCGATATGGAAATGATGCCACGTTTTCACTTGAGCGCCTGCTGGCCGAGTTGGATGGGGCCCACGGTGCAACATTGACGTCATCGGGTGTCTCGGCGATCACGTCAACACTGCTCGCTCTGGCAAGGCCCGGTGATCATCTGCTGGTGGCGGATAATCTCTATGGCAATACGCGGGCGTTCTGTGACGGCCTTTTGGTGTCTATGAATGTCGACATCGAACCGTTTGACCCAATGGAGTCCATTGGTGAGAAGATCCGGCCCAGCACTTGCGCTGTCATGGCTGAGGCTCCAGGCTCCGGAACATTCGAAGTTTGTGACCTGCCTGAAATCGTGCGTCAGGCCAATGAAAGCGGGGTACCGGTTGTTTTTGACAACACCTGGGGATCGCCGGTTTTCTGTAATCCACTAAACCTCGGCGCAGATGTCGTTGTCTATTCAGGATCAAAACACCTTTGTGGACATTCCGACGCGATGCTTGGTGTTATTGCTGCCACTGAAAAATACCACAGTCGAATACGCCGAACAGTCATGTCGCTCGGAGACAAGCCAGGTGCGCAAGAGGTTTTTCTGGCGCTCAGGGGTCTGAGAACGCTCAAGATGCGCATGGAACATCAAAACAAAGCCGGCATTGATATGGCTTCATGGCTTTCGGACTTGCCGGAAGTAGATCGATTGCTGCACCCGGCGTTTGACAGCTGCCCCGGTCACGAAAACTGGAAAAGAGATTTTTCTGGCGCTGCCGGATTGTTTTCGATCATTTTCAAACCATGTCCGGAAGCCAATTTCCGCGCCTTTGTCGACGCATTGACATGTTTCGGAATAGGCGTGAGCTGGGGGGGATATGAGAGCCTCGTACTCCCAATGACAAGCGAACGCAGCCGCAATCTGGGGCAGGGTCCTCTGCTGCGCTTCAACATTGGATTCGATGATCTGGAGACCCTGAAGGCAGATGTCACTCAGGCTCTAGAATTTCTTCAGGGGTAGTTTCAAAGATGCAAAACAAAATCGACCATATCGCCATTGGGTGCAAAGACCTCGACAGTGGCGCAGAAGCGATGGAGACAATCCTCGGCGTTGCAGTACCACGTGGGGGAAAGCATGCGGCCATGAGTACGCACAACTGCGTCATGCAAGCGGGCAATGAAAGCTTTTTCGAATTGATTTCAATTGACCCTGAAGCACCGGAACCCGGACGCGTTCGCTGGTTCACATTGGACAACCCAGGCACGCAGCGCAGGCTGGACGAACGCCCGCGTGCGCTGACGTGGGTCGTAAACACCAGCGATCTTGATGCTGTCGTCGCAACCAGTCCGGTTGATCTTGGAGAAATTGTCGACTTCGCCCGGGGCGACAGAACCTGGCGCTTAACGGTTCCAAAGGATGGAAGCCTGCCGGGAGAAGGTCTGTTGCCAGCGTTTATCGAATGGTCTCCTGGTCCACATCCATCGACGGGTCAACAAGAGCTCGGCGTTCAGCTTCAAACAATCAGACTGTCACATCCCGAGCCTGAACAATTTGTATCGCTGCTCAAGGCGCTGAATGTTGATCACCTTGCGGAGGTGGTCAAAGGAGAGCCAGGGCTTTCATTCGCTCTGAAAACGCCTAATGGCGCCGTCGTGGTGGACTAGGTTAGTCGCCGGTCTATGGCAGTTGAACTAAAAAGGGCGGGATTTCTCGCCCTTTTTAAAGCCCATTCACGGGAACCTTCAAGAAGGTTCGACCGGTCTCATCCGAAGGCGGCAATTGTCCGGCACGCATGTTGACCTGCAGGGACGGGATGATCAGCTTCGGCATCGCCAACTGTGCGTCCCGTTCTGTCCGGAACTTGACGAACTCATCTTTGCTTTTGCCGCCACCGACATGAATGTTGTGCTCTTTTTCCTCACCGACAGTTGTCTCCCACTGGATCTCACGGCCATTCTGCCCATAGTCGTGGCACATGAAGAGACGCATATCGTCCGGAAGGGCAAGAACCTTCTGAATTGAATCATAAAGCGTTGCCGCATCACCTCCGGGAAAGTCTGCACGAGCGGAGCCACTGTCAGGCATGAACAGCGTATCTCCTGTAAAGGTGGCGTTCCCCATGACGTGAACCATGCAAGCTGGAGTGTGGCCGGGTGTGCACATGACCATGGCGGTCATCTCCCCGATCTTATAGGTGTCTCCATCTTTGAAAAGCATGTCAAACTGACTGCCGTCGCGTTGAAATTCCGTGCCTTCGTTGAAGATCTTGCCGAAGGTCTCCTGGATAACGGTGATCTTTTCCCCAATGCCGAGTTTGCCACCGAGCTGACTTTGAATGTAGGGCGCACCCGAAAGGTGATCGGCATGCACATGGGTCTCAATCAACCACTCCAGCTCAAGTTGGTTGTCGCGGATGTGGGCTATGATCTCATCGGCATGATCATAGGTGATGCGTCCGGCTGCATAATCGATGTCCATGACACTGTCGACCACGGCACAGGCTGAAGACGCTGGGTCCTTGACGACATAACTGATTGTGTTTGTCGCCGGATCAAAAAAGGCTTTCACTTCAGGTTTGACGCTCAAGTCGACCGGGTAATTTGAACCGCTCATTCGTGTCTCCTCATATGCCATTGCGCCGAGTGTGCGGACCGGGACCAACAACTGTCAAATACTTGGCACGCGGAAAAATCAAATTCTGTAAGGACCCGGTTTGCTGTCCACGCTTTCTGCTGTGGGGCGACTAGATCCTAAAATTGGCTGGTCCCAACCAGTTTCAACCACCTGCACATGCCTAGTAATCATGCGCTCATTTCAAATTTTGCTCATTTCCCCGCCAGTTTCGCAGAATTTCGATCAGTTTTTCCGCGAATTGGAGAATTCACTTGACTCATTTTTGAGTGTTCGTAACCTACTAAATGGAACAAGTGTTCCGATATATAAAACAGGGAACAGCTAAAATGGCAACCAGTATTGCAAAAATCGCCTGCGCGGTTGCGTTCGCAGCAGGTGTTGCAGCCCCGGTTACCGCGTTTTCAAAAAGCGCGACAGTGACGGAGATCGAAGAGCGGGGCACGCTCCTTTGTAGTGGTCACAACGGCAGCTACTTCGGGTTTGTGGAGGTGAACGACAAAAACGAATGGAAAGGGCTGGACATTGATATGTGCCGTGCCCTCACGACAGCGATCCTGGGGGATCCGGACAAGGCCCAAATCGTTCCCTTGAGCTGGGCTCAAAGGTTCCCCGCTCTGCAATCCGGCGATGTTGACGTCATCATCAAGGCAACCGGTTGGACCATGGGCCGCGATACAGAGGTCGGTCTGCAGTTCAGCCTGCCGTATTTTTTCGGTGGCACGCAATTCATGGCACACGGCGACCTTGGCATAACCGAGGCGAAGGAACTTGACGGTGGAACAATCTGCGTTGAGGCCGGCACCACGATTGAAAGGCTCGCAGGCAACTATCTGAAAACCATCGGTGTTGACCACACTATGGTGTCGTACGAAAAAGCATCGGAACTGCGCGCAGCTTACCTTGCAAACCGTTGCGACGCCTTTGCCGCCTGGGGCCCATTCCTGGCTGTCCTGCGGGCAACTGAGCTCGAAAAGCCGGATGCCCACATCATCTTGTCAGACCAGCTGTCCAACGAACCGATCGCTGCCGCGATGCGTCAGGGCGACGAGGAATTCGTCGACATGGTCAACTGGATGATTGCTGCACTGCTGATCGCCGAAGAAGAAGGGGTGACTTCCTCAAATGTAGAAGAAATGGCAGCCAATCCACCTAACCCGAAGATCGCACGGCTTTTGGGCGTCGATCCGGGCATGGGCGAACGTCTGGGCATCCGGGATACCTGGGCACGTGAAATGATTGCAGCTACCGGAAACTTCGGGGAAATCTACGACCGTAATCTGGGTGAGGGGTCTCCTTACAAACTTGACCGTGGCCTGAACAACCTCTGGAGCCATGGCGGCGTTCTTTACGCCCCGATCCTTGACTGATCCGTGTTCGCGAGGCGGCAAGGCATTTTTGTCTTGCCGCTTTTCTATTGTGTTGCGGCAAGGAGGATCCGGGAATGGATGCTGCGGCTCTCAAGACCAGGCGGAAACGCCGTGAACTGATATTGCAGACGTTGCTGGTTGTTGTGGTAGCCCTGATCGTCTGGGCTGCGATTTCAACCGCGCAAACGAAACTGGACGAGCTCAACATGACGAGCGGCTTCGGTTTTCTGGAACGGGCAACAGGTTGGGCGTATTCGTTTTCATTGATCGACCGATCTATTGACGACAGTTACTCCAGAACGCTGTTGATCGGCTTCATGAACACATTGTTCCTCGGGCTGATTTGTATTGTGCTTTCCACCATCCTCGGGTTTGCGATCGGCACTGCCAGGGATGCACGCCAACTTGGCCTCAACGCGGTCGCAACCGTCTATATCCAGCTCTTTCGAAACTTGCCGCTGATACTGCAACTCGTGTTTTGGTACGCGGTTTTGATCCACATGCCCGGGCCTCGGCAGGCATATTCACTGGGGGATGCACTGTTTCTCTCAAACAGGGGTCTGATGCTGCCAGCGCTGAATGTTTCGCCGTCAGCAGTACTCGGAATTTTCGCCTGCCTGGTCCTGCTTGGGTTCGTTATCTTTCGACTGAAGAGCCTTCAATTCCTTCACAAGCTTGGCCTTTGGTTGGTTGCCGGTATTGGTCTGACGCTGATCTTGGCTTCCATGTTCGCACCGGCGGATTCCTCAATTTTCTCAATTCCGGCGCAGAAGGGATTGAGGTTTCAGGGCGGCCTGACGGTTTCCATCGAACTTGTTGCCATGATCCTTGCGATCACACTTTACGGTTCTGCCTATATTGCCGAAGTGGTGCGTGGAGGACTTCACGAAGTGCCGAGCGGCCTGACCGAAGCCGGCAAGGCTCTCGGTCTGTCATCTCGTTCCATCTGGTTTCACGTTAAAATGCCGATGGCATTGCGAACAATCATGCCGCCTCTGGGCAACCAGTGGATTTTCATCATGAAGGCGACCACGCTCGGTGTCGCGATTGGTTTCAGCGATCTCTTCTATATCGTGTCAACGTCAATTACCCAGTCCGGACAAACGCTTGAGCTCATGGGATTGTTGATGCTGTCCTTCTTGCTGATCAATTATTCGCTGGCTCAAATCGTCAACTTCATCAATGCGCGCCTTGCGCTGAAAGGGCACTGATATGGCGATCGCGAGCGAAGTCACCGGCACGTCTGACAGATGGGACCAATTGGTCAGAACCTTAAAGAAACGTGCTTTCCGAAGTCCAAGCGACTCGCTAACCAGCGTCTTCATTTTTGGTCTGATGCTTTACATGGCCTGGATGCTGCTGGACTGGGCACTCTTCAGCGCTGTCTGGCGGGCTGAAGACGTTGAACACTGCGCTGAAGCAGGCGGGGCGTGCTGGTCGGTCATTGCCGCGCGACACCGTTTGATACTCTTCGGACTTTATCCTTACGACCTTCATTGGCGTTCGACGCTGGCATGCATAGCAATCGTGGCAACGGTCGTACTGTCTTGCCTGCCTCACTTCTGGAGCACCAGCAAACTGGTTACACTCTGGATTGTTGGTTTTGGAACTTACGTCCTTCTGATGGATGGCAGCCTTCTTGGGCAGGCTCAGGTAACCACCGATCAATGGGGTGGCTTGGCACTCACCCTGTTCATGTTCTCAGCGGTCGTTTTGCTTGGCATGCCGATGGGGCTTTTGTTGGCGCTTGCGAGACGATCACGATTGCCGGCTGTCAAAGGCGCGGCATCGTTGTTGATCGATTTCATTCGCTCGCTGCCTTTGCTGACAACTCTGTTTGCTGCTGCCGTCGTGATACCGCTGCTTCTGCCAGACTGGTTGAATGGCGACAAGATCTGGCGGGTGATCGTCGGTTTTGCGCTGTTTTTCGCGTGTTATCAGGCAGAGGTTTTTCGTGGTGGCTTCCAGGCGATCCCGAAAGGACAGTTTGAGGCAGGCAAAGCGCTTGGACTGACATCGTTTCAGATCCTGTCCCGCATCGTCATGCCGCAGGTTTTCCGCCATGCGTTGCCCTCAACGATCAACATGGTCGTGGTAACGTTCAAGGAGACCGCGATTGTGATCATCATCGGTTTCTTTGATGTCCTGGCATCTGCCAATGCGGCCTTCGGCACCGTCGAATGGGCGCCTTACTATATCGAGGTCTACGCGTTTGTCGGTGCGATCTATTGGATCTTCATCTTCTCGCTCAGCCAATATGGAGAGTATTTGAAGGCACGGATGTCCGTCGCCAAACGCTAGGTCGGCAAAGGACATTCTTCCATTGTCGAATGAAATCTGCAGGGGTCGTACGTTCGATCTCTGCTTTTTTCGTTGTGAAGCGGCCCGAGAAGTGCATTTACGACGGGCGATACCCCGATCTGCATGTGTCTAATTGACGTTTGCCGCTTCGGTCCGCGCATACTCGTGTTTACGCGCGCCGCTTTGTTTGAATTTGACGCGTGCATTGGAGCAGACACGCTGGTTGGCGCGGCAATCATAGTGAGCATCCAGACGCCCCTCGATTCCACATGTTTGAAAGAGACCCATGCACTCGTCGCGCATGTTGCGAAGATCTGTCTGGATAGGCGTCATGGGGAGCCCTGCTGTTTCAAGAAGAGTGACACCAAGAAACTGTAGGTCCAGACGCTCGAAAGACGGTACTGGTGCGGCAAGGTCTGTCTTTAGGGGTCGAACCTGGAAAGAAGTCATGTAGGCACCCGACTCTTTGTTGGCGAGCGGGGCTGGACCTTCCCGGCGACGCCAGAAATCCAAAGTCAGACCAGGCTGGTGATCGCCGAATTCAAGAACGACGGTTGGTTGGCTAAGGGCTTCAACCTGTTCGATGAATTGTCCCAGGTCTTCGCGGCTTATGGCAAGGCGTCTGAAGTACTCATTGATCTCGCTGTCCGGACTAAATGGCTCTCCGGCGACAGTCCGGTCTGGTTCCATTCTGTAGTTCCAAGGTGAATGGGCAGACATGGTCAGAACAAACATAAAGATCGGTCGGTCGTCGTTTTCCCGATGGTCCTTAAGAACGGTGAGCGCTTTGTCATAGTAAAAGGAATCGGATTCTTGCGTCGACGGCGCTTTCATGTCGTGCTGATCGATAAACGTCTCAAATCCAATCGACTCCATAAAACGACCTTCATTGACGAAGGAGTAGTGGAGTGGCGACAGGAAAACCGTGTGGTATCCGCAATCGGAAAGATACTGGACAAGAGACTGCCCGATTCGCCCTTCCAGAATGAAATTTGAGTAGCTGGTCAACCAACCAAGGTCGGTTATCGGCAAGCCGGAAACGAAACCTGCTGTTGTAATCCAGGTCCCACCTGAAAAGGTCTCGACTTTTAGGGGCCGAAGTGTTTCGTCCGGACCGTTGAAGGCTCCTTTCAACTCTTCTGGAATTTTTCCGTCATAAAATATTTCGGGTGGAACGATCGACTCTGACTGAACAACCAGAATGTCGGGCTTCGACACAAATTGTTTGCAAACACCGTGCGTTTCAGCGCTGCTGTCCAAAGCGGCTGTTTCCCGGTCTAGAAGTTCCAGAAGCGGAATTGGGTCTCCCAGGTTTGCCAGATGCTTCATGGATGTGAACACGGAAGTGATGTAGCGAAAGCGCATCAGGTCTTCGACGCCGCTGAAGGTGCGCGGTTGAAATGCGATTGCAAGCGCGACGCACAGGGGAAGCGCAATCAGCGCTCTCCATCTGCTTTTCGAAGAAGGTGTCTCGAACCAACCAAAAACGATAAGTGCTGCCAACGCCCCCAAAAACAACACGATCACGCCGATCACAAGTGGCAGGAAACCATCGAATAGGAATGCCAGTGTGCCGGGATTGAATGCGAAGTAATAGAGATCCACGACATTCGGAGCCACGGACATCCATTTGATTTTGGCGTAGGAGATAAATGCGATCAGTGCCACGACGGCCAAGCCGAAATAGATTGATGTCTTGATCCGCCCGGTCAGCAATACCGAAAAGGCGATGATCGCAAAAGTGATGAAATATGCCATAGGCAGGGTCACGACCATACGTTCTGCCAACGCAACACCTGCCATCCCGAGGAGCAACGTAAGTCCAATAATTCTTCGGTCAAAAAAGAAATCTATTAGCCGTCGCATCTAACCCTCTGCAGGTGATTTTCGTTCTTTTGTTAGCCTGCTAATCGCAACTTAGGAGTTAACTTGAATTGTCAGGTTTTCAATGCCCATTTCAGGCAATTGTTCTCTTAGGGTTAACCGTGTTGTTCGGATCAGGTCGCCTATCACGCGATCCATCTATCAATTGAACTGCTCGTTCGTCTATAAATTAATGTATTAAATTTTCTTAATTAATAAAATGTCGCGTGAAGGAAAACAAAATAATAGTAAAAAATTCGAACGGTAGAAATGTATAACTTGGAGCATCGTAATTATTTTGTTTGTGAACTGCACTTATAGATCGCAAATGCAAAGTAATCGCAACTTGAACGCCACATGGTGGCTCAATTTTTGATTGTCCGGTTTCTCCCGTTAAACATCAAACTCGAGAGGCTAACTGAGAAGTCCCGGTTTCGCGCAGTAAAGTTCACTCGTCGGCAGGTGTTTCTGCCTCCAAATGGAGCAGAGCTTGCAGCTGAGCGAATGACTCTGAAATCGCCTGCATCCATAGCGAGACAAGCCAAGCACCACCTGACCCATGCACAAGTTCGGAAGCTAAAATTGATCTATTTTCAGGAAAAAGGTGGATGGCTCCCCAGGCCGGACTCGAACCAGCGACCCAGCGATTAACAGTCGCTTGCTCTACCAACTGAGCTACTGGGGATCACCACGCTCGGGGCCAGCAACGATGCCCCGTCGGTGGAGATGCGTATATCAAAGGCTTGCTCCGTTTGCCAAGCCCCAAAGGCCTATTTTTTCATCGAGCCGACATTTTTTTGTTGCTCGTGTGGAAAACCTTATATTTTTCAGACAAGTAATCGCTGTAGCCAGCTTTTCATTCTCCAATCTAGGATGGCCTTGCAATGTTCTTTTGGTCCCGTGAAGTCAGCGATGTTCACGAAGGTGGGGACATAAGGTGCCGCGCTGACTGGAATTGATCATTTTGCTGAAGCGATAACACCAGTGCTTGTGCCGTGAACCGGATAAGGTTAGGAAGGATCTGACGGTTCCGGAGAAGGTCAGGCCTGATCCGGATGAAACGGGAATCCGGTGCCGGCTAATTGCCATAAACCGGAGCTGCCCCCGCAACTGTAAGCGGTGAGCGTTTGCGCGAAAACCCACTGGTCGAAGAGACCGGGAAGGGGCGCAAAACGCGCCGAGCCGCAAGCCAGGAGACCGGCCGTCGATCATGCAACCCTTTTGTGCTGTCGGGCGGACGGCTGGGAGACTGGATTGACGCACAAAGATACTTCCCGGGCCACCCTTGTCCTTGGCGGAGCACGCTCTGGAAAAAGCCGATTTGCCGAGCATATTGTGGCAGGCGCGGGCCTGGACAAGATTTATGTCGCGACAGGCGCGGCGTTCGACGCCGAGATGGAAAGCCGGATCGATGCTCATCGTAATCAGCGCGGACCATCTTGGAAAACGATCGAAGAACAGACTGACCTGTCCTCCGTGCTTCAAAGAGAATGCCTCCCGAACACAGTCGTCCTTGTGGATTGCCTGACGCTTTGGCTTTCCAATCTTTATTTTGCTGAAAAAGACGTCGTCGCCGAAACCGCACATTTGTGCGAGGTCGTTGCGTCGCTGCAAGGACCGTGCGTCTTTGTCTCAAATGAAGTCGGCATGGGAATCGTGCCGGAGAACCGACTTTCCAGGTCGTTTCGAGATGCACAAGGCCGTCTCAATCAGGATATGGCGAAAGTCTGTGAAACAGTCGTTTTCGTAGCGGCTGGTTTGCCAATGATATTGAAACCTAACTCTCAACCGGACATCAAACTATGACCGCCTCCTTTGGAACTCCGGGCACAAAAATCCCGGCTACAATCGTCACCGGGTTTCTGGGTGCCGGGAAAACCACGCTTATTCGCAATCTGTTGCAAAATGCTGGCGGCAAGCGAATCGCTCTGATTGTCAATGAGTTTGGCGACATGGGCTTTGATGGGTCGTTGGTGAATGGCTGCGCGGACCCCGATTGTGAGGCTGAAGAAGTGGTCGAGCTGACCAATGGATGTATTTGCTGCACAGTTGCAGACGATTTCCTCCCAACGATGGAAATGTTGCTTGCGCGCGAGACGCCGCCCGAACATATCGTCATCGAGACTTCTGGTCTGGCGTTGCCTCAACCGCTCGTACGGGCGTTTTCCTGGCCAAGTGTGAAGCCAAAGGTGACTGTCGACGGTGTTGTCACCGTGCTTGATGCCGCGGCCTTGGCAGAAGGACGGATTGCGCTGGATGAAGACGCTCTGGAAGCGCAGCGCGCGGCTGATGAGGCCCTCGATCATGAAAGCCCGGTCGAAGAACTCTTTCATGATCAGCTACGTTGCGCGGATCTGGTCGTGCTCAACAAAGCCGACCTCGTTTCTGAAACTGCCTTGGACAGCGTGCATGGTCGAATTGCCAAAGATGTGCGTTCGGCGGTTCACATTGTATCGTCGGAAAAAGGTACTCTTCCGATTGAAGTGCTGCTCGGCCGTGGATCTGCAGCAGAAGATGACATGTCCGGACGACACGAGCATCACCACCATCACCACGACCATGCCCATGACCACGAAGATGGGGACCACCATCATCATGATCATCACCACCATGATGATTTCGAAAGCCATGTCCTCCCGGTTTCCGCATTCGCCAGTTTGAAGCAAGCCGAGGACAAAGTCCTGGAAGCAATGTCGTTGAAGGGTGTACTCAGGATCAAAGGTGCCGTCGAAATTGATGGAAAAGCAGCACCTGCCATGGTGCAAGCCGTTGGGCCAAGGGTTGAGACCTGGTTTGCTGCGGGTGCAGAAAGTTCAGGCCGTCTGGTTGTGATTGGTCTGAAGGGACTGGATCTTGATGCTGTCAGATCTGTTCTCGGTGGTTTGAAGGCCGCCGCCTAAAGGCCAGGAAAGCACAGGCACAGCCAAAAGACATGCATATCTTAGCCAGCCAGACACGCCGGATTGACGACGGTGGAGACGCAGTCGACCTTGGTCAGTCTCCAGCCGATATACTCTTTCTCTCCGCAGCAGATACGGAATTGGGCAGCTTTGCAGCTGCCCACGCAATGCTAGGGACGGACAGGGCAACCTTGCGGCTGGCGAATCTGATGGCGCTGTCGCATCCCTACTCGGTTGATCTTTATGCCGAGCAAACAGTCCGCGACGCGCGCCTTGTTGTCTTGAGAGTCCTGGGTGGTGTCGAATATTGGCGCTATGGTCTTGAAAGGTTTGAAGAAGAAATACGCGCGAGCGGCATTGAACTGATTGTTGTTCCCGGTGACGACAAATGGGATGCCGATCTCAGTGGGCGGTCAACAAGGCCTGTTGAAGACGTTCATCGGTTTTGGCGGTATTGTGTTGAGGGCGGATCTGAAAACTATGCCAATGCTCTGCGCTTTTGTGCATTCCTGATCGGAGATTCTGAAGAACCCGCCCAGCCAGTTCCTCTTCCGCGTGCCGGTCTTTATCTTCCCGGACACGCATCCCCGGATCTGAGCACCTTGAAGTCGACCTGGCATGATCAGGCCAGGCCGCTGGCTGCCATCACCTTCTACCGCGCACTTGTACAAGGTGCCCAGACTGCTCCGGTCGACGCCCTGGTTGATGCCCTGGACAAAGCAGGCGTCAACGCGATGCCGGTTTTTGTTTCGAGCCTGAAGGAAGCAGAATCCGTTGCCGTGCTGGAGAGCCTCTTCGCCGACGCGCGACCGGACGTCGTTCTGAACGGCACAGCATTCGCCGTTTCGAAGGCAGGGGCGCCGCATCAGCCCACGCCATTGGATCGACCGGGCAAGCCCGTATTGCAGGTCGTCTTTTCGTCTTCCTCAAAGGAGGGATGGGAAGAAAGCGATCAAGGTCTTTCCATTCGTGACCTCGCCATGCATGTGGTGTTGCCGGAAATAGACGGGCGTATCTTGAGCCGAGCCGTGTCGTTCAAGGAAGAGGGCGTTTTCGACGAGGCGACGCAATCAACACCCGTCAAATTCACACCCGTGCCTGATCGAATCACCTTTGTTGCGGACTTGGCGGCAAATTGGGCGAAGCTTGGCAAAAAGCCTAAGGCAGAGAAAAAGACCGCACTGATCCTGGCAAATTACCCCAACAAGGACGGTCGTCTTGCCAATGGAGTTGGCCTGGACACACCCGCATCCTGTGTCAAAGTTCTGGAAGCATTGAACAATGCCGGATTTGATACCGGCGAAGCCCCAAAAAGTTCCGCTGCCCTGATGGAGACACTGACAAGTGGGGTCACCAATTCTCTTGATAAACGTTCTGACAAAATGGCGTTTCAGGAAATTGACCTGAACGACTACCAATCGGCCTTTGCGCGGCTGTCTGATGATGTGAGGCGTTCAGTTCTTGAGCGTTGGGGACAACCTGAAGACGACCCACACGTAGCAGACGGCAAATTCCGCTTGGGTCTACACAGGTTTGGCAATCAGGTTGTCGGTATTCAACCGGCGCGTGGTTACAACATTGATCCAAAGGAAACGTATCACGATCCGGACCTTGTACCGCCGCATAACTATTTCGCCTTCTATTTCTGGCTGCGATGTTCCTTTGGCGTGGATGCTGTCATTCATCTGGGCAAACATGGAAATCTGGAATGGTTGCCCGGAAAGGCGCTAGCTCTTTCGGCAAACTGCTTTCCCGAAGCAGTGCTTGGGCCGGTGCCAAACATCTATCCATTCATTGTCAACGATCCGGGTGAGGGGGCGCAGGCAAAAAGACGGGCATCTGCCGTCATTGTCGATCATTTGACGCCAGCTTTGACGCGGGCTGAAAGCCACGGCGTTGCGGAAGAGATGGAGACACTCCTGGATGAGTATTATCTCGCCAGCGGCGTGGATCCGCGCCGCTTGAAAGCACTGACCGGCGACATTCTGGATGCCGCAGCACGTCATGGGCTCGACAAGGATATCGGCCTTTCTGACGAAATGGACGAGGAAACGCGTTTGGCGCGTTTGGACGCGCATTTGTGCGACTTAAAGGAGCTGCAGATCCGAGACGGACTTCATATTCTTGGAGTAAGCCCGGACGGAGAACAGTTGACCGATCTCCTGGCAGCACTTGCAAGAGTGCCACGCGGGGCCAGCCCTGCAGACGAGAGCCTTCAGAGAGCCATCGCAAAAGACCTTGGGTTTGGCGACTTTGATCCCCTCGACTGCGACTTTTCCGAGGCCTGGACCAACTTTAGGCCCAAACTGCTTCAAGATGTGCTTGCCTCCGCCTGGCGTTCCAACGGTGACACTGTCGAGCGAATTGAGGTGCTAGCCCAGCGACTGATATCCGGCAATTCGGATGCGCCAGAAGACTGGATATCGACGAACGCGGCTCTTCGTGAGGTCAATGAAACCCTTCGGCCTTCGGTTTGCGGGTCTGGGAATGCCGAAATCGCCGCGGTGTTAACGTCGCTCTCTGGAGGGTTCGTAGAGCCAGGGCCGTCTGGTGCACCTTCGAGAGGCCGGCCGGACGTTCTGCCGACAGGCAAGAATTTCTACTCCGTCGATGTTCGGGCCGTTCCAACCGAAACTGCCTGGCGGCTTGGTCAGAAGTCCGCTCAGTTGATTGCGGAACGCTATTTTCAGGAGGAGGGCGAGTGGCCCTCATCCCTGGTGTTGACTTGTTGGGGCACTGCGAACATGCGCACCGGAGGAGACGATATCGCGCAGGCATTGGCTCTGATTGGAGCAAAACCCGTTTGGGAGACCGGCTCGGGTCGCGTTACGGGATTTGAAATTCTCAAACTGTCAGAACTCGGGCGTCCACGTATCGATGTGACATTGAGAGTTTCAGGCTTCTTTAGAGACGCATTTCCGCACCAAATGGATCTGTTCGACAGCGCGGTTAGAGCGGTTGGTGCACTCAATGAACCAGAGGTCGCAAACCCCGTCGCTTCGCGTATGAAAGATGAGACGAGACGCCTCGTTGAAGACGGTCTGGACGAGAATACGGCGGCTCAACGAGCGGGCTTCAGAGTGTTCGGGTCCAAACCAGGGGCTTATGGTGCAGGTCTTCAAGCGCTTATTGATGAGGGCATTTGGCAGAAACGAGCAGATTTTGCAGACGTGTTTCTGAGCTGGGGCGGATATGCTTATGGCGGCGGCGCCGAAGGGACAGGCGCGCGCCCAGATTTGGAAAAGCGCCTGCGGTCCGTTGATGCCGTTCTTCACAATCAGGACAACCGGGAGCATGATCTGCTCGACAGCGATGACTATTACCAGTTCGAAGGTGGGCTGGCCGCGACGGTTGAAACGCTGTCTGAAAAAGACCCCAAGATTTATCACAATGATCATTCCCGGCCCGAACGTCCGGTGGTTCGTTCATTGACGGAAGAGTTGGGCCGTGTCGTCCGGGCCCGTGCCGCAAACCCGAAATGGATTCGTGGTGTCATGCGCCACGGTTACAAAGGGGCATTTGAGATGGTTGCCACGCTCGATTATCTCTTCGCGTTCGCAGCCACAACACATGCTGTTGGGGACCATCACTTTGATCAGCTTTACGACGCATACCTGGATGATGAAACCGTTCGAGATTTCCTTAAAGATGCCAATCCTGCAGGTTTCAATGAAATGCTCGACCGATTTCAGGACGCAATTGAGCGCGGCCTCTGGACGCCGCGTCGCAATTCGACCCATTCTGCCTTGAGTGACATGAAATCCAATCTCGTGGAGACACCAGCACCGTGACCGAAGAAAACGACAAGCCAGGGTTGACCGAAGAAGAACTGAATGCCCGTCACGCCGAGAAGATGCGCAAGAAGAAGGCGGCGCGCGACAAGATCATGGCGACCAAGACCATCGAAAAAGGTCTTCTGATTGTGCATACCGGCAAGGGAAAGGGAAAATCGACCGCCGGTTTCGGTATGGTTTTTCGCTCTCTCGGTCATGGCCACAAAGTTGGCGTTGTGCAGTTTGTCAAAGGCCGTATCGAAACTGGCGAGCGTGCAGCACTCGAACGATTTTCAGATCTGGTGACCATAAAGCGCATGGGCGAAGGTTTTACCTGGGAGACACAGGACAGACAGCGCGACATAGACGCCGCCCAACAAGCCTGGGATGCGGCGAAAGAGATGATTACATCCGGTGATTATCGGCTGATCCTTTGCGACGAACTCAACATCGTTTTGCGCTACGACTATCTCGACATTGCTGAAGTGGTCGACTTTCTGAAGAACGAGAAGCCCGATGATGTGCACGTTGTCATCACAGGCCGAAATGCCAAAGACGAACTGATTGAGATTGCCGATCTTGTGACCGAGATGACGCAAATCAAGCACCCGTTCCGATCAGGCGTTAAGCCACAAGAGGGTATAGAGTTCTAAAGGTGAGTTCCGGTGCAGGGTTCATGTGTCGTAACATCGGCACAAGCTGCTGATGTTGAAGAGATTACAAAGGTTCTGAGACGTTCAATCGCGGAACTCTGTGTTGCCGATCATCTCGGCGAAACTTCGAAACTCGAACCGTGGTTGGCCAACAAGACGGCGGAGAATGTGCTTCAATGGATTGAAGGACCGGATCTGGTCGTGGCCGCTCACCTTCAAACAGATAGTACCCGGTTCATAGCTGGTGTCGGGATGGCGTCAAAGGTGGGCGAGGTTTTGTTGAACTATGTGCATCCGGACGCTCGGCTGGGTGGTGTCAGCAAGACAGTCATGCTCTCGCTGGAGGATCATCTTAGAAAGCTTGGCCTCACAAAGGCGCGATTGACGAGCACGGTTACCGCTGAGCGGTTTTACAGATCGATTGGCTATATCGAGACTGGCGGCACCAGATCGCACAGGGGCGTGGTGGTGCGGGATTTTGAGAAGGTGTTTTGATAATGAACAGGCTCTTTGATCATTCGTTACGGTCCGCGTCGGCAGATCATGCCGAGATTGTCCGCAAATATGAACTTTATCGAACCATTGTCGAATTTCTGGCGGCGGTGTTGTTCATCATTGGCAGCATATTTTTCTTCTATGAGCGTCTCGTATTCGCAGGCACCTGGCTGTTTCTGATCGGATCAGTGTTCTTTGCTGTCCGTCCCACCATTCGGCTGTTGCTGGAGCTTCGACTTGCAAATCTGCCGGTGCCAAAGGAATTTCGACCTTACGGAGCCGCTCCCGTGTCAGAAGACACCGCACAATGATTGAAAGCAAGTTCGCCAGGAGTTGCCCGGCGATAATGGTGCAGGGAACCGGCTCAAATGTGGGCAAAAGCCTAATCGTTGCAGGCTTATGCCGTTTGTTCGCCAATCGTGGGCTTTCGGTAAATCCGTTCAAACCGCAAAACATGTCCAACAATGCGGCCGTGACTGTCGATGGCGGTGAAATTGGCCGGGCACAAGCGCTTCAGGCTTTGGGGAGCCGAGTGCCTGCGACGGTCCACATGAATCCCGTGCTGCTTAAACCCGAAACCGATACCGGAGCACAGGTCATCGTGCAGGGAAACAGATTTGGCACGATGCGAGCTCGAGAATATGGAAAACAAAAAAGTGCACTCCTACCGAGGGTTCTTGAGAGTTTTGAAAAAATTACTTCAAGCTCAGACCTTGTGATTGTCGAAGGAGCAGGCAGCCCGGCCGAAATCAACTTGAGGGCAGGAGACATTGCAAATATGGGGTTCGCAGAAGCGGCGAACCTGCCGGTCGTCTTATGCGCAGATATCGACCGTGGTGGCGTCATAGCATCCGTGGTTGGGACCCACGCGGTGCTGCTTCCTGAGGAGAGAAACCGTATCAAGGGCTTCTTCATAAACCGCTTCAGGGGCGATCCGAGCCTTTTTGAGGAGGGCATGCGCGAGATTGAAAGCCGTACAGCATGGCGTGGCCTTGGTGTTGTGCCGTGGTTTTCCGACGCTGCGAAACTGCCGGCGGAGGATGCCCTCGGACTGGCAGACGGCTTCGGCACAGGCAAAGTCAAAATTGTCGTGCCCGTTATGTCCCGGATCGCAAATTTCGACGATCTGGATCCCCTTCGATTGGAACAGGATGTCACCCTTGAACTGGTGCAACCCGGTGCGCCGTTGCCTGCCGACGCGGATATCGTTCTACTTCCAGGCTCCAAATCCACCATCGGCGATCTTGCGTTTTTCCGGGCGCAGGGTTGGGACATCGATCTGAAAGCACACCATCGCCGTGGTGGGCATATTCTTGGCGTCTGTGGAGGATACCAGATGCTCGGCAAGACGATCTCAGATCCGGATGGTATTGAAGGGACACCCGGCACGGTCGAAGGGCTTGGATTTTTGGACGTGACGACGATACTGACACCGCAAAAATCAACGGTATCAGCGTCCGGAAATCACATCGCAAGCGGTGCTGCTGTGAAAGGGTACGAAATCCATATCGGGGTTACATCGGGACCGGATTGCGAGCGACCCATGATGATGCTCGAAGACGATAAGCCTGATGGCGCGATTTCTGCGGACGGGCGCGTCTATGGAACCTATGTGCACGGGCTTTTTACGGGCGATGATTTCCGAACGGCTTATCTCGACGGTTTTGATGCCAGGGCACTGGTTGCGTATGACAGGCGCATCGACGAAATTCTGGACGACCTTGCAAGTCACCTGGGTGAAGTGATGGATATAGATGCGATTTTGGATATTGCACAGCGCAGATGACTGCAGTTGGCGTTCAGATAGGCTAAGCCACAAAAAGGATAGCCAGGCTGACAACCAGCACGGCTTGAAGCCAGCAAGCACCAACCAGTAGGACGAGTGCCTTCGCGATATCATCAGATGACGCTTGCTTGCGTCCGGTTTCGTTCAGATAGCTGTCCTGGGCGGTGTATTCGGCATAAACGCGTGGGCCAGCCAGTGCCAGATTGAGCGCTCCCGCCATGGCTGCTTCCGGCCAACCCGCGTTTGGAGAACGGTGTTTGCCAGCGTCTGAGCGAATGCACTTGAGGCTATCGGCGATGTTTCCCTTTGCCATTGGCGCTGCAAACGCGATGAAGAGGCCCGCAAGGCGCGACGCTGGCAAATTGATCAGGTCGTCAAACCTTGCCGATGCCCAGCCGAACTCGCCGTATTTTTCATTTTTATGGCCGATCATACTGTCTGCGGTGTTGATGGCCTTGTAGGCAAGCAGCCCGGGAAGTCCCAGCACGGCAAACCAGAACGCGGGAGCGACGACCCCGTCCGAGAAGTTTTCAGCGCAAGATTCAATCGCAGCACGCGAAACGCCGGCTTCATCCAGCTTGTCCGGGTCGCGCCCAACGATCATTGAAACCGCTTTTCGCCCGCCGGAAAGGCCATGCTCTTTAAGCCCATCCCGAACCGCGGCAACATGCCGGTAAAGACTGTTTTGTGCCAAGAACACAGCAGCGATGACAACTGTGAGTATGTCTCCAAAAGGCAACTTAGCTGTCAGCGACTGAAGACAAAAACCTGCCACCAACGACAGCAAGATGATTGTGATCAGAACCAGAATGCCATTTTGCTTTCTTTTAACATCCGACAAAGTCGGCTGGTTGAAACGGTGATCGAAGGCTGAAATCAGTTTGCCGAACCAGACGACAGGATGAGGCAAACGGCGCCACAACCAGTCGGGATCACCTACAATCGCGTCCAACAAAAGTGCTGCCACCAACAGCCATAAAGCATTGTCCAACACCAGCATCGTTGTAGATCAACTCTCGGCCTGAATTTCAGTGAGCGCGTCGGAAAGGCGTTCCAGATTTTCTGCGCTTCCCGGCAATCCGAACCGGATCCAGGTTGGAGCATAGTCAAATATCCGCGTCCAGATATGTCGGCGCGCCAGTGCCTGATGCAGTTTCGAAGCGTCCCGCAGTCCTGCCAGCGCGTAAAGCGGCGTTCCACCAAAAACACTCAAGTTGTTCTGGGAGAGGCAAAGCGTCAGATCGGCCATCTCATCTGCCAGTTGACCTGACATTTTTTTCTGCCAGTCGGTGTCTTTGAGCGCAGATGTGCCGATTTCGATCGCTGGACCGCTCAAGCTCCAGCTCTCCAGGATCGACGACATGTTTTCTGTCACGGTCTTGGTACCCGCAAGAAATCCGAGACGAAGTCCGGCGAGGCCGAAAAACTTGCCGAATGATCTTAGCACCACAACGTTTTCGCCAGCGACGTGGGGCAAGATGCTGGAACCGGGCACCACATCCGCAAAGGCTTCATCCACGACCAGGAATCCGCCCTTGTCTGTCAGCGATCTTGCGATCTCCAAGAGGCTCTTCACGTCAATCAGTTGACCATCGGGGTTGTTCGGATTGACCAGCACCACAATTTTAGCGCTTTCCGGAACCGCATAGATGCTGGACAACTCGACCAAATCGCATTTCTCGCGAACCCAGACGGCTTTGTGGCTGGTGTAACTGGGGGAGGTGAGCGCGACGGGTCCGTCCGACAGCACGGATGGCAACAGGGAAATAAGAAGCTGTGTGCCAGGTGCGGCGACGACGCCCAGATGATCCGGAATGGCATAGGCGCGCCGCGCAGCGGTGATCAGTCGTTCCTGACCTGCCCTGGCCGGCAGATCCGTCCATGCCGTCTTGGTGACCGAGCCAGGCAATGGATAGGAATGTGGGTTGATGCCGGTTGACAGATCCAGCCAGTCGGCGCGTGTGCCGCCATACTGTTCCATCGCGCGCGTAAGGTCCCCGCCGTGTTCCATCAAATTGTCCCTCGCCAATCGCTTCGGATTTGAGCATCAGAGCGAAACGCGTAACCGATTTGCAGCGACAGGTCACCGACGGAAACGACATGCCCTTGTCAAAAGCACAGATTGACAGCAAGAACACTCGGTCGCTAAAAAGAACAAATAGCGAACAAATGCATCTCTTTGTCCGGAGAGTTTTATGACGACAGGCCGACGCAGCCAATCAAAAGCCAATGAAATTGAACGAGAAGACCTCTTGTCGGCGCTTTCGGCTGCCAGGGCGTCCTTGATCGAAGCGCAGCGATGCATGCGTCCAAGGTCCGGTTTGGCCAGATCCGCAAAAGCCGTCATTTCCGAAATCGACGAGTTTGCCTTTGTCCTGACTGGAAAGGAGAATTACTTTTACACCAAAGCACATGGCACGCCGCCAAGAAGCGTTTCAACGCGGTGAAGGGAATTGGATTGCACCTGCCACCTGTTGAACTAGGTGAGTCCTGCCTGGGTTTCCTCAATCAGATGATCAACCATCCTGTCCAGTGTTTCCTGAGGCAGTTGGCTGTCTTCTGAAATTTCTCCGGCAAGCGCCAGCTGTTTATCCGCTGATGTTCCCCTGGTCGCAATTTCCCGGATGTGCATGAGGTCGCTCTCGCAGCCAAAATGTTCTGCGTCGGGCCAGACCAGTTCAATCATTTCGTCAATCAGATCAATGAATGGAACGGTTTCGTTGCGGCCGAAGTCGATCAGTCGCACCGCCGTACCGTGACGTTGGGCCTGCCAGCGATTCTCCGACAATAGAAAGCGTGAGTACCTGCGCCAGCTTTGGTTTGCACGGCGAAGCCGAAACAGCATTCTGCACAAGCATCGATAGAGAGCGGCAATGGCAATGGCATCGTCCAAACGCGGGCAGACATCCGTTACGCGCATTTCCAAAGTGGGAAACCGGTCTGACGGGCGAAGGTCCCACCAGATTTTGGTGGCATCCTCGATTACGCCGGCATTCGTCAGAATGTCGACCGTGTGCCGGTACTCGTAGTTGCTCTCAAAACGTGGCGGCAGACCGGTCCTTGGCAACTCGTTGAAAACGGACAGGCGGTAGGACTTCAATCCCGTCCTGCGTCCGCGCCAAAAGGGTGACGAGGTGCTGAGTGCCAGAAGATGTGGCAGAAAATAGGAAAGTTGATTGAACAGTTCGATCCGAAGTTCTTCATCTTCTATCCCGACATGCACGTGCATGCCGCAAATCAACATCCGTTTGGCGACCACCTGCATGGTTCTGGCGATTTCGTTATAGCGTTCCTTGTTGGTGTGCGGCTGATCTGTCCATTCCGCAAACGGGTGCGTGGAAGCGGCAATCGGGGCCAAATTGAATTGGGACGCCTCCTGAGTGATTGTCTTGCGGAAATAGGAAAGTTCAGCACGAACCTCAGCCAGTGTCATGCAAACCGGTGTGCCGACCTCGATCTGGCAGCGCAGAAACTCCGGACTGACCCGGCCCTCCAACGCGCTCTCACAGGCCTGAAAGAGCTCAGGAGGCGGGCTGCTCGCCAGTTTGCGGCTCGACTTGTCTACGAGAAGATATTCTTCTTCGACACCAATGCTGAAACTTGGTTCTTTCATCAAGGAACCTTCCGAATATTTGTTTTGCCTCATCAAGGCAGAAAAACTGCCTATTTGGCAAACAAAGTTTCGGACTTAAGCAATCTGCGATGCATATCAAAAGGTTACCAGATGTTTCCAGCTCCAGGCGTATAGGCAGCTCCCATAACGGTGTTGGCCTTAAGGACGTCGCATTCCACGATGCCGGAAAATTTGGCGATAGCAGTGCTGCTCTCTGAAATTGAAGCCGCGAACTTGAGCTTGCTTCCAGCAGAGATTTCGACTGTATCAAGGCCCTGAATGAGAACGCTTTTCGGCGCGCTGATGATAACGTCCTGATTTTGCAGCGTGATGATGCTTTCAAGCTCGCCCAGCCTGGCTTCGAGATCGTTGACCCGCTGACGAATAGCCTCAACTACCTGATCGCTGTTGCCGGACTGAGATACGACTTGAGGGGTTTTCCTGGGGCGGGGCGGTTCCACGCGTTTCATCGTCGATGTAGTCACAGCGCGAGCGGGCTTTTTCAAAGCGGCGGCTGGATTGGAAGGCGGTTTCATTGGCTTTCCTCAATGTTTGGGAACAGAGGGAAAACGCTAACATGCCGTAAGGGAAATGCACAATCAGCCGCAATGCTGAAGCATTTTGAACCAGCAGGTCGAACAATGAGAATAAATGGAGGCCCCGACCGGAATCGAACCGGTGTACACGGATTTGCAATCCGCTGCGTCACCACTCCGCCACAGGGCCTCTTGGTGGTGTGCCGCGCCTTATCAAACAGTTGTACGCGTTGGTCAAGTCCTGAATTCCGGCAGCAGAAAATATCCACCGGTCGCCGATTTGAAATCTTGGAGGCAAATGTTCACCGTGTGAAAAGCACCCAAAACCTGGAAATGGCGGGGCATCCGCAGTTTCTGATACTTGTCAGGGCGCTTCCGCATCGCTAATGAACGTCACTTGAGAGGCGCCGGACGCTCGGCGAGTCAAATATGAGGGCCGATATGACGGACTTTAGCCAGTCGCGCCGCAAGATGGTGGACAACCAGCTGCGCACGAACGACGTGACCGACCACAGGATCCTGGACGCAATGGAACTGGTTCCTCGGGAGCGTTTTGTACCGGCCTCAAAAAAAGCCGTCGCATATATCGATGAAGACCTGCCAGTCGGTCCGACTGACAGCGGCCGGGTCGTCATGAAACCGCATATTTTTGGCAAGCTGGTGCAGCTGTCTGAAATCCGGGAAGGCGATGTGGTCCTCGTCGTGGGCGCAGGGACAGGCTACAGTGCTGCGGTCGTTTCCAAGCTGGCAGCTTCCGTGGTTGCACTGGAAGAAAATGAAGAACTTGCAAAAACAGCGACTGAAATCCTCGTTGAGCTTGGGATCGAAAACGCCGTGGTGGTTGAAGGCGCACTGAACAAAGGGTTTGCATCCGAAGGACCTTACGATGTCATTCTGATTGATGGCGCTGTTGAGGTTCTGCCCGATGAACTGACCAAGCAGCTGAAGCCCGGTGGGCGGCTGACGGTTGTCGAAGGACAGGGCGGTTCAGGAACTGCCAAGCTCTATCGAAATTCCGACGGTGTTATCGGCAGCGTGTTCGGCTTCAACGCTTCGGTCAGCCTGCTGCCCGGATTTGAGAAAACGGAAGAATTCGAATTCTAGGTTTTTCTGCGCTTCTTAAGTTATTTGGCCCGCCTTTTTTGGCGGGCTTTTTTGTTGCAGAACGAATTGATCAGTCGTTGGACGTCCGACTTGTTGCACCAATGCCTCACTCGTCGAAAAACGGATTTTCTTGATCGCAAACAGTTGAAGAATAACACCCATCAGTTTACTCAACACTGTCGAGTAGGGTGACCCGGAAGGAGTACGGCGTGTCTGGTCGTTCAACACTGAAAGCAGTGGCCATAACTGTTGGGCTTATGGCGAGCGTTTCCAGCGGATCCTTGACGGGGGGCATGTCTGCCGCGCAGGCAGAAACGATTCGCGAATCTTTAGCGCTAGCATATTCCAACAATCCGACGCTGAACGCCGCTCGCGCGCAGCTTCGCGGAGTTGATGAGAATGTGCCTCAAGCGCTGTCGGGGTGGCGTCCGACAATTACCGCGTCAGGTTCTGCCGGACGCCTTGCCAATGGAACAGATGGCAACATCGATTACCGCAACAATGCCTCGATATCTCTGACGATCAGTCAGACATTGTTTCGCGGGTTCCGGACAATCAATTCCACGCGTCAGGCCGAGGCCGTTGTGCGAGCACAGCGCGAAAGCCTGAGTTCAACGGAGCAGGACACGCTTTTGAGCGCTGCAACTGCTTATGTTGACGTCATCCGTGATACCGCGCTCGTGTCGCTTCAACGCAGTGACCTGGCCTTCCTTCAGGAACAGGTGCGCGCGGCACGTGACCGTTTTGACGTAGGCGAGGGAACACGGACCGATGTCAGCCAGGCTGAAGCGCGGGCGGCGGAAGCGCGCGCAAGTCTGAACACCGCACTTGCCAACCTGAACACCAGCCGGGCCATTTATCGTCAGGTCATAGGGATCGAAGCCCGCAGTTTGTCAGCGGATACCTCGATCAACCGTGTTGTGCCGAAGTCGCTTGATCAGGCCATGCAGCTCAGTGAAACGCACCAGCCGCTGATCCGGCAGGCCCAGCATCTGGTTGACGCCGCACTTTTCAACATCAAGGCAATTGAAGGTGAGCTGCTGCCGACAGTGACGTTGGATGGTAGTATTTCAAGAACCTGGAACCCCTCCGCATTTGCGGATGAAAGCGACAACGCACAAATATTCGGAAATGTCAGCATCCCCATCTATCAGGGCGGTGGCGTTTCCTCTCGGGTACGTCAGGCAAAAGAAGAATTGGGGCAGACCCGTCTTCAGCTGGATGTCACCCGAGATCAGGTGCGCGCGAACGTGATTTCAGCCTGGGGCGTCTATCAAGCTGCCGAAGCGTCGATTGTTGCGGCTCAAGCGGCGGTCGAAGCACAGCAGTTGGCTCTTGAAGGTGTCATTGAAGAACAGCGTGTGGGTCAGCGGACGACATTGGACGTTCTGGACGCGCAGCGTGAACTCGTGACACAGCAGTCCAATTTGGTAACCGCGCAGCGCAATCGGATCATCGGCGGATATCAGCTTGTTTCTGCTATCGGGCGTCTCGATGCGGACAGTCTCGGGCTGAGTGTTGCCCGCTACAATCCCAAGCAGCACTACAAGGCGGTTCGTGACCAGTGGATTGGTCTTCGCACACCTGACGGTCGCTAGGCTTTTCGGCAAATCTTATTGATAATGCAGTGAAAGCTGCACTGTAGTTGAAGCGTATGGGCAGACAGCTCATACGCTTCATGTCGTTGAAATTGCGATTTTCAGATGTGAATTTCTTGAGAAATGGTCTCTTGCAACGCCTAAATCCGACTTAAGAGGGGAAAAGGCGTTGGTAATGGGTGCGCTTGCTTTGCGCGTTTCTTATTGACCCGCATAATTTCGATTAACGAATCATTCAGCATTGGCTGAGTGTTCGGTAGCGTAGCCGGCAAGTACGGGGGAAGGCATGGCACAGGCGAAAAAGGCTGACGAGCCGTCGATGGAGGAAATCCTCGCATCGATCCGCCGTATTATATCCGACGAGGATTCCCAAGGTGCTGACTCTGGCGAAGCCGATGCAAGTGAAGAAGTTGAAACCCCAGTAGCAGAAGAGGCGGCTGACGATATGGGCGATGCCTCCGAAATGTCCCAGGACGATCTCGACAAGCTGTTCGATATGAGCAGCGATGACGATGACATTGAAAGTGAAGACGATACTGGCGGTGAAGACGTCGACGACATGGCTGCGGCCATGGAAGCAGACGCAGCCGAAGACGAAGAAGAAGAAGACATTCTTGAACTGACCGAGGAATTGGCGGTTCCAGACGAAATGGAGATGGTCGAGGGACTTGCCGAAGACCTTGAAGGGGCCGAGGGCGACCTATCGTTTGCAGAAGCTCCAGTGGAAGACGCTGAGCCAGAGCCCGAACCGGAAGCTATGCCTGAGCCGGAAATGGCGATGGACATGCCTATCCCGGACGATCTTCCAACGGTCGCCGATGACGCGCCTTTGACTTCCAACAACACGGGTGAAGCCGTACATGCTGCATTCGACAATTTGTCGAACATGTTTGTCGGCTCTCAAGCCCAGACCGTGGAAGAGCTTGTCAAGGAAATGCTCCGTCCAATGCTGAAGGCCTGGCTCGATCAACATTTGCCTGGAATGGTCGAGCAGATGGTGCAAAAGGAAATCCAGCGTGTAACGCGCCGCCGATAGAGTTCCTGTTCAGCTATGACAATCAGTCAGGGGGTGCTAAATGGCACCCCCTATATTTTTTGGATGCGATGCTGGAACACAGATCGTGCCATTCGCAGCCTTCACATCCTGCTCGAATGGACTCGTCTGCGAAAGCGGCCCTTAACGCGGCCACCTGTGATGCCGTAAGACGCAATGCCATTTTGGTTTCAAGGCTGGTTTTGAGAAGAGAGCCAATCTGGCGCGCCGCCATTTCATCCCGAGTTCGAACACTGTCATTGTGACAATGGCAACCGGCTTCGTCCAACATCGGTGTGCAGATATCGTCCGGCCCGGAAACAAGCTGCACAGCTTCACCCTCATTTAAACGCGCGATGATCTGATCATAGTTCTTGACGAAATCGGGTGTGTACCCCCGCCCAAGGTAGGTCAGCATACATAAGAGGTGATGCGGTCGGATCGAGACAGTCATTTATCGCTTATGGCAGGAAATTGCTCAGCGCCAAAGGCGACTTCTCTCAGCTTTGGCCCATCGGCCTGATTTGCCAGCCATTGGACATTGTTTCACATCTATCGGCTGTTGACTTGAGGCTGAGCATCAGATTTACACGGGTGCTCACGAATTTAGACTTTTATCCTCCCAACGAGTGACCCTGATGCTGGATAAGACTTACAATGCGGCCAGCGTTGAGCCGCGGATTTACGAAACCTGGGAAAAGGCCGAGGCATTCAAGGCCGGTGCTGGTGCCAAGGATGGCGCTGATGCTTTTTCCATCGTAATTCCGCCTCCCAATGTGACGGGCTCACTGCACATGGGACACGCGCTTAACAACACGCTCCAGGATATTCTCATTCGCTGGAAGCGCATGCAGGGTTTTGATGTCCTCTGGCAACCGGGAACCGACCATGCCGGCATCGCCACTCAGATGGTTGTCGAGCGCGAGTTGATGGAAACTCAACAGCCTGGACGGCGCGAAATGGGCCGTGAAGCGTTCGTTGAACGAGTCTGGGAGCAAAAGCGTAAATCTGAAGGAACAATTCTCGGTCAGCTGAAACGGTTGGGGGCTTCATGCGATTGGAGCCGAACCGAATTCACGATGTCGCCAAACCTGTCGGCAGCCGTTCTGAAAGTCTTTGTCGACCTTTACAATGAAGGTCTGATTTACAAGTCCAAGCGGCTCGTCAACTGGGATCCGAAATTCGAAACCGCAATTTCGGACCTTGAAGTTGAGAACATCGAAACCGATGGCCACATGTGGCACTTCAAGTACCCTCTGGCCAGCGGTGAAACGTATGAGTACGTCGAAAAGGACGAGGAGGGGAACATTACCCTTCGCGAAACCCGCGACTACATCTCTATCGCGACCACACGCCCGGAAACGATGCTCGGCGACGGTGCGGTTGCTGTTCACCCCGACGATGAGCGCTACAGGCCGATTATCGGCAAGCTCTGTGAAATTCCAGTAGGGCCGAAAGAGCACCGACGCTTGATACCGATCATCACGGACGACTATCCGGACCCGGATTTCGGTTCAGGCGCGGTCAAGATTACCGGCGCGCATGACTTCAACGACAATGGCGTTGCGCAACGCAACAAGATCCCGATGTACCGCCTGATGGACACCAGGGGCGCCATGCGCTCCGACGGGGCTCCGTATGTTGAAGAAGCTGTGAAGGCACAGGCGATCATTGATGGTGCAGAAATGTCCATCAACGAAGTCGATCTCATCAACATCGTTCCAGACGACCTGCGTGGCCTGGATCGCTTCGAGGCGCGCAAGCGGGTTGTAGAGCAAATCACTGCCGAAGGACTGGCGGTCATGGTGCCTAGCGATCACCCTGAGGTCACCTGGATGAAAGGTCAGACACCGGACTGGCATCCGCTTGGCAGGGCAATTGTCCGTCCACTTGGAGAAGACGAGGAAGGGCCGACAGAGTTGCCTTTGGTCGAATCCAAGAAGATCATGCAGCCCTTTGGCGACAGGTCGAAAGTCGTTATCGAACCGATGTTGACCGATCAGTGGTTTGTCGACGCCAAGAAACTGACTGGACCCGCGTTGCAGGCGGTCAAGGACGGCTCGACGAAGCTGATACCAGGCAACGCGGACAAAACGTACTTCAATTGGCTGGATGACATTCAGCCCTGGTGTATTTCGCGCCAACTCTGGTGGGGACACCAGATTCCAGTCTGGTACGACGCTGAGGGCAACGAGTATTGCGCACAGACTGAAGCCGAAGCTATTGAAATGGCCAACGGAAAGGCTTTGACGCGAGATCCGGATGTTCTGGACACATGGTTCTCGTCAGCGCTCTGGCCGTTTTCAACGTTGGGGTGGCCGAATGAAACGCCGGAACTTCAGCGATATTACAAAACGGACGTGTTGGTCACAGGTCTTGATATCATCTTCTTCTGGGTCGCCAGAATGATGATGCAGGGCATTCATTTTATGGGCGAAGTGCCGTTCCACACGGTCTATTTCAACTCGATCGTGGTCGATGGCAAGGGCAAGAAAATGTCCAAATCGACTGGAAATGTTATCGATCCTCTCGATTTGATCGATCGTTTCGGCGCGGATGCGACGCGCTTCGCACTTGCAAGTCAGGAAGTCCAGGCGCGCCGCACTTTGCGAATGTCCGATCAGGCAGCTGAAGGCGGACAACGGTTTGCCACAAAGCTTTGGAATGCGTCCAGGTTTGCTGAAATGAACGGTTGCGCGCGTGTTGAAGGCTTCGATCCTGAAGCAACCCGACATACATTGAACCGCTGGATCGCGACCGAAATGGGCCGCTGCACGGCTGAAGTAACTGCCGCGCTTGAGGACTATCGTTTCAACGATGCCGCCGGGGCCGTTTATCGCTTCACCTGGAACACCTTCTGTGACTGGTATCTGGAGCTGGCCAAACCGATCTTCAACGGTGAGGACGAAGAGGCAAAGACAGAAACCCGAGCAACCACGGCCTGGGCGATCGATGAGATTTTGAAGGTTCTCCATCCCTTTATGCCGTTCCTGACGGAAGAGCTTTGGGAACGTCTTGGCGATGAAGGCGTTAGGGCCGACAACCTGCTGATGCTGACCGCGTGGCCGGAAGCGCTTGTTTCAGACAGCAATGCCGCGGCCGAAATCAATTGGCTGGTGACATTCATTTCTGAAATTCGGTCGGTTCGCGCCGAAATGAACGTGCCGGCAGGGGCAAAGGTCAATATCGTCGTTGCCGGGGCAAGCGATCAGACCAGGTCTCGGCTGTCTACGCATGAAGCTGCCATATTGCGCCTTGCTCGCGGTGAAAGCGTGGAGCTTGCCGATGTTGCACCGTCCGGATCGGCTCAGATTATTGTGGGCGAAGCTACAGTAAGCCTGCCGCTTGCCGGGGTTATCGACCTTGGTGCGGAAAAAGCGCGGCTCGAAAAGGAGATTGGAAAACTCCAGGGCGAGATTTCCAAGATCGAAAAGAAGCTGGCAAATCCGAAGTTCGTTGAAAAGGCGCCGGAAGAAGTTGTTGAAGGCGAACGGGAAAAGGTGGCCGAATCCTCTGAAAAGCTGGAAAAGGTTCAGATCGCCCTGAAACGGCTTTCGGAAATTGGCTAAATGATTTTCGGTCCGGTCAAGCGTCGTCTTTTCCGGGCCGTAATTCGGTGCTAGCGCGGCTGAAGGAAACTTCGTTATGCTGGTCCAAGGGATTCGAAAAGAAGCAGATGGTCACCTTGATTGACGCATTGAAAGCGGCGAAACATCTACTGACTGGTCTTGCGGTCGCTTCTTTGGCCATGTCTGCGTCAGGTGCCGCTGCTCAATCGGAAAAAATTGAAAACCCTGTCGCGGTCTTCTCGGGCCTCGACAAGATTACGGGCCGGATCATCTCGTTCGATGTCTATATTGGCGAAACGGTCCAATTCGGTGCTCTGCAGGTGACACCAAGGGTTTGCCATACGCGTCCACAAACCGAATCGCCCCTGACAACAGGATTTGTACAGGTCGATGAGATAACGCTGAACAACGAAGTTCGGCGCATCTTCTCAGGCTGGATGTATGCTGCAAGCCCTGGGCTTCATGCCGTTGAGCACCCCGTCTATGACATCTGGCTGACCAACTGCAAGCTGGCCTCGACTGTGCCGCCACCGGAAGACTATGACGGGCCTCCGATCAAGGGAGTTGTTGCAGAGGGTGAAGACCCGCTGGCCGGGCCGGATGATGGCGTCGAGAGCGGGCCTGGTGTTCCCCGGCCGAAGCCATTCCAGGGCTGATTGTTTCAGAAAAAAAGTTGTCTCAGGTGAGTTCGCGTTTGGGGTACCCTTCTGCTCTCAGTTCAAAGCCTCTCTTTGAAGTCTTGAAACCGAGGCTTTCATAGAACTTGTGGGCTTTCGCGTTGTCCGCACCGGACATCAGCATGATCTTGAAGCAACCTGCTTGCCAAGCCAGACGAATTGCCTCCGACAGGACCTTCTTTCCAATGCCCAGACCTCGCCGATCTTTATGGGTGACGACATTTTCGATCAGTGCGTAAGGTGCGCAGCCGCGCGTCATGTTTGGAACCACAACAAGTGTGCATGAACCGACCGGGACCGCATCTATCGAGGCAATCAGAACCGTCAGACCCGGGTGTTTGATGAGACGTTCGAAGGTTTTTCGTTTGAGCAGGTCGTCCGCATGAACGTCCTTCGGATTGAGGTAATCGAAGAGCGCGGAAACGGCGTCAAAGTCGCCGAGATCAGCCGGGCGGATCGTCAGATTGCCGTCGCTTGAAACCATTTCAACACCTGAAAAGAAAAGCCCGCCAGGTGGCGGGCCTTGCGAAACGAAATCAGTCGATGTCAACGTAGTCGGCTGGCGTCAGGCCGAGCCGGCCGTCAACATATGTTCCGCATCGATCCATCAGATCGTCCATATCATTTTCAAAGAAGTGATTGGCACCGGGAATTGTCTCGTGATCGATCACGATACCTTTTTGGGTCTTCAACTTGTCGACAAGCGTCTGAACGTCTTTTTGCGGTACTACCTTGTCGTTGTCACCGTGGACAATCAGACCGGAAGACGGGCAGGGGGCAAGAAACGAAAAGTCGTGCAGGTTCGCAGGTGGTGCAACGGAAATGAAGCCTTCCACTTCCGGGCGCCGCATCAGGAGCTGCATGCCGATCCAGGCTCCGAAGGAAAATCCGGCAATCCAGCACGCGCGCGCGTCGGTGTGAACAGTCTGCACCCAGTCAAGTGCCGCTGCGGCGTCGGAAAGTTCGCCCTGTCCGTGATCAAATGTCCCCTGTGACCGTCCGACACCTCTGAAATTGAACCGTAGCACCGCAAAACCGCGCCGGGCGAACATGTAGTACATCTGGTAGACGATCTGGTTGTTCATCGTCCCGCCAAACTGCGGATGAAGATGCAAGACCAGTGCGATAGGTGCGTTGCGTTTTTTCGCGGGATGGAACCGGCCCTCGAGCCGGCCGGCGGGACCGTTAAAGATCACCTCAGGCATGAAGTGCGATGTCCTTGTCATTTGTGGCGCATTTAATGCGATGCGCGGATTGGGGTCAGATACGTGATTACCCGTAAGTCTAAACTTGACTCTTAGCCTCCGAGTTTCTAGAACCTTGTTTAGAATTATTCGAAACTTCGCACCGCCAGCCAATGACGGCAACGCTCGGGTCATCCGATTGGGGGGTGTTATCGTCACCGCAGCGAAAAATATCAAGGTTTTTCGCACATCTGTCTGACGATAAAGCGGAAATTCGAATTCAGAAGAATGCTGATTCAGGCTCTAGAGGTGTCATGCCGCGTCTTTCAGACCCAATCTATCTCGATCATAACGCAGGCGCTCCTATGCGTCCGGCGGTGCGCGAGGCCATGATTGAGGTCATGGGAGAGGTCGGCAATGGTTCATCCGTTCATAGCCATGGTCGCAAGGCGCGGGGCCGTATCGAGGATGCCCGAGAAAAGGTCGCGCAACTTTGCAACGTCAAAACACGCGCTGTGACATTTGTATCCGGCGGTACCGAGGCCAATATGACTGCGCTTGCGCCCGCCTGGCAGGACCAGGGCGTGCCTGTCTATTTGGACAAGCTGTTCATTAGCGCCGTTGAACATCCCTCCGTGATGACGGGTGGGCGCTTTGCTGTGGCCGATCAGGAAGTCGTCCCAGTGACGTCAGATGGCCTGATTGATCTTGGAAAACTTGAAGAGCTGGTTGCGAATGCGGAACCGGGTCTGATTTCCGTCATGGCCGCAAACAACGAAACAGGGGTCATTCAACCGGTCTCCGAAGTGGGTCGGATTGCGCGTGAATACGGGCACTTTTTCCACGTAGATGCTGTGCAGGCCGCCGGGAGATTGGCGATCGATCTCGACGCCTGGCAGACCGATGCCGTCACTTTGTCAGCCCACAAATTCGGCGGGCCCCAGGGTATTGGTGCGATTGTCGTCCGCACAACCGGGCGGGTTCCGTCACCGCTGATGGTTGGCGGAGGTCAGGAAAACTGGCGTCGCGGCGGCACGGAAAATGTGGCTGCGATCGTTGGATTTGGAAATGCTGCGATCGAAGCCCTTGAAGACCTCGAACAGGTGCGCCAGTTCGCTGAGATGAAGACGCGTCTTGAGGCGGGTTTGCAGTCCACATGTTCGAAAACGGTGATCTTCGGCGAACAATCTGATCGTCTGGCAAACACAAGTTGTTTTGCTGTTCCAGGCATTTCAGCTGAAACGGCTTTGATCGCTTTTGATCTGGAGCGCGTATCCCTTTCATCGGGCTCGGCATGTTCGTCCGGAAAAGTGTCTGTTTCCCATGTGCTGACAGCTATGGGCGTGGATGAACACCTGGCTCGTTGCGCGCTGCGCGTGAGTTTCGGCTGGAACACAAGCGAAGCTGACATAGATCGTTTTTTGGTGCTTTGGCCGAAGGTCATCGACCGGTTGGATCCACAAGCCCGCCATCGGGCAGCATGAAGTGATAATTCGGGCTTTGCCCGGCAAGTGAGATGCGGTTCAGGGATCCTGTCCTGAATTGCAGGGAAAACTGCAATGAGCAGACACAGGGTCTGCTAAATGGAGGCACAGTATGCCAGCTGTACAGGAAACCATCGAACAGGTGAAAGCCATCGATGTTGACCAGTATAAATACGGCTTCGTAACGGACATTGAGTCAGAAAAGGGCGCAAAGGGCCTTTCTGAAGAGACTGTTCGATTTCTCTCGGCCAAAAAGAACGAGCCGCAGTGGATGACCGACTGGCGGCTGGATGCGCTGCGTCGTTTTCAGCAGATGGACGAACCGGATTGGGCGCGTGTTTCCTATCCGAAGATCGACTTTGACGATCTTTACTACTGGGCCGCGCCAAAGTCCGTGGAAGGTCCGAAGAGCTTGGATGAAGTCGATCCCGAGCTGCTTGCGACCTACGAAAAACTCGGTATTCCGCTGGCAGAGCAGGAAATTCTCGCCGGTGTTGAGCCAAAGAACCGGGTCGCGGTTGATGCGGTATTCGATTCTGTGTCCGTTGTGACGACCTTCAAGGAAGAGCTGAAAAAAGCTGGCGTTATTTTCTGCTCCATTTCCGAGGCTGTGCGCGAATATCCGGATCTGGTGAAAAAGTATCTCGGGTCCGTTGTTCCGATCACTGACAACTACTACGCGACGCTCAATTCCGCTGTGTTCTCTGACGGGTCGTTTGTTTACATTCCAGAAGGTGTTCGCTGCCCGATGGAACTCTCGACCTACTTCCGCATCAACGAGCAGAACACCGGTCAGTTCGAACGTACCCTGATCATTGCCGAGAAAGGGTCCTACGTCTCCTATCTGGAAGGGTGCACAGCCCCGCAGCGCGATGAAAATCAGCTGCACGCAGCCGTGGTCGAGCTTGTGGCTCTCGACGACGCGGAGATCAAATACTCCACGGTTCAGAACTGGTTCCCGGGCGACAAAGACGGCAAGGGCGGCATCTACAACTTCGTCACCAAGCGTGGCGACTGCCGCGGCAAGAACTCCAAGATCTCATGGACACAAGTCGAAACGGGTTCTGCGATCACCTGGAAGTATCCGTCTTGCATTCTTCGCGGTGAGAATTCACGCGGAGAGTTCTATTCGATTGCGGTATCCAACGGACACCAGCAGATCGACAGCGGCACCAAGATGATCCATTTGGGCAAGAACACCTCCAGTCGGGTGATCTCAAAAGGGATCTCCGCCGGCAAGTCGGAAAACACATACCGTGGTCTGATCTCTGCACACCGCAAAGCGTCGAACGCAAGGAACTTCACTCAGTGTGATTCACTGCTGATCGGCCAGGACTGTGGTGCTCACACCGTGCCTTATATCGAAAGCAAGAATGCGTCGGCACAGTTCGAGCATGAGGCGACAACATCAAAGATTTCAGACGATCAGATGTTCTATTGCCTGCAGCGCGGACTGTCCGAAGAAGAGGCGGTCGCCTTGATCGTCAACGGCTTCGTCAAGGACGTGATCCAGCAGTTGCCGATGGAATTCGCGGTTGAAGCGCAAAAGCTCATCTCCATCAGTCTTGAAGGATCCGTGGGCTAACGAGCCGCTTTCGAATTGAATTTGAATTTGGGGCTGTGAGCCCGTGAGTTACAAGGAAACATCTCAATGCTTGAGATCAAAAACCTGCATGCCCGCATCGCGGAAGACGAAACTGAAATCCTTCGGGGTGTCGACCTGACGGTTAATGCCGGCGAAGTTCACGCCATCATGGGACCGAACGGTTCCGGAAAGTCCACTCTTTCCTACGTGCTGGCCGGTAAGGATGATTATGAGATCACTGAAGGGGAAGTCCTCTTCAATGGTGAGAACATGCTCGATATGGATCCGGACGAGCGCGCCGCCGCTGGCATGTTCCTGGCGTTTCAGTATCCAATCGAGATTCCAGGCGTTGCCACAATGGAATTCTTGAAAACCGCGATGAATGCGCAGCGCAAGGCGCGTGGAGAAGACGTTCTGTCCATTCCGGACTTCATGAAGCGCGTAAAGGCAGCAGCAGCACATCTCAATGTTTCCATGGACATGTTGAAGCGCCCTTTGAATGTCGGCTTTTCGGGTGGTGAGAAGAAGCGTGCGGAAATCCTGCAGATGTCTTTGCTTGAACCAAAGCTCTGTGTATTGGACGAAACAGATTCAGGCCTCGATATCGATGCATTGCGCGTCGTTTCCGACGGCGTCAACAAGCTTCGCTCACCGGAACGGGCAATGGTTGTCATAACGCACTATCAGCGTTTGCTGGACCATATCGTGCCGGATGTTGTCCATGTCCTTTCCAAAGGCAAGATCGTCAAAACGGGTGACAAGGATCTTGCACTTGATCTGGAGAAGCATGGCTACGCCGAATACATCGATACAGCCGCTTGAGGGAGCAGGGCGACATGAATGCAACGGCACTCATCAAACACACACAGGCTGAAAGCAACCTGTTGGACCGTTACCAGAGCTTTAAAGACAGTCTGGAAGGTTCCGTCGCAGTGTCTGCGCTCAGGGAAGCGGCGGTAGAACAGATCCGTGACAGGGGACTGCCTCATCGCCGGGTCGAGGAATATAAGTACTCGGATCTGCGAGCCTTCTTGAAATCGGCAGCACCTCTCGCGGCTGCCGCCGATGAAACAGCCGCCAAAGCAATTTTGGCGGATCAGAACAGCTACGGCGACCTCGACAGATACCAGATTGTAACGATCAATGGCGTGTTTGCTCCTCAGCTCTCTGATCTGGACGGGCTCACCGGCGAAGGAGCCGTCGTTTCTGACTTCAACACCGCGTTGAAAGGAGAAAATGGCGCGCAGTTGCTTCGTTCTCCGAAGTCCGCTGCAAATGATGGCGTTATTGCTCTCAACACAGCCTTTGTACAAGGCGGTGTTGTTATTTCGCTCGCAGCTGGTGTGGAAGTCACCAAGCCGGTAGAACTGATTCAGGTTGCAACCTCTGAAGGCGCGCAGGTTAGCCGACACAAAATAACGCTCGGTGAAGGTGCCAAGCTGCGTTTGTTGGAGACGTTCGTTGGCGAAACCGGAATGGGCGAATTGAACGCCGTTTTCGACTATGACGTCGCCGACAAAGCGTCGTTGGCGACGACCCGCCTGATTGTTGGCAAGGTTGATGCCGCAAGGCTCTTTACAACGATCGCCACGATCGCAGGCGAGGCTGAGTTCAAATCGCTCGGGTTTATGGCTGGACCAAAATTCGCGAGGAACCAGCAGTTTATCGAGTTTACCGGTGAACACTCCGAGGCGAAGATCTACGGCGTGACAATGGCGGGTGGTGAAGATCTGGCTGACCAGACGTTGATCGTTGACCACGCAGTGCCAAACTGTAACAGCCGTGAATTCTTCAAGACCGTTCTCGATGGTCGTGCGCGGGGTGTTTACCAGGGCAGGATCAACGTTGCCCAACATGCCCAGAAAACCGACGGCGAGATGATGACCCAGGCCCTGCTTCTTTCTGAAGAAGCAGAAATGGCAAACAAGCCGGAGCTTGAAATTTTTGCCGATGACGTGATCTGTGCACATGGTGCGACCAGCGGACAGATTGACGAAGACCTGCTCTTTTACCTAAGAGCTCGGGGCATACCTGAAGACGAGGCACGAACCCTGTTGGTTTTGGCTTTCCTTTCAGAAGCTATCGAAGAATACGGCGAAGACGATGTGACCGAAGGGCTTGAGGAGCGGGTGCGTGACTGGCTGGCCGGCCACTGACATCGCTTAAGCTGAGTGGAATAAGGAGCAGCGGCGCATGACGGTCGCAACCGCAGAAACGATCATTGACGATGTTGTATACGACGTCGACGCCATTCGCAGGGACTTCCCGATCTTGTCACGGGAAGTCTATGGCAAGCCTCTGGTTTACCTGGACAACGGTGCATCCGCTCAAAAACCTCAGGCGGTGATAGACGCCGTGACAAAGGCGTATTCCGAAGAATACGCAAATGTCCATCGTGGCCTACATTTCCTCTCCAATACGGCGACCGACAACTATGAGGCGGCGCGCGAAAAAGTTCGCCGATTTCTAAACGCAAAGTCGGTTGACGAAATCGTCTTCACCAAATCGACAACCGAGGCGATCAATCTCGTTTCCTATGGATTGGGACCGGATTTCTTCGGTGAAGGTGATGAGATCGTTCTCTCGATCATGGAGCATCATTCAAACATCGTTCCATGGCACTTTCACAGGGAACGTAGTGGCGCCAAGTTGAAATGGGTTTACGTGCGAGAAGACGGCAGTTTCGATCTCGACGCGTTTGCAGATACGTTAACTGACAAAACAAAACTGGTCGCAATTACACAGATGTCCAATGTCCTGGGCACTGTCGTACCGATAAAGGAGATCTGCCGGATCGCGCACGAGCGCGGGATCCAGGTACTTGTCGATGGCAGTCAGTCCGCGGTGCATTTGCCCGTCGACGTGCAGGACCTCGATTGCGATTATTACGTCTTCACCGGACACAAGGTTTACGGCCCGTCCGGCATTGGTGTGCTTTGGGGAAAATCAGAGCGGTTAAATTCGCTCAGACCATTTAACGGAGGCGGAGAGATGATCCTCGATGTCACCGAAGACATGGTGACATACAACGATCCTCCGCATCGCTTTGAGGCAGGGACCCCACCCATTGTTCAAGCCATTGGCCTTGGCGCAGCGCTTGACTATATGGATGGGATTGGCCGCGAGAACATAGCTCGGCACGAAGCTGATCTAAGGTCTTATGCACATCAGAAACTGAAAGAAATCAACTCGTTGCGAATTTTCGGCGAAGCGCCGGACAAGGGCGCGATCGTTTCCTTTGAAATCAAGGGCGCTCATGCCCATGATGTCGCGACAATCATCGACCGTGCAGGAGTTGCGGTAAGAGCTGGCACACATTGTGCGCAACCGCTCTTGGCAAAATACGGCGTGACGTCTACATGTCGAGCAAGTTTTGGCCTCTACAATACACGCTCTGAAGTGGATGCCCTCTATGAGGCCTTGTTGAAAGCACAGAGCTTTTTCGGGTAAGGACGGACCCAAAGATGGAAAATGCGACGACAATTGACACCAATGCGGATGGTGAAGCCCTGCAGGCCGAGGTCTCCGCAAAGAGTGCTATTTCATCGGACGAACTGGATCGACTGACAACAGACATCGTTGGCGCACTGAAATCGGTCTACGACCCAGAGATTCCGTGTGACATCTATGAACTTGGCCTGATCTACAAGGTCGATATTGAAGATGACAGATCCATCAACATTGACATGACCTTGACTGCACCAGGTTGTCCGGTTGCAGGTGAAATGCCGGGCTGGGTGGAAAACGCTGTTTCAGCGGTTGCAGGCGTCGGGCCCGTCAATGTCGACATGGTCTTCGACCCTCCCTGGACACCAGAACGTATGTCCGATGAGGCAAAAGTCGCACTGAATTGGTACTGAAGCTGCACCGCGTAGTGACAAATACCACTACAGCCAGACCCTTTTTTCTTATAAGCTGAGATCTTATATCAGGTTTTGGACCGCCGGAACTGAATGAGGAAAATATGGCCGCCGGAAATTTTCAGGTCATTTCACTGACCGATGACGCAGCTGATAGAGTGAAAAGCCTTGTCGAGAATTCGGACAAGGATGCCATCGGCTTGCGCGTAGGCATCAAGAAGGGCGGTTGCGCGGGTATGGAATACACCATGGACCTCGTGGAAGAGGCGAGTGCAGGTGACGACGTCGTGGAAGACAAAGGAGCCAAGCTTTTTGTCGACCCCTCGGCAGTGCTCTTTCTGCTTGGAACGGAAATGGACTACGAAGTGACCAAATTCCGGTCTGGTTTTGTGTTCAAAAACCCGAATGAAGTTTCAGCGTGTGGCTGCGGCGAATCTGTGTCTTTGCAGGAAGCCGACCTCAGTGCCTTTGCGCGCTGAGACAACGAACCTTTGTCCGGTTTTTCAAGTAAGCGAAATCAATGAAATTGTTTGAACGGCTCAAGGCCGACGCGGCGCCGCAGTGGGCTGACTACACGCAGCATGACTTTGTCGAGCAATTGGGTGACGGCAAACTCCCCCTGGAGTGCTTCAAGCACTACCTCGTTCAAGACTATCTGTTCCTGATTCAATTCGCGCGGGCCTATGCCTTAGGGATCTACAAGAGCCCGAGAGTTGCGGACATGCGCATGTCGCTGGAAGGTGTGAAGGCCATCCTTGATGTGGAGTTGGAACTGCACATCGAGTTGTGCGGCAAGTGGGGCATGTCCCGCGATGAAATTGAACAGGCCCCGGAAGACACACCGACAATGGCCTACACGCGATTTGTCTTGGATGCGGGTATGTCTGGAGACTTGCTCGATCTTCAGGCCGCGCTAGCTCCCTGTGTCATTGGTTACGCCGAAATAGGCAGGCAACTCAGTGCGAAGGGCTGTGACAACGATACCAACCCTTACCAGCGGTGGATTCAGGAATATTCAAGTGAAGCTTACCAGAGCCTCGCAAATGACTTTTCCAGCTGGATGGATGGGACAGCAGACGACGTCATGACAGAGCGTCGCTATCCAAGGGTACTGTCACTTTTTGAAAAAGCCTGCCGGTTGGAAAGTGATTTCTGGCAGATGGGCTTGAGAGCAAAAGTCTGAAGTTTCGTTTCACCGAACAACCAGAGCCAGAAAGGTCATGCGTATGTCCGAGATTGGACTAGGCGACGCTTTCCTGGCTTTCTGCAGATAGGTCCAGCTCGGTCTTGACGAGATTGCGGCCGGCATTTTTGGCTGCGTAGAGAGCTTCGTCTGCGCGAGCAACGATAGAGTGCCCGCTGTCATCAGAACGGAACGTCGCAATTCCGACAGAGATGGTCACACGACCGAGGTTTTCTCCCGTGGAGCGTTTCACCAGTTCCTTGGACATCACGGCATTGCGGATCCGCTCGCCAATCTCCGATGCCTCTTCGAGACTGGAGTGGGGAAGGATGATACCGAATTCTTCTCCGCCGTAGCGACAGGCAATATCCTGGGCCTTGATATTCTGTTTGACGGACAACGCAACAAGCCGCAGGACCTGGTCTCCGGTCTGGTGACCAAAGGTGTCATTGAACTTCTTGAAGTGGTCAATATCGGTCATCAGAAGAGCAAATCCGCGTCT
This sequence comes from Labrenzia sp. THAF82, assembly GCF_009363435.1. Classification (GTDB taxonomy): domain Bacteria; phylum Pseudomonadota; class Alphaproteobacteria; order Rhizobiales; family Stappiaceae; genus Roseibium; species Roseibium porphyridii. The sequence goes on along the minus strand of NZ_CP045354.1, from coordinate 3,698,954 downwards.
GCTTTCCTTTGACTGTTCGATCACTCGTTCAAGTGAGTTTTCAAAGTGCTTGCGATTGTTGAGGGTTGTCAGCTCGTCTGTGAGCGATTCGTATCTGATCGCTTCTAACGAGGACTGCAGGTTCTCAATGTGCTTCTTAGATTCCAGCAGCTGGCTTTCCAGCTTTCTGTTGGTGGCAACTGCGTTCTGGGTCGATTTCACCAGGTGAGTCACGTAGATCTGCAGCTTTTCCGCGTCTTCGATGGATTTGATCTTTTCGCCGGCCTGTTCCAGCGCACTACCATAGTCTGACGTGGCGTCTGCACTCAATTTGAGCGTGTCGACAAGCTCTTCAACTTCTCTGGAAACTTTGGATCCAACTTCATCAAGTCGATCGCCGAGCCGTGTGGGGGACAGGAAGCGGCCATATAGCGTCAGCATCTCATCCGTGCTTACGCGCCCGCTCGCTTTGATCGTGTCGTTGATAGCCCGGTTCAGGCCCTGATTGTAGCCAGCAGAATAGGTGTACCAAAGCTCATAGGACCTCGGGTAAGCTGGCAGAACGTTCTTCTTGATGTAACTGATTGCGGATTCTCCATACTGGATTGTCCGCTTATGGTCGTCGTCATCCGCCATCAAGCTTCTCTCACTACACACTCGCGAATCCGCCCCACACGGACGCAAGTTCTAGGATCAAACTCGGATGTAAGATTTAAGGAGGCGTTAAGGTTATGAGGATTCTCACACGAACTTGACGTTAGGACGCTTTTTTTGGTCTTGGTTCGCGCAGAAGGAAAGCAGGAATGTGAACACCGGCACCAAACGCAGGCTCCATTTTGTCGCTGCGAGTCTTTTTCCCGCTAGATTTGTGCGGAATGTTGGAGATTGGCAAAGTGTTCAAGGCGTCCTGTTGCTCCTCATTTCGATTGTCGTTGCCGTCACGATTCTTTTGCTGGGAACGGCGGCGTGAGTTGGCTGGTTTTGGCTGATCTGCCTCGTTGTCGTTGCTTGATGCAGCAGTCTTTGTGGACTTTCCTGCTTTCCGACGCGCTTTCCGCTCTTTTGCAACAGCTTCGAAGTCAATCGCGTCACCGGTCCAGTCGATCGACATCTTGATCAAAGCCTCAATAGCTTCCAGGTACTTCTGGTCTTCACCGGTCACGAGCGTATAGGCAGTTCCTGAGCGACCGGCACGCCCTGTGCGTCCGATCCTGTGAACGTAATCTTCCGCATTGCTGGGAACATCATAATTGAAGACATGGCTGACTTCGGGGATGTCGAGGCCGCGCGCAGCAACATCGCTGGCAACCAGGAGCTTGATGTTACCCTTTCGGAAATTGTCGAGCATCAGCATTCGGGTTCGCTGATCCATATCACCATGCAATGTGCCGACATTGTATTCGTGACGCTCCAGGGAGCGGAACAGTGTCGAGACGTCTCGTTTTCTGTTGCAGAAGACGATCGCGTTCTTGAGGTCTTCAGCGCCTTCTAGAAGCTCACGAAGCGCAGCACGCTTCTCATAGTCTTTCGATGGCGACGCCTTGAGAAGCTGCGTTACGTTTTCCGCTGTCGAAGACGTCGGCGCAACTTCGATCCGCGCGGGGTTCTGAAGAAAAGTCTCAGTCAATCGTTGAATTTCGGGCGGCATGGTCGCGGAAAAGAACAGTGTCTGCCGCGTAAACGGGATCAGTTTGCAGATCCGTTCAATGTCAGGAATGAAACCCATGTCGAGCATCCGGTCGGCCTCATCGATCACCAGGATCTCTACGCCCTGCAACAGAAGCTTGCCGCGTTCGAAATGGTCCAGAAGACGACCGGGCGTCGCGATCAGGACATCGGTACCGCGATCGAGTTTCTTGTCCTGCTCCGCGAAAGATACGCCGCCAATCAGGAGCGCAACGTTGAGCTTGTGATTGGTTCCATACTTTTCGAAATTCTCTTCGACCTGAGCGGCAAGTTCTCGTGTCGGCTCGAGAATGAGCGTCCGTGGCATGCGGGCGCGAGCACGACCCTTTTCGAGCAATGTCAACATGGGCAGAGTAAAACTGGCTGTTTTACCTGTGCCCGTTTGAGCAATGCCAAGAATGTCACGCCGCTCAAGAACCTGAGGTATGGCACCCGCTTGGATTGCCGTTGGTTCTTTATAACCTGCTGCATCAACTGCAGAGAGGACCTTCTCGCTTAAACCGAGAGTATCAAATGCCATGGAGCGGTGTGCCCGAATGTTGTGATGGTTAGAAAACAGTGCCTTGGACGGACCAGGCGCCGATTGGCGCACACCCTACATTTATGCGCTCAGGTGTCAATGCGTCGTTGAGGTAATTTGCAAAGAAACTCGAGTATTTCCATTAAAGTTTTGCCATCTCAGTTAATAAAGGAAATGGACGTGGGTGCGATTTTTGCTGCTTTGATTGATGCAAATTACTCGGATTGAACCTTTCGACCGCGTTTTAGTTGCCTTCAGGTCGTCTCGTGCAAGCTGAAATCAAGGAATGAAAACAAACAGCAATGTCAGGCGTAAGCTGCTTCTTCGGCATAAAAGAGATCGTAGTCAGCATGGTAGCGCCGTTGCAGTTTCCGGCGAATTCCTTCGTCTTCAAACGAGCACAAAGTGCCGTAGGAGACGAAATCTGAAATACGATACCGCGATCTTGGTATATTGCGCATCGCAACCGTGCTTTCAGACAGGAAAGCGGCAAGCGAATGATCAAATTGCTCTACTTGCAGGACGATGTCTGCAGTCAGCGTGCCCTTGTGTGTCAATGCAGCTGATTGGCTGCGGAACAGGTTGTCAGCTTCCAGGTCCGAAATCGACGAAATATGTTCGACGAATTCCTGTGGTGACATAAGCTGGTCAAAGCCGCTTTCGCTGTAATAGGAAGGCAAGGCATTTTGAGACAGAATGACACGCTCATAACAGTAGGACAGACGTTGAGCGGGATCTTGAACCCAGGCGATCACTTTTGTGTCTGGGTACCGTCTCTTTAGCTCTCGAGCTGTGAGCAACTCGACATTGCCATGAAATAGAAGCTGCTCATTCCGTTCGCTGGCATGCGTATCTTGTCTGATCGACTGCAGCGAGTGTTTGTTACCCGCCAGATGATTGAGAACACCGCCAAGGGCCTGAAAAGCAGGCTCGGCTACGCGCGCGTAGGCAATATTGTGCTCTGGAAATACGAGATAAACGTGATTGCGCAGCGGTCGCAGCCGTCGGTCGAAAACTGAATAAACCCGGTTTAACATTATACTTGTCCGGCAGGTGAAAACGGGTTCGATGTCAAAAGGCCAAACCTTCCAAGCAACTCCCGACTAAAAAACTGCTCTAAACTATCCGTTTTTGCCCCTAAATATCAAGGTCCTCTGCAAATTCTGCATTGTCTTGAATGAATCGAAACCTGGCTTCTGGTTTATTGCCCATTAGCCTCTCGACGGCATCATTGGTATCTCCGATTTCACTCTCATCTACGTCCACCTTGAGAAGTGAACGTTTCGAGGGATCCATCGTGGTTTCCTTCAACTGAGCCGGAAGCATTTCTCCAAGCCCTTTAAAACGGCCAATTTCGACCTTGGATCTGCCTTTGAATACAGTTTCCAGCAGTTCATCTTTATGCCCGTCGTCGCGAGCATACAGAGTTTTTCCACCTTGGCTGAGACGGTAGAGAGGCGGAACCGCAAGATAGAGATGGCCTCCGCGAATGAGTTCAGGCATTTCACGGTAAAAGAACGTAATCAAAAGTGAAGCAATGTGCGCGCCATCCACATCGGCATCGGTCATGATTACGATCTTCTCGTATCGAAGATCGGTCTCGCGATACTGAGATCTGCTGCCGCATCCAAGTGCTTGAATAAGATCCGCCAGTTGCTGATTGGCAACGAGTTTGTCACGACCAGCGTTGGCGACGTTCAGAATTTTTCCGCGCAGTGGCAATACGGCCTGGTTGGATCTGTTGCGCGCCTGCTTTGCAGAACCACCCGCCGAGTCGCCCTCGACAATAAAGAGTTCGGTGCCATCTGCCTGGTTGGCTGAACAGTCGGCAAGTTTGCCAGGAAGACGGAGTTTTCGCACGGCGGTTTTACGCGCGACGTCTTTCTCCTGCCGGCGACGAAGCCGCTCCTCCGCGCGATCGATAACCCACTCAAGCAGTTTGTTGGCCTGATTAGGCGATGCGGTCAGCCAATGGTCAAACGCATCACGCACGGCCGCTTCTGCTATTCGAGTTGCCTCATTGGTCGCGAGCTTGTCTTTGGTTTGGCCGACAAACTCTGGTTCGCGGATGAATACGGAGAGCATTCCGCCGGCGGACGTGAGCACGTCATCGCCGGTGATGATGGACGCTTTTTTGTTGTTGGTCAGCTCACCGTAGGCTTTTAATCCGCGAAGCAGTGCATAGCGGAAGCCCGCCTCGTGCGTTCCGCCTTCCGGTGTCGGTACCGTATTACAATAGGAATTGACGAACCCGTCGCCGGCAAACCAGCTGACAGCCCATTCCACCGAACCATGTTTGCCGGCATTGTCTGTTCGTCCGGCGAAGACCTCATCAACGACCCTGCGTTCTTTGGTCAGCCGTTCGGCGAGAAAGTCCTTCAAACCACCTGGAAAGTGGAAAACAGCTTCTGCAGGCGTTTCATCCTTGTCGGACAAGAGGTTTGGCGCACAGTGCCAGCGGATCTCTACGCCGCCGAACAGATAGGCCTTCGACCGCGCCATCTTGAGCAAGCGCGCCGGTTGGAATTTTGCACCTTTTCCGAAAATCTGGTCGTCGGGTTTGAAGCGTACTTGTGTTCCACGGCGGTTCTGGGTGTCTCCCACCAGTTCCAGAGGACCATCCGCCTTACCACGGCGAAAGGTCTGGCGGTAAAGCTTACGGCTGCGGGCAACTTCAACGACCAGTTCTTCAGACAAGGCGTTGACGACTGAAATACCGACACCATGGAGGCCGCCGGAGGTTTCGTAGACCTTACTGTCGAATTTTCCGCCCGCGTGCAGCGTTGTCATGATGACTTCCAGCGCGGACTTGTCCTTGAATTTCGGATGAGGGTCGACGGGGATGCCACGACCATTGTCCGTGATCGTCAGATAGCCGTCGTCCGCAAGCGTTACATCGATCCATGTTGCGTGCCCGGCGACCGCTTCATCCATGGAATTGTCGATCACCTCAGCGAATAGGTGATGCAGTGCCTTTTCATCGGTCCCGCCGATATACATGCCTGGCCGACGGCGAACCGGTTCCAGACCTTCAAGAACTTCAATGTCAGCTGCAGAATAGTCATCAGAAACGGCGGCCACCGCAGGCATGGAGCGAGGTTTCTGTGGTGCGCGAGATGGCGTTTCCTGCTCCACAGGAGTAGAAACTGCGGCATTGCCGGCAAATAAATCGTCTTTCGCACTCATTCCATATCGCCTGATTGGTTTTAGATCTTCATTGTCCGGGTCTTAGCGGGCTTTACCTACACCGAATCGGTTTCCAGTTTGAAGGACAAACATAGAACGGCAAGGCGATTTGGCCAAAAGCCCCCGTTTTCAACAGCTGCGCAAGGCATTTCGCACGCTGGAAACACATCATCAACCAGACTGTGCGCATTATCGTTCCACGTGAGGGATGGGGTGTAAGCTGAAATTGTGCCAATTTCGCAACAGTTGAATAGAGAGTGGCGACGGGAATGCTCGAATGAAGGCATTGCCCATGTTCGGCCATGTTTGCCATTCAACCGTTGCGTTATTATCAGTCCACAAGCCGGTTGTACTTCTTGACGGCAGTGAGGCGGATTGGGACACAAATAATCTGCAAATGGTCTTATTTGGGCGGCAAACGGCCCAACTTAGGCCGAAATGATTGGCCATTTTTGGCCATATCAAAAAACAGGGTCCGGCGAGTACTGCTCGACAGGACACAGTGAAATCAAATGCGCATGGCGCGGATAAAAAACAAGACCGTCCGTCGGAAAAATAAATTCTGTCCGGCGGATAATAGTGTGAATGGGATGCAAAAGAAGAGCTCATTGATTCAACGCCTAGGAAAAACCGGAACTGTGCTCGGTGCGTTGATGATTGCGGGCATGGCAGGTGAGGCGCTGGCGTTTGATGGACAGCCGGCCGCCCCGAGAACCATTGGTCCGCAAGATCTTTCTCCCAGCGAAGCTTTGCGCGCTGGAGCGCGTCAATACTATTCCGGTGACAAAGCTGCAGCGCTCAGCTCTCTGCAATACGCTGCGGAAAACGGTCAGCCTATGGCAGCGTGGAAACTTGGCGAAATGTACTCCAAGGGCGACGGCGTCAAAGAAGACGACCTGAAGGCGTTTGAGTACTACAGCCAGATCGTTCGCGAACATGGTGATGATCGGCCGGACGCGCCTGATGCGCCGTTTGTTTCCAGCGCGTTTGTGGCACTTGGGTCATATTATCTGACCGGAATTGACGGTGCGGTTCCACAAAGTGAAAGCCGTGCACGTCAGATTTTTACTCACGCAGCCTCCTATTTTGGTGACGCGGCCGCTCAGTACGAGCTTGGACGGATGTACCAGAAAAACAACAGCCGCATGGCCGTGCGTTGGTACAATCTGGCAGCCCTCAAAGGACATGTTGGAGCTCAGGCACGCCTGGGCGAGACACTCTACGAGATCGGCAACTCCGAAAAGAAGAAGGCGCGCGGGTTGATGTGGATGACAGTCGCGCGCGCGCAGGCCTCTGGTGTCGATGCGAGCTGGATCAACGCGATGCACGAACAATATTTCGCGGTCTCTCCCGAAACCGTGCGCCAGCAAGCGCGTTCGCTAGCTGATGGATGGATCGAACAAAACCGACCGGACATCCTGGCCTCACAGCAGGTTCCGTCTCAATAAACCGGTGTTAAGAGTGCTTCCGGTTCGACAACGGTAGCGACCGCGTCGGCTGCTTGTCCGTTTCCTTCAACTTCGGTGTCATAAGCTTCGAAAGCGGGCAGGGCGCGCTGCTGAAGTTCCATGACGTATTGTTGAGAACCATCTGACAGGTGGCCAGTCGCATGCCATCCGGGCTTTTCAGGCATATGGATTCGCCGACGCCATAGTCTTCACCCTTGTACCTGCAGGTACAGGAAATGGACTGTGAGTATGAGGGTGCGCTCCACATGAATAGAAAAACAACAAAGAACGCGATGAGAGATTTCAAACGCGCTTGCCCGGCCAATTTGCTCATTGCCGGTAAGAATGGCCCACACTTTTGAAATGCGGACGGATATGTGTTGTCCGTTACCCCATGGCCTCAAAGAGTAGCACGGCGTAAGAACACTGCAAGTCCCTACGTAAGGTGCCGTGTTTTCGGCGCGTTCAGTTCGCCGATACACGAAATCTGAATGGTGGAAAAAAGAGAATCACGCTGCAAGATCTACCCAGACCGGGACATGGTCTGAGGGCTTTTCCCAACCTCGAACGTGTTTGTCGATACCACAGCCGGTCATTCGATCGGTCGCTTGTGCTGACATCAGAATATGGTCGATGCGGATGCCATTGTTCTTTTGCCAAGCTCCTGCCTGATAGTCCCAGAACGTGTAGGTCTCAGGAGCTTCCGTACAGGAACGGACTGCTTCCGTAAGACCTAGGTTCAAAAGTGTTCTGAAGCGCTGACGGCTTTCTGGCTGGTAAAGAGCGTCTCCAACCCATCCTTCCGGGTTTTTTGCGTCGATGGGGTCTGGAATGACGTTGTAGTCGCCAAGCAGCAAAAACGGGACTTCGTCCTTTAGCCGCTCTTTGGCGTGTGCAATAAGCCTGTCCATCCACTCTATTTTATAGGGAAACTTTTCCGTACCCAAAGGATTGCCGTTGGGAAGATAAAGACAGCCGAAGCGAAGAGCGCCGCCTTCCGTCGATACACTTGCCTCGATGTAACGTGCTTGTTCATCAGAATCGTTGCCCGGCAGTCCCCGCTGCACGTCTTCCAGCGGCGATTTGGAAAGCAAGGCGACACCGTTGAAACCTTTTTGCCCGTGGGTTTCTACATTGTACCCAAGGTCTTCAAACGGTTGGCGCGGAAAATTCTCGTCGACCGATTTGATTTCCTGAAAACAGGCAATATCCGGACTCGTTTCTTTCAGCCAATCTTGGACCGTATCAATGCGCGCCTTTACCCCATTGATATTCCAGGTCGCAATTTTCATGGCTGTGTCGCCTCCAATTCGAATAGGTCGGGGCAACAGCCCGGATAGAGTGGCTTGCAGCTTCTAGATAGTAAAGCTGGTGCCGCAGCCGCAGCCGGCCACTGCATTCGGGTTGTTTATCTGAAAGGACTGACCAATCAGATCGTCGACAAAATCAATCTCCGAGCCACTCATATACTGCAAGGAAATCGCATCGATCAAAACCGTCGCGCCCGGGTTCTCAATAACGAAATCATCGTCTTCGCTGTCGCCGACGACGTCGTATTTGTATTGCAGGCCCGAACAGCCGCCGCCTTCCACACTGACCCTGAGCATGCTGCCCGCAGGTTCATTTGATAAAATGGACGCAATTCGCTTGGCTGCGCGCGCGCTGACTGTTACTCGATTTTCAAGTGTTTCGGTCATGTGTTGCCGACTCGCTGGGTTCTTGAAGAGTTCAAGAGCATTAAAGCTGATGTATCGAGATAAGTATGTTTTGAAGTTGCCCGCGTCAATGGAGTGAGTATCTCGCAGCTTCGGCGGATGATACGGGACAACGCAGTGAGCGAAGGTTGGCCACAAATGAATGGGGACATCGGATTTGGAGCGCAATCGCGAGCGGTTTACGCGGAAAACCCGTTTCGCAGTCGCGGTCGTCTGTTTCCCGAATCCGAAAGCCCGACCAGAACGCCCTTTCAACGTGACCGGGATCGGATCATTCATTCCTCGGCCTTCCGCCGTCTGAAGCACAAAACGCAAGTTTTCGTGTATCATGAAGGCGATCATTTCCGCACGAGACTGACGCACACAATCGAAGTGTCACAAATCGCGCGATCACTGGCCCGCGCCCTGCGTCTGGACGAAGACCTGGCAGAGTGTCTGGCCTTGTCGCATGACCTTGGGCACACTCCATTCGGGCATGAAGGTGAAGATGTCATGCATGAATGCATGGCGCCATTTGATGGTTTTGACCACAATGCACAGTCCTTGCGCGTCGTAACAAACCTGGAACAGCGATATGCGGACTTTGATGGACTAAATCTCGCCTGGGAAACTCTCGAAGGTCTCGTCAAACACAACGGACCGTTGCTAGATCAGAACGGGAAACCGGTCGGGAAGTTTAAAGACACAGTATTGCCCTTTGCGATCAGGGACTATGCGGAAAAACAAGACCTTCTGCTCGATACCTGGCCCGGTGGAGAGGCGCAAGCGGCGGCAATAGCAGACGATATTGCCTACGACGCACACGACCTGGATGACGGTCTGAGGGCGGGGCTCTTCGCAATAGAAGATATGCGCGACGTTCCGTTCCTGGCGAATATTCTTACCGAAGTTGACGTTAAATATCCGGGTTTGGAAGAAAGCCGGCGCATTCATGAAATCGTTCGTCGTTCGATAACGAGAATGGTGGAAGACGTTATTCGGGAAGCCATACGCAATCTGTCGGAGCTGGATCCCCAAAACGCACAGGACATCCGCATGGCTGGCAAATGCTTGGTTGGGTTTTCACCCGACATGACCAAGGCGGAACGCGAAGTGAAAGACTTCCTGTTTGCGCGTGTTTATCGGCACGAGGACGTTCTTGCTGTTCGAAAACTCGTGGCACGTGTCGTCCGGGACCTGTTTGGCAAATTCCATTCAGACCCAGGGCTGATGCCTGAACCCTGGAACTTGGGTATGAGCGATCTGAGCCATGCGGAAATTGCACGGCGAATTTGCGACTACATCGCTGGAATGACTGATCGATATGCAATTGAAGAACATCGCAGATTGTTTGACGATACTCCCGATTTGGGGTAGGCGCTGAGGCAATCCAATAGCCAGCGACGCCGAACGTGGAATTCTCTGCAGTGCGACAGTGCTTGGAAACCAAAAATCGAAACCAGATCGGTGCTCTATGAACATCTTCGCTGACTTTACGCAGCGCGTTAAAAAAATCATTCAAACAATTGACCTTAAAGACGCAAACGGCAATGCACCGAATCTGTCTCGAGTCGTTGTAGAAGCGCCACGCGATCGTGCTCACGGTGATCTGGCAACCAATGCAGCAATGGTTCTTGCAAAACCACTTGGATTGAAGCCCAGAGATCTTGCAGAACAGCTTGTTGAAAAACTGAGTGCTGATCAGGACATTGTCGAGGCCACAATTGCAGGGCCAGGTTTTATCAATTTGCGCGTGGCACCGGTTGTCTGGCAGCGAGTTCTCGGCAGCGTTCTGGAACTTGGCAAGAGTTACGGAAGTATCCATCTCGCCGAACCTCGAAAAGTGAACGTCGAGTATGTGTCAGCCAATCCCACTGGCCCGATGCATGTCGGTCATATTCGCGGTGCGGTTCTCGGCGACGCTCTTGCCAACCTTCTGGCTTTCGGCGGGTGCGATATCGTCAAGGAATACTACATCAATGATGCCGGTTCGCAGATTGATACGCTCGCCCGCAGCGCATATTTGCGGTATCGCGAAGCGCTCGGCGAGGATATTGGCGATATTCCAGCTGGACTATATCCTGGCGACTACCTGAAACCGATCGGAGCCCAGCTCAAGGATGAATTCGGCGAGAATTTGAAAGCCATGAATGAAAGCGAGTGGCTTCCACTCGTGAAAGAGCGTGCAATGGCTGCAATGCTCGAACTTATCAGGTCCGACTTGGCTGCGCTTGGTGTCGAACACGAGATTTTCTTCTCTGAAAAAACATTGCATGAGCGGGAAGGGACCAACGCTTCCAAAATCGACTTCATGCTCGAGACATTGCGCGAGAAGGGGCTTGTTTACGAAGGAACGCTGCCACCTCCGAAAGGGCAGGTGCCGGACGATTGGGAAGACCGGGAACAAACTTTGTTCCGCGCAAGTGACTTTGGCGACGACACAGACCGCGCTTTGAAGAAGTCCGACGGCTCTTACACCTATTTTGCCGCAGACGTTGCTTACTTTCAGGACAAGTTCCTGAGAGGGTTCCAAGAGGCAATCTACGTACTGGGCGCTGATCATGGCGGCTATGCCAAGCGGCTTCAGGCGGTTGGAAAGGCTGTGTCAGACGGCAAAACGGATGTGGTCGTAAGGTTCTGCCAACTTGTAAAGCTCATGCGCGATGGTGAGCCGGTCAAGATGTCAAAACGCTCCGGCGAGTTCATTACCCTTCGAGAAGTGGTAGACGAAGTGGGCCCGGACCCAATTCGGTTCATGATGCTGTTCCGCAAAAACGATGCGCCGCTTGATTTTGATTTCAAGAAGGTCACGGAACAATCGAAAGACAATCCGGTCTTCTATGTTCAATACGGACATGCTCGTTGCTGCTCGGTGCTGCGGCAGGCGGCTGATGATCTCAAGGATCTGGATATTGGGGACAGTTCTCATTCAGCCGCCGACTATACGCAACTTGATGATGTCGGTGAGCTGGAATTGATCGCAAAGATGGCAGAGTGGCCAAAAGTGATAGAAGCGGCAGCCGAAACGCATGAACCGCACAGAATCGCTTTTTACCTGCATGAGTTGGCGAGTTCACTGCATGGTCACTGGAATAGAGGCAAGGAAATGCCGCATTTACGCTTTATTGACACTAGTAACGCCAAATTAACCCTAGCACGTCTTGCATTGGTTCGTGCAATATCTTTGGTGCTTGCTTCAGGCTTGTCGATTCTCGGCGTAAATGCCCCTGAAGAAATGCGCTAGATTCTTTCTTGGCCGCTTGACACATAGTGTTGGCTTAACTGCGGCAGAACTGGACCGGTTTTCGTAAGGCTCATGTCAGAAGATTACGAACCAAAGCGAACAGACTTGCATGCGTCCGGGCAGAGTGCGGACGCAGAGCGTCCTGCTGCGGAAGATCCGCTGCTCGAACTGGCTCGCATTGTCCAGAAAAACAAGCAATCGGGGGCAGATGTGAGTAGTGGTCGTGTTGGTAGTACCGACTATTTTGCAGGATTGAACGAATTCGCCGAGGAACCACAGGAAGAGGTGCCGACGCCCCAGTCCTCAGGCCGCATTGAGCCCTCCTTCGTGGCTGTACAGCCAGTTGCAGACAATCAGAACCAAGGCGGCGAACAATCACTGCCAGAAGAACCGCTAGGCGCAGCTTCTGTTTCGCAGGTCGCAGCGCCCGAGCCTGTTGTCTTTTCACCAGCACAACAGCCGCCGATTGACGCTGCTCCTTCGGGCCATGTTTCTTCCTTGTGGCCCAAAGTTCCTGAAACTGAACCATCTGAAGAAGTGGCGCCGGTCATTCCGGCGCAAGAAAGAACGGCCCCCGTTCAGCCGAGTGTGGTCGAACCTCAAACGCCGACTTTCGAGCAGCCCTCAACCCATTCGCTGGGATCTCAGGAATCAGAGACGCAAGCACCTTTGACGTCCTCCGTGGCATTGGATTTGGAACAAAATCTGACCGCGGAACTTGAAGACGAACTAATCGGTGCGCTCCGACAATCCGTTGATGATACCCCGGAGCCTTTTGCTTCGGCAGCCACCGGTTATCCAGCAGCGACCGAAGCAATCGAGCCCCCTCCGCAAGATGTCGCAGCTCCGGCCGTTGAAGCGATTTCGCAGACCGAAGACGCAGTCAGACCGAGAGTTCGCGATCTCGATTTCGAACAGGCAATCGCAGTTGATCCGGAACCTGCTCCTGCGCCGGAAGTTGAAGTGCAGGCAACACCTGCGGCAGTCAGCCGGCCAAGGGATGATTTTTCTGTCAGGCTGTCTGCGAACCCGGCGAGGGAAGCAGAGCAGAATTTCTCACAGCAAGCGCCAGACTTTGGTGCTGCTGCCGTCAGCACGCAAATTGACGACGATAAGCGTCCACGGATCGACGAAAGCGATCTTTTTGCAGCTCTAAATCCGGTAGAGTCTGAGCCTGCGCCTGTTGTCAGGCCTGCTGGTTCTACGCCACAAGGCGATGCAGAGGGTATTGAGGCGCTGTTTGCAGACCTTGAGTTTCCTGATCCAGCGGAACGTAAGGTGCAATCTGTTGTCGAAGAAGCGCCGAAAGAAACACCGGCTCCGGCCAACGAGACTGCGTCTGCAGCAGATATTGACGATATGACATGGCCGGCGGCTGCCGGATCCGTCCCACGTCTTGAGGATGATGAAACCCCGCCTCCGCCTGAAGGATATGACCTCGACGCAGTTGCAAGGGCCATGCAGGAAAGTGACCCAAGCCTCAGCGGCGAGGGCGTGTTGCCGCCCCATCCGGCAGCAGAAAAGCAGGCCGTCCCTCAAGCGCAAGAACGTTCGCGCCGAGGACTGTTTGTTGCCGGAGGTATTCTCGGTGTTGCGGTTTTGGGAGCAGCCGGCTTTTTCCTGATGGATGGAAGTTCGGTTCAGGTGCCAAGCGGACCACCGCCGATTATCAGCGGATTGCAGGAACCGCTCAAGGTTTACCCGGAACAAAGCCAGGCACCAACCGACAATCAGTCGGCCAAGCTCATCTATGACCGGATTGATGGAACAAGTGAAACTGGCCCAGATCAATTGGTGAGACCTGAAAGCCCGCAACCTGCTGAGTTGCCGCCTGCACCGGCCGGTGCCAATGGAAATGCGGATCTTCTGCCGGGTGCTCCAAAACGAGTTCGGACACTCGTTGTGCGTCCGGATGGTTCAATAATATCCGGTGACGAAGCAGGGGCTCCGCCGGTCGCCGCGCCAGAACCGTCAGTTGCCGCGGTTGAGCAGCCCGTGGTTCCCGAGCCCGCAGCACCAACACCTGCGCCAGCTGCGCCTTCGGTTACCGCCAACAGTGAAACTCCGAGGGTTGTTTCAACAACACCCGTAGTTCCTGAATCTGTCCCTGACACCCCGGTTGCAGCTGTGCCATCGCCGGCTCAAGCCACCCAGACGGAGACGCCGGATGCTGCGGCACCAGCCACACCTGCAATTGTTGCAGGAAGTGAAACGCCAGCGGTGAGCGAACCCGCACAGCCTGTCCCAACCGTATTGCCGCGCAAGAAACCGGCAGCGCCCGTTCAAGTGGCGAGCGCACCTGCTGCAGCAACGACGCCTGCGCCAGCCAGTCAAAACGATGGGCCGCTTAATCTGGGTCAGCAAAACGCAGCGGCACCAGCACCTGCAGCGACCACCCCAGCAGCTGCACCGGCAACAACTAATTCTGGGAGCATTCCAGCCGGTACGTACATTGTTCAGGTGACGTCACAACGTTCTGAGCAAGCTGCCAGCAACGCCTATTCCGGCTTGCAACGGCAGTACCCGAGCATCCTTGGAAACCGCAATGCAGTGATTGTGTCTGCAAATGTCCAGGACCGTGGAGTTTTCTACCGCGCTCGTATCCCCACAGGCTCCCGTGAAGAAGCGATTTCACTCTGTGAAAGCCTCAAGGGCGCTGGCGGTGACTGCTTCGTACGCAGGCAATAGAACAAGCCAGAGTTTGAACGATGACGATCGGAATGAAGGCCGGGCATAAACCCGGCCTTCATTCTGCGGCAACAACCGCTGTTTCGTAATTGGTTCCTTCTAGCCGGCAGGCCATGGAGTTGTAGACCGTTGCAATTGCATCAATCGCCCGGCGAACAGCCGGCTCACGGCGCAGATCACGATGCACAATGATATGCTCAGGGTTCGTTAGTTCTGGAATCGGCTTTGTAAGCCGGACAAGATCTTGATGGTCATCGCCCATAAATACTGGCAACAAAGACAATCCAGCCCCGGCAACAGTCATGTTCAACAGAGTTGTCATGGTGTTGGTCCGAAGTAGCGGCGGTGTCGTGAGGCGTTCCTCTAACCACCGAACATGCGTCGGGTACCAAAGATCGTCGGGCGTGAAACCAAGCCAGGAGCAGGATGCATAGGCCACCGGATCAAGGGCTGACGGATTATTTGCAACAAAGGACTTGGATCCATAAACCGCATAGGCAAGTTCACCGACCTTTCGAGCGATCAGTGTATCGGTTTGAGGAAGACAATTGCGGATCTGAAGTTCAATGCTTCGGCTTTGATGGTTGACGGACTGGTGGCTTGAAATCAGTTCAAGTTCCACACCGTCGAGCATAGCAGTGAGTTCACCAAAACTGTCTGTGAGCACGCGAGCGCGAACTTCGTCAACGGCCACCCGCACAACTTTGAGAGCTGAACCCGACAAGTCGGGCAAAATACGGCATGCGGCCTCAGCTTTCTTCCTCATATCCTCGGCAAGCGGTATCAGTCGCAACCCGGCTTCTGTAGGTTTAAGGCCTGTCGGTGTTCTGTCAAAAAGGCGCGCGCCCACTCTGTCCTCAAAGCCCTTGAGCCTGCGACTCAATTGAGGCTGACTGATATCGAGCGCTTTGGCCGCACCTGACAAGGACCGCATTCGCGCTGCGGCATCAACGAGTTTAAGGTCATCCCAATTCATGAAATGAGTATACAGTTTCGCAGAGCAGGCATCAACGCGATGCATATTTGAATACCCGTCATGGCTATTTGGCACCTGACATTTTGCAGATGCATCTCTTATGTAACTTTGAAGAAGCTCAGGATTGATAACGGTGCACACAGCCTACCGAAGAGAACAGCATACGGGATTGGCATTTGTATTGGCCATTGCCGGCATGTCTGCCTTTACGCCGATTTTTGCCGCAGGAAAGATCGCAGATGGCCTGCTTCCGGTGATTGTTCTGGTCTGGCTACGTTACCTTGGCGGAGCCATGACCATCGTGGGTGTGTCGGTTGTAAAGCGGGTGTCGCTCACTGGCGGTTTAAGCCCATTGTGGAAACTGCATGTGTTGCGTGCTTGTTGCGGTATCGGCGGGTTGGGTTGTTCAATTTATGCCGCCAGTGTCCTGCCTTTGGCTGACGCGACGGCGATCGGTCTGACCAAAGGTATCATCGCAATCGGGTTGGCTGGCCTGATTCTGAAGGAAATCGTTACCGGAAGACACTGGATTGCCGGTGCACTCTGTGCCCTGGGGGCTTTGCTTGTGGTTCGCTCCACGGAAGCGACTGGCACGTATGACGGTCTTGCACTCGCTGGTGTTGGAGCCGCCTTGTTGGGGGCGGTGTTCATGGCCCTGGAGACACTCATTATCCGCTTTATTTCTCAACGTGAGAACACGGTAACAATCTTGGCCTACGTCAACGTACTCGCTGCGTGCGTTCTGACTGGTCCAGTTGTCTGGCTGATTATGTACGAGGAAATTTCCCTGGCATCTCTCATGCTTTTCGCCTGGATGGGGCCCCTTGCGATCATTGGTCAGTCTCTGAATGTTTCTGCCTACAGGCGCGCTGGGGCGGCGACGTTGGCGCCGATCTACTATGGAACAGTTCTGTTGTCCGCATTGTTCGGTTTCGCGGTCTGGGGCGAGATACCAACACCAATTGCAGCACTTGGCGCGTTGTTGATCATATTTGGCGGCGCAATCTTGACGCTGCCGCATTCATTTACAATCAAACGCGGTGGGTAGTCATGTGACGCAATCGAAGTTCGCTAGTCCAGCAGACTGTCTACCAGGAACGGCAAGCTTTCATCCAAACGGTAGTCAATGGACGAATGGGTATCGTTGAATTCATGATAGGCGTGCTCAATGCCGGCAGCTTCGAGCTTTCTGTGAAAGCGGCGGGCCCCATAGACGAGATTGTATTGGTCGATATCTCCACACTCGACCCAAAGACCCTTCATTGACTTTAGAGCATCGGCGTAATCGTCAACGATGTGGACAGGGTCCCATTTAAGCCAAGCGTTCCATCTTTCCTCGATGATTTCACACGTTTCAAGGTCGACCGGTAGCCTAATGCCACAAAAGACTTCTGGATCTGGATCTGGATCATAGGTAGCGGCCATCGCAAACGTCATCAGGTCATGAAGGGCGTTTCCTGGAAATTTTGGCCCTTTTTCGAAGTTCCTGACGAATGCTTCAATCGAACCAGCTTTTGCGATTGCGCGAAGCGCGCTCGGCATTTCGGGCAGGTAGCAAAGCTCGAATGCCATATCGCCCGAATGACAGGCCGCAGCTGACCAGACATCCGGATACTTCATTGCGTGAATGATTGCGCCATAGCCGCCGGAAGATTTTCCGAAAAGGCCGCGTTTTCCTTTACCTCCGCAGTGAAAGCGGTTTTCAACTTCTTCCAGCATCTCTGTCGTTAGCCACGTGCCCCAAGGTCCCATGACTGAACTGTCGATATACTGGTTGCCTCCAAGGCGCGTAAAACAGTCTGGAAAGGCCACGACAACTGGCTTGAGGGCACCGTCGAAAATCAGTCTGTCTAAGCGTTCGGGAACGTTTTCTCCGAAGTTCTTCCAGTTGACATGTGCAGGGCCACCCGCAGTGAAGCCGACGATATCCACCAAAAGCGGCAGGCCGTCCCCGTCATGTCCGTGCGGCGTATAGACAATGATGTCTCGCGTTGCGGTATCGCCAAGCCGGTTGCTGCCAAGAATTTCAGATCTATGGGAAATCCGGTGCAGCTGGCCGGCCGGAATATCAAGTCGCGCGCGCATGCGGGGCTCCAATCTTGGCGGTGTGGGTTGGGACAGTTTGCAAGTTCGCCGATCAGGTGCAAGAGCAACTAACAGCCTTTCTTGACGGACTTGAGGTGGACCGCTAATCCGGTTCCATGACCAAAGCCTTTGTTTCCGGCTGTTCCGGGCCGACGCTCACACCAGATGAAACGTCTTTCTTCAGGAAAGAAAACCCCTGGGGATTGATATTATTCGCCCGAAACATTGAAACGCCGGATCAAGTGCGCGCTTTGACGTCAGCATTCAGAGAAGCAACGGGCAGAAAAACGGCACCGGTTCTTATCGATCAGGAAGGTGGTCGCGTCCAGCGCATGAAGCCTCCGCACTGGCCGAAATATCCAGCCCCCAAACTTTTCGGCGACTTGTTTGAGACCAACGAAAAGGCGGCTACAAGAGCGGCTTGGCTTGGAGCAAGGCTGATCGCTTATGATCTTGAGGCTGTCGGCATTACGATCGGTTGTTTACCGTGCCTCGATATTCGTTTTCCTGAGACCGTTGACGCGATCGGTGATCGGGCAATTTCAGGAGATCCCGAAATTGTCGCCAAACTTGGAAACGAGATGGTCAAGGGTGCTGTCGCGGGAGGTATTCTCCCCGTCATAAAACACATACCTGGCCACGGCAGGGCACAGGTTGACAGTCATTTTGAGCTTCCAAGGGTCTCAGCAAGCAAATCAGCGTTGGAAAGCGTGGATTTTCGCCCGTTTAAGACACTTTCCCACGTGTCATTGGGGATGACAGCTCATATTGTATACGAAGGCATCGATGCCGCGAAAGCGGGAACCCAGAGTGCAGCGGTTATTCAGGATGTCATCCGTAAAGAGCTTGGCTTCAATGGGTGTTTGATGAGCGACGACCTATCGATGAAAGCACTTGGCGGTGACTATGAAAGCCGGTCACGGAAGGTCATTGAAGCAGGCTGTGACATCGTTCTTCATTGCAATGGAGACATGGATGAGATGCTTGCTGTGGCCAAGGCGGTTCCCGAGCTGAAAGGCGATGCCCGGGCCCGGTGCGAAACAGCATTGAATGGCTTGAAAGCTCCGGAACCCGGATTTGATCGGGACGAAGCCTTGAACGAGTTTTTGGAACTGACCGGCCGGCAGGCCGTTTGACCGGAGCGGGAATGGCGGAATTGGAAACCACGGAAAAGATCGCCGATGATGGATCTTTTGATCTTCTGAGTTCGGTCCATTCCGCCGAGGAGAGAGCCTCGTCCGATCCGCAGTTGGTTGTGGATGTCGAAGGCTTTGAGGGGCCACTCGATTTGCTGCTGGGTCTGGCGCGAACCCAAAAAGTGGATCTGGCCCGTATTTCGATCCTTGAACTTGTCGAGCAATATCTTGAATTTGTTGCCGAAGCGCGCCGGATGCGTCTTGAACTGGCAGCGGACTATCTTGTCATGGCTGCTTGGTTGGCGTTCCTCAAATCCAAATTGTTGTTACCGGAACAGCGAGATGAAGACGAGCCGACTGGCGAAGAGCTTGCTGCTGCTCTCGCCTTTAGGCTACGCCGGCTTGAAGCCATGCGCGAAGTTTCCGAAAAGCTCATGATACGCAGCCGTCAGGGGCGAGAGGTGTTTCATCGTGGTGAACCAGAGACAATGTCGGTTCAGCACAACAGCATCTGGGAAGCATCGGTTTATGATCTCCTGTCAGCTTACGCGACCCAGAGACAACGGCAGTCCGTCACGTCTGTCAGGGTTTTACGGCGTACCGTCTGGTCATTGCAGGAAGCCAGAGAGTTGCTGACCAAGCTGGTCGGCAGAATTAGCGAGTGGGCGCCGTTGAACGGTTACCTGCGTGAATATCTTTACGACAACAAGGATTGGGCGACGATTGTTGCCAGCACATTCTCCGCCAGCCTTGAAATGGTGCGCGAAGGGCAAGTAGAGATCCGCCAGGGAGAACCATTTTCGCCTGTCTATATCCGCTCGGTCACCAAGGAGCCCGAGCATGGCAGCTGAAACAGATCGTCTGGATCTGGAACCCTTGGAGCAAAAGGGGAAGGGGACAACGGTAGATCTTGCGGGCCTTCGCATGATCGAGGCACTGCTGTTTGCCTCATCGGAACCATTGTCGCTGGAGGAGTTGACGCTCCGGTTGCCGGAAGGGTCTGACGTTTTGTCCTTGTTGGAAGACCTTCAGCAGACCTACGCACCTCGCGGCGTGAATCTGGTTCGTGTGGCGGGAAAGTGGTGTTTCAGAACTGCAGAGGATCTTGCCTATCTGATGCATCGAAACGTCGAGGAACAACGCAAGCTTTCGCGCGCTGCGTTGGAAACGCTCGCTATCATTGCCTATCACCAACCGGTCACGCGGGCAGAAATCGAAGAAATTCGGGGAGTGTCTACCTCGAAGGGTACTCTTGACGTGCTTCTTGAAACCACCTGGATCCGTATGCGCGGCCGCCGTCGTACACCCGGCAGGCCTGTGACATATGGCACCACTGAACAATTCCTGGTTCACTTCGGCCTAGAGAATGTCAAGGATCTACCCGGACTTGAAGAACTCAAAGGGGCCGGACTTCTTGACAGCGCGGTCCCCGCGTCGTTCATGGTGCCAACACCAAATGATGATGCGGCATTGACAGAGGATGAGGATCCTCTTGAAGACGGTTCGCTCTTTGATGGAGATACGGACGAAACCGCCGAAACCTGATGTCTCGACAAGATCCAACCCTATTTGAAAATGGCCGTCCACGGAATTGGGGCGCGCCGGGAACGGCCGGTGCGACGATCGCAGCCGGTCTCGTATTTGAAAACGTGTCTCACGACTATGACGGTGTTGTTTCAGTGAGAGACATGAACCTGTCGATAGCTCCAGGGGAAATTCTGTGTTTGCTCGGCCACTCAGGCTGCGGCAAAACCACATTGATGCGTATTGCGGCCGGCGTTGAACGTCAAAGCCATGGCAAGGTGCTCATCAACGGACATGAAATTGCAGGCGACACTGCGTTCCTCCCTCCGGAAAAACGCGGTGTCGGCTTGATGTTCCAGGATTATGCGCTCTTTCCGCATATGAGCATTCTCGCCAATGTCATGTTCGGCTTGACACAGTTGCCAAAATCCGAGGCCAAGACTGCTGCACTAAGTGCACTGGGTCGCGTCGGTCTCGCCGACTATGCAGAAGACTATCCGCACGCCTTGTCTGGCGGTGAACAACAACGTGTTGCTCTTGCAAGAGCGCTTGTCCCGCGCCCGGGCATTTTGCTTATGGATGAGCCATTTTCAGGTCTCGACAAGCGACTGAGAGATAGTGTTCGCGATGAAACCCTGGCGGTTATCCGGGAAACGCGGGCAACATGCATCATCGTCACCCATGACCCGGAAGAGGCCATGCGCATGGGAGACAAGATTGCCTTGATGCGACAAGGACGGCTGATTCAGCACGGCACGGCAGCCGAGCTTTATAACAGTCCTGCCGATCTCTTTTCGGCTCGGTTCTTTTCTGAATTGAACCAGCTACAGGGGCGCGTCACATCATCTGGTGTTGAAACACCGCTTGGGGTCTTGCCGTCTGAAGAACTTGAAACAGGGCAGCAAGTCGATGTTTGCGTGAGGCCACAGGGGGTCATCCTGAACACGGCTGGACTGTGCGGAGTTCCAGGACGCATCCGCTCAAAACGATTCGTCGGAGAGGTGGATTTGCTGTCCGTCGTTGTCGAAGGCATCGACCAACCACTTCAGGCGCGTGTGCGCGCTGGCAGTAAATGGGAGATGGGAATGGACGTGGCAGTAACCACTGATCCGAAAGACGTGCTTGTTTTTCCTCGGCCTGCGCCCCAAGTCTAGGGAATGAGGATCCGATTAATCATTGTGTCTAAGTGCATTAAATGATCATGTCGGACATGTTGCAGGGAGGTGGCCCTTTTTGTAAGAAGGGCCTAAGGGCTTTAAAGCCGATTATCAGGAGTTTGGCGTATGGGCATTAGTATTTGGCAGATCTTGATCATAGCAGTGGTCGTGGTTCTGCTGTTCGGACGTGGCAAGATTTCCGAACTCATGGGCGATGTTGCCAAAGGCATCAAGAGCTTCAAAAAAGGCATGGCAGAAGACGACACAGCCGATGCCCCGAAGACCATCGACCATCAGAACAGCGAAGCGGCCCCAACGGCCAAAGCTGAAGATCAGACAAAAGCGAGCTGATCTTAATCTGCATCGCGTCTCCTTAAGGGACGAGACATCTCATGTTCGATATCGGCTGGACCGAACTCTTGGTGATTGCCAGCGTGGCAATCATCGTTGTGGGGCCAAAAGACCTGCCGCGCATGCTGCGCACGCTCGGGCAGACGATGGGCAAAATGCGTCGTATGTCACGCGAATTTCAGTCCACGTTCAATGAAGCGCTGCGAGAGGCTGAGCAACAGGCCGATATAGCGGACATGAAGAAACAGGTCGAAGACGCTGCCAACTTCAACCCGTTGGGCGACCTGAAGAAATCCATCGAAGAAGATGTTGCTCAGGCAACTGGCAAGTCCAAGGCGGAAGCGCCCGCGAAAAAGCCTGAGAGCGAAATGCCGAAGGCCGAAGTGAAAACACCGGCCGCACCTGCAGAGGTAACCAGCGATTCGCCGGCGGCCGAAGCGACCGCGCAGTCGGACAGCAAGCCCGCGACGGAAGATGTGAAGGCATGAGCCAGGAAGATATCGACTCCTCAAAAGCGCCCCTGATCGAGCATCTTATCGAACTGCGTCAACGCTTGATGTGGTCGATCGCCGCCATTCTCGTGATGTTTGTCGTTTGCTTTTATTTTGCGACAGACATCTACAACATCCTCACCATTCCATATATCCGGGCCGCTGGTGAAGGGCATCCGGTGGAGATGATTTTCACCGCGCCTCAGGAATGGTTCTTCACGCAATTGAAGCTGGCGCTTTTCGGCGCCTTGTTTCTGGCATTTCCCGTTGTTGCCAGTCAGATCTACATGTTTGTGGCGCCAGGCCTTTACAAGAACGAACGCGGCGCGTTTCTGCCGTTCCTGATCGCGACACCAATTCTGTTTCTGATCGGTGCCTGTTTGGTCTATTTCCTCATCATGCCGATGGCGATGGGCTTTTTCCTCTCCCAGGAGCAACTGGCACGAGAGGGACAGGTTGCCATTCAGCACCTTGCCAAGGTCAGTGAGTATCTTGGTCTGATCATGATCTTGATCTTTGCGTTTGGCCTTGTCTTTCAGTTGCCGGTGGTTCTGACGCTGCTTGGTAGGGCGGGGCTGGTGTCTTCTGCTTCGCTGAAGACGAAGCGCAAATACGCGATAGTTGGTGCGTTCGCCGCCGCGGCAATTTTGACGCCTCCGGACCCGATCTCGCAGATCGGTCTTGCGCTGCCAACGTTGCTTCTCTACGAAGTCTCCATTCTGTCAGTTAGGCTTGTGGAGAAACAGCGCGCTCAGCGTGAGGCGGAACGAGAAGCGGAAACCGCCTAATCTTCGTTCCCGACATCCAGACCTTTCCGACGGAATGAATGTACAACGACCGTCGTTCGGAAAGTGAAGATGTTTGATATCAAGTGGATCAGGGAAAACGCAGACGCATTCGACAAGGCTTTGGCAAAACGGGGTTACGAGGCCTCCTCCGCCAAGCTGATCGCGCTGGATGATTCCCGCCGTTCCCATATCACGAAGCTTCAGGAAGCCCAGGAACGACGCAACGCCGCGTCGAAGGAGATCGGTAAGGCCAAAGGCTCTGGTGATGAAGCCAGGGCCCAAGAGCTGATCGACGAAGTGGCGCAGATCAAAGCGTTCATTCAGTCTGGTGAAGAAGAAGAGCGGACACTTGTCGGCAATCTGGAAGCTGCCATGGCGGTTATTCCAAATCTGCCGTATGAAGATGTGCCTGTTGGTTCAGACGAGAACGAAAACGTTCTTCTGAAAACCCATGGTGAGCGCCCAACCTTTACCTTCAACGAAGCGCCGAAAGAGCATTACGAACTTGGCGAGGCTCTCGGCGATATGGATTTCGCGAGGGCTGCGAAACTCTCTGGCTCTCGCTTTGTGGTGTTAAAGGGACAGATTGCGCGGCTGGAGCGGGCTCTCGGTCAATTCATGATCGATCTGCACACACAAGAAAACGGCTACATGGAAGTGTCCCCGCCGCTCCTCGTCAATGCAGACCCTCTCTATGGAACCGGCCAGCTTCCGAAGTTTGAAGAAGATCTCTTCAAGTCGACCACGGATCACTATCTGATCCCGACAGCAGAGGTGCCGCTTACGAACCTTGTTGCAGGTGAGATCCTGAGCGATGAACAGCTGCCTTTACGTGTTACCGCGCTCACCTATTGCTTCCGCTCGGAAGCCGGTTCGGCAGGACGCGATACAAGAGGCATGCTCAGGCAGCACCAGTTCCTGAAATGTGAACTGGTATCTGTCACCCGGCCTGAAGAGTCTCTGGATGAGCTGGACAGGATGCTTGGCTGTGCAGAACTGATTTTGCAAAAACTCGGTCTGCACTACCGCGTCATGACCTTGTGTACGGGAGACATGGGCTTCGGTGCCCGGAAAACCTACGATATCGAGGTTTGGCTTCCGGGCCAGGATGCCTATCGTGAAATCTCTTCCTGTTCGGTCTGTGGGGACTTTCAGGCGCGCCGTATGAACGCAAGGTATCGCCCAGCCGATTCCAAACAGCCTCTTCATGTCCATACACTGAACGGGTCAGGAATTGCTGTCGGGCGCGCGCTGATTGCGGTGCTTGAAAACTACCAGAACGGCGACGGTTCCATCACGGTTCCTGAAGTGTTGCGTCCTTATATGGGAGGCCTTGAGAAGCTCGGCTAACGGCGGGCATGCACCGGAGCGCCAGGCCCCGGTGCATGAAGGCTTCATTTCTGGTCGGCATTCGTGAGGTGCCGCCGGAAGAGGTTGGCCGCCGTCAAATCAGACAATAATGGAGTAGGGCGAAAATGCGGATTTTGATCACCAACGATGACGGTATTCTGTCGGAAGGCCTGACGTCGCTTGAACGGATTGCCAGGTCCTTGTCCGACGATGTCTGGGTGATCGCGCCGGAAACAGATCAAAGCGGCGTTGCCCATTCGCTTACGCTCAATGATCCGCTGCGGCTTCGCCAACTTGATGATCGTCGCTTTGCGCTCAAAGGAACGCCGACTGATTGTGTGATAATGGGCGTTCGTCAGGTTCTGCCGGAAGCACCGGACCTTGTGCTTTCCGGTATCAACAGGGGGCAGAACCTTGCCGAGGACGTGACCTACTCAGGAACTGTTGCAGGCGCAATGGAAGCTGCCATCTTGGGCATTCGCTCAATTGCCGTTTCGCAGGCTTATGATTGGGGCTTTGCTTCCCAAATTTCTTATGCACCGGCGGAAGCCCATGCGCCGGCTTTGTTCAGAAGGCTGATCGATTTTGATCTACCGCCATATTCGCTCCTCAACGTCAATTTTCCGTCTTGCGACGCGGAAGCGGTCAAGGGTGTAAAGGTGACCGTACAAGGACATCATGAACAGAGCGGGCTTTCGATAGATGCGCGTACAGATACACGCGGTGCGCCATACTACTGGTTACGGTTTCAGGACAGGGGCAACTCGGTTCTTGATAATTCGGACCTGCAGGCAATTGCAGATGGATATGTTTCCGTTTCACCGTTACGCATAGATCTGACAGCCCACGACTTGGTGAGTCGCCTGGCTGGAGCACTTCAATAATCCCGTATCGGGGAGCAATGCATGGCCGGACATCCGACCGGCGGAGAAGCAACGTCAGGATCCAAAGCACTCCCGGACGAGTCAGAGGCTCGCGCGGCGCTGGTTCTCGCTTTGAGACGGCGTGGGATCGGAGCCACAAACGTACTTGCTGCAATAGAAAGAGTGCCGCGCCGTTTGTTTCTCTCAGCACGGCATCACGGACTTGCCTACGAAGATGCAGCGTTGCCAATAGAATGTGGTCAGACCGTTTCCGCACCTTCATTGGTTGCCTTGACCATGCAGGCTCTCGACCTTTCAAACGAGCATGCGGTCCTGGAAATTGGTACTGGCTCTGGATATCAGGCTGCGATCCTGGCACATCTGGTTGGCCGGGTTGAGACTCTGGATCGCTTTTCAACGCTGACCGACCTTGCAACACGCCGCTTCGCGGCCTTGAAACTTGCAAACGTCAATGCGCGTCAGGAAGACGGTTTTGAAGGGCTTCAGAAACAGGGACCTTTTGATCGCATTGTGGTCAATGCTGCAATCGAAGCCGTGCCGGATCCCTGGATACAGCAGTTAAAACCTGGCGGTCTTTTGATTGCGCCTGTCGGTCAGGCAAAGCAGCCTCAGCCTTTGATCAGGTTCCAGAAGACAGACAATGTCATGACGGCTGAGACACTCACCACAGTTCGCACAGTGATGTTGCAGCGTGGCTTGGCCAAGAAGCTGTAAGAGTATGGAATCAGATGGTCTCCAGGCCATTCCAAGTTGCGATTCTTGGAACAGCTTTTGCCTCAAATTTACTATGGCAAAGCAATCTGAGTTTTTCCGAACTGTTCGAAATACTGAGAAAACAGCGTTTTTCGCGACCTTTCCGCCCGGTCTTTAGCCTTTATAAACCTTACTGCCGTCTACTCTTAACCATAACAGTCATTGTTAGCGGTCAGAGTTTAGGCGATGAAAAAGCGGATGCGTACCCTCCGCGGGGATCTTTTGAGCAAGGTAGCGACGGTATCACTCCTTGCTGCCGTATTGGCGGGATGTTCCGGCGCGGTTGAACGATTTGGTGAACCTCCGTTTTATACCGGAAACACACAAAATCAGCGGAACATTCTGAACGGTGGCCAAAAGCAACCGACCTATCAGGATATCGTCAATGGTCCGGGAGGGACGAGTGCAGGTCTGCCGCAGTCAAATACTGCTCCTGCGACCACCGGTTCCATTCCTCAGAGAACATCGCAGATCAGCTCGGCACCTTTGCCCGCGCCTGCGCAATCTGGATCCCAGCCAATCAAGCCAGCACCCATCGCGGTGAAGCCAGCTCCTGAAATTTCGAGCGCTCCCGTGGTCTCTGCCGCGGCGGGGCAGGCGAAAAGCTGGAAAGGCTGGACATCAACTGGTGGTACCAGGGTCCAGGTCCGTCAGGGTGACAGTGTGCAATCCATGGCACGCCGATTTGGTGTTCCGGAAAAAGCTATAATGTCTGTCAACGGGATCAGCGATCCGAACCAGGTGCGTCCCGGACAAAGCATTATCATTCCGACGTATGTCTATTCTGAGCGTAATGGGTCGAGCAGCGTAAGCGCTGACAAGGTGCGATTGCCTAAGGCTGGCTCAAATGAACGCGTTGTTACCGGGTCCGTACCAACTGCAGTTGCTGGGATGCCCAAGCCGGATCGAAAGCCCTTCAGTCAACCGACATTTGCTGACATCAGCCGGGGTGAGACCGTTGTCGAGGAAGTTGAAATCCTTCGTGTAAGCACTTTGCCCAAAAAGAAACCCTCGGGCTTTGGTCAGTCGCTTACGACAGCTTCGATCAAGAGCAATACTGCCGATGGCGTACCTTCGCCAAGACGTCAACCTGGCTCTGGTGCAGTAACGCCAACGCCCGTTGCGGCAGCGCCTTCCGGTACAGTTGACAAGAACAGCTTGCCGGCGCCAGCATTGACCGACGAGGCGAGGCCGACGGCTCCGATCAAGACACCAACCCAGGTTGCCAGTGTTCGTCCAGACGCAAACGTTTCTTCTGAGAAGTTTCGCTGGCCGGTGCGCGGTCGGATAATTTCCGACTTCGGCAGCAAACCAGGTGGTGGCAAAAACGAGGGCGTAAACCTCGCGGTTCCGGAAGGCACGCCGGTGAAAGCAGCAGATGGCGGTACCGTTATCTATTCAGGCAACGAACTCAAAGGATACGGCAATCTCGTGCTCGTAAGGCACGATGAGGGCTGGGTCTCTGCGTACGCTCACAACAGCGAATTGAAGGTTAAGCGTGGCGATACTGTCCGTCGTGGCGATGTTGTCGGTCTTGCCGGCAAGACCGGTTCGGTCAACCAACCGCAAGTTCATTTTGAATTGCGCAAAGGCAACAAGCCCGTCGACCCGCTCAATCACCTGCCACGCAGATAGTTTTCGACTACGGAAAAAGAAAGCCCGGTCAATTGGCCGGGCTTTTTTGTCAGCTAAGCGGCTTTCCGAGCCGTCCGGCTAGGTCTTGTATGAACTGATATGCGACGCGACCGGAGCGGCTACCACGCGTGGTTGCCCATTCTAGAGCCTCTGAACGCAATCGATCCTCATCGATTTGCAGTCCAAAGTGGGTCGCATAGCCACGCACCATGTCCAAATAGTCGTCCTGGCTGCATTTGTGAAAACCAAGCCAAAGACCGAACCTGTCCGAGAGCGATACTTTTTCTTCGACGGCTTCGGCCGGATTGATAGCTGTAGATCGTTCGTTTTCGATCATGTCACGTGGGAGCAGATGCCGGCGATTGGACGTGGCGTAGAAAATCACGTTGTCTGGCCGGCCTTCAATCCCGCCTTCCAGAACGGCTTTCAGCGATTTGTAGGACGTGTCGTCATTGTCGAAACTCAGATCGTCGCAAAAGACTATGAACCTGAGCGAGGACTTCCGGATCTCAGTCATAAGTTTGGGAAGCGATTCAATATCTTCTCGATGAATTTCTATCAGTTTCAAAGATGACGAACCGTTTTCAGCGTTGACCGACGCATGCGCAGCCTTGACCAGCGAAGATTTTCCCATGCCCCGTGCACCCCAAAGCAATGCATTGTTGGCCGGCAGCCCTTTCGCGAAGCGTTTAGTATTTTCCAGCAGCAGGTCACGGACATGTGAAACGGCGCAAAGAAGTGCGATATCGACTCGATTGACCTTCTTCACAGCTTGCAGCTCGCCTGGTTCGGGAACCCAGACAAACGCATCGGCGGAGTTCCAATCTGGTCGGCTGGCTTTTGCCGGGACTGCTCTGGCAACGAGCTCGATAAGGGAATCGAGTTTGTCATTAAGTGCAGCGATGTCGTTTTGCGTGCTCATTCTTCTTGCAAGCCCTGTCAAAAAGGCCCATGTGAGGCCCTGAAAGTACCTGCGGTTGGAGTAACACGCAGACTGAAACGCGAAAACGCCAGTTATTCCCATACCGGTACGCTGGAAACTGCTTGGAAAGCTTGAAAAGAAGCGCGCCGCCGTTATAGTCCGCGCCACCAGAATGAGAGCGTTTTTGCTTTGGGGTCAGGGTTTTCCCAAGCAATGAATAGCGCCACCTTAGGAGAATTGAATGTTCATCACCCCAGCCTATGCGCAGACCGCCGGAGCAGGTGGAATGGAATCCCTTCTTTACGGTCCGATTCCAATGATGGTCGCGCTGTTTGCGATCATGTATTTTCTGATTATTCGCCCACAACGGCAACGTATGAAACAGCACCAGGAATTGGTTTCGAACCTGCGTCGTGGCGACACGGTCGTTACTTCCGGTGGTTTGATCGGCAAGGTGGCAAAGGTCGTTGATGATGGCGAAATTCAGCTGGAACTGTCTGAAGGTGTGAAAGTGCGCGTTGTTCGCGGCATGGTTCAGGAAGTCCGCTCAAAGACTGAGCCTGTCAAAGACAACGGCTAAGAGCCCGTTCCGCCGTTCAGATATTATTGCCGGGCCGGTCTGATGTCGGCCCGGGCGCTATTAAGGCTTGACTATGCTCTATTTCGCTCGCTGGAAAATCGCGCTGATCGTGATTGTGGTTGCTGCAGGCATCCTGACCACGCTGCCGAATTTCTTTTCCCAAAAACAGCTTGAAAGCTGGCCAGATTTCCTGCCTAAGAGCCAGATGGTTCTGGGGCTTGATCTTCGAGGGGGCGCGTATCTCCTCTATGAAGTCGATCAGCAGGATTACATCCAAAAGCGCATGAAGGCGCTTGTCAGCGATATCCGGGCAACGTTGCGGGAAAATCCCAGAATTGGCTACACCGGACTTGGTGTGCAAGGGGAGACGGCCCAGGTTCGTATTCGCGACCTGACCCGGCTCGGCGAGGCGGAAGAGCGGCTTGAACCGCTGGTCAACCCGCTCGTATCCAACCTGTTCGGCGGTCAACCGGTCAATGAATTTGCGATGGCGGTTTCTGACGACGGCCTTGTTCGGTTCACTTACACCGAACAAGGGCTGGAAGATCGACTGACCAACATTGTTCAACAGTCGATTGAGGTCATTCGACGCCGCGTTGATGAACTGGGAACGACCGAACCCAGCATCCAGAGACAAGGCGCAGACCGAATTCTGGTCGAAGCGCCTGGCGAAGATGATCCGGAACGCCTGAAAGACGTGATCGGAACGACTGCGCAGCTGACGTTCCACATGGTCGACACTTCCATGTCCGGTGATCAGGCGCTTCAGAACCGCCCTCCGGTTGGAACTATTGTGCTGATGTCGGTGGACGATCCGCCGATACCGTATTTGCTGGAAGAAGTGCCACTTCTCGCTGGTGAGGATCTGGTCGATGCGCAGGTCAGCTTTGACCAACGCAACAACGAACCCGTGGTCAACTTCCGGTTCAACCAATCCGGTGCGCGCGAATTTGCCCGTATTTCGACGCAGAATGTGAACAGGGCGTTCGCAATCGTGCTCGACAACGAAGTCATCTCAGCACCGGTCATTCGAGAGCCGATCACCGGAGGTTCTGGACAGATTTCCGGCAACTTTACCGTCGATAGCGCCAACAACCTCGCAGTTCTGCTGCGTGCGGGTGCACTTCCGGCTCAGTTGACAGTCATCGAGGAACGCTCGATTGGTCCAGGACTTGGTGCAGATTCAGTTGAAGCTGGCCGGATCGCCTCGATCATCGCAGGCGCTGCCGTGATCATCTTCATGATCTTGGCGTATGGCCGGTTCGGCGTAATCGCCGACCTCGCTCTGACGGCCAATATATTCCTGATTTTCGGTGCGCTCACATTTCTTCAGGCAACGCTGACCCTTCCGGGTATTGCAGGGATCGTATTGACAATCGGTATGGCGGTGGATGCCAACGTGCTGATTTTTGAGCGAATACGAGAGGAATCAAGAGCTGGGCGATCCGTCATATCAGCCATTGATGCCGGTTACAGTCGGGCTCTGGGCACAATTCTTGACGCCAACATCACCACACTTATCGCAGCTGTCATCCTGTTCCAGCTTGGGTCGGGACCAGTACGCGGTTTCGCGGTGACGCTTGCGATCGGGATTTTCACGACTGTCTTCTCAGCCTTCACCTTCAGTCGGCTATTGGTGGCTCTTTGGATCCGCCAGCGTCGTCCGTCGAAATTGCCGATCTGAGCCGGGAGAAATATCATGTTGCTGAGACTTGTTCCGGACAACACCAACATCAAGTTCATGTGGCTGCGGAAAGCCAGTTTCCCGCTGTCTATTGTCCTCGTCATCGCCTCGCTGGCAGGATTTTTCCTCGTCGGTATGAACTACGGCATCGACTTCAAGGGCGGAACGATCATCGAGATCAAGACCGATGGTCCGGCTGATATCGGTGCCATTCGTTCCGAATTGGGTGAACTCAATCTGGGTGACGTCCAGGTCCAGGAGTTCGGTGCATCCGACGACATCCTGATCCGTGTCGAGGAACAGCCTGGCGGAGAACTGGCGCAGCAATCGGTCGTCCAGCGCATCCGTACCATTTTTGAAGACGACAATGTCGACTTCCGCCGTGTGGAAGTTGTGGGTCCGCGCGTTTCCGGTGAACTGGCGCAGGCGGGCGCGATCGCGGTGATCGCTTCCTTGCTGGCCATCATGTTCTATATCTGGTTCCGCTTCGAATGGCATTTCGCCATAGGTGCAATCCTGACAACTGCCAATGACGTGGTTATTACCATTGGCTTATTCGTGCTGCTTCAGCTGGATTTCTCGTTGTCGAGTATCGCGGCTGTTCTAACCATTATTGGCTATTCGCTCAACGATACCGTTGTGGTCTATGACCGGATTCGTGAAAATCTTCGAAAATACAAGAAGCGTCCGTTGGCCGATATTCTTGATCAGTCCATCAACGAAACATTGTCGAGGACGACCATGACGTCCGTGACGACTCTTTTGGCACTGATTTCACTTTATGTCTTTGGCGGTGAGGTCATCCAATCCTTCACGCTTGCCATGATTTTCGGCATTGTTATCGGCACCTATTCGTCCATCTTCCTGGCAGCACCATTCCTGATCCTGCTGAACCTGCGACCAGACGCAATGTCGTCAAAGGATGATGATGGCAAGAAGGGATCGGATGCCGAGGCGACTGCATAGGGCTGGTTGGTAGTGGAAATCCGGGACGCCCATTTTCCGGGGCGAGCGCCGCTGGATGCCTATGGCGAAGGCGGCTTTCGTTTTGCCGAGATGTCTCATCGCGGATCGCTGCTGTGCGTCCCTAGCGGGATTTACGGCTGGGATGTCAGCGCGCCCGAGAAATTCTCTCAAAATGCGTTTGAGAAGGTTTTCCAGGAACAGGAGGACATTGAGGTCTTGCTGATCGGTACGGGGACAGAGCTGCGCCCCTTGCCGCAAGATCTCAAGACTTTGTTTCGCGAGGCAGGTATTCTGGCGGACCCAATGTCGACCGGTGCAGCCGTACGCACATTCAATGTTCTTTTGTCGGAAGACAGGGCTGTTGCCGCGGCCCTTCTGGCGGTGGACTGACAACCGAACCGGACCATATGTGCAGATATGACCACTGACTTTGATCACGCGGCCGATATTGCACGCCAATTCGACAAGGATCGTTATTTAAGCGCTCTTCTAGCGCCCGAGAAGTTCCGCCCGGGTCTCATGGCGCTTTATGCCTACAGTGCCGAACTTGCTCGAATTCGTGAATTGGTATCTGAACCATTGCCGGGGGAAGTTCGGCTGCAATGGTGGCGCGATCTTCTTGAAGGCACAGAACATGGGGCGGCCGCCTCTAATCCGGTTGCGAATGCTCTACTGGAAACGATTGCTCAGTTTCAATTGCCCAGGCAAAGTCTGATCGCCATGACCGAGGCGCGAATATTCGACCTCTACAACGATCCGATGCCATCTCTGAATGATCTAGAAGGATACGCAGGCGAGACCGCCTCTGGTCTCATTCAATTGGCGTGTTTGGTCCTCAACGACGGCAAGGATCCTGGCACAGCGACGGCAGCGGGTCATGCCGGGGTTGCTTACGCTTTGACCGGCTTGATGCGAGCATTGCCCTGGCACGCGGCCCGACAGCAAATGTATCTGCCGAAGGACTTGCAGGAACGCCACAATCTGGATCCGGCAACTGTTTTCAAAGGTGAGACAACACCTCAACTGCTCGCGGTTTTAACCGAACTTCGTGCCCATGTGCGTCATCATCTCGAGCGGGTGAGGGCAGCATCCGGAAATGTGCCTGGCACCTGCGCTGCGGCTTTCCTTCCACTTGTGTTGGTCGAGCCCTTTTTGCAGAAATTGGAGGCAACCGGTTTTGACCCGCTTAAGCAAAGCGCAGACTTGTCGCAATTGAAGCGTCAATGGGTCATGTGGCGCGCCAGACGAAACGTATTTGGAAGGCTTTAAAAAGCTGGGCTGGTCATTGCAAGAAGCCTATTCGGCTGCAGTTTGTTTCAGATCCAAACTCGATTTCCAGGCAAGAAAGTCGACTTTTGCGCGGTCGGTCAGGGCCCGTTTTTTCGCCCTTGTCTTGTCTTTTCCTTTCAGGCGCTTGCCATCCTCATCCTTTGTGGGCGTTTCGATAGGAGGAAAGAGACCAAAATTGACATTCATTGGCTGAAATGAACCAGGTTTTCCAGCGCCATCCTCTCGGCTTATATGACCACCTGTAATGTGGCCGAGCAGAGCGCCCATTGCTGTGGTGTCAGGCGGGGTGAGAATGTCTTGGCCGCGCGTCTCTCGAACTGCAAACAATCCGGCCATACAGCCGACGCTTGCCGATTCAACATAGCCTTCACAGCCTGTTATCTGGCCGGCAAACCGCATGCGCGGATCAGCTTTGAGGCGTAGGGATTTGTCCAGAACCTTCGGCGAGTTCAAAAAGGTATTGCGATGCAGGCCGCCCAGTCGGGCAAACTGTGCATTTTCAAGGCCGGGTATCATTTTGAAAATATCAGCCTGTGCGCCGTATTTAAGTTTGGTCTGGAATCCGACCATGTTGTAGAGCGTGCCTAGGGCGTTATCCTGCCTCAGCTGAACCACGGCATAAGCTTTGACATCAGGATTGTGGGCGTTGGTCAGCCCCATTGGTTTCATGGGGCCGTGTCGAAGTGTTTCGCGGCCACGCGCAGCCATTACCTCGATTGGAAGGCAGCCGTCGAAATAGGGTGTGTTGGCTTCCCACTCCTTGAAATCGGCCGTATCCCCGGCAATCAGGGCATCAATGAACGCTTCGTACTGGTCCTTGTCCAATGGGCAGTTGAGATAGTCTTTGCCCGTGCCGCCCGGCCCAACCTTATCGTATCGCGATTGGAACCAGGCTTTGGAAAGATCAACGGAATCAAAGTGAACGATAGGTGCAATGGCGTCGAAAAACGCCAGGGCGTCTTCGCCGCTCAGGTCCAGCACTGAATGCGACAGAGCTGGGGAGGTGAGTGGCCCAGTAGCAACAATCACCTTGTCCCAGTCTTGAGGCGGAAGACCTGCAATTTCGGCGCGGTCGATTGTAATTCTTGGGTGATCTTCGAGCGCTTTTGTCACCGCGATTGAAAAACCCTCGCGATCGACTGCCAGTGCGCTGCCTGCAGGCACTTGATTGGCATCCGCCGAGGCCATGATCAGCGAACCGAGTTGACGAAGTTCATGATGTATCAGGCCAACGGCGTTCTGTTCATTGTCGTCGGACCGGAAAGAGTTGGAGCAGACGAGTTCAGCCAAGCCATCCGTCTGGTGCGCGTCTGTTTTTCTGACCGGGCGCATCTCGTGCAGTATGACGTCAATTCCGGCCTGGGCGATCTGCCAAGCGGCTTCCGAGCCGGCAAGGCCACCGCCGATTACATGAATGGGGTTCATTGGTCTTCCCTGGGAGCAATGCCGACAATGAGAGGTTTATTCACGCCACGCGCCGGTTCGAACACTGAGTTAGTGATTATCTACATTCAATGCCAACTGCAATCGTTTCCCAACAACCCCCTGGATCTGTGCAAAGCTGGAATTTGGCGGATATCTGCCAGGTGGATCTTCGATTTGCGACTGGCGAGAGGCTATATACAATCTTATCTTGCCTCGAACTCGTCTATTTTCTCGCCGAACACTTCTGAGAGTGGGCGTGCGAAAGCTGGCAGATCCATGCAGCCAGCACGTACCGTACAAAAAAACAGGAGTTCAATGTCTTCCGGCATTTCAACACCACTTGATTTAAGATGCAGTCCACAAACCACTATTCTATTTGCAACTGAGAGATCTATTGCTTCTGCAATTCCAGGATCAAGGTATTGATCACTCCAAGTGTCCCATCGCAGTTTTCCGTCAAACGCAGTATTGAGATGGTGAAAACATAGAATGCTGATGTCTGTCAGAAACGAGTAGATGATATTGCGCCCGTCAAAGGACGCAACCCAATCTGATTTGCTCACCTTACTGAGATGCCTGGGAGCATGAGCGACGGAAACAGGCACCAGAACCTGCTCGATCAAGACACCTATATCATCCAGTTTTTGGAAAAAGTCGCGCCATCCGAGATTTGATACTTCAATGCCATGGTCATTCAAAAATGCGGTTGCAATTTCTAAGCGCTCATCATGAACTTGGTACAGATGTTTTATGTTGGCCTCGACTTGCTCGATACTCAACTTGCCAGGGTCGCCGGGAAAAGGCCGATTAAATGATGGGTAGGAAGAAAAAGTCTCTGGTGGTTCGTTCCGGCTCCCAAAGACACTGAACATCTGCATCGAACCTTTCAATGGGGACCAGCTAAACCTATGGACCGTAATAGACTTTCTGCCGAAGCCCGCCTTGTCCGCATGGCTGAAACTAGTGCCGAATGCATCAGGCGTGCAAGTGAATAAGTCCGCTGAGGCTGGCTAGCCGTTCTTTGAGATTGGATGGCCCAAGCTCCATCGCAAAGGCTTGAGCTCTTCACTTTTTTCAGGCCATAGGACTCAAATGTCGGGTCTGACGAGAACAGGAGGAAAGGTTGTATAGCGGTTCTTGTCACTGCGGTCGGGTCGCGTTTCTGGTCGATTTAACAATCGATCACGCACGGCAATGCGATTGTACAATATGCAGCAAACGAGGGCTACTGACGTTCAGGGTGTCCAACGATGCGCTTCAACTGAAATGCGACTTGGCGGACCTGTTCCAATATCGTTGGGGAACAAGAACTGCTGTTGACTATTTCTGCCCAATTTGCGGTGTTTTGCCGTTCCGGCGACCCAGCCAGCTGACGCTTGAGGAAAGAGCAGCTGGTCTGGACCCATTCGACGGTTGGTCCATAAATATCAGATGCATCGATGAAATTGATCTCGACGCGTTGCCGAAGCACCGGATCTTTGGCAGCCGTCTGCAAATTTGAGCAAGTTTCGGGAGTTGCAAGCTTCTTGGAACAGTTGACCCATGACCGGTCGTTGAGAATTGAGCAAGAAGGCGTCTGGGACGTTTTTCGAAAGAACGCTCTCTGAAATCCGGACACAAAAAAACGCCTGCCGATGGGAGGAGGATCCGGCAGGCGTTTTTTTTGATCCTACGCGTTTGGCGTAGGTCTGCAGTCAGGAACTTGGGAGGAGGATAGCTCCAGACTGCATATTCTTATTTCGCGGACATACGTGCGTAGTGGCTGATGTCTGCGCGAGCAATACCCAGGTCGTTCAGTTCCCGGTTGCTCAGGTTGGACAGCTCGTCATATGTCTGACGGAAGCGTTTCCAGTTGTTGTATTTGCGAACAACGTTATCGATCATTTTTTAGGCCTTTCGCTATATCTGTGGCCATGGCACCGCGGATCGGCGTCTGGCCCGTTCATCTCTTACGTTTTTGAAGATAGTGATATTGTGCACTGCGAGGTAGAGGGAAAATCGCGTGACTGATATGCATTTTTTGCAGATCAACTCGCTCTTAAACCATTTGAATTCCAAGCGCACACCCTTTTGACGCATAGCTTTGGCTGCGCTCTTTCGCAGTTGCGAAGGAGCAGGATGTGGGAATGTAGACAGGGGAAAGAAACAGACCGCTAGACAAACGAACGCCCGCCAGCGGGAGGAGGTGCTGGCGGGCGTCGTTTCGACGTGACAGGGCTGGGAGGAGGATGCCCTGCGTGTCACACGTCCGTTGGCTGGGAGGAGGATGCCTCGGGACGCGATTCTAAACTGTGTTAGCCGTAGTGACGGCGAGCGACGAATTTAATATCGCTCCGGCTGATGCCGAGGTCGGTGAGTTCGCGATTGGAAAGACGAGACAGCTCATCGACCGCACGGCGGTAGCTCACCCAGTTGCTGTACTTCTGTCGCACAGTATCAAACATCTTCTTGTTCCTTATTCGGCGAGTGGCCTCAACCGCTCGCTCCGTTGTTGATCCATGATATAATTCACCGAGTGAAATAAAAGAAGTGCCATCTCTGCATGACAGGCATGCGTTTGATGCAATGCAAAAAATTTCGCTCAGTGAAATCAGTGTGATTAAAAAAACACACTGCAAATCAACAAATTAATAGATAGGGTGCAGTGCACATATTTCAAGAGTGTGTCACGCCAATCCGCTGTTAAGGCGTTATTCGGCTGCGTCAGAAGTTTGCTGCGGACGTCGTTGCAACAATTCGCGCAAAAACTGACCGGTGTAGCTTTGTTCAGCTTCTGCCACGTCCTCGGGGCGCCCTGTCGCCACAATTGTGCCACCGCCGTCTCCGCCTTCCGGACCAAGATCTATGATCCAGTCCGCCGTCTTGATGACTTCCAGATTGTGTTCGATTACGAGAACCGTGTTCCCCTGGTCGACCAGCTCATGCAAAACGTCCAGCAGTTTGGCTACATCATGGAAATGCAGACCGGTTGTCGGCTCGTCCAAAATATACAGCGTGCGGCCCGTGGAGCGTTTTGAGAGTTCCTTCGCGAGCTTGACCCGCTGCGCTTCGCCTCCCGAGAGCGTTGTTGCCTGCTGACCAACCTTGATATAGCCTAGCCCGACCCTTGCGAGCGTCTCCATCTTGTCCCGAACTGCAGGGACCGCTGCAAAGAACTCTGCCGCCTCTTCAACGGTCATATCAAGCACATCGGCGATGGATTTGCCTTTGAATTCAACTTCCAGCGTCTCGCGGTTGTAACGTCTGCCTTGGCAAACGTCACAGGTGACATAGACATCTGGCAGGAAATGCATCTCAATCTTTATGACGCCATCGCCCTGACAGGCTTCACAGCGACCGCCCTTGACGTTGAACGAAAACCTCCCGGGTTGATAGCCACGTGCTTTTGCTTCGGGCATGCCGGCAAACCATTCCCGTATGGGCGTGAATGCGCCGGTATAGGTGGCCGGATTCGATCTAGGCGTTCGTCCGATTGGGGACTGATCGATATCGATCACCTTGTCCAGCACCTCAAGCCCTTCGATCCGGTCATGCGGAGCAGGGTTGTCGCGAGCACCATTCAGTCGACGTGCCGCAGCCTTATATAAGGTGTCTATCAGGAAGGTCGATTTTCCACCGCCGGAGACACCCGTGACGCAGGTGAACGTACTGAGCGGCACGTCTACATTGACGTCTTTCAGATTGTTTCCGCGCGCGCCTTTGACCGAAAGTTGCCGCTTCTTGTTTATCTTGCGTCGTCCATCCGCCCTGGAAATCATGCGTGCGCCAGACAAATACTCACCGGTGAGGGACTTCGGGTTCGCCATGACTTCGGCAGGGGTGCCTTTCGCAACCACTTGACCACCATGAACACCAGCACCTGGACCGACATCGACAACATAGTCCGCCGTAAGGACAGCGTCTTCATCGTGTTCAACCACGATGACAGTGTTGCCGAGGTCGCGCAGATGCTTCAGCGTTTCCAGCAGTCTTGCATTGTCTCGCTGATGAAGGCCAATTGAGGGTTCGTCCAGTACATAAAGAACACCCGTAAGCCCAGAGCCGATTTGCGAAGCCAGCCGGATACGCTGGCTCTCGCCACCGGAAAGGGTCCCGGAAGCACGTGAAAGTGTCAGATACTCCAACCCGACATCATTCAGAAATTTCAGTCTCTCGCGGATTTCCTTCAAGATCCGACCAGCGATTTCGCTTTGTTTTTCATTCAGTTGCGCAGGAAGCTCTTCAAACCAGTCACTTGCAAGTCGAATAGAATTCTCGGTTATCTCACCGATATGTTTTCC
Source organism: Labrenzia sp. THAF82 (assembly GCF_009363435.1). GTDB lineage: Bacteria > Pseudomonadota > Alphaproteobacteria > Rhizobiales > Stappiaceae > Roseibium > Roseibium porphyridii. Next base: position 3,660,232 of record NZ_CP045354.1, on the reverse strand, counting down.
GGCAATCTTGACCGCCAATGCTTCTGGTTTCAGGCGAAAACCACTGCATGCCGGGCATGCATGGTCTGATTGAAACCGGCTGAGCTCTTCGCGTACCCATGTGCTCTCGGTTTCGCGCCAACGTCGTTCGATGTTTCCGATTACGCCTTCGAACGTCTTTTCAGTCCGATAGCTTCTCACACCATCGTCATAGACAAATTCGATCGCGTCTTTTCCTGTCCCATGCAGTATGGCGTCCTGCACCTCAGATGGGAGGTCTTTCCAGGGAGTTGCCATCGAAACTTTGAAGTGTCCGCAAAGAGCCTCAAGCGTCTGGGTGTAATAAGGCGATGTCGATCCCGTCTTTGCCCAGGGCAAGACAGCGCCCTCTCGCAGCGAGAGGGAATGATCAGGGACAACCAGGTCTTCCTCGAACGCCAGTGTGGTGCCAAGCCCGTCACACGTCGGGCAGGCGCCGAACGGATTGTTAAAGGAAAAGAGCCGCGGCTCTATCTCCGGAATAGTGAAACCGGATACCGGGCAGGCAAATTTTTCAGAAAAAATCAGTCTTTTCGGATCGCCGTTTTCTTCAACCTGATCGGCAAATTCCGCGATTGCGATGCCATCGGCGAGTTTCAGTGCGGTCTCCAGAGAGTCGGCAAGTCTGCCCGCGATATCATCGCGTACGACTATACGGTCCACGACAACATCGATGTCATGCTTGAATTTCTTGTCGAGCGCCGGAGCATCCGCAATTTCGTAGAAGGTGCCGTCAATCTTGACGCGCTGGAAGCCCTTTTTCATCAGCTCGGCCAGCTCTTTACGATACTTGCCCTTTCTGCCGCGCACCATCGGTGCAAGCAGATAAAGCCTTGCGCCTTCGTCAAGATCCATGACCCTGTCGACCATCTGGCTCACAGTTTGACTTTCGATGGGCAGTCCGGTCGCCGGCGAATAGGGAACACCAACCCGTGCGAACAACAGGCGCATGTAGTCGTAAATTTCAGTGACCGTGCCTACGGTTGAGCGCGGGTTACGGCTCGTTGTCTTTTGCTCGATTGAAATGGCAGGCGAAAGACCGTCAATTTGATCCACGTCAGGCTTCTGCATCATTTCCAGGAACTGACGTGCGTAAGCGGAGAGACTTTCAACGTAGCGCCGCTGCCCTTCGGCATATATCGTATCGAACGCAAGCGACGACTTGCCCGATCCCGATAGTCCGGTCATGACGATCAGCCGGTCGCGAGGCAAGTCCAGGTCCACGCCTTTGAGGTTGTGCTCACGGGCACCCCTGACACTGATCACCTTGGTCGGATCATTTTTCCAGCTGTTGTCCGACTTGGGTGTCTTGGGCTTGGTCATTCTTGTGTTTCCTGAAGGCCTGCACAGGCAATCGTATCGGCATGAGCAGGGAACTTTGATATCGGTGTGGCAAGTCTTTCCTGCCCGGATATAACAGTTTCCACCGGCGCTTCCAGTGGTCCAAATTCATGTTGCTGGAAGACTGGCATCTTTCCTTGGTGTTCGATTGAATCGGTTTTACAGAAATGATAAGAACAAAACAAGTACACGAGATATGCCACGTCAGTAAGCTTGCTCTGATAGGGTCTAAATGCAGGCGCCTGCAAATGTATCTTCCTGACAGCCTTTGGAGCAATCGTTGGGCTGCAGTGCTCCGTGCGCTCTGGTTGTCTGCTTTGAGATCGCTCCACGGTGCTGAGGCTGGCAAGAAAGATTGCGCTTATGCCTCGTTAGCCAGGGCTGGCCTGTGGAAAATGAGCGCTTGTGCGGGAAAAAGCGGGCGAAGCTGTTGGCAGGCCGTTAGGGTTCTGGTTCAAGCCGCGAAGCCGGTGGCACGGTTGGACATCGACATGTTTGCCGAGGAGTGAACTGTCTTGTGATGTCAAACCGCAGAATGAAAAACAGGAGAGCAGAATGGCGGGCAGCGTCAATAAGGTAATTTTGGTTGGAAATCTGGGGGCAGACCCGGAAATCCGTCGGACTCAGGACGGTCGGCCGATTGCCAATCTGCGGATCGCGACGTCGGAATCCTGGAGAGACCGCAACAGCGGTGAGCGTCGGGAAAAAACCGAATGGCACCGGGTTGTCATCTTCAACGAAGGTCTGTGCAAGGTGGCTGAGCAATATCTGCGCAAAGGATCCAAGATCTATCTTGAAGGTCAATTGCAGACCCGCAAGTGGCAGGATCAGTCAGGTCAGGACCGCTATTCGACCGAAGTTGTGCTGCAAGGTTTCAACTCCAACCTTACTATGCTCGATGGGCGCGGTGAGGGCGGTGGCCAACCAGGTGGATTGCCAGACTACGGAAACGACCAGGGCGGCGGTTTCGGCGGAGGCTCCGGTAGTGGCGGAGGCTATGGCGGTGGCCAGAGCGGCGGCGGTTTCGGAGGTCCTTCGAGCGGTGGCGGTGGTGCCGGCCCGATGGACGATGAGATTCCATTCTAATCAAACGATAAAGGCACGAGAGGCCCTGTTTTAACAGGGGCCTCGTGTGTCATTTGGTCATCCGCCGACATGCGGATCATACGGTGTGCTCGGGTCGTCGACACCGTCATAATATTCCTCCGAAGTACCCAGGCCGCAATGATAGACGGCTTCTTCCGCACGGGTGTCTCCACCTGTGATCGGAGCACCATTATGATGTGCCAGCTCATGAATAATGGTCGCCAAAACCATCCAGCGTCCCATGTTGAATGCACGGTCGCCAATGGCGATTTCACCGGTTGGTACATGGATCTCTCCATGCAGTGGAGAAATGGTCGGGCCATAGTTAACCCAGATCGAACTGTCGTTGATCATAGCTGACAAGCTGCGCCCCTTGGGCAGGGTGCGGAAATAGGCATTGCAGGACGGATTGTTCTTGACCATCCGAAACAACTTGTTCCTTGCCCATTTGCATTTCGAATATTTCGAAGAATCGAAACTTGTATATTTCCAGATTGGCGAGGAATGGTCGCCGACATTGAACTGGAACGGCATTTTGCCTTCTCCTTTTGGCTCACGTTTTCGTGAGCTCTTATAGGAGCGCAGCGTTGTGCATATCGTGATGGCCATCACGCCCTGGCCGAATACTGCGAATGACGCACTCAGAAAGTGAATGCATTTTCAATTGCATCTTCTGGTGGGTGAAATCGAGGCAATAACGTCACACTGAATTGAATTCAAAATCTGTGCACGACGCCCGCTCTTAACCATCTTCAGAAGCTTGATATAGTATCAACGAATTGAATTGGAATGATTTGCCCAGGCAGTGCGGCGATAAAAGCCCTGCTTTCGCCTGGTGAATACACCAAACGCGACACAATTTCCCGGCAGAACGAACCGGGTGGCGTTTTTTCCTTGGCAGGGAATGAGAACATCCGGTCACCGTGGGCGCGCTGCCGGACCAAATTGACTTTAGTTTTCGGGTTGGAACAATGCGAACAGACACATCAGCGAATTGCAAGCAGGTTGGTGCCAAAGGCAAGACCGCCGTCAAGAGCCGCGCAGGAACCTTTTTCGGCACATCCTTGAAAACCGGCCTTATGGCTTCGGTGCTTGCGACAGGCTTTGCCATTGCACCTGTGGAACCGGCATCCGCCCAGAATTTCTTTCAGCGCCTCTTCAATCCGGAGCATCAGCGACGCGAGCAGGAACGGCTTCGCCAGGAAGAGCTCAAAAGGAAGGTTTCGAAGGTGCGGGTCTCCGCTCCGCGCTATTTGAATTATCGACCCGATGATTGGAAGCAGCTGCCGCTCGGAGAATTGTCTGAAAAGAAAACCGCAGAAATTCAGCCTGCGGCCCAGAGTGTCGAAGCCGGTGACCCGGCAACCCTGGACGCAGAACCGGCCGCTGTTGTTCCTGTTGTACTTACCGCCTTTGATGAAGCGCGCCCCGCTTTGAAAGACATGACCCTGATGGGACTTCCAGAGGTTGGGGAAGCTCTTGTCGCATTTTATCGCGAACATCCCGATTTTGCCTGGACTGAGGACGGTCAACCGACAGCCAAGGCAAAGCAGCTCCGTGACGCACTCGAAAAGGCCGGTGACTTCGCCCTCAATCCGGCAGACTATTTTGTACCGCTTCCAGAATCCTCAGGTGCGGAAGAGACCAATCAAGATGCTGCGACAATGCAGTTCGAGATGGCGCTCAGCGCTGCCGCACTGACCTATGTTCTGGATGCCAAGCGTGGCCGCGTCGACCCCAACCGGATTTCGCAATACCACGATCTGCCTCGCCATGATGTTGATCTGGTTGCTGCGCTTGAAAATCTGAAATCTGCAACGAATATTGCTGAAACCCTTCAATCAAACCAGCCGCAGAATTCCCATTTCAAAGAGTTGACTGCTGAACTTGAGCGTTTGAAGGCTGAAGACGAAGCAACCGATCAGATCGTGATAGCGCCCGGGACTTTCCTGAAGGCAGGCAAGTCCAGTCCGGAGATGAAAAACATCGTTGCTGCTATCCAAAAGAATGGATCGGTTGAGTTGAGGACTGCCCACTCCGGAACGCTGGAAGCGTATGAAGGTGACGATCTCTATTCACCTGAACTGGTCGAGTTGGTCAAAGCCTTTCAAAAGGAAAACAAACTGACGCCAGACGGTATTGTCGGCAAGAACTCGATCAAGGCCATGGTCGGAGAAACCAATGCTGCAAAGATTGCCAAGGTTGAACTGGCAATGGAGCGCAGCCGCTGGATGCCGGAAGAACTTGGCGAGCGGAAAGTCTTCATCAACCAGCCGGCATTTACCGCAACATACAGCGCCCCAGGGGAAGATCCCCTGTCGATGCGTGTCGTGGTTGGCAAAAAGTCCAACCAGACCAATTTCTTCTACGACAAGATCGAAATCGTGGAATACAACCCGTACTGGGGTGTGCCGTATTCGATTATCGTCAACGAGATGTTGCCCAAACTGGCAAAGGACCCGAGCTATCTGGATCGTGCGGGATACGAAGTGACAACGGCTGGAGGGCGGAAAGTATCGTCTTCGTCCGTCAATTGGTATGCCGTCGCTTCAAAACAACAGACGATCAATGTCCGCCAATATCCAGGTCGTTCGAATGCGCTTGGAGAGGTGAAGATACTTTTCCCGAACAGGCACCATATCTACATGCACGACACTCCCTCAAAGAGTCTTTTCAACAAAGACGTGAGGGCGTTCAGCCACGGCTGTATTCGTCTCCATGACCCAAAGGCCATGGCGGCGGCGGTGCTGGGGAAATCGAAAGATTATGTCAGCTCACGTATTTCGGCTGGACAGAACGAACAGGAGAAAGTGACCGGAGACCTCCCTGTTTACGTTTCCTACTTTACTGCCTGGCCAGAACTTGACGGTACAATCGCCTATTACACCGATATTTATGACCGCGATCGACACCTATTGAAGGCGCTTGAAAAGACCGAAGCGGTTAGGGCGAAAGCACGCGCGTCCTAAGCACAGACACAATGCAAAAAACAAAGGCCGCCGGATAACAATCCGGCGGCCTTTTTAGTTAACACAGGATCTGCGAGTGTCAGGATTAACCTTTGAGGCAATCCGACAAGGAATTCGCTAGGCTTTGCAGCAGGTTCGGGTAAAGGTCCGGTCCATTTTCAAGGCCGGTGCCGAGAGGGTCAAGCGTGCCTTTTTGAGCACTGCTGCCTTCCATAACAACATCAACGAGCTTGGCATCGAATTGCGGCTCCTGGAAAACGCAAGTCACCTCCAGATCGCGTATTCGACCCTGGATATCAGCGACCCGATCAGCACTGGACAGCGCTTCAGGTGAGATCGTGATCGAACCACTCGCTTCGATGTCAAAATGATGTTCGAAATGATGATAGGCATCGTGGAATACGATGAACTTCTTGCCTTCAACCGGGTGGAGTTGTTCTTCGATTTTGCCTTCAAGTGCTTCGATTTTCGCCTGGAATGCAGTCGCATTCTCACGATACTTTTCAGCGTTTGTCGGGTCTACCTCAGCAAGCTTTTCTGCCATCGCGCCAGCAATTGCGATTCCATTGTCTGGATTTAACCAGATATGCGGGTCGCCAGCATGGTCCGAGTGGTCATGCCCAGCATGTTCTTCATGCTTGTCGTGATCATGGTCGTCATGGTCCGCATGGCCTTCATCGTGGTCATGCTCTTCTTCCGCGTGAGCATGTTCCTCATGATCGCCATGTTTCTCCTTGTCATGATCGTCATGGGCATGTTCGTCATGGCTGTCGCCGTGCTTGTGCTCATCTTCAGCATGCGCGTGTTCTTCATGCTTATCGTGATCATGGTCATCATGAGCATGTTCGTCATGATGTTCTTCTTCATGCTCTTCATGGGAAGCTTCTTCAGCTCCATGATCGTGCCCATGCCCATGGTCATGATCATGTGAATCGAAGTCTTTGCCTTCCCGAATGCCAAGGTGACTAACATCTTTAACATCCATGAAACTCAGAACTTCGGCGTCACTCGCCATCGAACTAATGGGCTTTTCCAATGACGGCGTTAGTTGCGGGCCAACCCAAAAGACGACATCTGCGCCTTCCAGAAGAGAAGCCTGAGATGGTTTCAGCGCAAAACCATGAGGTGAAGCCGCGCCATCGATCAAGATGTGCGGTGTTCCAACACCATCCATAACGGCGGCCGCGATAGAGTGGATCGGCTTGATGGTGGTGACGACGTTCGGGCTTTCAGCAAACGCAGTGGAACTAAGCAACGCACTTGCAGCGACGCTCGCAAGCGCGGTCGCAACGAATGTCTTGCGGCCTCGAGCCGTAGCACCTTTGGTATCGGATTTGTCAATCATGCGGGGAGTACTCGATTTGATGTAACAATGTAACGCGTAATTTTATAACGTTTGTGTATTGGCTTCGCAAGTGATCTAGATCCGAGAGTCTTGCAAGACTACTGGAGAAGACTTGGATTGAATTCGTCAGGCGGTTAAGGTCGAAAAAAACAAACGGATCAAACGTTTCATGCAGGAAAGTTCCGCATTTCGAGCCGAGAGGTTCCTGAAATCCTATCCACCGAAAGCCGCTCAGTTGATCGTCACGATTTATGGCGACATCGTAGAACCTCGTGGTGGCGTATTGTGGATGGGTGACCTGATCAGTTTGTGCAGCGGTTTTGGCGTCAATGAATCTCTTGTCCGCACAGCCGTTTCACGTCTCGTTTCAAAAGGTCAGTTGTCCGGTGAACGCGATGGCCGACGCAGCTTTTATGCGCTCACGGAAGAGGCACGAAACGAATATCATCTGGCAGCTGACTTGTTTTTCGGGCCGAGCGATAAAGACTGTGATTGGATTATCTCCATTTGCTCTGTTCCGGCTGAACAGGAGAAGCTTCTGAGAGGAGGGTTTGTCAGTCTGGGGGGAAGCGTTTTCATCGCGGCCGATCGACGTGACCGCCCGCTTAACGACGTCTCGTTCCGCTCGTCAGCGGTGGATCCGAAAAGCAAGTCTTTTCGAGCGCTGCTGAGATCTTCGTTCAAGCTGGATGAACTGAGCGTTGAGTACAGTGAATTCGCGAAGCGATATCAACCAATGAACACAGTATTGAAGAAGGCGCTGTCCGATCAGGAAGCGTTATTGTGCCGCCTTGCTCTTGTCCATGACTATCGTGCCATACGCTTTCGCGACCCCAGACTGCCACCTAAAGCGCTCCCCAAAGACTGGCCGGGAAACGAAGCTCACAAGCTCTTCGCAATCCTTTATGCGGGTCTTTCGCAGGCAGCTGACAACTTCATTGGGCAGCACCTTATGAATCAGGCAGGCCTGTTGGACGCCGTTCCAGCATCCATCAAATCGAGACTGGAAACGATCTCTGCAAGAATTTGACACCTGGAGTTTGGCGGAAATCCGCGATCAGATCTAAAAGCATCACATTTTTTTCCAGAATGAACTTTTTCTGTGATGCATTGTGCGCTATCCTGACGCATCTTCAACATGACGAGAGGAGGCGTCATGTATGCGCAAATGGTGAAAACCGATACGACCAAGGTCCTTGATCTATCGGAAATGTCGGCAGAAGAACGTGCGTTTCAGGAACGTATCGACCGCGGTGAAAAGATCGAACCAACGGACTGGATGCCGGAAGGGTACCGCAAGACCCTGATACGACAAATCGGTCAGCATGCGCATTCAGAGATTGTTGGTCAGCTTCCAGAAGGCAATTGGATTACGCGCGCTCCGACGCTGGAGCGCAAGGCCATCCTGCTTGCAAAGGTACAGGACGAGGCCGGACACGGTCTTTATCTCTACTGCGCGGCCGAAACCCTCGGTGTCAGCAGGGATGAGCTGATAGAACTCCTCCACGCCGGCAAGATGAAATACTCCTCGATCTTTAATTATCCGACGTTGACATGGGCCGATATCGGAGCTGTCGGTTGGTTGGTGGACGGTGCTGCAATCATGAACCAGGTCCCGCTTCAGCGCACTTCCTTCGGACCTTATTCGCGTGCCATGATCCGTATCTGCAAAGAGGAAAGTTTCCATCAACGCCAAGGCTACGACATCATGATGAAGATGGCCGGCGGGAACGAGGCGCAAAGGCGCATGGCGCAGGATGCACTCGACAGATTTTGGTATCCCTCCTTGATGATGTTCGGCCCCTCGGACAAAGAGTCCGTTCACTCTGCTCAATCCATGGCCTGGAAAATCAAGATCAATACCAATGATGAGCTTCGGCAAAAATTTGTCGATCAGACCGTCCCGCAAGCGCAGTATCTGGGCCTTACGGTTCCCGATGAGCATTTGACGTGGAACGAGGAAAAGGGCGGCTATGACTTTTCCGAACCTGATTGGAGTGAGTTCTTTGAAGTGCTCAAAGGCAACGGGCCGTGCAATCGGGAACGTATGGCAGCGCGGGTAAAGGCATGGGAAGACGGCGCATGGGTACGCGATGCGCTGATGGCTCACGCCGACAAGCATGAAGCTGCAAGAACAGCCGCGGAGTGAACCTAATGACTGATTTTCACATTGCCGAATTGAATGTTGCCCGGCTGAAACATGACATCAACGATCCGCGAATTTCTGATTTCGTGCGAAACCTGAACCGGATCAATTTCGCTGCCGAGCGCAGTGAAGGCTTTGTCTGGCGGCTCAAGGACGATGCAGGCACGTCAGTTGCTATGTCCGCTGAAGATGACCCGATGGTTATTCCGAACCTGTCCGTTTGGACTGACGTCAAGTCGTTGGAAAACTTTGTCTTTAAGACGGTTCACAAACGGTTTTACGAACGACGCGCCGAATGGTTCGGCGTGATGGAAAAAATGCACTTTGTTATGTGGTTCGTGCCAACCGGGCACCACCCTTCGCTCGAAGAAGCCTGGGACCGGCTGAACCATCTCAACACGCATGGCGCTTCCGATCACGCATTCGGTTGGGAGCATATTGAAGATGCAAGTCTGTGGCGAACTGCAAGGTGCACATCGTCAGCGGCCTGAGCGATATTCCAGGGAGACGTAAACATGAAAAAGGAATGGCCGCTCTGGGAAGTGTTCATTCGAGGTCAGCACGGCCTCAATCATCGCCATGTCGGATCGCTCCATGCGCCCGATGCTGAAATGGCGATCAAAAATGCGCGCGATGTTTACACAAGGCGCAAGGAAGGCGTCAGTATTTGGGTTGTCGCATCATCACAAATCACAGCGTCAGATCCCGGATCCAAAGATGCCTTGTTCGAACCGTCCGTCGACAAGATCTACAGGCATCCAAGCTTTTACGACATTCCTGATGACGTCGGAAAAATGTGATGACCGATACAGGCGATAATATCGCAAACGATATATTCTTTGACTGGCTTTTGCGGCGCGGTGACACTGCTCTCGTGCTTGGTCACAGAGTGTCGGAATGGTGCGGCCATTCTCCCGTTCTGGAAGAAGATATCGCGCTCGCGAATATCGCGCTCGATTTAATCGGGCAGGCGAGACTTTGGCTGTCATTGGCAGGAGAAGTGGAAGGCAAAGGGCGCGGCGAGAACGAACTTGCCTATTTGCGAGATGCCTGGGACTTCCGAAATCTGTTGTTGGCCGAAAAACCAAATGGCGATTTCGGTCAGACCGTGATGCGACAGTTTCTTATCGACGCTTATCAGGCGCAATTGTTGAAAGCTCTTGCAAAGTCCGCTGATGAACGTGTCGCTGAAATTGCGGTGAAAGCCGGTAAGGAAGTGGACTATCACCTCGACAGGTCAGCGGATCTGGTCATCAGGCTTGGTGATGGCACCGCAGAGAGCAGACAGCGAATGCAAATGGCCGTAGAAACTCTATGGCCTTATTCGGGAGAAATGTTCATAGGTGACGCCGTCGATCAGGCAGTGGCTGCGGCAAAAGTCGCTCCTTCACCTGAAGATCTCCGGCCCGAGTGGGTATCGACCGTTGATGCTGTCTTCACTGCAGCGACATTGTCAAAGCCAGAAACGGACTTTGCTCACACCGGAGGTCTGACCGGCCGTCATTCAGAGCATCTCGGACACATTCTGGCTGACATGCAGTTTCTGCAAAGAGCCTATCCGGGCGCTACCTGGTAAAGCCCATGCACGTTCCCACGCAAACGGTTTGGAGATGGTTGTCTGAAGTTCCGGACCCTGAAATCCCTGTCCTGTCGCTAACCGATCTTGGCGTAATTCGAGACGTACGATGGGATGAGGGCATGTTGGTCGTTACCGTAACGCCGACATATACGGGTTGTCCCGCAACAGCCGTTATCAATCTCGATATCGAAACCAAACTGCGGTCCAACGGAATTGAGAACCTGCGCCTGGAACAGCGTATCAGTCCGGCCTGGACGACGGCTTGGCTCAGTCCGGAAGGTCGTGAAAAACTCCGAAAATATGGCATTGCGCCACCAGTTGAAGGCACCGCGAATACCGGACGGATCTCAAGATTGTCCGGCAAGGAAGCTTTGATTGTTGCGTGTCCACGCTGCGGTTCTGACAAAACGGAAAAGATCAGCCAATTCGGTTCTACACCTTGCAAAGCTGCCTATCGGTGCCGGTCCTGCCTGGAGCCATTCGACTATTTCAAATGCCACTAGAACGATGGGCGGTCGTTGCACGTCAGCTCAGCCTGCTGTCATCACAACTCCAGGGAGGAACTAGATGTCGAGGTTTCACGCCCTCACGGTAACCGAAGTCGCACCCGAGACACGGGACGCGGTCGTGGTAACCCTGAGACCCCAAACAGGGGATGAGGAGGTTTTTCACTTTTCTCAAGGTCAATATCTGACGTTCCGACGAGACTTTGACGGTCACGAAGTGCGGCGTTGTTATTCAATATGCACCGGTACGGAAGATGGTGATCTGAAGGTCGGCATAAAGCGCGTCGACGGCGGCGCTTTTTCGTGTTGGGCAAATGAAGATCTGAAACCCGGCGATACCATAGAGGCGATGCCCCCTCGTGGCAGTTTCCATTCCGAGATTGATCCTGATGAAGCGAAATTCTATTTCGGCTTTGCCGGCGGTTCGGGAATAACGCCGATACTGTCGATTATCAAAACGGTGCTGGCCCGTGAGCCGGAAGCCCAATTCACGCTCGTCTACGCCAATCGTCAGGTTTCCTCGATCATGTTCCGAGAAGACCTTGAAGACTTGAAAAACCTCTATCTCGGCAGACTTCAAATCATTCACATTCTCAAGAATGACGGTCAGGATACGGAGTTGTTCTCAGGGCGCATTGACAAGGAAAAGCTCGAAGACTTGTTTCAGAACGTGGTTGATCCGCAAGATATCGACCAGGCGTTCCTGTGCGGACCTCACGGAATGATGGAAACCGTAAGTGAGGCCCTGAAAAACCACGGGGTCGAAAACGGCCGGATCAAGCAGGAACTCTTCAAATCCGATCAACCCGGGCGTTTGCCTGCCAAACAAAGACCGGCACTTACCGGAAACGAGGCAAAAGAGGCGGATCTCAAGCTGACGCTCGACGGTACGACCCGTGTACTTCACATGGAGCCTGGAGAAACCATTTTGGAGACCGCTCACAGAAACAGTATCGACGCTCCTTATTCGTGTTGCGCAGGCGTCTGCTCCACGTGCCGTGGCAAGCTTCTGGAAGGCGAAGTGGAAATGGCCGCAAACCACGCTCTTGAAGACGACGAAATCCGGGACGGATACATTTTGACCTGCCAATCCAGGCCCTTGTCAAAACGATTGGTGCTCACTTACGACGCCTGATCCGTGGAAAACATGGGAGCAATGGCCGGGTAGCGGCCAATCTTTCAAAGAACTGGAAGTGATTTCATGACGGTGGTTTCTCACAATGTCCGCGACCTCGAGAGTTTTCTCAGCGGTTCTTGGCGAAGTGGAAAAGGCGAGGGCAAGTTGCTTGTTGATGCAGCGACCAGTCGGCCTGTTGCTCGCATCAACGCAGACGGCCTCGATTTGTCTGAAGCGCTCAACTATGGGCGCAGCAAGGGCGGTACCGCTCTTGGCAAAATGACCTTTCATGAGCGGGCCCTGATGCTCAAAAGTCTGGCGCAGATACTCATGGAGAAGAAAGAAATCTTCTACCAGGAGAGTTTTGCAACTGGCGCAACGCGCAAGGACAGCTGGATTGATATTGAAGGCGGCATCGGAACGTTGTTTGCCTATTCCTCAAAGGCGCGCCGGGAAATGCCGAACACGCGCGTTTTTACGGAGGGAGCAATTGAGCCGCTCTCGCGTGACAGCACATTTTCAGGTCAGCATATCCTTTCGCCGCTGAAGGGAATTGCAGTCCATATCAATGCCTATAACTTTCCTTGCTGGGGTATGTTGGAGAAGATTGCACCTTCACTGATTGCCGGTGTGCCTTGTCTCGTAAAACCGGCCAGCCAAACCGCCTACCTCACGGAACTCATGGTCAGGCACATTCTGGCAGCCGACATTCTTCCAGAAGGAGCTCTTCAGCTGCTCTGTGGCTCTGCGGGCGACCTTGTGGACCATGTGACGGGACAAGATGTTGTGACGTTCACCGGGTCTGCGGCGACTGGTCAGATGTTGCGTCAAAATCCGTCAATGGTTCGTAATTCGACGCGGTTTTCAATGGAAGCCGACAGCCTTAATGCAGCGGTGCTTGGATCGGATGCAAAGGCGGGAGAACCCGAGTTCGATCTTTTCGTCAAGGAAGTGGCTCGGGAGGTGACCGTCAAAGCGGGGCAAAAATGCACCGCGATACGTCGGGTCATTGTCCCTCGTGACGCTGCTGAAGCTGTAAGTGACGCCTTGAAGGCTCGCTTTGAAAAACTGAGAATTGGGGACCCAAGAGATGAAACCGTCACCATGGGGCCCCTCGCATCTGCCGGTCAAAGAGACGAGGTCCAATCGCGCGTCGAAGAATTGAGGATGGAGGCGGAAACTGTCTTCGGCGGTTCGTGCAGTATTCCGGAAAAGGGAGCTTTCGAAGCTCCAGTCCTACTTTATTGCGACAGACCCTTGGCTTCAGAAGCCATCCACGCCGTTGAGGCCTTTGGACCTGTGGCAACGCTCATGCCATATGACACGATTGAAGACGCTGTCGCGCTCACCCACAAAGGCAAGGGGTCTCTTGTCGCTTCGTTGTTTACAAATGACCCAGCGATTGCCGAAGAAATGGTGCTCGGAATGGCACCGTTTCACGGTCGGGTCCTGATTGGAAATCGGCAGAGTGCAAAAACCTCAACCGGTCACGGCTCTCCGTTGCCAATGCTCGTGCATGGCGGTCCGGGCCGGGCAGGCGGCGGGGAAGAACTTGGTGGCTTGAGATCCGTCAAACATTTTATGCAAAGAACTGCCATTCAAGGTGCTCCAAATCTTCTTGGCGCCGTGACTGGACGATGGGTTGCCGGGTCAAACGGCAGAGCCGAAAGCCGCCATCCTTTCAGGAAGTCTCTTGCCGAACTCAAAATCGGCGATCAACTCGTCACCAGGGAGCGGACGGTATCTCTTGAAGATATCGAACACTTTGCGGAATTCACCGGAGATACCTTCTATGCCCACATGAACGAGGCAGCGGCTAAACGCAATCCATTTTTTGAAGGCCGCGTTGCGCATGGTTACCTGATTGTCTCATTTGCAGCCGGGTTGTTTGTTGAGCCGGAAGAAGGGCCCGTTCTCGCGAACTATGGCGTCGACAACCTGCGTTTCCTGACGCCTGTCAATGCCGGGGATGCCTTGAAGGTCCAATTGACGGCCAAGGAAATATCACCGCGTATATCAGCCGACTATGGCGAAGTTCGCTGGGATTGCCTCGTCTCCAATCAGAACGACGAACCTGTTGCGCAATACGATGTCCTCACCCTGGTCGCCAAGGAGTGGCCGCCTTCGTCGTAGCGAATAAACGCAAGGTTTGGATCGCTCGTCATTCTGGCGGGCGATCGTTTGTTTTTAGTCCTTCGGCCTATTGTCGACGACCCGTTTTGCTTTGCCGGCGGACCGTTCAATCTTGCCTGGTTCCGCTACATCGATTTGGGCGGACACACCAATGACGCTCTTGATATGGTGGCCCAGCTCTTTGGCGGCAGCGCTTCTTTGCTCAGATGATGCAGCGCCGGGCAGGGCTTCAACATGCACCGTCATGACATCGAGCCTGTTGTGCTTCGTCAGTTCAATCTGAAAGTGCGGCGACAGACCCTCGCATTTCAGCAACTGTTCTTCGATCTGTGTTGGAAAGACGTTGACACCTCTGAGGATGATCATGTCATCGGAACGGCCCGTGACCTTTTCCATCCTTCGCATCGAGCGTGCGGTCCCTGGAAGTAGACGGGTTAGATCCCGCGTCCGATAACGCACCATCGGCAAACCCTCCTTGGTCAGAGTGGTAAATACCAACTCACCGATTTCACCGTCAGGCAGCACGTCCCCGGTTACGGGATCGATGATCTCTGGGTAGAAGTGGTCCTCCCAGATGTGCAGCCCGTCCTTTGTCTCTACACATTCATTGGCAACGCCAGGCCCGAGGATCTCCGACAAACCGTAGATATCGACCGCATGCATGTCGAAGGCGTCTTGGATTTCCAGTCGCATGGCGTTGGTCCAGGGTTCGGCTCCAAAAATACCAACAGCAAGGGAGCTTTCTCTCGGGTCAATGCCTTCGCGGCGAAATTCATCCAGGATCGACAGAAGGTACGAGGGCGTGACCATGATAATCCGAGGCTTGAAATCCTGGATCAAGGTCACCTGGCGTTCGGTCATGCCCCCTGAAACAGGCACCACCGTGCAACCCATTTTCTCCGCGCCGTAATGCGCGCCGAGCCCACCTGTGAAAAGACCGTATCCGTAGGCAATATGGATGATGTCACCAGGACGCCCCCCGGAAGCTTTGATTGAACGCGCGACAAGCTGCGCCCACATCTCAATGTCATTGGCAGTATATCCGACGACTGTTGGTTTGCCGGTCGTGCCTGAGGAGGCATGAATGCGCGAAATCTTTTCTCGGGGCACTGCAAAGAGACCAAACGGATAATTGTCTCTAAGGTCAGATTTGGTGGTGAAGGGAAACTTCGATAAATCCGCAAGCTGTTTGAGATCAGATGGATGGACACCTTTTGCATCGAACCGTTGTTTGAACAGCGGCACGTTCTCATACGCATGAGCGAGCGACCATTGCAGCCGTTTTAATTGCAGCGCGGATATCTCGTCTCTTGATGCCGTTTCGATAGGCTCAAGATCGCCAGGGCGTGGGGCCAGGTTTTCCATGTTTCTCTCCCTTGGAACGCTGAACAATCTGCGCTCACATTAGTCTGGCAAAATGGTGCCTTTGGTCGTTCGTGAGTTGCCTCGAAATTCCGCAATAACATCATCGTGCTGGTTTCGAACCGTCACGTCGTAAAGCCCTGATCGACCGGAACGGGATTTTTCGACCGCGCTTGCGGTCAAACGGTCGCCGAGGCGCGCTGGCGCCAGAAATGTAACGTCACAGTGCTGAGCAACCGTCACTTGATTGTATGTATTGCAGGCAAAGGCAAATGCGCTGTCGGCAAGCGTGAAGATGTAGCCGCCGTGGCAAATGCCGTGCCCATTGGTCATGGTTTCAGAGACTGACATCGACAGCTCGGACTTTCCCGGACCTACACTATCGAGGTCCATACCGAGACTTTGAGAAGCCGTATCTTGCGACCACATGCGATCGGCGCATGCTCGTGCGAGTTCTTCGGGGGACATACGCATCTCCGGCTGCTAGCTCATGATCCTGAAAAACGGGCAGGGCGCTTTTCAAGAAAAGCAGAAACGCCTTCTCGATAATCTGCAGTCCTGCCGGCTTGTCTTTGCGCATCCCGCTCGGCATCCAGCTGCTGGTCAAGAGACTGATCCGCAGCGTCCTGGATGAGTTGCTTCGTCAGCGCCAATCCGGTGGTCGCGCCTGCCGCGAAATGCGCGGCAAGTTTTTCAGCTTCCGGGTGTAGTTCTGCATCCGGATAAGTTTTCCAAATGAGACCCCATTCCGCAGCTGTGTCTGCATTGAGCGGTTCACCGGTCATTGCAAGGGCCTTAGCTCTTGCCTCGCCGATCAATTTCGGCAGCAACCAGGTGCCACCTGAATCGGGCACGAGACCTATTTTCGAAAATGCCTGAATGAAACGCGCCGACCGTGCCGCAAGCACGATATCGCAGGCCAGCGCAATGTTGGCACCGGCACCTGCCGCGACCCCGTTTACCGCACACACGATCGGCTTCGGCATTGACCGGATTTCGCGGATGAGTGGGTTATACAGGTTTTCGAGGGTCAGACCGAGATCAGGAGCTGCGCTTCCATCACGCATGTCTCGGTCGGAAAGATCCTGACCAGCGCAGAAGCCTCGACCGGCTCCCGTCAAAAGGATGCACCTTATCCCGTCGTTTTGACGTGCTGACTTCATATGCTGAAGCAGCGATTTGTGCATTCCTTCATTGAAGGCGTTCAAACGGTCGGGCCGATTGAGGGTGAGCAAAAGTGCGCCGTCCCGCTCTTCCGCGATCACCGTTTCTGTTTCCGACATGCGCCCTCCCAAAGCGTCACATGTTTTTGCAAAATGAACAGATACTTGTGACATTAATGCACGGAGTAACGTTTCGGTCAAAGCCTGAATCGGTGTTTTTTACCTCCCTCCGACGAACCAAGGCACCAAATCAACGTGCGATTTGCCGAGACTTCCCGAACGAAAGGAACTCAATCTAAGAATTTGATTCAGTGGATGTTTACTTTAGTCGCCAATAGTTGGATCCAAAGTACGGGGCAGCGTCAGGACCTCATGTTTAATCGTAAAACCACCGCTGAAGAAATTGCTCTCGACATCCCGTTGGAGCTCGAGGAAGGGCCGCCGCCTGTTGCCTACAAACGCGTTCTTCAGATCCTTTCTATCAGTGCTGCAGCATTTTTAGGCTGGGCTGCGATAGGTCAGGTGCGTGAAGTCGCCAAGGCGAGTGGTGAAATTGCGCCTGCCGGCAAAGTCCAGACCGTCGGGCATCTCGAAGGTGGTATCGTTGCCGAAGTTTTGGTTCAGGAGGGACAGCTGGTTGACCAGGGAACACCTTTGGTGCGCCTCACGGAAACCGCTACTTCCAGCGATCTTGAACGGGTGCAGACAAGACTACGATTCTTGGCAACTGAAGAACAACGCCTTGCTACCAACACGTCGCGAGAGCAATCCTCAGGACTGCGTTTGGGGGGTGGGGTATCTTTTTCCGAGGCCCAGCAAGCGGCTTTGATCGCACAACAAAGAGCATTCGAGCAGGAGCAACAGGCTCTGATGGCCCGCGTCAGCGAGAAGGAAGCTGAACTTTCAAGCGTGGTGGAGCGGATCGGGTTGCAAGAGACCCAAATTGAGATCGAACAGGAGAAGTTCGAGATCCAGCAATCACTCTTCGATCAGGGCTACACGTCCAAGCGACGTTTTCTTGATGCCAAGTCGTCACTTCAAAATGCGCAGAGTTCGCTCAGTGAATTGAACGGTATGAAAGGCCGCGTCGAAGCGCAATTGAGAGAAGCAAAGGCGGGGTTGCAAAGGTCAGTCGCTGTCGCCGAAGAAGAACTGGCAGAGGAAAGAAGCCGCGTTGTCCAGGAGCGCAATGAGCTGTCCTTCGAGGCAGAAAAACAGAAAGATCGGTTCGATCGTTTGTTCGTTCGTGCTCCTGCTTCCGGTCACATCAAAGCGCTCTATCTGAAGGGACCGGGCAGTGTTTTGGCGCCGGGCGATGTTGTTGCAGAAATCGTTCCGAGCGACAGCGAGCTTGTAGCCGATGTGCGGATATCGCCGCGTGATATCGGCCATGTTGAGGTTGGCGACGAGGCGGAGATTGCAGTCACGACCTTTGATCCAAACATTCAAGGGACATTGAAAGGAGAAGTGTCTGTCATCTCTGCTTCCAGCTTCCGGGATGAATATGGAAACTACTATTTCAAGGCAACGATACCTCTGACGTCCAACCAGATTGGAGCGGGCTCGCGTGCGGAAACGATTTCTCCGGGAATGGTGGTCGACGCAAAAATCGTCACAGGGTCCAAATCCGTACTTCAATACATGCTGAAGCCCGTCACACGCGCAATCGGTGACCCACTCAGTGAACGGTAAAATACTCTAACTTGGAAAGCGTCTTTGCTCGATTATGTCGGCAGCGAGAGCATTCATCTTGATTGCAGGTAGTTTTATGCCATCAAGGATTTCGAAGTATTCATTGGACACTTCGTGGAAACCTAAATATTTATAGAATTGTTTGGCCGAATGACTACTGTTCAGTACTGTTAGTTCGACCATATTTTTCGGGTCATGCTCTTTGATTGCTCCAAGGAGTAGTTTCGCGCCAATCCCCCTTCTTTGAAAGTCAGGCAACACATAGAAACCCCAAAGGTAAGTGGTTGCATGCCGGGCTGCTGATATTACGCTTCCACACAACAAGTTCTGTTGTTTGGCAAATAGAACTCTTTCGTCTTTGCTCGGAACCAAGCCCGCTAAGTCGTGTTCCATCAAGAGACTCAACAGCTGGGAAGTTACCGTTGCGCCGAGCTCTTTTTCGTAGGTTTCAAGCCAGCAGGTCTTGATCAACGCTCGCAAGTCTTTCCGGTCCTTGGGACACATCTGACTGACTATCAAAGAAATATCGGTTGTCATTGTTTGAATTGTTCTTCGCCAGGAATTTCTGGAGCAATGGCCGATGCGATAACAGGAATTCTTGGTGACGGCGGACCACCAAAAAAGATCACCTGAAATGAATTGACGAGTTGGCACCAGATTAATTCTAAGGTCTTTCTCATGGCCAGATACTGCGCTCGTTTCACAGCATAACTGCATTCCGGAACAGGGCACATGTGTGGCCACCTGGGACAATCTTAAATACGAAGAAGCCCCGCCATTTCTGGAGGGGCTTCTGTTAGTTTCCGCTGTCCGGTGACATCAGCTACCACCGGATCTCTTCAACGTCGTTAAAGGTAACGCGGCTTCCGTCAGAGAAATCGATATAGCCGTCCGCATCCTGGGAAAGATCAATTTTCCCGGCATCTGTATCCGTGCTTTCTATAGAACCGCTGGTAACCGTGACCGTCCAGTCGGTGCCGTAGTCGCCCGCCGATACCACTCCTGGTCCTCCGCCCAGGTCGATTACATCGGTCCAGGCTGCACCTTGGCCTGCAGAGATAGTGTCGCTTCCATCGCCAAGACCATGCATGAAAAGGTCGGAGCCGTCTTGACCAAGGATGTTGTCATCACCAGTGCCTCCGATGATGACATCGTCTCCTGCACCGGCGTAAATATTGTCCGCGCCGCCGTCACCAAAGATCAAATCACGCCCGCCGCCGGCAGACAGGATGTCGTTCCCGTCTACGGAGCCACCTTCGAGGCGATCATTATAATCACCTGTATAGATTTGATCATCGCCACCGATGCCGTCAATGGACACCGACTGCGTTGTCTCACTGAAATAGCCGTTTGCCAGCCCCCCAGTTGCCTCATAGTCGTAATCTCCAGCGACAGAGATGCTGAAAGTTTCGCTGGATTGCGAGCCATCTGTCGACGTCGCCGTCACAGTAAGGTCGATTGAGCTTTCGGTTTGGCTGTCAAAAAATGCATGGTTCGCAACGGTAATTATACCATCATCACTGACCTCGAAGCGATCGTCATTGAGCGAATAGCTTACGCTGTCGCCGTCAGGATCGGTTGCGGCGGCTGTGACACCAACAAGAGTGCCGCCACCATCTGTTTCGTGGATGGTGTTCGAAGAACTGTCACTGTCCGTCACGGCACCGACATTTGAATTGGTCAAATCACCTGCCAGAACGTCACCATCGGCAAAACGGAAGTTTTCGACGTTCGAGACCGTGTCTGTGCCATCGGGACCACCTGTGCGAAGGTCCGTGATTGTGTAACTGCCGTCCACATTTTCTGAAATGTCATAGTCGGCGAAGTTTCCGGAATAGATGGCAGTGTCGGTGCCTTCACCACCGTCGAGTTCGTCATCTCCCGTTCCACCGGTTACAGTATCGCTTCCGGCATCCAGTGAGATTTTATCATCGCTTGACGAGCCGACGATGGTGTCATCGTTTGTCGTTCCGATGATCTCGTCAACGCCCGTCAAGGTAACATTCGAGAAGTCAAAATTCGCCTGAGCGTCTCTCGTACCCAGTTGATCGCCGGTTGCACCCGAACCATCGATCGCCTCTATGCCCGATGCCGCTGAGAAGTTGCCCTGAACACGGTACGTGCCGCTTCCTGAATTCAGGACAATCGTGTCGGTGCCGGACGTTCCGGTGTCAACGATCGTGTTGGTGCGTCCACCGTCGCTGTCATCCAGATAAATGGTGTCGGAACCATCACCGCCGTCCACCGTGTCAGCGCCGGATCCGGTATAAATCGCGTCGGCGCCATCGCCACCTGTCAGGGTATCCGCACCGGCACCGCCGAAAATTGTTCCGCCATCATCATGGGCAGTAATCGTGTCATTGCCGGCACCGCCCGTGATGCTCGTTTCAGCAACACCCGTATCTGTGAATGTGACACCGACATCTGACAGCTGCTGGTTTTCCGCGACGTCCGTAACATCCAGCATAAAACTCTGATCGGACGTCGACCCATCGGTCGAAGTTGCCGTCACCGTTATTGTGATTTGCGGTTCGCTTTCGTAGTCAAAGCTTGCGCCAGACGCCACCTTGACTGTTCCATCGGAATCGACGGTGAAACGACTATCGTCAACAGCGTAGGACACGGTGTCTGATGTGTTTCCGTCTTCGGCGAAAGCAGTCACGCCAACTGTTGTGCCCATACCAGCATTTTCAGAAAAGGTATTGGAAGTCGTATCGGCATCCCTGACGGTCCCGATATCCTCCGCAACAAGGTCGCCGGCAAGAACATCTCCGTCTGCAAACCTGAAGGTTTCAACGTTGTGAACTGTGTCTGTCCCGTCCGGTGTGCCTGACCGATTGTCAGAAACCGTATAGGACCCGTCATCGTTCTTGCTGATGGTATAATCAGCAAAGGAACCCGAGAAAACGGCCGTGTCGTTGTCGCTTCCACCGTCCAGATAGTCGTTGCCTGAACCGCCTTCCAGAACATCGTCGCCGGCTCCACCATAAAGGTTGTCATTGCCGGCATCGCCTGTCAGCGTATCGTTGTCATTTTCGCCGGATAGAATATCCGCTCCTTCACCGCCTATCAGGGTGTCATCGCCGCCGCCGCCATAAATTGTGTCGTTGCCACCTTGGCCGTCGAGATAGTTGGCGTCTGTGTTGGGCTGCGTTCCCACTTCATCATCAATGAAGTCATTGCCATCGCCACCGTAGACGGTGTCGGCACCTTCGCCGAACATGATGTGATCGGCGCTGTCGCCACCATAAATCGTGTCGTCACCGCCACCACTGTAAATGGTTGCTCCGTCGTCGTGAACGGTAATTGTTTCGGCCGCATCTGTGCCGGTAATCGATGTTTCAGCGACACCGTCATCGGTGAACGTCGTTTGACCATCCTGAAGTTGATAGGCTTCTGCGACATCCGCAACTGAAACCTCAAAGGTTTCCTGAGAAGTGGTGCCATCGTCCGACGTCGCGGTAACCGTCAGATAAACCGTCGGCTCATTCTCGTAGTCAAAACTGGCGTTTGCAGCAACTGTGACGAGCCCGTCAGCATCAACGGTAAAACGGTTGTCTGACACCGTGTAGATGACATCATCGGTAATGTCTGAATCACTTGCTTGTGCCGACACACCGACTTGGGTTCCTGCCACAACATCTTCAGAAACTGCATCGGCAGAAGCATCGGCATCCGTGACCGCGGAAATGTCAAATTCATCGATGTCTGACACTGAGACTGTGAAGGTTTCCTGGGAGGACGACCCATCGGTTGAGGTGGCCGTTACGGTGATATCGACGGAACCTTCGGTCTCTGCATCGAAATCAGCTCCGGTGGCAACCGTGACAACACCATTTCCGTCAACGGAGAACCGACTGTCATCCACCGAATAGGAGACCGTGTCGGTGGCATCGGCATCCGAGGCCAGTGCCGTGATGCCGACTTGTGTACCCGCACTTGCGTTTTCAGCGATAGTGTTGGCAGTCCCGTCACTATCGGAAACGGACGCTACATCCGTCTCGTCTACATCGGATACGGCGATCGTGACTTCTTCGGTGTGTGAGGCACCGTTTTCATCAGTAGATGTTACGTTGACCGTGACAGAGGCTTCACTCTCGCGGTCTAAGCTCACACCGTCTTTAAGCTTGAGTTGGCCTGCGACGACTTCAAATCGACTGTCATCAACGCTGTAGGTGTGGCTGTCACCGGTATCGGCATCAATAGTGGTGAGCGAGGCGATTACGCCACCTGCGTCATTTTCGGTTAAAGTAGGTGTTGTCGCGTCAGCAGCAGCTCCATCAAGCAAGACCGCAGTTGGTGCGTTGTTGTACCCTTCGACGCTGATTTTCAACGTTGCGGTATCCGTCAATCCACCACTATCCGTAACCGTGTAAGTGAATAATTCTTCTGCGGTTTCACCCTCTGCCAAACCCTTGGTTTCGGTTTTCGTCTCGTCGAGGCTGTAGGTGTAGCTCCCGTCCGAATTGATCGTGATAGTTCCGTAGGTTCCCTGAATTTCAGTGCCTGGAACATGATCGGCACCTTCGAAGCGAATATTGCTGACCGACATGCTGTCTTCAGGGTCCAGATCGTTCGACAGCACATTGCCTTCAACCTGGCTTGAGACATCTTCAGATGAGGAACTGGTCGCGGCTGCGCCCCAACCTGAATCGTTCATCGAGTAATTGTCAGGTGTAGAGATTGCCCCGGTTTCCGGATCAATCTGATAAACCATCTTGTCATCGGTTAGGGCATAGAGATTGCCTGCCGCATCCCCAACAAGACCAAATGCACTCGTTGAGGGAAGCGTCGTCACAACACCGACTGTATCGCCGGTCGCCGGATCAACTTCGACGACGTCACCGGTAGAGGTCGCAAGATAGAGAGAGCCGCCGGCAAAGGCCAAATCTCCAGCGGAGCTGTAATCCATATCGCCAACCAGCGTCGCAACACCTGTGTCAGCGTCAATCGTGAAGAGTTCACCTGACCCACCAGCTGCGTAGAGTGTCCCGTCAGGTCCAAACTCAAGTGCATTTACGGAACTTGGAAAGGAACTCGTTGAAATCTGCGTTGCGGCACCAGTTTGCGGATCAACGCTGTAGAGATGACTGAAGCTGACACCATAAAGATTGCCATCCGGGTCCAGGGCAATGTCAGTAAGAGGCCCCACACCGGTTGAAC
Source organism: Labrenzia sp. THAF82 (assembly GCF_009363435.1). Taxonomy (GTDB): domain Bacteria; phylum Pseudomonadota; class Alphaproteobacteria; order Rhizobiales; family Stappiaceae; genus Roseibium; species Roseibium porphyridii. The sequence continues at coordinate 3,636,612 of NZ_CP045354.1, read as the reverse complement.
CAATAACAGCATCACTGCCATCAGCTCCTATCAGGTGAAGTTCGCCGTCATCGTCACTGTAGTAGAAAGTCGTTGCCGTCCCGCCAACCGATGCACCGTCGTCATTTGCAACGACTTGCTCATTAACGTCGGTAACAGAAACGGCGAAGGTCTCTTGAGACGTTGAACCGTCCGTGGACGTCGCAGTCACTGTGACGTCGATGGAACCCTCGGTCTCCGCATCGAATGACGCGCCGGACGCGACAGTCACAACTCCGTTGCCGTCGACGGAGAACCGGCTATCATCAACGGCGTAAGAGACTGTGTCGGTGGCGTCGGCGTCTGTCGCCAGGGCAGTGATACCGACCTGGGTGCCTTCACCGGCATCTTCAGCAATGGTGTTGGCAGAAGCATCTGTGTCCGAAACGGCGGACACATCAGCTTCATCGACATCCGACACAGAGACCGTGAACGTCTCTTGAGACGTTGACCCATCCGTCGAGGTCGCCGTTACTGTGATATCGATGGAACCCTCGGTCTCTGCGTCAAAGGAAGCGCCGGACGCGACAGTCACAACGCCGTTGCCGTCAATGGAGAACCGGCTGTCTTCAACAGCGTAAGAGACTGTGTCGGTGGCGTCGATGTCTGTCGCCAGGGCGGTGATACCGACCTGCGTTCCTTCACCGGCATCTTCGGCAATGGTGTTGGCAGAAGCATTTGTGTCCGAAACTGCCGACACATCAGCTTCATCGACATCGGACACAGAGATCGTGAACGTCTCTTGAGACGTTGACCCATCCGTTGAGGTTGCCGTCACTGTGACGTCGATGGAACCCTCGGTCTCCGCGTCAAAGGACGCACCGGACACGACAGTCACAACGCCGTTGCCGTCAACAGCGAAACGCGCATCATCGACCGAGTAGGAGACTGTATCAGTGGCGTCGGCATCTGTTGCCTGGGCAGTGATACCTACCTGCGTTCCTTCACCGGCGTTCTCTGCAATCGTGTTGGCGGAGGTGTCAGTGTCCGAAACGGCGGACACATCTGCTTCATCAACATCGGACACAGAGATCGTGAATGTCTCTTGAGACGTCGAACCATCCGTGGACGTCGCCGTCACTGTGACGTCGACAGAGCCCTCAGTCTCCGCATCGAAAGACGCACCGGAAGCAACGGTCACAACGCCGTTGCCATCAACAGAGAACCGGCTGTCATCGACGGAATAACTCACGGAATCAGACACATCCGTATCAGTGGCGAGGGCGGTGATACCGACCTGGGTGCCTTCACCAGCGTTTTCTGCAATCGTGTTGGCAGAAGCATTTGTGTCCGAAACTGCCGACACATCAGCTTCATCGACATCGGACACAGAGATCGTGAAGGTTTCTTGAGACGTTGACCCATCCGTCGATGTCGCAGTCACTGTGACGTCGACAGAGCCCTCGGTTTCCGCGTCAAAGGACGCGCCGGACGCGACAGTGACAACGCCGTTGCCGTCAACAGCGAAGCGTGCATCATCGACGGAGTAAGAAACCGTGTCAGTGGCGTCGGCATCCGTTGCCAGGGCAGTAATGCCAACTTGTGCACCTTCACCGGCGTTCTCGGCAATCGTGTTGGCAGAAGCATCTGTGTCCGAGACGGCGGACACACCTGCCTCATCGACATCGGACACAGAGATCGTGAAGGTTTCTTGAGACGTCGAACCGTCCGAGGACGTCGCCGTTACGGTGACGTCGACAGAGCCCTCGGTCTCTGCGTCAAAGGACGCGCCGGGCGCAACGGTCACAACGCCGTTGCCATCAACAGAGAACCTGTTGTCATCGACGGAATAACTCACGGAATCAGACACATCCGCATCAGTGGCGAGGGCGGTGATACCAACTTGCGTGCCTTCACCGGCGTTCTCGGCAATAGTGTTGGCGTTGGTATCAGTGTCTGCGACCGCGGACACATCAGCTTCATCGATATCCGACACAGAGATCGTGAAGGTCTCTTGAGACGTTGACCCATCCGTCGATGTCGCAGTCACTGTGACGTCGACAGAGCCCTCGGTTTCCGCGTCAAAGGACGCGCCTGACGCGACAGTGACAACGCCGTTGCCGTCAACAGCGAAGCGTGCATCATCGACGGAGTAAGAAACCGTGTCAGTGGCGTCGGCATCCGTTGCCAGGGCAGTAATGCCAACTTGTGCACCTTCACCGGCGTTCTCGGCAATCGTGTTGGCAGAAGCATCTGTGTCCGAGACGGCGGACACAGATGCTTCATCAACATCGGACACAGAGATCGTGAATGTCTTTTGAGACGTCGAACCATCCGTGGACGTCGCCGTCACTGTGACGTCGACAGAGCCCTCAGTCTCCGCATCGAAAGACGCACCGGAAGCAACGGTCACAACGCCGTTGCCATCAACAGAGAACCGGCTGTCATCGACGGAATAACTCACGGAATCAGACACATCCGCATCAGTGGCGAGGGCGGTGATACCAACTTGCGTGCCTTCACCGGCGTTCTCGGCAATAGTGTCGGCGGTGGTGTCAGTGTCTGCGACCGCGGACACATCAACTTCATCGACATCGGACACAGAGATCGTGAACGTCTCTTGAGACGTTGACCCATCCGTCGATGTCGCAGTCACTGTGACGTCGACAGAGCCCTCGGTTTCCGCATCAAAGGACGCGCCGGACGCGACAGTCACAACGCCGTTGCCGTCAACGGAGAACCGGTTGTCATCAACGGAATAACTCACGGAATCAGACACATCCGCATCAGTGGCGAGGGCGGTGATACCGACCTGCGTTCCTTCACCGGCATCTTCGGCAATCGTGTTGGCGGCGGTATCAGTGTCCGAGACGGCGGACACACCTGCCTCATCGACATCGGCTACAGAAATCGTGAAAGATTCTTGAGATGTCGAACCGTCCGTAGACGTTGCCGTCACTGTGACGTCGATGGAACCCTCGGTTTCCGCGTCAAAGGATGCGCCGGACGCGACAGTGACAACACCGCTGCCGTCAACGGAGAACCGGCTGTCGTCAACGGAATAACTCACGGAATCAGACACATCCGCATCGTTGGCGAGGGCGGTGATACCGACTTGCGCACCTTCACCGGCGTTCTCGGCGATCGTGTTGGCAGCGGTATCAGTATCCGAGACGGCGGACACATCTGCTTCATCGACATCCGACACAGAGATCGTGAAGGTCTCTCGAGACGTCGAACCGTCTGTAGACGTCGCCGTCACTGTGACATCGATGGAGCCTTCAGTCTCCGCGTCAAAGGACACGCCGGGCGCAACGGTCACAACACCATTGCCATCCACAAGGAAACGGTCGTCATCCAATGAATAGGAGACGGTGTCGGACCCATCAGCGTCGGTGGCGAGGGCGGTGATGCCGACCTTCGTTCCTTCGCCAGCGTCTTCGGCTATTGTGTTTGCAGATGTGTCGGCGTCCGAGACATCGGACACATCGGCCTCATTCACATCGGATACCGACAGGTTGAAAGTTTCCGTAGATGAAGAGCCATCTGTGGATGTCGCCGTGATTGCTATCGAGACGCTGCCTTCGTTTTCCGCATCGAAAACCGCATCTTCAGCGATCGTTACTATGCCGTTTTCGTCAATTTCAAACCTTGGATCATCAACCGAGTAGGAAACTTTGTCTGTGGAATCACCATCTGTTGCTGATGCCGTGATGCCAACTTTTGAACCTTCTTTGGCATCCTCGGCGAATGTGTTTGCCGACTGGTCCGTATCTGAAACTGAAGTGACGCCGTCCTCGTTCACGTCACGAATAGAAATTGTGAACACTTCAGATTGCGTTGCACCGTCCGGCGCGGTGGCGACAACAGTAATCTGGTGACTGGCCGCTGTTTCAGCGTCCAACTGGCCGGCAACCGCGACGATCCCGGTTTCTGGGTCTATCGAAAACAGACCATTGGCATCATCTAGCAAACTGTAGGTAACAACGGCATCTTGGCCGGCCGTCGCCGAAGCCTGAATTCCAGTTGACACTCCAATTGTTGAGTTTTCGTCCACGGTATTTTCAGACGCATCCACATCAACGACCGCAGACAAGGGTAGGGCTTGCGCAGTTTCACCCTGTTCAGTCGCTTCGGCCCTTACCTCATTTGACTGCACATCAACAGATGACCGACTTTCAGTTTGCTCATTCTCCTCGGTGCGCTCTGTTACCGGAATATCGAATTGAAGCGGTTCACGTGACAATATGGCCGCCGGGTCGGTTGCGCCGGAGCCAACGACATCAGCTTCACGACCGAGCCTTTCGTCGGCGATCTCGGCAGGGAGAGCTGCAGCTAATGAAGCGCCGCTTTCAGTGGGCCCGATGTCCAATTGGGCAATCTTCGGAAGCTCGGCGGCCGGATCTGCCGTTTCATCGCTTGTCGAGGTATGTGCACCTTGCTCGCTGCTAAGCGGCTCTGGCGTTCGACTTCCAAGATGCAGATTTGCGTTTACCTGCTCCACGGATTCGCCCATGTCCTGGTCGAGATGGTAGTCGTGTGCCTTGTCCAGATGTTGGTCGCGAGTGTCGAGCATGCCCGAATGCAGCATGCTGTCAGAATTTACTGTTGTTCTGCTTTCACCTGACCCAGCTTCTGAAGAGTCGCTGTTTTTCGGGTCCCGGTTTTCAGTGTCGCTTGCCATAACGGTCGCACATCCGCACAATTTCCGATTATGGCAATCAACCTGATGCGTCTTAAAAAACAGCAAAAATCGCCGTTGATTCCTGAAGTTAGCGCCAATCTGAATTGTTAAAAACAGCCGTAAGGTAAACGCTTTTTAAACCTGATCGGCACAGTTTGAGCAGGTAGCTACTCGACACGCGTCAAACCAATGCTGAAATCTGTGTTCTCATCATTCTTTTTGCCCAGGCTTAGGGTGAAGCATTCCCCAACCGGCAAATGGATTTCCTCGCCAGGATTGCCGAGGGAAGTTGTTGTTGCGTCGATTTTTGCGAATGTGTTTGGACTGGCCATGCCGCTGGCGATTCTGCAGGTATATGACCGCGTGTTGCCAAACGCCTCCACCGATACGCTTCTGGTGCTTATGCTCGGCGTTTCTGGCGTCCTGATCGTCGATGCCTTTTTCAAGATCGCGCGGGCAGCAGTCGTTGGCCGTCTGGGAGCAGGGTTCAACCATCAGGCACACACAGAGCTTTTCCGCCGGGTCCTGGATGCAGATCCTGCAGACTTCTCAAAGACGCCCGTATCGGTACAAGTTCATAAGCTAAGGTCACTTCAATCGATCGCAGACCACTATGGCGATCAGGGGCGACTGCTGGCTATTGATTTGCCCGCAGGTGGGATTTTCCTTGCCGTGCTCGTGTTTATTGGAGGACCGCTGGCACTCGTGCCCGTTGTATTGCTTGGATTGTTTTTGCTCTTTGCGTTGAAGCGAAATAAATATCTGCAGCAAGTTGTTGCCGACAGGGCAGAACAGGACGATCGCAAGTCAGACTTCATTCTGGAAGTCCTTTCCGGTGCCAAAACCGTGAAATCGCAGGCAATGGAAGCGTTGATCATGCGTCGGTTTGAACGGCTTCAGCGCACAACCGCCAATCTCAGCGCCAAGTATATGCGAATGTCTGGGCAGGCCAGGGACGCTTCAGCTCTCTTTGGCACCATGACGACGGTTTTGGTCGTCATTTTCGGAGCCTTGATGGTTATCCAAGGAACTTTCAGCATTGGTGGTGTCGCAGCCAGCACCCTGCTATCTGGCCAGTTCATTCAGCCATTCCTGAGGGCAATCAATCAACTCACCGACATGCAGCGTCTCAAACATGATTATTCGCAGGTCCATGAGTTGTTTTCGTTGCCCGAAGTCAAAATTCAACATGCAATCAAGGGTGAGACCGACGGATCGATCAATCTGGTCAATGTTGACGTCGATAAGGGAGATACTGGACGTCAAGTTTTCTCCAAATTGAATCTGACTGTCGAAACTGGCCAGTTTGTCGGTTTTCGCGGGGCGGACGGAAGCGGAAAATCGACCTTGATGAAGGTCCTGACAGGCGAGTTGAAGCCGAATTCAGGCCACGTACTCATTGGTGGTCTTGACTATGACGGTCCTTATGAACACGCGCTTCGACGCACCGTGGCATATGTTGACAATCAATCCGCGATCTTCAACGGATCCATACTTGAAAACATAACCATGTTCGGGGCTGTCGCAGATATCGCGCATGCGCGCATGGCGGCGAAGCTGATCGGTCTGGAAAAGGAAATCCATCTTCTGCCGAAGGGCTATGAAACGCAGCTGGGGTCAGACCTTGGCGGAAAAGTTCCAACATCGACGCTGCAACGCATCTGTATTGCACGCGCATTGGCGAGCGAACCAAAAATACTAATCCTGGACGAAGCCAATGCCCAATTGGATCAAATAGCCGAAAAAAGCCTTATCCAGGCCCTCGTGCGTCTGAAAGGGTATCTGACCGTTGTCATCATCAGCCACCGTCCGTCCATGCTGGCGGTTGCCGACCATCAGTTTGAATTGAGAGGCGGGCAAATTCATGCCCTGGAAGCTTCTTACGACACTGATCGTCAGCAAACGGGGGGACGGTCGGCATGAGCAGAAACCTTTTTGACCTCGACGACATCGAATACACGGATAACGCGGTTCATCGGCAATGGCAGGACTTGTCTGCAGAATTGTCTTCAACCACACAGTCGGAAAACCGACCGGCTGCATCTGAAAAAAGTGCGCATGCAGCTGAAAATTGCCTGGTCCCATTGCTTCGCGAAATGCACTGGCAAGGTAATGATCGATTGCTTTTCGAGGCATTGCCTCATTTTGACAAGATTGAAACCTTTCAGGACTTGCGAGTGGTTCTGAACCGGTTGAACGTCAAAACAATTCCTTACAAAGGCAGTGCCAAAGACCTTTCACAATCCCAGTTTCCCTGTCTGCTGGTTACTTCAAGCGATGTTCTGGTGATTGTCAGCCGGGCAGAAACAGGGGCGTTTCGCGCATATTCCGGCAAGAATGCCTCCGCCACCGAAATTACTCCAAGTGCAATTCAGAAAGACAAAGTCTATCTGACGAGCGAAGAAGATGACACGGCGGAGCAAACTCCCGGAAACAGAACGTGGTTTTCCGGGGTCTCGAAAAAGTTCCGAACGAGTATTGTTGCCATCTTGGCTCTCGGCTTTGTCCTGAACCTGCTCGCACTCGGGCCGCCCTTGTTCATCATGGCGATTTACGACAAGGCCATGGGCGCCAAGTCGGTCAATGTGCTTTTGACCATGGCCGTCGGTATTGCAATCATTTTGCTGAGTGAAGTCGCGCTCAGAAAAACAAAGACCTGGCTGCAATCCTATCTGGGCGGACGCATCGATGCGATCGTTGGCAACAAGACCTTCGAACGCATCCTACATCTGCCGTATTCGATGTTGTCGGAAGCGCCGATCGGGACGCAGGTTATGCGTCTCCGCTACTTCGACAGTGTGCGTGATATCTTTCAAAGCTCGCTCTTTAACGCGATGGTGGATATTCCATTCAGTCTGATATTCATCACCGCGATCTTCCTGATTGGCGGTCCGGTGGCACTGCCACCGCTGGCACTGTTTGCGGTCTATGCTCTCCTGGCCGTTTATGTTCTCCCAAAGGTCCAGCGTGAAGTTGCAGCAGTAGGCGAACAAAAGTCCAAGCTGAACAGTTTCATGATCGAAACTTTCCGCAATCAGAGAGCACTGCGCAACCTGTCCGTGGAAGACATCTGGCTCGACAGGTTTTCCACCATGTCTACGACGTTCAACAAGTTGAACGTTCATGCCCGAACTCTGACGCTGGTGCTTCAAACCGTTTCTCAAACCTTGATGACCATCTGCGGGGTGCTTGTGCTTGGGATTGGTGCCATTCAGGTCATGAACGGGGATATGAGCATGGGGGCTCTGATCGCCACAATGGCATTAGCGTGGCGTGTGCTGAACCCCATGAACCAGGCCTTCCTGAGCATCACGCAACTTGCCCAAAGTCGCACGGTCATTGAACAGATCAACAACTTGATGCAGGTGCCGCTCGAGCGTGAACCCGGACATCTCCCCAAGATCACCCGTGACATACGCGGTGACTTGAAAATCACCTCCCTTGTTCTGAGATATCCAGGCGCAACAGAAGCTGCGCTGAAGGGAATGGAGCTAACGATAAAACACGGCGAGATGATCGCCATCACAGGACCCAGCGGTTCCGGCAAAACAGCGCTCTTTCAATCCATTACTGGCTTGTTCCAGCCCCAGGTCGGCTCAATACTGTTTGATGGTCTGGATGTTCGCCAGCTCGACACAGCCGAGTGGCGTTCTGCCATTGGTTATGCTCCGGACGATCTTGACTTCTTTTATGGCACGGTAAAGCAGAATTTGCTCCTTTCCGATCCAGGTGCAAGCGATCAAAGGCTGTTCGAAATTACGGATGATTTGGGATTGTTGTCTTACCTGGAGGAGAATTTCGAAGGTCTGGAAACCAGGTTGAACAACGAAAGTCTGGCTCAGATCCCGGACAACATGAAACAGAGGATTGTCCTGGCAAGGGCCTTTGTTAAATCGGTGCCGCTTTATCTCTTCGACAATCCGGGAACGCATCTCGATTTCGAAGGCGACAAGAAGTTCATGGCAATGATTGCAGACCTCAAGGGCAAGGCAACGATCCTCCTCAACACTCAACGTCCAAGCCACATGAAAATGGCGGATCGAGTTGTGGTCATGAAATCGGGACAAATTGCCATGATGGGAACACCTGACAAAGTCGTGCCTGTGCTAATGGGGCAAACAGCCAAGGCCAGTTAAGCCGGCACATCAGGTCGGGTTTAGGCTCTTGAGTGAAGACCTACGCCTTTGCCTTTGTTCAACGTCCGCTTGTCGCCTGAGTTTTGAAACGGAATTCAATACCGAGTTCCAGGCAGCAATTTCCTGCTTTGAGCTTCGGTTCGTGGTATTCTCGAACTGTGACTTACCCAGTGCAAAGAGCGTATCGTCGACGCTGGTCATATCGAGCGATGCACAGTGCCGACCAATCCGGTCTTTCCAGTTGGAAACAGCCACTAGTGTGCCTGAATAATCACGCTTGCGAACCGAGTGTTTGAGCGTTTGATAGGCATGAAACTCAGACAGTTTATAGACCTTTAGACGGTACTTGATCCACTTCAAAACAGGTTGTCCGTAGGCCTTGATGAAGAACACAAATAGGACTGCGACAACCATGACCACCAACATTCCCGCTAGAAGCGATCTGGCACTGAAACTCTCCGAAACCGCTTCATTGACAGGCACGACACCCGCCACGTCAAACTCAATCGCAGGAACTGTACTCGTCTCAACTTTGCCGCTTTCAAGATTGTACCAGGATACCGACAATTCACTGATTCGATAGCTGCCTGCATTTTCCACCATCACGGTCACTTCTTCTGACCTTTTGCCCTCGATGACGCCGCGATTTTCACCTTCTTCCAGAACAGGTTCTTTGGGATAGAAGACCAACCCGGAAATGCCTTCATCTGGAGTAACCGGGGGAACGAACATGGGCAAAACACCGGTAACGCCGACTGAGGTGCTGATAGAAAGCGAATCTCCGGCCTTGAGGTCGTCTGTGACCCCGTCAAAAGTTCGATCCAGTGTCAGGGTACGTGCTGCCAAAAATGGGCTCAGTGTATCAGCGCCAGCGGGTAACTGGCCGATGATTTCAAATGCGTCCGTTTGAACGTCGACGACAACTGGTTGGCTGGTTTGCGGGTCGGCATATGTAACTTTTACAAGTCCAGCCGGTATTTCAAATCGGCCCGCTGCCATGGGATACAGTCGATAGGACCGCGACACGCCTGACCAGGTCTCTCCATCAATCGTTTCGCTGATCGGTCCGCTGGCTCTTGAGGGCAAACGGACGGCGACATTTGGCACTTCAAAACTCGGAAACACTGGTGGTGAGGGTAACCAGGTTGGTACAAGAACACTGATGCGATAGATCAGCGGTTGCCCGGGTATGGCCGTGTTTTGTTCAAGGGATGATCGCACTATCGGCGACGTGTCGCCTTGTGCGAGCACAGGACCTGCAAGGGTCAAAAGGAGCAGCACGAGCCAGTGTCTCATTGTGAGCTCCCGGCAGCTTCCAATGCAAAACGGGTCTTCAGAAAATCTCCTGTTCGCGTATCCACGGTCCGCATCCATTGCTCGGCTGTTTCAGGCAGAGCTTCGCCGGTTGGCTGTTGCGTTTGGGTTCCGCGCCCCGCCTCGTTGTCAAAGGCAACATCGTCTGCGCCGATCCCGCTTTCACCTGTATCGGATTGTTCGCGTGTCGTTTCGATATAGTCGAGTATGTACCTGGCAAGCTCCAGATTGTGCTGCGCAGCCTTGTTGTTGGGATCGCGAGCAACAGCCTTTTCAAACGCTGCAATTGCTGGTCTGTAAGCTCGTGATCGGAGCAAAGACATGCCTTCACCCATGGCAGCGTCCGTGCTTTCCTGCCAAGAATAAAGTTCAGCAGCATCTTCGTATTTTCCGAGCCGGTAGAGTGAAAAGGCCTTCCACATGGGGTCTTGAAACAAATCCGCGGCCTTTTCATATTGCTTGTCTTCAAACGCCATACGCCCTTGTTGATCGGGTGTGAAGAACCAGTCCTTCCAGCCATCTGCGCGCACCTCGGAAGGCTGCAGAATAACACCAGCTGATAGCAGAATAGCGGCCCACTGCATTGTCCAGCCTCTGCGAAACCAGAAGAGCATGATCAGCGCTGCCGGGAATACCAGGAAGCGCCCCTGGTCCTTCCATTTTTGACGTTCATCATTCGCAAGAGCTGCCTGATAAACCGCGTTGATATTTCGAGAGATTTGCTCAACGTCTTTGCTGTCCGGCGTCATTTCGACCACCGGATACCCCGGTAAAGCGCTCAGTTTCGACTTAGATTGTTGGTCGCGGGACGCAAACCAGAACAAAGCAGGCGAATTTCCACTTTGAACATGTTGTGACAAAACCGCCGTATCTGCATCTGCTATCTCATCAACCATGAATAGAATCGCGCCAGGAACATCCTGAGAAGACAATATGTCCTGAGCCAGATTGAGAGCGGCCTTCAAACTGGTGCCGGCCTTCGGCATGACCGACGGGTCCAATCCTTCCAGAAACGGTTTCAAGACGGCTGGGTCTTCGGTAAGTGGCACAACCTGGTGCGCAGTTCCTGCATAGGCGACAAGTGCGGTCTTTGCCCCGGTTCTTTCGTCTAGAAGATCAAGGACCTTTTGTTTCGAGCGCTCAAGTCTGTTTGGAGCGACGTCGACCTGCATCATCGACTTTGTGACTTTCAGTGCCACGACAAGGGGCGCAGTGTCCGAAACAAGCGGGTTTGGAATTCGAGACCAGGTTGGTCCAGCCGCTGCCAACACGAGAAGTGAAAGAACAAGAACTGCACTGTCAACCGGTTGAATGCGCTGCCTGCTTTCTGAACCCACTTGAAGTGCCTTAGCCAGGTGCGGCGCAATAGAAGACGGAATAGATGCAGACCGACCGGCAGACCCACGAACCGACCACCAGAGTATTCCGACTGGAAACAAAAACAGGAGCCACAATGGACGGATAAAATGAAACGCGGAAAAGCTGTCGACAAATCCGTCCGGTATCATGCGAGCCTCCGGCGTTCTTTGAGTACATGCAGGAAAAGCAAGGTCAAAAAACCTGTAAACGCTGCAAGCGCCAGCAGGACATATCCGAGACTTTCTCTCGGCCGGTACGTTGACGTCTCGACAGTGCGAGGTTCTTGAGCGTCAATCCGTGTGTAGATGTCGGAAAGCGCCGCCTCGTCTCCAGCAAAATAGTAGGACCCGTTTGCCTGTTCAGCGATTTTTTTCAGACTTGTCTCGTCGAGCCTTTGTTCACCGCTTCCCGCCGGATCTCCGACGCCAATCGTAATGATGTCAATTCCGTCTTTTGCAGCGATGGCCGCTGCATTGATTGGTGTCATTCGGCTGCCGGTATCTGCGCCGTCGCTCAACACTATCAATAACTTGTCGGCAATCTCGCTTCCCTGGAACGTCTTGATTGCCAGTCCGATAGCATCGCCGAGCACAGTGTGCGGCCCTGCCATGCCAACCTCGGTCTGTTCAAGTAGCGCCCGCACACTCTCCAGGTCTTCGGTGAAAGGTGCTTGCACAAACGCTTTTGCGCCAAACACGATCAACGCAATGCGATCGCCATCCCGCTCAGAAACAAACTTACCGACCACCCTTTGGACAGCCTCCAATCTTTGCGTTCTTTCCCCGTTGGTTGCCACAAAATCTCTCTGATCCATCGATCCGGAAATGTCGATCGCGAGCATGACATCTCGCGCAGCCTTTTCGAGCACGACGGGTTCTCCGACTTTTTCAGGGCCGGCAAGGGCACAAATTGTAAGCGTCCAGACCAGCACGGCAGCAACCAGTTGAACGACTGACCGGGAAAAAATGACCGATCCGGGTTTTGGATCTTTCCCCACAGCAGTTGCCAGTCGCCTGAAAAACGGCAAGCGCAGGGCCGAGACTCTTTCACGGTGTGCGGGAACCAGGAAATAGACGGCCAATGGTAGCGGCAGCAGCAAAAGCATAAGGGGCGCGCTGAACTCAATCATGACAATTTGGCCTGATGCGTAGAAATCCAGGTCCGTGCAATTGCATAAAGATCAGGGGATGCAATTTGCCGTTTGTAAGGTGCGTCCGCGATTTGCCGCCCAGGGCCTTCAGAGAACCCGGTACCATTGTAGCTTCGATCCAGAAACGCGAGCCAGTCGGCACCATGGAGAGACGCTACTTCGGTGCGCGGATAGGCGGTGAGGGCTGTCCGTCTAACGATTTCCGCAATCCGTGCCGCGTCTTTCGAAGCAATCTTAAGCTCTGCAAGTGCCTGTTTGCGATAGGCGTTTTTGCGACGCTTTCTGATAGCTGCCCAAACAGATGCAATCACAATTGCCAGAAGGAGCAACCCGATCCAAATCCAGCCGGCAGTCTGAGGTGCCATTGAAACTGGTTGAGGAAGCGGCACAGGCTCCAGCAACTCGAAGAGCTCGGGCAGCGTAGGGCCTTTCCATTCTTCTTTCAAAGATCAGGTCTCCGCTTTTGAGGTGCTCCACCGGTCAGCAATCGCAACTGAGAAAGCGTCTCTTCTCCTGCACTCAGCGGAAGGACGATCAATCCGAAACGTTTTTGCCAATGAAGAAGATCAGCTAGGCGGCCTTTGGAGAATGTTTCGAGCCGCTTTCGCACGTCGCCGTGCGTTGTGTCGAGCTCTACCTGTAACTCGCCATCGGAAACGACGATTTTCAAATCATTCGGAATCTCTTGAGAGATGGGGTCCGTTATCGGGCACAAAATTACGTCGTTTCGACGCGCAATTCCGGCGACCAATTTCTCGGTACGGTCGTCAATTCCGTCAAAATCGCTCAAGATGACAACCAGATGATCGCGCTTCGCAATACGCGCAACCATAGAAAGCGGTTGGTTGAGGCCCATTGGTCCGTGGCCGGATGGGGCATCCGCTTTTAACATTCGGTTGGCGCGTTCCAGAGCGCAAAGGAGACGATGGCAAGCATTTCTGCTGTTTCTCGGTCGCACTTCACTCAGCAATTCATCACCGAAGACGATACCTCCGATGCGATCACCCTGATCCAGTACTCTGAACACAATGAGTGCTGCAGCTTCTGCGGCGGTCACGGATTTCATCGCATGTCGGGTTCCGAAAAACATGGACATGCGTTGATCGACAACAACTAGGGTAGGGCGGTCGCGTTCTTCGCTATACACCCGAACATGAGGTTCTCCCGTTCTCGCGGTCACTTTCCAATCGATCGTGCGCGGATCATCACCCGGAAGATATCCACGCAACTCTTCAAAATTCAGCCCCCTGCCACGAAGGCGCGATGCATGTCGACCGTTCAAGACACTCGAGGACGGTTGTTTTGAGGGAAGCAGCCTGAATGACCTGACATGTCCTTCCATGGATTTCAGGTGATCTAAGGTGACATGAATGCGCAGGTCGGCCTGGTTCGATCTGGTCGAACTTGAGCTGACCAGTCCCGTTCGAGTTCTTGCGGCGTGATCCCTCATGTTGAATGGTCCTGCCTTGCTGCGGCTCGTCTATGACAAGGCAACGTTCTTGATGATCTCTTTCACGACATCATCTGGAGTTACCCCATCTCCCTCGGCTTCAAAGCTGATGGTCAATCGATGTCGCAGTACATCGCAAGCGATAGCTTGAACATCCAGAGGATCTACATAGTCGCGACCGGCAAGCCAGGCATGTGTACGCCCGCACTTGTCCAGCGCTATCGAGGCACGCGGACTGGCTCCAAGTTCGATCCATTTTGCCAGGTCGTCGGAGAATTTGTCCGGATAGCGCGTTGCGTGGACGAGATCTGCCATGTAACGCTCAATTGCCGGCGATACAGCGATGGCTCCTATCTCCGTCCGCGCAGAAAAGACGGTATCCTGAGAGATTTGGGGACTTTGTTCCTTGCGCCGCGTCTTTGTCTTGTCGTTTTGACTTTCTGCGATGGCCTCTTTTTCTTCGTCTCGCACCAATTGGACGACTTTCACCTCATCTTCGACAGGAGGGTAATTGATCAGCACATGCATCAAGAACCTGTCCATCTGGGCTTCCGGCAGCGGGTAGGTGCCTTCCTGCTCAACTGGGTTCTGAGTGGCCATAACCATGAAGAGAGGCGACATTTCGTGAGTTTTGCCTGAAACGGTCACTTGCCGTTCTTCCATAGCTTCCAACAATGCGGCCTGTACCTTGGCTGGGGCGCGATTGATCTCGTCAGCCAGGACGATGTTTGCGAAAATAGGTCCCTTTTCGAAGCGAAATGTTCCCGCACCGCCCGACTGATGATAAACCTCTGTCCCGGTCACATCCGAAGGAAGTAGATCGGGTGTAAACTGGATCCGACTGAAGTCTGCTTGCAGGTTTTTCGCGAGTGCCTTGATCGCCCGTGTTTTCGCCAGACCAGGCAGACCTTCGATCAGCAGGTTCCCATTCGCAAGCAGTCCGATAATCAGGCGATCAATGACATCGACCTGGCCGATTATCGACTGCTGCATTCGTTCTTTCAGCTCATTGATCTGATCTCGGGTGCCGGGCATGAAGGTTTCCAGTTGAACAAATAGGCAATGACATTCGGCCCTTGGGCCTCAATTGGGAGAGCCGCTCCAGACACGGTTCCAGTCTTTCGCCATATCGACTAGCAACCAACCGCGATCGGGTCCTTCATCCAGTCCCCTGACAAGCTTGCCAACATGACTGTTCCGGTCATAAGCCCATTCGCGTTCCGCATCCGTGTGATGAACGATGAGCCCGAACCTGGGACCGTCTCCTGACGTCGCCCATTCCAGCATCTCAAAATCACCGTCCGAGTTGCCGCCCACGAAAATCGGTTTTTTCCCGATCTTGTTGTCTATTCCCACCGGTTTGCCCGCCTTGTCGTCGATAAAGGCAATTCCGGGATCCTTTAAAATCGTCGGTACGCCTTCAACCACGGCGTATCGTGTCACACCCGCACTGCCGATTACTTTTTCTGGAGGAATTCCATAAGCTTCTTCGACGAAAGCCCGCATGAAATGGATACCGCCGCCGGACACAATATACGTGTCAAAACCCTCGTCTCTGAGGAAACGCAGCAGTTCCAGCATGGGCTGATAAGTCATGTCCGTATAAGGCACATTTCTTGTTGGGTGTTTTGCGCTCTTTATCCAGTTGGCAACGTCTTGTGTGAACGCATCGACTGAAAGCCCGGCATGAGACGCCATGACTATTTCCAATAAGCCTTCTTCACCTGACTTTGCCACTGCATCCATATCGCCGGCCGCTGCAGCTTCCAACGTTGCGCTGGTCAGTATTTCTGGGTTGGCGGCAGCCTTTTGCTTCAGTTTGTCGAGGGCATAAAGCAATTGGAAATAAACGGGTTTCTCAGCCCAGAGTGTCCCGTCATTGTCGAAAACAGCAACCCTTTGGCTTGGGGTTACGTATTCAGGAGAGGCTGGATCGGTGACCGAACCAATAAAGTCAATAATCTGTGCCTTCGCGGCATTATCGTTCCAGGAGGGCAGGGGATCAGCGATTGCACTCCCCGTTACCATCAGAACAACAGCAATCGAACAGAACAGGCGCATGCGGGCCTCCTGACAGTCTCTAAAGTGAAATGAAAAACCGCGATGGATATTTGAAGTCCACCGCGGTTGTGCAATCAGCTTTTATTGAGCACCGCCTGGTGTGCTGAGTTTGTCCATGACCTGATCGAGAGAGAAACTCGCAGCTTTTTGGCGCGGAGGAAATTCCTGGAAAGTGGCAAGGAAATTTCCGACATACTGCTGTGCAGGCACAAGCATATATGCCCGGTCGATCAACCAATCATAATAGGTATTGGAAGTTTGATAGGACCGCTCGTAAGGATCACGTCGCAGATTGAAAATGAGAGGCAGACGCAAAACCGTGAATGGCTCAATCCATGCCCGCAAGGTCTTGTACTGTTTCTGCTCCATGAAGATCAGTTTCCAGTCGTTCCAGCGCAGAGCCGTCAGATCTCCGTCATCGGAAAAATAGAATATCTCTGCTCTTGGACCGGCGTCTTCTTCACCCAAAAGCACAGGCAAGAAGTTGTAACCGTCGAGATGGACCTTGTATTCGCGACCGATCGCTTGAACGCCACCTTCTTTCAGCTGCTCTTTGATCTCCGGAGCACCTGCAGCCGCCAGGTAAGTCGGCAACCAGTCCATGTGGTGCATGATCTCGTTGGAGACAGCTCCTGCCTCAATCTTGCCGGGCCAGCGTACCATGGACGGAACGCGCCATCCGCCTTCATAGTTGGTGTTCTTCTCACCAAAGAACGGTGTTGAAGCGGCATCTGGCCAGGTGTTGTAATGCGGGCCGTTATCCGTTGAGTAGTGGACGATGGTATTGTCAGCAATGCCGAGTTCATCGATCAAATCAAGAAGCTGACCGACATGCAAATCATGCTCGATCATGCCCGCTGAATACTCATCGAGATTTCTGCCTGCAAGCTCATTCGCTCTTTCACGCATTTCCGGCTTAACGTGTGTGCGGAAATGCATCCTGGTCCCATTCCACCAGACATAGAAGGGCTGTCCCTGATCATTCGCTCGTTTGATGAAGTCGATAGCGGCGGTTACCGTTTCATCATCAACGGTTTTCATACGTTTTTTGGTTAGAGGGCCCGTGTCTTCAATCGTACCGTCCGCAGATGACTTGATAACGCCACGAGGACCAAAGGCTTCGCGGAAGGTCCTTCCGTCAGCCAGCGTCATGTTACCGGGGTAATCCTCGTTTTCGGGCTCTTCCTCGGCATTCAAGTGATAAAGATTGCCAAAAAACTCATCGAAACCGTGATTGGTCGGCAGGTGTTCATCCTTGTCGCCGAGATGGTTCTTACCAAACTGACCGGTCACATAGCCTTGTGCTTTCAGGAGGCCGGCAATTGTTGGGTCTTCTTCCTGCATGCCAAGATCGGCACCCGGCAATCCAACCTTCGACAGTCCCGTTCTGAAAACACTTTGTCCAGTGATGTAGGAAGATCGACCCGCCGTGCATGACTGCTCACCATAATAGTCGGTAAACATCATGCCTTCTTTCGCAATTCTGTCGATATTGGGAGTGTTGTATCCCATCAAACCGAATGTATAGGCAGATATGTTGGATTGTCCGACATCGTCACCCCAGATGACGAGAATGTTGGGCTTACCTTCTGATTGTGCCAGCGCAGGCAGTCCTCCGGCGAGGCCGCAGGCCCCAAAGGCACAGGCTGCGAACAATGCGGCCCTGAAATTATACTGAAATGGCATGTTCGATTATCCTCCCATGTACACTGGCACTGTGTAAAATTGTTATTAGTACCAATGCGTTGGACGTCGGTTCATCAATCAGATGTCGAATTTGCCCCAGCGTCAATACAGAAAGCGAAATTTAATTTTCTAAAGGTCATCAGCCTCGTAAAGAATGCCAAGGCCTTGTCATTTTTCGAAGCAAAAATACAGCTAAAAGTGGAAATCTAGCGACTGTTTTCCAGTCAACGGCTTTGCAATAGACGTTCAAAGTCGGCGAGCCGAGCGTCTTCCGGGATCAGTTTTTTCGCTCGTTGAAGCGTGATCTGCGCGTTGGTGTAGTCCTGAAGCGCCATAAAAAGACGGATCTGCATAATCCAGGCATCTGCCAATTGCGGATCGAGTTGCGTGGCTTCCTGAAACGCCCTGATAGCAGCTTTTGGGTTTCGCAAGGTCAGAGCTGTGCCTGCGATAACCATATGAGTTTCTGGATAATCCAGTTTGGAAGAAAGAGCGGTACGCCACTCGTCATTTGCATTCTGGACAGCGTCCTGAATTCCTTGTTCTTCTCCCCTTAATGAAACGCCCAGAAGCTGCCTGGCTGTGGCAATACGTACAGACCTCAGAGGGTCTTCCAACAATTTGGACAGCAGCTGGACTTGAGTGCTGGCCGGCAGAGTAGCCGTCAACGAGACGGCGGCGGCCCGCACAAGAGGATCGGAGTCGCTCAAGAGCGAAAATGCATCACTTGGTGCCTCGGATCCTGAGTGTTGTGCGTACAAATTTATTGCCGAAGCGCGCACGATTCCAGGCAGCGTCTCTTGAAGCGCAATGTTGAGCAATTGTTCTCCAAGTCCCGTCACCCCTCTGCGTGCCGGGGCAAAAACCGAAGCAAAATGGGAAGAACGATGGGCACTATCAGGAAAACGCATCTTCAACTTTTCCGCAGCCCAGGTCGCAGGCTTGTCGATGTGACAATCCGTGCAGGCGTTCGGCGTTCCGAGAGACGCGCTGAGATCCGGCCGCGGCACCCTGAAGGAATGGTCGCGACGTCCATCTATTCCCATGTAAGTGCGCTCGATCATGTGACAGGAAACGCATTGTGCACCTGCGGTTCCGGCTTCGTGGAAGTGATGGTCCGGGCTGTCATATCTTTTCAACGTCAAGGAGGGAAACGTGTCGTTACCCACTTGAGAGTGACATTGGGTGCAAACCCCGTTTCCCTCTGCCTTCAATTGGCCGGAGTGGGGTTCATGACAGTCCGTGCATCGGACGCCTTCAGCATACATTTTTGATTGAAGAAAAGACCCGTAGACATAGACTTCGTCATGGATCTGACCGTCAGCGTGATAAAGTCCATCCCGCAGCAGCGCCAATCGATAACTGTCGTGAAAGGGCGTGCCGGGAAGCGGATTGCCGTCTTGGTTCGGCTCGCGCCTTGAATGGCAAGCCGCACACTGTTCGATTTCCGTATGCGGAAATGCGTCTTTGAAATCAACGATAAGGCCTTGATCGCCTGTTCCTTCAAAGACGGATAGTTCTGACGAAGAAGCACCATTCGCCCAGGCAAGGTGTGCTTCCCCCGGTCCATGACAAGCTTCACATCCTACACCGATCTCAGACTGAGTGCTGGAGTAATGTCGCGTTCTTGGGTCATAGTTCTTTTGAAACCCTGTTGCGTGGCATTCTGCGCAGCGCGAATTCCAGTTCTTGTATGGTCCGGACCAATGATAACCATCATTGGGTGCCAACGCCTGATCCGGGTAAAGGTGATACCAGCGGTCGTTTTCCTGGTCCCACGCAATATCTAGTGACTGCAAGCGCCCTGGTTCAGTCTCAATCAGGTATTGCTGCAAGGGTGTGATGCCGGCAACCCCTTTGACTTCAAGGACCCTGCTGCCTCCATCTATGTCGGATGTCTCGACGAAGTAGCGGTCACCATCTTTGAAAAAACGTGTCTTGCGACCTCGATGCTCAAATGTGGAATTGTTGAAGTCGCCATCAACGTGCTCATCATCAACGGGGAGCCAGGCCATGGCATGGTGACTGGATTTCCAGTCTTGAAAAGCCCCATTGTGGCACGACTGACAAATGGCGCTGTCTTGATAGCCAGGAGTTCTTTCGTTTGCACTCGCATGCACTTGTAAAAGCATGAAAGAAATCATGGACCAGCATAGAAAAGACCCAATCTGCATCTGGCCCCACAGGTTCAACAGCTTGCCAGAGAAAATTCGAAACAAGCAACAGCTTCAGAGCTTAACGAGGCTCTGGCGACCCAACAAGTGATGGAACTGACGATAATATCCTTTTGGTCGCAGTTCGAAAGGCTCTTTGCTTTGGGAAGGTTTAGGAAGGGCAACGAGCGTTTCAGCTAGAATATGTAGGTCTCTGATATGTGGTGAGTTGCCCCTTTGGAAGTATGGTTCGTGGCCAAGTTTCGGGTGGCAGTCAGGTTGGTTCAGGACACACCTATTGTGAGCAGGCCGAACTGCTTCGACCGACATATTTTGGGCGACGCGGAAGCCATTCCCAATGGCTCGATGAGGTCTATCTAGGACACAGTGCCAATTTGCTGTGATGATTTCGCGTCATGTTTCGACAATTCGATAGAGAGTTGTGACTACCTATTTTGGAGTGGGGCCGAGGGCGGAGACTCGCGTCCCGTGCCGTTCTTTCTCCGGCTGCGTGCCCCCCAAAGCATTCCGGAGCTTCGTAGAAAGGACCGTGAGTGTCTCGGCCTGGTTTTCACCGAGTGCCGAGGTGATCAGGCCCGTTGCCTCCTGCCAGACAACCCATACTTTCTTTAGAACTTCCCGGCCGTCAGGTGTCAGGTCAAGAATATCACTGCGGCGATTTTCGGGGTTCGTGATTTGGGTGATGAACCCGAGCGTTACCAGCCGTTCTGTCATAGAACTCATGCTGCCCGCCGAAACGTCGAACTGTTTCGCCAGATGCCTCTGTGAGGTCGGCCCGATCTGCGACAAGGCATCCAGGATGAGAGCCTGTCGGTGGCGGATCCCAGTTGGTCTAAGCAGGATTTCAATCCGCTTTTCCAACAAGGTGGCTGAATGCAAAACGGGGTGGATGGTTATCAGTGTCTGTTTCATGACCTGACTGCGCTAATAAATAAACTCATGATCTTGGCACATTACGGTCACAAAGTTCTGATGTAAACTGTTTGAATTAGAACAATCAATCGACGGCGAATTGCGCTGTCAGTGGCACTCAAGGGGTATCATCATGAAACCGGTCACCGGGATAGCGCTCGCATTTGTTGGCTTGGCCTCGCTGGTCGCACCAGCTCAATCAGCCGAAAACCTGGTTGAAGTCCAGTTGACCGACAGGTTGGACGACGCACGCGGCTACTGCCTGGATATCGCTGGTGGGCAGGGCAAGAATGCACCGCTGGACAAGGGGCTGCAGGCTCACACTTGCTATAACTACACGGGTGGCATCCTGGAAGATCAGGGCTTTGATGAGGAACTCATCGGCAAAGGAGAGTTTCGAATTCCCTATTTCGATGTCTGTATGACAGTCCCATCCGTCGAGGCCGGAGCGCCGATTGTGCTCAACCAATGTGCCGGCACCGCCACTCAGAAGTTCACGTTGAACGAAAATGGTCAGTTGGTCGCCCAGGCCGATCCGCAGTTGTGCGTGACAGTTAGCAGTACGGAGAAGCGGGAAGGGCGTGGCGGCTCCCCTGTTCATGTGATGCGGCCGCTGTCTCTCCAGCCATGCGAAGAAACCAGCAAGTCCTACCAAACCTGGAATTTGTTCGAGTTGTAGGAGCATTCGATGAGCCCCAACCTGTCGAAAACCACGACGTATGACGGTATTTCACGGTTCAATCACTGGATCATTGCCGTTGCAATTATCGGGATGATAGGCTTCGGTTTTTACCTATCGGAATTCCTTGAAAGCGGTCCGGGCAAAGGACAACTGATTGGTATTCACAAGGCAGTTGGAGTGCTTGTGCTCATTTTTGGGCTGTGGCGCGTGGGGTACCGGTTGAAACAGGGCTTTCTGGAGGATGCTACCGTGATGCCCACCTGGCAGCGCCTCACATCCAAGCTGGTTCACATCGTCTTGCTTGCCGGTATCATAGTCATGCCGCTCTCAGGAATAATCGGGTCCTATTTTGGCGGCAGAACTACCAGCGTATTTGGCCTTTTCATGATCCCTGCGGGAGACAAAATAGAAGCGTTCTCCGCAATGGGGCACTGGCTCCATGGTGCCTGTGGCTGGCTGATGGTTGGCGCACTGGTGCTGCATGTTGCTGGCGCGCTGAAACACCATTTCGTCGACCATGACTCAACTCTGACCCGCATGATACGCCAGCAATAAGTGACCGTTGCGCCGAGTCTGGGATGTTAACAACCGAAAAGAAAAACTGAATTGTCAGGAATGCCGAGATGAGCCGATCGAGAACAGAATCGAACCGCTTAATATCAATGGCTAGTTGAATAGTTGGCTGGGGAACCTGGAATCTCAGCCAATTTAATTAAGCTATTGAGATAGCGTCGAATAATGCCGTTCGTGAACGCCCTGAGGGCCACATTTGTGGCCTGGGATTGGGCTGCAGTCAAGCGCGGAAATTATTTCCGGATAGCCGCGCGTTTTGTCGCCGGTCGGGTCCGAACGACCGTAGAAAACGAGCAACAAAGGCGTATAATAAATTTCGGGCTATTCAATGACCGAAAATGGTCAGGGCTGTTTCGGTGTAGCGACCACCCAAACCGTCACTTTCGAAGCGGCGGTGATGTGCATACCGTGATCTCATAATGAGCGTCGATGCGCCTTCTGTCCATTTGATCTGGCGGTTCAGGACCTGTGAGACGATCGCCCGTATTCTTCGAGCATTATATATAGGCCTTCGAAAATTTCTTTGGCGACGTCTCACGATGGTGGCTGCTGTTGGACAAATGGGTTAACCTGCGCTGATGAAGGTAAGCCTCTATTTGTGTCCAGTCAGCCCTGCCGATGAAGCGCTACTGCCGCTGATTTCGACGCAGCTAGCTGTCGAAGAACGAGCCCGCGCAGATCGTTTCGTCGCGCATGATGCGCGACGGGTCTTCATCGTGGCGCATGCTTTACTTCATCACGCACTTGGCCAGCTTGGGTTCATGGCGATCAAATTCGCCTTAAGTGACTACGGCAAGCCATTTCTTTCTGGGACATCTATCCGGTTCAGTATCAGCCATACTGAAGGCCTGGTCGCAGTTGCAATAGCGAGGGAGATCGAGATTGGTGTCGATGTCGAATTTTCGCGCGACCTGTCCGACCGCGAAAGAGTGGCGCAAGCTGTCTTTTGCCAAGAGGAGATCTGGGAGATGGACGCATCTGCCGAACCGCTTGAACGTTTCTTTCAACTTTGGACCGCGAAGGAGGCAGTGATGAAAGCAACCGGTCTGGGGTTCTCTCTGCCCCCGAAGCAGATCAGTTTCGCGGGACACCAACCCCGCCTTGTCTCACTACCGCCGAGTCTTGGAGTGCCATGGGAATGGTGGCTGGAAAGCGCGCGCATCGGAAACCACTGGTTTGCGCTTGCTGCTCCATCTAGGGTGAATGGCGTGAACCGTATAGACCTTTGCCCAAGCGACCTTATTCCCCGCTGATCCTCCTCCGCACCGGCTACGGCCCGTCACTCTGATCTAACCTCAATTGCCCAACTTAATCATCCAGGCGCCTTTGCAGGCCAAGGCAGATGCAGGCACTCAACCGAGCTGGGCTTGCCGTAGGTATTTTGGTTTATATTGTGCGGACGCGACTGTACACTCAACTCCAAAAATTGAGCTCTCGTTCAACAGCCGAATGGAAAGAATATGTAATACGGGTATCTTCGCGATACGCCTCTCCAAAACGCTGGGATCCGTTGTCGTCGACTGAGTTTGCCAAACGATTCTGGTATGCTTTGAAATTATCAAATTTGCGGCTGTAGAAATCTGTCCGCAATCTCAGACAAGCATGACGCACCAAGTCCCGATAACGTCTTTTCAGTTCACTCGGACATTCCAGGTTTCGAAACAGGAACTTCTATAGAAGTCCCGAAAAGCCGAAAACCAGAAGGGGCGCGGTTATGGTCGATCGGATAATCAATGATTTCAAGGAGCCGTTTGAGCCGACAGATATGACGGCTTATGAAAAGTACAAGGTTCTGCAACCCATTCTGGGTGAAGCAACGAACACCTATTTCAAATATCTTGATGAACCGCGCACTGAAAGCGGCGACCGGGAAATCCGGCAAACCCTCACGAGGTTGTTCACGCAGGCGGCCAAGGAAAACGGTCTGACAACGGAACAAGTACGCCGCATGTTCATGGCTTATAATAGTCTCGGAATGCCCGGGCTTCTGGCGCCTATTCCGCTCAGCGCCTCACGGGTTGCCAAAAGTTTTAACGGAACTTGGGAGATGCGTCACCGCTTCACGAACGGCGGTCGTACTCCGTTCGCGCGTAATAGCCACAATACGACTGCCCGGTCGCAGATCTACTACGATTTGATTGACCCGAAGGAAAACCGGCTGCGTCAGCTCACCACGATGTGGACCGAAGAAAACCACTACGAACGGGAAAAACTGATCGCCCGTGACATGCCGGGACGGTCCGCAGAGGAACAGAGTTTTCTATTGTCGGCACTGGTTGATATTCAACTCACCCAGCTTGACGAATGGACCGTGCGCTATGACGACCGCGGGATGGTGTTCGGAAATTACGGGCCGTATATCAACGGTATCGAATGCGTGAGTACCGCCTTCATGATGCGGTTCGGCGCTTCGGAAACGCTCATAGGCATCCCGGATACAAGGATGATTTTGCCTGACGGTTCGGAACAGCCTGTGGTGGGCATGTTCGTTCTACTCAATGTCATGGGAGGCGCACCGACAGCCTTGAGCTTCCCGATGGCCGGATTGCCTGAACTCGCCGATGACCTGCCAACATTCGACACGGTTGACAGTTACAACAAGATGAACTCGGACAAACCGCTGGTCGGGGGCTTCGAACCGATCGATGTTTACTTCAACCGGCTCCGAGATCCGGTGGCTCATTTGCGCTCGGTCGAAGAAACAACAAGCCGGTTCGGCGCCGGGATGACACATGCCTTCTATCCGCCAAGTGTCTCACGGTTGCGGGATTATCAACGTGATTATTGATAGCAGCGCGTCCGATTCGCCGTTTCCATTTTAGCGGTAGAATTAGACGCTGTCTTCGGCAGACTTCCCTTAACAGGACGTGTCTTCGCCGGTCTCCCACATCTGATAGGCCTTGGCCACGAAGTCCTTGGTCCCGGTCTTTTCGATGGATTTAGTTTTCGTGAAGCGTATGCAGCCTTTGCCCACGCTCAAGCCGGAGAGCAGTTCTCCATCCGGGTCCACTTTGGATGCGTTGCCGACATAGAGGCTGACATAGCCTCGTTGGGCGTTCAGATGAAACAGATAGTCTTCGTCCTTACCATAACCTAGCATCTTGTAGTGGATCGACTCTTCAAGGTTCTTGCCTTCGGAGAGTATCAACTCACGGATTTCAAGCAGCTTGTCTCGCCGCCAGTCCGGATCGAGCTGGTCCAGGTAGTCTTTGGGGGTATTGGCATCGTAAAGCATGGAATTCCCTCCTGTCGGTTGCCCTTTCCCAGGCGGTCCGGAAAATCAACAAGAAAACTAGGTAGGCAGCCGGTCCTGTTCAAGTGAGGAATCGTTTGAAGACGGAGAGGGCGACGGATGACGCCGGAGCCTGATGCATGGGCTACAAATGCACTTTATAGATGCATTTGTCGCAGTCACGTATTTCAAATTTGAGAAACAGATGAGGGACATGTGTTTGCTCGACCCTCGCTTGAAACCAGATTTCTTTCAGCGTCTGCGGTGGTGTTCAAGTGCCGGCCGTTGCGAGCGGCAGCCTGTCGAACAGATGCGCGTCCGGTCCAGATTGTCTAAGGCGTTCTAGATTTTGAAGGCCGTCTTCGAGCGTTGGATAGACGCCGGCCGGCTGCCACCAGAACACGCAATGCGCTTCTTCCGGTGGCAAAAACCAGTCTGATTTCCTGGCATAGAAATGGCGATGTACGGTGTGTCTGAAAAAGCCGTCCAGAGCCTCGGCGGATTGCCAGACAGACAGGTTGACGATATCGCGTGGATGAGCTCCACGGTTCATGCCACCTGTCTGATCGTCGAGGCGCCAGACGAAGCCTGGAAACCGGTCAGCGGCGCCGCTGACGAGGTCAACGGCGGCCAAGAAATCCGCCATTTCCGGCGCGTCATAATCGAAGCGCGCCCTGGCAATGTTGAGCTGCGCCAAATGGCAATCCGAATCCGGCATCGTGGCGGCTCCACTCTATCGGTTCATTCGGCCGCCATCGGCACTTTGACGCGCGCGAGTGTGAACGTGTCGATCCCTTCGCCGCTGTCGGGAATGTCGTCGTAATCGTCAGAACGGTTTTCCGGCAAGATGTGTTTCTTCTCGCCGTCCCAGCTCCAGGTCTGCGTGATATTGTCGTTATCGATGAAATGGAACGCGACCCCGGTCATGCGCAGCGCGTTCGGGTGAGGCAGGTTGCTTGCCCCGATGAACTCGAAAATGACGTCCTCATCGATGGAAAGGTTGGCGCGCATGCGTGGCTGGTTGCCAAGCGTGCAATAGTGGGTCAGCACCAGATCGTCTCCTGAAAGATGGTACATGGTGACCATCTCGTCTTCCATCAGCTCGCCTTTCCAATAATGCCGATAGCGCTCGATCACGGCGCTGTCCTTTCCGGTGACCTCATAGGTCAGGCGTATATCCTTGCCATAGGGCGACGAGCCGCGCCACTCACCGGCCAGGGACTTGAGCTTTGAAAATGCTTCTCTTGCGGTCTGCATGGCAACCTGCCTTTCGTGCTGTGGGTCACGCCAATTTTAGACCTGCCTTGGTGGCGCGGGCTTATCGTGAACTGCGCAATTTGCGACAAGTGAGCAGGATCGGGTTCGGATATCGTGAGCTGGATGCCTTGTTGCAGGACATGTCACGCTGGAAGCTCCGAAAGGGCGAGGAACCGTGAACCGCCATGCCACTCACAAGCCGGCACAACCCGTAGCAGGCTGCAATTTGCGGGATATCGCGGTGATCGGGCTGGCCTGCCGGTTTCCAGGGGCTCCGGACCGGGACGCGTTCTGGCAGATGCTGCACGACCGCCGGACGGCGGTCAGCGAAGTGCCGCGTGACCGTTGGGACGCTCAAGCCCATTATGACCCGTCCGGATCGGATCCGGCGGGGGCCTGTTCGCTCTGGGGCGCTTTTCTTGACGATTTGGCCCATTTCGATCCCGGATTTTTCAACATCAGCCCGCGCGAGGCCAAGAGCCTTGACCCGCAGCACAGGCTGCTCCTGGAAACTTCAGTCGAGGCTCTTGAACACGCCGGTCAGCCCCTGACGGAGCTCAAGGGCAGCCGGACCGGTGTTTTTGTCGGGATCTGCAACACGGAATATGCCGGTCTTACGGGGGCGGGCGATGACTATTCCATGATCGACAAGTACTTCGGCACCGGCAACGCGATTAGCGTGGCATCGGGGCGTATTTCCTATGCCTTGAATCTCAACGGTCCCGCGGTCTCGATCGACACGGCCTGTTCCTCCTCGCTGGTGGCGGTGCACATGGCGGTTGCCAGTCTGCGGGCCGGGGAGAGCGACCTGTGTCTGGCGGCCGGCGTCAATGTGGCGCTCAGCCCCTCCGTCGGCATCTATTTCAGTCAGCTGGGCGCCGTGTCGAGGGCGCCCGAATGCCGTCCCTTCGACAATGGGGCCGATGGTTATGTGCGCGGAGAAGGCTGCGCCACCGTCGTTCTGAAACCGTTGTGGGCGGCACAAAGGGACGGCGATCGGGTGATGGCGGTCATCCGGGGATCGGCCATCAATCAGGATGGCCGCAGTGCCGGTCTGACGGCGCCGAATGTGGATGCGCAGGAGGCCGTTCTGCGCGCGGCGCTTGCCGATGCCGGTGTCACCGGCAGCGAGGTGGTCTTTGCCGAAGCGCATGGTACGGGCACGCGCCTCGGAGATCCGATCGAGGCGCAGGCGCTGGGCCGGGTCTATGGCTGCGCGCCTGAACGAAGCGGGCCGCTCCATCTCGGAGCGGTCAAGGCCAATATCGGGCATCTGGAATCGGCGGCAGGCATCGCCGGTCTGGTCAAGGCCATTGAAGCGGTGCACCGGCGGGTGATCCCGCCACAGGCGAATTTCGCGCGCTGCAACGAAATGATTGATCTTGAGGCCCTCGGGTTGTCCATCCCGGCGGAGCCTCTGGCGTGGCCCGAGAACCAAGGTTTTGCTGCCGTGAGTTCTTTCGGCTTCAGCGGCACCAACGCGCACGTCGTCCTGGGCTGTGCACCGGGCCAGGACGAGGCGGCGGCAAAGACCGAAGATGCACCGTACCATTCGGCTCCGGTTGTCCTGCCGCTGTCCGCGCGAAGCGGAGCGTCGCTGACATCTTTCGCGCAGGCCCTGCACGCGCGCCTCAGCGCCGGTGAAGATCCGCGCGCCCTGAGCAGGGGCATGGCGCTCCGCCGCAGCCACTTCAAGATGCGCGACTGCGTTGTCGGCAGCGACAGGGAAACGCTTCTGGCCGCTCTGGACAATGTCTCAGCACCGTCCAGACCTTCCAGCAAGAGGAATGGCAAGGGACCGGTGTTTCTGTTCTCCGGGCAGGGGGGGCAGTGGCCAGGTATGGGCGCGGCCGTCAGCCAATATGAGCCGGCCAGAGAACGCATTAACGACATTGACGCGGTGGTGCGAAGCCAGGTCGGCTGGTCCGTCTGGCAGGCGATGAACCAACCGCAAGACCTTGCGGTTCCGCGTATCGTCACCAGCCAGGTTGCGATTTTCGCCTTGCAGGCGGGCCTTGATGCTCTTTTCAGGGACTGGGGTTTGGAGCCGGCGGCGGTGCTGGGGCATTCCATGGGCGAGATTGCTGCAGCGCTGAGCGCGGAGATCTTGCCGCTTGAGGCCGCGACACATCTGAGCCTTGAGCGCAGTCATTGTCTGGCACAGGTGGCGGGCACCGGATTGATGGCCCTGGTCGATACCGGCGCGGAGGAGGTCTCGGAGCGCATTGGCGCACGCGCGGGCTCCGTCGTTATTGCCGCACGCAATGGCCCCCAGAACGCGGTAATTTCCGGTCCAGCGAAAGCGGTGGAGGAGGTGGTTGCCGATCTGGGTGATCATGGAATTTTCGCGCGTGTGGTGAATACCGACGGCGTGCCGGGGCATTCGCCGTTGATTGCGCATTTGGGTGAGGACCTGGCAAAACGTCTTGATGGCATCAGTCCCACTGGTGAGACCGTTCCGTTTTATTCGGCCGTCGATGGCGGACGGTGCGGCGGGGACAAACTCACCACCGATTTCTGGTGCCGGAACCTGCTGCACGAAGTGCGGTTCGACACTGCCGTCGAAGTGCTCATCAATGAAGGATATCGCGATTTTCTGGAGATCGGCCCCCGGCCGGTGCTGCTGCCCGCTGTCCGCGGCCGCATGTTGGTTTCGTCAGAAGAAGGCCTGTTGACGGCCGGGCTCGCGCCACCGGACTCGCGTGTTGCTTATTCGCCCGAACGGGCCGTGGCGGCGCTCTATCGCGCAGGCTATGACCCGAACTGGCGGACTATGCTGAAGACCGACATCGGTTGGCTGCCGCCGCCTTCCTATCCCTGGCAGAAGAGCTATCACTGGATCACGGAACTGCGCGACGAGGCGGCTGCGAGCCGGTCTTTGAAGACGGGGCGAAGGGAAGAGGACAAACCGGTTGTCGCGCTGGAGCGTCTTTTGAGACGCCACGACCGGTTTGGCCTGCAGTCGCTCAACATGAGACACCTGGCACCAAGGGTCTGGGTGACACAGGCGGACCAGGTCGCGGTCTTTGCCAGCGTGAGTTCGACTGCCTGCCTGGTCTGGGCCGCAATCGGCGAAGAGGACGCGACTGAGCGCGCGCTCGCGGAGTTGCAGACGGCAGCAGACGAGAGCGGATTGGTTCTTGCCGTTTGCCGGACAGTTCCAGGATCGACGGCCGGCTCTCCAGAAGACGGTTTCTTGGTGCCCTTCGGGCTCACGCAGACTTTGCCGCTGTGCTCGTTCGATCCTTCCGCGAATGGTTACAAGCGCCTGCGGTCGCGGTTGAACCGGTACCAAGAAGCGAACGGCCACGAGACCAAACTGTTCAAGCCGGGCATGGACCCTCAGCTTGATGCCTCGGTGACCGGTTTGATCCGGACCTGGATGAGCGCCCGATCCGCGCCTGTTCCCGCGGCGGACAGACTGATCGATGAAATCGCCTCAGGCAGATTGCCAGTCTATCGCAGGCTTTATGTCGCCGGCGAAGGCGACCGGGTCCATGGAGCGATCGTGCTCAGCCAGTTCGGTACCGGAACCGGCTGGCTGATGGATATGGAGTTCTATGATCGTGAGACGCCGCCTGGATGTACTGAGCGGCTGATCGTGGACCTGGCGGCGGAACTGAAACAAGAGGGCGCAGAGGTGCTGTCTCTTGGGGGCAGTTATGGCATGCCCCGGTTCTCAGAGAACGCCGACGCTGCGTCCCGTGGCCTGAGGCGGCAGGTTCAGTTCAAGTCGAAGTTCAGGCCCGAGGAAGAAGAGATCTTTCTTCACTTCGCAAAGCGGCCCGGTGGCGACGAACAGGACCGGCTGCTGTCTCTGCTTGGCGGCCAGCACTTTCAGGAGGAAGTGACAAGCCGAACGCTGTCCCGTGTTCTGGAGCCCTCGACCGGGAGCGCCGCCAGCCAGACGCATCCGTTTGCATTGCGCCGCCTCGACATTGCGGGGCCAACGCTTGTTTACCAGGCGCGCATCGATGCTCAGGACCCGGTCCTCATCGAACATCAGGTGGCCGGCAGGCCGATGTGGCCGGCAGCCGGTAGCCTGGAATGTGTTGCGTCGCTCGCGAAAATGCTGAGGCCGGATGCCGCTGAGATTTGCCTGACCGATGTCACATTTGAAGGCGCCCTGGGGGCCGCTGAAGGTGAAAATATCGACCTTGAGATCCATATCGGCAGCCGCGACGACCTCCCCGTCGAGGCTGTGGTTTATGCGCGGATCTCGGGCGAGGCAGAAGGCAGGTGGACGCGGTTGATGCACTGCGCGTTCGACTGGATGGACTTAAGAACCGATCCCTTGGCCCCAATGTCCGTAGACGAAGCCGACATTGATATTGAGGAATTTTACCGCGGATTATCCGACCGTGGCATCGACTACGGTCCGTGTTATCGCAACCTGGAACGTCTGCGGTCAGGCCAAGACGGCAAAATCACCGCCCGGCTTGGGGGAGAGACAAGGGACGGATTTGTGATCGGGCCGGCCCTTCTGGACACTGCCTTGCACACGCTTTCTGCCGGTGGGGACGAAACCACGGCGGTCATGATGCACAGCATTCAGCGCCTTCAGGTCAAGAGAGCAATTTCGCCCCAGGCGGACCTCAATGCCGTCACCCGGTCCGAACCGGGCGGCAGTGCATCGGCGGATCTTGATCTCTACGGACCTGACGGAAAGGCCGATCTTCTTGCAAGGGGTATCTTGGCGCGGCCGGCCAGGATGCCGATGCAAGAGCCAAAAGTTGCGGTGATGACCCACAAGGCCTGGGAGGAGCGCAAGCCGGGCGGGCGTCCGGCCGGAGAGCTGTTCGTGTTTGGTCCGTCCGATCTGATGACAGCCCTTGCCGCAGAGCCAGGCGATACAAACACGCGGCTTCACCATCTGAGCTCTGTCGAAGAGCTCGTCTGTCATGCGGATCGCGTTGCAGGCGGAACTATCTTGTTCGCGGTCGAGCCTCTGGCGACGGCCGAATTGGCCGCAAGATTTCAAGACCTTTGCCGCCTGGTCGGCTTCCTGGACGAGCACTCCCGTAAGGCGAGACTGTTTCTGGTTGCAAGCAACGAAGGCGCATCCGCTGCAGCAGGGCAAATGTCCACCGCAGCATTGCGTGCGCTCTCGAATGTGATTTCATCGGAACACCCCGAATTGCAGGCCGGTTTTGTCGAGCTTGCCGGTGTCCCGGCGGGTGAGGCCGCTACGGCCATGCTGTCAATCATGTCGTCCCCGGCGAACGAAACGGAATGGCGGGTCTCGGAAAAGGGGATCGAAGCCGCCAGACTGGCTCTGCAAAAACCGGCTGAGACACCCGCGTTCCGACCGCGACAAGATCGCAGCTACCTTGTGACGGGATGGACCGGCGGCATTGGCCAGGCGCTGCTCGCGGATCTGATCGGTGCCGGGGCCGGAGGCGTGGTCGGTCTTGCGAGAACGCCGGGCGGACCGGAAGAGCGGGCCGCGCTCGAGCAGTTGGCTGGCGAGGCGGGGTGCAATCTGGAATTTGTCGCGGGTGACGTGACACAAAAAGAGGACGTCCTCCGCGCTGTTGCAAGTGCCAGATCCGTCGCGCCGCTGGGCGGCGTGTTTCACGCGGCCGGTCTTCTGAACGACGGGCTTCTGATCTCACAAAACAGCAAGAGTTTTGCAGACGCACTCGCGGTGAAGTTCGATGCAGGCGTGGTGCTTCACGAGGCGACACTTGAAGATAAGCTGGAGGCATTCGTGCTCTTTTCCTCCGCTGCCTCGTTGTTCGGACCGCCCGGGCAGGGACCGCATGCCGCAGCTTCGGCCGCCCTGGACGCGCTCGCCGTCACCCGCCGCGCAGCCGGGCTTCCCGCAACCAGCATCGGCTGGGGCGCCTGGCGTGGCATAGGGCAAGCCGCTGCCCTCGGTCATGACAAGGCGCTGTCGGAACTTGGTATGGCGACCATTGGCCAGGAAGAGGCTCTGACCGTGATGAAGAGGCTGATCGGCACCGCGGCGCCGCCCGCCTGGTACGCGCCGGTCAACTGGTCCCGGCTCGCAAGGGCCGTTCCGGATCTTGCAGGCCGGCCGGTCTTTCAGGATCTTGTTCCGGCCGTCTCCCAAGACAGGGAGGCGATAGACCGCGTCAGCCCGGAGACAACTTCGCCGGACGAGACGGGCGAAGACATGCGGGATGTTTTGCGGGGGACAATCGCCGAAACGCTGCTCATTGAGCCGGACGCCGTTGACCCCGGACTTTCGCTGGAAGCGAACGGTCTGGATTCGATCATGATCGTCGAATTGCGGGAGACGCTTGGCCGGCGTTATGGCACAACCTATTCTCTTATCGAGTTTTTCCGCGCACCGGACCTCAACGCGCTGGCGCAGATCTTGCGGCCGGCCCAATGAGCGAAAACAGCCTGGCGGTGCCACTCGAACCGGTGTTTGACCTTGCTGCGATCCGGACTGACTTTCCCGCGCTTTCAGAGGGCGTTTACGCCAATTTCGGGGCGCGGGGGGTCATGTCAAACGCGGCGATCGACGCTGTCAGTTCGTTTTTGACCAGCCTACAGGATGTGGGCCCGGCGTCGAGAATTGCCTCGGCCTTGATCGCGCGGGAGCAGGCCGCGTTGAGCCGCACTCTCGCCCGGCTGACTGGAGCAGAACCGGAAGACATCGTCTATCTCGGCAGTATCTCCCAGGCGATGGCGCTGGCATTTGCCGGCATTGTCTGGAGAGCGGGTGATGTCCTTGTCATAGGCGAGGCGGAGCCCCCGGGAAGCTGGTTATGGGCGAGGGAAATCGAACGCCGTTATGACGTCAAAGTCAGAACGGTGCCGCGTCCCTATGGCGGTCCAACGTTTGCACAGCACTTGGCAGACCGTCTTTGCGAACGGACAAGGCTGGTTGTCCTCAGCCACGTCGATTGGGTTACCGGCGATGTTGTTTGCCTTCGACAGAGTGTTGAAGCCGTGCACAGCGGCCCGGCGGCGAGGGCCATCCTCGCTGTTGACGGCGCACAGGCCGCAGGCATCTCGCATGTTGATCTGAAGGACCTGGATATCGATCTCTACGCGCTGACAGCGCAAAAGTGGCTCGGAGGCCCGGACGGGTTGGCGGCGGCCGTTGTGCGGTCGGCCCGGCTTTTGCCCAGCCAGATCGGCTGGAGAGGGTGCGATCTGACATCGGAGGACCAGCTTGTCCTGACACAGACCGCGCAACGGTTCGGATCCGGCTCGCTTCCTGTGGCGCTTCTGCCGGCCTGGACCCAGGCACTTGAGGTGGCGGACCGGCACATGCCTTTGCCGCAGCGCTGTGAAAGGGCCACACAAATGGCTAAGACTCTGCATGGCAACCTTAAGACGCTGGCGTCGCGGTATGGGGGCATGGTTGTGCCGGATACGATCCCAAGCAACGGGATCACCGCCTGCCGCTTTGAACGGATCACGCCCGGCGCCGTTGTCAACGCCCTGGCAGCACGCGGGATCCAGGTGCGCAGCCACCATTGGCCGGAATGTGTGCGGTTCTGCCTGCACTACATGTCAAGCCCTCAGGACATTGCCGAGATTTCCAACGCCGTTGAGACCGTGCTCGCAAGCTAAGGTGAATGAGCCCTTGTGCCTTGAGCCTCAATGGGCTTCAAGGGCAGGTTCGGTTGCGTTGAAATTCAGTGTCCAGGTGATCGACCAGCCGTTCGAGGGTCGGGCAGTCGAACAGAAGTGTGTGTTGCAGTGGCAGGCCGAAGATGTCGCACAGGTCGCCGCGCAGTTCGAGGGCCAAAAGGGAATCAAGTCCGAGATCGGCCAGGGGCAAATCCGGCTCAATGTCGAAATGCTCCGCGAGTTCGAGAACAACCAAGCTCCGTTCGCGGACAATCTCCATGATTTTTTCACGGCGGTCTTCAGAAGACGCACCGGGTTCAAGCAGCGGACCGGCGGTTTTCGGTGTGTCTGATTGGGTCGTGCCAGCCAATGAGACGGATTTCGGGTTGGAAGCCGGCGTGCGAGCGACGAGGTTCGACACAAGATTTCTGCGCCAGTCCGGCTGGCCCTCAGCATAGAGGTCCCAATCCACATCCATGACCCATGTCTCGGCGTGAGCGGTGCCCGCGGCAGCCAGGTCCAGCGTTTCGAAGAGGTCCTGAGGGGCAAGGCTTTTGACGCCAAGTTGCTGCCAGCGTTCAAACCAGCGGTCGCTCTGGCGTGTGGCCATGCCGAGATCCGACCATCCACCCCAATTGAGGCTGGTGGCTTTCAAACCGGCTGCCCGCGCATGCGCCGCCAGTGACCCCAGAAAGGCGTTCGCGGCCGAGTAATTGCCGAGCCCTGAAGGATTGAGCAACCCTGCCGATGATCCGCAAAAAATCAGAAACGCGTCGGGACAGGCGGACAGCACGCGGTAGGCCTCCCAGCCGCCGACGATTTTCGCGCCAAGGGCGGCTTCAAATCCACGCCAGTCCTGCGACATCAAAAGCCGGTCTGAAAAGATACCGGCCGCATGAACGATACCGGCGGGTTTTCGTGAAATCAGGTCATCGGCGAAACGCGCGGCGGCATCCGGATCTGCAAAGTCTACGGATTCCATCGTAACGGTGAGACCGTGGTCCTGAAGTTTCCGGCATCGTTGCGCTGCGGCTTCGGAACCGCGTCCTCTCTGGGCCAGAAGCAATCGCCTGGCCCCCCGGTTCGCAAGCCATTCCGCGGTGAGCAGGCCAATGGCTCCCGTGCCGCCCGTGACGACAAAAAGGGCCTCCGGGTCCAGGTCCGGTTTCGGGGTGGTTCCAGCGGGTTCTAGGCGGATGCGGGCGCCATGGCGTTTCGCGCCGGTGACAGCCGTGCGCGCCTCTTGCCTGGGCGAGCGAAGTTCACGAAGCACCACATTGGCAACCGAGGGCACTGTTGCAGGGTGGATATCGGGACAGCGCACATCCCAATCCTGGTGTTCCGCGGCGATGGTTTCGGCAAGTCCGGCGAGGCCCGCCTGGAGCGGGTCCGCGGGGGCGGCAGACATTATAGGCCGCGTTGCACCAGCGGTCGGTATGACCAGCAAAGGCGCGGGGCCGGGACGTCCGGCGAGAACTTGAATGGTCTTGAGCAAACCCGGAACGGCCTTTCGGAACTGGTCGACAAGGTGCTGGGCTCCAGCGCCCTCTTGCACACGCGGCGCCAGGAACCGCAGATCCACAATCCCGAGAGGGAGATCGTCTCGCAGATTGTTCAATGTTGCGGTCTCAAGTGACGTAACTTGGGTGACATTAGGGCTGATGGCGGTCAAGGCTTTGGCGGTATGATGCCGCAAGGCGCCGTCTTTCCCGATGACCAGCCAATGCCGTTTCAGGAGGAGGGCAGCCTGCTCAGGCGGTGTATTTGCGCAAATGACGGCATTTTGAAGCGTGTCCGACAGGCTCTTCTCCGTTGGCAGAAGCCGGATGTCCTCAAACCCTTGCGTTTGCAACACCCCCGTCCAGCTTTCTCCGGAGAGCAGCGGATGGTCCTTGCGCAGTGCGATGTCGGCATAGTTCCACCAATCGCGTGTCAGACCGAAGGTCAGATCCACCAGTGGATTGGCAGCGACGGCCTCGCAAAGAAGCAACAGTCCGCCAGGGGCAAGAAGGTTGCGCACATGGGTGAGGCTCTGGGCGATGTCCGGTGTGGCGTGCAGAACATTGGCGCAAATGATCACGTCATAAGCCGCGCCGGAGAACCCTTGTGTGTCCGGAGACGCGCTGATGTCCAGCCGTTGGAAGACAGGCGATGAATGATCTGAAAATCTTTTATCAGCGAATCGTAGCAAGGTCTGTGAGATATCGGTGATGGTGTAGCTGCCACCTGTGGCCTCGATGAGCGGCAGGATCTCCGCCGTGGTTCCGCCCGTTCCAGCGCCGATTTCCAGGACCTTGAGCGGGGCTGCGCCGATACGTTCGCGCAACAGTCCCTTGATCACACCGGCTGCGATGCCGTTCATCACCTTGGCAATGCCGGACGCGGAGAAAACGTCGGCGACGTCATTGGCAGTCCCGTCCGGAAACAGCAGGTCCAACGCCTGCCGCTTGCCCAGCAGCACGTCGGCGATAAAGGGACCCGTCCGCTCGATCATGTCGAGTTCCGGGGCGATGGCGGGAACGTCTCGGCGCACGATTTCAAGCGCCTTGATCAAATCAAAATCCAGTGTGGCGGGACTGTTGTTCGGGCCGTCTTGCCGGAGACAACCGCTGCGCCGGGCAATTGTGAAAAGGCAATGCAGCAGCCGGCGTTCGTGGCGTTCGAACTGATGCCTGTCGGCGAGAAACGATGGTTCCGGGATCGTCTGGCCCTGCGACAGCTTCTGCAGGGTCACCAGCGAGTAATGGCCGCAAATCTTTTCAATCAGATCCGCGTGATGATCATAGTCGCTGAGCCGCTGCGTTTCCGCTTCTTCCGCGGCGGCCATATTAGTGCGGCGAACCGTATCACCTGACACTTTGCAAGGCGCAGCTGTCTCGACCCAGTCGAGATAGTAAAGCTTGCGGTTCTCCGTTGAGATGCTCGGTGCGCTGTTGTTCGCGGCTTTCTCCGGTGTGTCCTTGCGAAGGGGCGGCCACCAATGACTTGCGCGTTGCCAGGCATAACTGGGCAAATCGACCCATTGGCCGCCTTCCGGATTGAAGGGCACGACCGATGACAAGGCACCGGCATTGAAGAGTTCCGAACCGGCAATCGCAAGTGCTCTCCGGTCCGGCACACCGCGCCTGAGCGTCGCGACCGCAACCGCCTTGCGGCCGGATAGGCGCATGCAATCGCGCAGATCACCGGTGAGAACGGCGGTTGGCGACACTTCCAGAAAGGTTTTGAAACCGTCGCTCAGCGCCGCTTCGGCTGCCATGTCGAAGCGCAAGGTGGCACAGGCGCTCCTCTGCCAGTAATCCCTGGTCAGATCGTCCGGGGTAAGACGGGCTCCCGTCACGCAGGAATAGACAGGAACTCTGGGAGCGGACCATCTGGTTTCTGTCGTGCCAAATAACTGCTCAAGATTTCGCGAAGCTTCGGTCATTGCCGGATGGTGAAAGCAGTAGGCAATACCGGTGTCGATGCACAAGTGGCCCTTGCTCTCAAGTGTCTGAGCCAGGCTGGTGAGGCTTTCCGCTGGACCGGACAAGATGGTGGTTTCCGGCCCGTTGACAGCAGCGACGGCGATGTCCGGTGTTTTACCGGCGATCAATCGGCGCAAGTCGTCGACCGGCATGCGGACCGCCACCATTTTGCCCGGCGGGGCCGTGGACAGGCGCTGCGCCCGCTGTGAGCAGAGACGGACGGCGGTTTCCTCCTCCAGCATTCCGGACAGGACCATGGCCGACAGTTCGCCTGCGCTGTAGCCGATCAGGCCCGACAGCTCGATGCCGCGTGCCATCAGGCATTCCGCCATTGCAATCTGCACCGTGAAGAGGGCGGGCTGCGCATAGCGCGCGTCCTGAAGCTTGGCGCCATTGCCGGAACTGGCAAGGAGTTTGGCGACCGACCAATCGCAATAAGTGGCGAATTCTGCGTCCAGCCTTGTGACAGCGCGGTCAAAGACAGGGTCCTTGCCGAGGAGCCCTTGCGCCATTCCAGCACATTGCGCCCCGTGACCCGGCAAAACAAAAACAACATCGCGATCTGCGGCGGTGACCCTTTTAGGGGTTTGTCCATTTGCCAGCGCTTGCCTGGCACGGTTTAGACCGGCCCGAAGTTGGGCTTTTGTTTCGGCAACCACGGAGGTTCTGTAGGCATGGGCCATTCGGCCCCCGGCAGCTGTCCCTGCAAGACTTTCCAGGGGGACGGTGTCGTGCGCGTGGCTGTCACAGAACCGGATATGGCTCTCCAATTGATTGGCAAGCGCGTTCGCAGTTTTTCCAGAGATCGGGAAAATGATGCATTGAGAATTGGTTGCGCCGGAAAGTTCACTTTTTGATTCTGCCGGTGCTGCCCCAACGACAATATGCGCATTGGTGCCGCCGAGACTGAAGGCACTGACACCGATCAGATGGTCACGATCAAGCCTGACAGGCTCCGTGGCGGGTATGACCGTCGTTTGCCGGGAAAAAAGATCGTTCGCTTCCCCTTCAAGCGGATGCGCCGTGACCTTGCCCCGATCGAGCGACAGACACGCGCGCAGCAACCCTGCCGCGCCGGCTGCGGCTTCCAGATGTCCGAGCTGAGCCTTGACCGATCCGATGGGGACCGGGATTTCGGAACTGCGCAGAGATTTATAGGCGTGGCATGCTCCCTCGATTTCGAAGGCGTCGCCGAGTTCCGTGGCGGTGCCATGAGCCTCGAGATAGGCGATCTTGTTCGCGTCGATACCGTTTTGTCCGGCCGCGCGCATAATGACATCTTTTTGCGCGTCCGGATTGGGCGTCGTCAGCGAACTGGCCTGTCCGTCATGGTTGACCGCCGTTGCCTGGATCCGGGCAATTTCCCGGCCTCCCGGCAATGGATTGTCTGTGCTTCTGCGCAAGACCAAAACCACACCACCTTCCGCCATCACGGTTCCGTTTGCGTGTTTGGAAAATGTCTCGCAGCGTCCGGTTTTTGCGGCCGGGATCGAGCTTGCCGAAGAGGCGGCGACCTCCGCCGACAGGATCAGGTTGACACCGCCGACTAGCGCAAGGTCGCATTCTTTCGAGCGCAAGGCGTTGACTGCCAGATGAACCGCCACAAGCGAGGAAGAACAGGTCGTATCTATGGCCAGGGACGGGCCGCGAAGATCGAGAAAATGAGACAGGCGGTTGGCGGCGAAGACAGGGCCGCCGCCGGACGCGGAATGCACGTCGGGCGGGCAAGAGGCAGCTTCGGGAAGCCAGGCGTAGTCCGACCCATAAAGACCTAAAAAGACGCCGACGGACTGGCCGGCCAGGCTGTCGGTGGGCACGGCGGCGTCTTCAAGCGCGGATATGGCCAATTCGAGAAACAGTCTGTGCTGCGGGTCCATCCGCATGGCTTCGCGGGGGGAAATGCCGAAATACTCTGCATCGAACAGATCAACGCCGGACAGGTAATTGGCGGGCGGCGCCCCTGATGGGCTGGCAAGCGCAGAAGAGGAAAACCGGTCGGGCCCGGGGGGAGAAGCGGTGAGCCGCCGGCCACTCTCAAGAAACTGCCAGTAGTCCTGCGGTGTTGAAATTCCGCCCGGCAGCCTGCAGGCGGCACCGACAACGGAAACGGGCGAATTGCCGGCGTCAAGCGAGATATGTTTCATAGCGTTGCTCCACCTCTTGCCGGGCTTTGTCCTGTCGTGATGTGTCTGGTTCCGCAAGGTCCACCAGCGCCTGTGTCAGGCGCGACACGGTCGGAAAACTCCAGATCAGGGAGGTCGGGATCAGCAGTGCCAGGGTGGACTCCAGGCGTGACCTCAATTCCAGCGCCATCAGCGAGTTCAGGTTCATTTCGCTGAACGGTTGGTCTTCCGCGATATCCGGCACCTCAAAGCCGATGACTGCCGCCAGTTCTGTCTGTAGCCGGGAACGCACGGCGCGGCGGGCATCAACAGGGTTGGTCCAGTCGATTGGATCCGGCGTTCCGACAACCGGCAGTTTTCGATGCGAAGTGGCATCAACAAGGATCGGCGGCACCGAGAGGGATGGAAACCGCTTGAGCCAGCGGCCCGCTTCGAACCGGAAAGCCTGGTAAGTGCCCGGTCCGGTCGTCAGGACCTCGTTCAGGGCCGCGCTGCCCTCGTCGACTGAAATAGGTTGAAATCCCATCGTCTCGTGGGTCCGGTTGCGGTCCCGGGCCTCAGGATGTTCCCAGGGACCCCACTCCACGACGCTTGCAGGAATGCCCTCGGCACGAAGCCATGCCGCCAATTCGGTCAAGGCGGCAGAGGCAGCGCCATGGGCGCCCAGGCCGGGCGCTCCGAGCCGTCCGGCCATGGAGGAATACAACACGAAATGCTTCAACTGATGACCCGATACCGCCTGTGCAATGTGCCAGGCCGTCAACGGTTTGATCGCCATGACAGAACGGAGCGCTTCGTGGTCAAAGGGATTGACCGGCCCTTCAACAACACGGCCGGCAAGATGAAACACGCCGCTGAGCGGCGCCTGGCTGGAAGAGGCAAAGGCCCTGAGTGGTTCAAGCGTATCGCCGCAATCCAGATCGAGAAGCATCAAGGAGACACGCAGGCCCAAATTGCGCAGGCTGGCCAGTTTCTCCTGGAAGTGGCCGGTTGGCTCTGTGTGCGCCACAATCAGCAATTCACTCACGCCTGATCCGGCAAGCCAATCCAGCAGGCCGGTGCCAATCTGTCCGCTGACACCCGTCAGCAGATATGCTCCCTGAAGCTGCGACAGACCCGTGGTTCCTGGCGGCATCGGCTTGAGACGCGGAACCTGCCAGCGGCCGTCCCGCCAGCGC
Source organism: Labrenzia sp. THAF82 (assembly GCF_009363435.1). GTDB lineage: Bacteria > Pseudomonadota > Alphaproteobacteria > Rhizobiales > Stappiaceae > Roseibium > Roseibium porphyridii. Next base: position 3,595,662 of record NZ_CP045354.1, on the reverse strand, counting down.
GCTTCAGGCTCCGGAGGCAACCCTTTGCTGAGATCAGGCTGCGACTGGACGCGCTTTTCCGGAACAAGCAGGGTGGCGGGCGTGAGTTCGGACAATTCGACCTCAAGTGTTCGCATGAAACCCAGCAAGACCCCGCGCATCATGGCATTGCCCGCCGTGTCCTGGTCCGGCTCACTCAGCACCAGGGTGAGCCGCGGTTTTTCGGCGCCAGTCCTTTTCGACAGGTTGGCCGCGAAGCTGGAAAGCGCCGCGCAATATGCCGCCGCCGTTTCCGGGACATCTTCGGCCGGCAGCTTCGTCCAACTCGGCGTAATGACGAGATAATGGCCTGTGGCTTGTAAGGGCTCATCATGTGGCGTCTGAAGAGATGGGGAAACCATCTCCAAGCCTTCCGACCAGCCCGGCAGGTCCGACGAGGTCCCCAAATGAACCCATTGCGTTTGCCGGACCGGGGAAGGCGCGTCCTGCCTGGATCCGTCACGCCAGCCGACCTGGTAGAGCCACCCCTTTTCTGTTTCAGCCTCTGCAACGGTTTTCGTTGTTACGCCCTTCAGGGTGCAGATCACCTGACGGCTGCCGCCGATCACGGCAATGTCGGCCTCCGAGCCGCCGCGTGTTGCTTCAAGGTCGTAGAGGCAATGGCCGGCGTCGAGGGCGGCATGGAAGTCCAGTCGATTGATACCCGCAGGCACCGTTAGGCCTTCGCCGCGGCACCGGGGCTCAGCGGCCAGTGTTTGAAAGGCCATGTCGATCAGTGCATAGGGCAGGCGGCCTTGCTGGCGCGGGCAGCTCGCCTGGACGGCAATCACGTCCTCGTAAATGGCCGCACGTTCAATCCGTTTGAGGTCGGGGCCAAGGAAAAGCCCTTGCCGTTCGAGGCCGTAATAGATCGCCTCGGCTTCCAGAATGTCCTCAAACTGACCGTTTGGCCACGGCGCTGGCGGCAGGGCGGGCAGGTCATCAAATGAGAGCTTGCCGGAAGCCGCCACGCTCCAGCTCTTTTGAACCGCGGACGAAGATCCGGCTCCACGGTAAAGGCAAAAGGTCCATTGGCCGTCCGTTCTTAGGAGCTGCATCTGCAGGGGGACCGCCTCCTCGACAGTCGCGAGGATGGAGTCGATAAAGGCAATATCTTCAAGAGCGGTGCAGGACGCCCCTTCGGCGAGGTCAGCGCATGTGATCGCCATTTCCAGGATGGCGGCCGCGGGCAAGACGGCTTGACCGTTGACCCTGTGGTTCCGCGCTATATCGCAGTTGGCAGAAAACGCACCTTCAAAAACAACACAGCTTGTGTCTCCGGCGAGGAAGGTTGGCGGCCCGAGCAAGAGCGCAGCGGCGGGATGCTGCACCTTCGCGGGCAGGGTCTCGGGCTGACGGCCGGTTGGATCAATCCAATGCCGTTTCCTGAGAAACGGCGTTTTCGGGATATCGATATGGCGTGTTCTGGTTGCGTTTTCCATGTTGGAAACGGGATTTGCGAGCTTGTTGGGAATGAAGGTCGCAAGGGTGGCAAGGCGGGTGAGGTGCGGTGTGTCCGCGCTTGCGCTCTGGCGCAGGGTGAGGGAGGCGCCTTCGGCTCTGGCGATGGCATCGAGCGTGTGCACGGATTGAGATCTCGACGCGATTTCCAGAAAGTCGGTGTGCCCGGACTTGATCAGACGGGTGAGGGCGGCACCAAGGTCGACAGGCTTTGCCAGATTGCCGGCCCAATAGGCGGCGCTGAAGTCGGGGATACGATCCGTGCCGGTCCATCCGCTGGTCGTGGCCTGGAAGGGAATGTCCGGCGGGCTTGCGGCCGCAGCGGGCTGGGCGGCAATTATCCGGGCGGCGTCTTCGACGGCCTTGCCATGGCTGGCGATGCCGCCGCAGGCGATCGGGCGAAGCTGAAGTCCAGTTTCCGCCAGTGAGGCCTCGAGCTGTTGCATGGCAGGGCTCTGACCGGCAATGACCGTGCTTTCGGGGCCGGCCCTGACGGCGATCCAGAGGGCCTGGCTGTCCAGTGCGCCGGGCTGAGTGCGGTTGATCAGGTCTTCGGTTCCGGCAGCGTCTCTTGCGATCACGGCCATGGCCCCATGGGACGGGGTTTGTTCCAGAGCCCTGGCCCGGTTGGCGGCGGTCTGCGCGGCGCCTTCCAGGCCGAACACACCGGCCGCCTCGGCGGCGGCAATCTCGCCGACACTGACGCCGAGCACGGCAGCGGGTTTAAGACCATGCGCGCGCCAGAAGGCAGTCTGCGCGCATTGCCAGGCGACATGGGCGAGCAGCGCGGGCGCGGGCCGGGCAAGGGCCGCGTGCATCTCCTCCGGATCGCCGGTGCCGAAGAGAAGCTCGGCGATCAGGCCGGGCTGCAGGTCGTCAGGCAGGGCCGCCAGGAAAGTCTCCAGGGCGGGTCCGGAACCGGCAGCGTGCCGCAGGCTGGCCGCCATGCCCGCGCTCTGGCCGCCCTGGCCGGAAAAGATCCAGACCGGCGCTTTGCCCTCCTGGCCGAAGGCAACGCTTCTCGGTGTGCGGGGCAGCGGCTGCACCCCGGGCAGGGAAGCCGGGCCTGACCCACTTGCGGATTTGGCACCCGCATCAGTGTCGGCAAATGCGGCCAGCGCACCAGCCCAGTCTTGAGGGCTCTGACCAGCAAGGGCAAGGCGGTAGGGGCCTTCGGAGCGCCGGTTGAGGGCGGCGGCGGCGATCTCCTGCGGCTTGTGATCCCGGCCCGGTCCGGCAAGCCAGCGGCTCCAGCGCTGTGCCAGAGGCTTCAGGCCGTCCTGGGTGCGGCTGGAGAGAACCAGCAGAGCCGGACCGGTCTCATGATCCGGTCTCCGATCCTGTGTGTCCTCAGATGCGGTCTTATCTGGTGCGGGGCCGATGATGACATGGGCGTTGGTGCCGCCGATGCCGAGGGAATTGATACCGCCGAAGGGCTGACGCGCGGGCCAGGGGCGGGCGCGTGTGTTGACGTGGAAGGGGCTTGCTGCGAAATCGATCTCCGGATTCGGGGTCTGGAAATTGAGGCTCGCCGGGACAATGCCGTTGGCGCGGGCCAGCACCAGTTTGATCAGCCCGGCAATGCCCGCGGCCGCGTCCAGATGGCCGATATTGCCCTTGACCGAGCCGAGGGCAATGTTGCGGGCGCCGCCTGCATTGTGGAAGGCCTCGCTCAAGGCGGCAATCTCGATCGGATCGCCAAGCGGGGTGCCGGTGCCATGGGCCTCCAGCGCGCCGATCTTATCGGCGGGCACACCGGAGACCGACAGGGCGGCGGCGACGGTGCGGGCCTGACCGGCGACGGAGGGCGCGGTGAAGCCGGGTTTGGCGGCGCCGTCATTGCCGACCGCCGAGCCCTTGATGACGGCATAGATGCGGTCTCCGTCCGCAAGAGCGGCATCCAGCGGGCGCAGCACGACCAGGCCGCCGCCGGAGCCAAAGAGCGTGCCGTCGGCGCGCGCATCGAAGGGCCGGCAGACACCGGAGCGCGAGGAATAGCCGCCCGCCTGCCACAGATACCCCGTGCGGTGGGGGACCTGCAGCGCGACACCACCGGCGAGCGCCGCATCGCATTCGCCCAGAAGCAAGGACTGGACTGCAAGGTGAACCGCAACCAGCGAGGACGAGCACGCCGTTTGAACCGTCAGCGACGGGCCCTCAAGTCCCAGAACATAACTCAACCGCGTCGAGATATAATCACGGTCCGTGGCCAGCAGTCCTTCGACATAAGACGGGCTGCCGAACCAATCCGGTGATCTTTGTGCGACGTGGAACAACCAGTAATTGGGCGTTCCCGCGCAGGCGAAGATTCCCGTCTCGCGGAACCGGTCCGGCGGGCAGCCGGCGTCCTCGAGCGCTTCCCAGGCAAGTTCAAGCAACAGCCGATGCTGCGGGTCCGTCGTGGCGGCTTCCCTGGGTGTAATGCGAAAGAACTCGGCATCGAACTCCTCAATGCCGGAGATCGGCCCGCCGCGCCGCACATAGGCTCTATCCTCGAGCAGACTCGGCGAAACGCCCTCTGCAAGCAACTCGTCTTCCGACAAGTCGCGCAGCCCCGTTCGTCCCTCCAGCAGGAGCTGTTTGTAACCGTCAATATTTTCGGCGCCGGGAAAACGGCCCGCCAGACCAACAACGGCAATATCGGTGGAGGTGCTCATTGCCGCGCCCTGGTCTGTTGCAGGCGCCGCCGCCGTGCCGTGCCACGTGCCGTTCCGGCCGGACTGCTTCCAGGACCCAGCAAACGATCCGCGAGGGCCGCAATCGTTGGTGTGGAGAACAACTCGGTGATCGGAATATCGAAGCCGGCATCCAGCAGGCGGACATGCAGGCGCACGAGATCGGCGGAAAACACCCCAAGCTCGGCAAAACTCGTGCTCGCCGGCCAATCGCCCGGTCCGATGATATCCGTCAACGCGGCTTGCAGGTCTTCGGGCACCGGCAGCGGGTCCATCGGCCCCGTGTCCAGAGAGGACGCGCTTTCGGCCTCCTCCAGGCAATATCTGGCGAGCGCGTCGATATCCGGTTTTCCGTTCGCCGTCAGCGGAAACTGGTCCAGGAACAGGAGCGGAGCTGGACGCATGTGGGGCGGCAAGAGCCGTTCTATTTCCGTTTGCGCAGTTTTTTTCTGCTCGGGTGACCAGCAGGTTGAACGCTGCCAGGTCTGCCGCCGGCTGTCTCCTGGGCGCGCGCCGATCAACAGGGCGTGAACCAGCGGCTGATCTTTTGTGTGCAGGTCGTCCGGCAACGTCAGACCACCGAGCGGGCAGGAGGAAAGGTCAAGAGCTGCGCAGGCGGATTGCGCTAGTTGTCCGATATATCCGGCTTCAAGCAGTGCAAGATCGCGCGAGGCGCCTGCATAGTCCGGATAAAGGCGTGAAAGATCCGCCCTGATCAGGACGACGATCGCCGCGTCTTTGAAAAGAGCGTTGTTGCGCGGCGCGACCGCGTCCTTATCGAAGGGGAAGGCCGGGCCGACGCGTTTGAGCTGCCGCGTGCCGGCCTCTATTTGGTAAAGGCCTTCATCGAGCGTTTCGACACGCCCGCTGCGCACCAAGATCTCCAGGTTCAAGGCGTATTTCGCCCCTGCGGAGGGATGCAGCCGGTGCCATGTTCCATCGGCCTTCGATACATCGCAGAAGGCCGAACAGAAGGCGGCGATTTTTTCCCTTGAAACCGGGGCCGGGGAGAAAGCAAGAGCGCTTTCCCGATCGTGGAACGGGGCCGGGGGAAGGGCCGCCGGGTCGGGCAGGTCTATTCGATCCGATGGCAGATCTGGTGTCCCGGAGCGCGCTGTCAGGGCTGCAGCCAGACGTGTTTGACCTGAGGAAGAGGGCAGAAGAAAGGCGACCGCGCGCGCGGCATGATCGAGGCGGCGCAGTCTGGCTTCGACATCTCCCAGTTCCACTCTTTGACCGCGCAATTTCACCATACGGTCGGCGCGTCCCATTATTTCGATCAACCCGTCTGGCCGAAACCGTCCGAGGTCACTCGACTTGAATAGGGCTGGCGGGCCGATGCTACCACTCTGGAAACGGCGGCGGTCCTCTTCGCTGCCGCCGAAATAACCGGATGACAGACCCGCCCCCCCGATCCAGATCGTCCCTGTCACCCAGTCGGGACAGTCCGAGCCGTCGGTGTGGCGCACATGATATTGCGCGTTTGTCATCGGCCGTCCGTAGGGAAGAACGTCCCAGCCTTCCGGGCATGCCGCATCGGGGAAGGCGATGTCCCAGACGGTCGTTTCCGTTGGTCCGCCGAGCGAGTGAACGCGTGTGTTCGGGGCCAATCCTCGCAGCTTGTCCGGAAGAGTTGAGGGCACGAGATCGCCGGAGAGAAACACGTGCCGCAGTCTGTCGAGGCAGCTTCCGAGGCGGTGGCCGGGAAGGGCGGTGAGCATTTCCATGAAGGCGGGGACGGAATTCCAGAGGGTCACTTTTTCGGAACCCATCAGGTCGGCCCAGACCGCCGGGTCGCAGCGGCCGCCGCGCGCTTCCGGCGGCAGCACCAGGCCGCCTCCAGCAGCCACAAGACAGCCGAAGATGTCGAAAACAGACAGGTCGTGATGCAGCGCGCTGATGGCAATGGCACGGTCATTCCGGTTGAGGCCAAAGCGCTGCCTGACGTCCTCCATCCGGTTGACGACCGATCGGTGGCTGATGGGAACACCCTTCGGCTCGCCGGTCGAACCGGACGTGAACAATATGTATGCGGTTTCGCTTTTGGGCGCGTTGGCGGCGAGCGGAGCGGTTGAGCGTTCGCCGCAGTCCACTTCGATCAGACCGTTGTCACCAAGGAGTAGCGGCTGGTGTTTTTCAGGTCCTGTGATAACGGCGACCGTGCCTGTCAAATCAAGGATTTCGCTCAGGCGGTCTTGGGGTGTTGCCGGATCGACGGCCAGATAGGGCCGGCCGCTCAAAAGGATTGCGAGGACAGAAAGAACCTGCTCGCGTGATTTGGGAAGCCAGACAAGCACCGGTCCATCCGGGGGCTGACTGAGCCGGTCGGACAGGGCGCTGGCGAGCGCCCGGGCACCGGTGGCCAATTCCTCAAAGGTCACGGTGCCGGCATTGTCAATGAGGGCGGCCGCGCCTGGCCGGGCCGCGGCGGTCTGGAGGAACAGGTCTTCAAGACGAATGTCAGGTATCGCGGATGTATGAGCGTTCAATCGCTCGCGCATGTTCTTTTGATCGGCCGGGAGCGGTACAGCCTGGGTTGAGAGCCAGCTGTCCGGAGTTTCGGCGAGATCTTCAAGCTGTTCCGCCAGAGTTGAAAACATGGCGTCCGTGACGCCGGGGGCAAAAGCAGCGTCCACGCTGTCCCAGCTCAGGTGCAAGGTTTGGTCTTTTGCCAAGACCTGCTGATCGATCAGCACTTGCGGGGTTTGCGTCACTTCGTGCACCACCCGGCCAAGGCCCTCAAGCGCGCGGTAACCGGATGTGCCGAGCGCACTTGTATAGACGAAGGGAGCGAGAAAAGGCGAGCCGGCTTGCGCGGTGGCTCGGGCCTGAAGCGCGCTGATGCCCCGGCTGGACGGGTCTTCAAGCGCCAACCAGAGGGCATCCCGGTGCCGCCGGGCACGGTCGGCAAAAGAACACGGCTCACGAAGATCGATATCGACCAGAACGAAATCTGTGAAATCGCCCGCTATGTGTGCGATTTCCGGAGGGTGTTCCGGCCTGTTTTGAATGGTCACGTTCAGGAGAAAGCGGGGCTCGCTGTTCCAGGCGCGCAGAATATCGGCGTAGACGGCCAGCAGGGCATCGCTTGCGGTGAGGCCGTGATGGCTGGCTTGCGCGCGAAATTTTTGCCATTGCGCCGGTGCCAGCCGATGGTTTCGCCGATGAAACCGCATGTCCAGTGCCTGGTGGCCTGGCGCTGGCGGCAAGTGCGGCGGGTCCGGCAATGGGGTTGTGGCGCTGGTGTCCGTTGGCAGAGACTGGCGGTTGCCAAAACCTGACAGGGCGCAATCCCGGAAGGACAGGTCCGGCATTGGCTCAAGGTTTTCGCCCTTGTAAAGCGCCAGCCAATCTTGCGCGATGATTTCGCTGCTTGCCAGATCCGTGTGGGTGGCGTCTTCGCTGAGCACCAGCCGGGTGATGTCCTCGCTCAGCCGCAACGCCCGGATGTCGAACGGAGGCCATTGGCTGAGGTTGAAGACCTGATGTGACAGCTCTTTTCGAATGGCAAGAAGATGCACTTCGCGTTCCACGGCCGATAGGCCACGCAAATCCTCGTACCGGATGCGGTAAACCGGGACGTCCGCCAGAATGTGGGCGGTCCCGTCGGCATTGACAACACAGCGCAGCATGTCATGGCGGCGGACGACGTCATTCCAGGCCCGTTCAAGCCGGGGCAGGTCAAGACCGGTGCAGTCGAGCTCGAAATAGCCGTGAATTCCGACGCCGCCGAGCGGAAAGCCCGGGTCGCGTCCAAGCCAGTAGGCGCGCTGGATATCGGTCAGCGGAAACGGCTCGTGCCGGGTGGCGGTGTCTGCGCGTATCTCCACCCCGTCCAGCAATCGGTTCCGGCGCCGCAAGAGGTCTTTCAACAGCTTCCGGCGGCTGTCGGGGCTGTCACTCATCATTTTTGACATCGGAAGCGGAGAATTCACCTGGCGGCTCCTTCCGTTGTCAGCAGGCGGGCGAGCATCGCCTCGACTTCGGCGTCGTCCATCGTGTCGATGTCCAGCTCGTCGATGCCTGTTTCAATCTGTTTCACCGGTGGTTCGTTGTGTTCAAGAAGCGCGGCGATGGCGGCCAGGTTCGGCGCGGCGATCAAGTCCCTGGGCGGCAAGACGATGCCAAGCTCCTGGGCAATCTCGTTTCTGAACTCCAGGACGGCGAGAGAATCCAGTCCCATTCCCGCGAGGCTCCGGTCCGCCGGCAGCGTGTCTGCCGAAACACGCAGGCGCCGGGCCAGCATGTGAGCGAGTTCCTTGCAAGGATCATCGACCTCTCGTCTGACGCTCCGGCCTGACGGGGAAATAGGAGCCCAGGCCGGGAATTTATCAATGGCGACATCAGCCGCCAGGATGTGACCTGCGGCGCCGCTGCCTAGAACCTGCCCGATCCGCTTAAGGCCCGTTTCGGTCGTCAGGGTCTCGTAGAGCCCATGATTTTCCCACTTTTCGGACGGAGACCCAGCATAGATCCAAGGGCCAAAAGCGATACTGATGCCGGGCAAACCATCCCGGCGGCGGTTTTCCGCCAATGCGTCGACGGCGGCACAGGCAGCGGCATAATTGGCCTGACCGCGTGCGCCGAGCGTGCCGGTCACAGAGGAAAACAGCAGAAAATGATCGAGCGGGAGATCCCGGCTCAAGGCATCCAGAACGCGCGCGCCGTCAATTTTGGGACCAAGGGCGGTCTGGAAGGCATCCTTCGTCATGCCGGCCGCCACCCCGTCTTTCAGGGAAAGAGCCCCGTGAACAATGCCGGCAAGGTCCGGAAGACCAGAAAGCACAGCCTGCATCCCGGTCTGGTCCCTTACGTCTGCCACGACGGTCTCGACCGTGCCGTCCCGAGGACAGAGCTCGGCAATGCGCGCCTGCGCATCGGCATGCAGTCTCGGACCGCAGAGCACGATCCGCTCAGCGCCGGCCTTAAGCAGAAACCGCGCGAGATGCGGGCCAAGACCGCCAAAGCCACCCGTCACCAGATAACTTCCGCGGGCCTTGAAGGGACTGCTGCCATTAGCGAACCGTCGCTCCAGCCTGGGAAGATAGAGGACCCCGTCACGCAAAGCGGATTGGGCCGGCAATGAAGGCCCGAGGCGCGCCAGAAGGCCGGCGGCGGAGCCTTCCATATCCTTCGCGTCAAGATCGATGAGACTTGGAGCGAGTTCCGGGTGCTCTGCCATAATGCTTCGGACCGCGCCCCAAAGGGCCGCCTGATCCGGGTCGGATCTTTCCGTGTCTTTGATCGCGACCGCGCCCAAAGTGGCCACGACAAGTTTGGGCGGGTCGCTCCGGCTGGTCAGCGCTTCAAGGTGTGCGGTGAAGCGGGCGCAAATATCAGCTGCCGAACCTCCCTCGAGGGCGGAGACGTCAATTAGGATCTGTGCATCTGGTGTCCCGCGTTCTGGCGGCTGCGGCGATTGTCTCAAAACAGCTGCTGCGTGCGAACGTCCGGTTACCTCGAAAGCCGGGCGCGGCGCGTTGTCTGGTGTTTCTGGCTCGGCATGCCAATGGAGTGTCCGGAAGGGCGAGCCGTTCGATGTGAGTCTGATCGGTTCAAAGGTCAGTCCGAGCAGTTGTCCGATGAGCCGGCCGGATGGGTTGAACAGGGAGACATTCCGGCTGACCGGCGCACCGGCCTCGGATTTTGCCGCCGCGTCGACGCGGCAAGTGGCGACCTCGGCGTTGCTTTGGCACCAGAAAGTTTCGGCACCTACCGGGTATCCGGAACACAAATTTATGGGGTCATCGCCGGATTGGAAGGCGGCGGCAACGATTGCGGCATCGATCTCGGAAGGCCAGGGCGCTTTGCCGGCCGGATATTTGGAGCGCAGCCGACCAACAAGCGTTCCACCGGGACGCCGCTCAAGCCGCGTCAGCCGCTGATAGTCGCCGCCGAAGGTCAGGCCCACCTTGTCCAGCGCGTTCTGGATCCATCCGTTGTCAAAGACCGCTTGTGTTCCGCCTGCCAACGGATCGGATAAGACGCTGTGAACATGTGCCGGTACCGGCCCGGTTCTGGCGGAGGCGATGCGCTGCCAGGGAGCGCCGTCTTTTGATGGGCGGGCAAAGATTTCAATACGGCCGTCTTTTTGAAGGACGGTCTGGAGCGTTGTCTCCTGGTCTGTCAGGCTAAGCGGGGCCTCCTGATGGACATCGTGCAGAGCCTTGCCGGGCACAGCGCTTTGCAAAATGGACAGGATGGCGCTGAAGGGCAACAGGGGTTCGCCGTCCACAATATGATCGCGCAGCCAGGCCGTGTTCCGGCTGACACGGGTTTCGAACACCCGGGCGGTGAGCGCGGGGCTGTCCAGTTGCCGGCCTGCCAGCGTGTCATTTAAGGGCCGTGGCTCTTCCTTGAATGCCGGGGTGTCATCGAGCCAGAAGCGCCGGTTTTGCCGCGGCGTTTTCGGGATATCGATATGGCGTGTTCTGGTTGCGTTTTCCATGTTGGAAACGGGATTTGCGAGCTTGTTGGGAATGAAGGTCGCAAGGGTGGCAAGGCGGGTGAGGTGCGGTGTGTCCGCGCTTGCGCTCTGGCGCAGGGTGAGGGAGGCGCCTTCGGCTCTGGCGATGGCATCGAGCGTGTGCACGGATTGAGATCTCGACGCGATTTCCAGAAAGTCGGTGTGCCCGGACTTGATCAGACGGGTGAGGGCGGCACCAAGGTCGACAGGCTTTGCCAGATTGCCGGCCCAATAGGCGGCGCTGAAGTCGGGGATACGATCCGTGCCGGTCCATCCGCTGGTCGTGGCCTGGAAGGGAATGTCCGGCGGGCTTGCGGCCGCAGCGGGCTGGGCGGCAATTATCCGGGCGGCGTCTTCGACGGCCTTGCCATGGCTGGCGATGCCGCCGCAGGCGATCGGGCGAAGCTGAAGTCCAGTTTCCGCCAGTGAGGCCTCGAGCTGTTGCATGGCAGGGCTCTGACCGGCAATGACCGTGCTTTCGGGGCCGGCCCTGACGGCGATCCAGAGGGCCTGGCTGTCCAGTGCGCCGGGCTGAGTGCGGTTGATCAGGTCTTCGGTTCCGGCAGCGTCTCTTGCGATCACGGCCATGGCCCCATGGGACGGGGTTTGTTCCAGAGCCCTGGCCCGGTTGGCGGCGGTCTGCGCGGCGCCTTCCAGGCCGAACACACCGGCCGCCTCGGCGGCGGCAATCTCGCCGACACTGACGCCGAGCACGGCAGCGGGTTTAAGACCATGCGCGCGCCAGAAGGCAGTCTGCGCGCATTGCCAGGCGACATGGGCGAGCAGCGCGGGCGCGGGCCGGGCAAGGGCCGCGTGCATCTCCTCCGGATCGCCGGTGCCGAAGAGAAGCTCGGCGATCAGGCCGGGCTGCAGGTCGTCAGGCAGGGCCGCCAGGAAAGTCTCCAGGGCGGGTCCGGAACCGGCAGCGTGCCGCAGGCTGGCCGCCATGCCCGCGCTCTGGCCGCCCTGGCCGGAAAAGATCCAGACCGGCGCTTTGCCCTCCTGGCCGAAGGCAACGCTTCTCGGTGTGCGGGGCAGCGGCTGCACCCCGGGCAGGGAAGCCGGGCCTGACCCACTTGCGGATTTGGCACCCGCATCAGTGTCGGCAAATGCGGCCAGCGCACCAGCCCAGTCTTGAGGGCTCTGACCAGCAAGGGCAAGGCGGTAGGGGCCTTCGGAGCGCCGGTTGAGGGCGGCGGCGGCGATCTCCTGCGGCTTGTGATCCCGGCCCGGTCCGGCAAGCCAGCGGCTCCAGCGCTGTGCCAGAGGCTTCAGGCCGTCCTGGGTGCGGCTGGAGAGAACCAGCAGAGCCGGACCGGTCTCATGATCCGGTCTCCGATCCTGTGTGTCCTCAGATGCGGTCTTATCTGGTGCGGGGCCGATGATGACATGGGCGTTGGTGCCGCCGATGCCGAGGGAATTGATACCGCCGAAGGGCTGACGCGCGGGCCAGGGGCGGGCGCGTGTGTTGACGTGGAAGGGGCTTGCTGCGAAATCGATCTCCGGATTCGGGGTCTGGAAATTGAGGCTCGCCGGGACAATGCCGTTGGCGCGGGCCAGCACCAGTTTGATCAGCCCGGCAATGCCCGCGGCCGCGTCCAGATGGCCGATATTGCCCTTGACCGAGCCGAGGGCAATGTTGCGGGCGCCGCCTGCATTGTGGAAGGCCTCGCTCAAGGCGGCAATCTCGATCGGATCGCCAAGCGGGGTGCCGGTGCCATGGGCCTCCAGCGCGCCGATCTTATCGGCGGGCACACCGGAGACCGACAGGGCGGCGGCGACGGTGCGGGCCTGACCGGCGACGGAGGGCGCGGTGAAGCCGGGTTTGGCGGCGCCGTCATTGCCGACCGCCGAGCCCTTGATGACGGCATAGATGCGGTCTCCGTCCGCAAGAGCGGCATCCAGCGGGCGCAGCACGACCAGGCCGCCGCCGGAGCCAAAGAGCGTGCCGTCGGCGCGCGCATCGAAGGGCCGGCAGACACCGGAGCGCGAGGAATAGCCGCCCGCCTGCCACAGATACCCCGTGCGGTGGGGGACCTGCAGCGCGACACCACCGGCGAGCGCCGCATCGCATTCGCCCAGAAGCAAGGACTGGACTGCAAGGTGAACCGCAACCAGCGAGGACGAGCACGCCGTTTGAACCGTCAGCGACGGGCCCTCAAGTCCCAGAACATAACTCAACCGCGTCGAGACATAATCACGGTCCGTGGCTACTCTCAGCGCCATGCCTTCCGCGACTTCGCTGGCGGTCTCGATGCGCCGGCGGGCCAGATAAGCGCTTTCGTTGCACCCGGCAAAGACACCGGTATTCGGCAGCTGTCGGGGAGGCAGACCAGCGTCTTCGAGAGCTTCCCAGGCGAGATCCAGCAAGATCCTATGCTGTGGGTCCATCCGCTCGGCCTCAAAAGCCGGTACGCCGAAAAACTCGGGATCAAAGTCCTCCAGACCCGGCGCGATCGGGCGGGCGGGGACATAGTCGGGGTGATCCGGATCGGTTCTCTCTTGCTCGGCCGCGTGCAGCCCGCCGGTATCAAACCGTGTGACACCGTCCTTCCCATGCGCCAACAGCGACCAGAAGTCTTCCGCCGCACCTGCGCCTGGCATGCGGCAAGCCAATCCGACAATTGCGATGTCGCGCCCTCGCGGACTGGGGTGGTGTGATCGGAAGGGAACAGAAGGCCGAGGCAAATCCTGGCGCGCCATGCGCTCCGCCAATGCCGCTGGCGATGGATGGGCAAAGAATTCGGAAATAGGCACGGTTATCCGGCAGGCGGTGCGCAGATGGTCCCGCAGCCGCAAAAGGTCGAGCGATGTCAGACCGAGTTCGAAGAAACTTGTCGTTGAGGTGAGGCCCGCCGTCGCACCCAGGTGCCTGCATTCGGCCAGAATGACAGACAGCAGGTCCTGATCGCTTTTGCGGACGCCGGTTTCCGAAGGTGGCTTTCCAGATGTCAAAAGCGCCGTCAGGTCTCTCTTTCCGTTTTCCGTCAACGGGATCTCGTCGATCAGATGCACGTTCACCCGTGCCATATTGGCGGGCAGCCATGCGTTGAGACGGTCTTCGACGTCCCTTTCGAGAGTGACAGCCGGTTGCCCACGTGGTTTGACCGCAACATCCAACCCGGTTGTCTGGCCGCCTTCCTTTTGAGGGCTCACGATTGCCGCGGCCACGTCCGGGTGGCTTGCCGCAACCGCTTCGATTTCTGCGGGTTCGAGGCGGTGGCCCAGCAACTTGATCTGCCGGTCCTCCCGCCCAAGCAGTTCGAGCGTGCCGTCTGGATGGCGCCGGGCTATGTCGCCGGTCCGGTAGAGCCGCTCACCGGTTTTCGGGTGACGGATAAAGGCGCGGTCCGTCAGAGCGGGCTGCTTCCAATAACCCTCGGCAAGGGCGGCTCCGCCGATGAACAAAGGACCGGCGACAAGGTCAGGGCGGGGGCAAAGGGCCTGGTCGAGGACCAAGGCAGACTGATGTTCCAGAGCCTTTCCATAGGGGATACTGTTCCAGCCCGGTCCTGGGTCGTCCGCCTCAATATCATGCCAAACGGACCAGATGCCGGCTTCGGTGGCCCCGCCGAGACTGATGACACGCAGCGGTCCGGCGCTTAACGCGCGCAAGCGGCCCGGCAGGGCTCTCGGGATCCAGTCGCCGCTCAAGAGCACGGCCCGCAGCGAAGTGGGCAATGTCATACGGTTCGCTTCGAGATAGCTTGCCAGCGCCTCCATCGCGAGCGGAGCCGAATTCCAGATCGTGACCTTGTGATCGGTCAGAAACGCGGCCAGATTCGATGGGCTCTTTAGTGTGGCATCGTCTGGCAGCGCAAGGCAGGTGCCGGTTTTCTGGCAGGCAAAGATATCGAAAACGGAGAGGTCAAAGGCCAAGTTTGAAATCGCCGCGATTGTGTCGTCTGCCGTTAAATCAAGGCGGTTGATGACGGCCTCAATCGTTGTCGCCGCAGCGCCGTGCGACATGGCGACACCCTTCGGGGTTCCGGTGGAGCCGGACGTGTAAATCACATAGGCAAGGTCTGACGGTGTGATCTGGTCGGTTGCCTGCGGAGCCAGGTCGGCGGCCTTGCCGGACGTCCTCAAAGCATCCACTTCGATCCGGCCGCTGCTCACCTTGACGAGAAGTCTGGCGCCGGCATCGTTCAGCACAGCCTGGCGGCGCTGGTCCGGCCAGTTTGTATCCATGGGAAGATAAGCCGCGCCAGTCGCCACAACGGCCAGAACCGCGATGATCTGCTCCGCGCCTTTGGGGGCAAGGATTGCAACCAGGTCGCCCTTGCCGGCACCGAGTGTCTTCAGGCAAAGGGTGAGTTCTTGAATGGAATCCCCTAGTTTTGCTGAAGAAAAGGAGGCTGCTGGGGTGACAAGGTCCGCCTGACCATCCGTCCTGAGAACACCTGGCTGAACGGCCTTGCCGTCGCTCGTGCTTGTCAACTCCTTGATTGAAGGTGCGAAGTTTTCCGGGGAAAGAGGGGCGGTCCAATCGCTGTCTTCATCGGAAATCAGCTCAAGCGCCTTGGAATAGGCTGTAAACATCTTCCCGATCAATCCGTCGGGAAACGCGCCGTCCACCACATCCCAATTGTAATGCAGGGCTCCGAGGAGTTCGCCGGTGTGATGGTCGATCAGAACCTGAGGCGTCTGAACGTGGCCGTTCGCGGCGAACGGTCCCCAACCAAGCAACGCTGCCTCAGCAACATCAAGTTCGTATCCCAAAAGGCTGGTGAAAATGACGGGCAGCAATCCGGTTTCACCAAAACGCGCCCGCGAGGCGTCCGGCCGGCGCGCCTGGGTTAGGGCCCGCCACACCTGTGTTTGTGTGTCCCGGATCCGCTCGTGGAAGGCTTTCGGTTTCCTCAGGTCGAAGGGAACCACGGCTGCAAAACTCCTGTCGCCGACAGAAGGGGCACCCGTCATCGGCGTGGAACCGGGCATGTTGAGCGAAAAGTGCGGCGTTTCGCTCCAATGGGCGAGGACCAGAGCGTAGAGAGACGAAAGGACGGCGGTTGGCGTCACGTTGTAGCGCGCCGCCCTGGTTTTAATTGTCAGCCAGCGTGAACGAGACAGAAATCCTTGCCGGCGGCAAAAGGAACCGGGCACAATGGAAGGGGTACCAGAACGCCTAGGCAGGGCCGGTGCCGGTGGAAGGGGTATGATTTCCGCAATAGTCTTTTGGTCAGTCAGAATTGGCGAGGGTGCATCTGCACTGACCGGCGCTGCCGTGTCTCTCGAAGCGCTGTCGCCATTATAGAGACCGAGCAACTCACGGGAGAGCGCCTGCAGCGTTGCAAAATCGCCAAGCAGCAGATCGAAGAAGCCGAACAGACGTGTTTTGCCTTTGGGCAGACGCGCCAGCGCGAAGCGGAAAAGAGGCGCGGAGGTTGGCGCCG
Source organism: Labrenzia sp. THAF82 (assembly GCF_009363435.1). Classification (GTDB taxonomy): domain Bacteria; phylum Pseudomonadota; class Alphaproteobacteria; order Rhizobiales; family Stappiaceae; genus Roseibium; species Roseibium porphyridii. The sequence continues at coordinate 3,579,646 of NZ_CP045354.1, read as the reverse complement.
TTTCCAGGCTTGCCACTTGCAGGCGGAGCTTCTCCTCCTGGTGAGCAAGCGTGGCGTCGCGCAAGCCGCTCAAATCCTCTATGGTCAACACCGGAGAGGGCCCCTGCCGGGTTCGCCGGCCGTCCCTGTCTACGCCACAGAGCAACCAGTCGTGGCGTGCCAGCAGCCGGTCGACGGCCGCCTGCGCGCGGGGTAAATCGAATGCGGGCAGAACGGCTTCGAAACAGATACCCGCGGCAAATCCACCGAGTTCAACTTCCGGATCCCGCGCAAACAGATAGGCCAATTGAAGACCCGAAAGAGTGGACGCTTCGGTGCTTTGAAGATCGGCTTCGGGCAAGCGCGGCAATTCGGGGATGATGGCCGCGATGTCTCTGGCCGTTCGTTTGTCAACCAGTAGGTCGAAGCCAAACGCGCGGCCGAAACTGGCAGTAAGGCGGTCAAGCAGCAGTCCCGCCCTCAGGCTGTCACCGCCCAGCTCGATGAAATCGGCGGTGACCGGAACGTGATCCAGTTGCAGCACATCTGCGATAATGTTCGCAACCGCTTGCTCCTCCGCCGAAACCTTCGAACACTCCGCGTCACCAAGGTCAGGATCTGGCAGTGCCGCACGGTCCAGCTTGCCGGAGGAGGTGCGGGGAAGTTCTGTCAGAATAACCCATCGTTGCGGCCGCAGTCCGGCCGGCAGATGGGCGGCTGTGAAGCTGTTCAGTTGGTCGTAAGACAAATGCGTGGCAGGTGTTTCTCCGCAGACATAGGCAGTCAGGAAAGGTGGTCCCTGCGGCGGCTGGAAGTGACGAACCGCGGCGGCGCCGACCCCTTCACAAGCCAAGAGCGCGGTCTCGATCTCCCCCGGTTCGACGCGCCGTCCGCGCACCAGCATCTGGTCGTCCATTCGGCCAAGAAAGTGGAGCGTGCCCGTCTCGTCGCGCCTGACCCGGTCTCCTGTCCGGTAGATCGCACCTGCTTCGCCTTGAGGGAATGGCGCCAACCGGCCGTCTGTCAGATAGCCGTCGGCAACACATGGCGCCGAGACGATCAGCTCTCCTGTGCCCGCGCCTTCGATCGTGCCGCCGTCCTTGTCGCGCAGTTCAACCGTTGAAGGATCAATCGGCCTGCCGATCGGCACGCGCTCCCCGGCTTGGGAAACAGGCGGAGACAGACTGAATTCGGTGACCACATGGGTTTCGCAAGGACCGTATTGATTGACCAGATGGGTGTCGGGAAGGCGGTCAAACAGGCGCCGGATGGCCGGTGTTAGAGTCAAGGCTTCACCCGCCGAAGTGATTTCCTTCAAGTTCAGGGGCAGATGACCTTCCCGATCAGCGGCCAAGGCGAGGGTCTGGAGTTGCGATGGCGTCATAAACAGTCGTGTGGCATCGCAAGCCGCGGCCGCCCGAAGCATGAGGGCCGGCCGACGCCTCGTGTCCTCAGCGCACAAAACCAGGCGCCCGCCGGCATTGAGCGTGACGAACACTTCCTGGAAAAAGACATCAAAGCCAGGCGCCGCGCATTGCAGGACCACAGGAGGTGGTGCGTCAACATACCGGTCTTGCTCGTGGCGCAGCAGCGGAGCAAGCGCCCGATGGGGCATGCGTACGCATTTCGGCCTGCCGGTCGATCCGGATGTGGCAACAAGATAGGCCGCATCCGATGGATCGGGCACAGGAAGGCTGCAAGATGTATTCGAGGTAAGTGAAAAGGGGTCGAGCTGGAGCCGTCTTTCGGTGCTTGAACTCGTTGAGAGCTGATCGCAGAGGATCGCCGTCACGCCGGCCTGCAGGCAAATGTCTCTGTGGCGCTCTCCGGGATCGGCCGGGTCAAGAACAATTGATGGGATACCGGCGCGGACCAGCGCCACGAGCGTCACCACCAGCGCTTTCCTGTCCTCAAAATGCAGGGCCACAGGCGATCCGGGTGCAATTTCCTTTTGCCCAGTCCAGTCCCATAGGGCGCGGCAACGGTCTTCGAGGTCGGCGTAAGTAAGCCTTTCCTCCCGGTCGACCAGAGCGACCCTGGACGCGTCGGTTTGCGCCAAACGGCGTAGTCCGGAGTCGATCAGATCGGTCAAAACGCCGCTCCTGCAACTGAGCGTTCGCCCCGCCCAACAGGCGCAGCTGCGAACAAGTATCTGGCCATGGGAAAAGCGTAGTCAGCGGCCCGCAGGCGGGCTTATTCGAGATTGCAGTCACATTGGTGTGTGCGCGCAATCCTGAAGAAGACTACTGCAATGGTGCGGCTTCAGACTGTAAAACAGACTAAAACTGGTTATCGAGCCTGCGTCATGACGACTGCCGAACGGATAATAAAATCCGGGTCCTCCGACAAAGACCGCGGATTTGATCCCTTTTCTTCGGATTTTCGAGCGGACCCCTATGCCGCCTATCAAGACTGGCGCCGGAAAGGGGCCGTGAACTGGGGAGCGGCGCCGGACCAGATGGGGCCGGGGTGCTGGTATGTCTTTGGTCACGCGGAGGCTAAGACCGTTCTCGCCGATCCGAATTTTGCCGCTGATCCGCTTTCTGCTGCGCCGGAAGGATTACCGGCGCCACCTCCGGAGTATTTGCCGCTCTATGACATGCTCGGCCGGTGGTTCATTTTCAGGGACGCTCCGTTCCACACCCGCATGCGCCAGTGTGTGGCCGGCGCCTTTTCAAGCAATGCCATTCAGGACTTTAAACCTCTCATCGAACGGACGGCACAAGACCTGGCGATCGCCATCGCAGCGAAACCTCGGGCAGACCTGATGCAGGATCTCGCGCTGGCTTTGCCCCGCAAAATCATCGGCCATATCCTCGGCTTGCCTGACAAGGACATGCCGCGGCTGGTTCGCTGGTCCGCGGCCTTGCTTGAAGGTTTGGATTTCTGCACGGCCGAAACGTTTGACGCCACGCGCAGAAACGGCGCACTGACCGCACGGGAAATGTCCGAGTATCTCGATGGTGTACTTGAGGGAAAGCACGGCGGAACCCCTGATGGGCTGATCGCACAGCTTTCCAAGGGGGCCTTGAACAATCCAGTCCCGCGGGACGATCTGCTTGCAACCCTCGCGCTGCTGGTCTTCGCCGGCCACGAAACCACCGTCAACCTGATTGGCAACGGCCTTCAGGCTTTGCTCACCCATCGGGATCAATTTGCCCGTCTGAAGGACACTCCCGGGTTGATCGGGCCGGCGATTGAAGAATTCGCCAGGTTCAATTCGCCCTCGCAGATCACCTTCCGGTTTACCAGGGAAACAACATTGCTCGGCGGCAAGGTGATCGAGCAAGGCAGCCCGGTGGGTGTGGTGATCGGTTCGGCAAACCATGACGAAGCCGTCTTCGACAACCCCGGGCGCTTCGACATTGCCCGCGCGCCCAATCCTCACATTTCTTTCGGTCATGGTGTTCACGCCTGCCTTGGGGTTACGCTGGCACGGGCCGAAGTGCGGTCCGCGGTCGAAGCGCTTTTGAGGCATTGCCCAGATCTTGTTCTGGCCTCTGACCAGCCGGTCTGGTCGGGCAGCATTGGTCTCAGAGGATTGAAGTGTTTGCCTGTTGAAACGGGCAGTGCTCCAGACTCGCGAAGGAGATGACTGACATGAACCAGATCAGCAAGATTGACGAGCTTTACCGGCTTGAGGACCAGCTCGGACAATTGGAAGCGAAAATTCAGTCGCTGCGGGCAGAAGTGAAGGCCACCGCCGTTCCAGATCATGAATTTCAGGGTTGGGACGGTCCCGTACGGCTAAGCCAGCTTTTCGGCGATCATAAGAAACTCATCGTGATCCACAATATGGGGACCGGGTGCCGGTATTGCAGCATGTGGGCGGACGGTCTCAATGGCCTGCTTGGCCAGCTTGAACAGGTCACGGCCGTTGCCATGATCAATCATGACCCGGTCGAGCGCCAGAAAGCTGCCAGCAAGGAACGCGAATGGCGGTTCAAAATGGCAGATGCTGGGCAGACCTCGTTCACCGAGGATATGGGCTTTTTCCGGCGCGAGGGAGAGGATGCCGGGATGCTTCCGGGCACATCGACTTTCACTCTGGATGGCGAGGGAACCATCAGGCGCTTCGCGATGGCCTATTTCGGCCCGCATGACAAGTTCAACCCTGTCTACAGTTTCCTGGAGCTGCTGCCGCGGGACGCCGAAGACGGCTTCGAACCTCTCTGATCACCAGGCCTTGGTCCGGGTGTAAACGAGCTCGCGGTTCTTGAACGCAGCGAGGTAAAAGTCGGTCAGTTCCGACCAGGCCGCGAGAACATCCGGATCGATCGTTGAAGCGGGCGTGGCCGAAAGACGGCCGAGCGCGGCTTGCATGGTGCTGAAAGCCGCAATGGCATCGGCGTTGGCGTCGCGTTGTTCAACGGATCCAAATCTTTGATTTTTCAAGACTTCCCGCAGATGGGCCGCCGGGCGGAGTGCGAGGAAGCCGTCGAGTTGATACGCTCGTTGCAAGGTGTCGGCCTGGATGTTTTCGCCCGCGCACTGGTCCGCGATATAGAGAGCCTGTCCCTCCGGCAAGGCGGAACGGGCCGCAGATAACATGCCGTCCCAATCATCGACCAGCGACAACGTATCCAGAAGGTAGGCGCAGGTGAAGTTCGGCGAAGACGCGCGCCATTTGCTTGCGTCCGCGCAAACAAATGTCAGGCTGCCGGGGCGAACGTCGGATCTGCGCGCGCGGGCGCGCTCGCATTGTGCAGCGTTGCGTTCGATCCCGACAATGGCGGCATTGCTGCTGCTAGCGAGATAGTCACAGGCCGCACCTGCGCCCGAGCCGAGTTCCAAAACGCTGGACTGAGGGCCTAACGCGCTGTCGCTGATGATAAAATTCAAAAACGGGCGTCCAGCGATACAGGCCAGGTCCCAGCCTCCGTGAAGCGGCTCGTAAACCGCCTGCCGCCAGATCTCGCTGTCGGCAGCGGCATAGATCTCCTGCTGACGCGCTTCGGCTTCTGAGACATTAAACCCGGACAGATTGGACAAGACTTGCTCCTTCTCCGGCAGTTTCATGGCCCGCCGGTCCGATCTGGCTGCACCGTCCGTAAGCGATGATCGGCAGCACCGGCGGATCGAATTCATGCGAGGACCGGAGGTCGAGTTGCGACACATGCGTGCATTTGCTGGCGTTCAGACCTTCGATCGGATCTGTGCGCAAGACCTGCTCGGGGAGAAGAAGGGCGTTGATGTCGCTGCTCCACGGCACGGCAAACGCAACCATGATCCGTCCGGATGCCGGCGGCTGTATCGTCGGGCTGAGGCGGAAGTCCTCAAGTTTGGCGTAGTAATCCCGGGCCTTGAATTGCACCGTCGCGCAAATTTGAAAGTTTTCCGCGTTGTCGCGCCTGCATTTGGGCAGCAGGTCGACCGGATCCAGCGTGTCGCGGATGGCGCGCAGACCCGTCGGCGTAACGCCCGTCAAGGCTTTGAAACGATTATTGAAACTGCCGAGGCTCTCGTACCCCACTTCATAGCAGATGCGGATGACGCTGAAATCCGACTGCAACAGCATCTTCTTGGCTTCGTAAAGCCTCAGGATCGAGAGATAGCGCATCGGTGTGACGCCGGTGAGCCGGCGGAACGCGCGGATGACACCGAAGGTCGAACAGCCTGTTTCCTCCGCCAGGTCCTGAAGCGTCATGGGCTCTCCCATCTGGGTCCGGAACCTTTCGATGAAGGCGCGGACCACCCGGCGGGCCAGGGCGAGTTCCAATGGTTTGTCCGCCTGCGGGAGAATGTCCCGCAGGCCTGACGTCCGGGCCCCGCCAACGGGGCCCGTCGCAATGAAGTCGAGCATGTTCAGCTTCCGGAACCACCTTGGGCCCAATCGTCGGGACGGATCGGGTCCGGCGCCATGCTGCCATCGCCGTTATAGTCCAGTCGGCCTTTGGCATCGCAATGCACGCTGCGTGCGTTCAAGGCGATTTCTCCGGTTTCTTTCAAACCCTGCAACTTGCCGAAGAAGGTTCCAAAGAAGATGGTGTTGGCTTCTTCATTGGTGTGCGGGTTGATGCGCGGGGAGATCTGGAAATCGCCCACGCCCAGGTTGCCGGCCTTCTTGATCAGATTCAGCGGATCCGTGTGGCCGAAACCAAAGAAGATGCCGCGCACGGATTCCGGCATGGGCTGGCCTGCCACCGCGTAACGCTCATGCGTGAACGTATGGGCGAGGCGGAAGAAGGTCATCGGCATGCCGGCATAGACCGGCTGGTTGTTGGAAACGTCTTCCACCTTGCCGGAGGCATAGAACGGCCTGCGCACGGACGCCCAGTAATTGTGGCGGTGAACCGACGGGCTGATCTCGGACGTCTCGCCGGCGAACGGGAAATGCTCGTAATGCATGGAACCGTCCGGATGGAGGCCCTCAACCTGCTTTTCCAGTACCAGTTCGTTCTGGAACGTTGCCGCGTTCACCATGGCCATGGCATCGCCGAAGATTTCGGTGAACCAGAGCGGAGAAATCTGGGTCTCGATTTCCACCTGGCCGATCTTGGTGATGGCGCGGCATTCGAAATACAGCGGCATCGTGACATCGAAGACCTGTCCCGGCGTGTAGTGCACCGGCCGGTCCGAAGCCGAATTCGCCAGGACTTCGGCGGAGTTTCCGCCACGCTGAAGGGCGATTTCCTGAAGGGAGATCCGTGCCCATTCGGTCAGGTCCGTGTCCGCAAGTTGCGTGTCGGTTGCAAGCGAATTCAGTGCGCGTTCGACCTTGTCCGGTTCCCGGTCGATCAGCTTGCGAAGGGCAAGCAGGGCCGAAACTCGTCCGCGGCCCGGTTTCATGTCGCGGATACGGTTCACAACCCAGTCGACATCCGGATTTGCCTTGCGCACCTTGGCCCAGATTTCCTGGTCCGCCCGGATGGTGGCATCGCGTTCTCCCAGGATCGGATTGTCGTTGATGAGAATGCGGCGCAGGCGCTTGGTGTTGTAGCGTCCAGACGCGTCCTTGAAGGCTTTGACCGAGGCCTCGATTTCCGCCCAGATTTCAGGGGCGTAGAGTGCCCTGATTTCGTTCGGAAAGACGTAATTGTTCAACTCCTCGAGAATGAGTTCCGCGTAGTCTGTCGGTGCTGCTTTCGGGGTTGTTTTCAGTTGTTCCATTAAGCTCATTTTACCCTCCATGGGAGACTTCACTGGGTTCCAGGGAATGCGTTGCGATCGGAGGAGACGAGGGTCCAAAGGCAACAAGTGCCGAGGCCATGCCTTGCGGGATAGAGCAGGGCACAAGAGCCCCCTCTCGCTGACGCATGCTCCGGATCTCCTGTTGGCCGCGCGCACATTGCAGCCAGCCATCCCCTCTGGAGACCCGGTAGTCGAAATTCAGTTCGATGCGGTTGCCGGCCTGGTTGGCGAGGCTCATCCTCAGTTCGATTTCGTCGAAGGCTTGAAGTTCCTGGTAGTAGTCGCAGGCAACCCGGACGGTTACGAGACGCAGGTCGCGCGCAATCTCATCCAGCGTTGACGGTGCATGGGCCCGCAGGAACATTTCCCGGCAGGCACCTTGCCAGGCGACATGGCGGGCAAAATAGACATTGCCGACGACATTGGTCTCTTCGAACGAGATCACGTGCCGGTAGACAAAGTAATTCTGAGGGCTGTGGACGTTCATTGGACGGCCTCCAAGGTTCGGCGGGTGCCGGGAGACAAAAGAATGGCTGCGCAGCCGCTGTCCTTGCGTCGCTGGCACAAGATCCTGGCCGGTCCGCACCGGAACACCGTCAGTCCAGGGGCGGGGGATTTGAGCGGGATCAGCGGCTGTCCGGGGGGGAGGCCGCCCTTGCGGGCGCATTCCCGTGCGCTCCAGGTGACGACGGACGCGAACTGGCTGTCCAAGCCTTCAAGCATGTCCAGAACACGGCCGTCGCCCGGCGACAGCGCGGGCGGCACGCCATTGGTGGTAACAACCAGATCGCAGGCCAGGACACCCGATCCGCGCAGACCGAATGTCAGGGAGCCGTTGTGGGACAGCGAAAGGGTGTCGGAGCCTTCAATCAGCTGCATGCCGTCGCCGCGCTTCCCGGCCGCTGTCGCGTGAAGCGTGTCGAGGACCCTTTCGCGCCGGCGCTTGCGATCCATCGAATTACAAATGGCGACGTGGATGTCCTTGCGATTGCAGAACAGGTCCGCAGCGCGCTGCATGGCGGCCGGCAGCAGCTGATAGGGCAGATCGTCGATCTTGCGGTCACCGACGGACTGGAAACAGACCGCATGCCATTGTTCGACCGGCCGGCCGGTTCTGTCGCGCCACAGAATGTCGAAAACAAACCTCTGCCCGTCAGACCAGACTTCGCGGGCTTCAACGCTGTGCCGTTCCGCTTTGGCATCGGCAAGTGTCACACGCTCGACGGAAACAGGCAGGACACGCCGTTGAGGCACGCACGCTTGAAGGACATGCAGGCCCGCGTCGCGCGTGGCTGGATCACCAAGGCACATGTCCTGGGCTTCATAGGGACCGAACCAGGGACGGGGATCGCGTTCGCTGAAGCTGGCGCGAAGTTCATAGGCGGTCAGGTGCTGAAGACGTGCAATTCTCTTGAACCGGCCGGTGTTGAAACACAGGCCGTCATAGATATGCGCGCCGTCGATATCCATGTCCGGGCTGATTTCGAAGGCGGTGTTAATCTCTGGCTGCGGCGTGCAGTCGATGGTCGCGCTGGCGCGGTCGACCCGGTAGCCGTCATCCGAAGCCCGCACCGCGGCTGTCACCGTGCCCCGCGTCTGCTGCAGAACGGCGATCCGCAAGGTCAGGCCGGCGTCTGGCGGTAGAATCGCGGAATGGAAGGCAAGCTCGCGAAATCCGGTCACGTCCTGGCCGGTGAGCGCTTTGGCTGCTTGCGCCATGGCTTCCAGCAACATGACGCCGGGCACGACGGCTGTGCCGTCGACTTTGTGGTCGGAAAGCCAGGGGTCGGCACCCGGCGCAATCGCCGTGTCGAGCACCAGCTCAACCTCCGACGTGTGCTGTCTGACGGTGCCGGCAAAGCGCGCCAGCGGCAGAGGCGGCCCGATGATCGACACATCATCCGGCGGACCGAAACGGCCGGTGACGATCCTGCGGCCCGAAGCTGTGCGGGCAGAGGCAACGAGCGTGGACAAGTGCTCCAACGCGGTGGTCAGCGGAATGGCCTCAACGCCGCTTGCCGCCAATCGTTCGACCGCGCCAAGACGTTCGCCCATGCCAGCACCCGCCCAGACGGACCAGTCAAGCGCAAGCACCAGCACGCTACTTGCTTTGCCCCAGGCTTCCAGGCGGGCCGACATGAGCCCGTTTGCGAGCGCATAATGGGCTTCGCCCGCCAGGCCGATCTCACCGATGATGGAGCCAAAGCCGACAACAAGCCGGATCGGGTGTTTCCGGAAGGCGGTCAGCAGGTTTTCCAGGCCGGTCACCTTGGCGGCCATGGCCTGGTCCAGATCAGCCGGATCCAATTTGTCAAACTGCTTGGGTTCGTTGACGCCGGCCGCGTGCAATATCGCCGACACCCGCTCCGCCAACGGGCAAGTGCGAAGGGCTGCCCTCAGAGCGTTCAGGTCGGACAGGTCGACACTCAGATACTCCGCGATCAGGCCAAGTTCCCGTGCGCGTGTGAGTGTTTCCTGAACTTCGGGATCCGATGGTGGACTGCGCCCCAGCAGAAGAAGCGATGTATTGGCCTGCCGGGCGAGATGGAGCGCGGATTCCGCGCCTATTCCCTTGGCGCCGCCGCTCACACACAACACATCTGTTGCGTTAAGCCCCGTGTCCGGTGCGCCCGGTTCTGCGTCAACCCGTTGAAGGCAAGACCGCTCAACCTTTCCATCTTCGATCCGAAGGTCGCTGTAACCCTCGGGGATCGTATCAAGCAGAGCTGCCAAGGTTCTTTCCGGACCAAGACCTTGGAGATCGACACAGGCGACGCTCTTGAAAACGCCGTCTTTTATAAGTGAGCGTGCAAAGCCGGACAGAGCAAGCCCCTTGTGCAGGAGCGCAATGCGCTGGACCCCATCCGCGCGGGCCGACTTGACCCGATCGAAGAGCGCCTTTGCCGCCTCGCGTGATCCGGTTAAGTCCAGAACAGAGACAAGACCACTGTCCGCGTCGGTCTTCAGATTGAGCCCGACCGGTTCTGGTCCGTAGCACCGCCAGGACCGTTGAGCTGACGCATCAGCTTCGATCCCGAGCACCGGTTCCCAGACACGTGCAAAGTCGGCAATCCAGGGCGCGACACCTTCGACCACGTCCCGGTCAGTGGATAGGGCCGGGCCATGTTCCGCGATTTCATCGAGAAAACTGGCCAGGCCTTCAACTGTCTCGCCGCTCAGATCGGTCGCGATGGCCGGGGTGCTGAGCCCAAGGGCGGCGGCGCTTTGCTGAACTATGCGCCCGACCGACAAGGAATTAAGATGAAGGTCATCCAGAAGCCGCGCGTCCGCCGGGACACACTCGGCGGGCAAGCTCAAGGCCTCGCAGACGGCGGCGCGTACCGTTTCAAGCGTTGAAACAGCGTTGCCGGAGACCTGACCAGCGGCGCCGGACGGCGCGGAATACATCTCGAGATCGATCCGCTGTGACAGCTTTTGGGCCGGGGAGGACAGGTGGTCGGACCCCGGTTTGGCGCCGCAGGGATTTGCCAGAAGGCGCGGCGCCTCGCCGAGCGGCCGCAAGGGCCTGTCGGAGAACAGCAGGTCAAGATTGAGACCGGCGCCAGCTTCCCAGCAAAGGGCAAGGGCCATTAACAGCGGGTCGAGTTTGCTGGACCCGACATCCAAGGAGGCAGCCGGCGTGCCAGCCGCATCAGCCAGCCGCGCCAGCCCTTGGCCTGGACCGATTTCAATCAGAAGGTCGCAGTTTTGGGAGAGTTCTGCCAGGGCTTCTGAAAACTTCACCGGTGCGGTTAGTTGACTGGTCAAGAGGGCCGGAAGATCTGGTGTGGGATCGAGTGCCGAGCCGGTGACCGTGGAGAGGACTGTGCGTTTGAGCGGTGCAAAGTCAGCTCTTTTGAGAACCTTTTCAAATGGCGCCTTGGCGCCAGACATCGCCGAAGTATGAAAGGCGTGCGACACTTTGAGCGCCGTCGCCGATACGCCGTCTGCGCGTAGCCGCGCGGACCATCTCTCAATTGCAGTGGCCGGACCTGCGACAACGGTTTCGCGCTCACCGTTGAGACAGGCAATTTCAAGCTTCTCCGGCAAACCAATTTGCTTGATTTCGCCGACCGACAGCGGCAGGCGCATCATTGCCCCGCCCGGCCGGCCATGCTCCACCATGAGCATTCCGCGCTCCATGACAAGGTTGAGCGCGTCGCCTGGCGACAAGGCGCCCGCCCAAGAAAGTGCCGCGAACTCACCGAGAGAATGCCCTGCTGCCAGTGTGGCCGAAACGCCTACACGGGCCATCAGGTCAAGTCCGATCAGGCTGGAGGACAGGATCAAGGGCTGCGCCCATTGCGTTTCCTGCGCGCCTTCGGCTGGCCTTTCCACCTGGTCGGCTTGTTCGATGCCGAAGCGCCGGGTCCAACTCCCGAGGTCCCCCCGGGCCGGTGCGGCCTGGCCCGGAAACAGAAAGCCGATCCGGGGCGTCTCCGGCACGGGTGCGTGGACGCGCTCCAGCTCCCGTTTCAGGGCTAAATGGAGGCCGCTCGGTGTCGACGCGACAAAGCCTGCACGGAACCGGCCGCCCGCACGCGTTGCGGCCGCACAATCTGCGGCAGCTTCGGAAATCTCGGCGAGACTGAATGCCGGGGTCCGGTCGGCGAGCGTTTTCAGCTTGGTTTGGAGCGCCTCGAGACTGTCTGCTGCAAACACAAACAATTCGCTCGACTGGGCGCAGGGCTGCGAGGGGATCGCGGCGGTGGCAGGCGTTTGATCCGCGCAAACGACCACATGCGCATTGATGCCGCCAAACCCGAATGCCGAGACACCCGCCAGTCGTTTGCCTTCAGGGAAAAGATCCGCGCGCGCAGGCTTCAGACGGTGGCCGGTGCCGGCGAAAATTTCGTTGGGCTCGTCACAGCTGACATGCGGCGGCACAATCCCGCTCTCAAGCGCTTTCACGGTCTTGATCAGGCCGGCAATGCCGGCAGCCGCCTTGCAATGGCCGATATTCGCCTTGATCGAACCGACGGGAACCGACAGCCCGTCCGTGCCTATGGCATCGGCCAACGCGCGTATTTCGGTCGCGTCGCCGACCACCGTGCCCGTGCCATGCGCCTCGAAATAACCCGCGCTCCGGGGAGCGGCACCCGCCATTGTCCAGGCGCGTTCGATGGCCCGGATCTGGCCTTCGGCTCCCGGCCGGGTCAGCCCGCCAGCACCATCGGTGGAAACGCCCCACCCGGCAATCCAGGCAAGCGGATCAGCCTTTAGGAGGGCTGCAGCGCTTTCACTTGCAATCACGGCGATGCCGCAGCCTTCACCGGGCCAAAAACCCGCAGCGCGTTTGTCGAAAACGCGCATTTCGGTTTTAGCCAAGGCGCCTGTCCGGGAAAATCCGACAAGCTCAAACGGATCGAGGCTCAGGTCGACACCGCCGACAATCGCCAGATCGGTTGACCCGTCGGCGATGCGACCGCAACCATCGGCAATCGCGAGCAGGGAGGAGGCGCAGGCGCCGTCGACCGTCCATGCACCGCCGTCAAGATCGAGATAGTTCGCGATCCTTCCTGCGATCGTGTTCGCCAAGGCACCGGCAAGGGTTTCTTCGTTCGGGTCCGGAAAGTCCTGCCGGACCCGAGAGCTGAAAGCGTCCTGAACCGTGCTGACCTGAGAAGACGAAAGGCCAGCTGCAGACAGCGCGTTTTGCAAATGGCGCTGCAGATAAGGCAGCCGCAGGCGCAACTGGGCCGACCGGGAGAATTCTCCGGTGAGCGTGTTGCCCAGAATGACAGCCGTGCGCAGCCCGCTTAAGGCGCCGGCGCCTCCAACGGTGTTAACGGCCTCGACCGCCGTCTCTAGCGCCAGCCAATGCGCGAGATCGGCGGCTTCAAAGGTAGATTTGGGGACACGGAACCGGTCGCGCCTGAACTCCCAATCGGAAATGAGTCCGGCGGGAACCTTGTCGATGGCATCGAACGGTCCGATCCTGTCTGGAACATACTCCACAAGTGCCAGGCGCTCGGGTGGGATCTGACGGAAGGATCTTCGGCCCTCCAGGACGTTGCGCCACAGAGCATCGGGCTGCGTCGCCTCCGCGAAACGGCAAGCCAGAGAGACTATGGCGACCCGCTTGTTCATTCCGCGGGCTCCAGACTTTCATCGGGCTGGCGCCGCGCCTTGATGAGCGGACAAATGACACCGAACCAGAGACCGCGGCTCATGGTCACCAGGGTCAGGGCGTAGAACATGCCAAAGACGATGTGGAACTGAAGCAGCACAGCGTAAAGCGCCGCAACCGCAAGCCCGAAAATCACCTGGTTGTGTGTGTTGTTGGGCGTCGTCGCGGGATCCGTCACCATGTAGAAGGTGAACAGGATGAAGGCGAAGCCGGTCATGGGGGCGAGGCCGGCGAGAATGGGCGCGTCCGTAAAAAGACCGCGCAGCACGGCCTGGACCGCGAAACCGGCAACCCATGCCGCAATCAGGGGCATGCGTCCTGTCAGCTTGGTGTTCAACAGGGTTCCCGTACAGATGATGATGAGCGGCAAAAGCACGTCGAGCGCGCCATAGGTGCCTTCCGAAAACTGATAGGGCGGGGCGATGCCGACCGCGGGGAAAAGCAGCAGCACTGCCGTGATGCCGAAATTTGACGGATTGAGAAAATGCCGGTTTGCCTTGCCGATCCTGACGCGGAACAGCCGCTTTGAGGCAATCGCCAGTGATGCCGCGAAAGCGATGACCCAGAGCTGCTCATGGGGCATGAGCAGCATGGCAACCGCCAGGGCCGTGACATGTGCAGACAGGAGAAACTTGACCGGTGCCAGACGTTCGCCGACGAAGGCCGGCCTGCGTTTTTCATCGCGTGCGGAAAGCCACTCCAGGAACAGTTCGGTGCCATAGGCGGCCCCGAGCGCGACGAAGGGCGTGGCCCAGGACTGCTCGAAACCAAGCCAGAAATGGCCGAGAATATTGAGCACGGTAATGGCCACCGCAAACCGGCTGAGCCCCGCCAGTCTTTTGTCGTTCCAGGACACGGGGGCGGGTGCAGGAAGAGGCGATGCATGTGCTTTGAGGGTCATCTATTTCACCTGCGACTGGACGGTTGAAGAGACAGCCGGTCGGAGCACCAGCCGGTTTCTGCCGGAATTGACGGTGACGGATTGACGGTGATGGCCACGCCGGTCGCGCCACGAGATTTCAGCAAACAAACCAGCGCTTTCAGACCATTTCCCAAGGCCGAAATGGACTTCCGGAGCGCTTTTTCCCGAATGGCCTTCGCCTCCGGACACGGTCTCGATGCCCATTGGCGTGCCATCTCGCGAATAGAGACGAACGACGGCCCCGATCGCCGGTCGGGTGCTGCCATCCGGGTTTTCCTGCCGCAGATCGAACGTGACGCCGTCCGCCGCCGTGGGCGTTTTGTTCAACAACAGGACCGACGGCATCCACTGGCGTGCGATCAAGGCGTCCGGATCGCCGTCTCCGTCGACATCGCCAATGGCGATGCCCCGTGAAACCGTAGCGGGTAGAAAATCGAGATGATTGGCGACGTCCACGTAACGTCCGCCCGTACCGGCCACGAAAAACGCGTCGGCGCGGTCTCCGGACAGATCGTCTCCCAACTTGACTTTCGGCCAGACCGCCGGGAACTGCAGCAATTCGTCGTTTGCCATTGCGATTTCATGCAATTCGGGCCAGCGGTCGATCGTGCCTTTGACGAAGCCAGTCGCCTGGAGCAGCTCGGGAACACCGTCATTGTTGAAATCTGCTATTCTCGCGTCCCAGCTCCATGCGCTGCGGGCAAGGCCCAACGGACCGCTGACTTCCTTGAAGGGTGCATAACCCTTGGCAAACGCGGCCGCATCACCTGTGCCTTTGAACAGGAGATGGCTTTCCATGAGGGCGTAATCTTCCGCAATGTTGCTGACATAAAAATCCAGGTTGCCGTCCCGGTCGAGGTCGGCGAAATCAACGCCCATGCCCTTGAAGCTGTCCCGGCCGACAACGCGCGAGCGGCTGTCCGTCAGGCCTCTGCGGCCCGTGACCGGCAGGAAGCTGAGCGTTCCTGAGCCGGTCCGGTTGTGCAGCAACTGATCCGGGCCGAAATCATTGGAGATGAAGAGTTCCGGGTAGCCGTCGTCGTCGATATCGGCGGCGCCGATCCCCAAGGTCCAGCCATTTGGAACCGCGTCATACAAGGCGGAACTGGCATCGTCGAACAAGGGCTCCGCCGGGTCTGCCGTCACGCGCCCAAGAAACAGCCTGTTGCGCCCGGCATTGCGGGCGCGGCTCATGGAGCGCTGCATGTGGACGGCGCCGGTTCGGCCAAGGATATGCATGCCGTCCGGAAAATAGTTTCCGAACAGCAGGTCGTTCTGGCCATCGCCATTCACGTCGGCAACCGTGGCCGCGTTGGTGTTCCAGATTTCGGGTTCGGCCAGAAGCTGCCGGGGCTCGAAGCCTCCGGACGCCAGATGGAGCGAGGGGCCGCGCCCCCAATAATAAACGACGAGGTCCATCCGGCCATCCTGGTCAGCATCTATCGGAAGACAGCCCATGGGCGCGACACTGTTGGCGGCAATTGTTCTGTCCGACCACCGGATCGCGAAGGGGGAAAAGCGGTCACCGGTCGTCGGGACGGGGCCAACAGTTACGCTGTCATACCGGGGATCCACGAGGCAGTAGTCATTGTGCAGGCCGTCGCCGTCATGATCGAACAGGGCGACCGCCGCGCCGACCGAGGAAATCCAGGCGCTGATGCTTTCAAACCCGGGGTTTACGTACCGGATAGACCTCTCGTTCTGTCCAAGAGACGGAAGCTCGTGCCGCTCGAAGGCAAAGTCCTCTATGTCCGGAAAAGGAGCATGCGCGGACAAAACAGCCATGCCCAGAAAGGAGGCGGGAATGATCGCCGCGGCAAAAAGGGTACGGTTCATGATGGTGCTCGCAGAAGTTCATGTTGCGGCTGGGAGATGAGCGTCTGCTGGACGGATCGCCGCCAAGCCTCGTAGAGATGGAGCCCGTTGGCCTTTGTTGCCGGCGAGGCCGCCGGGCGCTGGCGTGTGACAATCTCGGCGCAGGCTTGTGCCGGAAGGCCGGCGAGGGCGGCGCAGACACGTTCGCTGTCCTCGTTGCCGGTTGCCGCCTCGACATGCGCTGTGGCGGCAAAGGCCGCGCCCTGCGCGATCGCGCCCCGATGCTCGGGAAAGCGGTCAAGCAGCCGGGAGCAGTCCGCAGGCGAGGCGACGCCGGTATATGTCAGGGCCAGTCCCAGACCGGAGAGGAGGTCGTTATGGCGGTCTCCGGAAAATCCGGACACGATGTCTGACACCTGGTCGACGCGGCACAGGGACACAAACCAGAGTGCGCGCCCGATCCCCTGGTCATATGCTTTCAAGGCCTTGCCGCGGGTCTCGCGCAAATCTCCATCGGTCAGGCGTTCAGGGTGAAAGAAAGTGTCGTGGAATCCCTGTCCGTCAAGAGTGAGCGAAAAGTGAAACAAGGGCAGCCGCCGCTTGATGTGGCCTCCCAGCCAGGGCATGCGTGCAAGAGCCCAGCCGGTGCCAACCTGAATGAGATATTGAAATTCGCCGCCATATTCCCGGTACAAGCTGTCGAGATGGCTGCGCCTTAAGGACAATCCGTCCCGGATGCAGGCCCCCATTGCAGCGCCTTCCACCAGAAACCCGCGCCGCTCCGCGGGGGTGTCGCGGAAAGCAGTGGTGAGGTTGACCACGGCGCCCCGGTCGAACATCAGGTTGTAGCCACGGACGAAGGTCGATGTGATCGCTTCAAGCTGTTTGAACCGGTTCTGATCAAAAGATCCCGACTTTAACCTGTCCAGGGACGCCATTTCCGGCGGCAGTTTGAGAACGCGCCACAAGGAAGACCGCCAGCTCTTAGCCGAGCCGGACATAGGAGAGGAAAGCGAGCCGATCCTCATGACGGCTGCTCCGGCCCAAGCAATTGCCGCAGCAAGGCGCTAAGACGCGTGAAAAGCTGGGACAGCCCGACAAACTGCGCTTCGTTGTCTCCGT
Source organism: Labrenzia sp. THAF82 (assembly GCF_009363435.1). GTDB lineage: Bacteria > Pseudomonadota > Alphaproteobacteria > Rhizobiales > Stappiaceae > Roseibium > Roseibium porphyridii. The sequence continues at coordinate 3,562,547 of NZ_CP045354.1, read as the reverse complement.
TCAGCGTGGTAATTGACCCGCTGATCGTTTCGTCCTTGAGCTTATCTTCATCGCACCAGGCGCGTATGATCAACTCGGTTCTCAGCACGGTGTTACGATCACCCATCTTACGAACAACTCCACTCAACTGAGTTTTCGAAAGGGTAATCGGCGTCTCCGGACGCACTCATGAATTGCGCTGGCGGAAGCATACTATCCAAAAGAAAGAAGAGCGTACGGAAGACACCCGTTTGAAGCGGGCTTTGCTCACAAAGCCGTTGCCCCGCACTGACATCAGGCTATCAGTTTGCTGTCATTTTACTCACAGTCGGCGGCCGCAAGGACCTGGCTGAACCCATAGAGACGCTCGGACGGGGCAGGTGCCGGGTTTATCTGAAGATTATACGCTGATTCCACAATGCCGGATCAGACACCGCTTCGTCATGCACAAGCCAAACTGTGGTCAATTGCGCTGGAAATGAAGCGTGGGGCGGGGCCCCGGATTGGTATCCTGTCAGTCAGTGAGGCCGGAAGAGGGCATGCCTTTGCACCGGCTGGTTGTTTGCAGAGGCTCAGTCGACCGAGATCTCGCCGTTCACAATGCTTTCAAGCTGAGACCGGCTGGGTTCCTTGCTCAGCACCGCGAACAGCGATTGGGTCCGCCAGGTCGGGGCGGCGCAGCATTCCGCGCGCAAGGTGTTTTTGAAGTTCGAATAATGCTGGCACATCTTGCCGCCTTCACCGCGCAGGACCTGCAGGAGCATCAGTCTGCGATGAACGGATTCCCTTAAGGGATCATGTGCGAGAATGGCCCGGCAACAATCTGTCGCCTCATTGTACGCTTTTTCCCGGAACAGCCGTTCCGTGACGAGCAGCATGGCGCGCACATAGATGGACAACATGCGTTCGCGTTCGATCATCGTCCAGCAGTTGCTGTGTCCGGGCAGGAATTCGCCGCGGTAAAGGTCTTGGATCCGCCTGTACAATTCCTGGGGATCGCCTTCGCCCAGTTGAAGCTGGCGCAACGCGAGCGACAGGGCACGCGTGTCCGTCAGCTCTTCGTCTTCCAAATAGATGCCGATGCTCCATTTGTCCGCGCGCAGAACGACCGACTTGATCTTTGATTTTTCGAGCGCTCTGCGCAGGCGCGAGGCAACATTATTCAATGCGGGTTTTGAATTTTCGCGATCCTCATCCGACCAGAAGCGTTGTGTAATGACCTCGCGGTCGAACATATGGTTCGGATTTTGAAATAAATAGGCAATGGTTTCTCGGCCGGCAACACCGCTTCCCGCACATCGCGCGTTAGAGCCTGTCCCGACGCGAAATGTCCCAAGAAAACTCACATCGTTCATGAAAATACTCCGACAGGCAGAAACTCCAAAACTACGTATGCGATCAAAAAGAAATCACATCAGGACGTGTGCGTGAAGCACGAGCGGCCAGTTTAAGACTTGCGAATATAAGCTAGAGATTTACGCAATTAAAGGTTGCCATTCTATTTCTTGGATTGATATGGTAGTATGAAATTAATGCTACGACAACACAAAAAGGATTCGCCGATGCTCAGCGAGCGTAATCGGCGAATCAGAGTCTGCTTGGAGTGAATAGCCCCTTTGTTCATACGCGCCTTCTTCCCTAATTTAGAAGCAAGGAGGCCATGATGGGCAAATCCAACTTCAGCGACGAAATCAAACGGGATGGGGTGGCGTAGATCACCGAGCGGGGGTATCCGGTGGAGGAGGTGTCGAAGCGGCAGACTGATCCGATCGTTCTCTCCAAAGCCCGGGCTGCTAAAGAGTGGGTAAAGCACGCCAATGAATTTGCCCCTGAGGGCGACGGTAAACCTTGGCGGTATGTTCTGGTACCGCACGATGCAGTCACCGAAAGCGCCACATTAAGTGGACTTTTGGCGATTTATTCAACCTGATCGCTGTTTTCGAAAATTTCGATTCAACCGATCACGCCGTTCCAGGGTGTAACGGGGGACGACGTACATGAAAGGGGAACGGCGTTATTCATCGATGACGTCATCTGATGACCGTCGCGACTGGAAATCCGATCCATACATGTGTCGTTCAACCAGGACATCAATTGCCCTCGTGGCCGCCCGCCGGACGATGCCGCACTGAACATGTCAGTCTGAGACCCGGTTTACGATCTCGTTGTTGTGAAGCTTTTCTATTTGCGTCGCCCTTTCACTTTTTCGGCGTCTCAACCGCTTGAACGAGGTTTCCGTTTTCGTCGAGGCCGACGCCGAGTTTGAGTTCGCGACGACGTGCAAAAAACGCTTCTTCATGTTCCCCCGGAAGGACCATTCGCTCGGTGAATTTGTCGAGCCATTGAACCGTTTCTTTGCCGCTCTCTGCCCCGGAGCTTGCCCGTTGCCTGGAGCTCGAAGGGGTAAGATTGACCTTGGGTTTTTCCGGAACTGGTTCATTGCCCATATGAAGAAATCTCCCCAGTTTTGCAGAGCGCCTTGCTCGATTGTGCTCTCGAAAGCTCGAGTTGCCAAGGCATGGGCTCAACACGCCAATGATCTGGCAGCCAAAGGCGACGAAAATGGTTGGGGAGGCGGCGGATAGCCTGCACGATTCAACCATCGAAAGCGCTACCATGAACGAACATAAGCCCTTCGTTCGACCCGAATGCAGATTCAGAAAAATGCGATTCACATGGGTACGGCGTTCCAGGTAGTAACGTGGGGACGAGCTACAAACTGTGGGAACGCCGTTATACTTCGGAATCGTTTTCGAAGTCCGGCTTGCGCTGAAATTCCCAGCCGTTCTCGTACCTCTCAACCAAGTCATCGATTGCCTTTTCCGTTGCCACTTTGTCGAACCCGCGCTCGACCAGTCTGTCGATAACGAGATCCAATATTTTGTTGAAGGTACTCCAGTTTCCGACTCGAGCGGTCTCCTGAACAATCAGATGAAATGTTGTTGTTGCGATATCATCACGCGAAGGGCGTCTGGCGTCCTTCTGCCGTTGGCGATATTCGCGCTGACGCTCGGCCTTCTTTGCCTGACGTTGTTTGAGTGAAGCGCGAGGCGGCATCATCATTCTTCCAAACATGGTGGATACAAGGAGGAGCGGAAGCGCGGAAATTATTTCCGCGGTGCTCCCAGCGAATAATCGATGAGCCAAAGGCTGCCGTGTTCTAGGCCGCATCTTCCTTGTCGGCAGTTGACGTCGCAACCTTCACTGCACCCCGCATCATGAAATCCGGCAACTTGAAATCGTGGCGGGCAATGGGCGCATCGCCGGAATGGTCCTTGCGCGTATCGTTGGAACTTGACGCAGGAGAGTCTGTCTCCTTTGTCGCTGCTCTTGCAGGCTTTTCTTTTTTCACCACCTGCTTCGAATTGTTTTTCTCATCAGCTTTTTTAAAGAGATCCTGGATCTGCGCGTCGCTCAGACCAAGGGCCCATTGGAGTTGCGGAATGGCTTTATCCTTGAGGAATTCCGGGGCGTCGGCCGACGAAACGTTTTCAAAGTACCTCAGTGACCACAATGTCGGCAGGACTTTGCTCCAGCCACCATCGTTCGTTGGCGTTTCAAGATTGAGGTGCCCCATCGCATTTTGCCGTTGTTCATCACGCTGAAAAGAGCCGATGGTGGTCTTAAGAATTTCGTAGGTTTCTTCAGCCTGAAGGCGAACATTCTCCCGTAGGAGCTTTTTCACCAGGGCGCGCCCGCGGAGCTTCGGCTCGTAGGCCTCGATCACAGACGTCAGAATGTGAAGCATGAGCTCCTTCAACCGTTCGGAGCGGTTTTTCACTTCATGAAAGGCGTACTTCTCGAAGCCCTTCATTCCGGGGATGTCCTCGACGGGCCTTTCCATGACGCCATCCGACTCGGCGTCGTTTCCCTTGAGGATCCGGGTGACGTCCTCGACGCGCAGCTTCCGTCCAGCCTCGAATTCGGCCAGGACCGCTTCGACGCAGCTTTTATCCGCATGAGCCATCTTGAAAAGAGCGGTAGGCAGGATGGCTGCGTTTATGCAGCGTTTCTTGAAAGCCTTCAGGCGACGGAGCGATCTGTAGTTTCGGGTGTGCCGGTCGGTATAGCCAAACTGACCTTCGAGCCAGGTTTCGCAGTCTTTGTCGTTTCCGACGACCTCGGCTACCTCATCGAAGCATTCTCCCAATTCGAACGCTCCTTCGGTGTCTCGCTTCTTGTGGTGCTCGATCTTGCTGTTTAAGGCTGTGAGCCTCTTGCGGGTGTCCTCATCCAAAGCATCGATGTCGAATGTTTGCGCCTCGTTCGCCAAATCTGCTCTCCTCATCTGATCATGTCACATGCACGCCAAGGTCGTGCCTCCAGATATTCGCTAGATGAGAAGGATGGTGCCTGCAACGAAATCCGGCTGGCGTCCTTAAGGGTTTGTAACGGGTGTAAATACATAAAAATCAATTTATTAAGAGGTTTCTCCGCCATCGCAGACGCATTATCTGAGGTCTGCGAATCCTTGCGCGCAATAAGGGTGAAAGGATTCGCTCAAGGATTCAATTTTTCCGGTGTCAACGATGAAAACGCCAGAGACGGGCGCGTCGGCAACGCACTGGTGGCAACGCCGCAAGGATTCGCAAGCAATTTATCGGTTTGGCAGCAAGGCACCGCGCGAATCCTTGAGATCATAAATATCAGTATCTGCGCCTACGTTTACGAATTTCAGGCCTTTTGTTTCAGATTGGGATTTCTTCCACCTTGCCGCACTTCAATACCTGCCTAAAATTGTTAGTCGCCAGCGCCCGCCATCTGGCCATGAGAGCCAGCCTTTTGGTGCTCGATGGTGCAGAGTTCCGTCGAAATCGGTGTCCGGATCACGCCGTGTGTTTATGAATTGCGAATCCAGGAAATTGAATCGCCTAACCGTTTCTTGAATCGAAAGAACGCAATTTGAAACGGATCAGGGCAACTTGGCGGTCAATCAAATCCGGTCAGTGACATTCGGCTAGACGTCCTAGCGTCGCCTTGACGTTACCAGCCGTGGCTGGGGGTCCGATTCAGGTTGAAAATTCATGCCACGCCGTTCCCGCATGAATCTCGAAACGAGCAAACTGAATCGCAAAAATGGATAGATGAATCGAAAGAGCGTAACTTGAGACAGGTCGTGTCGAGTTGCCGGTCATGCATCCCGCTTCAAGTCAGGTTTCGGGCAATGCGTCTTAGTCGTCCCCTGAGTTTTCCTAACCTTCTCGCAATCCAATTCCCCTTGCGCCATCCATGAGGAAGGTGATCCCCGCGTCTTCAAGGGATTTTTGGATGTCGCGCAATGTCCTATCGAATGGCACCGACTTTTCTTGTTCGAACGCGGCAATGGTCCGGCGCGCGCACTCAGCCTTGTCTGCCAAGTCATCCTGAGACCAGCCCAGCCAAGCCCGGGCCGCCCGGCATTGCTTCGGATTTATCATCAATTAACCGTAAATCGAATCAATTCTGTTCACTCGGGTCATTTTGTGCATTTTATCAGCATCCGAACAACTCGAAAGGAAGCCTATGCACAAGCAATTCCCAATTCCCACCACCAATCACGACGTTAAGAGTGCTTATGCACCTGAAACCGCACATCTCCCTATTGAACTCCGCGATGCGGTCGATGCCGCGTTGCAGGAGTGCTTCGACAAGAACTACTGCCCAGACGAACTCCTCGGAAACACTTTGACCCAGGTGAGGGGACCGCTCGACAGCCTGCCGAAGCGTCACGGGCTTTTACTCGAGAAAGCTATTGCGCACGCCTTCGCCGAAGCAGGTGACAGGTATGAGGTACAGACCCAGGTCGCGTTGACGGTTTCCAAGGAAGCGATGTCCCTGGTTGAGAGCAATCAACTCGACAAACTTGACAATCTGAACCTGCCAATCGGCGGGTCCCACGGAAAGCGCGTGGTCATCGACATCCTGGTCTTCGATCATCAAACCGGCGACTTGCATGTCATTTCGGTGAAGCGTGGGGGCGGCGCTCAGGGAGGGCGGGATGCACGAGACGCTCGCAAAGACCTGACCGCCGCCGGCTTGATGTTGAAGAACATGACGCTTCGAAAGGGACTTCCGGTGTTGTCCGTGAAAAAAGTCCTCGTCGACTGGTACGGCCGCTCCGGGATCGTTGCCCGGAAAAAGGTGACGCGCCAAACGGTCGATGCATATTTCGGACTACCGATCGCCAGCCGGGTCGAAGCGATGTCCGCGTATCTGGAGTCCAGCATCGCTGCTCGTATGGCTCCGCGCCTGCTGGCAGCGATTGGCAACACTTCCGCACCGGTGGACACCGAAAGGCAGGTGGAGAAAATCACCCCTTGCCCCGAAGGTCGCTTCGAGACATCCACTGAGGTCGCCAGCGCACGGCCTTCACTTGCCGAGTGTTTGTCCGTTCTTCCGCTTCGGCGCCAGGGCCGTCAGATGCAAAGCGTCGGAACCTAGACCGGTCACGTCGGGTCCAGAAACAGCAAATTGGGGCACGACAAGCGCGATTCACGCGAGAACGCAGTGACGCAAAAACGGGCCTGACACCGGACGAAACCGGAAAGGCCAACACCCGATCATCACCATGAATATTCACTCCCGCCTGGAAAACCTTCGGCGGAAACAGGAGAGTTTTGTCTGTGTTCGTCGAAAACCTGGAAGATCCAAAGGCAGCGGAACTGCTGCCGAGGGACATCGGTGCCGAGAGAACGTTGTCTCGCCGTTATCGCCTACGGGAGCACGCTTCCCGTTGACCCCAAAACCATCCGTTGTGGCTTTTCAAGAAAGTACCTGTATGTCCGACGTCCTACGCCACTATTTTCAGCAAAAGAAACCGGGATTCGAGCAGTTCCTTACGCAATGCATCGTCCGCCGTGCACTACGCTCGGTGCCGGAGATGAAGCTTTGGCACCCGCCAGTGATTGGTATTGTCGCCGGTGAAAAACCGCCGGTCGATGAAATTCAGGACGCACTGACTATTCTGCGTCTGCCGGATTTGGGGGTATTGAGAAACCGGCAATCGGACCCGCTACCGGTTTTTCTTGAGTGCAAACCGGCCGGCTCCAGAAAGTCCAGAGAGCTTGAAAAAACCGAACAGGAGTTCCTGTTTGCCTTAAAGGGCACGAAGGCCATCTTTGCGGTCGTGGAAGACGAAGAAGACCTGCCCAATCTATTTAGGAAAATTGCGGACGCGGTCGTTCATCTGGAAAAGCCGACGGCGCGACACATCCGAGCTGCTTTTTCTTACTGTGCCGGTGTCAATATCAGCCTGGAGGAGGCCGAGCAACTGACGGAGTTCAGCTTGTTCGACCTGACTATGGTCGGATCCAGGGGCAAGTCTTGGCGCAAGGTGTTGAACGCGATCGCGAGTGATCCGTGCAAAGCTGACAGCCGTCTGATCAATGAGGGGCTCTCTCTCGACACCCTTGCAGGGCTTGGTAAGGCCGGGGAGTGGGGTACGGAACTTGCCGCGGATCTGGAGGAGTGGCGGACCGGAAAGCTGCCCTGGTCGGATGTCAATCGCGGTGTGCTTCTGGCAGGACCTCCCGGAACCGGCAAAACCACGTACGCGAAGGCATTGGCGAAAAGTTGCGGCGTCGAGCTTGTGGCTTCTTCTCTTGCGCAGTGGCAAGCGGCCGGTCATCTGGGTGATCTCCTGAAGGCCATGCGGAAGACATTCGCGGAGGCTCGAAAGACGGCACCGTGCATCCTGTTTCTTGATGAGTTCGACTCCGTCGGAGATCGCAGGTTCGCCCAAGGCGACAATGCGCTCTATGTCGTCGAGAAGATCAACGGATTGCTCGAGTGTCTCGATGGCGTTGAAGGGCGGGAAGGCATCGTTGTCGTAGCAGCCTGCAATTATCCGGAGCTTGTTGATCCGGCTTTCCTGAGGCCTGGACGTCTGGAACAGACGATCCGTATATCCCTGCCCGATCGTCCGGCCCGTGAACAGATCCTGCGCTGGCATCTGAAAGGCGCAATGGACGGCGAAGACCTTTCAGCCATTGCGGGCCGTCTCGAAGGTCATTCGGGAGCGGACATTGAAAAGTTGGTGCGCGACGCCCGCCGGACGGCACGAAAGGAAAAGCGGGACCTACGACGTGATGATCTTGTGTCCAGACTTCCAGGCCGGATTGCCTTCAGCCAGGAGGATCTCAGACGTATTGCCGTCCATGAGGCAGGACATGCGATCGTCCAGGCCAAAGTCGGTGACGGTGAGATCCTTCGACTGAAGATCGAGCCGGACCTCGCAATGCAAGGAACACAGCGCCAGGTTGGTTATCTGGAAGTCAGAAAATCCGCGATCAAGGGCAGGACACGCCGCGATTATGAGGCCCAACTGATGGTGCATCTGGCGGGTCTCGCCGCGGAGGAACTTGTTTTCGGCGAGATAGCCGACGGGGGCGGTGGCTCCATGGGGTCTGACCTGGCGTTCGCCACGCAGATCGCAACGGAGATGGAAGCTAGCCTCGGTTTTGGCGACAGCCTTGTTCACCTTGTCCCGAGCGGATCGAAGCAGGTCCGCGAAGTCTTGTTTACCGATCAATCTCTGCGCCGACGTGTCGAGGCAACGCTCGACAAGGCCTATGAAGACGCCCGCGCAATCTTGGAGGAGAGCGAACCAGCACATCAAGCGCTCGTCGACGCCCTGATGCATAGGCACAAGCTTGAGGGCAGGGAGGTGCTGGAAACTATTTCCGGGGCTGATGTGAGTGTTCGGAGGGCCTTCTGAGGCGTGTGTCATTCGCCAGGCTCTCCGGCATTGAGGAATGACTGAAATGGGCCGTGAGCGGATAGTCGGGTTTCGCTCCGCAAAGTCACTCAAGCGGTCATTCTAGGTGAGCAAGCCTACGGTAGCTTTTTTGGCCAAAGATAATGAGGTGGAGAATCTTAATGCCGAAAGTGCTGCCTATTCCCGCTGTTGGATCGGATGTGATCCAGCAAGGTTGGAAAGATATAGGTCCCAGGTCGGCAGCAACCCCGTAAAAGTTTAAGACTGCATTTGGCTCGACCTAGAACACAGTACCAACTTGGCCGATCCGCGAGTCATTGCGACATAAAGGTTCTTTGCATTGAGGTCGTGGGCTTCAAGGATTACGCAGACATCGGCTTCCAGGCCTTTGAGCAGCAGAGTGCTGCCGACGGAGCGTTTCGCCAATGGCCGCCCGATAAGGCGGTTTTGTTCGCGAATTCGGACAGCTGCGTCGTAAAAGGTGTTCCCTTCGGTGCCGTCGCATTGCTCCAGCGCTTTCATACAGGCACGAAGAACGGCAGGGCGATGTAGCCTGACACCACCTTCCTTGTTGATCTCAATCAGCAAGTTGGCTGCTGACTTGGGGGTGGGGGCGGCACAGAAGGCGAGGGCCGCTTGTTCGGTGTCTGTCGGCGCTTTGCGTGCGGTGCCCCGTTGTAGTGATCCGACGCGAGTGATTAAGTCGGGTGCGCCGACATTGGTCATGACGTCACCCGCGAAAGCAGCGAGCTTGGAGAAGGCGTCGGCAGCAGTAATGTCGAAGCGCTTTGCGAAGTCGACGAAATCACGAAGATCGACGTTTTCAACAGTCACAGCACCAGGTGTGCGGCTTGCCATATCCCGTTGGCTTTGTGGGCTAGTGCTGCGTCCGATGATTAGGACGCGACCGTCTGCTGTCGGAGGTGCAGTGCGCGCTGCCAGCATTTGCCTCGCCATGTCCTCCGTCCCGTCCAGATGAACCCAGCTGACTTCTTCAGGTGCGGTCGTCAGGTCAATCGCTTCGCCGTTCAGGAGATTTTTGCGCACATCCAAAAGCCAGTGTCCGAAGTCTTCCTTGCCGGCGTTTATCCAACGCCATGGGGTTTCCAGTTCCCCGACAACGGGAAAATACTTGCATACGTTCTTGTCCCAATCGGCAAGTGGGTCACTGCCGAAGCCAAAGATTGCCTGCATGGGGTCGCCCAGAACACAGGTTGGCAGGGTTTGCGCCGCATTGGCGACAACCGCATGCTGGCGAATTGAGCAGTCCTGGTATTCATCGACAATCAGTCGGGCGTAACTGGCAGCGACCACGTCATTGACGTGCTCTGCTTTCAGAAGGTTGACGGCGGCGACACGGATGTTTGGGTAGTCAGTGCCGGCGTTCGCCAGTTTCAGAATATTCGGGTCATAAGCGCCCCGCTGTGGAAACATGGAGATAAGCCTCATTGCCCAACCGTCTAAGGTTGAAAGCCGATAGGCTTGGGATGGAACCCCTGCCTTGTCCAAACGTCCGCGAAGGGCCACAACGCCCGCGTTCGTGTGGGTCAGCACCAGGATCGGCTTCGGGCCGGTATGGCGGGTCAGGGCTTCGGCAATCAGATGAGTTTTTCCGCAGCCTGCCGGAGCGGTAACGGTACCCCGGTCTATCGCCAGCAAATCAATTTCAGGTTCCGGCATTGCCAGCCCACCCAAACACTGCCGCTACGGCGCTTCTGAAATCCGCATCCGCGTTCTGGAGGTCAGGGCCGATAATCTCCCGCGCCGCCTGTTCCATCCAGCCGAGCTGTTTGAACCAGCCCTTTTTGCGGATGCTGGAGGCGCTCGCTAGGACAGCCCGTGTTTGTGGGCTGTAGCCATTAATCAGGGCTTCGGTCTGGATGCCGGTCAGCGTTTCACCGTTTGTCGCTCGTGACTGAATGTGCCCGCCAATCACGTCCTCGCCATGCAGTTCGATGGCAAGATCAATCAGCTTGCCGACCGCATCGTCAGTCAGGCTCCTGAACAGTTCCGCCTCAAGGCAGCGATCATCGCGCCAGGTAAAGACAGCGCCGCCTCCGTCTACGAAGGCCTGATGGGTCTCTGCTTCCGGTTTCTGATCGTCATCTCTCAGAATGGCAATGCGATAGCCCAGTGATCTCACTGGTGTAGCACGACGATAAGCGTCGTTTGGTCCGCCACCTCCGGCATCGACGAGGGCAACACCGTGCGCCGCGATGGAAACCTGTCCCTGACCTTCGAAATACTGATCCAGCCCTCGAAGGAAGCCGACTTCGGTTGCACCCTCACAGACAACAAGAGACGTTGCCAGAAAAGCATCGGGGTACAAGCGAATGGTCCCCTGAACAGCACTGTCAGTGCCGACTTTGAGAATGTCATGATGATCGTCATGGCCGCGCATCACAAAGAGCTGATGGCCACCCAACTCCCGAAGTGCGACCGGGGAATGAGTTGTCAGGAAGGCCTGCAACGGCTCGTCTGCTTCCTTTGCGCCGAGTGAATCCAGTAACCGCATGATGCGGTGCGGTTCAAGACCATGCTCCAATTCATCGATCAAGATGATTGATGATGACTGAGCTGCCATTCGTTGCAGCCCGGCAATCAGCAACCGCGTGGACCCGTTCCCCAAGCCTTTAAGCGGAATGCCCGCTTCATTGTGCAGGGAGATGGTGCCGCCGGTCACCGATACCGAATGCGCGTCCAGCATAGCTTTAACCTCGTCGCCAACGGGGATGCCAAGATATTTGGCCGTGTCCGCCACAATTTTGAGTGCGTCGCCAAGCTGCTCCTTTGCGTCATCGCCGAAAGCGGCTCTTGCTTCCCGTGCCGCTTTGACGATTGCGGCCGAGGCGTCGGCACGCTCCTCGCTCAGACGATTGAGCACAGATCCCCGACGCCAACCGAGATTGAGATCAGCGAAGGCGCCAATACGGGTTGGCGCAAGGCGTGCCCTGTCCGCCCATGACAGGTTACGAGTCAATCCTTGAGCTTCAGCGCGTTCAGAGACCAATGACCAGGATGGCTCCAAATCGCCCTCAACTTTCAGGCGCAGCGTAAGGACTGTCTCAGCGTCCTTTTCAGGTTCGTCTGCAACAACACCAGTCTCATTGGTGAAGCCGCGCAGGAACATGCCGTAGCTGTCCATGCTCTTGAGCGCGTCGTCCAATGCACCCATAGTGAGCGTAATCTGAATGGGTGTATCAACATCAAGGTTGTGAAAGTCGGCGTCGGCCATCTGGAGGTTACGGCGTGCGCCCAGACAGTAGTCAATCGCGTTAAGTACGGTTGATTTTCCACTGTCACCAGGGCCGACAAGGCAGTTAATGCCGTTTGACGGCAGCCAGGAGAGGTTCTGAATGCCTCGGAAGTTCTCAATTTCTACTTTTCTGATCCGAGACATTTATCACTACTCTTCCCATCTTTTAGCGGCCTTATGGCGCGTCGATTCTAGCAACACTCAAAAGTAGTATCATCTTAAAATTGTGGTGGAAAAGCCTTCCCTTGCCCTCAACCGCCTATCGGAGTCTACCGTCACCCTTTCCAGCTGGGTTCCGTCCCGCCATCTACGGGCATTCAGCAGCTCCGCAACGAACGTCAGTTTTCAGGGTGCGCACCTGAGGTTCGAAACGTCCTCTTCGGGGACGCACAACAGTCAAAAAGTTTCCCAAAGATGACCGCCCAAGTTGGGATCGTCATTTTGTACGATTTCCTCGGCGTCCGCGTTTCTCATCGGGATCCTCAAACCAGGGCGCGGGCTCCCGAGCGTTTACGAAGCTGAGCAACCTTATAGGCTGCGGCTCCAGGTGTCCGGTCACCACCGGATATTTTGTGAGGAGATCCTTCAAGAGCGGAAGGCCTGCCGGGTTCGTGTAGCGAATGCCGGTTTCGCTGGCACCGTCACGGCCGTGAATGTCTTCGATCAGCTCCGGGGAGATGCCGTTCTGCTTCAGCGTATCCGCATGCCCGTGCCGAAGCGCATGAATGACACGGATCCAGCTCGGACCACCGTTGGCCGCGTTGCTGACAAAAAGAGGATTGAAATTTTTATAGAACCGATCTCCTGGATCACCTTTTTTCACGTAGGGATTAACGAGCTCGGGAAACAACGGGCGATATCCAAGTGACCGAATTTTTTCGACGTAGTCGCGGAAACGCAATCGCAACATCTCCTGTGGAACAGGAAGCATTCTTGTCGACTGATGGTTCTTTAGACCACGGATTTCATTTGTTTTGATTTCGATAGCCCACCCATCTGGTGTGCTTACGATTTCATCGACGAGCAATCCCGCTGCTTCGGCACGCCGCATTCCCAGATAGACCAGCAACATGGGCAAGAAATAGAGCGAATTATGCAGCGTTAGGGAACCGGTTTCATTTAGCTGGATTTCCGATCTGGCTCCCGAAAAAATTGGCATCGCGAACATTGCTTCTGTTTTGTCGGGTCCAGGTTTCGGAGTGAGCAACGCTATCTCCGACGCGCGAACTTTATTCGGTCGGATGCCATTCATTTCAAAGGAGATGATCTGGTGCCCTCGGCCTGCGAGGAAGTCACGGAATCCGTCGACGCTACCCAAATGTTTGCGGACCGTTTGTGCCTTAAAGCCAACCTTTGCGGCATCGTCATCGTCGGCTTCATCCAGCATCCTTTCGCCAACGGCCTTCAGCTCAATGAAACTCAGTGCTCGTAAACGGGAGCTTTGACCGTAATTTTTAGGGAGAAGGCTCAATAGGTCTCGGAAGGCGGCGAGATGTGCTTGCCTGATTTCACCTGTATGTTCAACGCCATGGAAGACCAGGACGTCCTGAAACAATCGAATCGCAACCCGGACGTCGTTCGCGGTCTCGCTCTTCCATTCCACGGCCTTGTTGCGCCTGTAGACCTTAAAGAGGTCGAGAAATTCCGAGACAGGTAGTCGTGCTTGGCGTCCGTCAGGCAATACTTCGTCTTCTGGCTCTGTCGGCTTGATAGACGGCGCGTTAGCTGACGGAACACTGTTCTCATCGGTCCGCGGATTATCGGAGGTCTCGGCGGATGATACATCTTGCAATGTGTTCAACCCACCGCTTCCTTGAGGGGCAACGTGTAAATCGGCTGCCTGGTCGCCTGTACCTTGCTCGGAGGATGCCACCTGGAGTAGGCGATAGCGTGATCCTGTGTTCAAAAGAACGTCGGCTTTCGCACGAAATACTTCCGAGCGGGAACGTTCCAGATTGAGTCGATTTATCTCAAGTCCGACTTCTGCCATTTCCTGCTTGAGCGGCACCTCGAACATACGCGAGCGAGCGAATTGGCGTTCCTGACGAAATGTTTCGGCGATCATTGGCACGAAGTCGTTTGGGACGTTGTTTTGCAGAAGAAATTGTCGCCCCTGGCATGCCTCATCAAACGACAGATCGATTGCTGTTCCAAACTCTTCCAGCAAACGGAAAGCCCAGCCGGTCATGAGATCGGCTTCCAGATGGGTTGGCTTATGAAGGTTTCCCGTCGCTTTTGCCGCGATGACGAGATCGTCCATCAGCTCGTTCATACGCTCGATTTCAGCCTTGAAAAGTGCGTTAAAAGCGTCCTGCCGTGTCGTCTTCAAATCCGGTCGAAACCTCATTTCCGCGAGCATCGTGTTCAGGCGCCTCGCCATGAATTTTGCCCGGTTGTGATCCGTTTGTCTCAGGCTGAATGACAGCTTCCGGTTAAGGTCTGATTGAGAAAGCGCCACCGGAAGGCGAGGGCGCCAGTACCAGATGTTTCCGCGACGCAGGAGATTTTGAACGTCGTGTCGACGAGCCATTGCCCATTTTCCTTTTGCCGGACGGTGCCTTTGGGCACCAGTTCCGGGGACCAGTTTTGGGCATCAGTTGGTCGAATCGACTGAGAGCACGGCTTTGTAATGCCGATTATCTCAATAATATCAATAACTTGAAAAGCAGTTGGCTGGGGAACCTGGATTCGAACCAGGACTAACGGAGTCAGAGTCCGTGGGTCTACCGTTAACCTATTCCCCATTCCGGCTCATTTTGTGAGCTTGGCGATTGTCCGAAGCAGAGCATTGTGCCACTTCGATCAAGTGAGCCGCATATACATCCATCATATTCTTTTTTGCAAGGCCCGTTTTTGACTTTTTTATGAATTCGTACAGACAGCGGTGCTGACACCGCTCCAGCTGGTTCCGGTCTCGGAAGTTCTTTTCCATCCGCGTTCAACCTGTTACAGTTTTTACAACGATAGATACGGTTGTGAGCTGCGCCCATGGAAACATGTAGGCTGCGGCGGCGGCCTGAAAGGCAAAAAGTGACTCAGTCAGGTCAGGAACCGCCCGATTCCGGGCGTGGTATCCCTGATGAGTCCGGGAACAGCGGAGCTTCTTCTGAGCTCCGGACCACGGGCAGAAGGCGCCGTAAGCGTCGTTCTGGCAGTGGTCCAAAAGGCTCTCCCGTCACACAGAACGGTGTGGCGGCTGCGTCTGTTGAAGGGACGGGTCAAAGCCCGACCCTTGTTGTCTCCGGATCCATCAGCACATCGCACAGCAAGCAGGCACAACCTTCGCCTGATGAAGAAGGTCTGTCGTCGACACAAAAACGGCGCAGAAAGCGCCGACGCGGGCGTGCAAAAAACCAACCAGAACTGGCTACCGGCACGCATCATCAACAGCGCACTCCTGACCTGAATTCTTCCTCGCAACCGCAAACGGGTGGGGAGGGAATCACCAGTCCAAAGGGAAAGAAAGCAGCAAGGCGGCGAGGCCGTAAACGCTGGCAAGCGCGCAACACTCAAGGTGTCGAGCAACGGACTACAGGTGCTGATCAGTCCGGTGACTTAGCTTCGCAAAGGTTCTCAGGTTCGAGCGAAGAAAGCCTGAAGCCACAATCGAAGCAAAGGCCCGAGACAAAATCCGATAATCGGGGCCCCTCTGCAAGTGGTGAGGTTCAAAGACCGAAAAGAACGCAAGGTTTTCGCCAAAAAACGCCTTATGGACAAAACAACAGTCCGCTTTATGCCGCACTGGACCTTGGCACCAACAATTGTCGTCTTCTGATTGCGAGGCCGGAAGAGCGTGGGTTTCGTGTTGTCGATGCCTATTCCAGGATTGTTCGACTGGGCGAAGGCGTCGACTCACAAAAGAGGCTAAGCGATGCGGCGATGGACCGGGCAATAGAAGCGCTCGCAAATTGTCATCGAAAACTCTCTGACCGCGGTGTGGCGCGCTCAAGGCTGATTGCGACGGAAGCGTGTCGGGCAGCTGAAAACGGGTCAGAGTTCATTGACCGGGTGAAAACGGAAACAGGCCTGGCCTTGGAAGTGGTCAACAGGGAAACAGAGGCACGACTGGCAGTTGCCGGATGCGCGTCGCTTGTCGACCACGAAGCAGATGGCGTCATTCTGTTTGATATCGGCGGCGGATCGTCCGAAATAGTCTGGCTGGATCTTCGCAACCGATGCGGCGCCCGCGGCTATGCGCTGACACGTTTCATTAGATCCTGGATTTCGCTACCAGTTGGAGTGGTAAATCTGGCGGAACGGCACGGCGGCGTTCATGTCACACCAGATATCTTCGAAGCGATGGTTGAAGACGCAGCAGACCACCTTGCCGCTTTCAGTCTTGCAAACAACCTTACTGAAGCAATCGCTTCCGGGCGGGTTCATATGCTTGGCACCTCTGGTACGGTGACGACGCTGGCAGGTGTCCATCTCGGGCTTAAGCGCTATGACCGGCGCCGGGTCGACGGAACGTGGCTCGACGACAGCGATGTTTCCAGAATGATTGATGAGCTTCGCGACATGCCTTATGAGGCGCGCATGGAGAACCCTTGCATCGGTGCGGATCGCGCTGATCTCGTGCTGGCAGGCTGTGCAATACTGGAAGCAATTCGGCGGCGTTGGACGTGTCCAAGGCTGAGAGTTGCCGACCGGGGTTTGCGTGAGGGGATCCTGACCGAGTTAATGGCGGCCGATGGAGTTTGGGCGCGTCGTAGATCGAGGTCGCGTTTCGATCGTGGCCGCCAAGGAAACAGAGTATGAGCCGTTCAAAAAAAGGATCTGGAGATCGCGGGCTCCACGTCAAGGTGAAAACCGCAGCTGGACGGCGGGAATCGTCCACGCGCTGGCTGGAGCGTCAATTGAATGATCCCTATGTGCGGCGCGCCAAGATCGACGGCTATAGATCCAGAGCAGCCTATAAGCTGATTGAAATCGACGACAAGCATAAGCTCCTTAAGCCAGGATACCGTGTGGTTGACCTTGGCTGTGCGCCTGGAGGTTGGTGTCAAGTTGCCGTTCAGCGGGTTCAATCAAGCATCGAGGCCCCAAAAGTGGTTGGGATCGATTACCTGGATATGGACCATGTCCGGGGTGCAACCTTCCTGAAGAAAGACTTTCTGGATGATGATGCACCGGACGTGCTGATGGAGGCTCTTGGGGGACAAAAACCCGATGTCGTCCTGTCTGACATGGCGGCTCCAACAACCGGTCATAAGCAAACCGATCACCTTCGGACAACTCATCTATTTGAGATCGCCGTTGATTTTGCACGTCAAAACCTGGTTCCAGGAGGATCATTTCTGGCGAAGGTATTCAGGGGCGGTACGGAAAACGCGCTCCTGCGGGATCTGAAACGGGATTTCAAAACCGTCGCACATCTGAAACCGCCGGCAAGCCGCAAGGAAAGCCCGGAACTATATGTAATTGCAAAAGGCTTTAGAGGTATAGAGCCTGGATCGAAGACCTAATGTGACTGTCAAGGAGATCAAACTTTGAAGCGTTGATTGGACGAACTTGACCATATCTCCGGGACCCTTTGCGATGACAAAGACAGAAGACTTCGAAAGGGCACTTCAAAAGTCATGGAGCCTTGAATCCAGCACTCTTTGGTCAGAGGAAACACCTACAGCTGGTCAATGTGGCGTAACAGCCCTTGTCGCGAATGACATTTTGAATGCTCTGATCGTCAAAACCCGCTTTGGACTGACTTGGCATTTTTACAACTTGATCGACGGGAAACGCTACGACTTTACAAAAGCTCAATTTGAGTATCCGATCGTTTACGATGACATTCCAGCCTCAAGGGAAGAGGCTCTGGCCGACACGAACGACCAGCAATATGGTTATTTGAGCAAAGCAGTCACTGCCGCCCTCGCGGCAGACCTCACTGGGGATAATTCCTCGGAATGCGTATGACCCTTTTCATTCTGTCACCTGCGTGTTATTGACCCGCGCCAACTTCTCCGGCACAGCCGAAGCGACTCAACAGATGCTGGCGTTCAATGAGAACGACCGGTGTTTCAGCTATTTTTCATAAAGGGGAATTGGCCATGGCATCATTCTTTGTCCCGTCTACCGGACAGCAAGCCCTGACATTTGACGATGTTTTGCTGATACCCGGCCACTCTGAAGTCATGCCTGGTGACGTTGACCTGAGAACGAAGGTCACGCGTGATCTGGAATTGAATATTCCGATTCTTTCGTCTGCAATGGACACAGTCACTGAAGGCCGGCTGGCAATCGCCATGGCGCAGGCCGGTGGCATCGGAGTCGTTCACCGCAACTTGTCACTTGATCAGCAGGCTGAAGAAGTCCGTATGGTCAAGAAATTCGAATCTGGAATGGTCGTAAATCCACTTGTGATCGGACCTGACGCGACATTGCAGGAAGCGTTGGATCTTATGAAGCGCTTCGGCATATCAGGTGTTCCGGTTGTCGAAAATGGGGGCTCTGGTGGACAGTCGACTGGCAAACTTGTCGGAATTCTGACCAACAGGGACGTTCGGTTCGCTTCAAATCCGAACCAGAAAATCCACGAACTGATGACGAGCGAAAACCTTGTCACTGTCAGCGACAATGTCAGCCAGGAAGACGCCAAACGCCTGTTGCACCAGAACAGGATTGAAAAACTTCTCGTTGTTGATGACGACCGCAATTGCATTGGGTTGATCACCGTCAAGGATATGGAAAAGGCGCAGCTCAACCCCAATGCGTCGAAGGACGATCAGGGTCGCTTGAGGGTCGCTGCGGCAACAAGTGTCGGGGAAGAAGGCTTCGCGCGTGCAGAACGACTGGTTGACGCAGGCGTTGATATGCTTGTGGTCGACACGGCTCACGGTCATTCCCAGAAGGTTCTGGATATGGTCGGGCAGGTCAAGAAACTGTCCAACTCCGTTCAGGTCCTCGCCGGCAATGTTGCTACATCGGAAGCAACGAGGGCATTGATCGACGCCGGTGCAGACGCTGTAAAAGTCGGGATTGGCCCAGGTTCAATCTGTACGACAAGAATTGTTGCTGGCGTTGGCGTTCCGCAATTGACCGCAATCATGGAATCCGTCGAAGAAGCCAGCAAACAGGGCGTGCCCGTCGTTGCGGATGGCGGCATCAAGTTCTCTGGGGACCTTGCGAAAGCCATCGCCGCCGGTGCAGGCTCTGTCATGGTCGGGTCGCTTCTGGCTGGCACTGAAGAAAGCCCAGGTGAAGTCTACTTGCATCAGGGCAGGTCCTATAAATCATATCGCGGAATGGGATCCGTGGGAGCAATGGCGCGAGGCTCCGCCGACCGTTACTTCCAGGCCGAAGTTCGAGACAGTCTCAAACTGGTACCTGAAGGAATTGAAGGCCAGGTGCCGTATAAGGGCATGCTCGGCAGCGTGTTGCATCAGTTGGCAGGCGGCTTGCGTGCCGCCATGGGTTATGTTGGTGGCAAGGACATTCTTGATTTCCAGGAAAAGGCCAGGTTCGTGCAGATTTCCGGAGCAGGATTACGGGAAAGCCACGCACATGATGTTACGATCACGCGGGAAAGCCCGAATTATCCTTCAAACGTCTGATCGAGTTTGGCAGCTCGATAAGCGCAGCAAGCAGTACAAGGGATTTGCATGAAAGACGGTGGACGCCTGGCGGCTGCAATTGAAGTTTTGCAGGAAGTCGAAACGCGGCATCGCCCCGTTCAAGCTGCACTAAGAGATTGGGGAACGGCCCATAGGTTCGCAGGGTCTGGAGACCGTACCGTAATAGGAAACCTGGTCTTTGATGCGCTGCGCAACAAGGCATCACTCAGCGCCGTCATGCAATCCGGCGACCCGAGAGGGCTTGTCCTGGCAACTTACGCCAGAAATTGGGAAAAAGGGCTCTTCGCTCTCGAAGAAGCACTCGCTCAGGACAGGCACGCTCCCGCGCCTTTGTCTGAACTTGAAAAGAAACAGCTTTCAGAAGACACACAACTAAGTTTATCGCCTGCGGAAGCTGCAGACGTTCCCGATTGGCTATGGTCTCGTTTCGAGACAAGCTTGGGCGAAAATGCCATTGCTGAAGGGAAAGCTTTGGCAAGGCGTGCACCAGTCGATCTTCGCGTCAACACATTGAAATCAAACCGCGACAAAGTTTTGAAGCGTCTGTCTCATACGGGTGCAAAGTCTTCGTCTTTGTCACCGGTTGGCATCCGAATTGAAGCAAAACCCGGTCTTGGTCGCATGCCACATGTCCAGGCTGAAGAGGGATATCAAAAAGGATGGTTTGAGCTTCAGGACGAGGCGAGCCAACTGGCTGCGCAATTGGCGAAGGCAGAACCAGGCGAACAGGTACTCGACTATTGCGCTGGTGGTGGTGGCAAGACGCTCGCCCTGGCTGCAAGCATGCAGAACAAGGGGCAACTCTATGCCTTTGATGCCGATCGACTTCGGCTCGCACCTATTCATGAACGGTTGAAGCGGGCAGGCATACACAATATCCAGGTCCGCGACCCTGCCAGTACGGATTTGAAAGACCTTGAAGCACAAATGGATCTTGTGTTCATCGATGCGCCTTGTACTGGAACAGGCGTTTGGCGCAGGCGACCTGACTCAAAGTGGCGATTGTCGGAAAGAGCGCTCGAAGACCGCATAAAAGATCAGCGGCATGTGCTTGATAACGCGAAGAAATACGTCAAAAACGGCGGTCGCTTGGTCTATGCAACGTGTTCTGTTCTTCGCGAGGAAAACCAATCTCAGTCGGAGTGGTTCCTGGAACAGAACCCCGAATTTCAGGCGTTGTCTGCGCTCGATATCTGGAAAGAGTTGTTGCCGGAAAAAGCCTTGCCGGATCACGTATCAGAAACCGGCTCTGTCATGCTGACACCGCACTCAACAGGTACCGACGGTTTTTTCATTTCGGTATTCAAAAAGCAAACCTAGTTTCGAGACTGGATTGACCTGGGAATTCAAGATCTGTCTTGTCGGTTGAGGCCAAGAACATTCGGTTTGTCTTCTACGTCCGGACGCAAAGGCTCATTGGATAGTAGAACAGTCGATGTCTCTGATTGGTGCTGCGCGGCGTCTAGACAGGTATCAACGCTTTCGTTCTCAAACTTGGTGTGAACTTTGGATCTTTCCGGTACCAGCTCACGATCCCTTTCTTCAGCGATCAATGACTCGATCAACTGTCGAACAGCTGGCTCTAACTCTTTCTGTGATGTTTGACCGGTCAAAACTTTTCTTGCTTCTGTTGCGTATTTCAACGAGGCAAGAACTGATCCCAATGCATTGAAAGGTTCCGCCGCGCTTGTGTCCTTGTCATGCGCAGCCAGTGCATAACGTAGTGCAGAAACGGGATCCCCGAGCTTTCGCGAAAGTATGCTCAGTTGCATCGTAGCCAGGAACGACTGTGGATCCAGTTGCAACGCGGCTTCCGATGCTTCTCTCGCATCTTCAAGCGCACCTTTGCCAGAAAGCGCATCGGAGAGCAGCGACAAAGGATAAGCATCGGTTTTAGACAGTTGGCTGGCGCGAACGGCTAGCTCGATGACTTCGTCATATCGCTTTCTGAGCAGAAGGATCTCCGATAGGCCGATCAGCGCCGGCGTATGCTCCGGATCAATCTTTAAGGCTTTGCGATAGGCTGCGATAGACGCAGGGACCTGATCGGTCTTGCCTTGTGTCTCCGCAAAGAGCGCAAGAACAGCTGGTGTTTCAGGCAACAATTCAACGAGACTTCTTGCAAGTCTCTCTGCCTCTGCCGCCCGGCCTTCTTTTAACAGCACCGTAGCAAGACCAAAAAGCGCATTTCGATTGTCAGGGGCTTGGTCAAGCACATCGCGGAAGTTCTGTTGGGCGTTTTCCAGATCTCCTTGCAAGAGCTGGCAACTTCCAAGGCTTCCACGCGCATTCAGATGTTCCGGTTCAGCAAACACAATTCTGCGCAGTTGCGATTGTGCTTCCTCCAGATATCCAGCCTGCAAAAGCGCTGAAGCCGTTCGATAGGCAATTTCAGTATCCTGTGGCGCAAGTTCCTGAGCCTTGAGATAAGACACAAGCGCCTTGTCCAGGTTTCCAGATTGTTCAAGAGCGACAGCGTCATCAAACGCTTTACGGGCAGCTGCGGTCATATGGGCCTGACATCCTTGTGCACCGTGTCACCGCCCGGCATTGGACAGTTCGGGCACGATCAAAGTCCAGACTAAGTAGCCAAAGGACAGGCGTCAAAACCGAAATTCAGCCGTACACAGCTTGTCGGATGACCTTGAACTCGACCAAAGATGAAAACTTCTGTGCAGTGGGCGACGGAGGCCTAAAAAATATTGTGAGGGAACATTCGCACCGCCAAAAACGGGTTCAATTTGGAGAAAAGACCGGATAGAAGCTGGCCATGACCCATCATCACGACCGCCTACTTATCATCGACTTCGGTTCACAGGTGACGCAACTTATTGCGCGGCGCCTTCGAGAACTCAGCGTATATTGCGAAATTCATCCTTATCAGAATGTAAGCGAGAGCTTTCTTGAGGAATTTCGACCTAAGGCAGTGATCTTCTCCGGCGGCCCGGACTCAGTCGTCAGGGAAGGGGCTCCCCGGCCACCAAGTGCGGTTTATGAGCTGGGTGTCCCGATCCTTGGAATCTGTTACGGCCAACAGGTCATGATGCAGGACCTCGGCGGCAGGGTAGAAGGTGGCAAGATTTCAGGCGGAGGTGGCACAGCTGAATTCGGTCGCGCCTTCGTCACCCCGATGGGCAATCCGCTTCCAATCCTGAAGGACTGGTTTGCCAGCGGCAAAGAACAGGTCTGGATGAGCCATGGAGATCACGTCAGTGAGCTGGCTCCGGGCTTTGAAGTGTTTGGCGTCTCAGCAAATGCGCCATTTGCCATAACGGCTGATCAGAGCCGGAACTTTTTTGCGGTCCAGTTTCATCCGGAGGTGCATCACACACCCAACGGCAAAACACTTTATGAGAACTTTGTTCGGCTTGCAGGATTCACCGGCGACTGGACGATGGGTGCTTACAAAGACGACGCCATAGACAAAATTCGTGAGCAGGTCGGCGACAAGAAGGTCATTTGCGGACTTTCTGGCGGAGTGGACAGTTCAGTGGCCGCGGTCCTCATTCACGAGGCGATCGGGGACCAACTGACATGCGTCTTTGTTGACCACGGCCTATTGCGTCTGAATGAAGCAGACGAAGTCGTTTCCATGTTCCGTGATCACTACAACATACCGCTTATCCACGCAGACGAAACCGAACTGTTCCTGGGAGAATTGGATGGCGTTTCCGATCCGGAAACAAAGCGGAAAATCATTGGCAAGCTGTTCATCGATGTATTCCAAAAACATGCCAATGAGATTGAGGGCGCAGAATATCTTGCCCAGGGCACTCTTTATCCCGATGTCATTGAAAGCGTGAGTTTCTCAGGCGGCCCCTCGGTCACGATCAAGTCCCACCACAATGTCGGTGGTTTGCCGGAAAAGATGGGCCTCAAACTCGTTGAGCCTTTGCGTGAACTTTTCAAGGACGAGGTGAGGGAACTCGGCCGGGAGCTTGGATTGCCAGACAGTTTTATCGGTCGTCATCCGTTCCCGGGACCAGGGCTCGCAATCCGTTGCCCTGGCGAAATTACGCGCGAAAAACTAGAAATCCTGCGGAAAGCCGACGCAGTCTACATTGATCAAATTAGAAAACACGGGCTCTACGACGAAATCTGGCAGGCTTTCGTTGCCATTTTGCCGGTTCGCACAGTCGGTGTTATGGGTGATGGGCGAACCTACGATTATGCCTGCGCGCTTCGGGCTGTAACTTCAGTCGACGGAATGACGGCAGACTATTACCCGTTTGAGCACGAATTCCTTGGTGAAACCGCAACGCGTATCATCAATGAAGTCCAGGGTATAAACCGCGTCACCTATGACATCACGTCAAAACCTCCCGGTACGATTGAGTGGGAGTAACGTGCTTCGGCATGACGGCTCTTTGAAACCCTTGGAAAACCAGAAAGCAATATCCTGGTGTCAAACTGCCAGAACAACGCTGATCAGATTGACCTGAGTCCCGATTGCTCAGCGTGCGCTGCTCTTTGCTGTGTTGTATTTGCGTTCGACCAATCCGAGTCCTTCGGAATAGACAAGGCTGCCGGTGAGGAGTGTCCCAACCTGGACACTCAGAACAGATGCATGATTTTCCAAAAAAGAACACAACTCGGCTTTGCCGGTTGCGTTACATACAACTGCTTTGGGGCAGGTCAGCGTGTCACTCAGGAAGTCTTTAATGGAAAAACCTGGCGGGAAAACGATCACTTGAAACAGCAGATGGGGGCAGCTCTTTCTGTGTTACGTCGCATCCACGAACAGCTCTCGTTGTTGCGCTCTTCAAAGATTCTTCCGCTTAGCAAAGAGGAACGCAGCTCAGTCGAGTTTCTGGAAAACGAGCTTTCTCGGAAAGAAAAATGGACCGAGGCAGACCTTCAACACTTTCCAATTGAGCAAAGAGAAAAAGAAATCCTATCATTCCTGAGCGGGCTTAGACGGCACGTCGTTTAACTGGCACATCTGATGCAAAATGCTGCAGCAGGGTCAACAGCAAGCCGACCGGGCGCAATGTCTTCTCCGCATTCAACGCAGTACCCGTAGTCTTTTGTGTCCAAACGGTGCAGTGCTGCCTCGATGCGTTGTATTTGCGCACGTCGCTGCCGTTCGGAAGCCTGGGCCATTGCTTGACCCTGAAGTGCATCCATACGCGAAAGTCGGCCAACTGATTGCTGATCCAGAGTAACTGGTGCGCGTGCCTCTTCTGAGATTTCGCTAAGTGCTTCCAGTTCCTCTTTCAGCGACAGCAATTTGTTGCGCACAGAGCTTTCATCTATCGGCATCGTCATCCTCCAGGTATGAGGATGACGAATACGAGTGTTTCGCGCAAGGCGCGGGAGCGTTCTCAGAATTCTTCGAGAACGATTTTCCCAACGGTCTTTTGACTTTCGACTTGTTGATGGGCTTGTCGCAAATTCTCGGCATTAATTGGCGAAACAACGTCAGATAAAGTGGTTCGGACACGTCCCTGATCGACAAGACCGGCAACTTCTGTCAGCAACCGTCCTTGTGCATCCATATCCGCCGTCTGAAACATCGACCGGGTAAACATGAATTCCCAATGGATCGAAACAGCCTTTTGCTTGAACGGCATGATGCTGAAATCCTGAGGGTCGTCTATCAGAAGGAACCGGCCTTGGGGCGCGATCGTTTCTGCAAGGTCTTGGAGGTGATGCTCGGTATGCGTCGTTGAAAAAACTAGGCCGGGTGGGTTCAGGCCCGCTTCTTCAAATTGGGGCGCAATTTTTCGGGAATGATCGAAGACATGATGTGCTCCCAGCTCTTTAACCCAGGATTGGCTTTCAGGCCGCGAAGCTGTCGCGATAACGGTCAGGTTAGTCAACTGGCGTGCAAGTTGGATTGCTATTGATCCGACACCGCCAGCACCACCTACAATAAGTAGACTTCCGGCACCATTGCCGACTTTGTCCTGCACTTTCAGGCGATCGAACAAAGCTTCCCATGCAGTAATTGTCGTTAGCGGCAAAGCCGCAGCCTCGGCGAAACTCAGGGATTTAGGCTTTCTTCCAACGATCCGCTCATCAACAAGATGAAACTCTGAATTTGTGCCGGGCCGAGTAATATCGCCCGCGTAATAGACTTCGTCGCCAGGGCGAAAACCCTCAACATCCGTACCGACTTCAACAACCACACCTGCAGCATCGTAGCCCAGCACAACCGGCTGACCGTTTTCAGACTGTCGCCTCATGCGCACTTTGGTGTCGACGGGATTTACTGCGATTGCCCTGACTTCGACCAAAAGATCGCGACCTTGGGCAACTGGTTTTGGCAGGTTGAATTCTTCCAGCGACCTTTGATCACTCGCTGGCAGCGAAGTTGTGTAACCGATAGCACGCATTTCGTAGTTCTCCATGTTTGCGTACCGGTCAAATTGGCCATAATCTTTCACCACGCAAGTATGTACAATTCAAACACATACTGACAAGAATGGTAGATAGACACACAATGGATACTGTAGAGATTCCGAAAAAGGATGAACTTAAGAACAGCTATGATTGTCACCCAGGGTGTGCGGTCGAGGCGGCTCTCAGTCTCATCGACGGAAAGTGGAAGGGCGTGATCCTTTTTCTGTTGCTTGATCGAAATGTCATGCGTTTCAACGCGTTCCAAAAGGCATTGCCGAACATCACGCAAAGAGTACTGACATCCCAACTGCGCAGCATGGAAGCAGATGGTTTGATCGACCGAACTGTCTACCCGGTGGTGCCTCCAAAGGTAGAATATCGCCTAACTGAACTCGGCCTGTCGCTTGAGCCTGTCGTCAAGTCACTCGCAGAGTGGGGCAACGGTCATAAAGAGCTTTGGCCATTGGGGTTCAAACGCGACAGTCATTTGCAAACCGTCAAATAGTCCCTGAAACATGCGGATTTGAAGAGTTTCAAAGGGTTTCTTTACCAAAGAAATTCGGATACACAGACACGACTTCCACTTCAGATTTGCCTATGACGCAATCTTTACTTTGTCTCCTTGAATGGCCGTTGCAAGGATGGCGGTCAAAGGTCTTCATTTGGAGTTCAAGAACATGAAAAACGGTTTGAGACGACTGTCTGGAACAGCACTCATACTCACATCCTTGATGATCGGCACTGCTGTAGCAGGTGAGGTAAAGATCGTCGGAGCTGAAGCCAGAAAGTCGGGCGATAGCTGGACGTTTTCGGTCACGCTGGAACATGGTGACACCGGTTGGGATCACTATGCCGATCTCTGGCAGGTTTTCACACCGGACGGTGACCTGTTGGGAGAACGTGTTCTCCATCATCCTCACGTGAATGAGCAACCCTTCACGAGATCATTGTCAGGTGTCAAAATCCCAGACGGTATCAATGAGGTTGTCATCAAGGCGAGAGACAGCGTCCACGGTGTGGCGGCTCAGGAGTTCAGGATCTCTCTCACTCAATGAACAGCCCGGGCTTATCCTTGAATGAAGGCAAGAATGCCGTCAGCAACGAATTGAACAGACAATGCGGCAAGCAACACTCCGAGCAGCCGGGTGATAACCAACTGTGCGGTATCACCCAACAGGCGTTCAATTTTGTCAGCCAGCAGGAAAGCGCCCATGCAGCTCAACAAGATAATGGCAATCACACCGCCAAGACCCGCATAAGTCAGCGTGTCTGGTGCCTGACTGGACAGCAGTATAATCGCAGATATCGCTGCCGGACCTGCAATAAGTGGAATGGCTAGCGGAAAAATTGCCAACTCGTGGATGGAACCTTGATGGGTCTCTGACTCTATCGCCTTTTCGGCAGTTTCCGATTTACGTTGCTGCCTCTTTCCAAATATCATCTCAATTGCGATCAGGAACAACAAGATGCCGCCCGCAACGCGAAACGCGGAAACAGAAATACCCAGTACATTAAGTACGGTCTGACCGGATGCGTAAAACACCAATAGAATTGCTGCTGCCGTAAGCGTCGCCCTGATGGCGACCCTGCGCCTGTCCGCCTGACTCATGCCGGCTGTAATCGCCAGGAACATCGGGGCCAAACCGACAGGGTCAATCGTGACGAACAACGTTGCAAAAGCGTTGATGTAATAGTCAATCATTTCCCATACCCCGGACAATCAATCTGGCCTGATTTGTGTCTTACTACAGGGGTTTCGACACTGCGACGACCCGCATCTGCAAATTCATTTTTCGACCCTGTGTATACTGTCTGCAAGTTATTGTTTTCATGATATTTTTGCGCAAGCGGAAATCGGCCATTTATTTGGTCCTGATGATTGAATCGGATATAAAAGACACAGCAATAACAATTAAATGAGTGTCTTCCTTGGCCGACCAGGACAACAGCACCCCTTCGGACGGATTTTCGTCCGATATCAAACCGATTTCCATTGTCGACGAAATGAAGAGCAGCTACCTCGATTACGCGATGAGCGTAATCGTATCGCGTGCACTTCCAGACGTCAGAGACGGTCTCAAACCGGTGCATCGGCGCATCCTGTATTCGATGCATGAGAATGGTTATGAGTGGAATAAGCCATACCGCAAGTCAGCGCGCGTGGTCGGTGACGTTATGGGTAAGTATCACCCACATGGCGACAGTGCGATTTACGACGCTCTGGTCCGAATGGCACAGAATTTTTCCCTGCGTCTTCCACTGATTGACGGACAGGGTAACTTCGGATCAATCGACGGCGATCCGGCCGCGGCTATGCGGTATACGGAATGCCGACTGGAAAAAGTCGCCCACAGGCTCCTTGACGATATCGACAAGGAAACCGTCGACTTCCAGGAAAACTATGACAATTCGGAAAGTGAACCGGTTGTTCTTCCGGCAAAATTCCCGAACCTTCTGGTCAACGGTGCCGGCGGTATTGCGGTCGGCATGGCAACGAACATTCCGCCACACAATCTGGGTGAAGTGATCGACGCTGCCATCGCAATCATGGAAAATCCGGCGATGCCGCTGGAAGAGTTGATGCAGATCGTTCCAGGTCCGGATTTTCCGACTGGTGGCATGATTCTTGGTCGGTCGGGTATCCGCAACGCCTACGAAAGTGGGCGCGGCTCTGTTGTCATGCGGGCGAAAGTGGATATCGAAGAGGTTCGCAAGGACCGCAACGCCTTGATCGTCACGGAAATTCCCTATCAGGTCAACAAATCGACCATGATCGAGAAAATTGCCGAACTTGTGCGCGACAAACGCATTGAAGGCATTTCCGATATCCGGGACGAGAGCGACCGCTCAGGTATGCGGGTCGTCATTGAACTCAAGCGAGATGCGGTCCCGGATGTTGTGCTGAACCAGCTCTATCGCTTCAGTCAGCTGCAAACGTCTTTCGGCGCCAATATGGTGGCACTTAATGGCGGCAAGCCGGAACAGATGAACCTGTCCGACATGCTACGTGCCTTCGTCGCTTTCCGCGAAGAAGTCATTCAGCGCAGGACCCGTTACCTGCTCAAAAAAGCACGCGATCGTGCGCATATCTTGGTCGGTCTGGGTATTGCCGTTGAAAACATCGATGAGGTCATCAAACTGATCCGAGCTGCTCCCGATCCCGCAACTGCTCGAGCGCAGTTGATGGAACGGAACTGGCCAGCGCGTGACGTTGAGGCGTTGATCCGCTTGATCGACGACCCGCGCCACATGGTTCAGGAAGATGGCACCTACAAACTGTCCGAAGAACAGGCAAGAGCCATTCTCGATCTCAGACTCCAGCGCCTGACGGCAATGGGCCGTGATGAAATCGAGGAGGAGCTGAACAAGATTGGTGCGGAAATTTCCGATTTTCTCGACATCCTGCGCTCTCGTGCGCGCATTCAGGACATTGTCAGAACGGAAATGCTCGAGATCAAGGAAGAATTCGCGACACCGCGAAGGACAGAGATTGTCGAAGGCGGTGCTGATTTCGACGACGAAGACCTGATCCAACGCGAAGATATGGTCGTGACCGTTTCACACGGCGGTTACATCAAGCGCGTTCCTTTGGCCACTTATCGCGCACAAAGACGCGGTGGCAAAGGCCGCTCCGGCATGGCAACCAAAGAAGAGGATTTCGTCACCCGTCTCTTTGTTGCAAACACCCATACGCCGGTGCTCTTTTTCTCGTCACGCGGCATTTGCTACAAGATGAAAGTCTGGCGTCTGCCTCTTGGCGGCCCGACCTCACGAGGCAAGGCACTCGTCAATATGCTGCCTCTCGAACAGGGCGAACAGATCACGTCGATACTGCCGTTGCCTGAAGACGAAGACAGCTGGGCAAA
This sequence comes from Labrenzia sp. THAF82, assembly GCF_009363435.1. Lineage (GTDB taxonomy): Bacteria > Pseudomonadota > Alphaproteobacteria > Rhizobiales > Stappiaceae > Roseibium > Roseibium porphyridii. Next base: position 3,532,835 of record NZ_CP045354.1, on the reverse strand, counting down.
TCTTGATGTCATGTTTGCGACGGTGCGCGGCACCGTCCGGCGCAACAAACTTTCTGACTTCGTCAACATCAATCGAAACGGCAAGATTGCCATGAAGCTGGAGGACGGTGACGGAATTGTCGGTGTGGACACATGTTCAGAACACGACGATGTCATGCTCACCACCAATTACGGCCAGTGTATCCGTTTCCCGGTTACCGACGTGCGCGTCTTTGCCGGCAGAAACTCAGTTGGTGTTCGTGGCATCAGACTTGCCGATGGTGACTGTGTCATTTCAATGCAGATCCTGCACCACATCGATGTCGATGCGGAAGAGCGCGCCGCCTATCTTAAATTGTCGCGTGCAATGCGCGGGGAAGCGGATGAAAATGTCAACGGAGCGGATGAGGACGGTGTTGTAGCCGGCGATCTGCCACAAGAACGATACGCTCAAATGAGCGCAGCCGAACAGATCATTCTGACCATTTCCGAAAACGGCTACGGCAAACGGACCTCGTCATTTGAATACCGGGTAACAGGCCGTGGCGGTAAGGGTATCACGGCGATGGCCGTCAACAACAGAAACGGTGGATTGATCGCATCCTTCCCGGTGGAGGATAGCCACCAGATAATGCTGGTCACCGATGGTGGGCAGTTGATCCGGTGTCCTGTCGACGGCATTCGCATCGCAGGCAGAGCCACGCAAGGTGTCATTGTCTTCAAGACCGCTGACGATGAGAAAGTCGTGGCTGTTGAGGGGATTTCGGAAGTCGATGACGAAGACGTCATCGACGAAGAAGGTGAGGGCGCTGAAAGCGGTGACAACACTGAAGACAGCGCGAACTCCAGTGATGCTGATGACAGTTCCTCAGAGCCGGACGGAACGCCTCCGGAAGGCTGATAGACCCAAACGACGCGCTTAAAACGACAACAGCGGCCAGGGTGGAACCTGAGCCGCTGTTTGCCGTTGGGGAGGGAGGTCTTGTGATAAGACTTAGTTTGCCGTGGGGTAACGTGCCAAAATTGTTTCGTTTACGGACGGGGTCTGTTTCTCAACGGTGACGAAAGAAACGTTGCGAACCTTGCTTGCGCCAGTCAAAGCTGCTGCGCAGTCTTCGGTCCAGGCACCCCATGCCTGTGTTTCACAGCCATTGGCTGTCTGAGAGATTGCTGCACGATCACCTTTGGTAGCCATCATGCCTTGTGTCGCCAGGCTGTTCAGATCCTGCGCCTGCGAGGCATTGCTCGGGTGCATTGTCATTACGCCCGCTGCGATCATTGTCAGCAACGCCAGCGTAAAGATTGCAACCATCTTGAAGTTGGCCACCGGATCAACGGCCTTGGCCTGAATGATAAATGACTTTGCCGCGGTCTGATCTGCGGTCCGGTCGATAGTTTCGTAGCTCCTCATTATCTTGGCTCCTGCTCACGCCATCTGTTTTCGATGACCTCACTTTGCCTCATGGAAGAAAAGACAGATGTGATGACCGTCACAAAATGTCAGTTGCCCGCAAAAATTCAAATGTACTGGGGCTTTGGCTTGTGAGTGGAGTATTGCCGGAGTATTGAAGAGGCCATGACTCGTATTGCGCTCTATCCCGGCTCGTTTGATCCGGTCACCAACGGCCACATGGATATTCTTCGTCAGTCACTCGTCTTGGCCGACAAGGTGGTGGTGGCGATCGGGATTCATCCCGGAAAAACACCGCTATTCTCATTTGAGGAACGCGTTGAACTGCTGCATACCTCTGCGAGAGCTGAATTCAGTCCCGGGGAAGCTGCCCGAGTTGAGGTAATTTCATTCTCAGATCTGGTGATCAACACGGCCAAAACACAAGGTGCCGCCTACCTTGTGCGCGGTCTCAGAGATGGAACGGACCTTGACTATGAAATGCAAATGGCCGGCATGAACGGCACACTTGAACCAGACATCAAGACGGTTTTTTTGCCTGCGTCTCCGAAAGTACGCCACATCACGGCCACGTTGGTACGTCAAATCGCAAAAATGGGCGGAGAAATATCCGCGTTTGTACCGGAGCCGGTTGCCGAGCCTCTCAGACAACGGGCGTTACCCGGTTCATGATTCAATTTCCTCTGACCTGAACCTTAGGAGTCTCCAGTGTCACGATTGTTTACTGTTTTCGCCGTACTGGCGTCATTTCTGATCCTTCCCGTTTTGGGTGCTCACGCAGCGGATCCCGAAAACACCCTTTACCTCGACTTGAAGGATGGACGGGTAACGATAGAACTTCGGCCCGACGTTGCGCCCAACCATGTGGAGCGCATCAAGCTATTGACCCGAGAGGGTTTCTACGACGGCATCGTCTTTCACCGGGTGATTGATGGTTTCATGGCCCAAACCGGTGATCCGACCGGAACCGGCAGAGGTGGATCTAACCTTCCTGACATTGCTGCCGAATTCAGCAATGCGTCCTTCAAACGCGGTACGCTTGGGATGGCTCGCGCAGCAGATCCGAACAGCGCCAACTCACAGTTTTTCATCATGTTCAACGATGGCGACTGGCTGAACGGACAATACACCGTGTTCGGTGAAGTGGTTGATGGCATGGATGTCATTGACAAGATCACCCGCGGCGAACCGCCTGCAAACCCGGACAAGATCATTAAGATGCAGGTTGCCGCAGACGCCGGCTAATCTGCTTAACAACGCCCTGTTTAGGACTCAAGGAGTGAATGAAATGGCAGAAATTGCAGATGCCGAAAACACATTGATCATGGAAACCAGCCAGGGTCAGGTCGTTATCGAATTGAAACCCGACCTTGCGCCGACGCATGTTGCCCGGATCAAGGAACTTGTCCGCGAAGGCTTTTACGACGGCATCGTGTTTCACCGGGTCATCGATGGCTTCATGGCCCAGACCGGTTGTCCGCAAGGAACAGGCACCGGCGGTTCCGGTCAAAAACTGAAGGCCGAGTTCAGCCAGGAAAAACACATCCGCGGCACTTGTTCCATGGCCCGTGCCATGGATCCCAATTCAGGCGATAGCCAGTTTTTCATCTGTTTCACCGATGCACCTTGGCTTGATGGTCAGTACACGGTTTGGGGCGTCGTAATCGACGGCATGGACAATGTCGACAAGATCAAACGCGGCGAACCAGTGGTCGATCCCGACAACATCGTGTCGTTGAAAGTCGCCGCCGACGCGGCTTGATACCAGAATTTGCAGTTTTTTTAGTGAAACGGCGCGGCAGAATATGCCGCGCCGTTTTAACTGGTGCCGGAATTGGGTTCCTTGTGTTGACCGGATCTCGATCGCCCTTTATGAGCCGCTGACCTGATCTTGTCCGGTTCACCTCAAGCGGTGCTGTGCACGTAATTCAGAAACTCAAGACTAGCGAACAATCTGAGCGTCATGCGCGTTGATACCTTTGATTTTGACCTCCCAAACGAGCGGATCGCATTGCGTCCGGCAAGGCCGCGGGATTCGGCACGTATGCTTGTTGTCAAACCCGATGAAAACCTCCCGCTATCCGATAAGGGCGTACGGGATCTGAGCAATATATTGAAGCCCGGCGATGCTCTTGTATTCAACGACACGCGCGTAATTCCTGCGCAACTTGAAGGGACACGATTGCGCGGTGACATCAGCGCTGGAGTGGGCGCAACCCTCCATATGCGGACTGCTTCAAACAGCTGGAAGGCTTTTGTCCGTCCGGCAAAGAAACTTCAAGTTGGCGACACCATCCTATTCGAAGGATTTGGGGCAAGATTGACTGCAGAAGTTGCGGAAAAAGCCGACGGTGGTGAAGTTCTTCTCGTTTTTGACAGAGACGGTCCCGCACTTGACGAGGCCATCGCGGCCGTAGGGCACATTCCTCTGCCACCTTACATCGCCCAAAAACGCGGAGAAGATGAACAGGATCGCAAAGACTACCAGACAATATTTGCCGAAAAGGACGGCGCTGTAGCAGCCCCAACCGCCGGTCTGCATTTTACGCCGGATCTTCTGGAAGCATTAACGCAGCAAGGTGTGGAACAGCACCGCGTGACGCTACATGTCGGTGCCGGAACGTTTCTGCCGGTGAAAGCAGAAGACACCAGCGACCACAAGATGCACGCCGAGTGGGGAGCGATCTCAGAACAAACTGCCAAAGCGCTGAGGGCTGTAAAAGCGCGGGGCAACAGAGTTGTCAGTGTCGGAACGACCTCATTGCGTATTCTGGAAAGCTCTGCCCAGATCACGGGTGAAATAACCGCGTTTGCCGGTGAGACCGCAATCTTCATTACTCCCGGTTATCACTTCCGCGCGATCGATGCTTTGATGACCAATTTCCATCTCCCGCGATCTACGTTGTTCATGCTTGTGTCGGCGTTTTCCGGGCTTGAGACAATGCGCACCGCATACCAACACGCGATTGAACAAAACTATCGCTTCTATAGCTATGGCGACGCCTCTTTGCTGTTTCCGCAGCAAGGCGCGGTTTAGGAACATCATGACCGAGCAGAACAAAAGGTTTGGTTTCAAGTTGATTTCATCCGACGGAATGGCGCGTCGGGGAGAAATTACAACACCACACGGCGTGGTCCGCACTCCTGCCTTTATGCCGGTGGGCACACAGGCGACGGTCAAGGCCATGTATCCCGAACAGGTGCGTGAAACCGGTGCGGATGTTGTCCTTGGAAACACCTACCACCTGATGCTTCGACCAACGGCCGAGCGGGTCGAAAAACTTGGCGGATTGCACAAGTTCATGAATTGGCCGCACACGATCCTAACCGACAGTGGCGGATTTCAGGTGATGTCTCTCGCTCAACTGCGCAAACTGGATGAAGACGGCGTCCGTTTTCAAAGTCATATCGATGGTTCCAAGCATCACTTGACACCGGAACGCTCGGTCGAGATTCAAGGCTTGCTTGGATCGGATATTCAGATGCAGCTTGATGAATGCATCAAACTTCCAAGCCCGAAAGAAGAGGTGCAGCGCGCCATGGAACTGTCGCTTAGGTGGGCAGAACGTTCCCGAAGGCAGTTTGAAGACATGAGCGGTCCCCAAAAAGGGCAAGGACTTTACGGAATCGTGCAAGGTGGCGATCAGCCGGACCTTCGGATCCGATCCGCACAGGAACTCGGGAAAATGCCCTTTGAAGGATACTCAGTCGGAGGGCTTGCCGTAGGAGAACCACAAGAAGTTATGTTGAGTATGCTCGACATCACGACACCCGTCATGCCGACTGACAAGCCTCGGTATCTCATGGGAGTGGGCACTCCTGATGACCTTCTTGAAAGTGTCAAGCGCGGTATTGATCAATTCGATTGCGTTATGCCAACGCGGGCTGGCCGACACGGCTTGGCCTATACCCGTTTCGGCAAGGTCAATCTAAAAAACGCGCGTCACCAGGACGATCCAAGGCCACTCGATGACGAGAGCAGTTGCCCAGCCTCCAGCATCTACAGCAGGGCCTATCTGCATCACCTGGTTCGATCGGGGGAAGGGCTCGCAGGTATGCTGTTGACCTGGAACAACATTGCTTACTACCAGCACCTCATGCAGGGCATGCGTGATGCCATCGAGGCGGGTCACTTTGACGACTTCTATTCAAGAACCAAGGAAGATTGGGCGCGGGGTGATATTCCCGCGCACTAAACCCGCCGTGATGACAACGACAACGCTGATCCTGCCGGATTAAGCAGAAATCCCGTCTGACTTGGTCAGGTAACAGCCTGATATGCGCCAGGAGCCATCGTCCTGTTTTTCGAAACTGTAGAGCGCAAGCCAGTTTTTACCCTTGGGTCCAGTAACGTAAACTTCCTGGGTTGGCCCCAGCTTCGTCATCTTGGATTGCCCAAAGGTAACGCTCTTGGGCCGGAACACCGGTTGGTATCCCTGACGCACCATTTCCATGAAAAACTCAGGCGTCTGGAATTGCTGCTGAAGAGAGTTAGTGGCGAAAGAGAAGGCCGCCTTGGCATTCCCGGAGGCAAAGGCTGTCATCTGGTTTTTGATGATTTTTTGGAAAACGCCACTGTCTGGCGCTTCCTCAGCCTGTGCGGCGCCCAGACATAAGAGAGCGCCAAGACCCGCAGCTGCCGCTGTCTTCCAGAAACGAGTTTGAGCCATGATCGGTGTCTCCTTTTCTGAACCCGATCAGTATACGGCGCAATTGTTTAACCAGATCGCAAAATGAGAGTAATCCCCGACGTCAACAGGCAGTCTTCTTTTGCCGAAAACGAAATAATAATAATAAAGACGTCAATAATTTCCTGTTTTTACTCGGTTGCGATTCTAAAAAAGCTTGAAAAATCAAAGGCGCCACAGCGTTACGTTGTCAGGCACAGTTTCGCGATCAAGAACAGCTGGTATGTCTGCAACAAGGCCCGTGCTGTTTTTCAAAACCGAGGTCGTCATCTGCCAGCCATCATGGCCTTGTAAAAATTGCGTATGCGGAACCGCAAGTACCACAACATGTGATTCTTGTAGCTGATCAAGATCGCTCAGGTCGATGCCATATTCTTCCCTGACCTGATCATGATCGGCGAGTGGATCATGTACGAGAACCTCAGCACCGAACTTCTCAAGCTCGCGTATCAGGTCCACGACCTTCGAATTTCGAGTGTCTGGAACGTCAGCTTTATAGGTAATTCCGAGAACCGCAATTTTCAGCGGCATCGGCTGACCGAGCTTCACGCTTTCCTGGATGACCTTCCCGGCAACAAATCCAGGCATCGCTTCATTGGTACCTCGGCCAGCCAGGATTACTTGCGGCGTCATACCGATTTCATGTGCCTTGTGGGTGAGGTAGTAGGGATCTACCCCGATACAGTGGCCACCGACCAATCCGGGTTGAAACGGTAGAAAATTCCATTTCGTCGCGGACCCGGCCAAAACATCTCGAGTGTCGATCCCTATTTGGTGAAACATCATCGATAGTTCGTTCATCAATGCGATGTTCAGATCGCGTTGAGTGTTTTCAATAACCTTGGACGCTTCCGCCACCTTGATAGAAGGGGCTTTGTGTATGCCGGCACTGACCACACTGCCATAGAGGTCTGCGAGGATTTCTATGGCTGTTTCAGAAGACGCGGAAACAATCTTGGTAATGTCAGAAAATCCGCGTTGGCCATCGCCCGGGTTTATTCGTTCGGGCGAATACCCGACTTCAAATCCATCATGCAAAGTTAGCTGTGACGCGTGTTCAAGCAGGGGCACGGCAACCTCTTCGGTTGCCCCGGGAAAAACCGTCGATTCAAAAACGACAATTGAGCCGCGCTTCATATTGCGACCGACAGTTTCAGCGGCACCTTTGAAAGGTGTCAGGTCCGGTCGTTTTGCGTCATCCACAGGCGTGGGAACCGCAACGATAAAAACATCGCAGTCTTTGAGTAATGCCTCATCTGAGGAAAAAGACAGGCAGTGCTGGTTGAGCTCTGCCGTCGAAACCGAAGCTGTGCTGTCGCTTCCAGCTTTCAACTCATCAAGTCTGCCTTGGCTGATGTCGTAGCCAAGAACATCGTAGCCTTTCCCAGCAAACGCGACAGCCACCGGTAAGCCGACATATCCAAGACCGATAACGGCTATCTTGAGCTGGGAAAGATTACGAGAAATCATGGAGGTTCCTGAAAAATGGAAGAGCCGAACCACCTGTTGGTGATCCGGCTCAGTCCTAATCCGTTCTTTGAAGTCTTTTCAAGCCCGCAGGCAATCTGGCCGCTTTTATTCAGCGGCCAGTGGCTGCCGGATCATTTCCTTCATGAATGGAACCAATTCTTCCGCAAGAGCAGGATCGTCCATTCCGAATGCGATGTTAGCTGACAGAAAGCCCGGTTTACTGCCGCAATCGTAGCTTCGGCCTTCGAACTTGAGCGATGCAAAGGACTGATTTTTCATCATGGAGAGCATACTGTCAGTCAGCTGAATCTCGCCGCCAGCGCCTTTGGTCTGGTTTGACAAAAGTTCAAAAATTTCGGGCTGTAGAATATATCTGCCAGTTATCATCAGGTTTGAAGGTGCGGTGCCCGGTGCAGGTTTTTCAACCATATTCGAAATCTTGCTGGCATTGTCGTTGATCTTTTCGGCAAGCTCGACAATCCCATATTGATGGGTCTGATCTTCCGGAACTTCCTCAACAGCGATCACATTGCCGCCTGTCTGGTCGTACAGATCAACCATCTGTCTGAGGCAACTGACCTGGGATTTGATAATCACATCTGGTAGCAGGATCGCAAATGGTTCATCGCCAATAATATCTCGGGCGCACCATATCGCGTGCCCAAGCCCAAGGGGCGCTTGCTGGCGGGTGAAACTTGTGGAACCAGGCTCAGGCCGGTGTTTCTCCAACAGGTCGAGCGCAGCATCCTTGTTCCTGGATCGGAGGGTGTCCTCAAGCTCGTATGCCATGTCGAAGTGATCCTCGATGACATGCTTGTTGCGCCCGGTCACAAAAACAATGTGCTCAATTCCAGCCGCTCTTGCTTCATCGACAACGTACTGGATGATTGGCCGGTCAACAATTGTGAGCATTTCCTTCGGCACGGCCTTGGTGGCCGGCAGAAATCTTGTCCCGAGACCGGCGACAGGGAGCACGGCCTTGCGAATTGGCTTCTTCATTTTTGCCTTCCAATGCTTTGCGTCAGCTGCTTTTGAAACGATGAGGCCTCTGTGCGGCCCCATTGTTCAAACTACGGATCTAAAATCGCTAACAAAGGGTTATCTTCTGAATGTCGATCTTTGCAGGAAAGAGAATATGACTGTACGAAACATTTGTCGATTTCATTTTTGTGCAACGCAATATTTTTGCCGGTTGTAGATTTGATCTCAAGCTTGGAAAGGGCGGGATCAGCGGGTGCCTATTCCGCCGGATCTTCCAAGACTTGGCTGGTGCGGACCGTGGTTGCAGCCGATGCAAAAGAAGGTTATGCAATGCCGGAATCCTGTCCGCGGCCAAAGTTGTATTAGACATGCGCGATCCGCGCCGTCTTGTGCTGAAAAGTGGTGATTGATGTCCGAGCCTAATCGTGAAGTATCTGTTGGAAACGTAACGTTCAGCAATTCAGCCCCGTTCAGTCTGATTGCCGGGCCGTGCGCTATGGAAAGCCGTGCTCATGCATTGGAATGCGCCGAGGCAATCAAAGACATTGCCGACCGCCTCGGCATCGGGTTGGTCTATAAGAGTTCCTTTGACAAAGCCAACAGGACCTCACTCTCAGGTGGAAGAGGTGTCGGATTGAGCGAAGCTCTCCCAATCTTTGCAGAGGTCAAAGAGAAGTTCGGGCTTCCCGTCATCACTGACGTTCATGCTGCCGAGCAATGCGCTCCCGTCGCCGAAGTGATCGACGTGCTTCAGATCCCGGCGTTCCTCTGCCGGCAAACAGATTTGCTGGTTGCCGCAGCAAAGACAGGTAAGGTCATCAACGTTAAGAAGGGACAATTCCTTGCACCCTGGGACATGAAAAACGTTCTGACCAAGGTCACAGGATCCGGCAATCCGAATGTTCTCTTGACTGAACGGGGCGCCAGTTTCGGATACAACACTCTCGTAACCGACATGAGAGCTCTGCCAATCATGGCGCAGACAGGGGCTCCGGTCGTGTTCGACGCCACTCATTCCGTGCAGCAACCAGGCGGGCAGGGAGCATCCACAGGTGGCGACAGGACAATGGTTCCTGTTCTTGCTCGTGCGGCGGTTGCCGTAGGTGTCGGCGGTTTGTTTATTGAGACACATCCAGATCCAGACAAAGCACCATCAGACGGACCGAATATGGTGCCGCTCAACAAGTTGGAAGCTTTGTTGAAACAGCTGCAGGCACTTGATGCCGTCGTGAAGTCACCGGCTGTTGCAGCCGAATAGTGTTTGGGCCGCGCCGAAAAGTGCGGCCTTTGTCTTTTTGGAGCTTTGCTCCGACCCCTAAGCCTTTCTACAGGCTATCAGCATTGCCGGTTCCAACACCTGACTCGGTATTAATTCAAGTCCATCCCGACGAGGAGCTCTATCCATGACCGCCATTATCGATGTTGTCGGCCGTCAGATCTTTGACAGCCGTGGCAACCCAACCGTAGAAGTTGATGTCTTCCTTGAAGACGGTTCTTTTGGCCGCGCAGCTGTGCCGTCCGGAGCCTCGACAGGCGCTCACGAAGCGGTGGAACTGCGAGACGGCGGAAGCCGTTTCATGGGAAAGGGCGTTCAAAAGGCGGTTGATGCAGTCAACGGTGAGATCTTTGAAACGATCGGTGGCCTGGAAGCAGAAGACCAGCTTCAGATCGATCAGGCCATGATCGACCTTGACGGGACACCGAACAAGGCGCGTCTTGGTGCAAATGCCATCCTCGGAGTGTCATTGGCGACGGCGCGCGCTGCTGCTCAAGCGTCGGGCCTGCCGCTTTATCGATACGTTGGCGGTACGTCTGCTCGCACTTTGCCTGTACCGATGATGAACATCATCAACGGCGGCGCACATGCCGACAATCCAATCGATTTCCAGGAATTCATGATCATGCCGGTCGGCGCTGAAAGTCTCAGCGACGCAGTGCGCATGGGTTCGGAAATTTTCCACACACTGAAAAAAGCCCTTAACGCTGCCGGCCACAACACAAATGTCGGTGACGAAGGAGGCTTTGCTCCAAATCTGGAATCGACAGACGCTGCAATCGGTTTCGTCATGAAGGCAATTGAAACTGCCGGGTACAAGCCAGGCGATGATGTCTATCTCGCCCTAGACGCAGCCTCGACAGAGTTTTTCAAGGATGGAAAATACGTCTTGGAAGGTGAGGGCAAGACACTCGCACCCGAAGAAATGGCCAAATATCTCGATGATCTCGTGTCTCGCTATCCGATCATCTCAATTGAAGACGGTTTGGCTGAAGATGACTGGGAAGGCTGGAAGGCGACGACAGATCTCGCCGGAAACAAGTGCCAGCTCGTGGGCGACGATCTTTTCGTGACCAACTCGGAGCGTTTGCGCAAAGGCATCGACATGGGTGTTGCGAATTCGATCCTGATCAAGGTCAATCAGATCGGAACCTTGTCTGAGACGCTTGATGCGGTCGAGACAGCACACAAGGCGGCTTACACTGCGGTCATGTCACACCGGTCTGGTGAAACAGAAGATTCGACCATCGCAGACTTGGCAGTGGCAACGAATTGCGGCCAGATCAAAACGGGCTCACTGGCTCGTTCTGACCGGTTGGCAAAATACAATCAGCTCATCCGTATCGAAGAAGAACTTGGTCTTCAGGCGCAATATGCAGGTCGTTCGATCCTGCGCGGCTAAAACTGTTCTGAACAGCAAAAATAATAAAGCCCCGCGTCATCGCGGGGCTTTTTTACGTCCAGCCGTAGCGTAGGTCAGTTTACGGATTCAGTTTCCGGAAACGTGCGTGTTTCCTCCGCATGTTTCAACGCTGCTGCAATGGTTTCAGCCTTTTCAGCACCAGCCAATACAAACCGCCCATCAATGATGAAACACGGCACCCCGGTAATCCCAGATTCTTGCGCCTTGCCAATTTGAGCAATGGTCTTGTCCAGATCGGAATCCGTTTCAAAAAGCTGCTCGACCAGGTCAGATTCCATGCCTGCCTCGTCTGAAATCCTGACGAGCGTCTCCGATTTCGTCAGGTCTTCTCCATCAAGGAAATAGGCTTTGAAAAGCCGCTCTACCACCTCGTCCTGAAGGTCATCTGCTCGAGACCACAGAATGAGACGGTGACAGTCCAGCGTGTTCGGCGACAGCTTGATGGCATCAAATGCGAAGTCAATTCCTTCCTCAAGTCCAGCTGCCTTGATCTGGCTGTAAAAGGCATTTGCCTGGTCCAGGCCGCCAAATTTGTCGCTAAGGTATTTTTGCCGGTCTTTTCCTGTCTTGGGAAGCGTGGCGTCGAGTTGAAACGGATGCCAGCGAACCAATACATCCAAATCCGGAACGGATCTGATCGCTGCCTCCAACCGTCTCTTGCCGATATAGCACCAGGGGCACATGACATCGGAGACCACATCGACGGTCAAAGGGGCAACATCGGTCATTCATCCATCCAACATGAGTGTCGTTCAACAAAGGCTAACGCCTGAAACGGATATGCCAACCCCAATTTCGGGGCAATCTTGTGGCAATCAAGGTTCAAAGAACAGTATGACTCAAGATCGAGTTAATGCGTTTTTGAAGCCTTTCAGTCCCTGCCTCGTTTTTCAGGACCGCCACCGGGCCGAAGTCCCTCACCAGACAAACCAAATCCTCGTCCCGGCTCGTGGCGTCAGCAACCGATAGCAGGGTTGCATTGATCTCTTCGAGATTGAAATCACTGGATACGGTCAAACCGAAGTTTTCAGGCTGAAGCCTCATTTCCCATAGATCGAGACCTCGAACGGCCAAAGCGTTGCTGCAGGATTCAAGATAGTTTGTGTAATACTCAACACCGAGGCCGCCGTGATTGACCTGTTGCCGCAACCAGACATGACTTTCAGCAAGCACCCGATCGGCAAGCCGGCGCCGTTTTCCGAACCGGATGGCAGCTTTCAATCTCCGACTCAGCGTTTCCTTTCGGTTTTCTCCGGCGAGCACATCAGAGGCACCGTTCCGAAACAGTAGCACAAAATCCTCTTCACGTTCGCAAACCGCCAAGACAGGCAAACCGGCAAACCGGGCATCTCTTCGAATTTGCTGCATATAGTCAATCGCATCATCAAAGGGAGCGTCTACAACAACCGCGTCAAAGGCGCGTTGAGACATGAATTCTACCGCCATATTGCCGTCAAAGGCTCCGACGACTTCAACCTTGTCGTCACTGGCGTCTTGCCATTCCAGAAAACGGCCGCTGAGACCTACCACCATAAGGCTGCTCGTTCCGCTGTGGTGCGGAGCGGTTCCAAACCCCGGAATACGGCCAAAAACCCTTCTTCGCAGCTGAGCCTCCTCAGACCGCAAGATTGCGCGCTGATGAATGCAGATCAACATAATCAACACGTCATCCGGCACGACCCGATCAATAATTGCAGTTGCCGGCAGATCATCGGGCAATACATCTTCACTGCCGGTCAGGACGTAAAAGGGAACTTCACACGGCAATTTGGAGATCTCGTTTAAAAGCCAGCTGAAAAACGGATCCCGTTCGGCTTCCTCAAGTTCGGAAATGTCGACAACGATGGCGGCCGGAAGTCCTGTCGGCAGGGTATTGCCGCGCGCAAACATGTCATGAAGGGAAACATCCAGATCTTCCGGATCGTCCCCGACATTGGTTCGCCTTGGACGTCGCCCCGCATACCAATAGGGACCACGCCAGGAAAGCGAAGTTTCAACGTCCATTCCCACTCCCTATGCCACAGCAGCCGGCAGCCGCTGCGTCCGCATTGTCAGCCGGTCCCTGCAAAGCGTTCCATCGGCATTTCGAGGCAAAGACTGCAAGATCAGTACACGATGGGGTATTTTGGCAAGGTCGACGCCTTCCGCATCAAGATATGCAAAAAAGGCACCCGCATCGGGCACGTTGCCCGGTTCTGGCACAAGGGCCGCATACATTCTCGCGCCAAGAATTCCGTCCTCAACGACGAAAGCGGCTGCTTCCCTGATGCCTGGATACCTTGAATAGATAACATCGATCGTCTCGAGATTTCCGGTTCCAAGCGCATACTGGCCCGGAATGCCAAAACCTGAGATGCCTCCATCGGTCAATTCGACCTTGATATTGGTATTCAGATAGCCGGTTCCTTCCCAACGCACACGTCGCTGTTCGCTGTTGATCGTGCGCCAACCTATTTCAGGAACCATCGCCCCTTTCACCAAAAGCGTGGGTGTCTGATCTTCCACTTCGTCATTGACCGAGACTTCCAGGAGGGCTGGCCCGCTTTCGCACCCGTTCGGCCCGCTATACTTTCCCAGCGCAGTCGCCTTCATTTTGGCAGAAGGCCCCCGGGCCTTGGCAACAAGTGCAAACTCATCTGCAACATGAAGGTCGACTAGCCTGCGACGCGCCACGAACGTAGTCGGATGCGGTGCGGCTATGTTCCAGGCTGCGAGTACCGACGTGTTGTTGTTTTCAAGCTTCCGGTCCAAAGTTTGCGCAAGTGGACCAGGTGTCATGACAACATCCGCGCCAACGTCATTCGCATGAGCGGCAAGGTTTGCCAGTGATGTCGGGTGATGCAAATGCAGTGTTCCACCGGTCTGCAGCCAGGGAACCAGACCGCCACCAAGTCCCGTCAATCCGCTGAGCGAATAGGGCACTAGGATGTTGCTTTCTTCCTTGATATGGGCTTCGTGGACAACCATCTGGCCTGCGGCCATCCAATGGTTGTGGCATCTGCTCACCGGAACATTTTCCTCGCCGCTACGGCTCCAGCAGATCGTGGCGGTATGGTCGGCCGGATCCGGACGTTCGCTGGACGAAAACTCCAGATCGTCTGCCATATCACGAAGCAACGGCCCGAGTTCAATCAGTCCATCGGGAACGTCTTTGCCAAGCCCGAATACAAAGCGCAGTGAAAAGAGGTCGGCGGCAACATCTCGCGCGGCGACGCCAACATCTCTGGTTTCCACACGGTCAGCCGCAATAAAGCCTTTCGCGCCAATTGAATTCAACGCCTCAAGTACATTCTTTTGGCGCCAATGCAGAGGCAATGGGGAAACGATAAGGTCAGCTCTGAGCGCTGCCAGAAGAGCAATCACCGTATCGACCGTATTAGGTGCCTGAACGCCGATGACATGGTCGGCGGACAGTCCGACTGTGCTGTAGAAAGCTGCCAGCCGGTCTATTTCACGATCGGCCTCCGCATAAGTCAGCGATCTGGGCCCACCGCCTGTCCAGTCTGCCCGATCTGGTGCATCCACAAGGGCAAGTCTGTCAGGGTGTTCTGAGGCAGTCTTTTTCAGGAGTTCGTCAAGCGGCACATCGGACCAGGCTCCGCTTTCATGGTACTCCTTTGCAAGGCTTTCTTGAGTGACTTTCATATTATCCTTCGTCCATAGGTCCGATCATTGAGCGGTGGCTGACCACCAAGTGTCGAATTCGTGTCCGTAAAGAGAGTGTGACTGCGGCGGGATGACTTTTTTCCAATGGGCAACCCAGTCGTCTGAAACGTGATACAGCGGAACGGCATAAGCTCCTGAAATGAGCACACGATCGAAGGCCCGAACGGCGTCGACAAAATGCTCGCGACTGCGTGCCCCGACGATTTCGTCGATCAAGGCATCAATTGCCGGCTCCCGAGCGCCCACGAAATTAAAGGAACCTTCCTGGTCCGCCGCTTTTGAAGACCAGCGTCCATATTGTTCGGCACCTGGTGACAGCGACGCCCTCCAGGTGTTGAAAACCATATCGAACTCACGCTTGGTGCGGCGGTCTTCAAACTGTGCCGGATCAACACTTCGAACAGTTGCTTCAATGCCCAGAAGTTCCAATGTGCGGATATAGGCGAGTGCAAGTTTTTCTTCGTCTTCGTTCTTTGCAAGGATCTCGAATGAAAGCGGCTTTCCGGTTTCCTTGTTCACGAGCTTCCGGTTTTCCAGGCTGTAACCAGCCTCGCCAAACGTTCCGAGCGCTTCACGCAGGACTTTCCTGTCACGACCTGAACCATCGGCATCTGCAGGCCTCCAAGTTCCAGCCATGACTTCCGGATCGACTGCGTCAGGGAAAGGCGCCAGCAATTCTTTTTCCCGGTCACTTGCGGGCCGTCCGATAGAGGAAAGATCGGAATTGTCCCAATACCCGGCGGTGCGCTGATAAAGCCCGTAATAGAGGTTTTCGTTCACCCACTTGAAATCGAAGAGCATGCTGAGCGCCTTGCGAACGTTTTTGTCCTTAAACTGCTCACGCCTGGTGTTAAATGCAATGCCTTGCATCTTGGCCGGGATACCGAATGGAATGGAAAGCTTTTCAACGTCACCGTTTTCGGCCGCAGGAAAGTCAAATCCGGTTGCCCACCGTGCCGGGTCCCGGAATTGAAGCGCATTCACAAGGCCTTTCTTGAAGGCTTCCTGAAGTGTCGTTTCATCCCGGAAGTACTCAACGCGGATTTCATCGAAATTGTCGAAACCGGCCTTAACGGGCAGATCCTTTGCCCAGTAGTCTGGGTTCTTTTCATAGACAACCAATCGACCCGCTTCGATCGTCTTGAAGGTATAGGGGCCGGACCCGATCGGCGGGTTGAGCGAGGACTTGTCAAAATTCTCGGCATCTGTGTGTTTTTTAGAGAAGATTGGCGCCAGAGCAATGAGCAGCGGCAATTCGCGATTGTCTCCATTTTCAAACACGAGCTTCAGCCGGTTAGGCGCAGTGACCTGCTTTTCCTTGATGGCTGCGTACCAGTTGCGATAAGGCGGCCGTCCCTTTTCTTCAATGACCTCGAGGGAAAAGATAATGTCATCAACGGTTAAAGGTGTACCGTCGGAGAACTTGGCATCCGGGTTCAACTCAAACTCGATCCATTCCCGGCTGTCGGGCATGCGAACGCGCTGTGCCACGAGCCCATAGAGTGAAAATGGTTCCGCATAGGAGCGAACGAGAAGGCTCTCCAGGATGTTGTTGCCGAACTGGCGTTCACGCATCCCTCTTGCCGTTGTCCAACCACCTTGAACAATGAACTGATTCATGCTGTCGAAGGTTCCCTGAACGCCAAGCGTTATGGAGCCGCCCTTGGGAGCATCTGGATTGGCGTAGGGAAACGGTTCATCCGGTCCAAGGGCAGGGGATCCGTGCATGGATATGCCATGAACCCACGGCACGTCTTTATCATCGGCAAAAGCTGTTGAGCCCGAAAATGGCACCGCCGAAAGGGAAAGCGCAAGCGCAGCCCCAAGGACACCGTTCTTCAGAAGTGAATGCACAGCACTATCAATAAAACGCATGACAACCGCCCGAGATACCGTTGATTCTCACCCTTTAGCCTAACACAAGGATTGTTGAGACGCGCCCGGCGCAAGAAATAAACACCAAGATATTCAGATTTGAATCCAGGACAGGGCCTACGTTGCAAATCGGCCACCCTCTTGCCCTAATTAAGTGCGTTACCATGTTTTCACGGATCAAATGTTCTATCGGGTCTTGCGGTTACATCCGGAATGGCTCAGAACAACGCGAAAGTTTCGCACACGCACGATTGAGGACGTTTCGATGAAGAGTGTTTTGAAAAGAGGATTGTTTGGATGCGCTGCAGGAGCGTTCCTGGCTGTGTCTTCTTTTGCAGGTGCTCCCGCAATCGCCCAGGAAGAAAATAGCCCTTGGACGAAGGCGTGTAACACCAATCCGAAGACGCAGAAGGAAATCTGCTTCATCTCGATTGAACTGCGCACCAACACAGGCCAATTCCTGAGCAACATTGCTATTCAGGAAACGGAAGGTGAAGCACGCAAGAAGCTGCTTGTCGCAGTTCCGACCGGTGTTCTAATCCAGCCAGGCTTGCGCATTCAAATTGACGACAGCAAGCCGGTGCAAGGCAAATACAGCATCTGTGCACCCAATGCCTGTTATGCTGAACTTGCCATTGATGACACATTCATCAACGCGATGAAGCAGGGCGGCGAAATGCGGGTTGCACCATACAACCAGCAGGCCAAGGAAATCGTCTTCAAGATGACGCTGATCGGCTTCACCAAAGTTTATGACGGTGACCCAATGAACATTGCAGAATTGCAAGAGCGTCAGGAAGAACTTCAAAGCGAATTGCAAAAGCGCGCTGACGAAGCCCGTCAGAAGCTGATCGACGCTCAAAAGGCCAGCGAATAGTCGCAAGTACTAGTTGCTGCACCAATGCAAAAAAGGCCGGAACAATCGTTCCGGCCTTTTTTCTTGTCATTACAAAATGACTTAAATCTGTTTAATGGATCTCGACACTTCGCGGCAAATAGGAACCGTCGGTCTGTTCCTCAAAAATCTCTTCCACCTGCGGATGCCGCACGGGCTCACCAGTCATGTCCGGCTCGAGATTTTGTTCGCTCACATAAGCGACGTATTCAGTTTCTTCGTTTTCTGCAAGCAGGTGATAAAACGGCTGGTCACGTTGCGGTCGCACATCCTCAGGAATGGCGTTCCACCATTCTTCCGTGTTGCTGAACGTTGGGTCGACATCGAAAATTACCCCCCTGAAGGGATAAATCCGGTGTCGAACGACCTGTCCAATTCTGAATTTTGCCGTCCGCATGGTTACTCGTCCGCCTACTGCATGCAATGCCGGGATACCGTGTCAGCAGCCTGCTTGCAAGCGTTGTCACATTAAACCTTAGACATCGAGCCTTGCGAAAGTCTAAAGGCCATAGATTTCAGCAAGCTCACTGTCCTTCGATGACACAAGTTTCGCCAAATCTACAATCACCTTTGCTTGTTTCCATGTGGCATCGTCTTGCATCTTACCATCGATCATGACCGCACCCGTGCCGTCAGGCATGGCGTCTAGAATTTTCTTTGCAAATGCGACCTCGGCCGGATCGGGAGAGAATACCTTCTTGGCAATATCAATCTGGGTCGGGTGAAGTGACCACGCGCCCAGACATCCCATCAGGAATGCATTTCGAAACTGGCTTTCACAAGCTTGAGCATCGGAGAAATCGCCGAAGGGTCCATAAAAGGGTTTCAAGCCATAAGACAGGCAGGCATCGACCATCTTGCCCACGGTGTAGTGCCAGAGGTCTTGCTGATAGGCTGTCCGTGCATTCCCCGTTTCATCAGGATCGGACAGAACCGCATAATCGGGATGCCCTCCGCCGACACGCGTTGTTTTCATGCCGCGTGAAGCCGCCAGATCTGCTGGCCCAAGGCTCATGCCATGCATTCTCGGACTGGCAGCGGCAATTGCCTCCACGTTTTTAACGCCTTCTGCTGTCTCCAGAATGGCGTGGATCATTATTGGCTTGTTAATTCCAGACTTGGCCTCAAGCTGTGCCAGCAGCTGGTCAAGGTAGTGGACGTCCCAGGGACCCTCTACCTTGGGCAGCATGACGACATCGAGCTTGTCGCCCACGGCAGGAACGATTTCCAGGAGGTCATCCAGAAACCAGGGGCTGTTCAGGCAATTGACGCGTGTCCACAATCCCGTTGAACCGAAGTCGTTTTCTTTCGCGAGCTGTATGAAGCCGTTGCGGGCATCGGTTTTTGCGTCTGCCGGGATGGCATCTTCCAGGTTCCCAAGAACGACATCGACCTTCTTGATCAGGTCGGGCACTTTCGCACGCATTTTCTCAATATGGGGCGGGACGAAATGAATCATCCGCTCAAGAGTGACTGGCAATTCCCTGAACGGCGACGGTGCACCAATCGCAAGAGGTTGATAAAATGCGCTCGGGGTCTTCATGTGTCTGCATCCTCCACCAGTATGGCTGATAGCTATAGCGTCAATGCTGCGCTGCAACCATCCCCCGAAAGGCGAAGGGCTCACCAACAAAATCAACCCGTATTGAGCTTGGCAACCGCGGCCTTGCGCGCCTGTTTTTGAGCAGAGGTCTTGCCAGGAGGGGCCCATTTCTTGTGGATCCACATCCATTGATCAGGGTATTCGCGGATCCATTCCTCAAAAACTGCGTGGATCTGTGCCGTCGCTGTCTCGATGTCTGCCTGCCGGTTGTCGGTAATCGGGACATGAATGGCCCTGCCTTCGACACGAAAATGCACGCCACTCTTTCGGATAACTCTTCCAAGTACGATTGGAACATTGCAGGAGCGTGCAAGCGATGCAGGAACAGGGTTGGCATAAGCCAATTGTCCGAAAAACGGCACTTGTATGCCTCTCGTTTCCCGCAGATCCCCCATCATGGCGACCACGCCACCTGACTTGAGCGTTGCAAGTATCTTGCGAGCCGTTTGGTGACTCTTGGAAAGAAGGCCGCCTTTATAGAGATCCTGCCGGAGCGCCTGCAGCGCCTTGTCAGCCTCCGGATTGCGCAATGCCTGATAAATTCCGGTAATCGAAAGCCCATTTTGAACAGCCGGCTGGACACAAAGCTCCCAGTTAGCGCTGTGAAGCGAGACAAACAAACATGCCTTGCCGCCCTTCAGCAGCTCTTGTGTCTCTTCGTCAGCATCTGCTTCAAACCGTTTTTCTTTGCGTAATAGCCGATCGATATGAAATGTTTCCGCCGCAACCCGACCAAGGTTTTCCCACATGCCTCGGACAGTTCTTTCGCGCTCTTCTGGCGCCATTTCAGGAAACGCTTTTTCCAGATGTCGAAGCGCACGCTTGTGCCTTGCATTCAAAGGCGCAAGCCGTCGCCAGAACGCACCCATAACGAAAGAAGCAACATCAACCGGAATGAGCCGAAACACCCAGATCGCGGCATGAAGGGCGATCCCTTCGACCCAATTCTGCATAGCTGTCAGTTTGGGATGATTGCGCTGTCTTTTCTTCCGTGACATTTCGGACAAGTGCTCTCGGTTTTTGCGCCTCTTTCCTTGGAAGAGGGCTTGTCCCAATCCGGTCCGCTTGAATGTGACCTTGCGATGTGGTTTCAGACCTGATTGGAATGCAGGACAACGTGTTGGCCCTTAAGTCACGCGTCCTAGCCAAGCCAGGCGCAAGATGCAAGCGCCTTCCGTTTATTGCCCGGTATGAACCGTCACAGTTTGTCGAAATCTGGAAGTTGAATGCAGGACGTCGTTACACTTGCCTTGCCGTTTTTCGGTCTGATTCTCCTTGGGTTCGGCGCAGGCAAGTTGCGCAACTTGCCCGAAGCAGGTTTGAGCTGGATGAACTTCTTCGTCGTCTATCTCGCCTTGCCGGCTTTGTTCTTTCGTCTTTTGTCAGAAACACCTTTTGAACAACTGGCAAACGTGTCTTTCGTTGCTGCCACAACATTTACAACATACATCGTCTTCGCAATCTCGTTCTGTATCGGCGTCTTGGCAACTCGCGGAAATATCGGCGAATCTACCATTCTCGGTATTGCCGGAGCGTACTCAAATGTCGGCTACATGGGACCGGGCCTGACACTCGCAGTACTTGGTGAGCAGGCAACCGTACCTACTGCCTTGATCCTGGCATTCGACAATGCGCTGATGTTCATCTTGGCGCCGCTCCTGATGGCGCTCGCCGGCACCGAGAACGACAGTTTCCTGGGAACGTTGAAACAAATCGGCACGCGTATTTTCACCCATCCGTTCATTCTGGCGACGATTGCCGGCGTCATGGCCGCAGCGTTTGAATTTCGGCCCCCTCAGGCTGTTGATACATTGTTGAGATACCTCAGCAATGCTGCTGCTCCCTGCGCTTTGTTCGCTATGGGTGTGAGTATTGCGCTTCGGCCGGTCGGCAGAATTCCGCTCGAATTGCCGGTCGTTCTGGCCATAAAACTGGTTTTGCATCCGGTTCTTATTTTCTTGCTTTTGAGTTTTCTTGGCGGCTTCGACCCGAGTTGGGTGGCGACCGCCGTTCTCATGTCGTGTTTGCCGCCTGCAACGAATGTCTTTGTGATTGCTCAACAATACGGAACCTATGTTCAAAGAGCCTCGAGTTTCGTACTGATTGGAACTGCAATTTCCATTGTGACCGTCACCTTCTTCATCTGGGCGATTACGACGGGACTTTTGCCAACCTGAACAGCCTGGAAAACTTCAATGAGCAAAATGCAAGACAACCCGGATGTGCTTTCCGTCATAGATGGTTACTCAGATGAGGTGAGGGCTGCAATTCTCAAACTGAGAACTCTCATTGTAGAAACAGCAAATACCAGCGATGCTGTCGGGACGCTTGAAGAAACGCTCAAATGGGGACAGCCCAGTTACCTGACAATTCGTCCAAAATCCGGAACAACGGTTCGTATCGACCGGGATACATCTGATGCAGGCGATTACGCGCTTTATGTCAACTGTCAGTCTTCACTTGTGTCGGAGTGGCGCGGCCTGTTTCCGGACATGACGTTCGGCGGAGATCGCAGTGTTCATTTTCGTCTGGATACCGCACTGCCGGAGGACGACGTTCGGCAGATGATCCTGATGGCACTCACTTACCATGCCAACAAGAACAAGCGAAAAACAGCTTTGTCGTGATCTGGTCGACTTCTGCTAACGGCCAAACCCGAAAGCAGATCCTGGCGCAAGCCCCTCGCGCATGAGCATTCGCCGAAATGGGCCTACACGTTCGGCCAGGTGCATACTTATGCTGCGTGCAGCCTGAACCGGCAGGAAATCGGTTAAAAGAGATCGGTTGAGCGCGTCAACCGCATTGGTACGCGAACGGATGTCGCTGGCACGCTTTGTATCATATGCCTTGAGTACGGCTTCGCGGCCTATGTCCTGATGTTTCATGCGCGCTGCCAGAAGGACACCGGAAAGGTCCAGGACATCCCGCAGTGACAGGTTTAGGCCCTGTGCACCGATCGGCGGGAAGACGTGCGCGGTTTCTCCGACAAGTGCCAGTCTGTCCTTGACCAAGGTCTGCGCAGTAAGTCCTGAAAGGGGAAAACTCTGTGGTTTCGACGCCAAGGAAAAACGTCCCAGAATGGAGTGCGCGCGACGCTCCAACTCAAACTCCAACTCATGATCTTCAAGTGAAAGCAGGGCTTCTGCACCTTCTGCCGTTTCGACGCACACGAGCGACGATTGTCTGCCGGGCAGTGGGACAAGCGTGAACGGACCTGTTGGCGTGTGAAATTCAGTTGAAATGTGCTGATGCGGCAAACGATGCTCAAGGTTTAGAACCACGGCTACCTGAGGATAGGACCATCGGCGAACGGGGATCCCGGCTGTTTCTCTGAGTACGGAGTTTCGCCCGTCTGCAGCAACGACCAGACGCGCTTCGATGGTTTGCCCGGACTTTGTGGTCAAAAGCGCAGTTTCATCGCCAAATTCGACCTGCGCAGCGCTGTCGTCCAGGTCGGCAACGTTGTTATGCGCGTCGCAGTGTTTCTCAAGTATTTTATTAAGTTCATGATTTAAAATATTGAAACCAAAAACTTCCATACCGAGTTCAGCGCTGTCAAACACGACTTCCGGCGCACGAATGAGCCGACCTGTATCGTCGATCATGCGCATCTTCTTAAGCTCGCAAGCCGTGTTGGCGAGTTCGTCCCAAACACCGATCTCCTGCAACAGCTCGATGGACCTTTGCCAAAGAGCTGTTGTGCGCCCATCCTTTATTGTTGATCTGGGAGCTACGAGAACACAGGAAAAACCGTTTTGCGCCAGTGTCAGCGCTGCAATTCGTCCTGACGGTCCACCTCCGACGATCGCTATGTCATAGATCTGGGACAATTTTGCTTTCGGCATAATCCAGGCTCACTTGATAGGGATTGGCTTAAGATCGATCGCAGAAAGGAGAAATTCAACGAGACGAAGTTACGCAGCCTGTTTGATACCGCGAACCCTGCTTTTAAGCATATGTTGCCATAGTGAGCGAAATCAAATGCTTCGCATCGCTGTCCTGCTAACTAATCTGATCACACAGGTGCCAAATCAGCAGGCTTGTTCAATAGCAGGCTTATCGGATTGAAGGAATTGACATTGCCATTGACCACGGCCAGCAACACTCAGATGGAAAGTGGATTTACGCGCGGCTGGCCAATGGTTTTGCTTTTCATCACGCTTTTGACGCTCTCCGGTTGGGCCTATCTTGTCGCCATGGTCGCCGACATGGTTCCTGTAATGGACATGACTGAAGCTGGTCCCGGCATGGGACTGCTGAACCAATTCAACCTGTTCAAGGGCCTGTCTGCAGACGCAAGAGCTGCACTTGCGGTCCTATGTCTTCCAGCTGGCGCTACATTCGGAATGCCTGGCCCGGCAATGGCAGCTACTGACGTTTTGAAGATCTTCGTGATGTGGGCCATGATGGCATTCGCAATGATGCTGCCGAGCGCAATTCCCATGTTGCGGGCCTATCACCTCAAGTTGGGCCAAGAGACAAACTCAAAGATCAATCCAGCCTCTGCCGTCATCAGTGCATCAATGGGCTATGTGTTTGTCTGGCTGGGCTATGCCGCGGTCGCAACGTCCGCCCAAGTGTTGCTTTTCAAGATAGGCGCGGTCAGCGACATGATGGCACCGGCAACGCTCGCACTGACAACAAGCGTCCTTTTTGCCGCGGGTCTTTACCAATTCACACCTGCCAAAAAAGCATGCCTCGCGCGTTGCTGGTATCCACGCTGGGTATTTGCTGAGACGAATACAGGAAACCGCGTTGCAACCGGCATGAAAGAAGGCGTCGTACAGGGCTGGGCATGTCTTGGCTGTTGCTGGGCGGTGATGACGGTTATGTTCGCGGTCGGACTTATGAACGTCATATGGATCGCATTGCTGGGTGCGGTCATGGCTCTGGAAAAGACATTCCCGAGCCGTATCTTTCCCAATCTTCTGGGTGTCTTCTTCCTGATGTGGGCAGGCTTCCTGACCACACTTATCCTCGTTGATGGCAATGCATTTTGAAACCGAAGCCTTTGATGACATCAAGATTGGCAAGGAAAGTGAGCTGGGGCTGTTTTTTCGGTTCACACTGTCATACGATTGCAATAAAGGTTTCCAACCGCTCCAGCGCAGTGACAGGTAATTCCAAAAATTGATCCAGTCCTACCGCTGTCAGCCTTATTCACCCTGGATTGGAGTGAGGACTTCGCGTGACGGACATTCCGACAGGTAAAGACAGAGCCGAACCGGCCCTGTTTCTGATTCATATCCTGACGGCGTCCGGTGCGCCCATTGCCCTTGTCGCGCTCTTGGCCGGAGCCCAGGGAAATTGGGCAGAAATGTTCGCCTGGCTAGGCTTGGCTTTCTTTATCGACGGAATCGACGGACCGCTCGCTCGCCGATTCAATATCGCTGAAAAGCTGCCCCGCTGGTCTGGCGCTTCCCTTGATTTTGTCATCGATTACGCGACTTACGTTTTTCTGCCCGCATTTGCGCTCTCCTGGAGCTTGATGTTGTCGCAGCCCTGGAACTGGATCTGCGGTGGATTGATCGTTTTCACGGGCGCGCTTTACTTCGCTGACAACGGAATGAAAACGCCGGATGGATCGTTCAAGGGATTCCCTGCTGGCTGGAACATGGTCATATTCGGCTTGATGGTTCTGTCGCCATCGGAAGGCTTCACCATTGGGTTCATCCTGCTTTGCTGTGCTTTGACATTCGCGCCGGTCCGTTTCGTTCATCCGGTGCGGGTGCGGCGCTGGCGTGTGCTGACGCTCCCGGTGACGCTCCTCTGGATGGGTCTGGCAGCGCTTGCCATTTTGGACAACATGACCTTGAACGCTCCCATGGCAATGCTTTTTACTGCTGCAAGCATTTACCTGTTCTTCGTTTCCGCAGTTCAGCAAGTGTTGGACCGGGTCGATTGAGCTATTCAGGATCGCTAATTCTCGATCTCTAATTCTTTGGTCCGATCACACATCTGACTGTCCAGCAAGGCGCTGGTTGGATGCAATGTGCCTAAGGTCTTTTCCGATACCAGCCCTGTCAGTAGAGTTCTTCAAAGACAACCGCCGCAATGCCACGTGAGCAGACCGGCCAGAACGCTGAGGTTCTAAAATGGTTCAAGCGATTTGCATTCATGAAACGGGTGGCCCCGAAGTCATGCGGTGGGAACATGTCGAAGTCGGAGAACCCGGACCTGGCGAAGCACGCATCAGACAAACTGCAATCGGCCTGAACTTTATCGATACCTATTTCCGGTCTGGTCTTTATCCGTCTCCTGATGGAACACCGTTCAGTCCGGGGAATGAAGGTGCAGGGGTCGTTCAAAGCGTTGGCGAAGGCGTAAACCATCTCCGCCCAGGTGATCGTGTGGCCTATGTCGGCCCGATAGGCGCTTATGCGCAAGAAAGAGTGCTGCCCGCAGACAAACTGGTTGTCCTGCCGGAGGGTATCGATGAGAAGACAGCTGCCGGAATGATGCTCAAGGGTATGACGGCCCAGTACCTTCTGCGCCAGACTTTCAAGGTCGACAGCAACACAGTACTTCTTTTTCACGCCGCTGCAGGTGGGGTTGGTCTCATCGCAGGGCAGTGGGCCGCCCACCTTGGCGCAACCGTCATTGGAACCGCAGGGTCAGATGAAAAGATCGCACTGGCCAAAGATCATGGCTATCAGCACATGATCAACTACCGCACCGAGAATTTTGTCGAACGTGTTCAGGAGATCACAAATGGAAAGGGCTGTGATGTTGTCTACGATTCTGTCGGCAAAGACACGTATCCCGGATCTCTTGACTGTTTGAAGTCTCGCGGACTTTGGGTCAGCTTTGGACAGTCTTCCGGCCCGATAACGGATTTCAACCTTGGTTTACTGGCACAAAAGGGCTCGCTTTTCGCAACACGGCCAACGCTCTTCAACTACATTGCAACCCGGGATGCCCTGGAGGCGACGGCAGGTGAGCTTTTCGAGGTCGTTCAAAAAGGCATCGTCAAGATAAACGTCAACCAGGAATACCGGCTCGCCGACGCTGTCCAGGCCCATCAGGATCTGGAAGGCAGGAAAACCACCGGGACCACGGTTCTGGTCCCCTGAGGCGTATCGGCAATCATGCGATCGGTAAGGGCACAAGATCTATCAAGGAACCTATACAGTCCGGCAATGCGCTACTTCCTGGCGGTCGCTGAAGCTGGTTCAATCCGAGCTGCGTCCCGGGAACTCAATGTCGCGTCTTCGGCAGTCAACCGACAAGTGCTCTGGCTTGAAGAAGCGCTAGGATTGCAGTTGTTCGACCGGGTCGGTCGACGATTGAAACTGTCTCAAGCAGGCGAAGTTCTCCTGGCCCACATTCGTCGAACATATTCGGACTTTGAAGGCACAGTTGCCGAACTTGATGCCCTGAAAGGATTGAGACGGGGAACTGTTTCGATCGCCAGCGTTGAAAGCGTCGCTGAAAAACTGCTGCCCGCGCTGATCAGCAGTTTCCGCAAGAGCTATCCAGGAATTCACGTAAACGTATCCGTGTCGTCTTCTCATGAGGCCGCCAGGAAAGTCGAGGCTGCAGAAGCAGACGTCGGGTTCACGTTTGATCCACCGGAAACCTCTGCACTTTCAGTTGCGTTCCAGCACGATCTTGGAATCGGCGCTTTGATGACGCCGGATCATCCACTTGCAAAGTCAAAGTCGCTCAGTTTGCAGGAGTGCCTGAAATATCCCGTTGCATTGCCTGCACAGGGGCTCTCCCTTAGAACGCGTATAGATCTTGTCAGAAACAGGATACCCGGCGCTTCCAGAACTTACGTTGAAGCCAATTCGCTGCGTCTGATGCGTGCTCTTGCGCGAGAGGAGCAGGTAATAGGGTTCCAAACACTGATCGGTTGCGAAGATGATCTATCGTCAGGGGTTCTGGTATTCAAACCATTGTCGGACGCACCGCTTCAGGCCGATCGCCTTTGTGTGATAACCTCTTCCTTGCGTGCGCTTGCCTTGGCGCCCGGTATGTTCTTCGATCACTCTGTGCTCACACTGAAGGATCATTTGCCCACTATTGATGCCAAATAGGCATCATAAAGCTCTCAAATGAGCGCTTTGGTTCGGCAAATTTTTAAGGCACATTTTTCTTGAAGGATTTTGCGGCATTTCACCGCAGACAGGAGAGGTATAGATGGGGCGCCTGACCAC
The DNA here is from genome assembly GCF_009363435.1 of Labrenzia sp. THAF82. Taxonomy (GTDB): domain Bacteria; phylum Pseudomonadota; class Alphaproteobacteria; order Rhizobiales; family Stappiaceae; genus Roseibium; species Roseibium porphyridii. The sequence goes on along the minus strand of NZ_CP045354.1, from coordinate 3,505,409 downwards.
GCATGTTCTGGACACAGCTCTGGGCAAGCCAGCAAAAGGTTTGAAAATTGAACTTTGGACAGCGGAAGACACACCCCGCCATATCTCGACGCACGAAACCAACAATGACGGGCGGGTCGACGGCACAATTCTCGATGGCGCAGCCTTCAGGACTGGTTCTTATGAATTGCGGTTTCATGCAGGCGAATATCTGAAAGCTACGACCCAACAGCTTTCCGAACCGCTCTTCCTTGACATTATTCCAATCCGATTTGGTATGGCAGAACCCGATGGCCACTACCATGTGCCGCTTCTTTTGTCGCCGTTCGGCTATTCGACCTACAGAGGAAGCTGAACCATGCGTGACACCATTCGCTTCTTGAAAGGTGGACAAGTCGTCGAACTTTCCAATGTCGGGCCAAGCGAGACACTTTTGGACTATCTACGTCTGCGGCGCATGGAAACCGGCACCAAAGAGGGTTGCGGAGAAGGGGATTGTGGTGCCTGCACCGTGGCTCTCGGTCGGCTGCAGGGCGGACGCATTGTCTACCAACCCGTCAACAGCTGTATTCAGCTGCTGGGAATGATCGACGGTGCGGAGCTAGTTACCGTCGAAGACCTGATCGAAGACAAACGATTGCATCCGGTCCAAAGAGCCATGGTCGACTTGCATGGATCGCAATGCGGCTTCTGTACGCCCGGTTTTATCATGACGCTCTTCACGCTCTACCATGCGGAGGGGGAGCACAAGTCGCGCAAAACTGTTACGGAATGGCTGGCAGGAAATCTATGCCGCTGTACTGGGTATCGACCGATCATCGACGCTGCCCTTGAAGCTTGTTTCGAGGCGGCGGACGACGCGTTTACCTGGCGGTCTAAGCAAACACGCGAAAGTCTCCAGATGCTTGCTGACAGCCGCGATGTTTTCTTGGGCGACAGCAACAAGTTTTTTTCATCGCCTGCAACGCTTGACGGGCTCGCCGCACTGTTCGGCCAGCATCCGGATGCAACGCTTGTGTCCGGTGCGACCGACGTCGGCCTTTGGATAACCAAGCAGCTGCGTGACCTGAAGAAAATGATCTGGCTTGGACGGATTGAAGGTCTCGATCGGGTCGAGGAAAGCCCTTCAGGCGTTCTGATTGGAGCAACAGCCACCTATCAGGCGACTGAAAGTGCGATGAACGCCCTTTCACCAAATCTTGCCGAGCTCTGGAGAAGAATTGGCTCCAAACAAGTGCGCGCCTCCGGCACCGTTGGTGGAAACATTGCAAATGGATCTCCGATCGGCGACACCCCGCCTGCCTTGATAGCGCTCGGAACCACGCTGGAACTTCACTCTGCGGAAGGCTCGCGGGCACTGCCGTTGGAAGATTTCTTCATCGACTACGGCAAGCAGGACCGGCGGCCTGGAGAATTTGTAACAGGTCTCTTCGTACCGCGCCTTTCGGCCAATCAGGCATTCCGTTGCTACAAGATTTCCAAAAGGTTCGATCAGGACATCTCTTCTGTCATGGGAGCATTCAGATTTACGGTTGCTCCGGATGCCACGATCATTGAAGCACGCGTGGCCTATGGCGGGATGGCGGGCACGCCCAAAAGAGCGTTTGAAACTGAAGCCGCTCTTGTGGGAGTTACTCTTGAAGATCCGTCCACCTGGGGTACAGCAATGCAATCGCTATTGTCTGACTTTACGCCCCTGACCGACATGAGGGCCAGCTCTGAATATCGGATGGAGACCGCTAGAGCACTGCTGGCAAAGGCGCTCATGGAAGTCAGCGGCACTGCACCGGAAGACATTCGCGTTCTAGCAAGGCGGGAGGCTGGCCATGACCGCGCCGCTTGACCAGACCACCCATGAGCTGCCGCTGAAACAGGTTCGCAAGGCTTTACCGCATGACAGTGCCGAGAAGCACGTCTCAGGTACAGCCACTTATATCGACGACATGGCAGAACCTGTCGGAACGCTTCATGTCGTTCCGGGATGGGAAAGAAGAGCAACACGGGGCCGTATCCAGTCGATTGACCTGGAAGATGTTCGAAACGCACCCGGTGTTGTTGCCGTTTTGACGGCGGAGGATGTTCCTGGAACAAACGACTGCTCATCCGCATTCGGCGATGATCCCGTTCTCGCATCGGGTGAGGTCTTGTTCTTTGGGCAGGTCATTTTTGCCGTTGTGGCTGAAACACGGGAAGCTGCACGCAGAGCAGCACTTCTGGCCAAGATCGATATCTCGCCGATCACACCAATTCTGACGGTGGAAGATGCCGAAGACGCCGACACCACCGTCTTGCCGGACTATCAGTTTCGAAGAGGGTCCCCGGAAACAGGCATGACGGCGTCAACGTCGCTTCTGGACGGATCCATGCGCATTGGCGGCCAGGAACATTTCTATCTGGAAGGCCAGGTGGCGATGGCACAGCCACAAGAAGACGGTGGCATGCTGGTCTATTCATCCACGCAGCACCCGACCGAAATCCAGCACACGGTGGCCAAGGTTCTTGGCGTGCCGGATGCGCGTATCACCGCAGAGGTGCGCCGCATGGGTGGCGGCTTTGGTGGCAAGGAGTCTCAGGCCAATCAATGGGCGGCGCTCGCGTCAATCGCTGCTCAGAAAACCGGAAAGTCCTGCAAGCTTCGGCTTGACCGGGACGACGACATGATCATGACCGGGAAACGACACGATTTCCGGGTTGATTGGAAAGTCGGGCATGATGGCACCGGTAAGATCCGGGCCGTTGAAATGGAGTTTTTGTCCCGCTGTGGCTATTCGGTCGACCTGTCGCTCGGTATAAACGACCGCACACTGTTTCACGCGGATTCGAGCTACTTCTACCCCGACGCTCAGATCCGGTCACGCCGTCTCCGCACAGACACATGCTCCAATACGGCTTTTCGCGGCTTCGGCGGTCCACAAGGCATGCTGGCAGCGGAGCGCATGATCGATGCCATCGCGATCAGTGTCGGAAAAGATCCCTTGGAAATTCGAAAACTGAATTTCTACGACGGTGAGCACAACTTGACGCCTTTTGGCATGCCGGTTGAAGAATACGAGGTCATGCATGATCTCATTGCGCAGCTGGAAGAAAGCTCCAGTTACTGGGATCGTCGGGAAGCGATTACGGCATTCAATGCAGAAAACGCGGTCCTAAAGAAGGGCCTGGCACTGACGCCCGTCAAATTCGGCATTTCATTTACGCTCAAGCACCTCAACCAAGCCGGAGCCTTAGTGCATCTGTATACCGACGGTTCCATCCATCTGAACCATGGTGGCACGGAAATGGGTCAGGGCCTTCATCAAAAGGTGGCTCAGGTAGTTGCCGAAGAATTTGGTGTCACTCTCGATAAGGTTCATATCACGGCAACCAACACATCCAAGGTTCCCAACACCGGTCCAACGGCAGCGTCATCGGGAACGGATCTCAATGCAATGGCTGCAAAACTGGCGGCCAAAGAAATCAAGAACCGGCTCACCACGTTTCTGTGCGAACAACATCAGTGCGGTGAAGAAGCGATACATTTCGGAGACAACAAGGTTCTGATCGGCGAGCAAAGCTTTACATTGGCAGAGATCGCCAAGCAGGCACATATGGCGCGGATCCAGATGTCTCATGCGGGCTTTTATGCAACGCCCGGGATCACTTGGGACAGAGACAGCGCAACAGGCCGTCCATTCTACTATTTTGCCTTTGGTGGAGCATGTGCCGAAGTCACCATCGACACGATGACTGGTGAAATGACCGTGGACCGGGTCGATATTCTTCACGATGTCGGCCACTCTCTCAACCCGGCCATCGACCTAGGGCAGATTGAAGGTGGTTTCGTGCAGGGCATGGGATGGCTGACCACGGAGGAGCTGATCTGGGATGAGGCTGGTCGCCTTCGAACCCATGCACCATCCACCTACAAGATACCAACGGCTTCAGACATTCCAGAAGACTTTACAGTCAACCTCTATGAAGGGTCGGGCAATCCTCAGGCGACCGTATACCGTTCAAAAGCGGTTGGAGAACCGCCTGTAATGCTGGCAAATGCGGTTTTCTGTGCCATCACGGATGCGGTTGCCAGTCTCAATCCGGGAGAAGTGCCGACGCTCGATGCCCCCGCGACGCCGGAAGCGATCATGAAAGCCGTCCAGGACATGCGCCGGAGAAGGGCAACTTGATGAAAACCTGGGCACACATTGCCAGTTTGCTGAAAGAAGGCGATGCCTGTGCTCTCGTTACAGTGTCCCGTGTTGAAGGTTCCGCACCAAGGGAAGCAGGGGCAAGAATGGTTGTTGCTCCGGATATGAGGTTTTCAGGAACAATTGGTGGGGGCACACTCGAGTTCGAGACAATCCGCAATGCGGCCATGGCAGCTCGGGAAGGACTAGCCGTTTTCCGGCAGCAAAACGTTTCTCTCGGACCTGATCTGGGACAATGCTGCGGTGGCCGCGCACAGATCACGATTGAGGTTCTGACCAAAGAAAGCTTGAACTTGGCAGAAGAGCTTTCTTCACAAGAAGCCGTGCTCGGAACGTTTGCGACCTGCGCAACTCTGCATGACAAGATTGTTGGAGAACGGCGGATATCGAGCTCATCGCCTGAGTTTCCTTTTACCATTGAAACGGTCTCGGATGGCAGCCAGCAGCTTGTAGAGGTCTTTGGGCAGGCTCGACGTCCTGTTGTGCTCTTCGGCGCAGGCCACGTTGGAAAGGCTCTGGTGCTGGCGCTTGCTCCGCTGCCCTTCGACGTTTCATGGATTGACAGCCGTCCGGATCAATTCCCGGGCGCTGTTCCGCCAAATGTCCGCAAAATCTCCATGACTGATCCGGCAATGGCACTGGAAAATGCCAAGGATGGTGCGTTTGTGCTGGCAATGACGCACTCGCACGCGCTTGATGAAGAGATCATGGCACGTGCCTTGCTTCATCAACGTTTCGGTTATTGCGGTGTTATCGGATCCAGAACCAAGAAAATGCGGTTTCAGAAAAGGCTAAAATCCAGAGGGATCGCCCCGACGCTGATTTCGCACATGGTTTGCCCGATAGGCAGCTCGACCATCAGGTCCAAAGCACCCGCTATCATCGCTGCCGGTATCGCCGCAGACCTTTTGGAACGGGATGAGGCACTTCATCAACAGGCCGGTGCAGGCGGGGGGCTTGCACAAAATATACCACATGGTCAATAAAGCGGCATTCGCCTGGGGGACAGCGTGTCAGATAACAGCCTTTCACAGAATGGCAGCAACATGGTTCAGCAACCGAGATCCGGAAAGGACACTTTGCTGGACGCTCGTGGGCTTACCAAACGGTTCGGCGATATCCTTGCCAATGACCGCGTGGACCTTGTCATAAACAAGGGTGAAATCCACGCATTGCTCGGCGAAAACGGAGCCGGCAAATCGACACTCGTCAAGATGTTCTACGGGTCATTGGAACCTGACAGCGGAGACATTCTCTGGCAAGGATCTCCGGTCAACATCGGCAACCCGGCCGCGGCACGCGAACTGGGTATTGGCATGGTGTTCCAACACTTTTCGCTATTTGAAGCCCTGAGTGTCGTTGAAAACATTGCGCTCGCATTGCCGAACCCGGGTCGAATGACCGAACTTGCCAAGCGGATTGAAAGCGTGTCCCGGGATTATGGGCTGCCACTCAATCCGGCCGACATTGTTGCCGACCTTCCGGTCGGAATTCGTCAACGGATTGAGATCGTCCGCTGCCTTCTTCAGGAACCACAGCTCATTATCATGGATGAACCGACATCCGTGTTGACACCTCAAGAGGCTGACCAGCTTTTCTTGACGCTTGATCGTCTGGCAAACGAAGGCTGTGCGGTCCTTTACATCAGCCACCGCCTGGAGGAAGTAAAGCGCATCTGCCATCACGCGACTATTCTGCGCCACGGTCAGGTTGTGCGCGAGTGCGACCCAACAAAAGAAACACCTGCATCCCTTGCAAGCATGATGGTGGGCGCAGACGTTGCGTCGGTCAGCGCTAGCGAGCAGAAGCCACAAGTCGGTGACGTACGCTTGGGACTGAATGACCTATCCGCAAAGGCAGCAACACCTTTTGCCACGGCGCTCAACAGCATCTCTCTTGATTTAAGGGCAGGTGAGGTGGTTGCGATTGCCGGTGTTGCCGGAAACGGTCAGGGAGAACTCTTTGACGCGATTTCAGGTGAAATGCCGGTTGAAGCCTCGATGGTGCAGATCGATGGGCAGGCTTGCGGCAAAAAAAACATCACCTGGCGGCGGCGGCAGAACGCCGCCTTCGTCCCCGAAGAACGGCTGGGCCATGGCGCTGTCCCAGGAATGAAGTTGTCACAGAACATCGTTCTGACAAGGCATTCGACAGGAGACAAATTGGTTGGCAATGGTTTCGTCTCGAATGCCCAAGCCGGAGACATGGAAAAGCGGATCAAACAGCATTTCGATGTCCGTATGTCGCATGACGACCCCGAAGCGCGCTCTCTTTCCGGCGGCAACCTTCAGAAATTTGTAGTGGGTCGCGAGCTTGATCGCAAACCCGGTGTTCTTGTCGTCAATCAGCCTACATGGGGGGTGGACGCCGGAGCAGCCGCACTCATTCGACAGGCGCTTATCGATCTGGCCCGTGAGGGATCCGCTGTCCTCGTCATCAGCCAGGATCTTGATGAAATCTTTGAAATTGCGGATCGGATTGCTGTGATCTCCAGAGGCTTCTTGTCTGAAGCAGAACCGGCTGAGGACATGACCCGTGAGCGGGTCGGACTTCTGATGGCCGGTGGTGCAGAAACCCATGGGGAGGTGGCCTGATGCGTATTGAATTGGTCAAACGCAAAGAGCACAGCCAGATGATGGCAATGCTGTCACCACTCATCGCAGTGGCGTTGACTGCATTGGCCGCTGGAATCATTTTCTCAATTTCCGGCCACAACCCATTGGTTGGTCTCTATAAATTCTTTATTGAACCCTTGACCCAGCAATGGTCATTTGAGGCCACGATCGACAAGGCAACGCCACTTATCCTGATCGCCTGTGGACTTTCAGTCTGCTATCTGTCCAACAATTGGAACATCGGGGCAGAGGGGCAGTTCGTGATTGGAGCTCTGTTCGGCTCTATTCTGCCAGTGCTCTTTCCTTCGTTCGAGAATGCAGCAACCTTGCCGCTTATGCTCATATTCGGTGCTATAGGCGGGGCTCTTTGGGCACTTGTTCCAGCTCTCTTGAAAACGCGCTTCAATACGAACGAAATTCTCACCAGCCTGATGCTCGTTTATGTCGCGAGCCTGGTGCTTGACTATCTGGTGCGCGGACCCTGGCGTGATCCTGACGGGTATAACTTTCCTGAATCCAGGATTTTCTCCGACGCGGCGACGTTGCCAGAAGTCTTCGGTGGCGCCATGAGCCTGTCGGCACCGATCACCATCCTGATTGCCATCATCTTGGCAATTGTCCTGGCAAAAACGCTAAAGGGCTTTGAGATACGCGTCATGGGCGAAAGCCCGCGTGCGGGCAGTTTCGCGGGCTTTTCGGCCAAAGGATTGACACTTTTTTCCTTTGCTCTGGCCGGAGCACTCGCAGGTCTCGCTGGCACGATGGAAGTGTCGGGTGCCTTGAACCAGTTGCTACCGTCCATTTCACCCGGATATGGGTTTACGGCGATCATCGTCGCTTTTCTGGGCCGTTTGAATCCCATCGGGATCATCATTGCCGGATTTGTTTTGGCACTCTCCTATATCGGCGGAGAAGGCGTACAGTCTGCCATGGGAGTGACCAATGAAATAGCAAGCGTTATCCAGGGGTTGCTGTTGTTCTTCGTTCTTGCATGCGACACGCTCATTCTCTATCGGATCCGCTTCGTCTCCCGCCATGGTTCACAAGGGGAGGCGTCCCATGTTTGAAGCCGTTCTTCTGACAGTCATCACCGCCGCAACACCGCTTTTGATTGCTGCACTTGGTGAATTGGTCGTGGAAAGATCTGGTGTCCTCAATCTTGGCGTTGAAGGCATGATGATCATGGGAGCTGTCGTCGGGTTCGCCGTCGCAAACCAGACAGGTTCAGGTTTTCTGGGTGTGGTTGCGGCGGTTGGTGCCGGCATGGCCATGTCCGCGCTATTCGGCTTTCTGGTGCTTGTGCTGGTCACCAATCAGGTTGCGACAGGCCTGGCACTGACCATTCTCGGTATCGGGTTTTCAGGCATGATCGGTGAAGCTTTTATCGGCGTTCCGGGATTGAAAATACCGGAACTCTATATTCCGGTCCTTTCGGACATACCTTTTATCGGACCGGTCTTTTTTCAGCAGGACGCGATTGTCTATCTCAGTTTCGCACTGGTTGCGGCTGTTGCCTACTTCCTGTTTCGGACAAGGCTCGGCTTGGTTCTGCGTGCCGTTGGTGACAACCACGGCTCCGCCCATGCCCTTGGTTACTCCGTCATTCGCATCCGATTTGCCGCCGTGCTTTTCGGCGGTGCATGTGCGGGTCTTGCCGGAGCCTATATGTCGCTTGCCTACACACCGCAATGGGTTGAAAACATGACAGCGGGCAGGGGCTGGATAGCTTTGGCACTGGTTGTTTTCTCATCCTGGCTGCCCCTGCGTGTGGTCGTCGGCGCATATCTATTTGGAGCTGTGAGCGTGCTTAACCTTCACGCGCAGGCTGTTGAGCTGGACATCCCGTCCCAGCTACTTTCCAGCTTGCCTTATCTTGCGACTATTTTGGTGCTTGTGCTCATTTCCGCAAACCGCAGACTGACACTTGTGAACACCCCGGCTTGTCTGGGCAAACCATTCGTTCCAGACCGGTAGCTTCGCCTTCCGGTCTCAGGGATCCAACGCGATCGGAACCCGATTCAATCAACAAGATCGCAAAACAGAGAGATCAAACAAGAGGGGAATGAACCACATGAAGTCTCTATTGAAAGCAACCGTGGCAGCCCTTGCCTTTGCCGCAGCCGGCTCAGCGGCTCAAGCGGCCGACGTCAAGGCGTGCTTCATCTATGTCGGTCCAGTCGGTGATTTTGGCTGGTCCTACCAGCACGATCAGGGCCGGTTGGCCGTGGAAGAACACTTCGGAGACAAGGTCGAAACCGCGTATCTTGAAAGTGTGCCGGAAGGCCCTGATGCAGAACGCGCAATCGAGCGTTTCGCGCGGGAAGGCTGCAACGTCATCTTCACGACCTCCTTCGGCTACATGAACCCAACCATCAAAGTGGCCAAGAAATTCCCGGACGTGAAATTCGAGCACGCGACCGGCTACAAAACCGCCGACAACGTGGCGACCTACAATTCAAAGTTCCACCAGGGCCGCTACATCATTGGACAGATCGCCGCCAAGCAATCCAAGTCGGGTGTTGCAGGCTATATCGCTTCGTTCCCAATCCCTGAAGTCGTGTCTGGCATAAACGCGTTCCTGCTGGGTGCTCAGTCCGTCAATCCGGACTTCAAACTGAAAGTGGTTTGGGTGAACACCTGGTTTGACCCGGGCAAGGAAGCCGATGCGGCAAAAGCACTGATCGACCAGGGTGCCGATATCATCACCCAACACACAGATTCCACAGCTCCACTTCAAGTGGCTCAGGAACGCGGCGTGCACGGTTTCGGTCAGGCGTCCGACATGGTCAACTTCGCCAAGGATGCGCAATACACCGCCATCATCGATGACTGGGCACCTTACTACATTCACCGCGTGCAAGACGTTCTTGACGGCAAGTGGGAAAGCGGCAGCTCCTGGGAAGGTCTGGCGGAAGGGCACGTCGTAATGGCGCCTTACACAAACCTTCCAGCAGATGTCGTCGAAATGGCCAAAGCCACAGAGGCGAAAATCAAGGACGGTTGGGAACCATTTACAGGCCCAATCACCAAGCAGGATGGCAGCGTCGCAGCTGAGGACGGCGTCAGGCTGGACGACGGTGCGATCCTAGGCATGAACTGGTATGTCCAGGGTATCGACGACAAACTGCCTCAGTAAGATAACAGAGATCGGGCCGGAGGAGATCTTCCGGCCCGTTTTCAAAAAACAATTGACCTTCTCCGGTATCTCGGCACGCTGTTGCCGTAAGAATAGCGTCTGCTACGCACGTTCAGACAGCTAATAAGCAACCGGTGACCTCATGATCCAAAGACGAGATTTGATGCTAGCTGCCGTTTCGGCAGGAACCGGCACGCTAACGGGCATCAAGCCGGTCAAAGCGGACAGTTCGTCACAAATGGAAACCGAGACCAATCGAAAGACCGAAGGCTTTGCATTGGCTTTGGGCGGAGGTGCAGCCAAAGCTTTTGCCCATATTCCAATCCTAGAAGCGATGGATGAACTTGGCGTTCAACCCGTCGAGATTGCTGGTACATCCATGGGCGCGATCCTGGGTGGCTTTTATGCCAGCGGAATGAGCGGCAAGGAAGTCAGGGAAATCACAGTCGACCTTTTCACCCGCAAGACCCAGCTGTTTCAGAAACTGTTCTTGAACGACGGACGAACCTGGACTTCTTTGTTCAATGTCGTTCGCCCCGCCATCATTGATCCGATCGTGCTCTTCGAGACTGTGTTTCCTGCAGGACTTGCCTCAACCTTTTCGGATCTCCAATTTCCATTGAAGATCATCGCGACAGATTTCTATACCCAGTCTCAAGTCGTATTGAGCGAAGGCGAGTTGCTTCCGGCAATTGCTGCGTCCTCAGCATTGCCGATGTTGCTAACGCCCGTCGAAATCAATGGGAGAGTTCTGATAGATGGCGGGTTCGTAAACCCGACCCCATTTGATGTGTTGCAAACAGACGGTTATCACACCGTTGCAATAGACGTCACAGGCAGTGAGTTCGATCAAGGCAAGGGATTGCCGAGTGGCCTCGAGACCTGGATCGGGTCCTTTTCGATCACTCTTCACTCATTGGTCGCGGCAAAGTTGGCTTGTTCGAAGCCTGATGTGTTGATCGAGCCGCCGATAGGTCGATTCAAGACCATGGATTTTTTCAAGATCGAAGACTTGTTACAGGCAGCAGAACCAGCCAAAGAGGACTTCAAACGTGGATTGTCTGCGCTGCTCAATGCCCAATAAAAACATACAAGAAACCACCTTTAGAATGGGGCAGGGCGGCGAGAAAAGACTTCCTTGAGTTCTTCTGCCCGGCCTTGTGTCCAACCTTCCGGTTCGAGGACTGCGGCCCATCCGTCGATATAATCCGGGGCGACGTAGTAGTGGCCATATCTTTCGATATCGAGCGCAAACATGGAATCGAGCACCAACTGCAACATGGTGACAATCGGGAACCAGGAAAGCTTGTCTGAAACATCCGGGGCCCTCGGTTCCGCAAGCCAGGCAGGTGCGCGAATAGCGCTGTCAAAAGTGAAATTAACGATCGGATCGCTGCCGTAATTCAAGAACACTGCTCTGACCGGTCCCCAAGGCAGGTAGTCGCCCTCGAGGCCACCATACTGGTTCATGACACGGATCAATGAGCCGTTGCCATAGTTGGGCCGCCAGGCCGGGCTTCCGGGGTTTCGTTGATCTCTCACTTCAGCCCAGTATCTGGAAAAGAAGGGAGACCCTGCCCAGAATGCGCCCTGGATTGGGTCACCGAGCATATCCAGCAGAGGTAAGGTCGCCTGCGAATTGAAGGCTCCCTGACTAAGGCCGTGCACATAGAACTTGGGCCGCTGATCCTTGGGCAATGTTGTCCAGTGATCGTAAATGGCATTGAACAAGGCCCGAGCCTGATCAACGCCGTCATCTGGATGTGCAACAAGCGCCAGCATGCTGGAAAGGTAGGAATATTGAACGGCGACGGTGGCCACATTGCCGGCAAGCATGAAGTCCAAAGTGTCCTGGCCCCCAGGATCCATCCAACCAGTCCCGACCGGCACCATAACCACCAGCACCGCCCGCTCGAACCCTCCGACACGGATCATCTCCTCCAGTGCAAGCTTAGCGCGGTCTTCCGCAGTGTCGGCAGATCTGCGTCCAACATAAACCCGAATGGGATCGATGACGGGCCCTTTCTGAAACTCTGAGATCTCCTGGACCGTGGGTGCAGTAGCGATAAACTGTCGTCCACGTCGCCCGATTTCGTCCCATTTGATCAGCGAAGCAGAACTGCCGGTTTTCAAAGGGTCTTCGGGTTGAACAACATCTGGTTCCATCAAAATGTCGGCAGCAAGAAAAGACGCATCAGCAGCAATGAAGAGATTCCTGACCAAAGCTCCATCGACCAACGCCCACAAAAGCCAACCAACAATCCCGACTGACAACACCACACCTAGACGGCGCGGTACCATTCGTTCCAATTGCAAAGCGACAAAATAGCGAAGCGCGCCGGCCATCCGAAACAGCAGCCACAAGCCGAGGCCGATCATAGAGCCCACAAGAAAAATATAGACAGGTGCCGCACTTTCCAGGGGCATCATACCGACGGCCGCACGCGTCGCATCCTGCCAACTTGCTGCCTTGGCCAGAGAAAATGCGATGATGGCGAGGCTTGAAGCAAGTGCAGCCCAATTCCACCAAGCAGCCAATCTTCCGCCGAATTCCGGCAACTCCAGATAGCGCCACAAAGCGCGAACCAGGAGCACTGTTTCATACCCAAGAACCGCCGCGACACCACAAAGCGCAGCCTGAACCAATGGGTCTCTTGGCATCAGGGAAGGGGTCAGGGCTGCCCCAAAGAAACTGACAGCTAGCACCAGAGCAAAAGCTGACCATCCTGCCTTTGCTATCTCCCAGACTTTCATGCGTGCCGCTCCAAAAAATTATCAAGGAATTTTTCTTCTGATCAGATAACGAACGAAAATCTTATTTCAGTCAGGGCCTTGCAAGACGAGGAGGGAAAATCAGCTCGATTTTCAACCAAAAACTGTTAGGTTTCCAGGCTTGCAATTTAGACGGCTTTAACGGTTCTACTCTCTATTGATGCATCCGTGACGCTTGCGACTATTCTCCAATGCGCAACGCTAAACTTCAACAGCTGCCATCTATGCTGCATCGGGTATCGGGACCCTTCTAATGGTGAAAAGGCAGCAGAAGACAAGAAGCTCACAGACCCGCATTTTTAGATCGGGCTGAGCAAACTTTTGAGACCAACCGGGGGGCGCCGGTTAGTCCAACAATCGACTTTCAACCGGCGATATCAACCGCGCACTTCCGACTGATCGGAAATGCTCAATTGACCATGCGGATGAACCGAGCGGTATGTTTGCTTTTTTGGAACGTTGGGGCACTTGGCTGTGCCTTGTTGTTGCACTGCTATCGTTTTTGGCCAGTTTAGTGGCCACCTCGTCGACTTATCTCGTACTTGTTCTGTGTTTGGTTGTTCTTTGCCTGTTATTGTTCGTCCAAACCAAGAACAATCGTTTCCGCGATATCAGAGGGACGCTGGAGAGACCATCTGATCGCCCAAGCCCGCTCAATACCAGCGACCAGAACTTCGGACTGCTGAACCATCAACAGTTCATACGACTAGTTAAGATGGCCGAGTGTCGGTCGAATGCGGCCGAGACCCTTGCTGTCTTCAGGTTGAGGTTTGAAGCCGCGAACACAGAAATTCTGGTTGCGAAGAGACAGGTGGAAGACGCCATCCTGGCCACCGCTACAGAGCTGCTTCACCACTACGCTCTTGGGGCTGATCTTGAAACCCTTGTTGCGCGCTTGAAGGGAAACGACCTCGTGCTCGGCGTCGATCTTGCCGAAAACCAAGAGCAAGCTGCGATGGAGATCGCAAAGCAAATATCAGATCTTTTCCGCCAACCGCTCTTGACCGGTTCAGGATCTTTCAGAACAAATCTTGCGATTGGAGTGGCAATTGCCGATCCCGTCGATTGGAGGCCTGAACTCATACTCAAGAATGCGGAATTGGCGCTTGAAAATGCTTTTGTGAAAAAACAGTCCCGGGTTTCCCTATTCACACCTGCTATGCAGGCGAAATACCAGCGTCGGGAAAAGATCCATTCGTCTTTATCAAACGCCTTCGAAAACCACGAATTCATTCCTCATTTCCAACCTCAGTTCAATCTAAATACTGGCAAGATCATTGGCGTCGAAGCACTTGCAAGGTGGCAACACAATGAACTGGGCTGGATCAGCCCTTCCGAATTCATTTCAGCGGCTGAAAGCACTGGAGATATCATCAGACTGGGTCGCATTATTCTTGAAAAATCTTGCATGCAACTGCAGAGATTGCCTACTGATTTGACGTTGTCCGTAAACCTCACATTGTCTCAGATCCTGAACGAAGGTCTGCCCGAAATGATGCTTGAGTGCCTCACAGATGCAGGCATTGAGGCGCACCGTTTGAAGATCGAAGTTTCCGAAACGCAACTGCCTACAAAACTGGACAGTGTTTGGCGGTCACTTTCCGAAATTCAAGAATGTGGTATCGCCGTTTCGTTGGACGACTTTGGTTCAAAATTCGCCGCATTACGCCATTTGACTGAATTCGAGTGGGATGAAATCAAGATCGACGCGCGCTATGTGGATCGTGCATTCAACAATGAAAGACATGCTGAAACACTTCTTGCTGCCCTAAGCTTGATCGCCAAAATGAAGAGCAACACGGTAATAGAGGGGATCGAAACAGTAGAACGCCTCGACGCACTTGTCGAACTGGGTTGTGATCATGGCCAAGGCTACCTGTTCAGCGGCCCAATGGATATCGATCATCTGATCACACTGTTTTTTTCACGTGCTCGAGCGAAACAACTCGCGAGCGTTTAACTGCTACTTCCAATCTCATTTTTGACAATGATTAATGCCGCCGGTCACCTAAACGAAGTGTCGGCGGCATATTTTTCAAACCTGAGGTTTGCGAGCGAAGAACAAGTATAGCACGACGGCAAACACCGAAAGAACGGCACCGGCCAGCAATGCCATATGGAAGGGTGAGTCCAGTAAGTGGCGGACAAAACCGCTCATTCCATGGACATCGTTATGCGAACCGGGATGCGCAAACGCGGAAGACGCGAGCAGGCTGTAAATTAGTGCAGTCAATAGGTGCTTCATTCAGCAATATCTCCTTGCTTAAGGCGGTCAGTCAAAACTTCGATTAGGTCGACATCAGAGCGCTCGGTTAGCGATACATACGTGAAAGTCATCGTCTCTCGTGCCTGCACCATGGAACCGGGAAAAGGCATATAGGCCAACTCACGGGATGCGAAGGCAGGTGAGGCCGTCCCGATCTGCCAGTTGCTTTCAATTTTCGCGTCAACGAGGTGCTGCACCAGTCCGTCAGCACCCGGTCTGTGAAACGAAATGCCTGCAAGACGAAGGTAACTTGTCTTGTCTTCCGCAGAGCGGAACCCGTCAATGAAACTTGAGCTAAGCGCCTGCAATTCATCGACTTTGTCCGCGTCGGAAATACCGTGGACATGCGAATGCAGATGATCGTGACCGCCGTGATTGTGTCCATGCATGTGGGCATGCGCATGGTCGTGGTCATGATGATGAGAATGGGCGTGATCTGAACTCATTCGGTTACTCCACTTCCGGGCCAGCGGGGATGGACACGGGTTTGTCTATGATCGACCGGTGAGAGCCCATTTTGCCATGTGAAACCAATGTTCCGAGAACATCGACGATCACGCGTGTTGCGAGCAGTGCGGTGATATCTGAACAGTCGTAAGGCGGTGACACTTCGACGACTTCCAGGCCGCAGATACCTTCTTTGGCGACTAGTGACACAAGTTCAAGCGCTTCACGGGGCAGGAAGCCGCCCGGTTCAGGCCAACCCGTACCAGGCACGAAACCGCAGTCGACACTGTCGATGTCGAAGGAGATGTAAACGGCATCGGCATCTTTCCAGGCCAACTCCAGGGCACGTGCCGCTGTTTCGGCCAGACCAAGTTCTTCAACGTCACGCATCGTGAAAATGTTGGTATTGCGCTCGCGGGCAACCTCCACCCCTTCGCGCGGCACCTGCCAGCCACCAATGCCGATCTGAACGAGATTGACCGCCGGAACATTCACCAGATCCGTCGCATGGAACCACGGCGTTGTGTGCATGCGCTCGTCGAGGTCTTTTTCCTGAATATCTATATGTCGATCGAAATGAACGATGCCGATACGTTTGGAGGTACATTGCGCAATGCCGCGAACACACGGGAAACCGATGGAATGATCACCGCCGATCATGATTGGCAAAGCGCCCGAAGACGCAACATGTGAAACGGCCCGCGTTATCTGGTCGAACGTTTTTTCGATATTTGCAGGTATGGTGAAAATGTCGCCGACATCGCAAAGCGTCATCTGTTCGCGGAGGTCGACACCCATTTCATAGTTGTAGGGCGTGTAGAGTGCCGAAATCCGGCGCACACCTTGAGGCCCGAAACGGGTGCCCGGGCGATAAGTCGTCCCACCATCAAACGGAATACCAATGACGGCAGCATCATACGCGCCAACTTTCGTGACGTCTTCGATATAGGGCGCTTTGAGGAACGTATTGATGCCCGCATAGTGGGGCAATTCACCACGTGCAAAGGTTGGAATGGATTTGTCGGTAAGGCTGTCAGATCCGGTCAGCCCCATTCTGAGAGCCCACGCCTTTTCTTTTTCCCAGGCTGCGCTTGGCAAAGCGCCTTCTTTTTCCGCGGCCTTCCAACCACGCAACTGAAGCTTGTCGAAGTCCGGATGGTGTTGCCTTGTCGTGGGGTCTCGCCGGACCAGACCAGCTGCTCTTTGCAGTGTTGCCGGGACAGATCGATCAAACAGGCTCATGAGCGTTCCTCGTGTATTTTGGGTAGTTGGGCATTGGGAAATGGTTGTTTTTCCGGTCGACGGATCGCACCTGCGATATCTTCCGGCAGTTTTTCCGGCGAAGAATTCGGCGATGACAAAGGCAGGTCGTAAGTGATGGTTGCCCCATAGGCGTCCGGGGCCTGCGGGTCGTGGCGAACCTTGTCGAATACCAGCAGACGAGTGCCAAGTTTGAAGGCTTCATGGATGTCGTGCGTGACCATGAAGATGGTCATGCCAAGGTCTTTCCAAAGACCCAAAAGCAACTCGTGCATGTCGACGCGAATGCCTGGATCCAGCGCGCCGAAGGGTTCATCAAGCAACAAGATGTTGGGCTTCTTGATCAGCGCTTGCGCTATTGCCAACCGTTGCTGCATCCCTCCCGACAACTGCACGGGGTAGCGGTCTGCTGCTGCTTTCAGGCCAATTCGGTCCAGAATTTCATCTATGTCACCGATCGCTTGACGACGGGATTTTCCGAAAAGCCGACCTGACAACGGAGCAGCCGCGAATTCCGCGGCTAGGATAAGGTTCTCCGCAACGGTAAGATGGGAAAACACCGAATACTTTTGGAATACGATACCCCTGTCCGGCGTTGGTTCATCGGGGAGGGGTTCACCATCAAGGAGAATTTGACCGCGTGTCGGCAGCTCCTGCGACAACAGCATGCGCAAGAACGTAGATTTACCGCAGCCTGATGCGCCAACGATCGTGCAGAAAGATCCGTCTTTGACCAGAAGGTCGACCCGTTCCAGCACAGGTGTCCCGTCATATGATTTGGTAAGTCCCTGTACCGACAGCTTGGGCGTGGTGACCGTGCTCATAGCGCATCGCTCCCGAGATGGTTCCAGCGAAAAGCGCGTCGAGACAGCAAAAGAAGCAAGCGGTCGAGCAAAAATGCCAACAGAGTGATCCACACCACATAAGGGAGGATCACATCCATCGCCAGATATCTTCGGACGAGAAAAATCCGGTATCCGAGCCCAGTGGTCGACGCGATCGCCTCAGCCGAAATCAGAAAAATCCAGGCAGGCACCAGCCCCAATCGCAATGCCGTGATGAGTTTTGGCAAGACCTGAGGCAAAACCAACCGTGTCACCATCTGCCAGACGGATGCCCCAAGCGTTTCAGCCTTTATGATCATTTCCCTTGGAATGTCGAGAACGGCCTGCGCGGTCGAGCGCACCATGATCGGTGCCGTACCGATAACGATCAGCGCGATCTTCGAAACCTCTCCAAGCCCGAAGGTGATAAAGAGTATGGGCAGGATCGTAATCGGCGGAATAAGCGAAAATGTTGCGATATAGGGAGCCAGAGCGCTTCGAATGTGCGGTATGAACCCGATTGATATTCCAAGAACGAGCGCCAGCAGTGTTGAGACTGCCATGCCACTGCCCAATCGCCACAGGCTGTCAAACGTATCCACCCACAAGAGCAGGTCACCAGAACGTCTGTCAGGCACAGCTGCCATACGCCAGAACGCCTGACCCATGCTGTCCAGTGACGGCAGCAATTTGTCTGCAGGATTTTCAAGCCTGCGATAGTGGCTCGCGACAGCATAGACGAGTAAAGTCGCGATGAAGGGCACAAGCCCAAGGGCAAGGGCAGGGAGCCGAGAAGGCCGCCGGTTGATAATGCGCATGAAACGCCCCTCGTGATCCTGGAAAAAGGACCGGCACAAACGCACCGGTCCAAAAATGCGAAACCGGGAGCTTAGAGAGCGCCTTCAGCAGCCATGGCCATGAAACTTGGATCAAACCGGAGTTTCACATTGTTCTGGTCGCCATAGACAGAACCATCGGCAAAGGCGACGCCGACGAATTCAGGACTTGGCGCGCCTTCACCAAGAATGCCTTTGTCGAACAGAAACTCAGCGACGAATTTCATCGTGCTCGGGAGCTCCGCTGATTTCGTGAACTCGACTGCGTCAGTTGGCGTATAGAACATCTTGGTGGTGGCAAGCTGAGCATCATATCCGGCTAGATCCGTCCCTGAGGCTTCTGCCATGGCAGTGCGTGCCGCAACACCTTCGTCGCTGTCGGTCGACATGATCCCCATGAGCTCATACCAGGCACCGACAAGAGCCTTGCCGAAGTTGGGATTGTCCGCAAGCGTTTCGGAGTTCACCATCATCACATCAATGATCTCACCTGGAATACCGGAGCTGTCGAAAACCTTTGTGGCATTCGGTTGCGCTTCGATTTCAGACAGAAGTGGATTCCACGTGACCACGGACGTCACTTCAGGCGTTGCATAGGCTGCAATCATATCCGCGTCTGACGTGTTAACGACCGTCAGGTCCCTCTCACTAAGACCGACAGAGTCAAGAGCACGTGCAAGTAGGTAGTGAGAAACAGACAGCTCGACCAGATTGACCGTCTGTCCTTTGATCTCGGCAAGGTCAGTCTTGTCCTTCAGGATGATCCCATCATTCCCGTTGGAATAGTCACCAACAATCAGGGCTGTCGTATCAACACCGCCACCAGCAGGAATAGACAAGGCATCCATGTTGGTCATGGAGCAGCCGTCATATTCTCCGGCTGTGTACTGATTGATCGATTCCACGTAATCATTGATCTGAACAATCTCGACACTGATGTCGTATTTGTCCGCCCATTTTTTCATGATGCCACTGTCTTGAAGGTATCCCCAGGGCATCCAACCGACATAGATGGACCAGCAGACTTTAAAGTCGGTTTTCTCTTCCGCGTGCGCAGAAAAAGAAAGAGGCAGCGATAGTGCGGCTGCTAGGAGTGAAGCTCTAGCGAAGGATTTCAACATCTGTGCGCGTCTCCTTAATTTTCCCCCGACAGGGAAGTCCAATCGGGCGACCATCATTGAGGTTTGCGCACGTCCGGGAGCAGGTTCGCGCGCGCGAAACCTCGTGCAGTTGTCTCCCGGGCTTTTGTCCCGCCGTGTCACCGGATTATGTCGGCTGAAGAGCCAATTCATCCGGCTTGCACCTCTCGGTCCTGCGTCTTGTCAGACCGGATCCCTAGGCGCGCTGCACTAAGCAAAGAATTGCAAGGTTGGTGCCAGTCTCTAAATCAGAGATCATTTCTAATATTTTTCAATGACTTATAAAATGATCCGCTCAAAACGCTAAACGCTGAGGTCTAATGGAATGCGGAAATTGACTAAAAAAACGGCAGGCCTGAACAGTTCGCAGTCACATTCTCACGACCTGGTTTGCAACCAAAGCCGGTTTGATCACCTGGAGACTTGGAGAAGGGCACTGGTATTTACATTGGCTGGAAACCACATCTCAAATCCGAGGCTGCCGAACGAGCGCCGCTAAATGCGAAAGGCGCTCGCCAGCTGTTTTCGAGGTCAGTCCTCAATCAACCTGCAAAGGAACAAATCTGCAGAAGTGGCGCAAGATGCTGATCGACCAAGCCAATACAGCAAGAGTGAGCCACCAGCAGAAAGGCTGTCAGCAGCGATCCCGTCCCAAGTGCCATCAAAAGGGAGGGGTCTCGGGACAACTCCTGAAGACCGGTTTCCTCGCGAAGTTCGGCATTGGTCATCTCATTTCCTCCCGCTTACTGTCTTATCCTAGGCTCATTCGGCCACATCTGCGAGCTTGTCTTCATCGGCCTGCTGTTTCTTTTTGCCGCCAAACAAACCCCCAAGCCAACCCTTCTTTTCTTCACCGGAAGATGCGTCTTGCGAAGCGTCTCCATTGGCTTGATCTTGCTCGCTTGAAGAAACGGTCTCTGTTTCGGGACTTGGAGCTACTTGCTGTGCAAAGGATGCAAAGAATTCTCCGGCAAGTCTCTTTGCCGTTGAGTCGATCAGACGGGCACCGAGCTGAGCGAGCTTGCCACCCACTTTCGCATCGACATCGTAGTGCAGAATTGTTGCATTCGGCCCATCTTCTTCCAATCGAACAGTCGCGCCACCGCGCGCAAAACCCGCAACTCCTCCAGATCCTTCTCCGTCGATCTTGTAGCCGTTTGGCGGATCGAGATCGTTCAGGGTGACCTTTCCGCCAAACGTAGCCTTGACTGGCCCAACCTTGAGCTTGACCTTTGCTTCCAGTTCCGTGTCAGAGTGCTTGATCAGCTCTTCACAGCCTGGGATCGAAGCCTTGAGAACATCCGCGTCGTTGAGCGCTTCCCAGACCTTCTCACGCGGCGCTTCAATCCGCTGGCTATCTGTCATTTGCATGGATTCATCTCCAATTCCGGGTCTTAAACGTGTTGTATTCTGGACAGTCGCTGGTTTTTGCGGCGGACCATTAGCAGTTCGGCAAGGATCGAAAGGGCGATCTCTTCAGGAGTGATGGCGCCAAGGTCCAGGCCTGCCGGCCCCTTGATGCGCTCCAGAGCATCGGAGTTGATGCCCTGGTCTTTGAGTTTTGATTTCAGGGTATCGATTTTCCGGCGGCTTCCAACAAAACCCACATGCCGAGCATTCGTCTTGATGGCAGCATCCAGGGCGGCAAGATCGCCTCGGCCCTGTGTGGAGACAACGATATAGGTGTCTGCGCTGTTGGAAGTATTGACGTTGAAACCGTCATTCCTGCGCATTTCACCTGGAAAGCCTTCAAAATCTTCTAGCGGCCCGCAAATGGTGACATCAAATCCGATTGTGGGCCCTTGAATTGCGAGTGCCAGAGCAACTGGGCTGGCTCCGAAGATGGCAAGTTGTGGGCGAGGCAAAACCGGCTCTATAAAAATATCCATAGTGCCCTGGCTGGGGCACATGTTTTTGGCAAATTGAACACCTTCACGTTCTTCGCCGGGTTCAACACCCAGTTCAGACAAGAGATCGGCTGGTTGAATCGATATCAGCCTGGCCTCACCGTCAGCAAAAGCAGTTCTTGCGGCTTTGATTACAGCCGATTTTGCACAGCCACCACCGATCCATCCGCCGACAATCTCCCCCTCGCTGGAAATGACCGCTTTGGCACCTGCCTTTGCAGCCGTGACTGAAATGGTGCGAACAACGGTTGCCAGCACGAAAGGTTCGTTGCTGGTTTGCATCTGGTGGATCAGATCCACCAGATCACCCGTCAATTCGGCCGCGGCTCTTGAACCTGAAATGGTGCCTGTATGCTTCATCGGTGCATCTCCCATGGATCAAAGCCTGGCCAGGTAAGGTTCAAGCGCAGCAAGACTTTCAAGATTGTGTGCAGGTGCAAAGAGGTCGACATGCGGCAGTGCTGCCTGCATGCCACCCGCCGAGGGCTCGTAACCTTCCCAACCAATCAGTGGATTAAGCCATACAATCCGGCGACAACGGCGCCTGAGACGCGCCATTTCTTCTCCCAATACATCGGGCGCGCCAGTGTCGTATCCATCAGACAAAATCATTACGCAGGTACGCGAATGAATTACGCGCGCTGCGTGCCAGCGATTGAAATCAGCCAGAGCTTCGCCGATTTTGGTGCCACCACCCACGCCTTGCGCCATCAGCCCCAAGCGATCAAGTGCCCGACCGGCGTCCCGTTCTGAAAGCGCAGAAGAGACATGGACGAGACGGGTGTGAAACAGGAATGCTTCGGCTTCGCGAAAGTTGTCCAGAATGCCGTGCACAAAACGCGTAAAAACGCCTGTGTAGTTGTTCATGGAACCGGACGCGTCCAATAGGACCACAAGCCTGAGCTGTTGCTGACGCGGTCCTTTGCGGATCAGTTCGAGCGGCGTTCCGCCGTGGGCGATGGAATGACGGATGGTTCGGCGCAAGTCCAAGCGGCGCGCCTTTCGTTTCTGACGGTCTCTGCGCGTCAGCCGCACCCGCATGGAGCGCGCCAGTTTTTCAGCAAGCTCATGTGCCTGTTTCAACGCCTCGGGATCTTCAATCTTCCTGAAATCGATCTGTCCGAGATTTTCGGCGATGCTTGCGCCCTCCCGGCGACCGGAAGGTGTTTCACCGGTTTCTTCATCTTCTTCGCCTGGTTGACGTTCGACATTTCCAGCGATCGTGTCCTGCCGATTGCCCTGCGCATCAACCAACTCACGGATGGTTTTCATACCTTTGCGCGGGCTGGTTCCGCTGACTTTCACACCGGACTTCACGCCTTTGCCGACCCAATAGGCGTCAAACAGTTCGTCGAACTTTTTCCAGTCAGCCAAACGTCCGCAAAAAAGTGTTCTAAACGATGCCTTCAACCTGTCCTGTCGGTGTACGAGCGGCGTCTGAAGAAGACGCAAAGCATCGCTTGTCTCTGCCATTCCTACCTTGAAACCACTGTCGCGCAATGATCGAACAAAGCCTGCAAGCCGGGCACGCAGCACGGCTCCTATGTCTTCACGGGTTTCAAAATGAAGAGCGCTCATTACTCAAGCCACCTTGCCAAGCAGCCTGTCGGTAACCTCGACTGTCACCCGGGATTTGTCTTCGCGGGTTTTCAAGACACAGGTCAAAGTGTCGAAAACCAGTTCTCTGTTTTCGTGAAGATCTTTTGCCCCCAGTCCCAACAGCGCGGCAGCCCAGTCAATCGTTTCCGCGACCCCGGGAACCTTGACCAGATCCTCCTTGCGCAGTTTGCCCATAAGTTCTGCAATCTGAAGCGCCAAACTTGCATCGAGACCACTAACCCTTGAGAGCAGAATACGCGCTTCACGGTCGGGTGTCGGATAGTCGACATAGTGATAAAGACATCTGCGTCGTAAAGCATCGGACAGTTCGCGCGTTCCATTTGAGGTCAGCACAACACGCGGGATTGTGACGGCCTCAACTGTGCCAAGTTCAGGTATCGAGACCTGATAGTCCGAAAGAATTTCGAGAAGGAATGCTTCGAATTCCTCGTCAGCCCGGTCAATTTCATCAATCAACAGAACAGGCGCTTCAGCTTGCCTTATCGCTGACAGGAGAGGGCGCTCCAAAAGGTACTTTTCAGAAAAGACTGCTTCTTCAACGCTATTGGCGTCGTCGCCCGATCCCTCCCTTGCCTTGATCGCGAGGAGTTGTCGCTGGTAGTTCCATTCGTAAATGGCATCGGACCGGTCAAGACCTTCGTAACACTGCAGACGGATGAGATTTGTTTCCTCAAGACGTGCCAGTGCCTTGGCGACCTCCGTTTTGCCGACACCAGCTTCGCCTTCAAGGAGCAAGGGTCGGTTCAGCATTTCGGTCAGAACAAGAGCGGTCGCCAGTCCCTCATCGGCGACATATCCCGTTTTCGCCAATGCCTCTGCAATTTGGTCTTTGGTCTTGCTCATCCGGTTGCATTTCGTTCGAGTTGAAAAGATGAGGTGCAGCCTTCACCACCGGAAACCTTTCCCGGCAGCTAAATTCAACGGAGGTTCTCCTGGCAGCTTCCACGAGGTGGCCCCATGGGCCGCAATCTTGGAGAGCGGCCCATGGTTTGAACTGTCTCAACCGTGAGCGCCGAGATCCTTGGCAGCCTGCCAAATTCGCCATGCATCGTGCGGCATCTGGATATGAGTGCTCCCAAGGAACTGGAAGGCGTCATTCACGGCGTTCGAGAACGCCGGTACGCCGCCGACATTGGGGCTCTCACCCACGCCTTTTGCGCCAATTGGATGATGCGGGCTGGGCGTTACCGTATGGTCGGTTTCCCAGTGAGGCGTTTCAACAGCCGTTGGAATGAAGAAGTCCATGAAGGACGCCCCCATCACGTTGCCTGTTTCGTCGTAGCGGATCTCCTGACCCATTGCGATCGCGAAGGCTTCCGTCAAACCACCATGCACCTGACCCTCGATGATCATTGGATTGATACGCGTGCCGCAATCATCGAGCGCGTAGAAGCGCCGGGTCTTGGCGACACCTGTATCAACGTCGATGTCCATGACGCAGAAATAGGCACCGAATGGGTAGGTCATATTGGGCGGGTCATAGTAGCTGACCGCTTCAAGACCAGGTTCAATGCCTTGAGGGGGAGCATGATAGGCCGCCCAGGCGATTTCCTTCATGGACTTACGCGCTTGCGGGTTGCCCTTTACCTGAAAACCGTCGACGTCCCACTCCAGATCGTACTCGGACACCTCCAACATATGGGCCGCGATCATCTGAGCCTTGTTGCGGATTTTTCTTGCCGCAAGTGCAATTGCTGCACCGGCCACAGGTGTCGAGCGGGAACCGTAGGTACCAAGGCCATAAGGCGCAGTGTCCGTGTCACCTTCTTCGACCATGATATCATCGGCCGGAATGCCGATTTCAGTCGCGATGATCTGGGCCCAAGTTGTCTCATGCCCTTGACCCTGAGACTTGGTTCCCATCCTTGAAATCACAGAGCCGGTCGGATGGACACGGATTTCTGCGCTGTCGAACATGGCCACTCCGAGAATATCGCAGTTCTTGGAGGGGCCAGCGCCGACAATCTCAGTGAAGAAGGAAACGCCAATCCCCATGATTTCGCGGGTCTCGCCGCGATTGAACGCCTCTTGTTTGGCCTTTTGTTCTGCGCGCAGCTCCCGATAGCCGATTGTATCCATCGCCTTGTGCATGGCGGTGTGATAATCGCCGCTGTCATACTCCCAGCCGAGTGCTGACTGATAAGGAAACTGTTCGGGTTTGACAAAGTTCTTGATCCGCAGGTCTGCGGGATCCATGCCAAGCTTCTGGGCCAGAATATCCATGCCCCGTTCAATACAATAAGCAGCTTCCGTCACGCGGAACGAACACCGGTAGGCGACACCTCCTGGTGCCTTGTTGGTATAGACCCCATCGACCTCAAGATGGGCCGTTGGAAAGTCATAGGAACCTGTGACGATGTTGAAGAAGCCTGCTGGCCATTTGGACGGATCGGCACACGCATCGAACCCACCGTGATCGGCAAGAACATGTACTTTCAGACCGGTTACCGTGCCGTCGTTCTTCGCAGCGATTTCCGTTGTCATATGATAGTCACGGGCAAAGGACGTCGTGGAGAGGTTCTCCATCCGGTCTTCAACCCATTTGACCGGCACGCCGGTCACGATTGAGGCAACAATTGAGCAGATGTAGCCAGGATAAGCGCCAACCTTGTTGCCAAAACCACCGCCAATGTCCGGTGCAATTACGTGGATCTTGTGCTCAGGAATGGTGGACAGTAATGACGCGACCGTTCGAATGACGTGCGGTGCCTGGAACGTCCCCCAAACCGTCAGTTCGCCCTTCACTTTGTCCATGGAGGCAACGCACTGACAGGTTTCGAGCGGCGAGGGGTGAGTGCGGTGATAGGAAATCATTTCCTTCACCGTGACATCAGCCTCCGAGAAGGCACGTGATGTTTCGTCCTTGTCGCCGACTTCCCAGGTAAAGATATGGTTGTGATGTTTGCGGGGGCCGTGTGCGCCTTCCATCTTGCCGTCGAGATCCGGTCTCAGAACCGGCGCGTCTTCGTCCAGTGACTTGAACGGATCTGTCAGAACAGGAAGTTCTTCGTATTCCACTTCAACCAACTGAATGGCGTCATCCGCAATATAACGGTTTTCGGCCACCACAAAGGCGACTTCCTGGTTCTGATAAAGAACCTTGCCGTCCGCCAGCACCATCTGAACGTCACCAGCAAGCGTCGGCATCCAGGCGAGGTTGACGCCTTTGAGATCTTCGGCTGTCAGAACGGCAATGACGCCGGGCAGTTTTAGAGCCTCGGATGCGTCGATCTTGGTGACCTTTGCATGGGCATAGGGAGAGCGAACAAAGTCGCCAAACACCATGCCGGGCAGTTTCAGATCGTCCACATACTGGCCTTTGCCTTGTGTAAACCGGATGTCTTCAACGCGTTTGCGCTTGCAGCCCATGCCTTCCAGGGCCGCTTCACGCTGTTCCCGTGTCGGGGTCATGTCGTTCATTCTGCAGCCTCCTGAATATCAGTGCCGTTCAGCTTGGCCGCGGCGTACTGGATGGCCTTGACGATGTTCTGGTATCCGGTGCAACGGCACAGGTTGCCTGAAATTCCCATGCGGATTTCGTCTTCCGTCGGGTTGGGATTTTCCTTCAGCAGCGTGTGGGCACGCATGATCATACCCGGAGTGCAAAAACCACACTGCAGACCGTGCATCTGTCGGAACCCTTCCTGGAGCGCAGACAGCGTTCCATCCTGGTTGGCCATGCCTTCGATCGTGGTTAGCTCTGCACCATTCGCCTGGACGGCAAAAACGGTACAGGTCTTCACCGACATGCCGTTCATCTCGACAGTGCATGCTCCGCAATGGGATGTTTCACAGCCAATATGCGGCCCGGTCAGGTTCAGTTCTTCACGCAGAAAATGGATCAAAAGTGTGCGTGGCTCTACAAAGCGTTGCACCTTCTTGCCGTTTACGGTCAGGCTGACCGGGACCTGTTCAATCTCACTCATTAGTCTCTCCCGAAATCCTGATCAGCCCTGAGACCGGTCTGCTGCGCGTGCAAGCGCACGTTCCAGCATGACACCGGCCATTTTTGTCCGATATTCAGCAGGTCCACGGCCATCTGAGGCCGGTTCTGTAATGGCTTCTGCGGCAGCGACCGCCCGCTTGATTGTGTCACCGTCAAGCGATGAACCGGTCAGAATTTCGCCGGCCTCTTTCGCAAAAAGCGGTGTATCGGCAACATTGGTGAGCGCAACAGAGCAAGTGCTCACCGTCCCGCCTGACATTGTGAGAACAACCGCTGCGGCAGCTGTCGCATAGTCTCCAACTTTCCGCTTGAGTTTCTCATAGGCGTAGCCATGACCGGATGGGGGCACCGGAATACGGATGGCAGTCAGGATCTCTTCAGGTGCAAGAGCGGTGAAGTAAGCGGCCTCATAAAAATTCCGGGCCGAAACGTGTCTGTCGCCATCAGGACCTGTCAGAACGTAATCGGCATTGAGGCATTGCATCAGAGCCGGCATGTCGTTGCCAGGATCCCCGTTGGCGACATTGCCACCAAGCGTGCCAAGATACCTGATCTGCGGATCGGCAATCAGTTCAGACGTCTCGCGAATGATCGGCAGTTTCGCGGCGAGCAAATCCGAAGCAATCAGCTCGTTCTGTGTGGTCATGGCCCCGATAACGATTGTGTCGCCGTCTTCAGCCACGCCTTTCAGGTCGGCAATCCCGCCCAGATCGACAAGATGCTCAGGAGCGGCCATCCGTAGCTTCATCATGGGAATAAGGCTGTGCCCTCCCGACAACGGCCTTGCTTCATCTCCATGGCTAACCAGGATAGCAACTGCTTCGGCCACTGATGATGGCCGGTGATAGGTGAATTCACCAGGTATCACGTCCGTTTCCTCCCTCAATCGGTTCTGACAGAGAACCGAAGCCGGACACCTCAACGCGTCGCGAAGCGCTTGGTCCGGCCAGATCGTGCATCGCCTCCAGGAGTGGTGGCAGATTGTCACATGCTTGAAGGTTGGGAAAAGGTGCGCTGCACACTCAAGGCAACATGCATTAACAGCACCGGCTTATGCACTAATGGCGCAATCGCTTGCACGAAATGCGGCAATAATTCTTACGCATTTCATGAGTGCAACACCCCGAAGGACCGTGAAAACGAAGTAAAAACAATATACTAAATTAAGAAACAGCCTTCGTGGGAACGGTAGGAGGTTTGAGCCTACTTTCGTGCAAATCTGCACGAACGGCGAAGAATTCGAATGCATTTGCACTGCACAAGCGATATCCGCATCTGAAATATTTGGAGTTATTGCGCTACGGCTGTGTGTTCTGTTGCTGCTTCTGCCATTGCAGATAAGCGCGCCTTGACACGCCCCCACCGAGACCGACTAACGGGTACGGATTGTGCGTCTTCTCCATCCAGAACAAGCACTCCACCATCGCCCGAGCGTTTGTAACTCGCTACACGGCTGATGTTGACAATGTGGCTTCTATGGACCCGGTTGAAGGTCTTGGGATCGAGCTGCTGTTCCGCTTCGCTGATCGACAGGGGACAGAAGAATTCACGAGATCCGTCGTAAAGCCGCGTGTAGTGCGCATCCGCATGAATAGCATAGATTTCCTTGATACCGATCTGGCTCTTCTGGCCGTCTTTCTCAATCGGGATCGTCCGTTTTGCCAATGCGGACTGGGCACGCGCAGCAACTGTTGCAGCTTGCAGTCCTGCGGCGGTCTTTCGAACATGTTGCGAGGTCTGTATCTGAGGTTCTTCCGCAAACTGAGTGCGCGCAAAGGTGGTTTCGTCTGGCAGCTGCGCATCTGACGCTGCATCCACGACATCATTCGAAGGTTCCGAGCCCTGTGCTGGAACCAGGGCAAGCAGGAAGAGTCCAGATACAAGAAATGCAACGCAACACACGACAATCGCCAGAACACCAGGACTAAATGATGGACCTCCAACTCCTGTCGCTGTCTGCTTCAATTCATACGTCAGACCGGTCATCGCGGTGTAATGCATTGCGGAGATGGCAAGTGCGAGTACCGCCGCTGAAAAGACAATAGGTGGCCGGCGCCCGAGGCCG
The DNA here is from genome assembly GCF_009363435.1 of Labrenzia sp. THAF82. Taxonomy (GTDB): domain Bacteria; phylum Pseudomonadota; class Alphaproteobacteria; order Rhizobiales; family Stappiaceae; genus Roseibium; species Roseibium porphyridii. The sequence continues at coordinate 3,476,413 of NZ_CP045354.1, read as the reverse complement.
AATAGGAGCCACATCGCAAGGCCCGCTGCGTTAAACGCGACAAGAAAACTGGCAAGCACATAGGCCGGTTCATGAATCATGTTGAGCGACTCATGAAGGGCATACATACCCAGATAATGCATTGTGCAGATGCCGCTTCCCATCACAAAAGCAGCTAGTCCCAATCTGAGAGGTGTGAGCCGTGAATTGCTGGCAGCAAAGACAGCGATTCCAACCACGAGAACACAAACAAGGAACGAAAGCAGGGTTGGCAAAACAAGAAAGTCGACGGCTATCGGCAATCGTGCCGCAAGCATGCCCACAAAGTGCATGGACCAGATGGCCAAGGCGAGCGTAAGTGCCGCTCCGGCCAATAGAAACCGCCGGCGCGGGTCGACGGCGTTCCTGACTTGAACCGCCAGGCTTAGTCCGACAAAACTTCCCTGAAAGGCCATCACAAGGGATAGCGCCACGAGCCAGGGCTCGTGCGTCACCGGCATGTTGCTCCGAACCTCCCATTCCTTCCGGTGTTGAATCGCACCGGTCTCCTCATGGGGCATGATGATAGGCTAAAGCCACGGGTGCGGCAAATGGTCAAGGCCTTAACTTCAACCGCCTGTCACAGCCAAACACTTCAAACTGCAGGCTCATCAGGATTCTTCAACGTCGAGCGCAACAGGTTAATTAGAACCTCGGCAGGCTTGCTGATGGAAACACCGGCCCTGGTCAAAAGGCCGATCGTGCGCCTGACATCCAAATCTACAACCGATCTGAAGGTCAGGTCGCGGCTCATATGAGATTGCGTCGCTGTATTGGGCAACAACCCGATACCAAGACCACTCAAAACCAGTTCCATAGCAGTCGTTGACCGTCCCACCTCAAAGGTCCATTGCGCGGAAAGGCGTCGAACGGCCAAAGCTTCATCAATCAGCACGCGATTTCCCGTGCCGCGAGCTGGAAGGATGAGCCTTTCCTTTACAATGTCCTGCCATTGAATAGCTTCCTGTTCCGACAAATGATGGGTCGCGGGTAGGGCAAGCACAATTGTGTCATCGAGAAGAGGTTCAAAATACGTGTTCGGATCCAAGACACCAATGGAACAGACCCCAAAATCCGCATCACCATGAGAAACCGCTTCGGAAACGTCGTTGGTCGCCGCGTCGAGAAGGCGAATTCTTGGTGAAAAGCCCTGATCTTCAAACCTGCGAATAGCAGGCAGGACGAAACTAGGGATCACCGTCGGTATCGCGGCAACAGTGATCAACATGCTGCGCTGATATTCATAGGTGACACTTTCATCGCGCATGGCACGGGTGGTATCGGCCGCAGTCACCAGCATATCCGCGGCTCTTGCCTGCAGCCTTTTGGCAGCAAGAGTTGGCCGCACCATACGTGTCGTGCGTTCAAAAAGCACAGATCCGAGTGCCTTTTCCAGTTTTTGAACCCGTCGGGTGACAGCAGATTGTGAGAGGTTCAAACGATCAGCCGCGTTGTGGAATGAACCAGTTTCCAAAACCGCCAGAAAAGCTTCAAGATCGCTGAAGTCGAAATTAATGTGCATTATGCAATAGTTCTTTAAAAAGCATCATTGGTCAAATCAATAGAGTGTCTGGTAGAGGGGATCCGAGAGGACCCGGCACATGAGATCTGACATTGATATCGTTGTAATCGGCGGCGGCAACGCAGCTCTATGTGCTGCTATGACTGCAGCGGAATGCGGCGCAAGTGTTTGCATCCTTGAAACAGCACCGAAGCCTTATCGTGGCGGAAATTCCAGACACACGCGAAATTTTCGCTGCATGCACAAGGGCCCCCATGGACCTCTTGTCGACGATTATTCCGAAGACGAGTATTTCAGCGATCTATTGAAAGTCACAGCAGGCAAGACCGATGAAAATCTAGCGCGACTTGCCATCCGAACCTCTGAAGAATGCCTGACCTGGATGCAGGAACATGGTGTGCATTTTCAGCCTTCGCTTTCCGGAACGCTTTCACTCGGCCGGACCAATGCGTTTTTCATGGGTGGAGGCAAATCCCTCGTAAATGCCTACTACCGCAAGGCTGAAAGTTTGGGCGTGACCATTCTCTATGAAGCCCATGTCACACATCTAGAACTGGTTGATGACCGGATCGAACTTGTAAGTTTCGCCCACGAAGGAAAAGAAAAAAGGCTGGTGCCGAAAGCAGTAGTTGTCGCTTCCGGTGGGTTCCAGGCTGATACGGACTGGCTGACACGCGCCTGGGGCCCGCCAGCAAAAAACTTCCTGATCCGCGGAACTCCTTACAACCGGGGCGTCGTCCTTGCAGACCTTCTGGATCAGGGCGTCAGCTCCGTCGGCGACCCGACACAGTGCCATGCGGTCGCCATTGATGGCCGCGCACCCAAATTCGATGGAGGCATCGTGACCCGATTGGACTGTGTGCCGTTCTCTATCGTAGTCAACAAGCACGGGGAGCGGTTCTACGACGAAGGGGAAGACGTCTGGCCCAAACGTTACGCGATCTGGGGCCGGTTGATTGCTCAACAGCCTGATCAGGTCGGGTATGTCGTCATAGATGCCAAATCGCTGGAGCTCTTCATGCCGTCGGTTTTCCCGCCGATCAAAGCCGACAGCCTGGAAGAGCTTGCAGCAAAAATGGATCTGCCACCGAAAAAACTTTCAGACACGGTTGCCGAGTTCAACCTGGCCTGCGGCAACACGTCGAAGTTCCACCCGACCGAACTGGATGGTGTCGCAACCTCCGGCCTGCTGCCTGCCAAAACCAACTGGGCACGCCCGATAGATGAACCACCCTTCTATGGCTACAGCCTCAAGACCGGCGTGACCTTCACCTATCTCGGTTTGAAGGTGGATGAAAATGCACAGTGCAGCACTGGGCAGGGGCCTGTTCGCAATTTGTGGGCAGCTGGAGAAACCATGGCCGGCTCAATTCTCGGACAGGGCTACCTGGCAGGATTTGGCATGACCATTGGAACCGTCTTCGGCAGGATCGCGGGCAGGGAGGCAGCGAAATATGCAAACTGATTTCTTGCAGGAAGCTCGTCGTCAAGCCGAAATTTGCAACGCCTGCCGATATTGCGAAGGATATTGCTCCGTCTTTCCCGCACTTCACAGTGAACGGTTATTCAGTGACGGCGACCTCACCCAATTGGCCAATCTGTGTCACAATTGTCGCGGCTGTTACTACGCCTGTCAGTATACATCCCCGCACGAATTCGATCTAAATCTCCCCAAGGCCCTGGCAGAGGTACGTCAGGAGAGTTGGGAACACTTCGCGTGGCCTGAAGCGTTCGCGAAACGCTTCCAAAGCAGCGGTTTGATGATTGCCATTGCATCTGTTCTTTGCTTCTCCGTCTTCTTTCTGACCATTCGCACGCTCGGATCAGCAGGAGGTGAGGGGTTCTATGCAGTCCTGTCACATACGGCCATGGTCTCGATCTTTCTTCCTGCGTTCGTATTTCCTCTTTTCAGCCTCGCCATCAGCATGCGGCGATACTGGAGCGCAACGAACGGAGAACCTGTGAGGCTTTCGCATATCGTTGAGGCTTTTGGGTCTGCGGCCCGAATGAAAAACCTGGCAGGCGGTCATGGTGATGGATGCAATTTTGAAGACGAAGACAGGTTCAGCCAGTCCCGACGTCTTGCTCACCAGGCAGTCATGTACGGCTTTCTGCTTTGTTTCGCCTCAACTTCTGCCGCGACCATTCTGCACTACGCGTTTGATATGCCCGCACCGTATCCAATTTGGTCGTTACCAAAACTACTTGGATTGCCCGGTGGCATATTGATGGTCGCGGGATCTCTTTGGCTGATGGCATTAAAGTTGAAAGCAGACAAGAACCTGGGAGCGCCGTCCGCCTGGGGTGGAGAAATGGGTTTTGTCGCACTTCTATTGCTGGTCGCGTTGACTGGATTGTTGCTTTACGCACTGGGCAGCACAAGTCTGATGCCTTTGCTCCTTGCAATTCACTTGGGCTCTGTTCTGAGTTTTTTTCTTCTCACTCCGTATACGAAAATGGCGCATGGCTTCTATCGACTTGCCGCGCTGATCAGGGAGGCACAGCGCAAGCGCACAAATTGAAGAATTGAACTAGTGCTTACCGGTAAAGCCAGCCGGCAACGAAATCCGAGCTTTTAGACCCGGTTCGCCTGTTGTGAGTTCCAATGATCCGCCGTGGCGTTCAGCAACCCGAACAACAATTGGCAACCCAAGACCGCTGCCGTCACTATTTGCTGACACTTGCCCGAAACGTTGCAAAGCTGTTTGGATTTCTTCCTGGTTCAAACCTCGTCCGTCGTCCTCGACCGATATGGACACAGCAGCCTCATTGCTCTCGCAAGATACCGATATCCGGGAGAGCTTCGGCCCTCCATGCTTCAATGCGTTGTCAATCAGATTGGCAACGGCCTCACGTACCATCGTCCTGTCAGCTGTTATTTCCAGAACCTCATCACCCAGTGAAGCGTCAATTTCGATGCCACGATGCGGCACTGCTTGAAATTCCAAGACAAGTTCATTGAGCAGATCCCGCAGAGAGAGATTTCCTTCTCCGACGCCGGACTTATGGATTTTGCACGCTCATAGGTCAGAAGTTTTTGCGCAAGCTGGCTTGTCTCTTTTGCGGCCTTTACGAGATCGTCGGCGCGCTCTCGCATAGCAACTTCTGATCTTGCCGAGCGGACGGATTCGGCCAGCGCCAGCACACCGGCCAGGGGATTGCGAAGTTGATGAGCCGCATTTGAAATGAATTCACCTTGCGTTGCCATGGCTTCGGAAACCTGGCCAAGCAACCGGTTTAGCGTTCGCACTATGCCTTTCACTTCCGCTGGAACCGCGCGTTGGATCGCTTTCAAGTCATCGCCGGATCTAAGGTCAATTGCTTGCTGCAGATCGTTCAAGGGCCTCAGCCCGATCCTGACGCCGAACCAAACGATAAGTGCAAGAGACAGGATAATCGACGAAATCACGACGAGGGATCGCAATATCAGCGCGCGAACAAAGGTTGAGCGGATCCTGACATCCTGCCAGACGGTCGTTGTGAAGACCCCGCTAAATCCATCCACTTGCATATGGGTACGCATGCGATAACCACGGACTTCGCGACCCAGATACTCGCCGTTGAAGTATACCGCATTGAGGTCTCCGTCCGTCGCGGTTGGAATGCCTGCTGGTGGCGTCGCATATCCCGCAACAATGACACCGTCGGGTGCATAGACATGATAGTAAACGCGCCCGCCGGAGGTGTCGGCAAGGATCCTGCGCGTTTCGACCCCTAGCGCATCGCCGCTGGAAAGGGCGACGTCATTGGATACAGCAAGTGCGGCTGATTGCAGGCTTCTGTCGAACACGTCTCCAGCAGTTAGTCGTGCATTGTTCAGCTGCCAGAACCCCGCAGCACCGGCAACGAAGAGGAGGGGGATGAGAATGATTAGGGTCAGACGGATGCGAAGAGAGTACGACCTCTTCATGATGTGGCCCTGTTCAAGGAATAGCCGATACCTCTGTGAACGTGGATATTGACGCCGTGTGGGCTCAGCCTTTTGCGCAGGCGAGAGACATAGACTTCAATGACCTTTTCATCGGTTTCGCTGCCAGCTCCATATAGCTGATCGAGCAGGCTGGCCTTGGAGACAGTGCGGCCATTGGCGTTCAAGAGTGCGGCCAGCAGCGCAAGTTCTCTCCTTGGAACTTCCAGGACCTCACCCCCATCGAGAAGCTGCATCGAACCGATATCGAATTTGAGTGCGCCAACATCTTCAAGTTGCCGGGGTGCGGTGGCTTTGCGCCGGCCTAGCGCACGAATGCGTGCAGCGAGTTCTTCCATCTCGAATGGCTTGACGAGATAGTCATCCGCACCTGCGTCAAGTCCAAGAACCCGATCCTGCGTATCTGATCGCGCAGTCAACAGAATGACAGGACGAGGGTCGTCTCGTTCCCGGAGTTCAGCCAGAAGCTCAAGCCCGCTCTTGCCCGGCAAGTTGATATCAAGAATGATCAGGTCTCCATCTTCCTGTTTCAGGAAGAACTCGGCATCTTCTCCGTCATGGAGAATGTCCACAGAGTGCCCGGCATCCCGCAATTGGTAGGCTATGCCTTTGGCGAGGCTCACATTATCTTCGACCAGCGCGATCCGCATGTTTTTTCTTTTCGATGAAAGCTTGCTGCAAGCTTCGCAGGGAAATCTGGATGCATCAAGCCGCTTTTCGGGCGGTCTGAACGCGCAGCAGTTCAAACCAGATTGACTGCGCCATTGGGAGGAGAAAATGGTTCTAAATAAATTAGCGCGCAAGCTCGCGCTGAGTGTCATGTGCGCAGCCGGTACTATGGTTCCAGCGCAAGCGATTGCCGAAGGTCTTGATCTGGCGGGGAAAACCGTGGAATGGGTAATCCCGTTCTCAGAGACAGGTGGTTCGGCAAAATGGGCAAACTTCTATGCGCCCTTGTTGAGCGAAGCGCTGCCCGGTACTCCGACGGTCGTTGTCAAATTCATGCCTGGTGCCGGTTCCACCAAGGGAGCCAACTGGTTTCAGAACCAGAAATTCGGCGACAGCGAAGGCACTGTGATTTTCGGTTCCTCCGGCTCGACCCAGTTCCCGTATCTGCTCGGAGACCCTCGCGTTCGTTATGAGTACAAGGATTGGAACGTTGTTCTGGCGTCTGGAACCGGCGGTGTCGCCTATTTGCCGCCAGACCTTGCCGGAAAAATGAATGGAAACGATGCCAGTGCGCTTCGTGAAACAGACTTCATTTACGGCTCACAAGGAGCAACCCGGCTCGATCTTGTCCCCTTGCTAGCCTGGGAAATGCTCGGTTTGAACGTGGAGCCTGTCTTCGGCATCAAAGGCCGCGGCGATGGTCGTCTGATGTTCGAACGTGGTGAGGCGAATATCGACTACCAGACGTCTTCCTCCTATCTGAAAGGCGTTACACCGTTGGTCGAAGCCGGCACTGCTGTCCCGATGATGAGTTGGGGTGCGTTGGATGCAGAAGGCAACATTGTCCGTGATCCGACCTTCCCGGATATGCCGACATTCAAGGAAGTCTGTGAAGCAACTGAAGGATGTGAAACCTCGGGTGCCAAATGGGATGCCTGGAAAGCCTTCTTCATCGCCGGATTCCCGGCGCAAAAAATGGTGTTTCTTCCAAACGGCGCATCTCAGGAAGCGATCGACACCTATTCAAAAGCCTTTGAAACCGTCAAGGCACGTGGAGACTTTGCCGAAATATCGTCGGGTCGCCTCGGAAAATATCCGCAAATGACCGGTACAGAAGCCGACGGCGCACTGAAGAGTGCAACGGAAGTTCCAGGTAGCGCCAAGGAATTTGTGGTTGGCTGGTTGCAGGAGCGCTACGGCGTTTCGCTGAAATAGGCCGAACGGACTCTCGACCCGCCCGGGTTTGACCGGGCGGGCACTGCAAAACTTCTTTCAAATCAGAGACGATCCAGTGGACATTCTCGGTACCGCTATGCCTGCGCTCGCCCAGGCCTCAGCGATGATCTTTCAGCCAGCAGTTCTCGGATACCTCGTCCTCGGCGTGGTGATGGGATTGTGTATCGGTGTCTTTCCCGGGCTTGGAGGCATTGCAGGCTTGTCGCTACTGCTTCCCTTCATGTTCGGTATGGACCCAGTTCTTGGCCTTGCGTTGATGATTGGCATGGTCGCGGTTGTGCCGACATCCGATACGTTTGCCTCTGTACTCATGGGAATTCCCGGTTCTTCTGCGTCTCAGGCAACGGTCCTTGACGGCTTTCCGCTTGCGAAAAAGGGCGAAGCAGCACGCGCCTTATCTGCAGCCTTTGCATCGTCCCTGTTCGGTGGTCTGGTTGGCGCCGCGTTCCTCACGGTTTTCATTCTGGTTGCCAGACCTATCGTGCTTGAGTTTCGCACACCTGAACTGTTGATGATCACTTTGTTTGGTTTGTCGATGGTCGGAATTCTGGCCGGGCAGGTGGCTATCAAGGGCATCGTCGCCGCCGGCCTGGGCTTGATGGTCGGCACGATCGGCGAGGGCGATAGCGCCGGCGCCCTGCGCATGGCCACATATGACATGCCATATCTCACCGACGGGCTGAAACTCGTCATCGTTGGTCTCGGCATCTTCGCGATCCCCGAAATTGTTGCCCTTCTTCGTCAGGACCGCGCAATTTCCGAGCGCTCAATGCTCGGCGGCGGCTGGCTGCACGGCGTGCGTGACTGGTTTGCCAATATCTGGCTCAGTGTGCGCTGCTCACTTATCGGTGTCACGGTTGGCGTCATCCCGGGGCTCGGCGGTTCGGTGGTTGATTGGATCGCCTATGGCCACACCGTCCAGACGTCGAAAGACAAATCGAAATTCGGCAACGGAGACGTGCGCGGGGTCATCGGGCCGGAAAGCTCCAACAACGCCAAGGAAGGCGGCGGCCTGGTGCCGACCTTGCTCTTCGGTATACCCGGGTCGGGTTCAATGGCGGTTTTCATTGGCGCTGTAGCCCTGCTCGGGTCGGGTCAGATCGAGGTGGGCCCCTCGATGCTGAAGAACAATCTCGACGTCACATACGCGATTGTCTGGCTACTGGCCCTGGCGAACGTGGTCGGTACGGTCATCTGCATACTAGGCTCCGGTGGCATAGCGCGTTTGACCACCATTCCGTTCGCTTTGCTTGCCCCATTCCTGTTCATGATCATTTCATTCGCTGCCTTCCAGTCAGGTCAAAACCTGATGGATCTGGTCGCACTTTTCGCCATAGGTCTTCTCGGCATTCTGATGCGTCGGTTCGACTGGTCACGGCCGGCGTTCCTGATCGGCTTTGTGCTTTCCAATCCGGCGGAAACCTACGCCAACCAGGCAGTGCAGATTGCCAGTTCGCGGTTCCGCAAGGGATTTGCAGAAGGCATGGAATACATCTTCTCGCCAATCGTGATCATTCTCATCTTGGTGACGATCGTTTCTATTGTGGTCGGATTGCGCCAATCCAAGAATATCCGTGCAGAAGGCGATGTTGCGACCGGAACCAAGCGCGCACCGCTGGTCTTCCTTTTGGCCATCCTTGGCTATCTCGTATTTGCCTTTACCGATGCTTCGCTTATCCCGGACTATGCATCGGCCGACAGGGTCTTCCCGCAATTTGTCGGTCTCGTCTCAATTGTTGGCTGCCTCATACTGCTGTTTCAAATGCGTGGTGTGAGTGAAAGACACGCGCTCTTTTGCGACAGTGAGGCGGGCAATTCCGAAGACAACCGGCACGGGCTCTGGAGCACGTTGGCGTGGTTTGCCGGTCTCCTGATCCTGACCTCGCTCATCGGCTTCATTCTTGCGCTTGCCGTTTTCCTGGTTGCTTTCATCCACTATCGCGCAGGACGCAGCTTTGCTTACGCCGCCATCTACGGCGCTAGCGGCATAGCCTTCATGTGCGCCATGGCCTGGCTTTTGAACCGCGATTTCCCGCCAGGCCTATTGCAGTCCTTCGCAAAACTTCCTTGGCCACTGACGTGAAGACGACCAGTCGAAACTCCACCGCTACCGACCAACGTAGTTGACCTGATCAGGGAGACGGCCGAATGCTCCAGACATCCACACCTTTCATTTTCATGCGCGGCGGTTCTTCGCGCGGACCTTACCTCAAACGAAGCGACCTGCCGCAGGATCTGGATGTCCTGTCAAAGGTGCTGACCTCAATTCTTGGGTCCGGTCACCCCTTCAACATTGACGGTATAGGCGGTGGAACGGCTGTCACGACCAAGGTGGCCATGCTGTCGAAATCCGACGACGCGTGGGCAGATGTAGACTATTTCTTTGCACAGGTTGGGGTAGAAGAAGAATTGGTCGACTTCAAGCCTTCTTGCGGAAACATTCTGGTCGGTGTTGGCCCTGCGGCAATCGAAATGGGTCTTGTGATACCGACAGGTGACGTGACCGAGGTAAAGATCAGGGCCGTCAATACCGGAATGCTGGTCTCGGAAATCGTGCAAACGCCCGGTGGTGTCGTTGAGTATGACGGTGATGCCAGGATCGATGGCGTTCCAGGGACCGCAGCTCCGATCCAGCTTCAATTTATGAAAGTGGAAGGAAGCCTGACCGGGGCCTTGTTCCCGACAGGACATTCGATGGAGGTCATCAACGATATCCCGGTGACCTGCATGGACGTTGCCATGCCGATGGTGATTGGTCTCGCGCACGACTTCGGACTGACCGGCGAAGAAAGAGTGGAAGATATCGACAAAAACAGAAGCCTGTATGAGAAGATGGAAGCCATTAGGTTGATTGCTGGCGAGCGCATGGGTCTTGGGGATGTTCGAAAGTCCGTAACGCCGAAATTCGGATTGCTGTCGAAACCAAAACACGGCGGAACGGCATCTGTTCGCTACTTCATGCCCTGGAACTGCCACCCGACATTGGCTGTCACCGGATCCCAGTGTCTGGCATCCTGTTTGTTGGCTCCCGGCACAGTCGGCGAAGGGCTCCTCGAAAAACGTCCAGCCACGCCAGCGACATTGCAGCTTGAGCATCCGATGGGCAAAATGGAAGTGCTGATAGACTACGAAATCCAGCAGGGAAAGTTCACCGTCAAGTCGGCGGGTTTGCTCAGAACCGCCCGCAAACTCGCGACTGGTGAGGTGTTTGTGCCTGCAACTGTCTGGTCACGAAACTGACGGAATTGCCATTCATCGAATTCCACAAACGGGTGCTAAGCGTGAAAACCGAATACGATGCACATATCGAGGCCGCAATCCTTGCACTTCTGATCGCTCGTCAACAGATAGCCGATGAAATCAAGAACTACCCAACGCCTGTCGCCGGCTGCGACGTCCAATACAACGGCCTGTTGTCCAAACGGGCGCAGGTGACAAGGGCACTCGATGCCATGAACTCCGAGGTGTTTGTTCCCACCCCAAGAACGCTTGTTGCAGGAGGCGGCGCAGAAAATCGATGAAAGTACATATTCTGGATGACTGGTTTGACACGCTGCGCAGCTTGGCCTGCTTTGACAAGCTTCAAGGTCATGACGTCACGGTCTGGACCGATCATGTTGAAGACATATCAACCCTTTCTGACCGTCTTCAAGAGGCAGACTGTCTTGTGCTGTTTCGAGAGCGAACAAAAATTACCGCTGAGCTCCTCAACAAGCTGCCAAACTTGAAGCTGATTTCCCAGCGAAGCGTCTACCCACATATTGATGTTGCAGCCTGCACACAAAATAACGTCCTTCTTTGCTCCAACATGCATTCAGGTACACCGTCTTATGCCGCGGCGGAGCTGACACTCGCACTGATACTTTCAAGCTATCGGCAAATTCCGGAACAGGTTGCATCGATACGCGAAGGAAACTGGCAAATGGGTGTCGGTCGAACCCTGCGCGATCGCACGCTTGGTCTTTATGGGTATGGGCGCATAGCAAAAGCAGTTGCCACATATGCGCAAGCCATAGGTATGAACATTCAATGGTGGTCCTCTGAAGCTGGCAGAGAACGGGCAAGGGCAGACGGCGTTCAACTCGCAGAAAGTCGCGAACTCTTTTTTGCAACATCAGATATTGTAAGCCTGCATGTCCGGCTGAAACCCGAAACACGTGGGATCATCACCGAACAAGACCTGGCGGCGATGAAGCCACGTTCGTTGTTGGTCAATACATCCAGATCAGGCTTGATCGCGCCCGGTGAACTGGAGGCTGAGATCGCAAAAGGTCGTATCTTTGCGGCAGTTGACGTCTTCGACACAGAGCCAATGTCCGATGTCAAAAATCCGCTTTTGACCTCTCCAAATGTTTTGGCAACGCCGCATATTGGCTACGTCACCGAAGACGAATTCGATCTTCAGTTTTCTGATATCTTCGATCAGATCGTTGCTTATGCAGATAACAAGCCCATACACATGATCAATCCGGAAGTTATGGTCTGACGCAGAAAGCAAGACCTCACCGGATTCGCGATCCAATTCACAACCATTAACTTGGATCACCTACGGGCGACCTGGCTTAAGATATCCGATCTTGATTGCAGCGCTTAAAGACCTTAGGCACATCTCAATCCTTGTGGTCGCGACGGATATTGAATTTGAAGCAGGTCGACCAAAGCTAATTGTCATGACCCGGGCGGATAGGTTCCCATGGAGTTTTTTGAGAACGCGAGCGGCCGCGAAAGCGACATTTGCAAACTCTTCGGCAACGTTTTTGCAGAAGCAGAAGGTGCTGAAGAAGGAAAATTGATCCGGCAACTGTCGCGTGATCTCCTGCGGGAGACTGCCTCGGGTGATCTTCATACGTTCTATGCTATCGACAAAGAAAACGTCGTCGCAGCCATCATGTTCTCCCGGATGGTCTTCGACCAGGATGATCGCGATGTCTTCGTGCTCGGACCTGTCGCAGTTGCGACAGCACGCCAAGGTGAAGGGATTGGTCAAAGCCTCATAAACTTCGGATTGAAAGCGCTCGCGCAAGCCGGCGTCGAAGTTGCCTTGACCTACGGCGATCCGAAGTTTTATTCACGGGTTGGCTTTAAACCGATCACCGAGGAAGACGTGGCTGCGCCATTCAAGCTGCAATACCCATTCGGATGGCTCGGGCAATCCCTGACAGCGACACCTCTGACCTCCATCAAGGGATCATCCCGGTGTGTTACAGCGATGGGAAAACCTATTTATTGGTGAATTCCGGTCTTTGCACAGCGCCCCAGATCAATCGATCCACTTAGAACTTCAATGCCAGGCACTTGGCCTGGCAAAGAGTATCCGCTCCCTTTCTTAGGTGGGCGATGGGGCGAAAGGGAGCGGATGGGAGTGTGCGGTCCTACCAACCAATTCCAGTGTAATTGGAAGAGGCAGGGAGCGGAGCTGAAATACGGACGAGGTCCACAATCACTGCGTCTTCTTTTTTGGACTCCAACACACTCCGAAGACCTGGGATCTTCTGCGATACGATAATCGCATCAGCGTCTTCGACTGCTTCTGCGGCAGCCTCCTTCAAAAACTCCGGCAGGTCTTCAACGACATCCTTAAGGTGAGGGGCTGCGTATTGCATGTAGTCAAATTGTTGTTTGATGTGCGGTCCCGGCTGTATAGCGGGATCAAAAGCCGTAACTTCGACACCTCTATTCTTGAGTTCTGCAATGACCTCGAGTGTCGGACTTTCCCTTAGGTCGTCAGTGCCGGGCTTGAAGGCGACGCCCAGGATCGCGACCTTTTTCGCACCGCTTCTTTCTACAAGACCCACAGCCTGATCGATCTGTTTCTGGTTGGACGGCATCAATGCATCAATCATCGGCAAATCGACGCCAAGTTTATCGGCCAGGTGACTGACTGCCCGAACCTCCTTGGGCAGGCAGGAACCGCCGAAGGCAAATCCCGGCTTCAGGTAGTAAGGAGAAAGGTTGAGCTTCGTATCCTGAACGAAGATGTCCATGACCGCATGACTGTCGATGCCCATGGGTTTGCAAAGCCGGCCAACTTCGTTTGCAAAACACACTTTTGCAGCATGCCAGACGTTATCGACGTATTTTGCGAGTTCAGCGACTTCAACGGTCGTCACGATTGGGGATTTGTCGACTGGTTCGTAGATCTTCGACAGAACCTCCGCAGTCTTGGTATCCGTTACACCAATCACAGTTTTGGGCGGTTCATGAAAGTCTACGACTGCCGTACCTTCGCGCAAGAACTCCGGATTGAACCCAATTCCAAAATCGACGCCGGCAACCTTGCCCGAATGCCGTTCTATGATCGGCTTCATAATATCGAGCGTCGTACCGGGGGGAACCGAACACCGAAGAACCACAACATGAAACGCGGTTTTGTCTGCGAGTGCCTCACCGATGCCTTTTGCAACAGCCTCAATCGCTCGCGTATCGCAACCACCGTCCTTGCTGGTCGGTGTGCCAACGGAGACGAATGTAACATCCGTTTCGCGAACAGCTCTGTGCAGATTGGTGGTTGCAGAAAGCAGATCTTCGGAAACGCCACGGGTCAAGAGCTCGGACAGGCGGTCCTCATGAATAGGGCTGTTGCCCCAGGCAATTGAGTCAACTTTCTTCTGGTCAATATCGGCACCTACAACGCGGTGCCCGAGAGAGCTGAGACAGGCAAGGGAAACCGCACCGACATAGCCAAGACCAATGACGCTGATCGAAGCCTTCGGCTCTACAATGCTGAAGGGAAGCCTGTCGATTTTCTGGGCTGTATTGAGGTTGCCGATATACATGTTCATCTGTTTTCTCCTGGAAACATCGTTCTGGGATACAGAGAACAAGGACCGTGCCAATACGTATGAAATTGAATTATAATATATTTTACAGACACTTATTTAATTTAACGCTGAGTGGATAAGAGTTTGCAATTCCGAAAATCAAAAAAACGAATTCAAATTTGCGCAAATTGAAAAATCCGCCAGGTAGCTGCATGCAGGAGTTAGGGCTGCCCAAAATTTGGGTCCCGTTCTTGCCGAGCCATATGGGCGTATATTTATAATGAACATGGCAAGCGATCGCAGGCTTGGCAGGTTTTGCAAATTCAGATGTCTCAGTTGTCGTTTCGCAAAAACCAAACTGGCAAAGTCACCATCGTCTCAAAGGCATCATATCGTAAATATCTGTTTTATTTCACATTTTAGATATTTTCCAATTGAGGGAACAACTGGCGAAGTCTTTGCAATTGCTTCAACAAACCCTTTTCAAAGGAGAAGCAGATATGTTTCCGAAGCCAAATTTCGCCCCGGTCGGTCGTGTATCCGGACCCATCTCTCGCACTGTAAGCCAACTGAATAATGTCTTTCTTTTGGACTTGGACGTGTTGGTCCGCAACGATCAAGCGCATTTGGAACATGACTTGGCGAGTTATCTTGAAGACTTCGCAAAACTGCGTCCCTGCTATCTGCTGAGCCGGTCAAGCTACAACGATGTCCTGTTGCGCCTACCTGAAAGGCTCATCAGATCATTGACCGGAGTTTTTGCAAACTCCGGCTCTGAACTCTGGTCTCAGAACGAGATCATGATCAGGCATGAGCACGACTTTTCCGACGATCTTTTCGAATTCGTCGCGAAGGTTGTGCAGCAAAGCTCTTATCCAGCCAAGCGAACGCCAACAATCGAATGTGGTCCAGCATCACTCCGCATTTGCCTTGCCGGCACCAACAGCACCGCAAAACAAATCGAGGACTACAAGAAATGGGAGAATGAACACAATGAGCTCACGGTCATATTGGATGAGTTCAGTGCCCGTTTCCCGAGTTATGAAGTCTATCGGGATACAGACCACAGTCTTCTGATCATGCCGAGTTCCTTCAACAGCTCGATTGTTCGCAACCATATAATCAAACGGCACAAATCAGCGCGCCTGATTTCCTATCTCAAGCCCCGTTCGGTCAGCGGTTTTGCCCGGCCATTGCACAACGCTTTTTCCGAAGTAGACATTTGCACGGTCGTAGGCGGCCCCTGTGACGTCAGTCAGCTGTTGAGCTACGAAAAACGTTGTATGTCCGGACAAGAATACCTCTTTGATCTGCCGGCATCCATGCTCGAGGAGGCCTGAGATGCGTTCCTTACAGCCAAAAACCAGCGACCCGGTTGGATGGTCGGTACTGGACAGCCGAAAGGTCTTTGAAGCTGGTGACCGTCTTCGTGTGCTCCGCCAGACGATCAGTCTGCCGGACAGTCGCATAGTGGACGACTACTATCAGATCGATCTGCCTTCATTTGCCAGTATCTATGCCGTCACGGATCAAGATGAAGTGCTCATTCTTCAGCAATACAAACACGGGGTAGGGCAGACCTGTCTCACTCTTCCAGGTGGGCAAATTGATGCCTGTGAAGACCCCGAATTCTCGGCACGTCGGGAATTGCTTGAGGAAACCGGCTATGGTGGCGGCAAATGGGTCGCAGCCCCTACGATGGTGCTTCACGGCAATCAGAAAATTGCCAAATCGCATGTCTTTATCGCCAGTCACGTGATAAAATTGTGTGAGGCTAATTCGGGAGACCTCGAAACATCGACATTGCTCACTGTTCCACGCAAAGAAGTGAGACGGTCAATGCTGAGCGGAAAAACCCCCATCGCCTCACATGTCGCCGCAATCGGTCTGGCGGAAATGTATCTTGCCGATTAGCAATCAATGAAAACGAGGAAACTGACTGACTGCCAGCGAACAGTCAGTTCTCCATCGCATGGGTGATTGAAGCTTCATCGTCAGTTTCGATCGACTGTGTTTCTTCATCTTCCTGAGCTGCCCATATTTCCTTTTTCCGGTACAGCGTGGACGGACTGACCTCAAGCACACGAGCCGTTTTCGGCAAACTGCCGCCACAGGCATCAATGGTTGCTTCAATAAGTTGTCGTTCCAGAGTGTCGTAAGACTGCCCCAGCGAAAGTGTGATATTTGGCCAATCGCCAGCGACGCCACTTTCAGAAGCAAATGAACGGTTTAGCGATTCTGGTACTTGACGAGGAACGGCAACAGTTTCACGTGCGGTGTTCGGCACACGACCGGCCAAAGTCGACAGCATGTCGGTTTCGACGATCGGTCCTTCGTTCAAAACAACGAGATTTCGTATCGTGTTTTGCATTTCTCGAACATTTCCGGGCCAGGAATGCCCCAAGAGCATTTCTTCCGCTTCGACAGAAAAGCCTTCGAATGCCTTTTGTTCTTCTTTGCCGAACTGCAATAGGAAGTGGCGAGCGAGCTCCAAAATGTCAGCGCCTCTGGCACGCAGCGGAGGAAGACCAATCGGCAATACGTGCAGTCGGTAGTAAAGATCTTCACGAAAACGACCGGCTTCAACCTCTTCCAGTGGATCTCGGTTGGTGGCGCAGACAATGCGCACATCGATCTTCTTCAAGCTGTCACTACCGACTTTCTGCACCGTTCCGCTTTGCAGAAATCGGAGAAGTTTGGCCTGAAGGTTCAATTCAAGTTCACAGATTTCATCCAGAAACAGTGTTCCACCATCTGCTCGTGCAGCAGCACCATCCCTGTCCGAGGTGGCGCCGGTGAACGCCCCTTTGACGTGTCCGAATATCTCCGACTCGATAAGGTCTTTCGGAATTGCAGCGCAATTGAGCGGAACGAAGGGCTTTTTGACACGCGGACTGGATTTGTGAATGGCCTCGGCGCACACCTCTTTACCGGTTCCACTTTCACCCGTGATGAATACAGATGCATTCGAACGGGCGACACTCTCGATCATCTTGTAAACGGCCGTCATGGGAAGGGATGAGCCGACAAACCCGTGATTGGTTTTCTGGGTCGTCGGTTTCCGCACTTCTTCGACGACTTCGGTAAGCGTTTCACGTTCCAGCGCATTGCGCGTCGTTGTCACCAATCGTTCTTCGGCGACGGGTTTGACAAGAAAGTCGTAGGCACCGGCCTGCATGGCCTCGACCGCCGTCTTGATTGAGCCGGAACTCGTCACAACCACCACTGTGACAGGCAATTGTTCCTCACCAATCAAAGTCAGCACATCGTGCCCGCTCATATCCGGCAGTTGCAGATCAAGAAGGACAACGCTGATGCCCCCCTTGCGCAATCTGTCTATGGCATCCTGACCAGTTTCGACATGTAGCGTATCAATACCAGCCCGTGAAAGCTGGTGGCCATAGACAGTGGCCAGCGGGAGTGCATCTTCTACGATCAGAACTTTCAATTCACACTCCTCCGGGCGAACGGCACAAAATTGGCTCTCAAATGGATAAAGCGATGCCCATTTCGTCAGCTAAAGCTTTCACTTCCCCTAACGTTCTGTCACATGTCTCTTCCAGTTCGTCCAGCCTGGACATGGCCGCGATAGATTTGTTGTCTCTTGCAAGAGTGTTGATTGCCGCGGCCACATTTGTGAGTTCTCCCGCCCCAAAGGTGCCGGCAACGCTCTTGAGGGCGTGTGTCGCGCGTTCAAGTTTCTCCAGATCATTATTCTCAACCGCCAGTTTCGCAGCCTCGCGTCTCTTGGTCGTGTCCTCAATGAATTGGGTAAGAAGCTTCTTTTGTAGCTCTTCAGGCATGGTGCTCAGGATGTCCCGGGCTGCCGAAAGAGTGTTCTCTTGATTTCCTTGAAGGTCATCGGTTGACTGAATTTCACGCTGACCGACATTTGAGGCGATGCAGGCGAGCAGGTCTTCTTTCTCGACTGGTTTAGCCAGAAAATCCGTCATCCCGGCTGCAATAAACCGTTCACGATCACCTCTGAGAGAATAAGCGGTCAAGGCGACGATGGGTGTTGTCGCGTTTCGGCGACCGTTCTTGATCAGCTTGCTTGCTTCCAGACCATCCATCTCGGGCATCGAGATATCCATCAAGATGCAGTCATAGTCCCGTTTTTGTGCCGCCTGCACGGCTTCCTTGCCATTGTTGGCAATGTCGATGTCACATCCCGCATTTTCCAGCGTATGGCTAACAACAATCTGATTTGTCGCATTGTCTTCCGCCAGCAGGATGACCAATCCCTCCGGAAAGTCCGTTTCAGGATTTTCATGGGAAGGTTCGTCAACAGCCGTCTGATCATCGGCAAGTTCTATTGGAATGGCAAAGTGGAAAGTGCTGCCCGCTCCAGGCAAGCTTTCAACGGTCAATTCACCGTCCATCAATTGAGTAATCTGATTGCAGATCGCCAACCCCAAACCAGTACCACCCTGTTTTTTGGTGTAGCTGCTGTCGACCGTGACAAATTCTGCAAAGAGGCTTTCGTGTTTGTCTTTTGGAATTCCGATGCCTGTGTCTTTGACGGAAAAACGGAAAGTCGGACGACGCTCATCTTCTGAAGCAATTGCGACCGTTATCTCAACCGAACCTATTTCGGTAAACTTGATCGCATTCGAGACGAGGTTCAATACGACCTGCCGCAGGCGGCCCGCATCACCGACGACATGAACGGGTACGTTGTCCGGATAGTTCAGAAACAGTCCCAATCCCTTGTCCTGAGCAGTCGGCTTGAAAAGATCCATGACGCTCTTGACCAGAGTGTTCAGTCGGAAAGGGGCATGCTCAAGTTCCATGCGTCCGGCTTCCAGCTTGGAAAAGTCCAGAATATCGTTGATGAGCTCCAGCAGTGAGCGGCCGGATTCTCTTGCTGTTTTGACATAGGCCTTCTGCGACGGATCGAGATCGGTATCGCGCAACAAGCTCAGAATCCCGAGCACGCCGTTCATAGGTGTGCGGATCTCATGGCTCATCATGGCCAGGAACTTAGCCTTCGCCTCATTCGCAGCCTCGGCCTTTTCCTTGGCATCCCTCAAAGCGGCATCGGCAGCCTTTCGTTCGGTGATGTCACGAACATAGCCCAGGAACAAAGGACCTTCCGCTCCCTTGGTATGGCGGATGGCAAGTTCCACGATCATCTCGTTGCCTTCTTTGTGAAGCCCTTCAATTTCTATCCTTTTGCCAAGAACCGGTCCTTCGCCTGTCTCCAGGAAACGCTCAAGCCCAGTGTCGTGCATCTGTCGATATTTTTCAGGAATGATGTAATCGGACATTTTCTGGCCGATGATCTCGTTGGCAGACCATCCGAAAACGTCTTCGGCAGCCGGACTGAAATCCAGAACAATGCCTTCACCGTTCATGACAATCACACCATCAAACGAGGCATCTACCACGTTGCGCAAAAGGTCCTGACTGCGCCTCAGTTCTTCTTCGCGCTTTTTGAGCTCTGTGATGTCGACGCGGAATCCAACGAGACCGCCTTCGCTGGTTCGGGATTCAATCACGCGGAGCCAACGACCATCATCCAGGTGCTGTTCCATCGGCGCACCGGGGTTGCGATGGCGTTCCATGCGCAAGGCAACCCATTCTTCAAGGACGTGATCGGACACTTGATATTGGCCGCGTTTGGCGCCACCTCGGATAATGTCTTCGAACTTCTTGCCGATTTCGATCAGATCCGCGCTTCTGTTGTAGAACTCCTTGTATTTGCTGTTGCACAAAACAAGCCGATCGTCGGCATCGTAAAGAACGAAACCATCTGGCAGAGACTCGATTGCGTCGACGAGGCGCGTTTCAGCCTGCTTCAGCTTCTCAGCTGCAGCCTTTTGAGCAGTTAGATCTCTTAGGATCGCCGTATAGATGTCTGTCGAACCGGATCTGGACTTGGTAAGCGACAGCTCAACAGGCGTTTCGTAGCCGTCCATGCGTTTGCCAACCGATTCAAATCGCATTCCGGCGGCCGCAATCTCCAGAGGCCGAGTGCCCTTATTGCAGCATTCAAATGGAAGGTCTGAGTTTTCGGTATCGGGGAGAAGATCACAGATTTTCAGATCGACAAGTTCCGAAGGTGCCTTCGCCCCGAACATATCGCACGCCGCCGGATTCACACTTAGTATCTTTCCATCGGTTCCGATCGAAAGAACACCATCCAGCATGGTCTCCAAAATTGCACTGACCTGTGCTTCGCCGGCCTCTGCACGACGTGTAGCCGCGACTAGTGCTTCATTTTTCTCCCGCTCCGCGGTCGCCATATCAGATAGACGCTTGGTAGCTCGTTGTCGTTGATTGGAGAGCACAAGTGTCAACGCCACAGCTGCAACGAAGGCAACTGCAAGCATAAAGATCAGATTGTTGATTGACGTGAAACCAGTTCCGAAAAGAGCGCTCGCCGGTATGACGACTTCCTGCAAACCACGAATGTCACCAATTTCCCAATCCTGTTTCGGAGATTGAGGATGTGTGTTGTGACAGGCAACGCAGCTTCCTTCCATGCGCACTGCCGTGGCACTCCGGAAGACCGCTCCGTTGTCTCTTTGCTCGAGCCGTTGAAAGGGTTCACCCGGGTTTTCCTGTAACGCCTTGAGCGCCTCTCTTTCGAAATCGTCCAGCTGACGATCATTGCGCCAAGGCCACGGATAATCGGAGAGCATCCTGATTGTACTGTCCGAACCTTGACGGCTGAGTTCTTCCTCCAAGGCCAGTGTCATGGACACTGGGGCAGGTATCGTCAGTTCCTTGTCGTGATATTCATGGCTGACGCTGACATCAGATGAATAGAGTTTGTCGATGACTTCCCTGGAATAAAACGATCGGGTTGCCGTCAGTAGATCAGACTGTGCTTTCGCGGCTGCTGATAGGTCCGCTGTTCGCGTCTTTTGCCCGAAATCAACAGCGAGCACATAGGCCGCGATGGCGGAAGCGGATATGAAGATCAGAACCAGCCAGAATGTTGCATCTTGGCTCATCTGTTTAATCCAGGTGCGCATGGTTTTGGTCCTTCGCTCCGCCGTCTTCGGGCCCGCAACCTTGGAAGGGCCTTGGCTATCATGCCTGCTCATGGTTTATAAAAATTCGATTTCTTGAAAAATTCCTCTGGTGCAATTTCGCTATCGTTTCGCGCCTCAGCCTGTCGAAGTTGAAAGAGTGGATTTTCGGTTAGATAAGACTGCCAGTTCTCATAGGTGAATTGCCTTTCTCGCCGGCAGATGTCGGCACAAACGAATATGTCCATTGTCAGTTGAAACGGCTTATCGGGATCGAAAAGCGCAGCATAGGCGTAGAGAGCGTCGGCGGAACGCCATCCGGGCACTGGGCCACTCAGCGCCGCCTTGAACTTATCGGTCGCGAAATTTGCCCAACCGCCGGATGGAAACCATCGACCAGATCGCGGACCTTTGCCATCAAGGTCGCGTGGAGTGTCTGTACCGAATGACAACAAATAGTCGAGCCGGGCCCCAACGGAGCCAATGTCGGCTATCAGGTCTTGATCCGCAATTCGGCCAAGACTCAGCAAACTTATGCCGGCATGGCCCGTGTCTTCAAACCGCTGTTTTTTCAATTGCACCTCTTTCAGACCGTTCTCCTGATAGTAGGCGTCAGGCCAATAGCGCCATAACGCGCCATCCGAATTGAACTTCCAGGATTTCAGGAACCGCCTTGCAATCTGGCGAGCGTGCCAGCGAAGGGAACCATCGTCGCTACGATACAGAACCTCGGCGAAGGCAATTTGCCAGTTCCAGGGCGCGACGGATCCCGCAAACCGGAAACCGGCATCAGCGTCGATACGGTAAAGCCCGGCCTTCGCGTCAAATTGAGGTTCGAAATGATTGATCAGGCACATCGACATATCGGCTATCCGCTCAGCAACATGTTCAGGGCAGGTGGGCCCAAGGAGGTCACAGCTGGTCGAAAGAGCATTCGAAATCATGGCTTGATTGATCATGAGGCTGAGCCGTTCACCCGGCTTGGTCCCATAAATCGTTGAACTCCAGCCACACGAAGGATTGTCGGGGCCTGCGCGTCCGGCCTCACCATCGTTTGTAGCAAGGCTTAAGCGCATCGACTTGCGAGCCATCCCGGAAAACACGGAAGCGCCGGTCTTGGCATAAAGGGTCGCCAACGCTCTCAGTCGATAACTCTGGTTCCAGCTTTGCATGCCTTCAGCATCAGAGGAACACGCCTTCACTTCACCTGTTTGCGAAAGCAAGAGACCATTCAGCGCAAAATGAAAGTGTTTCGCTGCAGGTGAACCATCTATGACCGCGATGGTTTCACCTTTGCTCAAGTCGAACGTCTTGGGCAGCGTTACAAAGTCTGCATCAGGATTGGACATTTCTGGCAACCCGATTTCGCCCATTTTCAGCGAAATGCGGTAGATACCCTTTTGAGCATCTTCATCACAGTCTAGCCATGCCCAGAGATCGTCGCCCTTGAGACGTAGTCGACCAGGTTTGCAGCTTCCGAAGTCGACAAGCTCTTCCCGGTCGGACGTGGTTTCACCGCTTGAATTTCGACGATATCGGAAAAGTTTTGCCGCCTGATCACCTTGCTCTTCTAGGACAGCCACATCTCCTGTCCGAACCTGTAACAATCGGACAATAAAGCCGCGTTTCCAGGTTAGGACGACCCGACCGTCCTGCAGCAACTCTGTTTGCTTGTCACCGGTTTTCCATTTTCGAAGCGCAAATAGAGAGCCGTCTCTAGAAAGCCTCAGGCTGCCCAGTCTTGCTTCGCCGGTTACGGCTTTGATCCATGTGACGGGGGTCTTGTTCAGCATGACTGACGGTGCATCGTCGCCAGGCATTTTCTGAACAACCAATTGGTGACGACCTGCTTGTGAAACTTGCTCAAGACACTGGCCGGTCACGCCTCTTCTCGATACCTCCCCAGATTTAAGGTCAACACTTATCCCTTGCGCCGGGAGAACCAGTTGGTCGATTGCCTGCCTCTGATGAAGTTCTGCTGCCCAGGAAGGACAACAGAACACCAGGATCATCGGGAGCATTAAAACAATTCGCATGCCATGCTCCGTCAGAAGTTGAAGTAGATGAATTCGGTCATTTCAGCCAGGCGATAGGTCTGGATGAGGGCAACACCGAACAGAATGGAGACTGCGGCAGCCCACCTGGCGTTTGGTTGCCAACGAACCGGAAGAAACCCTTCGCTGCGCCGCTGAGCGGCAAACTTCTTGAGACCGAGAATAGGATTGTACTTTTCCGTGAATTCAATGGAATTCGGGAGCAGAAACACAATCGCTGCGAGACAGATCAAACCGGCCCAAATCGGTGCGGTTCCTGTCACCAGGCCTTCCCATAACTTCGGTTCGTAGACCGTCGACAATCCGGTCATGCCTTGAAGAATATTCGTAGCGCCTGCAAAGCTCTCGGCACGGAAGAATACCCAGGCAACGACGACGGCCAGCAGGGTGAGTGCACGGGACAGAAAGAGGCCTACCGACCGAGGCAGGACATTCGGAACATAGCCCTTTTCCGACAGCGCGGACCAACCATGATTGATCGCCAGGTAGGCACCATGCAGGCCGCCCCAGAAGACGAAAGTCCAACTGGCACCGTGCCACAGTCCGCCAAGCAGCATTGTGATCATCAAATTGCCGTAACGGCGCACCGGTCCTGAGCGGTTTCCGCCCAAGGGGATATAGAGATAGTCCCGCAGGAAATGGGAAAGCGTAATGTGCCACCGACGCCAGAAGTCGGAGATGCTGGTCGCTTTGTAGGGGGAGTTGAAATTCACCGGAAGGCGAATCCCGAACATTCTGGCAAGGCCCAAGGCCATGTCGCAATATCCGGAAAAATCGAAATAGAGCTGGAATGTATAGGCAAGTGCTCCAATCCAGGCCGCTTCGAAGGGTACTCCGCCAGTCGTCTCCGCCAAGTTGAAGACACCATTGGCGTAAGGTGCAATGCCGTCAGCAAGAACAATCTTCTTGAACAGTCCAATTGCGAACAGAGTTCCGCCAACTGCGAGGTTCAACACAAGTTTGTTGCGGAAAACCGGCAGCCTGAACTGCGGGATGGTTTCCTTCTGCATGACGATCGGTCCGGCGATCAACTGCGGAAAGAAGACGACGAACAGCATGTATCGCGGAAAATCGCATTCAGAGATTTCGCCCTTGTAGGTATCAACCAGAAAAGAAATTTGCTGGAAGGTGAAGAACGAAATCGCGAGTGGCAACGCAAGATGCAACAACGGAATGTCAGCACCGGACATCAGGTTCGCATTGCCGATAAAGAAGTCCGCATATTTGAACACTGCAATGAGCGCCAGATTGAAACAAATGCCGGCAACAAGAATGAACTTTTCGCGGATCTGCCTCAGGATGCGGTGAAATCCGAAGTTGATGACAACCGACCCCAAAAGAAGGGGCAGGTATATGGGTGTCCACCACGCGTAAAACACAAGTGAAGCGATGGTTAGCCACCAAATGATGCCGTTTTCCCAACCCCAATGCCGCAGCAAAAGGTAGCCGACAAGAACCGGTGGCATGAACAGATACATGAATTCCAATGAACTGAAGACCATGACTTAGCCCTCCGTCTTGTTCTGGTTTGGTTGGAAAGAACGCTCGATGACCGTAAGATTGGCCTCGTCTGTTTTTTGAAGTTCCTTCAAGAGGCGGGCGCTGCCCTGGTGTCCTCGGTCCGCGCCTTTGCCCGCAAGTTCCATGGCTTTGGTCCGGTCTTGCGGAACCAGTTGCCCAATGGCGTAAAGCCTGCCGAGTTCTTCCATTGCCCCTGGATGGCCGACTTCAACTCCGCGTTGGAAAAAGTCGACAGCTTCCTGTCTGGACAAACCGTGGACTTCCTTCAAATGCAGCCTGCCGAGTGCTGTAAGGGCTCCGCCGTGCTCTGCTTTTGCTGCTAGCCGCAACCATTTGAGAGCGTCCTGAACGTCGTCTGCATCCGCGTCGCCCGTCAGGATCATCAAACCCAAATCGTGCATTGCGCCAGCATCCCCGAGATCGGCTGATCTCAGGAACCAGTCTTTCGCAAGTGAAGGATCTGCAGGCAGAAATTCCCCGTCACGGAAAATGCGACCAAGCGTCTTGGCTGAACTTGCAGATCCGTCCCGGGCCTTCTTTTCCAGACCCTCAATTGCTCTGCTTGCCCAAAAGGCAGCTCTATCCGGGTCCGCAATAGTGCCATACCGACCGGTGAGCAAAATGCGGGCATAGTTGATCGTGGAGGACGGATATCCGTGAATGGCCGCTTTTTCGTAGTGATCAAAAGCTGCAGGCAGGTTCCGCTCTGTGCCAATGCCGCGCTCATAATGCTTGGCAAGTTGTACATGCGCCTTTGGGTAATCCCAGGCCAACGCCTTGTGGAACCACTGCAGTGCGATTTCCGCACAGCGCTCACCAGACGAGCGTTGAAACAGGCGTCCCAGTTCATAAGCGGTTTCGCCCCTGAAGCTGAAGGAATACCGAACTGCTTCCATAAAGATCAGCCGAGCCTGAGCGTGATCGGCTTCAACGCCCCAACCGTTTTTGTAAGCCCGGCCCAAATGATAGAGCGCAACAGGGTGCCCATCATTGGCAAGCTGTGTCAGCAGATCTGCTGCCGCGTTCCAGCGTCCAACCTTCTGCAGTCCACGCGCCTGTTTGATCATTTCTTCAATTGTCGGATCGATGCGTTCAGATCTGACAGTCTCCGGTACGATGTCCCCGGAAAGGGCAATTGCGCCTGAGACACCGAATACTGTACCAAGCAGCATCAATTTCCAGATCGACAGTCTTTTGGTGGTCCTGGTCATTTTTGCATCTCCGGATCAAACAGACGGTCAAAATTTCCGGTGCAGGACTGGCACGAAAGGGCATTCGATCTGTCGAAAAGCCATTCGACTTTTTCCGGCACCAGGTTGTCTTCGTCTTGACCGGTTGCGAGGAATGAAACGGTTGCCGCCCCGATCATGAAGCCGGCAAGACCGACCATCAGATCACTCATCAGGTTGAGCTTCTTACCCATTGGTCCGCCTCCAGATCCGGCAGGAATTGCCTTCCAGTAGCGTCAAGGTTCCTTCGCTGTGACTGTTTTTGACGTCATCGCCGGAAACAGGACACGCCAGGCCCTTGCGGCGAGCGATCGCTTTGGTTTGTTGGTCGTCGTTACTGTCCGTCAGTAGAACCAGTTCACCGACAATCTTGCGCGCGGGATCAGAACCGAAGTGATAAGCGTCGGTGAAATTGTTCAGCTCCCGCGTGAATGGAGCGTCGAAATCAAGGTCGACGACCATGGCCAGCTCAGACAACCGCTCCCGGAATTTATGGTTCGCCGTCGACAGTCCGAAATCGGAAATCCTGCGCTGCATTTCAGAAATGGTCGGAGGGATCAGAAAAATGAGTTCGACGTCATTTTCGTTACTCCAACGCGCGATTTCCTCAACCTTGTCCCAGAGATCGTCCGATTGCTTGAAGCGCCTCCAATCAGCGGCTCCGTTGGTACCAACCTGTTTGGCAAAAAGCTGAGGAAGATCACGATCAATGGTGATCTCCGGCCAGTATCTCGCCCAGTGCCCAAACCCGAGACCACCATGGCGATGGATTGCCGGCAGAACGAGCGTTCCGTTCGGTGTGGTGAGAACGCATTCGTCACAGAGCGCGGGATCCAGCAAAGCTTCAACACTCAGCATGTCACGCCCGGCAAACTCGGCAGCATTCGCACGTTGGACGGGCCAAAGCGAAATGTCGTTCAATGAAGCGAAGACAGAGGGATATCTGTTTTTCAGAAGCGTCCAGCCGGTTTTGGCGACAAACCAGTTCGTGTAGTAGGCGAACGGATCATTCGCTATTGAAATCGCTTCTGGAACACGGTTCATGCCGCCTTTGAAACGCGCATCCATACTGCGCAGCGGTAGGCTGACTATCAGGGTCTCAAGGTCAACGTTTTTACGCAGATAGTCGAAGGTGTCGTAGATTTCGTAGACGGTCGCACCGCCATAGGCAAAATTGTAGACATCGTTGCGTCCCAGCTCTTGCCAATAGCGGTCTTGCAGCGCACGGGCGCGACTGTCGCCGAGGACAACCGTTGAGGCCTTGATGCGCGGATACTCGATCATTTTGTAAAGGGGATAATGCGCCTTGACGCTGATTTCCCGCTTGTCGAGCCCCAGGTCGAACAGTCTGTTGTGATCATAGGCGTCAACAACCGCATTGAACGCAACGGGACCAAGGGCCACGATGCCGGTCAGTGCCAATGCTGCGGTGTAGACAATCGGTCTCAGTTTCATCTGAAGGCCTCCGAATTTTTTTGCTGCCACTACAGAAACAAAACTCGGGCCATTTACGAGTGAAACTAAAGATTATTATTATTCAGTATGTTATGGTCTTGTTTGCATTTTGCAGCCCTGATCCACTTTCGGAATTGAAAAGGGCTATTTGCATTTTGGAAAACTTCAGGACATTGGCCGACTTGATGAAAAGCCAAGCAGGTTTGTGACCATGCCGCTGCTTGGCGGCTCGATGAGCCCGGCCATCAGACAAACACCGACAAACAGCATGGTGACGTAGAGCAACGTCAGATAGCTTGCCATCAGGTTCTGCAGTCTGGCGACCAACCCGTCGCCTTCACCAGCCCGCTGGTCGCCCCGATTGGACCAGCGCTGCTTGGACAGGCGGAATATGCAATAAACCTTCACGGACGCATTGATGAGCTGGTTGAAATAGAGAATGAACGGATAGCTGAGATCCACCTTGCGCGCGTAGCCATAAAGGAAAAGCGACAGGAGCATGCGCGTGATGCAGATGAAGACCACATAGCCGAAAATATAGTAGGGGTCGTACAGAAACGAGGTGCAGATCGCCAGAACGGGACTGACCAGCATGGTCCACATGGATACCCGCTGGTCGAGCAGGCACCACCAAATGAAAAACGGCATCCTGTGCGGACCGAGTGCGAGGGCGCGCGCACCGTTGCGCAGCATGTTTCCCGACCAGCGGCGGAAGTTCTGCACCATCCGGTCCATGCCGGAACCTTCAATGACCTCAACGGTGTATCCCATCGCGTCCGGCACATAGAGCATGCGGCAACCTGACTGCAGCATGTAGTACCAGGTGCTCTTGTCATCGCCGGACAGAAATCTGAATTTGCCCCAGAGCCAATGCTCCAGATGGTCAGCTTCCAAAAGCCGGATGAACTTGAGTTTCAAAAGATGGTTGGCGCGAAAAACCGACATGCGGCCGGTCAAGGTTAAGACGCGGCCGGACAAAGAGTGTGACTGCATGGCCAGACGCCTTTGGGCAAAACGCATGGTCAGCCAATTGGCAATCCACTTCGGCCCGATGCAAAGCACTTCTTCGTCTGTCGTACAGGCTTGCAAATCTGGGTAGAGCTTGAACAGCGGCAGACAGGCGCCAACAGCATTTTTCGCGAGAATGAAATCTCCATCCATAAAGATGATCAGATCATCCTTCTCAACATCCCCGCGGCTCATCGCTCTCAAGACCAGACCGATGGCAAGACGCTTGCCAGGCTGGTTCTGTCTTACGATGTGAAGGGTCACATCAAGATCAGACCACTCCCTCTGCAAGAGCTCGGAGATCAGTTCCTCATCGAACCGATCTCCTGACCCGAGCCAGATGGTACCCGGAACGCCAGCGTCGCGAATTTCCCGGCAAATCGATCTGATGACCTTCTCGGTGATATCGCGATGTTCCTTGTAGGTCGTCATCATGAAATGAAGGTGCCGAGGCCGCCACCCGTCATCCCAGACCTTTCGACCGGCATCCCGCATGGAAGGATAGACAAAACGGCCATAGATCCAGGCCCTGACCGCGTGTGTGAACCACCAACCGTATCGCCAGATGCCGAGCAGGCCGATGACGAAGGTTATTTCCCGGGTTGCCGGACTGAAAAAGACATTTTCAAAGGTGGTCAGACCGATGAAACACAGTCCGAAATACAGCGTGATCTGAAAAATCGCGAAGGGCGTCCACTTCGCCCAGCCTTTGGGGCGATGTGTAATTTCATCGACATCATAAGGTCCCGTGATCTCGCGGCTGTCCATCAGATCGCCTCAAAGATCTGCTGCGCCGTGCGAAACACCAGGTTGTTTCGATACCGTTGAAAATAGACGGTCGCCGGCGTGCCGCTGGCGGGCAGGGCGCCGGAGACCGGGGCCAGGGTCACTTTTGCCGATCGAGCGTCGGGAGCCCGGAAACGATGCGTTTCCGTTACCTCATCAACGAAACCTGCGGTTCTGTCGATCGCAGCGACTTCCACAGAAATCCATCTGTTTTCGGTTGGCAGGAAGAGATTGGCGGGGCTGCCGATGCGAACCTGCGCCGCTTCTTCCTGTGTCAGAAATGCTGTGACGGTTTCCGCACCGGTTTCTTCCAATACCAGCAACGGCTCGCCTTGTTTGAGTATGTTCCCGGACGCAACCAGTGTCTCGACAACACGCCCATTGAAAGGAGCCAAGATTTTTTGATCGGTGTCTTTTCCAGCCAGCTCCGTTTCAAGATGCGCATAATGATCCTGAAGTGCCGTCAATCGCGCGACCTTCGCTTTCAATTCAGCAGTGCGCCCGGCAAAACTGTTTCCGGTAAACAGACGAACACTAGCGCCGCCATCAATCAGCTCCTTGAGTTCCTCAATGTGTATCTTCTTGCGCTCAAGGTCGGAAACGACCGATCTGACTTCCAGTTCCGCTGCCTCGACATCATCTGCGCGCACAAGACCTTTGGCGGCCAATCCCCGGACACGTTCCAACTTGAGCAACGCGTTGTCCCTTGCGAGCGCCAATCCGGAAAGTTGAGATTCCGCCTGGCGTACGTTGTTCCTGGCCACAAGCTCGTATCCCTTTGAGCGGCGCTCTTCTTCTTCGAGCATGACCGTCGTTTCGGCAAGTTCTGCACGGGTCTTGGCGAGATCGGACCTGACCCGCTGTAAATTGGCGTTGTGTCCCGTATCCGCCATTACGGCAATCAGAGCACCGGCAACGGCATGTGTGCCTTGACGATGGTTGAGTTCCAGGAGACGTCCATTGAATGGAGCGGAAATCTCCATACGTTGTGCGCTGATAACAGCCGACTGGATTTCAAGACGGAAAAGGGTAGCAAACGCATACACGCCGACATAACCGAAAACCACGGCGCCGAGCACAAGGTAAAAGCAGGACATGACAATCTGCCTGATCGGCCAGCGTCGAACGGGAATATCAGTTGCCGGATTTGGGTCTGGCTTGACAGGAACAGGTGTTACCGGCGTATCGATCCGTACGATTGTATCGGCAACATCGGTCATCTTGCCGCGAACCAGGTCTTCGACAAAATGCTGCATCAGAGCAGTTTCTCGGTCACCCAGCTCTGTAAATCGAAAGGCCAGCTGATTTGTGTCGTCGTGTCGGCGCACGACTTCTGCTTCGGCTTTCAGAGTTATGTTGAAGCCTTGAAACGGCAACGTACAAAAAAGAGTATGCTGGGAACCTATATCGGGCTGGTCCCCCGAAAGACCGGAGATCCGGCATCCACCAAGACCCCAATCAACAGCATCAACGGTCTGCTCGCCAAGTGTCACGCGCATCGGCGCCGTCACCCGGTAGTGCAGCCGTTGGCTGGGTCTTTCGTGAATAATCTCCAACTGAACA
This sequence comes from Labrenzia sp. THAF82, assembly GCF_009363435.1. Classification (GTDB taxonomy): domain Bacteria; phylum Pseudomonadota; class Alphaproteobacteria; order Rhizobiales; family Stappiaceae; genus Roseibium; species Roseibium porphyridii. The sequence continues at coordinate 3,445,683 of NZ_CP045354.1, read as the reverse complement.
GTTCCCATTGGTTTTCCGATGACCGATAGAACGCAAAGAGGATGCCAAGTGACTGAACAGGAAGAACGAATTAATCTTGTGCATTAGAAAAGAGGCTTAAACTTCTGTTTTTGCGTGATTTTAATGATTTTTCTGAAATTTATGATCTTACTGGCTTTGCAAAACAGAAATATGTTTCGGCCGGAGGATCGGGTTTGGTTTTTCAATTTTGCAAATGAACAGGCCTTCTGAAAGGAAAGGAGACCGGATCGCATTTGCCAAAATGCGATCCGGTTCAATCATTTTAAAAGATGAAGCAATTGCTATCGAACAGTGACGTGACCGACTGATTGTCGATATTGTTCAATGTGCAAATGTCCTGATAGGTCCCGTTGTCCTGCAGATCCACCGAGAGGGTCGTGTCGCCATCCGTGCTGGTGGACTGTAGACGTGCCAGGAAGGTCTGGTCATCATCCTGACCGGCGAGGTGGCTGAAATCCAGAAAGTCGAGACCGATCGCAAAGTCCGTGATCACGTCAACGCCGACAAGGTCATAAGTCCGGAACACGAACGTGTCTGCACCATCACCTCCGGTCAGCGTGTCACTGCCTCTGAGCGATCGGATCTGGTCGTTGCCTGCACCAGCATCAATCGTGTTGACACCAGACGTTCCTTTCAGAATGTCGTTACCGCCACCTGACACAATATTGTCGATGAAGTTCAGGCTGTCGGTTCCGATCTCCTGTCCATGGGCTCGCTTATTGTGCAGCAGGATCGACAGATCGACGTCAAAGTCGGAATAGTCGACTGTATCATTGCCGCGACCACCATGGATGTAGTCATTGCCGGCATCACCGTAAAAGACATCGTCATCATGACCGCCGTAAAGTTTGTCGTCCTGATGCCCGCCTCGCAGTTCATCGTTTCCGGCACCGCCTTTCAGTGTGTCTTCACCATAGCCACCGATGAGCACGTCATCGCCGGATCCGCCAATCAGGCTGTCGTCGCCGGTCCCGCCATCAAGACTGTCATTTCCGGTACCGCCATTCAGATTGTCGTTTCCGGTTTCGCCATAGAGCGTGTCGTCTCCGTTGTTGCCGTTGAGGTCATCGTCATGCTGGCCTCCGTAGAGGACATCATCACCGGAGTTCCCGTAAAGGCTGTCATTGCCGGAACCGCCGTCAAGAGAATCGTTTCCGCTACCTCCGTGCAGGGAATCATGACCGTTGTTGCCATAGAGCTGATCATCGCCAGAGCGGCCATGAAGTTCGTCCGCTCCAGACCCGCCGTGCAGAACGTCATTGTCTGTCCGTTCAATCACGACCGGCTGGTCACCACCATTGCCTTCAGGGTCTGTCCCGCCGGTTTCCTGCTGATAATGCGCGTTGAGCAGCAAGGCGTTGGCCAAACCGATATCTACCGTAAAGACACTGTCATCGAAGTCACGGTCGCCACCATTGAAGAGATCTTCAAAGCCAAGTGTGATCGTGCCTTCGTCAGTCTTTAAAACACCCGTTGTGTGCAGGATGTTGTCCGGATTGAGCCCAACCGTGTCACCATGGGCGGCAGTATGGTAGGGATCATATTTAATAAGGGTCTGAGTGCCGTTTTGGTCAACGTGATAGAGCCGCGGACTGTTGCTGTTCAGCGTTGCCGCCGAGCCATCGGCATTTAGAAAATGCAGTGACCCGTTTTCCAGATCGAGCCCATTGTAGCCATTGTTGCGGCCATATCCGTTTGAAACGATGAAGAAGGCAATCTTATCGCCCGCTTGCACATTCAGAAATTCCCGGGATTGTCCCTGGATCAGGTTGCCGCCGCTGCCCTGCAAGGACGCGTTTGGCCAGACAAACTCGACATCGTAAATGGTTCCGTCGTCGGCCACCTTGTAATAGCCGAATGTGTTCCGGTAGCCGGCGGTTTCGCCTTCGAACACAACTGACACCGGATAATCACCGGTGATTTCCATACTGGTGACCTGAACCAGGTTCGGGCCGCCGGATCCATAGAGGATGTCGTTGCCGTTGTTGCCGTAGAGCGTATCGTCGCCGGTACCGCCCCAAATCTCGTCATTGCCGCCTTGGCCGGTCATGAGATCGTCGCCAAACCGTCCGGACATCACGTCCGAATGCCGTGTTCCATTCAGCACATCGTTTTCATTGGTCCCGATCATGGGACGCGTTGCGGGCAAACTTGCCATTTTTCTCTCCTTTGTCTGACTCGCCGAAGCGATGGTCACCAAAGGAGTTGCAGGCACCGGGCCAACCGGACGGAAACAAGAATTTCTATTTTAACAAGCAAAAACAGATAGATAGAGACCTGTAATTTTAACCTTGTTGACCAGATTCGCGAATTGGAAAATTCAATTTTCAATTTGGAAAAAGACGACGCACAAACCAGACGATCACTCGTCAGCAGTTTGAGTGCGTTTCAAACCCGACCGGAAAGGACAGGTGTTCAATTCGACATTTGTAAGAAGAATGGCGGTGAGGGTGGGATTCGAACCCACGGTACGCTCTCACGCACGGCGGTTTTCAAGACCGCTGCCTTAAACCACTCGGCCACCTCACCATTTGCAACTGCGATCCATACAGGATGTGCGATTGCTAACCCCGTTTCGTCGGAATTGAACGGAAAGTCAAGGCCGTGTTTAAGCTTGTGTTTGCTGAAAGCTGAAATTCGTGTGGAAGGACTGCGAAAGAGATTGGAGATCCTTGGCATGTTCCGGTCCCGTCGCTTTCAGGGGTAGGGGCAGGACGTGCGAGCGGCACCGGAACATAACCAAGATAGGGGCCGCCGGTCCGGTGTCGTGGGCAGGGTTTTGAACCGGCGGCCGAAGCTGGAGGTGGGGTCCAGCATTGCTGTGACAGGGCGGTCATCAGCAATGAGTGCAACCTAGGCGGATTTGACAGGGGTGGATGTGACGCACATCACAAACTGAGTGTTTGACGTTTTTTCCGTCACTGTGTTTATGAAGCAACACACTTAACCATCAGAAAAATCAAGATTTTTCCCATATATTACAATATGTTACAAAAAGACCGAAAAGGCCTTGCAACCCTCCGGACAATTTTGGCGGTGCAAAGGCGGTTTTCATGGCCAAAACTCCCTCGACTGAAGGTTTACTTTGAAGTAACACGTTTGAGGTTTAACAGGGCATTCGTGGGACGTGCAGCGGGGGCAGTGGGTCTTCACGGTGACTGATCGGTGAGATCAATCAAAATGCTTTAAAACCGGCACAGCTGATAAGCGCCGGGCTAAGCGCGTGAGCTGCGGGGCCGCCAGCGCGTCAGTGAGTAGGACGGCAGTATGCAAGGGATAGGCGAAATGACCTGCAAAACCGCGGGATCGTCTTTAGGGGTACCTGAAAAGGATGAACGTCCAGCCAGATCGATCTGGTCTCAGGTGTGCGCCGGGTTGGTAACCCTGGCAGCCGTGTCGGCTTTGGCCGCCTGCAGTTCTGCCCCGACCGAACAAAAAGCAAAATTCAGTCCTAAAAAATATGGCGTAAAAGCCAGCCCGCGTATGGTCGCACAAGGCAAGCCCGTACCGAAGGGCGGTGGACGCTATGTCGTCGGCAAGAAATACAAGATTGCCGGAAAATGGTACTACCCGAAAGAAGACCCTAACTATCGGAAAACCGGACTTGCCTCATGGTATGGCCCGACCTTCCACGGCCGCAAGACGGCCAATGGTGAAATCTTCGACCGGAATGCGCTTACGGCCGCTCACACAACAATGCCGCTTCCATCTTATGCACGCGTGACGAACGTCGCCAACGGGCGATCAATGATTGTTCGTGTCAACGACCGTGGACCTTTCCACGGAAACCGCGTGATTGACCTTTCTGAACGTGTTGCAACCATGCTCGACACCAAAACGTCCGGCGTTGGCAAGGTGAAGGTCGAATATGTTGGCCGCGCACCACTTCACGGTCAGGATGAAGAATACCTGATGGCAAGCTATCAAGGACCAGGTGCTGTACAGCCGGGTGCAACGCGCCCAGGCACATTGCTTGCACTTGCCGAACCTCAGGCGACACCGCCGGTCGTTTTCAACGGACGAGTTCCTGCACCGGGGCCAAGACCTTATCTCGCACCGACATCAGTCACTGCGTCACGCACGCTTTCGGCGCAACGCGTTGCCGTTGCCTTTGATCCTGCGATTGCGTTTGAATCCGGCAATCAGACAATCAAGGTTGCGTCCAACAACAGCTTCAAGCCAGTTGAATCCGCCTATTCACCGTCGGGTGCACCGGCAACAGGTACACTCGGTGTTTTGCGAGTACCCGCACCGGCACAGCCGACTGGCCTGGTCGGCGGCAGCGCAATCTCCTCATTTGCTGCAAACAAGCGGATTTCGGATGCGCACGCAGCACTGACGCATGTGTCAGGTCAAGGCCTGTCCATGCGGCAACTGGCAGCCAATTCCCGAAACGGAAACTAGCACGGACACCCGGCTGGTCCATCGCCAGCTGGTTTCCGCTCGAGACCGTTTTGCACATAAAGAGCAAGCGGACTCATGTGGCTTAGGTTCTGCAAGACCCATTTTCCAAAGTTGATACGCTTGCCCATGCGTGCACTCGTGCTTGCGTCGCTTGGAAGCCTGACTGGTTTTCCGAGTACTGCAAATGCGGCCGAAACCATCGTCACCAAAGCGCCGATGGCATTTTTGTTTGAGCCCGGGTCCGGAACAATCCTTTTTGCAAAAGAGCCGGACAAACCTTTTGCGCCTGGTGCGCTGGTCAAGGTCATGACCGCAGCGACAGTCTTCAAAGCTCTGAAAGACGACGAGCTCAAACTGGATCAATTGTGCAAGGTCAGCGAACATGCATGGCGCAGCGGGGGGGCTCCCTCCGGACGGGGCGCAACCATGTTCGCGGCAATCAAATCGGAAATCTCGGTAGAAGACCTTCTGAAAGGTCTTTTGGTCCACAATGGCAACGATTCGGCGATTATCCTGGCCGAGTGCCTGGATGGTTCCGAAGAGATTTTTGCAAAACGCATGACCGATCTGGCTCAAACGATCGGAATGACAAACAGCAAATTTGCCAATCCCACCGGTTATCCTGAAGTTCCGAGCCAGACCACGGTACGCGATCAAGCCCGGCTGGGAGAATACCTCGTTGAGGAACACGACGATCTTTACCCCATGTTTGCGATACCGGAATTCACATGGAACAAGATCTTTCAACGCAACAAGAACCCACTTCTGGGCGAAATTCGCAATCTCGACGGATTGGGCGGCGGCAACGATCCCAATGACGGCTTTTCCGGTCTTGGATCGGTGGACAGAAACGGCCGACGCGTGATTGCGTCCGTTGCAGGTCTGACTTCTGACAAGCACAGGCTTCAGACATTGAAAGAAGTCCTTGAAGGCGCCTGGGACTATTTCATCGTCAAAACCGTGTTTACCGCTGGTGAAACGATTGCCGACGGCCGTGTCCATGGCGGCGTGGAAAGCACTGTTCCGCTCGTTTCTACCAGAAATATCGATGTGCTTTTGCCAAATGGTGAAACACTCGAATATCGCATTCGTGTCGTCTACGAAGGTCCTTTGCAAGCACCCGTGGAGGAAGGCACCAAAGCAGGCGAAATCAGGGTTATCGGCAAAGACGGTATTGTATATCGCGCTCCTGTCGTGACCGGGCAGTCTGTTGCCGAAGGGACACTTTTCTCGCGTGCAATTGACGGATTGCAGGAGCTGCTGTTCGGCTGGATTGGATAAATTTCCAGGACCAGTCCACACACTTCAGATTAGCTGTTAAAAGACCACCGAAGAACTTTAAAGATCGACACAGTCTGCGGAGCCGGAGCCAAGGTGGCAGGACACTTTATTACATTCGAAGGCGGTGAGGGGGCTGGGAAGTCAACTCAGATTGCCCGCTTGAAGACCTTTCTGGAAAGCTGCGGAATAAAGGTTGTCGTGACCCGTGAACCTGGAGGGTCTCCAGGCGCAGAAAAAATCCGGGCGCTGCTGCTTTCCGGCGAAGCCAGAGAACTCGGCCCAAGGGGCGAAGCCATGCTTTTTGCAGCCGCCCGAGCAGACCACGTCGATACGACCATACGGCCTGCCTTGGAACAGGGAACCTGGGTACTGTGTGACCGGTACGCCGATTCAACGCGAGTCTATCAGGGTGAAGCCGGTGTTGATCCCGACTATCTCAAATTGTTGGAAACCGCCGCTGTTGCAGGCGTTTATCCGGAATTGACGATCCTGATCGATGTTCCTGCTGACGTCGGGCTCAAAAGGGTTGTTCAACGCTCTGAGACAGACGCCAGTGGCGGACCTGACCGGTTCGAGGGCGAAGCCCTCACGGTCCACGAACGCAGACGGCAGCTTTTTCTGGCACTGGCAAAGGAAGAAGACTACCGATTTGCTGTCATTGACGGTCAGCAAGATACTGACCAGGTGGAATCTTCCATCCGAAACGCCGTGCTGAATGCTTTTCAACAAGAACTCGAGCACACAGAAACCTTTGCCGACAAGGCAGAGGCAGCCTCCTGATGGCTCGTAGAAACGAACCGGTCGAGATACCGGAAGTTGATGCGATCTCCGGGTATCCATTGCCCCATGAAAGAGATCGACTCATCGGGCACTCCAGGACTGAAGCAGCGTTGCTTGAGGCCTACAGGTCCGAACGGTTGCACCATGCCTGGATCCTCGGCGGGCCAAAGGGGATCGGCAAGGCCACCCTGGCTTTTCGGTTTGCCCGTTTCGTCATCGCAAACCCGGACCGTTTCGGACCTTCGGTAACAGCTGCAAAAGATCTGTCTGTGTCAGAGGATAATCCTGTTTCCAGACAATTGTCGGCAGGCGGCCACCCGAACATCCTGCATTTGCGCAGGCCCTGGGATGAAAAAGGAAAACGGTTCAAATCCGACCTACCCGTCGATGAGGTCCGGAGAACCGTTTCATTCTTCGGAACCACCGCCTCTGCAAAATCATGGCGCATTTGTATTGTCGACGCCGCCGATGACATGAACATAAGTTCCGCCAACGCACTGCTGAAAATACTGGAAGAGCCACCCGCGCGGTGCCTGTTTCTGGTACTCAGTCATGCGCCGGGGCGTTTGCTGCCAACCATCCGTTCGCGTTGCCGCCGGCTGGATCTTGCAACACTGTCGCCAGAAGAAATCGGAAGCGGTTTGGCAGACCTTGCGCCTGACCTTGTTCCTTCAGGTAATGACCTGGCAGAGCTTGCTGAGGCTGCGGATGGAAGCCTGCGGTCGGCAATAACGCTTTTGTCCGGCGATGGTCTTGCGATTGCCAAGGGTATGAAGAAACTCGCCAACCAGGGTGCACAGGTTGATCTCGCCGCCGTTCACGCTTTGGCTGACGTTGTTGCAGCACGTGGCCAGGCAGATAACTGGGAAAGCTTCCAGCACATGGCCCAGGCCTGGCTTCATGAATGCATGCGCCGGGATGTCAGTTCCAGTGTTCGGAACGCATATGGATTTGTTGAGCTCAGCGAAAAAACAAACCAGGCGATCCGAGATGCAGATGCGCTCAATCTCGACCGAAAACAAGTCGTGCTGGACTTCTTTCTGTCCCTCAAAGCAGCATCCGGCCAAGGCAAGCCCTTTACGTAATGTCTTTTCTGACACCTGTCGTTGTCCGTGACCATTGCCAAATCTGCCTCTTGGGATCTTGTCTGTTTCCCTGTATCAAGGCCTGCTGAATCACTGTGTTGCGACTTTTAATACAACCATCTTGGAACTTTCATGCTTGTTGACAGCCATTGCCATCTCGACTTTCCCGACTTTGACGGCGAACGTTCCGAACTGATCGCACGAGCAAAGGCCGCTGGTGTCGAATTGATGGTCACAATCTGTACCCATGTGCGGAAATTTGATCAGGTGCGCGCCATTGCCGAGGAGTTCGACAATGTCTACTGCTCCGTCGGGACGCATCCGCACAATGCAGGCACAGAGCGCGATATACCGGTTGACGAAATTGTGAGCCTTGCTGCCCACCCTAAGGTGGTCGCGATCGGCGAAGCAGGTCTCGACTACTTCTATGACAAGGCGCCAAGAGAGGCCCAGGCCGAAGGGCTGCGCGTCCATATCGAAGCCTCTCGGCAAACAGGGTTGCCCTTGGTCATTCACGCAAGAGACGCTGATGAAGACATGGCCGCCATCTTGCGTGAAGAGATGGGAAAGGGGCCATTTTCCGCTCTTCTTCACTGCTTTTCGTCCGGGCGCGACCTTGCCCTCACCGGTATTGAACTCGGGCTTTACGTTTCCTTCTCCGGTATTTTGACATTTAAACGCTCAGAAGAGTTGCGCGATATCGCGCGCGACCTGCCTGCAAACCGTTTGCTTGTAGAAACCGACGCGCCTTATTTGGCACCGCAGCCCAGGCGCGGAAAGCGCAACGAGCCGGCCTATACCGCTATGACCGCAGCCGTTTTGGCCGAAACACGGGGTGTTTCCGAAGCTGAAATTGCGCGCCAAACGACTGAAAACTTCTTTCGTTTGTTCAAGAAGGTGCCAAATCCTGCAAAGCTCACCCAGGTAGCCGCCCAATGACGGTAACCGCGACCATTTTGGGATGTGGGTCATCTGGCGGCGTGCCACGCATCGGCAACGACTGGGGCGATTGCGACCCAGGTGAGCCGAGGAATCGACGTCTGCGCTGTGCAATCCTTGTGGAAAAGCGTGTGGACAACAAGTGCACAACCGTGTTGATTGATACTGGACCAGACCTGAGGCACCAGCTCTTGGCAGCTAATGTGCAGAACGTCGATGCGGTCCTATACACCCATGCTCATGCCGATCACGTACACGGAATTGACGATTTGCGCGGCTTCTGGGTCAAGAGCGGCAAGAAAACTAACGTTTACATGGACTTGGAAACCTATGGAAGAGTTCATTCTGCGTTTTCATATTGCTTCGAAACACCCAAGGGCTCTAATTACCCGCCTATCCTTGAGCATCAGCCAATTCAAATCGGGAAGCCTATCGAAGTCTCCGGCGCTGGGGGAACAATAAGCTTCGAACCGATTGAAGTCGTTCATGGTGAAATCAATGCACTGGGGTTCAAAACCTCCGGCCTTGCTTACGTTCCGGACGTTTCCGATATTCCGGAAAAGAGCGAGAAAGCACTGAAAGATCTGAACATTCTGGTTCTCGATTGCTTGCGACGACGACCACACCCTAGCCATTTCTGCCTTCAGGACTCACTTGAATGGACAAAGAGGTTGGCTCCCAAAAAAGCTGTTTTCACCAATCTTCACAATGACTTGGACTACAGAACGTTGTGCGATGAACTGCCGGCTGGCATAGAACCGGCCTATGATGGACTGCAGCTGGTTCTGGACGATGCCCACGACGAGTTTGCCTTGTCGAACTATGCAGGCTAAAGCGCGCTACAAGAAACCGACCGAAGAACGATTGAAGCGTTGGGCGCTTCATTACCTGGAGCGTTATGCATCATCTGCAGCCAATCTTCGCAGGGTTCTGCAACGCAAGGTCTCAAAAGCCTGTCGCAGCCTTGAGTTGGAGCCGCAAGACTACGAGCCAATGATTGACCGCGTTGTCTCATTGTGTGTCGAGACCGGCCTGATCAATGATCTTCATTACGCTGAGACAAAGGCAGCCAGCTTACGTCGGCGTGGAGGATCCAAACGCAAGATTGAAGCGCAACTGATCGCCAAGGGCGTTGACCGCGACATACTTCAGAACGTGCTTGAAAGTGATGATGAAGCCGAGCTTCAGGCAGCGATCGCATTTGCACGCCGGCGACGTCTTGGTCCGTTTCGCAAAGCCGCGGACCGTGATCAGCGCCGGGATAAGGATCTTGCTGCATTGTGCCGAGCCGGATTTGCTTTTGAAGTCGCACGACAGGTCATTGACGCACATCAAGAGATCGAACACGACCAGAGCGGTTTTTCTAACTGAACGCCATGCGGTGTTGAGACTAAGTGGTCGCTGACAACGGTAAGCCTTTGGTTTCAGGGTCATTCCTGCCTAAGTAAAAATGTTCCATAATATTGATTATGCGAATTTGATGTGTGGATGCTCCTCTGCGGTGCACGGGTTTGTCCATTCAAGAATGCGGCACTTCCCGCTTTGACGCTTGAGCTGGTGGATGCGACATCAGATAAGTTTTAATGAGTGAGCGAGACCAAAAAGCAAATTGAAGTTTTGCCTCTGGTCAACGGCGATGATGTCAGCGTTTCGACCGCGCCTATCTCATGAACATGTCAAACGGCATATCTTACACCTTCAAACAAATCCAGATCCAAAGTCACTCCCGGAGTTCGGCGTACCACATGTAGGCGTCACACGTACAATGCCATCACAGTGAGCCAGGACATCGCTTAGGTCGATCTGTAATCTGTCTGAAAATCCTGATGACAGTCTTTAGGTAATCTTGAAATCGACAACTTCTCGACCGCGTATGATGCATTGCGCGCTTCTGGATGAATATGAAGTCCCTGGTTGGTCCAGTTCAAAGCTTACCCGTATCGTTTGTCTGTATCCGCCACTGATGTTATGCACGGTCTGATTTCTGATGACCGGATACGGCATTCTTTTCCTGGCGAACTCGACACAAATTTCGTTGGCCAGACTTGCACTGATAGTGTCGCGTTTCTCCTGTTCCTTTTTGCGCTCCTTCTCCAGGTCTTCTGCAGTCTTGCGAGCGATTTTTGCCGTTGCCAGGCATTGTGAAAACTCAATTGTCCCCGGGACGAAGCCTGAATCGATACAAATCAACTCGTCCTTGCTTGGCCGGGATGAAGCTGAAGTATCGTCTGTTACGCACCCACCGAGTGCAAGAAATGGCAATAAACAAAAGACTTTTTTCATGTCCGCCTCGCAGAGGCTGTAGCAGCCTGAAGTGTTCTGAATTGTGACCAAGATGCCCTGCCAAGACAATGCAACTTCTAGGTGAGGTAAATGGATATCTTATTGGTATTTGTGTCAATGCCTTTCTTGTTCCGTCCAGCGCTTCGACTTAACGTGACGAGAAAAGTGATCATTGTTTTTGGTGGTCACTCACAAATGCGGCACTTCTCAATCCTTTCAAACTGGACAACGTGTGCGTTTAAAGGAGAACTAAACTCGACCCGAGTGAGTGTTTAAGAACCTCTCGACCAAACAAGCAATCTCGACAAATAAGGAGTTTGCTCAGGTCGTACCACCCCCTACTTGCGCCCTTTATGCTTCGCTCAATTTCAAGATAGTCGCCAGACGTACGTCACACGGAACTCAGCAGGATTGAAGTTTCGCTGTTCGTAATCCCGTCAACGCCTCTGACATCCCTGAGCACTCGGTCAAAGTCCGTGAGATTGATGGCGGTCAATTGGGCGACGAGATCCCACTTGCCATTGGTTGAATGAAGTTGTCGCAGTTCCGGAAGACCGCGCAACTTTCGAATGACGCTGGTTGTCGATTTGCCGGAAACTTCGATCATCATGATCGCATGCACGCCATCCGGGCCGTGGTCTTCTCTTGCGCGAATGGTGAAGCCCAGAACGGCACCGCTGTCCAACAGCCGGTCGAGCCGGTTTTGCACGGTCGCCCTGGAGACATTGAGGATCGCGGCAAGCTTGGCAACGGGTGCACGACCATCCTCTCTCAAGATCGCAATCAATTGGCGATCGAGTTCGTCAAAAACATGCATTGCATTTTGCTCGTTGATTGATAGCTATTTGCTCAAAGATACCAGACATAATGTATGGTTTGACTATAACTTTTGCAAATACCAAGGCATATCTTTGTGCCGGCACCCGAAGTCGCCGGAGAGCAAGATGCACAACAAATCGATACAAGCACCACAATCGGTGGTGATGATCAGATCTCATCACTTCACACCGAACACCCAGACAGCCAAAGACAATACGTTTCAAGGACAGGTCGCCAGCCACACAGCAGAACAAATCGCCTCGCGAGCGTATAGTGAAGTCACTCAAGCAGTCAGCGCGTTGTCAGATGCCGGTATCAAGGTCCATCTTTTTGAGGACAAAAGCACTGCGACACCGGATTCAGTCTTTCCGAACAACTGGTTTTCAACGCACTCGGGCGGCCATATTGCAGTCTATCCGATGTACTCACCCAACAGACGCTCAGAACGCCGGCACGACGTGTTGGAGCTGCTGAAACAAAGATTTCGGGTTCAGGACATCAGAGACTATTCCGGACTGGAACAAGACGACCTTTTTCTGGAAGGCACGGGAGCCATGGTCGTCGATCATCTTGAACGTGTCGCCTATGCGGCCCGGTCCAGACGAACCAGCGAAGTCTTGCTGGAGCGCTTTTGCGCGCACTTCGACTACGAGCCCATGGTATTTGACGCATTCGATTTGTCAGGAGCGCCGATCTATCACACCAACGTTCTGATGTGCATTGGAACCGGGTTTGCAATGATAGGCCTTGATTGCATCCCAGATAGAGTACGGCGACAAGAGGTTCTGGACCGTATTCACGCCGGACACCGCGATGTCATTGAACTCTCGCAACAGCAAATCGCCGATTTTGCGGGAAATGCTATTGAATTGTCCGGTTCAGATGGCCCTCTATTGGCGTTGTCTCAGCGAGCCCTGGCCTCGCTGAACTCACGCCAGAAAGCACCTCTTGAAGCTCATGTCTCGCTGTTGCCGCTCAACATTCCAACCATAGAGCTTGCCGGCGGCTCCGTCCGTTGCATGATTGCAGGCATTCATTTGAGTGAAAGACCGCAAGCGATTTGAACACCTGATCTATCGCGGTTCTCTTGTGCCTGATTGCAGCGTTTAACGGTCCATGAGTTCCAGAGACCCGGAGAAACCGGTCAATGAAAGTTCCATTTTTGCGCTTTGGTTCCCTGCACTGACAACCCCGATCCGCATCACCTGCCCCGACTTCATGTCTGCAATCATTTTGGAGGGCAGCGCAACCCGCACGTATGCGCCGTGTTTGTCGGCTGTCTTAAACGGGTATCGAGTTGTCGTGCCGTCATCAATCGAGACTGCTACCCCTGAGGTCAAGTCGAGACCATGAGGCAGCAACAACCCCATGGCCCAAGCCTCGCTATCTTTCACAATTGTAGCGCTGACAAGCCGTTTTCGCGATTGAGTTTCAAGAACAGTCTGAGACATGGTACAAAATTCAGGCGCCTGCCCGCTTTGATTGCCACAATTCACAATCCAGTCTGAACCGTTTTTTCCAGCCACTGCGTTGGCTTTCGATTGTGCCAAAGCAGGTGGCACACAAGCAATTGTCGCAGCAATCAAACTTGATGGCAGGAGAGCCCACGCTGACCGGTGGCTAAGCTGGTTCATGATTGAACTCCTTTTCAGATTGGAAAGACTGGATTGACGGCGAGGCCGCGTTAGAACTTCAGCGATGCTTTGATGAAACCTGCATGCTGGCGCGTACCAGGTGACAAACGACCCTGATAACCAAGTTCGAGTGCTGTGTTGCCGGCCGACAGCAGCATTACGCCGGCTTCCACATCGGCAAGAACGTTGTCCACGTCAGACGTGCTCTCAAAGCCTGGCGCGCCGGCCGGAGCACCTGCAAAATGGGCGGTCAGAGAGTTCTGGTCTTGCGAAGAAAGCGTGACACCGGCCTTGAGGCGCATGCGGGCTGTCCAGCCATTGGACAGTGCATGCTCGCTTCCGATTTCAATCGCGGGCGTGACCGAAAAATTCGTTTCTGCGGAGCTGTCCACACTGAGCGCTGTCGCAGAGTTGCCGGTCTCGGTGAAGCCGTCGCGGTCAAGATAGGCAAGATACAGATCCACCTGCGGCTTGGCGTAAAAACCGCTTTCTTCCAGCAAATAGGCAGCACGCATCTGGGCGCCTGCATAGGAGATGTCGTAGTCGCCTTTGTTGACCGCACGAAGACCGCCGAAGTTGACACTTCTGGTGGTTTCATAAGCGCCGATGCCGCCGGAAACAGCCCCTGCGATCAACAGAGCACCATGCTGGTACTTCAGCGTGCCCCCGAGATGAAAGCGGTCGCTCCGGGCACTGGCACTGGCGTTGCTGTCCAGGGTGCCCTGCTCGTATCCAAGCCCGAACCCGGCGTGCCAGTCTTTCCAGACCTGGTACTGCCCGCCAACGGAAACGCCTCCGACACGTTCCTCAAAGCCGATCCGGTCCGCTGTTTCGTCAACACTCAGAAGACGCCCCTGCGGGCGTAGCCAAAGGCAATCGCCCTCGCGTATGAACGCATGAGCCCCACCTTCAACGGGACACGAGAACAGACTGTTCGTAAAGTTAGCCGCGGAGAACAAAGAGGCCGTCTCGGTGTTGAGCGCGATCTCCGGAGAAAGCTGATTGAGGGCTGTTCTCATTTCCCCGACAGATCCCAAATTGAATAATCCCTGGATCACCGGGCCAGTCTCGCCGGTATCGCCGCTGTTGATCGCGTTGAGCGTGGTCAGTGTGTTTGTCTGGTTCGAGTTGAAAGTGCCGGCCTCGGCATTGAAGCTGAAGTTGAGCGCCACATCGTTCGCGTTCGGGTAGACCAGTTGAACCTCGGTCAGCGGATTGGTGAATGTCTGCATGGTGCCGAGCGCAAGCCCACTGTCGGTGACCCCTCCCCCTGCACTAACGATCGTAAAGAGACCGACAGGATCAGCGCCTGTCAGATTGAGATCGACGGTACCGGCCAGATCTGCCTTGCCGGTGACCGTTAAACGATCATTGGTGCTGCTTGCCCTGTCCACATCGACAACAAGAGATCCGTCGGCCGTCTGCACGAGATTGCCGTTGATGGTGACCGCTGCAATAGCCCCGCTGCCGCCTGTCGAAAAGACACCGCTGTTGGTAACAGCACCGTTGATCGTGCCCTTCGCATTGAGGGTGCCCCTGTTGGTCACCGCCCCATTCAACGTTCCGGTGGTCGTGAGTGTCGCGCCAGTCGCGTTGGTCAAGCCGTGGGTCACGGTCAGCGTCCCCGCATTGGAGAACATCGCGCCTGTGCTGTTGACGATCGTATCGGCCGACAGCAGCCGCCCTGCTCCAACCGAGACACCGGACGTGGCTGTGGAGGTGTTGGTCAGCACGCCGATGCCGGTCATGTCACCGCCTGCGACACCGAGCTGTCCGCTGCCCTGATTGGTGAGGTTGCCGCTCACCAGAACATCACCGTCAACGACATTGATGGTGCCGTCATTGAAGATCGAACCGGTTGTTGTTGAGGCAAATGTTGCTGTGCCGCCGGGGCCATTGAAGTTGATGACGCCATTGGCCAGATTGTTGATCGCTCCGGCATCGCTCACCGTGCCATTCGTGGCAACATCGATGAGAGAACTGTTATTCAGTGTATTGCCGGTGCCCTGAAGTGTCGCATTTTCACGAACTCGGATCGTGCCGCTGGAATTGGTGATGACGGCCGCGGCAAGCGTGTTGCCCGCGCCAATTGTCACCGTCCCCGCATTGGTCAGCGTGTTGATCGTCTCATCGCCCTCCAGCGCAAACGTTCCGCCAGTCACCTGAAGATCGGCTGTCGCCAGGAACGCACCGCCATCTGTGGACAGCGTTCCGCCGTTGACGGTGACGCTGGCAGACGAAAGTGTCCCAGTCCCATTTACATTCAGCTGTCCACCGCTGACAGTCGTGTTGCCGACAAGCGTTCCGCCTGTGATCTGGTTGAACACACCGCCCGAGACGACAAGCGCGCCGCCAATCGCCCCGGTGTTGGTTGTCGTGCCGTCGCTGTTGGAGGCGCCAGCGGTAATCGTTCCTGTGTTGGTGAAAGTGCCGCCGGTGCTGATCAGAGACGCAATCGTACCGGCATTCGATCCGGTGCCGGCACTGGTAACCGCCCCCGTCGTGCCCCCGGCCTGATTGGTGAAGCTTGCGTTATTGACAACAGCCCCGGCTAATGTGCCCTGGTTGACGAGCGTGCCCGACGTCACCGTCGTGCCGCCGGTATAGGTGTTGGTGCCGGTCAGCGTCAGCGTGCCCGCACCCGCCTTGGTCACGGTGCCGGAACCGGAGATGACGTCTGACAGGGTCACTGCATCCGAGCGGTTGAAGATCAGCGCCGCGTTGTTGGTGATGTCTCCGGCCACACTGCCGGTCGTGCCGCCGTTGCCGAGCTGCAAGGTCCCCGCAGTCACCGTCGTGCCGCCGGTGTAGGTGTTGGTGCCGGTCAGCGTCAGCGTGCCATCGCCGATTTTCTCCATCGGTCGCGCCCCGCCCGTTACAGATATCACACCTGATTGTGTTGCTGAGCCTGTCAGCACCTGTAGCTGGGTCGTGTTCGAATTGATGTCTATCGGCGCTGCACTGGTCACGCCGTCGGCGTAGTCGATCACCGAGCCGGTTGTGGTGATGGAAAAACTGCCATCGCCGCCCGCGGCCGTCGTTGCCAGGCTCAAGGTCCCTTCGGAGACGGTGACCGTGCCGTCAAACCCTGTATTGTCGCCGGAAAGCGTGAAAGTGCCCGTACCGCGCTTGTTGAGAATGCCGCCACCGCTGAAAGACCCTCCAAAGGTGGTGCTGGCATTGTTGCCACCAGTGGTCAGCGTATGCAGAGAACCATCAGGGTCCTCAACGTGGACCGTTCCGCCCGTCCCGGCGAGGGACCCGATTGTTTCGGATACGTCAAGGATCAATTCACCTCCATTCACAAGGACGGCATTGCTATCCAGGATCACCCCCTCACCTGGGGGGGGACTATTCAGACCGATGGTCAATGTTCCACCATTGACTGTCGTAGACCCGGTGTATGTATTTTCTGCTGCAAATTGATGGAGGTCGCCGGCATTGATAACAACACCGCCAGTGCCGGACATCACTCCGTAGAAAGTACTTCCAAAGCCGGCGAAAGTCAGCGTATTTGCATTCAGGACAAAGGAACCAACTCCTGAAATCCTGCTTACCGTTTCATCTGTCTGCAAACTGATGGTAGCCCCACTCCTTACCGTGAGACCATCTGTGTCACCGATGGCGTCGCCGTCGTCGTTGTTTAAGATCAAGGTTCCGGCTTGGACGATAACACTTGTACCGGAGAGTTTACCTGTCATTGTCAACGTTCCGGTTCCACCATCACCATTGACTAAAGTGATCCCATTTCCGCCATTCCTTCCTATGTTGCTGTCAATGAAGGCGGACCCGCTTCCCGTGACGTCAATAGTTGTAGGAGTGCCGTTCGCCTGCAGCAGCCCGGTGCCATCTAGTCTTCCATCACCGGCGAAATTGATGTCATCAAACGGCGTCAACGTGTTGATCGTTGTGGTCTGACCGTCGGCAATATCGATCTGCTGAGCCTGCACATCGGTTGCGGCAAAGGTGATAGTGCCCGCGGCGACAAGTGACGCGGACGCCAGAAGGTGTGAATTCAGAAGCCACATGGTTGGCGCACCACACGACCTTGAAACCGGGGTCCGGTTCCCACGAAAACCAAACTTGCGAAGTGTCACATCTATCCGTTTCGTCGTTACAAAATCAGCTAGACCTGCTGGAACGACATGCGCGTCGAAGCGCCGCCCCCCAGAGGTTCGGGAGTTGTTACAGGCGATCGGAAAGATTGGAACGTATCATCCGTATTTTGACGGATATGCGCTTGCATTTGTCCGATATGCGCGCGAATGTGCAAGCTGCCGGTCAGATCGAAGTTCAGAGGTTCATGAAGAGATATAAGCCGCGAACTGCGCTTGTGTTCGCCACACTATTCTTGATCTTCATAGCGACTGCTAAGTCAAAAGCTGAAGATCCCGGAAACACATGCGCGACCGGTTTTATCAATGGACTTGAAAACACTCTTTCGGAAAATCAAAGCGATCAACTGCGCTCACTGAATGCGGAATACTATATTGATCTCTCAAACTCGCTGGAGACCAGTGAGATTAGCCAAAAAGAGTTTTCCAAACTTCCCTGTGCCACGGCGCTACAAGCGCCTTTGCCCGGCCAAACCCTATGGCTCCGCTTTGCTGTAAACAACGACCATGAAACAAGAAAACACTGGCTGGTCGCATTTGCTGAAACCATTTTCGATGACGTAATTATTTATGAACAAACCCGAGACGACTTAGTCTTGATAGCTCGAGATGGCCGGACCGTTCCTCAATTGGAAAGAGCATCCCGTTCCATGAAGCCCGGTCTGCCTCTTGTTGTGGGGCCAGGCGAGAGAAAAGTGTTCTATCTTCGTGTTGCCGGAACCGTGGAACCGACTTTGAAACCGGTCATCATCACGCCGAACCTGTTTGCAGACTGGTCCACCGGCATGATGATATTGAATGCATTGTTTTTGAGCTACGTGTTATCAATCACGATCTTCAGCCTGATCATTTTTCGTCAGATAGAAACCCGTTTTTACAAATATTATTCGCTCTATCTCGTCAGTCAGTTTTTGTTCTCGTTTCTCTATGATGGGTGGCTTCATAAAATTCTGGGCATCACCCTGCCCGTGTCAGTGATCTCGCCGGTCATGTTCTTTTTCACCGGGGTCGCAGCCTTTGCAAATGTCCAATACTGTAGAATTTTGCTCGAGGTTGATGCCGGCCAGAGACGCCTGACGGTTTTGTTTTCCGTCTTGTCTGTGACCACCATTATCTCAACTGTTCTTGCGGTCCTGGATCCATGGACACTGGCAGTGCCATTGCATGTTATTTACTTCTTCTGCCCCTTGGTCCTGTTGATCGTCGCTCTGCGCAAGATCAGAGAAGGATTGCCACAGGCAAAGCCGATTGCTCTTTCGTTATTGTTCTTTACCAGCGGCCTTGTTGTCGCGGTCTACTTTTTCTCCTTCCCACTTGAAATTACCAACGCCACCTACGCCTACGAACTCATCATTCGCTACCCAATTTCCTGGGGCTATTACATTGCGATCATTGGGGAAACGACATTCATGCTAATTGCGATTTCTGTCATGGTCAAAACCATGCAGAGCCAGAAGCATGCTGCGATCATGGAAGCCAACCTATTGCGGAGCGATGTAACGGTGAAGGCTGAGGCACTTAAAGACACCGGTGCACGTATAGACGCATTGGAAACGATTTTGACGGAGGATCCGAACAACAATCTGCTGGCGCCGGCGGAGAAACGATTTCTCGAACAGGCTACTGATTGTGTTCAGGATCATATTAAAGACGAAAATTTCGGCGTCAAAGAACTGGCAGCCGCTCTGGCTACAAGTGAAAAGACACTGGGCAGGCGAATAAAGAAGGTGAACGGGCTGACATCGGCAGCCTTCATTCGATCCGTACGTTTAAATCAAGCTCGAGATCTGATCCTTATGCGTCAACACAACACAATAGCGGAAATCGCCCATGCATCCGGATTTTCGAGCGTCAGTTATTTTTCGAAAATGTATCGTCAGGCCTTCAATGAAACTCCCGGTGACGCGCTGAAAAATGCAACGGCCGATCCTCAAAAATGACCGTCGACCTGTCAGATCTTCTATTCGAGAGAATTGATTGAACAGCGCTTTGCTCCCGGTTGCATTGCGACCAATCGTGAAGAGGTGACGGAAGCGACGTGCAGACTGGCACACTTAGTCATCCTGCCGACCTGCACGCCCACGCATCTTCTTGATATTGCCCCGTTGTTTCTTTGCTTCCAGGCGACGCTTCTTGGAAGCCAGGGTGGGCCTGGTTGCCTTGCGCGGCTTTTGCCTTTCTGTCGACTTTCGCAACAACTCTAGCAGACGCTCCAAAGCGTCTTCTCGATTGCGTTCCCTGGTTCTGTATCTGTCGGCACGCAATACAATTTCGCCGTTCAAGGTCAACCGGCTCCCGGCCAACCTTGCAGCGCGCGATTTGATATCCTGCGGCAGTGTCTCGTTTCCAGCCAGGTTAAAGCGCAGCTGTACGGCGGTAGACACCTTGTTGACATTCTGGCCACCGGGCCCGGAGGCCCTGATGAAATCCTCCGACAGATCTTCTTTCGAAATAAAAAAGCGATCGGTCACGGAGATCCGCGAACTGTCGGGCAGATCTGAAGGCTCATCCGTCATTGGTTTTGATCGGCTGCCTCAGGCAAGGTCAACCCGACACCGTTCAGGATCAGCGTTGTAACTGCTTGAACCGTTTCCATATGAAATCCGGGGTCACTCAGGTCTTTGCCCGTTAGCGCTCTGATCTGGACGGAAAAATCCGCATAGTGTTGTGTGGTCGCCCATATGGTGAAAATCAGGTGAAGCGGATTGACCTGTTGCATCTTTCCGGCCGAAATCCAGTTTTCAATCACCTGGCTCTTTTCTTCCACGAGACGCTTCAGATCCGTTTCCAGTATCGGGAGGATTTGAGGCGCTCCCTGCATCACTTCGTTTGCAAAAAGACGCGACGCTTCTGGAAATCTCGCCGACATTTCAATTTTTTGCCGAATATAGTCTGCGAGCTCCGCAGCTGGTTCACCATCTGGCTTCAACGTCTTCAACGGCGCGAGCCACACTTCCAGAATATGCGCCAAAGTTGCCTTGTAGATCGCTTCCTTTGAAGAGAAATAATAGAGAAGATTGGATTTCGACATGCCCGCTTCCGCGGCAATTCGCTCTACGGTTCCCCCTGAAAATCCCTTTCGGGAAAACTCGGCAAGCGCGGCCTCCAGTATCAGTGTTCTGTTCTTTTCCTGAATGCGGCTCATGCCGCCCGGTTTAAGTGATGCCGTATCCTGACCGCTCAGACCTGTCATCAAATTCGTCCGTTTCAGCCCATGTGGGCGCCAATCTAGATGTCCAAAATGTAAGCTGATTCCCCTCATGGAAGCAGCCCGCCCGGACCTGTTGTTGCGCGTCGCATCGGCAGGTGACCACAAATTGGTCATGTCGATTGGATTTGCATCTTGACCATTTGGTCAAATCCCTCCTAGGGTAAATTGACCAGATGGTCAGAAGGCTAGTCGATCACCAAAGCGCCCGCAATGGGCAACTCTTGATCGTTCGGCAGCATCTGACCATCATGGTCGTGATCCGGCGACAAGCCGTGATTGGCGTGAGCCATCCAGAAAGAAGGATCGTCAGGAAGAGGCAAAAGCCCGCCCGAGGATCATGAGGGACAGTGTAGGGAGAGGATCTGATCGGCGTTGCATTGCCGCCAATGCTCCGTTGCTCATCATCCTTTCTTTTTGAGATCAACAGTCGACCTTGAGCGCAGCAAAAGGGTCGCAAGGAGGACGCATGTCATCACCGGCATCTCCGGCAGCATCGAGCCACGCTGCCACAAACAATCTTGAAGCATTCTGGATGCCGTTCACGGCAAATCGTCAGTTCAAGCAAACACCGCGCATGTTCGTTTCGGCCAAGGATATGCACTACACGACCGCAGAGGGGCGTCAGGTGCTTGACGGAACTGCAGGTCTTTGGTGCTGCAATGCGGGCCACTCGCGCCCAAAGGTCGTTGAGGCCGTGCAGCAACAAATCGCGACACTCGACTATGCGCCCGCCTTTCAGATGGGGCATCCGAAGGCATTTGAACTGGCAGCCAGACTGGCTGCATTGATGCCCTCTCCTCTTGATCATGTCTTTTTTACTAACTCCGGCTCGGAGAGCGTCGACACAGCACTGAAAATCGCGCTGGCCTACCAACGTTCCATTGGTCAGGGGACACGAACACGCCTGATCGGGCGTGAGCGCGGGTATCACGGTGTGGGTTTTGGCGGCATCTCAGTTGGCGGCATCGTCGCGAACCGCAAGACCTTCGGCACCATGCTGGCGGGGGTCGACCATATGCGGCACACGCACGACCCGGACCGCAATGCATTTTCCCGGGGGATGCCGGAAAATGGCGCAGAATATGTGGAAGATCTGATCCGCATCATCCAGCTACACGACCCGTCGACGATTGCGGCAGTGATCGTTGAACCCGTGGCCGGTTCAACAGGAGTTCTGATCCCCCCCAAAGGATATCTGGAACGGCTTCGCGAAATATGTACCCAGCACGGAATTCTGCTGATTTTCGACGAAGTTATCACAGGTTTCGGCAGACTTGGTTCGCCCTTTGCGACAGACTTCTTCGGCGTCACACCAGACTTGGTCACAACGGCCAAAGGACTGACATCAGGTGTTGTGCCCATGGGAGCGGTATTCTGCTCTTCCGATATCTACACCGCTTTCATGACCGGCCCGGAACACATGATCGAATTGTTCCACGGCTATACTTATTCCGCCCACCCAGTCGCTTGCGCAGCGGCTCTTGCGACCCTTGATACTTATGAAGAAGAAGGTCTTCTGACGCGCGCCGCCGAGCTTGCCCAACATTGGGAAGACGGTCTGCATGCCTTGAAAGACTGCCCGCATGTCATCGACATACGCAATCTCGGTCTGATCGGCGCAGTTGAACTGGAACCGATTGCCGGAGAACCGACCAAAAGAGCATTCTCGGCCTTCCTGAAGGCCTATGACGACGGTATCCTGATCCGCACCACGGGCGATATCATTGCCCTGTCACCACCGTTGATCATCTCCAAGGACCAGATAGACGAATTGTTCAGCAAATTGCGCAGTGTTTTGAATGCGATAGATTGAACAAAAGCTTGTCAACGAGACACCGACACCTTTCTAGGAGACACGCAAATGGCCGCTCCAGGCGAAAACTTGAAGATCAATCCGGACAGGCTCTGGGACAGCCTGATGGAAATGGCAAAGATCGGCCCGGGTGTCGCTGGCGGAAACAACCGGCAAACCCTGACTGATGAGGATTCAGAAGGCCGTAAATTGTTTCAAAAATGGTGCGAAGAGGCCGGACTTTCGATGGCCGTTGATACTATGGGCAACATGTTCATGACCCGGCCGGGAACGGATCCCGATGCTCTGCCGGTCTATGTCGGGTCTCATCTCGATACCCAGCCAACAGGCGGTAAATACGATGGGATCCTCGGAGTTCTAGGCGGGTTGGAACTTGTGCGCACGATGAATGACCTTGGTCTGAAGACCAAACATCCGATTGTCGTGACCAACTGGACCAATGAAGAAGGCACGCGTTTTGCCCCAGCCATGCTGGCTTCCGGTGTATTTGCCGGTGTTCACACACAGAACTGGGCTTATGATCGCGAAGACGCCGAAGGCAAGAAGTTTGGTGATGAACTGAAGCGCATCGGCTGGGTGGGCGACGAAGAAGTTGGCGCTCGCAAGGACAAGATGCACGCCATGTTCGAGCTTCACATTGAACAGGGGCCCATCCTGGAAGCTGAAGGCAAGGACATTGGCGTTGTGACACACGGTCAGGGGCTCTCCTGGACGCAAGTGACCGTGACCGGAAAAGACAGCCACACCGGTTCGACGCCGATGCCAATGCGCAAGAATGCAGGGCTTGCCATGGCGCGCATTCTGGAACTGGTTGACGAAATTGCCTGGTCGCACGCCCCTCATGCTGTTGGCGCGGCTGGACACATCGACGTCTACCCGAACTCGCGAAACGTGATCCCCGGCAAAACCGTCTTCACCATAGACTTCCGGTCGCCCGACATTGCCGTTATCAAGGACATGGAAGACCGGCTGAAAATCGGTGGCAAGAAAATCTGCGACGAAATGGGACTTGAAGTCGAATTCGAAAAAGTCGGCGGTTTTGATCCGGTAGAGTTCGACCAGGGCTGCGTCGACGCGGTCAGAAATGCTGCCGAACGGCTTGGCTACTCCCACCAGAATATCATTTCCGGCGCGGGACATGATGCGTGTTGGATCAACAAAGTCGCCCCGACAGCAATGATCATGTGTCCGTGTGTCGACGGCCTGTCGCACAACGAGGCAGAAGAAATCTCCAAAGACTGGGCGAAAGCCGGTGCGGATGTTCTTTTCCATGCCGTGGTGGAAACGGCGGAGATCGTCGAATAATGCGATTTTTTGGAAAAGCGATGGCATTGGCAGGCAGCGTTTTCATGCTGTCCCTGCCCGCCTTCGCTTTTTCCGCCGGCGACAGCTGGGATTGGCAGTTAACGGAACCGGCTGAGCTCAATAGGCCCGTCAAGGTGCTGGATCTGCATCCGTCTATCGTATCGCCCGAAGACTTGGCCGCTCTGAAATCCAAAGGCATCAAGACGATTTGCTATGTCAGTGTGGGTACACTTGAAAGAACATCACCCGACAGGGCAAATTTTCCGTCAGAAATCATCGGCAACACTTATGACGACTGGCCCGATGAACGCTTTCTCGACATTCGCCGCCTCGATGTCCTGTTACCGCTCATGGCAGCCCGTTTCGAAAGTTGCAAGTCGATGGGGTTCGATGCAATTGAGCCAGACAACATGGATGTCCATGACAATGACAGCGGCTTCCCGATCACAGAGCAGCACGCGGTCGCCTATATTCGCTTGCTTGCCGGCACGGCGCGCGGTCTCGGTTTGAAGATCGGACAGAAGAATGTACCGGACCTGACCGAGAAACTGATTGACGTGCTCGACTTTGCCATTGCGGAAAGCTGTTATCAGGACCGAACCTGCAAGGCTTACAGCGCCTATAATGACGCAGGCAAGGCCATCTTTGATGCGGAATACATCGACAAGCCGATACACTTCACCAAAGCGTGCACCATCGCTGAAAAATACGGGATCTCGATGATCCTCAAAGACCGGGACCTGACGGCTCCCGCGCTTTGGTGCCCTGAACCCAATTGAATGATCAACCGGGCAAATCTGCCGGTGAAACTGATGTGAACGAAAGGGAAACGACGATGGCAAGCAAAGTGATCAAAGGTGGCACTGTTGTCACTGCTGACCTGTCCTACGAAGCCGACGTGAAGATCGAAGACGGCCGTATTGTTGAAATCGGCCCGAACCTTTCAGGTGACGAAACCCTGGACGCGACCGGTTGCTACATCATGCCGGGCGGCATTGATCCGCACACGCATCTGGAAATGCCTTTCATGGGCACATTCTCATCTGACAATTTCGACAGCGGGACCCGTGCAGCCCTATCCGGCGGCACGACAATGGTCGTTGACTTTGCCTTGCCTTCACCCGGTCAGTCGCTGCTCGAAGCGCTGCAGATGTGGGACAACAAGTCCACAATGGCGCATTGCGACTATTCCTTCCATATGGCCATCACTTGGTGGGGTGAGCAGGTCTTTAACGACATGCAGGAAGTGGTCCAGAAAAAGGGCATCAACACGTTCAAACACTTCATGGCGTATAAAGGCGCCCTAATGGTGAATGACGATGAGATGTTCGCCTCCTTCCAGCGCTGCGCTGAACTTGGCGCTTTGCCCCTGGTCCACGCTGAGAACGGCGACGTTGTCGCAACGCTTCAACAAAAGCTGCTGGCAGAAGGTCACAATGGCCCCGAAGGCCATGCACACTCTCGCCCACCGGAAGTTGAAGGGGAAGCAACCAACCGCGCTATTATGATCGCCGATATGGCAGGTGTCCCTGTTTACATCGTCCACACCTCGTCCGAACAGGCACATGAAGCAATCCGTCGGGCAAGGCAGAATGGCATTCGCGCTTATGGCGAACCTTTGATCCAGCACCTGACACTCGATGACAGCGAATATTATCATCATGATTGGGACCATTCCGCCCGCCGCGTGATGTCTCCGCCGTTCCGCGACAAGAAGCACCAGGACAGTCTGTGGGCAGGCCTGGCCTCGGGTTCCCTTCAGGTGGTCGCGACGGACCACTGTGCTTTCACAACCGACCAGAAGCGTACTGGCGTGGGGGATTTCACGAAGATCCCCAACGGCACCGGCGGTTTGGAAGACCGCATGCCAATGCTCTGGACTTACGGAGTTGGAACCGGTCGGTTGACGCCAAACGAATTTGTCGCGGTTACTTCAACCAATATTGCAAAGATCCTGAATATCTATCCGAAAAAAGGAGCTGTTTTGGTTGGAGCGGACGCCGACCTTGTGGTCTGGGATCCGCAAAAGGAAAAGACAATCACAGCTACCAACCAGCAGTCAGCCATCGACTACAACGTCTTTGAAGGCAAGGCTGTCAAAGGGCTTCCTCGATACACACTGACACGTGGACGTGTCGCGGTCGAAGACGGCACCGTCAATCACAAACAGGGCCATGGTGAGTTTGTCGCCCGTGAACCGTTCCAGGCTGTGAACAAAGCACTTTCGACGTGGAAAGAACTGACAGCTCCGCGCAAAGTGGAACGCACAGGCATTCCGGCCAGCGGTGTCTGACTGAAGATATTCCCTCCCCGTCTGGGGAGGGAACCGTGCCAAGGGAGGGCCCGTTTGTCGGCCAGTTTTCCAATGGCTCGATAGCGAGGAAATGAATGACTGCTCTTGCCAGCGCAAAGGACACCGAAACGGTGGAACAGACGACCAGCGCCAGCCCGAAACGCGTTATCGACATCGACAATCTGTCGCTGACGTTCGAAACCAATGACGGACCGGTTCACGCCCTTTCCGACATCGACCTCAAGATCGACGAAGGTGATTTCGTTTCGTTTATCGGCCCGTCCGGTTGCGGCAAGACCACGCTGTTGCGCGTGATCGCCGATCTGGAACGGCCAACGGCCGGATCAATAACAGTCAACGGCGTCTCACCGGAGAAGGCCCGCCTGAACCGTGCTTATGGCTATGTATTTCAAGCCGCAGCTCTTTATCCCTGGCGCACGATCGCCAAGAATGTCGCCCTGCCCCTTGAAATCATGGGACTGCCCAAAACCGAGCAGCAGGAGCGGATCGCCCGGAACATGGATCTTGTGAACCTGTCCGGGTTTGAAAAGAAATATCCCTGGCAGCTCTCCGGCGGCATGCAGCAACGCGCCTCCATTGCACGTGCGCTGGCCGTTGAACCGGATCTGCTTCTCATGGACGAGCCATTCGGTGCCCTGGATGAGATCGTTCGCGACCATTTAAATGAACAGCTGCTCCAATTGTGGGCAAAAACCAACAAGACCGTCGTTTTCGTGACCCACTCAATTCCGGAGGCCGTTTTCCTCTCGACCAAAATCGTTGTGCTCTGCCCTCGCCCGGGCCGCATCTATGACGTTATCGACAGCGATTTGCCGCGCGAGAGAAACTTGGACATTCGCGAAACACCGGAATTCCTGAAGATCGCCCACAGGGTACGTGACGGCCTTCGTGCCGGTCATTCTTATGAAGACTGAAGCGACCATGGTAATTGAGATCAAAAGCGCGGTCGAAGAAGACATGATAGCTTGCGGCAACATTTTGAACGATTGGATTGACGAAACGCCATGGATGCCGCGCGTCCACCCACACGATGATGTTGTGCGGCACTATGTTGATTTTGTGTATTCAAACCGCTGTGTGTTGGTTGCAAAAGACAGCGACGGATTTGTTCAGGGCTTCTCAGCAACAAGTAGCGATGGTTTCGTCACAGGGCTGTATGTCGCAAAAAGTGCCCGCAAAGACGGATTGGGCAGCCGGCTACTTGATAACGTGAAACAAGATTTTTCCGATGGTGTCAGCTTGTGGACCTTCGTTGCCAATACTGATGCACAAAAGTTTTATTCAATGCGTGGCTTCCACGAGGTTCGCCGAACTGATGGCGACAACGAAGAGAACCTTCCGGACATACTATTTTCTTGGAAGCCATCCGGGGAGCATCAATGACAGACACTTCTCTCCCCGGAAATCGCAGCACCAACCCTTTTTCTGGCCTGATGTCCGGAACGGTCGGACCCGTTATCGTGGTCGTCTCTGCCATTCTAGCGATCTGGTACATAGCTGCCGTTGCACTCAACACGCCCTTTCAGCAGGAAATCTATGAGCGTGCGAGCCAGACCGATGTTCCTGTCAGCCAGCTGATAACCGACACACTTGCCCAGGAACGCCCAGTTCTGCCGGCACCTCATCAGGTTGTCATAGAGATCTGGAAAACAACGGTTGAGAAGAAGATCACATCAAAACGCTCGCTGATCTATCACAGCGGCATTACGCTTTCTTCGACCTTGATGGGATTTCTTATCGGAACAACGCTCGGCATTCTGCTGGCGATCGGCATTGTTCATTCTCGCGTACTCGACAAATCCCTAATGCCGTGGATCATATCCTCGCAAACCATCCCGATCCTGGCCATCGCGCCGATGATCATCGTCGTTCTGAATGCGGTCGGGATTTCCGGATTGCTGCCGAAGGCCCTTATCTCAACTTATCTCTCCTTCTTTCCGGTTGCCGTCGGCATGGTAAAGGGATTGCGGTCGCCTGAAGTGATCCACATGGATTTGATGCACACCTATTCCGCCACCCGCGTTCAGGCATTCTGGAAGCTCCGCCTTCCCTATGCAGTGCCGTTTCTATTCACCTCCATGAAGATCGGCATGGCCGCTTCACTGGTTGGAGCGATTGTCGGTGAATTGCCAACTGGCGCCGTTGCAGGACTGGGGGCAAGACTTCTAGCAGGCTCCTACTATGGCCAAACTGTTCAGATCTGGTCCGCATTGCTCATGGCAGCCTTCCTTGCCGGGTCTCTTGTCGCGCTGATAGGCGTTTTGGAAAAACACACCCTCAAACGTATGGGCATGGCAAGATGAGTGCACAAGCAGCTGCCAAACGCAGATTAGACATGCCGGCCCTTCTTGCCTGGTTTGTTGTGCTGATGGTGATTGTCGGGCTTTTCAGCCCAATCTTCGGGCCTGACTACGGCATCATGGACGTGCCGAGATTGGCAGCTTGTCTGGTGATCCTAGCCATTGCAGGTGTCCGGTATGAACTTGGTTTCATGCGCAACTGGATCGGGGATCTCATACTCGGGCTTGTTGCTGCCGCGTCGGCCTGGCTGTTGGTTTCAACTGTGTCGCAGCATGTCGGAGAAGCGAAACTGGGTTTCTGGGCACTGGCAATTGCGACCTGGGCAGCCTCCTGGCTCTTTGTCGAGAGACTGGCAATCTGGAAAAGCCGTTCGCAGACTATGGCCCGCATCGTGAATTTGGCGATACCGGCCATATTCGGCATCACGATACTTGTTCTTTGGCAACTGGTGGTGACCGGTGCAGGTGTGCCGAAAGTACTGTTGCCTGCCCCTTCTGAAATCTGGGTGCGGCTCATCAATTCTGTCCCGACGTTATGGGCTGATTTCCAGCAGACTTTCCTTAAAGCGGTTCTGGCAGGCTACATAATTGGCTGCGGTTCGGCATTTCTGATTGCAATCCTTGTTGACCGGGTACCGTTTCTGAGAAGAGGCCTTCTGCCCATCGGCAATCTGGTATCCGCTTTGCCCATCATCGGCGTTGCACCGATCATGGTAATGTGGTTCGGCTTCGATTGGCCATCCAAGGCGGCGGTCGTCATCATCATGACGTTCTTTCCAATGTTGGTGAACACTGTTTCGGGCCTTGCCGCGTCAGATGCCATGCAGCGCGATTTGATGCGTACATATGCCTCCAGCTATTGGCAAACGCTCTTCAAGTTGCGCCTGCCCATGGCCATGCCGTTCATCTTCAATGCGTTGAAAATCAATTCGACCCTGGCTCTGATCGGAGCCATTGTTGCTGAATTCTTTGGCACTCCAATCGTCGGCATGGGGTTCCGGATCTCAACGGAAGTCGGTCGCATGAACGTCGATATGGTGTGGGCGGAAATTGCTGTTGCCGCTCTTGCAGGATCCTTGTTCTACGGCGCTGTGGCGCTGGTGGAGCGGGCCGTCACATTCTGGCACCCGTCCATAAGGAGTTGAATTGCCTGAGTTTTCGTTGCTCGAAGTCATCATAACAGCAATAGTTGTTGCGGTAATTCTTGCGACCTTTCTACTTTCTGACCTGCTGGAACTATATTCAGACCACCGAGAGAGACGTGCGCCTTATGATGGCTTCAAGGGGCACTCCAGACCAATGCGGATTTTCATGATTTTCGTCGGCATACTGGCCTTTGTCGGTGCAGTGTTTATGATTTGTGTGGGAATTTTCTCCACCTAAGACTTTTCACCTAAACTTGGAATGCCAATGACACCCAGCCGCAACATTGCCCGCCTCATCGAAATCATGGCGGCCTTGAGAACGCCCGTAACAGGTTGTCCCTGGGACCTGGAACAAAACTTTTCGACAATTGCTCCCTATACACTCGAAGAAGCTTACGAAGTTGCAGATGCAATCGCAAAAAATGATCTGCTGGAACTGCGAGAAGAGCTTGGCGATCTGTTGCTCCAGGTGGTCTATCACGCGCGCATGGCCGAGGAAGGCGAGCACTTTGATTTCGGCGATGTCGTTGAAGGCATAACCAAAAAACTGATCCGTCGCCATCCTCATGTTTTCGGCGATGAAAACGGTGAAAAGGCGGAACACGTCAAAGGTATCTGGGAGCGGATCAAAGCCGAAGAGCGGGCTGAAAAACGGGCCGAACGCAAAGCTCTCGGACTTTCTGAGCCGAGCAAAGGCTATCTTGACGATGTACCGACCGCCTTCCCTGCTCTTCAGGAAGCCGACAAACTGCAGCGCCGGGCGTCAAAGGTCGGTTTCGACTGGAATGATACCAGGCTCGTACTCGAGAAGATCCGGGAAGAAACACACGAATTAGATGCAGAACTTGCCAAAGGAGACCCGGACAAAGACCGCATGAGTGACGAACTTGGCGACACTCTGTTTGCACTCGCCAACCTCGCCCGCCACCTCGACATTGATCCAGAGGAAGCTTTGCGCCGAACGAACAGAAAATTCCGAACCCGGTTTGCTGCCATTGAAGACGAAGCCAGTCGGACCGACACAACGCTTCAGGACATGACACTCGAAGACATGGAAGCAGCTTGGCAAGCAGCAAAAAAGAGACAGTCATGAATTTCAGAACTCCTGGAGGTCTCCTGCCCAGCTTGGCGAGCCTGGTTCTTGAACTTCAAGTTGCTTTTTTCCGTGCCAACGGCGAGATACCCTTCAATTGTAAGACGTGATTTTCGATCC
Organism: Labrenzia sp. THAF82; assembly: GCF_009363435.1. Taxonomy (GTDB): domain Bacteria; phylum Pseudomonadota; class Alphaproteobacteria; order Rhizobiales; family Stappiaceae; genus Roseibium; species Roseibium porphyridii. Next base: position 3,415,021 of record NZ_CP045354.1, on the reverse strand, counting down.
GGAGCTTGTGACAATTGGCCGTCATTGCATCTTCAGTGGAAAGACGAACTTTGTCTTTGCTGGCCGGGCAAACAAGTCTGGCACAAACAGCCTGGACAATGGCGAGCCCGTCGATTGTAATCACGTTTCTGGCCGTATCAGTCGGAATGCCAGTCTTTTTGGTTGGTGCCCTCGTGTCTGTTCGACAACTTGCCAGCTCGCTGACCGACATCTTTCTTTTTGAGAGAATTGCCAAGGTTAAAAATCGAAAGTTGGCGCTGTCTCTGTGTGACATGATCTTAGCGCTCTGTTTTGGCGCTACGATTGTCTCTGTGCTTTTCGGAACCCAGACCCAGACAAGTATCGTTTTTGTTGTCTGCATTTTCACAATGGGGGTCGCCGACGAATTTCAGCATTTGCTGATGACTGACTTTCTGGCAGACAACTTGCAATCAAAATCGCGCTTGTTGCTTCAATACACGCAGATGGCGATCGGTGGCGGATTTGGCGTTGCCTTGGCTTGGATCGCGCATGAGCTCACACTGGAATTGCCACCCCTTAGTCGGCACTCCATTGTGGTTACGATCGGCATCGCCTGTTTCGCTCTATCAGCGCTTGCAATATTGGCCGTGGAAGACAGTGCTCCAACTAACGCAGCGCGGCCATCGGCAACACGGTCTCCGCTTAGATTGGTCAGAAACTACTATCTCAACGTGCTGGCCATGATGAAACAATCATGGTTTCGCCAGTATGTGGTCATCACGACAGTTTTTTCAGCTGTGATACTCGCCGTTCCGTTCTTCGCCCTTATTGCTGCAGAGACCCACCACACAACGAGCAAGGGGCTGACGGCAATGGTCACCTCCTATGCCTTGGGCTACATCGTGGCAGGCCCGCTTTGGGGTACCTTGAACAACGTTTCGCACCGGTTGGTAATGATAACCTGTTCACTTCTGGTCGGCTTTTGCGGGTCAATCCTGGCGACACTGCATATGTTGAACCTGCAACACGATTTGAGAATACATGCCATCGCAATCTTCGTTGTCACTGTGGCAGTCCGCGGAATAATAGCGGTCTTGCAAGTCTATTTTATGGAAATTGCGCCAAAGGGTCAGCGCGTCAAAGGAATTGCGGTAGCAAGATCGTTTGGCAGACTTACAATGATTTGCCTTTCAGCGCTTTTGGCAGCAGTTGCCCACCTGCAGGAAACCGTTTGGGCAATCTTCTTCATTGCCTTTGTGAGCTTCGCGACGGCCACAATTAGCTACTTCTTCGCCAGGAAATTCGAAAAATAACTTTGACTCGACGCTCAAAATCAAGCGGTCTTCCTCACAAGTACCTTTTTGGAAGCGTCAGTCTTCGGAGCTCTTGTCCAACCGGCCAGCGAGATCGACCAGATACTCTGAAAACAAGTCCCGGAATGGCCCGCGTTGTTTGTCGGAAACACGCACCTCCGCCGTCACGAAGTCTTCCGCATCTGAGCGTTCCAGCACTTCAGACATCTGGTAAAGCTTTGCCAGAAGCGCGCCTTCCGCAACCGGTATCTGAATGGAGAAGATATCGTCGTGCATTGCCATGAACGCGTCGATGCGGTCAGACAAGCCATCGATACCCTCACCTGTCAAAGCCGACAGAGAAACAGGCCCATCATGGCCAGCATCGTCGAGCAATTTTTCCCGAAGCGCAGGATCAAGGCAGTCGATCTTGTTCCATACTTCAACGATCGGTGCGCCGCTTTGGGCGTCAACCCCGAGATCGTTCAAGGTCTTTTTGACATCCTCAGCCTGCGCATCTGTATCCGGGTGCGAAATATCGCGAACATGTAGAATCAGGTCGGCCTCCAGCACCTCTTCCAGTGTCGCCCGGAAAGCAGCAACAAGGTGGGTCGGCAAATCGGAAATGAAGCCAACCGTATCCGACAGGATAACTTCCCTGCCATGTGGCAGCTTTATCTTGCGCAACGTCGGGTCAAGAGTTGCAAACAAGAGATCTTTGGCAAAGACATCTGCCTCGGTCAACCGATTGAAAAGTGTTGACTTTCCGGCGTTGGTGTAACCGACAAGTGCCACAACAGGCTGCGGTATCTTCTTGCGTTTCTTACGATGGAGATCGCGTGTTCGTCGCACGCTTTCCAACTGCTTCTGCAGCGCAATGATGCGCTCTTGTATCTGGCGACGGTCTGCCTCGATCTGCGTTTCACCAGGCCCCCCCATAAAGCCGGCACCGCCCCGTTGCCGCTCGAGGTGGGTCCAGGACCTGACCAATCGGCTCTTCTGCCAGGTGAGATGCGCAAGATCGACCTGCAACTTACCTTCCTTGGTCCGTGCTCGGTCGCCAAAAATCTCAAGAATGAGTCCGGTGCGGTCAATCACCTTTGTCTTAAGGCGTCGTTCCAGATTTCGTTGCTGAACAGGCGTCAATGGATGGTCAATGACGACAAGGTCGAGGTCTTCGCTGGCAACAATACCCGCAAGTTCGGCCACCTTGCCTTCGCCAAAGAGCGTCGCTGGTTTGGGATTGTTGACCCGAACTACGCCTGAGTGAACGATGTCGAGGTTAATGGCAGCGCTTAGGCCAACAGCTTCTTCAAGCCGTGCCTCAGGGCTTCTATTTCCACGCAGTTCGCCGGAACCCTCCCCCCGCAATTGGAGGACAGGCTCTAGGATGATCGCACGAAAAGGCTGAGGCAGGCGATCTACCCCAGTGTCTTTCACGCGAAGTGATTTCTGGCCCGGCTCTTCAGTACCGTTAGACTTTGAAAAATCGTCTGCCCGAGACTTCGGTTTCAATCAGCTTGCCTTTTCAGCGTTTTCCTCTGCCTGATCGAACAACTGAACAGGCCCGTTTGGCATAATTGTGGAAATCGCGTGCTTGTAGACAAGCTGAGAATGCCCGTCGCGACGAAGCAGGACACAGAAATTGTCAAACCAGGTTACGACGCCCTGCAATTTTACACCGTTGATCAGGAAAATTGTCAGAGGAGTTTTTTGCTTGCGAACGTGATTGAGGAAAGTGTCTTGGAGATTTTGTGCGCGCTCAGCCATCAGTCTTTTTATCCTATTTGTCCCGGATGCGGCCGAGCATCCGGCGTTCCACAGCAGCTTACCGTCAAAAGACGTTCAAGTTCAAACGCTAAGGTTTGACAACCGCTCGCTTTTTGCATTGCCCACCAGAAGAGCTGTCTGCCCCAGCTCTATATTGTTTCGAATTCGCCGCCCAACAAGGCCAATCGAATCATACCGCCTGCAAATCAGTAGCAGTATGGAACAATTCGCGCAATCGGGTTGCAACAGATCCAGGATGGCCATTTCCGATAATCCGGCCGTCCAGACGTGTCACTGGCATCACCACAGTAGTCGCCGCGGTGACGAATGCCTCCTTGGCCTCAAATGCCTCTTCAAGACTAAATGGTCTTTCTTCAAAGGTCATCCCGTCCTTTTGAACGAGTTCCAGCACAACGGCGCGAGTAATACCACGCAATATGCCGCTTTCCGCCGGCCGGGTAACCAGAACGCCCTCTTTGGTGACAATCCAGGCATTGGTCGACCCGCCTTCGGTCACATTGCCATCCTTGTCGATATACCAGGCTTCTTTGCCACCGTGTTCCTTGGCATTTTGTTTGGCCAGAACATTAGGAAGCAATGCAACGGTCTTGATGTCCACTCTCGGCCAACGGTTTTCAGGGTAGCTAACGACGCCAATCCCCTCCTCCGCCGCGGCTTGTGCAGCCGCAGGGTCGCTGGAGCGAGCAGTTACCACAATGGACGGCGCCACATCTTCGGATGGGAAAACATGATCACGCCGGGCCACGCCGCGTGTCACCTGAATATAGACAAGACCGTTGCGCACCTTGTTGCGTCTGACGACCTGATGAAGCACAAATTTGACAGCGCTGCGCGCCATTGGCCAATCTATGCGCAATTCGTTTAAGGAACGGTCAAGCCGGTCAAGATGGCGAGGAACGTCGACAATCTTGCCTTGCCAAACTTCGCAGACCTCATATACGCCATCAGCGAACTGGTACCCTCGATCCTCCACATGGACTGCGGCATCCGCATGACGGACATATTGACCGTTGACATAGGCAATTCGGCTCATGCTTCCTCCGTAAGGGGCCAGGATCAAATCAAACCAATCGGTATCGAGGTCATTTTTGACCTTTCGGTCAGGCAAATGCAAGGCTAGAAAATCGGCAAACGATCAGAAGAAGTCGAGACTGACGCGGAACATTTGCTCCACCTGACGAACCCTGTTGGCAACCGCAAAGATCACGATGCGATCCTGTGCCTGAATCTGCAGATCACCATTGGGTGTCAGAACCTTACCCTCGCGGAAAACGGCCCCGACACGAATACCTGACGGCAGATCAATCACCCTCAGAGGCTTGCCGACAAGTGGTGAAGTGTCCAGCGCTTCCGCCTCAACGATCTCGGCAGCACCGTTTTGCAGAGAGTGAACGCCCCTGATCCGGCCTCGGCGAACATGCTGCAGAATGCGCGAGATCGTCACCGCTCTAGGATTGATGAACGCGTCGATACCGAGCGCATTCGCAAAGGCGGGATAGCTCGGGTTGTTCAACAAGGACAAAGAGCGCTTGCAGCCGAGCTTCTTCGCCATCACCGACGACAGAATGTTGACTTCGTCTTCGTTGGTCAGAGCGACCATCGTGTCGGCATCGCCGGCGTCCGCTTCATTGAGGATCGTTTGATCGAGAGCGCTGCCGTGAAGAATGACAGATCTCTTAAGGTCATCCGCCACGGTAATCGCACGTTCACGCGAAGCCTCGATAAGCTTGATTTTCGTTCCGGACTGACGCTGCTCAAGAGCCTTGGCAACATAAAGGCCGATATTGCCGCCTCCGGCGATAATCACCTTGGCCGCTTCCGGCTCTTCATGTCCGAAAATGCTGAGTGTACGCCTGACCTGATCTCTGCGGGCGACCACATAGGCGAGATCACCGGTCAAGATAGAGTCACTGCTCTTTGGTACGAACAGCCGATTGTTTCGGTAAAGGCCGACTACAACGGCTCCCAAATCGGGAAACAGCTCGGTGAGCTGGCGCAGCGGCGTGTCGATTACCGGGCAATCGTCTTCGCACATGATCCCGACAACAACCACCTGATCATCGGCGAACCGAACAGTTTCAACCGCCCCCGGCAATGCCAGGCGGCGCAGCACCATTTCGCCAACTTCAATCTCTGGCGAAATGATCACGTCGATCGGCATGTTGTCGCGCGAAAAGAGATTGCGCCAACGACCCTGCAGATAGGACTGTGCGCGGATCCGGGCCACCTTGGTCGGCACATTGAACAGGGAATGCGCCACCTGGCAGGCCACCATGTTGACCTCGTCATAGAGCGTGACGGCGACAATCATGTCGGCTTCTTCAGCGCCGGCCTGTGCAAGAACATCCGGGTGCGCACCATGACCGACAAAGCCGCGCACATCCAGTTGATCGCCAATCGCATTGATCAGCTCTGGTGCGGAGTCGATCACGGACACATCGTTTTGTTCGGCGGCCAATCGTTCGGCGATGCCGTACCCGACCTGACCTGCGCCGCAAATCACGATTTTCATGGAAAGAACCCTTCCCCACTCTGCTGACTAGTTCCGATGTTCACCGGGTGTCAGGTCATACCCAGGGTCTTCAGTTTCCGGTGAAGCGCAGACCGTTCCATACCGACAAATTCTGCAGTCCGCGAGATGTTCCCGTCAAATCTCTTGATTTGCGCCTGTAGATATTCACGCTCGAAAATCTCGCGCGCTTCGCGCAACGGAACGGACATGAGATGTTCTCCGGTGCCGGAACTCGGCAGGCTCGGCAAGGTTTCTCCGATTTCAGCCGGCAACAAATCCGCCGTGATTGTGCTGTCGGGGTCACCGCGGCTCAGGATCATCAGTCGCTCAACATTGTTGCGTAGCTGACGGACATTGCCCGGCCAGTCATGCGTCTGAAGAACCGCCATTGCATCATCGCCGATCGGCCGGAGCGGAATGCCCGAAGCACCTGATATTTGCTCCATGAAATGATGCACGAGAACCGGGATGTCCTCACGCCGCTCGGCAAGCCCTGGAACCTTGAGAGGAACAACACTCAAACGGTGATAAAGATCCTGTCTGAAAAGCCCTGAAGCTATATGCTCTTCAAGGTTCTTCGACGTTGAAGACAGTATCCGGATATCAACCTGAACTTTCTGAGTTCCGCCGACACGCGAAAAGCTCTGCTCGACAAGCACCCTCAGGATCTTGCCCTGGGTTTCGGCCGGCATGTCTGCAACCTCATCAAGGTACAATGTGCCGCCATGGGCTTCCTCTAGTGCACCGATCTTGCGCAGATTTCCGTTTTCGTCCTCGATACCGAACAGCTCTTCTTCCATTCGAGCTGGCGTAATGGTGGCCGCGTTGAGAACCACAAACGGGCTTTTGACCCGGGGCGACAAATCATGGATCATCCGCGCCGCACGCTCCTTGCCAGCTCCCGAAGGGCCGACGATCAGAATACGGCTATTGGTACCGGCAATTTTCTGGACGGTCTGTCTGAGACCATGAGCGGCAGAAGAGTTTCCAATGATATCACTGGTTTCGCCGCTTCGCTGCTTGAGGTCGCGAATCTCACGCTTGAGACTTGAAGCTTCCAGGGCGCGTTCGACGATGTGAACCAGACGATCAGCTTTGAACGGCTTTTCGATGTAGTCATAAGCGCCGCGCTTGATTGCCGATACAGCCGTTTCGATGTTGCCATGACCCGATATGATGACAACGGGCATGTCCGGGTCGGTTTCCTTGAAAAGATCCAAGAGCGCCAAGCCATCCAGTCGGCTTCCCTGAAGCCAGATGTCCAGAATAACGAGCGACGGTTTACGCTCTTTTACCGCAGCGAGTGCGCTGTCTGAATCATGCGCAGTTCTTGTGCCGTAACCATCATCATCCAGTATACCGGCAATCATCTCTCGAATGTCGGTTTCATCGTCTATAACCAAAATATCATGTGCCATGAGCAGTCACTGCTTCTTGTTGTTGCTCGGGTTCCGGCTCGATCTCGGCCTTGGCGGCCAAAGTCAGGCGAACAAGAGTTCCCGTGTCTGAAGGATCGTTTTTGGGCGCGTCAAGCAATTCAATTCCGCCCCCGTGGTCTTCCAAAATTTTCCGCACGATCGCGAGACCCAAACCAGTCCCTTTCTCACGCGTCGTCATATATGGTTCCAGCAAGCGGCTGCGATTTTCCTCAGGCAAGCCCACGCCATTGTCGATCACATCAATGACGATGCGGCCCGACTGGTCCGGCCCTTCTCCTGAAAGACGAACCTTGACAGTGCCCTTTGGTGCATCCTCACCTTCGCGGGCTGAAACGGCTTCGGTGGCGTTCTTCACAACATTAGTCAATGCCTGGCCGATAAGCCTCGCGTCGAAGACCGCCTTGACCGGCGTGTCCGGAACATCCGCAGTCACGCTGATTTCCGGATTGGCAACAGACTGCATGAATGCAGCATCTCTTACGGCTTCCCGGAGATCTCCCGAAGACTTGTTAGGCTTGCGCATACGGGCAAAGGACGAGAATTCATCAACCATCTGACCGATATCGCCCACCTGCCGGACAATCGTGTCAATGCATTGGTCGAAAACCTGACGATCTTCTTCAATGCGTTTGCCATATCGTCTCCGGATGCGTTCCGCAGACAGCTGAATTGGCGTTAGAGGGTTTTTGATTTCATGCGCAATTCTTCGGGCGACATCCGCCCAGGCTGAATTGCGCTGGGCCGACACAAGATCCGTAATGTCATCCAGGGTAACAACAAATCCGTGTTCGCGTCGGGTTGATTGTTCGGTCGTAATGCGAACGTTAATTGTCCTCAGCCGTCCGCCACGCGCGATTTCGATCTGTCTCTCAGGCAGGCGGTCACCATCATTTTCCAAGAGCTCCCGGATGCACTCATTCAATTCAGGAACAACCTCCATCAAGGGCTTGTTCAGAATCTGGATCTCATCAAGCTGCAGAAGCTCCAATGCTGACCGGTTGATCAACATGATTGACGCTTCATCGTCTATCCCGATCACACCCGTAGAGACCCCTGACAACACCGCCTCATTAAATCTCCGGCGCCGGTCAATCTGTTCATTGGCAGCAAGCAAAGCATCGCGTTGACCGAGCAACTGCCCGGTCATCTTGTTGAATGTCGTTCCAAGATTTGCGAGGTCTCCGCCCGATTTTTCCGTTCGGACCTTCACTGCAAGATTGCCCTTGGCAACTTCGTCGGCCGCCGAAATCAACGTTCTGATTGGCGACACAAGCCGGTTGGCAAAACCAAAGCCTATCCAGATGGCTGACAAGAGAAGAACCAGTGCCACACCGAGATAGACAAGAGCAAAGGCGACTTGCACCCCGAACCTGCTGCTCTCCATCTGTTGGTATTGAGAGGCCCCTGTCTCTGCCAGACGCAAATATTCAACAACACGCGGATCGATGGCGCGCACGGCGTAGAGATAGAAGTTGTCGTATGCAGACAGTTTCATGATGCCGCCGACGATATTGGAACTTCCTGGTGCAATCAGGATCGGATCACCGGACTTTGCCTTGAAAAAACTGTCAGCCGGCGGCAGTGGAACATCGGCATTTGGATCCAGCACAACACGCGTGACAACCTTACCTTCGCTGTCGAGGATAAACGCGGCCAGAATCCCACGCAGAGATACTTGCGTCGCGAAAAACTGATCAAAACGCGTCGGTTCGAAGTCGTAGACAGCTTTGGCACGATCAATGTCGTTGGTCATGGCGATCAGATCGCCGCGCAACACGCGCGCATGTTCCTGCAGATAGGCCTGCGCAACCGTAAGGGCATTGTCGATAATCTGGCGGGTGCGCTCCTCAAACCAGCGATCGAGACCCCGATCCAGCGTAATGGCGGCCAATATTGCCATAAGAATAGCTGGAACCGCTGCAACGACGCTGAAAAGAGCAACGACCCGCACATGAAGACGGGCAGCCGCACGACCGCGCCGTCGCGCCTGCCATAGCTTCAGAATTTCAACGGAAATGACGCCAAGCAGAACTGCAGCTAATGCGCCATTGATCGTCATTGCAGTGACAATGACTTCCCGAGTCGGGTCGATGGTTGTCAGCCCCATCAGAATGGCAAATGTCACGCCAATCGAAATCAGGGCGACAACCATGATCGCGAGGCCTGCGCGGCGCCAGAGTTTACCTGCCGCACTCGACTGCGCTGCCGATCGCTGTTCCGCTTCCAGTATCATTAAGCCTCAGCACAGCGGCCGTGAAATATCGACCGCATTCAATATCGTTTTATGCGGCAAACTTATCACACAATGTTGCGAAATTGCGACAGGGCGGCAGCATCACCGAAAAAATGCGGTGGAAGATTTCTTAAATAGACTTAAGATATTGTTATATTTATATTTTTTCAATATCAAGTCTTTGTCAAACGCTTGATCGAAACCCCTTCTAGCTGCCCGGTACGGCTTCGGAACAGATTCAGGCGTTCACATCTGTTCCCACGCCTGGCTTGTTGGCGCAGGAACTTGGTCTTTCGTCATCAATTTGTCGACTGGTACCTCAGCGACAAACGCTCAGCAACAGTCAACGAACCGAGCGCATAACCTGAATGTCCAGATCGCGGATCTTTTTCCTCAAGGTGTTCCGGTTCACGCCGAGGAGTTCCGCTGCCTTGATCTGATTGCCGCGCGTCGCCGCCAGTGCTGCACTGATGAGTGGATACTCAACTTCCCGCAAGATACGATGATAGAGCCCTGGAGGTGGCAAAGCCTCTCCAAAAGTATCGAAGTAGCCTGCAAGGTAGCGTTCAACCGATCCACCGAGATTGATGTTCTCAGTCGTTTCTTCTTCAACCGAAGCAACCGAAGGCTGGCTAAGCTCCTGTTCAAGCAGATTTTCGCTGATCACATCCTGCGGATAAAGTGCTGCCAGCCGACGGACAAGATTTTCAAGTTCTCGAACGTTCCCCGGCCAACGATACCGGCGCAGAAGGTTGAGTGCCTCTTGGTCAATCTGTTTTGCTGGCAACCCTTCCTTTTCAACCAGTGAGAAGAAGTGCCTGACAAGATCGGGAATGTCTTCGATCCGTTCACGAAGAGGTGGCAACCTGATCGGCACCACGTTGAGGCGGAAATAGAGATCTTCCCGGAAAAGCCCCTGATTGATCAGATGCCTTAGATCCTTGTTCGTTGCAGCTATAATGCGGACGTCCGTCTTGATGGGCGTACGACCACCGACCGTCGTATATTCGCCTTGCTGCAGAACCCTCAACAGGCGGGTCTGGGCCTCCATGGGCATGTCGCCAATTTCATCAAGAAAGAGCGTGCCACCGTCTGCCTGCTCGAACCGGCCGGAGCTGCGATTCTGGGCACCTGTGAACGCCCCCTTTTCGTGACCAAAGAGTTCGGCCTCGATCAAGTCTCTCGGAATGGCGGCCATGTTGATTGCAACAAATGGCCCATTTCGTCTTTTGCCATAGTCATGAAGGGCGCGCGCAACCAGTTCCTTGCCCGTTCCAGATTCGCCGTTGATCATGACCGTCAGATCGGTCTGCATAAGGCGCGCCAGAACGCGGTAGATCTCCTGCATTGCCGGAGAACGACCAACAAGCGGCATTCCCTCACCAGCATCATCCAGGTCCAGGGACGGCCGCTTTTTCGGCTCCTCCATGGCGCGTTGAACAATGCTGGTCAGTTCCTTGAGGTCAAATGGCTTGGGAAGGTATTCATAAGCGCCTTTCTCAGACGCCTTGATTGCTGTCATGAATGTGTTCTGGGCGCTCATGACAAGAACAGGCAACTCGGGACGCATTTTTTTCATGCGCGGAAGCACATCAAAAATATTTTCATCCGGCATCACAACGTCGGTGATAACCAGATCTCCGTCGCCTGAAGAAACCCAACGCCACAAGGTTGAAGCGTTGGAGGTCAGCCTGACAGTGTACCCGGCCCTTGAAAGGGCCTGATTGAGGACTGTGCGAATGGCCGCGTCGTCGTCTGCAACTAGGATCGTGCCGGTCGGCATGGTCAGCTATTCCCTTCGTTCGGCTTTTGGGAGTGGGAGGCTCCTTCGCCGGAAAAAGCGGGCATGAGGATTCGGAAGACTGTTTTGTGGCGCTGGCTGTCGCATTCGATCACACCGCCGTGGTCGCCGATGATCTTGGCAACAAGCGCAAGCCCTAGTCCGGATCCATTGGTTTTGGTCGTAATGAATGGTTCGAAAAGGTGCGGCAGCAGGTCGTCTGGAACACCTGGACCATTGTCCTGAACGCAAAATTCAAGCGGCAGGCTGACCCTTTCATCCGTTCCAGGCACAGACAACCGGACACCGGGTCTGAAAGCCGTTGAAACACGGATTTCTCCGTCGGGGTCATCGCCAATAGCTTCACTGGCGTTCTTGATGAGGTTCAAAAACACCTGAATGAGCTGATCCTTGTTGGCATAAACAGGTGGCAACGACGGGTCGTAGATCTCAACGATACGCTTGTCTCTCGCAAAACCGCTGTCGGACAGACGCTTTACATGGTCCAGAACCACGTGAATGTTGACGGGTTCGCGCTCGATCGGACGTTCATCGGAAAAGACTTCCATCCTGTCGACGAGTTTCACGATCCGGTCTGTTTCGTCCATGATCAGCCTGGCAAGTGCCCGATCCTCACTTGGAACGGATTGTTCCATCAACTGAGCAGCGCCGCGTATGCCGGAAAGTGGGTTCTTTATCTCATGCGCGAGCATGGCTGCGAGACCCGTGACTGTGCGCGCGGCTCCGCGCGACGTCAGCTGGCGGTCGATCTTTTCAGCCATCGTGCGTTCCTGAAACATCAGCACTACAGCACCCGGTCTATCGGAGACCGGAGCGGCATTGATGTCCACGACCTTCGGCGCGCCAATGCGAGGTGAACCAATGTCGACCTTGTACTCATTGACCGGTGCCGCGCGCTCTCGCACCTGGTCGATGAGTGTCAGGAGGGGGCTGCCGAAAGGCACAAAATCACTGATCGGATGTCGGCGCAGTACCGAGACGCTTGATCGCATAAAAATTTCTGCGGCCATGTTTGCCGACTCGATCACCCCGTCCGGGGCCACAAGCAGAACAGGATGCGGCAATGCATCCAGTATCATCGGTCCATCGCTGGCCAGCGCGGCTGTTCGTCCCGTTTCAGACTTGAGATCACTCACGCAGCTGTCCGTTCATTTGCTGAAGAGATCCAGTCATGGGCAATGCGGGTCACTTCTTTGGGATTTTGGGATGTCATCAAGTTTGCTTTGAGCGCAGCAGGCATCGGTATCGCCCCTTGCGTTTCGGATTGTTCCAGGTACCAGCCGACATGTTTTCGGGCGATACGAACACCCTTACGTTCGCCATAGTGGCTCAGAATGCTCTCGTAATGCTCGATCACCAGATCCGCGAGGTCATTCCCCTCCGGCTCGGACAGATGTTCGCCAGTCGCAAGAAAATGCCCGACGAAACCCGGAAGCCATGGTCTTCCATATGCGCCTCGCCCGATCATGACAGCATCCGCCCCAGATGCTTCAAGCATGTTCAGTGCGTCGGTGTTGCTCTTACAGTCACCGTTGGCGACCAATGGAACGGAAATAGCCGCCTTCACCCTCGAAATAATCGACCAGTTTGCAGCACCTTTGTAGAACTGGTTCCGGGTTCGACCATGAACCGTGATGAGTTTCACTCCGGCAGCTTCTGCGCGTCGGGCGAGCTCAGGTGCATTGATTGACTGTTCGTCCCAACCGAGTCGCATTTTCAAGGTCACAGGAACATCAACAGCCGCAACGGTCGCATCAATAAGCGTCAGTGCGTGATCAAGATCGCGCATGAGCGCTGAGCCTGAGTAGCCAGATGTGACCTTCTTGGCCGGACACCCCATGTTTATATCGATTACATCGGCACCAAGATCGGCAATGACCTTGGCCGCCTCACCCATCCAGCGTGCTTCGCGTCCGGCAAGCTGGACAACATGCAAGCCCTGGTCATGGGCCTCGGCACGCATCTGCGTTTCCGCATCCCCCTTAACAAAGGACTCGCTGGCGACCATTTCACTGACCACCATGCCGGCACCAAAGCGCGCCGCGATCCGCCGAAACGGCAGATCGGTTACGCCGGACATTGGCGCGAGCACCGCCCTGTTCGGCACTTCATGCTTGCCAACCTTTAGTGTCTTCATCGCAGGTAACACGCGATTCTCATTTTTTGCTTAATGCCTGTGCACTTTCTTATCTGCCTATATTGTAGACAATTAATGCAATGCAACAAGACATAATTTGCGGTCTAAACAGGTTCTTAGTTAAAGACGGCCTGTCAGTTTGAATTTTTTGGAAAGCCTGGAGAAAGCGATCATGGCAAAATCCGCGGCAGCCCTGATCGTTGCCGCTGGGCGTGGAACGCGCCTGGCAGACGCAACCGACGACCGGCCGAAGCAGTATAAGCTCCTCGCGAACAGTCCTGTTCTGAGCCATACACTGAACGCTTTGGGAAATCATCCACGGATCACACATATTGTGACCGTCATTCATCCTGACGATACAGATCTCTATTCAGAAGCATTTGCCGAGATCGAGCAGCCTATCCAAAAAAAGGTTGGCGCGGCTGTTTTTGGTGGCGCAACCCGACAAACATCGGTTTTCGAGGGATTGAAGGCACTGGAAAGCGTGCCTTGTGACTACGTCCTCATTCACGATGCGGCACGTCCCTTTGTCGACACGGGAACCATTGACCGAGTGCTGGAAAGGCTTGACCAGGGCGCGGAGGGAGCACTGGCTGCGGTACCTGTTGCTGACACGCTCAAAAAAGCAGACCAATCCAGCGGCAACCTGGAAACGATTGACAGAACCGGCTTATGGGCAGCACAGACACCTCAGGGATTTCCGCTGCAAAGTATCCTAGCAGCACACATGCGCGCGAACGAAGCTGAACAAACGGCTTTTACGGACGACACAGGTCTTGCGGAATGGAATGGCATGACCATTTCACTTTCAGATGGCGATCCAGCCAACTTTAAGATCACAACCGGCGCAGACCTCAAGCGCGCTGAAAAACAGGCAACCTATTTTAAGATGAAAGCTGAAACTGCCGCACCCCGACCTCTTAGCGAATTGGCGGACGTGAGAGTCGGTATAGGCTATGACGTCCATGCTTTTGAGGACGGTGAAGCAGTCATCCTTGGCGGCTTTTCCATACCGCATTCCAAGCGCCTGAAAGGACATTCAGACGCCGATGTTGCACTTCATGCCGTTACCGACGCGACGCTCGGCGCAATTGGAGACGGTGACATCGGTCAACACTTTCCACCCAGTGACCCTGAATGGAAAGGCGCATCTTCAGATCAATTCCAGCAACACGCCATCAAGAGACTGGCTGCCCTTGGTGGCCGCATTGCTCATATTGACCTCACGATAGTTTGCGAGGAACCGAAGATCGGCCCCCACCGAGAAGAAGTTCGTGCATCTGTTGCGCGTATTTGCGAGCTCCCGCTTTCGCGTGTCTCGGTTAAGGCGACGACCTCCGAGAAACTGGGGTTTACCGGCCGAAAGGAAGGTATTGCAGCGCTTGCAAGTGTTACAGTTCGCCTCCCTCTGAAAGACGATGAGTAATAGTTCAGCCTGATGATAACTCCAATGAGCAGCCCTGCACCACGCAATCTGGACGATCTCATTCCCCTGGCAACCGAAGTCTTGGACGCAATGAAAGCCAAGGGTTTGATGCTTGCAACAGCGGAATCGTGCACCGGCGGCTTGATCAGCGGTGTTCTGACAGAAATCCCCGGATCTTCGGCCGTCGTTGACCGTTCTTTCGTCACTTATTCGAATGAAGCCAAGTCAGATATGCTGGGTGTTTCACCTGGGCTCATTCAAAGTGTCGGGGCCGTCAGCAAGGATGTTGCAATGGCAATGGCAGAAGGCGCATTGAAGAACTCAAATGCGGATATCACCGTCTCCGTAACAGGTATTGCAGGTCCGGGCGGCGGAAGTGAAGACAAGCCGGTCGGGACAGTTCATGTAGCTGTTGCAGTTAGGGGAAAGACAACACAACACATGCATTGCTGGTTTGCAGACCGCGGCCGTCAGTCGATCAGACTTGAAACCGTACAGACCGCCCTAACCTCTGTTCTCAATGCGGCCACTTAGGTAATGCTTTTAAGGCAGGACTAATTCCAGACAGACAGAACGCAACACAACAGATTTGATTCAGGTTGTTGTGTTCTTCCTCGTATCCAGTTTTACAAAAAGTACAAAAGTTTTCCTGACCAAAGCCAAAGACCAGCTTCAAAGCCGTCTGCTGGCGATGGAAGAAGGTTTCACATGGAAGCGGCCATAAAGCAAAAGCTCCAGTTTTCACCATGAATAGTGAGCCGAACACTTGCCTTCAAATCCAAGAACCCGGTTTTTCTCTGAGGTCCTCGGACCATTAAATTTTTAATCAACTTCAATTACCAGTAGCAACTTGTTTTACAAACACTTCTCATATGGTCACGCTCGGGAAGAACCAAGACGCGATCCATTTCGCGAAACGGGAATGAGTAAATGACTGTCGCACGGATGCTTCTTGCAGCAGGAACACTGCTTGCAGGTGGAGCAATTGCAAAAGCGGAGAGCGAACAACTGGCCGTCGGAGACACCTATATTGTGTCTCGGGACGACTATAGTGCGTTTCGTGGGTCCCACCGCATCTACAGCAGGATGTCGGACGGACTGGTTCAGGTTGAGTATTGCGGTCGCAAGTACTGGGTTCGCTACGCGACCGTGGCGTGGACCGAGCTCGAAGTGGAACAAAACTACACCGTTCGAGTTGAGTACAACTGGGGCAAAGGCTGGCGACCGATTTGTGCGCATCCCGAAGAACAAGTCACGTTGGAAGGGCTTGGAATTTACGACGATCCCAGAGTGATCGTTCAAAACGACGGGTCGACAGTGAAATCGGTGAACAGATTTGCTGCAATCAGAGAGTCTTTCCGCCCGACAACGGTCGAGGACGCTGCAAACACGTTGCGAGGCAATTAATCCAAAAACGAGCCGCCAAAGGTAAGGCTCGGGTAACAACAATACATGTAGACTTAGACATTGCAGGCAATAAGGGGGCCGAGCAAAAAGGACCAACCGCATGAAACGCGCCCTTGCGTTCCTGACGTTATCAACGATATCCGCTGTCTACATGGCGGGCGCTGCGCATGCGCAGGGCGATTTCTATATCCGTTCCAACTATTCGAACGGTGGGTTCAACGGATCTCACGAAATCCTCACTCTACCCAAAAAGGGCTATCACGAAGCTCGCTATTGCGACCGCACATTCTGGGTGTCTTCCGGGACGGTTGTCTGGACGGAAGAAGAAGTTGCAGCGGGCCGAAGTCTGATAGTTGAAGAAAATATTGGCGCTGAAAGACGTGTGGTTTGTTCGGACTATTCCGCGTTTGCAACTCTTGACGATCTTGGTTTGAAGAAGCGAGAAATCGAACAGATCAGGCGCAGAAACGAACCGCTCGACATGAAATCGAGTCGTCTGCGTACAATCAGGGATGCATTCAGCCAGTTCAAATAGGCCTAGTCAGGCGCCGTAGACCTGATCCGCCCGCGCTTCAAACGCGCTGGAAAACTTGCGGAATGCCTTGTCGAACATCACGCCCATGAGCGACCCCAGCGTGCGGCTGCGGAACTCGTATGAGATAAAGAACCCAACCTTGCTCTTGCCCTCACCTGTGTCCTCAAAGGTCCACTTGTTCTCCAGGTGCTTGAACGGTCCATCCAGATACTCCACCAGTATTGTCCGGTCTTCAGGGCGAAGTTCGACACGGCTGGTGAATGTTTCCTTGAACAGTTTGTAG
Organism: Labrenzia sp. THAF82; assembly: GCF_009363435.1. GTDB lineage: Bacteria > Pseudomonadota > Alphaproteobacteria > Rhizobiales > Stappiaceae > Roseibium > Roseibium porphyridii. Next base: position 3,398,204 of record NZ_CP045354.1, on the reverse strand, counting down.
GCAACAGTCATATCGGCGACCAGAACCGTGTTGCCATTTTCAAGTTCCTTGCGGCCGCGCACGTGCAGTCCCTGGCAGAGCGGTACGAACTGCGGGTACTTTTCGACATCTGCTACGAGGCGGAACATATCATCCGCCTTGTGATTGACCGTGTGGTTGGAAGTAAAACTCGGCATGCGGCTCAACAGATCCAGTTCTGGTCCGGCTCAGTGGCCGAGCTTCGCTTTTCGCGTAGCCCTGAGGTCGGCGAAATCCTCGCCCGCATGGTGGGAAGACCGCGTCAAAGGCGTTGCTGACACTTTCAGGAAACCCTTGGCATAGGCAATTCGCTCATAGCCCTTGAATTCCTCCGGCGTGACAAAAGACATCACTGGGTGGTGTTTTTTTGAAGGCTGCAGATATTGTCCGATTGTCAGGAAATCAACATCTGCTGCGCGCAGATCGTCCATAAGCTGGAGGACTTCATTTCTCTCTTCGCCCAGTCCAACCATGATGCCTGATTTCGTGAACATCTCTGCATCTAGTTCTTTCACTTTCTGCAGTAGACGAATGGAGTGGAAGTAGCGCGCGCCCGGCCGCACCTTCAAATACTTGGACGGGACAGTCTCCAGATTGTGATTGAACACATCGGGTTTCGCATCTACCACAATTTCCGCGGCACCCTCTTTTCTCAGAAAGTCCGGCGTCAGAACCTCGACTGTCGTTGTCGGAGAGGTTTTGCGGATTGCGTTGATAACGTCGGCAAAATGCCGAGCTCCACCGTCCTCAAGATCATCACGGTCAACTGACGTGATGACGACATGCTCCAGTCCCATGGTCGCAACCGCATCTGCGACGCCCTGTGGTTCTTTGGGGTCGACCGGACCGGGCATTCCCGTGCGCACGTTACAGAAGGCGCATGCCCGCGTGCACGTATCGCCGAGAATCATGAAACTTGCATGCTTTTTGGACCAGCATTCACCGATATTCGGACAACCGGCCTCTTCGCACACGGTCACCAGATTGTTGTCGCGCACGACATTCTGGGTCTCGCGGTAAACCGGCGAGGTCGGTGCCTTGACGCGAATCCATTTTGGTTTGCGTTGGACCGGATTATCGGGACGATGAGCCTTCTCCGGATGACGCGGTCGCGCATCGGATTTTTCATTCGGGCGATTTAGCGTGTCAACGATCGTAACCATGGGCTTTAAGTGTCGTTTTTCCCTTGAAAGGTCAATACGGAAAGCTGTTGAGCCAGCTATGTGTTTAGCGCAGGACTGCGGAGTTTCTCCAGCTTTTGCCGCGCTTCCTCCGTGAGCGGATGGGATTTTCGCGTCGATTCATTCATCTGAACAATTACCGTGACCGCCTTTGCCACAGGACTGCCATCCTGGAATACCGATTGAAAAAGACGGAACGAGTTGCGCCCGATATCCAGGACAGATGTTCCAATTTCCACTTCGCCTGGCCAATTCACTTCCGAAAGGAAATCAAGCTCAAGGCGAGCAATGACGAATGATGCCCCTGCATCTGTAAGCGCCTGGCCAAAAATGACTTCCACCCTTCCCGTTTCCAGAAACGTGGCAAAGACAGCATTGTTGATGTGACCTTGCCGATCTGTATCCGCGTATCGAAGTTTATCAATCGCGCGAAGGGGAAAATCACTGATCGTTGGGATCATCAATCTGGTATTCCTCGGACTTTACAACATGCTTGCGCACATATGAATGTCTGAGCCCTGCTCCGTCTTTGCTGCAGTATCAGCACATCAGTCTCATTTTATTCATCGGCATACGTTCAACCGATGCCTCATTTTATCATCGCCAGTTGTTACCATTCCCAGGCTCGACGAAACGGGTTCAACATCGAGAACGACACGAACTTTCCGTTCCAACTTGTCAAATCAGCTGCGTATTTTGCGCCACAAAAACAGAAACAGGATCGAGCCGAGAACAGCAATGATCAGCCGGTCGAGAATGCCACCCGTCAAATTGAGGTTTAAAATCGACGCAAGCTCACCACCGATCAACGCACCTATAAGGCCAACGACGAGGCTTCCGAGAAATCCACCACGGCTGTTGAGCACCCGGTGTGCGACGGCACCCGCGATCAGACCGATAATGATAGTGATGATCCATCCCATCGCGGGTCTCCCACTTCCCTGGCTAAGCGATCAGGCGCGCAAGCAACACGACGACGACGGCGCCGATCGCTGCGACAACGATCTCGTTGACCAGTGTGTTTCCCAGATTGATGTTGATGCCGGCTACCTTGAACAGGAATCCGCCGACAAATGCGCCGATCAATCCCGTAATCAGATAGCGGATCAATCCACCGCCACCCACGACGATACTTGCCAGCCAACCGGCAAGAATACCGATAGCAACCCAGATCAAAATTGCTTTCATATCCATTTTGCGAACTCGCCTATTTTTGGTTTCCGTCAGAACCGTGCTCGGCCCGATCAATAACAGCAGTGTATCCAATCGAACTATCATCACAACTTGCCGATATCACATCAACACCCACGTGCCTGAAGAAGCTGCTTGGTTTTGAAAATTCCAATCCGAACACGAGCCCATCATGAAGTACGAGTTTGCCTGAAACCTTCCGGTCTCCCGCTTGTAGTTTCACGTTTATGAAATGGTCGCCAACCGCGTATTTTCCCGTCAAACGGGAAAGGCGATCTTCAGCATAGTAGCGGAAACACGGAATACGGCCGTCAGACTGTCGTTCGACGAAAAACTGCTCATCAAGCTGTTTCTTTGCCAGCGCTGATTGATCATCAGGCAGTATCGCCAGAGCAGCCCATATCGTCTTCTCTTCATGAGGCTTAAGAGACCAGCTTCCCTCACGAAACAAAAACCTCAATCCGTCAGAAAGATAGGCAAGCATATCAGCCTCATCGCCCGCATCAATAAGGCTCCGGCCGTTTGCCCGACCGGAGCGTTCTCGGTCAAGCGTTGAGAACTTTGCCGTATGCGTCGAGCACAGCTTCCTTCATCATTTCCGACAGTGTCGGATGCGGGAAAATCGTGTGCATCAACTCTTCTTCGGTCGTCTCAAGGTTCATTGCAACAATGAAGCCCTGAATAAGCTCCGTCACTTCGGCTCCACACATGTGTGCGCCCAGAAGCTCACCGGTTTTCTTGTCGAAGATGACCTTGATCAAGCCATTGTCTTCGCCAAGGGCGATCGCCTTACCGTTCGCATTGAACATATAACGACCGACGCGGATGTCGCGGCCCTGCTCCTTGGCCTTGGCTTCAGTCAGTCCGACAGAAGCGACCTGCGGGTTGCAGTAAGTACAGCCAGGGATTTTGCGGTGATCCATCGGGTGGACACCTGGGACGCCGGCAATCTTTTCAATGCAGATTACACCTTCATGTTCTGCTTTGTGTGCCAGCATGGGCGGACCGGCAACGTCACCGATGGCATAGATGCCCGGAACACTGGTCCGGCCATATTCATCAATGACAACACAGCCGCGATCGGTTTTTACGCCAAGTGCCTCAAGGCCGATATTCTCGATATTGCCCTGAACCCCGACCGCCGAGATCAGATGATCTGCCGTGATCTGGCTGACTTTTCCGTCCTTGGTTTCAACATGCGCGGTGATGGAGTTCGCTGCTTTGTCGACTTTCGTGACCTTGGCTTCGGTAATGATTTTCAGCCCGCGCTTTTCCAAAGCCTTGCGGGCGAATTTCGAGATTTCCTCGTCCTCAACCGGCATCACGTTGGCCATCAGTTCGACAACCGTCACATCAACGCCCATCGACAGATAGAAAGAGGCGAACTCGATGCCAATCGCGCCAGATCCCATGACAACAAGCGATTTTGGCATCTTGGCTGGCTTCATTGCCTCGAAATAGGTCCAGATCAGTTTTCCATCCGGCTCGATACCAGGCAGTGCCCGCGGGCGGGCGCCGGTCGAAACGATGATATGCTTGGCGGTATAGGTGCCCTCGCCCTTAACGCCCTTGGGCACCGGATGCTGAGGTTCAACGGCGGGCTTGGAAGACTTCCCGACAACAATTTGCCCCGGCTTTGCCAACTTGGCTTCGCCCCAGATTACATCGATCTTGTTTTTCTTCATCAGAAAGCCGACGCCGCCGTTCAAACGCGCCGAAACACCGCGCGAACGTGCAACAACGTCCTTCACGTCTGCTTTCATTGAACCTTCAAGCGTCAAGCCAAAGCTCTTGGCATGATTGGCATGATCGAGAATTTCTGCCGACCGCAGCAAGGCCTTGGTCGGGATGCAACCCCAGTTGAGGCAGATGCCGCCAAGATGTTCCCGTTCAACGATTGCGGTCTTCAATCCCAGTTGGGCGGACCGTATGGCAGTGACGTAACCACCTGGCCCGGAGCCGATGATGATGACGTCGTAGTTGGTATCAGCCATGGTGTTTTCCCCGGCAAATGAAACTTCATTTGAAAAACGGCGCGGCGTTGCCGCCGCGCCGGAGCTGAGGTCTTAAACCAGCATGCTCATTGGATTTTCGATGTAGCCTTTAAATGCGGCCAGCAGCTCCGCACCGAGCGCACCGTCCACGCAACGGTGGTCGGTGGAGAGTGTCACGCTCATCACGGTGGCAACAGCAAGTTCACCGTCCTTGACGACAGGGCGTTTTTCACCGGCGCCAACTGCAAGAATAGTGGCGTGCGGCGGGTTCACGACCGCAGAAAAGTTCTTTACGCCCATCATGCCCATGTTGGACACAGCAGTCGTTCCGCCCTGATATTCTTCAGGCTTCAGCTTGCGTTCCTTCGCCCGCTTGCCGAGATCCTTCATCTGATTGGAGATGACGGAAAGCGATTTCTCTTCTGCACTGCGGATGATCGGCGTAATCAGACCGCCGGGAATGGACACGGCGACGCCCACATCGGCATGCTTGTGCATGACCATGTTGTCATCTGTCCAGGACACATTTGCGTCCGGAACGTCACGAAGAGCCAAGGCAAGCGCTTTGATGGTCATATCGTTGACCGAAAGCTTGTAGGCCGGCTTGCCGTCCTTGTCTTTTGCAGCAGAACCATTGAGCTGCGCGCGCAATGCCAACAGAGCATCCAGTTCCACGTCGACAGACACATAGAAGTGCGGAATCGTCTGTTTGGATTCCGTAAGACGCTTCGCGATTGTCTTGCGCATGCCATCATGCGGCACCAACTCGTAACTGTCTTCATCGAAGAGTTTCAGCACCTGATCGGCGGAAGGTCCGCTTGCCGGAGCTGCAGCAGCAGCCTTGGGAGCTTCTGCGGCAGGAGCAACCTTGCCTGTCCCGGCTTCAAGAGCAGTCTCAATATCGCGTTTTACAATCCGGCCGTGGGGACCGGTTCCCTTCAAAGCGTTGAGATCAAGCGAATTCAGTTTGGCAAGCCGCCTCGCGAGCGGCGAAGCAAACAGGCGCGTTCCGTCAGAAGCCACCGGAGCTGGCCCCGCAGGAGCTGCAACAGCAGGCGCCGCAGTGGCTGGAGCGGTGTCTGCCGCCGGTGCCGGTTCGGCAGCTGAGGCTGCCGGAGCTGCTGCACCAGAGGTATCGATAGAACTTGCGTCTTCGCCCTCTTCCAGCAAAACAGCGATCAGTTCGTTGACCTTGACCCCTTGGGAGCCCTCAGCAACAAGGATTTTGCCGACTGTTCCTTCATCAACGGCTTCCACTTCCATGGTTGCCTTGTCGGTTTCGATTTCTGCGATCACATCGCCCGCCGAAACCTGATCGCCTTCCTTGACCAGCCATTTGGCCAGGTTGCCCTCTTCCATGGTCGGAGAGAGGGCCGGCATGGTGATATTAATTGGCATGTCCGTCTCCCCCGCCTCAGGCTGTGTAGGTCACGGCTTTCACCGCTTCGATAACTTCAGAAACAGTCGGCAATGCGAGTTTTTCCAGGTTTGCGGCATAAGGCATCGGAACGTCCTTGCCAGTCACCCGGGTTATGGGCGCATCGAGATAGTCGAAGGCCTGTTCCTGAACCTGATAAGCAATTTCCGACGACACTGAGCACATCGGGAAAGCTTCCTCGATGGTCACCACACGCCCCGTTTTGCGAACTGACGCAAGAACTGTGTCGATGTCCAGAGGGCGGATTGTACGCAGATTGATGACTTCGGCTGAAATGCCCATTCCGGCCAATTCTTCAGCAGCCTTGAGCGTGTAGGTCATGCCGATGCCCCAGGAAACCAGGGTCACGTCGGTTCCGCCACGTTCCACCTTGGCCTTGCCAATCGGAAGTACAAAGTCGTCAACATCCGGGATTTCAAACGAATGACCATAAAGGATTTCGTTTTCCAGGAAGATGACCGGGTTGGGATCACGGATCGCAGCCTTCAAAAGACCTTTTGCATCCGCAGCCGAATAAGGCTGAATGACTTTCAGCCCGGGAACATGCGCATACCAGGAGGCATAGTCCTGCGAGTGCTGCGCGCCAACACGCGCCGCAGCGCCATTGGGTCCGCGGAAAACAATCGGGGCACCCATTTGGCCACCCGACATGTACAGCGTTTTGGCAGCAGAGTTGATGATCTGATCAATACCCTGCATGGCGAAGTTGAACGTCATGAATTCAACGATGGGCTTCAACCCTGCCATTGCAGCCCCAACGCCGAGACCGGCAAAGCCGTGCTCTGTGATAGGAGTATCGATAACGCGCTTTTCTGAAAACTCATCCAGCAAGCCTTGCGTGATCTTGTAAGCACCCTGGTATTCGGCCACCTCTTCACCCATGACAAAGACGTCCGGATCCCGGCGCATTTCCTCTGCCATGGCATCGCGCAGTGCTTCACGCACCGTTGATGATTTCATCGGCGTTCCCGCAGGAACCTCCGGATCCTCGACGACTTCAGCCACCGGCGCTTGCGGCGCAGCGGCAACAGCCGGTGCACTCGGAGCTTCTGCAGCAGCAGGAGCCGCAGCAGGAGCAGGTGAAGCCGCAGCAGCGTCGATCGCGCTGGCATCCTCACCTTCGCCAAGCAAAACGGCGATTTTCTCGTTGACCTTTACGTTGTCGGTCCCTTCGGCAACAAGGATCTTGCCAAGCGTTCCTTCATCGACGGCTTCCACTTCCATGGTTGCCTTGTCTGTTTCGATTTCCGCGATGACGTCGCCCGCGGACACAGTGTCGCCTTCGGCCTTGAGCCATTTGGCGAGCTTACCCTCTTCCATTGTCGGCGAGAGCGCCGGCATCAAAATGTCGATCGGCATGTTTTCCCCCGGCGTTAAAGCAGAATGTCAGTGTAGAGTTCAGACGCATCCGGTTCCGGATCAGTCTGAGCAAATTCAGCAGCTTCGGCGACCCTTGCCCGGACATCCTTATCGATGCCTTTGAGGTCGTCCTCGCTTGCCCACTTGTTTTCCAGGAGGCGCGCACGAACCTGCTCGATCGGATCGTGTTCAGTCCGCATTTTCTGCACTTCGTCCTTGGAGCGGTATTTCGCCGGATCGGACATCGAGTGACCACGATAGCGATACGTGATCATTTCCAGGATGAAGGGACCCTTGCCTTCGCGGCACCAGGTCAGCGCTTTTTCGGAGGCAGCCTTGACTGCGCGAACATCCATGCCGTCGACCTGTTCGCCCGGGATCCCGAAGGAAGCACCACGCTGGGAAAGGTCGGTCATTGCAGATGCGCGTGCGACGCTCGTGCCCATGCCATATTTGTTGTTTTCGATCACGTAAACAACAGGGAGCTTCCAAAGCTCGGCCATATTGAAGCTTTCATAGACCTGCCCCTGGTTGGAAGCGCCGTCACCGAAGAAAGCCATCGCAACATTGCCGTTGCCCCGGTATTTGTTGGCAAAACCAAGACCTGTTCCAAGCGACACCTGAGCGCCGACAATCCCGTGTCCTCCATAGAAATGCTTTTCCTTGGAGAACATGTGCATGGAACCGCCCTTGCCTTTCGACAAGCCGCCGCGGCGCCCGGTAAGCTCCGCCATCACGCCCTTGGGGTCGAGGTCCATGGCCAGCATGTGCCCGTGGTCGCGGTACCCGGTGATCATCTGATCGCCGTCTTTCTTGGCCATCTGCATACCAACGACGACAGCTTCCTGCCCGATATACAAATGGCAGAACCCGCCGATGAAGCCCATGCCATATAGCTGACCGGCTTTTTCTTCGAATCGGCGAATGAGTAGCATTTCGCGGTAGGCGTGGAGTTCATCGTCTTTGTCGAACTCGGCGATCGCAGGCTTCGCTTTTTTAGCGGAGCTGCGGGTCCGGCTTGTGCTCTTTGAGCTAGCGGAAGTGGTCTTTCTTGCTGCGGCCATAACCCTCTTCTCGGCGTGACGTTTCCCCTAAGACAGGTAGGAGCAACTTATCCGCTCCCTTCTGTCAATCCAATCCATCGTTTTCTGATTCTTGAATTGATTTAAATGTCTGCTTTGGATGGTGAAATTAGCGTTTAACTGAAAATTGATTAACTCTGAACAATAAACTTGTTTTCAGTTCATATCGTATCTATGCCCAGGACGAAGCACAACCAACTCGGTTTCGTGAACCAAATTGAGATTGAGGCGTGCGCGCTCATCAAGCATATCAGGATCAAGGCTCTCGGGCCTCAGCAGACTGACCCTTGCCACAAGTTCCTGCCGCTCTGCGGATAATTCAGCCAACTCAGCCTCAAGTTCAGAAACCTGCCGCTCGATCATTGCTCTGCCAACCACGCCGAGTTCACCGCTCATGGCATGAAAACCAAAATAGCCAAGCGCTGCGATTGCGATCGCAGGCGTAATAAGGCGGCGAATAAAGGATTGCTTACGCTGACGGGTAGCTGCTCGGGGCACTCTTTGGACCTTAACGCTTCAACTCTGGTCTCTTTGTCAGAGTACTATGAGGCGTTAGGTTTAATAGAGTCTTGAGACGCGACAAAAATGCTCGTCTTCGTTGTGAACGACTGGACCACACACATGGACCCCTTTGCCGCAGAACGTCACCAAATGGTTCTCGTCCAATTGGAAAGGCGCGGTCTGAAAGATGCCAGAGTGCTGGAGGCAATGCGGTTTGTCCCCAGACACCTCTTTGTGCCAGATGAGCAGCGATACGACGCTTACTGGGATGGTCCATTGTCAATCGGACACGGCCAAACCATTTCCCAACCTTACATCGTTGCGCTAATGGCAGAAGCCTTGCAGTTGAGAAAGTGTAGCGTTTGCCTGGACGTCGGAACCGGATCCGGTTATGCGGCAGCCGTTTTGTCCAAGCTCTGCGCCCATGTCGTCAGTATCGAGCGCTTTTCCCAACTCGCAGAGACGGCGAGAAACAATCTCGTCACCGCTGGATTTGAAAATGTTGACGTTATCTGTGGTGACGGCAGCCTGGGCTATCGTGCGAAAGCACCTTATGACGCAATTACAGTTGCTGCCGGAGCCCCTTTTGTTCCCCAAGAGCTCAAGGAGCAACTGAAGCCTGGAGGACGTTTGGTGATTCCAGTTGGTTCCTCCCGAAGTCTTCAGGATCTAATCGTTATCCGCCGCGATTCTGTTGGAACCTATGAATCCGAAAACTTCGGCAAGGTCGCATTTGTTCCCTTTGTCGGTGCACAGGCCTGGCCAGAGCACTAAAGGTTTAGGCCGCAGCCAGACGCGCCAATTTCGTTAGCACAGTCGCTGTCCCCTTCAGACGGGTGTCCGTGTTTTCCCATTCCCGCGTGAGTACAATTTTCTGGTCGGGACGTATTTTGGCCAGCACGCCCTGTTCTGCAATGTAAGACACAAGACCTGGCGGATTTGCGAATTCAGAATTGCGGAAACTGACAACTATGCCTTTCGGACCCGCATCGACTTTCTCGACATTGGCCTTACGGCAAAGCCCTTTGATGAACACGATCTTGAGAAGATGTTGAACTTCGTCCGGCAACGGTCCGAACCGATCAATCATTTCAGCGCCAAACGCATCAATTTCTTCCGCCTCAGTCACGTCACCAAGCCTGCGATAGAGCTGCAGACGCAGCTGAAGGTCGGCGACATAGTCCTCGGGAATGAGAACTGGTGTACCAATGTTGATCTGCGGCGACCATTGTTCATCACCGAAGTCAGCACCACCATCTTTCAACTGCGCAACAGCTTCCTCCAACATCTGCTGGTAGAGCTCAAACCCAACTTCCTTGATATGACCAGATTGCTCTTCACCCAACAGGTTCCCTGCTCCGCGAATGTCCAGATCGTGGCTGGCCAATTGGAACCCGGCCCCAAGCGTCTCCAGAGACTGAAGCACCTTGAGCCGCCGCTCCGCAGTCGCGGTCAGTGTCTTGTTTGCCGGCACAGTGAAAAGCGCATAGGCTCGTGTTTTGGATCTGCCAACGCGGCCGCGCAGCTGGTAAAGCTGTGAGAGACCGAACATGTCGGCTCTGTGCACGATCAAGGTATTTGCAGTTGGAATGTCGAGGCCAGATTCCACAATCGTTGTCGACAGAAGCACATTGTATTTGCCCTCATAAAAGGCATTCATGACGTCTTCCAGTTCGCCAGGCGGCATTTGACCGTGGGCGACCGCGACCTTCAACTCCGGCACCTGCTCTTCCATGAAGGCCATGCGCTCAGCAAGGTCAGACAATCGCGGACAGACATAAAAGCTCTGACCGCCCCGATAGTGCTCACGCAACAGGGCTTCGCGAACCACGAGCGGGTCAAAGGGCGAAACGAATGTTCTCACCGCCAGTCGATCAACAGGCGGTGTTGCAATGAGGGATAGTTCCCGAACACCGGTCAAGGCAAGTTGCAATGTCCTCGGAATTGGCGTCGCAGACAACGTCAGAACGTGGACATCCGATTTCAGCTCTTTCAGGCGCTCCTTGTGCTTCACGCCGAAATGCTGCTCTTCGTCGATGACAAGCAAACCGAGATCGCGGAATTGAACGGATTTACCGAGCAGCGCATGCGTTCCGACAACGATATCTATCGAACCATCTGTCAGACCCTTCTTGGTCTGTGTCAGTTGCCGGGTTGGCACGAGTCGTGACGCATGAGCGACATTGATCGGGAGTCCATGAAAGCGATCCGAGAAGGTCTTGAAGTGTTGGCGGGCCAGCAATGTGGTCGGCACCACAACTGCAACCTGTCGCCCTGACATGGCCGCGATGAAGGCTGCTCGCAGCGCGACCTCAGTTTTGCCGAACCCAACATCCCCGCAGACAAGCCGGTCCATCGGACGGCCAGAAGAAAGATCCTCGAACACGGCGTCGATTGCCGTCATCTGGTCATCTGTTTCTTCGTAAGGAAAGCGCGTAGCAAATTCGTCGTAGACACCTTCCGGCGTCTCCACAACAGGTGCAGTCTTCAAGGCACGCTGCGCGGCCGTCTTAATCAATCCATCGGCAATTTCGAGTATGCGTTTCTTGAGTTTAGCCTTACGGGCCTGCCAGGCTCCTCCACCCAATTTGTCCAGTTGTGCTTCCTGGTCCTCCGAGCCGTATCGAGACAACAGTTCGATGTTTTCAACCGGCAAATAGAGTTTGTCTCCTCCCGCATATTTCAGCTCGAGACAATCATGTGGAGCGCCAACGGCTTCTATGGTCTTCAGACCGATAAAACGGCCGATGCCATGCTCAACGTGAACGACCAAGTCCCCTTCCGACAGGCCGGTTGCTTCTGTTATGACGTTGGCGCCCTTGGCTTTGCGACGCGATTTACGCACCAGCCGGTCGCCGAGAATGTCTTGCTCGCCGATAAAGGCGATGTCCTGAAGTTCAAATCCATGTTCGATACCAAGGACGCAAAGCGCTGAAGTCTTTGCCTGCAGGGTTTTCGTCTGTTCGAAGGTATCGACTTCCTGAACCGAGCCCAGTCCATGGTCGGCCAGAATCTGCCCCAGACGGTCACGAGAGCCATCTGACCAGCAGGCAATAACCGTACGTTTTCCCGATGCCTGCAGTTCCCGCACATGAGCTGTGAGGGCATCGAAGATGTTTACATCTCCTGCGGCCCGCTCTGCGGCAAAACTGCGTCCTTGCCTGCCACCAAGCGCAACGACTGTTTTCCCGCTTCCCGGCGGTGGTGTAAATGCATCCAGCGCTGCACTCGCCCTGTCAGCGATGGCAGCAGTCCAGTCTTTTTCTGAAATGTAAAGGCGGTTCGGTTCGATGGGCATATAAGGTACAGTGCCTGCGCCAGCGCCCATCTCGCGAGCCTCCTGGCGCGCCCTGTAATGCTCGTTGATCTGCTCGGCGCGTTCGCGAACCGCATCAGCACTGTTGGTGTCGAGAACGATAGGAGCATCGCCGACATAGTCGAAAATCGTTTCGAGACGGTCGTGGAACAGCGGTAACCAGTGTTCCATCCCAGCATAGCGCCTGCCGTCGCTGATCGACTGGTAGAGGACATCTTCGCGACTGGCTGCGCCAAAGCTTGCCAAATATGACTTTCTGAATCGCGAAATTGCCTCGTCCGACAAAACAACCTCGCTCATAGGCACAAGGTCAAGGCGCTTCAGTTGTCTTGATGTCCGTTGTGTTTCGGCATTGAAAGATCGGATTGACTCAAGCGTGTCCCCGAAGAAATCAAGACGAACAGGCTCTTCCGAACCAGGAGCAAACAAATCGACAATTCCGCCGCGGACAGCATATTCACCCGTTTCCCGCACTGTGGGTGTGCGCGAAAATCCGTTCATTTCCAGCCAATTGGAGATCGCGGACATGTCGACCTGATTGCCCGGCGCCATCGAAAAAGTCTGGTCGGCCATGAACGACCGTTCCGGCACACGCTGGAGAGCGGCATTGAGCGTTGTGAGCAGGATCGTTTTCTGTCCGGCCTGGATACCACGGGCAAGCTGACCCAATGCAAGCAAACGCCGCGCACTGATAGCTGTATTTGGTGAGACCCGATCGTAAGGCAGACAATCCCATGCCGGCAGCTGAACGATATTCGCAGAAGGATCGAAAAATGCGAGCGCTTCACTGACCATCGCCATGCGAGTTGCATCACGCGCAACAAAAACAAGCGAAAGTCCTTCCGCTTCACACTCGGAAAGCAGCTTTGCAAGCGCATAGCTTTCAGCGCCGTCAGGTACACCGGCCAACGTGACATTGGCCTGGTCTTTCAGAAGGCTGTCAAACACAGCAATTGTCCTTAGAAGTCTATTTCGAGAAACCGGCCGGACCGGCTTTTTCATGGTAAGCGATTATCCGACGATAAAGCGGCCCATCCCACTCCTGAGGCAGAGGTTTGCGGCCGGTCATCCACGCATAGAGGTCTTGATCATGTGCCGTGAGCAGATGCTCCAATTCCTGCATTTCTTTTTCGTCGAGACTGTCTATCTCGGCGTCTGCAAAGCCTCCGAGCAACAAGTCCATCTCTTTCATACCACGGTGCCAACAACGGAAGAGAACCTTCTTGCGGCGGGAATCTCTAGCTGCGCCTTTCGGGATGCTCTGAGATCCGGGAGTTCTGGATGCGTCTGTCATGGCTAGCTTTCAAGATAATGATCCGTTCTGCGGACATTGGAGTGTCGCAGATCTATTGGATCGCACCGGGCTGAAAAAATTGGTCGCGGATATATAACCCCGGTAGTGGGACTTGTCAGCGCCCGAGTTCTCAGAATGTTCTATTTGTTGCGAAACTGTCTCTCTTCATGCCAGAACAGTATCAGGTCGCGAAAGGACCGATTGTAAAAAGGTATGTGACCAGCAAGATGCGCCCACCGGTTCTCGACCCATTGTTTGCCCCGGTTTCCACACTGCCCGGCATCGGACCGAAAATCGCAAAACTCTTATCCGGACTGGTCAGATCACAGCCAGACCGCGATGCCACCGTTGCCGATCTCCTGTTTCATATTCCTCACAGCTTGATCGACAGACGTCACAGACCGGGCATCGCCTATTCTGAAAATGGAGATATTGTCACGCTTGACGTGACAATCGGCAGGCACGCAGCACCGCCCCGCCATTCCAAGGCACCCTACAAGATCACTGCGTTTGACGAGACCGGTCAAATCAGTTTCGTTTTCTTTCACCCCCGAAGAGACTGGTTGGAAAAGAACTATCCCGAAGGCGAAAGGCGGGTCGTTTCCGGAAAGGTCGAGTGGTTCCACGACAAGCCACAAATGGTGCACCCCGACTATTCTCTGGCTCCTGAAGAAGCCGAACAGATGCCCCCTATTGAGCCGGTCTACCCGTTAACAGCCGGGGTCGCGGCAAAAACGCTTCAAAAGGCGATGAAGGCTGCGACCGGCAAGGTGCCTCATCTGCCAGAGTGGTTGGACGAAGCTTACTTGCAAAAAAATGGTTGGCCGGGTTTTACCGAGGCGCTCAGGGTACTTCACGCACCTGAAGAGCGGCAGGACCTGGACCCCCACTCAGCCTATATGGAACGCCTTGCCTATGATGAACTTCTGGCGAGCCAGCTCGCGCTCGCCATGGTTCGTAAGCATATGCGCACACTTGGTGGTGTTTCACGCGCACCTGAGGGAAGATTGCAGACCGCGGTCATTGGATCTCTGCCCTTCCGACTGACCGGCAGCCAAGTACAGGCTATCAAAGAAATCAACGATGATCTCGCAGAACCCGTGCGAATGCTTCGTCTCCTCCAAGGCGATGTCGGTTCCGGCAAGACGGTCGTGGCGCTGGCAACGCTTGCTCAGGTTATCGAAACGGGCGCACAAGGCGCTCTTATGGCGCCAACTGAAATATTGGCTCGGCAGCATTTCAGTTCCATGGCTCCCTTGTGTGAAAAGGCCGGTATCCGACTTACACTGATGACGGGCAAGGACAGCCAAAAGGAAAGACGTTTGAGGCAGGAACAGCTGGACCGGGGAGAAATCGATCTTGTAGTCGGCACTCATGCCCTTTTCCAGGGAAACGTCACTTTCAAGGATCTTGGAATGGTGGTGGTTGATGAACAGCACCGCTTTGGAGTTCATCAGCGGCTTGCCCTGTCGGCGAAGGGGCAAGGCGTCGATGTTCTCGTCATGACCGCGACACCTATCCCGCGAACGCTCGTCCTCACAGGTTTCGGAGATATGGATGTCTCGAGGTTGACGGACAAACCTGCAGGTCGAAAACCGATAAAAACCGTGTCTGTTTCTCTGGACCGCCTTGACGAAATCATAGGACGCGTCGGAGCAGCTGTCTCCGAGGGACAAAAAGTCTACTGGGTTTGCCCACTGGTTGAGGAATCGGAGAAAATTGACTTGGCAGCCGTTGAGGACAGACATCGTGTTCTGGAACATTTTCTGAACCAAAGGGTTTCGCTGGTACACGGCCGCATGACTGCGGATGAGAAAGACGCTGCGATGGCCGATTTCAAATCCGGCAAGACCAAAATTCTTGTGGCAACCACCGTCATCGAGGTCGGGGTCGATGTCCCCGACGCCACCATCATTGTTATTGAGCATGCTGAGCGTTTCGGGCTTGCCCAATTGCACCAGCTCAGAGGACGTGTCGGTCGCGGAGACAAGGCTTCTTCATGTGTGCTGCTCTATAAAGGTCCGCTTGGTGAAACTGCAGGGGCACGTCTCAACATCATGCGGGAAACGAACGATGGTTTTCTCATCGCGGAAGAAGATCTGAAGCTGCGCGGAGGCGGAGAAATCCTTGGAACAAGGCAGTCCGGCACACCTGGCTTCCGAATTGCCAGGGCCGATGAGCATGCGGATCTGATGGAAGTCGCCCGAGACGACGCGAGACTTATCCTGGAAATGGATCCTGAGCTTGAAAACACGCGCGGCCAAGCTCTGAGAGCCCTGCTCTATCTGTTCGGACGGGACGCCGCAATCAGGCTGTTGCGTGCCGGATAGTCAAGCGTCCTCTCGTTCCCTAATCTGCTTCAGCTTTTCAGGGTCCGCTATGACGTCTTCCAGAATTTCAGGATAGTCCGGGCTGACAAGACCAGCCGAAATCACCAGTTTGGCGGCCTCTTCGACACTCATGGACAATTCGACAATATCTTCTTTCGGGACGAAAAGCAGAAAACCAGACGTCGGATTCGGCGTTGTTGGCAAAAACACCGACATCGTGTCGGCCTTGCCTTTCAACCGTCTTTCGACTTCTCCCTTGGTTTCCGTGGAAATAAACGCAATCGCCCAAAGCCCCTTACGTGGATATTCAATCAAGGCTGCCTTGGTAAAACTGTTGCCACGCTCATCAAGTACTGTCTCAAAAATCTGCTTTAAGCCACTGTAAATATTACGAACGAGCGGCATTCTTCCAAGTAGGCTCTCGCCAACCGAGATCAAACTGCGTCCGAGAAAATTTGCCGCGAGAAAGCCAACAATCGTCAAAACAAAAATCGCGACGATTAGGCCGAATCCTGGAACAGGGAACGGCAGATACGTCTCAGGATTATAAATCCGGGGCACAAACGGCTTTACCCAGCCGTCGACCCATTTGATAAAGGTCCATGTCAGCCATAGCGTGATGCCAATCGGCCCGGTAATGACCAAGCCTGTCAGAAAGTAGTTTCGCAGGCGAGTTGCCGCACCGGGTCTGTGACCTATCTTGTGCGGATCATCTGAATTATCTTTATGCCTGGTCATGAATAAAAACCGACTGACTTTCCTTTTGTGCTCGTCATTCCGTGTGACGTGACTTAGATAAGCATCATTATCGCAAGGCGGTATGCTTCGCTTGATTTATTTTTCGGCGATATACCCCAAAATTGCCGAATTCGGAGGCAGCGTTGCGGCGAGCCACGTTCAAACTGTTGGGAACCGGCTGTGTTGGGCTCGGAATTGTCGGTGCATTTCTACCGCTCCTTCCAAGCACGATCTTCTTCATTCTGGCAGCAGCCTGTTTCGCACGGTCGTCTCCCGCGCTTGAAACCAGGATCTTAAATCACCCGGTGTTCGGACCACCGGTCGTTGCCTGGCGAGAACACGGCGCCATTGGTCGTAAATCCAAGGCAATTGCGGTAGCAGGCATGACATTCGGCTATGGAATGTTTTTCTATACGGCCCAACCATCTGCCTGGCTGGCTGTCCTGGTCGGCCTCTTCATGATCGGATGCGCAACTTATGTGCTGAGCCGACCTTCGGACCCAAAGCCTCGTCAGGTCAAAGAGCAACCAGAAACTTGAACGGCATCAGTTGTCCGGAATGAGCCGTTTTCCGAGCGGAACTGCCTGATCTTCCGCATATCCAAGTTTTTCATAAAACTGCAGAACCTGCTCGTTTCCACGACGTACAAACAGGTTAATTTTGGGACATCCGAGCTCTTGAAGAAATGTCTCGCAGTGATCCATCAGCAATTTGCCGAGACCGGACGATTGATGGTCAGGGTCCACGCTTAGATAGTAGATTGAACCTCGGTGACCGTCGTAGCTGGCCATAACCGAACCAATGAGCTGATTTCCCAAGAGCAAAACAAAAAATGCCCCGTTCTTGTCAGTCAGCTTTCGATCGATATCTTTGTTTGGATCATTCCAGGCCCTCGTCAAACCGCACTTTTCCCAAAGGCCGATGACATCGTGCCGAAAGCTTTCCTCAAAATGCCTGATGCTTGGTTCCAGAGATGAAGTCATTGGCTATTCCACTGTCACCGATTTGGCGAGGTTTCGAGGCTGATCGACATCCGTACCCATGAAAACCGCAGTGTGGTAGGCAATGAGCTGTACCGGCAAGGCATATATGATCGGCGCAACAATATCCGACATATCCGGCAGAACGACGGTATTTTGCGCTGCATTCCCGCATTCTCGTGCGCCGCGCTGGTCTGTAATGAGCACAATGTTACCACCGCGCGCGGCAACTTCCTGCATATTGGAAACAGTCTTTTCGTAAATTCCATCATATGGAGCAATAACGAAGACAGGCATGTTCTCATCGATTAACGCGATGGGCCCGTGCTTCAACTCACCCGCCGCATAACCTTCCGCGTGGATATAGGAAAGTTCCTTGAGTTTGAGCGCGCCCTCCAAAGCAAGCGGGAAATTTGTTGCCCGTCCGAGATAAAGCGCATTGTTGGCTTTCGAAAGAGGTTGCGAGAGCCTTTCAATATCGGCTTCCAATCCAAGTGCCTTCAGCGCAAGGCTCGGTACTTCCGTCAGCTCTGCAACGAGTGAACGTTCGCTTTCAAGTGAAAGCACCCCGCGTTCCCGGCCAGCCTGAAGCGCAAGCGCAGCAAGAACAGCAAGTTGGCACGTGAAAGCCTTTGTTGACGCCACGCCAATTTCCGGGCCTGCGATTGTTGGAAAGACCATGTCAGCTTCGCGCGCGATCGTGCTTTCTGGAACATTGACGATGGCCCCGATTGCAGCCCCGTGCTCTTTGCAATACCTCAGCGAAGCAAGTGTGTCGGCCGTTTCCCCGGACTGCGAGATGAAAAGCGCTGTATCCCGCTCTCCGACAGGAGTTTCCCGGTACCGAAACTCGCTTGCTATATCGATTTCGACTGGAAGACGCGCGTATTTCTCAAACCAGTATTTGGCAACAAGGCCAGCCAGATATGCGGTTCCGCAAGCTGTCACGATCAACCTGGAAAGGTCTTTGAATTTGAGTGCTTGCGCGCCATCAACTCTCGCTGTCTTTGCAGAATAATCAAAGTACCGAGACAGTGTATGACCAAGCACTTCTGGCTGTTCGTGAATTTCCTTGGCCATAAAATGCTTGTAGTTGCCCTTGTCCATCAGGCTGGACGTCACTGAAGACCTGGATTCAGGGCGAATTACTTTGTTGTTGTCCTGGTCAAAGATCTCGGCACCCGAACGGGTCACAACAGCCCAATCACCCTCTTCCAGATAAGTGATGCGGTCCGTGAAAGGCGAAAGCGCGATCGCGTCAGAGCCTAAAAACATTTCTCCTTCACCATGACCAATGGCCAATGGCGACCCCTTGCGCGCACCAATCAGCAAGTTCTCCTCGCCTTCAAAAAGAAGGGCGAGAGCGAAGGCTCCCTTCAATCTAGGCAGCACGTGGGCTACGGCTTCTTTGGGAGACATCCCTTCAGCCAGTGCAATATTGAGGAGATGGGCGACAACTTCCGTGTCTGTCTCAGTATCCAGAATGGCTCCGGCGGCAACAATTTCGTCCCGTAAATCGAGATAGTTTTCAATAATGCCGTTGTGAACAACCGAGACAGCGCCAGCCTGATGCGGATGGGCATTTGACACCGTGGGCGCTCCATGCGTTGCCCATCGCGTGTGCCCTATCCCGGATGTCCCAGAAAGCGGCGCATTTTCGAGGGAATTTTCCAAATTGCGCAGTTTGCCTTCCGCACGACGGCGCACGATCTTTCCTTCGACCAGCGTTGCCACGCCGGCAGAGTCATAGCCACGATATTCCAGCCTTTTCAGGGAATCTATGATCCGGGGAGCTGCTTCAATATCGCCCAGAATGCCGACAATGCCACACATGAGAAATGCCTTAAAAACCTGATTTGTCTGATTGCATTGCTTTAGACGACTGAGCCTCAGGGACTGAAATCAAACCCTGTTTCAGAACGTGACAAGCAATTGCCTAAAGCCAGAAAACCATCAGGATTTTGCATCCTTGGCTGCCTGCAATTCTTCACGAAGCTTTTTCGCCCGTCCGGGTTTTTCGGTTTGCTTCGACCGGCCAAAGACAAGCGAATCTCTCGAAACATCGTCGGTGATCACGCTTCCAGCTGACACAAAAGCGCCGTTGCCGAGCTTGACAGGAGCAACAAGCGTTGAGTTGGATCCGACAAAACTTCCGGCACCAATCTCTGTTCTGTGCTTGAGGTAACCATCGTAGTTACAAGTTATTGTTCCCGCGCCTATATTGGATTTTGATCCAACACTGGCATCGCCGATGTAACTGAGATGGTTGGCCTTTGCGCCGGAACCGAATGTAGCGTTCTTCACCTCAACAAAATTCCCGACACGCGTATCTGTTCCAAGCACAGCACCTGGACGCAAGCGGGCATAAGGCCCAACGATACTGTCAGCTCCGACAGTGGCCCCTTCTAGATGGCTGAATGCTCGGATTTTTGCCCCTTTCGCCACTTTCACCCCAGTTGCAAAAACGACATTCTGTTCGACAATGACCCCGGTTTCGAGATCAGTGTCGTGCGAAAAGAACACTGTGTGAGGTGCAAGAAGCGTGCAGCCTTTCTCGAGCGCTTCCTTGCGCATTCGTTTCTGGAAATCGGCTTCGCAAGATGCAAGCTGAAGACGCGTGTTGATCCCTTGGGTTTCGGTCTCTGAACCGGTGACCGCCACGACTTTCAAACCGCGCGTATTTGCAAATTCAACCGCATCTGTGAGGTAAAACTCGTTCTTTGCGTTATTATTTCCGATCGCCTGTAGCAGCGACAAGGCATGCTTGCCTGCAAAACCCATTATTCCTGAGTTACAGACTGTGATCTTGCGTTCTTCTTCACTCGCGTCCTTTTCCTCGCGAATGGCGATCAGTTGCCCGTCTTTGATGAGCAAACGGCCATATCCAAACGGATTTGCAGATCTGAACCCCAGAACGGCGACATCAGCACCTAATTGCAAAGCCTGACGAACCTTCATGATTGTCGAAGCGGTCACCAGAGGCGTGTCCCCGAAAACCACGACGACATCATCGGCTTCGATTTCCAATGCAGGTTTAGCCGACAAAACAGCATGCGCCGTTCCAAGCCTTTCATGCTGGACATAACAACGAGCTGTTGATGCTAGTCGATAAACGAGCTCTTCAAGCTGTGGCATATCAGGGCCGGTGACCACTGAAATTCTGTCAGAACCGGCTTGTTGCAACGTTTTTAAGACATGCCCAACCATCGGCAGGCCACCGATTTCATGCATCACCTTTGGCAAATCAGACTTCATGCGTGTGCCAAGGCCGGCGGCAAGGACAATTGAGAGGCAGCTGCGCGTTGTCATGGAAGTCCCATTTTTGAAGGCATGTGACGATCAGGTGGAATCGGTCTTTATATGCCCCGATCCACAGAACATTGAAAGATCTGACTTAAGCACCATTTCCGTTTGCTGTCCGTTAACCATAATTAGCACCTGATACGTTATTCTCAGTGAGATTCGTTATTCGCGATCGGGAAACCGGGTAATTGGCAAAGCCTCAGGAACAAAAAACATTCAAGGATACCATCCGTGAAACCTTCACGCCTTCGCGCGTCGGGCTGCTTTCCTGGGCATTCATTGCGGTTATCATGGGAACAATTGGAGTTGCCTCCTATCAGTTCGGTGGTGACACTCCTAATCGATCCTCAGGATCGCTGGTAACGTCCGGCCTGGTGCTCCCACCCGCAGGCGATATCGAGACAACTGCGTCGATCCCCACATCTGGGCGCATTCCGGTGGAAATCCTCCAGGTGCCGCCAAACAGGCTGGATTTTGATGCGGTTAATCTGAATCAAAGCCAAATTGAAGTTCTTCAACGCGAAATTGTCGGCCTTCGCCGGAGGCTCAGCGCGTTGACCGAACAGAATATGGCGTATTCTCAGCGAATAGCGGCTCTGGAGAAGCAGGTGGCGGTTGCAAAGCTTTCCGACGCTGCCCAATCAAAAGCACAAGGCGACGCAAGCATTGAACCTGTACCGGGTGTCGTCATCACGAGGGCGAAACCTGACCTGCAAAGCACAACGGACTCTCAGGCAGCGGTCCCAGGCAAACCGAGCTTCGCCGTGGGGTCAAAGCCTGAAAAAGAAATACTGACCGGCAACAATCGGGAAAACACGCAGAAAAACGTCCCACCTCGCCGAATTGCAATTCACACACCCCAAGGCACCCCGACCGGCGATCCAGTCGCAAATGTCGAAAACCAGGAGCCTGTTCGGATCGTGCAATTGCCGGAAGTTGAACCCGGTCCAATCGTGACCGGTTCAATACCAACCCAGGCAATAGATACCCTGCCTGAACAAACAACGCCTCCAGCTGCTCCATTTGATGCCAATCCGACACAAACCCGCGCCAAACCCACAATCATATCTCCGTCGAGCGCAGCAGGAAGATTGCGTGGAGGTGGTGAAAACCAGATCAAACGCAGTGATTTCGGTGCGGTGATCGGTCACTACAGCAGCATCGCTGCTGCCGCGAAAGCCTGGGCCGACTTTAAAGAGCAGAACGAAGAACGCATGAGAGATCTACGCCCACTTCTCACGAACAGGCAAGTCGCTGAAGGCGGTGTCGCCCTTCTTGTCGGACCTTTTGGAAATGCCGCCGATGCAGCTGTCGCCTGCCTACATTTGCTGGACGTAACAAGCTTGTGCCACCCTGCCCTTTATGCCGGTGAGCCTTTGATTGCAGCAGCCGAATTCAGGGACACTGCGTTCTAGGAACAAGTCGTTTCTTGAACGGAACGTGGTGAACCGAGATCGGCAGCGCCCAAACTTGGTTTCTCGACCCACCCGTCACAATTCCAAGAGTTGCTTTTGTCTTATCCGATGTACTGAAACGCTGGAAATGTCTCCAGTAGCCAATATGAGAATACGGCCATTTGTCCGGTCAAAAACAGCACCCCGGTTAATACAAGCACACCACCCATGGCTTTTTCCACCGCCCCCATATGCTTGCGGAAGCGTTTCATGAAATTGAGGAACGGGCCTGCGAAAAGGGCTGCGATCAGGAACGGAACGCCCAGTCCGACTGCATAAGCACTCAAAAGAAGCGCTCCCTGACCGACGGTATCCTCAGTGCCCGCCACAAACAGGATAGCGGCAAGGATCGGACCGACGCACGGCGTCCAGCCAAATCCGAAAGCTAGCCCGATGACATAAGCACCTAACGGGCCCGCGGGCTTTCTATCAACGTGCACTCTTGCTTCTCGATACAGAAGACCGATCCGAAACACCCCAAGAAAGTGAAGACCCATGATGATGATTGCGACGCCCGCGATGTATCCGAGGTAGTCAAGATAGGCCCGGATAAACTGACCAAGAAAACTTGCTGTTGCGCCTAACAGTACAAATACGGTCGAAAATCCGAGCACAAAAATCAACGCGCTGAAAAAAACTCGGCGGGTCGCACTATGCTTGTCCTCATCTTCACCTGTGAGCTCTTCAAGCGAAACTCCGGCAAGAAAACCGAGATAGGGAGGCACGAGAGGCAGCACACATGGAGAGACGAATGACAGGACACCTGCCAATGCGGCGCCAACTATTGTCACATCCTGGATCATCTAGGTTTCCGGCTTAGATTGCATTGAGTTCCGACCGCAGCCGGGTTGTTTTATCTTCAAACCTGTTTAACTGGAGAGGCGGTTTGCAAAAAGACAAAAGCCACTCACCTTTTAGCGAGGTGACCGCTTCTCAATCGGCTGATGTCGATTCTGACGGCAATAAGCCCTGTTCCTGGAAGAAGTGCAATGCGCCAGGATGTAGCGGCGCTGCTTCGCCAAAATCGGTCATATCGTTCGCACTCAGTGCCCCAAGCGCCGGGTGAAGATCCTTGAAACCATCAAAGTTCTCGTAGACCGCTTTCACAAGAGTTCTGACGATTTTTTCCGGCATCTTCGCCGATGTCGTAAAAGTCGCAACAACACCGAACGAGTCGATTGCTTTTTCATTGCCATAGGTTTCGGCGGGAATGACGGCCCTTTTGTAATAGGGTGACTGTTGAAGCAGGGCTTCGACTGCAGAACTCTCGATACCGAGCAGCCTGACACCGCAAAGCTGCTGTGTTTCTTCAATCAACGCCGCCGGATGACCAATTAACATGAAATATGCATCAATTGAGCCTGTGCAAAGCGCGTCGGCTAATTGCGATGTCCTCAGATTTGAGAGGTTTCCTTGGTCTTCCTCTGCCCAACCTATCCGACGAACAATTGCGGACCAGGAAGCAGCCGAACCGGAACCGCTGCTACCTATATTAATCCGAGCCCCTTTCAAGTCATCGAACTGCCTATAGTCTGAATTTCGCTTCACAACGATGGTGGCAACTTCGGGATGTAACGAGAAAACGGTCCGAAGATCCTCGAACGGTTCGGAAGAAGCAAAGACGGAAGTCCCGTGATAGGCGTGGTGCGCCCAATCCGACTGTACATAGCCAAAATCAAGGTTCCCTTCCCTCAACTGATCAATGTTGGAGATTGAACCAAGCGTGGTTTCAGCCGAGCACCTAACACCATGATCATGACGACTCAGATTGACGATCCTGCAGGTCGCTCCACCAGAAGGGTAATATACGCCGGTTACTCCGGCGGTGCCGATCGTGACGAAAGATTGTTCAGCGCCCGAAGCCGGGCTATTGGCCGTGGTCAAGGCAGCTGCGATTGTGACAACGGCTAGACAAGAAGATAAAAAACCGCTTCTTGACCCTGGTTTTGTAGAAACAGAATAGATGAACCCAACTCCTCGGCAAGCTCGCACCTTTTGTTTGGCAACGAATACCAAACCAAATGATTTCTGACCAGTTCAGCTTGTCTGGTGAGGTTGGACTAAAGCACTTTACGATATTCAACAAAAAAGGCGCTCAAGCGCCTCATTGTAACCCAGCATTTCCCTTAAGGAACATGCTCCGGCCCCCAACCCAAGGCCGGTCACATTCGTACGTCTAGTTTGCCTTCCCTCCATTAATGACTTCGAACAGCTGCCCTTCCAGAGTCTCCTGATCTGCACCGTCTCTCAAACCCTGGCGCCACTGATCGAGGATCAATCGCAAACCAAGCGTTTCACGGCTATGGGGGAGATCCCCGACGAAAGACGCGAAAAATGCATCCAGCTGTTGTCTGTCTATCAAGCCTTGATCAATCAGTCCGTGAATCAAGGTCATCGTTGCAGCGATGTGCCCTTTCACGAAATCGAACTCCACCGAGCTCGTGTGTGTGTCCATAGTTGTTGATTGCATGTAACCTCTCAAGTGCTCAAAGACGTTACCCCACAAAGCTTTATTGCGCCACCTGACAGTTTTTGCAGGAGAATGATCATTATTTTCTTAAATTTGAATCTACTTGATTAGCATTTAAATTGTATTTGAAATGATTGTATGTATTTGCAATTTTACATCACTATTAGTTTTTGTTTTTATTTAAAAACTCTTTCCCGTTTGAGTTCTCATGAGCGTTTATTCGCCGTTCAAACAGCATTCGCTATGTTTTTTTCGAGGCTGTTGAAAAAATCAAAATTGCCTCTTGCAATGTCCTCTTTGTCGGCCTAAACACACGCCACCAACGCGGCGGCGACGAACGCAGACGCTGTTGTTGCACCGGAAATTGGTGAGAGCCGATAGCTCAGCTGGTAGAGCAACTGACTTTTAATCAGTAGGTCCAGGGTTCGAACCCCTGTCGGCTCACCAATATTTCCAACGACTTAGCAAGCTCCGCCAAAATACAAATGGATTTTTGCCAGCGCGATGCGTCAACGCTGACGCGCTGCTTTTTTGTGTTTCCTGAATACACTTGCAAGTCTGTCGGCCCTTCAATGCTGAGCCGGTTCTGATCTCGCTCAAGCCCCCTTAAGAAACGAACCAATTGCTTGGTTGGTTCCATGTATTGGCGCTTAAGACTTCGATAAGCAAGAAAGCTGAAAATCCGGACCTATCCGACCGGATTTTCCTTCTGAATGTGCGTTTCGCCTCCCAAGAGGCTTTTCACCTTCTCACGGAGCGTCTGCAGGCTCACATAAAGAATTGGGATCAAGAGAACACCAATCGAGGTTGCAAACAGCATTCCGCCAAACACCGCAAACCCGATGGCTTTCTGGCTTGCCGCACCGGCACTTGAAGCCGTCATCAACGGCACAACACCCAGCAGGAACGACAGAGCGGTCATCATGACGGCGCGAAAGCGCAAATGCGCCGCCTCAACAGCCGCATCGCGAATACCTTTACCGCTGTCACGTTGTTCCATTGCGAATTCGACAATCAGAATCGCATTCTTGGCCCCCATCCCCACAAGCATGATCATTCCGATCTGCGTATAGAGGTTGACGTCTCCGCCCGTCACAAAAACCGCAACCAGGGCACCAAGAATTGCAAATGAGACCGACATCAAAATGGCGACCGGCATCGTCCAGCTCTCGTACTGAGCAACCAGGAACAAATAGGTGAAAAGTACCGACAACATGAGAATGAACATCACAATGTTGCCAGACCCTAGCTGCTGGAGTGCGGTGCCCGTCCATTCATAGGTATATCCGGGTGGCAAGGCTTCCTGAGCAGCGGTCTGAACCTCGTTGATGACCACGCCCGTCGATGCACCGGGAGCCGGATCAGCCATCACGGCAGCAGAGCGGAACATATTGTAGCGCGTCAGGATCTGAGGGCCGAGGACGTTCTGCGTTGTCAGGATGCTGCGCATTGGCACCATCGTTCCTTCGTCGGTGCGCACATAAAGCGCGCCGATATCTTCAACACGGTCTCGAAACTGACCCTCAGCCTGGATCATGACCTTGTAAACGCGGCCAAAGATATTGAAGTCGTTGATATAGTAGGATCCAAGATAAGCCTGCAACGTCGTAAAGACATCGGAGACGTTGATACCGAGGGTCTTGGCCTTCTGCCGATCAAGGTCAACGAACACTTGTGGCACGTTCGCCCTGAAGGTTGAATATGCGCGCGCGATGTCCGCACTTTGGTTGGCCGAGTAGACCATAGAACCCACTGCAGACGCGAGATCCTGAGGAGTTCCGTCCGCGGTCTGCTGCAACATCATCTGGACACCGCCGGTCGTACCTAGGCCTGGAATGGGAGGCGGATTGAAGGCGATGATGTTTGCGCCTGGGATCGTCGAAAACTCTGCCCAGAATTTTCCAAGGATTGCATCGATCTTGAGATCCGGCTGTTGCCGGTCTTCCCAGTTGCTCATCGTTGCAATGACGAGCGCTGCATTCGAAGAGGTCGCGCCGTTCAGGATAGAAAACCCGTTCACGATCACGACGTTTTCAACTCCAGGGGTGTTTGATGTCAGCTCAACAACACGCTCAGTAACGCTCTCGGTGCGTTGGAGCGAAGCACCGTCCGGCAGCTGCACATCGACCATGAGGTACCCCTGGTCTTCCGATGGCAGAAAACCTTGAGGCAATGTTCCGCCGAGCGTGACAATAACCGCTATCACACCGGCAACAATCGCAACGCCGACAAATGCAACACGCACAAGCCTGCGTACGATTGCGGTATAACCATCTCTGATCGATGTAATGCCTCGGTCGAACATTCCCATGATGCCGCGCGGCGGACCAGAACGGGCTTTGAGGATAAGGCCGCAAAGCGCAGGAGACAGGGTCAAGGCGTTGATCGACGAGATCACGACAGACACGGAAATCGTAACCGCAAACTGCGAATAGAGCCGACCTGTAATTCCGGGCATGAAGATTGTAGGCACGAAAACAGCTAGCAGAACCAAGGTGGTGGCAATCACCGGACTGGTGATCTGTTCCATGGCCTTTGCTGTTGCTTCCTTGGGCGGCAATCCTTCATCTGCAATGATACGTTCCACGTTCTCCACGACAACGATCGCATCATCAACAACGATACCAATCGCGAGAACCAGAGCGAACAGCGAAATGGTATTGAGTGACATGCCGAGCGCAAGCAGCACCGCAAACGTTCCGATCAGCGAAACCGGGATGGCAACAGTGGGAATGATCGTCGCCCGCCAATTGCCAAGGAACACAAATACGACCGAGACAACCAGCAGGAAGGTCAGAAAGAGTGTCGCGATCACGTCATCCAGGGATGCCTGGACAAAGTCGGTCGTGTTGAACGGCACGCCATAGGCCATGTCGGGAGGAAATGTTTCAGACAGACTATCCAGCCGTTTCAAGACATCTTCGGCCACCTGCAAAGCGTTAGCGCCCGGTGCCTGATAGATTGCAAGAACGGTGGACGGCTGTCCGTTGAATTCACCGGAGGCATTATAGAATTGCGCTCCGAGTTCGACACGAGCGACATCACCAATCGTGACAGTGGCCCCGTCGTCGCCGGTTCGAAGCACAATCTCTTCAAACTCTTCAGGTGTCGACAATCGGCCCTTGGCCTTGATTGTGTACTGAAACTGCTGCCCATCAGGAACCGGTGGCGCTCCGATCTGACCCGCGGCAACCTGAATGTTCTGGTCACGAACCGCGTTGATAAAATCTGTCGGTGTCATGCCAAGGCTTGTCAGCTTGTCTGGATCGAGCCAGATCCGCATACCGTAGGCAAAGTCTGTCATGACATCTGCGCGGCCAACGCCTTGGACGCGCGCAAGCGCATCCTTCAGGTTGATCGAGGCATAGTTTGACAGAAAAACTTCGTCATATGTGCCTTTCGGCGAATACAACGTAACAACCAGCAACATGTTTGTGCTGGCCTTCTGAACCGTCACGCCATTGGCTGTAACTTCGCTCGGCAGCTGGCTGGTCGCCTGGCTCACACGGTTCTGAGTATTGACTGTCGCAATGTCCGGGTCCGTTCCGACATTGAATGTCACGTTCAAGGAATAGTTGCCGCTGTCGTTGCTGGTCGACTGCATGTAAATCATGTCGTCGACGCCATTGACCTGCCCCTCGATCGGCGCAGCTACCGTTTCTTCAAGAACTTCAGCGTTCGCTCCAGTATAAGTCGCCGATACGTTGACGACTGGCGGCGTAATATTCGGAAACTGTTCAACAGGAAGCGCCAGATAACCCAGGATCCCGGCGATCGTAATCACAATTGAAATAACCAGCGCAAATTTTGGCCGGTAGATGAAAAATTTTGAAAACATTTAGCTTTGCTCCGCCGGCTTGGCTGCAAGGTCGGGGGTTACCTCGACACCGGGCCTGACTTTCTGCAAGCCTTCGATGATAACCTCATCACCTTCCGCCAGTCCTTTGGTCACCACAAAATTTGTTTCGATTTGCTGCCCGAGCTCTACATATTTTTGCTCGACCTTCTTGTCGGAGGTAACGGCAAGCGCAAAAGCACCTTGCTGATCGCGCTGAATGGCGGCCTGCGGAACAACTAGCGCGGTTTCCGTTTTGGGAGCTTCAAGCACAACGGTGACATAGGTTCCTGCCAACAGGCGCACGTCCTCGTTCTGGAATTGGCCTCTGAACGATATAGTCCCGGTGGTTGGGTCTACCTGATTGTCGATATAGACAATCTTGCCCTTCTCTCCGTATGTCTCCCCATTAGGGAGAACCAGACTTATGTCTGGCGACTCATCCGGGCTGATGTCTGCCGGTTTGATGCCATGTGTTTTCACCGCGTCCAGATACTGCGCTTCTGACACCGAAAAATTCACATAGACGGGCGCGAGCCGGATGAGCTTTGCGAGCGGCTGCGTTGTCGGACCAACGACTTCGCCGACGCTATATGTCGATTTGCCGATCTGGCCGGGAAACGGCGCGGAAACATTCGTATAGCTCAAATTGAGTTCGGCCTGCTGAAGAGCGGATTGAGCAGCCTCAACTGAAGCTTCGGCTTGCTGCTTTTGCGCAAGTGTTGCCTCATAAGCGGCCTCAGAAACGTGCCCCTTCTCCAACAAGTCCTTGTCACGCTTTTCATCCGCAGCCTTCAGGGCCGAATCGGCTTTGGCGCTCGCCACGTCGGCCTTGGCCTTTGTCAGCTCCGCTTCGTATTGCGCTTTTTCGATTGTGAACAACAGATCGTCCTGTTTCACGACAGAGCCGTCCGGGACTGATTTGTCTTCCAGAAATCCGCTGACACGCGCAATCAGGTCGACCTGATCGACGGCCGCGATTTGTCCAACAAAACGCGCGCTTTCGCGTACATCCTGCGATGTTACCTTTGCAACAGTGACTGCGGGTGGTGGTGCCGCAGGTGCTTCCGTCTGCTGAGAGCTGTCCGAGCAACCTGCCAGAAAAATGGCAGTGACTCCGGCAATAGCAATTGAACGGTGAAAAGAGGAAAAATGAAAAATGGCCATTCATGAAGCTCCGCTGTCAGACCCTTGAGGCCGAGGCGCACGATCGAACTTCACTATAAAAGGACTTGTTGATTCAACAAGAGATTATTCTGGTCGCGCCTGTTCACGCACACGATAAATTGCGTCAGGTTTTCAACTCGGTGAGTTGTCTTTGAAAGCTGCGGACTAGACTTCAGTCGGCACTACTTATGCTCTTTGGCCGGCTTTAGCACAATCGTGAGACCGAAGAGTTCATTGGCGGGAACGATCCTGGTCGCATCAAGGCAGTCACATTCAAACTCCAATGCAACCAAAAGCGGCAGATCACCGACAACGGCATTGGCGGCGGCTTCTCCGACAAGCGATTTGTATCCTGCGGGGCTGATCACAAACACCTTTCCCCGAGGCGTCTCCAACTCCAATCCAAGACTGGTGGCCCGCATCTCGCGTTGCCCAGCAAAAGCGCCCAGAAATTCATGATGATCCGACGGATCTTCGGCAAGCATATAAACAGTTTGCACTGTGCGCGCGCCGTTTGCATGCGTCTGAAAATCTTGTTTCCAGAAGTTCTCGGGGTATTTGTTGAAACACGTAAAATAGCCGATCTGTGGAGAGAGCGGATTGTTCAAGATCGTCAAGTCGAAGGCGACAGATGCTGTGGACCCGTCTTTCAGATGAGCTGTGCGTTCAAAAGAAAACGGTTCATAGAGGTCGAGACCTGACTTCAAGAACGCATCACGGTCTTCCGCAGCACCCTTGCTTTCCAGGACCAGCATGCTGGCCCCTTCTCTTTGCGACAGAAAGTCCCGATTGAAAGCGCCAAATGAAAAGTGTTTTACTGCTGGCTCCTCAATAAGGCTCGCGTCAGCCACACTCAACAACTCGATAAAGAAGCCATCAACCTGAATCAGCCGATTTGCCGTACCCCAAGGGTGTCGGTTCTCGGGCGTCACCGTAAAACCAAGCTCGGCATAAGCACGACCGGCTGCATCAAGATCTTTTACTGCGACGACGATATGATCAAGACCGCGCACCATGGCCATTCCTTCGGGTTGAACGTTCAATCAGACCAGACGACTCTGCTGAACCGCAGCACCGACAAACGAAGCAAAAAGCGGATGAGGTTCGAAGGGTCTAGACTTGAGCTCCGGGTGGTATTGCACACCGATGAACCAAGGATGATCATCAATTTCAACGGTCTCCGGCAACACCCCGTCCGGGGATGTCCCGGCAAAGATCAGACCGCAGTCTTCAAGGCGCTCGCGGTAGCCGATATTGACCTCATAGCGATGACGATGACGCTCTGAAATCACGGTCGTTTCATAAATCTCAGCAATTTTCGATCCCGCCTTCAATGCGGCAGGATAAGCACCAAGTCGCATCGTGCCACCCAGGTCACCATCGGCAACGCGGGTCTCCTTTTCGTTGCCCTTGGTCCATTCCGTCATCAAACCAACGACCGGTTCCTTTGCTGGTCCGAATTCAGTGGAATTGGCGTTCTTAATTCCGGCAAGGTTGCGAGCGGCTTCCAAAACGGCCATCTGCATCCCGAAACAGATACCGAAATAAGGGATGTTTCTAGTCCGGGCGTAGTTGGCGGCCGCAATCTTGCCTTCAGCGCCGCGTTCGCCGAAGCCACCGGGCACCAGAATGCCGTGGACACCTTCCAGATAGGGACTTGGGTCCTCTTTCTCGAAAATCTCCGATTCGATCCATTCAAGTTCCACTTTGACACGATTGGCTATTCCACCGTGAACAAGAGCTTCAATCAGCGATTTGTAAGCGTCTTTCAGAACGGTGTATTTGCCGACGATCGCTATTTTGACCTCGCCCTCAGGGTTTGCGACGGCTTCCGAGATACCTTCCCAACGATCAAGCACTGGAGCCGGAGCACCTTTCAGGCCAAAGGCCGCCAGCACTTCACTGTCGAGCCCCTCTTTATGATACGCGATTGGAACATCGTAGATCGACTTGACGTCATAGGCTGGAATGACCGCGCTTTCCCGCACGTTACAGAACAAGGAGAGTTTTCGCTTCTCTGTCTCGGGAATGGGCCGATCACAGCGAATCATCAAGATGTCCGGCTGAATGCCGATTGAACGCAATTCCTTCACCGAGTGCTGAGTCGGCTTGGTTTTCATTTCGCCGGCACTCGGTATGTAAGGCATCAAAGTCAGGTGAACATAGACAACGTCCCCGCGTGGCAGGTCGTTGCCGAGCTGTCGGATTGCTTCAAAGAACGGCAATCCCTCGATGTCTCCAACGGTGCCGCCAATCTCCACGAGAACGAAGTCGTAGTCTTCGTTGCCGGTCACAACGAAGTTCTTGATGGCATCGGTAACATGCGGGATCACCTGTACCGTGCCGCCCAGATAGTCACCGCGACGTTCCTTGGCAATGATATCCTGATAAATGCGCCCGGTGGTAATGTTATCCTGCTGATTGGCCGGACGCCCGGTAAAGCGTTCATAGTGACCGAGATCGAGATCCGTCTCCGCGCCGTCATCAGTCACGAAGCATTCTCCGTGCTGGTACGGACTCATCGTTCCCGGATCAACGTTGAGATAAGGGTCGAGTTTACGAAGACGTACCTTGTATCCACGGGCCTGAAGCAATGCGCCCAGTGCCGCTGATGCAAGACCTTTTCCAAGCGAGGAAACCACGCCGCCAGTGATGAAGATGTATCGCGCCATGGATCAATACCATATCCTTGCCGAGGGCGCTTTGGCCACTCGGGAGTTGCGTTCTTAACACATAAAAATGCCCTGCGAGATCAGCCGCAGGGCATCTGTTGGATGAAAGGCCGTTGAGCCTTCAGAACCGCCTTATTGCGCGGTCGGCACCTGTGGGCCTGAGGGTGGGCTTAGACCCTGAAGATCATCAAGAATACCGCCTGATCCATTTTGGGTATCCCCATCTTGAACAGCTGGTGCACCATCGATCGCAGCCGGAGCGGCATCCAGGATTGACGCCGGGCTGTCTTCGTTTTTTGCAATCAGGCTAAGCGCCAGGGACGTTGCGAAAAACGCCACCGCCAGGATTGCAGTTGCCCTGGTCAGTATGTTCGCCGTGCCGCGGCTTGACATCAGGCCGCCACCGCCGCCACCGCCGCCAATACCAAGCGCTCCGCCTTCCGAGCGCTGAAGGAGGACAACAAGCACCAGGGCCAGGACGACCATAAGGTGTATTACGATGACTACGGTTTCCATCGAGTGCCATTCTGTATTGAATTCAAGTTTGGCGGCCTTCTACACCAGACCGAGGTGGCTTTCCACCCTTCAATTGCGTCTTGAACACAGAAGCGTCAAGACCTTGCCGATCACGAATAGGCAGCCAGGATACCCAACAAGTCATCGGCCTTAAGGCTGGCTCCCCCTACAAGCGCCCCATTTACATTGTCGACAGACATGAGTTCTCTTGCGTTTGCCGGTTTGACTGAACCGCCATAAAGCAGGCGCATCGCCTGTCCTTCGCTTCCCAGTCGTCCTTCCAAATTGACCCGCATTGCCTTGTGCATTTCTGCCACATCCGCAGCAGTCGGCGTCAATCCGGTACCGATCGCCCAGACCGGTTCATAGGCGACGACAGTGTTTTCAGCTGTCGCACCGTCCGGAATGGATGCATTCAGCTGGCCTTCGACAATCGATACCGCGTTCCCGGCTTTCCGTTCAGCCTCTGTTTCTCCCACGCAAATGATTGCAATCAGACCGGCACGCCAAGCCGCCTGTGCTTTGGCATTTACGATTGCGTCGCTTTCACCATGATCCGTGCGGCGCTCCGAGTGCCCGACAATCACAGCGCTCGCGCCTGCATCGGCCAGCATTTCAGCAGAAATGTCTCCGGTATGGGC
Organism: Labrenzia sp. THAF82; assembly: GCF_009363435.1. GTDB lineage: Bacteria > Pseudomonadota > Alphaproteobacteria > Rhizobiales > Stappiaceae > Roseibium > Roseibium porphyridii. Next base: position 3,364,724 of record NZ_CP045354.1, on the reverse strand, counting down.
GCCAGAAGCAGCGGTGTGGCAATCCTGCCCGCCGATTGCGAGCGGCCCTTTACCGGCTTTCTCGGCCAACAGGGCGGTGAGCGTCGAAGGGGCGCAAATCATCGCGTCAACGGTGTCGGCAACCTCGTCGGAGATACCAACCACCATCTTGTAGAACTCGGCCTGACTGGCCTTCAGGCCATTCATTTTCCAGTTTCCGGCCACCAGCGGCTTGATCGCTGCGCTCATAGTGTTTTTCTCCCAAGGCATGTCAAGAATTTGCCGCCTATAGAGCAGAAGCATCCCAATGTTGCAATCCACACCTGCCCAGCAAAATCAAATCTGCGTTGAAGTTACGCGTCACCGCCTTGCGGCGGCGACATGACCTCATTATGATCCGCCCGCTCCGGCTGAAGCCGGTCCCATAATCAGCCTGCTGTTCGGCTGCTGGAATGACAAGAATACGGGAGACGTCATGCTCGACGCGCTGCGCAAGGGCGCTGGCACATGGATTGCCAAAATATTCATCGCCTTGCTGATCTTTAGCTTCGCCATCTGGGGTGTAACCGACTTCTTGCAGGGCTTCGGCCAAAACACTGCGGCAAGAGTTGGTGACACGGAAGTCTCCCTCCTCGATTTCGATCGCACATACCGTCAGGATCTCAACCGTTTCGGTCAACAGCTTGGCCGTCCGCTGACACCCAGCGAGGGAGCTGCACTTGGCATCCCGCAGCAGTCTCTCGGCAGGTTGGTCGCGGAAGCTGCGATGAACAATGCAGCGAATGAATTGAAGTTGAGCGTATCGGACGAGCGCCTAGCGACAATCATTCAGTCTGATCCGGCGTTCCAAAGCTCAAGCGGACGCTATGATCGCACCCGATTGCAACAAGTGCTTCAAAGCAACGGGTATACAGAAGACGAATATGTCGTCCAGCGCCGTCATATTGCGGAACGCAGCCAACTCGCCGAAGGCATCGCTGGAAGCATGAAGGCACCAGTTGCCTACCTGGAGGCGTTGAACGCTTACCAGAGCGAAAGCCGCAACGCTGAGTATCTTTTGATCACGGCCGACTATATCGGAGAGATTGAGGACCCCGCTGACGGGGATCTCTCAACCTACTTTGAAGACAACAAGGCGAATTTCAAAGCACCGGAATATCGTGAAATCAAGATGCTCGAACTGACCCCCGAGGCTCTTTCCAGACCGGGCGACATTGTCGAAGAAGATGCTCTTGCCGAGTATGAGCGCCGGAAAGAAGACTTTTCGCAGCCCGAACGCCGACGGGTCAGGCAAATGTCGTTCCCTTCTCAGGAAGCAGCTGAGGAAGCAGCAGCTGAACTGCAAGGCGGCAAGACCTTTGACGATCTCATGACTGAGCGCAATCTGACGAACAACGATGTTTCCCTTGGTGAAATGGCCAGAGCTGACTTTCTGGACGAAACGCTCGGCGATACTGCCTTTTCTCTTGCAGAAGGAGAAACGAGTGGCGCAGTCGACGGTCGGTTCTCGACAGTTGTGCTGAACGTTGAAGAAATTCTGCCGGAAGACGTGCAGCCCTTCGAAGAAGTTCGTGACACCATTGTCACAGAGCTGGCATCAGAACAGGCTGAGCGTGAAATTCTGGACCTCCTAGATGAAATCGAAGATGCCCGCGCAGGTGGCGCACTGCTAGACGAAGTCGGAGAGCGTTTCTCGCTTCAGGTGAAGTCTCCTGAAGCCTTCGATGCCAGTGGCCTGTCCATGTCAGGTTCAACAGTGGAGTTGACCGAAACTGACGGCCTCGTGTCCGGTGCATTCGACAGTGACATCGGCATTGAAAACGACGTCATCCAGCTCGGAAACCAGGGTTTCCTTTGGTACGAAGTCACAAAGGTTATTCCTGCGCGCGATAGAACGCTTGATGAAGTCCGAGAAGACGCCATTGCCAGCTGGAAACGGGATGAGATGGCAAAGCGGCTTGGTGAAGCTGCCGATGCGTCTCTCGCGAAGGCTGAAAGCGGAACACCTCTGGCAAACCTTGCCACGGAAATGGGGCTTGAGGTCAAGACAGCAGATGACCTCAGACGAAACAACCCGTTGGGAGATCTGGGGCAGGAAGCAATCACGGCTGTGTTCAATGGACCAGAAGGAAGTGCTGCAACCACAGCTTCGGCGGATGGCAATAGCCGGGTGGTCTTGAAAGTCACGGCAACGTCTCGCCCGGAGCTTGAGGCCGATTCACCGGAAGCTGCAGCACTCGGTTCTCAGCTGTCGCAGCAGATCCAGGAAACGCTGTTAGGTCAGTTCATCTCCGATCAGGAAAGAAAGTCGGGCGTTGAAATCAACAATGTCGGAATTTCCCAGGTGATCGGACTGACGCAGCAGCAGCACTGACTTTCGGCACTGGCGGATTTGACGACATGACCAATTTCAAGGACATCATCGCAAGTGTGGCTGACGGCGAAACACTGAGCCCAAAAGACGCACGCGAGGCCTTTGAAGTCATCCTCTCCGGATCCGCCACACCTTCCCAATTGGGTGGTTTCCTGATGGCACTCCGCGTACGCGGTGAAAGCATTGCCGAAGTTACAGGTGCGGTTGCGACGATGCGCGCCAAGATGCTGCCCGTCAATGCGCCAGACAATGCCATAGATATCGTTGGCACAGGTGGTGACAGTTCCGGAAGTTACAACATCTCAACGTGCACGGCGATTGTTGTGGCCGGTTGCGGCGTGCCGGTTGCCAAGCACGGGAACCGGTCCCTTTCCTCCAAGTCCGGTGCTGCCGAAGCGCTTTCAGAACTCGGCGTGAATATCGACATTGCGCCTGAACAGATCTCAGAGTGCATTCGCAAGGCTGGCATAGGCTTCATGTTCGCGCCGCTTCATCATGCAGCGATGAAACATGTGGGTCCTACCCGCATGGAACTTGGAACAAGAACGATCTTCAACTTGCTTGGTCCTTTGTCGAACCCCGCGGGCGTCAATCGCCAAATGGTCGGTGTATTTGCGCACAAATGGGTTGAACCTGTCGCACAGTCCCTGAACGAACTCGGCTCGGAAAAGGCATGGGTCGTTCACGGCTCGGACGGGATGGACGAGATCACCACCACCGGCAAGACGTTTGTCAGTGAACTCAAGGCGGGAAGTGTCCGGTCTTTTGAGATTTCTCCGGAAGATGCAGGTTTGCCAATCGCAAGAATGGAAGATCTCAAAGGTGGTCTGCCAGCCGAAAATGCCAGGGCTCTACGCGAGGTGCTGGCGGGTGCAAAAAATGCATATCGCGACATAGTTCTTTTTAATGCTGCTGCCTCCCTGATAGTTGCTGACAAGGTCGATGATCTCAAACAGGGTGCCGATATGGCAGCAGAATCCATCGACAGCGGCACAGCGGCCGACACACTTGAAAAGCTGGTTGCTGCTTCAAACGGGTAAATCATGGCCGATATCCTGCAAAAAATTGAAGCCTACAAACGCGAAGAAATCGCAGCAGCCAAGGCCCATGTCTCCCTGGCTGACCTGAAGGCACGCTGCGCTGACATCGAGGCCCCGCGGGGCTTTTTGAAGGCGATCGAAACCAGGCACTCGGCTGGCGACTATGCCCTGATTGCAGAAATAAAGAAGGCCAGTCCCTCCAAGGGTCTCATTCGTGCCGACTTTGATCCGCCAGCACTTGCGAAAGCATATGAAGACGGCGGGGCAGCCTGCCTGTCAGTTCTGACTGACACCCCGTCATTTCAGGGAAAACCGGAATTCTTGACTGCTGCGCGCTCGGCTGTTTCCCTGCCCGCGCTGCGCAAGGACTTTTTGTACGACACCTACCAGGTCCACGAAGCCCGGGCCTGGGGCGGTGATTGTATCCTAGTCATTCTGGCGTCGGTCGATGACGAAACGGCAAAAGCGCTCGAAGACACAGCATTCGAACTTGGCATGGATGTTCTTCTTGAAGTGCACAATGCCGAGGAGTTGGAACGAGCGCTCAAGCTTACTTCTCGTCTGGTCGGTATCAACAACCGAAACCTCAAGACTTTCGAAACAAAACTTGAAACCAGCGAGGCTCTGGCACCACAGGTGCCGGACGACCGGATCGTGGTTGGCGAATCCGGGTTGTTCACTTCTGATGATCTCGCCCGAATGAACAAGGTAGCGATTTCGACTTTCCTGATCGGCGAAAGCCTGATGCGCCAGGATGATGTGACCCAAGCGACAAAAGACCTCCTCCAACGTTCACCCCTGTCAAAAGCGGTTTGATCCGGCCATGAGCAGTCACGACCCGAAACTGACGCACCTGGACGAGGCCGGTGCAGCCAACATGGTGGATGTCTCGACCAAGGAAAGCACCCACAGAATTGCCGTGGCGCGCGGAAGCGTGACCATGCGCGCCGAAACGCTCGCACTCATTCGATCTGGCAATGCCAAAAAAGGTGATGTGATCGGCACAGCGCGTGTCGCCGGGATCATGGCTGCGAAAAAGACTCACGATCTCGTGCCGCTTTGTCATCCCCTGATGTTGTCCAAAGTTGCTGTTGATATCGAAGTCGATGAAGAACTGCCCGGTCTTCTTGTGACAGCGACAACAAAAGTCAGCGGACAAACCGGCGTCGAGATGGAAGCTCTGACCGCTTGCTCGGTTACCTGCCTGACCATTTACGACATGGCCAAGGCAGTCGACCGGGGAATGGTAATTGGAGATATCAGATTGGTGGAAAAGGCCGGTGGCAAGTCGGGTCATTGGACGCTGGAAAAAGACGGCAGCGAAGGTGGCACCTGATGAGCCTCATGCCCGTCTCGGAGGCCCTTGAAAACCTACTCGAAGGTGTCGAACCAAGAGAAACTGTTCAGACTCCACTCGATCAGGCAAACGGTCGTTTTCTTGCCGAGCCTCTTGTCTCCACGCGAAATCAGCCCCCCTTTGCCGCTTCCGCCATGGATGGATACGCCGTCCGTCACAGCGACCTCTCCAGCGACAAGACCGTCCTTGAGGTGATTGGGGAAGCGCCTGCTGGACACGGTTTCACCGGAAATGTGCAGAGCGGCCAGGCCGTGCGGATTTTTACCGGTGCACCGGTTCCTGAAGGAACCGACACCATTCTCATTCAGGAAAATGCGGAAAGAACAGGCAACAGAATTACTGTGCTTGAACTGCCGCAGAAATCGGCCTTCGTTCGGCCAGCAGGCCTCGATTTTTCCAAGGGTGAGGTCTTGTTGTCTCCTCCTTTGTGCCTCACATACCGGCACCTTGCGCTGGCAGCAGCGATGAACCACGAGAAGGTGCCTGTCATCCGCAAACCCGTTGTCGCGATACTGGCAACAGGTGATGAACTGGTGCGCCCGGGTCAGGATCCTGGCCCGGATCAGATCATCGCTTCAAATCACGCTGGCATCGCCGCACTGGTCGAAGATTGCGGCGGCTCACCCCTTGATCTCGGCATTTCACGAGACGACCCGATTGAACTGGCAACACATGTACGCAGGGCACTGGACGCCAAGGCGGACATTCTCGTCACTCTTGGCGGAGCATCGGTCGGTGACCATGATTTGGTTCAGGATGTCCTAGGCCAGGAAGGCATGGATTTGGCCTTCTGGCGCATCGCCATGCGACCAGGAAAACCCTTGATGGCCGGGCGCCTCGGCAAGACAAAAGTCCTCGGGCTCCCTGGCAATCCTGTCTCCAGCCTGGTGTGTGGACTTTTGTTCCTGAAACCGTTGTTGCAGGCCATGCTTGGTCAAAATCCGAACCAAACCAGGCCGCAACAGGCTATACTTGGCGCAGACCTGCCAGAGAATGACCGAAGGCAGGACTATGTCCGCGCAGCTTTGTCTGAAGACGAAAATGGCCGCGCGGTTGCCACACCTTTTTCAAAACAAGACAGTTCCATGTTGAACCTGCTCGCACAATCCGGTGCATTGATTGTCCGGCCACCGCACGCTTTGGGCGAGACAGCCGGCACAATGGTTCCAATCTTGAAACTCTGAAACGTCGGATCAGCGTTCGCGCATCGCGTGGGCGATCTGGTCTGTAATCGGTTTCACCAGATAGCTCAGCACAGTCCGATCCCCTGTTTGCAGGAAAGTTTCAACCGGCATTCCCGGAACCAGCGTCTGGGTACCGAGCTTATCCAGTTCCTTGTCGTCAATCACCATCCTTGCAACGTAGTAGCTGTTGCCTGTGCGCTCATCCTCTGTCAGGTCAGCAGACACTGTCAGAAGCTCCGCATTCAGCTCGGGCGTGGTTCTCTGGTCAAAGCTCGGAAAGCGTACTCTTGCACTTTGTCCCGGTGCCATCTGGTCAATATCAACAGGGCGAACCTGCGCTTCAACCAGCAACTGATCTTCCCTCGGCACGATCTGCATGACGGTCTCGCCCGGCGCGATCACGCCGCCGATTGTATGGACTGACAGCTGATGTACAAAGCCGTTGATAGGCGCCATGATTGCAACGCGGGTGAGTTCGTCCTCAGCGGCGATCTTCTGCTCTTCCAGCTGTGCAATGCGCGAACGTACTTCCTGAAGCTGCTCCAGAACCTCGGCACGATAGGATTCCTCAATTTGCAGGATCTGGATGCGGCGCTCACTGATTGATTCCTTAGTTCGCGCGATCTGCGCGATCAGGTCTCCGTATTCGCCTGCAAGACGGGCCTTTTCCCTTCGAAGCGCTGTAACGCGGCTCTTGGAGACGAGTTGCTTGTTCAAAAGGCCGTCAAGGTCCCCGAGTTCCTCATCAATCAGCTCAATTTCAGAATCCTTGGCCGTGACCTGGGCTTGCAAGCCCTGGGTCTGCTTGTTGAATTGCCGGATCTGCTCCTCAAGCTGGTTTTTCCTGCCTTCCTTTGAATTCTGCCTTGCCTGTAGAAGCAGCTGCTGTCCGCGCTCAATATCGCCGACCTTGTCCTTGCGATCCTCCGGCCAGTCGATTGTGGTTTTGTCGTCTCGCTCAGCCTCAAGGCGAAGCTCCTGCGCCGTCAATTCCGTCAGCTGTTTGGTGATCACCGCCAGATTGGCGCGGGTAACGGTATCGTCCAGCCTGAGAAGAAGTTCTCCAGCCTCGACCATGTCGCCATCCTTGACCGTGATCTGACGAACAATACCACCCTCACGATGCTGGACCTGTTTGGTATTGCTCTCAACCACAATGGTTCCTGAAGAAACAACGGCGCCGGATATCTCGGTAAAAGTAGCCCAGGCTCCGATGCCCCCCACCACGAAGATCGCAACGAACAAGGCAAACAGCAGATGATTGCGAACTGTTTTGCGCAACATGTCATCCGCATTGCCTGACAGGGCGTTTCCGGTCGTTTGATTGATTTTCTGATTAGCCATTGATCACCGTCCCGGAGCCATACCGGTCTGCACGCGCGGAACCGGTTGCACAACTTGTCTAAGTACGTCTTCCTTGGGGCCGAAGCCGACCATCTTGCCTTCCTTGAGGCACAAAATCTTATCGACCGTCGCGATGGCACTCGGTCGATGCGCGATAACAACCACAATCGAGCCCTTGTCACGCATCGCCTTGATGGCATTGGTCAAAGCGCCCTCACCTTCAGCGTCGAGATTGGAATTCGGCTCGTCGAGCACCACAAGGAACGGGTTTCCGTAAAGCGCCCGCGCAAGCGCAATGCGTTGTCTTTGTCCGGCAGAAAGCAACCGTCCGCTGCGCCCGATGACGGTGTTATAGCCTTCTGGCAGGCTCACGATCAGATCATGCACATCTGCCAGTTTGGCTGCTTCGATAATCTTTTCAGACGAAGCCTCGGCACCAAAGCGCGCGATGTTATCTGCGATCGTTCCATCAAAAAGCTGGAGATCCTGTGGCAGATAGCCGATGAAATCGCCTCGTTTCGCACTCGGCCATTGACCAAGTTCTGAACCGTCAAAGCGGATGACGCCTTTGAGGGATGGCGTCGCCCCGACAAGAGCGCGTGCAAATGTCGATTTGCCCGAGCCTGAAGGCCCGATGATTCCAAGTCCGTCACCTGCGGACAGTTCAAGTGAAACATTTTGGACAAACGGCATGGCTTCACCAAACGGGCCGCAGAAGACCTGTTCTGCCGTGAGTTTTTGCGTCGGAATCGGCAAATCCATCTTTTCAGGTTCGTCATCTGCAATCAGCAAGACTTCCCGCAGGCGTTTCAACGCCTGTCTGCTTGCGACAAACCCACGCCATTGAGCAACCGCCTGTTCAATCGGCGACAACGCACGGGACGTCATGATTGAGGCCGCAATCATGACACCTGGGGTGATTTCCTGTTGAATCGCAAGCCAGGCTCCGACACCCAATATCGCAGACTGCAGAACAAACCTAATCGTCTTGATCGCCGTTCCGAAAACACCTGTTCGATCCGCAGCACGGCGCTGTGTCGACAGATATTCGTTGTTCTGATCATCCCATTTCGATGTCAGAGCGCTCTGCATTCCCATCGCTGTGACAACTTCGGAGTTCCGCTGACCGATCTCGACCTCAGCCGACCGCTTTCCAGCCTGACCGGCAGCCTCCTCCGAAGGGCCGCGTGACATAAGCTCGTTCAAGCCAATCAAAATGGTGATGATCAGCGCACCGGCAGCGCCCACGATACCCAGAAGAGGGTGAAACAGAAAAACGATGCCAAGATAAAGTGGCAGCCAGGGAATATCGAAGATAGCAGCCGGACCCGGACCGGACAGAAACTGTCGAACGGTATCCAAATCTTGAACAGGGCGAAGTTTGGCGGCCTTTTTTCCAAGCCTGACAGGCAGTGAATTGGAAACTCTGTAGACAATCCCGCTCAGGCGCGCGTCGACCCTTTGGCCTAGACGAGACAGGATACGGCTCCGAACGCCCTCTAGGAGGCCATAAAAGAGGTAGAGCACAATGGCCAGAACCCCGATGACGACGAGCGTCGGGACGGAACCGCTTGCCAGCACCCGGTCATACACCTGAAGCATGAACACCGGCCCGGTGAGCATCAAGATATTTATGACGAAACTGACGATCGCAACGCCCCAGAAGGCGGATTTGACGGGACGAAATGCCTTTGTTACCGGATTGTTCCGGCCAACCACCGCTTTCGCGTTGTTTTGTTTTACGCCCACCATTTAGCCCTCGGAACCGTTGCTTTTGATCAGGAATTCACATTCAAGCACCGTCATGAACCACCTTGCCGACAAGTCTTGCAAGGCAGGACGTAACCACAACCGGATTGCCAGAATCTAAAGCCCTCTTGAGACGAATTATGTCTCAACAATATTGGCATCCGGATGGCACGAATAAGGTGTTCCATATCACACAATGTTTTTCGGCTCCGCAAATAAAGCGAAGTTAACTTTCTCTAAAAATTTAAATATTTGTAACTAGGCCCGACTGTATTAAAGCCGGGCCCCGTAAAGTAGTCATAAAACTATTCGTTCACTGTGCTTTATTTACGGCTTTTTTGGCCATGACGGTCACGAGGTTTGCTCGGTAGTTTGCGGATCCGTGGAGGTCTGAGAGCATATCTCCTGGTTCGGGTGCAATTCCGGCAACTGCGTCCGATGACCAGTTGCCGGCCAGGGCCGCTTCCATGTCGCTCATCCGGAAGACGCCGTTCTGCCCGGCGCCCGTCACCGCCACCTTTACCGATCCGTCTGCGCCCTTGGCCACAAACACGCCCGCCATGGCATAGCGCGAGGCAGGGTTCGGGTATTTGGCATAAGCCGACTTTGCCGCCAGCGGGAAGGCCACCGACACGACCACCTCATCCTCATCCAGCGCCGTATCGAACATGCCGGTGAAGAACTCCCCAGCCGCAATGGTCCGCTTGCTGGTCGTCACCGCCGCACCAAGCCCGAGCAAGGCCGCCGGATAGTCCGCCGCCGGGTCGTTGTTGGCAATCGAACCGCCAAGCGTTCCCATGTGACGGACCGCCGGATCGCCGATGCCTCCGGCAAGGGCCGCAAGACCGGGCAGCTTCTGCCGCACAAGATCCGATGCAGCCACCTCCGCATGGGTCGTTGCCGCCCCGATCACGATGGTGCCCTCGCCTTCGCAAATGCCCTGCATCTCCGCAATCTTCGTCACGTCAACAAGGTCCGACGGCGCCGCAAGACGCTGCTTCATCGTCGGCAAAAGCGTCTGACCGCCACCCAGGATCTTGCCGTCCTCTGCCGCCGCCATCTTCTCGGCAGCCTCCGACACGGAACCGGCACGGTGATAGGTTGTCTCATACATGTTGGGTCTCCCCCAAATCTCAAGTGTCCAATGACATCAGGTCCAATGCGGGCGGCCACACCGCCCGCGCATCGTCTCAAATCCTATTCGGCTGCCTGCCTCAGGCCAGCCTGGCACAGCGTCCACACCTTCTCCGGAGAGGCCGGCATCGACAGGGCATTGCTGCCAATCGCATCCGTGATCGCATTGATCACCGCAGGCGGAGACCCGATCGCTCCGGCCTCCCCGCAGCCCTTCATGCCGAGCGGATTGCCGGGGCACGCCGTCACATGGGTCGACAGCTGATAGGACGGAACATCATCCGCACGCGGCATCGTGTAGTCCATGTAGGAGGCCGTCAGAAGCTGACCGCTCTCGTCATAGGCCGCATTCTCAAGCAGCGCCTGGCCAATGCCTTGCGTGATGCCGCCATGCACCTGACCTTCCACGATCATCGGATTGATGATGTTGCCGAAGTCGTCCGCAGCCACAAAGCTCACAACCTCCGTCTGGCCCGTCTCCGGATCCACCTCGACCTCGCACACATAGGTCCCGGCCGGGAAGGTGAAGTTGGTCGGGTCGTAGAACGCCCCCTCCTTCAGCCCCGGCTCCATGCCCTCTGGCAGGTTGTGCGCCGTATAGGCCGCAAGCGCCACCTCCGTGAAGCTCAGCTTCTTGTCCGTCCCGGCCACTTTCAGCTCGCCGCCCTCGATCTGGATGTCCCCTTCCGAGGCCTCCATCAGGTGGGCCGCGATCTTCTTCGCCTTCGCCTCGACCTTGTCCAGCGCCTTCACAACAGCCGACATGCCGACCGCGCCCGAGCGGGACCCGTAGGTGCCCATGCCGAACTGGACCTTGTCCGTATCCCCGTGCACGATCGCAACCGCATCGCTGTCCAGACCGAACCGCTCGCTGATCAGCTGCGCGAAGGTCGTCTCATGGCCCTGGCCATGACTGTGAGAACCGGTCAGAACCTCGACCGTCCCCACCGGGTTCACACGAACCTCGGCAGATTCCCAAAGACCGACACCGGCACCAAGAGACCCGACCGCCGCTGACGGCGCAATCCCGCAGGCTTCGATGTAACAGGACAGGCCGATCCCGCGCAGCTTGCCCCGCGCGGCCGCTTCCGCCTTGCGCGCGGCAAACCCGTCATAATCGGCCGCCTTCAGCGCCGCATCCAGCGTCGCATCATAATCGCCCGCGTCGTAGCACATGATCACCGGCGTCTGATGCGGGAACGAGCGAATGAAGTTCTTGCGGCGGAACTCTGCCGGCGACAAGCCAACCTCGCGCGCCGCAGTCTCCATGATCCGCTCAAGCAGATAGGTCGCCTCAGGACGTCCGGCACCGCGATAGGCATCCACCGGCGTCGTGTTGGTATAGACCGTTTTCACATTCGCATGGATCGCAGGGATGTCGTATTGCCCCGACAACAGCGTTGCATAGAGATAGGTCGGGACCGACGACGAGAACAGCGACATGTAGGCGCCCAGATTGGCAACCGTCTTCACCCGAAGCCCGATGATCTTGTTGTCCGCATCCAGCGCAAGCTCGGCTTCCGAGCGGTGATCGCGGCCATGGGCATCCGTCAGGAACGCTTCCGTGCGGTCCGATACCCATTTCACAGGCCGGCCGACGCGCTTCGACGCCCAAAGGCACACCATCTCTTCCGGATAGATATAGATCTTCGAGCCGAAGCCGCCGCCCACATCCGGTGCAATCACCCGCAGCTTGTGTTCCGGCGCAATGTTATAGAACGCCGACAGGACCAGACGCGCAACATGCGGATTCTGGGACGTCGTATAGAGCGTATAATGCTCCTCGGCAGCATCATAGCCGGCAAGCGCGGCCCGCGGCTCCATCGCGTTCGGAACAAGGCGGTTGTTGTGGATCTCCATCCGCGTCACATGCGCAGCACGGCCAAACGCCTCGTCGGTCGCTCCCGCATCCCCGATCTCCCAGTCGTAGATCAGATTGCCTTCCGCTTCCGGATGGATCTGCGGCGCGCCCGCCTCAAGGGCTGCAAGCGGATCGACAACCGCAGGAAGCTCCTCATAATCGACAACCACGGCATCGGCAGCATCCCGCGCCTCGGCCTGCGTGTCCGCAATCACGACCGCAACAGCCTGACCGACATGGCGCACAATCTCAGGCTCAAGCGCCCGCCAGCCGCCCATCTTCATCGGCGTGCCGTCCTTGGAATGGATCATCCACCCGCAGATCAGATTGCCAACACCGTCGCCCACAAGCTGATCGCCCGTCAGAACCGCATCAACACCCGGCATCGAAAGAGCCGCACTGGCATCGATCCCCGTGACCTTCGCATGGGCATGCGGCGAGCGCACAAAGGCCGCATAGCCCATGCCCGGCATCGCCATGTCATCCGTATAACGGCCACGGCCCGTGATGAAGCGCTTGTCCTCCTTGCGCAGAGCCCGGGCGCCAATCCCTTCAACTGCCATCGTCTCTCTCCCAAATACTGCTCCGGATCAAAAAAACTCCGGATGGTCTCCTCCGACCGGTCTGCCCGGCCCGTTTCGTCTCAAAGGTCGGCTTCGAACCGCTGCTGCCGGCTCCCTCCGGCAGATCAACTGCGTCCCACCTGACCCTCATCAGGCCCTTGCGCGAACAACACACGCGCATCAGACCCTTAAATCCGTCATGTCCTTAAAACCGGGCCCTCACTCGGCCGCCTGCGCCATGCCCGCCATCTGGTCGGACGCCGCCTTGATCGCCTTGACGATGTTCTGATAACCGGTGCAACGGCAGATGTTGCCTTCCAGCTCGTGCCGGATCGTTGCCTCATCAAGATTGCCCGCACCGTGACGGTTGATCATGTCAACCGCACTCATGATCATCCCAGGTGTGCAAAATCCGCACTGAAGACCGTGATGCTCCCGGAACGCTGCCTGCACAGGATGAAGCGCATCCGCACTGCCAATCCCCTCAAGCGTCACCACCTCACTGCCATCCGCCTGGGCCGCAAGCATCGTGCAGGACTTCACCGCCTTGCCGTCAACATGCACAACACACGCCCCGCATTGCGACGTGTCACAGCCAACATGCGTTCCCGTCAGCCCCCGAACATCCCGGATCAAAGACACAAGCAACGTCCGGTCCTCGACCTCGGACGAAACGGTCTTCCCGTTCAATACCAAAGATACTTTCGACATAAATCTCTCTCCCTCATGGAACCTCTCGAGCCAAAGCCCAAATAGCCGGTTTAACACCGTGTTCTGTGGGTCCTGACAGCAAACGCCACCAGAACCGGATCATTCCAAATCTGTCGCCAAAGGGTCAACTGGCAAGCGCAAGAACAACAATCAGCGCCCCAAGCAGCAAAAGACCCCACACCATCGGTCCGCCAAACGCATTCCGACCCGCAGCATCCTCCAAATTCTCCTCTGCCTTGTGAAGACCCTCCTCAACCTTGTGCTCCGCCTCGCCAATCGCATGAAGAACCTCGCCCGGCGCCTCTTCAAGCGCGATCCGCTTCGCCTCCTCGGCAACACCTTCATCAAGATCAGCCGCAAGACCCGTATCCGAAGACACCTCGGACACCGCCGCCGCTGAGCCCCCAACCTGCTCGGTAAACCGGGAGAAAAACTCCTCCGCCATCTTGCGCGCCGTGGAATCAATCAAACGGCTGCCAAGCTGAGCCAACTTGCCGCCAACCTGAGCCTTCGCCTCGTAACTCAAAACCGTCGCATCGCCATCTTCAACCAGACGAATGTCCGCAGACCCCTTGGCAAACCCGGCAACTCCTCCCTTGCCCTCGCCAACAATCGTGTAACTCTCAGGCGAAACAACATTCTCAAACGTCACAGAACCTTTGAACTTCGCCTTGACAGGACCAATCTTCGACGTAACTGACGCCGTCAGCTCATCAGCCGAAACCCGCTCAAGAACTTCACAACCAGGTATGCACAAACGCAAAACATCAGCGTCATTCAACGCAGACCAAACAACCAAACGGGAGGCTGGGATCCTATGAGAACCGCTCATATCCATATGATTTCTCCTCAAGTTATGCGTTGTTACTGCGATGAGTGCTTATGGAACGTTGCGCGAAGCGACAACGAAGCAAGCTCTTGCATTGTTGGTATCAGAGCGTGTTTCACCCTGACTTTCAATCGCTTATGTCGAAAATCTTGAACAACAGTCGCTCACATGCCCATACCGTTACGGCTGTGGTTGACGCATTGGCACGGCATCAACTGCTTCAAAACAAAAATCTCGGAGCGGAAATACAAGCTGCGAGCAACCCTGAAATCGAGCCTCACTATTGAAATGTGCCGCCAGAGACAGAAGATTGCCGAATGAACTTCAATAAATCGTCACTGCTTTGAGGCTTTGAATAAAGAAAGCCTTGCAGGTAGTCACAGTCGAGTTCCTGCATGATTTTGCGCTGCCCGGTCGTTTCGACGCCTTCTGCAGTCACTTCCAAGTTCATTGCCTTTGCGACAGCAATGATTGACTTCACCACTGCCAGAGCGTCAGCATCCTGATCCATATTGGAGATAAAACTTCGGTCTATCTTGATGCCGTCGACGGGCAGTTTGCGCAAATAGCTGAACGAGGAATACCCTGTTCCGAAATCATCAATAACGACCTTGGCTCCCTTGTTTCGCAGCCACGTCAAAAGTGACAGGGTAACCTGGTCGTTGCTTAAAAAGAGGCCTTCGGTAACTTCGAAGACCAATCGATGCAACTGCAAATCCGCAGCCGAGGCAGCGTCCTCAATGTCCTTGTAAATTCGGTTTGTTTGAACCTGCTTGGGCGACAAATTGACGTTCAGGCGAATATCATCTCCGGCCACGGACAGTTTCCGGAATTCGGAAAATGCCGACTTGAACATCCAGGCACCGATTTCAGTGATCGAACCACTGGCCTCAGCTGCTTCAATCATCCGAGCGGTGTTCAGGAAATTGCCTGCCGGTGTCTTGAAGCGCATCAACGCTTCGAATGACGCGATGCTGTCATCCCCGGCGCGCATGATTGGCTGATAATGAAGATGGAATTCTGTCTGATTGGCACTGCCTGTCAGCATGGATGCCAGTCGCAAACGCTCAAAGGCAGCTTCCTGCATCAACGGATGAAAAACGGAATGATTGGTCATGCCTTTCTGGCGGACATCGTTGAGTGCAATCGAGGCAAAGCGCACCAATTCTTCGGCACCGTGAGCACTGTCTTCGCTTGAGGCAAACCCAAGACGCATGCGCAGATTGATCTGGTTGTCGTCCAGAGTGATGGGTTCCTGAAACGCATCCTCCACCCGCGTCACAATGCTCTGGATGTCATTGGCCTCACCACCTTTAAGAAGGACAAGGAACTCGTCCTTCTCCTTGCGCGCGATCGTCAGGGCATCGGGGAAAATCTGTGACAGCCGATGGCCGGTCCGTTTCAAAACCCCACCTGCCCTTTCATCGCCGATGCCATCCACAACCACCCGAAAACGCTGGATGTCACAATGAACCACGAGAAGCGGTATTTGATTGGAGGCATGTCGTTGAAAGGTCTCAATGAACCCGGAAAACGTTGAAAGTCCGGTGACGCGGTCGACAAAGGCCAAATTCCGGATATGCTCCAGCAACCCGGTTTTCTCGTAACCGAGTGCGACGTTGGAGACAAAGAGCTGCATAAGCTCTGTCCCGACACTCTCTTCAAGCTCAACATCGCTCATGGCAAGGTAGAGCGCACCGGTCATACCGTTGCGCGTGATGAGGGGCATCGCAAGACCATTCGGTCCTGAGACGGGTTCTCGTGTCTCGATACATGAATTGACTGCTCCGCGGACGGCATCTTCCCCGAGGACTTCTATTGGAAGATCCGTTTTTTCCTGAAGTCCACCTGTCGCAGCGAGAACCCGTATGTTGGATCTGTCAGCGTTTTTTTGGTCCGGCAAAGTATCTTGACCGCAGAGCAGCAAATCGACCGGATGGTCCAGAAGGTCGGTCAACTGGTGCAAGACAGCTGTTGCAAATTCACTCAGCGCGTTTTTCTGAACAATTTCAGCAAAATGACCGTTTAGCTGTTTGAGTTTGCGCCTATTGGTTTCAAGCGACATAACCAGCTTGTAGCCACGCAAGGCCGTGATGATTGCTGTAAGCAATTTTGTCCGAGACAACTCTGCCTTTTCTGCATAGCCATCGATATCGAATTTCATGATCACATCGGTTTGCGGCGCGTAACCGGGCTGGCCCGTCCGAAGGATCAGACGCGTGAAGTGATTTCCAAGTTCAGACCGAATCCAGCTGACCAATCCAAGCCCGGCAGTGTCGCTTTCCATAACGACGTCAACAAGCGCAACAGCGATATCATCGCTGGTTTTGAGTATTTCCTGTGCCTCCTGTGCCGAAAGAGCATGCAGCAACTCAAATGAGCGCCCCTCGAAGACGCACCCTGCGACGGCAATCTTCGTCACCTCGTGTACATCGGGATCATCGTCAACGATGAGAATCTTCCAGGGAGCCTTGGTACTCTTGATGGCTTCAGGTTTCGAAGGAGCAAGAAAATCCATCACCATCTCACTGCGCCTTGCTTCTGGCAGGTTGCTTGGTATCGGCAGGAGCGACGACCGGGAATTCGATCGTAAACTCGGTTCCCGACCCCACCTTGGATACGACCGAGATCGTCCCGTTAAGGGCTTCCGTCACCAGTTGATAGCAAATGGCCATTCCCAACCCGGATCCACCTTTGCCGAACTTGGTTGTAAAGAATGGCTCGAAAACCTTTTTCAGGTTCTTTTCAGGTATCCCGACACCATCGTCTTTGCATTTGAAAACAATCTTCATCTGGCTTGGTTCACCACCGGAAATCGGCGGGACGGTTTCCAAACGCGAAGACAGTCTGACAACCCCTTCTGTACGATCCTCGTATCCATGCTTCAGGGCGTTTTCGACCAGATTGGAAACCAGCTGGCTGACGGCACCAGGGTAACTGTCGATCACGCCATCTGCATTCAGGTCAAGTTGGACCTCAAACGGCGTCTTCTTCAAAGTCGGCTGAAGCGTGGCAAGCGTTTCGCGAATGATGTGATCAAAACTGAAGGCGCGTTTCTTTTCACTTTGCCTGTCAACGGCGACCTGTCGAAAGTTGCCGACCAGGTCGCGCGCTCGCCCGAGCGTCTTATCAATGATGTCCGCCGTATCGGAAATTCGACCAATTTCTTTTTCAAGAGCCTCTTTGCTCAGGCTCTGTTGGTCAAGTTCGGTGGTCAGGAGCCGGGTTGAATCCTTGATTGTCGTGGCCGCCATAAGCGCGTTGCCAAGCGGAGTATTCAATTCATGCGAAACCCCGGCGACAAGCGCCCCGAGTGCTGCCAGATTATCGGCCTGAATCAATTCTTCCTGAACGAGTTTCAGCTGCTCCGTGCGATGGGCCACCAAGTCTTCGAGATTGGTTTGATATTCTTGAATTTTTTGCAAATCCATGTGTCGCCGTTGAACCATCGACTGGAGGCTTGCGGAGAGAATTCCAATCTCGTCTGCCCGGCCCGGCATAAGTTCTGCCTTTGGCGGGTCTTCGATCAATCGCGGTGTCGACAGATAGTTGACGATGTCTGACAAGGGTTGACCGATCAGCCGTTTGAAAACTGTTCGGATCACGATTGCCAGCAGCAAAATATAGACAACGATCGCTGTAACAATGAAACCCACAGTCGAAGCAATTTCGTAGGAAATCGTGTTTCGGTCGATCAGGATAAAGACCTGCCCGATTGCATCCTTGTGCAGAATTGTGCTGGGTGAATTTAGGGTGTAGCTGAGAGCTTCTTCTGCGCGCGGGCCAGTCAACGGCTCACCGAAATTTCCTGTGTCGGGTGTTTCAACCCATACTTTTTCGATGACTTCAAGACTCTCCAGGCCACGTATCAACTGAAGGGTCGCATCTGCATTGACCGTCCAGATTGCGCGCTCAAAGGGACGTTTCGTTGCTTGAAAAAAGGCTTCCGTGACGCGGATCGCGCGTGCGTGCGACGAATCCCAGGTAATCTTTGTCAAGATGCCGATGAACAGCACCCCCAGAAGAGCAAACAATCCAAGCGTATAAAAAATGAAAGTGCGAGACAGACTTGCGCGGCCCATCTCCTTGGGAGTGTATGGCAACGTCGAACTGCCGCTCAAACTCAAAATGCCCACCTCGACTATCGGAACTGGTGTCTGCTCAATCGACAAAGGTCAGCCAACACCTAACGTCGATTATCCTCTTCAAAAGGAGTAAGAAACCCAGCCCGTTTTCCCGTCACATGATGTTTGATCCCGATCGCATCCCGTCCGGCCAGGCCGAAAACGCCACTGAAACGATCGTAAACAGACACAAGCACCGAAATTTCACCCTGGGCAATTTTCCTAAATATTCTATAAAAATCAATTGTAAATAAAAACAGCCCACACTTTGGTACGATGAATTCGAATCAATATTAGTATTTGCAAGAATTCTTTTGGATACCTCAAGTGAACTTCTCGGCTTTTGACTTTCTTAAAGCTTCACATCGCGATTTCTGCTGATCCGCCGAGTTTAAGTTGACGTGATTGCCGCACTTCGAGAGGCAATGAATTTGAGTGCCTTCAGTTCCAAAAAACTTGTTGGATATTGAGCAGCCAAAATCATTTTTCTTTAGTGGGCTTTTGCTGCAACCCACCACAAATCAACATGCAATTATCGACGAAATGGACCAAAATTGTCGATTATCAATGAAAAATCTGTCCTACAATCAGGTTATTTTACAATGCCGCACCGCAAACAACACAGCAATACGTAAGTTATCGGTGAATTTTATTTTTTGAAGCCATATCACTCCTTGATATTTCTAGTTTTTCTCGCAAATCCCCTGTAAAACAGAATTTGAAGACGTCGGTTGCCAAGCATGTTCTACTTCCGGTTCCGGCGCCGCGACCACCTGAGTTGATAAAATGAACAAAGCAACCCATCATTCTTTCGCCTTACCTGACAAGGCTCTGGCTTCCCTGCCGACTGGTGCGGTGAAGGACACGGTGGAACATCTGGGAAAGCGGATTGCGCGTGGTTACTATAAAACCGGTGCTGTCCTGCCCAAGGAAGATGAGCTGGTCGATTCTCTTGGCGTTTCAAGGACCGTCGTGAGAGAAGCCATCAAGGTTCTATGTGGCAAAGGCTTGGTTCGAACGGCACGTCGCTACGGGTCAAGGGTTTGTCCATTCGAGGACTGGAACCTGTTGGATCCCGATGTAATCCGATGGCACGACCCTGAAAGCCCGTTGACCGCGCGCATCTTTGCAGAAGCAACGGAACTGCGACTCATTTTCGAACCTGAAGCGGCAGCCCTGGCAGCTGAGCATGCCAGTCCAGAACAACGGGCAAGGATACTGGCAGCTGCGCAAAGCCTGACGCAAATGAACGATGAAACAAACGTCATCGGTGCAGACTACGCCTTTCACGCGACCATCCTGCAGGCCAGCGGCAACATGATGCTCGCTCAGCTGCAAAATCTGATCTATGCCGTCTTGATTTTTTCCTATTCGGCAGGTCGCAAGGTTGAACGCAAAGAACATGTTTCCGTGCATGACCACGTTGGAGTTGCGGAAGCAATCAAGTCTGGCCAGACAGAGCTTTCGCGGGCACGCATGCGTGACATGCTCATGCAGAACAAATTGACTGCCGAGAGATTTATCTCCGCGTGACGTCTGGCAACAGGACCAGACCGTCAGCTCTTGTCCTTCCGCTAAAACTCATTACGAAAATCTGCTAAAAACCGCCTATAACGAAGGGCCGAGCATCTTCGCCGGGTCGACAACACTGTCGAATTCCTCCTCAAGCACAAAGCCCAGCGCCAAACAGGCTTCCTTCAAAGTGATGTCATTTTCAAAGGCATGGTGAGCCGCGTGGCTTGCCTTGTCATAGCCGATGACAGGGCTCAACGCTGTCACCAGCATCAAGGACTGATCAAGGTATTCACGAATACGCTTTTCATTTGGCTCAAGGCCTTCAACAAGGAAACTTGAGAAGTTGGAACAACCATCCCCCATGATCCGAATTGATTGCAATATGGCGCTGATCATCAGCGGCTTATAGACATTCATTTCCAAATAGCCACTTGCACCACCAATCCCGGTGGCGACGTCATTTGCCATGACTTGGGCCGAAATCATGGCCAGGGCCTCGCACTGTGTCGGATTGACTTTCCCGGGCATTATGGATGAGCCCGGTTCATTGGCCGGAATGATCAACTCGTATAAACCGCAGCGCGGACCGCAAGAAAGCAGTCGAATGTCATTTGCAATTTTGAACAGCGACACTGCCAGCGTGCGAAGAGCACCGCTCAGCATAACCAATGCATCGTGACTGCCTTGAACCGCAAACTTGTTCGGCGCGGTGTAGAAAGGGAGTCCTGTCAATTCGGCAATCTTGGAAGCTGACCCGACAGCGAAGTCTGGATGGGTATTGATCCCCGTCCCGACAGCAGTTCCGCCCAGCGCAAGCCCATAGACGTCCTTGAGTGCAAATTCTATGCGCTCGGTATCCTGCTTTAACAATTCTGCGTAACCTGAAAACTCCTGACCAAGCGTCAAGGGCGTTGCATCCTGCATGTGCGTACGCCCAATTTTAATAATTTCATCCCAAGCCACTGACTTGGCCTTAAGGCTGTCGTAGAGGTGTTTCACGCCCGGCAGCAATCGTTGTTTCACTTGTAAAGCGGCCGCAATGTGCATCGCAGCCGGAAAGGAGTCATTTGATGACTGGGACATGTTGACGTGATCGTTGGGGTGAACCGGGTCCTTTGTCCCCAAAACTCCACCTGCAATGGCAATGGCGCGATTGGAAATGACTTCATTCACGTTCATGTTTGTCTGGGTGCCACTGCCAGTCATCCAGACATGCAAGGGAAAGTGGACATCCAGCTTTCCTTCTGTCACTTCGTCCGCGGCTTGGACGATGAGGTCTGCCAGATCTTCGCGCAGAAGTCCGAGATCCATGTTGGTCAGCGCAGCCGCCTTTTTTAAGTACCCATAGGCGTGCACCAACTCGATTGGCATGAGGTCGGTTCCAATCGAAAAATACTCTATGGAGCGCTGTGTCTGTGCACCCCAATATTTGTCTTCCGGGACATCGATTTCCCCAAGACTGTCGCTTTCTCTGCGCATTCGGTATTCCCCGCTTCCCAAGTCAGTCCTTCAAAAGAGCTGATACCAATCCGCTATCCGGATTAATCAGGTCTTCAATCACGTCGAAATGGTGCCGCCCCGGTTCAACATGGCAAGTTGCTGTTGGCCAGGCCTGAGCCAGTAGCTTAGATTGACGTACAAATTCAGGGCGTTCGTCTTCTCCAACCCACGCGACGACAGGACATTCCCTTAAGGGTCTTACGAGAGCCGGACTTTCTCTTTCTGCGTCACCTTCCGACAAATCGAAAGATGCATTCATCGCGGTCTTCCTCAGCGGGCGAAGGTCATGAAGTCCGCTGATAGAGACCACTTTCTCAATTCTTCCAAGGGTATCTGCAGAAAGCGGAGTGTCTGGACAAAGCATCCGTGTCACCAGATGACCGCCGGCCGAATGACCGACAAGACGTATGGGCCCATCCAAACGGCCGCCGGCAGTCTTGATGGCATCACCAATCTGCAAGGTGATCTCTTCGATCCTCACCAAAGGTGCCAGGTCATATGACGGCAGACAAACGGCCCAGTTCTGGTTCAGGCAACCTTCAGCAAGATGCGACCAGCTGGATTTGTCGAAACGCAGCCAATAGCCACCATGAACCAAAACCACCAAACCGCGCGAGGGGCCATCGGGACTGAAAACATCAAGCCTCTGGCGTTCACTGTCACCATAAGGCACATCGATATCTTGAATGGGCCAGGAATCCCGAAATTGGTTGGCGTCCTTTGCCCAGCGCGGCGGATAGGTGGCTGCATCTTGAATATGCGCAGCATTGGCATACGCATCGTCCCAGTCGAAGGTCTCTTGTTCGTTCATTTCCTGCTCAAGGTATCTTTTTGCGAAACACAGCTCGCATCCTCGCATGGATTTTTGCGTGTGGGGAACGTTTCATTGCTTGCTTGTCAAACTCATGACGCTCAGCCTAGGTTTCGGAACGCTGCGGGTAGGATAAAGGGAACTTAGCCAATGATAGAGCGTTGCTCGAACCGCGTCGCCAATCTGGCGCACTTCTTGAGCAAAAACGCGGCTCGGTGGCCCAATCGCGCTGCAATCATCTGGGAAGACAAAACCTGGACCTGGCAGGAACTCGACAAACGCGTTTCAGCGCTCGCGGCGGCACTAAGCAGCAGATTCGGCATCACCAAGGGAGACAGCCTTCTCGTTCAGGCACAAAACTCCAATCAGATGACCGAAATCATGCTCGCAGCCTTTCGCCTCGGAGCGATCTGGGTACCCTGCAACTTTCGACAAGCCCCTGCAGAGACGGCCTACACGTGCGAAAAGTCCAAAGCCAAGCTGATGCTCTGTGATGCAGAGTTTGAAGAACAAGCACAAACCGTCAAGGCTGCAAATCCGAAGTTACGCGGCATTGTCAGCATCGGCGAAAGCGCTTTTGGCGTTTCCTATGAAACCTTGCTAGCTGACCATATGGGCAGTCAAACTCCGAATGCGCCCGTCGACTACGATGATCCCTGCTGGCTGTTCTTCACATCCGGATCCACCGGCCGGCCGAAAGCAGTGGTCCTGTCTCATGGCCAGATCGGCTTCGTAGCTGTCAACTACATGGCGGACCTCATGCCGGGAACAAGCGAAGAAGATGCATCACTCGTGATAGCGCCACTCTCGCATGGCGCAGGTCTCCAGCAAATTGCACAGCTTTCTGCAGGGGCGACACATGTCCTGATGCCAAGAACGGGGTTTAACCCCGCTGTCGCTTTCGAACTGATCGAAAGGCACAAGGTCAGCAACATGTTCACGGTTCCCACTATTGTGAAGCGACTGGTCGAAGACCCTGCCGTCGATCGATACAATCACTCGAGCCTTCGCCACGTGATTTATGCCGGTGCTCCGATGTACCGAGAAGATCAAAAGCTGGCACTCGAGAAGCTTGGCTCCGTTCTGGTCCAGTACTACGGCCTGGGTGAAGTAACAGGCAACATAACCGTCTTGCGCCCACAAGATCACGTACAAGAAGATGGACCTGGGGCGCGAATTGGCACCTGTGGAACCGAGCGGACCGGAATTGAAGTTTCGATACAGGATGATACTGGCGCCATGTTGCCACCCGGAGAAACTGGCGAAGTCTGCGTCATCGGGGCAGCAGTCTGCGCTGGTTATCTAGAAGACGATGCCGCCAACCACAGCTCGTTTCGGCATGGGTGGTTTCGGACTGGGGATATCGGCCATATGGACAAAGACCGGTATCTCTATCTGACCGGCCGCGCATCGGACATGTATATTTCTGGCGGGTCAAACGTTTACCCGAAGGAAGTTGAAGAAGTGCTGTTGACGCACCCTTCCTTGTCTGAGGTTGCAATTCTTGGCGTACCTGATCCTCAATGGGGAGAAGTCGGACTGGCGGTGTGCGTGGCATCAACGAAAGCTGAACCAGACACGGCCGAATTGAGCGACTTTCTTGCCGGAAAGGTCGCCCGATACAAGATGCCTCATCGATACTTGTTCATTGAATCAATGCCGACCAGTGCCTACGGCAAGATCACAAAAAAACTTGTTCGCGAGTTTTTGAGCGAAAAGGGTTTGACATGAGACGCGACGCGCCCCGGACACTTGATGATATCAAGCACCCTGGACCAAAGGCTTCTCAACGCAGACCATGGCTCCCATGCCATGCCGAACCGGTTGCACTCACCCTGACCAATGGCGGAAGTCTGCTGCAGGAGCTTGGCCAATGGATTGACGCGTCAGGCTATCAATCCGCCGTGCTTGACCTCAGCGGCTTGGCGCTAAACGCATTTGACTATGTAATGCCTGATTGCGCGTTCGATGATCGGCACGCCGCCTGGTATAGCGACACCCGAGTTTCAGAAGGGGCAACACTTGTCGAAGCCGTTGCTGTTCTTGGTCGCAGGGACGGCCAATGGTTTGCGCACATTCACGCCTACTGGCAGGAAAATGGAAACGCTCATCTCGCACACCTCCTCCCGGAAAGCGTATCGCTTGCGGGGAATTCGGACCTGAACGGCTTTGGCTTAAATGGAGCTGGGTTCGAGGCCGAATACGATCCTGAAACAGAGTTTACGCTGTTCCGGGTAAAGCCATCTCAGAGCACCGACACGCCCGCCCCACCAACCAACGCTCTGATCACGACCTTGGCACCTTTTGAGGATCTTCACGACAGTATTTGCGGCCTCGCATCGAAGATTGAGGCCAACACCTTCAAGGTTGTTGGTCTGGGCAGTCTCGCAGGTGCAGAATTCAGATCGTCGCCACCCATGAAAGGCCTCATCTCTGAAATCCTGTTGCGCTCAGGAAGCGGGCGCCAACTCCATGACGGCCAACAGGTTCAGATACGCGGCGTCGACCTCAACGGAAATCTCCATCAAGGTGCCTTGCAACCCGGTAAATGCCCGACCCTCGTAACATGTGAATTGCTGCTAATTTCCGCGGACTGAGTCCAATCCCCAAGATGCAAGCTGCTCCTGCTCTCTTTTGGCCAGGGTCAACGGCAACAGAACAGTAAGAGAACATTTACCCTTGCAGAACACAATAGGAACAGCTAGGGTGTTCTCGATTTGTACCAGCCCGATTCTTGGTCAGGGGTAACCGTTATGTTGACGCGCAAGCAGTACGAACTGCTCATGTTCATTCATGAAAGACTGAAGGAAACTGGCGTCCCACCGTCCTTCGATGAAATGAAGGACGCTCTGGACCTGCGTTCCAAGTCTGGTATCCATCGACTCATTACGGCCCTTGAGGAACGCGGCTTTATTCGTCGCTTGCCAAACAGGGCACGTGCAATGGAAGTCGTCCGCCTTCCCGACTCAATTGCTCCTGGCCTGGGGGCTCCACGACCACGTGGAAGTTTCTCACCCGAAGTCATCGAGGGCTCACTTGGCAAGGATGTAGCTTCCAAGTCTCCCCCATCCTCATCTGTCCCCGATGCTGCCGGCGCAGAAATCCCGGTAATGGGCCGGATCGCAGCTGGTGTTCCGATCGAGGCAATTCAGACCCACAGTCATTCAATTACCGTCCCACAGGAACTCCTCGGCAAGGGAGAACACTACGCGCTGGAAGTGCGCGGTGACTCCATGATTGAAGCCGGCATTCTTGATGGGGACACGGTCCTTATCCGTCGGACAGATTCAGCTGACAGTGGCGACATAGTCGTTGCTCTGGTGGACGATGAGGAAGCAACACTGAAACGGCTTCGCAAAAAAGGTGCGTCCATTGCGCTCGAAGCTGCAAATCCAGCCTATGAAACACGCATTTTCGGACCGGGGCGTGTTCGTGTTCAAGGGCGTCTTGTTGCTTTGTTTCGCCAGTACTAGATCAGCAGGTCGTTCCTAACGGATTCACTTGCTTTTTGATGTCAGAATTGCGCGCGTCATTTCTCCCGGATGGTGCCAGGGTCTCGGCGTCTCTGGTATAGCGAAACGTATTTTAGAGATGACTGTGGTGACGGTTTGAGCGCCAAATTTGCCGAGCTCGTCGTTTTTTTGACGACCAGTTTCAGTGATAAGCTTCTGTCCTCTTGGCACAGTATCGGCGCCCGCGTTTGGCTGCACTGACAGCCAGATGGACACCGCCCCTCGCCTGCTTCTCGTTTCTGCATCAATGACAATCGCTGCAGGGCAATCATCTGGAACGATTAGATCGGTCACGATCAAATCGGCGAATTGACAATCCTGATACAGAGCTTCCGTTTGTCTGGGGAACGCTATTGAAACAGACGTTTCGGCGCGTTGACCGTTTACGAACATAAGAACTGGTGCATGTGCTTTGATCACACATCCAGCCTGATCACAGCTCCGTTGAGACGATTTCATCTTGCGCGATTTAATCGTGGAATTGGATACTCCTTCCTTCTGAAGCCAGAGCTCTGACGCAAAAGAAGATCGGGTACTTGATAAGTTTAGCTGACCGTCGTCGTCGCGAGCTGCAACTCGCGAACCGGAGGATGCGATTTGAACATCAGGGGGTCGTGACTGGAAAATTAAGAGCATTGCAACGACACATGGCACTACCGACAGCAAGCGCAAACGTCCGGGCACCAGAAGAACCAGAAACAGCGCACTCATCAAAAACAAAGTAGGCAACGCAGAGAGGTTACCGATGGTCCCGGTATCACCTCCCAAAGCTGCCGTAAATTCTGAAATGTCCAGCAACCAGGAAATGCCAAGAGACATTATGGCGAGGGGCAACGCGGCCAGTCCGAATGGCATCAAGATGAGTGCCAGAACACCCATTGGCATCACCAGCAACGAAAAAACAGGCATTCCGAGCATGTTGCCGACGACACCATAGGGGGCAATCCGGCCAAAATGATGCGCACCGACAATCCCCGTTGCGAGACCGGCGACGACAGCCGTAACAAGCAAACCGAATGACCACTTTCCCAATGAGCCAAAGACCCTAGGCAACAGTGCAGTATGAGTCTCTTTCTTCCAGCTGCCTTTGTTTCGGCTGCGCCAAAGCTCATATACGGCGACCAGACAAATCACGGCGGAGAAGGACATTTGGAAACCGGGAAAGAACAAACGCTCTGGTGAAACAAGCAGAAGCAGAAACCCGGCAAGGGCAACGCTTCTAAGCGTCAAACCACGCCGGCCGACCAAAACGCCAAGAAAGACCAGTCCAATCATCACAAACGAGCGTTGAGTGGCTACGGCAGCACCAGATATGAGCAAGTAGCCAACTGCAGCGCAAAGCGCTGTAGCCGCCGCCCACTTGTGAATGGGCCATCTGAGTGCAAGCGGCTGAAACAGCGAAAGCAACAACAAAACAGCTCCGAATGCACCACCTGCGAAAAGAGCCATATGCAGACCGGAAATTGCCAGAATGTGAGCCAATCCCGCGGCACGAAGCGCTTCCTCTTGCGCTTCTGTTATGCCGCTTCGATCCCCAACAAGGAGAGCGACGACAAGGGCAGTTTCCGGCCCCTGTCCCAAAACAGTTCTGACCTTGTTCGCAATGCGTTCGCGCAGATTCTGAACCAGCGCCCTTGCTTGAACCATCCGCGGCGTTGTGTCAGCTTCCAGAACCCTGGAGGGCCCATAGCCAAACCCCGTTGCGCCAATCTGGGAAAAGTAAGCTCGATAAGAAAAGTCATAGCCACCAGGCAGCACAGGTCCTGCCGGAGGAAAGAGCCGCCCTCGCAATTCCACGAGTTGCCCTGGTCTGGCAATGTCGTCCACCGGCACCCGCACCCGGACCTTTTTTGGAAATCCCAAGTCCGATCGCGGCCGGTCGTCGACGGTTTCAACTTGCAGCAGCAATCGGGTCCCACGCGCATTGACTTGCCTCTCAAGAACAAACCCCGTCAGCGTGACATTCATCATCTCAGCGAGTTTTGGTGCCTCGACGGCGGCCGTCCTGACGCTGGCAACTGCCAACCCGCAAAGGAGAGCCAGCAGAAGCAGAACAAATCTGCTCAAAGCCCCGCGCCGGGAAACTCGGAAAGCAGCTCCCACCGCAAAAATCGTAAGTGCGGTAAGCAAGATCCAATTGGGTTCAGAAGGCAGTACCCTGTGGACCGCAATTCCCGCCGAAAATGCGAAGCAGCACCATAGCAGCCCCTGATCTTCCCAGATGCGGTTCTGCACGGTGCCAGGTGCTCTTGGCGTGAGCTGCGCCAAAACAGCCCAGGCAGACTGTGACCTGTTTTTCCGCCAGCCTCCGGAACGGAGGTTTTCATTTTCGAGTAAATCGGTTTGGGATACGGAATAGGAAACCGCTGAATCGCGGCTCTGTTTATTCTCGGGCGGTGTTTGCTGCTGCACCACCTGCTGGTCCCTTCATCACTTTAAGAAACGGGCAAGAGCCTATTTTGCCTTGCCAACGCCTGTGCTAAGACCGCGCCACCTTCAAAGGCGCGACCTGCGCCATTATCTTGACAGAGACTTTTAATTAGCACCATGGCACAAGACATCGTCACGCGTTTTGCTCCTTCACCAACCGGCTTTCTACACATCGGCGGCGCTCGCACGGCGTTGTTCAACTGGCTGTTTGCCAAGCATTTTGGCGGAAAGATGCTGCTACGCATCGAGGATACCGACCGAGCCCGTTCCACGGATGAAGCCGTTGATGCCTTGATTGACGGACTTGGATGGTTGGGCCTCGACTGGGATGGAGATCCTATTTCGCAGTTTTCACGGGTTGGCCGTCACGGTGAAGTCGTTGAGCAGATGATCGAGAACGGTACAGCTTATCGCTGCTATTGTTCTCCAGAAGAAGTTGATGCCATGCGGGAAAAAGCGCGGGCTGAAGGTCGTCCACCCCGCTACGATGGCACCTGGCGTGATCGTGATCCGTCAGAAGCGCCTAAGGACATCGCACCTGTCATTCGCCTCAAGGCACCACAGTCAGGCGAGACCGTTGTCGAAGATCAGGTCCAGGGCCGTGTCGTCATTCCCAACAAGGATTTGGACGACTTTGTCATTATGCGTTCTGATGGCACACCAACATATATGCTGGCCGTCGTCGTCGACGATCATGATATGGGCATCACGCATATTATCCGCGGTGTCGATCATCTGACCAATGCCGCCAGGCAGACCCTGATTTTCCAAGCACTCGATTGGGCAGTCCCGGCTATGGCGCATATTCCGCTAATTCATGGACCGGATGGTGCAAAACTATCTAAACGCCATGGAGCAACCGGAGCCGAAGCCTATCGTGCGATGGGTTACCTCCCGCAGGCGATGCGCAACTACCTTGCACGTCTTGGATGGAGCCACGGCGACGAAGAAATCATGTCGCTCGACGACATGATAAAATGGTTTGGCTTGGACGCCGTTGGCCAGTCTGCAGCCCGTTTCGACTTCAAGAAACTTGAAAACCTCAATGGGCACTATATGCGCGCAACGCCGGACCAGGAGTTGCTGGAACACTGGAAAACCTATCTTCAGCATGCTGAAGACGGCGCATCGGTTTTGCAGTGGTTGGCGTCATCCAACAACGAAAGCGTGGCGCTCGCGGCTCTGCCTGGGCTAAAGGAACGCGCCAAAACGCTTGTCGAACTTACGTCGAGCGCCTCCTATCTCTGGCGTCAGCGCCCTCTTGATCTTGACGAAAAGGCGTTAAAGATCCTCAGCGATGAAGCAAAGACCATCTTGAAAGACCTTCATGGTGTTTTGATGGAAGCCGGCGACTGGAGCGCTGAGTCACTGGAGACCTCTGTCAAAGCCTACGCAGAGCGTAAGGAATTGAAGCTTGGTAAAGTTGCACAGCCGCTGCGTGCCGCCCTCACAGGTCGTGGGACTTCTCCGGGAATTTATGATGTCCTGGTCGCACTGGGCCGAGAGGAATCCTTGGCTCGAATTCAGGATCAGGCGGTCTAATTGACGCACTAATACGGATTGGGGCCGCTTAAACGGGTTGAACGGCGGCTCCAGCAATCCCGGCAAATTGGCCTTTGACGAAAGGGTTATGCCGGCCAACTTGCGGCAGTGCAGTAAATGGGCTACGCAGGACGCGAAAATTTCTCCAGTGCCGCTCGGCAGCAGGAACCGATCCCGTCGGTTCGCTTGCCAATCACTAGGGCTGCACATCCGGACAACGCAAAGGGGTTTTCTGTATGGCCGACAACAACGCCAAGCTCAACGTCGGTGGCAATAGCCACGATTTCGGCGTCCTTGACGGATCCATCGGGCCGTCGGTAGTGAACATCGCGTCCTTGTACAAGGACACAGGCATGTTCACCTACGACCCGGGCTTCACTTCAACCGCATCTTGCGAGTCAAAAATCACCTATATCGACGGTGATGAAGGCACGTTGCTCTACCGGGGCTATCCGATCGAGCAGCTCGCTGACCACGGCGACTTTCTGGAGTCCTGCTATCTTCTGCTCTACGGCGAACTGCCGACCAAGGCACAGAAGGATGACTTCGTTCAACGTGTGACCTACCACACGATGATCCATGAACAGATGAACCGCTTTTTCTCAGGTTTCCGCCGAGACGCGCACCCCATGGCAATCATGGTTGGAACCGTCGGTGCATTGTCAGCGTTTTATCACGACTCTACAGACATCACCGATCCGCACCAGCGCATGGTGGCCTCTTTGCGCATGATCGCCAAGATGCCGACAATTGCGGCAATGGCCCACAAATACCACGTGGGACAACCATTTGTTTATCCGCGTAACGATCTCGGATATTCGGCAAACTTCCTGCATATGTGCTTCGCCGTGCCTTGTGAAGAATACAAGGTGAATCCGGTTCTTGCCCGGGCAATGGACCGGATCTTTATCCTTCACGCGGATCATGAGCAGAACGCATCGACTTCAACCGTGCGCCTCGCCGGGTCTTCAGGTGCCAATCCGTTTGCGTGTATTGCTGCAGGTATTGCCTGCCTTTGGGGCCCTGCCCACGGTGGCGCGAATGAAGCCGCGCTCAACATGCTTTCCGAAATCGGATCCGTTGACCGTATTCCCGAATTCGTGGCGCGCGCGAAAGACAAAAATGATCCATTCCGACTGATGGGCTTTGGTCACCGTGTCTACAAGAACTATGATCCACGGGCACGGATCATGCAGAAGACAACCCATGAAGTTCTCGGCGAATTGGGCATCAAGGACGACCCGCTGCTCGATGTAGCCATGGAACTGGAAAAAATCGCGTTGAACGACGAATACTTCGTCGAAAAGAAGCTCTATCCGAATATCGATTTCTATTCCGGAATTACGCTTCGCGCGCTCGGCTTCCCGACAAACATGTTCACGGTGCTCTTTGCGCTTGCGCGCACCGTTGGCTGGATCGCCCAGTGGAAGGAAATGGTGGAAGACCCGTCCCAGCGTATTGGCCGTCCGCGTCAGCTCTATACGGGCGCAACTAAACGCGATTACCTGCCAATCGATCAACGTCGTTAAGGCGATCTAAGAATCACTGTTGTGCCAACGCACAATTCAGGCCTTCAAACAGGGTGTTTCCGGGAACCGGAAACACCCATTTTTTTAAACTTCTCCCAAAGGAAAGAAGCTGCACTCAAGAAATAGATTTTCCCAGGAGAATGTTGTGACAAGTAAAAATTTCAATCGGCAGATTTTCACGGCCGATACTCAAGCGATATTCCTTCTCAATTCAAAATCTGAAAACAGAAGCCAGTTGTTTAAGGGGAATTTTCTTATACTAATTTATTAGTAGAATTGAATACTGTAATACAAATAGTATTAATTTATACTCAAGGTAGTATTTTCGGTTATTTATTCCCATTTACAAATAATAAGGAAACACTGAATAGGTTTCTTGAAAGTAAGTTTGCGCAATTCGCGCTGGGGACTTCAAGGGGTTGAAATGCATTTCCTGAAATTCGCTTCCGATCTTAAATTTGGCATCAAAGTTGGCGGTAGTTTTGCCGCAGTTATTGCACTGACCGGGATTGTGGGCGGTGTGGGCGCATATAGTGTGATGACCCTCTCCGAAAGGATGGAAGTTGCCAAACAATCAACATCCACAATTGCACAACTTCAAAACCTTGCTTCAAAACGCGAGAATTTTCTGTCCACCCAGGATATTCAATCGGCAGAAGCAACGCTTCTTGATATTGGAGCGCTCAGCGAGAATTTGCAGATCCTCGAGGGGCAATTGAAGGGCGATCCGCAGGCCCAGATTCCCGTGGCGGAAGCCGCATCCGCGGTGACAAAGTTTAAGGACGCCTTTGAAAAGGTGGTCGGGCTGACCCAAACCCAGGGTGAAAAGCAGTCCCAACTGGACGGTGCTGTTGAACATCTTGAAAAGACAGCGTCACAGATCCTCGGCAAGGCGCTGATGGCACGTGACGGCGTCAGTATGGACGAAAGCAACGCCCGCAAGACACTGGTTTTGGCGAACAAGGTTGGCCAGGCCGCAGCAGGCTTTCAGGAAGAAGCGCTGACTTTGCAGAACCTGTTCAATGCAGCTGCCAACAACGCCAAACAACTGGCAGAGATTTCAGAGCGGGTCTCTGCAATGGTCCCAACGGCCAAGGAAATGGCAGCCAACAGTTTTGACGGCGTTGACCCTTCCAAGTTTCAGGACCTTGCTGCCAGAACCGAAGAGATCAAGCAAACACTTGGGGAACTCTCCGAAACCAAGGACTACATAAAGATATTTGACCTGACGGATGCCGCCAAAGAGGGTTTTGGACAGCTTGTCGCGAGTGTGAAGGAAATCCGAACCCAAGCAAATGTTGCGATCGACAACGTTTATGCCCAGGCGGACGAAATCAACAAGCGCTTTTATGTGGCCGACAGTGTTGCCGACACCGTCATGCAAATTGAGGCAGATGCCAACGCAGTCAAGGCAGCGGCTTTCTATTTCCTGCTGACGCCAAATGAGACCACTCAAGCATCGGTAACCGATGGAATTGCCGGACTGACCAAGCTCGCCTCGCGTCTTGAAAAAAGCGCCAAGGACTTCCCGTCAATCGCTGACCAGATCCCGGTTGTCAAAACGTCAGTGGAGACCTTCGGGTCAAGCTTCACCGAGTTGGCGATGAACCAGTTTCAACTCGCCGATCAGATCGCGACGTTGAAAGAACACTCGCACACCGTTCAAACGCAGATTTCAACGATTTCAGCGGATCAGAGCGCTGCGGCACAAGCATCCAGCACGAGCGCCTTGGGCGTAATCAGTTTGGCGCTTCTGGCAGCGGTTCTTGCTGGAGTTGGCATGGCAATCGCGTTGAATTTCGCGGTCACAAGGCCACTTCGTCGTACCACCATGACCATGTCCAGACTTGCGGAAGGCGACACGGATGTCGAAATCGACGGCACCACACGTGGCGACGAAATTGGCGATATGACACGTACATTGCAGGTCTTCCGTGACAATGCCGTAGAGCGTGTCCGATTGCAGTCGGAGACAGAACAGGAGCAGCACCTTCGTGCAGAACGGCAAGCTCGGGTTGAAGAGCTTATTTCCGGGTTTCGGGATAAAGCTACGGAAGTGCTCGGATCCGTTGCTGATACCGCACAGACGCTTGACGGCACAGCGCAAGATCTCAGTTCGATTGCAGGCCAAAACTCCAGTCTTGCCGACAGCACCTACGGCGTGACCGATGAAGCAACTCAGAATGTGCAAACGGTTGCCAGCGCCGCTGAAGAACTCGCAGCTTCGATTTCGGAAATCTCCCGCCAGGTCAATCAGACGACCGAGGTCGTCAACCGGGCGACAGAAGGCACCCAGATAACAAATGAAAAGGTTCAGGGACTGTCTACAGCAGCAACCAAGATCGGTGAAGTTGTCAGCCTCATTCAGGCAATCGCTGAGCAGACCAATCTGCTCGCACTCAATGCAACCATTGAAGCTGCACGTGCTGGAGAGGCCGGAAAGGGATTTGCGGTTGTCGCAGCAGAGGTGAAAGAACTCGCAACACAGACCTCAAAGGCGACTGAGGAAATCAGCTCGCAGATTTCCGAAATTCAGAACGCCACTAAAGACGCCGTTACTGCTATCGCTGAAATTACGGAAACCATGGACGAGGTCAATGAATACACGTCCACAATCGCCACCGCAGTCGAACAGCAAGGCGCTGCCACCAACGAGATTTCGGTCAACGTTCAGCGGGCAGCCGAAGGTACGGGTTCAGTGAAGACAAACATGTCCGATCTGTCACAGGCAGTTGCGCAAACGAGTCAGAATGCAAATCTCGTTCTCGGTGCATCGAGTGAGCTGTCCAACAAGACCGATGTCCTGAAGCAGGAAGTCGGACATTTCCTCGACAACGTCGCCAACGCCTGACCCAACGAGGCTCTGCAGCAAGAGCCAGCCTCAACAACAGCCCGGGCTATTTGTCCGGGTCTCTTTTTGTTTGAAAATCAGGCGGGCGGTCGCAAACCAGTCAGTCACGTACTCATTGCACTGACAACGACATCAGCCGCCGCAGCGCTTTGGCTATACCCTTCAGGAAGACGCATTGCATCGTCCAGACGTGCAAGATCGGCGATCTGGGCCTTACGGCCCTCTCCGTCTCGTAAAAGCACACACAAATGCTGTGCCAGGACGCGTGGCTGAACCTCATCATCCAGAAACTCTGGAATGGCCTTTTTCTTTAAAATGATATTTGGCAACACGAAGGAATCAACACTTGAGAATTTGAAAATTCGGTTGAGGTCCTTGAGGCGCCTGAAGAACCAGTCAACTTTGTAGGCAACCACCATAGGTACGCCTGCAAGTGCAAGCTCAAGCGAGACCGTGCCAGAAGCAGCCAGTGCCGCATGTCCTTTTCGGAATGCGGCCTTCTTCGCGTCAAGTCCTGTCACGATCTCAGGTTTGACCGGCCAATCAGCAACGCCTTCCCGGATCCTTTCTTCCAAATGAGAAACTGCCGGAAGAACGATCTTCAGATCGGGGAATTCCTGCTTTACCAGTGCAGCCGTCTTGCCAAAGTCTTGCAGCAACCTGTCTATTTCGCTGCCTCGACTACCTGGAAGCACCAGCAACACCCTGCCCGGCCGATCGAGATCTTCACGCTCACCATCTGAAGGGCGAAGCTCATTGGCATTTTCGCTCAATGGATGGCCAACGTAGTGTGTAGTCGGTCCGCCCAACTTCTCGTGAGCTTCAGGTTCAAACGGCAAGAGCGCGAGGAGTTCATCCACATAAACGCTCATTTTCTTGGCCCGTCCGGGCCGCCAGGCCCACACAGAAGGCGAAACATAACCAACTATCGGGATATGAGGGGCACATTTTCTCACGCGCTTGGCAACACTGTGAGTGAATTCAGGGCTATCGATGATCACCAGAACATCGGGATCTGCTGCAATCACGGCATCGACAGTCTGATAGACCCTTTTCACGATCAACGGCAGACGCGCCAGGACCGCCGTCAACCCCATCACCGACACGTCGCTCATATTGAAAAAGCTGGTCAATCCAAGCGACGTCATGCGTTCACCGCCAACGCCGCAATATCGCACTCCCGTTCCAAGTTTGGCATTCAACGCTTTCATCAGCTCTGAACCGAGCTGATCGCCGGACTCCTCACCAGCAACAAGGCAGACGGTTGGCATGGTGCCTGTCATGGATCGGGAATCTCGCCGCATTGGACACCATCGAACCCAACAAGGAAGACACCTTCGGTATCCGCCTTTTTCAGCGTGTCATCCTTTTCCGCAATCAACGCTCCTTCAGCCTCAACAGCGATGCCGGAAAGGCCAGCAGCGGCGGCCAATTCGATCGTTCTTGGTCCAACTGTTGGCAGATCGACACGAAGATCCTGGCCGGGTTTTGCAGATTTGACCAGAACTCCGGACTGACCACGACCTCTGATCCGACCGTTGCGTTTCAAGTCTGCACAACGCTCAAGCATTGCGTCTGTACCCTCGGCGCCCTCAAGCGCCACAACGCGCCCACCGACAGCGACAGCCGCCTGTCCGACATCCAGTTCACCAAGTTTACGCGTGGCTGTCAGCGCGAGTTCTAGATCACGCCAATCACTATCTGTTGGCTGCCGGTTACCAAGGACACCGCTCGCCGCAAGCAGCTGTGGTGCCACATCTTTGATACCCACGACGCGATACCCCTCAACTTCAAACAGACGGATAACCTTTGTCAAAAGGCTGTCATCACCACCCGCAAGAGCACGAATAATCGTCGGCAAACGCTTCAAGGTTCCGAAATCGCCGAGAATTGACGTGAAGTCCGGCCTCTTGGAAACGCCTCCGATCAACAGAATTTCTCTGCATCCATTGGACTTGAGAAATTTGTATAAACGTCCGATCTCGCCCCAGCCCAGTTCAGCTTGTGCGCGATCACGGGTTTTTTGGTCGGCCTCGCCTTTGATGGCAACAATTCGGAACTCACGTCCTGCCTTTTGAAGCGCATCGGCTATCTGGCAAGGCAGGCTTCCGTTCCCGGCAATCAGAGCCAATCTTGCTGCGTGCTGGTTGGCTCCTCCACTCATTGGATCAGTCATCGCTGCGCGGTGTACAGAACCGGCGATCTTCCTTTTCCAGGATGAAATCTGTGACGACCTTGACCAATGGCTGATCGGGTTGTCCTGCAGCAAGCGCCTCCGCCCGGCTGCGTAGCGTCCCTTCGTCGCTCTCAAACAACTCTCGATAAGCCGCCCTCAGCGCGTGGATCTGTTCGCGCGGAAAACCCTTACGCTTCAGTCCAATGAGGTTCAGTCCCGCAAGTCGGGCACGATCACCGATCACAGAGCCGAATGGAATGACATCAAACTCGACACCCGTCATGCCGCCAACGATGGCGCCGGTCCCGATCCGTGACCATTGCCGAATTGCGCTCAGCCCTCCCAGGATCACGTGATCCGCCAGTTCCACGTGCCCCGCGAGGGTGGCATTATTTGCCAGGATCGCGTAATCGCCGACCAAACAGTCGTGCCCAACGTGTGTTCCCATCATGAAAAGGCAATTGTTTCCGACACGCGTGACACCACCGCCACCTTCCGTACCGGGGCTCATGGTCGCGTGTTCGCGGATCTGGTTGTTGGCACCTATTTCCAGATAGGTAATTTCACCGGAAAATTTCAGATCCTGAGGCTTGTGCCCGATGCTGGCAAACGGGAAGATATGCGAGTTCGGACCAACGCTCGTATGCCCCGTCACAACGACGTGCGACTCGAGTGTCACGCCTTCAGCAAGTTTCACGTTCGGGCCAACCGTTGAATAAGGGCCGATACGAACACCCTCGCCGATTACGGCACCGTCTTCGACGATAGCCGTCGGATGAATTTCAGTCATATATCCTCACGCATCTACCAGCATTGCACTGACTTCTGCTTCTGCCACTTTTTTACCGTCGACCATGGCCACGGCATCGAATTTCCAGATGTTCGAACGCTGCTTGATTTTCTTCACGTGAAAATGGACCTGATCACCAGGCTCGACTGGCTTGCGAAACTTGGCCTTGTCGATCGTCATGAAATAAACCAGCTGCGGCGGCGCATCGTCTCCGCGTGCATGTACACACAGGGCTCCTGCCGTTTGTGCCATCGCTTCGATCAGAAGCACACCGGGAAAGACCGGCCGTTCTGGGAAATGACCAGAGAAATGCGGTTCGTTGATGGTAACGTTCTTGATACCCGTTCCGCTGTTGTCACCGTCCATATCGACGATTTTGTCAATCAGCAGAAAGGGATAACGATGCGGCAGCAGTTTCATGATCCTCATGATGTCTGCGCTGACAAGTGTTTTGTTTTCCGCGTTTTCCATAATAGCCCCTCGGCGCTTCAATGCCGCAAAGTCCTTGATGATTTTACCGTTTACGATCCACTGCCGCGCTCTGCAAGTTTTCTGACAGCAGCCACTTCGCGGAACCATTGTTTGACGGGTTTGGCAGGTGTTCCGCCATACCGCCCACCGGGCGCAAGATCTTCGCTAACGACGCTGACCGCAGCAACCTGAGCTCCCATGCCGATCCTTACATGGCCACGAACACCAGTCTGACCGCCAATTGCGACGAAGTCTTCCAGTGTGCAGCTCCCCGACAGACCAACCTGGGAAACAAGAACGCAGTGGCGCCCGACCACTACGTTGTGTCCAATCTGTACCTGATTGTCGATTTTGGTACCTTCGCCGATCATTGTGTCGCGATTTGCACCGCGATCTATCGTCGTACAGGCACCGACTTCGACATCGTCTTGAATAATGACACGGCCCACCTGAGGAACCTTCAGATGCCCCTGCGGGCCCATGGCATAGCCGAAACCATCCTGACCGCAACACACACCGGGATGCAAATAAACGCGATTTCCCAATACAGAGTGCTGGACAGTCGCATTCGGGCCTATCACACAGTCTCGGCCAATTTTTACGTCGCTGCCAATGACCGCGTTGGCCCTGATCACGGTTCCAGAGCCTATTTCAACACCCTTACCGATAACGGCGCCTGGCTCTATGGTGACCCCATCTTCCAGAGATGCCTCCGGGTCGACAAAGGCGCGATCAGAGATGAAGACCTTGGTTCGGTCGGCCGGAATCATCGCGTCGGGAAAAAGTTTGGCCAGCACCATTGCCCAGGATCGATAGGGATCAGCGCAAACAAGAACAGCAACGCCTTCCGGAACCTTGCCCTTGTGGCGCTTGCCAACAAGACAGGCAGCAGCGCTGGTTGTCTCCAGCTGCTTCAAATAAGCGGTATTGTCGAAAAACACCAAACTTCCGGGCGTGGCATCCTCAAGTGGCGCGACGCCGGTGACTTCGAGTGTTTCACTGCCCACTTCAATTTCGGCCTTTGCCCAGGTCGCGATATCACCCAGCGAAACGGTTTCTGGAGCACTGAAAAACTTTGGCTCGGACATCATCTTATCCTTGTTGCCAGCCAACAAAAACGGCCGCCGATAAGATCGGCGGCCGATATCTAACCTAATTGACCGCGATTTAGAAGCGCGTACCACCACTCAGGCGGAATACCTGGGTTTTATCCGCATCGTCTTTCGCTATTGGATAAGCGAAGTCGGCACGGAGCGGGCCAAATGGTGACTGCCAGCGGATACCCGCACCGACGGATGCGCGAACCGAGAACTCGTTGGAGTCGATCCGGCCACCGTTGTTTTCAACCAAATTCACAAGATCGCTGTCGGCATCCCAAAGCGAAC
Organism: Labrenzia sp. THAF82; assembly: GCF_009363435.1. Lineage (GTDB taxonomy): Bacteria > Pseudomonadota > Alphaproteobacteria > Rhizobiales > Stappiaceae > Roseibium > Roseibium porphyridii. The sequence continues at coordinate 3,325,963 of NZ_CP045354.1, read as the reverse complement.
CTGCATCGGCAAAGACGGCACCGGACAGGCCGAACTCTTTCGGAAGCACCGGGAACGGGAACCTGGTTTCGGCTGTCGCTGCGAAGAAGAAGCGACCACCAATGGAGTCTTCTGTCGTCGCATCGCGTGGGCCGATACCCTGGTTCTCAAAGCCGCGAACCAGTGTGCCGCCGAGCATGAACTGTTCGGACACGCGCAGACGCTCACTGCCGATCGCCATGATGTTACCACCACGAATGGAGAGGCTACCAACCAGACCATAGTCAGCCAGGATTTCCTTGTAGGCGCGAGCCTGTGCTTCGGTGCGGATGTAGTAGCTGTCGCCACCAAGACCTGCGAATTCCTGACCAAAGGAAGCATAAACACCATCGGTCGGATCAATAAGGCGGTCCAGGGTGTTGTAACGCAACTCGTAGCCGACCAGCGATGTCAGGTAGGTACCGAGTGAGTCACAGACAGCGAGCGACAAATTAGCCGTGTTACAGTTGTTGATGTTGGTCGACTGGTTGTCCGGGTCCGAGTTCTTCTCCTGGAAGATACTGTAGAACAGCCGAACCGTCAGCTCTTCTTCACGCAGTGGCAGCGTAAAGCCAAAACCACCACCGGTCTTCTTCTGGTCGAAGGAACGGTAGTCGTTGGCATCATCCACTTTTCGGTAAAGATCCAGATCCAGTGCGACACGCCGACCCATGAAGAAAGGTTCGACAAAACGGAACTCATAAGACTGCGTGTCCGTACCACCACCTACGGCGATCTTCACAAACTGACCGCGGCCAAGGAAGTTTTTCTCAGTCAGCGAGATGTCGCCAACCACGCCATCAACTGTAGAGTAACCGACACCGAAGGAGATCTCACCCGTCGGCTTTTCTTCAACACGGACGTTGACGATCACGCGATCGGCTGCACTGCCCTGTTGGGTCGTGATGGACACACGCTCAAAGAAGCCGAGGTTCTTCAACCGGCGCTCCGCCTTGTCGACAAGAGCTCTATTGAAAGCATCACCTTCTGCGATATCGAATTCGCGACGGATGACAAACTCACGCGTCCGGTCGTTGCCGATGATGTTGATACGCTCAACATACGCACGAGGACCTTCTTCGATGTAGTAGATCAGCGAAATCGTGTTGTTGTCGTAATCACGTGCACCACGCGGACGAACGCGAGCAAAGGCATAACCTTCTTCGGAAACACGCAATGTGATGTCTTCAACCGTCTGCTCGACACGCAGTGAATTGAAGGTTTGACCGCTGCGCGTACGAACGAGACGGCGCAGCTCTTCAGGGTCGACATCTGAAATCGTCGAAACGATTTCAACATCGCCGATTTCGTATTTCTCACCCTCATCGACCGTAAAGGTGACATAGAAAATGTTCTGCTCACGGTCCAGATCCGCACTTACCGAAACGATCCGGAAGTCAGCATAACCCTTCTTGTTGTAGTACTGACGCAGCAACTCCTCGTCCGCAGCGAGGCGATCAGGGTCATAGGTGTCAGTGCTGCGCAACCAGCTCAGAAGACCGCTTTCACGGGTCCTGATAACATCACGCAAGCGACCGTCGCTGAAAGACTGGTTTCCGATGAAACTGATCCGTTCAACACCGGTCTTTGCGCCTTCGTTGATTTCAAACACGAGATCAACACGGTTCTGGCCACGATCAATGATCTGAGGATCGACGGAAGCGCCATACCGACCGGAGCGGCGATAGGCTTCCAGAATGTTCTGCACGTCGGCCTGAACCTTGGCGCGAGAAAGCATCGAACGCGGCTGCGAACGAACGGCTGTTGCCAGCGCATCGTCCTTGATTTTCCGGTTACCCTCGAAGGAAACACGATTGATAATCGGGTTTTCCGTGACGGTTACAACAACCAGGCTGCCACGCGGGGTGATCTCAACGGTGGCAAACAAACCAGTCGCGTACAGTGCCTTCAATGACTCATCGACATCGAAAGCGCTGTAGTTGCGCCCGGGAACGATGGTCATGTAACTGATAACGGTTTCATCCTCGACACGGGTGTTACCCCGAACGTCGATGCTCCGGGCAACCGCTGCCTGAGCTTCTGAAACAAACAACTTCAACCCTGTGGATTGCGGCAAAACTGACCCAATCGACAGTACGGCAACCGCAAACAGAACGGCCCGTGTAAGTTTCTGCAATCGCTGCATTATTGCGCTATGCCTTTTTTTAAATACCCCTTTCCGGAATCCACATCACCCCTGTAGATTCTCGGAACCGACGAACGTTTTATAGGTTTTTCCCGATAACGCAACAGCCCTTCCCGCCTGAAAGCGATTTAGTCTGAAGACGTTGCGTCAATGTCACGGCAATCAGGAATTGGTGGTTACAAGCCGCATGATATCCTTCCATGTAACGAAGACCATCAGCATAAGTACCAAGCCTAAACCGATTCTGAATCCCACATCCTGAACCCTTTCGCTCAGCGGCTTTCCGCGCAAGGCTTCCGCGGCGTAAAAGACCAGGTGCCCACCGTCGAGAATTGGCACCGGAGCCAGATTGATGAGCCCAATGCTGACGGAAAGAACCGCGGTAAGTGAGATCAAGGGCAAGATACCAAGATCGGCAACCTGTCCGGAAATCTGAGCCACTCGGATTGGTCCGCCAAGCTGATCGGCAGACTGGCGCTGCGTGATGACGCCCCAGATGTAACTGACTGTACCTTCCATGATCCGGTAGGTTTCACGCGTGCCTTCCGCGATAGCACCCAACGGACTGTACTTGATCCGCACCAAATATTCCGGGTTTGCGGTGCCTCGCAGGCCAATATCGCCCGCCACCTGGCGTTCACCGAAGAAGACTTCTTTCTCCCGTGCATCAGGCGTGACCGTCAACGTGACCGGTTTGCCGTAACGATCGACTTCAAAGACCAGAGGAGTATTGGCGTTCATGAGCACGATCTGGCGCAATTCTCCGAAAGTCTCGATTTTTCGGCCATCGATTTCAGTGATCATATCGCCGGCCTGAAGCCCGGCACGCGCTGCAGCCCGATCCGGAAAAACTTCTTCGATCAAGGGCTGTGTCCCCTGTTTGCCGATCGCCATGAACAGAGCCCCGAAGATAACGATGGCAAGAATGAAATTGGCAATCGGACCGGCAGCAACAATTGCGGCCCGCTGCCACACAGGCTTTGCTATGAACGCCGTTTTTCGCTCTTCCTCACTCAATTGTGCAATCAGTTCACGATTTGGAACGCTTGCGGCATTTTCATCGCCTGCAAACTTCACATAGCCACCCAGAGGGATCATGCAGAGCTTCCATCTGGTACCCTTTTGGTCGGTTCGGCCAAAAATCTCCCGTCCGAAGCCAACAGAAAACGCGTCAACCTTGACGTTGCACCAGCGGGCAACTGCGAAGTGGCCGAGTTCGTGAAAGAACACCACAACAGTCAGCACAAACAAGAAGGGAATGATCGTTCCGACCAAGAGTGAATACGCGGAAAAAAGTAAGTCCATCAAGGGTTCCGATCCTGCACGGCTGCAAATGCGTCAGTGCACTGTACTAAAAGGAAAATTACGGCGTGTTAATGGTCGAAGAAAATTTTCCGCAGCTATGATTGAGCCAGTTTTGGCCTAGTTACTCCGGGCGTCGACCCATTCTCTCGTCCGTTTCCGGGCAGCGTCATCCAACAGAAGCACATCTTGAACGCAAGATGCAGACGTCAGGGCTCCCTCTGCGTTCAACTTTTCAAGAACAGCTTCAATAGCAGCAGGAATATCAAGAAATCCGATTTGCCCCAACATGAATGCTTCCACCGCAACTTCATCGGCCGCATTCAAAGCTGCCGGTGCACCGCCTCCGGCCTTCATTGCTTCAAGCGCCAGGCGCAGGGCAAGAAATCTCTCCAAATCCGGCTCTTCAAAACTCAGTGTTCCAAGAGCAGCAAGGTCGAGCCTTTTTACCGGAACGTCCATCCGTTTTGGATAGGCAAGACAATGGGCGATAGGTGTGCGCATGTCCGGGCTACCAAGCTGAGCAAGAAGCGACCCATCCTTGTACTGAACAAGCCCGTGTACGGCCGACTGCGGGTGTACCAACACACCCAACTGCTCGTACTGAACCGGAAAAAGATGCGAAGCTTCAATAACTTCAAACCCTTTGTTCATCATGGTTGCACTGTCAATTGTAATGCGGGCACCCATTTCCCAATTTGGGTGCTTCAACGCTTGAGCCGGCGTTACGGTTTTCATCTCTTCCATCGAAAAGGTCCTGAATGGACCACCCGATGCCGTCAAAATGACCTTTTCGATCAGATCGACCTGCGCGGTTTCAAAAACCTGAAAGATGGCATTGTGTTCGCTGTCGACAGGGAGCAGCTCAGCGTTGTTTTCCCGAATACGGGCCATGAAGAGATCGCCAGCACAGACAAGGCATTCCTTGTTTGCAAGCGCAATCCTGCGTCCCGGTTTGATTGCCGCCATTGTTGGCTCAAGTCCGGCTGCACCAACGACCGCACCGACCACTAGGTCAGCTGGGCGGTCAACCGCTTCCAAAACTGCCTCAGATCCTGCAGAGGCATCGATGCCACTGCCATGCAACGCCTCGACCAGAGCATCATATTTGCGGCCATCGGCAAGAACCGCAGAGCGCGCATTGAGCCGCTTTGCCAAATCGCTCAACGCGGCCGCGTTGCGGTTGGCCACCAGAGCCACGACCTCAAACTGCGTCGGGTTTCTCTCGATAATATCCGCAAGACTTTGACCGACTGATCCTGTCGCGCCCAGGACAATAATACGGATCGGCGCAGCACTTTTTGCTGCTTCAGTATTGGCCGACATCTAGTTCCTCACGCTCAACCAAATCCAAATCCCGAAATTGGGTCCGCGAGCGTACCTCCGCTAACCAGTCCCGCGATTACGGCAAAGATCGCTGCCGCAACCAATCCATCGATGCGGTCCATGATGCCACCATGCCCAGGGATGAGCCGACTGGAATCTTTCACGTCAAACCGTCTTTTGATCGCAGATTCAAGCAGGTCGCCTGCTTGCGAAACCACGGAAAGCATGGCTGCCAAAAGGCACCAGAGCACAAGGTCACTCTCACCGGCCCAATAGACAACGCCGACCCCAAAAAGGCAGGCGAACACCAGACCGCCAATTGCGCCCGACCATGTTTTCTTAGGTGAAACCCTCTGCCACAACTTGGGTCCACCAAGAGCTCTTCCTGTGAAATAGGCAAAGATATCTGTCGCCCAAACTACGAAAAGCAGGAAAAACGCGAACAGAAGACCAACGGTTCCTTCACGAAGGACGAGAAGCGAAAACAGGGACAGGCCACTATAAAGCACGCCCTCCCCAGCCCACCTGCCATCTTTTGAAAAACCGTTCGCGCCAAAAACAACCAGCGCTGCGATCAAAATCAGCCCCAGCCCTGTGGTCGCCAGATCGAAATACACCAGAACCGACAATCCAGTCAGGCTTGCAAAACCGATCAACGCAGGCACCGAACGATGCTTTGCACCTGTGATCGAAAACCACTCCCACAAAAACAGCGTGGCCGCGAGCAACATCAGGGCAAAAAAGGCGATGCCCCCCAAATAGGTAATGAAGAGAACAAGCGGTCCAAGAACAAGTGCCGATGCCAGTCGAAGCCCAAGATCGGAGAGTTTTTTCCCGGAGGTTTCAGGATTTGCCATGTTGCACGCCAGACGTCACAGCGACGCCTTGGCGTCAAGTCCGCCATAGCGGCGTTGGCGGCTGCCAAAGCAGGCAAGAGCTTTGTCGAAATCGGCTTCCGAGAACTCTGGCCAATTCTTGTCACAAAAATAAAATTCAGAATAGGCGGCCTGCCAAAGCAGAAAATTTGAAAGACGCATTTCGCCGCTGGTTCGAATAATGAGATCGGGATCCGGCAAGCCTGCGGTGTCCATAGCCTCCGTCAGAGCGGTCTCCGAAATGTCACCCGCCTGAAGCTCTCCTTTAGCAACTTTTTCGGCAAGGCTCTGTGCAGCCCTGACGATTTCCGCTCTGGATCCATAGTTGAAGGCAACCACCAGATTGAGACCGGTGTTTTCTTTCGTCAGGTCCTCTGCCTCATTCAAAAGTGCAAGAATGCCTGGCTCGAGATCCGCACGATTGCCAATGATGCGTATGCGAACGTTGGACTTGTGCAACTCGCTCAAATCTCGCTGAACAAATCGGCGTAGCAGTCCCATCAGGAAAGACACTTCCGCCTCGGGCCGACTCCAGTTTTCTGAAGAAAAACTGTAGATCGTCACCACTTCGATGCCGACCCGTCCCGAGTGACGAATAACGCTGCGCAAGGTTTCCAGACCCTGCCTGTGTCCTTCGGTTCGAGGCAGGCTTCTCGCAGTCGCCCATCGCCCGTTGCCGTCCATGATGAACGCAACATGGCGAGGCAGATTTCCGCTGGAACCATCCGCTGAAACAGTGTGCGGAGTATGGTCCGGACTGACGCTCATGGGAGTCCTCACCTCACAGGTCAGGCCAATCAGACCTGAGAGATTTCCTGTTCTTTCTTTTCAAGCATCGCATCCACTTCACCGATCATCGTATCGGTCAGCTTTTGCACTTCATCCGATGCTGCGCGGCTGTCATCTTGAGAGATTTCGCCGTCTTTTTCAGCTTTTTTCGCGTCGTCCATACCGTCCCGGCGCACATGGCGGATCGCCACCTTGGCATTTTCAGCGTATTTGTGTGCGACCTTGATCAGTTCCTGGCGTCGCTCCTGATTGAGCTCGGGAATTGGCAAACGCAGCAACTGGCCGTCGACAACAGGATTGAGCCCAAGGTTCGATTCACGAATTGCCTTTTCAACAGCGGCAACCATGCTCTTGTCCCAGACCTGAACTGCGACCATGCGCGGTTCCGGCACAGAAACGGTTGCGACCTGGTTGAGCGGCATCGCCTGGCCATAGGCGTCAACGGAGATCGGGTCCATCATGGAAGCAGATGCGCGGCCGGTTCTAAGGCCAGCGAATTCGGTCTTCAGCACCGAAAGAGCTCCTTGCATGCGGCGCTTCAAATCATCCAGATCGACACCTTCTACCGACATTTTGTCCTCACTATTGTTTTCATCTTGGCTGAATAGAGTCTCGGCGCGCGTCAACATGGCATAAACGCGCTGAAACACAAGAGCTTGGCTCGGGAAAGAGATTAAATCTTTCAGTCACCCACGACTGTGTAGGTGCCGGTCTCCTGAAGCACGCTGACCAGTGCCCCAGGTGAGTGAATGGAAAATACGATCACTGGAATGGAATTGTCGCGTGCTAGCGCGATCGCAGTCGTATCCATAACCTTCAGATTGCGCGAAATGACCTCTTCGTAGCCAAGCGTTTCATAACGCTCCGCGTCAGGATTGACCTTGGGATCTTCCGAATAGACACCATCAACCTGCGTCCCCTTCAGGAAGGCGTCGCATTTCATTTCCGCAGCTCGCAGTGCGGCGCCACTGTCGGTGGTAAAAAACGGGTTGCCCGTGCCGCCGGCAAACACAATAACATCGCCATCTTCCATGTAGCGATCCGCCACACGCTGGGAAAACGTCTCGCAGATGGATGGAACGGCAACAGCCGACAGAACACGCGCATTCACTTTTAGGCGGCGCAGGGCATCGGCCAGAGTCAGGCTGTTCATGATCGTTGCAAGCATGCCCATGTGGTCACCCGTTACACGGTTTCCACCTTTTGCGGCAACCGCGACACCGCGGAAGATGTTTCCGCCACCGACAACAACACCAACCTGTGCCCCGAGAGCCACCGCATCAGCAATTTCCTTGGCGATCCTTTGCACAATGGCCGGGTCAATTCCAAAAGCCTGGGAGCCCATAAGCGCTTCACCGGAGAGTTTCAGAAGGATCCGTTTCCAACGCAAAGAATTCGTCATGGGTGCCCCCGTCTAGAAAATTGTCTTCCTAAAAAAAAAGCGCCGGTCTTGCCGGCGCTTTTTCTTGAGCTTACTGCCCGGTGGCTGCCGCCACCTCTGCGGCAAAGTCTTGCTCTTCTTTCTCAATCCCTTCGCCGAGTGCGAAGCGGACGAAGCCGGAAAGCTTGACGTCAGTGCCGAGTTCTTTTGCAAGCGCCTCAACAGCCTGCTCAACCGTTTGATCCGGGTTGATGACGAAGGCTTGTTTCACGAGGGTAACTTCCTCGTAGAATTTGCGCAAACGGCCTTCCACCATTTTTTCAATGATGTTTTCAGGCTTGCCCGATTCACGCGCCTGCTCGGAGAAAACCGTTCTTTCGCGCTCGACAACAGCCTGGTCCAGCTCGTCCGTGCTCAAAGCCAGCGGGCTTGTTGCAGCGACATGCATCGCAATCTGGCGGCCAAGTGCATTCAGCTTTGCCTTGTCACCGGAAGATTCCAGCGCAACAAGAACACCGATCTTGCCCAGACCTTCAGCAACCTGGCCATGCACATAAGTGGACACCGTGCCTTCGTTCACGCTCAGAACAGCTGAACGACGCAAAGTCATGTTCTCACCGATCGTCGCGATCGCATCAGTAACGGAATCTGCAACAGATTTACCGTCAAGATCCGCAGCACCAAGTGCTTCGACCGAACCGTCTGTGCCGATTGCAACCTTGGCGACCTTGGAGACTAGCTCCTGGAAGCCTTCGTTGCGGGCGACAAAGTCGGTTTCGGAGTTAAGTTCGATCACTGCTGCCTTGTTGCCGTCAGCAGCAACGCCGACCAGGCCTTCAGCGGCCACACGGCCGGCCTTCTTGGCCGCCTTGGCCAGACCCTTGGTGCGAAGCCAGTCAACAGCCGCTTCCATGTCACCGCCTGATTCAGTCAGAGCGGTCTTGCAGTCCATCATGCCAGCGCCGGATTTCTCACGGAGCTCTTTTACCATCGCAGCGGTAATGCTCATCGATTGCCTCGTGGATGGGGGTTTCAGATAAGATGCGGTTTAGCCGATGGCCTGCCGCGCCTTTATGACGGGACCGCAAAAAATTGCGGACCGTCTTGCGAATTCAACAAGTTTTCGCCGCGATAACCCGCGGCGAAACGCTGTTTAAGCTTCAGCAGCAGCCTTTTCAGTTGCAGCTGCTTCTTCTGCCGGTGCGGTTTCAGCCGGAGCTTCTTCCGCTGGTGCGGCCTCAGCTGGAGCTTCTTCAGCTGCAAGAACTTCCTCAACCGGAGCTTCTTCGGCTTCGCCGATATCCATACCGGAAGCACCCTGTGCACGGGAGATACCGTCGATAGCTGCGCGGGCGATCAGATCGCAATAAAGCGAAATCGCACGACCTGCATCGTCGTTGCCCGGCACCGGATAGGTGATACCATCCGGGCTGGAATTGGAATCGAGGATCGCGGCAACCGGAATACCCAGACGACGGGCTTCCTGGATGGCAATGGACTCGCGGTTGGTATCGATTACGAAAATCAGATCCGGGATACCACCCATATCCTTGATACCGCCAAGGTTCCGCTCAAGCTTCTCGCGCTCGCGGTCCATGAACAAACGTTCTTTCTTAGTCAAAGCGTTTGCGGCGTCGGAAGAAAGTGTTTCTTCCAGCTTGCGCAGGCGCTGAATGGACTGAGAAATCGTTTTCCAGTTGGTCAGCATACCGCCGAGCCAACGTGCATTCACGAAGTACTGTGCGGAATTGCGCGCAGAAGAAGCAACTGCTTCCTGTGCCTGGCGCTTGGTGCCGACAATCAGAACACGGCCGCCGCCAGCAACTGTGTCAGACACAGCTTTCAGAGCCTGGTGGAGAAGCGGAACGGTCTGAGACAGATCCATGATATGAACATCATTGCGCACACCAAAGATGTACTGACCCATGCGCGGGTTCCAACGGTGTTTCTGGTGACCAAAGTGCACACCTGCTTCAAGCAGCTGGCGCATGGTGAAATCGGGCAAAGACATGGCCCTTAAACTCCTGAGTTTTCCGGTTTAACCTCCGCAAGAGGGTTTGGGCCGAAGGAAACTTTCCCTCAACCACCGGATGGACACCGATAAGCTCGGTTTCCGCCCCTTGCGTGTGGAATGGGCGCCTTATAGTTGGGAAGAAATTTTATTTCAAGGCCTAAGCACCGGATTTCTTTGGCTTCAAGGCAATGATTGTGCAATTTCAAACTCGACCTGACCAAGCACTTGGATAGATTACGAACCCAGGTCGCAAACCTTGACCTGCAAAAGAGCTATTTTAACAAGATTTTTGAACCAATCTGACGAGTGGAAGGGTTCTCTTGACAACACAAGGCATAAACCATCTGGGCCTGACGGTTCTGGACCTCACCAACACGACCGAGTTTTTCACGGAAGCACTCGGTTGGTCACTGCTGGCCAAAGACGACAGCTATCCACGCACTACTGTTTCTGACGGCACATGCCGCTTGACACTTTGGCAGGCAGATACTTCCAAACACGTGATTTCATTTGATCGCAAATCCAATATCGGCTTGCATCACGTTGCCTTCGAAGTGCCGACTAGGGAAAGTCTGTTTGACCTTGCTGACAAAATTCGCAATTGGCCCGGCGTCGACGTTGAATTCGAGCCGGAGTTGCTTTCAGGCGGACCGCGCATGCATATGATGTGCCTTGAGCCGGGAGGTATTCGTGTCGAAATCATTTGGCCTGCGAGCCAAGCGCTCTGATGAATAGCAAGCCAAGCGCTTTTCTGTCTCATCTGGACCGTTCCGGAGTACGCCCATGGATGAAAATGAAGACACAGCAGGAATGGCGGCGACCGAAACAGAACGTCTGAACCGAAAGACCCATTCCTTCAGTTTCGGCATCTTGTTTTTTCTGTTCGGAATCGCTGCCGGTTTCTTTCTGGCCTTTTCGGGCTTTGACCTGTTTGAAGTCTATTTCACGCACGTGCTAGCCGGATTCGTTGTTCTCGTGACCCTGATTGTTCTGACGGGTCTTGGCCTTTACGTGTTCCGCGGCAAGTTGATGGCAAGCTTGTTCGGCATTGCGGAATCCCGGCTCGACATGTTTGCCGAACCCTTGTCCCGCGTTACCCAGAAAGCCATTGACAGAGATCCTGAAGGCGCAACTCATGCGGCCCGCGAACTGGTCCAGTTGACACTGGCCAGATATAGCTGGATCACGGCCCGCCGGTGGATCATCGCTTCGCTGACTGGTCTGATTGCTTCGTTGGCAGCCCTCGCCGGCACGGCGCTCCTTTTCAGGCAAAATGAATTGATTGCCAGTCAGAATGTCCGCATTGAGGAACAGACTGCACTGCTGAACCAGCAAGTCGAGCTTGCAGAAGCTGCCCGAAACGCAGCGATTGCCGTTGAAATCACCCGGATTGCCGCTCTGCTTGGCGACGTGATGGACAAGGTTGCGGCACAGCCGGAAAGCGCAAACGCTTCAACGGGTGATGTTGCCGCTGACAAGATACCGATTGTTGATCCGGCCAAAGATCTCAATCAAAGCCTCATCATGCGTATCGTTGCATCTTCGCAAGCCTCCAAGCCATACAGATATCTGGACGCCGGAGACGACTTCGGCAGCGTACAAAGCGCGATAAAGGACGCCATGCAGCGGCGGCGTGAAGAACTCCCGAAATCGTTTGCGCGTATGGCCCGCTTAGGGAACTGGCAAGACGCTCCCGAAGCACGAGCTTTGGTTGCGCGCAGTTACAGCCCCGAACGTGGTCAGCTTCTGGACACGCTTGTGCGCTCTGGTATCAGGTCATTTGAATTCCTGAACTTTTATGGACTTGATCTTTCGCACGCCGCATTACGCGATTTCTTCTTTGGTCCCTTCAGTTTTCAAAATGGCAAGATGGCGTATGCCGATCTCGCAAGGAGCCATTTCACAGAAGTTGATTTTCAGGGAGCAAATCTTGAAAACGCGATCTTGCGCGAAGCACGCATTGAATCCGCGCGGTTTTCTTCGCTGCTGCCGGAACTTGCTCTTCCCCCAGTCGTTTCAACTTCTGAAATTCTGTCTTCCCGCCTGAGCGGTATTGATCTCACCGACGCATTCCTGCAATTCGTCTGGTTCGAAAACGCTCGGCTCACAGCTGCAAACTTCAACCGGGCAACGCTCATGGGAACAGACTTCAGCGGGGCGGATCTGAGCGGGTCGACCTTCAAAGACGCAGTCCTTGGACACGCAGAGTTTAACGGGGCAATCCTTGCCTCGGTCGATTTCGATGGAGCCTATGTTTTTTCCGAAGACTTCCTCGACCAAATTGGCGAAAAAGCTTACCCGGGAAGTTTCAAACGAACCCGTTTTGTTCAAGAAGCCTCGTCAATCGAAGCGGTCATGGAGACCTATTCCACTTTTTCACAGCTGGAGCCTGAAGACTTCAAACAATTGCTCGGATCCGACAACGTTTGGCGTATCAAACGCGTAGAACCGTTTGAGCAATAGACCTTTTTGATCCTTGAGACGAAACTGTGCTGCTGCGCATCAGACCCAACAGTTTCAACAAAAATCTGGACCGTTTGAGATCGGCTGAACCGGAAGGACCGTTTCGAAAAGACTGCCGCCGAGACAATTTTATAAAACTCGTGCCTCGGCGGCGTCAGATCTGGTGTTACAGCGCCATTGGGATCGGTGGATTGCCGGTAAGCCCGACACCTTCGCGGACTTCAGTCGCATTTGCAGCCGTTCCAAGGAAATTGTTCATGGCGGCTTGATATTGACCCATATGCTCGCTGAGCAACCGCCCGATATGCTGCCCGTTCACTTGCGTGTTGGCCGATAGTTCAGCAAGAACGGCGACCCACGTTGTCACAATCGCACCAGCCGCCGCCAGTCGGGTCATCGTGACCTGCTGTATGAAGGGGTTGAAGTCAGCACTTGCGTCCATCACCACGTAAGTCTCATACCCCTCGCGCAAGGCCGCGATTGCTGGGAATGCGGCGCAAACCTCCGTTGCAAGTCCGGAGATGACCAATTTCTTCCTCCCAGTTGCACGGACGGCTTCCCGAGAGGCCTCATCGTTCCAGAAATTGACAAATGGCCGGTCTATCACGTCAACCTCCGGAAACAACGCCTTTAACTCAGGCATGGTCGGGCCATTCGGGCCCTGTGGCCAACTCGTTCCCATTACAACAGGAATGTTCATTGCCTTGGCTGTTTTCGCATGACCAAGAATGTTGTTCTTGAGCAGCATTGGGTCAATCGAGGACAGAAACTGCATGAGCCCGACCTGATGATCGATCATGAGGAAAACGCAATTGTCAGGGGTGAGCTCGGATGTTGGAAGGGTCATTCACTAATTCCTGCGTTTTGAAGTGTGAAAGGCCAGAAAGTTGACCACACTTCGGTTGAGACAGAGCCAGGCAAACAGCGCATTGCGCGTTGAGGCCCGAGCTCAAAACGCGATATAGACAATTGCATCAATGCGACTAGCAGCAACAAATGCATCTCAATAGTGATGAAAATGGAATGATCATCGAAGACCTTATTGACGCGCGGATACTGGTCGAGCTGCATAACCGATTGAGTTTTGCAGAAGCCGCCAAAGCGCTCGGCATACCGCCGGCTACGGTTAGCCGCCGCATTATGCGCATGGAAGACAGGGCCGGTTTGCGTCTTTTTGACCGAACCACACGATCCGTATGCCCAACGGAAGCCGGGTCATTGGCTGTAAATCACGCACAGAGAATGATCTCGGAAGTAGAGGCAGTAGAAACGTCATTGTCGTCTATGCGCGATGCTCCCGTCGGCACTATCAGGATCACAACGCCAACGATCTTCGGACAAGCTCTTCTGAGCCCGATTGTCAGTAAATTCCTTGCCCAATTCCCGGCCTGCGACCTTCATATTGACCTCGCCGACGGTCATATAAACCTGGCGGAAGAAGGCTATGATGCTGCAATACGGGTCGGACCGATTGTTGACGATACGCTTGTTGCTAGAAATCTCGGAACAGTACGTGCAGGACTCTATCGGCGTAGTGGAGCACCGGATCTAGACCTGAAAGATCTCAGCGACTTGCCCGTGGCGCTCCTTCACAGAGGCATGAAACCCGAACCCACACTGCAACTTCGTTCCGCCGATGGCGAAAGCCGATCCTTCGCCGTAAAACCACGCCTCATTTGTATGAACCCGTGGTTGTTACTAGAGGCTGCTTTGGCGAGTGATGTCATCGTCGTTTTGCCTGAATTGATTGCAGCGCCAGCTCTTCGAACCAACCAACTCTCCAGAGTGGCTCCTGATTGGTTTGCGCGCCACGTCCCGGTGCATCTGGTCTATCAGCCCCAGCGGCTGATGCGCCCTGCTGTAAGGGCCTTTGTCGACCTCGCAGCCGACCAAATTCCGAAATTGATCGAAAGTGTGGAAATCGACTAGAGCACAGACTGGTGTTCAACGGTTTCGCCCAGACTGTCCAATTGTTTCAAGCGTCGCGATCACGCCATCTGTACGTCCATTACACCTGGAACAGCCTTGAGCGCGCCTGCGATTTCCGGGGACAATCTGAACCTTCCGGGAAGCTTGACTTCCACTTCACGTGCCCCGTTTTCCAGAAGCACGATGACTGTCACGTCCCCTTCCCCGCGGACCTTCAGTTGATTGGCAAGGCTTCGGATCGGACGTTCGTCACGAACAAAGACACGCATGCTTTTTTGAAGACGTGCGGCCACCTTGTCGATCGGATCAACCTGTTCAACCCGCAACGAAGGTTCATCGTCACGCATGTCTGCGCCAACCAGAACCACAACGGATCTGCCGGATTGAAGGACATCGCGGAATTGTTCCAGCTTTTCCCTGAACAGCAAGGCTTCGTATTGACCTGTCGCATCTGACAAACGCGCGATCCCCATGCGTGTGCCGGTCTTGGTTTTACGCTCCTGCATTGAGACGACCGTCCCTGCAAGTCTTCCCGCCGAGGCGCCTTTCTTGACTGCTTCAGCAAATTGCGTCCAAGGCTGAACCCTCATTTTCTCAAGGATTGGTGCGTATTCGTCGATCGGATGTGCTGAAAGGTAGAACCCAATGGCGGAGTGCTCCCGCTGAAGCTTTTCCTCGTTGGTCCATCCATGCACTTCGTCCAGTTGCAACGGCTCTTCGCTGTCGCTGGCGCCGAACAGTTCATCCTGGCCGAGCGTCTTGTTTTCCTCCGTTCGTTGCGCCAAGCCCATGACTCGATCCAGCCCTTCGAAAACCTTTGCCCGGTTCCGCTCCAACTCATCGAAAGCACCAGCGGCAACCAGGTTTTCTAATGTCCGTTTGTTGAGTGCTCGCGGTGAAATTCGTCTGGCAAAATCGCCGACACTCTTGAACGGCGCGTCGCCACGCGCCTCCACAATGTGTTCAACAGCTTGCTCGCCGACGCCCTTGATCGCGCCCATCGCATAGAGGATTTTGCCATCGGCAACATCGAAAAAGACTTGTGAGCGGTTAATGGACGGCTGCACAATTTCGATACCCATGCGGCGCGCTTCCTGGCGGAAGTCTCCGAGCTTGTCTGTGTTGCCCATGTCAAGTGTCATGGAAGCCGCCATGAACTCGACGGGATGGTTCGCCTTCAACCAGGCTGTATGGTAGGAGACCAGCGCATAGGCCGCAGCGTGGGATTTGTTAAATCCGTAGTTCGCGAACTTCGCCACCAGATCGAATATTGTTCCGGCCTGTGACTTGTTGATGCCACGTTCGACAGCACCATCGACAAAACGCGCACGCTGAACCTCCATTTCGGCAGCAATTTTCTTGCCCATTGCCCGCCGTAGAAGGTCCGCTTCGCCGAGCGAGTACCCGGAAAGCACCTGTGCAATCTGCATCACCTGCTCTTGGTAGACGATGATGCCATTGGTTTCCATCAGGATCGGTTCTAGCAACGGATGCAAGCAGTCCGGGTCTTGCTCGCCGTGTTTCACCGCGTTGTAGACCGGAATGTTCTCCATCGGTCCCGGCCGGTAAAGCGCCACCAGCGCAATAATGTCTTCAAAGCGGTCTGGCTTCATACCGGCGATTGCGCGGCGCATGCCCTGACTTTCCAGCTGGAACACACCGAAGGTTTCGCCTCGGGCGAGCATTTCATAGGTCTTGATGTCGTCGATAGGCAAACCGGCGACATCGACATTGACCCCACGACGCTCAATCAACTCCACCGCAGTGTCGATGACAGTAAGTGTTTTCAGACCCAGGAAATCGAATTTTACGAGACCGGCATCTTCAACCATTTTCATATTGAACTGAGCAACCGGCATATCGGAACGCGGATCACGATAAAGCGGCACCAGCTTTTCAAGGGGTCTGTCGCCAATCACCACACCAGCCGCATGCGTTGAGGCATGGCGGTAAAGCCCTTCAAGCTTCTGCGCCATGCCAAGCAAGCGCTCGACAATCTCCTCTTCCTTTGCTGCTTCGCGAAGGCGCGGTTCATCCTCGATCGCTTGGGCGAGCGTTACCGGGTTGGCCGGGTTGGCAGGCACAAGCTTACATAGCCTGTCTACCTGACCGTATGGCATCTGCAGCACCCTGCCGACGTCCCGCAAGACCGCACGCGCCTGCAGCGAACCAAAGGTGATGATCTGAGCCACTTGCTTGCGGCCATACTTTTCCTGAACGTAGCGGATGACCTCTTCACGGCGCGTCTGGCAAAAGTCGATGTCAAAGTCCGGCATCGAAACACGTTCCGGATTGAGGAACCGTTCAAAGAGCAGCGAAAAGCGCATCGGATCGAGATCGGTGATCGTCAACGACCAGGCAACGAGCGAACCAGCTCCTGACCCACGACCCGGGCCAACGGGAATGTCATTGCCTTTGGCCCATTTGATGAAGTCGGCAACGATAAGGAAATAGCCGGGAAACTTCATACGTTCGATGATACCGGTCTCATAATCGAGCCGGTCCCAATAGTCCTTCTCCTCAAGACCCGGAGCAAGACCGTGAGCATCAAGCCGTGCCTGCAGTCCTTCCCGAGCCTGCTTTTTGAGCTCTTCCGCTTCTGCATGTTCTGCTTCTTCCGGGTCAGCATCCGCACCGGCAAATCGCGGCAGGATCGGGTCCCGTTTCATCGGCCGGAAACTGCAACGACGAGCAATTTCAACAGTCGATGAGAGCGCTTCAGGCAGATCGGCAAACAGTGCGCACATTTCTGCGCGGCTTTTGAAATAGTGTTCAGGTGTCAGGCGTCTGCGGTCATCCTCAATAAGCACGCGCCCTTCGGATATGCAGATCAGCGCATCGTGCGCTTCATAATCTTCGCGCTTCGGGAAAAAAGCTTCGTTTGTTGCGACCAGAGGCAAATCCAGCTCGTAGGCTAGATCCAGAAACGCATCTTCGGTCTTGCGCTCGACATCCATGCCATGCCGCTGCAACTCCACATAACAGCGTCCGGGAAAGCCGTCTGAGATCTGCCGCAAACGCGATTTTGCCAAATCCTTGCGACCCGCGAGAAGCGCGGCTCCAATCGGACCATAAGCACCGCCTGTGAGGGCAATGACATCCTCAGACTTTGAAAGGAGGTACTCTAGCGACACATGCGGTCGCAATCCGGTTTCCGTATCCAGAAAGGCCCGCGACGACAATTCCATGAGATTGCCGTATCCGGTCTCCGTCATTGCAATCAGAACCAGATCCGCAAGGGCTGGCTCTCCGCGGCGACCGCTCTCAAGCCCGTCTTCAAATGCAATTGACAATTGGCAGGCAGTAATCGGCTGAATACCGGCTCCCCATGCCTTCGAGGAGAACTCTTGCGCGCCAAAGAGATTGTTGGTGTCTGCAACAGCCATTGCCGGCTGTTCGTCTGCCTTTGCAAGATCCAAAAGCTTCTTGATGGGCAGAGCCCCTTCAAGAAGGGACAATGCGGAATGAACCCTCAAATGTACAAACCCAGGGCCTGAAGCTGCTCCAACACCCGCTTTGGCGCCACCAGTTGAGGTTTCGGAATTCGTCATTGATGCACTCGCACGCCCGTTCAGAATCAGCACACAAGTGAAACGCTTTGCGAGGGCTCTGTCGAGCCATCAACCCGGTTGTTACCGTTGTTCTTTCTATTGGCGAAAGGCGCAAACCTCAGCCGGACACCACCGTCCGCAATCCTGATATTCTTCGACAAAGCGCACAGCAGCGCTCAGTTACCGGCCTCAACCTGCGGAGAAAAGTACTTCACCCCAAACAGCAAGTGTCGTGCAGAAGCAAACAAGCGAACCAAAAGCTGCAAAGTCACGAGCGATATAGAACATTTCATTCTCCAGACCTGACCTAACGTTGATGAGATCATGTTCTATTTTTGTTCCTTTTGCAAGCCCTTTTTGTTCCTCTTGTCAGTAGGCAAATCAAATTCGATGAAAACCTGAGGTTTTTGCTTTGTTCCAGGCACAGTAAAGCAATGCCGATTGCCTCAATTCGGCATCGTGTCCTGAAAAATCATCTCTAAAGTTGGAAGACTTGACCCGGCTAAAGGTCTTTGACCTGGCCATCCGCAAGTGTGATAGCGCGATCCATGCGACCAGCCAGTTCAAGATTGTGCGTGGCAAAGAGCGTCGCGACACCTGAAGCACGTACCAGTGCGGAAAGCGCTTCGAAAACATAACTGGCTGTTTTGGGATCAAGGTTCCCGGTCGGTTCATCGAGAAGGAGAATGCGCGGAGCATTCGCCACCGCCCGCGCGACTGCAACGCGCTGTTGTTCCCCGCCTGAGAGTTCCGACGGCCGGTGACTGCCTCGGTCGCCCAACCTCATGTATTTGAGCAACTCGTCGGCTCTATTGGCAGCCTCCTTGCGCGGCAAGCCACGGATCATTTGCGGCATCATCACATTTTCAACGGCGGTGAATTCCGGCAACAGATGATGAAACTGGTAGACGAAACCAATGTCATTTCGTCGGATCGTGGTGCGCTCCGCGTCAGAGAGTTCGGAGCAATTGACGGGACCGAGAAATACATCACCCTCATCCGGGCGCTCCAAGAGACCCGCGATATGCAAAAGTGTCGATTTACCGGTTCCTGAAGCCGCGACGAGAGCTACCATTTCTCCGGGCTCAATCCGAAGATTAGCTCCCCGAAGGATGTGCAATTGCCGATCGCCTTCATCAAAGCTGCGCGTAATGCCGGACAGTTCAAGCGCGGCCGGAGCAGTGCCTGGCGTCTGACGCGGATCGACAGCCATGTTCATCTCCCCGCTCCTACTCATACCTGAGCGCTTCAACCGGATCGAGGCGCGCGGCACGCCATGCCGGATAAACCGTTGCCAACAAGGACAGGAGCAACGCCATCAACAGGACGGTGGTCGTCTCTCCACTATCGATTTCAGCAGGTAGTTTCGACAGGAAATAGAGCTCGGGCGAGAACAGTTCGGTGGTTGTCAGCCAAGATACGAATTGGCGGATGCTTTCAATGTTCAGACAGACAACCAGCCCGAGAACAAATCCTGCTAGAGTTCCCACGCAGCCGATACTTGCTCCCGTGATCAGAAAGATACGCATGATGGCGCCACGTGAAGCACCCATTGTGCGCAAGATTGCAATATCCTTGCCCTTGTCTTTCACCAGCATGATCATTCCTGAAATGATGTTCAGTGCAGCGACCAGAACGATCAGTGTCAGGATGATGAACATCACGTTGCGCTCAACTTCCAGGGCAGAGAAGAAGGTTATGTTGCGCTGCCGCCAGTCCGTCACGAAGGTTGGACGGTCTGCGGCCTCTTCGATTGCTGCCTTCATTGTTCCGACCCGGTCCGGATCAAGAACATAAATCTCAATGCCTGTCGCCTTGGTGTCCATGTTGAAATAGGCCTGAGCCTCGTTCAACGGCATGAACAAGAACGTCGCGTCGTATTCACTCATTCCGATTTCAAAGATCGCTGAAACCGGATAGGCCTTGACCCGTGGCGTTACACCCATGGGGGTCACGCTGCCACGAGGCGAGATAATGGTGACATTGTCACCGACTGTAATTCCGAGCTGTTGCGCCATACGCGAGCCGATGGCAACGCCCTCACCCTCGTCAAATCCATCCAGGGTTCCGCTTCGAACCGTGTTTGCGATCAGCGGGACACGTCTCAGATCACTTTCGTAGATACCCCGAACCAGCGCACCGAAATTTCCGGCCGGTCCAGAGACGAGTGCCTGGCCTTCGGTAAAGGGAATGGCACTGACAACTTCAGGCACGCCCTCAAGACGTGAAGCAACTGCATCATAGTCCGTCAACGGAAGGTCGATCGGCTGGACCAGCATATGTCCATTGATACCGAGGATTTTGCCCAGGAGTTCGGTGCGAAATCCGTTCATCACTGCCATGACGATGATCAGCGTCGCCACACCAAGCATGATGCCCGCGAAGGAAAAGCCGGCAATCACGGAAATAAAGGTTTCCCGGCGCCGCGACCGCAAGTAGCGGCCGGCGATCATCCATTCAAATGGGGAAAAGGGGCGCGTTGGGGCGGCTTGTTTTTCGTCACGCTCAATGTCCGCAGTGTCTGCCGCTGTCATTGTCCATCCACTTCAGCAACGCCCCAGAGCAATCAAAATAGCCCGTCTGGCCGCAGCGAACCGCGACCGAATCCCCATCACGGAGGATCACCGGACTTGAT
Source organism: Labrenzia sp. THAF82 (assembly GCF_009363435.1). Classification (GTDB taxonomy): domain Bacteria; phylum Pseudomonadota; class Alphaproteobacteria; order Rhizobiales; family Stappiaceae; genus Roseibium; species Roseibium porphyridii. The sequence goes on along the minus strand of NZ_CP045354.1, from coordinate 3,305,534 downwards.
CAGTCCGTCAATGCCGCCGTCAGCTTGTTCATGGCCGCTTCAGGGGAAAGCATCTCCTTTTCCCCAGTTGCGCGGTCCTTGACCTCCAAAAGACCGTCTTTCAGGCCACGCGGACCAGCGACCACCTGATACGGCAAACCGATCAAATCCATAGTTGCGAACTTCGCACCAGCGCGTGTGTCCCGATCATCGTAGAGAACTTCAATACCGGCTGCTTCAAGCTTGGCATAGAGATCCTCCGACGTCGTATCCGTCAGTGAATCACCCGGCTTGAGGTTAACCAACCCGACATGAAACGGCGCGACGGACTTCGGCCAGATGATTCCGTTCTCGTCATGATTGGCCTCGATCAAGGCGCCAAGAAGGCGGGAAACACCGACGCCATAGGATCCCATATGCACAGGAACCTCTGTCCCTTCTGCCGTGGCAACCTTGGCCCCCATCGCTTCAGAATACTTGGTGCCAAAATAGAAGATGTGACCGACTTCAATCCCGCGTGCTGACACTTTCGCATCGTCGGGCAACGCATCGAAAGCAGTCGCGTCATGCATTTCATCGGTCGCAGCATAGGGTGTCGTCCAGCCGGTTACCAATGACGTGAGGTCTGAATAGAAGTCCGTATCTTCTGAAGGGATCGGCATTTCAAGCAGTGACTTGTCGCAGAAAACCTCGCTCTCGCCGGTATCTGCCAAAATGATGAACTCGTGGCTCATATCGCCACCGATTGGACCCGTGTCGGCTTTCATAGGGATCGCTTTTAGGCCCATGCGGTCGAAGGTGCGCAAGTAGGCGACGAACATGCGGTTATAGGCGTGCCGGGCTCCTTCCTTGTCCAGATCAAACGAATAGGCATCTTTCATCAAGAATTCGCGGCCGCGCATCACGCCAAATCGCGGACGAACCTCGTCACGGAACTTCCATTGAATATGGTAGAGGTTCAGCGGCAAATCCTTGTAGGAACGAACATAGCCGCGGAAAATATCGGTGATCATTTCCTCATTGGTCGGCCCGAAAAGCATATCCCGCTCGTGCCGGTCGGTGATGCGCAGCATTTCCTTGCCATAAGCATCATACCGCCCGCTTTCGCGCCACAGATCAGCTGACTGGATAGTCGGCATCAACAGTTGAACCGCACCAGCCCGGGCCTGTTCTTCTTCAACAATTCGCTCAATCTTGCGCAAAACCTTGTGCCCGAGCGGCAGCCAGGAATAGATCCCTGCGGATTGCTGTCGAATCATGCCCGCGCGCAACATCAGCCTGTGGGACACGATTTCTGCTTCCTTGGGCGTTTCCTTCAGGATGGGCAGGAAATAACGGGAAAGACGCATGAAGGTTCTCTCAGTTTCTGGCAGTGCCTGTTTGGTGCGCAGTCAAAGCGCATGCGGAAGGCAAAAACAAGCCCTTTACTTAAGCACTGCCGGCTTTCGCATTTTTTCGCCCGAAAATCATCAAAATTGACAGAATACCAGCAGTTTTGCCGGCTTAGTTTTACGCCTTGCAAATCCTGACCAAATGTTCAAATTCAAGGTTCGAAATTAGACAAGCAAAAATTTTCATCTCCGCACGACAAATAGGTGACAAACTGCAAACAATGAGCTACGTTCCGTTCCCATAACAAAAAGATGCCTCGGCAGAAATGCTAAGAAGCTCAAGGACATCGCGGTCTGAGTCTTGGGAGGAAGGACTCTAAGGCGCGCCATTTGGTACGCAGCCGCCCAACCAGGTTGTTATCCCAACCGGTAAGGGAAAAGGGTCAGTTTAGACGCGGAACTTTTTTAAGGCAGAGCTTAGCTCTGCCTTTTTTCTTTTATTCGGGCTGTTTTCAACTTTTCAGCAGCCAAGGTTTTGTCATCAAATTGCCCGCCTTCAATTCTGGTAGAACTAAGGCGACGGTCAGCTGCCCGGCTGACTGTAGTTCGCTCCTGGTGGCTTGAAGAACGGAATATCGTCCAATCCGAAACCCTGCGCCCGCAATGAGACGTACGCCGAAAATACAAGAGTGGTGATAATAGTCGTCAGAACGATCACCTTGAAGAACTTCGGTTTGTCCGGGGCACTCGGCTCAGAACCTGGAATGACTTCCCCTGCTTCTTCCTGCGTACGGTGCAGTCCAAAAGGAAGGATTGCAAACAGAATGATCCACCACAGCATGAAAAACACTGCCATGCCAAATGCCACGGACATCGCCTTACGCCTCTTCCAGCTCAGTTAAAGTTCCGAGGAAGTCCTTTGGATGCAGAAACAACACTGGCTTCCCGTGGGCTCCAATCTTCGGCTCACCATCACCCAATACTCGGGCCCCGTCCGCCAGCAACTTGTCGCGCGCTGCAATGATATCATCCACCTCGTAGCAAACGTGGTGAATTCCGCCAGAAGCGTTCTTTTCCAGAAATTTTGCAATCGGAGAATTGTCGCCGAGCGGTTCAAGCAGTTCGATCTTCGTGTTGGGCAGGTTGATGAAAACCGTGCTGACACCATGATCGGGCTGTTCTTCTTTTGCCGAAACTTCTGCACCCAGCGTGTCCCGATAAACCGCAGTTGCAGCGTCAATATCCGAAACCGCGATGGCGACATGGTTGAGCCGACCAATCATTCGAATTCCTTCCCAAATAGAAACGGCCATGTGCGGCCGTCCGTAATTATAGTTGGGTCACCACCACCTTGCAGAGCGTCTTTTTGCCCCACACATCCAGGATCTGCGCGCGCGCTGCCTTCCGAGCGGCTTCGCCCACCAGGTCCTTGTCTTTGCGCCTTCCCTTCGGAATGCTCGTCACCGCTCCAACAATCGCCTTGGTAACAATGTCCTCCATTGGCTCCCCGTCGTCGTCCGTGTCCGGCAACCCGAGAAGAGTGACATGCGGGTCATCAAGGAGATCGCCGCCTCGGTTCACCACCAACGCAACGACGGCAGCACCAGCGTAAGACAGCTTGCGTCTTTCACGCACACCGGTGACTTCCGGATCATCAAGTATGGCACCATCCTTCACCAGGATGCCGAAGGGTGCTTCGTCGATCACCGCAGCCTTTCCTGCAACAAGGCGAATGATGTCCCCGTTCTTGCCACGCACAACTTCCGGAACGCCTTGTTCCTTCGCAAATGCGGCATGCGCAGCAAGATGCAACGGTTCACCGTGAACGGGAAGCACGACTTTCGGCTTGATCACCTTATAGAGTTGCTCAAGCTCACCACGGCGCGGATGTCCCGAAACATGCACAAGCGCATCTCTGTCTGTGACAATCTCCACGTCCTTGTCGGCAAGATTATTCAATACCTCACCGACAGCCTTCTCGTTTCCAGGTATCGTACGTGAAGAGAAAATCACCATGTCCCCCTTCGACAAGGCAATGTTGCGATGATCGCCTGAGGCAATCCGGGCAAGTGCGGCCCGGCTTTCGCCCTGCGAACCGGTGCAAAGAAGCACGGCCTTTTCGCGTGGCAGATAGCCGTAGGCTTCCTCGTCATGAAAAGGTTTCAGGCCATCCAGATAGCCAAGTTCACCTGCAACATCGATCACCCTGTGCATGGATCGTCCGACAACGACGACATCGCGATCGTTAGCGGCGGCGGCTTCTGCAACCGCTCGAATTCGGGCAACGTTCGACGCGAATGTCGTGACCGCAATTCGCTTATCGGCCTCTGCCATCACTTTCTTCAATTCTTCGGCAACATCGGCTTCGCTCGGGCTGACACCATCCCGGACCGCATTTGTACTGTCACAGACCAGCGCCATGACGCCCTCGCGTCCAAGCTCTGCCAACCGGTTCATGTCGATCGGAAGTCCTACGCCGGGCGTCGGATCTATTTTCCAATCGCCTGTATGCAGAACGAGGCCGGCTGGAGTTCGGATCGCCAGGGCACACGGCTCAGGGATTGAGTGTGCCATGGCAACGAATTCAACGTCGAACGGTCCGATCTTGTGCCGCTCGCCTTGCTTGACGACGGTAACCGGAACATCTTCCTCAAGCGTCTCGCTTTCCGATTTGGCGGCAAGCAGCCCCGCGGTGAAGGCCGTCGCATAGACTGGCACCTTCAAATAAGGCCAAAGGTGCAAGATAGCGCCGTAGTGATCTTCGTGTGCGTGGGTGATCACCATACCGGCAATGTTATCGACCTCGTCCTCCAGGAATTTGATATCTGGAACAACGACGTCAATTCCAGGCAATTCAGGCCCGGCGAAACTGACACCGCAGTCGACTATCAGCCATGTCCGGTCGCCGTCGGGACCGAAGCCGTAAAGGCCGAGATTCATTCCGATTTCGCCGACACCACCAAGTGGTAGAAAGACGATTTCATTTTCATTCAATTTGGCCGAAGCCATTGAGTGCTCCTTCAGAACTTGTTGCCGGCTGATGTGTTTCGGCTCTCAGCCAGGTAAAAACACATCACCCGCAAAGATGGTGCGCTGGCGACCGTCGTCCTGGCGAAGCACCAGATGACCGCGCGCATCCAAATCGGCAAAAATGCCGGTAATTTCTTCCTGGCCAAGCTTGACCGTTATGCGATTGCCCAGATGCGCTGCGCGCTTCAACCACGCCCTGCGAATGGTTTCAAAACCGCCAGGCTGCTGCCACTGCACCAATTGATCCGCCATGGTGCTCGTTAACGCTTCAAACAGTCTTTCAGCGGACACCTGGAACCCGAGACTACGCAAATCCGTCGCCTGATAGAGCGACAGCGGTGGATGGGAAACACAGTTCACACCGAACCCCAGAACGACGGCCTGTCGGCCATCGTTTAGTGTTTCCGCCTCCAGCAGAATGCCGGAAAGTTTTGCCCCCTCGACCAAAAGGTCATTTGGCCATTTCAGTTTTACCAGTTGCAGCGTACCGGCAGCTTTGTCAACGGCTTCCGCAAGGGCAACCGCTGCAGCCAGCGGCAATTCACCTATCCTTGCCGCAGGTTCGGGGTTGACCAGCAGAAGGCTGGCAAAAAGGTTCCCGACCGGTGATGCCCAATCCCGTCCGCGTCGGCCCCTGCCTTCCGTCTGGATATCTGATCTGATCCAAAGATTTCCCGGGTTTCCATCACGAGCCCGTTCAAAACAAAGATTGTTCGTCGACCCGACGCTTTCATGGGCCTCAAAGCGAAAATCCGGCGCACCTGGCGCCGGATGTTCCATTCCCGAAATGCTCATGTGTGTAATCAGAACAGTGACTGTGCGGCAGCACTTGCTGCATTGACGACCTGACCTGGAGCCAGCCAGAAGAAGATCACGAAAATGCTGGAAAGACCGAGCACCACGCGAAGTTCCATCGGCATGGCCTCAAAGCGTTCTACGGGTTCATCGAAGAACATGACCTTGACGATACGAAGGTAATAGTAGGCACCGACAACCGACATAAGGACGCCGATGATTGCCAACGGATAGAGCCCTGCTTCAACAGCGGCCACGAAGACATACCACTTGCCGAAAAATCCGACGAGCGGAGGAATGCCTGCCAGTGAGAACATCAGCAAGGCCAGCAAGATCGCCATTGGAAGATTGGTCTGGGAAAGACCTGAAAGATCGTCGATTTCTTCAACCATGCCGTCCTTGCGCCTCATGGACAAGATGCAGGCAAAAACGCCGAGCGTCATTCCCAGATAGGCAACCATGTAGAAGATCACGCCCTCAACTCCGGTCTGCGTACCGGCTGCCAGACCCACGAGCGCATAGCCCATATGACCTATTGAGGAATATGCCATCAGCCGTTTCAGGTTGCGTTGTCCGATCGCAGCGAATGCCCCAAGCGCCATGGAAGCAATCGACACGAAGACGATCACTTGTTGCCAATCGCTGGTGACCGGATGGAAAGCCTCGATCACGATCCGCACCAACATACCCATGGCGGCAACCTTAGGAGCTGCTGCAAGGAACGCGGTGACAGGGGTCGGAGCACCTTCATAAACGTCCGGCGTCCACATGTGAAACGGAACGGCAGAAATCTTGAAGGCGAGCCCTGCAAGAATAAACGTCAGACCGATGACAAGACCGATGGATGCACCTTCATGGGTCAGAGTTTCCGCTATACCGACAAATGAAACTTGCCCCGTGAAGCCGTAAACCAGAGACATACCGTAAAGCAGCATGCCGGAAGACAAGGCACCAAGAACGAAATACTTAAGACCGGCTTCCGTGGAGCGGACGCTGTCTCGGTTGATCGCGGCCACCACATACAGTGACAAACTCTGGAGCTCGAGACCGAGATAAAGCGCGATCATGTCGTTGGCAGACAGCATCAGCATCATGCCGAGCGTCGCCATGACGATCAGGATCGGATACTCGAAATGGTCGAACGACTGACTTTTGGCATAGGCCCAGGACATCGCGATAGCAAAGAACGAACCCGCCATAACGAGCAGCTTGAGCAGATGCGCGAACTCATCCAGAACGAATGAACCCCCGAAGGTTTCTCCGAAGGAAGGCACCAGCAATAGGACCAGGAAGGCACCGCCCAGCAGGCCCATGGCACCGCCGAATATGGCGTAGCTGACACCTTTGCCACCAAAGGCACCGATCATCAAAAGCACCATTGCTCCGAGGGCCAGGATGATCTCCGGTAGAACCGGCATGAGATCTGGCAGTTGGGTCACGTCTGACATAGCTCTGTCTCGTCCTCGAAACCTTAGTGGGCAACCGCAGCGGCCGCGGCGTGCTGTGTGACGCCGGCAGCGTCAAGTGCAGCGCTATACTGATTGATGAGATTGTCGACCGCTCCCTGGGTAACATCCAGGATTGCCATCGGGTAGAAGCCGAAGAAAATCGTCAGGACAACCATCGGGATCAGGATCGCCTTTTCCCGAAGGTTGAGATCGAGCATCGACTTGAGGCTCTCCTTCTCCAGCGCGCCGAACACAACGCGTCGATAAAGGTAAAGTGCGTAGGCCGCAGACAGGATCACACCCGTTGTGGCAAACAGTGCCACCCAGGTGTTGACCTGGAAGGCCCCCATCAAGGTCAGGATCTCTCCGACAAAGCCCGATGTTCCGGGAAGGCCAACATTGGCCATCGTGAAGATCAGGAAAGCGACCGCATATTTCGGCATCCGATTGACCAGCCCGCCATAGGCCGAGATCTCACGCGTGTGCATACGGTCGTAGATCACGCCAACGCACAGGAAGAGCGCGCCGGAGACGATGCCATGCGATAACATCTGGAAGATGCCGCCTTGAACGCCCTGCTCTGTCATCGTGAAAATACCCATGGTCACGTAGCCCATATGAGCAACCGACGAATAGGCAATCAGCTTCTTGATGTCTTCCTGGGCGAGAGCCACCAGCGATGTATAGATGATCGCGACCACCGAAAGCGTGTAGATCATCGGCGCAAACATGTCCGAAGCTATCGGGAACATGGGCAGCGAAAAGCGCAGGAAGCCGTAACCGCCAAGTTTTAGCAGAATACCCGCCAGGATCACGGATCCGGCTGTCGGAGCCTCCACGTGCGCATCGGGCAACCAGGTGTGCACCGGCCACATCGGCATCTTCACGGCAAAGCTTGCAAAGAATGCCAGCCAGAGCCAAGTCTGCATATGCGCAGGGAACTTGGATGTTGCAAGCAGCTCCTCAATATTTGACGTGCCGGCCGTCCAGTACATCGCCATGATCGCGATCAGCATCAGGACAGAACCGAGCAATGTGTAGAGGAAGAATTTATACGAAGCGTAGACCCTGCGCGCGCCTCCCCAGACACCGATGATCAGGAACATCGGGATAAGACCGGCTTCGAAGAAGACGTAGAATACCACCAGATCCAGCGCACAGAATACGCCGATCATAAGTGTTTCCAGCACCAGAAAAGCGATCATGTATTCCTTGACGCGCTTCTGAATGCTCTCCCAGGAAGCCAGAACACAGAATGGCATCAGGAAGGTGGTCAAGATTACGAACAGCACGGAAATGCCGTCGACGCCCATCCGATAGTTGATGCCACCGCCCAACCAGTCGCGGTGTTCCACGAACTGGAAGCCCGGATTGTCGTAGTCGAAATTCGCCCAGATGAAGAGAGACAGCAGGAAGGTGACACCTGTCGTCACCAGAGCGACCATGCGGATGTTCTTCTTGCTGCCCTCATCGTCGCCAGAAACAAGCAGGATGAAGAGCACGCCAAGCAGCGGCAAGAATGTTGTGAGTGACAGAATTGGCCAGTCAATCATTAGTGTGCACCCCCGCCGGTGCCAGCACCGGTGAACATCGACCAGGTGATCAGTGCAGCCACCCCGATCAGCATCGCAAATGCATAGTGATAGAGATATCCGGTCTGCAGTCTGACGACCCATGCGGTCACGTTCTGGACTCGGGAGGCAACACCGTTCGGGCCAAACCCGTCAATTACAGTGCCATCGCCCTTCTTCCAAAGAACACGGCCAAGCCACATTGCAGGACGGACAAAGAGGAAATCATAAAGCTCGTCGAAGTACCACTTGTTCAGCAGAAACTTGTAGAGACCGGTATGGCGTTCTGCCAGTTGCTTCGGCATCTCCGGCTTGCGGATATAGAACTGGTAGGCAACCAGTAAGCCAAGCACCATCATCACGAATGGAGAGACCCGCACCCAGGCAGGCACTTCATGCATGGCATGCAGGACATGGCTGTCGGCAAAGGCTGGCAGCGAACCATCCCAGAAGGCGTTGTAAGCCTCTTCCGAATAGAAGAACGAGCCGTAGAAGACCATCCCGGCAAGAACGGCGCCAATCGACAGGACGAACAGCGGAACAGTCATTACCAGCGGCGACTCATGCACATGCTTCATCACGTCCACAGGCGCACGCGGCTTGCCATGGAAAGTCATGAATGTCAGGCGCCAGGAATAGAACGATGTGAGCGCCGCAGCGATCACCGTCAGCCAAAAGCCGTATAGCGCCATCGGATTGGCGTGCTCTCCGCCAGATGCTGCAAACGCAGCTTCGATAATCCCGTCTTTGGAGACAAATCCGGCAAATCCCAGATGGGTGAACGGAATTCCGACACCCGTGAGCGCCAGCGTTCCGATCATCATCGTCCAATAGGTAATTGGAATGTGTTTCCGAAGGCCACCCATCTTGCGCATATCCTGCTCGTCGCTGACGGCGTGGATTACCGAACCCGCGCACAGGAACAAAAGCGCCTTGAAGAAGGCGTGCGTGAACAGATGGAAGATCCCGATGGAATAAGCGCCGACCCCAAGCGCAACGAACATGTAACCAAGCTGCGAACAGGTCGAATAGGCAATCACGCGTTTGATATCGTTCTGAACAAGACCAATCGTTGCCGCAAAGAAAGCCGTCGTCGCGCCGAAGAACACAATTACCGTCAACGCTGTGTCGGACAGCTCCATCAGCGGAGACAGACGCGCCACCATGAAGACACCTGCCGTCACCATGGTCGCGGCGTGAATAAGCGCGGAAACCGGTGTCGGGCCTTCCATCGCATCCGGCAACCATGTGTGAAGCAGAAACTGCGCGGACTTGCCCATCGCACCCATGAAGAGCAGCAGGCAGATGACCGTCATCGCTGATTGCGCATCAAGGTGATAACCAAGGAACGGCATCACTTCGCCTTGCTCCTCGATAAAGGACGGCGCGTCATTGAAAATCGTGGTGAAGTCGATGCTCTGGAAAACGTAGAAGACGCCGAAGATGCCAAGCGCAAATCCGAAATCACCGACACGGTTGACGACGAAAGCCTTGATGGCCGCGGCATTGGCCGACGGTTTTTTGTACCAGAACCCGATCAAAAGATAAGACGCAAGACCCACGCCTTCCCAACCGAAGAACATCTGCAGCAGATTGTCCGCGGTCACCAATGACAGCATGGTGAAGGTGAATAGCGACAAGTAGGCGAAAAACCGAGGCCGATGCGGATCGTGATGCATGTAGCCGATGGAATAGACGTGCACCAGCGCCGAGACCGTGGTCACCACCACCAACATCACCGCAGTCAGCGTGTCCACCCTGATGGACCAGGAAACCTTCAAATCGCCGGTATTGATCCAGCGGAAAAGCTCGACGATTTCCAGTTGCGCCCCGCCAAGCCAGAAGCCGAAAAAGACGATCCACGACAGCAATGCCGCGATAATAAGAAAACCGCTCGTAATGTACTCGCTGGCTTTAGCTCCGATTGTGCGGCCAAAGAGGCCGGCAATCAGAAAGCCGAGCAGCGGCAGGAACAGAATTGCGGAATACATCGGTTCCTAACCTTTCATCACGTTGACGTCTTCCACGGCGATGGAGCCGCGGTTCCGGTGGAAGACCACCAGGATCGCCAGACCGATTGCCGCTTCTGCAGCGGCCACGGTGAGAACCAGCATGGTGAAAACCTGTCCCATCATGTCGCCGAGGAACGACGAAAAGGCAACAAAGTTGATGTTCACCGACAGCAACAACAGCTCGATGGACATCAAGATGACAATCACGTTTTTCCTGTTCAGGAAGATCCCGAAAATCCCGATTGTGAACAGGATCGCCGCGACCGACAAATAGTGCGACAGACCGATTTCCATGGGCGCCTCGCCGTGCTCCCCTCGTTTACCCCAACCAGAAACCGCACGGAGGAGCGTGTCGGTCACCGGACATTCTCTTGTGACGCGAACTACGCGTCAGATGCCTTTGCCAGGCTCAACTTTCCGAACCTCAATGGCTGTTTCGCGGTTCCGCGCAACCTGGTCCGGAATGCTCTGGCGTTTGACATTTGGCTTGTGACGCAGTGTCAGAACGATTGCTCCGATCATTGCCACAAGCAGCACCAGGCCCGCGACCTGGAAGAAATAGATGTATTTCGTGTAAAGCACCGAGCCGAGCGCTTCGATGTTGCTCATTTGGCTCAGATCCGGTGTCGGTTCGGATCCCTGCCCCAAAATTTCAGGAGCAATGATCCAGGCGCCCACACCCATCAGAAGCTCAACCATCAGGACAAGACCGACCAGCGCACCAACAGGCAAATACTGCAGAAAACCCTGACGCAACTCGACAAAGTCCACATCGAGCATCATCACGACAAAGAGGAACAGAACTGCGACTGCACCGACATAGACAACCACCAGCAGCAACGCCAGATATTCAGCGCCCAGCAAGATGAACAGACCCGCAGAATTCACAAAGGCCAGGATCAGAAACAGAACCGACGTCACCGGGTTGCGGGACGCGATCACCATGAATGCTGACGCCACCGTGACGCCGGCAAACAGGTAGAAAAAGAGGGCTTTCAGGATCATTTCAAAGACCTGCCTGTGGTGTGGCCTTTCGGCCGGAAGTGCGGGGCCCGGCCGGATTGCCAGGCGAAAATCGTTATGTGCGGTTAGCTCCTAGCGGTAAGGAGCGTCCATTTCAATGTTGCGTGCGATTTCGCGCTCCCAACGATCCCCATTTGCGAGCAGCTTTTCCTTGTCATAGTAGAGCTCTTCGCGGGTTTCCGTTGCGAATTCGAAATTCGGTCCTTCGACGATTGCATCCACCGGACAGGCTTCCTGGCAGAAGCCGCAATAGATGCACTTGACCATGTCGATGTCGTAACGCGTCGTCCGGCGCGTTCCGTCGTTGCGACGCGGGCCCGCTTCGATCGTAATGGCCTGCGCCGGGCAGATCGCCTCACAGAGTTTGCAGGCAATACACCGTTCCTCGCCATTCGGATAACGGCGAAGGGCGTGCTCCCCGCGGAAACGCGGGCTGACGGGCCCTTTCTCGAAAGGGTAATTGATCGTCGGCTTCGGCTTGAAGAAGTAGCGCATCGCCAGAATGAAGGCAGACACGAACTCCTGCAGAAACAGCGATTTGACGGATTGACTGAGTCCCATCGCTTTTTGCCTCTCTTTCCTCAACCTGCCAGCGCGCTGGCGGCCCAATAACCGATGATCGGGAAGCCGATCACCGGAACTCCAAATATCAGAGCGCCCAGAAGCGCCTTGTGCTTTGCGACGGCGCCACCGTCGCCGCCCGCCTGTCTGTTTTTCGTCTCGCTCGCCTGAAGAATACCCTTCAGGATCTTCCAATCGAGCCAGCCGATGTAAAGTCCAACAGCTGCACCGACAAGGCCGGCTATCGAGATACTCACGCTGCGCCCGGCGCCCAGCCCATGACCATCAGAACAGCGGCGACAACCACGACCATCGCCAAAGACAGCGGCAGGAACACTTTCCAGCCCAGGCGCATCAACTGGTCATAGCGGTAACGCGGCACCATTGCCTTCACCATGGCGAACATGAAGAAGCCCAGCAGACACTTCAAAATAAACCAGACGACGCCGGGTACCCATGTGAATGGCGCGAAATCAAACGGCGGAAGCCAGCCCCCCATAAAGAAGATGGTCATCAGTGCGCACATCAGGCAGATCGCGACATACTCACCAAGCATGAACATCATGTACGGGGTCGAGCCATATTCGACCATGAAACCCGCAACAAGTTCTGATTCTGCTTCGGCCAGATCGAATGGAGGCCTGTTGGTTTCAGCAAGGGCTGAGATAAAGAAGACCACGAACATCGGGAACAGCGGCAGCCAATACCAATTCAGGAAAGACAGCCAAGGCACGCCCAGCATGGTCGCCAGGCCAGTCTCCTGTGCGTGGACGATGCCAGAAAGGTTCAGCGTTCCGGCACACAACAGGACAGTAACAATGACGAAGCCGATCGACACTTCATATGAGACCATTTGCGCCGCGGAGCGCAGTGCAGACAGGAACGGATACTTGGAGTTGGAAGCCCAACCGCCGATGATGACGCCATAAACCTCAAGTGAAGATACGGCAAAGACGAAAAGCACTCCGACATTGATGTTGGCGACGACCCAGCCGTCGGCCACCGGTATTACCGACCATGCGGCGAGTGCCAGAAGCACAGAAACAAGCGGAGCCAGCAGAAACAGGATCTTGTTCGATGCCGCCGGAATAACCGGCTCCTTCAGCACAAACTTGAGAAGATCGGCGAAACTCTGAAACAGTCCCCAGGGTCCGACAACATTCGGTCCACGGCGGATCTGCACGGCTGCCCAGATTTTCCGGTCCGCGTAAAGAACATAGGCGACAATCACCAGAAGCACGACCATCAGCAGAACGCTCTGGAATGCCATCCAGAGGAACGGCCAACCATAGGTCGTCATGAACTCAGCCATATCGGTCCCCTGCCCCTTATTCTGCTGCTTCTGCCGCGCGCGTTTTTGCGAGCGACGAACACTCGGCCATCACCTTGGAGGCACGCGCGATCGGGTTAGTCAGATAAAAGTCCCGGACCTGATTGGCAAATCCGGCACCATCCATTTTGGCCTTGGCGTTGGCCAGTTTCTGAAGATCGGTTGCATTGCCTTCTTCAATCGAGTCGATGCTTGCCATATGCGGCACCGCCTCAAACAATTTCGCACGCAACTCGCTCAGTGAATCGAACTCAAGCGTCTGCCCAAGATGCCCGGACAAGGCTCGAAGTATCGCCCAATCCTCACGGGCATCTCCGGGAGGAAATGCCGCTCTGTCGGCGAGTTGAACACGACCCTCGGTATTCACATAGATCGCGGATTTCTCGGTGTAGGCTGCGCCAGGAAGGATCACATCGGCACGATGCGCTCCGCGGTCGCCGTGTGTGCCCTGATAGACCACAAATGCACCTTCAGGAACGTCCACTTCGTCAACACCCAGCAGGAACAAAACATCCAGTGCGCCCTGCTCAAGCATTCCACCAGTGTCTTTGCCGCCTTCTCCTGGCACAAAACCAAGATCAAGAGCGCCAACCTGTGAGGCTTCAGTGTGCAATATGTTGAGGCCGTTCCAGCCATCTTTGATCACGCCGAGCGACTTTGCAGCTGCAACGATGTTGGCAAAGACGGCATCACCGTCCGGCCGATTGAGAGCACCTTGCCCAACTATGAAAATCGGACGTTCGGCATTTGCCGGCGCATGATCGACGAATTGCTTCAGGCTGTCAGGGCCTGCACCAAGGTAGGTTACCGGATAGGTCAGATCAGCGTTTTCTCCGATCAATCCTATATTGACGTTACCCTGGGACCACCGCTTGCGGATACGGGCATTCAGAACCGGTGCTTCCTGACGCGGATTGGTACCGATCAGCATGATTGCATCAGCTTCTTCAATCCCCTTGATCGTGGAATTGAAAATGTAGCTGGCACGTCCGTTCTTCGGATGCAAAGGCGATCCCGGGAAACGGCTGTCGATGTTGGCAACACCGAGCTTTTCCATCAGGCTCTTGAGCGCAAACATGTCTTCAACGCCTGCCAACTGCCCGGCCAGAGATCCAATCCTGTCTGCGGATGTTGCCTTCACTTTTTCCGCAATGATCTGGAAAGCTTCATTCCAGGAAACCGCCTGCAGCTTGCCGTCAACCTTGGCATATGGCCTGTCGAGACGTTGTGTTTTCAGTCCGTCCCAGATGTAGCGCGCCTTGTCGGAGATCCACTCTTCGTTGATCTCTTCATTCAGCCGCGGCATCACTCGCATGACCTCCTTGCCACGGGTGTCGACCCGAATGGCGGAGCCCACAGCATCCATCACGTCGACACTTTCCGTCTTGGTCAGCTCCCACGGACGTGCATGGAACTCGTATGGTTTGTGGGTGAGCGCACCCACCGGACAAAGGTCTGCAACGTTGCCCTGCATCTCCGACGACAGCGCGGCCTCGAGATACGTGGTGATTTCGGCGTCCTCGCCGCGGCCAATAAGCCCCATATCGGTTACGCCGCACACTTCCGTCGTGTAACGAACGCAGCGTGTGCAGTGGATGCACCGGGTCATGATCGTCTTGATCAGCGGCCCGATTTCCTTGTTTTCAACCGCACGTTTGTTTTCATGGAAACGGGAGCCATCGACCCCGTAGGCCATCGCCTGGTCCTGCAGGTCACACTCACCGCCCTGGTCGCAGATCGGGCAATCGAGCGGGTGATTGATGAGGAGAAACTCCATCACCCCTTCGCGGGCCTTCTTGACCATTTCGGATTTGGTGTCGACCACAGGTGGTTCGCCGTTCGGACCGGGGCGCAGATCCTTCACGCCCATGGCACAGGATGCCGTCGGCTTGGGAGGACCACCCTTCACTTCCACAAGGCACATGCGGCAGTTGCCCGCGATCGACAAGCGATCATGGTAACAAAAGCGCGGAACCTCGGCGCCCGCCTCTTCACAGGCCTGAAGCAGCGTATAGTCCGCCGGGACTTCCACTTCTTTGCCGTCGATGATGAGCTTCGTCATCCGTTGCTCTCCAAATCCCGTTCCGCTTACTCAGCCGCCACCATGGTCGAAGAGGACTTCGACTTGGCGACATAGTCATCGATGCGCTGTTCGATGACCGGCCGGAAATTCTTGATCAAACCCTGGATCGGCCAGGCGGCCGCATCTCCGAGGGCGCAAATGGTGTGGCCTTCGACCTGCTTGGTCACCTTGAACAGCATGTCGATTTCCTCATAAGAGGATTCGCCTTTGACCATGCGTTCCATGACGCGCCACATCCAACCCGTTCCTTCTCGGCACGGGGTACACTGTCCGCAGCTCTCGTGCTTGTAGAAGTAGGAAAGCCTTGCGATCGCCTTGATGATGTCAGTGGACTTGTCCATGACAATCACCGCAGCCGTGCCCAGACCCGATCCCATGCCACGCAAGGTGTCGAAATCCATGGGCGCTTCCTTGATCTGTTCGGCCGTGCAGCAGGGTACCGAAGACCCACCCGGAATGACCGCCAACAGATTTTCCCAACCGCCCTGAATGCCACCGCAGTGCTTGTCGATCATTTCGTCAAAAGGAACACCAAGTTCCTCTTCGAATGTCGCAGGTTTGTTGACGTGGCCGGAGACACAGAAAAGCTTCGTGCCGGTGTTGTTCGGACGTCCAAGCGCCGAGAACCAGGCCGCACCGCGACGCAGGATTGTCGGGGCAACTGCGATCGATTCAACGTTGTTTACCGTTGTCGGGCAGCCATAAAGCCCGACATTGGCCGGAAACGGCGGCTTCAGCCTCGGCTGGCCCTTTTTGCCCTCAAGGCTCTCAAGCAGAGCAGTCTCTTCACCGCAAATATAGGCTCCGGCGCCATGGTGAACGTAGATATCGAAATCGTAGCCGTTCTTGTTGTTCTTGCCGATCAGGCCATCGTCATATGCCTGATCGATCGCAGCCTGCAGACGTTCGCGTTCCCGGATGAACTCGCCGCGCACATAAATGTATGCAGCAATGGCCCCCATCGCGAACCCGGCGACAAGGCAGCCCTCAACGAGGGTATGCGGATCATGCCGGAGAATTTCGCGGTCCTTGCAGGTTCCCGGCTCCGATTCGTCTGCATTGACTACAAGGTAAGCTGGACGTCCGTCGGTCTCCTTTGGCATGAAGGACCACTTCAAGCCCGTCGGAAAACCCGCACCGCCGCGGCCGCGAAGGCCCGAATCCTTCATTTCCTGAACGATCCAGTCACGGCCCTTGTCCAGCAGTGCTTTGGTGTTATCCCATTGGCCACGCTTTTTCGCGCCTTGCAGACCCCAGTCATGCAGACCGTAGATATTGGTGAAGATCCGATCCTGATCTTTCAGCATCTCGACCCCCTAGTCTTCGCTCTTGGAGGAGGCCACATCACCGGCTTCCACGCGCTTGGAAAATTCTGTGTCTTCGCCGGACGCCAGGACCTTGGCCTGCTCAATCCAGCCGTCGCGTTCGATGCGACCTTTGAACTTCAACCTGCTATCCACCCACGCGACTTCCGCAGGGCCCCAGTTCGCGACCTGGTCAAAATGGAAGAAACCGAGTTCATGAAGCGTTGCTTCCAGTTTCGGTCCAACACCCTTCAATTTCTTCAAATCATCGGGTTTTCCACCACGCGCTTCGGCCAGTGTTTCCGGCGCCTTTTCCTCAACTGAGGCCGCAGCTTTTTCCGCCTTTGGTTTGACGGCAGACTCTGGTGCAGCCGCCTTCTTGGCTGGCTTGTCTGCCTTGTTGGCGTCTTTGGTATCGGCTTTCTGTGCAGCGGGAGCCTCTGATTTCTTAGCCTCAGCTGCTGGCGCCGGTGCATCTGCCTTTTTCTCCGCTTTCGCCGCGAATGCTGCCCTCACCTTGGCAACAGCATCCTCTGCCGGAGTCGGCACGCCATCATAGTCGTTTCCACCGACATTGATGGAAGCTCCGGCAAAGTCATGCGATGCCTTTTCAGCCCCGTCAACGACATGAGCAACGGGCAACGCGCCCTGGCTGGTGTCGTCGATCTCGGTAAGGGACGTCTGGCCACCTTCGGCCATTGCGAAGCGTCGCCCGTTCTGGGGACCCGGTGTGACTTCATTGCCTTCGGAGATATCATCGAGCAACTTGTTGAAACTGTCGGGCGTCAGGTCCTCATAGGTGTCCTTGAAGATCTGTACCATTGGGGCGTTGACGCAGGCACCGAGACACTCGACTTCTTCCCACGAGAACATGCCGTCTTCTGAGATCTCGTGCATATGTTTGGCAATGCGCGACTTGCAGATCTTGACAAGGTCTTCCGAACCGCGCAGCTGGCAAGGTGTTGTGCCGCAAACCTGAATATGGGCTTTCTTTCCGACCGGCTGCAGCTGGAACATCGTGTAGAATGTCGCAACTTCCAGGACACGGATCTTGGGCATGTCCAGCAACTCGGCAATATAGCGGATTGCCGGCTCACTCACCCAACCGTCGTTTTGTTCCTGCGCGCGCCACAAGACCGGAATGACCGCGGAGGCCTGACGTCCGGCCGGATAGCGGTCGATCAGCTTATGGGCCCACGCGAGATTTTTCTCAGTGAACACGAAGCTTTCTGGTTGTTCCGCGGCAAGTCGGCGAACTGCCATGGTGTTATCCCCGTTTACTGCGCGACTGCCACACCGCCATCTCTGGTCTGCGTCTGACCGGCCACAAGGCCGGCAAGACGATCCACCCAGAATCGGCTTTGTGTCGCGAAAAAATCATAACCTTTGCGGCGGTCGGGTTTCAGGCCGTCAAGCTCCAAAACCGCGCCCAGTTCGAAGTAACGATCAGCATTGTAGCCAAACAGCCGCATGCCACATTCTTCGGAAAGGTACTTCGAAACCGAATGACTCCTATCGGCGCCATGGTCTTCATAGATGATCAGAACATCTTTTTGCAGAAGATTGCTTGCTCCCTTCAGAGCTTCAATCTCGCTTCCTTCAACGTCGAGTTTCAAGATTATGTTCGAGTGATCCTCAAGCCCGGCTTCTTCGATAATCTTGTCCAGAGTTATCGTCTCGACATCACCGAGCGCGCGCCCTGAAACCTGCTGATCGACCAGCGATCTAGCCTCATGTTTGCGGCCGAAGAAGTTCAGGACTTCTCCATCCTTGTCGAACACCGCCCGGTTGATGCAAATGAACCGGTTGTCGTTCAGAACCGCGTTCTCGCGCAGCCTTTTGAAATTCACCGGGTCGAGTTCCACCGCGGCAGTCTGGCGTTTGCCGAACCGTCTGCTGGTTACCTTTGCCGACCAATAACCGTAGTTCGCACCGCAATCGATGAAGGCGTAGTCAAGATCAACAAAAGTCAGCAGAAGCGCCTCGATTTCCTCCTCATAGAGGCTCAAGGGCTGCAACAAGCGGCTCCAATAAGCATCTCCATAGGGGAATGAGAATTCTAGGTCCTCGTCCATCACGAGGCAGATGTCTTTTTGACTGGGCAGAGCTTTGCTGATCAGTTTGGCCACATAGGAAATTCCACGACTGTTTACTGGCGCAAGCGCTCTAGCCGCAATGCTCATGGCAGTGAGGCCGGCGCGCTCAACAGGCGATGCGTTTGAAATCGCACCGGTGCGCCAATCAACAACAATGGGGTTTCCAACCGAGGTCATGATCTAGCGGTCGACCTCGCCAAAAACGATGTCCATGGAACCGAGAACCGCAGAAACGTCGGCAAGCATATGACCCTTGCAAAGGAAATCCATCGCTTGCAGATGCGCATAACCTGGCGCCTTGATCTTGCAGCGATAAGGTTTGTTTGTGCCGTCAGAGACCAGATAAACGCCAAATTCGCCTTTGGGTGCTTCCACCGCTGCATAAACCTCACCGGCGGGAACGTGGTAACCCTCGGTGTAGAGCTTGAAGTGGTGTATGAGCGCTTCCATCGACCGCTTCATTTCACCCCGTTTCGGAGGAACGATCTTGCCATCGATTGATGACGCGGGCCCTGTCTCAACAGTCAGCTTCTCAAGACACTGCTTCATGATGCGAACCGACTGCCGCATTTCTTCCATCCGGATCAAATAGCGGTCATAACAATCGCCGTTCTTTCCAATGGGAATGTCGAAGTCGAGTTCGGAATAGCACTCATATGGCTGAGATTTGCGAAGGTCCCAAGGAGCGCCCGATCCCCGGACCATGACACCGGAAAAGCCCCAGGCCCACGCATCATCCAGATCGACAACACCGATGTCGACGTTCCGTTGCTTGAAAATACGGTTGTCCGTCAACAGTCCTTCAATGTCATCACAGGTTTGCAAAAACGGATCGCAAAAGTCCCAGATATCATCCAGAAGATCCCTTGGCAGGTCCTGGTGAACTCCCCCCGGACGCACATAGGCTGCGTGCATGCGGGCACCACAGGCGCGCTCATAGAACACCATCAATTCTTCGCGCGGCTCAAACCCCCAAAGCGGCGGTGTCAGAGCACCGACATCGAGAGCCTGCGTCGTGATATTCAAAAGGTGAGACAATAACCGTCCGATTTCCGAATAAAGCACCCGGATAAGCTGGCCGCGCTTTGGAACCTCGATGCCAAGCAACTTCTCGACGCCCAAAGCAAAGGCGTGCTCCTGGTTCATCGGCGCCACGTAGTCGAGACGGTCGAAATAAGGAACGGCCTGCAGATAGGTCTTTTGCTCGATCAGCTTTTCGGTACCCCGGTGAAGAAGACCGATATGCGGATCAACGCGTGTCACCACCTCACCGTCCAGCTCCAGGACCAGACGCAAAACGCCGTGGGCCGCCGGGTGCTGGGGCCCGAAATTGATGTTGAAGTTACGGACCTGAGCCTCAGCCATTTTGAGGTTCCTGCATTTGCTGCGTGTAATACGCAAAAACTTCAGGGCCGGTCATTTTGCGCGTCTCGTTTGCAAACGCGTAGTTGGCCGGCTGTTCGTCCACGAAAATCTCCGTGGTGAATTTGAATTGCGACGGATCGTCAAAGGCCTGAGCGGAAAGGCTGGCGTGAGAGCCGTCAGCCATGCGCCAAATCAATGTCGAGCCGCATTTCGAGCAAAAAACCCGCTCGCCGTAGTCTGAAGCTTTATAGACGCTGAGAGCGTCCTCACCTTCAATTTGAATGCTGCTCATGGGGCCGCAGCCAACAGCCATGAATGTCCCGCCTGTCCAGCGCCGGCACATGCCGCAATGACACACACCCATTTCGCCGTTGTCAGGCTGCGCACTGAACCGTACTGCGCCGCAAAGACATCCACCAGAAAGCCGCTCGCTCATCCCTGCCCTGCCGATCAGTTGGTTGTCGCCTTCTCATCGCCAGGCAGTACGTAGTCCGTACCCTCCCAAGGCGAGAGAAAGTCGAAGGAACGCATTTCCTGGTTCAGTCGAACAGGCTCGTAGACGACACGTTTCTTCTGGTCGTCATAGCGAACTTCCACAAAACCGGTTACCGGGAAATCCTTGCGCAGCGGATGTCCGTCAAAGCCGTAGTCAGTGAGGATGCGCCGCAGGTCCGGATGACCTGAAAACAGGATCCCGTACATATCGTAAGCTTCGCGCTCGAACCACTCCGCGCCCGGAAAGAGCGGCGTCAGTGAGGCGACAGCTGTCGTCTCATCGGTCGCGATTTTCACGCGGATACGCTGGTTCTGAACAGGTGACAGGAAGTGATATACAACATCGAAGCGTTTTTCACGCTCCGGATAATCAACGCCGCAAATGTCGGTCAAATTGACGAATTTGCAAGACGCATTGTCACGCAGAAAGCGCACCACATCCAGAATGTCGGTCGCGTTCACGCTCAGCGTTAATTCACCGAATTCTGCTTTCCAGGACACGAGAGACTCGCCAAGGCCAAGCTCGACGTGCTCAGCGAGTTCCTTCAAAGTCTCGTCCATGGTGTTTGACCTCACTCCCTCGGAGCCTTCCATTTAACGCGCCGGCAAGCGCCTATCCTTTGAATTCGCCGCAAACTCAGGCGTTAAAACCCTTATCTTTCGATGGTTCCCGTACGACGAATTTTCTTTTGCAGCAGCATCACGCCGTATAGCAGCGCTTCCGCCGTCGGCGGGCACCCGGGAACGTAGATGTCTACCGGCACGACCCGGTCACATCCTCGAACCACCGAATAGGAATAGTGATAGTAGCCACCGCCGTTTGCGCATGATCCCATCGAAATCACATAACGTGGCTCAGGCATCTGATCGTAGACCTTGCGAAGCGCAGGAGCCATCTTGTTGGTCAGCGTTCCGGCCACGATCATAACGTCTGACTGACGCGGGGAAGCTCGCGGGGCAAATCCGAAACGCTCCGCATCATAGCGCGGCATGGACATCTGCATCATTTCAACAGCACAGCACGCGAGACCAAAGGTCATCCACATCAAAGAGCCCGTGCGGGCCCATTGAATTAGGTTGTCCGTCGAAGTCACAAGAAAGCCTTTGTCGGCCAGCTCGTTGTTGACCTCAAGGAAAAACGCGTCGTCCTCTCCGATAGGCTTACCGGTGTTCGGATCAATGATGCCTTTGGATTTGGGAGCGACGATCGGATCGGTAGTGCTCAATCCCATTCCAGCGCTCCTTTTTTCCATTCGTAGATAAAGCCAACAGTCAGGACGCCAAGAAAGACCATCATGGACCAAAACCCGTACCAGCCGAGGTCGCCGAATACGACCGCCCATGGAAACAGGAAGGCAACTTCAAGATCGAAGATGATGAAGAGAATCGAGACCAGATAGAAACGCACGTCGAATTTCATACGTGCATCGTCGAATGCGTTGAAACCGCACTCGTAGGCCGACAGCTTTTCCGGATCCGGGTTTTTATAGGCCAATAAAAACGGTGAAATCAGCAAGGCAAGGCCGATCACCAGTGCAATGCCGATGAACACGACGATCGGGACATATTCCCGCAAGAGTTCTTCCATGTCTTTCGCGTCCTTGCATATGGAGGCGGATCGAGAGGCGATCCGGAGCCGGGGCTGCACCTCTTAGCCTCATAGAGCCGGCTGGTCGCGCAGAACCCGTCGGCTTTATGAAACCAACATGCGAGCGCACGCTTAACTTACGGCTTGGTGCAACGCAAGACCCCTACCGGGTCAAACTCTTGCCACATATGAGCCAATTTCCAAACGACCCCTGCCAACTCCTTTATTTTAGCCAGTTTGTGCAATCGCAAAATCTTTACACAGGCTGCGCGGGATTATGACGCACCCGAGCCGGAATTCCACCCCTTGAGTAGAATCGCCATTCAAAAACAAGGGAAGACCCAAAACAGTAACAAATTGAAGAGGCTGACGCTGTCGAATACTTTTACGCGAACCTACGCGCACCATTCAGACCCAAGCGACAAGAATCTGGTCGTGCCTGGTTGGCCGCATGTGCGGTCACACCATTCGGCATTTGAGATTTAAGGGAACAAGTTCGGGAACCGTGAGTGGCGCGAGTGACGGGGCTCGAACCCGCGACCTCCGGCGTGACAGGCCGGCACTCTAACCAACTGAGCTACACCCGCACAATCACGGTATATTTGCGCCGCTTCTTTCAAGATACAATTTGCATCTTAGTGAGAAGTGGCGCGAGTGACGGGGCTCGAACCCGCGACCTCCGGCGTGACAGGCCGGCACTCTAACCAACTGAGCTACACCCGCTTCGCGCGGCAACGCAGTGTTGCCGTGAAGTGGCGCTGATGTACGGCGGCTGGAAAGCGAAGTCAAGCGCACTGACGCATCCAAATTGCCTTTTTTGACAAAGCCGCAGACAACTCGGTTTTTCCGCTTCTAAGTTGCCGCTCTTCAATGTGGATAACTCACCCCCGACCAACAAGTCTGCAATGCAAAAAAGCGAAACCGGCAAACTGATTTTGTGACACGGTGCCTTCAGTGTTTTGAACAAACCCATTGTGCGAATTGGCGCAGTCTTTTCAATAAGGTGGCATTATTGTGCTGGCACAAGGCGGCTGTCCATCAATTGCCCTTCCAGTGCCAGTATCGGTACCGCCACGGTGGCGTAGAGCGAATTGATTTCCTTGAGACTGCGTACGACTTCCATATGCACGTTGCTTGAATCAATGCTTTCCGGTGTTCTCGATTTCAACCGGTCCAGATGCCGGTCATGACATTCCCGTTCCAATTGCCGCATCCTGTCTTTCTCGGCGATCAGTTCTCGTGCTGAAGCAACATCACCGGAGACAAGTACATTGAGCGCCAACTGCATGTTGGCCAACACACGATCATGCATGTTTTCAAGTTCGACTTGCCCATCTCTGGAAAAACTGATCCCCCTTTCCTGGAGCTCAACCGCACGCTCCAGAAGGTTTTTTGACACCAGATCGCCAGCCCTCTCCAGATTGATCGCAAAACTTGCCAGCTCCATGCTCCGTTCGGCCTCTTCAGACGTCAACTCACCGCGGTTTACCTCGGCAATATAGAGCTTGATGTCGGAGTGGATCCTGTTGACGTTCTCATCTATTGCCTGAAGGCGATTGATTTCCTTTTGATCGCCGTTTTCAAGCATCGCCATCACCGGACGGGTCATAAGCTCAACCAGTTCCCCCATTCGCAGGAGCTCCCGGGTCGCACTTGCAAGTGCCAGTCTGGGGACATGTACGACCCGTTGATCCAGAGCACTTTTGACTAGGGTGTCGCTGGTGTCGGATCCCCGCTCTCTTGCGGGCATCAACCGCGCGGCTAGTCTCGCGACGGGTCCGGTCAAAGGTAGACAGGTCAATACCAGCAGCAGATTGAACAAGATATGCACCGCCACGACTTGTTGCGCAGGAACGCTGCTTAACGTCTCCAATGGAAGAGGAATGGATGTGACCAACGTCAACGCAATCAAAGCGCCACCTGCCCTGAAGATCAAATTCCCGAGTGGTAGCTGCCGGGCCTTTTGATCCATGCCCCGTGTCAGCCAGAGCGCAACAAACCCTGCCCCGATATTCGCGCCTAAAACCATCGGCACAGCAGCCTCCAATGGCAGGCCTGCATTTTGCACGAAGGCTGCAATCATCAATACGGCTGCCACACTGGAATGAATTAGAAAAGCGAGCACCGCTCCAAGCACCAGTGCTGTTGACGCATCGCCAGCCAGATAACCGGCAATATGCGGCATGAACTGAGCTTCTTTCAAAGGTGCCGTCGATTCCCCGATCATCTGAAGCGAGATCAGCACGAGTGCAATGCCGATCAGGATCCGTCCTGCCTGTTTCGTCGTTCGCGACTCAAGTTTCAGGAACAACCACCCTCCTGCTGCCAGCAACAGCGGCACCAGCCAGCTAAGGTCGAACACAAGGATCTGTACGAGGAGAGACGAGCCGAGATCGGCGCCAAGCAGGACTGCAAGCCCTGCAGCCGTTGAAAGGATGCCAGAGGTTGCAAAGCTCGCAGCCAGCACGGCTACCGCCGTAGCACTTTGCAGCAGAACCGCCACCGCCATGCCGGACATTGCGCCGGTCACCCGTCCGGAGGCGGCTTTGTTGATGGTGCGTTTGAGCGCGGGACCTGACACCCGTTCAAAACCGGTCCTCACCATGCGAACTGCATAGAGGAGGAGCATAACTGATCCCAATATCTTGATAAAAAGGACAATCGCCATCTCATTAAACTTCTAATTCTTCGATGCTTTTTTTATTAGCCGGTGAAATTTATAAGAACCAAACACGGCGAAAAACAAGCAAAAAAGTGCACTCAGTGCTCATTTAATAGTGAAGTTAGTCCATGGATTGCAGCCAAGTCCTTGAAGCTGCACCAAGAAATTCAAACGAACTCCATCCATCTTTTTGCAATTACTGTTTCATAGGATCAGACCTGTTCGCGAAAGAACAGACGATGCCGTGCCGACCGGAAAAAACTCACTGAACAGAAACGAAGGAAGACCGGGACGCATAGCGTCCCCAGCAAAA
Organism: Labrenzia sp. THAF82; assembly: GCF_009363435.1. Classification (GTDB taxonomy): domain Bacteria; phylum Pseudomonadota; class Alphaproteobacteria; order Rhizobiales; family Stappiaceae; genus Roseibium; species Roseibium porphyridii. Next base: position 3,280,548 of record NZ_CP045354.1, on the reverse strand, counting down.
GCCAAAGTCTTTGAATTTAGGAAAGAAAATGGTGGGCGATGAGAGACTCGAACTCCCGACATCTTCGGTGTAAACGAAGCGCTCTACCAACTGAGCTAATCGCCCTCAACGAGGTGAGACGCCTTTTAGGTTGTCGCCACTTTCTTGGCAAGTCCTATTTCCAAGAAAATAGCATTCCTAACCATACTTGTGGATGACGGCTTCAAACCAGCTTTGTCGAGCCTGAGCAAACACAACACCAGCAGAGGCATCCTTCCACCTGACAAAGCCAGCAATATGGAGCGTCTTGAACTCTGATAGGCCCTGTGTTCGAACGGAACGACCTGAAGACCGGTTATCGAAACCGGTACGCAAACTGCAGCATATCCGTCAGACCGCGCTGAGGATTGTCACCGGCAAGGCCATTACGATTGAAAAACTGGACAAGCCGGGCGATTCCCTGTTGATCGTTCGGCCCTCTTGGTGGGGGTTGATCCATCAGTTTGGCGGCAATGATCCACGACATTGTTCGCCTGAGTCTCTTTTGATTTGCAGAAAATTCCGGGTTGCTCGCTGCCCGCTCAAACAAACCTCCCCACGCCTGATTGACTGCGTCGTTGATTGCCTCAACACGAATGAACCCTGCCTTGTTAGGGCTGCGCGCTTTGTTCAGCAAATGATCAATGTTGTAGCCCGCAAGGTCGGTGCTGGTGGCTTTGATGCCGTAAACCTGATTCACGAAAGCCAGCCATGCCTTTTGATAGGAAGAGTAGCCCGCCCGCACCCAGACACTTGCGTTTTCGTCCGGGTTTCCAGGCCTACGGACGATGGCCACATTTTTCAGGCTTCTACGCCCTGCCCGTTCTGGTTCAATGCCATCATCATAATCATCAAGAAAGACAAGGCGTCCCAACCATTCCGGGTGCTCCACCTGGACCTGGACAAGCGGGTCGCGAACCCAGGCGTCAAATAATGCGCGTTGCCGGCGGCTAATCAGCGCTTGAAGTGTCATGGCTCTCTCCTTGCAAGGAGTTCTGCATCGCCAGGGAAAAGATAAATCTAAATATGTAATTCAAAGAGAAGCACTCATAGATTGCTATTATAGACACAAAAAACCCCGGTCCTGCAATCGCAAGCCCGGGGTCAATTGAAAACGGTCTGGAACGATTAAGAGTTCACAGCGTCTTTCAGGCCTTTACCAGCCTTGAACTTCGGCGTCTTAGAAGCCGGGATCTGGATCGTTTCGCCAGTCCGCGGGTTCCGGCCTTCGGTTGCAGCACGGGCAGAAACCGTGAAGTTACCAAAGCCGATGATGCGGACCTCGTCACCGCTTTTCAGCGTTTCTGTGACTGCATCAAAAGTTGCGTCAACTGCTTCGCCTGCCTGCGCTTTGGTGAGGCCAGTCTTTTCTGCAACAGCTGCGATCAGATCGTTCTTATTCATAGCAGATACCTTTCTAAGAAACGGCAGAGTGCCGACGATTCCTGTCAGCGCCGTTGCGCGAAATTCGTGCGAATTGACGCGAAACGCAAGTGGTTTTTTCGCAGAAAACAGCCATTTCTACCGATTTTTCAAAAGAAAAGCCCCGGTTGACCCGGGGCTTGACGTTTTGTGCGGTGCAAATTGGCTCTTAGTGAGCCAAAATTCCAGACCCGTCTTCTTCTTTTTCACTCGCCTTGGTTGCGGCATTTGCGGCTGCTTCATCCCATTCGATGGGCTCCGGGAGACGGATCAGAGCATTTTTCAGCACCTCTTCCATTCCGGATACCGGGATGATTTCAAGCGAATTCTTGACCGAGTCCGGAATGTCAGCCAGGTCCTTGGCATTGTCTTCCGGGATCATGACAAGCTTGATGCCACCGCGCAGCGCAGCGAGCAGTTTTTCCTTCAGGCCACCGATCGGCAGTATCCGTCCGCGAAGCGTAATCTCGCCGGTCATGGCAACATCGCGGCGAACCGGAATTCCGGTCATTGTGGAAATCACGGCTGTTGCCATCGCGATGCCTGCAGAAGGACCGTCCTTCGGCGTCGCACCTTCAGGCACGTGAACGTGAATATCCTTCTTGTCGAAGGTCGGTGGTTCAATGCCGAAATCGATCGCGCGGGAGCGAACATAGGACGCAGCCGCTGAAATCGATTCTTTCATCACGTCCTTCAGATTGCCGGTTACGGTCATCTTGCCCTTACCCGGCATCATCACGCCTTCGATGGTAAGAAGTTCGCCGCCGACTTCCGTCCACGCTAGACCGGTGACAACACCAACCTGGTCTTCCAGTTCGGCTTCACCATACCGGAACCGCGGAACGCCGAGATATTCTTCGACCACTTCCGGCGTAACGGTAATGCTTTCCTTGTCGCTCATCAGGATATCCTTGACCGCCTTACGGGCCAGGGTCGCCATTTCGCGCTCAAGGTTTCGCACACCCGCTTCCCGGGTATAGCGACGCACGACGAACTGCAGCGCATCGTCCTCGATGGAGAACTCACCATCCCTCAGGCCGTGATCTTTTTCCGCCTTTGGAATGAGGTGACGGCGGCAGATTTCCACCTTCTCTTCTTCGGTGTAACCAGCAATACGGATGATCTCCATACGATCCATCAACGGACCGGGGATATTCAGCGTATTGGCCGTGGTCACGAACATTACGTCGGAAAGATCGTATTCAACCTCGAGGTAGTGATCCATGAACGAAGAGTTTTGCTCCGGATCAAGAACTTCGAGCAAAGCTGAAGACGGGTCGCCCCGGAAGTCCATGCCCATCTTGTCGATCTCGTCGAGAAGGAAAAGCGGATTGGACTTCTTCGCCTTTTTCATCGACTGGATGACCTTGCCGGGCATCGAGCCGATATAGGTGCGACGGTGACCCCGGATTTCGGCTTCATCACGCACGCCGCCGAGCGACATTCGAACGAATTCACGTCCCGTGGCCTTGGCTATGGACTTGCCTAGTGACGTTTTACCGACGCCGGGAGGACCGACGAGGCACAAGATCGGGCCGCGCAACTTGTTGGCCCGGCTCTGTACCGCAAGATATTCGACGATCCGCTCTTTAACCTTGTCGAGACCGTAATGGTCGGTGTCGAGCACCTTCTCGGCCAGCGCCAGATCGTGTTTGACCTTGGACTTCTTGTTCCAGGGAATGCCGATCAGCCAGTCGAGATAGTTGCGCACGACGGTCGCTTCAGCGGACATTGGGCTCATCTGCTTGAGCTTCTTGATCTCAGCAGCAGCCCGCTCACGTGCTTCTTTGGTGAGCTTCGTCTTCTTGATCTTTTCCTCAAGTTCAGCAATTTCGTCGCGGCCGTCTTCGCTGTCGCCAAGTTCCTTCTGAATGGCCTTCATCTGCTCATTCAGGTAGTACTCGCGCTGCGTTTTCTCCATCTGCCGCTTGACGCGCGAACGAATGCGTTTTTCAACCTGAAGAACGGAAATTTCGCTTTCCATCATGCCAAGAACGCGCTCAAGACGCTCTGCGACGGAAACAACGCCGAGAATTTCCTGCTTTTCAGGGATCTTGATAGCCAGATGCGACGCAATGGTATCGGCCAACTTGGAATAATCGTCGATCTGATTGACCGCACCGAGCACTTCCGGCGAAACCTTCTTATTCAGTTTCACATAATTTTCGAACTCGGAAACGACTGAGCGTGCGAGAGCTTCGACCTCGATGTTCTCGCCATCGCGCTCGGGAAGAACTGTAGCGGTCGCTTCAAAATAGTCCGTGCGATCAGAATAGTCTCCAATCTGCGCACGAGCACCGCCTTCCACGAGCACCTTGACGGTGTTGTCAGGCAGTTTCAGCAATTGAAGCACGGTTGCGAGCGTACCGACATTGTAGATCTGATCCGGATTCGGATCGTCATCAGCTGCATTCATCTGGGTCGCCAGCAGAATGTGCTTGTCGGTGGTCATCACTTCTTCGAGCGCCTTGATCGACTTCTCGCGGCCGACAAACAGCGGCACGATCATATGCGGGAAGACGACAATGTCGCGCAGGGGCAGGACTGGATAGACAGCCGTGCTGTCCGGATCTGTGGCGCGGATTTCTGCGTCGCTCATTTTTTTTCCTTTCTCAGCGTGTCCGGGCCCCACTCATTAAAAGGCAGCCAGAACACTGGAAAACAGCTTTCGGATCCTGGAAGAACCGAGTGGCCTGACCTCGGCACCCCAGATGGGCGCACCGACAGTCCGCACGAGCCGTTCTTTAGGCCTATTAGGTGGACACCAGACCTGCTGGTGTCAAGGTAATCACGCGTCCTTGTGAAGCCTTGTCTGTTGACGACTCACACCTGCGGTGGAAAACGCGTCACATCAGTGGCTTCAGCTGGAAAATGCAAAATGCCGCTCTTATGGAGCGGCATTTATTCACGCTTATTTTCAACTGTCAGTCAAAGGTCTCAGGCGCTTGACGCCGAGCTTTCCTCACGGTCCTCGTAAATATAGAGGGGCCGCGCCTCTCCCTTCACGACTTCCGGCGAAATCACGACTTCCTTGACGCCTTTCAGGCCAGGCAGCTCGTACATCGTATCCAGCAGGATCGATTCAAGGATCGACCGAAGGCCACGCGCGCCAGTCTTGCGTTCGATTGCCTTACGCGCAATTGCCTTGAGCGCGTCTTCGTGGAAGGAAAGCTCTACCTGTTCCATTTCGAACAGACGCTGATACTGCTTGACCAGAGCATTCTTAGGCTCCGTCAGAATTGTCACCAGCGCATCTTCGTCCAGATCTTCCAGCGTCGCGATCACCGGCAAACGACCGACGAATTCCGGAATGAGACCGAATTTCAGCAGGTCTTCAGGTTCCAGCTCGGCAAAGAGCTCACCGATACGACGGTCTTCAGGTGCGTGAACCTGCGCCTGGAAACCTATCGACGACTGGGTGCCCCTGTCGGAAATAATCTTGTCGAGACCAGCGAACGCACCACCGCAGATGAACAGGATGTTGGTGGTGTCCACTTGCAGGAATTCCTGCTGCGGATGCTTTCGCCCGCCTTGCGGTGGAACGGAAGCGACCGTGCCTTCCATGATCTTCAAGAGCGCCTGCTGAACACCTTCTCCCGACACGTCACGCGTGATCGAAGGGTTGTCGGCTTTCCGGCTGATCTTGTCGACTTCATCGATATAGACAATGCCACGCTGCGCACGCTCAACATTGTAGTCAGCGGACTGCAGCAACTTCAGAATGATGTTTTCAACATCTTCACCGACATAACCGGCTTCTGTAAGTGTCGTCGCATCCGCCATGGTGAAGGGCACGTCCAGAATGCGGGCTAGTGTTTGCGCTAGCAGAGTTTTGCCGCACCCGGTCGGACCAACCAGAAGGATGTTCGATTTCGCCAGCTCCACATCGTTGCTTTTCGATGCGTGATTCAGGCGCTTGTAGTGATTGTGAACGGCGACCGATAGTACCTTCTTGGCACTACCCTGTCCGATGACATAGTCATCCAGAACGTCGCGGATCTCTTGAGGGGTCGGGATCCCGTCCCGAGACTTCACCAGCGAGGATTTGTTCTCCTCACGGATGATATCCATGCACAGCTCGACACATTCATCGCAAATGAAAACAGTCGGGCCGGCGATCAGCTTGCGAACCTCATGCTGGCTCTTGCCGCAGAAGGAGCAGTAAAGCGTATTCTTGGAATCGCTGCCGCTGGCCTTGGTCATGTAGTCAACCTCGCGTTTGTGGGGCGTTTCCCCTTTTCAGCCGGTTTGGCCCATCCGGACCCACCGGTACCGAAGAGACACCGAAGCGCCGCTTCTCTAGGTCCGATGTCACCATGCTTCGCCATTAAAAATCAATATAGGTTTAAGGCGAAGATGAAAACCCGGCATCAATTGGGGTTTTCCCGGTCTCAATCAAAGAAATTCAATCTTTGCTTAAGACCAGGTAAGCCCGTTATTCGGTCTCTTCGCCACCAAGACCTGTACGGTCAGTGATGACATTATCTACGATGCCGAATTCCTTAGCCTTTTCAGCAGTCATGAAGTTGTCACGCTCAAGCGCTTCTTCAACCTGATCAAGGCTTTGTCCGGTGTGCTTCACGTAGATTTCATTCAGCCGGCGCTTCATAGCCAGGATTTCCTGTGCATGAAGCATGATATCCGCCGCCTGCCCACGGAAACCGCCCGATGGCTGATGAACCATCACACGGGCATTGGGCAGAATTGAGCGCATGTCCTTGTGTCCGGCTGCCAACAGCAAAGACCCCATAGAGGCCGCCTGGCCAATGCAAAGGGTCGATACCGCCGGTCGGATAAACTGCATTGTGTCGTAAATCGCAAGACCAGATGTCACCAGACCGCCCGGTGAGTTGATGTAGATTGCGATTTCCTTGCTCGGATTCTCCGCTTCCAGATAAAGAAGCTGCGCGCTGACCAGGGTTGCCATGTGATCCTCGACCGGACCGGTCAGGAAGATGATGCGCTCCTTGAGCAGGCGCGAGAAGATATCGAAGGCCCGCTCGCCCCGGTTTGTCTGCTCGACAACCATCGGCACGAGTGTGTTCATGTAGATATCGACAGGATCCTTCATACCTCATCCATATGCTTGAGATGATGCCGGGATGATTCCCTGGCTTGAAACAGGCCTTGAAGCGCATCGATTCAGGGCCTGACTCGAAAAAAGCGACATCCCGTATATATGAGATGTCGCCCTCAACGCAAAGTCATGACAGATGCGGCATGAAAGCAAAGTTAAAACCACTGCCGCATCTGGGGATATGGGGGAAAAAGCTTACGCGTCTTCCTCGTCGTCGGCGACCAGCTTTTCGAGCTCTTCCTTGGTCACCGTCTTGTCGCTTACCTTGGCAAGCTCCAGCATGTAGTCGACGACTTTTTCTTCGTAGATCGGCGCACGAAGGCTTGCCAGGGCCTGCTGGTTGTTCTTGTAGAACTCGAACACCTGCTGTTCTTGACCCGGGAACTGGCGCACACGGTCATAAAGCGCACGCTGCAGCTCTTCGTCAGTAACCTGAATGCCGTTCTTCTCACCAATCTCGGACAGGACCAGGCCAAGGCGCACGCGGCGCTCGGCGATTTTGCGGTATTCCGCCTTCGCCTCTTCTTCCGTGGTGTCCTCGTCTTCGAAGGTCTTTTCGTTGCGCTTCATGTCTTCTTCGACCTGGCGCCAGACAACATCGAATTCACTGTCGAGCAGTTTTTCGGGAAGCTCGAAAGAATAATGCTCGTCGAGCTTGTCGAGAAGCTGACGCTTTACGCGCTGACGGGTCATCTGGCCGAACTGACCTTCAATCTGACCACGAACAATCTCTTTCAGATTTTCAAGTGATTCGAGACCAAGTCCCTTGGCAAACTCATCGTCGATGGTTGCTTCACCAGGCGCTGCAACTTCCTTGACAACGACATCGAAAGCAGCTGCCTTGCCGGCAAGGTGAGCCGCCGGGTAGTCCTCCGGGAAGGACACTTCAACGACTTTTTCGTCGCCTGCCTTGGCACCGACCAGCTGATCTTCAAAGCCAGGAATGAATTGACCGGAGCCCAGCACCAGCTGACCGTTCTCGTCAGCACCGCCTTCAAACGGCTCACCGTCGATCTTGCCGAGGTAAGACATAGTCACCCGGTCGCCATTTTCCGCAGCACCGTCCTTGGTATCGAACGGTGTGTTGTTCTTGGCGATTTCAGCAACTTGTTCGTCGACTTCACCTTGTTCGATCTCAACGACCGGGCGCTCGATTTCAATGCCGGCGAAATCGACAATGTCGAAATCAGGCAGAACGTCGTAGGTCATCTTGAAGGAAAGATCGGCGTCTCCAGCCATGATCTTTTCAGCATCTTCTTCCGGAAGATCAATTTCCGGTGTCAATGCCGGGCGCTCGGAGCGCTCCTCAACGGCCTTCTGCGTGGTTTCCTGAATGGTGTTGGACAGAATTTCTGCCATGGCCTGACGGCCATACATTTTCTTCAGGTGTCCAAGCGGCACTTTGCCCGGACGAAAGCCCTTGATGTTGGCCTTGGATTTCAGGTCGGCCATGTAGTCTTCGAGCTTGGCGGCAAGATCACCAGCCGGAATGTCGATTTTCAGCTCACGCTTGAGGCCCTCAGAGAGGGTTTCGGTTACCTGCATGGGTTTAGTCGTCCTCAATCCCGAGCGGCAATCCGCCCCGGAGGTTTTGTTTTAAAATTCCGTGTGCCGCGCTGCCGGTACTCCCCTTTTTCCGGAAGCGTTCAAACAGCAGCGCATCGCCTTGAACGGAGTCCGAGACGCACGATGGGAGCGCGATACTGCTTGGGGTCCGAAGTGTCAAGGGGAGACGGGGAAATCGCAGCGATAAGACATGCGGAAAGTTGTTCTAAAACCAAGAACGGTCCCGATCGCGATTCCACCAGAAAACAATTGGCTTCTTGAAACATCTTTCACCCTTGGGCCGAGATTCCTCAGTCGATGAAATTTTCCTCAGTCCGCCAAATCCTCGTCAATTGATTTTGCGGCGCGCAAACCGCTCATGTAAGCGCCATGCGTAGTCCCGTGATACGCAAAATTCGTATGTTCGCCTGCGAATAAAAGCGTATCGGCGACAGGCTCTTGAAGGCCCTCGAAATCCTGCGGTGAACTGCCCAGTTTCGAATAGGAATAGGCGCCGCCGGTCCAAAGGTCTTCTGACCACCTGGTTGCAATATGCGCAACAGGTTCCGGCGCACCGGGTCCGAACATTGCACGGATGGCTGCCATGCAGTCGGCCACCATTTCAGCGTCGGAAAGCTTTTCAACTTCCAGAGCATAAGCGCCAACACTGACGCCTAAAAGTATGTTTTCGTTACTGAAAGTCCGGTAGTTCAGGAAGTAGTTCCATCGCCCTCTTGGTTCGCTCATATAGCCGAAATATTGGATGTCCAACGGCCAAAATGGAGCATCGAACTTAAGTGCGAGCTTTGTTACGTTTCCAAAGCCAAGATTGGCGATATGCGAGCGGAGCTTTTTTGGCAGAGGTGGATCGAAATCAATTCGTTGCTGCTTGAGCATACCAAGTGGAACGGTACAAATGACAAAATCCGCTTCGAATTTTCCACCTGCGCTCAACACAGTTGCTCCCTCGCCTTTCTCATATTCGACAGCTTCAACCGGAGTATTGAAGCGTATGTCCAATCCGCCCGACAGAGCGCTGGGAATTTTGTCATAGCCTTCCGGGAGGATGACGTCATCGCCTTCGAGGACGTCATCTTCGTCAAAATAGTAGGCTGACAATGTCTCCAAGGCGCCTCCGGTCGAGAACTCCGTATAGGCACTCGCCATCCAGTTCAAAACTGGATCTGCCAGGCGGTTATCAGGCAAGGAACGAAGAGCAGCTTCAAGCGATTGCCCAGTGCCGACTTGTGCGTCGACCTGCTCATAAAGCTCCGTAAGGTCTTCATATGCATCATATATTCGCTGACGGGATTGCCGTTCTCCCGTTCGGGAATAGACCTCGAAACTGTCATCCCGGGTCACAAAGATCGGTGCATCAATCCTGGCCGCGAGACCAGATATCGGGTTCTTCTGCGGGCCATGTATCCAACCAGCGCCAACTTCAAAGGGGGCTCCCAAGCGCCAATCCGTTCTGATCCGGCCACCGACGGTATCTGTAGCCTCCAGAACGACGACGGAATATCCAAGTTCCGTGAGCCTGCCAGCCGCCGCAAGGCCGGCAATTCCCGCCCCGATCACAATCACATCGAAACTCGTCTGAACAGCCGACGCATAGCGCGGCAGCAGGGTGGACGTTGCCATCACGGAGCTGGCTGAAAGCTTCAACACGTGCCGTCTGTTCATCCGTAGCTTCATAAAGGCCTTGCCACTCTGATCGTTGCGCCCTGGATGCTTGCAAGTGCCTGCAACGCCAATTCGGCCGCAATTTATCGGAATTTTCAAGCAGGTTCAGCCGCGTGACTGGACATCTCACCTTAACTTTCACAAGTTTGGCAATTCAACCTTCCCTCGCCACAGCCTTCAGCATTCGGCGTTTTGGAGACATTGCGTGAAGCAAAATACGCAAAGACACATTTTCCTGCTGCTCTCCGGGCTCATTTTGATCTTTGTGTTCTCACTGTTGGCGACCTCCGTTTTTGCGCAACACAAATTGCCAACTTCTGAACGCTTGGAGAACGTTGCGGCAAGAGTGCTGCCGAGGCTTGAAAAAGAGTTTGCCGAAAAGGGTTTGAGACTAGGTTCACCCGTATTTATCCGGGTTTTCAAGGCATCCAGCGAGCTTGAACTCTGGGCGGCGACCATAAATGGATTCAAGCGCTTCAAGACCTATCCAATTTGCAACTTTTCAGGTGAGCTGGGACCGAAGCTGAAGGAAGGTGACAGGCAAAGCCCTGAAGGTTTCTACAAGGTCACACGCGGGCTCATGAACCCGAACAGTCACTATCACCTTTCCTTCAATTTGGGTTTTCCCAACGCCTATGACCGCGCTCTTGGCCGGACCGGAAGCTTCCTGATGATCCACGGGAGCTGTGTCTCAATTGGCTGCTATGCGATGACGGATGCAGGCATTGAAGAGATCTATTTGGCTGCGAATGAAGCCTTCAAAAACGGACAGGAAGCCTTTGACGTACATGTGTTTCCTTTTCGAATGACCGATGAAAATCATTCCCAGCAAACCTCCTCTGAGTGGTCTGATTTCTGGCAAAACTTGAAAGAGGGACACGACGCCTTTGAAAAGACAGGCATGCCACCGTCAATCGAAGTTGCCAATCAGCGTTATGTCATTGTGAAAACACCAAATTTTGGTGAGGTAGCCAATCACCTGTTCCGCCAAAAGCCACAGCAGAACGAGGTCGATTGAGCAGGTCGCAATATTCGGGTGTGTTTGATGGTGCTCTCTCGAACAACGCTTTATCAAGTCAGGCTGAAGGACCGGAAACGCGTAGAATATTGGTGCGGATGGAGGGACTTGAACCCCCACGCCTTGCGGCACCAGAACCTAAATCTGGCGTGTCTGCCAATTTCACCACATCCGCACTGCAGAGCCTTTGTCGCTCTGCCGATGAAGCGGGGCTTCTATAGCACCACTGACTTTTCCGTCAAAGGAAAAACGAGGCTGCGGCCCTACCCCTCACCGAATTTGTCCACAAGCGCTCGCAGCACCTCTTTGAGAGCCGGGGCAAGGTCTTCAGCTATCAGTCCGGGCCCAACGATATTTCCTGCTTCTCCATGGAACCACACCGCCTGGCAGGCGGCCTCAAAGCCGGAAACACCTTGAGCAAGCAATCCGGTCGTGATGCCGGCAAGAACGTCGCCGGATCCAGCCGTCGCCAGCCAGGGCGGTGCATTGTGGTTGATCGCGGCACGGCCATCAGGTGAAGCGATGACGGTATCGGGCCCCTTCAATATGAGTGTGGCGCCGGAAAGCCTGGCTGCCAATCGTGCACGCGCGAGTTTGTCACCCTCGACCTGCGGGAAAATCCTTGCGAACTCGCCCTCATGTGGTGTCAGAACAACCGGTGCATCACATAGTTTGACCAGGGAAAAAAGATGTTCGGGAGTTTCAGAAAAACTGGTCAAGGCGTCTGCATCTAGTACGGTCGCTCGACTGGCGCGAAGAATGGCCTCTACCGAAGAGCGAGTCCCAGCACCAATACCGAACCCGGGACCGATTAGAACAGAAGAATATCGCTCATCTGACAGCAAATCCTGGACAGCCTTTTCGCCAGCCAGTTTTTTCAGCATGACAGCGGTCAAGTGGCAGGCGTTGACCATCATTGCATCCGGGGGTGATGCGAGCGTTACAAGCCCGGCCCCGGCGCGCAGTGCTGCAGCAGCGCCCAGTCTGGCGGCCCCTGTTGAAGAAACAGAGCCGCTGAAGACAACTGCGTGGCCCTTGGTGTATTTATGCCCCTGCTGGCTCGCCATCGGCCAGGCATGTCGCCAAAGTGCAGGCGCATTTTCGAAGGTTTGTGGCCTGATATCGCCAAACACGTCCGGCCGGATCCCGATCTGTGCCACGACAACTGCGCCACAGAGTTCCCGACCAGGAAAAAGCAAATGACCAGGCTTTTCGCAAAAGAACGTAACCGTTCTTTGTGCCCTGACCGCTGATCCCAGTTTCTGGCCACTGGCGCCATTGACACCAGAGGGAAGATCGATGGCCAATACCGGTTTGCCGCTATCATTCACAGCGTCGACAATTTGCTTGATCTCACCCTCGAGAGGCCGGTCTAGACCGGCACCGAATAGACCGTCGATGATCAGGTCCACGCTGTCCAGAAGCATGGGCAGGCGTTTTTGTCCTTCTTGGCCTTCACCGATGCGTTCGGCAGGCAACCCCATCCTCTCAAAGGCCAGGCGTGCATCGCCCTTAAGCCGATCAGCCGGGCTGATCAGAAGAACGTCGATGCCATATCCCATGGCGGCAAGGCATCGTGCCGCAATGAAACCGTCACCTCCATTGTTTCCAGGGCCACAAAGAATAAGAATTCGCGCACCTGCTGATACCAATTCCACGGCTGCACGCACCACCGCCTGCCCGGCCTGCTCCATCAATTCGATACCGGCAATGCCACCCTCGATAGTCAGTCTGTCAGCCCGGCCCATTTCTGTGGGAGACAGCAAGAAGGTGTATGGTGAGTGCCAGTCTGTTGTCATTGGTTCGAACCTCAATATCCTGCAGGGGCACCTTTGCAAGGGATGGTCAGTTTTGTCGAGATCCAACCTTTTGATGATGGAAGCAGCACAATTTCCGCCTATTAATTAGGCGAGTTGCCTAGTAAGTAGTCATCTACATGTTGGGCTGCGTGTGTTATTCGAAACTGCACTGCTTGAATTGCTGATTTTTTTGGCGGAATTCTAGGCCCTTCAAAAATTTGCAGGTGACCAACTTCGGTTGGCACACATCATGCTTTGTTGCGGTCAACGGTCCCTCCGGGCCCGTAGGGTCGACTTGTCTCTACGAGAACCGGACAACTAACGACCAGCCGAGCACTCACGGCCTGACAAGTGGAGAGAGACACAAGGTGATGAAAAAGATCGAAGCGATCATCAAGCCCTTCAAACTGGACGAGGTTAAGGAAGCTCTGCAGGAAGTTGGCCTTCAGGGCATCACCGTGACCGAGGCCAAGGGTTTTGGTCGCCAGAAGGGCCACACCGAACTTTATCGCGGCGCTGAGTATGTCGTGGATTTTCTCCCCAAGGTGAAAGTCGAGATCGTACTCGGCGATGACATGGTCGAGAAAGCCGTTGATGCGATCCGGTCCGCCGCGCAAACAGGTCGCATTGGTGACGGCAAGATTTTCGTGTCTAACATCGAAGAAGCTGTTCGCATCAGGACCGGTGAGTCCGGCACCGACGCGATCTAACCCACCTAATTCCGGCATTTGCCGGCTATCCGAATTCCGGTCCAGCGTCTGAAAGAGCTCTATCTGAACCTCAGCAGGGCCGGAACATTACCCAACCGTTCACATGATAATTAAGGGATGGACACTATGACCACTGCCGCTGAAGTCCTGAAGGAGATTCAGGAAAAGGACGTGAAATTCGTCGATCTGCGCTTTACCGACCCCCGTGGTAAAATGCAGCACGTCACGATGGATGTTGCTCTTGTTGATGAAGACATGTTTGCCGAAGGCGTTGCCTTCGACGGATCGTCCATTGCCGGCTGGAAAGCCATCAACGAGTCCGACATGATGCTGATCCTGGATCCGGAATCAGCTCACATCGATCCGTTCTTCGCACAGTCCACCATGGCTATCTTCTGCGACATCGTCGACCCGATCACCGGTGAAGGCTATAACCGCGACCCGCGCATGACTGCCAAAAAGGCAGAAGCATACGTCAAGTCCGGCGGTTTCGGTGACACGATCTACGTTGGTCCGGAAGCTGAATTCTTCATGTTCGACGATGTTCGTTTCAACGCTGATCCTTATAACACTGGCTTTATTCTGGACAGCACGGAACTGCCGTCCAACATGGGTTCCGAATACGAGACAGGAAACCTTGGCCACCGTCCGCGCACCAAGGGTGGCTACTTCCCGGTTCCGCCGGTTGACAGCGCGCAGGATATCCGTTCCGAAATGCTGTCCGTAATGGGCGAAATGGGTGTGCCTACTGAGAAGCATCACCACGAAGTGGCTGCAGCTCAGCACGAACTCGGCATGAAATTCGACGCTCTGACAAGCTGCGCCGACAACATGCAGGTCTACAAATACGTCGTCCATCAGGTTGCCCATGCCTACGGCAAGTCCGCCACCTTCATGCCTAAGCCGGTATTCGGCGACAACGGCACCGGCATGCACTGTCACCTGTCAATCTGGAAAGATGGCGAGCCGACATTTGCTGGCAACCAGTATGCGGATCTATCCGAAACCTGCCTCTACTTCATCGGCGGCATCCTGAAGCATGCCAAGGCACTCAACGCCTTCACCAACCCGTCCACCAACTCCTACAAGCGTCTGGTTCCGGGTTATGAGGCTCCTGTTCTCCTTGCATATTCCTCGCGCAACCGGTCTGCATCTTGCCGTATTCCGTTCACGGCGTCTCCGAAGGCCAAGCGCGTCGAAGTCCGGTTCCCGGATCCGACTGCCAACCCGTACCTGTGCTTCTCCGCGCTGCTGATGGCAGGCCTCGACGGTATCAAGAACAAGATCCATCCTGGCGATGCCATGGATAAGAACCTCTACGATCTTCCGCCGGAAGAGCTTGCAGAAATCCCGACAGTTTGCGGCTCGCTGCGTGAAGCGCTTGAAGCTGTCGATGCTGACCGTGAGTTCCTGAAAGCCGGCGGTGTGTTCGACGACGACCAGATCGACGCCTACATCGAACTGAAGATGGAAGAAGTCGAGCGTTACGAAATGACGCCGCATCCGGTCGAGTTCGACCTGTACTACTCCGTCTAATCGGATCGTAGCTTGCTACATCGAAAACCCCGGCGGCAACTCCGGGGTTTTCTGTTGGGTTCGTTCCCTAAAGCTGGTTCGACGTGTCTTGAAGCCAATCGGTCAGCGACGGCCTCTGATGCCGTTCTCTGCCTGTTGTCGAAGGCGAAGCGATCATCGCATTCAAGACGGCTTCTTGAGTAGTTTCCGCAGCGGCTCTGAAGAGGATATCGATCCGGTCTTCGTTCAAGCACCGTCGGTCGACAAAATCATTTTCTTCCTGATGAAGAACATTTTGTGCAGTGGAAAACGCCAGCGCTATATCACCACTGCCATTTCCATAAAATGCACCAAGACGGGCAAGTCCCGCCCCTGCCCGCTTCGCAATGCGTTTCAACTGTCGGCTCTCAAGTGGAACGTCGCTCGCAAGGACCACAATAACCGAGCCACGCTCTTCAGAGGTTTGTGTATCCTTGGGGTCCGGACGGCGACCATCCGGCAAGACCAGGTCGCCCGCGCGCCCGAAATTGGCAAGCACCAATGCCCCCAGCACAAAACGGCCACTATCTAGTTCGAACGTTCTGGAAGCCGATCCAATGCCGCCTTTGAAACCGAATGCACTCATGCCGGTACCTGCGCCAACACTGCCTTGCTCGACTTCAGACGACGCCGCTTCGAGAGCCGCAATTGCATCAACTTCGGCAAGAGGCATGGCTTGAATATCGTTCAGAAACCCGTCATTGCATTCCAGAACCACAGGATTGACCGTACTTGTCGTGCGACCCACCTCTGGATTTTTCAGGATTGCCTGTCGGATCAACGCGTTGACGCCAGCGCCGATGGCGAATGTATTTGTTAGGAGAATTGGCGTCTCAAGTGTCCCAAGCTCATCAACCTGAATCAGTCCGGCACTCTTTCCAAAACCATTTATTATTTCGACACCCGCATTGAGCTTTTCCTGGAAGATGTTCCCTGGATGCGGGACCAAAGCAGTGAAGCCTGTATTCACATCGCCGTTTCGCATTGTCTTGTGCCCAACGGAAACGCCGTTGACATCAGAAATCGAATTTGTGGCCCCCGGCTCCAGCGAGCCACAGAGCAGGCCAAAACGGCGTGAGGGTGAAAGTTGATGAGATGACATGGAACACCGGCCAAGATTCGCGGGTCCCGTATTTGAAGGTGAAATGACACACTTCACAATACGAAAAAGCCTCCCGGAGGAGGCAATTCGCTAGCGATTGGATCTTGAAAGATCTTAGTAGCAAACTTGACGATGACCAACGACAACGTAACGGCCATAGTAAGCATCCCAGCGTGTAATTGGACGGTAGCTGCAGCGAACCGGCGGCTGATAGCGCGGACGTGCCTGGGAGGCGATAATAGCGCCAGCAGCAAGGCCGAAGATCGCTCCGGCAGCGACGGCTCCGGCACGGTTTTTTGCATGAGCTTCGCTCGGTGTCATGGAAACGGCAGCAGTTGCGACGGTGGCAACAGTAACGGCGGCGATTGCGAACTTACGAAACATGTCAGGTCCTCTCTTTTGATCCTGGCGCAATTCGCTGCGCCGATGAGAAGAACATAGACTTGCCGCAATTGTTCGGCTGTGACTGCCATCACGTTGGGTTACTTTCATATGATTAGCCGCGGCTTTGTTACATTTTATGATGTAAATCACAAAAGAGAGGTGATTCAATATGTGGGCTATTCTTGCAGTATCCATTCAAATGCTAACCGGTCCGAATGTTTGGCCAGTAAGTGATGAAGGTACTTTCGAAACCGAGGCTGAGTGCCAGGCTGTGCTGAATGAATTGGTGCCTCGAACACTGAGCGAAGAATTGCGTATCGCCTGGGAAGAAGGTCAATTGAAGTATGTATGTCTGAAAGTTCGCCCGGTAGGACGCACTCCAAACTGAACTTTTTCGGTCAAGCTGCAACAACACCCCCTTTTCCTATGTGCTGCAATTTACAACTCCGGCAGCACGCGCTAGAGCACGTCCAACAGGGCCCTTGATGGCGCAGAAGACGACTACGGACGGACAGACAGGCATGAGCGAGTTCAAATCGGACTTTCTAAACGTTCTTTCAGAACGCGATTTTATTCACCAGATATCCGACCCAGACGGGCTCGACACACTCTGCGCCAAGGAGACCGTAACCGCTTATATCGGTTTTGATTGCACGGCACCGAGCCTTCACGCCGGATCGCTGGTGCCAATCATGATGCTCCACTGGTTTCAGAAAACCGGGCACCGTCCAATCGCCTTGATGGGCGGCGGCACAACCCGTGTCGGCGATCCATCCGGCAAGGACGAAACCCGCCGAATGCTGACGGAAGAAGACATTGAAGAAAACAAGGCTGGTATCAGGAAGGTATTCGAAAAGCTTCTGACCTTTGGAAACGGTCCGACTGATGCGCTCATGCTGGACAATGCCGATTGGCTCTTGAAACTGAACTATGTCGACTTCCTGAGGGACATCGGCAGGCATTTCTCGGTCAATCAGATGATCCAACGTGACTCGGTCCGTCTTCGACTTGAGCGTGAACAACATCTGTCCTTCCTGGAATTCAACTACATGCTCTTGCAGGGCTATGACTATCTGGAGCTTTTCCGCAGGACCGGGTGTCGGCTGCAGATGGGCGGCTCGGATCAATGGGGCAACATCCTTTCCGGAACCGACCTTGTGCGACGCCTCGGCGAGGCGGATGCCTATGCCCTGACATCCCCGTTGTTGACCACTGCCTCAGGTGCCAAAATGGGCAAGACCGCAGCTGGAGCTGTCTGGCTGAATGAGGAGCAGCTTTCCGCCTATGACTATTGGCAGTATTGGCGCAATACGGAAGATGCGGATGTCGAGCGTTTTTTGAAACTCTTCACAGTCCTGCCAATGGACGAGGTCGCAAGGCTGGCCGCACTCGAGGGTGCCGATGTCAACGAAGCCAAGAAGATCCTCGCTACAGAGGCAACAGCTCTGATCCATGGCCGTGACAAGGCAGAGCTTGCCGCAGAAACTGCACGCAAGGCCTTCGAAGAAGGTCAGTCTGCGGAGGGTTTGCCTACTGTAGAGATTTCCAAAGCTGATCTTGAAGCGGGTCTGGGGGTGTTGTCCGCATTTGTTACCGCCGGACTGTGCGCTTCTAACGGCGACGTCCGTCGCAATATCAAGGGCGGTGCGGTCAAGATCAACGACAAGGGTGAGCAAAATGACCGCCGGCAACTGTCTCTCGACGATGTCACCGACGAGGGAATTGTCAAACTGTCACTTGGTAAGAAAAAGCACGTGCTCTTGAAGCCGGTCTGAACAATAGCAAAGACCCATACAAAGGCCGGCTCATGTTGATCGGCCTTTTTTTGATGCTCAATTGGCCTGGAATTCAAACATCTTGCGAAAGATACCGGGCGCGATCGCTGAGATCGGATTGACTGACAGGACCGGATCGGAAACAGATCCGGACAGTTTGTAGGTGACGCCAATCAGCCCTTCACCGGAATTGCCACCGAGTGCAAACCCAAGCAGCGGTATTTTGGCAAAGAAATTGTTCAACGCATAAATCGGTACGAATGTCCCGGTCAGGTTGAGTGTCTGCTGATCAAGATCAACGGTGCCGCTGACCGTGCCGCCGAGCGCGGTCCCCTGCAGGGCTCCTCGGGTAATTGTCATCAAGTCGCCGTCGCGCGTGAAACTGATATCGAGTGTATCGAAACTCGCCGTTCCATCAACCTCCCGCCGATTGGTAACCGAACCGTCCGGGTTTAACCCATTTCGATCACGCTCCCGAATGCGTTTGATCGCCGGGTCTTCGGTAATTTTCAGGCTTCGAACATTGAAGTCACCGACCCAACTGTCTTCATCGGCCATGGCAACATTCACGGTGCCATTGCCGCCCTGCATACGCTCGTAAAGATCCAGGAAGCGAAGTGTTGCTCCGGTATCGGCAAAGTTTCCGTTGGCAGTCTGCGATCCGTTCTGCGGTGTCACAGAGAATTCAAAACCGGAGTTTCCGTTCATCAGTCCGCCCAGATCAGCCGACACCAATCCTTTGCTTCCGGTCTCGATCTGCCCGGCAAAGCCTGAGATACTTTGACCGTTGAAGCCTGTGACGCGATCAATCGTAGCGGAGATTCTCGCGCCATCTTCGAAGTCACCCGCTCCCTTACTTCCACCGGGACTACGAATGCTGCGAATGAGTCCACGACCGTCGAACGCAGCACCCGCAAAAATGATGTCGTACCGACCACCAGAAGCGCGCTGTATGTCGACTTCCACATCATCTCCCGGTCGCAACTGAAAAGTATCAAACGACGCAGTAACGAGGTCTCCATCTGCCGACAGGTTCATATTCCCGGTGACGTTGACACCTTCAGACGTAAGCTTGAAGTTTTCGATTTTGCGAGAAGTTTCCGTCTCCACGAGCCTGAACGAGGCGGTTGCCGGAACGCCATTGGCCTTATGCCATCCAAGTGCCAGCAAGCGCACGTCCGTAGGTTTCAGGTCGATCACAAAGTCCTGTGCGTCCTCTGCCCGGGTGACATTCAGCGTCATGGGTCCGTCCAGAAACGCTGTCAGATCAATTCCTTTGTCTTTCAATTGGGCGGCAGTGGTGGAGACGATCACGTCTTGTTTGCCGGCAACTCCGTTTTCGCCAAGGGGAACGACGAGGTCGATATCGGCCTGCAGGCCGTCCAGCTTGCCCCTCCCCGTTATCGCGACCTGCTGCTTGTTCGCATCAATTGACACATCTGCATCTGCAACGGTGTGCCCCAATATCGGGTTTTTATCGGTGAAATTCTCCAACTCGCCCGTAGCTCGCCAATCGAGATCGACAATATCGACGGGTTTTCCAAGCGGAAAAGTTGCCGTTACGTCGAGTTCGCCCTGACCGCTGACACCATCGTTTTTCAATCCGGCACGTTCAAGCACTCTAAAGGGAGCGCTATCGACAACCTCGCCCAGATCCTTGGCCTCGCCTTGCAGCTTCGTCGTAATCTGGGCAAGCTTTCCGTGTCGGAGGGGCAAGTTGAAAATATTGAAGACACCCTCTGGCAAAACAATTTCGCCGCCATCGGGGGTCGTCGCAAAGCCATCGGTTGCTGAAACAGTGAGCGTTTCGTCCTGAACGGTCAGCGTCCCCGCAAGCCCCTTTATCTCTGGAACTTCTCCAATGGGCGTGACGGACCCACCGGAAAAAGTCATGTCAAGACGCATGTCGTCGCCGGACCAACCTGGGTCCGGATCACGATGGTTGAATGCAGGTGGACGGATGGCGCCGGTATAGGAGACCTTTTCAATTTTCCCGCCGGTTATTCTGTCGATGATCCAGCGCCGCGCAGGTGGAACGAGTGTTATTGGCCAAAGCTGTTTGGCCACGGCGATTGGGATCTGCTCGCCCTCAGCGGCAAGTGCCAGATAAGGCCCCTTAGAGGTTATCTCGAGAACGGCCACGCCATGAACAACCGCCTTTCCGGAACGCGCGGTAAAGCGATCTATCGACAAAAGCCGGTCTTGCGGGTCAAAGCGCGCTCTCACCTGAACCCCATCAAGCATATGAGGCACTTCGCGAATGTCGGCCGAACCGAATTGAGGATGCTCCGCATCCAGCTTGATGCCCCATTCGCGCCCGCCACCGAGACCGGGCTCCAACGCACCGGTGAAAAAGATTCGACTATTGCCTCGAATGATATGAGATTTTGTTATTTCAATAGGTTGGCCGGACTTTTTAAACAGAAGTGATAAAGCTGCATCATCAAATGCAACCAATGTCCTTCCCATTTGAAACCAGCCATTTCGGACCCGCGCGACCGCGTTTGCTGAAAGAAACTCTCCTTCCGCATCCAATCGACTTTCAATTTTGGCCGAAGCCGGTAACCCGAAGCCCTTGCCGTATTGCGGTGTGGCATTGGGTCCAAGGAGTTCTGCGAGAGTGATACCGTTGACCACAACGCCTATGCTCTTCTCTGCTCCCCCCTCGGGGGCGCTGCGTGCAAGTTCCATCCGCCAGGTGGAAACACCACCCGATACCTTTGCAAAAGCGCGGATCGCACGGTTACTTCCCCTGAACACATTGGCGTCAATGCCTGTGAACTTTCGCTTGGTCGCCCCGGACAGTTCAACCGATGCATCCGTGACACTGACAAACTTCAGCGCTCTGCGCGCGAACTGATCATCGACAACGTCGCTAACCCGATCAACCGCCTCCATAAGAGGACCGATTTCCGGTATCTTTGCCGGACCGCCTTTCAGCTCGATTTCGACGTGCGGTTGATCGAGAATCAGGGAAGAGAAATGGACTTTGCCCGAGAACAGCGCATCCCTGTTAAGCGGCGCGGTCAGTTTGGGAAGGCGTAGTGTGACAGCCGAGGGGCCACTGATACTGGCCTCTGCACCTTCAAGGATAATGTTGATGCCGTCACGCGCGGTGAAATCAAGGCTCGCACCGTCGACGGAAAGCGTGACCGGACCACGTGTCCCTTGCATTGCCAACAGGCTTCCCAGCATAGGCACGCGAACTGGCCCAGACGCAAACACGGCGATAGTCGCCGCAACCAAGCAGACGAGAAGGAAAGCGACGAAGTAACGTAGTCGCTTCCGTTTGGGCCTGGCTTTACCCGGCTCTTTCAGCTCTGTCGCTCCGCCTTTGGTTGGCAACTCCACAAATCCATTCTAAAGCCTGTGCGTATCAGTCAGGCGATCCAGTGTTTCCTGGAACAAGATCTGGCTTGCTCCCGCGCAGCATTGAACGAGTCGCCGAGCGACCTATGATACTGCGAACTCTTTGACAAAAGCGACAGCCGCGATCCCGCGAACTGGCGGATTCGGGCATTAACGCACAAACTTTGACGGAAGGAAGGCAATATGGGTGATTTGACCATTGGCGATGCAGCACCTGACTTTGATCTGGAGAGCGATGGTGGCGGTCGGGTCTCACTAAGTTCCCTGAAAGGGAAACCCGTGGTGGTCTATTTTTATCCCAAGGACAACACACCAGGCTGCACAAAGGAGGCAATTGCCTTCTCTGAAAACATGGAAGCCTTCAAGAACCTCGGAATAACCATCATCGGAATTTCACCCGATTCCGCCAAGAAACACGACAACTTCATTGCCAAACACAACCTCGCGGTCAGACTTGGGGCCGATACCGATACACAAACAGCAGAAAGTTTTGGTGTCTGGGTGGAGAAATCCATGTATGGCAAGAAATACATGGGTGTAGAGCGAGCCACGTTTTTGATAGACGCAGAGGGAAAAATCGCTCAAATCTGGCGGAAAGTGAAAGTGCCCGGGCATGCCGAGGCCGTTCTTGAAGCAGCAGGCACACTCTAAGGTAAGCATGCCGACTACGGAAAAACCAGACATCCCTGAAAGCCTCGTAGCCGGTGCGCGTGCGATTGTCGCAGCTCAAGAGACAAGCGAAAAGGTTCGGCTCGCTTACGGCGTGTCCAAAGCCTGGTTTCAAAGAAGCCTGGCTTTGGGGTCGCTTTCAAAGGACGGTGACATGCCGGAACGGCCAGGCCGTCCGCCGAACCCAACACTCCTGGCGCCGCGCGACATGCCCAAGCGAAGCCTTACCGGCAAGGCCGGCAGACTGGCGCTCATCCATTCGCTTGCACATATCGAGTTGAATGCCGTTGATTTGACCTGGGACCTTATCGGGCGCTTTGCTTATGTACGACTACCCAGATCCTATTATGACGACTGGGTCCGTGTCGGACTGGAGGAAGCAAAGCATTTTGCAATGCTCCAAGACAGGCTGTCACGATTGGATGCCACCTACGGCGACCTGCCTGCGCACGATGGTCTCTGGCAGGCAGCGCAAGACACCGGACACGACCTGGCTGCCAGATTGGCGATCATTCCCCTTGTTCTGGAGGCCCGGGGTCTCGATATCACACCTCCAATGATCGAAAAGGCCCGTCAGATTGGTGACGAAGACACTGCGAAGTGCCTGGATATCATCTACCGGGACGAAAAGAATCACGTTGCATTTGGAGCGAAATGGTTCCGATTCTTATGCGATCGACAGGGAATCAGAGCTGAACCGGCATTCCATGCTTATGTTCGGCGACACTTCCGCGGAGCTCTGAAACCACCTTTTAACGATCGTGCGCGCTCGGAAGCTGGCCTAACCCCTGGGTTTTACAAGCCATTGGCGCCTCTTGTCGGGTAATTTCACCCCCTTTGAAGACGATTTATTAACCTTACCAAATTCTAATCACACTCAGTTCTTTTGCAGAATGCAGGCAGTGACTGAGTGACCATGCAACAGCGCCGAGAAAAGACGCGGACATACCCAAACCAAAGGGCAGCAGCCCATCATGCGCCCTTGGGGAAAAACGCCAAGACAACCACATATACGGTGCGTCCCGCTCACCTTGTCTGCGGCGCTATCGCCTGTGTAACAGCCACGCTCGCAGTGGTTGGGACAGTCGGTTACTATCTTCTGCGCAACGACATGATGGCGGAAGCAAGCGCTGAGCGCACTGAACTTGTCCTTGAGTACCAGGATCACATCGATCGCCTGCGTGCCGAAATTGAAAACCTGAACAGCCGGCAGATGGTTGATCGGGAATCGGTTGAAATTCAGGTCATGGACGTGCTGCGCAGGCAGCAGGATCTCAATCAGCGTCATGCTATTGTTGCTGATCTTGTTGCGCGGGCTGAAAATGCAGGCATCTATCTCAGCAGTGACAAACCGCTGCCGCCTCAAAAGCCCAGTCTGGACGGCCGTGGCCTTGCAGCAGCTGATACGCATGACAAATCTGCGATCGGTGGCGAAAGTGAACTGATCGATGAGCCGGTAAAGGCACTTGGTCTTCGCGACGGTACGAGCAGGAGTGTCGACCCACTCACAATCCTGCAACAACCGGTCGATGGCGCCAACGCCGAGCTGCTCGACGAAAAAAAAAACTCTGAGAAGCAAACTGCTCTCGATGCGGTGAAGGCTGACATCTCGGCGATGGATGTCGAAAGCACTGCAGCGATTGATGCGATCACGGTCGCGACTGAAGGTCGGATCAACGATATTCTCGACATCACCCGGAAGATAGCACCTTCCGTAAACACAGCGTTGCGCAAAAAGACATCCGTCGGCGGCCCATTCCTGCCCATAACCGATGAGAACTTCCCACAAAGAATAGAACGTGCCAGCAATGCCTTAGACGCGTTGCGGCGAATAAAATTCACTGCACTACGGCTCCCCGTCAAACGTCCGATTAAAAACGGGTCAGTTTCCAGCAGCTATGGACCTCGTGTCGATCCTTTCCTTGGCCGACTTGCAATGCACACCGGTACAGACTTCAAGGCACCCTATGGTTCCCGCGTCTATTCGACGGCGCCGGGAACGATCCTGAGCGCCAAATGGCAAGGTGGATACGGCAAAATGGTGGAGATCCGACACGCTAACGGGTTCGTGACCCGTTATGCGCATCTCAGCCGCATTCGCGTCTCTGAGGGCGATCATGTGCTGGCGGGCGACCTGATTGGAAATATCGGTTCTACAGGTCGATCAACAGGCCCTCATCTGCACTATGAGATTCGCCGCAATGAAAAGCCCAACAATCCGGCCTCGTTCCTGGCTGCAGGCGAAAAATTGACGGCACTGTCGCTCTAAGCAAAACGGGGCCACTGGGGCCCCGACTGTTTCAATAGTTTTCGGGACTATTCGACGTCCTCGACCTCAACCGGTTCTCCTCCGAAGACTCGCTGCGCCAACGCCGCTTCCATAAAGCAGTCAAGGTCTCCATCCAGGACATCACCCGGTGAAGTGCTTTCAACACCGGTGCGAAGATCCTTCACAAGCTGATAGGGTTGAAGCACGTAGGATCTGATCTGGTGACCCCAACCAATGTCGGTCTTGGACGCAGCTTCAGCGCTGGCAGCTTCCTCGCGTTTTTTCAGCTCTGCCTCATAGAGGCGCGCCTTAAGCATGCCCCAAGCCGTTGCCCGGTTCTTGTGCTGTGAACGCTCTGACTGGCATTGAACGACAATTCCGGTCGGCTGGTGCGTAATGCGCACGGCTGAATCCGTTGTGTTGACATGCTGTCCGCCTGCACCGGAAGCCCGGTAGGTGTCGATACGGCAATCGCTTTCGTTAACGTCAATTTCGATGGAATCATCGATCACCGGATAGACCCAAGCGCTCGAAAAGCTTGTGTGCCGACGCGCGTTGCTGTCATAGGGCGAGATTCGAACCAGCCGGTGAACACCAGATTCCGTCTTCATCCAACCGTAGGCATTCTCTCCCTTGATGAGGAGTGTCGCGGATTTGATGCCGGCTTCTTCACCATCATGGTATTCAAGTATTTCTACCTTGAAACCGTGTTTTTCAGCCCAACGTCTGTACATCCTGAGCAACATGGACGCCCAGTCCTGGCTTTCCGTGCCACCTGCCCCGGAATTGATCTCCAGATAGGTATCGTTGGCATCGGCTTCACCGGACAGCAATGATTGCAGCTGCAGCTCGTTGACCTTGTCTTTCAGGCCACGAAGCGCCTCTTCGGCATCTTCAACAACAGACTTGTCGTCTTCCATCTCGCCGAGTTCGATGAACTCGACATTGTCGGCCAAGTCCTGCTCTAGTCCCTTGACACCGTTGATGCCGTCGTCGAGCTGCTGCCGTTCCCGCATGAGCTTCTGAGCCCGGCTCGGTTCGTTCCACAGCTCTGGATCTTCGGAAAGAGCGTTCAGTTCCTCCAGGCGGACAAGTGCATTGTCCCAGTCAAAGATGCCTCCTCAGCAGGCTTATGGCCTGCTTGATTTCATCGACGATCGCTTCCATTTCGGCGCGCATCGGGTACCTCGCGTCAATTTATGTGAAGCGGCCCGGTCTCGACGAGGAGACACGGGCCGGGAATTGGAGCGGGACATTACCTGTGAGACCAGCTGCTGTAAACCGGGCTGACTGGTCTCCATTGTCCCATCGCGACCAAAGGAGCTTTGGTCAGTTAGTAGAGGCCGCCTGTGCCGCCTGCAACCGCGTCGAGCGCCTCTTGTGAAACATTGGCCGGGACCCCCATGGAGTCCTGGAAATCGATCACGGAGAAGCTGTCGTTTGGCGCCATGCCCGGTTTGAAGGCTTCCAGAATCGCTCCAGGTGTTCCTGCAGCTGCGCTCAGTCCGGTCCTGCGATTGATAGCAATCAACTGCAGGCCCTTGGGCACTCTGAATTCCACTGGCGGTTTGTCGGCAAGCGCCTTTTTGACGAAGTCCGTGAAGATCGGCGCAGAAACCTGACCACCGGTCGCGCCACGGCCCATCGGTTTCGGATTGTCAAAGCCTACAAAGACGCCGACTGCGAGGTCAGGCGTGAAGCCCATGAACCAGGCATCTTTTTCGTCGTTTGTGGTGCCCGTTTTTCCGGCAACAGGGCGACCGACAGCACGTACGGAGGTTGCTGTACCCCGCTGAACGACGCCTTCCATCATGGACGTTATCTGGAAGGCCGTCATCGGGTCCAGAACCTGCTCACGATTGTCTATAAGAGACGGCTCTCCCTGTCCTTCCCAGTTGTCCTGGGTACAGCCATCACAGATCCGGCTGTCATGTTTATAGATGGTACGACCGTACCGGTCCTGAATCCGGTCGATCAGGGTTGGACGCACTTTCCGGCCACCATTTGCAATCGTTGCGTAGGCCGTGGTCAGACGCAGCACGGTGGTTTCACCGGCGCCAAGTGACATCGACAGAACGGGAAGCATGTTGTCATAGATGCCGAAACGCTTGGCGTATTCAGCAACGAGGGGCATACCCATATCTTGCGCCAAACGCACGGTCATGACGTTTCTGGACAGTTCAATACCCGTACGCAATGTAGATGGGCCGTAGAATTTTCCGCCATAGTTTTGAGGCCGCCATGTGCCGAGCCCCGGTCCCTGACTGATTTCCAGAGGCGCGTCCATGATCACGGACGACGGCGTGTAGCCATTGTCGAGCGCAGCAGCGTAAAGGAACGGCTTGAACGAGGATCCAGGCTGGCGGTAGGCCTGTGTCGCCCTGTTAAATTCACTTTGTGCGAAACTGAACCCGCCAACCATCGCGAGAACACGGCCCGTATACGGGTCCATGGCCACAAGCGCGCCGGAGACCTTGGGGATCTGACGAAGTTCAAAGGTTCCCGGCGCAACCGGGCTTTCCTGCACGTAGACGACATCTCCAGGTGTCAGCACATCCGAAACAGCGGACGGCGCACGACCGGAGACCCGTGCCCATTTCATTGTATCAAGGAAAAGCTGTCCGATTTGGCGTTCTTCATCAAGACTGCCGCTTACCAACCGTTTCGGCTGAACGCCGACACGCGCTTCGTCGCCGCCGGCCTCCAATACGACAGCCAGCTGCCATTCCGGGATGTCGCTCAAGGGTTCCACTTTGGCCAGGTCGACGCCCCAATCAGCGCCAAGGTCAATCTTGTCGACCGGGCCACCCCAACTGCCGCGTTTGCGGTCAAAGTCGATCAGGCCATCCATGAGGGATTTGCGCGCCATTTTCTGAAGTTCGGGATCCAAAGTGGATCTGACCGAAAGCCCGCCTTCATAAAGACGCTTGTCCCCGAAAATTTCGGCGACTTCACGCCGGACTTCTTCGGTGAAATACTCGGCGGCAAACAGGAAAGACCCGCGTTCGCGAGGCTTGACGACGATCGATTTCTTCTTGGCCTCTTCGCCTTCCGCTGTCGAAATATAGCCATCAGCCATCATACGATCGAGCACATAATTACGACGGGCGATGGCCGCTTCGGTTTTGCGATACGGATGATAGTTGCTGGGCCCCTTCGGAAGCGCGGCCATATATGCGATCTCTTCCAAATTGAGCTCGTGCACGGATTTGTCGAAATAGATCAATGAAGCGGCAGCTACGCCATAGGCTCCAAACCCGAAATAGATTTCGTTGAGATAGAGCTCGAGAATCTCGTCCTTGGTAAAGGCCTGTTCGATGCGCAGCGAAAGGATTGCTTCCTTGACTTTGCGCTCGTAGGCAGCTGAGCGGCGGCGGCGTTCTTCGCTGACCAGGTCTGACAACAGAAAGTTCTTCGCGACCTGCTGCGTGATGGTGGAGGCCCCTTCCGGGCGCCGCCCAGAACCGTAGTTTTGAACGAAGCGCACACCGGCACGGGCTATGCCCTCAGGGTCAACACCGATGTGAGAATAGAAATTCTTGTCTTCCGCGGCGATAAAAGCCTGTTTCACACGGTCTGGAATGGCCTGGATCGGCAAGAACATGCGGCGCTGCGTGGCGTATTCAGCCATGAGACTACCGTCCGCTGCGTGAACGCGAGTCATCACCGGCGGCTCGTAGTTCTGCAACGCCGTATAGTCGGGCAGATCTTCCGAGAGTGTCTCCAGGTACATCCAGACACCTGCCGCTATCAACAGCGCAAATACTGCGCCGATCCCGAAAAGATAGCCAAAAAACTTCACCAAGAATTTCATACTGCGGGCTCGTCTTTCCCCGTCATTAACGCGTCAGGCTTTTTAACACGGAAACATTAATACAGCACCCTTTGGCGCCGATTGTCACAAACACTTGTCAGCCTTCCTCGTGCACCAATATGGCGATGCTGAGGCAATCGCCTGACAAGACCTTCAATTTTCGAGACAATTCAGGCCTTTTACTGAGATGGCGTCACGTGTTGCCGGGCCAATCTCGGCCGGAAAAAACCGTGAATTGCCTCGCTCATTGCGCCGGCCATGCGCTCACGCCACTCTTCGGAAATCAGGAGCTTTTCGTCATGTTCGTTCGAGAGATAGCCCAGCTCCACCAGAACTGACGGCACATCATGCGCTTTCAACACCCGAAAACCCGCAGATCTGTGCGGGTTGTTGATCAATCGAACAGCGCTTTTGAGCTCGCTCACAAGCGTTCTGGCGAAATAGACCGAAAAAGACCTGGTCTCGCGCCGAGCCAGATCCAGCAGGATATCGGTCACCTCGGTCGGCTCCTCCTGCAATTCCACCCCCGCGATCACGTCGGACATGTTTTCAATTTCTGCCAGATCCTCTGCAAGTTGGTCAGATGCCTTGTCAGAAAGTGTGTAAACCGTCGCTCCCCGCGCGTATTTCCGGCCTCTCCTGACCGAATCAGCGTGAATGGAAATGAACAGGTCCGCTTCGAGGTCGTGTCCGATCTGAACCCTCTTTGCCAGCGGAATAAACGTATCTTCCTCGCGCGTCATGTGCACAGTGTAAAGACCGCTCTCATCCAGTTTTGCCTTAAGAAGTTTGGCGAAATCCAAAACGATGGCCTTCTCCAGCGTACCGGCAACGCCCGTGGCACCGGTGTCGATGCCACCGTGGCCCGGGTCCAGAACAATGAGAGGTTTGTCGCTGTCCTTTGCGGCCGCCAATCGGTCGGTCTTGGTATCTGTTTTCTTGTCGGCCGTGGACCGGTTTGGGCGAGAAGCTTCTACGAATGTCGAGAAATCTTCGGCTGACGCGCTAACCAGATCCACGACAAGTCGTGCCGGTTGGTCGTCAATTGCGGGTAAGAAGAAGGTCTTGTCCACACTCACCGGGCCGGTCAGGTCCAACACAATCCGGGATTTGCCGACAGCGAACAAGCCGAATCGCCAATCGGATACGAGACCTCGACCACTCTCTCCGGCATCCTCGGGTACCTTGAAGACAACCTCAGGGAGATCGATGATCAGTCGATAAGGATTGCGCAAACCGGAAATTGTCGGCGTCACCTGCTGGTCCATGTCCAGAACGATTCGCGTTCTAGCGTCATCGCCTGCCACTCTGGCGCCCAAAACAGTTGGTTTTTCGGCTTCCGCGTGTGCTGGCATCAATAGCGCACTGAAACCAAACAGCAAAAGACAGAAAACAAAGCCAGCGAGCGTCAGCAGCTGACCCATGGCGTTCGGCATGATGCCAACCAGTGGTTTTGTCCAGTGTTTCACTTCAATTATTCCGGCCATTTTGCTTGCAATTTGCCTGCACACGGGCCCCAGCCAGCCCTGTCATACGCGATCCGAAGCTCAAGGAAAATGCCTTATGCATTTCACATTGCTTGCAAAGCGAAGCAGCGGATCGTAAAAGTACCTTACGGATTTCGGTTCAAGACCGATACCTTCCCTGGTGACGAACAAGGGTATCTATCCACAACGTCATCACCCGCCAGGACATGGAAATGGCAGAACAGAGGCCGTTCTACCAGTCAAAAGTTCCACTTGGCAGTTTGCGGATAAGGTATTGGCACATCTTTGAAACCGCCCCGCCTCGCAATGTGATGCCCATAACCAATGGCAGATTTTCCGGCGAGGCCGCGGCGGCTCTTCTAGACGAACACAGTCCGGAACCGGTGCAGACAGAGCGTTCACGCCAAGCTGTAAACCGGAAAAGGTACAACGACTTAACTAAAGGGCTTGCGTTGCCCCGAAGGACCCGCGCGATGCACATGGAGAACAACATACAGCAAGGCCCCGCATTTGCGGCCGCTTGTGTTGATGACCCGACCGCGCCGGGCGCAAACGCCCTTTCTCATCTTATCAAAACAAATACGGCAGCCATCCTCCTTTCGGGCGATGCGCGTTTTGCACACGCGCCCATGAGCGCTGCCGTGGAGAAGTTTCATAATGGCAAACAAAATGCTGATCGACGCGGGCCACCCGGAAGAGACCCGGGTCGTCGTCGTGCGTGGCAATCGGGTTGAAGAATTCGACTTTGAAGCGGCAAACAGAAAGCAGCTTCGCGGGAATATTTACTTAGCAAAGGTTACAAGGGTCGAACCCTCGCTTCAGGCGGCCTTCGTGGAATATGGCGGAAACCGTCATGGTTTCCTCGCTTTCAGTGAAATTCACCCGGACTACTACCAAATTCCCGTTGCGGACCGTGAGGCGTTGCTTGCAGCCGAGGCTGCCGAGCGCCAGCGCGATGACGCAGAAAACGAAGAAAAGCCAAAACGCCGGCGCAAATCCCGCGCAGCCAAGAACGAGGCGAGCGAGACGGTCGCCAGTGAAAAGGTGGAAGCCGAAGCCGAAGGTGCTGCTGAAGGCCCGCTGAGCGCAGCGGAAGACGGCGAACCGGTTGAAGAGAGTGTGAGCCAGTCTCCTGAGGGAGACGAAGAGCTGACGGCTGATGCCTCCGGACAGGAAGAAAATTCGGACGAAGCATCTGCAACAGATGGAAGCGAAACAGCTTCTGAGGAAATTTCGGCCAAGGCACCGCAGGAAGTGACTGACGGCGACGCAGCTGAAAGTGAAGCTTCCGAGGCAGGTACTGCAGAGGACGACGCTGAGGAAACCGACGAAGACGTTTCCGACGAAGTGGAAACGGACGAAGAAGAAGACAAAAGACCGGCTCGCGCCAGAAGCCGCCGCGGTCGCCGTCGCCGCAATGACGACGATGATGATGCCGATTCGGAAGAAGACGCAGTTGAATCCGTTGGCGCTGAAGATGCCATGGAAGAGGTCCCTGAGCGGTCTGTTCCGGTACGCAAACAGTACAAGATCCAGGAAGTCATCAAGCGCCGCCAGATCATACTGGTTCAGGTCGTCAAGGAGGAGCGCGGCAACAAAGGCGCGGCCCTGACCACTTACCTGTCTTTGGCAGGCCGCTATTCGGTTCTCATGCCCAACACGGCACGTGGTGGCGGCATCTCTCGCAAGATCACACAGCCAACCGACCGCAAGCGCCTGAAAAAGATTGCGTCTGAACTCGATGTGCCGGAAGGCATGGGTGTCATCTTGCGCACGGCTGGCGCGAGCAGAACCAAGGCTGAGATCAAGCGCGACTTTGAATATCTCATGCGGCTTTGGGAAAATGTTCGAGAGCTGACGCTGAAGTCTAGTGCGCCGAGTCTCGTCTACGAGGAAGGCAGTCTCGTAAAACGCTCAATTCGCGATCTATACAACAAGGACATAAACGAAGTCCTTGTCTCGGGTGACGAGGGTTACCGGGAAGCCAAGGATTTCATGCGCATGCTCATGCCGAGCCATGCAAAGAATGTTCAGCCATATCGCGACCCCTCACCGCTTTTCATCCGTTACGGCGTGGAACCGCAACTTGACGCGATGTTCTCACCACAGGTCACGCTGAAATCGGGGGGGTACATCGTCATCAACCAGACCGAAGCTCTGGTATCCATCGATGTGAACTCAGGCAAGTCCACGCGCGAACATAATATCGAAGACACGGCTCTCCAGACCAACCTGGAAGCCGCTGAAGAGGTAACTCGCCAGCTCAGGCTCAGGGATCTCGCCGGTCTGGTGGTTATCGACTTCATCGATATGGAGGAGTCGAAGAACAACCGTGCCGTTGAACGCAAGCTGAAAGATTGTTTGAAGAACGATCGGGCGCGCATCCAAGTTGGGCGCATCTCGCATTTCGGTCTGCTGGAAATGTCCCGTCAACGGATCCGGACGGGTGTTCTGGAAAGTTCGACAACGCCCTGCCCG
The DNA here is from genome assembly GCF_009363435.1 of Labrenzia sp. THAF82. Taxonomy (GTDB): domain Bacteria; phylum Pseudomonadota; class Alphaproteobacteria; order Rhizobiales; family Stappiaceae; genus Roseibium; species Roseibium porphyridii. The sequence continues at coordinate 3,248,375 of NZ_CP045354.1, read as the reverse complement.
CATTGTCAGGGTACCGGTATGATCCGGTCCGTGGAATCGGTTGCCCTTCACGTTCTTAGGTCCATCGAGGACAACCTTCTCAAGGGTGCGTCACACAACCTGATCATTCGCACGACCACGCAGGTCGCGCTCTATATTTTGAACCAGAAACGCTCCAACCTCTTTGATTTGGAGACCCGGTTCGGGGTCGAAATAGAGGTGCACGCTGACGACATGGTCAATGGGCAACTCTACGTGCTTGAGCGTGGGGCACCGGTTGACAGGGATCGAATTCCAGCGCCGGCACCTATCGTTCAGCCCGATACCGTCGAGATCATCGACGAGACGACGGAACAGCCGGTCGTTGAAGAACAGGCCCAGGACGAAGACGGCGACGGCCGTCGTCGCAGACGCCGGCGCAAGCGCCGCAGAGGCGGTTCCGATCAGCAGTCTGACGAAAACGAAGTTCGCCAAACCTCGGGAGAAGGTGACGAGCAAACTGAAGACGATGATGCGTCTCAGGAGGCACGATCCGAAGACGGTGACGGTGATGATGAGCCACGTCGCAAACGCCGTCGCGGTCGTCGCGGGGGACGCAGAGGTCGCCGCAACGGCGACGATGTGCGCGCCGATGGCGAAGAAGATGAGAGCACGGAAGCTCAGAACATCGCGAACGGCGAAGCGCAGGACGGGTTTGACGCTCAGGAAGGCTCAGAGACGGAAGAAGCCTCTGAGGACGTCGCTGAGGTCGCAAGCAGCGATGACAGCGATGCAACGCCCGCAGAAGTGGCTGAAACCGATACGGTGGTCGAGGCAACTGAAGAAAGCGTTGCCGAAGTAACAGAAGACACACCGGAAGCCGATGGTGCTGTTGCAGCCGAAGCGGTCGAAACACTCATCTCGGAAGAGACAATCGTGGTGGAAACACCAACCTCCGAGCAGCCTGTTGCTGCTGATGCACCTGAAGAGGACGCAGAAGTGAAACCCTCAGCTCCCGCTGAGCCGGTGGTCACAAGCGAAACGTCGCAGGAGGAAAAGGAAGACAAACCAAAGCGCGTCGGCTGGTGGCAGCGTGGAAGATCGTTCTTCTGATCCTAAATCATAGAAACAGTTATTAGGCGGCCAATTTGGCCGCCTTTTCTTTGTGCGCACTTGGGACTAACCGAGAAAACCTGAAAGCCTTTCCAGAGCAGATTTCATGTCCTCATGGGCACCTGCAAAAGAAAACCGCAGAAATTCGTGCCCGTGGACGGGGTCGAAATCGACACCGGGTGTCGCTGCGACCCCTGCTTCATGGAGGATACGCTTGGCAAATTCGAGACTGTTTGAACTGAAACGGCTTATGTCGGCGTAGATGTAAAATGCGCCGTCGACTGGCAACAGTTTATCGAAACCGATCGCAGGCAGTCCCTCCAGCAACAAGGTCCGATTGGCTGCATAACTTGCCTTGACTGCTTCAAGCTCCTGAACCGCACCAAGTGCGGATGTTGCCGCGATCTGGGAGAGTTCTGGTGGAGAAATATAAAGGCTTTGTGCAATGCGTTCGGTCGGTCGAACGAGTTGCTCCGGCAAGACCATCCAGCCGATCCGCCAACCTGTCATACAATAGTATTTTGAAAAGCTATTGATAATTATAACCTTTTTCGACGTTTGCAGAGCGGTTTTCTGCTCACCGGCATAGTCGAGGCCATGGTAGATCTCATCGGAGATGAACCAAATCCCCTCATCGTCACAGTAATGGATGAGGGTGTCGAGCGCTTCAGCACTCATCATGGTGCCCGTTGGATTGGCGGGGCTGGCGACCAGAACACCTCTGATGGGACCTTCGCGCCTGGCCGCTTCCAGATGCTCAGGCGTCAGGCACCAACGGGTATCTGAACCGACCTCCACTTCGACGGGGATCAATCCGAGCGCCTTCAAGATATTCCGATAAGCCGGGTATCCCGGTGCGGTCAGTACAATACGGTCCCCTGGATCGAACGCTGCCAGGAATGCCAGATTGAAACCAGCGGAAGAACCGGTAGTCGCCATGATACGCTCCGCCGGTACATTCACCCCATAAGTGTGTCTGTAGTGGTCAGAGAGCGCAGTCCTCAACGGCTTGATGCCGAGCGCTTCGGTATAACCGAGGCGGCCATGCTTCAACGCCTCTGTAGCTGCTGAAAGTGCAGCTTTAGGCGCTGGTGCGGAAGGTTGACCAACTTCCATATGAACGATTGATCGCCCCTGGGCTTCCAGTTTGGCTGCCTCGGACAGAACGTCCATGGCGATAAACGGGGCAACCTCACTTCGCTTGGAAGGCGAAAAAACTGGTGTGTTCATAGGGGTAGCGTTTCCGGTCCTGCTTCGAAGGCAACCGGTATCGCGGATTTTATGAAGTGATGCAACGCATCCATCGGAATTGGCGCGGCAGACAGTCACAATCCTTACTTATTTGTCATTCGGCTTTTCTTGACCCTGACGCGACACCTCCATACCTTCGCCACACAAATATGTGCGTGGAATGGGTGTGCTGCCCCAAGACACATCAAAGAGCGAGAAGACCTTCGTGCCCGTTCAAGCTTTGTCGACGTTGAAGTCCGGTAGTCGATTGATGAAAAAAGCCGTTGCCATCGCCTGCTCGGCTTCAATCTTTTTGCCGATGGCTATTGTCCCCGCACAGGCACAACGCGGAAAACTGCCGCTGGTTCGTGATGCAGAAGTGGAAGCGCTTTTGAAGGACTATGCAAAGCCTATCTACAAGGTGGCTGGCATTTCCAATTCAGAACCACAGATCATTCTCGTCAACGACAAGAGTTTCAACGCCTTCGTTCCCGATTCCCGGCGCATGTTCATCAATATCGGCGTCATCATGGAAGCAGAAGCGCCAGGCGAAGTTATCGGCGTTATAGCGCATGAAACAGGTCACATCGCCGGCCGACATCTCGTCCGACTGAGATCCGCAGCCGCGAACGCCCAAATCGTTTCCGTGATCGGCATGATACTGGGCGCTGGAGCAGCCGCTGCCGGCGCGGCAGCCGGATCAGGGGATGCTGCTTCAGGAGGTGCTGCAGCTGCTCTTGGAGCTGGCTCAGTCGGCAGACGAACGTTGCTGAGCTATCAACGCGGTGAAGAAGCTGCGGCCGACAGAGCTGCACTCAGATACCTCAACGCAACAGGACAGAGCGCCCGCGGCATGTTGAAAACCTTTCAACGCATGTCGGAACAGCAAATGTTCTCAAGGAAATTTGCCGACCCATATGCGCAGAGCCATCCTATGGCGCAAGAGCGTTTCAACGGCCTTTTGAACGAGGCTCAAAAATCCAAGTACTTCAACCAGCCGGAAGATTATGTGTTGCAGTACAGGCATGACCAGGCGCGTGCCAAACTCTATGCCTTTACCAGTCACCCATCGGCAACGCTCAGGGCTTACCCCAGAAGCGACAAAAGCCCGGCTGCACAATACGCCAGAGCGATTGCGGCCATGAAAAGCCGCGGCAAAGGTGCTGTCAAAGAGATCGATGCCTTGATCCGCACACAACCCAACAATCCCTATTATTACGAATTGAAGGGACAGGCTCTTCTGGAGGGCGGCGACCCCAAGCGCGCCATTGCACCGTTCCGAAAAGCGCTTTCCTTCAAACCCAACGAACCACAGTTTCTCGTTTGGCTTGGCTACGCGCTTGTCGGTGCAAATGAGCAGTCCTATCTGCCTGAGGCCGAGAAGATTTTGAAACGAGCCATTCAAATGGACGAAAACTCAGGCATTGCCTACAGCCAGCTTGCCATTGCGCATGGCCGTCAGGGCGAACGCGCTGAGGCAGATTTGGCCACCGCAAAGGGGTTGATGGTTCGCGGAGACTTCGAGGCAGCCAAGCGCTATGCGGCGCGTGCTCAAAAAAGTTTGAAGCGCGGATCGCCGGCATGGCTTCAAGCGGACGATATTGTAGCGTACAAGACACCCAAACTACCGCGAAACCGCTGACCTGTGACACGCAAGGCGGAGAGACCGGCCAAGATCCGGATCTACCGTCAAAGGAGCCCTGAATGACCCAAGTATTCCAATTCTCCCGGCGCCTGTGCCCGCCTGTGCTGCTGAGGATCTTTTCCGCAAGCGCGCTGTGTCTTGCACTTGTCGCAGGGTCGGCGACAGCTCAGGACATTGACCGCGGCGAGATTGAAAAGATCGTCCGCGAATATATCTTGCAGAACCCGGAGATCATCGCGGAAGCGCTGACCGAATTGGATCGACGTGAACGGGAAGCTGCAGAGACTGCACGCTTGCAGGCCCTCAATGACAGCGCCGACATTCTGTTCAATTCCACTCGTCAGGTTGTCATGGGCAATCCAGAAGGTTCGGTGACGCTGGTCGAATTCTTCGATTACAATTGCGGCTACTGCAAGCGCGCATATGGCGACATGATGAAATTGATCGAGGGCGACCCGGACCTGAAGGTCGTGTTGAAGGAATTCCCCGTTCTCGGTCAGGGGTCCGTTGAAGCAGCGCAGGTTGCAGTCGCGGTCAATTCCGTTGCCCCGGGCAAATATGCTGAATTCCACGAATCCCTGCTTCTTAGCCGTGGTCAGGCAAATCGGGCAAGCGCACTCAAGGCTGCTCTGGAAACCGGCATCGAGGAAGACAAGCTGCTCGCAGCCATGGAAACCGACGAAGCCGGGCTGACAATTGAAGAAGTCTATACAATCGCCAATCGCCTGGGCCTTACCGGAACACCCTCTTATGTTGTCGGCAACGAGGTCGTAATGGGCGCTGTTGGATATGATCAATTGCGCAACAAACTGGACGCGATGAAGAACTGTGGTCAGACGACCTGCTAAAAAACCTTCATCCGACACGACTTTTCCTCGATTTCGATGATCCGTCGGGGTTTTCCTGTTACTATTGAATGCCTATAAGGGTCGTAATCCGCTTTCTGAACGGAAGTGGGATACGACCTCAAATGCTTTGATAATGCGGGGCTAATTGCACAGAACGAACCGGAGTTGACGGAATTCAAATCCCCGAAAACCGGCAAGATCGAGCCAGCCACCAGCCAAGGTGGAGCTGACAGCGGCCGGTATATGTTTGTGCCAATTGCGGACCGAGTACGAGAGCCAAACCACATGATGCGTAACGATAACAAGAAATTCGACACTGCCCTGATCCGGGATCTCGCAGTTTTACTCGACGAGACCAATCTTTCCGAGATCGAGCTGGAACAGGGCGACACCCGCATTCGCGTCGCCCGTCAAATGTCAATCAACGCCCCGATCAACATGGCTGCCGCTCCTGCTGTTGCACCTGTCGCCGCAGCAGCACCAGCCGCAGCGCCGGCTACAGCTTCCGCGCCAGCTGCTGATACGACAGCCAGTGCCGGTTCAACGGTAACATCTCCAATGGTCGGAACAGCTTATCTGTCTCCAGAACCGGGAGCTGCCGCATTTATTCAGGTCGGCGACAAGGTGACAGAGGGTCAAACGATCCTGATCATCGAAGCCATGAAGACCATGAACCACATTCCCTCCACCAAAACCGGTGTCGTCAAGGAAATCCTTGTGGAAGATGCTCAGCCGGTGGAATTCGGCGAACCGCTCATTATCGTCGAATAAGGAGCCTCTTTGGCTATGTTCTCGAAAATCCTAATTGCCAACCGAGGCGAAATCGCCCTGCGCATTCTGCGTGCATGCAAAGAGCTTGGCATTCCAACCGTCGCCGTTCACTCCACCGCAGACGCTGATGCAATGCATGTGCGCCTCGCCGATGAAAGTGTTTGCATCGGACCTCCGGCGGCACGTGAGAGCTATCTCAACATTCCGCAGCTTCTGGCCGCCTGTGAAATTACCGGGGCCGATGCAGTTCATCCTGGATATGGTTTTCTTTCGGAAAACGCACGGTTTGCGGAAATTCTCGAAGCACACAATATCGAGTTTATCGGTCCGACCGCCGAACACATCCGCATCATGGGAGATAAGATCCAGGCCAAGCAAACGGCCAAGGATTTGGGTATTCCTGTTGTTCCTGGATCTGACGGGGCAGTTACATCTTCCGATGACGCCCATGCGATTGCCCGTGAAATCGGCTACCCGGTGCTGGTCAAGGCCGCTTCGGGCGGCGGTGGTCGCGGCATGAAAGTCGCCAAATCCGAGGCCGATTTGGACACTGCCCTTTCAACCGCGCGGAGCGAGGCAGCCGCCGCTTTTGGCGACGACGCCCTCTATATGGAAAAGTATCTCGGAAAACCGAGGCATATTGAGATCCAGGTATTGGGTGACGGGAAAGGAAATGCGGTCCATCTTGGAGAACGCGACTGTTCGCTCCAGCGCCGGCATCAAAAGGTTCTTGAAGAAGCGCCTTCGCCGAGCCTCAATGCCGAACAGCGCAGCCAGATTGGCGAAATTGTTGCCAATGCTATGCGCAAGCTCAAGTATCGCGGCGTTGGCACAGTCGAATTCCTCTATGAAAACGGCGAATTCTATTTCATTGAAATGAACACGCGCCTTCAGGTGGAGCATCCGGTGACCGAAATGATCACCGGCATCGATCTGGTGAACGAACAGATCCGGATTGCCGCTGGCGGCTCGCTTGACATGACCCAGGAAGATATCAGCTTTGAGGGGCACGCAATCGAGTGCCGTATCAACGCCGAAGACCCGGTCAACTTCACGCCGTCTCCAGGGACAATTACCTATTATCATCCGCCCGGCGGCTTGGGCGTTCGCGTCGATTCTGGTGTCTATCAGGGCTACAAGATCCCGCCTTATTACGACAGTTTGATTGGCAAGCTGATCGTACACGGTCGCAATCGTGTCGAGTGCATGATGCGTCTGCGTCGGTGTCTGGATGAATTTGTCGTTGACGAAATCAAGTCGACTATTCCGCTTTTCCGCGATTTGGTGGACAATCAGGACATAGCCAACGGTCAGTACGACATTCACTGGCTCGAGAAGCACCTGGAGAATAAGTCCAGCTGACCGACCAGGCGGCGAGCCAACATCGCCGCCACAGGGACAGTGAGGCCTTATGGCAGGTTACAAAGACGACATCGTTATGGAAATTACGCCGCAGGTACTGCTGAAGGCCTATGCCTGCGGTCTGTTTCCCATGGCTGAATCAGCCGACGATCCCGGCCTGTTCTGGCTTGAGCCGGAACGGCGCGGTGTCTTGCCGCTGGACAATTTCCATCTTCCCAAACGCTTGCGCAGAACCATTCGAAACGACGTTTTCGAAATTCGTGTCAGTACGGATTTCCAGGGCATTATCGACGGCTGTGCAACACCTCAGCCAAACCGCGACAAGACCTGGATCAATCGCGAAATTCGAAGGCTTTACGGCGAGCTTTTCGACATGGGGTATTGCCACACGGTCGAGGCCTGGCAGGACGGTCAACTTGTTGGCGGGCTCTATGGTGTGAGCCTGAACGGCGCTTTTTTCGGCGAAAGCATGTTTACCTTCAAGTCTGATGCTTCGAAGGTCTGTCTTGCGCATTTGGTCGCCCGTCTGATTGTTGGCGGCTACTCCCTGCTCGACACGCAATTTGTGACCGATCATCTGAACAAGTTTGGTACTCAGGAAGTTTCACAGGCCGACTACAATCAACGCCTTGCTGACGCTCTCAAACTTGAGACCGACTATTACGCCTTGTCTCCTCAAGCTTCCGGAGAAGACGTCTTGAGTGTGCTGGACGCCTAGAAATACACTCTAACAACCAACGCCAAGCGTAAATGGTGCCCGGTCTGCCGTCTGCCAGATGCGCAGCAACTCTGGCGCGTATACAGGTTGCAATTGCCGTAACCACCTATCTTTGCTAGCATTCCGTTACGTAACAAAGAAAAGTCAGGATGCTGCATGGCTGGGGATGTCAAAGACAAGACAGACGCTCGACTGGTGCGTGAGCAGGCAGTCCACAAACGCAAGGAGTTGGGCGACGAGGCTTTTTCACATGGGTCGCCTCCTCCAGCGCCTACGACGCCACCTTCCTTGAAGCCGGACAAACTATCATCGTCATCAGCGCCCAAGTCCGGGACGGCCGCCCACTTGAGTACGGAGCTTCAAAAAGCCAAGCAGACCATGACGGATTTTGCCGCCTCCGTCTGGAACAGCGGGGCCACGGACCCGAGCAACACAATCCTGGATCCGAAGTTCAACAAGGATCTGGAAACCCTGCGCGGCTTGCATTCGTTTTTGATTCGCGAAGCGACATCACTGCCGGAGGACTTTTCTCTCGGCATTCTCAATCACCTGCAAGCCGGCAAGCAAGGCGACCAAGGCCGCGCCCCGACGGACGCTGAGTGGCAGGCGATTGAGCAGAAAACCCAGGCTCTCTTCAGTCAACTGTCAGACGCCAATCGCAAAAGGTTCCTGGCATCTCAGATGCCGAATTTTCTGCCCAAGCTCGCTGTCTGGCTGGTTGTTGCTTCGATCGGCTCGATGATCATGTCCGTGGTCTTGTCTGAGGTTCCCTTGTTCGGCGCTGGAATGAACGGTGCAGCGATGGTCCTCTTCTTCCTTGTCTGGCTGATGTCCCTGGGAGCAATCGGTTCTGCTGCCTTTATCGGTTTCAATGCCATTTCGGTCACAAGCGACATCACGTTCGATATTTCAGATTCGCGTCTGATCGTTCAAAGGATCGTTCTGGGAGCACTATTTGCCCTGTTTTTCACCCTGCCATTCGGGTTTCATGAATTCCTGAGTTTCGTGAAAAGCCTGAGTTCGGCGGCATTGAACAAGACAACAGTCCCCACGAAATCGGAGCTCGCCTTCACCAACCAATCCATGCTGCTGATCATGCCGTTCGTACTGGGCTACAGCACGTCTCTGGTCATTCTGGTCCTGAACAGGTTGATCTCTTCCGCAAGCACATTGTTTGGTGCGCAGCAGGCATCTGCAAAGGCAAGTCAGAAACCGGGCTGAACGGCTGGCTTGCCCTTCAGGCCAACAAAACGAAAAAGGCCCCGCTCTTCAGCGGGGCCTTTCAATTGGTTCAGAAGGCCTTAGTTGCCAGGTGTCCAGGCTTCATAGTCACCGGTCACCTCAGGCCGCTTTTCAGGCGTCAGGATCGAACCGTGCGGTCGATAGGCTTCTGGTGTTCCCGTTCCGTTGGCGCGATGCGTCTGCTGCCAATGCTTCGGGTGATAGGTTTCATCGGACGGCGGGGTATCGACCCGATGGTGCATCCAGCCGTGCCAGCCCGGCGGTATCGTTGAAGCTTCTGCCAGACCGTTATAGATCACCCAGCGCTTCTTGCCCGCGCGTTCCTTGTAATACTTGTTGCCGAATTCGTCTTCGCCGACAAACTCGCCCTTGCGCCAGGTGAAGAAACGGGTGCCCATTGTCTGGCCGTTCCACCATGTGAAAAGTTCAAGCAGGAGAGTTTTCATGGCCCTTTGGGGTCCCTCAAAGTCAATTCGCACGCATTCCGCACAGCTATACTCGCACAACTGACGGATTTCGGCGGACTATGGCGGCAACGCCCGCATCTGTCCATAGGTCGCAGATACAAAATATCGGCATTCGCACCGTTGCGGCCATCATGCCGCAGATGCCGGATCAATCAATTGTGGACCTTGCGCACATCGTCAGTGGGGTTTGAAACCCTTGAGACCGGTAAAGCCTGCCGTGCGGATGTGTTTTGCAGCTGCCGAGAACTTCTTTTTGATATCCTTGTCCTTGCTGACGGCACGTTTCTTGACACCGGCGAAGATCGGTTTGGGCTCTTCTTTCTTCTCAAAAGCCTCTTCAACGGCGTCTTCCACTTCAGCCCGCTTCTTTACAGCGGTCCGGTGATGCAGTCTGGCCCCCGCCAATGACTGCATTTTCTCTGCCTGCTCATCCATCGTCTTCTGGATGCCATAGATATTGTAAAAACCCGAGTGCTCGAGAATCATCGGACGGTCGTCATTCAACAGCCAATGCAGCCGCTTGAAGAGTGTCGACGGTGAAACCGGCTTCACCAGCACATGATGCGCGCCAGCTCTCAATGCCTTGTCCACCAGCGGACGCGTTCCGTGAGCCGTGATAAAGAGAATCGGCACATAGCAGAGCGGTTCCATGTGGCGATGACGGACGAGCCGCAAAAACTGATACCCGGATGTCGGTGCCATCCGCCAGTCGGTGAGAATCACATTGGGCGGCTCTGCGAGACTTGCCTCGAGCGCCTCATCGACCGAATCAAACACGCGTACGCGTGACACTTTGAAACTGAGGAGAATCGATCGGAGAATCGTTTGCATCGGCTTGCTGTCTTCCACGACAACAGCGTCGATATCCTCCATTGCGAGCCCGAAAGCGGCATGATGCTTCATATTGTGCGGGTCCCTATCCCTGTCCTACCCACACTAAAGCAGACGCGGCTTAAACCCGGTTGAAGGTGACGCGCGCCATTTACTTCAAATTTTCATAAAATCGCACGCACACTCATCCACAGCTTCGTAGGTCGAGCGCTACCGGCACTTCTTCGCCGGGAAAGCAAGCGCTTTTTCCCTTGGGTTTGCGCGCTCCCCACTCCCCTCCCCAATATCCACATGGACACACAAGATTTTGCGTTTGTATGTTTTTTGAGCACTAGCTGTTGTCACTCACGCCTTGACCTTAAGATTTCATTTACCTTAGATTTCCTATTATTGCGATGTGCGTAGTCGGGAGCTTTTCCAGGCAACCCGGTCATCCAAAACCACCAGTAGCCGCGTTTGCATCTCAGGTTTTTTTCCAAAACCGGGGAACGGGATTTTGTGTGCCTGATCCTTGGCGCATATCGTGACAAAGCTGTTGATGAACACTATATGTAGTGGATCGTTAATCTCTATACGCTACATACAGACATAGACCTAGTGTAGGCAGGACAACATCCGGTGTAAGAGGCAGGCGAAACGCCAAAACCGGATGAAATGCGGGACAAGGCTGGTTTCAGGAACCGGCAAGGGATTAAAGGGGTAACTGAGAATGCGGATCGAGCGGCGCTACACCAAGGAAGGCCAATCGCCTTACGCCGGCATAGAATTTCGGACAGCTAACAGTGAGATCCGCAATCCGGACGGATCGGTGGTATTCCGTCTGGAAAACATCCAGGTACCGGCCCAGTTCTCCCAGGTTGCCTCCGACATCCTGGCGCAGAAATATTTCCGCAAGGCTGGTGTACCTGCCAAACTGAAGCCTGTTGAAGAGAACACTGTCCCGTCCTGGCTGTGGCGTCATGAGGCCGACGAAACCGCCCTTGAAAAAATCGACGAAGACGACCGCTACGGTTCTGAAATCGACGGACGCCAGGTGTTCGACCGTCTTGCCGGAACCTGGACCTATTGGGGCTGGAAAGGCGGCTATTTCGACAAGGAATCAGACGCGCAGGCTTTCTACGATGAGCTGCGCTACATGCTGGCCACCCAGAAGGTCGCACCGAACTCTCCTCAGTGGTTCAACACCGGCCTGCATTGGGCTTATGGCATCGACGGACCGAGCCAGGGCCACTTCTATGTCGATTTCCAGACTGGCCGCCTGACCAAATCCAAAACCGCCTATGAGCATCCGCAGCCCCATGCGTGCTTCATTCAGTCGGTTGGTGACGACCTTGTGAATGACGGCGGCATCATGGATCTGTGGGTCCGCGAAGCACGCCTCTTCAAATACGGCTCCGGCACAGGCTCCAACTTCTCGCATGTCCGCGCAGCCGGCGAAAAGCTGTCTGGCGGCGGCAAGTCTTCCGGCCTGATGAGCTTCCTGAAAATCGGCGACCGTGCAGCAGGCGCAATCAAGTCCGGCGGCACGACACGCCGCGCAGCCAAAATGGTTGTTGTGGATGTCGATCATCCCGACATTGAGGAATACGTCAACTGGAAGGTTCGCGAAGAACAGAAGGTGGCTGCCCTCGTCACCGGATCCAAAATCTGCCAGAAGCACCTTTCCGCCATCATGCGCGCCTGCGTCAATTGTGAAGCAGACAACGGTGACTGCTTCGATCCGGCCAAGAACCCGGCCCTGAAGCGCGAGATCCGCGCTGCAAAGAAAATGATGGTGCCGGAAAACTATATCCAGCGCGTCATCCAGTTCGCACGCCAGGGCTTCACCAAGGTCGAGTTTCCGACCTACAACACCGACTGGGACTCAGAAGCCTATCTGACCGTTGCCGGCCAGAACTCGAACAATTCCGTCCGCGTGACCGACGGCTTCCTGAACGCTGTGATCGAAGAAGGCGAATGGGATCTGACCGCTCGCAAATCCGGCGGCGTTCTGAAGACCGTCAAAGCCAAGGAACTTTGGGAACAGATCGGTTACGCCGCCTGGGCGTCCGCTGATCCGGGCCTGCAGTATCACACAACCATCAATGACTGGCACACCTGCCTGGCTGATGGCGAGATCCGCGCCTCCAACCCGTGCTCGGAATATATGTTCCTGGATGACACGGCCTGTAACCTGGCATCCCTGAACCTGATGCAGTTCCGGCAGGAAGATGGTTCATTCGCCATCGACAACTACGAACACGCCGTACGGCTGTGGACCATCGTCCTCGAAGTATCCGTGTTGATGGCTCAGTTTCCGTCAAAGGAAATCGCGGAGCTCTCCTATAAATTCCGCACGCTTGGACTTGGGTATGCCAACATTGGCGGCCTGCTGATGACGTCCGGCATCCCCTATGACAGTGTCGAGGGCCGCGCGATTTGCGGTGCGCTTACCGCTGTCATGACCGGGGTTTCCTACGCGACTTCAGCCGAAATGGCCGGTGAGCTCGGCTCTTTCCCGGGATATAAGAAAAACGCCAAGCACATGCTCAAGGTGATGCGCAACCATCGCCGTGCGGCCTATGGCGAAGCCGAAGGCTATGAAGGTCTTCAGACCAACCCGGTCCCGCTCGACCATGCCTCCTGTCCGGAGCCGATCCTGATCGACCGTGCCAAGAAGGCCTGGGATCGCGCGTTGGAACTTGGCGAGCAAAACGGCTACCGCAACGCCCAGTCGACGGTGATTGCACCGACCGGGACCATCGGTCTCGTGATGGACTGCGACACCACCGGCATCGAACCGGACTTCGCGCTTGTGAAATTCAAGAAGCTCGCCGGTGGCGGCTACTTCAAGATTATCAACCGCGCCGTTCCCGAAGCATTGCGTGCACTCGGCTACTCCGAAAGCGAAATCGGCGAGATCGAAGCCTATGCTGTTGGACATGGCACGATCGATCAGGCACCGGGCATCAATCCCTCATCCCTGAAAACCAAAGGTTTCAGCGACGAAAGCCTCACAAAACTGAAAGACGGCATGAAGTCGGCCTTCGACATCAAGTTCGTTTTCAATCGCTGGACGCTCGGCGACGACCAATTGAAGACGCTTGGCGTCTCCGACGAACAGCTTGAAGATCCGGAATTCGATCTGCTGACCTTCCTCGGCTTTTCCAAGGCCGACATTGAAGCCGCCAACACGCATGTTTGCGGTGCCATGACGCTCGAAGGCGCTCCCTTCCTGAAGGAAGAGCACTATCCGGTGTTTGACTGTGCCAACCCGTGTGGCCGCATCGGCAAGCGCTTCCTGTCGGTGGAAAGCCACATCCGCATGATGGCGGCAGCTCAACCCTTCATCTCCGGCGCGATCTCCAAGACGATCAACATGCCGAACGATGCAACGGTCGAAGACTGCATGGAAGCTTACATGCTGTCCTGGAAGCTGGCTCTGAAAGCCAACGCGCTTTATCGCGACGGTTCCAAGCTGTCTCAGCCCCTCAACTCGCAGCTTCTGTCAGACGATGAAGACGAGCAGGAAGATGCCATCGAGGAACTCGCCGCCAAGCCGCAGGCCGCCAAGGCCGAAATGGTTGCAGAGCGGATTGTCGAGCGGATCGTTGAGCGCGTTGTCCGTGAGCAGGAAAAGCTGCCTGCCCGTCGCAAGGGCTACACCCAGAAGGCCAAGATCGGCGGACACACCGTGTTCCTGCGGACCGGTGAATATGACGACGGCCGTCTTGGTGAGATCTTCCTGGACATGAACAAGGAAGGCTCCGCTCTTCGGGCCTTCATCAACAACTTCGCAATCTCCGTTTCGCTCGGCCTGCAATACGGCGTGCCGCTTGAGGAGTATGTCGACGCCTTTACCTTCACCAAGTTCGAGCCGGCCGGCATGGTTCAGGGCAACGATGCGATCAAGAACGCAACGTCTATCCTGGACTACGTGTTCCGCGAACTGGCCGTTTCCTATCTCGGCCGTCACGACCTTGCCCATGTCCCGCCGGAAGCCTTCAGCGGTCCGGTTGACGCAGGCGCGGTCAAGAACATGGATAAGGGCGACCCGGGCGTCGTGTCGCACGGTCTTGTCCGTGGTCAGACGGAACGCTTCCGCCTTGTCTCCGGCTCAGAACCGGCAGGCGAAATCACCGAAACGGTGAAAGTGGAGCTCGCGGGAACCGTCGCTGCGCAGGCATCGGCTGTGGCAACTGCCTTTGCCCGCGGCGGTGAAAGTGTTGCAGCGGCAGTTGAGGTCACTACGGCCCCCGCCCCTCAGGTCAGCACTGCGGCACAGCAGATCGCCCAGGCCCGTATGAAAGGCTATGAAGGCGAAAGCTGCGCCGAATGCGGCAACTTCACCATGGTGCGCAACGGCACCTGCCTGAAATGCGACACATGCGGCAGCACAAGCGGCTGCAGCTAAGCGCTTAGCCGGGAGTTCGCCCAGTGTCCGTGACGGCATAGGATGGACTATTTAGGCCAATAAATGGCTCAAAGACGAAAAAGGCGTCGCGGAGTTGAGAGGGCCAAAACTGGCTTCAGACCAACTCCGCTACCAAGAAGTCCCGGGCACTGAAAAGTGCCCGGAAATTGCTAACAAGAACAAACCAAGAAACAAACGCATAAGGTGTAAAAACTACGAGGTGTCCTAATCATGAATGTGCACGTGAATTCCATCGAGAACTTCCTTAAAGCACTTGTGAAAGAGCTTGAGGTTCCTGACAACAGATATGAGCAGGCCCAGACGAGTTACACTTCACTTGGGGAATGGCTTCACCGCCCTGAAAGCACGGTCCGGAAGTACGATCCGCAGGTCTACTGCCAGGGTTCGTTCCGGTTGGGTACTGCGATTCGCCCACATACTGACGAAGAAGAGTATGACGTCGACTCTGTCGTAGAGCTTCGTTCTCTGAACAAACGTGACAAGACCCAGCAAGAACTTAAGGCGATGCTCGGCGTCGAGATCAGGGCCTATCACAATGCCAAGGGCATGGTGAAACCTGTCCGTGAAGGCAATCGCTGCTGGGTTCTGGAATATGCAGACGGTGCCCAGTTCCATATGGACGTGGTTCCAGCTGTTCCAAACACAGAGCAACAGAAAACCCTGCTCGAAGCCAAGAGGCTCGACACGCGTTGGGTATCGACTGCGATTTCCATCACGGACAGGCGGGAGCAAAACTATCGGATAATCTCGGCGGACTGGCCCAGATCCAATCCGAAAGGCTATTCATATTGGTTCGCATCCAGACAGGCGGTAGTGTTCGAACGCCGCAAGCGGGCAGTTTTGGAAGAAATGCAGAAGCATGGCTTCCGCGCAAGTGTGGAGGAATTGCCGGACTTCAAAGTGAAGACACCGCTTCAGTCGGCAATCATGATACTGAAGCGACACCGGGACAACATGTTTGCGCGTAACATGGATCTCCGTCCAATCTCGATCATCATTACCACGCTCTCAGCACACTCGTATGATAATCAGGACACTATATCTGGCGCGCTGTTCACAATCCTTGACCGAATGGATCAGTTCATCGTTCATGACGGCGAGAAGTATATAATCGCAAACCCCACCGACCCGTTCGAAAACTTCGCTGACAAGTGGGAACATGAACCGAAGAGGGCCGATGCGTTTTTCCAATGGCTGCGCCAGGCTCGTGCCGACTTCAGAGCGGCGGCGCAGGCAACGAACTATAAGGGCATGGCCGATGCCGTCTATCAAAGGATGGGATACCGAGCTGCAACCAGCGCGGTTGACCGGCTCACCGGAGGGTCACGCCTACTGCGTGCTGCAACTGGTTTATCTGCGGCAGGCGCAGGCACTGTTGGTGCACCTAGCTTCGCCAATGCCGATAGACGACCGACGAAGCCTCAGGGCTATGCATGATCTGGTGGTGGCAAAATCAGAAAAGGGCAAGAGCCGAGCGGGCGGCATTCACCTCCCTTCATGAGGAAAATGATTGGTTGACGAGCGTGCGCGTCAAGCACCTCGCCAATTTTCAGCTCTGCATGGATGTGGAGATCCTGCATGGCGGGGAAAACTTTACGTTGGCGGTGATCTACCCCACCACATTCCCTGATACCCCGCCGATCGTTATGCCCCATGGCGAAATTCTGCTTTCCGACCATCAGTATGGTCCGGGTGGGGAGCTTTGTCTTCAGTGGCGTCCGGACAATTGGGACCCGGCTGTCACCGGGGCAATGATGGTGGAAAGCGCTTACAGCCTGATTGCTGCTGAGCGCAGTTCCGATGGCGAGGTCGCCGCAGTTCCCTCGGAACATCGTTCATCGCTTGGAGCGGAACTGCGCTTCGAGAGCTGGCGCTTGATAGTCCCAGAGGGTACATGGGAGCCACTCGAAAGGCAGCTCCCCGAGGCGGTGTTGGAGATATCCCTGACGATTACTGCGCGCAGGTCCCATCGGGTGGCTCACCTGAGATCAATCGGTGCACAAGGCAACGAGGTTTGGCTCTCCCCGCAACCCGCACCGAGTGCGCCAGGAATACGGACTGGCTACATATTGCGGACGGCACAAGACATGAGCGTGCTAGCGCTTCATGGAGGCGGTGAATTCAAAGACCTCGCCGAATGCGTTCCAGAACTCTCCTCCCTTTTTGAAAGGTCGGATTGGCCGTTCCTTATCGTTCTCGAAAAAAGCGGACGTAAGACCGCTTTTGACATAGTACGCAGCAATAACGGCTATCCATTTCTAGTTCCTTACCGGATCGTTGAGGAGGAAGGCCTGGCCCAACGATCCGCTTCGAATCGTGAATCAGTATCCATGAACCGCGTCGCGATCGTTGGCTGCGGCTCCATCGGCTCGAAGGTCGCCACCTCACTCGCTCGTGCTGGTGTCAGGAAATTCCTCCTCGTCGACGAAGATATCTTCCTGGCTGGCAACCTGGTGCGGAACGAGCTCGACGCTTGGGCGATCGGTTGGCACAAAGTGGACGCTTTAGCCGACAGAGTCGGCCAGATAGCCACCGACACTGAAATCGAAACGCGGCGCGTCGCTCTTGGTAGCCAGACCTCTGCCCTTGCAATGGAATCTACGCTTGAATCGATTGGCGAATGCGATCTCATCGTCGACGCCACCGCAAACCCGACATCGTTCAATTTGTGCGCCGGCGCTGCAAAGCGGCACGGCAAGCCGATGATCTGGGCAGAGGTTTTCGGTGGTGGGATCGGCGGGATCATCGCTAGAGCGCGGCCTAACACGGATCCCTATCCGTTGGCGGCAAGGAATCAGATCACGACGTGGTGCGACGAACATGGGATTCCATGGCAGACGGAGACCGGAAACCCGTACGAGATTAGCGGAGACGACAAGCCGCCATTCATCGCTGACGATGCCGATATCTCTGTTGTTGCCGCCCATGCAACGCGGTTTGCCCTCGACATCCTTCAAGGCGGAAAAACGTCATTTCCCCATTCCGCCTATGCGATCGGCTTAAAGAAAGCTTGGATCTTCGAAGCACCCTTCGACACTTGGCCAATCGACCTGCAACCAATGGGTCCTTGGGAAGAGCCGGTGGCGGCGCATTGCGAAGAAGATATCAGAACACTGATGTCTGATCTCATCGACGAGGAATCTTCGTGACTGTGCAGTTGGTCCTTCCTCGGGCGATCGTGGATAGGATGAAGAACATGCTGGCTCGTGCCGCCGACAGGGAGATTGGGGGCATCCTGATGGCACGACAAATCACACCCGGACAATTCGAGATCGTCGACTTCTCCGTCGATGAGCTGACGGGCGAACGGGCGCATTTCGTCAGGGATCACGTCTTTCACAACACGTTCCTAGACGCGTTCTTTGAAAGGACCGGTTACGACTACGAGAAATACAACTACATCGGCGAATGGCATTCTCATCCCCGGCTTCCAATCTTTCCGAGCCTCACCGATCTGGAATCCATGGAGGATCTCGTGAATGGAGAGCGCCAGATCCCGTTCGCTGTCCTGCTCATCGTCAGGTCTGACGCGCCACAGGAGTTCCTCGCGATCGCAACTTTCCACCAAAGTGGAGGAATTCCCGAGCCGGTACGGATCAAATCGGAGTTCTAGAGGTCAACTTGTTTCGACAAACGAAAGTCTCGGCGTTTCTGCGTATTCGCCAAACTCCTACCCAAACCGAGAGGGTCGGTGGAGGAACTCGCCCTGGACTTGCCGCCCTCATCACTGAACTCGGTGGAAAATTGATCATCGGAGCAACTATCCGTGGCAACTACTTGTTCAAACTGGATCATCGACATGACTCTCTTGAAATATAACGAGCAATTTCTATCGAGTTCAGCGAACAGTGCATATGAACCGGATACTGACGAACGGGACAGCGGCATGTGGATTGTCGACCGGACAGTACCATGGACATCCGTGTGCCTGCGCAATCGCAAGTTTTGGCACATTGGCAGTATTGGGCGCACTAAAAGTGCGCCTGAGTCTAATTTTTCTAGAGAGGCAACTCCGCGGAGTATGGAGATGCCGAATGCCTAAACGCAGAGGGAACACTCGAGACACCACGAAGATGGTCGTGTGGGGTCGCGCCGGTGGTCGCTGTCAGTACAGAAACTGTAATGAGCGGCTGGATGGAGACCTTGTTTCGGGAAATCTTGCACGAAACAAAAGTTATGTCGCGCATATTGTTGCCGCTGATCCTGGTGGGGAACGCGGCGATCCGGTACTCTCCTTTGAATTGGCTGATGATCCGGAAAACCTGATGCTAATGTGCGATGCCCATCATCGCGAAATTGATGATACAGAAAAACTCAATATCTACACGGTCGAAATACTGAGAGAAATGAAGCGCGAGCATGAGATGCGCGTGGATCAACTTCTTTCAATTAGGACGGCAAAGAAGTCTAAGATTCTCCAAGTCAGCGCACCAATCGGTGAAAATGAGACGGCAGTATCCTTCGACGATTGCACTTATGCCGTCACGTCGGAGTCGATCCTTGCCGACCGCGTTCCTGTTGAAATCAAGATCCGTGGCATGCGCCACAAGGACACCGATCCGGATTACTATAATACTGAAATAAGCAATCTGAGATCTCGCTTTGACCGAGAAATCCGGGGGCAATATGAGGACGGATTGATTGAACACCTCTCTGTTTTTGGGTTAGCTCCGATCCCAATTCTTATGGAACTGGGCCGCTTGATCTCGGACATTTCTGATGCAACCGTTTTCATGCGTCACCGGGAACCGAAACCTCAGTGGGCGTGGCCCAACGATGGGCCCAGCCTATCGTTTTCAAGATCCAAAGGACCCGCAGAAAGTAACAAGGTTGCACTGAAACTCTCGGTATCCGCTGACATCAATGATGAGCGTGTCAATCAGGTGCTCGGCGACGATGTTTCCATCTGGGAAATTCGAAGCAACCGTTTTGGTACGGGAGTACTGCGAAACCATAGCGATTTGACTGGGTATCGCCTACTCGTTGGCCGCGTATTCGATGAAATACGGGAACAACATGGGAAAGAGGCCGAACTCTCAGTTTTTCCGGCCATACCGATAGCATGCGCCATCGAATTTGGACGCGTTTGGCAACCAAAGGCGCATCCTGGTTTTCGAATTTTTGACGAAACCCAGGCTAAGGGTTTTATCAAAAGGCATGAGATAGGCACAATGTTGTCGACATCTTCGAGATAACCGAGCCTATTGTTTCCGCGAAAGCTCTCTAAAAACATCCGTATTTCGACAGGTAACATACCGAAAAGCAGAGGAATTACCGATTGACGAGTCACTACGACACAATTTTCAAGCAATGCATGAGTGACCCGCGCAGCAACTTTGTCCAGCAAGTCACCAGACTACCAAAAGGTCACCCAATGCCCAACGACGCTGGATGGTTCACAGCGCGGACCGTAGATTACATTTCAAAGATCTCAAAAAGCCAATACGTTCACGTAGAAATACAGACTAAATCCGACAAAACAATGCACTGGAGGATGGCTAATTACTTCATACTTCTAAATCACAAGATACACGGATGGAATAATGACAACATTTCCATAATACAATTTCTTGTTTACATCGGCCCGGGTAAAAATACTATGCTGAAGGATAACCCTCGCTTGGGACGACCATATTTTTACAAGACGGTCGACCTGTCGAAGTACGAAGGCGAACATCTATTCAGATCAGATTTCTATGGAGATCGTATATTGGCGCTTCTTACAGCAGGCGTCACGAAAGAAATGTGGCTGAAAACACTCGATGAAGTTTGTGGCTTGCGACAAAACGCGCAACAATTAGAAGCGCTATTCTTCGTCTACCATCTATCAGCCTTGAGAGGCATGCAGGAAATGATCGAACATCAGTTAAAAGAAATGGGAATCTATGAGGCTCTTAGAACGACACCGTTGACAGAAAAAGCCGCGGAACAAAATTCAATCGGAACGATCATCGAACTCTTGTCCGATTTTTATATTGATAACGGAGACGAAGAGCTGAATGATGAAGAAACTGAAATACTGATGAACATCGATTTCAAAAAGGTAAAATCGATATATAAGTCTATCACACGAGACAATGCTCCTCGCTCTATAATTGTAGCTGGGGCTGTTTTACAGCAGGGGACATCAATACAAAGGTGAGTCATGTTTCTGAATGACAGTTCTTGGGGAACAATCTGAGAAAGCTGTCCTTGAAAACAATTGTCCTCGGTCTGGCAGCCAGTCCACTTACGATGGTCCGATCATTGATATGGGACAGGAATGTTTTATCGATCGGTGGTTCCTGAAAAAATAACCCGCTACCGGTCTGACAAACAGCTGATATGGCCATCAAAGCTCATGCACCGAAACGCCATTGACACAAACCTCTTTGGCTAGTTCCACGACATGGCGATGGTGTGTCAAATAGATCGCCTGGCCAGTCCGGCCGATCTTTTCCATGACCTTGCAGGCAGACCGAGTTCTGTCCTCGTCAAAAGTCTCAAAAACATCGTCGCAGAAAAATGGCAGGCACACTCCTTGAGTGGCGAGCTGCTCGTAGGCAGCTGCCCGAAGAGCGAGGAAGAGTTGAAAGCGTGTTCCCTTTGACAGATCATTTGCTTGTTTTGCTGTGCCGGAAGCATCGATAGCAAGCAAGATTTCCGAAGAGCCCTCCGGTCGTGTCTCTAGTCGGTTGTAAGCTCCGTTGGTAAGTTCTGCGAACGCCTTCTCGGTTGCATCCATCATGCCGCTGCGATGTCTGTCCCGGTATCGGCGAATGGCTTCTTCTGCCAAGTGCAGCCCGAAAGTCGTTTCGAGATAAGATAACGCGGCCTCTTCAATTTCAAATTCCAGAGTAGTCTTCCTTTCTACCAAGCTTGCGATGTCGGCTTCTCCTGTCACCGCGGAGAGATCCTTTTGCGCGGAGGTGCGCTGTTCGATCGAACTTTCAAGGCGCTTGTCGACGGACCCCAGATCGTCATTGAGCGCCATCAGCGACGCATCCAGGTCGACGAGGGTCTTACCTTTGAGCTTCTCCCTCGCGGCTTCAATGTCGGGCATCGAAAGCTCCGAGCGAACGGAGTTGCAGAGGTCCAACAAACGCGCTCTTTTATCGATTACGTTTTGAGCTTCTCCGCTCGCTTTGCGCAGGTCTTGCAGCGTGTCCGTTGGAACGTGTTGCGGAAATATCGCAGCCAAATCTGCCGCTTTTCTGCTGATGTTTTCGAGGGCTTTCTCGGTCTTGCTCAGAGCATCTTTCGCGGTCTGGATGTTTTTGGACAGGGTCCTGAATGTTTGCTCCGCTTCGCTGGCCGCCCGGGACATTTTCTGAAGGGCTTTAAAGATTTCTAGCGGGGACAAGGAAACGTCGACACCCAAGGGTTCTGCCAGAAGTGCCACTTCTCGCCCAAAATCCTGTTGGTCTTTCTCCATCGACACGACTTGGCGCTCCATACCAACCCGGCGGCCTTCCATTTCCCGCAACTCTCGAAGAGGCTCGAGCGACTGGATCACCACGTTCTCAGTGAGAGCAGATCCAAAGAATTCAGAGATCATCGTGGACCAGGTTTTCTGATGTCCTTCATGGCGGTTTTGCAGGTTGCTCATGGCCTGGCGTTGGCGCACGAGCTCGGCTTTCAATCCCTTGCAAACTTCGAATGCTGCCTTGCGCTTTTCGTCACGAGTAAGCTCTTCGGCCCGACGTGTACGCGCCTCAACAATCAAGGCGTCGAAGTCCTCGGTCGCAAGTCCCATTGCTTTTTGCAGCTCTGCGATTGCACGCTGGGCGTCCGAGAGTGTCGTCTGGTGTTCCTTCTCAAGGCGTTTGCTATTTGTGTCGGCCTGGATAGCTGCTTCGAGCTTTCTAACCCACACTGAAAATACCTCTGTGCTGAGCGAGGTGCTTAAGCCGCAGCGGCTGGCGTATCCGTCCACGGTTTCGCGGACTTCGGCCAGCTCTTCGTCCAGCTTGGCAAGATGTTCCTTAGCAGAGGACAGCTTGGTTTCAACTTCACTTTGCCTTTGCTCTTCGGCTCTTAGCCGGCCGAGTTCGGTCGTATGATCCAGTCGTGTTTCCGATAGTTGATCGACCTTCTGCATGGCTGTTTCGAAGGCGATGGCAGACGTGAGGTCAAGAGTAGATTTATGGGCGGACCACAGCTGATTGCGTTCCTCCTTTGCGGTTTGCGCTGTGGCGTCATCTACAACACCTGCACCTGATTTGAGAGCGGAAACACGGTGTTCCAAGGCTCTTAGGTCGGCCTTTAGATCTTCGCAGCGGTCGGCGAGTTTGGAGCGTTTGTCCTGAAGGGTCCGATACTTCGCTGACAGCTCTTCGGCTTCAACAGAAGAGATTGTTGCCAGCGGAATCGCATCAAATACCTGCCCAGAAACCGTTAGCGCGGTCAAAGCGTCCTCACGGGCATTCGTTGCAGAGCGAACAGCCTGGCGGGCCGAGGCATAACGTGGCGAAAGGCTGTCGATTGAATAGCGTGTTAGGATCGGGCTCACGAGGACAACGGTTGGATTATCGCTTTGGATTTCAGCCAAATCCTGTTCCGCGATCCCAACACGCTCCTGTAGATCTTCGATTTCAGTTTCGAGTTTGGTGATGTCGCGGGAGGAGGTTCGAAGATTGTCTCGGGCTGCTTCCAATTGGCCAATCTGACCGGGCGAAAGCACCAACGCCTTCAGGTCAATGGTTTCGGGTGCATCTAGGTTCGTTGCTGCCCGGCTCATGTCTTGCTGAATTTCAGCCAGAGTTCTGCGGCGCTTGTCGAGATCGATGTCTGCTGTCGCAAACCGGCTGCGAAGTTCGTCAAGCCTCTCCAGATCAATCATGAGCGACAGGTGTTCTGGATGGCGTTCCAATTGAACCAGCTGATCGCGTAACTGGGTGATCTCCTGGCCAATCCGGTCTTTGTCTGCGAGGAGCCTGGTTTGCTCCGTCAGAAGCGTCACCAGCTCCTCTGGATTGACGTCCAAGAGTTTCGGAAAGTCTGCGTAATCTGTCAGCTCCGCCTCGAGAGTGTCGATCTCGGCGAGCTTCGGCAATGCTGCTTTAAAGGCCTCCAAATCTGCCTTTGTGGTCAGCAAAGTTTTTCGCTCCTCGCGCGCGCTTGCCTCTTCGACTTGCGCAACTTCCAAGGCCTGTTTCAGTTTCTTGTAGGCACTGACTGGAACGTCAGTTTCCCTGATTTCTTGCTCGACATCTGCAAGCTGTCGCTTCAGCTGTGCCATCTCGGTCGAAGTGGCTCTTTTGCGGTAGATCCCGTCGGCCTTGGCTCGGAACTGGTCAAGGACGGCTGTGAGGTCGCTGACACCGGCAGCTGCGGAAAACAAAAGCCGGCCGATGTCGCCTTTACTGTTGACAATCTCTTCGCCGCCTTTTTCGATCGTTTCGTCATCAAGACAAAGCAGGTGCCGGTAGTCTGTTTCTGACAGACCTCCCAAGTGAGCAGCTAGTGTAACTTCCGGCAAGGGCGTGTCATTGGCATCGCGGAGAGACGGATCTCGGGTCGACAACCTAGTGAGCGGGACCTGATTGCCATCGACGTCCAAGACGCCTGATACCCGCAGGTTCTTGCGTTGATGAAGAAAGTCGTACCTGTCCTGGTGTGGAAATCCGTAGAGCAGGCGCAAGAATGCTTCCATGGTGGTCGTCTTGCCGGCCTCATTCGGTCCGTAGATCACATGGAAATCGGATGTACTGGATTTGGCGCCGAAGTCGTAGGACTTGCCGGTGAAGTGACCGAAGAAATCGAGAGTGAGCTTTTCAAGCCGCATCATTCGCTTGCGCCTTTCATGGCAGCAAGTATGCTCTCAGCGCCGGCATGGGACAGTGAACGCACAAGCTGTTCGACAGCTTCTTCATCAGGCAACAGCCGAGCTCTTCGGGCAGTTGGAATCTCGTTGGCCAGATTTTCCAATAAGTCGCGCATGGTTGCAGCGATGGCAGGCTCTTCGCGGATCTCTGCCATCAGTGTTTCAAGCTCACCGACGGCGGATCTGTTGTCGGTGCTATCTGCTTCCCCGGAAAAGTCGAATTTGATCTTTTCGATCCAAAGCCGATTGGTGCTGCGAGCAATTTCTGAGATCACCTCTATCCAGGCATTTTGGTCACGCAACACCTGCCATTTGAGGTCTGCTCGTCCTGCAACTGTGAGCCGGACAAGTCCGGCATCTGCTGCAAGGTCTTCTGCTGCCTCTTGCAACTGCTGGCGAACATGACTGCGAACCTCGTCATCCGTTCTGCAACCGCCAATGTCGATCTTGAGTCCCAAAAAATCAGCAACTGATGTCGGGACCTCGGAGATCGAAATGGTCTTATCTTCGATCGTTAGCAAAGTGGCGGATTTTGGTCCGGCTTCACCGATGTCACGTCCTTGAGGAATGCCCGGCATTACAATCCAGGGAGCATCGGAGTGGACTTGGCGCTTATGCACATGGCCAAGCGCCCAGTAATCAAACCCCATAGAAGACATCTCTGCAACGGAACAGGGGGCATAGCTATCGTGCCCATGACTACCGGCAAGGGATGTATGGAGCATGGCGATGTTGATCGAGTCAGGTTCCGGCGAACCGAACTTCGGCAACAGGCTATCCGGTGCTTGGCGACCACTGAAACTCACGCCATGGACCCAGATATTCGTCGCTCCCAATTGATGTCGGCCGCCACGACCGTCGAAGACATGCACATTGTCGGGGAGACTGACTTCGCCAGTCAGTGGGTTTTCTGCGTCGTGGTTACCCTTGATATAGAAGACAGCAATATCGGCTTGCTTTAGTCGATCCAACTGACCGGTTAAGAATGCAGCTGTCTTCGCGCTTCGCTCAACTCCGTCAAAGAGATCACCTGCTATCAGGATCGCTGAGATACCTTCCGCCAACCCTAAGTCGATGAGCCGAGAAAATGCTGTCCTGGTGGCTGTTTGAACAATGTTTTTTAGATTCTCATCTCGTAGCGCGAGCGACTTAAGTGGCGAATCAAGATGAACATCAGCTGTATGTAAGATCTTGATCAAACGCAGTTTCCCATAACAAAAACCTCAAAACTCAATCCCTGATACCCAGCTACGCACTCGATCTATCAAACTCACTTGCTCTCTGGATCGGGATATCGAATTCCGATTCTACAACCAATTCAAACGCTCCCAGACAACGCATTCTGGTATCCCTTTAGTGCCAGTGAGAAGGCTTCTGCGGCTCGCACACCTGACACTTGATATTCTTCAGTTACGCCATTTCTGGACTCGAAAACCAGTCGACCATATTCACAAACAGGGATCTGGTAGTTGTCCTTGAAACGACGATCCGGACTACCGTCTTTGTTCACCTTTGCCCAAGTGTGACCGACCACGTCTGAATCCGGCGGCACCCTCTCTTCTTCCACGAAACTTGTTGCCATCGCTGTGACCTGCAAATCCCGAATGTCTATCAACGCAAAAGCCCCGTCAGACCGGGCCATTAAAACCAATCCAGGATAAAGCAGAATGTCTTCACCGTTGACGTTTTCGAACCTCATTGCGTTTCCGTCGAATTGGATGAGGTCATTGGAGGCAAAATCAAATGTGACCGGGTATCGATTGATCGTCCGCGTTGCCATTGTACGCTCGACTACGCGGTTTGCTTCCCTGTCGGACGTGATGTCCCATTTGGCGGAACACAATTTCAACGAACTGAAGGCTCTGACCAGCGCAGCATATGCGCGCTGAGCGGCATCAGTTGTTTCAAAGGAGATCCCTATTTTTGTGTTTTCTGACCATTCTTCGAGACGCTCAACCTCGGATTTCGTAATCGGAACCTTGTCTTCCAGCTCGGCAATGCGTTTCTTAAAGAACCATCTGAACAGGCTCCCCTTCTTCCTATTCAGTTCCTTTTCTTGAGATGCTAACTCCTCTTTGGCGTCTCTGAGATCGCTCTGAACCTGATCTCGCTGGTTTCGCGCTGTCGCAATCATTTCACGCAGTTCCGTTAGGGAACCGCTCGTCAACACCTCGACTGACGCACTGGCGATTTCACGCATTCCTGTTTCCGGAACATAAACCTGAGCATTGTCGGACCGGTTCCGGGGAACAGAAGGTGCTGTTTTGTTTTCTTGAGGAATTAAAGAGGGAGCTGCTTCTGAGGGCGCGGATAACCTAGTTCGATATGAAATTCCACTCCCAGGAATGCCTACCGTTGCGTGAACACCGCTACCACCAACATTTAACGTGGCTCCGGGAACCCCGATGCTAGTGCTGATACCGGTTTTACCGACATTGATACGAACACCTGGAAAAAGTTGAAATGATTGCCTAAATCGCAATGCCATAATATGCCTCCCTGCGCCTAAATCACCCTGCCTTCAACAGGAAGAAGTTTCAACCAAGAGACGAAACTTAGTTCTCATCGCCATTTGCTCTTGATGATCAAGAACCGATGGATTGAGCCCGGTAATCCAAGTTTCCGAATTGACGAAAGCGCCCTGGTTGAGAGAGGCCCTCGTGAAAAAGAATTATCGGAAACAACGCATAGGAAGTAGACCACAGCAATTGACCCGAAGCTCAGAAGCCCCACCACCGGCTGCAAACGGGTGCACGCAATTGATCAGGTTGCTGCTTTGTTTGCCTCGGCAATATCAGCACTATCCGAACGTGTACCTATGCTCGAGAGAGCAAAACTAAAGTGCATTTTCACAGAACAGGTTAATTCCTTCATAAGATCTGAATAGCAACTTGTTTCAGACAATATGCTTCGGCCAAAGCGCTAACCTGTGCCGGTCAACTAGAATGACACTGTTCTCCCGAGCTAGCCTCTGCGCTTGTTTGTCAAACCCCTGTGCATTCGTCAGGACGACACACTGGTGCCCTTTACTGATATCGTAGCGGGTCACTGAATGCAGAACCTCCCTGACAGGGTTCTCACCCATCAGCTTGTCGTGGTTGTCCGTATATTTACATTGAACCAGCACAACATCGCCTCGCTCACGGTGAACAAGATGCGTATCCAGACCGCCATCACCCACTCTTGGAGACTCTGCCGCTCGCCAAACACCTTGATCATTAGCTATCCGGCCGCTCCACCTCTCGAATTCCTTCCAGTCCAGCCTGTCGATCTCCTTCAGATCAAACTCTCTTGCTGTCATTCCAGCAATCAGGCTTTCCTGATCAGCCTCAGCATCCTCGCACGGCATCAGCACATCCCGGAACAGCTTCCTCTTAACGATCATGATGTTGTTCAGAATGCAGTCAAACGTCGCTTCCTGATGTTCCGGATGCACAGCAAGCGGAATATGAACCGTGCAATCCATTGCCTGACCAATCCGGTAGATCCGGTCATTGCATTGTTCCTCGATCGCCGGGTTCCACCAGCGCGAAAGATGGATGATGTGCGTTGCGGCTGTCATTGTGATACCGACACCCGCCGACTTCGGCGACAGGATGCGGATATCGAACTTTCCGTCGCCCCGGGTCCTCTGAAAATCATCCACGATCATTCCACGGCGGTGAGGCGTGGTCTGACCGTTCAGAATCGGAACATCATCAAGTCCGTAGCGCTCTCGTAGCAACATCCGCAGCAAATGCTGCATCTCGTGCGTTTCCAGGAAGAGGAGAACCTTCTCACCCCGATCCCTGATTTCATCCATAATCTCAACAGCCGTTTTGATCCGGGCTGAATTCGCAATCATCGTTTCGAGCGCGTCCGGCTGATTATGAAGGAGCTGAAGGTTTCCGGGATAAAGCGACACGGACCTCAACTGATGCAGGATCTTGAGCGCACGCCCGTGCACATGGTTCTTAAGCTTGAAGAAGACTGTGTCGTAGGCCATGGCCTGCAACTCCGGCATTTCAGCCGGATACAGGCGGTAGTTCTTCAAGGGCAGGTTCTTGACGGTATCGCCCTTCATTCTGCGGATACCCACCGGAGGAGCTCCGGCATCAGCTGAATAACTCGCCTCGAAGATCTCGCCGTGCAGGCGCCTGTACTCCTCTTCGCCCGCATCCTTGAAGCGATCCATGAAGTCGCGAAGGCTTCCAAGGCATCCCGGAGCAATCGTGTCCATTATCGCCCAAAGTTCCGCGATCGTGTTCTCAACTGGCGTTCCGGTCAGGCCCACCACGAAATCTGCCTTCAGGGACTGAGCCGCCCGATGCGCCAGCGTGGTCACGTTCTTCACATTCTGGATTTCATCAAACACCACAGTTGCGAAATCGACCTTCGCGAACTCAACCTGGTTCTGGGCGAGCGTCTGATAGGTGGTCAGAACCCAGCAAAGCTTGTCGTTGTCATGATGACCGTCTAGACCGAGGTCCAGATAGGTCGTTCCGTCTCCGGCCTCACATTTCAGCCTTTGCAAGCCCGGTCCGTAAGCATCAATCCGCGTTCCGAGAGCAAACATGCCCTGCATATGTTGCTCGACTTCCGAACCCCAGTTTTTCAGGAGCGTGGTCGGAGCAACAACCAGGATCGGTTTCTTCTCAGCACCGGAGCGCGCCTTCCGCAGGTTTTCCTGAAGCCATGCCATAAACGCGATGGTCTGAAGCGTTTTGCCGAGGCCCTGATCATCCGCGTTCAAAACACCGGGTAACCCGGAGCAATAAGCGTCAATCTGCCAGGAGAAGGAAACCTCCTGATGGTCCATCAGATCCGTCTTGACGCTGGCGGGCAGAGCCCCCCCGATGTAATCCGGCCGGCCGGTCAACTCCCGGCGGAACTTTAGTTCATCGAAATTGTCCTTAATAAGGAGAACCTCCTGCCCGGCAGGAGCTCCCGAACTGGGGACCGGCCCCCCGGCATTATCCTCTGAACCACCTTCAGGCTCATCAGCCCCTTCGCCGAGCTTCGGTCCCGGCTTAACCATTCCCATCAACTGACTGAGGACAGCTTTAACGTTGTCTGTAGCCGGGATCGACTGACCTTTATGCTGAACGGTTTTCTTACCCTCAGCCATCGCCTGGTCGATTTTTCGCTCAAGCTCCTCAACCTCATCCGGCGGCAGAGTTATGAAAGAGGATCCGAGATAGATCCCGAACTCTTCAGGCTCCCAGCTGTTCGGCTGGCGTTTCACCCACGGAACGACAGGGGGCTCCCAGAGCCCCAGCTCGGTAACCCGGTCGGAAAACTCCTTGGTCTCGACAATGATAGAAGACAGGATCTGCTCGAGTTGCTCCTGCTGCAAATCATCAGAGAGCTGATCACGCCCTTCTGACAGAAGTCGCTCGCGATAAATCTCCGCAATCGCCATGGACGGGTTGGTCGCAAACGCCTCGCGAACCTCAGGCTCGGCGGTCTCCAATCGGCGAACATGGTCGATCGCCGGAAAGAGCACTTCGTCGATCAGAATGTACTCACCGCTTTCAAGCAGGTATGTCCTCTTTGCGGACGGCGCGGAAAAGAACCCCCTCGACGGATCACTTTCAAAAATCAGGCGCTCTTCCCTCGTCAGCAGGCCCTGACGCTCGCTCACCGGAGATTTCCCCTCTTCAGGGACCTTCGCAAACAGAACCGGCTTGATGTGATAGCCACGCTCGTTCTTGAAGGTCACGTCAAAAGAGACAGCTCCGGCCGTCTTCACCTTGAACTTCGAAAGCGCAGTATCGAGCTTCACGGCCACACTATCTAGACTATTGTTGTCCAGATCAGCTGACAGGGCGCTCAAACCATCATCATGCGGATCCCGGTCATGACCCTCGCGGGTCACCAAGTCGAGAATGCTGGCCACTAAATCCATTTGTCTTACGACAGCTGCCCCCTTGTCACCTTTGTGACGGTCCAAGACGGACAGAATCTCGAAAATCGGATCCGGAATAACAAACTCTTCGCCCCTGCGGGTCAGGAACACGCCGTTCCGTCCGGTGCGAACCTCCCGG
This sequence comes from Labrenzia sp. THAF82, assembly GCF_009363435.1. Taxonomy (GTDB): domain Bacteria; phylum Pseudomonadota; class Alphaproteobacteria; order Rhizobiales; family Stappiaceae; genus Roseibium; species Roseibium porphyridii. Next base: position 3,217,945 of record NZ_CP045354.1, on the reverse strand, counting down.
CCGCCCTTCGTCCACTTGGCAACGATCCTCAGATCACCGGACCTGAGACTTCCACGTTGCTCCAGATGAAACGCCAGAGAGGGGTTCAGCGGTAGCCCCAGAGCCTTCAACGTGTTGTTGCTTAGCCTAGCAAGGGCCTTGTGGTAGAGAATGAGACTCTTTTCAGTTTCCACCACCTGCATGGGCATCTCATCCGCCAGGCGGGAAATTTCAGCATGTGCGAGCGCGCCGGATGCACCGGCGCGGACAGACCAGTCACGGAGATCTCGCTCTTCCACCTTCTTCGTGAACGGCAGCAGCCCTTTACGGGTTTCCAGGAAGTAAAGGACGACCCTGTTATCTTCTTTACTGATATCAGTTCGAAACATAGATCGTTACCACCTGTTACGCCGCATGTAGTCTTCTGTTTTCCGCATCCAGTTGTCGTACTGGTCGTGCCTGTGCGCCTCGCCCTCATCGGAAAGCGGGTTGGCATAGATTTCATTGCGTTCGTAGAACTTGCTCCTCAGACGCGGCGCGTTATCCGCATCCGGGTCAAAGATCCTGACACTGAAGTTGTGAGTCCCCTCAACAATCGTGAGATCACCCACCTTCATGATGAAGAAGCACTTCTCTCCTTCATGGAAATTCAGGTTTCCGTGAGACAGAAACGCCTTGTCCTCATGGTCGCGCGCCAGATCTCGGGCGATGTCCGCACCATGGTCATTCAAAACAACCCATGCATCATCAATCCACTCGCGCTCGTCGATCCCGGTCCAGAACCGTCGCCGCGGCTCCCACATATGACTGTCCTCAAACCGGTCGATAATGTCGAAAAAGATCTTCAGGGACTTGCTGGTCATCCAGCGATAGACAATCTCGAGCGCCCGGTCGGAAACCCCGGCCCACTCGGCAGGCGATACCCGAGGGTCCCCGAATGTCCCGATCAAAAACTTCTCAACATCTTCCCTGATCCCGGATCCGCGCTCATCAGCGAGCGGCAAGACGAGCGCGTCGATACCGGCTGCACGCGTTACCTCCGCCTTAGTCGTTGAATTCGGGTGTAGCCAGTTCATAACCCGCTCAAAAGCGGACCTGTCCAGATCGACAAGATCAGGCCTAATCTCCAGCAGAAATGCATCAAAGACGTTTTCAAAAAGTCCGGTCGCATGCGGTGAGCGAATGCCCCACGATTTCATCAGATCATAAGGCTTGTCACTCTCGGCCAATGCCTGGCCGATCACCTCCGGCGCTTCATCCGGATCAAAGAGAGAAAGATTTTCGATGAGCTCAGGCCGAACAGGAAACCCCTTCACAGGCTTATTCTTGAGAACGGTCCGCAGCCTCGTCAGATTTTCACCGACCATATCGAATGTCTCGACATAAACCTCGAGCGCGGCGAGGCAGTAAGTTCTGTGATCCGTCTCCGCAAGCGTGCTAAGGAGCACATCAGCTACACTCGACCACCTCGGATTATCAATCTCATCAGAGGTGAAGAACGAGCGGAAAAGATCGGATGCCTTGTGCCATGGGAAACGCGACCAGTCGTCACGGGCAAGGCGATCCTCAAATCCAATAAGCCTGCTCTCAAGATCGGTGGGATCCGATTTACCGACCGCAAAGCCGTACTTCTTCTGAAGAGCGTCCACCGCCCGATTCAGGAGAACCGTTGTACCGGTGAAATCCATCCGCTTAGGGCGATAGGACGCTGACAGGACCTCAGACAACTTCATTGAACACCCTCCTGTTGCTCAACTGCGCGTCGAACCGCCTGTTTCAGCTTCTCCACTTCCTCGACGTTCTTTGGAGTCGTCATGATGAAACGAATATCAATCCGGCGATTTGCACGTTTCGATTGGCCATCCGTTCCGAACGCGACAGGACGGGTTTCCCCATAGCCAGAAACAGATAAAACCTGCGGACCGGGACCGGGTGCTTCGATCTCATTGTTGATGAGATAGTTTGCGTTCAGAAAACCCTCCAGCACCGGACGATGCCGAACCATCACATCATAAGTGGATGTCGCGCGTTGCGTTGAAAGAACGAAATTATCCGGAACCGAACCGTCTATGTCGGTGTGCCCCTCTATCTGCACAGCCTCAATGACAGATGAATTTGGATTGCAATCGTTAGATATCCCCGAATTCGGCCCGAGCGTAAAACAAACCAACTCCTCGGACAAAATTTCGGCGATCTTTCGCATGTTGTCCTGTGATCCTGCGTTTGCAATGTGCTCCGCGGAAGCAAAGCGAACAGAATCCTCACCGAAGCGAACGACACCGCTCACCTCATCGACAATCACCCGGATGTTTGCAGCCTCAAGACGCCTTTGCAGCCGATCCAGCAGCTGCCGCCGATCCTCGGAGATACCACTCAGCGCCAGCGCAAGTTCATCCGGCTCCTGCAATTTCAGCAAACGATCAACTTCAGCCTGAAGACGAAGCAGCTCCTTTCGGAGTTTTTCAATCATTTCCTCCAGATCAGCTATTTTCTCCTTCTGATCCTTATTTTCCTTTTTCAGATCGTCATAGAGGATTTTCAGATTCGCCAGTTCGCGAAGCAAGTCGGAATTCTTTTTTCGCGCGGCACTCAGTCGGGCTGACAAGTCCACATTCTCTTTCTCAACCCCTTCAAGCAGGAGGATCTTTGCAGAAAGCTCTTCGTTCTTGTTGGTAAGCCATTCGATCTGCTTCTCCAGCGTTTCGATGCGCGGGATGTCCTCTCTGGCCGACTTTGCGAAGAAGGCCATAACAATCATAACAATGAACAGAATGGAGATCATCAGGTCTGTCATGGAGACAAAGACCGATTCCTCCTCCTCCTCACGGTGCAAGCGTCGGGAAGTCAGTGCCATCGATTATCCCCCCTGACGGGCGGGCTGGAACTCGTTGATACCGTCCATTACCTCCCGAATTTTCTGGATGCCCTCACCGAACTTGTCTGAAACCTCCTTGGAATAGCGAGAGATCTGTTCCTGAGACTGTGCAAGTCCCGCTGCGATCTCTTCAAACGCCGCCCCCATCCGCTCATCCAGATCATCAGCCGTATCAACAATCTCTTTGAACTCCTTGATTGAGTCCTGCATCGCCTCCATGGACGCGGTTACAGCCGAGTTGGATGCATCCATTAGCGAAAGACTGCCCTCAAGAGAGTTGCGAATGGCATTGTTGATACGCTCGATTCGCTCAACGCTGTCAGCAAGCGGTTTCGCAACAACCTCAAGCGACTTCGTGGAGTTTGTGACGCTCTCGGTCGCTTTCTCATGGGAAAACGCTGCCTGCCCGATAGCGCTCGCGTGCCTCTCAAGCTCCCGGTTCGAAGATTCAAGGCGCGATGCCATCGTCCTGATCGGCTCTACAAGAGAAGCATCAAGGCTCCCCTGAAACTCGGAGAGCCCCTTAAGGAAATCGCCTGACACACCTGCAAGACCTTCAGTGATCTCCGTTCCGGCCGCAGTTACCCTCCTATTGGCCTCAGCACCCATCTCATCCACCGCCTCGGTGGCTCGGATGCCAACTTCCGTGCCCGCAACAACAATCGCCTCCGACAACCCTGAAGCCGCCTTTGCAATATTCTCGGCTGCCTCATTCATCTGGGCGGTGTTGTCACGGGTGTTACTCTCAATAGCCTCAAGAAGATCCGAAATCGCACGCTGCGACGCTACAAGATTCTGTTCCCGCGCTACTTGCGCCGCCTCCTGATCGACTTCGAATTGGCGACGCGCTGTTTCAATGACCGTATTCAGGTTCTCAATGCCCTTGGACATCTCTTCACCGATAGCGCTTCCGGAAGTGGTCAGCTTGTCTGCCACATCGACCAAGGTACGGTTGATCGTAGATAGTGTGCGGGACATCTCATCGAGACTTTCGTTTAGTTTGGCGTTCAGGGCCTCGCTAAGCTCAGTGACCATTCCACCCACTTCAGCGCCCGCCGAGTTACCGACCTTGTCCAGCACTGGGGCAAGATCCCGGGTCAGTGTCACACTCACAGCTTCACCGATCTGAGCACCAAGATCGTTACCGAACACTTTGAGCAGCGAAGTTTGCTCGCGGATTTCTCTGAGTTGGTCAGCAGCGATCTTTTCCGGCGTGTTAAACTGAACTCTAAACTCAATGGCATCGCAAAGCTTGGTAATGCACTCTTCAAGAGATGCCGATTGCCGCCGGTAAAGGACGGTGAAGAGAATGGATGCAAACAATCCACTGAGCGACATGATGAACTTAGACTTGGCCGCATCGAGGAACACCTTCATTGCGGCATCATCAAATGTCTTCAATCCATTAATAGCCGCGATGATACCCAGAAACGTAAGTAGCAGGCTCACGGAAACAAAAATACCGGGCACGTAGCGCCAGGTACCGTGATCGAACCCCAAATCGTGGGAGTTGAAAAAGAAATTTGGGCGAACTGTGTTTCCGACTTCTGGTTCTTCATCCTCCACATCCGGCATCACCAGTGTTTCGGCAAACTCCTCCCAGGCGCGACGCACCCGCCTGTCAAAGTCATTAGTGCCGCCGGCAGCAATGGTCGTGTCCAAATCATTGAAATTTTTTGCGAATTCCCTCTGATCCTTAAGCTTTTCGACCTCATTGGAAACTCGGTTGATCGCACGCTTCTTCTGACCGTTTTGCTGAATATATCTTAAGGCCAGATACAAGAACGCCAGCAACAAAGTGATTACCACAATGCCGACGCTTTCTTCACTCGCTACGACGTTCGACGAGTAGAGAATAAAGTCTTTTACGATTTTCCCTGACTCAAGAATGTACTGCCAAAAGTCCACGTTTTACCTTTCAATTATTTCTCAATTGCGCAGACCAAAATAAACTGGAATACGAAAGCAGTTTCCTTCCGTTTCCATCACCGGTTCTTTCATTTGATCCCTCAACAAAACTTGTATGCTGACTGTTCCCTGTATTGCCGAGTATCGGGGAGATGCTCGCCAAATTGTTCGTAATTTCGATCTAGTGAGCTGGACCGCGCCACTTGGTGCCAATCAAAACGCGTTATCATTCTATGTATCCTCGGAGGAAATTCTCTCGACGCTGTTTGCAGTCCGCTGCATCTGAAGCGCATCAGAAAATGCGGCAGCAAGAATGCCCGTTGGCATCGCGATCAGGCCAATACCCGTGATCGCGGTTACTCCGGCGAAAAACTGTCCTAGGGCGGTTGTTGGATAGACGTCACCATAGCCAACTGTGGTCAACGTCGCGATCGACCACCACATTGTTCTGGGAATACTTCCAAAAGTATCCGGCTGTGCCTGCCCCTCAATCATGTAAAGTACTGTCGAGGAAACAAGTAGAAGCATAGCGGCCACACCTACGCTCATAATCAATTCATAGCGTCGAGAGTGCAGTGCCGTAGTGATTGCATCAAATGCACGCGAAAATCGCCCAAGCCTCGCAACTCGGAGAATCCGCAGAAGGCGAAAAAGACGTAAGAGGAATGCTTCCGTTCCAAGAAAGGTAAGCAGCAAAGGTGAAACGGAAAGCAGATCGATGATCGCCGCAGGAGTAACTGCATACCTTAACCGACCAAGGAAGCCTTGATATCTAGCATCTTCTCCTGCGACCCAAAGCCGGACAACGTACTCGAGAATAAAAATTGAGGTGAAAAGTAGCTCTGCTATACTAAACGCCCACTCTCGCCCACTATGTATAGTGGGCTCACTTTCAATCACGGCTGTCGCTGTGGCCGCTAGAATTACAACGCTTATTATCCTATTGACCGGAGACAAGCCGGGATGCGGCCATGCAGTCGGCTCCAGCAACTGATAAATTCGCGCCCGTACAGAACTAAGCCTAAACATTGAGTGGGCCGCACTAGGCCGTGAGCGCTTGAGCTAGCGTATACTCGTGAATGAGCTTGGGACCCTGGCCTGCATCGCGGAGCTCGATGGCTCGCATAATTTTCAATCCCTCATGGCTGTGCCGCCAATCTCTTGAAGCCTCGGCAGCAACCGCCAGATAACTCGTATTTTTGCAAACCGTTTTCTTTGTCAATCCACCCCGCTCTTCAATCATGCCTGAAACTACTTTCCGCGGTCCTAAGGTGAATTTGCCCGTCAAAACGAACATTTGACCATCAAATGCAATTTGTCTGAAGTCATCCAAGGCCCCCTGAAGAACTCCTGTGTTGCCAAACGTAGGAAGCCCAGTATCGGATGCGCTGTCGCCGACAAGGTGTGCTATCCATTCACAAATGTCGTCGGACTCTTCTGGAGTGATCTGGCCATCCGCAATCGCGTTTTGCGCTGCTGATTTGAGGTTCCTAACCCTGCTGTCGCGTTGAATTCTTGGGTAGGAATCCAATCTCCGGAGCAGAGTTTCAACCTCTTCGAGCGAGATATGGTTGTCGCAGGCAATTCCGGCGCAAAACCCATACATCTCGTTGATTTCGTCGTTCTCAGATTCAAGCTGAAACTCTCTGGAACGAATATCGACGATATCTTGAACAATTGCAAAAATCTCTCGAGGCTCATTTTGCCAAATGGCAAGGTCCTCGATGAGCTCTTTCGCATCGTCGTCCTTGAGGAGTGCAAGGAAATTTTCCGCTTCCACCTTAAGAGGAGAAAACTCCGCAGTCTCAACGTGTTTACTGGCAAGCACACCCTTGAGAAATCCAAGCCAATAGGCCATCGCTTTTCGGTTGTTGGAACAGTTATGAATACGCCCGAGAGCAGCACTACCATGTTCCAACTCGTTGCCAATTCCTTTTGATATGCCACCCATCAGCCTCTCCTTGCACCGGCATCAAAGCACAACTTAACAGGCATGCAATCACAAGGCGAGTAATAGCGCGCAGTTCCATGGACATTTCTATCGCAGCTTAACGATGAGAAACGCAGCAAAGATCGAACTCATAAGTTCAGCCTGAAAATCAAATCCAGGTCGACGTTGCTGCTCTTATTTTGGTTCGACAGGCGCAGGGCGTTTTTCACAGAGTTTCCTGACCAAAGCCTTTCTTCCCACTACGACTCTCGTTAGGTCGACCAACCCTGCCAGCTGGAAGATAGTCAATGAAATCAGATCGCTCTGTCCTCACCCCTAAAATGGTCGAAGCTTACTGCGACAAGCGCCTTGCGGCTGAGTTTTCAGCAGACGAGCTAACGGTCATTCGAGCGCATTTGATCGACCTTCTGGAAAGGAACGAATTTCCAACGTATCGTGGCAGCCGTTTGGATGTCCGGGTGCTCGCAAATACTCTATGCTTGGATCCTCTCCGCCTGATGGCAAAGAGATCTAACCTCCAACCAATTTTCGATGCTGTTACACGGTCGATTAGCGAAACTGCGCTGCGTCCGGAAGCAATCAGGAAGAACAGTCACACCGAGTTTTCAGGCTGCCAATCTAAATCTAGACTTAACGCCGATCGACGCAAACAGAGGGGCAAGCGACCGCGGCCAGTCGTCGAGTTTCCAGAGCCGTTGGAGTCGGTCTGGAGCGAACCCGCAAGTTTTGGCGCTGCACTTCGACTGCATGCCAAGCGTCATGGTGAGTCAATCTACCACCTTTACGATGCCCTCGTTCGAACAGACGACGGCATTAAGCGTAGCACTTTCGTCGGGTGGGGACGCAGAAACACGGTACCAACGTCAAAAATCAGCCAGGATATCTTGAGCCGCATCGAACGACGATATCGTCTCGCTGAGGGATACTTTTCCAAAACTGCCAGAGCCAAGGCCGCACCAACAACGAGCTGTGAGTTGGACGAAATGAACCCGGCTGAACGCCGTCGACTGGTTTGGCACCTGCCGGACGATTTCAGACGAAGGCCACGCACCGAACAGGATGAGATCCTGGCTTGGGTTCGCGAAGTGATTATCAGCGGATCTACGGAGTATCGCCGCTATCAGGCAGCGGCAATTCGACAACGATATGCAGTCCGTTTCAAACTTGGCTCGGGTTCACAAAGAAAGGTCTCTGGTAGCCGGTTGTCGGATACCTCGTATGTTGTGGACGCACCAAAATGTCTGAATGACGAAATGGCCGAAATCTTGCGCTTCAAGACAGCAACTTTCGCAGCGTTTGGCCAACAACGAAATGGTGTATGGGGCGCTGAGACAGCTGCACAAAAGGTCGAGCACTTTGGGCTATTCTTCGGGGCTTTCACTGCTCCCGTGGACAGCGAAGTGCAAGGTTTTGGAGTTGACCCTGAGTCTCTGACGTTCGGCATGATGATCTTCCCGCAAGTCTGGGACTGGTACTTACAATGGCGTGAGCGTCGTCGAGGATTTTTCACGGCTTGGGAAATCGACATGCTGACCCTGGCGTCCGCATTGTGCCGGGAAGAAACTGGTTGGCTGCGACAATCGGAGCAAATATCAGGCGACCTTCGCGAAGTCGAAGGCTTGATTTCAAAATCGGACATCTCTGATGTTCAATCTGACTGGTCAGCTGCGTGTGACCGGCTGGTAAAACATGCACGAACCAGAAAGAAAGAAATCGAGCGGGTCGTAAGAATACATCGCGACCCCTTTGAGCCAATCATGACAGTTCTTGAGGCTCCGAGCCCCGTGGGCGAGTATCGAAAGATCACCGAAGAAATACTGCACCGGATGCCTGATGAGAAGCGTCATCCCAAGGCGGCAGCAGAAGCGGTTAGAGCTTTCCTTCTCTTACGCATTGGATTGCATACAGGTCTGCGGCAGAAAAATTTAAGAGAACTTTTGCTTTGCAAACCTGGCACCCAACCAACATCCGAAAGAAACCTGGAAAACGCAAAACGAGGCGAACTTCGCTGGAGCGCTCGCGACGGAGGGTGGGAGATACTCATCCCGTCAGTTGCATTTAAGAACGCTCACTCCTCTTTCTTTGGATCAAAGCCTTTCCGATTAATCCTGCCTGATCTCGGGCGGCTTTACGAACTAATCGACGCCTGGAATGATCGGCACCGATCGCGGCTGATAGGGCCCGCTCAGGATCCCGGCACATTTTTCGTGAAAACGGCAAAGATTACGAGCGCGAATGCTGAATACTCGCAAAACACATTTTTCGAAGCTTGGCGAACCGTGATCCAGCGCTATGGAATTTACAATCCGTGGACCGGGCGAGGCGCGATAAAGGGCTTGCTGCCTCACGGACCACATAACGTGCGCGACGTGCTTGCGACACATATTCTCAAACAGACAGGGTCCTACGAACAAGCCAGTTACGCCATTCAGGATACTCCTGAAGTCGTGGCAAAGCATTACGGCCGTTTTCTCCCGCAGGATAAAGCAGAAATCGCGGCGAGAATTCTCAACAAGGTATGGGATGCAGCGTAGCGAAAAGCCTGCGCAACCGCATTTCAGCATAGATCAAATTTGGCTTTCAATGCTGCTCATCGTGCAATCCTAACGTCAATCGAGGTGATGCCGGTTTGGGCTCAATCCAATGCGGTGCATAGCCCGAATTGAGCAACTGGTTTCTGATTTCGGACATTTCCCGCCATATGTGAAAATTTTTTTTTGATCAAACAATTCTCCGTTTTTGACCGTCCAAGTCACACCACTCTATTCGTGTCCAACGAAACATCGAGATGTCCAGAGTTGAAACGGCCCCAGGATTTCGCCTGCGATTTCGAAGAACTCAATCCCTCAAGCAAAAGGACTCAGCCGCGACGTCAACGTCGCAAGCTGGCGGAAATGTCGCCCTCATTCGGGACCAACGTGTAGGCAGTCAGGGCAAATTTTAGTTCAAAAAGAAAGCCCAGGCCTCGCCAAAACCCATAGGGCATTTACACTTAATTAAGGGATAATTACTCAATAGGTAAAAATATCAGTGACAAAAGAGGAAAATACAAACGCTACTCGAACCAGTGAAACTTGGTCCAGCGGTGACAGCCGAAAGTAGACATACGATCTAAGTCGCAGCTTTATCAAGTTTTCCAATCAGATCAGAATCTACACAACTCCACTGCTGCGTTCTTTGACCTAATGTTTCAAAAATCTTAGGTCCAGAGTCCGTAGATATTCTCACCAGAACATCTCAAACACTACCGAACTTACGGCTGCCTTAGTCGTGAGAACCCCTCCCTACATCCAAAATATCGAGAACATCGTGCCTTCCTCACTTTCTTCGGGACTGTTCGTCCCAGGCCTAGAGACATCCACATTGGTAAATATCGCTCGCGATATAGTCGCACTGCAAGAGAGCGCGCCTCCATTTGATCCTCGCGACGCAGATCGCCCAACCCTGCATGATTGGAGCAAAACGCTTGTGGCGTTTCCAGGCATAATTGCGAGGTCAGAAACAGGGACGTTCCTAGAGCCCCTTTTTTGGATTTCACAAGATCTGTGCTGGGCTGTCACCGCGACCGGACAAGTTCGGCTGGGTCGTCAGATCTGCGACGATCGTCGCTGATCTCAAACGGTCCGGCGCTTACAGCTCCGGATCCAAAAACAACACCGCCCTTCAATTTATGAGCATCCCCGATGCGCCGGCATCCCCATCGGCAGCAACGCGATGCCCTACATTCGAGCAATCAGATGAAAAAGCGACAACTCGCTGATGACCCCTCACCTTCCATTGGAAAACTTGTTGCCAGAATGGCAGTCAGGAAAGCACTACGCACCGTGCCGGAAATTCGTTTCCGTACGGCATATGTCCTCGGCTTCAAATTGCCAGAGCTACGCGACAAACAATTCTTTGAAACGGCGTTGAAGAATGAATTGGCATGCCACTTTACGAATAAAGGGCCTCGGCATTTTGGGCCAGACTTCTTCTATTTTCTCGGACGCGCTGACAGACCAAAGAACCGCCGACGCGGCGCTGATGAAGCGTCTCAGTTACTGGAAGAACTGGACGAAAATCAACGAATGATTGGAGTTTCAACGCCCGAAAACCCAATGACGTCGCAGTTTAAAGAAATTGCTGAAGCGATCATTGAAGCCCCAATTGAAAGCCGCTTCATCAAAGCAGCACTTCATATCGCACACGATATACATATTTGCGATAAGACCGCGGAACGGTTGTTGTCCTACACCCTTTCAGAGCTCACACTCGCTTTTCGCGGAAATCGTCCCTTGAATGCAGCGCTGCGTTTCCTGGAGGGTTTGCGCGGAGCCAGCACATTGGCCCAACAGGAACAGAATGGCTCAGCTGACGTCCGTGATTTGTCGCAGTCCCATGGCTACGGAAAGGCGAAGGTATGGGGCCTTGAGCTGGCACAAGATTTCCGTGACTTGAAGGCCGGGACAATACAGTGGTCAGACGTCGATCGCGGAATTCTGCTTCGCGGAGACACGGGAACCGGCAAGACAACTTTTGCTAAATCATTGGCCAAGTCATGCGGCGCTGTACTCGTTGAGTGTTCACTAACAAAGTCTCAAGCCCTGGGACATCTGGGTGACATGCTCCGGGGTCTCAACAAGGCCTTCAAAGATGCTCGGTCAAAAGCGCCCTCAATATTGTTTTTCGATGAATTCGATAGCATCGGAAACAGGGAAACGCTTTCGCGTCATGCCCCGGAGTATGCAACACAGGTGATCAACGGCGTTCTCGACCTAATGGACGGTCTTGAAAGCCGCGAGAGTGTTGTGATCGTCGCAGCCTGTAATCGTATCGATACGATCGACTCCGCTTTTCTGAGACCAGGCCGCCTTGAACGTGTTGTCGAACTACCCCTGCCTGATCTTGAGGCTCGAAAAGGCATATTCACCCAACATCTTCAGGCCCGGTTGCCAGACGAGGATCTTCAAGATGTCGCTGAACTAACTGACGGTTGGTCTGGTGCGAAGTTGGAAGGATTGGCTCGAGAATGCCGGCGTGCGGCAAGACGCTCCGGTAAGACTTTGGACAGCCGACTTGTCCGCGCCGTGTGGATGACCAAGTTCGATCAGGTGCCTGCCGAAACGTTGGAAAGATCTGCGGTTCACGAAGCGGGCCACGTGGTTGCAGCCTTTGAAATGATTGGGGTCGTTCCTACACAAGCTGCTCTAAGGAAATACCAGCCAATCGATCGCAGCGATGATGCCGGCAGTGGCGGACACGTTATGCTGCCTGAACGAAATCTCGGATCTCGCGTTCAGTCAGACTATCTCGATGAAATAGCCGTGCTGCTTGCCGGTCAGGTCGCCGAAACGCTTCTTTTGGGTGAGCCATCAGATGGGGCCGGTTTGGCGCGTGGATCAGATTTGGAGCGTGCAACTTACCTTGCTGCATGTCTAATTGCGTCGTCGGGATTGGGTCGGCATTTGACATTCCGTTCTGAAATCTCAGTTCCAGCGATCCGCCGGTTGATTGACAGTGACAGAGCATTTGAGCGCGATTGCGATCAGATTTTGCAATCCCAGAAACGGCGATCGACAGCTCTGCTGCGAACTAAGAAACGACAGCTTAGAGCGATTTCGGACAGCCTCCTGCGGTCAAATATCCTTTCCGCTGAACAGATTTCAGAGATTTTGATTTCTAATCAAGTTCGTTGAAAATTTTCATTATTATCAATTAGGTAACGAAGAAATGCAGTCTGGAATTTTTGAGCTCGACTCACGGAAAAAGTGCCAGTATTCGATTCAACCCCGAGGCGCCGGCCGTTCCATCCTGGGCGGTGCGTGTCTCGAATTCGGCTTCAACCATCAGCTTCCGCTGACAGGAATAAGGAGGTAGCCGACCATGACCATGACTTTCATGCAGAACAATTCGGCTCTCCGCGAAGCCGCACAAGATCTCCCGATATACAACGCTTGAGTTGGGTCACCAACTGCCTGCGCGATGTCTGAATAGTGATATCCGTTGCGGTGGTATCCCAGTCACTGTCTCGTCGTGACCGCAAGGGTCCTGTCGAACAGTTTCAATTGCTGATGTCGGGAGACGATCTCTCTTCTTTGTCGTTTTGACCGGCACAGCACTCTCTTCAAGCGATTGATTTTCGAACCCGCCGACGCGCGGGAACAGGAGACCTGTGCCATGTGGAATGAACTGAACCTTCTCCGCTCGTATGTCCGCCAGGGCAACACCGATGCCGGTGGTTCCGTCTGCCGAATAGCTGCCGTGAACAGTCACGTCAGAACCAAGCAGAACAGGAGACCACCATGTCCAATGACAACTCGGAATACTACAAGGCACCGCGTGCCTCTCGCGCTTCGCGCACTGTCACTCTGAAATCCACGTTTTCGTCCCGCGGATTTCTTTGGAACCACACCAGCCTTCGCTGGGCTGGATACGAAAGTACCCTCGAAAGGGACTTTCTGACGATCTTGAACGTCCGCAGTGACGTCAAGCTCTGGCAAGAGCAACCCGAGCCCGTGACCTATGTCGATGATCAGGGAAAGCGCCGCAAGCACACGTTCGACGTGTCGGTTCACCTTTTCAATGGTGTGACCGTTGCATGCGACGTCAAACCCCAAAAACGACTGGTTCGCAGTGGGATTGAAGAGGTTCACCGCCTCATCCGCCGCCAACATCCGGACTACGCGGACAAGTTCTTGATCCGCACCGATCGGCACATCTCTCGCGTTCTCGTTCGAAACGCCGAGCTGTTCCTCCGAGCACGAACACTCCGGGATGAGGAAAGCATTGAGGAGCTGCGCCAGCATCTTATCTCGATGCATGGCGTGTACCGCTTGGCTTCACTCGTCGCCCTTCTGAACGATCAAGCGGCCGGCTTCAACGCCGTACTCAACCTCATTGATAGCCGGGAATTGAAGCCGATCACACGCGGCAGCATCAACGACAACATCGAACTCGAAATCTGCAAAGCAGTCTAACAGGAAAGGAAATTGAAAATGGCCAAGTTTGACAAAGACTGCGGCGGCAGCTTTCAGGGTTCCGAATCTGAGACCAGGATCTGCCTCGACGAGCATGCGAAGATCACGCTCAGAGGACAGCCGCATGTCACAGTGTCGTCCAACCAGAAAGCTTGCGTGCTTCGCCGTGTCGACCGCCCACGGGTTTACGCGAAGTTCACGAATGCTGAACTGGGTGATTTGATCGCAAGGGGCCTTCTTGTCCAGGAAGATAAACCGCTTTCCCCTTTCGAACTTCGTCTCAAATACGAACACGAAATCCAAATCTGGCAACTTCCAGAAAAAGTCGCCAATCGCGTCGATTTCAGAAGATTCATTTGCCTTGAATTTCTTGCGTTCGAAGCCGCTGGCATCACTTCTCGAAGTGATGCCTCCATGGCCGTCGTGATCAGCCACATCCACGCGCATTGGCTGAAAGTAAATTCGAAACAACGCGGTGGCCACAAGCGCTTTTGCTCATCGCGAAATCTTCAGAAATTCCGCTGCCCACACCCCAGCACCGTTCGTCGTTGGCTCCGCAAATTTGAAGCCGGTGACTTCAAAGCCATGGCTCTCTGCCCGCCGGCACACAAACGCATCATCTGGAACCGGTGAAAGCCGCGCTGGAAAAGCACCAGTCCCGCCTGGAACCGAAACCCAAAAGGAAAAGGAAACCGATCATGACCGAACTCAACAGCACTCAGAACACGCCTTCAGTACCGGGCGCCGAAAGTCGAATCCGCTTCGCACCTGACACAAGAATTACGATCAAGGGTGTTTCTTACACCCAGGTCTTTTCCGACGAAGAAGCGTGCGTGTTGCGCCGCCTTGATACTCCGGAAGTCCATGAGAAGTTCACTTTTGTTGAACTTCTCGACCTTGTTGCACATGGCCTTCTTACTGAAGAACCGGGAGCATTTTCACCGACCGTGGCACGCCTCAAAGTTGGACCAAACATCAAACTTTCAGATCTGAAACCGGAGGTCGCCGAACTGGTCAGGTTCCGCCAGTTCATCTGCGACGAGTTTCTCAAGATGGAGACAGAGGGACAAACCTCGCGCAGCGACGCAGCAATGGTGCAAACGATCAAAGTCCTTTTTGGACAGTGGTTCACCATGCTTGTGCAACGGGCGCCAGGCGCCCGGTTTAGTAGTCAGCAGACACAGGGAACCTTCAAAATCCCAAAGCCCAGCACCGTGCGCCGTTGGCTTCAGAAGTACGAAGCCGCAGACTTCAATGTGATGGCGCTATGTCCCTTGAAGCACAAATGTGGCAACCGGACGGACCGCCTTCACCCCGACGTTAGGGACCTCCTTCGCAGCAGTGCCAGGGAATATGCCAGCCTCCTGAAACCGACGATGGTGAAGGTCTATGAAGATTTCGTCGAACACTTCGACGCGTTGAACGAAGCACGCGCCCAAAAAGGGTTGCCAGCCCTTCCCAAGCCAAGCATCAGGGCCATGCGCACGGAAATTCGCAATCTCGCCCCTTATCACGTCGATGCCGGTCGCAATGGTGAGGCCTTCGCGGCGAAAAAATATGCGTATATCCAGGGAAAGAACAATCCTGAGTGGCCTCTGCAAGTGGTCGAAATGGACGAGTGGAAGGTCTCTCTCCAGACCCTCTTGAAGGGCACTGGCATCTGGGAAAAACTCGGACTTTCGACCCGTGAGGATCTCAAGAAAGACCTCGGACGCATGCAGCTTTCAGCCGCAATTGACGTCCGGACAAAGTGCATTCTGGCAATGCAGCTGGCGCCCACCGCGACGACCGACCTCGCCATTTCTACCTTGAAAATGGCCATGTCCGACAAGAGTGATTTCGCCAATGCTGCCGGTTGCGAAACACCCTGGGACATGGCAGGTCGCATCCAGACAGTAAGAGTGGACAACGGACCGGCTTATACCGCCGGTGCATTTAGCACTGCCGCGATCGATGCCGGTGTTGCCGTCGACTACACCGTTGCCGGTGCACCGTATCTGCGTGGATCCATCGAGCGTGTGTTCAGCACCATCCATACCAAACTTATCTCAGGATTTGACGGACGCACGTTCAGCAACGTTGTCGAGAAAGGTGACTACGACGCAGGTGCGCGCGCATCTCTTACGATCGAAGAACTCGCCCGGGCGCTCGTCCGCTGGGTGGTTGATGTCTACCACAACACACCTCACGAAGGTTTGGGTGGACAGACACCACGAAATTGCTGGCTTTCCCTTCGGAAGAAGGTCGGGGTTCCGCTCGCTCCCAATGAAGATGCTATGCGCGCATGCTTCGGGATTACCGTTGAACGCCGCCTTCGGAGTGAAGGGATCCAGCTTTACTCCAACAAGTACCAGTCCACCGAGCTTCAGAGCATCCGTCGGGAATATCGAACCGGACAACTGAGAGTACGCTTCGATCCAGACGATATCGGGCACATCTCCGTGGATACGCCTAAGGGTTGGCTCAAGGTTCCTTGCACGACGAAGGAGATGCACGGAACGTCCCTCGAAGCGCATGTCGCCAGTCGGCAACGCCTGTTGGCACAGTATGGAGAAGAGGCTGCCCAGTCAGAAGCGCTCGTCAAGACGGCACTCGCGGATCTTCGCCGTCTCTCGGACGAGAGCCGCAAGAACCGGAGCATTGCCTCCCCAGTCTTCACGGCTGACAACCTCGCCAAACTTGACGCCCATTTTTCAGACGACCGTCTGAGGGTCGATGAAGACTTCGAGGGCGACATCCTTGGGCTCGATGAACCCAATGAAACTGCCCAGACCAAACACGATCCAGACAGCCCAATTACCCACATCCAGGACGCTCCGCTGTTCCTGGGCGACGACGATGACGATGACTACATTTTGGAGGACTAACATGACATCTTCGAATTACCATACCCCCGCCCCTGAAGCACAATCGCCTGGCCCGAATGCGCCTGGCCGACGGCAGAGATCGGCTGAGATCACGAAGCTTGAGGCAGAACTTCAGCACACCTATTTCCCTCAGAAAAGTGACGAAGACCTTCTCGACAGGCTGAACGACCTTCTCGACACCTTTGAAAATTATACCGACGCTGTCGAAGCAACGGGATTGAGCCATGTGGGGAGATTGAAAGAAGGCCGCGCGCTCGCCATCGTCGGCGCATCCGGTGTCGGCAAATCAAGATCCCTTGAACGCGCCTTTGAATCTCTCGGAATGAATGATCGCAAAAGCCCGTTTCGGATTATTTCGATCAAAGCGCCATCCCCGTGCACCTTGAAGCAACTGGGGACCTCTGTCCTTCATGCGCTAGGCTATCCGGTTCAACGTGATATGCGGGAAAATGTTGTTTGGCGCAAGGTGCGAGACCAGCTCAAGATCCACGGCATTCGCTTCCTGCATCTTGATGAGCTGCAACACCTTACCCAGCTTGAGAACCCCAAGGATTCCATCAAGGTCTGTGACACCTTGAAGGGGCTCATGCAAGACGAAGATTGGCCGGTTTGGTTGGTTTTGTCCGGAATGCCCAACCTGGCGGCCGTGATTGAAAGCGACTTTCAATTGCGCCGTCGCTGCACATTCGTCCGCCTTGATCTGATGACACCGTGCGCAAATGATCTTCAGACAGTCCAGCGGATCATCAAAAACTATTGCAAGAAGGCGAAACTTGAACACCAGAATCTTCCGATGAACGAACTTTGCAGTCGCCTCATGCACGGCGCAGAGGGAAGAACCGGATATCTGATTGAAATCGTCCAGGACGCTCTTTGCAAGGCGTTGAAAGCTCAACGAAACATGCCCCTCATGGGCGACTTCGAACTTACTTTTGAGGCCAGAACCGGCTGTCGCCCCGAACACAATGTTTTTGCCGAAGACGTCGAATGGCAGAATATTGACGTCCGAAACACTCTTTTCCCCGAAGACAAAGAAGAGGACGAAGTACCGCAGCCGAAAAAACGCCGTCTCAAGATCGTTCGGGGGGCCTGAGCATGGAACTGGACCCCATCTACATTCCCTGTATCTATCCTGACGAAACCGTCGCCAGCTACGTGTCACGCGTCGCGAGTAAGGCCGGCTACACTGCCCGGGACTTTTGTCTCGACATGAAGCTGAGTTTCCAGGCTCTTTGCGATGGCAAGCCGGAAACGCTCGCCCGTTTCTCTAAGCTTGTCGGTTTCGAAAGCGACCGGTTCCCGGCAGCAATCTTCAAACGCACCGGCGACCGTCGGTTCGAATTTAAGCAAGAACCGTTTTCCAGACATTCGCTTCGTCGAGCGACAGTGAGAGTCTGTCCCCATTGCATTCAGGAAGACCTCGAGCGAGACGTTGACCATAAAACGGTCAGGCCATACGGGCGCTGGTCTTGGAATATCGGCTCCATTCGAACCTGCTTGAAACACAACACGCCCTTGGTCATGGCTGCGAACGAGCACCATCCGCAGAAGGTGCATGATTTTTCGCGGCTCCTCCAACCATTCGTGGAGGACATCAACCGACACGTTCTTGCTGCACAGTACCGTGAACCTTCAAGCCTCGAGATCTACCTGGAAAAACGGATCAACGGAGATCAGCCCGAGAACTTGCTGTCATCCCTTCACGCTCACGCTTATGCCGCTGCCCGGGCCTGCGAAATCATTGGCGCGACAAAGCTTTATGGCGCAATAATCGTCGCAGAGAGTTTGTCTGAAGACCAGTGGTATGAAGCTGGTCAGGTAGGCTTTGACATCGCCATTCAAGGGGTAGATGGAATTCGCGACTACCTCGATCATTTGCACCATAAGTTTTCGAGCACAAGCCAAAACTGGAGCCCCAGACAAATTTACGGCCGTTTGTACGAATGGCTTGCTCACGAAACTGATGACACAGCTTATGACAATCTCAGGAAGATTATCACCGAGCATGCATTTGAAACGTTGCCCATGGGACCAAACGACGAGATCTTCGGTCGGCGCCCGGCAAAACGTATCGTGCATTCCATCCGTTCCGCTCATCAGGAAACCGGTGCCCATCCAAAACGACTGAAAAAAATTCTCCACGCGGTCGGGCTCATTGACCAAAGCCAACTCGGACAGACCGACGAACGCATTTTTTTCAATGCTGACGATGCTAAATTCTATCTCGACCGTGTCGAACAGAGCATGTCGATGAACCAGGTCAGGGCCTACATCAACGCTCCACGCCCCGTTGACAGGGTGCTATTCGAAGCAGGCATCCTGAAGCCATGGCTCATCGGCGGAACAGATATTTTCAAGGATCATGCTTTCGCGAAGTGCGACTTGGACGAGTTCCTGTTGAACCTGGCAGCAGGCGCAAAACCTGTGACGAACGACGAGATTCACTTGGTTCCAATTCTCAAGGCGCAGAAACTGGCCAATTGCTCAACCTTGAAAGTGGTGCAACTGATCTTGGAACGTCGTGTTCGTACGCTCCGTACTGATCCCAAAGAAACGGGCTTTCTCTCCATCCTTGTCGATCCTGAGGAAGTGAAATCGCTCGTCCGGGGCAAAGACCATGCTGGGTATTCTCTGAGGCAGGTTGAAAAGAAACTCAAAACCTCAACCAATGTGGTCAAGGCACTCGTGGAACTGGGTTACCTTGAGGCTGAAACGGCGATCAATCCGGTCAAGCGATGTCGGCAGACCATCGTGAAGCGCGAAATCTTGGACGCTTTCATGAACAAGTTTGAGACCGCCAGTTCGCTGTCAAGACGATTGGGTATCCACCTCCAGACGCTGATGAAGCATCTCAGGTGTTCGGGGGTCGAACCAGAGTTCGCCGTTGAGGACGTTCACGCGACAATCTACGATCGAGAAATCGCGTCAAAGAAAGCGCAGGAGCTTTCCAAACATGAGCAATAAGAAGAGTCCTGACAAGCTCCAGAATGTCGACGTCAGTTCGACCCCGGCCCTTCGGAACAGGTCCTCTGCTGAGTCTTCCGGTGCCACGAACCTCTGGCTGGATGAATTCACTGAACGGATGACACATCCAGGGCCAGAAGAAGAAGAGTTCTTTGAGCGCCGCCGGCAGCTCAAGTTGGGAGCAGGCATCGATGAAAATGGAAACTTGGTAACATCGAATTCAAAGCCCAAGGAATAAGCGAACCATACTGACGGAAACGCCTACAGCAGCCGAAATTTGTATGTCCGGCTGGTTCGAACTTCAGTCGCCTTCAGCCTGATTTAGATACTCAGCGCTGCGGAAATTTTCGATCCTCGTTCGCATCAACATCTGGATGGAACGCGCCTCCCCTTCGGGAGGTATTTTTTTGCCTGACGTCAGCTTTCCAGGCGTTTCGACCGAAATTGAGCAACACTTTGCTTTCATTTGATTACTTCTTTGACCGAATTTCCGGATTGACTGAGCCAAATTGAGAAATAAAGATGTTTATTTTCAATGCCTTACATATTACGTGCGCCATACTATGCTGGCAGGGACACCCAGGCCGGTTTCACCACCGGCCAAGCGCGGCTCCCGGCGCCCAGACAAAGAAACCCGCCCATCGGAGACGATTGGGCGGGTTTTTCTATTTCCGTGGGTGCTGATGACGGCCCTGGGGCCGCAAACGGACTGGCGGGTCTTGTCAGCAAAGACATGGAACAGTTCGTTCCAGCAGAGAACGTCTACCGTAACTTTCGGCAGGAGTTCGCGCTCGCCGATTATGCGGTTCTTGTTGAGCAGAAAGAGTTCCAGGACGGCTCTGCCAGCGGCAAGCCAATGCGCGCCAAGGCGCCCGTTTCGGCGATCTGGAGGAAGCGTGGCGGAAGGTGGCTGCAGCGTTATTCACAGGAGATCGACACCAGTTTGCAGGACTGGCAGGACTTGCGGACATGGCTCACGCGTCCCCTTCGGTGTCGTCCGTTGCATTGCGCCATCGGGCAATCACCGGCAGCAGTGCAATTAGCAACAGACCGGTGCCCAGGGCGAGCAGGCCATAGTCGAGAAACGCCGCCTGGCTAGTCGTGACTTTGCCGGCCGGGCCCGTATCCTCTGGAACCGCCGCGAGCTTCGCAAGAAGGCCACTGCCGTAGTTTCCAAGCGCGTGCGTCATGAACCACATGCCCATGGCAAAGCCCATCAACTCACGGGTCGCGAGGCGGCTTACCATGGAAAGTCCGATTGGCTCAACGAGAAGCTCCGCAACACTGAAGAGCAAAAAGAAAACTATCAGCCACAGGGGCGATACCAGCCCGCCAGCACCCGCAGGCGCCGACGCAAGCGTGCAATAGGCCGCACCGAGCAGCAGAAGTCCGACAGCGAACCTGACGCTTTCGGACGGTGTTATGTCACGCCCCGCGAGCCGGAACCACAGGATCGACATCAGTGGCGCACCGATGATGACGATGAGCGAATTGAGCGACAGGAAAGAACTCGACGGGATTTCGAAGCCCATGACAGTCCGATCGACCCCCTGGGCTATGAAGAGCAGTATCGTATCGGCATCCTGGTTGTAGACAGCCCAGAAAACGACGCCAAAGGTAAAGAGCATCAGCATCACAAGCGCACGCTGCCGGCTTTCTGCATCCAGCCGCAGAACCGTGAAAAGGAAAAAACCGAAAACCGCGGCGCAGACGACAGCGATGATCTCGCCGGCCGCGAAGGCATGAAACAGCAGCAGGTAGCTGAGCACGACCACAGCGATCGTGCCGACCGCAAGCCACAAAATATTTTGGAGTCCGGCAAAGTCTGCCCGCATCAGCGGCCGGTTAGCGGGTGCGGCGCCGACTATGCGAAACACGTGACCGCCCGTCAGCAGCGCAGCGAAAGCAAGCAATTTGCCGAGCCCGGCAACGAGGAAGGCCGTGTGGTAGCCGAAATCGCGCGACAGAAGTCCCGCGCAAAGTGCCGCGCCGCCAGCACCGATATTGATGCCCATGTACAAAAGCGTGTAGCCGCTGTCGCGCCGAGGATCGTCCTTTTCGTAAAGCAGGCCCAACAGGCTGGAAACGCTGGGCTTGTAATAGCCATTGCCGACCAGCAACGCGGCGAGGCCGACAAAGGCGGCTGCCTTCAATCCGGTGGCGAGAAGCAGGCTGCCGCCGGCCATGATGGCAAGACCGATGAGTGTCGCCGTGCGAAAGCCGAGCAACCGGTCAGCGATGATGCCACCGGCAAAAGTCGTCGAATAGATCAGCGCCGTATAGGTGCCATAAAGCAGCGACGCCTCGACCTCGGAAAAGCCAATCCTGCCGACAGCATAGGGAACGAGGAGAAATACGGCCGTATAAAAGCCGTAGCGCTCACACAGTTCAACGACGAAGAGAAGGAGAAAGCCTTTGGGCTGCGGCGTCATGGCGGCGGGACTCGGCGGGCGTGCGCATTTCGGCTCCGTGAGTCGGGACGAAAGTACCGACCGTCGAACAGGCCCTTTATAGGTGTGCAACGCGATTCCGCAAAGCGCCTTCTTCCGATCTGCTGTCCGGGCCCTGAAACGTCAAGCCGGTCTGCCCTTTTGGGCTTTGAGGTCACTGACCTGGAACAGACGAAGAAAAACCTGGAGAACGCAGGTGCGGTGATCATCCGGGATATTGCAATTGTGGCAGATACTCGCCGCCTTATCGCGAGTGATCCGGAGGGGTGAGAATTGTTTGTTCAGGAAGCCAGACAAGCGTAAAGGCGTAATTTGGCAATGGCTGATGTGTCTCGCATCCAGGCCATACATTCCATCCGCAACGTCCACTTCCCGCCTTCAATTTACCTTCGCTACTCCCTTAGCGAACGGTAGCTTTAAGGATCGGGTGGAAATCCTGCGAGCGTCCGAATTGGTGGCGCCAAGCAGCCGCATATGCTTCCCCTCATTCGTCACTATGGGGAAGGAGCCGACCATTGCAGCGCAATCAGTCGATGACAACGTTGATGGTCTAGAATTGAGAGCAAACCTCAACGCACAGTGAAAAAAGCTCCTCTGCCTGTTACAGCACCCCCTCCGGGAGTTGTGCTTCTTGGCTCCAGCGTTTGGGAGATTGGCCATACATGCGTTTGAACTCCCGGCTGAATTGCGAGGTACTGACGTAGCCGGCTTCCCAGGCCGCTTCACTCACATTCATCCCACCGGCGATCTTCATTGCCGCGTGGTTCAAACGCATGGATTTTGCGAATTGGATCGGTGACAGAGTGGTCGCTTGTTTGAACTTGCGATGGAATACGGCCCGGCTCATGCCCGCGTGCGCCGCCATGTCGTCAATGGTGACCGGTTCGTTCAAGTGTGCTGACAGGAACTGGATAGTTCGGGCAATCTCGTTGCCAACGCCAAAGGCCCCGCGCGCGGAGGCCCCGGCTTCACCTTTCAAGACAGCATAGTAGAACTCGCGCAGCCGACTGTCTCCGAGGACCGCTGTATCGGTGGGGTCATCGCCCAGTTGCACGAGCCTGTGCAGAGCGTCGGTGAAGGCTGCATCCCACCGCGCAAATGTCAAACCCGACTGGGGCGTGCTTCGTCCCGATTTCCGTATAGGTACGGCGCTTTCCAGCTCAATGGACAGCTCGGTCATCACCCGCGTGTCGAGGGAAACAATAACGCCGAGCAGTGGGTTGTCCGGTGCCGCTGTGGGCGTCCCTGCTTCAACGGGCATCGACATGGGGCAACAAAGGTATCGCTCACTGTCATAGATGTAGCGTCGGCCATCGAGAATGGCTTCCTTGGCTCCGCCAACTATGGCAACCACGGTCGGTTCATAAACCGCAGGGGCACAAGCCACAGGTTCGGTAACCCGAAAGAGCTGCACTCCCTGGACGCCGGTCGGAACCATTCCGGCACCCGGCAACCTTCGGTCGATGATTTGTCTGATCTGATCTCTGCTCATGCCCGCAACCTGCCCCGAAAAGCGACGTTCCTCAACACCATCGATACAATCAGGCAATTAATCGCGACCAATTCGCCTGTTTTCAATTAACTTTGAGAGTTATCTCTCATTTCAACTTTGTGGAAACACCTCCCGAAATGCCCTGCCATCGCAGGAAGAAATGCGAGTTGAAAATGAGATTTGGACCAAAAGGATGGACGCCGGAACGTCTCGGCTCCCTGAAAGGAAAAACCTACGTCATCACAGGGGCAAACGGGGGCACAGGTTTCGAAGCGGCGCGGATACTGCTCTCCAAAGGCGCACGTGTGGTAATGATGAACCGCAGCGCTGAGAAGTCAGCCGTCGCGATCGAAAGATTGAAACAGGAATTCGGGCCGCAAACCGACGTCAGTTTTGTTCGTATGGACCTTGCTGTACTGGCAAGCGTTCGGGACGCTGCGGCAGAGCTTCTGCAAACCGTTCCCCAAATAGATGCCCTCATATGCAACGCCGCCATCGCGCAGATCGCCACGCAGCAACTCACCGTGGACGGCTTCGAAAGCCAGCTCGGCGTGAACCACTACGGCCATTTCCTGTTGTGTGGGCTGCTCTTCAAACGGATCGAGGAAGCATCAGGCAGGATCGTTGTCGTCGGCAGCAATGGCTACAAGATGGGCGAAAAACGCATCCGGTTCGAAGATCCGAATTTTAACAATAATTATTCGGCTTGGAACGCCTACGCCCAAAGCAAACTGGCGCAAATGATCTTTGCCTATGAACTTCAGCGTCGGGTGAAAAAAGCAGGAAAGACCGTTCAGGTTCAGGTGTGTCACCCTGGCGCGTCGCGAACCGGTTTGATCCGTGACACGGCCGACCTGAAGACCCGAGTTTTGGCCATTCTGCTTCTGGCATTTGCGCAATCTGCCGAGAAAGGGTCCTGGCCGGAGGTCATGTGTGGCACCGAGGAAGGATTGGAGGAAAAGAAATACTACGGCCCGACAAGGTTTGAAATGGTCGGCCCTGTCGGTGAGTGCCCGCTGGAGGCATTCACCCTGGAACAGGAACAGGCAACAAGGCTTTGGGCTCTCTCTGAGCAGAAGACAGATTTGAGCTGGTCACCTTAGACATTTCAAAGCTGCGGCCCTTACACAAACCTTCCGTCGATCGCATGCCAAAGGGCCGTATGTATCCCGATTACACCTTGGTACCTGTGGCTTCAGCGACCGCTGACTTGGTAACCTCGGTCATCGTGGAGTGCAGGCGAAACTTCACAATGGGTTTGTCGGGTTCAAGAACACCGATTACCGTTTCAATATCCGGACACCCTTCATCCCGGCAGGCCAATTCCGCCACGGTAATCGGCGTATCGTCCGGCAAACTCAACAGTTCACGGACCCAGCCCTTTATCTCAGAGGATTTGACTTTCAAGCGGCTGAATTTTGGTGCGAATGGATTGTCGAACTTGGTCATTCAGCCGCAACCCCCTCTTGAACGAAGCAATTCCGGAAACCCTCTTCAAAGGCATCACGCGGGAGATCGCGGCCTATGAAGACAAGTCGGGTCGTGCGCTTTTCTCCAGCCTTCCAAGGGCGCTGGTGATCACCCTCCAGCAGCATGTGAACACCCTGCATTACGAAGCGATCATCGTCATCCGCAAATGCGATGATCCCCTTCATGCGCAACATGTCAGGACCATGGTTCTGGGCAATCGATTGTATCCAGGGAAAGAACCTTTCCGGATCGAGCGGCGCATCACTGAGCAACGAGAAACTCGCAACATGGTCGTCGTGGTCATGATCATGAAAGTGCTTCAGAAATTCCGGCTCGATTTCGAGCACACGGTCAAGATCGAAGGCACTCCGTCCCAAGATGTTGTCAAGGTCGACCTGACACCTTTCGCTGCGATGAATAACGGCAGTCGGGTTGATCCTGCGGATCCTCTTTTCCACTTCGCCGAGCCCCTCCTCGCCGACCAGATCAACCTTGTTCAAGAGCACAATATCAGCAAAGGCCAGCTGTTCCTGGGCTTCATGCGCCTTGTCGATCTCGTCGAGGAGATGTTTGGCGTCAACCACGGTTACGATCGCATCAAGCTTGGTCTTTGACTGCACGTCTTCATCAACGAAAAAGGTTTGAGCAACCGGAGCCGGATCGGCCAATCCGGTTGTTTCGATCAGGATCGCATCAAAGTGATTTCGTCGTTTCATCAAGCCTTCAATGATCCGGATGAGGTCGCCGCGAACCGTGCAGCAGATACATCCGTTGTTCATTTCAAAGACTTCTTCATCCGCATCGACAACAAGATCATTGTCGATTCCGACATCGCCGAATTCATTGACAATAACCGCGTATCGCTTTCCATGATTTTCCGAAAGAATGCGGTTGAGCAGAGTGGTTTTTCCAGCCCCGAGATAACCGGTAAGTACGGTAACAGGCGTCTTGTCCAATGTGTTCATTGTGACCTCCGAGAAGTGCTGGTGAGGTTGGAAAAAGTGCGGGAGACAGGGCCCAAAATGGCTGCTCCGGCGACTTTGAGTGACTTCGTGAACGAAAAGGGAGTGGTGTTGGTCACCGCCGCAAACAAATCGCGCACCGGTCCGGGATCTATACCGTTGGTAATGAAGACAAGTCGTGTCCGGCGGTCTTCGTCGGGCCACGCGCCAAGACGCACAGGTTCGGAAACAACATGTTGAACTGCGTGAACAATCAACGGTTTTTCGGGGGTATCACTGGTGGCGACGATCCCCTTGACACGCAAGAGCCTCTGGCCTGCGGAGTTCTGAAGAAGGTCGAAAAACTGGTCCAGATTTGACTTCGGCAATGGATCATCGCGCACAATGCTGAATGTCCGAATACCTGAACCGTGCCTGAGATTGACGGTATCCGATCCCGATGCATCGCCATGACCGTCTTCCAGTGCCAACGCGGCCTCGAGAGCCAGCCAACCGGCAACATCTTCTCCTCGCTCGACGGCCGTATAAGGCCTTGGAGAAAACAAGGTTGAAAGATCGACCGACTGGCGATCAACAATGTCGGCACTTGGGTTCAGCGCTCGCAATTCACCAAAAAGCCCGGAACACTCTGTTGAGGTCTTCAGCTCTTCAACCAGGTCGGTTTTGGTAAGGACGATCCGGTCAGCAAAGGCAATCTGTTTGAACGCCTCGAAATGGTTTTCAATTGTGCTGGCACCGGTGACGGTATCAAAGAGGGTAACCACACCGGCGAGGTAAAATTCAGGACCCGTAGCTTTGTTACTGGCTGAAAATGCGTTGACGAGCGGAGCTGGATCCCCGAGCCCGCTCATCTCCACAATCACCCGCGAGAACCCACCCGTCAGGCCGGAAGAGGCCGCACTTTGGAGATCTTCGAGGGTTTGACGAATGTCTGTCGTGTCCGAGCAGCATAAGCAGCCGGTGGAGACCTGACTGATTGTTGTCTCGCCTTGACGGACCAGGAGGTGGTCGACTGGAATGTCGCCGAACTCGTTGATGATCACCGCCGTGTCCTCAACTGCAGGATCATTTAAGAACGCGTTCAGCAGGGTTGATTTGCCGGAGCCCAGAAAACCACTCAACAAGAAAACAGGAATTCGGTCGGGAAGCGTCATGAAATGCTGGTCACTTGCGCTGATTGGGGTGAAAGGATCTGTATTTGCCGTGTCAGTTCAAACACAGCGTGAAGAGTGATGACCGGTTATCAGCCAACGCGTACCAAACTCCTCGAATGTAAAAAGAAATCTGGCAGGCACCTTTTCCACACCGCTTTTCCGGGGGAAGACAAAACAATAGATACCGCCAATCAAGACCGTACTGTTTTGTTGATCAATCCGGACTTCATCGCGCTTGATCTCGCAACTCGGCACTCCGTCGGACAGAAAAAACTCAAAGTATCGACGGCGGTCGTCTTCTGAAAAGACGATCTCGTTGGAAAGCGTCGGCACAAGAACTGCGTCAGGTGCGTAGAGCTTCAAGATCCCTTCGATTTGTCCTGCAGCAACAGCTTCCGTCCAGTTCACCAACGTCGAACGCGCACCGCGATAGCGGGGTCCCTGAAGTTGTTGAGCGCGTTCAGCTAGGTTTCGCTTCAATTCCAACTCCCGAATTCGTCCTGATCCTGAGGCTCTTGGCATTGCTGTCGTGCAGTCGTTAGCCCGCTCTCCTATCAAAGCGGCAGACGCCTGATCCGCAGACCCATTCCAATTGTCATATGTTATGTTATATCGTACCAAGTCAGATTCAAGGAAGCGGGAAATTTCTTTTCTTGAAGCAAATGATTGCTTTCAAATTCTGGAGCGAATGACAGCGCTGACGATGTCGTCAGAGATTTCGAAAGTCACGCGAATGCGCGGTTCAAATATCGTGCAGTCATGTCGCACTTAAGCCTGCAAAATCAACGAACGAGGTTTTAAAAACAATGACTTACGCTGCGAGCGTTGCGGCCATGGCAGAGCATCGCAAAGAGCACGGGCTGCGCCCCTCTCGTGAAGACGCCGAGGCGGCTGTACGTGTTTTGCTGGAATGGAGTGGGGATAATCCGGACCGTGAAGGCTTGGTGGATACGCCTGCCCGCGTTGTGCGCGCCTATGAAGAGTTTTTCGAAGGATACACGGTCGACCCTGCGGACCTGCTCGCTCGAACGTTTGAAGAGACCAATGATTACGATGATTTGATCGTGCTCAGGAACATGCGGATGGAATCGCATTGCGAACACCACGTTGTTCCGATCATCGGCAAAGTGCACGTTGCCTATCTTCCAGCAAATCGTGTTGTCGGCATCAGCAAGATCGCACGCGTTGTCGAGGTTTATGCAAAACGTCTTCAAATCCAGGAAACCCTGACTTCTCAGATTGCCGACACCATTCAGGAAGTTCTTCAGCCGAGAGGAGTTGCCGTGGTGATCGAAGCGGCTCACATGTGCATGACAACGCGTGGTGTCAGAAAACCCGGCGTATCGATGTTGACCAGGAAACTCCTGGGAGAATTTCAAACAGATCCTGAATTGCGCAGAGATTTCCTGTCCTCTGTTTCTGTGTCGACAGGAGGAATGGGATAATGTCTGATGTGCAACCATTCGCGAGCCGCGTCTCCGTTGAGCAAGTCGAAGAGGGCAAATTTCTTGCTCCCAAGTTTGACGAGAACGGCCTTCTTTCCGTCGTCACGACCGATGCAGAAACCGGTGACGTTCTGATGATGGGGGTGATGAACGAAGAAGCCTTGCTGAATACCGTCAACACCGGTGAAGCCCACTATTGGAGCCGCAGCCGCAAGTGTCTTTGGCACAAGGGTGCGACCAGCGGGCTCATCCAGAAAGTCGTTGAAATGAGGATCGATGACGACCAGGACGCGGTCTGGTTACGAGTTGCTGTCGAAGGCGGTGCCAGCTGTCACGTTGGGTACCGCTCCTGTTTCTATCGTGCTGTTCCGACTAAGGTTGAGAATGGGCCAATTGAACTCAACTTCACGGAAACAGAGAAAGCCTTTGATCCGACTGAGGTTTATGGCGACGCACCCAATCCGACCCAGTTGTGAAGAAGGTTCATACGCAAGCGCCCAGTGGGTTTCGGCCCACCGGACTTGCTGCGTCTCGTGCGTATAGGTGTATTCGGTTTTGTCTTCTGCCGGGTATTTTCAGTAAATATCAGATCGCGACCATCAGCGCGGCCAGAACGCCAAACCAGTAGTGCATCAAAATCACGCCTGCGAGGTTCTTCTGATAGAGATAGACATACCCGAAAATGATGCTGGCGAAGAATGTTATGACGACGGCATCCACGCCGAATGTCAGGTGAAGCGAAGCAAATATCGTGCTGGTCAAGAGAACCGCACGGTGCCCCTTGGTATCGGCCAGGAACTTCTGGAACAGTCCCTGCATCAGCCCCCTTGATCCGATTTCCTGAAACACCGTGTGAAACAGGTATTGCGTCAAAAAGAGCAGATCAACCCTGACGCCGCCGGTGACTGGCGCTTGGACCTGCTTGAAGAAAAGCAGGTAAATTCCGATCGGAATCGACAAAACCACGCAGATACCAAAGGACTGTGCAAGTGACTTCGCCAGCCCCTCCCGGCGCAACCCGAGTTGAGCCGGTGGTATCTTCATGGCCTTGATGATGATCAGGCAGGGAATCGCAAAAAGCAGGATCGTCTGCCAGGAAAATCCGGGATCATAGACATCCTTCACGTAGCGCTCGGCAACGAGATAGAAAAGCGAAGTTGAGATCAGAAACAGCGCAATGGTGAAAACCAGAAAGTAACCGAACTGGTTCTGCAGGGTCTTGGCTGCGAGTTGTTCACGCAGCGCGGCCAGCATTTCGTCACTCAAGCTACGTGCCCGTTTGACAACGACGCCAGCCAGCGCACCCTTCAACTCACCTGTCACCATCGCACCGTCAGGCAGGGCTCTTAAGGCATCGACTGGGATCTTGATAAGTTTGCAAGGCGATTCCGCAACCACCGAGGCGGATCTGGGCGCACCGTCCAGGAAGGCAAGTTCTCCGACACATTCACCGGTCCTGACCATATTCAGCTTTATGTCGCCGCCGCCCGGATCTCGCCTGACTGCGCGTGCCTCACCTTCAATCAGCAAATAAAGATCTGAGGTCTCTTCACCCTCTCGCACAATAAACTGGTGCTCAGGAACGTCGATTGTCTTTGAGACCGAACAGATGCCCGCAAGGATGGCTTCGTTCAGATGCGCAAAAGCATCGTGTTTCCTGAAGTGTTCGATCATTTCCATGAAATGGCGGTCGACTGCGTTTATGTGTGAAAACAGATCATTTAAACCCGGATCGTTAGCATCAAGGTGTTCATAAAATGCTACTTACCCTTTGAACGGGAAGACTATTCCACGCCGATATGCAAGGTTTGCCCGCAAACTTGCCACAAGAGGAAAACCAGCCAGAAGAGTGGCATTCGGAGACAGCATGCAAGCAGGCCGCAAGAGCCGAATTCTGATCGTCAACGCTTACTTCGACCCTTGGAGATCGGCAACGCCGACGCGCTTGTTCGTGCCGCGGGCAATGGCACCCTATTACCTGGCAGGATATTTCAACCCCGCCCTCGCCGAAGTCCGCGTATGGGACGAGGTGTATCACGGTGCACTGCTTGATCGACGTCAGTTCGAATGGCCGGATATGGTGATCTTCACGGGCCTGACAGCTGCGTTCGACAGAGCACGGCAACTCTTGGCCTATTGCAGGCATTTCAATCCGAACGTTGTCGGCGTCATTGGTGGTCCGATTGCGCGGGCTCTTCCCGCAATCTGTGACAGGGTCTTTGACTATTCCTGCCAGGGCGATGTTGAAGAAATTACCGAAGTCATCGAGGCCGTTCTTTCCAGAGATCACGTTTCTGACGCGTCCGCCCTCAGATTTGACCTGACATCGCCGAGCATGGGGATCGCCTATCTGGAAACGACAAAGAACTGTAACTTTGCCTGTTCCTTTTGCTCCCTTTCCGGAGAAGGCCGCGCCTATACAGCTCATTCCGAGCACTCGATCGACAGCCAGCTGGACGCAATCGGCAAGGCTGTCTGTGTCATGGTTCTCGACAATAACTTTTACGGTAACAATCGTGGCAGCTTTGAGTGGCGGGTTAAGAAAATCGGCGACAGATGGCGCCGGGGACAATTCCGAGGATGGGGAGCCCTTGTCACCGGAGACTTTTTCAAACGTCCAGAAAATCTCAAACTCATGGCTGAAAACGGCTGCAAGGGCATTTTTTCGGGCGTCGAGACGTTGGACCCTGCCCTTCTTCGGACCTTCAACAAGAAACAAAGTCTTTCTTCCGACCCGCTGACCTTAACCGAAGCTTGCGCGGAAAACGGTATTTTCTTCGACTACGGCATGATCATCGACTTTGCACATCAGACTGTCGCAGAAGTCGACGACCAATTGTCCGGTCTTCTGGCGGACCACCGAGTGCCTCTTCCGGGACTTTTGTCCATGACCATCCCGATTGCAGGAACTCCATATTTCGACAAGGCAGCACGAGAAGGCCGTATGATGCCGAATGTCCTGCTCAGCGACATGGACGGTCAAAAACTTGTCGAGTGGCCAAAAGAGCCCGTTGAGAAAGTCGTGCCTTTTCTGAGGGACCTTTTGAAATTTCGTGGCCGCAAGAGAGCCTTGACGCGCCACACGCTCGCCCATGCCTGGCATTGGCGTAAGCACTTTGATCTTGAACAAACGATACTTGCTGCAGTCCGGCCATTACACCGGTTCGGTTGGAATGCAGGCATCGGCAGCCCCCGCCAAATGTATCAATCCTTTAAAGAGCCGCCACTGACCTACAGCGCTATGACAGATCAGCTCAGGTCCGCCTACCAGCCACAACATCGCCTCCCCAGCCGCTTTGAAAGTGATTTCGAACCGCTGCAGGTGACGGACGAAAACGGTGAGCTAACGGATCAGTTCCAGTCAGCCCGCGTCGCACCCTCGTCGATTGCGGTCTAGTATCAGCAATATCGCATCATGGATGTCAGGCAGCTTTTCTGGATTTGGCAGCCGAATGGACACCGTCTGCAGCCTGAATATTCGCCAAAAACTGATCGGTGCATTTGGACCAGCTCTGTTCAAGAGCCACCTGACGGCAGGTCTTCCTTGATATCTTGAGCGCCTGGAGCGCGGCCTCTTTCAAATCGTCAGAAAGAACGCCGCCTTCACTTTTCCCGATCACATCAACCGGGCCCATCACGGGATAGGCGGCAACGGGTGTGCCGCATGCCAGGGCCTCAAGCAGAACGAGCCCAAATGTGTCTGTCCTGGAAGGAAAGACAAAGACATCTGCGCCGGAGTAATGTCGCGCGAGGTTCTCACCGTTCATTGCACCGGTGAAAAGAACGTCTGGATAGGCCTTCTTGAGGCTTGCCAACTGTGGGCCATCGCCAACCACAACCTTTGAACCCGGCAACTCAAGGTCAAGGAATGCCTTGATATTTTTTTCAACTGCAACTCGCCCGACATTCAAGAAGATGGGTCGTGGCAGTTCGACCGGAAAAACCGAACCCTCATGCGGCGTGAACAGATCTGTATCCACCCCGCGCGCCCACCGCATCAGGTTCTTGAATTTTCGCTTGTGAAGGCTCTCTTCCAGAAGCGATGTAGCGACCATGCAGCCTGACCCTGAATTGTGAAACCGGCGAAACCAGGCATAAAAGGGTGTCGTCGGAATCGGCAGCCTGGCAGCGACATATTCAGGGAACCGCGTGTGATAGCTTGTTGTGAAGGGCAGTCTGTCGCGATTGCAAACGCTTGCGGCAAGCAAGCCAAGTGGCCCTTCCGTAGCGATATGCACATGTTCGCAACCGAAATCCCTCAGCATTTGCCGAACCCTGCGCCTTGTTGTCAGCGAAAGGCGAATTTCCGGATAGGTCGGGCACGGAATTGTTCTGAACCCTTTTGAGGTCATGAACTCGACACGCACACCGCGTCGCTCAAGCTCGCGTGCCGTGTATTCAAGCGTCCTGACAACACCGTTGATTTGCGGATACCAGGCATCGGTTACAAAAAGCACTGACTTCATGCAGCAACAATCGTCTCTGTGTCTTTGATTGGCCGAGGGTCAATCTGTTCAGCACCTTGCCAGCGGATCACCTCGAGCGAACCATCCAGATTTTCACCGATCGCGGTGCAGCTCTCCACCCAATCACCTGTGTTGAGATAGTGAATACCGTTCACCTCCCTGTCCGAGGCATGATGAATATGACCGCAAATGATGCCGTCGAGATCCCGTTTGTCTATCTCGGCAGAAATCGTGTCTTCGAATTTGCCAATAAGATTGACGAATTGCTTCACATGCTGCTTTGCGAATGCCCCCAGAGACCAATAGTTCAAGCCTAGCCGCCGCCTAAAGATATTCAGCCAGGTGTTGAGCGCCAAAGCGGTGACATAAAAACGATCTCCAAGAAAAGCCAGCCACTTGGCATTTTGCATAACAACATCAAACTGGTCGCCATGAATGATCAGATATCTCCGCCCGCCGGCAGTGAGGTGCTCAATGCTGTCGGCAAACCGAACGCAGCCAAATCTGGTTCTATTATGCCTTCTCAGGAATTCATCATGATTTCCAGGAATATATATGAGTTCAACGCCGCGGCGACCGCGCTCCAGGATCTGGTTCATGACGTCTTGATGAGACGCAGGCCAGAAGCGTTTTTTCCGAAGGCGCCAGCCATCGATAATGTCACCGACCAGGTAGATCCTCTGTGCCTCGTGATGCTTCAGGAAGTCAAGAAGCAACTCTGCCTGACAACCACGTGTGCCCAAATGAATATCGGATAAAAAAAGTGACCTGAGATGCCTGACGTGAACTTCGCCGGAATGGATCGTCTCGCGAATGACAACTGCTCCTGATTCTAACTGATATCTGGAGTATTTTCCCGAAACAAAAAGCATGCAACCCGGCAAGGACCATGTCCATCGAGGATCAATTGGTACTTCCAAAAACAGCGCTCATTGCATAGCCATGAGCGCGACTTTCGGCTTCAAAGAAAGGCTTTGAGCTGCAGAGCAAGCTGCTCGGTCTCTGTCAGGTCTTTCCCACCCACAAGGATGTAGCGAAAGGATCCATCGTGCCAGGCGGTGGTCGCCAGACCATGAAACATTTCAGACTTGGCAACATCAGGGTCTCCTGCCCCGGTTCCCGTCGTTATGCACAGCGCAAAAGGCCGTCCATCGTCGGCTTGATAGACAATCTGGATCAAGGGCTCGTCGTCGAGACCAAGCACCTGCACGCGAGCCAGACTGAGCAAGGCTGGAGCATCAAGGCCTTGCTGCTCCAAGGGGCGCCCGAGCGTATCGACAGCCGCATCGAGTTGTCGCTCAAGCGTTTCAGCGGATGCGGTGGTGAGCCTCACCGTTTCAGCAACATAGAGTGACTGGTATTGCGCGATGCGGCTTCTCCAATCTTCTGGAGCCGGCTGGCCGAACCACATCGCACCACTTCCTAAAAGCGCGCCCAACACCAATACGGCTGCCAATTTGGACCATTGCAACGAGCTCGCCTTCGCCTGAGGAGCGAAGGGTGCAGCGCGCTTCAGGTCCATAAGCACATGGTCGCCAGGCAGGGCTTTCATGGCGTCTCGAACCGGTGCAGCAACCGGATCCAGATCCATCACGCGCGTTTCCAGATCCTGATCGATGCGCATGGTTTGCTCGATCTCTGCAGTCCGCTTCTCATCAAGTCGGCCATCCAGAAAGGCCAGCAATTCCTGATCCGAATAGGTCATCGCTTCTCCTTCCTTTGGTCCTGGTTCGGTGTTTGGGCAAATTTTTGCAGGGCTTTGCGTGCAGCATGCAAACGGCTCATGATCGTACCGATCGGAACATCCAGGATCGTCGCGGCTTCCGAATAGGTGAATTCCTGCACAAAGACCAATTCCACTGCACTGCGCTGAGCGTCAGGCAAAGCCATCACCCGCTCGATGATTTCCTTGGCAAAAAGATTGTGTTCGACACTGGGGGCAATATCAGGGATCAGATCCGCGTCCACTGTCGCAAAGACTTTGTTTTGCCGTGTCGCGCGACTGCGCAGCTCATTCAGCCAGATAGA
Organism: Labrenzia sp. THAF82; assembly: GCF_009363435.1. Classification (GTDB taxonomy): domain Bacteria; phylum Pseudomonadota; class Alphaproteobacteria; order Rhizobiales; family Stappiaceae; genus Roseibium; species Roseibium porphyridii. Next base: position 3,182,978 of record NZ_CP045354.1, on the reverse strand, counting down.
ACGACAGATCTGCAAACACCAGCCTTCGAAACTTCCAGAAAATCGAAACTGATCAGCCTTTTCCACCGCACGCAAACAGGTGGATTGCGCAAGGTCGTTGGTCATGTCGATGTCACCGGTCAGGCTCAACGCAAACCGCCAGATTGACGGCAGCGCATTCGGCAACAGGTCCCTGACTTCTTTTGGCTTCATCTGTTCCCCCAACATGCCGGCGGTTGCGGTACCGCCGGCCGGTTGGTGATCCTTACTCGACAGTGATCTTGATGACGTCAGAGAAGACTGGCGGATTGTGCGGAATGTGATTGAGATCGCCAAGAACGAGCTGCAATGTGTGTTCACCCGGTGCAAGTTCCAGCGTCGTTTCGGTCTGACCGCCGCCATAGTGAATATGGTTCTCGTCAGCTGGAATGCTGTAGACGAATTCGTCTTCGCCATCTTCGCCTTGACCGATCGGAGCCCGGTTAATCAGCAGATGATGGTGCCCTGTGTTGTCCTTTTCGACACCGGCCGGCGCAACACCCATGCCCGACAGCCCGAAAACGACTTTAACAGGACCCTTCACCGTGGCTCCGTCATCAATGTTGACAAAGTAGACCTTTGCGTCCGGACTGGACGGGGTCTCTCCCGCAAATGCCGGGGTATAAGCCAGGCTCAAGGCAATGGCGGCGGATGCAAATACAGTTTTCATGGCGCTTCTCCCTTTGAAAATTCACACCACGTAGACACGCGGCATTCGAAAATATTCATTGTGCGTCGAAAAAAAATTGAACACCAAATGACATCGCGCCTTGGAGCCTATCAACTCCTCCTGCGTGAGCCAATGCACGGGCGGCTCTGACGCGGCTTAAGTCTCCAAACATGCCAGCATGTTTCATTCGTCGTCTTGCAGACATACGCGCCAATTGGCCTCTGTTTCTCGCCTCATCCGACATAGTGCGCGCTTCATTCGATCTCTGCTCTCGGAATCGGTCCTAGTCTGCCTATATGCTTGAGTAAGAGTTCCCGCCGTTTTCTGGACAACAGGCAATCATGACTGCAAATCCGCCGCTATTCCACTTTGACAACTCCTATGCCCGTGAACTTGAAGGGTTTTATGTGGCCTGGGAAGGCGCACAAGTCCCCTCACCCAAACTGGTTTTGTTCAACAACAGACTGGCAGCCGAACTCGGCCTCAACTCCGACGAGCTGATGGGTGCCGAAGGGGCCGCTATTTTTGCCGGAACCAACAGTCCCGAAGGTGCCAGCCCCTTGGCTCAGGTTTATGCAGGTCATCAGTTTGGCGGGTTCTCTCCTCAACTGGGTGACGGCCGCGCGCTGCTTCTGGGAGAGTTGGTCGACCGCGAAGGCATAAGGCGGGACATTCAGTTGAAAGGCTCCGGTCCGACACCCTTCTCGCGTGGCGGTGACGGCAAGGCCGTCATCGGTCCGGTATTGCGGGAATACATTATGGGCGAAGCGATGCATGCGCTCGGTATTCCAACGACCCGCGCCCTCGCAGCGGTGACCACCGGCGAAACGATATTCCGTGATGGTCCCAAACCGGGCGCTGTTCTCACACGCGTGGCAGCCAGCCATTTGCGTGTTGGCACGTTTCAGTTTTTTGCTGCAAGAGGCGAAACCGATAAGGTTCGCCAGCTCGCTGACTATGCGATTTCCCGGCACGACCCGGACCTTATGGATGCAGAGGACAAGTACCTGAACCTATTCAGGCGCGTCGTCGAGCGGCAAGCCCACCTGATCGCACACTGGGTTTTGGTCGGGTTCGTGCACGGCGTCATGAATACGGACAACACAACGATTTCAGGTGAAACCATCGATTACGGCCCCTGTGCCTTTATCGATGCCTATGATCCCGCAGCGGTTTTCAGCTCTATTGACCATGGTGGCCGCTACGCCTTTGGCAGGCAACCAGTCATAGCCCAGTGGAACCTTGCCCGGCTGGCAGAAGCGCTTCTGGCGCTGATCGAGCCTGATGACCTGGACAAAGCTGTTACGCTTGCAGCAGACGAACTCGCACGCTTTCCAGAAATATATGGCCAATTCTGGCTGTCGGGCATGCGATCCAAGCTCGGATTGTCCAAGGAAGCGGAAGGTGACCAGGACCTGATTGAAGACCTGCTAAACCTGATGAAGGATCAAGCCGTCGACTACACATTATTCTTCCGCCGGTTGGCAGAGACTGCCGAGGAGAATGAAGACGAAGCAGCGGCGCTTTTTGAAAACACCGGCGCATTTGTTTCATGGCGCGACAGATGGCTGAACCGATTGCAGTCAGAGGGTACTGACACTGCCGGCCTCAAAGACCGGATGAATGCCGTCAATCCTATCTATATTGCTCGCAACCACATGGTCGAAGAGGCGCTCTCGGAAGCGGAGGACGGCAATTACGACCAGGTTGAACGATTGCTTGACCTTCTCTCAAAACCATATGAGGAGCGTCCGGGTTTTGAAGCCTATGCGTTGTCCGCACCTGAAGATTTTGGTCCCTACCAAACCTTTTGCGGCACGTAGTCTTTGGAGTGGTGCGCCAGTCACCGTCCAGACAATCGCTCCACCAGATACATCATTTCTCGGTCTATCTCTTCTCCACTGAGGCCGACAAATCGAGCCTCCAGGCTAATGGTGACGAGACCATGAACTGCGGCAAAGCAGGTACGGGTTCTTGCCGCCAGAAAATTATCCTCAAGATCCGGATTAAGTGCCTTAAGCGGGACAGCGATGAATTCCAGCAGTGAGATATTTTCCTGAATATGCTCCTCCGGAACCGCCTTGTCCTCCGGCAGCTGGTGGGCGAAAAGCGTCGTCCATAGATTTCGGTTTGCGCGCGCAAAATCAAGGTAGGTCTGAGCCAGCACCTTCATTTGAACCACCGGATCATCCGCTTGGTCGATCGCTTCCGACATCTTCTCTCGGATGCGTCCGAGTGTAACGGAATTGACGGCGAGCAGAAGTTCGTCCTGATCGCCAAAGTGTTTGTAGACCGAGCCAACAGAATAGCCGGCTTCGGCGGCGATCTTTCTTATGTTCACGGCATCCAGACCTCCGGCTTCGACCGCGCTGATGGCTGCCTCCAAAACCCGGCGATGCGTCTCCTCGCTCTTCGCTTTCTGCAATCCGGCCAATACACAACCTTTCCATAAAAGTGAACGGAGTTCATTTTTTTCTTGACTTAACTGAGTCTCTGTGGCTTTGTCAAATAATGAACGATGTTCACTTTTATGGAGGCGTTATGTTCGAGCCGTTGATATCGCAACAGAGAGCACTTTTCGCAGCAAGTTTTCAGGTCGCTCTGACCCTGACCGACTGCAATGAAGCTGAAAAATTTCACAATCGGTTGGAACACGCGAAACCCGAGAAACTGAAGATTGGCATCAATCAGCCTGAGCAATCCTAACCGACGTTCGTTCAAGTGGAGCGCACTGCAAGCAGTCCCCCGCAGGAGAAGATAATGCAAAAACCATTGATGACATCCCGGCGGTTTGCGCCGCTTTTTTGGACCCAGTTTGTTGCAGCGTTCAACGACAATTTCCTCAAAAACGCACTCGTGTTTCTGATCCTGTTCAATGTCGCCGGCTCTTCCGCAGACAACTCCGGTGCCCTCATTGCCTTGGCCGGCGCGGTCTTTATCGCTCCGTTTCTGGCGTTCTCCGCGATTGGCGGTGCATTGGCCGACAGATTTGACAAGGCCAGGATCGCTCGGCTTACCAAGTTGGTGGAAATCGGCGGTGCAGCACTTGCTGTCACGGGCATGGCCCTGAGCTCACTTCCAATCCTCTTTTCAGCTCTTTTCGTTTTCGGCGCAATGTCCGCCCTCTTCAGTCCCGTTAAATACGGGCTTTTGCCTGATCACCTTCCATCGAACGAACTGCCACGCGCCAACGCCTGGATAGAGGCCGGCACTTTTCTGGCCATTCTCGGTGGAACCATTTCAGCTGGCCTCGTCTTTGCCACAGGGGCACCTGTCATGTTGTTCGCACCGGTCATGATCGCTTTGGCCGTTGCCTGCTATGGATTGAGCCGCCTGATACCCGCAGCACCGGCAGCAGCTCCTGATCTCAAGATCGACTGGAACGTCGCCACGTCTACCTGGCGTGTACTTGCGGACCTTGTCGCCGACAAGCGCCTTGTCCGCGTCGCGCTCATGAATGCCTGGTTCTGGCTGATCGGCGCCATGATACTGGCCATCCTGCCGCTGATGGTAAAGTCCTTGCTTGGCGGCGGCGAAGTTGCAGTCACCTATTTTCTAGCCGTATTTGCCGTGTCCATCGGTATTGGTTCAGCCATCGCCGCCTGGCTGCTAGCCGGACGCGTTGTCCTGTTGCCGGTTCCGGTCGGCACCTTTCTGCTGGCCATTTTTTGCCTGGACACGGCTCTCACCTTGAATGGCGTGTCTCATTCTATGCCTGCCGCAACACTGGGTGAATTCATTGCACGCGACGGAGTCCTGCGCCTGACCATCGATATGGCAGGCCTTGCCATCTCTGGAGCCTTCCTCGCAGTTCCAACCTTCACCGCATTGCAGACCTGGTCTGATGCTGACTGCCGGGCGCGCAGAATTGCTGGTACCAATGCGCTGGGTGCAGCGATCATGACGCTTGGCGGCCTGGCGCTTGCCGGTGCACAGTATCTCGGCGCTTCTGTGCCGGCGATCCTTGTCTTCCTGTCTGCGCTTAACCTGGTCGTTGCAATCGCAATGCTGGTCTTCCTGCCGACCAATCCGATGCGGGACGCGGTTTCGATACTTTATCGTTCGATCTTCCGCGTGGAGATCTCCGGCCTGGAGAACCTTGAAAAAGCTGGTCCGGCTCCAGTTCTAGCCCTCAATCACGTCAGCCTTCTCGATGCCGGACTTGCATTGACCTTAAGCGACAGAACGCCAACGTTTGCAATCGATTATGACATTGCCAAGCGCTGGTGGGTGCGTCCGTTCCTGCGCCTCGCCAACGCATTGCCGATCAACCCGTCAAAGCCGATGGCAACGCGGGCCCTGATCAGAACCGTTCAATCGGGCGAACCGCTCGTGATTTTTCCCGAGGGCCGTCTGACGGTCACCGGCTCCCTGATGAAAGTCTATGACGGCGCGGCAATGGTTGCTGACAAGACCGGGGCGATGATTGTGCCCATCCGCATCGAAGGCCTTGAAAAAACTCCGTTCTCGTATCTGAGACCCTACCAAATCCGCAAACGACTGTTTCCGAAAGTAAAGGTGACGATTATGGAACCGAAACGCCTAGAACTGTCCGAAGACCTGAAGGGCCGCAAGCGCCGCGCAGCAGCGGGTGCTGAACTTTACCAGGTCATGTCAGGTCTGATGTTCGAAACCAGCCTGTCACAAGACAGCACGATCCTCGACCGGGTCATCGAGACGGCCAAGGAGCGCGGATATTCGCAACTTGCTGTCGAAGACCCGCTGAGCGGCAAGCTCAACTACGGCAAACTTCTGACGGGCGTCTCCGTTCTGGCGCGCAAGATTGCAAAGCTGACACCCGGTGAAACCACACTCGGCATCATGCTGCCCAATGCCAACGGTTCTGCGGTGACCTTTCTTGCCGCTCAATCGGCCAGCAAGGTTCCGGCAATGATCAACTTCACCGCCGGACCGAGCAACGTACTGTCAGCCTGCCGGACAGCCAACGTCAAAACCGTTCTCTGCTCGCGTACGTTTGTCGCTCAGGCGCGGCTCGACAACCTCGTTGAGCAGCTATCGCCGCATGTCCGCTTCATCTGGCTTGACGAAGTCAGGAAGGAAATCACGCTCCTCGACAAAGTCAGAGGTCTCGTCACAAAGACCCGACCTTTGGTTGCGCGTCATGCCAGCGATACAGCCGTTATCCTGTTCACATCCGGGTCGGAGGGAGAACCGAAAGGTGTTGTCCTGACGCACAGAAACATTCTGGCAAATGCGACACAGGCTGCCGCTCGAATTGACTTCACCCCATCCGACAAGGTTTTCAATGTTTTGCCGATGTTTCACTCATTCGGCCTGACAGCTGGAACAATTCTGCCCCTGATTTCAGGAGTACCTGCATATCTTTACCCGTCTCCCCTGCACTATCGCATCATTCCCGAACTCATCTACGGCTCCAATGCAACAATTCTCTTTGGGACCGACACGTTCTTGAACGGATATGCCCGGACAGCCCATGCTTATGACTTCCGTTCGCTGCGCTATTGCTTTGCAGGCGCAGAGCCAGTCAAGCCGTCGACAAGAGAGACCTACCTAGAACGTTTCGGATTGCGTGTTCTTGAAGGTTATGGCGTAACGGAAACCGCACCCGTCATTGCGATCAACACGCCCATGTTCAACAAACCGGGCACGGTCGGCAAGCTGATGCCGGGAATGACAGCTAAACTGGAGCCCGTACCCGGCGTTGAAAGTGGCGGCCGACTGCTCGTATCCGGTCCGAACGTTATGGTCGGATACCTGAAATCCGAAAATCCAGGTGTAATAGAACCGCTCGTTGACGGATGGCACGACACCGGTGACATCGTTGACATCGATCAGGACGGTTTCATCACCATCAAGGGACGCGCAAAACGCTTTGCCAAAATCGGCGGAGAAATGGTCTCACTCGCCGCCGTTGAAGCGCTGGCTGGAAAGATCTGGCCCGACCATCTGTCAGCTGTTGCGGCAATCAAGGATCCCCGCAAAGGAGAGAAACTGATACTGGTCACTGAAAACCCCGACGCGACACGATCCGCGTTCGTTGAAGCCGCCAAATCAAACGGAGCTCAGGATCTGATGATACCGGCAGAAGTTCGTGTCGTGCCGAGTGTTCCGGTTCTGGGCTCTGGTAAACTGGATTTTGCCGGTGTCTCAAAGCTCGTTGCGGATGGTTCCGGCGAGTCCAAAGCCGCCTGATAGATCCAGCATCCCGTCTAATGACGGGATGCAATCCTTTAATCAGAAGGTCGCTCTTACTTCCTGGAAATTCAGATCATTTCACCCTTGCTCCCATCCGGTTGGACCGACTAGTCTCGCTGCTGCCTGCTCCAAGGTTGGAGCATTGTTGACGATTTGAGGAATGAGATGGCTATGCCCACACCCGCGTATGACGACCAGAACGTCTTTGCAAAGATCCTTCGAGGTGAATTGCCAAGTCACAAGGTCTATGAGGATGACAAGACGCTGGTGATCATGGACATCATGCCACGCGGCGACGGCCATATTCTGGTGATCCCGAAGAACCCGTCACGCAACATCTTCGACATCGCTGAAGATGACTTGAACGCTGTTATGGCAACGGTTCAAAAGATGGCACGCATTGTAATCACGGCATTTGCTGCGGATGGAACCACAATCCAGCAGTTTTCCGAACCGGCAGGCGGTCAGGTAATCTTTCACACACATGTTCATGTAATTCCGCGTTTCGAAGGCGTCTCACTGAGACCCCACACAGGCGATATGGCGGACAATGACGTTCTTGCTGCTCAGGCTGAGAAAATCCGGGAAGCGCTCTCCTGATTGCCCCTCCAGCCAACGGAGCGCCATCGGAGTTCGCCCGCCTTTTCACATTTCAGCGCAAAGAGGTTCTGCCTCTTCTCAACAAGGATGGTACCTATGTGCCCTCCTGGGCGGGAATTCAAACACCGCCCCAGTACAGGCTAGCATACGAGTATGCAGCCAAGCACATGAAGGAACATGGCTTGTGCGACGGCCGGACACCGCCAGTCTGGACTTTTGAAACCCAGGAGGACGATCTTGAGCTGCTGGCGGCAAGCCTCCTTTCAGAGCACGAGTTTAATCAATTTGAATACGTGACTTTGGAGCTGTTTGTTCCGGAGAACCGGCTCCTGCGTTCTTCCTACGGCCATTGGTGTGAGCTTCTATTTCAATCCATAGAGACGGGACGGATCGAGGATGACGGCTCCTGGCTCTGTTTGAACGGGCAGCAAGACGATCACTCACCAGGTTCCGTCCAGATACTAATCCCTCACATCAGGAAAGAGTGGATCAGAAAAGTCGAACCATTGGAAATCAACCCGGGTATGTACTAGCGGCCTCGTTTCTGCCGATCAGAAATCGATCAGTCCACGCCCGCCTGGACCGCTGCATCTTCCTGTTCTTTGGCGAGGTTTTGATCCTCCTGCAACACTTTGACGGGTGCGGGACGCTCAAAATAGCGTTGCGTGAAACTCTTGAATTCATCGAATTCAGGAACAATACCGAACATCATTCCCCAGCGCAGCCCCACTGCCCAAAGCACATCAACCGCCGTCATGCGTTCGCCAAGAACATATGGGCCTTTCGCGAGTTGCGCCCTCATATTTTCCATCACGGTATCGAAACTGCCATAGGGTGACATGACTTGTGGCGGTTCTTCCCGTTTGAGCGCACGATCCACCAGGGCGGGCTCAAAACAAGAGGCCATGTGAACGAACCATCGTAGGTACGGACCACGGCGGGGGTCATCGAGAGCGGGGGTTAATCCCTTTTCAGGGAACAAATCGGCCGCATAGATATAGATGGCAACCTGTTCTGTAATTACTGCATCACCACTGCGCAATGCAGGCACTTTCCCGGAGGGGTTCACAGCCAGGTATCTGGGTTGCCGGTTCTCACCAAGTTTGAAGTTCAATACATTCAACTTGTAAGGTGCACCCAATTCCTCAAGGAGCACACGCACCCCGGTCGCCCGTGTCTGCGGTGCATAGAAGAGTTCCACTTGGTTGGTCATTCCGGTGTTCTCCTTCTTGCTGCAACACGGAGTGTGTTCAACTCATCGTATCAAGCTCCCTGAACAGCTACAGCAAAAAAGTCCGCAATACCGTCAACTACAAGAGATCGAGAGAAGTCCACCCAATGAGCAAAAAGGCCTCTGCCGCCAAAACGCCAATGACAACGCGTTGACGAGATCCAAGAAAGGCGGCAAATCCGAAGGCTGTTGCGGCAAGGCGTAACCACATGGGTGTTTCAGCGAGAACGCCTTGCGGAAAGAGGATCAGTTTGGAGATGAGCCCCGCAACGAGCGCCGTTGCAACACACCTTACCCAAATCAGAAGCTCACCGTCTTCACGCAGGCGTCCACCAGCAAAAACACCCAGCCAACGCCACACATCTGTTGCCAGCCAGCCGGCGACCAGGATCATGAGAAAGGGCCACCACCAGGTATCCGCATAAGCCCCGCTGCGCATGAGACCATCCATCACGACAGCCCCCGCCGCCAAATACGTGTAACCAGATACGCCAGCGTGCCACCCGCCAATCCGGTCCAAAGGAGATCAAGCCCAGGCAGGGAAATAAAAAAGACCGGCCCAAGCACCAGACCAGCCACCATGGCCGCCTTGTCCGCATTCAGTCTTGCAGCCCCCCAGAGCGAGCACAGAAAATAAACGGGGGTCAAAAGAAACAAGGCCCCGGCCACAACGTCCGGAAGCCGCTCGACCAGCAAATAGGCAATGCCCGTCAATACAAAGACAAAGGTGGAAATCGAACTGCCGAAGCCCACAAAAAAGGGCAGCCTTGCCTCCCTCGGCAGGTCCGGCAGGTGTTTCATGGCATAGACCCAGGCCGTGACCGCAACGAAGTGTGAGGCAATCAGAAGCTGCCAGTTCCTGGTTTTTCCTTGAACTTTGATGATCGGCATCAACGCCATTGTCATGGGCATCAGCCGCACGGAAGCAAGCGCTACGGCAATGCCCGCCGGGATAAGACCCATTCCGGAAGACAAGGCACCGGTCAAGACCACCACGGACGGCAACGCCCAGATAAAGCCAGTCATTGCAAGGGTTTCAAGCAATGTGAGGCCGGTCTCGCGAGCCAGTCCGGCATATCCGACAAATGCTGCCGTCAATATGAACGCAGGTATCGAGATTGCTGCACGTGCACCGCGAGCAAACCATTTCTTCGAAGAAATGACTTCCCTGTTTTCAGGTGGGTTTTCAGAAGCGCCGTTTGGCGAGGACATGAACGTAGACCAAAACGAAAATCGTAAGGAGACCTTATTTTCTGATCCTGTTCCTGCGAAATGTCAACGCGGTGCCACAACAGGTTCTGTTCAATATTGACATGTTCTTGATGAGCAATTTCTCTGGTTCAACCAATGGCAACCGACCTCAACTGGACAGCGCTTTATGTCAGACCTCTCAAAAGACATCTGGTTAAATCGGTGGCTAAAAGGATTGCGTCTTGCCGATCACGTCTACAACGACGAATCCATTCGATGGGGCGAATTTATAGAACCGAGCGTTGATTCAAGACCTCGCCCTGCTAGCGACACTCTGCGCATCGCCGTGATCGCAAGCCTTCCAGTTGGGTTTTTGACGCTCAAGACACTGCTCGCCTTCGCACACCATTTTCCCGCAAAATTATACATCTCATGCCTGTTGACAGATGATCCTCTAAACCAGGATGCCCGGATCAGTGCACGCAAGCGCATATGGCACCTTTATCCCGAAGACATGCAACGTGAGCTTGAAAGCGCGACCGTTAGAACAGCCCTGTCGGCAGGTATTCCCGTTTATACAGGCGACATAAAGCAGGATTGGTTTCGCGAAACACTACGGGACTTTAAACCCCATGCAGTTTTGTGCTGTGGCTTCGGACAGCTGATCGACAAACCGTTCCTCCGCATTCCGGACCTTGGTGTTTATAACTTTCACCCGTCCGACCTTGCGAGCGGGCATGGCGCCGGTCCGGCACCGCATGAGGATGTAAAGCAAAGAAACGCAGACACGACACGCTGGACAGTCCATCTAATGAACGAGGAAATCGATGCCGGCCACATCGTCGGCAGCTCTCCTCCTATCAACATTCGTCGAAGCAACGGAAAGTTTGCGGACAATCCCATAGATTTTTACAGCAAGCTCACGGACGGGCTCGATCACCTAGTTTTTCATACGACAAAAAGTCTTGTTGCGTGGCATGCGCGCGGACAGACAAAACCTATGGACTCGATCGATTTCGAGAAGCTGTTTACGTCAGAAATCAAGGCCCGCATGATGCTGCCGATCGCCGACTTCGCGGAGGCTGTTTTCCCGGACCCGACATTGTTTGCCGACGTTTAGCAAACACGACATCCAACAGTCCGCACATTCTAGGCTCGACAGCCTTTACTCAAAAAGAAAGCCCCGGCAATACCGGGGCTTTCTAAGCTTGGAACGGACCGATCAATCCGCCAGCGGCACCTTGGGCACCAGGCTCTTCTTGGAGGAACCGCCTTTGCCGGACGACGATGCTTTGCTGTCCTTGCCGGATGCTGCCGATTTCGCCGGTGCTTTCCGCTTGCGCTTAGGGCGCGGCTTGGGCTCGGTCTTGGCTTTGGTTTTCGGTGGTGTCGCCCGCTCCTCAACGCTTTCAAGAAGGAGACCCTTCCCGTCTTCCGAAACCGACACTTTGACCATGCCGCCTTTTTTCAACTTGCCGAACAGCACCTCATCGGCAAGCGGTCGCTTGATATGCTCCTGGATAATCCGGCCGAGAGGCCGAGCCCCCATTCGATCATCATACCCTTTCGTCGCCAGCCATTTCACGGCCTCATCGGTCAACTCGAACGTCACGTTTCGATCAGCAAGCTGGACTTCCAGCTGCATGACGAACTTCTCGACGACTTTGTAGACGACCTCGATCGGCAAGTTGCCAAACGGAATGATCGCGTCCAGACGATTGCGGAACTCTGGCGTGAACAGCTTGTTGATCGCCTCTGTGTCGTCACCTTCACGTTTCACGCGATTGAAGCCGACAGGCATCTTGGCCATGTCCGCAGCGCCAGCATTCGTCGTCATGATCAAGATGACATTGCGGAAATCGACCTGTTTGCCGTTGTGGTCGGTCAATTTGCCGTGGTCCATGACCTGCAGCAGGATGTTGAACAGATCCGGGTGGGCCTTCTCGATCTCGTCAAGCAGCAGCACGCAATGCGGATGCTGATCGACGCCATCGGTCAACAGGCCACCCTGATCAAATCCGACATAGCCCGGAGGTGCGCCGATCAGGCGCGACACCGTGTGCCGCTCCATATACTCCGACATATCAAAACGGATCAGCTCTACCCCGAGCGATGAAGCCAACTGACGGGCAACTTCCGTCTTGCCGACACCGGTCGGTCCGGAGAACAGGTAACTGCCGATCGGCTTGTCAGGCTCGCGAAGCCCCGCTCTGGCCAGCTTGATCGCCGAGGCCAGGGTTTCAATCGCATTGTCCTGGCCGTAGACAACACGTTTCAGGTCCTTGCCGAGGTTCTCAAGAACCTCAGCGTCATCCTTGGAAACCGACTTCGGCGGGATCCTGGCCATTGTGGCAATGGTGTTTTCGATTTCCTTCACACCAATGGTCTTACGCCGCCGCGCTTCCGGCACCAGCATTTGAGACGCACCGGTCTCGTCCAGAACATCGATGGCCTTGTCTGGAAGCTTGCGGTCAGAAATGTATTTCGCTGACAGCTCAACAGCTGTCTTGATGGCATCGTTGGTGTAGCGAACCTTATGGAAGTCTTCGAAATAGGGCTTCAGTCCGCGAAGGATATCGATTGCATCGGGAATCGACGGCTCGTTGACATCGATCTTCTGGAATCGCCGCACAAGTGCCCGGTCCTTTTCGAAAAACTGGCGATACTCCTTGTAGGTCGTGGACCCAATGCAACGGATTGCTCCCGACGCAAGCGCCGGTTTGAGAAGATTGGAGGCATCCATGGCGCCACCGGATGTGGCACCTGCCCCAATCACGGTATGGATCTCGTCAATGAACATGACGGCACCCGGGTAGTCCTCGATCTCCTTGACCACCTGCTTCAGACGTTCCTCGAAATCGCCGCGATAGCGCGTTCCGGCAAGAAGCGAGCCCATATCCAGCGAAAAGATGGTGGCGTCCTTTAGAACATCAGGCACGTCACCATTGACGATACGGTGGGCCAATCCTTCCGCGATCGCAGTTTTGCCAACACCTGGGTCTCCGACAAACAGCGGATTGTTCTTTGACCGCCGGCACAAAATCTGGATTGTGCGCTGAATTTCGCTGTCTCGTCCAATCAATGGATCGATTTTGCCACCAGTCGCCTTGTCATTAAGATTGACACAATAAGCTTCAAGCGCATCGGTCTTTTGACTTGATTTCTTGTCCGCCTCCGCGCCTGGCAAGACGTCTTCTTCTTCCGCACCTTCCACGGGTCTGGCTTCGGACATACCAGGGCGTTTCGCGATACCGTGTGAAATATAATTCACCGCATCGTAACGCGTCATATCCTGGTCTTGCAGGAAGTAAGCAGCGTGGCTTTCCCTCTCAGCAAAAATCGCGACCAGCACATTCGCGCCCGTAACTTCTTCACGCCCAGAAGACTGCACATGAATCACGGCACGTTGAATGACGCGCTGAAAACCAGCGGTCGGCTTGGAATCATCGTCACTGTCCGTGACCAGATTATCGAGTTCGGTTTCGATATATTCCAGGAGGTTCCTGCGGATTGTATCCAGGTCAACATTGCAGGCCCGCATTACGGCCGCAGCATCCTGGTCATCGAGCAACGCCAGAAGGAGATGCTCGAGTGTCGCATATTCCTGCTGGCGTTCGTTCGCGAACGCCAGAGCCTGGTGAAGGGCTTTTTCAAGACTGCGTGAGAAGGAAGGCACGTGCGTTGGTCCTCACTTTTTTTCCATGACGCATTGCAAAGGATGTTGGTGCTTTCGCGCAAAATCCATCACCTGTGTCACTTTTGTTTCCGCGACTTCGTAAGAAAATATCCCGCATTCTCCGACGCCGTGGTGGTGAACATGAAGCATGATGCGAGTCGCTTCTTCGCGGTTTTTTTGGAAGAAGTTCTCCACAACGTGAATGACAAACTCCATCGGCGTGTAGTCGTCATTCAGCAGCAGCACACGATACAGATTTGGCCGCTTGGTAACCGTTTTCGTCCGGGTGACAACGACCGTTCCGGCATCGCCACCGTCATTGTCATAATCAGAGCCTGCCGACATTGCCCAGTCTATCGCCTTATTCACTCCGGCCATCACTCATTTCATACTAGCGGGCAGAAGCTAACTCTGGAAAGCCTGCCCGTAACCCAAACCGCAGCTCCGAAAAACGTCCGCGGTCGCTTTGCTTCTACGGTAATCCTGCCGCGCAAGCCGTCCTTGCGCAATGGTCGATTTCATCAACAAACCGGTGAACTGCACAAATCGGCATAAAGTGCAGCCGGTATTGCTGAATGTAGGTCTCTCAAAAGAGATTAAAAGATGGGGAGGTAGCGCATTTCCAATCCGTGAAGACGATGTGTTCGACACCGGCAAAAGACTGGGCAAAACTGTGCATATACGAAAAAACCCGGCTCAAATAAGCCGGGTTTCGATCAATTCACTGCCCTTTAGCGGCAGAAATTGGAAATTACTTTGCCAACTTGCTCATCACGCCTTCGTAAGGCTTGTAAGCGTCTTTGGACATGTCAGTGAACATTTCACCGAGCTTGGTCATTTCACCGACGAAGCCTTCGTAAGCGCTCTTGGCGTAGTCAGCCTGAGCTTCAAAAGCCTTGTCCAGAGATTTGGAGGACACGAGCTTCTCGACTGCAGCAGTACCTTCATCGAAGGACTTTTTCTGATAGTCAGCGACTTCGGCTGCAATTGCCTGCATGCCTTTGCTCATCGTGCCGAACGACTCCATGGCCATGTCCATGTTGTCTTTGCTCATCTTCTGGATCTCATCGAAGTTATTCATCATCTAACTGCCCTCATCCGGCGAACCGGTCTTTGTGGCCTCGTGGTTGCTCCATTCGGCAGCCGGCGCGCTAATCGCGTTACCTAATGAAACTTCACATAATGCACTGCACAAAAAGTGTCAAGGTGATTTTGCATCGCAACAACAACCATTACGAGAAATTAATAACGTTATAAAACCGAAAGGCACGTACCCGCGACAGTCAAAATAGCAGCCAAATAGAAAATCCACTGCAGCGAATGCCCCAGCGGCACTTCAAGTTATTCCTTCAACATTTTCACCATAAAACAACATGACCCAAAAAAGAAACAATTCATTAAGAAAAATTACTTGGTAATTTCAAAAATTATCTTCACTAACGATATAAAAATCAAATAACATTCGATTAACTATTGATTAACTCTAATCAAAATCAATTTTTTTAAGTGTTTTTTGCGCAAACTATTTACACATTCGTAACCGTGTTTCCATCAAATACACACGTAGTCGACGGGGTAGCCGGATTGAATCGCACGGGGGTTCATGATCCAGTCCAGGCAACTTCAAACACTGGCCGCGTGACCCTGAATGGGATAGTTATTGTGTTTGGTATGCGTTTTCTTCGCAATGCGAGAATGGTTGCCCGTGCAGGCAAGATTTTGGTCCTAGGCGCTCTCTTGCTGAGTGTTCCGTCTACGGCGATGGCCAACCCGAAATATGCCGGCATCGTTGTCGACGCAAAAACCGGCAAGACCCTTTATGCATCTTCCGCAGATGCCTATCGCTACCCAGCTTCGCTGACAAAGATCATGACCCTTTACGTGGTCTTTGAAGAGCTCGAGGCAGGTCGGCTTTCGCTCGATTCCAAATTGACCGTATCCAAATATGCCGCTGGTCGCCCACCTTCGAAGATAGGCGTCAAGGCAGGCCGCACGATCAGGGTCAAGGATGCCATTCTGGCGCTCGTAACCAAGTCAGCCAATGATGTTGCAACAGTTGTGGCGGAAAACATCGGCGGTTCTGAGAAGAAGTTCGCGCAACGCATGACCAGGACTGCGCGTCAGCTCGGCATGTCCAAAACGACCTTCCGCAACCCACACGGTCTGCCAAACTCCAAACAGCGCACAACCGCAAGAGACATGGCACGGCTTGGTCGGGCAATTCAGGAGCGCTTTCCGCAGTATTACGGCTACTTCAAAACCCGGTCATACAAATACAAAGGCCGGACCTACGGCAATCACAACAAGCTGCTTGGTCGGGTCAAGGGCGTAGACGGCATTAAGACAGGCTACATTCGCGCGTCCGGTTTCAATCTGGTCACTTCTGTCAATCGCGACGGACGCCACATTGTTGCAGTTGTCATGGGTGGCAGGTCTGGAAAGTCCAGAAACGCCCATATGACCAATCTCATCAGCCGTTATCTGCGCAAAGCCAGCCGCGGACCAAAAACCGTGCCTGCGATCGCAAAGAGCAATGTTCAACCGACATTCGTTGCCGCGAATTTGAAAAATCCGCCGTTGCCGGTTTCTAAGCCCGGCAGCAAACCTGCGCCTGCGACCGGTGCTCCGATGGTGCTTGCGTTTTCAGCGCCCAAACAGGCTGGTGTCGTCCCTGCCCCGCAGCCGGCAACCGTGCCCGGTTTTGGTGAAGCAGTGCCGTTGCCGCCGCGCCTCGTGAAGCAGCGTTTCGACAGCACCTTCGCAGTTGCAACCGCGCTGCCTCCTATTCCGCCGGAAAGCCCGGACGGATCGTTGAGCACGAATTCCATCTCGAAAACTGCACTGCTTCAGGCCGCTCAAGCCCGTTCAGGTGGAACGTCGCAACAGCAACTGGCCCTTTCGAATGCTCCGGCAACCCGGTCCGTTCAAGTAGAAACAATCCAGCTGGACACCGTGCCTGTCGCAACGATCAGTGCAAAACAGGCAATCGAACAGCAGCCGGACACACAAGTAGCTGCGCTTGCGCCAGTCGAGCCTGAAACAGCCGACGATACAGTGACTGTGGCAACCAGCGACAGCAAGGATATCGAGCCAGGCTGGCAGGTCCAGATTGCAGCGACAGAAACCGAAGGCCAGGCAATTCGTATGTTGAAGAACGCCAAGGCCAAAACCGGTAGCGCCCTGCGTGGCCGCTCACCGTATACCGAACCGGTCGAATCCGGCGGACAAACCCTCTATCGAGCAAGGTTTGTCGGCTTCGACAACAAAACTGCAGCCAAAAGAGCCTGCAGAACACTGAAAAAAGCAAAATATGCTTGCTTCGCCATCTATCAGTAACCGCGTAACGGATGCCGTCAATGTCTTCTGAGAAGCGTGTCTTTAGCCTCGTTGATTTTCGCCGCGAGGAAACCGGATCCTCCCTGGTCGGGATGAACCCGCATCATAAGCCTTCGGTGCGCGGCTCGAATTTCCGCGTCCCCGGCTTCGGGCGTAAGCCCCAGGATCTGGTAGGCCTCCTCATCTGTCATGGGGCCCGCGCTCGGCGAGCTTCCCTGCCGCTCTGTTCCATCCGTCTGGAAGTGTTCACGCCATCCGGCAAGCCGGCGGTCGAGATAAGCTTCGACTAACTTCTGACTTTGTTCATCCTGGCCAGATTCGCGCCAGAATGTTTCAAGTTCCTGCTCGTTGAGATCATCAAGCCCGCGGCCCTGAAAGCCGCCGGCCAAAACCGTCCCGGTCATGGCTCCGCTGTCGTGATCCAACTCCATTTCAACCATTGCCGTTCGCACACGCGACCTTTGCCCGGAAGACTTCTGCGGTTTGTAGCCACCAGAAAGACCCGGAAAGACATGTTGTCGAAGCAACATCACGCCAAGCCCAAATGCTGGTAGCGCAAACGCAAAGCGTCCCGTAACGGCAAAGAATCCTGCAAGTGCTATCATGAAGACCCCAGCGAATGTACGCAGTTGCCTGGCAAGCGCGGCTGGGTTGGCGTGCACAAAGTTCCTGGCCAGCGTCAAAACGGCGACGAGAAGGACAATTCCGATCAGTAGGTAGAACATTCGGTCCCTTGGGACTGGATTGACAGATAAAGGATCGGGCAGCTCCAAACTGCCACGAACTTCCTGCCATCAAAATGGGGCATTCCAAAGCACTTTTGAAGGAACGCTCTTAGGTAGCCTCTTGCAGATTCGGGTCACGACTTTGGAGGAAGCTGTTGCAGAAGCAGCCGCGCACCCTGCCCGCCCCTTTTTTCCAACGCGTGAAGCGCCGATCGACCACCGCTTGCAAAAACTGCAACCGCCTTCAAAAGCTCTGCCAATTGTCGGGCTGCTCCAGCATCGAATGGGCAATAGGCCCCCTTTGTCAGGCGCGCCATTTCACGAAAAGCTTTTTCCGCTACTGGATCACGACCTTCCTGAAACAGAAACATCGGCACCCCGAGCAGGCCAAGTTGACCCGCCTTGTCGCACAGCAAATCGACATCTTCTTCCATACAGTCTCCGACATAGACCAGCGCCGCTATCTTTTCCCTGTCGGCCGCTTCAAGCGCGGCCGTCAGAACCTTGCGGATCTGCGTGCGCCCGCCCTGACATGAAATTCGGCTCATCGCACGAGCCAAATCATCGCTGGAATTAAACCATCGCGATGCCCGGCATTCGCCAAATCCTCGAAAAAAGACAAGCTTGATGTTCAGCCCACCAATGCTCCCGGCTTCCTGAAACATTTCTGCCTGAATGTGACAGGCCTGATCCCAGGTCGGCTGCCGGCTCATCGTCGCATCAAGCGCAAAAATCAAACGACCGTCGCTTCCTGGCTGCGGTTTGATGCTTCGCGCCTTTTCCAGGAATGCCGAGACATCAGCATCCGCTGACGGAAGTTCTGATTTTTGCCGGACAAGCGCTTCTTTCATGCGGTCGTCGGTCTTACCCATGCTTGCCTAGTCCTTGTGACTTTCTCTGACATTCAACTTGGGACGCTCGAGGGACTTTGGCAAGTTCAGGTGCTCACGGGAGCTGAGTGCAGGGACCAAAATATTCGTAGAGGCAGTTCACGTGGTTCGATGCTTCAAGAAATGAGCCCGGCGAAGATAGAACTCCACCAAAAGGGCATTCGGTACCCAGCACGCCCAACTTATGATGGGGTACGCAATGGCAAAGTCTGCACCTAAGGCCATCGAAGACCCCAGATAGACCCTTAAGGTGACGGCGGCAAAAGTAAGCGCCGCGGACCGAAGCATCCAGCGTTTGTGCCGAGCAATCTGACGATTCACCGCAAAATAGAAGGCTGCACCCGTGGTACCCAGCCAAACGACTGCCAGCGTGGCAAACCCAACCGTGGCAAAGGCGCCGGTGGTCGTATGGAATGCAAGCTGAAGACCCGCAAGGCCCGAGACAAGGATTGCTCCCACGTAGACCCGTCCACTCCAACGGTGCAGAGCAGGCCAGCGTGACCGCAAGACGGACATGAATTGAAACGGCATCAGGGCCAGTGCAACCGGCGCGACCCCGATATGTGCGTAAAGTGCCAGGGCGTTACCGCTGAGATTATGGGCAACGAATTCCATTCCCTGTTGAACTCCCAGCGGTATGAAGCGGTAAGACACGATTGCAACCAAGACCGAAGATACCGTCGCCAGCCAAAAGCCGGAGCTGTTCGCAAGCCTTGAAATTCGTTCCATGTCGTTCCCCTCCTCATAACTTGACACTGTCAAAATAAGATCGAACTTGACAGTGTCAAGCCAATCACGGATGAAGCCTTCATGACGAATGCCTCCAAAAGCCGCCCGAGGGACGGAACGCTTCGCACCAAGTTGGTTGATGCAGGCGTCGAATTGTTGAGAGACCGAGGGCCCGATGGTTTGTCCTTGAGGGAATGCGCGGCAATGGCTGGTGTTTCGCATTCAGCGCCAGGCTATCACTTCAAAAACCTGATGGGGCTTTCAACGGCCATCGCAGCCAGAGGATATCGTCTTTTTTGCGATGCCATGCTTGCAAGAAGAGACAAGGCGGGCCCTGCGCCTTTTGAGCGTCTGTCTGCGATCTGTCACGGCTACCTGGACTACGCAGCGGGACATCCGGAATTGTTTCTGTTCATCTTCTCGGGGCAGAAATTCAATGAGAACGACCAGGACTTCTGTGAGGCCTCTTCCAAGGCATACAGTATCTTGCGGGAAACGTGTGCACCCTTGGTGCCTGCCGGAACTGAGATCGAAGAAACCGAGATCCTGGTCTGGTCGCTCGTTCACGGCTACGCGCATTTGGCCATGACCCGAAAAAAGGACAACCCGAAGCTGGGGCGCGGCTGGCCTGAACTGGACGCCTTGCTCTCACATCTGCGCAACGCACTTTCCGCCCAATCCGCTGACAACGCCCGCAATTGAGCCTGTCGTTAGAGGAGACAAAGCTCTGTCAGGTCGCGACGCATTGCGTCCGGCATCGCCACCGCCTCGCCTGCAAGCCGGATATCACCGGGAGCTTCATCCATCTTCAGATACCGCCAACCCTGAAACGGGCGCTTGGGCCGGTATTGGGTCAATATCAAACGGGGTTCCAGCACAAGATTGCACCGTTTGATACCCGCATCATCGGTAAACGGGCGAATGTCCAACAGGTGTTGGCGCGCTTGGATCTTCCCCTTGATGACCCAGAAGAGCGACCCGCCGTCCAGCAACTCATCCTTTCGGGTCGGCACCATGCGTGTTGTGTGTGTCGTCACCTCTTCCGCACCAGCAAGGCGAGCCTGCTCGACACGGTAGTCGATCCAGGCCTGAAGAGATTCTGCGCTGTCTGCTCCCACACACAATTTGACAAGATGCAAGGTCATAGACCTGACCTAGCAGGCCTGCCGGTTCCGTCAAGCTGACTTCTGGAAACGGCGGTGGATTTTGCACAGCAAGAGTGACGTAACGCTTGCGGTAGACGCCCAACAGGGGTCTCATAGACGTATGGAAGTGTTTCTCACAGGCGGGACCGGCAGCATTGGTTCGGCAGTCCTTAAGCGACTTCTCGACGAGAACGCCCGGATTGTCGGCCTCGCCAGATCAGACGCGTCGGCTGAAAAACTACGTGCTCTGGGGGCCAATGCCTACCCCGGTGACCTGCGCTCTCCAGAAAGCTGGGTGAGCCGCGCTGCCGCCTGTGACGCGGTGGTGCACACCGGCGCAACTTTTTCTGCAGACATGGGCCGTGTCGACAGGCAATCAATGTTGGCATTGAAAAAGGCCGCGCAGCACCGTCAGCAACCACTCAAGGTGATCTACACCGGCGGTGTCTGGCTGTTTCCGCAAACGACGTCAAGGAACGTGATCACGGAAAAAACTCCATTTTCGCCTTTGCCTGCCTTTCGCTATATGACCGAGACAATCAGGACCTTGTCACACGGCACAGACATGAACCTTGCCGTGGTGCATCCGGCGCTGGTGTGCAGCCGGAACTTCGGACCTATCGCAGAGATGACCGATGCCTTGAAGAAGGGCCAACCGTTTAAAACAAGAGCTACGCGCGATACGCTGTGGCCACTGGTCGAAGTCAACGATCTTGCAGATTTCTACGCGCGCGTTCTGCAACAGTCCCGTTTCAGAATGTCCCTGATTGCCAGCTGCATTGCCGGGATCTCGGTCGGTCACCTTGCATCGCACATTTCCGCAAGACACGGCGCGCCGTTGGAAATCGACACAACACAAGCCCCCGAAGAGACAGATCCGGAAACCGACTGGAGCGCGGGTTATGCCTTGTCACAGAAAGTGGACGTCAGTCACGCCCGTCGCACCACCGGATGGCAGCCCGAGCATTCCACCATCGAAGATCTGGTTGTCACACTGTCAAAATGAACACTGACAATTCCGTATAATGACGGTAGCGATTTTCTCAATTCGAACAAAGACTTTCTAAAGTTTCCCGACTTAGATTTAAGCCAAGGGCAACTTGGGGCATTTCATTGATCCGTTCATTATTCACAGGTTTGGCGTATCTTCTTTTGACGGTTTCACTTGCTGCCAGCGATTGGCCGCTTGGCACATTTGAAGTTCGCAATACGGCCGGGTTTGTTCAGGAAGGCGACGTGCGCAGGACGATCGACGTCGATCGAAATGCCGGTACAGCCGAGATTGCCGGTACTGAAGGCGATGGCCTGAGTGTGAAGATCGGCGGGACCCGGATACACCTTTTCCGGATCGAAGACGGCCTTGCGTCGATAGAATGGGATGCAAGCGGAACCAATTTGCTCCATGGCGTCGATATTCAGGCGCTTCTCGGTAAGGAGACGCCTCAAAACGTTCCGGGTTGGGGTGCCAGCCTTGCCTGGCCCGGTGCCGGTTCGGTCCAGATGGTGCTGCTGCCACTTCGGCAAAACGCCTATACTGGATTTCTGATCAGCCGGCCGGCAGGTCGGATCGTTGTGCGTCAAATGGAATTCAGAAAGGTCTCCGGTCCATCCAATCGCCCAGGATCGACAGGATCAGCTGATAGGCGTCGCGCGGATATTTCCGGCTAGAAAAACAAAAAGGCGCAGCTCCCGGCTGCGCCTTTGTTCTGAACACGTCCAGCTGTTCTTATTGAGCAACAGCGACGGCTTGTTTGGCACTTTCCACATCATTGAACAAAAGAACCATCGTCAACGCGACGCCAACGACAGCGACAGTCCAAAGAGTGACGCTCCAACAAGATTTCTGCACGTTTTCGTCCATCAAATCCCTACACTTTGTTATTCGGCACCGGGTCCCACCGACCTCAAATGTGGCGCCATTGGGGCGATGAGGTAAACGATCCCTTACCCTTTCGCAAGCGCAAAAAAGGAGCAACTGGTATCGCTTTTTTGCAGGGCTTAAATCCTTTCAGTTTTTCAGCACCTTATGGTTTCCCACAGTGTTCCTTAGTGCTGTTGGATAAACTCTGTTATGACAATTTAAAGCCGGAGTTCACCCGCCGGCATCGTCAAAAGGTTCGTGATGCAGTCCCTCTCATATCTGGATATCGCCGCAGCCGTCTGGTTTCTGTTTGCTTGGTTCGGCTTCAATTTATTGATTGACGTCAGTCCCTTAAGACAAAAAACTCTGTCAAGCGCAATGGACGACTTTCGACGTGGCTGGATGATCTCCATGTGCATGCGCGAAGTCCGCATCATGGACACCTCCATCATGGCCGGCCTCCAGCAAGGCACTGCCTTTTTTGCCTCAACGGCGCTTTTGGCAATGGGGGGCTGTTTTGCACTGCTCGACGCGACAGAGCGGATACTTCAAATTGCGGGGGACCTGGCGATACCAGGTGCAGACAGCCGAGCCTTATGGGAAATCAAGGTTCTTGGCCTGATGCTGATTTTCGCCTATGCCTTCTTCAAGTTCGGCTGGGCCTATCGGCTTTTCAACTATGCGAGCATCATTATGGGTGCCGTTCCGGACCTCGGACAAGCTGAAGACCAAGCGGTTCGAAAAATGGCAATGCAGGCCGGCGAACTAAACGTACTCGCCGGACGCCATTTCAACCGAGGTCAACGCGCTTTTTTCTTCGCAATCGGATTTCTTGGCTGGTTTGCCGGCCCCTACGTTTTTGCAGGGGCCACGCTTGCAGTACTGATCGTGCTCACACGGCGTCAGTTTGCTTCAAGAGCACGCTCAGCCGTGTTTTCAGGGCAATATCCAAACCTTGGATCACCCGTCAAATCCGGAGAATAGACCGATACCGGGTCGTCGAAACCCTTCACCTGATACCGTCCATAAAGACCTGAACGGCAGCCCATGATGTCGGAAAGAGCGTCGGAAACCAGCACTTGACGCTCAAGGTCTTTCGCCAGTTCGGCAATACGCGCCGCCAGGTTGACGACCGGTCCCACCACAGTGAAATCAAGCCGTGTTTCGCTGCCGACATTGCCATAGAATACATCGCCGGCATGCAACGCGATCCCAACGCTCATGTCCGGGGTCGCAGCGCATGTTCTCGCGCTGTTGATCGTTTCGATCCGCTGCAGTGTCTCTCGCGCTGCAAGCAAGGCCCGCTTGGCGGCATCGCGCGCCTCATCATCAGTTTCATAGGGGAAGATGGCCATCACTTCATCGCCGATGAACTTCAGCACTTCGCCGCCATGGGCTTCCACAGCTGCCGTCATTGCACCGAAATACTTGTTCAAAAACAAGATGACTTTGTCGGCAGGCAAGGTGTTGGACATCCGGGTAAACCCGCGAATGTCGGCAAAGCTTACAACTGCTTTGATCCACTCGCCCTCGCCTCGGCGTGTCGTTCCGTCGAGAACGCGTGAACCGGCGCGCGGGCCAACATAAGTCTCCAGTACAGTTTCCGCCGTGCGTTTCAGGGTTTTGAGCTCACACACCAGGGCCAGCGGCCGCACGAGCGACTCAAAAACACTGATATGAGAACTTGCAAACCCACCGGGCGTCTTGGTTGCGAAGGTAGCAACCTTTACAGAGCCATCCGAAAACGGCAGCGGCAGCGCAATATAGTCGGTGTAACCTTCATCCCGCAGTTCAACCGTGACCGGAAACTCCACGGCAATCGAAGGTTCTTTCTCGATCCGGACACGCACTGCAGCGCTCGTTTCGTGAACACGCTTGATCGGACTGGAATGGTAGTCCTCTTCCGAGCTGTTGTCAGACGTATAGAGCCTGAGCTCCCGCGTTGCATCACTTGCCCAAATGGATGCTTCTGCACGCACGTTCGGGTGCACGACCCAGATACCTGTTGTCGCCCTGTCGACCGGCACATTGCCGCGACGCAGGCGTTCAGCAAGCTCTGAAACGATTTCCAAAGTATCATTCAAATGCGAAGCGTCGCTGTAGAGCCACTGTACAACGTCTGCCGCGACGATCGGCGCTTCGAGGACCATGAGCCCACGTCCTTTCAAATCCCTGAGTTCATTCAATATATGGTGCGACGCAACCGTCTGTAAAAGAGGTTGAACCCAAAAATGAGATGTAAGTTAAAAGTGATTTGCCGCCTTCAGGGTTGTGGGAAAAATTCCGTGCTCCGCCCGATCGCCCAATAGACCGCCAATCCGAGCCATTCTCTAAACGCGATGTCGAATCGACGCAGCCCCTTTGAAGCGCCATCGAATCCCAACCCTCTGTCCACTTCCCCCCTGGTTCTATAGTCCACAGGATAAGCCGTCAGCCCTGTCCACCCGGCCTTCTTAAAGACCCCCATGGACCTGGGCATGTGATAGGCGGAGGTGACGAGCAGCCACCTTTGGCCCGGCTGCGGATCCACAATCTCCTTGCTCAAGGTTGCGTTTTCCCAGGTATTGCGCGACTCGTCCTCCAGCACAACGCGCTCCGGTGAAATTCCAAAATCGGCAAAGAGACGTCCTGCCCCCTCGGCCTCCGTCGCCTGCGAAGAAATAATGACGCCCTGACCGCCGGTGTGCACGACGATTGCGTCAGGCAACAATCTTGCAAGCCGCGCAGTGATCGTTATGCGTTCAGCCGACATGGTCAAAGCAGTGTCTCCTCGAACACCGGTCACGACGGTATCGACCGCGCCACCGAGAACGATAATGCCATCAAATCCACTGATCTCTGCGGGACGAGGAAACCGGTCTTCCAGTGGCTGGATCAACCAGTTGGCTGCTGGAGAAAATCCACAAATAATCAGGCCAATAAGCCCGGTCCAAGTCATCAGCTTTGCGATACGCCGACGATTGGTGAATGCCATTATCACCAAGCCAAACAGAATCAGCGCGATCAGAAAGTTCGAAGGCTGAATGAAAAACTGACCGATTTTCGAAACGTAGAAGAACATCCGCCCTCCAAGGAAACCATTTTGTTGCAGAACAACGGCTGACGTCATCCAACAAGTCAAGACAGAGCTTCAAACTCGCTCTGATCGCAACAGGAAGGTGAATGTCCATGCTGCGAGACAGCCCAAAAGCCACAACAAAATCAGATCACATTCATCTCTGGATGCGGCTGTCATTGCAGCTGGAAATTTGCGGAAAGTTGCGTCCTTATAGACAACTCGTTTGTTGCCTCTTACCTCCATCTGCCGCCACAACTCATTGCCAGTCGCAAAGCTGGTAGAGGCATTTGAACTGTAAAAAGACTGACACACAAACTCGACATTCTGCGCCGAGCCAGGAGCCCATTTGCCGAAATTACTTCCAACGAATGCCAGCACGATTCAGCAGAGTTTCATTGGAATTTTTCGCAAAGGGAATAATCGTGATCGGAGTCACAGGGTTTTGAAATCAATTGAGGCAATCTCTAGGCATCAATTCGAAGGCTTAATCGAGGATAGCCAGATGACACTCTATATGAAACTTGGTGGACGTAAGGCAGTCATGCAGGCAATGCCGCGTCTGAAGCAACGTCTGGAACAGGATGAATGCTTCGATCTCTCCGGTTTCCGTGAAGAGTTCGAGCGTTCCGATGACCTGACAGAATTCCTGATTTTCCTGTCAGGAGGTGCGCCGTTCTATGATGGAAAGCCCGTGTGCGAGCTGCTCTCGCCAATCTGCACCTGCTCCGACCTCTACGCCCGGTTCGTCGATCACCTGGTCGGCGCATTCTTTGGCGGCAAAGCCGGCACGGGAGACGAAACTGAATTTCGGAGACTGCTGGACCGCTTGCGTCCGCAGGTTCTCAGCCCGAAACCCGTTGCTCCGGTGCTGGTCTATTCGGTCGAACCGGAAACGCTGAGCGCTTAAGGCGCACTTACAAAACAAAACGCCGGTGGAACCATCCACCGGCGTCCTGAGAAAGTTTCCTTCAGAGCTTGATCAGCCCAGCTCGTCCACGCTGGTCACGACCTTTCCGACAAGACCGTAGTCAATGCCCTCTTCCGGGCTCATCCAGTAGTCGCGATCCGTGTCCTTTTCGATCCGGTCGATCGGCTGGCCAGTTGCATCAGCGAAGATCTTGTTCAATCGATCACGCATCTTGATGATTTCCTTGGCCTGGATCTCGATATCCGTTGCCATGCCGCCGGCACCACCGGACGGTTGATGCAGGAGGAAGCGCGTGTTCGGAGTACAAAACCGCTTGTCCTTCGGCACGGACACGTAAATCAGGGCACCTGCGCTGGCGACCCAGCCCATTCCCAGTATCCGCACCTCAGGTGCTACAAACTTGATGGTGTCATGGATCATGTCGCCCGATTCAACGTGGCCGCCAGGCGAAGAAACAATCACCGTAATCGGATCGTTCGAGACCTGTGCAAGGGCAAGCAAACGGGAACAGACGTCGCGGGCCATTTCCTGTGTCACCGGGCCGGTGATCAGAACTGTGCGCGCTTCGAACAGATGCTTGTCGACTTGGATCGACTGCTGGCTCTTGGCTTTGTCCTCGTCATCATCGTCGAGGCGTGCAGGCACCGTGGTCGAATAGTTTTTCATGCGCAGGATTAAGCTCCCTTGGCTGTTGGGCCGGTTGAACCGGCGTTTTCAACGGACGATGGCCACAAGTCCATCATCCCGGCATTAAGTCATGTGTATGCGAAGTCTGGGGCACTCGCAAATGATGTGATCCTCAATAACGTGAAAAGAGTTATCAGAAAGGCAACGGCGGACCAGATCGATGCCTCAGTCTCCACGTGGAAGTTGGCTGTCAATCGCCTTTTCCCTGCGTCCGACAACGAAGTGCCAGACAAGCATGACTGCAAAGGGCAAGGATGGCCAGACGAACCATAGTGTGGACAACCCCGACGTCAGAAGATTGAGAATGAAGAAAAACCCGATCATGAACACACAGCTGCGCACTTTTCTCGGTTGCGCGCGCAACCAGCGCCGTGCCTGCTCGAAACCGTTGGCAACGGCTTGCGTATCCTTGTCCCAATTGGGTCTATCCGATGTTGAACCGGGACTGTCGGCCTCGTCTGCGTTTTGAGCAGTCGTTCTTTCCTGCGGCGCGTTACGTCCTCCCATTCGAACAGAATAGGTTTCGACGGGATCAGCGACGTTCTTGACTTGTTGTGGGCCAAGCGGTTCAAAGCCGAGCGCCATTTTTGTTTTGACCTGATCGTAAACCGACTGCGACAGCATTATCCCGCCCGTGGGCGCAATTTCCTGAAGGCGCGCAGCGACATTCACTCCGTCCCCATAGATGTCATCGCCCTCGACCATGATATCGCCGAGATTGATGCCGATCCTGAATTCCATTTTGTTCAAGTCGGGCAGTTCGGAATTGCGGTGCAAAAGTTCGTTCTGGATGTCGACCGCGCATTGAACGGCTTCCAGAACCGAAGTGAACTCGATGATGACGGCGTCACCCCAGGTATTAACAATCCGGCCGTTGTGGCGCCCTGTCATGGATGACATAACAGACCTATAGGCCTTCAGCCGATCCAACGTGCCATCCTCATCACGCGCCATCAGCTTCGAATATTGCGCAACGTCTGCGCACATGATCGCCGCCAGACGCCGCTTCACCCGTTGCATCATCTTACCCCTGATTGCTCAAGCTTAGGAATGGTAAGCCGAAGGTCAAATTGCAAGGGAAAATCCACTCAGGCTCCAAATGACCGGCCATTGGCCGCAGCCAACACTGGTCCAGTCTATTCACCGCCAGCAAGATCCCTCAAGACTTCCAATGCATCTTGAGCGCGTTCTGCCGGGACAAAAACATGATCATGGAAATAGGCGGCAACGACATTGGCCGGAATGGCTTTTTCTGCCAGGGCCGCAGAAACGGCAGCTGTCAGTCCAACAGCTTCCAGCGACGAATGAACCGTCAGCGTGATCCTCCGGTACCACTCAGCATCGGCCAATCCGAGCTCGCGAGCACGTTCAACGGGAAGAATCGCCGTCGTCCCTTCCGTTTCGGAAAAAAGCCCTATTGGCTCATATTGTGCGAGATCCCCTGGTGCCCTGGCTTCAAATGTACAGAAAACATAGGGCTCAGGATCGAGCATCGGACGCATGTGCGAAATCAACTCACTCAATTCGGTCTCGCCTGGCATGTCGCCTCCAGTTCAAGTTAAACAAAGCCGCAACAGAGGTCGGCGCGGGCTACGTCGGGCGACTTCTTTAAAACCACAGCGGCGGAAAACGGATGCAATTCCAACAAAGCCCTCGCCCCATTGCAGAGGCTTGTCAGCCTCTATCGGGCAAGCATCCAGATAGTGTGCTCCCTTGCTTCTGGCATAAATTGACGCTGCCGTTATGAGTTGGAACATCAAACCGCTGTTCCGGAAACCCTTTCGAACAAAAAAGCATGTCAATGCATAGGTTTTTCCAATCTGGTCAGGCGTGTCCTCTTCAAGAGGGCGAGTGGTCCGGCTCAACTGGAACCGAACATAGTTTTCGCGAGGTCCTACCGCGACCCAGCAAATCGCCGGTTTGTCGTGATAACCCAACAGCCCGGGTTCAGATCCAGTCGAGACCCTGTTGTGGAAGGCATCTCGACGTTCTTCGCGTGCCATGGCTTGCCAGTCTTTCGCTCGTAAGAGCGGCCACATACACCAGCAACCGGAGTTGGCTCCTTTTTCCGGTCCGAACAACTCGACGAGGTCGTCCCAGCGGTCTGGCGTTAGCGGGCGAAATTCCATCTCATTGATCACCTTTATTGCAATCGGTTGAATCGCAAGAAGAACATGACATGCGCAGCACCTGCAACGTTCATAGACTTTTTGAATTTAATTTGACTAACGCTCGAAAAACAAACGATTTACCAGGGAATTCTCTCGCCCCGGTAGTCAAAAAAACCGCCATTTGCCTGAGGTTTGAGCGTTCTCAGAACCGTCAGGATCTTCACGGCAGCCTCATGGGGAGTTTGAACGTCAAGACCCGATTTCGCAAATCCGTCGGTCAATGGCGTTTTTACCGTACCAGGGTGCAAGGCAACGCATATGGCGTCCGGCGCTTTGCGCGAGATTTCAATCGCAACCGTTTTGACGAGTTGATTAAGAGCCGCTTTTGAAGCCCGATAGGCATACCAGCCGCCCAGTTGATTGCCGCCAATAGAGCCAACACGGGCCGACAAAGTTGCAAATACTGACCGCCCCGACCGTGGCAGAAGAGGCAAGAAATGCTTCATTACAAGTGCGGGGCCAATAGCATTGACCGCATAAGCTTCCGCCAGATGCGTCGGATCGATTTCTCGCATACTTTTTTCAGGTCGATTGCCAGACACAGTCAGGGCACCGGTTGCGTCGACAATCAGTCGAATATCACCCTTCTGATCTTTCACCCAATCGGCTGCAGATTTGATAGACGTTTGGTCAAGCAGATCCAATCTTGGCGTGTTCACTCTGTTTAATCCAAGGACAGCGTCATACTGCTGCTCGTCGCAAAGTTTCGTTTGGAGCGCCGAACCGATCCCTCCTCTGGATCCGATGACAACAGCGATCTGTTTCATTTTTGGCCTCTCGTTTTTCGCCCAAAAGACCTACGAAAAAAGATCTTGGAAGGATTTGTCGCCGCATACAGAAGCTGTGACCAAGCATAAGATTAGACACCCCGGCGCCCAAACTGCGTGGGTTTGCTGTAGCTCCGTTGAGTACCGTATTGGGAGTGGCTGTTTGTGGCCGTATACGTTTGCCCCGCAGCTACTTGCGGTTTAGGCAGTTTTGGGGCTCCAGGACTCAGATTTCTCTGTATGCCGCAAACACCGACATAGACAAATGCGATGCGCCAAACAAAGTACCAGATGTATTCGAGCGGGCTGGCAACAAATTGCTTCAATGTAAATGTTTCTGGCTTCGCTGGATCATACTTGAGATCAACATATTTGCTGCGTTTCAAAGTTGTGTAGGTCGTATAGGAGACACGCTTTGTTCTTGTAAATATTTCACCGTCCGGCCCTGGAAATGAGAACGTTGCAAGATAGCTTGGTGTTCTCATTGAAACAGAGTCTTGAGCTTTAACGAGACTGTCGACTTTGCCAGTAACCTCTACACCCCAGAAAACTATCGGAATTCTTTTTTGCATATTGCCCGTGCCGCCAACCAAACCAGCTCCGGCAATACCAATTCCAAAGAGAAACACACCAATGGAAGCTAATTTTCCGACAAGTGTATTTGCTTTCCCCTCTTCTTCAGTGGGAAAACCTATTGAAATTCTTCTGTAAATTCCTCTGCCACCAAAGAATAGAAGCCCACTACCAGCAACGACTTGCCCTACGAACATGAGAACGAACAATGCGAAGACGCCCGGCCCCGGTAGTTAGACATCGGACTTTTCGATGATATTGCCAACCAATTCAGTCCGAGGATCCAAACCGATACCGTTGAGCATCAAATACATCACTACGCCCTGAATCAGTTTCGACATTCCTTGAAACAACAGAAGCAGGCCTAAAACGACCCCAATTAGACCGGCAAACAAGTCTAGGCTGTAGCGTAATAGTCGATCCATAGTGCACCCCTGCAATTGAGATGCTACCCATACGCAAAATTCAATTAAAAGAGACTGAATTAAAGAACTGCAATCATAACGATTATCGACAGATCGGCCGCTACACCGTTGAAATCAAGCGACCATTGGGCGCACTTGTTACTCGTGAAGTCTGCAGAAGGAAACGACCTGCCTAATATTCAAAAGTATGCCCGACCGATAATCCAACCACCCGCAAAATACTCAAATTGTGGGCTGCCATGCCCCATCGACAAATTCTGCTTCATCGTCTCCCGGCCAGGGTGGCATCGAAATACAAATGAACTTCAAAGAAACCGAACCAGTCGCGCGGTACTGAAAGGCCGTCCCGGAGGGAATATCAATCGATACGCCCGGCTCCAGATCGACAACAATCTCCGTTGCACCGGATTTTCGCCAGATCTGTCCCTGTCCCTCAAGAATGTGCCAGAATTCGCTGACTGTGTTGTGCTTGGTCGCCCTGTTTATTTGACCGGCAGGGACCGTCGAGTGGATCATATTGCCGGTCGGGCCATCCATGATAAAGCGGATATCGGCTCCAGCAGGAGACTTGGCATCCGCCGTGACCGGCAACCGTGTACATTTCATTGATCCACTCCTTGACGAAGCCTCAGGTCGTTTTGTTGAAGATCTCGCGGCCAATCAACATGCGGCGGATTTCAGAAGTTCCAGCTCCGATTTCATAAAGTTTCGCATCGCGCAACAAGCGGCCGGTCGGATATTCGTTGATATACCCGTTTCCACCAAGCAATTGGATGGCATCCAGCGCAATTTTCGTCGCATTTTCAGCAGCATAAAGGATTGCACCAGCAGCGTCTTCGCGCGTTGTTTCGCCGCGGTCACAGGCCTTGGCAACCGCATAAACATATGACTTTGTGGCGTTCATGGTCACATACATATCCGCGACCTTGCCCTGAACGAGCTGGAACGTCCCGATCGGTTGCCCGAACTGCTCTCGTTCATGAACATATGGGATAACGACATCCATTGCGGCCTGCATGATACCGACTGCGCCAGCGGCCAGGACAGCGCGTTCGTAGTCAAGGCCAGACATCAGGACATTGACGCCCTTTCCGACTTCTCCCAGCACGTTTTCTTCTGGCACCTCACAATCCTGAAACACCAATTCTCCGGTTTCAGAGCCACGCATGCCCAGCTTGTCAAGTTTTTGGGCGACCGAAAAGCCCGGGAATTCTTTTTCGACCAGAAAAGCTGTGATGCCCTTCGGACCGGCATTTGCATCCGTCTTGGCATAGATGATCATTGTTTCGGCCGAAGGCCCGTTTGTGATCCACATCTTGGATCCATTGAGGATGTATTTGTCGCCCTTCTTGTCAGCGCGCAATTTCATGGACACCACGTCTGAGCCGGCCCCCGGCTCCGACATTGCCAGTGCCCCCAGATGCTCACCAGTGACAAGTTTCTCCAGATACCGCTTTTTTTGGTCGTCGCGCCCCCAACGTCGCAGCTGGTTCACACAAAGGTTGGAATGCGCTCCATAGCTCAGGCCGATCGAGGCGGAAGCCCGACTGACTTCTTCCATTGCGATGCAGTGCTCAAGGTACCCGAGCCCCGAACCACCCCATTCCTCTTCGACCGTTATACCGTGCAGGCCAAGCTCTCCCATCTCCGGCCAGATCTCTCGCGGAAACCAGTCTTCGCGATCTATCTTTTCAGCCATCGGTGCAATGCGATCCTGGCTATAGGAACGGACAGTATCCCGCAGCATGTCGGCAGTTTCGCCCAAGTCGAAGTTAAATCCCGGAAAGTCGTTACGGATCATTGTTTTACCTCCCTGGCTCCCGATCTATCGAGAGCGGTCATAACGGACGAAATCGCTCAGGTCGCCAATACGATCGTAGAGGAGACGCGCGCGTTCATTGTGATCATGTGTGTGCCAATAGACATTGCCGCTTGCTCGCGGCTCGGC
Organism: Labrenzia sp. THAF82; assembly: GCF_009363435.1. Taxonomy (GTDB): domain Bacteria; phylum Pseudomonadota; class Alphaproteobacteria; order Rhizobiales; family Stappiaceae; genus Roseibium; species Roseibium porphyridii. The sequence goes on along the minus strand of NZ_CP045354.1, from coordinate 3,150,172 downwards.
ATCCGCTGCCGCATAGACTGCTTCAATCAGCTTACGGCCAGCTCCGCTTCCACGAAGCGTGGGAGCGACGAAAAGATCTTCCAGGTAGCAAGTCATCTGCGACGACCATGTGCTGTCATGGAAAAGATAGTGAACTAGGCCAACCATTGTGTCGCCTTCAAAGGCCACCAATGCTCTGTGGCCATTTTCGGAAAGTAACCGTTCAAGCAGGTCGTCGGTCACCTTCGGAGCAAGGTCTTGCTGATAGAATTCAAGATAGGCCAGCCAAAGTGCACGCCAGGCGGATTTATCCGCGGGCTGAAGCGGCCTGATCGTCAGGGTGTGCATCATATCAGTCTTTCACGCCCGAGACGCTCATCAAGGTGAAAAGACCCGTGGCGACATGCACCTGTGTGCCGTCGTCCAGCCCGTAGACATCGGATCGCGCAATTGTCAGGGTTCTCCCCGGCTTGATCACTCGGCCTCTGGCGAGCAGCACCGGTTGGTCCGCAGGATTCAGCAGATTGATCTTGTACTCGCTCGTCAGAACACCCGCTTCAGGCGGAAAAAGCGTCAAGGCCGCATACCCTGCCGCACTGTCTGCAATCGACGATGTCGCGCCAGCGTGGAAATAGCCGTGCTGTTGCGTCAGATCAGGCCCAAGGTCCAACTCAAGATCGACACCACCCGGCGCAAGATGAACAAGCCTTGCACCGATAAACGCCATGAAATTCTGAGCGCTGAAACTGTCGCGAACTCGGGTTTCCCAATTGGGATCTCGTGGTCTCAGGTCCATTCAGGCGTCCTCCGATGCCGCACCGGCACCAAGTTCGCTTATCCTTGTGCGAGCCCCGGCTTCCACCTCGTCCAGCTCCAACAGGGTCAACTCGATGTCGCGCTGCTTTTCCAGCAGCTCTTCGCGCCGCGCTTCAATCTTGTCCAGAAGCAATCGCAGCTGTCCGGTCTCACCCGGCGCACTGGCATACATCTCGATCATCTCCCGGATTTCATTCAGCGAAAATCCGAGGCGTTTTCCACGCAGGATCAATTTGATGCGGGTTCGATCGCCAGGCGTATAAAGTCGTTGCCGTCCGCGCCTGGTGGGTGACACCAGGCCTTGCGCCTCGTAAAAACGCAAAGTTCGGGTGGTTATGTCGAATTCCTGGGTCAGTTGCGTAATCGTGAAATAGCGCTGCATGGCTGCTCCTCGTTGGAGCGCACAGTTCAGCCTTTTTACGTTAAAGTCAACATATCTATTTTATGATATATTTTTCATATAGATAACAACTAGGTCTTTAGGTCTTCAAGTGTCAATTCGCTGTTCAGGACATTCAAATCAACATCCCCGGATATCCCCTCAACAGACCCTCTGTTGTGGAACTGCCAGATCGTCCAATCCTGCGTATAGGCTGGTGAGTGCCAGATGGATCGCGTCCACAGCCGGCGATTAAGGCCCTGCCCTTTCAGATAGGTGCGGTAGAAGTCCTCCGGCGCATAAAAGAGCACCTGCTTTCCAACGACCGCTTCCACCGCGTTTGCAAAATCACTGACTTCACGAAGCACTTCTTCAACGGGCGGGCGCCGGGCACAATTCCCGGTAAACTCCAAATCCACCATCGGAGCGAGCATATCCGGCGCTTCCGGCAAGACACTCAAGAAGTTGTCCGCCTGCTCCTTGCCCGGTTTGCAAAGACTGAAAAAGTGATATCCGCCTCTTTCAAGCCCCGCAGCCCCAGCTGCCGCCCAGTTCCTGGCAAATGCGCTGTCCTTGAAGTCACCACCCTCGCTTGCCTTGATATAAGCAAAGGCGATATTATCGTCCGCGACCTTTGTCCACTCTATGGCTCCCTGATGGTGGGACACGTCAATGCCGCGCACTGGGAAGTCATCCTGATCCGGTTCCCAATTCATGAAGAAAAACGCTGCTCCGACAATCGAAATAACACCGCCGACCACAACGTAGAACAACGTGCGCAAAATCGCTTGCAAGAATTTCATTTCATTATCCGGTTGGTTCGATCACGCATGTGCACCAATACGCTTGAGACCCTAATTTCATGCTAAGAAATTTGGCCAGAGCGGAGCGCTTGCCAATTCAAGAACATTCCCGTCCGGATCACGGAAATAGAGACTGTGGCCACCTGCAGGCCAGGTGACCTCACTTATGATAAGCGTGCCTGTTTCCTGCAAATAACGGCGCCAGGCGTCCATTTCGTCCGAAGCAATCTTGAAAGCGAAATGACCATGGCCGCTGGTGTCGTGACCTGGCACGGTCCCGCCCCTGGTTTCAACATCATCACCAGTGTGACCCCGGTGAAACACCAACAGTGTCTGAGCCGGGCCTGCGTCATAGGCATAAAGCCGCTCGCCGGCAACCATTCGCTTCAATCCAAGAACTTCGGAATAAAAGGCATGTGCCGCATCCATGTCGTCAACGTAGACTGCTGTCTCCAAAATTCCAGCTATCGCGGGTCTCTTCATCAACAACCACCCTTCCGGGACATTTAACACTGCACATTTCGACAGTAGAAATATTGACAGATAACAAGTATATTCAACCCAAAAACAACCGCAAGATGCAATTCACAAGAAAAAATAAACAATCAAATAAGATTATGTAACGAAATTCAATTGCAATTCACACAGCGTGCGTGACAAACTTTACTTAAACGGGACGGAATCAAGGGCAAGTTGCTCTTGCTTTGAATTCAAAAACATCGGGTCTGATATCCTTGTCGATCAGAAAACAAGTCAACTTCTTCACAATACTCTTCACCGGCATCAGCATATTAATAGCTTGGATAGCAACAGCACATGCGGCAATGACCGTTACCGTGCAAGGACCTGAATCTCCCGCCGACAAGCGATATGAATACGACCACGCAGTCATCGAACTGGCCTTGACCAAAACTCGGGCAAAATACGGTGACTTCAAAATCCAATACACGCCCGTCGGTCAAAACTCGAAGCGGGCCCTGATCGATGCTTCAAACAACAAATACGCAAATTTCATCATCAAGTTTTCAATGAACAATGATTTGCCGGACAGCCTGACCGCAATCCCCTTTCCCGTGGATCTTGGCGTCGTTGGGTATCGTGTCGCCTTTGTGTCCGAGAAAACCAAGTCGGCGCTTTCGAAAGTCAGGACGCTAGAAGACCTCAAGGAATTTGAGGTTCTTCAAGGGCTAGGCTGGCTCGATACACGAATTCTGGAACATCACGGCTTCCAGGTCAGGACAGGCGCGGAATACGAGGCCATGTTTTCAATGGTCGCGCTGGGTCGCTCGGATCTGTTTTTGCGCGGTGCAAATGAACTCCTCAACGAATGGCAGTCCCATCTCGAAATAGACGGCCTCGCGTATGATGAGGCTGTTTCTATCTACTATCCGCTGCCACGTTTTCTCGTGACATCAAGCGAAAACGAGGAACTGATCGCTCGGATACAGGAGGGATTGCATCTTGCTCACGAGGACGGGTCGTTGCTCAAACTCTGGGACCAAAAGTACCGGGCCAGCGTTGATTTCGCCAAGTTGGACAAACGCAGGATCTTCCGATTGAGCAACCCCTTTATCGAAGGGCTCGACCCGTCCTGGCAAAAGTTTGTGTACCAGGTCGGGCCAGACCTTACCCAATAGCTGTTTTTGAGCGCGCTTTTTGAGTGCGTGAACCACGCACCGTCAGACGACCGTCAGCTTGACATCGATATTGTTGCGGGTGGCGTTGGAATAGGGGCAAACCTGGTGCGCCTTCGCAACCAGATCTTCGGCAGCTTGCCGCTCCAGACCGGGCAGCGATACTTCCAATGCAACTTCAAGACCAAATCCGCCTTCTGAACGCGGACCTATACCCACCGTTGAGGTGATTGCGGTTTCGGCAGGGATCGCAATCTTGTCCTGCCCGCCGACAAACTTCATCGCGCCGATGAAACATGCGGCGTAGCCTGCGGCAAAAAGTTCTTCAGGATTGTTTCCCGCCCCCCCTGCACCGCCAAGCTCCTTCGGTGTTGCAAGCTTGACTTCGAAGGACCCGTTCAATGTCTTCGCGGATCCGTCACGTCCGCCTGTCGCCTGCGCTTTGGTTTCATAGAGAACTTCCACTGTCATCTGCTCGTACCTTTGATTAGCAAGACTTGAATATTAATATCGCAAACGTTTTAATCGTGCACGATATAATTTATGCACATATAGGCAATGACACATGTCGTCAACAGCTTGCGATCATATCGCGCACGATTTATAAACCGCACATGAACGAAACGACCGACCAGATGTCTCTTCTGGATGCAATCGGAATGACTGCAGCTGAAGAGACCAAAAAACCAAAAAAGAAAGCGCCTTCTTCCAAGAAAAAAGCGCAACCGAAAAACGCCAAAGAATCAAAAAAGAAACGCGAAGACATCGCGGAAAAGTCTGCAGGGCCTCAGCAGGAAAACAGCGAGAGCTCCCCGGCCCGCGACCTGCAAGAAACGGCCGGAAGCAACGGCCTGCCGCACACTTCTGACGAACCGACTCCTGTCGCAAACGATCCCATCAGAAGCGACCCAATCACGCTCGACAAATACATTTGCTTCGCGCTCTATTCGGCCAATCACGCCATGCACGGCGTCTACAAGTCACTGCTGAAGGAAATCGGACTTACATATCCGCAGTTTCTTGCAATGACGGTGCTCTGGGAAACCAACAATGTACCGGTCGGAGCCATCACAGCTAAACTTCAGCTTGACACCAACACGCTGACCCCGCTGCTGAAACGGCTTGAAGCCATGGGACTGGTCACCCGGACACGCAACGTCAAGGACGAACGTCAGGTCATTCTGAAATTGACGCGCAAGGGACGCGCTCTTGAGAAAAAAACCGAACATTTCGGTTCGTGCATTTTCGCGTCAACAGGCTTGAATCTTGAAGAAATAACAGATCTTCAGTCCAGGGTCATGAGGCTACGAGACAACTTGCGCGGCAATGACACAAGCTCCTGACATCTTTCAGGAAGTCTGCTCTCGGAATATCAGACAGGCTTTGTTGTCGGGCGCAACAAGGCCTGACAAATCGTTCGTATCAGAACGTCTTGAGCAACTCCCCTTTGCCAACCGCAATCCTGCGTCAGCAGTCCCCACATCTGAACACTGAAAGACGCCCACAAATACTCTGAGGCTTCCTTGGCGGACCAGGTCGGTTGCAAAGCCCTGTCTTGTTCCAGGGTTCGCGTGAGTTCAAGCAGCCATTCGCGCAGTTCCGACATCCGGTCCTCCCACGCAAGAGAAGCGTCTTCGTCGGTCGCTCTGAGGCGTATCAGATCGGTCGCAACGGGAAATATTTCCTGAACAAACTGGATCCAGACACTGATGGTTGCCTTCAGGCGTTCTTCAGGGTCCGCTGTCTTGAACGCAGAAAACAATTTCGCTTCGATATCAAGCCGCTCGTCAGCCCTGCGCACCAATGCCAGGATCAACCCACCTCTTGAGCCGAAGTGGTCGTAGACGGATTGACGGCTGATGTCTGAAGCCTTCGCTATTTCAGCAACCGAGACCTCTGCCCCCCTTTCTGAAATCAGAGTCCAGGCGCTGTCGAGAATTTCAGTGCGGGTTCTCTGCACCCTAGATTGACTTGACACGTGTAAAGTTTCCTGCAATTTGACACATGTAAAGTTATGGAGATTGCACATGAACGTCAACCAACAGGTAACTCAATTCACGTCCTGGTATGGATCGGGCAGCGACGGTGCTTGCCCAACCGAAAACCAATGGTCTCAACTCCTGGATAGGCCAGCCGATCACCCCGTCACCCTGATCAACTTCTTCAAATTACGGCCCAAAGCCAAATATTCCGAGGGCCAAACCGGGTCGACCGGTCAGGAGGCCTTTTCAGACTATGCTTCTGTCAGCATGCCGGCCATGGAGCGAGCTGGCGGGAACTTCCTATACGTTGGCCCCTATCAGGGAATGTTCATGGGTGAAGACGAAGACTGGGACCTGATCGCCATCGGGTCCTATCCGAACCTCGATGCGTTGATCGCGCTCTATTCCGACGAAACCTATCGCGGCGCATTTCACCACCGCACGGCCGCCTGCGAACGCCAGAAAGTCCTGGTATGCGGTGACTGAGAGAGAAAGGCTGCGCTCGAACGAACGCAGCCTTTTCTGCCGATCGCAACCCCGATTAAACAGCATGACTGAAGGCTAAAGCGGCAGCCCGAACCACAGCGCTGCAATCCCGAGAAAAGCAAAGAAGCCAACAACGTCCGTCACGGTGGTGACGAAAACGCTCGATGCAATTGCCGGGTCGACATTCATCCGGTCGAGTACAATCGGGATCAACAGGCCGGAAAGTCCGGCAAACAACATGTTTATGATGATTGCGCCGGCGATCACGATCCCCAGACCTGGACTGGCAAACCAGAGCCAGGCTGTGATGCCGATAAGCACAGCCAATGCCAATCCATTGACTGCGCTCACAAGGATTTCACGATTGAGAACGCGAAGAAGATTTCGGGCGCTGAGCTCCTGAGTGGCAATACCGCGCACCGCAACGGTCATGGTCTGCGTTCCGGCATTCCCACCCATGGATGCCACAATGGGCATCAGAACGGCAAGAGCAACCATGGCCTCGATCGTCTCTTCAAACAGTGCGATCACCACAGATGCCAGAACCGCGGTTCCAAGATTGACAACCAGCCAGGCGAGACGCGAGCGCGCAATGGTGACCACATCATCTGAGATTTCCTCATCGCCAACGCCCGCCAACGCTCGAAGGTCTTCTTCTGCCTCCTCCTGAATGACGTCGACAATGTCATCAACCGTCAGCACGCCGACCAGTCGGTCATTTTCATCCACCACTGCCGAGGAAACTAGATTGTAGCGCTCGAACCGCCTGGCAACTTCCTCCTGATCCTCGGTCGCAAGAACCGCCTGGCGACTCTCTTCCATGATCTCCGTCACCTTCCGCGCCCGCTTGGTCCGCAGGATCTTGTCCAGGTGAACTGACCCAAGCATTTTGAACGCCGGATCAACGACATAGATTTCATAAAAGCTGTCTGGAAGGTCCCGGGCTTCGCGCATGTAGTCGATGGTCTGACCGACGGTCCAGAACTGCGCCACCGCGATGAATTCGCTCTGCATGCGCCGTCCGGCACTGTCTTCGGGATAATCAAGCGCCTTTTTCAGCTGGGCTCTGTCGGCGTATGGCAGCTCTTCCAGAATTGCCGCCTGGTCGTCCTCATCGAGGTCTTCCAGAATGTAGACGGCATCGTCTGAATCGAGATCTTCCAGACCTTCCGCGATAACCTCGTGCGGCAGGTCTTCCAACACTTGCAGGCGCACGGCCTCGTCGGTCTCGGTCAGTGCCGTATAGTCGAATTCATCTCCGAGCAGTTGAATGAATTCCGCACGGTCATCGCCGTTCAGCGTCTCAAGCAGGTCGCCTGTATCGGCCTCGTGCAAGTCGCCTGCAAGCTGTCTCAGGCCATACGTATCATGCGCCTTGATGGCGGCTTCGACAGCAACGATGAAGTCAGGATTGAGGCGTTCTTCCTCGTCGCGAACGGGAATGACAGGATCGGGCGTGGTTCGAACGTCAAGCTCAGCTGCTTCACTCATCCGGCGCCTCCCACTCCTCAGACGAACTGCCCGCAACGCCCAGCGCCGCACTGTCGTCAAGAACTAGCGTCAGACGGCACAAAGCGCTACCGCAAAAACTCAGCCGGTCCACAGACTTGGATAGAACTTCCCAGGCCGCTCGGCGAGAAAAGACATTTTCAGCAGCAGGTCTTAACAGCCTTAAAAGCCACGGCAGTTCTTGCCTCTCGCAACCTCTCTGAGGGTCTCCAGATAACCTCGCGCCCTTGTCGGCAAAATGTCTTCATCATCTGAAATACAACGCTCTGCCCGACTGAATGCGCGTCGCGCCCTTTCCGTTTTCAAACACACACGCCCTTCAGCCAGAACTTCCTGCTCCACATACCAGAGTTGCTGACACGTCATCGCACCGAAACGCCCTGGATTGGTCGAGAGGCTTTGAGCAATCGCTGTTGATCCTTCCGCGAGGCCTGTCAGCAAGATCAGCCAAAGTGTCAGAGATCGCCGCATCCGCTTTGAGTGCATTTAAGCTTCTTCTTTCAAAGACAATGGACCTGGGAAGGTGGTTGGACACCCAAGCTTAGTTTTCATCGCATTCGGACGGACGGGTATCCATTGTCCACTCCCCAACCGGCAGCGCTTTCAAACTCGTTCGAAAGGTCTTGTTATTCAGCTCGCCTTTGCCGGTCAGCAAATTGACATCGCAAATGCCGTTACTGTCCGGATCAAGCGTATCGTAATAGGTATAGGTGTATCCGGCGACCAGAAACCGACCCTTGCGATAGGCTATGGTCAGGATCTGTTCCCAACGATTGCGCCCTATTGAAATGTTTTCCGAATAGACCTTGAGAGCACCTTTCTCGGTCGCCTCGATCCAGGGTTCTTGGCCGATACCACCCCGCCAGACAATGTCCTTTGCATAGACGTTTTGTGTCCAACCGTCTCCCGCATCCGTAAATATGTAGAGATCAGCTCCCTCTTCACTGTCTGCCAGCACCGCCTTGTAGCGATAGATGTCGCCGTCAACGGGAGCGGTCACCATGCCTGAAACGGCGCTGGGTGCTATCGTCTTTGTCTCGGCACCAACATGCTTGGAGAAGGCTAATGAGGAAACAGCAACAATAAGAGAAAGAACTGTTCCAGAAACAGATTTGAACATAACGGCCTCCTAAAAAAGTGTTTTTAAGTGACCTTGACGGCCCAGTGAAGAGAGAAGCTCGACACGAGCAAGCCTGTCACCAAAACCGGGCAAGAATGTAGCTGCGATGGTCATTCGCCACAATGCGTCTTTGAAGGCAGACAACCCGTTCACATTGACGGCAAAGCGCGGCATCGCATCAGGACCAAAACCTTGTCACTCCTGGTAGGCAGGCTTGGCTCCGGCTTTTCGCCTCAGCAAGGCTCTAAACTCACTGCCGAGATCATTTGCGATATCCTGTGGTGATTGGCCGAATTCCGAGACCAACGAGACACCTGCGCCTGCATTGAGAAGCAGCTCAACCGCAACAATGTTTCTCTTATGCAAGGCGATATGGAGCGGCGTCTCCGACATGTCTCCGACCGCATTGACGTCAGCGCCTGCCTCAATCAGCCTTTCAATGCCATAGTTGTTGCCACGTCGAGCCAACACATGAAGAGGCGTATCCCCATCGGCATCGCGGCTATCGACCGTCACGGGCGCAACGCCAAGCTCGGCGGGGAAAAGCGTATCGGAACATGACGCCAGGATTTCATCCAGCGACTGCCTCCGTTTCAATTTCTTGCCCACAGAACACACCTCATTGTCATGGCCCTTCTTATGCCATAAGCGGGCAATCCTTTTCACAACGTGAATCTTGTGATCGCATTTCTATCGAACTGACGCGTGTTTTTGAGCTCGCCCTTGCCGGTCTTTCGCCGCAGGACTGCACTCCGGTGGAGGTCTCAGCTTGCTCAATTGCGTTGACCCGCACAAATGTCGTTCAGGGGAACTTCTGAGCGTAAGTTGGCACTGCACAGAGGAAAGCCGCCCCATTCATGCCGTCAGCGTGGCGGAATACCCTTTCCTTCACCGGCCTTTGTGACGCCATCGATCAGAATGAACATGATCGTACACGGCTCCGTGCCGCGGTTCGCCCAGGCGTGATTGGTTCCACGTTGTACAACCACATCACCGGCCTTGAGATGAACATCCTCTTTTTCTTCATCCATCAACATCCAGATCTCACCGGACAGAACGATCCCATAGTCCACTGAATCGGTGCGGTGCATCCATGGATGACGCCCTCCTTGCACGACATTGGCACCCGCCCCCATCTCCGCAAAGGCAGCAGCACCATCCTCGCTAGAGAGCTTTGCCATCACCTCAGGGTCTTCCGGCATGAATTCGACACAGCGAAAAACCGTGCCATCCTTGGGAGGATGCAAAATGAACGGTCCCGTGCATGTCTCGGTCCGTCCGTCATATTCGGCCGGGGTCTGATCGGTCAGCCAGAAATTTGTGAGACGTACACCCGGGCGGTTTGGCCGCTCAAGGACCTGGGTTGCGATCTCATCGCTCTCGACAATGGCGGTGCCGTTGGCATCATGTCCGGTGACAACGCGCCGAAACTCTCTGTGCTGCATCAGGTTCTCTTTGGATTTGAGGTTGCAGATTGAGTGCGGTCTATTGCGACAACCGCAAGGAACAATAGAATTCCGATGACTGCGCTGAGCCACCCCTGGAACAAAAGGCAGAGTCCTGCAGCAGCGGCCAAAGCGCGAGCTGATGCTGACAATGGCCGGCTGAGTGTTCCAATGATGGCAACCGCAATAGCGAAGGTGCCGATTGCAGCAGTGACGACTGCGGCTGCATTGGCAACCAAGGACGCGTTCATCAAAAGCCCGGGGCCATAAACAAACGCAAACGGCAGAACAAAGGAGGTCGCCGCGTAGCTTGCCGCAGTCCAGCCAACCTTGTTGACATCTGCTCCGGCAATGCCTCCTGCCACATAGGAAGCAAGGGCCACAGGCGGTGTAATGGTTGAGATGCATCCATAGTAAAACACAAAGAAATGCGCTGTTAGGACGGGCACGCCCAGTTTCACAAGGGCTGGCGCGACAACTGTTGCCAGGATCAGGTAAGCCGCCGTGGTCGGCAACCCCATCCCGAGAATGATGGACGTCACCATGGTGAAGAACAACGCCAGAAGAAGATAACCGCCGGAAGCCAGATCGATCAGCGTGGCGATCTTCGATCCAAGCCCTGTCACACCAAGGACACCGGCAATGATCCCCGCGGCTGCACAGGCGGCTGAAATAGTGACCACCGAGCGTGCGCCTTCGGAAATGGAAGTGACGATTTTCCAGGCAAATTCCATGTCGATTTTACGATTGCGAACGACGTCACCGACAATCAGGACCAGCATCGCCCAGAGAGAGGCCATGAACGGCGAATAACCCATCAGCATCATCGTGATCAGTGTGCCAAAGGCCGCTATGAACGGCGCTCCCTTCAGCAACGCCCTCGATAGCGGCTCTTCGCTTGTTGTTGTGCTCGTGTTCGGCGCGATCCCGGATTTTACTGCCTGCAGGTGAACGACCACGAAGGCTGATCCAAAGAACAAAAGTGCCGGCAAGATCGCAGCTGCCATCACAGAGGTGTATGGCACGCCCACGATCTCGGCCATGATGAACGCCGCCGCTCCCATCACCGGTGGCATGATCTGCCCCCCTGTAGAGGCAACAGCTTCGATCGAGGCAGCCTGATGAGGCGCATAGCCTTCGCGCTTCATGATCGGGATCGTCACGGTTCCCGTAACCGCAACATTGCCCGCAGCCGACCCGCTGACCATGCCGATAAGCGTCGAGAACAAAACAGCAGCTTTGGCGGACGCAGCTCGAAGGCCGCGCGTGCTGCGCACCGACAATTGAAAGAAGAAGTCGCCCGCGCCAAAATTCGACAGGAGCGCCCCAAATATCGTGAAGACGATGATATAGGTCGCGGCCACACCGACCGGAATACCATAAATACCGGCAGTATCTGTCGTCAGGACTACAACGATCCGTTCCAACGTTGAGCCACGTCCTTCCAGCACTCCCGGTAAATAAGGCGCGGCAAAAGGGTAGAGAAAGAAAACGAATGTGATTGCGGCCAGGATCAGCCCGATCCCGCGCCGGGCAGCCTCAAAGACGATGATAAGCAGCACCACACCGGCAGCAAAATCGGTGTCGGTGGTTATTCCACCACTGAACGCAATCGCTTTCCAGCGCATCAACATCCAAACGCTTGCCCCGACCGCCGCAGCAACCAACAGGACGGTCAAGACGGCATTGACCTTTGTTCCTGCCAGTTTCTGGCTCGCCGGTTTGATGACGAACAACAGTGAAAGCGCAAGCATCACATGCGTCACGCGCATCGGCATGGTCGAGATTGCAATCACGCCCGACACGACGAGTAGATGATAAGCGCCAAGCGCAAAGCCAGCGGCAAAGACGCCGTTTTGCACGGTCAAATAGCGGGATAGCCAAGTCAAAGCTGGATCCTGACCGGTTGGGGGCGCATCCCCCCAACCATCGGTGGGTGACTACTTGCTGTCGAAATACGCCTTGGCGCCCGGATGCAGCGGGATCGCCAAGTTCAACGACATCGCCGGATCGATCTGACGCGCGTTGGCGTTTTCTGCTTTCAGTTCATCAAGGTTCTCGAAAATTGCCGAGGTCACTGCCTGAACGGTCGCAGCATCCATGTCATTGGGGGCAATCAGCATGTTGTTCACCCCGATCACAGTGCCAGGCTCAGCTGTGCCATAAACATCGGCTGGCACTTCAACAGCAACAAATGCTCCATTTGCTTCAAGCGCCTTGTCCAGCATTCCTTCAGAGAAAGAAATGAACCGGAGATCTGCGCCAGCTGTTGCCTGCATCACCGCGCCTGCCGGAAATCCGGAAAGTGCCAGCGTGGCATCCACCGTGCCATCGGTGAGCTGGCTGAAACCGTCAGAATAGGAGACGAAGCTGGGCGTGATGTCATCGATGGACATGCCATGCAGAGGGAACAGAAAGTTCACAAATCCTAGCGTCCCGCCACCGGCCGGACCAACTGCAACGCGCTTGCCCTTCAGGTCCTCAAGCGTCTGGATGTCGCTGTCGGCAAGTACCATCATGTGCAACACGGACGGATGGAGTGCAGCCACGGCGCCAATATCTATCGGTCCAGCCGCCTTGTAAGGTCCAGCCCCTTTTGTCGCAAGCACCGCAAGATTGTTGTTCGTGATAGCAATTTCGACCTCACCCGAAGCGATCAGATTGGGGTTCTGCACCGAACCGCCGGTCACGATCGGAACCATCGAAATCCCCTCGCCCGCATGCTTGTTGACGACATTGGAGATGCTTTGTCCCATGGGGTAAAACGCGCCACCCAGCGACGCAGTGCCAATGCGCAACTCTTCCGCAACCGCTGCAGAACTGATCAGCGAAACCGCGGCAACAGCCACGAATGTCTTCAGTGATTTGATCATGAAATCCTCCCTGGTACCGAAACCATTATTACGGTATTTTAGCAAGTAATTCAAAAAAATCGATATTATAATCTTTTTTCATAAAAAGAAGGTTTTCAGATCATTCTGGCTTCCGAACATTCACGCCAATGCGTGCAAATCAAATTGGGTACTCGTGCCGCAGATTGGTTGAGAGAGATGGCATGTTTTCAAGGCATGACCGAGAACACAGAAGTTTCCGCTGAGATCCCATCAATCGGCGGTTCCGAGAAACCTGCTCGCACGCTGGCGTCATTCAAAACCTTGTTCACTCCATCGCAACGGCTGTGCTTCACCAACCGTCACACATTGACTGGCAAATGTCTGAACAATGCTTTTGAGAGACCCGGTCTGAAAATGGCGTGCGCCTTGCCTGCAACCGGCACAAAAACCAAAAAGGCGCCCCGAAGGACGCCTATTCATCAATCAGTAGTCTGATTGTCTTTGGTGCGGTCGAGAAGACTCGAATAAAACAAAAAGCGCTTTAATTTCAATGACCGCACCAGACAGACAGGAGAGATGTTATGTCTTTTGTTATGTCTTTTGTTATGTCATCGCTTAAAATCAAAAGTCTTGCATACCCTTTCACATACCTAACGATTTTGTTTCTCACTGCATGCTCGACGGCAACGACAGAAAAAACAAACGACATCCCACCTGAATTTCAGGACGGTAAACCGCTCGACCTGACAAAACTTGGTCAGCAATAGGACGTGCTGCACTTTATCGGCTAGCCTTAAGGTATGAGCCGGAATCAGAGCTTTGACCCTATATCCATTGCATGGGCGCGGGAGAATTGCAGGAGCATAGAATTGCACTGCATTTCCTGCGCCTATGTCGAGGATGTCGGCTTTGAGGGATTTGAAGATTGGGAAAAGGTCATAGACCTTCCAAAGCGTCGGCCACATTGGCGGTGCCCACGTTGCGGAATGTCAGTGATCGAAGCGCGACCCGTCTATCCCTACCGAAACCATAGAGAGCTGTATTTGGGCCTCACCAAAAAAAGCGAATAGTGAGCACGTTCTCTATTCACCTTCAGCTTCGCACTCAAATCTGGGATTAGTTGGCCGCTCCAACTCTCGTAGCATAACTTGATCAGCGCGTAATATGTCGCCTACCTGATCAAACAACACGGAACACATCCCCCAAAGCGCAATAGTTTGTGGTCGACTAAACCGGCCAACCCTCAAGTACCTCGAAGGCATGAAGTTAGGATCAGCTAACTTCAAAACTTCAAAGTCAAGCGCTTCCATTTCAAGCCCCAACTCCTGAGCCCGTTTTGCAATGTCGGTAAGACTGTGACCCAGCCTTCTTAGATCTTTTGCTGCGCAACCTTTATGAACTAAAAAGGATTTCAAAAAGAGTTCAATCGCGTGATAATACGCAAAGTTAACCGGCCCATCCGGGTGTGTAACCTTAAGTTCGGCGATCTCAAGCGCGACCGCCGAAGCCCAATATGAATGGGCGAAATTGTACCATCCTAGTGCGCTTGCTCCGTCAATCTTATTCAACTGACCGATCCGCTCCTTATTCATCTTTCATTTTTTCAACAAGATCCGCCCGAACATAAGTAAAGACACCGCTGCTCGGCACCGAAGGAAAAACATCATAGCCGTCCTCACCGTAGCACCTTGATACGGATATTTCCTTCGGTGCCGTTGCGCATTCCTCACAAAACTCCACACCGTCCAAGACGGAGGCCTCGCAATATTTGCAGGTGCCGGTTATCTTGGAATGTCCAGATTCCACTTTTTCGTAGTCTTTCAACGAAATCGGCACGGTCCGCTCCTCAGCTGGCAATTTTCATAAGAAGAGGAATGGCCTGAAAAAGTGTTCCCAGGCCGACAAACACCAGACCCCAACCCGTCAATTTTGAAGTCGATAAGAGGCTCTGAACCATTGGTGACTTTAGATTCACGTCGTCACTCTCATCGGCCCATTTCGCAACGCCAACATTCAGCGCCTCACCCTTCGACATAAATGAACCAATAGAAGCGACGGCAGCTCCGCACAACGTTGTAATGAGACCAGTTAACGTGAACCAGTCAGCAGCATTTTCAGACATCTTCACCTCCTCAGCACTGTTCCGATTTTTGAAACTCGCCACACCTGTCGTCGTGACATTTGTCAATCGTTTGCGGAAAGCGCCGACAAAGCCCGGTCTGATGTCTCTGACCGTTTTCACACACCCAGAAGCTTCCGGTATTTGGGAGATAGAAATGACAGTTTCCGCATTCCTCTTTCACGGCCTCGCCTCCTATTGAGTGATTGTTGAATTTCAAAGCGATTTGCAGGATAGGCAGGCCGCTACACCTGCTAGACACCCCTCGGGTTCAGCTCCTCCGGCTTATCTGACCGGCGCTGGGGTCGCTGTCATGCAAGACCTTGGTAATGAGGATTCCGCACCACGTGGCCTTTGTAGATTGGCGCCTCATATCGCTTTCAAGCACTCGCTGCGTGTCTTGAGCTTTCCACGCCGCTATCCTGCAAATCGCTCCTTATGAGTCACTAACTATTTTGTCGAACCGCTGCAATCGGCAACGCCAACCGAATAACCCGTAATGAGGCTTGTACCCGTAGCGCTCAGAGAAAAGCGGGCGACACCAAGGTGCTTTCAAAAGCAGTATCCAAGGGCCAAAGCGCAGGGCGGCACTCCCATGCTCGCCAAACAGACCAGGGAGATAATAGATCTGCATGTCCGCTCCCTATGAGTCACGCTTAAATTCGAGTATCTGCGCACCAGTGCCGAGCGACATGCTCTTTTCGGCTTGGCAGCAGCCAGCTTTCTGACACTCCCAGAGGGCGCACGTCAGAACCTCAGGACGAAGGCAGGGTTTCTCATGACGTCGGCCAAACCGACGCCAGACCACCTCATTCCAATCAACCGCTTTCATCCTGATCGGCTCCTTATGAGTCACAAACTTTTATTGGATCTGGTATCGAGTACCGCGCAGCGAAATCAGCCATCGCCTTGATATGGGCATCTCTGATTGCGCGAGCTTCTGCTTGAACCGCCTTCGATGCGCGGTGAGCTGCTGCTGTAGCAGATTGATCGTCGCTCTTAAGGTGCCTGCGCAGATCCGCTTCAAGGTTTTCCTGCATACTCAGATAGGTCTTTTCAGCTTCGTCAGACAGCCAACGCATTGAAATCGCTCCTCTATGTTCGCTTCATTTTTCCGGCGTCTTGAAGCTCAGCAGCCCAATTGCGGCGAAGCGTTTGATTAGTGATCCCATACTTCTTTGCAATGGCGTTCATACTCATTGCCGGATCTGCACAGTCAGCGATGATAGCCTCGGCTTTGTTCGGCTCTTTGGTCTCCCAAAGCTCTCGCTTGGTGATCGCGCCAACCTGTTTTCCCGCTGCCTTAGCCGCGGCAACTCCGCGTTTTGTCCGCTCTGAGGCAAGCTCGCTTTCCATCTGTGCAAACACTGCCTGCATTCGAAAAAACATGCGCCCATTGGCACTTGTCAGGTCAATCGGTTGATACAGGCAGACCAATTCAATTTTCCGCTCTTCCAGCCAGGTCACGAACTGCTCAAGCTCGACTAGATTTCTGCCAAGTCTGTCAAACCGGGTCACTACCAATGTGTCGCCAGGAGCAAGGCTCTTTCGCAGCCACTCAAATTGGCGACGCTTCATATTCTTGCCCGACTGCTTTTCTTTGAAAATGTATGTGCAGCCGTGTTTTTCCAACGCCTGAATCTGATGACGCAAGTCTTGATCGTCAGTGCTGACGCGAGCGTATCCGTAGACCCGCGTTTCATATGGATATTCGCCCAATAGACAAACTTTCACACAATTTCTGAAGTGTTTTTACCTTTAATTGTTGACGTAGATAGAGTCAAGTGTTAAGAATTAATTAATGACATAGTTTTGAGTCAAAGTCTGAGGCTTAGAAAATGGCCGATCAGCAAGTGATCTGGGCGGAAAAGCAGTACGCCCTAGAGATTGCGAGATTGAAGAAAATGCGGCTGCTTCTTGATGAGCAAATCGCCGCTTTGATCGAGCTTCAGAAACAGCTCAAACAATCACAAGGATGAGGCCCGTCATGAGGATTGAAAGATCATCGCCGCAGCGCACCAGGAAACCATTCCGTTGCCCCAAGGCAATCCTTAGCCACCCCGCTGTTGAGGCGTGTGAAGACGGTGACGCTGAAGGATTTGATTACAAATATCACGTCTGGCTCAAAGAGGGTTTTGAGTACAGCAACGGACGGATGGCGGGCGGTAGAACCGGAAACTTTCAGACCGTGAAGGACTTCCTTTTCGCTGCTCCAAGGCAAGTACCAAATTGAGGCCCCTGACCGATGGCAAAGCAAAGAAAACATCAGGTGATATTGACGCTCAGCTTCGACAAACCGGTTAGCGCTGCTATCGCAAAATCTGAAGCTCGGAACCAGTTCAAAGGCGGCGAGTACTTCATTGCCCAAATGGATCCTAGTGACGCGGGACTGTTCAAAGTTATAGGCGTCAAATCCGCCCCACTCAATTCCGAACAATGAGGCCCGTCATGAGGATTGAAAGATCATCGCCGCAGCGCACCAGGAAACCATTCCGTTGCCCCAAGGCAATCCTTAGCCACCCCGCTGTTGAGGCGTGTGAAGACGGTGACGCTGAAGGATTTGATTACAAATATCACGTCTGGCTCAAAGAGGGTTTTGAGTACAGCAACGGACGGATGGCGGGCGGTAGAACCGGAAACTTTCAGACCGTGAAGGACTTCCTTTTCGCTGCTCCAAGGCAAGTACCAAATTGAGGCCCCTGACCGATGGCAAAGCAAAGAAAACATCAGGTGATATTGACGCTCAGCTTCGACAAACCGGTTAGCGCTGCTATCGCAAAATCTGAAGCTCGGAACCAGTTCAAAGGCGGCGAGTACTTCATTGCCCAAATGGATCCTAGTGACGCGGGACTGTTCAAAGTTATAGGCGTCAAATCCGCCCCACTCAATTCCGAACAATGAGGCCCCTGACATGACTTGGGACAGCAGATACAGGCGACTCGAAGAGGGCGAAATAATCAGGGCAACCGACGAATGCCTGACCGATGATGAATGGCAGGAAGACGGAGGCCAGTGTGCAGGCAAAAAAGCACCAGACCCTCTCTACACCTCACACCGTCAATATCGCCGCCTGAAAGACTGGCGAGACATTTAACCAGGAAGGCCCCTTGATTTAGGGACCATTGCCCAAAGACTGCTTGATTTCGGCCGCCAATCGCGTCGGCATAGTTTCTAACTTTGCGGTCAGTTTCTCGATGGCATCCACCAACCGACTTTCAACTTCCTTCAAATGATCGACAGACGCATATTCACGCGCCACGGATAACTTGTAATCAGTGAAGTCCGCACGAAGCACCTTCACTTCCTGCAACACCTCTTCTTTGACACGGCTGATACGGTCGTGAAGTTTATTCTCTGCGTCCCGCTGTTGCCGTGCCTGAGCCCTGTCTCGGGCCAGAACTCCGCCTACGGCGGCGACAGCTGTTAGCGCTATCCCAATGAGCCAAACGTCGCCAGAATCCACACCGCTCATTGACAGCCCGCGTCCTTAGCGCACTGACTGTTGTGAGCCGCGACTTGCCGAGCAAAAGGCAAGTCGTTCTTCAGGACATGTTTTCGTGTGGATGCGTTTGGTGTGAGTTTGGAATAACCAGTACCATCACTCACATTCCCCGTCGTCTCGCACGCTACCACCAAGAAGGCCGCACAGCTCAGGAATATCCATGTCGCTAATTTCTGCATCTGTCTCAGCCCTTTCTTTGAGCTGGTTTATTGTGGTTTGAAGGGTTTTGCGCCGCTCGTAAGAGATGCCATCAAAACGACCTTTCCAATAGACACCGCTCGTGAGAACCAGACCCGCAATCACGCTGATCGCAAGTAGCTGGAGCTTGCCAAGGCCGAACATCAGTCAGAGTCCTTGAAGTGCTGCACGGCCAGATACGCCCCAACCAGTGCGGCGATGACAAATGCAATTGCGAATGCCCATTGGATAGGTCCCGTTCCGCTCAGGATTGCACCAAGGCCAGAGAAGGCACCTAGACCCTTCGTGATCGCGTCGGGCGTCTTCCAGGCTTTCCAACCGCTTTTGTCTTCTGGCTTGGCCTTCGGAACCGGAACAATCTCTTCGCTGTCATAGTCGGTGACCGGGTAGTCCATCACAAACTGCTTCGACTTCATGCGAACATCAGAAACTCTGCGTGACCAACCGTTCTTATATCGTCTCCAGACCCGGAGACGCTTCATGAAGGCCAAGCGGCGGTCACAGATTTCGTCAATGATCTCGGACGAGGACTTCCCGCAAGTTGCCACTGCCTTTACTGTGGCGGGTCCAATCACACCATCGGCAATCGCCCCAACGACTCGCTGCAACTCCTTGGACGCCCTCCCCGGCCCCGAATTCACCGAATAGTCATAGATGCAATAGTCAACACCCATTGGAAGGTCATCACCGCGCACGGTGTCCCAGTATTGGGCCTTGTAGATGCGAATCGCCTCGTCTCGTGTGAGGTTCTTCATATCGTCCGCCTCAACATGCCCCGAACGGTTGGCAATTAGAGTTGGAGCTGCGATGCCGTAGTTCGTGCCGATGAGACGGCCAACACCGGCCTTGCCACTTGACCAGTTCCCCGGATCGTGACGGTCACCAGAGTACCCGCCTTCATGGGCAAGTAGCAGCGGTTTCACCCGCTCGAATGTAGCAAGTGCCATGTTTCACCTATTCCGGCATGTCTTTACCGGTTCTCTAGTGTGGGTGGGTAGTAACTGCAGTAGAGGTCAGTGCGCTGGACGGTCATCAGTCTCTAGAGCAGCAAGCTTGAGCGCCAGAAGCTCTGTGTAGGAAACAAAAAACGAGCCGCCCTCTTCGCGGACCAGACCATATTCAAGAGCGTCCAGGCCAAAACTGGCGAACGCCTCCATGACGGCCTGTGCGCTGACACCGAAGTGGGTCTTGCCGTCATCATCTATCCATCGGTAAGACCTGAAAGAAATCTTCTTTGCAGCAGCAATTACAGCAGATTGTTCGCCCAATGGCCGCGCATCGAAGTCTTTAAGCCGCTCGTCAGATGTTTGGATCGTACCATTCGTTGCATAAACAGCGGTCCAAAGCCGATTGGAGGACCCGCAACTCATTTCATTGGAAAACACAGGACGCATATAGCTGGTGGTTATGTCGACGGTTGGATGGTCGACACCTGATGAGTCCTTGGCAAGAAGGCGCATGATGGTCGAGTTCAGCGTCGTATCACCAGCAAGGATTTTGTATCCGCCGACGATACCAGCACCAGGGCCCGAGGTATCGGCCGAGTAGACAACATGCCCCCCGACAACCGTATCACCTGCGACCCAACTGCTTCCTCCGCGAGCTGAATAGACAGTGTGCACATACTCCGCCATGCCAAGCGCAGGCCCGTCTTGGTAGACAATGACGTTGCTCTGCGCGACCGGAATCGCATTGTTCTGCACACTGTTGTTTGTGTAGAGGACACGGATCAGGGCATTGTTGTCGCCGCCGATGATTGTAGCGGCGGCAGAGCCCGTCAGATCGAACGTGTTTGCAATGAGAGATAAATCTTTCGCCCCGGACACGACACCTTCAAGATAGATTGGCGAGAAACCATCCAACCCCGGCTGCTGAAATGTGTTGCCTACAAAGGAAATATTTGTCGTGGCTGCATCGCCGTCTATTCTGATAGACCCTTGGTGCGTTGGACCGAACACGTTTCCAGTAAAAGCAATGTTTTTGATGCCGATAGTTTCCGGTGTCATGTAGACGCAGTGATTTGGCTGATTACCCTCGCCACCTTCATTTAGACCGCCCATGACATTACCGGATATTGCGCTATTCCGGCTGCCGTCGTTGATCCGCATTGTATAGACATAGTCACTCAGATTGCAGATGTTGCCACTGATTGCACCATCGACAAGCACACCTCGAAAAATGCACCCCCCCAGATCTCCGAGATTCCCGGACACAACGACGCTGCGGATGTTCTGAGGATTTTCCGTGCCTTCATTCGTGACCCAATTGTCGCAATCATGAAACAGGTTATTGGTAATCACGTAAGACCGACCAGCGGTGATTGTCGTATCATTACCGGCGCCGTTCGGTGTCCAGCTTGCAGGCCAATCTAGTACAACCCCGAATGTGGCCGTCGAGAACTGACAATCCTTCACATGCAAGCCACGCCCGATCATCTTGATGCATGTCGAAAAATTGACTATGGAGACGCCGATCACGCGATGGTCCCGATCCGAAGAAGAGCCCGCCGAACGGTCGAAATGAATCGCCTCTGCAGTGATCTGCGCAGCCGAGTAAATATAGATATTTTCGAATATGGTTCCCGTTGATGTGCAATTGAGCGCGATGCCAATGCTGGGATTATCGACCAAGATTGCACCTTGCCGAACAGCAAACCCTTGCAGCGTTGTCAGTGCCGCAGAAAAGATCTTTGACTTGCTAACTGCGACTTGAATTGTGTCGGTGATCCGATAGATACCGCCGGTCAGATCGATGAAACGGCCAGATGTGATGCAGTCCTGAAGTGCTACCGTGTCATCGTTAACCCCATCCCCAATCGCACCATACATCTTTGGCGTGGTGATGCGCTCATCTATTTCCCACCAACCACCATTTGTGGCGTCCGTGCCGCCGTCAGTGAGATATCTATCAGCAGACCTGAATTTACCAGGGTGACTCGGCTCGGCGTCGACTCTCTTGTACAAAGCCCCGCCACCATCACCAGCCGCAGTGTAACCGTGAGTTAGTACGGAAAGTACGCTCGAACGAACTTCATTATTCTCAACGTCAACCTTTGAGTTGTAGCGGTCAAGCGTCCCCGTCTCGACGGATTTTAGATAGGCTCTCAATTGAGACTTTAAGGGCTTGTGTGGACCCGACCCACTATCCCCCTGTGTGATATGATCACGCAATATTACGTCGATGTCATAGTTAGAAGTAGACATTGCCACATCCGTTAAATTGTGGAGGAACTCGTCTCAGCTATCGAAAGCTCAACATGACCAGCAGTTAACTGGTCGTGCGATCGATCGCCGGATTTGGCTCATAGGGGGATTGCAGCCCCGACGCCGTTACGGCCTTGACTTGGAACTGGTACCTTGTTGTAGCCGCAAGTGGGATATCGATTGCCGTTACACCCGGCTCCATGGTCGCGTATGCATAGTTGCCGTAAGTCTGAGGAATATCTTCGTTGTCCACACGATAGCGAACGACATGGTAATTGGCATTTGACTGACCTGAGATCGAGCACGTCGCAGTCGCATCGGTCACCGATACCGCAAGCGTCGGCGCATCCGGCGTCAGATCATTGTCAGGGTCGGGCTGCACTTCGGGCGGCGCAACACCTTCCGTCGTTTCGTCATAGGTGACTTCGGCCTGCGTCAGTGCGATCGCGGCGAACTCGACACCATTAACAACCCCTTCCTGATCAAAGGTCATGACAGGGTCGCCGACTATTTCAAAGCTGCTGTCTATGTCGCCATAGCGAACGCTGATATAGCGTTCGCCGAGGATCGCAAGACCGTAGATATTCGTGCGCACTTCCAGGCTGGTCGGCGTGTTGATCCGCCCCGCACCGATCTTTTGCAGGTGACGGCATTGGCCGTGATCTGCGGCCATGATGAAATCGAGCGACTTAACTTTGCGGCCAAGCTCCGCAAAACTGGCGTGCTCATATTCGATCGCGTCTTGCTCGATATAGCCATGCGCGGGTGACAGGTACCGGCTTTTGATCACCGTCGCCTGATCGGCCTCATACTTGCCTTCGGTACGTTTGAGCTTCGTGATGTGGTCGCCGGTCAACGTGACCGTCGGCTCGATCCACCCACCAAGCGCAAGGCCGATCTTGCCGTTTGATGTCAGAACCAGGCGCGTGTCACAACTTTCGAACATGCGCTGCAAGGTGGCTGCTGGCGTCTCCCCGTAATTGTTCCAGCCGTGCAGTTCCCACTGCGCCCGCGTCGTCGCTTCCGGCCCATCAACTTGAACATCCGCAAGGTTGGCTTGCGCCTTGAACCCGTAAGTTTCGTGATCATCGTCTATGAACTCGACGGGGATGTTGTGACCATTTTCGAGTGGCCCCGCTGTCAGCTGATCGCGGATGACAAGCGCCGCGTTCGCAGAATAGGCGGTTGAGGCATCGCGCGGATCATAGACCGTTGAATATTCGGCGACCGCACTGATTTCAGTCCGAATGCCATTCGGGATCATGTTGAACGTATTGTTGTCGCACAGGAACCGCGCCAGGATCATTGCGGTTCCCAACCCGCGCCAGTCGCTGTCAACTTCGCCGCCGAATTCGCTGGTCAGCTCTGAAAACGCCGTCTGGCTGTCTGTGCCAAGCCGATAAGCAAATTTGGCTTTGCCTGAATATTGCGACGTGGTGACATTCAGGCTGCCATCAACTTGAACTTCCGATCCGTCAATGTACCAGTTGGTAATGGCATTGACCGGACCATCGGCAACAGCAACAACCATCGACATGTTGTTGCCGCTCTGCCCCGGAAAAACTGTTGTGTTGGCCTTGACTGACTGGAAGACCAGATGACCACCGCCCCGCAACTTGCCCCAGCCTTTGCGCCGATACCCGACGGCCGCGCGCGATATCTGGGTTTGAGACGACGGCAGAGCGGCAGGCGCAACACTTGGCTGAGACGTACGCCCGAAGGCCAAAGAGGCAACGCCAAGCCCGAGTGACACCAGCGTGCCAACACCGCCTATCGCCGTGATGAACCCGCCAATGGCAAAGCCGATAGACGCACCAGTCGCATAAGCCCCACCTGCCGCCAATCCGGCAAGAGACAGCGCGCCGCCGACACCGGCCGCAGCAGAAAGGCCGCCGACAAAAGCGCCGACAGCAGCAACAACAGGAGGCATTCTAGAAAGTCCAGGCTCTCAAAAGGCGCGCGCTGCGCACAGGGAATTTGCCTTGTGGTCCGAGCACCCACCAAAGGCCGCTTTTCATGATCGCGCCGACCGCCACACCATCAATCGCAACGCACCCGACATCGCCATCACGTGGCGCACGTGTGCGTTTCATACCTGCGCGCTTCAATCCCTTGTCCATGATTTGCGGAACCCCGCCACATTCTTCGACGAAAGACAACGCCTCGGCTTCGGACTGGTACCGCCCGCGCCATTCCGCAACGGGATCAATTCCCGTTTGCGCCCAGACCCAACCACCTGGGAAAGCGCAACAGTCATTGCGGACATAGTCGCAAGGGGCTGCTTGCGCGAAATAGTCGTCAAGTGTTGTCACTAGACCAGCTGAATTGTCTTGCCGCGCGCCAGGATCGGCACATAGTTGAACATCTTGTCATTCGATGACGGATAACGACCCTTTTGGTCGGCCTGCGTGTAACGTCCGAATCCGGCTTCCGATCGTTGACTGAAGAGACTTTCCACCATCAGGTTCAAAGTGTAGTTCGGCTGACCTTGCGCCGTTGCGCCTTCCTGATCAGATTGAACACCGCGCATGACGTAAATCTGCGAAAGCACGGCCGGACCAACCAGCGTCAGATCATCGGCCGTCAGCAGCATGAAATGCTCGATGATATAGCGGCCGAACACTTCCGCCTTTTCATCCCAGATCATTTCTTCGATCTCGCCAGGCAGACCCCGGATCTGAAACAATCCGGTTTCATTTTCCGCCTTGCCCGAGAATGAGAAATCCGGCGCTGTCAGCTGACCACGCAAACCCTGATAGGTGTTGTCATCATGCAGCTTGCGATCGACATTGCCGTTCCAGATGTAAAGCGTTTCGCTGGCAAACCTGACCTCCCAAGCACGCGCCGCACGGGCTTTCTGCGTGGCCAAAACCGCAATCTGCTCTTCGTTGTAAATACCCATCCGCTACACCGTCAGCTGATCGTCGGGGATGTGTCTTCGATGAACTCAATCGTCGGGAACGCCCACTGATTGAATTGCCAGGAAACAGACAAAACGGACGGATCAATCAACCGGCATTTGACGGCCGGAAAGACGAAATCGACTTCATCACGCGGCAAAACGTCAGTTCGCAACTCCGGTGCAATCAGGAGCGTGGCTTCACTGTCTGTCTGGTCGTCGACGACCGATCGAACCTGATATTGATGCAAGCCAATAGAAAACACGTGACCGGTCTGGATTGTCCCGCACGCAATTTTGGTAACCGTCAACTGTGCAGCGCCAGCAGCAGCAAAGGTTTTGACAACCACATGCGTACCGGATGACAGCCATTCCGAACCATCGGAAAACGTCGCGTCATCAGAAAACGGGACGTCTTCCGGCTCCGACGCCTTGGGATAGAACCCGTTGTGATAGTAAGGCACCATGACCGGCAGCGCCCGGCCAAGCACCTGGCCTTCAATGGCGATGAAACTGTCGCGGTACCTGTGAACCGGCGTTTCCACGAACCGCGGTTTCCAGATCCCGAAACCCGGCACACCGCCATTGTTCAACCGGCCTGACAGCGACAGCTGATTGCCGCCTGCCGATTGTGGCGTCAAACCACGATCGAAATGCCGCGCTGGCAGAAGACAGCGTGGCCAATCCAGATACGTCGTCAGCGTCATCAGGTGCCCTTATTCACTTGATTGCGCTGCTGGTACGATGAGAAGTTTCGCGACATGTCATTCGCGGCCATAGCATAGCCGGTTGCCGCTGCTTGCTGAGCCTTGCCATCGACGATGACGTCAAACATGTCGGACGGCACCACCTTGACGATGGTTGTTGTCGACCCGCCAGCCTTTGACATCGGCACGACATTCGCCGGCCCCTTGATCAGCTCCGGTCCGGCCTCCCCAGCAATGCCGTATTTGCCCGCGCCCAGATGACCGCCATCAGCAAAGAACCCGCCAAACAGCTTTCCGACACCACCAAGCAGCCCGCCGCCACCGCCGCCGAACTTCCCGGCAAGAGGACCCTGACCAAAAAAGGCTGCTTGCGCACTGGCTTCGATCAGCGTTGAAAGAAAACGGTCGAGCGCTGCGTTACCTGTATTTATCTGACTGGTGATCGTTCCAAAGGCCGTCATTGCCTGCCCTTGAAAGAACTGCGTCGCCTCCGTCAGCGCGCGCTGCGAACTTTCCGCACTTTCGATTTCGGTTACGAGAGCACGAATCTGTTCTTTCTGCGCATCGGTCGCACCAGCACCAGCGCGCGCAATTTCGTTCATCAACCGTTGCTCTACAGCGGTCCGCCCTATCGCGTCCCTTTCAAGCTCCAATGCCGCAATGAGGCGCTTTACGGAATCCGCTTGCCGGTCCTCGACATTGCGGCCACTTCCACCTGTCGGAACCACAGTGAAATTGCGTACAGCGGGTTTGCGTCCCGGTACGCGCGGCGGCCTCTCCGTAGCCTCGCCGTCTTTTTGGTCGACGGGTAAAAGCGAAGGGTCAACGTTCGCAAGACCTGCAGGGCTGGTCTTCAGCGCGTTCACTTTACTGATCAGCTTGTCGAGCTTTTCCTCCGCCTCCGCAGTGTCAAAACCAATCTTCTCGTTGTGAGGGATTTTGTCTTTAAGGATGTCAACGTTGTGCTGCAGCCCTTGAAGCGCGGACTCTGCAGCGCCCGCATCTCGCAAAACATCGATAGACGCTTTGACCTCAGCTTCACGACCTATGTTTTCGACACGATTTAGCCACTGAACAAAATCTGAGTTTTGGACCAGCGCAACGAGGTCAGAAATTCCCCGAGTCGCAGATAGAATGGCGCTCTTTGCGTTGATTTCAAAGTTTCGCCAGAGACCTGCAAAAGCATCGTCAATTCGCTCAGCTTCGCGGACAATGCTTTCATCCAAGACACCGCCTGCGTCGTCAGCCTTCTGCATAAGGATATCAAGCCCTACCGCTCCGTTTTTCAACCCATTGACGAAGCCTGCACCCTCGGTATCGAACGCCTTAAAAGCAAGCAAGAGCTGCTCTTGCTCCGAGCCCGCCCTATTAATCAGATCTGCGTAGTCTCTCAGTATTTCGATCTGAGAACGCATTGACCCGTCTTGATTGCGAAGCGCAAGGTTGTTCTGCCGCAAGATTTCGAACAGCTCTCCGCTGCCATTGGCGGCCTGTGCAACACGCCTGGCGAATCTTTGCAAGGCGGTATCGGTTTGATTGACGCCAACGCCCGTCAACTCTAAACCGTATCGCAGACGCTGAAGCGCGTCAGTCGTCAGATTTACTTTGTCCGCAACCTTGCCGAGCTTCGACGCTTCACCAACAACATCCCGAACGATGCCAGGCAAACTTGCAATTCCACCACCGATCAACACACCGGAAAAACCGCCAGCGAATGCGGCTGCAAGTCCACGAGCGCTGTTGGCGGCTGCTTTCATGTCGCGGTTAAACGAACGCAAGGGCTTTCTCGCGTTGTTAAAGGACTTCTTGGACGATCGCTCAATCTGATTGATCTTACGCAGAACATCCTTGTTCTGCGCCTCCATCAAAAGCACCAGTTTTTCAGTATTGTCTGCCATATCTTGCCTTTAGCCGTTCAACTTCGGCCCGCTCTTCTTCGGTAAAGCTGGATGTACCAACATCACTGTGCAGCTCATTGTGCCCTTCAATCGCCAGGAAGAACTCCACCAGGCTTGACGACCAGAAATCGATAGGGCGCCAACCAAGGGCAACTGACGTTTTGTACCAGCGCCGAAGCGGAAAGCTTACGAGCGGCTCTCCACCTCGGCTTCCGCGTTTCCCCCCAGATCCGGGACAATCGCGGATTGAACGGCTTCTTGGATTTTCGGAAACTCAGCGGCGCCCACCTGGCCGTTCCAGGCCTTTTCCGGGTCACCTTCAATCGAAAGAGACACGAGACCGGCTTTAAGAGTTGACCCATGGCATCCGCCAATCTGCCTCATCAACTCAACAAGCCCCAGACCGCCCGTTACCTGCTCAAGCTGATCAAGGTTTTCCATGGTGGCGCACAAGATAAGTTTCTCACCCGCCACCGTCACAGCGACTTCGCCACGCGATTTGTTCGGCTTCCTCATGTTTCAGCCGTGAACGTAATTGCGCCAGTCATGGTGATCTCGCAAGAAAATTCCATGGTTCCTTCGACTTCACCGGAAAATTCAAAGCTGCCGATCAGCGCCGCACCTTCAAACATCCCCCAGCCTGGCACGACAACCTGAATATTCTGTGCGGATTGCTGGCGCGTCGCATTCATCAGGAGCAAATTTTGCACATCTTCGGAACTCTCACCTGACCCGGAAAACGTGACTGTTTGGATGCCATAGTCGCCGGAATAAGTGACGGTGTTTCCCGGAGACGCACAGTCCGGCGTCGTGGTGTCCACGATATTGTTGTTGATTGTGAAATTGCGGGCACGGAACCCGCAGCCATTGGTGAACGCTTCCGTTGGCGTCGCACCATCTCCGATTTTCAGGAGCAGCAAACGACCTTTGCTAGCCATGATTCAAGCCTCTCGACAATAGATCCGAAGGGTTGTGACGCCGTGCCGGGTTTTCCCGTCCGGATCGTCCAGAATGCGTCCGCTTTCAACGAACACGTGACACGACACCAGACCGGAAACGGTCAGCGCCGTATTGTGAAGAGCGCCATGAATGGCGCCCATAATCTCTTTGATTTGCTTCTGCCCACGCGACCGCGACCACGTATGCAGGTTCAGGATTTCCTGCGATCCATCCGCACAGCTGACGTCATCTTGCAGCGATTGCCCGTCTTCACCGATCTGCACATACGGGAAATCGTTTGCCTTAGGACGCTCGATCCGGTGATCGACAATCTTCACCACATGGGGAAGCGCAGCGGCCACAAGTGCGGCATATACCGCCTGTTGTAGCGGCCAGACGTAACTTGTCACGACTTCAGCGCGTCCTTGACCGCCTTGTTCACGGCTCGGCGCATGCGCCCGCCGACGCGTTTTTTCAACAAACGAAGCAGCGGCAGCATGTGCGGCTGCGCGGCTGTGTCCACCGTACCGAATTCAAGAAAGTGCCAGATCCAGTCCGCGAAGATCCCCCACGCACTGACGACCTTGGAACCGGCCTTGACGGCCCCGAGGGAAAACGAACGCGTCGCGCCAACTTCAGTATCAGTTACACGTTTCGCATTGATAGAGTCGCGATAGTCCCCTGTTCGCACAGGGGCAACACCTTGAGCAAAGGCAACGAATTCGTGCGCTGACTTTTCCTGCATCTTGTCCAATTCACGATCGACATTCGGAGCAACCTGCCGAATGCGCTTCATGGACTTGTTCAATCCGCGCACATTCATTGAAATGCCGTCAGCCATCAGGTTGCGACCCCGCGCTCGACCACGAATTCAAGGTCTTTTTTCCGCTGATCGGGATTTGTGACAGAACGGATGTTGTAAGGCTCACCATCAATCAACACGCGCGCATCAGAGGCAAAACCGATGACATCGGAAGAATAGCGCACATTTAAAGTGCCCCCGACCGGCGCTTCGATCCGCCCGCCTTGCACCTTCTCACGCCCGAACTCTGGAAAGAACGCACCCCAGACAGTCACGTCACCGCCCCAGGTGACGTCAAACCCACCGCCACCGTCTGACACTTCCGCCGCCACCTGAAACGTCACGCGCTCGTTTCGCCTCGCAATGCGCATCAGACGCCACGCCGATAGTTTACAAGAAGGTTTTCCCAGCCTGTCAGGCCGCCCATTTTTCCTGCCTCGCGATGCTCAAACCGCGTTGCAATTTGCTCGTAAAGCGCAAGGCGCACGTCAAGAGGCAATTCCGCGTACCCGGCCTGAAGACGGGCAGTCACACGAGACCCGGTTTCTATGCTTGGCCAAGAAGCCCCGACAGGTAGTCGAATTTCGGCGTCCAGGCCATTCAAACGCAGCTCGTAGGCTGCGGCATCGAGCGTTTGCGAAACACCGTCTGGATCGACATAGGAAATCGACTGAACGGCGTCCGATGCAAGCGGCCCAACAGGCAACCGGCAAAGATCGCCCCAATCATCACAGAGCACATCGACTGTGCGTTGCTGCAGATAGATGTTGCAGTAGCTTTCCGCCGCACGCGTGACCTCCGAGATCAGGTCTTGAATAAGCGCGTCTTCGTCGCTTGCATCTTCACGCAACCGAGCTTTGACATCACTTAGACTTACAACCAAGCCACTGGCCGCAGTTATCACGGTCGGCGCATACCACATTAGCTGCGCGTCTCCGGAGCGGCTGACTGGACGGCCTGCTCATTGCCAGTAGGCACAGACTTCAACTTCAATGCATGGATTTCGGCTTGAAGCGATCCGACAGTTTTCTTCAACGCGTCCCGCTCTGCGGTCGCCTTTTTGAGCTGCTCTTTCACAGCTACAAGGCTATCGTCGCGTTTGGTTGTCTTTTCAGCCAAACCCGCCTCAACCAATCGCTTGGCTTCTTTTGCGTTGAAACGGTCTGTCTTGTCGCCAATGGACAACGAGAAGTTTTTACCTGCCATTGGGGTCAACATTTTGAGCCAGGGCATTCGGGTCTCCTTTTCGGTTCACAGAGCAGGCGCTCAAAAGAGCGCCTGCCTTCGAAAACCGAAAGTCCTTAGACTGCAGCCATCGTGAGTTTTTTGACGGCATCAGCATCGCCAAGCTCACCGTCGAAACGGATCAAACCCGCAATGCCTACCTGCGGCCAAAAACGCTCGCGAAGTACTCCGACAACCGGCGCACCCACCTTCCGAACGTAGTACTTGCCAAAGTCGCCGAATATCAGCGGCACGTTGCTCGCGCCGAGGTCAGCCATGTGCTGATTGATCGAATAAGAACGACCATTTAAAAGATCCGGCGTACCCGCGCGGACATCGCCTTTTTGCCAAAGATAGTTTCCTTGGCCGTCCTTCAACTTGCGCACCGCTTCGAGCGTATTGTCATTCAGCATGTAACGCACTTTTGGCGCCCGGCGGTAAGCAGGATCAACGGAATGCTCAAGGCTGATGATCTCATCAAAAGTCAGGGCACTCGTTGCTGCAGCCGTCAGGCCAGCACCCGCCGCCGTAACGATACCGTTTGGCGCATTGCTGCCGCTTCCGGTTGTCAGTTGCCGGTTGGCAATACGACCAAGCCGCTCACCAAGCAAATCACCAAGCAGGTTCTCCATGTTGAAAATGGAGTCCATGTCCAATTCCCAAGACCACTTGATAAACGGCGTATTGAACGAATAGGCATTCAGCACTTTCCGGCCGAAGGTCACGTCCCCGCTGTTGTCATCGGCAACGTCATTGCCTTCAGTACGGGCCGCCGCTTCATTCGCCGTATCGTCCACTGTCGGCATCGGAATCGGATTGCCCGAGCCGGTCACCATTTCTGTAGCAACCGCTTCGTCATACATCGGTCCCCACATTTTCATTGTGCGGATAATGACGTTCGCAAGCTCTTCCGGAACGGTGAAGCCACCGGCGGCATCTGAGGAACCAACCTGTGTGCGCGCCTCAAACTTTGTCATGCCTTGACGCAAGACCTGGCGTTCTTCCGAAGTTAGATCCGACGGCGCGACACCACAAACCACTTTCGCGAATGCGCTGCGATAGGTGACTTCAGCGCCTTCATCCGGAGTGTCGACCCCGTTGCCGCTGACATCTGTAAGTGGCCGTTCACGCTCGCGCCGTTCCTGCAACCGCGCTTCTTTGTCGGCCAACTCTTCCTCTCGCTCGAGAAGACCTTCAATCCTGTCGTGTTCAGCCATTGCGGCGTCGTGCTGCTCTTCCAGCTCTTTCGCCCGCGCCTCATCGGTTTCATTGGTGATCTGGTCGAGACGTTCGCGCGCCTCGGCAACAAGCTGCGATTGTTTTTCGCGCAGCTCGACAATGCGA
Organism: Labrenzia sp. THAF82; assembly: GCF_009363435.1. Lineage (GTDB taxonomy): Bacteria > Pseudomonadota > Alphaproteobacteria > Rhizobiales > Stappiaceae > Roseibium > Roseibium porphyridii. The sequence continues at coordinate 3,118,350 of NZ_CP045354.1, read as the reverse complement.
TTACTCGGCATGATGCCTTCTCCATTTTCACAAGTTTTGGAAATTGGGCCTTCAGGCGCGCGCCCTAGGCTTTACTCCGGACTTTCATGTCCAGGTCCATTTTCATGCGCAAACGACGCTGCGCCGCGCTGAAATTCTGTTGCTTGCGTTCGCTGCGCGCAGCTTCAAGAGAGCGCATTGCGACACTGGTTCCGTCATAGGCGGGCATTGACACGATCGATACTTCAAAGAGATCAACGTCAAGGATCGTACGTTTCGGCACTTCTCCGGTTTCGTCCCATTCCTGCTTTGTCACCCGAAATCCAAAAGACATCCCGGAAATGTCCCCGCGCTCGATCAGCGTTTTGACATCGCGGCCGTCTGACGTGTCCGGCAGGTCAATTTCAACGGAAAGACCTTTGCTGTCCTCTTCAAGCCGCAAGGTGGAAGATGACTTGCGGCCTAGGACGCGCCCCATGTCATGGTCAAAAAACGCTCTGACGTCATGCTCTTTGATGGAACGATCAAAAGCTCCAGGCGCAACCGTCTCAATGAACCAGCCACCTATGTCGGCCTCTTCATTGAAGACCGCCGCATACCCGGCAACGGTCATTTTTCCATCATCATCAGCACGGGACTCAACAGCTCGAACCACGCACCGCGTTTCGGTTTCAGGCTTCCCCGTCATTGTCACCCTCGTTTTCTGAAGAAAGGTTTTGATCTTTTCCGGCGGACGTCCCAAGCGGTACCGTAGCGCCCTGGATATGCAGCAGATCCGCTGCCGCGTCGTTCACTTTCGGCAAGCCGCGCTGCTCCCTCGCCTCGTTTGGCGTATGAACACTGCCTTGGACACCGCGCACCAGACCTTCCATCAGGCTTTTGAAATCGCCACGCAGCAATCCGTCGAGATCGTGACGCACAAACCGTTTGCCATTCATCCGGCCGAACAATTTCAGGTTCAATTCACCCTCAAGTGCCGTGCACCATTGCGCCACGAGGTGCTTGACCAGATGCAAGTCATTTTGCTCGACATTCGAGAAGGTGGCGCGGCTGAGGTCCTGTAGGAAATTGGGCGGCATCTGATAGACGCGAGCAATTTCTTGAACCTGAAACAGACGCGCTTCGGTCATTTGCCCCTTTTCGGGATCGAAACCGATCTGACTGATCTTGTATCCCGGCGGCATCTGGAACATCGGTTTTCCGCTCTCGCGAGCAACATCAATGGCGCGTTTGATGTCATCAATGGCGCGGCGCATTGTTTCTGCGTTGGCCGGCATTGGTCCTTCGACTGCGAGGGGCGGAATTCCGCCACCGGCAAAGAAGTTTGACCCGTAATCATTCATTGAAAGGGCAAGCTGAATTGCCCTTTCGCCAAGCGCGATAGGGCCGCGATGCTGGACGCCGTTCGGCTTCAACATGAACGGTATGTCGATGACGTCGCTGGCCGGATACCGCCGCCCATCAAAGAAGTAGAAGAGCTTCAAGCCCTCGCGGCGCACACTGACCTGCGTCGGGTCCATCGGCCAGAGAGCTTCGACGGCGCTTCCGCTTCGCTCGATCCAAAGAAGGCCACGGCCACCGGTAAAAACCTGCTCCCAAAGATAACGCCGCAATTTCGACGTATCCATTTCATCATTCGGGTTTTCTTCCAAGATCGTCTGCAGCTTACCGCTGAGACGTTTAGGCCCGCTTTCGTCGCGCTTGAACACCTGCAACGGAACCGTTGCAAGCGTGCGAGACAGAAACAAAACTGCCGCCTGAACAGCTGGCACTTTGAGTGCGGTTTCGATCGTGACATGCGGAACACCGCCGCCCGACAGACCAAAGAACTCAAGGAAGTTTTCCGAGCTGACTTTGACGGTCGGATTTTCGATCGTCGCCGCACGCTTTTCTCGCCTGCGTCCAAGTCCGAATAATTTCATCATGCCACCAGGGAAAAGTCCGGGTCATCCCACGGACAGGATGCGGAAGACCCGGCCGCGACCGGGCCGACTTCCATCAGTTTGACTGCGTTGAAAAGAGCGACCAGCGGGTCAATCTTGGCTTTGCCTGCCGTCTCTTTGGTGATCAAAACCGCATTGCCGCGCTGCTCGGCGCGCGCATTGCCGACACTCCATGACAAGAGCCCCTGACCGCCATGCCAAAGCGTGCCGTCTTTCAACTTGCGCTCAATACCCCAGACCGCCGAGGAAAGCCGGTAACCCTGACTGACACCGGTAACAAGGTCGCCGCCGATGCCGCACCGCGCCAGCTCATCAACAAGGGCCGCAACGCCCATCGGATCGAGGCCAACACCATACTTTTCTGGAAGCAAGCCACTTTCAAGGACCCGCTGGCAGATCTCCGAAACACCCTCAATGTCGCTGGTCGCGTCATCGCAAAAGGTCAGTTCCTTGGCGTTTTCAAAATCGGTGAGCGATTGTGCAACTTCCTTGCGGATCAAAAGCACATCGCGCTGCGCCCAGGCATGAGCCCAGCAAAGCCAATTCTGCGTTTCCTTGTGGCGCCCGAGCACAGCCAGGCCGAGCAGATCGTCGAGCCCGCCGCCATCGATACCAATTGTGACGACTTCGGATTTCTCCAACAGGATATCCAAGTCAGCCAATTCGGGCAGCTTCTGCTTTGCCCAATAGTGCGACCCGCGCCAACCGCCAAGAGACTGACCGATTTCAACGTTCAGGTGCTGTGAGGCAAACAGGAGAAGCGCCGCCATTCCTTTGGCTTCTGCCTTGGTCAGCTCATCGCGCAGAAACCTTTCATCGACAGACCGGTTGAGATTTGGGTTGACCATCCCCCAGGTCTTCGGGTCACGCCAGCCGTTGTCATTGGCAACTTCAAACGGCAACTCATAGAGAATTGGAAGCAATGGCAGATCAAGCTCGCCGTCACGAACCTGCCGGGCAATGTCCAACTCTTCTTTGAAAACACCGGCGGGTGGCGCTTTGCTCTGCGTCGTGATCTGCAGCAAAAAACCATCTGGTCGAGCTGCAAGTGATCCCCTGATTTCAACGAAGACATCTGCCGCCTTGGACTTCATTGCGAACACGTGTGTTTCGTCGATCAGAATGAAAGTCGCTTTGGAGCCGGTAATAACATCCGCTTCCGCTGCCTTGATGATGATGACCGCGTTGGAGACCCGGTGCGTAATTGTCTTCTGGTGGGTCTGCGGATGGAACACCTTGTCCAGTTCAGGATCGAGACGAATGATTCCGATTGCCTGCTTGTAAGCGATTTCCGCAATCTTCTTTGTCGGCGCGATCAGCAACAACTCCGCTTCTGGCCTGATGTTCAAGATTGCTGCCGTGACCATGATGGCAGCCGCGATCGAGGACTTACCGTTTTTCTTTGGCACCAACAGGAAGAACTCGCGCAACATGCGACGCCGCGTTTTGACGTCGAAAGATCCGAAGATTGCCCGGACAAGAGAAAACACCCATTCATCACAAACATCGCCGTAAGTGGGCGTGCCGATGATGTCAGGAACCCGCAGCCGCTTGAAGACACGCAGCGCACGTTCCGCCTCATCGGTGAAAAGTGGTAGGTCCGGAATCAGCGGCTCGCGGCTCACAATCCGCTTTTTCCAATCCGGGCATGCGGTCGACCACGAACCCGGATCTTTGATCTGCGCAGCGGCGTTCAATTCACGGCACCCCGAAACGCCAGGTCCGCGCCCCAATCGCCGCCGTCTGACATGGCGCGCTCCGCATCTGCCTGCGCCTGTTCTTTCTTGCCAAGTTTGCGCGGCGCATCGTCGTCGCTGTCATCGGCAGGTGGCTCCGTCTGCATGGCTCGAAGATCCGCGTCGAGTTTCATCATGTCGTTGCGATCAAGCAGTTTCTCAAATTCCTTGAAGGCTCCAACATTGCCGGACATACCCAGCTCCCAAAGCTTCATGGCCTTGGCCGCTGTCATCATGTCGCGCTGGAACTCACGCAGTTTGAGCACCTGAAAATAATTCCGGCGCATGGTCGGCTGTGAGATCCCAACGGCCCGTGCAATCCGCTCATTGCTCCAACCGAAGGTGAGCAACATCTTGATTTTATTCTCTATTTCCGCCGACTTTTGGTGCTTCGGGCGACCGGCCTTTTTCGGTGCTGTCACCAACGGGTTGCCGAACAGGTCAAAATCTTGGTCCATCGGAAAAAAATCTCCGCGTGACAGCATCACCGGTAGAACGTCGGGGGTTGATCCAGAGATTGACCCACCCCCTGCCTATCCGTCAGGCGATCCCGGTTGCGCGACGCTTTCTTGCTTCTGCTGTTTTCTGCTGATGGTGCGCGTGGCAAAGCAACTCGATGTTGCTGCGATCGAACGGCGCACCGCCGTCTTTCAGCTCTTTGATGTGATCGGCAATGACACGGTTTGTTGACCCGCAACGCTCACACTTGCTGCCGCGCTCACGCTTCACATCAGCCGCAAACTCTTTCCATTCCCTCGACCGGTAGATACTGGTCGTCACTTTCGGCATCGACCGAACACGCGACGGAACACCACTAATCAAGGGCTTAAGGTTTGTGAGTTTTGCCATCCATCCAGACACGAAAAAGGCCCGCAACGCTGCGAGCCGCATTTGAAGTGATTTCGACGCTTTCGCCATATGAACCCATCGCGCCGACACGGCACCTGATCGTCAGGCGGCTTATGTGTGACTGGGTCCTGCGTCCAGGTCGCATGTTTGGTGTAGCAGCTCTGGCCGCCCAAGCCCTGGAGATCCACGTGGATTTGTCCTGCGATAAAAATGGTCAAACAAGATCGAGCTTGTCAACCGGCACAGTGACAACGGTTGTTCCTCCAAACGCATCAACTGCAACTTTTGCTTCACCGCGCTTGTCGTTCAATTCTTCAATCACACCGTGCTTGAAATTCATTGCGCCTGAGACGATGACGACACCGCTGCCAATCTCAAACCCATGACCAACAACACTTATTTTGCCCAACTGCGCCTGCTGCGCTGCCTCAGCAATCAACGCGATCTGCTTGCGCGGCACATAGTGCGGCGCCTTGTCTTCACGGTAAGAGAGGATGCATTCAACACCGTCGCAGGTGCGAATTGCGGCTGTGGATATCAGGTCACGCCGCGCCAGTCCGACAAAGACATAACGTGCAAACATGGGCCGTGAATTGTCGATTTCGCATTTGCTGCGACCCGCCTTGCGCGTATCCGGCACCATCGGCAGATAGGCAACCAGGCCCTTTGCCCGCAGCCCCAACGCCGCCCGCTCTTCACATCGCGGGTTGGTCTGGATCGCCAGCCAGTCAAGCGGCGCATGCAGCAGCAACGACCGAAGCAAACCGAAATCCTGTTCCAGCGCCTTGTTGCCGATATTCGGAGCACCTTTGCTCATTCCGCCGCCTGCCTTTCTGAGATGGATGCATGCTGATTTTCGAAACGCGCCATTGCTGCCCGCACTGCGTCACTCGCGCTGTCATAGGTGTCGGCCTCGCACGGCGAATCCGGTAGCCACACCCAATCCGGGCAATCGCGATCCTCGCCAAACCACGGCCAGCCACGCTCGGCATGCAAGCCCTTCCAGGCGCTCCACAGCTCCGACCCTTTGCCCACCTGGCCGAACAGATCCGCCAGGGGCGCCAAGGCTGGGTCTTCGGTCGTGCCGTGTTTTTTGCGAATAGCGCGCTCATGCAGCGTGTTCACACGTGGCCACCCGCAGCTGACCAGCTTCTGCCGCATCAGCTCGGCGGGCTGGTAGATCCCATCGGCGACCATCCGCTCTTCCGCACTGGTGAACCTCGGCGCTGGACCGTACGGCTCGCGCATCAGGTCGGCAAAGCGGATAGCGCCCCACATCTTGCCGAAAGGCGCGGCAACTCTCTGCGCTGCCTGCTCTCCTGCCAAATCGAAATCAGCAGGGATATCTTTCCAGAGTTTTTGAGACAGATAGGTTGTCGGTGCGGGCACATGGTCCTTTCCCTGACTTTTCAAAAGCTTCAACCAGACCTCACGCTTGGCGATGGCTTGATCCTGTTCTTCTGCGCTCAGCTGCTCAAAGACGGATCGTGCCCGCTGCTTGGGCATGCCGTGCAACTGCGGCCAGTCTTTCACCAGCTTCCAAAACAGCTTTTCAACCTTTTTCGAAGATCGAGCTTCAAAATCTCTCTCTCCGCGCGCCTGCGCGTTTCCTGGTTGAGTTACTGGTTCTCTTACAGGGTTAGTGTCCAAATTCTGGACACGGGAATCGTCGTTTTTTGGACACGGCTTTTCGTCATTTTTGGACACGGGTTCGGCGTCATTTCCGTGTCCAGTTTCTGGACACGGCAACGGCCCCGCATCCCTTTTGTCATCATCATGTTTCTGTGGCGTGAAGCCGTCCTCGAAAGCCAACAGATAACGCGTGTTTTCCTGCTTGAATGTCCTGCTGTTGCGCGACTGAATGCGCCGGATCAACCCGCGTTCCTCAAGCAACTTAAGGTGATTGTTCAGGCTTGCGCGGCTCATCTCACAATCGTGTGCAAGAAGTGCTTGAGAAGGGAAACACCCGAATTCCCTGTTATGCCGGTCTGCAAGATGCCAAAGGACGACTTTGGTTGCTGGCTTCAATCCCCGCTGCTCGACCGCCCAATTGGTTGCTTTATGGCTCATTCAGCGCCCTCCAACTGGAAATCGCACCCCAGCTCGACGGACATCAGCCCGCCGATGCCCTCGGCGCGGATTAATCCCGCGTTTCGCAGCTCCCAGAGCGAGGCAACGGTCGCAAACCGGTCAAGCCTGGCCTTGTCGCAAACCAGCTGTGTCGGCACGCAGAACCCGCCCTGATGATGGACGCTGGCGAGCACAGTCAGCACGGCCCGCGCCGCATCGCCGCGCACGGGCTGCATAAGTGCCCAATCAAGTGCAAAATCGCTCACGCCGCAGCCCTCCCCTTGCCTGCAACCGGCGAACACGTCAGGTTGCGTATGGAACGGGGGACAACTGCATGATCAAAAAACTTGACCCGGACACCTTCGCCAAGGGCATCATGGTCCTTGCAATTTTCGGAGGCGGGATTCTTGTCGGCGCAGCATTCGGCGGAATCGAGCCCTTTCGCCAATGGATAAGCGCTCTGAGCGGGTGGTATGCAGGAGGAGCTGCTCTTTGGATCGGCCTCACACAGATCAGGCCGCTGCTTGAACAGATTAGTATTTCCAGTCGCGAAGAAGCAAGACAGTCCCTTGGAGAACTTACACAACTTGAAACGAGCTTGGAATTTACCGTTCTTAATGTGACGCGGGCGACTGACCCACTCACCAACACAGATCAAATAATTGGGGCGTCTCTGCAAATTGACGGCACCCAAGACCTCATGCACAACACACTCATTGCAAAGAAAAATGCGCTCCAGGACACCATTGTGCAGGCAAAAATAGACTTGAAGACCGCTCAAATTCCACCGGTACATTTCAAGGTATTTAATGGGCGTCGAAAGGAGATTTTGCGCGCCCTGAGCGAATTGTCGAACTCTGCGAGACGCATGGAGGACTTCAGCACAAAGGTAATATCGAACTACTCCTTTCATGCAGAGTTGCCGGACCTCGCAATCGCCAACAAAAAGTTTGTTGAAGCAATGAATTCTAGAGCTGGGCTTGAAAGGCAGAGCAATTTGCAAAACAGGCTCGACAATTTGAGCATCATGATAGGACGCACTCAATCTGAGATACGAAGCGTGATTGAGAATACCGCCGAAAAACATCACATCTCCCCATCAGCTGACGACTGACCCGCACAGCGGTTCGCGTATTTCAAAAGCACATCGGCATGGCAGGGCGCACCGGGGGCACACCAGCAGGCAAGATCTTTGTCGGTCAGCTCATGCACCGGCAGCGTGGGAATCGTGAGCAGCTCGAAACACTGACACACGTCCTCCGCGTCCATCGGCACACCAGGCGCACCGGGCATGTCATCACCGATCCTGAACGGATTGCCCCACTTGGTGGACCGGTCCACCTTCACCGCCTCCGGCGCCTCACACCGCCAGGGCTTGTTTCGCGTCATTTGAATGCGTTTTGGGGTCATAAGCCTTGCACCAGTTCAACGATTGCGATGCCAGCCCAGGCGATAATGAGTGCGGACAACGCGAGTGACAGACGCTTCGGCTCGCCGCGACGCACAAACAAGCACCCCAAAATCAAGCCCAAAGTAAACGCGTGAAAAGCAAGTGCGATCATTCCGACACCACGCCATAGGTGTCTTCCGAACCATCTATGTAGATGACTTTCGCAATCGGCTTGCCGTTCGGCCCGATGAATTTCGCTTCTGCCACAACGCTGCAATCGACTATCGAAAGCTCCAAAGTCGCAAGAACCAGTTCATTGGGGGAGAACTCAACCCGAGCGCGCGTAATGCCAGGGATCTCAACACCTTGAACGTCAAAAACCTGCGTTGTGCGCCCTGTACCGCCTGAAACAATTTTGACTTTCATGACCGCACCTCCGGAAACCCGTCATGCGTCACGCCGTCGAGCGTTCGCCCGGCAGCACCCTTGCCAACCTTCTGAAACGCAAAGTGCTCTAGTCCTTCGGCAACAAAGCCGAGGCCATCATCCCAGGTCGGGTCGGTATCCCAATCGCTTGGAAACAGAATGTGATGATCTTCACACTGACCGTTTTGCGCTCTCCAGCAGGGGCCGTGCGCCGGTTCCCATGGCAGGTAAGACCCCCACTGCTTGAACAAAAACGGCACCTCAGCCGCTGCGCATTTGTCGCGCAGGTCCCGCACCCATTGCGGGTGCATGGGCCGTGCCTTCCGCCCGCTCTCGCCACCGGCAATCACCCAATGCAAACCGTCAGCAAAAGGTGCTTTTCGGAACTGCTTGCAAGCGCCGCCTGGCCAACTCGCTTGCTTCGAAACGCGTCCATAGTTTGGGCAGCGCGTGAACCCGTGCGGATGACCGCAAACACACTTTGCAGGATGCCCGGCACGATACCCAAGCAAGAACTCATGCAGGTTGACCGGCCCCAACAACGGCTCAGCCGACAAGAACCGCACGGCCGCAGGCGTATCCAGCAGATACGGAATCCGCGTGTCGGCAGTCACCTGATCCTCAACAGAGACCCCAAACCACACATTCGGCAAGGGCCACTGTGCAGCCCCAGCATCCTCATACGCGCGATTTCCGACAAGCCAGCCCCCTGCATCCCCAAGGCGTTCCCATTGCAACGCCTCATCTGTGAAAGCGGACACATACTTTTTCATCCGCTCCGGCCGCTTGGTCAGCACCTGAAACGTATGCTGCGGGCACAGCGCCATAACGGCGAAGATCTTGTCGATCCAGTCATCCGGAACGTTTTCATGAAAAAGGTCCGCATGCGCACAGACAAAAATCATGCGCGGCTTGCGCCATCTGAGCGGCTGGTCAAGCCAGTCATCATTGAACCGAACCTTGCCGTTGAACTGCACCACACCAGCCGCACTTTTCTTCGTCAGGCCCACCCGTGAGGGATGGTTTTTCAGCCGCGTTGCCGCCAGCTCGGCCGCATAGCAAAAGCGGCACCCCTCCGACATCAACGAACACCCGGTGATCGGGTTCCACGTCGCATCCGTCCATTCGATCTTGGAGTGATCAGCCATCACGAATCCCCCTTGTCCGGCGCCATGCCGAGCGCGTGTACGTAAAGGTCAAAGACGGCGTCTTCCGCTTCGCGTTTGTGCGGCTCTTTCCGCCGCCAGGAGACAACGCGTTTCAGAATCTGCTTGTCGAAGCCTGCCGATTTCACTTCGGCGTAGATGTCTTTCAGGTCGTCGTTGAGGGCCTTCTTTTCTTCCTCAACACGCTCGATGCGCTCGACAAACGCCTGCAACTGTTCGGCCGCAACGCCGCCCGGATCGCTCATTGCAAATGACCTCCGTCTTTTCCGTCGCTGTTGGTCTGAGCCGACGCCTCATAGGCTTCCTGCATCGCCTCGAACGCCTCGGACAAAAGCACCCCGTTTGTCTCAGCAGCGATACCCGCCGCGCCCAGCAACAAGAGCGCCGTTTCTTCCGGGTCCTGCCCGGCAAAGCACCCAGCGGCATAAATCAACGCTGCCAAGCGGGTTGAATAGTCATCGCCCTGCGCGCTCATCACGCCACCCTTTCTTGAAAACGGAAATTGTCGTTGCGCTCGCCCAAGGGCTTTGCCACTGGCAGACCCGCAAAGGGGGATGATCCCAACGGCCAGAAACGCGGCACTTGGCTTTCCTGCGCTTCAGCAAAGTGGAAGCGGTACCAGCCGCAGCTGTCTTTCTCTGCGTGGTCGGTGCCCGGTATCCATTGCAGGCGCGGTACCGGCACGAAGTCGGTCAGGTAGCCGTTGATCAGCGGCGCGGCACGCTCTGTGAAAAGCCAGTTGCCGTAAAACAACAGCCAGGTCGGCGCCATCTTTGCCCACCGGCAAATCAGCTCTTTCAGGATCGCGAAGGTCCAGGGCGGATTGGCGATGATCGCATCGGCCCCGTTCAGGTCCGAGAAAGAAAGATCACGCCCGTCGCGCTGGATCACATGGCCCTGGACGCCCGGCAAATCCGGGTCAACCTTGCGTGTCATTTTCGGCTCAAGGTCATACCGGCCAAGGCAGGTCAACCCCGCCCGCGCAAGCGGCCCCACCAAGTGACCCCAGCCCCAGCACGGATCGATAAAGCTGCTGATCCGCTCCCACCTCAAAAATGGGATCAACGGCGGCACGGCACGCGGATCAATCGTGCAATAAAGGTCCTTGTCGACCCTTGGACGGCTGGAGCGTTTACCCATCGGCCAACGCCTCCATTCGGCTTGTTTCATGGGTGTATTCCCGTGAAACATCCTGAACAAAGCGCAACGGGTCGAGCCGATAGAGCTTGCAAAGGATCAACACTGTTTCCGCGCTGGCATAGATATCAGGATGAGCGCGCTCTGCCCGGCTGATCGTCGCAATGCTGATACCCGTGAGCGCATGAACCGCCCGCATGTTCAGGCCGCGTTTTTCACGCTCACGCAGCAGGGCTTCACCCAGCTTTTCCCGGTCCAGCCGCATCATGCCGCTTTGCTCCTACCATCCACGCGCCGCCGCGCGTCTTCAATTGAGATTGGCGCAGCCCCTGCCCCCAGCCCGCGCCCTGCCCCGGACACCGATCCGGGGTCAAAGTCGGCCGTAGGGTCCACCACCAGCACGGGCTGTCCGTGCTTTTGGGCCAACTTCAACCCGTTCCAGGCGGCAAGCCGTGCTTGCGTGTCCTTGCTGGAAAACCCGCCTGCCAATGCCGCTGACGCTGTTGTCAGCGGCAATCCGGTGTCAGCGCTAATCATTTCGGCAATCGCGGCAAAGGAAACCGGCGCGCCCTTGCCGCGCAGCCGGTGCTGCCCCCGCGCCCAGGAGTAAACGCGCAGCGTCTTGCGGATCTCGGCGCTCATCGGATCGCGCCCCGCTGCAAACGCACCACCGGCAGGCCGTTGACCATGTCGGAGCGCACGCCGTATTCAATCGCAAAGCCCGGATCGCGCGGCGCAGCTTCAATCACTTCTGTTGAAACGATCATCTGCCGCGCCATCCAGAATTTGCGGATTGTGTCAGCGGCCTTCACCGCCTGACGGTAGGCGGGCACCTCTTCACTCGTCACCGGCATCGGCATCCGCCTCCAATTCACTCAAAAAACTGATGTCGCGGCGCAACTCGCGCATCGCCTGTTCGACGGCCAGAAAGTTGGTCTTGATCCGCTCCAAAAGATCGGGATAGGCAACGCCCTTGCGCATGCGCGCACGCGACAAACCGCGCCTGCGTGCAAGCACGCGCGCATAGTTTTGACCAACGCCGTATTTGGCTGCGATGTAGCTTTCGCTAGCGCCGCTCATATAGTCGCGCAACACCGCGTCCTGCTTCTCGCGGGCCAGCTTTCGCGGAATCGGGTTGCCCGGCTTGGGGCGCGGCAGCGTCCGGCCCACAAGACTGCCCGTCACAGGAAAGGAAGGATCTGCGAGGCTCATGAGGGTGTCGCCCTTTTCGCTTCGGCCAGTTCCGCCAAAAGGTCGGCGGCCATGGTCACGTCGTTGCTGTCGTCGATGAAGGTTCGGGCGGTCTGAAGCGCGGACTTGGTGTCAAAGACGTCGTCGGACATCTGACCAAGAGTGACACTCGCCTTGGCCGCACTGGTCTTTTGCGCCGCAATGCCGCGCAGGCGGCCCGCCAAAAGCACCAACTGCTCACCGCTGCACTTGTCCAGAAGGCTCATACCGCAACCCTCCGCTCGACTTTTGCGAGTGGATTTGCTCTAGTGCATCCACGTGACGGAGATTGCGATTGATGAAATTTGTATCTGCGCTGCTCGCCGCCGTTTGCGCGCTTTCCGGCCCTGCTATGGCAGCCGATGACTTGGCTTCCTGTGTCGAAATCCGAAGCGACAAACACCGCCTTGTCTGCTACGACCGGATCGCTGGCTACAAAGCGGCTGGTAAAGGCGCCACGACGGAGAAAAATGAGAACTGGCGCGAAAACTGGACACGGGAAATGGACACGTCCAAGTTCGACGACAGCCCCAAAGTGACGCTCATCAACACATCGAGAGAACCCTTTCAGGCTCTGATTGGACAAGCACGTGTCTCGCTGGTCATCCAGTGCGAAGAAAACACGACAATGCTCGCATTCCACATGGGTGGCCAAACGGTCAGTGACCGCAGCGCGCCTGTAGAAATCCGGTTTGACAAAGACCCGGCAGACGCCATCACAATGGAACGGTCTGCCGATTTTGAGTTTTTGGCCTTGTTTGGATACGCGAGGTCCAAAAGAATGCTCGACCGCATGATGGCGGCTGACACGATGCTTATGCGTTACATCGGCCGCCGTGGCGCCATGACTGGAGAATTTGACGTGACCGGCCTGGAAGAAGCCATCAAACCCTTGCGGGAAGCCTGCAACTGGTAGGTTCATTCCGCCGCCTCCCCGTTACTGACATGGTCTTGCAACGCTTTGGCCTGGCGCATGATTTCTTCAGTGATTGCAAGCAGCCCGTCCCCGTGCACGCGCACGAAGCGCCCACCGGCCAGCTCGCACAAGCGCTCTAGCATTGGCGCCACCTCGCCGCGCTCGGCGCAGTCGATCACCAGGTCCGCGAAGACATCCACCGGCATGAACGTGTCTCCGTGCCGCTCGTTGCCGGTGTTGCCGTAGTCAGAAAGCGTTTTGGAGTGAACACGCGTGACCGTCGCGGAATAGTCCTGACCACCACACATTTGCACTGTGCGCTGCGTGGCGATTTTCAAGCCGCGCCGATCAGTGTCGGTTGTGCGCCGACCGATGCTCATAGACCTACCCCCGAATTTTTACCGGTTTTCGGGGATGACAGATCGGTTTCCGCCAAAGATGATGAAATCAAAAGACATGGCGCAACTTCATCGACGCCGTATTGTTTTACTAACCGCAAGGTTTCTTGATGGATGAACTTCCGAATGGCCGTCGCTTTCTTGGTGACAATGTCACCACCGCTAACAAGACGTTCGTGCAATCGTCCGTCCTGGACAGCCACCCGCCCGAAATGATAGGGCGACATACGCTCGCCGCATCGCTGCTTGAGCGCCAAGAATGTTTCGATGGGTTGGATCAACTCATGGGGCATGAGCGAGATAATGCACGCTTATGCGTGCATGTCTATAATAATGAACGCTTTTACGTACGTGCTATCACGCACGAAGAACTCTATAAATCCAGCATGAGTGCACGCCCAATAGATAGAATTGCCGCTGCCATTCTGCTGAGTGGCAAGAGCAACCGAAGCATTTCCAAGTCCGCAAGGCTCGGTGTAAACGCTGTTTCTCAGCTGTTTACGTTAGAACGCATGCCCGGCCAAAAGGGACTTGCGCAACTATGCGACGCACTTTCCATAGACGCTGGGTGGGTATTGACTGGAAAACCGGCCAATCCCAAAATCGACGAAATCCTTGCGATAGCCGATGCACTCTCTTTTGAAGAAAAACGAACGTTTTTGAAGTCGCTGTCTCAAGGCGATCAGCTTAGCATCGACGAAATGAAAAAGCTTGCGAGCGACGCACGTGTTTCGTTCGAAGCGCTTCAGAACTGGATTCTCGGCTCGACGAACGGCAGCGCAACGCCCGAAACCGTCGCAGCATTTGACGAACTGGCTTCAATTGCAAATGGCAATGAACTGGATACCGAGCTGCTTATGGCATCTCTCGAAGAGGCGTACGAGATAGAACGGCAAGTATATGGAAAGCTCGGACCAGCCAGCACCCGTGCAAAACTTGTGAAAAAGATTTACGCGCTAAAATTAGCCGACACTTCTGATAGTTAAAAACACCAATAGGGGCACAACCTTTACGATATCAAAGGTTGTAATTTATGTATTCTGCGTTTCAACCGCAAATTGATCTTTACAGCCCATTAACTTTATCCTTTAAATGACTGAACGGCAGTTCACATGCTGCAAAAATCAAATAAACGTTTGTGCACCTTGGGGCGATACATGGCGAATTCTAAAGACCGCGAGAAACTTCTTAGGTTCGCCAAGGAACTCTATTCCGACGTTGCTCCGTTGACTGAGCATCAACAGCTGCAGCTGTTTCTGGATGAATGCGCGGAGTACAACTTGACGGTCTTTCTGGGCTCATTCGTGTGTCACAACCTCTTTGGCCACAGCCAGCCGGAAACCTTGACCGGTGAAGACATTGAGCTTTTCATGAAACATGCTGATTTCTTCCTGCAGGCCGCCATGCTGCAACAAAACATGATGCCATGAGAAACAACGCAACCAGACTAGATTTGACCTACTTGTCGACTGTCGACGATCCAATTGTGAAGGATCTGATTTCCGATTGCATTCGAAGCGACTTCGTAATCGACGAAAAGCTAGGCCGCTATTCCGAACACTTGGTTTGGCTGGACGGAAACCCGTTAACGCTGGACTCGCCAAAGATACTGTTTGGAGGCAGCGAAACACTAGCATCAACCGAATTTGGCTTTGACTGGCCGAAAACGCCGGTTTCTCCTGGCTCTGTGTTTAGCGACACCTATCGGCGACTAACCGCCGAAGGATACCGGGATTGCATCAACTATACGCAAGTAGTTGTCGAGCACATCGAGTGCCGTGACGCGATGGCAACAGACAACAGGCCTGTTTCTTATTCTCGCGCAGTCTTTCCGATAACAAATGGACAAGGGGCTTGGTTCATGGGCGTCTACGCCTTCAACTCTCAAGCGGCCCGATATCCAAGGGCCTTTGAAGGAGCTGGACGATCCCGGCAGGGTCACAGCCCAAGAAACACAAATCTTCATATGCCTTATTTGCCGGTGGCGACTTCCATTTGAGGCCACCGCCATAACAAGCCGGATAACCCCAGCGTAGAAAGAGTGCTTTCTGAAAGGCATGATGCCGTGCCATCCAGCCATACGTGTAGACTGGCGCCCATTTAGTATTGGCAATTACCAGGCACAAGCGAACCAAGTAGGCAGCGAGGTTGTTTTCACGCCACCGCTCCGCAACATACGTGTCACCAACATACGCAATCTGCCCGGTTATCCCTTTGGCAAACGACACCGCGTCATCTGCCAGCACAACGGGCTCCCCCGCTTCGGTTCTATAAGCACGCTCCCAAAACTCGCGAATATATCGGTCCAGATCCCACCCTGCGATTTCGTCACAGCGGATCGCGGAGGTGGCGACTACCTCCCCAGAGTCTGAGCGACAGGTAATCCCCTGGAACATGGAAGGCGGCAGAGTGTTGATTGACCGGTGGAAGTATTCACCGACATAACCCTTGTCCGATAGATCGACACTTGCGTGATACTTGCGCACTTCGTCATGCAACTCAATGTGCGCAACCCCAAAGGATCGCAATTTCTCTTCGAGCTGTGCGCCAGCTTTCATTAAATCAATAATTGAAAATTGTACGCCCGCCAAAACAACGCCCCTGTCGAACATTTTCAACACCAATCTAGCTAGTTTCACCAATATTGCGCGGCAATTTTAGGCCCTTTGCGACATTGGCTTCAACTTTTTTGCGTTCATTTACTTGATTTGCACGCTTATGCGTGCAAATATCATGTGAATTGAACGTAAAGGCCCAGATTGGCAATGACTCCACAACAGCCCTTAGTTTCTGTCGTCAGGGAAATACAATCCCTGAGTGCGAGCCAAGGTGCAAGCGAGTTGGTAGCGTTTCCGGCGGAAACACAATCAGGAGACGCAGCCATGACCGCCAGCATTCAAAACACAGCATCATCCCTGAAGGTCTTGCTGAATGGCTTGAAATGGTTTTGCGAGGCGACGCACGAACCGATTGAGAAGCGCGTCGAGTACCTCGAAATACTGGCTGACAGTTCACACAAGTGCTTCGCCAGCGTAGCCGCGCAGATCCGGTTTTACCAATCCGCCAAAAGCCCGACCCGTGCTCTGATCGTTACCCATGAGGACGGCAGGCAGGAATATGTGCACGGCCAGCAGGTGGAAACGCTGGTTCTGGCCCAGCCGGACAAGGCAGAGGACGCCGTCGTTTACGGCAAACCGGAAGCCCTGAAGGCCATCCGCGCGGCCCTTGCCGCAAACGGCCACACAGTCACCGGCCCGGCCAACATTCACGATCTTTCAGCGCAGGTGGCCGAAGCCGCCGTTGCAAGCATTGACCCACCTGACAAGGACAAGGCCCATGGAAACGCTACTTGAGATCATCCGCACCCTTGCACCCTGGCTGTGGACTGTGATCGGCCTTTGCCTGATTGTCCTTGTGGCCACCATGATATGCGCCCGAGCCGCCGCCCTGAAAGCTGCTGACAGCGAATTCGGCAACTGGCCGGACAAGACCCCTTCCAAAAAACCCAGAACCTCCCCCGCACCCGCAGGTTCAACAATGCAGCGCCTCTTGGCTGGCGTCGCATCGCGGGTGTCACTCGGCCTGGCCGTCGGCATCGTCGCCGGCCAGGCCCTTTTCTGGCTTTTCCCGAGGGGGTTTTGATGGCTATTCTCAGGGACGGCCGCTACCCGCAACCGGTCAAGAAACGTGAGACCGACGAAAGCTCCGATCATCGGCGAACAGCACGTTTTATAACTGCTGGCTATCTTGCAAGCATGAAAGCGGAAATCACTTGGCTGGAGACCAGCGGGCACACGAAGGAAGCCGCAGACGCGGAAGCCACATACAACGCCACACTGAACACGTTCAAAATCCGTCTGATGAATGGTGGATAGGATGGCGCGGCGCTGGAAACCAGGCGACAAGATCACGCCGGGCGTTCTGAATGACTGCCTCGATACGATGGCAAAGATCATCAACCTGCCCGGCGGCGAGAAATATGTGCCGATGTATCAGCGCCTGGAACGAGAGCTGCAAGCCCTGGAAGAGCGCCAAGACGCCTTGACGCGTATTCGTGCCCGCGCCCGTGGGCTTGAGCAACACGCGTCTTAGGCGTCTGCGCTGATCAGATCCAGCAGGTTTGAATCGTAAGGCAGCTCTATCCGCTTCAGCAGCTCAAGACGAAGCGCCAAATCACCCCCCTCGCCATATTCCGGCCGGTTGATGGAATGCCCCATCAACAGCCGCCGCATTTCCGGGTCGACATGCGCTGATTTCAGCCTGTCTTCAAACGAATGCCGAACCGAATAGACAATGTGCTTATCGGATGGCAACAAACTGCGCCGCCGCAAATGCTTCATCATGGTGGCCGAAAAGACGTTTTCCTTGTCCCGATACTTCGGAAAGCCCTGCGGCGCGCATTCCATGGCCTTCAAGGCAATGCCAACCAGGGGGATGCGCCGGACGCTGGATTCGGTCTTGATTTCACGCGACACGTCAAAATCGACGACTATGTGCGGAATGGCATCTTTGAGAAAGATCCGCGCCGGGTCGATGTTGCACAGCTCCGATGGGCGGCACCCGGTTTCGATGCAGGTCAGAAAGATGATCAGAGCTTGCGGGTTAAGTGCCCGGAACTTGCCTTTCTCGGCTCTATAGCTCTCTGCCTTCAGAAGCCGATCCCGAATCCAGCTGACAGGAAACGGCGGCGGCGTATCCCGAAGCCGCTTCGGGTCCTGAAACGACAAGCCGTCAAACGGGTTCGGCCGCTTGCGTTCGCCCAGCCTGGCGAACACCTCGCGGTAGATCCGGCGCAGGTTGCCGACATCCCGGTTGCCGGAATTACCGGACAGCCGCTTGTCGCCGCCCTTGCCGGTGATCCGGCCCTGCCACCAATCATAGAACTTCAGCGCATCGTCATCGGTGATCGAATCAAGTGTCTTGTCATCGACAATTTTTATGAAATTGTTGACGGCCCGCAGCTTCACCTTTTTGTACTGTTTGATCTGGTTAGCACTCTTGCCGGACAGCTCTTCAGCCGCGCAATGCTCTATGAAAATGTCATAGGCTTTCGAAAGCTTGACCTTCGGCGTCACGGCACCGCCAAGAACGGCTTCCGTATCAGCTGACAGCTGCGCCCCATCCTTGGACTTCAGGGCAACGATACGGCTGACAATTTCATCAAGCGGTGCATCCTGCACCAGATCGTCCAGACGTTTATAGGCGTGGCCAAGTGCCTTAGCCCGCATGCGCGCAGCTTCATAGCGCTGCTCAGCCTGTTCAGTACCGCCAGCAGCAAGCGAGGCCCAATGAAGATTGTCGGCCTCTTCCATGGCATCACGGCGAATCCTGGCCACATCCAGCGACGATGTGCCGAGCGCCACCTGAATCACACCCCGATCGTCAAGATGCGCGACGCGTTTCGGCACGCGCCGGAAGTAGCGCCATCGCCCTCTGAAGAGCTGCAGATAGCGATCATCTTTGGCCATGTCAGACACCCAAAAAACAAAATGTTATGTCTTATGTTATGTCTTTTCAAGAAAAAGTGCGAAAACTTAAAAGGCGCCCCGAAGGACGCCTTTAAAATCAAACCCTTAACGGTTTGTCTTTGGTGCGGTCGAGAAGACTCGAACTTCCACGGGTTTTACCCCACAGCGACCTCAACGCTGCGCGTCTACCAATTCCGCCACGACCGCATATTCGATTGTTTTCGGCGCCTGTCAGCGTCGAGGCGCTCCATGTAGCAAAAGGGCTTTGGGGGCGCAAGGGCCGAAGTGACATTAATTCACAAGGGCATGGAAATATTCTTGAGGCCCGTCCGGAAGCCTAGAGCGGACCGTCGGTCCTCATGGGACGGACTTCAGGCGGACGCATCAGAACCTCGGTGATGGAGATCCCGATCCTTTCGCCCAAAAGCACCACCTGCCCCTTGGCGACAAGCGTGTTGTTGGCGTAAATCTTGACGTCGTCATCTTCTGCAACGTCGAGATCGATGACCGCGCCACGGCCCATGCGCAACAGCTGATGGACAGGCATCTCGGACTCGCCGAGAACAACAGATATATCGACTTTGATCTCATCAAAGGTGGTCATCAGACACATCGATCCTTAAATAGGGCGAACGCCGCCAGCGCTTAACCATACCACGGCACGGCCAGCCAGCTCAAAAAACAAAGAAGTGTCATCCACATGTCACCTGCCGACCGCGACAGCCTCGCATTGAAATTTCTGCCAGAATCGGGCTCAGCACCCGTCGAATGGACAATCTCGGACAAGCTCGTCGACTACGAGACCGCGCTCGCCGCGATGAACGAACGCGTTGAGAGAATCATTTCAGGCGACGCACCCGAACAAGTATGGCTGCTGGAACACCCCCCGCTTTACACTGCCGGAACCAGCGCGGACGACAGCGATCTCGTTTCTCCCGATCGGTTTCCTGTTTACCGCACCGGCCGTGGTGGCCAGCACACATATCACGGGCCCGGCCAACGGGTTGCCTATGTCATGTTGGACCTGAAAAGACGTCAACAGGACGTCAGAGCCTTTGTCGCGGCCTTGGAAGCCTGGCTGATCAACAGCCTGTGGCACTATCATATTCGCGGCGAGCGGCGCGAAGACCGGGTCGGCGTTTGGGTGCGCCGGCCAGACCGTGGCGCGCAGGTCGAGGACAAGATCGCAGCCATTGGTATTCGCGTGCGAAAATGGGTGACCTTTCACGGCATCAGCTTCAACGTCGAACCGGACCTGGAGCACTTTTCCGGCATCATTCCCTGCGGCGTGGAGGAGCATGGCGTCACCAGCCTAGTAGACCTGGGTATTCCCGTCGGCCTTGCAGAAAATGACAGCGTGTTGCGGGCGGAATTTGAAAAGATCTTCGGTGACACCAGATAGCCGTGCAGCCTTGAAAACCTTCAGTTGAGCGATCCGATAAACGCCTGAAGGCGCTCCTTGCCGCCCGGTGCCCATCCGAGCGCTTTCAGCTTGCCAGGCTCCATCACGCCAACGGGTCCGTCAGCGCGCTGCGGCAACGCTGCCCCACTTAATCCCCTGTGCTCGGCATAGAGTTTGATGAGGTCCTGACGGTCGAGCAGAAGATCGGAAACATTGAAAACTTCAAAGGGCGCATTTCTTTGAGACGCATTGTCAAGAATTCTGGCAACCGCATCAGCAAGATCTTCACCATGGACCTCCGTCCCAAGCCTTGGTTCGATGCTTTCGCCACGTTCAAACGCAGCGAACAGATCAGACCATTTATGTTCTTGGGTTCCAGGCGCCGTCCCGTAGATGCCGGTCGCTCGCAAGGATGTACCCTTGAAACGGTCATCGCACAAAGACTGAAGTGCCTGTTCACATACCAGTTTCACTTGGCCATACAATGTGTTCGGTTCTGTCTCCGCCGTTTCGCCGAGCACGGCCCAATTGTTGACCTCGGAGTAAACGGCCCTGCTTGACAAGAACACAAAATGAGCAACTCCAGCAGCCTTAGATCTTTCCATCAGGCGCACGGTTCCTTCCGCATTGCGTTCGATGAAACCGTGCGGATCGTCTCCCTCGCCGTCCCTGTACTTGCCGGGTATATGCGACAAGGCGCAATGGATCAGCACATCGGCTTGGGGAACGTCAACTTGCGTGTCTGAAAGGTTCCAGGACTGGTAACCTGCTTTTAGCCAGTCAAGCGGCTGGCGACCCAGCGCTGTCAGCTGGTGCCCATCACGGTGAAGGCGATCAGCGATAAAACGGCCTACCAGACCGCTTCCACCGGTTATCAGAACGTGCATTCAAACAGCCTGTCAGGTTGCAAGGACCGCAGGCCCCGGCAAACACCCGATGTCTTCCGGCATTCCCGTCCCGCTCGCAAAGGCCTGCCACAAATCAACAAGCGGACGCAACAACTCAGCCTTGGGATGATCAGTTTGCCACGGTTTTTCATACTGGTAGTGCAGAACGTGAATTTGGTTCCAATCCCACAGTTCTGGCAGATTGAACCAGACATATTGCAGCATATTGTAAAACACAGGCAGGCCGTGCCAGTCGGGAAAATAGCTTTCCAGGAAAGTCTGGTCAGTCCGCCGCCAAAACACGTCCGGCTGATCCAGCGCAGTTGCCATTGCAGAAAAGGTCGCATCGCTCGGTCTGGCCGTGAAAACACCGCTGTTGAGACGATGAAAATCTGCAAGGCCTTCATAGACATTCGGCGCTGCGCAAAACTCAGGATACTCAAACAGCTTGTCACAGTTCTTCAGAACCAACGCGTCGGCATCAATGAAGACGACCCTTTCATAGTCGCGCAGTTGCCAGAGCCGCAGTTTGACGAAGTTGTCCAGCGGCGTATGAAAAAGTGGTTTGCCGCCTTTTGAAAATGGTGCTGCCTTGTGCAACCTCCCTCTTTCGTGGCGTTCATTGAAGGCTGCTGAGGTTGCAAGCCTTTCACAGCGACCAAACCTTGGCATGAAGCTTTCAAGCGCGGTGAGATCAGCTTCCTCGACACCCGGTGTATGAAGCACCACCAGGTCGGCTTCTGTCCCGGTTCTTCGAAGCGAGCGCAACAGGGCTGTCGCTCCCAGAACATAGTCCTGATTGGTCACCAATGTGACATAGGCAACTCTGGCTGAGGGCGCTCGATCGAACGCAGGAGCACTGTCCATCGGTACAATCAGGAAACGGACTTCAGCCGAGGATGCTCAGGATCATGCTCGATTTCATCGGCAATTTCCTTCGTCCAGGCCGAGACGGCAGGCACTCGGCTCCGGTCAACCCGGTAAGCGTAGGCTTTGGCGACATCAACGACTTCACCAAGCAGCCCCTCTTCTAGGGTAATCGGATCGAGGCCCAACTCGAGAAACTGCTTGTTCTCGACAACAAGATCGTTTTCTGCCGCTTCCTTGCGTGGATTGGGCAGATAGGCAACCTTGGCGCCTGTTTGACGCGAAATCATTTCAGCAAGATCACGCACACGGTGGGTCTCGGTCATCTGGTTGAAAACCTTCACCCGGTCGCCGCGTATGGGCGGGTTCTTGAGGGCCAGTTCGATGCAACGCACTGAATCTTGTATGTGAATGAAGGCCCTTGTCTGTCCGCCCGTCCCATGAACCGTGAGCGGATAACCAATAGCGGCCTGGATCAGAAACCTGTTCAGGACAGTGCCGTAGTCACCATCGTAGTCGAACCGGTTGATCAGCTGTTTGTGGCGCAATGTCTGCTGCGTGTGAGTGCCCCAGACGATCCCCTGATGCAGATCGGTGATCCTCATCCCATCGTTCTTTGCATAGAACTGGAAGAGCAGCTGATCCAGACACTTGGTCATGTGATAGATGGAGCCCGGATTTGCCGGATAGAGGATTTCCTGGTTTGCCTTGTGTCCTGCAAGGGTGTCCACATCAACGGAAAGATACCCTTCAGGGATGGCAGCTCCCACGTTGGAATAGCCGTAAACCCCCATCGTGCCGAGATGAATGAGATGTGCGTCCAGTCCCAGCTCCACCATGGCGTTGAGCAGGTGATGAGTGGCGTTGACGTTGTTGTTGACGGTGTAATTCTTGTGCTGATCAGATTTCATCGAATAGGGCGCGGCGCGTTGTTCGGCGAAATGGATGATTGCATCAGGCCGATTGTCCGCAAGCCAGCCCTTGAAGACCTCATAGTCTTCGGCAATATCTATCAGATGAAAATTGATGGTGTTGCCGGTTTCCTGTTTCCAGATGCGCGTTCGTTCCTGAATGGAATCCATTGGCGTCAATGACTGTACGCCCAACTCCGCATCGATCCAGCGCCGGCTGAGATTGTCGACAATGTGAACCTCATGGCCCTTGTCCGACAAATGCAAAGATGTAGGCCAGCCGACAAAACCGTCACCGCCAAGTATCGCAATTTTCACAAGTCATCTCCCCGAGTTACACAATTTGGCACAGGCGTGCTTCACTCAAATTGTGCTATATGAGTGACCAGATCATTGCGATGATTCCGTGACAATTCAACGATGATTTTTCAGATTGATACACAATACCGCAGCCTGAAGCGTTTCTCGTTTTTGGCTGGTCTGGACGAACGCCGAAAGCGGTTCCGGGTGACATGCGCAATAGGTTCAGCTGTGGTTAGGCAGTGTCACGCATTTCAAAGTCGCCACTACAGGGGCTGACAGGCTCAAGATCCTTCACGGAACGAACGCGCGCAAATGACGGACCTTTCCAAATCGCATCCATCATATCGACGACCATATCCGAAGGACCTGAGAAAACGGCTTCCACAGAGCCTGTTTTCAAGTTTCGAACCCAACCGGAAAGCTGACGTCGCTCAGCCTCGGCTGCACACCATGCCCGATAGCCGACACCTTGCACCCTTCCCTCGACCAGTACATGAACGGTCAGTGGATCACTCGTCATTCAAACCTCATCTCATCCGCACTTGAATGAAGCACAATCATGCCGGTGGTTCCACTGAAGGATCGCGGTCTTCAGGCACAATCCAAAGGCGTCGATTGGGAAGCGAGCGATTGAAACAGGTTTAATTGAATGAAAGTGCCCACCACTTTAAATTGAACAAAGGTTGTATCTAGTTCAACCTAAACAAATAATTCATCATAACTCGTACAATAAAAACAAATAAAACAGAAAACTTGATCAATTTGTAATTTCAAACAACACAACTAATAATTTAGTAACATTTGCCAATAAGATTTACAGCGCAGTAATTCTAGTCGAGTCCTTCCAAATGCCGTTCAAATCACGTGCCTTCGCGTCAAAAAAACGCATAAGACTGTTGCCGGAAGTTGCGATAACACTTGTTGGACTTGCAGCAATGACCCTCGTTCTTGCGGAGTTGGATGCATTCGAGCGGATCTATGATTTTTCACGCGCACATGAAAACTACGAACTGGATGAGATTTTAACAGCGCTATTTGCATCTCCAGTAATCTTGCTGGTCTTCGCTTTCCGACGCGTACGAGACCTGAAAAAGGAAATCAGACGACGGGTAACTGCAGAAGCCGAGTTGAGGCATCTTGCTCAGACAGATCTGCTGACCGGACTGCCGAACCGTCATTTCTTCTTCGACACGCTCCGGAAACATTTGAATTCACAATCAAGATCGAACCTACCGATTGCCCTCATTCAAGTGGATCTGGATCGTTTCAAGCAGGTCAATGACAGGTTGGGACCTGCTTTCGGTGATTACATCCTCAAACAAATCGCGCAGCTGCTTGCTGAAAACGCTTCGAAGGACTGGCTTGTCGCGCGCATCGGCGGAGATGAATTTGTAGTCGCGGCAGACGTGGCACAAGAAGCCGACGCCCAGGCGATCGCCAAAAGGCTTGCAACAATCTTCAATAGATCCTTCATTCACCAAAATACCGAATGCACGATTGGTGTCAGCATTGGTGTGGCCGTTCACGACAGCGCTTCGCTCACCAATAACACTGATCCTGAAACCCTGCTCATGAACGCCGATATCGCGCTCCATAGAGCCAAAGTCGGCGGACGAAACCGGATCGAAGTGTTTGAACCCACTTTCCGTTCCGACTTCGAAAGGAACACGGTCCTCTCCAACGATCTTCTGCGCGCCATCGCACGGAAGGAGTTCTTTCCCGTCTACCAACCGCTGGTAGACTCTTCGACGCAAAAAATCGTTGGCGCAGAAGCCCTCGTGCGCTGGAAACATCCAACGCGCGGTGTGCTTCCACCTGCCATGTTCATGGAGCTGGCGCAAACTCTTGGTGTGCTTGCCGATATCGATCAGGCCATGTTCGAAGAAGCAGTAAAGAAGAGAAAGATCTGGGAACGAATGCTGCAAAACCCGCCGCGCATTTCGGTCAATATCTCTGCGGAGCGCCTCAAGTCGCCAAGTTTCCTAAGCACAGTTCAAGCCGCCGGTGTTCAACCGAATACGATCATCTTCGAGATAAGCGAGGCGGTGACGTTCGAAGAGCTTGACGATGTTTCGAAATACAATCTTGATGCCCTGGAGGGACTTGGCGTTGAAGTTGAGATTGATGATTTCGGGTCTGGCCGCGCATCGATCCTGAGCCTTTTGGAAATGAAACCACGCCGACTGAAAATCGACAGAAACCTGACGGCACCCGTTGTTGAGTCCGAGCAGGCACGAAGCCTTGTCGCGAGCATTCTCGATATCGCTCACACCCTTTCCATAGAAGTGGTCGCAGAGGGTGTTGAAACCAGTCAGCACGCGGAAATTCTCAGAGAACAAGGCTGTTCACTGCTTCAAGGATACTATTTTTCCCGCCCGATCGAGGAAACCGCCTTTGAAGAGCTGCTCCAATCGGACCAGGCCCGCAGTGCGAACTGGCCAACACAAGGACTGGGCCATCGCCCAGCCGCGGCAGGTTAAAACCGCTTCATTCTCAAAGACACTCATTTGGCACTTATGAACGTGCCTAGCCTCAAGCCGTTCGGGATATGGCCGTGCTTCGCTTTTGTTCATCCAGCATGACAAGTAGCGATGCCCCCACAATGACCAGTGCACCCGGCCAGAAAGCCCCGGAAGGCGCAAACCCAAAAGCCAGGAACCCAACGGCAATGTTGAGTGGCAGTTTCAAATGGTCAAAGGGCTGCACAAACGTTGCGTCGGCATTTTTATAGGCGAGCGTCAGCAGGTAGTTGGCAACGACTGTCAGGACGCCAGCGCCGATCAGCAACCAAAGGGCATTGCCTGAAGGCACAATTCCGCCATCACCAAGAGCAAGCAGAGCATTGACCGGTGTCAGCAACAGCAGCAGATAAACCGTAATGGAATCTGCTCTTTCGGTCGCTGTCAGCTTTTTGGTCACGAGAGATGTACCAGCCCAGAAGGCTGCGGCAGCAACAGGCAGGACAGCCCCCCAATGAAACGCCTCAGTCCACGGCTGGAGGATAATCATACCGCCTGAAAAACCGGCAACGGTCGCAAGCCAGCGAACAACGCCCACTTTCTCGGAGAAAAACAGCTTCGCGCCGATGATAACGAAAAACGGAGACGTCATAACAAGAGCAATCGCTTGCCAGATTTCCACTCTTGCAAGGCCCGCCACCCACAACTGGATGCCGACGACAGCCAGTGCGGCCCGCAACAGATGCCAACCGAGTTGACGCGTTTTCAGGGAAGACAGGCCCCGCCGGAGAACCCATGGCAAGGCGATGAGCAATCCAAGGGCATATTGCCAGAAGGCCGCCGAAGTTGACGGGACGCCCAATTGCATTGTCGAGGCCTGCAGAGCCCCATTGACCAAGGCAAAGCATGCCCCCGCGCCGACCATCGCAAGCGCGGCAAACAAGGGGCCTGAGAAGGCTCCGCGAGAAGGTGAAGTCATTTCGTTTGATCCTGTCCGGTTCGTCCATTCCAGAACAGTCTCAAAAGACACGCGTCCGCACGCCTTGCTGTTAGACCCGCGTCCAAGTTCTCTCTCATCCGGACTGTAACCGTCGGCTCCGGCTTCTCACCGGATCTGCTGACCCTTGAAACAAACGTTGCAAGGCGCTCGCGGGCTCCAGGTTTCCCTGATACCGCCGGTGGGGAATTGCACCCCGCCCCGAGAACTGTTCTCTGCACCACTGTCTAACGGGTGCGCTTGTCCTTGGCAACGTTTTCGTGGTCAAAATTTCAGTGTTACTGAAAAGCTGTGAACCTTCCGTTCTGGTCTAGCGGCAATGAGAGTTTCACGCTCGGGAGAAATTGCTCTCAAGATACTGGACAATCTCAGAAGGCTGACGAGCAATCAGTACCGGGTCTTCCTTGTGGAGCTCATCATGGCTGCCGTAGCCCCAAAGAACTCCGATGCTTTCGACACCATTCGCCTTTGCACCAATCAGATCGTGTTCGCGGTCACCGATCATGACGACTTGCGTTGACGTAATGCCCTCTTCGTCGAGAATGTAAGAGATAAGGTCGGCTTTTGCCGAACGTTTGCCGTCAAGTTCTGAACCGTACACCTTGCCGAAATACGGCATCAGTTCGAAATGTTCGACGATCTTGCCGGCATAAGCGTGAGGTTTGGACGTGCAGACATGCAACTCAAATCCCAATGACCGCAAATCACTCAAAGTCTGAGGTATCCCCTCGATCAAGGTATTCTCGTAGAGACCAACGTCGGTGAAACGCTCTCTATAAAAGGCAACGGCCCGGTCCAACTCGGCCTTGTCATCGGTGTCCAGAAGAATGCGGAAACTGTCCCAGAGCGAGGGCCCGATACACCAATGAAGATCTTTTGCGTCCGGAACCTTCGATGACATCTTATCAAGAGCATGCTGGATTGAACGGGTAATGCCCTCAAAAGGGTCAGTAAGCGTGCCATCCAGATCAAACAAAACGGTTGTAACGGACATCCGGTTTTCCTGTTAGAGAATCAATACGGCCCATGACGAAGACATCATGGGCCGCAGCACTAGCGTTTGTCCGCTCACAGTGTCAATCAAACCTCAAATCACGAGAACTCCATGATCACCGCGTCTACTGCAAGGCTGTCACCTGGTGCTGCCTTGATGGCAGAAACCGTGCAGTCCCGCTCTGCTCTCAGGACATTCTCCATTTTCATGGCTTCGACAACGGCAAGCTGTTCACCAGCCTTCACCTCCTGCCCTTCGTCAACGGCAATCGATACGACGAGCCCCGGCATTGGGCACAACAACATCTTGGATGTGTCCGGCGGCAGCTTTTCAGGCATCAGTTCGTCAAGTTCGGCAACCCTTGGGGTCATAACTTTCGCAACGACCGAATACCCTTGCCAGTCGAGTCGATAGCCACCAGTTACCTTGCGGATCTGCACTGTCACCGGCTGATCGCCGACTTTGCCTGACCAAAGCGGGTCACCGGGTGCCCAATCCGATTCAACATTCATCACAGGACCATCGCCGACGGCAACATCGAGTTCGACTGGTGTCCCAGGATAACCTGCAGCAAGACGTATCGGCACATAAGTCTTGTCGAGCCGAACAACCCAGTCCTCCCGAATAGCGCCAGAATGAGGACGCAAGCGGCCTGGCAAATGGTCCAGACGTTCGCCTTCCAAGGCTCCCATGGAAAGGGCAACTGCCGCCAGCACAGAATAGGCTGCTTCATCTGGAACGGCAGGTGAGAAACCGTCCGGGTATTCGTCGGCAATAAAACTTGTTGCCAATTCCCCGGAACGCCAACGCGGATGGTTCATCAACGCGGTCAGGAATGGAACGTTGTGCTGGATCCCATCGACATAAAACGCATCAAGCGCTGTGCTCATAGCATCGATTGCCTGCTCACGAGTCGGAGCGTGGGTGATCAGCTTGGCAATCATGGGATCGTAGAACATGGAGATCTCCGACCCTTCGACAACGCCGGTGTCGTTCCGGATCGTCACACCGTCCGAAGAGGCCTCTTCTGGTGGCTGATAACGGACCAGACGTCCGATCGACGGCAGAAAGTTCCGATATGGATCTTCGGCATAGATCCGGCTTTCGACCGACCAGCCGTTCAACTTCACATCATCCTGTGCGAGCGACAGTTTTTCACCCGCTGCAACGCGGATCATCTGCTCGACCAGGTCAACGCCCGTGATCAGTTCTGTGAC
Source organism: Labrenzia sp. THAF82 (assembly GCF_009363435.1). GTDB lineage: Bacteria > Pseudomonadota > Alphaproteobacteria > Rhizobiales > Stappiaceae > Roseibium > Roseibium porphyridii. The sequence continues at coordinate 3,089,605 of NZ_CP045354.1, read as the reverse complement.
CGGGTGCTCCACCTGAAGACGGGTGTTCATCTCCAGAAAGTAAAAACTCTTGTCCTGACCGGCAACGAACTCGACCGTTCCTGCACTGTCGTAATCGACGGCATTCGCAAGTGCGACGGCTTGCTCGCCCATCTTGCGACGCGTTTCCTCATCCAGCAGCGGCGACGGAGCTTCTTCAATGACTTTCTGATTGCGGCGCTGGATCGAGCATTCGCGCTCTCCCAGGTAAATCGCGTTTCCGTGCTTGTCACCAAGCACCTGAATTTCAATGTGACGCGGGTTTTCGATGAACTTTTCGATAAAGACGCGATCATCGCCGAATGACGATGCGGCTTCGGACTTGGAACGGGTGTAACCGTCCCTGGCCTCTTCCGCATTCCAAGCGATACGCATTCCTTTGCCGCCGCCGCCGGCGGAGGCCTTGATCATCACCGGGTAGCCGATCTCACCTGCTATCTCAACGGCCTGATCTGCAGATTCAATGACACCCAGATACCCGGGAACCGTGCTGACCTTGGCATCGTTTGCGAACTTTTTGGACTCGATCTTGTCGCCCATCGCCTCGATTGCACGCGAGTTCGGCCCGATCCAGACGATCCCTTCTTTGGCCAGCGCTGCTGGAAAGCTCGCACGTTCGGACAAAAACCCATAGCCAGGGTGAACCGCCTCGGCACCGGTTTCCTTGCATGCGGAGATGATCCTGTCGGCCACCAGATAGGATTCAGCAGCTGCCGCCGGTCCGATATGAACAGCCTCGTCAGCCATCTCTACATGCAACGCGTCCCGGTCCGCGTCTGAATAGACAGCGACCGTCTTGATGCCCATGCGACGTGCCGTCTTGATAACCCGGCAAGCGATCTCGCCCCGGTTGGCGACAAGAATTTTCGAGAACATTGAATTCCACCCAGCTGGATCGTTTCCAGAGTTGTAGGCTGGCCCACTGCCCTGCGCAACTTATCCAAAGGGCGAGAGGAGTATTGCGGACACCTTGCTACGCACTCCCTCTGGCAGCTGAGCTACAAACGGGATGCACTTGACCGAAATGTGATGCATTTCTGCCAGTTCCGGCAGAAGTTTGCGAACGGTCTTTATCTCAATCTTAAGAAAACTACTGCAGTAAATACTGATGCTTGGAGGAGAACTCATGGCAAAGCTTTTTGCTTTTGCACTTGTTGCAGTCAGTTTGTTGTCTCACACCGCGAACGCAGAAACGTTCGCCAAGTGGAGCCGAGGCGACGTCGACGGATTCACCCGTTACTGGACCACAAACAATGTTGGTGCGAATTTCGTCATCTGGTGCCATCCGGACCGCAAGGTCAACGGAACTGTTCTCCACATCGAGATTGATGGACAAACTCCGGCGCCAAGTAGCCACATCAAACTGATTATTGACCAGGAAATTCTTGATCTGCCCGTGAACAAACAAGGCTATATCGGCAGCGACTGCGCAACCTGCTCTGACAGTTTCAGCTATGTCTGGCACCGCTTGCGCGCGGCAACCACATTGGCTGTCAAATTCGAAGACAATCGGTATGCAGGATTTTCGCTCAAAGGTGTCAAACAGATCCTCCCGGGCCCTGTCTGTCCGACAGACTTCGGGAAAATACATTCCTGAGCAATTTCCGGATATCAGTCCTTTAACGTTAGTTTTCTAACACATGCGATTCAGGCACACAGGCGAACCACCAATTGAGCCTGTGACTTGAGACTGCCTCCCCCCGGTCAAGTACGGGCAGCTCCCTAAGCTTTCGACTCTCCAAAAAGGCAAGCTCACAAAATTTGGGGGCTAAGCTGTCTTTAAGTGTCCGACGTCACATCTCCGCACCACAGATTGGTACAGACTTCGCTAAGTTCTTACCTTAGGGTAAGGTCAAGAGTCTCACTTTGAACTATTGCTAGTCGCCGGATTTCAAACTCAACAAAGTTCACCGGCATCGCAAGGAGATATCGATGCACAAAGGCAAACTCTTTAGCGCTACGCTCGCTCTTGCCGGTTTTTGCATGGCTACTGCCGCCGAGGCACGCCCGGACCTTCGTCAAATGACCTGCGCACAAGCACAGAACATGGTAGTCCGGCACGGTGCCGTCGTCTTCACGACAGGCCAGCACACCTATTCCATGTTTGTTTCCAACAGAAGCTATTGCGATTGGAACCAGGAACTGTTCGTGCAGTACGGCCCGACACGCGACAACCGCAAATGCCCTGTGGCTTATCAGTGTAAAGAACCTCTGTTCGGACGCGGCTTTAACCGCTGGAACTGATCTCCAGTAGCAGACACCAAAAAGGGCCGAAAAATCGGCCCTTTTTCATCTGGAAACCAAGCATTTCGGTTCTTCTCAAAGCGGAATGTTGTCGTGCTTCTTCCACGGCATTTCGACATTCTTCGACCGCAGCAAGGCAAGCGCTTTGGCAACCCTGCGCCGCGTTGAATGAGGTCGGATGACGTCGTCAATATAACCGCGTTCCGCAGCAACAAACGGGTTTGCAAACCTGTCTTCATAGTCCTTGGTGCGCTGGGCAATCTTGTCAGCATCGCCAAGTTCGGATCGATACAGGATCTCAACCGCACCTTTTGCTCCCATGACGGCAATTTCGGCTGATGGCCAGGCATAATTGATGTCGCCACCGATATGCTTGGAACTCATGACGTCATATGCACCACCGTAGGCCTTGCGCGTAATCACGGTCACTTTCGGCACAGTTGCTTCCGTGTAGGCAAACAGCAATTTCGCACCGTGCTTGATGAGGCCACCATATTCCTGCGACGTCCCTGGCAAGAAGCCGGGCACATCGACAAAGGTTACGATCGGAATACCGAAACAGTCGCAAAAACGCACAAATCTTGCGGCCTTGCGGCTGGCATCGGAATCCAGAACCCCAGCGAGCACCATCGGCTGGTTGGCTATGATGCCGACTGTCCGCCCCTCGATCCGGCCGAGCCCGGTGATGATGTTCCCTGCAAAACTGCCTTGCAGCTCGTAGAAGTCGCCCTCATCAACTGTTTTAAGAACGAGTTCCTTCATGTCGTAAGGCTTGTTCGGATTGTCCGGAATTAGCGTATCCAGGCTGTTGTCGATACGATCCGGGTCGTCGTAGTTCGTCAGTTCAGGCAAATCGGCCTGATTGTTCATCGGCAGAAAGTCGATGAGACGCCGCATTTCATCCAGGGCCTCGACATCATTGTCGAACGCCCCGTCCGCGATGGAAGACTTTGTCGTGTGGATCGACGCGCCACCAAGTTCTTCTGCGGTCACTGTCTCGTTGGTAACCGTCTTCACAACATCGGGCCCGGTAACGAACATATAGGACGTGTCTCTGACCATGAAGATAAAGTCGGTCATGGCCGGACAATAAACGTCACCACCGGCGCAAGGACCCATGATCAACGAAATCTGCGGAATAACACCCGAGGCCAGCACATTACGTTTGAACACCTCACCGTATCCGCCCAGCGCAGCGACACCTTCCTGAATACGGGCACCACCAGCATCGAAAAGACCAATGACAGGCGCGCGATTTTGAAGCGCCATATCCTGCAGCTTGGTGATTTTTTCAGCGTGTGCTTCCGACAAGGAGCCACCAAAAACCGTGAAATCCTTTGAAAACACATAGACTGTTCGGCCGTTGACTGTGCCCCAACCGGTCACAACGCCATCGCCGGGTATGTGCTGTTCTTCCATGCCGAAATCGGTGCACCGATGCTGCTTGAACATGTCAAACTCTTCAAACGAGCCTTCGTCCAACAGGATCTCGATCCGCTCACGCGCCGTCAGCTTGCCTTTTGAGTGCTGCGCGTCGATGCGACGCTGCCCGCCACCAAGCCGGGCAGTTTCCCGGCGGGTTTCCAATTCGGCCAGAACTTCTTTCATCCGGTCCTCCCAAGATACGTCAGCTGAGGCTCTAACATGCCCCCCAGTCGCAGCATAGTCAGCACATGGGATTATGGGGAAGTACGCCTACACCTCATACAAAACGGCAAAAATATGATTTGCGACACATCCCCTAACGTTATTTCATACTAAATTCGGTGATTGTGAACGGGCTCCTTTTGAGCTGAGTCCGGGCACTGAAGGGATTTTGCCCTGCAATAAAAATGCATTTTTATGGCTTAATACTGCAAGCCGGCTGGGAGCATTTGCGATGACTTTATACAGTCCCGAAACAACATGGATTGCCATTTTAGGCGGCGGTTTCTCTGGTTCGATACTCGCTGGAGGAAGTGTTTTTCAGTTCGATCTCTGGAATATGGGATCGAAGAAATTACCCATACAGGTTCTGGTGACCGGCAAGCGCGCCGGCTTGATGGCGGAAGCCGGTACCGCCATGGCGGTTCTTCTTGTCACGGGCTGCAGAACGGCAAGAGAGATGGACGGCATTACATCTTCCGGGCTCGACTGGGAACTGTCCTTTGGCGGTGATGCGGATGCGGTTGTCAAATCCGGCGCAAGTGTTTTCAAGGAAGTCATGAAAGCTGCGGGCAAGCAAACCGGTGAATGGGCGTTGCATGAATCAGGAAAACGCCTTGCCCAATACATTGTTGGCGACCTCGGCGTTGTTCAGCAGGGACGACAATTCAATCTTCTGCCCACACCAATATCTGCCTCCATCGGTGCCGGGATCTTTTATGAATGGCAGAAACTACACGTGCTAGACGGTGAAATAGGTTGGAACTATATTTCGCCGGAATATTCGGTCGAGAACCGATCCGGCAACGTTTACATGCGAATGAAGAACATCCCGGTCAAAGACGGCACAACAATTCATCTTGGCTTTGGCGTGGACGAATGGGGGATCGACGGCAACATCAAGTGGACACCAACGTCTTCCGGGCCACGGATCGGTCGCAGCAGACTGCATATTGACTGTGCAGTCTATGGCGGAGAGCTCTATCAGAGCTTCAACCGCAATGAACAGCCCGGCATCAACCTCAGTCAGCTGCAGCCCGCAGGACGCAGCGAAGCTGGCATGCTGACAGTCTCCAACACCAAGGAAGTCGCGAAAAACGGTAAGCTCACCATCTACCCGCGTATCTTCAAATTCACGAACTATCCCTACTGGTCAGCAGACGACACCATGACCGTGCATGTTGACGGCAAGGGACGGTTTACAAAGGTGGATGGAACGACTTCCTTTAGAGACTAATGCGTAAGATTGCCTAAAGAGTGAGCAAGAGCGCCGCCAGTTTGTACTTTGACAGCCTTCAGAAATTTGCAATGATTGCTTAACAACGAAGCACACGCAAAGGGGAGGCAATGGCGGACGCTCGCACTTTCTTCAATGAAATGCTCGACGAGACCGGGAACTCGCGCACTCCGTATGCCAGGCTCTCAAAATGGCTTGAAGACAAGCCCGCCAACTTCCTTTCCAAAAAGAGCCGAGATGCAGAAACGATCTTCAGACGTCTCGGCATTACCTTTGCGGTCTATGGTGCCGAAGAGGCAACCGAACGCCTGATTCCCTTCGATCCGATCCCCCGAGTGATATCGGCCGGGGAATGGCGCCGCTTGTCAGCCGGTATTGACCAGCGTGTGCGGGCGCTGAATGCGTTCATGCATGATATTTATCACCGGCAGGAAATCTTGAGGGCCGGCAGAATACCTGCCGATCTGATTTTGCAGAACGAGGCTTTTCTCCCGGAAATGGCCGGGTTCACACCTGCACGCAAAGTTTATGCGCATATCATCGGTACCGACCTCGTAAGGGTGTCTGAGAACGAGTTCTATGTTCTTGAAGACAATACCCGCACCCCTTCCGGTGTCTCCTACATGATGGAGAACCGGGAAACCATGATGCGCCTGTTTCCAGAGCTCTTCCAGATGCATCGCGTCGCCCCGGTCGAGCAATATCCCGAAAGCCTTCGCCTCACCTTGGAAAGCGTTGCTCCGGACCTGTCCAAATCAACCCAGACCGTGGTCGTCCTGACGCCCGGCATTTATAACTCTGCCTATTTCGAGCACGCCTTTTTGGCCGACTCAATGGGCGTTGAACTGGTTGAAGGCCGGGATCTATTTGTCGACGCAGGCAAAGTATTCATGCGTACGACGCGTCAACCGAAACAGGTCGATGTCATTTACCGGCGCATTGACGATGCGTTTCTGGACCCCCTCACCTTCAATCCGGACAGCATGCTTGGCGTGCCGGGATTGTTTGACGCCTATCGTGCCGGCAACGTCACGATCTGCAACGCGCCTGGAACGGGTATCGCGGATGACAAGGCGATCTATGCCTATGTCCCCGACATCATCGAGTTCTATACAGGTCAAAAACCCATACTGAACAACGTGCCGACCTGGAACTGTTCCCGCCCTGACGATCTTGCCTATGTCTTGGACAACCTTGAAGAGATTGTGGTGAAGGAAGTCCACGGATCTGGTGGCTACGGAATGCTGATAGGTCCAACTGCGTCGAAGCGGGAAATTGCTGAATTCCGAAAGGTACTGGAATCCAATCCATCCAACTATATCGCACAGCCTACCTTGGCCCTGTCGGCCTGTCCGACACACGTGGCATCGGGTGTTGCCCCGCGCCACGTAGACCTTCGCCCGTTTGTCCTGATCGGAGACCGGGTTCGCATTACGCCTGGCGGCCTGACCCGAGTTGCGCTGAAAAGGGGATCGCTCGTCGTGAACTCCAGCCAGGGCGGCGGCACCAAAGACACCTGGGTACTTGAGGACTAGATGCTCGGAAGAACCGCCTCTTCGCTGTTTTGGATGTCGCGCTATCAGGAGCGCGCCCTGAACGTCACGCGCCTGCTGGAAGTAGGCTACCGCGGCGCCATCATGTCTCACATGGGTCAGGAGCACGGCACCCACTGGACTTTTGCGCTGACTTGTGCCGGTTGTGAAAGCGGTTTTCAAGCCAAATACGACGAACTGGCTCTTCGCAATGTCACCAATTACCTGATCTTTTCCAAAGACAATCCGGCAAGTGTCAGAAACAGTCTGGAGCATGCGCGTAACAATGCCCGCGCGGTGCGCACCAGTATCACAACTGAGCTTTGGGAGGCGATCAACACAACCTGGATCGAGTTTGCCGAAGTCAATCCACAATCGATCACACAGGAAAAACTTCCAGATTTCCTGGCCTGGGTCATCCAACGCGAACATCTTTGCCGCGGAGCGTTTCTGAACACCGTCCTGCGGGACGACGGTTATTGCTTCAGCCAGATGGGCAATTTTGTGGAACGCGCCGACAATACGGCCCGCATCTTGAACACACAGTATTGGGTGCTTCTGCCCGACAACGACATAATCGAAGACGGTTCCACGGACCGTTTCCAATGGTCAGCGATCCTCAGGGCGCTTTCCGGTCGCAGAAGTTATCGTTTCGCCTATTCAAATGCCCACCTGAAGGCGTTCAACATCGCAGAGTTTCTTGTGCTCAGGAAAGAGATGCCGCGGTCTCTTGCGCACTGCTATGACTGGATCAGCGATACTGCGGAAGACCTTGAACAATTCTATGGCTCAAGCGAGCCGAGCCTTCAACTTGCCACAGACATCGCAAAAGAACTGAGGCAAAAGCAAATGCGGGAAATCTATCAGGAAGGCCTCCATGAATTCCTCACAGACTTCATCGGCAAGAACAATCAGTTCGCCCAACAGCTTTCCGAAGACTACAATTTTGCCTGACCTGAGCCCCGGACCGACCCCATGAGACTGACTGTCCGACACACGACTCGATACCGCTACGACACGCCGCTGGCCAATGCCATGCAGCAACTCAGGCTGACACCGGAAGATGGACCGTCACAGACGATCGTGGAATGGTCCATCGATGCTCCCGGCATTGAGCGTGCCACCACTTACAAGGACGCCTTCGAGAACCGTGTGCATATGGTCTCCAGAAGCGAGCTGGTTGAAACGGTTGAGATTACGGCGTCGGGCACCGTCGACACAGTCGACACCAACGGCGTCATCGGTCACGAACCAGATGCCGGCGCTCCGACCCGCCTCTATACGCGCGTGACACCGCTGACCCAGACAAATCAGGCGATCCGCAAGCTCGCGACACTTGCCGAAAGCCACGACAAGATCGCCGGCTTTCACGCGCTGATGCATGCCATACGAGACAAGGTGGACTATAAGATCGGCGTGACCGAGACTCACGCCTCCGCCACGGCTGCTTTGGCCGCTGGCGAAGGGGTCTGCCAGGATCATGCGCATATCTTCATAGCTGCCGCCCGCTCGATCGGCATTCCAGCCAGATACGTGTCGGGATATTTGCTACTGGAAGAAGAACAGGCTTCGGAGGCGCACCATGCGTGGGCGGAGGTTCTGATCAATGGATTGGGATGGACCGGATTCGACATATCCAATGCCATGTGTCCGACCGACCGCTACGTTCGCCTGACGACCGGGCTCGATTCTCGCTCCGCAGCCCCCATCAAAGGACTTCGTTTCGGCGGTCTTGAGGAAAACCTTCAAGTAGAAGTGGATGTCGCACAGGCTGCTTTGCAACAGCAGCAATAGCTGTCATAAGGCAAAGACTTGAGCCGAGCCTTCGACGCCCGGCATTGAAGCATGGGCGGGGCTTTGAAATGACCTATTGTGTCGGGTTGAAATTGGACCGGGGGTTGCTGTTCGCAGCGGACACGCGGACCAATGCCGGTGTCGACAACATTGCCACGTTCAAGAAACTGCACACTTGGGAAGAACCCAACGAACGCGTCATCACGTTGTTGTCGGCTGGCAATCTGGCCATTACCCAGGCCGTCGTTTCACTGTTGAGCGAACACATCACGTCTGTTGAAGACGACCGTGCCACGCTCATGACGGCCAAGACGATGTTTCAGGTTGCACGCCTGGTCGGCAGTGCCGTGCGTGAAGTCAAGGAAATCGATGGCGAAGCGCTGGCGACCAGTGCTGAAAGCTTTTTTGTCACCTTCATCCTTGGTGGACAGATCAGGGGTGAAGAGCCGCGCATGTTCCAGGTCTATGCTGCCGGAAACTTTATCGAAGTCTCCGAGGACACGCCGTTTTTGCAGATCGGCGAGCATAAGTATGGAAAGCCCATTCTTGACCGGGTGACCCGTTCGGACATGCGCCTGGGTGAAGCGGCAAAGCTGGTCCTCCTGTCTTTCGATTCGACCTTGCGGTCCAACCTGTCTGTCGGCATGCCGATCGACATGCTTCTGTACAATACCGATACCTTCTCAACCGAGCGTCAGGTTCGGATCGAACAGAATGACCCATATTTCCGGAAGCTTTCACAAAGCTGGTCGGACAAGTTACGGGAAGCATTCGGCGATATCGATGAGTTTGAGGTCTAGCCTCACTACAGCCTGTCAGGCTGACGTCACAAATCCGCAGTAGATGCGAACCGGACAACTCCGGAGTTCACGTCCATGAGCAATGCCAGCGCCACATCGGATCTCAAACCTGTTTCCTGGACAAGGGAACCGGCTCAAGAGCCGCTTGAGGAAAACGACGGCGCCCTGAGAGCGGTGCGTGACATGATCAGAGCCGGCGAGCGAAATCAACTGGTGGATCTCCTGAAGAAATGGGACCCACTCGACGTAATGCAGCTGCTGGTTCGCCTCCGGCTGAAACACGCCCGAAAACTCTTTCAATGGCTGCCGGCCAATCCCTCAATCAAGGTCGTTGCAGAGCTGCGTCCTGAGTTTCGCTCCATATTGATGGAGGAAAGCACGCTTGAGCAGTTTCGCGACATTCTTGCCGGGCTTGACCCGGAAGACGCGGTGGAAATTCTCAACGAATTTCCCGATGACGCTGCTGAACAGCTGATCGCACGATTGCCCGACATCGAAGATATCGGGACGCGCGGATCTTATGCCGACGACACGGCCGGGCGTGTGATGGCGAGGAAATTTGTTGCTCTGCCCGAGGAGTGCACCGCAGGCGATGCCGTCGCCCAGATGCAAGCAGAAGCAAGCAGAATACGAAAAGTGTTCACGGTTTATGTCACAGACGCCAAAGGCCGTCTGACCGGAACTGTGGAGGTTGGCAAGCTTTTGCTGGCACCCAACGACACGCAGCTCAAGAAAATCATGAACAAGGACGTGATCGCCGTTTCGACCGACACGGACCAGGAGGAAGTCCTCCGACTTGCGCGCAAACGCGACATGCGCACCGTTCCAGTGGTGTCCGGGGATGGACAACTGATTGGCCGTATCACGCCGAAACAGCTGACCCGGATTGCAGCGGATGAAGCCAACGAGGACATGCTGCTCATGAGTGGTGTTTCTGGCGAAGCCCGCTCGGATGATACCGTTTTTAGGATCGTCAAGGGCCGCCTGCCCTGGCTTCTTGCCGGATTAGTTGGCGCGAGCGTAGCGGCAACCGTTGTCGGCTCGTATGAAGATCAACTCGCGGAAGCGGCCATTCTTGCAGCTTTTATCCCCGTGACCATGTCCATGGCCGGAAATGCCGGTCTTCAGGCATCGGCAGTTGCCGTCCAAGGCATCGCCACCGGAGCACTCTGGTCCGGCGACATCTTCTTTCGCCTCATGAAAGAACTTGTCGCAGCGCTTTTCAACGGCGCCATTGCCGGAACGTTGCTCGGCTGTCTTGTCCTGGGCGCATCAATGATTGTTCCACTTGAAGAACCGATGCGGCTAGCGCTCGCCACATCGCTTTCGCTTTTGTGCGTAACCACACTTGCTGCAATGGTCGGCGCGACAGTTCCGATTGTGCTCGACAAGATCGGCATCGATCCCGCCATGGCAATCGGTGTCTTCATCACCTCATCGAATGATGTTCTGGGGGTGTTGATCTTCTTTCTTATGGCAACGACATTCTATTTGGGCTGAGAATTCAGCCTTCGGTAAGGACCAAAACGGCAGCGTCAAACTCTGCTCGTTTGTATGCCCGGATTTGCGCAGCTTCCGCGTCCTCTCCCCAGCGCTCAATGTTGAAGTCTTCTTCCACATGCGCTGCGGTCCAGGCGCTTTCTGCATCGAGTTGCCCCTCTTTCAGCGCAAGTGCCAGCAATGCGGATCCTGTTACACTGGTGATGGTGTGTAGTGCGGCAAGCTGTAAGGGTGTTACGGCGGCAATGTGATTGCGATATGCCGCAAGCAGATCATCAGCTTGCGGGGCGTGAATAATACCTTCAATCAAGACAAACCTACCGCCCAGAAGACCTCCTGCCCAGTCCACGACCGGATCCCAGACAGCCCTCTGAGTTTCTACAAGGCTTTCGGGATCGTCTGCCCGATAACAGAGCGCATCATTGCCCGCAAATCGGGTGATATCATCAGCAACTTCCCCAAACCGGACACTCACTGCGTCTTGCGCCGAATTGGCAATTCGCGTCAGCGGCATGTTCGCGGGATTGATTTCCTTTTCCTGGGCGTTCCATTCAGCGGCAACAGCCGCGCCAAGGGCATTTGACGGCAAGACGAGTGTTTCTCGCCCCGGTGTTTTGACCGGGCGGCCATCGAGGTGAATTTCAAATCCGTTATCACCCGCTATGTGTTTTGCGTCTTTGTAAAACCGCTTGGGCAACTCGCGCTTGGAGAGTTCACGTGCACGCTGCTCAGGGTCTTTGGTCGCCTCTTCCTGCAAGGTCTCAAGAAAGTCTCGCATCACATTGTTTCCTTGTGAATTTTCATAACATTTGACACGGCGGATTCGAGGTCTTCGAAGCTCTGGATTATTTGATCTGCGCCCTCTTTGACGAGGCGGGAATGATCGTGATAACCCCAGGTGACGCCAATGGCATGCGCGCCGGCAGACTTGGCCATGGTCATGTCAAATCCGGTATCTCCAAGCATGACGGTGTTTTCAGGCTCAACTCCTGTTTCAGAAATAGCTCGAAGCACCATGTCCGGATGCGGTTTTGACGGAGATGTGTCCGCAGTCTGGATCGTCACAAACCGTCCGTGAAGGTCATGACTGTCAAACATATGCCGAACGCCCCTCATCGCCTTGCCTGTGGCAATACCGAGCAAAATATCTTCACGCGCATGAAGCTGATCAATCACCTTGCGGGCTCCGGGATATAGCGGATCAAGATCCAGCCCCTGGCGGCGCCTTGAAACTTTCGACTCTCTATAAGCGGCTGCCATGTCGGGAACCTTGTCCGCATGTGTCTTGCCGACCAGATCCAGAAACGCCTCTTCAAGCGATCGCCCGACAATTGACAAGGCCGTCTTTCGATCGGGCATGGGAAGGTCAACTGCAGCGAAGCCTACCTGTAGTCCATGAAAGATGGTGTTTTGACTGTCCACCAGGGTGCCGTCGACATCAAAAAGGATCAGATACATAAGGTCCCAGAACGAAGGGTTGCCGGTTCCGCAGCGAACCGGAAATCGAAGATAGATAACCTCCCCCGCATGTGCAGCGTTTTGGCTTTTGGGTCAAGAGCTGCACAGGTGCTCAATCCAGCCTGGCAAAAATACTGATCGGCAAAAGCTGCCCTAGCACCCTTCCTTTTAACTTCTTGCTTTGGATATCGCAGAATTTAGCCAGGCGCCTGAAAATTGCCTCTTTATCTTGGTTATCGCACACCCAGTCGCGCTTAACCTTCAGTTAACCACGTTTCTAAACGCCCTGATTACCATGAACGGCAATAATCGTCAGCGCGGGTGGGCATGATTATTTGGGGCAGATTTGTCACCAAAGAACACGGATTTTGGGACGCAGTTTGATAGAGCTGCGCGAACGAGAGTGGTTTTGTCTGAATGCCTCGGAACAAACAACGCATCAGCGGCGGTGGGCGCCTGACACCTTTCGCAAATCAGCGGGTATCATTGACCGTACTTGGCGGAGCAACGCTGCTGTTTGCCGGTTTTGCTGCAGTTGTCGCAATTTTGAACTCGACCGCGGCACCCACTCAATTTTCCAGATTCCTTGACTTCGTTGGCGTCCCGACCTCCACGCAACATTCAAGTTATGGCGCTTTGACAAATGGCGCTCAGCGCCCAGCCTCAAAGACTTCAGATCGGACAACTGTCGGAGTTGCTCTGACGGCGAAGGCTAGAACGAGCCCTGTATCGACAGCAATGGCCGCTTTCGATGTCGCTGCCGCACGTGAAGCGTCCGCAAAAAAAGCCGCCAAGAAAGCATTGGCTGCAAAGCTCGCGCACATGAAGCTGGCACGCAGTCTTCTGGCCGCTCAAAAGGCGTCTCAACTGGCAGAAGCTTTGCCTGAACCGACTGTTTTAGTCGCAGCGGACCAAAGCGTTGGCACTCTGGCAAGGGCTTCGGTAACTGCAAGCGCCAAGACACCCGTCAGCGTCGTCGCCTCGCTTGCCGCACCTTCTCATTTCAAGCCTGGAGCAATCCTGCCTCCTGCTCCAACAGTAAAGCCTGATCCGCCGCGACGCGCGAAGCCGGCTTCTCGCACGCCAGCAAACGAAAGCGTGAAACCGCGCAATGGTGCACCCGCCCTTGCATATGCGGCACCTGGCAATCCCGAGAATGAAGAAGCAGGCGTTTTCAGCGGGATAGGTAAACTATTCAACGGCTCAAGGGGTGGTTTGCCTGGTCGTGGAAGCGGCATCGCCGTTTACGATATCAGCGCCGCAACGGTTCATATGCCCGATGGCACCAAGCTCGAAGCTCATTCTGGAATTGGCCATCGCATGGACAATCCCAAATACGCCTATGTAAAGAACCTTGGACCGACACCCCCGAATGTCTACAAGTTGCGCATGCGGGAACGACGTTTTCACGGTGTTGAGGCAATCCGCATGCTGCCGCTCGACAAGGCGGCCATGAAAGGCCGGGACGGTATGCTGACCCATACTCGCCTTCTGAGGAACAGCATCGGGTCTCATGGCTGTGTCGCCTTCAAGGATTACAACAAGTTTCTGCGAGCCTATAAGAGCGGTAAGGTCAAAACTCTGATCGTTGTTCCATCCATGAACAAGCTGCCGACCTATATGGCGAAACTTCAGAGGCAAAGCGGCGCTTGAGATCTCTTGCGAGTGTCTTTCCGATTGGCTATGCCCTAGGGGATAGCCACTCCCGTCTGGCCAGGAGCCTCCCGTGACAAAAATACTTGCGCTGTTTTTGATCCTGATTGCTGCAATCCAGGTGATAAAGCCGCTCGGCTGGCCCGGTCTCAAAAAGCGTTCCGATGCCTGGAAACTGGTTGCCGGTGTTGTGGCAGTCACGGTGGCATCCGTTATTTTGAGCGCATTGTTTCAGGGGCTCTGATCCGAAAACGGCAGTCAGGAAGTCAATACGCTTTGAGGAACGCTGGGACAGCCCATGCCTGTTGAAACAACGCTGCACATGCTCTGCGGAAAGATAGCTTCCGGAAAATCAACCTTCGCAAAAACCTTGTCGGCCAATCCGAAGACAGTTCTGATCAGCGAGGATCTCTGGCTGTCGGGTCTTTACGAAGGCGAGCTGGTCAACATTGCCGACTATGTACGGTGTTCCGGACGTTTGAAGCAGACAATCGCGCCCCATATCGTCGAGCTTCTCAAGTCAGGCCTTTCTGTCGTGCTCGATTTTCCGGCCAATACCCGGGAACAGAGACTGTGGATGAGACATCTGTTCGAAGCGGCAGGCTGTCATCACAAGTTGTACTATTTCGACGTTCCTGATCAAGTCTGCAAGACACGCCTGAAGGCGCGCAACGCATCGGGAACGCACGAGTTTTCGGTAAGTGAAGACGTCTTCGACAAGGTCACCAACTACTTCCAGCCTCCGCAGCCAGACGAGGACTTTGAGTTGGAAATTCACCCGGCAGGGTGAGACTCTTGGCCCACCTAGCTTCTGTCAGCGCTTGATAGTGCTTTCGTCCGGATCGTCTGCTTCCGGATCGTAGTCCGTTGCATCAAAACCCAAAAGGTTCCAGGTTTGTTGCATATGGGGCGGCAATGGCGCAGATACGTCAATCGTACCGTGCCCGGAAGGATGCGGAATGACGATCCTGCGGGCCAACAGGTGAAGCCGGTTCTGGATACCGCCGGGCAGTTCCCAGTTCTCGATGTTGAAATACTTGTCGTCACCAATGATCGGATGACCGATGTGAGCAGCATGTGCCCGCAGCTGATGGGTTCGACCTGTCACAGGCTTCATGGTGACCCAGGAAAGCTTCTGCGCCGATTGCTCAAACACGGAATAGAGCGACACCGCATGTTGGGCGTCATCTTCTCCCTGCCGAACGACCTGCATGCGTTCCTCACCTTCACTGCGCGCCAGGAAAGTTGAGATGCGGCCCTGACGCGGCTTTGGTACACCGGCCAGCATGGTCCAATAGATCTTGCGGGTGTTCCGATGCCGGAAGGCCTTCGTAAGCTCCTGTGCCGCTTGACGTGTGCGAGCCACAAGAATAATCCCTGAAGTTTCCCGGTCCAAACGGTGCACAAGCCGCGGCTTGTTGCCTTTGCGGTCCGTGAAGGCGTCCAGCATACCATCCAGGTGCCGTTTCAGACCGGAGCCACCTTGAACGGCCAGGCCAGCCGGTTTGTTGAGGACCATGACCTGATTGTCCTCAAAAAGAAGCATGTCCTCGATGGCCTTGCGATCATCTGCGATCAGCTTCGTCGACTTCGGCTTTGCGTTCTTCTTGTCGTTGGCAGGCAATTCGACACCAAGTGGTGGAATGCGAACGGTTTGGCCTTTGGCTATTCGCGTACTGGCTTCCGCACGCTTGCCGTCGAGACGCACCTGACCGGTGCGCAGCAGCTTTTGCAGGCGGCCAAAGCCCAGTCCCGGATAATGGGATTTGAACCAACGGTCGAGGCGCATGCCCGCTTCATCTGCGGTCACTTGTTTTTGTTCAATTGCGGACATTTTGTTCTCAAGGTCAGCGGCGTGCTTTCAGAGCCCGCGCGGTCTCGTCCTTCAGCAAGCGGACGAAAATTCGTTCCGGTGCGTATAGGCGGAATCGGCACCAAAAGGAAGAAAAACCTTAGGATCCGAATTGGCGCATGAACATCAGACCGGCGAAGACAGCACCAATGGAAAGGGCAACAGAGCCGAGGATGTAGACAAGTGCCAGGAGAGTGTCTCCCCGTTCCCAAAGGACTGAGGTATCAAGGGAAAAGGCAGAAAACGTTGTAAAGCCGCCAAGAACGCCTGTTGCGAAGAAGTACCGAAGCGTTTGGATATTGGCGGTATCGTGCTTGACCAACCATCCAATGAGGAGCCCCATTGCCAGCGATCCGACAACATTTACGGTCAGGGTGCCGACAGGAAAACCCGGTCCGAAGAGACGCAGCGTCAGGAGCGACACGAGGTGGCGTCCTCCCGCCCCAAGTCCGCCGCCGAGCATAACCAGAAGAAGATGTTTCAATTCTTTTGCCCCAGCGAACGTGTCTTTCCTGCCTTGCCTTAACTGGCAGAGAACGGTTTTCTTGCGTTTAGCACATAAATGCCCGGACCTGAATGAGCCCGTACGCGTCAATGCCGCTGGACTCTGGGTCGTCAAACAATCAGCT
Organism: Labrenzia sp. THAF82; assembly: GCF_009363435.1. Classification (GTDB taxonomy): domain Bacteria; phylum Pseudomonadota; class Alphaproteobacteria; order Rhizobiales; family Stappiaceae; genus Roseibium; species Roseibium porphyridii. Next base: position 3,073,244 of record NZ_CP045354.1, on the reverse strand, counting down.
ATTCGCCCGGGGTTACCGGTTTTTGCTCGCCTTCCTGCCCAAGCCTTTCAAAAATCTTGACCTGATCATCATATTTGGGGTCGATGGTTCCGCAGACCCGGTCCCAGAAAGAAAAGAAATTGGCGAAATTGTATTTGAAGCGAGAATGATGCTGATCGTGGAAGGTGACGCAAACCATCGGCGATGGCATGCGGGACATGGGTGATGCCCAAAATTCGAAACCCGAGTGGCCGATCGTACCGTTGAAGTGATCCCAAAGCCTGTGAACGATCAGAACAGGTATCGGGATCGGCAGAAAGATGACAGCCCACAAATAGTAACTCTGCATGACGAAGGCATCGACCAGGTCATCGGAATAGGTGCTCCAGACCGTCGGGGCGACCGAACGGTGATGTTCGGCGTGGAAACGGTAGAGCCACTTGGTATGCATCAGCCTGTGGCCCCAATAGAACCAGGTGTCAAATGCGATAATGGAGACGACGAACATCAAGATAGCGGACCACCAGGTCAGCTCCAGCGGAGCGACCAGCGTCCAGCCTTTCATTGACAGGAAAATTCCGCCGGCAAGGCACCCAGCAGTCACGGTCAGAGAAGAGACGCTGGCGCGAATTTCCTTCCACATGCGTTTCTCACCGCGCCGGTTCTGTTGAATCCGACGCTCCGGGTGACGGTTCTGGATTTGAACCAGCACCCAGCCAGTGGCGAAATACAAAAACACATTGATGGCATAACAAGCCGCGTAGATCGGCAGAAATTCAAGCAAAACTGTCAACGCTTGATCGAGCATATCGTCTATTTCATCCAGTTTGTCGGTTGGCTGACACAGCTGATCTAGTGTGCGGGCTTACCCGGTTGCCTTGACTTTGGTTTCTTCAGTATCCGGGATCTCTCCGGTTTCTTCCATCGAGCGCACAAGCTCATCGTATTTCGGATGAACTGTTCCACACACGCGATCCCAGAATGAAAAGAAGTTACCGTAGTTATAGTGAAACTGCGAATGATGCAGATCATGGAAGGTCGTACAAATCAGTGGTGACGGGTAGCGCGATGATTTGGACGCAAAATACTCGAAACCGGAATGTCCGACCATGCCCGAAATCTGGTCGAAAAGGCGCAGCGTAAAAACACTCAGTGCCGGAACCGGCAGCACGAGCCACACAATGAAATAGAAGAAATGCTCAATGAGCGTGTCCACGAATGTGGAGCTATCATTGCTCCAGGCTGTTGGGGCTATCGAGCGATGGTGTGGGACGTGGAATTTATAGAGCGCAGGAACATGCAACAGCCTGTGCCCCCAGTAAAACCACGCATCGAACAGCACGAAACAGACGGCAAACATCAGCGGGAACGACCACCAGGAAAGCGCCAGGGGCTCAAACAGGGTCCAACCCTGTGTCTGGGCAAAGTATCCGGCAGACATCAAGACAGAGGACGTTGCAAGCGCCTTCATCGAGGAGCGAATTTCTTCTGCCTGGCGTTTCAATCCGTCGCGGTGTTTTTGAATTCGTCTATCGGGGTAACGGGCGTTGATCGCCATTAAGGCGAAACCAGTCGCAAAGTAGACAGCCACCATAACCGCGTAGATGACTGCAAAAACGGTGATGTACTCAAGCAGGAGCGTCATTGGGATTGATCCTGCTTGCCGGCATAAAGCGCCTCGAACCCTTCAACTCGCTCATCGTAGGTCGGATGAATAGTTCCGCACATCCGATCCCAGAACGAGAAGTAGTTGGCGTAATTGTAGACAAAATACTGATGATGCTGATCGTGATAGAGCGTGCATAGCAGCGGCCAGGGCTTGCGGGCGCTCGGGCTTGCGAAATGCTCATATCCGCAATGGCCAATAGCTGCAGACACCTGATCGAACAACCGATGGCCCAGGAAGACAAGCGGTGGCATCGGCACGACGAGAAGCACCAGTGCATAGTAGGAATGGGCAAAAAGCGTGTCGACGCTGGAACCTGCGTCATTTGACCAGACCGTAGGCGTCACGGTCATATGGTGCGGCTTGTGGAACCGATAGAAAAGCTTTGTATGAAGGATCCGATGGCCCCAGTAGAACCAGGTGTCGTGCAGCATCAGAGAAAGTACAAAGAACAACGGTACAGACCACCAGGACAGGGCCACCGGCGCAAAAAGCGTCCATCCGCGCATCTGGAAATAAAGACCGATGGAAAGACAGCAACTGGTTATCAGAAGCTGGACTGTCGACGACTTGATATCGCGGATCGCGTCATGGGTCGGCTGACGTTTTTGAATCTTGCGGTCGGGATGCCTGCTGTTGAGCGCCGTCATAGCAAGACCCGTCGCGAACAGCACAACAAGGCTCGCCAGATACAATCCGGCAAACATCGCCACCAGCGCGCCAATCCCAGTTCCAAACGTGTCTGTTACGAAGCTCATAAAAAATATCCATCCGTGAGGCCTTCGCTATAGCAGTGCGTAGCGAAAGTTGAAACGCCGCGTCAAGAAAACACGGACAGATTTTATGGACAGATACGCCTAGACTTCCTCTTCAACATGCGCAAAGTCGGGATAAATGGATCTGACCAAAGCGTCGATACGGTCAATTTCATCAGGTATTTCAGTGAGTTTCCCGCGCTCTTCTTCCAAAACGGCCAAAAAGATACGCGCGCGAGCCTGATTGACCTGCGGCTGCGGCAAAGTGCCCTCATGAGCAGCGGACAAGACAATGCTCACCAGCCTGTCGGCGGCGTTCAAGCGCCCCCACAGATAATCATGTTCCCGCCAGCCTCTATTGAAGAAGGCACCAAAGGTATTGAGTTGCTTGCCTTTCAGGTCAAACCCTTGCGTGAAAAGGCTTGTCGCGTCCCGCGGGCTGATCCGGTCGACCAATATCTCAGTGACTTCGGAAAAATCGTTTCTTTGCAGGACCGGAAATGTAATGAGGTCATAGAACGCAAAGCCAATATAGGCTCGCATCAGGGTCGCATGCCGTTCCTTGTCGAGCAGCTCAAGTGCCGTTTCAGCAAACAATTCATCCTGTAACCGGTCGAGATCAGCAAGTCCCATCATGCCGATCAGGCTGTCCAGGAGAGTTGCGACATGATCGCCTGCAGTGGATGCACCAACTGAAACGTCCTGAACGAATTCCCGCGTTATTGACTGGCTTCTGCCACCAAAAAATCGACGGGTCCAGCGCCAGCCCAAATGGTCGATTTGCTCATATAGCAAACCTTTCAGGCGATCGAGCGCGGCTGTATCTGGCGGCGGCAACCCGCTGTCGGGCTCATAGTGGTAAAACCCGTTGAGCTTGCGAATGACGAAACGTAACCGCCTCACCCGATAATCAACGTCAAGACCACGCAGCAGTCCAACAATCTCCGGGTCGGTGCGGCCAAGTACATCCTTGCTGTTTTTCGTGAGATCCGTGAAGTGGTTTGCAAACAGGCCCAGCATGGCCTCTTCCTGCGCCCGTGCGCCCTCGTCTTCACTCAACAGCGCTGCAAGACCCGCAATCCGCTCGGCAAGAGCATGAAGTTTCAGCGACTGATAGTTCAGGAAAGCAAAGCCTGCCTGCTGGAAGGCAGCTACTGTCGCATCCTGGCGGCACTTGGCCAGCAACGCAGCGCTCACCTTGCGCCGCTTTGGCAGCAGTCCCGAAACCGCCTGCTCCACCATGGGTCCCGCTGCATCGATCAGCTGTGATAGCCACCGGCTTCGCCTGTTGTTCTGTTCCAGTTCACGCAGGTCATCTCCAATCGGCTCATTTCGAGGAATATGCGCAAGCGATGCCAGAATAACCCGAAAAAATCCCGGCAACTCGACAGGACCGCTGCCCGCTTCTTGCGGTTCCACCGGTGCTGGATCGACATAAATCAAACGCCGAGCAACTTCGCGCGCGGCCGGCCGTCTCTGAATAACGTCAATCACGGGAGCAAATGGTTTGTTCATCACAACACTGCCGTCGACGAAGCAGTGATTGCCGAAAGTTTCGGATCTAAGATCGAGGCCCTGGGCCAGAAACGAATCTCGATTGTTCCAGGCCAGCTCCTTCCTTGAAAGCACCCTTTCCATCTCCGCAACTGTCGCCGGAGGAAAGGCTCCCGGGAAAGAAGAGGTTGCGCGTGCAGCAAAGACAATGTCCGGGATGTTATCTGTGTCGAATTGACTGTCGACAAAACCTGGTGCCCGGTGAACTGCATGAAAGTTTAAGATTCGGCGATGATCCCACTCTTCCACAAAAGCGGGGTCATCCAGATGGATCCGGCGCTTCATGCCGTTGTAATCTGTAATGGTGACGAATAGGTCGAGTGTTTGCCCGCGTGGTATCAGCGACCGGCCAGTGCTTTCCCCGTTTTCCATTTTTCGGCATGCATCCAGCATCCAGCCGATAAAGCGTTCGCCCGAAAACGGCGGCGAAAACCAGCGCGACTGCATGAATTGGCGCAGTTTCTCGCGTGTCTCTGCACTCTCGATCTGTTTGTTCAGTCTAGAAGAGATGAGACGGTCCAAAACCGGTGAAACCGAAAGCTTCAGATAGCGTGAAAGACCGGACTGGGGCCTTGCCAGCCGCGTAACGTCAGCATTTTGAAGCCACATCTCACTATGGCTGTCGAGCGGCAGGTCGTGGGCGATGGCGCGCGCCAGCATGATACCGTTGACACCACCAGCCGAAGCGCCTGCGATTGCATCAACAACAACTCTGATGTCGGCAACAGAAGAAATCAGATCAAGAAGGTCACGAAATGCGGTTTGAACCGGAGGCAGTTCTGAAGGTTGGTTCTCGGCAGTCTTGCCAGCATTGCGATCCAACCGGAAGTTCGAAGCACGTACCAGGTTCAAAACTTCACGGCTCACGCCGTGCATATAGATGGCCAGGGACACGCCCCCATAGAGCACAAGCGCCAATCTGAGTTCGATTTCCTTCATGGGCTGCCGCCGGCTTCCGGTTTGGGACTCAACGAACCATTCGCGAGTCTAACACAGTAAAAGGTTTCAAATGTTTATGTGGCGATCGCACCGCCATACCGAAGAGCTGCCCCATTACAATGTGATCATGCCTTCTCACGTCTGGGCGTTCCGTGCGTGATCAAGATTTGACATCGCTTCGTATACTGGAAAGTTGCACTGCACTTTTTCGCGCGAGCTGAAGTCCTCTTGCGCTAAGATAAAGCATCCGTCGAAGGTGATTCTTGGGCGGGAGGCTAAACGGCATCAACAGAGACTTCCGTCCACTCGATCAAAATGGCACTCAGCTTGGAAAAAGAAACGCAGCCCTCGTCCGGCATCAAGAACGAAAGAGAGGACGCTCCCCTTCGCTCATTCGAAGAGGAAAACAAGGATCTGCGTGCTGAACTGGAAGACCTTCGCGTTCTTTATGAAGCGACGATCGAACATAGCGAGGCTATTGAAGATCAGCTTTCCGAGCAGTCGGAAAAACTTGAGGATCTCTCCAGGCAGCTGGCAAAATATTTGTCTCCACAGGTCTATCAGTCCATCTTCGAGGGCCGACAGGAAGTCAAGATTGCCTCCACTCGCAAGAAACTGACTGTCTTTTTCTCGGACATCGCAGACTTTACCGAGACCGCCGACCGATTGGAGAGCGAAGAGCTCACAAGCGTCCTCAATCAATACCTGACCGAGATGTCCAGGATTGCGTTGAAGCATGGCGCGACGATCGACAAATATGTCGGCGATGCCATCGTTATCTTCTTCGGTGATCCGGAAACACGTGGTGTGACGGAAGACGCGCTCGCCTGCGTGAAAATGGCAATTGAGATGCGCGAACGCATGTCCGAGCTGCAGGACGTCTGGCGGCAGGCAGGAATATCCAATCCGCTCAAATGCCGGATGGGCATCCATACCGACTATTGCACTGTCGGCAACTTCGGCAGTGATGATCGACTGGACTATACGATCATAGGCAGAGGCGTGAACATCGCATCGAGACTGGAAGCCCTGTCTGACCCTGGCTCGATCCTGATATCCTTTGAAACCTACTCGCAGGTGAAACAGCATGTCGCCTGCACCGGAAACGGCGACGTCACGGTCAAAGGCATCGCCTACCCCGTGAACACTTTCCAGGTAGTGGGATTGAAAGACAAATCGTCTGATACGCTCGGCGCAGATCTATCGAAAGTGTCTGAAAAGCTGAATGAGCTCGCATTTGATCTGCCGGAAGAGTTGGAAGCCGGCGAGCGGGAACAACTGATCAAATCTCTGCAAAGCGCATTGGATCGGCTTAAGTCGCCTGGCGACTGAACCGGCCCGCCGCAAAGTTCGGCATTTCAGCTACGTTCTTTTCTCAGCTTGTCCCAATACTCCAACCGCTTTTTGAGCTCACGTTCAAATCCACGTTGCGGCGGGTCGTAGTAGGTCTCACGACCCAGGTTTTCTGGAAAATAGTCCTGGCCGGAAAACCCGTCAGGGGCATCGTGGTCATAGCTGTACCCTGCTCCGTAGCCTTCTTCCTTCATCAGCTTTGTGGGTGCATTGAGGATATGTTTGGGCGGAAGCAGCGAACCGCTGGACTTGGCTGAACGCATTGCAGCTTTGTACGCGACATAAGCGCCGTTCGACTTAGGTGCCGTCGCCAGGTAAATGACCGCCTGTGCGAGGGCCAGCTCGCCTTCGGGAGACCCCAGCATCTGATAGGCGTCGCGAGCCGCATTCGCCTGTACCAGCGCATTGGGGTCTGCAAGACCGATGTCCTCTACAGCCATGCGGATCAAACGTCGGGCGAGATACATGGGATCTTCGCCACCATCGAGCATGCGGCAGAACCAGTAAAGCGAGGCGTCCGGATCGGAACCGCGTACCGACTTGTGGAGTGCCGAGATGAGGTTGTAGTGACCATCCGCGCTCTTGTCATAGATTGGAGCGCGCCTCTGCACGATCTGCTGCAAGCGCTCTGCGTCGAAAACTTCATCTATGTCGGCAGCCCGCCAGACATCTTCAGCAAGGGTCAGTGCGGAACGGCCATCACCATCCGCCATGCGGATAAGCACTTGTCGTGCTTCGGCATCAAGCGGCAGAGCCCGTTCTTCAGTCTCCTCCGCCCTGAGCAGAAGTTTTTCAATTGCATCGCCTGACAGGGACTGAAACGTCATGACATGCGAGCGCGACAGAAGCGCTGCATTCAATTCAAATGACGGGTTCTCGGTGGTGGCTCCGACCAGTGTGATCGTGCCGTCTTCCATGACAGGCAGAAAACTGTCCTGTTGGGCACGATTGAAACGATGGATCTCGTCCACGAACAAAAGCGTGGCGCGTCCGCCCATGCGCCGCGCCCTCGCAGCCTCGAAGACTTTCTTCAGTTCAGAAACGCCGGAGAAAATGGCTGAGATCTGCTCAAACGCCAGATCTGTCTCATTGGCCAAAAGGCGCGCGATTGTGGTTTTGCCAGTCCCTGGCGGCCCCCAGAAAATCAGTGATCCAAGCGTGCGCGTCTTTAGCATCCTGGACAATGTGCCCTCAGGGCCCAGCAAGTGATCCTGGCCAACAACATCAGCCAGCTTTGCCGGACGCATTCTGTCGGCCAAAGGCCGAGGGCCGGACTGTGCCAGACCCGAAGCTTCGAACAGATCGCTCAAAGGGACGTCTACCTCAAGATAAGCTGGGACACCTTGCCATCGCGTTCGATCTCAAGCCGCCAGACACGCGGAGGTGTCTTGGTCACCGTTTCAAGCATCCTGGTGCTTTCGACAACCTGCTCATTGATACCACGCACGACATCGCCGGGACGCAAGCCCACCTGATTTGCCGTGCTGCCGCGCCGCACCGCTGTGATCACAACGCCTTCAAATACCCCTTCCAAACCGATTTCTGTCGATACGGCCGGAGAAAGGTTCATGACTGTTGCCCCTTCGAACGGCGAAAATTCAACAAGCTCTCGCGTATCCCGCGGCACTGTCTCCGGGGCCGGCACCAGGGAAATGGGCAATGCAATTTCCTTGCCGTCACGGATGATCTTGAACTCAGTGTCATCGCCGATCATCTTGGTCGCAAACCGATAGCCGAAGGAGTTCGGATCGGTTACTTCCTTGCCGCCGATAGCAACAACGAGATCACTCACTTTCAGCCCGGCATCCTGTGCAGGCGACCCGTCGAAAACGGCGGTCACCAAAACCCCGCGCGGACGATCGAGTGAGAGTGCTTCTGCAATCTCTGAATTGACCAGCTGTACGGTCGCGCCGAGCCAGGGCCTTTGGACCTTGCCTCCCTGGTCAGCCGCCCGCGCTACAAACCGCGCCATATGGGCGGGGATGGCAAAACCAATGCCGTTGGAACCACCAGAACGAGAGAAAATCGCCGTGTTGATCCCGACGAGTTTCCCCTCCATGTCCACGAGTGCTCCGCCGGAGTTGCCCGGATTGATCGCGGCGTCCGTCTGAATGAAAAACTGGAAATCAGTGACACCAACCTGTGTCCGGGCCGTCGCGGAAACAATGCCCTGGGTCACAGTCTGACCGACACCGAACGGATTGCCAATGGCAAGCACAATGTCTCCGACCTCGAGACTGTCGGACTCTGCAAAAGTCGTATGATCAAACGGCCCCTCGCCCTTGATCTTCAATACGGCAAGATCGGTTCGCTCATCCAGCAAAACGATTTCTGCATCAAACTCACGCCTGTCACTCAGCGCGACACGGACTTCATCCGCATCTTTGATGACGTGATGATTGGTGATGACGGTGCCGTCTTGGCTGATGATCACGCCGGAGCCAAGGGAGGATTCCACCCGCTCGCGCGGACGGTCAAAGCCACCGCCTCCTGGCTGGCCGAAAAATCGCCTGAAGAAAGGATCATCAAAAAACGGCGATACTCGTTGCCGCTGCACGACCTTGCGACTGGCATAGACGTTGACGACGGCCGGAGCGACGTTTTTCACAATCGGCGCGAAGGACAGCTTTATTTGTGTTTCGCTTTGAGGAACCAGCCTGAGGTCGGCGGGTGTTGGCTGTGCTGTCTGGGCAAATGCGTTTGCCGACCAAAGGCCCAAAACCCCCGTCAGAACTAAGCACAGCAGTTTTGTCGTTTTACCGGTTTGTGCCAGGCGCATGCCATGCCCTCGTTTCGAATCTCAAAAGGTTGAATGCCGATACATGGCAGATAGGGTGGAATGGAGGCAAATACAAAAGCAAAAAGCCGCCGGAAATCCGGCGGCTTTCGATCAAAATACAGTGTTTGATCAGGCAGAGCGGACCTGATCGAGGAAGCTGCGGACTTCGGTGTCCAGCTGCTCAGCCTCCGATGCCATATCTCCAGCTTCATCCGTGAAGTTCTGAGCGGCCATGTTGGTGTCGTTGGAAAGTGAGGCAACGTTCCGAATGTCCTCAACCACCTTGGATGTTCCACCAGCTGCACGTTGCGTATTCTCCGCAATGCCCTGCGTCGCATAGCTTTGCTCAGTCACCGCAGCGGCAACTTCACTGACCGATTGCGTGATATCATCAATCGTTTTTTGGATGTCACCGATTGCTCCAACCGCATCATCCGTCGCTCCGCGGATCGCATCAATCTGCTGCTGGATTTCACCAGTCGCCTTGCCTGTCTGTGCGGCAAGGTCCTTGACTTCGGATGCAACCACCGCAAAGCCCTTGCCCGCTTCACCGGCACGTGCCGCTTCGATGGTCGCATTCAGAGCCAGCAAGTTGGTTTGGTCTGCAATGTCGGAGATAAGCGTGACCACTTCACCGATCCGGTTAGCTGCTTCAGCAAGCGACTTGACGGTCTCGTTGGTTGTTTCCGCACGCTTTGTCGCTTCAGCTGCCACGCCAGACGAACGTTCAATCAGCGTTGAGATCTCCTGAATCGAACTGGAAAGCTGATCGGAAGCAGCTGCAATCGACTCCACTTCGGCAAGCGTACCTTCAGACATCTCCGCAGCATTGGTGGAGGTTTCACCAGCACTATCTGTCATGCTGCGCATGTTGTTAGCGCTTTCACGCAGCTTCGATGCAGACCGCGCGACCTTGTCGACCACCGTGCCGACAGTCGCTTCGAAATCACCAGCAAGGCTTGCCAGCATTTCCTGCCGTTGTGCTGCTTGGCGTTGCGCTTCGTCGGCCTCTTCTGCAGCCCTGCGCTCATTTTCATCTGCAGCGTTCTGGCGGATTTGCAGAACGGCACGGCCGATATCGCCAATTTCGTCCTTGCGTTTCGCTGCCTTGATTTCAGCGCCAAGATCACCTGAGGCAATTGCATTGAGCGCGCCGACCAGTGTGGTCAACGGTCCGGTGATCGAGCGAGAGAAGAACAGTGCGATGACAGCGGCAACCGCAATGGTCCCCAAGGACCAGATAAACATCTGATCGCGCATGTTGGTAACTGCCGAAAGCGTCTCTTCAACGCTCTTTTCAGCAACAATCGCCCAGTTCTGTCCTTGGAAGGAGAGCGGGCGTGCGACCATGAGGTCTGCAACACCATCAGCACCGATAACGATATCCGCTGCTTCCGCACCGTTTGCTGCTTCGCGTGCCGGAGCAGCGTCTACAGTTGCGGTCAAAGCGGTCTGTGAACCGGCAAGTGGCATGTCACTGAGAACCAGACCATCTTGATCGATGACGTAAACTTGGCCTGTTTCACCAAGATCCTCACGTCCCGCAACGACTTTGTTCAAAAACTTGGTGTTCAAACGGACAACAGCCACACCATTCAGGCTAACGGAACCAAAGGAATTCATATAGACCGGAGACGCAAGGAACAGCGTTCCCTCACCACCACTAGGGCCGTAAGCTTCAAACCCTGTCGCAGCGACCTTGCCTTCTTCCAGCTCTTTTGCAGCATTGAAGACAGCTTCAAGACCGGTTCCGTCGGCAGCACTTCCTTCACCAAGCTTTGAGAGGAATTCATCCCCTTTGGTGACAGAGTAAAGAACAAGGCCTGCAGGATCTATCAGATAGACATCTGCGTATCCGCCGTTTTTCCAGACATTATAAAAGGCCGGATGCGCTTCCGAGTGGCGCCAGGCGTACATGGTCTTTTGCTCGGCACCTGTCAGCTGAGCACGTTCTTCAGGTGACTGTGGAGCGTGGAAAAGGCTCAGAATTTCTGCCTTTTCCTTGTCTAGGTTCATGGTCGCATTGCCCAGATTGCTGATCGGGTCAGCCACGCTGGAGGCAAGATTGACAATTTCCGCCTCGACGGTATCCAGCTTTGCGTCAAGCAGTGCCGACCTGGCCGTGATGACCATACCAAGCTCAGCTTCGGCTGCTTTCTGCAAGCCGTCTTTGCCCGTCATGTAACCAATCACACCGACCGCCGCACAGGCAGCGACCGTGATCACGATCATCAAAGCAGGAATAACAAAGGAAAGACGAAGAGAAGGCCCAGCCTTCTTCGATCCCGATTTCTTGTTGCCGATCACAATAATTCTCCCCAGCCCCGAATCCATCTCCAGGAGGCTGGGAAAAGATAGGCTCGAGTTTCTTAAATCATTGATAATCGGCAATCATACTATTTCCAGGCAGCAGAAAAGTATTTGAAGATGTTTCTTTTAAACAAAAAGGCGGGCCAATGCCCGCCTTTCAGTATTCGCTATGAAAACCGAACTTACGCTGCGTTTTCAGCCGCTTCTTCTGCTTCAACACGAGCGCGATCGTCTGCGCCACGCGCTTCCGGATCCCGGTCGACGAGCTCGATGACTGCCATCGGAGCATTGTCACCATAGCGGAAACCGGCTTTCAGAACGCGGGAATACCCCCCGTTGCGTTCCTTGTAACGCTCGCCAAGCGTGTCAAACAGCTTGGCAACCATGGCTGTATCGCGGATCTGCGAGATAGCCTGGCGGCGTGCATGAAGATCACCGCGTTTGCCCAAAGTGATGAGCTTGTCGATGATCGGCTTCATTTCTTTGGCCTTGGGCAGGGTCGTGACGATCTGCTCGTGCTTGATCAGCGACGCTGCCATGTTTGCGAACATAGCCTTGCGGTGGCTAGAAGTCCGATTGAGCTTGCGGCCGGCTTTACCGTGGCGCATGGCCCTCTCCTTTTTCTATCGGGAAGTCTGCTCTGTTTCCTTCAAGAGCACTTGCCCGGTGGTTCCCTAAAGGACGCATGCGTCCTTAATACTGATGGTCTTCGTAGCGCTTGGCGAGATCATCGATGTTCTCAGGCGGCCAGTTGGCGACTTCCATGCCGAGATGGAGGCCCATCTGAGCGAGAACTTCTTTGATTTCGTTGAGCGACTTGCGGCCGAAATTCGGCGTCCGCAGCATTTCCGCTTCGGTCTTCTGAATGAGATCGCCAATATACACGATATTGTCGTTCTTCAGGCAGTTTGCAGACCGGACAGACAGTTCCAGCTCGTCGACTTTCTTCAAAAGCGCCGGGTTGAAAGCCAGTTCCGGAACAGTGTCCTCGGCGACTTCGCGTTGCGGCTCTTCGAAATTGACGAAGATGGAAAGCTGATCCTGCAGAATGCGCGCTGCGAAAGCCACGGCATCATCCGGCTTGACGGAACCATCGGTTTCAATGGTCAGGGTCAGCTTGTCATAGTCAAGAACCTGGCCTTCACGGGTGTTTTCCACCTTGTAGGAGACCTTCTTGACCGGTGAGTAAAGACTGTCGACCGGAATCAACCCGATCGGAGCATCTTCCGGCCGGTTGCGATCAGAAGAATGGTAGCCTTTACCGGTGTTGACGGTGAATTCCATGCGGATTTCAGCGCCTTCGTCGAGTGTGCAGAGAACCAGTTCCGGGTTGAGCACTTCCACGTCGCCGACTGTCTGGATATCACCGGCCGTCACAACACCTGGTCCCTGCTTGCGCACAACCATGCGCTTGGGTCCTTCGCCTTCCATGCGAATGGCGATTTCCTTGATGTTGAGCACGATGTCGGTGACATCTTCCCGGACACCCGGGATCGACGAGAACTCATGCAGAACGCCGTCGATCTGAACCGCTGTTACCGCCGCCCCTTGCAGGGAGGACAGAAGAATGCGGCGCAGGGCGTTGCCCAGTGTCAAACCGTAGCCACGCTCGAGCGGCTCGGCAACAACTGTTGCCAAGAAGCGCGGGTCATCACCCGGCTTGATCTCGAGTTTGGTCGGCTTGATCAGTTCCTGCCAATTTTTTTGAATGGTCACGTTTGCGTCCCTTCGGCTATCCCGCCCGGCTCTGCGGCCAGGCTATTCTTTGCCATTTGGAGAAACAGGTACCTAAGACTGAATAAGCCTTAGACGCGGCGGCGCTTGCGCGGACGACAGCCGTTGTGCGGTATCGGCGTCACGTCGCGGATGGACGTGATCAGGAAACCGGCGGCCTGCAGTGCCCGAAGCGCAGATTCACGGCCGGAACCCGGACCGCGCACTTCAACTTCGAGAGTGCGCATGCCGTGTTCGGCAGCTTTCTTCGCAGCATCTTCAGCAGCAACCTGAGCCGCATACGGCGTGGACTTACGAGAGCCCTTGAAGCCAAGCGCACCAGCGGAAGACCAGGAAATTGCATTGCCCTGAGCGTCCGTGATCGTGATCATCGTGTTGTTGAATGTCGAATTCACATGCGCAACGCCAGACGAAATGTTCTTGCGTTCGCGGCGACGCACGCGCGTCGTGTCTTTAGCCATTTTGTTATCCTTGTTTTGATCTCGTCACTGCCGTAATGCCGGCAGCTCCACCACCAATCGCGGAATGATGATTATTTCTTCTTACCTGCGATCGGTTTCGCCGGACCCTTGCGAGTACGTGCGTTAGTATGCGTCCGCTGACCACGAACCGGCAGGCCGCGGCGGTGACGCAGGCCGCGGTAGCAGCCAAGATCCATCAAACGCTTGATGTTCATTGCCGTATCACGGCGAAGATCACCCTCAACCATATAGTCACGGTCGATGGTTTCGCGGATCTGCAGAACTTCTGCGTCGGAAAGCTCGTTCACACGGCGGGAAGCGTCGATGTTGTTCTTTTCAACGATTTCCTGGGCAAATTTCTTGCCAATGCCGTGAATGTATTGAAGCGCGATGACAACGCGCTTGTTCGTCGGGATGTTAACGCCAGCAATACGTGCCACGTTGGTCTCCATGTTATGCGGCAGAACCGGAGTTTCTGCCCGCAGTGGGTAGTGCCCGCGTCCGGTGGAGTCCGGCCCTTGCGGGTGTGAAAATGCCGGGATGGTCCCGGCACAGAGAATGCCGGTCCCACATCCATGGAACCGGCTTAACTGTAAGGTAGAGCGCGTCGTTTACCGGCTCTAAACCCTTTCGTCAAGACCTTGAAGTACGGAATCTATAGACCCTGCAACTTCTTCAATGGATTGCATTCCATCGATGACATGAAGCAGGCCGGTCTTCTCGTAATAAGGGACAACAACTGCGGTATCGCGGTTATATGCTTCGAGCCTTTGCTTGAAGACGATCGGGTCGTCATCCTTGCGAACCGGCTCACCGGCTGCTTTGGCATCTTCAGCCCGCTTCACGATACGATCAACGAGTTTGGTCTGGTCGACGCGCAGCTCAACGACGGCATCTACTTTGTAGCTACCGGCCTCGAGCATTTCGTCCAGTGCCTCAGCCTGGGCAACGGTGCGCGGGAAGCCGTCAAGAATGAAACCATTCTTTGCATCGTCTTCTGCGATCCGGTCGCGGATAATACCGACGACGATCTCATCAGAGACGAGCCCGCCGGAATCCATCACTTCCTTGGCTTTGAGGCCGACCGGGGTCTGGGCGGCAACGGCGGCCCGTAGCATGTCTCCCGTGGAGAGCTGCGGAATGCCGTATTTTTCAACAAGCCGAATGGCCTGCGTTCCCTTCCCCGCTCCTGGCGGTCCTACCAGAATTAGCCTCATCGACGTTTCCCCCTGAGTTTCGCTTTTTTCACGAGCCCCTCGTACTGGTGTGCAAGCAAGTGGCCCTGGATCTGCGATACGGTATCCATTGTCACGCTAACCACAATTAGCAAAGAGGTGCCCCCGAAGTAAAACGGAACGCCAGTGGCCGATATTAGGAATTCGGGTAATAGACAAACGACGGTAATGTAAAGCGCACCGACAACTGTAATGCGCGTCAGCACATGGTCGATATATTGCGCAGTGCGTTCACCAGGACGAATGCCAGGGATGAAACCGCCGTGTTTCTTCAGATTGTCGGCCGTATCACTCGGGTTGAACACGATCGCCGTATAGAAGAAACAGAAGAAAATGATCATGGCAGCATAGAACACCATGAACAGCGGCTGCCCGTGTCCAAGTGCCGCTGTGATGTATGTCAGCCACTCGTTGCCGCTACCTTGCCCAAAACCGGAAAGCGTTGCCGGTACGAGCAGAAGTGACGACGCGAAGATCGGCGGAATGACACCAGCGGTGTTCAGCTTCAATGGCAGGAACGAGGTGTTGCCCTCGAACATGCGGTTGCCCATCTGCCGCTTCGGATATTGGATCAGAAGACGACGCTGCGCACGCTCCATGAACACGATGAACGCGATAACCACAACAGCGAGGATGATGACTGCCAGAATGATACCGGTTGCCAGGGAGCCCTGACGACCAAGTTCAAGCGTCTGAACCACTGCTGAAGGCAGACCGGCGACAATGCCGGCAAAGATGATCAGCGAAATACCATTGCCGATGCCGCGCGACGTGATCTGTTCGCCAAGCCACATCAGGAACATGGTGCCGCCGACAAGCGTGATTACGGTGGATGCACGGAAGAACCAGCCCGGATCGGTAACCACATTGGTTGCGCCTTCAAGCCCGACAGCAATGCCGTAGGCCTGGAACGCCGCCAGAATGACGGTACCGTACCTGGTGTACTGGTTGATGACCTTGCGGCCCTGTTCGCCTTCCTTTTTCAGCTGCTCAAGGGTCGGAACGACCGTCGTCATCAGCTGCATGATAATGGAGGCGGAAATATACGGCATGATGCCGAGGGCGAAGATCGCCATCCGCTCGACCGCACCACCGGCGAACATGTTGAACATGCCGATAATGCCTTGCTGCGCCTGATCAAAGGCCTGCGCAAAGGCTTCCGGATTGATGCCGGGCATCGGAATGTAAGTGCCCAGTCGATAAACCAAAAGCGCCCCTAGCGTGAACCAGATGCGCTTTTTGAGTTCTTCAGCCTTGGCGAAAGCTGAGAAATTTAGATTTGACGCCAGTTGCTCGGCGGCCGATGCCATGCCCTACTCCGGTCAGATGCTTGCCCAAAAATGGGAAAAGCCCAGGCTGTTAAGCCTGAGCTCCCTGAACGGCAATCTTGCCGCCCGCTTTTTCGATTGCAGCCACAGCACCCTTGGAGGCACCAGCCACTTCAAATGTCACTGCAGCAGTGAGTTCACCGTTTGCAACGATGCGCACGCCATCACGGATCCGTTTGACGACGCCGGCAGCCTTCAGGGCTTCAACCGTCACGGTTTCGGATGCATTCAATTTGCCGGCATCAATCGCCTTCTGAACACGGCCGACGGACACAGTATTGAAGTCCTTGGCAAAAATGTTCGTGAAGCCGCGTTTCGGCAAACGGCGGTGAAGCGGCATCTGACCGCCTTCAAAGCCTTTGATAGCGACGCCGGAACGGGACTTCTGACCTTTGACACCACGGCCACCGGTCTTGCCCTTGCCAGAACCGATACCGCGTCCAACGCGGGTGCGCTCTGGTGTTGCGCCTTCGTTATCACGAAGTTCGTTGAGCTTCATGTTCTCTCTCCTCACCCCGTTCTTACGCGTTGTCTTCGACGACGCGAACGAGATGCTGGACCTTATTGATCATGCCGCGCACTTCCGGAGTATCCTTCAGCGTGGAACGGCGGTGCATCTTGTTCAGGCCAAGACCGACAAGCGTCGCGCGCTGGTCCTTAGGACGGCGCAGCGGGCTGCCGATCTGTTCGACCGTAACAGTCTTTTCGGTGTTCGCCATGGAACCTACCCTCTTTCAGCTGGGGACCCGAGCCGCTAAGGTCAAGCCTCAGCGGCAGCCGGAGCCGCCTCATCGTTGTTGTCACGACGCCGCGACTGCAGCACAGAGACCTTCAGGCCTCGGCGAGCTGCGACGGAGCGCGGGCTGTCTTCTTTGGTCAGTGCAGCGAATGTTGCACGAACCATGTTGTAAGGGTTGGATGTTCCCAGCGACTTTGCCACAACGTCCTGAACGCCAAGCGTTTCAAAGACGGCACGCATTGGACCACCTGCAATGATACCCGTACCAGCCGGAGCTGCACGCAGCAGAACCTTGCCCGCACCGTGACGGCCTTCCACATCGTGGTGAAGGGTCCGGCCTTCGCGAAGCGGCACACGGATCATTGTGCGCTTTGCAGCTTCAGTTGCTTTCCGGATGGCTTCCGGCACTTCACGTGCCTTGCCATGACCGAAGCCGACACGGCCCTTCTGATCACCAACCACTACCAGAGCGGCGAAGCCGAAACGGCGGCCACCCTTGACCACTTTGGCAACGCGGTTGATGTGAACGAGCTTGTCGACGAATTCGCTGTCTCGCTCGTCGCGATCGCGATTTTCATGTCTCGCCATTTTATACGTCTTCCGTTCTTAAGAGCGCCAACGGGCGCTGGTCAGAATTCAAGTCCACCTTCGCGGGCTGCATCAGCAAGCGCTTTGACGCGCCCATGATACATGTACCCACCTCGGTCGAACACGACCTGCTTGATGCCAGCGGCAACTGCGCGCTCGGCTACAAGCTTGCCGACAGCAGCAGCTGCTGCAACATCGGCGCCCGTTTTCAGGCTGCCCTTGAGATCTGTTTCGATCGTTGAAGCAGAGGCAATCGTGTGCCCCTTCGCATCGTCAATGATCTGGGCGTAGATCTGCTTCGACGAGCGGAAGATGGAAAGGCGCGGACGTCCGCCGGCGGCTTTCCTGATCGAACGACGCACGCGATCGCGGCGGCGCTCGAAAGCTTGTTTGCTGTTCGCCATGATCCAGGTCCGTTACTTCTTCTTGCCTTCTTTGCGGACGATAAATTCGTCTGCATAACGTACGCCTTTGCCTTTATACGGCTCCGGCGGGCGGAATTCACGGATTTCGGCTGCCACCTGGCCGACACGTTGCTTGTCGGTTCCGGTGATGCTGATTTCCGTCGGTTTCGGGCACTTAATATCGATGCCTTCCGGGATCGGATAGACGACGTCATGCGAGAAACCGAGCGCCAGCTGAAGGTTTTGACCCTGGACCTGTGCACGGTAACCGACACCAGTAATCGCGAGGTCCTTTTTGAAACCATCGGTTACACCGGTAATCAGGTTCGACACCATGGTACGGCTCATACCCCACATGGAGCGAGCCGGCTTGGTGTTGTTACGCGGATCGATTTTGATCCCGTCATCCGTCATTTCGGCCAGAACAAGATCATTCAGCAAGAAAGACTTTTCGCCTTTCGGGCCTTTGATCGTAACCGTCTGACCGTCGATCGATGCCGTTACCCCGCTTGGCACGGGGACTGGCTTTTTGCCAATACGAGACATATGACCAACCTTGTCGTTGTTTTAACAGTGAGAATGCCGCCTCAGAAGACGCGGCAAAGAACCTCACCACCTACATTTTCTTCCCGCGCCTGATGGTCGCTCATGACACCACGTGGCGTCGAAATGATCGACACACCCAGGCCATTAGAGACATGCGGGATGTTTTTCACCGAGGAGTAAACGCGGCGGCCCGGCTTGGACACACGTTCAATCGTGCGAATAACCGGTTCACCGTCGAAATACTTCAATTCGATTTCCAACTCGGACTTACCGCCCTCATAGTCAACCGAAGTGTAGCCACGGATGTAACCCTCTTTTGCGAGCACATCAAGTACGTGTGCACGCAATTTGGATTTTGGTGAACTGACCTTGCTCTTGCGGCGCAATTGCGCGTTGCGGATGCGGGTCAGCATATCCCCCAACGGATCAGAAATTGCCATCGGAGTTTCTCCTTACCAGCTCGACTTGACCAGGCCCGGGATTTTACCCAGAGAACCCAGTTCACGAAGCGCAATACGCGACATCTTCAGCTTGCGGTAAAAACCGCGCGGACGGCCGGACACTTCGCAGCGATTGCGAACACGGTTCGGCGCGGAATTCCGCGGCAGTTTTGCCAGCTTCAGGCGGGCGTTGTAACGCTCTTCCAGGGACAGGCTTTCATCTTTGGCCATTGCCTTCAGAGCGGTGCGCTTCTCAGCGTATTTCTTGACAAGCTTCTCGCGGCGCTTGTTTTTCTCGATTGCGCTTTTCTTCGCCATCGTCGTTCCCTTCCTTGCCCGTTACTTCGTGAACGGGAAGTTGAACGCGCGCAGAAGCTCGCGCGCCTCGTCATCCGTCGATGCCGTTGTGCAAACGATCACGTCCATGCCCCAGATCTGGTCGACCTTGTCGTACTCGATTTCCGGGAACACGATGTGTTCTTTGATGCCCATGGCATAGTTGCCGCGACCGTCGAAGCTTTTCGGGTTCAGACCACGGAAGTCACGAACGCGCGGCAGCGCGATGGTGATCAGACGGTCCATGAACTCGTACATCTGCTGGCGGCGCAGGGTCACCTTGGCACCAAGTGGCATGCCTTCACGAACCTTGAAGGTTGCGATGGATTTCTTAGCCTTGGTGATGACCGGCTTCTGACCGGCGATTGCTGCCAGGTCTTCTGCTGCGATGCGCGCTTTCTTGGAATCGCCAACCGCCTCACCGACACCGATGTTCAGGACGATCTTTTCCAGCTGCGGAACCTGCATAACGTTCTTATACTGGAACTGTTCCAGAAGCTGCTTGCGCACGACTTCATCGTAATGCGTCCGAAGACGCGGCACATTAGTGGACTCAGCCATCGATCAGGTCTCCCGAACGCTTGGCCACACGAACCTTGGTGCCATCGTCCTGCACTTTGAAGCCGACGCGAGTCGCCTTGCCGTCCTTAGGATCGACCAGGGAGACGTTGGAGAGATGGATCGGTGCTTCCTTAGCAACGATGCCAGCTTCCTGGGTCTGGGTCTGCTTCTGGTGGCGGCGAACCATGTTGATGCCACGGACCAGGGCCTTGTTATCGGCGGTCAGCATCTGGATGACTTCGCCGGACTTACCCTTGTCACGGCCGGTCAGTACAACCACCGTGTCGCCTTTTTTAATTTTCGCAGCCATCAGAGCACCTCCGGCGCGAGCGAAATGATTTTCATATGGTTTTTTGCACGGAGTTCGCGCGGCACCGGACCAAAGATACGGGTGCCGACCGGCTCCTTATTGTTGTTGACCAGCACGGCCGCATTGCGGTCGAACCGGATCACGCTGCCATCGGGACGGCGGATATCCTTTGCCGTGCGCACGACGACAGCCTTCATCACGTCGCCCTTCTTAACGCGGCCCCGCGGAATAGCCTCTTTGACGGAGACGACGATAATGTCGCCGACCTGGGCATATTTACGCTTGGAGCCGCCGAGCACTTTGATGCACATGACACGACGCGCACCGGAATTATCGGCGACGTCGAGGTTTGTTTGCATCTGAATCATGACTGGCTGCCTTGTTCTTCTATTGGCGCTCGGTTAAGCGCCTGATGCTCACTTGATCGGAGCGTGGTCACTGAGTGACCACAGTCCAACGTTTGTTTTTCGAGATCGGCGCGCACTCTTCGATCTGAACAGAGTCGCCAATCTTGTATTGATTGCTTTCGTCGTGTGCGCGGTACTTTTTAGTCCGGCGCACAGTCTTCTTCAGCAGCGGGTGTGTGAAGCGACGCTCCACGTTCACCGTCACCGTCTTGTCATTGGCGTCGCCGACAACGGTGCCCTGCAGGATACGCTTTGGCATTGCCGTCTCCTTAAGCGTTCGCCGTCACGCGCTTTTCGCGCATGATCGTCTGGATACGCGCGATGTCGCGGCGGATCTGCCGGACGCGCGCTGTGTTTTCAAGCTGACCCGTTGCCTTCTGAAAACGCAGATTGAACTGCTCTTTCTTCAGACCTTCGAGTTCCGTGCGGAGCTCATCAACGGTTTTCGCCCGTACTTCGGTCGCCTTCATGGCATTAACTCCTCGACTGCCTTACTCGCCGATACGCTGAACGAAACGGCATTTGATCGGCAGTTTGGCAGCAGCAAGACGCATCGCTTCACGCGCAATGTCTTCCGGCACACCGTCAATTTCGAACATGATCCGGCCAGGCTTGACGCGGCAAGCCCAGTAATCCGGAGAACCCTTACCCTTACCCATGCGGACTTCAGCAGGCTTCGAAGAAACCGGAACGTCCGGGAAGATACGGATCCAAACACGACCCGCACGTTTCATGTGGCGGGTCATAGCACGACGGGCCGCTTCGATCTGACGTGCAGTAACACGCTCTGGCTCCAAAGCCTTCAGACCGAATGCGCCGAAGTTGAGGTCGGTGCCTCCCTTCGACAAGCCGTGAATGCGGCCTTTGTGCTGCTTGCGGAACTTTGTGCGCTTCGGTTGCAGCATCGTTCTTCTCTCGTCTTTCTTATCTTACGAGCGGCAGGCAGCTTGAATTAAGCTGCGCGCTCGCGGCCCCGATCCCGGCGTCCGCCGCGATCACCCTGGTTTCCGTCTGTCACAGCGCTCGCACGGCGTTCAGACGCCATAGGATCGTGTTCCAGAATTTCACCCTTGAAGATCCAGACCTTCACACCGCACACGCCGTAAGCCGTGTGAGCGCTGGCAACACCGTAATCGATGTCAGCACGCAGAGTGTGGAGCGGCACGCGGCCTTCACGGTACCATTCGATACGAGCGATTTCTGCGCCACCGAGACGTCCGCCGCAGTTGATCCGGATGCCCTGAGCGCCGAGACGCATGGCGGACTGAACAGCCCGCTTCATGGCGCGGCGGAAGGCAACACGGCGTTCCAGCTGCTGAGCGATCGAAGCGGCAACAAGGGTCGCGTCGATTTCCGGCTTGCGAACTTCAACAATGTTGATGTGCACTTCCGAATTGGTGATGTCGGCAATCTTCTTGCGAAGACGCTCGATATCGGCACCCTTTTTACCGATAACCACACCCGGACGACCGGAGTGAATGGAAACACGGCATTTTTTGTGCGGGCGCTCGATAACCACTTTGGAAACAGCCGCCTGCTTGAGCTCCTTCAACAGGAACTCACGGATGCGGAAATCCTCATGAAGAAGATCGCCATATTCGTTCTTGTTCGCGAACCAGCGGGAATCCCAGGTGCGGTTGATCCCAAGGCGCATGCCGATCGGATTTACTTTATGTCCCATCAGGCAGTCTCCTCAACTTCGCGCACAACGATGGTCAGGTTCGAGAAAGGCTTCTCGATCCGGCCGACGCGTCCGCGTGCACGGGCCTGGAAGCGCTTGATGACAAATGCCTTGCCAACATGAGCCTCGGCAACCACTAGGTTGTCGATGTCCAGGTCATGATTGTTTTCCGCGTTTGCAACGGCAGACATCAGAGTTTTCTTGACGTCCTGCGCAATGCGCTTGCGGGAGAATGTCAGATCCGCAATGGCGGAGCCGACCTTTTTGCCGCGGATAGCAGCCGCAACGAGGTTCAGCTTGCGCGGAGAAATGCGCAGCATGCGGGTCATTGCCCGAGCCTCGTTGTCAGCGAGCGTCCGCTCACGCTTCGGCTTGCCCATCGTTACTTCCTCTTTGCCTTCTTGTCGGCGCCGTGTCCGTAGTAGGTCCGGCTCGGCGAAAATTCACCGAACTTGTGACCAATCATCTCTTCAGACACCAGCACCGGAACGTGCTTTTGACCGTTGTAGACGCCGAAGGTCAAACCGACGAACTGCGGCAGGATCGTTGAGCGGCGGCTCCAGGTCTTGATGACCTCGTTCCGGCCGGATTCGCGAACCTTGTCAGCTTTCTTCAGCAGATACCCGTCGACAAACGGACCTTTCCAGATCGAACGTGCCACGATCCTTGTCCTTTACTTCTTACGCGCGTGACGGCTGCGGACGATAAACTTATCGGTCTGCTTGTTACGCCGGGTGCGCTTACCTTTGGTCGGTTTACCCCAAGGAGTAACCGGATGACGACCGCCTGAGGTCCGGCCTTCACCACCACCGTGTGGGTGATCGATCGGGTTCATGGCAACACCACGCGTATGCGGACGAATGCCAAGCCAGCGGGAACGGCCTGCTTTGCCGAGGTTTACGTTGGCATGGTCCGGGTTGGACACAGCGCCAATCGTAGCCATGCATGTGCCGAGCACACGGCGCTGCTCGCCAGACATAAGGCGCAGCGTTGTGTAGCCCTGGTCACGGCCAACGATCTGAACGAACGCACCGGCGGAGCGGGCGATCTGGGCACCTTTGCCCGGCTTCAGTTCGATGTTGTGTACGATCGTACCAACCGGGATACGCGACAGCGGTGCTGCGTTGCCCGGCTTGACGTCGACGTTTTCACCAGCAGAAACAGTGTCGCCAACGGCCAGACGCTGAGGCGCCAGGATGTAGCTCAACTCACCGTCTTCGTAGCGGATAAGAGCGATGAATGCGGTCCGGTTCGGATCGTATTCCAGACGCTCGACCGTTGCCGGTACGTCCCACTTGCGGCGCTTGAAGTCCACAAGACGGTAGGACCGTTTGTGACCGCCACCGCGGTTCGGTGACGTCAGGCGACCGGTGTTGTTACGACCACCCTTCTTGGACAGGCCTTCGGTCAAAGTCTTGACCGGCTTGCCTTTCCACAGACCAGAGCGGTCAACCTGTACAAGCTGACGGCGGCCTGGGGACGTCGGGTTGAATGTCTTAAGTGCCATTTTTCTTAAGTCCCCGTCTTAGAGCCCGGTGGTCACGTCGATTGCGTGACCTTCCTGCAGCGTAACGACGGCCTTCTTGAAGTCAGACTGCCGGCCAAGACGTCCGCGGAAGCGCTTGACCTTGCCCTTACGGACGAGAGTGTTCACTGCCGTGACCTTGACACCGAACAGCGCTTCGACTGCGGCCTTGATTTCCGGCTTCGTTGCATCGTTGGCAACTTTGAAGACAACCTTGTTCTCTTCAGAAGCCATCGTCGACTTTTCGGTGATTACCGGGCCGACGATCTTGTCGTAGTGAGGAAGTTTGCTCATTTGAAGCGCTCCTCAAGTGCAGACACCGCAGCCTTGGTCAACACCAGAGTGTTGGCACGCAGGATGTCGTAAACGTTGATGCCCTGAACCGGCAGCACATCCAAATGAGGAATGTTGCGTGAGGCCAGTGCAAAGTTGTTGTCGACTTCAGCACCGTCGATAACAAGAGCGCTCGTCAGGCCAAGCTTGTTCAGCTGGTCCTTGAGGGCCTTGGTCTTGGCTTCGGCAGCCTTGGCGTCTTCAACAACGACAATGCTCTCAGTTTTGGCTTTTGCCGACAGGGCATGCTTCAAACCGAGCACACGAACCTTTTTCGGCAATTCGTGGCTGTGGTCGCGAACGACCGGGCCGAAGGCCTTGCCACCACCGCGGAACTGCGGAGCCTTCTTGTTACCGTGGCGCGCACCGCCGGAGCCTTTCTGACGGACGAATTTCTTCGTCGAGCCGGAAATCTCTGCGCGCTTCAGCGCCTTGTGGGTGCCGGTCTGGCGTTTCGCCAGCTGCCAACGCACCACACGGTGGATCAAATCGGTGCGCGGCTCGAGACCGAAGATCTCGTCAGACACCGTGATCGAACCGGCCGCCCCACCTGCGAGGGTCTTGACCTGGAGTTCCATCACTCACTCTCCTTCCCGGCAGCTTCAGTCGCTTCGGTTGCTTTGAAAGCACCCGGAACCGGAACATTTTCCGGCAGCGCCTTTTTGACCGCGTCGCGGACCAGGATCCAACCGCCCTTGGCGCCCGGAACAGAACCCTCGACCATGATCAAGCCACGCTCAACATCAGTGCGCACAACCTTCAGGTTCTGCGTGGTCACGCGGGCATCGCCCATATGACCGGCCATTTTCTTGCCCTTGAACACGCGGCCCGGATCCTGACACTGACCGGTAGAACCGTGTGAGCGGTGCGAGATCGAGTTACCGTGTGTTGCACGGCCACCACCGAAGTTGTGACGCTTCATCGCACCGGCAAAACCTTTACCGATGGAAGTGCCGGTCACATCAACGAACTGGCCTTCAACATAGTGATTGGCAGTCAGCTCAGCGCCAACGTCGATCATGTTGTCCGCGGAAACGCGGAATTCAGCGACAGTCCGCTTCGGCTCGACTTTGGCGACGGCAAAATGACCGCGCAGAGCCTTCGGCGTGTTCTTAACCTTACGGGTACCAGCGCCAAGTTGCAGCGCAGTGTAACCATTCTTTTCTTCAGTCCGGTGGGCTACCACCTGGCAGTTTTCCAGCCGCAAAACCGTGACCGGAACATGCTCGCCTGCATCGTTGTAGATGCGGGTCATGCCCACTTTCTGAGCGATCACTCCAGAACGCATGGATGTGTCCCCTTCGACCCGGCTTAAAGCTTGATCTCGACGTCGACACCAGCGGCAAGGTCGAGCTTCATCAGCGCGTCCACCGTCTGGGGCGTCGGATCAACGATGTCGAGGAGGCGCTTATGTGTACGCATCTCGAACTGATCGCGGCTTTTCTTATCGATGTGCGGTCCGCGAAGCACAGTGTACTTCTCGATCCGCGTCGGCAGCGGTACGGGACCCCGTACCTGAGCACCGGTCCGCTTGGCCGTATTGACGATCTCCTTAGTGGAGGCGTCCAGAATACGGTGGTCAAACGCCTTGAGGCGGATCCGGATATTCTGACCGTTCATTGTTATTGTTCCCAATAAGACTGCGGACCTGCCCGCGTTTCGGTTTGAAGCGCCGGCAGGCCCGGCTGTCGACTATTCGATGATTGAAGCGACGACGCCTGCGCCGACGGTACGGCCACCTTCGCGGATCGCGAAGCGCAGGCCTTCTTCCATGGCGATCGGCACGATCAGCTCAACGTCAACGGAAACGTTGTCGCCAGGCATAACCATTTCAGTGCCTTCCGGAAGGGAAACAACACCGGTCACGTCAGTCGTACGGAAGTAGAACTGAGGACGGTAGTTGGTGAAGAACGGCGTATGACGGCCACCCTCTTCCTTCGTCAGAATGTAGGCCTCTGCCTTGAACTTCGTGTGCGGGGTAACAGAACCCGGCTTACAAAGAACCTGGCCACGCTCAACGTCTTCACGGCCAACACCGCGGATCAGAGCACCGATGTTGTCGCCGGCTTCACCGCTGTCCAGCAGCTTGCGGAACATTTCAACGCCGGTAACCGTCGTCTTCTGGGTGTCTTTGATGCCGACGATCTCGACTTCTTCACCCACGTTGATCACACCGCGCTCAACACGACCGGTCACAACAGTACCGCGGCCGGAGATCGAGAACACGTCTTCGATCGGCATCAGGAACGGCTGATCCTTCGGACGCTCTGGCGTCGGGATGTATTCGTCAACCTGATTCATCAGCTCACGGATCGCGTCACGGCCAATCGCCGCATCGCGGTTCTCAACAGCTGCAAGCGCGGAACCCTTGACGATCGGAATGTCGTCGCCCGGGAACTCGTAAGAAGACAGAAGCTCACGGATTTCCATCTCGACAAGCTCAAGAAGCTCTTCGTCGTCGACCTGGTCAACCTTGTTCATGAAAACAACAAGAGCCGGAACGCCAACCTGACGGGCAAGCAGAATGTGCTCGCGGGTCTGCGGCATCGGGCCGTCTGCGGAAGACACAACCAGGATACCGCCATCCATCTGAGCAGCACCGGTGATCATGTTCTTCACGTAATCGGCGTGACCAGGGCAGTCAACGTGGGCGTAGTGACGGGCGTCCGTCTCATACTCAACGTGAGCCGTGGAGATCGTGATACCGCGAGCCTTCTCTTCAGGCGCACCGTCAATCTCGTCATAAGCTTTTGCTTCGGCACCACCTGCTTCTGCAAGCGTCATGGTGATCGCAGCGGTCAGCGTCGTCTTGCCATGGTCAACGTGGCCAATCGTGCCAATGTTAACGTGCGGCTTGTTGCGCTCAAATTTTTCCTTCGCCATCGGATTACTCCGTTTCTCTATTTCTTTTGACGTTAAGAGGCTGGGATCAGGCGTATTTCGCCTGAACCTCTTCGGCGACAGCCTGCGGCACCTGCTCGTAGTGATCGAACACCATCGAGTATTGGGCGCGGCCTTGAGACATGGAACGCAAGTTGTTCACATAGCCAAACATATTGGCCAGCGGAACCATTGCGGTGATGACTGTGACAACGCCCCTGTTCTCCGTACCCGCGATCTGGCCGCGGCGGGAGTTCAGGTCACCTATCACATCACCCATGTAGTCTTCCGGGGTAACAACCTCGACTTTCATGATCGGCTCGAGCAATTTCGGGCCGGCCTTCTGGATCGCTTCGCGGAAGCCGGCACGGCCGGCGATTTCGAATGCGAGCACTGAGGAGTCAACGTCGTGGTATGCACCGTCGGTGAGAGTTGCCTTGATGTCGAGCATCGGGAAGCCTGCCAGCGGACCGGAAGACATCACGCTCTCAATACCTTTGGTAACACCCGGGATGTATTCCTTCGGAACGTTACCGCCGACGACGGAGCTCTCGAAGACATAACCTTCATTCGGCTCGGACGGCTCAATGGTGAGCTTGATGCGAGCGAACTGGCCGGAACCACCGGACTGCTTCTTGTGGGTGTAATCCACATCAGCCTGTTTGGTGATGGTTTCACGGTAAGCAACCTGCGGAGCACCGATGTTGGCTTCAACCTTGAATTCGCGCTTCATGCGATCAACGATGATGTCCAGGTGCAACTCGCCCATACCGGCGATGATTGTCTGACCGGATTCTTCGTCAGTCTTGACGCGGAAGGACGGGTCCTCAGCTGCCAGGCGGTTCAGGGCAAGGCCCATTTTTTCCTGGTCGCCTTTGGTTTTCGGCTCAACCGCGATCTCGATGACCGGCTCAGGGAACTCCATACGCTCCAGGATCACCGGCTTCAGCGGATCACAAAGCGTGTCGCCTGTCGTGGTGTCCTTAAGACCTGCAATCGCCACGATGTCGCCTGCATAGGCCACATCAATGTCGTCACGGGAGTTGGAGTGCATCTGCATCATCCGGCCGACGCGCTCACGCTTGTCCTTGACCGTATTGAGCAAAGACGTGCCCTTGTTCAGAACGCCAGAGTAGATGCGGCAGAACGTCAAGGAACCGACAAACGGATCGTTTGCAATCTTGAACGCCAGCAGACCAAGCGGCTCTTCATCAGATGATTTGCGCTCGACTTCTTCTTCGTTCTTGGGATCGATGCCTTTAATCGCAGGCACTTCCACCGGGCTCGGAAGAAAATCGACAACAGCATCGAGAAGCGGCTGAACGCCTTTGTTCTTGAACGCGGAACCGCAGAATACCGGAACGAATTCGTTGCTGATGGTACCCTTGCGGATAAGCTCTTTGATCTTATCGATGGATGGCTCTTCGCCTTCCAGATAAGCTTCCATCGCTTCTTCTTCGATCTCGACAACGGTCTCGACCAAAGCATCCCGTGCCTCTTGTGCGCGATCAGCAAGATCGGCTGGAATATCGACAACATCCCAAGCAGCACCGAGATTTTCCGACTGCCAGATGAGTGCCTTCATTTCCAGAAGATCAACAACACCTGCGAAATCGCTTTCAGCTCCAACCGGAAGCTGCATAACAAGCGGTGTGCAGCCGAGGCGCTTTCTGATCATTTCGACACAACGATCGAAATCAGCACCAAGCTTGTCCATCTTGTTGACGAAGATCATCCGCGGGACGTTGTACTTGTCGGCCTGACGCCAAACAGTCTCTGTCTGCGGCTCAACGCCAGCATTTGCGTCCAGAAGAGCGACAGCACCGTCGAGAACACGCAAGGAACGTTCGACCTCAATGGTGAAGTCAACGTGTCCTGGGGTGTCGATGATGTTCAGGCGCTTATCGTTCCAGAATGCAGTGGTCGCAGCGGACGTGATCGTGATGCCACGCTCCTGCTCCTGCTCCATCCAGTCCATGGTGGCTGCGCCATCATGAACTTCGCCGATCTTATGGCTCTTACCTGTGTAGTAGAGGATCCGCTCGGTAGTTGTGGTCTTACCGGCATCGATGTGTGCCATGATGCCGAAGTTGCGGTAGTCCTCGATTTTATGCGTGCGCGACATAGCGTCAGCCCTTCGAAGTCACAAATTACCAGCGATAGTGCGAGAACGCGCGGTTGGCATCAGCCATCCGGTGCGTGTCTTCACGCTTCTTAACTGCGGTACCACGGTTGTTTGCAGCATCGAGCAACTCGCCAGAAAGACGATCAACCATTGTCGTTTCGTTGCGATTGCGTGCTGCGGTGATCAACCAGCGAATTGCCAGTGCCTGGCGGCGGTCAGAACGAACTTCAACCGGAACCTGGTAGGTCGCACCACCAACACGGCGGGAACGGACTTCCACTTGCGGCATAACGTTCTCAAGAGCAGCATGAAACACTTCAATCGGGTTCTCACGAGTCTTGTTCTCAACCACATCAAACGCACCGTAAACAATGCGTTCTGCAGTGGACTTTTTGCCGTCATACATGATCGAGTTCATGAACTTGGTGACGACGATATCCCCGAACTTCGGATCCGGGTTGATTTCGCGTTTTTCTGCGCGGTGACGACGGGACATCTGATGTGCTCCTTACTTCGGCCGCTTGGCGCCGTATTTCGAACGACGCTGCTTACGATCCTTGACGCCCTGGGTATCGAGCACACCACGGATGATGTGATAACGAACACCCGGCAAATCCTTCACGCGGCCGCCGCGGATCATCACCACCGAGTGCTCTTGAAGGTTGTGACCTTCACCCGGGATGTAGCCAATGACTTCGAAGCCGTTGGTCAGGCGGATTTTGGCCACCTTACGCAGAGCCGAGTTCGGCTTCTTCGGCGTCGTCGTGTAAACGCGGGTGCAAACACCACGCTTCTGGGGGCAGGCCTCCATGGCCGGCACCTTGTTCCGCTTCGGCGGATCTTTCCGCGGCTTGCGGATCAACTGGTTGATGGTCGGCATTCTTTGCCCTTTACCTTGTCCATCCAAAAATTCTTTAGCAATTGCAGTTCTCACAGCCCTGCAGACAACCGGCGCAAACCGTTAGCCATGCAGAATTGCACCAGCGCGCTCAGAACTGAGCGGCCGGCGCTGCGAAAAACCAGAGGACCACAAGTTGCCTCGCGGTCATGCAATCGACGCGTATTCGCCTATGTAACCCGGCAGCGTTTAAGAGGATTGGGTCCTGCGCCTTGGTTAGCGCTGGACGGGTTCACTCTTACCGCCTGCCCTTGGGATGCGCGGAAACTACTCATATGCACCCATTGCGTCAAGTGCTTTGTCGAAAAAACCGCGGCTTTGCGCATTACCGATAGGCAATGCGAATTTGTGACATGATTTCCGTCGGATACGGCAAATGAGCGACACTATTCACGCGCCGTTTTGTAATTTTATTTCGCAGTCAACTTTCCGGCTAACGAAGCAAGGGGATCTATTCCCCATTGAAGCGGCATGACCGCGATTCCCGGCGCGACTCTTCTGACGATCGGATCCAACGAAGAGCCTTGTTCCTTCTCATGAATCACTTCTCCAAACCGAACGGGAAGAATTCGATGCATTGCCAATGACGCCCGCTTCAATCGGCCTTGCAGAACTTTCAATCCTGCTGAGTGTTGGAGTTCCCCCTCACCTGTACTCCAGGAAACGTACATTGCGATACCGGTCCAAACTGCGTAAGCACCGTGTCAGGCTGAAAAGGTCACAATCGCAACATTGCCTGAAAGTGCATCCTGGTAGGCGCCTTCATAGACCGGATCATCGGGTTCACCATCCATGACGCCGATCTGCTCCAACTCAGCTTCCGCAAACCCCTGCGAAGACAAGGACTCAAGTGTTCTTCTCACGGCATCATCATCATCCGGCGCAGTGAGCAGCGCGTGGATGGTAATGGCGTCCTCCGGCAACGCTTCCTCGTTCTCCCATACCCGACCGATGACGATATAGACGACCGGATCCATTTCAACTTCATTGTCATTCATAGCTAACTTCCGCCTGTGTCCTGATACAAGAAAGGCCGCCCGGAGGCGGCCTTTCGAATTGTCATGGGAGCTCCGCTTACTCGGCCGCCCCGGTCATGTCTTCCAGGAGGCCTTCCGCTGCGCTGTCCGAAGACTGCTGGCGTTGCGCTTCCTGGATCAGGTCGTCGCGATGGGTTGCAATCTTGCGGATCCGCTTCATTACCCCGCCGGTACCAGCCGGGATGAGACGTCCCACGATCACGTTTTCCTTCAGACCGACCAGTGGATCGGTTTTGCCGTTGACCGCTGCATCTGTGAGGACGCGGGTCGTCTCCTGGAAGGAGGCGGCAGAGAAGAACGAACGTGTCTGCAACGAAGCCTTGGTGATGCCGAGCAACACCGGCGCGCCCTTGGCAGGCTCTCTGGCTTCGTCGATTGCCTTGCGGTTCGCTTCCTCGAAGTCAAGCTTGTCAACCTGCTCACCAGAGAAGAATTCGGTATCACCGGCATCGGTGATCTCGATCTTCTGAAGCATCTGACGAACAATGACTTCGATGTGCTTGTCGTTGATCGTCACACCCTGCAACCGGTAGACTTCCTGGATCTCATTGACGAGGTATGCAGCAAGTGCTTCCACGCCTTTAACAGCCAGAATGTCATGGGGTGCCGGGTTACCGTCCAGAATGTACTCGCCCTTTTCAATGGCGTCGCCTTCCTGCAGATGGAAGTGCTTGCCTTTCGGAATGAGGTATTCGACCGGATCGACACCCTCTTCAGCCGGCTCGATGATGATGCGACGCTTGTTCTTGTAGTCGCGACCGAACCGGATCGTGCCATCGATCTCAGCGATGATAGCGTGATCCTTCGGACGGCGTGCTTCGAACAGTTCAGCAACACGCGGCAGACCACCGGTGATGTCCTTGGTCTTCGCGCTTTCAAGCGGAATACGCGCCAGAACGTCACCAGCTTTGACAGTTGCACCCGGCTGAACGGACAGAACCGCATCCACCGACAACATCAACCGTGCATCGGAACCGCGGTCGGTCTTGGAAACCGCCCCTTTGTCGTCCTTGATCACGATTGCCGGTTTCAGGTCGGCACCACGCTGGGACGAACGCCAGTCAATGACGACACGCTTGGTGATACCGGTCGCCTCGTCGGCAGTTTCCTGCACGGACGCACCATCGACCAGGTCTTCAAAGTCAACGACACCGTCAACTTCAGCAAGCATCGGACGGGTGTACGGATCCCATTCTGCAATCCGCTGACCGCGCTTGACCTTGTCGCCATCATCGACATGAAGCTTGGAACCGTAAGCCACACGGTGCACGGCGCGTTCGTTGTCGTCGCTGTCAATGACAACGATGGACATGTTGCGCACCATGGCAATCAGGTTGCCATCAGAGTCCCGGTTGACCGAACGGTTCCGGATCTTGATCGTGCCGTCGACATTGGATTCGATGAACGAGCTGTCAACAACCTGTGCGGTACCACCGATGTGGAAGGTACGCATGGTCAGCTGGGTACCCGGCTCACCGATGGACTGCGCAGCGATAACGCCGACTGCCTCACCCATGTTAACTGGAGTACCGCGAGCAAGGTCACGTCCGTAGCAGGTCGCGCAAACGCCTGTTTCGGTTTCACAGGTCAGAACCGAACGGATCTTCACCTGCTGCACCTTGGCAGCCTCGATTGCTTCAACGTCCTTTTCGTCGATCAGCGAGCCCTTCGCCACCAGAACTTCACCAGTCTGGTTGTTGACCACGTCTTCTGCCGTTGTACGGCCTAGGACGCGCATCCCCAGAGAAGCGATGACGTTACCGGCATCCACGATCGGCGCAACGGTGATGCCACGTTCAGAACCACAATCCTGTTCAAGAATAATGGAGTCCTGGGCAACATCCACGAGACGACGTGTCAGGTAACCGGAGTTCGCAGTCTTCAAGGCCGTGTCGGCAAGACCCTTACGGGCACCGTGGGTGGAGTTGAAGTACTCCAGAACCGACAAGCCTTCTTTGAAGTTCGAGATAATCGGGTTTTCGATGATGGAGCCGTCCGGCTTGGCCATGAGACCACGCATGCCGGCCAGCTGTTTCATCTGCTGAGGCGAACCACGCGCACCGGAGTGCGACATCATGTAAACCGAATTCATCGGTTCCTGGCGACCAGATTCCTCATCGATCTGAACGGCCTTAATACGGGCCATCATTTCATCGGCAATCTTGTCGGTGCATTTCGCCCAGGCGTCGACAACCTTGTTGTACTTCTCGCCCTGAGTGATCAGGCCGTCATTGTACTGCTGCTCATATTCGGTCGCGAGCGATGAGGTCTCGGCCACCAGCTTCTGCTTGGTGTCCGGGATGACCATGTCGTCCATGCCGAAGGAAATGCCGGCGTTACAAGCGTTCTTGAAGCCAAGCTCCATGATGCGGTCACAGAAGATAACCGTCTCCTTCTGACCGCACGCACGGTAAACCGTGTCGATCATCTTGGAGATGTCCTTCTTGGTCATCAGCTTGTTACAGGCATCGAACGGCACTTCGTGGTGTTTCGGCAGCAACTCCGCAACCAGCATTCGGCCAGGCGTCGTCTCAAAGATCTCCGACGTCGGATTGCCTTCCGCGTCAATGGACTTGAAGCGTCCCTTGATTTTGGAATGCAATGTGATGACATTGTTGGCCAGCGCGTGATGGATCTCGCCGATATCGCCGAAGGCCATGCCTTCGCCCGGCTCACCTTCTGCCATGATCGACAGATAGTAGAGACCCAGAACAATATCCTGCGACGGCACGATGATCGGGCCACCGTTTGCCGGGTGCAGAATGTTGTTCGTGGACATCATCAGCGTCCGGGCTTCCAGCTGAGCTTCGAGCGACAGCGGCACGTGAACGGCCATCTGGTCACCGTCGAAGTCGGCGTTGAACGCGGAACACACCAGCGGGTGCAACTGGATCGCCTTGCCTTCAATCAGCGTCGGTTCGAAGGCCTGGATGCCAAGACGGTGCAACGTTGGTGCGCGGTTCAGAAGAACCGGGTGCTCACGAATGACCTCGTCAAGAATGTCCCAGACTTCCGGACGCTCCTTCTCAACCAGCTTCTTGGCTTGCTTGACCGTTGAGGAGAAGCCCTTTGCATCGAGGCGCGAATAGATGAACGGCTTGAAGAGCTCAAGCGCCATCTTCTTCGGCAGACCACATTGATGCAGCTTCAGTTCGGGACCAACGGTGATGACCGAACGACCGGAATAGTCGACGCGCTTACCAAGCAGGTTCTGACGGAAGCGGCCCTGCTTGCCTTTCAGCATGTCGGACAGCGACTTCAAAGGACGCTTGTTGGCACCAGTGATCACACGGCCACGACGGCCGTTGTCGAACAGGGCATCTACAGATTCCTGAAGCATGCGTTTTTCGTTCCGGATGATGATATCCGGTGCACGCAGTTCCATCAGGCGGCGCAGACGGTTGTTACGGTTGATCACACGACGATACAGATCGTTGAGATCAGACGTCGCAAACCGGCCGCCGTCCAGCGGCACAAGCGGACGCA
Source organism: Labrenzia sp. THAF82 (assembly GCF_009363435.1). Lineage (GTDB taxonomy): Bacteria > Pseudomonadota > Alphaproteobacteria > Rhizobiales > Stappiaceae > Roseibium > Roseibium porphyridii. The sequence continues at coordinate 3,038,855 of NZ_CP045354.1, read as the reverse complement.
GATCCGGCGGGATCACCGGAACAACAGTCATGATCATCCACTCCGGGCGGTTGCCCGACTCCATGAATGCTTCAATGACCTTCAAACGCTTGGCCAGTTTTTTCGGCTTCAGTTCGGTCGTCGCTTCCGCGATTTCCTGACGAAGCTTCTCGCTCTCGCGTTCCAGATCCATGCTCATCAGGATCTCGCGGATCGCTTCAGCACCGATCATTGCCGTGAAGGCGTCTTCGCCATACTCGTCCTGAGCGGCAATGAAGTCTTCTTCAGACAGCAGCTGATGTTGCTTGAGCGGTGTCAGGCCCGGCTCCAGAACAACGTAGTTCTCGAAATAAAGAACGCGCTCCAGATCCTTCAGCGTCATGTCCAGCAGAAGACCGATGCGGCTTGGCAACGACTTCAGGAACCAGATATGCGCAACCGGCGCAGCCAGTTCAATGTGGCCCATACGCTCACGGCGAACGCGGGAAAGGGTGACTTCAACACCACATTTCTCACAGATAACGCCTTTGTATTTCATGCGCTTATATTTGCCGCAAAGACATTCGTAGTCTTTGATCGGGCCAAAAATACGCGCACAGAACAGACCGTCGCGCTCAGGCTTGAACGTGCGGTAGTTGATCGTCTCCGGCTTTTTGATTTCGCCGAAGGACCAAGACAAGATCTTTTCCGGGCTCGCGAGCGAAATCCGGATATTGTCAAAGGTCTGTGTGGGAGCCTGCTGATTAAACAGGTTCATGACCTCATGATTCATGGTCCGTCTCCTTCGATGCACGGTCGGGGTAGAGGGTCACTCGCCTCTCCCCGTCACCGGCATGAGTCAATTGGGGTCCGTTGCCGGGGTTACTCTGCGGCGTCCGCAGCTTCTTCCTCGGCAATCGCGGGTGCATCGGTACGCTGAAGTTCAACGTTGAGACCCAGGGACCGCATTTCCTTCACAAGCACGTTGAAGCTTTCCGGAATGCCCGCCTCGAATGTGTCGTCGCCGCGTACGATGGCCTCGTAGACCTTCGTTCGGCCGGCCACGTCATCCGACTTGACGGTGAGCATTTCCTGCAGCGTGTAGGCTGCACCATAAGCTTCAAGCGCCCAGACCTCCATTTCCCCGAAGCGCTGGCCACCAAACTGCGCCTTACCACCCAACGGCTGCTGGGTAACGAGCGAGTATGGACCAATCGAACGGGCGTGGATCTTGTCGTCGACCAGGTGATGGAGCTTCAACATGTAGATGTAGCCCACGGTAACCTGACGATCGAACTCTTCCCCGGTCCGGCCATCATAAAGGGTCGACTGACCGGACTGTTTGTAGCCCGCGATGTTCAACGCATCGACAACATCCGGCTCGCGTGCACCATCAAAGACTGGCGTCGCAATCGGAACACCCTTCTTAAGCTGATTCGCCAGACGAACGATGCCATCGTCATCGAATTCCTTGACGTCATCGCCTTTGAGGTTGTCGCCATAGATTTCGATCACCTTGCCACGCAGGTTCTCGATCTCACCGGTCTTGCGGTACTCATCGTACATTTCGCCGATGCGAAGCCCCATGCCACGGCAAGCCCAACCCATGTGGGTTTCCAGGATCTGGCCGACGTTCATGCGCGAAGGCACGCCAAGCGGGTTCAACACGATGTCGACATGCGTGCCGTCTTCCAGGAACGGCATGTCTTCACACGGGTTGATCTTGGAGACCACACCCTTGTTGCCGTGGCGGCCGGCCATTTTGTCGCCCGGCTGAAGCTTGCGCTTAACGGCAACGAAGACCTTGACCATCTTCATGACGCCCGGCGGCAGTTCGTCACCGCGCTGCAGTTTCTCGACCTTGTCGATGAAACGCTGCTCGAGACGCTTGCGGCTGTCGTCATACTGACCGCGCAGAGCTTCGATCTCGGACATGAACTTCTCGTCGTCAGTAGCGAATTGCCACCACTGCGAGCGTGGGAAGTCGTTGAGAACATCCCCGGTCAGAACACCGTCTTTCCTGAAGCCTTTTGGTCCGGCGACAGCGGTCTTGTCCATCAGCATCTCGGCCAGACGGCCATAGACGTTACGGTCAAGAATAGCCTGTTCGTCGTCACGGTCTTTTGCGAGGCGTTCGATTTCTTCGCGCTCGATCGCCATCGCACGTTCGTCTTTTTCAACGCCATGGCGGTTGAAAACACGAACTTCAACGACCGTACCGGACACGCCCGGCGGCAGACGAAGAGACGTGTCACGAACGTCCGAAGCCTTTTCACCGAAGATGGCACGCAGAAGCTTTTCTTCCGGTGTCATCGGGCTTTCGCCCTTCGGCGTGATCTTGCCGACGAGGATGTCACCCGGGTTCAGCTCAGCACCGATATAGACGATACCAGCCTCATCGAGGTTCTTCAGCGCTTCTTCCGAAACGTTCGGGATGTCGCGTGTGATTTCTTCCGGGCCAAGCTTGGTGTCACGCGCCATCACTTCGAATTCCTCGAGGTGGATGGAGGTGAAGACATCGTCGGAAACGATGCGCTCGGAAAGGAGGATGGAATCCTCGAAGTTGTAACCGTTCCAGGGCATGAACGCGACAAGTACGTTCCGGCCGAGCGCCAGATCACCGAGGTCCGTGGAAGGACCATCTGCGATAATGTCACCCTTGTGCACCCGATCACCCACACGGACCAGCGGACGCTGGTTGATACAGGTGTTCTGGTTGGAACGCTGGAACTTCTGCAGCCGGTAGATATCGACGCCGGACTTGCCGGGGTCGAGGTCTTCGGTTGCCCGGATAACGATACGTGTTGCGTCGACCTGGTCGACGACACCTGCACGGCGCGCACCAATGGCAGCACCGGAATCGCGAGCCACAATCGGTTCCATGCCGGTGCCGACAAACGGAGCTTCCGCCCGCACAAGCGGCACAGCCTGACGCTGCATGTTCGAGCCCATCAGAGCGCGGTTGGCGTCATCGTTCTCAAGGAACGGGATCAGCGCCGCTGCAACGGAGACCAGCTGCTTGGGCGAAACGTCCATGAGGTCGACCTTGTCGGACGGAACCATCATGTTTTCACCGGCGTGACGACAAGTGATCAGCTCTTCGGTGAAACGACCGTCGCCGTCCATCACGGCGTTGGACTGTGCCACGTAGTGCTTGGCTTCTTCCATCGCCGAAAGGTAGACAACGTCGTTGGAAACAACACCGTCTTTCACTTTGCGGTACGGGCTTTCGATGAAACCGTACTTGTTGACGCGTGCGAAGGTTGCCAGCGAGTTGATCAGACCGATGTTCGGGCCTTCCGGCGTCTCAATCGGGCAGATGCGGCCATAGTGTGTCGGGTGAACGTCGCGGACTTCGAAGCCGGCGCGCTCACGGGTCAGGCCGCCCGGGCCAAGTGCCGAAAGACGGCGCTTATGGGTGACTTCCGAGAGCGGGTTGGTCTGGTCCATGAACTGCGACAGCTGCGAAGAGCCGAAGAATTCGCGAACAGCAGCAGCAGCTGGTTTCGCGTTGATCAGATCCTGCGGCATGACTGTGTCGATTTCGACAGAGCTCATGCGCTCCTTGATCGCGCGTTCCATGCGCAGAAGACCAACACGGTACTGGTTTTCCATCAGCTCGCCAACGGAACGGACACGACGGTTGCCAAGGTTATCGATGTCGTCGATATCGCCCTTGCCGTCACGCAGCTCCAGAAGAACGCGGATGACTTCCAGAATATCTTCCTTGCGCAGAACCCGAACCGTATCTTCGCACTCAACGTCAAGACGCATGTTCATCTTCACGCGGCCAACAGCCGAGAGATCGTAACGCTCATCATCGAAGAACAGCGACTGGAACATCGCTTCTGCGGTGTCGATGGTGGGCGGTTCGCCCGGACGCATCACACGGTAGATGTCGAACAGCGCATCCTCGCGGGATTCGTTCTTGTCGACTGCCAGTGTGTTTCGGATGTACGGCCCCGTGTTGACGTGGTCGATGTCGAGCATCGTCAGCTCGTGGTAACCGCGCTCTACGAGTTCTTCCAGCAACTTGCCGGTGATTTCGTCACCAGCTTCAGCGTAGATCTCGCCGGACTGGCCGTCGACAATGTCTTCGGCAAGATATTGACCATGCAGATCTTCGTCAGTGATCTTGAGGGCGGTAACGCCCTTTTCACCGAGCTGACGGATTGTACGGGCAGTGATCTTGCGGCCACCTTCAACAACCACATCGCCGCTATCGGCGTCGATCAGGTCGTAAGATGCCTTGGTGCCCTTGAGACGGTTGCCGTCGAACGGCATACGCCAGGAACCATCCTTCTGACGGGTGTAGTCGATCCGATTGTAGAAGGTGTTCAGGATCTCTTCGCCATCAAGGCCGAGTGCCATCAGCAGCGAGGTAACCGGGATCTTGCGGCGACGGTCGATACGCGCGTGCACAATGTCCTTGGCATCGAATTCGATGTCGAGCCAGGAACCGCGATACGGGATCACGCGTGCAGCAAACAGCAACTTGCCGGAGGAATGGGTTTTTCCCTTGTCGTGATCGAAGAAGACACCCGGAGACCGGTGCATCTGGGACACGATCACGCGTTCCGTACCGTTGACGATAAAGGTGCCGTTGTCGGTCATGAACGGCATGTCGCCCATGTAGACATCCTGCTCCTTGATGTCTTTGACGGACTTTGCACCAGTATCTTCATCAACGTCGAATACGATGAGGCGCAGGGTCACCTTCAGCGGCGCAGCGAAGGTCATGTCGCGCTGACGGCACTCGTCAACGTCGTATTTCGGAGCTTCGAACTCGTAGGAAACAAATTCCAGCAGTGAGGTGCCGGCAAAATCGGAAATTGGAAATACGGACTGGAAGACCGCTTCTAGGCCTTCAATCTTGCGGCCACCGCCAGGCATCTCGTCGACCTGCAGGAACTGGTCATAAGATGCTTTTTGAACCTCGATGAGATTGGGCATAGCCGCGACATCGCGGATCGATCCGAAGTATTTACGGACCTTTTTGCGACCGTTGAACGTTTGGGTCATTGTCGCTCCTCATATGGGCCGGGTAACGGCTTCCCGAAACGCCCCTTGTCCAATCGGGCATCTGCCCGGGCGCTTCGGAAAACCGTCGCCCCTTTTGAGATCCACTTGCCTCAAGCCAGACAAGCCGATCAGTCGTAGGGGTCTAGAGCTTTGCCACGATCATTCGAACACAGCAGGCCCTAGTGGGACGTACGCCCCGGAACCGGGTCAGACCCGCCGGGGCAAAAAACGGTCCCGGGAAAACCCGGAACCGCGAAAGGCAATAGCCTTTATTACTTCAGCTCGACAGAAGCGCCTGCTTCTTCCAGCTTTTTCTTCAGCTCTTCAGCTTCGTCCTTGGCAACGCCTTCCTTGACAGCCTTCGGAGCGGACTCGACGAGTTCCTTAGCTTCCTTCAGACCCAGGCCGGTGATGGCACGGACTTCTTTGATGACGTTGATTTTCTTGTCGCCGGCAGAAGCCAGAACAACGTCAAATTCAGTTTTCTCTTCAGCAGCAGCACCTGCATCAGCAGCACCACCAGCAGCAGCAGCAACTGCAACCGGAGCAGCAGCAGAAACGCCCCACTTTTCTTCCAGAAGCTTGGAAAGTTCAGCAGCTTCCATAACAGTCAGTGTGGACAGTTCTTCAACGAGCTTTTCAAGATCAGCCATTTTTCAGTACCTTAAAGTTCGAACCAGTATTGGTTTCTTCGAGACAGTGTTTTGGTCGCCTTATGCGGCCTCGTCCTTCGTGGCATACGCATTGAAGACACGAGCGAGCTGCCCGGCCGGTGCGTTGACAACCTGAGCAATCCGGGATGCTGGTGTCTGGATCATGCCAACCAGTTTCGCGCGCAGCTCATCGAGCGACGGCATGGTTGCCAGTGATTTGACCCCATCCGGGTTCAAGTTGGTCGTGCCAAGAGCACCGCCAAGAATTGCAAACTGATCGTTTGCCTTGGCGAAATCGACGGCTGCTTTCGGTGCGGCTACCGGATCCTCGGAATAAACGAGAACGGTAGGGCCCTGAAACAGGTCGGAGATGTGCTCAAGGTCAGTGCCTTTGAGGGCGAGTTTCACAAGGCGGTTTTTTGCGACTTTTACAGAGCCGCCGGCTTCACGCACAGACGCCCGCAATGCGGTCATCTGAGCAACCGAAAGACCTGCATAGTGCGCGACAACAACGACGCCGGTGTCAGCCAGCTCATCGTTGAGAGATGTCACGAACTCGTGCTTTTCCGCTCTTTCCACTTGCCTTCTCCATTTGGTGGCGCGTTTCGCCACCGGTTTACCTTTGCCGCTCGGCTGACGGTCCCGAACCCGGAACCGTCTGATCGAACGGCGCTCAGGGTCCTGTCCCCTCACCTTTGCGTTGCAACAACGCTCGGCAAGGTCTGGTTCGAACCAAGTTTCCGCCGGTTCGGCGGGGAATTCGGTTCTCACCCATCTATGCAGGCCAATATGCTTAAGCCGGTTTCCCGGCACCTGCAGTCTCGGACAGGGCAATCCGGCGGCGAACCGCCGGATCTATTCGATCTTGCGATCGAAATTTCACTTCAATCCGGCAGACCCGGATTATTCGCCGGCAACGCTTGCCAGATCGATCTTCACGCCCGGGCCCATTGTCGAGGACACCGCAATACGCTTCAGATAAGAACCTTTTGCACCTGACGGCTTGGCCTTCTGAACGGCATCCACCAGAGCCTTGACGTTCTGGGAGATGGCCTCTTCGGAGAAGGACACTTTGCCAACACCTGCGTGCACGATACCGGCCTTTTCAACACGGAACTGCACAGCGCCACCTTTGGCGTCGTTGACAGCCGCGGTAACGTCCGGCGTCACGGTGCCGACTTTCGGGTTCGGCATCAGACCGCGCGGGCCGAGAACCTTACCAAGACGGCCGACAAGCGGCATCATGTCAGGGGTCGCAATGCAGCGGTCGAAATCGATCTTGCCGCCCTGGACTTCCTGAACCAGCTCTTCAGCGCCAACAATGTCTGCGCCTGCAGCTTTTGCTTCGTCAGCCTTGTCGCCACGCGCAAAAACAGCAACCTTGACGTTCTTGCCTGTTCCGTTCGGCAGAACGCACACGCCGCGAACCATCTGGTCAGCATGGCGCGGGTCAACACCGAGATTGATCGCAACTTCGACGGTCTCGTCGAATTTGGTCTTGGACCGACCCTTGACCAGGCTAACGGCCTCGCCGAGCGGGTAGAGCTTGTTCCGGTCGATGCCTTCACGCGCTTCTTTGGTACGCTTTCCAACCTTCGCCATGATCTTACCCCTTTACCTCAAGGCCCATGGAACGGGCGGAGCCTTCAACCATCAGCATTGCTGCATCGACGTCGTTGGCGTTCAGGTCCTTCATCTTGGCTTCTGCGATTTCCTTGACCTGATCGCGGGTCACGGAACCGACAGTGCCGCGTCCTGGGGTCTGGGACCCCTTCTGCAGCTTGGCAGCCTTCTTCAGGAAGAAGCTGACGGGAGCCGTCTTGACTTCGAACGTGAAGGACTTGTCAGAGTAATATGTAATCACGGTCGGGCACGGAGCACCCTTTTCAACATCCTGAGTCTGCGCGTTGAACGCCTTGCAGAATTCCATGATGTTCAGACCACGCTGACCGAGCGCCGGACCAATGGGCGGCGACGGAGTAGCGGAACCTGCCGGCACCTGAAGCTTCAGGAAGCCTTCAATTTTTTTCGCCATTTTTCTCTCCTGTCATGTGCAACCGAACGGCAATCCGGCTGCATGGGAGTTGGTGGTCCGGCCCTTTGTCATTGCCCGGCGAAGAGCAATGGAACCTTCCACCTATTTTATCCCGGAACGTTCGCCAAATTCGACGATTACCACCGGGCACTCACGCCCTCCTGCCGGAGGGCAACCAGTCAGAGCTTGTCGACCTGACCGAATTCCAGTTCAACGGGCGTTGCACGACCGAAGATGGACACTGCCACCTTGAGACGCGCGCGCTCGTCATCAACTTCTTCGACAAGACCGGAGAACGACGCAAACGGCCCATCGGACACACGCACCTGCTCGCCAACTTCAAAGCTGATAGAGGGCTTGGGACGATCAACGCCCTCCTGCACCTGATTGATGATCCGCAAAGCTTCTTTTTCCGGAATCGGCATCGGCTTTTGGTCCGCGCCCAGGAAACCGGTAACTTTCGGAGTGTCCTTGATGAGGTGGAATGCCTCGTTGGTCATTTCCATCTTTACAAGCACATAGCCCGGGAAAAACTTGCGCTCGGCATCGACCTTGCGGCCCCGACGCACTTCCACGACCTTTTCCATTGGAACGAGGATTTCCTCAAACAGATCGGTGAGACCTTTCTGCTCGGCCTTCTCGCGAATGGAATCGGCGACCTTCTTCTCGAAATTGGAATAGGCGTGCACAATGTACCAGCGCTTGGCCATGGTTCTTCAGTTCCGTTTCTTGTTCTTGTCTGCAAACCGGACGGCCGGTCTTACTCAATTAGCCGCCGACACCCAGCAAAAAGCCGATCCCCAGGCTCATCAACTGGTCCGCGATGAGGAAGAAGATCGAGGCGATCATCACCATGACAAACACCATGGCAGTGGTCACAGCGGTCTCGCGGCGCGTCGGCCAAGTCACCTTGGACGTCTCGGCGCGCACTTCCTGGATAAATTTAAAGGGATTGGTCTTCGCCATTCCGATTCCGGTCTGTTAAATACGAGTGGGCGCGCGGAAAATCTCCGCGCGCCTCACTCGAGGAAACTCTTTAAGCCCTCGAGGCCGATTAATCAAGAGCAAATTGGCAGGGGCAGCAGGGTTCGAACCCGCGACCTACGGTTTTGGAGACCGTCGCTCTACCAGCTGAGCTATACCCCTTCATTGGAACCGCCTGCGCGATCCCTGCTCCTGATACCCTCTGAGGCCGCTCACAGCAACACTTAAGAGGGCAAACCGCCGGGCACAAGCCCGGCGGTCCAAATTCATCTTATTCGATGATTGAAGCGACGACGCCTGCGCCGACGGTACGGCCACCTTCGCGGATCGCGAAGCGCAGGCCTTCTTCCATGGCGATCGGCACGATCAGCTCAACGTCAACGGAAACGTTGTCGCCAGGCATAACCATTTCAGTGCCTTCCGGAAGGGAAACAACACCGGTCACATCAGTCGTACGGAAGTAGAACTGAGGACGGTAGTTGGTGAAGAACGGCGTATGACGGCCACCCTCTTCCTTCGTCAGAATGTAGGCCTCTGCCTTGAACTTCGTGTGCGGGGTAACAGAACCCGGCTTACAAAGAACCTGGCCACGCTCAACGTCTTCACGGCCAACACCGCGGATCAGAGCACCGATGTTGTCGCCGGCTTCACCGCTGTCCAGCAGCTTGCGGAACATTTCAACGCCGGTAACCGTCGTCTTCTGGGTGTCCTTGATGCCGACGATCTCGACTTCTTCACCCACGTTGATCACACCGCGCTCAACACGACCGGTCACAACAGTACCGCGGCCGGAGATCGAGAACACGTCTTCGATCGGCATCAGGAACGGCTGATCCTTCGGACGCTCTGGCGTTGGGATGTATTCGTCAACCTGATTCATCAGCTCACGGATCGCGTCACGGCCAATCGCCGCATCGCGGTTCTCAACAGCTGCAAGCGCGGAACCCTTGACGATCGGAATGTCGTCGCCCGGGAACTCGTAAGAAGACAGAAGCTCACGGATTTCCATCTCGACAAGCTCAAGAAGCTCTTCGTCGTCGACCTGGTCAACCTTGTTCATGAAAACAACAAGAGCCGGAACGCCAACCTGACGGGCAAGCAGAATGTGCTCGCGGGTCTGCGGCATCGGGCCGTCTGCGGAAGACACAACCAGGATACCGCCATCCATCTGAGCAGCACCGGTAATCATGTTCTTCACGTAATCGGCGTGACCAGGGCAGTCAACGTGGGCGTAGTGACGGGCGTCCGTCTCATACTCAACGTGAGCCGTGGAGATCGTGATACCGCGAGCCTTCTCTTCAGGCGCACCGTCAATCTCGTCATAAGCTTTTGCTTCGGCACCACCTGCTTCTGCAAGCGTCATGGTGATCGCAGCGGTCAGCGTCGTCTTGCCATGGTCAACGTGGCCAATCGTGCCAATGTTAACGTGCGGCTTGTTGCGCTCAAATTTTTCCTTCGCCATCGGCGTCGCTCTCTGTCCAATACTCGGTTCATCGATAAAGGCTCGAGTCGGGCCGCATTCCGGCGCCTTGGACAGATCCGCGTGCGACGAACTACTTCCCGTAGAACTTTTCTGTCAGGATTTCCGGGCGAAAGAGCCTTCCGTCCCGGACACTCCGATCAGCACCCATGATGGAGCGGGTGAAGGGAATCGAACCCTCGTCGTCAGCTTGGAAGGCTGCTGCTCTACCATTGAGCTACACCCGCACAACGAGAGAAACAGAAACGATGGTGGAGGAGGTTGGATTCGAACCAACGTAGGCATAGCCAACGGATTTACAGTCCGTCCCCTTTAGCCACTCGGGCACTCCTCCATCTCGTCCTGCTTCACGCCGAAGCGATCAGGATGGCTTGACCGGAGAGCCCACCCGAAGGGGCGAGCAATCCCGTGGCGCGTGTTATGCAGATGAGGACCTGCCCTGTCAACGCCGATTTTGCAAAGAAATGAACAAAATCAGGATGACGCGCGAAACAGTTGCCTCACGCGCAGTCCATCGGCCTAGCCACCTATCCAAAAAGTGTGCCTCAGCTTGGCCATTTTGTCACGATTTGCCTTTGGTTTTCACGCTCTTGCGCTCCTGCAGGCTCTCCCCCTGTGGACAACTGCGGAGCGTCAGGCAGTGGGGCGCATATGGCAGCAAAGGTGGTTTTCAACGATTTCAATGCGCCTCTGGTAGACGCGAGGTGATCAAAATAGGAGTTGCAGCGCACAAACGGTTTGTTGTAGCTACAACAAATGACTGATCCGCTTGACGACATAGACCTGATGCATATGGGCCGGATGTGCTTCGGCCACGCAGCAAGGCGCACCGCAAATCTGCTGACCCGGCATTATAATCGACACTTGGCGGCACTCGGTTTGGAACTCACCCAGGCACAATTGCTGGCGGCGATTGCCGAGGGCTCCGCCGCATCTGCGTCGGAAATTGCAAGATTTCTCGGGATTGATCGCTCCACGCTTGCCCGAAACCTGAAACCGCTCGAAACCGCAGGCCTGATTACAAGGCAGGATAAGGGTGGACGCCGAGTTCTACCGGTTCTCACGTCCGCGGGTAGGCGCAAGGTGATCGAGATCCATCAAACGTGGCTCAAGGCCCAAGCCGAGATCAGCGACCTTCTAGGCCCTGACGGTGCTCAAGCCGTGCGCAGCCAAATGTCCGCGCTGCGCAAGGCCGTTCACATCCTTAGCGGTGAAATGGACACCGACGCGCAGAACCGTGCTGGACAGCCCCCGCAAACAACTTCTTCAAAATCGGGACAACAATCATGAGTGACTCTGAGTCTTTTACTGAAAACGGAAAAACACATGAGCTCGGCGCCCTGCCCAAAAAGGCCTTTCATGAGATGACCGGCCTCGACATTTTCGAGCGCATGATGGCCGGAGACCTTCCCGCGCCACCGATCATGGTGCACTCCAATATCCGTATGAAGGAATTCTCTGAAGGGCGCGCTGTTTTCACCGGCCAACCGGCGAAAGAATTCCTCAATCCCCTAGGCACTGTTCATGGCGGCTGGATTTCCACGCTGATTGACACAGCCCTTTCCTGCGCGGTCCACACGACGCTGCAGCCCGGCGAGTTTTATACGACCACATCGCTCAACGTGAACATGGTGCGTCCACTCCAAGCCCATAGCGGCGAGGTCATATGCGAAGGCCGCATCGTTCACCGCGGTTCACGACTGGCAACGTCCGAAGGCGACCTGCGCGATGCAAGCGGCAAACTGATCGCCCATGGCACGGTCAGTTGCATGATCATGAAACCATCCTGAACAACGGCTTTCTGTCTGTTGAAGAGCCGAAAGCCACCTCTTTCCCTTTGGGCTATTTGACGCTAGAGCTGCGCTATGACGGAAAACACCAAATCATCGCGCTTCAAATCGGGTAGAGGCAAGCCGGGCAGTCCCTTTAGAAAGGGGTCGGGCAAACCTGCCCCGCGCCGCCCAGGCCTACCGCCGGAAGGTCCCGTGCTGCTCTATGGTCTCCACACAGTGGAAGCGGCATTTGCCAACAAGGACCGCAAGCGGTTGAAGCTCTTTGCGACGGAAAACGCACAACGCCGCCTGGAGGAACGCGGCGTCAAGATCGATGTGACGGTGGAAACTATGATGCCACGCGCACTCGATCGCATGGTCACCAAGGATGCCGTCCACCAGGGCATGATCTTGGAGGCCGATCCCCTGCCCGCCTATGGAGCGGAGCACCTCAAAGGTGCGCGGCTGATTCTGGCACTCGATCAGGTCACCGACCCTCATAATGTCGGCGCGATCTTAAGGTCGGCGGTTGCGCTTGACGCCGATGCGGTCGTTACCACCGAACGCCATGCCCCCGAAGAAGGCTCTGTTCTTGCCAAATCCGCCTCCGGCGCGCTGGACATGATCAAGCATGTCAGGGTGAAGAACATGGCCCGCTTCGTTGCAGAAATGCAGGATCAGGGATTTTCCTGCGTTGCTTTGGACAGCGACGGCCCGGCGAGCCTGGAAGAGACGCCCTTTACCGACAAGACCGTTCTGGTTCTGGGATCGGAGGGCAAAGGCGTGCGCCAGGGTGTGCGTGAAGCCTGTGGCCTGACAGCACGTCTCGATATGCCGGGAGAAATCCGCTCCCTGAACGTCTCCAACGCAGCCGTGCTGTCGCTATACGTCGCGCGCATGAAGATGGGTCTCTAGGCAACAAGCCTTGAATGCTGTCTGCCCAAGAAGGTGTCCGGTCTATCACCAGCTAGTCCTGCTTCGACGCTGAAGCGAAGGCAAGGCAGCCTTCGCCTCTTTCAAAGTTTTCAGGAAACGCCGGCTTCGACGGTTGGCCCCCTCAATCCTTCTCAACACCGCGCAAATGAAATTCATTCTGCGATGTCAGCCGCACCGCTCGCACCACGGTGTCCGCGCCAGTTGCCGGCGCGCGTCAGGAAGGGAGCAAGGATCAGGCTCAGGAAAAGTGTCGGCGCGAGCACCATAAGACCGGTGCGAATGCCGTAGGCATCGGCAACCGGACCAATCGTCAACGGCCCGAGCAGAAATCCCAACAACGCGATAAAGGAGAGAATGGCAACATTCGAGGCCGCGCTTGTTCCCGGGGCTGCTGACGCGGCAGAGACACCCAACGGAAACGCAAGCGCAGCACCAATACCAAGAATACCAAGCCCCAGAAGCGCTACCGGTACGCCCGGCGCTACCCAGATGATACCCAGGCCAACCAGACCGACCGACGCAAGGATCTGGCCTAGCCTGCCAGGCTCTGCCACTTGGCGAAGCCTGTCACCCAGGAGACGCGTTGACGCAAGACAGAGAGAAAAGACGGAAATACCGAGACCGGCCAGACCCGGGCTCGCAGCAAACGCATCTCGCAGGAACACTGCCGCCCAGTCCGCAATGGCGCCTTCGACGATTGTTGTGCCGAACGTAAAAACACAGACGCCAAGCAACAAAGGGTGCGGCATTCGAAAACCAACCGCATGATCCTCCGCGCTGGCTGGCGCTTCGGCAACCGGCATCTTAAGCGTCGATGGCAACACCAGCGCTTCAACCACAAGGGCAATCGCCAGTCCGGCGATCAACGGCGACCACCCCAGGCCTGCAACCGCCGACCCGATCAGCGTTCCGGTCAACAATCCGAAACTCCAACACCCGTGGGCAACGCTCATGACCTTGCCGCCAGTGTCCTTTTCATATTCGTCGGCAAGTACGTTCAGACCCAATTCCAATAGGGATAGGGAACTGCCCATGCAGGCAAGTGCTGCCATCAAGAGCCATTGTGACGTCGCCATGAACGGCAAAAGCATGACAAGCAGAAATACCGGATAAAGCACCAGCGTAATCCGCCGAGCACCCAGCCAGTTGGCAATACGTCCGGCAAAAAGCAGCGTTGTCAGCGTCCCGATCGGAGCACCAATCAGAGCGAAGGCAAGCTCGCTGTTGCTAAGACCCAGTGTCGTCTGAATGCCAGGAATATGCGGCAACCACGCACCAAGCGCGATTGGCTGTAGAAAAAAGATCAGGCAGATGCGCTGTGCCCGCGTCATGTAATCCCTGTTCGAAGAAGACTGGTCGCACCACGATAACCTTTACCCGGCGCGACTCATTTTGGGTTGTCGATGAACAGCATTACACGAATTTCGCCGGGTTCGGCAGGTATCCGCTTATCGTCCTGTTCCGGGGGGACCTTTTCGAGTCTGCGCCGGTCCTTCGTAAGGGGCAAATGTTTTGAGCTCGGATACATTGAATCCGCCAGGGCACCCGGATGCGATATAGTCGAAATAGATCGCCCGGCCGCGAATAGCCCTGCTTTTGTCTGCTTCGAAAAAGAGGCCGTAGCAGGCATTGTTACAATAAAAGAGGCTTCCCTCCTCGGCCCCGACCCGCCGCGCTGTACCGTTTGTCTGGAGCACCTGTTCGCCCTGGAGCATACCCGTCATGACGTGACAGACATCGCCGCCATATGAGTTCCGGCTGCTGTCCTTGATGGCAAATCGGATGGGAATGCCGGTGATTTCCTTGCCGGTACGATCCACGCGGTGAAGCCAACGGTCGCGCGCAAAATTCTGCGGGCGTCCGGAAAGACAATTGAGCACATCCCAATCGGAAGTGGTCTTTACGTTGTAAAAGTAATCTCCGGTCTCGTCTTTCATGCCACGGCAGGTATCAAGAGCATTCTCAACCCCATTCGCTTTGTCGAACCATCCAAGCGCCAGGATCGGAAACCCGTCCATCGCATAGCCGATCGGTTTCTTGTCCACCTCGACCCATGTTTTGCCGAGGTCCTCAATCAGGCATTTGGGTGCAATGTGGTAATGATAGTCGTCTCCTCTTCCCGCGTGGCCGCCACAGACATCCAGTTCGCCAGCCTCAAAAGCGCTGGGGCGCTTGCCGGTCGACCGATTCACCGGCCCCTGCGTGCTCGGATCAAAGATCGGAACACCATTGACGGCAACACCCACCGGACCTGCCTCTGTTTTTGTCGGCCGGTTTGACAATTGCGGCGTCAAAAGGATTTCGAACTCATAATTGTGCTCGGACGGAAATTGCTGATTGGTGGCAATGATTCCCCTCATGATCGGATCGTTGACGTTTGGCAGCCCTTTAGATGAAAACCGCGCCTTGCCGCCTGAACAGGTCAGCGTCTCAACCTCCTTGGTGTAGCAGGCCTCGTCGCATTTGCAGGTCTTGATATCGTGAGCTTTTGATGTTGGCGAAAAGCCGAGTGACGCAAAGACGATTGCAGCGGTCAAACCCATTGGTTTTGCAAAATTCATTTGTGCATTCCCGATAAAGCCCACGACATTTGGCATAACACAGCACCCGGACAGACCGCAGAGTGAATTTGTAATAGACTGTAACCGGCCCTGAAACAGATTTATCCACAGTCTCGGAGCAAATATCTCTGCTTTTCTAGGGCGTTAGAAAGCTTTTTGAGGCCTTGAATTGAATTTTTGCCACAAGGGCATGGACAAGCGCCGCCAATCTGGTAGAAGCCATTCCCGGCGCCGGTATAGCTCAGTTGGTAGAGCACGTGATTTGTAATCTCGGGGTCGCGGGTTCGAATCCTGCTGCCGGCACCAGTTTTCCCTCTAAAGCAAATCTGTTTGATACGGTGCCAGCGCCCACGTACTCCATCGTGGTGTGCCGAAGCCGAGGTTGTCCTACTTCCGTGCGACGGTTCGCCAGAAAACAATCAGCATTCTTGAGTGTAACTTCGTGCACAAACTAATTCTTCGTTGCAGGCACGTTGTTGCAACTCACATGGCCAGAATTTTTTGCTGGTGTACCGAACACGTTCGGCTTCAAAATCCTCGACGTAACGACTACTCGGCACTGGAAACTTCTAAGGTCTTGTGTTCGGTCGGCTCAACTAACGCCTCAGGAACTGTTCAATTGGGATAAAGATTGAGCTTCCCGGTGACATGATCGCAGCGGCGGGTTGTGTCGCCAAAACGATTTCGGCACCTTCCGGATTCTCAAAGGTGCATGGCAGCGAGCCATGACTATTTGAGACAGTTACTTCGTACACATCCACAAGAACCACATAGTTTCGTAGTTCTTCAAAGTCGGAAACAACTATGTAAGGCTGACCACTCCCTCTTTTGAAGTGAATGGTGTTTCCATCTACATCGAGTGGCATCCCGTGCACAAACTCATGTGTCATTCGCCTTGAGGCCTGACCATTCTTCAAAAGCAACTTACTCTGAGCATCATTCATCGATGGATCGTTGTGATGTTGCTTCAGTTTTTCCAGAAGGTATTCCTCTACGAGTTTCAAGGCGTTTTCAGCAACGATTCCTTGCTGCGTTTTGTAGTTTCCATCGACATTATTTGGCTTCCGTCGCGGATTTGTTAGCGCGCGAAGTTCCTCTCTGCTCAATACCCTGGCTTTGTTTTGCAATTTTGATCGGAGCAAAGCCTGACTGCGAGATTGCACCCTTTGCAAAAGTTGATGTCGGGCGAAGCTTGCAGCTCTGTTGCGACGAGAATTAGGGTTTCGACTTCCTGTTTGTGCGCCACGAACCATGAAAAACTCAAAATATTTTTGTTTGCGAGAAACGATAAAATGGAAAACATTCAAATAACGTCTTTGACTAAGTAAATCGTGTTTGCGGCCAGGACACAATAACTATCAACTTCTTATTTGTTGTTATTTTGTATGCCGCTCGTGGCTGAAAATCGTCTCCTCCGAGCAATCGCTTCGACCTAATCAAAGCAAATAGAAGAAGAGCGGGCCTTGGGCAGGTTCAACGGAATGGACTTCAACGCGAACCTCGTGCTCGGAGCCTGTTTGGCGAAGTTTTTTTCCGGCAACGATTTCCGCAGCAGACTGGGCATTTTCCGCGCGAATGATTTTCTGGCTGCCGGACACTCTCGTACCGTTGTGCAAAAGATATGTACGGAACAGTCGCAACCAGCCCTCCCTGAAAACCCAAAAGGTCGGCCATCGTGGGTTATGGAGTCTTGATCAAAATCAAAAGATGAGTATGCCCTGTGCGAAAACGAGTGACGCCTCCTTCAGGAACTTGTTCTTCTAAATGACGGCTACATGCCTAACTCTTGAAATCTATACTTAAAATGGGATTAGACGCTCTTTTTGAAACCAGTGCATATGACACTCAGAGACCTGGATAAACAAAACAAAAACGCCTCCCGAAACTTCGCGTCAGCGTTCGTTCAACCGAATGAAAATGTCAATGATTCGAGATGTGCTTGGCCAGTAAAGATGCAGTGATCAAACGCTGCCTCAATACCGAATCGATGTGGCTGCAACGTAGCTGAACGTACGGCAGCACCAACCAGATGTGATTGGAGCTGCCGCAGATTTCATTCGTGTTTCCTTTGTCAGGACCGGCCTTTCCACGGCACCAGAATTCGTTCGGCAAAACGCATCAGAATATCAATGCTGTAGCCGACAATGCCAATGAGGATGATCCCCATGATGACAATGTCCGTCAGCTGGAACTTGGACGCTGCGATGATCATCATACCCGCGCCCTTTTGAGCCGCGACAAGTTCAGCCGCAACCACCGTTCCCCAACAAACGCCCATGGCAACGCGCGCACCGGTGAAGATTTCCGGTAGGGAATTGGGCACGATGACATATTGCAGGATCTGCCGTTTGCTGGCCCCGAGGGAATACGCGGCATGAACCTTGGTGATGTTCACGCCAGAGACCCCCGCCCTTGCCGCAATTGTCATGATCCAGAGAGCTGCCAGGAACAGCAGTACGATCTTGCCGGTTTCCCAGATGCCGAACCAGATGATGACCAGTGGGATCAGAGCAAGCGGTGGCACAGGTCGCATGAATTCGACGATCGGATCGAACCAGCCGCGCACCCAACTGGACAAGCCCATCGCATAACCAAGCGGAATGCCGATAAGCGACCCAAGCAGGAAGCCCGCAACCACGCGCAAGAGCGACCAGCCAAGGTGCTCCCACAAGGTAAAGTTCTGATAGCCTTGAGAAGCAATCTCCGCAAACCGGACGACCACCGCTTCAGGTGCCGGCATCCAGATGGGTTCCATCTGCAAGCCCTTGCTTGGCTGGAAGCTTAGTGAGCCTTTCGGCGTCATGGTGACGGTGCCGTTTTCAACACTAACACTTTGACCAGCCGATATCGGTTGACCGTCGACAGCAGTTACTTCCGCGCCCTCACCGTCATTCCGCGTGACTTTCAGAAGAACAGACCGCCAGGCACCAACGGTGCCAGAATCGTTCTGGGCAAACCCGTCGGAGGCCGCGACCTCCGGCTTGTCGGCTTTCACACCAGGCTCGTGAACGATCACATCGACCGTGGCATCAGCAGATTTTCCGCTAGCGTCCGTGGCCGTATAGGTAAAGGACGTCTCTCCTACAAACGGGCCTGGAACGTGAACCGGCACCCATTTGGAGCCGGTGAAGGCACCCCAGATGAAGAAGATCACCACAATTGAAATCACGGACGCGGCCCTGTTGGGCGTGATCGCACTTTCATCACCGAAGGTAACGGTTTTCAGGCTCGTGAAGTCCTGTCCCCGTTGCAGCTTGCCGCTGAGATACCGGACGAGGAAAAAACTGGCCAGAAACAGGCCGGCGTAAATTAGGAAGACAACGGATCCGGTCATGCTGCTGTCTCCGATCTGCCCATGATTTCTTCTTCCATTTCCCAGATCATCGACAGGATTTCTTCCCGTTTTTCAGCAAAGCCTTCGCTTTTCTTGACCTCGCGCAAATCCATGTTCACGCCACGATCAGCGAAAGGAAGTCGGTATTCCTTGTGAATGCGTCCCGGCCTTGGGGCCATCACCAACAGGCGTTCCCCAAGCAGCAGCGCCTCTTCAACCGAGTGTGTGATCAGAATGACGGTCTTGCCTGTTTCTTTCCAAAGCTTCAGCACGAGACCTTGCATTTTTTCACGCGTCAGCGCGTCGAGAGCGCCAAGCGGTTCATCCATCAATATGACGTCAGGATCGTTCGCAAGGCATCTGGCGAGCGCAACACGCTGTTGCATGCCGCCGGAAAGTTCATAAACTGCCTTTTCCTTGAAGTCCTGAAGCCCAACCGTTTCCAAAAGGTGATCGACGATCTCGTCGCGCTGCTTTTTCGGCATCGACTTCATTCGCGGGCCGAAATCCACGTTCTTGCGGACGCTCATCCACTCAAACAAAGCGCCCTTTTGGAACACCATTCCCCGTTCGGCATCCGGCCCGGTCACCACGTGACCGTTCATGCGAACCTGACCGTCCGTCGGAGCGAGAAACCCGGCCAATATGTTCAACAAGGTTGTCTTGCCGCAGCCCGATGGTCCGAGAACCGACATGATTTCGCCCGTCTTCAGCTCAATGGAGACATCCTTGAGCGCCTGGACGTGCGTTCCGTTGGGCAAATCGAAACGCATGGAAATATTTTCAATATGAAGGCCATCCATAGCCGACCATCTCCTGCAGCCTGATTGAGATAAAAGAAATGGAGCGGCGACGAGCGCCGCCCCATTCAATGCAGGATACGCCAATCAGTTGGATTGTGCCGCGGCCAGATAGCTGGAATCGACCGTATCAGCATAAGTGTCCAGAGCGACCGGGATCGATCCGGCTTCCTTGAACACGTTTGCAACACCGAGCATGAAGTTCTGGACGTTGCCGTCAAGCCACTTGGCACTCAGCTTGTCTTCCATTGTCGGGAAGGTAAAGGTCGCCAGAGACTCTTCCGCCGCTGCCTCATCCATACCAGCGTCTTTTGCGATGACCTTCAGCATTTCAGCCTTCTTGTCACCGGCATTCCACATGGCGTTGGCTTCTTCGGTCACCGCGAGGAACTTGGTCAAAAGCTCGCTCTCTTCAGCCGCAAAGTTTGCCGGTGTGCTGATGCCGTCAAAAACAAGAATGCCGAGTTCTTCTTTTTCAGCACCCGTCAGAAGCACGTTGCCGTGTTCCTTCATGCGGCGCAGCGCACCGCCCCAGCCGCAAACCATGTCCAGGTTGCCCTGAGCGAATGCGGCTGCTCCGTCGGCCGGCGCCATGTCAACGATTTCCATCGTCGTGATGTCAACATCGAAATGCTTCATCTGCTCCAGAAAGCCGAAATGGGCGGCCGTTCCGATCGGAACGCCGACTTTCTTGCCTTCCAGTTCCTTGGCGTTTTCTTTTTCGATCTCGAGCGTTTCTGCGACGACACAGTTGTCGTTTTCAGAGTAGCTCACAGCGATATCTGCCAAGATCAGATCCTGTCCGGCGGAAGTCGCAACCACGAAAGGAGGCACACCCTGGCTGACGGCAATTTGCACGTCGCCGGACGCCATAGCTGCCGACATTGCCGTACCAGCGTCAAAGGACACCCATTTGACAGGCATCCCGAGTGCTTCGTCATACATACCGGTCGCCTTGGCGTACTGGAAAGGCATTGGCCATTCCAGGAAGTAAGCGACGGTCAGTTCTTCAGATTGTGCAGTTGCCGGTAGGCCACTCATGAATGCCAGTGCAGCAGCCGCGCTCAACAGTTTAGTTTTGTAGGTCATTTTATCTTCCCACTGTTCCCTCGTTATTATGCAGGCATGCAGGTGTTCCTGTCTTTTGCCGTCTCCCAGTTTGTACGGCTGGCCTGCGTTTGAAAATGGTTACGACAGAACCGCACGGTTACAATAGAAACACTCAACTGGAACTAAAGCTATTCCCGATCTGGCCCTATATGTCGCCGCTGGGTGCATGTTGTCTGGACTGGAAATTGACGTTCCTGCTTGAAAACTGAGCAATTGCCTAGATTTAGGCTGGCAGAACTCTCAATTGAATTCACTCTTCAGTCGCGCATGAAGCTGACGCACGAAAGGATATGGCCGTGAATATTGCAGCATCCCCGAACGACATGAGCGAAATCATTGAAGCCGACCGCAGCCATGTCTGGCATCACCTCTTTCAACACAAGTCCCTGGAAACGACCGACCCGAAGATCATGGTCGAAGGCAAGGGCATGCGGCTGTGGGATGCGACCGGTAAGGAGCATCTGGATGCTGTCTCGGGCGGCGTGTGGACGGTGAATGTCGGCTATGGACGCGTCTCTATTGCTGACGCCATTCGTGATCAGCTCATCAAGCTCAACTATTTCGCCAATTCCGCCGGCTCCATTCCAGGAGCGCTCTTTTCCGAGCGTCTCATCTCCAAGATGCCGGGCATGAGCCGCGTTTACTTCACCAATTCTGGCACTGAAGCCAACGAAAAGGCATTCAAGATCGTGCGTCAGATCGCTCACAAGCGATACGGCGGCAAAAAGCACAAGATCCTCTACCGGGAGCGTGACTACCATGGCTCGTCCATCACGACGATTTCTGCCGGTGGCCAACCGGAGCGTAATGCGCAATACGGTCCCTATACGCCCGGTTTTGTTTCCGTTCCCCACTGCTGCGAATATCGCGCTCAATGGGACGTTGAGGAATATGGCGAACGTGCGGCCGACGCCATTGAGGAAGTGATCCTGCGTGAGGGGCCGGATACTGTCGGTGCACTTTGCCTGGAACCAGTCACCGCAGGCGGCGGTGTAATCACCCCTCCCAAGGGATATTGGGACCGTGTTCAGGAAATTTGCCGGAAATACGATATCCTGCTTCACATCGATGAAGTGGTCTGCGGCGTTGGAAGAACAGGAAAATGGTTCGGCTACCAGCACTACGGCATCAAGCCGGACTTTGTCACGATGGCAAAGGGTGTGGCGTCAGGTTATGCCGCAATTGCCTGCATGGTCACCACTGAACAGGTTTTCGACCTCTTCAAGGACGACACAAGCGATCCCTTGAACCACTTCCGCGACATTTCCACTTTTGGCGGCTGCACTGCCGGTCCGGCGGCAGCCCTTGAAAACATGAAGATCATCGAGGACGAAAGTCTCCTCGACAACACAACCGCAATGGGTGAGCGGCTGATGGCCAATCTCCACGGACTGATGGACAAGCACTCCGTGATCGGCGATGTGCGCGGCATTGGTCTTTTCTGCGGTGCTGAACTGGTCAAGGATCGCGATACGAAGGAACCGGCGGAAGAAAAACTCATGCAGGCAATCGTTGCCGATTGCATGAAGCAAGGCGTCATCATCGGTGTCACCAACCGCGCCCTGCCAGGCCTCAACAACACCATTTGTCTGTCTCCGGCTCTGATTGCGACGTCAGACGATATCGACCAGATTACGGACGCGATCGACGGCGCACTGACACGGGTCTTCGGATAACAACTCGCTGCGAACAGCGATAACTCCCTGAAACTGAAAAGCGTGGTTGCCCCGAAACAACCACGCTCTTTTTTTGCGCGAATTTCAATTGCCAAACGACCCGATGAACCATCTAATAGGTCCAGACATTCCAAAAATTAGGTCCAGGCATGGCAATACCGGCGGAGACATTCTTCCTTCGACCCGACACTGAAACCTCGCTGCAGCAACAAATACAGCAGCTCGTGGTCGAAGCCATTCTGTCCGGTCGTTGCCTGCCGGGCGAACGGATGCCGTCAAGCCGCAAACTTGCCGAGCATCTTGGTGTCGCCAGGATAACGGTCACGATTGCCTATACAGAACTCGTCTCCAACGAATATCTGATTTCAAAAGGCCGATCCGGCTATTACGTCGCGCAAAACGCTCCAAGCAGGCCGAAATTCAATTTGCCGGACCAGTCGGAAAACACGGGCATCGACTGGTCACGCACGCTTGGCCAGCGGTTCCTGGCACATGTGCCCGTCATGCGTCCGCAAAACTGGCGTGACTACAAATATCCCTTCATCTATGGCCAGTCCGATCCGCGTCTCTTCGATCACCACAACTGGCGAAACTGTGCACTGAAGGCTGTCGGCCGCAAGGATTTCGACATTCTGGCGACCGACTATTACGAGCGCGACGACCCTATGCTGGTCGAGTTTATCCTGCGCCAGATCCTGCCGAGACGCGGGATCACCGCGCGCCCGGAAGAGATCCTGATTACAATGGGCGCACAACATGCGCTTTGGATCACCGCGCAGATACTGCTAACCCAGCGCCGTACGGCTGTAATAGAAAACCCCTGTTACCCTGGCCTGCGGCAAATCCTCAATCAGACCAGATGCAACACGATCTCCATTGACGTCGATAACGCCGGCCTGCCACCTGAAAAGCTTCCAGATAGTCTGGACGTGGTTTTCACCACGCCGAGCCATCATTGCCCCACAAACGCAACAATGCCGGTATCCCGTCGTCACAGGCTCCTGGAGCTGGCCGCCGAAGGTGAGTTTGTTGTCGTTGAAGACGATTATGAATTCGAGATTTCGTTTCTCAAATCCCCTTCCCCGGCTCTCAAGTCCCTCGATCCGACAGGCTGTGTGATTTATGTGGGTTCGTTCTCCAAGTCGCTTTTTCCCGGACTGCGGCTCGGATACATCGTTGCCTCAGAACCTTTCATCCGTGAAGCACGCGCGCTGCGGTCGCTTGTATTGCGCCACCCGCCTGGCCTCATTCAGCGTACCGCGGCCTATTTTCTGTCCCTTGGTCACTATGACGCCCAGATCGCGCGCATGGGGCGCATCTATCGGAAACGGCGCTCGATCATGGAGCAAAGCATCAGTGAAGAACGACTTTCACTCACAACGCAGGGAACCTTCGGCGGATCGTCCTTTTGGATGAAGGCACCAGACGGCATCGACAGCACAAAACTTGCTATGAGCCTCAGACAGGATGGGGTTCTTATTGAACCCGGCAGCGCCTTTTTCGCGACCGATGAAGAAGACCCTGGGCACTATCGCCTGGCCTATTCTTCCATTGCCTCGGCGCGTATTCCCGATGGCATTTCCCTTATCGGCAAAAAAATCAGGGAAGCCCGCCGTTAGCCGGCTTGCTCTTTTCAGCGCGCAAATCAGCTGACCCGCATTTCACACCTTAGATTTTTCCAGTCACAACAACGGTTGCCGAACGCGAAATTCGCACCGAATTCAACACGTTTGAGTTCCTTTCAGCGAAGCGAATTGGCGGCACGACAAAGAATCTTTCTGCGGCGTGAAATTTTTGTTGATTTTTTCATATTGTCGCATGAAATTATCGGTGAAATTTTCACAAGCAGGTCTTCAGAATGGAACATAGCAGTCTGGGCGAGGACATCCGAGCTCTTCGAACGGCCCGAAAAATGACGCTTGAAGACCTGGCCAACAGATTGGGCAGATCTGTCGGCTGGCTGTCGCAGGTAGAGCGTGACATTTCAACACCCAGAATGTCCGACCTGCGGGAGATCGCGGACGCTTTCGGAGTGCAGGTTTCATTGTTCTTCGGAAGCACCGATGGTCCGGAAAACGAGAGTGGCAAAGTCGTCAGGGCGAAGGCCCGCCGAGTAATTGGCGAACGCGACGCCGGACTTCTCGAGACGCTGATTTCGCCCGATCTGACCGACAATTTCGAGATGATCCACTCCACCTTTCAGCCTGGCTCGTCGCGCGACAAACCCATTCAGCGCCCCACGCAGGAAGTCGCCTATCTCATCTCCGGAAAACTGGATATCTGGCTCGATGATGAACCTTTCACCGTGGCGGCAGGAGACAGCTTTCGCATCCGCAATGCGGCCTATCGCTGGAGCAATCCCTACTCCGAGCCCGCAATCGCCATTTGGGTGATTTCCCCACCCGTTTATTGACGCATTCCAAGAAGGAATACTGAATGTCCGTACCCTCTACAGCCCGAGTTGTAATCATCGGCGGCGGTGTCGTTGGTGTTGCCACGCTGTATCACCTTGCCAAGAACGGCTGGTCCGACTGCATTCTGCTGGAAAAGAATGAACTGACCGCAGGTTCAACCTGGCATGCCGCAGGAAACTGTCCGAACTTCGCGATGAACTACGGCATCATGAACATGCAGCGCTACAGTTTGAAGCTGTATCGCGGCCTGGCCGATGAGGTTGACTATCCGATCAACTATCATGTGACCGGGGCAATTCGCCTGGCGCACAGCGACGAGCGCATGATGGAATTCGAGCACGCGGTCGGTATGGCACGGCAGATGGGTCTAAAAATGGACATCTGCACACCAGAGGAATTGCAGCAACATTACCCATTCATGGAGACCCATGACCTTGCAGGTGGCCTTTGGGATGCACTCGACGGCGATATCGATCCTGCCCAGGTTACACAGGCACTCGCAAAGGGCGCACGTGCCCATGGCGCTAAGATCACGCGTTTCACGCCGGCAACGGGCGTTAGTCGGGAAAATGGTGAATGGATCGTCCACACGGACAAGGGCGACATTCGCTGCGAATATGTGGTCAATGCTGCCGGCTACTATGCAAAGCGCGTTGGGGAATGGTTCCTGCCGTTTGGTGGACGCCCTGTCCCGGCAGCAGTGATGAGCCACCAGTATTTCCTGACCGAACCGGTGCCGGAAGTTGAAGCCTGGACGAAGGAAAACGGCCGAAAACTGCCCATGATCCGGGATGTCGACAGCTCTTATTATCTGCGCCAGGAAACAGTCGGCTTCAACCTCGGGCCTTACGAACGTAACTGCCAGGCCGCCTGGGTAACGCCAGACGATCAGATGCCCGAAGATTTCAGCTTTCAGCTTTATCCTGACGATCTGGACCGTCTCGAATGGTACATCGAGGACGCGATGGCCCGCGTACCGCTTTTGGGAACCCAAGGGGTCAGCCGAAACATCAACGGACCGATCCCTTATGCGCCGGATGGCTTGCCGATGATTGGCCCGATGCCGGGCGTCCCGAACGCATTTGAAGCGCATTCCTTCACCTTTGGCATCGCTCAGGGCGGAGGAGCTGGCAAAGTCGCCGCCGAATGGATCATGCACGGCCATACCGAATGGGACATGTGGTGCGTCGATCCGCGTCGCTATACCGATTACACCGACGACCAATATTGTGTCGACAAGGCCAAGGAAGTGTACGGCCACGAATATGCGATGCACTTTCCGCACCACAGATGGCCTGCAGCACCAGACCGGAAAGTGTCCCCCAACCACACCAAGGTTCTTGAATTGGGTGGCCAGATGGGCACCTTCAACGGCTGGGAGCGAGCAAACTGGTTTGCAGAAGCTGGAGACGACATCGGCGAAGAAGCCACCCAGACCTGGAATCGTTCCGGGCCTTGGGAACAGCGCGTGCGTGCAGAGTGTGAAGCCGTCAGAGACGGTGTCGGCGTTCTCGATCTGCCAGGCTTCAGCCGCTTTGCTCTGAACGGCGAAGGTGCCGCGGAATATTTGCGCAACAAGATTGCCGGCGCGCTTCCAAAAGCCGGCCGCATGACACTCGGCTATTTCCCCGACAACCGTGGCCGCGTCCTGACCGAAATGTCGATCATCAGACACGGCGAAGACGACTTCACGCTGATTACCGCAGCCCCAGCCCAATGGCACGACTTCGCCGTACTGAAGGACGGACTGCCAGAAGGTCTCAGCCTCAAGGATCGCACACGTGAAGTGACAACGCTTATTGTAAGCGGCCCCAAATCCCGCGAGCTTTTTGCCAAACTGACGGATGCGGACCTGTCCACGGGCTGGCTAACCCACCAATATACGGAAGTTGCCGGAAAACCGGCTCTTCTCGTTCGCGTTTCCTTTGCAGGAGAACTCGGTTGGGAGGTGCACGCAAGTTTCGACGACATGCCCGTCATCTACGATGCCGTTTTGAAACAAGGCGCAACGCCATTCGGCATGTTCGCACTGAATTCTCTGCGGCTGGAAAAGGGGTATCGCGCCTGGAAAGTAGATCTTTCCTCCGACTACACACTGCTCGAAAGCGGTCTTGGACGCTTCGTCAAACTTCAAAAGCTGCAGGACTATCCAGGGAAATCCGCTCTTCAAACGGAAGCAGAACAAGGACCGAAAAAGGGATTTGTAACACTCACCGTTGATGCCGACGCGTGCGATGCTCCCTATATGGCCTGCATTTTCAAGGACGGCGAGCTGGTCGGCGAAGTCACGTCCGGCGGATGGGGATACAGGATCAATGCCTCCATCGCGCTCGGCGTGGTCAAGGCAACCCTGGCGGAACCTGGAACGGAACTTGAAGTAGAGATCTACGGCAAACGCCACAAGGCTGTCGTGCAGCCCGATCAGCCGCTTTGGGATCCCGAGAACGAACGACTGAGGGCTTGAGGACAAGCCCTTGGTTTTCAATTTCAAATTCGTCCTTTGGACATAGCCATCAACACTCGGTCTGACGGAGACATCTCCTCAGGTCTTGAAATCGGAAAGAGCTCATCGTGACACCTCCATCAAAGGCTCGCGTCGTCATTATCGGCGGTGGCGTCATCGGATGTTCCGTCGCCTACCATCTTGTCAAACAAGGCTGGACCGATGTCGTTCTGTTGGAACGCAAGCAGCTGACATCAGGCACGACCTGGCATGCGGCCGGCCTGATCGCGCAGTTGCGGGCGACAGAAAACATGACCCGGCTCGCCAAATACAGCCAGGAACTCTATGGAAAGCTGGAGGCCGAAACGGAGGTTGCTACCGGGTTCCGGCGCTGCGGGTCGATCACGGTCGCGCTCACCGAGGAACGCAAGGAAGAGATCTACCGGCAAGCGTCCATGGCGCGGGCCTTTGGCGTGGAAGTGGAGGAAATATCCCCCTCTGAAGTCAAATCCAGATA
The DNA here is from genome assembly GCF_009363435.1 of Labrenzia sp. THAF82. GTDB lineage: Bacteria > Pseudomonadota > Alphaproteobacteria > Rhizobiales > Stappiaceae > Roseibium > Roseibium porphyridii. The sequence continues at coordinate 3,011,160 of NZ_CP045354.1, read as the reverse complement.
CGAGTATCTGAACACCGACGGCGTGGTGGCCGGTGTTTATCTGCCTCTTGATGGTCAGGGCGATCCGGCCAATATCGCACTCGCGCTGGCCAAGGGTGCCAGAATGGGTGGTGCCAAGGTCATGGAACGGGTCAAGGTGACCGGCCTGCAGAAAGCCGGACGAAGAGTGACGGGTGTCGAGTGGCAATCAACAGACGGCACCGGTGTCATTGAATGCGATCACGTGGTCAATTGTGGCGGCATGTGGGGCCATGAACTGGGACGCATGGCCGGTGTGAACGTTCCGCTTCATGCTTGTGAACACTTCTATATCGTCACCGACAACGTTTCCGGGCTCCCTCATATGCCTGTCCTTCGGGTTCCGGACGAATGCGCCTATTACAAGGAAGATGCGGGAAAAATCCTCCTTGGCGCTTTTGAGCCCAATGCCAAGCCCTGGGCCATGAACGGCATTCCCGAAGACTTCGAGTTCGACCAGCTGCCGGAAGACTTCGACCACTTCGAGCCGATCCTAGAGGCTGCTGTGAACCGGTTGCCGATTTTGGCTGAAGTTGGCATTCATACCTTCTTCAATGGCCCGGAAAGCTTCACACCGGACGATGCATACCACCTTGGCCTGGCGCCGGAGATGGACAACGTTTGGGTTGCGGCAGGTTTCAATTCGATCGGAATTCAGTCCGCTGGCGGCGCTGGAATGGCGCTGGCGGAATGGATGAACACGGGCGAAAAGCCCTTCGACCTCGGCGATGTCGACATTTCACGCATGCAGCCCTTTCAGGGAAACCGCACATATCTTTATGAACGGTCGAAGGAAACACTTGGCCTACTCTATGCGGACCACTTCCCTTACCGGCAGAAAGCCACCGCTCGCGGCATCAGGCGGTCCCCTTTGCATGAGCACCTCAAGGCATCGGGTGCTGTTTTCGGCGAGTTCGCAGGGTGGGAACGCGCCAATTGGTTCGCCGATGAAGGTCAGGAACGAGAATACCGATACACCTGGAAACGCCAGAACTGGTTTGAAAACTCCAAACGCGAACACATGGCGATCCGGGAAAATGTCGGCGTCTACGACATGTCGTCCTTCGGCAAAATTCGCATTGAAGGCCCGGACGCCGAAACATTCCTGAACTATGTCGCCGGTGGTGACTATTCGGTACCGGTTGGCAAAATCGTTTATACGCAATTGCTCAACAAGCAAGGCGGCATTGAAGCGGATGTGACGGTCACGCGTCTTTCCGAAACCGTCTATCTCGTGGTCACACCAGCGGCCACGCGACTGGCCGACGAGACCTGGTTACGCCGCCATGTTGGCGACTACCGCGTGGTTATCACCGATGTCACATCGGGCGAGGCTGTTCTGGCCGTGATGGGGCCAAACTCCCGGAAATTGCTGGAAGCTGTCTCGCCGAACGACTTCTCGAACGCAACCAATCCGTTCGGCACCGCACAGGACATAGAGATCGGCATGGGTTTGGCGAGGGCCCACCGGGTCACTTATGTCGGTGAGCTGGGATGGGAGCTTTATGTTTCCTCCGACATGGCGGCACATGTCTTTGAAACGCTTCAAGAAGCCGGCCAGGAACTTGGCGCGAAACTGTGTGGGCTTCACATGATGGATTCCTGCCGGATCGAAAAGGGCTTCCGCCACTTCGGCCACGACATCACCTGTGAAAATCACATTCTGGAAGCTGGTTTGGGTTTTGCGGTCAAACGGGACAAACCCGACTTTATCGGTCGTGAAGCTGTTTTGCGCAAACGCGAGGAAGGGTTGCAACGGCGGCTCGTGCAGTTCCGCCTGAAAGACCCAGAGCCCCTGCTCTATCACGCTGAACCGATATTGCGAAACGGAGAAGTTGTTGGTTTCCTGAGCAGCGGGAACTATGGCCATACCCTCGGTAGTGCCATGGGGCTTGGCTACGTGCCATGCCCGGGCGAAAGCCCCGATCAGCTTCTCAGCTCGTCTTTTGAAATCGAGGTCGCTGGCGTGCGCTGTGAAGCAGAAGCATCACTGAAACCTTTTTACGACCCGAAATCCGAGCGCGTTAAAGTCTGACGCAATTCAGCAATCTGTTCCGTCTCTTCAAGTGCGTTATAGGTCAAAACATTGGCACTGATGCAAGTGAAAAGACGGGGCAGATGAAGAGGTTTCCGGCAACGGACAGCGTTAAATCCCCAGTCTGTGCCTGATCGGAACGACCCGCTTGCAAGAAACCTCCAGCCAATGGGGTTTCAAACGCTTGTGAAACATCCTATTGGCTATATGAAGTCCGCCAAACTGGCCCTAAGAGGGCATCAGGAAGTCGAGTTAAATCCTCTCCGAAACGCCGTAATGACGGCATCGGTCTTTCTGATTTCACTGGAGTATTCGTCTTGAAAATGACCACCGAAGAAGCATTCGTGAAGGTGCTTCAAGCGCACGGAATCGAGCATGCGTTCGGAATTATCGGCTCAGCTTTCATGCCGATTTCCGATCTGTTTCCAAAGGCAGGCATCAAGTTCTGGGATTGTGCCCATGAGGGCTCGGGCGGGATGATGGCCGACGGCTACACCCGGGCAACCGGCAAAGTCAGCATGATGATTGCGCAAAATGGGCCCGGGATTACGAACTTCGTGACCGCCGTCAAAACGGCTTACTGGAACCACACACCTCTGCTTCTGGTCACCCCCCAGGCAGCCAACAAGACGCTGGGTCAAGGTGGGTTCCAGGAAGTAGAGCAAATGGCGCTCTTCAAGGACATGGTGGCCTATCAGGAAGAAGTTCGTGACCCGTCACGCATGATGGAAGTACTGAACCGCGTGATCATGCAGGCCAAGCGTGCCAGTGCACCGGCACAGATCAACATCCCGCGCGATTTCTGGACCCAGGTCATTGATGCCCAGGTGCCCGCCATTGTCGATTTCGAACGCCCAGGCGGCGGCGAAGACGCAATTTCCCAGGCAGCCGACCTTTTGAGCACCGCCAAATTTCCCGTGATACTGAACGGTGCAGGCGTTGTTCTTGCAGGCGCAATTCCAGCGTCCATGGCACTGGCCGAAAAGCTCGACGCGGCAGTGTGCTGCGGCTATCAGCACAATGATGCGTTCCCAGGTTCGCACCGCCTGTTTGCGGGCCCTCTCGGCTACAATGGCTCCAAGGCAGGCATGGAGCTTATCGCCAAGGCGGACGTCGTCCTTGCGCTTGGTACTCGCTTGAACCCGTTCTCGACTCTGCCCGGATACGGCATGGACTATTGGCCGAAAGACGCCAAGATCATCCAGGTCGACATCAATCCAAACCGGATCGGCCTGACCAAAACCGTATCGGTCGGCATTGTTGGCGATGCAAGGAAAGTTGCCGATGCAATCCTGGACAAACTGTCACCGAACGCCGGAAACAACGGCCGGGACGATCGTGTTCATACGATCTCGCAAACCAAATCCCGTTGGGCACAGCAGCTTTCGTCCATGGATCATGAAGACGACGATGAAGGCACGTCCTGGAACCAGCGTGCCCGCGCTGCAAAGCCAGATTGGCTGAGCCCGCGCAAGGCCTGGCGTGCTATTCAAGCCGCTCTTCCGAAGGAAGCGATCATCAGCTCGGATATAGGCAACAACTGCGCGATTGGCAATGCCTATCCAAGCTTTGAGCAGGGCCGGAAATATCTCGCACCTGGCCTGTTCGGACCTTGCGGTTACGGATTGCCGGCAATCATCGGTGCAAAAATCGGTTGCCCCGACACGCCGGTCGTCGGTTTTGCCGGCGATGGTGCCTTTGGTATTGCCGTGACGGAGTTGACAGCTATCGGTCGTAAAGAATGGCCGGCGATCACCATGGTCGTCTTCCGCAACTACCAGTGGGGCGCTGAAAAGCGCAACTCGACACTCTGGTACGACGACAATTTTATCGGAACGGAACTCGATGAAGACGTCAGCTATGCCGCTATCGCAAAAGCCTGCGGTCTTGAAGGCGTTCAGGCGCGCAGCATGGATGAAGTAAGAGAGCTTCTGGACAGTGCTATCGATCGTCAGATGAACGATGGCAAAACCACCTTGATTGAGGTTCTGATCAATCAGGAGCTTGGAGAACCTTTCCGGCGCGACGCAATGAAGAAACCAGTCGAAGTCGCGGGCATATCGGCCTCTGACATGCGGCCGCAGAAGGTTAGCTGACCGGAGAAACGCAAAGAAAATGGGTGATATCCTCGTCCTGAATTCCGGATCGTCCTCGATCAAGTTTGTGCTGTTCGGAGCTGATTTCACAAAGAAGCTCCGCGGCAGCGCGGTCGAAATCGGCGGTGCTTCGGCGCTGAGCATTGGCGATCAGCAGGACAAGATCTCCTTGCCGGACCACGTCACGGCACTCGATGAAATATTCCGTGCCCTGAAAAGGCACGGAATTGACTTTGCTGGCCTTACGGCGGCAGCGCACAGAGTGGTTCATGGCGGTCGTAACCTTAAAGAATCGCAACGGGTTTCCGATGAGGTTCTTGCGGAAATCGAGCGCTGTATTCCTCTCGCACCGCTGCACAATCCGCACAACCTGGCAGCAATACACGCGGTTGCAGAGCTTGCGCCCGACCTGCCTCAATGCGTCAGCTTCGACACCGCCTTTCACGCCACCAACCCTGAAGTTGCGTTGCGTTACGCCCTGCCTGATAGTGAGGACGAAAAAGGACAGCGTCGATTTGGCTTTCACGGCACGTCTTATGAAAGCCTGTCGCTGTGCCTTCCGGAGATTTCAGGGCAACCGTTGCCAAAAAGACTGCTCGCTCTTCACCTCGGCAATGGTGCAAGCCTTTGCGCGATTAAGGACGGGAAATCCGTTGCTACCACCATGGGTTATTCCCCCCTTGAAGGACTGACCATGGGTACGAGAACAGGGTCGATTGATGCGAATCTGGTTCTGGCCATGGCTTCAGATCTTGGCGTCGAGAGGACAACACAAATCCTGAACAAGGAAAGCGGCCTTTTAGGTCTTTCCGGATCTAGTGATATGCGCAAACTGCAGTCGCTGGGTACTGAGCGTGCGCAATTCGCCGTGGAGCATTTCTGTTACTGGGCTGTCCGCCATGCTGGCTCGATGATCGCAGCGATGGGCGGCCTTGACGGCATCGCATTCACCGGTGGGATCGGTGAGAATGACGCAAAAGTCCGCGCAAACATCCTTGAAAAACTGTCATGGCTCGGCGTTCAGCTCGATGAAGCTGCCAATCTTCAAGGCTCTGCCAAACTGCACAGAGATGGTTCCAAAGTTGCGGCGTGGATCGTCGAGGCCGAAGAAGAACGTATGATTGCCCACCACGCTCAGAAGATCATGTCCGCCACATAGCCTTTGCCAAACAGATGGCAATCCAAGGACGCAATTGCGCGGCGGGCTGAGCAGAACAGTTTTGCTAACTGGTGTTCCAATACTTTCGGAAGAGTGCGCTCAAGATGTTGGAATAATCATCTGTCCAGGCGCTTGTGTCTCCTGAAGATACGGACTTCCAATCTGGATCGGCGGCCAGATCTCCCAGCGCTTCAGGTGCCCTGGCCAGAACTGCGACATGTGTCGGATAAACGTGATCCTTGGTTGCCAAGCGGTCATTGTTCTTGAATTTCGCGACGCGAAGAGACCAGCCTTCTATCTCCGCAATGGCGGCGACAACGCTCGCCAGTTCGATCTTGCGGTTCTCGATATGCATGACCAGCAGGCCATCCTCGGAAATCTTGGAAAAATAGAGCTGGAGCGCCTCCCGTGTCAGCAAATGCATCGGGATGGCGTTTGAGGAAAATGCGTCGATCAGGACATAGTCGAAACGCCCATTGGGTTCGCGCGCCAGCGTCTGCCGGGCGTCTCCGAGCACCATCCGCGTATCAGGTGCGCAGTCGGACACAAACTGGAAATATCGTGGATCTGATGCAACCTTTATAACCGATGGGTCGATCTCAAAGACTGCCCACTTTTCTTCAGGCCGTCGGTGACAAAGAAAACTGCCTGTTCCCAGCCCGATGATTGCTCCCTCGTTGATGTGCCCGCCCATTCTATTCTGGATGGATTTAAGAGCGGCAGCCATCTCTCCTGTCTCGTGATAGTAAGTCAGTGCTTCCGGCCCGGCGTCGTCCGTGTCTTCAACGCGCATTGCGCCGTGAACGGTTGTGCCGTGAACCATGATCCTGTGTGCACCATCATCTGAGTGTCTTACCTTCGTGATACCGAAAAATGAGCGATGGGATACCAATTCATCGTACGTCCCAAATTGGAGTGCAGTCACTGCAGCTGCCGCAAAAAGCACTGGAACTGCCGCGAGCCGCGCCTTCATCTGCAAGACAGCTACAGACACCAAGAGAAACAAGAGCAAATAGCCCCGTGAGGCGACGTCATTTAACCCTGAGCTCAATTCAAGAGCACCCAGCTGATAAATGCCAAATGCCAGAACCACTCCCGATGAGATGGTGAGAATGGTCCTTGCTCGAAAACTCTGGCCTTGAAGCAAGACCACAAGAACGGTCAAGAACCACAAAAGCGGATACTCAGCCACCCAACCGAATATTTGAGGCGCGATCAGCCCCGAGAACAGCCCGCCGAGGACACCTCCGCAAGAAATCCAAAGGTAGAATTCGGTCAGATGATTTGCGCCGGGACGAAGTTTGTAGAGCAGCGCATGACAGTAAAGGGCTGCAGCAAAAAATCCGATCAGATTGAAGCCAAGCGAAGCGAAGACGCGCAGGCTGGCTCCCATCAGCAAGCTGCTCGCGATCAGAATGGCCACCCAGGGCAACAGCCTTGCTAAAAATTCGACCCGGACCACCTGACGTGTACTGAAAGCAAGCACAAAGGTTAGAAGGAATAGAGCGAGTGGAACAACCCAAAGAAACGGAGCAGACGCAATATCGACAGTGATATGTGCGGTAATAGCAATCGTCAGCGCCGAGGGTATGGCTGACAGCCCAAGAAACGTCAGCCGACTGGACCAGGCGAGTGGTTTATCCATTTCCCACCTGGTTTCATGAGCCGAGGACCGGGACCGTGCCGGATTGGCTTGCATGGGAAAATACAACGCAAGTGCTCCACAGCCTATGATGGATACTGCCAGGACCAGATATCCCGAGGACCAAAGCATCGACTGGGTGTTCAGCGAAAAAACCGGTTCAATTGCCAATATGTAAAGGAACAAGGACAAGAAACTGCCGATGTTACTCGCTCCATACAGGAAATAGGGATCTTCGGCATGCGAATGACCGGATCGCGCAAACCAGGCCTGAAGCAATGGGGCATTTGCAGAAACGGCAAAAAACGGCACGCCTATGGACGACGCGAACAATCCCAATATCCAAAGTTCCTGATGTTCGTTCGGTGGCGAAATCCAGCTCTGCGATAGTCCCAGAGGCAGATACACGAACGCAAACACAAGCACGCACCCATGTACAAAAACAGCTTTTTGAAACGACAGGAACTTCATCAACAGGTGCGCATAGGTGTAAGCGAGTAGCAAGACGCCTTGAAAAAAGACCATAGCGACCGACCACACCCCCGGCGAGCCACCGAGTTTTGGAACAACAAGTTTTGTGAAGTAGGGCTGCACAGAAAAGAGCAGAAAAGCGCTCAAAAAAATCGTCGTTGCAAATGCCGGCAAAATCGAATTTCGCAACAACGCATTCGAACTCTGACGATAAAATTGATACTTAGCATTTGAATAAAACACTAGTAATACCTCTCCGCAGAAGAAGAGATTTACTAGGAATTTGAAGTGTAAAGAAAAGCTGAAGTGATTTTGGTCAGCGGGAGGAAGCCATGGCCGAAAAGCAGATCAGAGACAAAGTCAAAAAAGGTTTCAAATAATTGATATTTAAATCATTTTTAAGTGCCCACCTCGGTTTTCAAGTTTGTCGCATACGACAATTCTGACGATCATCTATTAACCTTGCTCGCATTTTTCCTTGATTTCATTCAAATAAATACTTGAAAAACATACCATGAATTTCGAGAAATACGAATTTAATTCTATTAAAATTGAATTCAATTGAAATGTATTGTAACATTACTCTAAATTACATGAGTAATGACTTGATACCTTTGAAAGGTAGAGATAGCGGCTAAAAAACAGTCGATAAGCGATTCAAGCCGCCCAAGCGCAGGTGATTTCCACCATTCAGCCTTTCACATCATCCTGTGGTGCAAGTCGGTCATGATCCAAAGGCTGCCACCTACCATGATGATGATCAGCACCGATGCGAAGGCCAGGAAAAACAGATTTTCGGCGGGTGTGGATTTGAAATTCAGGTGAAGGAAGAAAACCAGATGCACCATCACCTGCAGTACCGCAGCAATCGCGATTACCACATAGACCGCAGGGCCAGCCAGAATCCCGCCCCAAACGACCGCAAAGGGAATAGCGGTCAAAACAACTGCCAGAACAAAGCCGATTAGGTAAGTGGTCAAACTGCGTTCAGCCGCGGGGGTCATTTTGTTTTCCTCACATCACGCCGGGCAGATAGACGACCGAGAAAATCCCGATCCAGACAATATCAAGGAAGTGCCAGAAAAGACCAAGGCGAACGAGCCGAGATCGCACCGGCAAAGTCAGCCCCTTGATCAGTACCTGACCAATCATTACGCAGATTCCGAGTGCCCCGAAGGCAACGTGAAGTCCGTGTGTCCCAACAAGAGTAAAAAACGCAGACAGGAAGCCACTAACCTCTGGTCCCGCTCCTTTTTCGAGCATTCCCTGAAATTCAACTAATTCCATGGTCAAAAAACAGACGCCGAGCAGCAGTGTGATGATCAGCCAGAATACAACGCGCCCGGACCGACCGAGCGTCATGGCAATGGTCGCGAACCCGAAAGTGAGGCTAGAAAACAGCAAAAGCGCCGTTTCACCCGCTGTATGGGAAAGATCAAACACGTCTTGGGAGGTGGGGCCAGCTGCCGAGTTATTCGCCAGCACCGCATACGTGGCAAACAGAAGCGCGAAAATGACGGCATCTGTCATCAAATAGATCCAGAACCCGAATTCTCGCGCTTCAAGTGAAGTCTTTTCTTCCTCTTCCAACAAAAGAGTGTTGCCAGCAGAAAGATCGGTCACATCACCCTCCCCGGCAGCGCTTCACCCGACGCTTCTCCCAACGGCACAAAGTCTCGCATATCGTGTAGATCCGCCGATGATATCTGTGCGAGCCGGGCTCTCTCGATTTTCGCGACGTCTGCTGCCGACAGAACGAAGTCGGAATTGTCGTCGCAGGCCCTTATGCCGACACACACAAGCGAAAGCACAAAACAAAGCGCCACCAGCCACCAGATATACCAGACGAAGGCAAACCCCAGCCCGAACGCCAAAGCGCCGAGAATGGGTCCCAGCGGCGTGCTTTTCGGCATCACAATGGCTTGGTACTGCGCAGATGGAGCATAAGCAGTGCCACGAATCTTCATATCGTGAAAAGCATCAATGTCGCGCACATCAGGGATAATCGCAAAGTTATAGGGCGCTGGCGGTGAAGAGGTGGCCCATTCCAGCGTTCTGCCATTCCAGGGATCACCGGTGATGTCCCGTGAAGACCCCCAGTTCCTTGCGGATACGATCAGCTGTATGGCGATGCAGGCAATTCCGATCATAACGCAAATTGCACCAAGCGCTGCGACAACAAGATAAGGTTGCCAGTTCGGGTCGGCATAGTGCTCCATGCGTCGGCTCATACCCATGAAGCCGAGTACATAAAGTGGCATGAAAGCGAGATAGAAGCCGACAAGCCAGAACCAGAAAGACCGGATCCCCCACTTGCGGTCAAGCTTGAAACCGAATGCTTTCGGGAACCAATAGTTCAGACCGGCGAAATAGCCGAACAGGGCCCCCGGGATCAGCATGTTGTGAAAATGAGCAACCAGAAAGGTTGAATTGTGCATCAGGTAGTCGGCCGGAGGCAGAGCCAGGAGCACGCCTGTAACGCCGCCTATAACAAACGTCACCATGAAGCCGATTGTGAACACCATGGAGGGATGAAACTCGATCCGTCCCCGGAACATGGTGAAAAGCCAGTCGAAGATTTTGACCCCGGTTGGCACCGCAATGATCATCGTGGCGATCCCGAAGACCGCGTTGACATTGGCCGAGGATCCCATCGTGAAAAAATGATGCAGCCAAACGGTAAAGGACAAAAGCGCAATACACGCAGTTGCATAGACGAGCGACGGGTAGCCGAAAAGGCGTTTGCGGGAAAACGTCGCCACCACCTCGGAGAAAATACCAAATGCCGGAAGGATGAGAATATAAACCTCCGGATGCCCCCAGATCCAAAGCAGGTTGGCATACATCATCATGTTGCCGCCGTCGCCATTGGTGAAGAAGTGGAAACCGAGCGTCCGATCCAGCGTCAGCTGCGCAGCAACCACCGTCAGGGCCGGAAAGGCAAAGGCAATCAGGATCGAAATGCAGAGCGTTGTCCAGGTGAACATGGGCATCCGCATGAACGTCATGCCGGGACAGCGGTTCTTGACGATCGTGACAATGAAGTTGATGCCTGACAGCGTGCTGCCGACACCACTGACAATCAGCGCCCAAAGCCAGTAGTCCACCCCGACGCCTGGGCTGTATTCAATGCCTGCATAAGGCGGGTACCCTGTCCAGCCCGCCTGCGAGAACTTGCCAACAACCAGCGAGACCAGCACAAGTGCGGCACCTGCCGCAGTCATCCACAAACTGACGGAGTTCAAAAACGGAAAGGCGACATCCCGCGCCCCGATCTGTTGCGGAACGATGATGTTGATCAACCCTGTCAGGAAGGGCATCGCCACGAAAAAGATCATGATGGTGCCATGAGACGAGAAAATCTGTTCAAAATGCTCAGGCGGCAAATAACCTTCGCTATTGAGCGCGATGGCCTGCTGTGCCCGCATCATCAGCGCGTCGACAAAGCCGCGTACCAGCATCACAAGCGCCAGAACGACATACATGATACCGATCTTCTTGTGATCGACGCTTGTTAGCCAGTCAGTCCATAGAACTTTCCAGGCGCGCAGATAAGTGATCAGCAGAAAGACCGCAACGCCGCCCGCAACGGTTACAAATGCGCCGCCCATGGCAACCCAGGAATAAAACGGCAGAGCCTCAATGGTCAGACGCCCGAGCATCAAGAAGCCCCCTCTTCCTTGCTGCCATCGTGATGATGGGGTGTGCTCACCGGTGCATATTTCTTCATGATTGTTCTGAAAAGGTCGGTCTCGTAGGAGCTGAAGTAACTCACGGGATCGGCAATGCTTTGCTTATGCAACTCTGCATAAACACCCGCATCAAGCGCTTTGCCCATGTCGGACGCCTTTCCCTGCCATGCCTGGAAATCCGCCTCGCTCAATGCGTGAGCCTTGAAGTGTTGATCAGAGAACCCGTCACCGGAATACATGGTATTTCGGCCCATGAAGACGCCGGGACCATCTGCCATGAGATTGATTTCGGAGCGCATGCCCGCCATCGCGTAGATCTGTCCACCAAGGGCAGGTATCATCAGCGAGTTCATTACGGTGTCGGACGTGATTTCAATGGATACAGGCCTGTCAGCTGGAAACGCCAGTTCATTGACACTTGCCAGACCAAGCTCGGGGTAGAGAAACAGCCATTTCCAATCGAGCGCAATCGCCTGCACCTTGAAGGCCGGTTTGTCGGAAACAAGGGCTTTGTACGGATCAAGCTTATGTGTTGATGTCCAGACAAGTGTACCCAGTGCAACGATGATAACCGCGGGCACAAGCCAGACAACGGTTTCGATCTTCCAGGACCCTTCCCAATTCGGAGTGTAGGTGGAGGTCTCGTTCGATCCACGGTATCGCCATGCGAAATAAAGCGTTAGCAAGATCGCCGGAATTGCAACAATCATCATCAGCCCAAAGGCGGTGAAAAGCAGATCCCGTTCTGCGAGTGCGACTGGTCCTTTGGGTGAGAGCACAGGTGCATCAGACAATGTGCAACCATTCAGCAACAGCAATAAAAAGATCGATATGATCGAAAATCGTGCGCTCACAAAACGCGAGTCGCCGCTTCGCACCCAGCCGGGAATCACTTCAATCATTGCTCCTCCTAAAGAGGATGAAGAAATCAATGCAAAGTTTTGAGCCTACTAAATAAAACGATTGACCGGCTCAATCAAAATTGCCCCAAATACGCCTGTTCCCGCAAGAGAACCAATTGCGCCTCACAAAGCCTAGCCGACAGGAGTTCCCAATAAAAGGGTACCACTCTCAAAAAGTGAGGGCGCAAATGACCCAAAGCCTGTCTTCATACGCAATAGGAATTTCAAAAGACACTTTCTTTCACTTGTTCATCCAATCTCCGCTGGACAGAACAAGGCAGTCTTTGAATGATGCACCCTGTATTTGTTGACAGGATCGGGACTGTACCATGTCGAAGCCATTTCAAGCCGATGACCACGTTGCTCACATGGAGCAAACCCTTGACCTTACGATTGAGGTTGATTGGCGTCCCGTCGTTAAAATGCACATAACTGCAATTGAAAAAGCTGCACAGTCCGTTCTGGAGTTTCCTCTGGAAGATGACATCGAAGCGGCACCGGTGTTTCGTCCATGAGTGTTGACCCTCAAGCCTTGCGTTCCTGGTCGGCAGCCCAGATTGCTGCTGAGGTATCAGCCGGCAACATCAAGGCTCTTGAAGTTGCCCATACCGCACTAGAGGACCTTGATGTCCTGAACCCCAAGATAAACGCATTCACGGATACCACGCCGGAACGCGCGCTTGCCGAGGCCAGAAACGTTGATGACGCCATTCAGTCCGGCGCAGATTTGCCGCTCGCGGGTGTACCCTACGCCGTCAAAAATCTATACGACATCAAAGGCATAACCACACGAGCCGGCGCAAAAATTACGCAAGAAAATTCACCCGCAAGCGCGGACGCAACGCTCGTCAACAAACTTCAATCTGCTGGCGCCGTCCTCGTTGGGGCAACGCATATGGGAGAGTATGCCTACGATTTCACCGGTGAAAATGCGCATGATGGCAACTGCGTGAACCCGCACAACACCGCCCACATGACAGGAGGCTCATCTTCAGGGTCCGCAGCTGCAACGGCATCGGGCATCGTTCCGTTCGCGATGGGTTCAGACACGAATGGGTCCATTCGGGTGCCTGCCTCCTTTTGTGGCCTCTTCGGACTGAAACCTACGTATGGAAGGTTGAGCCGGGCCGGAACTTATCCGTTTGTCGGAAGTTTCGATCACCTCGGCCCCCTCACCCGCTCTGCCGAAGATCTCGCTCTGATATTTGATGTGCTTCAGGGACTCGATCGGGCCGACCCTGCGCAGTCGAACCACCCGGAAATCGAAACGCATCAACGATTGAACGAAAACGTCGACCAGCTGAGAGTAGCTGTGGCGGGAGGTTACTTTCGTGAAAATCTCCTGCCTGCTGCGCTCGACGCTGTTGATCTGGTCGCCAAAGCCTTGGGGGCAAGCCACGAAATCGACATTCCAGAGACAGCCAGGGCACGGGCGGCAGCATATGTAATCACTGCCGCGGAAGGATCGACACTACATTTCAATCGGATCCGCGAACGACCACAGGATTTTGACCCGGAGACACGGGACCGATTTCTGGCAGGTACAATGGTGCCTGCGATCTGGGTTCAACAGGCTCAACGTTTTCGCAGCTGGTTCCGCGACTTGATGCGTGGTCTGTTTGACAAAATTGACATTCTGATAGCGCCAGCAACACCTTTTCAAGCGCTTCCTTCAGGTACAAAGACCTTCACACTCAACGGTGAAACGGTTCCTGCGCGCCCTAACATCGGTATCTTTACCCAGCCAATTTCCTTCATCGGCCTTCCGGCAGTCACTGTGCCAGTTTGGCTGAATGGGGAAGACCTGCCCATCGGCGTTCAGATAATTGCGCCTGCCTGGCGGGAAGACCTGGCGTTGAGGGTTGCGCACCATTTGGAGCAGATCGGCACGGTTCGAGCCCCGATTGCTGATCTGGGCGTATGATGGGTCCTGGAAACCTAAGGCTGCTTCCGTCGCAGCAACGACATATGAGACGACTAATAAGACTGGTGGCAGCAACGCGGAAAAGTATCGTTGGCAACCATTGGCGGCTGAACCATTTCCGCCCCATGCAGCGCAGGAAAAGACATGAGCAAATTCAAAGCCGTTGTATTCGATTGGGCCGGCACAATGATCGATTTCGGTTCCTTTGCTCCAATGGGTGTTTTCATCAAGGCATTTGACCATTTTGGGATAACCGCATCAGTCGAACAGGCACGTGAACCCATGGGCCAACCCAAGTGGGATCACATTCGCTCAATGATGGATGATCCTGACATAGCCTCACAGTGGAAAACCAGGTTCGGCCAAGTACCAACTGATGCTGATGTCGACAGGGTCTATGAAGTTTTTGTCCCGATGAACGAAGAGGTCGTGGCAGATTACGCAGATCTCGTCCCCGGCGCTGCCGACGTCGTGAAGGCTCTTCGCAAGAAGGGCATCAAGATAGGCTCAACCACAGGCTACACGCGCTCAATTATGGAACGGGTTCTTCCCGTGGCAGCCGGCCAAGGTTATGAACCAGACAATCTGGTGTGCTCTGATGACCTAACTGAAGGAAGACCGGGTCCACTGGGCATGTATCAGTGTTTCCTTGATCTTGTGGTCTATCCGCCAGCTGCGGTCATAAAGGTGGACGATACCGTACCTGGCATAGCTGAAGGTGTTTCAGCCGGATGCGTAACGGTCGGGCTTGCTTTGTCTGGAAACTATGTGGGAAAGACCCCGGACCAGCTAGCCAACTTGGCAGATGCCGACGTTGAGGCCTTAAGACGCTCTGCAACTGAAAAACTGAAGGCCGCCGGCGCGGACCATGTGATTGATACTGTTGCGGACTTGCCGGATTTGATTGAAGCCCTTGAACGCGAATGAATGCCCGGGCCCTTCCGGCGGGACGAGGCCTATCCTGCTCGCGCCTCTTGGCGGCAGCACAGCCAGGCCCTGAGCGAGGGGTCGCAATCGCAAGATGCTTCTGAAAAAGGAACCGCGCGGTTTGAATTCAAGTCCCGTTAAGGCGTCTTGTCCAAGATGTCCTCGAACAGGATCTATCATGACAAGACTTTTCGTGCGGATTTTCACCGCGCTTCACAATCCGTGCCGGCTCATTCGATTTGCATCTGCCCCTTTGGCTGCCATCTGCCTTGCCGTGCCAGTTGCACTTGCACAAACGGAACAAAGGCTGGAGGTTGTCGACAGCACGGAAGACCCCTGGCCTTCCATAGGGCGGGTCAATGTTGCCGGACACAGAACCACCTCCATGTGCACAGGTACCTTGATTGCACCCAACATCGTCCTCACGGCCGCACATTGCTTTTACAACAAGCGAACGCTCAAGCTCTTTCCTACCAAAGACGTATTGTTCATCGCGGGTGTACGCCGGGATCAATTTGCAGCGAGGTTGGAGGCTGCTTGCCTCATAACTGCAAAAGACTATCAGCCCAAGAAACAGCCACGGCTGCGCGATGTTCGAAATGATATCGGCCTCATCGTGCTGAAACAAAAGAGCGACCTTCGCCCGATAGCCCCTCTTGAGATCGCCGACGCGAAAACACTTTCAAAAGAAACACGCTTTCAATCCGCTGGGTATCGTCGAAGCCGACGGTATCTGCCAACGTTGGTGAAAGACTGCAAAGTCCTTGGAACAAGAGAGGATAGTTGGGTTACCAATTGCCCTTCAGAAAGTGGCGCATCTGGTGGACCCTTCCTTGTGGAAACAGCAAACGGTCCAAGGGTTGCGGGCGTCATGTCAGCAAAACTCAACGAGGAACGGTCCGTTATCGTCCCTTTTCTGGAGTGGCAGGACCTTCTAAAAAATCCAAGCTGTTCAGCCGATCCGACCGTAAAGTCTTCAAATGAAAGCCGGAACTGAGAAATTTTTCGCTACCGCTTCTGAAAAAGCCGGGTAAGGTGAAGTCCGATTTCCGCCTGACACGATTTCGCAAAGCGGGTTTACGCCACCTTGACGCTTAGTATTTTGGGCCGATGAACCATTCCTCACATCCTCCTCAGACTGCCGGCCACAAGCCTGTTTCATTGGCAAAGCTTGGCTTTGTCGCCAGCGACACCGAGGAAGCACAACAGGCACAGGAAGATCTTTCAGCACGCTACGGCGGCGTACCGGCGCAAGATGCGGACGTCATAGTCGCCCTTGGCGGCGACGGCCTGATGCTGCAAACGCTGCACGAGCATATGGGCAGCGGCAAACCTATCTACGGTATGAACCGGGGCTCAGTCGGTTTTCTGATGAATGAATACCGCGAAGATCAACTGCTTGAACGGCTCTCGAAAGCTGACGTGACAACCATCCGTCCGCTGGAAATGACGGCAACAGCCAACGATGGCACGATCCACAAGGCCCAGGCGATCAACGAAGTGTCCCTGCTCCGGCAGACTTCTCAGGCAGCTCGCCTGAAGGTCTCCGTAGACAGTCGAATGCGTCTGGAAGAACTGATCTGCGACGGCATTCTGGTTGCAACACCGGCAGGCAGCACTGCCTATAACCTGTCCGCACACGGGCCGATCCTGCCGATAACCGCTCAACTTCTGGCCTTGACCCCGATCAGTGCCTTTCGACCGCGCCGCTGGCGTGGAGCGCTTTTGCCCAACCGGGCGCGGGTTGACATCGAGATCCTGGACCCCAAAAAGAGGCCCGTCAGCGCCTCGGCGGATCATACCGAAATCCGGCACGTCACCCATGTGTCTGTGTGCGAGTCGACAGAAGCCGAAGGCGTGATCATGTTCGATTCCGATCACGGCTGGGACGAGCGTATTCTGACGGAAATGTTCCGCTATTGACCGGAATTCTCCTGCATTGCGCCGGAACGGCAACCGACTGTTAAGTATGAATGCCCATACTTGCGCGTATTATTTTGCTGACATGGCGATAAGGATCAACGCTGCAATGGCCAAAGACGCCAAAGACCAGAATTACGAGATCGTGTCGCCGCCGACGGACCTGCGCAGCAAGGTTCGGGAACTATCTCCGCGCGAGGCCAAAAAGTTTGACCCGGTCAAGGCAGCAGAAGCTGCATTGAACCGTCTTTCCTCTCACTTTGGCGGATGGATGGACAATGAGACCGTGGCGCTGAACAGCGCCTGGGACAATGTTCAGGCCAACGGGCTTTCGGAAGATACCATCGAGCCACTTTTCCAAGCTGCTCACAACATCAAGGGCCAAGCCCTGACCCTCGGCTTTCCGCTCGTCGGTCAAGTTGCCGCCGGTTTTTGCCACCTGATTGAAAACGTCCCCTCGCCTGACGCCTTGCCGACTGAACTTGCCGGACGTTATGTCGAGGCAATCCGGGCAATGGTCATGGAAGGCGCTAAAGACGCTGACAACAAGACCGGCGTAGCGCTCCTGGAAACACTTCAAAGTGTCACCGACGCCTATCTCGCACATTTCCCGCCGAAGACAGACGAAGATTGATTACCGAGACGCTCTAGTTTGACACAATTCTGCTCGCCCAATAGGCTTCAGAGGCTATGGGAGGGGCGGTTTTGAAGCACTTTCTGACAATATTTTTTTATTTTGTTTTGTTCCTTGGAGCCGCTCTCGCTGAGCGGCGTGTGGCCTTGGTTATTGGAAATTCTGACTATCAGAACGTACCTCGGCTACAGAACCCCAAGAACGATGCAGATGGCATGACCAGAAAGCTTTCAAGTCTCGGCTTTGAAGTCACCACCGGCGTTGATCTTAGCCTTACTGAGATGCGAACAACCATTCATTCCTTTGTAAAGAACCTAAAGGGAGCAGATCTAGCTTTGTTTTTTTATGCTGGGCATGGCTTGCAGGTGAACGGTTCCAACTATCTTGTGCCAATCGACGCCCGGCTCGGTTCTTATCTTGATCTTGAATTCGAGGCGATGCCAGCCAACCTGATCCTGAGTGCAATGGAACGTAGTGCCAATGTAAACCTAGTTTTTCTTGATGCCTGCCGAGATAACCCTCTTGCGGAAAACCTTGCTCGCTCAATGGGCACACGATCCGGGTCAGTCGGCAAAGGTTTGGCAAAAATTGGGTCTGGTGTGGGCACGTTGATTTCCTTCGCAACCCAGCCTGGGAACGTTGCACTGGATGGTCGTGGCGCCAATAGTCCCTTTACGAGTTCGTTGTTGAAGCATCTTGGCACGCCCGGGCTTGATATCACGCGTGAACTCGTTCTAGTTCGCCGCGATGTGCTGGCCGCAACAAACGGCAAACAGGTGCCATGGGAGAACTCTTCTCTCACTGGCGAAGTCATTTTGAGACAACAAGATCCGCAAATTCCAAATGAACCCAAAGTGGATCCACAAATTGAACTGGCCTTTTGGAATTCGATCAAAGACAGCAAATCCGCTGCGTATTTCAAGTCTTATCTGAAGCGATATCCCGAGGGCCAATTTGCAGAGATCGCAAATCTTCGTATTCAAGAAATCAAAGACCAAAAAGCAAACGAAATCAGAGCACACGACAACCAAAAAGACGCAATAGAAGTCGCTTATTGGCAATCTATTCAAAATGCCCTCGAACCAGCGATGTTTGAGAGCTACCTCAGTAAGTACCCCGAGGGTGTCTATGCGCATTTAGCGAGATTAAAAATCGCCGCGCTTAAGAAACAGAACATCGCACTTTCACAAGAGAAGGCGCAAAACACTCCGTCGCCCGGTTCAGGTCCCGCAGAACCGTTGTCGCCTGCTGCACCTATTGAAAGCACACAGCAAGTTGCAAGCCTTCCGGCAATGAATGCACCCCAAGCGCCACAAATCGAGTTTTCAGAGAAGCAGACGGACACCAAAGAATTGGCAAGAGCCATGCAGACCGAGTTGAATCGTCTTGGGTGCTCTGTCGGTCAGATAGACGGAATTTGGGGCAAACGCAGCAAAAACGCACTTAAGACCTATACGAAGGAAGCAGGATTCGAGTTTTCCTCTTTGGATCCAAGTCCCGAATCTTTGGAAAAACTAACTCAGTCAAAAGGCCGTGTTTGCCCACTGGTGTGCGGACGTTCGCAGGAACTAATGAATGGCAAGTGCGTTGCTGTAAAAGAGCCAGCTGGTAACAAACCCGCGATAAGGCAAAATGTGAAACCGGCAAAGTCAGCAAGCAGCTGCCCCAACGACCCTACAGCCGATTCATTTCGCTATCGTGCTAAGCGACAACCAGGAAGTGACAGCCGCTACTACACGCATCCATGCGGGCGAAGCGCCCACTGCACTTCGCAAGCCAATCTTCCAAGAAAGTGTTTCTGGCAATAGAAACAAATTGGCGAATCAGGCGGCAGCAGTGATGGCCAAACCGCTGTTCTTGACCAGCAACCTTGCTTCGAGCCTCGCCACATCAATCGCGAACCGACGCAGGAATGCCGTCACGTCTTCATCAGCGCCGAGCGATCCGTCCTGCATTTCGGCAAGAAGTGTTTCGGTCAGCATCCGCGCTTCATCAAGAGCGAGATCGTAGGTGAAATCGGCCTCGGCCTTGCGCGCGATGTCGATGGCCAGCAAGAACGCACTGTGAGATCTGAGCGGAAGTCCAGCCTTGCGAAGCATGGCCTGCAATGCGGAGCGGCGAACGGTCATCAGCAGCTTGCACAGCCTTGGCAGGGGAACCTGCCCCAAATTAGCCAGCGCCGCCGCAAAGAACCTTAGACGACCACAGCAGACTGATCGTAGCAAAAGTCTGGTGGTCAGTTTTTCATTCACGCGCAGATGCTCGACAAACTCCGGCAGGTCTTCAACGCCAGCTTCAAGCGCAAGCCGCAGCACAACCTTGTCTTCTGCGTCGCTCAAGAAGGTATGCCGTTGGTTCTCGGGCACCCTTTCAAGCACGATCGGATGATCATCCAGGTTCTCCGCAAGACGCATCAAGAGCTCATAACGCATCGCCAGAGGCAGATCGCGGGTTCGCAGAAGTTGATCGCAAATGTCCGGCCGGTCTTCAAAACGTTGGGCAAGCCGCAGGAGGGATGATTGAAGAACATGAGCGTTGGCGTTTTGAAGCAATGAGCGGCACGCCGGCTCACTGCCGACTTCGCAGATTGCTGCGCTGATGCTGGCAGACAAGTCGTGCCGCGACGCGATAGCGCACTGAACGGCATCGCTGCCTTCGGCAAGAAGATCGACAAGCTCCGCCTCAGAAAGGATTGGAGATGATTTCAATATGGGAATTGCAACTTCGTCGACATCGCTGGCCAGGCAGCGAATAACGTGGCCAGGTGCATGCTCGCTTGACGCAAGTATGTTCGCGATCGCCTTGCGAACTGAGCGGCTGGGGTCATCCAGTAAAATGGTCAGCGCGGCAGCCATGCTGGTCCGCTCCTGACTGCCCTCTTCGGCGTCCAGATATCGCTGCGCAAACTCTTGCGCGGCCTGAATGTCCAGGGTGCATTCATTGTCATCGTTCAGCTGCAGAATGTCGTGTACGGTCATAGCGGTAAAACAATCTTCCCAAGTGTCAGATACATCCTGACATCAAAGGCTTAACGATCGGTTCACCATAATTTTGACAATAACCGGCGCGTTCACGCCGGTGGCAGAAGGTCTTTTTGTTCTTCTTCGGCCTTAAGCCTCAGAAAACGGGTCAAATCGAGTGGCCCGCCCTGGTCGGCCAAGGCCAGCTCCTGGGCCGCAACCTGATTCGATGTGCCTGACAACGCGCTAAAGCGCGCTGCTTCCTCAACAGCCGCAAATGCGGACGCAAATCTTGGATTGACCCCGGCTTGTTTGGAAGCTTCATCGTTTCGGAACAAGGCTTCAAAAGGGTTCAAGGTCTCGGCAGCCTGGAAGGCCGATAAGACCCGTGTATTGGCCGCTTCTCCGTTTGACGGGTTTAGAGAGGCCTCTTTTGGATCCTGTGGTGCCTGCCTCGTGCCTGCTGCCGCAACGACCTGTTCCTGCAAGAAAACAGCACTTGGTGAGGACTGGCTCGTTTCACCTGTCAGGCTTTCTGGTATCGACAACTTCGCCTTTGCAAGCTCCACCGGATTGTTCTCGGGGAGTGATGGTATGCCCTGATCACTCGCAGCAAGCTGAGGTGTCAATTGTGGCTTTCCACGCATTGCGAAAGCCGCTGCCGGGTCTCCGGCCAACTGATCTATTTGTTGCGGGTCGAAGGGAGAAGGATTTTGGACAGGCTTCGCATTTGGCAGGGTCGCAACCTGCGTCAATGCCCCGGATGTTCTCAGGTTTTTCTTCCCACTCACCTCTGCAATCATCGTCACGGCATCATGCTTCGATACGATGACCTCGTACACTTCCTGCATCGACCGTGCCGTACCGTTTCGATTGTAGAAGATCGGCTTGTTGGCTCTGGCCTGAGCGGAAAAGACCGAATCCGCACGCGTGTTCGGATTGGCGTTGGTTGCATCAATAAGCTTGCTCGCACCATGCGCACCCAGGAAGTGCGCCATGTAGAGTTCACCGTCCGTAGGTGCCCGGCCGATTTTTCGCTCCAGATACTCAGAATTCTTCTGCGTCAATGCTCCGGCCATCATCGACGAGATTTCCGGATCCTTCCTCAGATCCAGAATTTCACGGCGCATGTTGGCATCGCTAACGTAGTACTTCCCGCTTTTCGAGCGCTTGATATGTTCAGAATAGTTTTCCAGCCCGTGCTTGGGGCCGGCTTCCTTCATTGTTTCCAGCCAGGTGGATTCAATGAACTGAAACAGACCTGTCGCGCTCGAAGTCTTGGCCTTCGCAGACGGATTGAAGGACGACTCTCTCGCAGCCGTCTTTACCAGATAGTCGAATGACGTACCTGTTGAAGTACTCGCAGACTGAAACGCAAGCTCGATCCGAGACGCGACCGAGGTAGTGTCAGCAATATGCATGACCCTGTCTCCTCGACGGAACTGATTTATTACTTTGTTAACTTTCGCGCCGAAAAGGTTAACAAAACCTTAACAAGTCACAGTCAAGTGTCTGTGTGACTTCCGACTTCGGCATTTTCTGAAAAAGTTGAGCTGTTCTGCTGAATATGGCGTCCGGAAATGTGGAAATTCAGCAAAAACCACGGATTTTCTTTGGATATCGACGACAAGTCTTCGACTCAACCAAATGTCTGATAGCTCCCATTTGTATGAGTCGGCAACCGGAAATGAAAAAGGCGCCGGAGCAGCCGACGCCATTTCCCAGCAAGAGACACAAATGTCAGGACTTGGGACGGCCCATCTCAAAAACCTGTTCTATGACCGCGTAGTCCATATAGCCGAGCCGCGAAAGCGGCTTGTAACGCGTCACATCAACCCGCCCGTCAACAATGATGTTGTCGTCGATATGAACACCAACGACCTGACCAAAAACCACCCAGCTGTCGGCCTCCTTGCCATCAAGTCCCTTCATCTGCAGTGTCTGCAGGTGCTTGCATTCCAGCGCGGTTACCGCTTTGGCCACTCTAGGCGGTCGGACCAGACGTGAAGGCGCCATTTCAAGGCCGGTCAGATCGAATTCCGAAGTCTCGTGCGGAACAGCCGCCGAGGACAGGTTCATTTCGTCCTTCAGGTCCCAGCTCGCCATGTTGCAGACGAACTCACCGGTGCTATCGACGTTTGCGACGCTGTCCTTGTAGCCCGATGACGAAAACAAGACGATAGGTGGCCGGTCACATACACAATTGAAGAAGCTGTAAGGTGCCAGATTGGTCCGGCCATCGCTGTCTTGTGATGAAATCCAGCCAATCGGCCGGGGGGCAACAATTGCCTTGAATGGATTGTGTGGCAGGCCGTGATCGTTTTTCTCAGTGTCGTAATACATGTGTTCAGTCAGCTTGTGTCCAGTTGGAGATCAGTTGTGAAAGGTCGGGGCGCTGACGCTCAACAGGAGGCTGCGTCGCCGTACCGATGTGCACGAAGCCGGCAAAACGCTCATTTTCACCGGCACCCAAATACCGGCTTGCCTCTTCGTCAAAGGCAAACCATTCAGTCAGCCATTGCGAAACATATCCTGATGCGGCGGCAGCCGTGACAAGGTTCATGCACACAGCACCAGCCGAAAGTTGCTGCTCCCAAATGGGTATCTTGGGATGCTCGGCCGCAGTGCTGACAACGCCGATGACGCGCGGTGCTCTTTGGAACCGTGTCAGTTCTTTCTGGCGCTGTTCGTCATCAAGTGGTCCGTTCAGGCTCTCACAGCGAGCAGCCAGCCAGGCTCCGATTGTTTCACTCTGCTCGCTCGGGTAAAGCACGAAGCGCCATGGGCTCAGTTTGCCGTGATCCGGAACGCGAGCGGCGATTGTCAAAATGTCCCGGATCTGGTCATCGTCTGGTCCGGGAGAAGACATCGTGACAGAAGGGTGAGACCGTCTTTGCCGCAGAAACGAGAGTGTTTCCGGCGACCTTGTGTCTTGATTGGGCATGAACTTATCCTGTTGAGATAGTTTCATTTGCAACTATCAACTAATTGATTAGCCGCAAAAGTCAACTTCTATCTGAAACGTCTTGAATTCGCCCGAATTTAAGTCCCATTAGGGACCGAAATTCAATCCGGGTTGTTGAATAAAAATTTGGTGTTTTTTGCCGGCGCTGTTGGGGCAATGAAACCGACCGATCTCCTTTGCTTCGACAAATATCGTCTGAAGCGCGGAAGCTCTGATCCCGACCGACAACCGCGATTGGAATTAAATGCAAAAGACTGGTAAAACACGTCGAGTCAAAAAGATAATGAAACGGGCATGTTAAAAACACCTATTGTCTCAGGCGGGTACGGTTTGAACAAACCTGTAGCAGCGGCAGCGCAAGCACTGCTTGTTTGCATGGCGCTCCTGTTTGTGAGCAGCACCGCTTTTGCGCAGACCTTGGAAGCTCCCATGCCCCCGGCCAAGAAGCCGGACCCCAACGCTCCCGTTGAAAACCCGATCATCAATCTGCTCGACCGCGAACCTGAGCCACTGTTTTCAGACGTACTGCTTCCAAGCCCATATGCCCCGACAAGATCTTCAGCGACAGACGTCGCAAGCGGTCTTCAGGAAGGCGCACTTTACCTGATGGCAAAGCTGACCGCTGACGCAAAGCCGCTCTATGATGGGCTGATCTGGCGCATTTATTCCGAGACCACCAATACGGATGGACGGCTGCAACTTGTGGCAACGCACAAGGGTGGCGACGCGGAATTTCGCCTGGAGCCGGGCTCGTACCTCATCCACACTGCTTACGGCTATGCCCAATCCACCAACAGGATCATGATTGGCAAGGAAGTCCAGTCAAAGATGGTGACGCTGAATGCCGGTGGCATCAAATTCGGAGCGACCCTCAAAGACGGTCAGACGATTGATGGCAAACCCGTTTCTTTCGACGTCTATGGATTGGAATTCGATGAGCGCGGTGAGCGAGACCTCATTGTCAGCAATGTGACACCCGGTTCAATTGTCCGTTTGAATGCCGACACGTATCATGTTGTAAGCCGGTACGGCGACGTCAATGCTGTGGTTCGAGCCGATGTCCAGGTGCTCCCTGGAAAACTGACCGAAGCGACGATCTTCCACAAGGCCGCGGGCATTACACTGAAGCTCGTCAACGAACGCGGTGGTGAAGCAATTGCCAACACCACCTGGTCCGTATTGAGCCCGGGCGGCGATGTCGTCGTTGAAGCCACCGGGGCTTTTCCCGACTTTGTTTTGGCGGCTGGTGAATATGAGGCACTCGCGCGCAACAACGGCCGGACATATCTTCATACATTTGAAGTAACCCCGGGCGAAGATCGAGAAGTCGAAGTGGTGACATCCGTGAGTGAATTGTCATCTCAGCAAGCCACGATCAACAACTGACCTTCAAAGCCGACATTATTGTAGGACGGTCAACCGAGTCGCGTCATTTTCAATCGCGTCGACCGAGCAGTTTGCCAGAACTGTCGCCAGGTCCCATCTCCATCACCTTGGTCTGAAGAAAATCCATGACTTCCTTCTGATCCTTGAAACCCGACAAGGTTTCGTAGGAGATTGGATTTCCAGCCCGCGCTGTAATCACCGTCCCTAGAATGCGCCTGAATTCACGCACCAGCAATGACAGGCGCAAGGTCAGCGAGTACTTGCTGACCAGATGAAACAGCCAGGAATTCTGCCCCTCAAAATAGAGAGGCAGGACAGTCGCCCGCGATGAGCGGATCATCTTTGCCGTAAAGGTTTTCCAGGGCAGCTCTTCTGCACGACCGAACGGTTTGGCTGCGGTCGCGACGCCACCACCGGGGAACACGATGATTGTCGTGCCTTCCTGAAGCAGCCGCAGCGCTTCCTTTCGGGTTTGCATGTTGGTCTTCAAGGCCTGCTTGGTCTCTTCAAAATCAACAGGCAGAGAAAACGGACGGACTTCAGGAACCTTCAGCAACTCATTGTTGATCAGGATCTTGAAAGGACGGTCCAGCTGTTCTGCAAGCGCCAGAATAGCCAGTCCATCACCAATGCCATAGGGATGGTTCGCAATCAGGACCAAAGGACCTTCGGGAAGGTTCTTCGGAGGCCATTCGCCATCCGTAACGGCAACATCCAGATTGATCAGCCCGAGCAAATCGCTCCAGATGTAGTCGGATGTGCCGACCATGGTGTGCTTCCACACTTCATAAAGATCGACAAGCTTGCGACGTCCCGACAATCCCTCAATGGCACGGATTGTCCACCGCTTCAGTGGCGGGTGCTCGGGATTTGCGTAACTGAATTCAGCGTAGTTCACGGCCGTTGTCTTGAACCTGATGAAACTCTGGTAAATCAGAAACCCAATACCAGAAGCTCCGTTTCAACAATGTGACAGCACATTGCCCCAGGGGATACCCCAGCGTAAGGGCAATGTGCAAGCTGTTAGAATCTCCTACTCAGGAGACGACGCACTAGCGAAGATCGGGCGGTGTTGCTTCCTCGACAAAGGCCGCGACAGCCTCCTCCAGCCCCATGGCCTTCTGGTCCTTGGAACCCAGGCGGCGAATATTCACCGTTTTTTCTTCCGCTTCACGCATACCACAAACAATAATCACCGGAACTTTGGCAAGCGAGTGTTCGCGAACCTTGTAGTTGATCTTCTCATTGCGGAAGTCTGTTTCAACTTTCAGACCCTTCGACTTCAGAAGATCGGCAACTTCCTGTCCGTAAGCATCGGCCTCTGAGGTAATGGTCGCAACCACGATCTGCAAGGGCGCAAACCAGAGCGGAAAGTGCCCGGCATAGTTCTCGATCAGGATACCAAGGAAGCGTTCCATAGATCCGCAGATCGCTCTGTGGATCATGACCGGAGTTTTCTTCTCACCGTTATTGTCGACATAGAACGCACCGAAACGCTCCGGCAGATTGAAGTCCACCTGTGTGGTGCCACATTGCCATTCACGACCGATCGCATCTCGCAAGGTGTATTCGAACTTCGGACCGTAGAAAGCGCCCTCACCCGGAAGAATGTCGGTTTTCACCCGTCCTTCGGACTCCGCCTCGATCCGCTTCAGCACATCGGCCATGATCGTTTCGGCATGATCCCAGGCTTCATCGGTGCCGACACGTTTTTCTGGACGGGTCGACAATTTGACAACAATCTCGTCAAATCCGAAGTCCTTATAAACCGAGAGAATAAGATCGTTGATCTTCATACACTCGTCGGCCATCTGCTCTTCGGTGCAGAAAACGTGGGCATCGTCTTGCGTGAACCCGCGAACGCGCATCAGCCCATGCAGTGCACCTGACGGTTCGTAGCGGTGAACCACACCAAATTCAGCAAGGCGCAACGGCAGATCACGATAGCTTTTCAAGCCGTGTTTGAAGATTTGCACGTGCCCCGGGCAGTTCATCGGCTTCAAGGCAAAGACACGGTTGTCCTCAGCTTCAGGGTCAGCGCACTGCACGGAGAACATGTTTTCTTTGTACCAGGTCCAGTGGCCTGAAGTTTCCCAAAGCGAAGTGTGCAGAACCTGCGGTGCATTCACTTCCTTATACGTGTCTCGCAGCACACGGCGTTTATAGGCAATCAGGTTCTGGAACATGTCCCAGCCGTTCGGATGCCAGAAAACGACGCCAGGCCCCTCTTCCTGGAAATGAAACAGATCCATTTCACGTCCGAGCTTCCGGTGATCGCGCTTTTCCGCTTCTTCCAGCATACGAAGGTAGCCTTTCAGCTCCTTTTCGTTATGCCAGGCCGTTGCGTAGATCCTGGACAACATTTCGTTGTTGGAGTCGCCGCGCCAATATGCTCCGGCAACCTTCATCAGTTTAAACGCATCGCCAATCTGCCTTGTTGAGGCCATATGCGGGCCACGGCACAGATCCAGCCATTGCCCCTGCTTGTAGATCCGGATTTCCTGATCTTCAGGAATGGCATCGATCAGCTCGACCTTGTAGTGTTCGCCTTTGGCGGCAAAAAAGGTTTTGGCTTCTTCGCGGCTCCAGATTTCCTTGGTGAACTGGGCACCACGGCCGATGATCTCACGCATCTTTTTTTCGATAACAGGCAACTCGTCCGGATGGAAAGGCCAGTCTTCGTCAGTATCCGGATTGACGCGTTTGAAATCGTAATAGAAGCCGTTCTCGATGACCGGACCGATGGTCACCTGTGTACCGGGCCACAACTCCTGAACAGCCTCGGCCATGACGTGTGCTGCATCATGCCGGATTAGCTCGAGCGCACGCGGGTCGTCGCGGGTTACGATTTCAATCTGATGGTTGGCATCGATCGGATCTGAAAGATCTTTCAGTTCCCCGTCCAACGTCATTGCAACTGCCTTCTTGGCAAGCGACTTGGAAATGCCCTCGGCGATTGCCAGACCAGTGGTGCCAGCTTCATATTCGCGCACGGAATTGTCGGGGAAAGTCAGTTGGATCATCTTTTTTCTCCTGCTCACTCCTGCAGACAATGCAGGTAAGCTTCACAAAGGTATTTGGACCGCCTGCTGATAGGGGATTCAATCCGGATCGGCAACCCTTTACCCCTTAAAGCTGGCTAATCGGCTGCTTTGGGTCGTCAACCGGTTCCATCGTTGCTGGTTTCAGATGGACGGCATCGTTGGCTCTAACTTTCGCAGTCTATAACCAAAGGCGGCGGTCGCCGCCGGATCGGCTGAGATTTCACGATAGACGTGCTGGTTTCCGCCTTGTCCGAGATTTTGTCGAGGATGCCATCAAGGTCCTCGATGCTTGGAACCGCGAGACGCGCAACAAAACAGTCTTCCCCCGTCACCTTGTCGCATTCGCAAAACTCGGGGATGTCCTGAATGAGCTGTTGCACGATATGCAATTTTCCCGGCAACGGCCGGATCCGCACGATTGCCTGGAGACTGTAGCCCAGCGCCTTAAGATCGATCTCTGCAGAAAAACCGCGCACGATGCCACGATCTTGTAAGCGGCGGATCCTTTCCGAAACGCCCGGTGAAGACAGCCCCGCATGTGCAGCGAGATCCTTCAACGACATACGCGCATCGGAAATCAGCGCTTCAACGATCTTTCTATCCGCGGCATCCAATTTCATCTTCTTCACCATTTTTATCGAATTATCTTACTTAATAAGGTTCATAGTACAAAAAGTCTAATTTTAATTATGTAATTCGTCCAAACACTTTGTCACCCTTGGAAACATCGGAACCCAAGGAGGCTAAATTGGACAAGACACTTCGCGGTGCTGCCGAAATGACGGCGGCCATGACCATTCTCGGAACGATCGGCCTGTTCGTTGTCCTGTCAGGAGAAGGCGCAATTGATGTCGTCTTCTGGCGCTGCGCCTTTGGCGCTCTCGCATTGCTGGTCATTTGTTCGGCCCAAGGCCTGTTGCGAGGCCAGCTGACACTCAAGACGCTTTTGATGGCCGCACTTGGTGGTTTCGCGATCGTCGTCAATTGGGCGATGTTGTTCAGTGCGTATGGCGAAGCATCTATCGGGGTCGCAACCGCCGTTTACAACACTCAGCCATTCATTTTGGTGGGCTTTGGAGCCCTGTTCCTGAAGGAACGCATTTCTTCGGTTAAACTTGGCTGGCTTGCGTTCGCGTTCCTTGGGGTTTTGTTGATCATTCAAGCCAAACCCGCAACAGCTGACTATATCGGTTCCAATTATGCACTTGGAATTGCCCTGGCCTTGTCGGCAGCATTTTTCTGGGCAGTAGCCGCACTTCTCACGAAAAAACTGACTGGCACACCACCGCAGCTGATCGCCCTTATCCAGGTCTGTGTAGGTATCTTGATGCTTGCCCCGTTTGTAAGCTGGTCGGCGCTACCGCAGACCGGGACATCCTGGGCAGCGCTTGCAACTCTTGGCATTGTCCATACCGGTATCATGTATGTGTTGATGTATGGCGCTGTCCAGAAATTGCCGACCTATCTACAAGGCGCGTTTTCATTCATCTATCCAGTTGTCGCGATCCTGGTCGACTACGTCGCTTTCGGCCATCAGTTGCATGTCCCGCAGCTGATTGGCGCCGCTGTTATTGTTCTTTCCGCCATGGGACTGACCTTTGGCTGGAAACTGTCACTTGGCCGAAGAAAAGGCCAATGTGTGTCCTGAGCAAGCAGATATGAATGAAAGTCAATCCAGACGATCATCGCGTTCAATCAAGTCGATGATCGTCTGGAATATGCTGACCGGTCCACCGGCCATATCGCCAGGGACACCACCATCGCGCATCTTTGGGCAAGGCATCCGGGATTGGATCAAATCCGGATGCACCCCAGGGATTGCATCTGAGAATGCGCGACAATCCGACCCAACCGCCTGCCCAGAAGCCAAATCGCCTGATTGACTGCTCGGTGTAATCCGAACATGTCGGCGCGTATCGGCACGATCGCCCCATGACAAGGGAAAGAGAGTGTCGGTAGATCCAGATCAAACCGATAGCAACGCGACCAGGCACCGTGAGGGGTCGCGCAGTTTCTTTATCTGGTGAGATTGGCGAACACATGAAGGTGCATGTGATTGCCCTTAAGCAACCACACTGTCCTGACCGACCTTAGCCTCGATCTGATCGAGGGCGTCGACCACCGCATCAAACGTCAAGAGCGTTGAAGTGTGGCGAGCCTTATATTCGCGCACGGGCTCAAGAAACTTTAGGTCCTCAAAACGCCCAGTCGGCGCTTCGCCACCCTCTTTAAGCATGGCGCGCATGGTGTCACGGACATCGCGCAATTCATCAGCGCTGGCTCCTACAACGTGACGGGCCATGATCGAAGATGATGCCTGTCCAAGTGCGCAGGCTTTGACGTCGTGGGCAAAATCCGTCACCACGCCATCTTCAACACAAAGATCCACAACAACGGTCGACCCACAAAGTTTTGAATGGGCCTTGGCGGTGGCGTGAGGATGCTCAAGACGGCCAATCCGCGGGATGTTGCCTGCGAATTCCAGGATCTTAGCGTTATAAATGTCGTCCAGCATTCTCGCCTCTTCGTGAAAGCCAGTGATCGCGTGCCACATTGATGGCATGGTGCTTTCATATATATAGATCAGTCGCCACGGCAATTTCGCAAGGGGCAGAGTGGTCGCAGTTGGCAATTAGGCGTGACGGATGCACGTTCGATACCGACTAAACCCGCTCAGAAACTGTGCGTTCGCTTATTGTGTGGAGTATGATAATGGACCCGGCTTCAATAGAAAATAGAGGGCCGTCCCTTTGATCTGTGCACAGGCAAGCGCCGTATGACGAGTGAAACGGGTAATTTTGCGAGGATCCCCATGGATGCTGTCCTCAAGCCGGTTGAAAAACCGTTTGAAAGAAAAACGCCGGATCAATTGCACCGGCCAAATCGTGAGGAAGTAGAAGCGGCAGTACGAACCATTCTTGCCTGGACCGGGGATGACCCAGACCGAGAAGGTCTGGTAGACACCCCCAAACGGGTCGCCAAGGCACTGAGCCAGCTTTACAGCGGGTATTTTGAAGATCCTGCCGAGCATCTTGAGCGTACTTTCGAGGATGTCGGCGGATATAAGGATATTGTGCTTGTGAGGGGCATTCCCTTCCATTCGCATTGCGAACATCACATGCTGCCGTTTATCGGCGAGGCGCATATTGCCTATTATCCAGCCGAAGGTGTTGTTGGCCTTTCGAAGCTTGCTCGCGTTGTCGACATTTTTGCAAAACGTCTGCAAACACAGGAAAACTTGACGGCGCAGATTGCATCGGTCATTGACGATGCCCTGGCGCCGCGGGGACTGGCCGTGTTGCTGGAAGCTGAACACCAATGCATGACCATGCGCGGTGTCCAGAAACAAGGCGTCTCAACGATTACCACCCAGTTTACCGGAGTTTTCCAGGACGATCCGGCCGAGCAGGCCAAATTCATGTCTCTGGTACGCGGCAAAGGCATTTGACACCAAGGCCCTTGCCGGAAGATTTCTGACAAGGGCTTTTCTCATGACTGACATCGTTTTTTCCGAACGTGGCGACAAGGAAACGGTCGAAACGGGCGATCTTCTGATGCCCAAATACGACGCCGACGGACTTATCGTCGCCGTGGTGACTGACCACGTGTCCGGCGAAGTTCTCATGGTCGGGTATATGAATGCAGAAGCGCTCCGACGAACGATTGAAACCGGCGAAGCCTGGTATTGGAGCCGCTCGCGCAAAGGCTTCTGGAAAAAGGGCGAAACATCGGGCCAGGTGCAAACGGTTCATGAGATTCTGACCGATTGCGATCAGGATGCCCTGGTTCTGAAAGTCTCGGTCGCCGGCAATGGCGCAACCTGTCACGTTGGTTATCGCTCATGCTTTTTCCGGAAGGTGACCAGCCCGGCATCGGGTACGGCTCGGTTGGAGCGCGTTGAATCAGAACGCGTTTATGATCCAAGTGAAGTTTACGGCAAGCACTGACAATGTGTCGCAAAAAGTGGGGGCAGATACTTGCCAGTTTTCAGAGAAGCCTACGGATCCTTGAAAACATGAAAAACCAGCCCCTCAACGCCTTTGCCGAATTCCTTGCGCAAGACTGAAGTCTCCTCTGGTCCGTATCTCAGGCCAACAGCCTCAACAGTTCGTCGGATATGCTCAGAATTGTGGGCGTAACGTCCGCTCGCGTTCAGCTGGAACGCCTCTTTATCTGTTTCCAGCATTTCGACGCTCGCCACCAAAACGCCTCCCGGCTTCAGAGCCTTGTCGAGCGCTTCAAAAAACGGCGTCAGATCGCCGAGATAACAGAGTGTGTCAACGCAGACGCATAAATCAAAGTGAGTTGGCAGATCTGCGTTCAAAAATGCAATCAACTCTCCCTCAACGAGAAAGTCATATGCATTGCGCTGAGCTGCCTTCTGCAACATACCAGGAGACAGATCCACACCCGTCAGCCGACCACTCACATCGCGTATCAACGGACCGCACAAGCCGGTCCCGCAACCGAGATCTGCAACGTCTGGAAACGGTGCACCAGACCGCTCTGCAAGAAGCTTTACGGCATTGGCCACCCTTTGGGGCGTGTTGTACTCAAGTATTTCAAGCACTTCGTCGAAGCTGTCTGAAAAGCTGTCAAAATGCGATTTGACATAATCTTCCGGAACCTGCGCCAGTTTCTCGCCACGCGCAGCGGCCAGGTGGAACTTGAGCGAAGTGTCGTCCGGGTTTTGGTCAACGAGTTTTTCCAAATGTTCGGTGGCACGATCTCCGTGACCGAGCTCGTGTAAAAACCGCACGGCCCTGACCGCGTGAAATGGTGTTTCAACACCAAGCGTCAGGCCTGTGTCCAACGCTTCAGCCGCTTCATCGAGCTTCCCTGCCCGTCCCGCTGCAAGACCATAGATGCGCCAGGCGTCTCCTTTGTTCGGGTAACGGTCTTTCAAATCGGCAAGTCTTCTCAGAAGCTCGTCGCTGCGACCCGCTTCTCCGGCCAAAATTCCAAGGTTGTGCCACGCGTCCTTTTGGTCCGAATCCAGTTCCACAGCCAAAATATATTCAGCAAACGCTTCCTCTCTGCGGCCAATCAGTTTGAGAATGTTACCGAGATTGTTCCGGGCAAACGCGTTGTTCTCGTTAATGTGCAACGAATGCCTTATGAGGGATAGAGCGTCTTCCGGGTCGTCTTTCTTGAACAGCAAGAGCCCGAGGTAGTGAAGTCCGTCAGGATGATCCGGATTTGCAGCGAGAACATCCTTGTAGGCGGCCAAGGCCGCTTCCCCATTTCCTTGCCGGTGTGCTTCCAGACCTTCTGCAAATCTCTCTTCGATATCCAATGACCTGTCCCCCATCAGCCAATGACTCTCGACCGTCAGCTCTTGACCTGCTTAACCTTAAGGAAGCCCGTAGTCTTTCGCTAGATGTTCATTCAATTCCGAACTCCCGCCTTGGAACAAGACCTCAGGAAAAAGTCTAATCAGAATATTCATTCAACATCCATACAGTATAGTGACATGAGTATTTTTCCGCACGTCGGAATACTGATCAATCATCGTATTTCACCTGACGTCTTGCGTATTAGTCCGAATATTTTCCAATGCCGTTTTTGCCTACACTTATCGAGACCAAGAAATTCGAATGGCTACGTCGGTCGAAAACCTGATCACGGGAGGGGATCATGTCTGTCGAGCGAAATTTTCCAGCGGCGCATGTGCAGCTTCGAGATGTTTCCAGCTCACCGGAAGACCGGCTCATCAGGCCACCCTGGACGAGTGAAACGTCAATTCAGAATCATTGCACTGGATGCGATGCGTGCGTTCATGCCTGCCCGCAACTGATCTTGCGGCCTGACAAGGACAACAAGCCATTCGTAGATTTCGATGCAGGAGAATGTACATTTTGTGAGAAGTGCGCACTCGCCTGCGAAGAACCGGTCTTTGACCTTGCCAAAACTGCACCTTGGAAACACAAGTCGGTCGTGGCTTCGAGTTGTCTTCAGAACAATGGCGTAAGTTGCCAGCTGTGCAGCGACGTTTGCCCGGTTTCGGCGTTCAGGATTGAGACAGCCGGGGCTCGAAAAGGTCATGTTGTGGTAGATACGGAACTGTGCACGGGTTGCGGCTCATGTGTCAGCACTTGCCCATTGGGTGCTGTTTCTTTGAGGGAGCTGCCGGCAGCTGATCCTGTAGCGGCCTGAAGCGCATCAACTTCAACTACAATATTCTGGCCAGCTCACAGTGGATTGGCGGCAACCCTGCCTCGCCAGTAATTGCCGCAGCAGCGTTCGATTGAGGACACGGCGCGATGAAAGGGCGCTGTTGCCTATGCCATCGTGATGTAGCTGCGCATTTGCTCAGCTTCCAGCTCAACTTGGGCAATCTTGTATTTGACGACATCACCGATTGAGATCACCCCCGTCAGCTTGCCGTCCTTGACAACCGGCATATGACGAAAGCGGCCTTGTGTCATCCGTGCCATCACTTCGTTGACACTGTTGTCTTCAGTGCATGTGACAACCTCTTTCGTCATCACTGCGGTAACTGGAACATTCAGCGAAGACGGGCCTTTGGTTCCAATCGTCCGAACAATGTCGCGTTCAGAAATGATGCCCTCTATTTCCTTGTCGCCATTGCAAACAACCACAGCACCAATCTTATATTTTGCCAGGGTTTCACAAATTTCGCTCAGAAGCGCTTCGCTCCGCGCGGTAATTGTATCGTGGCCTTTCCCACTCAATATTGCGGCAACGGTCATTTAAAAACCTCCCATGGCATCAATGCCCCGTAACAGGCGGGGTACACGCATCATTGCAAAAAAAACAGTCCGCGCAAACCGTTGTGATGCCGCAGTTGGTCAGGAAGATCGACGTTGTGGGACCGGGTCGAAAAACGGAAACAGGGCAAGACCGGCGAGGAAACCACCAATGTGGGCCTGCCAGGCAACACTTGCAGGCTGCCCCGCCACGGGTCCGCTCATTATGCCGAAGAATAGGTTCAAACCGAACCACACCGCAACAAAAACGAGGACCTGTTGATTGCGGAAGCATTCGGCAAGCGGCTGGGCCGGGACAAAATATGCTGCCTGATCTGACCGACGGAATGCACCAAGCGGGCCACCCAGTTCAAATACGAACCGGATTGCGGCTGCCATCTGACCTGACACGGCAGCCGAGGCTCCGATCATGGGTGCTGATTCTCCCCAGTGCGTGGCCAGATGAGCAAAAGCGCCCCCGACCGAACACACGGCAGAAAACGCCAAGAATCGTCCAATTCCAAACCGTCGGGCCACTGCGCTGCCGAAAATCGCCATCCAGAGAAGATTGAAGATGATGTGCATGGCGCTGCCGTGCAGCAACGAATAGGTTATGAAACTCCAGAAACTGGACACCATCTCCAGAAATGAAAGGCTGGAAAGGGCTGTGAATTTCACCGGCCAAAACGCAAAGAGATAAAGGATCCAATTGTCCCAATTGACTGGCAACACAATTGTACGCAGCAGATGAATGACAATCATCGCGCCGGCGAGCCAGATGATGATATTGGGCAAATTGAACACCGGCGGCTCGGAGGGACGGTTCTGCCTCTGATCCTGCTCAGCTTTCTCGCGACGGGCGCGCTCTTCGTCAAATCGATATACGTTCATCAACCTTCAGCCTTTCCATCTCTCTTCTAAGCCAGAACAACAACAAAACAAGTGCAGCATTCATCTGCGCGCCCTGCATTGTGTGACATGGTGAATTCCAGAGAGAGATCGGAAGCGACTTTCGCTCCTGTCAGAAGCTGCCGCAGAAAAACAAAGCGCCGGCTGTCGCAGACGACAACCGACGCTTCGTAACGCCCCCCTGAAGCCGGTCGCGTCCCCACAACGCTCCGTCAAGGACTATGGTTCACTTCGCCGGCGCAATTAATCCGAAGTGGCATTTTCAGCTCTTTTCTTCGGTTCGCTGCCAAGTGTTCTGACAACAGGCTCCTCCCACCCGTCATCACCGTGAACTGATCGTTAAGCTGCCAGCCCGCACCTCGAAAAACAAGCTTTACCGATCATTAACCTTAATTTCTGCCATCGGCGATGCCGACGGCCGGAAATTGGCCGACCTAACGACACCCAATCGCCTCTCAACTTGGCATGCGCCCTGCTTCGTAGGGAGCAAACACTCACAGGGAAACGAAAAACGTCCCGTTTTGAAACAAGAGCTGTCTTGAGACGAAACAACGGGACCAAATCGGCATAGAGGCGATACCAGATGAAACACGGCGTGACGCAAACTCTTTATTCGTATTGGGACAACCTGCGCGGCGCCCGCCCTGCCCCGAACCGCAGCGAAGTTGATCCCGGTGAAATTCGCGGGCTGTTGGGCGACACATTTATTCTAGAAACAAACGGTCCTAGGGACGTGCGGTATCGTCTGGCCGGCACCCGATTGTGTTCT
This sequence comes from Labrenzia sp. THAF82, assembly GCF_009363435.1. GTDB lineage: Bacteria > Pseudomonadota > Alphaproteobacteria > Rhizobiales > Stappiaceae > Roseibium > Roseibium porphyridii. Next base: position 2,974,997 of record NZ_CP045354.1, on the reverse strand, counting down.
GCGCATTGCCGTGAGCTGAAAGGGCGCAACTTTCTGCGAGGCTGGAACGACAAGGACCGGGAAGCCTTGGAAAGCCTGATTGCGGCGATCACAGAAGACGCCGCAGCAGCCGTTATCGGCATAAACGGACACACTGAACGCGATCAAATTCTCCAGATGGAAATGCTGCTGGTGCCATTGAATGTGCCCGGCGAGGGACGCATTCGAATTCTTGGCAGCTGTACTCCGATGGAAAAACCTTATTGGATCGGTCTGCACCCGATCCTGAAACAATCCATCAGCAGCCTGCGCCTGGTGTGGCCGGATGAGCGTCCCTATTTCGTCGATGCACCGGCTGCTCTCAATCCGATCGTTCCGCGCTTTACCGCTGAAGGCATGTCCATGCCGACACCGCCCTTGCCCAAGGGTGCCGAAAAGAAAGTCGGTCATCTGACTGTCTATTCGGGCGGAAAGTCCTGACCAAACTGAATGCCGCCGGTCCATCAAATCGCCACCGGCGGCAGTTGCCTTTGAAATTCGGCAAGACCTATCCGCGCTGACCGTTTCCCATGTTCTTTGCGACTCGCCGTGCCTGAGACTTGTTCATCCACGATGGAAATGACTGTCAAAGCTCGTTTTACGCGAAATTTTGCCCCAAACTGCCAAATGAAAACAATTTAGTCACTCCTAGCCCTAGATCTGCGCGTCTTGTGGGGTACACTCTTACACATCGTTAACCCCAGCTGCCTAAAGTGATTCAAACACGTCTTTTGAATCGCATCCCTGGCCGGGGAAACGCGATTTGCGCGCGGATTTGGATAGAGCAGGCATGACCGCCGGATTGGCAACAGCTACAGAAGGAAGCAAATCGCTTCAAGTCACTGATCGCCGGCGACATCAACGGGTTCAGGTAAACATTCTTGGCCGGTTTATGCTCGAGGATCGACGCGAGTATCCGTGTCAGGTCATTGATATGTCCCCGGGCGGTCTTGCCATGATTACGCCGGTGACCGGCCAGGTCGGTGAGCGCGTCGTTGCATATCTCGATCATTTGAGCCGTGTCGAAGGTCGCATTTCCCGACTGATCGACGGCGGATTTGCGGTCGAGTTGCGAAACACTGTCCGAAAACGCGACAAGATTGCCAACGTCTTGACCTGGCTTGCCAACAGAGACGAATTGAACCTTCCCGAAGATCGTCGCCACGATCGGTTCGTTCCCAAGAACCCAATGACAAAGATGATTCTCCCGGACGGCTCCGAGCATGTCTGCCGCATTATCGACGTTTCTTTGTCGGGTGCGGCGATTGCCACTGATATTCTGCCGGAAATGGGTGATGGCATCACGCTTGGCAAAATGTACGCGCGCGTGGTTCGCAAGATCGAAGGTGGAATCGCGGTTGAGTTCGCGGCGGTTCAAAGCCGTGAACTGCTCGAACATCACATCTCGGCTCCCGAAGAGAACTGATCCTCCAAATCTTCTTTGCAAGTCATTGAGACCGCGCTCATTTGAGCGCGGTTTTTTGCTCTTCGGCCAAAGCCTGGTCGTTTGTTGCAAGTTTTTTTGACTTTTTTTGGGGTCGTGGATCGCGCCGTTGGCGCTGCTTTCAACTCTCGTGGCACTGTTTTGCCGCCGGCCGCTTGAAAGAAAGCTCCCTGCTGCTGCAACCAAAAACATCTCTTTCACAATGACTTGCAGGACTTAGATACAATTTTAGCTAATTTTGAATCAAGTTTTATTTAAATAAAGCTCAAATAATAATAAAAACAAACTCAAACAATCATCAAATACATTTAGCTTTTTACTTTGACAATTTTCTCGAAGTAAAAAGCATTGGGTCATCGTTGCGTCAGCCTTGGGGAGGGCGTTACGATGAAATTACTTCGGAATATCTTGTTCACCTCTACTTTGTTGATGAGCGCATTTGCAGCTGGGACCTCTGCAAACGCTGATCCCGGCCGGTTCATGGACATGAAGAAGTCCGTGAAAGCGCCGATCGGACACAAACAGTTTTGTCAGGACAATGGCTGGGCCTGTCCTCGTGAAAGCTATGACCCTGTCGTCGTACAGCTCAATGAAGAGCTCTGGCAGCAACTCATTGCCGTCAACGCCGAGGTCAACCGCAGAGTGAAACCGATGACGGACAACGATCTCTTCGGCAAGGAAGAGCATTGGTCCTATCCGGTCAACGGTTACGGAGACTGCGAAGAATACGTTCTGGAAAAGCAACGCGTGCTGATGGAGGCCGGTTGGCCCAAGAGCGCTCTTCTGATCACGGTCGCGAAAGACGTTCAGAACTCTGGTCATGCTGTCCTGACGGTCCGGACGGATCATGGGGACATGATCCTCGACAATCAGATCGAAGCGGTGTTGCCCTGGTACTCGACGCCTTATCGCTACATCAAACGTCAGTCCGCCAGCTCACCTGTAGCCTGGACAGGCATAGCGGATACGCGTGTGACAACTGTCAGCAGCGTCTCCAGGTAACACGGTCAGCCCTGCAACAGCAGGAGACCGCAAGGATTGGGATTGGCGCTGCATTTGACGTTGCGCCTACTTGGACGATCCGGTCGCGTCCCCACCCTCCCCATCCCTACCACGACCGGATCCAGGGAACCGGCCCGCCCCCCGCAGGCCGGTTCCCGTTCCTTTTACGGTCGGGATAAAGATGTACCGGAAACCAGAAACCGTGAATCAGGTCTCGGAAAGGCCCGCCTTGAACCGTTGCCAATTGCGGACATAGCCTTCAGCGGACTTGGTTATGTCCGCAGCTGCTTCCGGTGGAAGTTCGCGAACGACTTTCCCCGGAATTCCAACCACGAGCGAGTTGTCAGGGATCACCTTGCCCTCACCTATGAGAGCATTCGCTCCTATGATGCAATTGGACCCGATGACGGCACCATTCAGTACAGTGGCTCCCATACCGATCAGGGAATTGTCCTTGATCGTGCAGCCATGCAGGATCGCATTGTGGCCGATAGTACAGTCAGCTCCAACTGTCAGCGGGAACCCCATATCCGTATGGAAAACGCACCCGTCCTGCACGTTTGATCTTTCACCAACGCTGATCGGCTCATTGTCGCCGCGCAAGATGGCGCCGAACCAGACGCTCGCCTCTTCTGAAAGACGAATGTCCCCAATCAGGACTGCACTTGGAGCCACCCAATAAGCTTCGCTTTCAGGAAAACTGGGAACACGTCCTTCGAGTGCGTAGAGGGTCATCAGTCTTAGAACCCAGCCACAATGAGCGCGACATTCATCACCATCACACCCGAACAGACACTCCACATGCCTGCAATCGTTGACGAAGCCACAAGCCAGCCCAGTGGACGTTTCTCAATTCTGCGTCCGCGGATGGCGTTTCGCATGATGATGAAGGGTCCGGCAAACACACAAAGAGTAATGCCGGTCAGAAAGCTCAAAAACCCTTCTCCGCCGAAGTTGAACTTCGGGGGCTCTTTGGTGACAAGCTGGTAAAGACTGCCGAGGACTCCTGCCGCCACAAAGCCGGCACTCGCGATGTATCCAACGAGAAGTAGGTCCAACAACACGCCCATTAACCCCTTGTTAACCTTCCAGGCAGGAAAGTGATTAAGAAATACTAAACGGTCAAGTGCAAACACCGTGCCGGAAAGCCGAATGGGCGAAAACCCTGAAAATCGGCCGGCCATGCCGGTCCCTCACCATTCCTATTGCGGGACAATTGTTTCGCTTCGGGACATTGTGTGCCAGATCAGTGCAATGCGCCTCGCGGAGTTGGGCCGTTGATCCCAGTTACGCTGCCAGAGCCCATTGGCAACCGCTCACGCATATTCACCTACCTGTCTGTGGCCATTTGTCTTTTGGCTGCAGCCTATATCTTTGAACGTGTCCGCTTTTGGGCAGATCACTTGCATATGATGGGAAGCATTCCTGCTGAACCGATCCAGATAGCCATTGGACCAACCGGGTTCGTAGTCCCTCCTGATTACGTGATCAGTCAACGCAGAAACCTGCTCGAACAGCCTTCGTCGTCCAATTATGTCCGGCTTGCAATGACATGGCCCGGTCTGGGGCCGCATACCAGCGGAAGCAGCCTCTTGGGTGACGAGATGATCCGGATCGAGCTTGAACACAATCCAGGCCGCGAAAGTCTGCGTGCGCGACTGGATCCGTTTTACAGACGACTTGCGCGGGGTGGTGAACTGTCCGGCCCAGGAGGCCTCAAACTTCTCAACCTGTCCCGCCTAGGTGGCAAGCGGTCAGACATGATCGTCTATGACCCTTCAAAACAAAACGGATTTATCGCCAGATGCCGCCAGCAAAGCTCAACTTCGAAGGCCACCTGCCACCGCGCGGTACAGTTCTCCTCCGGGCTTGACCTGCGGTATTCGTTTGACAGGTCTCTCTTGTCAGACTGGCGACGTCTTGACCGAGCCGTGCTTTTGAAAATCGATAGCTTCAAAGCCCGATAACCGATAGCAACCGGCGCATTGAAACAAAAAAGGCGACAATCCCTCAGGATGCCGCCTTTTGACAGGTCGTGTTCTGATCAAGCGATCTCAGACATCTTCCAGGTCGATTTCCAGGATCGCCATCTGGAAATTCCAGCTCAGGTCCTCATCTTCATCGTCCCTGAAAATCACGCCGATGAACTCCTCGCCGATATAGACTTCAGCGCTATCGTCCTTTCGCGGACGTGCACGAACCTGAAGGCTTGCCAGTTCAAATTTCGATTGCAGATAAGCTTCAATCTTGCGGATTTCGTCGGGCTTCACAGGGCTCTCCTGTTGGTACTTTGGAAAAAATATCTGGCGCGGACCCTACAGGACAGGGCGGAAATACAAAAGGAATTCCGCCCGCTATCCCCGTCTTCCTGATCGAAGAATGCCAAAAAATGAACACCCTTTATCAAGAGCCCTCGCTCAGCAACTGATTCATGCTGCGGGCTGGCTCGGGACACCCGGCTTTACCGACAATCTTGGCCGGCACACCCGCGACAGTGGTATTCGGTGGCACGTCTGACAGGACGACGGATCCCGACGCGATACGCGAGCAGTGACCTATCTCCAGGTTGCCGAGGACTTTGGCCCCTGCTCCCAAAAGAACGCCGTGGCGAATTTTGGGATGACGATCGCCGCCTTCTTTTCCTGTACCGCCGAGCGTAACACCCTGCAAAATAGAGACATCATCTCCGATCACTGCAGTGCCACCAACAACGATGCCAGTGCCATGGTCGATGAAAATCCCGCGTCCGACCGGAACTGCCGGATGAATGTCAATCTGAAAGACTTCTGATGCGCGACTTTGCAGATAAAGAGCAAAATCCCGACGCCCCTTGCGCCACAGCCAGTTGGCAAGTCTGTGTGTCTGCAGCCCGTGAAAGCCCTTGAAATAGAGCACGGGCTCCAGATAGCGGAAACATGCAGGATCGCGATCGAACACCGCAACGATATCCACCCGGAAGATCTTGGCGAGTTCCGGTTCGTCCGCGAGCGCTTCCAGATAGGTCTGCCGAATGAGGGAAGCAGAAACGATATCCCGACCAAGCCGGTCGCCAAGCCGGTGAAGAACAGCCTCTTCCAGGCTGTCATGATTTAGAACGGTCTCATACACAAAGGACGATAGAGCGGGCTCCGCTGTAACCATCGCCTGAGCTTCGTCTCGCAATTGCTGCCAGACCGGATCGTGGGTCGGAACTTGTTTCAAGCCGGACTTGCTGATCGGTGCCGACATGGCCTGTCTCCTTTTCAAGCCGTCATTACGGTGCCTTGCGGCTGAAGTTCTAAAATAGGACTGACGACTGATATTCCCAAATGAAACTTCCTGATATCAGATATGAAACCCTTTTATGAACCTGGAATTAATTCAATTTCCGGTCACCGGTTCGATCTGCCATGTCTATTGGAGTGCCAATGCCAGACAATTCCGCAAAACCAACTCAATCCGACAATCCGCTTTTGGTTGTGCGCGGGCACGTTGCTGAACTCCTCATAAACGCACCCGACCGCAAGAACGCACTTCCCCTGGCGGCCTGGAGCAGGATCCCCGAGCTATTGGCAGAACTTGCCGAAAGTCCCGACATTCGGGTGTGCGTCGTCAAAGGTGCAGGTGGAAGAGATTTTTGTGCCGGCGCAGATATTTCGGAATTCGAGGCCATCAGGTCAACGCCAGAGGCCGCCAAACACTACGACAACATCAACGTGGCAGCCTTTAAAGCATTGAAGGCGCTGGATATTCCCGTTGTCGCAGCGATCGAAGGGCCGTGTCTGGGCGGCGGCCTGGGCGTTGCCCTCGCCTGTGATCTTCGTTTGGCATCGCGCTCTGCTTTTTTTGGCATTCCCGCAGCCAAGTTGGGCCTGGCCTATCCGCCGGAAGCGCTGGGAGATCTTCTTGAAGCCATATCTGCATCCAACGCCAAGCAATTGCTTTTCACCGGTGAACGCATATCCGCTGAAAGAGCGCTCCAGATCGGCCTGATCAATGAAATGGTTGAAGATGGAAGTCTTGATGAACGCATCTCGAAGCTGACGGACAGTTTGTGTGCCAATGCCCCTTTGTCGCTAAAGGCCGCCAAAGGCGCGATTGCCTTGCTCAATCGTCCGGAGGAAACGCGTGACCTTCAAACTGCACTCCAAGACGCACAAACATGCATCGACAGTGCCGACTACAAAGAGGGATACCGCGCATTCCTGGAAAAGCGCGCACCAGTGTTCAAGGGGGTCTAGAGCAAGCCAGAACGCTTTGATGCTGTCTGAATCACTTTGGAAGAAACTCCTGCCAAGGTGATGATTTCATTTGCTTCTGGAAATCAAACAGGCTCGGCATCAGCCTTCAGCGTCAATAGGAAATCCTCAACGGCGGACGCAAAGACGTCGTTCTTGTCTCCTGCAACCATATGGCCTGCATCGCGGATGTCAGAGAATTGAGCATGAGGCACAAGAGCCTGAAATTCTTGGACGTGTTCCATGGAGACAAGCTCTGAATTCTGCCCCCTGATCAACAGCACAGGCAGCAAAAGGTTGCCCGCCGCCGTCAAAAAGTCTTCCTGGGTCGCAGCCACTTCGTCAGGTGTCTGCCCCTGTTTCGATTTCAGGAAGGCCGGGTCCCAATGCCACCGGTAGCGGCCGTCATCATGAAGCCGAAGGTTCTTTGAAAGCCCCGACAAATCCTTGGGTCTTGAGCGGTTTGGAAGATATCTTGCTATCGCATCCGCAGCTTCTTCGACGCTGGCAAACCCCTGTTCAACTCGGTCTCCCATGAACCCGATGATCTTGCTGACACCGCCCATATCAATACGGGGTGTAATGTCGACCAGAACAAGTGCCGCCAACCCTCCTGGATTTACCTGCCCCTCGGAGAGCATGCCTGCAAACCCTCCCAAAGATGCTCCGACCACAACTGGCTTGGCGTGGTGTTTGTCTTGGATTTGCGACGTAACCGCAGCCAGATCCTTTGCAAAGTCAGCGAACGCATAATTTCCGCTGCCGACCCAGCTGCTTTCCCCGTGGCCACGTTGATCGATTGAATAGACAGGGTGGCCAAGCCCGGCAATGCGTTCTGAAGCTGCGTCCCAGGAATGACGGGTCTGCCCGCCGCCATGCAACATGACTACGGGCACTTGGCCCTCGCCGTAAAAATCGGCAACCAGCTTGTTGCCTTCTGCGCCTTGGAACTCGACCCGTTTCGAACTCATTTGATCTCTCTGATTGCCTGTCTCCAGCCGGTCAGGCCTCTACGTTGTGCAAGAAAGCAAGGACACCCTGTTTGTGTACCTTATCTCCGACAGCGACCATGTGATCGCGTCCCGGTATCTCAAGGACATCGGAATGGGGAATGAGTGCGGCCAGTTTCTGGGGCGATCCGGCGATCTCATCTTCCGTTCCTACGGCAACCAGCACGGGCCGTTCAATTCGTGAAACATCTTCTTCGCTGATTTTCTGACGCGACGAACGCATGCAGGCCGCCAACGCCCGTCGGTCGGATCCTGTTTGCTCGGCAAAGGCCCGGAAAGCGCGGCCGGAGCGATCAACGATGTCCTGTATCCGGTCCGTCTCCAATGCCGATGCAATTGGCTCCGGGTCGCCGACACCGGCGATCATCCCGTATCCCAACCCACTGAACACCGCACGCCGGACCCTCTTGGGATGATTAAGTGTCAGAAACGCCGAGATGCGTGCTCCCATCGAGTATCCCATGACATCCGTTTGCGCGATCCCGAGATGATCGAGCAAACGTCTTGCATCTTCGGCCATCACCGGAGCTCCGTAGGCGCTGGGGTCATAAAATTTCTGGCTCTCTCCATGGCCCCGGTTGTCGAGCGCAATCACACGACGTCCGTCTTTCACAAGCAGATCCACCCAACCTGGATACTTCCAGTTGACATGTTTGTTGGAGGCAAACCCGTGAATCAGGAGAATGGGATCGCCTTCTCCCTCATCCAAATAGGAAATCCGGACGCCGTCATACTCGAACTTTGGCATAAAAGAAATAACCCTTACGTAAACGGAATATGCATTTATCGACCAGATTAAGGTGTTTGGCCTTGGTTGGCAAAGCCGAATTGCGGCCGACAGCAGAAGGACAACATGACGCCGTGGATCGCGGCGACGTGCCACTACCCTTTTGCATTGCGAATGGATATGGTTCGCAAAACTTGATATCCGGCGCGAAGCTCGGAAACGAAAAGGAAAGTGACAATGGCGGATCAGGTCGTCCCGCATTTCCAGAACACCAGTGGACATGATTCCGTTGCGATTGGTGCACGCGAATTCATGTGCATCGGCGCAAATCCTCCCTTTGATCATCCTCATGTCTTTCTGGATATGGGCAGCGAAAACGAGGTGGTTTGCCCCTACTGCTCAACGCTTTACAAGTTTGACAGTACATTGCAGGCCAGAGAGTCTTCCCCATCAGATTGCAGCTGGACACCAGCCGCCGCCTAACGTCAAAGCGCCTAGATGAGCACCCATAACGACGCGTCCCATCCGGTCATGATTGCAGGAGCCGGAATCGGCGGCCTCACCGCCGCTCTCGCCCTGAGGCAAAACGGGCACAGCGTTATCGTTATGGAAAAGGCACGCGAGCTTTCCGAAGTCGGCGCCGGGTTGCAACTCTCACCCAATGCCTGCTCCGTATTGGACAGACTTGATGTTCTCAGTTCTTTGAAAGCCACGGCGTACGCGCCAGAAAACTTGAGGCTCTGGTCTGGAGAAACCGGTCGGCAGTTGGCCAGAGTGAGGCTGGGCACCTATCTCGAACAACGCCATGGCCAACCCTTCTGGGTTATTCACCGGGCAGACCTCCAACGTGCTCTTTTGGAGAAAGTGCATCAAACGCCTGGTATCGATCTGCGGCTTGGAGCTGAGATTCTCGATCTGTCGCCTTCCCCTTACGGGCATCTCGTCTGCATCTATCAGACAGACGAGATCAATGGGAACCTGGACTGCAAGGCACTCATCGGTGCCGATGGCGTATGGTCGAAGACCCGCAAACTCGTTCCGGCGCACCAAAACGCGCACTTTAGCGGTCAAGTCGCCTACCGGGCCACTATTCCGCTCGACAAGTTGCCAGCTCGCTGGTCTGGCGATTCCGGCCTGTGGCTGCACAAGAACTCTCATCTCGTCCACTACCCGATCCGCGGCGGACGCGAACTCAATATCGTCGCACTTGCCGAAGAAGCCTGGCAGGACGAAACCTGGTCCGCCAGGGAAGAAAAAGAAACCGTACTTCGGGTTTTCAAGAATTGGCCGGCAGACGTCAGGAACCTCCTGAAGGCTTCTGAAACCTGGCTGAAGTGGGCGCTGTGCAGCGTTGATGCCTCAGGACCCTGGACCCATGGCCATCTGGCCCTGATGGGTGATGCCGCACATGCGATGCTGCCCTATATGGCTCAGGGTGCAGGCATGGCTATCGAAGACGCGGCGATTTTGGCCAAACACCTGCCCGCAGACGTGGAAAATGTGCCCGCGGCGCTCAGAGCTTTTGAAAGGGAACGGAAACCGCGCGTCAAAAGGGTTCAGGAAACAGCGTCAGGCAACGCAAGGACTTTTCATCTATCCGGCATACCCGCATTTGCCCGCGACACCTTCCTCAGATGGTCGAAGCCAGAGGCTTTGGCGGCCCGATATGATGACATTTATGGCTGGACACCCGAGCGATAACGAAGGCTTTTGCTTGAGCCTGACTACAAGCTGGGCTAAAGCCAATCCCCATTCATGTGTCAGGGAGTGCTCAAGATGACCGGCCAGCAGGCAGATGACGTTGTAACCGCTGCGTTTCTGGTCATCGGGGATGAGATCCTGTCCGGTCGAACCAAGGACAAGAATATCGGCTTCGTTGCCGACTATATGACGTCGATTGGTATAGACCTGAAAGAAGCCCGCATCGTTCCGGACGAAACTGACGAAATCGTCAACGCTATCAATGCATTGCGTGCCAAATACACGTATGTCTTCACTTCAGGAGGCATCGGCCCAACCCATGACGACATAACCGCTGAGAGCATCGCCAAAGCTTTTGGAGTTCCGTTGAACCTTGATCCGCGAGCGGTCGCTCTGCTTGAAAGCCACTATGCACCGGGTCAGTTCACACCAGCCCGTCAGCGCATGGCGCGCATTCCGGAAGGCGCGGAACTGATAGAAAACAAGGTTTCCAAGGCACCCGGTTTCAAAATCGGAAATGTGCATGTAATGGCCGGAGTTCCGTCGATCATGCAGGCCATGATGGACGCAATCGCACCGACATTGACGACAGGCAAGAAAATGATGTCGGAAACGGTCTCCGCGGACATGCCTGAAAGCCGCATCGCGGAGCGATTGTCGGCCATTCAGGATGCTCATCCGCAAACTTTGATCGGTTCCTACCCCAAGGCCTCTGAAGGCAAATTTACCACACAGATCGTTATCCGCTCACGTGATGAAGACGTCCTGCTGGCCGCGACCAAAGATGTGGCCCAGGCAGTTGCCGAACTTTCGGGATAATCTGAAGGACAAGACATGGAAAACCCTGCACAAAACAAAGCATTCCCGGTCTCCTGGGACATGTTTCACAGAGATTCCCGCGCACTGGCCTGGCGGCTCTCCAGCGAAGGTGAATGGAAGGCGATTGTCTGCATCACCCGCGGTGGACTGGTCCCCGCCGGGATCGTTGCGCGCGAGCTCGGAATTCGGACAATCGAGACAGTCTGCATCGCCTCTTATCACGACTATGACAACCAAGGTCAGCTGCAGGTCATCAAACCGATCGATCCGAAGGTGGTTGATCTTGAAGAAGGTGAAGGCAGCGGCGTCCTTGTCATCGATGATCTCGTTGATACGGGCAAGACACTGAAGGTCGTGCGTGAAATGCTTCCCAAGGCGCACTACGCGACCGTCTATGCCAAGCCTGTTGGCGTGCCCATGGTCGACACCTTCATCACTGAAGTGTCCCAGGACACCTGGATCTACTTCCCTTGGGACATGGGCTGGCAGTTCCAACCGCCGCTCTCCAAGGATACAGCGGGCTGATCGCGGCCCAAAAGACACACTCTGAGAAGATGAACACATTTGCGCTGCTTCTCACCGGAAGGTGATGCCAGCGCCACTATTCCGCCTGAAAAATCTTCATAACGCTGCATGCGGCCGGTCAGACGAAACATCTGGCCGGTCGTTCTGCATCTGACAACGTCACAAAGACAGGCTACGCCCCGAGTGGTTTCAAGTTCCTGTCAACGCGATGGGTCAGTCAGCCGAACGCTGCTCTCAGACCAAACTGATTTGGTCGTATATTTTTTGGGATCTGGAATGCTGAATCGACGCCTGTTTCTCGCCTCTGCCACGGCTGCCCTGGTCGCCGGATGCTCTTCTGGCAGCCGGACAGGCAGATTGCCTCTGCAGTCTTCACCCTCAGACACACTTCCCCAGGCAGGTCGACGCATTCCGCCGGAATATTTGCAGATGTACCGGGCTATGCCTCAGGAGCGGTTTCCTATTCCCGCAGTCGATCTCAGCAAGATAGACCCGGCCTACTATAGACGCCTTGTCGACTATTCCTCGCCGGAACCGGCAGGAACAATAGTTGTCGATACGCCAAACCGTTTTTTGTACCTGACCATGGAAAACGGCAAGGCCATGCGATATGGCGTTGGCATTGGGCGGGCGGGCTTTTCCTGGGGAGGCAGAGCTCGAATCCAATACAAAAGAGAATGGCCTACCTGGACGCCTCCAGCGGAAATGATTGCTCGGGAACCGGAACTCGAGGAGTTCCGCAATGGCATGCAGCCCGGACTGGAGAACCCCCTTGGTGCAAGAGCGCTTTACATTTTTGAAGGCAACAAAGATACGCTCTACCGCTTGCACGGCACCTCGGAAACCTGGTCAATTGGCAAGGCTGTGTCCTCAGGATGCGTTCGGCTGCTCCAACAGGACGTCATAGATCTCTACAACCGCGTACCCGATGGGACACCTATCGTTGTCCGCCAGGCTTGAGCGGATCTCGCCGGGCCTTGCTCAAATTTCGATTTTAACCGGCTTGACTGCATCAATGCCGTCCAGGCAAACGTCGCAACCGATCGCGTAGGCCTCGACACCGGCATTGCTGGCAGCCTCAAACGCTGCCGCGTAGGTCGGGTCGATATCGGCGGCTAGGTTTAAACGATCACAGTCCGGACGTTGCACGAGAAAAACCATCGCCGCCTTGTGACCTTCAGCAACCATGTCGGCAAGTTCTGCAAGGTGCTTGGCACCTCTGGCAGTGACACTGTCCGGAAACTCGGCAAGCCCTGGCTTGCGCATCAGATGAACGTTTTTGACCTCGACATAGGTCTTTGATCCATCTTCGGCTTCTAGAAGCAAGTCAATCCTTGATTTCTTGCCGTATTTCACTTCCCTACGCAGGGTTTTGAAACCGGTCAAAGCGTCAATGCGGCCGTCTTCAAGGGCCTCCTCAACCAATTTGTTGGGATGTGACGTGTTGATGCCGACCAAGGCACCGTCTGCCTCGATAACTTCCCAGGAAAATTTGAGCTTGCGCTTGGGATTGTCAGAAAGCGACAGCCAGACTTTGGAACCAGGTTCCTTCAGTCCAAGCATCGAGCCGGGATTGGCACAATGCGCTGTCACCTCACCGCCATCGTCATCCAGAATGACATCTGCCAAAAAACGCTTGTACCGTTTGACAAGTCGACCGCTGACCAAGGGGGCGGAAAATTTCATCCCGTAAGTTCCTTAAATGTCTGGAAGCAACGCGCTTCTGACGGGTCACTTGGACCAGAAATCCGGATCAAGAAGAACGAGAACCGTGAAGAGTTCAAGACGCCCCAGCAACATGGCAAATGACAGCAGCCACTTGGCTCCATCCGGCAGCGGCGCAAAATGCCCGGCTGGGCCAATCACCGGCCCCAAACCCGGGCCGACATTGCCGACAGATGTTGCCGCGGCTGATACTGCTGTCACCAGATCAAGATCAAAGAACGACAAGGCGACGGTGATGATGCCGACCGAGCCCATATAGACAACAAGAAAGGCCAGAACCGAAAACGAGAGCTCCGGTGTCAGTCGCGTACCGCCATATTCTTCCGACATGATCCTGTGAGGTCGAACCATACGGCGCAAATGTGCCCGCACAGTGCCAAAGAACACCAGAAAGCGGAACATCTTGATCCCACCGGTGGTCGATCCCGTGCAACCACCGACAAACATCAAGAGCAGCGCAATCCCGACAACTGGCGCACCCCATTGCGAGAAGTCACCAAGGGCATAGCCAGTGCCGGTCACGATTGAAACGACGTTAAACGTGGCTCTGAGCAACGCTTCATCGAACGGAAAACGCATGTTGACGCCGAGATAAACGGTAAGCGTCAACGAGACCACCGCAAGAAACCCGAGCAATGCCCTTACCTGCGGGTCACGCCAGAGCTGTAGCGGATGGCCACGCAAAGCCTGAATGATCAGAACAAACGGCAAGGCACCGATCACCATGAAGACGATAGCAACCCACCCTGACGCCGGGTTGGTGAAATAGCCGAAGGACTGATCGTGTGTCGAATAGCCACCCGTTGCAATTGTGGTGAGCGCGTGATTGAAGGCATCGAAGAGCTCCATTCCGGTTGCAAGGTATGAAACGATGCAAAGGAATGTGAGGAACAGATAGGCAAGTCCGAGCAAGCGGATCAGTTCTACGGATCGGCTTACGATTTTCTCGGATCTGTCGGAATTCTCGCTCTGAAACAGCTGCATTCCACCAATCCGGAGGAACGGCAAAAGAACGATTGCCATAACGATGATGCCGACCCCGCCCATCCACTGCATGATGGAGCGCCAGACAAGAAGACCGGGCGGCAGGCCATCCAGCCCCGTCAGAACCGTGGATCCGGTTGTCGTAAATCCGGAAACAGCCTCAAAAACCGCGTCGGCATAGCCAATGCCGAGCCACAGGAAAGGCAGAGCCCCAAAGGCTGGCAGTGTAGACCAGGCCAAAGTCGTCAGAATGAAGGTCTGGCGGGTATCGAGGCCCTGTCTGAGCGACCCGCCGACGGCTAATGACAGCAGCATGCCAACCATGCCAGTCAACAGCGCAGAAAATACAAATGCCTGCCAATCGGCGTTTTTCTGAGCAACGTCCACAATGGCCGGGATGAGCATGGCGGTTGCCAGACCGACATAGAGAAACCCGAGAACATTCAATACTGGTCTGAGAGAAATCAAAAAATGGTCTTCCCGAAAACCGCTGGACTGGGCGGCAACTGCCTCGTGATAACACACAGACTGTCCGTCCTAACCCCTTTCGCGCAATTTTCCAATGGCCGGAAAAAAACGTAACCGGAAAGATCCACGCCTACGGACGCGCGCTTTCGATCCGTGATGCCTTCGAAGTGCTGGTTTCCTGTGCCTCCTCAAAGAGTGATCACTTATTCCCGATATCGGCCAGTTTATGCAGTCCCGTTCAGAATTTCGTAGCTATTGAGGCATACTTTTGCGTGCTTGAAGCCAGAAAACTCTTTATGCGGGAATTATTACAAGGGATTGCGGAAATAAGCAGACTGGGTCCACGTTCAATTGTCCTTCGGATCAGCATCGTACTGGTAATACCAGTCCTTTGCAGCGTGGGTCTGGTGGCTGGATTGAGTTATTTCGAACTCACCAGAACATCAACACTGATCGCGACCGACCGGATAGAACGCACCGCTCGAGAAGCAGTTGCCATTTTGGACCTTGGCACTTCCAGTTTGTTCCACCCTGTGTTTGACGACGCAGGCAACCCGATCTCATTGAGGGTCATTCAGGACCCGGCGACCGCACAACTGGGTTCAGACAGGGATCTGAGTCAACTCCTTGGCACCATCAGCCACTCTATCCAGGGGTCCGCAAACCTCTTCAGATGGTCTGAGAAAACAATGGAATTCACGCACTTCGCAGAGGATATCTCCGATGCGAAGAGTGAAACGACAAGATCCGCAGTCATCGATTTGCGCAATTCTGCCTATTCCAATCTTGTCGCAGGACAATCCTTCCAAGGCAAAATTCCGCTTCAGGGCCGTGAAAGACTGGCCTATGCAATTCCGATCCTGAATTCCGACGACAGCATTCAGGGCGCGTTTGCGGTCGATGTCGGACCCGTTGATGCGCTGACGAAAGCGGAAAACAGGCTTAAGACCAGGATAATGTCCGCCGTCATCATCGTGCTGACAGGAACGGCGCTGATTGGCGGCCTTTTGCTTCGACTTGAGTTGCGGCCCTTAAGCGTTCTTGCCGGAACAGCAGAAGAGATTGCCAACGGCAAACAACCCGACAAGATCCCCTACTCCGACCGTCAGGACGAAATCGGCGACCTGGCGCATGGACTTGAACGTGTGACGGATCTCCAGGACAAGCTTCACAAGCTCGCCTATATCGATCCTGTGACAACTGCCGGAAACCGGGCGCGTTATTTTGCAGATCTCAACGCAGCGCTTCAGCAAGCGCGAACAGGTGCTTACTCCGCTTCTTTGATTCACCTGGATTTCAATGGGTTTTCCAAGATCAACGATGCTTTTGGGCAGCAGGTCGGTAACCGGGTCCTGCTGCAAGCCTATGCGCGTCTTACCAACATCTTTGGACCGAGCGCACAGATCGCCCGTATCTCCGCTGATGACTTTTGTATTTTGCTGCCCTTCGACAGCAAGGGCGCAATTGCCGAAGACTACGCCAAGCAGGCCATCGACATGCTTTCAGCCCCATTCCTGCTGGAAGAGGGCGATATTCGTGTCGAACCGAGCATCGGTATTGCACTTCTGCCATCGGACGCAATCGACGCAGAAACAGCCCATAGGGTCGCAGGTCTTGCACTTCGCTCCGCCAAGGAGGGCGATGCGCCAAAATACAAGTTCTTTAGCGCGCCCTTGAACGAACGGCTCCAGGCAGAAATGCTGACGGAGACACTATTGCGGGCCGCGCTCAAAACCCACCAGCTTCAGCTTTTTTATCAGCCGCAGGTCTGCCCCCAGCAAGGCAAACTGATCGGACTGGAGGCCCTGATCCGCTGGCCCCACGAGACGCGCGGCTTTATTCCGCCAAATGAATTCATTCCGATCGCGGAAAAGACAGGGCTTATTCTCGAGTTGGGCCAATATGTTCTTAATGAAGCCTGCAAACAGGCGGCTCATTGGACACACTCCGGCTTCGATTTCCGCCAGATCTCTGTCAACGTGTCACCATTGCAATTCCGCCAGACAAATTTCGCCAAGACGGTCAAACGAACTCTCCAAACCTATGGGGTACCGGCAAACCATCTGTGTCTGGAGGTCACCGAGAATGTCTTTGTCGACACCAGCGAAAAGCTCGTTTTGAATATCTTGTCGGAACTGCAGAAAATTGGAGTTCAGCTGTCTCTCGATGACTTCGGGTCTGGATACTCCTCACTGACCTATCTCCATCGTTTGCCGTTCCAGGAGTTGAAAATTGATAGAGCTTTTCTGACCCATGCCGATCGGCACGAGCAGAAGGAACAACTCTTCCAGGCAATTGTCGGGCTCGGACGCAGCCTGGGCCTCAGAATTATTGCCGAGGGGGCCGAAACGGCTGGCGAATATGCGCTGACAGCCGCACATCGGTGTGACGGAATTCAGGGATATTTCTGTTCCGCAGCTGTACCAGCCGGTGATATCCAAGCCAGAATCAGTGCCTTCCAGCGATCGCTTGGCCACAAGCCCGAAGCAACAATAGAAACCTCAGCAACAGCGCGTCCAGCCTAGATAACGTCAACGGGCCAGAGACCTGAACCAATGCAAAGCGCAGCCAAGTGGTACGTCGTGAATGTCCCAAGCCGCAATTTGGTTGCGGATCGCAGCTGCAGGTTCCGGCGATTGGCTTATCACGGAACTGCGCTCGCCGAATAATATGACGCTTTTATGTAGAAGTCTGTGATTTTTGACGTACTCAATTATTCTAAAATGAGTATATCCAAAAAAATTTTGATTTTTTCATTATATTCATTTGATTTATTATTTAACCGGGAAACAAAATCTGAGATACATATTTGATTTTTCATAAAACTATTACCGTTTAGACATCTAAATCGCTAGATTTATTGCTAGTTGGCACTCCGTTTTCCGGAGGGGTCAATGTTACTGGTTGAACAGCTTTCCAAACAGTTTGGGGACATGACCGCGGTCGATGCGGTGTCTCTCGTTATTCCAAAGGGCCAGATGGTCGGCGTTATTGGTCGTTCAGGCGCTGGTAAATCCACGCTGCTGCGGATGATCAATCGGCTGACCGATCCAAGCCAGGGGGCAATTGTCTACGAAAATCAGAATGTCACGGCCTTGCGTGGCCGGGAGCTCCGGCTCTGGAGAGCATCCTGTGCAATGATTTTCCAGCAATTCAATCTCATCGAGCGTATGGATGTCCTGACCAATGTCATGGTGGGCCGGATAGCCCGCACTGGCCTCCTGCGTTCGATGACGCGCTCATTTACCGAAGAAGACCGTGTTCGTGCCATAGAAGCACTGGACCGGCTGGATTTGGTTCCTCAAGCCCTGCAGCGCGCAGGGACATTGTCTGGCGGACAGCAGCAAAGAGTTGCGATTGCCAAGGCTCTTGTTCAGAACCCGCGCATCATGCTCGCAGATGAGCCCATCGCCTCGCTCGATCCGGCGAATGCGACACGTGTCATGGATGCGCTTCGGGAAATCAATCGGGCCGATGGTCTTACTGTTCTGGTCAATCTGCACACACTCGACACGGCGCGCGCCTATTGCGACCGCATTATCGCAATGCGAGCTGGACAAGTGCGGTTTGACGGCGCTCCGGAAGCATTGACCAGTGAAAAAGTCAGAGAAATTTACGGTACCGGCGAACTTGCCGCTGACTTCAACGAAGCCGTGACTTCGACGTCGATTTCTTCCGGCTCACATCACCAGAAAATCAAAGCCGTCGGAACCTGAAATCCGCGGAGGTGAAGCATCGCTTTCGCAAACTCGAAACGGCAGATGCCGTGTCAACCGCCGGAAATCCCGGCATCAAAGGAGCCACTACGATGAAGGCCATCTTCGCTGCAGCAGTTTCTGCTGTCGTCCTCGCAGCCTCCCCGGCAATGTCGGAAAGCTGGAAAGATCAGTACAAGACCATCAAGTTCGGCATTCTGTCCGGCGAAAATGAAAAAGACAGGATCGCGCGCTACACCCCGTTCGAAAAGTATCTTGAAAACGAGCTTGGCGTGGAAGTCGAAATCTTCACCGCAGGGTCCTACGACGGGGTGATCCAGGCTATTGCCGCTGACCAGATCGAATTCGCTTTTTTTGGCTCGTCCTCGTATGCGGCAGCCTATACCGAAACCGATAGCGGTGTTGTTCCGCTGGTCTCCCGGCTTCAGAAAGATGGCTCCACAGGCTACTACTCAGTGGTCGCGGTTCGCTGCGACAGCGGCATTGAAACGCTGGAAGACCTGAAAGGCAAAACCCTGGCCTTTGCCGACCCGGATTCCACATCTGGCTACGCCGTTCCCTACTTCAATCTGGCAAAGCAAGGCTTTGACCCGAAAACCTATTTTGGTGCCATCCCATTTTCCGGTGCGCATGAAACTGGGGTCCTGGGCGTCTACAACAAACAGTATGATGCAGCCGCCACCTACATCACCAACGAAACCAATGGCATTCCACAGCGTATGGTCACCAAGGGTATGATTGAAGATGGCTCGATTTGTACCATTTGGAAATCTCCGGAAATCACTTCCGGCCCATTGGCTGCGCGCGCCAATCTGCCCCAAGGCCTGATCGCCGACATGCGCAAGGCGGTCATGGACATTCCGGAAAATGACACTCTGGCTTTCATTGAGATGACCGGTGGAGAAGACTCTACCCAGGAAGGCTGGATTGAAGTCGATCACGATCGCTACCAGTGGATTGTCGATATGCGCGACTGGCTGAAGAAACAGCGTCGTGGCGGCTGATCGTCACGATTGGAGGGGTGTCATGGCACCCCTCCACCCGACAAACCGGACCACTTCGTCATGACCACAGCATCCCCCGCCATTCAGCGGTTCGAGCTTGATTACGCCGCCGCACGCAAGTCGGCCCGACGCCTGAACATGATATCGACAGTGCTTTTCGCACTCTGTTGCATCGTAACTGCCTGGACGGGCGGTTTCTTTGACATGACGGATGTCACACTTGCCAACGGCGACAGAGTGTCGATGTGGAAAATCTGGGCCGGACTACCGCGTCTCGGTGAATATCTCTACAAAACGCTGCCTGTGCTGCATTGGGAAACCCTGTGGGGCGATGTGGGCAATTGGTTCTGGCGCTGGAAAGTTTGGCTCCAATTGCTGATTGAAACCGTGCTGATCGCCTATATGGCGACGCTTCTTGGCGTCGTGGGTGCGTTCCTGCTCAGTTTTCCGGCAAGTCGCAATCTTGCACCAAACAGGATCATTCTTAACATCACCCGCCGTTACTTGGAGATCGTCCGCACAGTTCCTGATCTGGTCTGGGCACTGATTTTCGTTTTCTGCTTCGGCGTCGGCCCACTTGCCGGTGTTCTGGCGATCGGCCTTCACGCAACAGGTGCGCTCGGCAAGCTTTATTCCGAAGCCAACGAAAACGCAGACATGCGAGCAGTTGAAGGCATTAAAGCCTCTGGAGGGTCCTGGTTCGACCAGGTCCGCTACGGCATCGTTCCCCAGGTCATTCCGAACATCATCAGCTACACGCTGCTGCGTTTTGAGATCAATGTGCGCTCCTCCTCAATCATCGGATTTGTCGGAGCGGGCGGTCTGGGTCAGGAGATACGGGTTGCCATGTCGCTTCAGGAATACACCGATCTCTCGGCATTGTTTCTCATCATTTTTACAACAGTGATCGTCATCGACATGTTGAGCGAAAAGATCCGTCACCGGATCATCGGCCTGACCGGAAAAGGGGTTTGATCGTGAGCGACACATCTTCTGGTCTGCGAAGAGCCAGGTCTTTGGTACCTGATGCCTTCGTATCGCCTCGCCGAACCAAACTCTTGCGCATCTTGGGTACATCCGTCTTTGTCTTGCTGACAGGCTGGTGCCTGTGGGCGTTCGATTTCTCGCCCATGCGGTTGGTGGAAGGCGCAACCCGTTTCGGAAGTGTGGCTTCCTTCATGTTCCCCCCTCACGTCTGGCAGAGCTGGACCGAATGGCAGGAGATCCTCAAGGGTCTTGGTGAGACTGTTGCAATGGCCTTCATGGGCACATTGCTTGGAGCCATCATCGCATTTCCACTTGCGTTTCTGGGAGCCAGGAACATCATGCCGGTGTCCTGGTTCCGTCTTGGCATACGGCGCGGCTTTGACGCGCTCAGAGCAGTTGAACAATTGATCCTGGCTCTTGTGTTCATCCGCGCCTTCGGCCTAGGCCCGCTGGCCGGCATTTTGGCGATTGCCGTCTCGGAGATCGGGACGTTCTCAAAACTCTTTGCTGAGGCCATTGAAAACACATCGAAAAAGCCCGTCGATGGGGTGAAAGCCTCCGGCGCTGGTAAGCTTCAGACGGTTCGCTTCGCGGTATTGCCCCAAGCCCTCCCCGTCATCTTGTCGATAATTCTCTATAATTTTGAATCCAACACCCGGTCAGGAACGATCCTCGGCATTGTCGGTGCCGGCGGTATCGGGTTCCTATTGGCAGACAGGATCAGCGCCTATCGTTGGCCCGAGGCCTGGACCATCATCTTCCTGATCGTTTTCATGGTTTACCTGATCGACGGATTTTCAGGCTTCCTGCGCAAACACATCATCGGGAAGGATGACCGAACAAGATCCTGAACCTGCTTGGTCTCGCCCCTACACGCGCCAACCGAGCAACCGTCTTTCCAGAATGCCAATCCCTGCACTGACGATGACGCCAAGCAGCGAAAGAATGACGACACCGACAAAAAGACGCTCAAGATCGTAAAGCGATCCGGCCTCCAGGATGTAAGCACCAATGCCGTATTCAGCACCCAACATTTCAGCGGCAACCAACAATATGATTGCAATTGCAAGACTGATCCTGAGACCGGACAAAATACCGGGCATCGCTCCGGGCAAGACGATCTTGCGAACGATCGACAGCCAGGACAGCCCGAAACTCTGCCCCATGCGAATAAGGGTGCGATCAACATTGTCGACGGCACCATAGGTCGCCACGACGGTCGGCGTGAACGTCCCGAACGCAATCAAGGCGTATTTGGACCCTTCACCTATTCCGAACCAGATGACAAAGAGCGGCAAAAGGGCGATTTTCGGGATTGGAAACAACGCGGCAACCAGTGGCACGAGGCTGGATCGCATAACCGAAAACAACCCGATCAGAACACCAATACAAATGCCCAGCAAGACGCCGAACGCCGCGCCGATCACCAGGCGGCTTAAGGACGGCAAAAGATGTTTGAACAGCAAGCCGCTGGAATAGAGCTCACCAAAGGTTTCCAGAACGTCGGATGGCCGCGGCAACGTCAGCGCGGAAATCCAGCCTGTTCTTGTGCCCCATTCGGCAATTGCGATCAGAAAAACAAAAACCAGCACACCGATCCAGCGACGGTTTTTTGGAGCGAAGCCGCCCCCTCGAAAGGCCACAGGCCGTTTTTCGGCACTGCTAGACCCTTTGGTTTCGTTCAATTGGATCTCAGACATCCATCAGCTCCGCATCCGCGGCCCGCGCTTCTTCACGCATTAGACGCCAGAGATACCTTTGCGGTTCATCGAGCTCCGGGTCACCGAACTCCCGTGCCGGCAAAGGCTTTTCGATTTCAACGATTTCCTGAATTTGCCCCGGCCGCCTGGAGAGAACGACAACCTTGTGCCCAAGACGGACTGCCTCGGCGAGATTATGCGTTACATAAACGGCGGTGAACGGCTGTCGAGACCAAAGGTCAACAAGATCGTCCATCAGGAGCTCGCGCGTTTGACTGTCCAACGCGGAAAGCGGCTCATCCATCAGCATCACCGCTGGATTGACGGCAAGTGCACGTGCAATAGCAACGCGTTGCTTCATGCCCCCTGAAAGTTGCTTGGGCAATGCCTTGGCAAAATCAGTCAGTTTTGTTCGTGCCAGGACATCCTCAATGATCTCGCGTGCCGCCGTGCCTCGAATTCCATGGTCCTCCAGAACAAGCGAAACGTTCCCGGCAACGGAGCGCCAGGGCAACAGTGCGAAGTCCTGAAAGATGTATGTCAACGGATTCAGGCACCCTTCAGGGGCCTGTCCAAGCTGAACAACTCTGCCGGAACGAGGCCTCTCCAGTCCGCCGATGAAACGAAGCAAGGTCGATTTTCCGCAACCGGACGGACCGACAATACAAACGATTTGCCCTGCGGGAATATCGAGAGTGACATCCCGCAGAACTTCAAAGTCATCATAGTGATGGCTTATGCCTTCAAGGCGTATATCCATGAACTGCCCGTATCAAAACCTTGGCTATAGGGATTTCTTCGCTACGACGAACGAATTGGCCCATTAGCCGCCAATGGTTTCGACGTAGGAAGTGTCCACGAGTTGGTCGATCGTGATGTCCTTGTCGACAAGGCCTTCTGACTGGAACCAGCTGAGCTGATCTTGTACCGAAGCGAGATTCAAAGCGGCCCCTTTGTTCAATCGCATCGTTCCATTGATGATGGAGGGAGCAGCCTTTTCCCGCGGACGGTCCGTGTAGACGTATTTATGGATCAGGTCGATCATCTCGTCCTGGCTTGCCGTACCGTCGATCATGGCTGCGGCATAGTCGTCGACACCTCTCGAAAAGCCGGAAAGGAAGTCTTTCGTCAGTGCTTTTTCATTTGCGGCGTTATCCGCGGACGTAAAGACGGTCGTGACCTGGTAGTCAGGCAGATAATCAGAGACGTCGCCAACAATATGCCAGGCACCGGCCTTTGCCAGGGGTTTGGCGATGTGCGGTACGATTGACCAGCCATCAACCTGACCGGATTTCATGGCTCCGATGATCGCACCGACTTTTTGCAACGGTGTAAAGGAGAGCGAAATGCCTTCCTTCTCGGCCATTTTCGCACCCATATAGTGGAATGATGAGCCCGCCTGTGTAACTGCATATTTCTTGCCGTCGAGGTCCTTCAGGCTCTTGGTTCCGGCCTGATAGGCCGCATCGGAGATCAGGAATTTCTGTCCGTCGATGCCCTTTTCTTCACTAAGCGCCCCGCCGATCACCTTGATCGCTCCCTTGTCGGCGAGACTGATCAAGCCACCGGAGATCGCGGTAACCGCATAGTCGACATCGCCCGAGGCAATTGCGACAGCCATTGGCTGCGCTGCCTGGAAGAATTGAAATTCAACGTCCAGCCCCGCGTCGGCAAAATAACCGCGCTCAAAGGCGATAAAGCTGCCGGAGTGAGAGGTGAAGCGCAAAGCGCCAACCTTGATCTTCCTATTTGACGCCAATGCGGGTGCGGATAGTCCAGCAGCCGTTGCCGCGCCGATCAGGCCAAGTGTTTGGCGGCGATTGAATTTGGTCATTTTTGTTTCCTCCCTGGTGTCATTCTTAAGTCGTTTTGAGTGCTGCACGGATATCTTCTTCCAACGTTGTCAGTGCCAATTCATCGTTGCGGGCAAGGATAGCCTCACGCAGTATCTGGTGACGTTTTTCGCGTGCGGCAAAGTCTATTTGTCCCTCCCGCAACAAAGCGAGCAGATATCGCCGCGACTGGTTGTAAAACTTGTTGGCGGTTTCAATCAGGCGGCGGGACCCGCAAGCCGAAAGAAGCGCAGCGGACAAAGCTCTGGAGGCTTCGTCCCAATCCAGAGCGATCGCATCGTTAGGTGTTTCCTGAACAGCAACATCGGCCCGGTGCAAACCGTGGAATGCAGCGACCACTTGCGACTCCCAGGCAACACTTTCGCTTTGCAGAGACCGCTTCAATCCGAGCCGCTCGGTCTCAATCCGCATGAGCAATATGTCTTTTAGATCGTCTTCCGTTGCCGAAGTCACCCGAAATCCGCGCTGATTGGTTGCCTCGACCATTCCTTCTGCGGTCAGGATCCTCAAGGTCTCGCGCATCGAATGGTTTGAGCCGCCGTAGCGCTGTCTCAGCGCTTCGATTTTCAGCTTTTCATCAGGTCGCAGGACACCGAAGGAAATATCTCTCCGGATCGCCGAAGATAACATGGCGACAATTGTCTCATCCGTGCCTCCCCGATCGCCGAAAAGCATTTTATGTCCTGATTTTAAAAATATTGGATATTTATGTGTTTCATCGATTATTTTGTCAATGACGAAGCCGCATGCCGGCGCACCTACCAAACTCGGTTCTCAAACCAGATCCTTCGTGCAGCTGGTCTTAATGCACACGCCGCCCACAAAGCCAGGCGCGCTTTACAAAAGGGTGGCCGTCATGCAACCCAACATGAAGAAGATCTGCCCGCTTTCCTTGAGAAATCTCGCCCCGATCAGGCAACCCGGCGACTTGAGCTGGCGTCTTTGTGACCAGGCGTATCGCGGACGGCAGATCAACTCCAAAGGCCTCGGTTCGTGCCATCATGAATGCACAGTCCAGAAGCGAGCGCGGCACATAATCCGATGCCAGAATATCAACGAGGTTTTCAGCCATGAGATCGCTGACGGCGACATTCCCAGATTGAGACCCGCCTCGAATGACATTCGGCGCACCTCCAACAACATGCATGCCATGTTTTCTTGCCTTGCGCGCAGCGTCCAGCGTGCAGGGAAACTCGGAAATCGAGATCCCTTCGTTGATCGCTTCGTCAATATGTTCAAGTTCGGTGTCGTCGTGACTAAGCAAAGGCAGCTTGTGCGCATGTGCCAAGGCAACGACTTCCGGGCGGACTTTCGCGCTGATCTCGTCTGAAAAGTTCAAGAGCTCCTGAGTAACGCGTTCCGCCTCATGACGCGGCTCGCCGGTGTCTGCCATTCGGCGCTTGATGTAACCGTCGATGTTCTTGCTTTGGCGGCGCCCCGGAAGGTGTTCCATCACCGAAACCATTCGAACAATGTTCTTGCCGATATTTTCTTCGGTTAGACGGGTGGTTTCAGCGTCGGTAATCTCACAGCGAAGATGTACCAGATGCTCCGCCCTCAGCATTCCAGCACTTTGTGCCTTTTCCAGTGCGTCAATCATCGGTGCCAGGATTTCACGCCGTTCCGGGTTCTTGATAGTCGCTCCAACGCACAGACTGTCAAATACGGTGGTGATACCGCTGCCGATGATTTGAGCATCATGCGCCATTGCGGCCCTGAATGGGTCCCAGCGCACATGCGCACGCGGAAAGACATGCTTCTCAAAGTGGTCTGTGTGGATGTCCACGAGACCCGGCACAAGGTAGTCGCCGCCAAGATCTTCGCCAGCCTGAGGGATTGCGCCGGTATCAACAGAAACGATAGCGCCTCCCGACAACGAAACGTGACCTAAGACAACCTCATCACCAAGCACCAGCCTGGCGTTTTTCAGGACAACTATCTCGCTCCCCGACGGAATGCGTTTATCGGCGAATGTCATGAGACCTCCTCTGGGTGCGTCCCGGTGAAAAAGACTGGTTCTTCAATGAACAGGCAGGAATCAAAAGCCTTTTTGAAAAAACGAAACAGCCTTCTACTCCTGTTCCCCGTTGGAATTGTGACAGCCTTCAGACACGAACATGACAATTGGGGAAATGAAACAGAAGGCTGCAACAACAACAACAACAGTGCCGAAGATTTGTCAGCGTACCATCGTCAGTCGGTTCCAATCTGCATAATCGGGCGAACCTTCACGCCGGACCGCGCCTTGGTAACCGTATTCAATCATGTGGACCATAACGCTGATCTCGTCGACCAGAACAACAGCGTAGCTCTCGGGTAAGTCAGATGCGCTCAGATTTCCCTGGTTAGCGAAGTCAGGCCAGCCGGCATGATTGGTCCCTCGCGGAGCGCTGAACGGGACGCCGCACAGAGATCCTGACAGCGGCAAATGGCAATGGCCGTGAAAAATATGCCTGACCTTGTCGCGATGCTTTTTGACCAGTGCTGCAAAGGCCTCGTGATCCTGCAACATTATCTTGTCCATTGGCGCAATGCCGATTGGAACCGGATTATGATGCATGAACAGAAAGACCGGTCCGGAAGCTGCTTTTAGTTGCCCGTCCAGCCAGTCGCGCCGCGTTTCGCAGTAATAGCCTGCATGCGAGCCCGGCCCCCAGGTATCGAGCACAATTCCGGTTCCGAGCGGCAGGTCGAAGACAGACTGGACAAACCCGTTCTCGTCGACCCGTTCAGGAAACACGGACAGAAACACATCTCTCTCATCATGATTTCCGATACATAGTTGCACCGGGACTGAAACACATGACAGCGTCTCTTTGAGCCGGACATAATCTGTGCGGTCTCCCCAGTCTGAAAGATCCCCCGTTATGATAAGCGCATCGGCGTCCAGGTGCTGGGTGAGCGCGTGATCAAGCGCTTTTCTAAAATTTTCGTTGGGGTCCCGGCCACCGATCGTGTTTCCAGGTGTGGTCAAATGAATGTCAGTGAGCTGAATGAGTTTCACTGCGTTCTCCATTGATTAAATGACAAAAAACGCCGCTCGGTTTCGGGCGGCGTTTCCATGAAGCGATGCTTAGTTGCCTTCAGGCAGCAGATCCTTGACCTCTTCAGCCATTTCTTCCTGCAACTCACTCATGTCGTCGAATTCACCCGTCACGACACCTTCAAGACCGTCATAGATCACCTGCGTAATCGCCAGACCGTTGTCGCCCGGATAGGCCTGCCAATCGCGCAGCAACGGCAGTTGGCGTACTGCGGTCTCCTTGTTCGGATTTTCCTTGTAGAAACCCGCAAGGATCACTTCGTTGGCAGCCTTGTTGGGCGGCATATAGCCGGTGGTACGAGCAACTTCAGCAGCGCCCTGACCGGATGTGATGAACTTCAACCACTTCCAGGCTGCCTGCAGCTCATTGGGATCGGTGCTGGTGGACACGAGCATGGCCGCATTCCCGCCTGCTGGCAGACCCTTCGGGCCGGTAGCCTCAAATCCAGGAAACTCGTTGGTCTTCAGCTCAAAGTCACCTTTGGATCTTTCCACGGCACCCAATGCCGACGTAGACCAGTACATCATTCCGATTTCACCGGCCGAAAAAGAGGCAAGCGCTGCTTTCCATTCGATGTTCTGCATGTCGCAGCCACGGAAAAGGGACTTCATTGTTTCGAGCGATTGCAAGCCCTCATCCGATGCGATCTGAAATTCACCGTTGTCCATGGTCGGTTTGTCCTGCGACCACATCAACGCCTGCAGGAACCAGTTGCCGGTGATGTTCCAACCCCAAAACATTGGATTTTTGACACCGGCTTCGCGCAGCTTGCCGCAAGTCGCGACAACTTCCTCCCAGGTCTTGGGCAGCTGCTCAGCGGATGTAATCCCTGCCTTGGCCATCACATCCATGTTGTAGTAGCCGACCGGCAGCGAGACCGAAAACGGCAGACCATGCACGTTGCCGTCAAAGGTACCGAGCTTGAGCATCGCGTCGTGATAACCGTCCTTGGCAAAGTCTTCCTCGGCCTCGATGAAAGGCTCCAGTGACTTGGCGATCCCTTTTTCAACGAGGATTGCCTGCCGGTTTAGACCCTGCATCGTGACGTCCGGCAACGTGTCTGCAACGGCTTCACGCAGGATCGTATTGGTGCCGTCTTCATAAGACTCGTAGGAAGCGCGAATTTTGACTTCAATATTGGGATACTTCTCGTTGAAAAGCGGAAGGATCTTTTCGTATGTCACGTCGAACAGATGCGAATAGGGATACGCAAATTCGATCGTGATTTTTTCGTCTTGAGCCTGCGCCGAACTTGCGGCCAGCACAAAAGCAATTGCAGTGAGACACTTTTTCATGAAATTCTCCGTGGTGTTGCCACGGGTGCGGCTTGGTCGCCAAACTGTCCGCACCCGGTTTATCCCTCAAGGGATCTGGTAACGGGGCCGCTGCTCCGCGGTGGCCCCGCCTGGTATTCAAGTGACTGTTTCCTACTTCATCCCGCTCAAAGTGATGCCTTCGATGAAGCGGCGCTGAGCAATCAGGAAAGCCAAGATCAACGGCGTGACGATAATTGTGGCAGTCGCCATCATCGGCCCGAAATTGTCGCCGTCGGCGTCACCTTTGAATTCACGCAGACCGAGCGGTGGCGTGAACAGACTGCGGTCCCCGGTAATGACGATGCGCGGCCAGAAATAGTCGTTCCAATGCGCCACCACCGAGAAAATCGCGAAGGCCAGGAGCGCAGGGACAGCTGTAGGCAGCATCACGTTCCAGATGATGGAAAATTCACTCATTCCGTCCATGCGCGCTGCGTCAATCAAGTCATCAGGAACGGTCATGAAGAACTGGCGCATCAGGAAGATGCCAAAGACCGAGATGGTCCAGGGAATGATCAGTGCCGCATAGGAATTGGTTAGTCCCAGCTTCGCCAACATGATGTAGAGCGGCAAAGCGATGGCATGAACCGGGATAAGAAGGCAGAAAAGCACCAGTCCGAAAACCGCTTCCCGCCCCCAAAAACGCAGTTTCGCAAGCGCATAGGCACAGGGCAGCGCAACCAGAACCTGAATAAAGAAGATTGATGCGGTGACGACAATCCCGTTGAAGAGATACCGGAGAAGTGGGGCCTTCTCAAAAGCGGTCGTGTAATTGTAGATGACCGGCGTCACCATGCAGTCGGCAACGGCGTTGCCAAGCTTGATGCAATAGTCATCGCGGAAGAGATCCTGCGACCCGAAAAAACCGCCGGTATTTTGCATGATCTCGGCAGGACTTTTGAGGCTGTAACTCACCATCACGTAGAAAGGCAGCAAAACGATCAGGCTGCCCAGGATCAAGACCGCGTGTTTCAATGCTTCACCGGAAGACAAACGGTAAGTTGTTGCACTGAAAGCCGAATTTGCCGCGTGTGCTGTCTCGCTCATGTGTAGTGCACCCTTCTTTCCACGAGCCAACGCTGGAGTACCGTCAAAAACATGACAAATGCCAGGAACACGACGGTGATCGCTGCCCCAATACCCATCAGGTTTTGCTGGATGGCCTTTTCATAGATTGCGAACATCATCACGTAGACGGATTTCGATGGTCCCCCGCCCTGCGGGTAAAACGCCTCGACAGTGTCAAACACCTGGAACGAACGGATGAAGGATATCGTGACGACAAATACCGTTGTCGGCCCCAGCATCGGCCAGGTCACCAGGCGAAACCTGTCCCAGGCCGATCGCGCGCCATCCATTTCCGCCGCATGATAAAGCTCGCGTGGAACCGAGGTCAGGCCGGCAAGGTAAAGCACCATGTTGAAGCCGAAGCCCTGCCAGACGCCGATAAAGGCAACCGTCCAGATGGCGTAATCCCGATCTGTGAGCCACAACGGAAAACCACGCTCGCAGCCGCGCGCGAACCAGCTCCAGGCTTCAAGCAAAGATCCGCATCCGCGCTCAAGCGTGGCATTGACTATGCCAATCGTCGGATGGAATGCGAATTCCCAGACAATTGCCATGGCAATCAGAGCTGCCATTACCGGCAGAAAATAAACAGTCTTGTAGAAGTCGCCAAAGCGCCCGACTGAGTTGATGAGCAATGCCGCGCCCAACCCCAAACCGACTGACAAGGGCACCACAACAAAGACGTAGCGAAAAGTGGCCCCGAACATCTTTTCGTAGGTGGAGCGAGTGAAAATCTTCTCGTAGTTTTCCAACCCGACGAAGTCCGCACCGGGATTGCCCAGACTGTAGCTGGTAAAACTCAAGGCACCGGCCACCAGAATGGGTAACAGCAGAATGACGACCATCAAGAACAAGGCCGGTCCGACAAACCAAAAATGCGCCTTGCTGGTTTGCATCACGCAACCTCCGCCACGTGTGAGGTGGTTGCCGCCAGGTCGAGGCGTTTTCCGTTTTTGCCAAAAACCATTGCACAACCGTCCAATCGTCTGACATGCAGTTCGTCGCCGATAGAAATGGCGTTGCCTTCGTTCGGCTGAACCCTGGCCACCAGACGGTAAGCCCCATCAAGCACGGACATGTGGAGGTAAATATCCGCGCCAAGATTTTCGCGGTGAACCACTCTGCCGCTCAGGGATTCTGCGTCTCCCCTCTTGCAAACTGACAGATGCTCTGGCCTCAGGCCTATTGTCACCGAGCCGACCACACCGTTCTCGGCCCCCCTTGCAAGAACCATATCTCCGCAACGGGCGTGACCGGCATCATCCAGAGTGCCCGGCAGGAGATTGATTTTTGGCGCCCCGACAAACTCGGCGACGCGAATGTCCTGCGGATTGTTGTAGATCTCGTCCGGCGCTCCGAGCTGCAGGATCTTGCCGTCCATCATCACCGCCATCCGGTCCGACATGGTCAATGCTTCGGCCTGGTCGTGAGTGACATAGACAAAGGTGGTTTTGAGAGATCGATGCAATTCGGCTAGCTCAGAGCGCATGTGAATGCGCAACGCAGCATCGAGGTTTGAAAGAGGCTCGTCCATCAGGAACGCCGCCGGTTTGCGCACCATTGCCCGGCCGAGTGCCGCCCGCTGGCGCTGACCTCCGGAAAGTTGTCCCGGCTTTCTGTCGAGCAAATGATCGATCTTCAGAACCTTTGCAGTTTCCCGCACCTGTTCCAAGATCGCCCCATATGATCTGCGGGCGATCAAGGGCCCAACAACAGGCATACGTTTCAACGCCGAAAGATCCCGCAACTTGAGCGGCGTCATCATGTTCTGCGCCACCGTCAGATGCGGGTAGAGTGCATAGGACTGGAAGACCATCGCCAGGTTCCGGTTGGCCGGTCGAACGCCATTGACCGGCTTTCCGCCAATTTTCACGATCCCGGTTGTCGGGGCTTCGAGCCCGGCAATGATGCGAAGAAGCGTGGACTTGCCGCAGCCGGACGGGCCGACAAGCGTCAGAAACTCGCCGTCCGCAATGTCAAGATTGATACCTTCGAGGACCTTCGTGTCGCCAAAGCTTTTCTCAATCGCCGATAAGGAGATCGCCGTCATTTAAGTGCTCCCGTTTCCAAGGAGACACTAGTGAGGCCGATTGAAGTGTCTGTGACGTAATATTAGCGTCGCTAATGCGGGTTACGGTTTGGCAAAGTCATCTTTACGGAACTGTCATGA
The DNA here is from genome assembly GCF_009363435.1 of Labrenzia sp. THAF82. Taxonomy (GTDB): domain Bacteria; phylum Pseudomonadota; class Alphaproteobacteria; order Rhizobiales; family Stappiaceae; genus Roseibium; species Roseibium porphyridii. The sequence continues at coordinate 2,943,499 of NZ_CP045354.1, read as the reverse complement.
CAGCCTCGCCAAGCCCTTATCAGATCAAGGCCTTTACCTTCGCTGCCCGTGAGCGAAGCATCTCCAATGCGGCAGAGGCACTCGGTGTCACGCAATCGTCAGTCACCCAACATATTTCCAAGTTGGAAATGCTTATGGGAACGCAGCTTTTCATACGCCGCAGAAGCGGACTTGAACTCACAAGGGCCGGAAGAGAGCTCTTTGCGGTGTCGGACCGCCTTGCGACCATGGAGCAGCTCGTCAGTGAGAAGATAAGCGACTACAGCGCCCTCACCGACGGACACATCCGCCTGATCGCCAACGCTCCGCGCCCCGCAATGCCTATCATTGCCCAATATGGAAGGCTCCATCCCAAAGTTCAGATCGATTTCACGCTCTACAACTGGACGACGGCCATGACTCTGCTGGGTGAACGGCAAGTCGACATCGCCATCGTTACAGAGCCTGACGAAGGCCAGTCTATTGTAACCCACGAATTACGGCGTTCCAGATATATGGCCCACATACAGAAAGACCATCCTTTGGCCGGTCGCCAAAAAATCTCGCTCGCTGATCTTCAGCGCGAGACTTTGGTTTTGCCCGAAGACGGCTCCCTCACGCAGAAGATCACCCGCTCAAAACTGCGCGACCATGGCCTGGAGTTCCCCAGGATATTGCGCACGACAACCTTTCCAATGGTGAAGGAGGCGATCCTTCATGGGCTCGGCATCGGGCTGCTTTTAGAGAAAAGCCTTTATCCTTCCGAGTATATTGTCGCCGTTCCGGTAGAAGAGATGCCGGAAGAATACCGCGACTGTCTTGCCATTCCGGCAGACAAGCGTGAGCTCAGACTCATTCAAAGCTTCCTCGACGCCGCGATCGAAGTACGAGCCAGCAACATGATCTGACGGTCCACGCCAGACCGAAAGAAACCACCCGACACTTCCCTAAAGTACGGCATCCAAATTGCTCTGCGGGGTCTCCTGATTCGAGACTCTGGAGCTTCGTTTTGCGAAAAATTACGGCTCAATTTTGAGTACGCAGTGACCGCCTCATGGGAAGAGGCGTCGAAATTATAGTTAACCCAGCGTTAATTTTGGCGTTAAAATGGCAGTTAAGCACAATTTCGTTGCACATTGGCAACACTGGCAACTATTAGTATTGGCAGGGTTGCAACAGTCCTTTGGAATGTATGCAACGTATAATAATGTGCTGACATCTTTAATTTAGTGGCGTCGTGGGCAATGCGTATTATTCCGGCACTCTTGATGAGTGTGTGCTTGGTAGATTTTTCGTTCGCTGCCGACCTCCGGCAAGTCGTTCAGGAGGCGGTTTCGACCAGCCCTGACGTGCTTGAGAGCGCGGCGAACAGACGTGCTCGAAATTTCGAATACCGCAGATCGCAGGGAGCGTTCTTGCCGACAGTCGGCGTTTCTGCCGAACTTGGACCGGAAAGACTGGACCGCCCCAATTCATTCACCGCGAATGAAAACGACGAGTGGCGATTTTCCAAAGAGTTCACGGTAACAGTCGAGCAGCTGATTTTTGACGGACTGACCTCTGTAAATGAAGTCTACCGCCAAAGCGCACGCGTCGATGGAGCAGCCCTGCGCGTCATGGAGCGCTCAGAAGCAACCGCTCTTGATGCTGTAGAATCTTACGTAGACGTTCTGCGCCACACCGCGATCCTTTCAAAGGCTCGCATGAATGTTGCAAAACATCGCCGCATCTACTCCGATGTTCAGCAACGCTTTGAAGGTGGGGAAACTGGCGCTGCCGATCTCTCGCAGGCAAGAGAACGTGTTGCAGCAGCTGAAGTGATCGTCAGTGAAGTTCGCAAGTCTCTGCTCGATACCGTCGCCAAATATGAACGCGTCGTTGGCAAGAAACCTGCCTCTCTTGCACCGGTCAAGCCGGCGAGCCTGCCACCCGGTTCCGTAACCCGGCTGGTTGACAGCGCAGTTCAGACGCACCCCACTGTTCGTGCAGCGATTGCCGACGCGGATGCGGCCAAATACGAATACGAGTCCACCAAGGGCAATTTCCTTCCCGAAATCTCTCTTCGCGGTCAAGCGACCGTAGGCGATGACATTGGCGGGATTGAGGGGCGCAACAACGAATACTCCGGTAAGGTTGTTTTCTCCTGGAACATCTTCAACGGCGGCCGTGACGCTGCTTTGACCAATGAATACGGTGAACGTCTTACTGAAACCCAGATCCGGGTGGATCGTGTCCGCCGGGAGCTCAAAGAAGGCATAGAACGCTCCTACGCCTCTGTAAGCACAACCACGGAACGCATTAAGGCCTTGCGCGAACAGCTTGCAGCCAACCGTCAGGTGGTTGAAGGGTATCGCCAGGAATACGATATCGGCCAAAGGACTCTGCTTGATGTCCTGAACGCTGAGAACGCACTCTTCAACAGTGAAATAGAGTTGATTTCCGCCCGCGCGATCTACGCTTTCTCGACGTATCAACTGCGTGCCACGACGGGTGACCTCTTGGCCTATTTGAGTGTGTCGCCTCCTCCGGAAGCAATCGATGGTCAGCGCGACAACAGGTCGATTTTCCCGCAGAATGCTAACTTCGGTATCGAGCCATTACGTAAATTCTAACACTTGTCGGGCAGATTTTGTTTGCCGGGTCCCGGCGAACAACAATGCATCTAAGTGCACCGCGTTTGCGTCAACTCGCTGTCAGCGAGCTATCGCCTGCTTGAATGTCAGGCGATACTAACGACATATGCGGTGACAAAGCCAACGAGCCAGTGCCCGATATGCTGCAGCAAGACACCGACCAGAAGACCCCGGAAGCGGTCTCACAGTCTCCGAAAAAGCCAGACCAGCTTGCCGAGGCCCTGAAGTATATTGCGCGCGTCCACGGTTATCATGTCACAGATTCTGTGATCTGGAACGGGCTGCCAAAAACGCAAGACACTCTTTCAATTGGCATTTTAAGCCGAGCCGCTGCGAATTGCGGCCTCAAGATCTTGCCCGACAAAAAAGATCTGGACGCTATTCCGCTGGCCGCCCTGCCCTGCATTGTGGCAACCAAACACTCAGAAATGCTGGTCCTGACGGCCGTCGATTTTGAACGCGGCACCGTTGAGCTTGCATCTGCTGAATACGCAACAGGAACCCTGCGCCGGTCACTGGATGATTTTTTGAACGACTACAGCGGGTACGCAATTTTCGTTCAGCCGTCTGTCGATAAAACCGGTGTAAGCGAACGCGCGCTTGGTGGACAGGGACATTGGTTCTGGAGCACGATTTCGTCCTACTGGCGTGACTATGCTCATGTCGCGCTTGCGGCGCTGCTCATCAATCTCCTGGCTCTCGCCTCACCGCTCTTCACAATGAACGTCTATGACCGCGTCGTTCCGAATTTTGCAATCCCCACGCTTTGGGCGTTGGCCATCGGCGTTATTCTCACCCTCATATTCGACTTCATTTTGAAAGTCGCACGGGGACAGATCATCAATGTCGCCGGCAAACAGGCCGACAATGAATTGGCAAGCAAAGTCTTCGCCCACGCGCTTGCCATTGATTTTGAAAAAAGACCCGTCAGCTCAGGTCAATTCGCAAACCACATTCGTGAATTCGAAACCGTCAGGGAATTCATCACGTCTTCCTCGCTGGTGTCGATCATCGACGTGTTCTTCATCGGCATCTTTGTTGCCGTGCTGTTCTTGCTTGTTGGTCCAATCGCGATCGTTCCCTTGATCGCAATTCCCATCGTTCTGGGCATCAGCCTTCTGGTGCAGGCTCCTTTGTCCGGTGCAATTGAGAAATCTCACAATGAGAGCGCAATAAGGCATTCAATCCTGGTGGAAAGCATTGCGAACCTTGATACGGTGCGGGCTCTCAATGCAGAGGGCCGCATGCAGACCAAGTGGGAGCGATCCGTCGCTGCCAGCAGCGCCGCCATCATGACAGGCCGTTTCTGGGCACTGATTGCGCAGTCCGGTACGGGTCTTGTGCAAGCGTCCGTGTCAATCGGTATCATTGTCTGGGGCGTCTATCTCATTTCCAGCGGCGACATCACAATGGGTGCTCTGATCGCAGCCATGATGCTTTCGGGCCGTGTTCTGGCGCCGCTCGCCAATGTCGCCAACACCTTGACCCGTCTGAGACAGACCATGCATTCGTTCAAGATCCTGAACGAAATCATGCAGACCGAGACGGAACGCAAGCCCGGCAGAACCTATATTAACAAACGCATCGCCTCAGGTTCAGTTGAATTCAAAGGCGTCAGCTTCCGCTATCCGGAAGCAGAAGACGACAGCCTGAAAAACATCTCTTTCAAAATTGCGCCAGGTGAAACCGTCGGATTGATCGGTCGGGTCGGCTCCGGAAAGAGCACGATCGGGCGCCTAACTTCCGGGCTCTATTATCCCTCCAACGGTGCGGTACTGATAGACGGCACCGATACCCGGCAGTTCGATCCCGCGGATCTGAGGTCCAATGTCGGCTTCCTTTCACAGGACAATGTGCTTTTCAGTGGCACGGTCCGCGAGAATATCAGCGCAGGAGACCCGTTTGCAGATGACGATGCGCTGATCCAGGCCGCCAGAACCGCCGGCGTTGAAGAATTTGTTGCGCAGAACCCGCTCGGCTACGACCTCCAGGTTGGAGAAGGCGGCAGGTTCTTGTCTGGCGGGCAAAAACAGGCCGTCGCATTGGCGAGAATTCTTTTGCGCAAACCACGGGTATTGTTTCTGGATGAACCCTCCAGTCATCTGGATCTCGCATCGGAGCGCCGGTTGATCGCACGTCTCAACGAGAACAAAAGCGCCGACACAACCGTGATCATCAGCACGCATCGCATGAGCCTTGTCGAACTGACGGATCGTCTGATTACGCTTGACTACGGCAAACTAGCGCTGGATGGGCCCCGCCAGGATGTCTTGAAGAAACTTCAGGAGCTGGGAGCCGTGAACAATCAGAACACGCGGGGGACAGTATAATGGCCTCCGGCGATTGGAACTACGCAAACGATATTCGGGACATCATCCAGACACGTCCACCAAGATATACGACCAATGTCATTCGCATCGGTCTGGTGCTTTTCGTGGTCGCGCTTCTCTGGGCCTATTTCGCCTCGATTGAAGAGGTCACAAGAGGCGATGGCCGTGTCATCCCCTCCAGACAGATCCAGGTCGTGCAGGCGCCGGACACCGGCATCGTGGAGAAGATATTTGTCCGCGAAGGCGACATCGTTGAACAGGGGCAGGCGCTGATTGAAATAGACGATACGACATTCTCCTCTCAACTTGGCGAAATCAGACAACGCCGATGGGCCCTGATGGCGCGCATTGCCAGACTTGACTCAGAAGCGGACCAGCTTCCGCTGGAGTTCCCTGAACTCCTGACCAAGGCGGTTCCGGAACTGATTGAGGAAGAAGAGAACGTCTACCGCGACAAGAAGATAAGCCTGGACAACGAACTGAGCGTTTTGCGCAATCAGGCTTCGCAGAAAGAGCAAGAATATCAGGAACTGTTGGCAACGGAAACCAAGCTGGATTCCGTAATCGAGATCCTCAAGCGGGAAGTTGAAATCAACCAACGGCTTTTTGAGCGCAAGGTGCTTCCCGAAATTGAGTTCCTGCGCCTTCAGCGGCAATTGAAGGAAAGCGAAGGCGAACTCGCCGTCACCAAGGCATCCGTGCAGCGCGCCCTTGCCGCCAAGGAAGAAGCCAAGGAGCGCTCACGCAACGCGACCTCGACATTCGTATCGGAGGCGCGCCAGCAGCTGGCAGAGGCGCGTGGTGAGCTCGCGGTGATCAACGAAAGCATGAAAGGCGCTGCCGATCGCGTGCGCCGGACGGAACTTGTCTCCCCTGTCAAAGGCATTGTGAACAAGCTGAACATCACGACAATCGGTGCAGTCGTGCAACCGGCTGCAGATCTGGTGGAAATTGTTCCCCTAGAAGACACGCTTTTAATTGAAGCGCAGATCCGCCCGAAAGACGTTGCATTTTTACATCCTGGCCAGAAGGCTCAGGTCAAGATCACCGCTTACGATTTCTCAGTTTATGGCGGACTTGAGGGATTCCTGGAACGTATCAGTGCAGATACCACGGAAGATGAAGAAGGTAATCGCTTCTTCCGGGTTATGATTAGAACAGATAAAAATTATCTTGGTTCAGATACTGATCCTTTACCAATAATACCAGGAATGGTGGCATCCATAGATATATTAACCGGTGAGAAAACGGTTCTGGATTACATCTTAAAGCCGATCAAAAAGGTACGGGACGAAGCACTCAGGGAGCGCTGACGTCTCGACATATAACGAGGCGATCGGCAGATGGAACAGAGTGCAACCGCGTCGGCAGTGCCGGCAGCGAACAGGAAAGTTGTGCCCAAAACCTGGCAAGCGCTCATATGCGCAATTGCTCTGCAAACGGCTGGTTCTGCCGCGAAAGCGGAAGAGACACTGCCGGGCGTTGACGATGTTCAGGTCATTCTTCAAGCATCCCTGCTTGATACGGCACGTGCATCGGCAAAACCCGCCGCATTGCATTTCTCACCGATTTCAACGACACCGACGGCAAAGCCAGTCGAGTTGCAGAAAGTGCGAATTGGCCCTCTCGCCAAGCCGCAGGTTTCAGCATCGGCTGTAAAGACTTCGGCTGTGACAGTCCAAAAACCCCTTAAACGCACGGCCTTGAAACCGACGCGCCTGTTCGGGTCTCTTGGAAAGTCAGTTGCGCTCAGTCCTGTTAGCAAACGTTGGCAGCGCGCCCTGGGGGAGCTGAACGCCGATCAAAAAGGAACTGCCGGCAGCCGTCACAGTTTTCGCACCTATACCGCCATCCTGGATCAGGTGAAATCCAAGCGCCGCGGCCTGCAGATCCCGAAGGTGAACTACATGGTCAATCGGCTCCTTGCTTATCGCGAGGACCACAGGCTGTGGAAGGCAGGCGAATACTGGGCCAGCCCCGTTGAAAGTCTGAACAAACGTGCGGGCGATTGCGAGGATTACGCAATCCTGAAATACGCCCTGCTGCGAGACCTCGGCGTAAAGGACGAAGACATGCGTGTCGTCGTTCTGCGCGATACGGCTGCACGACAATATCATGCTGTTCTGTCAGTCAAGCATGAGGGCAAATGGCTCATTCTCGACAACCGGTTCTCGCGTGTGCGCTTTGAACGTGATCTCCCGCATTATCAAGCGCTCTACTCGGTCAATGCTGCCGGTGAATGGTCACACAATCCGAAGGCCGGTAAGCCTGTCCGCCTTGCGGCAAGATTGAAATCGGCAAACAAATAGGATCCTTCTTCGGTCGGCGTAGAGCTGCCGGATCCATGGGAAACCCTGCTGGCTCAAGCGATTTGCTCTCCCCAAACCCGGGGAGAGCGTGATATAGCCAGTTTATGGTAGACCAAATCAAAAGCACCGCGATTCGAAAGCCGTCCAAGCTTTCGTCCGCCCTTTGCCTAGGCATTGGCGGCTGCCTTGTTGGTGCGCTGATTGCCGGCAGTGGCGTCTACCTGGCCGCTTCTCAGGAAAAACAGGTTTCCCGGCAAATAACCGCTCTTCAAGCCGAACGCAGCCAGCTACTGGAGGCGCTCAGCGAAGCAAGGCTCACAGCCCCTCGCCTCCGGTTGGAAGAACTGGCGTCTTTGCCGCTGCTTTCTGAATATCTCGAGATTGCAAAAGAACAGCCGGATAGCCTGGATGCCCGGGACTTGAAGGACTATCTTCAAACCGTTCTGGATGCCGCCGGTGAAGAGACAGGCTTCGGTCGAATTACCCTGGAGTCCTCTGACGGCGACGAACTGCTTGTTTCTGAAAGCTTTGCTGCCGGTTCGGAGATTGCGGCAACACCTAAGCTGGAAGCCGCTGTCCCCGGATTTGACGACCCGGAAACAACAATCGGCCGCATCGCCGGCTACCTTCCGGAAAATACCCTGAACATCCTGCTTCCGGACAGTACAAACGGTACCGACGTCACAGCCAGCACGCCGTCTGAAACCGATGGCCTTGCGAACCAGCTCGGCGCGCCAAACACAACACGCATCTTTGCAATTATTGCAGGCCTCGCGACAATCTTGCTAAGCCTATTCGGAGCAGTGCTTCTTCGAAAAAACCAAAGAAGTACGTCCGCTTAAAAAGCTCCACACAACGAAACATCTTTGAAAAGCCCGAAGCGTTTTCGCTCGCGCGAACGCAGACCATTGATGATTCTTAGGAAACAAAAAGGCGGACCAAATGGCCCGCCTTTTTTCAAAGATCGTAGTTCGGATCGATTAGGCGACCGTAATTGACGATTCTGTATCGGAAGCATCCAAAACAACCCTGATGGACTCGCCAATCGACACATTTTCAAGTGTCGCAGCGTCCTGCCAGCTATTGCCTCCCCCATTGGTATCGACCTGCAGCGTCGCATCTCCACCACCTGCATCAACGGCGCGAACATCACCTGAGATTACTGTCTCATCGACGGTGCCACCTCCAAATGCGAGGCCTAGCAGCGCCGAAATATCGAGTCTGTCGCCGTCGCCGCTGAAGTCATAGTCGGTGATCAGGTCAGCGTCAGCCAGGGAGTCCAGAACAAACGTATCTGCGCCCCCGTTACCAGTCAGGGTATCTGCCCCAAGACCGCCAGCAATGAGGTCCTCACCCTCGGTTCCCAGAATGGTGTCATCACCCCTGAGGCCGTTCAGTATTACCGGACCAATGCCGACGTTAGACAAGCCCGACAAGTCGATCGTATTCGGGTTGCCATTTTGATTGGTTCCGTTGATCGCATGGCTGCCGGTGTCAATTCTCTCCACATTGTTTGGATCAAAATCATCAACGGTGATGTCGCCGGTCAGCAAGAGCGTGTCGGTGTCTCCACCTCCATCGATGAGTGTACCGATCTCATTCCCCTCGAGGACGAATGTGTCATTGCCACTGTTACCGTTCAAAATATCAGCGCCAGCACCACCATTTATGGTGTCTGCTCCGGTACCACCGTTGACTGTATCGACCCCTTCACCACCGTTCAGTGTATCATCACCGCCGCCACCGTTCAGTGTATCATCGCCGTTTTCACCATTTAGAGTATCGTTCTGTTCGGTTCCCCATACAGTATCGATGCCTCGACCAGCGTTCACAACTACGCCTGCGGCGATCGCTGCTCCCAGATTGTTAACGGACGTCATGCCCCGCAGATCAATCGTCCGGTTGGAACTGTTGCCACCATCACCATTGATCGCATGGCCATTGGTCTGAATGCGTTCGACATTGGTTGGATCGAAGTCCTGTACCGTAATGTCACTGGTCAGCTCAATCGTGTCGGTGTCACCACCCCCATTGATCGTCGTTCCAATTTCGTTTCCGTTGAGCAAGATGCGATCGTCACCAGCATTGCCGTTCAGCGTGTCAGAACCAGTGCCACCGTCAATCGTGTCATTGCCGGTTCCACCGTTGATCTCATCATTATCCGCACCGCCGTTCAGTATGTCATTGCCGCCGCCGCCGTTCAGAGTATCGTTGCCGTTGTCACCATTGAGTGTATCGTCCTCTTCGGTTCCCCAAACAGTGTCTGTTCCTCTTCCCGCATTGACGGTCACGCCTATTGACGTCGCGCCGTTAATGTCAACAGAAGTCATGCCTCGCAGATCAATCGTCCTGTTGGAACTGTTGCCACCATCACCATTGATCGCATGGCCATTGGTCTGAATGCGTTCGACATTGGTTGGATCGAAGTCCTGCACCGTAATGTCACTGGTCAGCTCAATCGTATCGGTATCACCACCCCCATTGATCGTCGTTCCAATTTCGTTTCCGTCGAGCAGGATGCGATCGTCACCAGCATTGCCGTTCAGCGTGTCAGAACCAGTGCCACCGTCAATCGTGTCATTGCCGGTTCCACCGTTGATCTCATCATTCCCGGAACCGCCGTTCAGCTCATCATCACCGCCTTCACCATTCAGGGTGTCGTTGCCGTTCTCACCATTGAGCGTATCGTTCTGGTTGGTTCCCCAGACAGTGTCTGTCCCTCTACCAGCGTTGACCGTAACTCCAGTTGCAATAGTCGAACCGGATCCGTCTACCGAAGTTAGACCCCGCAGATCAATCGTCCGGTTGGAACTGTTGCCACCATCACCATTGATCGCATGGCCATTGGTCTGAATGCGTTCGACATTGGTTGGATCGAAGTCCTGCACCGTAATGTCACTGGTCAGCTCAATCGTATCGGTGTCACCACCTCCATTGATCGTCGTTCCAATTTCGTTTCCGTCGAGCAGGATGCGATCGTCACCAGCATTGCCGTTCAGCGTGTCAGAACCAGTGCCACCGTCAATCGTGTCATTACCGGTTCCACCGTTGATCTCATCATTCCCGGAACCGCCGTTCAGCTCATCATCACCGCCTTCACCATTCAGGGTGTCGTTGCCGTTCTCACCATTGAGCGTATCGTTCTGGTTGGTTCCCCAGACAGTGTCTGTCCCTCTACCAGCGTTGACCGTAACTCCAGTTGCAATAGTCGAACCGGATCCGTCTACCGAAGTTAGACCCCGCAGATCAATCGTCCGGTTGGAACTGTTGCCACCATCACCATTGATCGCATGGCCATTGGTCTGAATGCGTTCGACATTGGTTGGATCGAAGTCCTGCACCGTAATGTCACTGGTCAGCTCAATCGTATCGGTGTCACCACCTCCATTGATCGTCGTTCCAATTTCGTTTCCGTCGAGCAGGATGCGATCGTCACCAGCATTGCCGTTCAGCGTGTCAGAACCAGTGCCACCGTCAATCGTGTCGTCACCATTGCCGCCGTTGATAGTATCGTCGCCACCTTCACCCAAGAGAATATCGTCTCCGTTGGATCCGGTAATAGTATCGTTACTGCCGCGTCCCAGAACCAAATAAGTTTCCGATGTCACCCCGCCTGCCGCAGTTGCAACATCGAGCGTGTCAGCATTTGGCGTACCAACAAGAACTCTGTCAAAAGGCATGAACGTGTCATTAACTGTGACGCCTTTGACGATTGTTTCGAAATCATAAACATCGAACGAGAGTCCACCAGCACTCACGGTACCGTTAAATCCGGCACCAGGTGTGAGAGCATCGATCTGTGCGATCAGGGCAGCATCTGCAGCTTGATCAAGTGTCAGGGCGATCCGAAGAGTGTCGGTACCACTGCCTCCGCGATATGTGACGTGATCACCTGAGATCTGAGATGTCGTGACCGTGTCATTCCCGCCTTGACCGTCAACGGTGAGTCCGTCAACAAGCTGAATATCGCGGAAATCCAGGTCATTTGCGGAATTAGTTCCCCTTACGATCACACCTGAATTGCCATTTGCATCAATTACCTCAATGCCGCTGCTTGCAGCATCGAAGTCACCGAGAATACCGATACGCGCATTGTTCGAGATGGCCGCAATCGTGTCGGTGTCACCGGAAGAACCGCTATCCTGGTAGGTGTCATACCCATGGCCCGTCCCGGAAACCTGATAGGTATCAGAGCCTTCCGCGCCGTCGAGCGTGTCATTGCCCGAGTTGCCACGGATCGTGTCATCACTTGCAGAGCCCGTGATCGTGTCGTTTCCGCCCTGACCATCAATGAACGAGATATCCGTCAGCGAGATGTTGCTGAAGTCAAGATCGTTGGCATTGTTGTCACCGCGGATAAGAACACCAGAGAAACCAGTCCCTGTGATCGCCTCAATGCCGCTGCTTGCAGCATCGAAGTCACCAAGAAGACCGATACGTGCGTTGTTCGAGATGGCCGCAATCGTGTCGGTGTCACCGGAAGAACCGCTGTCCTGATAGGTGTCATACCCATGACCCGTGCCGGAAACCTGATACGTATCAGAGCCTTCCGCGCCGTCGAGCGTGTCATTGCCCGAGTTGCCACGGATCGTGTCATCACTTGCAGAGCCCGTGATCGTGTCGTTTCCGCCCTGACCATCAATGAACGAGATATCCGTCAGCGAGATGTTGCTGAAGTCAAGATCGTTGGCATTGTTGTCGCCGCGGATAAGAACACCGGAGAAACCAGTCCCTGTGATCGCCTCAATGCCGCTGCTTGCAGCATCGAAGTCACCAAGAAGACCGATACGCGCGTTGTTCGAGATGGCCGCAATCGTGTCGGTGTCACCGGAAGAACCGCTGTCCTGATAGGTGTCATACCCATGACCCGTGCCGGAAACCTGATACGTATCAGAGCCTTCCGCGCCGTCGAGCGTGTCATTGCCCGAGTTGCCACGGATCGTGTCGTCACTTGCAGAGCCGGTGATCGTGTCGTTGCCGCCCTGACCATCAATGAATGAGATATCCGTCAGCGAGATGTTGCTGAAGTCAAGATCGTTGGCATTGTTGTCGCCGCGGATAAGAACACCGGAGAAACCAGTCCCTGTGATCGCCTCAATGCCGCTGCTTGCAGCATCGAAGTCACCAAGAAGACCGATACGCGCGTTGTTCGAGATGGCCGCAATCGTGTCGGTGTCACCGGAAGAACCGCTGTCCTGATAGGTATCATACCCATGACCCGTGCCGGAAACCTGATACGTATCAGAGCCTTCCGCGCCGTCGAGCGTGTCATTGCCCGAGTTGCCACGGATCGTGTCGTCACTTGCAGAGCCTGTGATCGTGTCGTTGCCGCCCTGACCATCAATGAACGAGATATCCGTCAGCGAGATGTTGCTGAAGTCAAGATCGTTGGCATTGTTGTCACCGCGGATAAGAACACCGGAGAAACCAGTCCCTGTGATCGCCTCAATGCCGCTGCTTGCAGCATCGAAGTCACCAAGAAGACCGATACGCGCATTGTTCGAGATGGCCGCAATCGTGTCGGTGTCACCGGAAGAACCGCTGTCCTGATAGGTGTCATACCCATGACCCGTGCCGGAAACCTGATAAGTATCAGAGCCTTCCCCACCGTCGAGCGTGTCATTGCCCGAATTGCCACGAATGATGTTTGCACCCGCGTTTCCGTTGATGATGTTAGCAGAACCGTTGCCAATTACGTCGAACGGCGCGTCACCAAGCAACGTTATTGTCGTCACAGATCCGCCCAATGTGAAGACGTTGCCTGTGTCGTCGCTTTGGCCTTCGATCCGAAGATTGTCCTTTGTAACTGTAAGGCTTTCACCTGTCACAGTGCCCGCCAGGTTGATGCGATACGAGTCTAGAGCATCGGCATGGGCCGCCTGGAGAGTGGCATAGGTGTTGACGAGATCATCGTTCTGATCGAACAGGTGGACCGGCTGGGTCAGATCGAACGTAATGTTGGTGAACTGCAGGAATTCGACATTGACCTCAGCGATGTCGGTTCCGTCGCTGCCAACAGTGTCCACAATGGTTACTGTTCCGTCGGTGGCAATGGTGATCAGATAGTTTTCCCGAGGACCATTGGCCACGTAGGTGTCGGTATCGTCGCCACCATCAAAGTGATCATCACCTACGCCGGAAATGAAAGTGTCATCGCCAGCGTTGCCGGAGAAGTCGATCCCAACCTCGGAGGTAGCTCCACTTGTGGTCATACCCGAAGCATCAACCAGATCGTTGTCGGCGCTTCCCTCGACCGTGATTGTGTTCACGTTGATACCGGAACCGGCAAAATCGCCAGCAATATCCAGCGTTCCCGCACCCACAGAGAAATCTACAACAACTTCTTCAACGTCGCTAACGAGTGAAGTCGCTGACCCATCGAAAACGCTGAAGCCACCTCCGGGAATCGGTGCTCTGAGTTCAATCGTCTGGCTTGCAGACGTTGCATTGATCTGAAGCGTATCGTCACCGGTCGCAGATTGAGCGCCGCCATCGATAATGTCGGAGCCATCGCCAACATTGTAGATGATCAGGTCGTCGCCATCACCGGCGTTGACCGTATCGCCGTCAGCCCCACCGAAAATGATGTCATTGCCGTCACCACCATTCAGCGCATCGGCACCGCCACCTCCATTCAGGAGGTCTGCACCATCGGTGCCTGTAATGGTATCGCCGACAGGCGTGCCATTCACGATCGACTGCAGAACAACACCGTTGAACGGGAACAGCGGATGCCCTGCAGAGACACTCACTGCCGTCGTGTTGGTGAGTTGAACAGCCGAAAGGTCGACGGAACCATCGGCTCCCACCAAGTTGAAGGTGCCTGGACGTCCGATAACATCGGCGGGATTCGCATCGGAGTTGCCGATTGTGGGATCGATATAGGTGCCATATCCCCAGCCGGCGGCGATTGTTCCGGTTATATCGATCAGCGACAGCCCGGAAAGATCGTTGAACCCATGAACATAAATGCCGACTTTATCGAATGTGCCATTTATCTCGACACCGTCGATGACAACGATCCCGATCGGGTCGTTGACGTCATAGTCGTCCTGTTCGAAGCCAGCGATCTGGATCGCCGTGTCGGCGTCGCCTGTCGTGTTGTTGATCGTCACATCCTGGATCGTCGCATCGCCGCGATATTCGAACAGAACGATGTCGCCATCGCCATTGCTCGTACCATCACCATTGTCGGTGAAGGTAGAATCCTGGACGGTAACCTTGCCAACCCCATCCGAGCGACCGTTTACGAATACACCGTGATGGTCGTTGCCCTCGAAGGCTGAATTCAGGATCTCGATATGACCGACCGTGACAGTGCCGGTCGCGGACACGCCGTTTGTGCCGCCCGTGAAACCGATCCCGTCGATCGTAACGGTCCCAGTTCCAAGGTCGCCGACAATTGCAATTCCTGAGCCGCTCGGCGGATCAATGATCACGCTCGCTGCGCCGCCGCTACCTACCAGAGTGATCGCAACGTCGACCTCGACGGCCTCCAGGTAGGTACCTGGTGCAATCACGATGGTGTCACCGGCAACAGCTGCATCAACTGCCGCCTGAATGCTGGCAAAACCACCATTGCCGACCAGCAGGAAGCGGCCTGTCGCGTCTCCGACCGGATCGGTACCCTGGACAATTTCGACGCCAACGAGAACATCCGTTCCTTCACCGAACAGCGTAGCGTCAATCTGCCAGCCAGGCAGCGTTGAACCCGGATCAGGATCCAGATCTGCCACTGCCATGATGTTAGCAGCTGTTAGAACGCCGTTGTAAACTGCGGTATCGGTTCCATCGGTTGCCGCCGGGACAAAATCGTCACCGACGAGGAAATCGTTTCCTACTCCACCTTCAAGGTCATCGTCACCGCCGCGACCACGAATGAAATCGTTACCATCGGTACCCGTAATTTCCTGTCCAACCGGATCCTGACCCGGCTTGTCACCTTGCAACTCAACATGAATGCCGTTCGTTGCAGGCAAGATCAAGTTGAACCCTGACGCATCAACAACTGCGCCTTCAACACCATCGATATTGAAGACAGGGCCCCAGATGCTGGTTGCTCCGGACAGATCAAGGCCATCAATTTGCAAACCTGCAACTTCACCGAAGTTGAATATGCCGACAGGATTCTTGTGATACTCGCCCGTGACAGTGACATCAGTGAACAACACAGCACCGATGTCCGGCTCGTTAGCAGGAACAGGATTCGCGCTACCAGGCCCATTCAAGCCGCCAACGATTTCCACCGCGTTGTCGGGTCGGCCAGCTTCACCGACAACACCTGATGTACCTTCGAAGGTCACGGTGTCAAAAATCGCATCGCCGTCAAAGCCGAACAGCTTGATATGCGCAGTATTACCCGTTCCGGTGCCGTTCGACGAGAAACTGGAAAGGCTCACAATAAGCGCTTCCATAGTCGGCGTGCCGGACGGATTCCCCCCGTCGGTGGCAAATATACCTCTGTTCACAAAGCCTGAGATGTCGCCGTTGGTAAAGGTTAGAGTGCCAATATCCGCACCCGCCTCGACAACGATACCGGTGTTTCCGGTTCCAGCACCGTTCAGGTCGACATTGTCGAGTGTGACGTTACCGTTGCCGCTTGTGATTGTTGCAGCATTGCCGGAAGCCGCATCAACCGAAACGATGCCGATACCGACAAAGTTCAGAGCTTTGTCGATTACCAGGTTCTCAGCATAGCTACCTTCGAAGATCTCAACTCTGTCGCCATCACCCGTGCTGGCCGCGTCAATCGCCTCCTGGATCGTGGCATAAGACCCGAGAAGCACATTCGAGCTTCCGTCAAACACCAGAACGTTCGCTGTCAGATCAATGTCAACGCCATCACCGCCGAAGTCGATCCCTTCGATACCATAGAGCGACTCCTTGATGCCGCTGGTGGTGTTTTCGATCGTCCAGCTGCCGTCAGCAGCTCTTTCGATTACGTGATCTGCAGCAACGCCATCATAAACGGCAACGTCATTTTCGCCACGCACCGCGATGCGGTTGGCATCTACGCTTAGGTCGGTTCCATTCCCAAACAGTACGTCCTGCGAGTCCCCACCCTTCAGCGTGTCATCACCACCCTGGCCGATGAGCACATCGACGCCGTCCGAACCAGTAATTGTGTCACCAGCAACACCACCCAGTATGACGAGTGGATCACTTGGATCAGCGGATTCATTGCCTGTGTTACCTGCATCAAAGTCGATGCTGGTATTCAGGTTTCGCAAATTGAAGTCTGTGTCGACCCCATCGAAAACGTTGTCCTGGATCCCGGTGATATTGGAGTCACTGCCAACACCAATGCTGATACCAGAGCCGGAGTTGGAAATGGTGTTTCCAGAGACATCGCTTGTGGCGTCATCATAGGAATCCAGGTTCATCGCGGTGCGAACCGCATCAAAGTCATTATTGATAATTTTCAGCGAGCTGCTGGTGCCGTCGGACCAAACGCCAGACGTCCAGTTCGCCGTGGAGTATTTTCCGGTTGCATCGCCGCCGAAACTGTTTTCCTCAATCGTGATATTACCGGTCGCACCCGTTTGCAGATAAATCCCCCGGTCTGCATTCACGTCATTTGGCGCATTTGCACCAGTGGACGAGAAGATGCTGTTTTCAACCGTGACATCTGCGCCGCCGCTGACAGTCACACCATAGAAGGCGGTGCTGCTGTCGGTGGTGTTGGAGATCTCGATGCCGTCAATCACGACACTACCGCTCGTCGCAGTAACGGTGATTTCACCTTCGATCACGGACTCACTGGTGCGCGCGACACTGTCCCAGGCACGGCCATTGTTCGCGCCCTGGATCGTCAGGGCATGCGGGATGGTCACATCTTCGCTGAAAGTTACCCCGTCGCGCAGCTGGACCGTCTGACCCGCACTCGACGCGGCAACCGCTGCCTGGATCGTCTCGAAGGTGCCCAGTAGTGTCGTGCCATCCGTGTCGAACAGCTGGACGTCGTGGGCCAGGTTGATGGTCGCATCGCCAAAGGTGACAATCTCGATCTCGGACAGCGTGTCGCTGCCGTGGTCACCGTCGCTGTTGTCGGTGTCTTCGACCCCGGTCACGTCCGTGACAAAGCCATTGGCATCCTTGGTGACGGTCAGATCGTAGCCGTCCCGGTCACCAGAATATTCAACCGTGTCGCCAACACCCGCAGTCTCACCGGTTTCGCCACCGGTGAAGGTGTCGTCACCTTCCGTCGCAATGAAGGTATCGTCGCCGCCATTGGCGCGCAGATCGTCCTTGCCGCTCGTGCCGGTGATTTCGTCATTGCCGCTGCCTGTTTCAACCTTCAGCGTGTCCGGGCTGGAGTTGTTGGTTGAGGTGAGATCAAACTCAATGTCAGTGCCAACGTTGTTCAGTACGAAGTCATTGATGACATTCGCAAAGTCGTTGTTCGTGATGCTGGTGAGTTCGCTGTCACCAAGAATTGTGTCAATACGAACACCATAGGCGACCCGCGTCAGCGTATTGCCCGATATCACCGAAGATCCGTCGTCGTTAAACGTTGCCAGGATGACAGCGTAGGTCACGGAAGAGAAGTCGTTGTTGGTGATAACAAACTCAGCGCCCGTAGACGACGAGCTGATGGCATAGTTCCAGTTGCTGCCGTAGTGGCCGGCTTTGCTGCCGCCAAAGCTGCTTTCATCGACGGTAATCGTGCCATCAGCGCCGGAAATCACGTTAATCGCGCGATCCCCATTTGAATTGGCGGTTGTTGATGGCGAATCGAAGATGGTGTTTTCCACGGTGACATTTGCATCGCCCTCGATGCTGATAGCCGTGAAACTGACACCCGTGCCGCTATTGTTCTCAATTGTCACGCCATCGATGACAACAGTGCCACTTGGCGCAGAGACCGTCATTTCCCCGTCAATGACAGCCTCGTTGGAGCGGCTGCCATCGTCCCAGGCTTTTCCGGTATTCGGACCCAAAATCGAGACAGCATGACCAACGGACACGTCCTCTGCGTAGGTGCCTTCGCTCAGCCGGATGACATCATCTGTCGTGTTGCGTCCGGCAGAGGCATCCACCGCGTCCTGAATGGTTCCAAAGGTTGCCACGAGATTTCCAGCGGCGTCGAACAATTGCACCGGAGCGGTGAGGTCCAAATCGCCATCGGCAAACGAAAACACTTCGATTTCGGACACGCTGTCCGTGCCCGTGTTGTTGGAACCGTTGTCTGCTACTTGAGAAATGTCGATTACAAAGCCATTGGCGTCCTTCACGAGTGTGAGTGTGTAGGTATCCAGATTGCCAGAAAGCACAATCGTGTCACCGACGGTCTCACCTGTTTCACCGCCAGTGAATGTGTCATCTCCAACGCCGGACTTGAACGTATCGTCGCCACCGTTGCCGTTGAAATCGATCCCGACTTTGGAATCCGGGTCGGTGCCCGTCATCGCGCTGGCGTCAACTATGTCCGCATCATCTCCGCCTTCGACGGTTATGGTGTTCACGTTGATACCTGAGTTCACGAAGTCGTTGGTAACATTCAGCGTGCCACTGCCGGCCGAGAAATCAACGGAGACTTCCTCGACATCATCAACATCTACCGTTTCACCATTGGACGTTACAGTGAAACCATCGTTATCGTCACCAGGAGCATCGAGCGTAATGGTCTGACCTGCTGCAGTGGAGAACACATTCAATGTGTCCCCAACCACTGAGTTGGCACCGCCATCAATCTCATCATTGCCGTCGCCGACACGCCAGATAATGGTGTCATCGCCTGCACCGCCCAATACGATGTCATCCCCAAGGCCGCCATCAAGCGTATCATTGCCTGGGTTATGCACAAACGTGGCGCCATGATCGCCAATCAGGACGTCGTCTTCCGAACCACCTGTCAACGTGTCACTGGCGTGGAAACCGATGAGGAGTGCGCGCTCTCCGTTCGGAGCAACCAGATTGTCAACACCGTTATGGCCGCGTACGAGCGTATAAGTGCCTTCGGTAAACTGCAGTTTTTCAACCTGGAACAGCCTTGTTACACCGTCGCCGTCGGCACGGGTATCCGTTACTCTTGTCTCGCCACCGCCGTAAGTCTGGAAGTAGTAATCAAGCACTGAGCCAGTGAAGACAGCCGTATCGGTATCGTCACCACCACGCAGAATGTCCGTGCCAGCGCCGCCTTTGAGCGTGTCGTCTCCTGCACCACCGATCAGTTCGTTGTTTTCATCACCACCAATTAGAATGTCGGCCTCGGAGCCGCCGGTTGCGTCATCAATGCCGGCAACGCTGTCAACACCGACGACAGGCCCCTGCCCGGTGCGATCGGTAGACGTATCCGCTGCCACTGTCTGGCTATCGATCGTCTCGGAATCGTCGGAAAGATTGACAAAGACACCTGTTGTCAATGCCGAATAGTCGATCGAGGAGATCGTACCTGCAGCATCAACCCGAACGGTAAAGCTGCTGTCGGCACTCACATCACCATCGGAATCGGTCGCATTAAAGGCAAAGGTCAAGTCAATGTAGTGTTCGGTGACACCTGCTGGTGTGTCGAACGGCGCCGCATGATCAAGTGGCTGCAATAGCTCGAAATCATAGCTGCCCGCCGTATCACCGTCCGAGAGCGTGACAGTAAACACCGCGTTTGCCAGATCCGTTGCATCTGTTGGTGCTACATCGGTAGGCTCTGGCAGAGAGTAGCCAATAAGAACAGTGCCGAAGAGAATAAATTCAACATCGTTGCCATTGGAGGTCAGCGTCGCAGTAGACAGAGTCCCCCCTGGTTCCGTAACCGTGACGTTGGTTTCTGCCGTCGCCGAGGCAAAGGATACGGAGCGGTCAGCGGATCCGGCGCCGTCAGTCGGGTTCGCATCATCAACACCCCAGTCTACACCAAGGGAAACACCCGTCAGTGCCGTTGTGCCATCCTCAAAAACCGTCTCCATTGAAGGAGCAGTGATTGCAACACCGTCGTCCGAAATCCGAATATACGCGCCGGCGCTATCCGTATCGCCGTCACCATCAGTGACCGTGAAGTCAATGCGCAGAGCAATGACGTCTTCGGCACCTGATTCACCCACATCTGGATGATCGAACCCAACGAACTGCTCATAGGTGTAACTGCCATCAGGCTGAACAATGATCTGGAAGACCGGTGTTCCGGATGTTTCCGTCACGCCATTGATCGTAATGACGCCAGTACCGGCGTCAGTTATTGACGTAGAGGTAACAAGTTCACCACCCACGCTCAATTCAGCGCGCTGAGAGCCAGCTGGCTCTTCCTGGTCAAACCGGTTCACATAAACGCCGCGTGATCCCATTGTCGCTTCGGTGACCGTTGCGCCATCAACGCCAGGGTCGAACTGAAGTGTTCCGGCTATCAGCGTATTGAGCTGCGTAGCCTCGTCTCCGGCGATGTGAGATCCCGCCCAAAGAGCGTCTGGACCATCGTCTTCCACAAAGATCAGCGCACTGGACTCATCCGTATCGCCATCTCCGTCTGTAACGGTGAAGTTCAAACGAAGCGCGATCGGATCGTCTACACCTGTTTCATCAGCATCAGGATGATCAAACGCAACTTCCTGCACATAGGTGTAGTTGCCGTCCGGCTGGACAACAAGCGTGAACGCAGTCGCTCCAGTGCTCGCGATTATTCCGGTCACGGTAATCACACCACTTGGATCAGTGGTTGTGTCAGTCGTGATGGGCTCGCCGCCGCTTGTCAGATCGATGCGGCGGTCTGAACCCGTTTCTTCAACATCAAGCGCACGCAGGTTGTCGTTGTTGCGCGCGAAGAAGCTGACATCAGTGACAGTTGCTCCATCTGCGCCACCATCAAACTGCAACTGGCCCGAGATTGTATCGCCAAGTTGTGTCGCTTCATCCAGACCAATGTTGGAACCACTGCGGAATGCAGTCGGACCGTCGTCGTCGAAGGTAACATCGGCACCAATCGACACCTCTTTGGACACCTCATCACCATCAGCATCGGTAATAGTCAGAACTGCCGAAAGCTTACCTGCAAGGTCAATGTGTTCATCGGAACTTGTTGTGTCCGGGTGTTTCAGCGATTGATACTGAACGATGCTGACACGGCCTCGGAGATCGATGTGGATAGCAA
This sequence comes from Labrenzia sp. THAF82, assembly GCF_009363435.1. GTDB lineage: Bacteria > Pseudomonadota > Alphaproteobacteria > Rhizobiales > Stappiaceae > Roseibium > Roseibium porphyridii. The sequence continues at coordinate 2,922,168 of NZ_CP045354.1, read as the reverse complement.
ATACCGCCTCACCCGATGCAATCCGGCCAATCACAAGCCCATCTTCCGGTGACAGTGTGATCGCTTCATCTTCTGTTGTGAAGAGCCCTGAGTCCGCATCATCAATACGAAGCTCAAGTTCACGTGTTGCGGTTTCATCCGTACCGACATTCACGTCATAATCGACGACATCAAACCGTGCGTAGATCTCACCAATGAGATCCGCATCGGATCCAGTATTGGTGACACCCGTAAAGAGCGCGACAACATTCGGATTATACTGGCCTGTCGTCTCGTTGAAGACATTGTCGCTGTGATCACCATACGTCTCATCAATGCGAACGTAGTCGTCTACCCAGATATCCGGCTCAGGCACGTCATCCGTAACACTGACAAGAAACTGCCCGGCAAGACCAATGGTATCGCCATCACCGTCAGTCGCTTCGATAACGGCTCCAAAATCAATCTCATCCAAAGAGCCAGCACCTGCGACAAGCTCGGCGTCTTCACCATTACCTGCCACGTGATCGAGCTGATCATGCAGTCGTAAGATGTAGTCCCCGCCAGCATTCAATTGAAGGCTGATTACCGGACGGTCGGCAAAGGGGTTAAAGACGTCGTTGCCGTTGTCGACATATCCGACAAGTAAAGTGGCTCCCCCAACTGTGCTAACCGTAAATGAGAGCGCTTCACCATTTGAACTCAGTCCAAGCGCTTCCATTGTCGTTGCTGCGTCCGCGGCGAAAGCAAAACCATCGCTGGCTGCGGCCCCATCTGCTCCAAACGAAACGGTGCTTGCAATCGAACCGCTGGCAAATGCCGGGCCAATGAAGTCAAAACCTCCGGTAGTCGATCCGTCTGTGTCACCATCGGCAGGGTTGTTGCCTTGCGACTGCAGATTAAAAATGTCGTCTTCGTCGACCGTAATGCTGACCACATCTGACGTGATCGGCACGTCATCGATGATTTCGATCTGGAAGCGGCTTGCAGAGATTGCAATTGTGTCGCCGTCCGCATCTTCGGCCCGCAGAAGCGAGGAGAAGTCCAGCGTCAGCGTTTCTTCATCAGCAGGCGTTGCAGGATCAGACGCTGTGCCGTGGTCAATCTGGCCTTCAAGCGTGAAGGTGTAAGTGCCGTCTGCCAGGACCACCAGCGTGAAGACGGATTCCGTGCCTGCTGTTGCCGCAAGCGTGTAGCCGCTTGTTGCATCCCCGGTCAGTTCATACTCGACCGCAACACCGGCAGAGGTCAGATTGTGCGTGGTGGCAAGAGCCACCGCATCGCCAACCATGCTGAACTCGGCAAGACCTGCACCCGCATCAGGGTCCGCATCCGCACCAACCGACACAAGCGACTGAAGACTGCCCGTCGCAACTTCTGTTGTCCGGTCATTGTTTGCCGGACGACCGCTGCCGGCAAGCGTGTCACCATCGTTGCCATCGGCATCGAACGCATCATCGTTGCCACCGGTAAGATGCTCTTCCTCAACCGTGCCGACAACCGCGTCCGCGGTCGTCTCGACCGGAACATCATCGATGATGTTGATCTCAAAGCGATCGTCGGAAATGCCGATCACATCGCCGTCCCCGTCCTCTGCCCGAAGGATCGAGGAGAAGTCCAGCGTCAGCGTTTCTTCAAGAGAAGGTGTCGCAGGATCAGATGCGGTGCTGTGGTCAATCTGACCGAGCAGCGTGAACGTGTAGCTGCCATCCGCATTCACCAACAGCGTGAAGACGGATTCCGAGCCGGCTGTTGCCGTCAGCGTGTAACCGATCGTTGCATTGCCGGCGACCGCATAGGTCACCGCAGCGCCTGCAGAGGTCAGGTTGTGAGCAGTCTGCAGCGCTGCAACATTGCTGATCAGGCTGAACTCGGCAAGACCGGCACCAATGTCGGGATCATCATCCGCGCCAACAGAAACAAGCGACTGGAGGTTGCCGGAAACAGCAGGTCCGACGATATCAAGCTCGCCATCCGTGCCACCATCCGTATCACCATCATTGCCTTCGGCATCGACAGTGTCCTCATTGCCGTCCGTCAGTCCCTCTTCTTCAACCGTACCAACAACAGCTGCTGCCGTTGTCTCGATCGGCACGTCATCGATGATTTCGATCTGGAAGCGGCTTGCAGAGATTGCAATTGTGTCGCCGTCCGCATCTTCGGCCCGCAGAAGCGAGGAGAAGTCCAGCGTCAGCGTTTCTTCATCAGCAGGCGTTGCAGGATCAGACGCTGTGCCGTGGTCAATCTGGCCTTCAAGCGTGAAGGTGTAAGTGCCGTCTGCCAGGACCACCAGCGTGAAGACGGATTCCGTGCCTGCTGTTGCCGCAAGCGTGTAGCCGCTTGTTGCATCCCCGGTCAGTTCATACTCGACCGCAACACCGGCAGAGGTCAGATTGTGCGTGGTGGCAAGAGCCACCGCATCGCCAACCATGCTGAACTCGGCAAGACCTGCACCCGCATCAGGGTCCGCATCCGCACCAACCGACACAAGCGACTGAAGACTGCCCGTCGCAACTTCTGTTGTCCGGTCATTGTTTGCCGGACGACCGCTGCCGGCAAGCGTGTCACCATCGTTGCCATCGGCATCGAACGCATCATCGTTGCCACCGGTAAGATGCTCTTCCTCAACCGTGCCGACAACCGCGTCCGCGGTCGTCTCGACCGGAACATCATCGATGATGTTGATCTCAAAGCGATCGTCGGAAATGCCGATCACATCGCCGTCCCCGTCCTCTGCCCGAAGGATCGAGGAGAAGTCCAGCGTCAGCGTTTCTTCAAGAGAAGGTGTCGCAGGATCAGATGCGGTGCTGTGGTCAATCTGACCGAGCAGCGTGAACGTGTAGCTGCCATCCGCATTCACCAACAGCGTGAAGACGGATTCCGAGCCGGCTGTTGCCGTCAGCGTGTAACCGATCGTTGCATTGCCGGCGACCGCATAGGTCACCGCAGCGCCTGCAGAGGTCAGGTTGTGAGCAGTCTGCAGCGCTGCAACATTGCTGATCAGGCTGAACTCGGCAAGACCGGCACCAATGTCGGGATCATCATCCGCGCCAACAGAAACAAGCGACTGGAGGTTGCCGGAAACAGCAGGTCCGACGATATCAAGCTCGCCATCCGTGCCACCATCCGTATCACCATCATTGCCTTCGGCATCGACAGTGTCCTCATTGCCGTCCGTCAGTCCCTCTTCTTCAACCGTACCAACAACAGCTGCTGCCGTTGTCTCGATCGGCACGTCATCGATGATTTCGATCTGGAAGCGGCTTGCAGAGATTGCAATTGTGTCGCCGTCCGCATCTTCGGCCCGCAGAAGCGAGGAGAAGTCCAGCGTCAGCGTTTCTTCATCAGCAGGCGTTGCAGGATCAGACGCTGTGCCGTGGTCAATCTGGCCTTCAAGCGTGAAGGTGTAAGTGCCGTCTGCCAGGACCACCAGCGTGAAGACGGATTCCGTGCCTGCTGTTGCCGCAAGCGTGTAGCCGCTTGTTGCATCCCCGGTCAGTTCATACTCGACCGCAACACCGGCAGAGGTCAGATTGTGCGTGGTGGCAAGAGCCACCGCATCGCCAACCATGCTGAACTCGGCAAGACCTGCACCCGCATCAGGGTCCGCATCCGCACCAACCGACACAAGCGACTGAAGACTGCCCGTCGCAACTTCTGTTGTCCGGTCATTGTTTGCCGGACGACCGCTGCCGGCAAGCGTGTCACCATCGTTGCCATCGGCATCGAACGCATCATCGTTGCCACCGGTAAGATGCTCTTCCTCAACCGTGCCGACAACCGCGTCCGCGGTCGTCTCGACCGGAACATCATCGATGATGTTGATCTCAAAGCGATCGTCGGAAATGCCGATCACATCGCCGTCCCCGTCCTCTGCCCGAAGGATCGAGGAGAAGTCCAGCGTCAGCGTTTCTTCAAGAGAAGGTGTCGCAGGATCAGATGCGGTGCTGTGGTCAATCTGACCGAGCAGCGTGAACGTGTAGCTGCCATCCGCATTCACCAACAGCGTGAAGACGGAATCCGAGCCGGCTGTTGCCGTCAGCGTGTAACCGATCGTTGCATTGCCAGCGACCGCATAGGTCACCGCAACGCCTGCAGAGGTCAGGTTGTGAGCCGCCTGAAGCGCTGCAACATTGCTGATCAGGCTGAACTCGGCAAGATCAGCACCAATGTCGGGATCATCATCCGCGCCAACAGAAACAAGCGACTGGAGGTTGCCGGAAACAGCAGGTCCGACGATATCAAGCTCGCCATCCGTGCCACCATCCGTATCACCATCATTGCCTTCGGCATCGACAGTGTCCTCATTGCCGTCCGTCAGTCCCTCTTCTTCAACCGTACCTGCAATCGTTGTCGCGGTTTCAATTGGTGCATCGTCATCAACGATGACACGGAAGGTGCTGGAAATGATGTCGCCATCGCCGTCTTGAGCGGTAAAGCCGAATTCCAGGCGAATGTTGTCTTCCTTGCTGTCGGCACCACCAAGGTCATGGTCCAAGGTGTCGAACAACTCAAAACTGTAAGCACCCGCACCTTCGTCCGTCAGGCTGACACGAAAGACGACCGCGTCGGCCGGGGTGGTGGCATCGCCGTTCAAAGCAGCAAAAGTGGCGTCTATGCCCGTATAGGCGAGCAGAATCGTACCATCGGCATTCAGGACAAATTTCACGTCGTTGCCATCGGACGTCAGGCCACCGTCAAGCGGCGTCGTGCCTCGTGTCGCGGTGACATCCGGTGCACCGGTACCATCTGTCGAGAAAATCACCGAGCGGTCGCCGTCCGCACCAGGAGTGTCCTGGACATAAAGATTGCCGGTCAGTTCGTCACTGACCGCGTCGTCGTCGGCACTGTCGGCACCCCAGGAGATGTTCAGGCTCGTACCGGAATCAGTCGGCACGCCATCAAAGTCTCCCGGATTATCTGGGTAGGACTCGCCAGGATTACCGCCTGCAAGGCCCTCTTCGTCCACCTGCGTTGTCGCGATATCTCCGGTAAACTCCGGTGCATCGTCATCAACGATGACACGGAAAGTACTGGAAATGATGTCGCCATCGCCGTCTTGAGCGGTAAAGCCGAATTCCAGGCGAATGTTGTCTTCCTTGCTGTCGGCACCACCAAGGTCATGGTCCAAGGTGTCGAACAACTCAAAACTGTAAGCACCCGCACCTTCGTCCGTCAGGCTGACACGAAAGACGACCGCGTCGGTCGGGGTGATGGCATCGCCGCTCAAAGCAGCAAAAGTGGCGTCTGCGCCCGTATAGGCAAGCAGGATCGTACCGTCGGCATTCAGGACAAATTTCACGTCGTTGCCATCGGACGTCAGGCCACCGTCAAGCGGCGTCGTGCCTCGTGTCGCGGTGACATCCGGTGCACCTGTACCATCTGTCGAGAAAATCACCGAGCGGTCGCCGTCCGCACCAGGCGTGTCCTGGACATAAAGATTGCCGGTCAGTTCATCAGTGACCGCGTCGTCGTCGGCACTGTCGGCACCCCAGGAGATGTTCAGGCTCGTGCCGGATTCAGTCGGCACACCATCAAAGTCTCCAGGATTATCAGGGTAGGACTCGCCAGGATTACCACCTGCAAGGCCCTCTTCGTCTACCTGCGTTGTCGCGATAGCTCCGGTAAACTCCGGTGCATCGTCATCAACGATGACACGGAAGGTACTGGTAATCGCGTCACTATCACTGTCCAGAGCCGTGAAATCGAACTCAAGACGAATGTTGTCTTCTTTGCTGTCCGCGCCACCAAGGTCATGATCCAGTGTGCCCAGCAGTTCAAAGCTGTAAGCGCCTGTGCCCTCGTCCGTCAGGCTGACGCGGAAGACAACTGCGCTATCCGGGGATGCCGCGGCGCCGTTCAAAGCAGCAAATGTCGCATTAGCACCCGTATAGGCCAGCAGGATTGTGCCGCCATCATTCAGGACAAACTTAACTTCATTTCCTTCTGAAGTCAGTCCGCCATCAAGAGGCGCCGTGCCGCGGGTTGCGGTCACGCTGGGCGCACCAGAGCTGTCCGTTGTGAAGACCACGGACCGGTCACCCATGCCGCCAGGTGTGTCCTGAACGAAAAGATCTCCGGTCTTCTCATCGGTGACCGCGTCGCCGTCACCGTCGTCAGCGCCCCAGGAGATATTCAGGTCAGCGCCCGATACGGTTTCTTCGCCCTCGAAGTCACCTGGATTGTCGGGATAAGACTCACCTGGATTGCCGCCTAGTAGTCCTTCTTCATCCACCTGCGTTGTCGCAACACTGCCATCGAAAACGAGAACATCGTCATCAACACCAACGGCGAATGTGGACGGCGTGACGTCACCGTCACCGTCTGTGACGTCATATTTGAACGTCAGGACAAGGCCATTCTCATCCTGTCCTTCAGGATGATCGAGCGCGTCTTGCAGTTCAAACTTGAACGAGCCGCTATCCCTATCAAAAAGTTCAACGGTGAATACATCGCGCCCGCCGGCCGTCGCCGTCAAAATATCCGCAGTGCTGTTGAGGCTGTAGGTAATTTCTTCGCCGTGGGAGGTCAGTCCGCGGCTTGTCAGAGCAGCGATCGCATCCGCTGCAAATGTAACAGCTCTGTCGCCCGCACCCGTTGAAGACCCACCATCTTCATCCCTGTTGCCATCATCCGCACCCCAGGAGATTTCCAGATCTCCATAGACAGTTGTGGCATCACCGTCGCCATCAAGGTCTGTATTTGTCTGGGGGGCGTCGTCTCCGGTTGCGTCGTTGTTGTTGCCGACGGCAAGGTCGTCTTCATCAACAACCGCATTTACCTGTGTCGATGCATCTGCATCTATGTTCAGGCTCCAGGAGCGTAGTTCGCCACCGTCCTGTGCCGGGGTACTATCAACGATCTCAAGTGTCCAAGTCCCAGACTGTTCAAAGCCATCCAGACTGGAAAGCGCGTCTTCAGTCGGCCGCCATACACCAGAAAAGGGCTGTGACGCTGCACTGAAGCTTTGCGCGGCCTCATCATCGAGAGTGATTACACCGTTTGCAACCCCACCGTCTTCATTGAAAACCAAGGCAATCCGAGTGCCGTCAGGTGCAATCAATGTGATTTGAAGGTCTTCAAAAAACGTATGCAGGATATCAATTGAGATATCCAAATCTTGAATGGCTCCAACGTCTGCAATTTCAATCGTCGACGTAATGGTCGCGCTGGATCCGGTTGCCGGAATTGGAATATTGATGTCGCCGGACTCGAAGGTACCGACTGCACGGCCGTCAAAGTCAAAAAGTGTTGCATCTCCGACAACCGCAACGTCATCATCCACTGCAACGGAAAAGGACGATGTTGAAGTGTCGCCGTCACTGTCAGTTGCAACAAATTCAAATTCCAGGACAAGGTCGTTCTCATCCCTGCCTTCGGGATGATCCAGTGCGTCTTGCAGATCGAATTTGAACGAACCGTTGTCCCTATCAAAAAGTTCGACTGTGAAAACAACGCGGTCTCCGGCTGTCGCCGTCAATAAATCGTTTTCAGGTTCATTCAGGCTATAGGAAACGACTTCCCCGTTAGAGGTCAGTCCGGCAGCTTCAAGACCGGCAATCGCATCAGCGGAGAACGTAATCGCGCGGTCGCCATTGCCGATCGACGTGCCACCGTCTTCGACGCTGTTGGCATTGTCCGCCCCCCAAGAAATCGCAAGGTCGCCGTAGACCGTGGTTGGATCCGTATCCGCATCCAACGTTGCATCGGTGACGGTATCCGCATCACCAGTTTGTCTATCAGCGTTGCCATCGGTCAAATCACCATTGGCACGCAAAAGATCATCTTCATCAACGATCGCATTGACAGGTGAACTCGACTCGATTTCAAGCGACCAGGAACGCAGCTCACCACCATCTTCGGCCAAGAAATCGTCAAAAATTTCCAGCGTCCAAGTGCCGGCCTGTTCCAGCCCGTCCAGACCGGAGAGCGCATCCTCAGTCGGCCGCCATACACCTGCATAGGGCGCGAATGCGGTGTCGAAACTCAGCGAGGCTTCGTCATCAAGCGTGATGACACCATCTGCGCCGCCTCGCCCTCCCTGATCGAAAATCAGTGCAATCCGCGTTCCATCAGGTGCAATCAGCGTTATTTCCAGATCAGACAGAAACGAATGCTGGATATCCAAAGATACATTGACATCTTGGATGGTTCCAGTCGCCGCAATGTCGATCGTGGAAGTAACAGTGACTTCATTACCATCACCACCGACTGGTATCGCAACATTCACTTCACCAGAATCGAAAGTCTGGGTGATAATGGAATCCAACACTTCCGGTTCACCGATAACCGGTGCATCGTCGTCCACCGTCACCTGGAAGGTCGAGGAAGCTGTATCGCCGTCGCCATCCGTCGCGGTATATGCGAACTCCAGAACGATATCGTCTTCGGTATCGGCTGCCGGGTGGTCAAGATTGTCGACAACAGTAAAGACATAGCTGCCGCTGTCGGCATCGGACAGTGTTGCAAAAAACACGACACCGGCGTCGGAAGTGGCCGTCGGTTCTGTGGCTCCCGTGTATCCAACCAGCGTTCCGTCGGTCAGGATTGCGACCGTGACCGCCAGACCATTGGATGTCAGACCGGTTAGTCCGGGCTGGCTTGCATCAAAGGCAACAGACCGGTCGCCAAGACCGCCGCCATCGGTTGGATTGGCATCATCAGCACCCCAATCAATGGCGAGATCGCCTGTCGACGTGAGCGCCGCGCCGGGAAGGTCGCCATCATAGCCGCTATCGACGTTGCCGTCGGCCAGGCCTTCTTCGTCAACGGATGTTGCGTCGGCATCACCAATCGTCAGAACATCGTCGGTGATGTTGACAGTAAACTCGGATGTCGCGCTGTCAGGAGAGAAATTGTCTCCGTCCGTCGCGATAAAGCCGAAGGTCAATGGAAGCACATTGTCTTCACCGACCGCAACGTGATCCAGATTGCCGAAAAGCTCAAAAATGTAGTTGCCACCGGCATTGCCATTCGGCAGCGTGATGATGTCGAGGGTCACCGTGAAAACGACTTCGGTGGTGCCCGTCTTCGTGGCTGTCAGGGTTTGTCCGCCATCACCCTCGGCATTGTCGGTGATGGTGAAGGTCAGCGGTGAGCCATCGGAGGTGACATCCGTCGGCAAATTGGAGAGGTCAAATTCCAAGCTGAGGTCTGTTCCGGCATTATCGCCAAAATCGAGATCCAGGCTTCCCGTGAACGAAAGTGGCGTGTCGCCTTCAAAGAGATCAGCCTCGGCCAGATCCCCCACATCGGGCGTACCGATTTCCGGAACCGTGTCCACTTCTCCGTCGATGAATTCGTTGTCAGGGCCGCCGTCGCCACCCGGGCCGCCGCCGTCAAGCAGGTCACCGAAACCAAGACCGTCGCCCAGAGCACCGATCTGAGTGTCTTCGAAATTCTGTCCCGAGCCCTGCGGTCCACCGAGTGCAGTTGCCAGATTGCTGGTTTCGCCGGCAGCAGTCTGGATCTCGTCGGCAGTCTGTGGGTTCGCAGCCGTTACAAAATCGTCAATGGAAATCGTTTCGCCATCGAAGACGATACCGACCTGCGACGCGCCGTCTCCGTCGAAGAAGCCCTGCACGATGATCATTCCACCATCGGCGAAAATCATCTGGAGATCGTCACCGATTCGGATGAACGAAATGTCCTCGTTCAGGATTTGCCGGAAGTCAACAAGTTGCCCTGACTGTCGAAGCGAAACGACACTTTGCTGTGCCGATGGCCGGGAAAGAACAAGGGGATCAGAGGGGTTTCCTCCTCCACCGTCTCCTCCTGAAGTCGCGTCATTAGAGAGCTGTGCAATCCGAACAAATTCATTCATAGCGAAACACTCGGTACTTTTTCATAAAACCCACTGAGGAATGTTTACAGTTTTTTCACCCTATATAAAACCCAAAGTTTTATTAACTTTATTAAAGGTAAACGCCGTCACTGAGGTGATTGTCCGCAACGTAAATCGCAACGCAACCTATAGATGAAGGAAGGTAGAACTGCCGGAATTCCTTAATGCGTCAAACCGTGAAAAGAAAATGCAACCGACTACAATCGCAATAGTTTAGTCTAAATTATTATACTATAAAAGATATCAAAAAATTTGCGTGTTTGAATACTAATTAAGAAAAAAATATAATGTATTCGGAAATAATTGACAGATATTCTTTACAATTGAGAAAAACGAAAAAATGTTCACATGGTTAATACGTAATCATTTTCATCAAGTTTGAAAAACTACTGGAAACAAGAACCGTTGGAGCCTGACATCATTCACAACCCTGAGGCGCGTTTGTCCTTTGCTAGATTGACGCTTTTTCTCAATGCAAAGCGCTCTTTCCGGTCTTTTAAATTAGGATCTTGCGGGAAACTTAGCCGCCCTCCGTCCGGCGACTTCAAAAACGAAATTAAGGCCCTGTTTTAATTGACATTTTTAGACATCTTCACTCTTGAGCACCTCGGAGAAATCGCTTTCTCCTGTCTCGCTATTTGCATTGGAAAAGGATTGGCTATTGAGCCGGCCAGAAACTGGAGGTTGAGCTCTGTTTCCCACCCACCTCGCCAAGAAGCACTGGTAGATCCAAGTCGGGACGCTAAGGGAAGCCAGTCGGTTTGAAGATGTTGTCAAGCGCACTTGAACTCAATGCCGGAAGCTCTTCCAAGTGACCAGAGAACGGAAGACAGACGCAAACGCCCTGATCACCTATCGGCAGCACAGTAAGGACTTTTGAACTGATCGCGACAAAATAGCATCGCAGGTCGCAGTGTTCATCTCGGAAGCAAACAGCAAGAATGCGTTTGTCCTCCAGAGCGCCGACGCTTTCGCAGACAAAACTCAAGTGACTTTGACATCGCCAAGTTGATGCTATGTCAAAGTTCAGAAACCTGTTTGGTGCGGACGGCGGGACTTGAACCCGCATGGCCTAGGGCCGACAGATTTTAAGTCTGTTGTGTATACCAATTCCACCACGCCCGCTCTTCCCCCTCACCTAACGACCTTCTTTGAAAATCGCAAGCGAGCGCGATCAGAATTCCTGCGCGGAGATGACCGTATCCCCGCAAGGTTGATTTTACGTGATCAAAAACTGGAAATTGCCCGCTCGGGACTGTATGTGAACAGATACAAAACCTATTGCAATAAGCGCCGGAAGGCCGGGTCGGCACGAACCCAGCGCGAGACAATCAAAAAGACGGACAGTCCATGGTCAGCTACATTGATGCCGCAGAAGCACCTTTGAAAAATACAGGTCAAGTGCGTCTTTACGGACCAGAGGATTTCGAAGGAATGATGCGCGCCGGACAACTGACGGCGACTTGTCTCGACGCGCTTGCCGACATCGTGAAGCCGGGTGTGACAACCCAGGCAATCGACGACTTCGTGTATCAGTTCGGCATGGACAACGACGCCATTCCGGCAACGCTGAATTATCGCGGCTACACTAAATCCAGCTGTACATCGATCAATCACGTTGTCTGCCACGGCATTCCCAACAACAAGGCCCTGCGCGAAGGCGACATCGTCAATATCGACGTGACCTTGATCCTGGACGGGTGGCACGGCGATTCCAGCCGCATGTATCCGGTCGGTCAGTTGAAGCGCGCATCCGAGCGGCTGATCGACGTGACTTATGAATCGCTGATGCGCGGTATCGAGGCCGCCAAACCCGGCAACACAACAGGGGACATCGGCGCTGCAATCCAGACCTATGTGGAAGCCCAGCGTTGCTCGGTCGTCCGTGACTTTTGCGGGCACGGCCTCGGGCTGCTTTTCCACGACACGCCAAACATCCTGCACTACGGTCGCCCAGGTGAAGGCGTGGAACTGAAGCCGGGCATGATTTTCACAATCGAGCCAATGGTCAATCTCGGCCGGCCGCATGTGAAGGTCTTGAGCGATGGATGGACCGCTGTGACGCGTGACCGTTCGCTGTCGGCACAATTCGAGCACTCGATCGGCATAACGCCGGATGGCTGCCAGATTTTCACGACATCACCCAAGGGTCTTCACAAACCCGGTCGCCCGGCGGCTTAAGATCGCAATGAACGAAGCCAAGTCCGGCAGCGCAACCGCCAGCCACAAAGGCCATCGCCAACGATTGCGCGACCGGTTTCGAAAGACTGGCGAGCAAGGTCTTGCCGACTATGAGCTTCTTGAATTCCTATTGTTCTCCGCGCTACCCCGCCAGGACACCAAGCCAATTGCCAAGGCACTGCTGCAACGGTTCGGGTCGTTTTCGGCCGCACTTGCCGCGCCACGGGAGCGGCTCAAGGAGATCAATGGTCTTTCCGATGTCAGCGTAGACACATTGAAAGCCGTTCATGCAGCTATTGTGCGCTACCACAAGGCAGAGCTGGACGAGCGGCGCTTGTTGGATTCATGGTCGAAAGTAATCGACTATCTGCAAGTGTCCATGGAACACTCAACGGTAGAAGAATTCCGAGTTCTGTTCCTCGACAAGAAAAACGGCCTTATTGCCGATGAGGTCCAGCAGACCGGTACCGTCGACCACACCCCGGTTTATCCGCGTGAAGTGATCCGTCGGGCTCTTGAACACTCCGCAACGGCCCTCATTCTCGTTCACAATCACCCTTCAGGCGATCCGACCCCTTCCCGTGCAGACATCCAGATGACCCAAAAAATCATCGATATCGCAAAACCGCTTGGCGTCGAAGTTCACGATCACATCATTGTTGGCCTGAGAAACAATGTCAGTATGCGCGGGCTGCAATTGATCTGATTTGCGCCGACAAGATGCATAAACGCGGTTACGCCGGATCACTGCCGGCAACTATCACCAAGCGTTATTTCCGTCACTACTTGGCTAAGCATCCGTATTTACGCGTTTTTTACCAAGTCATAAGGGACTTTCCTTAACCTGATTTGGCAATACTCGGCCTGAAACAACCGGGCCCTTGTATGCAAAACTCGACCAAAAATTCTGGCGGACGCATTGCCAACGCGATCATCGTACCGATGGTCGCGGTGGTCTTGACATCCGTTCTTGGGATTTTCGGGCTGATGCACTGGTCCGCGAGGTTGTCGGACCGGACTGCCGAACAATCTCAGGAGCGGCTGATAAACGGCGCGCTCGAGCTGACCAGAAACTACCTTGTCAAACAACAGACCGGTGTCGTCATCTGGGACGACGCTTATCACGAGGTCAACCAGGATGACCCGGACGAGAGCTGGATCTTCAACAATGTGATGCACTGGCTGTTCCAGAACCACCGCTTCACAAAGGGTGTCCTGATCAACCGGGACTTCGAAGTTCAGCAGATCTACGCCCAGAACTACACCAGCAAGTGGATGACCCCGGAAGTCTTGCACAGCCTGAAGCCGTCCATTGCCAAGGTACGTGCGAGATACATTACTTCTTTTCGCAAAACACCCTCCGGCCTTTTCAGTTTTGTACCCAAGAGCAGCGATGCCAGGCGATCGATTGCCGAAACCGGCATTGTCTCGCTTCAGGGTGAGCCGCATCTGTTCAGCGCCGCAGCTGTCATGCAACAGATCCAATCGATCTCGCCGATGCGCAGACCGCCTTCGGTTCTGGTCAGCCTTGTTCCCCTGCGCGGCGAAAAACTCAAGGGCATTGCGGAAATGTCCCGGCTGGACGGCTTCGTCCTGGCCAATATTCAGGCCCCTCGCCCGGGTGTCGGCCAATATTTGCTGAGATCGCCTCGCGGTGACGATGTCGGCGTCCTTGCCTGGCAGTCAGCTCAGCCAGGTACGCAGATGATGCGCCGGATCAACCCTTTCCTGGCGCTGGCTGCATTCATGATCGCGGCTGTGGTGATAGCGGTCACCATGTTTACCCGGCAGATGACCAAGCGCCTTGCACGAAGCGAGGCTAACGCAGTTCACACCTCACGTCACGATGCCCTTTCTGGCTTGCCGAACCGTGCCAGATTTCACGCTCTGCTGTCTGACATCCTCGAGGAAAGTATCCTGAACGGCTCAAATACAGCTGTTGTCTATATCGACCTTGACCACTTCAAGGACATCAACGACACGCTTGGCCATTCGGCCGGAGATAAGGTCATCATGGCCGTTGCCAAGCGCCTCCGCCATGTCATTCCCGAAAGTGGGATCGTTGCACGTATCAGCGGCGACGAATTCGCGATGGTTCTCAAGGATTGTGAAAGCGAAGAATGGCTGGAATACATTCTTGATCAGGTCCATGACGAGATTGGACGCCCGATCATGATCGGACGCCGCGAGATATTCGCCAGCATGTCGATGGGGGCCGCTATTGCCCCTCGTGACGGAAACGACCCGGACGAACTGCTGCGCAAGGCTGATATCGCGCTTTATGACGCCAAGGAAAACGGCCGCAGCCGCCGCTCGTTCTTTGAACCCTCTATGGAACAACAGGTGCAGTCAAAGGACGAAATGTCCCGCGAGCTGCGCCTTGCCCTGAAGAACGACAAGCTTGACCTAGCCTACCAGCCTCAGTCGGACACGACCGCGAAGCGCATTGTTTCTGTCGAAGCGCTCGCGCGCTGGACACGGGAAGATGGAACAGTCGTTTCTCCGGCACAGTTTATCCCTGTTGCCGAAGAGACCGGTCTCATCAATGATCTGGGCATCTGGGTTCTGAACAAGGCCTGCGCCAAGGCGCATGACTGGCCAGGGATCGTTGTGTCAGTCAACGTCTCACCAAACCAGTTCAAGCATCCGCGCTTCGTTGAAAAAGTCATGGCGATCCTGGCAGCCAACAATCTGCCTCCGCAGCGACTTGAGATCGAAGTGACCGAAACGGTTTTCGCCGGGCGAAACGATAGCGTTTTGAAGGCGCTGCGCCGCCTTAAGAACCTCGGCGTCAAAGTTGCGCTCGACGATTTCGGGTCGGGTTATTCAAGCTTGAGTTATCTTCGCCGGTTCCCGTTCGACACCCTGAAAATCGACAGGGACTTTGTTTCCGACATGAACGGCAATGCGGAAGCTGAGGCTATTCTCGTCTCGATCATTCAGCTTGGCAAAGCGCTTGGCATGACAATCGTCGCCGAGGGTATTGAAACGGCGCAGCAGATCCGTTTTCTCCAGGATCACGACTGCCACAGAATGCAAGGCTATTTCATTTCGCGGCCGCTTTCGGGTGCTGCTCTGTCAAAATTCCTGGAAGACTTTCAGGGAACTGACAGCAACGACTATGAAACCGATCTCAATTACCAGCCCAGAGCCTTGGGCAGCTAACGTCCTGGATTACAGCTCGAGTTGAGACGTTCCTTGATCTCAGACGACAAGATCCAAAAGCTCAAGAAAGGAGCGGTTTCAGCTCTTGAGAGCAGATCTTGACCTATGGTTCGTGTCAGGAGTGCCACGCCGGACTGACCAAATTCAGTGCGAACCATGTCTTGAAACCACGCCTGGTGTTGACGTCTGCGACGCTGATTTAGCCGCTCTTCGCTCTCAAGGTGCTGTCTATGCAGCCCCATCTGGTTCACCAGCTCTGCAATTCCCTCGCCCGTTTGGGCCGAAACCTGTTGCACGGGAACTTGCCAGCCTTCGCTGCCAATACTGCTTAAAGAGAGTGCGCCGGCAACGTCCGAGGCCGCCCGCCGTGCCAATGGCCCCATGTCTGACTTGGTCACCGCCACCACATCGGGGAGTTCCATGATACCCGCTTTCATGAATTGCAGACTGTCGCCGGAACCAGGCTGAATGCAAAGAACAACCGTGTCGGCGGCCTGTTTCAGATCGCCCTCGGATTGGCCGATACCAACGGTTTCAACAATTACCCTGTCGCAGACGGCCCTTAGCAAGGCAATGGCCGCAACCGAGTGATCCGACAAGCCGCCTAGCCTGTCTCTCGCAGCCATGGAGCGGACAAAAACCTTGTCATCTTCAGGATCGGTCTTCAGTCGGGTTCTGTCACCCAAGAGGGCACCGCCCGTAATGATCGAGGACGGATCAATGGCGAGTACGGCGACGCGCAATCCCTCCTTACGAAAGGATTTGATCAAAGCATCTGTAAGGCTCGATTTTCCAACACCAGGTGGGCCTGTAAGGCCGATAACCTGTGCCTGGGGTTCTGAACAGACGCTGTCCAGGAAAACTGCGGTTTCCCGTGCGCCTGCACCGGTTTCAAGGCGTGTCAGCATACGCGCAAGGGTGCGTTTGCCACCCTTGCGCAGCTGATCCAACGAGGGGAACGGCTCACTCACCTTTTCCTCGCCATGTTTGTTGCAAGCGGGACAGTCGCATTCAGTCCGACGATTGCTTCTTCAGCGCCGATTGTGCTGCGGCCAGTCGGGCGATGGGCACGCGGAATGGAGAGCACGACACATATTCAAGTCCGGCACCTTCACAGAAGTCGATTGAGGCAGGGTCGCCGCCGTGCTCACCGCAGATGCCAAGTTTGATATCCGGCCGCGTTGCACGCCCGCGTTCCGTCGCGATCGAAATCAGTTCGCCCACACCCTCCTGATCGAGGGAAACGAATGGATCCTGTTCCAGAATGCCTTTCGCCTGATAGGTGCCAAGGAATGACGCAGCATCATCCCGAGAAATCCCGAATGTAGTCTGTGTCAGGTCGTTGGTTCCAAAAGAGAAGAACTCTGCTGATTGAGCAATTTCAGCGGCCCGCAAGGCTGCACGCGGCAGCTCGATCATCGTACCCACATGGTAGGTAAGTTCAGCACCAGTTTCTTCCATAACGGCCTTCGCCATGGCTTCGATCCGGCCTTTGACGAGATCCAGCTCCGCCTTGACCCCAACCAGCGGCACCATGATTTCAGGCACCACCGGCGCACCGGTTTCCTTGGCTGCAAGGACGGCAGCTTCGAAGATCGCGCGAGCCTGCATTTCGGCAATCTCAGGATAGGACACCAGAAGACGACATCCGCGATGACCGAGCATCGGATTGAATTCTTCCAGAGCCAAGGCCCGGTCCCGCAGCAGTTCCGGATCGGCTCCCATGGCTGTCGCGACTTCCGCCAGTTCTTCATCGGACTTCGGCAAGAACTCGTGCAAAGGCGGATCAAGCAAACGAATTGTCACGGGCAAGCCGTGCATGATCTCAAAGAGATCAGCGAAATCCTTTCGCTGCATTGGCAAAAGCTTGGCAAGTGCTGCCCGGCGTCCATCCTCCGACCCGGCGAGGATCATTTCACGCACCGAGATGATCCGCTCACCTTCAAAGAACATATGCTCGGTGCGGCACAGTCCAATTCCTTCAGCACCAAAGTCGCGGGCAACCTTGGCATCCTGAGGTGTTTCCGCGTTGGTACGCACCTTCATGCGGCGGCCTCTGTCGGCCCAGCTCATCAATGTCCCGAAGTCGCCTGAAAGGACTGGCTGAAGCATCTTCACTTCACCGGAAAGCACCTGTCCGGTGGCGCCATCGATTGTGATCGTGTCGCCCTCTTTCAATTGGCGTCCAGCGCAATTGATGACACCGTTCCGATAGTCAATTCTCAAGGCTCCGGCACCGGCGACACATGGCTTGCCCATTCCGCGCGCAACAACAGCAGCGTGGCTGGTCATGCCGCCACGGCTTGTCAGAATACCTTCCGCTGCATGCATGCCGTGAATGTCTTCAGGGCTGGTTTCAACGCGCACCAGAATGACCTTTCGGCCGTCTCCTTTGGCCTTTTCCGCTTCATCTGAGGTGAAGACGATCGCTCCGGAGGCCGCCCCCGGCGAGGCAGGCAAGCCAGTGGTGACAATATCGCGTTCCGCATCCGGGTCGATGGTCGGGTGAAGCAGCTGATCAAGGGCGCCGGGCTCCACACGGCCGATCGCCTCTTCTTCACTTAAGACGCCCTCTTCAACCATGTCCACGGCAATCTTCAGGGCTGCTTTTGCGGTGCGCTTCCCGTTCCGGGTCTGCAACATCCAAAGCTTGCCCTTCTCGATAGTGAACTCCAGGTCCTGCATATCCTTGTAGTGCTGTTCAAGCCGGTCGCAGTAGGACTGGAACTCTGCGAATGCCTCCGGCATCAGCATTTCAAGCGACGGGTTGGAGGACCCTGCTTCTATCCTGGCCTTCTCAGTGATGTCCTGCGGTGTCCTGATACCAGCGACGACATCCTCGCCTTGAGCATTGACCAAGAACTCGCCGTAAAGAGCCTTTTCACCAGTGGACGGATTGCGGGTAAAGGCAACACCGGTGGCCGACCCTTCTCCCATGTTTCCGAATACCATGGCCTGTACATTCACCGCCGTTCCCCAGGAGGCCGGAAGGTCATGCAGCCGACGATAGGTCACAGCGCGCGGCACCATCCAAGAGCTGAAGACGGCCCCGACAGCGCCCCACAATTGTTCGCGCGGGTCCTGAGGGAACGGCTTGCCGAGTTCCTCTTCTACAAGGTCCTTGTATTTAGCAATGATCGACAGCCAACCGTCAGCATCGACATCCGTGTCGAGTTCAAGTTCGTTCTGTTCCTTGTGCGTTTCAAGAATTTCTTCAAATTCGTGGTGGTCCAGCCCTAACACCACGTCTGAGTACATTTGAATGAAACGACGATAGCTGTCATAGGCAAACCGGCGGTCATCGGCTTCCTTTGCAAGTGCTTCGACGGTTTCGTCGTTCAGACCAAGATTAAGGACCGTGTCCATCATTCCCGGCATGGACACTCTGGCACCGGATCGCACCGACAACAGCAGCGGTCGCTCCGTATCCCCAAAATTCCGGCCTGTTGCCACACCGACTTTGTCAACGGCTTCAAACAGCTGTGCGCCCAGCTCATCTGGATAGGATTTGTCGTGGTCGTAATACCAAGTGCAGACTTCAGTCGTGATAGTGAAGCCGGGTGGAACTGGCAAACCGAGGCTGCTCATTTCAGCAAGGTTTGCGCCCTTGCCACCAAGCAGGTTGCGCATTTCGGCTGCGCCTTCTGCCTCTCCGTTGCCAAAGCTGTAGACCCACTTGGCCATATTCACTCTCCTAACCGATGCCGGCGACAAACGCCTCCGTCATATTGCACTGCACATACCTGCAACGGCAAAGGATTGGCTTCAAGCCCTTTCTCCCGGAAACCGGGCTCTATCACCCATTGGGCTTAAGC
This sequence comes from Labrenzia sp. THAF82, assembly GCF_009363435.1. Lineage (GTDB taxonomy): Bacteria > Pseudomonadota > Alphaproteobacteria > Rhizobiales > Stappiaceae > Roseibium > Roseibium porphyridii. Next base: position 2,903,184 of record NZ_CP045354.1, on the reverse strand, counting down.
TTTCCGACGATGTGCAAATTCAAATGGATTTAAACCGTCAGAAAGTTATCCATCTGCCTTGCCGCATAGCCTTAAAGACGCCATTGTCAAAGGCAATAAGCAAGATTCCTAACTGTCGGTGAAGATGGAGTGCGAGGAAGTATGACCCAAGCGACCGGTGCCGTTGCCAATGTGGACCGAAAGCCCCTTAAGCTGAGGCTCCTTGCGCTGGTCAGTGCAATCGCCCTTTTGCCGGCAGCCGCGATGGCGGAAACCACGGCCGAACCTGAGAGCTACGGCACCCCAACAGGCCTGCCCTTCAATCTTTCGGGAAGCTACCTTTCCGGACGTCTTGCCGGGTTTGGCAAGGACTACGCACAGGCTGCCGCCTTCTATGAGGAAACTCTCGCGGCCGATCCCAACAACACGATGCTGTTGGAGCGAACATTCCTTTTGAAACTGGCAAACGGCGACGTCGAACAGGCTGTCGATTTCGCAGAAGAGCTTGAAAAGGCCGGTCTGGAGAATTTTCTCGCGCAGCTTGCCATCGGCGCTCAGAGACTGATCGATGGCAGCTATACAAACGCGGATATTGCTCTGGCCAAAGGGCGGAACGGTCCTCTGGCGCAGCTTTCTATCGGTATATCGCGAGCCTGGGCACTTTACGGCAACGGCAAGATTGACGAAGCCGTTGAAACCATCGACAACCTGAGCGGTCCGGAGTGGTTCGAGGTTTTCAAGGCAACCCATAAAGCACATCTGCTATTTGCGGCTGGCAAGAATGCAGATGCACTCGAAGCCATTGAGGGAGCCTACGCAATCGATCAGGGCGCTATTCGCGTCATCGATGCCTATGCCAGGATACTTGCCGCCAACGGCCGGCAGAAAGATGCGATCGACGTTCTCGATCAATACGACCAGCAGTTCCGAGGTCACCCAAAACTGGCGGATACACGTGAAACCCTGATGAGCGGTGAAGTCATTCCGCCCATGGTGACGGATCCGGCCCAGGGCATGGCCGAGATTCTGTACGGCCTGGGTGCTGTCATTGGTCGTGATGGCGGCGAGGAACTGTCGACATCCTATCTCCAGCTCGCGCTTCATCTGGACCCTGAGGCCGAATTCGCGGCCATTGCACTCGGCAATGTTTTTGAACGCATGGAGCAACCAGACCGCGCAATCAAAGCCTTGATGATGGTGCCCGAAGACAGCGTTCTGAAACGGGAAGCGGAAATTCAGGTCGGTATGAATTTCAACGCCTTGGACAAGCTCGACGAAGCGCGCGCCCATCTCGAAGTGCTCATTGAACAAGACCCGTCTGATCTTGAGGCGGTCATTGCACTCGGCAATATCCTGCGATCTCACGAGATCTATGACGAAGCCGAGACCACATATACACAAGGACTTGATACAATTGTCGAACTGGAAGACCGGCATTGGATCATTCTGTATTTCCGCGGCATTGCGCGCGAGAGACTGGACAAATGGGACCTTGCAGAAGCTGATTTCCGCAAGGCATTGGAGTTGAATGAAAACCAGCCTCTGGTTCTGAATTATCTCGGGTATTCGCTGGTCGACCAGGGTCTGAAGCTCGACGAAGCGCTCGAAATGATCAAGACGGCAGTCGAATTGCGACCAACCGACGGTTACATCGTGGACAGTCTAGGCTGGGTCTTTTTCCGTCTCGGCCGTTACGAAGAGGCTGTGAAGGAACTGGAGCGCGCAATTGAACTCCGACCGGCTGATCCCGTGATCAACGACCATCTTGGCGACGCCTATTGGATGGTCGGCCGTCGCAACGAAGCCAGGTTCCAGTGGAACCATGCCAGAGACCTCGGGCCTGAGGAAGATGAGCTGCCGAAGATCCTCGACAAGATCGCCAATGGCCTGAAGGACGTTCCGGTAACCGATGCAGCCAACGCCGAAACGAAAAACAACGGCGGCTGACCGGAGGTTTCAATGGCCCTCGGCTCAGCGTCGATGCCTCGTGTAGAATTGGCTCGGGCCAAAGTAAATCTGGCCCTCCACATTACCGGGCAGCGTGAAGACGGGTATCATCTCCTTCATTCGCTTGCTGTGTTTCCCCAAATTGGCGACCGTATCGCACTTGAGGCTGATGACCGGCTCAACCTGGTTCTGGATGGTCCTTTTTCGCGTGAACTTGAGGGGCCATCGGACAAAAATCTGATCCTGAAAGCGGTGAAGGCCTTTGCCGAAAGGGCCTCAATTGCGGTTCCCGCGGTCCGTCTGACGCTCACCAAGCGCCTCCCGGTGGCATCTGGCATAGGAGGCGGTTCGAGTGACGCTGCGACCACGTTGCGCCTGTTGGAGGACTTTTCCGGTGTCTATCTAAGCGAAGAGACGCTGCAGGGCCTTGCACTCTCGCTCGGCGCAGATGTGCCCGTGTGTCTCTTTCCCGAACCTCAGATCATGAGGGGGATCGGCGACGAGCTTTCACAGGGACCGTCACTGCCGAATTGCTCGATTGTGCTGGTTAATCCAAAGAAAAGCGTGTCGACACCGGAAGTCTTCAAGGCCATGACGGAACGTGACAATGCCGCAATGCCGTTGGTGCCTGAGACATTCGAGACGCTTGGTGAACTGACTTCTTATTTGTCGAGCTGCCGCAACGACATGCAGGACGCGGCAATCACCGTCTGTCCGGAAATCGGTGACGTGCTGCGTGCACTGGATAGCAATGAATTGGTTGAGTTCGCTCGTATGTCCGGTTCCGGCGCGACCTGTTTCGGTTTGTGCGAAACACGCGGTGCTATCGAAATCGAACGAAGCTTGCGGTCAGACCACCCGGATTGGTGGATTGCGTCAGGCCCATTGAAATAAGCGGTCAAAACACATTAAAAAATAATCATAACCGCTTAAATTTAATGGAAATCTTTCCAAGAAAACTAGCTCACACGTGAGATGCAGAACGCCACTGCATCAGCCAGCGCATCATTGTGCGCCCCGCCGGGCAACGCCTCCAATGCCTTGAGTGCATTGTCTCCATAGGTCCTGGCACGGTCAACGGTTTCGCTCAATGCGTCGTATTTCTTCAAAAGTCCGATGGCTTCTTCAAGATCGCCGTCAGCGACATCTTCACCTTCCAGACACCGCTTCCAAAACACTCGATCGGCATCGCTGCCACGGGCAATTGCCAGGACAACCGGTAAGGTGATCTTGCCTTCCCTGAAATCATCGCCAACATCCTTGCCAAGGTCCGCCGAAGATCCGCCATAGTCGAGCGCGTCATCGACCAGCTGGAAGGCATAACCCAATTCCATGCCGTAGGTCCGGGCCGCGAGTTTCATGCCCTCGTTCTGATCGGCGATTACCGGACCCACTTCGGCGGCAGCGGCAAAAAGCGCGGCCGTCTTTGCTTCGATAACCCGAAGATAATCCTGCTCGGTTGTGGTGATGTTCTTGGCAGCACCAAGCTGCAGGACTTCTCCTTCTGCGATCACCGCGGAGGCAGAGGACAGAATACGCAGAGCTTCAAGCGATCCGACATCGACCATCATCTTGAAAGCCTGACCCAGCAGGTAATCCCCGACAAGAACGCTCGCCTGATTGCCCCAAAGCTTGCGGGCAGCAAGCTTTCCACGACGCATGTCGCTCTCGTCAACGACATCGTCATGCAACAATGTCGCCGTGTGCATGAATTCCACACTGGCAGCCAAGGTCACATGACCATCGCCCTCGTAGCCGAACATTTCTGCGCAGGCGAGTGTCAGCATCGGGCGCAAACGCTTACCGCCAGATGAAATGAGATGTTTTGCAATCTCCGGAATCAGCTCCACATTGGACCCGGCCTTGGACAGGATCAACTCATTGACCTGGCCCATGCCGGGCGCCACGAGATCAACAAGCCCCTGTATGCTCGGACGACGCGGTTGATTGTCAGAATAGGTTGCGACAACGGCCACTAACGGCACTCCCCTGAATATTTGAGCGGACAATATGGTGCGATTGCGTCCGGGGCAAGACGCCATTCCGATGACAAACTGTTGAAATAGCGCAAACAGCAGGTTTTGCTGTACTCCGACCGACAATAGTGCACAAAGGCAATCTCAGGAGCTTTGCTGCTAACGCCGGATAACATATGGAAGAACTTATCAGAACAAACGATCCCGTCCTCATTTCCTTTCTTGAATCGATCCTGGAAGAGGCCGGCATCAAGCATTTTGTCGCAGATGGCAACATGAGCATTCTTGAGGGGTCATTGGCCATGATCCCCCGACGGGTGTTGGTAGACAGCGATCAGATCGGCAAAGCCCGCATGCTGGTGCGCGATGCCGGTCTGGAACATGAACTCCGGCCGGAGACCGGATCGTCCTGACATGTCGATACCCAACGCATCGCAAGAACGGGAAGAAACGACGCGAGACGCGTTTTTGGGCGGTAAAGTCCATGTGCATCAGCCGCGCCGCGGCCGTCATCGCGCGGGCCTTGATGCAGTCTACCTTGCAGCAGCTCTACCCGACACAACAAAAGGCCATGTCGTCGACCTCGGCGCAGGCGTAGGAACTGCAGGTTTCTGCGCCGCTGCGAGACTATTCGACATCAATGTCACATTGGTCGAGCTGGATGCTGCGATCCTTCCTCTGGCACGAGAGGGGCTCAAGGACCCGGCCAATAGCGGATTTGCCAATCGGGTGACCTTGCTTGAGGCAGACATTACGGCAAAAGGCAGTCTGCGACATGAGGCAGGTCTCAAGCCATCGATGGCCGATCATGTGATCATGAACCCGCCCTACTACGAAGCTGATCGATTTCGAGCTTCTCCGAGCATGGCAAGGGCCGGCGCGCATATGCTGGATGAGCGAGGCTTGGCCCCTTGGGCGAAGACAGCCAGCGACATCGTCAAGGATGGCGGTAGCCTGACGGTCATCTTTCGTGCGGACGGTCTTCAAGACCTTCTTGGCGCGCTCAAAGGCCGCTTTGGTTCCGTCGACGTAATTCCCTTGCGACCGCGCCAGGAAGCGCCGGCCACCCGGATCCTGGTGCGGGCCGTCAAGGCCAGCAAAGCCTCATTGCAGCTATTGCCAGGCTTCGTTCTTCACGAAGACGATGGTTCGGGCTTCACACCTCAGTCGCAAACCATCATGCGCGACGGCCTCGGCCTGGGTCTGCCCGCACGCAAGTAGCTCCAATCGCCATATTGTCAGTGAACGACGAATTCACCCCCGGCATACCGGAAATCGACCGGAACGATCAGGTTTTGGTGGGCAACACGAACGGAATGAATTCGGCCCTCTATTTCATCTTCCCAAAACTTCAAGAACCGGTTGAGTTCGGGAAACTTGGGCGCCAGGTCTTCGGTCTGCCAAAGAAAGCTTTGAAGAAGCTTCGGGTGGTCGGGCATCCTGTAAAGGATCTCCGCCGTCAGCAGGCCGTAGCCGATGATCCGTTTTTCAAAGTCAGAGCTGGTTTCCATGCCAATCCTTTCTTCACTGCAAAGAAAGAGTGTCACGGATTCTCGCCCAACCAAATCCGACCAAAGAACAATTCTTGTTTACAAACAGTATTTTAGCAGCAAAAAGATGTGACTGCTAGCAAGTCACAGCCAGCTGATATCAGGCCGGTTTCAATTGCTTTGGATCGAGGTCAGGTAGCCCAAAAACGCGTCGATGTCATCCGGCTCGAAGGCAAATTCGGGCATATTGTCGTGCGCTGTTACAATCCCCTCAGCAAGAGGTTCTTCCAGGCTTTCCAACGGATAGAGCGATGAAAGCGTCCTGAAAGCCGGAGCACCCGGCTGGGCGCTTGTGTCATCCTTGCCAACGGCATGACAGGCGGCACAATGAATTTCGGCAAGTTCCTGTCCGGTAGCCAGGCTGACCGGATCTGACGGATAGTCTCCGTCCGAAGCATGTCCCGAACTTGCAGCGGCAACGAGAACTGCTGACAAGACAAGCGATTTCAAGCGCTGCATGGGCGTCTCCCTCTCTGGAATCAGTCGGTCATTTATAGAGCCCGTAAACACGAAAAAACATTAGGAGACGGACGTACAAACGCATCCTTGCTGAAGTTCTGGACCGGTACTAAAGCACAAGGCCGGGGCATGTTCTTAGTTGGCGAGTGCATATATAACCAGAAGATCGACCAGCTTGCCGGAGGATTTATGAGCCCGACTCCCCTTCCCGACTCCATTGACGCAACGCTAAATCTGATGGACCAGGCAGGTTATGTAGCCGACAGGTCTCTGGCCACGGTGCTTCATCTTGCCTTGCGCATGAAGCGTCCGCTCTTTCTGGAAGGCGAAGCCGGTGTCGGAAAGACCGAGATCGCCAAAGTCCTGTCAGCCACCCTTGGGCGCGACCTCATCCGCCTTCAGTGTTATGAAGGACTGGATATTTCCTCTGCGGTTTATGAATGGAACTACCCGGCTCAGATGGTAGAGATCCGGGTTGCGGAAGCCGCAGGTGACGCAGAACACAGTGAGCTTTCCAAATCCATTTTCGACGAACGGTTTTTGATCAAGCGCCCCGTTTTGCAAGCGCTTGAACCGTCTCTTACCGGCGCGCCGGTTTTTCTGATTGACGAACTCGACCGCGCAGACGAAGCCTTTGAGGCCTTTCTTCTGGAAGTTCTGGCCGATAATCAGGTTACCATTCCCGAACTTGGCACCGTGAAGGCAAAAGAACCGCCGATTGTCATCATCACAACCAACCGGACCAGAGAAATCCACGACGCCCTCAAAAGGCGTTGCCTTTATCACTGGGTCGATTATCCCGACGCTGAACGCGAACTTGAGATTGTTCGGCGCAAAGTACCGGGAGCTGCGGAACGATTGGCACTGGAAGTGGTTGCATTCGTTCAAAAGCTGCGCGCTGAAGAAGACCTTTTCAAACAACCAGGTGTTGCCGAAACGCTCGACTGGGCCAGTGCTTTGTCAGAACTAAATGAAATTGCACTGGATCCCGACTTAGCTTCAGACACGCTTGGCGTGCTCTTGAAATACCAGGACGATATTGAGCGCGTGAGAGGTTCAAAAATCCGACAGATGGTCGACGAGATCCGAAAAGAAGCCCCGCATCAGCAAAGCGTGCCAGCGCTGTAGGAGGCAGGGTCCAGATGGAAAGCCCCGACCTCCGTTCGAGAATTACTGACAATATCGTCTATTTCGCTCGCACCTTGCGGAAGGCCGGCGTACCTGTCGGGCCTGCGTCCGTGGTTGACGCGGTCGCAGCAGTGGAGGTGTCCGGCATTGAAAATCGCGACGACCTTTACTGGACCCTCCATTCCGTCTTCGTTCGAAAGCGCGAACACCGGGTTCTGTTTGACGAGGCATTTCGCATCTATTGGCAGAGCCGCGGTCTGATTGAAAAGATGCTCGCGATCCTTTCGCCTGTTGCGCCACCGCGCGGTCAACCGGAAAAACCCAAGGCAGGTCAAACGAGAGTTTCCCAGGCATTTGAAGCTGCAAAGGAAAGAACTGCAGAACAAGCCGTGCCGGAAATCGAAGTGGATGCCAAATTCACCGTTTCCGGCAAAGAGCTTCTGCAAAAGAAGGACTTTGCGCAAATGACGGCAGCGGAAATAGAGGATGCGAAGCAATCCTTGCGCTCCATGTCGATGCCGATGGACAAGATCCGGCTCAGAAGGCTGCAACCGGCAGCAAAAGGCGTGATCGATCCAAGACGCACCTTGCGCGCGTCCATGCGCGCAGGCGGCGACATGATCGATCTGAAATATCGGAAACCAGCCGAAAAGCGCCCGCCTTTGGTTGCCCTTTGCGACATTTCCGGGTCCATGAGCCAATACTCCCGGCTTTTGTTGCATTTCATGCACGGCATTACGGCAGAGAGACGGGACGTTCATACATTTCTGTTCGGCACACGCCTGACCAACGTGACACGGCAACTGCGCATGAAAGACCCTGACGAAGCTCTGGAGGCCTGTTCTGACGGTGTCGAAGATTGGTCCGGAGGGACACGGATTGCATCGGCACTGCATGACTTCAATCGCCATTGGTCCCGCCGTGTGCTGTCAGGCAAGCCAACAGTTTTGTTGATTACGGACGGGCTTGAACGCGATACCGACGAAGATCTTGAACGGGAAATTGACCGCTTGCACCGGTCGTGTCGTCGACTGGTCTGGCTCAATCCACTGCTTCGATATGAAGGTTTTGAGGCAAAGGCCAAGGGCATCCGCGTGATGCTTCCCCATGTCGACGAGTTTCGTGCGGTTCATTCACTCGATGCCGTGGCTGATTTGGTTTCGGCGCTTTCCGGAAAGGGCGGCAGAGCCTTCAGGACGGACCCTAAACACTGGCTTGCTTCTTAAGGAGGCAGCTCTTTGAAATCCAGGTCTTTGCTTTAAATGGAGACCACTATTGTCGCAGTATCCGACATTTATTCTGATCGCTTTGGCATCATGCGGGACAGCGCTTGGTATCGAGCGAAATTGACGGAAGAACCTGGTGAATTGACAGCGGTCGATCTCAGGCTTTCGTAAAAGGCCCGCCCCAACTGGTTAAGCAAGGCTGAGCTTGAAGAAGCTCTGGCCAAAGAAGCCGCCGATCTTTTCGCCTACCTTGTGTTGTTCTGTCGCGGCAGGGGCAAATCGCATCCAGGATGCAGTGGATGCAAAGTGGCTGAAACATCTCCCGCAAACGCAACGCTGAAGAGTTGAGGTAGATCTCAGAATTCAGTCTTCCTTGCGGTAGATGATTGTACCGCGTTGATTGATCAATAGGATTTCGCCGGAAACGGGATGCAGGTAGACTTCGACACGTTTGCCATCAGGTGAAGTGCCATAGACTTCCCAGCAGCCACCGTCCTCCTTCATGCGCCGGACTTTCCAGCCGTCGCCTGCGAGCTTCTCTGTGACCTGGTTCTCGGAAAGCCAGGCAGCCTTGTCTGTTGGCTCACACTCAAACATGCCCGTTGCAGCGGCGGGTGCGGAAAGCAGTGCAGTAAACATCGAATAGGCTACGTGTAGCGTATAGTTCATGTTCTTGTCCTCTGCGGTGCGCCAGCGAATTTTCAAGCAGTGATGGTTTTCGAACCCGTTCCCGGATTGAAGTGCCGGTAAATTCGGTATGCCTCAAGGGCGGCCAACGGGACAAAATGCACGAGCGCAGGACCGAAATTGTTGTGAACAAACATCCAGTGCACCAGAGTGGCGATTGCCGCCGGATAAACAAACCTCTGCAACGGTTTCCATTTTGACCCGAGCCAGCGAACAGATGCATCGTTCGAGGTCACGGCCAGTGGCAAGAAGATCAAAAATGCCAGCCATCCCGTCCAGATTCCCAGTGCCCAAAAGTCTCCGAGAACAGCTTTGATCGATCCCATGTCGACCAGATAGAGAACCGTGTGAAGGGCTGCATAGGCAAATGCTGCGACACCAAAATACCGACGTCTGCGCGCCATCCAGAACCAGAATCCGGCCTTCGGAAAGAGCAGCCTGAATGGTGTGATAACCATTGCAATAATCATGAACCTGGCTGCAAATTCGCCGGTTGGATGCAAGAGAAATTCAGTTGAGGCGCGCCCGTCTTCTGACGTCGCTCCACCGGCAAGAGCGGCAATCATCGGGAACGAAGGCAGCGCCAGCAAAACCCATAGAAAATAGCGACTGTCCAGAATGCGTTTCATGTGTCCGCCTGCCCCTGCGTCCGTTTCAATTTGTCATGAACGCAAACATAGCGATGAAGTGTCTGGCAAATTTGTCGCGGTAGCCTGGAAAGTGTCGCAAAATGTATCAGGCCAGATGCATCGGTCGGTAAATCCCACCAACACCGATTTTGGGGCTGTCGGTGTCGGCAGGATCTTTGCTTGGGTCGGAGGAGACCCGCAAGTCACCTTATATTCAAAAAATTGAAACTAAATGCGGCAAGCTGTCCCAGCATTTCAGAATCGAGGTTACGGCATTGCCACAACGGGCGTCCTGACCCCGACCCGCTGGAACAGGTCCTGGATGTCATGATTGGCCATTCGGATACAGCCATAGGAGACAGCGCGCCCGATGGAACCGGGTCGATTGGTTCCGTGTATGGCGTAATTTCCGTTTGAGAGCGTCATCGCCGCAACGCCCATCGGATTGTTTGACGCTCCTCCCCTGATCACCGCCGGCAAATGGGGAAAGTCCCTGCGAACTTCAGGAGAAGGCGACCAGTCCGGCTTGACATACTTGGCCGTGATATGGGCCTGTCCGGTCCAGGCCTTCCTGTGTTTTCCAACGGCTACTTTGTATCGGATCGCCCGGTTTCCCCGCAGCACCAGGTAGAGGCGTTTTTCGGAATTCCTGATGACAATCGTCCCTGGCTGGAACCTGTGATCGGAAAACCCGACAAGCTCTGCAGCACTCAGTGGCGATGAAACCGACAGTGCGGCCAAAGCCAAGGCCGTAAGCAAAAATCTGGAAAGACAGGTGCGACGCATTACCAACCCCGTGTTTTCAGGGAAGATATCGCGTCATTCGTGCTGGAAGAATACCGCGAGCGCCACTTTCTTACCGAAAGGTTAATGCGCTTCTTGGGCGCTCTTTCGCGCAATCACAGTCAATTCAGTCGCTGCATTGTGACTTTAAAGTCAAGTGACTTAGCGCACAATACCGATCGGTAGAAAATGACTAGGTTGATGAGGCGGCTCACCAAGGAGCCATCCACCAACGGATCTCGCGGAACACGATCCCGCGAACTCACTCATGCCCATGAGCTGAACAGGGACAATATCGATGACGTTTCTACAATCAACATTCTCAAATTTTTCGCAGAAAACCGCAAGATTTCTTGCCGCTGCCGCATGTGCTGGCGGTCTCCTGTCGGCCTCGCTTCCAGCACATGCAGGGCCACTCACAGGAACCTACACCCTTTCGCCATCTCAAATCGAAACTGGTTTTTCCGTCCGCGTTCTCGGTCGTGGCCCTGTGACCGGCGCCTTCACCAATGTCTCTGGGAAAATGATCCTCAATCAAAACCGGCCGGAAAAAAGCCGCGTCGAGGTGACGGTGGACCTGAGCAGCGTGACAACCAATAACAACAAGGTGACCGGATTTCTGAAAAGCTCGGCAATGTTCGACGTCGCCAAACACCCAATCGCGAAGTTTCAGAGCACCCGTGTCAGGATTACCGGTCAGAACACGGCAGAGGTTGATGGCGTCCTGGTCATGCGTGGCAAACAAAAGCGCACGACGCTATCCGTGACGATCAATCCGAACTCCAAGGGACGGGTCGCGTTCGAAGTCTCAGGCGCCTTTTTCCGGAGCCTTTATGGTATGGATGCCGGGCTCCCAATTTACGCAGACAGGGTGAACCTCAACATCAAGGGAACCGGTCGACGCAGTTGATAAAATCTCGTGTTGCATGAAAGAGGCACGTCAGCTGGCAAAGCTGCGTGCCTCTTCATCTGTCGGGTCAGGGCGTAGCGCGCTACCATCCGAACTGGAAGGTCGTTCCCGTCTGACCATGCCCATTTTGAACAATATGGCCGTTTGTGTTTCGACCGAACTGAAACAAACCGTAGGCGTTGTTGTTTCCGTTCTGCTTGAGAGATCCGTTGTGGCCGTTTCCTTCCTGGAACACTATGCCCTGATTGCCAAATCCATTTTGCAGAATACCAGCAGCATTGCCGATACCATTCTGCTTGATCCCGCCCTGTTTGCTCAGATCGTTGGCGATCGCTGCCGCGACGAGACCAGCGCGCATCAATGTTTGCTGATCACCGTTTTGCGGATTAAGTGTGAAAGAAAAGCCTCCCCCGGCAAGAGCCGGGCTTGCTGCGATACCGCTGAACAAGGCAGCAGCGGCGATGGTACGAACAATGGTGCGGGTCATGGGTAAATTTCCTGGATTTGAAGTGTGTTAGATGCGGTCCCCGATACGGGTCTTGCAATCAAAGGTCTCGCTGCCAATCTGGTATTGAAAACGCGCGTCATAGACGCCGTCCTTGCCAAGCATGACACGACCTGTCTCGGCCCGGCCGTCCGGTCCGATCTCAAAGGCGCCACCCTGGCTGGTGGAGGTCGTGCCACCAGAGCCACCGCCATTTATGGTCAAGCGATACTGGCCGGTTTCCCCAGGATGTCCTGTCGCGATACCGGTCAACATGACGGAGTTGCCACCGGTCTTGGTGTCGATTCCACAAGTGGTGCGATTGGAGTTTTCGTAGGCTTGCGACGCGTCGGTCGCGTAGTGAATACCGCCAATGCCAGCGATCAGAACAGCAAGGCTCAAGGCTTTGAGGTTGGATTTCATGATGTCCTCCTGTTTGCTCTTTCAGCGGCCGGATCAACCGGCCAGCCAAAAGTCTCGGGAAGTGTTCGGATCTTACGGACAGGTCTGAACGAACGCAGCGACATTGCCGGAACCGGCCTGATTAACAGAGGCATCACAGCCATGGCCGACCTGCACACCTGCCGCAATATTGCCGTTCCCATCCTGGGTCATCACCGCATTGTGGTCGGTACCGAACTGACCGACACCGGCAGAGTTGCCAAAGCCGTTCTGCCAGGTGTCGGCGAAGTTGTGGGCACCTGTCTGGCCGATTGCAGTGGTGTTGTGATTGCCGAATTGGTTGTTGATGGTTTCGTTGGCATGGCCGTCCTGAAAAATACCGATCAGGTTGTTAAAACCGTTCTGGTTGCCGCCAGCTACATGACCGAATCCAAACTGTTCGATATTGATGCCATTCGCATTGGCAGGCAGGATTGCAGTGGAAAGAAAAACCGCTGCGGTGGCGCTGAGAACAACTTTGCGAAACATCTGGACTTCCTCTCGTCGGTGCGGCCTCGCCGCGTGTTGAAGACAATTGGAAGGTAGATTGCAGGCACGGAACTCGCCCTGAATGTGGCGTTCAGATTGGGTTCATGGTGGTGTTCAAATTCGGGCAGCCCTCATTGTGGACCCGGCAGAGGTCATCAGTCACCGCGAGCAAAGCCCAGCAAACCTGCAAGAAAGTGCAGGAAATTGAGTTTGGTCAGCCCGCTCGGCTTACGGAATTGAACGCTAAAAAACTCGCTCATATCAAAGCCAACAGCCGAACTGGTCTTTTGGCGCTTTCGAATATCGGCACTTCGACCTATCTTGACCGGAGCTGTGGAGCTCCGTCTTGCCATTCATACCAGACATAGGCCGGCACGTTCGCATCACCGTTTTCGTCAAACCGAACGGTTCCAAGAACGGTCTCGAACGCACCGTTTTCAAGAGAGCTTGCAACTGCCTCAAACGTCGGGTCGGCAGCCTGTTCCATAGCCTGTGCCCAGGCTTGAAGCGCTGCGTAAGTCGTCAGGACGTAGCGATCGGCAGATAGACCGGCTTCTTCCAGATCGGCGACCACATCTTTGGATGCCTCAATCTCCCTTGGAATCTCGGGATAGGTAAGCAGTGTCCCTTCTCCTGAAGGACCAGCGACCGACCAGAATTCTTCGGTCATGAGGGCATCTCCACCGATCAACTGGGCATCTAGACCCTGGCGGGCCATTTCGAGCCCGATCAGACCGGCCTCCGGATGATAACCACCGAGATAGACCACATCGACATTCTCCAAACTGAGTTGGGTGACGAGATTGCGATAGTCGTCCTCGCCAGCATCGAAGCCCAAGGCAATACTCTCCGACACGCCACGATCATTCATCACGGCTTTCACCGCATCGGTCAGGCCTTTGCCATAGGCCGTCTTGTCATGAAGAATAGCAATACGACTGGATGCAAACTCTGAGGCCAGCAATTGGCCTGCAACAAGGGCTTGCGTGTCATCGCGAGGTGCGAGCCGGAAAATGCCGGAACTAGGCCGTGCCTCGGTAAACCGCGGCAAGGTGGTTGCCGGGGAGATCTGGACAATCCCCGCATCGGCATAGACTGCACTTGCAGCAATTGAAGCGCCGAAACAAAAATGACCGGCGACGAAAACTGCGCCCTTGCCGATAAGTTGATTGGCAACGGCGACGGCCTGTTCGTCGTTGCAGCCGTCATCGGCAACTTCCAGCACAAGCTGTTCACCCCTGACACCACCCGCTGCATTGATATCAGCAACGGCCTTCGCTGCCCCAGCCTGCATCTGCGCGCCAAAGGCCCTGAACTGGCCGTCCATCGGGCCGGCAATTGCAACAGTCATGTCCGCAACAGCCGGGCTGGAAATTAGGCTGCAGGCAACTAGTCCAAGGCTTGCAACAAGCTGCTGATAGGTCATGTATCGTCCCAACGGTCCTGTATTGATCTGTCTATCCGTAACCCCATGTTGCAGGGAGCTCAATTGGCAGGTGCCGAGTTTGCCACTCCCGCAGCGGTTCGAATTGGCTCCCTGTCGCAAAGGAATTGCATTTCACACCCTAGGCAGAGGTTTTGAAGAAGCATAGACTTTTGCCTTCAGGGTCATATCTTTCGATTCCCAATCCATGGCCCCAAGGAGCCACGCCATCACACCATCATCCTCCGATATGAGCGACCAGGCCGACCTCACGCTGGACAAGCAGAGTTTTCGCGAAGCCATGAGCCGTATCGCCGCTGCAGTGCATGTCGTTACCACGGATGGCGCTGGCGGTCGCATGGGAGCAACCGTTTCAGCAGCTTGTTCAGTCAGCGATGAACCGCCAAGCATATTGATCTGCCTGAACAGGCAGACCCGCATCCACGGCGCAGTTTTGAAAAACAGATGTTTTTGCCTCAACACACTAAGCGACGATCACGAGCACATTTCAGACGTCTTTGCCGGTCGTGACAAACTGGAGATGCCGGATCGGTTCGCCAGAGGTGACTGGACCAATCTTGCCACCGGGTGCCCTGCCCTCGACAGCGCGCGTCTCAGCGTCGACTGCGAAGTATTCTCGGTAACCGAAATGGGAACACACTCGATTATCGTTGGAACCGTCGCAGATCTGCGAATGACCGACCCAGGCAAATCTCTTCTGTATGTGCGCAGAGGCTACAAAAGCCTAGACACCTGAAATCATTGGGATCAAACTCTTTCAACCCACCATACAACGGGGACAGTCGCCCAATGGCCGGTATGCGCAATCTGATCACCGATGTTCCGGGACTGAAAGTTGGAAATGCTTCAGACCAGGAGCTCAAATCCGGAGCAACCGTACTGGTTCCGGACGAAGCGGCCGTAACATCCGTTGCGATACATGGTGGAGCTCCGGGAACGCGGGAAATCGCATTGCTGGAACCTGAACAGACCGTTGAAAAGATCGATGCGATCGTTCTTGCTGGCGGCTCTGCGTTCGGATTGGACGCAGGCGCGGGTGTTCAGGGCCGTCTCGCGGAACTGGGATATGGCTTTGAAATCGGCCCGGTTCGTGTCCCGATCGTACCAACAGCGATCCTGTTTGACCTGTTAAATGGCGGCGACAAAAGCTGGGGCCAGGCGGCGCCATACAGAGATCTCGGACGATCTGCACTTGACGACATTTCGTATGATTTCGTTCTCGGCTCCGTCGGTGCGGGCACTGGTGCCACGACAGCCAATCTCAAGGGCGGGCTCGGATCAGCGTCGCAAAAACTGGACAATGGCGTCACCATAGGTGCGATCGTTGCCGTGAATGCACTCGGTCGCGCAACCATTGGCGACAGCCCCCACTTCTGGGCCGCCCCATTTGAAGTCGGTCACGAGTTCGGCGGCAAAGGCATGGCTCATCCCCTTCCGAACGACAGCACGGCTGTTCGAACGAAACTTGATGCCCTGAAGGCCGGTGCCAACACGACGATTGCGGCCGTTGCAACAGATGCGATCCTCACCAAGGGCGAAGCCAAGCGGCTTGCAGTCATGGCCCATGACGGACTGGCGCGCGCGCTCTGGCCAGCGCACACCCCCCTGGACGGAGATCTGGTATTTGCCATGTCGACAGGCCAGCAGCGTTTGGAAAACGGCCTGGAAGATATGGTGCAACTGGGTGCGGCAGCAGCATCCTGTCTGGCCCGCGCGATTGCGAGGGGTATCTATAACGCAACCCCTGCTTCAGACGACCCGGTCCCAACCTGGCAACAGCGTTTTGGTGGCTAGCCTACAAATCCAGTTCATCTTCGCGTCCGTAGGACTTTGTGCAAGTTCAAAGAAGCACAAGGCGCTGACACATGATCCAAAGCTGGAAAAAACTGGCACTCGTTTTTCTTGTTTCTCTGTTCGCGGCCACTGCTCCGGCCCTTGCCAAACCGCTGATCCTAGAAGAATTCTTCCGGGGTAAAACGGTTGGAGAGGGTGTCTTTGAAAGCAAGATAGCAGGGGTCTATCGACCCTTTAAGGTCTATCTGACCGGGACCTGGAACCCGAGAACATTCACGCTTCGTCTTCGCGAAGACTTCGTCTACGAAGACGGTGAGCGCGATACCAAGACCTGGTTTTTCCAGAAAGTCGCAGAGGATCGGTATATTGGCCAACGCGCCGATGTGCTGAGCCCAACCAACGTCGTCACCGGCGAAGACGGGTCTCTTCGGTTTTCATACATTGCCGAGCTTGAAACAGAAAATGGCCCCATCAAGCTCCGCTTTGACGACACGCTGACCCAGATCGACAAACGCACGGTTCGCAACACCGCAAAGGTGATGAAAGCGGGCATCACGATCGGCACGGTTGATCTCACCTTCAAGAGATAGCCCCCCGTTCTTGAGCTGATCTTCTTGATCAAAAGCTACACTTGAGGCTTTACTTAAGGTTCAGTTTGGGGAACCGGGGCTTCAAATGAAACTTTCCAGCAGACTTGTCCGCATCTATAGGCATGCGTTCTTGGTTTTAATCATCGCCGTATCCAGCGTTATTTTCTATTCAGAACAGGGATTTAGCACAGATACAGAGCTCGCTGAAAACCTGGAAGACGTCCTGCGGCAGCCTTTCGAAGGCGACTTTGATGATCTTGTCGAGCGCGGATACCTGCGTGTACTCGTGCCGTTCTCCAAAACAGGTTTCTTTATCGACAAGGGTGTAAGACGCGGCAGTTCGGCCGATCTGATGATCGAGTTCGAAAAACACCTGGCAACGACCCATGGTGACAAGGTCAAGGACTTCGAAGTCGTTCTGATCCCCACGCAACGGACAAATTTGTTTAAGGACCTGTCTGACGCCCGTGGTGACATTGCACTTGGCAATCTGACGATAACTGAAGACAGGGAAAAGCTTGTCACCTTCTCAGCTCCACTCCTCAAGGACGTGGAAGAAGTGCCTGTCACAGCTGACAGCGTCCCTGACATTCTTTCAGTCGACGACCTGTCCGGGAAAACAATCTATGTCCGCAAATCAGCTTCCTATTCCCAAAGCCTCGACGCGCTGAACCGAAGACTTGCCCGTGAGGGCAAAAAAACGATGGACCTCGTTTATGCGGACGAGCGCCTGGAAGACGAGGATCTGATGGAGATGGTCGCCGCCGGCGGCATTCCCATGGTGATCGTCGACCGGCACAAGGCCGAGCTTTGGCTCGATGTGCTCGATGGGCTCAAGCTTCACCCTGAGGCTGCAGTCCGAAAGGATGGGGAGATCGCAATCGCTGTTCGAAAGAACGCCCCGGCCCTGCTGCAGGAAGTCGACGGTTTTGTTCCCACCGTCAAGAAAGGCACTTTGCTGGGAAACATCATTTTCAAACGGTATTTGCAGGAAGCGACTTACCTGAAGGAAATGCGCAAAGCGGATTATGATGAAAAGCTCGCCAGGTTCCGCGCCTTCTTCCAGAAATATGGCAAGGAATACGAGATCGACTGGTTGCTGATTGCTGCACAGAGCTATCAGGAGTCAAAATTCGACCCGGCAGCTAGAAGCAGCGCGGGTGCGGTTGGCCTGATGCAGATCAAGCCAACCACCGCTGAAGGAAACCCAATTAACATCCGCGGCATCGCTTCCGATACGGAAAAAAACGTGCATGCCGGCGTCAAGTACCTGCGGTATCTGGCAGATTCCTATTTTCCGAAGCTTGCACCCGACCCGGCAAGTCAGACCTTTTTCGCATTGGCGGCCTACAACGCCGGACCAAGCCGTTTCGCAAAATTGCGCGAGAAGGCTAAAATGCAGGGCTACGACCCGGACAAGTGGTTCGGCAATGTAGAGTGGATCGTTGCCTCTGAAATCGGCCGGCAACCTGTCGACTATGTCGGTAACATCTACCAGTACTACGTTGTCTTTTTCAATGAGCACCAACGCCGCAAATCCGAGGCCGAACTCAAATCAACCAAATCTGCGCAATAGCAATTCGATAGTGCATCGGTTTGGATGGTCTCAGGCAGCTTTGCGCCCTAGACCTGCTGCGCGTTCAATCATCTTCGCACGGCCCTCATCGGTCGATCCCTTGATCTGGGAAAACATGTGATACCCCTTGGGCTTCAATCCACAGAAACCCAGAATTTGTTTTTCCGTCTGTTTGCGGGATCCCGAACCATAGACCAGGCGGTAGAACCAGTTTGGTGTGTCCGAAGTGACCAGCACTTGAGAAGTACGGCCGGCCAGCAGTTTGTCCGGCAAAGCCTTGCCTTTCACATACTGGAATGCCTTTCCTGGCAACAACACCCGGTCGAACAAACCCTTCAGCTTCGCTGGATGACCGCCCCACCACAATGGGTGTGCGACCACCATATGCTGACACCAGACGATGTCTTGCCAGATTGCCTCAAGATCCGGCTCAAGCGGAGGTGTCTTGGCGAAACTCGACGTGCCCAGATCAGGATCGAAGGCCATCTTGGACAAGTGCCTTAACCTGACCTCGTGCCCCCTCGCCTCTGCTTCATCTGCATATGCGCTGGCAAGAGAACCACAGAACGACCCAAATTCGGGATGCCCGTCCAATACAAGAATTCGTGTCATGACCAAGTCCAATCGAGAGATACGTGAATCGTCATAAAATTGACCGTGGTCAACTTTTGACATCGCTAAACTTGCAGGTCAAGATATTTTTTGACCGCGGTCAATTTATTGAGGTTTCATGACGCGCAAACCACAACAACGCAGCATTGCCACAAAGGCCCGCGTTCTGGATGCCGCCCGGACACTGAGCAAAAGACATGGGCTGGAACAGGTGACAGCTGAAGCCGTTGCACAAGAGGCAGGTGTTGCAAAGGGGACTGTCTTTTCTCACTTTGGTGACATGGACGGTCTGTTGTCCTATGTACTTTTGGATCGCCTAAAAGCGCTCTCCGAACAGGAAAACGAACAGGACCCGAAGCAGGAGATATCGGACCCGGTCGGCTTGCTGATGCAGCGCATTATGGCAATGATCACCGTCATCACGGACAGTCCGACTATTCTCCGATTGTTTTTGGACAATATTGGCGTGACCAAGCCCAATTGCGCTGCAGAATTCGTTGAAACTCTCGACAGACTTGATGCGGGTCTCGCGATGTTTCTGCAGCACTGGCAGCAAACAGCCTCCATGACCCCCAAACTGCGCACCGACAGAACACCAGAGGAAATGACCGATGGGCTGATCGCCTTCATGATCCATGGTGCGATCTTGTTGAAAAGTCATCAGATTACGGATCTAACCTCGCTGGAAGGAAGGCTTCGCCGTCACGTCGAAGCATTTCTGCTTGAAGGTTGATCGGGTCGGAATTGATGCCGATTTCTTTTAAGACCCAATAAACGCTCAGGAGCGTTAGGCCGGCAGATCACCTGGCCAGGTCACCACATGGTTTTCATACTCTTCCAGTGCCATGCCGTCTTCCGGAACCGTGCGGCCCTTAGAAGACACACCTGCCTCATGCACCGTCTCCGCATTGCCTGAAACTAAGGGATGCCACCAGTAAAGGTCCTCCCCTTCTGAAACCAGACGATAGGCACAAGTTGGTGGCAACCAGGTGAGCGTTTTGACTTCCGCCGGTGTCAACTGAATGCAGTCGGGAACAGTCGCAGCGCGGTTATCGTAGTCCTTGCAACGGCATGTATCGCCATCAAGCAGGGTACAGGCAACTCGGGTCCAGACAATTTCACCCGTGTCCCAGTCTTCCAATTTATTGAGGCAGCAGCGCGCGCAACCGTCGCAAAGGGATTCCCACTCGCTCTTGCTCATGTCTTCAAGCGACTTGGTCTTCCAGAATGGCAAATTGCCGTGTTCACGATCGGATGTCATGTGGTCCTGCCCAATTGCCCTGGCGACTGCCGGAGCCGCGTGCGCTTAGCATGCTAGCTTCCACTGGGCAAGCATTGCGGATTTTGCAGCATTTATCCGCAAGCTTTTTCAATGAATGATCAATAAACAAGGAGCATTCTTTCATCATGCTCATCACTGGTTTTCACGAGGCGAAAAAACCGGTAATTTGAAACACTCAGTTTGACCCGGAGATTCAGGGCCGCGTGACGGACAAGCCGCACCCACAGGAAACCGAAGCTACGAAGCCGCCGAGAAAGCGTCACCGTATCCGCAGGTTCTTTCTTGCAATCGATGCAATCGTCGACACCGCTTTGTGGCGTAGCGGTGCGGCGATCCGGCGAACGGTTGAAGGCTATGATGCGTTCTTGCGCCGCTTTCGAGCGAAGGGCATCTGGCGCGGTCTGGCAGAACTTTCATCCGACGGGCTGACCTTCGGCCTGATCGGCTTCATCGTTGTACTTGCCTTTGCACAGCCGGCATTCGAAGCGACCCGCTACGCGGACTGGAAGACAACGGACGACTTTGCGGTGACGTTCCTGGATCGCTTCGGGAACGAAATTGGCCGTCGCGGTATCGTGCTCAATGACAGTGTGCCACTTGAGGAAATTCCCGATTCCCTCATCAAGGCAACGCTGTCGACAGAAGATCGGCGCTTCTTTTTCCATTTCGGCATCGATTTTGTCGGCACATTCAGAGCCATGGTCGAAAACGCGCGCGCAGGCGGCGTTGTCCAGGGTGGCTCGACACTGACACAGCAGCTTGCCAAAAACCTGTTCCTGACCAATGAGCGCAGTCTGAGCCGAAAGATCAAGGAAGCCTATCTGGCGCTTTGGCTCGAGGCGAACCTGACCAAGCAGGAAATTCTGAAACTCTATCTTGACCGGGCCTATATGGGTGGTGGCGTGTTTGGCGTAACCGCGGCCGCAGAGTTCTATTTCAACAAGAACGTAAGGGAACTGACACTCGCTGAAAGCGCGATGCTGGCCGGCCTTTATAAAGCGCCCGGCAAATACGCCCCACACATAAACCTGCCTGCGGCCCGCGCGCGTGCCAATGAAGTGCTCACCAATATGGTTCAGGCATCGCTTTTGACTGAAGGTCAGGTGATCGGTGCAAGACGCAACCCGGCGCTCGCGGTCGATCGCTCACAGGACCAATTGCCCGAGTATTTCCTCGACTGGGCTCTGGATGAGGTCAAGAAGCTTGCACGACGCAATCCCGCGCTTGCCCGCGACCGCATCGTGACGGTGCGCACCACCCTTGATCCAGCCCTGCAACGCCAGGCAGATCTCGCTGTGGAAACCATCCTCAGGGAAAACGGCAAACTGCGCGATGCAGGCGAAGCTGCCCTCGTGTCGATGATCCCGGACGGTGCCGTCGTTGCCATGGTTGGCGGCAGATCATATGGCGAAAGTCAGTTCAACAGGGCGGTCAATGCCCTGCGCCAACCCGGTTCATCTTTCAAGCCTTTCGTCTATATGACGGCCTTCATGAACGGCTATGAGCCAACCAGCATCGTGCCGGACCGTCCGGTCTGGATCGGCAACTGGTCACCCAAAAACTACAACAGAAGCTACAGAGGACCGGTCAGTCTGAAACTGGCCCTGACAAAGTCGATCAACACCATTCCGGTGCGACTGTCGCTCGATTTCGGCCGTGAAAAAATAATCGAAACCGCTTACGCCATGGGTCTGACACATGAGCTTGAGAACTCGATTTCATTGCCGATCGGTTCGTCTGAAGTCTCCGTTGTGGACATGGCCGCTTCCTACGCAACATTTGCAAATGGCGGCTTCAAGGCACCGGCGTATGCAATCCTTGAAGTGAAGAACAGTGACGGTATCGTTCTTTATCAGCGCGAACACGATGAACCGGACACCATCCGCGTGCTGCCGGAGGACAAGGTTCATCAGATGAACGATATCCTGGTCAATGTGGTTGAGGCAGGTACCGCCCGCAGGGCCAGGATCGATGGGGTTGTCGCCGCTGGCAAAACGGGCACCACCAATGCTTACCGCGACGCTTGGTTTGTCGGCTATACAGGCAATTTCGCAACCGCCGTCTGGTACGGCAATGACGACTTTTCCTCCACCCGGCGCGTAACGGGTGGCAGCCTGCCAGCAATGACCTGGCAGCTTTACAACGACTATGCTCACAAAGGCATTGAACTTGCCCGGATGCCCGGGGTCGACGCAGAAAACCTGCCGAGACTTGCCAGAGCGCAGCCGACAAAACTTGCGGCAACACAAGTCGTCAAATCTCAGCCACGTGTATTGAAACGGCGCACACAGCAGCTTCTTGAGCAAATTGGCGCTGATATGCGCACGCTCCTGGAACAAAAAAGCGCCAAGGCATCCGTTCCTGAAAACTCCAACCCGACCGACGTCGCGGCAGCTCAATGACCGACCAGTCCCTGTCGCACTCAACTCACGGCCCTGAAAATGGCCCGGCCGACGGTTCATCTTATAGTGAGGCGGCCTGGTATGGGGAAAAACTGCCCCGTGCAATCCGGCCTTATCGAAGCCATCCCGTGCGTAAACTGGCGACCATTGCGCTGGTTGTGGTTCTGGCCTCACTTCTGGGCATCAGCACGGCCTATTTGCTGATTGAGCGCGAACAACCCCTCAACGCTGTGACCATCGGGCCCTGGCATGCTTATCCAAAGGCAGGCACGGCCGACGCCGACCCTTATTCGGTTGCCATATACACACGCGGCGCCGTCATTCCACTCGCCAATGGCGAAGGCCTTGCGCTTGTGGCACGCGAAGACAGCGCAGGACATCAACTCGATCCGACCTGTATCTATAGGATTGCGGGCCAAACACCCTCAGCACGTCTTTGGACGCTAACCGCTCTGGATGGCAAAGGTCACCTGGTTGAAACCCTGCCGGGCCGTGGAAACCTTGTGAGTTCTGACCTGCTTCGGGCTCAGGACGGATCCTTCCAGATAACCGCTGCCAGAAATCCACATTCGGGCAACTGGCTTCCGCTTGCCGCGGCTGCCAAGGCCAGCGACGGTCTGCGGTTTGTGCTCAGACTGTAT
Source organism: Labrenzia sp. THAF82 (assembly GCF_009363435.1). Lineage (GTDB taxonomy): Bacteria > Pseudomonadota > Alphaproteobacteria > Rhizobiales > Stappiaceae > Roseibium > Roseibium porphyridii. The sequence continues at coordinate 2,880,155 of NZ_CP045354.1, read as the reverse complement.
GACGCACCGGTGACGACAGGTGCTGCACTGGATGGTGTCAGCATGCCACTGATCGAAAGGACCGGTTGTCCGTGACACTTTCGCCCCGCTTCAATCTCACCGTTGGACTGCTGGCGATACTCTGTCTGGCGGCAATCATCCACATTCTCGTGGTGCTCAGCATTCCGCACAATGTGCAGCACAGTGCCTACGACAACGTGGCCGCCTATGGTCCTGACCGACAGTTCAATCTGCTACCTGACATTCAACCGGGTAAAGAAGCCTTACCGGATCTCGACCCGGCGATGAAGCACGCGACCTGCCGCTTTCAATTGGACAACGGCCCGGTTCTCTTTGACGCCAGCATCCCGGTTTCCTTTTGGTCCATTGGCCTCTTCAACGCGGCCGGAGAAGCTGTTTACAGTCTCAACAACCGCACAGCAGGTGCTGAACGCCTGTCGATGCTGGTCCTGACCACCGAACAGCTTTCCATCTTGCGCGAGAACCCGCCGGAAAACCTTGAAGACCTGATTGTGATAGAAACAGAAGAACCCATCAGCGGGTTCGCTCTCCTGCGCGCTTATGTCCCTCACGGTTCACGTGCCGTGGATGTAGACCGGGCCCTCAAGGCTGCGAACTGCACCGGGATTTGATCAGCTTTGCCATCAACAAATCGCGTGGCCTGCAAAGCAGATCATAAACGATTTGACTTCGAAACCTGCGGTTCGAAATCCGCTTACGCCCCACATAAGGCCAACATCAAGATTGCGCTATTTTTGTACCGGTGCGCGCTCCGTGCTCCATCCTGTAAAGATCCTTGACCGTTTCACTGTTTGATCCTGGACGCGGCGTTTGCTCAAGTCGCAACCGCTTTCCGCAATCCTGACCTGCCCTTCCAGTTCACGAATTGCGTTATTCACTTTCCAGACGCGATCTCTCGTGGGTGTTTCGATCTCCAGTCCGTCGAGCGCCTTCTTATACGCAATGATGCGATAGCGCAGCGCCTGACCAACCCATTTGATCATGACCCGGTTTTCCCACACGCGCGCCTTCGCACCGTCGTAGGTTTCTTCGGTGGTAACCGGCTTGCTCTTCAAAACCCGAAGGCGTTCGTTGTCGGCCTTTTGCACCCTCAAGGCGACTTCGCAGAACGGCATCACAAGCTCCGCATCGCCTTTCGCATCCGCCGCGATCTTGTCGTAACGGGCATCTGAAGACTGAAACTTGTCGGAGCGCAGGTAAATCAAATAAAGATCCGGCGGAACACGGCCTTCTGTCTCAGGCAGAACTCTGGTTCGCGAAAGCTCAACCATAGTGCCGCCGATCCAATCCTTGGTCCAGGGAGGTCTGATCAGTGTCCAGCCGCGTTTGCGCAGCAGCTTCTCATCATTTGTGTAGTTGAATTTTGAAACCGGGTCGCCCCGCAGCCTGGCAGCTTCGTTGCCGACAGCAGGCATCAGGTCGTCATGAACAACCGACGGTCTGGCGCGATCAAAGTCTCCGGTCGGGCGCGTGCATCCTGCAAGCACAGCTACAAGCAGCAAGGTGGCCAAAAAGGCCTTTTGCTGTGTCCCTCGCCTCCTTGCCAAAGATGGCGTGGAGCCGGACTGAGCCGCTTCACCAATGCCCATCGGGCGTTTCTCCAGACCACGAAACCAGAAATCGGTATCAATGCGGCTGGAAAGGCTTGGACCGTCAGTCCTTGTCGGAACCAGCTGGTCCGGCCGCTTTACCGATGGTCGTGATTCGCGCGGCAAGATCAAGGTCGTGACGCTCGTAACGGACACCTGGGAAGAGGATAACCTCACCAAATGTCTCACAGCGCACCGAGCTGTGTTGATTGGAGCGCTGACCCACACGTGAAGTGGGCCTGTGCGCGGATGCGAAGTCCAACAAAGTGCCCATCGTCTCCTCCTTCGGTTCCAGTTGCCAAAAGCCGGTGTATTACCGACCGACAACGGTCAAACGGGCGACGCATTACTTCCTGCAGACTCATTAAGGAGCCGTCAGGGTTAACAGGATGCTAACGCTTTTCGTGCAATTTGAAGGAGACAAGTTCTTCCGGTCGTCCGGTCTTTTGTATTTTGTAGTCGGGTGTCATGCGCCAAAGCCAACGTTTCAATCAGACCAAACAGTTTCCTTCTTTTGGCCGAAAACCGAGTGGCGGCTCTGCTGCTGACGGTGGTGTGTTGCTCGCAGCGACAGAGCTCTTTGTCGCCAGAAGTCGCCATGATATTGAAGAACAAGAGATTTTTTCAGAACTGGCCCGCAATCTGATATCTGCGACAAGTACAGAAGACCGTCGCAGAATTGCCTCGCTACTTGCTCCGCACGCTGAAACACCAGACGATCTTTTGCAACATCTGGCCCGTCACAGTGACCACCTGACCGCCTATCCAGCGCTTCGTTACAGCGCGCGCCTTTCTGTGGATCTCCTTCAGAAAACCGCTTTCTCAGGTCCAGACACATTAAGACAGGCAATTGCAAACCGTGCGTCATTACCCGAATCGATTGTCACCTCATTGTGCGAAAACGCCGGATCGAGCGTTATCAGGATCCTACTTGATCGGAACGACGTTCTCCTCACTCAGAGACAAAAGTCTGTCCTGAACAACCGGCGGGAAATCGTTGCGGACCTGAGTGCGGAAATGGCCCACCAGGACGCACTGAACCCCGAAGCTCTCATGGGGCAATTTTTGCAATTGCCGGCGAAGCTGAAATCAAAGGCAATTGCAGCCGCCGAAATGACCAGCCTCGTCAGCCAGGCTCAGGCCCCGCGAAAGTCTCGAGACACTCGCACCGACGCGGCACGGCTCCAGCTTTGCGATGCACTGGTTCAAGAAGCACTGACCCAGAACAGACCGCGTTTTGCAGACTTGCTTTCTCAGGGACTTGGCTTGCCCCTCGCCACCTGTGATCAGCTGATGCAGGCCGATCAGGCAGATGGCTTGGCAGTCGCGTTAAAAGCCCTGGGAACAAGCAAATTACAGTTGGCGACGGTACTGATCCGCCTGTACGGAGAAGCTGCGTCCCTGGAGACCATTCGCCTTCTGCTGCGATTGCATCAAACAATCAGCTCAGGCGCGTCGGAAGTGCTAGTCAGCCAGTGGGTCCTGAGTGACCAGCCTGAGTTTACCAGCGCTGCACGGCACGCACCCCTTTACGAAGCCGGCAAGAAACATCAATCTGTCGGCGAAAAGGGACTGCCATTTCAGGAAAACAGCTTGGAACAAAAAAGTTCCGGCAACTAGATCCGAAAAAAGCTGTCCGCCGGATTAGGCTCCTCCTGCCCTTCCTCTGCCAAGGGCAACTCAATCTTTCCGTCTCGCGCTTCGATATCGACCAGCCAGTAGTCAGGATCCATGCGCGCTTCACTCTTCAACCGAGCCTCAATTGTTTCGCGATCCGTTTTTTCAAAACGCCGCTCAAACAGCCTGCTTTCGGGCCGGTCCTCGAACATGGATTGCGGTGCAGGGGCATAAAAGTCAAAACTTCCATCGAGACGATCCACACAGATAAAGACCGCACCTGCTTCAGGCGCACCTCGCTTGGAGACGGCCGCAAAGCCTCCGTCGCCAAAAATCTGACGAACCAAGGCACTGACAAAAAAGTCGGAGGTGACGCGCATCTGCATGGGCGGGATCCAATCGCGTAGAAGGTTCCCTGTCTTAGCAGATATATAATCCAGGTAAATCAGCCGGAAAGTTTACGCCCGCTGATCATTTCGAGCCGTTCGATCACTTTTGCCCCAGGCTCCCCGGTGATTGGCAAACCGCGATCGAGTTCAAAACGCTTGATCGCTGTTGTCGTGTTGAGACCCATAAGCCCGTCGGCCTTAAGAGGTCCATAGCCAAGGTCCGAAAGCGCTTTTTGCACTTTCAACAGCTTCGGGTCGGCGTCGATCCCCGGATCTGACGATTGTTCAGGCGCGCTGGCGAGAGTTCCGGAAAACCCGGGCTTTTTCCGCGGCACCGGCGTCTGGGCTTCAAACGGCGCGTCCCCATGCATGAGGACAAGAGCCAGAAGAGCCTCGTTTGCCTGTCCGGTTTCAACCTGCCCGACCTTACGCTCATACGACCGGATTGCGCGTTCTGTCGCGGGCCCGTTTATGCCGTCCAAAGGACCTTCATAAAGGCCAATTTTGCGCAATGAGATTTGAACATCCAACACCAGCTTGGAAATTTCCTGGATCTTGAGATCACCGGTCCGGCCGTCAGGTTCCGGCAGCTGCATATCGTCCGGAAGGTCACGTGTCGCAAAGAACGGAGCCGGGTGACGTCCCGGCTGCAGCCCGAGAGCATTGGCCACGATCAGACATGCGGTCAATCCCATGACCACCGTCCCGCCTGCCGCAACTGGGTTGTCGAGAGCGACATGACCGGCCCTTGCCATGATCGAATCGTTGTCTTTCAACTCCGACGCCTTCCTAGGCTTTGCAGATTTTGCGTTTCGAGCCATCTCCGCCTCCTAAGCCATCTTCGCCAATGGCCGCGTTTCGGCGTGTTCAGTATCGGTTGAAACATCCTTGAACGGCGCAACGCGGGCCGGCAAACGAATGCAAACGCTTTCGCCGTGTCCCAGCATCGTTTGGACTTTCAGGCAGGCATTGGTGCGCTCGAGAAGATCTCCGGCGAATGCCAGGACCGGTTTGCTGTCTTCAGAGCTCCACTGCAGGCTCGACTTTCGGTCCTTGACGGAAAACAGCAGTTCAAACCCGGCAAGACTGCAGTTGGCCTCGACAAGAATTTTTGCCCCCGAACCGCTTGTCGCAATCATGTCCAGCAACACGAAACACAGTGCCTTGCGCACCAGCGCTCCATCGACAAAAACAAGCGGCAGATTTTGACCCCAGATTGTTTCAATCTGCACTCCCTGACGATCCGCAGCCGATCCAATCCTTTCAAGGCAGAATTCCAATGCTGCCGCGATGTCGGTCTTTGCGAAGACCGGTTCGAGGTTTTCGCCTTGCCCCACCATTAGGTCTGAAAGGTCCGCCAATGCGGAAAGGCCGATCTGACTGGATCTTTTGATATCTCTGGCAGCATCTTCGAAACGGTATCGGTCAGATGCAAGGTCGATATGTTCCAGGTCAGCTGCGCGAGACAAAACATTTTCAAGTGCTGTTCGAACGCCCCGACCAGCCGTCTCGTTTATTTCCGCCGAGATACGCTCAAGCCTGGATTTCGCCCCTTCAGAGAGAGGTTGCGAAAGTGACGAAACCGGCAGCTCCTCCGCCGCGCGCAGGCTCAGCAGAAGGGATCCGTTTTCCTTTGTGTCCAGGCCTGTTTCCTGAACTGGCGGACGCAGTTTCAGCGTTAGATTTCGATACTCCGCCTGCCCCGTTTCGCCAGGACTGGAGGCACCGACGCGCAAGCGAACATCAAACGGTGTCGCCTCGCCTTCATTTCGAGCCTCGGATAGTTTGGTCAGATAGAGCGGCCGGTCCGCCACATGAAGTCTTGAAAACAACCAGCTGTCAGAATTGAACCCTGCCGAAATGCCGAGCAATTCCTTGACCGGCCCACCCATGACTGAAAGCCCTCCGTCGGGTTTCAATTCGCAAAAGACTTCAGACACCGATTGGTTGATTAGCTGTCGACGCCCTTCCGAAGCCTTCATCAAAGACCTGGCGTGCTTCCGGTCCGCCGAAATACGAATAGCAAGCAAACCGACATATAGAATTGCCGCAACACTCGCCAAAAGCGTGACGCCAGTCGGCAAAGGAGCAACTTCCGCCAGTGTTGCAGGAGCAACAGAGACAGCAATCAACAAGCCCGCGCAAAGCAACGTTACGGAATAGGCCGTCTTACGGCTGGTTGAAAACGCAGCTTCAACAGGTGGAACGAGTAGCCAGAGAAACGCAAATGATGCACTACCGCCTGTCAGAACGCAGATGGCGGCGACAAATCCGGCGAACAAGCTGGCAGACAATCCGATCGTCCGGTCAAGCGCACCCGAACGAGACAAGTAAAGAGCAAGCGGCCATTGGCTGAGCAACCATGACAGCATCAACGTCACAACAACATGGGGAGGTCCAGCAAGTGCCAGGTGCAATGGCAAGACAACGAGAGCGGACGTTCCCGCAACTGTCGCACTGATTAGAAAAGATCGGTGCAAGGGAGCCAAAAAAACATCGTCAGCCGCGGAGGGATGAATCATACCTTCCAGACGAGCCGTCCAATGCTCCCAAAAAACACTCAGCAAATTCAGAAGGTTACGCACTCTTTACTACCATAAACCAGACACGGACCTAATCACCCGCAACGCTTGTAGGACCATTGTCGGCCGGAGCACTTAAGGAACGATAAAGGATGAATTCATATCGCCCAAAATTTTCGAAAAAACCGGCTGCAAACAGCGGCTTGTGCAAGAAAAGATAAAATTTGAATCAAAATCTCAGAAAACTCGACTTAAATACCTGTTTTATTTTATGAAAATTGACCTTTCCGATTCAACCCGACATTCTCAAGTCGTTGCTAAGGTGACCTCATAACAAGCGCGTCGGCAGCAAAAAAGATGCGCAAACCGAACTAACTATGGGTAGCGACATGTTCTTTTTGATGAGAACAGCCTTTTGGCTCACCTTGGTGCTGGTCCTGATTCCTCTCGGATCAGATGAAAACAGTACACAGGTGGATACTGTAAATCCTGTTTCGGCCTATCTGGCGGCGCAGGCGACCGTTTCCGACATCGGTAGCTTTTGCAGCCGCAATCCGGATGCGTGTGAAACCGGTGGCGACGCACTTTCGGCCATTGGCAGCCGTGCGCGCGATGGTGCGCGTATTGTCTACCAGTTTTTGGACCAGCAAGTGGCGAACGACTCCGGTCGAGAAACCATCGTTACAGGGTCGACTGCCACCCCGAATTCAACAACGCCGCAGCGGCCAGTAGTTGTTTCTTCGACAAGCCAACCGGTGTTTGAGGCCCTGACACGCCTGGACACAGAAATTGGGCCGGTGCCGCGTCCAAAGCCACGCTCAGGCGCCTGACCTGGAGCGAACAGCTGTTTCGAATTCTCTCAACTTCCAGAATCTTGCAAGCAGCTGACTATCCCCGCTTGAGCGATGCCTTTCCAATCGGCATCGCAAAAACGGCTTTACTTCAGCGGCTCCGTGCTGCTGCGCCGCAGATGAATAGCTGCCCATTTCATCTGCGGCGATTTTCTTTTTCACGATTTTGCTCTGCCGCTTTCCTTCATGCACAAATACCAGGCCAAAAGCATCCGCCCGCAGTTGGCTCTGTCCATATCTCCGGTTTGTACTTTCTCTCACAAAGGCTATATGACACGGGAAAGACCAACAAAGACCGGTGCCATGACCACAAGTTTCAGCGATATCCTGGAAACCTTCGACTTTCTGGACGACTGGGAAGACCGCTACAAGTACCTGATCGATCTGGGAAAGGAACTTCCGGAGCTCACCGACGCCGAACGCACAGACAGATTCAAGGTCCGGGGTTGCGTGTCGCAGGTCTGGCTCATCACTGCGATTGAAAAAAACGACGCAGGAGCCCCGGTCCTGACGTTCCGGGGTGATAGCGACGCCTTGATCGTGCAAGGACTTGTCGCAGTGGTGACCGCGCTCTTCAATGGCAAAACTGCGCAGGAAATCTTGAATACAGATGTTCAGGGTGTTTTCGCGCAGCTCGGACTGCAAGAACACTTGACCCCGCAGCGCTCAAACGGATTGAAATCAATGGTTGGGCGCATCCGTTCCGATGCAGAGCAGGCACTCGCTGCCGCTTAGTGCGCATCTTCTGGGTTGATCATCGCCCCAAAGCCGGATCAACAAAAAAGAGCTGCCACAAGGGCAGCTCTAAATGGATTGGCAGAAAGCCAGATCGAATTATTTCGAGCGCTTACGCTGCTGACCAAGACCCATTTTCTTGGCAAGTTCAGAACGTGCTGCGGCATAGTTCGGCGCAACCATCGGATAGTCGGCGCCAAGGTCCCACTTCTCCCGGTACTCTTCCGGTGTCATGTTGTAGTGGGTGCGCAAGTGTCTCTTGAGAGACTTGAACTTCTTGCCATCCTCGAGACAGATAATGTAGTCCGGCATAACCGACTTCTTGATCGGCACTGCTGGCTTCAGCGGCTCGGGCTCTGGTTCGTTCGAAGCTGTCGCAGTTTTCTGCAAGGCACCGTATACTTCGTTGATCAGGCCCGGCAAATCTGTGGAAGCAACCGTGTTGTTGCTCACATAAGCCGATACGATGTCTGCTGTAAGATCAATGAGATTTGCATCCACCGGACTATCAGTCATTTTTCACCCGTTCTCTACTGAATTTCAAAATTTTACTGCGTTATAAACCTGCAAAAATGGGCGCCGCAAGTGTCTTGGGAATATCAGTTACTTACGAACCTAGAAATCGGGAACGATTCTACTTTGCAGGTGATTGTCACCGCCTTATATCGCCGGAGTCCTGATCAGACAACCCCACTAGTCAAATAAAAGTCGACTAAAGGCAATAAAAATAAAATTCTACAAATATTGACCGTTTCCTATGCACCTAGTTTAACAATGGTCCAAAAGTATAGTCGAGTGAACTGACTTTGATCAGCTAATATCACAACGCAAACACACTTATCCCTTTGGCCGCATGATTTCGGCCAATGCATCCACTTTTGTATCGGCACAGGGGCGATATCCCGCCGCATACGCAGCTTTGGCCAACAAGTGGGCAGAAATAGGGGCAGTCAACAAGAAGAACACAACACCGGCGATGGCTCGGGTCACGACAGCCAGGTCGCCAGCATCAACGGCAAGCGCAAGCAGCATCACACCCGAGCCGAGAGTGCCCGCTTTGGAGGCTGCATGAGTGCGCATATAAACGTCTTTCAGGCGCAAAAGACCAATTGACGCAACAAGGGCAAACGACGCGCCGACGATCAGCATCAACCCGGTCACAATTTCCACAACAGCGGTCATTGTCCAGCCTTCCTGCGTTCTATGCTCTCTTCTACTTCTTCCATGATCGTCTCATCGCCTGCCAGCCCCCGGTTCAAGACGAAACGCGCAAAGGCGACAGTTGCGAGAAAACCAACGAGCCCAAGCGTGATGGCAATGTCGATATAAAGATAGAAGCCGGTCAAAACACCAATTGCGGCGATGAACCCGATGCCGACTGCAACAAGCATGTCCAGGGCAACCACACGATCCGGAAGGCTGGGCCCCTTGACCGTGCGGATAACGATCACAACGAAGGATATCGTCAGCAATCCGAGCGCGATATGCACCGAAAATTCCAGAAATTGCGACGAGAAGTTTTCAAGCGAGCTCATCTGAACACCTCCAGAATCTTGCGCTCGAAGCCATTCTTGATGTCATCGATCGTCGCCTGCGGATCAGGAACATCGATGCAGTGGATATAAAGCACTTGCCTGTCGTCAGAAACGTCGACAGAGAGCGTACCCGGCGTCAAAGTAATGAGGTTCGCAAGCATCGTGATTTCAAAATCGCGATCGACTGTCAGCGGCAATGCGATGATGCCGGGCTGCAATTCGATACGCGGTCGCAGCACGATCGTGGCAACACGCCAGGCAGACTGGACCAGTTCTGAGACAAACAGCAACGCCAGCCCGATCCCTTTGATGATTTTTTCAAAATATCCGGCGGTCCCGACCTGTTCGCGAATGAGATAAAGCGCACCGAACCCGAGAATAAATCCGAAGATCAGATTGACCTCAGAAAAGCTTCCTGAGACGGCACCCCACGCAAGTGCAAGCAGGATGTTTATGAGAAAGAGACCAGTCATCCCTCACCTCCAAAGACTGAGCGGACATAGCCGAGCGGATCGACGACACCGCTGGCGCCTTGTGTCGATAGTTCCAGCATCCATTCTGGCTGCAAGCCGAAATAGATGATGAGCGCGGTCAAAATTCCCAGCGGCAGCCAAACAGCCGCGCCGGTCAACTGAGACGTATCAGCAACGACTGACGGTGCGGTTTGCCCATCGGGCGTTCCTTCCGGCCCACCACGCCAGAATGCAAAGATCCAAACGCGGCCCATGGCAAGCGTTGTCAGGAAACCGCTGATCAATATGGCTGCTCCCAGCCAGGCGCGCCCATCCTGGAAGGCAGCATCGACCAAAATCACTTTCGGCCAGAAGCCGGAAAACGGCGGCAGTCCGGAAACGGCAAAGACAAGCACAAGGAAAACGCCCGCAAAGGCCACGTTTTTCTGGTAGAGGCCGCCAAGTTTGCGCAGATCATAGGAACCTCCCATCAGGTTCATGATACCCGACGCCATATATAGGGCTGTCATGACGATGATTGAATGGACCGCGTAAAAGATCGCCCCGGAGACAGCCAGAACAGACCCGACCGCCACTCCGGCAAGCATGGAGCCGATCCCCGCGATCACCAGATAGCCCAGCAAGCGGCGTACTTCGCTTTGCGCGAGCGCTCCAATTGCGCCCGTTAGAAGCGTCACGATTGCCACCCATCCGATAACATCGGCCATAAAAATGCGCGACTCTGGCAGGATCAGGACAAATACACGGATCAGCGCGTAGACCCCAACCTTTGTCAGAAGCCCAGCAAAGACGGCCGAGACCACAATGTTCGGCGTATGGTACGAGGCCGGAAGCCAGAAATTGACCGGAAAGGCAGCCGCCTTCATTGCGAAGGCAAGGAAGTAGAGCGCAGCAACCGTCGCAAGTGTCCCCGATGCCGGGTTCTCCAGCTCTGCCACCTTGATGGCGATATCAGCCATATTCAGCGTGCCGAAGATCCCATAGAGCAGCCCTGTCGCGATCAGGAACAGGTTTGTTCCGACCAGATTGAGAACACCGTATTTGACGGCACCATCAAGCTGAATTCGGTCATTTCCGAGCACAAGAAGTCCGTAGGAGGAAATCAGCAGAACCTCGAACCAGACATAAAGGTTGAAGATATCAGCGGTCAGGAACGCGCCACTGACACCCGTCATCAACAACAAGAGGAAGGGATAAAACCCGTAACGCCGGCCGGTGTTGTCGACGGTGGACGCTCCATAGACGCCAGCACAAAACGCGACAATCGCACCGATGAGCGTCAGCGTCGCGCCCAAGGCATCAGCGGTCAGCGCAATACCGAATGGTGGCAACCAACTGCCCATGACCATGGTTATGACCCCATGATCCAGCACCCTTATCAAGAGCCCGAGTGAGGCAAGCACCAGCAAACCAAGCAAGGCAATGCCCATCTTTGCCTGTATGTCTGTGTTCTTGCGCAACATCAGGCACACGGCACCACCCAGCATGGTGATCAGGATCGGAGCGATCACCAGCCAATCGCCCGACGCAACGGGCGCGGTTGCCATGGCTTCTGAATAGTCAACGGAAACGGATGAACCAGCCATAAAGCTCAGTACCCTTGCGGCGGAGTTTGATCGTTTTCAGGTTCGGCGACGCGCATCCGGTTCACTTCATCCGTCCCCAGTTCCTGGTAGGCCCGAAATGCCAACACCAGAAGGAATGCAAAGAACGAAAAGGAGATGACGATAGCAGTCAGCACGAGTGCTTGCGGCAGCGGATTGGCTGTAGCAACTTCCGGAACATAGAGATGCTCCGGAATGAGAGGCGGAACCTCGCGGGTCAGGCGTCCGTTTGTAAAAATAAGCATATTGACCGCATTGCCCAGGATCGCGATGCCGAGCAACATGCGCACCAGTTGCTTCGACAGCATCAGGTAGACGGCCACCGCAAAAAACAGTCCGATCAGGATCGCAACACCTGTTTCCATCAGTCGGTCTCCCTTTCTTCAAGAGCAAGGGCAATGGACCCGATCGCACCAACCACGACCAGATAGACGCCGATGTCGAAGACAAGCGGTGTGGACAAGGGAACCTCAACTCCAAAGAGATCGAAGATCAGCCACTGACTGGTCATGAAGGCCTGGTTCTTGAAAAAAGACAGCGTGCCCGCCAGCGCTCCGATAAAGAGACCAAATCCGGCAACACTCATCGGATGAAACACAATGGCACGGCGCACAGATGCAACGCCGCAAGCGATACCGAAGATTGCCAATGCCGAGGCAGCGATCAGCCCACCGATGAACCCTCCCCCCGGCTCATTGTGGCCGCGCAGCAGCACGAAGATCGAGAAAAGAACCATGAGCGCAGTCAGGTAAGGTGCAATTGTGCGGAAAATTATCGTGCGCATCAGCGTGCCTCCGCTTTCTGGGTCTGCACAACGTCCGGTTCGCTTCCTTCCGAGTCCGGTTCAGGCTTGGTGCGAACGCGGATCAGAGCGAGCACACAAAGCCCTGCAAGCACAACCACGGCAATCTCACCAAGGGTATCAACACCGCGGAAATCCACCAGGATAACGTTGACGATGTTGCGCCCATGGGCGATCGAGCGGCTGTACTCGGTAAAGAATTCCGACAGTCGGCTGTCAAACGGCTGCTGGGTAATGGCAAGCAATGTCAGCGTCAGCCCGAGCCCCACCGCAGCAGCGATAACACCCGTGCCGAGAGCTGCGGGAGCTGTGCGATGATCTCGCGGTGAAAGATTGAGCCGCGTCATGACCAGAGCAAGAATGACGACGGACAGTGTTTCCACCATGAATTGGGTAAACGACAGATCGGGTGCGCCGAACATCATGAAGATCAGCGCGACTGCGAACCCTTGGATGCCAAGCGAGACGATTGCGGTCAGGCGCGTCTTGGCAATCAGAACCGCGATCAGTCCCAGGATCGCAATGAAGAATATGCCCCATTCATAGAAGCGATATTCGGGCATCTTCGGCATGGCCGGCAGGCTGTTCGTCAGAAAACCCGGCAAAAGCACCGCCAGCGCCGTGAACCCGAAGGTCAGCATCATGTAAGTGTGCATTTTCCCGGTTTGCAGGTGACGCGTTATCCATGCCGAGAAGCCAACAACACCTGAAACGAATTGATCAAACCCTTTATCTGGGCCCCAGCCGATCGCCGCCAGAATACCTGCGATAATTGCACGCAAGCGGTCGAGCTGAGTGAACAGAGCAATACCGAGGCCGATCGTGATCACTGACAGGATCAGCGGCGCGTTGATCTTGGTCGGCCACAAGTGCAGATCGATGCTTTTGAATTCACCCAGCAAAGACGAGAGCGTCGGGCCAACGAATAGCACGCCTGTTGTGTGCGCAATCAACGCCAACCCGAGACCGGTCACCGACAAGAAAACCGGTCCGGCGAACAGGAGGACGGGTCCTTCGTGCGCATGTTTCGGGGTGTCGACCTTGGGCCCGAAAAATGGCTTGATGGCAACGGCAGCAGCGATCACCAGCATTAGCGAATTGCCGACTACGGCCGTCACGGTGATCGGCAGCCCCAGTTCCAGCCAGCCCCAGGTTCCGTAGTAAAGCACTTCCTTTGCAATAAAACCGATAAACGGCGGCAAGCCGGCCATGGAAAGTGCGGCAAGGCATGCTGCCACAAAGGTTATCGGCATCGCCGAGCGCAACCCGCCGAGCTTGGTGATATCTCGCGTTCCAGCTTCATGATCGATGGTGCCCGCCACCATGAAAAGCGCACCTTTGAACAACGAATGCGCGAGCAGATAGAGCACTGCTCCTTCAAGGGCTTTTTCGTGGCTCGTGCCGGTTAACATGACAAGAAGACCGAGTGATGCAACGGTCGTATAGGCCAACATCAGCTTCAGGTCCGTCATGCGGACCGCAAGGATCGTACCGACCAGAAGCGTTATCCCACCGAAGAGCGGCAGAACCGTTGTCCAAAGCGCGGTATCTCCGAGCAGTGGATGAACCCGCATCAGCAGGTAGACACCGGCCTTGACCATCGTCGCGGAGTGCAGATACGCCGAAACCGGCGTCGGTGCTTCCATGGCGTTGGGTAGCCAGAAATGGAACGGAAACTGCGCCGACTTCGTAAAGGCTCCACCGAGAACGAGCAGGAAAATCGGAACATACAGGCCGCTGTCCTTGATAATGTCGGGCGACGACAACAGTACCGACATCTCGATTTCGCCGGTCGCATTGATGATCACGATAAAGCCTGCCAGGAGCACAAGCCCGCCCCCGCCGGTCACCACAAGCGCCTGAACAGCGGCGCGTCGAGACGCCGCTCTCAAGTGATCGAACCCGATCAGGAGGAACGACGTGATTGAGGTTAGCTCCCAGAAAATGAACAACGAAATCAAGTTGTTGCAAAGCACCAGCCCGAGCATCGCGCCCATGAACATAAACAGGAAAGAAAAGAAGCGCCCCTGCTGAGGGTGCCCTTTCAGATACCCGCCCGCATAAAGGATGATGAACGTGCCGATGCCAGAAATCAGCAGAGCGAACAGCGTCGACAACCCGTCAACATAGACAGAGAAATTCACCCCGTAACTGGGAGCCCAGGCCATGGAGGCAACAAATGTCTGGCCTTCGGAAACGGGTCCAATGAACCCGGCGAAGTGCAGAAAGATCAACCCCGGAACAATTGCCAGTGGCCAGGCTGCATTGTGTTTGAACCAGCGCGTCAGGATCGGGGCAACCACGGCGGCCGCAAATGGCGCCAGAACGGCGTAAAGTGTGGTGTCGTCGATCGCTGCTGGCGTCATGGTGATCTTTCATCACAAACTAAATCGGCGGGACATATGACTTCGAATCAATTCCCAGTCCGCAAGATAATAGCGGTCAGGAAGAGTTATGACATGTCTTAGGCAAGCGATACTGCGTTTCAAGCGTTCCAGATACGATTTTCACGTGTTTAGAGGCGTATTTTTTCGTTTAGTTGCCAACCAAGCTGGTAGTTCTACCGTAAAAGCCTAACTGGGAGACCAGCCGCTTAAGCCAAATTGACAGGTCACAGGACGCGAAAGCATGGTGCCCGGTGTCGATGAACGGAGCCAATTCTCTATCCGATAGTGTGAGGTGCGCAAGAAACTGTTCAGAACACTTGATTTCGAAGTCTGAATACCGTTCAGTTCTAAATTGCCACCAGAATTCTGAGCGAGGCAACAATGGCGCTAGACGACAACAAAGGTCTTTCGTCGGCAACGGATTTGATCCGACCGTCCAACCTCGACTTTGAAGCACTTTTAAAACTCAGCAACGATGCCCTGGTTGTCCTGACATCGGATGGCACTCCAGTTTTCATTTCGCCTGCAGCAGAGCGTCTTTTTGGCTGGAGCGCGGAAAAGCTCCCGGAGCAATTGCGTGACATTGTCTATGTCGATGCTTCGAACAGTGATGCTGAATTGCTCCATCATATCCTGTCAGGCACCGCAGGGTTTGCCGCGCCCTTGCCTCTTGCAAGCCTTCAACTTCGCACTGCTTTCGGGCCACTTGTCTGGACTGAAGTCAGCAGCCACATCCTTCGAGACGAGAGTGGCACACCAGAGGCCTATGCCGTCTTTTTCAGGAACATCGCCAGGCAAAAGGAACTGGAGAGCCAACTCGAAGCCGCTTCGCAAACCGATCCGCTGACCGGCCTGTTCAACCGACGGGCATTTGAGGACAGCCTCCAGCGAGAATGGGCCATAGCGCTGCGCGAACAGACCCACACCAGTCTGATCAAGGTGTCCCTCGACCGGTTTGACGCAATCGCGGAGCACTATGGTTCCGATGCTGCGGAGACTTGCCTGGCGAAGGTAGCCAACACCCTGAAAGAAACTGCCAGAAGGCCTGCCGATGTTGCCGCACGCACGGCCACTTCGGAGTTTTCATTGCTCTTACCAAGAACACATGAGATGGGTGTTGAGACGATCAGCGCATATATCCACCAGGCGATCCAAGACCTTGGCATACCGAACGCCGACAACAAGGCGGGCAATGGCATTGTTACCGCATCGGTGGGGGCCGCATGCACTGTTCCTGAACAGACAGGAGTTTCGGAAAGTTCTGAATACATTCTGGCCGCAGCGGAAAGCTGCGTTTTCCAGGCCCGCCAAGAAGGCGGAAACCGCGTCAAGACGGTGATGAATTACCTAACAAAATAGTGTCGCTTAGCAATCTTCAGATGACTTGCCGAGGCCAACTTCGGCCCCTATTTTCGTGGCAAAGGCAACGGTGGGAAACGGGAAATGAGCGACAGGACTACGCGACAAGATGTACCAAAGGTGAGAAAAACCACCGCGGAATGGATGGACCAGCTGACGCCGGAACAGTTTTATGTCACGCGGCAATCCGGGACGGAACGCCCGTTCACCGGTCCACATTGGGACAACAAGCTGATCGGCCGGTACGATTGCATCTGCTGCGATGCCCCGCTGTTCATGTCAGATACCAAATTCGATGCAGGCTGCGGTTGGCCAAGCTTCTTTGAAGCCGTTCACACAGATGCTATCCGTGAACTTGAGGATCGTTCGCACGGCATGGTTCGAACGGAAATCCGTTGCGCACAATGCGACGCTCACCTTGGTCATGTTTTCCCCGATGGCCCGCCTCCAACAGGTTTGAGATATTGCCTCAATGGACATGCCATGAATTTCATCCATGGTGGCAGGCCTCCATCGGCCGTTTCCGAAGAAGAAACAGAAAGCAGCTGACAGGTTCCTTGCAATTGACGGAAATCGAGCGCCTGCGGCGCTCGAGGATCGTCAGCCGATAACTGCCAGTCCCATGATCACATTGCCTCCAAGCCCGGCGATATATGCTAGTGACCTCAGGAAGGGGATGCCGCTGATGTAAAGCGGCAAATAGGCGAGACGCGCCAAGAAGAAGAGGCTCGCCCCGAAAGTCGCCTGATCAACATCGGCTCCGGGCACAATCAGAGCCAAAACTCCAAGCGTCAGAAAGAAGGGCAGATTTTCCTTCAGATTGGAAAGGGCGCGGTCTGCTCTGCCTGCAATTTTACCACGCTCCGGCATCTCGTCCCGTCCGCCAACGATTTGCGAAATGGTGACATAAGGCAGCAAAAACAAAGCGCTGAAGTAAATCTGTGCCAGATAAAGCAGGAGAACAGCCAAGATCCATGTCGTCATTACGACCTCCGGAGTTCGTGTATTGCGTGGGATCTCTGGCAAACCTAAATTTTCTTCAATCCGCAGCAATTCCCTTGGAGGGAATATTCGGATGCGACCCAACAATGGCACTTGCTACCTGGCGGTATGATCAATGAATGTGCAAAGCCCAGCTTTTGGCAATTCACTCAAATCCTTGCGTCGTGAACGTGGCCTGTCACAAGTCGAGTTTGCCGGACGGATCGGCTCCACACAGCGTCATGTCTCCTTTCTTGAAACCGGACGTGCACACCCCAGCCGCTACATGATCCAACGGATCGAACGCGAGCTTGCCCTGCCCGTTGGACGCAGTCAGATCCTCTATGAAACCGCTGGTTTTTCGAGCCCTTACAAGTGCCGCGCGGAAAATTCGCCCGATGTTGTTGAGGCACTGGACCTCATTGAAACCCGTCTTCTTGCCAATTGGCCGTTTCCGGCTTTCGTGCTGGACAAACGCTGGACCATCCTGCGCTCCAACACGGCTGGAAAACTGTTCCTGGCTGGCCTGACGGAGTTACAAAACCAGCCTGCCAATCTGTTCAAGATCTTCCTGTCGCCCGCCTTTCGGGAAAGGGTTTTAAATTGGAAGGAAGCAGCGCCGATCTTCGCCGCCAGACTCTACCGTGAAGCCGCAGAGGATCCGGCGCTCGCCGATCTTCTTGAAGAGGCTCATGCCAGCGGCATCCTTGATGGATTGGACGAAACCTTTCGCGAAGATGTTCCAGTATTTGTCCCTGTCGAATTCATGGGGCCAGACGGAAGTCGACTTCGTGTGACATCCTTGTTGGGTCAGCTCGCATCGGTTCAGGATGCGGTCATTGAAGGCATGACCATAGAAATGATGGTTCCGATGGACGAGACCACTCAAAACTGCCTTCTGGCGGCAGGCACTCCGGCCGCAGTTGCTGGGTCAACTGCGGCGGAATGAATAACAAGAGAGTAATTGATTAATGCAGCAACTTATTGCTTCTTTCGCATTTTTGATGATTTCGGCGGGATTTTACGCTTCTCCCGTGAGTGCCGGCACGGTATCAGCCTTGCCCGAGGCCGTTTGGAACGGACAACAGACAAAGCCTGATCGCGGATTGCCCGATGGTGAATTTGCGCTCCATACGACACCCGACGGCCAATCAATCGCGGCCTGGTATGGATCCCCCACCGATCGATATCGCCACAACATCCTGGGCGACGCTATCGAAGCCGGAGCCTTGCACGTCGCTTTTCGCGACGGGCGGAAATACTCTCTCATCCTTCCAAGGGCGCAAGTTTTCGAGGACCGTACACCCCGGATTGTCGACTTGGACGGAGATGGCCAGCCTGAGATCATCACCATCAAGTCATATCAAAATGGCGGTGGCAGCGTCGCGATTTACGGCGTTCGAGGCAATGCGCTGGTGGAACTGGCAAACAATGAACCGATTGGCCGCGCCAACAGGTGGCTGAACATTGCCGGCATTGCAGATTACGCCGGAACCGGCTCGCAACAAATTGCCTATGTCGAGACACCCCACATTGGGGGAACACTCTACCTTCTGGAATGGCAGGGCAAAGAACTCACGCCGATTGCATCACTTCCTGGCTTCTCCAACCACAAGATCGGATCTCGGCACCAGGATCTCTCCGCTGACATTTCATGGACAGGAGACAGCAGACCGGAACTGGTCGTTCCGTCAGACAATCTGCGCCAATTGCGCGTCGTGGGAATTGAGAGTGGCCAGCTGAAGGAATTCAGCAAGATAGAGCTTTCTGCTCCAGTCCTGAAGCGTTTCGAACTTGAAAAAGGCGCGGGGCCGGACTGTGTGGGGTTCGATCTGGAGTCCGGCCAGGATGTCATCTTGTGCCCTCCGCGTTAGCCTGAGTAACGCATTCAGTCCAGCATTCCAGGTTCATCACGCTTCAGCCTTTTGAGCTGCAAGTATGCGCCCGATATTCACTTCTATCCAATCGGCAAAGTCGCGTACCTTAAGCGCGACTTCGCGCCCGATAGGTGTCAGGCTGTAGTCGACATGAGGTGGTACGACAGGATGGGAATACCGGTTGACGAAACCGTCGGCTTCAAGTGTCTGCAACGTTTGCGCCAGCATCTTTTCGCTGACGCCCCCCACTTTGCGCCGGAGCTCGGAGAACCGATGCTTCTGATCCAGCAGCGCAATCAACACCAACACACCCCAGCGGCTTGTCAGATGTTTCAGGATCTCACGCGAAGGACATTTCTGATTGAAAAGCTCCCCTTGCCGCAGCATCGCTGACAATGGTTTTGATGCTTCCGCATTCGTCTTGGTTGTGCCATCCGACTGATCTGTCATGCTTTTTCCCAAAATCCTGGTTCTGGCATTGAGCCGGCTTAAAACTAACCTTTTTGTATGTACTAACAAAAAGTAAGTACAAGGTCTACATGGAAAGCATCCGAACCAACATCGGTCGTTTGAAGGAGAAACACAATGATCGCAGTCACGGGTGCCAATGGCCAATTGGGACGCCTTGTCCTGAAACACCTTGCCAAACAAACCAGCGAGCAAGTTCGTGCATTGGTTCGAACACCTGCAAAGGGACAAGACATTGCTTCAGAGCAAATCTCCGTAGTGAAGGGAGACTATGACGATCCGGCGAGTCTTGCCGCCGCACTTTCAGGTGTTGAACGTCTTGTGGTTATCTCAGGGTCCGAAGTGGGCAAACGTGTTCCACAGCATGCGGCAATCATCGATGCAGCAAAAGCTGCCGGAGTGCAGTTCATTGTCTATACAAGCTTGCTGAACGTCCCCCAATCCAGTTTGATTTTGGGCGCAGAACACATTGAAACGGAAAAGCTGCTTGTAGAAAGCGGAATCGCCCACGCCATCTTGCGGAACGGCTGGTATCTTGAAAACTTCGCCGGAACTGTTGCCGCTGCGCTTGCCCACGGAGCCGTTATAGGTGCGAGTGGCGACGGCAAGTTTTCTGCTGCCGGACGAGAGGATTATGCCGAAGCTGCTGCCAAGGTGGTTGCCGGCACGGATCTTTCAACGCGTTCGTTTGATCTTGGTGGAACACCCGCGTTCACCCGTCGCGAGTTTGCCGAAGAGCTCTCCCGGCTATCCGGGCGCACCATTGCGTATAACAATCTGGACGAAACGGCTTACGCCGAAATACTTGTCCAGGCTGGCCTGCCGGAAGGACTTGCGAAAGCCTTGGCTGACGCGGATCGCGGCGCTGAGGCCGGCGAACTCGAAACGGCCTCAACAGACCTTGAAAAGCTTATAGGTCGCCCCGCCAAAACACTGCGGAGCTTTATCGAAGAAGCCTTGGCCACGTCCGAAAGGACAGTCTGATCCGGCTCTAAGAGGCTTTCCGATCAGGAGGCCCCTTTTGGGCAATTTAAAAACATCCTGCAATCCGTTGATAACGAAGCGGCTGCCAGTCTTTATGGCAGCGCTTCCCCTGCCTCAACGACTGACTATCCCAAGTCATTCATTCAAATCCCTGACCAATTTCATGAGCAAATTGAATTGGATTGTGCTGTGTAAAGCTGATAGCCCGGAACCTCATCACCGGAGCCTTCGACAAAGTGTCCAGATCAGCGACCCCTGATACTTATTCTCAGGACGGGCCCTACGCCTGGTTCCGGCTGGCGATCTGCATTCTGCTTGGAACTCTGGGCGGAGCTGGAATGTGGGCAGTCGTTATCGTGCTGCCCGCAGTTCAGAACGATTTCGGCATCGACCGGGCCGACGCGGCCCTGCCCTACACCGCAACCATGCTCGGATTTGCTGCCGGAAATTACATTCTCGGCAGATTTGTTGACCGTTACGGGATCGTGCTCCCGGTTATCGTTTCGGCTGTTTTCCTAAGTTCCGGATTTGCACTGGCCGCGCTCGCACCGAATGTATGGCTTTTCACTGTCGCTCAAGGGCTCTTGATCGGCCTTGGAACCTCGGCAACATTCGGCCCCTTGATTGCCGATATCTCACACTGGTTCTTAAAGCGGCGTGGTTTTGCCGTTGGTTGCGCTGCCTGCGGAAACTACCTGGCCGGCGTGCTTTGGCCCTCGATCATCCAATGGAGCCTTGGATTTACCGATTGGCGTGACACCTACCTGCTCATTGCTGCGATCTGCGTTGCCACCATGGTGCCACTGGCATTCATCCTGCGGCGTCCCCCACCTGAAAATGCCTTGTCGGCAACACCCTTGCACGCTGCCCGTTTCGGTGGACAGACCACAGGCCTGTCACCCGCCGCTCTCCAAACCCTGTTGGTGATTGCCGGTATTGCGTGTTGTGTCGCCATGTCGATGCCGCAGGTTCACATCGTGGCCTATTGCGTGGATCTCGGATATGGCGTTGCGCCCGGCGCTGACATGATAGCTCTTATGACAGGCGCAGGTGTGATCAGTCGGTTGGCCTCAGGCCTGATCGCCGACAAGATCGGCGGCATAAAAACACTTTTGCTCGGCTCGGTCGGACAGTGCCTTTCTCTGTTGTTGTTTATACCTTTTGACGGGCTGGCGTCGCTCTATCTCGTGTCCTTGATCTTCGGACTTTCACAAGGTGGCATCGTGCCGAGCTATGCCGTCATCGTGCGCGAATACCTGCCGGCAAGAGAAGCGGGACAACGTGTTGGCCTCGTAGTCATTTCGACCATCCTGGGAATGGCCCTTGGCGGCTGGCTCTCGGGCCTGATTTACGATTTGACCGGGTCATATGAAGCCGCGTTCCTCAACGGCATTGCCTGGAACCTCTTGAACATGGCCATTGCCATTTTCATCCTCTTCAGCGGTGGCCGCCGGTCTTCGCTCGCAGCAGGAGAATAAAGAACACTCCGCCGATCAATCCGGTCACAATCCCGATGGGCATATCCTCCGGGGCCATCAAGGTGCGCGCTGCAACATCCGCCCAGATCAGGAAAATAGCTCCAAGAAGCAAGGACGCAGGCAAGACACGCGTATAACTGCCCCCAACCAGGAACCGTGCAATATGTGGGATCATCAGACCGACAAATCCGATGATCCCGGAAAAAGCCACCATGACACCTGTGATAAGTGCGCCGACGACAAACACGGTGAAACGGAAACGGGTCACCGGGATACCAAGCGTTGCCGCAGTCTCATCACCAATGGTCATGGCATTGAGATCCGCAGCCCTGAGCATGAGATAGGGAACCGTCAGAAGTAGAATGCTGAGCGGAAACAGGAGATGAAGCCATTGGGCTAGCCCAAGACCTCCCAGCATCCAGAAAACAACTATATGCGTCGCTTTCGGATCTCCCAGAAAAATCAGCACATTGGCAAGCGACATGATGATGAAGGAGACAGCCACCCCGGCAAGCACAAGCTTGTCGGCGCTGGTGGCAACCGCAAAACGCGTAACCCCGAGGACCACGAGCGTGGCAATAAGCGCTCCGGCGAACGCCATCAGCGGAACGGTAAGCAACCCAAGGAAAAGCCCAGTGTGAAGCAGAGCAAGGATAGCGCCTGCGGCACCGCCCGATGATATCCCGAGAAGATGTGGATCAGCGAGCGGATTGCGTGTTACGGACTGCAGCGCAGCACCGACCACGGCCAGCCCAGCGCCGACAAAACCCGCAAGCAGAACCCTTGGAAACCGGATTTCCCAGACAATTGCCTCCCGGCCGCTCGACCAAGTCACGTCGAACAGACCTGGAACCAATTTGTTCGCAACAACACCAAGCACCGTTCCGGCCGGAACTGGAACAGCTCCGACCGAAACCGCGATAACCATAGAAAGGCAAAGGGCCGCGAAGCCAAGCAGAACCAGCCCGAGAAAACGCCAGCGCTTCCTTAGATCCGGTTCTTTTGTTGCCTCATTTAGGGATTGGCTATGGTGCGATCGCTGTAGCAAGGATCACTCGCCCCAAAATGCGTTGGCGAGCTTCTTCACGGCCTTGATGTTGCGCGGACCCGGTGTTGCCTCAACATACTCCAGTGTCACGAACCGGTCATTCTTGACCGCATCAATTTCGGCCAATGCGGGATTGTTTTTCATGAAATCGCGCTTCTGCTCAGCCGTGACCTTTCCGTAATTGACGATGACAATCATTTCCGGATCTGCCTCGACGACCGCCTCCCAGTCGACCGTTGCCCAGCTTTTCTCAAAGCTGTCCAGAACATTGATGCCCCCTGCAGCTTCGATCAGCGCAGTCGGCATGGCATATCGACCTGCCGTAAAGGGTTTGTCCTCACCACTGTCATAAACGAAAACGCGCAGCGGCTTTTCGCCGGCATTCAAATTGGATGTAAATGCGTCCAGCTCGGCCTTGTAGCCGGCCACCAGATCATAGGCTGCATCTTCCACGCCGAAGATTTTTCCAAGATTGATAAGGTCGTTGTACATGTCTCCCATGGAGACCTTTGGCTTTTCACCGATGTGAATGCAAGATTCCGTCAGTTCGTAGACTTTGATGCCAAATGGCTCCAGCGTCTCAGGCGTGACCTCGCCGCCAACCTTCATGCCGTAGTTCCAGCCTGCGAAATAAAAATCGGCATCTGCTCCAATCAGCACCTCTTTGGTCGGATATTTGGCGGAAAGCTCCGGCATTTCGGCAACTCCCTCGCGCATTTCCTCATCCAGCGTTTTCCAGCCTGAGATACCAGTGTAACCGACCATATGATCTCGAAGACCAAGAGCGAGCATCATTTCCGTGAGGTTCACATCGTTGGAAACCGCCGCTTTCGGCGGCTCGGAGAAAACAACCTCCCGGTCACAGCTCTGCACTGTGGTTTCTGCAAATGCAGAACCGGCCATAACGGTCACGACGAGACTAAGCGCAATACGTTTCATGATACGAGTTCCGTTTTCAAAGGTGAAAGGTGAGATATTGTTCGTGACTTTGACTAAGCCGCTCCTGTCGGACAAAGACGGAGTAAGCTTGTTCGATATGCGTTGGCGTCAGAACCTCTTCCGGAGTTCCAAAACCAAGTGATCTGCCTTTGTGCAAAAGCAGCACCTGATCACACACGCGGCCTGCCAGGTTGAGATCATGCAGACTGGTGACGATTGTGATGTTGAGGCTGCTGATCAGCGTCACGATTTCCAGTTGATGACGAATATCTAGGTGATTGGTCGGCTCATCAAGAATGAGAAGCTGCGGTTTTTGAGCCAGCGCGCGGGCCACCATAACTCGCTGGCGTTCGCCGCCTGAAAGGGTCCCGAGTGAACGTGCAGACAAGTCGTTGAGGCCCATACGCTCCAGGGCCTCATCGACAATTTCGGTATCCCGCCTACCGCCTCTGGCAAACCCCGAGCCGTGTGGGCGGCGCCCGAGTTCGACAATCTCACGAACGGAAAGTGCGAAATCTCCGGGTTGCTCTTGCAGGACCGCGGCAACTTTTTGCGCCGTTTCCCTTGCCGACATGGACCAGATGTCTTCGCCGTCGAGACGAACGGTCCCGGTAACCGGCTTGTGAAACCGATAGAGCAGCCGGAGCAGAGTGGATTTTCCAGCACCGTTGGCACCGGCGACCCCCAACACCTTGCCGGCAGGAACGTCAAAACTGACGCCGCTCAAAAGTGAATGTCCCCTGCCTGGCGACCATCCGACATCCTGAACACTGAGAACTGCACCGCTCATGAGGCTGCAGTCTCCTCAGCCTGGGTCAGGATCATCGCAGATGGAATGCGTGCGAGTGTGGTTTTCCGAAGTTTGCCCGGTCGCACCGTCGAAGAGCACCAACCATCTGTGAGGTCCTGATACTGCCGCGCAAAGGCAATAAGGTCCTCAATATCGGTCTCAGGGTCTATATCGCCAAACAGATAGGTCGCCTTGCCACTGGCTCGATAAGCAACCGTACAGGGCCTGTCGCAGCCGGCCATGCAGGCAATGCCGGACACTTCAAAATCGTCACCCACTATCGGTGTCGCAAGACGCATTGCGTCCTGAAGTTTCTTGATCAGCTCGAAACCCGGCCGGCAGCTGGTGCCCTTGTAGCGGCAGGATGTGCAGACAAAGATCTTGTGTTTGTCACCTTGCATCATCATTCTCCGCCACACTTTTCCCGAAACTGCCTGGTTCGTTCCCTTCCTGGGGACGCAAAATAACTTGCGGAGTACGGTCAGGTATAAAGTTCTGTAATGTTATTACATTACGAATCGGTTTTTTGGCAAGCCCCACAGGACGAGCGTTCGGCCGCATGGCTCGCGCGGCGCGTTCACTTAACGGGTCTGTAGCCTTCAGGAAGACAGGATCAATGGAATTGGTAGTCGTGTTGCTCCGGTTCATATCGCCCTCCGCGATGGCGCGGGGCGTTCAAGAACCGAATGTCAATTTGTGTCAGCAAAAATAGCCGATATGCCATGCCACTCGCTCCTCCAGGACACCCCGCCCGGGTTGAAGTTGAAAATGCAATGGCAGGTCTCCTGACTTACGGGTCGTCGCTTGCCTGATCCTTCCCGGGAAACCCAGTGGCGCTTTCAGGTTTGCTCGCCGTTCACAGTTGCGGGGGCAGTCACGGATTTGGTGCCTTCTGGCTACGCCTCACCGTGTTCCCTTTTAATCCCGATCCGGTCTCGGATTCGGAAACCATTGAAAACTGATTGCCGCAATTTTGTAGTTGAGTCAATCAAGCCATTCACCCTAGGGGAAATAGTTGGACACCCTAAATCAACATTTTGGTTGGGAAAACAAACGAACAGGACACCGAAGCCGCCTGCTCCAGTTTCAACGGTCGAGCGAGCAGTAAGTCGTCATCGCGGAAATTTTGAACCTGGAAGTTCCACGGGTCTTTCCGCGCGAGGTGCTCAGCAATGGCATTTTGGACATTTTTTAGGAACGAGCCCGCCCAACATGTATTGCAGTCGATGAGGCAACGTGACCGAGTGACCGGTTGCCGCAGGGCATGGCGCCGCAGGCAAGCCAATTTCGATTGTAGCCGATAAGTAGAATTCCATATTCAGCAGCAAGAGTTGACAGCTTGAAAGGTGTCACATGGAAGAACTGCTGTTAAGCCGGATCCAGTTTGCCGCGAATATCTCGTTTCACATCCTGTTTCCGACAATCACCATCGCCCTCGGTTGGGTGTTGCTGTTTTTCAAGCTTCGTTTCAATGCAACCGCTGACGACCGCTGGATGGCGGCCTACCGGTTCTGGGTAAAGGTGTTCGCGTTGTCCTTCGGCCTTGGTGTCGTTAGTGGCATTACGATGAGCTTTCAGTTCGGAACAAACTGGCCCGGCTTCATGGAAACGGTCGGAAATGTCGCCGGGCCGCTCCTGGCTTATGAGGTGTTGACTGCCTTTTTCCTGGAAGCTGCGTTTCTCGGCATCATGCTGTTCGGATCGCGCCGGGTCCCCAACTGGCTGCATACATTGGCAACCTTCCTGGTTGCATTCGGAACCACAGTCAGCGCGTTCTGGATCCTGGTTCTGAATTCCTGGATGCACACTCCGACCGGGTTTGAGCTGAGAGACGGTGTGGTCCACGCAACTGACTGGATGGCGATCGTCTTCAACCCATCGATGCCGTACCGTCTGGCGCATATGCTGCTGGCGAGTGGTCTGACCGTGGCATTCCTGATTACCGGGGTCTCCGCTTATCGACGCCTGATCGGCGACACGTCAAAAGGTGTGCGGCTTTCTTTCAAAACAGGCATCTGGATGGCGGCCATTCTTATCCCGGTGCAAATCTATGCAGGAGATCTGCATGGTCTGAACACCCTCGAACATCAGCCACAAAAAGTTGCGGCGATGGAAGGCAACTGGACCACGGGATCAAATGTTCCGCTACTGCTGTTCGCCCTTCCCGATGAAGAAGCGCGAGAGAACCGCTTTGAACTGGCTGTCCCGAATGGTGCGTCCTTGATCCTGAAACACGATCCGGACGGTGTCGTTCCCGGATTGAACGATTTTTACGCGGCAGATGGATCGCCCTTGCACCCGCCCGTTGCACCGGTCTTCTGGTCTTTCCGCGTGATGGTCGGAACTGGAATGCTGATGCTGTTGGCAAGCTGGGGAACGCTGGTCGCCCTGCGCCGCAGTGGCGGAATTGACAAGCTTAATCCCTGGATACTGCGAGGTCTCGTGGCAATGACCTTCTCGGGCTGGATCGCAACGCTGGCTGGCTGGTACACGACGGAAATCGGACGGCAACCCTGGTTGGTTCAGGGGGTACTGACCACAGAAGCAGCGGTTGCCGACGTGCCCGCAGGCATGGTTGCCTCGACCCTTGCGGCCTATCTCGCTGTCTACGCTGTGTTACTGGCCGCCTATATCACCGTGATCTTCCGCCTCGCCCGAAAATCCACAAACACCGACGCACGCCCTCATTCAGGGGCGGCGCAGGTCTCGCTCGTGCCCGCGGAGTAATCAAAATGACCCTTTTCGGAGATCCCGCAACCTGGCTTCCACTCGCCTTTGCCGCACTGATGGGTCTGTCAATCCTGGTCTATGTCATTCTTGACGGCTTTGATCTTGGCGTCGGCATCTTGTTTCCCTTGGCAACTGATGCGGAGAAGGACCGAATGGTCGCCGCTATCGGGCCCTTCTGGGATGCCAATGAAACCTGGCTTGTTCTGGCCGTCGGATTGCTGCTTGTTGCCTTTCCCGCCGCACACGGAACGATATTGACCGCGCTCTATCTGCCGGTCGCGATCATGCTGATTGGCTTAATTTTGAGGGGCGTTGCGTTCGAATTCAGGGCCAAGACCACCGGCACTCAAAAAGCGCGCTGGAACCTGGCCTTTTTCCTGGGCTCCCTGTCCGCTTCCCTTTCGCAGGGCTATATGCTCGGCATCTACATTATGGGCCTGGAACAGAGCGCAACGACCGTTGCCTTCGGATTGCTGACCGCGGTCTGCCTGACCGCAGGTTACGGACTGATCGGAGCAAGCTGGCTGATCATCAAAACCGAAGGCGACCTGCAGACAAGAGCTGTCAATTGGGCTCGCCGAAACCTCTGGGGTGTGATCCTCGGACTGGGTGCCGTTTCTTTGGCAAGTCCCCTTGTCAGCAGCAGGATTTTTGAGAAGTGGTTCTCCTTTCCCTCCATCATCCTGCTGGCTCCGTTGCCACTCATGTCCGCGCTCCTCCTGTTCGTATTGTGGACTGCACTGAAACACCTGCCCGACAGCAAGGATAGATGGAGCTGGGTTCCCTTCTCCGTAACGGCGACGCTGTTCACGCTCGCCTTTTCAGGGCTCGCATACTCGTTTTATCCTTACGTGGTCCCGGAAAAACTCACCCTTTACGAGAGCGCCAGCGCTCCGGAGAGCCTCTTTATCATTTTGCTGGGGGCAATCTTCGTGCTGCCCGTGATCATCGGCTACACGATCTTGGCCTACACGGTGTTCCGCGGCAAAGCGACGGAGCTGACTTACGATTGATCTGGCGTTTCCGGTGTCGGTGGCTTTGGCTAAGGTCTTTGCAGTTTTGACAGTGCTCAGCGCCTGCAGGGCCAAGACCATGCGGGAAACAATGACTTTTTCAAAGGCGTCGACCTTGCCTTCATCATGGAAAAAACCTACCTCGGAACCATGAAACAGGATGCTTTTCCCCCGCGCGCCGAAGCGCGCCCCGAAACCCTCGTGACACACGGGATCTCCCGCCAGGACGACTATGGCTGGCTTCGAGCCGATAACTGGCAAGAAGTCATGCGCGATCCGTCCGTCCTTGATGCGGACATTCGCGCCTATCTGGAAGCTGAAAACGCCTTTCAGGAAAGTCAGATGGCCGCTACCAAAGAGCTGCAGGAAACGCTCTTTGGTGAAATGCGAGGCCGGATCAAGGAAGACGACAGCTCCGTCCCATCGCCCGACGGGCCATATGCCTATGCTCTGAAATATGAGACCGGTGGACAGCAACCCATCTTTTTCCGCACACCTCGTGACGGCGGCAAGGAAACCGTTTTGCTGCACGGCGACAAGGAAGCTGAGGGAAAGGCCTATTTCAAGATTGGCACAGCCAGCCAGTCACCCGATCACAAGCTCCTGGCCTGGGCCTACGATGACAAGGGTTCGGAATACTATTCAATGCAGCTCCGTGACATCGAGAGCGGCAAGGATCTTGACTATCGCATCGAGGACACCGGCGGCGGCGGCGTCTTTTGCGCAGACAGCAAATTTGTCTTCTACATCCGGCTGGATGACAATCATCGGCCCTCCAAGCTTTTCCGCCACGAGATCGGCACCGATCCGGCCAACGATGTTCTGGTCTACGAAGAAAAGGACAGCGGTTTCTTCATGGGAGTGGGCAAGACCCAGTCCGGCGACACGATCCTTATCGACATCCATGACCATGAAACGTCAGAAGTCTGGATGATCCCGGCGAACAGGCCGGAAACACCTCCAGTCCTGATTGCCCCGCGCGATACAGGTGTCGAATATTCCGTCGATGACCATGGCAACACGCTCTACATCCTGACGAACCTTGGAGATGCGGAAGACTTCAAGATCGTAACAGCTCCCAAGGCGACGCCGGGCCGCGAGTTCTGGACAGACCTTGTGCCCCACAAGCCCGGCTGTCTCGTGCTCTCTCACTGTGTCTACAAGACCTTCATGACACGGCTGGAACGAGAAGATGGCCTTCCTCGCATTGTCATCCGCCGTTTGACCGACAATATTGAACACTCGATCGCATTCGACGAAGAAGCGTATTCATTGGGCGCTGGTGGCGGCTACGAGTTCGATACGACGACCATTCGCTTCACCTATTCTTCCATGACCACGCCTTCGCAGACCTTCGACTACAATGTCGAAACCCGTGAAAGGGTCCTGCGCAAGGAACAGGAAGTGCCATCCGGCCACACCGCCTCTGACTACGTGACTAGACGTCTGATGGCACCGGCAGAAGATGGAGAAACGGTTCCCGTCTCGATTTTGTATCGCAAGGACACAAAACTTGACGGTTCTGCCCCGCTGCTTCTTTACGGCTACGGCTCCTACGGCATCAGCATACCGGCAAGTTTCAACACGAATTGTCTTTCGCTGGTTGACCGCGGCTTCGTTTATGCCATTGCCCACATGCGTGGCGGCAAGGAAAAGGGGTTCCGCTGGTACAAGGAAGGCCGCCGGGAGAAGAAAAAGAACACCTTCACGGACTTCATCGCGGCAGCGGATCATCTCGTTTCGGAGAAGTTCTCTGGCTATGACCGTATCATTGCCCACGGCGGATCTGCTGGCGGGATGCTGATGGGCGCCGTTGCCAACCTGGCTCCTGAGAAATTCGGCGGCATTATTGCCGAGGTCCCATTTGTCGACGTTCTGGCAACGATGCTTGACGACACGCTGCCTCTGACACCGCCGGAATGGCCGGAATGGGGCAATCCGATTACGGACAAATCGGCCTACGAATACATCGCCTCCTATTCTCCCTACGACAATGTTTCGGCAAAGGACTATCCTGCAATCCTGGCGGTTGCCGGCCTCACCGACCCGCGTGTCACCTATTGGGAGCCCGCAAAATGGGTCGCCAAACTGCGTGCCGTTAAAACCGACGACAGCCTCCTGATGCTCAAAACCAACATGGAGGCGGGTCACGGCGGGGCGTCAGGTCGCTTTGACCGGCTCAAGGAAGTTGCACTGGTTCAGGCCTTTGCGCTGATGGTGGCCGGAAAGGCCTAGACCTGATTTAAGACCGCAAGTTTTCTGAATATCAAAAACGCCCGACCTTCCATGGTTGGGCGTTTATTTGGGTTGGTCAATTTGTCTGAAAAAACGAAGAGTTCCTCGGTAGTCGCCGCAACTGCCGAATAGAAGAGGATCGTCGTTAGGGTCCCCTTTGTTTGGCTCGGTCGAAGCGCCAACGAAAGTTAGCCTGTTCTGCAAAACGCAGAACAAAAGTACGTCGGCGGCAGTGGCTGAGGAAACCTGGATTTTCCTATCACGAAAAGTTTAAATGAACACCGGACACGCATGCGGGTCCGGTGTTTCTTTTGTCCTGAAATGACTTAGGTTGTTTCGATAATCAGACCAAACAACAGTTGATGGGGATGTCATGACAAAGTCATTACGCCAAACTGGCCGTTTCGCAGCCGGTTTAACGCTCGCCGCTGCCCTGCTTTCTTCCGTTTCTCTTGCAAGCGCTGCAGAGCTCAAGTGGTCTTCGCCGACCGACCCGCAGACCATGGATCCTCACGCGGTTAACTCCGCGCCTGTGCTCGGCTTCTTGAACAATGTTTATGAGGGTCTGGTCCGTCGCGACAAGGACATGGCAATCGAGGGTTCCCTCGCTGAAAGCTGGGAACCGCTTGGCGGCGACGGTTGGCGCTTCAACCTGCGCAAGGACGTCAAGTTCCATGACGGTGCAGATTTCACTGCGGAAGACGTTCTCTTTTCCTATGAGCGCGCTTCTTCCGAAGAGGCCGACACCAGTTCGTGGTTCGCACCGGTCAAAGAAGTCAAGATTGTTGACGACCACACCATCGACTTTCTGACGCATGCACCAAACCCGATATTCCCCGATTCCATTGCGAATTTCATGATCCTGGACAAGGGTTGGGCAGAGGCCAATGGCGCTGAACGGCCAGCCAAGGACAGCGAAACCTACGCTACATTGAACGCAAACGGCACCGGCCCATTCAAGCTGGCCTCTCGCGAGCCCGGTGTTCAAACCGTGCTTGAGCCCAACGAGGGCTGGTGGGACGAAAAGAAACACAACCTCACAAAGGCAACCTTTATTCCGATTGCCAACCCAGCGACCGCGGTCGCCGGTCTTCTGAGCGGGCAGGTCGATCTGATCAATCCGGTGCCTGTGCAGGACGTCGGACGCATCGAAGGCCAGGATGGCCTGACGCTTCACCAGGGCATTGAAGCCAGGGTGATCATGCTTGGTTTTGCCCACGGCCATGATGCTCTGAAGTACTCGAACGAGACCTCCGACAAGAACCCCTTTCAGGATGTGAAGGTCCGCGAAGCAGTTCAAAAGGCAATCAGCGCGGAAGCGCTTGTCGACAAGATCATGCGCGGCAATGCCGAGGTTGCCAGCCAGTTGGTCAGCCCCCAGATGAAGGGCTTCAGCGAAGCAGCAAGCGAACGCATCGGATATGATCCGGACGGCGCCAAGGCCCTGCTGAACGAAGCGGGTTACCCGGACGGGTTCTCCTTTGGCCTGATGTGCCCGAATGACCGGTACATCAATGACGAAGCACTCTGCAAGGCAATGGCGGCAATGCTGACACAGGCCGGTATGAAAGCCGACCTCAAGGCCATGCCCGTTCGAAACTACTGGCCGGAGCTTAGGGCCGGCAATTTCGACATGTACCTTCTGGGTTGGTCACCGGGAACCTTCGACGCGGAACATCCGGTCCGTTTCCTCGTCACCACAAAAAATGACGAGAAAAAACTCGGCAGCTGGAACTTCGGTGGTTACTCCAACGAACGCGTCGATGAACTTCTCCCTCAGATTCAGAAAGAAATCGATGCAGACAAACGTCAGGCAATGCTGGATGAAGTGGCCACGATGATCCGCGATGATGTCGTCTATGTCCCGCTTCATGTACAGCCGCTGCTCTGGGGATCGAAATCCAATATCGACCTGACCCAGCGTGCCGACAACTTCCTCATGCTCCGTTGGATCAACGTAAACTAGGTCCTAAAAACCCGCATACCTGAAAGCCGGCGCGATGCGTCGGCTTTTTTTTGTTGATCTCACCAAACCAATTCTATCTGCTGCTTCTTTAACAAGACCAAGAGGTACACCTTACCTACTGATCTTTTTCTAAGGATCAGCCCCATAAAATTTCTCTGCAAATAAACTGAAATCCGGTTCAAGTTCCTGAATAGGAGTTCGTCGATGACAGACAGGAATTCCGATCCGGCAATGAGCAATACTCGTCGAAATGATCTTGCTCACATTTCACACAATCCTAAAAAGCGAGGCGACTTGGAGTGATCTATAGACTATTTATCTCATTACTCAGCGCACTAACAGTCACCTTAGCAGTAAACTCGACCACGGTAAGAGCAGAAATAATGCCTCTTAACGGCGAGCAAAACCTCGCAGTAATAGCTTACTTCATGCCGGAAAATTACTCAGGTAACTCAGAGTTCGAACAGTGCGCTCGCCTTTGGAGAGTTAACAAAAACGCTGATTTTTGCGAAGAATACTATTCAGAAATCGTCGCATTTGCAGAAGAGCGAGCCGGATCCTTGAGTAAAGGATTACTTTTTCGGATGATCGACTTCTATCTCGGCAGCATTGACAGGCTCGACGCTAGCTGCAGAGTTTACTCTACAGAAGAAAATCTTATACGTTGTGGTCAAGAACGCGCAAAGCTCAGAAAGAAATTACTGAAGGATTTCATAAATGACTCTAGATCTCAGACTCGTGGCCAAGATTAGACTTTGTCACGACACAGGCAGCCGCCTCCTGACTTCAAGACACGAATGACGTCCCTTATCACTCACTGATGGCCGACGCAGAACTTGCCGCGCGTTGACCTGTAGGAGCCGTCCCAGCTTCGAATACTACGCATCGCTGAGCTAGAAACACCCGTCTATCGTCATCAACCCCCCTATTCAGAAGCTCGAGTTCAGCCTTCAGTTGATCGGCATGGGTATTGTATGGTGTGGAACCCTAAGCATTCTGCCGCCAAGCAGGACGAATAGAGACGATCACTGCATTGATAATAAAAACTAGTCTATGAAGGCATGCACAAAGAGTTTCTGGCCGGGTAAGACGTAGTGTTGACTATAACCTTTGCCGGAAATGTAGGCGTTTCCACTTTCCAGGCCTTCAATAATTTTCCTAGAGGGAATGCCGGAGCGGCCTGCACAAGAAAAGACCGCCATGATCATGCTCTCTCCAATCGATCCAGCTGAGGTCACAGGTGTTTTTCGCCAATTGGAAAACACAACAGGACCACGACCTTGAGTGAGATTTGACCTGCTTTGTGTTATGGATTCGAAGAATTTAGGGCCTTCCTCCTCGATTTTCCGAGCCGTTTCATCAGTGATCCCTATCGTGGTTACGCCGCAACGGTCAGGTATGAGAGCATCGAGTATCCCAATTCGGACATTTCGCATAGCGAAGCCTTCTGGCTCGATTGCAGCTGGAAGAACGGCCAAAAACCTCTCCGTAACGTCTATCTTGGTTCGCCATGCGTCGAGGCGGAAAACCAACAAACAAGCAAGCAAACAAACACCAGTGAGGCTTTTCATTGGATACCAACCTGAAACAGTCTTTGGGAGCAAAAGCTTTAGATTTTCGAAGAAGTTCTCATTTTTCAAACGTAGTGAAGCTTAAAACTTCTTCTCTGTGTGCATTCAGCACCTTTTGTGCAATTTGCGTGTTTTTAGGAGATTAGCGATGATGCCTTAAGTTGAGCCTATGCTCACTTTTCTTAAGAGACAGCTACCGCGTAGTGG
The DNA here is from genome assembly GCF_009363435.1 of Labrenzia sp. THAF82. Taxonomy (GTDB): domain Bacteria; phylum Pseudomonadota; class Alphaproteobacteria; order Rhizobiales; family Stappiaceae; genus Roseibium; species Roseibium porphyridii. The sequence goes on along the minus strand of NZ_CP045354.1, from coordinate 2,845,984 downwards.
AAGCTTTCCGGAAATTACTCAAACAACACGGCAAATATTTAATACGAAAACCAAAATATTACATCGGGTTCATGAATAACTATTAATATTGAATAGTAGAAAAAACCTCCCCACGTCAAAAGTGCGCAATCAAATTAGTCATTTTTTGATCAATGCAGCACTTCTGGAGAGGAACACTATGACTACTCATATTGGATCACGTAATACTGCCTTGTTTGACATGACAACGCTGCTGGACAAGCAGCTCGATGCTTTGAAGGCGACAACAAGCCAGAAAGATGCTGGGGGTCCGCCCGGTGCAGATTTTCAAACGGACGCAACAGAGGCAGAGGTCACCGGGACAGGACAGCCGGACCACGCCCTGCCCTTCCTGAACCTCGACCCTTATGCCCTCAACGGGAAAGACAACCTTCCGGTCGGCGACCTGCAGGAAGGACCACAGGGCGGGATCACTTCGGAAGTCCAGTCTGCGAATGGTGCCGGAGAGCAGCAGCTCGGCTTCGGCCTTGAAATGATGAACCACACGTTCCGCACCTCGGACGGAACGCTAGACATCATGGCCCTCGCCGAGGAGCGTGCGACCGAAATCAAGTCAGGTTTTTACAATGGCCAGGAGGTTGCCGTTGAATACCAGAGCGGGCTGATGCAGGCGTTCGAAGGGAACTTCTACGACAACCAGTTCCGACAGCTCTATATGGAAATGGCCTCCGAGGTTGGCACCACAATTCAGGCAGAAACCTTCGATGAACACGGCAACCAGGTTCTGACAGCCTTTGGTCAGGAACAGATGCTGGAGGTTTATGGCGAAGCGTTCGACTACGGGATCGCAGAATTCGAAATGATTTTCGAATTCGCTATTGACATTCAGTTGACCGATTTCGGCAGGTACGAGATGTCACTTTCGGTCATGTTCGAAGGTGAAATCATCTACCTGAACGGCGCTGAGCGGGCCTATCTTTTCGAGTATGAAACGCCATTCCCGTTCTACTTTTCCAGCCTTGACGAGATTGAAATCGGTGCGCTTCCACAGGGCTTTTATGACGAAATCGCCCGTTTTGCGGCTGGCATGGGTGACGCCTGGGATGCAGTCGGAACGGTCAGTGACCACCTGGAAGCGGTTTTACTGCAGCTGCAGGAAGATGGGCATTATCAGCAATGGGATGACATTGACCAGGGCCTGGAAAATCCATTCGATTTCAACCTGCCCAACGTAGATCCGTTCGCATAACAGATCACCTCGGCATTTACAGGCGCAGCCCTTTAGCGTTCCAGAAACAGATTGACCGATTGCCCTTCGCTCTTTTGAGTGAAGGGCTTCGCCTTTCGTGACTTGATTTTGACCCAGTCTTCGGCTCAAGTGAGCCCTGTTGCAAATCAGTCTTTTGATGCCCGAATGGGCCGATTCCGACATATCACTGGAGCCTGCCATGTCCCGCAAAGTCCGCCGTTTTCAGAGCGCTGTTAGCGCATCCAAAACCGGTCTTCGCGCAACGGTCATTGCAGCAGCTCTTGGTCTTGCCGCATGTCAAAACCAGTTCCAGACGCCTTCAGATCTGCTTTTTGCTCCGACCTTCTCCAAGGACCTTGGCAATATTCCTTACACCTACAACACACCTTACGACTGCCGGTCGTTCACGGGCAGTGGCTGGAAAGGCATCGCCAGCGGACGCGTGATCAGTTTCGACAGGCGCTATCAGATCTCACAGGCCGGATGTTTTAAAACAGAGCAGGAATGCCAAGCATGGCTGTTTTACATGCGTGACTATATCGACGTTCCGCGCTTCATGCGCTGCAACACCTACACGGCTTGATTGACCCCGCTTTCGGGCAATTCTCCCTGAAAGATGAGCCGCTCTGCCATATAGGTTTCCATGAAGTCGCGCAGGCATTTGGCTCTGGCACTTAAAAGACGACCTGTGGGCCACACAGCGTAAGCCTCACGTGTCTGGCCGCACCAGCGCGGCAGAACGAATTTCAACTGGCCTGCCAGAATATTCCCGGACGTTTCGGTGACGGGCAGCAGTGCAATACCGTGTCCGCCGGCGGACAACTGACAGGCCAGTCCGATATCGTCCACAGCTACATTTATTGCCGGATAATGAGCTGCTTTCTCCTGCGTATCCATGTTCTGGAGCTGCCAATGAGGCAGCGAAGGCACCCAGATCAGTTTGTGGGACTGCAGCTCTTCCGGTCTCTCCGGAGCACCTGCTTTGGCCAGATAGTCCGGCGCAGCCACCAGCATGGTTGCAACACGACCGACATGTTTCTGATAGAGACGCTGATCGGTCTGTGGTCCGAACCGAAGTGCCAGATCAATACGGTTCTCCAAAAGGTCCTGATTTTCATTGCTCAGTTGCAGTGTGAGCTGGATATCAGGGTAGGTCTTCAAGAATGACGACCACATGGGTTCCAGCATGCCGACGGAGATGTTGGTTGGTGCCGCCACGCGCAGTGGCCCTCTCATTTCATTGAGATCCGCACTCAACCCTCGCAATGAAGTCTCAGCCTGCTGGAGGAGATCAGCGAATGCCTCGAAATACACCTCCCCCTCGGATGTAAGCGCAAACTTTCGAGCGGACCGGTGAACGAGCTGCGCACCGATCCCTTCCTCCAATTTGCGTAAGCGCCGGGTCACGGTCGCCGGCGGGACACCCAGCTGTTTGGCTGCAGCCGACAGGCTACGGTTTTGAGCGATGCGAATAAAAAGCGCGAGATCGTCAAGCATGATTTCATTTTCGAAAATTGAAGTCTCATCATTCGATATAGATTTAAATAAATGAAATCAATACATCAGTCCGCAGTCACACCAATCAACAATGGAGAGTGCAATGTCGAACTATTTCGTAAGCGCAGGCATCGAGCTTCAGGAAGGAGCTGACCTGAAAGAAGCTGAAAACGGACTGCGGCTTCTTGTGGAGCAGACCCAGAGCGAGCCCGGCTGCATCCTGTTTGAAATCCGTCAGAACCTGGAACAACCGCAGAAGTTCACTTTGTGGGAATGCTGGACGAACCGGCAAGCACTACAGGACCACTTTGAAATGCCACACACGAAAGCCTATCTGGCGCGAAACCTGACAGAAGTGAACTATATCGAAGAGCTTGGCGAAATCGGGTCGAATGCTCGGCCGGACACAGCTTGAGTGCCGATGAAACACCGTTTGATTGCTGCAATCCTGATGTCATTCGGCCTGTCGCTTCTCATGTCCTGCTGGGTGACACTCATCAATCTGGGTTGGTCAGACAGCTTTGTAGCTCAATGGATGGCAGCGTTTCGGCTCGCCTGGCCGCCGGCAGCCATCCTTGCTTTCCTTCTTGGCCCACCCGCTCAAATACTGGCCGGTTACCTGGCAAATCGGCTTCCCAAGTTCAAAGGATCGAAAAATGACACTGACCCGCAAAAACTTTGAAAAACTTGGCCTGCCGGTTGGCCCCTACTCACACGTCGTCAGACACCGGGATACGCTTTTCACCTCCGGTTTTACGGCCTTCGGCACCGATCGGCAAAAAGGCTCGGCGAGTGAACAAACCTATGCCGTGCTTGAACAATTGGAATTTATCGCAGAGCAGTTTGGCAGATCACTTGCCGACCTCATCAAGGTTACGGTTTTCGTGACTGACCCGGCTGACATTCCCGGCATAAGAGCCGCGCTTTCGGCCCGATACAAGGACGCGGTTCCAGCAAGCGCGCTTGTGATGGTTTCAGGATTGTTCGCGCCGGAACTGAAGGTGGAAATCGAAGCGACCATTGCGGCTTAACACTGCCCGGATGCACTGCTTCAACGCACCGAAAGGTCTTTCTTGAAAAAGATCGTTTCTTCGATCGGAGTAGCATAGTAGGCGGGCACTTCAACAAAGCCCGCAGCCTTGTAGAGCTTGATGGCGCCAGACATGGACGGCAATGTATCCAGTAGCATTTCGCTGTACCCAGCCGTAACGGCGGCATCAAGCACGCGCTCGACCAAACCCGCTCCAACACCGCGTCCCCGCCCTTTCGGCAGAACATAGAGCCGCTTCATCTCACAGGCGCCGTTTTCATCAAAAGCCCTCAGGCCGACACAGCCAAGGATCGCATTCGTCTCGTCTTTTGCCAGGAAAAGAGCACCCTTCGGAGGTGCATACTTGCCCGGCATACCAGCAAGTTCTTCTTCAAAACCCTGGTAGGACAAGTCGATATTTAGCCAGTCGACATAGGCTCGGAAGAGATCCTTGACGGTGTCCAGATCCCGCGCACTCTCCACGGGCGATATTGTGATACTGCTCTGTAATGTCATGAGATTGGCTGATGGCGTCCACTTGATGGTTTTGGTCAGTTTGCCGGTTCAGCGACGACTGGAATTGCTTTCAGATAGGCCGCAATCGCATTTCTGTCACTTGCTGGAAGGCGGGCCATGTTTTCCTGCACATGCACCATTTCACCACCCACGGAATCATATTCCGGTGTGAAACCGCTTTCCAGATAGTAAGCAATGTCAGCAGCGCTCCAGCTGCCGAACCCTCCTGGCGTCGGTGTGATGTCCGGAATTCGCCCTTCTCCAGTGGGAGCAGGCGCACCGCCAAGCCAGTCAGACAAAATGAGTCCGCCGGCAAAATCGCGTGGTGTGTGGCACTCACCGCAGTGGCCTGGCCCTTCAACGAGATAGCGACCGCGGTCCCATAGCTCAGCATCGATTTCGCCATCGCCACTCGGCTGCGAAACGACGGGAGCCGGATCCAGGAACATACGTTTCCACAACCCGAGGCCCCGGCGAATATTGAAAGGAAAGCCGAGCTCATGCGGCGCAGCTTTGCCGTCAATGGACGGGACCGTTGCCAGGAACGCGTAAAGATCACCAAGGTCTTCCGGCGTCATACGCGCGTAAGAAGTATATGGAAAGGCCGGATAGAAATTCTGACCGTCAGGTGACGTTCCATGCGTCATTGCATTTGCGAAATCAATCAGAGACCAGCCACCGATCCCGTCGGCCTCGCTCGACGAAATGTTCGGAGCAACGAACACGCCGAAGGGCGTTTCGAGTCGCAAGCCGCCGCCAAGGTTCAAGAGATCGTCGCCCTTTGCTCCCTTCTCGGCATGGCAGGAAGCGCAGCCACCTGCCCAGAAGACAAGCTCACCCTTCGCGGGATCGCCTTCTTTTAGCGCGGACGCCTCTTCCGCACTCATTCGTGTGGGCGCAGAGAGGCCCCAACCGATGGCGGCGGCAATCCCCGCCAGAACAACAATTACAAGGATTGCCTTTTTCATCGGGCCTCTCCCGAAAAGACCAAAGAGAATCTCCGGATCGCGCCCGGTCAGTTCTTCTTACGGTACGTCTCGTGGCAGGATTTGCAAGTTGCAAGAACCGGCCCCATGGCTCCTTTGAATGCGTCAAGATCCGCCGGACCGTCTTTTCCTGAAGCCGCAGCGGCCTTTTCAGTTGCAGCCTGAAACTTTGCAAGCTCGGCGGCAAACCCGTCCGGATCTTCCCAGATCGCCGCAGCTGCCCCGGTGTCGCCCTGATCGGAACCCGCAGGATAATAGTCACCAAATGTCAGAGAAGCGGCTCTTACGGTGGCGATTGCTGCTTTTCCAGCAGCAGGAACATAGTCGATTTCGGCTTTCATCATGCCGCCGCCCAAACCGGCAGCTGCACCAACAGACGACATAATTGCCTTGCGGGTTTCAATGGGGTCGTCGGATGCCTGCGCGGCAATGCTGACTGCACCAAGACCTAAAACCAATCCGGCCACGGCCATTTTCCTGACAATGCGCATATTTTTCTCCCTCTCGCGTCATGAGTTCGATGGCATTTCATACCTTGCTGAGTACAGCGCAAGATCGGAGCACTATCAAAATCACGCTCCTGTGATCACCTGCCTATTTTGTAACAAAGTGTCGCTCTTTGCATGACACAACAAAAAACCCCGGTCGCGAGACCGGGGCTTCGTATTCACATCGATACGACGATGTTACCTGGTGGCTGCTTCGTAAAGCTCCAGCACATAGTCCCAGTCGATCATGCTGTCGACAAATGCTTCCAGATATTTCGGTCGCGCATTGCGATAATCGATGTAATAGGAGTGCTCCCACACATCGCAGCCGAGGATCGGTGTTGCACCGTGAACCAGCGGGTTCTCGCCGTTAGGTGTCTTCATGATCTCAAGCTTGCCGTCTTTCACGGCAACCCAAGCCCAACCGGAACCGAACTGACCGACGCCAGCGGCAATGAAATCAGCGCGGAACTTGTCGAACCCGCCCAAATCACTGTCAATTGCGGAAGCAAGTGCACCCGGCAAGGAAGAGCCGCCGCCGTTTTTCTTCATCCACTTCCAGAAATGGATGTGATTGTAGTGCTGACCAGCGTTGTTGAAGAGCGGTGCGTTTTTGCCGTAGCTCTCCTTCACGATGTCTTCAAGAGACTTGCCTTCCAGACCACTGCCGGCAAGCAGCTCGTTGCCCTTGGTAACGTAGGCCTGGTGGTGTTTGTCATGATGAAATTCCAGGGTTTCAGCAGACATGTAAGGTGCCAGGGCATCATATGCATATGGCAGGTCGGGCAATTCGAATGACATGACAAACTCCTCAAAAGGTCAGTGACCGGCGGTCCGGGCAACCGCCAGAAGAACCGCTTCGAGCGGCAAAATAGGATTGCAATGAGCTGTCGGCAAGCGTGTAACGCAAAATAAAAAAAAATTTTCTTGTTTTTTTATTCTGACCTCTCTTCGGATCCAGTGCTTCTGGAAACATGTCTTTGTGTGATCCGCAGCACGGCAAGTGTTGCTCAATCTGATAAGGTCATAAAAGTTATTAGACCGGAGGCCAAACAACAAGGAGAGAGTTATGGCGTTAAAAAACACTTACTCGATTGCTCTTATTGTTTCGGCAACAATCATTATTGCTGCATTATTTCCAAAATATACTGAAGAAAGTGATTGGAGTTCGCTTGACCAGTGCTACAACAACTATAAAAACTGCTGTAATCAAGAACAGAGCCAACGCCCGGAATTCTGTACGCTCCATGGCTAAGCAGCATTCAGACCTCCGGCTTTTTCAGTAAACAGTTTCCTGTCGTGCCGCCGACAGCCTGATTTCACGACCTCAAATCTTCACGGGTCCTGAACGGTCTCAGTTCGCAGGCACTTCAAGCCAGACCGCTAAACTCAATCACGTCAATCAACCATTAAGTTGACTGATTGGATATCGCCTGCTAATTCACCTCTACGGTTGAATGAAAGTGTTGCTCGCGGGTTCCTGAATGTCTGGCAACCCGTCGGACTGTGGTAAGGAGGCGATAGTGGAAGTTGAAAACGTAAACTGGATTGCAGTTGGTGCTGGCACCGTCGTCGCTTTCTTGTTCGGATGGCTGGTTTATTCCCCGTTGCTCTTTGCGAAAGCCTGGGCCCAAGGTTCCGGTGTCGAACTCAACAAAGACAGTAAGCCTCCGATGAGCGCCATGATGCTTCAGATAATCGGGCTGTTCTTTTTGGCGACCGTGATTGGCATCACCGCTACCCTAAATGCGCTGTTCGCGGCTATTCTTGCCATTCTGGCCGCTGCCGCATTGACGATTTCAAATGGTGCCTTCTGCAAAAAGAGCTTTGCTGCTCTTGCCATAGACGCCGGCTACATTGTGGGAGCGGGAGTTCTGATGATCCTTGCGCAGGTTCTTCTTTGAAACAATCTGGTCCGCAAACGCGACTCAGCAGAAGTCCTGTTTCAGGCTGCCCTAAGAGAAGACCAACCCCGACAGCGCAACAAATTGGCCTGGATCTCGATCCAGTTCCGGACCCGGCAAAGCAATCGAAACGCGCTTGAATTTCCAACGAGCCGAGTGACATGGCAAATCGAGAGTGGCAAAGACCCTTCCATTCGCGCTAAATGGCACTGACTGGAAATACCGGAAGCCGCGAGACCGGAATGAAAGCCCTCTCCCGCGATCCGGCCAAACTTGCAATCGGCGGCCTTTGCGCGCTTGCCGCTGCTATGGGTATCGGCCGGTTCGTTTACACGCCAATCCTGCCTTTCATGACCGAAGGCTTGAATCTGCCAGCCGATGAAGCAGGTCTGATCGCGGCTGCAAATTTTCTTGGCTATCTTTCTGGAGCTCTTGCTGGCGCGTCACGTTTTTTGTCAGGCAGCCCTCGCATGTGGTTCCTTGGCGGATTGCTTGTCAGCGCGCTGACAAGCGCTGCAATGGCTCTGACAACTGCTCTCTTTGCTTTTTTGGCAATCCGTTTCCTGAGCGGTGTAGCCAGCGCATTTGTTCTCGTTTTTTCAACAACCCTGATCCTTGAACGCCTCAACGCCGCAGGCCGCGGAGGCCTCTCTGCGCTGCATTTTGCCGGTGTCGGCTGCGGCATCGCCTTTTCAGCAATACTGGTAGCATCCCTCGCGCATGCAGGGACTGATTGGCGTGGCTTGTGGCTGGCGAGTGGCGCTGCAACCTTTGTTCTTCTGGTATTGGCAGCGTATCTTGTACCGGGCAAAGACACTTCGCTCTTAAATCCATCCAACGAGGCCTCCACCAGCGCCGTAAATAGCTACGAGACAACAATAAGTTATCTGGAACCCGGCCTTGTTCGATTGATCCTTGCCTACGGACTGTTTGGCTTCGGCTATGTCATAACCGCAACATTTGTCTCCACGATTGCGCGAACGACCCCTGCCCTGCAGCCAGCCGAGCCTTTTGTCTGGCTGACCGTTGGCCTATTTGCGGTGCCGTCGATCTATATCTGGAACAAAGTTGCCAATTCTCTGGGGGCAAGGCGCGCCTTTGCTTTGGCAAGTGTCATCGAAGCAGCCGGTGTCGCCCTCACTGTGATTGGGCAGACCCCATCAGTATTCCTGCTGGGTGCAGGTCTTCTTGGGGGCACCTTCATGGGCATGACTGCGCTTGGCTTGATGGAAGGCCGGCGCCTGGCAAGTGCGGGTGGCCCTGAAGCGATCCGAAGGATGTTGGCCATCCTGACGGCCAGTTTCGGAATTGGCCAGGTGATCGGCCCGTGGTTTGCAGGCTACCTGCACAACCTCACGGGCTCGTTTGATGGCGCATCGCTGGCAGCAGCAGCAGCCCTGCTTGTTGCGGCAGCGCTTGCGGTAAGGTAGCCGCAAGGCTCTGTTCTTCAGGTCAAGACAGGCTAACGTGTCTCTTGAGATCAGGAATGCGAGAAGTCCCAGTAAAGGTCGCGTGCACGAGCTGCAATTGGACCTGGCTGCAGGTCTCTCTTCTCGATGCGCTTCACCGGGGTGACCTTGTTATAGTTCCCGGTCGAAAAAATCTCGTCCGCTTCGAGAAAATCCTGATAGCCCATTGTGCGCTCAAACACATCAAAGCCTGCAGATCTGAGCAGCTGAATGACACGCTGGCGCGTGATGCCGTTCAGAAAAGTTCCGTTCGGAGCCGGTGTGTGAACCTTGCCGTCTTTTGCCATAAAGATATTGGCAGACGTCAACTCAGCGACATTGCCGAGCATATCCCTTACAACAGCATTGTCGAAGCCGCGTTCCTTGGCCTCAACCATAGCCCTGGCATTGTTGGGATATAGGCATCCGGCCTTGGCATTGACCGGCATACATTCCATTGTCGGCCGACGATAAGGCGACAGCGTGATGCTCATCGCGGTATCCTTGGGAGCCATTGGCGCGTCGAACAGACAAAGGCAAAAACGTGTGCTGTTCGGATCCCCGGTGATGACACCGGGTCCGTCGTGTTCCGACCAATACATCGGCTTCACATAAATCTGCTGATCGCCTTTGAATTTGGCGCAACCTTCCTTTGTGAGCTCAACCATGTCACCGACTTTCATGGTTGGCTTGATGCCTAGTGCCAGGGCAGAATCGTTGACGCGCAAGCAATGCAGATCAATATCGGGCATGACGCCATCAAAGAAACGGGCCCCATCGAAAACACTAGACCCCAACCAGGAAGCATGGGTTCGCGGCCCCATGATTGGCGGATTGCCTTCGTGCCAAGTCCCGTCGATCCAGGTCCATGTGTCACTCCACCCGCTCATGTTTCCTCCAGTTTTTCTTCCTGTCGCCAGCTGTCTTGCAAACCGACACAACACCGCGCACATTCCAAGGTCAATAGCTTACCGCATGATTGAAAAAAGTCGCTTTCTTTATTCCTCAAAGGCTCGTTTTTTGAGACAAAAACCTCCAAAGTACGTACTCAAAACGGAATTTTCTTCCTTCAGATCCTTCTTCTGAAATTTGAAAACCACCGGCGGCTGCCGCCACACTATTGTTGTCGAGACGTTGACACAGTAACGACAATGTTCTCTATTTGTTCTTACGTATCAAAAAGGAGATCTGTAACATGGAACAACGTATTTCAATGACGACCCTCGCGGTTCCCGATGTCGGAGCTGCCCGTCAATTCTTTGAAAGTGGTCTCGGCTGGAAGGTCAACGCCGCCCCCTCACCTGAGGTCGTTTTCTTTCAGGTCATCGGAGGCGTGTTTGCGCTCTATTCCCGTGAAGCACTCGCCAAGGAAATCGACCGCCCGGTAACCGAAAATCCAACCGGCGCGATTACCCTTGCCTGGAACGCACGCTCTGAAAAAGACGTCGATGAGATGTTTGCCAAGGCGGTAAAGGCTGGGGCAAACCCGGTCAAAACACCCGAAAAGGCCTTTTGGGGTGGGTACAGCTCTTATGTCGAAGTGCCCGGTGGTCATCTGTTGGAAATCGCGCACAATCCTTTCTGGACAATAGCACCGGATGGGGCGGTAGAACTTCCAACCGAGTAATCTGGCTTGAGCCTATGCCACTTTTGTCGCATATCAGCGTGCTTGACGCACGGTCCGCCAGAGGCTTCTCTGCCGCGGTTCATTTTTAAGGCGATGGAGATCCGGGTATGGCACATGCCGCTTTTGTGTTTGACGCATATGGCACTCTATTTGACGTGCATGCAGCTGTGCGCAAACACGCATCGAAACTCGGGCCTGACGCTCAGAAACTTTCATCGCTATGGCGTGAAAAGCAGCTCGAATATTCCTGGGTGCGCGCGCTCATGGGTCAATACAAAGACTTCTGGGAATTGACACAACAGGGACTGGACACGGCCTTTGCGCTTGTTCCCTCAGCCGACAGGTCCCTTCGAGACGATCTGTTGAGCGCTTATTGGGAATTGGACTGCTATCCTGAAGTTCCGCAAGTCCTGACCGATCTGAAAGCGACAGGCGCAAAGATCGCTATCCTTTCGAACGGGTCGCCTGCAATGCTGGAGGCGGCAGCGAAGGCCTCTGGGTTGAGCGACCTCTTCGACGAAATCTTCTCGGTAGACGATCTGAAGACATTCAAGACCGATCCGCAGGTTTATGAAATGGTCACGACCCAGTTCAGGATCTATCCTGAAGAGGTCTCCTTTCAGTCGTCCAACCGTTGGGATGTTGCCGGCGCAACCGCATTCGGTTTTCGCACTGTCTGGATGAACAGGACAGGCATGCCGGACGAATATCTAGATCTTGCCCCGAAGGCCGTCCTTGCGGATCTGACCGGATTGTCGGCCCTAAGCTGATTGGCAGGCAACCAAGAAAAACACCGGCAGGGTTTGGCTGCCGGTGGTTTCATTTGGCTGGTATTGCGGGATCAGAACGAGCGGGACAAGCCGATCATGAACCGATGATTTCCGGACGCACGCTTGACGCTCGTGCCACCATAATTTGCCTTGTCGTCAACTATGCCTGTCACGCTGTAGTCGGCACGAAGTCGCCATTTGTCTTGCACGGCAACTTCAAGGCCTGCACCCAGCACGGGACCAAGGGAAACGGATGAACGTTCCTTTCCATTGGCTTCCAGACTGTGTTCCGTCGCGGCCAAGCCAACGCTGACATAAGGCATGAAGTTCCTGATTGGCAGGCCTGCTCGTGCCTTGGCACTGGCGGTCCACTTTGCGCCGGTTTTGACACTACCCAAAGCTGGATGCCGAACCGTCTCGCGTCCACCGAGATAGGTGGCCCCGCCCTCAACGCCGAGTACAAATCGCGACACTTGCCAATTGTAGCCGCCAAAAAGACCAAAGGCAGCATCCAGACGTGAAGCATCCTTCGTTCTCCCATTTGCCTTGACCTCGGTCACCGTTTGTGACGGCCCAGCCTCAAAACCCAAATAGGGCCCTGCCCAAATGGACGTTGGGGCGGGCACAGGATCGAAACCAGGTGCCTCGAAGTCGTCGAGATCGGCTGCACGGGCTCCCGAGACGAGCAGGATCAGGACAACACATAAAATGACGGGTTCTATCAGCCAGTGGCAGCGCAGTTTCCGCAGGACCGCGGAACGCCGTAATTTGGCCGGAACGAAAAAAACATAATTGGCAAAAGAACTTACCATCGAGGATCTCGCTTGAGTTTTGAGTCTTACCTCGCTTCACAACTTTCATTTCTTATTGCAAAACGATAATTTTAAAATTGTTTGCATTAATTTTTTTGTCAATAGCAATATCAAAATAATTGCATTTCACCGACTGGCGCTGTAGACACACCACCAAGTGAGTTACCTACTGGAGCAACCAATGAACTCTCAGGAATGGGCAGAAAGAGAAAAACGGCTAACGAGAATTCGAAGGCTGTCCGCGTTCATGAAATGGGCGGTCACCCTGGTTCTTGCCCTTATGGTATTGCTTGGCGCCGTCATTCTCTTTGAGGTCGCCATGCCGAGCAATCTGTTGATCGACCCCAATGAAACGATCGACATTGCAGAAGTCGAACGTAAGATTGGCGAAATTCCATACGGTCAACGTTTGGGAATTGCAGTGCTATTTTGGGTGGCTATTGCCTGTCTTTCCTTGTCGATCTGGAACATTCGACAGGTCTTCAAACGCTTCCAGATGATGGAATTCTTCTCTCCCAAAACGCTTGCCAACGTCATTTCCATTGGTGTCTGGCTGATCATTTTTGCGGTTTTTGACCTGATCAGCGATCCGATTGGTTCCGTGATCCTGACCTATGATCTTCCCCCTGGTGAACGCTCCCTGGAGGTCTCGCTCGATGGCGCTGAGATTTTCTGTTTCATCTTGGGTGCTCTCATGCTGCTGTTCGGCTGGATCCTGCGCGAGGCGGCACTGATTGCCGACGAGAACCGGCAGTTCGTCTGATGCGCGGCTGGAGATCAATCAGATGACCAGAGCTGGATCAACTGGCGAGCCTTTACGCCTACAACGCATTCGGTTTCTCGCAGGGTCCTTGAAATGGGGCGTTTCGGTCTGCGTGTTCGGCCTGGCGATTGTCGCCCTTATTAGCGTTGCCTCCCTGCTGGTTCCCTCATTCGGAACACTGTTAGGCCTCGCAACCGTTTCTATCGATGAAACAGAACGGTTGCTTGCTGAGATGCCAATTGGAATGCGGTTAGCTCTGACAACACTGGTTGTGGTCACGCTCACACTTTTGTTTGGCGCGCTCTGGAGTTTACGAAACCTGTGTCTGCAGTTTCAAAATCTGGAGTTCTTTTCTTCAAAGACATCAGAAGCCATCGTAGTGCTTGGTATCTGGCTCATTTCGTATGCGCTTTTTGACGTGGCCAGTGAACCTGTCGCCTGGCTGATCCTCACGCTGGACTTCGCCGAAGGCGAAAGGATTGTTGACGTCACCGTTGATGGTGAGGAAATATTTTGCATGATTCTCGGAGCGCTCCTGCTCCTGTTCGGATGGATCATGCGCGAGGCCGCTCTGCTTGCAGAAGAAAACAGACAAATAATATAGCAACGGTGCACCGGGAACCCATCATGCCAATCATCATTGAACTGGATGTCATGCTCGCCCGTCGCAAGATGCGTTCAAAGGAGTTGGCCGAGCGCATTGGAATTACGGAACAGAATGTCTCGCTGCTCAAATCCGGCAAAGTAAAGGGTGTGCGGTTTGAAACGCTTGAAAAAATCTGCGAAGTGCTGGACTGCCAGCCCGGCGACATTCTGATCTATGAGCCTGACCCTGAAAGCGGAACTTGAGCGCATTTTGAGGAGACCTCAAAAATGCATGTTTCAGCTGCCCGGTCCTGCCTGGGCAGCAAAACCGTCATACATCCGTGATGCTATTCGGCAGCTTCTGCCGATCCGTATCCCAACTGCTCATTCAGCTTACCGATCAGGCCAACCGCAGCTTCGGCGATAACCGTTCCCGGCGGGAAGATCGCAGCTGCGCCAGCTTCATAAAGGGCATCATAATCCTGCGGCGGGACAACGCCGCCAACTACGATGATGATGTCTTCTCGCCCTTCTTGTGCAAGTGCGGATTTCAGAGCTGGAACCAGCGTCAGATGACCTGCCGCGAGCGATGAAACGCCGACGACATGAACGTCGTTTTCAACAGCCTGACGGGCGGCCTCTTCGGGCGTCTGGAACAAGGGACCGATATCGACATCAAAACCAAGGTCGGCGAAGGCCGAAGCGATCACCTTCTGTCCACGGTCGTGGCCGTCCTGGCCCATCTTTGCGACAAGTATACGCGGGCGACGGCCGTCATTGTCCTCAAAGGTTTCAACCAGCTTTTGCACCTTGTCCATGGTTCCGGACATCTCGCCTGCCTCCCGTTTGTAGACCCCGGCAATAGACTTGATTTCGGCCTTGTGTCTGTCAAAAACCTTTTCCATGGCGAGGGAGATTTCGCCGACTGTTGCCATCGCACGCGCGGCCTTGACGGAAAGGTCCAGCAGGTTGCCATCGCCGGTTTCTGCGCACTTGGTAAGGGCTTCAAGAGCAGCCTGTGTCTCAGTCTCGTTCCGTTCCTCGCGCAGCCGCCTCAGTTTGTCGATCTGGGCGGCCCTGACTTGGGCATTGTCGACCTTCAGGACATCGATCGGGGGTTCGTTTTCAGGTTTGAATTTATTGACACCGACAACTGTCTGAGTACCGCTATCGATCCGTGCCTGCGTTTTGGCTGCGGCCTCCTCGATGCGTAGTTTCGGAATGCCCTTCTCAATCGCCTTTGCCATTCCGCCAAGTTCTTCCACTTCGCGGATATGAGCCATTGCTTTCTCGGCCAGATCGGCCGTCAGCTTTTCAACGTAAAAGGAACCGCCCCACGGGTCGATCACCTTGGTCGTCCCGCTTTCCTGTTGCAGGAATAACTGTGTGTTGCGGGCAATGCGTGCCGAAAAGTCAGTCGGCAGCGCCAAGGCTTCATCCAACGCGTTGGTGTGCAGGGACTGGGTGTGTCCTTGTGTTGCCGCCATCGCTTCAACGCATGTGCGAACCACATTGTTGAACACGTCCTGAGCTGTCAGCGACCAACCCGATGTCTGCGAATGGGTGCGCAGGGACAAAGACTTCGGGTTTTTCGGTTGGAAGTTTTCTTCCATTAGTGTCGCCCAGATAAGGCGTGCAGCCCTCAGCTTGGCAACTTCCATGAAGAAGTTCATGCCAATCGCCCAGAAGAACGATAGCCTCGGCGCGAAACGGTCAATATCCATGCCTGCGGCCACCCCGGCACGGGCATATTCGATTCCATCGGCAATCGTATAGGCAAGTTCCAGATCCGCCGTCGCACCCGCTTCCTGCATATGATAGCCGGAGATGGAGATCGAGTTGAACCGCGGCATGTTCTGCGAGGTGTAGCTGAAAATATCCGAGATGATCCGCATCGAATGCTGCGGAGGATAGATATAGGTGTTGCGGACCATGAACTCCTTCAGAATATCGTTCTGAATGGTGCCTGAAAGATCCTGTTGCGCGACACCCTGCTCTTCGGCAGCCACGATATAAAGCGCCAGAACGGGCAGAACTGCCCCATTCATGGTCATGGACACGCTCATCTTGTCCAGCGGAATTCCAGAGAAGAGCGTACGCATATCATAAATGGAATCGATGGCCACACCGGCCATGCCGACATCGCCCGAAACACGGGGATGATCGCTGTTATATCCCCTGTGAGTGGCGAGATCGAACGCGACCGACAACCCTTTTTGACCCGCCGCAAGATTGCGCCTGTAAAAAGCATTGGAATCTTCTGCCGTTGAAAAGCCTGCGTATTGGCGCACAGTCCAGGGCTGCTGGACATACATTGTCGGATATGGTCCGCGCAGATATGGCGCTAAACCCGGCCAGGTATCTATGTGCTTGAGGCCCTCGGCGTCCACTGCTTCGAAAACCGGTGGCACGTCGATGTCTTCTGGCGTTTTCCAAGCCGTTTGGCCAGCCTTTTCAACATTCGGCAACACGTTGTGGAACGGTTTGTCGGAATAATTCGGGATCCTGCTCATCCCCGGACCTCCAGATCTGTCAACGCGGTGTCGGCGGCCTTGGTGAGACGCCCATGCGCTGTTTCAAGCAAGGCAAGCAGATCGCAACCAGCATAAAGATATGTATCTATGCCAGCTTCAGTGTAGCTCTTTTCCCGCTCGCCGGGTTTACCAGCCAGATAAAGATGTGTCGCGCCAGCTTCCTTGAGCCCAACAGCGACGGCTTCTGCCTCTGCCTCATAGACCGCATCCGATGATACCAGACATGCCAGAGGTGCGCCGCTTTGCTTGAAAGACGCAATCAGTTGTTCGCGCGTTTCAAAGACCTGCGGGCCAACAGACTCTATTCCGCCAGCGGCAAAGGCATTCGCGGTCCAGGTCGCTCGTGCCGTAAACTGTGCGAGGCTTCCAAGGCTCGCCAAAAACACTTTAGGCGGAGCTGCGTTCTGCGCTTCATAGTCTTCAGCGTCTGAGCGTAGACGCTCAAAAGGTTCTGCGATCCGTCCCGTTTCCAATGTTCTGAGCGAAGTGTCGCGTGGCACAAGATCGAGACGCATTCCAAGCTTGCGAAGAGAGTGCCCCTGCAACGCCAGAGCTTTCACAGCATTCAGCCGCTCGCCGGTTCCCGGTTCCGGCAATTCCTGTGGAGGTGCCTCCAAGTCTGCTATGTCCTGAGATGTGGCCTGAAGAACCTCGACAGCCTTCTCTGAGAGATCCGGAAACTCGCTGACACCGGTAATTGGCCTCTTTCTCCGCGCGACTTTCGCCTGCAAATCTGTTCTCGCAGCTTCAATCTTGTCGTGCACAAAACCAGATCGAATTGCGTTGACAAGTCCGCCAGCAGCCTCGATTTCCTGGAATAGTTTCCAGGCCACTTCGCACAGATTATCCGTTCTGCCTTCAATCGCACCCGATCCCGCTGATGGGTCCATGACTTTTGAAAGGCTGCTCTCTTCAAGCAAGATCGACTGGGTGTTGCGTGCAATTCTGCGCGCAAATGCGTCAGGCAAGCCCACTGCGAGCGTGTGTGGCAGCACACAGATGCTGTCTGCACCGCCAACACCGGCAGCAAAGGCTGCAACGGTATTTCTTAGCAAGTTGACCCAGGGATCCCTTCGCGTGAGCATTCGGAAAGACGTGCACATGTGCAGCTGCATCGGGCTTTGTGGCAACTCGGCACCCTCCAGAACACAGGCCCAGAGCGCGCGGATGGCGCGAGCTTTCGCAATGGTTCCGAATTGATCGGCTTCGGCAACCAGGCTCATTGAGATGCGGTTCGGCCAGCCCTCGGGAGGGAGTTGCGTGTCTTCCAGCATCCGAAGATGTGCAGCCGCGGAAGCCAGAACAAGTGCCAGCTCTTGAGCTGGAGTTGCCCCGGCCTCATGCCAGACCCGTCCGTCCGCCTTCATCAGGCGAGCCGGGCTGCCCAGCTCGTGCGCAGATCCGACAGCGTCACGGAAATGCCGAAACACATTTTCCATATCGTCAAGCGCAACGCCGTTCTCTGCAATCCAGCTATAGGGATCGAACCCGGCTGTGATGTTCACAGTCGCTGGATCAAGTCCCTGCTTTTCCAGATGGGCGAACAACGCTGCAAGAACCTGTATGTTCTCCCGACCGGCGTCGAACCTGAGACTGATCAGGTCCAGTTGAACGTCCTTCAGCAGCGTTTCAATGGATGAAAGACCTTCCACATGAATGCCGCTTCCATAAGCGCTCGGTGCTCCGAAGAAAATAAGATCAAGACCGCTCGCGCCACCGTTGAGGTCATCGAGGATCTGCAGGTTGGCTTGGGAAGGGTCTGGTATGTCAATCCTTTGGACGACCGCCCAGTCAGCATTGCCTGCGCGCAACAATTTCGCTGCCGTATCAGAACGCCGTGGATAGAGCGGCGCCGTGTCAAAACCGTCTTCAGTCTGCCCAAACAGCCGGTCTCTTGACTGCCCCTTAAGTGCCTTGTCGACGGATGCCCACCAGTCGTTTTCATCGGCGCTGTAAAAGCTGTCGGGTCCAGTGAAACTGTTCGGCATTTCAAACTCTCCCTGACCGGCTACCCGCTTGAATGGTCCGGTCGCTGGTCTCGTTTTAGTCGCACCCAACAAGGCTTGGCAACTCAGCAGAAAGGGTAGGTTCGCAGCTGCAACAAGCTGTCGACAGGCGACCCAGCGTGCATAAGTGCGAACACGAGAAGAAAGTTTGCTGCCTTTCCATCAATAGTTCCGGTTGCCGGCAGCAAGTTTTTTAGAAGTTCTGAATCGATCTTTCGTCGCTTCAGATCGACATCTTTCAAGCCAGGCAACATAAATTGCATCGATGCATAGTAACTTGCCAATTTTTTGGCGGAATAAGCAAACTTTGCCAGTTTTCCCTATTGGTACGAACAACAATTGTATTGTAGCGTAATGGTGCCGACGCATGGGAAGTTCTACCCTTATAATAAGTGCGCGGCATTCGGGTTCAGTCCTCTTCTCGACAGGGTTTAGGCAGAACGCGTTACTAACCCATCGGCGGACGAAATCGGCTTGCGCCCTTCGTTCGCATAAAAAGCGGCGCAAAAGCCGCAAAGGATGTGCACAATGCTTGATCAGACGGAATTAAAGAGCAAACTGAGAGCAATTTCTGAAGCCAACGCAGCGCACCACGTGCTCGACATTCTTGAGTCAAATCTGCGCCGCATGGGGGCGACCCACATTTTGATTACCGGTCTGCCAATGCCAAATCGGCCGATCGACAATCTGGTGCAGCGCTTCCGTTGGCCCGATCAGCGCAATGACGGCATTGAAAGCACTTCGCTTTCAGCCAATGACAGCGCATTGATGCTGGGTCTCGGCTCAAACAGGGCTCGCGTCTGGACCATCACCGCCGGCGATATGGAACATTCCGATCTACTCGCATCCGCAGGTGAAGGCAGCCAGATTGTCGTTGTTCCCGTAACCGAGCTTTATCCGTTCCAAGCCTTTGTCTTTGCAAGCGGTCCTTCGCTTCAGGTCAACAAGTATGACCTTGCAAATCTGGAAGTCCTTGCTGCTGCAGCCTTCTCAAGGTTGCGCGAACTCGGTGTCGTTTCCGGACAGCGTCCGGGAGCTCTTTCGACGCGCGAACGCAGGGTGTTGGAACTGACGGCCTATGGCAAAACGGCCGGTGAAATCGCCGACGTTCTGGATATCTCACAACGCACCGTTCATGCCCACCTGCAAAACGCAAGCGTGAAACTGAACGCCTCCAACAAGACACACACCGTTGTCGAGGCACTGCGCTACGGGCAGATCAGCGTTTAGAATTCTGTGATCAAACCAGCGAAGCTGGGCACGATTACACAGCGAAAAAGGCGCGCAATTTGCGCGCCTTTCTCTTTTTTAATCAGTTCACTATCGCGATTTCTTAATAGCTCATCATAGGTGGCAGTTCTTTCGCCTGCTCCACCCACTTGGTAACCTGTGTTTCACTCGGGACCTGGCGCACGAGTTTCTTGTCCTCGTTGACCTCTTGCATTTTGGCCGCAAGATTGGCTGCATTGCGGTGCTTGAGTTCCTTCACCGTATCGACGCCAGCGGCCTCCAGAAGTTCAGAATACTCTTCCCCAACACCGCTGATACGCATCAGATCGGCCATGTTGGCCCATTTCAAAATGCGCTTGCCTTCAATGCCTGTCTCGTCTTCGAGCGCCTTGCGGCCCTTCGGGTCCTTGGCACGCTCAAGATAAGCTTCGGTCGTCTTGATGCCGAGCTCACCAAGCTTGGCGGCATATGTCGGGCCGATGCCCTCGATTTCGTCGATGGAATAAGCCATCCGCACAGTACTCCCTAAATCAACCGGCAACCGAACCCTGGGACAGTCATAGGATTTGGCTCAGCCCCGGAATTTGTGAAACCACGTCATCCACAACATCGTCCCCCGCTTTTTCCTTAGCATAGGAAATGAGTTCTTTGGCAACACTTTGAACGCCATCCATATCCAGACCGGCACTATTCAACTCATTGAGTGCTGCCATGGCGCCCATGCCACCGCCCATCATGCTGCCGAGACCACCCAGGAGCCCCCCACCGCCGCCATTTTCTTCGCGCGCTTCGACCAGGGCCTGGGCACCGGGGAGAGCATCAAAAATGAGCTGCATCTTGTCTTCAGGGCCTTCCTTGTTCAGGAAGCCGAGAATTATGCCGACAGCATTGGTCGCCAGGCCTTCGTCGATTCCTGCTGCGGCCATGATGCGATTGATGAGCTCTTCCATGTCGTTCTCCTAAAACGTTTCCTGCACCCCGGACTTCCAGGTGCGAGTCAGACACCTCTATACAGGTCCGAAATTGGTTCCGTCGATGGGATAACACATCGCGTGCGCGCATTTTTGAAAAGGCTTTGCTAGGCTGGCACAAATCATTCGGATTCGAAGGGGGTCGGTGAGACGTGAAGGCAAAGGACAGTATCTTTATCGGTTCAAGCGGCAAGAACGAAATGCTGGCTCTGAAACTTGCAAACCGACACGGCCTGATCGCCGGCGCTACCGGTACCGGGAAAACCGTTTCCCTGCAGATTCTGGCAGAAGGTTTTTCAAAGGCCGGCGTGCCCGTGTTTTGTGCCGATATCAAAGGCGACCTGTCCGGTCTTGCCGCCGAAGGTGTGTCAAAGGACTTCCTGGAAAAGCGCGCCAAGGAAGTCGGATTGGGCAAAAGTTACGAATACAAGGCTTTTCCGTCCGTCTTTTGGGATTTGCTGGGCGAACAGGGTCACCCGATCCGCACGACCGTTTCTGAAATTGGGCCGCTGCTACTGGCCCGCCTTCTGGAACTCAACGACACGCAGGAAGGTGTGCTCAACGTCCTGTT
The DNA here is from genome assembly GCF_009363435.1 of Labrenzia sp. THAF82. GTDB lineage: Bacteria > Pseudomonadota > Alphaproteobacteria > Rhizobiales > Stappiaceae > Roseibium > Roseibium porphyridii. The sequence goes on along the minus strand of NZ_CP045354.1, from coordinate 2,825,018 downwards.
CGAAATTGCTGACGACGAAGGCATGTTGCTCCTGGATCTGAAGGATCTGCGCGCGATGCTTGCCCATGTTGCAGAAAGGGCATCGGAACTTTCTACCGTTTACGGCAATGTTTCCAAGTCGTCCGTCGGCGCCATTCAGCGCCGCCTCCTGGTTCTTGAACGCCAGGGCGGCGAAAATTTCTTCGGGGAACCCGCGCTCGACATCCGTGACTTCATCCGCACGGCTCCAGACGGACGTGGCATCGTCAACATACTGGCGGCTGACAAGCTGATGACATCCCCTCGCCTATACGGCGTTTTTCTCTTGTGGCTGCTGTCTGAACTGTTTGAGGAATTGCCGGAAGTCAGCGACCCGGAAAAGCCGAAGCTTGTCTTCTTCTTCGACGAAGCCCACCTGCTTTTCAGTGACGCCCCCAAAGCTCTTGTTGAAAAAGTCGAGCAGGTCGTGAGGTTGATACGCTCAAAGGGTGTCGGCGTCTATTTCGTCACGCAGAACCCCCTCGACATTCCCGAAACAGTGTTGGCTCAGCTTGGCAACCGTGTGCAGCACGCCCTTCGAGCCTTTACACCAAGAGATCAGAAAGCCGTCAGGGCAGCGGCAGAAACCTTCCGGCCAAACCCGGACCTCGACACGGAACGGGTCATCACTGAACTCGGCGTCGGCGAGGCTTTGGTCTCAACGCTGGAAGGCAAGGGCATTCCGTCAATCGTACAGCGCACGCTCATACGGCCCCCCTCATCACGCCTTGGCCCGATCAAAAAGGGCGAACGTCGATCCTTGATCCAGTCCAGTCCGATATTCGGTCTTTATGAACGCACCAGGGACAGAACGTCAGCTTACGAAATCCTCATGGGCCGGGCAGAAGAAGAGCAGCGACAGGAGCAGCGCCGCCGCGACAAGGAAGACAGCTACGCCAAAAAACATGGCGAGCCCCGCCGGTCCCGATCCGGATTTCAACTGCCTGACTTTGGCCGCGATGACAGGCCGCGCAAGGACAGTCGGCAACGCAGCAGTCGGCGCCGCAGTCAGCGCGATACCGTGCTGGAAGCAGGGCTCAAGTCTGCGGCAAGAAGCCTGGGCACCTCACTCGGAAAAGCTCTGGTGAGAGGACTTCTCGGTTCTCTCAAGCGTGGCAACTGACACAAATGCCTGCCAAGTCATCTTCGCCGAATGACGTTGAGCGTCGAGCGCTTGGCATTTCCAAATGGTCCAATCTCTTCATGGCAGCAGCCGGGATCTTGACCGCATGGTTGTCAAGATCGGACGCCATGCTCGTGGACGGTCTTTATTCTGCAGTCAATTTTGTCTCGGCCATTGCTGCGGCGCGGATTGGCGCAAGGGTCGGATTGCCGCCAACGCGGAGCCGTCCCTGGGGACAGGACTTCGACGAGGTTCTTTATGTAACCTTTCGAAGTCTGATCCTGATTGGCGTGCTGGTCTTTGCTGCCATCATCTCTTGCACCAAGATCTGGACCTTCTTCAGCGGTGGATCGGTTCCCGAACTCGTCTTTGGACCGATTGCCATATACGCAGTTGTCATCGTCGCGATCTGCCTGGGGCTGGCTTACAACTTTCATCGCGCCTACCGCATAACCGGCCGTCGCAGCGAAATACTGCGCACAGAAGCACGGGCTGCCCTCATTGACGGCGCTTTGAGTGTTGGTTCCGGGGCAGCGCTTTTATCTCTACCGTTCCTCGAAGAGACCCCGCTGGCTCCATACGTCCCGATCGGCGACGCAGTCATCGTCCTGGTTCTGATCCTCGCCATCGTCTGGCAACCGCTCTCTACCTTTCGCAAAACCCTGGCTGATCTCGCAGGGGTCAGTGCACCAAGCGGCACTCACACCAAAGCCACCCGTACTGCCCGTGACCTGGCGAGTGAATATGGTTTTCACTTTCACCGTGCTGCCGTACTTCAGGCTGGACGCATGCACTTTGTGGCCGTCTACCTAGATCCGAAGCGAGCTGTGCTTGCCCATGAGATCGATGCGTATAGAGACAAGCTGTCCGCAAGGCTGGAAGACAGGATTGGTCCCACGCGCGTGGAAGTCATACTGACTGCGAACGATCTTCTGGAGAAGAAGGCGGCAAACAGCCGAACACGCTGATCGCAATCTTGCAAGAATTCGGCACAAGCCGGCTTCTCAATGGAATATCCAATTGCGCTGACCGCTCGGTTGTGGCCTGTTAGGCGTTTCTGTAGGAGCCTGAGTCCCTCGGGCTTTGTGCAATCTGTTCCAATATCGGGGATCCGTTATGAGTTCCATCGACAAGGTTCTGGCGCGCATTGACGCCAACCTAGACACCAGTCTTGACCGTCTCTTCGACCTGCTGAAGATCAAGAGCATCTCCACCGATCCTGAGTTCAAGGCGCCATGCCGCCACGCCGCAGAATGGTTGGCGAAGGAGCTGACGGAAATCGGCATCGAAGCGTCTGTGCGGGATACGGCGGGACATCCCATGGTCGTCGGCCACAAGAAATCCGGAAAGCCAGGGCCGCACGTACTCTTTTACGGGCACTACGACGTGCAACCGGTGGACCCGCTCGAGCTTTGGAAGAATGACCCGTTTGAGCCCAGCATCGAAACCAAGGATGATGGAACCAAGATCATTGTTGCTCGAGGTTCCTCTGACGACAAAGGTCAGTTGATGACCTTCGTTGAAGCCGCACGTGCATTTATCGCCGAAACAGGCGACTTGCCCGTTGATGTGACCATCTTGTTCGAAGGTGAAGAAGAATCCGGCTCTCCCTCTCTTCAACCCTTCCTGCAGTCACACAAGGACGAACTGTCTTGCGACCTCGCCCTCGTCTGCGACACAGGAATGTGGGACGCTGAGACACCGGCCATTGCAGTCATGCTGCGTGGCATGGTTGGGGATGAGATCATCGTCAGGGCCGCCAGCCGGGATCTCCATTCGGGCATGTATGGCGGTTCCGCACAGAACCCCAACCACATTGTGGCCGATGTTATTGCAGGTCTTCATGATGCAAACGGCAAGGTTACCCTGCCCGACTTCTATGACGGCGTCATCGAAATGCCGGAAAATGTAAAAGAACTCTGGGAAACACTCGGTTTCTCGGTCGAGGAATTCCTCGGCGATGTCGGTCTGAAATATCCACGTGGAGAAAACGATCGAACACCGCTGGAGCATCTTTGGACACGGCCAACCGTTGAAGTGAACGGCATGTGGGGCGGCTATCAGGGAGCCGGCTCGAAAACCGTGATCCCGGCGGAAGCGCACGCCAAGTTCACTTTCCGCCTTGTCGGTGATCAGGACCCGGACAAGGTTCAGGAATCATTCCGGGCCTATGTGCGTTCAAAAATCCCTGAAGACTGCAGTGTTGAGTTCATTGCGAAAGACGGCAGCCCGGCCCTCAGGCTTGATTTCGACATGCCCGCCCTGGAAAAAGGCAAACGAGCGCTGCACGACGAATGGGGCAAGGACACAGCCCTCATCGGCATGGGTGGGTCAATCCCGATCGTCGGCGACTTTAAACGCATGTTGGGCATGGACACGCTGATGATCGGTTTTGGACTGGAAGACGATCAAATCCATTCCCCGAACGAGAAATACAATCTCACCAGCTTCCACAAGGGCATTCGCTCGTGGGCGCGTGTCCTCGATGAATTGTCGAAAGATTGAAAACCTGATCAACGGCCGATCCGATGGTCGGCTCGGCCCAGTGTCATGGAGAAGGCATTCATGAAATCCATCTGCGTTTTTTGCGGCTCCAGCTATGGCGCTCAGGAGGCCTACGGCCTTTCTGCCAAGGAGACCGGTCGCGTGATTGCGGAAAACGGCTATCGGTTGGTCTATGGCGGGGCCAAGGTCGGTCTGATGGGAACAGTCGCGGATGCCGCCCTGGAAGCAGGCGGTGAGGTAATTGGCGTATTGCCGCGCTCGCTGCAGGAGAAGGAAATCGGCCACGAGGGTTTGAACGAGTTATACCTTGTCGGCTCCATGCATGAGCGCAAGGCACTCATGGCTGATTTGTCGGACGCGTTCATCGCCCTCCCCGGCGGCGTCGGCACTCTGGAAGAAATCTTTGAGGTCTGGACCTGGGGACAACTTGGCTATCACCAAAAGCCCTGCGGATTTTTGAATATTGAAGGATACTACGATCAGCTGGTTGCGTTCCTTGATCATCAGACCCAGGAAGCTTTCACGAAAAAGGCGATGCGCGACATGGTTCAGATCTCCGACTCGCCGTTGGACCTGATCGGGAAATTCGAGAATTATAGTCCTCCATCAACCCCTAAGTGGATCAAGAGGGACGAAACCTGACCAACCGCCTTGCCTGATACCGCCGAGCCGCTACGGAAAGCGATACGAACTGTCCACAGGGGTGCGACCGGTCTTTGCAAACAAGACGTTAGTTGCTAAGTCCTCTGTCATTCTCGCGCACTATTGTGCTGCAACACCCTGTTCGAGATGGTTTTATGCGTTTCAGTGCCGTCGCTTTTGCATGTCTATTTGCTCTTATTGGAACCGCTTGTTCCCCGACTGCCGACCTCGACGGGACTTCCGGGCGCTTGGTTCGCACCTCGGATCTGACCCTTGTTCAGATTACGGAAGACAGCGTTGGCGGTATCACACCCGAAACTGCTTATGGCTCAAAGTCGATCGAAAGCGCCTTGCCGGGATTCACGACGGAAGGCATTCAGACCGCCGTTGAGAACAACACCGAATGGGCACTGGCCGCATTCAACAGTGATGGTTTTCAGGTCCTTCAGGTTTTCAAGGGCAACAACGGCAAGATCCGCACCGTGCATGGCGTCACGCACCATTTGCAGGGCCCCAATGGCGAGCGCATCGGCATGACCTTTTCTGAAGTGGGTACTGCTCGTTCCGACTGCCGGGTCGGCAAAAATCTTTGGCGTGGCATGGCCATTTGCAAGTCACGCGGACATCCGAACGTTCAACTGGTCTATGCGATTCCCGGCTACCAGGGCCCTTTCGACCAACTGCCCCCATCCAAGGATTTGTTTGACGCTGAAATGCAGCGAATCCTTTGGACGCCCAAGAGCTGACAACCGCGTGGATGCCAATTGCCGCGGCCTAGTTGGCAATCATTCGCGCAGCCGCTTCAAACATGTGGCTCCGATTTCACCATGACTTCGCCGACAGGCCGCCAGACGTTGCGCATCTTGAGTGCCTTTTCGGCCGTGTCCGCCAGATCCATCAAAATCGGCATACCCCGCTCTTGAATGAACGGAAGGGACTTTACGTCACCACCTGTCCAGGGAAGAAATGGATTTCGGCGCATATGCCAATGGATCTCAGAGCGAACCGTCGGCTTGTCGGAAGGCGTACGACCGTGAAAAGCAAAGGTATCGGCGACCACAAGCGTGTTCTCAGGAACCGCCATCTTGACCGGTTGCGGCAGGCCAAGGTCTGATAGTTCTTCCCGCTTGATCCGGAACGAGCCACTCGCGTGGTGTGACCGTGGATCCTTTGCCGCTGTCAACGAACACTCGTATTCCCAGTCGAGACGGTCTTTGGTTAGCTTGTGCGAGCCTGGCACAAAGAAAAAGGGACCATCCTCTTCACCAACGTCTTGAAGAAAGAGCCAGGCTTTTGAGGTGGCATGGAACGTGTCGGCATGTGCATCTGACTGAGGGTCTTTCTTCTTCACCTTTTGCGGCTCAACCAGCACAGTCTGAATAAAACTGAGCGGATGTCCGCCTTGCGAGGCCGCGTAGCGGATCATGTTAAGCGCGCGCGAGTCGCGTACGGCTTGTGCCAGCGCCGGGTTTTTGCTCAGAAGCGACGGCGGCAGCATGGTCATCCGCGTTACCGCCTGCCCTTGCCGCATTTCGCGTGCTTCCAGCGCCTGATTGAATACTTCTTCCTTTAGCTGAGCGTAGACCTCGGCAGGTAGGAAATCATGTACGAGAAAGTAGCCGTTTTCGTCGAAAAAAGTGTGCTCTTCCGGAGCAACAAGTCGTGCAAGACGAGCCCTGCGAGCCGCAGCCATGTTTGCAGCCAGTTTCACCCGCTTTTTATGCAGCCCCCAGGTATTCAGGCGTTCACTGCCAAGCAGCGGGTTTTTCCGAGGCGACTTGTCAGTCCCTGCCAGCCCAAGAACCCATAGCGGAGCTTTCAAATAAGAAAGGGGTGTCATGCTGTACCTGAAAAATCGTTGATCGAATTCGATGTTATTAACACGGCATCAGGTGAAACTGCCAAGTTAGAATGAGTTTCCAGCCGGATTTTGATCACACCTTGCCGATGAAGCGTCATGGTTCTCCCTTTTGCGGCAGTGACCTTTGCCTTTACCTGCGCTAAGCGTTGAACCATGGCACAGACATTCGACCCTTCTCGCCTTCTGCAGGATCTAAAAAACGGCAAACGTGCCGCACTCGCCCGCGCGATCACTTTAGTGGAATCAAAGAAGGCAGATCATCGACACCTGGCGCATCAGCTCATTCAGGATCTTTTGCCCCTGACAGGCAGGGCCATAAGGGTTGGCATAACCGGTGTCCCCGGGGTCGGAAAATCAACAACGATAGACACGCTCGGATCCAATCTGACGCATGCTGGTCACAGGGTCGCCGTTCTGGCGGTTGATCCCTCTTCCACCCGTACTGGGGGATCGATCCTTGGCGACAAGACACGGATGGCACGTCTCGCGGTAGACGAAAATGCCTTCATTCGCCCGTCACCATCCGCCGGAACGCTCGGAGGCGTTGCCGCCAAAACACGGGAAACGATGCTTCTTTGTGAAGCGGCAGGCTTTGACGTCATTCTGGTTGAAACCGTTGGCATCGGCCAATCGGAAACCACTGTTGCGGATATGGTCGATTTCTTTTTGGTTCTGATGCTGCCAGGCGCCGGGGATGAACTTCAGGGTATCAAAAAGGGTGTCCTTGAGATCGCGGACATGATTGCCGTCAACAAGGCTGAAGGCGAAGGTGCTCTTAGAGCCCGGTCGGCAGCTTCGGACTATCGGGCTGCTCTGCACATTCTTGCACCGAAGTCCCCCAACTGGTCTCCGCCTGTCGTCACAATCTCGGGCCTTGCGAATGAAGGCTTGCGAGAATTGTGGCAGCAAGTCCTTCACTATCGAGACAAGATGCAAGCAACTGGTGAATGGAACGACAAGCGCAGCCGGCAACAGGTTGCCTGGATGTGGGATATGCTGCAGCAGCGCATGATGGAGGCGCTCAAGACCAATTCGAAAACTGCAGGCCGCCTGAATCATCTGGAAGAGAGTGTGAGGGCTGGAAAAACGTCCGTCTCTCTTGCTGTGGATGAGTTGGCGGGTTTGATCGGTCTGGAGAATTAAGAGCCAATGTGCAGAGCGAACAAAACAATCCTTGTGACCGGCTTTTCGCCCTTTCCCGGAAGCCCTGTCAATCCGACGGAAATGTTGATGCACCGACTGCCAAAACGGCTGGGTCGAAAACATCGCGGTGTGTCCTTTGTCTTTGAGGTCTTGCCGACCAGCTGGGCAGGACGCGAAATGGAGACGGCTCGACTGCGCCGATCTGTAAAGCCTGATGCGATCATTCATTTCGGCGTTGATGGCACACGCCGCACAATCAACATTGAAACACGGGCCGTGAACCAGGCCGTGCGAGTGCGCCCGGACGCCGTCGGAGTTAGCCCCAGGCAACCGGAACTTCAGGCTAACGGCGAAAGATCGCGAAGCTCGACACTGCCAGCACGTGCCTTGCTTGAGGCGGCCAGAAGCAGTGGTGCACCGGTTAGGCTGTCCAACAACGCCGGTACTTACCTTTGCAACGCAACCCTTTGGGATTCCATCGGCTCAGGCATTCCAAGCATCTTCATCCACGTGCCAACGCTTCCCAAAGGCAAGATTGACACGCGCCCTTCCCTCCCATGTGTTGAGGATGCAGCGGTTCGTATTCTGCAAGAGACCGCAAGGCGTTTGCAAAGCAGCTGACACGGATCTGCGATTGTCGTCGCAGCCACGGACCTAGCGCCCCTCCTGGTCAAGCAGTCGCTCGACCTGACGGATACAGTCGCCGGCCATTTGCCCTGCCAGACCAGCACGGCCCAGAACTCTCAGACCAAAATAGATCGACAGAATTCCGCGTGCTGTTTCTCTTGCAGCTGCTTCGCTCAAGCGCTGGTCATCTATCAGAGCATGAAAAAAAGCGTTCTCCAGACGATGGACCATGGCCTGCAGTTTTGCTTCCGCTTCCTCGTCCTCAGCCGCCTTGTCGACAAGCGCATTGCACAAAAAGCATCCCAGTCGATCGCCGTTCCGCCGGACTTCTTCAGCAACTTTGCCAAACAGTCCCAGGATGCGGGCACGACCTGATCCCTGATTTGGATCTGTCAGAAAGGCAGCTGTCCCGCTGATGACCTTGTCGTTGTATCTTTCAAGTGCAGCAAGGTAGATGGACTGCTTGTCTTGAAAGGCCTTGTAAAAAGATCCCTTCGTGATCTCCATCGCCGCAAGAAGTTCAGACAAGGAGGCCTGTTCATAGCCGACTTGCCAAAACAGCCCCATGGCCTTGTCCATCGCCTCATCGGCATCAAATTCGCGCGGTCTCGCCATTCTACCTCCAAGATGGGTCACTCACAGACCTGTCACGTGCGATCACGGCCTTGTGTTTTGTACCAATTGGTTCCTAATACTATATCAAACATACCGAACAGAGACAAATATCCACGCGTTGTTAGGAACCAATTAGTTCCTAATTAGTGAGTTACAACCTTCTTTCGTTCGGCTGCTTGTTCAACACACGAACACTTACGTGGGAGAATTCTGAAATGTTCAAAAACCTGATCCGCGGCACAGCAGCTACGCTCGTTGTCTTTGCTGGACTTGTTTCCGGTGCCTTGGCCGCCGGAGCCGATGTCAACGCGACGATTACCGGCCTCGCACTTCGCGGTGTCGACCCGGTCTCTTATTTCACCAACGGCGCTCCTCAGGCCGGCGATTTCCAGATTACCGAAGTACATAACGGCGCAACCTATCGCTTTACTTCGGAAGAAAACCGCGACCTTTTCAAGGCTGACCCAGCCAAATACCTTCCGCAGTACGGTGGCTTCTGTGCCTTTGGTACGGCAATGGGCGTAAAAGTCGATGGCGATCCCGACCTTTGGAAGATCGTTGATGGCAAGCTCTACCTGAACCTTTCCCAGTCCATCCAGGAACGCTGGAACAAGGACATCCCGGGCCACATCACGAACGCCGACACCAACTGGACAGACATCAAAGACGTCTCCCCAAGCGATCTGTGATCCCCTCTTGTCACACTAGGATCGCTTGAAACACCGGCCGGGCGCACCTCCCGGCCGGTTTTTCTTGTTCAACGTCATCACCAGAGCAGGTTCCGGCACGCCCTTTGCTGAGTTCAGGTCAAACCCTGACATTGCCTCCCATTGTGGGACGCTTGAAAGCAATTGGCCCGTTAGATGACACGAGACTTAGCAAAACTGAGCCGCCGCACGTTTCTTGCCGGGACAGCACTGTGCCTTTCTGGGACAGCTGCCACCGCGCAAATGAAAGTTGCCGACCTCAGGGGATCCATCGATTCCGCGGATCTTGGGCTGCTTCCAAATGCTGCCGACGATCAGACTGCTCAGTTTCAAAATGCTGTTAACAGGGCGGTGGAACGCGGACGCGCGCTCTTTTTGCCTGCAGGAACCTATCCAGTCGCCAATCTTCGCCTTCCCTCCGGCACACTGATTGTCGGTGTCCCTGGGCGAACGCGTCTTGTCTATCAGGGCGGGGGCGGCCAGTTGGTGCGCGCCGAAGGCGTTACGAATATCGGTCTCACCGGCATAACTTTCGACGGCGCGAACCGCTCGATCGGTGATTTCACGGAAGGCTTGCTGCATTTCATCGGCGTGCGCAATCTGGTGATCGACAACTGCGAAATCGCGGGCTCAGCCAAAATGGGTGCCGTCTTGGACCGGTGTTCCGGGCGGGTTGAAAACTGCCGGATTTCGGGCGCAGCGGAAGCCGGCTTGCGTTCCAACGAGGCTGCCGGCCTGGCCATAACCGGAAACACTGTTACCGACTGTGCCAATGGCGGGATCTGGGTCCATCGCTGGCGTGAGGGCGAAGACGGAACAATCGTCTCCGGAAATCGGGTTGAACGCATCAGCGCCAGATATGGCGGTACCGGCCAGTTCGGCAACGGTATCAATGTATTTCGCGCCCACGGTGTGATGATCGCCAACAACCGGGTCGCGGATTGCGCGTTCTCAGCAATCCGGTCGAACACCGGCTCGAACGTTCAAATCATCGGCAATTCATGCCTACGGTCCGGCGAGACCGCGATCTATTCGGAATTCGGATTTCAGGGTGCTGTGATTTCCAACAATATCGTGGACGGTGGCACGACTGGCATCTCCATTGCCAATTTCATGGATGGCGGACGTATGGCGGTTTGTTCCGGCAATCTCATTCGCAACATTTCCGAAACCGGTCCCTACCCGCCGGAAGTCGCCGGCTTTGGTATCGGTATTGCCGCAGAAGCGGATACGGCCTTGACCGGGAACATTATTGAAGGCGCACCAAAGTTTGGAATGATGCTCGGATGGGGTCCTTATATGCGCAACGTGACAGCCTCACAAAACGTTCTCAAAGACTGCGGAACGGGTATTGCCGTGACAGTCGTTGATGGCGCAGGGCCTGCGGTCATCACCGGCAACATCGTCCAGGGTTCGAAACGAGGCGGCATCAACGGATTTCGCTGGCTGGAACGCGCCACGGGCGAATTGAACAACAATTCCGAGTTTTCGAACCTGACGGTCAACGGCAATCAGGTCGCCGCTTGAAAGCGTTAACGTTTAGCTACGCGCAAATCGCAAGGACAGACAGGATAATCCTCCGTCGACCTTGCGCGCTTCATGTGTTGGCAGGACCACAGTTTTAAAGCCAGCTTTCTCGATCGCTGCCAGCGTTCCCGGGTATCCCTCGGGCACAAGAACAACATCGTTCACCCGGATCACATTGGCAGCATAGTCCTCGCCTTCAGGCACAATCACGACCTGCCTACCGTCGAAAAACCCGCTCTCGGCCATGACACGTGTTGCAAGGATCACGCCGTCGCCAAGTGTGGAACAAGCCGTCTTGAAATGAAGAACTCCCTGGGGAGTTTCGCAAACTGCTGCGCGATACCCCCAATCACCCAGCAATTTCGCAAAGGCGTCAGCGCCATCCCTGTCGGTCCGTGCTGAAAGACCTATCAGGATAGTGTCGTCAAGCATCAGTACGTCGCCACCATCCACATGGCCATTGCCTGGCAGCACCTCCACCTTTTCAAAATGACTTTCCAGCGCGGCACGGATCTCCTTGCCTTCACCCAACCGGCTCTGTGTTCCAGGCCGCAGCTGGATGGCGGCATTTGGCAGACAAAATGCGGGATCTTCGACAAAACAGCTGTCCGGAAAGGCCTCAAGCGCCGGTAAAACATCGACACTCAGGCCTGCCTCTTGCAGAGCCTTGACATAGAGCTCATGCTCTTCGCGAAATTTTTCACCGCTCGGGTCACCGCTATCGACCGCCCGGATACCGTTGGCAACACTGTTGGCAGGCGTTCGGGTAATCGCATGTGTAAACTGAAATGACAGGCCGGGGCGGTGCGTCATAACGGATCTCCAATGAACAATACTTCTGCCATCACAGCCATTCGAAAGGCTGAATTGCAAGACGCAGCAGCCCTGAAAACGTGCATTGAAAGGGCCTATGCACCAGTAAGAATAAAGCTCAGCGATCTGCCGGATGTTTCTGCCGGAATTGATGAGGACATCGCCGACAACGAAGTGTTCATCGCAGAGACCGACAACCGCATAGCAGGCTGTGCAATTCTTTCCGTCAACGGACGCATCTCTCATTTGACCAACATTGCCGTTGATCCCGATTTCAAGGGACAAGGCGTTGGCAAGGCGTTGATTGGCGCTGTGGAAGACGCGGCGAGAACGAAAAAAATCCTCGCAATCCACCTTACGACCCACGTTGCAATGCCGGAAAATGTCGCGCTCTACAACCGATTAGGCTGGCAAGAGACACAAAGAGCCGGCAACAAGGTCCTGATGGAAAAGAAACTTTAAAGGCTCTAACACCAGTTAGGGCAACGCAGTTTTTAGGGCGCTCAATAACTCGTCTGTCGGCTTCATATGTCCCGCCTGTACGCCCCTGCGTGTCAAAATGGGCGGATTGACGAGACTGTCCAGAAGCGCCGCCTCTTCCTCGTTGAGTTCAAGTACGGCTTCCAGAATGGTGGCCATGATGACCTCTGCGGCCCGTGTTGCTCCGTCGTCGCATTTGAGCGCTATGCCGAAGCCAAGCTCAGGCACCGAGCCGCAAAAAACTCCTTCCGCTCCGGTTTTAACCAGGACGCGTCCGCGAAAGCCTTCCATGACCTTGGTACAGAAGCGATCGGCACCGGCCACCATATAGGGCTCATTGATGCAAGCGTTGTAGATCCGCTCGGCAGCCTCGGCTCGAAGTGGCTCAAGTCCCTCACCTGTTCCAAAGGATGCAAATGCGCGTGCAAGCCCTGTCAAAGGTGAGGCATAGGTCGGAATGGAACACCCGTCCGTGCCGCAAACGTCCTCGGAAAGAGTGGCACCTGTAAGCTGTTCCATCACCAGGCGGACTTCGCGCTGAACGGGATGACCAGGCTCGACATAGCCACGCGTGTCGACACCCATGACCTTTGCAAGACCCAGAAAACCGGCATGCTTGCCAGAACAATTGTTGTGCAGTCCGGTTGGTGTTTCGTCGGTCAGGATCAGTTTTGCCGCATCTTCCATACGCTGCGGCCATTGCGGCCCGCATTCCAGATCGTCTTCGGTAAGGCCTGCCTTCATCAGCATAACCTTGGCCGAGCTGGCGTGCACTTCTTCCCCGCTGTGCGAGGCGCAGGCTAGCGCCAGCTCCGCATCGCTGAGGTCCAGTGCGTCAGCGGCACCGGATTCAACAAGCGGGATTGCCTGAAGGGCCTTTATCGCGGATCTTGGAAAAACCTTCGCATCGACATCCCCAATGCTGCACACGATGTTGCCGGAGGCATCTGAAATCGCGACACAGCCACGATGCAGGCTCTCGGTGAGATTGCCGCGTGTGACATCGACCAGTACCGGATTGTCCATAAAGTTTCTCATCTTGAAAACATGTCTTTTCAGGCTAGGCAGATTCGGTTTGTACTGCAGTCAAAAAAGTTCTTAGCCGCATGAGCGCTTCGTCGATCACCGCATCCCGCTTGCAAAAGCAAAACCGGATGAAGCCGGTCGGAGCTTCACTGCCATAAAAGGCGGACACGGGAACGGCTGCAACACCTGCGCGCTTGACCAGTGTTTCACAGACTTCCACATCCGTCGCCCCGAGACCGAGATTGCTGACATCACAGGTCAGGAAATAAGTGGCCGCGCATGGCAGAACCGAAAATCCGAGGTCGCTGAGGCCCCTGGCCATCCGATCCCGTTTTTCGGACAGGTCTCCCACCAGACCTTCAAAGTAGGCATCATCTTTGCCAAGGCCAAACGCAACGGCTTTTTGCAGGTTCGGCGGAGTTGTGAACGTGACCCATTGATGGGCCTTCGCAATCGGGTCGATCAATGGCGCTGGTCCGGTGATATATCCCACCTTCCAGCCGGTCAGAGAAAAGGTCTTGCCGGCGGAGCCGACACGCAGCGTGCGCTCGCGCATACCGTCAAAAGCCATCAACGGCCTGTGTGCCGCCCCATCAAAAACAAGATGCTCGTAAACTTCGTCGCATATGGCGTAGGCATCATGTTCTTTGCAAAGGTCTGCCACCAGCTGAAGTTCCTCGTCGGAAAAAACCTTCGCTGTCGGGTTCATGGGATTGTTGATCAGGATAGCTTTTGTCTTTTCGGAAAAAGCGTCGCGTAGAGCCGCCTCGTTCAACGACCAATCCGGAGGCGTCACCCTCACCCGAACAGGAACTCCGCCCGCTTGCCTGACCAGCGGCAGATAACAATCATAGAGCGGTTCGATCAGCACAACTTCATCGCCAGGCGAGACCAGTGCGAAGATGCAGTCCGCCAAGGCTTCCGTCGCACCGGAAGTCACAATAACTTCACTCCCGGCGTCGATATCGAGGTCGTAGAACCTTTTGTTGGCTGCAGCCACGGCTTGACGCAATTCAGGAAGACCCAACATCGGTGGGTACTGGTTGGGGCCATCAACAAGCGCTTGAGCTGCCTTTTGACGGATGTCTTCAGGCCCATCGACATCAGGAAACCCTTGACCAAGGTTCACCGCCTCATGGGCCATGGCAAGCCGGGACATGGTCTCGAAAACGGTAGTATCGATACCGGTGAAGACAGGATTGGTGGGCTTCATATTTCCTCCCGCAGATCCGGCGTTTCTACTGTGCACCAGTCTCCCCGTCGAGCCCTTTGTCATCCCTCGGCTCATGCTTTGCCGCAATGAACACTGGATTGATGGAAGCATGGTTTGACTCCGGCCTAACCACGGCATCTGATACCCGGCATTAAGAAGTCGCTGCGGGAGACGGTCTATGCTGAGCGTGATCATTGGAATTCTGGCCATTGTAATCGGAGCTGCCGCGTTCATGCGCCGGACCGGAGCACCCGTTGGTAGTCACCGTCTCTTGAGGTTCGTCAGCAGCCGTGCCGTGGGTGTCGTCATGATACTGATCGGCGCATTCATGCTGATGTCGACGTCCTTTATTCTTGTCGACGCAAACGGCGTCGGACACTTGAAACGGATTTACGCCTTCAAGGAATTGCCTGAAGGCCGCATCATCGCGCTGGATGGAGAAAAGGGCCCGCAGGCGCAGATCCTTGGTCCCGGATTTCATTTCATACCGCTGGTCCGCGTTCTTTATGACTTCGAAGAGTGGGACGTTGTGACCATTCCTGAAGGCTATTACGGACAGCTTACGGCCCTCGACGGAAGCGCCATGCCGACGGGCATGTTCATGGCTCCGGCCATTCCCGATGCTGAAGTCGGGGATATGCTCAAGGCAGATAGCTTCCTGACGAAAGGGGGAATCCGCGGACCGCAGGAAACGGTTTTGAAGCCTGGGCAATATCGCCTCAACCGCTACCTGTTTGATATTCGCCTGGATGAGAACACCGACGCGACCATTATTCCGGCGGGTCATGTCGGCGTTGTAAAATCCAATGTCAGTCAACCCGGCATCAACTGTGTCGAAGAGGAAGTCTCTGCGTCTGCTGTCTCGCGCGAAGCTCTCACAGTTCCTCTCGTCCCACGTGGCTGTGTCGGTATCTGGAAAGACCCACTCTTTCCGGGCGCTTACTACCTCAACCGTCAGGCCTATGAAGTCACGCTTGTCGACACCCGTGTTCAGACCTGGGAATACAAGGGCGGATACACGAAGCGGATCATTGATCTTTCCGTCGATCAGCAAGGCAATATCCAACAAAACGAGCGCTCCGTTCAGGAACGGATCCCTGAGGAAGCCGCGGACCGGGCTGTCTTCGTCAAGGTAGAAGGATGGGACATCCCGCTTGAACTCAGAGCTTTGGTTCAGGTCGACCCTTCCAACGCTCCTGTCGTTGTCGGATCGGTCGGTGGTCTGGGAGAAATTGAAAACCGGATCCTGACGCCGGCCATTCGCTCGATCGTGCGCAATGTCGCTGGCGCTTCCATCAGGGTCCCGGACAAAAATGCGGACGGAACCGCAACAGAGCCGCAAACTTATACCCTCCGGCCGACGCGCGTGCTGGACCTGATCGAAAACCGGGATGCTCTTGAACAGACCATCGAGCAGCAGATCAAGGTGGAAGGCAACAAGGCCGGCGTCGACATCAGGGAGATTCGCCTTGGTGAACCAGCAATCCCGCCGGAACTGCTGGTGTCACGCCTGCGCGTTCAGCTCGCCGATCAGTTGTCGACCGCATATGAGCGCGAGACCGACGCCCAGCAGAAACGCATTGAGACCGAACAGGCCCGCTCCACGGCAGATGAGCAACCAAGACTTGTGGAAGCCCAAATTGCCGTTCAGGTCGCAAACCAGCGTGAGCAGGAACGTGCTGCGCTTGGCCGGGCTGAACGGCAATATCTGGAAGAACTTGCCAGAGGCCAGCGGGCTCAGGTGGATGTGCTCGGCCAGGACCGTGTTGCACTGCTGCAAGCACTTGAAAAACTGCTGACGTCTCTGGAACGCAAGCCTGAACTTGTTGGGCTGGTTGGCAAGCTTGTCCCGAATACGGTTGTAGGCGGCGACAGCGGCTTTGCAGGTGCAGCAGCCCTTCTCGGCGCCAGTCTGGGCGGAGTTCAGGGGCAGACTTCAAATCCCGGCCGTCCTGCAGCCCAGCAATAACTCAGAACAAGGCACGCCTTTAAGATGGGCCGTTGCAAAGTTATTGAGACCACCAAACCTGTGTTGCAAGTCTGGGATCCGTTTTGATTGTTACGCTTAGACCGGACTGTCTGAAAGCTGACAAAGACTGGAAATTTCGGAGAAGAAATGAATTCCTTGAAAGCACTTTTGGCGATCATCCTGATTCTGGGCTCTATTAAGGCAGTGTCCTCGCAGGAGGTCAGCCAAAGCGAATTTGTTTATGTGTCGGAGCTGGCAAGTTCTGGATATGAACCCTTTGCGGTCAGCAGTACCGCATCGGCCAGTTTCGGCATGAAAAAGGGAGCCACGATGTATCTCTGCTTCCTTGCCGACAACGACGCGCGTTCCCTGAAACGCCGCGAGGTCATTCGAAAAACCTTCGAGGACGAAAACGCGCCCAGAATTCTGCCAAGCATTCCCGTTGTTTGTGTTCTTGCTCAATAGCATCGAGATTTCAGAATCAATTCAGGCTTGGATGCCTTGGTTTGCCCTAGGATTTGTCGCAACAGTTGCGAATACCCTTGAAGCACTTCAAAGAATTGACATGAAGACTGGAAATCCAGTGTTCATCTGAGGCAAGCTCGGCGGAATTTGAAAGAGTTTCAAAGACCACTGCTTTTGGGCGCGATCAAGATTTTATAGGTCTACAGAAGCACTTACCTCAAAGATATCGACTGGCACTTGGGGCAATTGAGGGTGAAACCTTGTGACCGGATCTTGCAAGGGGTGGACAACTGCATGGCTGCTATCCGCTCACAGTCTTGCTGCATTGCGGAAAATCGACTACAACGCCCTAAATTGATTTAGGTCAATAGTCTTGCCGTTTCCGGCCTGGGCGGACCTTCACCAGCAAACATATACAAAGTGGAGCATGTCTTGACCGCACGTGCCGAGGCCGTTGCGCCTGTGAAATCGACAAAACTCGATGCTTCGCGCATCAAGACCGAGCTGCTTGCGGGACTGACCGTCGCACTGGCTTTGGTTCCTGAAGCCGTGGCTTTTGCCTTCGTTGCCGGCGTCAATCCGCTGGTCGGCCTCTACGCCGCCTTTTTCGTCGGATTGATCACTGCCTGCATCGGCGGCCGTCCCGGCATGATCTCCGGTGCAACCGGCGCACTTGCCGTCGTCATGGTTTCGCTGGTCGCCCAGCACGGTGTGGAATACCTGTTCGCCACCGTCGTCCTGATGGGTATCCTTCAAATTGGTGTCGGTCTGCTGAAATGGGGCAAATTCATTCGAATGGTGCCGCACCCGGTTATGCTCGGCTTTGTCAATGGGCTGGCGATCGTGATTTTCCTGGCGCAGCTCGGGCAATTCAAGGTTCCGGACGGTGCTGGAGGCCTGACATGGATGACCGGTTCGCAGCTCTATCTCATGTTTGGTTTGATCGCCCTGACGATGGCCGTGATCTGGCTCTTGCCGAAGGTCACAACGGCGTTCCCGGCGCCCCTTGCCGGCATTCTGGTTGTCTCTGCACTGGTGCTCGGCTTCAATCTGGACACGCGCTCTGTCGGCGATCTTGCCTCCATTTCAGGCGGCCTGCCGGAGTTTCACATTCCGCTGGTGCCGCTGAACCTGGAAACGCTGCAGATCATTCTGCCTTACGCCGTCATTCTGGCGGCAATCGGCCTGATTGAATCGCTGCTGACACTGAACCTCGTCGCGGACCTGACGAACACGAAAGGCGGTGCCTCCAAGGAATGCCTTGCCCAGGGTACGGCAAACGTTGTTACGGGATTCTTTGGCGGTATGGGTGGCTGTGCCATGATCGGCCAGTCGATGATCAACGTGAAGTCCGGTGCCCGCACCCGCATCTCCGGTATTGCAGCTGCCCTTTTCCTGCTGTCATTCATCGTTGTCGCATCTCAGTTGATTGAGCAAATTCCCGTCGCTGCCCTGGTGGGTGTGATGTTCATGGTGGTGATCGGCACGTTTGCTTGGGCCAGCTTGAAGATCGTCCATAAGATCCCTCTGACAGACGCGCTGGTGATGGTCATCGTAACCGGCGTAACGGTCTATGCCGACCTTGCGGTCGCCGTTGTCGTTGGCGTAATCATCTCAGCTCTTGCCTATGCCTGGAACGCAGCCAGCCGCATCAGCGCGCGCATTGGTAAGAGCAAGGAAGGCTGGAAGGTCTATCGCCTGTCAGGGCCCCTCTTCTTTGGCTCCACGACCGGCTTTGTTGACCTCTTCAATCCGCAGAACGACCCTGACGATGTGGTTGTCGACTTCATCGACAGCCGCGTGGTCGATCACTCGGGACTGGAAGCGATCGACGCATTGGCCTCAAAATACGAGGCCGTCGGCAAGCGCCTTCATCTCAGGCACCTGTCACCGGATTGCCAACGTCTGCTCGACAAGGCGGGCAACCTTGTTGAAGTCTCCGTCCTGGAAGATCCCGATTACGAGATTGCGGTTGACTACGGGCATACGTTCGATGAACCCGAACCGGCCAAAACAACCTGATGCATTAGATGCAACAATCGAATTGCGTTTGAGACCCGCGGAACCATTCTGCGGGTCTTTTCTTTGATGACCCGCTTTTTGCCCATCGGTAAACCGCACCCAGGCCCGTATTTGAAATTGACTGCCCAATCGCGTTCACTTGTCGTCGGCAATCTGCGAAAAAGACGATGGACGCACGGAATCGGGGCAAATTGTGTCGCAGCGCAGAAAACTCTTCATCACACCGACTTTGGCAACAGTGATCGGTTCGTTCGTTCTGATAACAGCGGCCGCAATCCTGATCATCCAGGCCATGACGTCTTCCAAAGTGGTGCGCCAACTTGGCGGTGAGCTTGTCGACATAGGCATGGATTCTGCAGAAGTCGCCTTTGTTGAACAGCTTTATGCCGTGACCGTAACCGCTGAGTATTCAAAGGTCTCGGCAGAGCGGAACGAGCTTTCCTTCGACAAACCGGAATTGCCGATCGCCTACCTCTACGGTGCACTGGCACCACTGGAACAGGTGTCCTTCATGGTTCTGGTCGACCCAACGGGAAAAGGAGTTGATGTCGACAGAGGCGATGCTGACGGGACGCTGCTTGGCGGTGAAGTCGATCTTGCAGCAGAGATTCCCATCCTTACGCCCATGATCGAACGCGCCGCGAAACAAAAGGAGGCTTTCTGGAGCGAAGCCATTTACATGCCAAACCGGGAGCACACCTATTTCGTGTTCACCCAGCCGCTATACAAGGAAGGACGCCATATTGGCACGATGCTCATCGGCACTTCGCTGGAGAGAATTTCCGAGATTTCCTGGTACATCTCGACCGATGACATCACGGTTTTCCTGTTGAGGGAAGACACGCACGAAGTCATCGCGCATCCGGACTTGCACAAGAAATTCGATGACCTCAGCAACGAAACGCCTCTCCTTCATGTCAGACACGTTCCAGACGATTTCCTGAAACACTTCGAGGAGATGCCGAAACTGGACAACGCTTCGTTCGACATCGCCGACGACCTGGACCTGCATGTCGGCTACGACGATGATGGCATCAAACGCTTTGTCATCATCGAAGACAAGAACGACAATCTTCAAGGACTGCCCGTTCGTATCGGTGTTCACTTCCCCGCCCAGTTTCTCGATCAGCCCCTGCACCAGCTGGTGACCGCCGTCGCAGTTGGAACCGGATTGTTGATGCTGTCACTACTGGGGGCTGTCGTTTTGGCCAAGCGCATTGCGCTTCCCATGCGGCGCGCTTCCGGCGCCGCGAAAGACGTAGCAAATCTCAATTTGAATGCAGTCGAACCACTGCCTGCCAGCGTCATCAAGGAACTGGATGACCTTTCGAAAGGGTTCAACGCCATGGTCGGCGGCTTGAAGGCCTTTAATCGCTACGTTCCCAAGACGCTGGTACGGAAACTTTTAAGCGAAGGACGTGCGGAAGCGCCACCGGAAGAACGTGAGCTTGCAGTACTGTTCACCGACATTGCGGGTTTCACGTCCGCCTCAGAAGGCATGTCGGCGAGTGAAACGGCAGAATTCGTCAATCATCACCTGTCGCTCCTCGGCGAAGAAATCACCCGGCAGGATGGCACGATCGACAAGTATATCGGCGACAGTGTCATGGCGTTCTGGGGAGCGCCGGAACGATTGGACAATCCTGCCGAACCTGCTGTACGCGCGGCTCTGGGTATGGTCGGAGCCATTCGCAAAGACAACGAGGCCCGCGCAATGCGGGGCGAACAGCCCGTTCGTGTGCGGATTGGTCTTCATCTTGGACCACTGGTTGTCGGCGATATCGGGGCATCCGAGCGTGTCAACTACACAGTTATTGGCGACACGGTGAACGCAGCCTCGCGGCTGGAAAGCCTTGGCAAGGAAATTGATCCACAAGCGGATGTGATCATTCTTGCGTCCGAAGAAATCACCAAGAGACTTGGTGATGATGTCACCCTGGAGCCCATCGGCTCCCGCAAGATAAAGGGAAGATCAGAGCCCTTGGTCGTGGTCCGCGTGTTGGCTTAGAAACACCCTGCTCTGATCCAATGTGACTTCAAACGGAATGGCAGTTCAGTAAGTCATCATCACTGCAACGATCAGGTAAGTGGCCAGTCCATAAAGGCTCAAGAGACTGACACTCATGAAAAGCCCCCTCAAGCCGTCTCGACCGGTCAGATAACACCAACTATGGCCACAGCGTCCAACGGCAAAGCCTAAAATCCAGACCCAACAGGCCGCAAGTGGCGGGCTCACCAAGCAGAATATCGCCGCCAAAAGCGCAAAATAGACTGTGTTTTCCGTCGCATTGCGATGCGCATTGTGATGACGCTCGAGCTCCTGCCAACCGACTTGCGGAACATCTTCGCGCGCATTGGCACTCGCCTCCCACTCTTCAGGCGTTGCATGCAGCCCGAAACGAACTCTGGTCAGCTCTGTCGCTGTCATCAACCAAGTATGATTGGCCAGCAGAAGCGCTGCGCTGAAGACAAATGCAGAAAGCAAACCGGTTGACGGCAGCCCGATTTCAACAGGCTGAACGCCAAATGCGAAGAAGTTCAGGACAAGCGCGAAAGAAATGAGGACGAACGGATACCCCAGTATGAACATTCGAGCACGCTGTTGACGCGCTTCCGATACACCACTCATCTGAATTCCGCCCCTATCGACTGCAGCCGGCAAATCACCTGTCAAAATGCCGAGAAGATCCTGACTTAGGCACTAACCACGCCTGCGTCCAGTCATCGGCGCAGTATCAACTGAACACGCCAAGCAAAAGTCGATGGATATCTGAACTGAAAACAATTGAGGCTCAACGAAGCACGTCTGGATGCGAACAAAATCAGCCAATTCCGGCGTCTGCGCAGACCGCCTCACCCGCCCCCGTTCCAGCCTGATCGGCTGCATGAAGCACCTTGTCGAACTTGACGACAGCAAGGACTTTTTCCAGATCTTTCAAGGATATCTGCCGAGCCTTCCATTTCTGGGTGAGCTGGAATTCGAATGCGACATCGCTCAAGTCCTGCTCAAGTTGAAAGGCGAAGGCCTGCAACTCCCCTTCCGCATTGGCAACCGCAACCTTCCAGTAGGACTGCGGGATGCGTACCTTCGTGACACCATCATCATCCACACCGGTGAAAATCGGGTCCTCGGCCTTGAGAACGGGCCCCGCCAAAACACAGAGCTTTTCCGTCTTTGCCTGCTTGAAGATGTGATTTTCAAGTTGACCCCATTCACCGCCCTCTCGAGATCGGTTGAACCCCTTGACCTGCGGCGTACAGTTCGTGGAGTGGAACGTGTCTCCGTTTGCGAGTTGAACCTCCTCGTATGTCCGGCCCCACACCACGGCGTTGCGCCGGACCACATGGCCTTTGTCAAAAGCTTTCCGGTCTTTGTTAAAGAACCTGTCCGGCAGTTGATGGTCACCGGGTATCCTCGGGTCGGCAAACCACTTCTCGCGATCATTGTCGGACGTGAAGCCGTTTAGGGCCTTCCGATTGTATTTGCGTCCAGGTTCGGGTTTCAGGCTGGATTTACGCGTGTCGACATTGGCCGCGGTGACAAGTGGCATACGTCGAAACTTGTCCATAATTATCGAAAAATGATAATACTTCAGAAAGTTAGACCCATCGTCAAGCTTTGAAACCCGGTCCAGATCGGTCACCTTTGGCACGGGAACATCGAGGCCGATGAAAGACGGGTCATAGCCTGGTCGATTGGTATAGTCGTCATCATGCTTGGGCTCGACCATGCGCTCGATGGCCGGCGCCGCCAGCGGCTGTCCGGCAGGTATTGCAGCCGAAGCCTGCGCACTGACCATAGACGCTGCACCAACCTGGATGTCTATCGTGATCGGGATGGTCCAACGGCTCGAGCCGCCGGGGTCTCCAGTCTGCACAGGAGCCTGGATCGCACTTCCAGAGTTGTCTTGTGACAGAGCAACCGCTGCGCTTTCTGCTGTTCCATCTGCCTGTCTCCAGTCAGACAACCACGGATTTGGGTCTTCGATGTTGCTAAGCGCGTCCTCTCCGAACTCAAGACCGGCTCCCACGACCTTGTCATCTCGAGACAGTTCATAGGTTGGAACCGCAAAGTTCGCATCCTTGTATCGCCCTGCAAAATGGAGCGCGACGATGTCTCCGGTGATGACGTCCAGAACGAGGCTGCCTGATGCGCCACCAAGCGAACTTGCATCATGAGTTACGCTATTGACCCGGTCACCGTAACTGAGGATTTCACGGCGGCTTTTCAGGAAACCGGGCAACAACCTCTTGACGTCGTAGATGCCCTTGAAGACCCGGTTCTGTACCGCTGCATCGTTACGCGGATCAAAAGCCGGATAACCGATCAAGGTGATCTCGCGACCCTCAAGATCCTCAGGCTCCTGCATCGACAAAAGCAAGGGCTCGACGCCGTCTGGAGCTTCTTCCAGCTGCAATAACGCCATGTCCCAGTGCGGGTGGATCATCCGTATGCCGGTTATTTTTGCAAACGCACTTTCCGTCGATCCTGCTTCCTGTTTGTAATCGATCCCAGCAGTTTGACCCGGGCGGAATGCCAGTCCTCTTTCACCCAGCCCTGTTGCAAACAGTTCAGCGACGTGTCGGTTGGTCATGATCAGATCATCGGCAACCAGAAAGCCTGTTCCACCATAAGGAAGATATGGATGGTCCGGCAGTTCGATGCGTCCGGCAGCAGGCAAGGTCTTGAGAATATGACGCCTGGTCGTCTCGTTCGTATTGAAATGCACCCAGTCCTTGTGCTGGACGTTGTAGGCGTCATTGGTCACGACAATGGCCGGACGTTTGTCAGGCACGATAATCGCCTCAATCAGAAAGGCTTCTTCTCGGTCGAGGTCTTGGCCGCGGGCCAGTTTCTCAACGGCGGCATGGGCTTTTGCCCGCTCATCGTCGGCGCCGGCAGGGCCTTCATCCATGCCACCACCCATGCGAAGCGTCTCTTCGGGCTGGTCAGCCAGTTCGGCGAGATCTCCGCTAGATAGCAATGTTTCGAGATAATTCTTTAAATCGGGATTTTTCTTTGAAATGGGCATGTCGAGCTCTCCCTTTGCTCTAAAAAGAATGGGTGGCCAAATCCTTGATGATAACTTTCGGTTCAGCGCCGAGAATGCGCCTCAGCATCTCAGTGTTTATCGCGATGTCGTTGTCGAATGATCCGTGACGGACGGGAATTTCAGCGAGGCCGTTCGTGGTTTCGCGGTCCTCAAGAACGCTGAAGGAAGCGTTGATGCGCTTTAATTGCGCAACCCAATCTTCTGCGGATTTCCTGGTAACCCCTGCAAAAATATCCTTCTCAAAGGCTTCCTTGAACCTGTCTTTCAAGGCCCATTCCAGACCCAGCAGCGGCGTCTTGTGGTCATCCTCAAGCGCCCGGCTGACCAGATAGAGAATGGATTTACCGTAGAGCTGTTCCTTTCCGACGAAATCAGCCCGCTCCAACTCGTCATTCAAGAGGTCGACATGAAGGCCTCCATCCGCGATGACGTGTTTCTCGGTGGTGTGTCCATAGTAGCGACCTGCAAAAGCAATGGTGCATGCAGGAGCCCAAAGCGTCACCGTTCTGACGGGCGGCTTTTTCTTGTCGCCAAGTTTTCGCTGTCTGAGGTCTTCCAGGAAGTGGCCGAGCCAGATCGACCCAGCGGAGTGTCCAACCATATGCAGCTCAAGGTCAGGAAAGTCGTTCAGGAGGGCGCGCACATGTTTGCTGACCTGGCGGATCGCGCCCTCGCCGAGTGCTGCAGAAGCGGCGTTCTGCTTCATCTGGCCCCAGACCGCCCGGCCCACCAATTGACGGGCCGCAAGTTCGAATGTCCTGTCCCGCTTCTCCTTCAAGACATCGAACAGCCCTTCGCTTCCGGCACGTCCCGGCCCTTCCGAGAGGTCTGTGGCAAACCGCCTGAAGTGATCTTCGCCGATGAACTTCAGGCTTTCAGCCAGCCCCGTTTTCCAGACGAAGAACACGGGAGCAATCCCGTTGGCCTCAAAACAGGGCCCAAGCTTTTGCGCATGCCTGATCGCTCGGTCTTCCCCGGTCAGGCCGCCATGAGCAAAAAAGACGAGTTTGCGCGCCTTATTGTCCTCCAGCAGCTGCCTGACGTTTTTGAACACAACGGTCAGTCCGTCATGCGCGTCGGCTGCTTCTGGCAATCGGCGCAAAAGCCGACCGTCATTGCCGCTCACAACCGAGTGACGATAGGTCTTTGCCTCGCTCCATCTAGTGACTGTTTCCAGACCGGTCTCAGATGAACTGCCGCTTGTCTGTTCAGACACCGGAAGGTTGGCAAGTGGGGCACTGGGTTTGACGACAGCGACCTGATCAACCTCAACCGGCGCACCGACGACCGCGACCCATGCATCAAAACCATTGTCCACCCAATCCTTGTAGGGCAGCAGTCCAAAGCCCTTGTAACCCCAGTCCGGCCCCCAGGAATTCTGTACGATGAAGCCGTAACGGTTGTAGCCAACCAGCGCAAAGGCATGACCGCCAGTCGTCTTGTCGCTGGTTCGTTGAATGACCGCCTTCTGCAACGAAGCGCACTTTTTGAGGCTCCAACCGTCATGAACCTTGGCGGAGGCATAGATTGCGTGGGTTTCAACGATTGCAGCCTGCATGTCTGCTATCGAGCGCGAATCCACGCGGTAATATGCGCCCAGTGGACGTTCGATGGCGTCAATTTCCCAACCGTCCTTGGGCGGCACAAACTTGTTGTCGTCATAGGGAAACAGGTCTTTCTTGCAGACACCATGTTTGTGCCAGCCTTTCATGGCTCCTCGGCAACTCGACCCGCTGTAGTCTTCGCCGTCCCACTCGTCGTAGAGTTTGGCATTGTTGTAGAGCATACGCTCACTCACCAGGTGAGGCTTTTCCGCAGCTCTGCCACGCTCGGTTTCCACAAGGTAGCGTTCCCAGAAGACATAGTTGATCACAGCCGCCAGGCCGAACCCGGTGCACGCCCCTTCCGAGCCCTGGTTCAATATGTATCCATCTTCGAGAAATCTCGGCAGAAATTGATCCGCCAGATCTTCCGGCGGATATTGTGGTGGCAGGAACGTTAAAGGCGGACGATAGGGACGATCCCTGAAATCAACCCGGTCGGGTCTTACATCGAGGCCGCGAAGTGTTCCAGAAAATGAATGCTTGACCGATGCCATTACCGATCACCGAAAGTAGTGTAAAAACAAATAAGCTACTTGAGCAGACTAGATCACCTCAAAGACAATCAGCAACCTTTGATAAATAAAATCTCAAAATACAATCGTTTCCTCAACGTCAGGTAGAGCTGAGACCCAAGCCATATCACCTGATCCTCGCCCTGATGTGACGTTGGTTGACCAAATGGGGCCTTCAATCGAAAAGCCCGAAGCGCCACCTCATCAAACAGCGGCGGGAACATCCATCTGCGCCGACAAAACTCGCACTTGATGAAAAGGAACATGTCCCATGTTGAACCGTCGGCACTTCTTGTCACTGTCAGCCGGCCTGGCAGTGGCCACGGCCACCACATCTCTTCCCGCTCTTGCACAGGACCGCACCAGATCCGGACGCTTTAAGGGAAAGAGCCGTCATGTGACAACGGGGCACGCGGAGCTGTCCGGCAGCCGCGTCGTCTTGCAGAGGGATTTTACCTTTGATGGTGCCCCGGACGCCCGCATTGGACTTGGACGGAACGGGCGATACGATCCAGATACGGATCTCGGCGCGTTGAAGAAGTTGAAGGGTCAGCAATCCTACCGGTTGCGCGGTGGTATCGACGTCTCCAAATACAACGAAGTCTACGTATGGTGTCGCAAATTCAACGTTCCGCTCGGTGTTGCGAAACTTGGCGGTTAAGGCGGTCAGCGGAAGTGTTTCCCATTTCACCGGGAACACTTCCGCAAAAAGCCTGACATTAGCGTGCTCGGTCCTTCGAAGCTGGTGCTGGTACGGAAGCATTGCGACTGAAAACCACAAAGGCCGCCTGTGCCGCAAGGATCGCGGCGACAACTGAAGCCAGACCAATTCCAAGGTCTACAGTTTCAGAAAACGGCAATCGGAATGCGAAGTCGAAAATCTCGATGAAGCTCGCGGTGAAGGCAATGAAAAGACCGCCCGCAATCAGAAGCACACCTCCGTCTCCAGACCGGTTTTCCGACTGAAAAGACTTCGACGCAAGGAAATAACCGAGGACAGCTGCCGAGAAGACAACGGTCGTCAGCAGCAAAATCCCCAAGGTAACGAACATACTCATGGCCCAACCTCTCAACGTTTTGTTGGTGCCGTTCTTTCCGCCTACTTCGAGTTGGAAATCCCGACAGAAAAGATCGTATGGCGCCAGACAAGATAGATCTGCGCCGCGCGGCAGTTGGGAACCAATTGTGGCAATTTCCGGTTTGGAGAAGTTATTTGGTCTGCCGCAAATCATTAAATTTACGAAAGAAATCTGACCCGTTCCTCCATCCCCGACAAGCAGACGAGGTACCCGCGCGCGACAGGAACCCCGCAATCCACCCCAAGACTTTCTATCGAACCAGAATATTCCGGAACTGCCACGGGTCGTTCGGATCAATATCTTCGGGAAAGAAACCCGGTCTGTTATCGAGCGGCGTCCAGTCGGTGTAGTACCCTTTGACTGGACCAAGGTAGGGAAGCTGGATTTCGAGGCATCGCTTGTAGTCCATCTCATCGGTTTCAACGATACCGGACTGCGGATTTTCCAGAGCCCAGACCATGCCGGCAATCACCGCAGACGTAACCTGCAAACCGGTAGCATTCTGGTTAGGCGCCAGTTTACGCGTCTCCTCTACCGACAGCTGGGAACCGTACCAATAGGCGTTTTTCTTGTGCCCATACAGCAAAACGCCAAGCTCATCGATCCCATCCTGAAGTTCATTCACTTCAAGGACATGCAGTTTGTCCTGGATCTTGCCCGATGCACCAAACAGCTCATGGAGCGACAACACCGCATCATTTGCAGGGTGATAGGCATAGTGACAGGTTGGCCGGTAGCTGACCCTTTTGCCGTTCTCGAGCGTGAAATAGTCGGCAATCGAAATGGACTCGTTGTGTGTCACCAGGTAGCCGAACTGTGCTCCTGGCGTAGGGCACCAGGTTCTCACCCTCGTATTGGCACCCGGTTGTTCCAGATAGATGGCCGCATTGCAGCCCTTCTTGTGGCTTTTGGCGTTTTTCGGCTTCCAGGTCTCATGCGTTCCCCAGCCGAGTTCCGCCGGCTGAAACCCTTCTGACAGGAACCCTTCTACAGACCAGGTGTTCCAGAATGTGTTCGCCGGCTTCGGTTGCTTTGCGCGTTGCGTGTCGCGTTCGGCGATGTGAATGCCTTTGACCCCGGTCTTTTTCATCAATTTCGCCCAGTCTTTCTTCGACTTGGGTTCCTTGAATTTCACGCCGGTTTCAGTAGCCACATCGACAAGAGCCTTTTTGACGAGCCAGGACACCATCCCCGGGTTTGCACCACAGCAGGAAACGGCGGTCGTTCCGCCAGGTTTCTTTTTCTTTTCCCGGCGCACGGTTTCGCGCAAGGCATAGTTGGTGCGATCAGCTGCCGTCGCAGTGTCGTCGAAATAAAAACCCGGCCACGGCTCAACAACCGTGTCGAGGTAGAGCACCCCAAGCTTGCGGCACAGCTTCATAAGATCGAGCGATGAGGTATCGACGGACAGGTTGACCAAAAATCCCTGTCCCTCGCCTTCGCTCAGCAACGGTGTCAGAACATCTTTGTAGTTCTTCGGTGTCAGTGCCGTCTTCTGAAACTTGTAGCCACGATCTGTTACAAGTTTGGCGTCTGTATCCACCGGGTCAATCACCGTGAGCCGGGTCTTGTCGAATTTGAAATGCCGCTCGATCAAGGGCAGCGTTCCCTTGCCGATCGAGCCTAACCCTATCATCACCACAGGGCCTGTGATGGTTGCATGTACCGGCCAGCTTTTGGTGGCCGCCGCCTCCCGTGGGGAAACTTTATTAGCAACTGTCTTTCGAGGCGCAGCTTTGGTTGCGGACGGTTTTCTTGCAGCTGTTTTCTTCGCTTCAGCCGGTTTTGCGGCAGCTTGCTTGGTGTTTGCGGGCTTTGCCGCAGCCGGCCTGGTGCGTCCCGACTTGGCTGCAGCTGGTCTGGTATTTGTTGGTTTGGCAGCAGACGGCTTGGTCGCCGCTGGCTTTGCGCTGGCTGGTTTCGCAGTCCGTGATTGTACGGTTGCTGTTTTTGCTGCGGCAGGCTTAGTGGACTGAGGTTTTCTGGCAGCTGCCACTTTTGCAACGCTCTCTTTTGTCGCTGCAGCTTTGGCTGTACCGGTTGCCTTTGATGAAGCGGTCCGCGCTTTTGCAGCCCTAGTTGCCGTTGCAGCCTTTGTCGCGGCTGGTTTTGCCACTGCAGGCTTGGTTGCAGCTGGCTTGGCGGCTGCAGGCTTTTTCTGTGCACTCGACTTGGCAGTATTTGACTTCGCCTGCGCAGGCTGCCTGGCAGCGGTCGTACCGGCGGCACTTGCACGTGTTCCGGAAGCTTTGCTCGCTGCTGTCTTTGGTGATGCGGGCTTTGCTGCAGCAGGCTTTCGGCCAGCACCAGTCTTCGAGGCACTTGTTTTGGAAGCGTTAGGCTTGCTTGCACCGCCTGCCTTAGAACCAGAAGCAGCTTTTGTGCCCGGTGCTTTCGGCGCAGCTGCGGCTTTCCTGGTTGTGGCTGGCTTCGCAGCTGCAGCCTTCGCACCGGCAGCTTTGGATGACGGCGCTTTTGATGCAGCAGTTGGTTTTGCTGAAGCCTGTCTGGCAGGTTGCTTTGCAGCCACCGTCTTTGCGCTTTGCTTGGCACTGGAGGCTTTGGCTACTGCAGGTTTGCGCGCAGCGGGTTTATTTGTAGCCGACTTGTCGGTAGCTGTTTTGGTTGACCGAGTTTTTGCTGCAACCGTGCGCCGCGCAGCAGGTTTGGCGGCAGTTTTGGCAGTCCGGCTTTTCGGGGCGCCGCCTTTGGTATCATCGGTCATTATTCAAAACTCCAAATTTCTACGTTTCGTCACAGCGTTGTGTCAGCAACATCAGACGAGAAAGTGGCAAAGAAGCGCACTGATTGCACCTTTCTCAAGACTTGACGGTTTTTCCCTGAAATTTCAAGTCTTAAACGCATCTTTTTAGGCAAGCACGGCCCACGCCGACCGGTATGGCTGACGAGAACGCGGGTCATGTACATTTGATGGGAAACAGCGCGGCCTCCTCTGCGGCGATAGATGGAGAGACCGTGCTGTTGAAGAAATGCGCTGCTGAAGTCAGTCAGATAACAAAGGACGCAAGCGGTGCGAAACCGTTAAAGCCGACTGAGGAATATGTCGTGGTATAGGCTCCGCAGGCTTCGATCAGGACCTTGTCGCCAATGGAAAGGCTGACCGGCAGCTCATAGGGGTCTTTTTCGTAGAGAACATCAACGCTGTCACAGGTCGGACCTGCAAGAACGCAAGGCGTGGTCCGGTCACCGTCACGCGGGGTCCGGATTGGATACCGGATGGCCTCGTCCATAGTCTCGGCCAGACCGTGGAACTTGCCGATGTCCAGATAGACCCAGCGAATTTCGTCCTGTGCCGACTTTCGCGAAATCAGAACAACTTCTGCCTCGATCATACCGGCATTGCCGACCATGCCCCTGCCCGGTTCAATGATTGTCGAAGGCAGACGGTTGCCAAAGTGTTTTGTCAGCGCATGAAAGATGGCATCGCCATAGCTTGGAACGCCGGGAACATCCTTCAGGTAACGGGTGGGAAAACCGCCACCCATATTGACCATCTTTAGCTCGACACCACGATGCGCCATTTCCCCAAAGACCCCTGCCGCCATGGCGAGAGCGAAATCCCATGCGCTGAGGTTCGCTTGCTGGGAACCGACATGGAAGGAGACACCATGGGCCTGAAGACCGAGCCTGTGTGCATGTTCGAGCACGTCCGGGGCCATCTCAGGGTCGCAGCCGAACTTGCGGGACAATGGCCACTCAGCTCCCGCTCCGTCGCACAGGACGCGGCAGAACACTTTTGAGCCCGGGGCAACGCGGGCGATTTTTTCCACTTCTTCGACGCAGTCAACGGCAAAGAGCCGGACACCGTGTTGGTAAGCGCGCGCAATGTCCTTCTCCTTCTTGATGGTGTTGCCGTAGGAAATACGGTCAGATGCAGCACCTGTTGCCAGGACCATTTCAATCTCGCCGACAGACGCACAGTCAAAAGACGATCCGAGGCTTTCCAGCAACGACAGAATTTCCGGTGCAGGGTTGGCCTTGACCGCGTAGTAGACAGAGGTGTCGGGCAATGACTTGGCAAAGGCCTGAAAGTTTTCCCGCACGATATCAAGGTCAACAACCACACAAGGTCCGTCGTCTTCGCGTCGTCGCAGAAAATCGCGGATGCGCTCACTCATTGGGGGCTCCCCTTTCAATCAAGGCTGCAGAAACGCGCATTCTTCCAGCGCACCGCAGGTTCACGTCGCAGGGTGCTGCGTGACGCACCGGGCCTCCTCCGGGATGGAACCGGAGGCCGGGTTGGACGCAGCGACGGTTGGGCAGCGCAACTGAAAACAGTGCATTGCTTTCCCGCGTCGGGAATGCCGTTGATTGGATCGGAAGTACCGAGCCGCACGTCGGGCAATGATGTAACAAGTGCCTCTTCAGTGACACCGGAGATTGGAAACCCCGGCCGAGACCAAAAAAGCCCTCTTACGTCGTTGCTTTAAGCCGTCCGGATCTTGTCTGCCCCGCCCCTTGGCGGTTTTCCTGGCAGTGACCCCTTAAGAGATGTCCTGTTTCAGCATCCCATGAACGGCCTCGGGCACGTGCGAATTTGGGCGGGGCGTATATGCGCCCGTTTGCTTTTCAGCGCAAGCGGAAATTTGAAATTCCAGAAAAAAGATTGCGCTTTCGTTTCCCGCTTGCCCTAGTCAAAGGTCTTGAAGCAGGTCGCAAGATACTCAGCAAAGACTTTCACCCGGTGAGGCTGCGAACGCCCGGGAGGAAAGAGCATTTGAAGCGGTTGCTTTGGTGTTTTGTGCTCTGGCAACAGTCGGACAAGCCTGCCGGATCGGATGTCACTCATAACGTCAAACTCAGACTTCAGCATGATGCCACGGCCCTCCAGACCCCATTGGCGCACGAGAGCTCCGTCATTGGCTATGAGCGAGCCATCGACACGCACCGACTGCTTTCCATCTCCAGAGATGAACTTCCAGACATTGTCTGTCGATTGACCGAAACGCATGAGGATGCACGCATGTTGCTGCAGATCACGCGGTGTCTCCGGTGCCCCATTTCTTGCAATATAGGATGGTGACGCGCAAACAAGCCTCGGC
This sequence comes from Labrenzia sp. THAF82, assembly GCF_009363435.1. Lineage (GTDB taxonomy): Bacteria > Pseudomonadota > Alphaproteobacteria > Rhizobiales > Stappiaceae > Roseibium > Roseibium porphyridii. Next base: position 2,792,950 of record NZ_CP045354.1, on the reverse strand, counting down.
TTTGCCGGCAGTGCGCGGACGCGCAATGTGCTGTCTCCGATTTCACCAAACCGGACCGCCAGATCAATGCCGAGACCTACGATATCTGCATATCCGTCTGAAAGATGCAGGTCGATGGATATGCCGGGATGCTCTGCCTGAAAGGCGGCGATAGCTTCTGAAACAAGTGTCCGGCCGAGGTCGAGCGGTGCACTCAAACGGATAAGTCCGGAAAGGTTTTGAGCTCCCAGTCTTATGCGGCCATCAAGATCGGCCGCTTCGTCCAGAAGTTGGCGCGCGCCAAGCATGAGCGTGCGGCCTTCTTCGGTCAGACTTAAGGAGCGTGTTGTTCTGTTGAGCAAGGCGACGCCGTAATGCGTTTCCAATGCGGAAAGACGCTCCGATACGGTCGTTGGCGACAAGCCAGTTTGTCTTGCCGCCGCGGCAAGGCTGCCATTCTCAACGATCTTCACGAACAGGGCGATGTTATCGAGTAGCATTATTCGGCATTTCCGGATTATGAAATCGAGAAATGCCTCTTTATCCGTAAATGTCAAGTGATTAGGTTGTCGATACCGACGAACACCAAACAGGAGATCAACAGTGTCCCGACTGACAATTGTCGCCAATATCAAGGCAAACCCGGATCAAATTGACCTGGTGAAAGCCGAGTTGCTGAAACTGATCGAAATTACCCGCGCCGAAGCGGGTTGCATCAACTACGACCTGCATCAGGACAACGAAAATCCCGCACATTTTCTCTTTTACGAGAACTGGGAAAGCCGTGAGCTGTGGCAGACACACATGAATGCGCCGCATCTTGCCGCCTACATGAAGGCAACAGAAGGCGCGGTTGCCGATTTCACGCTCAACGAAATGACCGTGATCGGCTAAAGCCGAAATGACGTCTTGTACAGGGATAACCAGAAGCGCGCGGCCTCTGGTCCCTGTGCAGGCCAACGTGTCTTCAAGTGGAAATTTCTGTGCTATGTACCTGCGATCTAATGGAGGACTTCATGGCTGCGCTTTCTCCCCCGGTTTGCGATTTCAATTGGCCTGCCCCGACATTCGAGTTGCCGGGCACTGATGGCAAAACATATCGGCTCGATGACCTGAAGGGTGAAAATGGCACGCTTGTCATGTTCATTTGCAACCATTGTCCATTCGTGCTCGCGATACTCGACAAGATCGTGCGCGATACTCAGGACCTAAAGGCACTAGGCATCGGGATTGCCGCAATCTGTTCAAACGATCCCGTCGCCTATCCGCAAGACAATTTCGCTAACATGAAAAGGCTCGCGGAAACTCGAGCCTTTCCCTTCCCGTATCTGCACGATGAGAGCCAAGCCATTGCCCAGGCTTATGGTGCGGTTTGCACACCCGACTTTTTCGGTTTCGACAAAAGCCTTGGGCTGCAATATCGCGGTCGTCTGGACGCAACACGCATGAATGTCGCGGACATCGACATGCGACGAGACCTTTTTGAAGCAATGAAACAGGTCGCTGAAACTGGAACTGGTCCGCTTGAGCAGATCCCCTCGATTGGTTGCTCCATCAAATGGAAACACTAACGCCATGCAGATCGAAAAGCTCGACCACGTCAACTTGAGAACGAAGCAACTCCAGACAATGGTTGCCTGGTACGAAAACGTTCTGGGACTGAAGTCCGGTTCCCGGCCCGATTTCCCCTTTCCTGGGGCCTGGCTCTATGCGGGCAGTCAGGCGGTCATTCACCTTGTTGAAATTGAAGGCGATCTTGCGGTTGGCTCCGAAAAGGAGCTGAAACTGGAGCATTTCGCATTTACCGCAACAGGCCTTGCCGAATTCGAACAACGCCTAAAGGAAAGCGGTGAAGAATACCGCCGCTCTGGACCACCAGGCCTTGATCTGGTCGCCTTCAATCTTTGGGACCCGGACGGCAACCACATTCACGTGGACTTTGTCTCCAACGGTTAAGCCGCCCAAGAACTCTCAAGGCTTCCGATGTCAAAAGGCTTCTGTGTGGATCAGCGCTTCAGGCACTCCCATAAGTTCGAGTTCAGCCTGGATCCCGGCCAGAAAGACAGCTGGCCCGCAGAGCAGATAATGGGCGTCACTTCGGGCTACAAGCGACTTCAAAGCCGCGCCTGAAATACGCCCTTCAACATCGTAGTCGCGCCCCTGTTCGTCACCATCCTTCGGCCTGCTGTAAAACGTCAACGTCGAAACGTTGCTGCTCTCCGTGGAAATCTGCTCGACATCGCGTTTGAACGGATGATGTGCGCCATCGCGAGCCCCGTGAACGAACCAGACTGCTCGGTTGTCGCCGCTAACTGCCAGCGACTGCACCATGCTGAGCATAGGAGTGATACCGATCCCGGCACTCACCAGAACAACTGGCTTGCTATCATCAGGCAGTAAAAAATCACCTGCGGGTTTCCGGCTTTCAAGGATGGTTCCCGGTTGCAAGGCATCATGCAGGAACCGTGAAGCTAGGCCGTTGCTCTCCCGTTTCACAGATATTCGATAGTGCCTGCCGTTCGACGAATTCGACAGCGAGTAAGTTCGCTGGACCTTTTCGTCAAAGCCCGGGATTCTCAGTTCAATGGGAAGATGTTGACCGGCTTTAAAGGGCTCAAGAGTGCCACCATCGCGTGCCTCAAACAGGAACGACACAACGTCTTCGCTTTCCCGGTGTTTTTCAATCAATCGCAAAGATCGGGCATTTTCCGCTTCCGCCTGCCAACGAAGCCTCAAAGCCGCAGTCGTCTCAACAACATCCTCGATGTCCAGAGTGACAAGTTGGCGGGCCCCGGCAAAACGGCGTACTTCGTCGGATTCGAAATCAATCGTTGCACGCCCTGTCAATTGCAACAGGCTCCCGCTTGCGAAATCCAGAAACAGAAAGCCCGCGCGACCGTCCTGAACGATGTTGCCAAGCGTGTTGTAAAACCTGTTTCCCGCATAATCGGGGAAGCGGATTGTCCGGTCGCCGAGCACCTCCACAAAACCTTTTTCGCCGCCCCGGTGGGAAGCATCCATCCCAAAGGCCGGATCTTCGCCGTCGCCCTGGTATCCCGTCGCAATAAAAAACGTGTCGGAGGTCCTGATCCAGTCGATTTGCGACGATGTCAGACCCTCTCCGCGCTGAACCTTGGTCTCTAGCGGACCTTCGTGCCACCAGTAAGACCGCTCACGGATGTATTGCGGACAATTGCCGAATGACTGACCAACAACGAAGTTCAGATGCCCTGCCTTGTCTCCGACAACACGTCCATTGACCCTATTGCGGCGACGGGTGGCCAACTCAATACCCAGAATTCCGATATCTGTTCCTGCTTTGAGGGTATCTGCCAGCGGATCCCCAGGAGATGGCAAGGCATCAATATCAAGTCGAGTTGCCTCCGGTGACGCGACGAACCCTGTGCCGCCCTCCAGAACACTCGCCCAGGGGCGGCCTTGCCGGTCTCTTGCGGAGACTATCAAAAACGGTTGAGCTTCAAAGAATTCGCGGTGCTGGTCGGGCATATGGTTCCGAATGGCCCCTTTGGCCCAGCGCTCGATATCACGCTCCCCCATATGTTCCTGTACCTGCTGCTCGCCCTTGTGAAAGGGAGACCGTCCGGTGTCGGCGGCAATGCCGATATCAGTCTTAAGCATCCAATTATCTCCCTCACTTTGAACAAAGGACCGGTCACCCAGTTGAGAGTGACCGGAAGTCCTGCTGTCAGGCAGCCAGGCCAACCTTGGTTGCTGGCATCGCCACGAAACCCGGCAGGTTTTCAATGCGCTTCAGGAGCGCTCTAACGGCGGGGTAAGGATCGAGAGACACGTTGCCTTCCGGAGCATGTGCCACGTAACTGTACATCGCCACATCGGCAATTGTCGGACGGTTGCCGACAAGCCAGTCACGACCAGCCAGTTGGTTCTCCAGGAAGCTGAGCGCCTGTGCGGACACTTCTTTTGCGCGCTCAGGATCAAGCGGCACACCGAAGACGGTGATCAGACGCGCCGCACAAGGCCCTGCAGCCAATTCGCCAGCGGCAAACGACAGGAATTTTTGAATTTCGGCTTCCTCGACCGCATCAGTCGGCAACCATTCGGGTGCGTATTTGCGAGCGAGATAAACAAGGATTGAATTTGAATCGGCAAGCACAGCATCGCCATCCTCAATGACCGGGACCTTACCGACCGGATTGAGCTTCAAAAATGGTTCCTGTTTGTGCTCGCCACCTGCCAGATCAACATCAACCAGCTCATGCTTGATGCCTGTCAGATTGCAGAACAGCTCAACCCGATGGCAGTGCCCGGACAATGGAAAGCGGTGAATTTTGATAGAATTGGACATGATCATACCCTTGCGATCTTGAACCTCCTGCGGTTGCCGACCTTGATGCCGGGCCGCTGATCGCAATATGCCAATTCTCCTATATGGAAATAATCCTCAATCTTGTTCAATAATTATGTACAAAGTGGCGACAATAATACCTGTCGCTCCAATCAAGAGGCAGATCATGGACAAGATTGAAACGATTAGAGCTTTTGTGGCGGTGGCTCAGGAGGGCTCGTTTACGGCCGCAGGTCGCCGCCTCGGGCTATCGACAAAACTGGTCAGCAAATATGTTCGACATCTGGAGGGCCAACTCAGGACCCAGCTCTTCAATCGGACCACACGCAGCGTTTCGCTGACCGATGTCGGAACGGCCTATCTGGAGCGAAGCCGCCCGATCCTGGAGCAGATCGATGATCTGGACTCCCTCGTCAGCGAACGCCAGAGCGCCCTAGCCGGCCCGATCCGGCTCACCGCACCAACAGGCTTCGGAAGCACCAAGTTGACGGAAGCGCTGGTGCCTTTCCTGAACACGCATCCTGAAGTCGAGCTCGATATGTATTTGACGGACAACCGAGTGGCGGTGGTTGAAGAAGGGCTGGATCTGGCAATTCGCATCAGCACTCTCCGGGACTCCACTCTGATCGCGCGAAAACTGTCAGATATGCCCCTGGTCATGTGCGCCTCGCCGAATTACCTGGAACAACATGGCCGGCCCCAACATCCGAAAGCCCTGCAAACGCATGTCTGTCTGGTCGACAACAACCAACAGGACCTGAACACCTGGCGTTTTTACACCAACGGCCAGGAACAGACCGTCCGGCTAAGTGGTGCTGTCAGGGCCAATGCCCCCAGAGCACTGGCCGCGCTGGCAATTGGAGGTTTGGGGATAACACGCGCTCCGCTCTATGCAGTCGAAGAGGCGTTTCAGGAGGGGAAGCTGGAAAGAGTGCTGCCTGACTTTGCGACGGAGAATTTCGGGGTGTATGCCCTCTACCCGCCCAACAGGCACCTGACACGCAGAGTGCGTGCATTGATAGATCATCTTGCAGGCGAGTTCAGCTCTCGTTGGACGATTTGATTGGGCGTGCCCTTGGCGGAAACCAGATTTCGAAACACGCCCCTTGCACTTGTGGGCCAAGACGTATCGTTGCGCCATGCGCCTTGAGAAGGGCCTGAACAATCCCGAGGCCCATACCGGTGCCCCCGCTGTCGCGCCGGGTTGTGAAGAACAGGTCGAAAACCTGTTCGGCGTTCCCTGACGAAATACCCTTCCCATTGTCGCTGACACTTACCTTGAGCCCATTCCCCACAGCTTGCGGTGTGACAACCACACGATCCGCACTATGCTGACGGGCATTGTCAATAAGATTTGAGAAAACGATCCGGGCGTTTTCCGCAGACATGGGCAGGTCTGCGTTTCCTTCGCAATCAATCGCGAAACCTTCGGTTTTTGACTGTATCTCGGCGAGAACCATCTGAAGACGCGAGTCTCCTCCAATCTCGACACTGTCGGCGCGTGCCAGGTCTCGGAGCCTGTTCAACAACAAAGATGCACGCTCGGTATCGCGGAGAATATTCTTCAGGAACCTCTTTCGATCTTCGTCGCTCAGACCATCGCTGTCTGCCAGCAGTTCCGCTGCACCCTGGATGGCCGTCAACGGAGACTTCAGTTCGTGGGTGACATGATTGGCGAAAGTGTTGATGTAGTCATTGCGATCAAACAGCTTGCGCGACATGTCGAGCATGCTTTCAGATAAAGCATGGATTTCCCGGTTACCGTGGATTTTCAACGGCTTCAGTGCTTCGCGATCTCCCGTGCCGATCCTCAGCGAACGGTGTGTCAGCGCCTTGATCGGGCCTGAAATTGCGCGCGCAAAAATATAGCCGACAACAAAGGTTGCTCCGAGAATGAAAACCGACACCCAGAACACGGTTTCGCGTTTCCAGAACATTTCCTTCAATATGTTGCTCGGTGTTCGCGAGGCGTAGACAACACCTGCGACCCTATCGTTCACGACAATCGGCAGTGCGATAAAAACACGAACGCTTGTGCCGCGACTGATGGAATAGATCGGCTGTGGATTTTCAACGGCGCGCTCTCTGAGAACACTGGCATAATTCCCTTCCAAGGCCGATCGCACCTCGGCGACATGCGCAAGGGACTGGCCAAGTTCATCCCGGCCGGCAATGACGGTTCCATGGACGTCCAGAACACGAAATCCGGCAAGCGTCAGTTTTTGAGTGTTCTCAAGAATTGGCCCCAGTTCCGTTCCCACAAGTGCTGTCCTTGAATGCACTTCTGCCTGCGGTGCCAGTGGCTTGGGACGTCTTGGCAGCACCCGCGTCTTGTTCAGGTCAAGGAGCGGCAATTGAGGTGTCCAGTTGCCACCCGGCTGACGAGCGGATGCACCTTTATCGTAGGAAGAGGTACCCGAGCGCTCAACCACCGGGCCCAGTGGCAAATCGGCGCCACCAACTTGTTCCAGACGCTGTGCCGCCACGGACGCAATGGCCGCCGATTGCGCGATCAATTCGGCTTCTGTGGTCTGGACGAGCTGGTTTTCATAGACCCTGAAAAACGCAATGCCGGCAAAAGGCACAAGCAACATGATGCAGAGAACGACTGCCACCACCAAAAAAAGCGGTGGGCGCCATTTGTCTCTGAAGGCACGCGATAGCAGCATTGACGGATGCTTATCCGGGCCGAGCGGAGCAGTTGCCGAGGCGAAATCCGACCCCGTGAACGGTTTCAATCGCATCTGAGCACCCGGCGTCGTTCAGTTTGGCCCTGATGTTTCGAATGTGACTGTCGATCGTCCGGTCCGAGACGTGAATATTGTCCTTGTAGGCACTTTCCAGAATACGCTCGCGGGTAAAAACGATCTTGGGTCGGCTCAACAACGCTGCCAGAATATCGAACTCAATGGCTGTGAGGCTGACGTTGGCTTCGCTCACTGTAACCAGGCGTTTATCCTTTTCCAGCAGGACAATGCCGTGCGACAGCGACGTCTCCAGCAATTCAGGTTCCTGAGTTGTAACTCCGTAGCGCTTTAAAATGGCACCTACCCTGGCAATCAATTCGCGTGGGCTGAAAGGTTTGGTGACATAGTCATCGGCACCGAGTTCCAGCCCAACAATCCGGTCTATTTCATCATCGCGCGCGGAAAGAAACAGGATCGGCACATCCGTGCTCCGCCGCAAGTGTCGACAGACCTCCAGCCCGTCCATTTCAGGCAGACCGATATCCAGGACAATCAGCGCAGGGTCCAGAAGGCTGGTCTTGTCAATCGCCTCCTTGCCGTCAGCTGCCGTCTCGAATGCATAGGAAGCTTTTTGAAGCGCGAAACAGATCACTTCACGAATATTGGGGTCATCGTCGACGACAAGAATGGTTTTGCTGGGCAAAATTGACTTCCCGAAAAAGATATTTCCGCAATAGGCAGCAGAACAATTACAAATAACTGAGGCAAGATCAGGTTTCCAGCCACCAGCCGTCTCGGCGCAGGCTGCGTGGGAGTGTTTTGTCTATAGCCTGGTCGTTTTGAAAAACCGGACAGACGGCCGACGGGGTAAGGTTGCCACCGCGCGATCGCCAACCTGGCCGGCGAACATAAGGTCGTTCGATTGAAAATGGGGCAAATGAAGTGGTCTTTGAAGCTGGATGTCTCATGGGTCCAGATTGGCGACTTAAACTGCAGGCCCCACTGAGAGGATGTGCAGATTTTGCGCATTTGTCACCAATCGGGCAATGTTGGGCAAATTCGCCAAGCACACGCCATGATTTGTCGGCCCAGGGCCCCGATGTAACAGATCGCAAGTCTGTAAACGCTACCCGGTATTTTCTGCTCGAGCCCTCACCACAAGTGAGCGTTCCTTTGGCATTGTCGTGATGACAAAACGCGCTAGCTCTCTTTGGAACCGAAGGCCGGAGCCCTTGAGAGGACGCAATGACGAGACTGCTAGGAAGCCTGTTTGCCCTTTCGATCGCTGCAACACCTGCTCTTGCAGAGCCGCATCGCTATGAGCTCGACCCGGAGCACACGACAATCGTCTTCATGGTCGATCATCTGGGCTATGCCGACACGCTTGGCGTGTTCTTGGATTTCGCGGGCGGCTTCAGCTACGACATGGAGACGCAGACGCTCACTGACGTAGAAATCACCGTCAATACCAAGAGCGTTGAATCGTTCAATGAAGCCCGGGACGATCACGTTCGGAACAAGGACTTTTTGAACGTGGAAAAGTTCCCGGTCATGACATTTACCGCATCCGAAGGTACCCCCACCAGCGATACCACCGGCACCGTTGAGGGCGAGCTTGAACTGCTTGGGCAAAAACATCCGCTAAAACTTGAGGTGACCCTCAACAAGGCAGCGAACTACCCGTTTGGGCACAGCCGCTTCACGCTAGGCATTAGCGCTCGCGGAACGGTCATCCGCAGCCAATATGGAATGAACTATGCGGTCGACAACGGATTTGTTGGCGACGAAGTCAATCTGATCATCGAGACAGAAGCCATGCGAATGGAATGAGCGACTGACCGGTCAAGCGGTCAAATCGCCTTGTCCATCAGCGGCTTCAAAAGAGGATGAATATTCGGGCTTTCCTCGCGGATGAACCGCAGCAGGGATTTCTCGTTTTCGTGCAAGACGCCGTCCTGGCCTATTCGCGTCACCAGCCAGGAAGCCTCTTCTTCCGTAACGATTTCGTTCCGCGCGATTTCCTCTTCAATCGCAGCGCCTCGCTCGGCATATGCCGACGGCTTGCTCTCATGTGCATCGAGCTCACCGCCAAGGCCTCCGCCAATCATTTTCTTGAAAAAACCGCCAAGCCCGCCGTCAAAACCACCCGGCGTCTCAAGCCAGTTTTCACGGGCAAGAGCAACATCCCGGGAAGGTGGTGTGAAACCGGACATGGCCATCATGTAGTTGGCAACGGCTTTCACGAAGAGTTCTGACCAAGCCGGGGCATTGTCAGCTTCAACGGTCGCGTCGTTCAACTCGAACAGGATTTCAGCTTCAGCCCTGGATATGGCCGAGCCGCGGCTGCCGGATCCTGCATAAAGCACTCTGCGCAACAGCTCGACCTCGGCATCTCCGATAACACCCGGTCTCAATTGCTCTCCTGAACGCGTAGCACCATTGCCGGTCAAGACACTGTCTTTGACCGTGTTTAGTGCAAACAATTCAAGACTTTCAGGGACTTCACGCGCCTTCTCAAGCACATGCAATACGGCATCCAGTTCGGTTGCTGAACACACCTTGCCGTCTGCGGTGATTTGACCGATCAACCAATCGGCATTGTCATTTGAGACGTAACCCTGAGGACTGGCCTGATTGACGAGAATGTCGGCAACCGCTTCGGGAAAGAGCACAAACCATGCCTCGCAAAGATCGGGCGATGCGTTGTTCAGGTGAAAGAGTGAAGCACCTTCTTCCAGCGACACGGCCATATCGCCGTAGATGTATCTGCGCAACGTGACGACATCGTCTTCACTGACGCGTCTTTCCGCAATCTTTGCCGCAACGAAGTCGTTCAATCCTGGCTTGGCCATGGTGATCTCCCAATTCTGACGCGCGCACTATCACGGCAAAATCTTGAGATTCACGTAACACGGGCGAAAACAGTCAAAAGGGGGAGCCGCAATGGCGGCTCCCCCTCTGTCCCCCCGCGGGTGTGGGTAGGAAGTGCGGGGAAATGCTGTCAGGCCATTTGACCAGAAGCCTCTTATCCTCGCTGCTGTTTGCCGTGACCCCGACCTTTACCCTTCATTTTCTTGCCGCCTTTGAAGTCGGCTTTGGTGATCACGCCATCTTTGTTTCGGTCGGCGCGATCCATCAGTCGGTCAAGGCGCTTTCCATGCTCTTCGGCTGTGACACCGAGACTTCCGTCGGCATCAGCGCGCTGGAACATGTCGACGATGCGGTTCTCATTGACTGACATCCACATCGGACCAAAGTCTTCCAGCGTGAACGATCCGCTCCCGTTTGTGTCGGCAAGCGAAAACAATTCAGCACGCTGTGCATCGAAGTCTTCTCGGGTTACGGAACCATCGCCATCCGTGTCAAAGAGGCTCAGGAACATCCGACCGGGACCGCCCCGTCCGTGTCCGCCACGGCGTCCGCCGCGTTCACCGCGCTCGGCCCGTTGGCCGCCTTCGCCGGCATTCTGTCCCCGCTGACCGCGGACACGTTCAACCGTGCCGTTTCCATCGCGATCAAGCCGATTGAAAAGACGGTTGGCGGCTGCATCGTATTCTGCCTGTGTCACCGTACCGTCGCCGTCCGTATCCAGGAACTGGAACGCACGAACCATGCGATCATTCGACCGGGTCAGGAATTCTGCCTTGAATTCTTCGAGGCTGATTTCGCCGCTTCCATCGGTATCCGCTGCCGCGAAGTTCTCAGACCGGACTTCGGCGATCTCTTCAGCTGTAATGACGCCATCCTTGTCCACGTCAAAACGCTCAAACAGGCGTTCGGCACGTCGCTCACCCCCGCGATGACCCCGGCCCCAGCCGCGACCGCTTCGCTCACCCTTATGGGCCATGCGCTCGGCGACCGGCTGTTGAATTTCTTTGCCCCCGTCCCCCGATGCAGGGCCACTCTGGGCAGACGCAGACATGCCGGCGGTCAGCGCGGTGCCCGCGACGCTCGCAGCCAGGGCGGCAATTGCAATCTTCTTGAACGGTTTCATTCCAACAACTCCTTGTTCGTTGATGAGCCGAACGTAGGAAGCAATTGTCGCAGGAATACCCTTCTGGGCGGCTCGAAGTGTCGCCAAGTGTCCCGTTTGGCCCCTGCGACACACTTTGATACAAACTCGCCTCGCACGTGGGTGCGCTTGTTATTATTTAGGCTTTAGACACAATGAAGTGGCGGATGGACACCAAGTACAGAACCCGCTGCCAAGACGGAGACAAACGTGAGCGACCCGAGCCCGCATATTCTGGTGGTGGACGACCACCGCGACATTCGTGAAACGCTGGCCCGCTATCTGATCAAGAACGGCATGCGCGCAACGAGTGCGGAAAATGCTGCTCACGCGCGCAAGGCATTGAAAGCGGCATCAATTGACCTCGTCGTTCTGGACATCATGATGCCCGGCGAAGACGGGCTGTCACTGTGCCGGCACCTTGTGGAAACAGGGTCCTTGCCGGTGATCCTGCTGACAGCCATGGCCGACGACACGGATCGGGTCATTGGTCTGGAAATAGGCGCAGACGACTATGTCACCAAGCCGTTCAACCCTCGCGAACTTCTTGCCCGGATCCGGGCCGTGCTCAGGCGAACGTCGCTCGTTCCAAAGGAGCGCGATCCGATTGAACAGGAATTGCTGTCCTTCGACGGTTGGGCGCTCAACGTGTCCCGCCGTGAGCTGATGGACCCTGAGGGCGTGGCCGTTGCACTTTCAAGCGGTGAATTTCAGCTGCTCTGCGCGTTCTTGAAACGGCCGAAAATGGTGCTCAATCGCGACCAGTTGCTCGACCTCACCACGGGACGCACACCGGCAGTCTTCGACAGGTCCATCGACAACCAGGTGTCGCGTCTGCGCAGGAAAATAGAAACAGATCCGAAAGACCCGAAGCTGATCAAGACAGTCTGGGGCGGCGGCTATATGTTTACCGCCGAAGTCAAAGACGGAACCGCATGAGCGCTCCTCAACTCATAAAGACAACGCTCTATCGGCTATGGCCCAAATCAATTGCGGCGCAATTGATTGTACTGCTTCTGGCAGCCATCGTTGCTGCACAGGCGCTCAGCGTCTGGATTTTCCATGATGAGCGCCGCATCACCATGGTTGCCGCTGCACGGGACAATCTTCTGTCGAGAGCGATCTCGATCGCAACGCTGCTTGAAGAAACACCTGAAGAGCTGCAACAGAAAATCCTGGATGCCAGCAGCAGCCGGTATGCCATTTTCTGGATCGGGGACACTCCGCTCGCTCCAAAGCCCGGTGCATCGCGGTTCGAACAGCGCTTGCAAGGCTACATCAGCAACAGGCTCGGGCACGATTATGTCGCGCATATCAACATACACGCGGACGAAAAGCGGGGACCGCGCGACCGTGCAAGGAATGACGACAGAAACCCAAGCTGGCGCGATGTTCCAAAAGGCGAAAGGCCCCCCAATCTCAAGCGGATCATGAACAAGCCTGAAGATCTTTCGCTTTCCATTCAGCAAGCCGATGGACGCTGGCTGAATGTCGCGACCAGTTATCGCCCTCCCAAGGGGGCAATCATACCGCTTTTGGTACAACTTGGCCTGACCGCTCTGGCCGCCGTTTTGATCATAGGGTTCGCGGTTCGCCGCGTTACGAGACCGCTGAAGGATCTGGCCGTATCAGCCGAGAAACTTGGCCGAGGTGAAGATCTCGAAGCGCTCCATCCCACAGGGCCGAAGGAAGTGCGTGCTCTCACCAGCTCTTTCAATGACATGCAGGATCGACTGACGCGCTTTGTCAAAGACCGGACCCGCATGCTGGCGGCCATCAGTCACGATCTCAGAACTCCCATCACATCGCTTCGGATCAGGGCCGAGTTTATCGATGATGACGAGAACCGGGAAAAGATGATCGAGACACTGGAAGAAATGGCGGCGATGACGGAGGCCACGCTGCGCTTTGCCAGGGACGAGGCCAATGCAGAACCCGCTGAGAGGGCAGATCTTGGTGCAATGCTGGAGGCTCTGGCTAGTGACCAGGAAGATATGGGCAATGACTGCAGCGTGAAGACCGACGGGACCATCATCCTGTCTTGCCGGCCCGTTGCAATGAAACGCGCGCTTAGGAACCTGATCGAAAACGCAATTCGTTACGGGGAAGCGGTAACAGTCAAAGCTGAGCAAAGCGGCAGCGATGTGATTGTTTCCATTCGCGACAAAGGACCCGGAATTCCGGAAGACAGGCTTAAGGATGTCTTCGAACCGTTTGTCAGGCTTGAAGAATCCCGAAGCGAGGAAACCGGAGGCATCGGCCTCGGCCTTGCCATCACCCGCTCGATCATCCACGCCCATGGCGGGACGATCAACTTGCGCAACCACCCCGAAGGCGGGCTGGTTGCCGAATTGCGGTTGCCTTTGGGAGAATTGAGAAACTGACTAGGCCAAAATCCGCAGATTCAGCACGACCTTAAACCAGGGTTGCCATTACCGCCGCGCTTCTATCCCGCCTGCGTATGTAGCGTCGTCGACTGCTTCCAGCCACTCGGCGACAGAACCGTCCAACTCTTCCTGAATGGCCAGATGTACCATCGTGGTGTTTGGTCCGGCTCCGTGCCAGTGCTTCACACCTGGTGGGATCCAGACGACGTCGCCCGGCAGTATCGACAGCTTTTCCTGTCCCCAGACATGGACGAACCCGGCACCTTCCAGAATGTGCAAGGTCTGTCCAAGCGGGTGGGTGTGCCAGTGGGTGCGCGCCTTCGGTTCAAACGTGACCCTTAGTGCCCGGACCCGTGCCGGTGCAGGTGCTTCTATCACCGGATCCTGCCAGACAGAGCCGGTAAAATACTCTGGATTGGCACGTTTGGTCGGCCGGGACCCGGCCTCAAAAACGGTTAGGACACTCATGACACCTCCTTACCTGGCGGCGGTACACTTCAAACGTTTCGCCTCTTCGGCCAGTTGATCAGAACCACCCCGAGAATGGCAAGGCAGATTCCGACAAAGGTCTCAATATCAAGCGTCTCAGATAGAAACACGACCCCCAGAAAGACCCCAACGCCGGATCGCAGGTAGGCCTGACTGGCCGTTCCCATGGCTCCGAGTGTCGACAGAAGACGGAAATAGATCAGAAATGCCAGAGCCGTGCAGGCCGTGCCGAGGAAAATCGCAGCGCCAATGCCCATCAGGCTGGGCGCAAGTTGCCAGGGACTGTCCACAATCAGACTTGCAGGAACAAGCACCAGTGCTGAACATAGAAGTGTCCCGCAGGCCGGAACGATAGGGTGCATACCGGCAAACAGTCTGCCGCGAAGAGCTGCAAATCCGTATAGCACCGCACTCAGGAGAACGGCCAGTTGCGGCAATAGATTCTGCCCCAAATCATCCAGCGCGCCTGTGCCAACAATGAGCACGATGCCCGCAAATCCAAGAAGTGCACCAGCCAATTGTCTGGCACCCGGCCGGTTTCCGCTTTGCAGCAACACAAACGAAAAGGCAAAGACCCAGAGCGGCGATGTTGAGTTCAAGACACTGGAAACCGCGGTACCGGCATATTGTTGCCCCCAGGCAAGCAACATCCACGGGCCGGTGCTGTTGACCAGCGACTGAACCATGAACAAGCGCCAACTACGTGCATCCAAAGGCAATCGGATGCCCCAAAAGGCCATTATTGCCAACAAGATGACCGACGCGAGAGCAACGCGAATGGAAATCAACGTCGTTGGCGGGATCGTTGGCAGCGCAAGAGCAATCCACATATAGGATGAGCCCCACAACAGGGCGAGACACCCCAAAAGGGTGTATTCAAGAGCGCGACTTTGCATGAGAGTATTTTGTTCTAGCCGAGGAGCGCACGGCTGTCGTCCGGTGCTTCGGACCGTTCTTCCATGCCGTAGTCCCGCAGGACATGTGCGACCCGAAGCCGGTAGTCTTTGAAGTAACTCCCCCTGCCCACTGCCTGTGCCTTGCGGTGTTGCGTCAACTGACGCCATTCGTTCAAGGCGGCTTCATCACGAAAGTAGGAAAGGGACAAAAGCTTTTCGGGATTGGTCAGGCTCTGAAACCGCTCAACAGAGAGGAAACCGTCAATCTGTTCAACAAGTGGGCGCATTTCGGCCGCCACGTCCAGATAAGCCTGCTGTTTGTCCGCATGCGGGATTACTTCGAAAATCACGACAATCACTTTTTTGCTCCCTCGACGGCATGCGGTGCGGACGCCAGTTTCAGAAAGGTACGGTCTTCCCGCAAGATGAATTTTTCCGATTGGGCGAAAGCGTAGTTTTCCTGTCCCAGCGGATCGGCAGCGAGCCGGGCTCGATAAGCTTCGTAAGCCGCCAGGTTTTCGATAGAATAAACACCGTATGCAAGCGTTGACGAGCCTTCATGCGGCGCATAGTAGCCGATCAGATCAGCGCCACATCTGGGAATCGCCTGCCCCCAATTGCGTGCATAGGTATCAAAAGCTGTCCGCTTTGTCGGATCGATATGATAGCGGATGAAACATGTGATCATCATGAAGTCCTTTCCGGTGGTCGGTGGACCGGCTTTGTGCCATGTTGCATGACATCAATGCTTCGATGGAGATCGAACCATGAGGGGAAAATCGTGAAAGAAGGTCCAGACATTGCCCGCATTGGCGCACTGATAGGTGATCCCGCGCGTGCCAACATGCTGGGCGCACTCTTGAGCGGCAAGGCACTGACCGCCACGGAACTGGCAGCAGAAGCCGGTGTCACCGGTCAAACCGCAAGTTCCCACCTTAAAAAGCTGATGGAGGGTGGCTTGCTCTTGCAGGCCAAGCAAGGCAGGCACCGCTATTTCACGCTTGCCGGTCCTGAAGTCGGCGCTGTACTCGAAGCTGTGATGGGACTGGCCGCACGCAAGGGCCACTTGCGCACACGTACCGGACCAAAGGATCCGGCAATGCGAGCTGCAAGAGTTTGTTACGACCATCTGGCGGGCGATATGGCCGTGCGCATCTTCGACAGCCTGCATTCGCGTGACTTTCTGGCTATTACCGGTGCAAAGGGCGGCTTTGGTCTGACCGAAAACGGAAGCAGTTTTGTCAGGGAGATCGGGATCGATCTCGACGCCTTGACCGCAAGTCGGCGGCCGCTCTGCAGAGTGTGCCTCGATTGGAGTGAGCGCCGAAACCATCTTGCCGGCAGTCTGGGCGCTGCCTTGTTGACCCACTTCATTGAGAAGGACTGGCTGCGTCGAGACCGAAACAGCCGAACAGTGCGGTTCTCGCCAAAGGGGCAAGCCGAGATTAGGCAGCTTTTCCCGGTGGACTAGACTTTTCAGGTCGTCAGCAAACTTGCCTCAGACCCAATCGACAAGATGGGGTCAATTCAGCCAATCACCCGGAAATGAGGCGGCACAGTTCGATCCAGCTCGAAACATTGCCTGCAATTGACCTCTTATGGTGTTCAGGTCGAACACCAAAAGGGAAGACAGTCGTGGAACAGATCTCTATCTACCTGCCAGGAATTCTGCTCGCCTATTCGGCGTTTTTACTGGCAATTGCCAGCCCGGGCCCAAACATTCTCGCAGTTCTTGGAACATCCATGAGCACTGGCAGAAAGTCGGGCGTGTCATTGGCACTCGGTGTCGCAGCAGGATCTTTCACTTGGGCTGTCCTGACGGTGCTCGGACTATCCGCATTGCTCGCCGCCTACGCTTCTGCTCTGACGGTTATCAAAATATTCGGCGGAGCATACCTGCTCTGGCTCGCTTACAAGTCTCTGAAATCTGCAGCATCACGCCATGACCTTGAGACCCGAGAACTCGAAGGCGGCAAACGCACGCCCAGCGGATATTTCATACGCGGCTACATCATTCAGATGATGAACCCCAAAGCGGCATTGGCCTGGATCGCGATCATATCACTTGGTCTGAAAGCCGATGCACCTTTCTGGGTCGGCGCAGTGATTGTTATCGGAACCTTCATCATGTCCGCGGCGATACACACTCTTTATGCGCTGGCTTTTTCCAGCTCGACCATGATTTCCGTCTACAGCAAAGCTCGGCGCACGATACAGCTGCTGCTTGGTGGCTTCTTTGCCTTTGCAGGATTGAAGCTCCTGCTCAGCCGTAACTGAGCGTGCGTGCGACAACAAAAAACCCGGCAAAAGCCGGGTTTTGTCTAAGAGGTCGCGACGTTCGGGGCATAAGAACGCCGTGCGGTATTTTGTTATTCTTGGGGCCCGATCGGGTTAGGCCCGTTTTCTGGAGGCTCTGAAAACCTCCTGAACATTTGGCAGGGCTTCGCGCCATGAACGGTAGAGACGTGACGGCAACCACGGAAGGCGGTCCCGGTTATAGTCCTGGCGATGCCGAACCAACATGATTTTGGCCGTGTGCACGTTCATTATTCTTCTCCTTCTGCAGCTCGTTCAGTTTCGAAGCAGCTGCGTGATGAAATGAATAGTAGGTGCACACCGTGCACATTTCAAGAGTGCACTATGTGCATTTTCATTAAAAAAACGTCATTTTCTCAAGGATATTTAATTTACACGCAAAAATAACAGGCAAGTTGTAGTGGGCAGCTCGAATGTCTCGGATGTTGCCAGCACGTTTGCAAATTACAAGGAATTGGCAGGTCTGCGACGCGAAGGTCACTAGTAGACCCGCTTTATAGAAACAGGCGGCAGAGTTCATGGCCGGTCTTTATGCGGCCAGAAGCACAAATTCGAACGACTGCACTTCAAGACACGCACTGACATTAAAAAAGCGGACCTGTAGGCCCGCTTTTTTCCTTTAAACTGTCCGTATCCAAATTGGCTGAAGAATTGACCTTCAACCGTTCTATTCAGCCGCTTCCATCCGAGCCGGATCGTAGTTCAGGATCGGAGCCAGCCAGCGCTCGGCGTAGGCAACATCCCACAACTTGCGTTCGGCATAGTCTTCCACCTGGTCCTTTTCGATCTTGCCAACACCAAAATAGTGGCTGTCAGCATGGCTGAAATAGAGCCCGGAAACAGACGATCCCGGCAACATCGCACGGCTTTCGGTGAGCTGTATCCCGGTCAACCGTTCCGCATCAAGCAGTCTGAACAAAGTGTCCTTTTCAGTGTGATCTGGCTGAGCAGGATAGCCTGCGGCAGGACGAATACCCTGATATTTTTCGCCGATGATATCCTCAACCTGCAGGGTCTCATCCGCTGCATATCCCCACAAGTCCGTGCGCACGATCTGATGAAGCTTTTCTGCAAACGCTTCGGCCAGCCGGTCCGCCAGAGCCTGCGAAAGGATCTTGTTGTAGTCATCCCCTTCCTTTGCATACCGGGCAGCCAGGTCATCCTCGCCATGGCCTGCGGTGACGGCAAAACCGCCAACCCAGTCCTTGATCCCGCTATCCAGCGGAGCGACGAAGTCACTAAGCGCCACGTTTGCGCGTCCACCAGCCGAGCGAGCCATCTGCTGACGCAGCGTATGAAAAGTGGCGAGCGTCTCAGTGCGGCCTTCGTCTGTAAACACTCGGACATCATCGCCAACCGCATTGGCTGGCCATAAGGAAGCAACTCCACGTGCTGTCAGAAGTTTCTTCTCAACGATTTCGTCAAGCATCCGCCGAGCATCATCGTAAAGCGCTTTGGCCGCCGGACCGTAACGGTTGTCTGTCAGCACAGCCGGGTACCGGCCCTTGATTTCCCACGTTGCGAAAAAGGGTGTCCAGTCAATAAGCGGAACGAGCTCTTCCAAGGGGAAATCGTCAAAGACTGTTGACCCCGGTTTCTTGGGCTCAACAGGCGGCTTGCCGGCAAAATCGGACTGAAAGGCATTCTTGCGCGCATCTGCAAGCGAAGTGCGCTTCTGACCACCGCGCCCGGCTGCGTGTTTCTCAGCTATGTCTGCATATTCGGCACGTACATTCGCAAAATAAGGCTCACGCCCGCCCTCGCTCATCAGCTTGGAGGCCACGCCAACGGCACGGCCAGCATCGGTAACGTAGATCGCCTGCCCCCGCTCGTAATTCGGATGGATTTTTACAGCCGTGTGGATCTTGGAAGTGGTGGCACCACCAATCAGAAGCGGAACGTCCAGCCCTTCGCGCTCCAACTCGGCCGCAACGTGACACATTTCGTCGAGCGACGGCGTGATCAGACCAGACAGTCCGACCATGTCGACTTTTTCGGCTTTGGCTGTTTCCAGGATCTTGGCGGCAGACACCATGACCCCCAGATCAATCACCTCAAAATTGTTGCACTGGAGTACGACGCCGACAATGTTCTTGCCGATGTCATGCACATCACCCTTGACCGTTGCCATCAGGATCTTGCCGGCGGAAGAATGCCCTGTAAGGCCTTGCTCTTCCTTTTCCTTCTCCATGAAGGGCATCAGGTAAGCGACCGCTTTTTTCATCACGCGAGCGGATTTGACGACCTGCGGCAAGAACATTTGCCCGGATCCGAAAAGATCGCCGACCACGTTCATACCGTCCATCAACGGACCTTCAATAACGTGAAGCGGACGATCGAATGCTTGTCTGGCTTCTTCAGTGTCTTCGACGACATAGTCGGAAATGCCGTGAACCAGCGCGTGTTCGAGGCGCTTGGCAACACCCCAGGTGCGCCAGGTCAGATCGGCTTCTTTCCGCTTGCCACCCTCACCTTTCCAACGCTCTGCTGCTTCCAGCATACGGTCCGTGGCATCGTCCCGTCGGTTCAGCACAACGTCTTCGCAAAGCTCCCGCAGCTCGCTTTCCAGATCGTTGTAAACCGCCAGCTGCCCGGCATTGACAATGCCCATATCCATGCCGCGCTTGATGGCGTGGTAGAGGAAGACCGAATGCATTGCTTCACGCACGGCCTCGTTGCCCCTAAAGGAAAAGGACAGATTGGATACCCCACCCGACACATGCGCATGAGCCAGGTTTTCGCGGATCCAGCCAGTCGCCTCAATGAAATCGACACCGTAGTTGTTGTGCTCTTCGATACCAGTCGCAACGGCGAAGATATTCGGATCGAAGACAATGTCTTCCGGCGGAAAACCGACTTTCTCAGTCAACACTTTGTAGGACCGGGCACAAATCTCGGTCTTGCGTTCGAACGTGTCGGCCTGACCATCCTCGTCAAATGCCATCACCACCACGGCTGCTCCGTAGCGCCGGACAAGCTTCGCCTGCTCGATGAAAGCCTCTTCGCCTTCTTTCAGCGAGATGGAATTGACAACGCCTTTGCCTTGAATGCATTTCAAGCCAGCCTCGATCACGGTCCACTTGGAGCTGTCGATCATAATCGGCACTTTGGCGATATCCGGTTCGGCCGCAACGAGGTTCAGGAACGTGACCATGGCTTCCTCGGAATCCAGCAGCCCCTCATCCATGTTGATGTCGATGATCTGAGCGCCATTTTCCACTTGCTGGCGCGCCACGTCGAGTGCCGTGGCATAGTCGCCTTCCTTGATCAGCTTCCGGAAGCGCGCAGAGCCTGTCACATTGGTGCGTTCGCCCACATTGACGAAATTGGTTTCCTTTGTGACGACAAAGGGCTCAAGACCCGACAGGCGCATATGCCGATCTATTTCTGGAATTGCACGCGGTGCCTTGTCAGCAACGGCTTCGGCAATCGCGCGAATATGCGCCGGTGTGGTGCCGCAACAGCCCCCAACCAGGTTGACAAGGCCCGCCGATGCGAACTCCTCGATCAACCCTGCCATATGTTCGGGGCTCTCGTCGTATTCACCGAACTCATTTGGCAGACCTGCATTCGGATAAGCGCATACCAGGGTATCGGCAACCCGTCCCAGCTCATCCACATGCGCGCGCATTTCCTTGGCGCCAAGGGCACAGTTCAAACCAATCGCGAGCGGCTGCGTATGCCGGACCGAATTCCAGAACGCTTCAGGTGTCTGACCCGACAACGTACGGCCGGAAAGATCGGTAATCGTACCGGAGACGATCACTGGAAGTTTTTGACCTGTTTCCTCAAAAACCTCATCAATGCCGAAAAGAGCCGCCTTTGCATTCAACGTATCGAAAATGGTTTCGACAAGCAGAAGATCAGCACCACCGGCGATAAGGCCTCGAGCTGCTTCTGCATATGCGATCCGCAAATCATCAAAAGATACAGCGCGGTAGCCGGGGTTGTTAACGTCCGGGGAGATTGATGCGGTCCGGTTGGTCGGCCCAAGGGCTCCTGCAACGAAACACGGCCGAGACGGATCATTTGCCATAACCTGGTCGCAGGCTTCGCGTGCAAGTCTTGCACTTTCAAAATTCAGTTCGTAGGCCAGTTCCTCCATCCCGTAATCAGCCTGGGCAATGGTCGTGGAGGAAAAGGTGTTCGTCTCGACGATGTCAGCACCGGCTTCCAGATAGTCTATATGGATCTGCCGGATTGCTTCGGGTTGCGTGAGGCTGAGCAGGTCATTGTTGCCTTTGACGTCACTCGGCCAGTCCGCAAAACGTGACCCTCGATAAGCGGCCTCGTCCAGTTTGAGCAGCTGGATCTCCGTTCCCATTGCACCGTCCAACACAAGAATGCGGGACTTTGCAAGGTCGTTGAGGCGCTCAAAGGCATCGGAGGTTTTCACTGTTTTTCCTTCCGGAGGATCTGCTTTTCAAGCGCGGCGACGTGTTTTGGGGTCAGCTTGCGCTTATCAATTTTAAACGTAACGCGGGCCGCGAAGTTTGCGGCCTCGCCATTGAGAGTTTCTCGAACGCTGCGACCGGTTTCCGGTCAGGCAGCCAGACCTTTTTGCTCGCTCTGGCCCATACCCAGCATGTGACAGATGGCATAGGTCAGATCGGCACGGTTCATTGTATAGAAGTGGAAATCATTGATGCCGCGATCGACCAGGTCCATGGCCTGCTCACAAGCAACCGAAACTCCGACCAGTTTGCGTGTCTCAGGATCGTTGCTCAGACCGGCAAAGCGGCGTGCAAGCCATTGCGGAATGGACGTGCCACACTTGGCCGAAAACACCATGGTCTGTTCAAAATTATGGATCGGCAGGATGCCGGGGATTACGGGAATGTTGATGCCGGCTGCCGCAATCCGGTCCAGATAAGCATCGAACACGTCATTGTCGAAGAAGTACTGGGTGATGATCCGGTCAGCGCCCGCATCGACCTTGCGTTTCAGATTGTCGATTTCGGTCTGCCAGCTTCCGCTTTCCGGATGCTTTTCCGGATAACCGGAAACCGAGATGTCGAAATTGGCAATTTTCTTGATCCCCGAAACAAGGTCGGAAGCATAAGGATAACCGTTGTTGTGAGGTGTATAGCGCGTGCCTATGCCCTCAAGAGGATCACCGCGCAGCGCGACCAGATGACGAACGCCCAGATCCCAGTAGTCTTTGACGATCCCGTCAATTTCTTCTTGTGACGCACCGACACAGGTCAGGTGTGCGGCTGGCGCAAGGTCGGTTTCCTTCAAAATACGTTCAACTGTCTTGTGTGTCCGCTCACGGGTTGATCCACCTGCCCCGTAGGTCACGGACACAAAAGAAGGATGAAGCGGCGCCAGACGCTGCACCGTATTCCAAAGCGTTTCCGCCATCTTGTCGGACTTTGGCGGGAAAAATTCAAAGGACGCCGTAATTGGCGTTGGCGCGGCCTGATGGGACCTGCGGTTGGAAACGGAATTCATAATCAAGCAACCTCTCGGGAAGAATTCGGAGCCGGCAGATCCGTAACGACACGGCGGTCGCGGGCCAGCCAAAGAGTAACAGTCAGGTTTGTTTCGCTGTCGTCGCCGGGAACGAGGTCAGTCACCTGCTCCAGGTCGAGATCAAGAGCTTCCAGCCAACGCTCCATTTGGTCTTGCGCAAAACCAAGCCGCCGGTGGGCATGGTTCTCACGCAGAAACTCCAATTCGTGCGGGGCGAAATCGATTACGATGAGCCGACCACCCGGACGCAACGCCCGAGCCGCCTCGCTCAGAGCCCTGGCCGGATCGTCCAAGAAGTGCAGCACCTGATGAATGGCCACGACATCGAATGAGCGCGGCGGCACGTTCAGCGCGTAAACATCGCCGTGGCGAACCTGCGCGTTGACCAGACCGGCTTTCGCAAGATTGGCGCGCGCAACGGCAAGCATGTCATGGGATGCATCAATGCCGAGCGCAGAGACATATTGATCGGAAAAGAGCTCAAGCAAGCGGCCTGTTCCGGTTCCAAGGTCAAGAAAGGTCTGGAAGGGTGTTTCGCCGAGCGCTTTGCGCATCGCAGCTTCCACATCGTCTTCTGACACATGCAAAGAACGTTCCCGATCCCAGGTCAATGCCCGTGCTGCGAAGTAAGCCGCAGCTTCTTCGGCCTTGGCCTTGCGAATAGCCTGGAAACGCTCTTGATCAGCGGCAAGGACCGGATCGTCCTTTGAGATGCGCGCAACGAGCCCGCGCACGAGTTCTCCCTCCGGTCCATCGGCCAGGCGATAATAGACCCAGGATCCTTCCGGGTAGCGTTTGATGAGATCGGCTTCAGCAAGCAGCTTCAGGTGCCGGGAGATGCGAGGCTGGCTTTGCCCAAGGATTGCTGTCGCATCCTTCACGGTGAGTTCACTTTCCGCCAGAAGCGCCACAAGACGCAAACGCGTTGCCTCTCCCACGGCCCTCAAAGCGGCCAGGGTATCGTCTACGGAAAGTGTCTGCTCGTCGGTCATGCTCAGGTACTGCTCATCAAGCATCAATGTCGATATAAAGATATCTTTATATCAATTAGATGAAAGATGCAAGCACGAGGAACATTTGCGACATGGTTTGGTCAAAATGCGTCGACCCCGCAAGACCGAAACGCGTAGTCGGCTTCCAGAACGCAAAAAGGCCCGCAGAAACTGCGGACCTTTCGTGGCAGGAATGCCAGATTTCTTAGTGGCAGGCAGGCCTGTCACCCGGCAGCAGCACTTTGTCGATGACGTGGATCACGCCGTTCTCGGCTTGAATGTCGGCGATGATAACATTTGCTGACGCTCCGCTGCCGTCTGCGATTTGAACACCGTCACCCGAGCGCGTGATGCAGGTGCGCTCGCTGGTCAAAAGCGGCTTGAAATAGTTTGAACCAACCGGAATGTTGCTCGAAGTCAGCTTACGGTCGTCAACGTGATAAAGCAGGACGTTGGTCAGCTGATCCTTGTTTTCCGGCTTCAGAAGGGTCTCCACCGTGCCTTCGGGAAGTGCAGCAAATGCGTCATTGACGGGGGCAAATACCGTGAACGGGCCTGGTCCCTGCAAAGCGTCCTGTAGTCCAGCGGCTTGAACAGCAGCAACCAAAGTACTGAAGCGCTCATCGCCTCCGGCGATATCTACGATTGTCTTTGCGTTTGAAGTACCTGCAAAAAGACACAATGATGCTGCTAGCGCGAGAACGCTCTTTTTCATGGACTCTACTCCTGATTTGTCGAATTACAGAGCTGAGTACGGCGCGAATATTGAGTCAGATCAGCTGGTATTTTATAAAAAAAAGAAAAACTATTTTCGATTTATTCCGAAAGCAGTCCGGAAGAGTTGAACGATCGCACAGCGAACGCACTAGGCGAAACTCGAGGCAAAGGCATTTAGAATTGGAAAAGTAGTTTTGGCGGGCTCAAACCCATCATGCCGCTTGTTTTTGGCGCTTACATCATCGCACCCAGCGATTTTTCGGTAAAAACACGGATGTAGTCTCCGGGTGAAGATCCTGCCCAAAGCACCCAGAGACGAAATGGATCGTCGGGATCGATCCAGACATAGTCACCTGGTTCCAATCCCCTGAGATCAGTGCTGATGTAATTCACGGAGTTGTTTGCCAGGAAATCAGTCGCGTCCAGGGTATCTGGGAGCGCTGCAATTCCAAGAATTGGGGCATCAAAATCCACATACCCCTCGTGAACGCCGGACAAGCTGTCAAAAAAGACATAGTGGCTCGCGACCGTTGTTCCTTGCGGGATCATGCCGCGATCACCACCGATATCGACCCTGATCGGCTCGCTCAAAAGTATGTTCTGATCCTCGTCGAATGCATAAAGATGATCTGTATTGAAGTTGTCATGTCCAACCGAAAACGGAACCGACGTATCGAGCAACTTGAATTCGCCATTTCCATTTTGGCGCAGAACTTCGCCGTTGATCACAGTGGCAACTGCAGGCGACGACACAACAAAACCGACACAAAGAACTGCTAGCAGACGAGACATCCCACCCCCAGATGGATAAACGAAGCAAGAGAAGTATGTCGCGCGACGGCATCAACTGACACTAACGGATTGGTGATCGCATTCTCACGACCAGATGCAGTGCCGATCAGACCGCTCCCGTCAACAGCCCTGCTCCCCCAAAGACCAGGAGGTTCAGACCGGCAAGGGCAAGCAGGCCAAAAGCCACGCGCACGAACAGGCGCTGCGGTACCCTGTCATGCAGCGCAAAGCCTGCCCAGATACCCATCAGCGTAAAAGGGACGAGAGCGGCGGACGACAAAAGACCAGAAACCGAAAACAACCCAAGTGAAGCATACCCACCTGCCTTTGCAAGATTGAGGATGAAGAAGAACATCGCATTTGTTCCGACAAACGCTGACTTGCCCAACCCCAGGCTGAGGAACGTTCCTTTTATCGGCGGACCGCCCGCATGCGCCACAAATCCGGCGAACCCCGACACAAGGCTTGCAATGAAGATTTTCACGGCGCCCAAACGGCCATGTTTGCCCGCAACTGTTTTGTCTCCAAAGACCTGGCGTACCACAAACCAGAGCGCCAACAGCCCGATGCCGATCTTTAACAGGTTGGGATCGAGGCTTGAAAACCCGATCATTCCGAGACCTATCCCGATGCCGGCACCCGGAAGAAGAGCCATAATCGTTCGCGCCTTCCAGGAGGCACGAAAACGCCAGACCGAAACAATGTCAATCAAGAGAAGAACCGGGAGCAACAGCGTTGCCGCCGATTGCGGTGGCATGGTCAAGGCGACGAGTGGGACACCGAGTATGCCCAGACCACCCGCAAATCCACTTTTGGAGATGCCGGTCAGAAAAACAGCCAGTGCGGCGAGGAGATAGGCTTCAAACGTCATGAGCTGCAATCTAGCGCTCAAAACAATGCGAAAAGAAACGATTTTACATGCTACTAAAAATCTGATTTTGTGATTTTAATGTCTCTTGATCTCCGCCATATAGAAAGCTTTGTCGCAGTTGCCGACACGCGCAGCTTCTCGTCAGCTGCAGAAAGAACCGGCACGGTACAGTCGGCTGTGAGTGCTCACATTCGTCTCCTGGAGCAGAGACTATCCCGAAAACTGGTAGAGCGCGGACGCGGCAAACCCGTCAGCCTCACACATGATGGAAACGCCTTTCTGATAAAGGCGCGCCGCCTTTTGGTACTGGCCGATGAAGCCATGGAAGGATCCTCAATCAGTGGAACAGCTTCGCCCATCCGGCTTGGCACCACAATGACGTTCGCCTTGTCAGCGCTGCCGCCTGCCCTGGCCAGATTTGCAATGGCGGCACCGGACAACCCGGTAACTGTTACGACAGCGCGCAGTCACGACCTTCGGGATCTCCTCGACAACGGCAGCATCGACATTGCTCTGGTTCTGGATCAAGGACCACATACCGGACGCATTGAGACCGTGCCCGTACCACTCGTGTGGACCGCCGTTCCATCCTTTGCATATGAGAGTTCAAGACCGCTGCCACTCGCATTCCTGAATGACGCGCGCGATCTGCGCCGTCACGCTCTCACCGCGCTAGACACTGAGCCGGAAAGACAGACCGAATTGCAATTCCATGCCGACCCGGTTGGCCTCAGAGCTGTATTGCTTGCCGGTCTGGCTGCAACAATTCTGCCGCGCCCGGCCTTGTCCGAGAAACTGATCGACATTGGACCGCGTTTCAAGCTTCCCCAGCTCGGTGCAGTTCCCGTCTCAATCTACGTGGCCGCAAAGCAAGAGCGTGAAGCGGTGCGCACGCTGGTGGAAGAGCTACATCGTCAGATTGATCGTAACCCCCGCTAGAGCGAGGCATTTTCTGCTATGCCTGGAAAAAGCATTTGCATCAGGCTGATGCTGTTACAACAAAGATAGATGCAGTGAGGTGCACATGTTCCCTGCCGCTTCTGTCAATCAACACCTTCCGCAAAAGCGGTTCGATCTGCGGTCGAAGATCCGGATCTTCTCGAACGATCTTTCCCAATGCTCCAACCCTGAGAAGAACGTCCATCGTTTCCTCAATACCACCGCAAGAGACAGGCACTTTGTGAGGGGTGATAGCAATATCGTGAAATCCGGCACCTTTCAGTATCTTTCGAATAAAGACAGGCTCTGAAAAGCTGAACGGCGTTTGATCGACCCTGGCAAGCATTCCCGAAGCTTCAAGAGGCAGCAGATCCAACTCATTGTCCTGAAGCTCAGCCCAGCAACAAAATCCCAGCTTTCCCTCAGGCTTGAGCATTTTCTGAAAGTTGGCAAAGGCGGCAGCAGGATCTTCAAATGCCATGATACCGAAACGCGAAAAGACCGCATCAAAGCTTCCATTTGGCAAGGAGACGGTCTGTGCATCTGCTTCAATCAACTTGATCTGGTGAAAGGATTGCGTCCGTTCCTTCGCAATAGCCAAGAAGGTTCGGGACACATCAACACCGACAACCTGCCCGGTCTGTCCAACTCTTTCAACAAGTTGCAAAAGGCTTTGCCCCGTGCCGCACCCAACATCGAGGACATGGCCACCAGCGTGTAGTGCCAAGGCTGCCATAGCTTGAAGTCCAAGGGGTGAAAGCTGCCGGTCGGTCAACGGATAGACCTGTGCCCAGGCTTCTTCATGAAGAGTTTTTTTCTTGACGCCTTCCATCCTGTTTTTTCCCCCACAAAAAAAGCAGGCGCAACCTCTGCCTTGGGAGAAATCAGCAGAAGAACACCCCGTTTTGGCGATTGGGGAGCAAAACGGTCGCTTGCGCCAAAGCGCTGGTCTGGACCCCAATCCAGTTCAGACTAGATGGCTTGAGAGCACCGACAATAAGGCATTCCATTCGGAGAACTGCTTCCATGAGCTCATTGCCGCCACTTCCCTACAATAACTGGGCTGACACCAAGGACACGCTGCATTTGTTTCTGCAAATGATTGGAAAAGTGCGGCTGAAGGCGCATCCGAAACTGAACCACTGGTGGCACGTCACGCTATATCCTCACGTGCGCGGCCTGACAACCGGACGGATCCCTTATGGCGATAGCGGTTTTGAGATCCTTTATGACATGCTCGACCACAAGGTCCTCATCGGCAGAAACGATGGCGTGCAAAAGTCGTTTTCGGTTTCCGGGCTGACAGTGGCAGCCTTCTATGAGGCACTGTTCTCGCGTTTGGACGATCTTGAGGTCCCTGTAAAAATCGTCAGCAAGCCTTATGACAACAAATCGACTGTCCCCTTCCCCGAAGACCATGCTCCCCGCGCATATGACCGGCAAGCTGTTTCGGATTTCTGGCGCGCGCTGTGCCGGATCTCAAGCACGTTCGAAACCTACAGGACCAGTTTCGTCGGCAAGCAAACACCTGTTCAGCTTTATTGGCACTCGTTCGATCTTGTCGTGACGCGCTTCTCAGGACGTGCACACCCGCTTGAAGGTGGAACACAGGCCGACAAGGAAGCTTATTCTCATGAGGTCATATCGATTGGTTTCTGGCCGGGCGATGACAGTTTTCAGGAACCGGCACTCTACGGCTATGCCTATCCGGAACCGGCGGAGATGAACCAGATTGCGCTTCAACCCGGCAGCGCCTTTTGGGCGGAAAAAAACGGCGGGGCTCTCGCCATATTGAAATACGAAGACGCACGAAATGCCGACGATCCTGCGAAGGAGATCTTGTCCTTCCTTAATAGCCTTTATGAAGGCGCAGCCGTGAAAGCTGACTGGCCCTTGGCGGATCTGAAGCACCGGTCGTTTTGACAGGAAGGCAGACAGGTCACATTTTCGTCTCTGACTTGAATTCGGTTTCAACTGCGCAAAGCGGAACAGGAAGGATCGGCCAACATGCATATCGGATTGATCGGAGGGATTGGACCGGCGGCAACCGACTTCTATTACCGAAAACTCATTGGAGCTGCTGCTGCGATCAAAAAGGACCTGGAGCTGACGATCGTTCATGCGGACACTTCAACGCTGCTGGCGAACCTGATCGGAAACAATGAAGCTGCGCAATGCGCCATCTATGCAACCTTGACGGATCGCCTCGCCGCTGCAGGAGCACAAAACGTCGTGGTGACATCAATTGCAGGTCATTTCTGTATTGACCGATTCACCGAAATATCTGCTCTGCCGGTGATTGACCTGACAAAGGTTCTTTCAAGCTGGTTGCAGGAAAATGGTATGCAGACAGTTGGCATACTTGGAACCGAAACTGTCATGAGTTCGGCCATGTATGGGAAACTCGCACCTGTGGACGTACGAGCGCCGGGTGGCGACAGTCTGCACCAGGTTCACGAAGCTTACATCACCCTTGCCCGAACCGGCCAGCCGACTGATGCCTTGCACAAGGTCTTTCTGGAAGCCGGCAAGAGACTAATTTCCGATGGCGCTGAAGCTGTTTTGTTGGGCGGCACGGATCTGAATGCCATCATGAGCCCCGAAACGTCTCCGTTTCCGCTTGTCGATTGTGCGAGCATTCATATCGAGGAGATCGCACGCTTCATATAGACTGTCGCTCAAGGTGCTGAAACGGCCTGTCACGGAGCACCAGCGACCAGTTCTTGAAAACCGGTCAGCGCTTTTTCAAGTCCAGCTGCTTCACAATCAGGGCACCACAAGCCTTTCGCTTCCTTGATAAAAAGCTCTTTCTTGCGTCCACCGCATTTTTTGCAGGCCATCCCGTTGATGGAGCACTCCGGCAGATCCAAAAGCTGATCGAGGAACCAGGGGAATGACGCGGCAACCTTGGCCAGCTCGACCGAAGGAAACTCCTGCCCCTGAACATCGAGACTCTTCAATTTCGGCAGGCGGGCAACTGGTCCAAGATCCAATGAACGCCCTTCGACAGCGACAAGGCTCAAATGCTCCAGTGGCAGCCCTTCCAGAAAACTCAGAGTTTCAACTTTTTGCCGCGAAGAATTTCCGCCTTCGATGGAAAGGCTATGCAGTTTTGGAAGGTTTCGAACAGCCGACCCGTTTTCCAGCAATCCGTTTTCCCGAAGATCAAGCTTCTCAAGACCCGTCGCGACTTCTATGCCATCCAGCGATTTGAGTTTGTTGGAATGCCAGATCCTTAACTCCTTCAGCGAAGGCGGCAAAGGCACATTTGTCAGGTCAGGTGCGGACAGCCAGCGCAGTCCCAAAAACGCCAGCGGCAGCTGATCCATGCCCTTGAGGCGCTTCATGTCGGCTTTGCGGATCGTGTTGACTGAAAGAGAGGACCCCTCCGGCATCCGCTGCAGGAGATCAGGAACATCCAGGCGCTCAGCATCAAATGTCCTGTTCATGGTCAACTTCTTTCCCGGATCTGGTGCTGATGACAATCAGTGCGCTCTTCAAAGAAACGCCAAAACGCTCCTTGAAGCCAAAACTGTCCGGATCGCAATTGTCAGTCAACATGGAGGCTGCTTTCCGACCGATGAAAGGCCTTTCTGCGTCATCCCAGAGTTAACGTATTGTTTTCAGTGACGAATAAAACCGAACCAAACGTTGTTGGAGATCGAGGTTCATCACGACGACATCAAGACCCGATCCAGCCAGTCGACAGGGCATCGGCCCATTCGTTCCGTCCCTTTTGCTTTGCCATCTCGACCATACGCCGATTGTCATAGGGAACTGAGCGAAACGTGACGAGCCAGTCGCCGCCAGGCTTTTCCGCAATTGCATAAGATGCATTTGGTGAACCGGTTTGCATCTGATGATAAACCGGCGTGTCATCGTCGTAGCCCGGGCAGCCAACGCTTCCTGGATTGAGTACCAGCCGCCCGTCCCGCAATCGAACGTATCTTGGGATATGCGTGTGGCCACAAAGCAGAAGTTTGGCATCGATACCAGAAGCTTCCGCCTCGATCTCATCGATCGTGGCAGATCTGACACGGCCGTCCGCCTCAACCCTTTCCAGCCAGTAACTGACATCGCTGGCAGGTGTTCCGTGACAAAGCAGCACTTCATCAAACAAGGTGAGCGAAGACGGCAGTGCCTTCAGCCAGTCAAGATGGTGCTTTGCCAGCTGTTCATAGGCTGCCCTGTCGGAAGCCCCCATCTCCGACGGGTCTTGTTCAATCAACCATCTGTCGTGGTTGCCACGGATCGAAGGATACATGCGCTCCATCAGAAGCTCGATCGTCCTGCGGGCGTCCAGTGGCCCGCTCAGATGATCACCAAGATTGACCACCGTGGAAATTCCCAGGGCATCGATGTCGGAAAGAACCGCTTCCAGAGCATCCGAGTTTCCATGAATATCGGCAATGGCGGCAAATCTCATGTATCGAACCTGTTCACATAATGATCCGCAGTCAACCCGATCAGAGCCTTTTGAGTTCATTCCAGCTGAGCACAAACCAAAAGAGAGCGTCTTCAAGAATGCAAGAATGCCGAGGATCGGCAAGGCGACACATTCATCGCCTTGCTGACAGGGGCAACCTCATGTCACGCCCGGGCTTCCCGCTCCATTCGCGCAGCCCAGGCATCGGCGAGATCAGCCAAGACCGCCTTGAATTGCCGTTTGGCCATGGTCTTGAACAAGGTTTGAACCAGGAAATTGCCTTTGGGTTCTGCCTCGATATTGATCGCGAATTCCGAACCGTTTCCATTGCTCTCGACAACCCATTCCCCATGCAGATCGGAAATCGGGTAAGGATAATCATCGGCTTCCGTGTGGATCCGGAACCCAAAGCCCCGACCGGCTTCAAAATAGTCGCAGGTTTCGAGCCAGTTTTCTCCTTTCGGGCCATAACAGCGGCGCTGCATTCCGATGCCATCTCCTTCAACCACCTCGACCTTAGAGATATTGTCGGCGACATCCGCATAACCGGGGTGATCGCTCATGACCCGCCAGACGATATCCTGTGATGCATCCACTTTGCGGCTGACCTTGGCCAGTATTTTTCCGCCGGACATTGTCACCGAAGCCTGACTGAGAGGCGCTAAAATTTTTCGCGCACCCAGATACTGCCCGACCGCAAAAAATGTAACAAATGCGGCCACTACAGCAACAAGGATCGCGCCTGTGTCGGTAAAGAGCGATCCGGCAAATACAAGCAAAAAAGCGCTACCAAGAACCCAACCCGAATCCAAAAAACTGATCAAGGTCACCTGTGCTTTTGTAGTAAAACGGTCCGTGGCCAAGAAGATCAGATCAACGCCAAAGAGTATCAAGCCGACACCCAGAATACGCAGCGTCCAGCTTTGCCATGCCGCTTCGTTGGCAAACAGCAATTCCGCAAACTGCCCTGCAGCGATTAGAAGAGCCGCACCCGTCAGCAACGAAAATGCGGCATTCATTCCGAGGAAGGCCCGCGCCGTTTTCGAATGTTCCATTGTGTAACCTCTCGTCAGTTAGGGGTGGCCCTGAACTTGACGATCTGAGACATCAACTCAATTACGTCGTAGGTAATCGACCTTGGCATGCGATGCGTGCACAATCGCGCCATGCAACATAATCTGAACATCTCCGATCCGGCGTTTCCCGGATTTTTGAAATCCTGGAGGCAGCGCCGCAGACTCAGCCAGCTGGAGCTCTCGCTTCAATCCGGAATGTCACAACGGCACATCAGCTTTCTTGAAACCGGCCGCTCCAACCCAAGCCGGTTCGCCATCGCACAATTGGCTGAAGCGCTCGAAATGCCTGCCGCTGAGGTCGACGCGATGCTTCTGTCTGCCGGGTTTGCAGCAAGGTCTTCACTCCACGGGTGGGACGGTGAAACACAGAAAGCCGTCGATGCCTCTATCGATCATGTCCTGAGAGGTCACGCTCCCTTCCCTGCGGTCTCGATCGACCGGATCTGGAACCTCGTTAAGGCCAATGAGCCTGCAAAGAGGTTCTTTTCCATGGCAGGTGCGCGCGGTGATCCGAACCTCTTGCGTGAAATCCTGTCACCGGGACAGCTGCGCAACTGCATTTCGAACTGGGAAGATACCTCGAGAGCCCTGATAAGAATGCTGGAATTGGAGGTGGCAAGACGGCCACATGACAAGGAAGCGCAGGCACTCCTGAAAGAACTCGCGGCACTGGAAGGTGTCGCGGGGCTGTTGGAGGGTCCGCGCCCAGCGACAAATGCTCCGGTTTTGACAATCAGGTTCAATTTCGAAAACGTTGAACTTGAGATGTTCTCACTGATCGCGACCATAGGCATGAGCGCTGATGCCGCACTCGATGACC
Source organism: Labrenzia sp. THAF82 (assembly GCF_009363435.1). GTDB lineage: Bacteria > Pseudomonadota > Alphaproteobacteria > Rhizobiales > Stappiaceae > Roseibium > Roseibium porphyridii. The sequence goes on along the minus strand of NZ_CP045354.1, from coordinate 2,759,749 downwards.
TGCGACTGGAGACCTTGTTGCCTGCAAACGACAAGACACGCGACTGGTTTTATTCCCATTTCTTCTCGTGAAATCTGCCTTGCCCAGCGCACAGAGCGGCAGCCAGCATTGCACGTACATAGGGATTGTTGGAATCCGGTACTGTGGGATCTTCAGCTGAGCCTAGCTGGGATGTTGAAGACAACTTTCCAGCCTCTGATCACAAGCCTATCCCCTAAATATTTTGCGTGACACAAGTTCCAATGCCATTCTTCATTCTGGCCGGTTTCATGGGGTTTCAGGCGGCGACTGGAAAGAAAAAGCAACCCAAGTTCGCGTCACGGTTCAATTTTTAGGTGTAGGACCTTGCGTAAGGTCATCGGAGGAACTAAGCGGTGCACTCCTTTCCGTAAAGTTCCCATGTCGATTCCAATGACTGATATTGAAGCGCGCACCAAAACAGTTGTCGCCAAGACACTAAATATCGCCGAATGGATTATCTCCTCCAACTCGACACTGGCAAAACTGGGAGCCGACAGCCTTGACGCAATCGGCATTGTGATGGCCGTCGAAAGAGAGTTCGGCTGTGTTCTTGAGGATGACGTGTTCAGTCCGCGAGATCAGGAAAAGGCCCAATTGACCTTCAGGGACTTTGTGAGAACCATTGAGCAATCAGTGGCGAAATAGCTGCATTCAGAACGCTCAGTGATATCAGTGCACCGAGTTGCTGATCGGCAGAACAGCAAAATCCTTCGTTACGACCTGCAGCCAAACTCTCTTATAACCGCCTCATCCGAAACATCAGTTTCCAATTTGCGTAGCAATCGAGCCGTTCAACGTCGCTTTGAAAATAGTCGTTCGGTCCTTCCAACGGGACCAAGGCCGATGCCAGAAACCGGCTAACGGCGACGTCAAAGCCGTGAGCCCGGAAAGCACCTGCAATGTCTGCAACACCATGATCGGGCACATTGATATTTGAAAAGGCCTGGATTCTTGGCCTCCAAGAAGCCCACAATGGACTGTCCTTGTGGCAACAGGTGACGGCATAGTAATTGCTGCCCGGTTTCAGGACACTGGCAATCTGCTCCGCATGCCTGGCAAGATCTTCAATCAGATAGATGACTTCATGGCTGAAGGCCAAATCAAATATTTCACCGAGTTCGGCCAGATCCGAAGTGGCACGGTAGTCAATCGGTCGCCCGTCTTTCCGAGCTTCAGCGATATCGACAGCCTTTTGGGCAAGGTCGACACCAACACCCGACGCGAAAGGCCGTTGATCATACAGCAGCCGCAAGAAACCGCCCTGGTTGCAGCCGAAGTCCAGAACCTTCTGCCCGCTTAGATCCTGCTCATCGATCGCAGAGATCATTTCCCGCCAGATCCAGGTATGTTCAGCTGTCATGCCGCTTTCTTCAAGCGGCTCACGTGTCCACGTATTGATCAGTTGAGTGACCATGGTTACCGGTTATGCCTCCAGCTCTTTCAATAGAGAACGAAAGACCTTTCGGGCACTGCCCGGGTGCCTCACCTTCTTGGCAGCCTTTAAGTTGGATAAGTCCTGGCCAACAACGATCAGACCGACCATGCCCCACTCGTAATGCGGCACACAGATATGGCCGTAAATTCCAGGAACATTGAATTCGATTGTCAGTCTTTCATCGATCGCGCCGTTCCAGGGCTCGGCCCCGTCCGGAATCATGCCGCGTTTTGATGCCGAGTTGTGCCCGGCATCCGTCGGAACGAAAGTGACACTGTCACCTGTGTTTATGTGCAGGATCGCAGGTTCAAAGACATTCGGATTGCCCGGATCACCGCAGTCGGCATTTAGCATCAAGATGCCATGCGACGTTCCGTCAGCCTTGGGCGCAGGACACGCCAATGCCGGACCGACGCCTGCCAGTGCGGTCAGCGAAAGGACAAAATTACGACGGGTAAGCATGAACGACGATCTCCTCTCTGGGACCGGTAGTGGTTTCAATGGCGACCCCATAGATGTCTGCAATGGATTGCTTTCGCAGCACTTCAGCAGGACTGCCTTGTGCCAGGATCCGCCCTTTGCCCAGCAGAATGAGATTGTCGGCAAAACGCGCTGCCAGGTTCAGGTCATGAAGGGCGACAATTCCAATCGCATTTCTGGCAATAACCGCTGACCTGATCTGCCGCAGCACTTCCAGTTGGTGTCGAAGATCAAGCGCAGATGTCGGTTCATCGAAGAGATAAACATCCGAGTTCCGGATCAATGCCTGGGCCACAGAGACCATTTGAGACTGCCCACCGGACAGTTCACTCACATAAGCCTCCGCGAGGTGGCCGATGCCGGCCGCTTCAAGCGCAGTCCCGACAGCGATCATGTCCGCCTCGCTGACGCGCCAGCCTTGCAATTGTTTGTGAGCCATCATGACAACGTCGAAAACGGTCAATGCAGCGTTTGCCGTGAAAAACTGCGGCATGAAGCAGACGCGTTTGAGCCGTGCTCGCGTGGACAGCGAAGTCAGATCGGTTTCGCCGAGCTGCACCTTGCCGGTTTCAACTGATAGCAATCCGGCAATCAGACGAAACAGGGTCGATTTGCCGGAAGCGTTAGGTCCGATAAGGGCTGTCAATTGGCCGCTTTTTACCGGTCCGACATCGATCTGATTGAAGATTTGCCGAGATCCATAAGAAAAGCTCAGGCCTTCAGCAGACAGCCCACTCATTGCCAATGCCTTTTGCGTTGACCAAGGATCAAAAGAATGAAGAACGGGATTCCGATGAGAGACGTGATCATGCCGATCGGATAGACAATTCCGGGCGAAATCGCTTTGGACGCAATGGATGTGCCGGAGAGAATGAGCGCTCCGCACAGGGCAGACAAAGGCAGGAAGCCACGCTGGTCTTCACCGACGATCATCCTGGCAATGTGAGGTCCGACGAGACCGACAAAGGCAATTGCACCGACAAAAGACACGGCAACGGCCGACAGCAGTGAAACACCTGCCAAAACACCGATCCGCAAAAGGCTGACATTCACGCCAAGTGCTGCCGCCTTGTCTTCGCCCATGCGAAGTGCGGTCAAAGCCCATGAGCGGTACATGAACCATGGAAGGATTAACGCCAAAACGAGGAAGCAAACCCCCACTTTCGCCCACGTGGCACGCGCCAGGGACCCCAACTGCCAGAAAATCAGTTGGGCCAACTGAATTTCAGATGCGCCATATTGTAGAAACGCAAGGAGGGCATTGAAGGTGAAGAGCATCGCGATCCCGACAAGGATCATCGCCTCGGGCGACACCCCGCGCAATCGCGTAAAAAGAAAGAGCGCACCTGAGGTCAGCATTGCGAACACAAATGCATTCACCGAAACAAACAATCCGCCGATACCTGGGATGACCGACCACCCAAGCACAATTGCCAGAGCTGCGCCAAACCCCGCCGCAGAGCTGAGACCGAGCGTGAAGGGATCGGCAAGCGGATTGTTCAAAATCGTCTGCATTTCGGCGCCGGCAACGCCAAGCATCGCTCCGACCGCTACGGCCATGATCGCCACGGGAAGTCGCAATTGCCAGATAATGACGTCTTCTTTGGGTGTTGCGATCGAACGGTCAAAGATGACTTCGGCGGTTCGCCAAATTGAGAGATTTGCCGGTCCCGTGGTCACGTCGACAATCACCAGTACGGCAAGCACGGCGAAGGCAAGCAGAACCAAGGCAACACGCTGCATGGACCGGCGTTTATAGCCGCGCACCAGCAACAACGCCTCGCTGGAAGGCGGAGTAATTTCAGACATGAGACACCTGATAAATCAGGCCCTGCGGTATGGTTCACCGCAGAGCCCGAGGACTTTTAAGGTCCTAGTTTTTGAGAGAAATCCAGAACTGGCCTGACAGGTCATACGGCAGGAACCGGTCGTGCAATTCCTTGAATGTCGCCTCAGGGTCCAGGTCTTCAAAGTCTTCCGGGTGCAGCCACTTGGCCAGAACCTGAATCGCAATGAAATGGTAAGGCGAGTTGTAGAACTGGTGATAGACCGAATGGAATCGGCCCTCTTTCACCGCGCGCAAATCGGCAAAGCCAGGGCGAGCCGCAAGCGCTGCAAGCCGGTCGCTGTTGACTTCCGGATCACCTTCGTAACCGAGCAGCGTTGAGGTGACTTCCGGTTTCGCTTCTTTCCAGTTCGCACCGGTCCCGAAAACTACATCCGGATCAGCTTCGATGATCCCTTCCAGGTTCAGTTCAACCGAATAGGCATTTGCGAGCGTTGAAGCATGGTTCTTACCCCCGGCGAGTTCCACGAAACGCCCGTAGTTGTAAGGACCAAAGGACCAGCAGCAAAAGTCAGTCTGCCAACCGGCGGCATTTTCAACAACGACCAGGGGCCGATCTTCAGCGGGTATCGTGTCGACGATATTGGTCACTTTCCGCATCTGTGCGATGTAGAAATCGATGAATTCGGCGGCTTTTTTCTCTTCGCCGAAAATTCGGCCAAGGATCAGCATCGAAGGAATGGCATTTTCCGTCGCATTCCGCCGAAAGTCGATGAAGGCAACCTGAACGCCGGCATTGCCGAGTTTTTCGATCAGACCGGTCTCTTCGGCCTTGAACAGGTTGCCCACGTCGAGAAGCACCAGGTCGGTTTCAGCTTCCAGAACTGCTTCAATGCTGAACTCGCCGGCATAAGGATTGCCGAAGTCAATCATGCGCGCGGCGTCTTCAGGGAAGACAGCTTCGTATTTGCGGAAGGCATCCGGGTCGTATTGAACCAGATCGTTTTTCCAGCCAACGATTTTTTCGAAAGGATTGCCATCGATCAGGGGAGCGATCCCGTACATCATCCGGCCTTCGCCAAGTATGATTTTGTCCGGCAATTCAGGGAGGGTGACTTCGCGTCCCGCGATGTCGGTGAACGTCAAGGCTTCAGCTTGTGCATCGGTTGCTGGCGAAAGAAAAAGAACGCTGGCTGCAATAGCTCCAAGGAAGCCGCACATTTGTGTCTTGATAGACATGGCGGTCTCCGTATGGATTGTGTACGGGTTCTGGGTATCTGAAGCTTAGAAGAAAGTCGACTCAAAAAGTCATATTTTTCTCATTTCACATTTGAAACAGAAACGAATGTTACCAGCTATCGCGCCCAACTCGCGTAGATTATTGAAATAATAGAGATAATACTCTCATAGCCAGCTGCACAGGGAAGCATCGCCTTCGCTTTTCGAAGTCACTAAGCAAGATAGAGCGATCAGATAAACGGAATTCGAGTGATCCGGTTCGCGATGACATTAGGTCGTTTCAACCCGGTCAACTGGCGCAAGCATATGATTGAACTGGCCCTCCTGAACACAGCCGGGCAACTCGGTCAAAGGAGTAAGTTCAGTGCCGGTCAGCTCTTGCTCGTAAAGTCTCTGGATGTCGCTGGTGTCGACCGTCTGGCCATGAACCACTGATGCCAGTTTGGTCTGAAAGGCTTTCAGGCCACCCATTGAGGAAAAATGCCAGCCTGCATCCTTCATAATTCGCACAGGACGGCTGATGCCCGTCAGGTTGTTATTGCGCACACGCAGGAATGGCTGGGTCAGAAAATCAGGAACGAAAGCTTTCTTGGTCATGCGCGCCTTGGTTCGGCGCAGTTGCTGCGGCGTGGTGAAATACTTCTTTTCAATCAATCTCGACCCGAGCAACCAGGTCTTTCCCGGCACGATCCGGTTGAGATGGTGCTTGTGCAAACTCTGCTCGAAAACCAGCAACCTGTTCCTGAAGAGCTGTTGCTCCAACACCCGTGCCAGCACGTCAGAGCGTACAATTTCATCAACATCAGATAGCAGGATAAGATCGTCGCCGGAAAGCTGTTCCAGCGCCCGGGCGATGCAATTGCGTTGAAAGTTTTCACGCTCCCAGTCCTTTTTCCGCCGGTTCTTGTAGACACCAAGTGCCGGTGGAAGTTCTTCCGGAAAAGAGATTTGGAGGTCGATGATCTTATCCGCCCAAGGCGCAAACCGGTCCCTGTTCTCGGCGAAATAATAAGGCTTTTCTCCACCACGCTGAGTCTGGTTTGCTTCCACCAGAACAAAGCAGTCGACGTGTTCACCCATTTCCCGAAGGCGGATTTCGAGAAGATCGAATTCGTTGTGAAAGACGAAGCAGTCAAAAAGTTTCATGTTCAAATGCTCTTCCACAGTCTGAACTTGGCCCGCATCGCCTTTTCCTGAAGGAACCGTTTGGCTTTGAATACCGGATCCAGCGTGAGATCACTCGACGGATATTTTCCGGAAAGAAAAACATCGTCAAAACGTGCCATTACCGGCTCCGGCCGATACCGCTCAACAGATTGCCTCGCCACATCTCCGTCTTCCGCAGACGGTGAAAAGTCAACCAGGAGACGAACCAGCTCACGGCGTGTCCGATAGATCCATTCTTTCCTGGGGCTCATGGCAACATGGTTCTGATCCATGCCCCCTGCCCAGCTGAAGACAGGCTTGCCGAACATCAGAAACTCCGCAATTGCCAACCCAAAGCTCTCGCCGATTTTCTTGGCGTTCAACCCGGCATCACAAGTCGCAATGAAGCGCGCCTTTTCGATAGGTTCGACAATCGGCGGCAGGAAGATCACCCGCGGGTGCTCGATAAAAGCATCGGTGTTCACAAAGAGAAAATGCAAATTGGACCGCTGCTGCAGCGCTTCTCTCACTGCCAGATGTGCAAATTCGAGATTGAACTGATCGAAGCCGCCATACCGGCCAACCACAAAAGCATCACGATCAAGACCCAGCTCAGCTCGCATGTCGCCAGTCGCTTCCGGCAGATCCACAATGTGAGGTACAGACGGCGCCTTGCCGCCCGTCATCCAATCACTCATCCAGTCGGAGACGTAAGCATAAACGTCGCCATGAGGATCGAAGTGACGAAAGACGGCATGAACACCCGACCGCTCCGCGGCTACATTCAGCTGGTCCGTCCTCCCGTCGCGAATGTAATAACAAAAATTCAAGGAATAGGATTCTGTGAAGCGCAACGGATCCTGGTCAATAGGCATTGCAACCAGACGCAGTTCCTTGCTGAATTTTTCAACAACGGCAGGTGCGCTCTTGGCCTCACTATGGAAGACAACCGCTTCATGGCCGAGACACTTCTGAACCCCGCGAGCATAATCAAAAAGTGCCACACTCATGCCGCGCTCGTTGAGGGCGCCCGCCTGAAATCCAATTTGCATACCGTTTCCAAGACAATTCGAGTGCGGGACCGATATCGGATTTCAGCTACAAGGTCCATGTGCCAGATACTGAAATCGGCAGCCATATGGCGTTGTCGCGCACGAGCTGCTTCTTACTGGATTGAAAACGGCAGCTGAACCTTGGCCGAGCCACCACCATTTTCATCATTCACGGTCAAAACCAGCACATAGTCTCCCGCTGGTGCGCCGCTGACATTCAGTGTCAGATTGGCCATGTACTCCGAGTTCGGCACATGGCTCTTGAAGTCGAATTTGCCAAACCCTTTTTGACCGGCAAGCACTTTTCCGTCCGGTGACGTCAGGTCGAAGTCGACTGTCAAAAGAGAGGTGTAAAACCCGTCAACGGCTTTCCAGTCAAATCCTATCGGTTCCAGGTAGACCAGCAACGTTTCGCCAACGGGAAAACTGTTGTCAGGTCTCGGCGTAAAAATGCCATAACCGTCCGCAGGCGCCGTGACGAAGGTCGCAGTCGGGATCGACAAAGGGGCCTGTTTCCAGACTTCGAAAATCGCCTCACGCATCAGCGCGACCGCTTCTGCTCCTTTGTCCTCGCTCAAGGCAGCCTCGGCTTGCGCAGCCTTGTCCTGAACAGGCCCGGCAAAGGCAAAGCCCGTCGATGCAAAAAGCAATGTTGTGTAAACCAGCGCTCGTATCAGCATGTTTTCCCCGATCCTGGAACCCGCAAGCTGAAGCATAGCATTGCTATCGCGCTTCAGCACGCGTGTTCAGTCCAAGGAGCCGTTGCTAGAGCTGATCCTCCGCCCCCTGGCCATCCTCTCCGGCTACCAGGTCGTCAAAAGTGGTGTGGGCAGCGCCGCCCGCAAGCGCGGCCTGCGCCGCCGCCTTGGCAGTTTCGGGCGAAATCTGTCCGTTTTCTTCTTCGCCTGAACCGGCGACACGAACCGTGACCTGACGATGCGCGAATTTGATACCGTTTTGCTCGAACAGGTCCCTGAGCCCGGCATAGACGACCTTGCGAAGTTCGAACTGCTTGCCGGGTTTGGTGGTGAATTTCACACGCGCGATCATCGCGGAATCTTCCATGGATAGGATGCCTTGCGACTTCAGCGGCGCCAGGAACATCGGACCGTAATACTCGTCGTCCAGAAGTTCCTTGCCGAAGTTCTTGATGATCTTGCGCATCTTGTCGACATCGGTGTCATAGGTAACCCGAAATGCAAGCTTCATCACGGCCCAGTCGCGCGAGAAGTTTTCCACCTGCTGGATTTCACCAAAGGGAACCGTCGTCAGCGCACCACGGTGGTGACGAAGCTGCATCGAGCGGATCGAGATCTTTTCAACCACACCTTTGGCACTGCCGATATCAATGTATTCGCCTTTCCGGAACGCGTCGTCGATCAGGTAGAACGCACCTGAGAATATGTCCCGGATCAGGGTCTGAGCGCCAAAGCCAATGGCAAGACCGACAACACCGGCACCTGCAAAGAGCGGCGCGATGTTTACACCGAGTTCCGCCAACACCACCATGGCCGCAATCACCACGATTGTAATCAGCAGGAAGTTGCGGAAGATCGGCAACAGTGTCGCGATCCGGCTTTCTCCCGCGCCGCCGACTTCAGCTTCCTCATCCTTGTCTGCAGGGGACTCCTTGGCGATCTGACGGTCTATGACGATCTTGACAGCTTCGTAAGCCATGTAGCCGAGGAACATCACGAGCAGGACCTCAACGAAAGATCCGATCAGCGAGCCGCTGCCGGCAAGAGGCACACCCCACATGTTGGCCAGAAGATCCAAAGAGCCGAACAGCACCAGGATTGCTGCACCACGGTCGAAAAGGTTCCGGAACGGGGTGCGCAGTGCTTCGCGTTCCGCCGCTTCAGCCCTCGCCTGAGCCAGCGCGCTTTCCGGATCATCTTCGGTGCCTTCGCTTTCCTCAGCGCGCTTGATGTCTTCCGCAATCTTGGCCTGCGCGTCCGCTGTATCAAGGCGGGGCAACAACAGTCGATCAATGATCAGGATCAGGATGCCGTAGGCAATGGCTGCAAGCAGCAGCACCTGAAGCGGGGCTCCTACAAGGCCCGTCGCATCCGGCAGGTCCAGCAGAATTCGAACGGCCGAGATTGCCCAAGCCACGATGAAATAGAATATCGCGACATAGTGCCAGACATTCCCCAGAACCCGCCGCCACAAGGACGTTGTGCTTTCATCCTCGCCTCGGATCAGTCTGCCAATGACCTTGCGGTACACAAGCGCAATCCCGATAAGGATGATCATTGAAAGTGCCGAGGCCCCGATCAGTGCGATCTTGTGCGCATCTTCATTCAGCCCGAGCCGCTCCATCCAGAGACAGAAGGCAACGGCCGTAAGCGAAACACCTGAACCGATCAGGAGCAAACGGTAAAGGCCCCCGGCTTCCTTGTCGGACAGCGCCAACAATCGATGGCTGGCCGCGTCCGGAACCAAAAGGTTGAGCCAGATTATCTTGAGGGCCATAAAGACGGAAATGACACCGAAGGCCACCATTGCCGTTTCATTAGCGGATTCAAGTCCGCTGCCTATTGCCAGGAACACCATGGCTGCGACAGCAAAAAACAGCACGACACCGACGATCATCAGTATGGCACGCAGATAGAGGTAGATGATCTTGTCGGACCGGGAATAGACATCGGCCCGGTACATGCCCGCAAATTGTCTGCGGCCCCAACGCGCAAGCAGAAAGGACGCCGCTTGCCCCAGTACAACCGCGATAACAATGTCAATCAGAGCAACCGGGATCCAGCTCAAACCCTGGCCTTCGCCTTCTGCCCGCAAGGTAGCCAACATTGTCTGATGAATAACCGGAATTTCACCTAGGATCGTCTTGAATACATCACGTGCCGCGACCGCTTCATCGGCAAACTCGTCGATGTTGGCCAGAACACCCTCGCCTTCGCTATGCTCGGCCGCTTCGCGCGCGGCAGCAGTATCGGTGGCCTCTGTGCCGTCTTCCGACGTCTCTGCCGTGTCAGCATCCTTTGACGCGGACATGGAAGAAATGACACCGGTGATGCCCTGGGCGTGCGAAGCTGAAACGCCGAGGCCGCCGGCAAAACCCGTAATCAGGATCGCAGCCAGAACGAAAACGGCCAACGTTAGAGGATGTCTTTTCAAGTTGAATTGAAAAGACGGATGGGAAAAAGAACGCATTTCAGCCCCGTAACGATTCATAAAAGTAAACAGCCCCTGTTAAGCACGGTTCCGTGATTAATAAAAGAAACCAAGTGTAACAAGTTGTTCCCGCAGCAATAGATAAGGGCCCGGTTCCAAGGAACCGGGCCCTCCAGTGCTGTCAAGGTACTGGATATATCTACGATTCAGTGCAGGACGTTCAAATTCCAATGCGCCATCTTGCGTTTGGCCTCTGCAATGGTCATGCGCTCGAACAGAGACATTGCATCGCTGCGCGATTCAGGTGTCAGGCGGTGCCGCCACGGGCCAATGCTCAAAAGCGAACTTATGGTGATAGAGGAAAATCCAGAGGCTTTGGCCAGGATCACGAAGGGTTCAGGATCGGGACGCACCATCCAGTGACTGACTTCCTCAACGCCGCACCTGACCAGCCAGGCGAATGTCGCCACCACTTCGGCAAACCGGTCTTCTGAGGCAAACCGGCGCAAGGCCGCCTCGTTGACCATGCCGCGTTTTGCCAGCATCAGCACACGGCTGCGAGCGGTTTCGAAATCATAGCGTCCAAGCCAATACTGGTTGGACATACGCTGTGCGGCAATATCTGCGGCTTCGTCCAGACGCTCAGCATCCTTACCCCGGCCGGCCGCATTCAGCTTTTTTCTGACTTCCTCACTGGCCACCGAAATCAGGTTGGAGATATGGTTTTCAGCAAGGTCCGCGCGCTCACTCAGAGACAATTGCAATGTCGCGTCCGAAGTCGCATCGCTGATCAGTGCATTGATGGCCGCATTTGAAAGGCTTGCCCCATCGTTGCTGGCAACCTTCCGCTTAACCTTCAAGTCCCCTTTTTCCACCAGCACATCTGTAAGAGACTCTGTCAGAACTTCTCTTTGCGCCATGGCAAAAAGGTGCGCGTTGCCACGTTTCTCAGCGATCTTGATCAGATCGGTATCGCGCAGGACCGTAGATCTCACCAGAATGGGTTCGGCAACTTCAATGTCATCATCTGCAAGGCGGCGGATCGTTTCCTCCGGACCGCGCCTCAGGCTCGACATCTGCTCAGCGACGTATCGCCGAACCTCGGACTCCACCATGTCAACCAGTCGCAACAGCACCGAGTCATAGATATCGACCTGCTCGTCGGAACAGCGGTCCGACGTTAATGCGAACAAGGTCGCAACGTGCCGCGCCAGCTCCGCTCGACGGGCGCTGCCAGCTTCACCAGTCAGCTCCGAAAAGTTCACCAGTTCTGTTTTCAACGCTTCTGTCATACTTCGATACCAATTCTCAAATTTTTGCCGATTTGGCGTTGGTAGCGAAGATGACGTCGAGATTTAAAGAAGTGCAAAACACACATTTCGAGAATGTAATTGTCTTTTTGTAAAACCTTGCACGAATTCAATTTAGATTTTACGGAACGCCTGTAAATCACTGAGAAAAATGAACTTACCCATTTCAACTTGCCCAAAATCCGGAAAATCAAGGCATAAAAATAGTCGAAAAATACTGCGAAAAAAATGAGACCGACTTGGGATTTTACGCAATTCAGGGTTCAGGGCCGCCTGATGATTTAACCCACACGTGAAGAAGCCATTCGCTCCAAAGCAGCTGGCACCAGAGCAAACCCTTCTCGCCCGCACGACCGCTCGGGGCACAAACAAATTGATCGACTGGGGCTTGGGATTGCAGGCAACCGCACGCGTTCGAGCGGGTGATTGCCAGCAGGCTATCGCTGAACGGTTGTTCCCAAGCTCAAACGTTCACGCCTGAAACCGGCGCGGCTAGCCAGTCTCACAATCGGCCTCAACATCCAATTATTCTGCAGCGGCCAGAAATTCTTTAGCATTGTCGGCCTTGTCGCTGCCGCCATCTCCGGATTTATTCAGCTGTTCCAGCAATTGCTGACGCTTTTCAGTGGCCTTTTGGAAGTTTGCTTCCTTCACCGCTCCGAATCCACGAACAAGGTCAGGGACACGGGCGATTTCCACCAAAAGCCCGTAATTGCCGTCCGGCAACTTGTTCAGGATGTCTGCGATATCGTTTTCATATTGTGCGATCAAAGCACGCTCGGCGCGGCGTTCGTGCGTACGGCCAAACGGATCATACCATTTGCCACGCATGGCCTTGAATTTGGCAAGCACCCCGAAAACACCAAAAACCCATGGACCAAAAGCGATCTTTTCCGGCCTGCCGGTCTTGGGGTCCTTGCGGTGCGCCAGAAATGGCGGTGCCAGATGAACCTTCAGTTTCTTCGGGTTTTCAAAACGCTGCGCAATCTTGTCCTTGAAAGCCGGATCGGAATAAAGACGCGCGACTTCATACTCGTCCTTGTAGGCCATCACCTTGTAAAGCAGGTCGGCAATTGTCTGGGACAGGCGCAGGGTGCCGGGACCATGGGCTTCATCAGCTGTCTTTACCTTGTCCATCAATGCAAGGTAATGCGCTGCATATGCGCTATCCTGATAGGCCGTCAGCTCCGCCGCATTGAACGCGATCTTCTCGTCCAGGGTGAACTGCCTTGGCTTGTGCTCAGATGGCAGTGCTTTCAAAAGCTGCTCCGCATCAGCAGCCAGCACACGCCCTGCCCGGAAAGCCTTGATGTTGTTGGCAACGGCCGCCCCGTTCAATTCCAGGGCCGTTTCCAGCGCATAGTCCGAAATCGGCAAGGCACCGCTCTGATAGGCCATTCCGACAAGAAGCATGTTGGCGTAGATGGCATCGCCCAGCAGCTTCTCGGCCACATCTGCAGCATTCAGCGGGAGATACTTTCCGGACGCTTCGCGCAGCGCAGTATCCATGCGCTGTTCGTCGAACGAAAGCGTCTGTTTCAAAACGAATTCGGCTGTCGGCGCGACCTTGGTATTTGCAACCGTCAGGGTCTGGCCGCGATGTGCCAGTGCAAGCTGATCTGCATTGGTCGCAACCACCATGTCGCTTGCAACCAGAAGGTCCAGGCTCGCAGCAGGAACACGGGGCCCTTCAATGGATCTGTCGCTGGCAGCAAAACGAACATGAGATGTCACCGGCCCACCCTTTTGGGCAAGCCCCGTCATATCAAGTGTCGAGGCTTGTTTGCCATCGACATGCGCTGCCATGGCAAGCACTGCGCTGATCGTCGTTACGCCCATGCCGCCAATGCCGGCAACGAGAGTGTTGTGAGTGCGCTCCAGTGAAGCAAGCTCTGGCTGCGGGAGAGTATTCACCAGGGCATCGATATCGACATCTGCCTTTTTGGGCTTTTTCAGCGCAGCCCCGTCAACTTCCACAAAGGAAGGACAAAATCCTTTAATGCAGGAGAAATCCTTGTTGCAGCTTGACTGGTTGATGACCCTCTTTTCGCCGAACGGCGTTGCCAGTGGCTCCACCGACAGGCAGTTCGACTGGACGGAGCAATCGCCACAGCCTTCACAGACACGGTCATTGATGAAAAGGCGCTTGTCCGGATCCGGAAACTGACCACGCTTGCGCCTGCGGCGTTTCTCAGCAGCGCAAGTCTGATCATAAACAATCACGGACACGCCCGGAAAAGTCTGCAGCTCTTCCTGAACATCCATAAGCTCGTCCCGATGGTGCACCTTCGTACCCGGGGCAATTGGTGTCCAGGAGCCATAGTTCTCCGGATTTTCCGAAACCACCGCGATCCGCTCGACGCCTTCCGCTTCAAGCTGGCGCGTAATCTGCGGCACGGTCAACTGACCGTCGACTTTCTGACCACCCGTCATAGCGACAGCGTCATTATAAAGGATCTTGTAGGTAATCGGCACATTCGAGGCGAGTGCCTGGCGGATAGCCAGAATGCCGGAATGGAAATAGGTACCGTCACCCACATTAGCAAAGACATGGCTATCGCCTGAGAAGGGTTGCTGACCGACCCATAGAACGCCCTCACCGCCCATTGCGATCTGGCCTTCCGTTGTCCGACCGGCCATCTCCGTCATCGCGTGACATCCAATGCCTGGCAACGACCGGGACCCTTCAGGTGTTTTGGTGGATGTTGAGTGCGGGCAGCCGGAACAAAAATATGGGATGCGGGCCGCTCGCTCCGCATGGCCTTGTGCCCACATGGCCTGGCGGGTCATCCGGCTGGCAACGGCGCTCATTTCTTCGCTGACAACATCGCCGGGTAACCACTTCATCAAGCCTTCGATGAGCTCTGCAACGGACAGTTCCAGAACATCAGACAAGAAGGGCGACCCGTCAGGACGTCGCTTGCCCCAGATCTCCGGACGGCTCATTTCCGGCCAGTGATAGGAAATTTCCTTGATCTGGCTTTCCATAAAGGCGCGCTTGTGTTCGACGATCAACAGCCGTTCCGCACCGCGCGCAAATTCTCTGAGACCAAGAGGTTCAAGCGGCCAGGTCATCGCAACCTTGTAGACCGCAAGCCCCATCGACTTTGCCATTGCTTCGGTTATGCCCATCAGATCCAGTGCCTGAAGCAAGTCGCGATAGGCTTTACCGGAGGCGACAATTCCAAGTTTCACCTGACGGGTGCTGCCGAAGGTGATCCTGTCGAGGCCATTTGTGCGAACGTAGTTCTGGGCGGCCGGGATCCTGAGATCGCGCACCAGGCGTTCTGTTTCAAGCCGGTTGCCAAGCATCAGGTCGCGGTTCTGGCGATAGTCCTTCCGTGGATCGCCGTCGAGCGGGCGCACCAGTCTCAGCCGGTCCGAAGAAACGTTGATCGTCGCAGACGCATCCATTGTGTCAGCAACGCAGATCAGTGCAGTCCACAGGCTGGTGAAGCGTGACATTTCCAGCCCGTGAAGACCGTAGTCGAGAACGTCCTGGATATCGGCCGGATTGAGAACGGGAATTTCTGCATGTTCAAAATAGAACTCGCTTTGCGCGGGCAGAATGGAAGACTTTGCCAGATGATCGTCTCCGGCCAGCGCAAGCACACCACCATTCCTGTCCGTACCGGACGCGTTGGCCTGACGCAGAACGTCTCCTGCCCTGTCCACACCTGGGGCCTTGCCGTACCAGATCCCGAATACACCGTCATAGTCGGTCGCACGCCCGACGCCACCTTCGCCGCGCAGTTTCTGGCTGCCCCAAACAGCCGTCGCACCAAGCTCCTCATTCACACCGGGCTTAAAAACGACATCTGAAGATTTGAGGTGGCGGTCGGCCCGCATCAATTCGGTGTCGTAGCCCGCCAGCGGCGACCCACGATACCCGGAAATGAAGCCGCCGGTTTTCATACCGGCCTGTTGATCAAGACGTGCACGATCAAGTGCCAATCGGACGAGCGCCTGTATGCCGGTCAGATACACCCGACCTTGCGTCGCGACGTATTTGTCCTCGAGCGTCACGGTTGGCATATGCACATTCATCCAGTTTCCTCCTAACCAACAGTATGGGGGCTAGCCTCTCCCCGGCAACCTCATCTGCAGATAAATATCATCCTTTTCTCGGGCAATTTCTGTGCTATCGTCACGGCCAATCACCCCGGGGCAGCATAAAATTTCCTAAAATGGCCGATGACTGACAAATATCTTCTCGACCCGTCCGACATTCGTGTTCTTCGTGTCCTGCAGAGGGACGCCTCACTCTCCATTGCGGAAGTCGCAAAGGAATCGGGCATGAGCCAGACCCCATGCTGGCGACGGATCAAACGCCTCAAGGAACAGGGCATAATCCGTCAGATAACTGCGATTATTGACCGGGAATCGGTTGGCCTCAACTTTGTCGCCTACTCCTTCGTCAAACTTGCGGTGCCAAGCCGGGAAAACATGGAAACTTTCGACAAGCTGGTGCACCACTGGCCGGAAGTTGTCACCTGCGAGCGCATCACAGGCGCAGTTGACTACCTGATCAAGGTCGTGACCGATGACATCAAAACCTACGATAATTTTCTGCGATTGAAACTGTTGGACAACACTCTGGTTTCGGATGTGCAGTCCCGCATTGTGGTCAACACGGTGAAAGACACCGTTGCGTTGCCTCTGCGCGAAAACTGACCGCGAAAAGTGGTACGGTAGTGTCTCTACCCATGAAGAGAGACACCTGCACCACAACATGCCGAAAACCTTCGGCACCACTGAACTTCGATTGGTTGTCGAACTGAAGGCAACCCCTTGGTTTTGATCTGTGAGCGCCAGGTGGGCTGTTCCACGTTATGGTCAGCTCCTAACCTGAATCATCTTCCGCAAGATCTGTTATTCTGGCCCGATGAATGCGGCCAATCCCTACAGTTTTAAAAAAGTAACGTTAGATGACCTCGCCTTGCTGAAGGCATGGCGTTCAGCGCCTCATGTCCTCGAATGGTGGGACGCTGGTGAAGGCTACAACGAAGCGGACCTCGCTGATCCGCAAGTGGCACGCTGGATCGTTTCAATCGCAGAGCACCCCTTTGCCTTTATGCAGGACTACACGGTACACGGGTGGGACACGCACCATTTCTCCGATCTTCCAAAGGGGTCGCGTGGGATCGACCAGTTTATCGGTGATCCGGATATGATCGGTGTTGGTCATGGCCAAGGATTTATCAGCGCACGCATGCAAATGCTTTTTGACGCCGGAGCACCCGTGATCGCGACCGATCCGCACCCTGACAACAAGAGAGCAATTGCTGTTTACAAGAAACTCGGGTTCGAAGCTGCCGGACCACCTCAGGAAACCCGGTGGGGCCTGATATTGCCAATGCTAGCGAAAACCTGACCCCAAGCTGGTCTGTACCGGATTGACTGTGTCGTGGCCACAGGACCCGATAGCAACGTGTGATTGGTTTTCGGGTGAAATCACAAAATAGCAAAAGCGAATGGGAAAGGAAACGAAGAACCCCTGCCCAGGTTTCGGTCAGCGAGCTGGTGGAAAGCCATAGGTCATCTGACAGAAACAACTCCCATCTCGTGAAGATCTGGTCACCTTCACGAGATGGATAAGCTCCAGGTCAGACCCCTGATCTGCGACAGGCCTTATGCCACAGCGGCAGGGTCCAGGAAGCCGCCGGACTGTCTGTTCCAGAGCTGGGCATAGACCCCGCCCCTTTCCAGCAGCGACTTGTGCGAGCCCTCTTCGATGATCCGGCCCTGATCCATGATGATCAGCCGATCCATCGCCGCAATCGTCGACAGGCGGTGGGCAATGGCAATCACCGTCTTGCCTTTCATGAGATCAAACAGGCTTTCCTGAATAGCAGCCTCGACCTCGGAATCGAGTGCCGACGTCGCTTCATCCAGAACCAGTATCGGGGCATCCTTCAGAAGTACCCGGGCGATGGCAATCCGCTGACGCTGGCCACCTGACAGTTTGACACCCCGCTCGCCGACGTGCGCGTCAAGCCCGCGCCGTCCTCCAAGGTCCTGAAGGTCGGGTATGAAGGACATGGCATGCGCTTTTTGTGCGGCCTGCAAGGCTTGCTCCCGGCTCGCGCCGGACCGGCCATAGACGATGTTGTCGAGGACCGAACGGTGCAACAACGATGTGTCCTGGGTCACCATGCCGATCTGGGCCCGTAGGCTGTCCTGAGTAACCGCACCGATGTCTTGATCATCGATCAGAATACGCCCACCCTCAAGGTCATAAAAGCGCAACAACAGATTGACCAGGGTCGATTTTCCGGCACCGGACCGTCCGACCAGACCCACTTTCTCACCGGGTTCAATCTGCAGTGACAGGTCCTCAATAACCCCTTTGTCCTTTCCATAGTGGAACCGGATGCCTTCAAAGGCGATCTTGCCCTTGGAAACCGTCAATGGCTGAGCGCCCTTGCGATCCACCAGCGTGTGAGGCTTGGAAATCGTATCCATGCCTTCCTGAACCGTCCCGACATTTTCAAAGATGTCGGTAGTGATCCACATGATCCAGGCAGACATGTTGACGATGCGCACCGAGAGCGTGATGGCCAGTGTCAGCGACCCGACAGAGACGAGACCATTCTGCCAGAGGCTTATGCCAAGCGCACTCAACGAGGCAATGAACACGCCATTGACGATCCAAAGCAGAGTGACCATTTGCGTCAGCGGCCGAAGGATATCGTAAAACTTCCTTGTATGATCCTCCAGCGCATCACGCGTATAGGCTTCCTCTTTGCGGCCAGCCGCAAACAGTTTGACAGTCAGGATGTTGGTATAGCTGTCGACGATCCGACCGGTCAGGCTGGAGCGGGCTTCCGACATGATGGCCGAACGCTCCTTGATCTGCGGCACGAAATACACCAGCAGCGCCACATAAATGACAATCCAGCCGACAAGCGGCAGGATCAGCCACGCATCCACACCGGCAAACAGGTAGATTGCTGCGGTGACATAGATCAGCACGAACCAGATCGCATCGATTAGTGACACGACGGAGCCGCGCAAAGAGGGGCCGGTCTGAATGATCTTGTTCGCAATCCGCCCGGCAAAGTCGTTGTTGAAGTAGGACAGTGACTGCCCCAGAACGTGTTTGTGGGTCTGCCAGCGAACGAGGTTGGTCATCGCAGGCTCAATGATCTGGAACTTGATCATCGTGTGACCCGCCCCAAACAACGGACGCAAAAGCACAACCACCACCAGCATCCAGATCAGTTCAGAACCGTGTTCGGTGAGAAGTTGATCGGGACTGGTTGTATTCAGATAGTCAATGATCCGCCCCAGATAGTCGAAGAGGGCCACTTCGATGATCGAAACGACGAAACCAAACGCCATGAGCCAGACCAACGGTTTCCAGATCTGGCGGACAAAATGCCAGTAAAACGCGCTCAGATCGGAAGGCGGCGGCGTTCCGTCATGGTGCTTGAAGGGAGAGACGATATTTTCAAGATAAGAGAAGACCGTATTCATCGGTCCGCGCTCCATTGCAAGTTCGAGATTTTTGAAAAAATCGTACCGGCACGGAGACGCTCTTCAGAGTTTCGGGTCGCGGGCGGTACGGATGAATTGCTGATACCGACACGGGAACCGAACTTGGTCTGTGTGTCGGTCTATTTAGGACCGAGTAGACGCATTCTGACCTCTTGAACTCTGATTGCTCTGTTTCGCGATTTTGCCCGCACACGCGCTGGTGCGCACACGATGCAACGTAGCTACCCTAGCGGCTGCCTTCGACAGTTCAAGTTGAAAATGGCGTTCGAAGTCTCAGGCTTCTATACACGTGTGAATTGCGCCACACTCACGAAACAACACTAAACTGTACCGCCTTCAGACTTGCCAAATATTGCTTTTGCGCAACCTCACATGCTTCAAACCGCGGCTTCGCCCTGTCCAAACAGAATCACCAAAAGCACTCAATGCTCACGCGTTCATGCCGATTTTGACAAACTAAAAGAACTGAAGAAGCTTTGCCTCTCCAAAGGCAGCACCCGGCCCCTGCCCATAGCTACCAACACTGTAAGCGCTAACTAATGTGTGATGCGGTGCAGCTTCAGGTACACACTAGGAGATTGGAATTGTCGTACCGCGTTGAACGAGCGACACGCTCTGGGAAATCACCTGTGGTGGCGCATCAGGATTTTCCATCCGCGTCAAAAGCAGGTCCAACGCGACGTCACTGAGTTCAGCCCGACTTTGATGGAATGTTGTCAGCTCATATGATTTCCAGGCAGCTTGTGGAATATCGTCATAACCGACAATCTGCAGGTTTTCGGGAATCTTGAGGTCATGTTTCAAGCGAAGCCCATCTAGCACTCCAAGCGCTAGATAGTCTGCAGTGCAGAATACGCCGTCAATCTCACTGGAGTGTTCAAAGACAAAACTCGAGGCCTCCAAACCACCTTGATAAGTCTGTGTGCCCCGGGCAATTCGCACAACCGGAATACCGCTTGAATTTGCCGCTCGCTCAAAGGAATGCGCACGTCCGATGACCGAGTAAGACGATTTTTCAGGCGTCACCACCGCAAGGCTCTTACAGCCGCAATTGACAAGATGTTCAAAAGCCAGTCTGCCACCGGTTTCGAAATCCGTTAGAACGCGATCCACAGGAGCGCCTGGATCGCGTTTGTTAACGACAACCAAAGGAACACCATTGTCCAAACACTCCTGACATATTGATTGCGAAGGTGTGTCGGATGTCACGATCACACCAGCGACACTGTATTGAAGCAGCGATCCGATCAGATCGGCGACATCGGTTCCAGGATCGCCACGCAGGAGAATGGGCCGGAAGCCCCGCCGCAGAAGCCCTTTGGAGAGCAGATCGATTTGTTCAGCACGGAAAGGATTGTCGAGATCGGACGCGACAAGACCGACTAGGTCCGATTTTTGTTTATGCAGGGACCTCGCGAGCACATTGACGCGATAACCGAGCGTTGTTGCAGCTTGGATCACCTTCTTGCGCGTCTCTTCAGAGACACTGGCACCATCCGTAAAGGCGCGGGAAACCGCAGAGCGGGACACTCCGGCCAATTTAGCAACATCAAATGAGTTGACCTGTCTTTTAGGGCCAACCGGATCAGACATGTTCCTGGTCTTTCTGGTTGTGGGTCATTAGACGGCGGACCAAAAACGGGTCGTCTACATTCAGCATGTCAGGTTTGAGGCTCAAGAGCCTCGCTATTACGTCCGCCTCTGATCCATGATGTGCAATCATCACCTTCTTGCCACGCTTCTGTACAGTCTCAATCTCCTTCGCATTTGCGTTTCGAGCATTGAATTCGATCACGTCTGCATCAAAGCCCGATAGGCATTCAATGAGTGTTGGAAAGTCCTCGCGGCGCGCCATCAAACGTGCTTCGGGTATGTCGGAGCATAAAACCTCAAGCCAGTCCTGATTGAACGACCAAAAGAAAACACGATCTGCGGGCAATCGTGCGAGAACCGTTTTAGCTGTTTTGACTGGATCTGCGTCCTTCAGTTCCACATAAAGGCCCCCGTCGTGAAGGCCTGCGAGATCCAGGATCTGGTCGAGCTCGGGAATTTTATCGGCACAATAAAATGTGTCGAACCAGGATCCGGCACTCAGGTGGGCGATGTCTGCAAAATACTTGTCTTTCAAATTTCCAATGCCGGACGTGGTTCGTTCGAGACTTGCATCATGAAGCACCATCAGGTGCCCATCGGCCGTCTCCCGAACATCAATCTCGACATACTCAAATCCGGCAGCCCAGGCTGCACGGGCAGATGAAAGTGTATTTTCAGGCGCAATTTTGTTAGCGCCGCGATGACAGACAATTTCCAGAGTAAATGGCCCTTTTTTTGGGGCGCAAAACACCATTTCCGGTTGATTTGAACAAATCCCGAGAACCGGTAAATCGATGAGCGCCTTCATGACACTTCTACGCTCTTCATGCCAGGTTACCACGGCCAGGTTCCGCCGTTTGGCTTCTTCGAAGAAAACATCGTCAAGAAGCTGGTCCGGTCGATCTCCGGCACTTTCCCAACACGGGTGAACAATGTCTGCGCCACAGGCGTCAACAAGTGCGAAAGGGTCTTGACCGACCTGAACAAGAAGCGAGACGGGATAAGGGCAATCTGTTTCGATCAGGTGTCGAGCGAAGGATACGGTGTTCGCGCCCACAATCACGCGATCATTTTTTGATGCGAGTAGCATTTCAATGGCAACTTTAGCTGCATCCGAGTCCTTCGCATCAAGATAAATTCCGGCACCACAAACACTGGCCAGTTCAACAACCGCGGAAAACCTTGACACTTCAC
Organism: Labrenzia sp. THAF82; assembly: GCF_009363435.1. Classification (GTDB taxonomy): domain Bacteria; phylum Pseudomonadota; class Alphaproteobacteria; order Rhizobiales; family Stappiaceae; genus Roseibium; species Roseibium porphyridii. The sequence continues at coordinate 2,737,864 of NZ_CP045354.1, read as the reverse complement.
GATGGCTCTTTGCCGTGAGTTCTTGCAGCGTGTCAGCAGTCAGTTCGCTGACACGCCGTGCATTTCCATCGTCGTCGCGAAATGTTTCATCATGAAAGGCAATAGGTACACGGTCTGAAGTCAGCCGAATATCGACTTCCCACATCTGAGCGCCCAGCTCATGTGCGAGTTGAAACGCTTTTAACGTATTGTCAAAAGCGTAGGCACTGGCTCCTCTATGCGCGATCGAGAGTGGTGTGGACCTCTGGTCGTGGATCCAGCTTTTCTTGACGCGGGTCAGCGATATCTCATTTTGTGTCAAAGACGTTCACCACTCGGCCCAAAGGCAAGAATCTGCTCTCGCGAGATGCCCCAGGTAACTTCGTCTCCGAGCTTTATATCCCCGCCGCGGGATTGAATGGATCTCAGGATGGCCCCGTTTGCGAGGGTGACATCGAAAAGATCTTCACGCCCTTGGGTTTCTACGAAACTCACCTTACCGGTGACCTTCAAATCATTTTGCGGCTGGAAGAACTCCGGCCTGATACCGAGGCGAAGTTGCGTTCCGTCGGAAGGAGCTGTGATATTGGAGGGAAGAGGTAATCCGACTTCGGAGTTTGCAAGCCGGACCTCTCCGTCTTTCGCGATGCCATCCAGAAACGCAATCGGCGGATTGCCGAGGAATCCGGCCACAAAATCGGAAGCCGGGTTGTCATACATTTCCTTCGGCTTGCACACTTGGACAATGTCGCCCTTATTCATCAGCGCGATCCGGTCGCACATGGACATCGCTTCGACCTGATCGTGTGTGACCAAAACTGCAGTTATTCCGGTTTGTTGCTGTATACGGCGAATTTCTGACCGCATTTCCAGACGCAACTTGGCATCCAGATTCGCAAGGGGTTCATCCAGGAGGAGAATGTCCGGCTTCCTCACCAATGCACGAGCAAGGGCCACACGTTGTTGTTGGCCGCCGGAAAGCTGGGAGGGCTTGCGTTGCAGCAATTCCTCGATATGCACAAGGGCGGCGATTTCACGGACCTTCCGTTCAATCTCGGTTCGCGGTTCTTTGCGAACTTTTAGCGGAAAGGCGATGTTCGCATGAACGTCCATATGCGGATAAAGCGCATAGTTCTGAAAGACGACGCCAACGTTCCGCTCTTGAGGTGGCCGCTTGGAAACATCCTTGTCACCGAACTGCAGTCGGCCGGCATTCATTCGATGGATACCGCAGATCGAGAACAACGTTGTGGACTTACCGCAACCGGATGGACCTAAGAGCGCCAGCATCTCACCGCTTTCAATTTCAAGGGACATGTCCTTGATGACGGTCGTGTCGCCGAATGTCTTCGTGAAATTTTTGATCGAGATACGCATCAGCCCTTCGTGCCTCCGCCATAGATGTTCATGAGTTTATTTTGGAAAATCAGATAGATGATCACCACCGGCAGGGCATAAAACAGACCAACCGCGGAGATGAGATTGAAGTCGGAATTTGCGTTGGTATCGAGCAACAACGTGGCTAGATAAGTGGAAAGAACCTGCGCTTCAGTGCCCGGATTGAGCACCATCGGCAGCACAAATTCGGACCAGCCCGACAAAAACGAGAATATCAGGATTGCCATCAAACCCGGTTGAACTTGAGGCAGGATGAGTTTCCACCAGACTGTGAAGCGGCTCGCGCCGTCCTGCACACCTGCCATTTCGATCTCCCACGGTACGGTGTCGTAGAAGCCTTTCATGACCCAGATACCGAAGGGAAGTTCCAGTGCAGTCTTGACGATGATGACACCGATCAATGTGTTGTAGAGCCCGAGGATCTGCAGGATCAGGAAGATTGCAATGATCAGAGTGACTGTTGGAAAGGCGTGCAACACGATCAGACTTCCGAGGAAAAAGCCTCGTGCCGGAAAACTCAGCCTTGAAAGCGCATAACCGGCCATCACTGAAATTGCGGTTACAACGGCTGCAGTACTTGCGGCAAAGATGAACGTGTTCAGTGTGACCCCGTAAATCCCCCAACTTCCGTCATCCAAATCAGTCCACAAGAACCGGAAATGGTTCAGCGTGAACGCATTTGGGACAAGTGTGCCTGGGACTTTGGTGGTGAACGTGTCCACAACCAGAAATGTCAACATGATCAGAAGAGGTAGTGAGAAGATGAAAAGGACCAATAGAACCGGCCAATTTCTGAAATTGTGTTTCATGGCCGTTACCCTTCAATTCGAGGCTTCGTAAGCAAATTTTTGAAGTTGAATAGCCGCAGATAGAACAGGCTGGCCAACACGCCTATTGTCACCAGAAGGAGCGCATAGGTTGCACCCAGGCCGTATTGCAGATTGCCGCCATAGTTGTTGAGTGCCGTATGGAAAGCAGCGAGCGCCCAAACTTCTGTCGATCCACCAGGGCCGCCATCCGTAGAGAGGTAGATATATTCAAACGAGGTCAGCAGCGACATTGTCTGGTAGGATGTGATGAACAGGATCGGCCAGCGCAATTGCGGCAGGATGATGTGCCAAACCTGTTGCCATCGGCTCGCACCATCAACCTCGGACGCATAGAGCATTGAGGCAGGGATTGCCCGTATTGCAGAAGAAAAGACAATCATCCCCATGGATGCGCCGACGAATCCATTGATCAAGACGACAGTCACCCAAGCGTGGTACTCAGTATCCAGCATCCAGTTCTTCGACGGAAAACCGAATCCGGAGAGAACCGTCGAGACAAAGCCTGTGTCCCAGGTGAACCAGCGCCACAGAACAATGTAAAGCACGGGCGGCAGAATGCGTGGCAGAAACCAGATTGCCCGGAATGTGGTTGCCTGTGCCGCGGGAAGATAAAAGGTTGTGACAGCCAGAAACAGGCCGAAGATTACATTAAACGCAAGCGTGAATGTGACATAGATGCCGGTGTTCTTGGCATATTGCCATGTCGAATCGAGCGAAAGCAGCAAATCGAAATTTGCGGTTGTCCAAGTCCAACCCGTATAAGCAATTTCGGTAATGAGCGGCCTATCTGATTTCGGAATACCCGCTTCATTCAACGCTGTTTCAAAGGCTTCTCGCGATTGATACCGTTGATTGAGTATTGAGCGCTTAAACAGATCGGCCGCGGCTTTGCGGTCTCTTGTCTTTCGGATGGGATTGCTATTGAGGTTTTTCAGCGCCCGCTCTACGTCGCGGCGTTTGGTGAAAACTTCACCCGCATGGTTTTTCGACAGTTCTTCGGCAACGGCCTGACCGTGGACTCCGGCAAGAGCTGCGAGCCCCTTCTCGTCGATCCGGTATCCCGCGCTTTCAATCTGGTTGCGTGTCACCTCCGGCAGACCTGCATCAACCAACGCTCGAAGGCTGCTGGCGTTCAGGACGTAGCTTCCTCCCTTCACGCCTGTGGCCGTACTCATGTTGGTGAAAGCAAATATGCCCGTCAGGACAACCGGTACCAAAAAAAACAATAGAACGACTATCAAGGCTGGCGACAAAAACGCCAGACCAAGCCAGCTCGAGCGTTGCATGAATTACACTCCTTAGAGATCGAAAGGGACAGTGGCTGCCCCTTTCATCCCTTCCCGTTCAGTCAGGACTATCGAATGATCAATTCATCGCCGAGTGTGGCCTTCATCTGAACTTCGACTTCCTCAACAGCTTCCGCTGGAGATTTTGTACCGGTCCATGCCGCCTCAAGACCCTTGAACAACGCTTCGGAGTAAGCACCGTAATTCACATGGTTCGGCTGCGCATTTGCATGACCAAGGAGACGTTTGGTTGCCTCATCTGCCCAACGATTGTTGGCATAGAGTTCGATGTTGGATTGCTGCTTGGCAATGCCGAGATGGTTCGACTGAATGGCATGCAGGGAATTGATGCGCGGCTCGGAAGCAATTTTCACAAGGTTCGCCGAGATTTCTTCGACATCATCATTCGCGTTGTCGGTAATCAGGTAGACCAACGGATGCGTGATGGTGTTTGGGCGACCGACTTCGTTACCTGCCGGTATGAGTGAAAACTCTATTGTGTTCCAGAAATCCTGGTTTCCTTCCTGTGCATAGCGCCCAAAGTGCCAGGTGCCGCCATGCCAAGTCGCTGCCTTGCCGTTGGCAACCTCCTTGTACCATTGTCCCCAATCGGTGCCGAGATGGTTTTTACGGGTCACATCAGCTGCAACTGCATCAGCGAAGAATTGATAGAATTCTTCCATGGCTTTCTTGTCTAAGACCAGTTTGCCCGTCTCTTCATCAATCAGCTCTCCGCCAAAGGACTGATAGAACTGCGCATAGTCCGGGCCATTGGAAGGACGCGGATAGAAGCCATAGCCCTTTTCGACAACTTCCATGTCGACGGCCTTTTTGGCGTCTTCCAGGATGTTTTGAAGAGTGTATTCGCCGGATTCGACCTTCGCTGGCAGCGCCGCGATCTCTTCGTCGCTGTAACCTATCTTCTTCATGGTCTCTTTCCAGAAGAAGAAGGGCCGGCTTTCTGCATCCTGCGGCAAGCCCCACTGAACATCGTCAAACGCCGCTATTTCCAGGAGGTTTGGGTAGATGTCGTTCAACGGCCACGCATCGAGGTCAAGGTATTCCTCAACCGGTACGATATAGCCAGCTTCAGACCAGGGAGCGATATCAAGGTGGGACGTGACGACGATGTTTGGAGCCGTGCCCGCTTCTGCTGCAAGAGTGACGGCCTGTTTGAATTCCTGCCAGTTGCCGAACTGTCCCTTGGACTCAACGGTGATGTTGAGTTCTTCCCCTTCGATCGCCGCTTCCCGCTCTAGAATGTCTGCAGCCATCTCGATGGCTTCCCAGCGATATGCATCACTGTCATTGGACCCGCCAGCCCAAACAGTTATCGTAACGTCTTTCGCAACGGCTGCGCCCGATAGAGCTGTGGCCGCCAGTGTGAGTACAGCAGCCGCAGTGGACTGGCGCAGTTTTGAAACAAGAATAGTCATCTGAGTCTCGCCTGAAACCTTGGAGCTGCCATTGTCCGGGCTTGCTCCGTGTTGAACTTGCACACGTGTGCAAAGCGCAATCTAGTGAGCTCAAGTAACGACTGTATGACAATATTCGACTTTGAAATTGGAGACCGAAAACCTTATCGTTTTAGAGGTTAGGAAAGACATGCCCGAGGCACGGCAGCAGCGCTCAAGGGCCGCGCAAAACAACACACTACGCTCGCGCGCCCCCCAGCTCAGCTCCCTCAGTCGTCATCTTCAACGCGGGTCACCAGTCCTGACTTTGGATCGATCTTCATTTCAAGCCGGTCACCTTCCAGTGTGACTTCTGCCTTGATGCGGTCGTCCTTGACTTCGATTTCCCGGATTTCGTAGCCGTTGATCTCCAGGCTTTTGGCGATGTCGGAAACTGAAAGACCGATCTTGTCACCCTGGCGGATGTCGGCCAGTGCAGCATTGCTCATGCAAATAGCCGCAGCAGATGCCAGAACGCCCATTTTCAGTGTGGGATTTGCGATGTTCATTTCGTCGCTCCGTTTGTCAATTGGCCCCGGACCTTCGGGATTGACAGACGAAATGGGAACTGGGCCGGAAATACCTAATTAAACTTCGGTCATGAAGGGTCCCGATCCGCTCGATCCACCCATCGACTAAGCCGACGCTTTCTCCGGAACGAGTGCGCCGTGAAGCAATTCATCGATGAAGAGCGATAAAAGCTGCGGCCGGCCACTCACGCCTGCCTTACGGTAGATGGCATTGCATTGCGCTTTGACGGTTCCTTCCGCTGTTTTGCGCATGGAGGCAATTTCAGCAATCGAAAACCCTTTCAGTGCAAACAGCGCCACGTCACATTCTGACGGCGTCAGACCCCACGTTTCAAAATGTTCTTCCATCAGGTTGGCAAATGCACCGGAGGCGGCTTTGATCTGCTGTTCCAGTCTTTTTTGGCGTGTCATGGCTTTTCTGATCTCAAATCCGGACGCCACCAGGCCTGCAACGAGAGCGGCAATGACCAGGTTTTCCAGAAGGTCGTTTTCAATCAACCCACCTGGCATCTCCCCCCAGAGGAAGTCTGCAGCTTCTTCGATGACCAGATAAACAACGCAGAGCGACTGTAGCCCGAACAGCATCCAGGGCCAGGCGGTTTTCCAACTGGAGAAAGGCGGCATTCAGTTCCTCACAAGGTTCCCGGTCAGAGCGGCGAGCAGATCTCCGACCAGTGTCCTAAGGTGCGCGCTATGCCCCGTCAAACCGGCAGAGACATGTTTCCTCAGTAGTTGAAACAGAGAAAATGCAAGCGAGCCCCGGCCGACCGGTGGGTTGGTCGAGCCGACCGGGGCAGGCGCAGGATTGATCAGTCCTCGTCTTCGTCTTTGTCAGTCTCTTCCAGTTCCATTTCCAGAATGAGGCCCGACTCACCGTCAACAACAACTTCGATCTCCTGGCCGTCTCTTGAGACCTCGGCTTCAACTTCACCGTTTTCGATCTCTATTTCTTCAACGACGTATCCCTCGTCCGTTAGGGCCGCGCGTATGTCCTCTTCTGTCGTTCCGACCTTGTCTCCAACGGTGACGGCGGCAATAGCGCCGCCTGTAGGCAGTGCAAAGCTGGCGGTGACGATGACAGCGAATAGGACGGATTTTGAATGCCAGGACATGATGCAAGTTCCTTTGATTGAAGAAAGAAAGGGTCTGATTGGATCGGGGTAAAGCAACCGACGCTGTGCCCGTCGGCTGGCCCTGATCTGGCCTCGAAAGCGTTTCAACACCATTGCTCAAAGGCTTATAAACCGGCCTATCAACCAAGGTTTATGGCTTTGTTGCGCAGGATTAGGATTGGTTTAGTGGCAAGAATTCGGGCTTATTCGGCAAATCTGCTTGCGGAAAGTCCAGACGGATCCAGAAAAGGTGTCTTGCCCACGATCATGTAGGCCAGAAGCCGCCCGGTAACTGGACCAAGGGTAAAGCCGTCATGTGCGTGGCCGAAATTGAGCCACAGACCCGGTGTGTGTGGAGACGCGCCGACAATCGGCAGGGAGTCAGGCAAGCACGGCCTGCTTCCAAGCCAGGGCTTTTCCAGAAGCTCCTTGCCCAGCGGAACAAGTTCTTCGGCGCGCCGTCTGGCGCGTTTTATGATAGCCGGGTTGGCCGGTGCATCCCGCGGCGCCAGCTCAACCCCTGTTGTCAAACGAATGCCATTGTCCGTCGGTGTCAGGGCAAATCCGTTTTCAACGTCCACCACCGGCCTGGATAGGCCTGCTCCATGCGCGGGCCGGTAGTGCATGTGATAGCCGCGTTTTGCCACCAGTGGATAGTCTTCACCAAGCCGGCTGAGGACATCCTGGGACCAGGCACCAAGGGCAACAACGACGTTGGCCGTCGATATCATTCCCCGTTCAACCTCCAGATTCCAGGCACCGCTTTGGCGCTTGAGAGCTCTCGCGTCTCCTCTGAAATACCTTCCGCCTTCATGCACGAAGCCACGCCAGAAAGCATCGAGAACAGCGCCCGGACTGGACACGGAACAACTGTCCGTCCAATGCAGACCTCTAAGGCCATGTGCCTTTAGACCCGGCTCAAGAGCTGCCATGTCCCCGGCTGCAAGTTCATCAAAGGCGACGCCGAAGACACGCGCATAGTGGCGTTCGTTTTCGCTTTTCTGGAACGAAGCATCGCTTCTGAAAAGATGCAGCCAACCGCTATGCCGGTAAAACCGGTCGGCATTGGTCGTCGCCGCGATATCCAGATGTTCCTGAACCGCCAACGCTCTCAGCGGCGCCATGACCCGGGAATAGGTTTCCATGCCCCGTCCACTGCTGGCCAGCCGATAGCGTTGCAGCCAGGGTGCCAGTCGGATCAAGGTGGCCGGGTCATAGGATATCGCTGTCGATTGTCCAAAAAGGATCGACAGCAGCTGCAGTGCCCTGTTCGGTATGGCGTGAGGCACGAAGCCATTGCATTGCACGATGCCGGCATTGCCGAAGGACGCTTCTTCCCCCGGATGCCGACGATCGATCAAGGCAACATCCAGACCAAGTCGTCTCAAATGCAGTGCTGTCGAGACACCGACGATCCCGGCACCAAGTACAACGACATCAAAGGTCTGGAGTTGTCCTGCCTGCTTTGTCATTTTTGTCCCGGCAACACCCGCGCACAACCTTGCGGCTGGTGTTGAAACGCCGGATCCTTTAAGAGGCAAAGACTGCCTGCCCACACACGTTTCAGGAGACAACCTAAAATGATTCGACCGCTGGGGGCAGCTTTGGCATGGATTGGCCGCCATGGATCGGCAGCTCTCACTGTAACCATTTTCATTGGCATGGCCCTGCCAGCGCTTTCCGCCACCTTGCGTCCCTATCTCGGGTTTGCGGTCTTCAGTCTGTTGACGCTCGCCTTTTTGCGAGTTGATCAACAGGCCATTCGCCAACGGCTTCGCAAACCGGCCCTTTTGCTGCTTGCGCTGGTTTGGATGATGCTTGGCGCACCGCTTTTGACCTATGCCTTTATCGAGTTTTCAGGCCTCAAGGAACACGGCTCCGACGTTGCTCTTGCTCTCTACATCGCCACTGCCGCTCCGCCGGTTATGGCTGCACCGGCCTTCATTTATCTTCTCGGTCTCGACGGAACGCTCAGTCTCGCATTGTCGGTCGCCGCATTGATTGTCACGCCGCTTACCGCCCCCTTTATTGGCGAACTCATGCTCGGGCCATCCCTGCCCTTGAGCGTCGGAGGGTTGGCAACGCAGCTCTCATTGCTGCTTGTGGGCGCTTTTGCGCTTTCGCTGTTGTTTCGAAAAATTGCCGGCAAGGAGCGCCTCGCGAGATCCGCCAATCATATCAGCGGCTTGAATGTACTGCTGATGCTCTTTTTCGCGATCGCGGCAATGGACGGTGTCGCTCAGAGTTTCATTGAAAGGCCCTTGTTCACCTTAGGCATCACTGCCCTCACCTTCTGTCTGGCCATTGTTCAAATCGCACTTACGCTGCTGTTGTTTTCTCCTGCAAGCCGGGAAGACGCCTACGCCATTGCCCATACCTGCGGCACGCGAAACATGGGTCTGATGGTGGCTGCCTTCGGCGGTACCCTGCCGGAGTTCACATTTCTCTGGTTCGCGGTCGGCCAATTCCCGATCTACATGCTGCCTTTGATGATGAAACCGTTTGTCCGCGTGTTTTGCCGGCAGAACGCCAAAACTGTGACGCAGCAGACCTGACAGCTGCGTCCGTTATCCTTATTTCCGAACACACACAGTGTTGAGACGTAAGGAGAATGTCGTGTCCAACCGCAACTGGTTCAGAATTTCGCCCCCGGGCAAGGCTCGCCATTTTCTGGTGGCACTTCTCGCATGGCTTTTCGTCGCACCGGCCGCATCGGCAGGTGATACCGCGGATTTTCAACTCCTTGGTTTTTCCAAGAACGGCGACTTTTTTGCCTTTGAACAATACGGTTTTCAGGACGGATCAGGCTTTCCCTATTCGGAGATATTCGTGGTCGATGTCATCGGCGACAGCTGGGTGAAACCCTCGCCTTTTCGGCTGCGGGACGATGTCGACATTGATCTTGGCAACGCTGCGGATGCCGCTCTCAACGAGACGCGCGCAAAAAACCGGGCAGCCGCACAGCAACTTCTGAAAACACAAGGCATTGCGGGCAAGGGCAGAACCGTCGGCTTCAATCCCCGCACGGAACTGAATTCCGACCCACACAACATGCTCGTCGCACCGCGTGAGTTTCATGCTTCCAACGAAAACGCCATTCGCCTGACCCTTACAGAATATCCGCTGCCCTCCGGCGAATGCGCTTCCTATGGTGCTGAAACCAAGGGGTTCCGCCTGGAGATGCTCCATAACGGCGTTGCCCGTACCTTGAACAATGACGCGAGTGTTCCAAAGAGCCGCAAATGCCCACTCGGCTACCGCATCGAACGGATTGTCACGCATTTTCCGGATGAAGCACCGCCGGTCTTCGCGATCCTTATTCAGATGGATAGCCTCGGCTTTGAGGGTCCGGACAGAAGATACCTGGCGATTACCGGACGTCTTTGAGCGTCTAAACCGATTGAGCAACGGCACCTGTCTTGCTCAAGCGCAACAGAAGTGCTAGCGCGGCATCAAAGACTATTTCCGGCCAAGTGACCCCGCTTGGCCCGATTGGGAGACCAAAATGCCGCGCGACATCAAAATCGCCCCTTCAATCCTTGCTTCCGACTTTTCCAAGCTTGGCCAGGAGGTCCGCGACGTGGTCGAGGCAGGAGCCGACTGGATCCACCTTGACGTTATGGACGGCCATTTCGTTCCCAACATCACCTTTGGTCCGGATGTCATCGCCAAATTGCGGCCTCACACGGACAAGGTCTTCGACACCCACTTGATGATTGAACCGTGTGATCCTTATCTGGAAGCCTTCGCCAAGGCAGGCTCCGATATTATCACTGTACATGCGGAAGCAACCAAGCACCTGGACCGGTCCCTTCAGGCCATCCGTGGTCTTGGCAAGAAAGCTGGCGTGTCTTTGAACCCGGCAACACCGGAGAGCGTTCTGGAATATGTGCTAGACCGGCTGGATCTGATTTTGGTCATGACGGTCAACCCGGGTTTCGGCGGGCAGAAATTCATCGGATCCCAGGTCGAAAAAACCCAACGTATCAAGGAAATGATCGGAGACCGGCCAATCGATCTTGAAATCGATGGAGGCGTCACGCCGGAAACAGCACCGCTGGTTGCTGCTGCTGGCGCAAATGTTCTTGTAGCCGGTTCCGCAGTGTTCAAAGGCGGTTCAATTGAGAGCTATTCGCAGAATATTTCTGCGATCAGAACGGCAGCGAAAAACGCCTGAGCCGTATTGAGCTTTTTGGAACCAGTTCTGGCTGAGAAAAAGTTGCTGGTAGAGCGGCATCCCTGCTCGCCAAAATAGTTCCCTATAACTTGCGTCAACCGTCTATCCGTTACGGCAACTCCTCGGCTAAGGTCCTTCAAGGCCTAAGATTGGGGGAATCGTCTTGGCGCATATGCAACGCAGCATTGGCCTGCTCGGTCTTACCTTTGTCGCGATCAGCGGAATTTTGGGGTCCGGTTGGCTCTTCGCGCCGCTGCTGGCTGCACAGGCTGCAGGGCCATCTGCCCTGATCGCCTGGTTGATCGGCGGAATTTCCATGCTGTTGCTGGCTGCAACATTTGCCGAAATCGCGACAATTCTGCCAGTCGCCGGCGGAATTGGCCGGGTGCCGCACTTTTCGCATGGTTCTGTCGTTTCCATGACCATGGGGTGGACGGCATGGGTTGGATACAACACCGCAGCGGCCATCGAAGTGGAAGCCGTTCTGAGATATTCCAAGGGCATGGCTCCCTGGCTCTATGCGCCCGACAGCAACCTGTCGGCGGTCGGTCTTGCCGTCGCCTGTCTGCTTCTGCTGATCTTCACGGTCGTGAATGCATTCGGCGTCAGATTTTTTGCCAGGGTCAACACGGCACTGACCTGGGTCAAGATCATCGTCCCGCTGTCTCTTGCTGCGGTCATTCTCACCTCCGAGTTCCGCATTTCCAATTTCAGCGAATATGGAGGTTTTGCACCAGAGGGCCTCAAAGGCATCTTATCCGCCATCTCCACAGGTGGCGTCATTTTTGCGCTGATCGGTTTTCGCCATGTCATTGATTTGGCGGGCGAGGCCAAAAACCCCAAAGTGAACATTCCACTGGCACTTGTTCTCAGTCTGATGATTTGTTTGATCATCTATGGAGGACTGCAGCTGGCCTTTCTTGGGGCACTGGACCATTCACAATTGCAAAAGGGCTGGCCGGAACTTCATTTCTCGGGCGAATTGGGTCCGCTGGCGGCCTTGGCCACGGCGATCGGTGCTCTTTGGGTTGTCAGCATCCTGGATACAAGCGCCCGCATATCAAGCTTTGCCTCCGCCCTTGTCTCAGTCGGATCCAATGCAAGGCTGGGCCTAGCCATGGCTCAGAACGGACTGTTCCCAAAATTCATGGAAACACTGTCGAACCGCGGAGTGCCTCTCTTTTCCCTGCTGGTGAACTTTGCCGTGGCGTCCCTGTTTTTTGTCGCTTTGCCGTTCAAGGAAATCTTGGCGCTCAATACGTCATCAATCGTCTTTTCCTTCGTGGTCGGACCGGTGGCTGTGCTGGCATTTCGCCGCTTGCTTCCTGAAGCACCCAGAGCCTTTGTTCTGCCCGCTGCACCGATCACAAGCTGTATGGCTTTCATCATCGCCAGCCTGATCATCTATTGGAGTGGCTGGGACACGATGCTGCATCTCAGCATTTGCCTTCTCTTGGGGCTTATCCTTTTGGTTTATCGAGGCAGCAAACTTGGATTTGAAACTCTGGACTGGCGTGAAGCACGGTGGCTGGTGCCCTTCATCATCGGGCTGTTCACTCTGTCCTATCTCGGCTCTTTCGGGGGTGGCACCGGCGTTATACCGGTCGGGCCAGACATTGTTGCCGTGAGCCTGCTTTCCGGGGCGGTCTTCGTTTATGCTTTTCGGTCGCGGCTCAACAAGGAAAAGTTCGACTATTACATCGCAGAGGAAGAGTTGGACGAATTCTCCGAATATGACGACCCCGAAGACGGACCTGCCGAGCGTTCGGAGTTCAGGTTCTGATCCAAATCAGCTGAATAAGCGGCCTGACTTGCGTGCGTCCTCCGGCTTCACCAGCCTTTCCCTCAATCCGGTGGGATAAAGCTCCAACTGTTTGGCATCCAGTTCGTCCAGAGTGATCCATTTGGCGGTCGCGACGGTCTCATCGCTCTCTTCAAACGCAATCGTATCTTTCCTGTAGTAGCTGTTGTCCACAAAATGAGCGTGGCACAGAAAAGCAATCTCGTGGCCGAGCACACCGTGATGCTCGTAGATATTTTCCATCACAAAATAGCTGTCGAGAAGGTCGATCCTGGCGCCAAGCTCTTCCAGGAACTCTCGCTGGAGCGCATCCCGCCAAGGTTCGCCGAATTCGACTGTCCCGCCGAGTGGGCGCATCCCCTTGACGCGCCCGGCATCGTCATGGACATCGAACATCAGCAATGCGTCATCCTGCCAGATAAGTGCGAGCGCCTTCACGGATATGGCGTTAGCCGGTCGCCAGATCGCCATCTCGTTCTCCTCAGTCCCGATTGCAGCCTTTCAGAACGGTAAAATCCATATTGTCCCCCGGCCTGCAAGCAAAATCCGGTCGTCTCCATTGAAGGGGCCGCCCCCCTCTGCTATTCCGGCGCCATATTTCTTGAAAATGAGGTCCTGCCAGCGATGATCCCGCGCTACTCCCGCCCCGACATGGTGTCCATCTGGTCGCCGGAATCGAAATTCCGGATCTGGTTCGAGATCGAAGCCCATGCGTGCGATGCCTTGGCTGACCTGGGCGTGATCCCCAAGGAAGCTGCCAAGACCATTTGGGAAAAGGGCGGCAACGCCACGTTCGACATTGATCGGATTGATGAGATCGAGCGCGAAACGAAACACGACGTTATCGCCTTTTTGACCCACCTGGCCGAAATCGTCGGCCCGGATGCACGCTTTGTGCACCAGGGAATGACTTCGTCCGACGTTCTGGACACCTGCTTCAATGTTCAGCTGGTCAAGGCCACAGACATCTTGCTGGACGACATGGACGCACTGCTTGAAGCGCTCAAGCGCCGTGCCATGGAACACAAGGAAACCGTCTGTATTGGCCGCTCTCACGGCATCCACGCCGAGCCGGTCACCTTCGGCCTGAAGATGGCGGAAGCCTATGCCGAATTCGACCGCTGCAAGACACGTCTTGAAGCAGCTCGCGAGGAAATCGCCACATGCGCCATCTCAGGCGCTGTCGGAACATTCGCAAATATCGATCCAAGCGTCGAAGAGCACGTTGCCGAGGCGATGGGCTTGAAGGCTGAACCTGTTTCGACGCAGGTTATCCCGCGTGACCGGCATGCCATGTATTTCGCGACGCTCGGCGTTATCGCGTCCTCGATTGAACGTGTTGCGACCGAAATCCGCCACCTGCAGAGAACCGAAGTGCTGGAAGCTGAGGAGTTCTTCTCCAAAGGCCAGAAGGGCTCATCGGCAATGCCGCACAAACGCAACCCGGTTCTGACCGAGAATCTGACCGGCCTGGCCAGACTTGTACGCGGCTATTCCATTCCAGCCATGGAAAACGTTGCCCTTTGGCACGAGCGCGACATCTCGCATTCCTCTGTTGAACGCATGATCGGTCCAGACGCGACGATTACGCTAGATTTCGCATTGGCCCGCCTCACCGGAGTTATCGACAAGCTGATGGTTTACCCGGAGCGCATGATTGGGAACATGGACCGTCTGGGCGGACTTGTTCACTCCCAGCGTATTCTGCTCGCACTGACCCAAGCCGGTTCTTCCCGTGAGGACGCATACCGCCTTGTTCAGCGCAACGCGATGAAAGTCTGGGACAGCTACCAGGTCGCCGGGGCCGCTTCGATCGATTTCCTGAGCGAACTCCTGAGCGATGAAGACGTGCGCGGCTATTTGTCAGAAGAGCAAATCCGCGACCGCTTCGACCTTGGCTACCACACCAAGAATGTCGACGTCATTTTCGAACGGGTGTTTGGCGAAGCGTAAGCCAGACAGGGGTGTTGGAACCTCACCGGGCCATGTCCACAAAGAAGGTCATGGCTTGCGCTTTTCAAGACCAGGGTCTTTTTAACACCACTCAAAATCGGATCGGCCTTTGCGCAGCCCGGGCAGCACCGGGTGCAGTGACCGGGCCGTCATTTAAGGTGGTTCACAAGACCCGCGGAGCGACGAGATGAAAATCGCCGTAGTCTCAGACATTCATGGCAATGTCCTGGCACTGGAAGCCGTCCTCGCAGACATCAAAAAGGAAGCGCCTGATTGCGTCGTCAATCTTGGCGACTGCCTTGCCGGCCCCCTGTGGCCGGAAGAGACAGCCGTCATTCTTCGCGAAACCGCGTGGCCGACCGTTCGCGGCAACCATGATCGTTTCATTCTGGATGACCCGGTTGAGAAAATGGGGCCGACTGACCGATTTGCCGCTGAACGGCTCACCACCCAAAGCCTTGATTGGCTCCGAACAACGTCCCCGACGATCAGACTGACCGACGAGGTTCTTTTGGTCCACGGAACGCCGGAAGATGACGATCGCTATCTCACGGAAAAGAACGAAGGACCGAAAGGTCATCAACCGGATGAAAAAACCTTGCTGGTGGAACTGAATGGTGAGCAGGCGCAGGTCGTCTGTACCGGTCACAGTCACATTCCGCGCATCATCTCCCTGCAGTCGTCAGGACAGACACTGCTTAATCCCGGCACCGTCGGGTTCCCGTCTTTCGATAGTCAGCACCCGCGCTACCTCGCAGGAGAAGTTGGCGACAGGCGCGCGTAATATGCGTTGATGACCAGAAACGCCAAGGGTTGGACATTCCAACAGAAATACCTAGCCTATGACAGTGACACCGCTGCGCGGGAAGCTGAAAAATACGGCAGATCCGGGTGGGCACAAGCCTTTCAGCAAGGTTATTTCGGCCCACTTTCGTAGCAGCAATTTGGCGATCAGGACGATCCATGAAAATTTCAGAAACCGATATTCTGCTCATTCCAGGTTATGGCAAAACGCTCCCCGGACACTGGCTGTTGCGTTGGCGGGACAAGATGCCGACCGCACGTTTAGTCAAGCAGGCCGAGTTGCACACGCCGAGCAAAAAAGAGTGGCTGGATACGTTGGTAAGTGAAATTGACGCTGCGAAAAAGCCAGTCGTGCTCGTTGCGCATTCGCTAGGTTGTATCCTTGTGGCCCACGGTGCACATGTCCTGAAGGACAAGATCAAGGGCGCTTATCTTGTGGCTCCGTCGGATTGGGACCGTAAGGGCCTGGTGGATGAATTTGATGGCGGCGACTTCAAACCGATCCCGTCAGATCCCCTGCCCTTTGCGACGCATCTGGTAGCAAGCCGGAATGATCCATATTGCGACTACGAGCGGGCGCAGCATTTTTCCGAAGCCTGGGGCACCACTTTTCAAGATGCCGGTGAAGCCGGTCATATCAACCTGGAAAGCGGCCATGGCCCCTGGCCTGAAGGCATGATGTCCTTCGCCCATTTCATGAAAAAACTCGGCTAGGTTACTTCTCAATAACCGAAATCATCCGAGCTGGCAGAAACATATTCTCTGACTTCATCGAGCGCGGTGCTTGCACCTTCGCCGACAAAAGTTCGGTCGATACCGTGCGAAATGAGCCGGAAGCCCTGATCTACGGCTTCCTCCACCTTTTCCGCACTCAAACAAAAGATACCGGCAATCTTGCCGGCATCGCGTGCCTTGCGTGCAATCTCGGCGCAGGCATCGGCTGTCTCATCACCGTTCGGATCGAGAGCTGCGCCTTTTGACAAGGACAATGACAGATCGCTCGGTCCGACGAAAATTCCATCAAGTTCTTCAGCTGAAAGAATGTCGTCCAATGCGTCGATTGCTTCGAGTGTCTCGATCATAGCAAGCGATACAATGTTTGAATTGGCAGTTTGCAGATACTCATCAGAAGACTGGCCAGAGAGTGCAGCCGCGCGATAAGGCGACCAACTGCGATCGCCAACCGGTGGGTATTTGATCGACCGGGCGAAGTCGACGGCTTCAGCGCGCGAGTTGATCATCGGTGCGATGACACATTCAGCGCCCATATCCACCAGCCGGCCCGCCAATGCGTTATCACCAACGGGAATGCGCGCTATCCGGTGCGCACCACCCAGCGCAATGGCTGCCAGGGCGTCACACGCAACGCCAAAATCATACATCCCGTGCTGAAGATCAAGCGTCACCGCCGGGTAACCGGCCCTTGCAAACATTTCAGTGAGCATTGGCGCAGCCAGCACGGACCAAGCGGTAATCACCGGATTTCCGGAACGCAGTTTTTCAGCAAGCGATGTAGCTTCAGTCACGGGTGGCCTCCTCTTTGGCAACCATCAAAGCCACGCCTCCCTCGGCATGCAAGTGCACCAAGTGCAAAGACCCGAACTGTCGTAGTTTTTATTCCGCTTTAAACAGAAAAAGCGCCCGCCCGTGTCGGGCAGACGCTCAAGATCGATTGCAGGCTTTCGCGAAGGACTTAACCTTCGTTCTGGATCTGCTCAATTGCCTGATGCATCAACTCGTCCATGGTGCGGCGAATCTGATGATCGGACTGTTCGACATTGTTGCTGTCGAAATCACCGCGGATTTTGCGGAACACGTCTTCGTCGCCCGGCTCGTCAAAATCTGCACGAACAACTTCCTTGGCGTATTCCTCTGCTTTTTCGCCTTCGTACCCGAAGAGACCTGCCGCCCACAGACCCAGCAACTTGTTGCGCCGGGCGGTTGCTTTGAACCGCAGCTCCTCGTCATGCGCAAACTTGCTTTCAAAACCCTGCTCGCGCTTGTCGAATGTGTTCATATTCATCGTCTCCTGAACTGCGCTTATGCTCTTCTACCCATATGGGGTTGATTTGGTCTCTTGCATATCCCCGTAGGGCGAGCAAATCAACGCAGTACCTTTACGCCTGCGTCAAAAGCATAACAGCCCTGAGCTGAGGGCGAAAAACATAAGATTGTACTTTTCGCCCTCTTCGGGTAAGTTCCGCGCCGCAAAAAAGGGATTGCGGCCGGCGACACCAGCCGGTTGACGGGAATCGTCCCGGCAAGATGATGGACCCGGTTCGCTGGTCCCCTTTCCGATGGAAATTCAAGAAGATACGGAATCGCTCATGAACCGCCGCCGGCGCATTTATGAAGGAAAAGGCAAGATTCTCTATGAAGGTCCGGAACCGGGAACACTGGTTCAGCACTTCAAGGACGACGCCACGGCCTTCAACAACAAGAAACACGAGATTGTTGACGGCAAAGGCGTGCTCAACAACCGTATTTCCGAATTCATCTTCAATCATCTGAATGCCATTGGCATTCCGACACACTTCATTCGCCGCATGAACATGCGCGAGCAGTTGATCCGTGAAGTGGAAATCATTCCGCTGGAAGTGGTTGTTCGCAACGTAGCTGCCGGTTCGATCGCCAAGCGCCTTGGTCTTGAAGAAGGCACCCAACTGCCGCGGTCCATCATCGAATTCTACTACAAGAATGACGAGTTGGACGATCCGATGGTCGCCGAAGAGCATGTCACCGCATTTGGCTGGGCAACTCCACAGGAACTGGATGACATGATGGCGCTCGCCATCCGGGTCAACGACTTCCTGTCCGGTCTCTTCCTGGGGGTCGGCATTCGTCTTGTGGATTTCAAGATCGAATGCGGGCGGCTGTTCGAAGGTGACATGATGCGGATTGTCGTCGCAGACGAGATTTCTCCCGACAGCTGCCGTCTCTGGGATATCGAGACCAACGATAAGATGGACAAGGACCGCTTCCGCCGCGACCTGGGCGGAATGCTGGAAGCCTACCAGGAAGTCGCCAAGCGCCTCGGCATCATGCTTGGCAATGAACGCCCGGTCGGCTCCGGCCCGACCCTGGTTCAGTAAAGACAACGACTATCCCCCGCCATTTTCAAGAATGGCGGGGGTTTTTCGTTTCAGTACCCTTCTTCCCTTTAAGATCCTCTCAAGCTGGTGTAAGCAGCCTCGCAAGCGGACTTGCCAGATCTGACGGAGACAGAAACTCATGAAAGCACGCGTGATCGTCACCTTGAAAAACGGTGTTCTCGATCCTCAGGGAAAAGCTATCGAAGGTGCTCTTGGGGGCCTTGGATTTGACGACGTCGGCTCCGTGCGTCAAGGCAAGGTCTTTGACGTTGAGCTGAGCGGATCCGACGAGGACGCTGCCAAGGCGGAGCTGGAACAAATGTGTGAAAAGCTTCTTGCCAACACCGTTATTGAGAACTACGCGATCGAGATCGCCTGAAGCCTGAGCTGTTGCCCATGGATGAAGACACGCGCAAGGCCATAATGTTCATGGCCGTAAAAGCTGCCATCTTCATCCTGGTGCCAGCTCTTGCTGCCATCATCGCCGTTCTTGTCCTGCTCTAGATATCGGGATTGCCAAATGAAATCCGCCGTTATTGTTTTTCCGGGCTCCAACCGCGACCGCGACATGTTTCACGCGCTGGAGCTGATAACCGGTTCGCGTCCGCAGCATGTCTGGCACACCGAGAGCACGCTGCCCGATGTTGACCTCGTGGTCGTTCCCGGCGGCTTTTCTTATGGGGACTACTTGCGCTCCGGTGCAATCGCCGCCCGCTCCCCCATCCTGAAAGACCTGGTTGCCAAAGCCAACAGCGGCGTTGCCGTCCTTGGCGTGTGCAATGGCTTTCAGATCCTGACAGAAGCAGGCCTGCTGCCTGGCGCGTTGATGCGCAATGCTGGTCTCACCTTCGTCTGCAAGGACGTTTTGATGGAAACGGTCAACAACGCGACTCGCTTCTCGTCCAAGTTCCAGAAAGGACAGGTCTGGCGTTGCCCTGTCGCCCATCATGACGGCAACTATTTTGCTGACGAGGAAACACTGTGCGCAATTGAAGACAACAATCAGGTCGTCTTCCGATATGCCGAAGGAACAAACCCCAACGGGTCGATCAACAACATTGCAGGCATCACCAATGCGGCCGGCAATGTGCTCGGAATGATGCCGCATCCCGAAAACCTGGTAGAGCCCTTGCACGGTGGGTTGGACGGGCGTCTGTTGTTCGAAAGTCTTCTGACAGCAGCCTGATCTGAAAGCAGGGAGACCGGTATGAGCGATCTGGAACTGGACAATGACACCAGGTCGCGCCTTGCGGACCTGATAAGGGACTATCTCAACGACGAGCTCGACACGGATATAGGCAACATGGATGCCGATCAGCTGGTCGGCTTTCTTGTCCCGACGCTCGGCGCTCACTTCTACAATCAGGGCCTCAAAGATGCCCAAGCGCTCTTTGCCCGCAAGGCGGACGATGTGACCGATGAGCTTTATGCCATGGAAAAGCCCGTCAAGGACCGCGACTAAGCGCTCTTAGGCCGCCTGACTGCGACGCTGTTTGGGCGGATAGCCGAAGCGGCGGGAAAATGCCCTGGAAAACGCAGCCGGGCTGGCAAAGCCGCACATGTTGGCAACGGACTTGACCTGACGCCCTGCTTCAAGTTCCGCTCTGGCGATATCCAGCCTCCAGGTAGCCAGGTACCCCATTGGTGTGGCACCCACCAGTTCCTTGAATGTGACGGCGAACTGCGTCCTGGACATTCCAGCGGTTTCCGCCAGCTTCTCGAGCGTCCAGCCTTCACCTGGCGCCTCATGAATTGCCACGAGCGCCGAGGCAATGCGTGGATGTGCAAGTCCGTTCAAGAGACCCGTATCGGCTTTGCCCTGCTCCATTGCGTGGCGCAACAGCCTGATCACCACAACTTCACACAGACGCTCAAACGCAGCTTGCCCCCCGCAGCGAGGTAAAGTTGCCTCCTCAATCAGCGGCATGACCACAGCCGTCAGATAGGGTTCTTCGCTCAGTGGTACGGAAATAATGTCCGGCAGGGCGTTGATCAGCTGCTTTCCAACACCTGAAATCGCAATATTCGCGGCCACCAGAGGGGTTTCGCCGACACGGGCAGTCAGTTCCGCAGGCTCACAGGGTTCATTTTCCACCAATGGACTGAAGACAAGACGCAACGAGCGATCCTTGCTTACAAAGATCTTGAAATTGGCGCTTTGCTCTTCGGAGCCACCGACAAGCGCATTGCTGACCTGAACCCGAAGTCTGTCGATCAACGAAGACAGCCGATCAAGTTTGCCATTGAAAGAGGTGCGATAAGGAACAGCCATTTCCGTACTCTTGATCAACTTTTCGGAATGTTTTCTTTTCAATCGTTCACTATGTTTACGGCATCCAAGGGCAGATGTGAAGTCTTGCCCCTACCCTAAGAGAGGTGAGAATGCTCATTCCACGCCAGTCCGTTCCGGAGTTGAAAGTAGAAACACTGACTTCCGGCCCCTTCGATCTCGCGGCAGACGGTTCAGAATTCGCGACACTTGTCGTGTTCTATCGTGGCCTGCACTGCCCGATCTGCGCCACCTATTTGAAAGAGCTCGGCCGCCTGACACCCGAATTCGCTCAAAAGGGTGTGAAAACCATCGCCATTTCTTCTGACACCGAAGAGCGCGCGCAGCAGATGGCCGACAAGGTCGGCACGCCAGATCTGCGGTTCGGCTACGGACTGTCGCTGTCCGTTGCCAATGAATGGGGACTTTATATCTCCACAAGCCGGGGCAAAACCTCAATTGGCATTGAAGAACCCGCACTCTTCTCCGAGCCGGGCGTATTCCTTGTGAAGCCTGACAACACTCTCTATTTCGCATCGGTTCAGACGATGCCGTTCGTCAGACCGCATTTCCAGGAAATGGTCGGCGCACTCGACTTCGTTCAAAAGAACGACTACCCGGCACGCGGCGAGTACACCGGCGCGGTCTGACACTCAGATCTTTGACAAAAAAATGCCGGACACGTGGGCTGCACCGTGTCCGGCATTTTTGCAGATACCTTGGGTTCGGGACCATATCGTGACCGCCGGGGGCAGCGACCATCGGGTCTCGATCTCAGCACCTGCAACTAGCGTGGAAAACGCTCGCTATCCCAAAAGGGCCTGCCAGCCTCCGCGCGGACCGCTTCCCGGCTGAGGCCCAGATCCACCAACGCCGAATCTGGAAGATCTTGAAGTTGCTGACGCGTCCGGTAGCTTTCAAACCAGAGTGACAATCTGGTTTTCACAGCCTTTGCAATTCCCCTTCCAAACGACTGCCAAACGATTGGTCGTCCATAAATTGTCTCTATTGAACTCATTTGACACCTCTTAAGGGTAACAATTCCACTTAATTCTTGTATTGTAGCGCTACAATCATATGAATTGACTCCTTTTGAGATGCAATATAGAAAATTGTCACCATGACAAATTGGCATCCTCAAATCCCAGATGGCCGTGGCCCTCTCTACATCCGCCTTGCAGACAAGATTGCAGACGACATTGCGACTGGTGTGCTGGGTGCCGGCGCTAAACTGCCGCCACAAAGAGACCTTGCCTATGATCTGGGCGTGACCGTTGGCACCATCGGTCGCGCATACGCTACAATACGGCAGCGAGGACTGGTTAGCGGAGAAGTCGGTCGAGGCACTTTTGTGCTCGGCAGTGGTCCTTCAGAGATCCTCGTGGAAAACACCAAACCCGATCTGTCTGCCGACGACGGGCGCCCAAGTTCTCCCGCACCGTCGTCGCAGGGTGCATCCTGGGTGCAATCTGCTATGGCAGCCCCAATCGATACAGCCTTCGCAGGAACGCGCATTACGGTTCCTGCACCTGAAACAATTCGCTTCGATAGCACGTCAGCACCGGAAGTCGGTCAGGCGGACACCATTCAGCGGCTGACCACCGGCATCGCCAAAGACAAGCCTTATGAAATTGCGAGCTATACACGCTCGGTGCCGGACAGTTGGCGTCAGGCAGGCTGCCTTTGGCTTGCCCGCGGCGGCTGGCAGCCCCCGGAAGGCAGCATTGTCCCGACGACAGGTGCACAAGCTGCAATCATGGCTATCATCGCGGCAACCACCGCCCCCGGTGACCAGGTGGTGTTTGAGGACCTGACCTACAGTTCCATCGCGCGCGGTTCCGCTCTGTCCGGTAGGCCGTCTGTTCAAGTTGCACGCGATGACGAAGGCCCTATCCCGGATGACCTCGCACGTGTGTGTGCTCAAAAGCATCCCAAAGTCATCTTCTTGATGCCAACGATGCACAATCCAACCACTGCACTGATGAGAGATGACCGGCGGCAGGAAATTGTCGCCATTGCCCGCCAGTTCAATCTCTGGATCATTGAGGATGAAGTCTACGGCTCATTGCGGGAAGCCTCGCAAAGCCCCCTCGCCGCTCTTGCGCCGGAGCGCACGTTCCATGTGGGCTCCTTGTCGAAATCTGTCACTGCAGGTGTCCGAGGCGGTTGGGTCTCCAGTCCACTCTCTCATGCCCAGCGGATCTACACAGCCCACAAGATGCTGACTGGCGGTATCTCCTTTCTGCTTGCAGAGTTGTCATCTCGTCTCGTCCTGTCCGGAGCCGCCGATGACTTCCGCAAGAAAGTCTTGGCCGAGATTGCTGCCCGCCACGCACTGGTGCATCAGTATCTTGGATCATATGGCCTTCAAGGAGGCGCTGATGCGCCGTTTTTCTGGCTCAAGCTGCCCGAACCCTGGCTCTCCGGAACCTTCAAGACAGCGGCAGCGGCCGCTGGTGTGCTGATCGACGATGAAGACGAGTTCAAGTCCGGTCGCTCAGGTCAGGTTTATCACCGCGCCAGGGTCGGTTTCACCAATCCTTTGACGCGCAAGGAAACGGAGGCCGGGCTCTCGTCGCTGCAGAACCTCCTTGAGGACAACGGTGCATGCTACGATAGCTTCGAGTAGGTTCAGGCCGGGTTGATGAAGGCGGCCGGGACCGTTGCAGCCCTATCCACTCAGGTGCTCAACAAGAAGGGACAGCAGTGACACGGTCAGGATCATCTCACCGGTGGGCGGTTTTTGCCGTTGTCTCTGCTGCAGTTTACTGCGCCAGCGTTTTTGCTGCTGTTTATCGTCACAACCAGACTGTTCTGGCAAAGGCGGGTTTTGCTGAAATCACCGGTGGCGGGTTCATATACAACTACCGGGTTGCCGACATTCGCAGCGGGATCACCGTGGGGATTGTCAAACCGCTCCCGCCCGGGACACGCCTTCTGGCTGAATTTGAGGACCCTGCGGGCGGAACGATCGAATTGGAACAGACGGTTACCGCTGCAAAGCGGAACTACAAGTTCGAAACACCGTCTCTTACGGACGTGGCTGCGGACCACGAATATCTCGCAGTCCTTACGGTGATTGACGGAACCACAGGTGCGGAAATCGAACGGCACCAAACGTCTTTGAAAAGCAGCGTTGCGCCAAGGTCCATGCCTTCCAGACCGCTCACAATCGGGCCCGGATATCACCGGAACCCGGACACGAATTCACTCCAAGACGGATAGGACAAGCGTGACCGACAGTGCTCTTCTCATTCTGATCGTACCGGGTTTTTTCCTGTGCTTCGGGCTTCTCTGGTCGCTTATTGTCTTTCTGATCAGCCGGCTTGGTGGGTGGTCACGCCTGTCCCGGCTCTATCCGGGCAATCGGCCCCCGCCAGGGCATAGCTGGCGTTGGGGCAGCGCAAGTTTCGGTCTGTTTGCAAGCTACCGAAACTGTCTGGACATCACGCTCTCGAATGCGGGCATTTATCTGCGGCCGGTCATCTTCTTCAGAATAGGCCATACCCCGATCCTGATCCCCTGGCACGCCATTGCCAGCGCACGGCGCAGCGATCTGCTGATTACCAAGGCCATCCGGCTTGAGATCAAGGATCCCGAAACAGGTGCTACCCGCAAGCTGAGCTTTTACGGCTCAAACCTCGCCAATGCGATCGAGAGCGGCCTTGGCATGGCCTGACGGTCTGGAGACACGATTTTTGTGCCAAAGACTGCCTTGCCGGGGATCAATCAGGCTATCCTCCACAAAGTTTTGCGCGCACTCTCCCCATTTCCTGGACAATCTGCTAAACGGCGGCATCAACGCCTGCCCGCGTCCTTGCGGCCCAGATTCTGCGGTCCCAAAATACTGGAACGTCATGATCCCGAACGACATCAAGATCACGCCCGACCTGATTGCTTCCCACGGCCTGAAACCGGATGAGTATGAGCGCATCCTGGAATTGATTGGCCGGGAACCGAGCTTCACCGAACTCGGCATCTTTTCCGCCATGTGGAACGAGCATTGCTCTTACAAATCCTCCAAGAAATGGCTGAAGACACTGCCGACGGATGGACCGCGCGTTCTTCAAGGTCCGGGAGAAAATGCCGGTGTCGTCGATATTGGCGACGGCCAGGCCGTGGTCTTCAAGATGGAAAGCCACAACCACCCGTCCTACATCGAACCTTATCAGGGGGCCGCGACAGGCGTCGGTGGTATCTTGCGGGACGTTTTCACCATGGGAGCGCGCCCTGTTGCAGCCATGAACGCCTTGCGTTTCGGTGAACCCGATCATCCGCGTACAAAGCACCTGGTGTCAGGTGTTGTCTCGGGCGTCGGCGGCTACGGCAACTCGTTCGGCGTTCCAACAGTTGGTGGCGAGGTCGAATTCCACGCCCGTTACAACGGCAATTGCCTGGTAAATGCTTTTGCTGCGGGTCTTGCCAGATCTGACGCGATTTTTCTCGCAAAGGCCGAAGGTGTCGGTCTTCCCGTCGTTTATCTTGGTGCCAAGACCGGCCGTGACGGCGTTGGCGGTGCAACAATGGCGTCTGCTGAATTCGACGATACCATTGATGAAAAGCGCCCAACTGTTCAGGTCGGTGATCCTTTCACGGAAAAATGCCTGCTGGAAGCCTGTCTGGAGCTGATGGAGACAGGTGCCGTCATTGCCATTCAGGATATGGGTGCTGCTGGCTTGACCTGCTCCGCAGTTGAAATGGGCGCCAGTGGCGACCTTGGCATCGAACTTGACCTCGACAAGGTTCCCGTACGCGAAGAGCGCATGAGCGCCTACGAGATGATGCTGTCTGAGAGCCAGGAGCGCATGCTCATGGTACTGAGGCCCGAAAAGGAGCATGAAGCCGAAGCCATTTTCAGGAAATGGGGATTGGACTTTGCCATTGTCGGCATCACCACCGACACGCTCCGCTTCGTGGTCAAACATCAAGGTGACGTGGTGGCTGACCTGCCCATCAAGAAACTGGGCGATGAAGCGCCGGAATACGACCGCCCTTGGGTCGAACCGAAGAAACGACCCGTTTTGAATGCGTCCGACATTGCAGAACCGGAAGACTATGCAAAAGCGCTGACCACTTTGGTCGGCAACGCCAACGGGTCTTCACGTCGCTGGGTCTATGAGCAATACGATACGCTGATCCAGGGCAACACGGCCGAAACGCCTGGTGGCGATGCCGGTGTCATTCGCGTTGAGGGATCACGCAAGGGTCTTACTTTCTCGGTCGATGTTACCCCACGCTATTGCGAAGCCGACCCCTTTGAAGGTGGTAAGCAGGCCGTCGCGGAGGTTTGGCGCAATCTGACTGCCGTCGGGTCCGAGCCGCTTGCCGCAACCGACAATCTCAATTTCGGCAACCCGGAAAAGCCTGAAATCATGGGGCAGTTCGTCGGCTGCATCAAAGGCATTGGCGAAGCATGCCGAGAACTGGATTTTCCCATCGTTTCCGGCAACGTCTCTCTCTATAACGAAACGCACGGCGAAGCGATATTGCCGACCCCCGCCATTGGCGGCGTCGGACTGTTGCCGGACGTCACCGTGCGCGCCGGTGCAGCCTTTGCCGAGGAAGGTGATGCAATCCTTGTCGTAGGTGGGCCTGGCACTCATCTGGGTGCCTCACAATATCTTGCCGATGTTCTGGGCCGCGAAGAAGGAGCACCTCCTCCAGTTGACCTGGCTGCGGAAAAGCGGCGCGGAACGATTGTTCGTCAACTCATCGGTGCAGCTCGGCTATCCGGAGTTCATGATATTTCTTCCGGCGGCCTGGGTGTTGCCCTTGCAGAAATGGCAATTGCAGGTGGACTTGGCGCAAATGTCAGGATCGATGGCCCAGCCCATGCGGCCCTTTTCGGCGAAGATCAGGGACGCTATGTGCTGACGGTTGCGCCAGACAAGGTCGAAGCTGTGCTTGAAGACATTATTGATGCCGGTATTGAGGTTCAGCAAATCGGGAAAACTGGTGGTGATGATTTGACTGTTGAGGGTGTTCTCACCATATCCGTTGCAAACTTGAAAAAAGCACACGAAGATTGGTTCCCCGATTACATGGCGACAGCTTAATATTGCCTGAGTTTCAGGAACCAATACAAAAGGACTGATGCACGATGCCGATGAACGCAAATGAGATCGAAACACTGATCAAAGAGGCATTGCCCGATGCTCAGGTTGAGATCCGGGATTTGGCTGGCGACGGCGATCACTACGCCGCAAATGTTGTCTCTGAATCGTTTAGAGGCAAAAGCCGCGTTCAACAGCATCAACTGGTGTACGAGGCCCTAAAGGGCAACATGGGCGGCGCGCTGCACGCTCTTGCCCTGCAGACAAAGGCCCCGGACTAGGTTTGATGGCAAACCGATCGGAACGATTGCCGCTTAATTGGTTTGCCCCTTGAATTTACCGCCTGTCGACGACAGATAGACGGCAAAGTGGACGGAGAAAGAATGATCTGGCTTCTTCTCGCAACCGCTCTTCTGGCGATGCTGATCATGGAAGTTCGTATCTGGAGAGCCGTGACTGGATTGATTTATCGCACCGGCCGTCAACTGGTCGCGCCGGCGAAACAAAAGGACTGACGAATATGAGCATCCAGGATTGGATCAAGAACGAAGTCGACACCAACGATGTTGTTGTCTTCATGAAGGGTACACCGAATTTTCCGCAATGTGGTTTTTCCGGCCAGGTTGTTCAGATCCTTGACTATGTCGGTGCCCCGTACAAAGGCATCAATGTTCTTGAAGACGACGAACTGCGTCAGGGTGTGAAGGACTTCACCAATTGGCCGACCATTCCGCAGCTCTACGTCAAAGGCGAGTTTGTTGGTGGTTGCGACATCATTCGCGAAATGTTCCAGAACCAGGAACTGCAAGGCCTCTTCACCGACAAGGGTATTGAGACCACTCAGCAGACGGCATAAGCTGAATCAGTTTCTGATGAACTGACCTTAAGGGACGGATTTTCCGTCCCTTTTTTGTTTTTCCCCTGACTTACTCAAACACCTTTGACGGTTCGCCGCAGCGGTATCCAAACCCAAAAGCTCAACAGGACCGCCGACCCTGAAACAATCGTCATGAGCGTGCCGGGGAAAAACCGAACAAAGCCGGGAATGTCCACGAACAGCAAGTAACCTATGTCGGCCATACCACCGACCAGCGCAGTGACCCAGATGGCCGTGAGGTTGCCACGCCATATGAACCATGATCCAAGAATTGTGACCAACCCGAACCAAAGCAGGTTCCAGCCATGCTGGTTGAGTATCCCCTCAACAGCCGGGTGATAACTGGAACGTAACAGGCCCGATTGAACCGCATCGGCGATCGCGGCAAATCCTTGAGATGCATCCGTGGTGAGCACGACAACACCTGCAAATGCGTGTACAAGACCCCAGACGATCCAAAGGACCGCAGCCAACTTCAGTAAAATTCGTTGTGTCTCAGTCATGATCCTACGCCTTGCAACAACAGCCCGAGCCAAATGTGTCGCCTTGGCATCTGTGGGCAACCCCTCAATTAAGTTGACATTATCAACTATAATTAGTGGACTTAGTCAACAAATTACGTATGCCTGATATCGAAATTGCAAATCTCACGGACCGGTTCATGCGCCGCATTCACCTGTCACTGAATGCACGCTCATCTGAGTTTGATCGTCATCAGCTGGGCCCTGCGGGAGGTGTTCTGCTTCTCACACTGGCCGAGATGGAACCTGTGCGGCTGCATGAACTGGTTGCCCGAATGAACCGGGACAAGTCGCAAATGACGCGCGCGGTCAAGGTTCTGGAAGCCAAGGGACTAATCGACCGAGTTCCGGACCAGAGCGACGCCCGCGCAAGCGTCCTTTCCTTGACGTCCCAGGGCCAGGAAGCGGTTGCCGAACTGCAGCAGGCGGTTGCCGACACGCTTGCAGACATTCTGGAGCCGCTCTCCAAGAGCGAGCAGGAGCAGCTACGCGCACTCTTGAAGAAAATCCAATCTCCGCTCTAGGGAAATGAAGACTTCCCGGGCCACCGACCTAAGTCGGCTCGACTTCGCGTTTGGCGATAAACCGCGAAAAATCACACGTTATCCAACGCAAACCCGAATCGAATTTGGCCAAATTTGGCCGATTGTTCGGCAAATGTTAGCGAATCACCTAAGCTGAACGTCAGGTGAATGGGGATTTCAGTGAGAGTACAGGTGTGTTCCGCCATTTTCCGACCATATCGCAGGGCCTGCCGAAACGGTGGGCCGGGAAATGGGACCGGGGATTATGAACAAGTTTGGCTTTGCAACCACCACCACTTTCGCGCTGGCTCTGGCCGGGCTTGGCTTTAGCTTGTCGGGTGGGTCGATCACCGACAGCGAGCTGCGGCGTGTCGACTGCCAGGCAATCACCATGTTCACTCCCACCCAAAACAAAAGCGCCGAAGAACTCTGCGCAAATTACGGTGGTGTTGCCCAGAACGACGCGGAGCCTAGCAAGCAAGGCTTGGTAATTCTGGTACGCAACCAACCAATGGGCGGCTTCCACGGCGAGAAAACCGTCCGCTGAACCGGAAAAAAGATCTTTTTTATTCTGTAGTCTCAGTCAGGAAATCACTCTCCATACAATCTGGATAGTTGGCCAACGGTGCTTTGATGAGCTGTTCAAACCGGTTCTCAACGCCGATCGCCTTTGACAGATCAAGCGCTCTCCACGAATTGCCTTCTACAATTCAGCCGTGCACTTTCGAAAAACAATTCAACCATTGACAGCACTTCATGCTGGAAACATAGTTAATTTTGTTAAGTGTAAATTTTAATTGACGCTACCAGAAGGGGAATTCTCTGATGCACAAGACAATTAGAACAACGAAGCCACTTACAAAGGTCAAAACCGCAGCGCCCGCCTCCATGGGTGGTGGGGTCGCGCCGGTTACTCTCAAACCGCTTTCGCGCAGCAGCATGGGCGGCGGTATCGCGCCTGTAGTGAAGCCATCTGCAAAGGCATCGATCGGAGGGGGCTTGGCACCTGTTAAAGTCAAAATGAGTTCCCGAAGCTCAATGGGTGGCGGTGTCGCACCTGTGCGTATCTGATTGAACGGATCCTCCGGCGAATGGACAAAACCATGACTGTTTCCACCACTGTCGGAGGATCTGTCCCGGAAACAGAAAGCGAGGCAGTGCTCCGCTTTACGAAGGCTTTCGCATCAGCGCCGGATATCCGGCGAGCGGAAAAGAGCGCAGCAGGCACCATGCCTGCAGCGGCCTTTCAATACTGCCAAGCCATGCGGGAAGCTTCCTCCTTTGGATGGTATGTTTATCCTCCAAAGGACATCCACCTTCTTTTCGATGGAAAAGAGAGCTTCTTTTACGAAGACGATCAATGGTATCCGGTTAAATCAACCAACTTCGAGGATGAGGATTTCAGGCAACATTGGGAGGAGAATGCTCCTGAGGACCTGCGTGATCTGGACCCGCCTTATCTATCTGAACTCTTCGTTCCCGGCTCGATTCAGATTTGGTCTGGCTATTTTGTCAGTTCTCGAGCTGGCTGGAGTACGCTCATCAGACCTCCGGTCAACTATGACACGCGCAGCGCTTTTGTCTGCTATGAAGGCCTTGTCGAGACCGATCTCTTTCAACCCTGTCCGCTTTTCATCAACATCAAGCTCCTGACGACGGGGCAAGAAATCTACATTCCGCATTTCAAGCCGTTGTTTCAAGTCCAGCCAATTGAGCGAGCCTGCTACCAGGACGCCGCGCTCAAGACAGAAATTCAGGAAACTCTCGGCAGACCCGATCAACCCTTCGACTGGAATGGTTTTCGTGGAACCGTTCGCGACATGACACAGCGTGACAGTCATCGTCCTGGTGGATATGGCGCTGCGACGCGCCGTCGCAAGAAGGCAGGCACTGAGGAATGAAACGCGAATTTGAGTCGAATGGCCTCGCTTCAAGCCACGCATTCTCTTGCAAAGCTCGCTTCGACAGATGTCGGCAAAAGTGAACTCCACCGAAACCAGGCGCACAGTCGGGGCAGCCCTGTTTTCTGCGGCTGGATCCATCCCCCTCCATATTGCTCCTTTGCTCATCGCAACTCTGCTTGCCACGCGCTCCATTTCGAATGCCGAAGCAGGAAGCGTGGTGAGTTGTATCATGGCGGGTCAGATCGTAGCCGCGTTCCTGGCCGCAAGAATACGATATGAAATGCTCGCGCGACCTGCATTGGCTTTCGTCTTTTGCGTATATGCTGCAGCGCTTTTCCTGTCCCTATGGGTGAGCGCGCCTCTCATGTTTGCTCTTTGCTGGTTCGCGATCGGACTGGCATGTGGCTTCCTGATGCAATTCGGCATCATGACAGCTGCCCAATCCAATATGAAACTCCAGGCCTTTGCGTGGCGGCTTTCTTTCGCACTTTTTATTTCCGGCCTGATCGCACTTTGCTTTCCCCTGTTTGAGACGGATCAGACCTACCGACTTCTGATCACATTGTTCGGGCTGGGCCTGATAGCAGTGTTTCTAAGTGGTCTGGTGCTTTGGCGGAAAGTTCCAACGCATAGTGCAAACAATGCACCGCCAGCAAAGGGACACCTGTCAGGACTGGACGGCTTTGGCTTGGCTTTGCTGTTTTTATTCTTTTGCGGGCAAATCGGCTTCTTATCCAACACCGCCCATTTCACAGCGAGCAACGATCTCAGTTTGGACAATACGTCGTTGGCCATAGGCTTCTCAAAAACTACGATTGCACTCGTGATCCTTTGGGTTGCCATGCGCGGCACCCGACACGGAAGTTGGTTTCAAATTCTCTTTTCGGCAGCGCTCGCGTCTTCAGGGATCCTGATCGCAACTCAACAGAGTTTCATCTTCATTGTATTCAGTTTTGTTGCATTCGAATTGTTTTTGAACCTGTTGTCCGCCTCATTCATGGCTGCCTTGTCGGAAAAGTTTTCAAGCAAAGCAAAGGCGTTGCTATTGATCGCTACTTTGTCCGGAACGCTGATCGGTCCACCCCTATTCGGACATCTGATTGACAACAATCAGGGCATCTTGCCGATGCTGCTTGCGGCCCTGGCCGCTTTTCTACCATTGCTCTGGCTCGCCTATTTGAGAGGCTTTGATCGCACACTCCAACGCGGTACGCCAAAATTGGACTAAACTTAAGCTACGAAGCAGTCTCGGCCGGGCAGACACTAACGGCGAAGGCTTCGACGGGGTCTGCAACATTGTGCAATTCAACAGCGCCCAATGGCGTTGCTCCACAATCGGCCTCCTCGGCAACATCTTTTGACGCGATGATGGGATGGCCGACAACCTTGCCATGATCGCCAAGCCGGGCCGCAATGTTGGCCGCGCTTCCAATCACGGTGAAGTCCAGGCGTTCTTTTGAGCCTACATTTCCATAGGTGACTTCACCAAAGGCAATGCCGATGGCACATGTCAGGGGAATGCCGTTGCCGTCTTCTTCGGGGACGGCCAAACGTTGCACGATCTGATCTGCACTGGCCACTGCCTGTCGACAGGCCTTGTCGCGATCCCCACCTGCGGGAAAAATAGCAAGAACCGCATCGCCAATGAACTTCAGAACTTCGCCTTCATGCTCGTTGACAATTTCGGTCGTCACTTCGAAGAACCTGTTCAACTCGGACAAGTAAGCATCGCGCCCGAGTTCGGTTTCCAGCCGCGTCGAATGACGCAGGTCGCAGAACAGGATCGATGCGTCGATAACTTCGCCATCGCCACGGCGAATTTCCCCGCCCAGAACACGTGCGCCGGTTCTCTTGCCAAGATAGGTTTCCAGGATCGTTGTCGCATTCGACGTGAGGGCAAAGACCTCAAACAAGCGGCTGATGAGCGCAGAGCACTCGAAAATCAATCCCAGATTGGCTGTCGTAAAACCATTCGGATGGTCAGAGGCCAACGTCAACACGTTGATCCGACCATCGGAGAA
This sequence comes from Labrenzia sp. THAF82, assembly GCF_009363435.1. GTDB lineage: Bacteria > Pseudomonadota > Alphaproteobacteria > Rhizobiales > Stappiaceae > Roseibium > Roseibium porphyridii. The sequence goes on along the minus strand of NZ_CP045354.1, from coordinate 2,705,279 downwards.
GGGCAACGGCATCGCGACATAGTCGGTAACACCCTGCTCTCTCAAATCATCCATGATCGGAAAGTTGAATTCGTCTGGGTTGGTATCGAGTTTCTGCCTCACGCCGCCCAACCCGTCTGCCACATGCTGCAGCGGACTGTTCTTGAAAATCGGACTTTCCAGAAGCTCGTACGAAGGATAGCGGCTGGTAACCTCGTCCGTGTCCCGCTGCCAGATCGAATTCTGGCCAGCGATCATCGGATGAAGGGACCAGATCAACACGGTCATCCGGCAAACGGCGACACCGTCCTCGACAAGCTTTTTGCCCAAAGCTGAAATGAGCTCCTCAGCCGTCCGTGCCGTCCATGCCTCGCGCAGCAGCCAATCGACAATCGGCCCGGAAATATTGCCCCCAAAGGGTGTGTCCAGTTGCTTGCCGTCATATTCAATGCGAGAGGCAACACCGGGCATGAACGCATGAAACCCGTCAACGGCCTGCCCTTCAGGCAAGGCGGTCGGGTAATGCCAGGCGCCATTTTCAATCGTCTCACCTGACACTTGAACATCGCTGTATGAGGCCGTGCCTTTGAGCGGACAGAATGTCCGGTGATCAGGTGCCGGTTTCAGATCTGCGCGAATGTCGTCCTTAGGAAAATAAACCACGGGAGGAAGCCGGGTTTCATACATGACACGGGCCCTGGTGGATCTTGCCAGAACGACGTTGTTCCGCCAGGCAGTCACCTCGCCGGTGAGCGGCTCCACCAAGACACCATAATCGTTTGCCGTTCGTTGCGCGCGCACTGTCATCTCAAAGAAATAGGCATCCCGGCGGGAACTGTCCAGAACGTTCCACGGGTGCTCCAGCCCACACCAACAAGGTTTCCAGGCAAATCATCTGCCGAAAGAGCTTGCCCGATCACACAAGGCACCTTGAATGCAAGAACCGCAAACCGGTTGCTTATCCGATCTGCGGTTCTGAATGCCTTGATAAGACTGGACCGCGTCAGATGACCTGACGCACCTCGCTCAAAAAACCGTCCACTTCATGGCGAAGCATCTCACCCTGCTCCGACAATCCTGAGGCAGCATGCAAGACATGATTGGCCTCGGTTTTCGTCGACCCGGCCATGTTGGTGATCATGCCGATGTTGGAACTTACTTCGTTCGTACCAGCCGACGCCTGCTCGATGTTACGAGCGATCTCCGCCGTCGCAGCGCCCTGCTCTTCAACTGCCGCAGAGATTGCAGATGCAATTTCGCTGACTTTGGAAATGGTTGTACCGATCGACCCAATAAACTCAACTGCCTGCGAACTTGCCGATTGAATGGACTTGATCTGCGCACCGATCTCGTCCGTTGCCTTGGCCGTTTCGCTGGCCAGTTCCTTGACTTCGGATGCAACAACGGCAAAGCCTTTGCCCATTTCGCCGGCCCGAGCTGCTTCGATCGTCGCATTGAGCGCCAAGAGATTGGTCTGATTTGCGATGTCGGTGATAAGCGAAACAACTTCGCCGATCTTGTCGGAAGATTCAGCCAGCATTTTGATATCGTGGTTGGCTTTCTCCACCTCATTTACGGCTTCGCCGGCAATTTGCGCCGAATAGCTGACCTGTTGGTTGATCTCGCTTACCGACTGCGTCATCTGCTCGGTAGCTGCCGCGACGGAACTGACATTGGACGACGCATTGGCGGCAGACGATGCCACTGCCGTTGCTTGCTCGTCCATCGAAGTAGAGGACTGATCCATTGACCTGGCGCTATCTTCAAGCTCGCCCGAAGCCGTCGTGACCGATTCAACCACTGTTGCCATTTTTGTTTCGAAGTTCTCCACCACCCCGGTAAAAGAACCGACGCGTTCCTCCATGGCCTGCATGGCAATATTGATCGACTCGCTGGCAACACCGAATGCACCTGTCATGCCTTTGGTCGAAATTCGCCGGAAGTATTTGTTTTCGGAAACATATTCCAGAGAAGCCTTGGTTTCACGCACATAAGCGTCAGACCTGTCGATCAACCGATTGATCGCATGAAGCAGCCTGCCGGCATCGCCTTTTTCGGAAATATTCAGGATGCGGCGCTCGAAATCACCGTCTGCAACGGCTTCCACGACTTCAAGCGCTTTCTTGACCGCTGATCTGTTGTCGCCAATCATTTTTTCCAACCTTCAAAACTGACAAATGACATTCGAGAATTGGCCAATTCAAAGACCGGCAATGAACTCGTCATAGGGTACGCCTCGTTCCTGCAGGATGCCGGCCACCATTTCCTTCGAGGAATGGAGGCCGTCTTTTCTGTTGGCGTGACGGCGCTCTTCGGCAACCAAATCGGCATAAAGAGGAGCGACAACTCCCTCCAGAATATTTCTGTCCGGGACCCGCCTGTTCGAGTGATATCCGACAACGTCTCCGTTGTTGTCGACGCTCGGCGTCACATGGGCGAGAACCCAGTAGTGGTCGCCGTTCTTGCAGCGGTTGACCACGTAAGCAAAAATCTCGCGTCGATCCTGGATATGTCCCCACAAGAGATCAAAAACGCAACGCGGCATGTCCGGATGACGAATGATGTTGTGCGGTTCGCCGAGGCATTCTTTCTCGGTGTATCCGGCAATTCTGAGAAACACATCATTGCAATAGGTGATCCGGCCTTTGAGATCCGTTTTACTGACGATGATTTCATCATCACCGAAAAACTGCTCGACACCGGTAACAATTACATCCTTGGCCATACATCAATCTCCCTTGCAGGCAATAGTCCTAAAGACTTCCTCCAAAGATCACCTGATGAGTTGCTTTTTGAAAAACGACAGGGAAACGAAATGAAATTTTGGCAACGTTATCCGGCCCACAAAGAGACAGAATAACTTACCAAAACTTCCCAAAATTTTCCCACCCCCAGGAAATCTAGAGATATGACCTAGAGGCAAAAATCTTGCTGAGATGTTAAATGAGCACCGAGTTTTGGCATTTCACGACAAATTTTCCGCAAAATGCCAAGTAAAACCACCAGAGATAATGATCTAAAATGTATTTCAATGCAAACGTGCATAAGTGAATGTACTTAAGTTTGCCGCGAATACACAACCAGGAATTAAACTTAGAGTTCTTTACAGTAAGCCTTTAAGTTGTATTGACAGCAATTACTCATAGGAAGCTGGTCGGTTAACCCACCGGCACCGCGCCGCAGCCGTGTCACTGTTGGTGTTTGCGAATACCAGGAAGATGATCTCTTGGACCGCGTGACGATGCGGTGGCCAATACTCGATCCGGATGAAGCCCCACTCTGGCAAGTCTCGTTTCGGCACTCCTGAGCGCAAGGCCCAGGAAACGCCTTTCAGGATACAACATTCGTGAACTCGAGGTGTGCCACGAGTTTTCAAGGACCATTTGGTTGGATCAAGTGCCACTCAAAGTCAGAGAGCTGCATCTCACTTTCAGGGAAACTCATCCCGGTTTGATTGACCCGGATTGAAAGTCACTCTTGACATTTAAGTATATACTAAAATAATGAATGGCATGCCTCCACAAAAAGCAACATCAGACGTTTTTCATGCCATAGCGGATCCCAATCGCAGGGCCCTGCTTGGATTTCTCGCGCATGAATCGAGACCTGTCGGAGATTGTGTTGAGGAACTCGGGATTACGTACTCGGCAGTTTCGCAACATCTAAGTGTACTGCGTGAAGTCGGACTGGTTGAGAGCAAAACTCATGGCAGAAAACGGCTCTACCGCTCACGATTTGAGCCATTGCAAACAGTTCACGACTGGACGGCCCTCTACCGGCCGTATTGGCAAAATCGCCTCAAGGGCCTTGGCGAGTATTTAAACCGACAAGAGGGTGACGGGCAGGAATGAGCCAGATCCTCAATCTGAATCTTGAAGAATTCTACCCACACCCCCTGGAACGTGTGTGGCAGGCACTGACTGATCCTGCTGCAATTTCCGAATGGCTGATGCCATGTGATTTTCAGCCTGTTGTTGGTCATAAGTTTACCATTCGCGGCAACGCCACTGAGAACTGGCGCGGCTTCACTCATTGTGAAGTACTCACACTCGAGGCACCCACATTGATGGAGTGGCTATGGGAAAGCACTGACATTGAAGAACCTACGCGTGTTTCATTCGAACTTCAGTCTTTCCAAGGCGGCACCAAACTCTCACTGCGTCATACCGGAACGACAACTCGCAAAGACATCGAAAGCCTGTCCTCGGGATGGCCTCAAAAACTTCGCCAACTCAAAGAGTTACTTTTCAATCTTGAATGCTAGGAGGCATCAGAAACTATGGCTGGATACAAAAGAATTGTCGAAGTCGATGTGCCTGCCAGTGCCATCTATGCAGCGATAACCAGCGGCGTTGTAAACTGGTGGACGACTGGCTCTGGCGATGCTTCGGAAGTGGGGATGGTTTTTTCCACTCGCTTCGGAGAAACATACAACCACATCAAGGTCGCCAAGTTGGTACCCAATGAATGCATCGAGTGGGACATTTTAGAACACTATCATGCAAACGATACCTTGAAGCGGGACGACGAATGGACCGGAACAAGGATATTGTGGAATTTGATAGAACTGGACGAAAACAGAACGCGACTTGAGTTTACTCATGAAGGGCTCATTGAAAGCATGGAATGCTGGGATATCTGCGAAGCAGGATGGAATTTTTTCCTTCTGGAAAGCTTGAAACCCTATCTTGAAAAAGGTGAAGGGCAACCGTTCCAGCACGAACAATGAGGAACTCCTGCATTCTTCCCAAAGATGAGCTTTAGCAGAGCTTAATTGGTGGAGTTATCAATCGCACATTAAGGAGCGCACCGCTTGGTATCGTGTCCATGGATGGTTATTCGCTAAATACATCAATTGATGGAGCACTGCAGTCTCGCGATCTGGTACTGCGCATCACAGGTGATTTACGACTTGAGTGGGGTAAGGACCCGGTTCGTGAAGCGCGATCGCTTGCCGATATTACAGAAATCAGGCTCTGGGCGGAAAAGCCGAAGATCGCTGACCCCGCGGGACGGGCTTTGATCAGGTTTGCTGACGGCAAGACAATAAAAGTCAGCGGAGCCTCTGTGACCGGTGCTCCAGATAGGGTCCGGGCACGGACATATCTCGAATTCCTGCGTCACCTGCATCGCTGTCTGGATACCAGGCAAAAAACAGAAATCCGGTTTTTGCGAGGGTTTGCAAAGGGGTCTCCAGTCAAAGGATGGACGGTATTCGCTGTGTGCGCTGCCGTCGATTTAGCACTCTTTGTTTTCCTCTGGACGAACATGCGCGCCGACGCGCAATGGTTCGTGCGTCCCGGTCTCATCATCTTTGGGCTGCTTGGTCTCGCAGCCGCGGCAAGCATTGGACAGGCCACATATGGACGAAGATACGATCCCGCTAGGCTCCCGCGTGACCTTACCCCGCTGTGACTTTTTGGCTTCCTTCGATTTGGATTGAAACCGTTACCGTCGGCATCTTAAAGACGCATTTCGCTCAGGCGTAACACTGTTCCAAAGAGTGTTCATCCTTCAGCTATACCTGGCGGTCGAACAGTGCGCTTTGCATTTGAGTTATTGGTGCTTTTCCAACGCGGCATCTGGCATGACAAAGCGGCTTACAGGGATTTCAGCAATGGCGGTTATCTCAACAAGCAATCTTGCGTCATAAAGCGATGAGATTTCCAAAGTTGTTGTGACAGGATAAGGCGCGTCAAAGAAACGTGACCTTATTTCAGCACAGCGCATGAAGGCTTGAATATCTGACGTAAATTGCTGGAGTGAAACAATGTCGCTCATTCGTCCACCCATAGCGTCCAGAACACAGGAGATGTTTTTCAAGACCTGAGCAACTTGAGCCGCCATGTCCCCCTCACCGACAACCTCACCATCTGGTCCGAGCGAAACTTGCCCCTTTAAGTAGATCGTTTTTCCTTCTCCAACGATCACAGCCTGAGAAAAGGCACCAAAAGGGCTCCAGAGATCTGAAGGATCAAAACTTTTTGCCATGTCGCTGCCTCACCGTCGGGAGTTGCACCGGTCTGAACACTCAAGACCCGTTCACGGGCTTGAAGCCTGCTAACGGAACTTTACACAATATACTCTTTTTGAGCAAAAGTTAATTCTCTTTTGATCGTCATCCAATTTGGGTTCATTGACTGAACCCGGCCTTGCAGGCATTGATACCTTGCCTCCGACCAAGAACCAAAGTTGAGCTTTGGCGTGTGGATATGGGTCAGGAATTGGCAAAGCACTGAAGTGCGCACTGCCAACTCTTCGCGACTGAATGATGTTTCATCTCATCCAAGACTTGTCGACGTATCGTTTTAAGCGTTCAAAATGCCGCGCCCGAGTTCTTGCACTGGTCAAATTCGCGAAAAATTGGATGTGTTCGCCTGATCAAATGACCACACCCACGCAGTCGTGATGGCCTTCACCTCCAGAAAATCCTCAAGGCCAAACTCGCCATATTCGCGACCATTCCCCGACTGTTTGTAGCCACCGAAAGGCACATCCCAATCCGGACTGCCACCATTGATGTAAACGCTTCCCGCCCTCAACTTTCGCGCAACCCGGTTCGCGCGGTCCTGATCGCCGGTTTGCAGATAGGCGGCAAGACCGTATGGCGTGTCGTTTGCCATGGCGATCCCCTCTTCCTCGGTTTGAAAGGGGATCATGACCAGAACCGGGCCGAAGACTTCGGTCCGGGCAATGGCCATTGAATTGGTTACGTCAGCGAAAACGGTTGGCTTGACAAAAAAGCCCCTGTCGAACCCGTCCGGTTTGCCGGGACCTCCAGCAACAAGTCTGGCGCCGTCGGCAATGGCACGTTCAATATGACCCTGGATTTTTTCATACTGCAGACCGCTGATGACGGGCCCGATATGCGCTCCTTCCCGTGCCGGGTCACCGACCCTGGTCTGACCGGCAAACTCCGCTGCAAGGTCTACGGCCAGATCGTAGACCTTTGCCTCTACCAGCAACCTGGTCGGCGCATCACAGGATTGGCCCGAATTTAGGAAGCAGCTCTCCAGTGAGTATCGGATAGCGGATTCCAGATCCGCATCGGCAAAAAGCAGATTTGCCGATTTGCCGCCAAGTTCGAGCGCAACACGTTTGACAGTGGGAGCTGCGTTCTGCGCGACAGAAACCCCTGCCCGTGTCGAACCGGTAAAGGACATCATATCAATGTCCGGATGTGCCGACATCGCCGCACCGACAGTTGGGCCATCGCCGTTGATCAGGTTGAAAACACCGGCAGGACAGCCTGCTTCATCAAGCATTTCAGCAAAAAGCAGCGCGGAAAGAGGCGCTATTTCACTTGGCTTCAGAACCATGGTGCATCCCGCGGCAAGCGCTGGAGCAACTTTTGCGGCGATCTGATTGATTGGCCAGTTCCAGGGTGTGATCAGACCGCAAACCCCGACAGGCTCGTGCACAATCAAGCTTCCTCCACGCGGCGACGGTCTCTCGAAACGGTGAGATTTCAATGCTTCCAGTGTTGCCATCAAATGGCCAATACCGGCTGGCGTCTGCTGTTCGCGTGCGAAGGTTTGGGGAGCCCCCATTTCCAGCCGGATCGCTGCGTCCATTTCAGGTGTTCGCCGCTTGTAGACCTCGATGATCCGTTCGATGAGCGCCGCGCGTTCGTCAATGGACGTTTCAGCCCAGCCAGGAAACGCATCCTTTGCCGCCGAGACAGCCTTGTCGACATCGGCTGCCGTGCCCATCGAGATTATTCCAACCGTTTCTTCGTTTGCAGGATTGACCACGTCCATTTGATCAGGACCAAGCGGCTCAACCCACCTTCCGCCGATATAGAATTGGCGCTTTTCAATCATCCGTCCGCACCTTCCCGTTCATCGCAAATGCAGACATCTTGCGTAGGCTTTACCTCGTATCCAGGCTCTTCCGGTTCGTCGTCAATCATCTCGGGTGGAAATCCGTTAGCAAGGACCTCAAGTCCGGTCGCCTCTTCCAGCCTTTTGATAATATTGGGTGAAAGCTCACGCTCTCCGTATCGGCCAATCGCATCGGCGAAGATGTGGTTCAGCAAGGGCGACACTTCCAAGGGCACATCGTGACTTTGAGCCAAGTTCTGGAACAGTCCAATGTCCTTGGCAACCAGGTCCATGGTGAAGGAAATGTCTCGAGAGCCATTGAGGATCACCTGGCTTTCCGTCTCGTGAACGAAGGAGTTACCGGACGAGATCCGAATGGCCTCGTATGACGTGTTCAAGTCCATTCCGGCAGCTTTGCAGGTCACCAGCGCTTCCGCCAATGAGACGAGGTTCGCCGTCGCCAGGTAGTTTGTGACCACTTTCAAGACGGAAGCCGAGCCGATATCACCTGTATGAAGAACCCGCCGACCGAGCACCGTCAGAAAAGGCAAGGCCCTTTCGAACGTCTCGCGGCTACATCCCGCAAAGATTGAAATGTTCCCGGTGGCAGCACGATGACAGCCACCGGAGACCGGACATTCGATCGCTTCGCCGCCTGCGGCGATGACACGTCCTGCCAGGCGTCTTGTCTCATCGGCATCTGTGGTGGACATTTCCGCCCAGATCTTGCCTGGCCCCATGCCTTCCAGAAGGCCTTCTGGCCCTTCGACAACCGATGCACAGGCCGATGGAGTCGGCAGACAGGTGATGACAACGTCGCATCTACCGGCCATTTCCTTGGGCGTGGCGGCCCTGTTCGCTCCCAGAGATACGAACTTTTCGACAAGGAGCGGATTGAGATCATGAACATCCAGCTGATAACCATTGCGCAAGATGCTTCCGGCCAGTTTTCCGCCGACATTTCCTAGACCAATAAAACCGACACGCATGAAAGGTGCCCTTTCGGCAATCGTTTGAACATGCCTTCAGTTTGTCGCTCGAGTTTGGAAAAGAGAAACGATATAATTTAGGTTGATTGCATCGATTTTTTTATGAGTTGGAAAATGCTGTCAGTCCCGAACCTCCAATGGCTCAGAAGTTTTGAAGCCGCAAGCCGCAACGGCAGCTTCACGGCTGCCGGAGAAGAACTTGGCCTGACCCAGGCTGCCATCAGCACTCACATCAGGGCCCTGGAACAGCAGCTTGGACATCAGCTCCTTATTCGCAGCACACGGAAAGTGGACCTGACGGCCAGCGGCAAGGCTTATCTGCCTTCTGTCCGCAAGGCATTGACAGACCTCGCCGTTTCAACAACAGGGCTCTTTGGAACAACCGCTCCGGGCTCGGTCACAATTCGAGCACCTATTTCCGAGGCCGTTCTCATCATTGCGCCGGCTCTCGCCTCGTTTCAAAACGAGTACCCCGAGATTGAGATCAGGTTGCTGTCTGCCATCTGGGCGGACACCGTTCTTGAAACCGGAATTGATATCGAAATCCGCTTGGGGACAGGAAACTGGCCAGGCGCTCACGCGGAGGCGCTTGGCCTGGAGGTCATGGTTCCTGTCTGTCACCCGGACCTTGCAGTAAACCTGCATTCGGCCGCAGACCTGGCAGAATACCCGTTGATCCACATTCTTGGATTTGAAAACCATTGGGCCAGATTTTTTGACGCACAGGGAATATCTATGCCTGGAGATCGAGGCATCACCGTCGACACCTCGCTTTCTGCCGTAGAATGGGCCGCAGCAAAGGGAGGTGTCGCACTGCTCTTGGGGCGCGTTGCGAGGCAGCTGGCCTCAAGCGGACGCCTTGCCATTCCCTTTGACACAGCCATTCCCGCGCTGCAGACCCACTATCTGCTTCACCGGGAAGGATCTTCAATGCGAAAACCTTCAGCACAAAGAGTTGAAACATGGCTCAGAGAGCTGTTCCAATAGTGCGATCAAGTCATTCTGCCGCAAACAGCTTTGCCGTCATTGCAAGGCTGGCCCCACAGGGTTCTTCGGCCTCGCCGCCTTGCGCGTCCCCTGCTCCATCGGCAGGGCGAAGATTGACGAAGTCATAGATCGACCTGTCCATAAGATGCGACGGGCGTGTGTGCGCAAGTGCCCTTGCCATCACTCCCAAGCGCCCGGGTGTCTGCTTTTCCCATCCCTGAAGCATGCGTTTCACTTCTTCACGTTGCAACCCGTCCTGAGAGCCACAGAGATTGCAGGGTATGATCGGGAACTCCATCCGCGCAGAGAACTTGGCGATGTCGCTTTCTGCCGCATATGCCAGCGGGCGCAGCACAAGTAGATCGCCCTCATCATTGATCAGCTTCGGCGGCATCGATGCAAGCCGGCCACCGTGAAAGAGGTTCATGAAAAACGTTTCAAGGATGTCTTCCCTGTGATGCCCCAGAACAATCGCCTCGCATCCTTGCTCTCTCGCAACCCGATACAAGATCCCCCGCCTAAGGCGGGAGCACAGCGAGCAGTAGGTTCGGTTTTCAGGGATCTTGTCTGTGACGATGGAATAAGTGTCTTCGCGAATGATGAGATGTTCGATGCCGTTTTCCTCAAAGAACCTTGGCAGAACATCGGCAGGAAAGCCCGGCTGGGCCTGATCCAGATTGCAGGCCAGAAGATCCACGGGCAAAAGGCCGCGCCATTTCAACTCAATCAGGACCGCCAGAAGTGTGTAACTGTCTTTGCCGCCGGACAAGCAGACAAGCCATTTCGGGCGCTTTTCCTGCGAGGCCTCAGCGGGCAGCATTCCAAAATCGCTGATCGCTTCGCGCGCTTGACGAAGCAGGCGCTTGCGCAGTTTTTTAAAGTCAACACTGGAAGGCACGTTGCGCAGGAGCGCCGGAACGCCTGTATCCGTGTCGTTTGCAATATCATTCATGCGAGCAGCCTGGAAAACATCGTTGTTTCGGCTGACATAGCGGATTGTTACGGCAAGGCCAAGAAAAAGCGCCCGAAGGCTCTTGCCATCAAGAGAAGGTTCTCAACTGTCTTTTGCCTTCGCGCGCGTGCTGTTTAAACGCCGATGCGCTCTCCACAAAGGCATTCACCGAATGTGTTTTCAGGCAGCAGGCCCAGCTGTCCAAAAAGGCTCATGAAATCAAAGTGATTGTAGGCCTCAATGATTTGCCCGTTTGCGACTTTGATGAAAATGGTTCCAGTCGTCTGCACCTTCATGTCCGTGCCCCGCTTTGTTGCTTTCAAAACACAGAGCAACGCGAGCCAGTCACCTTGTTCCATATCCATGGTGACTGAAATTTCGACATTGCCAACCAGCTTGAGCAAGGAACGGTGGAATTCCTTGAAGCCCTCTGGGCCAATTCTCGCGTGATCAGCGAAACGCGCATCATCATCTCGAACATATGTGCCAAGCCCTCTCGCAGGTCCGTCAGATACAAAGAGCTCTTCGATAGCGCCCTCATCTTCCTGCGCCCAGACGCGTTCAAACCAGGACTTAACAACCTCCAATTTTTCACTCATGATTTTCCCCCTCCATAAACCGTCAAAAGATGCACGGCTGAGTTGCGCCTATGGTTTTAACCCAAACACAAGAATTTGGCTAACTTTCGAAAATTTCAATCTCTGGTTTCCTGTCAATCTGAGGCAGACAACGGAATGTGCCGATCGGCGCTGCAATGCAGGATTGAACCAAAGGTTGTAACTTTCATTTACCCGCGAAAGCGTTGTAGTGTGATGAGTGCTTGCTGGGGGGTGACACATAGGTCCTGAGGTTACTCAGGAGGAGGGTATTGTTTTGACTGTTACGCTCGACATTCAGCAGCCTCAACCATTTGATCTTGTAGGCTCCAAAATCATGATCGCCGGAAACGCTGCAGCGTTTGAGGGCACCTTGAGTATCCGTGTCTCTGAAGGACACGATGAGTATTCATCCTTCACAACGGTTGGCGCGCTTGGTCTGAGGCAATTTCAGGGATCCATTGATATCCCGGACACCAACAGTTTCCAGCTGAACCGTTTGTTCCTGACACTTGCCGACGACACCGGGAACGAAAACGGCCCCTCAGTCGTTATTCCGGTCCTTTTCGGGCCGAAGATAATGCCGGGTTACGGAGGATGGCAGCCCTATACTGTAAAGCCCGGTGATACGCTGACAAAAATTGCCCAGGATCAATACGGCAACTCCAATTTTCAGCCGATTTTCGAGGCCAACCAGCACATCTTGAGCGATCCCAACCTGATTTTTCCGGGTCAGCTGTTACGCATTCCACGAAACGACATCTAAGCCGATATCAGTTGATACACTTCGTATTCAGACGCGCAGTATTGACGATCTCCAAACACAAAAAGGCCCGCCGGTTTGGCGGGCCTTTCAAATTTTCCGAAATCGAATATTCGACGACTGTTAGCGCGAATAGAATTCGACGACCAGGTTCGGTTCCATCTGTACCGGGTAAGGCACATCGGAAAAACCGGGGATCCGGTTGTAGGTAGCAGTCATCTTGTTGTGGTCTGCATCAACGTAATCCGGCACATCGCGTTCTGCGGACTGGATAGCTTCCAGAACCAGTGCGAGTTGCTTGGATTTTTCGCGAACTTCGATCACATCACCCGGGCGCAGCTGGTAGCTCGGGATATTGACGCGCTTGCCATTGACCTTGATATGACCGTGGTTGATGAACTGACGAGCAGCAAAAACAGTCGGGACGAATTTGGCGCGGTAGATGATTGCATCAAGACGGCGCTCCAGAAGGCCGATCAGGTTTTCGGAAGTATCGCCCTTGAGACGTGATGCTTCGCTGTAGACCTTGCGGAACTGCTTCTCGGAAATGTTGCCGTAATAGCCTTTCAGCTTCTGCTTTGCGCGGAGCTGAACACCGAAGTCAGACAGTTTGCCTTTGCGGCGCTGTCCGTGTTGACCCGGGCCGTATTCACGTTTGTTTGCCGGGCTCTTCGGACGACCCCAGATGTTTTCGCCCATCCGGCGGTCGATTTTGTACTTAACGCTGTGGCGCTTTGACATCGCGGTTTCCTTTGAATTCGCGTTGTTGTTCTAAAAAGGAAACGCGCCCTCCTTTATCTTCACACAACGCAAAGCGCTCTGCTCCGATCGACAGGGACCCGGCTAGACGGCGCCGGCCGGAATACCCACGGGTGCGTAGTGCCGGAAGGCAAAACCCGCCGGACCGCGCGGATGTACAGGCAGGTCCCTGGAATGTCAATGTGCGACGGGTCAAACTCGTTCAAAAAGACCCTAAACCCAAGAATTTGTGGGACAATCAGGCGTATATCGAACCGGCAATTGACGACAAACTGCGATTTTCGACCGACCGCCCATAAAACAGGCAAATTAATGCATACATTTAGAAAATCTTAATTGCAGTTTTTCACTATACAATCAACGTTACAACCCTTGGGAATAATATCAGTAACGCACGGTCCTAACTTCCTCGAAACTTAACGTACGTTTGGGAAGTTGGACCTTGAGTATAGGATCTCGGATGTCAGCGAATCGCCATTCAGTTCAACAGGCTGATCTGGAAAGCACAGACGTGCTTTTCCGGACGCGTGATGAAATGCTGAGTGTTCTGGACTTCGCTTTGCAACCGATCGCGGATATCGGAACCGGCGTCGTTTACGGCTATGAGGCTCAAGTTCGAAACGCCGAATTCGGCCATGCTCCCTCACCTGGAGACCTGATCAGGCAAGCCCATGCGCTCGGGTTTCTGGCCCAGTTGGAAACCGAACTCTTCCGCAAGGCGCTCCTGCGCTTTCAAGACCTTAGAATAGCGCAGGGAACCAAGCTTTACTTCAAGCTGGACGGCCGCAATCTTGGTGAGGAAGGCGACCCTCGTCTGGGCCTGGGTGAGATCGTGTCCGAGCTCGGTCTCAGCACCAATCAGATCTGCCTGGAGTTTTCCGAACGCCATCAGGAAGCTTTTACCGACCTTGCACATCACGCATTGAATGATCTGCGCCAGCTCGGGTTCCTCATCACACTCGACGATTTCGGCCGGGGCTCTTCCGAGTTGCGCCTGCTGCACGACATGTCGCCTGACTATGTAAAGATCGATCGCTTTTTCCTAAACGACATCGACAGTGACGCCCGCAGGAAGCTGTTTGTTACAACCGTGGCAAATCTTGCGCATGTTCTGGGCTCTCGAGTGATCGCGGAAGGCGTGGAAACTGAACAGGAATTCAAGGCTTGCCGGGAAGCGGGCTGCGATCTCATCCAGGGCCAGTTCGTCGCCAAACCTTTTCAAAAGGCTGCGCACGCGAAATTGTTCTATGAACATGTCCGGGCCCCTGGCATCGGCCGCAAACGGCGGGAGGAACAAGACAGGATCCGTAATGAGCTCCTGAACTTGCCGACCATACAATTCAACGCTTCGATGAATGAACTGCTCGACATGGTCGTGCACAATCAGGACTCCAGCGTCATCCCTGTTCTTGATGCCAACAACGAACCGCGGGGTCTTATCCATGAGCGGGATCTGAAAGCCTATCTGTATTCAGGTGGACCGGATGACGACGACGCCAAGGCGGCGCTCGACTTTCCCTTGCGCTCATTTGTGCGCGCCTGCCCCATTGCCGATATTGACAGCAACGCCGACATGCTTCTGGTGACCTTTGCCTCGTCGATCAATTCAGATGGGATCATCATCACTGAAAATTTCCGCTATTGCGGGTTCCTTTCGGCAACATCTCTTCTGAAAATCATACATGCCAAGCGTTTGCAGGAAGCTCAGGATCAAAACCCGCTGACGCGGCTGCCGGGAAATGGTGCAATCACCAAGTTCATCTCGGATTGCGCGCGCAAGAGCACACACGATCGGCACTTGTGCTACATGGATTTCGACAATTTCAAACCCTTCAACGATACTTACGGCTATCGTCAGGGCGACAGGGCAATTATCCTTTTCGGAGAGTTGGTGCAGCGCCACGTATCCGGAACAGACACGTTTCATGGCCATCTCGGCGGCGACGATTTCTTCGCAGGCTTCATGAACGCGGATCAGACCGATGTCGCGGCACGTATGCTGGCGCTCAAACGAGCCTTCCAGGTAGATGTTGAAAGCTTTTATGACGCTGAACACCGCGCGCAAGGTTTTATGGTGGCGCAGGACCGCTTCGGCACCACTCGCCAATTCCCCTTGTTGCAATGTTCGATTTCAATCCTGACCCTTCCAAAGGGTTTAAGGATCCCACCCAACAAGCTGAATACCGAGATTATCGCTCTGAAACGTGCGGCCAAGCGGTCCGACGACGGTCTGGCAGTCAAGTTTCTGGCGGCCTGAATCTCAAGGCGACCCACCTGCCATCTTTCGACTCATTGCCGAAGACATGCCCAAAATTTGACTTTACCAGCTCAGTCAAAAGCAGGAGACCCGCCTTTCAGCAAGGTCAGTCCAAACCCGGCAAGAAGCCGTTCCAAGGCTGGATTATCAGGCTGCGACGTGAAGATCGCTCGGTCTTGAATGCGGCCAGCTGAACGCGGGTGTGCATCACCCACGACCCGCATCAGTTGCCGTGCAATGGCTTCTGCCGGGTCAAGCCAGTCCACGGGCCAGGGGGCAATCTTGCGAAATCTGTTCGCAAGAAATGGATAATGCGTGCAGGCCAGCACAATGATGTCTGTGCGCTTGCCATCGCGTTCAAGAAAGCAGTCTTCAATTTCTGTCAGAAGGTCGCCATCGCCGACGGTGTCACCACGCAGATGCCTTTCAGCGAACTCGGCAAGAAGATCGGAACCAACCAGGCGTACGTGGCACTGGCTGGCAAAACTGTCGATCAGGCTTCTTGTATAGGTTCGGCGGACCGTGCCGGGTGTCGCCAGAACGGAAATGAGACCTGAAGACGTCTGCTCCGCCGCTGGTTTGATCGCCGGAACCGTGCCGACGAAGGGCACGTCCGGATGGGCGCTGCGAAGATCGCCGCCGGCAAGCGTGAAAGCCGTGTTGCAGGCAATGACCACCGCTTTTGGCTGATACGCCTCAATCAGCCTTTCAAAAAGAGCAAGGAGGCGGGCTTTGAGCTCTGGTTCGGGCCAACGGCCAATGGGAAACGCGGCATCGTCTGCGACGTAGAGCAAGGGCTCATCTGGCAACAGATACCGCGCCTCGCGCAGGACCGTGAGCCCACCAAGACCTGAATCGAATATCAGAACCGGCCTCGTCACGCCCGCAAAGCCCCCTACTCCTCGTTGCCAGTGTCTCCGCGCTCCTTGCGCGGTCGGGTCTGACGTCCTTCGAGCGAGGCAATCACCCCGCGCAATGCACGAACTTCCTGTTCAGTCAGTTCTGCTTTCTGAAATATGTTCCGCAAAGTTCGCACCATGTGAGGACGACGCTCGGGTGGACGAAAGAAAGTGGCCGTGTCCAATGCACCTTCAAGATGCTCAAAGAACCTGAGAATGTTGTCTTTCGTTGCCGGCGGATGTTCCTCTTCGGACAGGAGAAACGGCAGCGCACCCGATGTTGCTGTCTTACGCCATTCGTAGGCGCAGACCAGCACAGCCTGTGCGATATTCAAGGATGCAAAGTCGGGGTCGACCGGCAAAGTGACAATTTCGTCCGCCAGGGCTATTTCCTCGTTGTTCAAGCCCCATCGTTCGCGTCCGAAAAGATAGCCGGTAGCGTGCCCCTGGTCCCCAAGTGACACGGACTTTTGCGCCGCTTCGTCCGGTCCGCGCACTGGCTTGGGCACTTCGCGCGATCGCGCCGTTGTCGCATAGACAAATCGCAGGTCTGCGATCGCGGCTTCGACACTCTCGAACACCTGAACCTTTTCGATGACATGGTCAGCTCGGCTCGCGGCAGCCCGTGCCTTTTCGCTCGGCCATCCGTCACGCGGATTTACGATCCGCAGATCCACAAGACCGAAATTCGCCATGGCCCTTGCAGCCGTTCCGATGTTCTCACCAAGCTGCGGCTCACAAAGGATTACCGCGGGCGGTTTTGCGGTCACCGCCCTGGCTTCTTCTCTGATATTTGCGTTCTTGCTCATACTGCGGGGATGTAACCGAACCGGATCGACTTGGAAAGACTGGCCACTCGCTTCCTCAGGTTTGGAGACTATTCATTCGTCCTCGCACAGAAGTCTCCTGCGCCAAGACGGAATGCCTCCTTCGTGAACTCGTAGAACGACTTGATCTTCCGTCCAGCCCGCCCTTCAGCTGCATAGACGAACGATATTGGCGCATCGGGTGCATCTAGACACCCTGGCATCACTTCCACAAGACGGCCGCTCTCAAGCTCCTCCTTGACAGCAAGGCGCGATTTGACAGCAAGTCCGAGACCTTCAAGCGCGCCGCTTGTCAGCATGTCGGAGTTGGACACAAAAATGCTGCGCGATACAGACATGCGCCGTTTTCGGCCCCTGATGTCCTTGACGTCATGCTGGGTCTGCCAGGGAAGGCAAACCCAAGGCTTGTCGCGAAGCTCTTCAATCGACGTTGGTTCGCCATGATCAGCGAGAAAACCGGGAGAGGCACAGACGATCCGGTCATTGTCGCTCAGCTTTCGCGCGATAAGAGCGCTGTCGGACAGCTTTCCAACCCTGATCGCGCAGTCCTGCCCTTCTTCAACCAGAGAAACAAAGCGGTCGACGGCCAGGAATTCCAGCGTGAGGTCTGGATGTTGTTTTCGAAACACCGCCAATTGAGGCAAGACGAATCGAGACAGGATCCATGGCGACAATGTCACCCTCAAATGGCCACGTAGGTGAGGCGTTCTGCTACCGACTTCGATCTCTGCCTGCTGCAGGTCTTCCAAGATGGCCTCGACCCGTTCAAGAAAAACCTGGCCCTCGTCTGTCAGTCGGAAATTACGGCTGTTGCGGTGAAAGAGTGTGACGTTCAGGGCGCTCTCCAACTTGACAATCCGATGACTGACCGTGGCGGCCGACAGCCCCTGCTCCACAGCTGCGGAGGTTATCCCGCCACACTTGGCAACGGTCACGAACGTCTGAAGATCGGGCACACTATACATTTGATTTTTTCGAATTCTGGTTTCGCTTTTTGGACAGTTTTTCAGAAAAAATAAAACATTTAAACCCTCTGCATCCACATGAGGAGGACATTATGAAAAAGCTACTCGCCGCCGCAGGCATTGCGGCCAGCCTCGCCGTTCCAGCAAGTGCGGAAGGTCTTGAGACCTATTTGAGCTTTGAAAAGTCAATGCCGCCGGGAAACCTGGCCATTGGCCCCGACGGACGCATGTTCATGTCAGTGCATGAATTTTATGGACCGGAGTTGCGCGTGGTAGAAGTCTTCAGCGACGGCAGCACCAAACCTTATCCGACTGAGGATTGGGCCCGAGCCCCGAAAGAAGACGGCAACGGGCTGAACGGCGTTCTGGGTCTTCGAGCCGACCGCAACGGTATTTTGTGGATGCTGGACGGACAGGGGGAAAACCGGACCGGACGTATCGTTGGGTGGGACACAAATACTGAAACGCTGCACGCCATTCACTATATCGGAGCGCCGGTATCTCGCCCCTCGTCATTCCTGAACGATCTTGCGGTCGATCGTGACCACGAGGCGATTTACATCTCCGACACCGGTGATGGGGCGAACTCGGCATTGATCGTTGTAGATCTTGAAACAGGGCGCGCACGCCGTGTCCTGGAAGGATCGAAATTCACCACTCCTGAAGACACACCTATGATCATTGATGGCCGCGAAATTCTTCTGGGCGGCAATCCAGCAAAGATCGGGGTCAATCCAATCACGATCGATCCGACCAACACCTGGGTCTATTTCGCACCGATGACAGCCAGTGCAATGTACCGTGTCCAAACGAAGGATCTTCTTGACGAAAGTCTGAGTGAAGATGAACTGGTCGCGCGGGTGGAGCGCTATGGCGATAAGCCGATTTCCGACGGTTCGACCGTCGACACAGGCGGCAATGTCTATATCACCGCAATGACCGACAATGCGATCGGCGTCACCAAGTCGGACGGCAGTTACGAAGAGCTTTTTCAGTCCGATGAGGACCTGCCCTGGCCCGACGGTTTTTCAATCGGCGCTGACGGATATGTCTATGCAACCATTAACGAATTGCACCGCTCTCCAGTCTTGAACGGTGGTCAAGATGCCTCGCTCGGCACCTACAGGATCGTCAGGTTTCCAGCGCTGAGCACTGCCGTAAGCGGACGATAGTTTAGTTCGGCATTCTGTTTTCCCATCAAAGAAACCGGCGTGCGCTCTTCGGAGAGCGCGCGCCTCATGGAGATTATCAATGGCAAAGATGGTTCATACCTGCATCAGGGTTCTGGACGACGCCAGGTCAGCAGACTGGTATAAACGAGCATTCGACCTCGAAATCGCAGACCAACTGGATTTCGATGCGTTTCGCTTGACCTACCTGAAAAACGAGACGACCGGGTTCGAACTGGAACTCACCTTGAACAAGGACCGCAAAACTCCTTACGACCTCGGCGACGGCTATGGGCATCTTGCCGTTACGGTTGCAGATCTAGACCATGACCATTCCCGACTAAAAATGCTTGGCATCGAAGTCGGCGATATCGTCGACTTTGCGCCGGCAGGTGAACGTGTTGCGCGCTTCTTCTTTGCAACGGATCCGGATGGCTACAAAATTGAGGTGATTGAAAGCGGCGGACGATTTCAGTAGGCAGCTCAACGCTATGAGTTGCTAATGCGCGAGCATATGACGAACGGGAACAATCACTTGTGTTCGTTCAAATCCTTTCAGCTCGAAGGTCGGTGCGCCGATGGTTGAGATCCCGCTCAGCTCGGCGACTTTTTCAGACACGACCGTCTGGCCATTGACCAGAATGGCGGAGGAAAGGATCCGCGCAGCAAGGTTGACCGTCGGGCCAATTGCCGTGAAATCAAGCCTGTCCGAAGCACCGATATTGCCATATTGCAGCGGCCCCAGATGCACAGCTGCCCGGAAGGGCGGCACGGCATCAGAAAACACCGGTTTCTCGCCGCCTCCCGAGGCCTCCCTGAGTGCCTCAAGCGCAGCCTCGCAAGCTGAACGGTCGTCGAGTTTCTCGGAGATTGGAAAGATTGCAAGCAGACCGTCTCCCATGAACTTCAAGACTTCGCCCCCACGCGCAACGATTGGTGGCACCAGACAATCATAGAAGCGGTTAAGCCGGGCAAGCACTTCGGCCGCTGAGGCGGAATTTGAGAACTTCGTGAAGGCGACAAGGTCTGCAAACACCACACAGGCTGTAATCTCTTCAAGGTCGCCCCGGTGCACCCGGCCGGAGAGGATCTTGTACCCGCTGTCGCGGCCGACATAGGCGGACAGAAGATTGGCTGCATTGAGCCGCAGCATGTAGGTTTCCGTGAGACGCGCCAACGGCAGGCGGATCTTCTCAAGCGCCGCTATCATGTCGTCGTCAAATCCACCGTCGGCTTTTGTCGCCCAGCTTACCAGGTGTGTTTCGCCCGTCGTGAAAAAGAGCGGTTGGACCACATAATCCGTTATTCCCTCCCCTCGGAATTCCTTGAGGATCAGAAAGTCGTCCGGACACTCGGGATCACATAGTTTCCGACGCAGCATCTTGCCTGTCTTCAAAACTGTTGGCAGAGGATTGTTTAAATATTCAGCACCATCGAATGCCGTCATGTCGGCATCAGATTGGTCGACGCCCTCACCCTTCAACCATCGAAACCGGCGGCCCTGAAGATTGGGGTGAAGTGTATAGATGAACAGAGCAAAACGTTCCAAAGGCAGACCGGCTTCAAGAAGGCCGTCGCAAATACCACCGACAATCGCTCTTGCATCCGCGCTTGGCCGGGCACCGTCCAGCATCCACAAAAACAGGTCATCAAGCTTGCCGCTATCGATCATATTGCGCCTTCATGCTCCACCATCTCGCGAATATCATAACTCATCCATCGAAACGTTCTGACCTTGCCTCTGTCGGTAGAAAGGCCCCATTGAGACCAGAACGATCCCGTCTCAATCTTCGCTCAGGTTCAGCCATGCCCATGCCGCAAACCTATTTTCATGCATCACGTGATTTCGATGCCTTTATCAAAGATGTTCGTGACACCTGCATGCTGCAGACACACCATCAGGCCTATCATACGCTAAGGGCAGTGTTGCACACATTTCGCTCGCATCTGACCGTCCGCGATGCGCTCCGATTTTCTGACATTCTGCCAGCCGTGACGCGTGCAATCTTCCTTGAAAACTGGGACCCATTGGAACCACCCGCACCATTTCCGGACCGTCCGGTATTGATCATGGAAATGAAGTCCGTACGGCAGGATCACAATCTTGCGCCTGACAGCGCCATAGAAGACGTTGCTGCAGCACTTAGAAGGTCTTCCATTGACACAAAGGACCTTGAACGTGTTCTGGCTATCTTGCCCGAAGGTGCGACGGAGTTCTGGAAGGCGTGACACACGCCAGGTCTTCTGACCCAAAAGAATGCGGTTAGGAAGGGCTCACACACGCGCTTGAAGCACCAGCAGGTCGGCTGTTAAATTCTGACGCTCTTTCTTGAACTTCAAGGCAAACGCACGTGCAGATTGACCCGAGCCAGCACATTTCCTTTCAAAGGTCTGTTGGAAAATCCTTGCTCATCCTGTCCTTGTGTCTGCCCTTCGTCATGATCGGCCTGTTTGTGGCAACCGGGGCCTTCGATGCACCTGGCAGTCAAGGCGACGGATTGATTGTTGGCCTCCTGTGCGTAGCCTTTTTCGGGTTTCTAGGGATCTACGGCACCATCCGTCTGATCAAGAACCCACGGCAGGCGATCGAAATCGGGCCGGAGGGCATCACCGACACCAGGATCTCCGATAGGACCATTCCGTGGTCCAAGATCACCGAGATCACGACCTGGAGCAGCCGCGGCTCGTCGATGATCATGCTGGAACTGGAGCCGGAATTCGAGAAGAGCCTGAACCAGTCGAAGTTTTACAGGGCCTACAAGTTCGCAAATCGCCTCGTCGGGGCGAAAGGTCACTGCCTCAATCCTGTCGGATACAAAGTCAGTTTCAGCGATTTCAGCAACATCATAGCCGAATACGCAACTGCGCATCATTCTCCGGCAATGGAGGACTGACTCCCTGCTCCGTTTTTGCCCCAATTGCCTTTTCGCAGCCGTTTGTTAGAACTCCCCCGAACATCCCCTGCCTTCTCCCTCCGTAGGGCTGGCAATTGATTGCGTACAATTGTATACGCTACACGAAATTCACTCTGGAACGGCGATCCGCCGGTCCGTCAGATCGCACTTCAAACACTGGGAAATGTGAGAGAAATGGCCGATATCATCTATACCAAGGTCGACGAAGCGCCCGAACTGGCAAGCGCCTCATTCCTGCCCATCATCCGCGCCTTCACCAAAGCCGCTGGATTGACCATCGGCACAAGGGACATTTCGCTGGCCGGTCGTATCCTTGCCAATTTCCCTGAATATCTGACCGACGAGCAGAAACAGTCCGACGCACTTGCCGAACTCGGTGAAATGGTCAAGCAACCGGACGCGAATGTCATCAAACTGCCAAACATTTCAGCGTCTCAACCGCAGTTGAACGCAGCGGTCAAGGAACTGCAGGATCAGGGTTACAAACTGCCTGACTATCCAGCGGATCCCCAGAATGATGAAGAAAAATCGGTCAAGGCACGCTATGACGCCATCAAGGGGTCTGCAGTGAACCCGGTTTTGCGCGAGGGCAATTCCGATCGTCGCGCCCCGAAGGCCGTCAAGGAATATGCCAAGAAAAACCCGCACCGCATGGGCGAGTGGCTGCCTTCTTCAAAGACCCATGTGGCAACGATGGGCCAAGATGACTTCCGGTCCAACGAAAAGTCCGTAACCATTGCTGCCGCTTCCGCTGGCACCGCGAAGATTGAATTCGTTGGCAAGGATGGCGCGACGACAACGCTGAAGGGCGATTGGCCACTTGAAGAAGGCGACGTCATCGACGCCACCTACATGAGTGCAAAAGCGCTTTCAGCTTTTCTCGAAAAGGAAATTCAGGATTCCAAGGACCAGGGTGTCCTTTTCTCTCTGCACATGAAGGCAACGATGATGAAGGTCTCCGACCCGATCATCTTCGGCCATTGTGTCAAAGCCTTCCTGAAAGACGTTTTTGACAAGCATGCTGCAACCTTTGCCGATCTCAGCGTCAATCCTGACCTCGGCATCGGCGATCTGGAAGCAAAAGTTGCGACCCTTCCCGCGGACAAGGCGGCAGAAATCCAGGCCGACATCAAGTCAGCCCTTAGCAACGGTCCGGACATGTACATGGTGAACTCAGACAAGGGCATCACCAACCTGCATGTTTCTTCCGACGTCATCATCGACGCTTCCATGCCGGCCCTGATCCGCGCAGGTGGCAAGGGCTGGGGTCCGGACGGCAATGAGCATGACGCCAAATGCGTGATCCCGGACAGCTCTTATGCCGGCGTTTACTCCGCTGTCATCGACTTCTGCCGGGAAAACGGCGCACTCGATCCGGCCAAGATGGGTACTGTTCCAAATGTCGGTCTGATGGCCCAAAAGGCCGAAGAATACGGCTCCCATCCACAAACATTCAAGGCACCTGCAGACGGAACGATCCGGGTGGTTGATGCCGCAGGCACACCCCTGATCGAACATGGTGTTGAAGAAGGTGATATCTGGCGGGCCTGCCGCACCAAGGACGCACCGATCCGTGATTGGGTCAAGCTTGGCGTCACGCGTTCGCGCCTGTCTGGCATGCCTGGCGTGTTCTGGCTGGACAAGTCCCGTGCACATGACGCGGAACTGATCAAGAAGGTCGAGGCATATCTCCCGGATCACGACACATCCGGTCTGGATCTGAAAGTCATGGCACCGACAGAGGCCGCCAAATACTCGACCGAGCGCATCGCCCGCGGCGAAGACACCATTGCCATCACCGGCAACGTCCTGCGCGACTACCTGACCGATCTCTACCCGATCCTTGAAGTCGGCACTTCGGCAAAAATGCTGTCGATTGTCCCGCTGATGAACGGCGGTGGCCTGTTTGAGACCGGCGCCGGCGGGTCAGCTCCAAAGCACGTTCAACAGTTGCAGGAAGAAAATTATCTGCGTTGGGATTCGCTCGGTGAATTCTGTGCCCTCGGGGCTTCTCTGGAGCACCTTGCCAACGCCAAGGGCAATGACAAGGCCCAGGTTCTTGCAGATGCCCTGGACAAGGCGATTGAAGGCCTGCTCGACAATGACAAGTCCCCGGCCCGTCGTGTCGGCGGCCTCGACAACCGCGGCAGCCATTTCTACATCGCGCTTTATTGGGCAAAAGCACTCAGCGACCAGGATCAGGATGCAGACCTGAAATCACATTTTGCACCGATTGCAGCCGCACTTTCCGACGGGGAAGCGACAATCGTCAGCGAACTCAATGGCGTTCAGGGTAGCCCGGCCGACACTGGCGGCTACTATCATGCGCCCCAGGCGAAAGTCGATGCGGTCATGCGCCCGAGCGCAACGCTGAATGGCATCATTGGTTAACCGCATACTTAAACCTGTGTTTGAAAGGGCGGCCTGGGCCGCCCTTTTTTGTTTCAAACTCAAACACTTCCGGATCAACCAATGAATGATAAGCAGGGTGCGTTTTCGAAAACCGTGACCAACGGTGCTGACGAGGAATTCGTCCTGCATACAGTATCGGACGACCCGAAGCATTTGCACTGGTGGGCCGAGACCTGTTTCATGTTTCATGCTTTGAGCAAGGGTGACAGATCAAATCTGCAAGGTTGCATCAACCTTCTGGCAGAGGACAAAACCCCTGTGTTCATGACGGGTGTGACATCCGTGACAAACGAACTTTATACGCGTCTGTCCTATCTGGGCTACACCGAAGAGGATCCGGATGGTGTCCCTGAGAACCTGAAAGAGATCCTGAAAGCCCATACGCTCACCGACTATGGCATCAAGTTTCTGCCCGATTTCTATGATGCACAATCCGCTCAGATGGACCATCTCGGTGGCGATATCGAACCGATCCGCGATTTCACCGTGACGTTTTCTCCCCTTTGGGACCACCACGAAACGTTTTCTATCGAAACGCTAATGATGCTGCGCCACTTCTTCTCAGATCCCAAACATGCGCTTGAAAGCAATTTCACGGAAGGTTCTGGGCGGCTGTTCGAACTGTATTCGCAATTGGGTGTCATAGAGTTCGTGGAAAAGGGAACGCTGGTGACCCCAACATTCCTGGGCGCAGTCAACGTTCCGTTTCTGTTGGATATTCTGCTTTTCCAGAAGGGTGGAACACGAACTCACTAGGCACGGCAAACGAGTTTCGATCGTATGAGATAAGCGCATTTGGTGCTCTCGGTTGCAGCAAGCGCAGGCTTTGATCACCGGCCAAGGTGTGCCTCTGTCATGCCTGACCTAGGGAAGTCGCGTCGCCAACACGCCGCATTTGACCTGGCGTCTGGTTGAACTGACGTTTGAAGGCGCGGTTGAAGGCGGCTTCTGAGCTGTAGCCGATATTCTCCGCAATATCGATAAGTGGCAGATCCGTTTCCCGAATATCCCGACGCGCCTTTTCCATACGCCAATGCGTGACATAGGCGAGCGGTGTCATCCCGACGAGATCTGTAAAGCGCTCGGCAAACACAGTGCGCGACATGCCGGCCTCGCGAGCGAGCGTTTCAACCGTCCAGGGTTGCTCGGGTGCCAGATGGATCTGGGACATAGAGCGTCCGAGCCTTGGATTGAGGACGGCTGCGAGGCACCCTGCCCTGTCCCCCTGTTGATCGACGAATGTGCGCACCACCTGAATGAAGATGATCTCCGTCAGCCTGTGCACGATGGCATCTGAACCTGGCAGGGTCGCGCGGACTTCACTGGCAACGAAACGCATCACCGTTTCCAGCCAGAATGCGTTCATTGTCTCGGTATTGGGGACATGGATAACCTCAGGCAAAGCCTCCAGGATCGGGTGCACGGATCCGTCCTCAAACTCAAAATGTCCGCAAAACAGCTTGCAGCTTTGTTCTTCTTCGGGCCCGCCGAAATAGAGCGCTCCTTCGCCTGAATACCCGGTTTCCTGAAGAACCTGGTCTACGGTTGTTGCCTCCCTTCCAAGTTCATCGCAAAGGACATGTGCTGCACCATGCGGAATGACGACGAGGTCCCCGGTAGCAAGATAGATGGGACTAGAATGCCCTTCGACCTGGAGCCAGCAGGCGCCACGCATCGCCATATGGAACCGAGCAACGTTGCCAAAGGCTGGCACCTGAACTGCCCAGGGCGGTGAAAAGTTGGTGTGAAAATAGATCGACCCGCGCAGCTTCAGCGCGTGCAGGATCTGGCTAAGTGCATCGTGTCTCATGGCTTTCCGTCATCAGGCTTGTTCAAATCTTGTATTGCAGCTTTCAGGCAAAAGTCGCAAGCCTCCCGGACGCTCGATCAATTTTCGAGGATTTTCGCGCATGGATCAATCGGCCCACCCGGATCATCTTAAGTCTCGAGAGGTATCCGCCTCTATCCAGTCTTTAATCAGGAGCTTGATATGAACATTCGCTTTGTCACCAAATCCATCCATGCCTATTTGGACTATCCGGTCGCACTTGGCCTCATTGCGTTGCCAATGGCACTCAATCTGGGCCAGTCCAATCCCCTTGCCTTCTGGCTTTCAGTCGTCACCGGTGTCGCGGCGTTGATCCTCACCCTGTTGACCGATCACGAGACAGGTCTGATCCGGGTCCTGCCCTATTCGTTCCATTTGATCGTTGATTTTGCGGTAGGTGTCGTCTTCCTGGCGGCGCCGCTCGTCCTTGGCTTCAAGGGCATCGATCTTGCCTATTACATCGTCAACGCCATTGCGGTTCTGACCGTGGTCTCTCTTCACAAACCGGATGTTGCCGAACCTCAGGCTGCGTGAATGCGCTCGACGCAGCGACCTGCTTGCAATCCTGCCCACATCTTTGAGCGAAAGACACCGGTTTACAGCCGGTGTTTTCTATTTAAGCGACCCGCCGGACGATCTGCAAATTTTGAGGGATCTTTGCGCATGGATCAATCAGCAGTCCGAACGCAAAGTGATCCTGGCCATAACGCAAATCGGCCACCAACTCTCAAACCCATAGTCAGGAGAATATAAAATGTCCTTGTCCAAGACACTTGTTGCAGCAGCGCTTCTGAGCGTTGCCAATCTGTCCAGCCCCGCGTTTTCGGCAGACGAGTACAACACATCCAGTGGTCTGACAGCCGCCGGAGCCCCACTGGGAATGCATGGTGTCGATCCTGCCGCATTCGTCAGTCTTGGCAACCGGATCGATGGCGCGGCCCGTCATACAGCCGTTCATGATGACGTTGCCTATTACTTCTCTTCAAAGGAAACCATGGACAAATTCACAGCCGACCCGGCCGCGTATCTTCCGCAAAACGGTGGTTTCTGTACTTTCGGCGTTTCGGTCGGCAAGAAATTCGACGGCGACCCTCAGTTTGCCGCGGTTGTTGACGACAAGCTGTATCTCTTCCTGAATGAGGAGATCTTTCGCGAATTCCAGAAGGATGAAGCAGGTACCATCGCCAAAGCCGCTCAGAACTGGGAAAAGATCCGCTCAACCGCTGCCAACGAGCTATAAGCTTCGTTAAAAAGCCCTCCAATCAAGCAGATCAGGTGCGCCGCAAGCGCGCCTGATCTTCGTTTTACCGGAGCTATCAGACAGCCTTGTCTTCGTTGCTCACTCGCCACACCATTTGGACAATTGTCAGTCCACAAACGTCTTTGGTTGCAATGTTCCGGACCAATGCCTATGTGTCTGCCACCGCAACAAGCGGCACCAATTGTTATTTGAAAACGGGACTCCGGACATGATGACCATGCACCGCACGCCCAAAAGGGCGGCAATCCTTCGCTAAACCGCGATAGCGGTGCGTCGGAGGAAACCAGGGCAAGCAATCCTTGCACCTGACGTTTATCCTGTTTTCAAAAAGGTTCCCAAATGGGCACTTCTACAAAAGAACGCTCCGAGCGAGCTGATCGCACGGCG
Source organism: Labrenzia sp. THAF82 (assembly GCF_009363435.1). GTDB lineage: Bacteria > Pseudomonadota > Alphaproteobacteria > Rhizobiales > Stappiaceae > Roseibium > Roseibium porphyridii. The sequence continues at coordinate 2,677,511 of NZ_CP045354.1, read as the reverse complement.
TTTATTCATCGTTTCTATTCCGACCGTTGCTGGATTGAAGGCACAGCTGAAGACCAGCTCGAGCAAGTGGCTGCAATGCGAGGCGTTCTCAGTATTGCAGCCTTCCCGGATCTTCATCCGGGCAAATACGGCCCTGTCGGCAGCGCAATACTGGCTGACCGGATCTATCCACAGCTGATCGGCAACGACATTGGCTGCGGGATGAGCCTGTTTGCGCTCGATTTGCCGGCTCGCAAGCTTCGTCTGGACAAGGCAGCGCAAAAACTCCGCATGCTGGAAGGCAGCTGGCAAGGCGCAAGCGCGGCACGCCTGAAGGCCTTGGACCTGCCGGAAAACTTGCATGCTCAAGCCCTTGGAACAATCGGCGGCGGAAACCACTTCTGTGAATTGCAGGTCGTTGACGCCAACGCTGATAGTACCGCACTTGAAACGTTCGGGCTCAAGAAGGGAGATCTCACGCTTCTGGTTCATTCAGGGTCACGCTCCCTGGGTACGGCTGTGTTCAGCACCGTGCTCGACCGATTTGCCGGACTGGATCCTGATAGTACTGAAGGCCATGTCTATTGGCAGGACCATTGTCAGGCCATTCGTTGGGCCAGCCTGAACCGAACCCTTATCGCAGAACGAGCTGCCGAGGCTCTGCGCTGCGAGCTGACATTGGTCACCGACGCGCCCCACAACATGATTGAAATTTGGGACGGCGCTTTTCTGCATCGCAAGGGGGCTGCAAAGGCCGATATTCCTTTAGTTCCCCTGGCTGGTTCCAGGGACGCGTTGAGCTATCTGCTTGTCACCAAGAGCGATAAACCGGATGCACTTGCTTCTCTGGCTCACGGAGCCGGGCGGAAATATGATCGCCGGTCCATGATAGGCCGTGCGGGCGCAACACGTTCCGAACGAAACGAGCTTGCTCGGACCTCCTTTGGCGGACTTGTTGTTTGTGAAGACAGACAGCTCCTGATCGAGGAAGCACCGAATGCCTACAAGGATCCGACGCGTGTTCTAGAGGAGCTTGTCAACGCGGGGCTTGCTACGAACGTTGCTTCCCTCAAACCGCTTCTGACTTTCAAGAAAGCGGCTAGACAGGCGCAATCAATTGCCCGCCAGGACAAGAAACGCCGTTTGCTGGATCGAAGGAGCAGACGATGACCACACATCCACAAAGCAGATTGCTGGTCACAAGCGGGGACGGTCCGCGCGAATGCAGAAGAGCTGTGTCTCACATTCTTCGCCAGATCGAAAGGGAAGCGAAAAAGGCCGGCATTCGGTTCCAAGCCGAAATTGCGGGTGAAGCAGACAACGAGGATCCAAGTTCAGCTCTTGTCACCTTGACGGGAGCAGCCTCTGGGACACTCTCCTTGAGTTGGACGGGTACTGTGCAATGGACCTGCAAAAGCCCGTTTCGTCCTCATCATAAACGGCAGAACTGGTTTGTCGGTGTTTTTGCGGTTGGAACCGCAACACGGCCTGTTCCGGACCTTGAGGCCTCAGCGCTGAAAACCGAAACGTTTCGCTCGGGCGGTCCCGGTGGTCAGCACCAGAACACAACTGACAGCGGGGTCCGGATCACCCACTTGCCGACCGGACTAACCGCCACATCGACAGATGAACGCTCACAGCACAGAAACCGGCAAGTTGCTCTGGAGAGGCTGAAGTCAAAGCTGTTTCTGAAACGCGAAGAAGGTATCGCGCGGGAAAAGTCTGCCCAAAACCAACTCCATAAACAATTGGAACGGGGCAATCCTTGCAGAATGTTCAAAGGTGAACGGTTTACCGAACGCCGTTGAAAAACAAAGGAGAACAGTCATGCGGTCCCTGATGCTTTGTTGGTAATCGGTTGGCAGAATGCCAACCAAGCAATCGAGCGCCATGCGGCGCATGGCTCGTTCAAGTCGGTCTTTGTTTGAACGGGCGAACTCTCACTTCGAAACATGGCCTCTTTGTTTGGCTGATTTCGAGCTTCTTTTATTAAAACTTTCGATATTTAGGGTATTTTGAACAATGACTTGAAGGAAGCATAGCGCAAGGTAATCTTCAGCAACTACCAAATACATCGAGAGACATTCCAATGCCTTTTACTAAGTTGGGTACGTTAATCGCTGGAGTTGTATTTTTCCTTGGATGCATTCAAATAGCAGTTGCTGCCGGGGTTGCAATGGGAGCTATTGTTGAACCGCGTCCCGGTCTGTTTCTCGGACAGGCCACCACGGAACAGGCAATCGATAGCGGTATCATGAAAATCCTGGCCGCCGTCGCTTTCGGTGTCATCACCGAGATCAGTCGGTCGGTGGAAAAAAAATAACATCGCAGCGGACAGCGTTGACTGCGAGATATCGTGCACTTGGCCTCTATGACCAAAACCTGCGGTTGGAGGCAACGCGTTGAAGCGCCCGTCCGATCTCGCTTGTCTGCCGACAATCGAAAAGGCTGCTTCCAGCAGACAAAATTGCATGTGTTTGGCGCTTTAGAGACTGACAATCCAAAGGTTTGAGAAGCCGCACGATCAAATAATGCACTTGTTTCCTGAGCAAAGCATGAAGTGACCGTGAAACTGAGAACGCATTTTCAACATACTAAAATTGACACTTTTCCTAATAAATTAAATAAATTCCGAGCGAAATTCGCTAAACAATTAACAATATACCTTTTTACTAAGAATTTACCCAAGGTAAAATACAAATTGATTTGTTAATTGGCACGACTTTAACTTGCTTGCAGAGCTAATGAAGTCTTCGTGCAGCGCGGCATTCGACAAGAGGTCCAAGGGAAATGCTGTTTCTTTTGAAACGCGGTAAAATTCAATTGCAGATTTCCAGAATTGCAGCTTTCGCTGCCATCTTCGTAGGCCTCATGCTCCCAGGGTCCAACCAACCGGCGAACGCTGAGACCAACGATCTGGTAGTCACAGGATTTCAAGCACCGCCTTACCTCTATTCTGGCGAGGATGGTCAGGCTGCAGGGCTTCTGGTCGACCTGCTTCAAAATGCGTCCGAGACTTCCGGTGTCGGTGTTGAATTCGTGGTGACCAATTGGCCCCGCGCCCAGCTTGCCACACAGCAAGGACGGGCGGACCTGATTTTCCCTGTCGTTCACACGCCCGAGCGTGAGGAGTGGCTCGCCTATCCGCAAGAACCCATTGTCCAATTCGAAATGGCAATCTTTGCACGCAAGGATTCTGGCCTCGCATTCACCGGAAAAGCCGCAGAGCTTCACGGTCTGACAATCGGAAAGATCGCAAAGGGTCGAATGCATCCCAATTTCCGCGCTCTTGAGGAAAGCGGAAAGGCGAAGATTGAACAGCGAGACACCGTCGTACAGCTGTTGATGGCCACTCATCACGGCCGCATCGATGCTTTTGTCGCGCCGCGCATAATGACACTTTGGACAGCCGACCGAATTGGCATGAAGACAGTCGCTCCATTCGAAGATCCGATCGGGGTGGCCGACATTTATCTCGCGTTTTCCAAAGAGAGCTCAAAAGAAGCGATGTGGGATCGTTTGCGCCAGAACCTTCCATCTTTGAACAGCAAAATCGACCTGTTCTTGGCCTCGCTACAGCAGTGAAATGCTTCGAACAACAAGACAGTCTTAAATCTGGGTTGTGCCCATTTGAATGGCTGAAAGACTGACTGAGTCTATCGCCTTCAGCATTTATGAACTTATCCGTATTGTAAAAATTACGCATTACCCTGCAAGGATTTAATGTTCGAGCGGGAAATACCTTTCAACGCAAAAAATAACACTGTTAGTTTCCTGGTAATCCTTGTGAATAAATCTGGGCGCAACAACTCTAAATTGCTAATGTCGAGACAATGCCCGATATTGCTGAAGATCGCGGTATCGACAATCCCAGGTGGAAGCCAAATTGCCTGCGTCAAGAAAGTCCGGAAAAAACAAAGGCAAGGCTCAATCCAGCCCCACGCCTGACGAAAAGCCCTCCCCCACATCAGGCACAATACCCTTGCGGTCAGAGTTGAGTGTGGTTGTTTTCGGGATCAATACAGCCGGGTCAACACACGCGCCCCTGCCCGATGCAACATATGACATGCTTTTCGCGAAGCTGGGAACCATCTGTGCGGTCACCGCTTCCGAGTTCGGCGGCAAACTGGTCAATTTGCCAAACGGACAAAAGCTACTGGTGTTCGGTGTGCCGGTTTTGAAGGAACTGGATGCTGAACGCGCAGTGCTCGCGGCACAAAAGATTCTCAGAATTTTCAAAAACGACGACAGCACCTTTCAGGCGCAACTGCGCTGTGGAATTGCCAGTGGTGTCGGTTTTGTCGTCCCCAGCGAAGGACCTAGCCTGTCGCCGCAGGATGTCTCAGGCAAAGTCTTTGATGAGGCCTCGCTTCTGGAAAAAAACGCGTGCGGCAACACCCTGCTTGTGTCCGGCAACACTCGCTCGCTGTTCCGAAGCAATTTCGAATACAGGCAAGTGCAATTGTCAGACGGTGCGGGTATTGCCTTTGAGGTCCTGCAAAGCATTGCACCGCCTTCCACCACCTTGCCAAATGCGCGTGATAAATCGCTTTCTGCCTTTGCAGGCAGAACGAACGAGTTGAAAACACTGCGCCTCAACTGGAGCGCGGTGAAAGATGACAAGCCCCAACTGATCCTGATTGAAGGCGACCCAGGCATAGGCAAGTCCCGCCTGATACACACTTTTCTGCAAAAAGCGGGATCCGACCAGGCGTTGGTTCTGAATTTCAGCGGTTCAGTGCATCACAGGCGAACACCGTTTTTTCCTGTCGCTCAAGGCCTCTACAGTTTTCTGGGCCTTAAGGGGCTGCAGAGCCCGAGCCTGATCGGCAGCGTTGTCCAAACACTTCTTGTGGACCTGAAGCTTGACACACCACGCAACAACGCAAACCTGCGAGCGATCCTGAAAAGCGGCGGGCTCGACAGCCACCCACCGCAAGAAAAAATCTCCGCCGAAGCACCGCTGCAGACCCTGAAAGACTGCTTTCACCAGCTGTCCCAGATTCATCCGGTTGTTTTGGTGTTTGAAGATGCGCACTGGATGGACAGCAGCTCGCTTGAGTTGATCGCATATCTGGCAGAAACACTGACAAAGAGCCGTGTTCTCACTCTTGTCAGCACACGGCCAGGTCCGGGTGCGAGTGAACTCGCAGACCTTGCAGACAGCACTTGCCGAATGCAGCAGCTGACCCGGGAGCAGACCCGCTTCCTGGCCAGTCAATTGCGGCCACGCGACATGACTGACGCTCACTATGAGCATGTTGTACGGAAATCAGACGGGATTCCGCTGTTTCTGGAAGAGCTGATGAACATTGCAATTGATCGTGGAGGCGACTTCTTCGAAGAGCGCAGGGAAACGCTTATTCCCGCTTCCTTGCGAGAAACCCTGGCAGCGCGGATCTCGCACCTGGGCAACGACAAAGACCTGCTTTTGATGGCATCGGCCATTGGCGGAAAGTTCGACCAGAAGCTTTTGACAGATATCGCCGGCCTCCCCGGCAAAGCAGTCAAGAAGCATCTTGCCGCCTTCCAAAAATCCGGCCTGATTTTTCCCAGAGAAGACGAAGAAAAGAACCAATACGAATTCAAGCACGGCCTTGTTCAGGATCTGGCTTACCAGTCAATTGGACCAAAAGTCAGAAAAGAGTTTCATGCCAGGATCGCCTCGGCCCTAACGCGCGACCCGGAGAACCAGCCCGAGGCGGCCGCCGAAGTCATCGCACATCACTTTGAACAAGCAGGAAACGTTGCTGCGTCTTTGGACTATCTTGAGATCGCAGGCCTGCAGGCCGTGCGCCTTGCAGCGCATAAAGACGCTGGAAAACACTTCAGAAAAGCGCTCGAACTTGCACGCGGGATCGAAAGTCATCAGAAACGCGACAGCACCATCAGCCGCTTTCTGCTGCTGCTGGGGCCGCAGATGATCACCAATCACGGGTTTGCATCTGAAGAGGTCCAGGAAGTCTATTCCAAAGCCCGCACACTCAAGAAACCTCAAGACAGGTCATCTGAAAACCTTCAGATGATCTGGGGCCTTTGGGGTGCCCATATGGTCAAGGCCGACATCACATTTGCGCAGGAGCTTAGCGCTGATTTCCTGGAAATCGCATTACAGCTTCAGACAGCGCTCGAGCTTGCCGCAGGTCACTACATGACCGGTGTCGGCGCGTTTTATGTGGGAGATCTTCAAGGTGCCGAGAAGGCCTTTCTGGCAGCCGTATCAGATGCCGAGCGTGCCGACTTTGAAGACATGGTCACCAACTACAGCCTGGACCTTGGCATTTTGGCCAGGTCCTACCTTTGCTGGTGCTATGCCCTCACCGATCAGCCCAGAAAGTTGCAGGCAGTTTCTGAAGAACTTGAACAGATGGCGTCGGACTCTGATCATGCTTTCTGTCAGGCTTTCTCAAGTTGTTTTCTGGCCACCGCCAACAATTTTTGCGGCAAGAGTGCAGATGCCCAGCGGCATGCCCTTAAAGCGATGGAACTGTGCGGGAACCAGGATTTCGCTCAACAGGCGGCTCAGGCGGCAATCAACCTTGGCCGTGCCCGGTTCAATTCCGGCGACACAAGCGCGTTGCCGCTCATGGAAAAGGGGCTGGAAGATTATCTCTCGACAGGTGCAATCCTCGCACGACCCTATGCGGAGGCCTGGATCGCAGAAGCTCTTCTTGAAAAAAATGATGCCAAGGGGGCATTGGTCAAACTCAATGATGTCAGACGGTTTACCGAGACGACCGGAGAAGCCTATTTCGATGCGGAACTGATGCGTCTGTCAGCCGTCGCGACCACACAATTGCATTCCGCAGAACATCCCCAGGTCCGAAAACTACTTGAGGAGTCGGTTGCCAAGGCACAGCAGACTGGCGCCGAGCTGCATTTGAACACGTCAATCGCTCTGTTGCGAGCCCAGCCTGCTCTCAAAAAACCCGATAAAATCTGAGATTGCAGCCCAGTCACGGTTTTTAAACCAATAAGTGCAAGTATGCCATCATGCATTCTATGAGGGAGCGCGCCTTTCCCCACCCATGAAAGGGGCCCGGAAGGCGCCAGGAATTCTGACGGGGCAAGCAAATGCTGAAAGAGATTGGCACACAAAGCGGTCTGCATATTGGTGGCGAACCAATTGCTGATATCGGTCAGCTTCAGAGCGACCTGACCAACCTGGCGCAAAACGAAGACAAACACCTTCTTAAGAGCAACCTGACGAGCGAAATCCTCGCAGCGACACTTGCGTCATCCCAACCTGTCGCCTTCGACGATCTGCAACACTTCTGGGAAAATATCCTGTTTCGCCTGGGTGCAATCTCTGCAATGACGTCTTTGACGGCTGGTGTTTTTGATGGCGACTATTACGATCCGACGCTCGGCCCGGAGCCAAGACTTGGAACGAGTGGGGCGACCAGAGTTTCTCAGTACTGGCAATTCCTGGATCCCGGCAAAAACGAAGCGGCCTGGCAGCAGACGACCGGCTTCAACCCTGCTGAGGTGGTCAAACCGGTTGACGGCCATTCCCTGCCCTTTCGTGGCGAGTGCGCCGGTGCATTCCAGTTGACCGTTTTCTGGGGCCTTCTGGACGGTCTCGGCACCCGAACCTTCACCAAACTTGCCGATCAGTTCGGAACTATGTTGGTGGGCCCGTGGACCGATAACCCGGCGACCGATTTCATGGCTCAGAACGCGTCCCTACAGGATCCGCCGATCCCAGGCGACTATATGTATTTCAAGAACAAGGACGACTATCTGAAATGGGCGCCCAATGGTTTCTGGCAGGGCCTGAACGCCATGTATATGGGCAAGGACAGTCTTGGCACACGGCACTATTCCGGCATGGGTGCCAGTTGGCTGAGCGAGCAGAACCTGCGCAGTTCCCTGGTAAACGCCTACTATCACGATTGCTATCCGCACACGATCGCTTGCCCCAACGAGGAGGTCCGGTTCACGATCCGGCGCCTTTTGCAAATCCCCTCAAGCTTTGAGAAGGCTGTTGCCATACCTGAAAGAAGCAGCACACCGCCAAGTGGATCAGCGCCGACAGTGGCGACACTTCAGGCAAACGGTTACCGCTCGCTGGCGGCAAGCATCTTTGAAAACCCGCGGACAACGCTGGAAGAATGCGCAAGTCTCTTCGGCTTTGCCGTGGGCAACGTGCACCAACACATCGGCTCTGGTCTGGAGAACCCGCCTTCTCGCGTCCGAGTTCCGGGAGCGACGATCATCATCGACTATCATGACCCGGAAGCCCGCCGTCATGACCCCAAGTCAATTGTTGAAGTGACCGTTACACTTGAAAAGAACCGCTGATACGCCCGAGGCCTGACAGCTTCTGGCCAACGTGCACGGCCTGCTCCCCTCCCACCCGGCAGGCCGTGCACATTTTTCATTTCCAGCCTTCAGGGTGTCCGATCACTCTGCCTTTCTAGATAGAAGAAAAACGAAAGCGCTACGAGCACTCCGAAAAATATCATCGGATACAGCAGGGTGAGACTGGCTGCGCTCGAATAACCAGCAGGCGACTTTTCAAGTGCCTGAAAGAATATCTGTCCCTGAAGCGCAATGCCGACAGCCATTCCCAATTGCTGAAACGCCTGAAGCACACCTGATCCCGCACCCGCATCCACGCCCGACACGCGTGAGAGAACCCTTTGAAAAAGCGCCGGTATCAGCACACCCGTGCCCAACCCGACAACAAGAAGCGGGAGCCCCAGCCAAAAGCCAGCTGTGGCGGCCAAGCCGTAGCTGGCGACCAGCCAAAGCAGGGTGACACCCACCAGAACGACACTCGAACCGGTCAGGACGCGCAACTCCTGTGCTCTTGCGCCCAAACGCCCTGTGAGTGTTGAAGCCAGCATAACGCCCATGGGATGCGGTGCCAGTATCAGGCCGGCGAAAAGCGGCGTTAGTCCGAGACCGGTCTGGAGATAGATCGACATCACGAAAAACATTCCGGCGAGCGCGGAGAAACAAATCGAGACATACGCCACGCCCAGGACAAAAAGCCGGTCCCGGCAAATGGAAACCGGCAACAACTCCGGCAGGCCGCTTTCGCAATTTCTCACTTGCAGCCGGTAAAAGAAGACACCGCCGCACAGACCCAGCGCCATCAAGGCAAAACACCAAAGGGGCCATCCGAACTGCCGGCCCTCGACAAGCGGAAAGAGCACCAGCGTAACCGCCAGGAGAAAAAGCGCGGTTCCAGCCCAATCCGGATCAACACGCCTGCCGGCCTGGAGAGTTGGAAGAAATCGGAGAGCACCAAGAATCGAAACTAGGCCTACTGGAAGGTTCATCAGGAATATCGGTCGCCAGCTCAGATCAAACATGTCCAAAGTGACGATGAGACCGCCAACAAGCGGTCCGGCAACGGCGCCGAGTGCGGAAACCGACCCGAATAGCCCAATTGCCTTTCCCTTTTCCGCGTCGTTGAACATGACATGCACGATCGCAAGGACCTGCGGCACCATCGCGGCTGCGCAAAGCCCTTGAACAGCCCGGCTTATGATCAGGAAATGTATGTCTGGAGCCAACCCACAGGCCAGCGAACTGCCAGTAAACCCTGCAACGCCCCAAAGAAAGACCTTGTCACGACCGACAACATCTCCAAACCGGCCAAATGGCAACAGCCCGGCGGCAAAGGTCAGAATGTAGACTACGACGACCCATTCAAGTTGGGTGTCGGTCGCATTGAGCTCTGAACGAATTGCAGGGAGCGCCAGATTGACGATCGTCATGTCGAGAATGTTCATGAACATTGCCAGATACAACGCGTAAACCGCCATCCAGCGGTGATTTCGCCGCATATTGGTGCCTGCAAGCGACATGATTTGAAACTCCGAGAAAGGGATCTAATTCGTTACTTAATAAGTTCCATGAAATCGCTCGTCAATCTCATGTGCTTTTTATTGTCACATGAGCTTTCACGCGTTAGGCTTTCAAAAAAGGGAGTGTCATGCGAACCGACAGCCGCCTGCCCCGCGTCTTGCACGTGCTTTTGCATCTTGAACAAACCGAGGAACCGGTAACATCGGAAGCGATCAGCCGGATGCTCAACACCAATCCGTCGCTCGTCCGGCGCACCATGGCCGGATTGCGTGAAGCAGGTTTCGTGAACTCCACCAAAGGCCATGGCGGTGGTTGGGAGCTGACAAAGAGTTTGGATGAAATCACCTTGGCAGACGTATACGCAGCCCTGGGCTCACCCCAACTCTTTGCTGTTGGCCAATCAAATGATGCCCCTACCTGTCTTTTGGAACGTTCAGCAAACGAGGCGACGTCAAAGGCGCTTCATGCAGCGAAAGTAGCCTTTCAACAGCAACTTGGTAGTGTCGCTGTGGCCGATCTCGTTCGCCCACACGCGGAAAAAATCCGAAAGCACCAAAAGCAAGCCAAATTGATCGATTAATTCTCTGGTACTTGAACAGACCGGATTCCATCTGGTGACGGCAAAGGAACTGAATTCACGGCCTTTTTCGAAATGCTGTCTTGCTGCAGTCGCAACTATTGTATACAAGCGCACACAATAGAATTCCGGTACAACTCATATCATTGAGAATGCCTGCTTCTGACACTCAGATTTCACGGAACAGCGAGGCCGAACACCCATGGCAAAGATCAAAGTCAACAATCCCGTTGTTGAACTCGATGGCGATGAAATGACCCGCATCATTTGGGCCTTCATCAAAGACAAGCTGATCCATCCCTATCTGGACATTGATCTTCTCTATTACGACCTCTCGATTCAGAAACGCGATGAGACCGATGACCAGATCACTGTCGATGCCGCCAATGCCATCAAGGAGCACGGCGTCGGTGTCAAATGTGCCACCATCACACCGGACGAGGCACGGGTGGAGGAATTTGACCTTAAGCGCATGTATCGTTCACCCAACGGCACCATCCGCAACATCCTGGGTGGGGTGATTTTCCGTGAGCCGATCATCATGCAGAACGTACCGCGCCTGGTTCCCGGCTGGACGCAGCCCATCATCGTCGGTCGTCACGCATTTGGAGACCAGTATCGCGCAACAGATTTTCGCTTCCCCGGTAAGGGCAAACTGACCATTACCTTCACGGGCGAAGATGGCGAGGTCATCGAGCACGAGGTCTACGATGCTCCCTCCTCCGGCGTCGCCATGGCCATGTACAATCTTGACGACAGCATCCGGGATTTTGCCCGAGCATCCTTGAACTATGCGCTTCAGCGCAAGGTACCTTGTTACCTCTCCACCAAAAACACCATCCTCAAAGCGTATGACGGCCAATTCAAGGATCTCTTCCAGGAGATCTATGAAGCTGAATTCAAGGACAAATTCGCCGATGCAGGTATCTGGTACGAGCATCGTCTGATCGACGATATGGTTGCCAGTGCACTCAAGTGGTCGGGCGGGTATGTCTGGGCCTGTAAAAACTATGACGGCGACGTGCAATCCGACACTGTTGCTCAAGGGTTCGGTTCGCTCGGCCTGATGACTTCGGTTCTGATGAGCCCGGACGGCAAAACGGTGGAAGCAGAAGCTGCCCACGGCACAGTCACCCGTCACTACCGACAGCACCAGCAGGGCGAAAGCACATCGACGAATTCTATCGCGTCGATCTTTGCCTGGACGCGTGGACTTGCTCATCGGGCCAAATTGGACGGCAATGACAAGCTTGCCCGATTTGCCAAGACACTGGAAGGCGTCTGCATCAAAACGGTGGAGTCGGGCTATATGACCAAGGATCTGGCACTTCTGGTCGGCCCCGATCAGGGCTGGATGACCACCACGGGTTTCCTCGACAAAATAGATGAGAACCTTGCCCGAGCGATGAGCGAGCGCTGACCTGGCAAACGCTTACCCAACGCGAACCGGCCCCCGCCCCGCCATTCAAGGCTGCAGGACGGAGGCCGGAGCCCCACCGGTGACTGGCAGATCAGGGAAAGAGGCTCGGTTTCGGCGGCACGATGACATCGGCAACAAACGATTGAGCATCGTCGGGAATTCTGGTCGCATGAGCTGCAACACCGGCTTGCGTTGCGCCGACTTCAAGGCCGAACACGTCAGCAAAATGTGCGCGCGATCCTTCAACCGACAACGTGGTACCGTCGTCGCCGACCACTCGAAATCCGAGCGCCTCCAAAGCTTTGCGTGCCTCTCCTACTGTTTCCGCCGGCAGTCTATACCGCTCGATTGTCGCCGCGGTCAGCGATTCCGTCGCATCGAGGATCGATGAGCCGTCGCTTTGTTTCAAAACGACTTGCGCACCGAATATCTCGGTCTCATCCGCCATCGGCCATGCCCTTTAAGTTTCTACCGCGAGAACAACAGGACATGCGCCTGTCAGCGCATGTCCATTCTTTATCGAATTGTCGCCAGCTTTAGCGTGAACGCAAGGTATCAATCATGTCACTGATGAATTCCTTTGAGAACTCCGGCATCGCGCCGGAAGATACCATCGCCAGCTGCTGCTCTTTGGTACCGCTGAAGAAGGTTGCCGCAACGTCCCCCATTGTGTTGATGTAGGCCCATTTGGCATCCGCAAGTCCGGACCCTGTAGCAAGGTCCGGGCCGTTGGTCGCCGTATGTCCCATTTGGGTTGTGCCCTTCTTCACGTCCCTTGCGCTTTTCTTCAGCTTGTCTTTGACTTCAGCCGGGGTCAGGGTCGGATCCTTCTCCAGCATAAGCGCGCAGATGCCCGCGATTTGAGGACAGGCAGCCGAAGTTCCCGAGAAAAGGCCCCAACCGTCAGAATTTGAACCTGTCGACGGTGCAATGCCATCCAGTGAGGCACTTGCCTGCACCGGCAGCATCAGGCTCGGTGCCTTCGCCCCGCCAATATTCACGCTCTTGCCCGTCAATCCACAAAGATCCGGCACCTGGCGTCCTGGATACCAGGAAGAATTGAAGCTGGACGCATAGCTGGAAGCTTCCAGATCGTTCTCGTCAGGTAGGTTTACATGAACACCGCCGACAGAAATCACATCGGGGTGGCTTCCTGGAAATCCGTAGTGACCATTTCCGGCCGAGAAACAGACCACAACGCCCTGAGAAACTGCATTGGCAACAGCTGCCTCCAAAGGCTTCAGCCAATTGGGAATGGAAGAGCCCGGCGTGTCTGCGCTGTAGCCCCAACTGTTGGTCAGAATCTGGGGTTTGGGATTGGAGTTGAGCGCAGCGTTGATGGCACCGACTGTGTCGTTGCCCATCTTGATCATGCGCAAGCGACAATCAGGTGCGCAGGCAAACACATTTGCGCTTTCACCCGTGCCGTGCCCATTCGCATCATCCGCCGGGTCGCTCGCACCAGGTGCCAGAAGCGTTGACAGAAGACGATACCCGCGAGAGCTGAAAAACGCATGCCGGTAATGACCGGTGTCCAGCATTCCGACGACGACATTTTTGCCTGTCACGCCAAGACGGTGAACGTGAGAGGCCCGCAGCACGACGCTAACCCCATCAGGCACCATCATGTAAGGATAGGCGTTGGCATGAACGGAGGCGAGCGGCGGAATTGGATGCGGGGCGAAATAGGTTGGCGGCCTTGCAATGACCGCTCCTTCAATCAGCTGCTTGAACTCGTCTGGCGCGTTCATGAGCGCTTCGGACGGATCTTCGCTGGTCGCCATGAACTCGATCGTCGTATCCGGCCTGATCTCCGTCTTCTGCTTGGTCAGTTTCGCGCCGAAAAACTCCTTGAAGAGTTTCGCCGTTCCACCGATCGAAATCGTGGTATTGCTCGACGCCTCCTCAAAGACGTGAAAGCCGGCCCGGCTCAAGGCACGTTTTGAATCTCTGATATCCGAAGGGTCGGAGTTGAACTGCTGCACGTTATCGCTGGTAATAGCTTCCTCTGCGTCAAATAAAGATGTTGGGCCAAGTGAACGCGGCGACACAGTAGCGACAACTTCATATTCGTTATTACTCATAATAAACTCCATAAAACGGTCATTATTTACATTAAAAATACCACCTGAACGCGACGGCACAGGAGGAACAACTAATAACAATAACAGACAAATATACTTGAGATAACGAATAAAAGTATTTCGCTAGAAGCAAAACTTCTAGCTGTGTAGACCTTATTTAAATATTATACGATTGATACACAACGCAAATACACGCATTGGTGAAAAATATTCAGATAAATTTTTAATGAAAATGAAAAATTATTTATGCCCAGAGCGATATTAGTAACAAAAGCACAACCAATTCAATCGAAAAATTTATAAAACCAAAAAATGATCTCCGTAAAGACTGAAACTATTTGATCAAAAAAAGCGCATCTGGAATGGCTCTGCCAAGGAATTTGACTTTAAGAACGCCCTATTTGGCAAATTACTCAACGGGTCAATGACAGTCAGCCAAGCCGCAATCGGAGCGCATGATCAATCATCTTCGCAATGCCAAAGAACAAACTTTTTGATCTGGCTGTTCATGCAATCACACACCGGCAACCGCATCGTTGAACCCGCGCTGCCTAAATTGGAAAGCGTCGCGGAGACAGCCCCGATTGAAACCATTCGACAAAGCTGATCATCGACCAGACGGGCAAGTCGGTTGCCTTTGCAATATCGTCCGCGTAGGGGCACATATTTGTACATTCAAGGACGATGCCCCCAAGGTCGGGATGAGTGTCCTTCAAAGCCAATGCAGCCTGAACGTTGTCATTGCGCGCCGCGTCGACATTCAAGGTGAGTTCATTGTCCAGGATCGCACGCGTGAATTCGCTCAATCCTTCAGTCGTACCGATCGGTGTCTCGGAAGGCACTCCAGCAGCGTCCAGATGGGCTTGTGTAAGTGTCGAACCGGAAATGGTCAGGACACCGGCACGCTTGCCGGTTGGCATAAGTCGATTGACCATGGATACCTGCTGCAAGGAAGAGGTGACAACAGGAACCGGAACGGCTTTGGAAAGCTCATCTTGAACAAGAGACAGAAACCCGCAATTCGTGGTGATGCCGTCCACACCGTCAGCCACAAGCTCCCGCGCCGCATCGATAAAGGCATCGATGAGCCCACCTGCCTGCTGACGGACCACGCGCTCAGGCGAAGCGCCGCGCACCACCTTGTAAAGGACAGGAAACGGCCAGCTTTGCGCGTTGCCCATATCTCCCGGGATACGCGGAAAGCGCGCCTCGAGCATCAAGATGCCCACGGATGCTCCATAAACAGTCTTGCCGCCTATTGCGATCATGCTGCGTCCTCCGAACTCAGGATATGTCCGGTTAGCGCATCCGTGCGGTCCAGATAGATGTTTGAAATCCCCTTACTGACCGCATCGTTGATCTGATCCATTCGCAAGGAAATATGGTCGCGCATAGCTATAGTCGCCCCCGTGACATCGCGGGCAAGCAGCGCACTCATGACATTGCGGTGCCCAGCCTTTGTCGTCTTGAGCCTGCCTTCATCAAGTTGGACCCATCGCAGGTAGCGGATCTTCTCATTCAGCGCCTTTAACTGAGCAACCAACAGAGGATTTCCTGAAAGTTCCGCAATCTTCACATGAAACGCTTCGTCGCGCTCACACGCTTCGGCAACGGTCAGTCCGGCCACCTTGAGGCCTTTGGCGCTCAGCCAGTCTGCCAGCTCCTTGAGGTCGGCATCGCTTGCGCGCTCGCAGGCCCGTTCTACCGCAGCCACTTCCAGTACTTCGCGCAGATCGTACAAGTCATGCACACCTTCAGCATCGAGCCTCCGGCAGAAGAACCCTTCCCCCGGTCGTGCATCGATCAGGCCTTCGGCGACAAGCCGGTTAAAAGCTTCACGCAGTGGGGTCCTCGATACGCCTAGATCCTTGGACAAGGCACTTTCGTTCAACCTGTCGCCGGGGCGCAGGGCAAAGCCCACAACCATCGACTTAATCTGATCATAGGTCTCCGACATGGCATCCTTTGTCTTGGGTTCGGCTTAGTCTTCGGTCAGCGCAGTTCAGCTCGACAAAATCCGAGGCTTGTTTTGGGTGGTGACACATTCGGGGCTTGATTGCAATATTCAAGCCTGTATACAGATATGTATTCAGACTTGGAGCAAACCTGATGAGCAATCAACTGACCGGCGCAGAAGCCATGGTGCGCATGCTTGAAGCCCACGGTGTAACCGAGATTTTCGGTCTGTGCGGCGACACCACACTGCCCTTCTATGATGCGTTGGCCCGGCTCAATCATGGTATCAACCACCTTTTGACCCGCGACGAGCGTCACGCTGCCTACATGGCCGACGGCTATGCACGCGTCACAGGAAAACCTGGTGTCTGTGAAGGCCCATCTGGCGGCGGCGCAACCTATATTCTGCCCGGCGTCGTCGAAGCGAACGAAAGCTCTGTCCCGATCCTTGCGATTACAACCGACGTGGCCACCACAAGCCGCGGCCGTTATCCATTGACCGAACTTGACCAGGTGGCCCTCTTCGGGCCACTCGCCAAATGGAACACGTCGCTGGACGACGCAACACGCTTGCCCGCGCAAGTGCGTGCAGCCTTCCGCGCGATGACCACGGGCACACCAGGGGCAACTCATCTGGCTCTTCCATTCGACACGCAAAAAGCGCCGGTGGACGAAACCGAGATTTGGGCCGATCCACGCCACCGAACGTTTCCAGCCGAGCGCGCCGCTCCTGACCCGGAGGCAATTGAAGAGGCTGCGCGTTTGCTGGCCGGCGCACAAAACGCCATCATCATTTGCGGCGGTGGCCCGGTTCTGTCGGGGGCTGAAGATGCCTTGGCAAATGTTGCCCGAATGCTTCAAGCACCGGTAGCCACGACGGTGTCGGGCCAGGGCAGCATCGCCGAGACCGATCCACTTGCGCTTGGTGTAGTCGGTTCCAATGGGGGCAATCCAGCCACTCGGGCTGCCGTCGACGCAGCCGATGTGATCTTGTTCGTAGGTTGCCGAGCCGGGTCGGTGACAACCGAGCGCTGGCGCTCGCCGGGCCAGGACAAGACCATCCTTCACATTGATAGCGATCCGATGGTGATCGGCGCAAACTATCAAACGGCCGTTGCCATCAATGCCGATGCCCGATTGGCGCTCAACGCGCTGGCTGCAGAACTTGCCGCTTTGCCAGGCGTTGCAACGCAGAACGGTGTGGCACGCGCTGCAGCTGCCTGGAGTGCAAAAACTTCCGAATTCGATTTGCTCGCAGCATCAACGGATCGACCGATCCGCCCCGAAGCCGTCATCGCCGCGCTGATGGACATTCTGGAAGACGATGCAACAATCGTGGCCGATCCCGGCACGCCTTGTCCCTATTTCAGTGCTCACTACCGATGGCGCAAACCTGGCCGTCATTTCATCACCAACAGGGCGCATGGAGCCCTTGGTTATGCACTCGCAGCTTCCATGGGTGCACATGTGGGCCGACCGGGCGTAAAAACCATTGCGGCAATGGGTGACGGCAGTTTCGGTTTCTCCTGCGGCGAGTTCGAAACCATGGTCCGCTACCGGATGCCGATCACGTCCATTGTCTTTTCAAATTCAACCTATGGCTGGATCAAGGCGGGGCAGAACGCAGGTTTCGGTCGCAGGTTCTATAACGTCGATTTCAACCGAACGGACCATGCGGCTGTCGCAAGTGCCTTTGGGGTCAAAAGCTGGCGCGTTGAGGATCCGGCTGACTTGAAGAAAATCCTCACGGAAGCTGTCAACCATGACGGCCCGACACTGGTCGATGTGATTTCCCAGCCCCTTCACGAAGCTGCCGCTCCGGTTTCCGAATGGGTGGCCTAGACACCGTTCCGATGGGTCTTGGCAGCAAAGGCCGCCAGACTGTCCCGCAGTTGCGCCAGAAACGTCTGCGCAACCGGTGTCAGTGGACGATTGCGCGAGGTGATGAGGGCCAGGTCGAGCATGATTGCTGGTTCAAAGGGCCGCGTGACGTAACCAGGCTCCTTGTCGAAATGCACCGTGAAGGGATCGATCAGGGCCACTCCCATCCCCTGCTTGACGAAACTCAGGAGGTTTTCCGACAAGTGGGTATGAATTTGCGGCCGCCAACCGGCGTTGCGGCTTTCAAAAGCTTCCCGCGTGCGCCGATGGGTCATGTGCTCCGGCCCCATGACGATAAACGGCTGACTGTCCAGCAATTCCGGCGTGAGCCGGGGGTACCGCGCAAGCTCGTGGTCCTTCGGCAAAACGGCGAGGGTTTCGAAGTGAAACACCTCCCGCGCAAGCGTGTCGTGATAGACAGGCATTTCACAAACGCCAATCTCGAACAATCCGGCCATGACCCATTCCTGGATCTTGGACGAATACTGAGACTGGAACGAAATGAGCAAATCAGGCCGCGTCTCGGCAAACCGGGCGATTTCACCGGGCATGAATCCAAACGACAAAAGATGTGGTGCCGCCACCTGAAGCTGGCCCGCCTGCTTGTTTTGCAGGTCGTGGATCGCCTGTCCGACATGATCAAGGCCGCGAACCACCGTGTCGACTTCGCGAAACAGAACATCGGCAACCGGCGTTGGTTGGAGACGGCCCTTGGTCCGTTCAAAGAGCTTCAAACGGGTTTGGCGCTCCAATTGGGCAAGCAGATTGGAAATACCCGGTTGGGAGATGCCCAACTGCTCGGCAGCGCCTGTCACCGTCCCGGTTTCAAAGATGGCGTGAAATGCCTGAAGTTGTCGAAATCTCAAAGCCATACGCGCATCCTTTTGCGCTCATGTATCACAAAAAATGATGGAGCATCAAAGTCTTTGTATTTGAAATGATGATTATCAGGCGTCACTGTCGCTATCGAAGGGGAACTTGATGGATCTTGATCAGAAGATCACGGCGATGAAGCTTTGGCATCTGTCGCTTCCAGTCCTGTCGCGCCGCGACCATGGGATCGGAACGGTGGAAGGTGCCTGTGAGATCATTGTCGTATCCCTCACGAGCGAAGGGGGGCACGTTGGCTGGGGCGAAGCATCCCCCTGGTCGGTCTTCACCGGCTCACCCGAAGCAAGCTTTGCAGCACTCGACCGATATATACGTCCGCTGGTCGTGGGAAGAAGAATTGGCGACCGGGCCGCAATTATGGGCGATGCCGCACGCGCCGTCGCGCACGCAACAGAAGCAAAAACGGCTGTTGATACAGCCTTGCTTGACCTGACAGGACAAATTCTCAACACCCCGGCCTGGGCACTATTGGGCGGCAAGTGCCGCGACACGATTCCTTTGTCGGTTTCAATCGCTGACCCGGACTTCGACAACGACCGGCGCCTGTTGGACCGATTGGTGGAAGACGGTGTCGGCATCGTGAAACTGAAGGCCGGCTTTAAGGATCATGCCTTTGACACCATGCGGCTCAACGCCCTTGCCAAGGACTACCCGACACTGAGTGTCAGGGTCGATTTCAATCAAGGCCTGTCGATCGATGAAGCTCCCTCCCGTGTCGCAGATATTGCCGAATTTGAGCCGGACTTCATCGAACAGCCGGTGCGTCACACTCAATTTGCGATGATGGCGCGGCTGCGCGAGATGCTGAAAGTGCCGCTTTTGGCGGACGAATCCGTCTTTGGCCCCGAAGACATGACGCGGGCCATCCAGGAAGGCATTTGTGATGGCGTCTCAATTAAGGCGATGAAGGCCGGAAGTTTGTCCCGGGCACAGGAAGTAGCAAAAATGGCGGCAGCCAATGGGCTGTCAGCCTATGGCGGCGACATGTTCGAGGCTGGACTGGCTCACCTTGCCGGTACACACATGATTGCCGCGACACCGGAAATCACGCTTGGCTGCGAATTCTACCAGGCTCGGTATTTTCTGAAGCAGGACATCCTCGAAACGCCATTCCCGGTTAAGGATGGGCAGGTCATCGTACCGAATGATCCGGGCCTTGGCATAAAACCGGACATCGACCGCCTGAACCACGCTGCCGTGACCAAGGTGGCTGCATGACCAAAACAATCGCCATTGTAGGTGCCGGAATTGTTGGCGTTTCAACCGCGATCTGGATGCAGCGTGAGGGACACAAAGTCATCCTGATCGACAAGGCAGCTCCCGGAGAAGGAGCCAGCCACGGCAATGGGGGTGTACTCGCCTCCTGTTCAATGGTGCCGGTTACAGTCCCGGGCTTGCTGCGCAAAGCACCGCGAATGCTGTTTTCGCCCGATATGCCGCTGTTCCTGAAATGGGCATATCTGCCAAAGCTCCTGCCATGGCTGACCAAATACCTGTCCCATGCCAACGAACGGGATGTGAAACGGATCGCCAAGGCGGTGGGCGAGATCGTCGGCGATAGCCTCGCCGAACATCAGGCTCTCGCAGCCGGAACCGGCGCGGAGCACTTTATCGTGCCCGCGGACTACCTCTTTCTCTACCGGGACCGAGCGCACTATGAAGAAGATGCTTTCGGCTGGTCAATCAGGGCCGACTGTGGCTTTGAGTGGGAAGAGCTGGAGGGTCCCGCCCTTGCTGACTATGACAGTGGCTATTCGCCCGACATAGAGTTTGCTGCCAAGCTCACAAATCATGGCCGCATCACGGATCCCGGCAGATACGTCAAGGCTCTTGCAGCTCACGCGGTCGCCAACGGCGCAGAATTCATTCAGGCGGAGGTGCACCGGATCAACCGGAATGGAGACGGTCCGCCTTCGCTGGAGACAAGCAGTGGGCCGATCGAAGCGGACGACATTCTGATTGCGACCGGAGCCTGGTCGAAACCATTGGCAGATCAACTTGGTCTCAATGTTCCCCTGGAAAGCGAACGCGGATACCATCTGGAACTTTGGGAGCCTAATTTCATGCCGCGCTCACCTGTGATGGTCGCCAGCGGCAAGTTCGTCATCACGCCCATGGAGGGGCGGATCAGATTGGCAGGTGTTGTCGAATTCGGCGGCCTGGAAGCATCACCTTCCAAAGCGCCCATCGAATTGTTGAAACGCAATATCCGTGCGGCAATGCCTGGTCTTACATGGAAAAGGGAGGTGGAATGGATGGGGCATCGCCCTGCCCCTTCGGATTCCATTCCGGCAATCGGCCCCGTACCAGGTGTCAAAGGTGCCTGGCTCGGCTTCGGACATCATCATATCGGTTTGACAGGAGGACCAAAAACCGGCCGTCTTTTGGCGCAAATGATCTCGGCAAAAAAAACAAATCTCGATCTTTCGCCATTTTCCGCTGCACGGTTCCAACAATAAGCACAGCAAGCAGGAACCGGCTGCAAACCCAACCAGAAGGGAGCACTAAAATGAAATTATTGACAAAGGTACTCACGACGACAGCATTGGTCGCTGCAAGCACACTGCCGGCGTTGGCTGCAGAAAAATGGGATATGCCGATGGCATATTCGGCAAGCAACTTCCACTCCGCAACCGGCGCTGAATTTGCCAAATGCGTGACTACCGGCACCGGTGGTGAAATCGAAATTGTGACGCACCCGTCCGGGTCACTATTCCCCGGCGCGCAGATCAAGCGCGCGATCCAGACCGGTCAGGTTCCGATCGGCGAACGTCTGCTTTCCGGCCACCAGAACGAAAACGCTCTATTCGGCTTTGATTCAATCCCGTTCCTCGCCACCTCGTTCGACGACAGCGAAAAGCTCTGGAAAGCTGCAAAGCCAACCATTGAAAAAGTTCTGGCCGACCAGAACCTGACGCTTCTCTATGCCGTGCCGTGGCCACCGCAGGGCCTTTACTTCAAGAACGAAGTCAACTCGGTCGCAGATATGAAAGGCATCAAGTTCCGCAGCTACAACAACGCGACATCACGGCTTGCCGAATTGACAGGCATGTTGCCGGTCACGATCGAGGCAGCTGAAATCAGTCAGGCATTCGCTACTGGCGTTGCGGATTCCATGGTCTCATCCGGTTCCACAGGTTATGACCGTAAGGTATGGGAATCCCTGAACTATTTCTATGAAGTGGATGCCTGGTTGCCACGCAACTACGTGATGGTCAATTCAGGGGTTTGGGACGGTGTTTCGGATCAGAACAAGAATGTCATCCGCGCTTGTGCACAAATGGCCGAATATGCGGGCAACTGGCGTTCGAAAGAGTATACCGGTTTCACGTTGCAAGGCTTGCGCGACGGCGGCATGACGGTTGGACCGGCTTCTGACCAAATGGTTGGCGAATTGAAGGACATCGGTGTCACCATGACCAACGAATGGCTGGAAGCTGCCGGAGATGACGGCGCAGCCATCGTCGAATCCTTCAAATCGATGCAGTAACGCCACCTAGCGGACGGCCCGACTGGCCGTCCGCTGTTCCTGAAAATGCCTCTTCGGACAACCTCTGAGAGCCCGGGCACCTGCCGGGGTCTTGGCGGGTGTTCGTGGAAGGTTATGAAAAGAACCTATTGGGGACGTTATGACAGCGCTCAGGAAACTTCGGACCGGTCTCGACTTTCTCTATCTAGCATCCGGCGTGCTCGCCGCCTTATGCCTTATTGCGATCCTCGTCCTGATCGTCCTGCAGATGCTTGCCCGCTGGATTGGCGAAGTGGCGCCGGGCATTCCGGAATATGCAGGTTACTTCATGGCGGCAGCCTCTTTCCTGGCTTTCGCAAACGCTCTCAACCGCGGCAGCCATATCCGCGTCTCGATCCTCTTGAACGCGGTTCCGCCGACTGTTGCGCGATGGATCGACGTGTGGTGCTTCGCAATCGGCGCGCTGGTGATGTGGTATTTCGTCTGGTTCGGTTGGCGGTTCGTCAATTTCTCCATCATGATCAACGACATCAGCCAGGGTCAGGACCGCACTCCCCTATGGATCCCGCAATCCTTCATGCTGGCCGGTGCAATTATCATGGCGATAGCCCTGACCGATCATCTCATTCATCTGCTGTTTGACGGCAAACACCGGATCAAGCGCGATCTGGTCGACCAGAGTTTCGGGGAGTAAGGCCATGGAAGACTTCTCGATCATCATCCTGTTTATCTTCGTACTTCTCCTGCTTCTGGGCAGCGGTGTCTGGATCGGTCTGGCGCTTATGGGCGTTGCCTGGGTCGGCATGGAGCTCTTCACCACCCGCCCCGTGGGTGACGTGATGCTGACCACGATCTGGTCTTCGTCCTCAAGCTGGACGCTGACCGCCTTGCCGCTCTTTATCTGGATGGGTGAAATCCTTTACCGAACGCGGCTATCTGAAGACATGTTCCGTGGCTTGAGCCCCTGGATGGCAGGACTGCCCGGTGGCCTTGTGCACACCAACATTGTCGGTTGCACTGTCTTTGCCGCGGTATCGGGGTCCAGCGCAGCCACGTTGACGACTGTCGGCAAGATGTCGATCCCCGAACTCAGAAAACGCAATTATCCCGAGAACATGGTGATTGGCACGCTTGCCGGTGCAGCTACGCTGGGGCTGATGATCCCACCCTCGCTGACACTGATCGTCTACGGCGTAACGATCAACGAATCCATCTCAAAACTCTTCTTTGCAGGCATTTTGCCGGGTCTCGTGCTCGCCTCCATGTTCATGGCTTACGTGGCGATCATGTCGAAGGTGTCGAAAAACTGGGATCCGGCACCGGAACCCAAGATGAGTTTTGCGAAAAGAATTCAGAATTCCCGCTTTCTGATCCCGGTCATCCTGCTCATACTTCTGGTGATCGGGTCCATGTACCTGGGCTTTGCCACAGCGACAGAGGCAGCGGCCTTCGGCGTTATCGGCAGCCTGCTCCTGGCCGCCAGCCAAGGGTCGCTGAGCTGGAAGACCTTTGCCGAAAGCCTGATGGGGGCAACCAGAACATCGGCGATGATCGCCCTGATCCTGGCCGGTGCCGCCTTCCTGTCACTGTCCATGGGTTTCACGGGCTTGCCGCGCGGCCTGGCCGACCTGATCGCACAAATGGAACTGTCCCGGTTCGAACTTTTGATGGCGCTTCTGGTCTTCTACATCATCCTGGGAATGTTCCTCGATGGCATTTCCTCAGTGGTGCTGACCATGGCCGTGGTCGAGACCATGGTCCGCCAGGCCGGGATTGATCTGATCTGGTTCGGTATTTTCATTGTCGTGGTGGTCGAAATGGCTCAGATCACACCGCCGATCGGGTTCAATCTGTTCGTCCTTCAGGGCATGACACATCACGAGATGGGTTTCATCGCCCGGGCCAGTATCCCGATGTTCCTGATCATGGTCCTGATGGTCTTCGTTTTGATCGCCTTCCCGGAAATTGCCACCTGGCTTCCAGCAAACATCCGTCAGGGGCCTGGCTGATCCCGATTGCGCCAAGTGCTGGCTAAAGAGAAAGGCCACCCGCATCAGCAGGTGGCCTTTGCTTTTGACGATAGTCGCTAGCCGTTGATTTCCTGATGGAGGAACCTGGCAAACCATCTCTTTGGGAGCCCTAGTTCGCTGGCGTCAGCATGTTCCCAACAGCTTATTGCGTGATCGGCGGCTTCACTGAAAAAACTCTGCCCTTGGACTTCAACGCCTTTGGGCACTAAAACAATGAATTCCGAAAGAACTCTCCAACTTCCCCAACACTCAGAGGGACATATGCAAAAACGCAAACTGGGTGCCGACGGTCCTGAGGTCGGCGCGATTGGCTATGGCGCCATGTCCTTTTCCGACATGTATGGACCAACCAACGAGGCCGAGAGCCATGCTGTGCTGGATGCATGTCGCGAGTTGGGTGTTACGCATTTGGATACGGCAAATATTTACGGCATGGGGAAATCGGAAAACGCAATCGGAACCTACCTGAAGGCCAATCCCTCAGCGCGGGACGAGTTTGTCATCGCGACAAAGGCCACAATAACCAGAGATCCAGACGGCAATCGCGTCTTCGACAATTCCGCAGAGCACCTTGAAGCTGAACTTGACAAGTCGTTGCAACGGCTCGGGGTCGACTGCGTTGATCTGTTTTACGCGCATCGTCGCGACACGCGCTTCACTCCGGAAGAAACGGCAACGAACCTTGGAAGGTTGGTTGAAAAGGGCAAGACCCGGGCGATCGGCCTTTCGGAAATCGCGCCTTCGACACTGCGCCGCGCCATGAAAGCCTTTCCAGTCGCAGCAGTCCAATCGGAATACTCGCTCTCCACGCGGTTCCCCGATCTTGGGCTTGTGCAGGCTTGCGCCGAACTTGGTGTTGCCATGGTGGCCTTCTCGCCTGTCGGCCGTTCGCTCCTGACCGACAATCCGATCTCGCGCGAAGCGCTTGCGAACTTGCCCTTTCTCGGCGGGAACCCACGTTTTATGGAACCGAACCTGACCGAGAACCTGCGTCTTACCGAAGGCTTCCGAAAGCTTGCAGCTGAAATGGGTACGACCGCTGCAGGGCTGGCCAATGCGTGGCTGCTCAGCCGCGGGCCTCATGTGATCCCAATTCCGGGCACCCGCTCGGTGAGCCACTTGCGCGAATGCATCTCCGGAGCAGATCTGGTCCTTTCAGATGCGGATCTTGAACGCATCGAAGCCGTTCTGCCTGTGGGCTGGGCACATGGTGACCGGTATTCAGTTGACCAGTGGAACGGGCCTGAACGCTACTGTTGATGCATCCGGGTAGAACGACACGTCGGCAGATTGCCGGTTTTCAAGGGTTGCACTTGGATTCAAGCCGTTGGCCGAAGCCCAGTGCCCCTGTTAAGCCCAGCACTGATATTCGGAAAGTCCTTCAGTTCTTTCGCCTTTGCTTCTTCTCAAAGGCCTCGTTTGCGGATCTGGCGAACTGGACGCCAAAGCCAGACCCGAAAACTTACTTCCCATCAAAGCGGTAAAGAATGTCGCCGCCCATGCTCAACTCAGCGCCTGGAAAAACCGTGTACCCTTCACAAAGATGGTCGAGCCGGATCATGACATCACGGTAGAACCAGAGCCGATCCGTTGGTGGCAAAAACTTGTTCGCCAACTCCACTGCTTGCGTCACATCTCCCTTAGCAAGCAGCAGTTCCAGGAAAATGGTTCGATCGACGCCCAGAGGCAGATCGTCTTTGTCACTTCGAAGAGCCGACGCTGCCGCAGTCCATGCCTCCCAATCGAAATCGGGCGGCAATGCTGAAGGTCGCGATGGAAGACCAGTATCAGTTTCGATCAGATAGGCGACCATAGCCTGCCGCGCAATCATCCAATTCAAGGTGGTTTGCGCCGTATCCGCATAGTGGCGGACAGTTTTTCCCAAGCTAAATCCTGTCATCTGCTGGTTCAGGTTTTCATCGCCCAATTCCTCGGACAAACGCCCGTAAAGATAGACCCAGGCAGGATCGAGTTCAGTTCTTGGCTTCAGACGTCCGGCTTCGATTTCAGCAAGAAAGTCACGCGATGCATCAGCAATCGGGCCCTCGGCCCCTGTCTGATTGAAAAGAATGCTCAGCCACGCCATTCCCCCCATCTGGAAAGAAGCTCGCAGTATTTCATGATAGCGCGCACGGCGTTGACGGCTTTCCTCATCGTCTCCGGGAACAGGAACCGGAGCAATTTGATTGTTAACCGAAGCAAGATAGATCGAAAGCTTGTCCGGTCCCGCCATCTTCGCCAGGTTTTGTTCCTGGTGCCGCTCAAGCAAAGCATCATAAGCTGACAAGTCCTGGCGCGAACCCAGGACCATGGCAGCAACACCCAATTCTCCGGCCGCTTCCGCGTTTCGGGCCAATGTCAATTTGAAGTCATCGCTTTGGTCGACAACCCAATTGTGAATGCCAAGTCCATTGAAATACCGGGCGTCAAAGCCTTTGACCAGGTCAGGGCTGCTCCGCACTGCCGCCAGCAGTTCGAGGAAGGTTGCGCCAGCATCCGCCAGCAGAATTTGCCGCATAACGATGGGCGAGAAATCAGCAAAGATCTCGACAGCTGGTCGGTCATCCGTTTTCAAGCCTTCAACCACGCCCAGTTTTGAGATCGCAAAGGCTAACCGTACGTCCTTCAGGCCATGAGCCTGGCGTTGAGTACCGCCCTGAACGCGATCCATCAGGTCCAGACCAGAAGCAAAGTCCAGGTCGTCGTAGCGCAGCTTCAAATAGCTGGCTGCAGTTCCAAAATGCCGTTGTGAAAACCTTTTGGCCTGTGGGCGGTCTGAAATGATGCGATCGGCAAGGTCAAGTATGGTAGCCCGGTGCGGACCACACAAAGGCCGATCGCTTCCGCTCTGGTGCTCCTCTCCATAGACAGCACTGGTACCGATAACGAAACACACAAATGCGCCCGTCATGGCAATCTTCCGACTTATCGACATCGTACAAGTCCTCCGTTTTGCCCACGACCTGCGTTTATGTCTTTGAATAGAAATTCATTTTTCCGATAGTAATGGTCTTTCGAGTATCTTTCCGTTCGAAGCTGGCACGTCGTCCGCGACGCGCTAAACGCCTAGCATACCATCTTACAACTGATATAACCGCTGGCGAATGGATTTCGTCCGCTGGTTGCCGGAAAAAGCGCTATCGGGACCTATGCACTTTACGAAACTTCGTAGCGATGAGCGGTACCTTGCGAACTGGTGGCGATACATCATCGGGCGGGTCTCAACCGCCCTTACTATGCAAATTCCTTGAACCCTGCCAAAGCCTTGCGATCGTAGCCATGCGATGCGGTCCAGAGCTGGCGCGTATACTCATGCTTGAGATTACCCGTGCGCATCTGGTCCTCACTCATCTCCTCCACAACCTCGCCGCGGTTCATCACGGCAATCCGGCTGCAGAGGTGCCCGACGACAGCAAGGTCGTGGCTGACCATCACATAGGTCAGGCCATGCGCCTTCCGAAGTGCAGATAAAAGGTTCAAAATTTCAGCCTGAACAGACACGTCCAGCGCACTCGTCGGCTCATCAAGCAGGATGACTCGTGGCTCAAGAATGAGCGCGCGCGCAATGGCGACGCGCTGCCGTTGACCGCCAGAAAGTTGATGGGGGTAGCGAAACCGGTATTCCGGGCCAAGGCCGACTTCGGCGAGGATCTTCAGGACCCGTTCTTCGCGATTGTCCAATCCGTGGATGACCAGCGGCTCACTTAATGTGGCGTCCACGGTTCTGCGTGGATGAAGCGAACCATAGGGGTCCTGGAACACCATCTGCATGTGTTTGCGGGAGGCAGGTGTTCGTTTGTGGGCAATAGGCTGCCCGTCAATTCTGATGGTCCCGGTCCAGTGGGAATAGATACCGACCATGGCTCTGAGTACGGTCGACTTCCCGGAACCCGATTCACCGACCAGACCAAAGCTCTCCCCCTCCGCGACCGAAAGATTGAAGTTCTTGACCGCTTGGATCTGATTTTTGCCCGAACCGAAAGAAATGCTGAAGTCGCTGATTTCGATCATTGCTCGAACACCCCGCTGGCATCGCTTGGCTGCGTGAGCCAGGCCGGGTCCCGTTCAAGAACAGGAAGATCGTCGTGACGACCGTCGAGCCTCGGCAGGCAATTGAGAAGCCCTCTCGTATAGGGATGCTGCGCTTGGTCGAGATGCTTGGCGTCCAGCGTTTCCATGATGCGTCCGCCATACATGACAAGCACCCGGTCACAGAAGCTGGAAACAAGCTGCAAGTCGTGACTGATGAGCACGAGACCCATGCCGCGTTCACGCACCATGTCGTCGAGAAGGGAGAGCACCTGCATTTGCACCGTCACGTCCAGCGCAGAAGTCGGTTCGTCAGCAATCATCACGTCCGGATTGGTTATCAGCATCATCGCAATCATGATGCGTTGGCCCATCCCGCCCGACACCTGATGCGGATAAAGGGAGTAAACCTTTTCCGGCTCGCGGATGCGAACCGTGTCGAGCATTGAAAGTGCACGCTTTTTTGCCTCCGCCCGGGGGATGTTTTCATGCCGTCGGCAGGACTCGGCAATCTGCGCACCAACGGTCAGAACCGGGTTCAGTGAATATTTGGGGTCCTGCATGATCATGGAAATGCGCGAACCGCGAATGTTTCGCATTGTCTTTCCGTTCGCCTGCATCAGATCCATGCCGCTGAACATCAGTTTTTCCGCATCAATTCGCCCATTGCCGGCTGTCAGGCGCAGCAGCGCCCGTCCGGTTTGCGACTTGCCAGATCCGGACTCGCCAACAATTCCAAGCCGTTCCCGGCCAAGGTCGAAGCTGACACCGCGAACAGCGTGAACGAGACCTTTGGAGGTTGAAAAGCGCACGTGAAGGTCACGAACGGACAAGAGCGGTTCTTCGCGCAAAGGCTCCTTTTTGAAGCTTCCGTTCATGGTCAGTGCCCCCCTGAACTGCGCGGGTCGAGAACGTCGCGCAGACCATCACCCAGCAGGTTAAAGCCGAGCGAGACAACAAGTATGGCGATGCCGGGAATGGTCGGCACCCACCATTGATCCAGGAGATAATCGCGGCCAGAGGCGATCATCGCCCCCCATTCGGCAAGCGGCGGCTGCGCACCGAGACCCAGAAAGCCGAGCCCTGCGGCGGTCAGGATGATCCCGGCCATGTCCAGCGTCAAACGCACGATTGTAGAAGACATGCACATTGGCATGATATGGGCCAGCAAAACCCTTATGCGCGACGCACCCATGATTTGCGCTGCAAGGATATATTCGGAGTTGCGCAGCGTCAGTGTTTCAGCCCTTGCAAGGCGCGCATAAGGCGACCAGGTCGTCAAGGCAATGGCAAGTACCGCATTCTCCAGTCCGGGGCCAAGAACGGCGACAAATGCCAACGCAAGTATCAGTCTGGGAAACGCCAGAAAAATATCGGTGATCCGCATCAAAGTCGCGTCGACAACACCGCCGAACAACCCGGCCGTCGTACCGATGATAAGGCCGATGGGCATCACGATGATCGACACGAGAAAGATGATGTAGAGCGTCACCCGCGAGCCCCAGACAATCCTGTCGTAGATATCGCGTCCGAGTTCGTCGGTACCAAACCAATGCTCGGCGCTCGGCGGCGCAAGGCGATTGGAAAGCTCCTGCGTCGTTCCGTCACCGGATGTCAGCAGTGGTGCGAAAAGCGCGACGAGACAGAGAAAGAGCACGATGAAGAAGCCAAGCATCGCGATCGGGTTGGATTTGAAAGAGAGCCAACTGATATAGGCGCGCTGACAACGGGCCTGGAAAGCATTGTCCGGCGAGTCTGCCAGCAACCAGGACACAACGGAACTTGAGGTTTGCGTGTGCTCCGACATTACTTCGCCCTCGGATCGACAATGCGATAAAGCATGTCAGACAGCATGTTAATGAAAACGAAGGAAATACCGACGACGAGCGTCCCGCCTATCACGGCGTTCATGTCTGCATTGAACAGCGAATTGGTGATGTATTGACCAATACCAGGCCAGGCAAATACGGTCTCCGTCAGAACGGAACCTTCGAGAAGGCTGGCATAGGTCAGTCCGATGATGGTGATCAGCTGAACCATCACGTTCCGGAAGGCGTGGTACCAGATCACCGTCCCCTCGCCGAGCCCCTTCACGCGCGCTGTCAGAACATATTCCTGATTGAGCTGATCCAGCATGAAAGACCGCGTCATGCGGGCAATATAGGCCAGTGAATAGATTGCCAGCATAGAAGCCGGCAGGATGACGTGGGACAGTGCATTTTGAAACACATCCCATTCCCCGGCAATCGCTGCGTCGATCATGATGACACCTGTCACCGGATCGACGATACCGTCATAGAAGAAATCAATACGGCCAGGACCGGCCACCCAGTCCAGCTTGGCATAAAAGACCAACAACGCGACCATGCCGAGCCAGAAAATCGGGATGGAGTGGCCTAGAAGACCTATGACCCGAACGCAGTGGTCGATGAGCGTGCCTTGGCGCACAGCGGCAAAAACACCGGCAGGTATGCCGATAATCACGCCGACAACCGTTGCAATCGTGGCCAGTTCCAGCGTCGCGGGGAAAAACCGCTTGATGTCTTCCAGAACAGGCTGTCCTGTCATCACCGAGTTGCCGAAATCGCCGCGCAGGATGTCACCCAGGAATATCAGGTATTGCTGCCAGATCGGCTTGTCGAGGCCGAGCTGCAGGAACATCGCGTCATAGACTTCCTTCGACGCTCTGTCTCCGACAATGGCGACAACAGGGTCATTGGGCATGATACGCCCTATGACGAAGGTGACGGCGGTCAGCCCGATGAAAGTCAGGGCCAACATGAGAATACCGCCGCCGATTTTTCGGGCGACATTCAGATAGGGTTTGAAATCCACCGCAGGGCGCGGGGTCGCGGCGCTGTCAGTCATTCAAAAGCGCCTTTTGAAACTGGGTCCAGAGCCCCTGTCGCCCGGTGTTTCCCGGCACGGTGCGTCTTGGCTGCACGGGTTTGAAATGAAGACGAATAGATGGTGGAGTGACAAGCAAGTCGGCCGATCCTTGAACAAGTAAAATCGCGCTCCCATGCTGCAAAAAACGCGGGAGCGCGCATCTCATACCGTCGATGGTCCGCACATCTTTTGTCAGATGCACGGAACCATCAGACCAGATCTTACTTGGTCACTGTTTTGTAGTACGCCTGATCAGAGGTCACGCCATTGACGAAGCCTTTGACATTTGCACGCTGGCCAAATGTGCCGATAGCCTGGAACATGATGGTGAACGGAGAATCCTCCTGAACCATCTTCTGCAGTTTGGCATAGGTGGCTTCGCGCTTGGCCGGATCGGATTCGGCCGCCGCCTGATCGGTCAATTCGGTCAAACCTTCAGCAGGCCAGGCGTTTCGCCATGTCAGCTTGCCGGTCAGCTTGGCTTCGAAGTCGTTGTTCGGGTTGTGAGCAAATGCATCGGCATTGGAATGCGGATCAGAGTAATCCGGGCCCCAGCGCGCAACGATCAACTCATGTTTGCGTGCACGGTATTTCGGCCAGAGCGTTGCACCGTCGGACAAGATGATTTCCGAGTCGATGCCGAGTTCCTTCAGGCTTGCCTGAACACTTTGGGCGACTTCCGTGAACGGTGATTTGTTCAGCGTATCGATGGTGATCTTGGTATCGGCATCAAGACCAGCATCTGCAATCAGCGCCTTTGCCTTGTCCATGTTCTGGCTGTACGGCGTGTCCGTGGCCGCAGCCCACATGCCTGACGGCCAGAAGTTCTGATGGATCTTGTACTGTCCATCGAGGAACGAACCGACCATGCCGTCATAATCGACCATGTATTTCAGCGCCTCACGAACTTCCGGTTTCGACAGAACCGGATGCTCCATGTTGGACGCCAGATACATCAGATAACCCTTGGGGTAGCTCTCGGCAGAAACATCGTCATTGCCGGCAAGTCCCTTGAGCTGGTCAGCTGTCAATTCCATCGCTGCGTCAACGTCACCCTTTTCAAGCAGGAGGCGTTGCGCGGAAGGCTCCGCCACGTGGCGAATGACGACGCGGTTCATCGCAGGTTTGCCCTGCCGATAGTCGTCAAAGGCTTCCAGCATGACGACTTCGTTGGCTTTCCAGTTCTTCAACATGAAAGGACCGGACCCAGCGGAATTGTCTTTCAGCCATGCATAGCCCATGTCACCGTCGACTTCGTGTTTCTGGACCTCTTTCATGTCGACAATGGAAGCGACGCTGGAGGACAACAGGTTCAGCACGAGCGCGGGTGACAATTCAGCGAGAATGTTGATCTCAACGGTACCATCATCGACGGCAACGACTGCCTCGTCGACATTGTCTGCAGTCCAACCGATCTGTTTGATGATGAAGGCCGGCGTCTTGTCCAGCTTCACGGCCCGGCTCAGCGAATAGGCAACATCAGCCGCGGTGACAGGGTTGCCCGAATGGAACGTCAGGCCCGGGCGCAGCTTGACGGTGATTTTCTTGCCGTCTTCGGAAAATTCATAGGATTCTGCGATGCCGCCAACAAGTTTTGTCAGGTCATCCGGCTCGAACAGAAACAGTCGCTCATAGATGTTTGCGACAATCCGGCTGCCGGTGAATTCAAAGCATTCGGCGGGATCAAGCGTAATCGCATCTGCGGTGTTGCGGGCAATCACAAACGTGTCTGCTGGTGTTTCTGCAATTGCCGGAAAGGCAACTGAAGTCGCCAGGATTGCGGCAAGTGACAGGCCTTTCAATGGAGCTGTAAATTTCACGATCATTCCCCCTCTGGAACAATTCGAATGGGTCGGAGCCGGTATAAACCGGCGGGATCGTGTGCGGTGTCGCTTCGTTGAATGAGCAAGTTATCCGCACCTGAAGCAAAAGCTTATATCGATTGCTTGAATTCAACCAACAGCCTTGTTATGCAAATTTTGCATAGTTTCACGTACTGCTTATTTATTCGGCAGTGTCTCAGAAGGAAAAACGAGGTGGACACCAATTGGCTGGCCGACTTTCTGGTTCTGAGCAAACGCGGAAACTTCTCCCAAGCAGCCGACGAGCGCAACATCACCCAATCCGCCTTCAGCAGACGGATCAAAGCCCTCGAAACCTGGCTTGGCACGGAACTTTTCGACCGAAGCAGCTACCCTGTTTCGCTCACCCCAGAAGGTGAAATCTTTCACGCTTCGGCACAAAATGTACTGCGGGAACTGGAACTCAACCGCGTTGAATTCCAAAGACGAAATTCCGCGACAACACCGGACATTCGCCTTGCGGCCTCAACGTCGCTGGCGCTCAGCTTCGTGCCGGAGTGGCTTCATCAAATCAAGCAGGGCTGTGGTTCGTTTTCCGTTTCAATAGACAGCTACGATTTCTATGAAATGGTGGAATTGCTCGGTGATCGAAAGATGGATCTGCTGGTGCTCTATTTTAAGCCAGAGGTCCCGGCATTTTTTGAGCATCAGGAATTCGATTCAATCAAACTTGGCGATGACACTATGCATCTTTGTACTGCCGTTGATGCAAAGGGACGTCCCGCCTTCGACGTCGACAAGCCGCCAAGCACCGGTCTTGAATATATTGGCTACGGCCAAACCGGTTACTTCTCCAAAGTCGAAGACCTTCTGTTTTCATCGATGACCGCGCAGGATCCGGACTTCGTGTGCACCTCGCAAAGCGGCACGTGCGAGTTCATGAAACGGCTTGCCCACCTCGACCAGAAGATGCTTTGGCTGCCTGCCTGCAGCGCTTATGAAGACGTTCAGGCAGGGAGGCTGGCATTGGCAGGGGAAGGTCGATACGACACCAACCTGGAAATTTGGGTCTTCAAGAAACGCGACGCACCCTCTCCGCTCGTGCAGAAAATCTGGTCGCATTTGAAATCAAATCCCTGTACCGGCCATCTTGAAAATTACCGGTTGAGCTGACACAGGCACAGTCCACTCAGATTTCACTAATGGACTATTGTTGTTGTTCGGCACACTTCGCTCGAGCTATTGCCCAGCTATCTTCCAATTGAACGCACAGTGCTGGCGCCGCCATCAACGGCAAGAACTTGACCATTGACGAAGCTTGCCTCATCGGAGGCAAGCATTGCGGCAACAGCCGCGACTTCTTCCAGATACGCGACCCTGTCACTGGGTGTTGCGGCAATCCAACCATCACGTGACTTCGGATCGGGCATCATGCCGCCATCCACAGCGCCTGGTGCCAATACGTTGACGCGAATACGATGTTTGGCAAGTTCTGCGGCCATCACGCGCGCCAATGATGCAACCGCGCCCTTCGAAGCGGCATAGGCGCTTCGCCCCGTCACGCCGATCTGTCCATGGATTGACGTAATGAAGACGATCCTCCCGCCGTTTTCCATCATGTGGATGCTGGCCTGTTGCGCCACTCGAAACGCACCGAGCAGATTGGTGTTGAGGTGGCATTCGAAATCTTCTTCAGTGAGATCACTGAACCTTGCCGCCCTGATCATACCAGCGGCATGGACCAGGACATCCAAACCGCCCATGTGCTCGACAGCGTGTCTGATCGCGCGATCAACCGATGGCCTTTGGGTAACATCGACCTTGACGAACTCAGCCATACATGTGGCCGGAGCGTGTTGGTCCAGACAAACGACTTGGTCGCCTCGTTCACACAAGGATCGCACAATAGCACTGCCGAGCGCACCGGAACCGCCGGTCACAATGGATCTTAAAGGTCTGAAACTAGGCATCCCGATCATGCATCAGTTTGAACCACTCCTGCCCACCGCAAATTTGCCTGCATATAAATCATATTATGATTACATATCGCATATTATTGAATTGTTGCAATGGCCAAACCCGTATCCTAGGCTGACGATACAGTTTGATTGGTTGGATGTGGGAGGTAAGTGAAAGTGCAAAAACAAGGCTCAGTCATCGCTGCCCTGTCCAATCAGTTACGTCTCGACATCTCTCTCGGGGTAATACAGCCTGGCGTAAAACTGAACATTGAAGGGCTGAAGCGCACCTACTCAGTGTCGCATCCATCAGTCCGCGAAGCATTGTCTCTTCTCGTTGGTGAGGGATATGTAAGCTTCGAAGAATCCAAGGGCTTTCGCGTTCTGAATCCTTCGCGAGACGAGCTCCAGGACAGTATCCGGGTCAGGGCCGAACTCGAAGTCTTGGCGCTGGAGTGGGCCATAAAGCGGTCGACCGTGGACTGGCGCTCTGAAGTCGTTGCCACCCACTACGCTTTGTCTGAAGTTGAGCGACAAATGCCGACCGATCCCATGAATGCGGCTCTGGAGTGGGATGAACGCAACAAGACCTTTCACATGGCCATCGCTGGCAATTGTGGGTCACCGAAACTGATTGAGCTGATCTCTGTGCAATATGATCAAAGCCGTCGCTACAGGTTGATGGCACATGCCAATGATCGCAGCGAAGTGTCGAGACGTCGCTGGGTTGAAAAAAGCGCGAATGAGCATAACGAACTGAAAGACGCTGTTTTGTCCGGGGACACAAAGACCGGCCAGAACCTCTTGCGTGGCCACATCACCAAAGCAGCTCTTCATGTGATCTCAGACGCCCGATTGGCGGATGAAGCCTGAGCGAAGCGAGGCCAGCAGACGTTGCACTCAAGTCAACTGGCCAAGCCTGCAATTTCTCACGCCAACAAGCGAATAAAGAAGATGCCAAGCCCCGCAACCAGCAGGATTGCTCTGATCGCAATGTTGAATTTTGAGATAATCGCGAAGGACAAACACCCAAGGCCGATGCCCATTTGAACCAGTGCGCCCAGTGCGCCGCCCATATTCAGCTTCAAGGCAATGATCTCGGGGTTTGCGATCATTCCAAGAGGAATGAAATAGAGGCCAATACCCAAGGCCATCGCGCTGGCTGCAACCTTCAGCCAGTTTTCGCCGATCATCCCGGACGCAATGAAGACCGCGCCACAAACAGGTGGTGTGATGGTCGACAAGAGCGCAAACCAGAAGACAAAAAGGTGGGCTTGCAACGGTTCAAGCCCGAGATCGATCAGTGCGGGTCCGGCAACTGAAACACAAATGACATAGGCGGCGGTCGTCGGCACTTCCATGCCCAGAAGCAGGCACGCAAGGGCAGTCAGCAAAAGCGACGGCCACAAAAGCCCGCCGGAACCTGACACGATGAAGGAGGTGAGCTTCACGCCAAGCCCGGTGATACCAAGCACACCGATGACGATGGCAGCGCAAATGATGATGGAGCCGATCATAGCGATTTGTCGGCCCGCATTGATACAGGCATTGCCAAGCCGCTCTGTGCCCAGTTTGAGATCGAGCCCGGTCTTACCGTTAAAGAGAAGAGCAAACAAACCTGCAAAAATCGCGAGGGCAGCCGAATATTGCGGCGTGAATTTCAGAGCGAACATCGAAATCAGCAACACGGCAAAAGGCACGGCGAAGAAACACGACGTGATGAAGATGTCACGCCGACTGGGGCGTTCATCATCCGGGATGCCCTTCAGATCGTAGCGCGTGGCATAGGCGTCGATGCCGACCCACACGGCAAAGAAGAAGAGGATCGCGGGCAAGAGCGCCGCAAACATGATGTCGGTGTATGGCACACCGGTCAGCTCAACCATCACAAATGCGCCCGCTCCCATGAGCGGAGGCATGATTTGGCCACCTGAAGAAGCTACGGCCTCGACGGCGGCTGCCAGTCGCTTCGGATAGCCCAGCTTGGTCATCGCCGGCAAAGTGACGGCACCGGTTGAAGCGACATTTGCCGACGCTGATCCGGAAATTGATCCAAAAAGTGCCGAAGACAGTACCGACACTTTAGCAGCACCACCTTTCAGACGTCCGGCGGCACCAGCTGCAAGGTTCATGAACCCCTGCCCGGCTTCGCCGGCATTCAGAACCGCACCGAAAATCACAAAAACCGAAACAACGCCAACGGAAACGCCGGTAAGACTGCCCCAAAGCCCGCCTTCGGCGATGGTGAGCGTGCCGAGGAAACTCGGCAGCGGTGTGCCGGAATGACCAAACTGTCCGGGTATGTGATTGCCAAAAAGACCATAGGCAAGCATCAGTGCGGCAACCGTTGGCAATGGCCAGCCGATCATGCGTCGTGCCGCCTCAAGCACGAGGCCAAGCAGAAGGAAAGCCATGATTTTCTGACCGGTTCCTTCAAGGAAGCCGTATTGGTTTTTCAGATCCTGATGGTTCAATGCGATCCAGACACAACACCCGATACCCAGGACGGTCAGAACGGCTCCCAAGGAGACTTCAAATCTTGACTGGGCGGAATAAAGAAACACCCACGGCAGGATCAAAGCCAGGTGCAGTGGCCTGGCGACGAGATTTGGAACCAGGCCATAGAAAATCAGGCCCAGGTGAGCAACAATCATCAACAGTCCGAGTGCAGCCCAGACGAGATGTGAACGAGTATATGTCATGAGAGGATGTGCTTCGAAGCCACGCCCGGCAAGGAGACCGGGCGCGCTCTTTCACTTAACGATGGGCGTCGGTCAACGGTGCACCGACCTCTTCG
The DNA here is from genome assembly GCF_009363435.1 of Labrenzia sp. THAF82. Classification (GTDB taxonomy): domain Bacteria; phylum Pseudomonadota; class Alphaproteobacteria; order Rhizobiales; family Stappiaceae; genus Roseibium; species Roseibium porphyridii. The sequence continues at coordinate 2,639,927 of NZ_CP045354.1, read as the reverse complement.
TAGTAGCGAATGGCACCAGGATGAATTTCCGTGGTGATGTTTGAGATCATGTCCGGGCTGATGCCATTCCACCACGCTGCCGCACTGCCCAATTCGCTCTTCTGTTCCCAGAAGGTCTTTGTGAGGAGATAGGCGGTATCGTCGCTCATCGCGGTGGTTGTGTAGGCAACAACAGGCAAGGACGTTGTTGAAATATCCGCATCCTGACCGGCGTAAGTTCCAGCCGGTATGGTCAAAGGCGTTCGCTTGGTTGCTGCGACTTGCTCGTCGCTCAATGACAGAACACGCACGCCGGTTGAAGCGGCTGCCTCAATCACATTGGGAGCCGGGTAAGAGCCGGCGGTCACAAACCCGTCAATTTGCCCGTTTTTCAAAGCCGAAACTGCATTGGAAAGCTCGGAATCTGCAAGCGTGACTTTGCCTTCGAGGCCAAAGAGACCGAGGTATTTTTCACCTTCACGCGCGCCAAAAGACCCGCTTCCGAGCAGGATTGTCTTTCCTTCCAGGTCTTCAAAGGTCTCAACTCCGCTATCAGCCGACATGACAAAATGCATGGTCAGAGACGGAATTGGGAAGAGAGCGCGGATAGTCTCAAACGACGGGTCGCCCTTCCCCTCGAACATGGCTTTGCCGCCTTGTGCGAGACCGACCAGAGCTGGGGGTGTGGTGAACACATAGTCGCCACCGCGAGCACGAACCTCCATGACATTTTGAACAGAGCCCTGGCTCTCTTCAACTGTCACGACAACTCCACCATCGGTACCCGCTTGCATCGCCTCCGCGATCTGAACGCCCATCTGGTAATAGGATGAAGTGGTTTTCGCGGACTTGTAGGTAATACGTTCTTGTGCAGACACCGACGTTGCAAGCGTGGCTGCAACAGATGCCAATGCCAACGACTTTAGCAGGTTCTTCATTGTTCTCCCTCCCAGAGAATATCAGTAGCCAAGTATTGTTGATGTTTCTGACTGCAACAAAGCATCATATGAGATAGATATCAATCATAATATGAAATTGACTACAGCCCGTCAGAATCTTCAATATACATCATAAGTGAAACAGCAGTTGCAGCATTTTATTGGGGCCGAGTGCGGGAATTGACGCCACTAAAACGCACAAGCAGCGAAGTCTCCTTTGACACATTAGGACACGTCAACGGTCGGAACTCGGGCTCTTCCGGAAAATTGATAACCGGCGCTCCCGGTGCAATTCACAGAACCTGCCTCAGATCCGGTTCGTGACCGCTCGTAAGAAAGATTTCTGCCGAGTCGACACAATTGCATTGGGCGCTCTCTCTGAAACAGTCGAGCAACCGAGTGTTTTGCGAGTATTTACGGCAGATTGAACTTGCATCGAAAACCTGAGGACTGACGGCATTGGTCCCTTTGCCATTTCACCTTGCTGCGGCCTCCAGTTTCCGGCGTCCGTCTTTCAGAGCGACGACAAATGTCGCCACGATGATCAAGGCTGCAGCGGCATAAAATGCAGGAGCAGGCAGGATATCGAAGAACAGTGCGTCCGCGATGACGGCAAAAACAAGTGACAGGTATTCAAACGCGGCCAGCTTGGAAACCTCGCTGTATTGATAGCTGAGGGTCATCATGATGTGCGCAATACCACCCGCAAATCCCGTGCAAACCAAAAGCCCAAGCTGGTTCCAGGTCGGAGTTGTCCACCCCAGTGGCAGGGTTGCAAGACCGGCAATGGTGCAGGTCAGCGCGAAATAGAATGCGATCGCACCTGCGTTTTCAGTCAACGCCAGACTTCTGATTTGAACCTTTGCGCCAGCTGTCAGCACCGCCATTGCCAAGGCAAGGCCGACGCCGAGCAGATAAGCGTTGTCCAGGTCGGCAGCAGAAGCCGTTGGAAGAACGAGAACAAGCACTCCGACAAAGCCGAACAGAACGCCGAACCAGCGCACACTGCTGACAACCTCGCGAAGGAAAATTGCAGCCAGAACTACCGCGAGGACAGGTGCCAGATAGCCGATGATCGAAGCGTGGGACAAAGGCAGATATTTCAGACTGGCAAAGCTTGCGAACATCGCAAGACAGCCCAGAACGCAACGTGCGACATGGCTTCCCGGACGCCTGGTTTTAAGGCCTGACGGGAATTCCCGTGTCCACATCAAAAACAGGACCAAAGGGATCAACGCAAATGCACTGCGGAAAAAAACGACCTGACCAACCGGAACAGCGTCAGAAAGCCATTTGATGAAGAGCACCATAAGCGTGAAAAACACGGTTGCTCCAACCCGCAGGCCAATTCCCTTGAAATCCATGGTCATGGCTAGTCCGCTGCGACCCCGTTGCTGCCCAGGAGGTCACGCAACCGGTCCCCGGTTAAATTGATGGAAAGAACGGCGACGAGGATCGCAAGTCCCGGAAAGATCATCAGAAATGGAGCCGTTTGCATGTAGGCCTTGCCATCCAGCAACATTGCCCCCCATTCCGCATTCGGGGGCTGAACTCCAAATCCCAGGAAACTCAGTCCGGAAATGGACAAAATGGTTCTGGACCAGGCATTGGTCCAAAGCACCAGCAGACTTGGCCCGATATTCGGCAAGATGTGACGCCATAGAATTCGGTAGGAAGGCAGTCCGTTCAGCCTGGCCTGCACAACGAAATCTCGGTGCGCCAGATCAACACTAAGACTGCGTACCAAACGGGTAAACTTCATCCAGCCAACCAATATCAGCGCCAACACCATATTTGTGGTGCTTGGTCCCAGAACACCTGCGATCGTGACCGCTGCTATCAATTCCGGAAACGCAAAAAAACTGTCGGTGACCCGCATCAGTGTCACATCGGCAGCCCGCCCGAAATGACCCGCAACTAGACCGATTGCTGTTCCCACAATCGCGCCGACAATCGTAATGAGAAATGCCAGTCCTATCGACCAGACACCACCATAAAGCAGTCTTGTCGCAACATCTCTTCCAAGCTGATCCGTGCCTAGCCAATGGCTTGTGGACGGTGGTGACAGCCGTTACAGAAAATTGGGTTCATTCGGAGCGTAAGGCGACAGCAAGAAGCCTGCGGCAACGGCAAACAGAAAGATCAGAAGTGAAAGTCCAAGCCGGATGAGAAACCGTTTCAGATCCAGTTCCTGTTTCGACTTTAGAGTGTCCACTGCTTCCAGAAAACCCACATCCGCCTGCACCGTCATGATCGTGCCTCACCGGAAGAAACAGCCTGTTGATGGGACCAGATGGAAACTCGCGGGTCCATGATTTCTTGAAGGATTTCAATCATTGAATTGATGAAGACATAAACCAGCGCCGAAAACAGCACCAGGAACAGAACCATAGGGTAGTCGCGAGACAAAACGGATCCCGCCAGAAGCGATCCGATGCCTCCGCGCGCGAATGTCAACTCAACAATGACCGTCCCCTCAAGGAGACTGGCAATATCCAAGCCGATCATGGTGAGCGCCGGAACCGACGCGTGACGAAGAATGTGTCGCCAGAAGATTTCGGCTTCGCTGACGCCGCGCAGTCGAAGCGTTTCGATGTATGGAGCAGCTTTTGCTTCAAGAAAAAACGCACGCAGAAGCCGTGTCTGTGATGCAGTGATCCAGAATGCAAGCGTGAGAGCCGGCAGAACCAAATGCGATGGCGATCCGGTTCCGTATGCTGGAAGCCAGTTCAGATGCGCGGCAAACAGCAAGATCAACAACAGACCGAGCCAATAATTCGGCATGGCCGCGCCGATCGATGCCAAAGCAACAGATGCCCTGTCAAACATGCTGCCAGGTCGCCAGACTGCGATCGAACTCAGTGCGAACGCGAAAAACAGCCCAATAACAAGAGCTGTTGCCGTCAGCGAAAGTGTTTCAGCTGCATTGCCGACAAATATGTCCCACACCGGCGTATTTGAAGCAAAGGAGTTCCCGAAGTCCCCCTGGATAAAACGATAAAGCCATTGAAAGAACTGGACAAAAAAAGGTTCGTTCAGCGAGAATTCTTCGCGGATTCCATCCAGAATTTCTGGCGGAAACCCTTGCACATCCGGGTAGCGAGCATGTGCAATCGCTGAGGCTTTATCACCGGGCGCAAAATACGTCATGGTAAAAGTGATGAGGCTGACGCCAAACAGAACACACAGCAGCCCTGCAAGACGACGGCCCAGCGCAAGAATGAAGGCGACTACCTTCGATCTGGTATTCAGCATGATATTGCGGCCTTTGATCCAGACACTTTCGCAACGGTTTCCGGCAAACCTCCCAATTCGTGGGCAGCCGCAATCAATTCTCGGCAATAGTCGCTTTCGGGAGCTTGGAAAAACATCTCGGCAGACTGATTGGCCTCAACCTTGCCGCCACGCAAAACAAGCATGTGATCTGCATAAGCTGCAGCGAACCCGAGATCGTGAGTCACAATCACAAAGGTGATGTCAAACCGTGTCTGTATCCGCTTCATTGTCGCGGCGATCTGCTTTTGTACAATGGCATCAAGCGCGCTCAGTGGTTCATCGAAAAAAATCAGGTCCGGGCGAGCAATCAGCGCGCGTGCGAGACACGCCCGCTGTGCCTGACCCATGGAAACCTGTGCAGGACGTCGCTTTGCCATTTCCGCAGGCAGTTCAACATCGGCAAGTGCCGCCGATATGGCCGCCTTGAGTTCCAGGGGCTTCAGCTTTTGAGCAAAAACGCTCTCGCCGATCGAGAGGCCAAGCGGCAACTTCGGATTAAGGGCGGAGAGCGGGTCCTGCATCACCCACCGACTGCCGGGCAATCCCACACGCCCCTTCCAATATTCCTTAAGCGAAATGGCAGGACCATTTTTCGGCCGGAACATAAGGCTGTCGAACGTCGCAGGCATCAGTCCGTTCACGGCACGCAGTAGGCTGCTCTTTCCTGAGCCGCTTTCGCCGACAATACAAAGTGTTTGTCCCCGCGGCAGATCGAAGGAGACTTCCTCCAAAATCGATTTACCGTGCAGTTGCAATTGCAGTTTTTCGACACGAAGCATTTGACTAAATTATTCGGCGGCGACGGAATCTGCCGCTTTTTGGTGTACGGAAAAGTTCCAGTCGCGATGATTTACCAGCAATTGCCCATACGTTGTTTCTGGTGCGCGTAGCAATTCTCGGGTTTCACCGAATTCCACAACCTGACCAGACGTCATGATCGCTGTGCGGTTTGCATGTTGCGCTGCCAACGCCAGATCATGTGTGACAATCAAAAGCGCAACTTCATGCTTGTGGGCATAAGCCATGACTGACCTCAGAACCTGGGCGGCAATCAATGGATCCAATGCCGAAGTAGGCTCATCGAGGATCAGCAAACTCGGTTCACCGAGAAGTGCCATTCCCACCAGCAGACGCTGCTGCATGCCACGGCTCCATTGATGAGGAAACCGGCCATGGAAGGAGCCAAGTCCAAGTTCTCTCAGGAGCTCTTGTTGCAAGGCGGAAAATTCCTTGCTTCCGGTAACGGCACGGGCAGTCTGGCGCCATTGCCACTGGAGGCGTTTGAGCGGGTCAAAACCATGGTCCGGGTTCTGAGGGACATAGGCGATGCCCTTCGGCTTTCCGGTGCGGCCTGCGGATCCGAATTCCCTCGTCACTCCATCAAAGGTCAAAAACCCACCAACTGGTTCCGCCGGGCGTCGCAACCCCATCAGGCAACGCAAAAGTGTTGATTTACCGGCTCCCGAACCTCCGACAATTGCGACGCATTCGCCCTTTTCGACATCGAAACTCACATCATCAAGCACCACCTGCCGACCGATATGGGCCGACAGGTTCTGCACTTTCAGAAGGTTTTTTGCTTCAGTCTGCAAGTGTGAGATCCGGAGTAACGAGGTAAGTCTCGGCTGGGTGGATCTTGTGTCCTTCCACTTTTCCGTTTCCGACCGAAACCTGAGTTTTATGAAACACCGGGATCAACGGCAGGTCTTCGTTGATGATTTCCTGAATGCGGTCGTAATACCCTTTGCGCACTTCGTCGTCGAAGCTCTCCCGGCCCTTTTTTAGAAGCTCATCAAGCTCTGAGTTGGAGTAGCCGGAAAAATTGTATCCAACCCCTGATTCAACAAGCGTACTTGGGAAATAGTTAGGATCGCCGAGCGGTGCGGTCCCCCAGGCTTGAAGGTGCATTTGAATTTCACCTGCCTTGAGTGCCTCGTTGTTGGCGTCATATTCAGCCATGGAAATCTCGGACTTGATCCCGATCTGCTGTAACAGGGCCTGGGCAATTTCCAGCGTCGGACGCAGGGCAGCACGGCCCTCGTAGGAGCGAATTTTCAGGGAAATCTCGGCACCATCCAATTCGCGGTTTCCGTCGCCATTGGTATCCTTGATGCCAGCTTCGTCCAGCAGGGCCGCAGCTTCTTCAGGGGCATAGGGCAGTGAAAGATTGGTGTTTGCCCAAGATGCCATGGACGCAGGAAAAATACTGTTGGCCACTTCTCCACCGACACCGCTCAACGAAGCTGCAACGATCGTATCGCGGTCGAGACCAAGTGAAATCGCCTTGCGAAGGGCATCATTGGAAAGTGGACCATCGGCGGTCCGGACCTGAAAGAAGAACAGCCGGGTGGTCGGGTTGGAAAATAGCTGCCCCTCCCCCTTCTCCTTCAATTTGGCAAAGTCAGGCTCAGGGTAATTGGTTACAAGATCCACGTCTCCGGCTTGCAGGGCGAGTGCTGCAACAGAGGGATCAGACAGAGCGTCCATAACAATGGTGTCGAGCTTAGGCTCTCCGCCCCAATAGTCTGTAAATTTCCTGGTCTGATAGGATTTTTCCGTTTCGGCAGAAACAAAAACAAATGGACCGGTGCCAATCAACGGCAACTCATCAGTGCCTTCTTTCATCACGGCAGCTGAAGGTTCAGTCAGCGACCACAGGAATGCGGAATTTGGAGACTTGGTCTTGAACACCAATGTGTTCTCGTTCTCCACCGTAATGGTTTCCAGCCCAAGCAACTTTGACAAGCGCGGATTGTGGCCCGGGTGACCCTCCACATCCATTTTTTCAAACGACGCTTTGACATCGCTTGCTGTCATAGGCGTGCCATCGTGAAACTTCACGTCGGTTCGAAGTGTCAGTTTCCACTCTGTTGGGGAAACGTTTTCGAAGCTCTCGGCAAGCCTTGGCTGCATGGTCATGTCATGCGCCAGGCCAATCAGCGTTTCGGAAACACCAGCGCGATTGCTGAGCCATCCGTTTTGACGGGCTCTGGGGTCCGGCACGGTGCTCTTTGGGCCGAAAGGCACAGCAATACGCAGGTTTTTGTCGGCCGCAAGAGCTGTTTGAGCAGGTGTTGCAACGGCCATCGCTGCGACGGCTCCCATGCCCACAAAGGCTGCAATTGCAAGTTTGTTTTTCCGCTTTGGCAAGATCGACTCCAGAATAAAACATGACTGACGGATGCCACAATGCGTATCCGTTATAACATTACATTGCAAAGAAAAATTTCGGGAAATTTTGATCTCTTCGGGTTATCAAAAGTACGAGCATTCTAGCCGTGCATCTCGGCCCGGAACCAGTTCCTCCAAATGAACAGAACACCATTCGCGAGAGATCACGCACAATGACAAAACCATCGATCAGCTCAACCACAAAAGACGACGTTCCGGCGCTGCAATTGGTGCTGGACCAGACCGAGCTGTTTCCAAGTGAAATGCTCCCGGAGATGCTTGGCCCTTCACTGGCGGGAGACACAGAAGCCTTTTGGCTCACATGTCACCTTGACGGAAAGCCTGTGGGTTTTTGCTTCACGGTTCCAGAAGAACTGGCAGTTGGAACCTGGAACATGCTGGCACTCGCTGTTCGTCCGGACCTGCAGGGCAAGGGATTGGGAACAGCCCTTGTCAGGGCCGCTGAAAATCATCTCAAAGACAAAGGTCAACGCATCCTGGTGGTCGAAACGTCAGGGACAGATGACTTCGCAGCCACCCGGAAATTTTATGTTCAAAATGGCTACGACGAAGAAGCACGCATCCGCGACTTCTGGGCACCGGGAGACGACAAGGTGGTATTCAGGAAAGCGCTCTGACACAGGCTGGCCGTTTCGTCACACACTTCTTAGAGGGCTTTTGGCGTTCCCTCTGCCGAAGGTGCATGATCCAGAGGCGTTATCACTTGCCAAAGCCATGTGACGCCGAACTTGAAGCAACTGCCTTGGTTGTCTTCAGTTCGGACGCCAGCTTGGAACAGGCCTCAGGTCTGTTCCGCGTAGTAGCTTTCAATCAATTCGACTTCGTTTCGACAGCCCATGATCACCGAAATGCGCTGATGATGGGATTGAGGCTGAACACCCAGAATACGTTCTCTGCCGGTAGATGCGCGTCCCCCGGCCTGCTCGACAATGAAACTCATGGGATTGGCTTCATACAATAGCCTGAGCTTGCCGCCTGTTTGTTCATTTTCAGCGTCAACGGGATAAAGAAAGACTCCGCCCCGGGTAAGAATCCTGTGGATCTCAGCCACCATCGAGGCTGTCCAACGCATGTTGAACGACTTTTGTCTCGGGCCTTTTTCACCCTTGATACATTCCTCGACATATCGCCGGATTGTCTCGTCCCAATAACGCCAACGGGATGCATTGATGGCAAATTCCTCGGTCGAGTCTGGCAGACACATATCCGGGAAGGTCAAGAGGAACTCACCCGTGCCCATCTTGTGCGTGAAGCCCTGGACACCCTTGCCGGTCGAAAACACGAGCGATGTGGAAGGGCCGTAGAGCGAGTATCCGGCAAAGACCTGTTTTGTACCCTTCAGCAGAACCACTTCGTTCGTCAGCGTTTCTATGTCCTGCTCAAGCTCGACAACCGAAAATATGGAACCGACGGAGAGGTTCACATTCAGGTTCGAGGAACCGTCAAGCGGGTCGAAATAAACCAGATAGTCTCCGGCCTTGGGAGTTTCCTTCAGCCAGATTACATCGTCCATTTCTTCTGACACGAGGGCCGCAACACGCTGACAATTCGAGCAATGACTGAGGAACACGTCATTTGCGATGACATCCAGCTGTTTCTGGGTTTCGCCTTGAATGTTGGATGTTTCGGTTGCGCCCAGGATGTCGAGAAACGGACCATTGCGGATTTGGTGCGAAATTATCCGGCACGACGTTGCAATATCCTCGACAAGTAGCGTCAGGTCCTGATCGAGCCCATGTTCCTTCTGCATTTGAAGAAGATATTTGCGAAGTGTCGTGTGTTCCAATGTCATGGACTGCCCAGTTCTGAACTGCAATTTTCATCGAACGGCCACCATTTGAAAGGGCGGTCCGGTCCTCTCGGGCGGAGCATAGCAGCAGCGTCCCTTCGCACCAGCCGGAATTGCTTCAAACAACGGTCGCCAATCTCAGGATCAACAGGTCTCCCACACCTGCCTTGAAGATCTGTCAAAACGCAACGTGTCCGATTGCTCCTGCCCACCACCCGGGATAGGCTGCGCGCTCGAGAGAGGACGTAGCTGGTGCTAATCATTGACGAGCTGAAGACATCTCTGATTGGCCCAATCAACCTCGTGCTGGAAGATGGGAGCTGCACCGCCATTTCCGGTCCTTCCGGTGCCGGAAAGTCTCTGTTTTTGAGGGCACTGGCCGATCTGGATGAAAGCAGCGGAACAATCACGCTGAATGGCAGAGATCGTGAACGCTTCTCTGCACCCGATTGGCGACGCAAAGTGGCGTATGTACCCGCGGAGAGCGGCTGGTGGTCGGAACGCGTAGCAGATCATTTTCAACCCACCCCAGATCTTGTCAAACAACTTGCTTCCGTCGGCCTGGAAGAAGCTTCAGGCTGGGAGGTCTCCAGGCTGTCGACGGGTGAACGTCAACGTCTGGCACTCGTTCGCGCCTTGCAGATTGACCCGGAAATCCTCCTGCTTGACGAACCAACATCCGCCCTCGATCCGCCGTCGGTTGCCAAGGTGGAACTGCTCCTAAAAGAGAGGGTCGCAGCTGGACGCACCATCTTGCTCGTCACGCACGACCCCGAGCAATCGATCCGTCTAAAGGCTGACTGCGTTCATATGGAGGGCGGAAGAGTGTTGAAACGTGACCTCCACGAGGAGGCCTCATGAACACTTATCAGGTTCTATCCTATTGGGATCTCGTGGCCGCCTCGGTGTTCCTGCTGCTGAATGCCATCCTTTCCATACTCCTCGACCTGGGTCTGACCCGGACCCTGCTGGTCTCGGCGCTGCGCATGACCGTTCAGCTGATTCTGGTCGGGCTGGTATTGAAGCTGATCTTCTTTGCCGGGTCGTTGTACTGGACAATGCTGGTGGCGGCTGTCATGGGCGTCTTTGCAGGGCGCGAGATATGGGTCCGTCAGGATCGTCGCCTCAAGGGTCTTTGGGGCCCAGGCCTTGGGGCCGGTGCAATGCTGATATCCGGAGCACTTGTTACACTTTACGGTCTTGCCGGGCAGATCCGTCCTGACCCCGTCTGGCAACCCCAATATGCGCTCCCTCTTTTCGGAATGATCCTCGGAAACACGATGACAGGCGTCAGCCTTGGTCTTGATACGCTTCATACAGCACTGGCCAAAGGCAAGCGTGAAGTTGAGGCGCAGCTTCTCCTCGGTCGCAGCCGCTGGGAAGCGACACGCCCTTTCGCCAGGCAGGCACTTCGGTCAGGTTTCACGCCGATTATCAACGCCATGGCGGCGACGGGCGTTGTGTCCCTTCCCGGAATGATGACAGGTCAGATCCTTTCGGGTGTCGATCCGCAAGAAGCGGTAAAGTACCAGCTCCTGATCATGTTCTTGTTGGGAGGGGCAACCGGTCTCGGCGTACTCGGGGCTACATATGGCAGTATTTGGCGGCTGACCGACACACGGCACAGGCTTAGGCTCGACCGACTAAGCGGAGGAACATCATGATTGAACTCTTCGGAGCAGACTATTCCGTTTATGTCCGTTCTGCACGGTTGGCGCTGGAGGAAAAGGGCCTGTCCTACGACCTGACACCCATCGATATCTTTGCCTCCGAGGGGCCATCGTCGGAGTATCAGTCACTGCACCCGTTCGGTAAAATCCCGTTGTTGAAGGACGGTGATTTTCATCTCTATGAGACAACGGCCATCCTGCGTTATGTGGACGAGGCTTTCGATGGCCCTACCCTTCAGCCTGCGACCCCGAAGCTCCGCGCCAGGATGACACAGATCCTGTCTATCCTGGATGCATATGCTTATCGGACGCTGGTCTGGGACATTTACGTGGAACGGGTGGTCAAGACACGCGATGGAGCCCCTGCCGACGAGGTCAAAATCGCGTCGGCGCTTGGTCCGGCCAGAACCGTGCTGGCCGCCCTTGAAACGCTTATTGAGGGCGAACCGTTCCTTCTTGGTGAGCTCCCCAGTCTCGCCGATTGTCATGCAGCGCCAATGCTATCCCTGTTCGAGATCGCAGAAGAAGGAGACTTGCTGCTCAAAAGCACTCCTCGACTGGCGGCCTGGCTATCCTTCTTCAAATCCAGAGCGAGTTTTCAGGCAACAGCTCCTGTTCGGACAGATTGACCAAGGCGGTTGCAAGCACTGTTCCCGGTCTTTCTGCTGCCCGAACCATTGATCTCAAGTCGATTGAGACAGAGCGAAATCAAGGGCGGCCCTGACATGAAGCACGGTCGTATCAAAGGCCGGAATGGAGAAGTCTTCTGGTCTTACGAGTAGTCCGATTTCCGTGCAGCCGAATATGACCGCGTCAGCTCCGCCGCCGACCTCCTTTTCAACAATATCCAAAAAGGTTTGTTTGGAATCGGCCCAGACTTCTCCCCGGCAAAGTTCCTCATAGATAATACGGTGAACCTCGGCCCTGTCGTTCGGTTCGGGAATGCGCACCTCGATGCCGTGGCGCTCTCGCAGATGGCCCTTGTAAAAGTCTTGTTCCATCGTGTAACCGGTTGCCAGTAGAAGCGGTGTCCGGCACTCCGCTTCAGTTATGGCCGGGGCTGTTGCATCTGCAATGTGAATAAGCGGCACAGCGCTCGCGGCCTGAACATCATCAGCCATTTTGTGCATTGTGTTGGTGCAGATCACCAGGCACTCCGCGCCACCTCTTTCAAGCCGTTCCGCCGCCGCGATCATCATTTGTGTCGCCAGCTGCCAATCGCCCCTCGCTTGTGCGGCTTCAATCTCTGCAAAATCGAACGACCACAGCAGGCACTCCGCAGAATGCAGGCCACCCAGCCGTTCTCGCGTCAGGCGATTGAGCAACTGATAATAGATGGATGTGCTTTCCCAGCTCATTCCACCGAGCAAACCGATGGTTTTCATGGTAGCGTCTCGCCTGCTTTCTAATCTTCTGGATAGACGGAGACTGCCGTGCTTGAATCAATTTCTCAAGAAATCTCTTTTTTCAAACTAAAGCAATTGGTTACGAAGACTTCTGCAAGTCTTGTTCTTCTCGTTTGCCTTGGTATCCAAGCAGGAGCCCAGTCCGTCTATGAGCCTGCCCGGGGCACTCCGGAACGCGGCGATATTCTCAATGCGGTACGCCCGATGCTGGAGGCCCGGGTCGGGCCACCTGTCGAGTTTGTGGTCGACTGGATGCGCGCCGGCAACGGATGGGCATTTGTCCAGGTCAGCCCGCAAAGACCGGGTGGAGGCACCATTGATCTGAGAAGCACCACATATGCGCAGCAGGCCGAATATATGGACGGGCTTGCCACATTCGCGCTACTCCGTTTTCAGTACAATCGTTGGAATCTGATTGACTTTGTCGTCGGCCCAACTGACGTGTTCTGGCACGGCGATCCACTCTATGGCCGCCTCCCCCAAGGGCTGGTTCCCTACTAAGCAGGATCCTTGTCCTGCCCGGCTTCATCTTTTGAAAAAAGCTCAGGCTCCGGTTCTGTACGCGCGTCCTTGCCTGCCGCAAAGACGCCTGCTTGCTGGAGCTCTTCTTCGGCAAGTTCTCCCAGAACCTTTTTGCCCGCCAGTGCCCGTTCCCGCGCTTCGTCCATGATCTTCTTGGCAAGCGCTTCATCCCGGTCCATGAGCTGCCTCAGCGCTTCAGCTTCCAGTACAAGAAGCTGACAGTCGCTGTAGGCTGATACCGTTGCCGTCCGCCGGGTCTGATTGATAAGAGCGAGTTCGCCGAAGAAGCTGCCTTCACCGAGGTAAACCGTATCGTGGGGCAGCTTGATTTCAACCTCTCCATCAGAAATGAAATACATCCTGTCGGCAACGTCGCCCCGATCAGCAATTGTCATGCCCTTGCGCACGCTTTGTGCCTGAAGAAGCTTGGAAACTTCCGCAATTTCCGTCGCCTTGAGGTCTTCAAACAGGGGCACACGCGCCACCATGGACCAGGTGACGACGAAATCCCGGCTGTGTATTTCCCTCGCAAATGCTGAGGCGATGATGCCCACCGGCAAGGCAATGAGACCATAACCAAGCAGCATGACGAAGCTGCCAACCATCTTTCCAAGATTGCTGACAGGCACAACATCGCCATAGCCAACCGTGGTGACGGTGGTGATGGCCCAATACATTCCATGAAGGATGCTGCGAAACTTCTCTGGCTGATCATCGTGTTCGATTAGGTACATGGTGGTCGCCGCAAGCAGGATAACCCCCATGATGATCATGGTCGAACCAAGCAAAGCACGACGCTCATTGGCCACAGCAGAGATTAGCGATCTGAGTGCGGGCGAATAGCGGGCCAGTTTCAGGAACCGGAGCAGGCGCAAAATGATGACAACCACCACCGCCTGGTTGGGCAAGAACAGCACAAACAAAAGCGGCAGTGCACCAATCAGATCAACCAGCGCATCGGGGTGAACCGCATAGCGAAGGCGCGCACGGATTGGCCCGTAACGGCGCAGCGGCGGATGCAGATCGGCAACATAGAGACGCAAGATATATTCGACCAGGAAGATAAAGCCGCTTCCGAGTTGGAGAAACCGCAGATGTTCCCCGAAACCGAGCCTTACCTGCGGCACGGTTTCGAACACGGCCAAGACGATATTGAAGATGATCAGAAAAACGAGAAAATGGCGCAAGAAACGAGCCGCAAGCTTTCGTTTGCCTGTGTCTTCAAGCACTTCATAGAGCGCTCGCTTGAATTCTTGGCGCGTCACCCGCGTACTCCGGTGTCTTTTGCGATCCTGAAAAAGGAATAGCCGAAGAATGGTTTCAGACAAAGCGCTCTTGCTTGCGCAGCTGTTTGCTCACCGACCACTTCACGAAGACTACGCGAAGCCGTGAGCCAAAATGGTATCAACGTGATTGGGCAAATTTGTCGCAGCCCCCATCTTTAGAAGGGTAAGCAAAACACTCAATAAGGAGACGAACATGACTATCGAAACTGACAAGGCTAGAGCTGCGGAGACTTCGCCGCACCATGTCGTACTGAAAATGCTTTTGGTATCCACCTTGCTGGCAGCCGCCTCTCTTGCAGCTGTTGCAATGGTTCACTGACTAAAACCCATCACAAGACTTTTTCTCATGAAAAAAGCGTGCCCATTGGCACGCTTTTTCATTTTCAGCAGTCGTTCCGGCAAGACCTACAAAGCCGACAAATGGCTTTCAATCGCACCAATTGCGCTTTCCGCCTTGGAACCATCCGGCCCACCGGCCTGTGCCATGTCGGGCCGTCCGCCGCCTCCGCGTCCGCCAAGGGCTTCTGATCCGAGCCTCACCAGATCAACAGCACTGACCTTGTCGGTCAGGTCTTTTGTAACCGCTGTGACAATTGCAGCCTTGCCATCGTCGGCCACATTGATCAGAACAACGACCCCCGAACCCAGCTGAGCCTTGGCATCATCAGCCATGCCCTTCAGATCCTTGGGGTTGATGCCTTCGACCGTGCGCGCCATCAGTTTGTAGGCACCGGCGTCCTTGACCGGCGTGCCTTCCGAGCCACCACCACCCATGGCAAGTTTCTTCTTGGCATCGGCCAGTTCTTTTTCCAGGCGCCGACGCTCTTCCACCAGCTGCGCTACGCGGCCGGGCACGTCATCGGCAGACGTCTTCAGGATACCGGCAACCTCGCGCATGCGCTTGTCCTGTGCATCCAGGTAGGTTCTTGCCTCAGCACCGGTCAGTGCCTCTATCCGACGCACGCCTGCCGCAACCGCTCCTTCGGAGACGAGCGTGACCAGCCCGATATCACCAGTACGTTTCACATGGGTGCCACCGCACAATTCAAGCGAATAGGGTTTGCCTTCCTTGGCACCGTGCAGCGCTGTCCCCATCGAAACAACGCGCACTTCTTCGCCGTATTTCTCACCAAACAGGGCCATGGCGCCGGCCTCGATCGCATCGTCGACTGCCATCAGCCTCGTGTCGACCGACGCGTTTTGAAGCACGATTTCGTTGGCATAGGTCTCAACAGTCGACAGTTCCTCATCACTCATGGGCTTAGGATGAGAAAAATCAAACCGAAGCCGCTCCGGTGTGACCAGCGAACCTTTCTGTGCAACGTGATTTCCCAGGACTTCGCGCAGTGCTTCATGGACAAGGTGCGTTGCCGAGTGGTTGGCGCGGATCCCCGTGCGCCGGCCGTGATCCACCTTCAGCTCAAGCGCAAGACCGGGTACCAACGTCCCCTCTTCCACCGTAACGGAGTGAACGAACAGGCCGTCGGCTTTTTTCTGGGTGTTCGTGACGGTTGCTCTGACACCATTTGTCAGAACCACGCCGGTGTCGCCGACCTGTCCACCGCTTTCGCCGTAGAACGGCGTCTGGTTCAGCACCATGAAACCATTCTGGCCAGCTGTCAGTTCAGCCACCTCAGCGTCCTCAGACGCAAGGCCCGCAACGACCCCTTCGGCAATCTCGGTCTCGTAGCCCAAGAAGTCGGTCGCGCCGTATTTTTCCTTCATGGCGAACCAGATCGTCTCTGTCGCCGCACCGCCGGCACCGGACCATGCAGCACGCGCTTCTGCTTTTTGGCGCTCCATGGCTGTGTCAAACCCGTCCGTGTCGACGGAAATTTCTCTTGCGCGCAGAGCGTCTTGGGTCAGATCAAGCGGGAAACCATAAGTGTCATAGAGCTTGAATGCCGTTTCCCCATCGAGCTCACCCCCAGCTGAGAGGTCCTGCGTAGCGCTGTCGAGCAAGCCAAGGCCCCGCTCAAGTGTTTTACGGAAGCGCGTTTCTTCCAGCTTCAGTGTTTCAGTGATCAGGTCTTCTGCCCGGCCAAGTTCCGGGTAGGCCCGACCCATTTCTCGTACAAGAGCTGGCACCAGCTTGTGCATCAGCGGTTCGCTTGCTCCCAGAAGATGGGCATGGCGCATTCCACGGCGCATGATCCGGCGCAGCACATATCCGCGGCCTTCGTTGGATGGCAAAACACCATCGGCAATCAGGAAGCTGGTCGAGCGCAGATGATCGGCAATTACCCTGTGACTGCCCAGCGCATCCCCTTCCGCATCAACACCGGTCGCGTTTTCGGAGGCAGCAATCAATGCCCTGAAAAGATCGATGTCATAGTTGTTGTGAACGCCTTGCATGACCGCTGCAATACGCTCGATTCCCATTCCGGTGTCGATTGAAGGGCTCGGCAGGTTGAGACGTTTTTCAGGCGTTTGTTCATACTGCATGAAGACCAGATTCCAGATCTCGATGAACCTGTCGCCATCTTCCTCTGGTGTTCCTGGAGGACCGCCCCAGACATGGTCGCCATGGTCGTAAAAGATTTCCGAGCACGGACCACACGGGCCGGTGTCGCCCATGGACCAGAAATTGTCAGAGGTCGGAATGCGGATGATCTTGTCGTCGCCAAGACCGGCAATCTTCTTCCAAAGATCAAACGCCTGATCGTCTTCGGCATAAACCGTCACCAACAGCTTGTCCGCCGGTAGACCATACTCCTTGGTGATCAGGTTCCACGCCAGCTCAATAGCCCGATCCTTGAAATAGTCACCAAAGGAGAAGTTTCCGAGCATTTCGAAAAACGTATGATGGCGTGCGGTATACCCGACATTGTCGAGGTCGTTATGCTTTCCGCCTGCGCGCACACACTTTTGCGATGTCGCTGCACGCTGATAATCCCGTTTTTCCAAACCTGTGAAAACGTTTTTGAACTGGTTCATTCCCGCGTTCGCAAACATCAATGTCGGATCGTTCCGCGGTACCAGCGGACCGGAGGCGACCACCTCGTGATCGTTCTTCTTGAAGTAGTCCAGGAAGGCGGTGCGAATTTCGTTTACGCCGGTCATACGGGTCTCACATCGGTCTGAGCCCGGGCATGCGGGCCAGTTAATTGGCTTTCAAAAATTGCAGGCCCCCTGATTGGGGTACCGGCCGGAACAGCCTTTTAACTTTGACCTACAAACCTGTCCAGCAGTTGCGAGGACGCACGCTCTGAGAACCGGCGGATTTGCACGTCGCGACCGGAAATCTCCTGACCGTGCTGCTGGCAAATGCAACGACGAAACAACAAAACCCCTCCTTGTTCGGCAAGGAGGGGTTCCACATTTTGCTTATCAGACATAGTCCCGACTGCGAAAGGCTTCAGGGAGCAGAGGAAAGGAAACTCAATCCTCGTCTTCTTCTGCACCGCCTTCCGGGTCGATGATTGCTTCTGCGATAAGTCCCGCATTCTGGCGAATTGCCAATTCAATCTCGTCAGCAATCTCCGGATTATCCTTCAGAAACTGTTTGGCATTTTCACGGCCCTGGCCAAGCCGCTGACTGTTATAGGAGAACCAGGCCCCGGACTTTTCGACAATATTGCCTTTAACACCAAGGTCGATCAGTTCACCGGTTTTGGAAACACCTTCACCATAAACGATATCGAACTCAACCTGCCGGAAAGGAGGCGCAAGCTTGTTCTTGACCACCTTGACGCGCGTTTGGTTTCCGACCACCTCGTCCCGATCCTTGATTGCGCCGATGCGACGGATATCAAGACGAACCGAGGAATAGAATTTCAATGCATTACCGCCCGTCGTTGTCTCGGGCGAGCCGAACATGACACCGATCTTCATCCGGATCTGGTTGATGAAGATAACCATGCAGTTCGACTTGGAAATCGATGCTGTCAGCTTGCGAAGCGCCTGGCTCATCAGGCGCGCTTGCATGCCCGGAAGACTGTCACCCATTTCCCCTTCCAGCTCTGCCTTGGGGGTCAGAGCTGCAACGGAGTCGATGACCAGAACATCAATTGCCCCGGAACGGACAAGCGTATCGCAGATCTCAAGCGCCTGTTCACCTGCGTCTGGCTGGGAGATCAAAAGGTTGTCGATATCGACACCGAGCTTGCGGGCATAAACAGGATCCAGCGCGTGCTCCGCATCAACGAAGGCACAAATGCCGCCGTTCTTCTGGGCTTCGGCAACTGTGTGAAGTGCAAGCGTGGTCTTACCGGACGATTCCGGACCATAGATCTCAACGATACGTCCACGCGGCAGCCCGCCAATACCCAGCGCGATATCCAAACCGAGCGACCCGGTTGAGACAGACTGAATCTCGACAGCTTGCCTCTGACCCATACGCATGATGGAGCCTTTACCAAAGGCTCTTTCGATCTGGCTCAGCGCTGCATCCAGCGCTTTTGTCTTATCCATCTGGCTGCTTTCTACGAGACGAAGTGTACTTTGTGACATGGTTCACGCTCCTTATTCCACGATGGACGTGCCGTTTCAATGAGAGCTTTGTACACTTTTTGTTCTCATTTGACAAGTCGGCGAAACCGATTGGTATTAAAACGGAAATGCATGTTTGTTTCCAATATGTTCTCATGATGGTCTTCAAAACTAACGTTACGTAACTATTTCAGTTCCCGCTGCTGTGAGCCCTTGAGCCTGGAGAATCAATTGATCCTGCGGCCAGGAGTTGCCGCATCAGGTTCGATCTGTTAGCCCGCTTGTCCAGTGTCTCATCACCCGCCATCCCGGCCGATCTCTGGAGAAGTAATCCGGCGTGTCCTCGTCCTCCGAAAGCACTGTTATTGCACTTGGTGCAATTCACTACGATACAATTGCGCACGGAGCTGAAGCGATCCGGCCCGAAACGTCCACCCCGGCCCGCTTTCACGCAAAGCCCGGCGGAGTGGCAACCAATGTCGCCCGTAATCTTGCAAAACTGGGTGTTCAGACCAAGCTTATCGGAACTGTCGGCGACGACGCTCCCGCCCAACTCCTCAAGGCGCAATTGAGTGACGAAGGGATCAAACTCTTCACCGTCGACAGATCGGGATTTTCAACCGGGCAGTATCTGGCACTCCATGATCCGGACGGTTCGCTGAAGGCCGCCTGTGTTGATGACCGTATCCTCTCCGAAGCTCCGGTCGATCTCTTCGCCGACATCGTTGATCGCCTGGCGGCAATTTCAGACAACCGGACAATCTGGTTTCTCGACGCGAACCTGCCCACACAAATGCTTGAGGCCCTGGCCTCGCAAATCCAGACCGGCATGCTGATGGCCAATGCGGTTTCGAATGCCAAGTCCCAGCGACTGACAGCCCTGCTCTCTCGCCTTGATTGTCTGTTCCTCAATCGTGGAGAAGCCGCTGCGTTGACTGGATTGCCAATCTCGACAGATCCGGATGAAACTTCATCCGCCCTCGCTGAGGCCGGTTTGAAATCCTTCGTCCTGACAGACGGACCTGCCAGCATCACGGTTTCAAACAAGGGTTTGATTACCAGACTTGCACCGGCAAAAACGGATGTCACCGATGTAACTGGCGCAGGCGATGCGCTGACGGCCGCCAGCCTGGCCGCAATTTCCAAGGGACATGCTCTTGAAGAGGCAGTGACGTTTGGCCTGAAGGCAGCCACCTTGACCCTTGCAAGCACTGGCGCGTTTGCTGAATCGCTTTCCTGGGAAACACTGGTAGATTTTTGACCAAATGGACAAACCACCCACTTGGCGCGCAATCGGTGCGGGCCTATAAGAGCGGCGAACAACAAAAAGGGCTCTGCGCCCGCGAAAACAGCAAGAGGCCACTTCCGTGACACGCCCAGACGTTAACACCTCAGTCAAAGACCTGCTTGTCTACAGCGCGGAGGTCCGGGATGCCCTTGCCAGCAACAAACCGATCGTTGCTCTGGAATCCACGATTATCACGCACGGGATGCCCTTTCCCAAAAATGTCGAAACGGCTCGGTTGGTAGAAGCCGACATTCGTGCCGAAGGCGCAGTCCCGGCTACCATCGCACTGATGGACGGCAAGATCATGATCGGCCTGTCCGACAGCGACCTGGATCGCCTGGCGCAAGCCAAAGACGTGATGAAGTGTTCGCGCGCAGATCTCACATTTGCACTCAGCACCGGCCTCTATGGCGCGACGACCGTTGCTGCGACGATGATGGCAGCGCATGTTGCCGGTCTGAAAGTATTCGCGACCGGCGGTATTGGTGGTGTTCACAAGGGTGCGGAAACAACCTTCGACGTGTCGGCGGATCTCGATGAGCTTGGACGCACACCCGTATGTGTTGTCTCAGCAGGTGCAAAGGCTCTTCTGGACATTCCAAAGACGCTGGAAGTGCTGGAGACCAAAGGCGTCCCGGTTATCGCTTATGGCACCGAGGAATTGCCGGCATTCTGGTCCAGAACCAGTGGTCTTCAAGCACCCTATACGCTCAACTCTGCCGCTGACATCGGACAACTCCTGAAGATGCGGCAAAACTTTCCAGACCATGGCGGTGTCCTGATCGCCAATCCTGTACCGGAAACAGATGAAATTCCCGGATCGGAGATGGCCGGCTTTATTGACGAGGCTATCCGGCAGGCAGAGGCCCGGAATGTAACTGGAAAGGACGTCACACCGTTCGTCTTGGGCGCAATACTCGACCTGACTGATGGACGCAGCCTCGACACCAATATTGCCCTTGTGCGCAACAACGCCCGGTTGGCGGCCCGCATCGCGGCCGAACTCGTCTAGACGATCAGGATGCCGGGGATGGATCGGTTTTTGCCTTTCCATCCAGGGCATTCAACACCTTGTCGATATCCTTGATGTGCAGATCGCGCTGCGGGATCGGAATTTCGATCCCTGATTTGCCGAGTTCATTATAGATGGCGAAGTAGAGATCCGATTGCGTCGTCAGTATGTTGTTGACGTCTTTGAGATAGCATCTCAATTCGAAGTTCAATGCGTTCTCGCCAACTCCCATGAAGAGGACAAACGGCACCGGATAGCGCGCAACGGTGTAGTGACCCCTGGCCGCTTCGATCAAAATGGCCTTCACCCGCTCCAGGTCACTGCCGAAAGCAACCCTGATTGGAAGCATCAATCGGCCAGACTTGTTGCTCAAGGTCATGTTTTTGACCGTGCCGGCAATCAGGTCCGAATTCGGAATGATGACATCATGCCGATCAAAAGTTTCTATCCTGGTTGAGCGAACGGAGATGTCGCGCACGTAGCCCATATGGCCAGAAACCTCGATCCAGTCGCCTTCCTTGATCGGCCGCTCTATCAGCAAAATGATGCCTGAGACGAAATTCGAGACAATGGTTTGCAAACCGAACCCGATGCCAACCGAGAGCGCACCCGCCACGACGGCAAGGCTGGAGAGGTTCAATCCCGCGGTCGAAACCGCCACCAGAATCGCGAGCGTCAAACCGACGTATCCGGTCCCGGTTACGATCGCGGTCTGCGCGCCGACATCCATGCGCGTTTGCGGCAGAACCGATGTCCTCAGCAGATTTTTCAACCAGCGTGTGATCAACACGCCAATTGCGAAAATAACCCCGAGAACGATCAGAGAATCCAGTGACAGACGGATGTCTCCGAACTGAACGCCTCCGATCAGCAATCGCCAGGCATCGGCGATATCCGTTGCCCTGGCACCCCAGGTCAGCGCAATTAGCGGCGTAAAGATCGCCACCAGCGGAACAATCAGTCCGATTGTCACCAAAATGGGCGTTGGGGCCGCGTCATCCCGGTCCGTCGCAGTTTTCACCAAAAGCTGCGCAAGGTGATAGAGCATGAAGCCTAGTCCCAACTGGGCGACCGTCATGATCATGGGAATAATGGCAGCCCTTGCCAGTTCAACATAACCGACAAGGGTCACGCTGACTGCCAGCAAAGCAGACGCTTTCATCAAAAGGGAGAGGAACAACAGAAATCCGGATTCTTGCGGTTTGACCGAAGCTTCTTCGGCTTCCTCGTCTTCATCCGGTTCCTCGGCCTCCTCAGTCTCGTCGGGAACTTCCGCACCCTTGTTTCTGAGGATCCCCGCCAATGCCCATAACAATATCGCAGCGGTTACAATGAGCGGTACGGACAAGACCGAGATCGCGCTGTCGCCAAAGGCATTGTCAAGCTGCAGCGTTTCCAGTGCAACCTCGACCATCATGAAGGCTCCGAGCCCCTGGCAAAGTCGCAAGCCCAGCTTTGCCTCGCGTTCCTCAAGCTCCAACAGGCGCCAACGGGTCTGACCCGGCGCAAACAGCGTGTGACCCAGCCAATTGGCGATAATCATGAAAAGCGCCACAATCGGAGCTGCTGTGAGCGCAATTCGAGCGCTGTTGGGGTAGATGTCCAGGACCGGTATGACGAGGAGGATCGACAAGGCGCCGATTGCCGGCAAAACCAGGAAACTGAGATTATAGACCACCGCAAGCGCAAGCGCGCGCCCGCCACGTTCCTGACGCACGCTCAGTTTCAACAGGAAGCGATGGATGGGCATGCGCCCAACGACAAGGAAGAATATTCCAAAGGCAACAAGTGCCAGTGACGTCGGCACAGTCTGTCCAAGCGCTTTCGAAACGCTGGGGCGTTCAAGTTCCCCTTGAATATCGCGATGCAACCGCCGCCAGAATTGGTTGATTTCCTGGAAACCGCTGGTCCATGTTGCCGGAACAAGCGGCGAAGGATAATTGGTCAACAGGCTGTCGATCTTCATCGACCTGATTTGCCGGTCGACCTCGCGAATAAGCACATTGGCAAGGTTTGTGATTTCCCTTGCTTCGCGGATCGGGGCATTGGCCTCAGCCAGCGCATTCGTCAGTTCCTTGCGCCTCTCGGCAATCTCCTCAGCTTCATCCTGTCCATCCGAAGGAGGTGATCCCAGAGCCCGCAACTGGGCGGCAAGTGTTTGCGCGTCGATGCTGCCATGTTCGACAATGCGTGAGTTTTTATCACGCACCTCGACGAGCTGTTGCCGTAAGAGCTCAAGTGTTGCGGTCGAGACCGTACCTTGCTCCAAGGCATTCGAGGCACGCTCGAAGAGATCGAGCACCGAAGGTTCAGCAGGAACCGGGTCGCTGCCCGCTTCCTGGGCATAACTGGAAAAGACCGATAATTGCAGTGCCAAAAGCAAGGCAAACAGGAGCGAGAAACCAATAGTCTTTATCTGTTTCATCACTTTGCCATGCCAACGCGTACCTGTTCCGTTCAAGACCGAAAGTCTTTCCTGACCACTTGTTACCGCATTCTTCTGTGGCAAAGCCATGAGCACAAGGTCAAGAAGGGCACAGCGTGAAAATGCAGGAACTCTGATCCACGAAACATACTTGTCGCAAAAGCAGCCTATGGAAAGGATCAAACGGGTCTGGCTCGGCGAGCAAACTTGGCCAGTTTCCACCGCCAAACCGTTGACAGAGCGGCGTAAGCCTGCCCTAACATGCCCCTTTACGACGTAAACAGGACGAAGCGGCGCTGGACCAGAAAAATCGACGCCGTCCTTCGAGGAGGTCAAAAATGACAGACGCGGCAGCACCTGAAACTCCGGAAAATGCAGCGGCGCCGGCCGGCGGGTTTTCCCCCCTTCAATATCTGGATCGCGCTCTTTCAACGTTGCGCGATATCGGTATCTCACCGGAAACGGAACGCGATGCGCCGATCAATGCACTGCTTGAGCAGATCTCCGACCTGTCGCCCGACAAGGTCTTGATCATTTCCCGCACCCTCGGTCAGGCCTCCAACTTCAACGAGGTGGTCCGCAACCAGGTGCAACAGATGGATATCGGTGAGCGGTATGAGGAAATCACCGAGGCCTTCAACTCGATCCGCGACGATGCCAAGACACTGGTTGACCAGCTTGCGGACGGCAAGATTTCCTTCACTGAAAATCTTTCCAACAAATGGCGCGACATGCGCCGCGGCACCATTTCAGACCGGTTCACCGATATTCGCGGAACCTACAAGGATGTGGCCAGCGCAACCAAAGACCAGATCGAACGTGAACAGGTTATCCTGGAGGCCTACCGCGATTTCCGCGGGGCACTGAAGCAGGCAGAGGTAACGGCGCTTGAGTTGCTCAACATGGCAACTGAAAAGTTGTCGGTCGCCAAATCCGCACTTGAGGGGTCTTCCAGCGAAGTGGAGGCCTATACCGGTGACGACCCGGCTCAGAAAGCCCGGCTGGAACTTGCGCGTGACGAAAAACTGCGCGAGATGCAGGACGAAGAAAAGAGATACCAGATTGCCAAGGATCTCTCCGACAATCTGACGATTGGTTACAATACGTCCGAAGTCATCATGGCTCGATTGGTGCAGACCACAAACGCGAAGGAACGCGTTTATGCCCAGTCGGTCAGCTTCTTTTCGACCAACGAATCCGTCCTGACAGCTCTCAACGCCTCCTTTACCGGTCTTCAAGGCCTGCATGAATCCACCGAAACGCTGAATGCCATGAAGGACGGCATCAACAAGAGCCTTGAGACTCTGGCGGAAATTGGCGATGCGGTTCAAAAGGAAGCCCTGAAAGCCGGTTATGGCCCGACCGTAGCTGCCGCCTCGGTCAAAAAGCTGGTGGATTCGGTTGTGAACTTCCAGGTTCAGTCCCGTGAAATCATTACGGAAATGCGCGACATGTCGACCAAGAACTCCGAAGAAATCCGCAATGCGGTCGAGGACGGAAAACGGCGGCTGGCCAAACTGACGGCCCAGGGCCAGGGACTTTAACACGCTAGGCATCGGCAGGCCGGTCAAACGGCCTGCCCAACGCAAGAAGAACCAATCGTATGGCAGGCAAATCCGAGGCTCCGCTCGACGATCTGATGATGGCGATGGACGTGGTGGACACGCTTCGGCATGAAGAAGGTCAGGTGGCCCGTGAACTGAAAGCGGATGAACGCGACACCGCAATGATCGACCGTTTGCGCAAGGTCTATGCAGCTCAGGGGATCGAAGTTCCAGACCATATCCTCAAAAAAGGTGTCGAGGACCTCAAACGCGATCGCTTTGTCTATTCACCTCCGGCTGCTGGGTTTTCGCGCACCCTGGCGATGATTTATATTTCCCGCAGTACCTGGTCGAAATGGATGGTCGGGGTCTTTGCAGTCCTGGTCGTTGCCATTGCAGCTTGGTATTTCCTGGTCAAATTGCCTGAACAACGCGCAGAAGCGGATCTGTTGGCTCGCATTGATGCGCTTCCCCAAACCTATTCGGAACTGGTTGGACGCGTTGATGCCTTGACCGAAAATGCCGACATCGAGGCAGAAGCGGCGCGTCTAGCTGAGGATGGTCGACTGGCCCTGTCGGATGGCAAAAACGATGCCGCCTTCAAGGCCGAAAGCGACTTGCGTCAACTGGCTGCCAATCTGCAGGAAGTCTTTGAAGTCCGCATCATTTCGCGTCAGGGCGTACCGACCGGCATCACCCGTATTCCGGAAACCAATCCGGAGACCGAAAACTACTACATTGTCGTTGAAGCGATCGATCCGGACGGAAACATCATCAATCGCAGCATCGTTTCTGAAGAAAACAGCGAAGCGGTTTCAGTCGACAAATGGGGACAGCGGGTATCGCAGAATATTTATGATGCCGTGCGGCAGGACAAGCTGGAAGACGGCATCGTTCAAAACGGCAAGCTTGGCGAGAAACGCCGCGGTGAACTGAATATCAAGTGGCGCAGCGGCGTACAGGACGGAGCAATCACCCAATGGTAGCGGTCAATCGGAACTTGATGGGGATACGCATATGCTGACAGGACGTCAGACCCTGGGGACGATCGAGCAATCGCTTGCTGACTTGCGCCGTGAAGAAGCTGAACTCACCAAGCGGATCGAACGCGCGACCCGCGCCATGACAGACCTGCAAGAACGTCAGAGCGAGGCCTATCGCGACCTGGCGCGTTTTCGGATGGACACAGATGCAGCAGGCGCGCTGAACACCCGCCTCGACAGTGCTGCCCGCGAAGCCCGCCGCCTTCTGGACAAACGAAACTCTGACTACAAGGTGCTGACTGATCAGTTGCGCAGCTGCGAGGCGGAGCGTGGACAGCTTCAAAAGGAACGGTCGGATCTGGACGAAGCCCGGGATGCGGCAGAAAGCCAGATGGACGAACTGATGGAAGCCATCGACGGCCGCCTGGAAAACGACAAGGCGTATCTTGCCCAGCGCGAAAGAGCAGAAACCGCAGAGGCGACCGCGGAAGCTGCGGCCTCAAAGGCCGAGACTTCCAACGCGGACCGTGAGCAAAAGGGCAAGGCCTATGAAGACGATCCGTTGTTTATCTACCTCTGGCAGCGCGGCTATGGAACTCCAGACTATACCCACCGGGGTCTTGTGCGCTCACTGGACCGGTGGGTCGCCGGGCTGATCAAGTTTGACGGCGCGCGCGCCAATTACGCAATGTTGACCGGCATACCTGAACGCATGGCCCGCCATGCGGAACACTGCGCCGATATAGCCGTAGAAGAGCAGGCCAAGCTTGCCGAAATGAGCCGCAACGCCATGACGGATGCGGCTGGAACCGATCTGGTCGGGGCGATTGAGACCCAAAGTGAGGACATTGACCGGATCGACGCTCAACTCGACAAACTGGATCGTCAGATCGAAACACTGTCCGCTGCACTGACCGAGTTTTCCAGCGGTGAAGACGCGGATTTTCAAAAGGCCGAAGAACACTTGTCTGTCTCACTTCAGGCCGACGATTTGAATGACCTCTGGCGGGCAGCAATTGCAACACCTTCGCCTGAGGATGAAAAAATTGTTCAACGTATTGAGGATCTGAAGGACAGGATTGAGCAGGTTGCCCGAGAAATCCGGCAGGACCGTGAGCTGCAACGCGACATCAGCCGCCGCCGGGCTGAGCTCTCCGACGTCATCAAACGATTCCGCTCGAAAGGTTATGGAAGCTGGGAATCCACTTTTTCCGACGATAAGCTGACGACAGTTCTGCTCGGTGAGCTGGTCAAAGGCGCGATAACCGGCGCTGATTACTGGGCGAGAGCCGAGCGCTCACACAAGCGCCGCAAACCGCGAGGCCGCCGCGTTGCCTTTCCAGGTGGGTCCGGACTTCCAAAATCCATGGGAGGCTTCGGTGGTGACTTTGGCCGCCGCACGAAACGCAGAGATCCCTTCAAGGGAAGTTTCAAGACCGGCAAAAGCTTTGGCAGCGGAGGATTTAAAACCGGTGACAGTTTCTAATTTTCAAAAGACTGCCATTTTTGCCCATGTCCGGCCACAAGGCTTCGTTAGGAGTGTTGTGACACAGTGTTGAAACAAGAATGCCGTTGCTCACACGCAGTTTTATTGTGTTCAGCGATGACTTGATTTAGGTGATGACGAAGCCGGGACCATCGGCTGCTCTATTGAATGCAGGACTGAACATGCGACATCTTCTTTTAGCCAGCCTATGCGCGCTTAGTCTTGCCGCATGCCAGTCAGGATCCTCGCAGCGTGCGAGTTTGCCTGACCAACCGCAGCTTAGCGTTCCGGCCGGCGCACAAAGCGTAACGATTGCCGCCGACCCACCCACCGTGCGAAATGCTCTGGTCTCCAGCGCACAGCAACGGGGTACGGTCGTGCTTCAGGATCAGCCGAACATGGTTGTTCTGGAAAGGCCAATGACCAGTCCGAACCCGGCACTCGATTCTGAATTTGGACCGTCAGACAACGGTCAGCGCGTCATTCGTATTCGGGTCCGCTTTACCGGTACGCCCTGCCAGACACTCGCCGTTCAGGATCTTGCAGTCATAAACAACGTGCGTACAGCGCTTGAACAAAGTTTCGTTTTGCCCGGTGACCCGAACACGATGCAAAGCCTCCAGGGCTTGAAGTCACGCGCCGAGCAGAACAGCTCCTGTCCTGCCGTTTCGTCCTGACGGCCAAGGGAAATTTAATCAAAGCGGCGTGACCGATCCCCGGTCACGCCGCTTTCTTGTCACCAGGCTTTGGTTCAAAACCAATGCGATTGACCGGTAACTCCGGTTTGTGCCGTATCGGTCATGAAGGCACAGCTTCAGGTGCAAACTGCTTCAGGAATTCGGGGCTGGGCGGTATGGGCTTGATAACGTCAATCAGAACACCGTTCGGGTCACGGGTAATGAAGTGGCGCTGACCGAAGTCTTCGTCGCGTAGGACCTGCAGGATGGGCAAACCATTTTCCTTGGCTTTTTCATAAACAGCATCAACGTCTTCCACTTCAAAATTTATCAGCATTCCAGCCGCTCCTTTGCCCCTTCCTTCCTTCGGAATTGTCTCGTGGTCCTGATTGAGAACCGCAAGATTGACCTTTTCGTCTTCCTCGGATTGCAGATGGACATACCAGTCGGCTTCGAACGCCGCCTTGAATTTGAAGTTGTCCTGATAGAACCGCGCAGTTTCTGCAACATTCGATGTCATCAGAACCGGGTAATACTGTGTGCACTTCATCTTCCGATCTCCTTGCCTGGTATCCGCTGCCAATCTGACCAATGCGCCGTCACGTCGACGAAAACACGATCATTGGAGTGGCCTTTTCAACATCAATAAAAAGACATACAGTTTGTATGTAAAATTCAATTAACATACAGGCTGCATGTATGCAAGAAGCAAAATCACGGCGAACTCAAGCCGAACGCCGGGCCGAAACGCGCAACGCACTTCTCAGGGCTGCCCGTGCTCTGATCGTCGAAAAAGGGTATGCTGAAACCGGAACACCGGAAATCGTGAAGGCTGCGGACGTCACCAGAGGCGCGCTTTATCATCACTTTGCGGACAAGGCGGATCTCATGCGGGCCCTCGTCCATCACGAGGCGGCCGCCATCGCGGCCGAAATCGATGCCGAGACCGATACCGGACAATCCCCACTCGACGCTTTCATGTCCGGTGCAAGTGCTTATTTTTCCGCAATGTCCGTTCCTGGTCGCGCCAAAATCATGTTGCTGGAAGGGCCCGCCGTTCTCGGCGTGGCGGAAATGGCGGAAATCGACAAGGAGACCGGCGGTGCGACGCTTTTAGAAGGCCTGCAGCACAGCGCAAAGCACGGACACTTGAAAGGCATCGAGCTCGAGCCGCTAGCCGATCTCCTTTCCTCAGCCTTCGACCGTGCGGCACTCGCCATTGCAGCAGGTGAGGACAGAACCGCCTATGAGACCGCCACGCGCAAGCTTCTGGCCGGAATTTTGGCGGACTGAATAGCGTTTTTGTGATTTTGGAACAGCCTCTTAGGACTCGACGTTAATCGGTCATTTACCATAATTGTGTTGCTTTCGAGGACCGTTTCAGTATTCCGTTTATCCAGATTGCGGACCGCAAAGCTGTTTTAAGGTGACAACAACCGATATCCGCTACGAGGCGGCCCCCCGGGAAAGGACGCGAGCATGGCGATAAAATTGAGCCGACGGAGTTTTGTTGCTGGAATTCCGCTGCTGCTGGCCGCCTGCCAAAGTAAACAGGGCGCTACAGTTCAAGCGGGCCTGACGCCGCTCTCCGACGGAACGCCTGATTATGCGACCGCTTATGCGCCTGTACGCGACGGTGGCTTTTCACTGCCCGGCATCAAATATCAGAATTTCGATCCGAAATATCTGCGCCAATCGGTGTTTTATCCGTCCCAATACCCATCTGGCACAATCGTTGTCGACCCGAACAGGAAGTTCCTTTACCTCATCCAGCCTGGTGGCCGTGCCATCCGCTATGGCATTGGCGTCGGTCGTGCCGGATTTGCCTGGAATGGCGAGGCCGTGATCCGTTTCAAACGCAAATGGCCGAAATGGTTTCCGCCCGACGAAATGATCGAGCGCGAACCGCGCCTGGCGAAATACAAGGACGGGCAGGAAGGTGGCCCGAGCAACCCGATCGGTGCACGGGGTCTCTATCTTTGGCAGGGCAATAAAGACACTCTTTATCGCATCCACAGCACAAACCAGCCCAGCAGCATCGGCACCAATGCGTCCAGCGGCTGCATCCGTATGTGGCACCAGGACATCATCGATCTCTACAATCGCGTTGAGCTCGGAACCAAGGTCGTGGTTCTTTAAGTCTTTCGCTACGCTGATCAGCCTATTGCGACGTCCAACCACCGTCGACGGGGATCGTTGCACCCGTCACATTGTGAGCAATCGGGTTACAAAGCCAAAGAGCGAGCTCACCGATTTCAGAAGGGTCCGACGTGCGTCGGGTTGGTTGCTTTTCTGCCAGCAGATCTGCAATTCCCTTGTCTCGATCTCCGCCGAATTGTTCGGCACGGGCCGCCACTTGGGGCTCGATGATGGCAGTTTCCGTCCAACCGGGCGCAATGCAGTTGATGGTGACGCCGCCAGTCGCCTTCTGGCCCGCCGTCGCGTATTCAAGAGCGGCGACCTTGCTCATTCCCACCAGACCGAATTTCGACGCTACATATGGTGCCTTGTTGACGGAAGCGACCAGGCCGTGAACCGATGCGATGTTGATTACCCGGCCGTACCCTTTGGCTGCCATTGCAGGTAAAGCCAGACGCATGGTGTGGAAAGCTGCTGAAAGATTGACGCCGATGATCGCGTCCCAGATTGCCGGATCGGCCTCCGCAAGACTGGCGGTCTTTTGAATTCCTGCGTTATTGACCAGAATATCTGGACCGCCCCAATCGGTGACCTCCGCCATCATTGTTTCGATCGCGGCCACATCTTTCACATCTGCGCCAAAAAACCTTACCTCGGGAGTACCGGCTTCCAACACGGCGTCGACGGTTGATTTTGCCTGCTCGTCCGTTGCCAAGCCGTGCACGCCAACGCGGGCCCCTGCCCGCCCAAGTACCTTGGCAATGGCCAACCCGATCCCTTGCACCGATCCCGTGACGAGCGCAGTTTTCCCGGTCAGTTCGCTCATGTCCGTACCTCCTTGTTCACTCTGTCCCGCAGCTCCGTCTTCAGGACCTTTCCATAATTGTTCTTCGGCAGTTCAGAAACGAACAGATACTCTTTTGGCCGTTTGAACCGTGCAATCTGATCTAGACAATGTAAATCCAGTACTTGTGTCGTGACGGTCCGGTTTTCGTCGCAAACAACGAAGGCAACCACGGTTTCACCCCATTCCAGGTCCGTCCGGCCAACAACCGCGACTTCACGCACGGCATCATGGCTCAGCAGCACCTCTTCCACTTCACGTGGGTAGATATTGGCTCCCCCGGAAATGATAACGTCCTTGGACCGATCCTGTAGGGTCACATAACCGGCGTCATCCATGCGCCCGAGATCTCCCGTCCACAGCCAGCCGTCTCGAAGTGTCTTTGAGGTTGCATCCGGGTTTTTCCAATATCCCTTCATGACAGTGGGTCCCTTGACCACAATTTCCCCCACCTCGCCGCGTGGACGTTCGTTGCCCGCCTCGTCGACAATCGCAACAAGGACAGCGGACTGCGCAGTGCCGACTGAATTCAAACGATCTCGCCAACGCGGATGGTCACGATCGGAAACCTCTTCACGTGGCAGCGCCGAAATGCCCATAGGGCATTCTCCCTGACCGTAAATTTGAACGAAGCGAGGCCCCATTTGATCGACAGCTTCCAGAATGTCCGCCTCGTACATCGGTCCACCGGCATAAACGACGGTCCTGAGCCCTCTTCCGGACAGGTCCTTTGCCTTGGCTTCATCGACAAGCCTTCGGACCATCGTCGGGGCCGCGAACATCGAAACAGAACCGATCAAAGGAGCAATTGTCAGAACTTCCGCGGC
Organism: Labrenzia sp. THAF82; assembly: GCF_009363435.1. Taxonomy (GTDB): domain Bacteria; phylum Pseudomonadota; class Alphaproteobacteria; order Rhizobiales; family Stappiaceae; genus Roseibium; species Roseibium porphyridii. The sequence continues at coordinate 2,608,213 of NZ_CP045354.1, read as the reverse complement.
ATCGAAACCACCGCTTTCAGGCACAACATGCCGCGCACCTTTCAGAACATGCATGAAATTGTAGAGGCCAGCCCCATGGCTCATCGGAGCTGCATATAGGATGGCATCCTGTGTTTTGACTTCATCCACGTCCGAAAAGTAAGTCAGCGTCATGGAGAGGATATTTCCGCAAGTAATCATGACGCCCTTGGGCTTGCCGGTCGTTCCGGATGTATAAAACAGCCAGGCAAGCTCATCCTTTTGCATTGCAACCGGGACAGTGTCCGATTGGGTGCCGCGCATTGCGCCAAATGCGTCACCAGTAAGACTGACTACACGCACGCCTGCATCGACGAGAGGTGAGAGATGCATGACGGATTTATCATCCGAAAAAACAAGAGCCGTGCCGGAGTTTTCAATCATCCAGGCAGCTTCCTTGACATGCAATTTCGCGTTTATCGGTACAACCGATGCCCCGATCCACCATGTGCCATAGAGTGCTTCCAGATACTCGGTCCGGTTGGCGCAATAAAACGCTACGCGATCCCCCTTGCCAACGCCTTCATCGGACAAGGCCAAGGCGATGGAGCCCGCTCGATTGGCGAACTCGCCATAGCTGGCCGTGCATGTGGTGCCACTATGGAGAGCAGGAGCATCGGGCATTTTCGCCGCGCTTCTATAAAGCCACTCTGCCGGGTTCATTCTTGCCTCCAAATTCGTCCTCTCAGATACTATTGCCAGGTCTTTCGGGGAATTACGTTATTTTACCTAACGGGATAAAAATGGAAGACAGCGAGACAATCGCCTTTGAACACGCACCAGTCGGGCTGATTTACTCAGAGAACCGATGCATAAAGAAGTGCAACACCCTTTTTGCCGAAATGTTTGGCTATTCCCGCGTCGAACTGACAGACGCCTCCTTGTCGATCCTTTACCCCTCTTCCGAGGAATTTGCCCGCATCGGCCAGATTGGTGCCCAGAAAATGTTGGGAACCGGTCGGTACCGGGACGAGCGCATTATGCGCAGACAAGATGGTCTGTTGTTCTGGTGCCGTGTTCGCGGCCAATCGCTGGACCCCTCGGCACCTTTCGCGCGAGCAGTCTGGTCCTTTGCCGATATTTCCGAAGACAGGCCGATAACCGATATGAGCTTGCGGGAGCGGCAGGTAGCAACTCTCATGGTTGAAGGAAAGACATCCAAGGAAATTGCCCGTGTTCTGGAGATTTCGCCGCGGACGGTCGATATTCACAGAGCCCGGCTGATGAAAAAACTCGGCGTCAGAAACAGTCTTGAACTTGTGGCACATATCAGCGGCATTCCGCTTTAACGCCTTAAAGTGCTTTTCAACATGAAGGAAATTTCATTTGAACCGGCAAGCCGGCACCCCATCTGATCAGCCGGAGGACGACCTCCAACTTTCATCAAATCAACGGGACGGCCCGGCTGGGAGAAAATCCATGGCTTGGTTTTTTTTGCTCGCCGCAGGCTTCCTTGAAATTGTCTGGGCGTTCGCGATGAAGGAATCGCAGGGGTTCACGCGTCTGACACCAACACTGATCATGCTTGGTGCCATGGTCGCCTCGTTCGGTCTTCTTTCGCTTTCGATGCGCAGCCTTCCGCTTGGGACCAGCTACATGATCTGGACCGGGATTGGTGCCGTTGGCGCCTTTGTGGTCGGAATCTGGTTTCTTGGCGAAACAGTAACCGCTCAGCGCTTGATTGCTGCACTTCTGATTGTCGCGGGCATCGTAACAATGAAGCTCGCCTGAGATTGAGAAAAAAGGACCTGACCGGAGGCACAACCTTTGTTGCAGCCCTGGTTGATCCACGGCAAACGTGTCAAAAAGGGTTTCATGTGGTCTGCGCTTATGCGAGCCTTTGATGCAAATTCGCCTTTCAGCCGTGTCTCCCAACACGGCTAAAATCGTCCGAACCGATCTGCACTCCAAAGGCATTTGCGCGCAACAATGACCACTACAAAAGCAAAACTGCCACCGCGTTCCATCTTCGCCGCGGCAAGCGGCAATGTTTTGGAATGGTATGATTTCACGGTCTACGGCTTTCTGGCGCCGACGCTTGCGACCCTGTTTTTTCCCTCCGAAGACAAGTTCGCATCCCTGTTGTCCGCCTTTGCGGTTCTTGCAGTCGGATACGCTGCCCGGCCAATCGGCAGCGTGATATTCGGACATATCGGCGACAGGATCGGGCGCAAGACAGCCTTGATGATTTCGGTTCTTTTGATGGGCGCCGGCTCGCTCGCAATTGCGCTTTTGCCGACCTACGAAGAAATCGGCGTCACGGCTGCGGTTCTGCTGGTTCTTATCCGTGTCGTCCAGGGTATTTCCGTTGCAGGTGAATACACGGCCTCCGGTGTATTGCTGGTGGAGCAGGCCCAACCCGGGCGAAAGGCTCTCACCGGAGCCTGGGTTGCCTTCGCCATGATGTGGGGCTGTGTCCTGGGCTCTGCCGTGCCTGCAGCAGTCAGCTCTACCCTGTCTCCGGAAGACATGCAGTCTTGGGGATGGCGGGTCCCATTCGCCCTTGGCGCAATGGTTGCACTCTTCAGCGCTGTCTTGCGGCGAAGCCTGACTGAAAGCGCGCCGAGCGATGCGCAGACAAACGAAGTCTCTCCCATCATTGAAAGTCTGCGTCACCACTGGCGACTGCTGATACAGATGGTGCTGCTGCTGATCCCGAGTGCGGTCATCTACTTCGTCATCTTTGTCTATGCGGTCTCCTACCTGACGTCGCAGATGCACTTCACCTCCGCCGCCGCGCTCGACATCACCACCGTCAACTTGATTGTCATGGCACTGCTTGTGCCGGTTTGTGGCCTGGCCGCGGACAGGTTTGGTCAAAGATCGGTTTTTCTGGTCGGTGCAGTCGGCACGCTACTGGTGGCCATCCCAAGCTGGTGGCTGATGCACCGACCCGACATCGGCATTGTGTTCCTCGGTCAGTTCGGCCTGACGATAACCAGCACCGTAGGGTGGGCATTGTCCGTCTCGGCCTTGACGTTGATGGCACCGGATCATTTGCGCTGCAGTGTCGTTGCACTGGGCTACAACACCTGCATGGCGATCTTTGGCGGCACAACGCCGATGATTGCAACCTACCTGGTCAACCGAACCGGCGACGATTTCGCGCCTGTCTACTATGTGATCGTCGCTGTCCTTGTTTCATTGCCGGTTATCTGGCGGCTTCCAAAATTGATCGGAGACAACCGATCCTAAAGAGCGCATCAAGTTGAATTTGCACAGTGCGTGATGGGAAAGGCGGATTATGAGCACTTGGGTAAAAGAGGCAATCAACAGGATCAATGCGGACGCACATCGTTCAGCCGATACGCATCTGTTCAAACTGCCCCTGCCCTCGCTGGAAGGCGTCGACATCTATCTGAAGGACGAAAGCACACATCCGACCGGCAGCTTGAAACACCGCCTTGCGAGATCCCTTTTTCTGTATGCACTTTGCAACGGCAAGATCCGGGAAGACACACCGGTCATTGAAGCATCTTCAGGCAGCACTGCTGTGTCGGAAGCCTATTTTGCAAACATGATCGGCGCCAGGTTCATCGCAGTTGTGCCCAGAAGCACTGCGCACAGCAAAATCGAACAGATCCGCCTTCACGGGGGCGAAACACATTTTGTTGGATCCGCACCGGAAATGCACGGCGCAGCAGTGGAGCTGGCCGCCTCCATCGACGGTTACTTCATGGATCAGTTCACGTATGCGGAACGGGCAACCGACTGGCGTGGCAACAACAACATCGCCGAAAGCATCTTCCGGCAATTGGAATGGGAACCGCATTCGACGCCGAAAAGACTGGTCATGAGCGCCGGCACCGGCGGCACGTCCGCGACCCTCGGCAGATATATCCGCTACAAGGGATATGACACCAAACTCACTGTCGTCGATCCGGAAAATTCGGTCTTCTATGATGCCTACCAAAGCGGGGATCGTACCCTCACTTCAGGAAAATCCAGCCGGATAGAAGGGATTGGCCGCCCAAAGGTCGAGCATTCCTTTTTACCGGATGTGATCGACGACATGATCAAGGTTCCTGACGCTGCAAGCGTCGCAACCATTTTCTGGCTTGAAAAACTGATCGGCCGGAAGGCCGGCGCTTCGACAGGCACCAATCTCTGGGGCTCTCTTCAAATTGCCAGAAAGATGATGGACCAGGGCGAAGTTGGCTCGATCGTCACGCTGATGTGCGACAGCGGACAACGGTATCTGGACACCTATTATAATCCGGACTGGGTCAAGGAGCACTTTGGTGACCTGTCAAGCTATTCGGCAAAGCTCCAGACCTGGGGCTGAACGTTCGCTCCACTGAGCAACGGCCCAAAAAAGCCGGGACACAACTGGTCTCTTGCTCTTGAAACCTCAGGCAAATGGACGCCCATAACCGACCGACCAGTTTTCTTTCGGCAGATCATGCACCGTCACGAACAGATCTTCCGGGCGGATACCCGGATTTTCGGTCAGCACTTCCGCGATCCGCTGAAAGAGAGCTGCTTTCTGCTGCGCGGTGCGCGTGTTGAAAACCGAAATCGTGATGTAAAGAACATTTATGCTGCGTTCGACCCCGAACGCCGAACCGAAGCGAAAATTTTCAGGCGCGTGCTCGGTGATTGTCATGAAACGATCATCTTCGGGAACCTTCAAGGCGTCACGCAAGGCAAGATACAAGCCATCCAGAACGGCTGCGCGATAGGTCTTCGATTGACCGGCGCACATCGACACATGAACGATTGGCATTTGGTTCTCCCGAAAGGCTTGAACTCACTGACTTGCGCAATCTATCATTACAAATTGAAATGACATGTCATTACAGAGATAAACATTCATAATGATGAATCGCGCCCTGGATATTGATTGTGTCCGTGCCTTCGTCCGGATCGCCGAGCTTGGCAGTTTTACCCGCGCTGCAGACATGGCCCGGATGACCCAATCGGCGATGTCATTGAAACTGAAGCGCTTGGAAGAAAGGCTGGACTGTAAACTCGTTCAGCGAACGCCAAGACACGTTGAACTGACGGCGCGCGGCGCTGCGTTCCTGGTGCACGCGCGAGAACTGCTTGAGGTCCATGACCGCGCCTTCACGACACTTACCGAGCCGCGACAGAAACTGACCATCGGTCTTAGCGATCATGTTGCCGGACCGGAACTGCCGGCGCTGGTCGCGCGCATGAATGCGCAAGATCCCCAACTCACCATCGAGATCCGGATAGGGTCTTCACTGGATCTTTTGAAAGACTACGATCTCAGGCTTCTGGACGCCGCAATCGTTCGGTTTGACAAGGGAAGAGACGGCGGCCAGACCATCGCGAATGAAAAATTCTCCTGGTTCGCATCCCAGAATTGGCGGCCTAGCGAAGGTGAGCCTTTGCCGATCGCAACCATGCCGGAACCATGCGGTGTCAGGAGCTTGGCTGGAGAGCTGCTTGATCGTGCAGGAATTGAATGGCGGGAGGTCTTCGTTGGCGGTGGCGTGACAGCTGTGTCCGCGGCCGTTGTCGCCGGCATGGGTGTGTCTGCACTGTCTCGGCGCATGCTTCCTCTTGGTGTCGTAGATGTTGGTCCTCGGCTCGGACTGCCCGCGTTGCCGACCTTGCCGGTAATCTTGCACACACGCATCAAGAACGGTCGTCATTCAAACACGCTCAACGCGCTCACCTCGGCCTTCAAATCCGCGATCTGATAAACTGAAACTCCGAACTCCGTCGTGATCTCTGAGCTTCGATCTACCCTCAAAGGCCAGTGGAAATTTCAATTGCGAATCCACGAATCAAGCTGCCGATTGCCGATTGCACCATGCGATTGGCGGCCTCCTCGGGACCAACCCATTGTCGTTGACGGTGGTTCTCCTCCCAGTCAGCGTCCGGGATCAGAGTTTCTACCTCCAACGCATAGACAACGACATGGCATTGCGCGCCCCATTTCTCGTAGTGGTAAGTGCCAATCGGTACGTCGTCGACATTCCCCACAACGCCCGCTTCCTCGCGTGCCTCAATCACCGCAGAAGCACCGGGATCAAGGCCGGGTTCAACAATTCCCTTCGGCACCACCCAATGACGACCACTGCTGGAGCCGACAATCAGGATCTGAACCCCGTCTCGTGTCCTCCTATAAGGCACAACTGCAGACTGGGTGTAGTAGTAAGATGGTCGCTCTCGGCGCTCGGGTCCATCCGGCCCCGGAAACGGAAAAAGCTCGGGAAGGTCTCGCGGGTCAATCCGTGACAGCACCCGCCACACTCCTTCAGTCAAGCAAAGACGGAGAAGAACCCCTGGAGCCAAACCCGGCTCCATATCCAACTGCAAGCCTGAAATGAGTTGACGCACGGACGATACTTGCGCAACCAGCATAGACAAACCGTTGCCTTGAAGCCGAGGCAGTCTGCCATCGCCAACGGCTCGCGAAACTTCGATGTTTCGGCTTGTCCAACCACCGGCCTTCAATGCCTTTTGGGCACTGACCAAAGCGCGTTCACACGGCGCTGCAAACACGAAATCCGGGGCAAGGCCACGTTTTCCCATCCACGCTCCGACTTTCTGTGCCTGTCGTTTGCCTTTTGTGCGCAGCGGCCGCTTCGAGCTTTCCCCTTCCCAGGATTTCCGGCCCGAACCGGCACAAAGGAGCAGCACTTCCATGTCTGCCTCCGGACAAGAGCAAATGGTTGCCTGGTTCAAACCAACTCGCACCAAACCTATCACCGCTTGGTAAGCGTGTCCCGGCAAGGTGTCATGGCAAGGTGTCATGGCAAGGTGTCATGGCATTGTCAGGAACCAAGGAGGTCCACAGACTGATGTTCTGGCAATCTTTGCAACTGATAACGAAAAAGCCTGCACTTTTCGCGTCACTTCGCTCTGTAAGGCAACCATGAAAAGGCAGGTGAAACTAGGGTTTTCGCCTGCCTTTTCTCCGGAAAATCTCTCCAGGCCGGGCCACCTCAGATGAGCCCACCTTCCCTCTTTTCTCTCGAAACCCACGTGTCTTGATAAAAATCAAGTGCAGCCGGTGACTGGTCAGATAAAACCTGAATTTTAAACTCCAGTTAAAGAGAGTCCGCTTTGAAAAGCATTCTCAAAAATCTTGCACCGGCAGCCAAACGGGCTGTGTGGATAGGCATCGGTGCCGTATCGCTTCTGATAGGTGCAATTGGAGCTTTCTTGCCGGTTTTACCAACCACACCTTTTGTCATCCTGGCTGCTTTTGCCTTCGGAAAAAGCTCTCCATATCTGCAGGACATACTTGAGACCAACGTAGTGTTTGGGCCAATCATCCAGGATTGGCGTCGAAACGGTGCAATAGCGCTTCGATACAAAGTCGTATCAATCGGCATGATGGCAAGTCTTCTTGCGCTCAGTGTTATCTTGAACGCCTCTCCGACAGTTCTCGTGATCCAGGCAGTCGCCATTGCTGCTGCTTCACTCTTCATTCTCAGCAGACCAGGAACTGCTGTTTGACGTCCTTAGCCAGCCTCTCGCAAGCCAGAAACAAATCCGCTCTCGAAGCGAAATAGAAAGGGAAATCTCATGAGATTGCTTCTGACTTCGTTGCTGCTTGCATCGCTTTCCATGACGGCAGCCGCCGAAACAACTCTGATAGCAACTGAAAAACTTCCATCCAAGGAGGTCTATGACGTTGCACAGCTGACACCGCTCGCTGTTACGTCAGAAGGTACCCCTGCCGTCGTTCTTCTGGATCTGGACAAAGGAGATGTCGTGCCCCCGCACGCGGCCAAGAGTGGGCTACGGCTATTGACCGTTCTTTCAGGTGAGTTGTCCTGGGGTGATGGAAGCGCGATCGATGTGGAAAAAGAAACCGTTTATCCCGCTGGCAGCCTGCTGACGATCCCTTCAGGAGTGGATCATTGGCTCGCCGCCCGCAGTGGTGCGCTTCGTGTCCAGCTTGTTGTCCTTGATGACGAAAAACCCGTCCCTGCAATTCTGGAGCAGATGAAATGAGCAAAATCCATGATTTGACGCGGCGATCCGCGCTCTCTCTTCTGGCAGGCGGAGCTGCAACACCGTTGCTTCCATCCCTGACACTGGCAGACAAAATTGACACTCTGGCCCTTTTTGGGCCTCCGGCAGGGCCTTCCGTAACTCTCGCCCATGCGGTCGCGAGTGGAGGTTTCAGCGCACTAGCCGCAAATGCAACTTTCACGGCCTGGCGCAACCCGGACGAACTTCGCGCTGGGCTGACGTCGGGCAGCATTGGATTGTCGGTTGTCCCGGTACAGGCTGCCGCAAATCTCTACAATCGTGGCTTTCCGATCCGACTTGCAAATATTATGACTGATGGGTTGCTCTACATCATCAGCGAAGCTCCCGAAATTAAGTCGATCTCAGACCTCAAGGGAAGAAGTATTGCCGTACCGTTTCGCGGTGACACGCCGGAAATCATCTTTGGCCAGCTTGTATCGCATGCAGGGCTAAACGCTGAAGAAGACCTGCAAATCACATATGCCGGGTCGCCAATAGAAGCCATGCAATTGCTATTGGCAGGTAAGGTCGAAGCGGCCCTGACTGCAGAGCCGTCAACAACCGCCGGCATCCTGCGCGGCCGCAAGGCAGGCAAGAAAATCGCACGGGTCATCAATATCCAGGACGCCTGGGGCGAGATGACGGATGCTGCGCCTGTTCTGCCCCAAGCAGGTCTTGCAGTGACGGGAGCATTTATGGAGACGGGATCGGAAATGATTCCAGACATTCTCAAAGTGCTCAGAACCGCCACCAGCGAAGTCCTAGAAGATCCGGGTAAGGCTGCTGAACAGGCGACCGGAGCACTCGGATTGCCGGCAGCTTTGCTTGCCGCATCGGTTCCGCACTGCAATCTCGTTGCACGAAACGCTGTCGAGGCTCGCGCGGACATAGAACGCATGTTGAAAGCAATGGCAGGCAAGGACATGGCCCGCATTGGCGGCAAGCTTCCCGACAACAAGTTCTACACATGACCTACAGGGCTGCCGGATGGCCTCACACGTTCGGCAGGTCTGCGACAGGCAATACAACAGGGCATGAATATGCTACGCAATCTCGCAATGCGATTGCTCGACCGGGTTGGGCGCGTACTGGATTTCTTGTGGTCTGGTTGGGCCGGTCTTGCAGCTCTGTGCCTGTTGGCTGCAGCCTGGCAAATCGGACATGAGGCCTATGGTCCATTTATTCTCACCTCACCTTTGGAAACACTCCAGGCAATCGGGAAACTGGCGCAGGATCCTGACGCCTGGGGCATCGCATTGCTCACACTTCAGCGCGCATTAACCGGGTTCGTCCTGGTCGCTCTGACAGGCTGTCTTCTGGGGATTTCTGCCGGCTATTCACCGGCAACAATGCGAATTGCTTCGCCTTTGATCACCGTCATTCTCGGGGTACCTCCCATCGCCTGGATCGTCCTTGCCATGATCTGGTTCGGCGGCTCCGATGCGACTGTTCGCGTTGTAATTCTTGTGGCTGCCTTGCCCGTGGTCTTCTTGGGTGCGGCAAGCGGCATTTCAACACGTGATCGCGGGTTGGACCGGATGGCCAAAGCCTTTGGGGCAGGACCAATAAGACGGTTTTTGTCCGTCGGCCTGCGCCAGACCACGACAACGCTCTTTCCCGCCCTCGCGCTTGCGCTCGGGACCTCCTTCAAAGTCGCCGTGATGGCCGAACTGTTGGCCAATGCCGGTGGCATTGGCGGCGCATTGGCAGATGCACGGATCAATCTTGATATTGCAACGGCTCTTGCCTGGGTGGTTGTTGCGGTGGGACTGTTGATCGTCGTAGAATACTCATTGATCCACCCGGTTAAGGGCGAGATCGACCGTTGGCGCCGGGCAGCGCAACCGTGGGGTATCAAACGATGAGTGCCTTGAGCCTTCAAGATATCGGACACGCATATCTGGGTCGGACCGTTCTTGAAAATATCCATCTCGAAATTGAGGAGCGAGAAATAGTCGCTCTGGTTGGACCTTCCGGTTGCGGAAAATCGACGCTCGCACACATCGCTGCAGATCTTGTCGAACCCCGGGCAGGGAAAATTGATCGGCGCTATCGCCGCCATTCAATGATCTTTCAGGAACCGTCGTTGTTGCCTTGGGCAACAGCTGCTCAAAACATCGCTTATTCCCTACAAATTGCCGGTGTGAAACGCGGAGAACGCAGAGAAAAAGTTGCCGTCGCCGCAGAACGCGTCGCACTGTTTTCTGAGGACCTGAGCAAGTATCCGGTTGAGCTGTCAGGCGGGATGAAACAGCGCGTCGCCATCGCACGGGCGTTGGCAACAAACCCCGATTTCATCTATTTCGACGAACCGTTTACGGCGCTCGACGTCGCGCTGCGCAGGCGCATGCAGGACTTGGTGATCAACACCTGCGCGGGCGGTCAACTCTCAGGATTATTCATCACGCACGATCTGCAGGAGGCCGCTCGCCTGGCGGACCGAATTGCGGTCCTGGATAGCCATGGACACGGAGTTCTGGGCATCCGTTCATTTCCCTTGCCACCACAAGAACGCGACGACGTCACTATCTTCAAATGGGTGCAATCTGCTTTGAAAGAAGACCCGCTGTTCCGGCACATTCATGATGTTGACGAAAGGCAGATTGCATGAGCTGCGGCCCTGCTGTCCAGAATCGAAACCAGAGCAGGAGTATTCGTTGGTGGGACGCCCTGTCGGACGAAGGGTTTCGGCTGTTTTTTCCGCTTGGGGCAGCCTATGCAGCTCTTTGGCCACTGCTCTGGGTGCTGGCTTTCGAGTTCGATCTGCCACTTGCAGAAACTGTTCCACCTTCCCTTTGGCACGCCCACGAAATGCTCATAGGTGCATTCGGCGCAGCCTTGATCGGCTTTCTGACAACGGCAGCCCCTGAATGGACAGACAGCGAGCCCCTACGAGGCTGGCACCTATGGGCACTCGCTGGTCTGTGGTTCATCGGCAGGGTTGTGGGTCTGTTGGGGTGGGACGGATTGGGTCTGATCGGTGCAATCGCCGATGTCAGTTGGCTTTCGATACTGCTCGCCTACATCTTGCAATTATCCTGGCGGCAAAGAACAGACAGATTGCTGTCTTTCGCATTCTGGCAGCTGGTCCTTTTGGCCTGTGCCGCGATGGCCCGTCTTGGCTTTCTGACTGGTCAGCTGGATCTTGCAACCAAATCCATTCACATGGTTGGATTTGCGTTTCTCGGACTGCTGGGCCTCGCCCTTGGCCGGATCACCGTTCCTGTCACAAACCTCATCCTGGACCCGTCCGAAGCCACCTCCCCTTTCCGGCCACATCCTGGCCGACTGCACCTTGCGCCCGGTCTTGTATTCGTTGCACTTGCCGAAGAAATCTTTGGTCTGAGCCAGGCGGTAACCGGATTTCTGATACTGGCCGCCGGCGCAGCTTTCATGGATAGGGTCGCTGAAGCCTTTATCGGTCGGGCGACATTTCATTCCGAAATATTGATGCTGGGCGGGTCCTCAGCACTTGCTGGTGTGGGCCTGATACTTGCCGGCTGCGCGAGGCTTGGTGCGCCCTGGAGTGATGTCACCGGACTTCACCTTGCATTTCTGGGCGGTCTGGGTCTCGGAGTTTACGCGGTCTATTGCATCGCAGGTAAGCTTCATACAGGGCATCCATTGGGCCAAAGCTGGCTGGTCAAAACAGGTGCTGTTTTCTTATGCCTATCCGCATTGCTGAGAATTGCACCAGACTTTGGATACGACTCGCCTGGCCCTTTTCATGGACTTGCAACGGTGTCCTGGTCATTCGCATTTTTATGCTGGCTGGTGGGCTTTGGCCCGCTCATGGGAAGACTGGGCTCGCAAGTCCCAAAGACCTCATAGGCAATAGATCTTTCAGATTTGAGTTTCCACATAGAGTTGTTGCCCTGCGAGGTTCGCCGCATTGCTGACTCACTCTGCGATTACGGAAAAATAGAACAGACAAGAGGGAGCACTCATGAAACGGCGGAGTTTTCTGGTTGGTGGTTTGGTGCTTGCAGGTGGCGGTCTGTTGGCGGCCTCTCGCGTTCCGGCACAAAAACTCGGCACGGACGGCGCATCTGGTTCAGTGAAACTGGACACATTGAGCGGCGATCAGTCTTCCACGGACATCATCTGGAAAAATCCCGATTCTTGGGCGGAAGAGCTGATAACCGCGGCAGAAGACCAGATCGGTGTCACCGTACTCTACGACCCCGGCTATGTCGGGTTGACCTTCCCCAACGGAGACATTCCGCGGGAACGTGGTGTCTGCACGGACGTTATCGTCCGCGCCTACCGCGATGCGTTTGACTTTGATCTTCAACGTGAAGTCAACGCGGACATGAAGAACCATTTCAGCGCCTATCCGCAAAACTGGGGTCTGAAACGGCCGGACAAAAACATCGACCATCGCCGTGTTCCCAACCTGCAGACCTTTTTCACCCGAAAAGGCGCCGGGCTTCCTGTTAGCGACGACCCGAGAGACTATCTGCCCGGCGATATCGTGTCGCAATTGCTACCGGGCAATCTACCGCACATGGCAATTGTCACGCACCGCAAATCGCCCGACGGTCAACGGCCAATGCTCGTTCACAACATCGGCTCAGGAACCAAGCTGGAAGATCGGCTTTTTTCGTACCGGATTACCGGCCGCTACCGCTTCCAGCCTGCCTGAGACTTAAACAGCCATGTATCGCAACAAGTTCTCATCAAAGGCGAACCTTGTGTTGACGCCCTGAATTTCGGCCACAAGATCGTATTTGTCGCTCCCGGTCGATGAATGTCCTTCATCGATATAAAGCTGCCCAAGGCCATCTGCTGCGATACGGCCCCAGTAGCGGTAACGGCCGCCACCGACTGGTCCTGCAATTTCAATCGCTTGACCGGCCAAAGCTGAAACTCGGAACATGATCGCCATTTTAGCCAGAATTCCATCACCATCTGCTGTCACCGGCTGAGCCGACACCAGAGCCTGCTGCAGCACGGAAGTTGTGTGTGCCGCCGTGAGTTGAGGGCTGATATCTATGAGGGCCCGCACTTCAAGTGGGCGCCATTGTTCAACCACCCGCCGGAAGGCAGCCGGGCGCAAATTACCACCACTCCCGCCGAAGAGAGCACCGGCAAGCGCCGGCAAGTCCGGACGGTTTCCGATACGTTGGGTTGCAGGTCTGCCGGGAGCATCTTGTTGAGGCGATCCTGTCGTGCGCAAAGCATCTCTCAGATCGACCGGCGAAAAGACAGGTCGTCCTCGCGCCTGCGCCATGCCTTGGAGACATGCGATTGCGCCAGTCACAATAGGTGATGCACTGGACGTTCCCGAGAAGCGGTCTGTGTACCAAAGGTCTTCATCGGCACCCCCTTGAAGATCGCCATAACCGCATGTCGTGACTTCGCGGCCCCAACCTTGCGCATCGACAATCGATCCATAGTTGGAAAACCCAAGACGGGACCGGTCCGGTCCATGGTTGCGGCCATGGGTTCCAGGAGGCGGCGCGCCCGCTCCAACAACAATTGCACCTGAATCCCGGTTCGACCGGCGGAAGGGATTGCTCCAGCTGGCCGGGAACCCGAAGCCCGGTGTCTCGTAAAGGACGTCATCGAGGTCCTCCGCACCGTTGCCGGCGGCCTCAACCACGATGATCCCGCGCCGGGAAGCGTTTAGGATTGCGGCAAAATCATCGGGCCACCATTCGACTGCGATGTAACCTCTCTGGTCCGGCCGCAGACGGAAGTTATGCCGGGGGCCGGGACGGTGCATTTCAAGAAGCAGCACATCCCCTGCACTCAGGCGTGCAGCCGCATGGTTGATGGCGCCAGCCGATCCCAGCGACCCGTGGGAAACAGCCGTGCAGATCGCCTCCGGAGAAATGCCAGTGACACCGAAACCATTGATGTCCCCGCCATATTCGCCAAGAACGGCTGTGCCGTGGTTGCGCCAGCTGACATCGTTGTATTCCGTTCCTCCAACAACGCCGCCCTGCCGCTCGACAAGGTCTTCATGTGTAAAGCGCCAACCGCCCTCAATATCGGTTATGTGGACACCCGTGCCGCGACCACCGGCCTGAGTCCAGGCCCAGCGCGCGTTGATGCCAGCCGGAGCCGGGTCGAGATTGATCTGCCTTGCGACAAAGTTCGGTGAAGCTGGAGGCGGCACGTCCGGCGCGGCCACCATCTCGTTCACGCCTTCAACCACTGCTTCCTCGGGAAGTTCGACAGCCGGTTTCAGATAAACAGCTTCAAACAGGTCGTTTTCCAGAAGATCCTTTTGCAGACTCTCAAGATCGGGCACGGGAGCCTTCAATCGATAAAACTCCGTCAGACTTGCCAGTGGAGCCATTGCAGCTTCCGACAATGCTCCGACCGATGCCGCAACCCTTTCCTCCGTCGGACCGAAAAGCGGTATGGCGGTGCCACCATATTTCTTGAGTGTCTTTTCAAGCTTCGTGGTTGGCGCACCAGCAAGCGAGATTATTTCCAGGCCGCCTGTGCGCAGTCCGGCATCTGCCTTGGAAATAGCAATCAATTCCGGCTCTGGGGCCGGGCCCGCACTGACTTTCTTGGACTTCCTGGCCATGACATCCTCCCTGGCAATGTGGGACGGACCGGCCGGCTTCAGGGAAGCTCTAAACCCGCTTTGACATAGACGGATAAAACACCGTCGAGGTCCTTGATCTTCTCTGTGAATTTACCAGCCTGTTCGTCCAGAAAAAAACTTAGAAAAAAGCTGTCAGACGACTCCGGATCAGGGGTCGCAAGGTCATGATTGAAAACCGCGCTGAATTGATTGCATGCACTTTCAAGTGCTACGGCAGAAGCCGCTTGCGGCTTGCCACTGCGAAGCTCAGTCAATAGCGAGGCGGATATCAGGACAACGACTTCAGTCAAACCAACAACTTTCGCGAACTATCAAGGCAGAGGTCATCAACACCACTGCCAAATCCGATGGACGAACAGCAACAATATCAACCTGTTACGACCACCAACTTTCGGCCCACGAATTTTCAGCAATGCAAGCCCGCACAAATCAAAGCGGGCGATTTTGAAGAACCGTTATCCGGAAATACCACCAATAAGCGTATAACGGGTTGTATTAAGATTTACCAATCAAGAGTAGCGTCGAACGCACGGATTGGCAAGCTGTTGATGGAGGGTCTGTCTTTCTGCAAGGTGACCTCTGTCATTCGTTGTGTGCAATTCGGTCGTCCATGCTTATATGAAACAGACACATTCAATCGGTTTTAAGAATGCCCACCGTTTATCAGCTGAAATCACGTTTCCAGGATCTTCTCCGCCCTCTTTGCAAGAAACTGGCAACAGCCGGAATAACTGCAAATCAAGTGACACTTGCCGCCCTAGTCCTGTCGATTATGGAAGGCGCAGCTCTTTGGTATTTTCCAGGATCAGCCTTGCCGTTCCTGCTTCTGCCTCTGATCCTGTTTTTTCGCATGGGGTTAAACGCCATTGACGGCATGCTTGCCCGCGAGCACGACCAGAAGTCGGATCTCGGCGCGATCTTGAATGAATTGGGCGACGTTCTGGCCGATGCAGCGCTTTATCTCCCGTTTGCCGCTCTGGCTTTTGTATCGGGCGAACTTGTTGTCGGACTGGTGGTGCTCGGCATTATCGGCGAAATGACCGGCGTCATAGGTGTGCAGATCGGCGCAAGCCGGCGATATGATGGTCCGTTTGGCAAGAGCGACCGGGCGGTACTCTTCGGTTTGTGCGGATTTTTGATTGGGCTGGGCGTTCAGTCCAGCATTCTGTTCCTGGTGCTGTTTGCAGCAGGTCTCCTGCTTTCCGCGTTGACAATCTGGAACCGCGCCAAAGCGGCATTGAAGGAGCGGGCCTCCGCATGACACTTGATACAATTCATTGGGTTATCATTGGCATCTGGGGCATTCTGGGGCTGGCGAGCGTCATTGTTTTTGCCCTTGCAAAGCGCTCGAACAAGGACATGAGCGAACTTGTTCAGCGGACCCAGAGCTGGTGGGTCATGGTGGCGATTTTCACGCTCGCCTTCCTGGTCAGTAAAACGATTTCGATCATTGTTTTTGCACTCATCAGCTTCCTTGCACTGAAGGAATATTTTTCGATGATCCCGACCAGGCGCACCGACCGGCGCGTCCTTTTCTGGGCATACCTCTCGATTCCCGTGCAGTATTTCTGGGTCTATGACAGCTATTACGGCATGTTTGCGGTGTTTATTCCTGTCTACATGTTCCTGTTTTTGCCGTTCGCCAGCCTGTTGTCACAGCAGACGGACGGGTTCCTGAAATCTGTCGGAACCCTGAACTGGGGCCTGATGCTGTGCGTCTTTTCGATCAGCCATGCCGCATTTCTTTTGATCCTTCCACCCACACCAGAAAACATGTCCGGCGGTGCCGGACTGCTCCTCTTCCTGATCTTTTTGACCCAGTTCAACGACGTTGCCCAATACACCTGGGGCAAACTCTTCGGTCGGCACAAAATTATTCCAGGTGTCAGCCCGAACAAAACCTGGGAAGGATTTCTGGGAGGGGTTGCAACGACTTTCGTTCTGGCCCTGGTGACCGCTCCCCTGGTGACCCCTTTCGGTATGCTTCATGCGGCAGCTGCAGGTCTTCTCATTCCCGTTGCCGGGTTTGTGGGGGATGTCACCGTGTCAGCCTTGAAACGAGATCTGGGGGTCAAGGATACGGGCAGCCTGATCCCCGGCCATGGCGGCATTCTCGACCGCATTGACAGCCTGACTTTCACAGCCCCCCTGTTCTTCCATTTCACCCGCTATTTCTACTATTGAGCCCGCTATGCTCCAGAAGGCCTTTTACTTAGTCATCAAGATTGCGGTGCTATTTCTGCTCGGACTAAATGTCCGGCGCAAGGAGCTCCTGCCTTCGACAGGCCCCGCGATAGTGGTGGCCAACCACAACAGCCATTTGGATACGATGGTGTTGATGGCGCTGATGCCCTTGTCGAGGCTCCAGGACATCAAACCGGTCGCAGCGGCAGACTATTTCTTTTCCTCTCCCCTCAAAGCATGGCTGTCTGAAAACATATTGGGCATCATCCCCGTTGAGCGAGGCGGCACCAACAAATCGAGCGATCCGCTCCAGGGTTGCTACGACGCACTGTCCGAAGGCAAAGTGCTCGTCCTCTTTCCAGAAGGTTCGCGCGGCGAACCGGAACAGATGACGGACCTGAAAAAGGGCGTCTCCTATCTGGCGGCACGCTTTCCGGATGCGCCGACCGTTCCAGTTTTCACGCATGGCCTCGGCAAGGCACTGCCGAAGGGATCCTTTCTTCTGGTTCCCTTCTTCTGTGATATTTTCGTTGGAGAACCAATCACTTGGACCGGAGACCGGATTCAATTTATGACGACGTTGAAAGACCGGTTTAATGAACTTTCATCTGAAAAGAACTTTGCGCCCTGGGAGTAGAACCTACGCGGCCATCTGGGGTTTTACCGAAGCAACTTTGTTCTTCATTGTTCCGGATGTGCTTCTGTCCAGCCTTGCCCTGACATCGCTCAAAAAGGCTCTTCTCGCCTGTATATGGGCTTCACTTGCAGCAGCTTTGGGCGGCATAACGATCTGGTTGATGATCAGTAACTATCCGCAGGAAACAAAGGCCCTACTCTTATGGGTGCCCGGCATCTCGCAAACCACCTTCAACAAAGTGGGCCAACTCTTATCGAACGGCACCTATTCCGGGATGGTGGTCGGCGCCTTCACGGGTGTACCATACAAGATTTTTGCTGCTGAAGCCGGAAGCACAAACCTCAACCCAGTGCTCTTCCTGCTGCTGTCGCCGCTCGCAAGATTGCCGCGATTTGCCGTAATTGTTCTTGTCACCTGGAGCCTAAGCCGATTGACCCGCGGGCATATGTCCAACGCCGCAATGCTTGCGCTTTGTCTGACGCTCTGGATTTTGTTTTATGTGTTCTACTTCGCGATGGTCGGATGGTAGCGCATCGTTAGCTGATGGCCAGCGCTGCTTCCAAGGAGCGCAAAACGAAAACCGTTACGGGTCGAAACCCCGACGACAGAACGATCAGGTCCTAAAGGGATACCTGTCTGGCTCTTCAAACACGTCAATTACCTTGGTTCCCGCCTTGATCACCGCGCCATGTTCTGCCCCGCTCGGGATGTCATAAATCGCACCCGGTCCAAGTGTCTTGGTTTCACCGGCAATCGTAAATTCGATTTCACCGCTGAGCACGGTTCCCCACTGTGCAAGGTGAGAATGTGGCGGCAGCACCATGTCTTTTACGAAGTCGAAGAAGACCACCAACCCGGCATCCGAGCGAATGGCATGAGACGTCACCACATCATCGGAAAAAGGGATATCCAGCGCCGGAAATTTCTTTATAAATTCAGGTAATTCCATTGCGCTTGCCACTCCCAAAGCTGAATTGTAGGCGACAAGATTTGCATGTTGCGGCAACGCGGAGCAAGCCTATTCGCAACGGATCATTGTTTCTCTGGACGTGTGCCCGCTAACCGTTCAGGACATCCTTCACGGTGGTTGCAAGCTGCTTGAGCGTGAACGGTTTTGGCAGGAAGAAGAACTTTTCACCTGGCGGCAGGTTTTCTTCAAACGCATCTTCAGCATAGCCGGAGACAAAAATGATCTTCAGATCCGGCCGGGTCTTGCGCAATTCCACGAGAAGTGTTGGCCCGTCCATTTCCGGCATGACGACATCAGAGACCACAAGATCGATCTCACCGTCCGTCTCTTCCATGACCTCGAGCGCTTCATTGCCCGACCCGGCTTCGTAGACAGTATACCCGCGCGACGCCAGCGCCCGTGCGCCGAAGGCTCGGACCGCTTCCTCATCTTCAACCAGCAGAATGGACGCGGATCCAGTGAGGTCTGCGACCTTTTCCGGCTCGCTTTCCTTCGGTTCCGGCTTTTTCTCTTCCACGACCTGCGGAATGTGGCGCGGCAGGAACAGGCGGAACGTTGTTCCGGCATCCACTTCGGAAGTGCAGAAGATAAAGCCACCGGTCTGTTTGACGATACCGTAAACCGTTGAAAGACCGAGCCCGGTACCCTTGCCGACTTCCTTGGTGGAAAAGAACGGATCGAAGATCTTTTCCATGACATCGGGCGGCATGCCGTGTCCGGTGTCATCCACTTCAACCAGCGTATATTCGCCAGGGGGCATACCGCGCGTGTTCTCGAACTGAGTACTTTCCGCCTCTTCCACGTTGCGAGTGCGGATGGTCAGGCGGCCACCGTCGGCCATTGCGTCACCGGCATTCACGGCCAGATTGACAATCACCTGTTCCAGCTGGTTCAGGTCAGCCATAACCGGCCACAGGTCGCGGCCGTGGATCACCTTCAACTCAACCTTCTCGCCAAGAAGGCGATCGAGCAGGATCGACAGATCCGCCAGAACGTCGTTGAGTTCAAGTTGCTGGGGCCTCAGCGTTTGACGCCGGGAGAAGGCCAGGAGCTGACGAACCAGGCCGGCAGCTCTGTTGGCATTCTGCTTGATGTTCATGATGTCCTGGAAGGACGGATCGGTTGGCCTGTGGCTGGCCAGCAGAAGATCGGAGAACCCGATTATGGCGGTCAGAACGTTGTTGAAATCGTGGGCGACACCACCTGCCAACTGGCCAATCGCCTGCATCTTCTGGCTCTGGGCGAACTGAGCTTCCAGCGCACGTTGTTGCGTCGTTTCGAGCGCATAGATAATCGCCGCTTCGCCGTCCCCTTCACCTTCCTGGACGGCCGAAACATAAAAGGTTGCCGAGCGAGGGTCATTGCCTTCGACAAGCGCAATATCGACGGGTGCTATTTCACCAATCCCATGGGCTGCAGCGGACAGGGCTTTGGAAAGGTCTTCCCGGCCACTGTCGGCAACGTAGGCTTCCAGCTTGGGAGCTTCGTCTCCTGTATCGACTGCACCGAACAGCTTGAGGAAGGGAGCGTTGGTGCGCAGTACACGGCCTTCCTTGTCGAGCGAGGCAATCGCCATCGGCGTGTTGTTGAAGAACCTTGCAAACCTCACTTCAGCCGCTCGCAGTGCCTCGGAGACTTCCTCTCCGCGCGAACGATTGAGCACCAGCGTACGGCTGTCGCCGGGCTGTCCATTCTCACCGAACGGGACCCGGTGCAGCAAGCGAACCGGCAGCCCGCGTCCGTTTCGGGTCACGAAGTCGAGGTCAAAGGTTTCACTCTTGACCTCACCCGCCTGCCCCTTGATGGAACGGATCAGTTCGGTACCGTCTCCGCGCACGATGCTAGACAGGTCCAGATCGCCGGCATCGAACTGGGCAAGATCATAGCCGAGCCAATCGGCCAGTGTCGCATTCAGGTAGACGATGCGACCGTTGGCATCGCAAGAAAAGAACCCTGCCGGTGCATGGTCCAGAAAATTGATTACCCGTTGAAGTTCCTGGAAGGAGTTTTCCTGCTCTGCCCTGTCTCGCGTGATGTCGGCAATCTGCCAGACCGCCATCGGCTTGCCACCGCCACGATCCTTGGAAACCTGCAACGGACGTATCGAAACCCTGTACCAGCGGGCTGTTCCCTCAGCACGGCCGAGAGGAAACGGCATGCGGATCTCTTCTTGGGCTTTGCGCTCATCACGCATGGCCTGCGACAGACGGAAAATCGCATCGGCTGCATCCGGGTCGGAGGAGAAAACACGCTCCACGACCTTGATATCGGCGGACGTCTCCGCACCGGTCAGATCCGCATAGGACTTGTTGGCATAAACGAGCCGGCCCTCGACATCCGTGATCAAGGCCCCGTCTTCAAGCGTATCGACAAAGGCAGACGCAAGTGGATTGGATTCGCCGGGCCGCGCGGATAGGCGCAGAAAGCCGATAGCCCCTGCAAAGAGGCAGAAGACACCGACAACAGCAAGAATACCAAGCAGTGCGAGGATGAACGGCTGCGCCACTTCACGGTCCATGACCGCAAAGGCTGCCGCCGCTCCGACGAGCAAAAGGGCCAGCCCTATAAGCAGGCCGATATTCCCGGATCGCTCGGGCCGGCTGATCATGGGCCCGCTTGGCGCTCCGTCCATGTCACTCATCCATTGTGTCTCCCAGGCCCGATTCGCTTCTAAAAAGGGCCGCGCTTAAGCATTCTGTGCTTACTAGCTAATTTCAACTGATATGAAGCCTGTACCTGTTGAAATTCACCTGTTTGCGCACTCTTTGACAGATGATCTTCAAACGAAGGCTTAATTTGCGCGCCAAGACGCACGTTTGCGCATGCGGAAAACGAAGCCGATGACTTCCGCCACGGCCTTGTAGTGTTCCTCAGGCACTTCCTGATCGATGTCCACAGTCGCGTAAAGCGCCCTGGCCAGAGGTGGGTTCTCAACCACCGGAACCTCGTTCTCCTTGGCAATTTCCCGCATCTTGAGTGCAACTGCATCCGTGCCTTTGGCCAGACAAAGCGGCGCGCCCATACCATCTTCATATTTGAGCGCAACGGCAAAGTGGGTCGGGTTCGTGACCACGACTGTGGCCTGCGGAACCGCAGCCATCATGCGTTTGCGCGAGCGCTCCATGCGCAGCTGACGGATCTTGCCTTTGACCTGCGGGTCACCTTCCGTCTGCTTGAACTCTTCCTTGACCTCGCGCAGCGACATCTTCTGTTTGTTGAACCATTTGTTCTTCTGGTACGCAAAATCGGCCGCAGCAACGACTGTCATCAGGGCAAGAATCGCAGCCAGCAGCTGCAAGACCAGCACCCTCACCTCGGGCAAGATGATGGACGTTTCAGCAAATATGATGATGTCCGCCTCATCCCGGTGCGGCCATAACACCACCACCATGATCGCCCCGACAAGGCAGATCTTCGCCATGCCCTTGGCGAAGTTCACAAGGCTGTCCAGCGAAAACAGGCGTTTAAATCCGGAAATTGGCGAGATTTTCGACAGTTTCGGCTTGATGGTCTCCACCGTGAACAAGGGCTGGTGCTGCACCAGATTTCCGGCAACAGCCATCAGAACGAGCGCAATCAGAGGCAAACCGACAATCAAGGCAACCGACTGTCCGGTGTCCCGCCAAAGGACCTTCAGCGCGTACCCGTCCATAGGAATCTGGTGAGCGTGTTCGATGTAACCTTTGAGCAATTCTCCGAGCGAAACTGCGGTTCCCGGTGCAAATATCGCAATCATCAGCGTCGCCCCGGCCAGCGTGAACCAGGTGCTTACTTCCTGCGATTTCGGTACGTCCCCCTTTTGATGCGCATCCCTCAAGCGCTTTTGCGTGGGGTCCTCAGTTTTCTCCGAGTCGTCGGTATTGTCAGCCATCTGAAGGCACTACCCCACGATGAACTTGCCGAGCGATTCCTGAAAATGCTCCAGATAGAACATCATCAGCGTCGCAATCAGCGCCATGAGAAGAAACATGCCAATCGCGATATTCACGGGCATGGCGATAAAGAAGATCTGCATTTGCGGCATCAGCTTGTTCAAAAGTCCGAGGCCGAAATAAAACACCAGACCCACAACCAGAAACGGCGCACTCATCCGTGCGGCAATGGAAAAGACATGCGCCACGGTTTCCGTGGCATTTGCTGCAAAGTCGCCAACAGGCGGCGCAATTCCAGGCGGAAAGACGGAAAAACTGTCATGAAGGGCCGCGATCACCAGATAGTGGGTGTCGGTCACGAACACCATTGTGATGCCGAGCAGCGACATGAAGTTTCCATAAAGCGCACCTTGCTGCCCATCATTGGCAAGATCGGACCCAAGGGCGAAGGCCAGCCCTGACTGGTTGGCGATGATGACACCTGCGGTCTGAAGCGCCGACGTAATCAGTTTGGCACAAAGGCCGATGCCGAACCCGATCGCGAGCTCACCGCCAAGAAGCGTCAGCAATTGCGGGGCATTCGCCGTCAGGTTGGCCGGATAGAGCGGGGCTCCTATCGGATAAAGGACCATGGTGAGCGCCAGAGCGATCGTCAGACGAAAGCGTGTTGGTATTGTCGTCTCCCCAAGCGCGGGAAGCAGCATGACCATCGTCCCGAGTCGCGCAAACATAAGCATGAATGCGGCGGCCATGTCGGGTAGAAAATCAAGCTGTATCGTCATTGACCCTGGTGTCCTAGCCGGTGTTCAGGATCATCTCGGTGACGCGGCTCATGAAGGCTTGAAGCAACTGGCTCATAAAAGGCAAGGTGACAAGGATCGTTACAAAAATCGCCAGGATCTTTGGAACGAACACCAAGGTCATTTCCTGGATCTGAGTGAGAGCCTGGAAAAGCGCGATCACCACACCGACAAGCAGCCCAATGACCATGGCCGGGGCTGCCACCAGAATCATCGTCCACACACCTTCCCGGGCAATATCGAGAACTTCACCTCCGGTCATGGCGCATCCTTTGCGAAAATTCGGTCAGATCGGCATCCTCATGATTTCTTCGTAGGCTGAAATGACACGATCACGAACGGCGACCATTGTTTCCAGGGCAACTTCGGTTTCGGCAACAGCCGTCACCACATCGACCACATCAGCCTTGCCCTCAATCATGTTGAGCGCCTGACTGTCGGCTGCCTGCCCCTTGTCAACGACGGTATCAACCGCCTCTTTCACCATCTGGCCGAAATCGACCATGTCGGTCTGCTGAGGCGCCGTGTCCTCGACTGCGCGTGCCTGCTGCTGCAGCTTAGCAGCCATCTGATAGGCGTTGTTGGCAATTGACGCGGTAGACATGTGACGGGTCCCTTCCCCTTGTCAGCCCCTGAAACCGTTAGGCTTTCAGAATATCGATGGTCCGTTGCAGCATTTTGCGGGTGGTGTCGATCACGTTGAGGTTGGCCTCGTAGGACCGTTGTGCCTCGCGCATATCGGTCGTCTCGATCAATGTGTTTACGTTCGGCTGGAGCACATACCCGTTCTGGTCAGCTGCCGGGTGCCCTGGCATGAAGGTCGATCTGAAGTCAGACGTATCCTCCTCCACCTTGCCAAGCTCAACAGTTTTTGCCCCCAGTTCCTTGTCGAACTGGCTTTTGAAGGTCGGAACCTTGCGCCGGTAAGGCTCTTCATCCGGCGTTCGCGCAGTGGAATTTGCGTTGGCAATATTTTCCGAAATGATCCGCATGCGTCCGCTTTGGGCTTTAAGCCCGCTGGCGGAAACGAACAGGGATTTGATCAGGTCCATCTCAACGGTCCTCTAGTTCAAACGCTTTTCGACAGCGCGGTACGGATCAGACCGAGGCTCTTGGTGTAGAGCGTTGTCGCCGCCTGGTAGTCCATCTGGTTTTCAGTGAGCTTCATCATTTGCTCTTCCAGATTGACGTTGTTGCCGCTCGGAGTGACTTCAAAACCGTCGTCTTTCACGATTTTGGCGGACCCGACCCCGGATATACTTGTCGATATGTGCCCGACTTTCGTCGTTGAGGTCGCCAGCCCGAATGTCTCTCGGCCGATGTGATCCGAAAACGAGAAGGCTTTGACGTCACTGGCACCAAAACCAGGCGTATCCGCATTCGCGATGTTTTCCGCCAGAACTCCCTGTCGGGTCTGGTGCCATCGCATCTTTGATTTGATCGCCTGAAACAGCGGCAGATCCGTCATCGTCATGGCATTCACCAATCGTTAACCAAGTAGGCAATGATTGCCTTTCAATTGGTTAATGAAAAGTTAACAGACCCTTACCCCGACAGCCTGAAACCCTTCAAAAACCAGTGGAAGAGCTCAATTTCCTTTGCATTTCGCGAAATCAAAGCCGCCTCCAGCAGGCAAAAATTGCCTGCTTCTGTTAACTTTGATTCCTAGGGAGATTCGCGAGAGATCAGCAACCGGATACGAGGAATTGCAGGTGGCAAACACGAACAACCGGTCACTCGAAACCTTAGAAAACTAAGTGACTTGATGCGACGGCCAAGTCCGAATGCCGGAAACTGAATTACTGGGGATAAGAACCAATTTTCCTCAATTGAGACAGCAACACCAACTATCCGGAAATCGCAATCATCCCGCTGGCGGGGCGGCACGAGGGTAAAATGTACAATTGGATTGAATCGACTTTCAACGTGAGCGGAGGCGTTACGCAGGCAATTGCCGTCGTGCTCGCTCTCGCAGTCGTTTTGCTGCTGTTCAGTCTCTTTATTTTCATCTTGAAACGACTGATGGGTGCACGAGCCCCACAGAACCGGAGCAGGCAACCTCGGATCGCGGTCATGGACAGCGCAAGCGTCGATGCACGCCGTCGCTTGATCCTCATCCGCAGAGACAATATCGAACACCTGATATTGGTCGGTGGTCCAAGCGATGTCGTAGTAGAACAGAATATCGTCCGCAACAGTCCGCTTCCGAGCGGCCGATCCGCCGGATATCCTGCCCATGGCGGAAACGGTCAGGTCAAGGGACCAAGCGCACCGGGGCCAGACATACCGGCAAGACCCGACGAACTGATGCCTGACATGGAGCCGGTTCCTGCAGCACCGCCTCAGGCGCGAGCCCCTCTTCCAACACCGGCAGTCTCGCCTCCGATATCCAAACCGGCCAGCGTCAATGAAGGCAAGGCCCCAGCAGCATCCTTGGAAAGCAAGACGACGACCGCGTCGCCAACGCCATCGCTTTCGGCTCAACGAAACCCTTCTGCGCCTAACCCAGCACCCAGATCAGAAACCGTATCAGGCCAGAACCGCGCGGCCGACCTGCTCAAGGCGGCGACGCAAAACGGTTTTTCCCGGTCGCAGCCCCCTGGAAGCGAAGCAGCAGCGACGGAACCAACGGCTCCGGCAGCCCCCACTCAAGCGCCAGAAGTTAAACCTGAGACCTCGAAACAAGCCGCACCTTCCGCCGGAAAGACCCCGACAACTTTCAAGACACTGGCGCGCCCGTTTTCGCCAAAGGACAGGCCATCCTACGGCACCCAGTCGATTACACCGCCTGCATCTGGTCCGGCTGCACGAGCAAAAACAGCGTTGGTCAAACCGGTAGAGCCGCAAGTAAAGACCGACGTAACAAACGAAGCGTCGGAGATGCCCGAAATCGAAGTCAAATTAGATGAACCGGGAAACACTGCTCCTTCGATCACCGTAATCGAACAGAGTTCAGAAGATACACCTGAAGTTTCTGTGTCGACCGATGACGGCAGCCAGGTCACGGAAACGGCACTCCTCGCAGAGCTTGTTGAGAACAACACCGAAGCAGCTGATGAGATGTCATCGCATGAAGTTCAAAACAATGATCAGGAATCCGCTGAGAAGACCGATGCGTCTGAGACGGTGACTGCGCAAGCATCGGATAATGAGCTTTCGACAGACGTGCCACCTGTTGAAACCCCCGGTGAAGCGGCACAGACGCATGACATCAAACTGGAAATGGATGACCTGATTGAACCGGTCGTTGAGGCAAAGAGTGACGACCAGGTTCAGGAACAGTCCCAGAGCCTGGACACGCTGCGGGCAATCAAGGAACCAAAAGAGCCGGCGACCGGCCCTGCCGTCGCGCCTGTTAGGCCGGCACCAAAACCCACGCAAGGACTTGGCGACAAAAACCCGATCGAAGACGAGATGGCTAAAATTCTCGATGAACTGGGCGGACAGCCGAATTGATGTCAGGACTCAGTCGCACGATGCGGTGGAACCGGTGGTCTTTGGTTGCAATGCTGACGGCCGTATTTTTGACCGTCTTTGCATTTCCCGCAGCCGCACAAGAAATTTCCGTCGGTTTCGGCGAAGACGCGACACTGACGGAACGCGCCGTTCAGCTGGTCATACTGCTGACCATACTGTCGCTCGCACCATCCATTCTCGTAATGGTCACAAGCTTTACCCGAATTGTCGTTGTTCTGTCGCTGCTGCGGTCGGCAATTGGTCTGCAGACTGCGCCTCCCAACATGGTGATGGTCAGTCTGGCGCTGTTTCTGTCCGCGTTCATCATGATGCCAACATTGCAGGCTGCCTATGAGGCCGGCGTTCAGCCCATGATCGATGGCGACATTGAGTTTGACCAGGCATATGAACGCGCGTCGGAACCTTTCCGGGATTTCATGCTGTCACAGGTCCGCGAAAAGGACCTTGCCCTGTTTCAGGAACTCTCCGGGCGCGATGCACCCGAAAGCCCGGATGATCTTGCGATGGCAACGCTCATTCCTGCTTTCATGATCTCGGAGTTGCGCAGGGCTTTCGAAATCGGCTTCCTGCTTTATCTTCCCTTTCTCATCATCGATCTCGTAATCGCTTCAGTGCTCATGTCCATGGGTATGATGATGTTGCCTCCGGTTGTTATCTCGCTACCCTTCAAGCTGATTTTCTTTGTTCTGGTTGATGGCTGGAACCTGGTTGCCGGCTCTTTGGTGAAGAGTTTCGGGGGCGGTTAGCGTCTTCAATGGAGTGCCTGAATTTCGTAAATCCAGGCACAGACGGCTAACTTTAAAAGTAGAAGAAAATTAACATAGTAATGTAACTATTATTCTTAATCTTCGGGCTGTTCCGCCCGTGTAATCTATTGGAAGATCGGTGATACAGGAACAACTTGAGCAACTTGCCCGGATACGAGAGCCGGAAGCAAGGTCAAGGCTCATCAGAACGCTCGTTGGCGAATATGCCCGCTCTGAGGATCACGACCCCTCGGAAACGGAGCGTGAACTGTTTTCCCGGATCGTCCTGTCCGTCTTTGAACAACTTGACCGCTCGGCACGATACGAACTTGTCGTTCGGCTTGCCAAAACAGATCGCATCATTCCAGATCTCGCTGACCGTCTGGCAAAAGAAGACTACGAGCTTTCTGAGCCCGTCATTGAATGCTCGCCCATGATCAGTCAGGGAGAGTTGATGCAGATCGCGAAAGCCGGCGGAAACAACAAACGGCTGTCCGTTGCACGACGTCAG
Organism: Labrenzia sp. THAF82; assembly: GCF_009363435.1. GTDB lineage: Bacteria > Pseudomonadota > Alphaproteobacteria > Rhizobiales > Stappiaceae > Roseibium > Roseibium porphyridii. Next base: position 2,580,474 of record NZ_CP045354.1, on the reverse strand, counting down.
GATCTCAGCGAAGAGATCACCGACACATTGATTGCTCGTAGCAGCCGCAATGTGGTCAATGCGCTCCTTGAAAATCTGGATGCCCCCTTCTCCGTACGCGGAACACTGGCGCTGCTCATTTTCGCCAATACAGAGGCGGAAATCCTTGCAGGCATCGCAAAGCGCGCGATCAAGGATGAAGAGTTTCTGGAAACCCAGATGCATATTCTGGAAACCAACTGCCCGCTCATCCCTGCGCCTCTCAAAAAGGCGCTGGAGTCAGGCGAGCTGAAAAGACTGGCGTCCAGGATCGACGATCCGGAACGCGAAGGTGACATTGAACTGGATGGGCTTCTCTATTCCAGGCATGAGGCCAGCATCCAGATAGCCAACGGCGAGCTGTCCTTTGATGCAATCCTGCGAACCTTGTTTGAACAGGACCGCATGGATGCTGCAATCTGGCTGATCAGCCGCAAGATCAATCTGGCAGATGATGTTGTGGCCGACACTCTGAAGTCGGACGCAGACGGCGCAATTCTAAGGCTGATGTTGCAGACAGGCATCGACGACAAAACCTATCGCGATTTCCTGAAAGCAAGATGTGGCTGGCTGGACCGTAGCAGCCGATCTATCCCTGAACTGGTCATGCGATACAAGGCGGAGCTCAAAAGTCCGCGTCAGACCCAGGCCGCACCGCAATTGCAACGCGCTGCCAACTAACTTTCAATTCAAGATTTGAGAGAACTTGTTTCGTGCGCCTGTCGGTGCGTGAAGGGCAATTGACCTGGCTTTAGCGAGCTAGAAGACCACAAACCCAAGTGCTTATCAGCCCGCTGCTTCCTCAGCCTCGGGGCCGGCCGCCGCCTGTCCCCTGTTGCTGTCTGGCGACATGTACTGACGGCGATACTCTTTCAGGAAGGTTTCAAGTGAATCGACATCTGCAAGAGCATTGGCCACCTCCAGGAATTCCACACCCTGCGTCTCGACCGGGCGGGTCACGACCTCAAAGGCCATCGCTTCCTGGCTGTCCGCCATTTTCTTCATGTATTTCGTCTGCAGGCGTTCCAAACTTAATTGGTCGCCAGCAAGGGAGTAAGCAATACCGGCGCGCAGAATGTCACGGCGCTCAAGCTCGCCCAGGGGAATATTGTCAGACCAGCGTGAACCGTGCATGGCCTCCAGCTGTTCGCCCGCATCTCTCCAGCTTTCCGCGGCCCAGAACGTATCTGCGCGCAACCGGTCGACATCAGACCCGCGCATGTTGCGGACCAGCTCCAATGCAAGGTCAGGACGGCCATTTTCGGTGAGTGCCCTCGCCTCGACGATGTTGCGTTGCCGCTCCAGTGTCGAGGGCAAACTGGCTTGCCGGGTCCTGTTCAGGACCCGAAGTGCTTCGTCGGCTTTCCGATCCATCAGATAGATGGCCGCAAGGTCTGCAGCAATTTGTGCACGCGCTGCTCCCTTCAGGCGATTGTCCACCTGATGGCGCAGCAGTTCCGTCGCCTGATCAAGCAGATCCACTTCGACAAGTCGCTTGGCCAAAAGGCGCACCATCTCGTCGCCCTGGCGCCCGATCGGCGTCATTTCGCGGAAGTCATAGTAAAGAGCCAGCGCTTTGACGGGCTGCATCTCATCTGCTTTGCCGTCAAGGAACAGCGCATTGAAGAGGCCGTTCATCTCTTCCTGCAGGAGACGCGTTGTGTCGGAGTCGGGTTCTGCCTGAACAGCCGATTTCATAGCCTCAAAGGCTTCCCGATATTGCCCCCGTTCCGCATAAAGCTGTGACAGGAAACGCAACGTCTTGAGCTCGATTTCATCCCCGCGCCAGGAAGTAGCGAGGCTGGCAAGCCGCTCGATCGTTTCATCATTGTCGATTTCACCGTCGCGGTACCGGATTCTCAAGGCCCGGTACTCTGCCTCAGCTGAGCGTGGACGGTCGTCAGATCGCGTGACAAGGTCAAACACCGTAAGCGCTTCCTGGGACCGGCCCGAGGCATCGGCGACCCGGCCGCGCAAAATGTCATATCGCGCGGCCTGCGCCTGGGTGACTTCACTCGGTTCAATTTCAGCCAGAATACCGTTGGCAAGTCCAAAATCGTTGACCTCGACCATCGCCTGCGCAGCTGCAAGCTTGAATTCGGTCTGTATCGCGGATGGATAATTGCCAACAACCGCGCGGCCACGTGGCATCGCGATCCGTGCTGGTGTCCATTTGCCGAGCTTGACGTCCACAATTGTCTGCCAGACCGCAGCGTCTGGGCTGTTTTTCAGATCTGGCCGGTTCAGGTGCATATAGGCTTCTTGAGGACGGTCAGCCATTGTCTGGGCCGCGCCCATCATCAGATTGAACGAGCTGTCTTCGGCAAGTGCAGGCTCTTCCTCGAGCGCCAGCTTCATCAACCCGAGCGCTTCTTGTGCAAACTGATGCGCCAGATAGAAACGCGACAGCGCCATGAGAGGTTTGCGGCGCTTGCCTTCCGGAGATCTTGCAAGCTTTGCCTGCAACTCCAGCAACCTTGACCGGTAAGCACCCGGACCTTCCGTACTCAACGAGACGAACTCGACATTGTTGCTGTCATCCGGCGCAATGATCGAGTTGAAAGCGCCAGTGCCGCCGCGCAAATGCCGATTTGAAAGCGAGAGACCGCCTTCCTTTTCAATCATCACATCGTCGCCAAGGATCTTCACCTTCAATTCGTCGGATTTCCCGACGATGGCGATACCCTGCGCGGAACTCAGTGCATCGAGTTCAACAAAGCTTTGCTGCTTCAATAAACCTCTGGGAGGTCCGAAGCCGGTGACAAGTGAAATCTTGTCTCCCACAAACGGGTCGACAACCTGACGAATATTTTGAGGATCCTGATAGAGAACGCGGAGCACTGAACCGCCATCACCGCGCACGGTCCGCTCCAGCTGCAGAGGCCGGGAAGGTTCCAGGATCATGTCCCCGATAACCAGCGACCATGCATTTCCGTCTGCGCCAACAGTCGCAAGAACCGGATCGTTCATGTCAAGGCGCAGGATCTGGTAGTCTTCGAAGTGCTTGACAGCGATGGCGTCCACCGTCTCGGCAAGCGCTGCCGCCATGCCCCGTGTATCGATGGTGGCATCGGTGTCGAAAACCAACCAGATACTGTCATTGCGGCGAAAGACTGCACTGGAAACAGGTTCTGAAAACGGAAAGACAACTCTTACCGTGTTGCCGATCCGGCGCGCTTCGGCAGACACGATCTTACGGGCTTCTGCCGCAAAACTCGCTGGCGGCGTTTCCGGTGAAGGCATCTCGTTGGCCTCGCGGCCGCCTTGGGCACGCCAGACCTCTGGTGCGTTTTCCGGGCGTGAAGGCAGTTGAATACCTGCAGGCACCTCACCGCCGCCAAACGTGCGCTGCTCCTGAACCTGCACAGCTCCATTTGGAACGGGCACCTCAGGCTGACTGTCCGGTACAGCGGCCTCGACAGGCTCCAATGTTGGAATGCCATTGCTCACGGGCGTGGCTTGCGTCTGACCAGGCTTCTGCTTGGAAAGGTCCAACATAGGCGCTTTGCGGACGACTTCGTCTCCGGTCAGCGTTTCCTCCCCTGTCTGAGCGCCAGTCTCGGCCTGCGCCAACACCATCGGTGCAGGCTCATTGTCCGCCTCTGTAGTGCTGGCAATTGTCGCTGTTGTCAGGTCGTCGTCTTCGCCTTGTGCGTTACCGGCAACAAGCAAACCAGATGCAACCACTTCTGGTGCAGGAAGCGTTTCGACCGCCGGAGCGGTCGTTGTGGCAACTTGCGGAAGGATGTCGATCTGCGCGTCAGCCGATCGAACATTGGCCGGTGGCCCCGCCTCTGCCGTCAGCTGCGGCGGGGCTGGTTCCTCAAGGTTGGGTTTCGTGCGAGGCACCATGGCAATCTGCTGGTTCGGAACAGCGATCGCCTCAGCATCAGTCGGCACCTCGGGTAACACCGCGGCGGCCTGATCAGATTGCTGTGCCTGCGGGACCGCCGCTTCTGGCGTCGCCGCTCCATTGTTGCCGCGCTCGATTGGAACAACGGTATAGGCCGGCGAGTCGTCCGCCGTCGATTCCTTCAAAACACCGCCACTGGCGCTTGATGTTTGTGCCGGAGGCAGACCTCGTGGATCGTTTACTTCACGTGTATCGCGCAAACCGGGCGCGCTGATCATGTTCTTGCGGTTTTGATTGTCTTCAACCGACAGCTCTTTGTTGATCAACGCGTTGGCCGGGTCATTCACCTGCATGTTCTCAGGCGTGACGTCGATCACGTAGGTCTGTTCCTCGCGGAAAGCGCGGATATCGACCGAAGGTTCGACACGCATCAGAAACTTGAGCTTGCCCTTGTCCAGAAAAGACGTCGCATCAATGACACCTTGAGGAAGATGAGCGCGCAAATGAGCAATGTCGAGCTGGGCCGGATGATTGAAGGTCAGCTTGATGATGTCGTTTTCCCGCACGAAAGCGGTGTCGAACTTAATTGACCAGTCAAACACAAGGCGTGTGAAAGTCGGATGTTCTCCCACGTGCAAGGTAACTTCCGGCCCTTCCTGGGCTTTCAGCCGGGCCTGTTCAAGCGCACGCACCTTGCGCATTGCAGCTTCAGCACGCTTGGCCAGTTCCCGAACGACGTCGTCCGGAAGCCCCGGAGGAAGCCCCTGCCAATCCATTGGCAAAATGTCGACAAAGAGCTTCTCGCCCGCTTCCAGCGTGTTGATCTGGAATTGATTCTTGAGCGCAAAACGGATCGCGCTGCCGTCCGGGTCCCGGCGGGCGATCGTGACATAATCGCCAAGATCAAGCGGCACATCATCAACTTTGATGTCGATCGGTTCTTCGAAGGATATTCTGAGAACGCCGCCCGTGATCACCGCATCGTAGATCGGCAACAGCGTACGGTCTTTGAAAGTCAGGACGATCCGCCCGTAGCGCTCTTCCTGAATGGCATCGAGTTCCACCGGCTCGAGCGTTTCAGCATTGGCTGTTGCGCTCGCCGCTGCGGCGAACAGTATTAAGCAAAGAAGTGCAGAGTGAAGAAGACGCAGCAAAGGGCTTGCACTGCCACGCCCGACAGATCCGTCATTCTTCTGCAATGTCAAGAACGGTACCCGCAAGTTGCCCTGTCCTCAAACGACGCCAACACGCTATTGTTAATGAGCTGTCCTTAACGTGCTCTTACGCGATCCTCTTAAATCCGCTCATTCCTGCTCAATTTGACGGTATTTTTGGGAGCGTGTCGCTCGTTGGAGCCTTTGCCTGCATCTGTTTCTCTGGCTCAGGCACATTCGTCGAATTGCTGGCAATCGCCACAGTGAGCTTTTCAGCAGCTTCCGGAGACATCTTCGCCAGGATCGCCGCCATCTTCCGCGGCTTCATCTGTTGAACGACCTTCATGAGAATGGGCAGACTGAGCCGGTTGAATATGCGCGCTGCATCCTTGGGTTTCATGTTTTCATACATGGTCACAAGGTCAGCGATCTCATCCTTTTCTTTTTGCTTATTCTTTCCGACGGTCTTTTCGATGCGTTGCTCAAGCTTCTTGAGCTCATCAAGACGCTTCTGTATGCGTTCTTCGGTCGCCTGTAGAAGTTTTTCGCGAAGATCAAGTTGACCTTCCTGCTCTTGCAACGTCTCGCGACGCTTGCCCAGGCTTTCCAGTACTGCTCGCTCGGCTGCTGAGCCACCGATTTCCAGGCTGTCCGGCAAGACGGGCTGGTCCGGAGGGGCCCCTCCGCCAGGTGGCGCTGGCGGCGCTGGTCCATCGGCTGCTGCATTTTCAGCCTCGGCACCTTCGGTCTCCTGAGCAACCGCGGCATTGATGGGAAGACTTGTGCTTTCAGGTCCCGCGACAAACCCGAGAAGCTTGAGCGCAAGCAAAGCACTTGCAGAGATCCCCAGCAATGGAAGCAATCTCAGGTTCATGCAGCGGCACCGTTGCGTTTGCGGAACTGTTCAAGACGCGCTGTTGCTTCCGCCGCAGCGCTTCTGATGTCCGAAGCTCGGCTGTTTCTGGTGCGTTCCGGTTCAGCCGCCGGCGCCATCGGCGCTTGATATGGATCAGTATATGCTGGCGGTGTAGGCCCGCCATATTGCGTTTGCTCTGACGGAGCGCGCACCGGATAGGCTTCGCCTCGTCCACCCATCGCAGGACCGGGACTTGCGGAACGCGCAGCTTCGGCAATCTGGGTGATCCTGCTGAAGATCTTCTCTCCTTCACCGATCTGCGAGACCAGCGCACTGGACATTGTTTCTGCTTGTTTCAGGCGGCTACCAAGGGTTTTGTCGGCATCGGCCGCCGTAGTCTTCAGCCCCAGGATTGCCCGTTCAGCGATTTCTGTTGCCGTCATGAGTTCGGAAATGGTTGCCCGAAGCACTTCTTCATCGGCGCGAAGCCTCTGCAGTCTGCGGTTCAGCATCCAGCAGTATCCGATCGTGATCAGCAAAAGTACGGCGACCAGCCCTTCGATGATCATTCCGAGTGGCAATGTGCTCATGGTTGGTCCATTTCGTTTTGCATGGCACGCTCGAAAGCAGCCAGGGTCATTTTCGGCTTGCGCAAATTCTTTGCGACACGGATTGCAATCGCGTCTTCCACTTTTCCAAGCGTCCCTTCCGTCAAGGGAATATTGCCGCATTTGATGGTGACCGAATCCGAGGGTTCAACATCAAAAACAAGCGTTTGCCCAACATCCAGACTCAACACTCGGCCAAGTGGCAGATAGGTCTCGTGAAGAACGGCATCTATGTCGACTTCTGCCGCGTGGATTTCCGTTGCAAGGTGACCTTCCCAGATCGGATCCCGGCCGAACTTTTCGCCCATGAACATCTGCAACAGCAGGTCGCGGATCGGCTCCAGCGTTGCATAGGGCATCATGATCTCGACGGAACCGCCGCGATCTTCCATGTCGATCCGCAATTCCACGAGGATCGCGGCATTGGCCGGTCGGGAAATGGCCGCAAATCTCGGATTTGTCTCAAGCCGCTCCAGATTGAAATGGACCGGGGACAACGGAGCAAAAGCCTGCTCGGCATCCTGAAGGATCAGTGCCACCATCTGCTGAACGAGGCCGGTTTCAATTGTGGTGTAAGGCCGCCCTTCGACACGCACTGCGGACGTTCCGCGACCGCCGCCCAGAAGAACGTCAATGATCGAGTAAATCAGGCTAGATTCAACGGTAATCAATCCAAAGCCGTCCCATTCTTCGGCTTTGAATACGCCAAGAATCGCAGGCAGCGGAATGGAATTGAGATAGTCCCCAAACCGTACGGAACTGATTGAATCGAGTGAAACTTCGACGTTGTCCGAGGTGAAATTGCGCAAGGAGGTCGTGGTCAGCCGCACAAGGCGGTCAAACACGATTTCCAGCATCGGCAGACGCTCATAGGAGACCATCGCCGAATTGATCAGTGCACGGATCCCGCTCTGATCGCCGGCGATTGTATCTTCGATGTTGAATCCGAGGAGATTGTCGATCTCTTCCTGGTTCAACACACGGTCAGCGCCGCGGGTCGCGTTTTCCAGATCAGGCTCGCTGTCGTCGATCATCGCGGCCCATTGGGCTGCCATGTCATCGGAACTGCCGGCTCCCTGCTCCTCTAGAGCAGCGCCCCAGGCTGCGGCGAGATCTTCGTCATCGTCACCGCCTGCGCCCTGCTCCGCCAGGGCAGCACCCCAAGCGTCGGCCATATCCTCTTCGGACAGATCGTCTTCGTCGTCGACATCAGCCATTCAATTTGTCACTGAACAAGGATTTCCTTGAACAGCACCCCTTCCACCTTCGCCGGATAGACCGACAAATTGATCCGTCTGAGCAATTCTTCCTTCAGACGAAACAAACCGGCAGACCCTTCCAGGTCCGCTGGGCGCAGTTCTCGCAGATAGATCTGAAACGCATCCAGAATGCGTGGCAGATACGGCTGGATCTGATCGATCATTGCCCGATTCTCGACTTCCAGAGCGATGCGAACCTTCAGGTAGGTCGTTCGCCCGTCAGTCGCCAAATTCACTGTCATTTCCGGAAGGTCGTAAAAGACAACCGGCTTTTGCACGGCCTGCGGCGATTCAGGATCGCCCGACATGACCATTGGCGCACTGCTTCCCATCAGGAAGTAATATGCGGCACCGCCTGCAGCCAGCAGAACGACCAGACCGATTCCGCCGAACAGGAACAGCTTTTTCTTGCCACCACCGGCAGATTCCGCCTCGTTCTCGCCTTCGTCATCGGCTGCGGCGTTTTCATCAGTCATCCGGAACTCCGCTCAAGCGGGCGTCACGCGCGCGTCTATTTATTACTAAAGAGTTAATGGTTAACGAAAGGTTACCAAGCCATTAACGCGAGTCACCGGGCAAAAATTGCCAAGCGGTTAATTTCTGCCGGAATCTCTTGCCGCACGCATCCGCCTCGTTTGGCTTTTACCCAGATTTCCCAAGGATTTAAAAACTGGCACGCCTCGTGCATTAACCTTAACGAGCCCGCAGATCTGGGGAGATTTGGCCGGCTCATCGGGGAGCATGAAGGGATACGTTCACCATGGAGAACGCTCAGTTAGTCGCCTTATCAAGGCAATCGATCTTGCGGAATCATCTTGATGTGATCGCCAACAACATGGCGAACCTGAACACATCGGGCTTCAAATCGCAGAACTTGCATTTTACAGAATACCTGATGCCGATCGCCGAAGGGTCCGCCTTCGAGCCGGCGGACCAGACCATATCCTACGTCGATATGTTCACGACGCGGACCGACTTCACACCCGGCTCGATCAAGACGACCGGCAACGACTTTGACCTTGCTTTGAACAGCGACGGTTTTTTCGTTGTGCAGATGCCTGATGGCACTGAAGCCTACACACGCAGCGGCACATTCCATCTCGATGACACTGGGCAACTGGTGACTGCGGGCGGCGAGCCCGTCATGACCGAAGGCGGTCCGATCACCTTCTCCGTTGAAGATGGCGGCGTACAGATCACGGAAGACGGAACAATCGCAACCGAGCTTGGCATTCGTGGCAAGATCCGCGTCGTCGATTTTGAAGATGTACGTGAGCTGGAAAAAATCGGCGACACGCTCTTCAAGGGCGAAGATGCGGAACCTGTTCTGGCACCACGCATGGTTCAGGGTGCTTTCGAAAACTCCAATGTCTATGGCGTCACCGAGGTGACGCGTCTTGTCGAAGTTACCCGCGCCTACAACGCGACTTCAAAAGTTGTCAAAGACCTCGATGAGTTGAGACAGCAAGCCATTTCCACACTCGGCAGATTTCAGGCCTGACGCGCTTTAGGGAAGCAGAACAATGAAAGCACTCCATATCGCCGCAACGGGCATGAAGGCCCAGGAACTGAACGTCGAGGTCATCTCGAACAACGTCGCCAACATGCGCACGACCGGCTTCAAGAAACAGCGCGCCGACTTTCAGGACCTTCTCTACCAAAACCTGCGCCGCATGGGCACGGAGACTTCAGAAGCCGGCACGATCGTTCCGACCGGCATTCAGATCGGGTCCGGCGTGAAGCTGGCTTCAACCGCACGCATCATGTCCCAGGGCTCTCTGGAACAGACCAGCAAGGAACTGGACGTTGCCATTCGTGGAGAAGGTTTCTTCCAAATTGATCTTCCGGACGGTACGACCGCCTACTCCCGCGACGGCTCCTTTGAGCGCGACGCAAACGGCCAGCTGGTGACCGTTGATGGCTACACGATCAATCCAGGCATTACCATTCCGGAGAACACGCAGGACATCACGATATCCAACACCGGAGTTGTCCAGGGTGTTGACCAGGGCGGCAACACAGTCCAGCTCGGTCAGCTTCAGCTGGCGCGGTTCGTGAACAAGGCCGGTCTGGAAGCCATTGGTGACAACTTGTTCCTCGAAACAGACGCCAGTGGCGCTGCTGAAAATGGAAACCCCGGCGATCAGGGGTTTGGCAGCGTTCAGCAGTATTTTCTTGAAATGGCCAATGTCGACGCCGTGACCGAGATCGCCGACCTGATCTCCGCCCAGCGTGCTTACGAGATGAACTCACAGATCATCCAGGCCGCTGACGAGATGTACTCCACCACCACGAACCTCCGCTAAGTGGGATGGCTGATATGATGAAATATCTGAAAAAGGCCATCGGCGGCTTTCTACTGGTGGCGATCACCAGCGCCGCATCCTTAGCGGATGACCGCCCGGTGCTGCGCTCGCAAGTCATGACCTTGTCGGAGATCGTGACAGTTGGCGATTTCTATTCAAATGCGGGTCTCCTGGCCTCCAAACCGTTGTTCCGGTCTCCAGATATGGGAACATCGGGCAACGTACCGGCTCAGCAGGTTGCTGATCGCGCCCGCGCCGCCGGACTACAGAATGCAGGAACCGATGGCTTGCGCACCGTGGTCGTTCATAGGGGCGCAACCACATTGAACCGCGACCAGCTATCCGGGCTCGTTCGCTCCGCTCTTGCAGCGCGGGTTGCCGGCATCGATCCGAAAAACCTGGAGATCAAACTGACCCAGGCGCCCGATCGCATTCTTGCTGACCCAAAGGTTCAGGATCCGGTTCGCGTTGATGGCTTCGACTGGTCGCAAACCACAGGACACTTCAAGCTCCGCGCAACAGTGGCTGTGGAACATGGCACCGAACCATTGATCCTTCTTGGGACTGCAATCGAGATGGTGCATGTGGCTGCCCTCGCCCAGCCGTTGCAGCGGGAGGACGTCCTCAGGGAAGAGGATCTGGTCACAATCCGCATGGCAAGAACGAAAGTTCCGTCCGGAGCACTGATCGATGCTGACAGCATTATCGGGATGGCAGCACGCGTGAACCTGCGCGCCAATGTGCCTCTGGCCCGGAGAAACTTCCAGCGCCCGATCCTCGTGGACCGGGGAGAGAAAGTCACAGTCACTTTCGAAATGCCCGGCATGAAGCTGACCTCACGAGCCAAGGCCATCGATGAAGGCGCAAAAGGTGACGTCATCGATGTGATGAACCTGCAGTCACGGCGCATCGTCCCTGCAACCATCACTTCACGCGGCCACGTACGCGTACATGCTGCCAATCCCATCGTTGCAAGCCTGAACAGCGAGACCAATTGATGTTGAGCACTTCTCACAAAAAAATGCTGGCGGGCATTGCGCTCGCCGCCCTCGCCGCAGGCTGCAGCACCGCAGATCAGCTTGCCGAAGTGGGCAAACAGCCTTCGCTGAATGCCATTCAAGACCCAACAACACAGCCTGGCTATCGGCCCGTGCAGATGCCGATGCCTGAACCCCAGCAAGCCCACTACAATCCGAATTCCCTGTGGCAATCCGGCAGCCGGGCGTTCTTCAAGGATCAGCGCGCGAGCCAGGTAGGCGACATTCTCACAGTCGTTGTCACCATCGACGACGAAGCGCAGATCGACAACGAGACCGAACGCAGCCGCACAGAAGCCAGTGGCGCTGGTGTTGGAGGCGCTCTTGGCACGGCAATCGACACAATCTTTATGCCTGCGACCACCGCAGCAAGCGATCTTGCGAACGTGAACAGCAACTCCACATTCCAGGGTCAAGGCAGCGTCGACAGAGAAGAAACCCTCGAGACAACGATCGCAGCCGTCGTGACCCAGGTTCTGCCGAACGGCAACCTGGTAATCGAAGGCCGGCAGGAAGTCAGGGTCAACTTCGAGGTTCGTGAGTTGATCGTTGCCGGCATCGTCAGGCCGGAAGACATCACTGCAAACAACCGCATTGCCAGCGAACAAATTGCTGAAGCCCGCATTGGCTATGGTGGCCGCGGACAGATCACGACGGTTCAGCAACCGCGCGTCGGCAATCAGGTTTTGGACATCTTGTTGCCGTTCTAACGCTGATCGCTTCTTCAGTCCCCCGGCCGATGTCGGTGACGTGTTCTAGAAGCGTTGCAGATATCGGCTGATGACGGGCATGGCGTCTCGCTCCCTGAGCGCCATGCCCGTTCTCTTTGCTTCCGGCTCTCAGACGAATTGGGCAATAACAGTCTGACAGTGTTCGACTGCCCAAACATTCTGCCGGAAACAAAAATGATGTGATCGCTTTTGCCCGATTGTCGGGATGACGTGAAGGTAATTTCAGCTACACTAAGACCATAAGTTTATCGGCTCGACGGGGTCCCCATGCGCATTGCTCTATTCTCTCTCTTTACAATCTTTTTCATGAGCGTCACGCCAGCCTTGAGCGCCACGTGTGGCAATGGGCCGGGTGGCTACGAAGCCTGGAAACAATCCTTCATCGCAAACTCTTCAAGCTATGGTTTGAAAGAGCGTGTCGTGAAGAAGGCACTTCAGGGCCTCACCTACAACAAAAAGGTTGTCCGGCTAGACCGGAACCAGAAGTCATTCAAGCTGAGTTTCAAGCAGTTTTATGCCAAGCGGGTCAACAATGCGATGATCAAGCGCGGGCAGAAGCTGGGCAAGACTTATGCCCGTATCTTCAATGGGATTGAGCGCAAATACGGCGTCCCAGCACCAGTGATCCTGGCGATCTGGGGATTGGAAACCAATTATGGCAGCTTTTCCGGAAACATGTCGGTCCTGCGTTCGTTGGCAACTCTTGCTTACGATTGCAGGCGTTCAAAGTTCTTCACGAACGAGCTTGTGAACGCTTTGATGATTGTTCAACGCCGTGACATGACCCCCGCCGAAATGAAAGGCGCCTGGGCCGGAGAAATCGGCCAGACCCAATTTCTCGCCTCTTCCTACATGAAATACGCAGTCGATTGGGACCGAAATGGCAAGCGGGACCTCGTTCGCTCGATTCCCGATGTACTGGCTTCCACCGCCAACTACCTCCAAAAACACGGTTGGCGCCGCGGTCAACCATGGGGACCTGGAACGGCGAACTACCGGGTTCTGAAGAAGTGGAACAAAGCCAGCGTCTACGTTCAGACGATCTCGGTTATGGCGGAAAAGATCGGCAGTTGACCTGATCTTTGGCGTCCGGCCATTTCGCGAGTGACAGTCGCAGTTTTGCCGTCATAAAGTTGTAACTCCGGCAGCGCAAAACCGGGTTCAGCCAGGAGCTGGGGTATTTGGACCCTGAAGGGAAGAATGCCCCAGGTTTCTGCCGTTGTTTCTGATTGCATCAAACCAAAAGACCGGCCTCAAAGCCGACAAGGAGCCTCCAGATGTCCAGCATCAAAAATCTATCCTTATCCCGCCGTACATTGCTTATGGGCGCCGCGGCAACGGGCTTCTCCGCTGCACTTCATCCTTACTCCGTGCTGGCCAAAGAAGGCACTGCCCATATCCGCCTGATGGAGACAACGGATCTTCACGTTCATGTTTTTCCTTATGACTATTATAGCGATCGTCCCATCGATACAGCGGGACTGGCACGCACAGCCACATTGATCCGGCAGATCCGCGACGAAGCAACCAACTCTGTCCTGGTCGACAATGGAGACTTTCTCCAAGGCAACCCCATGGGTGATTTTGTTGCCTATGAGCGCGGCATGCGCGAAGGCGACATGCATCCGGTAATCAAGGGAATGAATGTCCTTGATTTCGACGCGGCTGCACTCGGCAACCATGAATTCAATTATGGCCTGGACTTCATGATGAAAGTCCTCAATGGCGCCAATTTCCCCGTTGTTTGTGCCAACCTGGTCAAGGGTACGACACTTGCCTCAAATGCACGTGGAGACGACCTGTTCCTGAAGCCCTACGTAATCGTTGAAAAGGAAGTCACGGACGGTGCCGGTCAGTCCCACCCGATCAAGATCGGTTTTATCGGCTTCGTTCCACCACAGATCATGAACTGGGACAGGCGACATCTTGAGGGGAATGCCAATGCACGCGACATTGTCGACGCTGCCAAGGCATTCGTTCCTGAGATGCGTGAACAGGGCTGTGACCTTGTAATAGCACTTTCCCACTCGGGCATTGATGCAACCGACTATTCCGAAGGCATGGAAAATGCATCGCTGCACCTGGCGGCAGTTGACGGCATTGATGCGGTCTTTACGGGTCACCATCACCGCGTTTTCCCAGGTCCCGACTACGAAGGTCTCCCGGGTGTCGACTTTGAAAAAGGCACGCTCTTCGGGAAACCGGCCGCAATGGGTGGCTTCTGGGGCTCGCATCTTGGCGTTATCGATCTGATGGTCGAAAGGGACGGCAATGGATGGCGGATCGCCAACTTCATGACAGAAGCACGCCCGATCTACGAAAAAGAAGGTCGCAAGGTCACGCCTCTGGTCGAAAGCCAGCAGGACGTTCTCGACGCCGTCAAGGAAGATCACGAAGCAACCCTTGCCTACGTTAGGCGACCGGTTGGCAAGACATCTGCACCGCTTCACTCTTATTTTGCACTCGTCGCAGATGACCCGAGTGTCCAGATCGTTTCACAAGCCCAGACCTGGTACATTGATCAGATGATGAAGGGCACGGAGTGGGAAGGCCTGCCAATCCTCTCCGCAGCAGCTCCCTTCAAAGCGGGAGGTCGCGGCGGTCCGGACTATTACACCGATGTTCCTGTCGGCGACGTTGCCATCAAGAATGTTGCAGACCTTTACCTCTACCCAAACACGGTGCGCGCCGTTGCCATTAAGGGAAGCACGGTCAAGGAGTGGCTTGAAAGATCTGCAGGGATTTTCCAGCAGGTAGAGGAAGGCGGCAAAGATCAGCCGCTGATCAACCCGGAATTTCCAAGCTACAATTTCGACGTCATTGATGGCATCACTTACGAGATCGACCTTACCCAGCCATCGAAATACGACCCGAATGGTGAATTGATCAATCCGGACGCCAACCGCATCGTCAAGATTGAATTCAATGGTGAACCCCTCAATATGGACGACACATTTGTTGTCGCCACCAACAATTACCGTGCTGGCGGCGGCGGAAACTTCCCCGGCATCAATGACGATGTTGTCGTTTTCGTTGGACCGGACACTAACCGGGACGTTCTCGTGCGCTTTATCGTCGAACAGGGCACCATCAACCCGTCTGCGGATGCAAACTGGTCATTCAAACCTGTGCCGGAAACCACGGTTTTGTTCGAAACGGGTCCAGGCGGTACTGAGCATGCCGGTTCCGTTGAAGGTGTCAGCATTGAGCCTGCTGGCGACGGAACAGACGGTTTCGCTCAGTATCGCATCAAGCTCTGACATTGGAGAGTTGTAGGTTTGCTCTCTCAGTTTCTGAGCAAGCTGTCATCAGACCACTTGGGCGGGCTTGAAGGCCCGCCCGGGCTTTCCTGTGCGACGTGAGCAATATCAGTTGCCACGTGCCATGGGTCCGACATTCGGACATCAGAACAAAAAAAACCTTCCCGTTTAGGGAAGGTTCTGAAAGTCTTTCGGATCCGCCTTGTAGTTCAGCGGATCGGCCGTTTTCCGGAATTCAGTCGTCGCGATAGACCTTTTCCCGACGTTCATGCGCTTCCTGAGCCTCAATGGACAGGGTCGCAATCGGTCGAGCTTCCAGGCGCCGAATTGCAATCGGTTCGCCAGTCTCCTCGCAATAGCCATAACTCCCGTCCGCAATACGTTCCAAAGCGTCATCGATCTTCGAAATCAGTTTCCGTTGACGGTCCCGGGCACGCAGCTCAATCGAGCGATCCGTTTCAGACGACGCACGGTCAGCAAAATCGGGATGGTTCTGGCTTTCTTCCTGAAGATTTGTGAGCGTCTCTTTGCTCTCTTTCAGGATCTCTTCCTTCCAGGCAAGCAGCTTGTTTCGAAAATACTCACGCTGCCTGTCGTTCATGAACGGCTCGTCTTCCGAGGGTCGATATTCAGACTCAATTTCAACCGTCATCGATAGCTCCGGTTTACCGTTATGCCGGGCGCAATATATAGCCGGTTCCTCCAGTCGACAACGGTTCATTTGCGAAAACACAGATTAAAGAAAGTTAATAACTTTCAACCTGTTGCACCGAATTGCACGCATTTATATGGAAATTTTGATTTGGGACGATGGGCTTCAATCCGGGAATCGGCCGAGCTTTGCAAGTTCCACTTTCACTCGCAATTCGATCTCTTCAAGAACCGAATCGACCTGCGGATCGCCGCTATTCTGGCGGTCCGACACCTGACGAGACAGCAACTCCAGGCGGTCTTCAGATAGATGTCCTCCAAGAAGGTCGGCCCGCAGAGTTTCAAGGTTATCCAACAGCTGATGTCCGTGTTTGGCCGCTTTCCTGCGCCGCTCTGAAAGCGCATCGACTTCCTGCAAGGCGAGCAATGCGTCCATCCCCTGGATTGCCGCGCCGCCTGCAGTTTGCGCGCTTTGAGTTACCTCAGAACCCAAATCAGGCGCAAAACTATCCGAACCTGCGTCGGTTCGCTTTTTTGCGCCCCTGCCCTGCACGCCTGTGATCGGTTTATTGCCTGTAATCCGCATATTGGTTCTTCCAGTCCGCCTTGCGGCACAAATGGCACCAAGTTGATTGCGCGTTCCCGGAGCCTGTCAGATTCTGCCGGTAAGGGTAAATGAGTCCTTGCACATCAGGCAATATTTGCCGGGCCCACAAGGTGTTTCATCAACTCAATACATGAAGTTTGCGTGGATATCGCCACAAACATACCAGCATCCGGCGCAGAATCCCGTCATTTTTTATCCATGTCCGAACACACTTGGAAAACTGGCACGGCTCTCGCATTACGCAATTGGCAAACAAGCGAACCGCCAAGTTTGACCAGGGTTTACGAGACGGATCAGAAACAGCTTATGCGACAGTCGGGCAAAACACATTCTGGATGGAAAACGCAGCTTACGCTGCTGTTTATGGTCCTTTGCGCAGTGACCGTCTGGCTTTTGACGCCGGCGTCAGCGGCTTCCCGGATCAAGGATATCGCCGACTTTGAGGGAATTCGTGAAAACCAGTTGATCGGCTACGGTCTTGTTGTCGGCCTGAACGGCACCGGCGACTCGCTTAACAATGCCCCGTTTACCCAGCAGAGCCTGCAGGCAATGCTTGAACGGTTGGGCGTCAACACAAGAAACGTGGATCTGAATACCGACACGGTCGCGGCAGTGATGGTTACGGCAAACCTGCCGCCCTTTGCCACGCAAGGAACCCGGATAGACGTCAATGTGAGTGCACTTGGCGATTCTGAATCGCTGCAAGGTGGAACGCTCCTTGTGACGCCGCTGGTTGGCGCCGATGGCGAAGTCTATGCTATTGCACAAGGATCCGTTGCAATCGGTGGCTTCTCCGCCCAGGCCGATGCAGCGTCTGTGGTGCGCGGCGTGCCAACATCTGGCCGGATCGCAAACGGCGGCCTTGTTGAACGGGAACTGGAGTTCAGGCTCGCGTCTCTGACTACGCTGCGTCTCGCCCTTCGCAATCCCGACCTGACAACGGCGCGCCGGATCGCACTTTCCATCAACGAACTCATCGGCATGCCAACGGCGGAACCGTTGGATCCCTCGACAGTTCGCCTTGATCTTCCACGTCAATACGATGGCAATATTGTCGATCTTTTGACCGACATCGAACAGTTGATTGTCGAACCGGATTTGGCAGCCCGGATCGTGATCGATGAAAACTCCGGCATTATCGTGATGGGGCAGGATGTGAAGGTCTCGATGGTTGCGGTCGCTCAGGGCAACTTGACTGTAACGATTGCAGAATCGCCGCAAGTATCTCAACCTCTTCCCTTCGCAAACGGTCAGACAGCAGTTGTGCCGCGCTCGGAGGTTGGTGTGGACGAGGATGGAACAAAGCTCGCGATCGTTCCTGAAACAGTCACTTTGAAGCAACTTGTTGACGGATTGAATGCCCTGGGCATCGGCCCTCGTGACATGATTTCAATCCTGCAGGCAATCAAAGCCTCTGGTGCTCTTCAAGCGGATATCGAGGTGCTGTAATCATGGAACTTTTTTCGACCGCTCTGAACCAACTGCCACCGCAAACCAATCCTCAAAACAACGTTACCTCTGACAAGACAGAAGTCCGCCAGGCGGCTGAAGAATTCGAAGCCGTGTTCCTGAACACAATGCTTCAGAACATGTTCACCGGGCTCGGCGAAGGTGGAACCTGGGGCAAGGGTCATGGGGCAGATGCGTGGCAAAGCCTCTTGATTGACGAATACGCTCGTACGATCGCTGAATCCGGCGGCATCGGGCTGGCCGACAGTGTCGAACGCGAACTGATTGCTCTGCAGGAGGGGTCCAGATGACAGCTCAACCGAACAACACTTCTTTCCCGTTTTCCCTTGATCGGCCGAGCAGTCCTCAAGAAGCCGAAGGCTTTTGCTCTGCATTGTCTGGCACAATGGAAGCACTTCTGTCGGTGATAGAGATGGAAACCGACCTTGTCAGAGCCGGGAAACTGAAAGAAGCCGGTGAGCTGCAAGCGGACAAGGCACGGCTGATCCACGAATATACGCGCGGAATGATGACCGCCAAGGAACATGCCGTAGCTCTTGGCAACCTCGCCCCGGCAGCCACTCAGTCCCTGAGAAGACAGCATGGGGAGTTTCAGCCGGTTCTCAGAATAAACTTGGCTGTGTTGTCGACGGCACGGGACGTCGCCACCAATCTGGTCGCAACTGTTGCCAAGGCAGCGGGAGCTAAAAACGCCACCGCTCCAACCACATATGGCCGAACCGGCGCAGCTCCCGAGGGCCCACAATCAGCGCGAGGCATCGCGGTCAATCAAGCGCTATAGGCCGGTAGCACGTTCCTGCGAAACAAAAATTGCAAACAAATACAAGGCTCTCTTACGGAGAGCCTTTTTGTTCAAGCGTGTGGACAGAAGGTTTCCCTGAGGCGCACTTTCCTCTGCAACCAAGCACAGCAACGAATCAGGAACACCTACAACCTGCAACGCAAAGGTCTATCCAAATCTAATCATTCCGTTAACGGAGGATTCATTCCCATGCGTTATCTTGCATAGGTAACGGGTATTTGTATTTCGTAACCCGGAGGGAAAGATGTTGGATACGGGAATTGCCCGGCCGCCATCGCCGACCTACACGGCGATCACGCCGGCTACACGGGCTCCGGAAAGAAACCAATCTGCTGCGGCAACCGAGTTGCCTGCTGAAGAGACAGTTACGCCGTCTAGCGAATCTTCCGGCAGTCAACGATCTGCGACTTATGAGAATGAGCGTTCTTTGTTTGAAGACAAGGCTCAACGGCTCGAGAGACGAAATGTTGCCGATCCGGAAAGCGGCAGCTTCATCTATGTCGCCACAAACATCGACACAGGTGAAGTCGTGCGCCAGGTTCCAAGCGAAACCCTTCGCAGGCTGCGCGCATACGCAGAAACAATGGATCAGCAGCAGCCCTCCCCTAGATCTCAGATCCTAGAACGCACGGCCTAACAAGAAGTTCGCACGCATTCTATCGCCCTCAAGTCACGCTAACAGCACTGTGCAGAGCTGCTCTCCGCGGGAGTAAAGTCGCGGACAGGTGCGTACATCGACGCTTGTTAGTCGGTTTCAAGATTATCTCGGCACTGAATCTGACAGCACTCTTTCCGGCAAATCCCTCCCCCCACTTTTTGAATTAAGAATAAAACACCCTGATTCTTCTTATGAATCAGCTTGTTTACTCTACCTTAACTATAAGTAAAAAATAAGAATTAACCAAGCAAGTTAACTATATTTTTTTACATATACTTAAAGTTAAAACGCACTAACCAAATTACTTAGGATTCGATATAAGTTTAACTGACAGTGTTCCCAAGTCATTCAGGAAGAATGGCGTCAATACTACAGAAGGAACTCTGTGATGGGTGATATCACCATTTCTAGCGCGGTGCGCACGAACCTCAATTCTCTTCAGGCTACTTCTCAGCTGATGAGCTCCGTGCAGGAACGGCTTTCAACCGGCAAAAAAGTGAATTCGGCTCTGGACAATCCGAATTCTTTCTTCACGGCCCAAGGCCTTGAAAACCGTGCAAACGACCTGTCCACCCTGCTCGATGACATGGGCCAGTCGGTTCAGAACCTGAAAGCAGCGGATAAAGGTATCAGCGCGATTTCGGACCTGGTTGACGCAGCGAAAGCAAAGGCGAACCAGGCTCTGCAAACGTCCAGCCAGTCAGAACGCCAACAATATGCTTCAGAATACAATGAACTTCTGACGCAGATTGAAGATTTGGCGGGTGATGCTGGTTACGGCGGCAAAAACCTGCTTGGCGGAACCGGCAACGACCTTTCGGTGACCTTCAACGAAGATGGTTCTTCTTCGCTGTCGATCACGTCCGTTGACTACACAGATACAACCAGCTCAGCTGGCTTGAATCTATCGGACCTTGCAGCTGGCGACAGCGGTACAGCTTCCATAGCTCTGACCAATGGTACAGCTACGACAGCCCTGACCGCCGGTGACACACTGGTGTCCGATGATGATTTCACAGCAGGTGATACGCTGACCTTGACGGACAGCACCGGCACAGAGCTCGGCTCTCTGGAAATCACAGCATCTACCACGGTTCAGGACCTGACCGACTTCCTCGATGACAGCAGCACTGATGTCAGCGCTTCTTTCTCGGCGGGTTCGGTTGCCATCACGGCTGACTATGAAGTCACCGTTGATTCAGATGCCAGCGGCTTCACTGCAGTGTCCACAACACACTCAACGACAAATGGGTTCTCGTCAGACTCCAAGATCGAGTCGACTCTGGACAGTTTGACAAGCGCACAGAACACTCTTCGTTCTCAGGCTTCAACGTTCGGTACAAACCTTTCCATTGTTGAGAACCGACAGGACTTCACCAAGTCTTTGATCAACACTTTGGAAGAAGGTGCTGGCAAGTTGACCCTGGCGGACACTAACGAAGAAGGTGCAAACCTTCTGGCTCTGCAGACTCAGCAGACACTGGCTTCTACCTCGCTGTCCCTGGCAGCACAGGCAGACCAGAACGTGCTGCGGCTCTTCTAAGCCCCTCGCCTTCAGCAGAAGGAACATTATGGGCGGCGACCGAAAGGTTCGCCGCCTTCTCTTTGCTTACCAAGTATTAAGGTTAAATAGCGCTAACCAAATATCTTTACAGGTTGTTTCCTAGATAGGCGGCTTGATGTTTCCCGAACCCAGGAAGGGTTTGAGTATCTCGTATTCCTAGAAGGGAAACAAAATGCCAGACATTACTATTTCGAGTGCTGTGCGCTCGAACCTTAACGCACTTCAATCCACTTCTCAGCTGATGAGCTCCGTGCAGGAAAAACTTGCAACGGGCAAGAAAGTGAATTCGGCCCTTGATAATCCGAATTCATTCTTCACGGCTAAAGGTCTGGAAAACCGTGCGAACGACTTGTCGACCCTGCTGGACGACATGGGCCAATCGGTTCAGACATTGAAGGCAGCCGACAAAGGTATCAGTGCGATATCAGATCTTGTGGATGCAGCGAAAGCGAAGGCCAACCAGGCTCTGCAGACATCCAGCCAGTCAGAACGCCAGCAATTTGCTTCTGAATACAACGAACTCTTGACCCAGATCGAGGATCTGGCGAAAGATTCCGGTTATAAGGGCAAGAACCTGCTGGGTGGTACAGGTAACGATCTGTCGGTTATCTTCAATGAAGATGGTACGTCTTCACTGTCGATTTCTGCTGTCGACTTTACTGACACTTCCAGCTCGACCGGGCTCAGTCTCTCTGACCTAGCATCCGGGGACAGTGGCACCGCGTCCATTGCCTTGACCAACGGTACGGCCACCACAGCTTTGACTGCAGGTGACACGCTCGTTTCAGACGATGACTTTACTGCCGGGGACACGCTGACCCTGACAGACAGCACCGGAACGGAACTCGGTTCCCTGGAAATTACTGCGTCCACTACTGTTCAAGATCTTACTGACTTCCTCGACGACAGCAGTGCTGATGTAAGCGCTACTTTCTCGGCCGGTTCGGTTGCGATTACTGCGGACTATGAAGTCACCGTTGATTCGGATGCAAGTGGTTTCACGGCCATTTCGTCCACTCACTCAACGACGAACGGCTTCTCATCAGATTCAAAAATCGAATCCACTTTGGACAGCCTGACGAGTGCTCAGAACACGCTACGTGCTCAAGCCTCTACTTTTGGTACCAACCTCTCCATTGTTGAGAATCGGCAGGACTTTACGAATGCCTTGATCAACACCTTGGAAGAAGGTGCCGGTAAACTGACACTGGCAGATACAAACGAAGAGGGTGCAAACCTGCTGGCCCTTCAGACCCAGCAATCTCTTGCCTCTACTTCGCTGTCTCTGGCAGCTCAGGCAGACCAGAACGTGCTGCGACTGTTCTAAGTCAGACACAAAAATATCACTGAAAAGGCGGGCTTCGGCTCGCCTTTTTTGCTTTTAGGCACTTTGTTCGCAAAAGCTGCCCTCTCCCCCCATCCTTTCCAAAATCGCTATCGACTTCAAGGCGTTAACACCTCGTTAACCCTATAATGCGATCCAATTAACCAATGATTAGGGTTAACAGGAGATGATCCTAATCAACCTGCTCAGGAAGAGCAGAAGTACATTGTGACCCAGGAAAGGGAATTATCAGATGCAGGACATCACCCTGTCAGCTGCCGTGCGGCAGAACCTTCTCACGCTTCAATCCACCGCAGACATGATGTCCGGCGTCCAGAACAAACTGGCGACTGGATTGAAAGTGAACTCCGCGCTGGACAATCCGAATTCCTTCTTCACTGCATCCGGCCTGAATTCCCGCGCCAGTGACTTGGGCAATCTTCTGGATGACATGGGCCAATCGCTTCAGACCATCAAGGCGGCCGACAAAGGTATCCAGACTATCACCGACCTTGTCGAAACTGCGAAAGCAAAAGCCAACCAGGCACTGCAGACACAAAGTCAGTATGAGCGGAAGACTTTCGCAGAACAGTACAACGATCTCCTGGAGCAAATCGAAGACGTTGCGAAGGACAGCTCCTACAAGGGCAAAAACCTGCTCGCTGGCGACGGAAACGACCTGACAACGATTTTCAACGAAGACTCGACGTCAAAATTGACCATCGAAGCTGTTGACTATACTGACACCACGCTTTCGAACGGCCTGAACCTTACAGATCTTGCAGAAGGTCAGGGAGGCGCTACCTCCTTCACACTTCAAGGCGGAAAAACCACCATTACGCTTGAATCTTCAACCGGTGGACCAAGCCTGAATTCAAGCTCAACCTTGTCCGACTCCACTCTGATCGCGGCAAGCGCAACGCTGACGCTCTTTGACGGAGCCGCGACGCCGGCCGCTGTTACAGGTGGCACTCTGCAAGCTACCGCAGGCGTGACGGTTCAAGACCTGATCGACAACTTGAACGGTATCGCAGGTGTCCGTGCTGAGTTTGACGAGACCAATGGTGAGCTGACTGTCTATAGTGATGAAGACCTTTCCTTCAGCACGAGTACAGCAGGCGCATCATTTGCCACGGTTGCGGCAACGGCGTTTGCGGCTGATACCGCCGTTCTTGCAGACAGCGGCTCCTTCGCTGTTGGCGATACCTTGACACTGACTGACGGCAACGACTTCGAACTCGGCTCGCTCGAAATTGAAGCGGATACCACCGTTCAGGATCTGGAAGACTTCATTGATGACTTCAATGGTGTCAACGCTTCATTCGACACCGGCTCCGGCCTGCTATCGATCCAGTCGGACACAGATTTGTCGTTGACAAGTGACAGCACCGACTTCGCGTCTTCCGCCTTTACAGCGAACACCACTGGTGTCAGCGTCGCAGCACTAAGTGACAGTGGCTTTGCCACTGACAATGACATCAACCGCGTCGTAGACCGCCTTAACACTGCGCTCTCAAATTTGAGATCCCAGGCTTCTGAATTCGGTACAAATCTTTCGACTGTTGAGATCCGTCAAGACTACACAAAGACGATGATCAATACTTTGCAGGAAGGTGCAGGTCTCTTGACCTTGGCTGATACCAACGAAGAAGGTGCAAACCTGCTGGCGCTTCAGACCAGGCAGCAGCTGGCTTCGACATCACTGTCCTTCGCATCGCAGGCGGATCAGACAGTGCTATCTCTCTTCTAATAAAAAGAGAATCAGTCAGACGCACGACTCACAAGCTGACAATCAGAAACGGCGGGCCCTCGGTCCGCCGTTTTTGTTTTTGTTCTCGATTACTGAATTTCGACTCAAAAAAATCACACGAAAAATCAACACGTTAAAAGAAAGCTTTTGGTAACTTTTATTTACAGCAGGTTAATGAGTGCATGACCGCTTAACTTTCCATTTAGATTTACGACCAGGGTGCGAACTCATCTTGAAAAATCAAGAACGCCCCTTTGAGTGTACTGAATAGGAAAAACGGTGAAGTCTCATGCCTGATATTGTTCTTTCCAGCGCGGTCCGGGACAATCTCCTGTCGCTCAAGCAAACAGCCGACCTTCAATCAGTAACGCAAACGCGGCTGGCCACGGGGCTGAAAGTCAACACGGCACTCGACAACCCCAATTCGTTCTTTACGGCACAGTCACTAAATGACAGAGCCAGCGATCTTTCCAATCTTCTGGACAACATGGGGCAGGCCGTTCAAACCATTCGCGCTGCGGATAAGGGCATCACATCGATCACAAAACTGGTTGAATCGGCCAAAGCGATCGCCAACCAAGCGCTTCAAACGTCGAGCGAATACGAGCGCAAGCAGTTTACAAGTCAGTACAATGATCTCCTTGAGCAAATCGAGGACATGGCCCGCGATTCCAGCTACAAGGGTAAAAACCTTCTAGCAGGCGCTGGCAACGAACTTGAAGTTATCTTCAACGAAGACAGCACGTCGAACCTGACAGTCGAACCAGTCGACTTTACAGACGCTTCGCTCGATGACGGGCTTAATCTGGACGATCTTGACCCCGGTGGAACAGGAACTTCTGCATTTGATATCTTTGGTGGCACTGCAACCATTTCGCTTTCCGGGTTACAAGCATCTTCAAACTTGACTGACCTTGGCGCTTGGTCAGCTGGTGATGTTGTGACAATCGTGGACAGTTCCGGAACCACATCGCTGACTGTGGGTACCACAATTACAACTGTTCAAGACTACGTTGATGCCCTGGACGGACTGAACGGTGTCCATGCAACATTCGATGAATCTACGGATTCCATCTCCATTACATCCGGTCTCGACAATACGGTTTCAATCCAGAAGAACACTGCAGGCGGCGGTTCTCAAACGAATGGTGGCGATGCCACAACAGGTACGACCTCGCTATCAGTTTCTGCTTTGACCGCGTCCTCAACGCTCGTTTCTTCAGGTGGTTTTCAGGCTGGCGACACCATTACCATTACGGACGGCAACGGGTTTGAACCAGCCTCTTTGGAAATTGACGATGAAACAACCGTTAGTGACCTTGTCAGTTTCATTGACAATGTCAAAGGATTGGACGCGTCTTTTTCTGGCGGCAGCATAAGTTTGATCGGTGAAGTGTCGTTCGACATCACCAGTAACAACTCGGATTTCAATAGGGGAACGCTTGGAGCCAGTACCGGCACTGTTAGTCTGTCGGCTGCTGCTTCGGAGTTCAAAACCGACACCGATATCGACCGAACGCTTCAGGCAATTAACGCAGCTCTCGATGAACTAAGGAACGCTGCACGTGCGATGGGTACATCATTATCGACTGTTGAAGTACGAACCGATTTCACCCAGAACCTGATCAATACGCTTGAGGTTGGCGCAGGTGAGCTCACCATTGCCGACATGAACGAAGAAGGTGCCAACATGCTGGCTCTGCAGACACGCCAGCAGCTCTCCTCGACTGCTCTGTCCCTCGCGAACCAGGCAGATCAGAGCGTATTGAGCCTGTTTGGTTAACACAGTTGGTAAATTTCATTAAGGTATCAGTGATGGTCGTTAACCAATTCGTTAACGTTTCATGGCGATACTCATGTGTGGAGGTCACAGAATGGCGCTCAAGGTCGAGCTAAAACCGGGCGAGCGAATTATCATTGGTGACAGTGTCATTACGAATGATAACCAGCGGACTCGCCTTTTTATCGAAGGCCAGGCACCTATTCTGCGAGAAAAGGACATTCTCACGCCGGCCACTGCGGATACGCCAGCCAAACGGGTCTATTTGGCCGTGCAGCTGATGTATTTGTCTACCGACTTGGAGAGGATTCAGGAGAACTACTTCACCCTCGTCAACGATATCGTGAAGGCCGCACCGAGTACGATTCCATACGTTACAAGAATTAGTAACGCCATCCTAACCGGCGCCTTCTATAAAGCACTGAAAGAAGCACGCAAGCTCATTGAGTATGAAGGGACGCTGATCGGTCATGTACAAACAGGCAGCGCAGGCTTATCAGAAGACCAGCCAGGTGGCAGTGTCACCGAGGGAACTGGAAGCGAATCTGCTGATGAAAGCCGCAGCCCGGCTTCAATTGATCAAGGATGAATGGGCAGACGCCTCCCTCGCGGAAAAGGACGACGTGCTCACCTATAATCGAAAGCTTTGGACAATTCTCGTAACGTCTGCGACTGGCGCTGAAAGTCAGTTGCCTCAGGACATCAAAAACAACATCGCATCACTGGGCGTTTTCGTTTTCAGGCAAACCGTGAGTGTGATGTCTTCAGATGACCCTAACAAGGTTTCTTCGCTTATCAGCATCAACAGAGCCATTGCAGAAGGCCTAAGAGCCCAACCCGAATAGGCAAACAGTTTCAAAATCAAAAAAGGCCGGTGCGCACAGCGACTGGCCTTTTTTTAATTCCTGTTTGCTTCAGACTTGTCCGCTGATCCCGGAACAGCTGATCAGAGATAATCGGAGAGGCTCAGATTGAATACAATCGACGATGCCCTGTAGGAAACTTCGATATTGTTTTGCAATGTCAGAATTTCTGCCGCCAGCTGATCTTTGTCGACACCTTCAATCTCTGCAATCGTTCCCTCGTAGCTACTTTTGATTTGAACGTGACGGTCGTTGGTCATGGATGCGGTTCGGTAGGAGATGGCAATATCTGTCGACATATCGACGATCCCCGATTGATCGACACCTGGTGGTTGCAGCGTGGTCCGAAGTTTCGAAGAAAGCGCGTTGTAGTACTCTTCGTCAGTCTGGGTTCCGCCAGAAAAGTCGGCAGCGACAAATGCGGCCAGGGACTGCACCAACTCCTTGAGAGGCGTTTCGTTCGCGCGCATCCCGTATTCAACAGTTAGATTGCGGTCGACGACAGCATTCTTGTCGGTTCTCGGGTCTGTTGTTGTTGTATTGCGACCGGTGTACCACTCCACCGTTGTCGATCCACCCGCAGTCAGTGCGGTTGCCGTGTCATAGGGCGGGCCGTCGATGCGCTGGGGCTCCTCACCGTTGTAGGTGCTGAAAAACTCTTCTGCCGCCCATTCATCTGAGACAGCCCGCAGCGTTGTTTGCGCTTGTGCTTCGATCTCGGTAGCCAGCGCGTCTCGCAGGTTCTGGGCAGTCTCTTCAAGATCGGCACCGATCTGAAAGGTCCCCTCCTCTTCCGTATTTGAAGCGGCAGTGAACTCAATCGAGATGGTCTCGGTGTGATCGGGCGGCAGGCTTAGTTCTACGGAAATGGTTTCGCCCAAGGCTGGTTGACCGGTAAACTGTACATCGAAACTGTCCGGATCGGCTGCCAGCGGACCGGTGATAGCGACATTGGAAAGTGTGGACGTCACCGAGGCAATATCAAATCCGAAGTCGTGCGCTCCGTCCTCAGCGATCGTGAAGGTGGAATCCGTCGGCACCAGACCTGCATAATTCGTGGTCAAAGCGGAGGTCGTCGTTCTGCCGGTGTTGCCAGACCCAAGGTTAGCCGACGCAAACTCGTCCATGTAGTCGCGCAGTCCTGACAGCGACCCTGACCCGTTCAAGATGTCATCGAGCGGTACCACAGGATCGTTGACGGAATCCGTGCCGCCAAACACATAATAGCCAGCGATCTCGGTATTCAGAATATTCAGGGTCTCGCTCAACAGCAGCTCGGCACGGGATTGCGTTTGCGTCTGTCCGTCGTCTTGAATGACAAAGTCATTGGTATCGAGCGCCGATTTGGCATCTCGCCGGATGTCTTCGAGCCGTTCCAGCGACATCGTCGCCGTTTCCAGATGAAGGTTCGCGACCGTGATCGTCTGCTGATAGGTTTCGATCATGCTGACTTTCTGGGTCAACTCGATATCGAGCAAGCGCCGGTCGCCGATTTCTCCGTAGGTCGATCCCACCTTGCCGCTTGCAAGCTGCGTAGTCTTTTCCGCAAGCTTGTCATTCAGCGCACCCAGCTGCTGGGTCAGGTAAGTCCGGGATGTGGTAATGGACGAGACAGGCATTACACTAAACCTTAGACGATATTCAGAAGCTCATCGAAGAGCTCGTTGATGGTCTGCATCACGCGGGCATTGGCCGCGTAGGCGTTTTCCAGCTGAACCATGAAGGCTAGTTCTGTATCCAGATCGACCGCATAGCTCTCTTCGTAGCGGATCGCGAGGTTCATGGTCAGCGTCTCTTTTGACTTTGCATAGGTCGCAGCGTCTTCAGCCTGGTTTCCCTGGTACGAAACTGTCTGATTGACGAAATCGATGACACTGCCCTGGAATGGGGTAGAGCCGCTACCGATGCCTGTGTCAGGATCGAAATAGGTCGATGACGATGTTAGGGCACTAGCGAGAAACTGGGCACGCGCCGGATCATTGGCAGTATTTGCAGTCGGGGTTGTCTGGTAATTGACCAGCAGTGCACTGTCGGCCAAGAGATCTGGATTGATCGCGATGCTGTTCGCGTAGGAGAGCCTTTGACCGCCATCTTCCAGCGCGTCGGTGAACTCAACAGGGGAATCCCGGCTATCGACAAAGATTGCCAGTCCAAGGCCTTGATCGCTATTGGCGGTCACAGTCACATTTGCATTCAGGCTTTCAACTGTGGTCGGACCTGTATTATCGCCAAGGACACGCAACTCGTCGGAACCGTTGTTGCTGACCAGCAAGCCTGTGCTGCCAAGTGCGGCGACGATGTTGGTGATGTAGGTCGACGGTGTTCCGCTTGAAATGTCTATCCCGAATACTGTGTCATTCGGATTGGCGGTTGCTGAATTGTCGAGCGGCAAAAGCGACGCATCTTCAACAGCAACCAATGTTACCGTTTGGGCGACACCGCCAGTGTCCGTGTACTCCAGGGTAATTGTATTGCCTGACTGAAGCGCAGAGACATCCAAATCAAAACCGCTGTCCAGGCCAACGGTGACGTCGCTACTCTCAACGGTCACGTTGGAAAATGCCAGAGACATTTCCGCGGCGATCGTGTCCAGCTGCGCCTGAGCCTCGACAAGTATGTCGTCACGCAGCTCCGCCGTCGCCACCATTGCGCCAGAGTTCGAGGCAGCGATCAGATCATACGACGTGCCGCCAGGTGTCGTTACCATTACCGTGTTGCCGGGTTCTCCCGGCCGCAGGATGTGGGACGGTGTGAAGCTCAGTGTGGAGGCCTGGTTGTCCGCATAAAGCTGCTGCCCATCAGCTGTCTGGATGAACAAGGTCTCGTTTGCGCCTTTGGAGACATTGACATCAAGATACCCTGAAAGCTGCTCGACCAGCCGATCCCGCTCGTCTTCCATGTCAGCGGTCGAAATGCCGGACTGATAGGCATCTCGAATAGCATCATCGATGTCTTCGATGCTCTTCAAAAGCCCGTTGACGGTGTCGGTCTGTGTTGAAAGTGCGTTGTCGGCTTCCTGACGCAGATCGTCAATGCGCTCGTATGAGCTGTTGAGTTGCCTTGCGAAGGAATCTGCAATCGACACAACATCATTCTGGGCCGCAAAATTTCCCGGATCATTGATCAGGACAGACAATGCGGAGGACAATTGTCCGGCAAGGGATGTCAGACTACTGCTGTCATTGATCGTACCGAAAATATCGTCGAGACGGTCTGTAAAGTCGTTGATTTGTTTTGCGTAGTTCGTATCCGACAAAGAATTGAAGTAGTCGGCTTGAACATATTCGTTCATGACGCGACGGACTTCCGTCGCATTCATACCAGCTACGTTGCCGAGCCCATCGAAATAAACCTCGGCTGAAATCGTTTTCTTGGAATACCCGGCTGTATCCGCG
The DNA here is from genome assembly GCF_009363435.1 of Labrenzia sp. THAF82. Classification (GTDB taxonomy): domain Bacteria; phylum Pseudomonadota; class Alphaproteobacteria; order Rhizobiales; family Stappiaceae; genus Roseibium; species Roseibium porphyridii. Next base: position 2,550,528 of record NZ_CP045354.1, on the reverse strand, counting down.
TTTGCGATGTTGGTTGCCGTTACATCCAACTGACGCTGATTGTATTGAATCCCGAAGACCGCGGTATTCATGGCACTCATCAGACCCATGGCGGCTTCTCCTTCGTAAAACGCTGCGACTTAGCCAGAAAAGCCGGCGGGCAGACCCGCCGGCGTTGATGGTCTTACCGGACCATGTTGAGCGCGCTGTCCAACATCTCGTCCGCGGACGTAACAATCCGCGAATTTGCCGAATAGGCCTGCTGAGTAACGATCAGCTTCGAGAATTCATCGGCAATGTCGGCATTGGAAAGTTCGAGTTTTTTGGCCAGGATCTGACCACCACCGGTCAAGTCCGCCTCGCCGGAGGACGTTGTGGCGGCAAAACCGGCACCGTCGACACGCCGAAGGTTCTGCTCAGCTTCGAAAGTCGCCAATGGGATTTCATAAACCGCGCGTTGCTGACTGTTGGAGTAACTGGCGATAACGCGGCCGGATTCGTCCACCGCAACGCCGGTCAGTTCACCGGCAGGATAGCCGTCCTGATCGAGGGACACAGAACTCGTCGTTCCATCGGGATCTGAATATTGCGTCAACGACCCATTAGCGAAGGAGAACTCAACATTCGCTGCAGTCGTTCCGCCGATATTGAGAGACGCAATTGTGAAGCCGTCGCTGGTACCGTTGACAGTGCCGATAGAGCCAGCTGTCATACCGTTCAGCTCACCTGTTGTATCGAAGGTGACATCACCTACGTCGTACCAGGCGTTGGTCGCATCGCCTCCGGAGCCGATATACATCGTCCACTCATCAAAGACCGGACCGGTTGAGTTGTAGTTCGCCGTTTTTGCATAGCGAACTTCGACATTCATCGCAGTACCATTTTCATTGTAAATGGTAATCGAACCGCCAGAAACGGAAGTATCGAGAAAGTCTTGCTCATCCGCCACAGCAATGTCACTGGTACCGACACCTGCATCCAAAAGGGCGGACGCATCAGTAGTGCCGTCATAGTCGGTCGTGTCCGGAATGCGCGGAAGGTTGGCTTGATATTCAACGGTGGTTGTCGCAGATGCCGAGAGCGGCTGATTCTCGATTCGGACAACTGTTGGATTGTCGCCAATGGCATTGCCAGTGTCCGGATCAAGCGGGAAACCCTGAAGGTAATAGCCTGACGCATTGATCAGATAACCTTCCTTATCCCGCTCGAAGTCGCCCGCGCGGGTGTAATAGGTCTCATCGGCAAAGGTTGTCGACCCATCGACAACATCCGATGCCTGCGTCACGACAAAGTAGCCTTCGCCGTTAATCGCCATGTAGGTGTCCACATCGACAGACGTGATATCGCCCTGCACTGTGTTGGTTGCGCGCGATGTGGCAAAGGTCGTACCGGAAACCTGCGCAGCCTGCGTGGCACCGCCACCGGACACAAGATCGGAGAAGGTAGTATCCAACCGCTTGAAACCGGTGGTCTGCGAGTTGGCAACATTACCGGAAATGTTTTCCAGTGCTGTTGCCTGCGCAGCCAGTCCGGAAACGGCTGAGTTGATAGCCCCATAAATACCCATATTCGGTCCTCTTGATAGCTCGGGCACTGCTGACGCGGGCTTGCGCCCATAATCCGCCACATACCCGCAAGGGACGTGCCAACTCACACACTTCAAGAAAAATATATATTTTCCAGTAATTTAACTCATTTCAATAGTGTAAGCGGCAGTCCATCACCCCGGCAAGGATCGGACAGGAAGGCAATTTCTTCCCCCCGCGATGGGCAAGTCTGTCCGCTTGAAGCCAGGCCCCATTGCATTCCTTTTGTGGGCTTGCGTCCTTCTCAACGTCCTGTCACTTTCGCCGGAAATTCAAGTTGAACGGACGACCAAATGCGCTTTGAGGGAACTGAAAACTACGTCGCGACCGAGGATCTGAGGATCGCAGTCAATGCTGCGATAGCACTTGAACGGCCACTCCTGGTCAAAGGTGAACCGGGAACCGGCAAGACCGTCCTCGCACAGCAGGTGGCGGCAAGTCTGAACACGCCCTTGATAGAATGGCACGTCAAATCGACGACCAAAGCTCAACAGGGGCTTTACGAATACGACGCAGTATCCCGATTGCGCGACAGTCAACTTGGGGACGAGCGGGTCAAGGACATCAAAAATTACATTCGAAGGGGCAAACTTTGGGATGCCTTTGAAGCGCCTGAAAGACCCGTGCTGTTGATTGACGAGGTCGACAAAGCAGATATCGAGTTCCCGAACGATTTGCTCCTCGAACTCGATCGGATGGAATTTCACGTCTACGAGACAGGCGAAACGGTTCGTGCCAGGCAGCGTCCGGTCGTGATCATCACTTCCAACAATGAAAAAGACCTGCCGGACGCCTTTCTTCGCCGGTGCTTTTTCCATTTCATCAAGTTCCCGGACGCCGAAACCATGACCGATATCGTCGAGGTTCATTTTCCAGGCATCAAGCAGCGCTTGCTATCGGAAGCCTTGCGTCTCTTTTATGATGTGCGGGACGTGCCGGGACTAAAGAAAAAGCCATCCACTTCGGAACTGATCGACTGGATCAAATTGCTGCTAAATGAAGACATTGATCCGGAAACCCTTCGTCAACAAGATAGCTCCAAACTGATACCACCGCTGCACGGCGCACTCTTGAAAAACGAACAGGACGTGCATCTATTCGAGCGTCTTGCCTTCATGGCACGGCGCGAACGATCCTAGGAGACTTTTTTGTCGAAACGGCATTCAGTCCTGCGTATGGTTTCGGGCCTGGCTCTGGCGATCGCTGTGACGCAAGGGTCGGCTGTGGCACAGGTTCCACCGGAAAAGGATGCCGGGTGGCAGAGTGATGTCAGTGGACTTCGTCATTTTACCGGGTTGCGTTGTCCTGACACGATCGGTGCGTTCTCGCGCATCAAAGTCATGGAAGGCGATGCCGTCAGTCAGGCAAGCTGCATCTACACGGGCCGCGATGGCATCACCGCTGTGTTGCGCAAACACACTCAAGGCACCGGGCGTCGCGAAGCCCTTACCTTTTCCAGAAGCTACAAGGCAGCAGGTTTTGAGCCAATCACGTTGAGCGGGGCAGCTTCCACCGGCATTTCATTCCGTACCCGCAACTGGACACCAACAAGTCTTTGCGAGACTTTGTGGTATTTTTCCGGGACAGACGCTGACTATACGCTCTGGCTTTCCTATACACTGCCGACTCAAGAAGCTGAAGTCGGACCGGCCATCGAAGTCTTCACAAGCGCATTGGCCGATCAGAACTGACGCACGGCACCAAACGGCAACCCAACAACTGGAAGCGTCATGCGGCTACTTCTTCTCAGACATGCAAAGTCGGACTGGGGCGACGACGATCTGGAAGATATTGATCGTCCACTAAACAGCCGCGGCAAGACTGCAGCCATGAAAATGGGTCGCTACCTTCAACAAAACGGCCTCCTGCCAAATCAGATTATGTGCTCAACGTCGCAGCGCACTCGAGAAACACTTTCACGCGTTCTGCAGTTTTTGCCGCAGGAAGCGCAGATCCACCTCATCTCGGATCTCTACCGGCAAAGCGAAGACGACTACACACCGCTGATACGCAAGTATGGCGGCAGAGCGCAAAACCTGATGGTCATCGGTCACAATCCAGCCACCGAGGATACAGCCCTCAGTTTGACAGGCACGGCAGCGCCGGAGGCTTTGGCTGATCTTGAAGAAAAATATCCGACCGCAGCGCTGTCTGTTCTGGACTTTGATATTGCGGACTGGTCAGAGTTGGGACCCAAAACCGGTCACCTGGAACGATTTGTCAAACCGAGAGACCTCAAGGACGAACCAGATTAGGGTGTCGTCTCAGACCCTTTTCCAACTGATTTCCCGTTGATCCGGCCCCTGCCCGCGCTTACATGAACGCGCTGGAGGCGATTTTGAACCCATTGACCACATTGACGGAGGAAACCCGTCTTACCTTGGCCAACCTGGCGGATGCTGCAACCGATCTTGCAGTACCAAGCGTAAGGCTCGGGGTGACCGGACTTGCCCGCTCGGGCAAAACAGTTTTCCTGACCGCTCTTGTCCACAATCTGGTCCACGGCGGCCGGCTTCCTGTCTTCAGCGCAGCTGCCGGACACAGGATGACCGGTGCCCGCCTGCAGCCGCAACCCGATGACGCAGTTCCACGCTTCGACTACGAAGCCCACGTGCGCGCCCTGGTCGATGATCGGGTCTGGCCGGATTCGACCCGGCAAGTTGCTGAGCTTCGGCTGACAATAGACTATGAGAGCGCGTCCTATTTCTATCGCAAGCTGGGTCCAGGTCGCCTGCATGTCGATTTGATCGACTATCCCGGTGAATGGCTGCTGGATCTGCCGCTGCTGAACAAGGATTACGCCACTTTTTCGGCAGAAGCCTTACAGCGCGCCCGCGCAACAAACCGCATTGAAATCGCGTCTCCTTTTCTGGAAGTCGTCGGCAAAATGTCACCCGACACGGAGGAAAACGAACCGGCAGCCCAGGAACTCTCTGCGGCATTCAAGAGTTACCTTGCCGGATGCAGAGCCGACACGCACGCTCTTTCCATGCTGCCGCCAGGACGCTTCCTCATGCCCGGCGATCTGGACGGCTCCCCAGCCCTGACCTTTGCACCATTGGACTTTCCCGCAGACGCCGGTGCAGCGCGGGCCGGCACGTTGCGTTCTATGATGGAGCGGCGTTATGAGGCCTACAAAGCCCATGTCGTTCGCCCCTTTTTCCGCAACCACTTCGCCCGACTGGATCGCCAGATCGTGCTTGTCGATGTTTTGAACGCCCTTAATGCCGGTCCCGACGCGGTGGCAGATCTAGAGGTCGCGCTCAGCGAAGTGCTTGGCGCTTTCAGGCCAGGCAAGCGAAGTTGGTTGTCGTCAATCCTAACGCGCCGCATCGACCGGATCTTGTTTGCCGCAACCAAAGCGGATCACCTTCACAGCTCAGACCACGACCGGCTCGAGGCAATTTTGAAGAGGCTGGTCTCAAGGGCTGAAGAAAAAGCCAGGTTTAAAGGCGCTGAAGTCGACGTCCTGGCCATGGCTGCAGTGCGCGCGACACGCGAAGCCACGGTCAAACACCGCGGCGAGGCATTGCCTGCTATTTTGGGAACACCCCTGCCTGGCGAGCGATTGAACGGAGACACCTATGACGGCAGAACCGAAATCGCGATGTTTCCCGGAGACTTACCCCAGGATCCTGAATCACTTTTTGACAAAGATGAATCACTGCATGAAGGGGTTCGACCAAACTTTCAATCTGCTCAAGCAGATCTTCAGTTTCTGAGATTCAGACCACCGGAACTGGACACAACGGCAGAGGGTCTCACCTTGTCGCTTCCGCATATTCGATTGGACCGTGCCCTGGAATTCCTGATCGGAGATCGACTCGCATGACCGGAACCCCTCCCCCTGCTGGACGTCGTCCGACAGCGTTTCGACTTGAGGACCGCAAGGTTCGCCTGACCGACGACGAAGACAAGATGCCTTCGGCTGACGAGGCACTCATTACCCAGGCCTTTCTGGAAGACGAGGAACCGCGCCTGCCACGGACTGCCAGCACACCCAAGTCCGGCTTCAAATTCGGCAAGTGGCTGATGATCGGGCTGTCCGGCCTCGTATCGCTGACAATCGGTCTGGCTGTCGATAGTCTGATCCGGGATCTTTTTGCCCGCACTGACTGGCTGGGATGGCTGGGCGTTGCACTCGCAACGCTTGCCGCACTCGGTTTGTTGGGGTTGGCTTTGCGTGAAGTCGCCGGACTGATGCGCCTTGGAAAAATCGACAAGTTGCGTGAAAGACTGTCCGAAGCTGCTGAAAACGACAATGCCAGCGCCGCGACAAGTGGACTGAAAGAACTCTTGGCTCTTTATCGCGACAGACCGGAAACGGCGCAGGGTCGCAAGGCTCTGGCCGGTCACATGCGTGAAGTGATCGATGGCCGGGACCTGATCAAACTTGCGGAGCGGGACCTCTTAGGTCCGCTCGACCTCGAAGCAAGGCGTATTGTGATGAACAGCGCCAAACGGGTGTCCATCGTCACGGCCGTCAGCCCACGCGCGCTGGTCGACCTCCTTGCAGTCCTTTTTGAAAATCTGAGAACCATACGCCGCCTCTCTGCACTTTATGGCGGACGCCCTGGAACACTCGGCTTCCTGCGCTTGGCAAGGCAGGTTCTCACGCACCTTGCGGTGACAGGAGGCATGGCGGCTGGCGACAGCCTGGCCTCGCAGGTTCTCGGTCACGGACTGGCCGCGCGCTTGTCCGCACGGCTCGGCGAAGGTGTCGTAAACGGGCTCCTGACTGCTCGCATCGGCATCGCGGCAATCGATGTCTGTAGACCTGCACCTTTCGTCTCCGGAACCGGACCTTCAATTTCCGACTTCATGGGTGAATTGGTGTCTCTGGCAAAAAAGGAAGACCCACAAGACACCAACTAGATTCCGCCCAAAGGTTGGCTCATAACCTCCCCCGTTGAAACAGTGTTGCCTGTCGGCCCTGTTGCGCATTGGCTCGACATGCCCCCGGTAGCCGGATAATTTCCTGAAATGTTCATCAATTTCTTTTCTGAGCTGAAAGCTGCCGGCGTTCCGGTTTCCTTGCGGGAATATCTCACGCTCATGGAAGCATTGGACAATGATCTTGCGGAAAAAAGCGTTGAAGACTTCTACTATCTGGCGCGCCTTTGCCTGGTGAAGGATGAAGGCAACCTGGATAAGTTTGATCGCGTTTTTGGACACGTCTTCAAAGGTCTTGATCTTCTGAGCGAGGTTCCCTCTGAAGACATTCCCGAAGAATGGCTCCGCCGCCTGGCAGAAAAGCACCTGAGCGAAGAAGAGAAAGCGCAGATCGAAGCCTTGGGTGGTTTCGACAAATTGATGGAAACTCTGCGCGAACGCCTGAAAGAGCAACAAAAGCGCCATCAGGGCGGAAACAAATGGATCGGCACCGCCGGCACGTCGCCCTTTGGCGCTTATGGTTACAATCCCGAAGGGGTGCGCATCGGTCAGCACGAAAGTCGGCACCGGCGTGCGGTCAAGGTCTGGGACAAGAGAGACTTCAAGGATCTGGATGACAACCAGCTCCTCGGCACACGAAACATTCAAGTCACCCTGAAACGCCTGCGCAATTTTGCAAGAACAGGCGCGGCAGATGAGCTTGATCTCGATGACACCATCCGGTCTACCGCACATAAAGGGCTTTTGGACATTAAGATGCGTCCGGAACGGCACAATGCAGTCAAAGTGCTTTTGTTCTTCGATATCGGCGGTTCGATGGACGACCACATCAGGGTTTGCGAAGAACTGTTTTCAGCGGCGCGGTCTGAATTCAAGGTCATGGAGCATTTCTATTTCCACAATTGCCTCTATGAATATGTCTGGAAAGAAAATCGCCGCCGCCACACGGAACGCATTCCAACCATGGATGTGCTGCACAAATATCCGGCCGACTACAAGATCATCTTTGTCGGCGATGCATCGATGAGCCCTTATGAAATTGCCTATCCGGGAGGGTCTGTCGAGCATTGGAATGAAGAAGCCGGGGCGACATGGATGCAGCGCGTGACAGGCCTCTACAAAAGTGCAGTGTGGTTGAACCCCGTGCGCGAAGAACATTGGACCTACACACATTCCATACAAATGCTGAACGAACTCATGGAAAGTCGCATGTTCCCGATGACCGTCGAGGGTCTCTCGGAGGCCATGAAGGAATTGGCGCGTTGATCACTGCGCCAAAAGCCTCACGAATTCCGCGTCGATGGATCAACAAATCCGCATCGTTTGCGCAAGTTCGAAATAGCGTCCTGCTCTTGCCCCCCAAAAATCCTTGACGGGTCTCATTGCCGGCGCACACACATAGTGCAGATCAGTGGAGTGAATTGCGTGACGGAAACGGACAGACAATCCACGAAAGCGACACAAGCCTCGCATGCCACGACAACCGGGATGGTGGGCGGCGGCTTCTATGATGAGAACTCAGCGCCTCAATGGCGTGCGATTGAAGCTGTCTTTCCACTCATCACAAATGCAATGGCAACTCTTGAAGTTGAAGGTGAAGGTGATGGGACGATCAGGCTTGCCGACTTCGGCTGCTCAGAAGGGCACAATTCCATTGCGGTCATGGCTGAAGCGCTCGATACCTTGTTGCCTCGCACACCACGTTCCATCCAGACGATCCACTCGGATCTGCCGACAAACGACTTTTCAAAGCTGCTCTTGAACATTCGCTCAGATGGCCGGAGCGTATTTGGCAGCGAAAAGGTCTTTTCCTGCGTTGTGGCGGGCTCCATGTATGACCAGCTGGTTCCCGATGGCTCTCTTCATCTGGCGACAACTTTCAATGCGATTGGCTTCCTCTCGCGCCGTCCCCTGTCACAGTTGCCTGATTACATTTTTCCAAATGGCCCAAGCGCCGTGCGGTCAAACGGGAAAGTTTCCGAAACCGATCACCAGACATTTGCCGAGCTTGCCAAACAGGACGTCGCCAGTTTCTTAAAAGTCCGTGCTCGTGAGTTGGTTCCCGGCGGCAAACTGATCGCTCAGGTCTTTGGACGTGACAGTGATGCGAGCACCAGCGACGGTATCTATGACTTGCTCAATGACGCGGTTCTGGCTTTCGTTGAAAACGGTGAAATCTCAAGAGATGCCTATGCGCGTTATTACCAGCCCGTTTACATGAGGTCGCTGGAAGAATTGACCACTCCTGCAACCGATCCCTCATACGCGGTTTCAGACTTGTTCAAGCTCGAACAAAGCATGTCCTATGAAGTGCCGGTTCCATTCAACGAAGCGTTTCAGCGAAACGGCAATCTGACAGAGTACGCAGCGCAATACGTCGATTTCTTTCGCGCATTTACCGAAGCCGTTTTAAGAAATGCCCTGCCTGACAGCCCCGGACGGGACAAGCTCGTTAACAAGGTTTACACCAAGGCGCTGGAGTTGCTGATGGCGAACCCGGACGCATATCCGTTCCGCTACATTGGGGTTGCCATGCTGCTGACCCGGAAAGCTTAGGCAGCATTTTCCTTGTGTGCGACATCGCCTTGTTTTTTTGCAACGGTCTCCTGGTCTTGTGCAGCATCTTCCCTCAGGAGCTCAAGATCGTCTTCCGTTTCATCAAAATCAGATCTGGCAACCGTGACACGGTTCCGGCCATTGTCCTTGGAAAGGTACAAAGCATCATCTGCGGACTTCATAAGATCCTGAGGCATGCGCCCATGGTTTGGATACCCCGCAACACCGCATGAAACCGTGATTTTCGGCAGGCTTTTTTCGCCGTAACGCACCACGATTTTTTCAATAGCAACCCGGACCATTTCGGCAACGTCTTCGGCGTGAGACAGGGATGTCTCGGGAAGAAGAACCATGAATTCCTCACCGCCCAAACGGCACGGCATTTGTTCGCCATCACAGACTTCTTCCAACGTCGATCCAACCGCACGCAACACCATGTCACCTGCATCGTGACCATAGTTGTCGTTGAATTTCTTGAAGTGATCGACGTCAATCGAAACCAGTGAGATCGGTTGTCCATTGTGCTGAGAGCGTTCAAGCCCTGATCTCAACACATCAATGAAATGCCGCCTGTTGAAGAGGCCTGTCAAAGGATCTCTTATCGACTTGTTGTGAAGTTCATCGCGCATGCGCGTATTCGCGATTGCAAGACTCACTTGCTCTGCGGCCATCTGGGCAAGTTTACGCTGAGATAGAAAGTCCTCATCGCTAGCGCCAGCAGCCGGAGAAAGATGCATCAAACCAACGGTTTCTCCATGTGCCAGGATCGGCAAGCAGAGATACACATCGTCTTCAAGATCTGGAGCGACGTGGCTACAGCGGAAACTGACTTCGTTGTCGCCGTAGATATAGGGCCTGCCACGACGCAGTCCCCAGCAGGAGTTGGGGCGAATATGCGCTTCCAGGATACCGCCATTCCAGGTACAGGCTCCGTCCAGCACATCGCGCGAGTTTGAGTAAACATAGACGGCGCCCGCACTGCTCGGCAGCAATTTGGTCATGAACAGGCTGACCATTTCAAACAGCTCGTCCAGCGAGCTGCTCGACTGCAGCCATTCGTTCAGCTCGGACAAAAGGCGAATTTCCCGCGTCAGCTCCGCCTGTCTTTCAATCTCAATGCGTTCCTGTTCCTTGACTCTGATCAGATGCGCCTTGAAAGCCTTGAAAGCGCGGCCGATATCCCCGATTTCATCATTCCGGTCCACGGGCAATTCAGCGTCAAAGTCATTTCTGGAAAGTCGGCGAAGGGCATTCACGACTTCAAGCAAAGGTACACCGATTGCCCACCGTCCTAGCCACATTGCCAACAGGACGGAAAATCCGGCCGCGCCCAACGAAATCAGAATCGTGAAACGTATGGCATTCTGCTCGTGCTTAGCCGCCGCTTTTGCTGCGCTTTCGGCAAGCGCCTGCACGCGGAACAAAAGTTGTTCCAGTTCCATATTGAACTTGGAATGAGTTCCGCTCACCTGCTGCAGCAGTTTCTCCGCTTCAAGGCTGTTACCTCGTTTGGACTTGCTCAGTATTTTGGAAATCGCAACGGAGTAGTCTTCATGCTCTTGACTGATCGCTCTGATGGTTTTCAGAACGGTCTGAAATTCCGTGACCTGTGCCTCTGTGCTCGCAAGTGAAATGCCTTGCTCGGCAATTTCGGCAACGTCGGCGAATTCGCTGGTTATCTTCCCACCCAGGTAGAGGAGCCTGGCTTCTGTCTGGGCCCGTTCCTCTTCGCTTCCGACTTCCCGGCCTTCGATGCCGATCAAACTCATTCTCATCAGACGTTCGACAAGAATTGTCTGCTCAAGCCTGTGGGCCGTAACGTGACCGATTGCATCCGTCAGCGGAACCTCGGCTTCTGCGATGAACTCAATTTCCTGGCCGATTTTCCGGATTTGATAGACCCCAACACCCGACGCGGCGACAACAAACCCGACACAGATCGCGACAATACCCAACAATTTGGCGGTGATTGAATAACGAAAAGCCGAACGCATGCGCATCTTTAACTCCATATAAGCGCGCGGAGCTTTACTTAAAGTTGTTAAAATTGACTTATGTAACGCTGAAAAGGAAGGTGACAATTTTACCTAAAATTTCAAAACCATCGAAATCATCATTAACAATTTATTTCTGAGTACTACACAGCAAAAGTAATTTCCTCATCCTCGACAAGTATGAAGGAAAGACCTGTCCAACGAAGAATGCGCCGCCTCTCGCATCGAGAGCGGCGCACTCCGGGTCATCATCATTAAGCTGGTGTCGGGTCGTCAGCTGCTGCGCAAAACCAGCACCGAACATGGCGCATGACGGACGATGTGTGCTGCGTTGGAACCGATGAAGTATGTTGACAAGCCAGGCTTGTGCGACGTCATCAAAATGAGATCGCAGTCCGACTTCGTCGCCTCTTCAATCACCTCATGATAGACGGACCCCATTCGAACCATCAGGTCGATTGTTCCTTCCGGGACATCCAGTTTCGAACCGATCTGCTCAAGTACCGTTGCAGTTTCCTTGAATTCTCTCTCCTGCCAGCCATCCGGGAGCTGACTGGCAACAAAGCTCTGCACTTCCGGACAGACCGCCATCAAATGGATCTTGGAACCATAGTCGCGCGCCATTTGTGCAGCTTTTGCAAGCGCTTGCTCTGCAAATGCGGGTTCGCCGGGATCGACGGGAACGAGGATTTTCTTGAACATGGCAAGTCTCCCTGAAGAGTGGTGTTGCCATACTCTTGGCGTTCCATGGCACAATTCGCCATGAGGCAGATCAATCCCCTGAAAGGTCCCCAAAATAGCGGCCCGGCGTTACCCCGAAAGCTTTCTTGAATGTTGAAACGAATGCACTCGGCCCTTCATAGCCGAGTTTATGCGAAACATCTGAGACGCTGCGCCCTGCAGCAAGCAGTTCGAGCGCTCTGAACAGCTTCACCTGACGGCACCAGGTCCGGTAATTCAAACCGGTCTCTGTCTTGATCCGCCTTTCAAAAGAGCGAACGGATGTGGCGCAACGGCCGGCGGCTTCTTCAAGCGAAGGAATATGCGCCGGGCAACGGACCACCGCCTCACACAAATCCCGAAGCCTTGCGTCCTGCGGCATCGGCAACTGCAAGGGGGCGGCCGGCAGCATCTTGAGTTGATCCAAAATCACCGCTGCCAGTCGGCCCGCCGGACCGCCTTCGGTTTCAGATCTCGGGTAGGACATGAACTCCAAAATCAAGGCTCTGAGCAGCGTGGTCACCTGTATCACCTGAGGTGTGGTCGGCAGATCTCTTGCGTAATCAAGTTGAACATAAACATACCGTATCTCGGTCTCGGTGAGGTATCTCGTCTGATGCTCCACACGTGGAGGCAACCAGACCGCACGCTCTGGAGGCGCAAAGAACGTGCCCATCTCGGTGTCGATTGCAATCGATCCCTTGACCACGTGAAACAATTGCGCGCTGTCGTGCGAATGCCAGCCATTGTGACCTATGCCGGCGGGGGCGCTGTTGGCATAACCAATGAGCGGACCCGAAACAGCTCCTACCGGAAACTCTGACAACTCCGGATGAATGGCCATGTACGATCTCCAATCAGTCGGTGAGCTTCAAGAATGCGCTGCCCGAACACGTCTTGACACCTCATTTCCTTGTGGTTGAGGCAGTCGTGAAGCTTGTTTCATGCGGCAGTTTTGGCAACTCGGAAACATATCATGACAAAACAGCGCTAACACGCAGTTTCTTTTTGAAGTTAGAAGCAAGTCACTTCGCTGATGGACAGTTTCTCCTCGACGGTTTCTGAATGACCTATTTCACGCAAAATGCCCACCCAAATGAAATCACGGGTTGGCGCTCTCCTGTTGTCTTGTTGATGATCATGGCCGGGGCCATGCAGCTTTCCTTTGCTGCCTGGTGGAACCTGATGAACAATTTTGCGGTCAATGAGCTGGACTTCTCTGGCCGCGAGATCGGAATTCAGCAATCCATCCGCGAGATCCCGGGCTTCCTGAGTTTTTTGGCCGTTTATCTGCTCTTCGTCATGCGCGAACAAACACTTGCCTATGTATCCTTGCTTTTGCTCGGGTTCGGGGTTGCCATAACCGGCTATTTCCCAACAGCGATGGGCTTTTACATAACCACGCTGATCATGTCGATCGGCTTCCATTATTACGAGACGATGGCACAGTCGCTGTCTCTGCAGTGGCTGCCCAAGGCCACGGCAGCAGCAAGCCTGGGCAAGATAATCTCAGTCGGTGCGTTTGCTCAGCTAATCGCCTATGGCCTGATCTTCATTGCGTGGAAGACATTCGATCTGTCGTTTGCGACCGTCTTCGCAATAGCGGGTGGATTGACCCTTGTTGTGCTTGCTTTTCTGGTGATGGCCTACCCGCACTTCCGGGAAGGCGTGCCGCAGCACAAGAAGCTTATTCTGAGAAAAAGGTATTGGCTCTACTACGCCCTCACCTTCATGGCCGGTGCCCGCCGGCAGATTTTTACCGTCTTTGCCGGTTTCCTCATGGTCGAACGTTTCGGCTATGACGTCCACGAAGTGGCTGCTCTGTTTCTGCTCAATGGCGCATTCAACATGGTTCTGGCCCCGAAGATCGGCAAGCTGATTGTACGTTTTGGAGAGCGAAAGGCGCTGATTCTGGAATATATCGGTCTGATCGGGGTCTTTGTCTGCTACGCCTTCGTGACCAACGCGACACTGGCGGCAAGCCTCTACGTGATCGACCATGCGTTCTTTGCGATTGCGATCGCGATCAAGACCTATTTCCAGAAGATCGGTGATCCGGCGGATATTGCCCCGACCGCCGGTGTTGCCTTCACCATCAACCACATTGCAGCGGTGTTCATACCGGTGCTGTTCGGTTTCATCTGGCTCATTTCGCCAGCAGCCGTTTTCCTGGCCGGTGCCGCAATGGCTGCAATCAGCCTGTTCCTGGCCACGATGATCCCGAGCAATCCGGATGAAGGCAATGAGGTCGATTTCTGGTTTCGCAAGCAATCAGCCCAGCCGGCCGAATAACGCACCTGGGACAAGCTGACACAAACAGCGAGTTCGAGGCTGCGTCTATCGCGGCCCCGTGACCCGAAAATCGTCAATCAAACACTGAAAACAGATCGCGCGAAGACGAACGATCAGGCCTGCCGTTCAGGGACATGGACAACCAGTCCGTCCAGCTCTGCAGACACCTGGATCTGGCAGGAAAGGCGCGAAGTCGGCTTCACGTCATACGCAAAGTCCAGCATGTCTTCTTCCATCGGCTCCGGAGAACCGGTCTTTGAAGACCAGGCATCATCGACATAAACGTGGCAGGTTGCGCAGGCGCACGCGCCACCGCACTCGGCCTCGATGCCCTGCACCATATTCTTGATAGCGTTTTCCATCACCGTGGAGCCTTCGGCGGCTTCAACTTCGGTCCGGTTTCCGTCTGCGGTGATAAAAGTGATCTTTGGCATATGTCGCGTCCAAGCCCTAGATTGCGGTTCCAGCTGCCCCGAAATAAAGCTTCCGTGCAAAAGGTCAAGGACCATGCAGACCTCAGAGGTGTGCATGCGACGAAATCGACCGCTTGGATCGTGCTCAGCGCTTGGCGGGCTCCCGCCTACCCTTCCAGCAGATCCCTGATGTACTTGTTGGCCTCGTCCACCGCTGCAACAAGACCTTCAGTGGCTGCATCCTTTGTCGATTGCATCTTGCCCTCAAGGTTCTCGCAAACGGTGGCCACGCGGTCTGCGCCGATCGCACGGGCGGATCCTTTAAGGGTATGCACAAGGTCGAGCCGAACCGACTTGTCCGTTTCCTGAGCGAGCCGTTCCAGCGTGGAACATGACTGTGACTTGAAAAGGTGCAGAACCTGGACTTCCAGATCACGGTTTCCAAGGGTGTTGGTCGCCAGCTGCACCAGATCGATGGGTGCTTCCGGTGCGACCCGGCCGGCAACGCGGGCCATGGATGAAGGGGCCATGAGGGGTGCTCCAAAATACTCAATACCTGCCTGACGGCACCCGGCCGCAAGCAATTTCTGGTAATGAGCGTGCCCTCCAAGCCGCAAACACCGGGTTAAATCAGCTCGTCAAAGGCGCAGAAGCGGCTGATGTCCCCAAAAAATTGAAATCTTGGTTAACGCAGTTTCAGTCAGCTCTTAAAGAGAGATTAAAAAAGTCCTTGCAATTCCGTCATTTCCCCGAAGTTGCAATTTCCTGAAATCAGGTTTCGCCGTTAACTTTTTCCCTTTTTTTGACTTGCGGAAAGCACATCAATCGCGGCAGGCGTCAGCTTGCAAACGAGCCAGTCAGGCTTGATTGGGTTGGAAAACCAAGGCTCTGCCCAGCCTGCCTCTATGCAGGCACGGATGGTGCGGGCTGGAATTTCCCGCCCGTTATCGTCGAAGAGCGGCAGCTTGCCACCCGGTTGCGAAAGGCCTTTTTTCAACCAACGCTTTTGGGGAGCCGTCAGATTACCCGCTTTAAGCGAAGCGGAAACTGCTCCTTTTTCAGTGTCTTTCGACACTCTGACCTGCTTCGATTCCGGCATTCAAACTGCCCCCTAAGTGACTCACGCTATTGCCGTTTCTTGTTCGTTAGGAGAGATTGTGCCATTACAGTAACTGATGCGGCAAGATGGGGAGTGAACCGTCGAACGGAAAGTTCGCGGTCGGTCAGCGGCGGCCCTCCTCTAAGAACAGATTTTGTGGCGTTGCATTCTGTGCAACAGCCCCAGAAGCGACGCATCCGGTAGGTACTGTTTGGAGCTGCTTTTGCAGCTTCGCTGAAATACCGGTGTGTAATGAGTACGGACGTGAGGCGATCCTAAATGGCAAATCCGACAAAGGCGAAAGATCCGGCGGAAGCGGCACTGTCTGCGGTTGAAGAAGCCCTGAAACTCGATTTCGGTGGCCCTGAAGCCGGGACTGCGGAAGCGGCACCTGAGGCGAGCGCAGCAGCTGATGCAGAGCCAGCGCGCAGTCAGCAGGCGGACAACCGGTCATCCCAGCGCGAGGAGCGCCAGTCCCGCAGGCGTGGTCGCGGCGGACGACCGCCGGCAGCCAATGACGATCGTCGGAACATCGGCAGTCTTATCTATGCACTTCAGCGCCGCCCCTCTTCGGCACCGTTCTGGGGCGCTCTCGCCCTGAGTGCCGTCTGGGCAGCGCTCGGCGGCAGTCTCTTCATGACCGCCTTTTCCGACAAGGTCTCTTCGCTCACTGATCCGCAGGTACTCACGTCTTCACCGGAAGTCATCCTGGCCATCGTCGGAATTGTCGTCCCCATTATCTTCTTCTTTGTCATGGCCATGATGATCTGGCGCGCGCAGGAAATGCGCATCGTTGCCCGTGGCATGACCGAAGTCGCCTTGCGCCTTGCTGAACCAGAAGACATGGCGAAGGAATCCATTCTCAGTGTCGGCCAGGCCATCCGCCGCGAAGTAGCGGCCATGGGCGACGGCATCGAAAGGGCGATTGCCCGCGCGAGCGAGCTGGAAGTCCTCGTGCACAACGAGGTTTCCTCACTCGAGCGCTCTTACAATGACAATGAGCTAAAAATCCGCGGCCTGATCGAGGAACTGGTCAGCCAGCGCGAATCCATCGTCATGAATGCCGAGCGCGTTCGTGAAACCATTGCCGGAGCGCATGAGAAATTCTCCTCACAGCTGTCCGACACATCCGGTGAACTGGGAACAACGGTCGATCAGGCCACTCAACGCCTGACTGACGCAGTCAACAATCGCGTGGAAGAGCTTACCGCGACCGTCGACTCGCGCATTGAATCTCTTGGTGCAACCCTGAATGCCTCCGGCAACGAACTGGTCGACAGCCTGACAGTGCGCGCAGAAGACTATGTTGCCCGCCTGTCCACTACCGGCAATGAACTGGTCGACAACTTGGCCGAAACCGGCTCCACAATGTGGGAAACGCTCTCGACACGTGGCAACGAAGTCAACGACCGGTTTGCCGATACCGCAAATACGTTTGTTGAGACACTTTCCGCCCGCAGCACCGAAATCAACGACACGATGACCACGTCCAGCACGTCGGTGATCGACACGTTGAGCAGCAAGGCGGACGAGTTCCGGCTTACTCTGGAAACAACCGGCAATTCCGTCGGCGAAGTGATCACCCAACGCGGTGAAGAGATCAACGCAAACCTGTCCCTGACGTCAGGACGCCTGATCGACACAATCACCTCCCGCACTGAAGAGCTGGTGTCCACGGTCGACACACGCGTCAACACGCTCGATCAGTCTCTCGCGGAGACGGGAACCCGGGTCGTCGACAGCATTTCCGAAAAAGGTCAGGCAGTCACCGATACCATTTCCATCCGGGGCGCTGAAATCGTCGAAACGTTGTCCAGCCGCTCAACCGAGGTTGCTGAAATCCTGCGCGGGACAGGCGAAAGCATTGTGGTCGATCTGTCGTTGCGCGGCGGTGAGATTGCATCCAAGCTGGATGAAACGGCCGGTTCTCTCACCCAGACCATTTCCGTTCGCGGTGGTGAACTGGCGGAGAAGCTCGATACGATTTCCGAGCGGATCTACACCGCAATTTCGATCAATGGCGCTGAGCTTGATGAGCGTTTGACCGCTCGCAGCAACGAAATGGCGACCATGCTCGAGCAGCAGACGGTCGGTTTCCGCGACACGCTGGAAGGCGTCTCCACTCAGTTTGCTGCAAGCCTCGGCGAACAGACTGGTAACCTGACACACAAACTGGCTGAAACCGGCACACAGCTGGCTGAACTCATCGGCAGCCGCGGCGACCGCGTGGCAGGTGATATCAACCAGATCAGCGGCAAGATCGCAGAAACACTGGAAGTACGCGGACTGGCACTAGAAGAAGGCCTTTCAACACGGCTTACCGAACTGGAATCCATCGTCACCGACAAGGGCGGTCAACTGGTCGACGCGTTCGATACCAAGACGCTTCTTTTGTCCGAAGCGCTCGATTCACGCCTGTCCACACTCGATACGACGTTCGCATCGCGCATCGACACGATGGACGCATCGCTCGGCAATCGCCTCACCGCGATGGACACCTCTCTCGACCAGCGTTTCTCAACCATGGACGCAACGCTCACCGACCGCATCAGCACCATGGATGCATCGTTGGAACAGCGCGTCGGATCTCTGGACAGTTCGCTTAGCGAGCGTATCGCCACGATGGACTCTTCGCTAGGCAGCCATATCAACACGTTGGACCTGACGCTGGATCAGCGCACAGCTGCCTTTGAAGCAACCCTCGAAGCCCGCACCCAGATCCTGTCCGACGCCATCGAGAACCGGACGACCGGGATCAGCGAAGCGCTGGAAGAAAAGACCCGCAACATCACCGACGTTCTGGCGGACCGCTCCGATGCAATCACGTTGCAACTCGGTCAGCGGATCGAATCTGCCGGCAATACGCTTGCCGACCGCGCCGAGGAAATCGGTCAGAACCTGTCGACACGTGTTGATGGTGCCGCGACAGCAATGGCCGACAAGGCAGAGCTCATTTCGGCTTCAATGACCAGCGGCACCGATCGTATCGATGAAACTCTGGATGCACGTGCGCGTCAGATTTCCGAAACGCTTATTTCCCGCACCAAGGAAATCGCCCAGGCCTTTGTGGAAGGTCAGGACGAAATGACGTCGGCGCTCGACAACAGACTTGCTGAAGCCGGCAACGTCCTTGGCAAGCAGAGTGAACAACTGACTGAGTCCCTTTCTGAGCGCATTGCGGAAATCAACGTTTCGCTTGGTGCCAAGGTGTTCGAAGTTGCTGAAACACTCGACAGCCGCGCAACGCAGCTGGAGACACTCCTCAACGAACGCCTGGAGAGCATCTCCGGCACACTCACCGGAGAAAGTGAGCGTGCACGGGATATCCTGACGGCCGTGATCTCCGAAGCTGGCGCAACCCTGTCCACTGAGAGCACCCGTCTGCGCGATGTGGTTCAGGAAGCAGTCACAGCTGCTGTTCAGACCCTTGCCGACGAGCGCACGAAAACCGTTGAGATTGTTGACGGCGCCTTGAACCAGGCGACTGAGAAGCTCACCGGCGAAGGCGATCGCATGCGTCAGATCGTTCTGGGCTCCGTTGGCGAAGCGCGCGGTGTGCTGGCCGGCGAGAGCCAAAAGGCAGCTGATGCGGTTACAGCAGCAATGCAGCAGGCGACCGGGGCAATGTCCGGCGAAAGCGGCAAGATCCGCGAGCTGGTTTTGGCCGCAGTTACCGATGCAGCACGGGCCATGGGCGCCGAGAGCGAAAAAGCCCGCACGCTCTATGCCGGCACGCTGGCCGAATTCACAGGATCCCTCACCGGCGAAAGCGAGAAGGTTCGCGGCGAACTGTCCGGTCTGATTGCTGAAATCTCCGGCAACCTTTCGGCGGAAAGCGAACAGGCACGCCTGACCCTGGCAAAGACACTGGAAGAAATCCGTGGCCAGATGTCGAACGAAGCTGGCATGGTCCGCGCCCGCGTCAACAGCGCGGTTGCGGAAGCCGCCGATCTTCTGGTTGGCCGTGGAAACGAAGTGGCAAACGAGCTGCTGAGCAAGGCCACCAGCTTGAACGAGGCGTTTGGTGCACGTTCCGGCGAGTTGGCCAAGATTGTTGGCGCGGATGGCAACGAGTTGATCAACGCGATCGAAACCCGTGCCAACGACCTCACTGGCCGTCTCTCGGAAGTCCACAACGCCATCCTTGAGGCCATCACCGTCAAGGGTCGCGATGTCACTGACACATTTGCCCACACTGGCCTCGACGCGACCCGGTCGCTCGTCGAAGCAGGCGACCGGATTGTTGCCAGCATCAACGAGCGCAGCGATCAGGCCACGACGCTGCTTACCGACACAAAGCGCAGGCTGGAAGCGGATGTGACCGAGATCCTCAACAAGATCGAGGACTCCAACTCCAACCTCCAGACAATCGTCAGTGTCGCTGGCGAGAACCTGACGGAAGTGGAAGGCAATCTGGCACGTCGTGCAGGCGAGTTCCGCTCCGCCGTCGATCGCGCCGTGCAGGAAACCAACTCCACAACATCGCTGATCGGCGAACAGGTTTCCAATCTGCGGGATGTCACAGACACGACCCTTGCCGATATCCGGAACCTGACCGGCCGCTTTACCGACCAGTCAGAAGAACTGACCAAGGCTGCACGTCATCTGGAAGACACAAACAGCTCCGTGGAGAGCCGTGTTTCCGAACGTCGCACAGCCATAGAGGATGTTGCCGACACGTTGCTGGCAAAAACGGAGGCGGTCGATACGCTGATGCGGTCCTTCACGCAGACGCTGTCGGAAACGCTTGAGTCAGCTGACGACAAGGCCCGCGATGCGGCCAACATGCTCGGTGCAGCAGCAGAAGCTGCATCCAAACAGGTTGCCGAGCAGTTTGAATCGATGCGCCTGACGGCAGGTATGGAAGGCCAGAAGGCAAGAGACGCCATCCGGTCGGCTCAGGATGACATCATCTCTGAGATGACCCGCACCGTCAGCGACGCTTCCGAACGCTTCAACGATGCTGCCGGCCGCATGCGTGACGTTGCACGCGAAGTGCATCACGAGCTGGAAGCAACGCGCAGCGAACTCAAACAGGGCGTTCTTAATCTGCCGGATGAAGCGGAAGAGTCTTCTGCAGCCCTCCGCAAGGTGGTCAACGAGCAGATTCGCGCCCTGACCGAGCTTTCGGAAATTGTGGCAAAACAGTCCAATGCTCTGGATATCTCTAAGCCCCAAGCTCAGGTAGCAACGGCGAGTGCGGCCCCCGCCCCGCAACCGGCTCCACAGCCAGCTCCGCAAGCTGCCCCGGCAAGCTTTGCTCCGGTAGCGCCTGCAAGCGAGCAGCGCCCGCAGCAAACACGCCCGGCCGAGCCACGCCGTCAAAAACCGGCCCCGGCTGCCAGTGGCGGATCAAGCGGCAAAGGATGGGTTGCGGATCTCTTGCGCCGTGCCTCGAGTGACGACGATGCCGGCTCTGACACAGACATGAGCCGGACACCGCTGCAAACTGTTGAAAGTCTCAACTCGCTTTCCGTCGACATTGCACGTGCAATTGACCACGAGACATTCATTGACTTGTGGAACCGCTATCGCGCTGGTGAAAGGCACGTGTTTACACGCCGCCTCTACACCCTTCAGGGCCAGCAGACCTTCGACGAAATTCGTCAGAAGTATTCCCGCGACCCTGAATTCCGGACTGCAGTAGAGCGCTATGTTGCGGATTTCGAACAATTGCTGGCTCAGGTTTCCCGCAACGACCGTGACAACATGCTAGGCCAGACATACCTGACCTCCGACACCGGCAAGGTCTATACAATGCTGGCACATGCAAGCGGTCGTCTCGACTGATCAACTTGTAGCCTCGAATATCACGAAAGGGCGGCCAGTGGCCGCCCTTTTTCTATGAGCCCGTATGGCAACAAAATCAGTTCGCCAAGCGCTGATAAGCACCGGATGTCGCTGTTCAATCAATCAGGCGATGGGACCTTCGGACGGGTCTGAAAGATTGCTCTTGATCCGATCAATCACTCGCAGGAAGTCTGCAATGTCCTGATCGGTCAAACCAGCAAGCATCTGTCTCTCGACGGCTTTGAGTTTCGGAGCGAGATCCTGAAAGACCTCCCTGCCTGAAAAGGAAAGCTCAAGCAGAAAACTTCGGCCATCGGCAGCATTGGTTTCACGTGTCAGAAAACCGCGTTCTTCCATGCGTTTGACAGCTCGACTTACAACGACTTTGTCCATACTGGAGCGCGTCACGATTTCTGTTGCCTGCAAGCCAGTCGTCGCGGAACTGAGGATCGCCATAATCCGCCACTCAGCGGGCATCATGCCATAGTCCCGCTGGTAAATTGCTGCCAGCGCTCTTGTGACATCGGCATAAAAAACACGCACCTGATAGGGAAAGAAACTCTCCAGATCGAACTCTGAAGATTGCTGATGATCTTTGCAGGGACCTTTCGTCAGGCTGCCTTCTTTGTCAGCGTCAGTTTCGCGTGACCTTTTCATTGCTGTCCACTAAGCCGGGTTGTTTTCTTCGGTCATATTACAGGCGGCTTAGTTACATCTGCAACTTGATCGCTTGTAGATGACACAGGCTTCTGGCTGCGAAGGCGTGAGCTTGTTCGCTGAAGCGGAATATCGAGAACTGAAAACCCTCGTCACACGTTGCGAAGCGTCCAGGCAGCCATCTCTGCAAAAACGCGATCGGCTGACGAGTTCATGGCTTCAACAGCCTTGTCGACCGAAGTGCTGCCAGACGGGGTCTCCGCGCGGAAAACCTTGGTCGCGACAGTACGTCCATTGCGATCGTTCACCACCCGGGCCGAAATCTCCACAACACCGCGATTGGCACCTTCGACCTTGAGTTCAAATGCCCTGATTTCCGTCTGCAGTTGGTAGTCGATCAACAGACCATCGCCGGGCAACCCGACGCCTCGCAGACGGCCGGTATTCTGGAGCGTCTCCACCAGTTTCAACTGGACCACATTGGGCAAGGTGTCAGCCCATGCGCTGTTCGGGAAATAGCTGTAGATCGGTCCCTTGTCGACAACCGCTATATAACTTGTATCGAGCGCCTTCAGCGCTCTGGGAGCAGCCACAAGCACCTGAACCCTGCTCGAGCGGCCAGCCGAACCACCGACATCAGCAGCCTCGATGCTGTAAAACGCTGAAGGCGCAGAGCTTGTACAACCGGACACAAGCACACCAAGCCCGAGCGCGCCAAGTACGCGCCTACGGCTTATGTCTGTGGTTGCCTTTGTCATTTACCCCGCCTTCTTTATCTTTTTGTCAGCGCCGCCGGCCACCTGAGTAGGTCGGCACATCCTCGCCGCCAAAGATCACCCTGTTGGGACTGCGCTCAAAGCTTTCTGCTGCTCGTTGAATGGAAACCAGCGTCCGGTTGAGCTGCGCCAGTGCGGAGGCAAAGTCGGTTGAACCCTGGGTGGCGAATTTTGAAAGACCGCCCGCGATGGAATCAGCCCGGCTTTCAAACGCCACGGCCACTTTCCGGATGGCCTGCGCTGCAAGCGTTGCTTCCTTGATGAGGCCTTCACCATCGCCGTCCACCATTGTCGACACTTTCTCAACCAGGCTTTCCACCCGAACTGACGTTGAGTTCAAAGTCGCCGTCATCTGTTTGGCATCGGTGATGATCTGGTCAACATCAGGCGTGCGCTTGGAAAGGTTGGCGGTCATCTGTTCGACATTGTCCGCAGCCTGACGAGCACTCTCCAGGATCGCCGGTATCCCGTCTTCCTGATTGGCCAGACCGGCGGCGGTCGTCTCGACGGACCCGACGATGTTGGCGATTTTTTCAGGATCCACTGCAATCAGCAATTCGTTTGCAGTTTCAAGCGTCGTGGAAAAGCGCTCTGCAGCAGCCTGCACATCGGTGATCAATGCAGCAATCCGGTCATCCTGACCACGTACAGTCGCAGAGACGGCTTCAAAATTCTGAACCGTTGACTTGGTGGAAGCGATGATCTCGTTGATCTGGCTCTGCTGATTGTTGAAATTGTCGATCACGCTGGCCACACCGTCGACAGCGTTTTCAACCGTTTCCGGGTCAACGCTTGCCAGGATTTCATCAACACGCACCAAAGACGCATTCATGCCTTCGGTGAAGGAACTCACGGAATTGACGACCTCTTCAATCTGGAGCGGGTCAATAGCAGCGGCAATCTCGACACCGCGTGTCATGATGGCATCCACTTTCACCACCACGTCGCGTCCGCCTTCGATGATTTCCTTGATGGCACCATCCTGCTTTTGAATGGTTTCGACGATTGCGTTGACATTGTGCATCGTCTCGCTGGTCGAGACGATCAGCTTTTCAATGTCCCCGGTGCGCTTTTCAAGCACTTCGCCAAGTGCGGCCGCGCCCTTCATGACCTTCTCGACTTCTTCCGGCTTGACGGCCTCGACAACCTTGTGGACCTGATCCAGGCCTTCGTTCAGCTTTTTTGTGAAGTTTTCCAGTTCCTGGGCCGCTCCCTGGGCGTCGGCCATCAACAGGTCAATATCCTTGCTGGCTTTGCCGAGGCTGGCGGAAAACTCCGTGAGGTCGTCAACAATGGCCGTAACCTTGTCGGACGGCACGGCGGCCAACAACCGTTCTCCCTGGTCAACCAGCCCTTCCATGCGACCGGCGAGACTTGAGAAGGCATCGGATGCTTTTCCGATACTGGCCATGAAATCCTTCACGCCGTCGGAATTGGCTGCCAGTGCCGCTGAAAATGTCTCGGCGTTCGTGATGATTTCGGTTATCGCCGGGCGGTTTTCTTTCAACAGGTCGTCGATGGTTTTCATCGTCGAGTCCGCACGTTTCAAAACGTCGCGGGCACCATCGACGATGTCATCGAAGAAGGAGCGCTCGGCATAAATCACCGGAACCTGCTCGCTTTCCTGATTGAGCAGCAATGGCGAAGAACTCGACCCACCGCTCAAGTCGACATATGCAACACCGGTAAGACCCGTGAAATTCAACGTCGCCTTGGTGTCTTCGTGCAGCGGAGTATTCGGGTTGATACGGACAGTGGCGACGACCTTTGTTGGGTCGCCCGGTGCAAAATCGAGGGATTTGACGTCACCGACCTTGATGCCGTTGAAAAGCACCTGACCACCGACAGGCAATCCTGTCACGGGACCGGGATAAACAATCTTCAA
The DNA here is from genome assembly GCF_009363435.1 of Labrenzia sp. THAF82. GTDB lineage: Bacteria > Pseudomonadota > Alphaproteobacteria > Rhizobiales > Stappiaceae > Roseibium > Roseibium porphyridii. Next base: position 2,525,888 of record NZ_CP045354.1, on the reverse strand, counting down.
CTCAACATTCTGTCTGGATTCAGCAGTTACGGCGAGCCAGTACACGAAGCCGAACGCACCGATCAGGGTGGCCACCATGAAGGCACCGATCAGGATGTAGTTCGCGCGGGTTTCCATTCAGTTCAACCTATACTCGGCGCAGCGCCCGCTGCCCCCGGAAATACGCCTCAATCCAGGGATCGTCATTTTTCATCATATCGTCCAGTGTCCCGATGGCCAGAACACGCTTTTTCCCAAGAACAGCAATGCGATCACAGATAGAATGAAGACTGTCGAGATCATGTGTGACCATATAAACGGTCAATCCGAGAGTCGAACTCAAGTTTGCAATCAGCGAATCAAAAGCCGCCGCACCGATCGGGTCGAGACCGGACGTCGGCTCGTCCAGAAACACCAAATCTGGATCAAGTGCAAGAGCACGGGCCAAACTGGCCCTTTTGACCATGCCACCGGACAGTTCGGAAGGTAATTTGTCGGCTGCATCCTGCGGCAGACCAACCAATTCCAGTTTCAATGTCGCCAACTCGTCCATCAATTGTGGCGACAGTTTCAGGTGCTCACGCATCGGCACCTGAATATTCTGTTTGACGGAAAGAGACGAAAACAACGCGCCTTGCTGGAAAAGTACACCCCATCGGCGTTCGATAGCCTTACGTTCATTCACGCTGGCTGTAGAAAGGTCATGGCCGAATACAGAAATCGATCCGGATCTTTTGCGGTTCAGACCCAAAATCGTGCGCATCAGCACCGATTTCCCGGTTCCCGATCCCCCGACGAAGCCCAGCACTTCGCCGCGACGCACGTCGAGATCGAGATCCTGCAGAATGATCTTGCTGCCAAACCCCACGGTGACGTTCCGAACGGACAGAACATTGCCGGCGCCTTCACTCGTATCGGCAGGCGTATTCTCAGTACTTACAGGAGCAGTCAGCGTCATGGCCTGGATCATACTCCAATCGCAGCGAAGAATATGGCGAAGAACCCGTCCACAACAATAACGAGGAAGATCGCCTTCACGACGGACATGGTGGTGTGGCGGCCAAGCGATTCTGAAGATCCTTCGACCTTCAGGCCTTCCACACAGGCAATAAGGCCAACGATCAACGCCATGAACGGCGCTTTCACAAGTCCAACAACAAGCGTTTCAGTTGTGATCGCTGCCTGAAGCTGCGTGAGGAAGGCTGCTGGCGGGATATCGAGGTAAGCCCATGTCACCAGCCCGGATCCGAACAGCGCCGACATGTCGGCAACAAAGGTCAGAATCGGAAGCGCAATCATGAGCGCCAAAATACGTGGCAAGACGAGAACTTCCGTCACGCTGAGGCCGATCACATGGAGCGCATCGACCTCTTCCTGCATGCGCATTGCACCAAGCTCCGCGGTGAACGCGGAACCGGAACGGCCTGCGACCATGATCGCGGTCAAAATAACCCCGATTTCCCGGAGCACCAGAATACCGGCCAGATCAACCACAAAGATGTCTGCGCCAAATTGCCTGAGATAAAAACCGCCCTGCTGGGAAATAATGGCACCGATCAAAAAACTCATCAGAGCAACGATCGGAACAGCGCCGATACAGCTTCGGTCGAACTGGACAGCAATTGAAATGCTGCGCAGACGCTTGGGATGCAAGAGCACCGTTGACAGAACCAAGCCGAGCGACCCCAGGATGTGGAGCATTGCCATGGCGTCCTTGCCGGCATCAACCATCTGACGACCGGTGGCTTCCAAAAATCCGGCGATCGAAAAAACACTTCTTTCAGGCCGGTAGCTCGGAGGGTGATGACGATCAATCTCATCGAAAAGCGTTTGGCGAATGGGTGTAACGCCCGTCAAACCGACCCTGCGTCCCTCAAATTCCAGTCTGCCGCGCGTCCTGTGAATGAGCCAAGCACCACTCGTATCCAGATGCTCAATTTTGGAAACATCTATACAGGTCAGCCGATCCTTGCCGACATTCAGTTTTTCAATGAGCTTTTCAGCGTCGCCGATTGTGCTGACGGTCCAGTCGCCCGACAGCGCCAGAAACTGGTGCTCCGGACCATCCGCTTCAAACTCCATATCCGGTGCAATGTTCTTTTCCAGGAATGCCATTGCGGATGGCTGCCCCCTTGCCGCTACTCAATCATCCTCCGTATACCTGATTGAAAAGATCAGGTCACGGCCTCATAAAGGAGGCTTCGATTTCTACCAACAGCCACCTGAAAGCGTAACACATGGAAATTGCCCGGCCTTATCTGTTGTTTCTTGGGGACGTTCCCGATGCCCTGGCGGCGAAGACCGCGACTGGTATTGTTGACTGGCGCAAAGACTGGTGCGTTGGTCAGGTGCGATTGCAAGGTTGCGCGGCCGATACGGGCCTGCCTGACATGTCGATCGGTGAAGGCAAGGCTGCCGGTGCACAGACACTGGTTATCGGAGCCGTCAACGCAGGGGGCCGGCTGCCGGATCACTGGGTGACCTCCATCGTTGAAGCTCTTGATTCAGGTCTTGATGTTGCTTCCGGCCTCCATGTGCGGCTCGGCGATATTGAAGCCATCAAAGAGGCGGCAGAAAGAAACGGTCGCCAGCTGCACGATGTCCGGCTGAACACCATGACTTTTGCCACCGGCAAGGGCACCAAACGCTCTGGCAAGCGCATTCTCGCTGTGGGCACGGATTGCTCGGTCGGCAAGAAATACACCGCCCTTGCAATGGACAAGGCTATGAATGCCCGCGGTTACGACAGTTCGTTCTGTGCTACCGGCCAGACTGGCGTCTTCATTTCCGGCCGAGGCACAGCGCTGGATGCGGTGATTGCCGATTTTATCGCAGGTGCCGCCGAATGGCTTTCGCCTGAAACAGACGACAACTCCTGGCAGATCATTGAGGGACAGGGGTCCCTGTTTCACCCTTCCTTTGCCGGTGTCACGCTCGGTCTCCTCCACGGGTCACAGCCGGACGGGTTCATCGTGTGCCATGAACCGACCCGCACGAAAATGCGCGGGGTCGAAACCCCGTTGCCAAGCATTCAGGACGTCATTGACCTGACCATCCAGTGTGGCCGATTGACCAATCCGAACATCCGCTGCGTCGGTATTGCGGTAAACACAGCCGCGCTCGACGAAGACGAAGCACAGGCCTATCTCGCGAAAATCGGCGAAAAACACGGTCTGCCAGCAACAGACCCGGTCCGGTTTGGGATGGAAGCAATTGTCGACAAGGTTTCTGCCGAGTTTGGTGCACCATGAGTTTGTCAGTTGAGTTGGTCGCCGAGCGGTTTGAAATCGCCGGAGGGTTTAAGATATCGCGTGAAACGCGAACGCATGCACAAGTTGTTATGGTCACCGTAAGCGACGGCACATCGACTGGCCACGGCGAATGCGTTCCCTACCCTCGCTATGGAGAGTCACTTGAGAGCGTTCAAACGCAAGTCGAGGAGATTGCCCCTCTTCTGAAAGAAGGGTTGTCGCGAGAGGCTTTGCTCAAGACCATGCCTGCTGGGGCTGCCAGAAACGCTGTCGATTGCGCGCTCTGGGACTTTGAGGCCAAACGTTCGGGCCGGTCCGCTGCCACGATTGCCGGGTTGGGTACTTTGAAGCCTGTCACGACGGCCTTCACCATCAGTGTCGACACACCCGAAATCATGGCGGAAAAGACCGCAGCAGCTGCTCATCGCCCGCTGTTGAAAGTCAAGCTTGCAGGTGCGGGAGACGACGAACGCATAGCTGCTGTTCGCGCTTCCGCACCGAACAGCACCTTGATTGTCGATGCAAATGAAGCCTGGGACGAAGGCTGCTTTGACAAAAACATGTCGGCTTGCAAGGCGGCAGGCGTTGCCCTGATCGAGCAGCCTCTTCCCGCCAAAGGTGACGAGTTGCTGGCAGACGCAAATCATCCTGTGACGCTCTGCGCCGACGAAAGCCTTCATCCTGGAAAAGGCGTTGACGAACTCCGCCGGAAATACGATGCGGTCAACATCAAGCTCGACAAGGCCGGTGGACTGACTGCAGCGCTTCAGCTTGTTCAGGAAGCAAGGGCAATGGAATTCAAGGTCATGATCGGCTGCATGCTCGGCACGTCCCTTGCAATGGCGCCAGCGGTGCTGATTGCACAGGGTGCTGATTTTGTAGACCTGGATGGCCCTCTTCTCCTGGCCCGTGACCGGTCTCCAGGTCTTCATTTTGATGGAAGTACGCTTTACCCGCCACAGCCTGAACTCTGGGGCTAGCCGAATTCCGTGCGTCGGCGCACCAACGGCGTCAGCGCGAGCATGAAGAGCGTACCGGCAAGAGCCACCAAAGCCATCAGGTAAAATGGCCAGTCTGGATTGAGATCATAAAGCGCCCCGCAGACGCTCAGTCCAATGGCCATCTGTATGCCGACCGAAGTCGCCAACAAACCTTGCCCGGTTCCAGCCCACCGGCTGGGCACGACCTTGGCAAGAATAGCCACGGCCCCAAGATGTGCTGCGCCGAAACTCAATCCATGCAGTAGTTGCAGTGCCGCCATTGTTTCCAGCGTCTCGGCAAACGGAAACAAGCCCCACCGGACCACCGCTGCCGCGCCGGCTGCAAACAGGAAAACCGGAGGATCAAAACGCTGCGCCAACTTGCCGGCGATTGCAAACAGACCGATTTCTGCAACAACGCCAATGGCCCAGAGCCCTCCGATTGCCAGGTCGGGCACATTTTTCGCTTGCCAGTAGAGCGTCCCAAAACCATAGAACGCGGCGTGACTGGCCTGAAACAGCCCCAGAACAATCAGGACAGGCCAGAACCACACCGTTCGAAAGGGTGTCGGAGCGTCCTCCCTATCCGCTTGAGCGGCGTGTTCATCTCGTCGCTGTCTTGGCAAGCTCATGACCACAGCACATGTGGCAAGGCTTGCGCCACAAATCGCAACAACCAGCAGCCAGGCCGACCCTTCTGACGTCAGCGCTCCACCAGCAAGCGTTGCAACTACAAATCCTGCTGATCCCCAAAGTCTCATGCGCGCATAGTCGGCCCCCGTGTTGCGTTGAACATCCAGCGCGTAGGCATCGCTCAATGGAACGATGGGAGCGTTCATCACCATAAAACCGATGACCGCGACACCGAGCATCACAAGACCGCCCGGGAGAAAGAAAAGTGCAAGAAATCCCGCGCCCACAAGAGAGTAGATCATAACCGAGAAACGTCGCTGGCCAGACCTGTCGGACAGATTCGAAAGGATCGGGCTTGCTCCAATACGAGAAATCGTACCGATTCCCAGAATTAATCCGATTTCAACCGGACTTAAGCCCTCCAAACCGAGAACAACCGGGAAAAACGGCAGGAACAGGCCAAATCCAAAAAAATGGCAAGCAAACAGTGCAGAGACTCTTGCACCAATCGGGAAAGAAATGTGTGACATGAAAACCCGGTAAAGAGGTCACCGCAAAAAGATGTTAACGATTTTCATCTTACTCTTTGGGCGAAGTTGACCGTGTTACGGCAACCAACGACCCTTAGGCAAGTTGAGATTCGCGTCCACATGAAAGCGGAAGCAAAACAGGAACAAACAGAGCTGATCAGCGACGCTGAATATCAGACTCTTGAGCAAACCCTGATGGAATCCGACCGCGGGCGTCGGTTTCTCAAGGAATTCCTCAAACGACAAAAGACTCCGGAGACAACGGAGATCCTTGGCGCAATTCAACGACTTGAAAAAGTCGTGACCCGACAGCGCAAGGTACCTGACCTCGACAAGATTCGTCTCGACATTGCAGACATGCATGAGGCCATTGAACGAACGAAGTCAGAGATTGCCAATATCAAGCAGGAAGAGGACGACAGCAACCGTTTTGTCGATGCCTCTCACGAATTGGATGCGATCGTTACACAGACCGAGGGCGCGACCCAATCGATCCTCGAAGCCGCGGAACAAATCCAGGAAAAGGCCTGGGTTCTTCGTGAAAACGGTGCCGACGACGCGACTTGCGACGATATCGACGCAAAGGCCACCGAAATCTTCATGGCGTGCTCCTTCCAGGACCTGACCGGTCAGCGGACCAACAAGGTGGTCCAGGTATTGCGCTACCTGGAGAGCCGCATCAATTTGATGATCAACATCTGGGGCATTGAAGATGTTCAGCCCGATGCTCTCGCCGGCCCTGTCGACTCGCGCCCGGATGCCCATCTTCTGAACGGACCGCAACGTGCCGGCAGCGGCGTTTCCCAAAACAACGTCGACGAACTGATGTCGGCAAGCGACGATGTCTTCGATGCCGCACTGAAGGAAAACAGCACCGAAGTGTCCGCCGAGGCACCTGTAGCAGAACCGGTAGCAACGCAGGCAAGCGAAGCAGATGTCGACGCCATAATGGCCAGTGAAACCGATGTTGATGCTATCATGGCTGGTGGTACTGAGCCTATGGATGCCGCCGCCATCGACGACATGTTCGCTTCAGCTGGTCCTGCTGAGGCAGACGAACCGGAAGTCGTCGAAGACGATGAACTTAAAAGCGCGGATCCTGACGCCACGCTGGACGAAGCTGCCATTGAAAAGCTGTTCGACAACGAGGTTGCCGAGAGCGAAGAAACCAACGTTGAAGTATTGTCTGACGCCAACGCGGAAGCAGAAGCAGAAGCTGACGCCGAATGGGAACTGACGGCTGAAACGACCGAAGCCGAAGGCGATGATCCTCTGGAACAGTTGTCAGAAGCCGAGCGTCAGGCTCTCTTCAACTGATCCAATGCTTTAAGTAACGAAAAGGCGCTGCATATTGTGCAGCGCTTTTTTGTATCTGTCAGACTGAAGCATCCCTCTATTCAAGGGTGTTGGCGCGAATTCGCTTTTAACAGCATATCCATATCGATGTTCCCGCCAGTCAGCACAAGCCCAACGACCTTGCCGCGCAGCGGAAGTTTACCGGTCAAGACTGCAGCCAGTGCCGCAGCGCCACCGGGCTCTACGACGAGTTTCAACTCCCTGAAGGCAAATGCCACTGCATCCAGTGCTTCGTCGTCCGAGACGGTGACACCCTGTCCGGCCATTTGACGAAGGATTGAAAAGCCGACGTCCCCCGGACTTTCGGAAAGCAGGGCATCACAGACCGAACCGGTTTTCCGGCTGTTTGACAGTAGGACGCCAGCTTCCAGCGAACGTTTATAGTCATCGAACAGTTCAGGTTCGACCGTGTGAAATGTGGCGGATGGCGCCATGTGTGAAAGAGCAAGCGCGATACCGCTTGAAAGTCCACCGCCGCCCGTGCAGGCCAGAACATCATCCAGGCGCAATCCCAATGCGGTCGCCTGAGCAGCCAATTCAAGTCCAACGGTTCCCTGCCCCGCAATGACCGCTGGGTCGTTAAAGGGGTGAACGAAGGTCGCCCCGGTTTCCGCACCGATCCTTGCAGCGATGGCATCGCGGTCTTCATTCTCGCGATCGTAAGTCACGACCTCAGCACCGAATTCCCGCGTGCGAGCAAGTTTGATCGCAGGTGCGTTCTTCGGCATGACGATTGTTGCCGGCATCCCAAGCAAGCGCGCACTTGCAGCAACACCTTGTGCATGATTGCCGGATGAACACGCGACGACCCCATTGGGCCTGTCATTTTCAGGAATGAGACTGAGTCGGTTGAAAGCACCCCGAAACTTGAATGACCCGCTTCTTTGCAGGTTCTCCGGCTTGATCAGCACAGTCGCCCCTGTGAGTTCATCAAGCAACGGATGGCGAAGAACTGGTGTCAGCAGCGCTTCTCCACGAATTCGTTCAGCCGCTGCTTCTATGTCTGAGAAAGATAAGGCCTTTCCGGAATAAGCGGCCGACTCTCCATCGGAGGGCATGGCATCAGTCTTGTTCATCGACACTCACTTCAGTGACTATAGGGAAGTCCGATGACTAGTTAGAAATCGGCTCAATATCAACAAGCCGGCAAGAATGAACCACATCACATGGGAGAAACACCGCAACTTCCCGGCTTCATTCAGCTGCGTTCGCTTCGGCAAACTGGGTATTGTGAAGGTCTCGCGCCCTAATGCAATTGTCCAGAAACTGATGAGCGCTCGCAGCCCATGTGTAATTCATCGCGATCTTGCGGCAATGTTCACGTGGGATATCAAGCGCCGCTTCAGCTGCCTCCTGCAGATTTTCAGACAAGATGCCCGCGCCGGTATCACCGATGACATCCAGAGGCCCCATCACGGGATAAGCGGCGACCGGCACTCCGCAAGCAAGTGCCTCCAGCATGACATTGCCGAATGTATCGGTGAGCGATGGGAAAACGAAGACATCGCCATCGGAATAGTGCCGGGCAAGTGCTTCACCGACCATTGCACCTGTGAAGTGGACGTCAGCATATTCACGGCGAAGCACTTCAAGTTGAGGGCCGCCGCCAACAACGACCTTTGAGCCCTTCAGCTTGAGATCCAAGAACGCCTTGATGTTCTTTTCAACCGCGACACGCCCGACATACATAAAGACAGGCCTTGGCAAGTCGGCTGGAAGAACGGACCCTTCATAAGGCTTGAAAAGTTGCTCATCGACGCCTCGGGACCAGCGCATCAGGTTCTTGAACCCGCGCTTGCGAAGATCCTGCTCAAGAGACCGGGTTGCGACCATGCAGCCGCACCCTGCGTTATGGAACCGGCGAAGCCAGCCATAGGACCAGTTCAACGGAACGGGCAGACGTGCAGACACATATTCTGGAAACCGCGTGTGGTAGCTCGTCGTGAATGGCAGGCCGGTCTTTTTGGCAACACTAGCAGCAAGCACACCGAGCGGCCCCTCGGTTGCTATATGCAGATGTTCGCAGTCATATTCCTCGATTTTGCGGCGAACCATGCCCCGATGCGCAAGGGACAGGCGGATTTCAGGATAGGTGGGGCATGGCAGCGTTAGAAAGGCCTGAGGCGACAAGACCTCAACACGAACGCCAATCGCTTCCAGCTCCTCAGCAGTTCGCTCCAGGGATCTGACAACACCGTTGATCTGCGGATGCCAGGCATCCGTCACAATCAGAATGGAACTCATGCGGCGACCGAAGCTTCCTTCGCCTCCACCGGCACGGCTCCCAACCGGGCGCTGTTCACCCATCGTATCACCTCAAACGTCCCATCATGGTGCTCAGCAACCGCAGTGCAGCTCTCCACCCAGTCTCCGGTGTTGATATAGTGAATGCCGTTCATATCACGGTTGGCGGCATGGTGAATGTGCCCGCAAATGACACCATCAACACCCTGGCGCCTTGCCTCTTCGGAAAGGGCTTCTTCGAACCGTCCAATAAAGCTTACCGCATTTTTGACCTTCAGCTTCGCCCAGGCAGAGAGCGACCAGTAAGTCAGGCCCAGGCGGCGGCGTACCAAGTTAACCCAGGTGTTGACGTTCAGCGCCGTCACATAGGCTTTGTCTCCGAAGAATGCGAGCCATTTGGCGTGTCGGATCACAACGTCGAACTGGTCTCCATGTATGACCAGATATCGTTTTCCGTTCGCCGCTTCATGCACGATTCTATCGGCAACCTCTACACCTCCGAAATGAGTGCCCAGAAAGTTTCTCAGGAACTCGTCGTGATTGCCGGGAATGTATAGAACACGTGCGCCCTTTCGGCCTTTGCGAAGGATTTTCTGGACCACATCGTTGTGCAGTTGTGGCCAGTGCCAGGACCGTTTCAACCGCCAACCGTCGACAATATCTCCCACGAGATATACCGTCTCGGCGTCGTTTTCCTTCAGAAAGTCCAGCAGCAGTTCAGCTTGGCAACCACGTGTGCCCAAGTGCACATCCGAGATGAACAGGGCCCTGTAGTGGCGCGATGCCTCCGAGACAGACATAGCAATTCTCCAAATACCTTTTGGAGCGCTTTAGACGCGATTCAGGTATCACTATTGTGACAAAACGCCAGGGATACCGCCGAGGTTCTGATTTCCGGCGATTATGATTAACGTTGGATCAGTCCGCAAAACGTCAAGATTTCTAGCTGAAACAACCTGACCTTACGCCAATCCCCTACCTGCAAGAGCCTGTTTCAGCTATCAGATTGACGGCACATTCGTAGGCAGCCAAAAGAGGCAACACGATTGCCCAAAGAGGAGACAAGAAATGGACCTGGGTCTAAGCGGTAAAAAGGCCATCATCTGCGCATCCAGCCGAGGCCTGGGTCGGGGCTGTGCGGAAGCCTTGGCAGAAGCGGGATGCGACATTGTTCTGAACGGGCGCAACGAATCCGTGCTTGCCGCGACCAAAGCCGCCATTCAGGAACGCTACGATGTAAGCGTCCAAAGCGTCGCTGCCGACGTCTCAACCCGTGAGGGTCAGGACGCTTTGCTTGCGGCCTGCTCAGCACCCGACATTCTGATCAACAACAACGGCGGTCCACCTCGCCGGGACTACACCGAACTCACCCGGGAAGCACTGCTCGAAGGCACGGTTCAGAACTTCGTCACACCAATCGAATTGATCCAGGCCGTAGTGCCTTCAATGAAGGAACGCGGTTTCGGGAGGATCGTCAACATCACGTCCCTTTCAGTCAAAATGCCGATTGAAGGGCTGGATCTTTCCAGCGGAGCGCGGGCGGGTCTCACAGCCTTTCTGGCCGGTGTAAGCCGTCAACTGGCTCCCCACGGCGTCACGGTAAACAACATCCTGCCCGGCAAGATGGATACGGACCGCCTGAAAGGCGGCTTTGAACTGTCTGCAAAACAGTCCGGCAAAAGCGTCGCCGCGGTCCGCGAGGAACAGGCAGCCGGCATCCCGATAGGGCGATTTGGCAACGCGGAGGAGTTCGGTCAGGCCTGTGCATTCTTGTGTTCGCAATATGCCGGCTACATCACCGGACAGAACCTCCTGATTGACGGCGGCCTTTATCCAGCAGCGTTTTAAGAGACCGCTCCTTCGTAAAAAAGGCCGGGGTTTTCCCCGGCCCATTGCATTCCCACTTTGACTTGATCAGAACTTGTAACGCAGCGACGCTGAAATGATGTTCACATGGCTGTCGACATCGGCAGTGTAGGTGCCGAAGGTCGCGTTAAAGTCCTGGTGGTTGGAATCGATATTGATCTTTGTCGATTCCGGGATGATGTGCGTGTACCCCAAATCAAAAGACAGATGCTTGTTGAAGTTGTAGCTTGCACCTGCGGAGAGCCACCAGCGATTGTTGTCCGGCAAACGGGTCGAGCGGATATCCTCGTCGATCGGTGAGATTTCGTAGCCAAGACCAGCGCGAAAGGTCAGCTTCTCGTTGTAGTCGTATTCCCCACCAAGCGAGAAAAACCAGCCGTCATCATAGTTGAAATGAAGCGTGGTCAGCGCTGCGCCGGTTGCATCGGAAATTGCACGCGGCGATTTCAACCGGCTCCAGTTTGTCCATTCAACGGTACCCAATACACGAATTTTGTCAGTGATTTTTTGCCGGGCAGAAATGTTGACCATATCGGGCGTTACGACACCAAGGCCGATGGCCCGGGTCACACCTCCAACGATCAGGTCACCATCAAGGTCATGACCGACGCCGGAACGATAACCGACACCGATTTCCGTACCCTCCATCGGGCGTACCGTCAGACCGGCCGTAACACCATAGCCGATGCTGCTGCCCGAGATTTCGTTCGAACGCGGAAACCCTGCTCCCGAGGTCGCGTCTGCCGACTTCAGCGAGACATCGAGGTATTGAACCTGAATACCGACGGCCAACGAAAACATCTCGTTGATCTGAAGCGCAACAGCCGGATTGACGTTCAGCGAGAACACCGACGACGATCTTGAATAGAACTGAGCCGCCCAGTTTTGCTCCGGTTTGGTAGACAATCCGAAGGGCGCATTGACGCCGACACCGAAGACCAACTGGTCGTTCAGTCGATAGGCGGCATAGGATGCCGGAATAAAAGCATCAGACGCGATGTCACCGCTTCCGATAGAGGATGTCCCAAGCGCTCCCCCGCTGAGCGTTCCATCGATTTCCGAGACCGGGAAAAGCCCTGTGTTGTGCGCCTCGACAGTCAGGCCCTGTTGCGCACCTATCAGCGACGCCGGGTTCCAGTACATAGAGGATATACCACCGCCCGAAGTTCCGTAGCCTGCGAATGACAGCCCCTGATAATAAGAGCTTTGCTCACGAAGAGCGAAGCCCCCTGCATGCGCACTGGTCGCAACTACAGATAGAATAATTGCAGAAGTTGTAAGTAGTAGTGTTCTTTTGTCTGCCCACGGCATTACGTTTTCTCCCGTCCTCATGCCCAAGGATGTTTCGTGACATCTCTAGACAGGTTTCCCGGAGAACGAAGACCGATTCAACACGTTAAAAAACTCAATCAGCTTTAAGAAAAACTATGCTGCAGCGCGAAATACGCCTTAATCAGACAGGTTATTCTCTTGGGCAGGATCATAACACTGACAAAAGGTTCGCTTCTGAGACTGTTTGTCACGTTGGCGACACACTTTCACACGATTGCCTAAAAAACAGGCAATCGAGCGGCGACCTTCCGATAACGTCAATTAACCTGTGGACGTTGCGGCTTTGCCACACGTACCCCAAGGGAATATGCCGTCCTTGTTGGACAAACTTCCGCAGAAACACTGGCAATTTGCACAATCCATAGAAAGGCAGATTTGAAGACTGTGCCCCGTTTGGTGGCCCCAAAAGGTCTCCGAGATGCCGGAATCACCCCGAATTCAGATCGAATTTTCCAAGAAATCACCTGCTTCAAGGGCACAACCTGTGTGTGTCATCGCCCTGCACATCCATGTGGTTGTTGACGCAACTGCCTGATATGCAGTTGCGAAACCGGCAGCGCCAGACCGGGACGGGACGGCACTGCCGAAAGTCACTTCACACACTGTCGTCTCTGGCTGTCATGAAGCTGCGCATTGCCACTCTGCTCCAGGGACCAAGTCTGTGCTTCGCCGTCTGGTGACTTTCATAGATGCGTTTCGCCAAGGGGTCTTTCTCGGCAAACTCTGTCAGGACGATTCCCGCGGTTTCTTTCAGGGCACTCATGATGTCATCGGGATAAGGCAACACGCTGACGCCGTCTTCGTCCTGAAGCAGCTGTAATGAGCCCGCGTTTTCCCAATCACTTTCAGCAAGTGCCCGTCCGTTCTCCGCACGGCATGCCTCAAGCAAGATACTCTGAAAGTCTTCAGACAACCGATCAAATGCACCCTGATTGAAAAGCGCTTCACCAGTGCCGTTGGGTTCATGAAAGCCAGGCGAATAGTAGGACTTGGCGACTTTCTGAAAACCCATTGCCCGATCGGACCAGGGACCAAGAAACTCGGTAGCATCGAGAACACCCGATTGAAGTGCTTGAAAAAGTTCCCCAGGCGGCAGTCCCACAGGCGTTGCCCCGAGACGACGCATCACCTCGCCGCCAAGGCCCGGCATCCGGATTTTCAGTCCCTTGAGATCATCAAGCCCTTGAAGCTCTTTTTTGTACCAGCCGCCCATCTGGACGCCCGTATTGCCCGCCATGACAGGTTTCAGTCCAAATGGGGCATAAAGCTCGTCCCAAAGTGCTTGTCCGCCGCCGCGTTCGATCCAGGAAATATGCTCGTATGGCAACAGTCCGAAGGGGATGGCCGTAAAGAACACCGAAGCCGGGATTTTGCCTTGCCAGAAGAACGATGCCGTATGCGCCATTTCAGCCGTTCCGGCCGACACTGCATCAAACACGCCGAGCGCCGGGACCAATTCACCCGCTGCATAAAGCCGGATCTGAAAACGACCATTGGACATGGCCGCGACCTGATCGGCTATCCTTTGTGCACTCACACCTGGGCCCGGCAGGTTCTTCGGCCAGGAGGTAACCATCTTCCATTCGATGGGATCAGCATCGTCCGCGATTGCCGGCACTGCGAGCACGGAAACGCCTGAAAGGGCCGATGCCCCCAGCAAGGACCGGCGGTTGATGAGACGTCCTTCTGACGATTTCATGTCCGTCATCTCATTTGCTCCAAAGGGAATGAAAGTGGTGTACTGGCCCGTGTCCCTGGCCGATTTTGAGCAAATCAGACGCGGCAATAGCTGCCTGTATGTAGCTCTTTGCTGATCTGACCGAGGCTTCAAGCCCCTGCCCCTTGGCAAGCCCTGCGGCAATCGCAGATGACAGGGTACAACCGGTTCCGTGCGTGTTGCCCGTGGCAATTCGAACGTCACGAAGCCAGATCGCTGGCCCATTCAGTGTCAGGAATAGATCTGCACTCTCCTGACCGGTTCCATGCCCGCCTTTGAGCAGAACGGACTGCGCGCCCATCTTGAGAAGATGCTCAGCCTGCTCCTGCATCTGTGCTTCTGTTTCGGCTACATCCGTTTCAAGCATTCTGGCCGCTTCGTGAAGATTGGGCGTGATTACCTCCGCGAGAGGTACAAGAAGCTCGATTAGACTGGAGACAGCTCTGGTTTGGAGCAGAGGGTCGCCGGAAGCGGCAACCATCACCGGATCAAGGACAACTGGTCCGGTTGAGTGGGCTCCAAGCCCCTCAGCAACAGCTTCTATGATAGGCACCTTTGAGAGCATCCCGATTTTGGTCGCCCCGACTTTCAAATCGGAATAGACGGCATCCATCTGCGCCCGCACAAAATCGGGTGGAATATCGTGAATGGCGCTCACGCCAAGGGTATTTTGCGCAGTCAAGGCGGTCAGGACGCTGGCCCCATACACGCCGTTTGCCGAAAAGGATTTCAGATCAGCTTGAATGCCGGCGCCACCGCCGGAATCAGAGCCTGCAATCGTCACCGCAATCGCGGTCATGGTGTCCTCCTTCGAAAATCTGGAATTCTGATGCTTAAGCGCTGCGAAGACGGGCTTCGATATCGCTGAGGCTGAGGCTGTAAAGAGCATCGAGCAATTCAGGCACGAACGTGCCCGGGCCCGCTGCCTGACCGGCAGCAACTTCACCTGAAATGTTGAACACCGACAAACCGGCCGCCGCCGCCAGTGCTGTGTCCTTCTCGACACTGGCAAATGCTGCCAAAACGGCACCACCTGCACACCCGGTCGCCGTCACGCGCGCCATCAGGGGATCGCCGTTGAGAAGATGAAAATCTCTCTTGCGGCTTTCGATCTTGTCCCGTTCTCCGGTTACGGCAAGAACCGTTCCCTGCGCAATCAGTGCCTCGACATCTGCCCGGTCCTGAAAAAGAGCGTTCTGTTCAGCCTCGTTCAGGCGAACGAGATCCGGCTGAAAGGCCAAAAGCTCCTTGGCGAAAGCGCATCGGACCGGCGACAGGTTCACAAAGACCGGGTCGATCAGGACAGGATGATTGTTCTCCCGCGCGGCTGCCACGGCCAACGGAATGGCTGCACGGCGGGTTTCGTCAAGCGTGCCAAGATTGACCAGAAGCGCATCCGCACCGGCGGCGAAACTCGCAACCTCCTGCGGCGCAATGGTCATGGAAGGAATGGCACCAAGTGCGAGCAGCACATTGGCGGTAAAACCCTGTGCAACGGCATTGGTTATTGCGTGAACGCGCGGTGTTCGCCGGCGCACACGCTGCAGAAGATCAAAAACCGTCTCGGGTTGAAGATCTTGCGTTGAAGCCGCGATTGAGAGGCTCATGTGTTCCCCCCGGGCATCGTCGGTTTCAGGCCGGAAAATTCTGCAAGATTGAAAAAGGCTATTGCCAGAGACATCGTCATCTCAAATCCCTCCGCCGGTACCAGCCGGATCAGGTTCAAGGAGTTGGCAAGTCGCCTCTCAGCCCGCGCCACAATGGCCGGGCACCCCCATGAGATGCTTGCACTGCTAACAAGGCTGACAACGGATTGCAAGTACCTGCCCAAAGGCTTGTCGGCATCTGCAATTGACTGTGGCGAGGAGATGCGCGATGTCCTTGAGAGCAATTTAATCCAACGCGCCAAACGTCCGGAGCTCCGTATGACCCCGTTTTTCGTGATGATCAAATGCCAACTGGGAAAGACCTATCAGGTTGCCAGCGCTATCGCAGATGCAGAAATCGCGTCGGAAGTCTATTCCACCAGTGGCGATTATGATCTTCTGGTCAAGTTCTATGTCGAAAGCGACGCGGATATCGGCCATTTCGTCAATGAAAAGGTGCATCCTATCGATGGGATTCAGGACACCAAGACGATCATTACTTTCAAAGCCTTTTAAGGCACTGCAAGCAGGAGCCGAAAAATGCGCATGATGAAATCCGCCTTGCTATCCGCCACCCTCTGCATTCTTCCAGTCACCGCGAGTGTACCGGCAAAGGCACAAGGCATGCCGCCGGAACAGATCAAGCAAATTCTTGAAGTCACCAAGACCAGCTGGGTGGCCTTCCGGGACTGGGAAGGCCAGGACCTCATCTATTTTACCCACCTTGAAGCCTGGAAATGTGGCATCGACTACGTCTTCTTCGGCCTGAATGGAAGTCCGTTGGAAGAAATCTGGGAGCTGGATGCGTGTGACCCGGACAATCCGAATGCTGTTTTGAAAGACAAGCCGTATCTGGAAATGCCGGACGGCTCTGTTCAATCCATCAGCGTTCAGCTTGTCTTTCCGGACGGCACCAAAAGCACGGTCGAGACCTTCCCCTACAAGCCACAATGACCAACGACACTTGGCTCAAAGCCTGACCCTGCGGTCACGACTTTGACGGTGAGGACGCTCTTCGTGCCTTGGTTCTGTCGAGGCCAAGCCTGTGCTCGCGGTAAATCACGAAAATGCCGGCAGCAATGACAATCATCGCGCCGAGCACTACCTCTGTAACCGGCACTTCGGAAAAGATCAGCCAGCCGACGACAATCGCCCACAGCATGTTGACGTAGTCGAACGGAGCAATGGTTGAGGCTTCCGCGTAGCGATAGCTTTGCGTCAGAAAAATCTGTCCGACCCCACCGGCAAGCCCGATCAGAACCAGCAGTCCTGCAGTCGATGCATCCGGCCAGACCCACGCTTGCCCAGACGCAAGCAGGCCTAAGGGAAAGGTCAGCAAAGACAGCAAGGTGGCAGCACCAGCAAACCAGGTGACGATGGTTGACGTGCGTTCCGTCTCGCACAGCTTTCGCACTGTGATCATGGCCAGCGCGGCAAAACCTGCACCCGTCACACCAATCAGCGCGCCAAGCGCCGAAGCATTGTCGAGTTGCCCTTCCCCCAGATGGGGAGACAAGACGACGAGAATGCCCAAAAATCCGACGCCGACCGCACTCCAACGATAAATACGCACCTGTTCGCCAAGCAGAAAAAACGCGAGAACAACCACGATCAGGGGTGTGGCAAAACCGATCGCGGTCGCATCCGGCAATGGCAGCAGATAGAGCGCAGTAAAGCCGCACACCATTGCTGAAAGTCCGACGGCAGCGCGCGTCAGGTGGCCCTTTGGGTTCTGTGTTTGAAAGGCAAGCCCAAGTTCGCCTCGAAAAGCAACCATCAACAGAACCGGGAACAGACCGAAAAAGTTTCGTGCGAAAACAAGTTGACCAATTGGCACGGTTTCAGCTGCGATCTTCAGCGCGGTTGCCATGACGAAAAACGCAATTGTCGAGGCCAGCTTCAGTGAAATACCGAGCATGGGCGCATGACGCGTCATGCCGGTCGGTGCAGGCTGCCGTTTCAATCGGGTTTTCACGCTTGCAAGCGTCATGACGAATTCCAGGAACCGGCGCAATGAAAACGTCTTGCCCGTGATGCACCGGACTGGAAATCACGTGACGTTGAACAGAAACTGCCATCGACTGAAAGCTCAGCCGCATCAAGAAACGGATCGCCTTGAAAAGGCAGTTTTGGGGCGGGGTCTTAAATGAGTAGCCTGAACAGTATCTGTCCTGTGCGCATCATTTGCAACGCCGCTCTTGAAATTCGTCATCAGGAGATACGAGCGCAAGCCGGATCAGACGCCATCCGGCGACGCGGTTTCAAATCGCTGGAACCACTCAAAATGTCTTCTGCCAATCGGACTTTGGTCTGCATCGTCATAGCTTTAGCGCCATGCACAAGCACAGCCCTGCAGCTCTTTTGTCGCAAATCTCTGCCTGTTTGACGCCTGAAATTGTTCTTTCAGGCTGCCAATCCCTAGAGCTTAGCCTCTTTTTCCGACAGCAGTCTCGCCAGTTCTTCCGGCGGCATCGTCTCGCGCTCGGCGATGGACACTTCAAAGCCCTTGAGGCGTTTGTAGATGGAAAGCAGTTCGATAATCGTCGACCAGGAATTCACCAGATACTGGAAGGAATTCGAGACCTGGCCAAACGCCGTCAGGATCTGCTGGACGATACCGTATGTGATCGTACCGGCGACAATCGTTGGTACCAGAATGAAATACGTGAACATGTTGTCGGCCTGCAGATAGAACCCGCGCGCCAGATTGAAATAGAGGTAATGAAAATAGAGACGGAAGTAGTTCTTCCTTACATTGCTGAACAGCTCGGTGAGAGTTGGCGGCTGAGCCCTGTGCTCATGATCCTCACCATAGACGAGCTCTTTTCGGTACGCGGCTTCAACCCTTTGGTTGTGAAACTCAAGTCCGGGCAGCCTGATCCCGACCACGGCAAGCAGAACGGTCCCGAACAATGACCACAAAATGGCTGCAGTGAAGAGCGGCGCGGGGATTTCACCGACAATCGGCAAGGTGCTGACATAAGTCGACAGACTGAAAAGCACAGGAAGGAACGCAATCAGCGTCATGACGGCGTCGATCATGGAAACACCCAGGCCTTCCATGATGGAGGCAAAGCGCATCGTATCTTCCTGAATACGCTGCGAAGCACCCTCGATGTGACGAACATTGCCCCACTTGGCGACGTAATAGTCGTTCATCGCGGTACGCCAGCGGAAGATATAGTGGCTGACAAAGAACCTGTTCATCACAAACAGGGCCATCGACAGCCCTGCAATCTGCGCAAACATCAGCATGAGCATGTAAAAATCGGCGGCAACAACGCCTTTGTCGCCTTCCAGCGCATTTTGCAGCGTATCCCCGAACGGTCGCCGCCAGTTGTTGATCGCCACCGAAACCTGAACCGAAAAATAGGTGATGAAAATGATCAGCGAAGAACCCCAGACGGACCATACATGCCATCTGTGATCGCGCTCGAAATACCACCAGAAACCGCCGAAAAGCACGGTGCAAACGGCGTAGTAGATGTAGAACCACAAGAAGTCGGGTGTCACGAAAAACCTGAGATCGATCGGGGGTGGACCTTCAGGTGCAGTTCCAAGCCCCAGGCTTGGACCAAGGTCACTGGCAAATCCGTACCAGACGATTACTGCAGCAAGCGACCATATCGCGGCAGACAGGAAAAACAGTTTTGGTTTCGGAAAGAAGGATTGAAACACAAGTAAATTCCTGACTGTTCGGTTTAATGAGTGACGATCAGAGCCGCCAGATAGTCAAACTGTGCTTGGTAACGACGAAATCAAGCAAGAAGCTGAATAACACTATTCACACAATTATAAACACTACAGCGTCTAGCCGTAGTCCCAGGTGACACAACAACACTCAAATTCCTGTGTGGCGTCGCTGTGACTTGCACAAAAAAAGAGGCATCTTTTGGATGCCTCTTCTGATGAACAACAATCAACTTTACCGGGCCGCCTGGATTGCGTCCCAGACCCGCAACGGCGTCGCGGGCATATCGAAAACCTCTTTAACGCCCGCTCCGTCTTTCAACGCTACCTGAATGGCATTCATGACCGCAGCCAGGCCACCGATTGTTCCGGCCTCGCCCGCACCCTTGATACCCATGGCATTCGTAGTGGATGGAACGTTGCGCGTTTCAAAGTGAATCTCCGGCAGGTCCGCCGCCCGGATCAATTGATAGTCCAGCAGTGACGCGGTCAACAATTGTCCTTCTTCGTCATAAACCGTGTGTTCGCACAAGGCTTGGCTAATGGCCGAGACCACACCGCCATGCACCTGACCCGTTAGCAGCAATGGGTTCACGGTCACACCGAAATCGTCCACGATGACGTAGTTTGCAACAGTGATGTCGCCGGTTTCCGGATCGATCTCAAGCTCACAGATATGCGTGCCATTCGGATAAGTGTTTTCTGACTGCGCAACTTCTTCTCGAGCGGACAACGTCTCACCGGCACTTGCTACGATCTCGGCAAGAGTAACCTGCTGGTCCGTCCCGACGACGCGTACCACACCGCTTTCAAGTTCAAGATCTTCAATGCCAGCCTCAAGTTTGTCGGCAGCCAGCTCCTTGACCTTTTTGACCAACGAGATACTGGCGTCGCGCACAGATGGCAATCCAATCGGAATGGATCGGGAACCACCGGTTCCACCACCCTTGCGGACACGGTCTGTATCGCCCTGAACCAGAGTGACATCCTCGATGCTGACGCCGAACTGTTCGGCAACAACCTGGCTGTACGCCGTATCGTGGCCCTGACCGTTGGTTTGCGTTCCGATGAGGAGTGTCAGGCTTCCCTTGTCATCAAGCTCAAGAGTGGCTTCTTCGCTGCCGGCAAAGGCACATGCCTCGACGTAGGAACAGATCCCGATACCACGGTATTTGCCGGATTGAGCGCTTTCTGCCTGACGAGCTTTGAAGCCCGCCCAGTCCGCCACTTCAAGTGCTTTGTCGAGGTGGCCGGCGAAGTCTCCGGTGTCATAAAGGCGCCCTGTCTGGGTCGTGTAAGGCAGTTGATCCGACCGAATGAAATTGAGCTTGCGGAATTCGATCGGGCCGAGACCTGTTTCTTCGCCGGCCTTGTCGATCAGACGCTCAAGTACATAGGCTGCTTCCGGACGCCCCGCTCCGCGATAGGCATCGGTCGGAACCGTATGCATATAGACACCATCGATTTTCGCAAAGACCGCCGGAATGTCATAAAGCCCGGATGCCATCGAGGCACCTAGATAGGGGATGAACGGACCGAACTGATTAAGGTAAGCGCCCATGGCAGCTTTCACATGCACATTGAGGCCCAGGATTCGGTTGTTTTCATCGAGTGCGAGCTCGGCATGGGTCAGATTGTCCCTGCCGTGTGCGTCGGTCACAAAATGTTCCATTCTCTCACCTGCCCAGCGCACCGGACGCTCCAGTGACCTGGCAGCAATCATCGCCAGCGGGTATTCTCGATAACAGAAGGCCTTGGTCCCGAAACCGCCGCCGACTTCCGGAGTGATTACCTGGATCTCGCTTGCCTCAAGTTCGAGCGTGCTGCAGAGAATATCGCGCACACCATGACCGCCTTGCGTCCCGAGCGTCAGCTTAAAACGTTTATCCGACGTGTTGAATTCGGCGACACAGCCGCGCAGTTCCATGTAGTTGACGACAATCCGGTTGTTGACAACTTCAATCGACACTGTCTTGTCAGCTTTGGAAAAAGCTTCTTCTGTTTTGGCCTGGTCACCATGTCCAAGTGTGAAAGAGACATTCGTTCCCAGCTCCGGCCAGACCTTCGCCGCATCCGGCTTCAAAGCGTTTTCAATGCCGATGACCACATCGAGCGGTTCATAGTCGATTTCGAGCATCTCTGCAGCGTTTTTGGCAAGGTTCAAATCGTCGGCGACGACAAACGCAATAGCATCCCCGACGAAACGAACCGTGTCTTCACACAAAAGCGGTTGAGGTGGCGCTTCGTAGTGGGTTCCATCCAGCTGCTTGATACGAGCGGCCGTCGACAAAGACTTTCCCGCAACGTCCGTGCCGGTGAGAACCATATGCACACCGTCCATCCCGCGGATGTCATCAGCGTTCTCGATCTTGATCTTGGCGTGAGCCATCGCTGAACGAACGACAACGCCATGAAGGCAGCCGTCCGGCATATAGTCGCCGGTATAGATCCCCTTGCCTGTGATCAGCGGTTCGTCTTCTTTCCGACGCAATGGAGCGCCGACACCGAATTTCGGAGTGACCATCTGGTTCATGAATTTGGACCTGTATTTTTGGGAAGAACTTCCCTGAGAATTTGCCGCGCAGCGAAGGTGGCTCTTTCCTAGAACATAGTGCCCATAAGCGGTGGATGCCAGAGGGACAGTCAGCCCGCGAGCCTTGTGTCCTTTGAATTGTGCTGCTTATTCGGTTGAATCAAACATGCTCTGAGCAACCCTTTTGGACCACTCGACTTCCGTCAGTGTGCACCAAGCTTTTGGTTTGCGTCAACAAAGCCAACGAAACTACAGTCCGCACACGTCACGCCTAAAAACAGGATCATGGGCGTTCGTTAGGATTTTTTGCGCTCCGGTCTTCAGAAAGGCTCCTGCGTGTTTCGTGCGTAAGGTTCTCGATTGCGTCGGCAAGATGAACTTCCTGGATATTGTAGTCTCCCCGTGCAACACGAAGCTTGTGAGCCTCGAGCATCACCTCACCCATTGACACCCCTGCAGGTGGTCGAAACCGATAGCTGGCCAATTCGATCAGTAACCCGAGCGGATCGCGAAAATAGATTGAATCCATGAAGCCGCGGTCTTTCGGACCGCTATGGGAAATTCCTAGCGCGTCCAACCTGCCAGCAATCTGCCGAAAGGTTGCCTGGGACACGTCAAGCGCCAGATGATGCACGCAGCCGATCGTCTGCGGTGCAGCTTCCGCATCAGGCTTTCGGTCTTCGTTGGTGAAAATGGTGATCAAGCGCCCATCACCCGGATCGAAATAGAGATGGCTCTGATTGGGGTCGTCGAGATTGGGTTGCTCAAAGACAAATGGCATCCCAAGCAATCCCTCCCAGAAGTCGATGGAGGTTTGTCTGTCCGCTCCGACAAGCGTGATGTGGTGCACGCCCTGCGTCTGAATCTTACGCAAAATATCCTCCCCTATCCATTCCGCGATGTCCCAAGATATGCTTTACCGAACCGCAAATTCAAACCTGCGCCTTTTCTTCTGCCAAAATCTGGCTAGTCTTGTTGCAAACGAAACCAATTGCCCATCCTCTTGGAGCACCCTGCTCCCTTCCTATTGCCCTTTGAGGCAGATGCGGCTCAGGACCAGGTATGAACAAGTCCCCAGAAGACCCAGCGCCCGATGAGGGTGAAGGGCAATCGCGCTCCGGCACGATGACCAGACTGACAGCCAGGCTGACCAAACTCACCGAGGGGCTGCCTTCGAACACAATCGGGGCACTTTGGATATTGTTGGCGGCTTTTTTGTTCTCCATCATGGTGACACTGATCAAATTTGTTGGTCAGGAACTCAGCGTCTTTCAGATCCTTCTGGTTCGTCAGCTTGTCATGTTGGCAATTGTCGCCCCGACGATCCTGACTGGGTTGCCGAATTCATTGGCGACGCAGCGGCCTTGGCTGCAAATCACCCGTATCGCTTTTGCCTCAACCGCAATGCTTTGCGGCTTCACCGCAATTATCGAGCTGCCCCTGGCCGACGCGACGGCGATCAGTTTCTCCAAAACGTTTTTCGTCACGATCTTCGCGATCTGGCTGCTGGGTGAAACGGTCGGACTGCATCGCTGGGGGGCAACCATTATCGGATTTCTGGGCGTTCTGCTGATGCTGCGCCCGGGAGGCGACACGCTTGTCGATCCTTACGCCGCGCTCGCAATAGCCGGCGCGGCCGGTGCCGGCATGGTGATGATCGTCGTTCGCATCCTTACCCGCACCGATGCACCGGTGACGATCCTGACTTACCAGGCGTTGGGTGTTGGAGTGATCATGAGCATACCGGCAGTGCTGACTTGGCAACCGCCGACGGCGAAGCAATGGCTTCTACTCGTCATGATCGGAGGCATCTCCTGGGCAGCCCAATTGGCCAACATCAAGGCGTTCAAGGCTGGCGAAGCAACCGCCATTGCTTCGTTGGACTACACAAGGCTGCTTTATGCCACCATTTTCGGAGCAGTTGTCTTCAGCCAATGGCCAAGCACCGAAACACTGGTTGGCGCAGGCATCATCATCGCTGCATCCATTTATACCGTCCACCGGGAGGCCCGGAGAGGCAAGAAACTCGCCCGCGCCTCGGACGGGCGCGGATATTCAAATTGAAAGCACCACTTGAACGGCAGAGCACAGTGCATTGACGTCAGGCGCTTTTTGCCTGCGCTTCAGATCGTTTCTGAGCCTCTTCCTCAACCAGTTCCTTCTTTGACAATTTGCCAACCATGGTTTTCGGCAATTCATCCCGGAACTCGAACTCCCTGGGCATTTCGATGGAAGAAAGGTGATCCTTGAGGAAGGTTTTGACGTCCTCCCCGGTCATTGAGAACCCATCCTTCAGTTTGATGAACGCTTTGGGAGACTGACCGCGATACTCATCAGGAATGGCAATTACAATGGTTTCGTCAACCGCTTCGTGCTGGTAGATCGCTTCTTCGATGACACGGGGATAGACATTGTAACCGGAACACAGGATCAGGTCCTTGATCCGGTCAACAAGATAAATGAAGCCATCCTCATCCTGATATCCGACGTCACCGGTATGCAGATACCCTTCAGGCGTAATGGCCTCGTCGGTGGCATCCTGACGCTTCCAGTACCCCTTCATCACCTGTGGTCCATGAAGGAGCAATTCGCCTTTTTCGCCTTCAGCAACCTCGCTGTGGCGATCTTCAATGCTGACAAATCTGGACGACGTACCGGGAACCAGGCGCCCGATGGAGCCCGCGCGCCTGTTCTCGTCCAGCGGATTGACAGCAGCAACAGGTGAGCTTTCCGTCAGACCATACCCTTCCACAAGGATGCAACCGGTCAGCTTTTCAAAGCTTTCCTTAACCTCGACCGGAAGCGGGGCGCCGCCGGAAAGGCACAGATTGATGCTGGAAAGGTCATAGTTTTCGGTGAGGGGCGAATTGTTGATCGCCGTATAGATCGTTGGAACACCCGGGAAAAGCGTCACTTTCTTGCGCTTGATCGCATCCAGCAAAGATTTCAGCTCAAATCTCGGCTGGAGCACCATTTCAGCACCAAGAATGATCGACAGGTTTTGGGCAACCGTCATGGCGAAGACGTGGAAGAACGGAAGAACGCAAAGCATCTTCTCTTCACCTGCCCGTGCCTTTTCAAAGACACATCGCATCTGTTCGATATTCGCAGACAGGTTCTTGTGCGTCAGCATCGCTCCCTTCGGAACGCCTGTGGTGCCTCCGGTATACTGAAGGACAGCGATGGACTCAGCCGGATCGATATCGACAGGTTTCGGCTTTTGTCCCTTTGCAAGCAGATCGTCGAAGCGGATATGAGCCGCATCATTTGGGATGTCTGCCAGTTCCTTGCGCTTGAAAAGGCTGAACAGCACCTTCTTTACGGTTGGCAGGCAGAAGGACATCGGACAAACGATAATCTTGTCGAGGATCTTTTCCTTCCGGACTTCCTCCACCTTGTCGTAGATGATTTTCAGATCCATCGTCACCATGATGCGCACATCTGCATCGCGGGCCTGGAAGGCGATTTCACGCTCCACATAGAGCGGATTGAAGTTGGCGACCGTTGCGCCGACCTTCATGATCGCAAAATAAAAAATCGTATAGAACGGCGTATTTGGAAGACACAATCCGACATGCACACCCGGACCGACGCCCATGGCCTGAAGACCCGCGGCTGTTTCGTCCACCAACTCGCCAAGCTCGGCATAGGTCCAGACCTTGCCCATGAAATCGGCGGCCGGTCGTGACCCGAACTCGGCGACAGTGCTTTCAAGATATTCGTGTACCGGACGGGGCGTAAATGCCTCGTTCCACTCCTCCGCAGTCGTCATAACGTTCTCCAACGCATTTTTGTCGCGCTGCTGCATATGCGGGCCGTTTCCCGAAACCTTCGCGAAAGCAGGGCTCTTCTGAAGATCTCTTTTCCCATTTGGCTCCGTCAGTCAGCTTAGCGCCGCCTCTAAAGGGCTCTCCTGACATGACGCAACCTTCCGTTCACGTCAACTCGCGACGTAACGACACCTTTTCATTTTTTTCGCAGGCACGAGGCATAAGTCTTAGGTAATGCGCCTCGGAAAAATGGCAATAGTAAAAGAAATTCAAAAACTTAATTCGCAGTCACCAGGCCAAGGGCCATTATCTCTTTGGCCAATTCCATTTGGGTGTTTCCACCCCGTCCACAACCGTCTCACCCAGTTCCTTGCGCAATTCATAGCGAAGACACCCTCGTTGTGATGCAAGAGCTTCAACAAGTTCAGCAGCGTGCGACACCACGATGACCTGGGTCTTTTCAGCCGCTTTGGCGACCAGCCTGCCAAGCGGTTCCAGGAGCGCCGGATGGAGACTTGTCTCCGGCTCATTCAGCACAATGAGCGGTGCCGGTCGCGGCGACAGGAGTGCCGCGGTTAACAACAGGTAGCGCAGCGTGCCATCCGACAATTCGCTCGATTTCAGCGGTCGCAACAGACCTTTTTGCTGCATAAGCAGCTCAAAGTACCCGTCATTGACGGCAACTTCGACGGAAGCTCCAGGAAACGCATCATCTATCGCATCGGCCAGTTCACGTTCATCGCCAATTTCCTGGATAGTCTGCAGGGCTGCGGCAAGATCAGATCCATCCGCACTGAGCACCGGTGTTCTGGTCCCGATCCTTGGAAACCTCGCCGGTGCTTCGCGGTCGGTGCGCAAATGATCGTAGAACCGCCAGGCCCGCATACGTTCGCGCATCACCAGCAACTCAAGTCCATCCTTGGGATCGGCTGCATGGGTCATCATGCTGTCGAACCTGGCAAGGTTCTGAAAAACCGGGATCCTTTGTCCCTGGGCATTCAAAACGCGTGCTGTCGGTCCGTTGCGCCCGGCAATTTCATTGGAACGGGATAACGCCTCACCGGCCCACAAGGCTTCTGCCTTGATTTCCGGATCCATAGAAAAGAGCGACCTGCCCGCATCGGCAGGCAATCCAAGGTCAATTGCATAGCCGTAGTCTTCATCGGCAAATCCGAGTTTCAGACTGACCACATTCTTGCGAACGGTCCCCTGAACAGGCGCTTCTCCCCGTTTCATCGCACGCGAAAATGCTTCCGGGCCTGCCCAAAGGGTCGAGTTCAAGCCACCCTCGGCAGCAAGCGATGCGATTGCCTGACCCTGGGCAACTTCGGCCAACAGCCGGATCGAACGATACAGGCTGGACTTACCGCTGCCGTTCGCGCCGGTGACCAGCGTGATCTGATCCAACGGCAGAACGATGTCCCGCAGGGAGCGATATCCGGAAACCGCGAGCGTAAGAATCATTGGCACCAAGACCCTGCCATGTGAATGTCTACCACCATAAAGTGTATTTCCGATGTGAAGACAAAATCAGAAACCTGAATCTATGTTCAATCCAAAAGAAGCTGCCGAAGACAGATATGCCCAGCATTTGGCCATCCTTTTCATTGCAGCTGCTGTCGTCCTGATTTCAATGCTCGTTCATTTCAATACCGGATTGAAATATTGGCTGCTGGGCAGCTTTGGGGAAACCGTTCCTGGCACCATCCTGAGTATCTCCGAAAATACCGGAAAATCCGAAGATTCGACGCCTCAATTGGAAAATAGTGCTGAAAATACAGAGGCGCACACCGGACCGTGGAACAGTGCAACCGTCGTCGTTGAAATTGAACTCGTAGACGCAACGACTCAGATCTTGAGCTTTACAATGAAGCCTCAGGACATTCATCGCGAGCACACTGGCGACCTGTTGGTAACCTACCTGCCAATCAACCCTAAGATTGCTTATACCTCCCGCAATATGGACAGAATTGCGATAGACGGAAAAGCTCTCCTTTGGTCACTACTTGCAGGCTTGATCATCACCTTGCTTGCAGCCCGTTCCTGGCAAAAATGGGCGCGCCTTAGAAAAGGACTTCGTGGCTATTGACTGGTTCGCGTCATTACCCCTGATCAACCAACTCGAATTTGTTCACATCGAACATCCCGAAATCGGTGATCTTTAGGTGAGGAATCACGGGTAGCGGCAGGAACGCAACTTGAAGAAACGGCTCTTCAAGTGTGCAACCGAGGTCTCTGGCCGCCGCGCGCAAATGTTCCAGGTCTTCGCGAACGGTTTCAAATGGCTCCAGGCTCATCAATCCCGCGAGCGGGAGGGCAAGTTCCGCTTTCACGCCCTGGCTATCTGCAACAGCAAATCCGCCCTTCATGGCGATCACCCTGTTGACCGCATGTGCCATCGCCTGTTCGTCAGCGCCTACGACACAGATGTTATGACTGTCGTGTCCGACAGACGAAGCAATCGCGCCCTGTTTCATCCCGAACCCGTTGACGAAGCCGAGACCGATATTGCCGGTTCCCTTGTGGCGCTCGACAACGGCGACCTTGAGCACGTCCTGGTTCAGGTCAGCAAGTGTCTTACCACCGGTCACAGGCAGTGTCCGTTTCAGGTGCTCCGTGATGATCTTTCCGGGCACCACGCCAATGACGTCAGCTTCGCTGTTACGGGCGGGGATGTCGAATTTCGCTGCCTCGACCGATGAAACCTTGACACTGTCCAGACCGACCGGCGGCACGATGGTCCGCCTCTCGAAAGTGTCTTTGCCGATAACAACACCACCGCTGATGACCTGCGCCACCCGGCAGTCTTCAAAGTCGCTCAAGAGTGCAATGTCGGCCCGCTTTCCAGGTGCAATTGCCCCCCGGTCCCTGAGGCCAAAGGCATTGGCGGCTGACCAGCTGGCTGCCCGGTATACATCCACCGGCCGGATACCTTTCGCGATCAATCTCCGGATCATGCTATCCAGATGACCCTCTTCGGCGATATCCAATGGGTTTCGATCATCGGTACAAAGCGCGACAAAGGCGGAAACGTCTGAACTCAGGATGGGAGCAAGCGCTTCCAGATCCTTGGAAACTGAGCCTTCCCGGATCAGTATCGTCATACCCTTGGCCAACTTCTCAAGTGCTTCTTCAGCTGTTGTTGCCTCATGATCCGTTCGAATGCCGGCTGCCAGATATCCATTCAGAGCGTTGCCGACGACCAAAGGCGCATGGCCATCTATATGTCCATCCTGAAACGCCGCAAGTTTTGCCAGGACGTTGGGGTCTCTGCCCAGCACGCCCGGAAAGTTCATGAATTCAGCGAGGCCGATGACGCTCGGATGGTCTTTAAACGGCAGCAGGTCTTCGATTTCCAGCTTTGCACCCGCAGTTTCGAACGCGGTTGCCGGGACACAGGAAGACAGGTTGACCTTGAGATCCATAACGGTCTGCAGGGAACTGTCCAGGAAGTACCGAATGCCCTCAATACCCAGCACATTCGCAATCTCATGCGGATCACAGATGGCCGTCGTGACACCGTGCGGCAACACGCACCGGTCGAATTCAAATGGCGTGACCAATGAACTTTCGACATGAAGATGAGTGTCGATGAAACCGGGCACCGCGGTCAGCCCCTGCCCATCCACCGCCGCCTTGCCGGAGTAGCTCCCGTGCGTGCCGACAATACGGTCGCCGACAATCGCGATATCGGACTTCACGCTGCTGCCATCGATGACACTGAAAAGAGCGCAG
The DNA here is from genome assembly GCF_009363435.1 of Labrenzia sp. THAF82. Classification (GTDB taxonomy): domain Bacteria; phylum Pseudomonadota; class Alphaproteobacteria; order Rhizobiales; family Stappiaceae; genus Roseibium; species Roseibium porphyridii. Next base: position 2,496,626 of record NZ_CP045354.1, on the reverse strand, counting down.
TCCTTCACGACCAGATCAGCTGGCTCGTCTCCAGCGCCTGCTGCAATTGCACGCGCAAGGAAGGCTTCATCGTGGGCTACCGGCATGGGTCTCTACTCCGATTCTTATTGTTTTCCGACAATACGCAACTTGCAGGACGCGACAATGACTTCGTTTTTTCCCCGCTTCAGAAATCAGCAGAGTCCGCATTAAAATCAGGAAATAACTTAACCGGAGAGAGGGAGCAGCCAGAAAGTACCCTTAAGGCACCTGGCTCAACCTTTCCTTTAGGTGAACATTCTTCATGCGTGACAGTCAGTTACCGCATCACAACACAAAACCCATGCGTTGCAGCAGCGAATTCCAATTGACAGGACGGTTGATCAGGCAAATAATTTCATCAAAATAAATTATTATGAACCGCCCGCAGAAGGTGGCCTCTGGAGGAGCAAGGAAGGTGGTGGACACTCGCAAAAGTGGCCGTGGTTCCAATTCCGCACAATTGCGCAGATACAACGAACGTATCGTGTTGCAGATCCTGCGTCGTGCCGAAGAAGCTTCGAAAGCCGAGCTTGCCAGAGCCGTTCAGCTCACCAACGCCGCCATAGGCGCCATCATCCAGAACCTCATCGAAGAAGGCTTGATCATCGAAGCCGGCAAACGCCATGACGGCAGCCGAGGACAGCCGGCCACCATCTTGCGGCTAGCTTCCGGCGGAGCGTATTCCTTCGGTGTCAGGTTGGACCGAACGAACATGGAAACCGTTTTGATGGATTTCGCCGGCGAAATCATCGATCGCCGGGTTCACGACAGGATCCTGCCAGCCCCTGAGGTCGCCGTCCAGATCCTGACCGAAGACCTGAAAAACCTGAAAGCGCAACTGAGTGAAGAAGAGCAAGCTCGCATCACGGGAATTGGATTGGCGCAGCCTTTCAACCTTGGTGCCTGGCTCCATGAGCTTGGACTTCCGGAAGCCGACTTCAAGAAATGGGACGCATTCGATCTGGCCGAAGCACTTGAAGAAGTCTCGAATATGCCCGTTTTCAGCGAAAACGATGGCACCGCTGCTGCGGTTGCGGAACTCTTTTACGGTGTCGGTCGTCAGAACGACGATTTTCTCTACATGTTCTTGGGTCCGGCAATCGGTGGCGGGTTGATCCTGAAAGGCGACGTTGTCCGCGGAGTGTCAGGCAATGCCGGGGACGTTGCCATGATGCCGGTTCCACCGAGCACACTCGATACAGCACCAAAATCGCGGACAGAATGGGACCTCTTGCTGACCCGGGCGTCGCTTGTCGCTTTTGCTCGCCACATGTCTCCAAGTGACTTTGCCAGCCTGAACAGATCGGATCTGCAGGCAGCAGTGGCCGACAATGACATCAAGTTCCAGGAATGGATGGCAGATTGCGCCTCCGCACTCGCACTGGCTCTGCGTTCAGCCTATGCCCTTGTCGATGCGCCACTGGTGGTAATCGACGGTGATCTGGGTGGAGCGTTCCCCGAAATGTTCCAGGAGGCACTGCAAAAGGCCGTCGAAGACGCAGCCCCGGAAAAACGGCAGTCGCCGCAGATTTTGATCGGCAGTTTCAGGCATGACGCAGGCGCCATCGGCGCTGCCAGTCTGCCGCAATTCTTCAATTTCTCGCCAAGGGCAACGATCCTGACAGGCGGGAAAGACACCGGACCCGCTGGAAGTGGCAGCTCGGAAGATAGAGCCAGTTTTCCGGCAAGGGCAGCACGGTTGGGGTCACATCTGGCCACACCCAATCGTCCGACATGAAATAGGCCAGGGAGGAAAACCAAATGATCCGCAAACTACTTGCTACAGGTTCCGTTCTCGCCGCCATGGCTGCCACACCGGCAGTCGCAGCAGACATTTCCGCTTGCCTGATCACGAAGACGGACACAAACCCGTTTTTCGTGAAGATGAAGGAAGGTGCGACTGCCAAGGCGGAGGAACTTGGCATTGAACTCAAATCCTTTGCCGGCAAGGTCGACGGCGACCATGAGACCCAGGTTGCCGCCATTGAAACCTGCATTGCAGATGGCGCAAAAGGCATTCTTTTGACTGCATCAGACACGTCTTCCATCGTGCCTGCTGTCCAGCAGGCTCGTGACAACGGTCTTTTGGTGATTGCCCTCGACACGCCCCTGTCTCCGATTGATGCAGCTGACGCAACCTTTGCGACCGACAATTTCCTTGCTGGTGAGCTGATCGGAAAATGGGCCGCAGCCGCTTTGGGCGACGATGCAGCCAATGCCAAGATCGGCATGCTGGATCTTGCCATCAGCCAGCCGACCGTGGGCGTGCTGCGCGATCAGGGTTTCCTGCAGGGCTTTGGCATCGATCTTGGCGATCCGAACAAGTGGGGCGACGAGACCGACCCGCGCATTGTTGGCAATGATGTAACCGCGGGCAACGAGGAAGGCGGTCGCAAGGCCATGGAAAACCTTCTGGCGAAGGACCCCATGATCAACGTCGTTTACACAATCAACGAGCCTGCAGCCGCTGGTGCCTATGAAGCCCTGAAGTCTATCGGGCGCGAAAATGACGTCTTGATCGTTTCCGTCGATGGCGGGTGCCCAGGCGTTCAGAACGTCAAGGACGGCGTGATCGGCGCGACATCCCAACAATACCCGCTGCTGATGGCATCGCTCGGCATTGAGGCGATCAAGACCTGGGCCGACAGCGGAGCGAAGCCTGAGCCGACCCCTGGCAAGGACTTCTTTGATACCGGCGTTGCCCTTGTCACAGACAAACCGGCAGACGGTGTTGAATCAATCGACACGACCAAGGGTACCGAGCTCTGCTGGGGTTAAGGTCTCAAGACACGACTACGGAAGGGGCATGGGCAGCCTTGCCCCTTCTTTTTTGTGACAGAGGAACAAACGGGCATGACCTCAGACACTGAGACTGACGACAAGAAAGCGGACAATTTCGAAGCCGCCGCCGCGTCCAGTCCGCAAGCCGTCGCTTCATTCGACGATCAACATCGCGGATTTGGACACAAGATCCAGCACACGCTTCATCAGACCCCCGCGCTGGTTCCGCTTATTGTGCTGGTGCTTTCCATCATCGTGTTTGGGCTCCTGCTGGGCTCGAAATTCTTCTCGCCATTCGCCCTGACACTGATCTTGCAGCAAGTTCAGATCGTCGGCATCGTGGCTGCGGCGCAGAGCATCGTGATCCTGACCGCCGGCATAGATCTTTCCGTCGGCGCAATCATGGTGTTGTCGTCGGTTGTCATGGGGCAATTCACTTTCCGCTACGGACTGCCTGTGGAAGTCGCCGTTGTTTGCGGTCTCATCTGCGGTACGCTTTGCGGTTACATCAACGGCTTTCTGGTCGCTGTCGTGAAACTGCCGCCATTCATCGTGACGCTCGGCATGTGGCAGATCGTTCTTGCCACCAACTTCCTCTATTCCGCGAACGAGACCATTCGGTCACAGGAAATTGCAAAGGCCGCACCCCTGCTTCAGATCTTTGGAAGCAAGGTGAATATCGGCGGGGCAATCTTCACTTATGGCGTTATCTTCATGGTGCTGCTCGTTGTCGTACTCGCTTACGTTTTGCGACAAACCGCATGGGGACGGCATGTCTATGCGGTCGGAGATGATCCTGAAGCCGCCCAGCTTTCCGGCGTGCAGGTCAAGAAGGTCCTGATTTCGGTCTACATGCTTTCCGGACTTATCTGCGCCTTTGCAGGCTGGGCCATGATCGGCCGGATCGGCTCTGTCTCACCGACCACAGGTCAGCTTGCCAACATCGAATCCATCACGGCTGTCGTCATTGGCGGCATCTCTCTTTTTGGCGGACGCGGTTCAATCGTCGGCACGCTCTTTGGGGCTCTTATCGTCGGGGTCTTTACCCTGGGGCTGCGCCTGTTGGGCGCGGACGCACAATGGACTTACCTGCTCATCGGCCTGCTCATTATTGCCGCGGTCGCGGTTGATCAGTGGATCAGAAAGGTGTCGGTCTGATGGAACCCGTTCTTCAAGCACGCAATCTGGTCAAACGCTATGGCCGTGTGGTGGCCATGGACCATGCCGATTTCGAACTCTACCCTGGCGAAATTCTGGCCGTCATCGGTGACAACGGCGCTGGCAAGTCCACCTTGATCAAAGCTCTCAGTGGGGCGGTGTTTCCCGATGAAGGCGACGTGCTGCTGGACGGCAAAACCGTTCAGTTTAACTCACCGATCGACGCCCGAGAGGCTGGTATTGAGACCGTCTATCAGACGCTCGCCATGTCGCCCGCTCTGTCGATTACCGACAATATGTTCATGGGACGCGAACTCAGGAAACCCGGATTTCGCGGCAAGTGGCTCCGTCAGCTCGACCGGGCCCGTATGGAGGAAATTGCCCGGGACAAGTTGAACGAGCTGGGTCTCTTGACGATCCAGAACATCAATCAGGCTGTGGAGACCTTGTCCGGTGGACAGCGCCAGGGTGTTGCGGTTGCCCGTGCAGCTGCTTTCGGCTCGAAAGTGGTGATTATGGATGAACCGACAGCGGCCCTCGGCGTCAAGGAAAGCCGGCGTGTTCTGGACCTGATCAAGGACGTGAAGGCGCGCGGTCTGCCTATTGTCCTGATCAGCCACAACATGCCGCACGTTTTCGAGGTTGCCGACCGGATCCACATTCACCGGCTCGGACGACGCGCCTGTGTGATCAAACCGTCTGATTTTTCCATGTCGGATGCCGTTGCCATCATGACCGGCGCGATGGATCCACCTGAAAACCTGGCCGCCTGAACGGCCTCTTGAAGCTTCAACTGGGCCCTCTCGGCAACGCCGGGCCGGTCCGGTTGGAAAACAATGAATGATATGGACAGCGAATGTTTCTGATTTGTGGCGAAGCCCTCTTTGACCTCTTCGGCGAGGCATCCAACGACGACAGCATCGGTTTCGACGCCCGCATTGGCGGATCCCCTTTCAATGTGGCCATGGGCCTGGCGCGCCTAGGTGAGGAATCCGCCTTCTTCGGCGGGATTTCAAAGGATGCACTTGGGGAAAGACTGGTTCAAAAGTTCCGGACCGAGGGTGTTTCGGATCGTTACATCCTCAGAACGGACTACCTGACAACATTGAGTCTGGTCCAAAAGGACGAACATGGTTCTCCGGCATATACGTTCTACGGCTCCAATGCCGCGGATCGCATGGTCACGAAAGCCGACCTGCCTGCCTTCGACACGCCACCGCTTTTCCTGCACATCGGCTCCTACACCGCGCTCGTTGAACCAATAGCAGGTGCGCTTAAGGCATTGATCGAACGCGAGCGGGACCGGACGCTTGTCTCCTTCGACCCGAATATCCGCCCAACCGTCGTCGCCGACATGGCGCTCTGGCGAAAAAACACAGAAGCGCTCATACCGTTGACGGATGTTGTTAAAGTCAGTGACGAGGATCTTGCGCTGATCACACCAGACACCAGCATTGAGGACATAGCTCGCAGTTGGTTACGATCTGGCGCTGCGCTCGTCATTGTCACGAAAGGCGGAGAAGGTGCTTCGGTCTTTGCACCCGGCATCGAACTTACCGTGCCCGGCATCAAGGTTGCTGTGGAAGACACGGTCGGCGCCGGAGACACTTTCCAGGCAGCGCTTCTGGCAGGTTTGAAGGAACTCGGCGCGACAAACCGTTCCGCTCTTGCCGCACTGGATGAAGGCCAGCTAAAAAGACTTGTCGAGTTTGCGGTCCAGGCAGCGGCCGTTACCTGCGCGCGGCGCGGTGCGAACCTGCCGAGAAAGGCCGAGCTGGAAAAAGAATGGGCAGCGCTCAAATGAGGGGCTGACAAGTTAATTAAATCGATTTAAAAGACACCCGAAATCGGCCGGAGAACCCGTTACCTGTTAATCGGTCGACCGTTTAGAAGGGATTTGTCCATGGCGGTACGCGTCATTGAAGTTGAAGATTTCGATCTGGTCGTGTTTGGCGCATCCGGTGATCTCGCACACCGCAAATTGTTGCCGGCTCTTTATCATCGCGATGCTGACGGCCAGATGCCGGAAAAAGCGCGCATCATCTGCAGTGCTCGCCGCGACTACACACACGACGACTTCCGTGACTATGCCGAAAAAGCACTCAAGGAACACGTCAAAGACCTGGACGACGAACATCTCAAGCAGTTCCTGGCGCGTCTCTATTATGTGAAGATCGACATTGCGACCGCCAAGGGCTTTGAAGATCTCAAGACCATTCTCGAAGAACGCCCTGAAGTGATCCGAGCCTTTTATCTCGCGGTCGGCCCCGATCTCTTCGGCACAATTTCAGAGAACCTCGGGCGGATTGGCGTCGTCAACAGCAACTCACGCGTGGTCATGGAAAAGCCCATCGGCAAGGACGGCACTTCGGCAAAAGCGCTCAACGACACTGTCGGCGCTGTCTTCGCCGAAGACCAGATCTTCCGGATCGATCACTATCTCGGCAAGGAAACAGTTCAAAACCTGATGGCGCTGCGCTTTGCCAACGCCCTGTTCGAACCGCTCTGGAACGCCGCTCATATCGACCACGTCCAGATCACGGTTGCAGAGTCCCTAGGAACCGGCGGACGTGCCGGCTACTACGATACGGCCGGCGCATTGCGGGATATGGTCCAGAACCACATCCTTCAATTGCTCTGTCTGGTGGCGATGGAGCCGCCTGAATCCATGAACGCGGACAGCGTGCGTGACGAGAAACTGAAGGTTCTGAAAGCGCTTTCCCCAATCGACGCGCAAAGCGCCGATAGACTGACAGTCCGCGGACAGTACCGCGCAGGCGCCTCCGCAGGAGGTGCAGTTCCCGGATATCTGGAAGAACTCGGAAACAACGAAAGCCGCACGGAAACCTTTGTTGCGCTGAAGGCGGAAATCGCCAACTGGCGGTGGGCCGGCGTTCCCTTCTATTTGCGCACAGGCAAGAGGCTGGCTCAGCGCGTGTCTGAAATTGTCGTGCAGTTTCAGCCGATCCCGCATTCCATCTTTGACGTGGAAGCTGGAACCATCACGGCCAACCGGCTGATCATTCGTCTGCAGCCGGATGAAGGCGTGCAGATGCAGGTGATGATCAAGGACCCTGGCCCGGGTGGAATGCGCCTGCGTCAGGTCCCGCTCGACATGAGCTTTGCCGAAGCCTTCAAGGTGCGCAATCCAGACGCCTATGAACGTTTGATCATGGATGTGATCCGGGGCAACCAGACGCTCTTCATGCGCCGCGACGAAGTCGACGCCGCTTGGGCCTGGATCGACCCGATCCTGGCGGCCTGGGCGGCCTCCAAGGAAGCTCCAAAGGGCTATACGGCCGGGACCTGGGGCCCATCAGCCTCCATCGCGCTGGTGGAACGCGACGGCCGCACATGGTCGGAAGACGACAGCGAATAATACGGACATGCGCAGGCCAACCGCCTGCCGAGACGCCGTCCGAGATACCGCGAATTGCGAGGATTGCCAGAGACAATCCTCCTCACTCGCTGGAAAGAGAACAGCCAGGCCGCAAGTCGGCTAGCAAAGGATCAAAGCAATGACCATCCAGGACCGCATCGGCGCCGTCACCGAACGGATCGTCAAACGCAGCCATGACAGCCGTTCAAGATATCTGGAGCGGATCGGCAAGGCAGCCGACCAGGGCCCGCAACGTTCCCGCCTGTCCTGTGGCAACCTCGCGCACGGTTTCGCTGCGTGCGGTCTGACAGACAAGAAAGCGCTGTCCGGCGACATTGTACCAAATCTCGGGATCATCACGTCCTACAACGACATGCTTTCGGCACACCAGCCTTATGAGACCTATCCTGCACTGATACGTGACGCTGCACGGGAAGCTGGCGCAGTCGCTCAGGTCGCAGGTGGTGTTCCTGCCATGTGCGACGGTGTCACCCAGGGACAGGAAGGCATGGAATTGTCGCTGTTCTCACGCGACGTAATCGCCATGGGCGCTGCCGTTGGCCTGTCGCACCAGATGTTCGACGCGGCGGTTTTTCTGGGGATCTGTGACAAGATCGTCCCCGGTCTGGCAATCGCGGCCTTGTCGTTCGGCCACCTGCCAACCGTCTTCATTCCGGCAGGACCCATGACCACGGGCATCTCCAATGATGACAAGGCCAAAGTCAGACAGCTTTACGCTGAAGGCAAGGTTGGCCGGGATGCGCTTTTGGAAAGCGAGTCCAAAGCCTATCACTCACCGGGAACCTGCACCTTTTACGGCACGGCCAATTCAAACCAGATGCTGATGGAGATCATGGGTCTGCATATGCCAGGGGCTTCCTTCGTCAATCCGGGCACGCCGCTGCGGGACGCGCTGACAAAGGAAGCGGCAAAACGCGCTCTTGCCATCTCGGCGCTTGGCAACGAGTTCACGCCGGTTGGTGAGGTCATCGACGAAAAGGCAATCGTCAATGGCGTTGTCGGCTTGCACGCTACTGGCGGCTCCACAAACCACACCATGCATCTGGTTGCTATCGCAGCGACAGCGGGCATCCGCCTGACATGGGACGACATTTCAGACCTCTCCGATGTGGTTCCGCTGCTGGCGCGCGTTTATCCGAACGGCAAGGCAGATGTGAACCATTTTCAGGCAGCTGGCGGCCTCGCCTTCCTGATCCGCGAATTGCTTGGAGATGGCTATCTGCATCAGGATGTGAAGACCGTCTATGGCACAGACCTTTCCGGCTACACTGTTGAGGCCAAGCTCGACGGCGAAGGCAATCTGCAACGCGAAGCTGCGCCCGAAACATCCGGCGATGAAACCGTTCTGGCACCGGTTTCCAAAGCCTTCCAGCCAACGGGCGGGCTGAAAATGCTCACCGGGAATATGGGCAAGGCTGTCATCAAGATTTCCGCGGTGGCCAAGGAACGGCACATCATTGAAGCCCCTGCCCGTGTCTTTCACGACCAGAACGATTTCCTGACTGCCTTCAACAACAAGGAGCTGACCGGCGATGTCGCGGCAGTTGTCCGGTTTCAGGGACCCAAGGCAATCGGCATGCCGGAGCTTCACAAGTTGACCCCCTGCCTCGGCATTCTGCAGGACAGAGGCCATAAGGTAGCGCTGATTACCGATGGTCGTATGTCAGGCGCGTCCGGCAAGGTACCGGCCGCAATTCACGTGACACCTGAAGCTGCCGCCGGAGGCCCAATAGCGAAAGTTCGCGACGGCGATATGATCCGCATCAATGCGATCAGCGGCGAATTGACTGTTCTGGTGGATGAGGCAGAGTTCAATGCGCGCCCACTTGCAACAGCCGATCTGAGCGAACACCAGGACGGTGTCGGCCGCGACCTCTTCTCGGTCTTTCGCAATGCCGTCGGCACAGCCGATACCGGCGCCCATGTCTTTGGCGCTTGAGGAAAAATCGATACGAAAGCCGGTTTTGACAAAATGGCTCGCCGGCCGGACCGCAGCGAAAAATAGGGACACAATCGGTTCCTCAGAACCGATGCAAAAACGCCCAAAGGTGTGGCCCAGTTCGCTGCGTTCGACAAAGAGACCAGATAGAGACTTTGGAGGCGATATGGCCCAGGACATTGAAAAAATCGAACGTGTAATGTGCGCTGCTCCGGTGATCCCGGTTCTGGTCGTTGAAGATCCGAAAAAGGCCGTACCAATGGCCACGGCCCTCGTCCGAGGCGGCTTGCCAGCCATCGAGATCACTCTCCGCACGCCCCATGCTCTGGAAGCTATCGACGCCGTAAACGAACACGTGGAAGGCGCGATTGTCGGAGCCGGAACTGTTCTGAACGACAGGCAATATGATGCTGCCGTTTCGGCCGGCGCACGTTTTATCGTGTCACCGGGCGCTACCGATGCACTGCTGGATGCAGCTGATCAGCACAGCGTGCCTCTCCTGCCGGGTGCAGCCACTGCATCCGAAGTGATGATGCTCCTGGAGCGCGGCTATGAGCGTCTTAAGTTTTTTCCCGCCGAACAGGCAGGCGGCGCTTCTTATCTGAAATCGCTGTCCTCGCCGCTCGCAGCAGCCAAGTTCTGCCCGACGGGAGGCGTCAGTCTCGACAAGGCACCGGACTATTTGAAACTGCCGAACGTTCTGTGCGTTGGTGGATCCTGGATTGCTGACGCCAAGGCAATCGCCTCGGAAGACTGGTCGGGCATTGAGGAACGCGCGCGTGCCGCCGCTGGTCTGAACGACTAGAAATCCGATGAATAGTCTGGGCTTCGCTTATGGGAAGCTCAGAATTCGGTTGCCGTTTGCATGGGATCGTCTTCCGAAGACATGTCGGCATCATCGGATGCGCCACCTGCCGTGCGGTCGTCTTGTTCAAGCGTTCTGTTCCACAACAAGCGCATTCCGGCAGAGGACTCGTTTCGCCATGCAAATTCGGCAACCACCGGTCGGTCGAACTTATTCATCGTCAGCAGGACTTCCTCAGGCAGTGCAGTCAGGCCTTTGGCCTTGACACGGCACCCGTTCTTGCCGGCATCGACAATGGTTCCCTCGATCTCGGTGATGCCGTCCAGGTCAGCAATCTTGACCGGGATCTTGACGTCGTTGCGCTTTTCACGGCGCTTGTCGGCACCCAGTTTCTCCTGCTTGGCGAAAACGACAGCAGCATCGTTACCCTTGACGGACGTCACGTGCGCCTTGAGCAGCTTGCCAGCATCCTTGGCCCGAATGCCGATGTTCTTGTAGAGTTCCTGAACATCCACAGACGTCAGGCGGCACCCCCATTCGTTGACATTTGAGACGACGGCGTTCACCACTGAAAGATTGTCGAAGTCAACGACGAGCACTTCCTCCTCGGCATCCGGCTGATCCTTGAGGTGAAACAGAGTATTCTCGCTGCTTTCCGTCGTCATGCCACAAACCTTGCTCCGGCCCGTTGCCAAACATTGAGAAGCGGGTCTCGCCCGGCAAGTTCGGGCAGAGAATCACGTCCCTTTCAGGTTGCAATGGTAGTCACACCTGAGAAAATTTGTAATTGACACAACACGCAATTTACTTGTCACAAGCGCGCGAGGCAGGCGTGGTAGCACCGGATGGGAAATCTCGAGACTATCGTCAATTGCATATTTTCCATTTTGATCTCCCCCTTCCGAACAGCCTGTGCTAATGGAAGCGCGGAAACCAAAATACGGTTAAATTCAGGTGATTAAACCGATTTAAGGAGACGTTCATGGCACTCGAAGCCCAATTCGTTTCACTCAGCCAACATGCCGAGAAACTGAAAGACACCACGCTTCGGGATCTGTTCGCGAACGACCCCGCACGCTTCACCGCGTTTTCAGCGAAAACCGATGATCTTCTTCTGGATTATTCCAAGTCGATCATCGACGCCGATGCTTTGGCTCAGCTTGTCGACCTCGCAAAAGCAGCCGATGTTGAAGGTCGCCGCACAGCAATGTTCTCCGGTGAAAAAATCAACGGCACGGAAAATCGGGCTGTGCTGCACACGGCCTTGCGCAACAGGTCGGACGATCCAGTGATCGTGGACGGCAAAGACGTGATGCCGGATGTGCGTGCGGTGCTCGATGCCATGGCGAACTTTTCCGAAGCGGTTCGATCGGCAGAACTGACGTCCTCCACGGGCGCGCCCTTTACCGATGTCGTCAATATCGGCATTGGCGGCTCGGACCTTGGCCCTGTTATGACCACGCTGGCGCTTGCACCATATCACGACGGACCTGAACTTCACTATGTGTCCAATGTGGATGGAGCGCACATCGCCGACACGCTGGCAAAACTGGATCCAGCGACAACGCTGGTCATTGTCGCCTCCAAGACCTTCACCACCATTGAAACCATGACCAACGCGCAGGCCGCGCGCAAATGGATCTCCGACACACTCGGCGAAGATGCGGTCGGCAGCCACTTCGCAGCGGTTTCAACCGCGCTCGACAAGGTTGCCGCATTCGGCATCGATCAGTCCCGCGTCTTTGGATTCTGGGATTGGGTGGGCGGCCGCTACTCCGTCTGGTCAGCCATCGGCTTGCCCTTGATGATTGCCATTGGTCCCGACGCCTTTTCGGACTTTCTGGAAGGTGCCCATGCCATGGACAAGCATTTCCAGGAAGCCGAACTTGCAAACAACCTGCCTGTTCTGATGGCCCTGATCGGCGTCTGGAACCGGAATGTTCTCGGACACAGCGCACGGGCTGTCCTGCCTTATGACCAACGCCTGTCGAGGCTGCCGGCCTATCTGCAGCAGCTGGATATGGAATCCAACGGCAAGAGCGTCAAACTGGACGGTACACCCGTTACCCGGGAAACAGGTCCTCTTGTCTGGGGCGAGCCTGGAACGAACGGCCAGCATGCGTTCTACCAGCTGCTTCACCAGGGCACGACGGTGATCCCATGTGAGTTTCTGATCGCGGCCAACGGGCATGAAGACGATCTGAAGCACCATCACGACCTGCTTGTTGCCAATTGCCTTGCCCAGTCAGAGGCCTTGATGCTGGGCAGAACGCTGGAAGAGGCAAAGGCTCTGTTGAAGGCCTCCGGCCAGGCCGAAGACGAAGTCGAACGCCTGGCACCTCATAAGGTCTTTCCAGGAAACCGTCCGTCAATCACACTGGTTTATGACAGCCTGACCCCCTTTGCACTCGGCCGCCTGATTGCGCTTTATGAGCATCGGGTGTTTGTCGAAGGCGTAATCTGGGACATCAACTCCTTCGATCAGTGGGGCGTTGAGCTCGGCAAGGAACTCGCAACCGCGCTGTTGCCGATGGTCAAGGGCGACGCAAGTGCGGACAGCAAGGATGCCTCCACAAAAGGACTGTTGGCAGCGCTAAAGAGCTGAACGGCTTTCGGGCGGTCGAAAAGCAACACTTTAACGTTTATGGCAGCAAGCGCGCTGGAACGCGTGCCAACGCCATACTTTCGCCCAAACGGCGCTATCTGGTTCACATCGTTGAAGAACTCTGATCAGATATCCCGGTGGCTGCAATTCGCTTGGAAGAATGAACGATTGCCCCGAGCGGCAAAGCAGCTTACCTTCGGTCAGACTTTTAATGAATTGACACGCCGTCACGTGCGGCCGGAAAGGAGACGAATTCCATGAAGAAGCTTGTACTGCTCGCCGCAGTCGGCCTTGCGCTGGCCGGATGCCAGTCTGATAGCCAGCGCGACCGCGCTCTCGTCGGCGGCGGCCTTGGCGCGGCAACAGGTGCCGCCATCGGTGCTGCGGCCACTGGTGATGTCGGCGGCGCGCTTGTAGGTGCAGCCATCGGTGGTGCCGGCGGTGCGATTGTCGGATCTGCCACTACACCGAAAAACTGCGTTGCCTATGACCGTTACGGTAATCCGTACCGCGTGGCTTGCCCGTAAGACGGCCCACGCAGGCAACACTTCGGTGATGTGACCGGTAGGAAGGAAATGATGAAAAAACTGCTTCTCATCGCTGCATCGGCAGCCTTTCTGGCAGGTTGCCAGTCAGACAGCCAAAGGGACCGTGCGCTTGTTGGCGGTGGTCTTGGCGCGGCAACTGGCGCGATCATCGGCGCCGCAGCTGGTAACGGTGCAGGCCCTGCGCTTGCTGGCGCTGCAATCGGCGCAGCAGGCGGCGCGATTGTTGGCGCGGCGACGACACCTAAAAACTGTGTCGCTTATGACCGCTACGGCAATCCCTACCGAGTTGTTTGCCCATAACAGCCTATCCGGCCTTGGATAACCCGAGGCTGGTAAGAAACTGTTAACCATAAATCCTCACCCTTGGCGGACTGAATTTCGCCAGGGGGCAAAACCGGATGAAACCCATCCTAACTGCGGCAGCTTTCGCCGTTCTTTTGGCTGGTTGCGCCAACACCGAAAGCCAGCGGGACAGAATGCTGATCGGCGCCGGCCTCGGCGCGGCCACTGGCGCAACGATTGGTGCGGTTGCAGGATCAACTGTCAACGCGACGATCGCAGGTGCAGCCCTTGGCGCTGTAGGCGGCGGCATTGTCGGCGTCGTCACCACCCCACGAAACTGCATTGCCCATGATGAATATGGAACGCCTTACAAAGTGCGGTGTCCGTAGGACTTCAGCGATATCGCGGCTTACAGAATAGCGTATTTGCTTGATGTGGCGGTGTTTCAATCGAAGCCGGCAAAGACAACGCGCGGAAGTGTTTCGCGCACAATACCCTGCCGAACTGTCATTACGTTTCATTCGCAACAGGCAACCGAGCGGTTTGGCCTATTCTGAAAAGGTCTGCTTCTCGCCGTCCCTGGGCATTTGCTTTTCCCTGGGCCCTTGCATTTCATCTTCGGGCAAAACGACTTTCACCCCGGGAGCTTGTTTCTCAAGGTCCCGTTTGATGAGGCGGTACACAAACCGCCTTAGCAGGCTTCGCAACGCAACCTTAAAGCCCCAAAATTCCCCCATAGAGTGAAAATAACAACCGAGAATACAACTTTCAATAAGGGGGACTACGAGCGCAATCTGCGTCCAACTCGGGCCCGCTCTTTTGAACACCGCCATCAACCGGACTGTATATGTCCTTACAAATAGCTATTGTTTGCTGGCAGAGTGACTTTCAATGTCACTGCAGTCGGTCACGATGTTCGTGGTTCGGATGATGCGGAAGATTGCTCGCACGTTTCTTAAGTCAAACAGTCATTTCCAGCTGGGAGGCATAGATTGAACACACCAATTGATGATCTATACCAGCGGGTGGTTTTGAAGCTCAGAAAGCTCGGAGAAGCTTCACCATATGGAGCGGACGCGAACGAACCGGATCCACGCTATCTCGGGTATGGGGTCAGAGCACCTGAAATGAAACGCGTGCTCTCAGCGCTGAAAACCGACTTTTCCATTCTCGACGATGACCAGAAGATTTGTCTGGCTAAGCGGCTCATTTTTTCCGGATATGGTGAGCAGAAGACTGTTGCACTGGCACTGTTGGAACGTATTCCCGCCTATTTCTCTCCGGACCGGTTCGACCTATTGGAGGATTTGATCAGAGGTCTTCACGGCTGGAGCAAAATAGACGCGTATACCGGTGCGCTCTTGAGCGAAGTGCTGAAGGTTCATAAAACTGAGCTGCTTGAACTGCTTGTTTCGTGGAACGGCGATGATGACCTTTGGCTCCGGAGAGCAAGCGTCGTCACTTTCACCCGCAAAGTGGCAAAGTCTGGATTGTACAAGGATGTTGCACTCGCGAACTGTAACGCGTTGATAAACGATCCAGAACACCTCGTGCAGACTGGGGTGGGATGGTGTTTGAGAGATCTTATGCGGTGGCACAAGGAAGAAGTGCTAAACTATGTCATCGGCCTGCGAAGGAACGGTATCAGCAGTACAATTACACTTTACGCACTGCGCGACATCAAAGGTGCAGAACGCCAGGCCGTCTTTGATCAATCCGCCTGACGGTCACCTTTGGAAATAGGATCAGACATTCTGAAGTCACCGAGACCTCAAGGGCAGCGAGACTTTTCGAAGCTTTCGACGAACTGCGATTTGCAGCATGAGAAAGCAGTCAGCCAGCTCACAGTCTTTACCACCATTGGCAGAGCCGGGTACCAGACCCCCTGCTCCACTTTCTTGATATCTTTCAAGGTTTCCAGAGCAACGGTGCGCTTGTGAGTCACCGCAAATGCTTGTCGCCCCTCAGTTCGCCGTTCATCGCTTTCCGGTACATTTCCCAGGCAGCGCCCTTGCGTTTGTCAGGCATCAGTCCGTGCAACACGCCATCGATTAGCTCACCAGCGTCAGTCAAATATTTGCTGTAGATGCTGAAGGGTGGACCCATCTTGTCGAATGCCTCTCCCCCTGCTGCCAACACTCTTCCAAATGCATCGGCTGCTGCATCAGGATCATTCTCAATCAACTGAGGAGTGATTTTCTTATAGTTCTCGTGAAATGCCTTGATCGCATTGAAGGCCTTGAATGCTTCATTGATTTTATTGGGCTGCTTCAGCGCCTTGCTTGCCTTGTCGAGCCTGTCTGCTGCTGCGTTCAGCTTGCTCTCTGCGTAAATGTCGCTCGTAGCCCGCGCGAGTGTTCGAAGGTCCTTTGCTGCATTTTCAAACTCGCCTCCGAGTGCATTTGCGTTTGAAATTACACTGCAGATTTCCTTGTTCCAATACTCATCCCAAAAGCCATAACAGGGATCATCAGCCATAAATGCTCTCCAAAAAAAATTTAGTATCCACAAAACGTAGGTCAGCACCGGGCAAATAAAAACCTATGGAAAAACATAGTATTATGCGTTCAACAGGAGCATTGAACGTGATGGAGATGAACAAGGAAAAACCGGTGAAGGAGTTGATGGCGCAATTACCGCTCACGATCATCCGGATTCTGACCGCTCAGGATGCACAGCACAGACAAACCATGGCAGGTGAACTCGTTAGGAAAGGCAAGCGGCAAATCCCTTGGACGACGGCAGCTGAAATTCTCAGTATGACCGGGCAGTGACCATATTACTTAGAGAACTTGATCATTCACAGCGACTTTTTCGTACCCAGGCTCCAAAGGTCGCGTTCACCCGAAGTCCCTAATCGGGTTAAACGGCGCATCCACTTTGGCCAGACGGAAAAAGAGACCACTTTGCTCGGTTTTCAACTTATTGAGGTGGATCTTAAACTCAGGGTTCTTGTGAAACAGTTCAGGGCTGGCCATTTTTTGAAATTCGAATGAAGAACCATGATCCTTTCGCAGGAATCTGACGACCCTTCCGTTGCCGAGCGGCTCTTGATTGAGCTCAGACCTGAAGATGTTGACAACGGTGATGGCAAGAAATTCGCCCCGGTTCTTGAACCAGAACTTCCGATCAGCCGCCTTTGCAGAGCCAGTTTCTGCTCCAGGAGGGTGGGTTGCTGGATGCAATCCCGCAACCTCCTGATCGGACGTGTATTTTCCGTTTGAATCACGCATTGCATGAAAAATCTCATGCAAGAGTGTCATTCCCGCCTTGAAACCCGGTCCCAAATAGGATGGTGAGCCCGGGACATATTTTCCCGGCGTGAAGAACAAACGCGGAGGCTGGCCTGCGCCTGCCGGCTTAAAGCGGGCATCTGCCTTTGCCAGGTCCCCTTCGGGAATAACTCGGATTTTCCTCGGCATTGGACCAAAGGCGTGGAATACAACGCGCGGCACGGTTCCGGTTTTGAACAAGCTCTCCATTTGCTCCCGCACGGCTTGCACATAGCTGGATGGCCGCCAAATATGTCCTTCCTTCAAATTGGCGGGCTGTGACGATCCCATAATCTTGAACGTATCGTCCAACTCAGAGGCTGTTGGAAAAGGTAGAGAAGCAAGGTCGATGTCAACCCGTCCGATTGTGGTCGGACCAATCAATCCGTCATCCACAATGAGCTGATGGTTTTGAAACAGCTTGACCGTCGATTCAGTGCCGCCACCGAAAACACCGTCGAAGACGCCCGGAACGCTTTCTGAGTGGGTCATGTCATAGCCCAACCGATCCAACGCTTTTTGTGCGGCCGCAATCTCTGGTCCTCTGCGGCCGCGCTTCAGATAATTGCTGTTCGTCAACTGTCTTAAAGCGGCGACGGCGTTTAGTTCCGGTGATCTTAAGTTCAGCATGGCAAACCACTCACTCGCATTTTGTGCCGGCGGCACGTTCGCTCAAGGGATATCTGGTTTCCAAAAACAGTCTCCTCCGAGACGGCATACATGAAAGTGATCCGCGTCACATTCAGAAAGATTTGATCGGAGACATGGATGTCGGAAGGTATAGAGTGACAAGCAACACATCGGCACGCCCCATGGCAGCGCAAGGGACCCAGACTTCATGAAGATCGAGATACCGGAGGAACCGACCCACATGGTGACAGCAATTGTCGCCTATGCCGGTATTGCCAAGCGGCTGCATGTGGAACTTGAAAAACATGCAGAGACTGCCGGGATCGACCTGGAAGCCATCAAGTCCGATCTGCTCAATCAGGCCAAGAAGACCGTGCCACACGGGGATTTTGCCAAGGACGAGGTCGGCCTCTACCACACCATGTTTGAAGCCATCGATACTATTTTCAAGCCGACAAAATAGTCACTCAAGGATTTGGGCGATCGGTTATGCCCTTTCAGACCCCAGCCGCATTGTCTGCTTGCCCATCCGCTCCTTGGCAATGACTGGACCAACAAAAAAAGCCGGCATGAAAAGCCGGCTTTCTAAGGTTTGCCTGTGTTGGATCAGGCAGCCTGGCTGGCACCACCCTGTTCCAACGCGACTTTCGGATCGACATAGTCATATCCAAGTGCTGTCGCGACAGCTTCACAGGTAACCTGACCGCCGATGACGTTCAGACCCGGCAGGAAGTGAGGATCGTCGAGCAGGGCCTGCTTCGCACCCTTGTCAGCAAGTGCAAGCGCGAAAGGAAGCGTTGCGTTGTTCAGGGCATAGGTCGAGGTCTTCGGCACTGCGCCCGGCATGTTAGCAACACAGTAATGAACAACATCGTCTATGATGTAGGTCGGATCTGAATGGGTTGTTGCGCGCGATGTTTCAAAGCAGCCACCCTGGTCGATGGCAACGTCTACCAGCACCGAACCCGGCTTCATGCGGCTGACAAGATCCTTCGACACAAGCTTCGGAGCTGCCGCTCCGGCAACCAGAACCGCACCAACAACAAGATCAGCTTCCAGCACCTGGCTCTCAAGCGCCGCCCTGCTGGAATAAACTGTCTTGAGTGCCGGGCCGAATGAGAGAGCAAGTTCACCAAGAACCGCCGTATTGCGATCAAGCACGGTCACATCGGCACCAAGTCCAATGGCCATGGTAATGGCATGAGCGCCCACAACACCGCCGCCGATCACGACGACCTTCGCAGGCTCAACACCGGGAACTCCACCGATCAGCGTACCGGAGCCGCCATGTGCTTTTTCAAGCGCCTTGGCACCGGCGATCACCGAAAGGCGACCAGCAACCTGAGACATCGGAACCAGAAGCGGCAGACGACCACGAGCATCGGTTACGGTCTCATAGGCAATGCAGGTTGCGCCGGACTTCACCAGATCTGCTGTCTGTTCGGCATCCGGAGCCAGGTGCAGATATGTGAAGAGAATATGATCCGGCCGCAGCATTGCACGCTCGCCTGCCTGCGGTTCCTTCACTTTCACAATCATCTGAGCTGCATCGAAAACCTCTTTCGCCGTCGACAATATCTTTGCACCAGCAGCTTCATAGTCGGCGTCGCTCGCGCCGATCCCGACACCAGCCTTCGTTTCGACAACGACCTCATGACCATGTGCAGTCATTTCAAGAACGCTGTCGGGTGTCAGACCGACCCGGTATTCGTGATTTTTGATTTCCTTTGGCACACCAATACGCATTTCCATCTCCTCTGAAAGCGTTCTTTGATTGCCTTCAATTCTACGCGCCTTCTTGTCGAATGTGCTTGCGTTCACTGTTCTTAAAATGACATGCGACACAATATTTGTGCGCAAATTATCCCAATCTTCAAATTTCCTGCTAAGTTGATATTACATGACAGCAATATATGCGGTGCAACATAATGCAACTCGACCGTCTCGACCGGAAAATCCTGAATGTGCTTCAAAGCGAAGGGCGCATCGCCAATGCAGACCTTGCCGACAAGGTCGGGCTTTCTCCTTCAGCATGCCTGCGCCGGATGCGGACCCTGGAAGACGTCGGGATCATCGAAAGATACGTCGCCCTCCTCAATCAGAAGAAACTCGGCAGACACATGGATGTTTTTGTCGAAATTTCGCTTGTCGGACAGTCCAAGGAGACCCTTGAGAACTTCGAGCGCGCGGTCGCTCGTTCCGAAGAAATCATGGAGTGCTTCCTAATGGCCGGAGATGCGGACTATATCCTGCGCCTGACGGCACATGACCCAATGGATTTTGAGAGGATACATCGGGATCATCTGGCCCAATTACCGGGGGTTCTGCGCATGAAATCATCATTCGCGATCCGTCCGATCGTCCGGCGCACAGCGATACCACTCAACGGCGAATAGGCCTTGAAACAAGCATTTATCTTTCTGTTTTGCAGGATGATACGCAGCATTTTTCATTGGTATTGGCGGTCAACATCGTGCTCGTAATGACCGTTTCCTCCCTCGCAACAGCCTCTGACAGCCGCCCCTTTGAAGTCTCGACGCCGCGAGCCCTGCCCGCTATAGTCCGCCTCCATTCAAAGACTTGGTTTTTCAAGGAACCCGCGCCGGTGTCTCACACGATCACCCGTTTTATCGACACGACCTACCAGCTTGCCGAATGCCCTACCTGGGATGACAGAAAAAACCGCCTTCTCTGGGCCGATATCCAGGGCCGAACGATCCAGTCCATGGATTGGGAAAGCCGTGACATCACCACCTGGCATTTCGACAATGAGGTCGGGTCCTTTGGCCTGACCGAGGACGAACGGCTGATCGTCGCTGTCTGGGACAAGGTGCTGCTGTTCGATCCGGAGAGCGGCGACAGCGAAGTGCTGGTAGAGATCCAACCCGATCAGCCGCGCACACGTTTGAATGATGGAAAAGTCGGCCCGGACGGAGCGTTTTGGGTCGGAACCATGGACACCAACTCGCCGCGTGATCCGATTGCTGGTCTTTACCGGGTGGATGCCTCCGGAGAAGCCGCGGAAATTCGTGACGAACTGTTATGTTCCAATGGCCTCGCCTGGACACCTGACGGCACGTATATGTTCCATTCCGACACCTCTCCTGGCTGGATTGAATATTATTCTTTCGATCCTGTGGCAGGCACGCTCGGATCAAAGATGCTCTTTGCGCAGCAGACAAATGAAACCGGACGCCCGGACGGGGCCACTGTCGACGCTGACGGCAACTATTGGAGCGCAGGTGTTTCGGCAGGTGTTCTGAATTGCTTTGCACCTGACGGCAATCTCTTGCAGGCGATCAAGATGCCTGTCGAGAAGCCGACCATGCCCTGCTTCTGTGGCCCGGATCTGGATCATCTGGTCGTGACCAGCATCAAGCAACCGTCAGACCCGACCGCGATTGAGCCTGACACACTCTCCGGTGGCCTGTTTCTCGTCGAGGGTCATGGCAAATCGGGTCGGATAACCTATCGCTTTAAAACCTCAGGCCGCTGACCGGTGAGGTGTCGGTTCCACCGAACCTTCATCGAGAAAGGGCAATGTCGGTCCGAGTGGAACAAGACCTGCGGGATTAAGGGCTTCGATTGAGTAGTAGCCCGCCTTGATGTGATCAATTCGCGTGTTGTCTCCAAATGCCGGCTGATTGTAGAGCCGCTCAAGATAAGCGCTTAAAGCGGGATACTCGCGAATGGCCTTCAAGTTGCATTTGAAGAGATCGACATAAGCTGCGTCAAAGCGAACCAGTGTCACAAAAAGCCGGATATCACTTTCAACGATATCCTCTCCAGTCAGATACGCACGCCCGTCGGACAGTTGCGTCTCGAGCATGTCGAGCGTTGCGAAAATGGTTTTGACCGCTTCTTCATAAGCAACCTGGCTTCTCGCAAAGCCTGCCCGATAGACCCCATTGTTGAGTGTGTCATAGAGAAGCTCGTTGAGTGCCTGAATCTCTGACTTCTTTCCGGCAGGTGTCAGAGTTGGTTTTTCTCCGGTCAGATTTTCAAAACCGGTGTCGAATATCCGGATGATGTCGGCCGACTCGTTGTTGACAATCGTCTGTCTTGCCCTGTCCCAAAGCACGGGAACTGAAGCCCGTCCACTATATCCTGGGTCGGACATTGAATAGAGCTCGTGCATGTATTTTGCCCCGATCTCCGTGTCCGCACCCGTCGATCCTGGAAAGTCGCCAAAGCTCCAGCCTTGTCGGGTCATCACAGGTTCCAGAACAGACACTGAGATGATGTCTTCAAGTTTTTTGAGCTTGCGGGCAATGAGGGTGCGTCCTGCCCAGGGGCAAATGTAATTGACAAAGAGATGATAACGGCCGGCAACCGCCTTGTGCGCAATCTGCCCATCCGGTCCGGCAGCCCCATCCGGCGTAATCCACGACCTGAAACTGGACGTTTGACGAACGAACCGTCCCTTGTCATCGTTTTTTTGATAAGGGTGCCAGTCGGCACTCCATTTCCCATCAACAAGCATCATTTCGCCTTTCTATAAGCATTGAAGGGAGCCTGTGATCAGGCCACCGGCACCTGTTGCAGTGTTACTCTTCCGCCCTCAAGGGAGAGCGCATACGCCCCACTTCCAAGCAGAGACTGAACGATCAGCGCCAGCGCCCAGAATGCAGGGAACTCCCAGCCGCCGTTCTCATTGGAAAACAGCCAACCATTTTGCGCATGAACAAAGACTATTGCTCCAATGAGGATCGGCAAAAGCGCAAGGCTCACATAGCGGGCAAACAATCCGCTAATCAGGAGCAGCGCACCGATCACCTCAGCCAGAATTGTCACGTAGGCCAGGGCCGCTGGAAGCCCCAGTGACTGAAAGAACCCGACCGCACCGGCGGGCGTAAAGACGAAAAACTTGAGCCCGGCATGGGCTAGGAAAAGAAGTCCCAATGAAACACGCAACATAAGCGCGGCATAAGGAGCGGTCCTGGTATCAATCATCGTGAATTCCCTGAAGTCTGATTTAGGTTGCTTCAGAGACTTAATTGAAGAAGAATATGCGATAAATATGCAAAAAAGAAACTTATAGTATCAAAAAAGTATACAATATGAATCTTATCGACTGCATGCGGGCCTTCTCGGCTGTTGTTGAAACTGGGTCCTTCACCAAGGCGGGCGACAGACTGAACTTGTCGAAAACTCTGACGAGCAAAAAGGTACAGGCGCTTGAGGCACATCTGGGAACCCGTCTTTTGAACCGGACGACCAGAAGCCTCAGTCTTACTGAAGCCGGTCACCTCTTCCATGGGCGGTGCGGGCAGATCCTGGAAGATGTTGAGGAACTGGAGGCCTTGATCCAGAACCAGGCAGCCAGTCCACGTGGCCGTTTATCGGTGACAGCACCGACAACATTTGGCGAAATGTTCATAGCTCCGCTGATGCCGGCATTTACCGAAAAGTTTCCGGAGATTTCCGTCGATCTCAATCTCACCGACCGGCATATCGACCTTGTCGACGAAGGCTTTGACGTGGCAGTCAGAATTTCTGACTTGGCAGATTCTGCGCTAATCGCAAGGAAACTTGCTCCTGCCCCGATCCACATTTGCGCTTCAATTGGCTACTTTAGAAAGTACGGAAAACCTGCGCATCCAACTGATCTTGAACATCATCGATGCGTGATCGACACAAACTTTCAAAACGCCAGTTCCTGGCCGTTCAAGTTAGATCGCGAAATTCGATCCGTTCAGGTCAACGGCCCGCTAGCGGTCAACAGCGCCCGAGCGGTTAAAGATATCGTCCTTGCCGGAAGTGGGATCGCGCTCATTCCGGGTTATATGATTGCCAGAGAACGCCGAGAGGGTCAGCTGGAAACCGCACTGTCCGACTTCAACGCATTCAACATCAACGTCTATGCGCTTTATAACTCCAAACGCAACCTGGCTCCGAAAGTCCGGGCCTTCGTTGATTTTCTGGCCGACAAACTCTCCGAAACCGCCACCGACTGGTGATTGGCAAAGGATCGAATTGAGCCCGTCAGCGCTGTTCCTTACCGCAGGATTTCAGCGCTGCAATGACTTGTTCGGCAGTAACGCCCGGCACTTGGATCTTGGTCTCGCCGAATAGGTGCACAACGGCGTTTTCACCGTTGGCATTTGTTTCGTTGAAGATCCGCACAGATTGATTTTCCGGTATGAGAACAGCCATGGAGCCGCCTTCCACGCTCAAAAGAATGGACGAGGCTATCAAGGTACAAATCATCGGCCTTCTCCGGACAGATAAGAGATCATTGCAAGACGCCTCAATAACGGCAACCGCGAACCCTTACCGGCTTCCAGACAGTTCTGGCGGGTTGAACCTGCACCTGACGACTGACTGTCCTGTAGACTGCCGGCTTTTGGACCACATGGCTCCTGGCCGGTTGGATCAAGACCTTTTCCTTGACCGAGCTGTAGACGGCTGGATGGCGCACGGCGACTTTTGATGCCGGCTGGACCAGAACCTTCTGACTGACGGTTTTGAAAACGGCCGGATGCTTGACCTTGCACAAGACGTTACGGCCTTTGATCATCCGGTATTCCCAGCCAATGCTAGCTGGCTGCACCTGCACCTGGCGGTGCTGCGTCTGATAGACGGCCGGGCTTTTGCGGTAGGTCACACGCTCAGGCTGCACCAGAACCCGCCGGCTCTGATAGCCGTAGACCGCGGGCTTTTTCACCACGTAGCTGGACGCGGCCTGAACCAGAACCTTCTCATGGACAGTCTTGTAGACAGCTGGCACGGTTGCCTGCTCATAGCAGGAAAGCGCCTGGCCGCCAGCAAATGCAGCTGACCCCATCAATGGACCAATCACCAGCGCGGCAACCGCGCTCCAGAACCTGCGACGCATAATACTTCCCCCAGTCTGGTGCAGAAACGGCTCTGCCCTTTGACTTTAGGGAAGTTGATCAATGGGTTAAAGCGAAAAAGTTAACAATCGTTAACGCGTTTCGTGCCAATTCGGGACTGACCCCCGTCAGACCTTCGTCTGCGCGGTCTGGGCCTCGTCGCTCCGGACACCTTTTTCGTAGTCCGTGTCTTCATTGATTATGTGTTTGGCTTCTTCCGGCACCCACTCGCCCCAGCGCGGTTGCAACTGGTGGTCCACCGAAACCCTGTCATCGAAAACGAAGCATTCACCTTTCCAGAGACTGTTTTCTTCCGGAACGCTTTCAAGGTAGTTCAGGATACCGCCTTCAAGATGATAGACTTGGTCAAATCCGTTTTTCAGCATCCAAGCAGTTGCTTTTTCACAGCGGATACCGCCAGTGCAGAACATCGCCACCTTGGGCTTCTTCTGCAAGGCTTCCTGGTCTCCCACCCAAGCCGGGAACTCTCGAAATGATTGCGTTTCCGGGTTCAGCGCCTTTTCAAAAGTGCCAAAGGCGAATTCATAGTCGTTGCGCGTGTCGATCACGACAACATCCGGATCGGAGATCAGGTCGTTCCAGTCTTGGGGTTTCACATATTCCCCGACGATCTCATTCGGATCGATACCGTCAACAGCCAGACGCACGATCTCCTGTTTCAAGCGCACTTTCATGCGCTTGAACACGTGACGGTCAGTCCAGGATTCTTTGTGATGCAGATCTTTCAAACGCGGATCCGCGCGCAAGTGAGAGAGAACCGCACGCACGCCTTTTTCCGGACCGCAGATTGTGCCGTTGATGCCTTCAGATGCCAGCAAAAGGCTGCCGCGCACATCCTGCGCCACACAAAAGGCTTTCAGGGGATCACGCAGCGCTTCGAAATCTTCGAGCGGTGTAAACGAATAGAGTGCAGCAACGAGGAAATCGTTCATCGGGCTTTTTCTTTTTGTTGAATGTGCCTGGTACAGCGCAAGAAAATCTGGCGGCTGCTACGCATTTCGCACTCTCTATACAGGCTCGACAGCCAGTCTGCAAAGTCCGCAGTATCGCGGATCTCCAGGCCGCCTGCATTCGCCCGCTCCAATCATATCCAATCCGCGACATACCAGGTTCGACGGAACGGCAACCGGTTTCGGGGCCGGTGTCCTTAACCATGCTGAAACGTATGATTGTACTCAGGTCTGAACTCCATTAATCAGACCATTCTGGTATCCAGATCACACACCAGAAAATCATTCCGTGCTAATGCCCATTCTCGCTAAGGCATATTATTCAGCATTCAGGTTTCTCTATTCAAATAGGCCAATGACATGGACACGACCCCCCAACCAACGCCTGTCACCCATCCGTTTCAATTCAACGGCCGGGCGGGCGAGTATTTCGGCATCTGGATCGTCAATCTGCTGCTCACGATTGTCACTCTCGGCATTTACAGCGCCTGGGCCAAAGTTCGGCATCAGCGCTACTTTTACGGAAACACGGTTCTTGATGGCCACAATTTCGAGTATCACGCCCGACCGATCAACATTCTGATCGGCCGCATCATCGTCATCATCGCGCTGGTAATCTATCAGGCGCTAGCGTTCATATCCCCTGCCCTGGCCGGTATTCTTATCCTGATCTATCTCGGCTTCGTTCCCTGGTTGTTCAACCGGTCCATCAGGTTCAATGCACGCGTTACCAGCTACCGGAACCTGCGCTTCAATTTTGAACCTTCTTACTGGAAAGCCTTTCTTGTTTTCCTCGTCATGCCGATGGTGGCAGTGTTTACAGCCGGCGTTCTGGCGCCTGTGGCCTCACGCATGCACAACGCCTATATCGGCAATCGACTGCGTTATGGAAACTCCTCGTTCAAGACAGATCCAAACCTCGGCGACCTTTATGCCAACTGGGGTATGACCATCCTTGTCATGTTCCTTGGTTTCATTGTCATCGGGATCATTTCCGTTGCGGTTGCGCTGCTCTCGGGCATCGATTTTTCCGGCATCGGAACGGCCTTTGAAAGTGATGACGCTGTTCCCACCGGTTTTGCCTTCAGCTTCCTTTTGTTCGGCGTGTTGATCTATACAGCACCGGTTCTCGCCTTCATTTTTTATGCTGCCGGCGTCCGCAACATCGCCTTCAACAGCACGACACTGAACGAAAACCGGCACCGGCTGCACTCAAGCCTCAGCCGTCGACGTTACCTCTGGATCCTGCTGTCCAATCTCGTTGTCATCCTGTTTACACTGGGTCTGATGCGTCCCTGGGCTGCAGTGCGTACCTGGCGCTATTTTGCCGACCAGACGCAGTTGAAATCGCTGGAGCCACTGGACACATTTGTCGGTGACAACATTCAGGAAGGTTCTGCGGCAGCTGCCGAGTTCACCGCCATGGAAGGCATTGAGTTCGGCCTTTAGAGCAAAGGGAGCAATTGCCGCACTGGTACTGAACCCGAAATCTGCTTTCATGCGAATGCGCATGAAAGCAGATTGTTCTAAAGGGTCTGGCCCATATAAACGAGCATTCAGGTCGACCAGGAAAGAATTGCAATGCAAAATCACAGCTCCGCGGGTATTCCCGCGCAGATCTGCGCCTGCTTGGCGCTCAAAGGTATGATTTTATGAACCCGGACCCGAACCAAGCCGGCAACCGAACCATCATGCAGACCGTAAACGGCAAGTTTTTCGAAAGTGGCGAGGCAAAAAGCCTCCCTGCAAAGATCAAGAGAACCGGAGAACTGATCCTTGTCGACATCGACGGTCAGCCCAGCGCGAGAATGCTTGAGCTTGACCGTGTCAGCGACAAGCTTCATGGACTTTCCAGGAAGGTTTATTTCGCTGGTGGAGCCGTGTTCGAAACCGGGGACGACGTCGGCATTGACGAGCTGTTCGGTCACAAGGGCGGTTTCGTCGATCAACTGAACCGTTTCGAAGGCTCGCTCAAATGGGCTGCAGCTTCCTTCATTCTGTGTCTCGTCGTTGTTTTTGGTGCCTATCGCTGGGGCTTGCCCCTGGCCGCCTATGCTGCGGCTCATGTCACTCCGACTGTTTATTCCGACATCCTCGACTACGGCACTTTGCAATCTCTCGACAGATCAGTCTTTTCTGCGTCCGAATTGCCGGACAGTGAAAGACAAAAGTATCAGACTGTTTTCGAGGAACTGCTGCAAACCGCGGAATTGGAACCGGACAGCATGAATCTGGAGTTTCGCAAAGGCGGCATCTTTGGCGCCAATGCATTCGCACTCCCGGGCGGAACCATCGTCGTGACCGATGAGCTGATCACATTCAGCGAAACACTCGATGAAGTGGCCGGTGTGCTTGCCCACGAAATCGGTCACGTGACCGAAAAACATTCTCTCCAGCAGATTTATCGAGTTGCCGGGTTTTACCTGCTGATCGGCGCAGTCACAGGCGATGACGGTCAGCTGTTGGATGAATTGGTCGCTCAGGCGGGCATCCTGCAATCCAGAGCCTATTCACGTGAGTTCGAACACGATGCGGACCGGGTCAGCGTTGAATTGATGCTGAAATCAGGTAGGGACCCACTCGCGGTTACGCGCCTCCTGGACAAGGTCCTCGCCGATTGCGGAGAATCCTGCGAAAGAACCGATATTCTTTCCACTCATCCAGGGATGATTGACCGCAAAGCCGCCATCAAGACACTGATTGAGAAACAGGCTCAAAACTGATCTGCCCTGAAAATCGGCATTCGGCAGCCCAGATTGGCGATATCCCTATCAAATTTGCTTGACCTTACCTGGAATACTTCTAGTTAAAAGTGGTATAACAGCCATAATATCGATATTATCAGGTATGAACATTCAAACACACATCGATCCGGCACAAGAGCCTTCAGCAACGCAACGCGCTTATTTGTCCATCAGGCGTATGATCCTGGTAGGTGAACTGCCCCCTGGTCAGAAGTTGAAAATCGAGAATCTGCGCAAGATCCTCGACATGGGCGGATCGCCAATTCGCGAAGCACTGACCTTGCTGGTCTCCGATCTTTTGGTGGAACGCCTCGATCAACGCGGTTTCCGCACAGCAGAAATCAGCCCGCACAACTTCAGCGAAATCCTGAAATTGCGCTGCCAGCTTGAGGAGATGGCTCTGCGGGAAAGCCTGGCTGTCGCAGATCAGGCTTGGGAAGATCGGCTCGTGATCAGCCATCACCGGATGATGCGTGAACCACGCGGCAACGTGGAACGGTTTGAAGAGCTGCACAAGGCCTTTCACATGAACCTCATCAGCGCCTGCAACTCGCCGGTACTGCTCAAGTTCTGCAACCAGCTTTACGATCTCAACATCCGCTACCGGTATCTCGCCGGTAAAGCGCTGAATTATTCCAAGCGGGATATCGGCAAGGAGCATCAAGACATCATGAACGCTGCGGTCGATCGCGATGCGGACCATGCCTGTGCCCTGCTTCTGGATCACTACAAGCGGACCGGCGCTTTCCTGGAAAGACACTTCACGCTCGAAGCTGCCGAATAGGCGAAACACGCAATGATTTGCTGTTGTTTCCTGGCGCTGCTGCTGCGAAGGTTCAACGCGAAAGATCCCACTTCTGAAAGAAAGTATCAATGCGCCCTGCAGCTCACTCAGGGTTTTGTGTGAGCCTGTCTCTGTCTTTTGACGGTCCTATTCGCGAACCAGCACCAGATCAAAATCCGCCACAAGATATGGTCCGTCTACTTTTCCGGATAGTTCAAACCCTTCGGTTGGAAAGGTTCCGGCAGCCTCTTCGACATAAGTCATGACAAGATCCGCACGCACGCCAAAAACCGTGTCCTGATCCAGGTAAGGATCGTCATCGGGGAAAATCTCCGTAACGAGTGGCCGGAAACCAGGCGCTTTGACGATATAATGGAGATGTGAGGGCCTCCACGGGTGGCGCCCGCTTGCCGTTAATATGTCGCCCACCGGTCCGTCACTTGGCACCGTATAGCTTACGGGTTTGACGGTGGTAAAAGCGTATCGCCCGTCCTTGCCGGTCGTTTGAATGCCATGAAAGGAATAGGTGTCCTGATCCGGGTCCTGGCTGGAGTAAAGCCCGTTTGGCGCTGTTTGCCAGATGTCGAGTTCAGCACCTTCGATTGGTTGGCCTTTGTCATCCCGAATGGTTCCCTTGGCAAGAAGAACCTGCTCGTTGAAATCCTGTCTTAGGTCCCCTCCAATTGCCAGAGGCGGCGAACCGGTGATGTGGAACGGCCCGAGCACACTTGAAGATGTGCCGTGCGGATTGGAATGAAGCATGTCGACCAGAGACGATAGTCCGAGCACATCTGAAAGGAGCACGAATTCATGGCGCTCCTTGTCAGAGATGTCGCCTGCCCATTCCAGAAACTCGATCCCCTTCTGCCATTCTTCATGGGTCAGGTTGGTCTCTTTTGCAAAGGCATGCAGGTGTGTGACGAGGCTCTTCAGAATCTCCTTCAATCTCGGGTCCGTTTCAGGCCCGAAATAGCTCATGAAGACGTCGGTAATGTTGTCCTTGGTCACGTGACGCATGACAGAGTTCCTAGTTCAGTATGGCCAGGCTCAGAGAAGGCCAGCGGATCAGAATAATGAGGACGATCAGCATCACCACCGCAAAGGGAAACGCGCCGATAAAGACATCCTTGAGTGAAATCCGCGGATCGTTGAGCGTTGCCTTGATAACAAAGCAGGATATGCCGAGAGGTGGTGTCAGCAGACCGATCTCGGCACCGACGACCGTGACGATGCCGAACCAGATCAGGGACAGTCCCATAGGCTCGACGAGAGGCAAAAACAGCGGCACGACAATCAGGATGATGGAGGCCGTGTCCAACAGAGTGCCGAGGAAGATCATCAACAACACGTAGATGACCATCACCCAGAAGAAGCTCATCTGGGTTTCAGTCAGAAGGTCGCCAAGCTCATTCGGCAGACCGGCAAGACCCAGCATGCGGCTGTAGATCGATGCAGCGGTAATCAAAAACAGGATGGATGCCGTGATGTGCCCCGTTTCGAGAAGCGTGCTCCAAAGAGAATGCAGCGAGAGACGGCGCCGGAAGGCTGCAATAACCAGACCCAGAAGCGCACCGGCGGCCCCGGCTTCAACAGGGGTGAACCATCCCGTGTAAATACCACCCAGGACCACGGAAATCAGGAACAGCGTCGGCAGGGTCTTTTCGGCAATTTCCCACGGAGACATCCATTCAGTTTCCTCCGCAGGTCGCCCACCCACATAGCTGGGTGCAAATCGGCCCATCAGAAAGATGGCAATCACATAGGCTGCTGCCAGCAGAAGGCCTGGCACCACACCGGCCAGAAACATGTCGCCAACACTTTGCTCGGCAACAAAGGAATAGATGATCAGCATGGCCGAAGGTGGAATGATCATGCCAAGGACCGAAGACCCGGCGACAACGCCGACGGCAAATCGCGGGTTATAGTCAAAGGCCAGCATTTGCGGGACGGAGACCTTTGAAAACACCGATGCTGAGGCAATCGAAGATCCGGTCACGGCAGCGAAGACAGCATTGGCGCCGACTGTTGCCATGCCGATGCCACCTTTGACCTTCTTGAAACCTGAATTCATCACCGCATAAATGTCGGCTCCCAGCCCTGCCTTTGAGACAATCAGGCCCATGAAGGTAAACAGGGGAACCGTGGCGAAAGTGTATTCCATCACACTGTCGCCAATCGCGATCTTGAGAAGATTGACGGCCAGATCGAAATTGTCCCGCATCAACACGATCGAGACAAAGGACACCAGCCCAAGCGCGATTGGAATGTAAACACCGAGATAGACCAGTACGACAATCGCGATGACGGACAGAATGCCGATTTCGAAAGGGCTCACGCGTTATCCTCTGGCTGTTTGGTGTAACGGACAGGGTCGGTGGACCTCTCACCGGTCAGGGCTTTGAGAGCAAACAAGATCAAGCACAGGGCTGCGCTCAGGAATATGGCAAGTTTCAGCGGCCACCAGGGAGCCGTGAAAATGCCCGGGACGCCGAAATAGTCCTGTGTCTCGTACATTTCCAGAAACTCTGGCCAGATTGCATAGGCAACCAGCGTCATGAACACGGCCGAGGCGAAGTTGATGATCCGCCGGATCGATTCAGCAAGTTTCGGCTTGGTCGCCTGAAGGATTGTCAGAAAACCGTCCGACCGGGTGAGCCGGTTCATTCTCACCACGTCGGGCAGTTGCAGGAAGACAATCAGCACCATGGAGAACTGAACGACTTCGACAGCGCCGCGAAACGGTGCGTTGAACAAACCGCGCGCGACGACGTCGTAATTCACCACCATGATCAGGGCGAGCACGATGAGGGTACCAACTGCGTTGGCACCCATGGCCACCCAGTTGGCAAGTCTGGAGAAGGCGCGAACGCCAGAAAGAATTGGACGCAACATTCTGGCGCTCCACTTGTGCGCTGCTGGCGCTTTACTGAGAAAGCTCTGCAGACCAGTCGCGGACAGGTGAGTACCCGGCTTCCTGCAGCTTCGTCATATAAGCTTTCAGCATATCGCTGCCCGGTTCACCTTTGGAATCCAGCTCTGCGGCCCATTCCACGGCAATGTTCGGCATGGCTTCCGCCCAGTTTTTCCGCTCAGCCGGGTCTAAGTCAACGACCGTCCCACCGGATTCGACAAATGCTGACCGACTTGCATCGGCTCTGTCCATGGCAATGCCGGCAACGTGGTCGCGATACTCAACAGCCACGTCCTGCAGAACATTTTTCACTTCGTCCGGAAGACCGTCCCAATAGTCCTTGTTGACCGTGATCGTCTTGGAATTCACCGCACCAAGGTCTGCCTTCAGCATGTAGGGAGCGACTTCCGCGATCTTGAATGTCTTTGCAGCTTCCGGCCAAAGCATCGCATTGTCGACCAGGCCGGTCTGCAGCATGTTGTAGAAGTCGGTCAGACCGCCACGCACGCCTGCAGCACCTTCGATGCCTTCAAGATACCGCAGGTTCATGCCGGCTCCGGCGACCTTGCTGCCCTCAACATCCTTCAGCGAGTTGACCGGGTCCTTGGAGAACAGCTGATAGGTATCGAGCACGACGCCAGTTGCCAGATAGACCTGGTTTTGTGCCTCGAACTCCTTCTGCATCGTCGGGAACTCTTTGGCGATCTCATCCACCGCCTTGGCAACCGCCCGGGAATCCGGAGCAATGAACGGCGTTACGGCTGCAAGCGCCTGGCTTGGCAACTTGGATGAATGGAAAATCGTCGTGACGATGCCGATGTCGCCCAGTCCGAGTTTCACACCTTCCAGAACACCTTTCGGCTTGACGATGGATCCGCCATAGCTCTCCTGCCAATCCATCTTGTAGTTACCAGTCTCAGCAAGACGTTTGTCGACTTCCGGAATAAAGAAGTTGGTGAACTCCTTCACCCAGAGCGCTCGTGCCGGATATCCGTCAATGACCACAGCCTTGATCGTTTCCGTCGCAAAGGACGGCACTGCGGTTGCACTCAGGAAAGCCAGCGCCAATGCGCTCTGTCTTGTCAGTTTTCCAATCATGACATTCTCCTCCCAAAGAAAGCGAGACCGGTCAGGCTTTTTGCCAGATCGTCTCAAGTTTGGTCCCTGACTGTTCGAACAGTTTGGACAAGGGACAGTATTTTGCGACTTCATCGCCGACCCGCCGAAGATCGTCTTCCGAAAGACTTCCGTCGGCGCTCACAACCTGACGCAATGCAACAAAGGGAACGTCAATCTCTTCCTCCAGCGTGACGCCCCTGCGGTCGAATTCGCAGGTGATTTCAATTTCCATATGACCGATATCGACACCGAGTTTCGCAGCGCATTTGTGTCCGATGACATTGGTGCAACCGGCCAGTGCCCCAAGAGCAGCCTCAGTCGGTGCCGGTCCAAGATTGGTCCCGCCCCGTGCAACAGGCTCGTCAATCGAATAGCTGACATCGCGAATTCCGATATCCGTCCGCGAATGCGACAGGCCATTTGCCTTTGCCCGGAGTTTGACGACTGTTTTTTCCTTCAAGGCCACGGACCGAACCTCACAGAAACTTGCAAGCCGTGTCGAACGGCAGCCTTGGCAATTTCTGAAACAGAGCCGTTTCGTCGGCATAGCCGAGATTGCAAAGGAAGTTGGATTTCAGGGATGTACCAGAGAAGAACTCTTCATCGACGATCGCATTGGAAAACCCGGACATGGCTCCAACATCCAGTCCAACAGCACGCGCCGCGATCATGAAATAGGCACCCTGCAGGGTTCCATTGCGAAAGGCGGTCACCTCGGAATGCTCGGGCTTGTGCATGAAATGGGGGCGCCGGTCTTCATGAGGAAACAGGTATGGCAGCTCTTTCCAGAACTCGACGTCATGCGCAATGATCACGGAAACCGGTGCCGACATCATCTTGTCGATATTCTTGTCTTTCAACGACTTGGCCAGACGCTGCTTGGCTTCGGCTGTTTCGACAAAAAAGAAGCGCGCCGGGCATGAGTTCATGCTGGTCGGCCCCGCAGCGGTGATGTCGTAAATGATTTCCAGCAACTCTGGCGGAACAGGCTTGTCCTGCCAGGCATAATGCGAGCGGGCCGAGCGCAGGATCAGATCGATGCTGTCATTGTCCAGCGTCTCGATCCGGTCGCGCAGGTCCCTTATGGTTGCTTGCGCTTCCGCCCTCAGTTTTGCGAGCGCTTCGCCTGAAGGTGCCTTGGACGCGATCATGTTCATTCAGCCGCCTCCGTCGTCACCTGATCTTCTTCTGCGACAATCGGGTTTGCGCAAATGCCGATACCTTCGATCTCGACCTCAACAGTTTCACCAGGGCGCAGCCAACGCGGCGGCTTCTTGGCATGTCCTACACCCGGAGGCGTTCCCATGGCCAAGAGGTCCCCAGGCTCCAGTGTTGAGAATTCTGAGACAGTCGCAATGGTGCGGGCAACGCTCCAAAGCATGTCCGATGTGGTTGCGCTCTGCAGTATTTCAGTGCCGACGCGAGACTCGATCTTGAGCCCATTAGCGCCCTCCGGCAGCTCGTCAGGCGTTACTATGACTGGACCGATCGGCCCTGTTGCGTCGAAATTCTTGCCCGGTGTCCATTGATGGGTCTTGCGCTGGTATTCACGCACCGAGCCGTCATTGAAAAGGGTGTAACCAAAGACGTGATCGAGCGCGTCTTTTTCGCTGATGTGCTTGCCGCCCTTGCCGATGATCACCATCAGCTCCGCTTCATAGTCAAGTTGTTCGGAGCACGACGGGCGGACCATCGGCGCACCTGCCGGGATCATGGATGTGGTGCACCGCATGAAGAGCGCCGGGTAGACCGGAACGTCATAGCCACCTTCCTTGATGTGGTCGACATAGTTGAGGCCGAGGCAGATGATTTTGCCGGGGCGGATGACCGGAAGTCCAGGTGTCAAAGAGGTGACCGGCTCCGCGTCCACCTTGTTCTTTTGTCCTGCAAGGCTGTTCAGATCCACCGATCCTTCGATCAGCGGCCTCAGATCCGTGCCAACCCGTCCGTCAATCGCCGTCAGGTTCCAGGCCCATTCCCCATCGACGAGAAAGACACCCTGCCCCGACAAACCTGTCCCTACAATAAACCGCATCATACGCCTCGGTGTTTCTGTAATTTTTGATACTTTGACGACTATCTTATAGATTGTCAAATAATATCGATTTTTTTAAACTGCCGGAAAGAAGGAGATCAATCATGCCGAAATGGGCAGACTACAAACGTATTGCCAAGGAACGCGGAGCACTCGCGCTTGAACTCTTTGTTGTGAATTCCAAACCAGCCGGACCGGATGCGGACCTGCCGGGCACACTGCCGGACCACCTGGCCTATCAGGCCGAGCTGGAACAGGACGGGAAACTGGTTTTTGCCGGACCGGTGTCCGACGCCACGGGTGAAGATATGAATGGCGAAGGCATGATCATTTACAGGGCCGCCTCGCTTGAAGAGGCCAGAGCTCTCGCCGAGAACGACCCGATGCACAAGCGCGGCGTCAGAACCTTCGCCATTCGCCGATGGTTGGTCAATGAGGGCAGTTTCACGGTTTCCGTCGGATTGTCCGGGAAGAAGGTCAGCTTCTCCTGACTTCCAGGTGTCGGCATTGCCTATTTGGGGGAGTGTCCGCGCTGCCCATGTACACCTATCTTATGAGACACAGCTGTTAGACACTCGGAGCCGCCCATGACCATTCTTGGCGATTTGCTGTCGACAATCTTTGAGCGCCGGTATTTCAGAGGACCGGCCGCGCAGTTCGACGGCCGTTCGCTTGAAGACCTCATAAAAGCGCTTGTTGGCGCAACAGGCGATGTCACAGGACTGACTATTGCCGATCAAATCCTGCTGCGATACCAGGAGCTGACCGATGAAGGGAAACTGGCCTTCTTTCATCATCTTGCCGGAGACATGAACATTGATCCGGAGCAGGTGCGCCAAACGCTGGACGCCTATGAAGCCAGCCCGAGCAAACAGACCTATCGGGACTTCATGGCGGCAGTGGAACCTGATCGCCAGGAATTGATCCGTCGCTTGAACCAGATACCGGGGGCAACACAAGTTCTGGTTCAGATGCGGGCGGATCTGTTGCGGCTTGGTGGACAGGATCATGAGCTGCAGGCACTCGATCAGGACTTTCGGCACCTTTTCCTCTCCTGGTTCAATCGGGGTTTCTTGGTTCTGCGTCCCATCAGCTGGGAAAGCCCCGCGCATATTCTTGAAAAGATCATTGCCTATGAAGCGGTGCATGAAATCGGCAGCTGGGAAGATTTGAGACGTCGACTGGCACCGGTTGATCGAAGGTGCTTCGCGTTCTTCCATCCTTCGATGCCGGATGAACCCCTGATCTTCGTTGAAGTGGCTCTGACAAGCGACATTCCAGGGTCCGTTCAGGAATTGCTGGCCGAGGGCCGTGAACCGATCACGGCGGATAAAGCCAGGACAGCTGTCTTCTATTCCATTTCCAATTGCCAGGCAGGCCTCGCCGGTATTTCTTTCGGCAACTCACTGATCAAACAAGTGGCCACGGATCTCGCAGCCGAGCTTCCGGATTTGAAGACATTCGTGACCCTGTCACCCATTCCCGGCCTCACCCGCTGGCTGGCCGACAACGGAATCCCATTCGAGGGCGCAGACGCTAAACAGCTCAAACTGCTCGCTGCCCACTATCTCATGTCGGCAAAACGGAAGGACGGGCTGCCGCTCGATCCGGTCGCCCGCTTCCACCTTGGCAACGGCGCGCTTGTTCACGCAGTCCATGCCGATGCAGACCTTTCCGAAAAGGGCACAGCACAGTCGGCCGGTGTGATGGTCAACTATCTCTATGACCTTGCAAGAGTTCCGCAAAACCACGAAGGCTTTGCGACACGGCAGGAAATCGCCGCGAGTTCGGACATTCGGTCGTTGGATGGCACGGCAAGAAAGCAAGACTTGAGCAATCAGGACCAGGTACCAGCTGCATAATGGCAGTCCTTTAAGTCCAGCATTTCATTGCAACAAAACCTCATACAATCGATGTAATTTTGCATTTGAATTTAAAATCGATATTATCGACTCTATAAATATTAAATCGATGGGAGGTGGACATGACACGGAAACTGGTTGGTGCCGTTTTCTTCGGTGCGTGCCTGTTGGTTGCCACAGGCGCACAGGCACAGAGCTGCCTGAAAGTAACGCTCACCGGCACGCAAGGCGGACCGCCCGTATTCAAAGGGCAGGCAGGCGCGGGAACGCTCGTGCAATTCGGATCTGTTGAAACCAAATGCAATGACATTCGATTGCAGTTCGACACCGGGCGTGGCACCACACAGCGCCTTAGCCAGGCAGGCGTTCCGGTCGGTCAGCTCGATGCGGTTTTTCTAACGCACCTGCACTCAGACCACACCGAAGGTCTCGCCGACATGATGCAACTGCGTTGGCATTTCAACTCCGGCGGTCCGAAGGTCGACCTTGTCTGTAGCGAGGAGACGAAATCACCGCTCGGCTTTTCGTTGAGCTGCGCACGTTTTGCCAAACACATTGGCGATTCCCTGATCCAGTCCGGCGAGATCGCGCAGCGCCTGGCGGAAAACAAGAAACGATTGCCTGGCGGACCGGCAGAGCTCATTGTCGTCAAGGACTTCAAACCGGAAGACGAGGCGCAGAAAGTCTGGTCAAAAGGGGATGTGTCGGTCAGCGCTATCCGCTCCACCCACATTGCCGGGCACGCGTCCTATCGCGTCGACACACCAGCAGGCAGCGTGGTCATAGGCGGCGATGCCGGAAATGACATGCGCAAGCCCCCACGCAAGACCTCCACATCCGATCAGGTTGAAAAGCTTGCAGCTGGCGCAGACATTGTCGTTCATTCAACCATTCACCCTGTGATGGGGCCTGACGGCGGCACAGGCTTTCCGCCGCCGATATTTTTCCGACAGAGTAACGCGACCGATCTTGGCCATCTCGCCAAGCGTGCCGGTGCCAAACACCTGATGCTGACCCATCTGATCCCGCCTGTTGGGGCACCACGTCAGGGTCCTTACAAACTGCCCGACGGCGCCCTGAGCGAAGACGACTACCGCGACGCGGTTTCAAAGAGTGGTTTTGAAGGAGAAACCACCGTTGGTCAGGACCTTGCCTCCGTGATGTTGACATCTTCCAACTGATTCAATGGCTCAAGACGGCCTCGGACGCACAAACTCCGAGGCCCCGAGCCGTTTCGACCGATCAGAATGTACGCAGCACATCGGTCTGATTGAAAACACCAGCCTGCTCTGGCTAGACCTTAAGATTGCACTGGTGACGGACTGGTCTTGACACTCTGGGCTGCGTTCATAATATAGCCATATGGCTATACATTATCAAAACAGTCTCGACCGGGCCTTCCATGCTCTTGGGGACGGAACTCGCCGCGAGATGATTTCAATGCTCGCAAGCCGCGGGGCTTTGTCCGCAGGAGAGCTGCGTGCGCCATTCGATGCTGCGCAACCCACGATCTCCAAACATTTGAAAGTACTTGAAAACGCCGGCCTTGTTCGCCGGGAGATAAACGGGCGTGTCCATCACTTTCACCTCGTTGCGGACAGCATGAGACAGGCGGAAGACTGGATTGCACGGCATCGCACCTTCTGGGAAGGCGCTCTTCGGAACCTGGAAAGTTTCGTCACTGATGGGCAACCAGAGCTTCGGGCAACGGACGGAAGTGACGAGGATACAGAATGACGGAAGCTCAGATTCCGTTGATCGTCAGCCGTACCATCGCGGCTCCTTGCAGCCGGATTTTCGCAGCCTTTACTGACCCTGCCGCACTTGCCAGATGGTTCAAACCAAATGCGGACACACCTGTCGAAATATTGACTTACGAATTTCGCGTTCGTGGCAGATACCGCCTTGCCTGGCTTTTGCCCGATGGAAGGAGACCCGTGGTTAGCGGCACTTTCGAAGAAATAGAGCGAGACAGGACAATCAAGATGACCTGGATCTGGGAAGCTCCCGACCCGCTCGCAGGAGTACCAATGCGTGTCACATTTCACTTCAAACAATCCGGCGAGGCCACTGAAGTCAAAATTGTGCATGAAGGCATTCCCAACGACATGGCCTGCACGGTGCACCAGGAGGGCTGGGAAAGCACATTGGACCTCCTGTCAGACACTTTAATCGAAGGACAGGCGACATGAGAAAACTCGCGATTCTGACTTTTTTAACGATGGATGGTGTGATGCAGTCACCGAGTTCACCCGACGAAGATCGATCTGGAGATTTCGAGGGCGGCGGTTGGGCAGCGCCCTTCTGGCAAGACGTCATGGAGCAGGTTCAACGCGAAGCCATGAATGAACCCTATGACATGCTGTTCGGGCGAAAGACCTACCAGCTTTTTGCCGGTCACTGGCCGGAAGCGGAGGACAGCGGCCCTGCCCGCATAATGAATAGGGCAAGAAAATTTGTCGCAACAAGGACGATGGACGAGTTGACCTGGTCGCCTTCCGAAAAGCTGAGCGGCGATCTCGTGACCGAAATTACGGACCTGAAGGCATCGAACGGGCCTTTGCTCCAGGTGCACGGCAGCTGGCAACTCATCCAGTTGTTGGCCATGCATAACTTGATAGACGAGTTTCGGCTTTGGACATTTCCGGTCGTTGCCGGATCCGGCAAACGCCTCTTTCAGGAAACGGGCTCTTTGAGCGGTTTTGTGCTCAAGAAACTGGAAGCCACCCAGTCAGGCGTTGTCATGAGTATTTACGACCGTTGAACAACAAGAATGCCGTTTAAAGTTGGCAAGTCTCAACTCGAACCTTGCCTTGAAAAGAGTGTCCGGTCGAAAATCCTTGATGCTTCGGATCAAACTCTAAGTCACGATCACAGAAACGTTGCGTTGCTTTTTCTGAAAACTTGTGTCTATTTTGGACAAAATTTGACCAAAATCGAAACATCGATTCTAGATGCAGGAACTCGCACGTGTCGCTTCAAGTTGAGACAGACCTTGAATCCGAGGAAGTCCAAAACCTGGAAAAGCTGGTCCACGACTGGTTTCTGGATATTTTGGCCGAACATTCCGATAAGGAAATCAATGCCCTACTTGGGATAAGCAGTTCGAAACTGTGGAAGCTGAAAAACGGCCATCAGCGATTGCAGGCGGTCGAGCTGCTTCTGTTACATCAGGGACTTGGTATTCCGCTTCCCAATACTGTCAGGTCAGCTGACAGCGCATCAATACCGTTGAACGACAATTCCGACAGGCCTGCGCGCCCAACAGATACAAAGAAGCTATTTGATTTTGCATATGACCGTGTCTGCGATCTGGAGAACAGAAAGCCGGCAGCCTTGCGCGCAAATGCGTTTGAGCGACTGGAGCAGACATTTCACATTCTAAAGACTGTCCAGGGCACACCCGAGGCCCTGGAGATTAAGGACCTTACATGAACAACAACGCAGACTTCACTGCGGAGCAATTGACATTCCTGCAGCTCTTTCACATCGCAGCCCAGTATGACTGTCTTTACATCCTGGACTTTTACTGCATGAACGAATTCGATCACGACAAGGTCACAGACCTGAGCGACAGTGAACGTCGGCACCTGGCGGAACTGGCGGAACGTGAAATCTTCGAACACGCGATCGAAAACGGCTATCGGCCAACCTTGCCTTTTAACGAGGGCGGAGAACATGAATTCCTTTGTTAAGAAGCTATCACTAGACCGGGTCGAAAGCGGCGCCGCCGGTGACGAAGCGCAGTTTCTCTACAAGTTCTGGCGTCAGAACGAAGGTTTCTACCTGCAAGACAGCCAGGTCACGCACCTTTCCAAGAAGCTGATGCTGTT
Organism: Labrenzia sp. THAF82; assembly: GCF_009363435.1. GTDB lineage: Bacteria > Pseudomonadota > Alphaproteobacteria > Rhizobiales > Stappiaceae > Roseibium > Roseibium porphyridii. The sequence continues at coordinate 2,456,090 of NZ_CP045354.1, read as the reverse complement.
CCGTCCGGACCTGGTTCCCGACGACGTGCCGCCAGTTACACTCATCGGAAAAGACTCGACATTCCGGAACTACCTGCCGCCGTCTGACCAACCAACATCCTTGCCGCTGGATTACCGCCGGAAAGTGGCACCAGGGTATCACGCGGCGATCCGTGGAGAGCCCTGGTACGACATTCAGCGCACCGGTGACATGATGGGCGAAGGCACACCCGACCTTACTCTTGAGCGGCTGGTTTTGAAGTTTCAGACGCCGGGAGGTTTTGAGCGGATATTCTGTCTTCTATGGCTTTTGGAGGAGCACTCAGGATCTGGTCTATCATATCCAGAACATCATCACGCTCGTTTCCGGCCAGGTATAGGTCGTTATCAATCGGGATGGGTCCACCAGCCTGCCAGCGCACCGCATTTGCATGCAGGCGCGTGAAGCCACACGACCTTAGAAAACCGTCCTTGAAAACGCGCTTTTCCATCCAGCCGTAGTAAAAATCCGCGTCCCATTCGTCGAGCGCTTCAATCTGTGCGATGCGGTTCAGCATGCCGCCGAGATGGGAATTCTGCCATTCGGGACGCACTTCAGTGCCCCCCATATAAACCGTGTCTCCGGTGATCTTTTCAGCAAAGCGTGGCTGTTCTTCTGCCAATTCGACCTGACCGCCGGTTTCTGCCGGAAAGCAGCGATAAAAGTGTTTGCGCCAATAGTCCGCCAACGTTTGTGGAGGTCGGATCTGGTCAAGGCGTGCGCACACCCTGCCAACCAGTTTGTCCTTCACATCCGTCACCCCGAGCCAGAACGCCCGTCCACTGGAGAACGTCTGTGTTCGCGGAGAAAAATGTGCCTCGAGAATCTTTAGTCCACTGCGTTCGGCCATCCTATCAATCTGATCGAAGTCGTGCCCTCGGTGCAGCGTAAGACCTTGCCTTGCAAACGCGCTGTCGATCGCGCCCCAGGCGCGCTTCAAACGTATTGGATCGACCTCGGATCTCAGCTTGACCATGTGCCCACCAGGTAACTGTTACGCTAACTTGTCCAAGAGAGAACAACCCCGCTGCATCGGACGCACAACTTGAATGACCGCTAAAGCTGCAATATGGCAGCAAATGACAGCGGATCGTTTTCCACGGTATCTGCGTCGCCTCATGCGATAAACAAAATACGTCTAGGGGCGCCAGAAATACCAGTATCAATGAGCCTTGTGGTAAATACCGATGATCAACATTAACAGACCTTTGCATGAATAAAGGCAGTCGCTCACGCAGATCGTCGTGATCAGGACCAAGGTACCCGGTTCGATTGGCACTGTGCACAGGCTCAGGCTTGGTGGAAAAAATCATCGGCGATGCCATCACGACTTTCATCGCACTTTTTAGCTGAGCTGGAACGTCTTTCTGGGGGATGAGCGCGGGGTCCAGCTTTGTCCTGGTTTCCCGTGTCTAAATTGCTAACTCACGCGGAGATGGTCGGGTGGCAGCGCTCGGTAGGAATGCTGCAGGTTTTCTCTTTGCTCTGCTTGCTCTTTTTAAGGGCGGCCCGAGGCACTTTCCCGGACATGAAAAGAGACACTTCCGGAAACAGTTTCCAGCAAGCGATCAATGGGGGCAGTCGGCTTCTCAAAAAAGTTCAGCGAGCGAGATGGCCCGCTCGCTGAAATCTTGTTGGTGACCTTTCGCGCTTCTGCGCTGGCCTAGTGCCGCCCGCCAACCACGATACGGTCGAGGATGAGCGCGCAGAACAGGATCGCAAGCCCGGCGAGGATACCCTGCCCTGCGGCTGCATATTGCAGAGCTTCCAGGACATCCTCGCCAAGGCCTTTGGCACCGATCAGCGATGCCACGACGACCATTGCAAGCGAGAGGAGGATTGTCTGATTCACACCTGCCATGATCGTTCTGCGCGCCAGCGGCAGGTCAACACGCCAGAGCAGGTAGCGCGGGGTCGCACCAAAAGCGAGTGCAGCTTCACGCACTGTTTCAGGCACCTGCTGAAGCCCGAGAACCGTAAACCGGATAACAGGCGGGCTCCCGAAGATCATCGTGGCAACAACACCTGCCGGCTTGCCTGAGCCGATAAAGGCCACGACCGGGATCAGATATACAAAGGACGGCATGGACTGCATGAAATCCAGGATCGGGCGTATGACACCGAAAACTCTGGGCCTGCGGGCACAATAGATGCCGAGCGGAATGCCAAGACTGATCGATATCAGGGCTGCCGCGCCGAGAAGCGCGATCGTGGTCATTGCCTTTTCCCAGAAATCGAGCAGCCCGAGATAGGCAAGGGCAGCACCCGTAAAGATTGCGACCCGTGGCCCCGCCGACAGATACGCCAGCATGATGATGACCAAGGCAACAACCGGCCAAGGCGTACCGACAAGAACGACCTCAATACCGTCGAGCAGCGTGCGCATGCCAAAGGTCAAACTGTCGAAAAAGCCCCTTCCAACGGTTTTGGTCCAATCAAACACCGCCTGCACACCATCACCAACACCCAATCGCCAATTGCGATCTGTCGGGAAAGTGGCAAGGGCTGCGATGGCGTCCGGCTGTGCAAACCTGATCACCGACAACACGACGACGGCAATGGTCAGTCCAGTGGCAACCGCAAGCCTCTGTGCAGACCAGCCGCTCGCAACGCTCTGATCCGACCGCCACCGCGTGAATTGCTCTTCCAGCGTCCAGTTTGCCAGAGACGCGCTCAGGAACTTGATCCCGATCAGTACAAGGAGACCGAAAGCAAGATAAACCAACCCGCTGGAGTCGGCGGCAGCTGCTGCCGCCTGCGCGTCCGCTAAAGCCGTCTCCAGAGAACTGGCGGCTCGTTTGAGGCTCTCAAGTGAAGAAGCCCCTGACTTTTCAGCGGCCGCAATTTGCTGCTGCCGCAACTCCAGCGTCTGCGCAATCTGTGCAGCCCGCTCTCTAAGCGACCCACCCAGATCCCCGAACAGACCGAGACCGATTTGAATGTATGCAAAGGTCTCCAGAACCAAAAAACCCAGGAACCACGACCAAAGGCCGCGAGCTCCGAACCAGATAGGACCCAGCAATCCGGCTGCAAAATTCAAGGTGAAACAATAACCCGGCGCCTTCATCATTACGGCAAAGGTACGCTGGTAATAGTCCTGCCCGGTGCCAACGAATGTGGCAATCAACGTGTTCAGCCTGTCAGCGGTTTCAGGCTTGATATCATTTTCATCGACAACGCTCATGATATGCCCCTCATGCCTGACTGCTTTGGATTGCTCGCAGAAGCTCCGTCTGGTCGATGACCCCAAGATCCTGTCCGTTTTCCTTGACCCGGACCACTCCGGCTCCTTCGGTGCAGATCGAAATCAGGTCGTTCAGGTCCATGTCCGGATGCGCCGTACCGGCACCCTCCGGTATCGGACCGTTTTGGGCCTCGAACTCGGCGACTGGTTTCATGACCGCGTGGGCAAAAATCATGTTGAGTTTGGAGATGCCGGCAACAAAGTCAGCGACGTAGTCGTCAGCCGGATTGAGAATGATATCTTCCGGAGTGCCTATCTGGACAATCTGACCGTCCTTCATGATGGCAATCCTGTTGCCAATGCGAATGGCCTCATCAAGGTCGTGGGTGATGAACATGGTCGTTTTGTTCAGCTTCGCACTCAGCTCCATGAACTGATCCTGCAATTGCTTGCGAATGAGAGGATCAAGCGCTGAAAAGGGCTCATCCATCAAGAGAATGTCAGGATCGGAGGCAATGGCACGTGCCAGCCCGACACGCTGCTGCATGCCACCCGATAATTCATGCGCGTACTTGTCCTCCCAGCCGCTCAAATCGACCAGGTCCAGAACCCTGTCAGCCTCTTCCCAGCGCCGCGCTTTGCCGGTGCCACGAATTTCCAGAGGCATGGCAACATTGTCACGCACGGTTCGGTGGGGCATCAGCCCGAAATTCTGAAACACCATGGCGACCCTGTGATTTCGCAACCGGCGAAGTTCAACAGGGTTCATCTCAACAACGTCCTGGCCGTTGACCAGGATGTGACCGGCAGTGGGTTCCAGCAGACGATTGACGTGGCGCACCAAGGTCGACTTGCCGGATCCGGACAACCCCATGATACAAAAGAGTTCACCCCGGTTAATCTGGAAGGTCGCATCAGCGACACCGACCACACAGTCATACTTTTCAAGAACTTCAGCTTTGGAAAGGCCCTCGGCATGAATGGCGCGCAGAGCTTCCTCTGCCCGACCCCCAAACACTTTCCACACAGACCTTGCATCGATTGCGATATCGTCAGACACACCTGTCTCCTTTTTCCAAAAAGGAGGCGCAGCCCCGGCGCGAAGCGGCACCGGGGCGTGACCTGGGAGAGTGTTAGTTCAGGCCGAGCCAGCCATCGACAACTTCACCATTCCCATCGATCCAGGCTGCAACGACATCATCGATCTCACCACCCTTGACCACGACTTCATAGGTCAGTTGCGACAGGTGATCCGCATCCATGCTGATATTGGCAAGGAACTGTGCCGCCGCCGGGTTTCTGTCCTCGAGGGACTTTGAATAGGCAACCTTGACGGTCTTGACGAGATCGCCGGTCGTGATCTTCGACTTGTTGTACCAGTCGGCATCCTGGTCGGGCTGAATGATCGTGAACTGCTCCGGATCATGCTCAGGTTCTTCAAGCATGGTGACGTCATAAAGTGCGTGCACATAATGTGGTTTGTAGCAATAGAAGACGACACCTTTCTTCTGATCGACGGCGTCTTTCAGGCGAGCATAAAAGACAGTTTCGTCTTCGGTTGTCGGCGCGAGGAATGTCTCAATGCCATAGTCCCGCACCTTGACCTTGTGCACGTTGGTCGACGCCCAACCGGAAGCACCCACCCAGATTTCGCCGGTTCCGTCGCCGTCACCGTCAAACAATCCCTGTGCGTCAGGTGTGGCAAGATCAAACACGGATTTGATGTTGTGCTCTTCCGCCATGTAGGTCGGTGTGCAGAACCCGGTTTTGCCGGAATAGCTGCCGGCAGACAGAGCAACTGTGCCCTTCTGGTCGACATATTCGTCTGTAAACGAAGACTGGTTCGGCAACCAGACGTCGGGGTGAACGTCGATATCACCACGACCGCCATCCATCGCAGCAAAAATAACCGCATTGGCGCCCGGTGCATAACCGACCTCACCACCAAGCCGTTTTTCGATGACCTGGCCGATCAGGTTGGCCATGATTTTGGCCCCAGGCCAGCTGGGTTCACCCACCATGACTTTGTCTTGTGAAAAGGCACCGGACGTGCCGAGACCCATGATCAGTGTGGCCGCTAATAAAGATTTCGTTCCGTATTTCATTTTTCGTTCCTCTGGTAGGTTTTGTGTACGCTCTCAGGCGCGTGCCCGCTTTCGTTGCGGGTCTATGAAGGGGATGTCGGAAACCGCAGCGCCGAGACGTTTCATGCGTCCGTCAAGCTGCCCGATTTCAAGGTTTGTTCCGGTTTCTGCGTGTTCAACAGCAATCCGAGCCATCGCGATCGCTCGCTCCAGCGAGGGTGATCGCGTGGCTGAAGTCACAACACCGACCTGCCGCTCGCCGGCATAAACAGGAGCTCCGTGTGCCGGCACGTCGTCGCTGTCGATCAGGAGACCCTTCAGCACCCGGCGTGGTTCACGGGCATTTCTTTCAAGTGCGTCTTTGCCGGAGAAGTCTTCTTTCTTGAGGTCCACCGCAAAGCCCAAGCCGGCTTCATAGGCATCGACACCCGGTGCAAACTCGGCATTGCGGGCTGCAAGCCCGGCTTCGATCCGAATAATCTCGAGCGCTGCGGTTCCCATCGGAGTTACGCCGAACTCTTCACCGGCAGCCATGACCGCGTCCCAGATTGCAATCGCATCGGACTTGGCACAGAAGATTTCGTAACCCAGTTCGCCGGTGTATCCAGTGCGTGACAGCAGGAACGGCGCACCTTCACGGTCGTTCAACCGGGCAACGGTGAGACCGAACCATTTCATTTGGTCCAGCGAAGGCACATGCGGTTGTGTGAATACGATCTTTTGCAACAAATCGCGTGACTTTGGGCCTTGCAGTGCAAGATTGGGCAAGGCGTCGCGATTGTCCTGAATGCGCACATGCAGTTCCCTCTCCCGCGCCAACGCTTCAAGAGTGCGGGCACTTTCCTCCGATCCACAGCACCAGCGGAACAGTTCCGGGCCGAGACGCAGCAGTGTTCCGTCATCGATAACGGTTCCGCTGCCATCACACATCAAGGTGTAATAGGCCCGCCAAACCGCGAGTTTCTCAACATTGCGCGTGGTGGCAAGCTGCATCAGCTTTGCAGCATCCGGTCCGATGATGTCGTACTTGCGCAAACCGCTCATGTCCTGAACGGTGACCGCTTCCCGGCAGGCCCAGTATTCGCCGAGTGTGCCATGGGAGGGAAAACTGACAGGAGCCCAGAGATTTCTTGCAGGTGCAAATTGCTGCGTCAGACTCGTCAACCGCTCATGGAACGCGGAGTTCTGACTGATTGTCATCGGAGCATCTTCCTTTTCGCGATAGGCCACAGCCCTACGGACCGGTTGATCGGGCCGATAAATACGCACGTGAATGTCAGTTGGGTTCCACCCGTTGATAGGGTCAATGTCATCCGGACAGGCAGTAGACACGCAGACCATGTCGGCCATCGCCTTCATGGCGACATAGTCGCCAGGCCGCGAATGCGACTCTTCCGTCTGGATGGTGTGATGGTGCGGGTCGACCCAGGTGTTCCAGAAGAAATTGATGGCTGGCCATGCTGACCTGCGACCAACCCCATACCGCGCAAGCGCATTTGACATATTGTCCGAGCAGTTCACGTGTCCTGGAAAGCCACGCTCCTCGTAGCCGCGCGCTGTGCAGGCAAGACCAAATGTATCGTGACGCCCACACGTGTCCTGAACCACATTCAGCATGGGGCGCATTTCACGATCGTAGAATTTATCAAATAGTCCCGGCTCAGGATAGGAGCGCCTCACCATCGAGCGTGTCGCGGTGCTGTCGATCATCCACTCCTGACCGCTTTGAAGCCCATCGGAGCGGAACGCCATAAAATCCGAGCACTGCTGCCCTTCTATGTCGATGATCTGAACGATCTCGCCTTCTCGCAGTTCATAGGCAACACCCGTTCCCCTTTGAACAGTGAATTCCTCTCGCATGTCGCCAAGTGGAAGGGGCAACGGTCGCCCTGATGGAGCCGCAGGCGCGTGGCTGACAGACAAGACTCCACCGGCCGTGCCATTGATCAGGTCATTTGTGTTTGCAGGTCTCACCAACCAGACGTCTGCAGTCTTTTCCGCTTTCAAGACTATTGGCTCAACAGATGCCTTTAGCAGATGGGCACCAAAGGAAAGTCGCTCTCCACCCCCTTTTGATGCGACCCAGCCGCAAAATTCAGCGCTGTCAAAACTTTGAGTATCGAGCTCTGAGGTAGCAGCGAGCCCAAGTGCAGGAAGCGCCTCGCCGCCGCCGTCTGAAAAGGCGACAATCTGAAGTTCACCGACACCAGCAATACCATCAACGGACAGGAGATCACCGGGAAGCATCTTCAAATGCACGGCCTCGCGTGGAGACAGCGCATAAGTTCTGATCTGCGTCGGTTTCCTGAAGCCGGGAAACTTTCTCCCCGGCGTTTCATGACCGACGTTGTTGAACGCGTAAAGTACTGCCTGGCTGCGCATATTGAGCATTTCCGCCATATGTAACTAGTTACATAGCTTGTTAAGACCCGTTACATATGTCAAGTCTCTCTTGTTGCAGAATTTCAATTCGGGCAGTTTTGGAGGCGCATGGACAATCCCAAATACCGCAAACGCGCCAATCTCAGGGACGTTGCCAAACTGGCAAATGTTTCTGTCGCGACTGTTTCCCGTGTCCTGAATACTCCGGACAGTGTTGCTGAAAACACCAAGGCGGTGGTCAATGCAGCAATCGCCGAACTCAGATTTGTCCCGAGTGCAGCTGCACGCGCCATCAACTCGGGCCGCTCTCGGGTTGTCGGCGCATTGGTCCCGACCCTGGACCATGCGATCTTCGCGCGATATCTGGCGGCCCTGGAACAGAAACTATCCGAATATCGTCTGTCGCTTGTTGTCGCCACGACCAACGGCGATGCCTCCGTTGAGGCGCAAAAGGCTCAAACGCTGGTGGACATCGGCGCGGAAGGACTGATTGTCTCGGGCATCACGCATGAACCCGAACTGTTTGAACTTATCGAACGCTGCCAGTTGCCGGCTGTGGCGACATCCTATTTCGATCCGGACTTCCTTCTTCCCACAATTGGCTATGACAATGCCGGTGCCGGCCGGATCGCCCTTGAATATCTTCTGTCGCTCGGCCACTCGGCAATCGCGGTCGTTCACGGTTCTCTCAACAGCAACGACCGCACACTTGCACGTCTCAAAGGTCTTGAAGGACACGACACCGCGCGCCTGAGCTTCTTCGAGGCGGACCTGTCCATTGAGGATGGCTGCGCAGCGACAAACAAGATCCTTTCCCGTGACGACGGGCCGACGGCGATCCTGTGTCTCTCAGATGTGCTTGCGACCGGCGTTCTGTATGAACTGAAGCGTCACGAAGTTGCCGTTCCGGACGATATCTCGGTCATCGGGATCGACGATCTGCCCGGATCTGCGCACACGTTCCCTGCCCTCACGACGGTTCATCTTCCTGTCGTCCGTATGGGCCATGCGACCGCAACTGCTATTTCAGAATGGATCGAACACGGAAAAAGGCCGTCCGAACGGCTTTTCGAGACTGATCTGGTGATCCGGGAATCCACCCGCGCCAGAACTGGAATCTAGCCATGGCGGATTGTGGTTCTATGCGCATGTTTGCATCTGTGCCATGGTCAGAAAATCGACCGTTTCAGGCACAAACGAGATCAAATTGCTGAGAGCAATCAAATGCGAAATGAAAAATCGGTTGATTTTTTCATCTCATCACGTGAAATTATTGGAGAAAATTTCACAAGCAGGTCTTCGTGTTGAAAGTCCGATGTCGTTGAAACCGCAGAAATGCGCCCAGTCGGTTGTTAGAACGCGTAAGATGACGAAAGAGAATAGCGAGCCGCCTGGCACAAGCTGGACCCATTTGGCTCTGTCAGCGGAAAGAACCGCTCCGCGCAAAGAACGACTGGTGTCATGAGATGAATGAAGCCTTTCTGAATCCGATCCAAAGCCACGAAATCGAATTGAGAGAAGGTGATGGTGCCCAGACGCGGGTGTCCTTGCGAGAAAGCTGTTCGCTGACAAAGAGCCCCCAAGAAAGGTCCACCAAGGACGGGTTCGATGCAAAAACTGAAAAGCAGCATCGAAAGATCGGGTTTCTGCTCGTCGATGGTTATGCGTTGATGTCCGTCGCCTCGGCGACCGAACCTCTTAGGGCGGCTAATCTTCTTAGTGGCTCAGATCTTTTCAGCGTTACCTACTATTCGCACAATGCCGGCAAGGCGCGCGCAACTTGCGGCGCTTACTTTGAAACCGAGCCGCTTGGGATTCTGACAAATCAGGTGGACCTGCTTCTTGTCGTCGCCGGCAGCAATCTGGGTGATGCCGAAAACGCCAGTCTTTTTGCCCAGCTGCGCAAGCTTGCAGCACATGGTGTTGATCTGGGCGGCATCTCCGGGGGCGGAGCTCTATTGGCAAAAGCCGGACTGATGAATGATCGGCGGTTCACGGTTCATTGGGAACATTTCGAAGAACTCAATGCCCTCTCCGATGCTTATTTTCTTGAACAGCGTTTGTTTGTGATCGACCGCAACAGGTACACCTGTGCAGGTGGCGTTGCTTCCTTGGACATGATGCTGGCGCTCGTGAAATCGGAACAAGGTGCAGAGCTTGCCGGCAAGGTCAGCGACTGGCTCGTACACAGCGGTATGCGTGGTCAGGACGAACCGCTCCGATCCAGATATCTGGGCAGTAACACAGGCGTCAACAGCTGCGTCACGGCTGCCGTCGAACTGATGGAAAGCCATGTCACCGATCTTCTGACGCTTGATCAAATGGCCATGCTGGCGGGTGTCAGTTCTCGGAAACTGCAACGCAATTTCAAGTCGGATCTCGGGATCGGCGTGATGCGCTATTACATGGATATCCGTCTTCACAAGGCTGACGAATTGCTGCGCAAGACCAGGATGGCAGTTGCACAGGTTGCCTTTTCAACCGGCTTTGTCGACCAAGCCCACTTTGCCCGCGTCTACAGGGAAAAATACGGCCTTTCCCCTCGGGAACGTCGGAAGAAAACCCAGATTTCAAGATCAGACGAACGCTCAGTGGCGAATGGCGGTCTTTCGGCTGCCGGTTCGTTTTCAAAGATCGAGCTCAGCCCTGAACTGACCTGACTGCACCTTTGGAGAGAGTGTCCTTGCGGCAAATCTGCGGCATCAAACAAAGGTCCGCAGAAACTTTCCCGAATGCCCCCTTCGGCCTCCCGCCAATTTCAGGCTTGACCTTTTCTGAGGTCAAATTCTGCACTGCATCTCACAGAATTGCATGACTTTGCCTGGCCGGATCAGAGCCTGCCGTTGAGGACATCTTTGGCTTTCTCGACGTCATTTGAGCTTGTGCAAGCATCATATTTCATACATATTCAAATATAAGAATTTAATTAGAGGTTTTGTATGATGCCCCTATCCCGTCGCGCCTTCCTGTCAGGTTGCGCCGCCTTGCCCGTGTCCCTTCAGTTTGGACGGTTGGCAAAGGCCGAACTCTCCATCGGAAACGGAGTTTTGACGACGGTAAGCGACGGGCATCTGACGCTTCCGGGCAGTTTTGTCTTCGAGCCTATGCCCTGGGACGAACTCGCGCCGCTTTTGAAAGAGGCCGGTATTTCCGAAGCGACATTGAAACCGGATTGCAACGTTTCGCTCTACCGGGATGAAGACAAAACAGTCTTGTTCGATGTTGGCTCGGGCCCTGATTTCCAACCTTCGGCAGGCAAGCTTCTGGAAGGTTTGGAGCTGAGTGGAATTGCGCCGGAAGATGTCACACATGTCGTTTTCACGCACGCCCATCCAGATCATATCTGGGGGCTGCTCGATGAATTCGATGATCCCCTGTTTTATGAGGCAACCTACATGATCAGCCGCGCAGAGTGGGACTATTGGTGGAACCCTGAAACAGTCAACACGATTGGAGAAGCACGAGCTGCGATGGCCGTCGGCGCAAAACGCCGGTTCGAAGCCATTGAGAACTCAGTCGAATTCTTTGATGGAGACCAGGAAGTCCTGCCCGGCATCCAGGCTGTTTCGACACCTGGCCACACACCTGGGCATATGAGTTTCGAGGTCCGCAGCGGTTCTGAAGCTGCGCTGATCGTCGGAGACGCTATCGGCAACCACCATGTTGCATTCATGAAGCCGGAATGGCCGAGTGGTTCTGACCAGGACGCAGAAGTCGCAGCCTCAACCCGTATCGCATTGTTGGACCGCATCATTGCCGACGATTTGAAACTGGCAGGCTTTCATCTGCCGTCTGGCGGGATCGGGCGTGTTGAACGCGCTGCTGGCGGCTATCGTTTTCTTCCGGAGGCCATATGATGCGTTTTGTCGGACTGCTCCTTTCCATCAGCCTTGCCTTTTCAGCGCATGCCAGCGAAGACATTCCAGATCAATATCCGGGATCAGCGCTCTATTCAAAGCCGGTCGAAGTGATACCTCATGTCTGGTCGGCCATTGGCGCGACAGCTCCGCCAACTTACGAAAACTCCGGTCACAACAACAACTTGAGCTTCATCGTTACCGGAGATGGCGTGATCGTCATCAACGGCGGTGCAGCTTACATTCTTGCCAAAGCTCTCCACCGGGAAATCAACGTCGTGACCGACCAGCCGGTTAAGCTTGTCATTGATGAAAACGGCCAGGGGCATGCAATGCTCGGCAACTCCTATTGGGCAGAGCAAGGGGTTCCCATTCTTGCGCATGTCGACGCAGCCCATGAAATCGAGGAACGCGGCAACCAGATCCTCGAGGGCATGAAAAGATACAACCGGGACAAGGCGGAAGGAACGTTTGTCGCTCCGCCAACCGAAACATTTGAAGACAAACGCGTCATCGAAATGGGTAATTTCCGCATCGAGGTTCTTCATCTGGGCCCGGCACACGGGCCCGGTGACACGCAAGTCTGGCTGCCGGAACAAAGCCTTGTTATCGCAGGCGACATGGCGTTTCACGAGCGCATGCTGCCGATTTTTGAAGATACAATTGTCGCGGACTGGCTTGAGACCTGGGAAAACGGATTTGAAGCACTGAATGCAACTTATGTCATCCCGGGCCACGGCCACCCGACAAATATGGCTCAGGTTCGCCGCTACACCCGTGACTACCTGCTCTATCTGCGCAGCAAGATCGGAGACCATCTTGAAGACGGTGGTGACCTGGCCGACGCCTACTATGTGGACCAGTCGCCCTACGCGCACCTGGACACATTTGAAGAACTTGCGACAAAAAACGCCGGCCGCGTCTATGAGCAGATGGAGTTTGAATAGTCTGGCCGCCTAAGCAGCGACCGGACGGCGGGCCAGCTCGCATCGTGTCCACAACGCTTCTAGCGCCGAGACGAGGTGATCAATATCCGAAGCGGTGTGAACGGGCGACGGCGTGATGCGCAGCCGTTCGGTGCCTTTGGGCACGGTCGGATAATTGATCGGTTGAATGTAGATCTTGTGATCTTTCATCAACACGTCGGAAATCAGCTTGCACTTGACCGGGTCGCCTACCATCACCGGGATAATATGGCTCGGATTGTCAAGGTGAGGCAGCCCTATGGCATCGAAACGGCGTCTCACCTGAGCCACATTGGCTTGTTGTTGAAGACGCTCGACATTGCTGTTCTTCAGATGTCTCATCGAAGCCGCCGCGCCGGCTGCGACTGCAGGCGGTAATGCGGTAGTGAAAATGAACCCACTGGAGAAGGAGCGCACAAAATCACAGAGCTCCGCTGAAGCCGATATGTAGCCACCGACAACACCAAAAGCCTTTCCAAGCGTTCCTTCAATCACTGTCAGGCGGTCCATAAGCCCTTCCCGCTCAGCGATCCCACCGCCGCGTGGACCATAGAGACCAACCGCGTGCACTTCATCAAGATAAGTCATGGCGCCATATCGGTCCGCCAGATCGCAAATTGCTCCAACCGGCGCAATATCACCATCCATTGAATAAACGCTTTCGAACGCGATGAGCTTTGGTTGTTCAACAGGCAGCTCCGCAAGCCTGGCTTCCAGATCAACCAGATCATTGTGTTTCCAGATGACCTTCCGGGCGCGGCTGTGACGGATACCTTCGATCATGGACGCGTGGTTCAAAGCGTCGGACAAAACCACGCAATCCGGAATACGAGACGCCAGTGTTCCAAGTGCCGACCAGTTTGCCACATAACCGGACGTGAACAGCAGTGCGGCTTCCTTGCTGTGAAGATCTGCAATTTCGGCTTCCAGCAACGCATGGTCATGCGTATTGCCGGATATGTTTCGGGTTCCGCCCGCACCCGCACCGCACCTGTCGAGCGCATCGTGCATCGCGCTCAGCACTGCTGGATGCTGGCCCATGCCCAGATAGTCATTCGAGCACCAGATGGTGACCTCACCAGGGCCATTGTGGCAGGTCGCGCTTGGGAACCTGCCGCAATGGCGTTCAAGCTCGGCAAAGGCACGATAGTTGCCTGCCTCGCGGAGCGAATTCAGCTCGGATCGGAAAAAAGCGCCGTAATCCATCAGTTGCCAACAGCCTCTGCAACGATCTGCTGCATCAGGTTCTCCACGGCCTGCATGGACCCGTCCGGATAATCCTTGTGCCCGATCATCACACCTTCATCGGTCTCCATGACAAAGATCCCATAAGGACAATGCGTGATGTTCATCGGATCCTTTTCCATGACCTGCCGTGAAATCACGGCAGAGCAGAACAGGAAGATGTCTGCATTCTTGAAGATCGTCGCATCGCTGCCGACATCCGATCCGGTCCGGTTGAGCATTGCCCCGACATGACTGACATAGTCGATGACCAGCCCTTTTCCCACGATCGCGCTTTCGACCGCAAAGGTCGCATCCTCAAAAGAACCGTCGAACGGATAGGTAAAGGGTTTTTCGGCCAAGGCGGCGGTGCTGAGTGCAAGGCCGAGCGTTGCAGCGAGAACGACAGTTTTCATAGCTTGATCCTCTTTCGGGTTGGGCAGGCTTTGCCTGGAGCAGTGTCCCGGGGCAGTCGTTGCAACGACGATCCGGGACACCAAGCTTTCGGCCTACCCGAGCATGTCTGTGGTGATACCCGAGTACCAGCCCTCAGACTCCTCGTAGGTTGCCTTGCGCAGATCTGCGCTTTCACCGGTCTGGGAGATAAACCCGTCGACCTTGGCTATTTTTTCCGGTGTCGCCTCGTAAGTGGCACCGACCTTGACCCCATCGTTGGGAGCAATGAGAGACCAGCAGGTGTTGGAGAATTTCGCCGGGAAGACCTTGGAACCGGTCAGTGCCCCGCGCACGGCGTTTGCACACACCTTTGCCTGCGAGTTTGCCGAGAAGCCGGATTTCGGCATGTCGCCCTGACTTGAGGCATCTCCGAGCACGTAAATGTCGGCATCCGCTTTTGTCGACATGTCCGCCGCGTTTACCGGGGCCCAGTTGCCATCCGTTACGCCTGCCAGTTCGGCAATGCGACCGGCCTTCATGGCCGGGATCACATTGCAGACATCGACCTTGGTTTCCTCACCATCAATCGTGACCGTCATCGCATAGGGATCGACCGAGACGTTTCCGCCGCCAAAGTCTTCACCGATCCAATCGACCATTCCTTCATAGTGGTTGGCCCAACCTTCCTGGAACAGCGCCATCTTGGAAAACTTCGGCTTTGGATCCGCAACGATGATCTTCGCGGTTGGATTGTTCTGTTTCAGGAAGTGAGCCACCATCGAGACACGCTCATAGGGTCCAGGTGGACAACGAAAAGGATTGGGTGGTGCCACCATTGCAAACGTGCCACCTGCGGGCATTGCCATCAATTGCGCCTTCAAAAGCTCGGACTGTGAACCGGCCTTATAAGCGTGCGGCATCGCGTTTTGCGCGCTGAGGCCCCAACCCTCAACAGCGCCTTCGACAAAATCGATCCCCGGGCTGAGGATAAGCTTGTCATAGGGTACGGTGCCGCCGCCGGCCAGGCTTACGGTTTTTGCATCCCGGTCAACGCCAACAGCCCAGTCATGCACCACGTTCACACCGCCGGCAGCGAGCCCGCCATAAGTGTGCCCGATGTCTTCAATTTCCTTGAAGCCACCAAGATAAAGGTTTGAAAAGAAACACGTATAGTATTTCCGCGTCGGCTCGATCAAGGTGACATCAATTTCACCCTTGCTGTCCTTGGCAAGGTAACGCGCCGCTGTCGCACCACCGGCGCCACCGCCAACAACCACCACCCGCGGTTTCCCTTGTGCCCTGACAATGGGCGCGGATAGGGTCGCGGCCACTGCAGCCGTTGTGCCTATGAATTGCCGTCTGTTCAGTGTCATTTTATCCTCCCTAAATGCACTGTCATTGCTCGAGCGCTGAAAAATAGGCCGCCAGCGCCGCTATCTCCTCCGCGTTCAGGCGTCCTGCCATCATCTGCATCACCGGATGTGCGCGCGTCTTGTTCTTGTAGGCATGCATCGCAAGCACAAAGTCTTCTTCCGGCCACAGGACAATGGATGGAATGCCGTCATCTCCGCCATCGGCCTGGTGGCAGGTCGTACATTCGCTGCTGAGATATTCGCCATATTCCGGATCGCCTTTGAGCGCGAGAATGGCGGGGTCAAGGTCATGATCAGTCGGGCTCGCCGTCGGGTCCGCCTCCGGAATGTTGGCTGGGCTGTCTGAATACGCCCGAAGGTAAGCAATCAGGTTCAGCCGGTCTTCTGCCTTCTTGAGGCCCGCGAAGCTCATACGTGTGCCGCTTGCAAGCTTGCGTGGGCTTTCCAGGAACGCATCCAGTGTATCGGCGTGCCATTCCAGCCCGCCGGTACCGGCACGTACCAGGGCCTTGGAATATCGAAAGTATTCGTGACTGGCAGCTCTGCGACCAAAGAGACCGTTCAGATGCGGTCCAATGCGGTGTTTTGCGCCTTCACCCAGCTGATGACAGCTCTTGCACTTTCTAAATACTTTTTCGCCCGCTGCGGGATCACCGAAATCATCTGCAATTGCCGTTGTACAGAACGCGGCAAGTGCAATTGCTGAAAGGAGATGAGCGAGGCGCATCTTGCTCTACTCTCCGAACGACTTCAGATAAGCGGTGATCGCGGCAAGGTCGTCTTCCTTCTTCAAGCCTGAGAAGGCCATTTTCGTGCCTTTCATGTAGGACCTCGGCTTTGCCAGAAATTCTACCAACGCTGCTTCATCCCAGACCCGGCCTTCACCGTGTGCAGCGACAAACACCTTGGAATACTTGAACCCCTCCACTGAGCCCATCTGGCGGCCGAACAAACCGTTCAGTTGAGGGCCAGACTTGTTTTTCGCGCCCTCACCAACAGCGTGGCAGGCTTTGCATTTCTTGAAGACCTTCTCACCCGAAGCAAAAAGGGCCGGATCGATGGCCGTTGAAGAGGCCGCGGCAACTTCTGTGTCTCCCTCCGCGGCTTCCGGCGCAGCGGTAGTGGCAACAAATGTCGGCGTATCCTGCGCGGTGGCATCATTCATGACCGACTCGCCACCATCTTCTGGTGTCACATCAAGGAACGTCGCGCGCATAGTGATTTCAACGCTTGGCTTGCAGTTTTCCATGCAAGGCTCAGCACGCCACTTCGTGTATTCAAGCTCCGGCCGGTCATCGACCACAAAGCCATCCTTGTTATACATTTCAAAGTCGGCGAAGTTTTCGTGGCTGAGTTCGAAGTCGTCGTCCACAAGGTCGTTGGAATAAAGAATGTAGGCGACAATCGCATATGTCTCGTCTGCTGTGAGTGTCTGCGCTTCGCCGAATGGCATGGACCTGTGAACATAGTCCCAAACTGTCGATAGGTACGGCCAATAGGACCCGACAGTCTTCACCGGATCCTTGTCTGCCAGCGTGTCAAAACCGCCTGCCAGAACTGGCCAGTTGTCCACCCCTTCTGCGAAATCGCCGTGGCATGAAGCGCATTTGTCGGCGAAAACTTCTTCGCCTGTATAGGCGTCACCGCGCCCTTCGGGCAGACCGCGGCCATCCGGCAGGACATCGACATCCCATGCTGCGATTTCTTCGGAAACAGCTTGGCGTCCAAGACCGAATTTGCCTTCGGTGCGCGGTGCATATTCCGTCAGATTTTCGCCACTCGCCACCCGTTCATTTGCAGACGCCTGGATTTCTTCAATCTTTGCTCTGAGCTCTGTGACGACCTGCGCTTCTTCCGAGGCGCGTTTGCTTGCATCCTCAGCCTGCAACGACACCTGTTCGACACGCCGTTCCAGCGATTCAATCTGGTTCTGTCCGTAGTCCAGGTTCGCAACCAAAAGCGCGGCTGAGATGGCAAGCGCCGTGCCGCCAGCAATCGGTAGAACAAGCTGATTAAGAGACTTCGACATTCTCGACGACCCCATTTTCATCTACGAACCAGGTTTGGATACAATTGTTGTGATAGACAGAGTTTTCGCCGCGCATTTCCCGCAGCTGCTGTTTGGTCGGCTGGACATATCCCGTTTCGTCCATCGCACGCGACTGCAGCAGCATCGCGTTGCCGTCCCATTCGGTATCCAGATAAAAGCGTGTCAAAGCCTTGGTATCGCCCTGTTTTCCGAGACGCGCAGTTTCCCAGGTGATGCCGCCGTCCCTTGACACGTCAACGCGCGTAATCTTTCCGTGGCCGGACCATGCCAGGCCGGAAATGACCATGGGGCCTTTGGAGTGGTTGATCGGCATTTGCGGACTGGGCGACGTGATCACCGATTTTGCATCCATGACCCAGGTCCATTTGCGCGCGGTCCCGTCTTCGTAAACGTCGGTGTATTTCGAGGTTTCCTCGCGGCTTTCCACTGCGGCATCGGACACTTCGATGCGGCGCAGCCACTTCACCCACATGTTGCCTTCCCAACCGGGAACAACGAGACGCACCGGATATCCGTGCTCCATACGCAAAGCTTCGCCATTGGCCTTGAAGGCAACAAGAACATCGTCGAGCGCCTTCTCCATCGGGATGGAACGGCCATTGGACGAAGCGTCAGCACCTTCCACATAGACCCATTTGTCTTTCAGGTCTCCGGCGGCACTGAGCCCGGCTTCATTCAAGAGCGTGCGCAACGGAACACCGGTGTATTCCATGTTGTGGATCATGCCGTGGGTGAACTGCGCCCCGTTGAGTTGAGCGCCTGCCCACTCCATGCCGGTGTTGGCGGCGCACTCACAAAAGTAGACGTGGTTTTCTCTGGGAAAGCGTTCCAGATCCGAATAGGTGAAGATCAGCGGCTTGTCGACCAGACCATTGATCATCAACCTGTAGTCTTCCTTTCGCAGTTCAATGGCCCCGGAATGGTGCCGCTCAAAGGCGCAGCCCTGTGGGGTGATGGTGCCATCAAGTGCATGGATCGGCGTGAAGTTGATTGACGAAATCGGCGAGGCAGTCAGCCATTCGACATTCCTGCGAACCACATCTTTTTCAAAACTGATCGGAAGACCATAAGGCGTTTCATCGACGCCAACTCCAGTGATCGATGCCCAGTCCTGAACGTCGGTAATCAACGGATCTGCACTATTGGCACTTGCAGCGCCAGCTACAGACGCCCCCGCAATCGCGACACTTCCTTTCAGGAAATTTCTGCGGGATGTTTCTTTTTTGATGCCCATAAAAGGCCTCCCTGCCTCAACTATGCGCCAATGACTTCCACACTGTTATTCGGTTTCGCAGTAACCGTACCGAGTTTGCGAATGTGATTTTCGACCACGTCCCAGATCTGCGGTCCTTCAGTGCCTTCGTTCACACTTGCCCATCCGGCGACCACATAAGATCGAGCGGGATCAATTGCTTCGCCTGAATTCAACAGGGTCAGGTTCGAAATACGGCTGCCCTGCGGTTGACCGATATCGATCCGGTAACCAAGCCCGCCAGTGCGCACCATGTCACCGCCCTGCTGGTAATAGGGGTCGGGGTTGAAGATGTTGTCGGCCACGTCTTCCAGAACCACCTTCAGAAACTCGCCGGTCATTTCGGTGCGGTAGGCCTGTCCATAGGACATGGACGTCACATTGAAGATGTCTTCGCGGGTGATGTCCTGACCGGGGATCAGCGAGGGGCCCCAGCGCACACCTGGACTAAGTGCGATTTCAGCATCGCGTTCGGAAAGCAACGCGTCGCAGATGAGGTCATCCCAGGTGCCATTGAAGTTGCCGCGCCGATAGAGAAGACTGTCGGTCTTCCCGATAACTTCGGACATCTCGGCCAGATACGGAGCTCTTTGCTCGTCAATCAGCGCAGAAACTTCAGCATCAGGTTCAATCACATCGGAAAAGATCGGAATGAGTTTGTGGCGATATCCAAGCATCTGTCCGTTGCGGATATCGAGATCGACACGGCTCACAAATTTGCCGTTGGATCCCGAGGGTACGATGATGGTCTTTCCCGACAGAACAGGTTCCGGCAATGCGTCATGCGTGTGCCCGGACAAAATGACGTCGATGCCATCAACGACCGTCGCCATCTTCTTGTCGACATCGAAACCGTTGTGGCTGAGGACAACGACACATTCCGCGCCTTCAGCTCGGACTTCGTCGACCATTGCCTGCATGTTCTCGTCCCGGATGCCGAATGCGTATTCGGGGAACATCCATCCCGGATTTGCGATCGGCATGTATGGGAAGGCCTGACCAATAACGGCAACCTTGGTGCCGCCACGTTCGAACATCTTGTAAGGAGGGAACAACTCGGTCGGTTCGTCCCATTCGACATCGAAGATGTTCTGGCCAAGCGCTGCAAACGGCAGGCTTTCCACGATTTCGTTGACACGTTCACTGCCGAGCGTGAACTCCCAATGGAATGTCATCGCGTCCGGGTTCAGAGCGTTCATGACATTGACCATGTCCTGACCTGCTGTTTTGAAACAGGTGTATGAGCCGTGCCATGTGTCGCCGCCATCAAGGAGAATGGCATCCGGGCGCTCGGCCCGAATGGCCTTGATGACGGTCGCAACCCGATCAAGCCCTCCAACACGGCCATAGGCATTTGCAAGCGATGCGAAATCTCCGGAACTCAAGGCATAATGGCTCGGGCTGCCGTCCTGGATCCCATAGAGTTTGCGAAATTGCGCGCCGGTGACGTGGGGAACAGCCCCCTTGTTGCTGCCTACGCCGATATTTTCCGAAGGCTCCCGAAAATAGATCGGCTTGAGCTGGGCATGGATATCCGTGACGTGAATGAGCGAGACGTTTCCAAAGGTATCGAATTCAAGAAGCTGGTCTTGCGTCAGCGTTTGTTGCGCCGCCAAACGAGCCCAATTGCCGAAACCGGACGCTCCGACGATTGCCGAAGCCGCCATTCCGACCTGAAGAAAGTCGCGACGCGAAATCATGTTTCCATTGGCTCCATAAAACATATGCGCATAAGTGAATATTTGCAGTGTAACAAAGGGCCCCACCTGTTTGCTGGGGCCCTCAATTGGCTTTAGTTGCGGACGGACGGACCTTCAACACTCAGGCCGTTTCCGCGCGTGGCAACATAGAGTTCAAGAGCCACAAACTCGGGTGAACCGGGTTTGTAGGTCTCCGCACGCGTATCGCGCACGCATCCCTTGAACCGTGCATGCACGGAATTCAGCTTCGTGTTTTTCAAACGATAGGTCGGGAACCCGTTGATCTGCCCCTGGCTCAGGTGATCAGCCCTGATCATCATTCCATAACTGTCTTCATGACAGTTGGCACAGGACAGCTCCAATTGGCCGGTACGCGTATAATAGAGTTCCTTGCCCTGTTCCCACGTGGCTTTGGCAGGTCCGTCGATCGCCACATTGACAGGCATTCCGCGCGAAACAGAAGATATCAGCGCGACCATATCGGTCATGTCGCCACCGGTATATTTCCATTTCTCAGCGCCCATGCGCGTTTCGCGACAATTGTTGACCTCCATTTCAAGAGTGGTCACCTTGCCCTTGTCTTCGTTCCACTTCGGATAGACGGCACGCACACCCGCCATGTCCTCCGGAGCACCGTGACAGCTCTCACACGACTTGCCTTCAGTTCCGTCAACGGTTTCCCAATTGACCATGGCGTTTTCGACGCCAATCATGCCGGGATTGTCGAAATCGTCCATCTGAAAGGCCTGGGTTTCGTCCGAACGAAAGCGCCAGCCGGAATAGATCGTTGAAAGATTTTCAGCGTGTGCTGGTGCTTCAACCTCCGTGACGATGGAAATCTCACCATTGATTGTCAGGCTGTCGTCATCAGGGTCCGATACCGCCGTCCCCGGCATCATGACCAGTGCGGCCACCGAGCAAATTGCTATTGTCTTTTTATGCACGCCTTCCTCCCTCTCCAAGACGTATGGTGGATCGGAAGATCAGTTGACAGTGATCTTCTTTGACGTGTCGTAGACAGATCCGTCGTCGTCATACCAGGTGAACTTGAATTCACCCGATTCCGGCACGACCGCCTCGAACTGGAAATACGGGTTCGTGGAAATGGCCGGCTCAAGCGTCACATCGATCACGTTCTGACCGTTAAAGTCTGCCGTGAAGCGATTGATGATCGAGCGCGGAATGATGTTGCCGTCATCGTCTTTACGCTGACCACTTTCCATCTTGTGGCTGATCAGCGTTTTGATCGTGATCGTCTCGCCGGCGGCGGCTTTTTTCGGGACCTTTACCCGGGGTTTCACACCAGATGCCATGATAAATCTCCTAATACCCAGGGGATCAGCCGCCGCAGCCGCCGATGGTCACTTTCACGTTTGCTTTCGCCGTCTGGAAGGACCCGTCTTCCATCTTCGCGATCGCGACGACATCCTGTGTCGTTGCAAGGCGGATACGGGTTGAAGCGCTTCGCGAGGCACTCAAGGGACCGAATTTGAAGGTCGCAACGTTTGGTACCGGGTTGCCATCGGCAAATAGCGTGACTTCCACAGCGCCTGGCGCATCGAATGCGATCGGCACCGTGTTTCCGTTTTCAGCGATTTCCGGGGCTGTCAGCGTGATCGCCCCTTCCCCAAGCTCCGCACCGCCAGTCAGCGCCGCGATCTCGTCATCGGTCGTGCTGGCAAATACGGGCAGGCTTGTCAGACTCGCCAGCGCGAAAGTGCTGGAGCCGAGCGCCAGAATTTTTCGCCGTGTCAGTTCCATGTTGGTCTCCATTTCAGGAAAGTCATTGTTCCTTGAGCGTTACAAGAAAGGCGACGACATCTTCGACTTGTTGTGCCGTCAGCAATGGCTGCACTTCGCCGTCTCCATGGGCTTCGCCTGTGTAAGCGTCTCCCAGGCGAATGAACCCTTCGGTTCTGTAAAATGAGGGCATCAGGCTGCCGTCGAACATCACTTTGGCATTGGCGACAATGCCCCGCAGTTCCGGGACGGTCCATCGATCCGCGACACCATCGAGCGGAGGTCCGATTTCGCCGTGAAATGCAAGATGGCTAAGCGCCGAAACCTGATGACAGGCAATGCAGTTTCCCGCACCCTTGTTCATGATTTCTGCCCCCACTGCGGGGTCTCCGGCCACTCCGGAGAGCGACGTTTCAACGGCTCCATCAACGAAGACAACGTCAGTTGGTTTAACCGCTTCGGCAAATGCCGTGGATGCGGTAAGCATAGCTGTGAAGCCGATAATTACGTGTTTCATGCGCCCTCCCTCAGACGATTCTCATCGACCGTTTGTGCGACACTACATCACATATTCCTTTTTACGCAATAACAAATTCAATTAAATGAATTTATCTATCTGTTCGCAGGTGCAGCAATTTTCAGAATAAAATGTCGCCACGGAAACTGGTCGCTATTTGCCCTGATTTTCGAATTTTCGCGCATGATATTTCTGGAAAGGTTCATCGCTGTTATAGCCTTCCTCAACCACCCAGCTCAGCATGTTCAGTGTCGTCCAGCGCCCGAATGCACCCGGCATATTTGCGACCGCCGCCTGAGTTGCCATGTCCCCCTCAGAAACCTCTTTGGGAAAGAAATAGATATTCGGGGTAAACAACGCACCCCAACGCTTGACCATGTCTTTTTCCGGCAATGTCGTGCCATCGAAATCGGTGACCTCGACATCGCCGAACATATTGATCTGCACAACAAAAAAATTGTCTTCGATGTATTGCTCTATCTCCGGCACCACGAAGACTTCCTCATGCATCTTTTGGCAATAGATGCAGCCGCGCTGCTCCACAATGACCATGAGTCGCTTGCCCTCGGCATTGGCTTCTTCAAGGTCTTCAGAAAGATCCTTGAATGTGTCGCGCATCCAGTCTGCCTTGTGGAGCCCGTCGTCTCCAATCTCGGCGGCAAACACCTGGCAGGACAGGAGGATTGCGCCTATCGCAGCAAACAAACGTGTCATCGTGACTTCTCCTCGATTAGCCAATGGCACTGAACCAGGGAACGTATTCCAGCATCCATTGAGCGATAACGTTGATGGAGTTTGTGGCGATCAGAACGCCGAAAAGGATCAGGAGAGCGCCCATGAGTTTTTCGATGAGGCCCAGATATTTGCGAAACCCTGCCATCCAGGACATGAACGGTCCGATGAAGAGCGCAGCAACAATGAAGGGAAGCGTCATACCGACGCCATAGACGAACAGGAGAGACGCCCCCTGCCCGGCGGTCTCCTGACCCGCTGCTGTGAACAAGATGGCGGCAAGGACCGGACCGACACACGGCGTCCAGCCAAACGCGAAAGCCAGCCCAACGACAAAGGCGCCAACCAGACCGACATTCGCTGAATTGCCGGTCTCCACCCGCAGTTGCCGATAGAGAATACCGATGCGGATAACCCCGAGAAAATGCAGCCCCATCGCGATAATGATCGCGGCGGCCACCCATCTCAGCACATCGAAATAATCGCGCACGAGCTGACCGAAAGTTGTGGCTGTGGCACCCAGCCCCATGAAAACGGTGATCACGCCCAGCGCAAAACAGCAGGCCGCAAGAAAGGCACGGAGTTTCACCGCGCCGGTGACCGCCTCCCCGCCGTCCACCTGATTCATTCCAACCCCGGCCAGGTAGCTGAGATAGAATGGTACAATCGGTAGGATGCATGGCGACAGGAATGACAGGAAACCTGCTGCCAGAGCACCAAAAAAGCTAATCTCGAACATGGAATGAGCTGCTTCTCAGCTTGATATATTCATAAATTAGATTATGATTAAGTGTGCGGGTTCGTCAATCGGGGACACATATTGACTTTCATAAAGGCGCTCTTCGTTCTGCTGCTTGCGTTTGCGCCAGCTTCCGCAGCGGCGGAAACATACTTGCTCATGGCTGAGGAAGACGGCTGCTATTGGTGCGCCAAGTGGGATGAAGAGATCGCACATATCTACCCCAAGACGGCAGAAGGCAAGACAGCTCCGCTCAAACGCTATGATTTGTATAGCGAAAAACCCGAAGTCACCTTTGACAAGAAGGTCCGCTTCACACCAACCTTCATTCTCGTGCAAAATGGCGTCGAGGTCGGTCGAATCGAAGGATACCCCGGTGAGGATTTTTTCTGGAGCCTGCTCGGCATGATGTTCAGCAGAGCAAATATTCCACTGGAACAGACAGGTTGAGCAAATTATGACTGCTGACGTGCCAGGCACACCCGAAAACTCAACCAAAAGCGCTTCTCGCTTGCCGGTATTCGACGCCGATATGTGCGCCGAAGACATGGACAGGATGATGAAGAACGCCCAGCGTGCATCCAATTTCCTGAAGGCCATCAGCCACGAAGGCAGGCTGATGATCCTGTGCCACCTGGCATCGGGAGAAAAATCGGTCGCCGAACTGGAAAACTTGCTTTCTGCACGACAGGCCGCCGTTTCGCAGCAACTGACGCGCCTGCGTCTGGAGGGACTGGTGACACCTCGCCGCGAAGGCAAGGCGATCTACTACAGCTTGACAGACAATCGCCCGAAGCAAATCATGGAAGTCGTTTATGACCTGTTCTGCCGAGAGGAATAACCGTACGCGTTAGCAGCGCCCGGTTATGGGAGGAGCCGGACTTGCTTGAGGTTCTCGGAGAAGCCAACTTGGTTGCGCTCATTGGTCTCCTGGGTGGAATTGCCCTGGGCCTGGCTGCGCGCATCGGAAGGTTTTGCACACTCGGCGCCATTGAGGATTTCCTCTATGGGTCGGATGACGGCCGCCTGCGCATGTGGGCGTTTGCGATCGGTATCGCAATCATCGGCTCGCATATCGCAATGTCTACCGGTTACCTTGAAGGCGCGAGCACAGCCTATCTGGACAGGGTTTGGAACCCGCTTGGATCCATCATTGGAGGCTTGTTGTTCGGCTATGGAATGGCGCTCAGCGGCAACTGTGGCTATGGAGCACTCGCGCGCCTTGGCGGCGGCGATCTGAGAGCCTTTGTCATTGTCCTTGTTATGGGCTTGTCCGCCTATTTCGTGATGTCCGGCCCTTTGGCTCACTTCCGCGTCTGGCTTTTCCCGGTCGAAACGGGCGCTCAAACGCCGCAAGGGGTCAGCCAGTTTTTTGAAGCCAGTTTCGGTGTCGCACCTGTCGTCACCGGGGTCATTGTTGGCGGTCTGATCATCGCATTCACGCTCAGCAGCTCCGCTTTCCGAAAATCTCCGCACCTGATCTTCTGGGGCGCTGTTGTTGGCCTTGCCATCGTCTCCGGATGGGTCGGGACCTATTGGGTCGCCATGACGGGTTTTGAGGCGGAACCTATCGAGACACACACATTCGCAGCCCCCATTGGTGACACCATTTATTACGGCATGACCGCATCCGGGAACACACTGTCCTTTAGCGTCGGATCGGTTGTCGGCGTCATTATCGGTGCGTTTCTGGGCTCTTTTTCCAAAGGACACTTCCGGTGGGAGGCCTGCGAGGACCCGCGCGAACTGCGCCGGCAGATCACCGGGGCTGCGATCATGGGACCAGGTGCGATCCTGGCGATCGGCTGCAGTGTCGGGCAGGGAATTTCCGCGTTTTCCGTTCTGGCTTTCAGTGCCCCGGTAACGTTCCTTGCAATTTTTGCAGGTGCCGCGTTCGGCCTCAAGCAACTCATCACCGGCTTTGCTCCGGCTGAATAGTCCAATCCATCCCGCTTGAATGCCTGTTAATCGCAATCGCGTTCCTTGCAATCTACATATTCATAATATCGAATTTTTCTATACTTCCTTGAGTTCGGTCAATGCGCACCCGGGTTCGAGTCTCAAAACTGAAGGGACATTCAACAACTGAAAGCACCCGCCCTGCAGCAGAGGACTGATCATGGACCTGACCCATATCCTTGACAGACTTTCAGAACCGACGGTGCTTTTGCTTGGCGGACTTCTGGTTGGTGTGCTGTTCGGTGCGCTCGCACAGCAAAGCCGCTTTTGTTTGCGCGCCGCTGCGTTGGAGTTTTCACGGCGCCGGCCCGCAGACCGTCTGCCAATCTGGCTCCTGGCTTTTTCAAGCGCCTTGATTGCCACACAGCTTCTGGCACGTTTCGGTGAAATCGATACCGGAGAAACCCGCCAGCTCGCCTCTCCCCAAAGCCTCTCCGGCGCTTTGATTGGGGGACTGATGTTCGGTACCGGCATGGTCATGGCCCGCGGATGCGCAAGTCGTCTTCTGGTGCTTTCCGCGACTGGAAACCTGCGCGCCCTGCTGTCCGGACTGGTATTTGCCGTTGTCGCCCAGGCAAGCCTTTACGGCAGCCTCAAACCAATGCGGGACTGGCTGTCCGGTCTTTGGACAACAGTAGATACCGGTGGCAACAATCTGAGCTATTTTCTGGGCATGACGGACAGCGCCATATTCCTCTTCGGCAGTCTCTGGTTTTTTGCCGGTCTCGCATTCGCCTGGCGCAACCGCAGCTCCATTTGGCAAACGGCAGCGGCCATAGGGGCCGGCCTCACGGTTCCGCTGGCGCTGTGGTTCACCACCTCCATGACACGGCAGGCGTTTGATCCGGTCCCGGTTGACGGCGTAACGTTTACCGGCCCCTCTGCCGACATGCTGATGCGTTTCCTGTCCTCCCCGTTCGAAGGAATAGACTTCAACACCGGTCTTGTACCCGGCGTGTTCCTCGGCTCGTTTCTGGCGGCGTTTTTGACAAGACAACTCCTCTTGCAGGGTTTTGAAAGCGGCCCCTCCATGGCCCGGTATCTAACCGGTGCAGCACTGATGGGGTTTGGCGGCATGCTGGCAGGAGGCTGTGCCGTTGGAGCCGGCATCACGGGGGCGTCCATCTTCGCAGTCACGGCGTGGCTGACATTGATCGGAATTTGGATGTCCGCCGTGATCACCGACCATGTGTTCAGTCAGCTGTCCGTTTTCTCAAGAATGGGACCGGCCCACGCAAGTTTCGACTGACAGGCGCACGGCGCACAAGGCCTGCCAGGGCACTTGCTAAAGGTGAATGCGCCCCGTGACGATTGCAGTTGCGAGCGCTTGCTCACGCGTGCGCGCTCCGAGCTTTGCCCGTGCGTTGCGCAAATGCAGATCGACCGTGACCGCCTGGATCGACATATGCTCAGCAATCCGGGCAGTTCTGAAGCCCTTGGCCAGCAAAAGAAGGCATTCGCGTTCCCGGTTGCTCAGGCTGGCTTGCGACAGGTTCTCCAGGCGTCCGATCTTATGGTGCGCGATCGCCGCACAGATGTGAAGCAGTGTGCCAAACTGTTCGTTGACCGCCTCAATGTCTGGCCGTGACAAGTCGCTGACAAGGTTCCACCCTTTGACAACCGGGTCGTCCTCTCGCGACATTCTGAGCGCAATCCCGGACGTCAGCCCATGTTCCTCGGCACGGCGAATGACAGCAATGTCTTCCTCGGTCAGATACGCATGATCCGGCAAAAAGTGTATTCCGGTCATGAACTGGCTGGGCAGATTGGGCGCGTAAATGAAGAGCGGGTCGCGCTCGTAGTCTTTTTGCTTGAAGTAAGCAGCCTTCCATTCGGTCAACTGGTCGGAAAACCAGATATCATTGGCTGTCGGCACGACATCTCGTCTGCGCTGTCCGTAGACCGCTCCCTTGAAACCGAAACTTTCAAAAAAACCGATCGTTTTTTCCCAAGCTGCCTGTGGGCTATCGGCCGACAAGACTTGGTCGGCAAACTGCTCCAGTTTCTTCATTTCTTGTCGATCTTCTCCCGGACTAAAAGACTGTTTTAGGCGCTCAGCTAATGAAATCCATAGCTTGAGCGTTTTTTACGCCGCGTTAGTGTCGATGCAGAGAGAAGGATTTTCTGTGATCACACAAGTCAAGAACCGTTCAAAAGTTGAGCTTCATTTAAACACAAAAGTGTTTTCCCCAATTCGCAAAGCCCTCAAGCCCGGCATATTATCCGGTATTTTCGGGGCTTTTGCCTTTGTGCTTCTGCCAGCGTCATCTGCTGCCGAAGCGGCTGAATGCGAAATCATTTCCGACGTCGGTCTTTACTATGAACGCCTGGAACAGGCGATCATGCTGATGGAATACAAAGACGTCGTGGTGCGTGCGACTGACGGCAAAATTCGGTGCGAAGAAGACGCCGGCAACGCGCGGCAAGTGTGTTCTGTCGAAGGCTCCGGCGAAATGCTGATCGATTCTGAACGAGGCACTTTCGTTGTGCGCCTGCCCGCAGACACCGTGAGCGAAGTTCAGATCTATCAGACAGGTGATCTTTCCTGTGGCCCGAAATCGAACTGACGTCTTGCAAGCATCCATTTCATTCAAGGAAACACGACCATGAAGATGCTGTGCCTTGCAGCACTGACCCTGTCACTGTCCGCCGCGGTTTCAGTAGCCAGCGAAACAGACATCAAACCAACCTGCGAAAAGCTGGTCGCGCTCTATATCGAATTGGGAAAGAGCTCAGGTCAGGCCGTCAGCAAAGAAGCAGCGCGCGCCGCCGTGATGTCCGAAAACCCAAGCGACGCAGACTGCGCCGCAATGCTGGCTCTCTTTTCCAAACAGAAATGACGAGAACATGAAGGTTCGATCGTAGCTGCCTTACGGCCAAGACGGAAAATACAATCAAGTCCGCCTGCACCCTTGAGCAGTTTGGTGTTTTCTGACCCAACTAACCGGAGCTAACCGGTGGGCAAATCCAACGAACAGGCACAGGCTCACACGCGTCCCCTGACATTAAGTGCTCGCGCCGTCCCGGTCTCTCACACGGTCAGGCCGAAGGCACTCGCAAGTGTGCCTTCGCCGCACATTTTCACCTAGGCGAGGGCTCCGCTTAAGACCAAAAGGGCGCGGCCAAAGACATTAAGAGTAAGGGCTAGTTTCCAGGAATTCGCTGGCAAGAAAAGAGGGCGCGGGATCAGTCCTCGCCGCACTCGTCTTCGGCCTTATCGTCATCTTCAGGAGCTGGAAGCTTGCGCGGCTCATCGGGCGCGGGCAACTGGTTGGTGCCTTTGGTTTTGCTCTGGGTCACCTTCCGGATTTCCTGCATCCGGTCGGTCAAGGGTTTGACATCCTTGCCGAATTGGCCAAGAGTCTCGCCAATTTCAGCGATACCTGCCAGAACCGTGTCGAAGTTGCCTTGGGCTTTGAGCACCTCGTCTTCAATCTTCGCGATCCGCTTGAGAATTCTGCGGCGATGGGCATCATCAAAGGTTGTGCTGTCCTGGACGAGCTGCCGCATTTCGGCGATCAGCCCCATAACCTTGGAACGATCGTCGGCATTGAGTTCGAAATATTCTTCTGAAGAATGGCTACGCTTTACAATATTTTTTGCATTACGAGCTGCGACATTGAAGTAAAATTGATCCAGTACTTTTTCAAATTTTAGACCATCCTTTTCCAAAAAAGATGTATGTAAGTCAAAATAGAAGGATGAAAACTCATCATCTTCAATCTCAGTTACTGTGGCTTCGACTAGCGCCATAGCTTCGATAGCGTCAACTCGGAGATCAGTAAAAACTTCTTCGATGTTATAACTTAACAACCTTAAGCATAAAGTCATCGTTTCAATAGGTGTTTCTGGAATTACATATTGTTCTCCAAACATGATCTGCTTCATCTTTTAGCACCTTGTGGCGAAGTTGTGTTTTGCACCCAAGCAACACACCAGGCGCTTATTGAAATCTTTAAGTTGAAGTATACGATTCTGCTCGCTAGAGAAAATACAAAGCTCGGCCTAGCTGCCAAGAAAGGATCCAAATCCTTTCGAAGTGCTGCGACAGATCGGTTCATAAACCAGTCTCAAAGATAGTTCGCGACCCTTGCAGCCAAATACCTTGACCTGCTCAGATTGCTTGCCAGAACAAATAGAATAAGCAGCTGATGTCGTGACGGTCTGGTAGAGGTCACATAAAGGTCAATCAGGTGCTGGAAAAGCTCGAAACCGGCCGTGCCGGCGCAACACAGGTGCACCGGGAAGCAAGTATTGGGTCCAGGGAATACGACCTGGCTACCTACGCGACAGAAGCCATTGACGAGCTGGCAGACAAGCTTTCAGGTGAAGAACAGTGTTTACATGCAAAACCGGCAAACACACCAGGTTCGGAGCGTTGATTCGCTCGGAACAAGATCCAAGACGCAAGTGGTATTACATGCGGTGTAAAAAATTATCCCAATATCGATGACGGTCTGGGGAAAACCTACACAACATCTTGCCTCGTGCCGATTAAACTGGATGCTAAAAGGGCTTCAAGATTGACGGGGGCCGGTGACCAGGAACTTGCACTTCCACAATCACCAGCCCGCCTTGTGCCCTTGAGGTTGGCTCCCCAGGGAAGGGACATCGGAAAAAGTCGTCTAAGATCCGTTGTTCCGTCGCCACCTTGTCGTGCGATATTCGCACGCCCCACTTTGTCCGCAACATATCAATTTGGCAAGTGCATCACAGTTTTTGTGCACACTTCGATAAAACTTATCGACCCGACTAGTCGGGCCGACTACTTGGCGCGAACAGTCAGCTACGCATAGCCCCACCTACTCTCCCCTTCCTCCACAAAGCCGTCATAGGCCCTCTGGCTGACGAGCACGCAGTGTTTGGTAACGCGCTGGTTCTTGAGCGCCAGTTTATTGCCAAACCCGAAAAGCAATACTTGCTAGTCGTTCACTGCTTTCACTTCCAAGCGTCATTCGCGCTTCCCTAACGTAAGATTGTGTGTTAGGTTGTAACAATTAATAATAGAGCTTTAGGGAGATCAAATATTATGAATGATAAGAAAGGCGTTATCCTTGCACAGGAGTTAAGAATTGGGACGAACCCAGACTCTGATCTATTGCTGAGCATAGGAAAAACAGAGAGCAAAGACTTCAAACTAGGCGACAAAAAAATCCATCATGCGTGGTATATGCCTATCCACAACTTACAGCATCTTTCTCATTTCTACTTGCTCGACGTCACCCCTAGCAAAAACGACCCGCACGACATAACTGTTGAGGCCCATATGCACCGAGAAGGCGAGGTTCGAATTCGCGTTTTTGCAATCATCGTCGATTAAAATTACCCCCTTTCTACGAATCGGTCATAGGCGGCAAGGTCAACCAGCAGGCAGTGCTTGTCAACGTGCTGGATCTTGACCACCTGTTTGTTGCCGAGCCCGCGCAGCACCACCGTGTCAGGCGCTTGTTTCAGCGCGGTTGACATGCCAACTTCCAGAAATTCCGTATCCTGGAAGATCTTGCCAAGCGCCGGGTGGCGGCCGGTGGGGACCGCGAGATAAGGGCCCTGCCCTGGGGCCTTAGGCTTTCTTCAGGCTGAGACCAGCCAGTGCCAGGTGTTCCTGGGCGAATTTCAGTTCGAAGAGTTCTTCCTTGTTTTCAAATCTCATCAGAACACCACCGACCGTTAGCTTTTCTCCGCCGCTGTGGCTGTCGATCGGCGAGGCCAGGATGTGTTCCAGGCGCGGCTGACCGCGCTCCCCTAAGTCAGCACCCATCAAAATCTTCACGTCGGCAAAGAGCTGCATCGCCGCTGACAGCGCGTCTAACTATTCAGGGATGTTTTGGTGGGTGAGTGGGGGCTCGAACCCCAGACCCGCTGATTAAGAGTCAGCTGCTCTACCAACTGAGCTACACACCCATCGTCGCGTTCACCGCACAAATGCGGTTCGCAAGGAGATGGGCTGTATATAGGGCGTGCTGCATCAAAGCAATGGAATTTGAGCCACTTTTTTAAAGAACGGGCGACAGAGATACGACAGGATCAAGCTCCGGGGTGCTTTGAGCAAAGATTGCAATCTGATCGGATGCTTGCCGTAACATTCAAAAACATCTGCGATCTTTAGCGCAATAATCGAAATTGGGGCTTGACCCGCCAAATCCGCCTCACTAGGGTGCAGCGCATCAAGACCGGGCGGACAGCCTGGCTTGTGTCATGGATCCAGAGGCTGAAAGAGGCCGATTGATCAAGGCGGTACGAAAATGTACCACACTGTCCAAAACCGGGCCTCAAACGCCCGCAAGCATCAAAGGACCGGGACGACATGATGATGTCGCTCATTCTAGTAGTGGTAGGAAAGCGCGCCTCCGCGGCGGGATAATCCCGGACGGACAGGATGGCGCGCGACCAAGGCTCCCCAAGGGGCCTTTTTTTGTACCCCCCTCCTGACAGCGCTTCCAAAACGACCCAACCGGACCTTTGACGCCGCATGCGGATGAGGAAACAACAAGAACTGACGAGCCAAAACCTGACTGTTTCAGGTGCTTGAATTGAGGACGAGAACGAATGACACGGGAAATGACCGGCGCCGAAATGGTCATACAGGCGCTGAAAGACCAGGGAGTTGACACGATCTTCGGCTACCCGGGCGGTGCAGTGCTTCCCATCTATGACGAGATCGTTCAGCAGGAAGGCCTTGAGCACATTCTTGTGCGCCACGAGCAGGGCGCCGGCCACGCGGCCGAAGGATATGCCCGCTCCACCGGCAAACCAGGTGTTGCGCTGGTCACGTCCGGCCCTGGTGCGACCAACATGGTCACCGCACTGACCGATGCCATGCTCGACAGCATTCCGCTCGTCTGCATTTCCGGGCAGGTCCCAACCCACCTCATTGGCAACGACGCCTTTCAGGAATGCGACACGGTTGGCATCACCCGTCCCTGCACCAAGCACAATTGGCTGGTGCGCAACGTCGACGACCTGCCGCGCATCCTGCACGAGGCCTTTTATGTCGCAACTTCCGGCCGTCCCGGTCCGGTTGTTGTCGATGTCCCCAAAGACGTTCAGTTTGCAACCGGAACCTATCAGGGGCCGACGCCAAACCCCGCGGCTGCGCACAAAAGCTACCGTCCGCAGGTCAAGGGTGACGCCGCAGGCATTCGCCATGCTGCCGAATTGATGGCAGCTGCGAAGAAGCCGATCCTTTATACGGGTGGCGGGGTGATCAACTCCGGAACGCAAGCCTGCCAGCTGCTGCGTGAACTGGTTTCGCTGACCGGCTTCCCGATCACATCGACATTGATGGGCTTGGGCGCTTATCCGGCTTCCGGGGACAACTGGCTCGGCATGCTGGGCATGCATGGTACGTTCGAAGCCAACATGACGATGCATGACTGCGACCTGATGGTGTGCATCGGCGCGCGTTTCGATGACCGCATCACCGGGCGCACCGACGCGTTCTCACCGAACTCGCGCAAGATCCATATCGATATAGACCCCTCTTCGATCAACAAGACCATCAATGTCGATCTGCCGATCATCGGCGACGTCGGTCATGTTCTTGAGGATCTGGTGCGCATCTGGCGCTCTTCGTCCTTGAAGGCGGATGAAAGTGCGATGAAAGCCTGGTGGGAGCAGATCGATGCGTGGCGGGCGCGCAATTCACTTGCCTATAAGCCCAATTCCGACGTGATCATGCCGCAGCACGCGATCCAGCGTCTTTATGAACTGACCAAGCACCGCAAGACCTTCATCTCCACCGAGGTCGGTCAGCACCAGATGTGGGCGGCGCAGTTTTACGGCTTCGAAGAGCCGAACCGCTGGCTCACGTCCGGCGGGCTTGGAACCATGGGTTACGGTCTGCCTGCGGCCATTGGCGCTCAGGTTGCCCATCGCGATGCACTTTGCGTGGACATTGCCGGAGATGCCTCGATCCTGATGAACATTCAGGAGATGTCGACTGCCGTTCAATACGGCCTGCCGGTCAAGGTCTTCATCCTGAACAACCAATATATGGGCATGGTGCGTCAGTGGCAGCAACTGCTGCACGGCAACCGCTTGTCCCATTCCTATACCGACAGCCTGCCCGACTTCGTCAAGTTGGCAGAAGCTTATGGCGGTGTCGGTTTCCGGGTGGAAAAACCGGCTGATCTGGACGGTGCCATCGAAGAAATGATCGCAATCGACAAACCGGTCCTTTTTGACTGCCGCGTCGCCAATCTCGCCAATTGTTTCCCGATGATCCCCTCGGGCAAGGCTCACAATGAAATGCTGCTGCCGGACGAAGCCAACGACGAAGCAGTTGCCAACGCAATCAGTGCTGAAGGCAAATCTCTCGTCTAAGGCGACCAGGCAAAGGAATTTTGAACATGAACGCACAAAATGTAGATGCGCCTTCCGCCTATTTCCTGGCGGAGGTCAGCAATGAGATCGAAACTCACACGCTATCGCTCCTCGTCGACAACGAACCGGGCGTGCTCGCCCGTGTGATTGGTCTCTTCTCCGGCCGGGGCTACAACATCGACAGTCTGACCGTGTCGGAAACCGAGCATGAGAAGCACCTGTCGCGGATCACCATCGTGACCACCGGCACCCCGATGATCATCGAGCAGATCCGTCATCAGCTCGATCGTCTGGTGCCTGTTCACCGGGTAACCGACCTGACGGTGCGGGCCCGACGGGCCAACCAGGACAAACCCCTGGAACGCGAGCTCGCGCTGGTCAAAGTCGTTGGTGACGGCGACAAGCGGCTTGAAGCACTGCGCCTCGGCGATGCCTTCCGGGCAACCGTGATCGACGCGACCACGGATCATTTCGTCTTCGAGATTACCGGACGCACGTCCAAGATCGAACAGTTCATCGCTATCATGAAACCGCTTGGGCTGGTTGAGGTCTCCCGCACAGGTGTTGCTGCTGTTCAGCGTGGTCCAGAAGGGCTCTGACCCCTGGCACCAATATCCAAGAGCTTTAAGAAGAAAGGCCGGCTGCTTATATGCAGCTGGCCTGTTTCTTTTTCGGACTGTTCATGCCCTTTGATCTTTCAACCTATCTTGCCCGAATAGGTCTTCCCGAGTGCCCGCGCACTCTTGAAGGCTTGCGGAAGCTTCAAGCGGCCCAGATCGCTTCCATTCCATTTGAAAACGTTCTGCCTTTTCTGGGGCAGGTACCGGATCTTGACGACGACGCGCTCTGGCAAAAACTCGTGCTGGATCGAAAAGGCGGCTATTGCTTTGAGTTGAATGCCTTGCTGACAAGAGCCCTTTCAGCTCTTGGCCTTCCCAGTCAACGTGTGCTTGCCCGGGTTCGAATGGGCGCAGCGGAAGGCGGTGTTCGGTCACATCAGGCACATATCGTGGAAATGGATGGAGCCGACTGGCTGCTGGATACCGGCTTTGGTGGCCAGGCACCGGCAGAACCGATCAACCTCTCTACAAGCGGGGAACAGCCTGTCCGGGACCAGACTTACCGCATGCGGTTTGACACCGCTGAAAACGAAGAGGTTCTAGAGCGAAAGACCACCGCAGGCTGGGTGCCGCTTTATGGGTTTGACCGGGTGTCACCCAAGCAGGTCGATGTGGAGGCTGCCAACTATCTTTGCGCCAAATGGCCGGAGATTTCCTTTTCGTCTTCCATCAAGTTCTACCGGTTGACCGACGACGGATGGATCAGCTTTCAAAATGGCCTTGCAGGCTATACGTCAAACGGCGTCAAGGCGTCACGCACCATCTTAACCTCAAGCGACCTCTCCCGATTTATGCGTGAAGACCTCGGTCTTGGGTACAACGATGCCGACATCGACGCGGTTGCGAAACGTCTCGCTACCCTGCCTCCGCCTGCTGTCACCAGCTAACGCTGTCCTTCGCGGACGACACGCGGGCTACGCGTAGTATCCCTCCCGCAGATTTATACCGTGCTCCACAAAGGCTTTCAGACAACACAGCATTTGCGTCCAACCCTCGCAATTCCCATAGGATGCCTTGCTGCCTTTGGCAGTTTCCCCCCAGCCTTCCTCGCTGATGGTTATCAGCGTCCTGCCATCATCAAGTTCGCTGAGTTCCAGGGTAACCGTTGTTTCGCCTTGGTCCTCGCCATCTGTCTGTTCATCAGACGCCCAGTGAAGAACAATTTTCCGATCTTTGACGACTTCGCTCACCCTGACTGGGAATTGACCGGGAAATTCTGCAAAGCTCCATAGGACGGTTGCTCCGGGCTCCATACGCCCAACAGCGCCTCCGGTGGTGAAATAACCTGACAAACGGTCTGGATTGACGATGGCTTCAAAAACCTCAGACACCGGTTTGGATATCCGGCCGGATACGCTGAACGACAACATGGTTCTATCCTCGCTTCACATCTTCAGTTTTTGCCGGCAAAGGTCACCAGGTTTTCAAGGTGATAACTCCACCCTTGCCTGTGCGCCGCTATCAAGTCTCGTTGCTCTGCTTCCGGCGCAGCTTGCCACCCACTGTGAACAAGCCTGATGTGGCTCCCCGCCTTCAAAGCTGAGATCTGGAAGCTGACTTCAGTCTCAAATGACCAGCCTTCATCCCACCATTTCAGCAACAGGAAATTCGGCGCCTGGATCTCAAGAACCCGCCCGTGGGTATGATGCTCTCCGGCTGCATCTTTCCAGGGCTCAAAAAACCTGCCGCCGGAAACCGGGTCCAGAACAACCCCCTCCCCCCACCAGAGGCGCGGGCTTACAAGAATGTCCCAAAGGTGCTCCGCAGGTGCCTGGCACTCTTTTGCAAGGTCGATTTGAACAGCAGACATGGCAACTCGCCTTCATGTGTCTTGCAACACAATCTATCATGTTATATTTTTATAACATGTCAAGCAGCGATGATTCAGACAGAATATTCAAGGCTCTGGCCGATAGACGAAGACGACGGATGCTGGATCTTCTGAAAGGCGGTCCTCAAACGACAGGCGCACTCTGTTCCGCCTTCCCTGAGCTGGATCGCTGCACGGTGATGCAGCACATGCGTGTTCTGGAAGCTGCAAATCTCATCATCGTTCAGCGCAAGGGGCGCGAACGCTGGAATCATCTCAATGTTCTGCCGATCAGAGACATCTATGACCGCTGGATCGGCGAATATGCGGAAAGCGCTGTCGAGTTGATGGCGAAGCTCCGCACAGACCTTGAGACCCCGGCGAATTGAAGCTGGAATTTTGTCCGGAACATCCTTCTTATTGACGTTTGCCGACCTAGACGCGACGCAAACGAGCGCGTATACGACACCGGCAATTTATGCCATCGAAGACGCTGCTTCGGTCCCATGGCAACTTCAGGACAAGAGAAGGCAAAACGCCCATGATTCATGGTCTTTCCCGGCCGAAAAATCAGATCCGCTGGCTGCTGCTTGAAGGCATTTCGCCGACAGCGCGCGCGGTTCTTGAAAAGAACGGCTACACCAATGTGGAAGTCCTGCCGGGTGCCCTGGAGCAGGATGCCCTTATCGAGAAGCTGCAGGGTGTCCAGATCCTTGGTATCCGCTCTCGAACGCAAGTAACTGAAGCCGTTCTCGAGGCAGCCAAGAGCCTTGTCGCCGTCGGTTGTTTTTCGGTTGGCACCAACCAGGTTGATCTTTCTGCCACGTTGAACCGTGGCATACCGGTCTTCAACGCCCCATTTTCCAACACCCGATCAGTCGCGGAGCTGACGATTGCCGAAATCGTCATGCTGATGCGTGGCGTTTTCCCGAAATCGACCGCAGCCCATGAAGGCCGCTGGCTGAAAAGCGCGGTCGGATCCCACGAAATTCGCGGCAAGACGCTCGGGATCGTCGGCTACGGCAATATCGGTACACAGCTTTCCAACCTTGCTGAAGCCATGGGCCTCAGGGTCATCTATTTCGACCTGGTCGACAAACTCCAGCATGGCAACGTCATACCGACCGATAGCCTGGATGCGCTGCTTGGTGAATCGGACGTGGTGTCCCTGCACGTTCCCGATACGCCCGGTACGCGCAACATGTTCAAGGCCGAACAGATCGCTGCCATGAAAAAGGGTGCGTTCCTGATCAACAACGCTCGTGGTCAGGTGATCGATATTGACGCTCTTGCCGATGCTCTGAAGTCAGGCCATCTGGCCGGCGCTGCGATTGACGTTTTCCCGGTTGAGCCAAAATCCAACAAGGATGAGTTCATTTCTCCGCTGCGCGGCCTGAACAATGTCATTCTGACCCCGCATGTTGGCGGTTCGACAGAAGAAGCCCAGGACCGGATTGGGGAAGAGGTCTCCAAGCGTCTGGTGGAATACTCCGATGTCGGTTCCACAATCGGTGCGGTTTCCTTCCCGCAGGTGCAGCTCTCAAGAGGCTCGGACGCGACGCGTTTCATTCAGGTGCACCACAATGCACCCGGAGCCATGAGAACTTTGAACGACCTCTTTACCCGGCACAACCTGAACATCTTCTCTCAGCACATGCAGTCTCATCAGGACATCGGTTATGTGGTGCTGGACGTCGACACGCCGGTGGAGCAGCCGGTCGAAATCCTGGAAGAAATTCGCAGCCTGCCCAACACGATCAGAGCAAGGTTGCTCAACCGCGTCTGACAAGCAAAGCAGATGAGGCCCCGCCTGCATCGGCGGGGCCGATCTCAGTCGATCGGATCGATCACGAGAAGCAGTCTTGCTCCTACGCTTTCATCGACAGCAGGAGATCGGTGCAAAAGCCCAGTTCGCTCCTCACCGGACCATGCACTGCCACGAAAAAGGGCGACTGCGCCACGTTTCACACTTTTGATGCGTGACGGTTCGGACAGGTCTTCCTGCGGGACATAGTCCGTGCCGGGCCCCCGGTAAGTGCAAAGCAAACGCGCCGGAACATTGTCCATATGAAACTTCGGGCACATCATCTCGTCAGATACGTCCAGGCGGATCCGCATCTGTCGGACGTTCAGCGTTTTGCTCAGCATCACTGCCAATGCGGCAATATCACCGGTCAAGATGTCGCGTTCAGAACTTGATGGGATTTTTGCCTGTTCGCAGGCGGCAATCGCAGCCGTTTCCGCCAAATGAACCGGCACGGTCGTCCTTAACTCCGGAAGGCTTTCCACCGGCAATCCGTCAATCCAGTCCACAAATGCAGGTTCGCAAGTCCTGTTCCAGATCGACGCAGCCACCCCGCGCAGATGGATATCTGCGAGGATCTCCGGTTCAGGCCCACTCATGACATCGCTTGCCACTCGATAGGGCGTATCATCCATCGCTTCCAGGATAGTCATGCTGCTTCTTCCACCCGGCGCCAGCGCGGAAAGGGATCCGGCAATTGCTGGAATGAATTCAGATCATCACCGGCACTTTCGTCAAGCAGACATTGGTCCAGTCGTTCCTTGATCGTTGGCCAGTCGATACCGGAGCCGATAAACACCAACTCCTGACGCCGGTCCCCAAAGGGCTCGACCCAATTGGACCGAGCATAGGCTTGCGCCCGCGGATCCTGAGGCCATTGGCTCGGCGGGACTGATGCCCACCAGGTTCCGATCGGGCTCACGCTGGAGAGTGCCCCGGCCAGTGAGAACTCCGCGACCCATTCGGGCCGTGTGGCGATCCAAAAATGCCCTTTGGCACGGATGACGCCTTCAAGCGGGCTATTGAGCACCTCATGGATTTTCACAGGATCGAAAGGACGACGGGCTCTGTAGACGAAGGATGTGACACCGTATTCTTCTGTCTCTGGCACATGTTCAGCGAACCCATAAAGTTCCTTGGCCCACAAGGGGTGTTCGTGCGCCTTTTGAAAGTCGAACAGTTTTGTATCGAGCACTTCCGAGGGATGGATATCGCCATAATCCACTTCAAGGATCCGGGTGTCCGCGTTTAGGCTCCGGATGATCTTGCGGGCGGCATCAACCTGTTCCGGCCGTGCGGCGCTGACTTTGTTGAGAACAACAACATCTGCAAACTCTATCTGGTCGGTAAGAAGATGCACGAGTGTGCGTTCATCTTCGTCTCCAAGGACCTCGCCTCTGTCGCGCAGAAAATCGTGACTTGAGAAATCGTTCAGCAGATTGACCGCATCGACAACCGTAACCATGGTATCAAGTCGGGCAACATCAGACAGGCTCTGCCCTGCTTCATCGCGAAACTCGAAAGTCGCCGCAACCGGCAAAGGCTCTGAAATGCCCGTCGATTCAATCAGGAGATAGTCGAATTTGTTCTCAGATGCCAACCGCTGAACTTCGATCAAAAGATCATCACGCAATGTGCAGCAAATGCAGCCGTTAGACATTTCAACAAGGGTCTCTTCGGTCTGGCTAAGCTCTGAGCCGCCGGCACGCACAAGATCGGCGTCGATATTGACTTCGGACATGTCATTGACGATGACCGCAACCTTGAGACCTTCGCGATTGTTGAGTACGCGATTGAGAAGTGTGGTTTTTCCAGCGCCGAGAAATCCCGACAGCACGGTGACGGGTAAGCGTTTATCTAACATGGCCTCTTCAACCGATTTGTAATGTTATTACATTACAACTAGTCTGAAAAAGCATGGGAGGCAAGTGGGGTTTTGCGAGAAAAAACGCTGCGGCGTTGTGCCAAATCGAAATCACAAGCGAACTTGAGCACACTGAGACGTAGAGCCTGCATTCAAGGGGCAACATGACATCTGGCAGTCAATCCGACGAGACCATTCCCGGGCAACTGCCGCAAGGCAATCTGATCGTTTTTGACGGTATCTGCCTGGTCTGCTCCGGGTTTGCGCGTTTCATGGCACGACACGACAAAACCGCGGATTTCAGGTTCGTTGACGCGCAGTCTGAAACCGGCCGCTCACTTTACGAAAAGTATGGCCTTGATGCCGACCTCATGGAGACGAATATCGTCATAGTCGACGGTCAAGCCTACACAAAGATGGCCTCGTTCACCGCAGCCATGCACAGCATCGGATGGCCCTGGAAGCTGCTGACTGTTTTTGATTTTCTGCCCATCGGTGTTGGAAACTGGCTTTATGACCGGATTGCGCAAAACCGCTATCGTCTTGGACGCCGTGCATGTCCCCTTCCCTCAAAAGAGTTGAAAGACAGGCTGATTGACTGAAACCGTCTCTCCAAAAAGGATCGTCATTCTCGGCGGCTATGGGGTGTTCGGCGGCAAACTTGCCGCAGCTCTGCTGCGCAAAAACACTTTTGATGTCATTGTCGCAGGTCGGAGCCTTGCAAAGGCAGAAGCCTTTTGTCGGAAAAATGGTGGCAAACCGGTTCAGCTGGACAGCTCTGCGAAGGACTTTGAAGACAGTCTTGCAAGGCTATCGCCCTTTGTGATTGTCGATGCTGCTGGTCCGTTTCAATCCTACCAGGAAGGTGACTATCGGGTTGCCCAAGCCGCTCTCAAGGCAGGCAGCCACTATCTCGATTTTTCCGACGACGCCGAATTTACAATGGGCATATCTTGCCTCGATGAACTCGCCAAGAAGCGTGAGCTTGTTTTGCTCTCCGGCGTCTCAAGCGTTCCTGCATTGTCGTCTTCAGCTGTTGACGCCTTGAGGTCGGCGTTTTCACGGCTCGACCTCATCGAAACCACACTGTTGCCAGGTAACAAGGCACCACGAGGACTTTCCGTCATTCAGGCAATCCTGGCACAGGCAGGACATCCGCTTGTTGTCACCCGTTCAGGACAGATCGAAACTTTCACCGGTTGGTCAGGACTGTCTCGCCGGAAAATCGGTCCTGCCGGGCAAGACGGCCTTCCTCCGCGTTGGTCTTCTCTTATCGGTGCTCCCGACCTTGCGCTCTTTCCAAAGCATTTTGAGGCCGGAACTGTACTGTTTCGGGCCGGACTGGAACTTTCCGTCATGCATCTCGGACTCTGGCTGCTTTCCTTGGGAGTTCGGCTGAAACTCATGAATTCTCTTGTTCCAATGGCACGGCCTCTCCAGCTTGCAGCGAAGACCCTGAAGCCCTTCGGGTCCGATCGTGGCGGCATGGAGGTCAAATTGTCCGGTCTCGATCCTCAAGGCGCTCCACTCAGCAAAAGCTGGACATTGATCGCAGAAGAAGGAGACGGGCCTCAAGTGCCCGCGATTGCCGCTGAAGTTCTGTGTGTACGCCTGTTGGACAGGCAAGTAGTACCGGGCGCGCGCGCCTGCCTTGGTGAAATCAAACTCAACGAGATTGAACCTGCCATCGCAGGACTTAAGGTTAGGTGTTTCAACGCCGCCGACCCAAGCCCAACGGTGTTTCAAAGGGCGTTGGGCAATGAATTCAATTCCTTGCCAGGTTCAGTTCAGGCACTTCATACGGTGTTTGATCGGCATCGTTGGATAGGTGAAGCCAAAGTGTCTCGTGGACGCTCCCTTGTAGGCAATATCCTTTGCAACATCATTGGGTTTCCACCAGCACATGACCGAACGCATGTTGAAGTGACGATTGAACGACGCGGCGGCAAAGAGGTCTGGCAACGCAACTTTGGCGGAAAGATCTTCAGATCGGTACTGTCGCCAAGAGACCGATTGGGCCAAGGCCATGTTTACGAGCGCTTCGGACCGATGCGATTTGAGATCGACCTGACGCGCACCGGAACAAAGCTTCGCTACCCGGTCTCTCGCGGCACAGTGTTTGGCATACCGCTGCCCTTGTGGCTTCTTCCCGTCAGCGAAGCCAGTGAATATGAATTGGACGGTCGCTTCCGGTTTGATGTGAAGATCTCACTGCCATGGTTCGGAGAGCTCGTTCACTACCAGGGTTGGCTGTCTCCGGCCAAAACAGATCAGCGCTGACCCTCCAACATCAGTTGTAGAAGACCGTTTTCGGCAGCTGCGCTCATATGCAGAAAAAC
Source organism: Labrenzia sp. THAF82 (assembly GCF_009363435.1). Lineage (GTDB taxonomy): Bacteria > Pseudomonadota > Alphaproteobacteria > Rhizobiales > Stappiaceae > Roseibium > Roseibium porphyridii. The sequence continues at coordinate 2,413,158 of NZ_CP045354.1, read as the reverse complement.
TGCCGACTTTCTCCCAAGGGCCTCAAAGGTTGCCCGATAGACAGACCTGCAGTCTGCAACTGGGAGCAAGATATGACCGAAGACACGTTTCAACCCTGGCTCTGGTTCCGTCACGACAATCGGCGCTGGATCGGCGCTTCAGAGTGCGCACTCGCCGGCCTTCTGGTCGCCTATTCTGTTGCCTGGATGCTCAAACAGGAAGAGCCTCAGGGAACGATGCTCATCGACCCGTTCCTGGCGGCCGTTTTGGGCGGCATCGGCGGATTGGGTGCCGGCTTCGTATTTTCCGGCTGGTATGGACGACCGGGGCGAAATGGATGGTATTTGTCTGTCTTTGCCGCCGTGCTCGCTCCTTCTTTAGCCGGCGGCCTCGCAGGAACGTGCCTGTTCCCTGGGCCCGGCACGCTTATCGGTGCCTACATGCCCCTTTGGACCTTCCGCTTTCCGCTGACCTTTTCAGTCTGGGCGATCTGCCTTGTTGCTATTCACCTGCATTTGCGAAAACTGAGGGCGGATAGTCCAGCTACGGCGTCTGTATTTGTTAAATAATCAGCACTTCAAAGCGTCTCGAAACATTGTCCTTAGAGACAATTTCTTGTTTGACATCAATGACTTTTGAAACAATGTTGCGATTACAGCCTAATCTCTTCAAGTAAGATCGCAGCCGCGTTTTACGGAATACGAACCATGTCTTCAGTGTCGCGCCTTTCAGTCAATGTCAACGCCGTCGCAATGTTGCGAAATCGCAGGGATTTGCCGTGGCCCAGCGTTACGGGACTTGCCGCGATTGCCATGGAGGCCGGAGCCAAAGGCGTTACGGTTCACCCTCGACCGGATGAACGGCATATCCGGAAAACGGATGTCTTCGATCTGGCCGAACTGATCGAAGACCGTTTCCCGAACAAGGAGCTTTGCCTGGAAGGGTATCCTTCCGCGGACTTCATGCAACTGGTCGAGGAAGCACGGCCCGAACAAGTTCTGTTCGTACCTGACGATCCAAGCCAATCGACCTCGGATCACGGCTGGGATTTTACAAAGGACACGGGAGAACTCGAGACGGCGATTGCAGCCGCAAGAGAATGGACAGTCACCGTTTCACTCTTCTGCGACCCAGATCCCACAACTCCTGAACAGGCAGCACGCCTTGGTGCGGAGCGGATTGAAATCTATACCGGTCCTTATGGCGCTTGCTACGACGATCCCGCACGCGCGCAAAAGGAGCTGGAAAAGATTGCCCTTACGGCAGAAGCAGCAAAAGATTGCGGGCTTGGTGTCAATGCGGGACACGATCTGACCGTTGAAAACATTCCGGCTTTGATCGAACGCACACCATTCATTCGCGAAATGTCGATCGGACATGGTTTCACGGCAGATGCCCTGATTTTTGGTTTTGCAGAAAGCGTTCGAAGGTTCCGCAAATCGATGGGAGAACTTTGAATGCCCGATACGCTGGCGCGACAGGTCGCGTTCCTGTTGGAGGCAGACAAACTCAAGGAAATTGTACGTCTAAATCAGCTTTCCTCCGGAAGCCGGCGGGAAACGACAGCAGAACACTGCTGGCACGTCATTCTTCAGACATTGACGTTTGCCGAGCACGCCGGCAAAGGCACGAACCTAGACCATGTTGTCAAACTGCTGACGGTGCATGACCTCGTTGAGATCGACGCCGGAGATCATTGGGTGACGGAAGACAATGTGGATGCGGTCAAGATCCGGGAGCATAGCGCGTCCGAAAGGTTGTTTGCCCTGCTGCCTGATAGTCAAGCCGAAGAGTTCAGAAATCTTTGGCTCGAATTCGAAGCCAACGAGACGCGGGAAGCGAAATTCGCCAATGCCATGGATGCACTTCATCCAATGGTTCTTGTGTTCGCGTCCGGTCTTGACGACCCCACCCACGAACCCATTTCTGCTGCTGTCTTGCGAAAAACCAAAGAGCCCCGTCTTGCCCCTTTTCCGGGACTTTGGGAATATGCCCAAAGCCTACTGGCCAATGCGGTTCAGACCGGGCGCCTCCTACCCTGACTTTCTCCTCACCTGCCGCGGATAGCGGTCCTGCCTTTTGAGGAACTTGACTGATGAAGATTGATTTATGGCTCGTGTTTGTTGCCGTTTCTCTCCTACCTGCCATAAGTCCCGGCCCGGGTGTCATGCTGGCAATTTCCAACACGCTGCGCTTTGGCCGCAACGCCACTCTCGCGTCCGCGGCGGGAAACGCCGTCGGCCTGGTTGTCATCGGCTATGCGGTTGCCTTGGGGTTCGGCGCTCTGATGGCCACATCGGCCCTCGCCTTCACAGTTTTGAAATTCGTTGGCGCTGCTTACTTGATCTATCTCGGCCTGAAGATTTTATGGGACAAGTCAAGTTTCCAGATACACAACACTGTGCCGGCCAAACGCAAGAAGCCGGTAAAACTCTTCCTTGAAGCATTGCTGGTGTCTGTGACCAATCCGAAGGCCATCCTCGTTATCACCGCGCTGTTTCCGCAATTTATGCAAGCAGAAGGCTTCAGTCTGTTGGAGACAACAATCCTGTCCTTTACTTATGCCTTGCTGTGCTTCGCGAACCACGCGGTCATTGCCTTTGCTGGCGATCACATGAGACGCTTTCTGACCTCGGCCAATCGCATTCGTTGGGTGCGCAGAGTGACCGGCGGCCTGTTTGTCGGTTTCGGTGCGGCACTGGCTTCAGCAAGCCGCTGATACCGATATCAGGCAGCAGGTAGATGCGTTAGGCTGCTTCCACCCTTTTCATTTTCTGGTGTTCCTCTTCAATCAGGCCGATCTTCCAGTAGCCGGAAATATAGGTATCAGCCTTTGGCAGCCGACGTTCATTGTGGAGGTAGTCTCTCAAAGCCCGAATGACCGAGCTTTCCCCGGCAATGCAAGTTTGAACAGTTCCTTCCGGCCAATGCATCGCCCTGACAAAATCGATCTGAGCGGTGGAGGGCTTGTGAACGTCATCCTGGATCAGCCAGTGAACCTCAATTCCCGCAGGAAGTTCCAAGTTGCGAATGTCGTCTTTTGAAGGCACTTCAAAAAGAGCAACGCCCTTGGCGTCGGCAGGCAGCATTTCCAGCGTCGCTTCTGCCACCGGCATTGCCGAAAGATCTGCCGCGACAAGATACCAGTCTGCATAAAATGATGTGATCTTGGGCTGGCTTGGTCCGAAGAACCCCAGGAAAGAACCCTCACTGGCTTGTTGCGCCCACTTGGTGGCAGGACCCTCGTCACCATGAGCAACAAAGTCGATATCCAACTCCAACTGATCGCTGCGGAAGGCACGAACCGTATAAGTTCGAACCGGATGAAGCTTCTTGCCTGCTTCTTCGGCCCCAAAATGTTTCTCGAAAGACTCGCGGCTTTCGTTTTCTCGCGGAAGAACCAATTTGCAATTGGCGCCTTCGTGTCCCAACGGGAAATCAGAAAGCTCGGGTCCCTGAAACGTTACCCTGATGAAGTTAGGGCTCAGATACTTTGCCGACTTGACAGTCAGAAACCTGGGACGGCGTTTTGGTCGAAGTGCCATGACTACCTTTTTTAAGTTGAGTTTCATACTCAAGAAATAGCATCGAATCACCTCCGTTTAAAGATGCTTCTGTTTAAGTTTCTTCGACACACCGTCAGGCAATCAGAAACAAAAAAGCCCGCCGGTTGGCGGGCTTTCTTGCAACAGGAGAAAGGCGATCAATTGCGGATGATCGGCTCTTTCAGCTCTTCCGGCTTTTTGTCCTTGATGATTTCCCAGTTCAAAGTTGCGTTGTTGATATGACCAGGCACATCCTGCTCGAAACGCTCCTGAACTTTCAGGGAGTTGTTCAAATAAAGCTTGCCGTCGACGATCGACCAGGCTTCCGGTACGACCGGCACCTTGAAGCCCATGGCTGCACCAAATGCGCAAAAACCACCGTATTGTGGGGCGTATTTCGCAGGCTCAGCAGCAAACTTGTCGCGGTTTTCTTCAGAAGAGAATTTCCAGGTCACGTCATCATAGGTGAACGTATATTCGTCGGAACCGGCAACCGGCTTGCCTTCGGTGAAATAAGCGACGGGATCAGTGCCGCCGATGGCTGCGCCACCCTTGGTGAAAGTGGTGATCTCGTCAGCGGAAGCTGTGAAGGACACTGCTGAAAACAGGGCTGTCAGACCCAGCAGAACAGATTTGGAGGTGTAAAGCGGCATTGACGTCTCCTTGGCGATTGGGAGAGCGGCGCACTTCTGCACCGCACTGGTCGGAAAATGCCCCTTGACGCTTCTCAATGCCAATCACCCTTGATCACAGAAATGCCAGCCAAACGACAGCAAATTGTGAGTAGACAAATTCAAAGTCCCGGCAATCCCTCTGGTGGCATCGGCTCTCTTGGCGCAATCAATCCGAGTACAAGATAGATCGCCCGTTCAATGTCGTCATTACGAATGTCGATGCCGCACAAAAGGATGCGAAAATAGATGAGACCCAACAACAGATCGATCCTGGTCTCCATGTCAGATTCAAAGGGTGTTGCAATCAGCACTTGACGCAGCATCAGTCTTTGCGATGCCTCGACTTCATCCAGTACCGCCACCAGCCGCAACTCCCGGCGATGGGGAACCAGTGACCTGAGCGCGGGGCCAAGCCGGGTTTGATGCAGCAAAGCGGCATAGTATTGAAGACACTGCTGAAGATCCTGCGCAACGCTGGCGCGTTGTGGTGGAGGCGGCACCGACAGGCGAAAAGCCTCCAGAAGCGCAGCTGCGACAAGCTCCGTCTTGTCGCTGAACCTTCGATAAATGGCTTGCTTGCTTGTGTGGGCACGCGCCGCGATTTCGGCAATTGTCGTCTTCTCAAGGCCGTGTTCAGAAACCTCACTAAGAGCCGCGTCAAGCAAGGCAGACGTAACCCTGTTGTCGAGCGGTCGACCAGCTGGAGGTTTCAAATCTGCCTGCACGACTTCCTCACTCAAGTCAAAACGGTACCCGTTGGAACCGTAATAGTGAGATTATCATTAGGAAACAAGCATCGCCGCTTGATTTTTAAGGCAGATGGACAGCAAAGAGGAGCGGAATGCCGCGTCCACGTGCAGGAGCGCACTGGAACTTCGCGGCAACAGCCGATGAGGAAAAAATGTCAGTTGATACCGATACGGTAAAAAGAGTTGCCCGCCTGGCAAGGATCAAAGTGAGCGAAGATGACGCGACCAGAATGACCGGCGAACTGAACGCCATTCTGGGATTTGTCGAGCAGCTTGACGAAGTCAATATTGACGGTGTCGAACCGCTGACATCGGTGGTTGAACAGACCATGAAGAAGCGTGCAGATGGCATCACCGACGGCAACAAGGCCAACGACATCACTCTGAATGCGCCGGCTTCTGAAGACAACTTCTTCATGGTTCCCAAAGTCGTTGAATAAGAGGCCTTAAGTTCGGGATGAGCTCGCCAGACGCCATCAAAATTGAGGTGGAAAGTCCTTTGTCGCCAGACATGAGAGACATGATCACCGAGTTGAATGCAGTGCTTGGATCGCTGACGCCGGAAGAAGCCAACTACAGCATGACCGCTGATGAGATGGCTGGTCCTGAAACGACCGTCTTTATGGCTCGCGTCGATGACAAAGCGGCAGCATGCGGTGCGCTTTATCGGCACCCTGATGGCATCGGCGAAGTGAAACGCTTCTATGTCCGTCCCGACTACCGGAGGCTCGGACTTGCAAGGCAAATCCTTGATCAAGTCATCGCTCGAGCTGTCGAAGAAGGTTTCGCCGAACTCGTTCTGGAGACCGGACACAACTACAAGGCTGCCCGTCAGCTTTACGAGAATGCCGGTTTTGTCGAATGCGGACCCGTGCTCGACTATCCCGAAAGTCCTTATTCCGTTTTTTATTCCCGGCCGACCAAGGCCCACCAAGAGACCTGATCCATGACCGATCTGACTAAACTCACAATTGCCGATGCCCAAATAGGCCTGAAGAACAAGGACTACACCTCGCTGGAGCTGACCGAGGCATTCCTGAACAACATCGAGGCAGCCAACGCCCAACTCAACGCTTATGTTGCCGTTACCGCCGAAAAGGCCCGCGATATGGCCAAGGCATCCGACGAGAAACTCAGCAAGGGCGAAGGCGGTGTTCTTGAAGGCATACCACTGGGTATCAAGGACCTGTTCGCGACAGAGGGTGTCCACACGCAGGCCTGCAGCCATATCCTCGACAGCTTCAAACCGGCCTATGAATCCACGGTCACGTCCAATCTTTGGGCGGACGGTGCGGTTATGCTCGGCAAGCTCAATATGGACGAGTTCGCCATGGGTTCGTCCAATGAAACCTCCTATTACGGCCCGGTGATCAACCCGTGGCGTAAAGACGGATCCAACCAGGATCTTGTTCCGGGCGGTTCCTCAGGCGGTTCAGCTTCAGCTGTCGCAGCGCGCCTTTGCATGGGCGCGACAGCCACAGACACCGGTGGCTCCATCCGTCAGCCTGCTGCCTTTACCGGAACGGTCGGCATCAAGCCAACCTATGGTCGTTGCTCACGCTGGGGCGTCGTCGCCTTTGCCTCATCACTCGACCAGGCAGGCCCGATCGCACACACGGTTCGCGACAGTGCAATTCTTCTGAAATCCATGGCTTCTGTCGACCCGAAGGACACCACTTCGGTTGATGTCGAAGTGCCCGATTACGAAGCTGCGATCGGCAAGTCCGTAAAGGGTCTCAAGATCGGTATCCCTGCCGAATACCGCATGGAGGGCATGCCGGGTGAAATCGAAGAGCTTTGGCAAAAGGGTATCGCCTGGTTGAAAGATGCCGGTGCTGAAATCGTCGACATCACCATGCCGCACACCAAATACGCCCTTCCCGCATACTACATCGTCGCGCCGGCAGAAGCCTCTTCGAACCTGGCTCGCTATGACGGTGTTCGCTACGGACTGCGGGTTCCCGGCAACGATATTGTCGAGATGTACGAAAACACGCGTGCTGAAGGCTTCGGCGAAGAAGTGAAACGCCGTGTCTTGATCGGCACCTATGTGCTGTCTGCCGGTTACTATGATGCCTACTACCTGAAGGCTCAAAAAGTCCGCACCCTGATCAAGCGCGACTTCGACCTCGCATGGGCCAACGGTGTCGACGCGATCCTGACGCCGGCAACACCTTCAGCTGCTTTCGGCGTTGCCGATCAGGACCTGCACTCAGATCCGGTGAAAATGTATCTGAACGACATTTTCACGGTAACCGTGAACATGGCAGGCCTGCCGGGCATTTCCGTTCCCGCCGGTGTCGACAAGGATGGACTACCGCTCGGTTTGCAACTGATCGGCAAACCGTTTGATGAAAGCACGCTGTTCCAGGTTGGTCAGGTCATCGAAGATGCCGCCGGTTCTTTCGAACCGCAAAAATGGTGGGGCTAGTTGCCCGCGGCATTCCTGCTACAGCTCTCGTGATCTCAAACTAGCGGGAGCAAACCTGAAACGAGGGTCTCTCGGTGCTGTCTCTTATATGCATCTCGGGAGGCCCTTATGGGGTTCTCATACAGCAACTGAATTCCGCCGGTGGCAGGCCTGAGTACCGATTGGAAAACAGGACCGGTCATGACAGATATTGAAACTCTGATCATCGGCGCAGGTGCGGTCGGGCTGGCTACAGCACGCGCACTGGCGCTTTCCGGCCGTGAAGTCATGGTTCTGGAAAGACATAGCCTGATCGGATCTGAAACCAGTGCCCGAAATTCCGAAGTCATTCACGCAGGGATCTATTACCCGACCGGCAGCGTGAAAGCGCGTCTTTGTGTTGACGGAAAACATCAGCTTTACGAGTTCTGCTTGGACAATGGTGTTGGCCATGAGCGTATCGGCAAATTGATTGTCGCCGCGCATGATGCGCAGCTAGACGAACTTCGGAAAATCAAACAGAAAGCCGCGGAGAACGGGGTACGCGATCTCGTTTTTGTGGACCGCGACGAACTGCGTGAACGGGAACCGGCTCTCAACTGTTCCGGGGCGCTCTGGTCACCATCTACCGGTATCATAGACAGCCATGCCTTCATGTTGGCATTGCAGGGCGGTCTGGAGGCAAGTGGCGGTCAGGTGGTTCTGAACACAAATGTCACCAGCATCGAAGCGGAGCTCTCTGGCGGATACCGTGTCCACATCGAAACCGAAGACGGGGAAACATACACCCTCACCTGCAGGGAGCTGATCGTTTCTGCCGGACATGGCGCACCAGGTCTGATGCAGGCGTTTCCGGAGGCCATGCCGCCCAAGGCCTATCTGGCCAAAGGCAACTACTTCAAACTCCAAGGAAAAGCGCCCTTTTCAACGCTGATCTATCCGGTTCCCGAGCCTGGCGGGCTAGGCGTTCACCTAACGCTGGATTTGCAACATCAGGCACGTTTCGGCCCGGATGTGGAATGGGTCGAAGAGTTTGACTACGTTGTCGACCCAGCCCGCGGCGACCGGTTTTATGGAGCCATCCGCTCCTATTGGCCTGACCTTCCGGACGGCTCCCTGGTGCCCGACTATTCTGGCATAAGGCCAAAAATCGCCGGTCCAGGAGAACCAGCTGCGGATTTCAGGATAGAAGGACCGCAATCGCATGGTCTTCATGGATTGGTTGCGCTTTACGGTGTTGAATCCCCAGGGCTGACGGCATCGCTTGCGATCGCTGAGGAAGTGAAAGTCCGTCTCAACTGAACGTCAGTGAACTCTTTCACTTTCCGCTTCCAGAATGCCATCGGCGTCCAGTGCGGCGATCGGAAGCCGCTTGTCGGAGGGAACATCTCCGGACAGTTGCAGGGCAAGGTAGCGCCCACAGCAGACACGCAAAAAACTCGTGAAATTGCCAAGGTCATGACCGGCATCGATGCTCTCGTGATGCAGCTTGGTAATCAGCTGAACCACATTCATGCCGTCTCTGGCAGCGATTTCTTCCAAAACGCTCCAGAAGAATGTTTCAAGACGAACCGATGTCACCATGCCGTCAATACGCAGGGACTTGGTGCTGCTCTCCCAAAGAGCCGGATCGGCTTCAATAAAGAGTTTGCACATATTCTCCTCCAGCTCGCTCTGCAATCACGCTTTCAGGCTGACGCCTCGCGGGTGGCTCACCCCAAACGCCAAATTGGAACTTTTTCAACGCTTCAGGCTAAGAGTACCGCCTCGTGAGAAATATCCCAAACACGTCTCATGTAGACGTATTTGGGATCCTTACCTGTGCCGTTGTCAGGCGGCCAGTGTTCCAACAGAAGAACCGGTTAAGACAGCGTGAAACTGGGCTATCCAGGCAGGATGAGCCGGCCAAGCCGGCGCGGTGATCAGATTGCCATCCGTTACAGCTCCGTCGATGGCAATATCCGCATAGGTCGCTCCGGCAAGCTCTACTTCGGGACGGCATGCCGGATAAGCCGATACCGTGCGACCTTCAACCACCTTGGCGGCCGTCAGGATCTGTGCCCCATGGCAAATGGCGGCAACCGGCTTGGCCGCGTCCATAAAATGCTTCACGGCGTCAATGACCTCAGTTTCGAGGCGCAGATATTCAGGCGCTCTGCCGCCCGGTATCAACAGTGCGTCATAGTCGGCAACGTTCACGTCCGCAAAAGTGGCGTTCAGGGTGAAATTATGCCCGCGTTTTTCCGTATAGGTCTGGTCGCCTTCAAAGTCATGAATGCAGGTAGCCACCGTTTCTCCGGCTTTCTTTCCCGGACAGACAGCGTCAACGGCATAGCCCATTGCGAGCAACGTCTGAAACGGTACCATCGTTTCATAGTCTTCGGTAAAGTCTCCTGTGATCATAAGGATCTTCTTCGCGCTCATGCTTCATCCTCCATCAGCAAACAACGATGGAAAAAGGCTAGCAGGCAAAGCAATTGTGCGGGTATTACGGGAGTACTACACGCCAGTTTTTTGCAAACAGGACCTTGCAGACGGCATCGCAACCAATGCCAAGCGGCTGCAAAAAACTTGGAAATCAATCCCGATAGTCAGGTTCTGATCGATCCAATTCCCGTTTCCAGTAGTCGAAATGAGCGTAGCCCATTCCAACATACGGTTCCCATTCAGCTGCGGTTTTGGCCGCCAGATTTTCTGACATCACAGCCAGCGGCTGACCTGTTGCATATGCCTTTAACAGCGTCTCGGCGGCTCTCTCGAAAAAATAGAGGCTCTCAAATGCTTCGGGAACTGTCATTGCAGATATGGAAATGCCGTGATTGCCCATAATCAGCACAGGTTTGTCTGCAAGGGTTTCGGCGATCCGGCGCCCTTCTTCAGCTTCATCCGCCATCCCGCCAAACCCAAGATCGATGGCAACCTTACCGAAAAATCGAGCGGTGTTGAGATCAATCGGCTTCATGCTCGGGTCCTGCAGCGTTGCCAGCGCCGTCGCATTCGGCGGATGACAATGAAACAACACCCGGGCGTTTGGGTTCATACGGTGAACGGTTCCGTGAATGCACCAGGCAGATGGATCCGGCGCATTGGGCCCTTCCATGACGGTGTCGTCATGAGCATCGAGAAGGACAAGGTCGCTTGCCCTCACCTCGGAAAAATGCCGCCATTTCGGGTTCATCAAAAACTTTGAACCGTCCTCCGACACCGCCGCACTGAAGTGATTGCCAACGGATTCGTGCCAGCCGAACCTGACCGCAAGACGGAATGCCGCCGACAGGTCTTCGCGCAGTTCCATTTCGCTCTGGCGTGCCTTGCCGCTGAAATCAACATCGGTGACAACACTCATTCCATCCGTTCCTTCTTCCCCTCAAGCACCCGATAGATGGACCTTAGTTCGCCGCGATCGGTGTAACAGCCCCGCAGATGCCGATCCCCGCTGTTTGCCGAATACTCCGCGCGGCCGTGTACAATCCGGTGATTGTCAAAAACGATACACTCGCCAGCGTTCAACCGGAACTGCATCATGTATTTTTCACGGCGCATCATCTGCCCGAAGCGGCAGAATGCCGGGTAAAACCGGTCTAGTTCCTGCTGAGGCAGGTCAAACATGTCAGCGTGATGCTGGCTGATGGTAACGCCGGAAATGTTTCCGTATTCATCGAGTTCGATCACACGCTGCCGGGAGCGCATGTCGAACCGTTCATGCTCGCAGAAATAGGGTACGTCAGTCGCAACCAAGAGTTCAAAGTCTTCTGGAAAGGCAAGACGAAAGTCTTCCGCCACCGCCAGGCCATCGACAAAGAGACTGTTGCCTCCTTCAACGGTGTTGGCACGGCAGTGAAGAAACTGGACCCCGGGCGCCAGGTCTTCATCTGGCAGGTCAGTATGCAACGGCAAGGCTTTTGATGTGAAAGCCAGATTGGTGGGTTTGATATGGGTTTTGACCTCAAAGACCTGGCCAAAATAACTTGGCCGGACATGACCGATCAGGCTGGCCGTGTCCAGAAGAGCCGCATCCGTATCGGGCAACCCCGTCAATAGCGCAATGCCATCGGTGAGCATGGCATTGGCCCAATTGCGAAGCTCGGTTTCGCCTTCCGTCAGTCGGCTGTAAGAAAATCGGGCCATACGGCCATAGTGATCGGCGAACCAGGGAGATCTGCTCACCTTCGCCACATCTGCCCGCTTTTCACCCTTGGCGTAGTTCGCCAACAAAGACAGCGGCATGCGTGTGACATGACCTGTTCCTGCCCAGGCAATTTCCAGCACGCCGCCCGAAATTGCCGCCGAAACAGCCCTTGGTGCTTCCACCTCCGCGAAAATATCAAAGGCCCGTTCCCGGGTTTCGTGATCGAAGGAACTCGGGCAATTGTCTCGCAGCCAGAAGTAGTTGAAATAGGCTGTTTCGCCGGTTTCAAGTGGCACATCCATGCCTCGTTCTTTCAGCAACACGCCGGTTTCGCCGGTTCCGAGCATTTCGATCGCTCCTTAACTTAAGGTATCTTGTCACTTCATACGGACAACGGGAGCAGCTGAAAATCTCAGTTTTCCCATAACTCTTGGGAAAGGTGCACTTGAGGATTTGATTTGAAAAGACGATAAAAATGCAAGTTAATTTAATCCGTAGCTTAAGATAAGGTACATATGGATCGACTTCCACCTCTCAGACTGCTGCACGTCTTCGAAACAGTCCACCGAACCGGAAGCCCCAGCCGCGCGGCAAGGGAGCTCAATGTCTCCCTGCCTGCGGTCAGTCAGTCATTGAAGCAACTTGAAGATCATGTCGGCACATCTTTGCTGGACCGAAGCACAAGACCGGCAGGTTTTACGGAAGCTGGCGAAATCCTCTTGAACGCCGTTGTTGAAAACAGAGAGAGGCTGACCGACGCTCTTGAGGACATACGGGCACTGACAAACGCCACCGGCGAAGCCGTGACGCTGGCCTGCACGATCGGTTTTGCCACTTATTGGCTGATGCCACGATTGGAGGCCTTTTACCTCGATCACCCCGACCTAGCCGTCAACGTTCAATCAACTTCGCAGGAAGTGCCGCGTCTCGGTCCGGGGGTCGATATTGCCATGCGCTACGGCGACGGTGCCTGGAGTGATGGTTCTGTGGAATTGCTTTTTGAGGAGAGCATCGAACCTGTCTGCGCACCTGAATACCTTGAACGGATCAAGGCCGACGATGGCAGCCTCGCCTCTTCCTTCCTGATCCATGTGGAGACAGATGATCGGCGATGGGTCTCCTGGCCCGACTATCTGAACAGAACCGGACTTAGGGCTGCAGGTTCAGCCAGAGGCCTCCGGTTTTCAAACTACGTCCAGGCGGCACAGGCCGCGCTTTCAGGGCATGGCATCATGCTCGGCTGGCGCTCGATCACGGGTGACTACTCCGAAAGAGGATTGCTGGTACCAGCCGGACTACCTCCACTCACCCCGAAAGACGCCTATCACGCGGTCCTCTCACATCGCAGCCGCAACCATGAGAAAGCAGAGCTGGTCGTTTCCTGGCTCAAGCAAGTGGCCACTCGATAACCCGAAGACCTTGCTCGACTTAGCAGGCCGGAAGCAGTGTCTTTGTGAACCTGTTGACGATCATCGCCCGGTGCCTTCACCGTCCACGCGAAGACCACCTGACTGCCATCGAGCCTGAGTTTCCAATTGGTGAAAATCCCTCTTGACCAACTCAGCAGGCTTTGCCATAACCTCACCCGAACCGTACCGTACGGTTCTCACCTCGGATCTATCAGGAAGAGCCTCTGAAGGCCACATTCAGTCCCATGCCAGCAGCCGCCTACGACATTGCCACATCCCGCCCGGACGCCGCGCCAGAATTTTCGCCGCGCCAGCAGGTCGTGTTGCAACATGCGCTGACGCTGTTGGTGGATGGCGGCGAAAAGGCCCTGACGACTGCAGGATTGGCCCGGACGGCAAGCTGCTCCAAGGAAAGCCTTTACAAGTGGTTCGGCGACAGAGACGGCCTGCTGGCAGCTGTTGTCGCTTTCCAGGCCAGCCAGGTGCAATTTCCGTCAGAAGCAGGAGCAACCGCTGACGCGGAAACCTTTCGTGCCCATGTCTCCTCCTTCGTGGAGGCACTGCTCGGAGTGCTCTTTTCCGAAACATCGCTTGCACTCAACAGGCTTTCGATCGGTCAAAGCAACACCAACTCCAACCGGCTCGGTCATTTGCTGCTCGTGCGCGGGAAGCACATGATTTCGTCCCGTGCGCGCACCATGCTGGAAAGCGGTCGGCGCCACGGATTACTGAAATTCGACAGCGCTGAAGACGCTTATCAGGTGCTTTATGGCCTGGCGATCCGCGATGTTCACATTCGCCTGCTGCTCGGTGAAACCGCAAGCCCCGACGAGCAGGATCTCAAGACACAGGCCGAGACGGCAGTCGACCGCTTCTATCGTTTATTCGGAGCGTAAGCAGCGACACTCCAGACTTCGGCTTGAACAAGTTCAAAAGACAAAGACCGGGTCAAAACCCGGCTTTAACTAGCAAACGGAATGCAAACGGGAGAAAGGAACCCATGCGCGTTTATTACGATCGTGATGCAGATATCAATCTGATCAAAACCAAAAAAGTCGCCATCATCGGTTACGGCTCACAAGGCCGTGCCCATGCCATGAACCTCAAGGACAGCGGCGCAAAAGAGATTGCGGTCGCACTGCGCGCCGGGTCGACGACCGCGCTGAAAGCGGAAGCCGATGGTTTCAAGGTCATGACAGTGGCGGAAGCTGCTGCCTGGGCCGACCTCATGATGATGGCAACGCCGGACGAGCTGCAGGCCGACATCTATCGCGACCACATCGCAGACAACATCCGCGACGGCGCTGCGATTGCGTTTGCGCATGGCCTCAACGTTCATTTCGGCCTGATTGAGCCGAAATCCACTGTTGACGTTCTCATGGTCGCTCCGAAGGGCCCTGGTCATACAGTGCGCGGCGAATACGAAAAAGGCGGCGGTGTTCCGTGCCTGATCGCAGTCCACCAGGACGCTTCCGGCAATGCGCAGGATCTTGGCCTGTCCTATGCCTGTGGTGTTGGCGGCGGTCGCTCGGGCATCATCGAGACAACATTCAAGGAAGAGTGCGAGACAGACCTCTTCGGCGAGCAGGCCGTATTGTGCGGTGGTCTCGTTGAACTTATCCGCGCCGGTTTCGAAACCCTGGTCGAAGCAGGTTACGCACCTGAAATGGCCTATTTCGAGTGCCTGCACGAAGTGAAGCTGATCGTGGACCTGATCTACGAAGGCGGCATCGCCAACATGAACTACTCCATCTCCAACACAGCGGAATGGGGTGAATACGTCACCGGACCGCGCATCGTGACTGCCGAAACCAAAGCGGAAATGAAGCGCGTGCTGGAAGACATCCAGAACGGCAAATTCACTTCCGAGTGGATGCAGGAGTACCGTGCAGGTGCTGCCAAGTTCAAGGCAACACGTCGTCTGAACGACGCGCACCAGATCGAGGAAGTTGGCGAAAAGCTGCGCGGCATGATGCCGTGGATCAAGTCCAACGCGCTCGTCGACAAAACCAAGAACTGATCAAAGTCCCATCGACAGCCAAAGAGAAAGCCCCGTTGATTTCAGCGGGGCTTTTTTGTGCCTCCTATTGGCTCGTATTGAAACTGGCACGATATGCCGACGGCGTTTTGCCGGTCAGCTCACGAAAGGCAGCATTAAAGGCCGACAGGCTCTGATACCCTTGCGCAAAAGCGATTTCCGTCACCGGCAGGTCCGTCTGAGACAAGGCTTCAACCGCGCTGATAACCCTCAGTTTTTGCAGGCACTGGCGCCAGGTCATGCCCAGTTCGTCAGACAGTTTTCTCGCCAAGGTCCGTGGGCTCATCGCAACAAGGACAGCCAATTCCTCGAATGTCGGCGGGTTCGCAAGAGACTGCTCTGTCAGATCCAGAACACGCTCGACCGCTGCCGACCGTGGTGCCGGCATGGAAAGACGGCTCGGCGATTCGGAAAGCTTCCAAATGACAGAGGCAAGAGTGCCGAAGAGACCCTGAGCATAGCTCGAAAGGGTGTCTTCGGTTTCGCTCCATTGGGCGCATTCCAAGACCAGTTCCCGTGCCAGCGGTGTCATTTCAAACACGCTCAGAACATTAGGCGGCGCCGGAACAAACGCTTTTGCAAAGAGCACTGACCGGCATTCTATCTTCACGGGCAAGGAGATCTCGATTGGTTTGTCAGCCCTGATGAGGGCGGCCCTTGCCGGCGGCTGAGACCATATGGTCCCTTCTGCTTCCAGTCTCAGTCCTCCGCTCACGGAGTAGAGCAGATAGTGCCGGTCAAACTTGAATTGCTGTTTCGGTGCCGGGCCAAAACACTGTGCAACGGAATAGGCTGGAAGCTCTGTCATGCAAACCACCTTATCGCGAAGTCGCGAACACGAAAGTCTGAAGGCGTCACGTTTCCAGAGGCGTTGCCCGATAACGGCGACTGGAAGGCGCTGAAGTCATCAAAGGGCGAAGCACCACACCGATCTTCGCGAAATCTTCGGACTTGAGATAAGCCTCAAATCCAGCTTCGTCCTGCCATTCATGCACGATGCCGACATGACTTTCGCTGACAGGGTCGCAATAGGGTCGAAAGGTTCGGCACCTCGGCATCGCGGTGACCGTTTCAGCTTCATCCAACAAAACCTGCAGAGCCTCCTGTCGGCGCGAGGGATCCACCGTGAAATCAACTAGTGCTATCAGCATGATCAACTCTCCAGAATTTGGCCCAAAAACGGATCCTGATTGGCGACGCGGCAGGCCGAATAAGCATGGCTGCAGCGCGATGGAACACCATTGGGGAAACGATGCACTTCGATGGACTGGAACCCCGCGCGACGAAGCAGATCACAAACGTCATCTTCGTGATACCAACGGTGGCGCCACCGCAGCCAGATGAACCATTGGCAGATGTGAGGTTTGCTTACCGAAAGGACCAGGCGGCCGCCGGGCTTGAGAAGTTCAAGAAGGTGTCTGAGCCCGTGCTCGGGATCTTCAAGATGCTCCAGCACGTGGGCACCGAGGATCAGGTCGTAGGTCTTGTCCGAGGTCAGTTCGTCCAGGCGCACCGGCAATGATCGCAGCTGGCGTCCAGCTAATCGCAATCGTCTGCATGCCTTTTGCAGCATGGTCGATGACGGGTCGACAAGCGTCAGAGACCTAGCTTGACCGGAGACTTCAAACAGGGCGGCTGCAAAATCGCCGCAGCCAGTGCCGACGTCACATACGTCCTTGTCGTGCACTGTCAGGCCAAGCTTGGAAAACAGAAAACGATAGGCAGCCGGAAAACCCAGTCGTTCCAGGGTTAAGGCCCACCGATCGGCTCCCTTCTCGTATCGCTCTGCCAGAGTCATGTGCATGTCCCTCGTGAAAACGGAGGGATCTTGCAATGCCGAGATGAAGTTCACCTCCTGCGAAGGGACAAATTTGCGCTGTGACCTGCCAAATTTATCGACGTCGACACGTCAGAAATTGGCTTCGATCAACCGGGTCACTTCCTGGTCACGTGCAGCTTCGCTTTTCCCGCCGATCACAACGACGATCAACTGCTTTCCGCTTCGTCTCGCCGTAGCGACAAGATTGTAGCCGGACATCCGGATATAGCCGGTCTTCAAACCGTCGACACCCGGAACCTTGCCAATCAGATTGTTGGTCGCTCTGAAGGTCCGGCCGTTGTAGCTGAAGGATTTCTGGCGATAGTAGCTGGAATACTGCGGAAACCTTCGCTTGAGAGCGAGCCCGAGTTTTGCCATGTCACGAGCACTCGTCACCTGCGCCGGATCCGGAAGCCCGGTTGCATTGACGAAACGCGTCTTTCCCATTCCAAGCGCACGTGCCTGCTGGGTCATCTGCCGTGCGAAGGCCGCTTCGCTGCCTGCGATATTCTCCGCAACGGCAACCGCAACATCATTGGCCGACTTTACGGCAAGCGCGCGTGCAGCCTGTTGAACGGTTATCGTTGAGCCTGCCTTGAGGCCGATCTTTGCAGGAGGCTGCGCTGCCGCATTTGCGGAAACTTCAAGCGGAGAAGACAGGGAGTAACGACCATTTGAAACTGCTTCGAACAGCAGATACAGCGTCATCATCTTGGTCAACGATGCAGGATACCGCGGCGCGTCGGCATCGACATCATAGAGCTGTTCACCCGTGGCCGCATTCAGCACCAGTGCGGAAAAGCCGCGTTCAACGGCCGTTGCCGGTGCATAGCTGATGACAGGCAACGAGGAGCTCTGGACGGATGCGGACGCAGCGGCATTCGTTGCAGGCGATGGTGCCTGCGATGACGGCCCCTGAGCGGTTTGACAGCCGGCGAGAAATCCCGCCAGCAGAACCACGGATGTCTTTTTAACGAAAGAAGACCAGAGCATTGTTTGTCTCACGCATGACCGGCGCTTTCCTGCCTAGGCTTTCAGACGATAGCCGGTCTTGAATATCCAATGTACGACGGCCAATGAGCCGCCCAGAAAAATCATGGTTGCCAGCAAAGACAGCCACAGGCTGACATCCGCCTGTCCGTAAAAGCTCCAACGGAATCCGGAAATCAGATAGACCACCGGATTGATGAGGGTCACTTTTTGCCAGAACTCCGGCAGCATATTGATGGAATAAAAGCTTCCGCCAAGAAAAGCCAGTGGCGTCACGATCAGGAGTGGTACGAACTGCAGCTTCTCGAAATTGTCTGCCCAGATGCCGATTATGAAACCGAGAAGTGCGAACGTAACCGCTGTCAGAATGAAGAAGGCCACCATCCAGACCGGATGCTGGATCTGAAGATCCACAAAGAAGTTGGCCGTGATCAGAATGATCAACCCGACAATAACTGACTTGGTTGCCGCAGCCCCAACATAGGCGACGGTAATTTCCAGGAAAGAAACAGGCGCTGACAACACTTCAAAAATCGTGCCCGTAAAGCGCGGGAAATAGATGCCGAAGGAAGCGTTTGAAAGGCTCTGCGTCATGAGCGACAACATGATCAGGCCGGGCACGATAAAGGCACCGTAGCTGACACCATCAACTTCGGTTATGCGAGAACCGATAGCAGCCCCGAAGACCACGAAATAGAGCACCGTGGAGATCACCGGCGAAATCACACTTTGGAAGACGGTCCGTTTGGTCCGCGCCATTTCCGAAAGGTAGATGGACTTGACTGCTTCAAAGTTCATGCGCTGGCCCGCCCTCTCTGCAGCTCCAATTCCATCCTTGGCAAGGTACGTCCGGGAATGGATCCGGACGGTGTCCGCCCGACAGTTTTAAACCCCATGCGCGCATAAAAAGGTTCCGCGAAGGGGTCAGCATCCAGGCCAATGCGCTCCAGCTTCAGCGAATTCGCCTGGGCATGAAGTTCATCAAAAAGCGCTCGGCCGACACCTTTGCCCTGACAACTCGGGTCAATGAAACACGTTTCAAGTTCGCCAGTTGCCCCATCCTCTTCAACGGACAGACGAATGCAGCCGGCAAGCTTTCCGCTGCTGTCCTCGGCCAACCAGAACTCCGTGCCGGTTATCCAGCTGTCTCTGACAGTCAGTTCTTCGGTACACTGCGCCATGAAATCATCGTCATAGCCGTTGGACTGCTTGGAGCGCAGGCAAAGATCTGTCAGGGCGTCCCGGTCTTCAGCTTTCGCGCGTCGGATAAAATAGTCCGTCATCATGCTTGGTCCCGATTTTCTCTAACCAGCCCGACAAATATGTCTTCCAGCGACGACTGGTCTGTCTGCAAGTCTTGAAATCTCACGCCGGCGCTCGCCAGGTCCGTCAGCAACGACGTGATCCCTGTGCGTTCTGCGTGGGTGTCATAAGTGTAGGTCAAACTGGTCCCGTCATCCTCGAGAACGAGTTCGTAGCCCTTGAGTTCTTCAGGTATTGCATCAAGGGGTTCGGAAAGACTGAGTTTCAGCAGCTTGCGACCAAGCTTGCGCATCAACTCCTGCTTTTCCTCGACCAGGATGATTTCCCCCTTGTTGATCACCCCTACCCGCTCGGCCATCTGTTCGGCCTCTTCGATGTAGTGCGTGGTCAGAATAATCGTGACGCCCTTTTCCTTGAGCTCGCCGACGATCCGCCACATGTCATGACGCAACTCCACATCGACACCCGCAGTTGGTTCGTCGAGAAACAGGATCTTGGGCTCATGCGCAAGAGCCTTGGCAACGAGCAGCCGGCGCTTCATGCCACCCGAGAGCGCCATGATCGGATTGTCCTTTTTGTCCCAAAGCGTGAGGTCTTTCAAAATTCGCTCAATCAGCGCCGGGTCTCTTTTCAGGCCAAATAGACCACGGCTCATCGCAACAGTGTCACCAACTATTTCGAATGGCGCGGTCGGCATTTCCTGTGGAACCAGACCGATCAACTGCCGCGCGGCCCGGTACTCCCTGATTGCATCGTGTCCGCCCACCTGGATACTGCCTCTGGTTGGCTGAACGAGACCGCAAATTGTGCTGATCAAGGTTGTTTTTCCGGCACCATTGGGTCCGAGCAACGCAAAGACCTCGCCCTGACTGATATCAAGCGAAACGGACTTAAGTGCCTGGAAGCCACCCTCATAGGTTTTTTCCAGGTCTCGGACGGAGAGTATTGGTGACATGAAGACCTAAACCGGAACGAACAGTTCAGTTTTGACCGGATGGCCAAAGACGAAGCACCCTCGCATGTGGGCAGAGCCTCCGCAAGATGCAAGGTATCCCGTTCGATGATCGGCTGCCAAAGGCCCTACCCGCTTGTTATACAATGCTATCGTCGATTGGGCATGAGCATTGGAAGAAACGTGAAAACCCGACCGCTCCGAAGCTCTGACACATGTGGACCGGGGCTAGTAAAGCGTTCTTTTGTAGTCTTCTTCCAATTTGTCGTCCAAGGCCTTCATTTCCCCAGCATCGTCCGGCGCCCCGGTTGTCTGATCCATTATGATGTTGATCAGCGACGGCATTTCGCTTCTGTCCTGAAACTTGGACGGATCCCACAACTGCGATCTACGAAACGCCTTGGCACAGTGCATGAAGACCGATGTCACCTTGACCACAATCGCGACCTTGGGCACCCGGTCATTGATGCTCATGGCTTTGAGCAACTCAGGATCGACAACAAGGGTGGCTGTACCATTGACACGCAAAGTGTCATCAAAACCCGGGACCATGAACAGCAAGCCCACACTCGGGTTCGCCACAATATTGCTCAAGCTGTCTAGGCGATTGTTTCCCGGTCGATCTGGAATCGCCAGTGTTTCCTGATCCAGGACCCTCACAAATCCAGCGGGATCCCCTCGCGGGCTGACGTCAGCTCTGCCATCCACGCCCTGCGTTCCCAAACAAAGGAAAGGCGAGCGGCTTATAAATTCTCGTGCATGTTTGTCGAGCCTCGTTTGGCACTTTTGAATGGCAAGCTCGTGTGTTGCGGGAAAGAGCTCACGCAGAGACGTTTCGTCCCGAACGATGAAATCCGGATTGACCGAGAATTGCTGCATTTTCCCTCCCCTATGTGACTTCAATGCCTGAACGCATGCGATTGAATCAATTCGCTGCGAGCTCTGATCACCGAATTAGCAGGCGAATCGAAATCTGACGCCAGCATTTGCAATGCACTCAACGTGCCTAGCGTCAGCAATGAGGTACGTTCCTCATTCTTGACGACATTGTCAATCCCTTTAGCTGAAACAGGCGTTTTGATCTCAAATGGTCCCAAGTATCAAAAACAAAAAATTCCTGATGTGAATTCTGTTTCCGACGGTTCAATAGACACACGATAGCCCGCTGAAACCAGCAGTACCTTCAGCAAGCAATTGCACTGTTTCCTGGACTTGAACACTGCGTTCGTTGGCCGGCTATGGGAATTCAGTCGATTGTCTCTATTTTCGGTGTGAGAAAACCAACTCGGGAATTGTGATCATGTCAGTCCGTCCAGTCACGCATATCGGTGGAACGCAGTCGACGCTTGAAGGCGCAGGTGTCAAGCTTGAGCGTGTCTTCGGATTTCAGGACCCGGAAATGCTGGATCCGTTTCTTCTGCTGGACGATTTCCGCAATGAAAGGCCTGAGGATTACCTGGCCGGTTTTCCCTGGCATCCGCATAGAGGCATTGAAACCATCACCTATGTTCTCGCCGGAACTGTCGAACATGGAGACAGCCTCGGCAATACCGGCCACCTGGGTGCGGGCGACGTCCAGTGGATGACTGCAGGCAGGGGTATCATGCATCAGGAAATGCCCACGGGCGACGACAGAGGCCGCATGCACGGCTTTCAGCTCTGGGCCAACTTGCCTTCGTCTTTGAAAATGACAGAACCTCGCTATCAGGATGTCGCGGCGAAAGAGATACCGGTTGTCGTTGACGACGACGGCACGTCCGCGCGGATCATCTGCGGCGAGTTTTGGGGCAAACGCGGCCCGGTAGATGGTATCGCCGCGGAACCGCAATACCTCGACATTCATGTGCCTGCGGGACAAAAAAAACGTTTTAAAGTAGACACTTACAAGCAGACTTTTGCCTATGTCTTTGAAGGCTCTGGAACGTTCGACGGGGCCTCGGAACCCTTTGGCGTATTGACTGAAAAGGAATTTGGAGGCGAAGAACTCAAGATCCGGGATCAGACCGGCAATCGGTCACTCGTTGTTTTCGGCAGCGGTGATGAGATCTGCGTTGAGGCAGGCGATGAAGGTATTCGTTTCCTTCTGGTTTCCGGTGCCCCAATCAAGGAGCCCGTTGCGTGGCACGGCCCAATTGTGATGAACACGCGCGATGAATTGGTGCAAGCGGTTTCCGAACTTCAGAACGGCACGTTTATTCGATAAGGATCGACCTGCCTTGTAACGTTCACATTATCTGGCTAGGGCTGTCGGGTAGACAACCAACCGGACAGCCATGCCCTTAAAACTCAGAGCCGCAACCAGAGCCGATGCCTCGGCTCTCACCGACATTCTGCACAGCGCCAAGGCGTCCTGGGGATATCCGGACGACAAGATGGCTGAGTTCAGAAAGCACTGGCTCATCACCGAAGAGATTATCGACAATCAATATGTCACTGTCGCGGAAAGGAATGGCAGCCCGGTTGCCTTTTCGGGTCTGGCGGCACAAGACAAAGACACGTTGTTGGTTGACTATCTCTTTGTCGCCCCGCAGGCCCAACGTCAGGGCATCGGGGATCTTCTGCTGACCAGAGCACACGACCGTGCCCGCACGCTTGGGTTATCCAGACTTTACCTGGAAGCAGACACACATTCCGAGGCGTTCTATGCACGGCAAGGCTTTGCGACCATTGCAAAACGGCCGAGCGAAATGTCGCCAGGTCGCACTATACCCATGATGGAAAAGCATCTGCAGTCTCCGGTGCATGCCGTCCGCGGAGTGGATCTGAGCCTCTCCCCCGATAACTGGGCCTTCGAACAGGCAAATGAAGCCGCAATCGCTGAACACTTTGAAGAAGCAAAGAAGCGAATTGGCCTGCTTTGGAACGGCCGCACCTTGAAACTGACCGACTATTCCTTTGAAGACGGTGAATTCAAGGGCAGTTGCACAGAGTGTTCATATTCCGCTTTTCTTGCCTGGCGCGATTGGGGAGCACCCGATCCCTCCGCTTACAACGTCTTTGGCTCAGCCATCCTGAGGTCGGCTGACGGTGCTCTGTTGTTTGGCGTAATGGCTGCTCATACGGCGACTGCTGGCGCAATCTATCCGCCCGGCGGCAATCTCGACCCGACTGACCTGTCACCAGAAGGCAAAGTAGATGTCGTCGGAGCAATTTACCGGGAGTTGGAAGAAGAAACCGGTCTGAACGGCAAGGACGTCACGGCTGGAGACGTTCTAATCGCCTTTGATGGACCACGTATTTCCATTGCCCGGATTTTCGATCTCGATCAGCCCGCCGAAGAATTGCGTCGCTCGATCATGCGCTTTTCGGACAGCACGGAAGAACGTGAATTGGCAGATATCAGGATCATTCGCGAACGGGCCGATCTGAATGATCCTGCGGTCGTGTCCTATGCACGTGCGTTTGCAGAGCATCTGTTGCCTGAATGAACGCCCGCAACGGCCAGATCCGGGCAACCCTTTGTTCACCAAGAATGGGCACTAATCACTGGCGGGACTTGCTGAGACATGCAAAAGTCCGCTCACCTCAGGAAGAGCTGACTGGTGAGTCTCTAGGGAGAATAACAATATGAGCCGTCGCTACGCGATCTTGGATGTCTTCACCAACACGAGCCTTGCCGGTAATCCGCTGGCAATTGTTCTGGACTCCGAAGGTCTCAGTGACGAGCAGATGCAAAAAATTGCAGGCGAGTTCAACCTGTCGGAGACAGTGTTCGTCTTTCCACCGGAAAACCCCGGACACTCCGCCAACATGCGGATATTCACGCCCAAGCTAGAGCTGCCGTTTGCCGGCCACCCAACCGTCGGCACCGCCATTTTGATGGCGAAGGAAAGATTTGGTGAAGTTTCAAACGAACAGGATGCGGTCGTTGTTCTGAAACAGAATATCGGCACCGTTCGCTGTGCGGTGATCCTACGGGAAAATGCTGCAGCCTTCGCGGAATTCGACGTACCGAGCCTTCCGGAGCCCGCCGGTCCCACCCACAATGTGGAATTGATCGCCGCCGCGCTCAACTTGGAGCCAACCGATATTGGCTTTGAAAATCATGCCCCTTCCCGCTTCCGCGTAGGACCTCCCTTCACCTTCGTACCGGTGCGGGACCTTGATGCGCTGGCGCGCGCGAAACCGGTTCAGTCCATGTGGAAGGCAGGCTTCGGCAAGGACGGGCACAATGATGCCTATGTCTATTGCCGGGAAACTCGCTCGCATGACAGCGCCTTCCAGGCCCGCTTGTTTGCGCCCGACATGGGCATCCCGGAAGATCCTGCCACCGGTTCAGCTGCCGCTGCCTTTGCCGGCGTCGTCGACTATTACGACGACCTTCCAAGCGGCACCCACCATATCCGGATCGAACAAGGGTTCATCATGGGTCGGCCATCCCTGATCGATCTTGAAATCGACATCGACGGCGGCAACATGCATGCGGTTAGAATTGGCGGTCAGGCAACACTTGTCGCCCGCGGCGAATTGTTCCTTTAACGGGTCGAGACGTCAGAAGAACCGATTTTGTCAGCGCGCGGTGTCTGACCGAATTGCCGGGAATACTCCCGGCTGAACTGGGTCGGGCTTTCGTACCCGACCTGAAACGCGGTGTTAGAAACAGACAGTTTGTCATTCTGCAACAAGCGCCGCGCCTCCATTAAGCGCAGCCTCTTTTGAAACTGAAGCGGTGTTGTGCCGGTAATGTTCTTGAAACCGGCATGAAAGGCCGAAACGCTCATGGCCGCGTCCTGCGCAAGATCCTCGATACGCAGAGCCGTTGCAAACTCCCTCTTGATCCTGTCAATCGCCGTCGATATGCGCGCAGCACGACTGTCGCGTTTGACCAGTTGTCTCAAGATACTGCCGTGCTCGGCCTTTAAAAGCCAGAAATGCACTTCCCTTTTGATCAAGGGCTCCAATACCGCGGCCGCCTCGGGCATTTCGGTCAGTTCGAACAGCCGCCGCATGGCATCGACAATTGCGTCATCGGCTTTGCCGCTGGAGACCGCCACCGTCTTCTCGCTTCCGTGCTCCAGGAGGTCCAACTCGCCCGACAGGTCACGCAACAACGCAATGTCCAGATCGAGCGCCAAGG
The DNA here is from genome assembly GCF_009363435.1 of Labrenzia sp. THAF82. Classification (GTDB taxonomy): domain Bacteria; phylum Pseudomonadota; class Alphaproteobacteria; order Rhizobiales; family Stappiaceae; genus Roseibium; species Roseibium porphyridii. Next base: position 2,388,123 of record NZ_CP045354.1, on the reverse strand, counting down.
CAACATAGGGCTTCTGGGAACTTGCCTCGATCACTTTGGATTCGGCCGGCAGATCCAAACCGACGATCAGCGACTGGCCGCTGGCAAAGCGAACCGTTCGGCTTCCGACATAAGTTTGTTTGGCACCTTGGAGAACCAGGCAGAAAATTGGATGAAAGACGACAGGATAGACCTGTGTCCTCTGCCTTTGACGCACCAAAGTTACACCGGGAACGCCAATGTCGAAGGGGTCGTTTCCGACCCTTCGTTCGTCTGCAAAATCAATCAGCTTTTGCGTCAATTGGTCTGTCTGCATCAAGCTCTCCCGGATCTCTGCAGATAAAGGCAAAACTCTGAACTGACAATCACACTACCTTAGCATTTCAGAGAATTAGGCAGGTTTTCAGGAGGAACCGGCAGGTACGACTACTGGCGAAAAGCTATCTCAGTGTCATCAGATCCACTGAACGCAGTTTGGAGACAACAGATGACCAATGGCACGAAAATCGCTTTGATAACCGGCGGCAGCCGCGGTCTTGGCCGGAACATGGCCATACACTTGGCACGGCACGGCGTCGACAGCGTCCTGACCTACAATTCCAACAAGGCGTCAGCAGAAGAAACCATTGCAGAGATCGAGGCACTCGGTCAGCGCGCAGTCGCAATTGGGTTGGACACGACCGACACTTCGGCCTTCCCAGGTTTTTATTCGGACTTGAGAGCCGTATTGAATGAAACTTGGCAACGCGACGGGTTTGATATTCTGGTCAACAATGCTGGCACTGGTGTTCACAAGTCCTTTGCGGACACCACCGAAGATGAGTTTGACCACCTCATGAACATCCACGTCAAAGGCGTCTTCTTTCTGACCCAAGGACTTCTGCCGATGCTCCCGGACGGCAGCCGGATCCTCAACATTTCCACCGGTCTTGCACGCTTCACAATCCCCGGATATGCGGCTTATGCGACGATGAAAGGAGCAGTTGAAACACTGACGCGCTATCTCGCGAAGGAACTCGGACCACGGCGCATTGCTATCAACACACTGGCTCCAGGCGCGATTGAAACGGACTTTGGTGGTGGTGCTGTCAGGGATGTTCCTGAACTCAACAAAATAATCGCGGGCATGACAGCCATGGGCCGAGCAGGAATGCCAGATGATATCGGAGGTGCGGTCGCCGCGATTCTAACAGGCGAAACGGGTTGGATGACTGGACAACGCATCGAAGTCTCCGGTGGCCAGAGTCTGTAAAATGGCCAGAGAACCGCATTGCAGCGGCATATTCTCTCCGCCGCAACGAATTCTGGCGGAAAACCAAGATCGTTTAGTCCGGCTCTTTGGCATCTGCTTTGGAGGCAAAGGTATCAACCAGTCCAGGAAGGACAACGGCGAAGACAATCAGAGTGGCCCCAATCAACATGTCTGGCGTGACCGTCTCGCCCAACAGGAAGAATGCGGCAACAAACGCAAACACAACGGACAGGACAATCAGCAATGACGCCGTGACGGTGGAGACCTCGGACATGGCTTCGTACCAAAGGTAGTAGCAAAGTGCTGTCGAAAAGACACCGAGCGCCAAGAGGACGGAAATATCTATCGTTGTCACCTGAAGCGGGTAGAAGAATAGCGAGGGTGTCAAAACCAGGCCGCACGGCAGCAAAATCTTCAGCAACACCGCCATCCGGTCCAGGCTGGACCTCGTTTTTTTGACAGATGCTGCGCTGCCGACTATGAACATTGCCCAGCTGATACCAGCACCAATCTCCCAGATATCGCCTTCCAGACCAGTGGCGCCGACTTCAAGATCCTGCCGTACTGTCAGGTAAACGCCAGCCAACGCCATCGCGGTGGCAACACCGTCGGACCACCTGACACTCTCCACCCGTGTGATGACAAGAAACAGAAGCACGAAGAACGGCGCTGTGTTTTCGAGCACCATTGCATTGGTGGCGCTGGTCTTCTCAAGGCCAATGTGGAACGTGATGTAGTTTAGTGTAAATCCGGCGATAGCCAGGCATTGATACCGGTCATAGGGAAACAGCCGGAACCGATACCCTGAGAGCATCAGCAGTGCGAAGATCGTTGTACAGCCGATCCAAAGCCGGAAAACGGCTATCTGCAGCCCGTGCAAGTCAGAAGTCAGGAAACGCACGGATACGGAATTCATTCCCAGCAGAAATGCTGCGACGACGCCCATAAAGAGTGCGAACAGGTAGGAACGGCTCATAACAAGGCCAGCCTAGGGGCTGGCCTTGTTAACGGCAATGGCCGTTCAGTCTGAAGAGCTATTCCGCCGCTTCCGCACGAGGCTTGGGAGCAGTTGCAGCCCAGGCCGGAACGGCTTCGAGGCGTTGCAGGTACGCGTTGACTTTCGGAAAATCCTTTAGAGGCACCTGGGATTGAGGATGCATTGCCAATGCGGAATGGCTGCCGACCGCAAAATCAGCGACCGTCAACTCATCACCTAGGACGAAGTCCCGATCCGCAAGGTGGTTTTCCAGAACCTCAGCAAACCGGCGGAAATTGTCCAGACCGGCCTCGATCTTGACAGAGTCGGGCGCGCCAAGGCCGAATGCTTGCTTGGCAACGGTCTCCCAGACAATGTCTCCGAGCGCACGATTGAAGTGTTGAACCTCCCAGGACATCCATCGCAGCACCTCGATGCGGCCCTGCCGATGTGTGGGACAAAACTCTTCGGCACCGGCACGTTCACCTAGGTAAATCATGATTGGATTGGCTTCCCAAAGGCTGAAATCGCCGTCAACAAGCACTGGCACCTTTTGATTGGGATTGACCGCCTTGAGTTCGTCCGAGCGATGCTCCCCTTTCATCAGATCGTATTTCTGGATCTCGGTCTCGCCATCGAAACCAAGATGACTGACCGCAGCCAACACGCGTCTGCTGTTGGGAGACAGGTCGGTTACATAAAGCTTCATCTCATCCACTCCTTTGTCGGGCCACTCTCAACACACTGCAGCTGGCCCTGTTGAGCTATCGGTAATCTGCACTTCTTTACTCAACCAATTAGTTGACTATAATGAAACTAGATGATAGTCAACCAAAAGGTTCACTTTATGACTGTGCTTCAGATGCCCCAATTGGACGCTACCTTTTCCGCACTCAGCGATGGCACACGACGTGCCATTGTCTCTCGTTTGGCAACGGGTGAAACGACACTTTCCGACCTTGCCGAACCCTTCGACATGTCGCTGACGGCAGTTTCCAAACATTTACGTGTCCTGTCCGATGCAGGCCTTGTTGAAGTCGAAAAACGCGGCCGAACCAGGCATTGCAGGCTCCGCGGGGCCCCGATCAAGGAAGCCGTCGACTGGCTTCAGAAATACGAAGCTTTCTGGATTGACCGCTTCGATGCCCTTGCCCGCCATCTGGCCAAAGAGGATTGAGTAAGATGACTGTTCAGCAGACTGCCAAAGAGTTTTTGAAGTCGGAACCGGGTCGGGATCCTATCATTGTCGAGGGTCTTTTCAGGGCGGCTCCCGAACGGGTTTTCCGCGCCTTTACCGATCCGCGGGATGTCAGTTGCTGGTTTATTCCCAAAGCCGGTTCGCTTGAGCAGGTCGAGATCGATCTGAAGATCGGTGGGAAATGGTGCTTTGTGATTGATAAGACCGACGAAAAGCAAATTCACTTTGAGGGAGAGTATCTGCTCATCGACCCTCCCAACCGGCTCGAATTCAGTTGGCGTCACGTCAAGGAATTTGCCGACGGCACGCGCGAAACAACTGACACGTCAAAGGTCGCTGTAACTTTCACCGCTGCCGGCAAGGCCACCGAAGTCCGGCTTTCGCATGAAGCCATCAAAACCGAAGACGCGCGTCACGGCGTTGGCGGCGGCTGGAACGGCTGTTTTGAGCGGCTTGCCGATTTCGTCAAGGAAATGGAACACGTACCGGGAGAATGAAAATGTCATCACCACAGATCGTTAGTCGGGATGAATGGCTTGAAGCGCGAAAGGCTCTCCTGGCAAAGGAAAAGGCTTTCACCAAGGAGCGCGACCAGCTGTCCGCTGCACGCCGCGACTTGCCGCTTGTGCTCGTGAATGAAGACTACGTTTTCGACACAAGGGATGGCCCGAAGAGCCTGTCAGACCTGTTTGGGCCGCAAAGACAGCTCGTTGTCTATCACTTCATGTTTGGCGAGAACTGGGAGGAAGGCTGTCCGAGCTGTTCCTTCTGGGCCGACAATTACGAGCGGCTCGATGTCCATTTGGCAGCCCGGGACACGGCACTTGTTTCTATCTCCAGCGCGCCGCTGGAAAAACTGGAAGCCTACAGAACACGTATGGGCTGGACGTTTGACTGGGTCTCTTCCCTTGGCACCAGCTTCAACAATGATTACGGAGTTACGTTCCCCGGCAAGGAAGATCCGGCAGGCCGTGGCTACAACTACAAAGGCCAACCAGTTGGCACCGAGGAGTTGCCGGGCGTGAGCACCTTTATCAAGCTCGAAGATGGTCGGGTCGCCCACAGCTATTCTACCTATGGGCGGGGTCTCGACATCTTGAATATGGCCTACAATCTTCTGGATCTGACGCATCTCGGTCGCGATGAAGAAAGCCTGCCCTACCCTCAGGCCTGGGTAAAACGACGCGATACCTATTGAGCCGCCGAAAAACGAATTTCCCGGAACGGCGACCTTACTTGGACATCGGCAGAAAGTTTCTGCCGACACACTGGTAGGTCTTCAAGACCAGTACAAAGATGGCACGCGCCAACTACAACTCATATCTCGTAACCGCGTCGAATTGAGCATTCGACATTTCGAACACGGCATCCTGTTGTTTCGCCCAAAGCCACATTCTTGAACCAGGCACCTTGCTGCAACCAACCAATTCCAGTTCGACATATAAGCAGAAAACCGCTTATTTCCTTTAGGTTTGGGTCAGTCACATTTTTCAGGGCCACGGTGATCGTGCAACGCTATTCGCGTAATCCTTTGTCCTTCAAAGACAATGAGTTTGGTTTCTCCCGGTTCAATTATGGGCCAACTCTGCGGTCACACCAAAGACAAGGGCGTATCCTAGTCGTTCCGTACGCAAAGCCTCCATCTGGAAAGAACCTTGTTGCATCGGATGAAAACCTGCCTTAAGAACGAAACTCGTTAACTGTCAGGTCATGCTTTTAAGCGAACCTCGACAGACGCAATTTGAAGATGATCAAAGGCCAAAGACAGATCCATGATCGCGGCAAGCGACATTTCCGGCTCTTCTGTTAACGCGCGGTCCACGCGCGGCCTCCTTCTACTTGGCGATCTCCTCCTTCTTAGATGCCCCTGAGCGTCGGCTGATCCGCGTATGAATGGCGGAACGGGCACTTAGGGGAGACACTTTGAAAACGCATCACGAAATCCGGATCGCGCGCCCAGGTTCCATCAATTGCAGAACGGCCCGATCCAAGACTGGGACGAAACGACATGACTGCCACTCCTGAGAAGGACCAGATCCGCATCTTCGACACCACCTTGCGTGACGGAGAACAATCGCCCGGCGCGTCGATGACACTGGAAGAGAAGCTGCAGATCGCCGAGATCCTCGACGACATGGGCGTCGACATCATCGAGGCCGGCTTCCCGATTGCCTCCAATGGCGACTTCGAAGCTGTCAGCGAGATCGCAAAGCGCTCCAAGAACTCCGTCATCGCGGGCCTTGCCAGAGCGATCCATGCCGATATCGATCGCTGTGGTGAAGCCGTCAAACATGCTGAAAAGGGCCGGATTCATACATTCGTCTCCACGTCTCCAATTCATCTGAAGTTCCAGATGAACAAGACGGAAGAAGAGGTGATGGAGATCATCACCGACACGGTGACCCGCTCCCGCAATCTGATCGAGGATGTGGAATGGTCCGCCATGGACGCAACCCGCACTCCGATCGACTATCTGTGCAGATGCGTTGAGGCTGCGATCAAGTGTGGTGCCACCACGATCAATCTGCCCGACACGGTCGGTTATGCGACCCCGGATGAATACAAGGCGATGTTCGAGCAGATCCGTGAACGTGTCCCAGACAGCGACAAGGCAATTTTCTCGGTCCATTGTCATGACGACCTGGGCCTGGCAGTTGCCAATTCGCTGGCTGGTGTCGCTGGCGGAGCACGCCAGATCGAGTGCACGATCAATGGCCTCGGAGAACGCGCGGGAAATGCCTCGCTGGAAGAAATCGTCATGGCCGTTCGGACCCGCGGCGACATCCTGCCTTATACGACCCAGATTGATCCGAAGTTCCTGGTACGGGCATCCAAGATGGTCGCCGGCGCATCCGGTTTCGCCGTGCAATACAACAAGGCGATTGTTGGGAAAAACGCCTTCGCGCATGAGAGCGGCATCCACCAGGACGGTATGCTGAAAAATGCAGAAACCTACGAAATCATGCGTCCGGAAGATGTCGGAGTGAAAGCAACATCCCTGGTCATGGGCAAGCATTCTGGCCGTCATGCCTTCCGCGACAAGCTGCGAGAATTGGGTTTTGAGTTGGGCGACAACGCACTGCAAGACGCGTTCCGCCGCTTCAAGGACCTGGCCGACCGCAAAAAGCATGTTTATGACGAGGACATTGAGGCCCTGGTCGAGGATGAAATCAACATCCTGGGTGAAAGCACAAAAGTGATTGCCCTGACGGTCATCGCCGGAACGGGTGGTCCGCAAAAAGCAATCCTGACGATGGATGTGAACGGTCAACACATCACCAAGGAGGCAACAGGTGACGGACCTGTTGATGCGACTTTCAACGCCATCAAGGCGATCGTACCGCATGAGGCAACACTGTCGCTCTATCAGGTGCATGCTGTGACCGAAGGAACAGACGCGCAGGCGGAAGTCTCGGTGCGTCTGGAAGCCGACGGTCGTATCGCTACTGGCAAGGGAGCGGATACAGACACCTTGGTGGCTTCTGCCCGTGCGTACGTTTCGGCCGTTAACAAACTGGCTCTGCGCCAACAGACCGGTAATCCCGGCGCGCTCGCAGCTGTTTAAGCCGTCGACGAAAAAAGAACGGAAAAAGGCCGCCAAGTGCGGCCTTTTTTGCTTCTTCCTGCGACCTTAGAGCGAAAACCGTCACAAGTGTCTGCGTGCTCGTCCTTGGACGTATCTCACCAATCAATCAGCCCAGCTGATTCGATTTTGACACGAAATGAGTCGGCAAAATTGGTGATTTTGCCAGATTGATTGCGAGTGCTTGGCACGCCCAATTTTTCCTAAGTGCAAATACATAGGCAATTCGACCTAGCGCGTTACATCCTAGGATAGGTGATCGATAACAAATTGACGGCACCAGTATCTTCACGGTTGCACATGAAGTCAAAAAAATGTGATTTATCAATTTGTTAAGTTCAAAGGCCCCTAATCCCCTCACGTTTGATTTGCGGTTCGTAGTGCTAAGGGGTGTGGGGCATGGAACGACTACTGAGTACGGTCAGGATTGGACCGAGAATTTATGTTGGCTTTGGCGTCATCATCCTTTTGCTGGCTTTGCTGGCGGGTACGGGATACTTCGGTCTATCGAACTCAGAGACGACATTTTCGGAATATCGAGGTTTGGCGCGCGATACCAATCTTGTGGGACGCTTGCAGGCAAACGTGTTGATGACGCGGCTAGGCGTGAAGGACTTTGTCATCAAGAGCGACGAGGCAGCGATTAGCGTTGTCAAGGAGCGCCTCGCAAAGGCGCAGTCCTTCCATAAGGAAGCCGAAATCGAAATCCAGGATCCGGAGCGTGCCAAAGGTATTCTTTCGATCGGCGGCGCATTGGGCGACTATGGCGTTGGGTTCGATAAAGTGATCGCACTGCAGGCCAAGCGCAACGAAGATGTGGCGATCCTGAACGAAAAAGGTCCTGAAATTCGAAAGGAAATCACCAAAGTCGCCGTGAGTGCTTTTGAGGATGGTGATGCAACAGCAACCTATTGGGCCGGGCGTGTTCAGGAGAGCTTTTTGCTTGGAAGGCTCTATGCGCAGAAGTTTCTGATCGTCAACGACGCAGCATCTGCGGAGCGTACTCAAAACGAGTTTGAAAAAACGGCCGAGGAGCTCGTAACGCTGATTGGTGAGTTGCAGAATCCCACTCGCGTAGCCGCTGCAAAAGCCGCACAATCTGGCCTTGAAGACTACCGCTCTGCGTTTGGACAGGTTGTCCAGCACATTACGGCGAGAAACGATATCATCCACGGAACGCTGGACAAGATCGGACCGCAGATTGCCAAAACGGTCGAAGATGTAAAACTCAGCGTGAAAGCCGATCAGGATCAGCTTGGGCCGGAAGCTGTTGCGAGTATCCAGGCCACGGAGCGAATGGAACTTGCAATCGGTCTGGCGAGCCTGTTGATCGCCGTTTTCGCTGCAACCGTGATTGCGAGATCCATTGTCAAGCCGGTTCACTCCATGACTGCGGCGATGCAGCAGTTGGCCGATGGCAGTATTGATACCGAAGTCCCGGCAACCGGCTTCAAAGACGAAATTGGTGAAATGGCAAAGGCTGTTCAAGTCTTCAAGGACAATGCCGTTGAACGCCAGAGGCTGGAAGGGGAATCTGCGGAAGAGACTGCAAAGCGGGTTGAACGGCAACGCAAGATCGATCGTCTGATCGATACTTTCAGGGACGAGTCCGGAGGGCTGCTCGATTCAGTGGCAGACAACATGGACCAACTGAACAACACGGCCAGTGACCTGGCGGACATTGCCGAGCTGACGTCAGGCCAGGCAAATGGTGCAGCAACCTCTTCCGGGAATGCGTCAGAAAATGTTCAGTCGGTTGCATCCGCTGCAGAGGAACTTGGCGCTTCCATTCAGGAGATCGCCCAGCAGGTCAACCGCACGATGGAAATCGTCGACAAGGCAACCAGTTCAGCTCAGTCAACAAACCATCAGGTTTCCGGACTGGCAGAAGCCGCCCAGAAAATCGGCGATGTTGTCAACCTGATTTCCGATATTGCAGGCCAAACGAACCTGCTTGCCCTTAATGCGACCATTGAGGCGGCAAGAGCAGGCGAAGCAGGCCGTGGCTTCGCGGTTGTTGCTTCTGAAGTGAAACAATTGGCCGAACAAACAGCCAAGGCAACTGAGGAAATCAGCTTGCAGATTTCCGGAATTCAAACATCAACGAATGAAGCCGCAACAGCAATCGACGAGATCGCAACAACAATGGAAGAGGTGAACAGCTTCACCACGAACATCGCGTCTGCAGTCGAAGAACAAGATGCGGCAGCGAAGGAAATCAGCCGGAATGCACAATTGGCTGCGGCCGGTACGTCTGAGGTCTCTGAAAACGTGACCCAGGTGAATTCGGCAGTCGTTGACACGCGCCGGTCGATCGAACAGATGCGAACCGTCTCAACGGCCAGCACCGATAACTCGGCCTCCTTGAAACTCACGGTGGATCGCTTCTTGGAAAGTGTGGCCGCAGCGTAGCGCTGCATCGCGAACGGTGAGAAAAACCATGAAGGCCTGGCGTCATGCCAGGCCTTCATTTCGTTTGGCTCCAATGCTCTTTCAAACAAATGCCATCTTTTATGCCCGACGGTTTGAACCGGCATCTTTTCGCGCGGCTCAGCCTCGCGCTATGCGCTCCCCCAATTCGCTGTTGGTCATGGCGCGACCGTCGAGGTTCCAGGAACCGTCGACCGTGTGAACCAGATTGGTGTAAATCCGGTCTCGTGGAAGTGTTCCACCTGTAGCGTTTTCAATGATGTCTGTAGCTTCCCTGAAGAAGCCGACCTGGGTGTCCCGATCCGCAAGCGCAAAAGACGGTGTTTTGCACTCCAGCCACGCAGCTGACACTGGCTCGCCTCCCGAAAGAGCAGCGAATTTCGGAAGCGCCTGGATTTGCATTGTGACATTGGGCGTCATGACCGTGTTACCCGTCAATCCATGCCATTTCAGGAATGCCTGGGTAATCTTGCGACCAGCTGCGGCACCTGTATCAGCGTCGAAGACGCCCTCTGTGTACGTCAAAGCCAAAGGCATAAGAATCTGTCTCCTTACTCAAATATAACGTTCGTTATATTCTTCGATAAGCTCCATATATGTAACGATCGTTATATCTTCAAGAAAAATATTGCGGTCGTTATATAATTTAAGGCCGAACGAAAATGACTAAGCAGAATACGCGCAAGGCTGAGACGCGGAAGTCCCTCCTGGAAGCCTCCGGTCGGATGTTCAAAAAAGAAGGGTTTGACGGTATTGGCGTTGACGGTATCGCAAATGCTGCCGGAGCAACATCCGGAGCATTCTACGCCCATCTAAAATCCAAGAACGATGCGTTCCGAATGGCGCTTGAAGCAGGGCTGGACGAGGTTATTGAGACAATTCCTGACTATCAAAGGCAATACGGCAAAGGCTGGGTTGACGCCTTTTCGCGTTACTACCTGGGTGCCGCGCATCGCAAGGATCGCGCCTGCGGCTGTGCCATGACCGCCATGTCGCCCGACGTCGCCCGGGCAGATGCAGACACGAGGGAACTCTACGACCTTAAGATGGATCGCATAGCAGACTTGATTGCGCGGGGATTGCCGGGTGCGGTCGAAGAGGAAAGACGAAAATCTGCCTGGGCCTTCCTGAGCATCCTCATAGGCGCGCTCACCACAGCACGTGCCATGGCTGACGAGAAACTGGCAGAAGAAGTGGCGAATGCGGCACTGCCAGTCGCGCTCGCGGCAGCGTCCGGGTGTGAAATCAGTTAGACCCGCTTGTCGGAATGACCAGGCCACGCGCTCTTTCATGTTCCTGTCGTGTGATCCGGTAGAAGCGGCATGACACGCCGTGTTTGGTCATTTCCATCCACGGTCTTAGACCTGCTTTTTCCATGACGGCAAAGGATTTTTGGTGCTCCGAGGCGGCGTATGCGAACATTTGGTCCTCTGCTCTGTGCGAGAAGAACCAGTCAACCAGAGCAATTGCGATTTCGCTTGCGTATCCTTGTCTCCAATATGCCTGTTTCAAACTGTATCCCAGTTCATATCCGTCCGGTTCGTTCTGCCAGGAGAACCCTGCCCGCCCGATAAAGTCCTCATCAATCGTTTCAAGCTTCCATTTGCTGATGCCCGTGCGTCGATGATCCTCCACATAGGATGTCAATCGCCGGCGAACTTCCGCCTCCGCCATCGGTGCAAGGCCCGGCGAATGGTAACGGTTGACCTCAGGGTCTGAATGCAAGTCTCTCAGCAATTCATAATCCGTCTCCAGAAACGGCGTTAACCTGAGACGTTGTGTTACCAATATCGGATCGGACAAGGAGGCGTTCTCCCAACAAAAAAGAAGACCGTTCAAGAACGGTCCATTTCAAGTCACTCGCGCTGTCAAATCTTCGTCTCGTCAGGCACTCATCAAATACGATTGCATGGAGGGACTGAGCATCTGAAACAGGTCTGCCTGCATTCCGTCAATCGCCTTGCTTTCCCGGTGATAGAACCCGGCATCCTGAATTGCCTCGCGCATGTCTCGGTTGTCCGTACGAACGACCGCGACCAGATGCGAAAAATAGGTGTTTTGGAAAAACCAGTCGGAGAGCCCTTTACAGAGGCGCTTGGCAAGGTCTTCGTCCTGCTCAAGCACGTCGGTGTAGAGGCAATAGTTCAAGCTGATCTCTGAAGTTTCGGCGAGTGGGGTAAACCCTGCCCAACCGATAAACTTGCCCTCCTCCGTCACTGCCTTCCATTTGGCAAAGCCATGATCCGTCTGGTTCTGCAATGCATTACGGACCAGTTCCGCCGCATCAACCACGACGCAATTTGTGGAAGTATCAGTACAAAGGTTGCCGTAAGGGTCTGAATGAAGGTCTTTGACGAGATTAATATCGGCGGGAGACAATGGGACAAGTCGCACTGAACCGCATTCGAGAAAAATCGTCTGCACCGTGTCCTCCCTTTATCGGCGATATCCCGGGACTGAAAAACGTCTGACAACAAGCCATTGCCATGTAACTTTAGATTGTGACGCCCCGAAGACAGACCAAAGTATAATGTCAATAATGGCAAAAATATATTCGCATTACCAACAGGTTAGCGAAATAGTGCTCGCTGCAGCGCACACCCCACAGGTTGACGGGTCATTTTTCCGCGAAACCCGGCAACTGTTCCAAATCGATTCCAACTGAAGGATCAATCCTTTGCCAATCGGTCATCTGGTTTCGGAACCAGGTTTCCTGTCGTTTTGCATATTGCCGCGTTGCAACAGTGAGCCTGTTGATAGTTTCGTCCAGACTGGCCTTCTGCGACAACAAGTCCCGGATTTCGGCGATTCCTATGGCGCGCATACCGGGCAGTTTTGGAGAGAGACCTTTGCCCAACAATGCCCGGACTTCTTCAATGCCTTCCTCGCCCACAATCATTGCAGCGCGCCTGGCGATACGTTCGTGAAGCCAGGCCCTTGGCGGAGCCAGCACCAGGCGCAAAGCTTGTTCGGGTGGCAGAAAGGGCGTTGCATGTTGAGCTTTTTGCAAGACGCTGAGCGGTTGGCCAGTCGCAAGAATGACTTCAAGAGCACGGGCAAGTCGTTGCGGATCGGCAAGTTCACCAGCGGCGACAATGTCTCCAGCGTCCGCAAGCGCTTGTCTGAGCCCTTCGACCCCTTCCCTGTCCGCCAGATCGCGAGCTCTTTCGCGAATGTCCTCCGGTATATCCGGAAGCTCCGCAAGCCCTTGCGTTAAAGCCTTGAAATAAAGGCCTGTACCACCAACCAAAATCGGCACGCGTCCTTCGGACCAGACAGCCTCTATTTCTGCACTTGCCATTCGCAACCAAGCGCCTGTGGAAAAGGCCTGTGAAGCTGGCAAGACACCGTAGAGGCGATGCTCGGCGTCGCGCTCCTCGCTCGGGGACGGCCTTGCACTCACAAGGCGCAAGTCTTCGTAAAGCTGCATGGAATCGGCATTGATGATCACTCCATCCAGTCTTTTGGCAAGATCCAGGGCCAAAGCGGACTTGCCGCTCGCCGTGGGTCCGGCTATCAAAATGGCGCGCCACCCGATTGTTTTCTTTCTCTTGTCTTCCAAGGCTTCATCCATGTCTCTTGTCGCCACCCTGGTTTCCACTCCAACGGCTCCTGCGGTGAACGCGGATCTCATCAGCAAGGCGGAGGCTGCTCTTGGAGTAACCGGTTCCGCGACGGTGCTCAATCCGGGTGTTGCAGCCGATATCCGGTTTGAAGGCCCGAACGCAAGTGCCGCTGACACATTGCTCCGCGATGTGATCGGGTGGGAACCTGTTGACGTATTTGTCCAGGCTCCAGACAAACGCCGCAAGAAACTGCTGATCGCTGACATGGATTCCACCATGATCCGGCAGGAATGCATCGATGAATTGGCAGCTGAACTCGGTCTGAAAGACAGGATTTCCGAAATCACCGAGCGCGCAATGCGTGGCGAGATTGAATTTGAGCCGGCATTGCGGGAACGGGTTGGCCTTCTGGAGGGTTTACCCGTCTCCGCGATCGACACGGTGCTGAGCAACCGCATTCAGCTGATGCCCGGTGGCCGGACACTTGTTCAGACCATGAAGTCTGACAGCGCTTATTGCGCGCTTGTGTCGGGTGGATTCACACATTTCACCAAAGCCATTGCCGCCATGATCGGCTTTGACGAAAATCAGGCTAATACCCTGCTTGAATCGAATGGCAAACTGAGTGGTAAAGTCGGCGAGCCGATCCTGGGCCGGGATGCCAAGCGAACCCGGCTTGAATATCTGGTTGCCGAAAACGGCTTGGATTTCGAAGATACATTGGCGGTTGGTGACGGTGCGAACGATCTTGCCATGATCGAGCGTGCTGGATCAGGTGTTGCCTATAGGGCCAAACCGGCCGTTGCCGCTGCCGCCGACTTCCGCATCGACTACGGCGATCTGACGGCCCTTCTCTATCTTCAGGGATACGCCGAAAAAGATTTCGTACTGAGCTGACCCGAGCCCACTGGATCAAAAAAAGGCGCCGTCACCGGCGCCTTTTTCTTGTTCAGGGCAATCCTGGTGAGACTATTCGTCCTCAATTCGCACTGGAACAAAGCGAACATCGCCTGAGGGGTTGGCCAGCAGCAACAAGGCAGACCGGCGCCCGCCTTCCTTGAGCTTCTCAATCTCGGCCTCGACGTCTGCCGGTGTTTCCACCGGTTCCTGAGCGACTTCCTTGATCACGTCACCCGCCTGGACCCGTTTTTCTTCTGCAGAAGAACCAGCCTCGACTTCAGTCACAACAACGCCGGTGACATCAGCTTCAATGGAGAACTGCTCACGAAGCTCATCGTCGAGTTCAGAGAGCGTCATTCCGAGGACTTCGCTCTTCTCAACCGGCTTTTCTTCCTGCTCTTCTTCAGTTGTCGCGCTGGCTTCGGTAACGTCGTTCTCTTCCAGACGCTCCAGAGTGACGCTGATAGTCACTTCTTCACCCTTACGAAGAACGACGACTTCCACATCCTTGCCGATAGCTGTTTCGGCAACCATGCGCGGAAGTTCGCGCATCGCTTCAACTTCACTGCCATCGAACTTGATGATGACATCTCCCGGCTCGATTTCGGCTTTCGAGGCAGGGCCATCTTCAGTCACGCCGGCAACCAGTGCACCCATCGCCTCGTCCATACCAAGGCTCTCAGCGATCTCGTCGGTGACTTCCTGGATGCGCACACCCAGCCAGCCGCGCCGTGTTTCACCGAACTCCCTGAGCTGATCGATCACGCGCGTGGCCGTTTTCGCCGGAATGGCAAAGCCGATACCGATCGACCCGCCGGAGGGAGAAATGATTGCTGTGTTGATACCGACGACATTGCCCTGCATGTCGAACAGCGGACCGCCGGAATTGCCCCGGTTGATCGATGCGTCGGTCTGAATGAAGTTGTCATAAGGACCGGAGTTGATGTCGCGGTTTCTTGCCGACACAATTCCGACGGTAACCGTTCCGCCCAGGCCGAACGGGTTGCCGATTGCCATCACCCAGTCGCCAACACGTATGGCATCTGAGTCACCAAGCTGGACGGCCTTCAAAGGCGTTTTGGGCACCACTTTCAAAACGGCCAGATCTGTCTTTTCATCCGTTCCGAGAATTTCCGCCTTGAGCTTGGTGCCGTCGTTGAAATTCGCTGTGACCTCGTCAGCGCCTTCAATCACGTGATTGTTCGTGATGATGATGCCTTCTTCGCCGTCAATCACGAAGCCCGACCCAAGCGATTGAACGCGGCGAGGTTGGCCATCGTCACGGTTCTGCCGGTTGAAGAATTCTTCAAAGAACTCCTGGAAAGGAGACCCGTCCGGAACCTGGGGCATCGGCACGCTGCGCCTGCCCTGTACAGTTTGCGCGGTGGAAATATTCACCACGGCATCTGCCAGGTTTTCCGCAAGGTCAGCGACGGAAACCGGTCCTTGTGCCTTTGCGGTCTGAATGGGTTGAAACGCGATCATTCCGCCGAGAACGATGCCCGCCGCAGCAAAGGCGACCCGGGACATTCGACGGCGAACAAAATTTGGAGCCATAGGGCTTTCTCCTCATCCCAGCCGATTGGACTGCGGTCCGGCAGAAAAAGCCGAACAAGACAGCCGATGGGTTTCAATCAGGCCTGTTATCCAAACCAGAATATAGAACGGGCGGGAGGATTTTGCCCCTCCCGCCCGAAAACTTTTCGTTATCCGCGTATGATCCACACAACAAATAGTCCAATGGCGGCCACGATCAGGCCTGTGGTGCGCAAAGTCTGGTCTGAGGTTTCAAGCGCACTTCGCATGATGCTCTTCATGCCACCGGGCACCAGAGCATAGAGCACACCTTCCAGAACCAGCACCAAACCAAGCGCCGTCACAAGGTCATTCATTGCGCGGCGAGTGACGGTGCACCAGTAGAGATGCCCGACCCGCCGTTGTCATTGTCCGAATTCGGCGCGTTCACACCAGTTGGATCCTTAAAGAAGCGGAAGAAACTGGAATCGGGTGACAAGACCAGGCTTGTATCCCCGGACCGCAACCCTGCTTCATAGGCCTGCATGGACCGGTAGAAGGCAAAGAACTCAGGGTCAGCGCCGAACGCTTCTGCGAAGATCCGGTTCCGTTCCGCATCACCATCACCGCGAATGATCTCTGAATCCCTGTTCGCCTCAGCGACAAGAACCGTCGCATCACGATCCGCACGGGACCGGATACGGCGGGCGACTTCTTCACCCTGCGCGCGGATTTCAGTGGCTTCACGCTGACGTTCCGTCTGCATTCGGGCATAGATGGCCTGAGAGTTCGCATCGGGAAGATCGGCACGGCGGATCTTCACATCGATCACCTCGATGCCAAGTTCCTCAGCATTTGCACTCACATCCCGGCGAATGGCTTCCATGGTTCCTGAGCGGTCGTCACGAACCAGTGCGACAAAGCTCGTGCGGCCCAACTGTGAACGAAGCGACGATTGCAGAAGCGTCGACAGGCGCCGGTTAGCAGTCAGAACAGTTTGAACACGTTGATAGAACAGCACCGGATTGGAGATCTTGTAACGCGCGAAGGCGTCCACAACCAACCGCTTCTTGTCCGAAGAAATCGGCTCCAGTGGCGGCATGTTGAGGTTCAGCACACGCTTGTCCAGATAAACAACATTCTGGACGAACGGGATCTTGAAGTAGAAACCGGGTTCGGTTCTCGGTTCATCCACAATCTTACCGAACTGCAATACCAATGCCTGCTGGGTCGGATTGACGATGAAGACTGACATGTAAGCGCCAACGGCGACTACGATCAGAAGAAGGGCAAGCAATCCACTACGCATGATCAGTTCCCTCCTGTCCGAGCGGTCGGCGCATTGCCGCGGCCGTTCAGGTCATTGAGCGGCAGGAACGGCAGGACACCGGAGCCGGATGTTTCGTTGTCGATGATGATCTTGTTGTTGGCTCCCAAAACCTTTTCCAGAGTTTCGAGATAAAGACGTTCACGTGTCACATCCGGAGCCTTGATATACTGCTCGTAGATCTTGCTGAAACGCTGAGACTGACCGGTCGCCTCGGCGATTGTCTGATCCCGGTAGCCGTTGGCACCTTCAAGAACACGTGCAGCTTCACCACGCGCTTCCGGCACAATCCGGTTTGCATAGGCTTCAGCTTCGTTTCGGATACGCTCCTGGTCGGCGCGAGCCGCCTGAACGTCACGGAACGATTCAATGACCTGCGCAGGCGGGTCAACACGCTGCATCTGGACTTCAGCAATCTCGACACCAGCGTTGTAGCTGTCCAGCGTAGTTTGCATCAAAGTCGCAACGTCGTTCTGAATGGACACACGATTTTCAGTCAGGATCGAGTCAATATTGGAAGCGCCGACGACTTCACGCATGGCGCTCTCTGCAACCGCCTTCACGGTTCCATCCGGCTCCTGAACGTTAAACAGGAAGTCGGTGATGCCTTCCCGCGTATTCTTGATACGCCACAGGACCTTGAAGCCTACGTCGACGATGTTTTCGTCGCCGGTCAGCATCAGGCTTTCTTCCTGAACGTCGCGTGCGCGCACAACACCGGAGCTGGAAACGCTTTCCTCGGTTCCGACCGTGGTTTCACGCTGCAGCTCAACCTTCGGCGTATAAACTTCACCAACCGGATATGGCCAGTTGTAGTTCAGGCCCGGGGGCGTCTGGTCGGCAACTTCACCGAGCACGAGCTCAACACCGACTTCACCTTCGTCAACGACGTAGAAACCGGTTGCGAGCCAGACGATCGCGACAATACCTGCAACAATCAACACGCCAAGAAAACCGAGGCTGCCACCGCCGCCGCCCGGCAGAACGGTTTTCATGCGGTCTTGGGTACGCTTCAAAAGTTCTTCCAGGTCTGGCGGATTACCGCCTCCGCCCCGGTTCGGGCCACCGCCCCACGGACCGTTGTTGTTACCGCCGCCGCCACCACCGCTGCCCCAAGGGCCGCCGTTGTTGCCGCCGCCTTTCCAGGGGCCGCCGCCACCTGACTGATTGCTCCAAGGCATCAAAACTTCCTTCTTTGACATCCGGCAGTCCGCCGGATTTGGACCCAGGACCCGTGGTCCTGAGCCGCTTTTGACTCACCGTTGGTTATAGGGAGGTTACCCGTGGCTTTCAACGTAAAGCCCGGCGCTATTTCCCAAAGTTCGTAAACAGAACCAAACCATATTGTCGGTGCACTTTCCCTCGCCGCAGGTGGGGTATCTCGGCGGTTCTGTCAAGGCCAAACAACACGAGTTCTGCCTGCCCGGCATGAAACCGTCAGGGAAGGTGGACCATATCGACATGTGCAATGCCGTCTTCATCATACTCGTCCGACACGGTCTGAAATCCCAGCGACCCGTAAAAAGCCTCCAGGTGTGCTTGTGCGGAAACGTGGATCTTGCACGCCGGAACCAGTTCTCGCGCCTTTTTGACACCTGCCAGCATCATCTTGCGCCCAAGGCCTGTTCCGCGCCCCTCAGATGCAACAACAACCCGCCCGATGCGCGCCTCGACAAGCTCAGTGTCTGAAGAAAGCCGTATGGCACCCACCAGGGTGCCAGTGTCGCGATCTTTCACCAGATAATGCAGCAATTCGGGGTCTTTACCGTCAATATCGGCATAAAATGACGCCTGCTCCAGAATGAAGATATCCTGACGCAGCCGCAAAAGCGCATAGACTTCGTATTTGTCCATCTCTTCAAAGGACGCCCAGCGCGCATCGAGATTTTCAGCCAATGTCATGTAAGTTCCACCGTGACTTCAGGATGCCGCCTTGCGGCGGTACGTCACATAAATGAAATCCGCGCTGTCTTTTTCGCCTTTCTGTCCAGGCTCGCGGCAGGTTACTTCCCAGATGGACGGGTCGATTTCCGGAAAGCTTGTATCTCCGTCAGGGTCCGACTGGATTTCGGTTATCTCAAGCCGGTCTGCCTGGGGCATCGCCTGGGCATAGATCTGCCCCCCGCCAATACACATGATTTCCTCAGCTTGAAGATCGTTTGCAAGCTCTTCGGCCCGCTGCAGGGCCGTCTGAAACGACGTTACAGCCTCGGCTCCGGCTGGCGAATAGTCCGGATCTCGCGAAACCACCACATGAGGGCGACCGGGCAATGGCCGTCCTCCAAAGGACAGGAATGTCTTGCGGCCAAGAACAACAGGCTTACCCATTGTCATTTTCTTGAAGCGCTTCAGGTCGCTCGACACCTTCCAGGGCATGTCGCCTTCTGAACCGATAATTCCGTTTCTGGCAACTGCTGCGACAAGAACGAGCTCAGGCAAGACCAACTCCGAATCCGGTTTTCAAACTGCTGGCCGCGTCCTAGCATGGATTGCCGCACGGAGAAAAACCTTCCCTTGACGGTCTTAGTTTCGAAAGACTGTCGGATCCGTCTCTTCGCAAACGTTCTTGACCGGCAACGTTGCAAAAGGGAGCTTTAAAAAGATGTCCGAACTTATGGAAACCGTGCTTCTAGAGCGCATCCGCACCTTTATTCCAGACAAGGCTGTTGAGCAAAAACGCATGTTTGGCGGCACATGCTTCATGGTCAACGGCAACATGCTGGTCTGCGCCTCAAAACGCGGTCTGATGGCCCGCGTCGGCAAGGAACAGGAAACGGCTGCTCTTGCCAGACCGCATGCGTCGCCCTGCAGACCCGCAGGCCGTCCCATGCCCGGGTTCATCCGCATCGAACCTGATGGCATTGAAAGCGATGGCGATTTGAAAGACTGGATCGAGATGGCACGTGCTTATGTCTGTGCTCTGCCACCCAAGGCGGTAAAACCCAGGAAACGCAAATCTGAGAGGGCGATTTGATGACCGAGCCCGGATTTCAGAAGGAAACTTTCTTGTTTTTGAAAGCCCTTGCCGCCAACAACAGCAAAGACTGGTTTGACGCCAACAAGTCGGACTATCAACGCCATGTCAAAAAGCCGGCCGATGCCTTTCGCCCAGCCATGAACAACGCTCTGCAAACGCTGACAGGCCATGAGATGACGTCCAAGCAGTTCCGGATCAATCGGGATCTGCGCTTTTCGAAGAATAAGACGCCCTATAACACCCACATCCGTATGGCTTTCTGGCCCGTTGGCGCTTCCTTTGAGGGAAGAGACGCGCAACCCCCGAGCTTTTTCCTGTCAATCGAGGCGGACACCATTCGCTTCGGCACAGGATGCATGGCCTTTTCCAAACCCGTTCTCGGAGCGTATCTGACATTGCTGGAAAAGGGTGCTGGTGAGAGCATTTCAATGCTTCTCGCGCTTGCGCGATCCGATGGTTTCGATGTCTCCGAACCGGATCTGGTCAATCCACCACGTGGATTTCCAAAGGATCACGCCTATTCCGACCTTGCCCGGCACAAGGGGATTGCCCTCTGGAAAGATCTTCCGGACACGGGCTGCCTGCAGGGCGACAGCGCCGTAACAGCACTCGCCCATGCATGGAAACCTACTTTGTCCTTCTGGCAATATTTCGCCGATCTGCAGGAAAGAACTTGATCCAAAGCGCTTTGGAAATTAAACCCATCGGCACGTCCCACCCTTAGAGACATAATTCGATGGCAATATCCAAAGACTTGGCAGCGCGTTTTCCCAATGACTTTCTGTTCGGCGTTGCAACCGCTGCCTATCAGATCGAGGGAGCTGCCAATGAAGACGGACGCAAGCCAAGCATCTGGGACGCGTTTTCAAAGATGCCGGGCCGGGTCTACAAGGGGCATTCGGGGGATGTGGCATGCGACCATTATCACCGTTGGGAAAGCGACCTTGACCTGATCCGGTCACTGGGCGTCGACGCCTACCGGTTTTCGATCGCCTGGCCTCGCATCCTGCCTGACGGACGCGGCCAGGTGAACGAAAAGGGCCTCGATTTTTATGATCGCCTGATCGACGGGATGGTTGCGCGTGGCCTCAAGGTTTATCCAACGCTCTACCACTGGGACCTGCCACTGACGCTTGCCGGTTACGGCGGCTGGACCGCTCGCAACACTGCAGAAGCATTTGCGAAATATGCCGAGATCGTTGTTAGACGGTTGGGCGACCGCATGGACGCTCTGGCAACGATCAACGAACCCTGGTGCATTTGTCACTTGAGCCACCTTTATGGCGTCCACGCACCTGGTGAAAAGAGCCCGGCAGCTTTTGCTGCTGCTGTTCACACATTGAACCTTGCGCACGGACTTGGTGTAGAGGCCGCAAGGTCGGTGCGTCCGGACCTGCCCATGGGTATCGTAATCAATGCTCATTCCGTTTATCCGGCAAGCGGGTCGCCAGTCGATCAAGGCGCTGCTGAACGTGCCTTTGAATTCCACAACGGTCTTTTCTTTTCGCCGCTTTTTGAAGGGTCTTATCCCGCTGAGGTGCTCGAAGCCTATGGGGAGATGATGCCGATTGAAGACGGCGATTTGCAAACCATCAATCAACCTCTCGATTGGTGGGGCCTGAATTACTATACGCCGCTGCGGGTCAAAGATGATGGCTCAGCTGACACCCTGTATCCGCGAGCTGAAGTCGTTCCACCCAAGCCCGGTCCGGACCTGACCGACATCGGCTGGGAAATCTACGAGACCGGCCTGTCCGACCTGATGAAGGGTCTATATGAACGCTATAGCCTGCCGCCGATGTTCATCACCGAAAACGGCGCGTGTTACAACGATGAACCGGTGGATGGGGCCATACGCGACACACGTCGGATTGACTATCTGGACAAGCATTTTCGCGCCGTTGCTGACGCCAGGGACGCCGGTGTACCGGTCAAGGGGTATTTTCTCTGGAGCCTGATGGACAACTACGAATGGGCAGAAGGTTATAAGATGCGCTTCGGCATTGTTCATGTCGACTATGACACGCAGGTCCGTACCCTTAAGGACAGCGCCCTTTGGTATCGCAATCTCATTTCAGAGCATGTCAGCGCCCGTTGATTTCACGAAGCCTTCCGTAAATTGGCGAGGATGATTTCGCTCCACACGCGTGTGGGCGGGATCCACGCCATCCAATTGTTGTAGTTTCCTGAAAAGACGACCGCCGCAATGTCCGCTTTTGGGCAGAGGAACAAGCGCTGACCGCCATTGCCGAAACCGGCAAACCAAGGTGTTGGACCACCTAGAGCGGCAACCGGTGCCTGCCCACAGAACCAGAAGTACCCATAATCCAGCCCTTCGCTTGTTGCCACGACTGGGCGCAGCGAGGCATTGAGCCAAGCCTCCGGGATAACACGGCGGCCCTCGTAAACACCGTTGTTGAGCACCATCCGGCCGATTTTCAGGAGGTCGGGTGCCGTGAGCCTCAATCCGGAGGCCGGAGAATGTGTCCCGTCCTTACCCGCATTCCATTCAAACCGATTGATGTCGAGTGGTCTGAACAGCGTTTCATTGGCAAAGTCAGGCAAAGTCTTGCCTGTTCCCCGTTGCAGAATCTCACCAATCAATGCGGTTGCGCCACCGCTATAGACCCAGTGCGTTCCCGGCTCGGCCACGAGGGGTCGCTCAAGAACATAGCGAAATCGGTCCGGCGCCATTTCCATCGCAATCTCACTGTTCTCCGGGTCTGTATAGGGACGTGCTTCATCCCATTCCATTCCAAGCGTCATGGTGAAAGCATGTTCGATGGTCCGCAGCTTTCGTTCAGGCTCTCGCGCAAGATCCTGATAGTCTGGAAACAAGTCGAGTATCGGTGTGTCCAACCGCGGCACATCCCCCCGTTCCAGGGCGATGCCGTACAGCAGGCTGACGATGCTTTTCGAGACGGATCTCAAATCATGAAGCGTGCCCGCGTCGAATGCGACCTCACCGAGAGGCCGGCCCCAGTTTTCATCGGTGCCTTTGCCATAGCTCTCCAGAACCGTCTGACCGCCCCTCTCTGCAAGTACGCAATGCAAGAAGGGCAACAAACCGGCTTCCTCACCCGCCTGTAGTTTTCGTCCAATCATCGGGTCAAAGCCACGCTCTTCGGCAATCAGCGCATGGGGCGACAAAGAAAGGCCGTTCTGAAATTTCATTTTAAAATCCCCTGGAAAAAGCAACTTGGAAACACAAAGTTTCAGCCCGAAAAGCGAGCATTCTGTGACGCCTAATGTAGTGCTAGAACAGGCACCTTGACCTTCCCCTCACTGGAGCCGCCACTGTTTGAAGCGACAGGGGAACAAGTCCACGCGGAGAACACTGAAATTGGATCGCAGAACTTTCCTGAATGGGTCACTTACCGGAGCAACCGCAGCACTGTTGCCGCGTTTTTCGCTTGCCGCGACAGCGGACGGGTATTTCGAGCTGACGGCTGCAAAAGGCAGCCGTCGCCTTTTTGGCGACGATGGCGAACTTTCGGAACTGTGGCTCTATAATGATCGCCTTCCCGGTCCAGAAATCCGGGTCAAGCGCGGCGAGCGTGTGAAAGTGCGCTTCGTCAACACACTGGATACGCCAACTTCGGTCCATTGGCACGGTATTCGTATCGACAACGCCATGGACGGCGTTGCAGGACTGACGCAGGACGCTGTCGCGCCGGGCGAGAGCTTCGACTACGATTTTGTGACACCGGATTCTGGCACCTATTGGTATCACGCCCACAACATGAGCTGGAATCAGGTTCCGCGTGGTCTTGCCGGACCACTCATCGTCGCAGACGAAACTCCTGCCTTCGATCCTGACTGTGACATCACGATGATGCTGAGCGACTGGCGGCTGGACGAAGACGGCCGCCTCGACACAAACAGTTTTGGGGCGCGCCACGACTTTTCCCATGCAGGTCGTCTGGGCAATTGGCTGACCGTCAACGGAAACTCGCTCCCCGACATCCGATTGAAGAAGGGACATTGGCACCGTCTAAGACTGATCAACAGCTCAGCATCCCGTATCCTGGACCTTGCCCCTGCCCGCTTCGGCGCTCGACTGATCGGGCTCGATGGTCAGCTATTCGATGCCCCGAGAGAAATTGACGACCTTGTGCAGTTGTCTCCTGCGCAGCGGATGGATTTGATCTTGAAACCAGAGACGAGCGGTACGCTCCCCTTCGAGTTGATGACGGGCCAAGCCTTCACTTTCGCAAATTTTGTCGTTGAAGACGCCAATCCGGGTTCAGCCAATCTCAAGCTGCCACCAAAGAACACATTACCTGAACCTGACCTGGAAAACGCGCTGAAGTTGCCGCTTGATATGGCAGGCGGTGCCATGGGTGGTATGCGCGCTCTGATGCGGACACGTTCGGAAGACGATCTGCGACAGATGATGTCCGAGGGGCAATTTTGGACACTCAATGACACGGCCGGCATGTCGGAGCAGCCTATGGTCACCTTAAAGCGCGGTCAGACGGTCGTATTGGACAGTCTCAATGAAACCAGCTTTCCCCATGCCATGCACATTCACGGTCACCACTTCCGAGTACTTGAACGCAATGGCCGCGAACTGGTCCATCAGGACTGGCGCGACACGTTCACAAGCGAACCAAATGAGCGGGTAAAGATCGCATTCGTTGCCGACAATCCGGGCAAGTGGCTGATCCACTGCCACATGCTCGGCCATGCGGCCTCGGGCATGATGACTTGGTTTGAGGTGACTTGAACCTGGCTCGGCACTAAACCGCGATCGGCGCGGCAATATGCGGATGCGGATCGTAACCTGTGAGCTCGAAATCTTCGAACTTGAAAGCAAAAAGATCTGCAACGTCCGGGTTTATCTTCATTTCCGGCAACGCACGCGGTGACCGCTTCAATTGCTCACGTGCCTGTTCGAAGTGGTTTGAATAAAGATGCGCATCGCCGAAAGTGTGTACAAAATCCCCAGGCTTCAGCCCGGTGACCTGAGCCACCATCATGGTCAGCAACGCATAGGAAGCGATGTTGAATGGCACGCCAAGGAAAACATCGGCTGAACGCTGATAGAGCTGGCAGGACAGTTTTCCGTCCGCCACATAGAACTGAAACAGCGAGTGACACGGCGGCAACGCCATTTCATCGACGAGTGCCGGATTCCAGGCTGACACGATCAGACGACGACTCTCCGGATTGGTGCGGATCATGGTGAGCAGATTGGCAATCTGGTCGATAGAGCGCCCGTTCGGGGCCGGCCATGAGCGCCATTGATAGCCATAAACCGGACCGAGTTCTCCGTTCTCGTCTGCCCAGTCATCCCAAATCTTCACACCGTTCTCTTTCAGATAACGGATATTCGTGTCACCTGCCAAAAACCAGAGCAGCTCGTGAATGATCGATCTCAGATGAAGCTTCTTGGTGGTGACCAGCGGAAAGCCATGTGAGAGATCGAAGCGCATTTGGTATCCGAAAATCGAACGTGTTCCGGTTCCGGTTCGATCACCCCGGTCAACACCTTCTTCCAGAATTTTCGCCAGAAGATCGTGATATTCCTGCAAAGCTTGGCCCTCGATAACCCAAATTCGGCTGGTCAGCGCTAACTTGGCAGATTCTCAGGAAATCGCACCCCTTAGGTCCGACTTTCCCCAATTCCCGATCGATCTGTGGACGAGCTTTCCCGGCAAAGCAGTTTCGAACCGGCAAAAACCCTTTCATTTCAGAACCGGAGCCCCTATATCAAAGGGGCTGGTTCGCCAGCTATGGCAATAAACTGTCAGTGCAATAAACCTATCGGACCCGGGGGCGGTACCCGGCGCCTCCACCCAAGCTCATGAGGCTTAGCGATCTGAAATCTCATGAGTTTCGGCGGGGGCGAAATAGGATCGACGAGGGCGTAAAGACTGTTCTTTTGCTCGGCATTGTACCACCGTTATCGGGCTGTCTTAATAGTTGCAAACGACAACTATGCTATGGACAACGCTGTAGCTGCGTAATGCAGTTCCAGTAGTCCTTTAAAGCCCTGCTGGATTAGCACCGGTAGGCGGGGTTCGGAGGCACCTGGCAACAGAAGCCTCCACTTGATTTTCCCAACTTTGTTGAATGATTGACCTGCCTTCGAAGGTGAAGCCTGATAACATCATCGGGAGAGGCGGATTAATCTGGGTTCACTTTGAAAAGAGCCTTTTCTTTTTGATCTCGGACCGTCAAAGTGCTGTTGTTAGATGATATTTCCAGCGAGATTCGACGAAAACTGATGTCTGAAGACCTTCTGCGATACGACATTTTGATCCAGGACGCGCTGCGCAGCGCCGTCAAAAAGATACTGGCCGAAGTCGGACGCACCGGCCTGCCCGGGGAACATCATTTTTACATCGCCTTCGACACCAACGCGCCAGGTGTCAGAATTTCCCAGCGTCTCAAAGAACGCTATCCGCAGGAAATGACGATTGTGCTTCAGCACCAATTCTGGGATCTGGCGATTGGCGAACACGCGTTCGAAGTCGGTCTCTCCTTTGGCGGTGTACCAGAGAAACTTCTGGTGCCGTTTTCAGCCATCAAGGGCTTTTTCGATCCATCCGTCCAGTTCGCGCTTGAATTCGATCCAGGCAAGACAGCGGAAGAACTGCCTGAAGAACTCCTCGAAGCGGTCGAGGAATTGGCCAAGGTTGAACAGGAACACGAAGACGGCGAAGAAAAGATCGACCCAAGCTCGATTGAATCTGCCACACAGGACGGTGTCAGCGATGACAAACCCGTTGCCATCCCCACTGGCGATGGCGGTGGGGAAGTCGTTTCGCTGGATGCCTTCCGCAAGAAGACCTGACGTTCGGAGCCGACCTTATGAGCGCGGAGATCATCAATCTGCGCATGGCGCGCAAACAGAAAAACCGGCAGGACAAAGACAAGGTAGCCGAAGACAACCGGCGCAAGTTTGGACGGTCCAAGGCAGAGCGCGACGCTGCCCGACAACGCCGCGAAAATCTCGAGACAAAGATTGAAGGTCATCGTTTGGAAGGCGTGAAGCGTTCTGACGAGGACCATGACGTTTGACAAGACATGGCGCTGCTCAAACGCTCCCTCACCCTGCATGGCCACCGCACCAGTCTGGCGCTGGAGCCCGAGTTCTGGGAAGTGGTGGACGAGAAAACCCAAGCCGAAAGACGGTCGCTCGCAGGACTTATCGCTGAAATTGATGACAATCGCGATCCCGAAGACCCACTGTCTTCTGCAGTCAGGGTCTGGGTCCTGAAACAGATCCGATCAGCAATGGATTAAAGCTGCACTAGCGTGCGCCGGGAAGAACAAGCGGCGCACCGACATCACGTGTGATCAGATCCTCGATGGAAACCGGAGGATCGAGCGGTGGCAGGGCGTTCGTCGGCTTGGCAGCCGGCGCTGAAGCCGGCGGCGGCACCGGCGCTAATGCATCGGAGCCCAACACTGCCCGGATGCGCTCAGCGAACGGCTCCTGGGATTCGGTCGGCGCTGCAGTACTTTGCCTGCTGGGCGCAGGTGCAGCTTCCTGTGGTGCCACTGAATTGTCCTGACCGGTATCACCGGATTGTTCCCGTTCCAGGCGCAGTCGTTCTTCTTCGGCGGCAAGCGCGGCGGCTTCGGCCGCCAGTCTTTCACGCCGTGCTTGCGCTTCTCTTTGCTGCTTCAGCTCTCGAACAAGCCGGTCACGCTCCATGATTTCCGCCTGGAGCTTCTCGACCCTCTCAACTTCCTGCTCAAAGGCTCTCAAGGTCAGATAGGCGGTAAAAGGCGCGATATCGACGCGCCGGGACGGCGCATCCAAAGCGCCCTCAAACAACAGACCAACCTGCGGCTCTGCCCCTGTCACGGCATTCTCACCCGGGTCGATCTTCACTGAGAAGTCCGCGTCGAGTTCGTTCGTTCCAAGATCAACTTCTGCCGACCCGAATATTTCAGCACGCTGCGAATCCACAACCACATTTCGGGCGCTCAGCCGGCCACCAACAAGCGTCAGAGTGCCATCAACACGTTCGAATGGCAGGTTCCCTGCAGACATATGGCTTACGAAGACTTCGCGAATCCTGTCATCCTGCAGGTCCAGACCTGCATCGACCGCACGCGTCACGAGTGGGAACGCCTGCGGGCTCAAGCTGCGGAAATCACCGTCTTCAAGCGCAAATGTGCCGCCACCGCTCAGTCCCGTGACAATTGCGGAAATGGATCGCCCAGCGCCTTCAAATTCCAGGAAAAGATCTAGCGTGCCAGAGGCCACTGCCCGGTCGCCCGGACGCCAGACAACCTGCCGCAAGTCGCCGTTGTCGAGTTTCAGCCGCCCCGAAATTGCAGCTTCGGCCTCTGACCTGCGCAACGAAAGGCTGCTGGTCAGTGCCCCACCCGCGAAGACACCGTTCAGACCGTCGAGGCGCATCATCACCGGGGTCAGTCTGAGTTCCGCGTTCGGATTGGAAATCTCGAGCGTTTCATCAATGATCATTCGATCGGCCTGGAGGCCAAGCGTCAGGTCAAACCCTTCAAGCAAGGGAGTACCGAATGGAGCGGTCGGCCAAATGCTTGATCCGTCTCCTGCGGAAAACCATTGATCAGGTCCAAGAACAAACTCGCTCAAACCGCGAAGATCAACCTGGTTGAGCGTAAGTTCTCCGGCAAAACGGCGGTTCCGTTCACCCGGTGCAGGCTCCATATCACCTTCGAGCCGTCCCTCGAACTGCGTCTCCCCGATCTTTCCTGAGGCTTTGGTCAGCGCAAGAGCTGTTCCGACACCTTCAATTTCAAGATCCAATTGTGCCGGAATTGTTCCCGTCATAATTGGCAAGACGCGTCCGGCCATCAGCGCAAGCGGCGCCAGGTCGGAGGTTTTCGCACCGACCCTGAAGCGGAAGTCAGGATCGGTGTCCTTCTTCAGCGTCACCGTGCCCTCAGAGGTCAATTCCGAAGTACCGACCTGTGCAGCGACATCGACTTCCAGCCCCTCTTCCGGAACGCCCTTGGCACTAAGAGACAATTGCCCATTACCACTGGTTTCAACTGGAATGACATCGAAACCCAGTTGCTGGAGCAACTTGCTACCGTCAGGGCCAAGCATGGAAACGGACAGATTGACTTCTGCATTCTGCCAAGTGTCGACCCGACCTTTCAGCTCCGCGTCGATTGTGGTCTCAGCACCTCCTGCTGCACCTTCAAGGCGAAGGGTCATATCCGTCCCGTCCCCTGCCGCAGCCGCCTTGAGTTCACCTTCGAACTTTGCCGGAACCAGACTGCTTGCGGCTTTTTCAAGCCGCTCTGCAAAGGCCGTTTCAGGCAGAAGGCTCCCGGTCAGTGCAACAAGACCTGACAGGTCACGCGCATCAAGCGTTCCGGTGACGGCGCCATCTGGAGCGGAGAACAGATTGTCGATCCGGCCTTCAACATCAAAGCGCGCACCTGCGAGATCGTCCGCAAACAACCTGTCGATCCGGACGCCACCATCGGAATACTCTGCTTCCAAGGCAACGCCCTCACCCTCGACACCGCGGGCGACCACTTCTTTGGCTCGCAATCTCAGGGAAACGTCGAAACCTTCCGGGTCTTCCGTCTTGCCTGACGCATCGCGCTCCGGGCGCAAAAGACCTGCCAGACTTTCGATCTGATCCAGGTCGAGCCGCTCGGCATCGAGGCTGAGAGAGAAAACTGAATTTCCATTTCTAGGCTTCCGATAGGCGAGACCACCGCGTGCCTCTGAGCCTGAAAGCGTCAGCCTGAGATTGTCCAGTGCGGCTCCTTCCGGAACCAGATTCAGCCGCCCCTCCAACGAGACAGGATCAATGGCCGTCACGCCGGTATCTCTTTGGCGCCACCAGCTCAAAAATGCGCCGGGCTGCTCTGAGCTGACAGAAACAGCGCCGCGATAGGTCAGCTCCGGGTCGAGACCAAGGTCACCCTGTGTCGCGACCAAGGTACGCCCTGGCAACCGCCCTGCCAGTCGGGCAACGCGCCAGCCACCCAACATGGTTTCAAGATCAAGACGTACGTTTTGGATGATGCCGCCACCGGCCACCACGGCCGGCACATCCATTGAAAGGGCACCGTCGATCGGAGGCAGCGGGACGGCCCTCAGCGCGGCGACCAACTGCCGACTGGCAGTCTCCAGCTCAACAGGAGACTGCGGTCCGCCGCCCAGCAGCCTGTCAAGATCAACCTGTTTGGACTTGGTGCGCACTTCAAAGCGTTTATCGCCTGCATAGACAAGATCGGCGCTGCCGGTCATGCCCAGGCGATTGTCTTCAGGACCATAGCGAAACTCGAACGCAGGAATGGCAACTTCTGCGATGTCCGCAGTGAATTCACCTTCTGCCTGCCAGATATTCCGGTCGTTTTCCTCTATCGGAACGGATGCAATATTGAAACGCCCGCCGAAGGCAGGGGCAGCATCCACTTCGTTGAGCATCCCGTCGAAAGAGAAATTCACCGGGCGGTTTGTTGGTGTCACTTCACCCTTGATCCGCAGGCCCGTGTCTTGCTGGGCACGTCCGGTTGCAAGGCTGATATTGTATGGTGCGCCGTTGATCGAAAGACTTCCTGCCGCTTTGAATGGACCAGCCAGGGAGCGGGCACTTACAGCAAGGTTGCCATTGTCGATCCTGTGGGTCTCTCCGGAGCGGGCGTCGATCACCGAGAGAGCACCGTCGCGTACAGTCACTTTTTCAAAGGCGATGTCTTCTGGCGGCAGTTTGGACAATGCCCCGCTGGAGGTGATTGCCGTCAGCCAGTCCAGTCGTCCACCTTCGTCGAGAGAAAGCGTCAAGTGCGGACGGTCGAGCTCCATGTCAAGAACGCGGATCTCGCCTTTCAGAAGCGGCGGCAATTCGATCCGAACATTGAATTGCGACACAACAAGAAGCGGATCTTCTGCCTCACCGACGCGAACATCGGAAAAACTGATGGACGGCGCCGGAAGCAAACGCAGATCCGCCTCACCGAGCACCGTTACCCTGTGGCCCAATGCACGCTCTGCATAGGTCTCAAAAGTGGAACGATAGTTGGTCCAGTCGACAAAAAACGGCCCTACCAGTGCGGCAACCAGCACCAGAATGACGGTAATTCCCAATGTGATATAGACGGAGTTCAGGCCTTGTCTCCTTGTGCTCCCGGGTCACCGTAAGTCATGCGGGATAGATTTAGCCTATCTGTGCTGCACTGCAAACACAGTAACATAAAACTGTCTGTGCTCCGGCGGACAACCGCAATTGGCCACCGAAGCTTAGCGATCTGATTCGATACAATATCACGACTGCGGCAGTATCTTGCCCGGATTCATAACATTGCCCGGATCAAGCGCCTGTTTTAAGGCCTGCATCACATCAAGTGCTTCGCCATGCTCCCGGCGCAGGTACTTCTGCTTGCCCTGGCCAACACCGTGTTCACCAGTACAGGTTCCCCCCATATCGATGGCACGGATGGCGAGGCGTTCCACGAATGCTTCCGTCCTGCGCTTTTCCTCTGGATCATCGAGATTGACCAGGATCTGAACATGAAAGTTGCCATCGCCGACATGACCAACGATGGGGGCCAGAAACCCTTCAGAACGGATATCTTCTGCTGTTGCCGAAACGCAATCAGCAAGCCTGGAGATCGGCACGCAAACGTCCGTCACCATGATCTGTGCATCCGGCTTCAACGACTTGCCTGCCCAATATGCATCATGACGCGCTGCCCAGAGCTTTGACCTGTCCTCGGCAAGCGTGGCCCAGTCAAACGGGCCCCCGCCCATTTCCTCAGCAATGGCTGAAAAGGTCTCGGATTGTTCCCGAACGCTGGCTTCAGATCCATGGAATTCAAGAAACAATGTCGGCGTCTCGGCCAACTCAAGCTTCGAATACGCGTTGCACGCCTTCACCTGAAGACTGTCCATCAGTTCGATCCGTGCAACAGGCAATCCCATCTGAATTGTCGCAATAACCGCATTGCATGCAGACTGTACGTCAGGGAAAGGACAGACACCGCCTGAAATCGCTTCGGGTTGACCGTGCAGTCGGAGCGTTAGCTCCGTAATGATCCCGAGCGTTCCCTCCGACCCAACGAAAAGCCGGGTTAGATCGTAGCCGGCAGAAGACTTTCGCGCGCGTCCACCAGTGCGAATAATTCGACCGTCCGCAGTCACGACCGTCAAGCCAAGGACTGCGTCTTTCATCGTCCCATAGCGGACCGCGTTTGTCCCGGATGCACGCGTTGCCGCCATGCCGCCAAGGCTCGCATCCGCGCCAGGATCAATTGGAAAAAACAATCCCGTATCGCGGATGAAGCTGTTCAATGTCTTGCGCGTGACGCCCGCTTCAACCCGGCAATCCAGGTCCTCGCTATTGACTTCCAGTACCTTGTCCATCCTGGAGAGGTCGATCGAGACGCCGCCGGACGGCGCGTTGACATGGCCTTCCAACGACGATCCCGTGCCGAAGGGGATAATCGGGACCTGATGCGCTGAGCAAATCCGGACTGCCTTCGCAACTTCTTCCGTCGACAGGGCGAAGATGACCGCATCGGGTGGCTGGTTTTTCAGCCAAGTCGTTGTGTGGGCATGCTGCTCTCGAAGCGCATGCGAAGTTGAAAACCGCTCACCGAAAAGATCGCTCAGTTGCGACAGTGCCGTACTGAAACGTTCAGGCTGACTGGCGTCTTGCACGTCATCCAATGCGGTTGCCAAATCAGACATGTATTCCATCCTCCACGGGTCAGGGTTGTTGGCGGTCGCCCTGCTTGCTAACGCAGAATATGTGAGCAGATCCCCAAAAGGTCAAAGTGGAAGTTGCGTGTTAAGACACTGTATGTGGCGAAGTGGATAAAGGTGCTGACAATGACGGTGGAATGGGAACAACATCCGATCAGGAGCAACGTCATGTTCGTCCAGGAAGACTGGATCGACTACAACGGTCATCTGAACATGGCTTACTACAACGTTTTGTTCGACAGAGCCGTTGATGAAATCTTCCTTGGGCTGGGCCTTGGCCCCGACTACGCGAAAACAAGAAACGCCTCATTTTTCACAGCTGAAACTCACGTTTGTTATCTGCGCGAACTCAGTGCCGGGATGCCCGTGACAGCAACACTTCAGCTGATCGACTTCGACAACAAGCGTGCCCACTTTTATCAGGAACTCTGGAACGCAGATGAGAACTGGCTGTCAGCCACCATGGAACAGATGAGCCTCCATGTAGACTTGTCGGCCAGAAGGGTTGCTGATTGGCCAAAAGACGTCTTTCAGAACCTGGCAGGTCTTGCCAAGGCCCATGAAAACCTGCCGCGACCGGAGCGCAGCGGTAGACGCATTGAAATTGCGAAATGAGGTCTGCCAAGCATCAGGATATCGCTCTCGAGGCAACCTTTTCTCAAAATTGAAGTTTTGTGACGCGATTTAACGTTCAAAGTGTCGTCGGGCGACTAGTTATTTGCTGCGACTCGGGCAAAATGCTCAAAAGCAGGAATTCCGCTCCATGTGCCATGACTGATGCGTAAAATAATAGAAACAGCCGGTCAGCTTCCCAAAATCCTCATCAGCTGGATTACTCCAAACCTGCGCCAGTTTCGCGGCAACAAACTCCCTCTCATCTGGTTCTTGGCTATTGCCGTCGGCGCGTTGGTGGCTTTTGCTGCAATTGCCTTTCGGACGGCAATCGGGTTGATCCAATGGCCTTGGCTTGGAACAGTTACCGAGTTGACCATTCAGGCAGCACGGCAACAACCCTGGTGGGTCATCTTGCTGGCACCGGCGTTCGCGGGACTGCTTGTTGGTTGGATCCTTCATCGTTTCCACCCTCAACAGCGCGCAGGGGGCGTGGCTGACGTGATTGAGGCACGTGCGCATGGCGGGCGGGGCTTGCCACTCAGCGCAGGCCTCTGGTCCGCGGTTGTCACAGCCATTTCTCTCGGAGGCGGCGCAAGCGCCGGACGCGAAGGACCTGTTGTTCATCTGGGCGCAACGCTCGGCACTGCTGTTTGCAATTTCTTCAATCTGCCGGACGCCGGACGACGCGTGATGCTGGCCTGCGCGGTCGCCAGCGGCGTCTCTGCGTCGTTCAACGCTCCCATTGCCGGCGTTTTGTTCGCCCATGAAGTTGTACTCGGCCACTACGCTGTTTCGGCCTTCGTACCCATTGTTCTGGCATCGGTGGTTGGGACGTTGCTATCCCGGCTCTGGTTCGGGAATGTCGCCGCGTTTGAAATTCCCCAATATGAGATTTCCTCTTATCTGGAGATCCCCGCGTTCGCTCTTCTGGGGCTGACTTGTGCAGCCGTGGCTATCGCATTTCAATTCGCATTGATTGGCACGGACTGGACCGCACGTAACATCTCAATGCCGTTGTGGTTCCGTCCGGTGCTTGGCGGTCTGGCTGTCGGTGCAATTGGCATCTTCTTTCCGGAAGTTCTCGGCGTTGGATATGAGGCGACCGACCTTGCTCTGAAACACGAGCTGACAATTCAGACCATGCTCACGCTTCTTGTGGTCAAGACCGCCGCAACAGCCATCACCCTTGCCTCCCGGTTCGGCGGCGGCATATTTTCGCCGTCCCTCTATCTAGGCGCCATGACAGGTGGCGCCTTTGGACTGATCGCAGCCTCCGCTTTTCCGGAAATGGCGTCCAGTCATGGTCTATATGCGATCCTTGGCATGGGAGCAGTTGCTGCTGCGGTGCTTGGAGCGCCATTTTCAACAACAGTGATCGTGTTCGAGCTGACCGGTGGTTATGCCCTCTCCATAGCCTTGCTGCTTGCAGTTTCGATATCAACCGGACTGACGCAGGCCGTTCACGGCAAATCCTATTTTCATTGGCAATTGGGGATGCGCGGCTGCTTCGTGAACGAAGGCGTTCACCAATTCCTGAGTGAGACCGTAAAGGTTCGCGACTTCATGGATCCGCCTCCGGAAAAGGAAGAAGAGCGTATTTTCAATCCAGGTGAAGACGGTCCCTATCTACACGACACGGATTCGCTGGAAAGTGCCCTGAAAAGCTTTGATTCCTGCGGCAAGGCGGCACTCCCAGTGGTGCGCAAGGGCGATGCCACCAAGGTTATTGGTATGGCCCGGCACGTGAGAGGCCTGCGCTATTTCAACGCCGCGTTGATCAAGGCCACGAAGGAAGAGCACAACTGACACTTGGACGTGCCAGATTCTTAAGACGCTGGCGGTTCCGTTGGAAGAACCTTACCGGCATACATATGTGAGGCGCGCCCGTTCTTCCGTGCCTCTCGATCTTTCATGGCAACAAACAGTCGAGCCTGTTGTCCTCGAATACCCGGCAGATTGAGCGGATCAAGACCTGCCCAGGGAAGGAACGGATTGCGACGCAAGGAACCATAAATACCGACCCTTACTGAGGGACGGTCACTCGATGCCCGCGCATGAAAACCGTGCGTATCAGCCACGACGAGCGTATTTCCCGGAACCGCGAACCGGGTGGGTTGAGGGTAGTTCAGTCGGCTCAACTCGTCCGCCCGCAACCTGAACGATCCTCTTGCGTGAAGCTTGTTCTTGTTTTCAGCTGCGACAAGGCTTTGCTCTCGCTCCCAACTCAGCCGTTCTTCGGTAAGACGATGAGACCCCGGAATGTAAGTGAACGGCCCTTCCGCATCGTCAATATCGTAGAGAAAAAACCAGGATTTGGCGGTCTGATGGAATGTATCGGAATGAAAAGCCGTTTGCGGATCAGCACGCTTTTTGCTGTCCGGATCAGTCATCACAATATGAAGATAAACCAACGGGTCCCCATTGGTGGAAGCCAGATACCGCAGGCCGTTCTGGTACGGCTTGCTCCACACAAGCGCTTTCAGAAACGGAAGGTCTTTCAAAACATTTGGAGGTAGCGGAATAAAGCGCGTTACAGCATTGCCTTGGCGCATATCCCATGCATGGAAGCGCGTCGTCTCGACTTCCTGCCGAATGCCCGCAAGTTCGTCATCCGTCAAGAGCCCTGGCTTTGCTATGAAACCGTCGCGCTCATAAGCAATCCGGTCTTCTTCTGGCAACAGATGTTTGAGTTGGCGTCGACGAAAATCCGCCAGTTTTTCCGCAAGTTTGATGCGGTGTACATGGAGCCCGGCCTCATTCAGGCGTCGGCTGCCTATGAGCGGATTGTCGCAAAAGGATTTCGCCCCGGTTGCCAAAGCCGCGGCGTAATAAGGCATCTTCAGTATTTCTGCGGCGCGCACGAGGTCACCTATCGATAGCAAACTGCAATTAAATAATTTTCGAAACGAAGCCGGATTTCTCCGGCTCCGGCAATACTAGATTGTCTTTGTGGCTTGTTCCAGCCAGATGCGTTCTTTTGCCCCAACCAATGGGCCTATCTCGCTACGCACACGATCATGATAGCGGTTCAGCCAAGAGCGTTCTTTGTCGGTCAAGAGGGCAACATCCACCAGTCGAAGGTCCATCGGGACCAAGGTGATCGTTTCAAACCCCAGCATCGGTCGCTCACCTCCGGCTATGTCCCGTGCTTCGGTAACGATCTCCAGGTTTTCAATCCGGATACCGTATTCTCCAGCCGGGTAATAACCAGGTTCGTTCGACAGGATCATACCTGGCTTCAAAGGGGCTGTACCTGTCTTAGCAATGCGCTGTGGTCCTTCATGGACACTGAGGTAGGCCCCCACCCCATGACCCGTGCCGTGATCGAAATCAAGCCCGGCCTGCCAGAGATCGATCCTGGCGAGCGTATCGAGTTGAGCGCCGGTCGTCCCTTCCGGAAAACGCGCGGTCGAAATGGCGATATGGCCTTTCAGCACGAGCGTATAGTGCCTTTTCATGTCAGCCGTAACGTCGCCCACCGCAAGCGTGCGGGTGATATCGGTTGTTCCGTCTTCGAACTGCGCACCAGAATCGATGAGGAACGGTTTTCCCATCGGAATTTTCAAGTTGCTGCTATGGCTGACCCTGTAGTGGCAAATGGCACCATTCGGCCCGGCACCGGAGATCGTATCGAAGGAAATGTCTTTCAGAACACCGGTGTCCCGCCGAAATTCCTCAAGTTTTTCAGCAACACCAATTTCGTCCAGTTCGCCTTTCGGAGCTTCCTCGTCGAACCAGCACAAGAACTTGATATAGGCCGCAGCATCGCGGATATGGGCCTCGCGAGCACCCTTCAACTCCACATCGTTCTTGACTGCCTTCGGCAAAAGCACCGGGTCCTGAGCTTCGATCAAGGATCCTCCGGCATCGCTTATTGCATCTGCAATGCCGATGCCTGCCAGCGATGGGTCAATCATGACGCTTGCGCCGTCTCGGCCAAGCGCTTTGAGCCCTTCCATAAACTCACCGGGTTCAGCCAGATCAGTCAGCTCGGAAAGTGCATCGCGCACCGAGTTGGAAAGCTTGCGACTGTCGATATAAAGAGACGGTTTGCCGGTTGACGGAACAGTTGCGAACGACAAAGGCAAAGGCGTGTGAGTGACATCAGAGCCACGGATATTCAGCAACCAGGCGATTGAATCGGGCTGGGTCAGCACACAGGAATCTGCCTTCTTTTCCGAAAGCGCTGCCTGAATTTCGGCAATTTTGCCCTCAGATGCCTTCCCGGCGAGTTCCAGGGGATAAAGCTTTACCTTACCGAGCGGAGGGTCCGGTCGGTCGATCCAGATCGCATCGATCGGATTTTCATCCAGCGTCACAAGCTCCGCGCCCGCAGTCTCGCAGACTTCCCGAAGCCGGCGCACTTCACGAACCGTATGAAGCATCGCGTCGACACCAAGTTTTTGCCCGGGCTTCAATCTAGATGCGAGCCACGCCGTGACGGGATCGGTAATCAAGTGTGCAGCCGGAAACACTGCCATATCGACCTGCTCACGCACCTGGATAGTGTATCGACCATCGACGAAAATAGCTGCCTGATCATCGAGTACTGCTGCAACTCCCGCCGAACCTGTAAATCCGGTCAACCACTGAAGCCGGCAATCATGTGGGGGCACATATTCACCCTGATGGGCGTCGGCACGCGGTATCAAAAAGCCATCTAGGCCAAGACGGCCAAGTTCAGCCCGCAGGAGAGCCGCATGCGGCGCTCCGCAGGAAGGATCGCTGAGATCTTCAAAAGATTGAAACATGGCGGCACGGTAATTTGCCCGCAGCTAGGGATCAAGCCAGATAATTTTTCCTCCCAAGCACCCAAACGAGAATGAAAATCGCACCTACAGTGCGATGCACCATCTATTTCGCATATGCGAGAGACGCAGAGCAGTCATGCGCAATCAGGCCTACCAGACTCAACGGCAAAGGCGCATATAGGGATCAACACAACAAGAAAGACGTGGCTCCCTAGGGAAGCTCTCAAAACTCCAAATGGGATTGAGAAAATGACCATGAAAACGACGACATCCACCCGCAACGGCTTCATGCGCCGCGCATTCGATCGCATGGTTGAGGCCCGCTCTGTTCAGGCACGCCGCTATGTCAACGGTTACCTGCTGTCTCTCGACGACGCGACGCTCGCTGCACACGGCTATGACCGTGATGAGCTTGAGCGTGAAGGGTCTACGACCACTGGCTTCTGATCTGATTGCCGGTTTGGGCTCAGGACAAGATAGAGAACTGTGCACATTCTAAAGCTCGCCGTTTGTCACGGCGGGCTTTTTTGTTGTTTCACGGGGCCAAAATAGGCATATCGATGCGCTTCAGGCCAAATTACGGCCGCGCACCAGTGTGAGTGTCAACCAACCATCTTTCTCACGCCGTCGGTCCAGCACAAATCCCTGGCATCGATAAGCGAACAGGATCCTGGGCCCGTCTTCCACGCGAAGACCGGACAGGACCAGTGTCGCTGTTTGGGTCATCTGTTGCCCAATGGATTTGGCCATTTTCATCAAGGGTCGCGCCAATATGTTGGCAATCACGAGGTCGAACGGACCGTAAAGTCCGAAACGTCGGTCATCCATGCCGTTTGCCGTAAACCCACGGACCAGATGACTTGCGCCGTTGAGACGGGCGTTTTGAAGAGCAGTCTGGGTAGCGACCGGGTCGATGTCTGTGGCCAGCACGATTTGTCTGGATTTCAATGCAGCAGCAATCGCAAGAACGCCTGTGCCGGTGCCCAAATCCAGGATGCTGTCATACTCACGCAGTGAAAGCAGCCGATCAATTTCCTCCAGGCATCCTGCAGTGGTCCCGTGATGTCCGGTTCCAAACGCAAGAGCTGCCTCGATCTCCAGCCCGATAGCGCCCGGCAGGACCTTGTCCCGGTCGTGGCTTCCATGAACCAGAAACCGCCCGGCCCGAACTGGCTTAAGTCCTTCTAGGCTCTTTTCAACCCAGTTGATATCAGGTAGTTCCTCAGCTTCAAGCGGAGCGGCAAATGCGTCGGCACCAACGCGATCGCGAACGGTTGCCTCTGCTTCCTCGGGCGAAACCTCAAACAACAAGACCTCAGCTGCCCAGACCCTCCCGTCAGACGAAGCCTCGTAAACCGTCACCGGATTGCCTTCATCCTCGAATGCACGTTCCAGAATGTCAGAAATTCGTTTGGCTTCCAGTTCCTCGGCTGTAATCCGCACCCGAATGGTTTTCATGTTCGCTCACGCCTTGTTGAAATGGCCACAAGGCCAGCGGTATAGCGGCCCGGCCATTCACATTCCAGTGGAGCCTCAGCAAAAGCCTGGGCAAATCCCTGTTCCGCCCCATCTCTAAAGAAGAGAGAAACGGGAGGATCCATGTCCACACTTGCGAGAAACCACTCTCCGTATTGGGTTATGGCCGCCATTGCCACGGCTATAATGCTTTTGACTGTTCCACCGCAGGCCGCCAATGCGACAACAGAGCAGGACACATTGTTCCGCGCTCTCAAGAATGCTCCCAATGAAGTGGAAGCCAAGAAGATCGAGAACCAGATCTGGGAATCCTGGCTGAACGCTGCCCCGACCCCGGGCATACGAGAAAGCATTGATGAGGCCATGAGCCGGCGCGGCATCTATGACTTTCAAGGTGCAAAAGACATCCTTGATGAAGTGGTAAAAGAAGCACCCGACTATTCGGAAGGTTGGAACCAGCGCGCCTTTGTGTTGTTTTTGCAAGGCAACTACGACGAAAGCCTTGAAGACATTGACCGTGTGCTGGAGCTCGAACCCAGGCACTTTGGGGCCCTCTCAGGCAAAGCGATGATCTTCCTCAGCATGGGACGCGCAAAGCTCGGTCAAAAGCTACTGAGAGAAGCTGTCGAGATTCATCCATATCTGAATGAGAGAAACCTGCTGATCAAACCGAAGGGCACGGATCTTTAGCAAAATGCCGAGATCGGGCAGCCCTCAATGCCGTTCCACGAAACTGTCGATGACCTTCTTCACACCGGCCTTCTCAAAATCGATGGTCAGCTTGTTTCCTTCGATCGATTTGATCGCGCCATAACCGAACTTGATATGGAAAACCCTCTCACCGAGGGAGAATTCCGACGGTGTTTCGCTGACGGATTTTGCAACAAGCTCTCCTTCTATGGTCAAAGGTCCCTGCCGCTTCATGCGGGCGGATTTGTAGCCGCGTCCACCACCTTCTGAAAAACCGTCCGAGTTTTGCTTGGCACGCTGTGCCCGTTGCCAGCCGGGCGTCGAATAACTGCCGCGTTCGAAAGGGTCATTGTGGTCAAAACGCGATGGCCCATAACCGCCACCTGCATACCCGCCATAATTTGAAGACGGTTCGGCAATCTCGACGTGGTCCGCTGGCAATTCGTCCAGGAACCTGGAAGGCACCGTGGATTGCCACAATCCGTGAATCCGGCGATTGGAGGCAAAGTAGATCTTTGCCCGTTTCTTGGCGCGGGTAATGCCGACATAGGCAAGCCTGCGCTCCTCCTCCAGCCCTGCCCGGCCACTCTCATCGAGGGCACGCTGGTGGGGAAAGAGACCTTCTTCCCATCCCGGCAAGAACACAGTGTCGAACTCGAGCCCCTTGGCCGAATGCAGTGTCATGATGGAAACGGCGTCGCTTGCATCCGCACTGTCCCGATCCATCACCAGCGAGATATGCTCCAGAAAGCCGCTGAGAGATTCAAACTCGTCCATGGAGCGAACGAGTTCTTTCAGGTTGTCGAGCCTTCCAGGCGCCTCGGCCGACCGGTCCTGACGCCACATTTCCGTGTAACCGCTCTCGTCCAGAATGATTTCGGCAAGTTCGGTGTGTTTGACCTGTTCAAGCTGGTTCCGCCAGCGCTCGAAATTGTCGAGCACATTTTTGAGTGCATTGCGAGGCTTCGGCTTCAGCTCTTCAGTGTCGATCAATTGCGCTGCGGCCTGCATCAAAGGAATGCGTTCGGCACGGGCAAGGCCATGAACGAGTTTGAGTGTGGCGTCACCCAGTCCACGCTTCGGCGTATTGACGATGCGTTCAAATGCCAGGTCATCTGCCGGCTGCGCGACGCACCGGAAATAGGCCATGGCATCGCGAATTTCCATGCGTTCGTAAAACCTGGGACCACCAATCACCCGATAGTTCAATCCCAGGGTTACAAAACGATCTTCAAACTCGCGCATCTGGAAGGAAGCACGGACGAGCACCGCCATTTGATTGAGAACATGCTCTTTGGACTGCAGCGCCTCAATTTCGTCGCCGATGGTGCGGGCTTCTTCTTCTGAATCCCAAACGGAAGCGACTGAAACCAGATCATGATCCGGCTCGTTGAAATCAGTGAAAAGCGTTTTGCCGAGCCGCCCTTCATTGAAGGAAATGAGATGGGAAGCCGCGGCCAGAATATGACTGGTGGACCGGTAATTCCGCTCAAGGCGGACAACCTCGGCGCCCTTGAAATCATGTTCAAAGCGCAAAATGTTATCAACTTCCGCCCCACGCCAGCCATAAATCGACTGGTCATCGTCGCCTACGCAGCACACATTCGGGTTGCCCTGTGCCAGCAGTCGCAGCCAGAGATACTGTGCTATGTTCGTGTCCTGATACTCATCGACCAGCATATAGCGAAACCGGTGCTGATAGTCCTTCAGAACATCCGGCCGGGTCTTGAAAAGCGTGATGACATGCAGCAGCAAATCGCCAAAATCCGCGGCGTTGAGGATCGACAAACGCTCCTGATACTCCTCGTAAAGCTTGCGCCCCTTGCCATTGGCAAATGCGCGCGCCTCGCCTTCGGGAATGTCGTCTGGTCCAAGCGCACGGTTTTTCCAGCCATCGAGCATTCCTGCAAACGCACGGGCTGTCCAACGCTTGTCATCCAGTCCCTCGGCTTGAATGATCTGCTTGATCAAACGGATCTGATCATCCGTGTCGAGAATGGAAAAGCTGGATTTAAGCCCGACAAGTTCGGCGTGTTTTCGCAGAATCTTGACGCAGATCGAGTGGAACGTCCCGAGCCAGGCCATGCCTTCGACGTTACCGCCAACAAAGCCCGCGATGCGCTCTTTCATTTCCCGCGCCGCCTTGTTGGTGAACGTGACGGCCAGGATTTCGGAAGGACGCGCGCGACCCGTTGCTAGAATATGGGCAATACGCGTGGTCAGTACCCGCGTTTTCCCTGTTCCGGCACCTGCCAGTACAAGCACAGGGCCTTCCGTTGTTTCGACAGCAAGCCGCTGTTCCGGATTGAGACCTGTCAGGTAGTCGGGCGCTTGACGCGCCGCCATGGCGCGGGCAGCGATCCCTCCAGCAGGCCTTGCAGGTGCTGCTGCGGGCTCCGCCCTGGTGCCGATCGGCTGAAAAGGATCATCAAACGGATCGTCATACCCGTCAGGGTCTGCCATGATTTTTGGGTCCGATTACATCAAAATGTTCGCTGAGAACAATATAGCAACAAACCGAGTGTGGCGAGGCGGAAGATTAGGATTTCGTGGGGACAAGATAAAGCTGTAAACGAGCTCGAATAATTGGTTGGGCTGGCGGTCTCAAAGGGCAACTTCCTGCCTCTTGATGGTCAGAGGCAAATCTCGAGAGAGAGTTTCCAAACCAAGGGCAGTTTCGTAGGCACCCCACAATCAGGCTCGTCGTGCCGCCCAGGTCTTGGTTGCCATGATCCCACAAAGAAAACGGGGCGGCACCAAAGTACCGCCCCGCTCAAATTGACTGTTTCCTGAAGATCAGGCCGCTTCGTCTTCGCGAACCTCGTTCAGGAACGCCCCGACAGCGTCGGAAAGGTCATTGGCAACCAGCCCCAGCTGTTCAGCGGACTGGCTCAGCGTTTCCGATTTCTGGCGTGTCTGATCAATTGAACCCGAGACACCGGCAACGTTGCTTGCCGCGGCTGAAGCGCCATCAGAAGCAAAGGTGATGCTTTGCGTGATTTCGCTCGTTGCAGCATTCTGCTCGTCAACGGAAGCCGAAATCGTCTCGGTGACACCGCGCACTTCTTCGATTTTCTCGACGATGTCACGGATTGCGGCGACCGATTTCTGGGTCGATCCCTGAATGCCGGAAATCTGGCTGGCGATCTCATCGGTCGCACGTGCTGTCTGGGTGGAAAGCTCTTTCACTTCCGCTGCCACAACGGCAAACCCCTTGCCGGCTTCACCGGCACGCGCCGCCTCAATTGTCGCGTTCAAAGCCAACAGATTTGTCTGCTCGGCAATGGCACGGATGATCTCGACGACTTCGCCGATCTTGTCGGCCGTTTCCGCGAGGATGGAGATATCCTTATCGGCCGCAACCGCCGTTTCAGAAGCAGACGCTGAGATCTGCATGGCCGTTCCGGCCTGGCGGGAAATCTCGCCGATGGACGCCGACAGTTCCGCCGCAGCAGACGCAACGGTCTGAACGTTGGTGGTTGCCTCTTCCGTTGCCGAGTTTGCAGCGCGCGCGCTCTCGTCGGCATGAAGAGCAATCGTCAGCATTTCACCGGCACTGTCCTGAACACCTCTGGTCTCGCCGGAAAGCTGTTCCTGGATGGTTGTCACGGATGTCTCGAAATGCCGGATGGCGTTTTCGAGCTGAGTCCGCCTCTCGCGGCGTTTGATGCGATCAGCCTCGGCAGCTTCTTCGAGTTGCTGCTGATGTATAAGCTTGTCGCGAAAAACCTCCGAAGCTCTGGCAATATCGCCAATTTCATCAGGGCGATCTGTGTCGGACACAATCACGTCCAGATTGCCCTCGGCCAGTTCGGTGATGGCATCACGCTGGCGGCTCAGCATCTGCGTGATCGCCATAACCTGCCAGACAACAAGTGCCAGTGTAGCCGCAACAAAACCAACGGCGATCGTTGCCAGAACGAAGATTTCGGAATTCAGTCGGGCTGCGTCAGTATCGGCAGCCGCTTCGGCGCGATGGATGAAGTCATCAGAGACCGTTTTGATGAGGTTCAGACGTTCAGTCGCCTTGGCAAACCAGGCAGCGCCTTCAATGCCTTTCGCATCCTTGGTTGCCGGCAAGTCGTGAATAGCCTTTCGCCAAACCAACGTCTCTTCAACTGGTTCACCCTTGACCGTGTTTTCCCAGAGTGTCTTTTGCTCTTTTGTGGCGATCGAGAGAAATTCCTTCAGGAAAGCCTTCTCGCCGCCATAATGCGTGACGACTGACTTGTAGGTCTGAAGATTGACTTCGCCGGTCAGATTGAACTCGTTCAGCAGAGCTGCACCCGTTGCCCTTTCCAGACCACCGGACTCCATAGCTTCAACCAGTGTCAGATAGGCAAGGAGCTCAGTTGTGATCTCAGGAGACGGGCTGGATTCGGTGGTAATCCCCACCACATGGATCAACTCATGAACTTCGTGCGTGTAGTTCTTGACCACATCGCCAGCCGTAAATTTTTTCGCGTCAATAGCCTGCCGGAACGCGTCGGTCTTGTGCACTTCCTCCGC
This sequence comes from Labrenzia sp. THAF82, assembly GCF_009363435.1. Lineage (GTDB taxonomy): Bacteria > Pseudomonadota > Alphaproteobacteria > Rhizobiales > Stappiaceae > Roseibium > Roseibium porphyridii. The sequence continues at coordinate 2,343,703 of NZ_CP045354.1, read as the reverse complement.
AACATGCTGAAGATCGGCAAGCAATGCCTCGTCATTGAGATCAATTGCGGCAAGGTGATCATCGAACATCTTCAATGCCGCATCGACATTCGGCCGCTGTGCATCAAGTTTAGCGCGAGCAGCCGGGTCATAATCCGACTTGATGAGCGCAACGCTCATCCCCCGCTCTTTTTGAAGCTCGTGAACGAGATTGCCGGCATCTTCAGCAATCCGGGTCAATGGCCTCATGAATTCATGATGAGACAGTTCGACAGACTTTTCATAAACACTCAAAGCCGCGAAACCGATCACGGCGAGCATCGGAACAATTGCAAGGAGCCCGATTTGCACCTTAATGCGCTTCATCATCGCATCCCCCTCCAGAACAGAATTACGTTCCTTAGAATTGGAGGGAGCGTGTTACTTGTTACTTAACGTTAGCTGCAAACTTGGCAATTTCCGACACAAAACAAGCCATTCGCCAAGTGTATCAATTTCAGGTAGCAGATCGAGTTTTTCCACCCCTGTCATTAGTATCAATACGTACAATGTCAGATGAAGATTCTTTCGCGCAGATGTGACTTGCCGGAGGGGATTCTCGGGGCGCAATTTCACGCTAGTTTCACGCCGTGAGACCGCCGATGATCAGCAACTTATTTGGCGGGAAAATGCGTACCGCCCCAGGTTGGTGTCAATGCGTCGCGGGTGTTCTGCGATCAGTTGACCGATCATCAACGCCTTCGCCTATGCGCCAACAAGATCAAACCAGTCATCCTCGGAGATGACTTCAACATCCAGATCCTGCGCCTTCTTCAGCTTTGATCTAGCCCCGGGACCAGCCACCACAAGATCGGTCTTTTTCGAAACCGAGCCCGATACTTTGGCCCCAAATCGCTCCGCCATCGCTTTCGCTTCTTCCCGGGTCATCCGCTCCAGCGAGCCGGTAAAGACGACAGTCTTTCCAGCTACGGGTGATCCTGTGGCATCGATCTTCTCGGCCTCTCTGGGCCTCACCTCTTCCAGCAATGCATCAAGCTGGGCGCGGTTTCTTTGTTCTGCAAAAAACTCGACCAGCGCGTCTGCAACAATATGCCCGATTCCATCTATGTCATTCAGGTCGGCAAAGGCCTCGCCTGAAGTATCATGAGCTGCCTGCATGGCTTCATAAAACGCCTGCCACGATCCGTAGGCTCTGGCCAGCAATTTGCCGTTCCCCTCGCCTACGTGTCGAATACCAAGTGCGAAGATGAAGCGATGCAGGTCAATATCGCGGCGCGCATTGATCGCTTCGAAAAGGTTCTTGGCCGACAGGGCACCCCAACCCTCCCTGTTGCGCAATTTGGTCAGCGACCGCTTGTCCCGTTCTTCCAATGTGAAGATATCCGCCGGCGTCATCACCAGGCCGTCCTGGTAAAAGGCATCGACCTGCTTGTCGCCGAAGCCCTCAATGTCGAAGGCATTGCGTGAAACAAAGTGTTTCAGCTTCTCCGTTGCCTGAGCTGGACAAATGAGCCCGCCAGTGCACCGGCGGACCGCATCAACCCGACCTGTCTTTTCATTCTTCTCCCGCACCGCATGACTGCCACAGGAAGGGCAGACGGTTGGGAATTCAAAGGCAACTGCGTCAGCCGGGCGCTTGTCGAGGTCGATATCGACGATCTGGGGAATAACGTCACCCGCGCGCTGGATCTTGACCGTGTCTCCGATCCGCAGGTCCTTGCCCTCGCGGATGGGTTCTCCGTCCTGACCTATGCCCTTGATGTAATCTTCGTTGTGCAAGGTCGCATTGGAGACGACAACGCCCCCAACGGTGATGGGTTCCAGTTTGGCAACCGGTGTCAGAGCGCCGGTTCTGCCAACCTGAATTTCGATATCATTCAAAACAGTGAATGCCTGTTCGGCAGGAAACTTGTGTGCGATTGCCCATCTGGGTGACCGGGACACAAACCCGAGCCGTTCCTGCAAATCAAGCCGGTCGACCTTATAAACGACGCCATCGATATCATAGTCGAGCTGCGCGCGGCTTTCTTCAATGCCATGGTAGACACCAAGAAGTTCCTCAACGGTTTCACAGCGCTTCATCAAAGGGTTGATTTGAAAGCCCCAGTCCTTGAGCTGGTCAACCATGCCGAACTGAGTTTCGGCGGGCATCGCACTCATCTCACCCCACGCATACGCAAAGAAACGCAAGGGTCTGGAAGCCGTGATTTCGGACTTCAACTGGCGTAGAGAACCGGCGGCTGCGTTGCGCGGATTGGCAAAGACCTTGCCGCCATTGGCATCCATGCGCTCATTCAGGGCCTGAAAATCCTTGTGCGCCATATAGACTTCGCCCCGAATTTCAACAACTGCGGGCACCTCACCTGCAAGCGTTTGGGGGATATCCTTTATGGTTCGCGCATTGGCCGTGACATTCTCGCCGGTGGTTCCGTCTCCGCGCGTTGCTGCATAAACCAGTTCACCGTTTTCAAAACGCAGCGACAGGGACAGGCCGTCAATCTTCGGTTCGGCCGTCACACCAAGAACACCCTGAAGTGGATCGAATTTCAAAAACCGCCGGACCCGGCCAACGAAGTCACGCACATCATCATCGTTGAAGGCATTGTCCAATGACAGCATCGGTACACGATGCGTAATCTTGCCAAACCCGGATGCGGGTGCTGCCCCCACTTGTGTAGAGGGGCCATCTTCAACAGCCAGAGCGGGAAACCGCTCCTCAATTGCTGAATTCCGTCTGCGCAAGGCATCGTAGTCCGCATCGGAAATAGATGGAGCGTCTTCCTGGTGATATCTGCGGTCATGCTCGGCAATTTCCGATGCAAGCCGCTTCAACTCGACCGCGGCCTGATCCGGTGTCAGCGCGTCAACATCTATCGTGGAGGTCTCAACGGTGTCTGCCATGAGCGTCTCTCTATTCCGCGGCTGTCAGGAGTTTGCGGGCCGCTGCCCTTGCTTCTTCGGTAATGACGCTGCCCGCCAACATACGAGCGATCTCTTCGCTCCGGTGGTCATCATCAATTCGTTGTACGCGGGTCGCCACCCTGTTGGGCTTGGCAGCCTCTTTGGCGATCAGAAAATGTCCTTCGGCGCGCGCAGCAACCTGCGGCGCATGCGTGACCGTTAGTACCTGAACAGTACCGGCAAGTCGCGCCAGGCGGACCCCAATCGCTTCGGCAACGGCCCCCCCGACACCGGTGTCGATCTCGTCAAAAACAAGCGTGGGCGCAGTGCCTTTATCCGCGAGGCACACTTTCAGAGCCAGGAGAAACCTCGACAATTCACCGCCAGAGGCGACTTTCATCAGCGGTCCGGGTTTGGTACCGGGATTGGTCTGCACATGAAATTCCAGCTGGTCGATGCCTGTTTTGCCCCGGGTTTCAGGCTCGCTCTGCATCTCAACGATAAAGCGTGCGCGTTCAAGCTTCAGATCCGGCAACTCCCGTTCAACGGCCTTCTCAAGAGCTGCTGCCGACTTTCGACGTTTTTGCGATAGGAACGCTGCTTTCTTGTCGTAGCTTGATTGGGCTTTAGCGGATGCATCAACAAGGGCTGCCAGCTTGTCTTCACCGGCATCAAGATCGGCAAGATCAGCGACCATCCGGTCGCAAAGAGCCGGTAACTCCTCGACAGTTACCGAGTATTTTCTGGAGGCGGCCCGCAGCGCAAACAATCGCTCTTCCACGCTTTCCAGTTCGCGCGGGTCGAACTCCGTTTCTCGCAACGCGCTTTCAAGACCGCCACGCGTTTCTTCAAGCTGATCCAGTGCTTCTGAAAGCGACCGAACCGGCTGCCCCAGCAGCCTCGGCAACTGGTCCACCTTCCGCTCAAGACGCCTGAGCAGGCTTGCCAGTTCCGGGATAGGTGACGCCGATCCGTTCAGCGTCTCGAACGCTTCATTGAGATCACCGGCGATCTTCTCCACCTGCATCATGTCCGTACGGCGTTCTGCCAATTGCTGCTCTTCGCCTGGCTCCGGCTTCAGCTGCAACAGTTCATCAACGGACGATCGAAGATAGTCTGCCTCTTTGCGCGCAGCCTCGATACGTTGCTCATGTTCGCTTACTGCTCTGGCAGCTGAACGAAAAGCGGAATAGGCCGCAGCAACACCTTCTGCATCAGCCGTCAGACCGCCAAAGAGGTCGATCAGCGAACGGTGGCTATCGGGATCGACAAGCGCCCGGTCATCATGCTGGCCATGTATCTCGACGAGCAAGCTTCCAGCCTGTCTCAAAAGTCCCGCGCTGACCGGCTGATCGTTGACGAAGGCACGGGTTCGCCCATCCGCCGTTTGTATGCGCCTCAGGATCACATCACCGTCGTCATCGACATCATTAGCTCGCAAGAACTCACGCACCGGATGAGCGCCAGCAACATCAAAGACTGCCGTCACCTGACCCTGGTCTTCACCATGACGGACAAGATCCGCATCACCGCGCGCACCGAGCGCAAGTGACAGCGAATCCAGCAAAATAGACTTACCGGCACCGGTCTCGCCTGTGAGGACAGACATTCCGGCCGTAAAATCAAGGTCAAGACGGTCAATGAGAACGATGTCACGGATAGACAGCGTGACCAGCATGAAGGGTTGCTCCTAAAAGTTCGGCGCGGCCCACCATATAGGAGGACCGCGCCGTCTTGCCAGAGCCTTGTTAAGGCATTTCAACGTGATTTACGTGGATGCAGACTAGACCGAGCGGAATGCGCGGCTGATCCAGCTTCCGCTGTCTTCAGACGGCTCATAGCCACCTTTGTTGAGAAGCGAGAACGCATCCTTGTACCACTGCGTATCCGGGTAGTTGTGACCCAGAACAGCGGCGGCCGTTTGTGCCTCGCTGACAACACCCAGCGCATAATAGGCCTCGGTCAGCCGGAACAGCGCTTCTTCAACATGCCGGGTCGTCTGGTACTCCACGACGACTGTCTTAAAGCGGTTGATGGCAGCAATGTAGTTGCGCTTTTTCAGATAATAGCGCCCAACCTGCATTTCCTTGCCGCCGAGCTGGTCTTTCACAATCCGCAGCTTCTTTTCCGCATCCGGAACATATTCTGAATCAGGATAGCGCTGGATCAGTTCGTTAAAGGCTGCGGCGGACTTTCTGGTCACAGCCTGATCGCGCGTGATGTCGGGCATCTGCCGGAAATAGCTCTGACCTGCCAGGTAGAGCATGTAGGCCGAATCCTGATCGCCTGGATAAAGTGTCACGAAACGTTTTGCGGCGGTAACTGTTTCCGTGTACTTGCCGCGCGAATAATTCAGAAACGCCAGGTTCACCAGCGATTTCTTGGAATATTCGGAATAGGGGTAAAGCTTGTCCAGCTCCTCAAATTTTTCTGTTGAGTCGCCAAGCTTTCCTTGAGAGCGAAGTGCAAGGCCTTCGTTGAAGAGAACTTCCGGCGGAGTGTCGTTCAGAGCAAGCTCGTCAAGGTCGTCCTTGCCACCGCAAGCGACCAAAGCAACCGGCAAGGCCAGTATGCTCATTCTGAGAAAGAATTGCATTCGCTTGGTCCCGTTCCAAGCGAAACCAGTATCCATTCCGTTCACACCCATACTCCCGGGCTCATTCGCCCATCCGGCCATCAGCTTTCCGGCCATCAGCTTTCCGGCCATATTCCTGCGTCGACAGCAGTGTTTAGCGGAAATCACCTGTCCCCGTCACGCCTTCATCGGCCATCTGACGGTTTTTTTGAGCTTTTTTATGGCAAGGTGCCTTATTTGATCAGTTTTTCCGCCAAATAAAAAGGACCGCTTCGATGAAGCGGCCCGTAACTTGATATCATTCCTGTCAGGATACGTCCGGGCCGAAAGCAACTGCTGCGGCCAATCCGCCATTGTCAACCTGACCCACCTGCCTGAAGGCCGGTGACTCCACAATTTCGAAAGAGCCCGGATCCTCGAACAACTTGACCAGAATGGCGTGGTTCATCTTGTGGCCGCCCTTATAGGAGCGGTAGAGACCGAGAATCGGCAAGCCCGCAAGAGCAAGGTCACCAACCGCATCCAGCGCCTTGTGACGGGCGAACTCGTCGGGCCAGCGTGTACCTTCCGGGTTCAGAACCTTGTCTTCGGCGATTGCAACGGAGTTTTCCAGTGAAGAGCCAAGCGCAAAACCCATTTTCCAGAGCTGCTCGACGTCTTTGACATTGCCGAAAGTACGGGCCCGGGACAGCTCGTCACGGAATACATCCGGGGTCATATCGGAACAAAATTCCTGGCGCCCGATCAAAGGCGTGTCGAAGTCGATGGTAATGTCGAACTTCGTGCCTTCATAGGGATGCAATTCACACCAGGCACTGCCGGTGTCGACCCGAACGGCCTTCTTGACCTTCAGGTAACGGCGACCGCGATCCAGCCGCTTGACGCCCACCTGTTCGATGGCTTCCACGAAGACAGCACTGCTGCCATCCATGATCGGCATCTCCGGGCCGTCGATTTCAACAATCAAATTGTCGACGCCCATGCCGAAAAGCGCGGCCATGATGTGCTCAACCGTGGAGATCCCGTCTTTGGAGGGATCGCCGAGAACGGTGCATAGGGCAGTTGCGGAGACCTTGTCCCAGAGAGCTGGAACCTCAACGCTGTCATCTTGATCTGTACGGGTGAAAACAATTCCGACGCCGGCTTCGGCCGGTATCAACGTGATCGAGGCGGGCTTGCCAGAATGAACACCGATACCGGTCAACGTCACTTGTTCTGCAAGTGTCGTCTGTCGGTCTACAAAAGCGGTCATAAGCCCCTACCCTTTCAGTGTGTGATCTGGACAGCCGCAAAATCACCCTTTCGGGTCTACGAACTTTTAACGATCACGAGTTGGGGGCAAGATAGTCGCGAACCAGCTATGAACGAAATAAAGCTTTATTACGTTTTGTAACGATCCACAGACCTGCAAATCACTGATCTAAAAGCGAAAATCAATTCCGTTACGGAAACAGCCCGAAGCGTGAGCTCCGGGCTGTTGCGATCAGGGAAGGAGATCGCGTTTCGAATCAGTTGGCTTGACGGCGCAGGAACGCCGGAATTTCCAACTGCTCGTCTTCTGAGGCGGCAACCGGCTTGGGTGCAGCGCGTCCGGTGCCGTCAAGCTGACCTGCGGCCCCTTGTGCTGCAGGCCTTTGCTGCGGCGCACGTGGAGCTGGCTGAGGAGCAGGCTGCATCTGCGGAGCCGGGCGTGTGGCCTGAGGTGCGCTCAGTTCCTGTTCCTGGTCTTCCTCATCTTCCCGGCGGCCAAGACCGCTGGCAAGGCGGCGCAGCAGCCCCATTGGCCGTCTGTCTTCCTCTCCGCTGTCATCGAACTGAGCAGCAGGGGCGGCAGGTTGGGCCGGTGCAGGCTGCGGAGCCGCAGTTTGCTGTGCCGGTGCTTCGGTATTCTGTGCCCGGATTTCACGCTGAGCGATCGGCGGGAAATCTTCAACGCGCGGCATGCGCGGTGCAGGGCTGTGTTCTTCCGCTGCAGGCGGAATGTAAGGCTTGCTGACCGGAGCATCTTCAACAACGCGCGCTGGCGTTTCGTCTTCGATGTCCATCATCGGTGACTTGTGTGCCAGACCCGAAGCGACCGGCTGCACTTTCTTGATCTCGACAGCCGGGTCGCTGGCAACGGAAACCGGTGTCGGCTCAGGGATCGCAAGTTCCTTTTCAAGATTTGCGACCGCTTTTGCAGCGGCATCTTCAGTGATTTGCTTGGCAGCAGCCGGAGCCGCAGCAGGCTTGGATGTTGCGATTTCAGCAATCCGGGCAGGCGCTTCCGACTTCAAAGCCTGTGTTGTTGATGCGGGAAACGGAGCCGCGGCTGCGCCTTCCTCCCGATCAATCCCGGTAGCAACCACAGACACGCGGATGATGCCATCCAGCGTCTCATCGAATGTCGCTCCGAGGATGATGTTTGCGTCCGAGTCGACTTCTTCGCGAATGCGGGTTGCAGCTTCGTCCACCTCGAACAGGGTCAGGTCATTGCCACCCGTGATCGAGATAAGCAGACCCTTGGCACCCTTCATGGATGATTCATCCAGAAGCGGGTTCGCAATCGCAGCCTCGGCAGCCTGTTGTGCACGCTTCTCGCCGCTGGCTTCGCCTGTACCCATCATCGCCTTGCCCATTCCGCGCATCACGGACCGGACGTCAGCAAAATCTAGGTTGATCAAGCCTTCCTTCACCATCAGATCGGTGATGCAGGCAACACCGGAATAAAGGACCTGGTCGGCCATGGCAAAGGCGTCCGCGAAGGTCGTCTGTGCGTTGGCGATCCGGAACAGGTTCTGGTTTGGAATGACGATCAGCGTGTCGACATTGCGCTGCAGCTCATCAATGCCGCTGTCGGCAATGCGCATGCGTCGGGCGCCTTCGAACTGGAACGGCTTGGTAACAACACCGACCGTCAGGATGCCCTGCTCGCGCGCTGCGCGGGCAATAACGGGCGCAGCGCCGGTACCGGTGCCGCCGCCCATACCGGCGGTGATGAACACCATGTGCGATCCAGACAGATGATCGTTGATTTCGTCGATCACTTCCTCGGCTGCTGCTGAGCCGACTTCCGGCTGAGAGCCTGCACCAAGACCTTCCGTAACAGCCACGCCCATCTGGACGAGGCGGTCGGACTGGTTCATGGCCAGCGCCTGGGCATCCGTGTTGGCGCAAACAAAGTCGCACCCCTGGAGACCTGCAGTGATCATGTTATTGACGGCGTTTCCGCCCGCGCCGCCGACGCCGAAGACCGTAATTCGCGGCTTCAGCTCCTGAATGTCGGGCATCTTCAGGTTGATGGTCATATTATCCTCGCGACCCACTGGCGCCCCCGCTACGGGAGAAGCCTCTTCTTCCCTAATTTCCTCTGCCATGCTCGGCAGCTCCGTTTCCTGGTTCTCGTCTTCTTGGCTCATGTCGTCAGAAGCTTTCCCTGATCCACTGACCGACACGGGCCAGATAACCAGATTGCCCGCCCCACCCGGATCGACGGCTCTTGTGCTCGAACTGTTCGATCTGGGCGACTTGCGGATAAATCAAGAGGCCTACCGCGGCAGCAAATGCCGGACCTTTGGCAGCCTCGGGAAGACCGGCGACGCCTAATGGCCGGCCAAGACGGACGTTGCGCCCCAGGATGTGACGCGCAACTTCTCCAAGACCCGTGAGCTGACTTGCGCCCCCTGTCAGAACGATCTGCTTGCCCACCCTTCCGGCAAAACCGGAGGCCGTAAGCCGATCCCTCACGAGTTCAAGGATTTCTTCCACGCGCGGACGAATGACCCTGGTCAAGGCCGAACGCGGAATCTGGTTTGGCAGGTCGCTGTCGCTTTCCAGCGGCGGGACGGTGAGCAAGTCACGATCGTCGGAGCTAGACGCCAGCGGCGAGCCGTAAAGTGTTTTCAAGCGCTCCGCATCCTGAAGACGCGTTGCAAATGCGCGAGCAATGTCTGTTGTCACATGGTTGCCACCAACAGCAATCGCATCCAGATGCACCATGTGACCGTCGACAAAAACCGACAGCGTTGTAGTGCCGCCGCCCATGTCGATGCAGGCAACACCAAGTTCGGCCTCATCGTCGACAATCGTGGACAAGCCGCTGGCAAACGGCGTGGCAACCATGGTTTCCACATGAAGGTGGCCACGATTGATGCATAGCTCGAGATTGCGGACAGGCGGCACTTCTGCCGTGACCACCTGCATGTCCACGCCAAGTTTGTGGCCCATCATACCGCGCGGATCGCGAATTCCACGGCTGCCATCCAACGAATAGGAAATTGGCAAAGCGTGGGTGACCGCACGGCCGTCCGTCACTGAATGGCTTGAACCTGCAGAAAGCACGCGCTGAATGTCGGCCTCGGAAACACTGTCGCCGGCCAGCGGCACACCAGCGCTGTAGATCTCGCTCTGCAACCGGCCGCAACTGATATTCGCGATCAGAGATTCAACGGTGACACCGGCCATGCGCTCTGCGCTGTCGACCGCAAGACGGATTGCCTGTTCGGCAGCATCCATATCGACGACGACACCCGATTTGATGCCGCGCGAACGCTGATAGCCATATCCCAGCACTTCCACCTTGTGGGACCGGCTGGAGAGGATGGCTTTGTCTTCCTGCGGGATCAGTTTGGCAATCAGGCAGCAAACCTTGGTCGAACCAACGTCGAGAACGGACATGACAACAGCGCGCCTGCTGGGCAGGGGCCGCATTTTCGGAAGATAAAGGTTTGATGAGGAACGGCTCATGTGTCCCGCTCCTTCTTCTTCGACCCGCCTTCGCCACCGGTCATGATGTTGCGCTCTTCGGCAGCCTCATCCGACAAACGAACGGTGACCCTGTCGCCAAGGCGCATGTCGATGGCCACGATGTCTCGCGACAGCAATCCGTTTTCATCATCCATCTTCACAAGGTCTGCCAGAGCCGCATCAATATTCTGCTCCGGGAGCCGGATTGAGATACCGTTTTCAAGTTGAAGATCCCAACGACGATCACTGATCAGAAATGCAGCCCGCACACGTGGCCGCAGCTCCGGCACATTCTCAAGGGCCTTGTTAATTTCGACAGCCCTGCGTTGCGCACCGTGATTAACGACCAGCAACAGGTTTGCATAACGACCGTCGACATCGTCAGTAATGACGTCGCCTGATTCGTTTACGATCGACACCAGATCTCCGCGTTGCCACAGAGCGTACGGCACCCTCTCTTCGATCTTGATCTGAAGTGTGCTCGGATAAAATTTCATCACCGAGGCGTTCTTCACCCAGGCCATGTCGTTCAAACGCTCGCGGGCACCCGCGGCATCGAAGAGTGCTAGTGATGTACCCTCATGAATTTCGAGCGCTTCGAGGATCTGAAATTCGTTGATTTCACGCTGCCCTGACAGCTTGACCGCTTCGATCCCGAAGCCGGCCGCAGAGAGCAGCGCATCGGACACGATGCGTCCGTGCCCTCCTATGACTATTCCATAACCAATTGTTAAGGTTAAGAAACCCAGGGCAGCCGCAGATCCTGTCCAGCGAGGAATATCGGCGAGAAGTCCCGCGGACCGCCACACCGGTTGGCGATGCAAACGCGAAACACCGCGCCCGCGCGGAGCCAATTCGGCTTCCAGCGGGGTCAACAGGTCCCGGTTATTTTTTCGCCCTAGCGACAGCAACTCGCGTCCTCAACCATCCAACTGACCAGGTCTTTGAAACTCATTCCCTTGTGTGCCGCCATTTCCGGAACAAGAGATGTGGGCGTCATGCCTGGTTGCGTGTTCACTTCAAGGCAGATCAGTTCTCCGCTTCCGTCTTCGCGTTCGTCGAATCGGAAATCGGCCCTGGAAACACCTCGGCATCCCAAAGCCTGATGCGCCTTAACCGCTAGTGTCTCTATGGTTTGGTAAACAATCGGTGAAATTTTTGCAGGAAGAATGTGTTTTGAACCGCCTTCTACATATTTTGCATCGTAATCGTAGAAGCCGTGCCCCATCGGAATGATATCAATGACGCCAAGGGGGGTATCATCCCTCACCGCGCAGGTAAGTTCCCGCCCTTCAATGAACCGCTCGCACATCAGAACATCGGGGTAAGGCCAGTCGGTCCGGCTAAGCTCCTGGGGCGGAAACTCTTGATCTTGCTTGACAATCAGGACTCCGAAGCTGGAGCCCTCATTGATCGGCTTGAGGACGTATGGCGGCTCCATCGGATGCTCGCGCTGGATCTTGTGCCGGTTCACGACAATGTGTTCGGTTATCGGAATTCCGGCGGCTCCCATCACCGCTTTGGCCTTCACTTTGTTCATCGCAAGGCTGGAAGCCATCACACCGGAATGGGTGTAGGGGATGTTAAGAAATTCTAAAATTCCCTGAATGCAACCATCCTCGCCGAACGGTCCGTGAAGCGCATTGAAGGCCACATCAGGCTGCAATTTCTTCAAAACAGCAGAGACGTTCCGATCAACATCGACCCGGGTGACTTTGTAACCCGCCTCTTCCAGGGCATCCGCGCAGTCTTTTCCGCTGGAAAGAGAGACCGGTCGTTCATTGACCCATCCACCCATCAATACGGCGACGTGTTTCTTAGCCATCTACGCGGCCTCCCCTTCTTGTCCAAGGAACGGCTTGATGGCACCTTGCGTGCCAAACTGACCGAGACGTTTGATTTCCCATTCCAGCTTTATGGCGCTGTGTGCCAGCACCTTCGCCCGCACCGTTTCGCCCAGGAGTTCCAGGTCATATCCGGTGGCCGTGCCGGTATTGATCATGAAATTGCAGTGCATTTCTGACATTTGCGCACCACCAATCGTCAGGCCCCGGCAGCCGGCGGCATCAACTTCCTTCCAGGCCGAAGTACCCGGCGGGTTCTTGAAAGTGGATCCACCCGTCTTCTCACGAATTGGCTGGGCTTTTTCCCGATGGGCGACAACTTCAGACATTTCCCCGCGAATGGCGCTTTCGTTCTGTGGAATGCCCTCGAAGACTGCGGAGGTAAAAATCAGGTCTCGGGAAGCTGCCGAATGGCGATAGGCGTACCCCATCTCCGAATTGCTTAACACCACCTTCTTTCCGTCTCGGTCGATTGCAGTCAGTTCCACCATTCGTTCGCGGGTTTCAGTGCCATGGGCACCTGCATTCATCCGAAGCGCGCCGCCGAGCCCGCCAGGAATGCCGGTGTAAAATGCAAATCCGCCCAACCCGGCTGTTGCTGCCGCTTCCGCCAGGCGTTTGTCGGGAACAGCAGCACCAGCACTCAGGCGATTTCCCTCCATCTTTTCAATGGAACCGAACCCCTTGGCACTCAGTCTTACAACCACCCCTTCAAGGCCGCCGTCGCGGATCAGAAGGTTTGAACCAAGACCAACGGGCAGCACAGGAATGTCGCGCGGCAGCTTCGCCAAGAAAGCTGAAAGATCGTCTTCATCTGCAGGTTGGAACATCAGCTGCGCCGGCCCCCCCGTCCGGAACCAGGTCACTGCAGAGAGCGGCTGATTGGTCGTCAGTCTGCCGCGAACACCGTCTTCAAGTTCCGGATAGAGCTGAAGCAGATCGGGAAACGACATTCCTGCCTCCCTCACAATTTTTCAAGCTGCTTGGGCAAGGCATAGGCCCATTGTGTGATGTTTCCGGCGCCAAGGCAGACGACGAAGTCGCCAGGTTCCGCCAGTTCCTTGACGAGACCAGGGATCTCTTCGGGACCATCGATGGCCTGAACCTGTCGATGCCCGCGCGTTTTCATGCCGGACACAAGGTCGGTATGCAGAGCGCCTTCAATCGGCTGCTCACCCGCGGCAAACACCGGTGCGATTATCACACTGTCGGCATCGTTGAAGCAGTTGGAAAAATCGTCGAACAGGCTTTGCAGCCGCGTATATCGATGCGGCTGCATAACGGCGATAACTTTGCCCGCTGTGGATTGACGGGCCGCATGAAGGACCGCCTTGATTTCCACGGGATGATGACCGTAGTCGTCAAAAATCTGGACCCCATCCACGGTCCCCGTGTGGGTGAACCGTCGCTTCACGCCGCCGAAAGAGGATATTCCCTTTTCCAAATCTTCCGGACCGACACCGAGTTGCGCTGCCACAGCAATCGCAGCCGTAGCATTGGATACATTGTGCAGTCCCGGCATTGGCAGAACGAGATCCTTCAGTTGGATCTCCTGATCCGTGCGCCGATCCCTGATGGTGACTGAAAAGATCGACTTGCCGCCATCCATGGACACATCGGTGTATCGGACATCCGCCTGCGGATTGGTGCCATAGGTAACCACGCGGCGGTCTTCAATGGTTCCGATCATGGTCTGGACTTCCGGATGATCGAGACACATCACGGCGAACCCATAGAACGGCACATTCTCGATGAATTGCCGGAACGCCGCGCGCACCCCAGCGAAATCGCCATAGTGATCGAGATGCTCTGGGTCGATGTTTGTGACGATGGCAACATCTGCCGGAAGCTTTACAAACGTACCGTCGCTTTCATCGGCCTCTACAACCATCCAGTCACCAGCTCCCATCCGGGCATTGGTGCCATAGGCATTGATGATCCCGCCATTGATCACTGTCGGATCCAACCGGCCCGCGTCCAGCAAGGCCGCTACCATGGACGTGGTGGTTGTCTTGCCATGGGTTCCACCGACCGCAATCGCCTGCTTGAAGCGCATCAGTTCTGCCAGCATTTCAGCGCGACGCACGACAGGAATAAGCTTCTCACGAGCTGCGACCAGTTCCGGATTGTCCTTCTTGATCGCCGAAGAGACGACAAGAACTTCAGCTTCCCCGAGATTATCCGCCTCATGCCCGACAGCGACTGGAATGCCGTTCGCGCGCAGCCTCTGAACATTGGCGTTCTCGGCCATGTCGGAGCCCTGCACCTGATAGCCAAGCGTTTTCAACACTTCGGCAATACCGCTCATGCCGATACCGCCGATGCCGACAAAATGGATCGGTCCGATGTCCTGCGGCATTTTCATGGCCGTTCTCCTTTTTTAAGCGCAATGGTCTCGACCAAATCGGCCAATCGCTTCACTGCATCCGGTTTGGCGACGCTGCGCGCTCTTTCAGCAGCTTTCGACAGCATGTCGGGTGCATCCATGAAGCGTTGAATTTCTTTTGCTAGGCGCTCCGGATGAAGGTCCACCTCGCGGATCGGCCAGGCGCCGCCGGCCTTTTCAAGAACCTTGGCGTTGGCCGCCTGGTCCTGGTCAATTGCCCCTGGAAGCGGAACCAGGATGGATGGACGGCCAAGAACGCTAAGTTCACTCACCGACGAAGCGCCGGAACGGCACACAACAATATGCGCTTGGGAGATGCGCTGTGGCATGTCCTGGAAAAAAGAAGCGCACTCAGCGGCAACACCAAGATCTTGATAAGCCTTTTGCACGCGATCCATGTCTTCTGGGCGGCATTGCTGCACAATGCGCAAACGGGATCTTGTTTCAGCTGGCAAGTGTTCGACACTCGGTGGAACCAGATCTGAAAAGAACCTTGCTCCCTGGGAACCACCGAAGACAAGCAGTTTGAATTCACCATCCGAGCGCGGCGCGTCATAAGGTAGATCGGCAGCCTCCAGAACGGCATCGCGCACTGGGTTCCCTGTTTCGACCTGTTTATTCGAAGACGCATCGGGCAAGTCCTCGATCGGAACATTTGTGGCGATCGCAGTCACACCTTTCGCCAGGAGTTTGTTGGCACGGCCCATGACCGCATTGGCTTCATGAAGAATGGATGGCGTTCCGGTCATACGGGCTGCAAACATGGGCGGAAAGGTTGGATAACCTCCAAAACCCGCGACAACGTCAGGCTTCAAGGTCCTGATCACGGAGCGTGCCTGCAACGTGCCCTTCAGGAGACTGAAAGCAGTCTTCGCGAGTGAAATCGGATTGCGGCCTCGGATGGTTTCAGATGCGATGATGTGCACTTTTCTGGCGGGAAAAGCAGACCCGTATTTGTCTGCACGTTCATCGGTTGCCAGTTCCACGGTCCAACCACGCCGGAGCAATTCACTTGCCAGCGCCTGCGCGGGAAATAGATGGCCACCTGTGCCACCTGCCGTCAATAAAACTATTTTACCCATGGAATACCGGTCTGAAACTACATCAACGAAGAAGGCGAAAGTCGGCTAACCGTCACAGCTTCGCTGCGCGAGGGCCGCGGACGCCGCCGGGTTAGCGCCAAAATGGCACCTGCAGTCATGGCAGACGACAGCAGCGACGATCCACCATAGGAAATGAATGGCAAGGTCATGCCCTTGGATGGGATCAGGTGAAGATTGACGGCGAGATTGATGGTTGCCTGTAACCCGAACAAAACCAACAGACCAGCCGTGGCGAGACGGCTGAACGCATCCTGGTCGCGACCCGCATGGCTGAGCCCCCGGATGACGATAAAGGCAAAGACACCAACCAGCAGCAGGCAAACAACAACACCAAATTCCTCGCCGACAACGGCGAAGATAAAATCCGCATGGCTGTCCGGCAGAACCCGTTTGACAGTCCCTTCACCCGGACCCTGACCGAACCAGCCTCCGGACAGGAAGGACTCCATTGCCGTGTCCACCTGGAAGGTGTCACCGGAACTCGGATCAAGAAAACGATCAACGCGATTGGTAACGTGCGGCAGAAAAACGTAGGCCGCAAAGAGACCCACAACGCCGATCAGCCCCAGCGCTATGATGATCACCCACGAAATGCCATTGAGAAAAAACAGGCCTGCCCAAACGAGACCAAGCAGCATGGTCTGACCGAAATCGGGCTGTGCGATCAACAGCGCCGCGCAAATGGCAAACAGGACAAAAGCAAACAAGATGCCCGGGATCTCGCGTCTCCGTCCGCTTTCAGAGAGCAGAAACGCCACCAGGATCACAAAAGCCGGTTTCAGAAATTCCGATGCCTGCAAAGAAACTCCGGCAATATAAATCCACCGGCGCGCGCCCTTGGTTTCAAATCCCATGAATAGCGTGGCGATCAGTAGAAAAACCGAAACCGTGAACACGACAAGCGCTGCCCTGCGGACCATTCTGGGTGTCATCAAGGACGCGGCCAACATGATAACGAGCGCAGGAACAACAAACATCGCCTGGCGTTTAACGAAGTAAAGAGAGTCAACGCCAATTCGTTCCGCCACGGGCGGGCTTGCCGCAAAGGCAAAGACCACTCCTGCCAAAAGCAGCAGCCCGAAAGCAGCAAGCAGATAGTGATCCACCGTCCAGAGCCATTCGGCAAATTTGCTGCGATCTGCGCGCGAGACCATACTAAGCCACCTCCTGAGTGTTACCAGCACCAGGCAAGGCACGCACCGCATCTACAAAAGCAGCGCCCCGCAGTTCAAAATTCGGAAATTGGTCGAAGCTCGCACAGGCTGGAGACAGCAAAATCGCTATCTCGGCTGCGTCGTCTTCAGCCGCTTCGGCAACGGCATCCTTGACCGCTTGAGGCATCGTTCCGCTGACCTTGTAGGGAACGCGACCATCCAGTGTCTTGGCAAAGGCGTCCGCCGCTTCACCGATTAGGAAAGTTTTCGCTATCTTCGGGAAATACTCGTCCAAAGAAGAAATACCGCCTTCTTTGGCACGCCCACCTGCAATCCAGTATATCCGGTCAAAGCTGGCCAGCGCCCGCGCCGCCGCGTCTGCATTTGTTGCCTTGGAATCGTTGATGAAGAGCACCCGTCCCTGTCTTGAAACGACTTCCATGCGATGGTGAAGGCCCGGAAATGTCTTCATAGCTTCAGCGATAAGGTCTGCAGGAAGTTCAAGCGCGCGCAATGCGGCAAACGCAGCAGCAGCATTCTGACCGTTGTGATCACCGCGAAGACTGTCGATGCCTCCAAGCGTTGCAACTTCGCTCTGCGTTCCTTCGTGAGCTTCGAAGAGGCGACCGTGACGCGCATATATACCATTGGTGAGTTCACGCTCTCCTGCGATCCGACAAACCGGTTTGCGCGCAAGTTCCAGGCGATCAGCAATCGTTGAGGACAGCCGGTCATCCACGCCGACAATGGCAACTTTCGAACCAGCCACCAACCGTTCCTTGATCGCGGCATAGTTCTCCATGGAACCATGCCTGTCGAGGTGGTCAGGCGACAGGTTCATGTGGATGCCGACAGTCGCATCGAGCGAAGGTGCCAAATCGATCTGGTAGGAAGAACACTCCACAACATAGTGGCGGCCTGGCTGCGGTGTCTCCAGGTCCAGAACCGGCGTGCCGATATTTCCGCCGACCTGAACATCCAGGCCGAGCTCTTTCAGGAGATGCGCAACAAGTGCAGTTGTCGTCGACTTCCCGTTTGTACCGGTGATGGCAATGAGCGGAGCTTCTGGACAAAGCCTACGCTTCTCGCGACAGAAGAGCTCCACATCGCCGATGATTTCGACACCTGCATCTCTGGCCAGTTCAACTGACCAGTGCGGCAGAGGGTGCGTCAGCGGGACCCCTGGCGCAAGCACCAGCGCGCTGACATCCGACCAGTCGATCTGCCTCAGGTTTCTTGTTTGCAAACCTTCGCCTGCAGCCTGTTGAACCCTGCCTTCACTGTCGTCGAAACACACCACATCCGCGCCGCCCGCCTTAAGAGCACGCGCAGTTGCAAGTCCGGATCCGCCCAATCCGAACAGGGCAACCTTCTCATTTGCGAAAGTGGTGACTGGGATCATGTGGCCTACCTCAGCTTCAGCGTGGCAAGGCCGACCAGAGCAAGCACAACGGCAATGATCCAGAAGCGGATCACAACCTGGCTTTCCGTCCAGCCCATGATCTCAAAATGATGATGGATCGGGGCCATTCGGAAAACCCGCTTGCCCGTCAATTTGAACGAAATGACCTGGACAATCACGGAAACGGCCTCAAGCACGAACAAACCGCCAATGATTGCCAGAACGATCTCGTGCTTGGTCGCGACCGCAATAGCTCCAATCATGCCGCCCAGAGCAAGCGATCCCGTATCGCCCATGAAAATCGCCGCCGGAGGCGCATTGAACCACAAGAACCCAAGGCCGGCGCCAATGACAGCGCCACAAATGACCGCGAGCTCACCGGTTCCCGAAACATGATGGATTTGCAGATAGTTTGCAAAAACTGCGTTCCCGGACAGATAAGCGATCAAACCAAAGGAAGCACAGGCGATCATCACCGGCACGATCGCGAGCCCGTCGAGCCCGTCCGTCAGGTTGACCGCATTGCCTGCACCGACCATGACAAAGGCGGCAAAGGGGATGAAAATCAGCCCGAGATTGAGCGTGAAATCTTTCAGGAATGGAAAGGTGATCGCCTCGGAAAACTCCGAGGTGTCGAGCACAGTAACCGCATAGGCAGCAATTCCGGCAATCAAAAATTCAAGACCGAGGCGCGCTTTGCTGCCAAAGCCCTTGTGAGATGACTTCGTCACTTTGAGATAGTCGTCGTAAAAGCCGATACTGCCGAAACCAAGCGTCACGAAGATCACCACCCAGACATAGGGGTTGGAGAGATCCGTCCACAAAAGGGTTGCAACCATTGCCCCGGAGAGGATCATCAGTCCTCCCATCGTCGGCGTACCTTTTTTGGTCAGGAGATGGCTCTCCGGTCCGTCGGACCGGATAGGCTGACCATGGCCCTGGCGAATACGCAGGCTGGCGATGATTTTGGGACCAAACAGAAAGACAAAAAACAGGGCGGTCATAATCGCACCGCCTGTGCGGAACGTGATGTACCGGAACACATTCAGTGCCGATATCTGATCCGCAAATTCCCCCAAGAAATAAAACATCAGCTATCCCTTATGCCGCCGCGATGTCGTCCGCGGGCGGATATTCCTTTTTGAGGGCCTCGACAAGCGGGCCCATTCGGGTACCGAGCGATCCCTTGATCATAACAACATCGCCGGACCTGACCTCGCCCAAAAGAAGGTCTTCCAGATCTTTTGCATTTTCGCTGTAGTGAGCCCGTATTTCCCTCGGCAGATTCTGCCAAAGCGCATGCATGTGCGGTCCAACGCAGTAGACCGCATCTATGCCGGCTTCGCTGATCGGCACGTGCAACTCGCCGTGCAGCCGATCGGCTTCCGCGCCAAGTTCCAGCATGTCACCCAGCACTGCCACACGTCTTCCAGGTCGCGTGACCGGCGCCTCGCCCAGCACGGCAAGCGCAGCACGCATAGAAGCCGGGTTGGCGTTATAGCTTTCGTCAATAAGGTTCAGTTCACCATCCGGCATCGGCAGTCGGCTCACCTCGCCTCGGCCTTTCGGCGCGCGCATGGCATCAAGTGCCAGACCGGCTTTGGCAAGGTCCGCACCAAGATCAACCACCGCGGTCAGCACCGCCAGGCTGTTTTTGACGAAGTGTTTGCCGGGCGCACCGATCTTGTAAGTGATTTCCTGTCCCAGGATGTTTGCATCGACACTTGAGCCGGCCGGATAGCTTGCGTGATTTTCGATATGGCTGTCGGCTGACGCAGCCTCACCAAAGGTTTGAACGACCGATACGCCGGCATTGACGGCCAGGAACTTCAACAGATCGTATTGCTGGTTGTCCCTGTTTAAGATCGCGATGCCACCCGGCTCCAAACCACTGAAGATCTCCGCTTTCGCCTGAGCAATCTTTTCAACTGAATCGAAATACTCAAGGTGAACCGGCTGAACCGTGGTTATGATCGCAACATGCGGGCGAACCATCTTGACGAGCGGGATAATCTCACCCGCATGGTTCATTCCGATCTCAAACACGCCAAAGTCGGCATCCGCCGGCATACGTGCAAGCGTCAGGGGTACTCCCCAATGATTGTTAAAAGATGCTGCCGAGGCATGAACCTTGCCGGATTGTTCCAGCGTCAGGCGAAGCGCTTCCTTTGTTCCGGTCTTGCCAACAGACCCCGTCACCGCAACAATTCTGGCCTTTGACCGCGCGCGCGCAGCAATACCCAACTTGCGCATCGCTTCAAGCGTATCACTGACGACCACATAGCGGCCGTTTTCCGGCAATTCTGAAAGCTTGTCTTCTGAAACGAGCGCCAAGGATGCGCCGGCTTCAAGCGCTGCGGCAACATAGTCGTGACCGTCCAGGCGATCACCTTTGATCGCTATGAAAGCATCCCCCGGCTCAAGAGACCGGCTGTCGATGGATATTCCGGTGATGTCAGCACCAACATCACCTCTGGTGCTGCCTGCTGCAGCCTCAGCAAAGGCATCCATAGTCCAAAGCGGCTCGCTCATGAGTTTCCTTCATTGCTGATGGCGCGTTGCACAGCTTCGTGGTCGGAAAAGGGAATCACTGTGTCGCCAACAATCTGGCCCGTTTCGTGTCCTTTTCCCGCAACACACAAGATATCGCCGGCTTCGAGGCGGCGCACACCTTCGGAGATCGCCTTATCCCGATCCCCAATCTCAATCGCTCCTTGTGCACCCGCAAGAACGGCCTTGCGGATTTCGGCCGGATCTTCAGACCGCGGATTATCGTCGGTGACAATGACCAGATCCGCTTGTCGGGAAGCCGCAGCCCCCATCAATTCACGCTTGCCGGGATCCCGATCGCCTCCAGCGCCAATCACGACATACAATTTTCCACGTGCGAATGGCTTCAGCGCCGCCAAAGCATTGTCCAGCGCATCCGGCTTGTGGGCGTAGTCGACAAATACAAGGCCACCTGAACCTGTCTTGCCGGCGAGTTCCAATCGTCCAGGAGCCCCCTTCAGGTTCTCAAGAGACCGAAGCGCCGTACCTGTATCGATACCGGCCGAAATGGCCAATCCCGCCGCGATCAACGCGTTGGAAACCTGAAACCGGCCAATCAGAGGCAGCGTAACCCTGTATTCACCGCGTACGGTCTGGAGGGTCAGCTCCTGCCCCGCGCCTTGCGGCCTCAGGCCGGTAAGAGTGAGATCCTTGCCGGTCTCTCCAACCGTGAAGAGGGCAAGACCACGTTCACGAGCAACATCTGCGACCCTGTCGGCATACTTTTCACCCGGATCCAGAACCACCGTTCCACCGTTTGGCAGGAGTTCAGAGAACAGGCGGAGCTTGGCTTGAAGATAGTCCTCAAGAGTGGAGTGATAGTCCATATGATCGCGGCCAAGATTGGTGAAGCCAGCCGCTGTCAGCCGCACTCCGTCCAGCCTGTATTGGTCCAGTCCATGGGAAGAGGCCTCCAGGGCCGCATGGTCAATCCCTTCAACATGAAGCTCTGCAAGATCCTTCTGCAAAGCCACCGGGTCAGGCGTCGTCAGTCCGCCATAACTCTCGCCATCAGGCTTGATTGTTCCAAGAGTTCCGAGGCTTGCGGCCGGATGGCCTGCCGATTGAAAGATTTGCCGGACGAATTGCGCAACGGATGTTTTACCTGCAGTTCCGGTGACGGCGACAATCGTGTCCGGCTGCGCACCGTAGAACCTAGCCGCCATGCGTGCCAGAACCTGGCGCGGCTCGTCCGCACCGAGGACAATCGCGTCGGGCGAACAGCTGTTTCTGACCCTCTCGACCGCATCCAATGCGCACAAGATGACAAGAGCCCCGGAAGCGACCGCATCCGGGGCAAACTTTGTGCCGTCGACTGTGGCGCCGTTCAGAGCCGCGAAAAGAAAGCCGGGACCGACGTCTCGACTGTCCGCCGTCAACCCAGAAATCTGCAGGTTCTTCGCCTCGCCCGGCACATCAAGGCCGGCGGCTAGATATTCAAGATCCATCTCACCCGATCATCATCTGTGCGTCGTCATTTCGAGAACCGGTACCGGCTGCGACCCCGCCAGCTCCCGAAGTTGGTTAAAGTGTCTCCTTAATAGGAAATCTCGATTGGTTCATCCCCTTTGCCGAAGCGCGGCATCACACCCAGCATCGGTGCGGCACGGCGCACGATAGCGCCAACCATAGGCGCTGCGTTCCAACCAGCAGTTACACCTGTTCCCTCACGTTCGCGCTTAGGCTCGTCGATCACGACAAGCACCACATATCGCGGGTCGTCCATGGGAAACGCTGACAGGAACGAGTTGCGCCGCTTGTTGTCGACATATCGGCCATTTTCGATCTTTTCCGCGGTTCCCGTTTTGCCACCAACGACATAGCCAGGAACATCTGCCTTGCGCCCTGATCCGGAAAGAACATTCAAGCGGAAAAGATACCGCATGATCCGGCTAACTTCAGGCGAAATAACTTGTTTCTCAACGGCTTGAACATCTGCCGGACTGCGCGGAACAAAGGTTGGAGGCAGGAGCTTGCCTCCATTGACGAGTGCTGCGGCAGCAACTGCGGTCTGCATCGGAGTGACTGAAATACCGTGACCAAATGAAATCGTCATGGCTGCCAGCTCATTCCATTTCGGCGGCAGCAATGGCGCAGCATTTTCCGGCAACTCAGTCTTCAAACGCTTCGTCAGATGAAGGCGCTCGAAAAATTCACGTTGCCTGGAGATACCGGTTGCCAACATCATCTTGGCTGTGCCGATGTTGGAGGAATAAATGAAAATTTCCGGGACAGACAGAATTCGGTTTTTCCCGTGGAAATCGGAAATCGTCCGACCTCCGGCCCGAATCGGACGCGTGGCATCAAAACTATCGTTGATTGAAACGGCACCAGAATCCAGTGCCATCGCAGTCGTGAAGGTTTTGAAAACGGAGCCCATTTCAAAGACGCCGCCCGTCGCTCTGTTCAGACGGTCTTTCTCAAGCGCCTCCGAACGGTCATTCGGGTCGTAGTCCGGCAAGGAAGACATCGCAACGACTTCGCCGGTTTTTGCGTCCAAGACAATTCCGGCAGCGGCAATTGCCTTGTAGCGCTCCATCGCCTTGACCAGTTCGTCGCGCACCACGTGCTGAACCCGCAAGTCTACCGACAAACGCACGGGCTCCATCGAGCGGTCGGACGTGAAGCCGAGAGACTGCAGGTCGGCAAGCCACTCGCCATCAATGTATTTCTCGATACCCGCCAGACCCTGATTGTCGACGTTGACCGAACCGACAATGTGACCTGCTGTTGGACCGCCAGGATAAAATCTCTGGTTCTCAGACAGGAACCCGACGCCAGGCAGACCGAGATTGTGAATCTTCTTGGCCTGTTGCGGCGTCATTTCACGCTTCAGCCAGACAAAGCCGGTGCCGCTTTCCAAGCGACGGCGCACCAAGGCCTCATCAAGTTCCGGAAGAACACGGATCAGGCCCTCGACGGCCTCATCGACGTCAATGACGCGGCGCGGTTCGGCATAAAGAGACGCGGTCTTGATATCCGTCGCGAGGATTTCTCCATTACGATCAATGAGATCAGGCCGCGATGCCGAAACGGAATCCTGTGCGGAGATAAAGGCACGCGACGGCGCTTCCTCCATCTGCGCAAGCATGACAAGACGCCCAGCGATGGCGACATAAACACATGCAAAAGCAAGCATGGCGACATAGACACGTGATTTGACCGCGCTTGAAGACACTGATCCCCGGGCAGCCCTTGGCTGGGAGCGCCGCACTTGAAGGAAACTTTCCGGTTCGCTTACCAAGGTCATAATGCCACCCTCACCGGATCGTTGCCGATGAGCCGGCATAGCCGCCCATCTGGTTGCCGCCGATCGGCTCCAGCATAACCGGACGCGCAGGAAGGTCTTCCGGCGCCACGATCTGCTTCACATCAAGCGGCTTCAGTTGGAGATAATCGTTGTAACGCTCGACCAGGGCCTGCAGCCGGTCCGGCTTGTTCAAGAGACTCCATTCGGCTTTCAAATGCCGGATAGCATTTCGCTCTTCATCGATCTGTCGCTGAAGATCGGCAACTTTCTCCGCCGATTTCGTTGCCGCGAGCTTCATGTCGTAAACGGTCGCCGCGCCTATAACGACCGCCAGAATGAACAATATGTTCAGCGTACGAACCACCTTCAGCCCCCTAGCCCATGATATTCCGCCAGGCGTGGAACACCCGCCGCATGGATATCCAGTTCCCGCGCCGGCGCATCCGTGCGGCGACCGGCCCTGAGCTTTGCAGAACGAGCCCGCGGGTTGACGCCTGTTTCATCAGCAGCCGCTTCCACAGCCTTGCGCGTCAAAAGCTCAAATGTCGCCGGTGGCACTTCCTGCTCCGGCATATGACGCGAACCACCGCCACGAGTTCGTGTCCTGTCCTGGAAGAACCGCTTCACGATACGGTCTTCCAGCGAATGAAAGCTCACCAGCACAAGACGCCCGCCGGGTTTCAGTATGCGCTCAGCGGCACCCAGCGCTTCAGCCGCCTGGTGCAGCTCGCCATTCACGTAGATCCGCAGCGCCTGGAACGTGCGTGTCGCCGGATGGATCTGTGCTTTCTTCGGTGAGCGGCCAAGCACCTTCTCGATAAGGCGCGCCAATTCCAGCGTCCGGGAAAAAGCTTTTTCCTTGCGCGCGTTGGCAATCGCGTGCGCAACAGTCGTGGCTCGCTTTTCTTCGCCCAACAGACCGATGATGCGAATGAGGTCCTTTACCGGCACCTCGTTGACCACGTCTGCCGCAGACGGTCCGGACTGCTCCATACGCATGTCGAGCGGACCGTCTTTCATGAAGGAAAAACCACGCTCGGCCTCATCGAGCTGCATGGACGAAACGCCAAGATCCAGAACGACCCCGTCAACGCCATCAAATCCAGACTGACGGGCATGACCTTCCAGACCCGCAAACTGTCCGGCAACAAGCATCAGGCGACCTTCCGCTTCCTGGACCAATGCCTGCCCGCCGGCTATCGCATCCGGATCCCGGTCGATGCCGACAACCTTTGCGCCACGCTCAAGTATTGCGCGGGAGTAACCACCAGCTCCGAATGTGCCATCGATCACGACGCCATCAGGCTTCGGATCCAACCACTCCAGCACCTCATCCAGAAGAACCGGCACATGACGCTCAGGTCCGCCTGCGGCGAGATTTTCATCTCTTACGCCAAGCGCCATCATGCCGGTCCTCCTTGAGAGGAGACGGGGCTCTGCCCCGACAGCATCGCGAGCGCGCGCTTTTGGGCCTCCGCGCTGTACTCACGAAACTTGGTTGGTTCCCAGATCTGAAATTTGTATTTCAAGCCTACGAATGTGACTTGATCGGAAATGCCCGTGTGATCGCGTATCATGTCGGAGATGGTCATACGCCCATCTCCGTCAATTTTCGGGTTTTCGCTGGCTCCGAAAAGAGCAACGGCAAGTGCATCGTGATCGGGTGAAAGTTTGGCAAAAGCCTCGGATGTCGCCTCGATCTGCGCCAGCAGTTCGTTGCCACCAGCATCGACCGCGTCGCAATGGGAGGATTTGATACAATAAAGACCTTCAAAACCATCTCTCGCAAGCACCGAACGGAAAGGTGCCGGGATCGACACGCGACCCTTGGCATCCAGCCGGTTGGTGAAGTGAGAAACAAATCCGGCCATAAATCCCCTCGAAGCGGGTCCCCACCCGCAGAAATCCCCTAGTCACCCTGGAATGAAGGAAGGCCAGATACCCGCCAGGACATGCAATTTGCGAAAGCGGCTCCTGATAAGCCGTTAAAACAGATGCCCTGAGCCCGACAAATATGGGCCCGCACTCCCCATTCTGGGTTCTTATGGGATACCATGGGAATTCATGGGCGGTCAATGGAATCTCATGGATTCCAGCTCGATTTGATCGCACACGACCCCGTCGAGCGATGTTATGACGAACATGCTTAATGAAGCCTTGACAGAAACCAAGAATCGGATTCGCAGGAATACGGAGGTTTTCCAAATTGGCGCTGCAAACTCCGGCAATAATTGCCTAGCGCACAAAGACTTGTGGAGAATGAAAAACGTCGGGCAACCGTGCGACGGCTTCGGCAAAAATTCAGCCAGGTCTCGAAATATCCATAGATCCGGGTTAGACGTCCGCAGCTAAAAAATACCCGCGCATTGCACAATAGGCCTGAAAAAGTCTTTTCGTCCCTATGAACGAAACTCAACCGAGTGTTTGGTAGCCCCTAGTCTGCCTTGGCGTTTCGCCGAAACATCGTTTGTAAGCAACGCTAAAACGGCCAAAATGCCGATGCCCCGACAAATCAGCTACCTCCGCAATCGAAAGACCGTCGGATCCGCTGATCAGAAGATGGCGCGCATATGCCAGACGCATGCCCTGCAAATACTGGATCGGGCTGCGACCAAACTCTCGTTTGAAAAGCAGCTGGAGATTGCGCGGAGTTGTTCCGGCATAGGAACTGATGTCCAAAAGACCGATATCTTCGTGAAAACGGTCACAGATCATTTCAGTAGCGCGCTTAACGATCGCCGGTGTTGCCCCCCCGCTGGTCCTGCTCAGCATTGGTGACACCGTATTTGGCTGGCTGTCCAACAGGGATGTTACCAGCGTTTCTTCCATAAGGTCCTGGCTACGATCATTCTTCTTGCCAAAGACCTCCCCGGCTTCAGCTCCTCTGAAAAGCCCGCGAAGCCTTTTTGCCCATCGGGCAAGATCCGGATGCGTTAAATCCAGCTTTGCGTTGAACCGAATAGGGCCAAGCTCGGTTCCAGCCATGCGGACCGCCACCTGTCGTACAAAGGTCCGTTCGATTTGCAAGAGAACCTGTTCGCACCCCGCGTGCCACCGCATCTTGGTATGGCGATCCGGGTTCAGCAGGGTCGCAGTGCCGGTATTGGACGAGACAAACTGACGACCATTCGTAACCTCTGCGGTACCGGCAATTGGTATCTGTATCAGATAGAAATCCGCCAACTCGCCTGGGTCGATGGTCACATCGGCACCGTATCGAAGGTAATTCAGGGACAGGTGTCGACCGGCCACCCTGTTCTGGCATGCGTCAAAAGGAGTGTCTGCCGAAGCCAACTCCAGTCGATGATTGCAAAAATGACGCGCAACAATGTCCCGGGCTTCATCGACATCCAACGTTTCGAAGCACCGATAGCGATCCAGCGGAGTTTTGCCTGACAGCTGCGATATCATGCATGAGAGCATGCCGCCGAAGCCTTCGGCGTTCAAGAAGAACGCGTTCTGCAATGCGGCATTTCACAGCAGCAGATCAGGTTTTTTCGCAAATCGGATAAAATTTCTACGCAGGCCGCGCTTAGCTTTTGTGCCCATTAACGCAACGACAAGCGAGACAAGCATCATGCAGAACGGAGCAGGCGTCACCTCTGCCGAAAAGGGGTTGGACAACATCAGCTGGAATGTTGTTGGGCACACCTATACGCCCAAGTTGGTGAGCAACAATGCCTTTATCTGGCATGCCGAGATTCCGGCGGAAACCTTCGTGCCCCCTCATATTCATCCCACACAGGACGAGTGGATCGTCATGCTTGAGGGTGAATTGGAAGTCGAAATGGGCGGCAGCGTTCACAAGGCCGGCCCCGGAGACACGGTTCGCATGCCCATGGGCGAAGCTCACGGTATTTTCAACCGGTCCGGAAAGACGGCAACCTGCGTCTTCGGTGTCGCACCGACCCGAAAGTTGTTCGACCTTTTCGGCGCTCTGAACGGCATTACCGATCCTGCGGAACTTGTGCGGCTTTCTGCGTTGCACGAGGTCGATTTTCTTCCCCCGCCAGATGAGGCCTGATCAAACGGGCCGTCTCATAGGTTAAGATAGAGGATTAATTCAATGACGAAACGCAAGACTGTCGCTGTCATCGGCGGCGGCGTGAGTGGACTTGCGGCTGCCAAAGCCTTTGACGAACGTGGCCACCGCGTTCTCGGGTTTGAACGCAGTCACGATCTTGGCGGGGTATGGGAACCATCAAGGTCATACCCGGATGTCCAGACTCAATCGCCGAAAGACCTTTACCGTTTCACAGATATGCCGATGCCGGAAAGCTACCCGGAATGGCCAAAAGGGCCTCAGGTGCACGCATACCTGCATGCTTATGCCGACAAGCATAAGCTTGGCAGACTATTTCGTCTCAATACCCGCGTTCAATCCATGGAAAGGCGCACCGATGGCGGGAAAGGCTGGACGCTCACCTTGGAAGCCGCAGGAAAGACATGGTCTGAAGAATTCGATTTCGTTGCTGTATGTACCGGTCAGTTTTCCGACAAGAACATTATCCGCCACCCAGGACAGGATGAATTCGAAGCTGCCGGGGGCAGCGTCATGCACAGCTCCGAATACACCGACAGCAATCTGGCAGACGGCAAAAGAGTGGTCGTGCTAGGCGGGTCGAAATCAGCCACGGACATTGTCGTCAATGCATCCCGAAACGGTGCGAAATCCGTCACAATGGTCTACCGGGAACCGGTTTGGCGCGTTCCCTACTTTGTGGGAGGCATCAACTTCAAACGGCTTTTGTACATGCGCGCGCAGGAGCAGCAGTTCAACAGCTGGGGGCGGTCACCCATACGTAAAGCTGTATTCGCCGCGTTCACGCCTTTGATTTGGGCCAATTTCCGAGGACTTGAAACACTTCTCAAACTTCAACTGAAACTCAAAAAATGGGACATGGTTCCCGATGTCCCAATTGAAAAGGACGCATCTTGCTCATTGCCGATCGTGACGCCAGGCTTGTTCGAAGGTTTTGAGGACGGATCCATAAAGCCGATAAAAAGCACGTTTGAACGCTATGAGGAAGGCCATGTGGTTCTTGCGAACGGCGACAGGTTGCCTTGCGATCTTGCAGTTCTCGCTGTTGGCTGGAAACTGGGTGTCCCCTACCTGGCGCAAACGTATCAAGAAAAGCTGATTGAGCAGGATGGGCAATATCGGGTCTACAGACTTGCCGTTAATCCCGATCTTCCCGACATGGGGTTTGTCGGGTTCAATTCCAGTTTCTGCACGATCTTGTCCGCTGAAATGATCGCCAATTGGCTAGTGCGATATGCCGACGGCAAGCTTGCCAATCAACCGGACGCGGACGAAATGCGCAAAAACATTAATGAAATGCTGGAATGGAGACGACACGAACGGCCTGCTGCCAAGGTTTATGGCGGTTTGTGTTCTGCGCCATTCCATTTCCGCCATTTCGACGAGTTGCTGGCCGATATGGGCGCAACCAGGCGCAAGCGCACCAATCCGGTGGCCGAACAGTTCTTATACCCGAACGCGGATGCATATGGAGAATTCTTGAAGAGCACGCCGCAATACACAGCGAGCTGAAAATCGTCAAAAAAAGAAGTGCCAGCCGGCCTGTAAGCCGGGTTCTGTATGGCCCGCATCCGCGGACGTGACAGCCATTCGTCTGGGGCACCTGTTGCCAGGCACCTCACGCAACCAACCCGGACAGTTGGTCTGGAAACCGACCCGGGCCAGGATCGCTCCATGGCCCAATACTGTCCCTATTCGGTCTTGCTCCCGGTGGGGTTTACCATGCCGCTGCTGTTGCCAGCAGCGCGGTGGGCTCTTACTCCACCCTTTCACCCTTACTCCGATACAATCTTGCGATCGGACCGGAGCGGTTTGCTTTCTGTGGCACTTTCCCTAAGGTCGCCCTCGCCGGGCGTTACCCGGCACCGTGTTTCCTTGGAGCCCGGACTTTCCTCCCCCGCAACCTTTCGGCGTTTGCGGCAGCGGCTGTCCGGCCGACTGGCGCTTGCGGACTTAAGTGGCTTTGCCGACAAGGTCAAGCAACTGCGCAAACCGCGTCCAGTATCCTGTCAATCATTGCAGGTCACCGTATTTGTTTGACGCTTCGGGAGAGCAACTGAAAACACCGGTTTCACGTTTCCTTGAGCCAGTTGAAAAACCTATATTTTCTGCCAAAAATCCGAGCTAGTTTATTTTTGACTATGTAGTACAGAATTCCCATATGTCTCCCGCTACCATGAGTGCAAGTCGCGCTCTGAAATGAAAGAGAGACAGCCAGATGACTGAATTTTCACGCCACACACTTGAGACTGCGCCCGAGCAAAGCAAGCCGCTTCTCAACAACTCACTTCAAGCGTTTGGGATGATACCGAACCTGCATGCCGTCATGGCAGAATCTCCTCAGCACCTAGAGGCCTACCAGAAGCTTCATGAACTCTTTCAGCAGACCAGCCTGACGGCAGCTCAGCAAACTGTCGTGTGGATGACAATCAATGTGGAGCACGCCTGTCACTATTGCGTACCTGCCCATACCGCCATCGCACATATGCAGAAAATCAACAGCGGCCTCATCGAAGCCCTTCGAAACGCGACACCGCTTGAAGACGCGAAACTCGAAGCCCTTCGTCGGTTCACGCTTCAGGTCGTGCGTCAACGCGGCAATATCTCAACCCAAGATGTGGAGAGCTTTCTGGCCGCGGGCTACAGCAAACAACATGTTCTTGACGTCATTCTTGGCGTCGCACAGAAAGTAATGTCTAATTACGTCAACCACCTGGCTGACACGCCTGTTGATCCACCGTTTCAAAAATTCGCTTGGACCCCGGCGGCGATCGCAGCTGAATAACGACTTTCAGTCTCCGGCGAACCAACTGCCGGAGACTGAAATGCAATGAAGTTTCATGGCCGGAAGACCAAAATCCTTTGATGTCGATGAGGCGATTGATGCCTTTGTCGATGTATTCTGGACCAAGGGCTACAGAGGCACTTCTGTTGACGATCTTCAAGACGCTGCAGGCATCAAGCGCGGCAGTTTCTATGCCGCCTTCGGCTGCAAGGACGACGTGTTTGAGATAGTTCTCGAAAAATACTGGAGTGAAGCAACCGAGGCCGGCCTCAAGATCCTCGACGAAGACAAGCCGCCAAAGCAGGCGGCGGCGGAATTCATCAGGCACATCGGGTCGTTCATGTCCCTCAATACGCCGCGTGGCTGCCTACTTCTGTCGTCATCGAGCGAAACAACAGGCGCAAATAACGGCGAGAAGCCACTTGTATGCGCAAAGATGACCGAGCTGGAAAACCGCCTGTTGCGGACGCTGAAAAAAGACGATGACGAAACGTCTGCGATCTGCGCTCGCGACCAGGCCAATTTCGTTCTCGCCGTTATCCTTGGACTCAACGCAATGGCAAAGGCTGACTGTGGTTCCTCAAGGATTATGGCGGCGGCGGATTATGCTGCAACAAGCATCGCGTCCAAATAGAGAAACAGTCGCTGATATTCACGTGCTGAAATCTCCATTCTCCAGTAAGCTGCTAAGTGTATCGATACCGGCTACCATCTCCTTTTCCTGAGCACCGGCGAAACCGATGATGAGTCCCGCTTTTGCATCTCTACCGAGATAGCAGTTGCTCATTGGCGAAACCGCAAAACCTTTGGATTGCATGGCAACAGCAAGAGAGACGTCGTCAATCGGCTCCCGAAAGAGGAGCGCAACTTGCACATTGCCCGTTGGCAGCTTGACATCGACACGATTGCCCAAACGGGCCTGCAAGGTTTCAACCAACGCAATTCCACGCGCTTCGTAGATCCGTCGGATCTGCTTCAGATGTTTTTGATATGCACCGCAGTCCATGAAATGCTCAAGCGCGGCCTGTGCCTGAACGTTGGTCGCACATCCCATGTTGCGCATGAACTGCTCCAATGATGCCACCAGACCCTGTGGAACCACGCAATAGGCAATGCGCAAACCCGGCATCAGACTTTTTGAGAAGGTCCCGAGATAAACCACCTGACCTTCACTCGCCAACCCCTGCAAAGCTGCAACCGGGCGGCCTGAAAACAGGAACTCGCTGTCGTAGTCATCCTCAAGGATTGCCGCTCCGGCCTCCCGGGCAGCGTCCAATAGTGCAAGTCGACGCGCGAGCGGCATGCGTGTGCCAAGCGGATATTGATGCGAGGGCGTGACGTAGATCAGCCTTGGAGGTTTCTCCAACTGAGCGAGTTTGCCGGGATCCGCCCCTTCTTCATCCACCGGCAGCGGACGTACCTTAAGCCCTGCCACATGAAACGCGGTACGAGCACCGAGATAACCCGGCTCTTCGAGCCAGGCTTCATCTCCGGGATCAGCCAATGCAAGAGACAGCAGGGACAGACAAGCTTGCATGGAACTGGTGATCAGGATCTGCTCCGGTTCTGCTCGTACCCCACGTTCAGTGGCCAAGTAGCGCGCCAGACGTTTCTTCAATGCCGGCAGGCCGGAAAAATTGCGGTATTGGAGATCCGGACTACGCTCCAGTCTGGCCGCACGGCGAAGCGATCTTGCCCACTCTTCGTAAGGGAAACAGTCTAACGCGGGTGTTCCAGGCTGCAGAGCTCCATGCCTGAAGGCCCACCCGTTTCCACGAATGTTTGCAGCCATGAGCTCTCCACGTCTGGAAAGGCGCGGCGACGTTGCACCAAGTTCGGAGGATGAAGAGCTACCTTCCAGACGCATGCCATTTGCAATGCGCGGCGCAGCTCCTGACTTGACCCTGGTAATCCCTTCAGCCCGAAGCAGTTCGTATGCCGTGTTCACCGTATTTCGGCCAACCTGCAAGGAGGCGGCAAGACGACGAGTTGACGGCAAGGCACTTCCCGAGTGCAACAGACCAGACTGAACCGCTTTCCTGATTGATCGATAAATCTGCTCAGCAAGTGGAACATCAGACCGTCTTTTAAGCGTCAAAATGCCTTCGGGTAAAACTGGTTCTGTCATTTTTAAGAAACCGGATCTTTTTTGGAGCCAATTTCTTGAGCAAAGAACATCACACAACTGACAGTCAAGTGGAGAGTTTGATGTCCTCCTTGGAAAAGCGACAGGCAACTGATTTGCCGCGCTACGCGAAAATCCGGCAGATGAACAGAGGCAGCTACGATCGGGATCTCGTCAACGAGATATTGGATGCCGGTCTTTTGGCGCATTGCGCCTTCATCCATGAACGAAGACCCATGGTCATCCCGATGGCCTACGCGCGCTCAGGCAACAAAATCTACATTCACGGTGCGAGCAAAACCCGCATCATCAAGGAGAATGCAGACGGTGTCCCCGCTAGTCTGACCGTAACTCTGGTCGACGGTATCGTAGCCGCCCGTTCCGCCTTTCATCATTCAATGAACTATCGCTGTGCGATCGTTCATGGGACCGCGCGACTTGTCGAAGATCATGCCGAGCAAATCGAGGCCTTGAAAGCGATCACCGATCATCTGATGCCCGGTCGTTGGGATGAATGCCGCGATATGACAGCAATCGAGCACAAAGCGACGGGCGTACTCGCACTTGAGATCGAGCATGCAAGTTCAAAAGTCAGAACCGGGGGTCCGGTCGATGATGAAGAGGACCTCGGAACAGACCTGTGGGCAGGCGTCATCCCTGTCGTCACCTCCCTTGGTCCGCCCTTTGCCGCCGCAGATGTTCCGGACGAGACGCCAATTCCCGCTTCGGTACCGGCTGCACAACGGAAGTTTGCGTAGGTTTGGCGAGCGCAAAAAAACCCGCCGGGATTTCCCGACGGGTTCTTGTCCACGACTGACCGCCCTGCAGTCTAGTGTGCTGTTTCCCCAACCAAATCAGATGGAACCAATAAGGCGTTTGACCTTGGAGCAGTAGCGACGGCTCACCGGGTTCATGCGCTTTGCGTAATGACCAGCGTTGTAGCGCAGGATCGTGCCACACAAATCGCCGCCCGCTTTCTGGTGCGCACCGGCAAGATACTTCATGCCCCATTCGAGATTGGTCGCCGGATCATAGAGCGCTTTGGTCGAACCACGATATCCGATGCCACGGGCCGTTGCCGGCTTGATCTGCATCAGACCCACCTCACCGGCCCTGCCCCGGGCGCGCGGATTGAAATTGCTTTCAACTTCGACAACAGCCTTGGCTATT
Organism: Labrenzia sp. THAF82; assembly: GCF_009363435.1. GTDB lineage: Bacteria > Pseudomonadota > Alphaproteobacteria > Rhizobiales > Stappiaceae > Roseibium > Roseibium porphyridii. The sequence continues at coordinate 2,309,712 of NZ_CP045354.1, read as the reverse complement.
TTGACCGGAACACCGTGTTTGGCGGCAGCCTTGCGTATCAGCGACGTGTAGCTGCTGCGACTGGCTGATTTCTTGGATGTCTTCGCCTTGGCGTTTTTTGTGCTTTTTGCGGTCGATTTTGCTTTCGCGGTCGACGCCTTGGATTTCTTCGTCGTCTTCTCCGACTTGTCCGTTTCGATGATGTGAAGGATCGGCTTTGATCCTGAGCCGACATTCATGGCCTGCTTCACATCTTTGGATTTGTCATCCTTATCCTTCTTCTTCGTGTCAATCACATGCAGGATCGGGTCCGATCCTGATCCGACCGCCATGGCAGCAGGTGAGAAAGAGGAAGTAGCATAGGCGAAAAGGCAAAGCGCCCCAGTAACTTTCGTTAATGACCGTAACATTCAGTCCAGCCCTTTTGGTTTTTGGTGTTGTTGATTTCGAGGCGGAGAAATGACGGAGCTATGGGACAAAATTGGGCGCTTCCCAATCACGAATTATTTCAATTTATTTCGAATTCTCTCGGAGATTCAGTGCAAAAATTCGTCAGAAACTGCAAATTTTGACGAAATTGGGCAAGCAAGAGGGCGTTTGGTTGGCGATCTGGAGAAAGACTGTGACGCCATCTTGCGACTCAAAACTTTTTTCTACCGCAGCGCAACATAAACTCAGCAGTTCCAGGAACGACCTGCCGGAGAAAAGTCTTTGTCCGAAGCCGGTCCGGTTCAGTCCGCAAGTGACGGCAATTTCTTCAGAAGGCTGTGCAGCGTTTCGATCGTTGATCTGTCAACCACGCCATCAACCCTTTCAGGTCGGAAATGCCGTTGGAACGCGGAAACAGCATGCTTTGTCTGGGAGCTGAAATCACCACTCACTGCGACCTCGTAGCCATAAAGCGCAAGCATGGACTGAAGAGCTTCCACAGGCTGGCCGCTATCGCCCTCCTGCATCAGCAAGCCGCTACCAATAGGGCTCGGATCGACGAAGTGGCCAACCCCACACTCTGCCAGGCGGCCCCACGGGAACAGCTCGCCAGGGTCGACTTTTCGTTCCGGAGCGATATCGGAATGTCCCAAAACCATCCAGGGCTGAATTCCATGCCTTTTGCAGATGTCGCTGACAAGCTCGATGACGGCGTCGACCTGTGCCGGAGGGAAAGAGCGGTACCCGAATTCATGTCCCGGATTGACGATTTCAACACCGATCGAGCGGGAGTTCGTGTCCGCTTCACCTTTCCAAAAGCCTTGCCCTGCATGCCATGCTCGCCGCGCCTCTGGAACGCACTGTAGGATCGATCCATCTTCATCGACAAAGTAGTGAGCAGAGACTTCTGCTCGAGGGTCGCAAAGCCTTTGAAGGGCAATTTCCGCGGATTGCATGCCGGTATAGTGCAAAACGACCATATCGATTTTGGCACCATTGGCCCTTGGGCCGTGATTGGGAGACGGATGAACCCTTGCCGGAACTCCGGTATCTGTTGCGACGCTCATATACCCCGTTCCGCACTTATCTGTGCCCAGGCGTTGTTCAACGCGGCAAGCCGGTCATTCGCTATACGGACGAATTCTTCCGGGACACCCCTGGCAATCAAACGGTCCGGATGGGTTTCCTGAACTTCGCGGCGGTAGTGAGCCTTGAGGTCGGCGTTGCTGGCGTCGGGACCAAGCCCCAGGACATCATAGGGATTTCCGTCCTTGCGCACATGGCGGGCAAGGACTTTTGAGAACTCTCGTTCGTCCAGTCCAAAGACTTCGGCCACTTTCGAAAGGTAGCCGACTTCGCTTTCGTGTACGACACCGTCGGCCTTGGCGATATGAAACAAACCGTCAAGGATGTCGAGCAAAGTCTTGTGATCGTAGGGGAACAGATCGGCCAGCTTCTTGGCATAGACTTCAAACCCGGCAACGTCCTCCTGCGCCAGGTTGAAAAGACGGGCAACGTTGCGCTCTTCTTTGGGGGGAACTTCGAAAAGTTCGCGAAACGCAATGATCTCGTCGGTGGTTACAACCCCATCTGCCTTTGCCATCTTGGCCGACAAGGCGATCATTGCAACGGTAAAACCAACACTGCTGGTGCCTTCCGGGCGCGCCAGAACAAGCTGCACGAGCCGGTCAACGAACTGGGCTCCACCAGTACCAATAGAACTTACAATACTGCCCAGGCTGCTCCAGACGCTCACCCATGCGCTCCTATTCGGAATTGCGCCAGAATGTTCTGGCCAGCCCAATCCATCTGAATCATTTGCTTTCCACACTCATATCGACCAGAGGGATGTTTGACCAGCGATCATGGCTTCAACCGGACATGAGCAGCGGCTCCACCAGGATCGAAAACAACTAGGACCTGCAAATATGGTCCTGATTCCTCGCGAAGATTCATGTTGGTGAAAGGAATTGCGCCTAAAATTTTCGCACTTGTGTTGAGATATTGGTAATACGCCGAATGGCTGCCCCCCTGGTCAGAAGAAACATTGTTATATTTTTCATATCGATGTCATTGGTTCTGACATTGGCGCTGGGGGTTTATGCGAGCAATAGACTTCTGACTCATTGGCTGGTTGTGCGCGGTTTGGAGCAAGCCTTCATTCCCTATGAGAAGTCCATACAGGATATGCTTGTCTCCTTGCAGCAAGGTCGCCAGCCTGAATTGCCGAAAGTCAGCCAACTGCGATTGTCCAAGGCACAGGAGCCGACATCCCTGCTTCCGACAAGCACTTTGAACACCGTCGGAGATATGTTGCAGCTCAAAATGGGAAGGTCGGAAGTTCTGGACGCAGCTGTGGTCCTTCCGAACTCGGCACCGGGCACAAAACATCTCGACACCGACTTCAGCAAGATTGAATGGTACAAGGCCAACACGCTGATTTCTGCTGACACGCTGGCCAGCGCACGCACCGCACTGAATTCGTCAAAGCTTTTGACGGCCGTTCCGGATATGACACTGTTCGGAAAATTCGGGCCAAATGCAGTGCTTGCATACAGACCGGAAAATATCGGTCCAGATGTGCCTGGCTTGCTCATATTAGTGACCCAGTCGGAACTGCTCGCAAGCTTGACGCCTCTGGTTTGGTCGATCAGCGCAGCGATCGGCGGCCTCTGCCTTGCGTCCATCGTGTTTGCAGGCTTTCTCTTGTGGATGCGGTTCTATGATCAGGTACGCACAAACCGCGATATCCAGTACCTGGCGCACCATGACACGCTAACCGGGTTGCCGAACCGCGCCGTGTTCAATGCGCGTTTGACGGAGGCCCTGCGTCTGTCACAGGCCAAAGCCTCAAACATTGGCGTCATGTTGATCGACGTCGACAAATTCAAGGAAATCAACGACACATACGGCCATGGCACCGGTGACGTGTTTTTGCAGATTGTTGGCGAACGCTTAAAGTCCGTCTTCAACAACCATCTTGTTGCCCGTCTATCTGGCGACGAATTCGCAGTCATGTTGACCTCGATTTCAGATCCGGCTCGCATGACCCGCCTTGCAGCGGATATGAACGCGGCCACCGAGGCTCCTTGCACAATCGATGGCAAGGACATCAAGATCTCACTCTCAATCGGGATTGCACGTGCGACAGACGGATCCTGGCGGGCTTCGCGTTTGCTTCATTGCGCCGACCTTGCTCTATACCGGGCAAAACACAGCGGGCGCTCGACATTTGCCTGGTACACGGCTGAACTCGACGCCGAAGCTCAAAAACGGAAGGAAGTCGAGGAAGGCCTGACCAAGGCCCTCAAGTTCGATCAGTTCAAACTGCTTTACCAACCACAATACTCTTTGCGCGACGGAGAGTTGAAGGGTTATGAGGCGCTGATCCGCTGGGACCATCCGGCCAAAGGAACCATTCGTCCTGACATATTCATCCCTATCGCTGAAGATACGGGGCTTATCGAAGAGATTGGCACTTGGGTTTTGAACCATGCCTGCCTGGAAGCAGCGCTCTGGGAAGACAAGAGCCGTCGTATTGCTGTCAACGTCTCAGCTGCACAGTTCATCGCGGGTGAAACGCAACACCGCGTTGCAACTGCACTTCGGAATTCTGGACTCGATCCGCATCGACTTGAGATCGAGGTTACAGAAAGTCTCCTGATTTCAAACACAGATGCCGTTATTGAAACACTGCGACAGATCCGCGACATGGGCGTGTCGATTGCGATGGATGATTTCGGTACAGGCTACTCATCGCTTAGCTATCTCAGCCTGTTTCCGTTCGATAAAATCAAGATCGACAAGGCCTTTGTTCAAAACCTCGGAAAAGATGCCAGCACGGATGCCATTGTCACATCCATCGTGGGTCTTGGCCGTTCACTCGATGTTATCATCACCGCAGAAGGTGTTGAAACAGAAGAACAGGCGGTGCTGCTGAGCGCTGCCGGGTGTGATTTGGTGCAGGGATACATGTTCGGCAAGCCCGACGAAGTAACCCGGCATGAAGCCGAATACCCCATCTTTCCTCTAAACGAAGAAGGCGGTTTGTGGTTCCCGCAAAATATGGCTCGGCGTACGAATTCACCGAAAATCCGTCTTGCTCCGAAACTCGCTCAAAGTTCAAAACCTATGGAAGACGCAGAGACAGACGCAAACTCGGAATTGAAATCGGCTGGATAAACACAAGGTTTCGCCTAAAGAACAACACCTACTGCGGCTTCAGATGATGCAGAGCGTTTTACTCGATCTGCCTTGCGTTCTGAGTACCTGTCCACGAGATAAGCGGATCTGCCTCGAACCAGCAGCGTGAATTTCATCAACTCTTCCATCACGTCAACAACTCGATCGTAAAGAGGTGACGGCTTCATGCGCCCGTCTTCGTCAAATTCCTGATAAGCCTTCGGCACCGACGACTGGTTGGGAATTGTAACCATGCGCATCCAACGTCCGAGAATGCGCATTTGATTGAGCGCGTTGAAGGACTGAGATCCACCCGACACCTGCATGAGCGCAAGGGTCTTGCCCTGTGTAGGTCTAATAGCGCCGGTACTGAGTGGGATCCAGTCAATCTGGGATTTCAATACTCCAGTCATTGCGCCATGTCGCTCTGGAGAGCACCAGACCTGAGCTTCCGACCAGTTGCACATGTCCCTGAGCTCATCCACTTTTGGATGGTTACTTTCAGCATCATCCGGCAATGGCAGGCCGGCAGGGTCAAAGATCCGGGTTTCTGCTCCGAAAGCGTTCAAAATTCTTTCAGCCTCTTGAACCAGAAACCGGCTGTAGGACCGTTCTCTCAAAGATCCGTAAAGCAACAGAACACGCGGTGCATGCATCTCTTCATTCAACGACATGAGCCGATCGCCCTCAATCGGCGCAACATCGGCTTCAGTGACATTACGCAGGCCGCTTCCAGCCAGGTCGAGATCAGGCATCCGTTGTTCCAGAGTTCACAATCTCACCGTCTTCCTTGGTAAAAGATCCGATTTCAGTTGGAAGCAGGTCCATCACCTTTTCCGAGGGGCGACACAGAAGAGCCCCTTTGTCGGAGACGACAATCGGCCGATTGATCAGTATTGGATGTTCCATCATAAAATCGACCAGTTGATCATCAGTCCATTTGTCATTGGAAAGCCCGAGTTCGTCATAGGGAGTTCCCTTCTGACGAATGAGGTCCCGCACAGGAATGCCCATCTGGGCAATCAGTTCGAGAAGCTCTTCTCTGCTTGGCGGCGTTTTCAGATATTCGATGATCTGTGGCTCGATGCCTGACTTTCGGATCATTTCAAGCGTGTTACGCGACGTCCCGCATTTGGGGTTGTGATAGATGGTGATTGTCATGTTTTCCCTGTCCTAGACAGCGTTTTCAGGCTTGGAGACAATGCTGGATGAAAAACCGCAAACGCTCGGATCGTTGCCACAGCAATCCTCTACGAGAAAAGCCAGCAAGGCCCTCATGGCTTCTATGTCTACCGAGTAGTGGATATGCCTGCCATCTCGGCGTGCAATAAGCAGTCCCGCCCTCTCAAGCGTCGTCAGGTGAAACGACATACGGGTCGGAGGTATGTTCAGTTGCATGGCGACGTCTCCGGACGGCAAGCCGTTCGGACCTTGCTGCATCAACAATCGAAAGGCAGCCAGTCTGTTGTCTTGAGCAAGTGCGCCCAGCGCCGATACAGCGTCTTGATCATTCATAATTCGGTACTACAAGAAATTTTGGAATATACAACAAAAATTTTCTTAAAAGTTTCGAGCGAAGATCTACATTGCCGCTGCAGCGCGGGCTGCCTGATCATAGTTGCCAGATACAAGCCGCAGCGTCGCAGCCAGGCGAGACAGTTCGGTTTCATCAAGCCCAAGTGACTTCATGGGCTCTACCAGCAAAGCCTCACGCAAACGCCTGTATTCCAAGCAGGCCGTTTCGCCTGCCGCAGTAATCTCGGCTGTTTTTTCCTTGCCTCGTCTACCCGACGCTATCAGCTTCGCTTTTTCCAGCTTCTTGAGAGCATATGTCACCGTGTGCGTGTCCTCGATATTGAGAACAAGACAGATATCCGAGAGTGTTTTCGCCCTCCCCCTGTGATTGACGGAATGCAGCACCAGAACATCGAGAGGACCTAGGCCCTCAGATCCACTCGCGGACATGCAACGCACCATCCAGCGGTGGTAGGCGTTCACCATCATCGTCACTGCAAACTCGATTTCGGAGAGCGCAGGCATTGCCCCGGAAGCCAGATGGGCGGCCGACACAACAGGCCCGATATTGGCATCTTTTTTCTGAACTGGTTTAGCGTCGGGTTTATCCGTCAATTTCAGGGACCTCCGGGCAGGATTTCGTCAGTTGCTTAGCATTGTCTGCGGCAACCAAAGAGCCAAGCCCGGAAATGCAACAATCAGGGCAACGGCCACGATCATCAACAAGAAGAATGGCAGCGCCATGCGTGCCACTGTAAAAATGTTGCGTCCTGTCATGCCTTGAAGCACAAAGAGATTGAAACCGACCGGTGGCGTAATCTGGCTCATTTCAACGACCAAAACCAGATAGATGCCGAACCAGATGAGGTCCAATCCCGCCTGCTCGACCATTGGAAGGATCACGGATGTGGTCAGGACAACAACGGAAATTCCGTCCAGAAAGCACCCCAGCACGACAAAAAACAACGTGAGAGCAATCAAGAGCGCATAAGGCGACAATTCCATGGCACCGATCCACGTAGCGAGCTCACGGGGGATGCCAGTGAAGGCCATAGCAACCGTCAAAAACGCGGCCCCAGCCAGAATAAAGGCAATCATGCAAGAGGTTCGCGTCGCTCCCATCAAAGCCTTTGCAAAGCTCTCACGCGACAAGGTTCCGGAAATCCAGGACAGCAAAAGTGACAGCATGACGCCAATTGCAGCCGCCTCAGTAGGAGACGCCAGGCCTGCGTAAATCGAGCCGATCACACCGACAATCAATGCGATCACCGGAAAGAGGCGCCTGGTCGCATAAAGACGCTGAAGAAAAGGAACAGCCATCTCTTGCGGCGGCATCTTGCTCTTGTTCATCATCGCCCAGATAGCGACATAGCCCATGAAAAGCAGGCAAAGCATCGCGCCCGGGAGAACTCCTGCCATGAATAGACGCGCAATAGACTGCTCAGTGGCAGCACCGTAAACAATCAATATGATCGACGGCGGGATCAAGAGGCCGAGCGTGCCGGATCCAGCCAGCGTACCAATGGCCATCCGTTCGTCATATCCCCTCTGTTTCAGCTCCGGCAATGACATGCGGCCCACGGTGGCAGTCGTAGCAGCCGAAGACCCAGAGACCGCCGCGAAAATCCCGCATCCGAGAATGTTCACATGCAGCAAGCGACCGGGCAAGCTTCGCATCCAGGGCGACAACCCGGCAAACATGTCCTCCGACAACCTGGAACGAAACAGAATTTCGCCCATCCAAACGAACATAGGCAATGCGGTCAGGTCCCAAGAGTTTGCCGCACCCCAAACAGTCGTCGACATGACCGGGCCGGCAGGAACTGGTACCAGCGCCATCATCGCTGCCAGAGCAACAGCAAAAAGAGCGACCGCGACCCAAATACCGGTTGCAAGCGCAGCCAGCATTCCCAAGCCCAAAAACGCAGCTATCCAGGAAAGGTCCATTATTCGCTCCCCTCGATTGGGTCGGATCTCACAGCTGTTTCAAAGCTCGGAGCACCACCGGTAACGGCAACAATCAAATCGTCGACAAGCGATATCGAATAGACAAGCAAACCAAATGTCATAACAAGCTGTGGGTAGATCAGCGGCACTGGGATGATGCCCACCGACGTCTCATCGAACTGAAAACTGTCATAGGCCAGCATGCCTGCGTGCCATGTGAAGAATGAGGCCAGTGCAAGAGCAAGCATGAGCACCCAGATATTCAGCAGACGCGCCGCAGGAGGCTTCACCGCCTGCAATAGGATCGAAACGCGAATATGGTCACCATTGCGCAACGTTCCGGCCAAGGCCAAGAAGGAAGCACCCACAAGCAGGAAACCTGCAAATTCTGCAAGAGAAGGGATTTGCAACCCCAATGGTTCCAGACCGAGTACGGTCCTGGCCCAATCGAACATTCGTCCAATCACCTGAAGGACTACGAGTGATGAAATGGCCACAAGGCAGCTGGCAGCCAGAACCGTTGACGCTTGATAAAGCGCGTTCAATGCATTTCGCATCCGCTTCCCCCGTCGGATAAGACGCTAAAATGAAAAACGCCGGGCCTGTGGGCCCGGCGCTAGAAGCTTGTCTATTTTTTATAAGCTTCAAGTACAGCTGCACCGGTCTCACCGGCTTGTTCCTGCCACTCGCTGGCCATGGTTTCTCCGATTGCCGCGAGCTCTTCAATCAACTGCGTGCTCGGCTGCACCACCGTAATGCCGTTCTCAGCCAGGACGTTAGTCTTGCTTTTGGTCTCAGTTTTTGAAGCTTCCCATCCGCGTGTTTCTGCGACTTCTGCAGCCTCAAGAACCGCAGTCTTCTCTGCGTCGCTCAATCCATCGAAGGCACGCTTGTTGACGATGACCATGTTTTTCGGCAGCCAGGCCTGTGTATCATGATAGTGCGTCAGGAAATCCCAGGCTTTTGAATTGGCACCGGTCGACGGGGATGTGATCATTGCATCCACCCGGCCAGTTGAAAACGCCGTGGGAATATCCGGAACTTCGATCTGCGCCGTAATGCCCCCTGCCAGAATGGCAAATCGCTCAGTTGCAGCATTGTAGGCTCGTATTTTGAGCCCCTTCATGTCGTCAAGCTTGGCAACTTCTTTTTTGGCGTAGATGCCCTGGGGCGGCCATGGCACAGCGTAAAGCAACTGTAGCCCCTGTTCACCGAGCTTTTCTTCAAGCGCAGACTTGGAGGCCTGATAAAGCTTCCATGCATCGTCATAGGAAGGCGCAAGAAACGGCACCGAATCAACCCCAAAGACCGCATCTTCATTGGAAAGACGCGACACCAGAACTTCGCCAATAGGTGCAATGCCTTTGCGAACAGCATTTTTGATTTCTGGATGTTTGAACAATGAACCCGAGGAATGCACCTGGATGTTCAACGAACCTCCGGTCTTTTCTTTCACATCCTCAGCGAATGCGGTGATGTTTTGAGTGTGAAAGTTTCCGTCTCCATAGGGAGTAGGCATGTTCCATTCGGTTTCGGCGGTGGCTACAGAGATACCTGCGAGACCGAAGGCGGTAGCGGCAGCCAGACAAAGCCCGGCCTTGGGTAAAAAACGTGAATTCAACAAAACAGTCTCCTCTTGGAAGCAGGGCTCACCCTGACGGGATGACGCTCAGGTGCATTCTTTGAACACCTTCAAAAGCGCATCTTCTTTGAGGCTAGACTCAAAAATACAAAACATCAACATTTTATCGATAAATTATTATTGTATCTCTTTTTGGGTGTTCTGGCTTTGCTAACTCCAAAGGATTGGCTAGCGTTCGCGCGTGCAATTGGATGGCGAGGAAGGTGTAAGTGCTGCAGAAAGACAAGCGGGGGGAAACAGGCAATGTTTTCAATTCACTCTCCCTGGCCGCATTGCTGCTGATTTCAGCGGCATTGCGTTTTGTTAATCTCGACAGGACCAGTCTCTGGTATGATGAAGCTGTCAGTTGGAGCCAATCCAACGGGAGCTTCTCCGAGCTTCTCACAGCCGTTTCCGCCGACAACTACCCCCCATTGCACAACATCATTCTTTGGCTGACCATGCCGATTTTGGGAGACAGTGAAATCGCCTTGCGCCTTCCGTCGGCAATCCTCGGAACAATTGCTGTCTGGCTCACTTATCTGGTTGGCAAGTCCATTGGCAGCCAGCGGCTAGGCCTCTTGGCTGCTGCCTTGCTGTGTTTCTCGCCGTTCCACATCTGGTATTCGACGGAAGCCAGGATGTATGCCCTGTTGGCCACCTGCGGACTGGGCTTTTTGCTTTCGGTGCTGAACGTGCTGAAGCAACCTTCTCGCAAATGGCTCGCATTGCTCACCGTTTTTGGTGTTCTTTTTCTCTACAGCCATATCTATGCGCTCTTGGCGTTCGCACCGGTTGGTTTGATCTGTGCAGCTTATGCGTTACGCGATGTCGTCAGGAACCGGTCCCTGACTGGATCTCCTGCCGTTGCGGCCTGTATTGCGATGGGTGCAAGCACAATTGCCTTTTTTCCGTGGCTGCTGATCCTGGCAGGCCGTGCGAAATCGGTTGCGGCAGACGGCTTCTGGATCGCATTCCCGGACCTGACATTCCTGAAGAACACAGCATTTGCGATCTCCGGATCACTCGGGCTTATCACACTACTATTGGGCTTCGCAGGAGTTTTCGCAGTCAAGCCGATCTATGAAATGGCCACGCGTTCTGGGAAAACTGCCCGCTCAAATCAGAACCTGATTGTGTTGCTGGCTTACACCTTTGGGCCGCTTGTCCTCGCTTACCTGTATTCCGTGCTGGTCCAGCCCATTCTCTTTGATCGCTACCTGATAGCAGCCTGGCCCGGATTACTTTTACTCGCGTCAGCTGGCGCTTGTTCGCTTCAACCCCGTTTGTTGCCGCCAGCGCTAATCACTGCGTCTTTGATGCTGTCCTATTCTGAACTGAGATTCACTTTGACGGAAAAAATCCGACCTGAATGGCGGGAGATCGTTCAGGACTATCGAGAGCTGCGAATGCCGAACGACAAGCTGACACTATACAAAGGCTTTGCAGCCCCTGCACTTGAGTACTACTTGCGAGAACCGAATGCTTTCAGAGCAGAAGACAAGTCTTTGCAACCTGCGGCATTGTCACTGGACAAGAAAGGTGGAGAACGCTGGCTGCTTATCGTTCACAGCAATGCTGAAGAAACCGAGGCAGCAACCCAGGCAGTCACCAACGATACGCAGCCTCCCGCGGCCCAGCGCTTTGGCTGGGGCGCCAGCGGATTAAGATTGCTCAAGGTGCCAACAGACCCATAAAAACAATCAATGGGATGTCATTGAGATTTTTTTATCGACATTTTATCGATAAAATGTCTACATAAACTCATTCTAGAAAGGTGCGAGCTCTGACAGTAGGCCTCGCAGATGCATAAAAGCGGCAGAATTAGAGGGAAGAAAATGACAGGTAAGTGGGATTTTTGGATCGACCGGGGTGGCACGTTTACTGACATTGTTGGTCGGGCTCCGGACGGAACTCTTCACCCTCACAAGGTCCTGTCCGAAAACCCGGAAGCCTACCGTGACGCCGCGATTCAGGGCATTCGCGATCTGCTCGGCGTCGAACAGGGGCAACCGATTCCTTCAGATAAAGTCGCAACGGTGAAGATGGGCACAACTGTTGCCACAAATGCGCTCCTGGAGCGCAAAGGCGAACGGACCGCTCTCTTTATTACCAAGGGTTTCCGAGATGCCTTGGAAATTGGTTATCAAGCCCGGCCCCAGATCTTTGCGAAAGAAATCATCAAACCCGAATTGCTCTATGAGCTGGTTCATGAAATTTCTGAACGTGTTCAAGCTGATGGCGTCGTTGAAATCGCACTGGATGAAAACCAGGCAAGGCGCGAGATGCAATCGGCCTGGGACGCAGGAATTCGTTCTGTCGCAATTGTATTGATGCACGCTTACGCGTTTCCAGCGCACGAAAAGTCTTTGAAAAAAATTGCTGAGGACATCGGCTTTCCTCAGATTTCGATTTCGCACGAAGTTTCACCACTGATGAAACTCGTCGGGCGCGGGGACACCACAGTAGTAGATGCGTACTTGTCACCGATTTTGCGCCGCTACGTGAACCAGGTCCAGGAAGAGCTAGGGACCGGCCCTCGCCTGATGTTTATGCAATCGTCAGGTGGATTGACAGCAGCTGACCTTTTCCAAGGCAAAGATGCCATCTTGTCTGGCCCGGCCGGTGGAGTTGTCGGCGCCGTGGAAACCTCTCGAATGGCAGGATTTGAGAAAATTATTGGCTTCGACATGGGAGGCACATCCACCGACGTCTGCCACTTTGAGGGCGACTACGAACGGGCATTTGAAACCGAAGTCGCTGGGGTGCGGATGCGCGCACCCATGATGATGATCCACACGGTTGCTGCTGGTGGCGGGTCCATCCTTCACTATACCGATGGCCGTTTTCAGGTTGGCCCGGATTCTGCCGGAGCCAATCCAGGCCCTGCCTGTTACCGCCGTGGAGGACCTCTCACGGTGACCGATGCCAACCTCATGACCGGCAAACTGGCTCCAGATTTCTTCCCTAAGATCTTTGGCCCCAACCAGGACGAAGCGCTGGATGCCGACATCGTTAGAAAGAGGTTCACGGACTTGGCGATGCGTATCGGCGATGGCCGTACGCCCGAGGAAGTTGCCGATGGCTTTCTGAAGATCGCCGTCGAAAATATGGCCAATGCAATCAAGAAAATCTCGGTTCAAAGAGGTTACGATGTAACCGAATATGCACTGACCTGCTTTGGCGGCGCCGGTGGCCAGACAGGTTGTAAAGTGGCCGATAGCCTCGGCATGAAGACGGTGATACTGCACCCGTTTTCCGGCATCCTATCGGCTTATGGTATGGGCCTTGCGGATATCAGAGCAGATCGCCAGCAAGCTGTCGTGAAAACGCTCAACGAGGATCTCCTGCACGAGTTGGCTGGTTTGCGAAACCTATTGGCTAGCCAGACCGAAGCAGAACTAGATAAACAGGCCATTCCTGCCGACACCCGGCGCACGGTCGCAACGGCACACTTGCGATATGACGGTACTGATACACCTTTGCCCGTACCACTTGGCGGCGTGGATGAAATGCGTGCAGCGTTTGAAGACGCTCACAAGAAGCAATTCGGTTTTGCTTACGAAAACAAGCCGATTGTGGTCGAAGCGTTGGAGGTTGAAACAGCAGGCGGCGGCGCAGGGTTGGTCGAACCCGACATTCATCTCTCAACAGATACGCCGAAACCAGCGACATCAACTTACATTTATTCAGAAAGCGGCTGGCACAAGGCAGGCATTTTCAAACGTGAAGAGCTGAAACCCGGCATGAGTGTTTCCGGGCCGGCCATGATTATTGAAGCGCATGCAACGATCGCCGTTGAAGACGGCTGGCAGGCTGAAATCAACACCAAGGATCATGTCATATTACGGCGGGTTGTCCCTCTGGTCAGGGCCGATGCAATTGGCACCCATGCAGACCCGGTGATGCTGGAAGTCTTCAACAATCTCTTCATGTCAATTGCCGAACAGATGGGCGTGACGCTCCAGAACACGGCCTATTCGGTCAACATCAAGGAACGCCTCGACTTTTCCTGCGCAGTCTTTGATGCCGACGGGGCGCTTGTTGCCAATGCACCGCATATGCCTGTGCACTTGGGTTCCATGGACCGTTCTGTCGAAACGGTCATCAAATTGAACAAAGGTAAGATCAAGCCGGGTGATGTCTTCGCTCTAAACGCACCTTACAACGGTGGCACTCATTTGCCTGATATAACCGTCGTGTCCCCGGTGTTCGACGATGAAGGAAAGGAGATTCTGTTTTGGTCTGCGTCGAGAGGCCATCATGCCGATGTTGGCGGCTCTGCCCCTGGTTCAATGACACCGCGCGCGACAAGTGTCGACGAGGAAGGCGTCCTGTTTGACAACTTCAAGATTGTCGATGAGGGGCGTTTTTGCGAGGCGGAACTCATTGACCTTTTGACCGATCACACCTATCCGGCAAGAAACCCGCACCAGAACGTCGCAGACTTGTCGGCACAAATCGCCGCCAACGAAAAAGGCATTCAGGAACTGAACAAGATGGTCAACCACTTTGGCCTGGATGTGGTTCAGGCCTATATGGGACATGTTCAGGACAATGCCGAAGAAAGCGTCCGGCGCGTGATCGAAGCGCTCAAGAACTCCGAATATGAGTACCCGACAGACCAGGGTGCGGTGATCAAGGTCAAAATCTCGGTCGACAAGAATAAGCGCGAAGCGACGGTGGATTTCACAGGCACCTCAGCGGTGAAACCAAACAACTTCAATGCACCGGAACCAGTCACACGCGCGGCAATCCTCTATTGCTTCCGAGTGATGGTTGAGGGTGACATTCCGATGAATGCCGGTTGTCTGAAGCCGATCAACATCGTCATTCCTGACGGGTGCATGTTGAGACCTTCCTATCCAGCCGCGGTCGTAGCGGGAAATGTTGAAACATCCCAGCATGTCACCAACGCTGTATTTGCGGCACTTGGGGCAATGGCCAATGCCCAGGGGACCATGAACAATCTGACTTTCGGCAATGACACTTACCAGTACTATGAAACCATCTGCTCCGGTTCACCGGCTGGTCCGGGTTTCAAAGGCACCGATGGTGTTCATACCCACATGACAAATTCTCGTCTCACCGATCCTGAAGTTCTCGAATTTCGCTTCCCGGTCTTGCTTGAAGACTTTCACATTCGCAAAGCCTCGGGAGGGAGGGGAAAATGGAATGCAGGTGACGGCACGCGCCGTACGCTTCGTTTCCTTGAGAAAATGGACTGTTCAATTCTGGCGTCTCACCGGACTATCACCCCGAAAGGGCTCGACGGTGGCAGCGATGGCGAAGTTGGTAGAACCGAAGTTCGCCGAAAGGACGGAAGTATCGAGATACTGGAAGGTTGTGACCAGACTGAACTGGACGCCGGTGAAGCTGTCACGGTCATTACCCCTACAGCGGGAGGTTGGGGTACAGACTGACCCAGTCTATTCTCAATGAACAAAGCCGCCGCTTGGTGGCTTTGTTCATGAAATGCTTCGAAAGGGAACATCAGCTTTAGGGCGTTTGGAAAAACAACATGACTGTTGCATTTGATTGCATTGCAAGATCCAGCGCCTTTTTGCCAACGCACGCAAAAACGTCCCTTACGGATCAGACAATCTGAAGAGTTGCAATTTTGCTGCGCTTTCAAACTCAACCCAGACTTCGCGGGCGACTGGTTTCTTAAGGCATTTCGCTGTGTTCACCTCGTAGCCTCGAATGCGAAAAAGACCCGCGGCCGCGTGTTTGACTATCTGTTTGCGTGACAGGCAAAGCCCTCTTGCCAGAACGGTGTCCAGTCTGACCCGAAGCATTTCGGGGTTGAAAATGACAAGCCGTACCTTGGAGCGCGTAGTGTCTGAGATGAGAACGAGCCTTCTCTCAAGTTGAAAGCAGCAGGTCGCCTTCCCGAGCTTCGATTTTGATACTGAAGCAATGACCTTGGCTTGTTGCTCAGCATATGCAGGATCATTGCTTTGGAGCGCGTGTAAGTCGCGCTGTCCCACACTTGAAACAGGCCTTCTTTCAAAGACGCTGCAGTTCCATCTCTTGCCGCAAATTTGGCATCTATAGATGAGCCACGCATCCAATCGACTTCCGTTTGCATTCAGACGGAATTTTTGTGCTGAGGTAAAAGATCTTTCTGTGGTGCAGCGACTGCAGTGACGGTTGATTTCAAGTGTTTGCGAACCTCGAATGGTCCATTCGATTTCTGTATCCGATGACATTCCGTTGGTCTTCCTGAAGGAAGTCCGCCAACAGACGTACGGGACGGTCGTGCAAACGGGTTCACCCGATTTTGCAGACCCACGGTCTGGCTATTTGGAGATATCGGTGGCGTATCAAAAGGCTCAGATACGGTCTGGACAAGCCATACCGGTCCCGATCCGCCACATTGACGAACAAGTCGTAGCTCGCGCTAGAAGCGCAGGTGCGGGATCGAAGACCGGTTAAATCGTAGGCAATTTAGACGTCCTGATTGAAAGCCATCAATTCGATATCCATCCTGAGTGATAGATTCAAGTGCAATCAGGCGCAGAAACAACACTTAGGATCAATTTGTTAGGCACTTCGCGCCTGCTTCGCTAAATCCACTAACGTTGGCCGCAGTTCTTCAGAACGCTCTAAGCGGCTGAGAAAGAAAAGCCTTTCAACTTTGTCGCCTGCGACCAGATCCAGGCCTTCAGGATCAAGACAAGCAAGTTTCCAACTCGCAGATTGCGCCTTGCATAGAACTTCTGCGTAAAGCTTGATAGCGTCTCCGTGGTCGGAATTCATATGCTCGACCGCTCTGCTTTCCATTGCGGCCCAAGCCTCCAAGTCCACCACTTCTGTCAAAAGATCTTTAGAACCCAACTCGTAGGCCTTTCCGAAGCCGCCGTTGAGACTGGCACGCAGCATCTCCAATCGAAAAAAACAGAAGTCGCCAAAGTCAATGTAAAGCTCTGCCTTTGGATGACGAGCGAGATAGCGGCTACGCAAACGTTCATGAATGTCTGATGTGCGCTCAATACGGACAGCTTTGCAGAACAGTGAAATTCTGGGGTGGGCCAGCGGATCGCCCTTGCCAGGCTCACCGAGCAGCAAAGAACATGATGGATTTTGTAATATAGCAGCGCTGTGTCCCGACAATGCGCTGGTCAAGATCACTGGTGTACCATCAAGGTCAGTCGCGACTGCGACTCGGCTCGCAAGTGGATGCCCCGTATCAGCTTCATTCGCCGCCAATGCTCCAAAGCGCGCGGTTCGAATTAAAGTCTTTGCCTGTCTGAGAGCCTCATTTGTTGTCTCTCGAATAACAGATTTCTGGATTTGGCCTGAACTTTCTGAATTCGTCACGATTGCTATCCAGTTTCATCAAAACCCATTAGGCATGTGCCGCTCACAATGCCACTCCATAGCAGAAACCTGAACCTCAGATGAACGGACTTCTCAGAAGTGGTTCAGAGCACTTGTGTGATTTTGCGAACATCAGCTACGGCGCCAATTGAAAAGGCGCAGGCCATTGGAGAAAGAACCGATGAACAAGATGAGCAAACGCCTTATTGCAACAGCGCTGACCGGGGCCCTCCTCGTTCCAACTGTCGTGACTGCCGAAGCAGGATCTCGGCATGGCTGGCGAGACCATGGTGGCGGCCACCATCACCACCACAGAAAGCACCGCAAACACAAACGTCACAAGCACAATGACAATCTCGGAGCTGCAGTTGCGGCTGGCGTAATCGGTCTTGCTGCGGGCGCTATTCTCCTCGGAGCAACAAGTCAGCCAAGTTACGCGGCTCCTCCTCAGAGGAACTACTATCCACCGGCACCATACCCGGGACATGTTCACGGCAATGTGGGCTATCAACCTTGGAGCCCAGCCTGGTACCAGTACTGTTCATCTAAATATCGGTCATTCAACCCATCGACCGGCACTTACATGACATATCGCGGTGTCCAGCGCTTCTGCCAATAGCAGTCAGACTTTGAAGAATGAAGCCCCGTCAACTCAGGGCAACGGGTTCCCGGTCAGCCGAACTGGCCACTGCTCGTTGCTTCTTTTTTCGCACTAATCAGTCAGCCATGGTTTCAATGGACGCAAAACCCTCTGGAGCTTCACCGGCGTCGAAAGGTTCTGAAACCTCTATGACCTTGTCAGGATAAAAACCGTTGAATTTCGTACGAAGCGACAGGCTGTAAGCACCAATGTGCCCGATTTCGATCCAGTCACCTGTGTCAACGGTCTCAGGGAGCCAAAAGGGTCTGGAAAGGATGTCGACACTGTCACAGGTCGCACCGCAAACCTTGTAGGGTACGATTTTATCCGCACGCCCTGACCTTGTGCGCCGTGCGGGATCCGGGATGAAACGTGCCGGCAAGGTAATCTTTCCAGTCCAGCTATCTGAAAGAGAAGCCCAAAATCCGTCATTTATATAAAGACGTCGTCCCTTTCTCAGCAGAACACGAACGATGAGTGAAATCGATCTGGCGACAATCACTCTACCAGGCTCTGCCACAAGCGGAACTCCTCCAAACTGCCAGTCAACAATGTCATTGTTGAGCTGACACATGAGCTCCTCCAAAGAAGGCATATCTCGTGCTTTTTTGCGCGGGTCATTTCCATAAACGGCCGGAAACCCACCACCTATGTCCAATCCAACGATTGGCACGTTGGCTCTCGATCTGATCCAATCCGCAGAAGCCAATGCGCGTTCGTATGTCTCCGGTTCCTCAATTTGGCTACCGACGTGAAAGCACAACCCGCATTTGAAGCCGATCCGATCAATCCGCTTCAAAAGCTCAACAGCGTGCCCGGGAGCGGCTCCAAATTTCTTCGACAATTCGTATGCTGCATGCCCCTTTGTGGCGATACGCACATACAGGGTTATCTTCTGAGGATCGATGTCCAATCCCCGGACAATACGAAGTATTTTGGCAACTTCATCTTCGTGATCCAGAGAAAGCGTACGAATACAATAGCCTTCGAGCGCTAGCCGAATATCCGATTGAGCTTTGATCGGATGCATGTAGAGCAACTCGGCCTCCGGTGCTGCAGCCCGAACCGCCGCGAACTCTGCAGGAGATGCCACGTCAAAACAGTCTATGCCAGCATCTGAAAGTGCATTTAGAACAAACGGTTCACCGTTGGTTTTGACCGCATAAGCGGTTTTTCCCGGAAACAATGACTGAAAATTTTGAGCGTCTTGGCGCAAAACACTGGGCCGGAAACAATAAATCGGCTGATCTGGGCGAAGATCGAGCGCGGCATCGACTGCGGTTGAATATCGGTCCATAAACGTCCCCAAAACACGGTAACAGTTGCCAAAGGGAACAAGCCTGAGCCGGATTTGCAAGGCATCGCGATACTACTGACAAATAATATAGGTGCAGTCCTGACCGTGACAGCCGGCGTCAAGGTGAATATGGGACTTGTGGTTTGGATCTGCTTCAGGTCCAAGAACTGTTGTAAATCTCTTGCAGGCTGAAGCATGAATGCGGTCTAGGAAATTGCTTTCCTTTGTGCGTTTTCCCCAGTCGTCTTCAACCGAGATGATCGTTCCGTTACCGAATTTGAAATGAGAAATGTCGAGCGCATTCCCAAGAGCGTGTTCGGACAACTTTCCATCCGGCAGGTTGTTGCGCCGGCGACACTGGTATCCTGGTCCACTTTGTAAGACCGAAACAGAAGTGCCCAGGCTGTCCAAGGCCATAGGGACAACGTCTTCCTGTAACCACACGGCAACAACCTTCGCGAACTCACAAGAAATCGTAACAGGAACAGAAAACTCAACCTTATGCTTGATTGTCGAAACACTCTCAATCCTGACGGGATCCGATATTCCGCACGCCAAGTCGTCCAGTTGGCCTTCACGCATTGCGCCAGAAATCGGTTTCAATTCCATAAATGTGACATTGGGGATGATACACGGAACTCTTTCCGGAGTGGTCTGTTGTGGTTCTGGTGTTGGCACTATCTCTTCCAGTTTCGGTTTCGCGGATGGAACGTCAACTCCCTCAATAAACCCAATACTGTTGAGGTCGAAAAGTGGTTTTGTTTCAGGAACAGGCGTTGCCTGACCTGGCAAGACAGCAGCAGAGAAGTGACCCAGTAAAGTCCAAATAACCAGAACCGAAACTTTGTGATTCACGTCTATCCTCAATCCCTGTCCGGCAAGCGCCACCAATTGCATTCGCCTTGCCCCGAGCATAGACTCGGTATCCATTCAACAAGGCAGATCCTATGACACTGGAACTTTATGTAGCTTATGTGGCCGCCACGCTAATTGTACTTGCCGTCCCCGGACCAACAATCATGCTTGTGGTAAGCTACGCGCTCTCGCAAGGACGTAAGTCAGCTGCGGCCAGTGTGATGGGCGTCGGATTGGGTGATGCAACTGCTGCAATAGTCTCGTTGATGGGACTAGGAGCTATTCTGGCCACCTCCGCGACTGCCTTTGCGATTCTCAAGTGGATCGGCGCTGCATATCTCGTTTGGTTGGGCATCAAGATGTGGCGCAGCAGGCCAGCGGCATTGGGCCCCCACGAGGTCGAAGACGTTCCAGCCAAGAAGATTTTTTGGCACGCGTATGTCGTAACCGCATTGAATCCAAAGGGGATCGTATTCTTTATGGCGTTCCTGCCGCACTTTATCGCTCCGCAAGCGGCTGTAACACCTCAATTGATCCTATTGGGATCCACTTTTGTTATTCTTGGTATTCTCAATGCCGCAATCTATGCATTGGCAGCAGCTGCAATTGGCACCAAGCTTCGAAGCCCTTCACTCATGCGTCTGGTCAACCGTATAGGTGGTGGTTTCCTGATATCCGCAGCTGCAATGACTGCGACAATTCAAAGATCTTCCGGTTGACCTCTTACTGAGAAATCCTCCGGGCACAATCGTATGTGTGGTCGGACATGTCAGTGAATTGTAAGTGTTCCGCTTTAGGAACTCGTCAGACCGAATGATGACCCACCCTGCTTGATCGCCTGCAAGGACCTCATCGCACCAGCTTCGCTCAGAGCCGCGTATCTTTGGATTGCCGAATTGAGTTCGGATCCCCCCAGTCGCAAACGCCGCGCACGCATCGTGAGAATATCTTTGAAGGCTTCGGTGGTCACGCCATTGGCCTTGCAGACAATGATGAGCGGCTTATCGCTTGTACTGAAGAGAAGCTGCGAGACCGCTGCGGATGGGAGACCACTCAACTTTGCAAGCAACATCCCAAGCTCAGCCGTTCTATCCGCGCGAGCGAAGGCAGTAACAGCGTCATCCACCTTTGTTTTTTTTGCGATGACGTCTTTTATCATCGCGTTTGATTGCTCACGTGCTTCGTCCAACTTTTGAGTGCGTGCAGCAACTTCAGTCGCTGCCCTCTCCGCCATAAGCTGAACAAGTGTGCTGTCAGCGCCAAGCGCACTGACACGGTTCTTCAGTTCTGAAGTCAAAAACGGTAACAGCGCGCGTCCGGCCTCGTCTGGAAGGTCACTCCGATCTATGAGCGCTGCTTGGATGGCCTCATCAGACCGAGCTTTCTCGACCAGCTTTAAAAATGAAGCATCTGCAAACTGAGCACCCTGGTTGTTGGCAACTTTGCTGAGAACCTTGGAGTCCCCTCGGTCAACCAAAACTTCCGTGACCGACTTGTCGACAGATTTTCGTCCGGCGATCGCTCCAAGATGATCCATAGAAGCAGAAGACGCTATCGTAACAAGGTCCTCAGACGTCAGAACGGGTGAATGTTCCAGAACCGGCTCGGCGACGTCGATTTTGTCGCTTGCCAGTTTGACCATCAGCTCATTTGGCGCATCTTTTTCACGACAGACACGCTTGGCCAATATAATCCGCGTTTCTTCTTCAAGTTGGCCGAGGACTTTCAGAACGATGTCACCAAAGAGCAGGCTGATCTGTTCGTCGCGATCATCACGGCTGCTGACGAACAAATCGGTCAACGTCGTGATCAAGCTCTTGCGCCCTGACGCACTGGGGTCTCTAGCCAGTTCTGATAATTTCGTAAGACTGAACATCAAAGCTCCAACGCGCATCTCGCGTAAGTGCAGATTACCAATCTCTCGTTAACACTCCGCTACCGATGTCGAATGGAATGCGGGGTGTCGAAGCAGTCTCGAAGTGTGGCGAAATTCAAGCGAGAGCGTAAATTATCAACGTCAATTGTCAGAAAAAGCGAACATCTTTGCATTCACGCAATGTATCTTTTTCTTTCAATAAGTTACTTATTTTTTCGACATCCGAAACAACCCGTACGAGCATTACTTCATTGCATTGCAGCATCTTTTTTGCTTCGCTTCCACAAATCGCTGACTTAATATTGATAAGTCAGACAGAGGTAATCGGGAGCGGGCAGATGACCCTAGTACGAAACCTGAATGTGATTGCCTTCCTTGCAGCTTTCGCCTTTTTGGCTGCAATCGTGGTTGGGCTAATTTAGCTTCAACCCAAAAAAGAGAGAGAATATAGGCCGTTATATCATTGACGACCTGAACAAGAGCCAATCGAACGTGTTAATCGCGACTTAGCTGCCAGCCGCACCAGAAGGTGTCGGCAGGTCAGTTGTGCGAATTGGTTAAATTATCTTTCAACTGCATCGGCAAGCGGTAACAAGCCTTGAACAGGTTAAGCTGATCACTTTGCCTAAATTCCAAAAGCACATTACGCACTCTTATAGGTTGCATTCCCTGAAATTCAGCAGAAGCACGCGCGGCGAACAATCCACCGTTACGCAGCCGACTGCAACGATGCGGTCAGAGCAGCCTGACGTCGTGTTGGATCGATCATAAGCTGGTCGGCTGCGATTACTTCAACATCGGTGATACCGAGAAATCCCAGAACATGTTTCAAATAGTTAGAGGCAAAATCAATTTCAGATCCAACCTTTGTACCACCCGACGCCACAACAACGATTGCTTTCTTACCCTCCAACAGGCCGACGGGACCATTGTCGGTGTATTTAAAGGTCTCTCGAGCACGCGCGACAAGATCGATCCAGGCCTTCAAGGCCGCTGGTATGGAAAAATTGTAAATCGGTGTGCCTATTACGATCGTGTCAGCTGACTTTAGCTCATTCACAAGCGTATCTGAGAGTGCCAGCTTCATACGCTGATCCGAAGTGCGCGATGCTGTATCTGTGAAGTTAGCTTCCACCCACGCTTCATCCAAGAACGGCAGGCCTTGCGAAACATCTCGCCGCAACACTCTGGTGTCTTTGCACTTTTCGAGCATACTCTTTACCAGCGTCTCTGTAAGTTCCCGAGACACGGAGCCCTCGGCACGTGCTGAGGCATCGATATGAAGGATCGTTTTTCCCAAGTTTTGCATCTCAATCTCCAGTTACGACCGCTGTTGCCGAAAGGGTCGTTTCAAAATTTGAGATAATATCCGTTTTTTTTGAAAACTAGGCCTGTATTATTGAACAGTGTGTTGACTCGACTGATGTCGAATTCTTGTAAACCTGAAATCAGATCAGAATTCTGATGTGCACCAAACCCTGTTCGTTGGACGCTAAAGTAAAACGAGGTGAATTGGCGGGTCGAACAACGGACTTTTGTATCTTCAAAATTGTCACCTACCTTTAAGAAAATCTATTTCCCGTAATCTGGTGGCATTCTTGCGCACTACGCATAGCCCCCCTAAACTCAGCAGAATACCAAGAGTTTGGCGCTGGAACTTTGAACAGAATTGGGTTCGCTATCTCAACCCGGTTAGGATTCTATACAATCCCGCAAGGGCCAAAGCGCCAATAACTGTATTGATAATTTTCCCTTTGACGCTCGACGTTCCTTTCCGAAGATCGCGGAGAAAATGCATATCTTTCTGGGCTTCCAACGGTTGATCGACGTCCACGCCGAGAGTCCGTAAAACTTCTCGTGCCCCTTCAGCCCCACTTTCACGCGCAACCTCTCGCAACTGATCTTCAGTCAATTTCCTCTCCTCGAAATCCTATTTGAACTGTTTGGTACCATTGACCACATCGCTGAACGCGGGCATTTGCTCTTCCTAGCGCCTGATCGGTGCGGAGCAAGGCAAGGTCCAGCGGTTCGCCTTCTCGAACGCCAGAGCGTTCTTTCTTACGGCAGTCTGTGGGATAGTCGGGCAACTCTCTGGTTGCCTGTGTCTCTGCGGTTTGCGTTGCGGCCGCTCGCAATCGATCGTCAACGGTTGCGCAACCGCTCAATAAGATCAGGCTGCACAACGCAACTGTCCTCCACAGTCGAAACATAATGCTCCAACTCCTGTGATGCGGCTTCCGCTTCCACGTTGGCCTTTTCAATTAGGGAGAGAAAGCGCCGATTGGCTCGATCGGTAACGACCTTGCGGCGTTTCAATTCTTCAAGCTGAACACGTGCTGCGGTCAATTCCGCCTCTGCCACGTATTCAACAATGGCCTTTCGAACCGCGCTCGACTTGTCGACCTGATGCCAAATGAAAAGGCCGCCTAAAACGGCGGCAATGGCAAGGGCTGAACAAGCGGCGCGGCTCTGAAGGATCCAGGCGGCCAGACCCATTATCTAAGGCCTTCCAAGCACATCCTGTGCTCTGCCGAGCGGCGGTTGACCAGGCCCTTGATCGTTCGGCCGCCTGCCTTGTTGAACCAGGTGGCCGCATTGCAAGCGCCTTTGTAATCGCCACTGTTCAGACGCTTGCGCGCTGTTGACCTGCAAAAGGCCCCTACCCCAATGTTGTAAGTCAAGCTCACGAACGTGACATAGGACTTGGGAGGAATGGCGTCAGGGTTTTTCAGACACTTGCGCATGCCGCGCTCGTGTTTCTTGAGCGAGGCCAGCAACATTGCGTCACATTCGGCCTTTGTGTGCCTGTCCCCCATCTTCACGCCGTAAGTTTCGCCGTAACAGACGGTTGGCACTCCAACGACATCCTTATAGGCAACCAGGCGCAGGCCTTCCCAAGCACCCACAAGAGCAATTGCGGTCGCGCCAACAGTTCCGGCCAGGCGGGTTTTACGTCCCATCTTTCATGTCCTTTTGAACGAGTATGCGGGCAGCGAATGCGCCGGCAGTGGCAAGAGCCGAGAGAAGCGCCAGGCGTCCCGGCTCGATAGTGTCGCCCAGGAAGGGCAACGCCACTTCAGCGCCAGACAAAAGCGCAGCAAGCAGCATCAGGCGAACGCTCCATGCCCTTGCCAGGACACGACGCCAGCCGATTTTCAATTTCATGATTGATGACCTTTGGAGAGAGTTAGGCGGGCGCGGCCAGAGCCATGGCCAAGACCAGCGCCCACCACAGAGCACCCAGGAGCATTTCAGAAAGTGTGTTGCCTAGGGACGTTCGGAACCGCAGTTCATAAGCACCGACACCGAGCAGGCCGAGCGGGACCGCCGCGAAGGCAAGCCAATACGATGCACCAGACCAGAGCGACCAGGCGGCGAGCATCAGCAACACGAAAAGCCCGGGGCGAAGGAACAACGCTACATAGTCAGACCCGAATGACACCAACGACATTGCCCGGACGAAATTGGCTGTCGCGTTGCTTGTGGTCTCTCTGTTCTTCGTCGTGCCGGCGAAGATCAAACCACAATCCTTAACCGGGCACGGCCCAGACAATGAAACCGACCAAAACAACAAGACCAAGGTGAGAGCCCTGGAAGGAACTGGTCAAACCGGCGAAGATGACGGCCACATAAAAGAGTGCGCGCCCTGGAAGCGGGTCAGTCAGTTTCGGCATGCTACCGCCTCAGATCCGGTTGAAGACCATGAACACGGGCAGTGTTGCCAGCCAGACGAGAGTCACCGAAAGCATGAGCATCCTTTCGGACATAAAAAAACCGCCTCAAAGGCGGTGCAAATGGATCGGATCAGAAGTGGTTCAGATTGTCAGATAGTAGGCCCAAAGATCGTCAATCACTTCCGGCGTATATCCCAGGGCTGGACCCAATTGCGTGACAAGCGGATGTGTCCGCTCAAATGTGTCGGCCGTGCGCCACTCGATATCAGCAACAGCCCGTTCTGCCGGATTGCTAATCTTCGCGATAATGGACGCAACATCGTCCTCAGTTGTTCCGCTGTGAAACAAGCCGAGCCTAATTTGCCTTGAGGTAAGCGGGGGCATTGCGGTGCGGATTTCATCGGCAGAGGGCGGCACCCATTCAGGTATGACGCCCCCCGCATCTAGCCAAGCTTGGGCTGCCGCGATGACTTTGATGTTCCAAGCATTATTCTCACCCGGCCTAATGCCTGTCAGAAGTTCCTCTTCAAGACCATCAGGATATCGAACGCGGTAGTTCGCCGTCCCAACGACTTTGGCCATTGCCGTTTCCGTGTGGTCCGTTTCCCAATGTGGTTCGAACCCAATAAATTCAATGATATCAGCGTTCATTATGCAACTCTCTGATAAATAGCGCGGTTACTGGAACTAACGCCCTTGTGACGCCAGGTGCCTGTGACACTCGACCCAAGAGGCTGGCCGGAGTCGCTAGTATAGAAGTCATTTGTGCTACCAAGCCGTATGGCCTTCGAAGCATTCCTACTCGGTAACGGCCCATAGGCTCCCAATACTGTCCCGATTGGGAAATTTGTGTTGTCTCTGGTTGAGCCATCATAAACTAGGGCAAGTTTATGAAATCCGCCGTCGTTCTCTTCAGCCGCAAACGCGTTTGCACTGTCATCCCAGCCCAAAGCTCTCCAAGTGTTGGAATTGTCGTCGTAGTGCTGGAGCCAACTGTCCCCACCACCGTTGTCACCAACAAACATCTCAGTGGTTGCATGAACGCGACCTGAGACCTTCACACCGGAACTGTCTGTCGTGAGCTTTACGGAGTTGTCATAGTAGAGCAAAACTCGGTCGTGTTCGAAAAGCGCACAGGAGTGGTTCGTACCGGCGCTGTCTTCATCCTGAATGTAAACACCGCTTGAGTTTGAGTGGTGCCGGTTCTGAATGTAGAGGTGGCCGGTATTGTTCCAGATGTAACTGTTTGAACCGTTGTGGCCGATACCGAGGTCGGCGCCGTTGCCCCAATAGGCATAGAAATTATCTTGCCACTCTGTATGCGCCGAAATGTCCCCAGTCGGCCCTGGTTCCCCCTGCGGTCCCTGTGGTCCAATTTCCCCCTTCGCCGCAATCAAACCCCAATCATCAGGCGAGATACTAGGGTTCTGGCCAACGTTGACCCGCAACGAAATGTAGGATGAGCCGTTATAGGTCACCGTTTCATCGGCGTTATAGGTAACGCCAGAAGACCAAAGGCCCATGTAGGTCAAGCCCGGATCGCCGGTTGCGCCTTGAGGGCCTTGCGCTCCTTGCGGACCTTGCAAGCCTTGATCGCCTTGAATTCCCTGAATGCCTTCCGGCCCCTGGACCCCTTGTTGACCCTCCGGCCCCTGAATACCCTGTTGACCTTGTAAACCCCGCTCGCCCTTGGCCGCGACCAAATCCCATTCGATAGAAGCGTCATCGGGCGTCACATTGGTATGACCTGCCACACACAGAAAGTAGGATCCGTCAAAAGAGACCGTGTCGTTCGGATCATAGGCAACCAGATTTGACCATACGCCCCGGTGGTTCATGCCAACCGGGCCGGGATTACCCTGCGGCCCCTGTGTGCCTTGCAACCCTTGCGGGCCACGGCCGAAAGGAACGCCAACAGACCAGGCACCGACCGCGTTTGAAAGCTTCCAGTATACCTCGCCAACTTCCACATCGAGAAACGAGAAATTCGCCGGCTCCGCATTGTAGGCGGCTCGATCAGCGGTCAAACCGGAAGCATCAGGCTCAAATGCTTTTCCCACCGGTCCTTCCGGCCCTTGCGGGCCTTGTGGACCAATGAGGCCTTGTGACCCTGTCGGACCGGCTGGCCCTTCCGGGCCTCTTGGACCTTCCGGCCCCTGAAATCCGGTTGGACCGCGCGGACCTTCATAGCCAAGTGGCCCACGCTCGCCTTGCGGGCCTTGCGCCCCTTGCGGCCCCTCGGCTCCTTGCGGGCCGGAAGGCCCCTGATTGCCAACCGGTCCTTTAGGTCCCTGCTCTCCTGGCAATTGAGCGATTTCCAACACCTGCTGCAATGTTGGCACATCAGAATTTTCATTTGCCTCAAGCGCATTGATCAACCGGCGGTTTGCCAGATCATAACCGCCGTTTTTCTCAATCAAAGCACGGGCAGCAACCGACTGCATGTTGATCGCTGTGCGATCCATCGCCCTTTCCATGACGGCCGGGTCAATCTCGCCGCCAGCAAGGCTGTAAGGCTGATCGTAGTCGCTGACCAGGATCACTGTCAGCTTTTCGTCAATTTGAAGATCAGCCGCTGTAAAATGGACCGTACCGGTAGAGAAATCACCGCCTGTAAAATACCAGTTGCCCGGTGACTGCTGATATTCCCAAAGGGTGGTTGACCCTTGAGCATCCGTATGGGTGACCTGAAGATTGCGTTCATCGACAAACTGGAACGGCAGATCGGCACGATCCGTCACACCGTCGCCCATCACCTGGACGCGGCCTTCTTCCAAAGCTGCTATTGTCATATTTGATTTTCCTAGAGAGTGCTCACGTGAAGCAAAGCTTCACCAAACGCAACCCACCGACAGAAAAATCGAGTGGGACGTGAGTTTACTTATGAGTAAAGTGCAAAAATTTATTATAACATCAAAATTTAATTCATAATATATTTTAAAAAAGATAGAAAGAATATAATTTTACCAAAAAATACTATCTAATTTCTAAAAACCAATATTGAAGCTAGAGTATTATTTAAGATCAAAACACATCAGTCGTCTATGATCTCCATTGCCGCCGCACTGATCAGCTTTTCATCTTCGAACCACACTATCAAACCGAGAGCGTCGTAATCGAAGGGCGTCTGAACCGAACCATTTTCATAAAGGACGCCCACGCCGATCTTGTCAGGGTCGCTTCCCATATGCGCGATGAGTTCCTCCTCGGACATTCCAATCAGGTTTTTGCCGCGAAACCCAAAATAGTCTTCACATTCAACAGTTTGAATCAGTCCATGTTCGGTTGTCACCGATTTTACAAAGTCCTGAATAATAAAGCTCCCCCATTCCTCCGGCGTTGTCCCTTCCGGCACATGGAGCTTCAATTCAAATCGTTCGATAAAGTTTTTGATCGGTGCACCAAACTTCATTGGTCCCACGCCAATTCCAGGGATCCATTCCCATTTCAAATCGGTCATCTCGCGCCCTTTCCACGTCGACTGTGAGCTTCCCCGGACTTCGCCTTTTGAGCTGCATCTTTGGCACGCCGAATCCTATCTCTCAGCTGTGTCTTTTCTCGCCGCGACGTCGAATGCTTTAAAGCCGCTTCCAAATCCATGGTTTACCGATCGCTCTGCCGCTCTCGCCTTACAGTCCTAGCTTACGTTGTAACTGCTTGCTTTCCGTGCTCCAGCTATCAACGGCAAGCTTTGGTACAAAATCAGTTGAACAACTCAGCATGTGTTTTCGATGGAAAAAATTTGTTTACTCAATTGAAACTATTCAAATTAAATACATAAAATAGCGATTTCATATTTGACAAATATTCCTAATTACTATTTTTTCGACAAAAAAAGTACAAAAATTACTCAATCTCCACAATCGGATCATCAAATCCTATGATATCAATTACATGATCATCTAACAAAACTATGTAGTGATTTAGCTCAAGATCTTTCCTGATACCTTCAGTCATCTTGTGATATTCATTGAAAAAATCACCGTCCGTGACCTTCTAAATATGCGAATAACCCACATCCAACGCATAGAGGTCATGAAGAGTTCGATAGGCATCACCTTCATCCATGACACGGTAGCAATCATGTCTCCCAAACCTGATTTTCAGGAATCTCCCTTCATTGAGATCCACTCTGAGGGTTAGGTATTCCAGATCATCCGTAAGCTGGTACAGAAAAAAGAAATGGTACAGATCAATATTTTCCAAAAGCTTGTCAGCTAACATCTAATTCAACCCCAATTTCAAAACGCCAATGAATACTCAGGATAAGCTGACTTTGTTGCTCATACCTATTCAGATCATCTCAGTCGTCTATGATCTCCATTGCCGCGGCGCTGATCAGCTTTTCATCTTCGAACCATACTATCAAACCGAGCCCATCGTATTCGAATGGGGTCTGAACCGAACCATTTTCATAAAGGACGCCCACGCCGATCTTGTCAGGGTCGCTTCCCATATGCGTGATGAGTTCCTCTTCGGACATTCCAATCAGGTTTTTGCCACGAAACCCAAAATAGTCTTCACATTCAACACTCTCAACCTTGCCAAGGTCAGTTGCCACCGACTTCGCAAAATCTTGGATAGTGTAGGATCCTAACCCCGTGGATGTTGTACCTTCCGAGACCCTAAGCTTCAAATCGAAACGTTCGATATATTCTTCGATCGGTGTGCCAAATTTTATTGGACCGACACCAACACCAGGGGTCCATTCCCATTTCCAATCGGTCATCTCGACCCCTTTCCTCGGCGGCTATGTGTTTCCCCCGATTTTGCCCGGCGTGCGGCATCTCTGATGCGATCTATCTTGTTGTACAGCTTCTTTTTTTCCCGCCGCGACGTCGATTGTTTCAAAGCCGCTTCCAAATCTTTTGTCTGCTTCTCTGCTTTGTTTATCGCTCTGCCGCGATCGCCATGCGGCCCGTTTTTGCTGCTATCCGTCGCTTTCTTTCCACCATTCCCGTTCTTTCTTCGTCGCTTTGTTTCTGCCCCATTTCCTTCATCCGGTCTTCTGTTTTCAAGAAGACTAGGATCCTCGTGGGTCTCAGTTCCAGGGGACCGCCCCTGCCTAAGTCCTGGAAACATCAGACGCTTAATGACGCCCTCGAAGCCACTGGCAGCTTCATCTGGCGTTGCTCCGAAGTAGAACCCGGTCGGCTCATCTCTTTCCAGCGGCCCCAAGCGAGGTAAAAGAGAGATACCCGGTCGCGGTGACACCCTTTGAGCATACTGCGCCCCAGTATACTTGTAGTGAGATGACTGCCCGATAAGATCGACACCATTCAGCAACTCGCTTGGAGACGCGTCAACACCAAGGTAACCCGGTGGAGACACTCGCCCCAGCAAATCCCGGGAAGTTAGCGCTATGGATGAGCCACGCTGCGGGTAATCAAGATCAAACCTTGTGCGTATTTCCCTTTCTCGTTTTCCTCCATTCGCACGCGCCAATCGTGAGGCGGCCTCTTCAGGAGAAAGGCCAAACCGGTCTCTCAAAAGGTGCCATTTGACACGAGATGCCCGAAAGCTCTGTTGATAGGGTTCCTCTGCAATTGAACTGATGCCCAGATCGGCTAGAGACCCGAGGCTCTCATATGCCGTTTTCACCTTGTCATCGGCATCGCTTTCCAGATCCTTCTTCAAAGAGGCGGCATATGGCCTTGGCAACACTCCTTTTTCTCGCGCGATCAGGCGTACCACTGCGCCCTTGTCGGCTTTGCCGTCATCAAGAAACGCAAACGCACGGTCGCTCAGCGTTTGTCGATCCAGCGCCTCGATCTCGGCGCTTCCATCGGAATTAAGCCACTTCAAAGCAGAAATGTTTATGCTTTGTTCTTCTCTAGCAAAAGTTTTAAGATCATTCAACTGCACTTTTTGGTGGGGTGTCAGAGCGGTGTTTGCGTCGATTTCGCGCGGATCAAAAAGCCCGTGGGTCTCTTCAATGCGCCTTTCGATACGTTCGGCTTCAGCGGCCGACGCGCCGGATTTCTCAGCAAGAGTGCCCATATAGATCCGCTGCAGAGTGGCGTCGGACAGGCCTTGAAGCTGCTCAGACCATTCAGGATCTAGATCTTCACGCTTGTTGTCTGAGGCGTCTTTCCGCGCCCCATTGACTGATAAGACATCGGCAGTTTCGTTGCCGCGAACTCCAAGTTCTGCTTCCAGAACACCGAGGCGTTCGTCAAGGGGGCGCGCTCCTATCCAGGTTTCGGCCACTCTTTCCTTGATCCGCTGAAACGCTGTGTCTTTGACCCGGGCAGGCAAGGGCACCGACCTTAAAAGCGTTTCTGCTCTTTTCAGCGCACCAGCGGCCTGCGCCGGGTCCCTGCTCACCTCCTCAATGAGAAGCTCTTCATCTTCCGCCAGTCCGTGCTGGAAGTACTTCTCGTTTTCGGCAGCCTCAATCGCCGCAAAACCACTCACATACCGGTCCCGGTCTGTCTTGAAATTCTGCTCGGCGCGCGTCTTGCCTTCCTCAGAAAGCCCCCTCAGGCTCTCAGCATGTTCCTTTTCGAGAAAGGCAACCATGTCTTCAGTGTAACCAGCGCCGCCAGGCCTGTTCCTGGCGCGTTCGGCAATGGAACGCTCTGTCACCCGGCTCCGGATTTTTTTCTGCCGGTTTCGCTCCTCGGCTTCGTCAATCTGATGCTGACGTTTCTTCGCATCCTGGGCCACTTGGGCCGTTTGGACCGCAGTGCCTGCAAGGCTTGCAAAGTCCTGAGCAGAGCTGCGTATTTGTCGGCCAAAGCCTTGCGTTGCCACGCCGACAGCCGTATCGGCGACCACTTGCGGGCTGCCAACACCGGGAAGGCTTTGTGTGCCGGAAAATCTTTGCAATCTCGCCATTGAAAAATCCAATAGATGAAAATTGACTGTCCGAAGGCTTTGATCAGCCGCTGGACAGGCTGTAAACGGTTTTGCCGAGGGTGGTGAAAGCGCTTGTCGCTCCGCCAAGTATCGCGCCCGCAGCGCCAATCTGGCCGGCTTTACGGCGTGACTGCGCCCGCTCCCGGGCGGTCCTGGCCTCGAAGGTCAGATTGTCCCGTTGCCCTTCAGCCCGATACCGGATGGCCTCAATGTTTTGCGCCGCTTCATAAGCGTTGTCATCGGCAACATCCGTGAGAGACCCTGTCTCAGACAGGCCCCGTTCTGCCCCGGCGGCTCTGTTGTATCCACCGGCTCGGGTAAACTGTTCCAGGGTGCGCCGACGCTCAAAGGAGGCTTGCGTTTGATTGACACCTTTTTGCCGGTCGGCCAGTTCGGCCCTGCGTTCTTCTGCCTTGGCTTCCGCATCCGCTTGCTGGCGAATGCCTTGGGCTTGCACAACGCCGCCCGCCAGCGATCCCGCAATGGAAACCGCTGCCAATACTGCTGGATGGCACATATATTATGGCTCCACGTCTCGGCCAAAGTTGATGGCCAGAATTGTTGATGGTTTTCCGCCACTGACTTCAAGTGACAGTTGCCCGCCGTCCTGCCAGCGCGTCTCAACGCACTGGTTAAGAACGCCTGACCGCAATGGCGCTGGCTCGCCGGAAGGGTCGCCCGCGCGGTAATAAACCAGCTCGTCCAGATAACCGTCTTCCGACCCGGCCCGGAGCGATCCGGTCTGCTGAACGGCAATCTGGCAGCTATCAACGCGCATCTTGCGGCCAAGGGCCGACCCGTCTTGCGCCGCAATCGGATAGGGCAAGGTTTTGGCTTGTGCCGTGACATTCAGGCCGATCAGGATATCTTCCGCCGTCTGGCCATTGGGGAGACTGACTTCCCCTCCGTCCACGGTTGCCGGGTAGTCCGTTCCATCGGCAAAAAGCACAACCTCTTCGCCTTCCAGATGGCTCAACCCTGTCACCGTGTTTGCCGGGACGCCGCTATAGAGCGCCGCACAGTCAAGATGCCACGCCTTCTCGGCTGCGCCGTCTTGAAACGGCCTCTGCATGATTTCGATATAGCGCCGGGTCGCACCGTTGATGGTTCGCCGGACTATCAGCCAAACCTCATCAGAACCGCTACCGGTGAGATCGGCCAGGCATTCCACCGGGCCGCCAAAGTCATGACGGTGCATGCCATAGACCTGCTGCTGACGTTCATAGGTAAAGCCGACGACGCTGCCCTGTTTGTCCCAGGCCCAGATAATGCTGTCAGGGTATTGCTGATAACAGGCACCTGAAATTCCGGGACGGAAAAGATGAGACTGCACCTCGCTGACCGATTGCGACACCCGGCCATCGGCGCCAAAGTCATAGGCCATCTCCCGCATATCGGTGCCATAAGGCCCGAAATAGAGAAGAACAGACCCAACCTTTATCGGGCTGACACTATTGGCGCCAAAATTGGTCTCCGGCCGTTGCTCGACATTTTCCGGGCCGAACGGGTCCTGATCGGTTGCCTTACCAACGGCACGCACAGCCTTTGAAGTCCCGACAATCAGATCATTGTCATCGACCAGCCACTGAATGCGGTTCACCTGGCCGGACAGGATACCAGCGGTAACGGCATCCGAAGCCTCAAGAACATGCGACACACCGAAATTGGTAAAATCCTCGGTCTGGCTTTCCCAGACCTTTTGCGGTTCTTCCAGAGTTCCGGCAAAGGCAAGCCGGCTCTTGTGCCAACCAACGGTTTCCGGCCAGCCTGTCGTGCCGCTCCAGGCACCCAGCCGCCAGGCCGTTTGTGCCTTGGTGTCAAGCAATGCTTGCCCATAGAGCTGCACTTTCACCACTGTGCTGGAGCTTCGACTGACGATCTTGAACCAGCGCCAGAAACCGTCGGAACCGCGAAACCGGATGTGCCGGCCGACATCGGAGGATTGAAACCCGGAACCGCCATTCACACCGGCGGCACTCGACGCCGCCAGGTTGAAGGCCGTCTGGTTCTGGCCGGCCTGGTGAAAGACGATCTGGCCAATGGCCGAGTTGTCGCCATTTGACCCGCCCCCTTGCTTGAAGCTCAGCCGGTAGTAACTGAACGCCGTTTCATTGTGAAAGGCATATTGCCGCCATTCATTGGAGGCCCAGGTGTCCTGCCCGTCTTGCGTATCCAGGATCGTCCAGTTCGAACCGTCATTCGACGCCTCGATGTTCCATTGCCAAGGCATGTCGTCGTTTTGGCTGTTGTCATTCGGCGCCTGCAGCATGTAGGCATCAATAACAACGGGACTAGCAAAACGATATTGCACCCAACCCGATGCCCCACCGGACAAGACCACCTTGCCTTCCGAGCGATTGAACACTTGCCAGGCCGCCGTGCTGTTATTGGATGCGCTCACAGTGCCGCTCGGCGCCGTGTTGGATGTCATGTCCGGAACCGGATTACCAAGCCCGGATGGCTTCAGACTGGTCGGGGTGATGTTCACATCCAGATACGGCCCGTCCTTGAATGCAATCGGACCGATGGACCAGGACGTCTCGGACTGACGTTTAAGCGCCTGAGGTGCGATGCCTCCGCCGGTGATGAACAATGTGTCCGTGGATTGAACAAACTTCAGACCGGGCAGGTCCGACAGAGTATAAGGCGTTGAAACCTCAACACTGCCAACGCGGCCTGCGCTGGTATAGACCCGAAAATACAGGTGGCCGAATTCCAGCATGTAGTACTGGCCGTTACCGAACTCGAACGGGATCAGCCAGCCGCCCTGGCTGCTGTTTTTCATCTCCCCGATGAATTTGGTTCCACCTCTGCGGCGCAAGCCGCCGCGTTTTAAGGTGATGAAGTTTTCGCAGCGCTCAAGTGACGAGCGGAACAATTCCAGATCGGAGCGGTAAATCAGCTCCGGGTCCAGTTCACCGCGGCTAAACGTGGCTTGCAGATGATAGCTCATCGGTTCGTAATGATTTCCAGATCGATTGCAGGAAGCGGTGTGCCCTGCCCTGTGTCGTAGCTCCCGGCCTTGTCAAAGGCTTCGGTGGCCGCCTGACGCAGGGCCTCAGCGCGGCTGTTCTTGCCCGTAATCACATGAGCGCATCCGGCAGCCAGAAACAGCGCAAAGCCGTGCACGAAGAGCGGTGCAAATTCGGTTTCGCGTGTGACACGCCGCACGTATCGAAGGGGAAACGGCGGCGGCTTGTCGGTCATGATCCGCTGTCCGATCACTTCAAACTTGAGGATCTCGCCACCCGGAGCTCCATCGGCGGTTTGCTGTGGCAAACGCAGGGCATCCGACGGTTTCTTGTATTGATAGGCCCATCGAAATGGCGGCTTCCCGGTCTCAACGGGTAGATGTGTCAGCGTGGTCGCAAAATCCCAGTCATGCATGGCAAGATAGGCATCGCGATGCGCGGCGTAGTGGTTCCGGAACCAGCGTGAGGCAACGGATGAAAAGTCGAAATCCCGTATCGGTGCTTCTTTCAAATGCGCAAGTGCCAGGTTCGCCATCTCCACGGACGTGTGAACGGTTCCAGTCATTCAGCTCTGCTTTCTGTTGATGTCAGGCGGCAGGTGGCAGGGTCATCTCGGCTTCATAGCCTTCAAGAGCCCGCACCGCTTCTTCCTTGTTGTCAGCTTTGACACCGGCATAATCCGCTGCCATGGCCTGTTGGGTCTTCCAGTGTTCCTTGCGCCAGCCCGCCGGCAGCGGGCGGCCAAAGGCTCCTCCGGCGGCGCTCTTTTGCTTGCGGTTCCAATCGGCGGAAATCACATTGTTCAAGGCATCGCGCTGCTGGTCCTTTCGGCTCGGCTCAGTCCCGAACCGATCCTCAAAATCCCTGGCATGGTTTTCTTCAAGCCGCTGCAGATGCTTGAGCCGGCGCATAATGATCTCGTCCATTCCAGACCCTTTCGTGAAAAAGAAAAGGGCGGCCAAAGCCACCCATTGTGATCAAATTGTGTTGGTAGTGTCTCAGCGTTCAATTTGCGGCAGGTGGCCCGCCCCGGGTCTGCGGTAGCAAGCCCGCTGGTGGTGAATGCGGTTCGCGCTGCTTTGCAGCAGCTTCGCCTGCAGCCAGCCGCCGCGCCCTGACCTGTTCTTCGGCTGCCAGAACATTCACCTGAAAGCGATCTGTCACCTTGTGCCGAACACCCGTCTCATCATCGTAGAGCAGCGTCATACGCGGGCCATAGCCATCTTCATCCGCCACGCCTCGGGCCCTGTCGTGTCCGGTGTGTTCGTTGGGAGTCAGGTACCACTTGCTCGCTTTGATACCCTCACTGGCCAGAACGGTCTCTACGTTTTCACGCACATAGTGGCGGTCCTCGCCATCGATATCCGGATAGGCGGTCTCGACCGGATATTTCAGAACCGTTCCCTCTATCTCTGGCGAATAATTGGAAAGAGACCATTTCTGCCGGAACTTCCAAAGCGCGAATTCATGGGCGGCCTCCCGGTGACCGTCCATCTCCAGATAACTTTCCAGAAGCATGTCATAATAGTCTTTCAGCGCCTCGGCTTCTTCCTCCGGACTGGTGCCGAGCCGCTGATAGCGGTCATAGGATGTCTTTCGCGCGAACGGATCCTCTTTGTCGATCTTCCTGGAACCTTCCCCATTCGCGTCCAAAGGATTGGCCAGAACCGGCTGCAGTGCACCATCATCAACATCACCTTGCGGGGCCACGATGGCTTCGGGCTCCACCGAACCATCCGAACCAGGCGCCAACTGCTGATGTCCGCGCTCTTCATCGGATCGGCCCTCAAACACGACAAAAGGCAGATATTTGTCGACAAAAAGCTCGCGGTCCTTGTTGGCATCGCGCGACAAGGCCAGATCTTGGCCGAATTCAATCTGCTTCTGCCGGTCGTTTCCTAAAGCGGCTCTTGCCGCTTTTTCCGTCGCCCGCCAGTCGATTTCCGGGCTCTCGCCGTAAAGGAAATCATTCAGATCTTCTGTGGCAATGCCCAGTTGTTCAGCCGCGCTTTCACCAAGATTGCCCAGCACCTTGCCGTGATCGATTTCGGTAACGAGCAGATGCAGCAACTGATAAGTATCGGCAAGGTCTTCGCCCGACTGATAAAGCTTGTAGCCCTGCCGGATCACCTGTGCGACGGCCGCCGCCACCGGAGCTCCTGGCCCGGTTGACGACGCAAGAGCTCCAACAAGAACCGACACGGCTGCATCCTCGGCAGCGCTTTGCGCCAATCCTTCGGCAATCGACTTGAGATCAATTCCCATGGCAGCTGCCACTTCGGAAGGCGGCAGATCGTGTTCCAGCGCAATGGCAACGACGGTCGTTGCCAACAAAAGACCAGTCGCCGTGCCTGCAATCACTGACCCTTTCCTGAAATCGATCCTTCCGGCAACTCTGGAAGCCTCGCTGATCAGCTTACCACTGCTGCCCTCCAACAACGGCAAGCCGGCCTTCTGACCGAACGGAACGGGTCTAGCCAGATCGTGCGGGTTTCGGAGGCCTTCCTGCAGCGCGCCCGTGACAGGCAACTTAGTGTCAACACCAAGTCTCAACATATCAGGCTCGCCCTGGCCAAAGCCTGGGCTAAACTTCTTACCGCGATCCCCGTCCGGTCCGCTGCCGAGTTCCAGCCGTCTTATTCTGTCTGCCCGCTCACGCCGTGCCTCTTCATAACTCCCCGGAAAAACAAGCACACCCTGCTTGTAATTTGCGCGCTTTCCATAGTTGTGACGGACAATGTTCATGTATTGTTCTTTGGTCAAATCAAGATCTGGATGCGTTACCAGCTCCAGCATCGCCCGTTTCACGGTCCAGAACCTGAAAGGCCTGTCGACAATCATTCGTTGCTTGCCGTTTTCATCGCGGTATCTGTTCTTCGCGAAATCGATATCCTGAGTAATAACCTCAAAATCGAAATCGGGATTGAGATCCATGAACTTGCGTGCCGTCATGTCCCAGATCTCTTTCCCCCCGCGCCGGCTGTGTCTCTTGCCTTTGGGGTCGTATATTTCCTTTTCTTTGTCCGTTAGTGAGGAGACGTCGAGAATTTTCATTTCACTTTTCAAACCCTCGACCCAACTCTCGAAATCAAGGAGCTTTTTGCCTCGTAGATGTTTTGAAGCCCGCATTTCAGCGTGAGCATCCTCACTAAGGAAAAAGTAGTCGCCTCGCTCCGCGAGAACGTTAAGCCCTTCGATGCCCGCGAGGCTCATGATGCGACTGATTTCAGAAACATCGATCAAAACAACGGTATCATTCATTCCGGCTGCTTCCCTGCGAATTCAAGAAATGTAGCTAGGTTTTCTCGCACATAAGCTTCGGTTTCAGAGGATCTAAGACCTGGGAGCTCCTTGCTCTCAACCAGTTCCGCCAAAAATTCAGC
Source organism: Labrenzia sp. THAF82 (assembly GCF_009363435.1). Taxonomy (GTDB): domain Bacteria; phylum Pseudomonadota; class Alphaproteobacteria; order Rhizobiales; family Stappiaceae; genus Roseibium; species Roseibium porphyridii. Next base: position 2,271,158 of record NZ_CP045354.1, on the reverse strand, counting down.
CGTATTGAGAGCACCAAGGCTATATGGAACTTCCGCCTTAAAAGCATACCAGTCCATGAAATCGTTTCGGGTTTCGTGAGACTCAAGCGGATTCAGATCCCAATAATCAGGGTTGTCAGGGAAAAAATTCGGTCGACTTTCTAGCAACCGACCCCACTCGATGCCTTTGAGAAGCGCTTGATAAATCTCCTGATGACGCAGCATCAGCCCGGCCAGTTCAAGCGCGTTTTCAAACGGCATCTTGGGCGCAATCTTCCCACTGCCTATTGCATATTCTTCAAAATAGGCTTTGCCCTCATCGGATTGCCGGAAAGCTTTCAACTCGTCCCGCCAACCGGTGATGTCATCAAAATCGGCCATCTGCCGGATACTCCGTTTTCAACACTATGTTCGTGAATGGCTACGGTGGTCCTCTCGGATCGCGCAAAACATCCATAAGCAGCGCGAACCCGCAACCGACCCCAAATCCTTTTGCCCAAAAGAGACTTACTCTTCGAAGAAAACTCGAAGCCTGCTCATTCCGACTGTTTCCCGTCGAATTCAAAGAATATTTCGAAGTCGCTTCGCGCGTATGCTTCAGCTTGGGGAGATCTCAGTGCTGGCAGCTCCTTGCGCTCAACCATTTTTGCCAGGATTTCAGCCATATGCAGAGCGCCATCGTCATATGGAAGCCCGGATTTGAACGCATACCAGTCCATGAAATCGTTTCGGGTTTCGTGCGATTCCACCGGATTCAGATCCCAATAGTCTGGATGGTCGTGAAAAAAATTCGGGCGCTCCTCAAGAATCCGGTTCCATTCAATGCCTTTGAGAAGCGCTTGATAAATCTCCTGATGACGCAGCATCAGCCCGGCCAGTTCAAGCGCGTTTTCAAACGGCATCTTGGGCGCAATCTTCCCACTGCCTATTTCATATTCTTCAAAATAAGCTTTGCCTTCATCGGATTGCCGGAAAGCTTTCAACTCGTCCCGCCAACCGGTGATGTCATCAAAATCGGCCATCTGCCGGATACTCCGTTTTCAACACTATGTTCGTGAATGGCTACGGTGGTCCTCTCGGATCGCGCAAAGCATCCATAAGCAGCGCGAACCCGCAACCAACCCCCAATCCTTTTGCCCAAAAGAGACTTACTCTTCGGAGAAAACTCAAAGCCTGCTCATTCCGACTGTTTCCCGTCGAATTCAAAAAATTTTGCGTAGTTGCTTCGCGCGTATGCTTCAGCTTGGGGAGATCTCAGTGCTGGCAGCTCCTTGCGCTCAACCCGCCTTGCCAGGAATTCAGCCATCTTTAGAGCGGCATCCTTATATGGAAGCCCGGATTTGAACGCATACCAGTCCATGAAATCGTTTCGGGTTTCGTGCGATTCCAGCGGATTCAGGTCCCAATAGTCTGGATGGTCGTGAAAAAAATTCGGGCGCTCCTCAAGAATCCGGTTCCATTCAATGCCTTTGAGAAGCGCTTGATAAATCTCCTGATGGCGCAGCATCAGCTCGGCCAGTTCAAGCGCGTTTTCAAACGGCATCTTGGGCGCAATCTTCCCACTGCCTATTTCATATTCTTCAAAATAGGCTTTGCCCTCATCGGATTGCCGGAAAGCTTTCAACTCGTCCCGCCAACCGGTGATGTCATCAAAATCAGCCATCGGCCGGATACTCCATTTTCAACAATATGTTCATGAAATGTTCCGAAAATCAATCTTTGATTGTAGTGGAGTAGAATGCCAGCTTGCCCTGAAGTCGCATGCCGCCATCTTGCTTTGATGAGGTTCTTTCTAGCGGTGTTTTGACGAACCGTACAGAGACTTTAGATGTCCCAACGGCCTGTTTAGACAGAGCTTTTGAAAAAGGTAAAGAGTTTCATCCGGTTATGATGAGCGGCTCATTATGCGCCCTGGCAAGTCGATTGAAACCCTCTTCCACCATCGCGGAAGAGGGCTGATGTTCATCCCGGGCGGTTGAGCCACAACCGTCGCAAAGCCTTTAGATATTCACCTTCAGGCAGGCAAGCTTCACATTCTTGCGGGTGTATTTCCGGTCCCAGTTCAAGGCATTGCGCAGCTCGGCAAGAGTTGCGCCCTGGCTCTTGGCTAGGGACGCCCCTGTGAAATCCATGCCCGCCGGATGGATCAGCTCGAACCTGCGCGTTGTCAGATAATCCGCACCGCCGCCATCGCCGATATCCGGATCCCGCGTGATCTCCGTTCCCTCGTTGCCATAGATCGTTGTCCGGTTCGGCACCTCATCGATATGCATGAAAGCACCGGGTGCGAACAGGAAGCACGAATACTCATCCGAGTTCGTTCCACTCGACACGGGCATCATTTCCGAATGCACCACCATCATGCCCGCGTAATAGGGCACCTCGAAAGGGGCTTCGGACGGTTTCTTGAACTCGATCTTTTCATCGTCCAGCAACGTGCCATAGACAAAGCTGTGCATTGCGATAACACGCAAATCATCCAGGTTCTCGCCCATGGTCAGCCGCGCCCGGTTGATGGCCTGATAGCTGATCCGGCTGGCAGCGGTTGGAGAACCGACATCGGCATAGATTGAATAGACCATGTCACCGGCATCATTGGCCACGTTATCGGCAACCACGCCTTCCGCCGTGGCGATGATCCGCTCTTCCTTGCGCCGTCCCCAATAAGCGCCGATACGCTCGGCCACCCGGTTCATGGCACTGTCACCCCGGCCAGTCGCGGCATAGCTTGCCACCGTCTTGGCGCCATACTTCTTGGCGAGACGGTGCTTATACGCCTTCATGTCGCTTGCGGTGATCTTGCTTGTGGTGATCTTGTTGTCGCTGTCATCGATCACGGTCGGTTCGGCGTCGTCGAGATCCTCCCAGTACGGCACTTCGATCTGATTGCCACCCGCCTTGAAGCGCTTGGCGATATCGGGAGCCGGTGCGGCCAGAATGCCCGACTTTTCCAGCATGATCAGTTTGGCGGGTTTGTTTTCCGCCATGTAGGGCGTGAAGACACGCGGTACCACGATGTCTGAAATTTGAGACGTCATTGATTATCCTATGGTTGTAGATATGAACGAATTTGGCCAGCATGAACGGCCGCCTGGAGCGGCACCGCTGGCAGGTTGGGAAACGGAAAACGGTCAGGCAGAAACGATCCGCGAAGCACCTTGTGCCGCGCAGTCCCTTAAGACTGAAATTCCATTTCAAGTGTGTTTGAGTAATCTCAGTAAATGCAGAGCCGTTCTAATGGCCGAAATCGCATATTTGCAAGATTTTTAACCAATTAAGCTTGAATACTCAAAATAATCTAGACAAATTCATGCCATCACTGAAAATGCTAAGTCATCAAAAAAGTAAAATCGACCTAGGTCGAAACTGAAGAAACATAGATACACTTGGATATTATAGATCTAACCAAGTAAAAAATTATAAGCCGAACAATCTCGGGTCCCGTCCTGCTGAGACGATCAACTGCTCCGCCAACATAGGCGTACGTTCCAATAGTGCCGCCTGCAACCGTAAGTCTTGAGTGTCAAGTTCAAAAGGATTTGTTCGTTTATCACTACTCTGTTTCGTACGCACATTCCGTTTTTCCGTTGTTACAGAATCCCGTTGCTTCAAAAAGTCCCTTTGTTCCGGCGTGAATACTGGTGGCTCGGTTTTACCGAAGGTTCGCTCCCAACTGGGATGGAAGCCGGACACACGCTTACCCGCGTAATAATCCTCCCAATGATCTTCGTTGTCGAAGTACAGTTCCATGGCATCGTAGTAATCAATTTCGAATTCTTCCGAAATTTTTTCTATAAACGGCTCATGATGATTTACTGTTGTGTTGAAAGGCGCCTTACCTAGCGCGCTCCCAATCCGTTTGGCTACAAAGTTGGTTATCGGTTGAGTTAGCAACTTATGCTCCTGTTTCACAATATGAATCTATAAGTTCATTAATTGGGGTGATCCGGGTGATGAAGCCTGCAGCTTTGGCAACGCCCGTCACAACTCCGGTCACAGCATCTTCGGCAAAGAAATGCCGGAAGACTTCAAGACCGCTTTCCTCATCGAGCGCATCAAGCTCGAAACTGGAAACAGCGAACACGCCACGTCCCGTGTTGAACCGGGCAATGGCACTTTCATCGATCCTCGCCTTTTCAAGTGGGCAAATGCTGTTCAGTCGAAAACAGCCTGTGTCGTCGCAAAAAGAAGGCAGATTATCAGCAACCCCAAACACCGTGACATTTTTGGCGACGACAAAGCCAAGCTTGTTCCGGTCATCTCGTCCGGTAAACCGCACGAATTGACCGCTGTGAATGTCCTCAGGTCGCCCGGTTATGGCAACATCACCAGGTGCCATAACCGGCATCAGGCCAGTAAAATGAATGCGGTCACTGTCCGGGTAATCAAAGAGCCAAAAGGAACTGGCACCAAAGAGAATGATCACCGCAAAGGCCGCATATACCGTTGGCCGGCTCAGCCTTGCCTCCTCCACCTGTTTCCAGGCAAGAACACTGGAATAGCAAGCCAGAGCCAGTGCGATCAAAGCCAACGTGATCGAATACTCTTGAATATAGTAAGCGGCAAAGAAGACGTCATTTGCCCCGAACAGCATCAGTAAAAGAACAAAAGTTGAAACCGCAAACCAGAGTCTGCACCGGTTGAAGAAAACCACATTCGCGAAAAACGGCCACGACAGATTCGCAATCAAAAACAACATGCGTTTCGCAAGCATTCAACCGTCCCAAGTCATTCCATTTCAAACCGGCTCAGAGCCGTTCGGTATTTGCGGTGCGCCGCAGATGCCCCACTCAAAAGTGGCTCCAGTCTTTGACCATTGCCACCTTTTGATCTTGTTGCGCTGGATTGACTGCTCCAGAAAAGCAATAGCTCTCACAACTCGGCTGACGTCAAGTCCAGTGCATCGCTCATTGCTCCGGTGCGATGGATCGGAAGGGCACACTCGCAGGTCGTAAGAAAATCAGCGTTTGGAATTTCAGACACTCGATCTGCTCATCGGAGCCCGGTTCATAGTCCGTGTAGACAAACATTGAGTGGTGCTGTTTGCCCGTCTTCTTCTGAACGAACTCGGTGACGGACGTGCATGTCGTGTCGAAGAGCTGATGCCTGACCGTGAATTCCTCATCGGTGAACTTCTTCATCGGCGTTCCAAGTTCGGTGACCGTGCCGGAACCGGCCATGATGTTCATAATACCGTAAAGTTGTTTTCCAAGGTCCTGAATGAAGAGCCCGTCAGGATCAAGATAAGATTTGATGTCTGTCTCTGCAGTGAACTCTGGAACATAGGTTTCCTTGGTCAAGTCCACGTTCAACACCGTGATCGTGTCAGGTTGCTGGTACTGTAAAAAATCGAATGGATAGGTGTAATATTCGGTTCTGCCATAGGGTGTAAAATACTGAGAATATCCATCAATCTCTGAGAGTTCACCGGCATTCCTGGATATGGCTTCCTGCGAATACCCCAAAAACAGAACCCCAACAGTGCTGCCAGGCCGCACCTTGGATGACAGTGGTCCAATAGAGCCATCGACATAGCTCTGAATTTCGCTCTGAAGCACTTTTGGCTGCTCAGGCCAGGGGATAACCTGATCTGCGATGGCACCGGACGCCAAAACCGTCAGTCCGGATATCAAGGCCGCCAAAACAACCGGATACACCCGGCTGGACTTTTTCAAGTTCGCAAGAAACGCCTTCATCACATGCACCCTTTTCCAGATCCTGTCTGTTCCTTGCCTGGATCATATGTTCATTATTTGTTCCGATCAATTAAAAGTTGAAAAACACCCTCACAGCCAGATGACGCTCGCCCGATGGAAGCTCGGAACGGATGCTCAAAGCCTGAACAAAGCCGGGTCGCGTCCCGCCGCAAGGATCATCTGCCGCGCTTTGGCCGGGTTCCGCTCCAGCATCTCGGACTGTTCCTTCAGGCTGAGGCTGTCGCTTGCAAAGGGGTTTGTGCCGTTGCCGCCGGTGTTCAGCCCGGGCAGGCCATCTTCGGCAAGAGCGCTGTCATGGATAAAAGCCAGCAGTTTGACCGCCGTCGGGTCCGCCACCTGTTGCAAGCCATCGGCACCGGCTGTCGTCAGCGCCCCCTTCTCGGAAAACCAGCCGCTCAGGTCGATGCCATTGGCTTTCAGTCCTGTCATCGCCCTGTCGGCCTTGGCGACCACATTCTGATACCCGTCGCTTTCCGGTGCGCCGTATTCCTTGATCAGGGCCTGGTGGGCCGCTTGGGTTGTCTCGGCCTGTTTTTGGGCCGTTACATGCGCGGCTTCGGTGTTGGCCGCAAAGTGGTCCGCCATCTTGCCAACCCAGCGGTCATGCAGCTTCTGCGCGGCTTCCGGGTGAAGCCCGGCTTCCTGAAACCACCCGCTTGCCTCTTCGGCAAAGGCCTGATCATAGGGAAAGTCTTCTGCCAGCCCTTCCGGAAGATCGAACCGATAGCCGTTTTCAGGTGTCCAGCTTTTCGAAACGTCCTGATAAAAGGCTGCCTTTTCATCGCTGCTGGCACTCTCGCCCGGCAGCATCACGGCGCTTGAAAGCTGGTCCTGCAACGCATGAAAATCACTAAAGACACTTTCCGCGTTGCGCCAGCCGTTGTCAGCGGCAAAGGCTCGCTGGTCCTCCGTCAGGCCGGACAGGAAAGCATCCGGTCCCAGTGCTGCGTCCTCGCCCGCATATGCGGCGTCATTTTGATCGTCCAACTTAAAACTCCTCGTCATGCTCAAATTCGGGAAGCGTTTCCAGGCGGGCTGCCGCCTGCAGGGCGGCATGTTCTTCCGGCGGTATGCGCAGCATCGACAGGATCCGTGCAAACAGCGCCTTGCGCCCGTCCAGATAGCCGCCTGCGCGCGCGCCCAGATCAACCGGCGGTGCCTGATAGATCCCGCAATCTGCTGCAAGATCCGCCAGCACAGTCTCGCCGTCTGTACTTAAAAAGACGGACCTATAGGCCCGTTCCAGCTCTGCGGCCCTGTCTTTGCGCCGCCGCGCCCGCCGTTTGAGGCAATGCCACATTCGTTTCTCCAATAGCTGACCGGACCAGACAAGCGCCGCCCGGTTTTCATGCCCCACGAGTTCAGAAACTGTTTTTCTTGTATGGTTTGCACAGATCCGAAAAGCTTAACGGCCCTCTTGCACCACCCAATAAGCACGCTTAAATTGTATTCAGACGAACATTCGCCTATCACAATCCGATAAGGACAGAAGCACCACATGCCCAACTACGACCTGGCCCGCATGAAATGGGGCGGCGTTTTGCTCGGTGCCGCCGCGCTTTACAAGGTCGACGAAATTCCGATCATCCATCTAAACGCCGGAGATTTTCACGTCTCCCTGGAAACCGCCGCGCTCTGGGCGTTCCGCGTGGCAACGGTTGTGTTCATTTTCCTTCTCATACGCTCCATCAGTTCAGGCGTGCGCCACGGGCGCGAGCTTGACCAGATGATCGCACGCGAGAAAGCGATGAAACGCGGGGAAGACCGCTTCCGGGACTGATCAAAGTCCCAGGTCTTGCGGCAGGGTACTGCCATCCAGCGTCCCGTCTTCGCTCAGGGTCTTGATCAGCGGAGCGCCGTCCCTGGCCATTTTGGCCATGCTTTCCCCGGCCGCCAGTTGCTGTTGCTGCTGGGTTTCGGCCTCGCGCTTTTGCCGCAGCGCCTCCACCTCTTCCGGGCGCCGCTTCAGCTTGGCCGGCAGCCCCAGCGCCCGGCGGGTCAGGTCGTATTCCTCTTCCCGGTCATGCAGATCCAGAAGGGTCGGGTCACTCGCTGCGGCAACACCGAGATATTCCTGGAAGCCCATGATCGCCTCGAAATGACCGGCCTCGCGCATCTGATCGATGGGCGCTGTCGGTTTCAAGGTCACATCGCTGCCGGCAATCGTCTCGGGCGGCGCCAATGGCGATCCTGAGGCAAACGCACCCCGCCGGCCCAAAATGCCGACTTCGCGTTCAAAAAGGGCCTCATTGCCGGCCATTATGTTGGTCGAAAACGGACCGATCATGTCGGCCATTTCCTTGCGGCGGATATTGGCTTCCGTTGCCGTCCGGCCGCTGCCCTCCAGCAGCGTCTGCCACAGGTCGCCGTATAGGCCGACCCTCAGCTTCTCGCGGATGTTCTCGATCTGCGCATCCGCCGCTCCCGGACTGACCGTATCGATCATCGGCCGGAACAAGGGCCGCCCCTGCTCGTCGATCAGCCCCGGGTTGATGCGCCCGGGGTTGAGGTCGAGCTGCCGTTCCTGGGCATGGGTTGCGATGGGCGGGCGCACGGCCTGCGAACTGGCAATCAGCGCATCCTTGGCAAGGCTTTGCAGGCTCTTGATGTCGCTCATCAGCTTGGCCTGCGGCGGCGAACCATAGGGCGACAGGCCGTCCCGGTCCCACCGGCTGATCACGAGCGGATATTCAAAGAAGCCTCCCCTTCGGCAAATGTGCTTGCTGTCTTCTTCAAAGTGAATGCTCTCGTAGCGCGACTTGCGGATGTCGGCCGCATCGTCCTGTCCGCCCTCACGCAGAAAACAGGCATGCACGAACCGGTGCTCGGCATTCTTGCGCTTCGGGTCGCCCGCCTCCTCCCGGATCTTGTCGGAAAGATTGCCGCCATATTCCTTGGCCGCCTGCCAGGCCTTCAGCGTTCTGACACGGAAGAACCCGCAATCACTGCCCTGTGCATCCACAAGCAGGTAGACCTCGTAAAGCGGCACATAGCGGTAGTGAACAGGCGTGCGGATGTCGGCAAGGCTCGTCTCGTTTTCCGCCGGAAACAGAACCCCCGTGCCCAGCTTGACGGTGGACAGAAGCCGTGACCGGTTGGCCAGCGCAAATCCAGACCGGCCGGACGCCCGCACGCGGAACAGATGATCACGCACGGCTTCGAAAAACTCTTCGTCTTCCTGTGTCGGCGGAGGCGCGAACGGATCGCCGAAACCGACGCCGTGCCAGTTGAAGCCTTCCGGCATGGTCAGCGACCCGACGCCCGATGCCAGCCTGTCCAGCAGCCAAACCGCCGTCGGATCATAAAGCTTGCGCGAGCGCTCCCGCGCTGCTGAGCTTTGAAACGCGCTCATTCCGTCGGCGGCGGTAATGCCGCCCGGCCGGTTGAACGCCCGCTCCATGTCGGGCGCGGTATAGGTGACATAGTCCTGCCAGTCGGCCTCATACCATTGCCGCTCGGCCCTGGCCGATTGCAGCTCGGATTTCAGATCGTCAACAATGTTCATATGGTCAGGCCCGTCCCAAAAGCGTCACACCCGGGCGCGAGGCACTGCCATAGTCCGGCACGCCCAGCGGGCTGGTCAGGTTGGTTGCCCTGGTTCCGTAAGCTGCGGCCCTGCGGCGGCGGCTGTTTTCCTGAAGGTTGCGCGCCTGCCGCTGCGGATCGGGTTCGCGCGGCGGCGGCGGTGTCGGTTCCGGGTCCGGCTGCTTGGAGCCGCCCCCACCAAAAAGACACATGAGTGCTTCCTTTCTGAATATTTGGAAAACGTCATTGGAAGAAAAGAGCGGCCGGTGTTTGCCGCAAAGCGGTCACGCGCCGCCGGCAGGCAGGCACCACCTTACGTCCGGGTCCAACCGGCCGCTGCGTGCACTCTTCCAAAGTAACGTGATGAGGCTTGTTTTAGCCCTGTTTTGACGAACCGTCCAGCAAGGCTGATGCTCTCAAGCCCCTGTTTAGACGCGAGAATTCAAAAATGCCTTGCAGTCGAGGCACTTGCCCACCGGCCCCGGTTAAGCGCAGGACGGCCCAATCTTTCAAGCGCCGCCCCGCTGTCAAAGCTGCGCCGGGTCCGGCTTGGCCCTTGGCTTGGCCACACCGGGCATCAAGGGTTCCCGGACAGGCTTTGAAACTGGCCCGGGAACTGGTTTTTGACCTGGCCTTTGAGCTGTCTTGAAAGCTGGTTTCGGGGCAGGAACAGGGGTGTTTTCCAGCCGCGGGCTTTCGGGCGCGGCAGTTGATCCGCTCTCATCCCTCTTGCCGCCGGTCCGCAAGCGCCCGGCCCCATACCGCGCTTGCCACCGCCGCTCACGGGCCGCCCCGGCATTGGCCTGAAAATGATCGCTCACATGGTGCTGCTGGCCTGTCTCGTCCTCATAGCTCAAGGTCATGCGCGGCCCGTAACCATCCTCATCTTCATCGGCCTGTGCCTTGTCCCGGCCGGTTCTTTCATTGGGCGTCAGATACCATCTGGCCGCACGAATGCCGTTGTCCCGCAAAATGGCCTCCGCCTCCTGGCGCACATAGCCGTGGCCGTCCTCTTCAAAGTCCGGATAGGCCGTTTCAACCGGGTATTTCAACACCGTGCCTTCGGCTTCCGGAGCAAAGGCTGACAAGGCCCATTTCTGCTTGAACTTCCAAACGGCAAACTCTTCTGCGGCTTCCTTGTGGCCATCCATCTCAAGATAGCTTTCGCGCAGCATTTCCCAATATTCGGCAAGCGCCTCAGCCTCCTCCTCCGGCGATCTGCCAAGGCGCTGATAACGGTCGTAGGACGATTTGCGGACAGGGGCATCAAGGCCGCGCCTTTCCGCACCGGGCTTGGCAAGCGGCACGGCGCGATCGCCTTCAATGACCGGACCATCCGGACCGGCCGTAACCGCGTCAGATCCCAAACCTGAAGGCTTTTCGCGCGGCACCGCAGCTCCATCGTCAAGAACCTGCTGTCCGGTTTCAGCGGCAATCTGCGATCCGGTCAAACCGGACGCCACTTCGACGCCGGGCCGGGCTGCGGCGATGGCCGCCCGGTGTGCCTCGGCCCTTGAGACAATCTCACCGGCCAACCGCTCCGTGGAGGCTCCTTCCCCGGCGGCCTGCACCAGTGTGCCAGCATCCTCTTCAATGGCCGTGCGCAAGCCGCCCAGCCTTTCGTCCAGCTCGGCCTCGTCCCCGCTGGTGCCGAACACCAAGTCGATTGCACTGCCGACAGCGCCCGTCAGCGCATCGCGCCCATCCACATAAAGCCCGAATGCCTCGGACCCTTCGATGGCCGTTGCAATCCCGGCCATATGCTGGATGGTCTCATTCTCCGGATAGGCCGCGCCATAAAGCTGTGTCACGGCAATGATATCATCGATATTGCCCAGTACATCCCAGGCTTTCTTTATTGGCCCGACAGGCGTCAGCGTAATTGCCAGATCTATCCCAGCTTCCGCTGCAAGATCCGCCAGTTGCTCACGGGTAAAGTCAATTCCGAGCGCCTGTGCGGATTCCAGATATCCCGCACCGCTTTCATCCGCTTCCCGTGTGATCAACTCATGCAAGGCAGCAGCAGCCGCAGCCGTGATGATAACCGGCGCTCCAGCGCCGAACAGTTTCCTGGCTTTTCCTGCCGCCCGCTTTCTGTTGGTCTTGCGCATTTTTCGATCCTCCAATTGGATCGCCTGCCGCGTCTCTTCCCTAATCCTCCTGGCTGCTTCATAACTTTCGGGAACATCATAGACGTGTTGTTCCAGATTGTGGCTCTTACCGTAATTCCCGGAAAGCAAGTCAGCCCGCAATTCGGTGAATTGCGCCTTAGACAGCTCAACATCAGGATGCGTCATCAGCCAGCTTAGCGCGGACTTCATGCTGAGACGCTCAAAGGGAACTTTCTTTAGGGGATGGTGTTTGCCAACCCTGTTGTCGAGAAAGTCCTGATCCGCGCTGATCACCTCAAAGTCGTATTCGTGAGCATGGTCAAGCATGAACTTTCGGGCTCCCATGTCCCAAAGTTCCTTATTGTTGCCTTGAGTCCCCGCCTTGCGGAGCGGATCGTACCTCTTTTGTTCTTTGCTCGAAGCAAGGTTTATTCGCACCGCATCCAGGACTTTGTTGCCATGATACCGTTTTTTTTCTAACCAGCTCTCAAACAATTCTCGCTGATCACGACTGATCTTATTTACATCCTCATCGCCCGTGAATGATTGATGAACATATAAAAACCTGTCGCCCCGCGCGACGATCGCATCCAGTGCTTTGAAACCACCAAATTTGAGAATTGTCCCAAGCTGCGCCTGGTCCAGAAGGACGACCTTTTTCCGGCTCATGCAAGGTCTCCTTCTTCACCAGCCCTGAGTATGAATGCATATCTTTTAAGCAAAAAGGCTCTGGTTTCGGGAGATTGAACCCCGGGAAGATCCCCTCGAAGAATGTCACTCGCAACATCGACTCCAGCCAATCGAAACGCCGCATAGACAGGAGGATAGCCTGCCTTAAAGCAGAACCAGGGCCAGAACTCGTTCATCATCACAACGGCGTCTTTAGGATAGAGCTCCATTTCAGGTGCATCATCTCTAAACGGCCCGCGCGCATCCATCAGCTTTTCCCACTCGGCAACCTCCTTCATCGCCGCAAGTGTGTCCTCATTTTCAAGAAGAACTTTTATAAAATGAAGAACCTGGGACACGTGCACCTTAGGTCTGATCTGGTTCACAAACTGATCCAGATAGGCCACCCATTCGTCGTCCCAGCGTGCCTCAAGGTCACGATACTCGTCCCGCCAGCCGGTAATGTCTTCAATATCTGCCATTCGCTTAGTCCTGAATTCCTTACCCAAAATGTTCATGAATTGTTCCGAAGATCAAGCACTGCAAGTCCGCTTCAAAAATCATCGCTGTAAAAACCTGTCGCCCCGCGCGATGATCGCATCCAGTGCTTTGAAATCACCAAATTTGTTAATGGTGCCAAGCTGCGCCTGGTCCAGAAGGATATCCTTTTTCCGGCTCATACCAGGTCTCCTTCCTCATCAGCCCTGATTATGAATGCATATCTTTTAAGCAAAAAGGCCCTGGTTTCGGGAGATTGAACCCCGGGAAGATCCCCCCGAAGAATGTCACTCGCCACATCGACCCCTGCCAATCCAAACGCGGCATAAACGGGAGGATAGCCTGCCTTAAAGCAGAACCAGGGCCAAAACTCGTTCATCATCACAACGGCGTCTTTGGGATAGAGCTCCATTTCAGGTGCATCGTCTCTAAACGGACCGCGCGCATCCATCAGCTTTTCCCACTCGGCGACCTCCTTCATGGCCGCAAGTGTGTCCTCATTTTCAAGAAGAACTTTTATAAAATGAAGAACCTGGGACACGTGCACCTTAGGTCTGATCTGGTTCACAAACTGATCCAGATAGGCCACCCATTCGTCGTCCCAGCGTCTCTCGAGGTCGTTATACTCGTCCCGCCAGCCGGTAATGTCTTCAATATCTGCCATTTACTTGGTCCCGAATTCCTTACCCAAAATGTTCATGAATTGTTCTGAAGATCCAGCATTACCAGTCCATCAATTCCGGCTCCCCGGATGATAGCGACGCATCGATAATTGTCCGTCGTTCCATCACTGCGCCTCCTTCGGAAACCCGACTATCCAGGAGAATTCCTCTCTCACGAACTGTTCCGCTTCGGGCGAGCGGAGAGACGGCAAGTCTCCATTCGCCAAATCAATGGCCAACCTCTTACCAGCACTGAATGTTGATGGACCCAGGGCAATGTTTTGTTTCATTGCATACCAGCGCTTGAATGCACTGACAGTCTTATTGTCTTCAACCGGGCACAAGTCCCAGAAGCGCTCGTCTTCCTGGCCAAATTCGGGATTATCATCCAGAAACTTCACCCATTTGGCGGACTTTTTCAGCGCCTCACGAATCTCATCGTGCCGGAAAAGCTCTTCCGCGAAACGCACCTCCTGTTCAAAGGTCAGCCTGGTTGCGTTTCCCCAACCGAATTTGCCAAAAAAGACCCGCCCTTCATCCGTCGCCTTAAAAGCTTCCAGCTCTTCCCGCCAGCCGGTAATATCGTCAAAATCTGCCATTGCTTATCTCTGCGGCTCGAAAGTGGATGCTTGACCCTTGCTGGGCCGAAAACCGGGTCAGATGGCATCTGCCGCACCCGTTTTTGTTCCCGCAATGTTCTAAAGCAACCTCAGGAGTACGCAAGAAAAAATGCAACCCGAGTGAGATGACTTGCACGCAAAGCTTCGTCTAAGCGAAACCGGATATCCGTCCGTGACAACAAAGCAAGGCGGCACGAGCCGAACCCTCCCTAGAACTACTTCGGCAGATTTTACGGATCTAGAGTTCACTGCTATACTGCCTGCTTACGTATTCACACAGAAATTCGATTTAGTCGGCCTGTAAGAACCCATCCGGGAGGACAGCATGACTAAGAATTGCTTTCATATAATACTGATCCGTCCGACCAAATATGACGACGACGGCTATCCGATACATTGGCACAAGACATCGATACCGGCGAACTCCTTGTCCTGCCTGCATGGAATTGCGCTTGACTGCAAGAAGCGCCAAGTGCTTGGCCGGGAAGTGAAAATCACCATCCGGATGATTGATGAGGGCAACACCCGCATTCGTCCGGACACGCTCATCGAAGAAATCCGTGCAGACGGCGGCAGGGCCCTCATTTGTTTTACAGGCGTGCAAAGCAACCAGTTCCCGAGGGCAGTCGATCTGTCCAGGCCCTTCCTCAAAGCGGGTATGCCGGTTGCCATCGGCGGGTTTCACATCACCGGTTCGATAGCCATGCTCCCCGATATGCCGGAAGATATGCGGCAGGCCTCTGAACTTGGCATCACCTTTTTTCTTGGCGAAGCCGAAGGCGGCCGCTTCGATCAGATCCTGAAGGATGCCCATCAGGGTACTTTGAAACCGGTCTATGACCACCTGAAGGACCTGCCCTCCTTGCCCGGCATGCCGGTTCCCGTGGTTGAAAGGGAGCAGATTGAAAAATCGACACTCGGCTACGGCAGTTTTGACCTGGGCCGTGGGTGCCCGTTTGAATGCAGTTTCTGCTGCATCATCAATGTCCAGGGCCGGGGCAGCCGGTTTCGCTCCACCGGGGACCTGGAAACCATCATCCGGGATCATGCCCGGATCGGCGTGACCAAATTCTTCGTCACAGATGACAATTTTGCCCGCAACCGGAACTGGGAAGCCTTTCTGGACACCCTTATTGATCTGCGGGAGCGGGACGGCCTGAAATTCACTCTGATCATTCAGGTGGATACGCTTTGTCACAAGATCCCGAACTTCATCGAAAAATGCGTGCGCGCCGGGGTCGATCAGGTCTTTATCGGTCTTGAAAACATCAATCCTGACAACCTTGCCGGATCGAAGAAACGTCAGAACAAGATCACCGACTACCGGGACATGTTCCTGGCCTGGAAGCAGTATCCCGTTGTTCTGACTGCCGGGTACATCATCGGCTTCCCGAACGACACCCGGGAATCCGTCCTGAACGATATCGGCGTCATCAAAAGGGAGCTCGCCGTCGACATTCTGTCTCTGTCGATCCTCACTCCCCTGCCCGGTTCAGAAGACCACCGCAATGCGGTTGCCGCTGGTACGTGGATTGATCCGGATCTCAACAAATACGATCTCACCCACAGCGTCATTCGCCACCCGAATTTTCCGGACGGAGAGCTGGACAGGCTCTATCTGGACGCCTGGGCCTCATTCTATGAACCTGAACATTGCCGCACAATCTTGCGCCGGGCGGCAGCCCTTGGCAGCAATAAGAAGATCTCCACCATGAACCGCCTCCTGATCTATGGAACCGGATCACGGCTCCACAATGTCTTTTCTCTCGATGGCGGTTACCTCAGGCTGAAATACCGGAAAGACCGGCGCCCCGGCCTGAAACTTGAAAACCCGCTTGTTTTTTATCCGAAATACTATCTCAGCACGGTCCGCAACATGTCACTTCTGGCTGCCCGGCGTTGGCAATACCTGCGTTTCATCAGGAAACTGTGGTCGGACCCCAAACGCTTCGACTATACCGACCAGGCCATAGCGCCGGCCGGACATGGCGACTTTGAAACCCTTGACCTTTATACCGCCACCCGGGGCGGGCGGCAGGCCGTTGCAAGCCATCGCAAGATGGAAGGCATCAAACGGAAAGCCCGCAGCAAGACCGTCGCAAGCGCCTGACCCGGAAACATTTAGTTGGAAGCAACACGAAGCAGCCCCAACCGGCTGAGCGTCTGACGCGACTGGCGGCAGAGACCCTCATGGCTCCTGCCGCGATAATAACTCAATGCGATCACCGCATTTTGCAAAGCCCAGGCACGGGCCCGGCACCAGTCGGTGTCCGAAACACCCCCTGTTTCCCGGAAGGTTTCTCGCGACGCAGGATGTACCCACGACCAAGCTGCGGCAAAATCGGCAGCCGGATCGCCGACGGCGGTCAGCCCCCAGTCGATGACAGCCGTCAGTCTGCCCTCGCTTGCAATCAGGTTGTCGGCCTTCAGGTCACCGTGCAGCCATTTGGCCGGTCCCTCAAACGGGGTTTGCAGAGCCATTTGCCAAAAGCTCCTGGCTTTGCCGGCATCGATCTCATCGGCCACGATATCTATACAAGACTGCACGAAATCGGTCAGCTCTTCCAGGGCGACGCCCCGTTTATGATTGCTCTCCCCGGCACGCGGCGCACCGTCAGTCGGCACACCCTGCAGGCCCTTCAGGAACACAGCTAAATCCCGTGCCGCCTGCTCCTGATCCACAAGGGCATCAGGTGTTGCCTGCACTCCTTCGATCCAGTCATAGATTGCAAATCCATGTTCGCAGCCATCGCCCGGGCGTTTGCGAAAGCGCACAACAGGCACGTTCAGCGCAAGGCCGGACAAACGGGGCAGCCAATCGGCTTCCTTTTGCAGAAGACCAACAGCAGACGCGCGCTTCGGCAACCGCGCCACCAGCTCCTCACCGATCCGGTAGAGCGCATTGTCCGTGCCGCCTGATGCCACGGGCCGGACTTTCAGACCGCTCCACTGCGGGGCATGCTCATCGAGGAGCTGTCTCAAGAGCCCGTCATCGGACGGCAACTCCTCCTGCTGGTCCGGCATGAAGGTCCTTCCCGCGTCTCGTCCAGGCGTACATGTAAAAGTCTTCGCCGCCCCGCCCATAGCTTCTAAGCAGTCCCTCCCGCTCCGCGCCAAGCGCTTCGATCCAGCCATGCGCGAGATCGTGGTTCTTATAGCTGATCACCTGCAACCGCCGGCAGTGCTTTTCGATCTCTGGCCGCAAATTCAGGATATGGCGTGTCATGAGGGGCACACAGCGCCGGAACCTGTCGGTGCCGAATGCCCAGGCCTGCCAGAAATCCGGGTCGAAAGCAGACGCCCGGCTGAAACCGAACGCCGCCGCGGGCTGCCCTTGGTACCACACGGACCAGACCCAACCGGGCACCGCGGTTTCCATCGCGCAGATCCCGAGCGCGCGCGTATCCCAGTTTTGCCAGAGACAGGCAATTTCACGATAGTCTTCCGGGCGCATGTTGGCCGCGATGAAACTCGCGTCACGCACGCAGAGGTCCTTGATCAGAAGCCGTCCAGAGGGTCGTCCAGCGGGCGGGCGCGGACGGTGTTCTGCTGCCGTACGATTTTCTTCACGTCCGCTTTGTCTTTCCATCCAAGTGCCTCGACGATTGCATCGGCCTCGTCCGGGGACGCTCCGAGTCGGTCTTTGATGTCTTCCTTGCTTTCAATCAGGATCTTGCCGTTTCTGATTTTCCAGCGATGTGCCGTCAGCTGCGCCTTGATGGTCGCTGAACGCTTGATTGCCAGCCCCGCCCCGCTCTTTGGATGCAGGGCCTCCCGCAGCCGCCAGTAGAGCTGAGCACGCAAGTTGTAAAACGGCATGCGGCTGTCCTTGGCCGTTTCCCCCGACTGGGCCGAGAAGACGCATTTTTCGACCGGGATATTGTTTTCACGGCTGAGAAACCCGACCGTGTCCCCGCCCCAGCCGCCGGTGCAATCGACAACAATCAGCGCATTGTCGCGCCGTTCCTTGATGATCAATGCGCCGACATCCGATCCGTCCTTGGTGTCGGCGCCTTTGCGCACGATGCTTTCGCCAAACCGTCTGCCATGGAGCGGCTGCAGCACCGTCTTGTCCTTGCCGCCCTGCGCCACGTCGACGGCCAGCACATCCATCGGCTTGTCCGCGTCCACACCCTCTTCATAGCGCTGGAAAGCCAGATCCACCCAGTCCGATGGGATCACCTGCCAGTCATGGTCCTGGCGCGCGGCCTGAAAGTCCCCGGTCTTCAGCGCGGTGCGCATCGGCTCGGGCATCTGGTCAAGCTGGGCATCGTAACTCTCACCCAGATACTGGTTGTCCTGCCGTTTTGCCGGAATGAACGTCCGGCTCTTCGGCGTGCGAACCTCGCCCTCGATCTCGACCGGCTCCGGTCCATCCACCCAGACGGTGCGCACAGCGTCGCCATCGTCGATAAAGACCGCCCATAGCAGAGCGCCCGGCTGCACCGTTCCATAAAGCGGATGCAGCGGATCAAGCCAGGGCGCAAACCACTCCATCAGGTAGTCGCCTTGCCCACCCAAAGGCGGGTTGGTGGCGATCAACCCCCGGCAGCGCTGCCCCGGCCGCGCCGAACGAAGCCACCCAAGAACGAAGATGATCTTGCGCGGATCCATCTGTGCGCCTTCATCAAAGGCTTTCAGATCATGGTCCCGCCCCTGCCAATCTTCTTCAGAGCCCGGTAGACCCAGATGCCCGAATTCAATCATCCGTTCCTCCGGCCCGACCCAGCGCGGTGGATTGCCCGATATCTTGCCCATGCCGGACGTCCGCATCAGCGCATTCATGCGCTCGATCAAACCTTTGAGCGACTTCAGCGATTGACGGAAAACGGCCGCCTTGTGATGTGCAAAAAGGGCAAGCCCGGCAATCAGATCCGTCTTCCCACCCCCGGCCGCACCGCCATAAAGCGTCAGGTCGGCTTCGGAAAAATAGCCCTCCGTTTGCGGCCCTGCCTGGGGCCGCCAAACCTTGAACTGGTCCAAAACACCCGCTTCATCCAGTTGTTTTTGCAGGGCAACGCGGTCGTTCGCTGCCATCTGGTCAATGTGGTCAATCAGCGTATCAAGCGCCGTTGTCATCCCGCCTGCTGTCCTTTTCGGTTAGAAGCGCCATCACACCCAGGGCAATTTCCTCTGAACTGCGCGGCTTGAACTTGTCGATTTGCCCAGCCTCCTCCGGCCCGCCCCAAATTCCCCAGGCCTCCACCTCGGATCGATCCCGCCAACCGGCCCGGTTCTTCATATTGAAGCTCCAGGCGCTGGCATTGAATTTGGCAAGGTCTCCTCGAGCTCCCTCCTTGCCGATCTTTTCCCATTCCAGCAGCCCGCGCCGTGCCGCCTCATCCAGTTTTTCCGGCGGAAAGTCCTCCGGAAACTGCTCTGCGTAGTAGCGAATGGTCTTGCGGTCGGCGTCCGGGAAGCTCTCGATCGAAAACCCCGCCGCCAGATGCCCGCAAAACGCTTCGCAAACCCGCCTCCGCATCTCCACCGTCGGCCATTTCAAGGCACGCTCTTCATCAGTCATGTCACCCATGCCTGTTTTCCGTTTGATTGGATTGATTGTTGAGGTTGGATCGTCAACGCGAACGTGTTCAGCTTGAACACGTTCCAGCGACCACAAACGTATCGAGCGTCAGACGAAAATCTGACAAGAAGGGCAGTCGCAACTGCCCGCTTTAGAACTTCAACTAAAAAAATAACTCTGTTTTGACGACACTGTCCAATTGCAAGTCTGTCTTGAACACCCTGTTTAGACACGTGCTTTCAATTTCGACTGGATGCACAAGGTGCTGTTGTCGATCTGACGTTAAGCGCCACAACTCCTAACTTCTGGCCGGGCGGCTTCGCTCCTTTCCTGAGAGACTTCAGCGTATGGCCAGGCGGCCCCTTTCTCGGCCAGTTTCTTCAAAATCGCCCGGTTACGGCTCGCCACCGTCGTTCGCTTCCAGCCATATTTTTCGCAGATCCGACTGAATTTTCCGCCGCCTGCCTTACACATGACTTCAAACTGCAAGGCACGGCGGCTGTCGGGGTCTTCCACTAGCGAGAACCAGGTGATTGCTTCTTCAGCTCGGCTGATCGCTGATGGCGGAAAGCCCCTGCGCCTTTTGGCAATCTTGCGCCGATAATCCGGCCAGGCGCTGAACAGCTTCCTCGGGCCGTCACCTTTACCGGTCACTGCAATAATCTCGGTCGCCTCGATCAAACGATCGAGAATTTCTTCCGGCGTGTTCGGCAGCATTTGATATCCTTTCCAATGAATTGTGTACTTGTTCACGTCATCGACACGACTGATCCGGCGCGGCTGAAATGCCAGAGCGCGCCGAAGCATTCATTCGTCGGAGGGAAAAGCTAGGCCGCTGCCTTAAACGGCGAGCTGTCTGTTGAAGCCATCCGTTTCTCCAGCTCATAAGAAAGCAGCACGGCCAAAGTGATCGTCGGCGCGCCTGGGTTGATCTCCTTGGCCTTTGTCATCAGGTCCTCAAGATCGAGCTGATCAAAGCAGTCCAGGAAATTCCGTCTCTCAATCCATTCCGGCTTGTTCAACACCAGCCAGGAGACCGCAGTGACACAAGGGGCCGACCAGTTGCCCCGGTTTTCAGCCGTGTTGATCAGCCCGAACACAAGCCTCAAGTGCTCCGCACCGTGTTTATTCAGCAGCGTCTGACAGGTTCGTCTGGCCTTGGATTGGTGCCGTCCTGAGATCCGCTTGGTGTGCGTGACAAAATGCACCCCATATTCCGCAGCGATCCTGTCCACTATTCCGCCTGATGCCATCAAGTGGTTTCCTTCTTTGGTCCGTTCTTTTGCCCCAGCGCGCTGAATGCAGCTTCCGCCCGCTCGCGCGCTGACGAAGGACGCCTCCTAAATTGTTCTCTATTTGTTCCTACAAATTTGCTGCGCCTTTCGCTTTGCCGATGGCTTTCGCCACGCGTGACCGATGAAACACTTGTGCTGCGTTGCTTGAGATGCCGCAGCTCAAGCGTCAGCAGCCTCGTTCGCGCCTTTTCAAGTGCAAACTCATCCTCAAGTCTTGCGTCCGGCCGCTCCGCCCTGATCCTCAAATGCGCGACTTTTGCACGGGCTGCATCGATTTGATCCCTAAGCTCGCTCATCGCCGCCCCCCCCAATCACCTCGGCACATAGGGCACTTGTCGCCTGCGCCTCCGGATCGGTCGAAAGCCGGGTCGATTTCATTGCAGTTTTCATTGTGCTTCCCTGAACATACTCTTTACACGAGTAATTCGTACGCTTATTGCGTATATACGTCAAGATGGATTTCAGCTAAATTGTATGTTATTGCGTACGCCATCACGAACAAACGACCTCAGCGAGCATGAGTGAAATTGAACAATCCGCTGTCTCAAAACAGCTTGTCGACCTGAAGGACAGAAGCGGCTTATCCATTCGCGCGATCGCTCGCGAAATGGGCTATCAGAACGCTTCGTCCATTCAGCGCTATTTCAGTCAGGACTTTTCAAAACCTGCCCTGCCTTCGGACTTTGTTGCAAAGCTGCTGCCCGTTCTCGTCGGAAAGGGTGAGCATCCGATCACGCGCGAAGATATACTGGCGCTTGCCCCGGATTCCATAACCGATCTGGAGGCTGCAAGCACGCCTGCAAGAGCTGCACAGGCCCTGGAAATCAAGGGGCAGGTTGCTGCCGGTCTTTGGATGGAGGCTGGCCTTTTTGAAACGGACGCAACAAAAAGGGCGACACTTTCCGGTGATCTGAGATTTCCTCCAGAGAGCCAATATCTTTTAGAAATCAATGGCGAAAGTCTCAATCGAATTGCGCGCAATGGCGATTTCATTCTGTGTCTGGACTTCATGGAAGCCGGTATCGAAATCAAGTCAGGTGATCTTGTCGTGGTGGAACGCTCTCGTGATGGCGGACATACGATCGAACGCACCGCAAAACGTATCTTGCGTCACAATGGTCAGATTGAACTTCATCCTGAATCGGACGATCCTCGGTTCCAGGAACCGGTGGTTTATAACGAGCATGATGAGGAAGCCACAGAAGTCCGCATCATTGCAAAGATACTGAGCGTAATCCGTCAAATCGTCTAACGATCTTATATGACGTCGCTGTATCGACGCATGAAAACGTGCTGAATTATGCGCTTCGATTTGGCGCAATACTTTATGTATCGCGGTCGAACGAAGCTCCTTATCTTTCTACGTATCAGGCATACATCCAGATGCAATTTGCTTGAAATGTACGCAATATGCGTATACGTTGATTGCGTATTAACATACTGGAGGTTTTTGAATGGCGCTGAACTTGGATCGATCATACTTTTCCGTCGTCTGCGATCTCGGCAATTGTCTCTATACGCCCGAACGAGAGCTTGAGGAAATGAGCCTCACGAAGCTCATTGAAGACGTTCGAGGCGGTCAATTGGAAAACATCATTGCAATATTCGAATTCAATCCGGAAGAAGGTTGGTGCAACGACATCACTGATGCCGTGCTGTCAGATGCATGCCCGGAACCTGGACAAAAGACCGGACAAGGCGGTACCTGGTCCGACTATTCAGACGAGCTGATCGATGGAAAGCGCGCTGGCGTCCAACTCCTTGCAGCCGCATGAAACAAGAAACTGTTGCAAGCAATGGCACCTCTTAGTTCAGGTCCTTCAAAAGCCTGCCATGCCGCCTGGTTTGCTGAACAACTTGCCCGAATGTTTCAAATCCAAGCGAGATCAGGACCGGCAACAATTTGCATAACGCCTCGGCGGTTGCCCGCGCATCGCCCAGCGCGGTGTGGCGAAGGTTTTCAGGAATTTCGACACCAAGCCTGTCGCACAATCCGTCGAGGGAATGATCTTCACCTGTCCCGAATACGACGGCCGAAAGCAGCACTGTATCCAGGATCGGGTGCTCCCACGCAAGCCCTGACTGCCTGCCATGCCGCCGGAGAAATGCCATATCGAATGGCGCATTGTGCGCCACAATCACGGCATCCCGGGCAAAATCGTGAAAGAGCGAAACAGCTTGCTCTGCGCCCGGCGCATCCGCAACCATGTCGTCACTAACCCCGTGAACCTTGGTTGATGCCGGTGGTATAGGACGCCCCGGATTGACGAGCTGATCAAGCGTTTCACCTTCAACAATGCGCCCATTCACAACCCTGACTGCGCCAATCTGCACGATCTCGTCTTTGTTGGGCATCAATCCCGTCGTCTCGGTATCGAACACAACGAAACTGATATCTTTAAGGGGGATGTTCTCAATCTCGCGCTCCGTCTCGCGCGCCGACAAATCAAAATCATAGATCAAGGGCCGTGACGCATCCGGTGCGATGGAGGCGTCTGTGCCATCGATCAGGATCATGTACCCGGTGGCTGCGGAAAGCTTTTTCAGGCGCAACCTGAATTTCAAGTTGCCACGCGTGCCGCGCACACTTGCCTCAACCTCCTGTCGGGCTTCATCGAGCTGTTCAAGTCCCGATGTCAGATCGGCTTCCTCAAAATAGTCGAAGATGGACGCGCTTAAGCGCGGCACCTGAACCTGCCCCAACACATCCGCCGCCTGACCGTCATAAAGCATGATGCGGTTTGCGGGACTGACGAGAACGATCGCCACCGGAATTTCGGTCAGCAGCAAGGCCAGATGCGCTCGTTCAGCTGTCAGCCGGCTCGTTTCCTCGACAACCAGCTGGTCAGCATCTTCTGATACTTCAGACAATCTGCCCGATACGGCCCGAAGAGCCGGCGCAAGATCACCAAGATAACGGGCCTGATCCAGATCGAATGGAGCATCCGTGTTGGCATGAATGCGCGTACGCATCGCAGATGCCATATGTTCAATCGGCTTGGCGACGTTTTCATCAAACAGCAACCAGACGCCGGCGCTAATCGCCAGCAGCCCAAATCCGGAAAGGATAGCTGCAAACACAAATCCAGAGGCCGGGCTGGTTTCCGTTGTTCTCAAAAATCCGAAATAGAGCGAAAACCCAACGACTAGAATGCTGCCGGCGGTGACCCCGGCAAACAGCAAGAAAATACGGAAGCGAAGGCTGAGCGAGGTAAACATCACTCTGTCCTGCAGACTGTGGAAACGATCGGGTCTTCGGCTGCAACTTGCGTCCAGGTGATGCCGTTTATCGCCCCGTCATCTTCAAAGCTCACGCCATCCATCAGAGCGGCCCGCTTGAGGGCAACGCAATCGGCAACGACAGGCAATTTGCTAACTGGAGACCATCGACCGAAAAAATAGGTTTCTGCCAGCCTGACCGCTGGTTGCGCCGGATGGGTGCGAACCGATGCCATGTCTATGGCAACGAACCGCTCAACAAACGGAAAGACAAATGTCCATGGTCGATAAAACGCTGTGTTCTCAACGGTCTGGGCAACCACGACATCTTTCGGCAACGTGTCCTTGACCCTGGGATACCAGCCATATTCGTTTGCAATGGTTGTTGCCAACATCGCAAAACCGGCTGCGACAGGCGCAAACCAGCGTGGAAGACGTCCCTTTAGCAATCTGTTCAGCAGCATCACGAGACCGGCGGCAGCTACCCCTGCAACGATCGTCGCGATCAGTTCCACAAACATGGCTTCCTCCCGTGGGCCACTGCGTTCTTGGCTGTAGCGGCCTCTCTGTAATCTGTCAGCTTAGCATGCCTCTTCCGTGCCCCACGGCGGACTGCATCGTCTTCACCACGACAAAGGCGTCTCGGAGATGGCTCCGTTCGAAATCGGACAGGCTGGACGGTTGTAAGAAGTTGTCCGGCGCTTGTCCCTGCTTGATCAGGTTGGATTGATGCTCCAACCGGGTCCCTGCGATCAGGTCATAAGCATCCAACAGATCCCCTGCACCCGATTGACTGAGCTGCCCCGTTTGCCGCGCTTCTTCAAGCCGCGCCCTCGTATTGACAGCACCGATTTGTCCCCGCAATGCATAAATTCGTGCAAGGTCGACGATCGGCACAACCCCGTTGAGCTTCAGGTCGAGCGCATTTTTGTGCTCACCTGAGCGGATCGTTGCAAGCCCACGCAGAAGATTTAAAGGCGGCATGTGTTTCAGGGAATTGCTGATCATGTGAGCGACAAAAATCGAATTTTCGCTCGCGACTTTGAGAGTCGTTTCCTGCAAATCCTCAAACAGGGAAGCGTCTCCGCCAATCGGTCGCAGATCGAACATGACAGAACTCAACATCTGCGCTTCAGGGTCGGGCTTGGCGATCCATCCCTCGTAGTAGGACTTCCATACACGCAAAGGCTGACACCATCGCGGGTTGGTCGCCATCATGTCGCCCGGACAGTAGACGTATCCGCAAGTGTTGAGGCCGTCTGAGACCAGACGCGCCAAATCAGCAAAATAGCCGTTGCGGTCATCGTCGCTCGCGTCATCGGACAAAAACAGGCAATTGTCCTGATCGCTGACGCCTGTCTGCTCCTGGCGTCCCTGCGACCCGCAGGCAAGCCAAAGATATGGTACCGGCGGCGGGCCGAGTTTGTCTTCCGCTAGCGCCAAAAAACGGCGTGTTGCCGTGTCGGCTATATCTGTAATGAGCCGTGTGACAATCTCGTGCCGACTGCCGCCCGCGACAAGCTGAACCAGTAAGGCCGGTATGCGCGCCGTAACGCTGGAGATCTCTTCAGCATTGACACAGCGGGAAATCTCTCCGACCAGCTCAGCGGAACTTATCGCCTGAAAGGTCGTCAAATCCGTTTGCGTGACAATTCCGGCAAGGCGCCCACCCTCGACAATCGGCACATGACCAATCTTTCGCTCCATCATCAGATGCAAAAGGTCCGAACCGATTGCAGATTTTGGAAGCGTCACCGGGTTGGCCGTCATGATGTTTCTGACGGGCGTCTCGGGATCCAACCCTTCCGCGAGCACTTTTCCAGCAAGGTCACGAATGGTGACGATACCGACAAGCGTTTCGTCCGTGTCAGTGACACAAAGGGACGACACCCTGTTGTCGCGCATTTCTCTGGCCGCAAGTCGTGCGCTGTCAGAAGGTCGACACGTGAGAGGGTCTTTCGTCATGAGCGTTTCCGCTCGAGTTGTCGCCAACTCATTGCCGCGTGTTTGTTTCTTGTGCGCCCTGTCAAAGAACTTCGAGACAGGCTGATGGGTCGCCATAAGGTCGTTAAACACTGCCGGCGGCAACACCAGCAAGAGAGTATCCTCGCTCGTTCGTGCAGAAGTTACGGCCACACCATCAAGCAGCAATCCCCGTTCACCGAAGGAGTTGCGTAACCCCAGTTGGCTTATGAGTTCGTCGTTTTCGTCGCGAACCTCAACGGACCCGTCATAAATTAGGAAGAGGCCGCGCAGTGTGTCGCCAAGATCGTAAACAACGCTGTTGGCAGTCAAATTCCACACGTCAATCTGACCGGACAATTGCTCCAGCTCGGTTTCCGGCAGCACATCATACGGATGGACCGATTTCAGGAACCGCAGGATCTGATCCGGTTTCAGGGGCATGTGAGTCGGCCTTGTCTGAGAAACGCAAGGGTCCTGCCCGTTCAAGAACGGACAGGACAGGTCTGGGAGAAAGGAGGAGCCGAATTTCGGCTCCTCTGTGGCTGCCTTAGTGCGCCTGGGCTTCGCCCGCCCCCCGCGGCACGCGTACGCTCTCGACGAGATCTTTTATCTCCTGAGGCGTTTCCTTGGACATGCCGGACACAACATATGCCACTGCAAAGTTGACCAGCGCGCCGATTGCACCAAAGGACGTTGACTTGATCGGCCCAAGGAGCGGATCGGCGTCCGAGAAGGAATTGGTGTCGGGGATGAACAACCAACCCTTGTGCAGGAAGATATAGACCAGTGTCACAACAAGGCCTGCCAGCATGCCCGCCACAGCACCGGTGTTGTTGATGCGGGTCGAGAAGATACCCATCATCAAGGCCGGGAAGATGGAAGCCGCCGCCAGTCCGAAGGCAAGCGCCACCGTCTGAGCGGCGAAGCCGGGCGGATTGAGCCCGAGATATGTTGCGACGACAATCGCAACCGCCATGGCAATTCGGGCAGACAACAGTTCCTTCCGCTCCGAGATCTGCGGGTTGATCGCCCCCTTGATGAGATCATGACTGACCGCCGACGATATCGCTAGCAAGAGCCCCGCCGCTGTCGAGAGCGCTGCTGCCAGACCACCTGCTGCCACCAGACCGATCACCCAGCTGGGTAGGTTTGCGATCTCAGGGTTCGCCAGAACCAGGATATCACGGTTGAACTTGGTCAACTCGTTTCCAACCCAGCCTTTTTCTTCCGCAACCACCTGCATTTCGGCATTCTGGTCGTTGTAATACTGGATCTTGCCGTCGCCGTTCTTGTCTTCCCAGTCAAGAAGACCGGTTTTCTGCCACGTGTCCATCCAGTCGTACTTCGGATCCTCGGCAATCGTTTCGACCGCAACAGCACCCCCGTTGATCCCGCCATTTGGCCACATCATTTCCGTGATGTTGAGCCGCGCCATGGCACCGACAGCCGGAGCAGTCAGATAAAGAAGCGCGATGAACACAAGCGTCCAACCGGCGGACCAGCGTGCGTCGGAGACCTTCGGCACGGTGAAGAAGCGCATGATCACATGCGGCAACCCAGCAGTACCGATCATCAGCGACAGGGTGAAGAGCACCATGTTCAACGTATCGGAGTGGTGCGCCGTATAGGAATTGAATCCGAGATCCGTCACCACCTGATCCAGCTTCGTCAGAAGCGGCACACCGCTGGCAACATCATCTCCAAAAAGGCCGAGACCCGGGATCGGATTGCCTGTCAGCTGCAATGAAATGAAGACCGCCGGAATGGTATAGGCAGTGATCAGAACCACATATTGCGCCACCTGCGTGTAGGTCACGCCTTTCATGCCACCGAAAACCGCATAGGCGAAGACGACGCAGGCACCAATCAAAAGACCGGTCGTGTTGTCCACTTCCAGGAATCGGCCAAAGGCAACGCCTACTCCGGTCATCTGACCGATAACATAAGTGGTCGAGGCAACGATCAGACAGATAACTGCGACGATGCGAGCTGTCTGGCTGTAGAACCGGTCTCCAATGAATTCAGACACCGTGAACTTGCCGAATTTGCGCAAGTAAGGTGCAAGCAGCAATGCCAGCAGCACATAGCCACCTGTCCAACCCATCAGAAAAGTGGAATTGTCATAACCGGTGAAGGCAATCAGGCCGGCCATCGAAATGAACGAGGCGGCCGACATCCAGTCGGCGGCAGTCGCCATACCGTTGGTGACAGGATGAACACCGCGGCCTGCGGCGTAAAACTCGGACGTCGAACCCGCGCGGGCCCAAACTGCGATGCCGATGTAGAGCGCGAAAGAGCCGCCCACAAACAGCAAGTTGATTGTAAACTGATCCATTTGTATGGGCGCCCTTATTCTTCGTCCACACCGTGTTCACGGTCGACCTTGTTCATCCAGAATGCGTAGAAGAAGATGATCGTCAGAAAGACGAGGATGGAGCCCTGTTGAGCGAACCAGAAGCCGAGATCGGTGCCGCCTACGGATATTCCGCTCAGGAGCGGCCGCAGCAAGATGCCGAACCCGAAGGAGACCAGCGCCCAGATAACGAGGCTGATCGAAATGATACGCATATTGGCTGCCCAATATCCGTTTTTGGATGAGTTGTCGGACATGATGTCTCCTCCGCCTAAACCCGTGTTGTCCCTTGAGGTGTGGCTGCAGCCACAACCTGCTCCGCTTGTCCCGCGGCAGAGTGCTTTGCCGTCGCGGTCCATCCTCCCGCCCGACTTCCATGAGCGGGCACCCAGCTGCGGCGAGCACCCCGTGGTGCCGCGGCCGGTTTGCAATTTCAGAAACTTGGCGTCCGGAATAGCCTGTCGCTGACGGAGCGGTCGGCACCTCAGCATCGGACTGGGTCCGGTTGCTGTGGTCGAAGTAGCACCCTCGCCGGCGCAAGTGTCTGATTGCTGCAACGCAGTGTAGTAACAGCACGAACCTGTCAGACAAGACTACTTACGTATGGCCTACTTACGTATATCAATACTTAGGTATATAATCACTTTGGCTGACGAGTACGTATTTTCCCTGATAGGTCGAAAATATTACCTTGAAAAATTGTAAAAATACCCGCAATGACTGTAAATTCGAAGAAACTAACCACAGCACGAAATCAACTTTTGAAAAACTTTAATTATATAAAACAATTATTTAAATGACTTTCTTTCGAATGCTGACCATTATTTGACAGTCTGAAATTTACTTACAATCAAAATATTAGAGAGTAAATTTGATGTAATGCAAAGAACTAAAGCGCGCCCTATGAACGATATACATCGTTTGCCACTTTTCGGAAAAGTTGCCAAAGCCAATCGATTGACGGTGTTGGTCAGCAACGCAGCCGAACTTGCCGTCAAAATTCAAAACGCCAATGCCCACTCTGGTCATTTTTAGAGTCTTGACAATATATATACATCGAGATATTTCGATTTATGGACATTGAAAAATCGATATCAGCCCTGAACAATCCGGTTCGTCGCAGGATTCTAGAGTGGTTGAAGGACCGCTCAAACTTTCCGCCTGCTTTGCCGGGCCATGAAGAGCTGGAAGGTGTGTGCGTCGCCTATATTCAGGAGAAAGCAAAACTCTCTCAGTCCACAATCTCGAATTATATGGGGCTGCTGAAACAAGCGGGTTTCGTGGTCGCAGAACGCCACGGACAATGGACGTTCTACCGGCGCAACGAAGAAAATATTCAAGCATTCATCTCCGCAGTCAAAGACGAACTTTCGAAGCCTTGAAGCACAGAGGCCGATCTTGATCCAATCAGACTCGTCTTCAATCGAGTCGGCATATCGAAATATTTCGATGGAAAGATAAGATGAAAATCCAACCTGCAACAAATCTGCTGACGCTGCCACTAGACCTCCCCTGTGGCGTGCGATTGAAAAACAGATTGATCAAGTCAGCTATGTCTGACTCCCTTGGAGATGGGGCTGGAAACCCAACGAAAGCGCAAATCCGACTGTATGAAAGATGGGCCGAAGGCGGTGCTGCTCTGTCGCTGATCGGAGAAGTCCAAACGGACCCGCACTATCCGGAGAAGCCGGGCAACCTCGTTTTGGCAGCAGGTGTGGACTTGACCGCCATGAAGGCACTGGCCAAACGCGGATCAACCAATGGTGCACATATCTGGCCACAGCTTGGTCACGCAGGCGCGCTGGCTCATGAACCGATCAGCACCCCCAAAGGGCCCTCTCCCTTGGATGTCGAAGGTTTGAAATGCGAGGGCATGTCCTTGGCAGAAATCCGTGACCTTCCCATGTCCTACGCACAAGCAGCCAAGCTTGCGCAAAATGCTGGGTTTGGCGGTGTCATGATCCATGCCGGTCATGGGTTTTTGTTCAGTCAGTTCCTCTCCCCTCTTTTCAACCATCGGTCCGACGCCTATGGCGGCTCCGTCAAGAAACGTTTTCGCATCATCGGTGAGGTAATAGACGCTGTTCGAGATGCTGTTGGACCGGCTTTTCCGATTGGCATAAGGATCAACGCGACCGACAAGCTCGAAGGTGGAATCTCTGCGGTTGATGCGCTGGAAGTTGTGCGACTACTGGACGAAACGTCAGTCGATTTGATCGATATCAGTGGCGGCACTTATTTCCCAGGCGCTAAATCGAGTTCTGATGGCACCTCGTCATCTGGACCCTATTTCACAGACTTCGCCAAACGCGCCAAAAAAATCACGTCCAAGCCGCTCATTTTGACAGGAGGATTTGAGACCCGGGATCAGGCTCAGCAAGCCTTACAGGATGGCTCGGCCGATGCCGTCAGCCTGGCTCGTGCAATGGCGCTGAACCCGTCGCTTGCGAATGAATGGTTTAGCGATACAGCTGGCGATCCTGAGTTTCCGGTGTTCGACAAACCGCCGCGCGGAGGTATCACCGCGTGGTACTCAATGCTTCTGACAGCCTTGGGAGAAGACAGGGAGATCATTTCGACCAAACTCCGGCAGAAGCTCTGGCAACATATGAAGCGAGGGATGCCGAGCGTTGCACGATTTGGCTAAGTCGGTTCGGTTGATCCGTTCGAAACAGGGCTCCGAATGTTCCTGAACTAGTCTGGCCGTAATTGCTTTGGCGGTAAGGTGAACACCCTCCCATTCGGAGGCAGTTTGATCCAACGTGCGACAGTCTGCTTTGTCCGGCTTTGGCTTCCGGTCTTTTGGTCCACGTCCACGAAACTACTCAGGCAAATCCTGCTCAAGAGAAACAACAGAGGACGCTCCATGCCCCTTTTCCCTTGTGTAACGCATTTGGTTGCCACAACCCTCGATAATTTCACAGTCCAGTTCCAGCGCTTCTCCATTCAGCGTCGCGGTCCTGCAAAAATATCCGTCTTCCCAATACCACTCACCAATCAGCTCAAGACCATCCACGTGGCCGGAGATATTGCCCGTCGAATGGATCGTAAATCGCAGATCTTCCCCGACAAGCACCTTGTCCGCATAAGCCTCCACAAACTCTTTTCGAGACGTGACCCGGCGCCAAGCAACATCCTTCATGGGCATTTTTTATCCTTCCGCGCGATGATCTCGCCTGTGCTGCAGTTGCCCTTCCAACACTCTTTGGCAGGTCAAGCGTTGTCATGAATTGGTATTCTTGAATGTTTTCAACAACTCCGCGACGAGAGGGTTTGGAAACCGCCTTTGCAGCGTCACGGCAAAAAACTCTTCCTTGATGCCCTCAAGTCGTCCAAGTTCCATCAAGGTGCCAGCTGCCAGTTCATCCCTCACAACAATTGGCGGAATCACAGCAAGACCGGCATTCTCACGTGCAAGCAAACGCAACATCGCCATGTCATCAGCTTCTGCTGCGATCTTTGGCACGATCCCAAGCTGCACCAGTAGCGCATCAAACGACGCCCTGAGAGCCGACTCCGGTGTCGGCAGGATCAGGGGTTCTGTTGCAAGCAACTCGGTCGAAGGGCGTTCCGCCAGCTCCGGCAGGCCGATTGGGCCAACCAGACTGACCGGCTGTTCAGACAGAGTGTGAACAAGATACGGGCTCGAGGCATCGCGGGCCGGAACGAGATTGGTCAGCACAACATCTGCCGAAAGCGCTTCAAGCGCCCTCAAGAGGTCTCCTTGCGGGCCAGACCTCAGGACGACCTCGACATCCGGCCGCCGGATCATCGGCTTCAGAAACCCGATTTGGAAATTCCGCGAAAGTGTCGCCAGCGAACCGACCCTCAGGACTTTGCGCTCCGTACCGGAATGTCGAAGCGTTGCCGTCAGGTCTTCAGCCGTCCGAAAAATCGCGTCCGCATGGTCCAGCGCGATCCTTCCGGCCTCGGTCAGCAGGAGGCCGCGCCCGCGCCGCTCGAAAAGATCATGACCAAGAGCAGCTTCGAGCGTTTTGATCTGAGACGACAGCGCAGATTGTGAAAGGTTCAAGACACGTGCAGCACCCGTCAGTGTTCCTTCCCGTGCAACGGCCCGAAACAATCTCAGGTGATGAAGGTTCAACATAATTAGTTCCAAAAAATAGAACGAATTCTGATAATATATCTATTTTTTAAAATTAATACCAGCCGCTATATGCACTGCGACACATGCAACGATCGCGAGGCACCCCATGTCGCTGCTCATTCCATTGGCCCTACTGGCCCCGGCACTTTTGCTTGCAACAGCATTGTTCGCAAAAGTTCGATTTGGCGGTCAGCCGGGTTTTTCGAGAAGGTTTTCGGAATACGCAGCGCTTGCTGCGCTATTTCTTTCTGTCGGCGGCCTTGCGCAGTTGCTCACTTTCGGGTCATGGCAATTTGCGCTCTCCGGCGGCCCTTTTGCTCTGGCAATTCGCCTGGATGCCCTCAGTGCGACGATGACAATGCTTGTGGCATTAATCGGCTGGATCGTTCTGCGGTTTTCTCGCACCTATTTGGAAGGCGAGCCACGCGAAAGTTCATTTCACGGATTGATGCTCGCAACGCTTGCCGCGGTGCTGTTCCTTGTGCAGGCTGGAAGTCTTCCGGTTCTTGTTATCGGATTTTTTGGCCTTGGATTTGGCCTGCGAAGACTGTTGCTTTTTTATCCTGAACGGGCGGAAGCACGCAGGGCGGCGACCAAATTTGCCATTGTCTGGCATGCTGGAGATGCGGCGCTGATCCTGAGCAGCATCCTGTTCATAACCGCCTATGGGACCACAGATCTTGGAGCGCTTGCCCAGGCTGTAAAACCGGAGCTCACTCTCACGCAGCACCTTGCCATCGTCTTTCTTGTCGTTGCCGCAGTTTTAAAGACTGCAACTTTCCCGCTCCACGGTTGGTTGACGGAAGTCATGGAAGCACCCACGCCGGTTTCTGCACTTCTTCATGCGGGCATCATCAATGCTGGCGGGTTCTTGTTGATCCGGACCGCCGAACTTGTACAGGCCAGCCCAGGTTCCATGGGTGTGCTCGTTGCCCTCGGTGGTCTGACGGCCCTGTTCGGCGCAGTGGTCATGCTAACCCAAAGCGCCGTCAAAACGGCTCTTGCTTGGTCGACGATTTCGCAAATGGGGTTCATGTTGCTTCAGTGCGGTCTCGGCTTGTGGTCACTCGCACTCCTGCACATCGTGGCGCATTCGCTCTACAAGGCACATGCATTCCTGTCATCGGGTGAGGCAATCGTCGCTGTTGCCGGTCTGCGCAAGCCTGGTCCAATTGCCGTGCCGAGTTTGACCAATGTCGCAAAGTCATTTGCGATAGCTCTTGTTCTTTATGGCGCTCTTTCCCTGGTCTTCGCATTGATTGCTGGTCCCAAGTCGCCACAAGTCCTGGCCATTGGCGCAATCCTGATCTTTGGTGTCTCCTACCTTGTCGCCCAGGGGCTCGCTGACGAGGCACCAGCGGAACTGACCTATCGGACATCAGTCCTGGCCACGATCGTCGCACTTGCCTACTTCGCCTTTCAGCAAACCTCCTACCTGGTTTGGGGCTCGCTTTTGCCGGCAGCACCAGACCCCGGAACGCTGGAATGGGCACTGATCACGTTGGCAGTCCTGTCGTTCGGCCTCGTTGCCTTCGCGCAGGCGCTT
Source organism: Labrenzia sp. THAF82 (assembly GCF_009363435.1). Taxonomy (GTDB): domain Bacteria; phylum Pseudomonadota; class Alphaproteobacteria; order Rhizobiales; family Stappiaceae; genus Roseibium; species Roseibium porphyridii. The sequence continues at coordinate 2,237,367 of NZ_CP045354.1, read as the reverse complement.
TTTCCACTCTGGACGCACCATCCATCAACGGCTGGCCTGCGCGTCCATGTCGCAAACGGCCTTTACCTCAACGCACTTCTTGATCGCTTCGTTGGCGGTTATCAGGTCACGAAATTCAAGTAAGCCGGGAGAACGACACATGTTCATCAAACACGCTCAATTCACGTCGGCCCGGAAATCAGGCATCTTGCAGGCAGGGGAAGCCGCCATCCGCGCTATCCCTCCCGCATTCCCGCTTGACGCCACGGTCGCGGTCAATCCGTTTCTCGGTCAGGTGAATGAAAACATTGCAGCTACTTCGGCACGTCTTGCCCGTGTTGCCGGTGTCAACGCAACACAACCAAGAAATGTTCTCTTTGAAGACATCCAAACCGGACGCATCGGCGATGAAGATCTGATCGCGGCTCTGGGCGCGAGCTCGTCGCCCTTGAAACCGGGCAATCTCGAAGCATTGAAAGGCCTTGCGTCACGGCCCGCACGGAAGCCAAGGACTGCTAGCACAATCGCAGACCTTGCTGCAACCGCTACCGGTATCGACTGGCCATCCGTCATCTCAAGAACATTCGGGCTTTGGGCTTCAGGTCATTTTGACAGGGGTCAGGCTCTCTGGACACCGGCACCAGACGAAGGAGCCCTTGTGGCCTGGCGCGCCTGGGCCAGCCGGGACCTTACGCCAGAAATTGCAGGTCTTGGTGGATTTTGCTCGCGTGTTTCGGCGTCCCCTGACACCTCTGAACAAGCTGTCTTGAAGACAACAGAAAGTCTTGGTCTCAGCATCGCTGCTGCTGAAACAGCATTTCATCGCCTTCTGCTCGACCTTGGCGGCTGGGCACAACACGCCCGCTGGCAGCTCTGGCAAGCCGAATTGACTGGCGGAACAGACACAACGCTTGCCGATCTTTTGGCCATTCGGCTGATCTGGGAGGACGCCCTGCTCATGCAGTTTCCCGAGATCAACGACCAGTGGAAGGATGAAATCTCGGCGCACGAGGAGCCGCTTGCAGCGTCATGCGATCAGGTAGTTGACGCAATTCTGCAGGAAGCTTCCGAGCGCACCTACCAGCGCGAAATCATTTCTAAGCTTGGACCATCCAACGCTGGGCTCAAGCGCCCTACGGTTCAAGCTGCCTTTTGTATTGATGTTCGCTCCGAGGTCTTCCGGCGCGCGCTTGAAAGCCAGAGCACGGGCATAGAGACCATCGGATTTGCCGGTTTCTTCGGCCTGCCACTCGCGCACACAGACCATGGGTCGGACGTCGTTGAAAACCACCTGCCGGTCCTGTTAAAACCCGCTCTGGCATCATCAAGTCAAGGTGACAAAAAAACTGAACACAACGAACGGGTCGGACGCCGTGTGCTGCGGGCCTTTGATCGGTTTCGCCAGGCTGCCGTTTCTTCGTTTGCATTTGTCGAGGCCGCCGGTCCGCTCTATGGGCTCAAGTTGGTCCGAAACGCCATCGGCATTACTGGTAACAAGTCTGGGCATTCACCAGCCCCGTACCTAGATCCGGATCTGGACACCAAAACAAAGATTGAAATTGCGGCCACCGTGTTGAAGGCCATGAGCCTGACAAAGGGTCATGCCCCGACGGTCCTACTCGTTGGCCATGGAGCGCAGATGACAAACAATCCCCACAAGAGTGCCTACCATTGTGGCGCTTGTGGCGGGTATTCAGGAGAAGTGTCCGCGCGGCTACTGGCATCACTGCTCAACGACCCAGAAACCCGCGCCGGACTTCCCACCAAAGGCATCGAAATCCCTTCAGATACGCACTTCATTGCGGGCCTTCACGACACTACAACGGACAATGTTACCCTCTATCCGGAGGATTGCGGCCGAAGCGGAACGGAAGTCCTTTCTCTGGAAAAGTGGCTGGCACAAGCAGGTGCCGCAGCGCGCGCCGAACGAGCGCTTCGACTGCCGGGTGCCAAAGCCTCCTCCATCGCCTCCAGGGCCATGGACTGGTCGCAGATCCGACCGGAATGGGGTCTTGCTGGATGCGCCGCATTTGTTGCCGCCCCACGGTATGTCACCGCAACGGCGGATTTGGAGGGTCGCGCCTTCCTTCACAGTTACGATTGGCAATCAGACGAAGACTTCAAAACCCTGGAACTAATCCTGACTGCGCCGGTGGTCGTGGCAAGTTGGATCAGCCTGCAATATTACGGGTCTTCGGTTGCACCGGAAGTCTTCGGCGGCGGCAACAAACTGATCCACAACGCGGTTGGCGGAATTGGGGTGGTCGAAGGAAATGGCGGCGCCTTGAAACCCGGCCTGCCTTGGCAGACCCTCCATGACGGCAAGAAACTGGTTCACAAACCGCTGCGTTTGTCTGTGCTGATCGAAGCCCCTCAGGATGCAATATCTGCTGTCCTTGAGGCGCATCCTGAGGTCACAGCCCTTTTCGACAATGGTTGGCTGCATCTCTTCGCAATGAAAGAGGGCACAGCTGTGAGCCGCTATGAGCCTGGAGGGAAATGGTCAGTCGAGGATCATTTGGACAAGGCCGCCTGAGCTTTCAGCATATCCGTTGATTGACAAATCAGAACTGGTGGCGGTGTCTTTGCCGCCGCCGATTGGCTCAAGGTTGCGACCCTCAGAATGCAACCCGGTCCCCACCCTTCAGATCGAGGATTTCCCTTGCTTCTTCAGGTGTAGCCACCTCGCTCCCCAGCTCTTCGACAATGCGGCGGATCTTGGCGACCTGTTCCGCATTCGAGCGTGCCAGTTCTCCCCGCGCTATAAATAGGCTGTCTTCAAGGCCGACACGCACGTTCCCACCCATCTGGCTGGCCGCAGTGGCCATAGGGATCTGGGCGTTGCCGGCTGCCAGGATCGACCAGCGATAGTCATCTCCAAACAGCTTGTCGGCAGTCTTCTTCATGAACACGAGATTGTCGATATCCGCTCCTATGCCCCCCAGAATACCCATGACGAACTGAATGAAGATCGGAGCCTTGAACAATCCGGTATCCATACAGAATTTCAGATTGTAGAGGTGGCCGACATCATAGCACTCATGCTCGAATTTGATGTCATGCGGGGCAAGTGTCTCGGCCGCTTCGCGGATATCCTTGAAGGTATTGCGAAAGATATTGCCGTCCGAATTCGCGACATAGTCCCGCTCCCAGTCGAACTTCCAACTGTCGTAACGTTTGGCAAGAGGATGAAATGAAAAGTTCATGCTTCCCATATTCATCGAACACATTTCAGCGCTGAAAGTCGCAGCCGGTCTGATCCGGTCCTGAATGGACAGGGTTAGGGATCCGCCCGTTGAAATGTTGATGACAGCATCGGTTGCCTGCTTGATGCGCGGCAGGAACGGCGCAAAGTCGGCCGGATCAACGGATGGTGCGCCCGTTTCGTTGTTGCGCGCATGAAGATGCAGAATGGATGCCCCTGCTTCAGCCGCTTCAATCGCCTGCTCGGCAATTGCATCATAGGTATATGGCAGAGCGTCAGACATTGTGGGCGTGTGGATGGCCCCGGTCACCGCGCATGTGATGATGGTTTTGTTGCGTTTACCGGCCAAGACCGCCTCCTCATTTATCCGATTTGTTTTTCACCACCCGGCGCGACAGCGGGAAAAGCTCCAGCCCCGTGCGTTCCTTCAGGGTTCCCCACAGGCCTTTGGGGGCTTTCAGCATGACTACGATGGCCACGACACCAAGAATGAGCAGGTAAGTCGTACCAAGATCCGAGAGCGTCTCTCTCAGCAGGAAGAACACGATCACACCAATAATCGGCCCCTCCAGTGTTCCAATGCCGCCGATAACGACAATGAAAATGACAAAGGCAGTCCAGTCATTGACATTGAAGGCTGCATCCGGGGAAATCCGGAGTTTTTGCAGGAAGATCAATGCACCGGTCATCGCCGTCAGACCCGCAGCAATGATGTAGACAACGAATTTGTGCCGCCAGATATCGATGCCAAAACTCTCCGACGCCACCTCGCTGTCGCGTATCGCGGTCAGCGCCAGACCATTGCGGGATCGCAGCAACATGTAGATCACCACGAGCACCAGGACGGCCATTCCAAGCGCTAGCCAGTATGTCGTTGCTTCACGCATTGATCGGTTGGAGGCCATGCCACGCACGATGGCCACAGGCAGGCTGGTGCCGGACCCACCGCCGAGTGCGGAAATCTGCGCAAATGACAGTCGGAACACCTCGGCGATCACCCAGGTTCCAATCGCAAAATAAGCGCCGCGCAGCCTGAAGATAAGCAAGGCCACGGGCACAGCGACAAGGGCTCCAAGTATCCCGGCCAGAGGTATAGCCACGATGGGCGAGACACCGGCAAAGATCGCAAGAGCGAAGAGCATGTAGCCACCAAAGCCGACAAACGCCTGCTGACCGACAGAGACCAGCCCTGCATACCCGGCGAGCAGGTTCCAAAGGCATGCAAGAGAGAGATAGAGAAACATCTCGCTCAACAGTCTCATGTCGGCTCGGCCTGCCCACCAGGGTGCTGCAATCAAACCGGCAACGACCAGAATACCGACGACCGCAGCCGTCCGGGTCACCGTCGAGGATCGGGATATCGAATAAGTTGTCGTAGTCATCAGTCGATCCTCGGAAACAGTCCGCGGGGCCTGACGGCAAGCACGAAGAGGAAGGCGATGTGGCCGGCAAGAAGCTGCCACCCTGGATTGATCTGCGCGCCGATGTTCTGGCTGACCCCCAGGATGATGCCACCAATCAATGTGCCCCAGAGATTTCCGAGCCCGCCGATAATCACAGCTTCAAACCCAAATATGAGACGGCCAGGACCGATCGACGGATCGAAACTGGTTCGAATGCCCAGAAAAACCCCGGCAATGGCGACCACAGCAAGAGACAAAGCCATCGCAAGCCCGAAGACATGTGCCTTGTTCAGACCCATGAGTTCAGCAATATCCTGTTTGTCGGAGACGGCCCGGAATGCTCTGCCCAATGCGGAGCGGTAGAATACCCATTGCAGACCGGCGATCACCACGACAGCCACCAGGAACATGATGAGCGGCAAGACACCGACGTTGAGGTCACCGGGCAGTGCAATGCTGGCTGTCTCTATCGGTCCGGCACTCATCTTCTGAGGGTCGGCGCTATAGATCTCAAGGAGACCGTTCTGGATGATAACCGAAAGCCCGAAGGTCACCAGCAAAGGAGGCAGGATGTCGTCTCCAAGCGTTTGATTGAGGATGCCGCGCTGCAGCACGTATCCCAGCGCGGCCATTGCCGGGACCACCAGCAATAGCGCAAGTAAAGGAGAAATCCCGAGCACTGACGTCACCGAAAGCCCCAGAAAAGCCGCCAGAACGATGAAGTCGCCATGTGCAATATTCACCAGGCGCATCACACCGAAAATGAGTGAGAGACCCGCAGCGAAAAGCGCATAAAGCCCGCCGAGCAGGATCCCTTGAATGATGGCGTTGATCCAATCCATCTCAAACTCCGAAGTAAGCGGCGCTGATGTCGTCGCGGTTCAGCGTCTCAGGACGCCCTTCCAGGGAAATTCGGCCTTCCTGTAGGCAGTAAACACGGCTGGAAACACTCAGGGCTTTGGCTATGTCCTGCTCAACGATGATGGCACTCATGCCCTCACCGATAATGTTTGGCAGCGCTTGGTAGATCGATTTGATGATGATGGGTGCGAGACCAAGGCTGATTTCATCGAAAAGCAGTATTTGCGGGTTCGACATCAGGGCGCGCCCGATGGCGACCATCTGTTGCTGACCACCTGAGAGTGCCGTTGAAGGAACGTTCCTCCGTTCCTTCAGGATCGGGAACAACTCAAAAACCTTCTCGAGCGACCAAGGTCCCTTGCGACCCATCTGCCCGCCTATGATGAGGTTCTCTTCAACCGATAATGACTGAAAAAGCTGGCGCCCTTCCGGAACCATGGCAATGCCTGCCGCAGCGACCTGATCTGCGCGACGCGAACCGATGGCCTCGCCGTTCCATAACACCATGTCGGGTTGGTTCCTGATCAGTCCGGTAATAGACCGCATCAGCGTGGTTTTGCCAGCACCGTTGGCGCCGATGATGGCGATAACTTCCCCGGGAAAGACATCGATCGAAATTCCAAAAAGTGCTTGGAAATCGCCGTAATAGGCTTCAAGAGCCTGTGTGGACAGCAATGCATCAGCCATCTGCATCCACCCCCATGTAAATCTCCTGCACGGCTTGGCTCGCCATGGTTTCCTTCGGATCGCCGTCAGCGATCTTCCTGCCGAAATCGATGACGATCAGGCGGTCAACAACGGAGAGAAGCGCGTGAACGATATGTTCGATCCAGATGATCGAGAGACCGGTCTGGCGGATCGTGTTGATCGTCGTGACGAGATCCTGGCACTCCTTTTCCGTTAGGCCGCCGGCAATCTCGTCCAGAAGCAGAACTTGTGGCCGGGCGCACAGGGCGCGTGCCAATTCCAGCCGCTTGCGGCCAAGCAATGTCAACTTGCCAGCCGGATCATTCGCACGGTCGATCAAACCAGTCAGCTCCAGAACTTCAAGGCAATGCGCATTGGCTGCAGCTAGCGTGTTCTGGGTTCCGTGTGTGGCCGCGACCAGCGTGTTCTCAAAGACCGTCATCCTGGAAAAGGGCTGCGGGATCTGGAACGAACGTGCGACACCAGCCCGGCAGCGCTTGGCTGCCGAATGTCGTGTCACATCCTGTCCGTTGAGGTAGATCGTTCCCCGGTCGGAGCGAACCGTTCCTGTGATCAGATTGAACATGGATGTTTTTCCGGCGCCATTGGGGCCAATCACACCCAGTGCCTCACCGCTCCCGAGTTGATAGCTCAGGTCATCTGCCACGGTGATCGCGCCATACGCTTTGGAAACGGATTGTAGTTCTAGGACCGGTTTCATGCAGACCTTCAGAGCTGGTGTCTTGGAGGGGCTGGCGCGCGGCCTGGAAGCCACGCGCCGTCCAGGCATCAGGAAAGCAACTGCAAGGTCCCTGTTGTCGGAATCTCGGGTGCGCTGTGATTGGAGGTGATCACCAGCTCCATCCCATTTGCCCCCTTCTGCCACTGTCCTGCAACCAGCGGCGTCTTGGACACGTTCTTGACCGGGCCAAAGTCCCAGTTCACGTGACCAACGACCGTAGCCAGATCGGTTTTGGAGATGGCTTCCAGGATCGCATTCGGATCATCCAGATCAGCACTGCGCCGAATAACGTCTGTCGTCACTTCAAAGAGTGCATGTTTGAAGCCGATGGGCTGTGTCCATGGCCGGCCGGACGATGCTGTATACCCTTCCGCGAGCTGCTTCGCTGATACGCCGGTCAGGGAAGAGCTGAATGGATGGTTCGGTGTCCACCAGATTTCAGATGTCAGACCGTTGCCACGCTCCCCAAGAGACTCAATAACAGAGGGGAAAAGAAGAGCCTTGCCGATGGTCACCACCTTCGGATTGAAGCCTTGTTGCGCGGACTGCGACCAGAAAGTTCCGAAATCGGGCGGTATCATATTGCCGGTAATGATATCGCATCCCGCTTCCTTGAACGCCGAGATCTGACTGGAGAAATCATCCGTTAGAGGCTGATAGCGGCCAGGATCTGTCAGCTCGAATCCACTGCCGATCAAGGCCGGCGGAAAGCCGTGGATCTCGTCGCCCCAGGCATTGCCATCCGCATCATTGGGGAAAAGCCCGCCAACCTTGCGCTCAACGCCGCTTTCCTCCCACAGCGCCAGGAAAGCCTTGATGACGTCTTCCAGGCCCCAGAAGAAATGATAGGTGTAGTCAAACCCGGTTGCCGGGTCGCCGTTTCTTCCAAAAAAGTACGGTTGCCACGGACAATCCGTCGTGACGCAGGGCACTTCGTTCAGTTCGGCCTGGTCAGATACCGGATTTGTGGTGTCCGGCGTGGAGGCCGCAACAATGATGTCGACTTCATCACCCAGGATCAGTTCGGATGCCACTTCAGCCGCACGGTTCGGATTGGATTGGCTGTCCTTGGAAATGATTTCAACCTGATAGGTCTTACCATTGTTCTCAACACCGGCTGCGAGCACCTTGCGGATACCCTCAAGAACGTAGTCGTCAGCCTCGGCAAATCCCGCCAGGGGACCGGTCCGCGGACTGACATGACCGATTTTGACCACAGGATCCGCAGCATAGGCGCGAGTGCGCGTCAAGATCGCGGGCGCGGCCAGCCCGGCCGATGCGCCGGCCAGAAATCCGCGGCGGGTGATACCTTTTTTCTTCCCAATCAGCGTCATCATCTTTCCTCCCAGATGCGCTCAAGATTTAAGCGGCTGTCACGTCAGGATCGTTTCGAGCTTCCTAAGGTGAGTTGCGACACGCGTTCGGACATCCTCCATGTCCTCCGGCGTCCAGCTCATAAATCCTTCACCGCTCTTCATGCCGAGCTTTCCGGTCTCAACCAGATCACGCAGATAGGGTGAAGGAGCTGGCCGATTGTCGAGGTCGGCCAGAACATTTTCATGAATATCGAGTGTCAGGTCCGTGCCCACGAGATCGGCATTTGCGAGCGGACCGAGAACCGAAAGTCGGCGCCCAAAACTGGCATTGACAACTTTGTCGACGGCCTCGGCAGTGCAGACGCCACTTTCCACCAGATAAATGGCTTCACGCCACATCGCATGCTGAAGACGATTGCCGATAAACCCGGCAACATCCTTTTCAACTCGCACCGGCGTCTTGCCGACAGAGGTCAGCAGCTCGACGGTTTGTTCGATGGTTGTTTCATCCGTCCATAGCGTCTTGATGACTTCAACAAGCGGTATCAAGTGAGGCGGGTTCCACCAATGGGTGCCCAGTGCACGGTCTTGATGTTCCAGGTCCGCCATGATCGTAGTGATCGGTATGACCGAAGTATTGGACGCAAAAACGGCATTTGGGGATGCATACTGCTCCACTTCCTGGAACAAGGCTCGCTTAAGCTCAGGTTTCTCAGGGGCCGCCTCGAACACGAAGTCTGCGTCGCACACGCACGCGTTGATCTCTTTGTGGGCCGAAATACGGTCAAGAACATCCGCAACCTCGGCGTTTTCGACACCCAGGGCATCAAGGCTTTTGGAAACACGTTCAGGCAAAGCGTCAAGACCGGCCTGAAAGGCATCGAAGACATTGACCTTGTGTCCTGCTCGGGCAAAGGTCAGCGCAATACCATGCCCCATCAGCCCAGCGCCAAGTACGGCTATTGTGAAAGATCGCGCCATCGTTCAGCCCGCCGTGTAGCCGCCATCGGCGTAAAGTATGTGACCGGTGTAGAAGTCCGATGCATGCGATACCAGAAACAACAATGGCCCGATCAGATCTTCCGGTTCACCCAGGCGCCCCTTCGGTACGCGGGCGATAAAACCTTTGCGGAAACCCTTGGCCGTATCGTCTTCCTCGAACATCCATGCTGTCAGCGGAGAGCGGAAAACAGTTGGAGCAATGGCGTTGACGGTGATGTTCTCTTCGCCAAGTTCGCACCCAAGAGCTTTGGTAATGCCGTCAACGGCAGCCTTTGACGCGCAATAGGCTGTGTATCCGGCCGGATGACCAAGCAGGCCGCGCGCGGATGAGACCAGCACGATCTTTCCGCCGGTAGGCTGCTGCTTCATCTTTTTGGTGGCAGCCCGTGTCAGAAGCCAAGACTGAGTCACGTTGGCTTCCATCACGCCGTCGAAATCCTTTGGAGTGAGCGTATCGATCTTCGCGACCTTGTTCATGCCTGAAGCAACAACAAGTATATCCAGCGACCCAAAGCGCTCGACCGCAAGGTCGGCAAGACCGTCGCAAACTGTCTCATCAGTCGGACGCACGGCCTTTGTGACGACATCAGCGCCAAGTTTCTCACATTCGGCAGCCACTTCGTCCAATGCCTTCTCGTTGGCTGCTGCCAGGACCAATTTGCAGCCCGCCCCCGCAAGGGCTCTTGCAGCGACTGCGCCAAAGGCTCCCGAAGCGCCAGTAATCAGCGCAACCTTGCCCGAGACATCAAACAATCCCAGCGGGTTCTTCCAGGCATTACTCATGTCTTTGCCTCCGACGGATACGGGATCACGACAAGCATCGTGCACACCAGGTTTGAGCGGTTCTCGATGGTACGCACTTCATTCGGTGCGATGGTGCAGCTGTCGTACTTTCGCAAAACAGTCTCTGCGCCTTCGGTCATCACGGTCATCTCGCCCTCCAGGACCACGTAGACCTTTTCGAAGGGAGTTGAGTCAGGCCCCGCCCCTCCACCAGGCAGGAACTGGCTTAGCCCGACCCACTGGTTCTCCGGACCACCTTCTTCGAACCCCTGCAACCGCAAACCGACCACATCCCGGTGATTTGGCGCTTCATAAGGGGCAGCGTCTTCAAAGCGTTTCACATGCATTGTCACCCTCCCGAACCTTGTGCATGAAGGTCGCCCACAACGGGGCGGCCCGTGATGAAGGATCAGAAGGTTTCGCCTGCCTCGATGCGATACTGTTGGCCGCGGTCGATCATCGCCACAAGGCGGATGATGCACCCATCGCCCCGGTCCCAGTTCCATGGGAAAAATGCAAACGTGCAGCGTTTTCCAGTGACTGCATCAAGATCGCCGCCAACATTTTCAATGCCAAGGATACCGTTGCTGAACAGCTTGTTGTGAACCGGTTCCCACTCGGGAAAATCGTCTTTCCAATCGCGGCCGCCGGACCACTCAAGATACTCCTGCTCCAAATGCGGCAGGATTGGGCCGTTGCGCTGCGGACCGATAGCCGTCGCAAGCGGGTGGTCGTTTGCCTGGGTATCGTGACCAACAACCTTGATGCCTTTCTCCACGATCCAGTCGGCGGCGGAAGGCACGAGGCCGGGACAGTAGGCAAAGTAGTCACCATCCTCATATTGCTTGTGCCAGCCCGTGTTGATGATCAGGACATCGTTCTTGCGGATTGCATGGCCACAAGCCTTCTCCAGGTCGTCGCCCGTGATCGGCTCCCACTTTTCCTTCGGCACCGAGACAACCAGCCCGGACCCGAAAAAATGAGGCAACGGCACTTCGTCGATGAACGGTGTTCCGGGAACGACATGAGCCGGTGCATCGATGTGCGTCGTCACATGCATCGTGGTGGTGATTGTCTGGGACAGCACACCGGACTTGGCCATGTAGTGCTTCCGCTCAATCTGGACATCTTTGAAATACGGCCAGTTCGGGCACTGAAATCCATAGCGGTGCGACAGGTTATAGAACTCGACGCCCATATCGTTGTTCAGGTTTTCCTGAAACTCGATCCCGCGAATCATCACTGACATTTTTGATCCTCCCGAAGGCCAGCGCCAATCTGTATTGCTTTACGGTACGAGTGTATCATAATGCGGTCAAGTGTTTTCTCGACACGACGCGTATATTTGCTATATGCAGACAGTATCACGCTGCATTAGCATGCGATTCCAGACCGGAGCTGGACTAGGAACACGGCGGAAAAAGTCATGAATATCGAAAGGAAAGCGCAATCAAATCAAGGCGTTCAAGTTATTTCTCGAGCAGCCGAGATTCTGCGGATTCTGAAAAAAGACAACTCCGGACTAAGCCTTGGCGGCATAGCTGAGCGCGTACACCTGCCCCGCTCTACGGTACAGCGTATCGTGAATGCGCTCATCGCCGAACGTCTGGTCATGGCAAGTTCTGCCGAAGGGGGGCTAAGGCTCGGGCCGGAAATCCAGTCGCTGGCCGCAGCTGGCCGGATCAATATGGCCGAGCTCATTCGGCCTGTCTTGGTCGACCTCTCTTCAAAGACAGAAGAGACCGTTGACCTGGCCGCATTTAGGGAAGACCACATGGTCTTCGTTGATCAGGTGATTGGTTCCCATCGCCTTAGAACCGTCTCTGCCGTTGGCGAAGTCTTTCCCATGACAACAACAGCCAACGGCAAGGCTGCACTCTCCTTGTTCGAGGACGATGCACTCGTTGCAATCGCAACACCGGAATTGAAAGCGACCGAGGATGACACCAAACCATTGTCGGAGTTCATGCGGGAGATCGAAGACATCCGGCAAACCGGCATCGGTTGGGACCTGAACGAGCACACAGACGGCATTTCAGCAGCCGGTTTCGCCTTCAAGGATCCAATGGATCAGATCTATGCAGTATCGATACCTGTTCCGTCTCACAGGTTCACGCGTCTCAAAGGCGCTCTGGCGGAGCTCCTCCTCCAGGCAAGAAAATCAATCCTGCAGCTTCTCTGATCGAAATAGCTTGACGATCATGCCGGCATCACATTGTTTCACCGGCACCGGTGGGTCAGGTCTGGCCGTCAATCGGATTCGGCCCAGTATAGGACCAGCGATAAGCTGGCGGTGTCGGCCCCTTGTTCCGGCCACCCTGGTTCATTTGCTCCCAGGCATGCGCGATCACACCGACGGACCTGGACAGGCAAAAAAGCCCGCGCGCGAGCTGCCCGGCGAAACCGAGCTCCGCATAGACAACAGCGGTCGCTCCATCGATGTTCATGGGAACGGGTTTGCTCTTCCGGGTGTTCAGGATCTTTTGGATTGCCCGTCCGATTTCGGCAAACCGTCCGCTCACAACACCGTCCGCAGCGGCCGCGTCCACAAGACCTAGCAGGCGTGGCGCTCGCGGATCTTCTGGCTTGTGAAACCTGTGGCCAAAACCTGGCACGAAAACGGTCCGCTCGGCCTGCCAACGATCAATCATCTTCGCAGCGGCCTGATCAAGGCCAACGCCGTCTTTCATGGCATCATCAATCCAGCCATAAAGTTCTACAGCCTGTTCACCCGCCCCCCCGTGAACGTCGTCGAGCATATTGACTGCAGATGCCATTGCACCGTTAAGACCAAGGCCGCAGGTAACCGCCATGCGCGCCGCGGCAATCGACGGTGCCTGCGGACCGTGATCAACCGCCGCAACGAGAGCGCACTCCAAAAGCTTTGCCTGTTCGGGCGTGGGCAAGTCGCCTCTCGTCATCAGCCAGATCATTTGAGGAAAGGTGACGTTGCCGATCAGCTCTTCGATCGGGTGGCCGCGTAGCCGTATCTGCCCGGGCGCCATGTCTATGATGTCTGTCGTCCACCAATCGGATACATCTTTGCCTGCGCTGCTCATAGTGCACCGTCGCTTCGAAGGTCTTCCAGCTCCTGGCTGCTGAGACCAAGCTCACCCCAGATTTCATGATTGTGCTCGCCAAGAAGCGGCGGCGGTGCGGACACCTTGGGTGCATCACCATCCAGCTTTATCCCGGTCGTCGTCACGGCGATGTCCCGATCGACACCAGGCACCTGCTGAAACGTGTGCAGGAAGCCTCGATCCGCGATTTGCGGCATTTGCAGCACTTCTGGAACGGTCAGGACAGCCCCGGACGGCACACCGATGCGATTGAGTTCCTTCGCCCAATCACGCGCTGGGCGGGTTTTCAGAACGACCTCTAGCTCAGCTTTCAGCGCCAGACGGTTCTTCTTCCTGTTTTCGCGCGTCGCGTAATCAGAGTGCTCGCGCAGTTCACTCAAGCCCAGATGATCGGTAAGCAACACCCACTGCTCATCCTTGTTGGCTGCAATGTTCAAAAGACCGCTGCCTGCCTGGAAGGCTCCTGAGGGAGCTGACGTGACGTTCTCATTGCCGTTCGCTGCGGGTTCAACACCAGCATTCAGGTAGTTGGATACCACCCACCCCATGGTCGCGAGCACCGATTCAAGCATGGAGACATCGATGAAGCTGCCCCTCGGCGAAGCATTCAACGCTGAAGCGACCGCAAATGCAGCGGTAATTCCGCCGACAGTGTCGGCGACCGGGTATCCAACGCGTAATGGCGCGCTTTCGCTGTCACCGGTGATCGACATGACACCGGAAGCTCCCTGAATGATCTGGTCATACGCCGGGCGATGGACCCAGGGTCCATCCTGTCCGAAGCCGGAAATGGCGCAATAGATCAGTTCAGGTCGCTCTTTCTTGAGTGCATCGTAACCAACCTGCAATCGGTCCATAACACCGGGACGAAAGTTTTCGACCAGCACATCTGCGGACCTGACGAGCTTGATGAAAAGCGCTCTTCCCTTCGGGTGTTTCAGATTGACAGTGACGGATTTCTTGCCCGCATTCTGCGCAAGAAAAGAAACACCCATGCCTTTCTCGTTCAGATCGGGATCAGCGCCAAGATTGCGGGCCAGATCGCCTCGGCCCGCGGCCTCGACCTTGATTACTTCCGCCCCAAGATGCGCCAGATGGTGGCAGCAAAATGGGCCGGCAAGAACATTGGTCAGGTCGAGGACCCTAATCCCTTCAAGCGGTTTCGACACCTGATGTGTCCCTTCGTGCTGCCGTTATCAATCGCCGTCAGCGACACCTTCCGCACGCAGGCGTGCACGACGGGCTCTGTAGCCGGGCAGAACAACAAGAACAACGGCAAGGATCAGCAACCCGAGCGTCATCGGCCGTTCCCAGATAAATCCGACACCGTCGTAAAGCTGCATGGCACGGGAGAAGTTATTCTCAAGCAAAGGCCCAAGAATGAACCCGATCAGCAAGGGAGCCAATGGATAGTCTGCAAAGCGGAACAGCGTTGCACAAATCCCGAAACCGACAAGGAGAAGAAGCTCCGTGGCGTTGTTCTGGCCGATATAGGCGCCCATCAATGTGAAGAACAGGATGAACGGGATGAGATAGTTGCGCGGAACCGCCAGAACCTTTGCGATGTAAGGGATCAGCGGCAAGTTGAGGATCAGAAGAACCAGATTGCCAAGATACATGGAGATGATGACGGCCCAGAAAATCTGAGGTTCATCGACCATCAGGCGCGGACCTGGACTGACATTAAGCGCGATCAACGCACCCAGCAGGATTGCAGTTGTTCCTGAACCGGGGATGCCCAGTGTCAGCAGCGGAACAAATGAACCGGTGCAGGCGGCATTGTTGGCGCTTTCAGGAGCAGCAATGCCTTTCACTGAACCTTTGCCGAACTCTTCCTGCTCTTCCTTGTTCGCGATGTTGCGCTCAACCGCATACCCGAGGAAAGAGGCAATCGTCGCCCCTGCGCCGGGCAGAACACCGATAAAAAAACCCTGGAGCGACTGCCGGCCGATCACCGGTGTAATCTTACGCGCTTCGTCCTTGGTAATCCGCAAGTTCTTGATCTTGCCACCATCACTGCCGTCGCCGGTTTTTGAACGTGCAGGGTCAAGCACAAGGAAAATGGCTTCAGGGAGCGCGAACATCGCCATGGCAAGCGTGATGAAGCCAAAGCCGGACTGGAGATCCATGACGCCCATGGTGAAGCGCGGCATATTGAACAGAACGCCTTCGCCGACCGTTGCCATCATCAGTCCGAGGAACGTCATCAGCAGAGCCTTGCCGACTTGGCCGGTGCCGGCAAATGCCGCAATCGCTGACAACCCGACAACCATCAGTGCAAAATATTCAGACGAATGAAACAGCAGCGCGACGGAGGCCAGCGCCGGAGCAAACACCATCAGCAGGATCGCACCGATGGTGCCCCCCGCAAACGAGGAGATCGCGGCAACCGTCAAGGCCTTCCCGGCCTGCCCCTTACGTGCCAGCGGATAGCCGTCGAAGGAGGTAGCAACAGTCGAAGCGACGCCTGGAGCATTGATCAGGATCGAAGACGTCGAACCACCAAAAACCGCACCATAATAAACGCCAGCAAGCAGAATCAGTGCAGCTGACGGATCACCGATTGTGATCGCGACCGGGATCATGATGGCAATGATCGACATCGGGCCAAGCCCGGGCAGCATGCCGATGAACGTACCGATCAGACAGCCGCCTACAACCATCATGATGTTTGTGAATGTGAAGGCCGTTGCGAGGCCCGTCAGAAGTCCTTCGAGCATCTCAGCCTCCAATCAGAAAAGACGGGAATGGACTTAAGAAGATGCCCAGCACCACGTCCACAAGGTACCAGACCGTACCGGCAGCAATAGCGGCGACAACGATCATCATGACATAGCGGCGCTCACCGAGAATGAAGCTGCCAACCGTGAGAAAAAGAAAAGTGGAGGTTAGGAACCCAAGCGGCCGCAGCAGCAACGCATAGGCAACCATCAAGCCCAACAGGAGAAGCGCCTGGCCGACCTTGTACTCATGTAGACGCGACAGATTGATGTCTGCAGCGTCTTTCTTGTCGGGGGATTTTTCCAGACCGAGCAAGATGCTCAGCGACAGAAGAATTCCGCCAATGGCCAAGACTTTGGGAAAGCTTGAGGGCCAAATTGGGCTGCGTTGCATGATCGGCGGCAAAAGCGCGTCCATGGTGAAATAAGCTGCATAGCCATAAGCCAGACAGATCAACAAGATGACCAGTGCTAGCCAGCGATCAAGCGCCATCGTTCCCCCCACATTTTTTGGATTGGGCGGCACGTCCGGGAAGTCCCGGACGTGCCTTGCGTTTCAGCTTTGCTGAACGTCGATCAGAGGAAGCCGAGCTTCTTCATCAGATCGCCGATGGACTTTTCCTGCTCTTCAAGGAAAGAGCGGAAGTCGTCGCCAGGATTGTGGATGTTCACCCAACCGTTGCGAGCCCGAACTTCTTCCCACTCATCGGTTTCGTACATCTTCGCAATGGCATCCTGGTAAGCGGCCAGTTTGTCCGCCGGAAGACCAGGTGCAGCGAAGAAACCGCGCCAGTTGACGAAGGTCGTGTCATTGCCCTGCTCGACCATGGTCGGGGCATCTGCATAGGCGTCGACGCGTTCAGGTGCAGTCACACCAATGATGCGCACTTCGCCTGCCTTGGCCAATTCAACGGCTTCTGAGAAGCCGGTGGAAACGGCCTGAACTTCACCGGAAAGCAGACCAGCCATGGTCTTGCCGCCACCGTCATAAGGCACGTATTTCATCGCGACCGGATCAGCACCGGCTGCCTGGAACACCATTGCGGCAACCAGATGGTCCATGCCGCCCGGCACAGAACCTCCACCAATCGCGGTCCCGGCAGGATCCGCCTTGAAGGCTTCGATCAGACCGTTGACGTCCTTGATATCGCCGTCGGCAGGCACCACGAGAGCCGCATAGTCACCGATTGTGCCGGCAACCAGAGTCAGATCACGGAAGTTCTGCGGGAACACACCGGTCAGCGAGCGGATCACGATCGGCGTGGAGTTGACCATGAGCGTGCCATGGTTGCTGTCCGCGTTTTCAATCAGGAAGCCGATGGCCTTGCCGCCACCGCCGCCAGACATGTTCTCGTAAGATGCCGTGCCGACGAGGCCTGCCTTCGTTAGCGCTTCACCGGTGCCGCGTGCTGTGCCATCCCAGCCACCACCTGCACCGCCTGGAATCAGGAAGTGGATGCTATCGACAGCCGGTTCTGCAAAGGACGGGGTTGCAAATGAAAAAGAGACTGCAGCAGCAGCCAGAACGACCCGACGGGTCATTTTCAAAAGTGTCATATTTTCCTCCCAGACACGCTGGGGCTTAACGAGCCCCTTGCAAACATTAAAAGTATTGGGAAAGCTGACAGGAACCTGTCACGCTACCAAAAAACAACGACAAACGGCTAAATTGGCATGCGCTTCCTACTGATCGAGGACAATGAGAAACTGGCTAAGGCCATTGTCGAACGGCTGAGCCTCGACGGTCATGTCGTTGATCATGCACCTGATCTGGAAACGGCCGCCGCCTGTTTGGCCAGCACCGGTTATGAGCTCATTCTGCTTGATATCATGCTTCCCGACGGGGATGGACGCACGTTCCTGGAAAGGCATCGCACAGGCGACAATGACACTCCTGTTATCGTTCTGACGGCGCGTTCTGAAGTATCGGACCGCGTCCGGATGCTCGACCTCGGTGCCGACGACTACATCACCAAACCCTTCGACTTTTCCGAACTCGAGGCCCGTTGCAGGGCCGTGCTTCGTCGAAGACAAGGCGCATCGCGCAACCAGAAAACCTTCCAGGATGTTGTGTTTGATCCGCTTGCAGGAACCGTTGCGGTTGCCGGAAACGTCTCCGACCTCAGGAACCGGGAACTGCGGCTGCTCGAAGTCTTTTTCTCGGCACCCGACATGATCTTTTCAAAGTCACACCTGGTTGACCGCCTGTTCTCCTACGACGAAGACGTTTCTGAAAATGCGATTGAGGTCTATGTGGGGCGCGTCCGCAAGAAGCTACAGGGAGGGCGCGTCAAGATCGAAACTGTGCGCGGTGTTGGCTACAGGATGACGGCCTCATGACAGCCGTCCGTACACGAGGTTCGCTCAGAAGGCGGCTTCTCCTTCAATTGCTGCTTGTCGCGGCCATTCTGTCGGTTGCGCTCTATTTCACGGTGCGTGCACTCGCCCAGCAGGCGGCTGAAATCACCCAGGACAACATCCTGATTGCCTCGGCAACTGCAATTTCGGAGGCCGTTCGCGCCGAACGCGGCCAGATATTGGTCGACGTACCCTATTCAGCCTTGTCGATGCTTGGATCTATAGCCGAAGAACGAGTGTTCTACCGCATCACCGCAGACGATCTGACTGTCACGGGATACGATGACTTGCCGGCACCTTCTGCCACTTTTGACGCTGGCAATCCGGTTTTTGCAACAGCCATCTACCGCGAGGACGAAGTGCGCATCGCAGCGCTGCCAAGACGTTTGACCGTGGGCGATGAAACAGTCATTTTGACGGTGCTTGTCGCTCAAACCCGGCTGGGACTTGCTGCTGTTTCTCTGCAGATCTCGATTGCTGCGGCTGCGGCTGGTATTGGATTTTTCGTTCTCTCAGGGGCACTTAGCTGGTTTGCGACCAACAATGCCATGCGGCCATTGAACAGGCTTGCCCAGTCGGTTGCGCGCCGCGGCCCGCAGGATTTGAGCCCGGTCGAAACGTCGGCCCCGACCGAGCTCGTACCCTTGCTACAGTCCCTCAATACGTTCATGGGCCGACTCAGCGCCTCACTGGCGAGAACCGAAGACTTCATCGCCGAAGCAGCACATCACGTGCGCACACCGCTCGCAACGGTCAGAACACAATCAGAGATCGCCATGCGCAGCGTCCGAAAACCGGAAAACAAACAGATCCTGCGAGAAGTCATACGCGCTGCAGACGAGAGTTCGCGCTCTGCAGGTCAGCTGCTTGATCATGCGATGGTCGCGCTGCGGTCCGACAATCTTGAGAAGGAACGCCTCAATGTGAAGGAGCTCGCTCAGGATGTGATCAGGTCAATCAGTCCGACTGCGGACTTGAAGGATATAAGGATCACCTGCTCTGGTTCGGACACAATCGGCTCGGTTGAAGGTGACCCGATCCTGTTGCAGAACGCGCTGCGAAATCTCCTGGACAACGCTGTGAAATACTCGCCGGAGGACAGCGTCATCAAGGTGGAAATCCTGCAATCGGGATCAAGTGTCAGGGTCGATGTCATCGACGAGGGCCGTGGTCTCGGTGACGGCGACCGGAAACACCTGACCGAGCGCTTCGGCAGAGGTGACAATGTCCGCGACATTATTGGCTCCGGCCTCGGGCTCACCATTGTCGAGGAAGTCATGCGCGCTCATGGCGGCACGCTGGAACTGTCTGACAACCCGGAAAAGAGAGGCACATGCGCGTCCATATCCTTACCATTGGCCTGATCGCATCGTTCTGCGCCCTGATCACGACGGCAAGCGCATTCGTTGCCGAAGAGGAGCGCCTGTTTGAGGTCGAAAACCGAACGGCAACACTCAACATTCTGTCGACGGGCGACCTCAGTATCTTCGCACCGCTCATCGAGGCTTATCAGGCACGCAACCCGGGCATTGAAATCCGTTATGTCACCGCTTCCAGCAGCGAGTTGATGAAGGCACTTTTTGAAGAGAATGCGGAATTCGACATTGCGATGTCATCGGCAATGGACCTGCAGACTAAACTCGTCAACGACGGCTTTGCCTTACGCCACGTGTCAGCGGAAACCAGCACCCTGCCCGACTGGGCCAAATGGCGAGATCGTCTGTTCGCCTTCACCCAGGAACCAGCGGTCTTGGCCTTTTCCAAATCTGCATTTGAGGGATTGCCGACGCCGACCAACCGGGACGAACTGATTGCGCTGCTGCGCGAGAACCCGGACCGCTTCAACGGCAAGGTCGGGACTTATGACATAAGGGAAAGCGGGGCTGGGTACCTTTTTGCCACGCAAGACTCCCGACAGTCGGAATCCCTCTGGCGAATGGCCGAGGTGATGGGCAGATTGAACGCGCAGCTTTATTGCTGTTCAAACCAGATGATCCGGGACGTTGCCGACGGACGACTGGCGCTCGCCTATAACGTTCTTGGTAGCTACGCGGCGGCACACCTTCCAGACAACCCGGATCTCGATGTCCTGCAGTTCAACGATTTTACCACCGTCATGTTACGGACGGTACTCATTCCAAAGACGACCCAGGATGTGGACCTGTCCGGCCAGTTCATAGACTTCCTGGTATCGGGTTCCAACCGTGAGCTGATCGAGGAATTGACCGGTTTGCCTGCGATTGATCCAGGGGTCTTACAGCGTGAGGCTGCCTTCCGCCCCATCCGTCTCGGTCCGGGCCTGCTCGTTTATCTTGACCAGCTCAAGCGTCGCACATTTATCCGCGCCTGGCTGAACGCCATGGTGCAGCCCTGAAATCGACAATAGAAAAATTTGAACCGCTCTTCGGCGAAAGACACCCTCCAGATAAAAGCCGGACCTGCTTCGGATCTCAAAGTTGAAGCGGTTCGTCAGAGACCAGAACTCCGTCTTCGTCGCAGTAAAGGCACTTCCCCGGTTCAAAGAAAGCACCGCCGAACGCGACGGGTACATCGATTGCGCCCTTGCCGGTCTTTCCCGAACGAACAGGGCTTGTTCCCAAGGCTTTGACGCCGATCTCAAGATCAGCCAAAAGATGGCTGTCTCTCACCGCACCGTTTACGATAATGCCCGCCCAGTCATTTTGGATAAGCCGCTCCGCCATCCGATCACCAAGCAGCGCAGTACGGTTGGAACCGCCACCATCCAGAACGATGATGGCGCCATTGCCTGGTTGAGAAAACAACGCCTTCTGAACCAGCTTTGTATCATCGACCATGACCGCCGTCCTGATACGGCCAGAAAACCTGCGTTTGCGTGCGAAATCCCGGAACGGCAACTGAACGAAAGTTACCTTCTCCGGATAGGCATCGTTCAGATCGCACGTTGCGAAACAAGCCAGGGCTTCGCTCACGGCTCTTGCCCGAGTAAGGCTGCGGGGTAAAGGACCGCACCTTCCATGATACGCCTTTGAGTGCGAAACGTTCCGGCCGTGACCGCTTCAGGCCCGAAGGCACCTGTCCGCACATCCGCTGTCACGGTAAGAACTCCGGATGGCGTCCCTATTCTCAGATCTTTTCCCTCAATCTGTGCAAGTTCCTGAACCAGCGAGCCCGGCACCTGAGCGGCAACAGCCGTGCACATGCCGCCCGTCAGTGTAATCGCGCGATGGAAATTACCCATCGAGATCAGCCGGACGTTGATGTCATGCGTTTCCGGTCCATGCCTCGCACCATCCAGAGACGTAAACTCAGAAGAGCCGCCGAGGATCGCCACCTTCGGCGTCGATCGTTTGACCTCGCTGAAGGACCCTTCCATGCCCATGGCGACAGCGCCCGCGCAACGCACATTCTCCAGGCGCGCCATCAAACCGGCATCTGCATCAAGTTGTTCAGGCAACTTGGAGGCAGATGTGCCTAGATCCGCCGCGCGGACATAGACCACTGCATTGGCTGCATCGATCAGAGACACCGTGACCGGACCAATATCCGCCACTTCGATTTGATCAACGACATGACCGCTCGGAAGCAGTTTTCCGGTGGCCGCCCCTCCCGGCGTCAAGAACTCAAGCACCACCGGCGCTCCCGTTCCTGAAACACCCGGTATGGAAACATCGCCCTCTTCGACAGCCTTACCGTCCCGTAGGGGAAAACGGGCATGATACAACCGGTCGGTGTTGGTGTCGTAGATGCGTACAAGAGCATCGGATTGCCCGGGCGCAAGTTCGACCATGCCCTCATCGACGGCGAATGGGCCAACACACGACGCCATGTTCCCGCAAGCCGATCCGTAGTCGGCCAGAGCTTCGTCAACGGCGATCTGAACGAAAGTATAGTCGACATCCGCATCGTCGCGATCCGAAGGGCGGACAATGACAACTTTGGAGAGCGATGACAGACCACCGCCCATGCCGTTGAGCTGGCGGCCATACGCGTCCGGACTGCCAAGAACATGCAGAAAAATCCGATCACAAAGGGCACGATCGGTCGGCAGATCCGCACCGTTGAACACCACTGCCTTGGAAGTTCCGCCCCGGTAAAAGGCAGCTCGCAACCGATTCTGCATCAGGCTGCTCCTGCAAGGAATGACCGGAACGCACGTGGCAATAGTCCGCCGGCGGCAAACGTTGCACGCTCACCGTCATTGTAGAGCCGCAAATCCAGAGGGGTTGTTTCGGCACTGCTATCCTTGCGATTGATGGTCAGCGTTGCCCCGGTGAGGTCCTTGTCGAACGCAATATCAAATGTCTCGCTACCATCAAGGCTTAAGGTCTTGCGCGTGACACCATCTGGAAAACACAGTGGGGCGATGCCCATATTGACCAGGTTTGAACGGTGGATCCTCTCGAAACTCTCAACGATCACGGCTCTGACACCGGCAAGCCAAGGCGCTTTTGCAGCCGTGTCTCTTGAGGAGCCGCAACCATATTCCTTGCCGCCGATCACAACAAGTTTCTGGTCTCGCTCGAGATAGGTCTGGATGGCCTTGAACACCGAGGTGACTTCGGCCTCTGGCTCGATCCTTGCCCAAGAGCCTTCCTTGTCCGGTGTCATTTCATTGCGCAGTCTGTAATTGGCAAAGGTCGAACGCACGACGACGTCGGAGCATCCGCGCCGGGTTCCGAAGGAGTTGAAATCGCGGGGAGCGACACCTTGTTTCTGAAGGAACTGGCCAGCTTCAGATTCCGGAGTGATGATACCCGACGGCGATATGTGATCCGTCGTCACACTGTCACCCAGAATAACCAGAGGCCGAAGGCCCAAAATAGGCGCAACCGGTGAAGCGTCACGCTCGATTTCGCGAACGAACGGCGGGAAGGAAACATAGGTCGACGGAACCCAGTCATAGGTGCCGGCATCCGTCTCAAGTGCGTTCCACTCGGCATTCACGTCGTTGATTGCAGCGTAGTTTTTGTTGAATTCATCCGGCGTGACAAACGTCTCGACGATCTTTGTAACTTCGTCAGCGCTGGGCCAGAGGTCGGTCAACATGACCGGATCGCCGTTCTGGTCGCTGCCAAGCGGCTCTAGAGTGATGTCCTTCAAGATTGTGCCCATCAAGGCGTAAGCCACGACCAGGGGCGGAGACGCGATCATGTTGCGCGACGCAAGCGGGTGGATCCGCCCGGCAAAATTGCGGTTTCCCGACAAAACGGCGATGCCCTTCACATCATGCGCCTTGATCGTCGCTTCATGCGCAGGATGCAGCGGCCCGGACATGCCGTTGCAGGTCGAACACGAAAACGCGGCGACCTCGAAGCCAAGTGTGTCCAGCGAGCTTTGCAGTCCGCTCTCCTTTAGGTACTTCGCAACCACCCGGGATCCAGGTGCCAGAGAGGTTTTGACATGCGGCGGGACCTGCAGCCCTCTGGCAACCGCATTTCGGGCCATCAGGCCGGCTGTGACCATGTTCCGCGGATTCGCCGTGTTGGTGCAGCTGGTAATTGCCGCGATGATCACATCGCCATCGCCGATATCATGCGCTTCCCCTTCGACCTGAACCCGGCGCTCGGTTTCACCTTTCAATTTCAGTCGCTCGGTCGCATCCGACAAATCAATCCTCTGTTCAGGGCGCGACGGGCCTGAAACCGAACGCCCGATCCGGCTGAGGTCAATTTCGACGACTTCGTCATAGTCAACAGCGCTATCAACTCCTTCCAGCCAAAGGTTCTGCGCCCTGCAATAAGCTTCCGAGCGCGCAGCGCTTTCATTGCGCCCCGTGTCGTTCAGATACCCGATGGTGCGCTCGTCAACCGGACAAAAGACCATGGTCGATCCATATTCGGGTGCCATGTTCGCGATCGTTGCCCTGTCGGCAACGCTCAAGGCGCGGTACCCTGAGCCGAAGAGTTCAACAAATGTGTCGACAACGCCAAGTGCCCGGAGTTTTTCGGCAACGACAAGAGCAATATCGGTCGCGGTGATGTCGTCCGAGGGCGCACCGGATACTTCCAGCCCGATAACACGCGGCACGTTGACCGGAGTTGTCTCGCCGAAAAGAATGGCTTCCGCCTCCAGTCCACCAATTCCCCACCCCATGATACCCAGAGCATTGATCATTGGCGTATGGCTGTCGGTGCCAAGACTGGAGTCGGGTACCAGAAGATCGGCATCATCCTGAGACGGCAAAACGGTTTGGCCGAGATACTCAAGATTGACCTGATGGCAGATACCACCTCCCGGCGGAATGACCCGCAAGCGGGGAAATCGTGTTTCACAGGCCTTCAGAAAGGCAAATCGTTCACGATTGACTTCAAATTCACGGTCCATGTTTTTCTGGAGAGCAAACCTGTCAGCCCAGTGATTGATCGACATGGAATGATCGATCACGAGATCAACGGGCAGGCTCATGTCGACCGTGCCCGGATCACCACCCTGTTCTTCCAGCAGATTGCGCATCGCCATGATGTCGATAAGCGCCGGGATACCGAGCATATCATGCAGCAAAAGACGTGCGGGCCGGAACGGGACGGCGTCTCCTTTGCGCGCCAGAACGTCCAGTGCTGCAGCACCGTCTTTCGAATGGCGGGCCGCATTCTCGGCCAAGAGGCGCAGAGAATAGGGCAGGCTGCGAAAGCCTTCTCCGAGAAGACCGCAATAATCAGCGGCGCGAAACTGTGTGTGGGGGACCTGATGGTAGCGCACTATACCTCTCCTGAATTGGCGCTAGGCTAGACAGTCTTGCCCGGATGCTGCAAGTTGAACCGGACTGCGTTTCACCAGACAGAACGGCCATGACTGCCAATCGCACAGAATCCGTTGAACGCGCGCTGTCGATCCTGAGCGCGTTCTCAACGCAAAAGCCAATCATGACCCTTGCGGAAATCGCCGAGGAAACCGGTCTTCACAAGAGCACGATCCTGCGTCTCACCAATTCAATGCGCATATATGGCTTTATTCAGCGCGACGAAAACGGCAGTTTCAGCGTCGGACCGAGCGTTTGGCGCCTTGGTCTGATTTTCCGCCGTGACTTCACCCGGCGAGAGCATGTGGCCCCGTCTCTAAAGATCCTCGCGGAAGCGACGGGAGAAACCGCATCCTTTTACGTGCGCGCAGGCAATGAACGTGTCTGTTTGTACAGGGAAAATTCCCCAAACCTGTTACGCTTTCATGTTGAGGAAGGCATGCGGCTGCGGCTTTCGACGGGAGCGTCCGGTCTCGTGCTCCGCCGATATTCGGGAGAAGATGTTGGTGATCTTTCCCTCTTCAACGAAAACGGAACGGTGAGTGCCGTCGGACAGACCAACCCCAATATTTCCTCGATATCGACGCCCGTCTTTACTGGGACCAGTGAACTCGCCGGAGCGCTCACCGTCTCCGGTCTCGCCACACGGTTTGATGAGGAGGCGCGTGCCAAGGCAATTCCGCTTCTGGAAAGTCTCGCCAAAAGTCTGACAGCAAATTGATCCTGACAGTTTCACCTGACAGAACGCACTAGAGCACAGCTTGCTTTGTCTTGGCGCGCACAGTACGCCAAAGCCTATGTTCCATTGACCGGAGATCGCTGCAATGATGAACCATGAGATCAACAAAGCGTTTCGGCAACGCCTGAACAAGGGCGACGCGATATTGATGCCCGGTGCAGCAAATGCGCTGGCTGCAAGCGTGATCGACCGTCTCGGTTTTGAAGCGGTCTATATATCAGGGGCCGGTCTCACCAACACGTATCTCGGCATGCCGGACCTCGGTTTCATCTCCCTCCCGGAAATTGCTCAGCACACGGCCACCATCCGCAACACGACTGAATTGCCGATTGTCGTCGATGCGGACACCGGCTTCGGCAATGCTCTCAATGTAAGCCACACCGTTCGCACGCTGGAACGCGCCGGGGCCAGTGCGATCCAGCTTGAGGACCAGGTCAATCCAAAACGATGCGGTCATTTTTCAGGCAAGGACGTCGTCGATTTGAGCGAAGCACGCAGCAGGATCAAGGCTGCCGCCGACGCACGGCAGGATCCGAATTTTTTGATCGTCGCACGAACGGATGCCTGTGCAACCCATGGCTTTGACGCTGCTGTTGAGCGAGCTGAAGCCTTCATTGAAGATGGCGCTGACGTGACCTTTATCGAGGCTCCCAAGGATCTTCAAAACATTCGGGACATTCCCCGTCGGCTGCCCGGCACCCCTCAACTGATTAATCTGGTTGTGGGTGGCAAGACCCCGATTATCGATTTCAACGAGTTGGACCAAATGGGGTTTGGGCTGGTCCTTTATGCAAACGTCGCGCTTCAAGGTGCCCTCAAAGGCATGCATGACGCTCTCTCAATGCTGAAAGTTGACGGCCGGATGGACGAGACCGGCCCGGTCGCAAGCTTTGAAGTCCGCCAGGACGCGGTCAGAAAGAGTTATTATGATGACTTGGAGAAAAAGTATTCGACAGACTAGTCTGCTGTTCTGACGCAGAGGCGTTCGACTTCGGAAGTTTCCCGACTTCGAACAAACATTATAGTCGAGAAACCCCAACTGCAGCGAAATCCTCGTTTCAGTCGCGGGAAATATAAAATGGTGGGCCCGGAGGGACTCGAACCCCCAACCAATCCGTTATGAGCGGACGGCTCTAACCAGTTGAGCTACAGGCCCACGGCACCTGCCGGTTCGCGCCTGCGGCGGCCGATGCGGATCTTCCCTATACCACGGCAATTTTGTCGGGCAAGTGCTTTGCGCAGACATGATGCAAAAGCTCTTGGAAATCAGGTTTTGCGGTCGCGGATTCTTAACAACACACAGCCCTCAAGCAAAAACAGGTTCCGTTCACGAGCTGCTTCGGGTCTAAATGACATCCAAACAATGTCTGTTCGAATCCCTTTCGCGGAGCTGCCATGCGATCCCCGCTCCTGTCCGTTACCTTAAGTGTTTTCCTGGTCCTGATGATTGGTTGGCTCCTTGTCGTCGGCCGGTCGCTGGTGCTGCCATTCGTCATAGCACTGATCGTCTGGTACATGATTAACTCGTTGTCTCATGTCTTTCAGCTGATACCGATTGGCCGCTGGCGCTTGCCCGGGTTTGTCACCTTTACGCTGTCCCTTCTGTCGATCTTCGCTGTCAGCACGTTTGTTCTCGACATTGTCACGGTCAACCTGACCCAGTTGGCTCAAGATGCACCGACCTATCAAAGGCGCCTTGAGGAACTGTTTGATCAGGCTTCCTCGTTGTTTCACCTCAATGATCCGATTGAGCTGAAAGACCTGCTGCCGGAGTCCGTCGTTCCTCGCATGGTAACGGCAGGGGCCAGCTTGGTGACGACCATAGCCGGTTCAGCCAGCCTGGTATTCATCTACGTGTTGTTTCTTGTGCTGGAGCAATCGACCTTCGACCGCAAGTTCGAGAGGCTCTTTTCAGATCCTGAAAAAGCTCAGGCGGCGTTTGCTATTCGGGCAGAGATCAACCGCTCGATCATGCATTATTTTTCGATCAAGACGGCCGTATCAGTCGCAACCGGCGTCCTGACCAGCCTGGTGCTGCTGGCCATTGGTCTGCCCTATGCAGCTCTGTTCGGCTTCATTGCCTTCCTGTTGAATTATATTCCAACCATCGGGTCACTGATCGGTGTGATTTTTCCCAGTTTGCTCGCAGTCGTCTACTACGACACTCTGGCACCATTCTTCGCCATTGCGACTGGTCTTGGGCTGATCCAGTTCGCCGTCGGCAATCTGGTTGAACCGAAGCTGATGGGTTCCAACCTCAACCTGTCCGGACTGGTCATCATGCTCTCCCTCGCCTTCTGGGGTGCCATCTGGGGCGTTGTCGGGATGGTTCTGTGTGTTCCACTCACCGTCATGATCGTCATTGTGTGTGCGAGGTTCGAAGCGTCCCGACCGATTGCCGTGCTTTTGTCTGAAACAGGCGAGGTCGGCTTTGCGGAAAGCAAAGCCTAAAGTGTGCGAAGCTGACTGCGCCCGTTTTGAGAATGAATGGAACATGAACCGGTTAGCCATACCCAGGCCGCAATAAAGAGCGATATCGCCGCCAAATCGGATGTTTCAGAAAGGACCCTTTTTCATGACCTCCCATTTTTTGCAGGCCCCACTCCGGTCAGTCTCATTCTTCCGTCAACTGACGCTCGCAACATTGCTCGTTGTCGCGCCGCTCGCCTCCGGCCCCGTTTCTGCCGAAGAAGCTCATGCCGTTCAGTCCGGCAACATCACCATGCAGGGCCGTGGGTCCGTTGCAGTGGCACCGGACATGGCGGTCATCACCGCCAATGTGGTGACAACCGCAAAGACGGCCGAAGACGCTCTGTCTGAAAATTCTTCCGCCATCGGCAAGGTTATTGATGCCATCAAAAACCAGGGCATAGAGGCAAAGGACATCCAGACCCGCGGCTTTGGAATCTATCCGCGTTATGAGCAGTCCAACAGCAGCTCGGGACGCCAGCCAAATATCATCGGATATGAAATCCGCAATGGTGTGGAGGTCAACGTTCGCGATCTGGCCAAACTGGGTGGCCTGCTGACGCTTGTCGTTGAAAACGGAGCGAATTCAGTCGACAGCATTCGGTTCGAAGTGAGCGACCCGAATGAGAAGCTCGATGAAGCCCGCAAAAAGGCTGTTGAAAATGCGCGCCACAAGGCGGAGGTTTTTGCAGCTGCTGCCGGCGTTGGACTTGGCAACATTCTGTTCATCACCGAAACCTCTACACAGATGCCCCAGCCTTTGATGATGCGGGCTGAGAGTATGATGGCCTCATCTGCTGTTCCGATCGAAGCAGGCGAAACCACAATCAGCGCAGATGTTACCATTCGCTGGGAGATTGATACGAAGTCTGGCGATTGAGACCAGGCTGAGGCGAACATCTATCACCGCGGTTTCGGTCTTGAGTGAACGTCAGGGGCCAAACCTGCGGTGATGGACGTGAACAAACAACATGTTCAACGCGTTCGGAAACACATGTATTCAGCAGATCGTCCTTTAAGAGATCTTGCTGAAGCATTGAAAAATGACGTCAAATTTTCAAGAATGTGAAAGTCGTGCTGCATTTTGTCGGTAGTTCCAAGAGTGTATTTCTGTGACACTGCTTACCCCAACACCGAGCAACCCAGTATCAGATCATGGATGCAGAGGAAAATTCTGAAATTATCGCAATTTTACTTAGTCTCCGGCACCCGCAAAGGCTATTCTAACTTCGAAACAGCCAGTCATCATGACAGCAAATGAATATATCTAAGACTAAATCTAAGGTTGCATTAGGTAAAATCGCTTATATATCTAAAATTTATTTTGCTTCATGTGATCTAGCGAAAGATAGTCTGCGTATTAACTTGTTTTTATTTTTTTCCTCCAGTCTTAATGAAATTGTTGAAACGTCATCTGCGTAAGGGGATTCGCATGTCGATCGTCAATTGGAGCTCAGCTCAGCCTGTTCTGAACGCGTTCAGTCGCTCACAGGCCATGATCGAATTCCGGCCCGACGGCACTATCTTGACGGCGAACCAGAACTTCCTCGGCGCAATGGGATACGCCCTGACTGAAGTTCAGGGCCAACACCATCGACTGTTTGTTGATCCAGACTATGCCGATAGTCAGGAATACCACGACTTCTGGCAAGACCTTGCCAGGGGTGAATTCAAGTCAGAAGAGTTTCTGCGCTACGACAAAGGTGGCAATGAGGTCTGGATACAGGCCTCTTACAACCCGGTCTTCAATCGTGCTGGCAAAGTTGTGAAAGTTGTCAAGATCGCATCCGACATTACGATGCGGAAGGTTCGCAGTGCAGATTTTGAAGGCCAGGTTGACGCGATTAATCGCTCCCAGGCAGTCATTCACTTCGAACTCGACGGCACCATCACGGATGCAAATGACAATTTCACAGGGGCTGTCGGATACACCCTGGATGAAATTGTTGGCCAGCATCATTCCATCTTCGTCGACCCGGACTATCGCCGGAGTTCCGAATACGCGACCTTCTGGGAAGAATTGGGCACGGGCCAGTTCAAGGCGGGTGAGTTCAAACGTTTTGCCAAGGGCGGTCGTGAAATCTGGATACAGGCCACTTACAATCCGATCCTTGACGCGGCTGGGCGTCCATTCAAGGTGGTGAAGTTTGCAACTGACATTACTGCACAGGTGCAGGAACGCGAGCGTCGTGCCGAAATCCAACAGAAAATCGATATTGATCTTTCGGAGATCGGTAACTCAATTTCGGAAGCCGCCGAGCAGGCAACGAACTCGGCTTCCGCGTCTCAGCAGACGTCCTCCAGCGTTCAGACTGTCGCAGCAGCCGCCGAAGAACTGGTTGCATCTATCCAGGAAATCAGTCGCCAGGTGCAAACCGCCCTTGAGGTTTCCGAAAGTGCGGTCAATCAGGCGGAGCAGTCCAGTGAAATCATGTCGGGGCTATCTGAAGATGCCAAGACCATTGGCTCGGTGATCGAACTGATCGATGGCATTGCCGACCAGACCAATCTTCTGGCTCTCAATGCAACAATCGAAGCTGCCAGGGCCGGTGAAGCCGGCAAGGGGTTTGCCGTTGTGGCATCGGAGGTGAAAAGCCTTGCATCGCAGACCAGCAAGGCGACGGAAGAAATTTCCGCACAAGTCAACTCTGTCCAGCAAACGACAGGACAGGCAGTTGATGCCATTGAAGCAATCATGTCGGTGATCCGGAAGATTGGTGAGATCGCAACAAGCATCTCAACAGCGGTAGAAGAGCAGAACACCGTCACCAATGACATATCGTCGAACATGCATTCAGCTGCTCAGGGCGTCGAGCTCATTACGAACAACATGCAGAGCATTTCCGCAGCGACGGCACAGATCAATGCCGCGACCCAAAACGTTCGCGACGCATCCCGCTCGATCATGTAACTGCCTCCCGGTGCTCAGCACGCAACGACAGACCAGTTTGCAAGCGGTTCCCACGACAGTTTGAGCCGAGCGAGCACCGCTGCACCTCAGGCACTCTGCCGCAGCGGTATCGTCCTTGAAATCCGGATACCTGCGCTCTGACGGACCGCTGTTTGGCATCGGCACCTAGAGCGTGCGGAACCAGACCTGCATCGGTTTTTCCGTTTCCCCATCTTCGCCGAGGTCCTTCCAAGGAAAGGTCACCTGGATACCATCGAGTTTTTGATATCCCCGCTTACGCCAGAACGGATCGAGCGGGCGATAATCTGCCGGTTTCAGGGGATGGTCGTCCGGGCGGATCACGGCACAGAAGACGGCCTTTGCGTAACCGAGCCGGCGCGCATGTGCTTCACGTTCATCAAAGAAGCGATGCCCGATCCCCCGACCTCGATAGTGCGGGTCAAGAACCGATTCAGCCAGATAAAAGATCCGGGAAACATCGTAGCCGCGCTCTTCCAAAGGCGCGCGGAAGTCTTTGAGTTCGTCGCCAAGCGGTTCGCCCGTTGCAGCTCCAACAAGTTTACCACCGTCATAAGCACCGACGATAACAGCACCGTCAGTCTCACCATAGCGGCGCAAGTACCGAGCTTCATATTCCAGCGAGCCGTCATAAAGATAAGGCCAGTCCCGAAAGACCGAAATCCGCAAATCCGCAAGTGCTTCAAGGGCGTCTTTCAGATCACTACCCGTCAGGCTTCGAATTTCCAAGGTCACGGTCAAGCCTCTCTTGTGACGATAAGAATTGCGGCGGCTAAGTCCGACTCGCGATCAAATCATAGCTGAAACTGAGCTTTCCAAAAAAGCACGCCTGTGAGTTCAAACAGCCTTTCATTGAAGTGCGTGGTCCGCAACGTCTCTCGGCAGTCCTGCTGGATCGGATGAGCGCGATCGAAAACACTCCTTCTAATCACCCAGGATCTGCATGACGAATTCAGCCACGGAAATCGCGAAAAATGCCGTTTGCAAACGGACGCGCGAGGGCCTGACCCGACTGCGGAAATGACTTCGGGGGCGCATCCCGGCTTGGACACGCCCCCGAAGGTAAGGCCTGGAAGTCATCGCGCTCTTCTTGAGCGAACCGTTGCGACTAGGCCGCAGCAACGTCTCCAAGGAATTCATCGATCACATGACGCAGCTGTTCGGAATTGTCCGACACGCCATTGGCTGCCGAAAGCACCCGTTCTACCGAGGCCTGACTTTCGTCAGCGGCCTGTCTAACCCCGACAATGTTCTCCGAAACTTCGCTGGAGCCGGCGGCGGCCGAGTGCACGTTGTTGGTGATCTCGGAGGTTGACGCTCCTTGCTCTTCAACAGCAGCTGAAATTGCCTCAGTTGCTGAGGACACTTCACGCATGGTCTCGGCAATTCCGCGAATGGCGTCAACGGAACTTTCGGTCTCCCGCTGAATGTCGGTGATCTGCGTGGAGATTGCCTCCGTCGCCTTGGCTGTCTGGGTTGCCAGTTCCTTGACTTCCGAAGCAACCACGGCAAACCCCTTACCGGCCTCGCCAGCACGTGCAGCTTCAATGGTCGCGTTGAGTGCAAGCAGGTTGGTTTGTTCGGCGATCCCCTGGATCAGTAGGATAACCTCACCGATCTTGACCGCAGAATCCGCAAGTCCAGCGATCTTTGTGTCAGTCTCGATCGTGGCATCGGTCGCCTTGACCACGATGTTCTTGGTCTGGCTGACCTGCCGTGCGATTTCACCGATGGATTCCGACAAGGTTTCTGCCGCCACTGCAACCGCCTGAACATTGGTTGAGGCATCTTTCGAGGCGTTGGCAACGCTATCTGCCTGCGATGTTGTCTGGGTCGCAATGGACGACAGGGTGCCGGCAGAGATTTCCATTTCTCTGTTTTCTGCGTTGACGGCATCAAGCACACCCAGAACCGTATGTCGGAAGTCGGCGATGAGGTCGTCGACTTTCCCCTGTCGCTCGGCCCTCGCCTGCTGCTCGGCTTCGCTTTCGCTCATAAGCGCGAACCGTTCAACGGACGTCGTCTTGAATATCTGCACGGTATCGGCCATTTCGCCGATTTCCGTCTTTGAGCCGGTAAAGGGAACTTCCGCCTCAACATCGCCAGCTGCCAACGCCTTCATCGAATTGTTCAACTGATTGATGGGGGCAGTGATGCTGCGACCGATCAAAACACCCAGAAAAATCACTACAGCCAGGATGCCTGCACCGGTGATCAAAAATGTCCGATCCATATTGAGCATGGTCGCGGCAAAGTGGTCGTTCGCCGCAAGCTGACCATTTTCAGAAACTTCCCGGATCTTTGCAAAGTCCGGCTGCATGTCAGCAAAGATCTGGCTAAGCTGCTTCGTCTCCAGCTGGAGCAGCATTGCAATTTCGGCATAGGCCTTGAAACCGCTCTGATAAGCATCCATCAGGCTTGAGAGCTCGCCCGTAAGGTCAGCGGGCAACGCGGCTTCCTGAATTAAAGCGTCATAC
The DNA here is from genome assembly GCF_009363435.1 of Labrenzia sp. THAF82. Taxonomy (GTDB): domain Bacteria; phylum Pseudomonadota; class Alphaproteobacteria; order Rhizobiales; family Stappiaceae; genus Roseibium; species Roseibium porphyridii. Next base: position 2,203,896 of record NZ_CP045354.1, on the reverse strand, counting down.
TCTTCCCGCCTCTTGTCGATGCGACCGATGTATTTCTCCGTGCCGCGAAGCATGAAATCCTTTTCGTGACGGCGCATCATCAACATCTTGACGGTCAGCGCATCCATTTCAGCAGACTTCAGCCTTTCCTCGACCTGATGAACGGCCTGTCTCAATTCTCCCTCTAGACCTTCCTTTTCATTCAGTCCGATGGTCTGATGAAGATCTGCGACCTTGTGGAATTGTGCGTTGTGCCGGGCCACGTCTCTCTTGAGGTTTGCGACACTTTCCTTTGCAGCAGCTGAGGCATCAATTTGAGCCATGTCCGTAAGTGCTGAATTGACCTTCGCAACAGCGGCATCGTATTTACCGATATATTTGGTATCGCGCCTCAGCAAGAAGTCCTTTTCACTCCGTCGCATCTGAAGTGCGCCGATCTCGACAGCTTGAACAAGTTCATACAGCTTTGCGTATTGATCCTTGGTGTCCAGGGACTGCGTGGTCTGCGTCCGTCCGACCAAATACGTGATGCCGAATGCTCCAGTCGCGAGAATGGTGAGCAACACCAGCAGATTGATCCGCATTGCAATGCGCAACCGGCCCAGCAATCCAAAACTCTTGGCGCCGTTCCATGAAAATTTAGATTGACCTGATGGTTTCATGAGCTCCCCCCTGAGCCAAGTCCACAAATCTGAATAGAAGAGTATTCCAACCGAGGACCACTACTTCCCCGATAACTGCTTTAAATAATACTTACAATAGTTAAATTTTACTAAAACGCTTAATAATCGCCAGAACACGGTTGTGTTATCTGATCAAACGCCAGCCTATTTAGACGGCAAATCTGTCGAGGATCATGGCCTGGCAAATAGGGCGTCTGAAACAACTGGATTTCGCGAGAAGCTTTATTTTAAACAACTTAAAGATGTGACCAGCAAAGCTATTCAGCCGCCACTCTTCATCTACGACATCCAGACAATGGAAACGACGAGAAAACGCTTGCGCGATCATTGAAAGTGCATTCAGGAGAACGTGAAACTCGGCAGGCACACGAGAGTTTTTTGCTCAATGCGACGCCTGTGCTGCGGTGTCATTGCGTCGTCCGTCGCGCCGCATAGCGATGCCGTCAATCACGCGCTTCCAGCCACTCCTGTGCGCTCTCAAGGTTGCCCTCAGTAACACCTTCTGCCAGTTTTTGCCCAACGACGGCACCAAATTTATAGCCGTGCCCCGAACACGCTGAGACAACGGTCGCCCTGTCTTGAGAAGCCACGAAGAAATGCTCATCTGCCGTAAAGGTATAGGCGCAGGTGACGACATCGTCGACACGGTATTCCTCAATGCGCGCAAACGGCGGCGAAAAGTGATTGCGCAAAATCTCGCCTTCACCCGCCAAGGCAACCCGGTCCTGGTCAGGTCCCGCTTTGTATTTGTGAATTCCCGCACCGAATTTCAGACCTGTACCGGGCACCGGTGGCAGAACATAGCCATCAATCGGGCCGCCAGGATCAAGAATTGTTGGCGCTTTGGACCATGCCTGCACCAGGTCGTCCGGGGGCGTCAGGTAAACGACGGCAGTCCGATATGTGGTCAATTTGGCCGCGAGCTTTGGAAACAGGCGCAGCGTCCAGGCACCTGCCGTGACGATGATGTGGTCGGCGGTGAGCACATTGCCGTCAGACAGCGTCACGGATCCTGCCTCTGTGTCGACAGCATGAACCTCGGTATTCTCCCGCAAATCGGCACCCGCCGCCCGCAACCAGTCTCTGAGATCGGCGGCGATTTTCTGGCATAGCAATACGCCACCTTCCGCGCTCACGGCGCCAAAGCGGATCGTTGTCGGATCGACAAAAGGAAAGCGCTCTGCCGTTTCTTCTGGGCTCAAATCTTCAAAGGGATACCCTCCGTCGATTAGCCCTTGCCGATAAACATCACCGCCATCGCCCGGCTCCTGCGAGAGCAGCATGAAGCCTGTTTCTATGAGGTGTTTGGCATCAAGATCGAGCCACATCTCGTCCCAGGCAGCATAGGCATCGTCTATCCTGCGCTGATAACCGCCCTGCCCGCCGTATGCACGCCGAATGATGCGGTGTTGATCACCGGAGGCGGACAAAGGATTGGGAATGGGTCCCTGCTCCAGCAGGGTCACGGACACACCGCGCTTCGTTAATGCCCAGGCGGTGGAAAGACCGGAAATTCCGGCCCCGACAATAAGAATATTCATGAGAGAATCCTGCAATCTGTTTGGCCAGACTAACGGGTGAAGCCTGGGGCGCAAGAAGTCTTCTGCTGCAAACAAACGGGAACAATCTCAATACGATCTTGGTCAGGCTTTGGCGCGCGAACATTGCGACGATCATGCAAAGGCGTCTTGTATGCCGACAAATTCGCGCCGGATCGTTACCTCAGCGGCTTCCAGATACCCCTCCTGGTTAACCCAGGCAGGCTCGCCGATCAGTTTTTCGCATTTTACACCGAGTTCGGGAAATGAGAGACCCATGGAATGGGCAACCGCGACCCGGTCTCCTGGTTTTGGATTGAGACCACAACAGATGTTCCGGGTCTCCATCTTCAGATGATGCGCAATATCCCATTCAAGAACAACACCGTCATGCCGCGTCACGACCCAACAATGCATGTCGCTGCAGCATCCGTTCTTTTCTTCCGGAAAGAAATAGCCAGTGACATAGGCTGCTTCAAAACCTGCGGCTCTCAGGGAGGCAATCAAGTAGGTGTTGATGTCAACACAAGAGCCCTCGGTCGTGCCACATGCCAGATAGGGAACCTCATCACAGCCATCATTGAACCGCACTTTAGGGTGCGCATAGCGAAATTTCTCCGCCGCCGCATTGACCAACGCCTGGATCGCTGCATGCCCGTCCGGTTGTGCCTCGGTGATGTTGATCGCATCAAACACCAGCGCTTCTGCGGCCAACGTGAAGCGATTTCGATGCGGGATAAAAATCGTGTCCGGATAACCCGGGCCTACCTCAGAATAGACATAGCGAATTTCGATTGCTTGGCCGGCATCAGGTGTCACCAAAGCCGCCATCTGTCCGGTTGTGCTTTCACCTGTCAGAGCGAAGGAACCACCGGATGCGTCGAAGTGCAATGGCATCTGGTGCGGGGTTGGCAGTCCGGTCGGAACAAGCAATTGCCTGGCGGCGTTCTGATGCGGCTCAACAACAACGGAAACATGCGTTCGCATAGCAACCTCAAACCAGTTGAAAGACAAGCCCCGAGAGGACCGCTCCGACAAATCCTAGCCCGAGATACATTGCAAAGACCGGCGGCTTGACCAGCGACCAGACAGCCGCCATCGCCGGAATGGAACTGACAGCGCCTGCGATCATGAAAGCCATTGCAGCGCCCGCACTCATACCTTGGTCCATCAACCCGGCAAGCAATGGCGGTGCAACGTAGCTGTTCAGGTAGGCGGGCATGCCGACAAGCGCTGAAATCACGATGGAGCCTAGCCCAGTCCCTCCTACGACACCTGCAATCAGATCGGCCGGTACATAGGCGACCAACGCAGCTTCAAGCACGTAGGCAAGTGCAAGCCATTTGATCAGGAAAAGGGCATTGTTCTTGAGCTCATCTGAAAATTTTTGCCGGCGTTCCACCTCCCCCCAGAACCGCCAAACCGGACGGCCTGTCAAAGGTGATGCGCCGCAACCGCACCCACCCGCCATGGAACCGGATTTCACCGGGCTGGAAAAGACGCCCAATTTCAACAGCACCGAAACGAGAAATCCACCAAAGAGACCGAGTGAGACTGCAAACACCGCCTTTCCGATGGCGAACGACCATCCGAGCGCACCGGCCGTGATCAGCAGTGTTGGCGGGTCAATCAGCGGCGATGACAACCAGAACGCCATGATTGCGGAAAGCGGCGCTCCAACCGCCAGCAAACCGGCGATAAATGGAATGACTTCGCAGGAGCAAAACGGTGCGAGCCCTCCGAAAAGAGCCGCAAGGACAATTGCCTGCGCTTCACGACCCTCAAATGCCCGCCCAACATAGGCTTCGGCCCCGGCAGCCTTGAGCCACGCGATCAGCGCAGCGGCAAAGGCAATATATGGCAACGTGCCGCCAAAGGCAGAGATCGCAAAACTGACAAATGGAACGAACTGCCCGCTGTCAAACACCAGGACCAGAAGCGGACCGGCGATCACAATCGCCCAGGTCGACAGAATATAGTTTCGACCGGGGAAGGTCTTCCATGTCCAGCGAGGTTTCAGCGCCTTGCTGTTGTCGGGTTTTGGCGGGCAGCAGCTTGCTTCTGCCACGCAGTGGGGTGTCCGAAGATTGTTTGCCGCATCAGTCATTTGCCGCCCGCCTCGCCATTTTCGGTTCACCGCAATCGGCTTCGTCAGAACAGCATTCCTTCAGGATATAGCCGGCAAGGTTCTCCAAATGAGCAAAGGCGGCACGATTGATCACCGTGCGCCCGTCCTTTTCCTGCAACACCAATCCGGCGGAAGACAGAAACTTCAAGTGATGCGCAAGGGTTGATGCAGCCATTCCTGTGCGGGATTGAATATCCCCCACACTCAAACCACTCTGCCCTGCTTTCACCAGCGTCAAAACCACCTGGAGCCGGGCTTCAGAGCCCAGCGCGGCAAAGCCTTGTGCAGCCACTTCCGGTTCCATGTTGACCTCACTAATATAACTATATTTCTAGTTATATAGTTTTTATCGCAGTGTCAATGGCTCCAAATCCAACGTCCTCACTCCAAAGGTCAGAATTTTCATCGACTTGCTTCTTGGGAAAATCGGCAAATGCCGCCGTGGGACGGCTGACCTGATTTTGCTGCCAAGGCAACCACGAGCACAGAGAAAAACAACCTCTGGCTTATTTGCGAAAGGCCGCAGCAGCCAAAGCAACCTCGCATTCAAATAAACTTCAGAAGGAAATGAACAAGTCTCATTTCATTGACACAAAATACGAGCTAACCTAACGTAAAGAAGTATTTCTATTATACAACCTGACACACCTTTTAATTGTATTTCCAAGTTGAATTGAGGAAGATACAATGAAAATACTCAAGATTTTCAGCTTATTGATCGTAGCAATTGCCACAACCAGCCTTTCAGTAGCAGCATCAGCAGAAGAATGTGTCCCCGCAAGTTTTGATGGAGCCTTCGATGGTGAGATCACCCTTTGCCAGAACTGGGATGCACAAGCGCAACAGGAATTCTGGTTTACACCGCAAGGGTCCAGGGTCATGCCCTATGCCTGGTTCCTGGCACTTGAACAGGCAGGCTCACAAGCGCCCTTTTCCGACAGCAATCACCTGGACACTTTCCGGTACTTGCCGCAAAAGCCGACACCCCTCAATCCTGATGGGCTGCCCATCGGCTTCACCCGTGACAAGATTGCCGATGATGACCCGCTTGCACCGGTTTCAACCGAGTGGCTCGGACTGACATGCTCCGCCTGCCACACCGGGCAGATCGAGTTCAACGACAAGAAGCTCCTGATAGACGGCGCGCCGGCAATGGCCGACTTCGAAGGCTTCATGTGGTCTCTAGAGGACGCGCTCACGGCAACCGTTGAAGATGAAGCCAGGTTCGAACGCTTCGCCGAAAAGGTCCTCGGTCAACCGACAACAACAGCTGGCGACAAGACGACACTGAAGAAGCAGCTCACCGAACTGGCCCAAACACGTTCAGCCTGGAATGAGCTGAACAAGGGAGATCATGAGTACGGATTTTCACGGCTTGACGCCATCGGCGCCATCTTCAATGCCGTCTCGGTTTCCGCACAAGGCCTGGACGATGAGAACGGCAAGCGCGCCAATGCACCGGTTAGTTACCCGTTCATTTGGGACACGCCGCAGCACGATTTCGTCCAGTGGAACGCGAGCGTGGCCAACGAAGGGGCGGGTGCGTTGGGCCGGAATGTCGGCGAAGTTCTCGGTGTATTTGGAGGCCTCAACTATAACCCGATCGACGGCAAACTGTCTGAGTGCCTCGCTGAAGATACTGGTTTCCTGGGCCGGTTGACTCAGGTTTGGAAGAGCATCTGGGGCGGCCTCGACAACACGATTTGTATCGGACATGCCTCTTCGATCAAGGCTGACGGTCTTTTTAAGCTGGAGGCCTTGCTCTGGGACTTGCAGTCGCCCGAATGGCCGGAAGACGTTCTGGGCAAGATCAATTTTCAGCCGGCAGCCGACAACGGCCCCTCCATGGTGGAGCGCGGCAAGGCACTTTATGAGCAACGCTGTCTTGAATGCCATGATGGCCGGCTGGACAATACCGAACTGACCACGGCCTTCAAACGCGACGACCCAAACCGGCGCATAGAAGCAGAACGTGTTTCAGTTGAGAAACTCGGGACAGATGCCCAGATGGCCGGAAATTTTTTGGGTCAGGTCTATCCCATCTCGAAAGAAATCAACGGACAGGTCAAAGCCTTTCTCCCACTGACGTTTCCACTAACTGACAAACACCGCTTTTCGTCTCAAGGCGGCGGTGCGGAGCTTGTCAGCTACGCAGTGCGCGGCGTGATCGTGAACAAGGTTCTCAACGATCCCCAAAACACGCTTGATGCCATCATGCTGGGCCAACCGGAAGAGCGGCGGGCATTTCTTGAGCGGGTACAGGCCCGCCTTGTTGAAGCGCAGGATGCAAGCAATCTGAAGCGTATTCGCATCCTGATAGACGCCATAGAAGAGGCGGAACGCGATGATCTGATCGACTGGGTACAGGGTCTCGACATTTCCCGTGACGGTATTTTGCGGTCTAAAATCCGCGAGATCCTAAGACGGAACGAACCGTCGACGGATGGCGATACGTCCGCCGCGGACGCGGAGGCGGCCCGACAACGGCTGTTTGTGTACAAGGCCAGACCCTTGAACGGCATATGGGCAACTGCACCCTATCTGCACAATGGATCAATCAGAACGATGCGTCAGCTCATGTTGCCGGCGGAATGCCCGGAGACAGGCGAAGAAATCGATGCTGAAACAGGCCAACGACTGTGCCGCCAGAAGACGTTTGAAGTCGGCAGCAGAACATACGATCCAGATACGCTCGGCTTCATCGACGCCGGTGGCTTTGTGGTCGACACCTCGCTGCCGGGCAACAGCAACACGGGTCACGAATACAGCACCCGGTTTTTCAGGGACAATCCGGAACAGCTCGACGCGCTCCTGGAGTATATCAAGACCCTTTAACGTCACCCCTGGCAGAGTCTGAAAATGACTGTGCCAGGGAAGCCTTGGTTACAGCGCAGGCCTCATTAACCGCAGCATTGAGACTGTGGCGAGACCCCACAACAGCTGGACAGGTTTTGGTTTGCAGGCATCTCCAGTGCCGGTTTGCACTGCGCGCGAAGCTGCGTCAGCCGAACAATGACCTTCGCACCCGTCAATTCGGGTGTATCGATCCCATAGAGTTGCATTCCCTCGTTTCCGTGCGCGAACTCCGCTTTCAGAGGCACGGTCGCCAGGCCGCTGACCCTGGACATGCTTTGTCCGAGGATGGCGCTCAGTTTTCCAACCGTCATATGGCGACCATTCGCGCCATCGAGCAACTGGAGCGCTGCCTCGGACCAATTGGCAATGCGTGTGCCGCAGTCGATGCTGGTTACATGAGACAGCTTGAGTTCAGTGACATGATAACCCGCTCCAATTTCGCCCTCATCTGTCAGAAATACGACCGGCGCTTCACTCGGCAGTGCCTGAAGTGTTTCCATAAGATCACTTAATGACATATCGTCTCCTTTCATTTCAAAATTTATTGAAATATATTTTCATGGATCAATTGAAATTTCAAGAAAGTTTGAAATATGAATGAAGCCGAAGCACTTTCCGCCCTTTCCGCGATTTCCAGCGCGACACGGTTGCGGATCTTAAAGAGACTGGTTGCGGCGGGCCCTGACGGCATGACCGCCGGAGAGATTGCAGAGGCATCCGAGGGAACACCGTCGCGAACATCATTTCATTTGTCGAACATGGCCGATGCAGGCCTGATCACAGCGAACCGGAGATCAAGACAGATTTGTTACAAGGTGGATTTTACGGCGATGGGCGCATTGATCCGGTATCTCCTTGAGGATTGCTGCAACAACCATGAAACAGTTCGCGCCTGCTGCACACCAGCGTGCCGTTGCTGATTATCGTCGCAGTGCAGATTGTCACAGGAAACACTAAACTCGTTACGCTCTGAAGGAAGAACAGCAGCGCGAAATGTGGATGTGACAAAATTACCACTAACAGTTGCCCATTTGCATCATTCGGGAATAGTAAGCCTTTTCACACTTGAGCTCGTCGCCTGTTTTGTATTATCACCCTTTCGCCGGTCAGATTTTCGGACCAAATGTCAGCGGTTAGGCTATTTTTGCCACTCGCGTGATCCGACACTGTCGCAATCACGTACGGACGTTGTTTTGAACATTCCGGCACAAGCGCATGTAGTTCAACGGTAGAACACCGGGAATGTTACCCGGAAGCAACAGGTTCGACTCCTGTCTTGTGCTCCATGGATAGCTCAGTTGGTAGAGCATCGGATCCAGATTCCGAATGTCGCGGGTTCAACTCCTGCTCCAAAACCCGGTCGTGAAAACCGGACTGGCCTTCCAAGCCAGCAGCTAGTCAAGCTGTTAACAATGCGGGATCTGAAGAGAGCTTGCGGACGCGGTTTGTACATCTGTCCTTCGGCCTGAATGTGCAAGTTGCAGATGTCGGAAGCCTTCGTCCGGTCGCGTTTCAAGGTCGCGCCGCAGCCTTGCTGGAAATACCGGTTTTCGAACGGGTGTGCCCTGCCCTGCTGCCGCAAGATCCGCTGTCTCGTGCCCCGCCGAAAGCCTTTGTGCTTTCTTCAGGTCTCAATATTTCGTCCCGGAAGCCGACAGTCGGTCTGCCGGATTTCAACAACCTCTAACCAGCTTCAACCCGAAGAAAGGACAACCACGTGCCTTAGTGCAATGGAAGGAATATCGAAATGATGAACTTTCTCAACAAGATCCGCGGGCGAACCCGCGTACTGATTTCTGAAAACGAACGTGCTCTTCACCTGTTGAAAGGTGAGCTTAAGGGTATCCTTGGACCAGGGGACCACAGCCTGAAAAACGGCCGCGGATCACTCGTGATCGAGCGACACAATCTGGCGATACCTCAGTTTCGTTCTGTCTATGAGAAGGCACTTTTCGATAAGTTTCCTGACGTTGTCGAAAAGCACCTCACGGTAGTTCGGACCGGACCGGGTGAAATCGCGATTGTCGAGCGCGACAAGCTCATTCATGCCGTGGTTGGACCTGACGAAAGGCTGGTTCTCTGGAACGAAGCCGGCCCCTGGGCCTGGCAGGTAATCGACACGGTTGCAGAACCTGAATTGCCTGCAAAGCTGCAGCGTCGTTTGAGCGAAGCCCAAAAGGCCCAGCACCATGTGGTGATCCCGGTGACTGACGGTAGCGTCGCGCTTCTGTTCGTTGATGGAGTTCTCAAAAAGGTTCTGCAGTCAGGTCTGCATGCTTACTGGAGCACTGGACGAAAGGTGTCTCAAAAGCTGATTGATCTGAAGCGTCAGAGCCTGGATGTCACCGGTCAGGAAGTCTTGACGCTCGACCGTGTCACGATCCGGATCAACCTGTCTGCGGAATACCGCGTGGTTGACCCGGTAAAAGCCACGCAGGACGTGAAGGACTTCACGGACACGCTCTATAGGGCGCTCCAGTTGGTGTTTCGTAAGCAGCTTGGTGCGCTGAAGCTTGACCAGATCCTTGAACGCAAGGGAGAGGTGAACGAAGAAGCCGAGGCGCAGATCAAGACTGACATGGCGAAGATCGGTATCGAGGTTTCCGATATCGTTCTGAAAGATGTCATTCTGCCTGGCGAAATGCGTGAGATTCTCAACAAGGTGGTGACGGCTGAAAAAGAAGCTGAAGCCAATGTCATCCGCCGCAGGGAAGAAACGAACGCAACACGTTCGCTTTTGAACACCGCAAAGGTCATGGCCGAAAATCCGGTCATGTTGCGCCTGAAAGAGTTGGAAGCTCTCGAGGCCATCGCAGGCAAGGTGGATCGTTTGACGGTCCACAACGGGACTGGAGGCCTCATGAACGACCTCGTCAAGCTGCGTGACGACACTGCAGCGTGACTACGACATTGAACGGCGCAGGGAAACCTGCGCCGTTTTTCTTGCAAGGTGGTTTCAGGGTCGGTGCGTCACGAGTTTGAACCCACAACGGTCTTTCAAACCAAATCCGGATGACAATGGCTGTCAGGATCAAACACGAGCAAATAATAAAATAAGTTTTTTCTTTTTTTATTCACAGTCAACCTATATAGAAAGGTAAATATTTTTTTATTGAGGTTCCCATGGCCGTCAGCTCGCCTGCTCAGGATTGCCCTCCACATCTGTTTTCCCGTGACCGCGCTGCAGGAACTCTGGCCCTGATGCTCGGGGTTGGGTCTCATGCCATCAACGGGTTTGTCACGACAGCGGTTCTCCCGGACATCATTCGCGATCTCGGTGGACAAGACCGGGCCTTTTGGGTTTTCAGCTCCTTTGAAATGATGGCCATCCTGGCAGGCTGTCTGACCGGTGCAGTCAAAGTGCGTTTCGGCGCACGTCTGCCGTTTCTCTTGGCGACCAGCCTGCTTGCATTCGGTTCCACGCTGGCAGGTCTCAGCGGTTCTCTGGAAGGTCTAATTGCCGGGCGCGCCTTCCAGGGTTTCGGGGAAGGCATGATCATCGCCCTTTGCTATGGGCTTATACCCGACCTTTTTCCAAACCATGTCGCACCCCGTGTGTTCGCTTTGCTGTCGGGTGTTTGGGCTCTCGCAGCTGGCATCGGCCCCGTTTCAGCAGGTCTTTTGTCAGAGCTTTGGTCCTGGCGCGCTGCATTCCTGGTGAATATTCCACTGGTCCTGTTGCTATTTGTCCTTATGAACACGGCGCTGCCGGCAGGGTCCGCCGTGGCCCGCTCTGGTCACAAACCGGAACAGTCAACGGGAAGCAATCGAATTGCCCTGCGCCTCCTTCTGCTGATCACGAGCATTTACCTGCTGACCGTAATCGGCGAGGCACAGACGCCTGTCCGGTTGGCACTGACCATTTTGGCCGGGCTTCTTGCGGCCACTATTTTGTTGAAGATCGATGCAAACAGCATCCGCAGGCTCTTCCCGAGACAGGCCTTCCGGCTTGAAACGTTGATCGGACTGGGCACCTGGATTGTTTTTCTGACCTCAGTGGTTGCGGCAGTCCGCGCAATCTTTGTGACCACCTTCGGACAAGTCTATTGGGACATGAGCGTGACCGAAGCGAGCTATGTTGCGGCTGGTCTTGCTTTTTCGTGGACAGCCTTTTCCTGGGTGTCCGCACGCGCACCATCCCGCAAACGCGAGTTGACCTATCTGGTCACAGGTCCCGTATTGATCGCCATTGGCATGGCGATGACCGGCTATTCCCTGGAAACGCGCTCGCTCATCCTCTTTGCCCTGGCCGCCATTGTCGCCGGTGCCGGACACGGGCTGTCCAGCCAGATCCTGATGCGCTCACTGATGTACACAGCGAAAGGTCAGGAGCAGAACCTTGTTTCCAGCATTCTGCCAACCATCTCCTCAGCCGGCATTGCGATCGGTGGCGGCCTGACCGGTCTGATTGCAATCCAGACCGGACTGATTACGCCCGGCGCCGAGACCTTGTTGACCAAGGCTGCCATCGCACAGTCCGGTGCTTTGGTATTCTACACCAACGCATTCCTGATGTTGGTACCGGCAAGCGCAATGATGATATTGCGGCGGCGTCTCATCCTCGTGGAAAGCCGAGACGTTAAAGCTGATCGAGCCTAAGCCTCGATCTCGCAGACAATCCCGGATGCACTAAACCTGGCTAGTGAACGCAAAACCTGAATGTGCTGAAAGACGAAAAGTGTGACGTGGCGGCATTGACTAAAACGGGCCCAAGGCGGAAAATTTCATCATTATTGCTCGAAAAACGGTAGTTACATGAAATTTCCCGCCGCCCGGCTCCTCATTGACCAGCACATCTGCCCGATGTGTTTTGGTGTGCCGTTGCCGATTGTCTGGAAATGTGCCTGGACGGTACTCACCGGCATGATGCCCCAGGCGCGCGTCACTGATCTTTGCATCTGCGTTGGCCCGCCGCCGCCCATAGGTGGCGATCCCATTGTAACCGGAGCCTGGACGGTTCTGGTCGAGGGCTTGCCGGCTGCACGCATGACCGACCTGACCCTGAAAGCAGGCTCCATCGTTACCGGATACCCAACCGTTCTGATAGGCACAGCAGGCGCAGGTGGCGGCGGAGCTGGAGGTGGTGGCGGCGCAGCCGGCCCCGGCCCGGTCGGCACCACCAAAGTTGGACCGTCAATTGAAATTGAAGGAACCGAACAGTTCCGAGAGCAAACCGTTCAGGCACTGGCCAAAATCGCGCAGACGCCGTCCGGCGCCAAGCTTTTGACCGATCTGCACAACTCAGGCAAAACGATAACGATAAAAGAGACCACTGGCGGGAATAAGGTCACTGGCTTTACCAATGACGGCAAACTCGATTCCAGCGGCAATCCGGGTTCAGGCTGTGATACGACCGTGCACTACAATCCCAACCGGACGAGCTATGGAACTGCACAGCCCTGGCAGACACGCCCGCCCGAAATCGGTCTCGCCCATGAGCTGATACACGCTCAACATGCCGCCGATGGTGAGCTGGATTTCTCGAAGGTGGACAATGACAGCAAGCCAGATCCTGCAGATCCGACCAAAAAGGCCAAGGTCATCAAGGAAGAAGCCAAGACCGTTGGAATACCACCACATGACAACGAACCCTACAGTGAAAACAAAATCCGTGAGGAATGGGACCCCAAGCAACCCGAACGGTTATTCTATTAATCGACGCTTTCTGCTGCTCGGGCTGTTGTCCTCAGGCTTCAATTTCAGTTTCCAGAAAAAGGCATCCGCAATGTCATCGTCCAGCAATCAAAACAATGACATATCCTTGGCGGTTCAATTGCAGCAAGACGGTCCGACGCTCCGTCTCAACTACCAGGTAAGCAATCTGAGCGATCGAACCGCATATCTATTCGATGTCCTTCATGACGAGTTCAACGGCTCTGTTTTTCCGCTGGTAGAGGCTTCTTACGCAACAATCGAGCAAGGCCAACTGGTGTTCAGCCGTCAGATTGTTGACGTGCCCGAGGGAATGCTTCTGGAAGGGTTCAATATTCCCTTTGTCACACCGGTCAGGCCAGGCCGTACTATCAAAAAGTCAATCTTGCAGCCACAACCGGTTTACCCCTGGACCGCCTATATCGACCGGGATGACTTCCCACCGGCACAAGGTGTTCTCGACATGAACGCCTATTTTCGTATCGGCTACTTTATGGAAGCACAGGGTACAAGCGAACTCGCCCGTGTGGCGGAGACCGACAACGGGTCTCACCCGTATTTCGACCCGTTCCCCATAGAGTCCCAGAAGTACCTCATGACCGGACCACTTGGCACAGTCCGGGTCTATGACCTTGGCTGAGGCAATCAGCGCCTCCTAAAAACCTGTCAGCCCCCTCTCAGCCCATTGGCTTTGAGGAATTTCCGGTCCAATCTTGAAAGCGAATTTTTCAACGCGTGTCACCTCGCCATCCGTCTCGCACCGAAAAGCGACATCGAACCAACGCCCCAGACTTCGAAACGCAGCCCGCCTGGGTTCCAGCACCGTGCCGGGCTGAGGCCTGAAGCTGGGCAAAAGTTCAGGTGGAACCGGGCTGGCAATTGTCAACTGCGCACGCAGCTCCGTCATACACAAAAGGTTCAGCCGTTGCCCGGCTGGCATTCCCCGCATGGCTGTCCGGCTGCGTGTATCGTCCAATATCCGCTCAGAATAGAGTTCGCGTGCCTGCAATAAATCCTGACGTTGAGGAGCTGATGCGGCAGGGCGCACACTTGCCTGAGGCCTGTCGGGCTTGGGCGTTGGCGTTTGAGACGTCGCGATCCGGCCAACCGTTCCAAAGTCCTCAACAGGCGCAGCATCGTCATCGCCAAGAAGCTGTTCAACGCCCGGCTCTTCGACGACATCCGTCTCCACTTCCTGCTCTGGCTCTGGCTCTGGCTCTGGCTCTGGCTCTGGCTCTGGCTCTGGCTCTGGCTCTGGCTCTGGCTCTGGCTCTGGCTCTGGCTCTGGCTCTGGCTCTGGAGCAGAATTGTCTACCGTCTCGGTCTCTTCAATCTCTTCCTGCGGCAGGTCAGTCTCTTCCTCTACTATCTCAGAAGTGTCTTCAGTCGTTTCTTCCGGAAGCTCTTCTGAAGCCTCGTCTGTCTCGCTATCCTCTGCGTCCGGAGTGGAGGTGCCCTCTTCGTCTTCGTCGCTAAACTCTTCCACCGACGGCAGTACCGGCGTCTCCTGCGGCTGCTCTGCTTGTGCAAGTTCTTCCGGCGCAGGCGCGGATTGCTCGGGTTCTTCTGCTTCAGGCTCTTCCGATTCCGGTGGCGGCTCTTCTGCCTCGGGTTCTTCCGGGATCTCTGCGACTTCCGGCTCTGGCGGTGTGATCAGCTCAACTTCAATGGGTGTTTGCACCGGCGTCGGCTCATAACCGGATATCACACCGGTCAACAGAAGAGCGGCCAGCCCGTGCAACAGCAAGGACGCCGTCAGACCGAGTGCAAGATACCGTTTTTCCTCGGAGTTTACGTCCTCCATAGGTCTGTCTGTATCTGCGATTAGGGCCAAAAAAGCGCTCCTGAGCGAAAACCCGCCGTCAATCCAGTGTCACATTTTCTGAAAATGGTGTCGATGTTGTGTCACACCATGCCATTGAGCAAACAAAAACCCGGCATCACTGCCGGGTTTCCGCATTAGTGTTCTGAAAGCAGCCTTAGCTGTCGAGGAACGAGCGCAGCTTGCGAGACCGGCTGGGGTGTTTCAACTTGCGAAGTGCCTTTGCCTCGATCTGGCGAATACGTTCACGCGTCACGGAGAACTGCTGACCAACCTCTTCCAGAGTATGGTCGGTGTTCATGCCGATGCCGAAGCGCATTCTGAGAACGCGCTCTTCACGCGGTGTAAGCGAAGCCAGAACACGTGTGGTGGTTTCACGCAGGTTCGACTGGATGGCGGCATCGATCGGCAGAACGGCGTTCTTGTCTTCGATAAAATCGCCCAGATGCGAATCTTCTTCATCCCCGATCGGCGTTTCAAGCGAGATCGGTTCCTTGGCAATCTTGAGAACCTTGCGGACCTTTTCAAGCGGCATCTGCAGCTTTTCAGCCAACTCTTCTGGTGTCGGTTCGCGTCCAATCTCGTGCAACATCTGACGCGATGTTCGTACGATCTTGTTGATCGTCTCGATCATGTGCACCGGAATTCGGATCGTCCTCGCCTGGTCCGCAATCGACCGGGTAATCGCCTGACGGATCCACCAAGTTGCATAGGTGGAAAACTTGTAACCGCGCCGGTATTCAAATTTGTCCACCGCCTTCATGAGACCAATGTTGCCTTCCTGGATGAGATCCAGGAACTGAAGACCGCGGTTTGTGTATTTCTTTGCAATAGAGATCACGAGGCGCAGGTTGGCTTCGACCATTTCCTTTTTGGCGATGCGTGCTTCACGCTCGCCCTTCTGGACCATTGCTACGATCCGGCGGAATTCTGTGATCTCGAGACCCGTTTCGGTTGCCAGCGTCTGGATTTCCTGACGCAGCTCGCGAACGGTTTCTTTTTCCTTGGCAATGAAGTTCTTCCAGCCACGGGTGGAAAGATTTGCCACTTTGCGCAGCCAGTTCGGGTCGAGTTCGGCACCCTGATACTGTTTCAGGAAGTCGGTACGGTCGACGTTGTAGCTGTCCGCAAGACGCAAAAGCCGGCCTTCATAACCCATCAGACGCTTGTTGATGTCGTAAAGCTGAGCAACCAGGGCGTCGATACGGTTCTGGTTGAGAGACAGGCTCTTCACATCGACAATGATGTCTTCTTTCAACTTCTTGTAGCGGCGCTCCTGGCTCGGCGACAAGGTCTTGTTGGCCAGCTTGTTTTCAACCAGTTGGTCCTGAAGACGGCGCAGCTTCTTGTAGTTGTCTGCGATGTTGTCGAAAGTTTCCAGCACTCCCGGCTTCAGCTCGGCTTCCATGGCCGAGAGAGAGACGTTGGATTCAAACTCGTCGTCATCGTCCTCGTCGCTGTCGCCTTCACCCTCTTCACCTTCGGTTTCTTCCGAAACGCCGCCAGTGGATTCAGCTGGCTTTTCACCGGGTGCAACGTCATCGTTTGCAACGGCCGGGCCCGCTTTGGCGTCCGGGCCAGCATATGTCGCTTCAAGATCGATAATATCACGCAGCAGGACCTGGGCTTCATTCAGCTCGTCGCGCCAGATGATGATGGCCTGGAACGTCAGCGGGCTTTCACACAAGCCTGCGATCATGGCCTCGCGGCCGGCCTCGATGCGCTTTGCGATAGCGATTTCGCCTTCGCGGGAAAGCAGCTCCACCGACCCCATTTCACGCAAGTACATGCGAACAGGATCGTCAGTGCGGTCTGCCGGTTCCTTGGTCGTGGTCGTCTTGGCAACCGCCGTCGTCGTGGCCGTCACCAACTCGCCGCCATCGACTTCGTCCGGGCCGTCGTCAGCTTCTTCGGAATCGATCACATTGATGCCCATGTCGGAAAGCATCGACATGGTGTCTTCGATCTTTTCGGAGGACACCTGCTCTGAAGGCAGGACTTCGTTCAGCTCATCGTAAGTGACATAGCCGCGTTTCTTGGCGGCTTTGATCATCTTCTTGACGGCGGCATCCGACAGGTCCAGCAGCGGGCCGTCCGGACCGTCCGTGCTCTGCTCCTGATTTTCGTCTGCCTGTGTCGCTTTGGCTACCATATCGTGCTCCAGTTCGTGGCCGATGCGGCCACGCAGCGCCCTTTGTTTAGCTTCAACCCAATCCGGTTTCGGCGCGCCTGCTTTTACTTGCGGCGTCGATCCAAAGAATCAGTCTGGGTTGTTTGTAAGCCGTGTCCCTTAAGTCCCAATTAACCGTACACTTTTCGACATTGTGAAAAATCAGCATCGACGAAGCGCACGACCTTCTTGTCTCACACTCTACAATCGAGCGCGGGTGTGGTGTTCAAACGGGTTGCAGCGTTTCTTCAGACTATTGCCGCGAGCTGGCTTGGTGGCTGCGGCGCGCAATGGCTGCAAAACCCCTATTTAGCTCGACGCTCACGATTCGCAAGTGTGATTCGTCACAGGTCAATGGGAAAATGCGTTTTTTGGCCTTTTGCGGGGCAACAAGCGGGTTTTTATGGCTTCTTTCAAGCCCGCGCGGCATTCGACATTCAAGAAAGAGAGCTCAACTTTTCCGCTCGTCTTTGCCGGCAATCACTCAAGAAGTTCACGACGGCACCGAGCTGGTCTATCCAGCAGCAACTGTTTCAGCCTGTGCCTGTGGTCCTGCCTGTCTGATTTTTTTGGCCCGTTCCGCAAGATCCTGTTCCTCGCGCGCGCACTCCTCGCGGCGCCGACTAAGATCCTGCGTCAGCGCCTGAATGCGCGCCCAGGAATGTTCGTCGATTTCTTCATCGGTACTTTTGAGTTCCGTTGCCAGCTCGTCTTCCAGGGCGTTCAGTTCCAGGACGTCGATGAAATGGAGGTAGGCCGCTTCGACAAAATCCTCCGGTGGATTTGATTTCAACAGGGGGAAACGGTGATTGAGCGCGGAAAACTCCGCTCGTTTTTGCTGCTGAAGTCCGATCGTCTCCAACATCATCTCATACATGATGTCCTTTAGCGGTTCGTCAAAGGCACTCGTCAGATCCGCAATCGGCGTCTCTTCCAGATCGTCCACGATGCGGCACAGAATATCGCGCAGTTGCACATGCAGTTCATTGACAAACGGCAGTCTGGAAAACCGCTCGAAATTCCGGTCCAGCAGGTGCGGGAACCGCATGCAAAGACCCAACACCAGGCGTTCGGTGCCGAAATCATCACTTGCGGCCACGCTTTCACGCACCTTGCCGAGTGAGGGAATATCGGCGGATTTCTTCCCATCGCCGCGATTTTGTCGGGCTTGTTCGAAAAACAGATTGGACAGCTTGAATTTCAGGTCGAGCTGATAGCGACGACGGACACGTTCATCCCTGATCGTACCAATCAGATCGTCAAACCGCTTCTCAAGAGCTGCCTTGCGTTCCGGTGTGTCCAGGCGTGAAACCGAGATCTCCCTGTCCCAAACAACGTCGAACAGCGACTGGGCCCGGCCAACCTCGGTATGGAACCCTTCCAGCCCTCGTTTTTTGACGAGATCATCAGGGTCCATGCCGTCCGGCAGGAAGCAGAACTGGAATGAATAGCCACTTTTGAGAACCGGAAAGATCCTGTCGATCGCGCGATGAGCCGCTGAAACACCGGCAACATCCCCGTCAAAGCAAATCACAGGTTCCGGGGCGAATTTCCAAAGCCGCACGACCTGATCCTCGGTAAAGGCCGTGCCCAAAGAAGCAACGACATGCCGAACACCTGCTTGCGACAATGCAATCGCATCAAGATAGCCTTCCACCACCACAGCTTCGCCGGACTTGAAGGCGGGTTCACGTGCCCGGTGCGCATTGAACAGCATGACGCCTTTGTGAAAGAGCGGCGTTTCCGGAGAATTCAGGTATTTCGGCTGTCCGTCGGGCAAGAGCGTTCGCCCGCCGAAGGCGACCACACGTCCGCGATCATCCTGGATAGGTATCATTAGTCGACCGCGAAAGCGGTCGTATCCAGGCCGACCGTCCTCCGGCTTGATTACCAGCCCCGCTTCCACCATGACAGCTTCCGGAACATCCTTCGCCGCCAGATGGCTTTTCAACGCATCCCGGCTGTCCGGTGCAAAACCGAAACGGAATTCGGCAAGCGTTTCACGGCTAAGGCCACGCCCAAGCGCGTACTTGCGTGCGGTCTCGCCACGACCGCCGGCAAACTCGGCCTGAAAAAACTGCGCGGCCATCTCGCAAACATCTGCAAGCCCGGCCCGTTTCTTTTCCCGTCTCGCAGCCTGCGGGTCGGGTGCAGGCAAGGCAACGCCAGCTTGTTCAGCGAGCCGCTCAACTGTCTCCGGAAAGCTGAGGCCCTCTGTTTCACAGACGAAGGTGAAGTGATCGCCAGACGCGCCACAGCCAAAACACTTGTACCGATTGCGCCGGTCATCGACATGGAAACTCGGGCTTTTTTCCTGGTGAAACGGACAGCATGCCCAATAGTCGCCCTTGCCGGGCTGTGTCTTGCGCCGGTCCCATGTGACCCGTCGCCCAACCAGATCTGACAGCGTCAGCCGGGCACGAATTTCATCAAGAAGACGCTGATCAAAGCGCATGGAGTTATGGCTGCCTGGAGTTCAGAAATAGCGATCGATCCGTGGCTGCCACACGGACGACCAAACGGACGGATAAAAATAGTGGGTAAATGCGAATGAAGCTAGACCGCGATGGGATTTCTAACTGCCGTTACTCCGCTTCGGTGCCACTGGCTTCAGCTGTTGCAGCGCCGTTTCCGTTGGTTCGCAACATATCCTTGACGACGCAAGAGGCTTGAACAAAGTCCATTTTCCCCGGATATCGGGTCTTGAGTTCACTCATGCAGCGGCCGATGTCTCTCAGCCCATGGGCATCGATGTCCTTGACGGTCTCTTCACAGATCGCCCGCACTTCCTCGTCACTCAATTGAGCGGGCAGAAATTCGCGAATAATTTCCTGTTCAACACGTTCCTGTTCGGCCAGATCGAGCTGCCCACCGCTTTCAAATTCAACAGCGGAGCTTTCCCGCTGGTGGATCATTTTCTGAAGAATTTCAATAACGTCATGCTCGCTGACGCCGTCCTTGCCGTTCTCTCGGGCCGCAGCCTCACGGTCCTTTACCGCGGTCTGAACCAGACGCAAGGTCGCACATCGGCGTTTGTTGCCGTCATCCTGCGCAGCTTTGAGGGCCGCGTTGATTCTGTCACGCATCGCTTCGCCCATGGATTACTCTACCCCTGCCATGCTGAGGCTCGATGCCGTTCGGCGCCCACGCGAACCACTCAGCCAAGTCATTGAATTTTAAAGATCTTTTTTCAACGGATCAATATTGACGATCCAAGCCGCTTCCCATAGAGTCCCGCGCTTAATGCAGACGGCCTAGCGCGGGTCCTTTTTCCCGCTTCAGACGCCTTTCCTGCAGCGCATGATGTCACCAACAAGATCTGGAAACAAGACATGACGACTGCAGACGCATGGTCCGAGACCCCGGCGACCGCCCTTCTTGTGCTCGCCGACGGCAGCATCATCGAGGGTGTAGGCCTTGGCGCCACGGGACAGGCCGTTGGTGAAATCTGCTTCAACACCGCCATGACCGGCTACCAGGAAATCCTGACCGATCCGTCCTACTCCGGACAGATCATAACCTTCACGTTCCCCCATATAGGTAACGTCGGGACGAATGACGAGGATATCGAGACCGTCAACATGGCTGCCGACAGCGGTATCCGTGGCGTGGTACTTGCGGCAGAGGTAACCGACCCAAACAATTATCGGGCTGCGCGCCATCTGGATGCCTGGCTGAAGAGCCGCAACATGATCGGGATATGCGGTGTGGACACACGTGCACTGACCGCTCTCATTCGGGAAAAGGGTGTGCCCAACGGGGTTATCGCTCATTCCCCGGACGGCAGATTCGACAGAGACGCGCTGAAAACAGCTGCGTCGAACTGGCCCGGCCTTGTCGGTATGGATCTCGCAAAGGACGCTTCGACAACCCAGTCGCACCCTTGGTCGCAAACGACCTGGCAGTGGGATGAAGGATTTGGCGAAAAAACCGAAGGCAGATTCAAGGTCGTTGCGATTGATTTCGGTATTAAGCGCAATATTTTGCGGTTGTTGACCGATGCCGGTTGCGAAGTGACTGTTTTGCCGGCAACAGCGTCGGCAGAAGATGTGCTCGCACATCGCCCGGATGGTGTTTTCCTGTCAAATGGTCCGGGTGATCCGGCCGCAACGGGTACTTATGCCGTCAACACGATCAAGAAAGTCGTCGACACGGGTGTCCCGACTTTTGGCATTTGCCTGGGACACCAGATGCTTGCGCTGGCGCTTGGCGGGAAAACCCTGAAAATGCACCAGGGCCATCACGGCGCCAACCATCCGGTCTTCGATCACACGACCGGAAAGGTTGAAATCACATCTATGAACCACGGCTTTGCAGTCGACGCTGAAAGCCTGCCTGACAATGTCCAGCAGACGCATGTCTCGCTGTTCGATGGCTCGAATTGCGGTTTGGCAATGAAGGACAAGCCGGTTTTTTCCGTGCAGTATCACCCGGAAGCCTCCCCGGGGCCCCGCGACAGCCACTATTTGTTCAAGCGGTTTACGGATCTGATGAAGGCAAGAGAAACCGAACCGGCTTAGTCAGGTGTCGAAAAGAGACACAAGAACCGACACTCAAAACGAAAAAACCCGGCAAGCAAGCTTGCCGGGTTTTTTTTGAACCGAAACCAGTTAGTGAACGAGTTCGTCGAACACCGTGAGGATCTGGTCAACCTCTGCGATCTGATCATCAAGCATCTGCTTCTGTTCCAGCAGAATTTCCTGCTGGCCTTTACAGATCTCTTGAAGTTCCTTGAACTGATCTTCGCGTTTGGAGTTTCCTTCAACCAGCTTGATCACCCTGCGGATTTCAGCGAGGGTCAAACCGATTTTCTTTGCCTGAAGGATGACACGCATGCGTGACACATCACGCGGCCCGTAAAACCGGCGCGCGCCTTTGCGCACGGGGTTCAGCAGACCTTTTTCTTCATAAAAACGCAGTGTGCGCAGCGTGACATTGAAGCGTTCTGACATTTCGGAGATCGCAAGTGAGCGATCTTCAATTACCATGTCCTGCCCCGGACCAGCGATGTCCGGAACAACGACCATCTTGGTAGCTACATTGTTCATTCTATTAAGCCCGATCTTGTCCTTTTTGTTCCAGGCCTGATTGGGTCATGTAACGCCCCTGGTTTTCCGGTCCCACCATCGGTCCGCCAGGTCCCACTGACACTACACTTAAAGCTCCTGTTGCCGGAAAGCGTGGCTTACCGGTTCAGAAGCTCCCAACATCAGACTCCTAGGAGACTAAGCACCAGTCTAATACAACAGAATGACAGATAAAATCTACAGTAAAATTGGAATTATTGACTACTTTCCGCGCAAGTTTCAGCTTTTTGAAAACTAAAACTTCAATAAATGCAGAAAGGACATACAACTTTGAATAAATAGTTCCTGATGGAATTTGATTTCAGGGTATAAATATTAATTATCGATAATCTGGCACTAATAAATAGAGTAATCTTCAGTCGCGATTTCCACAACGATTTTCCCTAACCCCACGGCAGATTGAGGTCAAAAAATACTTTGTTTTCTTTGCCTTAACCCTGACAATTATTACATGACGCTGCCAGTCTTTAAATATTATCTAGAAAACTCGCGATCAATCTGAATTCTAACCGACTGCTGTGAGGCAATCTTTCACACCCACATTGCACGCTTAACGTGCAGATCTCAACGAAATTGAAAGTCATACACACAAACTGAGCGGAATTCCGTTCTTGTCGAGCGTACGAATCTAATCCTTCGCGCCGCTAATATTTGTCCGTCTGTTCAAATTTCAAGTGGTGATCGCGCATTCGTCGCACAAAAAAGAGCACATTGTGCACTTCCCGATTGACAAGAACGCGTCCAGGTTATTTTTGTCTTATTTGTCAGCACGCTGGCTGCTGACGAAGCCCGTACGGAACGAAGATATTCCGGAACATTGGTAATATGGCCGAATCAAAATCAAAAAATCCTGTGCAAGGCATGACCCCCCAGCAGTTTCGCATCTGGCGGCGCACCCTGGGACTGAAGCAAAAGGACGCTGCCGACAGGCTCGGTCTGAAGAAGCGCATGATCCAGTACTATGAAAAGGGTAACCGGGACGGCCGTCCGGTAGAAATCCCGAAATCAATCCGACTCGCTTGCTATGCCTTGTCCGAAGGAATTGGTGACTTTGACGGTCAAAGCACCGCTCCCTTGCCCGCTGAAAGCAAAGAGACCGATTAAACCTGCAATTTGGACGCAGAAAACGTCTGAATGATACCCTGCCGGGGTTCCATACCGTCGTTCTTTTCCCTATAAGACGCGCTCAGCCAACATTGTCATTCACCTCATGATAGAGCCCGACCGAATAACGGCGACGTTATCCGGACTGGCCGCTGCGAGCTGCGAGCCGAGATGCCCAAACGCACTGATATCTCTTCCATACTGATCATAGGTGCCGGTCCGATTGTTATCGGTCAGGCCTGCGAATTCGACTATTCCGGCACGCAGGCCTGCAAGGCGCTGCGAGAGGAAGGGTATCGCATTATTCTGGTGAACTCGAACCCGGCGACGATCATGACTGATCCCGATCTTGCCGACGCCACATATATTGAGCCGATCACGCCAGACCTTGTGGCCAAGATCATAGAAAAAGAGCGCCCGGACGCACTTCTGCCAACCATGGGTGGGCAAACCGCGCTCAACTGTGCGTTGGATCTTGAGGAAATGGGGGTCCTTGAAAAATTCGGGGTGGAGATGATCGGCGCCCGTGCCGATGTCATTGAAAAGGCCGAAGACCGAGAAAAGTTCAGGGCCGCCATGGATGTGATCGGTCTTGAAAACCCGCGTGCATCCATCGCATCGTCACCCGCCATTCGAGGAGAAGACGGCAAGATCACCGGATATGACCGCAACGCCGGATATCTGGAAGCCATGCGTGCGCTTGACGAAATCGGTTTGCCAGCCATCATTCGTCCGGCATTCACACTCGGCGGCACCGGTGGCGGCGTTGCCTATAACCGGGAAGAATACGAGACAATCGTTCGCTCGGGCATCGACGCCTCGCCTGTTGGCCAGGTTCTGATCGATGAAAGCCTGCTCGGCTGGAAGGAATATGAGATGGAAGTGGTCCGCGACAAAGCGGATAACTGCATCATCATTTGCTCGATTGAAAACGTCGATCCAATGGGCGTTCACACCGGAGATTCAATCACCGTTGCACCGGCACTGACGCTGACGGACAAAGAATACCAGATCATGCGCGATGCCTCGATCGCAGTTCTGCGCGAGATCGGTGTGGAAACGGGGGGGTCGAACGTGCAGTTCGCCGTCAATCCCGAAAACGGCCGTCTGGTGGTGATCGAGATGAACCCGAGGGTTTCCCGTTCGTCTGCACTTGCCTCCAAGGCAACAGGTTTCCCGATCGCGAAAATCGCGGCCAAACTGGCGGTCGGCTATACGCTGGATGAACTTGAAAACGACATTACCGGTGGTGCCACGCCTGCATCCTTCGAGCCGACGATCGACTATGTCGTCACCAAGATCCCGCGTTTCGCTTTCGAAAAATTCCCTGGGTCTGTCCCGACCTTGACCACTGCAATGAAGTCGGTCGGCGAAGTGATGGCCATCGGCCGGACCTTCAATGAAAGTCTGCAGAAAGCTCTTCGTGGTCTGGAAACCGGCCTGAATGGTCTCGACGAAACCGAAATCCCCGGGCTTGACCAGGGCGATGACCGCAATGCACTTCGGGCCGCGGTTTCAACCGCGACCCCGACACGCCTTTTGAACGTCGCTCAAGCCATGCGTCTTGGTATGAGCGTGGAAGAAGCACATCAGGCAAGCGGGATCAGCACCTGGTTCCTGGAACAGATGGCCGACATCCTGGCGATGGAAGCAAAAGTGCGCAACATTGGTCTGCCGAAAGATGCGGCAAACCTGCGCAAGCTCAAATCAATGGGCTTTTCGGACGCAAGACTGGCGAGCCTTGCAGGGCTTGAGGCAGACGATATCGTTAAGTTGCGGCAGGAACTGAACGTGCATCCGGTCTATAAGCGCATCGACACTTGCGCAGCCGAATTCGCTTCCCCGACCGCTTACATGTATTCGACCTATGAAACCCCTTTCATGGGCAAACCGGCCTGTGAATCCCACCCGTCCGATCGGAAGAAAGTCGTCATTTTGGGTGGCGGACCGAACCGGATCGGACAGGGCATTGAATTTGACTATTGCTGCTGTCATGCCGCCTTTGCGCTTGATGACGCCGGGTATGAGACCATCATGGTCAATTGCAATCCGGAGACCGTGTCTACGGACTATGATACCTCCGACAGGCTCTATTTCGAGCCGCTGACGTCAGAAGATGTCTTGGAGATCATACGTCGCGAGCAAGAGAACGGTACGCTACACGGCGTTATTGTTCAGTTCGGTGGTCAGACACCACTCAAGCTGGCTCAGTCGCTGGTTAAGGCCAACGTGCCGATCCTCGGCACCTCTCCCGATATGATCGATCTGGCCGAAGACCGGGACCGCTTCCAGAAGCTCTTGATCAAATTGGACCTGAAACAGCCGGAAAACGGTATCGCCTACTCGGTCGAACAGGGCCGTTTGATTGCAGGGCAGCTCGGTCTGCCATTGGTCGTACGCCCATCCTATGTTCTTGGTGGCCGCGCCATGCAGATCATTCGCGACGAAGAAGCGCTCAATTCATACCTGCTCGGCACCTTGCCCGAACTGGTTCCGGCTGAAGTTCGGGCCAAGTATCCGAACGACAAGACCGGTCAGATCAATACGGTGCTGGGCACCAACCCCCTCTTGTTCGACCGCTATCTGGACGGTGCGATCGAGGTTGATGTCGACGCGCTTTGCGACGGCAAGGACGTCTTTGTTTGCGGCATCATGGAACACATCGAGGAAGCCGGCATTCACTCTGGTGACAGCGCCTGCTCTCTTCCTGCTTTCTCCTTGAAACAAGAGCTCATCGACGAGCTGAAGCGCCAGACAACGGCATTGGCCCTGGCGCTTGAAGTCGGTGGATTGATGAATGTGCAGTTCGCGATCAGAGGCGATGAAATCTACGTCCTTGAAGTGAACCCTCGCGCCTCGCGAACGGTGCCTTTTGTTGCCAAGACGATCGGTGAGCCCATTGCCAAGATCGCCAGCCGGGTCATGGCTGGTGAGAGCCTGGCATCATTCGGCCTCTCCGAGGCAAAACTCGATCACATCGCGGTCAAGGAAGCTGTGTTCCCGTTCGCGCGTTTCCCGGGTGTCGACACCATTCTTGGTCCGGAAATGCGCTCCACCGGTGAGGTCATGGGCCTCGACACGGCCTTCGGACAGGCATTTGCCAAAGCACAGCTTGGCAGCGGCACGGGCGTGCCGGGAAATGGCACCGTCTTCATCTCCATGCGCGACGACGACAAAGCTGGTGTCATGGATGCGGTCCGCAGCCTCGAAGCTGCTGGCTTCAACATCATTGCCACAGGCGGCACACAGAAATATCTCGAGGCAAACGGCATTGCAGTGAAGAAGATCAACAAGGTGCTTGAAGGCCGACCCCATATCGTCGATGCTATCAAGAACGGTGAAGTTCAACTCGTCTTTAACACCACGGAAGGTGCGCAGGCGATTGCCGACAGCCGGTCGATGCGCCGCGCAGCTCTCCTGAATAAAGTGCCGTATTACACGACGCTTTCGGGTTCCGTTGCTGCCGCCAAGGGAATAACCGCCCACAAGGCGGGGAGCCTTGAAGTAAGACCTTTACAATCCTACTTCGGCTGAGGCTATTATACTCGTTGACCGGCCGGGAAAGCGCGCCTTTCCCGGCTTGGTTTGTTTTTGTAGAAGCGCGGTCCTTTAAGAAGAGATGAGAAGAGGACCCAATAAGCTGAAGGTCTGAGACCCATGGAAAAAGTTCCGATGACCTCTGCCGGTTACAAAATGCTTCAGGATGAGCTGAAGGAACGTACCACGGTTGAGCGTCCGCGCATCGTTGATGCCATTGCTGAAGCACGCGCACATGGCGACCTGTCGGAAAACGCAGAATACCATGCAGCCAAAGAAGCACAGAGCCTGAACGAAGGCCGCATTGCGGAACTGGAAGACAAGCTGTCCCGTGCCGAGGTTATCGACGTGACCAAACTTGACGGCGAGATCGTCAAATTCGGTGCGACCGTTTCCCTGATCGACGAGGACACGGAAGAAGAAAAGAAATACATGATCGTTGGCGACGTCGAATCCGACGTGAAGCACAACAAGGTCTCGATTTCGTCTCCCATCGCGCGCGCTTTGATCGGCAAGTCGGTTGGCGACAGTGTTGAAGTTGCAGCTCCCGGCGGTGCTCGCTCCTATGAGATCGTCGAAGTCAGGTTCATGTAGACCAGAGCTTCGCAAGCAACTCATTTTCAAGCAACTTTTCTACCGCTTTACCCTTTGACGCCTGCCGGTCTATCGCTAAAGTAGCAACCGGCACGTGTCGGAGAGCAAGTGATGGTCTTTCATGCAATTGGCGTATGGTTGCTGGTGATCTCGGTTCCATTGTGGGCCTATCGCTGGTTTGCGTTCTCCAAGCTGACTGGTCGCGAGAGACTGGCATTCAAACGCCTGATCAAGCGCAGGCACGAGAATTCGTTTGGATTTGCCCTGCGTGTTTTCGGCTTTCTGGTAGCGCTTGCCATGTCGGTGATACTTTTGGTCCTCGGCCTTCGCTATTTCAAGCAAGGATCCCTGGAACTTGGCACCTTCCGCGACACCATGCGCGGGCGTCTTTATTCCGGCTTGGAGCCGGTTGACCAGGCATTGAACACATTCCACTACGATCAATGGCTGCCGATCGCCATCCTGACCACCTGTGCACTTCTCAGCGTTGCCTTCACGCTGGTGGCAACCGCTCTCAGGGATATTTCGGTAATGGGCCGCCTGCGCAAGCGCCTCAGCAACATCGGTGACCGGAAGGACTGACCGGCCTCAGGTAAAATTCAATCGATTGGTACGACAGGCTCATCTTTGGTCCGACGGATTGTCAGGGCCGTACGCACGCTGTCGACATTTGGAGCTGCCGTCAGTTCCCGGATGACGAAATTCTGGAACGTCTGCAGGTCTGGCGCGACACATTTCAACAGGAAATCAACCTCGCCGGACAACATGTAGCTCTCTCGCACGAGCGGCCACTTCTGGACTGTTTCCTCAAACGCGATCAGATCGGCCTCAGTCTGGCTATGCAAACCCACCATGGCAAAAGCGGTGACGTCGTAGCCAAGCTGCTTTTCATCCAGCAGCGTCCTATATCCGAGAATCAGTCCGGCCTCTTCGAGCGCCCTCACCCGGCGCAGACACGGTGGAGCGGATATGCCGACGCGCCGCGCCAACTCCACGTTGGTCATTCGCCCGTCCGCTTGCAATTCTTTCAGGATCTGCCAGTCAATGGCATCGAGCCGCGCTTTCAAATCCGTCTCCTTTTAGCTCCGCCTTGGGTCGTCCGGGATGGACCAAGATGTGGATGATTCACCCGGGGCGCATTGGCGTCTTGCGGGCGCGAACCGTCCCGCGCTAACGTGTCTGTCCTTGTGCCGGAGTATGATTTTTTGCGCGTTTGTGCAAGACTATAACAAAATTGCGCACGATTTCGAAAGATTACGATAGGGGAACCCCTCCCGACAATGCGAACCATGCCGGAGATTTCCCCGTCCTCGATTTGGGTTCTCACCGACGGCAAGGCCGGTGATATTGCGCAATGTGCAGGTGTTGCTGAAGCCCTTTGCGTGCCCTTCGAAACCCGCACAATTTCTCCACGTCCGCCCTTTTCCTGGTGGCTGCCATTTGGTCCGACTGATCCTCGTGAGTGGGAGAAGAGGCCAGGGAGCCCGATCGCGCCTCCCTACCCGGATTTGGCTATTGCGTCCGGCCGCAGGGCTGTGGCTTACCTTCGGCGTATCAAGCGGCGCTCCAAAGGATACACATTCACGGTTTTCTTGAAGGACCCTCGGACCGGACCGGACAGCGCAGACTTGATCTGGGTCCCTGAGCATGACGCGCTACGTGGTCGCAATGTTCTCGTAACACCGACGTCTCCACACCGCTTTTCTGTATCCAAACTGGATGAATTAAGAGCGCAAAAGTCGCCGGAAATAGACAAACTCGCCACGCCGCGAGTCGCAGTGCTGATCGGTGGCGACAGCCGACATCACACCTTCAGCGAAGACGACCAGAACATCCTCCTGACCGGTTTGCGGGAAATTGCCCATCAGGGCGCCAGTCTGATGATCACCGCCTCCCGGCGTACGCCACCGGGTCTGGCCTATGGGCTTGCCAGTCTCGCCAAGTCCGGGGGACATCTTTATTGGACGGGCGAACCTCCGAACCCCTATGGGACTTTTCTGGCGAAGGCCGATGCGATCGTTGCCACAGCCGACTCCACCAACATGATCGGCGAAGCGACCGCCACCGGCAAACCCATTCATGTCTTTCATCCAGGCGGTGGTCACGCAAAAATCACCCGGTTTTTGGGGACTTTGCAGCGACTGGGTGCGATTCACCCCTTTCCAGGTGCGCTGAAAACCACTACCTACGAGCCGATAGATGCCACGCCCGTTATTGCCGAACGCATCCTTGCCGATTACGCGGCACTGCGACGGAATGACAACAACGAGCCGGCAGACTGATTTTTCGCCGCCAGGCAAGAACACTTGAACAGGACAAAGGGGCGACCATGAGCACAGAACACAGCAAACTTCTGATCATCGGCTCCGGGCCGGCCGGATATACGGCTGCCATTTATGCCGCGCGCGCAATGATCGAGCCGACGCTTGTCGCTGGCATTCAGCCAGGCGGACAGCTGACCATCACAACGGACGTTGAAAACTACCCTGGTTTCGCCGATCCCGTGATGGGCCCTTGGCTGATGGAACAGATGCAAAAGCAAGCTGAAAATGTCGGCACGAAGATTGTCTACGACACAATCACCAAGGCTGACCTGTCCCAGCGTCCTTTCCGCCTAGAGGCCGACAGCGGTACTGTCTTCACCGCCGATACGCTTGTTATCGCCACCGGGGCGCAAGCACGCTGGCTCGGGCTGCCGTCGGAACAGGACTATATGGGGGCTGGCGTTTCGGCATGTGCGACATGCGACGGCTTCTTCTACCGCAACAAGGAAGTCGTGGTTGTTGGCGGTGGCAACACAGCAGTTGAAGAAGCGCTCTACCTGGCAAATCTTGCGTCCAAGGTGACCCTTGTTCACCGCAGAGACAATCTGCGCGCGGAAAAGATCCTTCAGGATCGTCTGTTCAAGAACCCGAAAATCGAAGTGATTTGGGACCATCAGGTTGATGAAATACTGGGTGGAGGCGAACCGAAGGCCGTAACCGGCGTGCGTCTCAAGAACACCCAGAGCGGCAGCACTCAGGAAATCTCCGCTGACGGTGTTTTCATTGCCATCGGTCACGCACCTTCCGTGGAACTCTTCAAGGATCAGCTTGGGTTGAAGCCCAACGGCTACCTGGAAACGGCACCGGACTCGACAAAGACCTCTATCCCGGGTGTCTATGCAGCCGGTGATGTGACGGACGACATCTATCGCCAGGCCGTAACCGCCGCCGGTATGGGCTGCATGGCAGCGCTTGAAGCAGAGAAATTTTTGGCCGAACACGAGATCGAAACCACCCAACAGGCGGCTGAATAGCCCGCCGTCGGGCCCGAAACTGCCGGGCCCGCTACGTCCTGTGGAGGGGCACGCATGGATTGGGACAAACTGCGAATTTTTCATGCGGCCGCTCAGGCTGGCAGCTTCACTCATGCCGGCGACAGCCTGCACATGAGCCAGTCCGCCGTCAGCCGGCAGGTCAGTGCGCTTGAGCAGGATCTCGGAGTCCCGCTCTTTCATCGCCACGCACGCGGTCTATTGCTGACGGAACAAGGGGAGCTGCTCTACCGGACCGCATCAGATGTGTTGATGAAACTCGAAGCGGTTCAGACAAGCCTGACCGACAGCAAGGAAAAACCTTCAGGAGCACTGCGCGTCACCACGACGGTAGGTCTGGGGTCCACCTGGCTCACGTCACGCATCAAGAACTTCATCGATCTATACCCAGACGTCGACCTGCATCTGATTTTTGACGATGACGAGCTTGATCTTGGTATGCGTGAGGCAGATGTCGCTATCCGGCTGCGCCAGCCCACTCAGCCGGATCTGATCCAGCGCAAACTCTTCACCGTGCACTTTCACGTTTTCGCCGCGCCGGAATATCTGCACCGCTTTGGCGCACCGTCCACGATCGAAGACATCGACAACCACCGTATCATCACGTTTGGCGAACAGGCACCAGCCTATTTGCGATCCATGAATTGGCTGGAGACCGCCGGTCGAAGCTCGACTGATCCGCGTCGCTCAGCGCTCAAGGTGAACAATCTGGTTGCCATCAAGCGAGCTGTTCAATCAGGTGTCGGCATCGCAATGCTGCCGGACTATATCATCGATCATGCGTCCAACATGGTTCCGGTGATCACGGAAGAAGAAGACAAGGTGCCGTCATTCGACACGTATTTCGTTTATCCTTCGGAACTCAAGAACACGGCGCGTGTCACAGCGTTTCGTGAGTTCTTGCTGACCAACGCCGAGAATTGGGTTTATTGACCTGGCAAGCGTCCTGCTGGCCCCCTCGCCTCTGTCGGCTCGCCCCTGTCAGCTCGCCCCTGTCAGCTCGCCCCTGAACTGCTCGCCCCTGAACTGCTCGCCCCTGAACTGCTCGTAATTCAGGCTACAAGGGTGCAGAATTTGAGCACTTCGTTCAGGGCTCTCTGAGGAAATGGCCATAAAAATCCGCTTTGTCCAAAAATAATTTTATACAAAATTCGAACTTGAATGCAGTATTCGGGTTCAAAACAGGCCTTCTAAGGCGTTGAATTTGCTCAGTTTAAATTTGAAACGAATTTTCCGGACATCAGCCCTGCGAAAAATGCATAGCAGGTCTGCGCGGCTGCCTCTTGTTTATGCAGCTTGTGCACTGCATATAAGCAGTACTGTTGGTCACGCGGGCGTCACGTCCTCCTCCCAGTGATGTCCAGACCAGCTGTTCCCCTCTGGAAGGTGATTCTACTGTTTTCAGTGAATCAAAACAAACTGCCGGGTCCTTAAAGACCCGGCTCTTTTTTTGCCTATACTATATTGCAGCGCACAATGCGCCGATCTGCATTTACATGAACAGCAATTCGCCCGTCATGTTCTTGTAGATCCCGGCAACCTGTTCTTCATAGCCGTTGTAAAGAAGTGTCTGTCGGCGTTGATCCGTCCCAAGCAAACGCTCGGAGTCTTGTGGCCAACGGCGGTGCGGAACCGAAGGATTCACATTGGCCCAGAAGCCGTATTCTTTGGGCTGAATTTCTTCCCAGAAACTGACAGGCCGCTCTTCCGTGAAGGTGATGCGCACGACGGACTTGATACACTTGAAACCGTATTTCCATGGTGTGACCAGACGGATCGGCGCTCCGAATTGATTCGCGAGCGGTTTGCCGTAAACGCCCGTCGCCATGAAGGCCAGTTCATTGGTGGCCTCTTCCAGCGTCAGGCCTTCAACATAAGGCCACGGATACCAGGACTGTTTTTGTCCACTCGCGACCGAGGGATCAAGGAAGGTTTCAAATCGAAGGTATTTCGCATTTGATTTGGGACTGGCCAGCTTCACCAGTTCGGAAAGCTCAAATCCCGACCAAGGCACGGCCATCGACCAGGCTTCCACGCAACGATGACGGTAAAGCCGCTCTTCGAGTGGCATCTGACTCAGGAGCTTGTCGATATCCACGATCTGCGGATTGTCGACAAGACCATCTAGCGTGACCGTCCACGGCCGGATCTGGAGTTCCTGCGCGGCCTGCCAGATCTGCTTGTGTGAGCCGAATTCGTAAAAGTTGTTGTAAGTGGACGCGTCTTCCTCATCAGTCAGGTCGCGATCAAGTGTGAAGGCTGGGTTACGCTTCACTGGATAGAGGCCCGCACTTGGGTCTTCTTCAGCAAAGGCCGGACGTAGTCCAAGACCTGTGCCCAGCAGAGCGCCGCTACCGGCCAGACCTGCGAGGATCTGCCGACGGTTCAGGAAGACATGTTCCGGCGTCGCTTCGCGCTCGGGAATCGCCCAGCTGCGCTTTTTCAATATATTCATTCTCAGGCTCCTGTTTGCCCTGAAGAGAACCGAAATCGGTGTTCAATGGCAAATAACGCCCTGGTGACCATTAGCAATACGAATGTGAACGACGTCCAATTAGCAGCAAAGTGGTAGCTGCAGTCTCCCGACAACCAGTTGAAAAGAACGAGAGGGAAAGTTGCCCTCTCATTCAGTCGCTATTCCCGTATCAGGCGGCCTGCTTGCCTGACCGCTGCAGAGCCTGATCTGCCGCCTTGCCGGAAAGTTCCGCCAGATGGTCGAACGCCGACATATAGCTGGCAACCCCTGCCGTTGCAGACCGCAGCTCGACGATCAGATCGCTGATCTCCGCTTCGGGCATCAGGGCCTGAACCTCGTCCCAGCCTGGCCAGTCCGGCCTGGCGTCGAACCCGAGCAGTTGACCGCGTCTGGCCGAGACAATCGCATTCACTCGGGCAGTCGCGTCGTTCGGACAGGCAATCGTCACTTTGTGGATCGGCTCGAGCAACACCGGTTTGCAATCTTTCAGTCCTTCACGAATGGCAAGGATACCCGCCATCCTGAATGCCTGGTCCGAACTGTCGACGGAATGATAGGACCCATCCGTCAGACAGATGGAAACATCAACCACCGGAAAGCCAAGCGGACCTTGTCCGAGCGCGTCCATGACACCGTCCCGCACTGAAGGAATATACTGTTTGGGAACAACGCCACCGGTGATCGTATCGCTGAATTGAAGACCCTCGCCCCTTGGCAACGGTGCGATCTCGAGCACGACATCACCGAACTGGCCGTGCCCTCCGGATTGCTTCTTGTGCCGGCCACGCACCTTTGTGCTGGTCCGGATCGTCTCGGCGTAAGGTACATGCGGCGCATGGGCAGCTATGTCCAAGCCGTATTTTCCGGCCAGCCTTTCCTGGGCAACCCGTAAATGCATCTCACCCTGTCCTGCCAACAGTGTTTCTGCTGTTGTCTGGTTCTGACTGATCGTGAGCGACGGATCTTCCTCGGCAAGCTTTGTCAGTGCGGTCGACAATCGAACCTCATCTTTGCGCTGCGCCGCTGCAATTGCTGTTGCAAGTACCGGACTGCGTCTCTCATCAGCCGGCTTGGCTGCGATTTTGCCTGCCTCGAAGGCAATAAGGTCGCCCGTCTGGACATGTTCAAGCCGGCCAAGGGCAACCAGATCTCCTTTGCCTGCGGTTGCGATCTTGGCGGCATGTTGGCCGAAAACGTTGAAAAGACCAGACACCTTGATTTCTGTTTCACCATTGAGAAACAGGCTGTCGCCGTCGGAAAGCTGACCGTCCAGAATGCGCGCTATGGAGAGTTTCCCGCCATGTTGAGTGTGCAGCGTTTTGATCACCTGCAGGGCCGCTTTTTTGTCGCCGTCCAGAACGCGTTCCCTCAGCCGATCGACAACCGGAACTTCATGACGAAGCGCCTTCAGCAGCTTGCTGACACCATTTCCATGTTCGGCTGACCCGAAGAAGACAGGACAGATAAGACCATCCTGCATTTCATTGACGAGATCGGCAAAAATCTGCTCGCGATCCGGTGCAATGTCTTCCAGCAGCGCTTCCATGAGGTCGTCATCGTGGTCTGCCAGATGCTCCAGCATCGTGAAACGCGCTTCATGTTCACGCGCCAGATCCTCATCGGACATGTCGATCTGCGTGCTTGGTTCCTTCTCGTGATAGACATGGGCCCTTTCAAGCGCCAGATCGATAAACCCGGTCGCGTGACCGTCTTCCCAGATAGGTATCTGTCGAAGCACCAGCGGAACTGCCGAGGCCGGCTGCAACACGCTGAGCACATCTCTCACCCGACGGGTACTTTTGTCGATCTTGTTCAAAAACAAAACCCGCGGAATGGCGCGGGCTTCAAGAGCTTTCAGTATGAGTTGCAAGGCCGGAACCTTGCGTTCGTCATCCTCCGCGACGACGATGGCCATGTCGGCTCCGCTTAGGGCTCCGTCCATCTCGCTCAGGAATTCAACTGACCCCGGACAGTCAACAAAGACGAAGCGGTCGCCCAGATAGTCTGCATCGGCGACATTTATTTCAACGCTCATCCCATGCGCACGTGCTTCCGGCGAAGCGTCGCCGACCGTGTTGCCATCCGTGATTGACCCCTGACGCGCAACTTTGTCGGTTCGCGCGAGAAGGGCTTCCAGCAAGCTGGTTTTGCCGCTGCCGAACGGACCAACTAGTGCAATACAGCGCGGCGTAGTGCCGGCGGCGTTTCCTCTTCCGTTTGTTCCGATTGCCATAATGTGCCTCTCGTGTTTGAGGGGGGAGCCCCTAAAACTACGCGGCAAGGCCGGTTCGGTTGGACGCGGGCCCGCCGCGTCTCGCCCGGATGGGATCGAAGGCCCAAAAACCCGGTACTCTTAAGCACCAAGCCCCAACTGAAAGGCACATCGACCGGGGGCGGTCTTTCATCGTCGCGCCGAAAAGGAGCTGAACGCAAGGAGAATTATTGACGCAGCGCAACAATTCGGATGGTTCTCGGTCCGCCATTCCACTGGAAAACGCACAATCAGGTCCCCACATATGCATTAGTCTGGCGCTAACAGCAGGATTATGAACTTCGGAACTGTGCGGATATTATGCCCGTCGGCTGTGTCTGCTGGACGGATGCCAACGACCAGGCTGACAAGCGAGACCGTGTTCATGCATCAGACGTCGGCTGACAAGCGATACACTCGGCAAGCCCTTACCTTGATCACAATCAGGAACAAGCATCATGACCCGGATGACTGCAGCAACGGTAGTGCTAGTTGCCACTCTTCTCGCGGGAACAGCGAACGCACAGAACAACCAGCTTCGCGGCTTGCCACAGTCCGGTTCGTCCCTGCTGCCTTCAGCGCAGCAACAGCTGAACCAAAACAGGAACAGGCAGCAGTCGGGGTTCTCGACCCGTCAACAGATCGAAGGGGCAAACCGGCTGAACAGAACGGATCAGATCAACCGCGCCAACACCCGTCCGGATGTCTCATCGAACCCTTGCGCAGGGGCAAACGAGAGCTGCCAGAACAGGTAACCGGCCAAACGAAATTTGGTAAGACAAGTGAGCGCAAAGCCCGTTCCAGTCGGAAACGGGCTTCGCCTTTCGGTTCAGTTTATGGGTTCGAGCGTCATCTTGCTGACACCGATGGTCAAATTGGTGCCCGTTTGACTTTCCAGGCTGAACGGATTCAGCGCGATTGACCGGTCAAGCCCCCCGATAAGAGCATTGGCTTTGATGCCTGCCCCCAGGCTCGCGCCTGCGGTCAAACCGCCATAGGTCCCCGCCAACAGGCCCGGCTTGCGATCCGCAGAGGGTGCTAGGACGCCCCAAACAAGGTTGGCTTCCTTGGTAGTTCCGATATCGAGGCCATAGTCCCGCACTTTACCCTTGTAGTATTCGACCGTTCCGCCATCGGCAGGTTTGAAGCTACAGCCGAGCGTAGCTGAAGAACCAACGATGAAATTGTGCTCTCCCTCCAACAGACAATTAAGTGTCCCAATTTCGACAGTTGGCGTGTTCTCGGAGGCGAGAGCCGTTCCTGCACAAAGAACAGCGGCCACAGCAAAACCAAATCTAGAAAAACGCATTCTGAAACTCCTGGTATTGAATGCCGGCAGGCTCTCAGGAAGAGAAGCCTGGCCATCGTCACCATATGGGTCGGCATCAAGTCAAAATCGCGGCAAAATTTTAAACACGCAAAAGTCGTACCCCATCACAAGTGGAATAGCCTGCTTTCCTGCCTTTCGACCGCAGGACAATTGCTGGGCAGTACAATGCATCGCCAGCATCCCAAGTGGTCAAACTTGGTCGATGCTGCCTGCTGGGCTGTCACCTATAGCCTTCAATTCTTGACCTACACTTGAATGAAGCTTGAAGGATGTGATCCGACATCGTCAAAACAGGCGATAGCCAAGAATTCTCAAAATATAAATTTGAAATTTATTTATAAAACACGAAGAAAAAATCAGAAGACTATCGATTATTTAAAATCACCAAAGTTATCCATTTCTTAAACTGTAATATCTAATTGTAACGATGCTTGGGAGGGGGTTTTCTGGCTTGGAACATTAGCAGGGAAACTCAAGACCGTTTGTCAGATGTTTGCATAGTGTCGTTCATGAAACTGATCGTTCAAATTCCGTGCTTCAACGAAGAAAAAACGCTTCCGCTTGTTGTTGCGGAAATACCCAGATCCATTCCAGGTATCGACAAAGTCGAAATCCAGGTCATTGACGACGGCTCCACCGACAACACGGTCGATACAGCGATCGCCTGCGGTGTCGACCACATCATACAAAACGGTCACAACAAGGGGTTGGCGAGAAGCTTCCAGTCCGGCATCGAATCCGCCCTCAATCTCGGAGCAGATATCATCGTCAACACGGACGGTGACAATCAGTATTCGGGCGCATCCATCCCCGACCTGGTAAGACCCATCGTCGAAAATCGAGCAGATATCGCGATTGGCGACCGCAACCCCGGTGAAAATCGTGAATTCTCCTGGGCGAAACGACAACTGCAAAAGTTCGGGACGCATGTGGTGCGCAGTCTCGCTCAAGTTGATGTAAGCGATGCGGTCTCAGGCTTCAGAGCCTACTCACGCGATGCGGCCCTTACGATCAATGTCATGACCAGATTCAGCTATACCACCGAGACGCTGATCCACGCCGGCCAGCACGGACTGAAAGTGGTGTCCGTTCCAGTGTCGACAAACCCGACAACCCGCCCATCGCGGCTGGCAAAATCCACCATTCGGTTCTTGCAAAAGCAGCTCGTAACGATCCTGCGCAGCTATTTCATGTACCGTTCGCTCAGTGCTTTTCTCTGGGCAGGCATCTTGATGATTACAATCGGTCTTCTGCCGGTTGTGAGGTTTCTCTATTTTTACGCTATTGGCGATGGTGACGGCAGAATTCAGTCGCTCGTTCTGGGCAGCATGTTTCTCCTGGCGGGCTATATCACGGTCGTCATCGCGTTCCTGAGCGATGCGTTGGCAACAAATCGTCGATTGACGGAATCTGTTCTTCAGCGCCTCCGCCGTCTGGAACAAGATACCCAGCCGCCGCCGGCCAACCCGCAAATTCAATCCAGTGGCCAGCGCGATGACGATATCCAGTGAAATCACCGGGTCTGCCAACCCAATGCCGCTAAGAAAGTCATGGGACCTGATCGCCATCGGCATGGTCCTTTACGCATTGCTGGCGACTGGTTTGCTGAAAAGCGTTGACGGTTTTCCGCTCGGGCAAAACCTCTACGACGAATACTTTCTTGCGCTTTTGGACGGGCGAATGGACCTGCCTGCGCGCGTGGCACAATTTGAAGGACACTATACCCCGGACGGGATTGCCTATCTCTACCATGGCGTCGGTCCGCTGATACCCCGTTTTGTCTTTGGTTGGATCTGGCCGTTTGAGACCTATTCTCTCGCACCGCTGGCAATCTGGTTATGGTCCTGCCTCGGAACACTCGGTCTTCACGCAGCGTTCCACAAGGCAACGTCAGGAGCATTGGAACAACTCGGCAGTCGAGGCCTCACGCTCAGCCGAATGCTCGGCATAGCGATCTGGTTCGGGTCACCGGGATTTTTGCTGTGCGCAAGCACGTCCTTTTATCACGAACCCATTGCCTTGGCGTTTGCAGCAACAAGCCTCTTCATATTGATTTGGGCCAACGTCGCCTTTGGCGAATGGCCTCTCTGGAAAACAGTCCTACCCTGCGCAGCACTTGCAGCGCTGGCACTACACGCCAGGCCAAACGTTGCAATCGGGCTCTATTTCGCAACAATACTTGCCCTTGGCTTGCTCGCCTGGATGTCGCTGCGCATGCATTTTCTGCGGATTGTGATCGCTCTGGCAATTATGGGTGCAGGCGGCGCAGGTTACCTCGGCCTGAACGCGGCCCGCTTCGGATCTCCCACCGAGACCCATGGCAGCTTCTCCCAAAGCGACGTTCAATACGGATTTGTCTACTGGGGTGCTGAGGACACCGACAGCGAAAGAGCGCAGGCGTTCAAAGACCACGGCAAGTTCAATATCAAGCGTATTCCGCACAACGCGACGATCTATCTGTTCGACATTCCCGCCGTAACGGGTCAGCTCCAGGCAGTCAGCGAAGCGTTTCACGCATCGGTCAGATCGACGCTGGCGCAAGACCTCGGCTTTATTCGCGTTGAAAGTCCTTATGTCGGCATGGTGTTTCTTTGGCCGCTCTGGATACTGTTTGCCGTGAGTGCACCTGCGGCCGGCGGACAGGTCTGGCGTCGCATGGCTATACCATTGGCTGGCGGGTTCGCAATCGCCGGACTGACCCTGGCCTACGGAACCATAACGCTGCGCTATCGGGTCGATCTTTGGCCTTTGCTCGCGCTTCTGGCGCTCCTGGGAGCATCTGCGATTGCAAAACTGTTCGCCAAAGGCAAGTCCGGACTGTTTTTGAAGGTCGCACTGATAGCCGCCTTCCTGATCGGAATTGCCGTGTCCGCCAGCACCGTCGCCCAGCTACGCGGTTTCCAGATGGCACCTCAGAGCAAACCCTTCTGGAGCATGGAAGAATGCCGGCACCTGACTGGCCAGAAAGACTTTTCAGACGCTGACACTGAGCGGATCTGCCGTCCGCCGAGGATCGGACATTGACGTTATCCAGGGCCATCACACCAATGCCTAGTGCCAAACAACTCTATGTCGGCGCCGTCCGCGCTGTGCACCCACTTGCCCGAGCCACCGGGCTGCTGTCCTGGCTGCAGTCTTCGGCAAAGAAACATCGGTTCGCCCACTGGCTCAGAAGTCTGTTTGCCATTCACGATATCGACGGCCTGATCGACCTCGATGTGCCTTGGTGGACCTATAGGGCAATCGACGAAACCGAGGCTTTCCTCGCTTCGAGGTCAAAAGCAAGGGTTTTTGAATATGGATCCGGCGCCAGTACCGTTTGGCTGGCCAAGCGAGCTGGAACCGTGGTCAGTGTAGAACACGACGCCGGCTGGCACTCTCTGGTCCAAACACGGCTTGCCATGGCCAACAGCGCAACAAACCTATCGCACATCCTCATTGAGCCCTTGAAAGTGCAAGCAAAAACGGACTCACGGTACCTTTCGGTCAAACCCGGTCACAATGGATTATCATTCGAGGACTATGCCAAATCGATCCTCGATCAGGATGAAGCCTTTGACCTCATCGTCATTGACGGTCGTGCACGCGGCGCATGTCTGGAACATGCAGTCTCTCGCCTGAAACCAGATGGTTTGATTGTCTTCGACAACTCGAAGCGCAAACGTTACCGGCAGTCGATTGCCGCCTCCGGTCTGGCTGCTCGGCATCTTGCAGGTTTGACGCCTTCGCTCCCCTATCCGGACGAGACCACCTTGTTGACATTTTCACCGAAACGCACGGCAAAGACATAGAGGTCTAAATCCGTGAGGACGCTGCCGGAGCAAGAAATGACTGCCTTGGCCAAACGAGCAAATTTGAAGAAGCTCGCCGTTTGGGTGGGACGCTTTGTGCTTCTGGCAGCATTGATTTTTCTTGCATTCGAGTTGCGCAAGCATTGGTCCGGAATTTCCGGGTGGCGCCCAACAGGCCAAGATGTAGCGCTCCTGTTCAGCCTTGCTCTCATTTACGCGCTGGGCCTGCTGCTTCTGGCAGAATGCTGGCATTGGATCTTGAAGCTATTCGGTACACTTCACCGGAAGCTGGCCTACGCTTCATTTCTGATCACACAGGTTGCCAAATATCTCCCAGGCAATGTTGCTCATCTGATCGGTCGCGGGCTCTATGTTCGCGACAACGGTTTGAAAGACGGTCATATCGTTCAGGCAACCTTGCTTGAAATGGCGATCATTCCCTCAGGTGCCATCGTGGCAATCATGATCCTGGGTTGTGCAGGCCAGCTTGGCGCGGTCCTTCCCTTCATTCCAATTTGGCTTTGGTGGTTGGGAAGTTTTGCAATTCTTGCCTCAAGTGCGATTGCGGTCGGCCTCTCAGACCGTTTGGGCCTGAAGTTGCGGCCCGTCCTGTTGGATCTGTCCTTCAGTCTTGGTCTGTCTGTCCTGTTCATGGGACTTCTCGGCACAGTATTTGCGGCAATTTTTTTAATGCTCTCCCCTGCACCGGTGGCTGCCCTCGCCGGCAGTGCAATCCTCGCTTGGCTTGTTGGGTATCTGACACCCGGCTCCCCGGGAGGTCTGGGAACGCGCGAAGCAACCCTCTTTGCACTTCTCAGCAGCCTGCAAATGCAAGACACCGCACTTTTGGCAGCCGCTCTGTTTCGGCTTGTGACCGTTCTTGGTGATCTCATCGCGTTTCTGGCCGGCTGGTTGTTGTTCCGAAACACCGACAAAGGCGGGACCTGATCCAATCAAAAAAAGAGCGGCAAAAGCCGCTCCTTTATCCGTCATGCGCCTATCGGCAACATGACTATTTCAGGTTGCCACAGAACCGCTGAATACGCGTACAGGCTTCTTCAAGCGCTTCCGTAGACGTTGCATAGGAAATTCTGAAGTTCGGACCAAGACCAAACGCCGAGCCATGAACAACTGCAACACCTTCGCTCTCCAGGAGTTCAGTGACGAAGTCTGCATCCGTCTCAATGACTTTGCCGGACGGAGCCGTACGCCCGATTGTTCCCGCGCAAGACGGGAATACGTAAAATGCGCCTTCCGGAACCGGACAGCTGATGCCGTTGGCCTGATTGAGCATGGAAACGACAAGATCACGCCGAGCCTTGAAGACTTCATTGTTTTTCGGAATGAAATCCTGTGTACCGCTCAGTGCTTCCACCGCAGCCCACTGGGCGATCGAGCAGGGGTTTGATGTCGATTGCGACTGCACCTTTGCCATTGCCTTGATGAGCTCGGCCGGGCCGCCGGCATAGCCGATGCGCCAACCGGTCATGGCATAGGCCTTGGAGACACCATTGACCGTCAGGGTGCGATCATAAAGTGAAGGCTCTACTTGTGCCGGCGTGGTGAACTGGAAATCGTCATAGACCAGGTGCTCATACATGTCGTCGGTCATGATCCACACTTGAGGATGCTTGACCAGCACATCGCAAAGCGCCTGCAACTCAGCCTTCGTATAGGCAGCGCCTGACGGGTTGGACGGAGAGTTGAAGATAAGCCATTTCGTGCGCGAAGTGATTGCGGCATCGAGAGCTTCAGGTGTGATCTTGAAGGTTGATTTATCAGCCTCCACGATCACCGGCTCACCACCTGCCAAAAGCACCATATCAGGATAACTGACCCAGTAAGGCGTCGGAATGACGACCTCGTCACCAGGGTTCAAGGTCGCAATCAGGGCATTATAGAGTACCTGCTTGCCGCCGGTTCCGACGGTGATCTGGTTGGTCTCATAGTCAAGGCCGTTTTCCCGCTTGAATTTGTCGACAATAGCCGCCTTCAACTCCGGAATACCGTCCACAGCCGTGTATTTGGTCTTGCCTTCGTTGATTGCCGTGATGGCCGCCGCCTTGATGTTTTCCGGCGTGTCGAAATCCGGCTCGCCAGCACCGAGACCGATCACATCGCGGCCTGCGGCTTTAAGCTCGCGCGCCTTGTTGGTGACGGCGATGGTCGCAGAAGGTTGAACACGCGCCAATGCGTCAGCAAGAAAGCCCATAATGTCCTCCAGGGGGAAACGGGAATAACAGCGCGCGGACCCTAAAACCGCTGACCGAGGATGACAAGACCCATGAGCCAATTCTCTGACGCTGACCAAGGAAAAGCCCTTGCGTTTCAAGCTGCGGTTTTTGGCAGTCTTTGCTTGTCGTTCCCAAGATAACGAAACGCCGTGCCGCTGACGCAGCGTCTGCCATGCCTTGACGGGTCACGCCGCACCGTCCCATGATCTCTTTGAGGACGAAGAAATGGCATCTTCCGGTCCGGTGCATCGAACGGGGGCTCAATGCAAAAACCAACACTGCTTTTCCTATTGGTCCTGGGCATGCTCTGGCAGCCTGTCGCGTCTTTGGCAGCAAGCGACCGTGTCGCGCTCGTGATCGGAAATGCCAGCTATCGCCACGCAACTCAATTGAGCAACCCCATCAACGATGCAACCCTGATCGCGGACAAACTGACGGATCTCGGATTTCGTGTGCATCTGGTCAGAGACGCAAGCTTTGAAAAATTCACTGCTGCTTTGAGAAAATTCGAAACGGATCTGCAATCCGCCTCGACTGGCATGTTCTATTATGCAGGCCACGGAATGCAGTTTCGCGAAGAGAACTTCCTGCTTGCGACGGACGCAGCCATCATAGACCAGCAGGATGTTGTCACGAGCGGCAAGAACCTCAACGAGATCATTGGCATGATGGAAACACACGTGCCATTGAGCCTTGTATTCATCGATGCCTGCAGAAACAATCCGTTTGCCGACAATCTGAGACAGAAGCTTGCCGGGCGAGCGCGTGCGCTTGGCCTAAGCCGTGGCCTGGCGGTCCCAGAGCAAACTGCCAATTCTCTCGTTGCGTTTGCGACGAAACCGAATGAAGTCGCGCTGGATGGCGACACCCACAATTCTCCCTTCACGACAGCGCTCGCAAAGCACATTGTCACTCCGAATATTGAAGTCTCGACGATGCTGAAACGGGTCACGCGTGATGTGCTTGAGGCTACCGGGCATCAACAGCGGCCAGAAGTCGTCGCTTCCATGTCATCAGAGTTCTACTTCTTTCACAACAGCGCTTTGGTCGCCCCTGTGGTTACCTATGACAACGATGTTGAGCGGGAAGCTGCAGCCACGCTCGCACTCAAGGAAGCCGTCAGGAACAATACGGTTATCGGCTACCGGACTATTCTTGAGCAGTTCCCGAAAACCGCCGCTTCAGATGTCGCAGACAGCCTTTTGAAGGAATTGCAGCAGAAGAAAACATCCGGTTCGAGCAGAGCCTCACAAGAGCAGACGGAACTGACCGTATCAGCACAGACGCTTTTGGATCGCATGAGCGAGGCAAGCCGAACGGGCGCGCCCCTGACAGTCGCCAGTACAGCACCGGACGTGATCGAGCAGAGCCTGGGCTTGGGTGTTGAGGGATATAAGAAAATTCAAACAGCCCTGAACATGCTTGGTCACGACGCTGGCACCGAAGACGGCGTCTTTGGTGCAAAGTCGCGATCAGCCCTGCGCGAGTTTCAGATTGCGACGAAAATCGAGGAAACCGGCTACGTCGACCAGACAGCACTTTTGCAGCTGATCAAGGTATTTGAGGAAACGCCGAAGGTGCTGGATGGCCTTTGGCAGCTCCAGGTGCATCGCTTCAACCCTCACCCGGAAGACCCCTATCAGGTCAATGCGAGAACTCATTTGTCTTCGGCCGATCTCCGGTTTCGCGATGGCCAGTTTTTTCTCCTGGATTGGACCAATCTTGCCGGTGCTTCCCGTCAGGACGATCGCAATCCCTTTGCGAATTTTCGCGG
The DNA here is from genome assembly GCF_009363435.1 of Labrenzia sp. THAF82. Lineage (GTDB taxonomy): Bacteria > Pseudomonadota > Alphaproteobacteria > Rhizobiales > Stappiaceae > Roseibium > Roseibium porphyridii. Next base: position 2,159,574 of record NZ_CP045354.1, on the reverse strand, counting down.
CGTCGTCTCGCAAGACAAGAAACTCACCTTACGATTGGAAGCAGACTATTTGTTCGGAAAACGAAAGGTCAGAACCGTGGAGATCCGAGGGACACTGCCTGAGTTTGTCGCTTATGGGTCTACTTTGGGGTTCACCGGCCCACGCCTTGAACGCAATGGGCCCAAGGACGAAATGTGGGTTCGCGTTGAGCTGAAACGGAAACCGCCTGAGAAGACGAACTGAACGATCCTCAGCTTCTCGTTTCCAGGATCAGTTTTGGCTCATTTGTGGTCTCATCAATCAGCGCACACTTGAAGCGTTTCTTCTTGGTTTGGCCGTTGAGGATATTCACCGAAACCGACAGTGGAACGTCCGAGCCCTGTTTGGCGGATCCGATCAATGCCTGGTAATCATTGGCATGAAGCAGAGTCTCGGTAATCGGTCGATTGTCGATGGCATCTGACGTCAGATGGTAGATTTTCATGGCCGCGTTGTTCGCTGCAATGATCATACGGGTCTTGGTGTTGATCACCAGCATTGGAGCACTACAGATTTCAAAGACTTTTGTGAAATCGACATCGCCACCGGCATGACCGGCTGAAAAGAGCACTCCACCCACAGTTCCGCCGACCCGAAAATACATGGCATCGTATTTCAGCTCCAGGCTCTCGTTGCTGGCAAGCAGAAACTTGCCCCGGCCTGTCGCGCTCGCACGCCGCGTCAGTGAAGCGAGTGACAGTGAAACGATCGTCCGGCCGACCCTGTTTTGTATGTGGGCGATATTGCGTCCGAGGATCAGTCGAGCATCGTCAATTTGAAAACTCTTCAAAAAGCCATCGCTGGCAAATCGCACATAGCCGAAATTGTCGACCAGCAGCACCACACGCGTGGATGATGCAACGAAGTGCTGGAGTATTGGCGCCAAGCCAAGTGCGATCCGGCCGGGATTGTCGTCGCTTTGTCCGATTGAAGGAAAACAAATTGCCAGGATCTTTCCATCCGGCAACTCATAGCGATACGCAACGATTGGAATGCCTGGAATGCGATGGTCGGGACCACCGCCCACATCAAACGGACCTGCCTGTCCGTCTCTGATCGCACCTTGTACAAGATGCAAGATGGTCTTCCGATCTTCCGGCGACAAATGCCGCAACGCCTGGTTCGATGGCGCTTCCTGGAGGTCCATCACTTCACTGTTGAAGCTCTGGGAACCGATTTCATGCCAAATCAGTGTCTTTTTGCTGATGTCCGCTATGAAAAACTGAAGGCCTGCAAGCGCGAGCGCCGGACCGTCTGCATCAAGCGCCGGAGCCTTTACCGGTTCAGCTTTTGAAGCTGTCGAAGTCTCTGCGAGTGCGCCCTGTGCCGCATTCATCGTCATTTCACTCTTGACCTGTTTTTAGCAAGCTCTCCCGTGACGATGAGTATGTGTGACAAATACAAACAAAGACTAAAACCTTGCCATAAAATCCAAAAAGATAAGTAGAATTAGGGATACTATTTACAAATATATCTATTTCTAAAATTGAAATAAACAAGTTGTTTACCAAGAACACTGGTTTCACTTGTTGAAACTTCCCGATCAAAGAACTGCCCGACGATTGAATTCAGACTGGTCTTTGATCGTGCTGAGGTTCACTTTTCACCGAGGACTGTCCGGAATATGGAGGCTATTTGCTCCTTGGACGGTTTCGGGCCCTGGTTGGTGGCGTACATGAGAGAGATGCCATCGATAAGCCCCGCACATGTCTCGATCGGTACATCCGTCCTGCCGCCTGAGATGAGTTTCAGAAAAAATGCGATGGGTCTTCTTGCCGCTTGAGCCAGCTTTTCGCCTGCACCTGCAAGGTAATCCTGTCGCGCAGCTGCGAGAGTCAATTCCAGGCGCGCCAGGAACAAATGCCTGGCGCCATCGGTATAATCTGCGAGTTCCTCAGCCACATATTCAACCGCCGCATCGACGCCTTCGCTTGCGGCCCTTTCGGAAAAACCGACTTGAAGCTCATCGCAGTCCTTTTCGAGCAATTCCGCAAGGTATTCGCAAGCCGCGTTCAGAAGGTCCGGCTTCCTTCGATAGTAATAGGATGTTGATCCTTGGGGAATCTTCGCAACTTCGTCGACTGCACGATGGGTAACGCCATCCAAGCCCCTTTCCGCGAGGAGCGTAATGACAGCATCCAAAATCAGCATTCGGCGGTCCGTTTTTTTCATTGCCACAAAATCTCTACATTTGTAGTGTTTTTCTAAATCATCGAATTGTTAAATCAGACGAATGAAGTGAACCATGACACAAACGATCAAAAGAATGAACCCGCCCTCATTGCCGGACGCAACGGCCATCGGCTACTCCCAGATCTCCATTGTTGAAACCGGAAAGCTGGCATTCGTTTCCGGTCAGGTTGCGCTGCCGGCAGATGGGTCACCTGTTCCCGAAAACCTGCGGGAGCAAGCGGCCATCGTTGCAGAAAATGCTGGAGCCGCCTTGCAGGCGCTTGGCGCCGAAGCAACGGACATTGCCATGGCGCGCTGTTATGTGACCGACTTGACGCCTGAACGATTGGATGAGGTGTTTCCGCCAATCCTTGATTTCTTCAACGGGGCCAAGCCCAGCCTGACCGGCATCGGCGTTGCCGCGCTTGCCGCACCAGAGTTTCAAGTAGAGCTGGAGCTGACGGTAAGCTTGCAAAACAAGAACTGATCGTTCGCACAAGTTCTCCAGTCGAGCACCAGAATCAGGTGCTCTTCTGGCTGGCAGCAAATAGAGATTTGCAACGAAACCGATTATCCAGCCGCTCTGCACAACGGGTCGTTGAACGGAGTTTTAAACCGTTCGAATTTGCCGCAAAATTGTCATGAAATCATACGGCCTCAGTCCGATTCAGGACTGCGTCGCGGCGCAATTTTCAATCAGATTGCGACCATCCAAAGTGATGGAGGCCGTGATGCCGGTTCAAAAAACACAAACAAAGAGACTGTCGGGAGCGGGTTTACCGCTCGCCTTACTGTTTCTCTTGGCAACGGTCCTTTTGCTCGGGACAACCTTGCTGCTTGAGCCAGGTATCGGTCTTCCGTTTGCGGCGTTTCTCGCCATGGTCACCTTGACGCAACTGCTCGGCAGACGTGTCTTCGACGAATTGACGGAAGCCTCGAACCGGGCTGAGCAGAGCCGGTAAAACCAACACTATCCCATCACCAAGAAAACTGGTTGATCATGTCTCGCGTTCAGAACCAGAGCAAACGCAGAGTTGCTTCGCACAAACACGAACTGAGTGAAGCCCGCCCACTCCTCCAGGCTATTCTCCTGGGCATCGTCCTGGCGACCGCATTGATTGCGGCAGCGGCAATGGCAAATCCAGACGACTGGACGGATGGCCAGGGCAGCAAGAACCAGAACCTGAAACAGGGGCAGGTTCATCAGATTTCAGCACCTCTCCAAGCCAGGTCGGAGTAAACACCGACCATGGCTGGTGCACTGAAAAGCACTGGAGAGTTGACACCCTAATCATGCTCGAGGCTACTGCAATAGCGTAGCCTCGACGCGTTGGAAACCCAGCCTTGGTTTCCTGGTTATCACCACTTTCCTGTGTTTTCCATGGACGCCCAGGGTTCTCGCGCCTCAAGCGGGTCACCTTTTTGCAGGAACTCGATCGATTGGTTGTCCGGTGTGCGCACAAAGGCCATTCGGCCATCGCGCGGCGGACGGTTGATGGTGACACCTGCTGCCTGAAGGTCTTCGCAAGTTCTATAGATGTCATCGACCTGATAGGCGAGGTGACCGAAGAACCGCGCTTCCCCCAAATCCTCTGGGTCATAATTCCAGGTCAGTTCAACAGGCGTGTCCTCCCCTCCAGGAGGTGCCATCATGACAATCGTGAAGCGTGCTTCAGGCTCGTCGTATCGGGCGGTTTCCTTGAAACCAAGAAGCTCAAAGAACGCCATGGACTTTTCAAGGTCGCTAACTCTGAGCATCGTATGCAGATATTGCATTGCTTGATCTTTTTGTTTGAAACTGGACTCTAGTTTCTGCAAGGCCGTTTGCCGAACGGATCAGATACACGCCGAATTGGAACTGCGTGCTGGTATCCATATGCATCGATTGCACTTGCCGGGCATTTTTTGACGGACACAGTCACTCGAAACTCCGAATGGTAACGTTGTCCCTAATTGTCTTATCATTTTTGTCATTCTTGACAAGAAAAATACAAATTATTCTTTTTCAATATATTTTTCTGACACTTAAAAGGTTTCAATATCAGAATTTGACTCCCAACTGACTTTAGGTTTATCGATAAACAATCAGAAATCTGGGAGGAGACTATGAAAGCACTACACGCTGTATTTGCAGCAACCACCGCACTGTGCGCGGCGACTGCCGTCCACGCGACGGATTTGGAAGTTACGCACTGGTGGACATCAGGTGGTGAGGCTGCCGCTGTTGCAGAGTTTGCGAAGGCGTTTGACGCGACGGGCAACAAGTGGGTTGATGGTGCGATTGCCGGTTCCGGCGGCACGGCGCGTCCGATCATGATCAGCCGCATCACGGGCGGCGATCCGATGGGCGCGACGCAGTTCAACCACGGCCGTCAGGCAGAAGAGCTTGTGGAAGCCGGCCTGATGCGCGACCTCAGCGATGTGGCGGCGGAAGGCAACTGGGCGGAGATCGTGCGTCCTTCCAGCCTGCTCGACAGCTGCACGCTTGACGGCAAGATCTACTGCGTGCCGGTCAACATTCACTCGCCGCAATGGCTGTGGATCAACAATGCCGTTTTTGAAGACAACGGCCTGGCCGTGCCGACCAACTGGGACGAGTTTGTCGCCGCTGCGCCCAAGCTGCAGGAAGCCGGCGTCGTGCCGCTCGCCATGGGCCAGCAGCCCTGGCAGACCACCCTCGCCTTCCAGACCCTTCTGACTGCGCTCGCAGGTCCGGAGACCTACACCAAGGTGTTCGGCGACAAGGATGCCGACCTTGCTGGCGGCCCGGAACTGGCCAAGGTCTTTGAGGCCGCGGCAACAGCCCGCGACATGGCCAAGGATTCCAACGTTCAAAACTGGAACGATGCCACGAACATGGTCATCACCGGCAAGGCCGGCGGCCAGATCATGGGCGACTGGGCCCAGGGTGAGTTCCAGGTGGCCAACCAGGTCGCCGGCAAGGACTACACCTGCCTGCCGGGCCTTGGCGTCAATGAAGTGATCCAGACCGGCGGCGATGCCTTCTACTTCCCGCAGGTGGACGATCCGGAGATCTCCGCGGCCCAGGCTGAACTCGCCAAGGTCATGATCTCCCCGGAGACACAGGTTGCCTTCAACCTGAAGAAGGGTTCCCTGCCGGTGCGCGGCGATGTCGATCTGTCGGCTGCCAATGACTGCATGCGCAAGGGCCTTGAGATCCTGGCCAAGGGCAACATCATTCCGGGCACCGACCAGTTGATGTCTGCTGACAGCAACCAGCAGGTCAACGACCTGTTCGTCGAGTTCTTCAACAACCCGTCCATGTCGGCTGAAGACGCTCAGAAGCTGTTCGCCTCGATCGTCGCCAACGCCGACTGATCCGCACAACGGGCTCCGCCGGTTCCGTCAACAGGGCTTGACGGCATCGGCGTCCTCCAGCCCTGCGCGCAGTTTCTGCGCGCAGGGAATTCTGGAACACTGCAAGCAGGCTTTTACGGGACAAGGAAGACAGGCATGGCCGCACCCTCAGGCCCAGCCAGATGGCACCGCAACTTGAGTGCCAAGGTGGCGGCAATTCCGATGATTGTCACCGCCCTGGTGGTCTTTATCGGCGGAACCGCCTGGACGGTTCTCTACTCCTTCACCAATTCCAAGCTGCTGCCACGGGAGAAGTTTATCGGCTTTGGCCAGTATGAACGCCTGTGGAGCAGCAACAAGTGGCTGATCTCGATCGAGAACCTGGCCATCTATGGCGGCTTCTCCCTCGTCTTCTCCCTCCTCATCGGCTTCATTCTGGCCGCCCTGCTCGATCAGAAGATCCGCTTTGAGGACACCTTCCGCACCATCTTGCTCTATCCCTTCGCGCTCAGCTTCATCGTCACGGGTCTTGCCTGGCAGTGGATCCTCAATCCGGATTTCGGCATCCAGCATGTCGTGCGCAGCCTGGGCTGGGAGAGCTTTGCCTTCGACCCGCTCTACAATCCCGACATCGTCATCTACGGCATTCTGATTGCCGGACTGTGGCAGGGTACCGGCCTCATCATGTGCCTCATGCTGGCCGGGTTGCGCGGCATTGACGAGGACATCTGGAAGGCCGCCAAGATTGACGGCATCCCCATGTGGAAGACCTATATCTTCATCGTCATCCCGATGATGCGCGGCATCTTCATCACCGCCATCGTGCTGGTCGCCTCCGGCATCATCAAGGTCTATGACCTGGTCGTCGCCCAGACCGGCGGCGGACCCGGCATCTCCTCAGAAGTGCCAGCCAAATACGTCTATGACGCCATGTTCCTGTCCCAGAACCTCGGACAGGGCTTTGCCGCCTCCACCATGATGCTGCTCACCGTTGCCATCATCGTCATTCCCTGGGCCTATCTCGAATTCGGAGGCAAGCGCCGTGGCTGATACTGCATATCTTTCCGGCCCCTCAGGTCCAAAACCCCGGCGCGTCCTGTCCCGCCGCAACATCATGATCTACGGCACGCTGATCGTCGTCTCGCTCTACTATCTGCTGCCTCTTTACGTGATGGTCGTCACCTCCCTCAAGGGCATGCCCGAGATCCGTCTCGGCAACATCTTCTCGCCCCCGGTCGAGGTTACCTTCCAGCCCTGGGTCAAGGCCTGGGCCGAAGCCTGTACCGGCCTCAATTGTGACGGCCTGTCGCGCGGCTTCTTCAACTCCGTGCGCATTCTCATTCCGTCCGTGATCCTGTCGATCATCATCGCCTCGATCAACGGCTATGCGCTCGCCAACTGGCGCTTCAAGGGCTCGGAGACCTTCTTCACCATCCTGATCGTCGGGGCCTTCATTCCCTATCAGGTCATGATCTATCCGATCGTCATCATGCTGCGCGAGGTCGGTCTTTACGGCAGTCTCACAGGCCTGGTCATCGTGCACACCATCTTCGGCATGCCGATCCTGACCCTGCTCTTCCGCAACTATTTTGCCTCCGTACCGCAGGAACTCTTCAAGGCCGCCCGCGTCGATGGCGCTGGCTTCTGGGGCATCTATTTCCGCATCATGGTCCCCATGAGCCTGCCCATCTTCGTCGTCGCCATGATCCTGCAGGTCACCGGCATCTGGAACGACTTCCTGTTCGGCGTCATCTACACAAAGCCGGACCTTTATCCGATGACGGTGCAGCTCAACAACATCGTCAACTCGACCCAGGGGGTGAAGGAATACAACGTCAACATGGCCGCCACCATTCTCACTGGCCTTGTTCCCCTCACCATCTACTTCATCTCCGGCAAACTCTTCGTCCGCGGCATCGCCGCCGGAGCGGTCAAAGGCTAACGAGAAAACAATGGAAACAAGTATCTCCGTCAAGAACCTCGCCTTAAGCTTCGGACACCTGGACGTGCTGAAGGATCTCAACCTGGAGATCGGCAAAGGCGAATTCCTGGTCCTGCTCGGGTCCTCGGGCTGCGGCAAGTCCACCTTGCTCAACTGCATCGCAGGCCTGCTCGATGTCACCGGCGGCCAGATCTTCATCGGCGACAAGAACGTCACCTGGGAAGAGCCCTCAAAGCGCGGCATCGGCATGGTGTTCCAGTCCTATGCCCTCTACCCCCAGATGACCGTTGCCGGCAATCTCAGCTTCGGCCTGAAGAATGCAGGCCTGCCGAAGGCGGAAATCGAGGAACGGGTCAACCGCGCCGCCAAGGTGCTGCAGATCGAGCCCCTGCTCAACCGCAAGCCCGCGGCCCTGTCCGGCGGCCAGCGACAGCGGGCGGCCATCGGCCGGGCCCTGGTGCGCGATGCCGATGTCTTCCTCTTCGACGAACCGCTCTCAAACCTGGACGCAAAGCTCAGGGCCGACCTCAGGGTCGAGATCAAGCAGCTGCACCAGAAGCTGAAGAACACCATGATCTACGTCACCCATGACCAGATCGAAGCCATGACCCTGGCCGACCGGATCGCCATCATGCGCGGCGGACGCATTCTGCAGCTGGCATCGCCCAACGAGATCTACAATCGCCCGGCCAGCAAATACGTGGCCGAGTTCATCGGATCGCCCACCATGAACTTCTTCGAGGGTGAACTCAAAGCCGACGGCGGAGCCTACAGCTTCACAAACGGCACACTCACCGTCCCCTTGAACGACTATCAGTTCAAGGAAACCAGCCCCGCCCCGGAACCTGCATGGTTCGGCATTCGACCCGAACACATGAGCTCAGGCGATGCCGCACAAAACGCCCCCGTGCGCATGAACGCATCCGTCGAACTCGTCGAACCCCTCGGATCCGACACCCTCGCACGCGTCAATGCACTGGACCATACCCTGTGGGTGCGAATGGACGGACAGGCAAACATCAAAAATGGCGACACAATCAACATCGGGTTCGATCCCAAACGCGCAAACATATTCAGCAAAAATAACGAAATCAGAATCTGAGCCGCTCGGAGTTTCTATAGTGAACTATCACGCCAACGCCCAATCAGCAGACGGTCTCTCCTCGCAGAAAACCGCAACTCAATCCTTGAACAACGGCTGGACGTTGCGCTGTGCACGAACGGTTGCCGCCGCCCCGATCACGCCGGACATGAGCTGGGAAGCAACCGTTCCGGGCTGCGTGCACACCGACCTCATGGCGGCACGTACCATTCCGGATCCATATCTGGACTGCAACGAATTGGCGGTCCAATGGGTCGGAGATTGCGACTGGACATACGAAACGGAGTTCAATGCTGATCTTGCAGTCGGTCAACGGCACACACTTGTATTCCACGGTCTGGATACGGTTGCGACAGTCTCATTGAACGGCGACATCATCCTTGAAAGTGAAAACATGCATCGGACCTATCGGGTCGATGTTACCGACAAGTTGAAAGCTGAAGGCAATGCACTCAAGGTGGATTTCCTGTCGCCCTATCAGCACGAAAAGAAACTGCGTGAGGAGTTGGAACCGCGCCCCAATTGCTATCCGGGGCCAGGCAATCTGATGCGCAAAATGGCCTGTAATTTCGGCTGGGACTGGGGTCCCACACTCGTCACAGCCGGGATCTGGCGGAATGTGGACCTGGTCAGCTGGTCGACGGCCAAAATCGACAATCTTCGAACGGACGTGTCGATGACCGGTGCCGATGGCCGGGTCTGCATTCATGCCGGGATCGATGGGATGTCCGAGGGCCTTGAACTTGAAGCCCGTATTGGCGATCAGTCCGCTTCGACGTTCCTCTCAGGCAATGTTGGCTTTCTTGAACTCAATTATCCTGCACCGCACCTGTGGTGGCCACATGGAATGGGCGGCCAGCCACTTTACGATCTCGAAGTCTCGTTGAAAAAAGACGGCGAACTGCTGGAGCGGCAAACAAGACGCATTGGGTTCAGAACAATCGAACTGGATCTGTCCGGTGACGACGACCAATCGGCCTTTACATTCATCGTCAATGGCAAGCCTGTCTTCGTCTTTGGTGCAAACTGGATCCCCGATGATTGCTTTCCCGCGCGCATCACGCGTGACCGGCTGGCCGAACGCATCACCCAGGCAAAAGATGCCAACATGAATATGTTGCGCATCTGGGGCGGCGGCATTTACGAGAGTGACGACTTTTACGACCTGTGTGACGAAGCCGGCATCATGGTCTGGCAGGACTTTCTCTTTGCCTGTGCCGCATATCCGGAAGAAGGCACGCTTCCGGCAGAAATCGAAGCTGAGGCCAAAGACAATATTTCGCGTCTGATGTCGCATGCATCACTGGCGATCTGGAACGGCAACAACGAAAACATTTGGGGCTTTCAGGCCTGGGGTTGGCAAAAACCGTTGGCCGGCAAAACCTGGGGTGAAGGCTACTATCTGGATTTGCTTCCGCGCCTTATCGATGAGCTGCATCCAAGCGGCACATACTATCCGGGCAGCCCCTATTCCGGTTCAATGGAACGCTTCGCAAACGCGGACGAACATGGTTGCCGCCATATCTGGGATGTCTGGAACGAGGTCGGCTATGAAGTTTACGCCAATTACGCACCGCGTTTCGTTTCCGAGTTCGGGTGGCAGGCCCCTCCGACCATGGCAACGCTCACGCAATCGATCTCAGATAATCCGCTGACACCGACCTCGCCCGGCGTCATGCATCACCAGAAGGCAAGTGAGGGAAACGAAAAGCTTCTGCGTGGCCTGAAAGGTCATCTGCCGGAGCCGGACAGTTTTGAGGACTGGCACTTCACGACACAGCTCAATCAGGCGCGGGCCATACATTTTGGTATCTCCCATTTCCGTGCGCTCCAGCCACACTGCATGGGGTCAATCGTCTGGCAGTTGAACGACTGCTGGCCCGTCACCTCCTGGGCTGCGATTGATGGCTATGGCCGGAAGAAGCCGCTTTGGTACGCGCTCAAAAAAGCCTATGAACCGCATTTTCTCACAGTCCAGCCATCCGATAGCGGTCTTACACTCCACATCGTCAATGACGCCAACCTGGAATGGCGAACGCCGGTGTCAATCAAGCGCGTCAGCTTAGACGGAAAAGAGCTTGCCGAGCACACCATCTGGCGCGTTTGCGTGGAGCGGAACAAACCAATCAGTGTGCAGTTGCCAGAAAGCATCACGACACCAAACGACAAATCAAACGAGTTGATTGTCGTCACTGCTGACGGTTGCAAAACGTACTATTATTTCCAGGAGGACATCGGTCTCAAACTGCCGGAACCGCGCCTCAGCTTCGCCATCGAGGTCACCGCATCCATCACCAGGATCGTCGTCACAGCAGAAACCTTTGTGAAGGATCTCTGCCTCTTTGCCGATCGCATTGGTCCGGACGTTACTGTTGATCGGATGCTGGATACGCTTTTGCCGGGTGATACGCTGACCCTTGAATTGGAAAACGCGCAAGATCTCTCGCTTGAGGACCTTAGTCATCCAGGCGTTATCCGAACCGCGAACACATTGCTGGCGTCCTAGAGCAGCTCTGTTTTCACGATTTGCTGCAAGGAAGCCGGAGCCTCACCCTCAATCTGGCGGATCAACATGTCCGCCAGGTTCCAGCCTGCATCCAGCCTTGAAAAATAGGAGGTGATCGGCCGCTTGGCGAGATAATCGCCGAGATTGGTGCCGCTGCGTACGGAAAAGTTGAACTCTTCAATTCGATTTGCCGCCGCGTCGCGAACGCCTCTGCGTGCGCCCATCAGCACGATATCGTTGACACAGACGAAACTGTCCGTATCGGTTGTCCTGACGAGTTCAGCAGCTGCTTCCCGGGCAACATTGGCCTGCGGGTCGAGATTGCGCACAAGCGTCTCCCGATATGACAGTCCTTCTTCGGCAAGAGCTCTCTTGTAGCCCGCCATACGTTGCAAGACGTAGGTGAATTCGGCCGGGCCATCGAGCAGGGCAATGTTCTTGTGACCGAGCCGGATCAATTCCTTCGTTCCCTGCCAGGCCGCAAATTCATTATCGACATCGAAATAGGCATGCTGCGAAAAGAGTTCGGTTCGCCCGAAGGTGACGAAGGGCAGCTCCATTTCCAGAAGATACTTGGCGCGCGTATCCTGTGGTGTCGTATGGTCCATGATGACCCCGTCGGTGGCACGTCCCCTGACGAGTTTTTCCAGCTCTCGGATGTCTTCGCCACCATCTGGCGCGATGATGGTCTGGATGGAGTAGTCCGAGTTTGCACATCGCTGGTGGATGCCCTGCAATATGCCAAGGAGTGTCGGATCGCCTATTTCCGTGTCGGTTGGAAAATTGAGCAACGCGGTCAGCACGAAGGTCCTGCCGGTGCGAAGCTTCACGCCTTCCATATTGCGGACATATCCGAGTTCTTCCGCAACGCGGTTGACCTTCTCGGTCATTTCAACGCTGGTCTTCGGCGACCCGTTCACGGCGCGCGCAACCGTCGTCACCGACACACCCAGCCGTTCGGCAATCATCTTTAATGTGACATTCTTGCTGGAAGACGGGCCGGGCATGGACTGGAAGAAACCGATTCAGATGAAACAAATTTGAACGACCAGAATAGCCCGGCAAATCCCCCGACTGCAAAGCAAACGTTGAACAGAATGAATTGCGGCTGCTAAGCCCTGCCTAACCCGCCAGAAGCCTCTCAAAGGCGACTTTCAGTTGATAGGAACCCTGCTGACCCTGAACGATGTCCTGCAGGTCACCTGCCTCGTCAAAGAGCAGAAGCGTGACATGCTGTGCACCATACCGGTTGGCAAATTCCCGGCCCTTCTGTGTCCTGATATTGGCAACCACATAGTCGATCTCCTGGCCCTCAAGCATGTCGAGCGCCTTGCGTGTCTCGCGCTGAAGGGCAAGGCACATGGAACACTGCGGATCATGTATCTGCACAATGGTCGAGACCCCGTTCCCAACACGCTCGAGATCATGCTCATGCATGGTTGTCATGACGTTGTCGGCGAAAACGTAACCCGTTCCCCCCAGGACTGCCGCGCCTATGGCAACGTTGCGAATAAGCCGGAACATGCCGCGTCTGTCCATGTCGGCGCCTGAAGCAGATTGAGTGGAGGCCACAGCTGACGCGCGCTTGGCCTTGCGATTGGTGCTTTTCCGTTGTTTCTTCATCGGTCACCTGTCTGAAAAATGTCTTTGGTGTCAGATCACGAGGATGCCCGCGCCCGAGCGCACGCGGTCGTAGAGATCGATCACATCCTGATTGACCAGCCGCACGCAGCCCGATGACACGGCTCGGCCGATCGAGGCCGTTTCATTCGTGCCATGCAGCCGATAAAGCGTGTCGACACTGCCCTGAAAAATGTAGAGCGCTCTCGCTCCCAGCGGATTTTCAAGACTTGGCGCCATGCCGCCGTTTCTGGCACTGTATTTTTCAAGTTCCGGCTGGCGCGCGATCATCTCATCCGGTGGAGTCCAGGTCGGCCATGGGCGCTTCCATGCGATCCTTGCCCGGCCCGACCATTCAAACCCCTGCCGGCCAAGCCCGACACCATACCGCATGGCCGTCCCATCCGGCTCAACAAGGTAAAGGTAGAAACGGCTGGTATCGACCACCACGGTGCCGGGCTTCTCCTGAGTTTGATAAGGCACCCTTTGTCGCCTGTACTGGGGCTTCAAGACCTTCGGGTCGACCGCAGGAAGCGGGAACTCCTCGTTGGGGCGCGATCCGTAATTCAAGACGAATTCAGGATCGACGCGCGGTTGAACGGAGGTTGGTATGGGAGCCTTGGCCGTGGGTGCGCAAGCTGCCAGCGACAGTCCGGCAAGACCCAGCCCGCCCGACAACACCTGACGCCGTGTCAAAAATCTATTCATGTATTTTCGTCCGAACGCCTCTTAGAGAACCACAACACGAGTTCCCACAGGGACACGGTTGTAGAGGTCAACCACATGATCATTGATCATGCGAATACATCCGTTCGAGACGGACCTGCCTATTGAGGATGGCTGGGTAGTTCCATGGATCCGGTAGTAGGTATCCCGGCCGTTCTTGTAGAGATACAGTGCCCGGGCGCCGAGAGGATTGTTGACACCGCCGGGTACACCATTGGCGTAACGCGCATATTTTTGCGGCTCACGACGGATCATGTTCCGGGTGGGCGTCCAGCTCGGCCATTCAGCTTTGCGCTGGATGATTGCCGATCCCTGGAAGGCAAGGCCTGCCTTGCCGACGCCGACGCCATAGCGCCGCGCGCGACCCCACCGTTCCATCAGGTACAAAAAGTGGTTTCGCGGATCCACGACAATGGTGCCGGGTGTGTAGTTCAGGGAATAAAATACCCTTTGGGGTGCGTATTCCGGATTGAGTTTAAAAGTCTTTTTGAATTTGGCCGTGTGATGGGCACTGGCCACATCTGCATTTGCAACGACCAGTGCAGCCGCACCGCCGAGCAGCAGCTCTCTTCGATTGAACATCTGAAGTCTCCTGAAAAATCTGAATGTGCCGACCGGAAAACCGGTCAGGTGATCAAGACAGACTTTCAGGTATTTGGCGGACGGGGCTCGAGACGTCCCGAAACGGAACTCCGCCTGAGCGGCCGCGTCGTATCGAGACGCTCACGCGTCTCAAATGTTTCCAGCAAACCGGAGCCAATAACCGCCTTGCAGTCCGAAGACTTGCAATAGGTTGGTTTGGTGTCCGTTACAGCCTTGTCCTCGCAGCATTCGTCATCAAGCAGAACAGCTTCATCAACGACGTAAACCGCGATTGCTTCGGGCGCCGTCTGATAAAGATCAACATTGCCGCGCGCAAGGCTTTGTTGCGCGCCAGCCAAGAGAAGGCCGACAATGAGCAGAATCCGAAACATGACAGGAAGTTACCGGCGATTCCTGACAAAACCTATACAACCCACTTCACACTCCCGTGAGCAGGCACGCGTCTGGCGTGACGGTGCTCGACGAGGTCACGCTAAACTTGGCCGACAAGTCTCTGGCTTTGGAGAAGCTGGGGTCCGACACGCATGCACCCCTCTGCATGAATGCCGGACCCCGAGCGCCCGGTCCGCCTCCGGAAAAAGGTTCTCGCCCAGCTTAACAAGCTTGACGTCAAATCCAAGCAGGAAACGCACCTCGCCGCATTGGCGTTGATCCCGGTCAAGGACAGAATTTTGCTCGTCGTGCAAATTAACCAATAGGCCGAAGTGTCTGCAAGACGGATTGGGTTTGCTGGCGCGGAGGAGACCAAAAATAATTCAAATCCCAATCAAGAGGATTTGGTTGCCGGGGATAACCTCGGGCAGAGACCATCTCAGACCGGGTGACGGCAAATACAGGAATTCGGAACATGACCATTGCCAACGATGAAAAGTGGATCGATAAAGAAACATCGGGTTTGTCGGAGGCAGCCATGGATATCGACCTCACAATTTCCGCGGATACGGTCCGCCTGTTCGCCCAGAAAGCGCGCGCGGTCGCGTCCTCGATTCAGGACACGTTTGAGGACGGGCATGAAGGCGACGTGGAATTCGACGCTGACACCCTTGAAGAAAGCCACAGCCATGATGGTTTGGCCGAAGAAGAAAGCGACGACCTTTCAGACGAGGAACTTCGTGAACTGATAGAGGACCTCAACGTCGACGAGGCAGCGAACCTTGTGGCCATCACCTGGATTGGTCGCGGTGACTTTGAAGCTGAGGATTTCGATCAGGCCGTTGCGGAAGCCAAAGACCGGGCAGTCGGATCCACTGCCAAGTATCTCCTTGGCATGCCGCTTCTTGCCGACTACATGGAAGCAGGCCTGGACGCACTTGATCTTTGAGCCTGCCAGCGGCCTTCAAAAACTTCCCTAGGGTCAATAGCCGAGCTGTGATTTTAGCGCCTACTCCACAATTAAACGGTTTCCTTGGGAAAACCGGTTGAAGAAGCATTTCTTGTCTTTCCCCAGGCGCTCGATTGTCGCAGTGTCGTCAGTGGTGATGGGAGCAGGGAGCTGAGTGCAATGCTACAAGACCCGACGAACCGTGATGCATTTACAGTTCATCGACCGTCTCCGTGGCCATATGTCGGAGGCATGATGGCAGCAACTGCTTTGATCACGACATTGGTCATCGCATTCAGCAGCTAGAAAACCCAACAAAATCCGAACTTTGTTGTCAGGCGGCCCCGGTTTCTAGAACCGGATGACCAGGTTTCTGTCCGGAAAGTACTTATGACCACGAAGCGATTGGCCGTGCTTGATCTCGCCCGTGGCCTCGCTGTGGTCGCCATGGCGATTTATCACTTTTCCTGGGATCTTTCCTGGTTCGCGTTCGTCGACTGGCCTGTGTCTCAGGGAACAGGCTGGCGAATATTCGCAGCTTCCATTGCCGGCAGCTTTCTCTTTCTTGCTGGGGTCAGCCTCGATCTGGCGCACAATGACCGCATTCGCTGGCAGGCATTCGGGCGACGGCTTGCGATGATTGTGGTAGCTGCTGCGGCTGTTTCACTTGTGACCTATTTCACCTTTGGCGATAGTTTTGTGCGTTTCGGGATCCTGCACTCGATCGCATTGGCCAGTCTCATCGCCCTGCCCTTTACCAGGGCTCCACTTATACTTGGTGCCGGCGCGTCCATCGTGTTTCTGACGCTGCCTTTGTGGGCAAAATCTCCGGCCTTCGATGGCTCGCTCTGGCTATGGACCGGGCTCGGCACGACTGGCTACCCAAGCGTTGACTACGTCCCCATGGCGCCCTGGACAGGGATCACGCTCGCCGGCCTTGCCGTTTCAAGAACTTTTCGTGCACTCAAACTCTGGACCAGATTGTCTGAGTTTCGCCTGAACAGCTCCTCGGCAGGTATCATTCGTTTAATGGGACGCCATTCATTGGCAATTTACCTGCTGCATCAACCGGTGCTTTACGGGCTTGTGTGGTCAGCGGCTGCAATCGGACCCGATATGGATCGGTCAGGTAAAGCATTCGTCCGTAATTGCTCACTGGCATGCGAAGACAGTCTTGGAACACCTGGCATCTGCCGGTCCGCATGCAGCTGTACGCTTGAGCAAATGAAAT
Organism: Labrenzia sp. THAF82; assembly: GCF_009363435.1. Classification (GTDB taxonomy): domain Bacteria; phylum Pseudomonadota; class Alphaproteobacteria; order Rhizobiales; family Stappiaceae; genus Roseibium; species Roseibium porphyridii. Next base: position 2,143,014 of record NZ_CP045354.1, on the reverse strand, counting down.
CGGACAACATATGGGACGCCCTCCAGGAGGATCCGCAGAACCAGTCTTTGCGCAGCCGAATGAACACAAGCTACGCCCAATGCCTTGCCGATGCCGAGCTTGCTCCTCAGGACGACTGAAGCGCGTGATCGCACGCCCTGAAGGCAAGCGCGAGGGCAGTCAATGTGGGGTTCACGGCGACAGGTGCCGGAATGAGGCCTGCACCAGCCAGATAGAGATTGTCGAAACCGTGAACCTTCGCGTTGCGGTCGGTGACACCTGACGCGCCTTCACAGTCCATCCGACACGTCCCGACAAGATGCGATGTGCCCGCCGGCACCCAGACGGGTTCTCCCCCCTTCCGCCACGGGCCAAGCTTTTCACCAAGGTGACGAATATCTTCTTCCAACCGCTGCATCTGTTTGCGGTCGTCTTTCGAATACGAATACGTCACCGAGACGTTGCCGTCATCATGGAAGGAAAGGGAATTCCCTTCATTGAACTCGACAGGCAAAAAAGCTTGGAATTCCAGCAATCGGTTCGGATTGTCGACCTCTTCCACAACGGGCAGCGGACACGTATCCCGTAACACCTGAATATGCCAGGGCGCGTTCTCGGTCGGGGCAACCCAATATCTGGGTGGAACATCATCGCGAGCAGGCGTGGATGCCAATTCGGGAGACAACACAAGTTGCGCGAAATGGAGCGCATGGAAGGAAAAACCACGTCCAAGGGCATCGGGTCTGATGCCAGACTTGTGGAGCAATCGCGGAGTTCCGAGTGCACCGCCTGCAATCAGGATAATACCTGCGCTCAAGACCCGGTCACTGGCATCGCCCGTCCGGACTGCCACACCGGTCACCTTGCCGTTTTTGGTCAGTAACTTTTGCGCAAGCGCTGGCGCATAAATCCTAATCCGTTCAAGAACTTCGCGGTCGACTGCGGTCAACAGATCTGCCGTGCCGGCGAAATGCAGTCCGCCACCTCCTGCGCGGTGGCCCGAGAACGGCAGGCTTTGAAGCGTACGCCCCTCCTCTCGAAGTCCGGGCAACAGGCGCTCCTTGATGTTTGCACCGACCCGAGAGCCAGTAGCGGCATCAATCGTGACCTGAAGAGCCGTTTCCGCTTCACTGTAATAGTCATTCCACTGAGCGTCACTAAGGGCGTCAAAACGTTCAAACACCGAAGCTCGCGGGCAATTGTTGGTCCACAAGACGCCTTGGCCGCCAATCGCGGCTGTGTCGGCAATTCCCGGCAGGACAGCGTCCTGATCCAGCGCCATGATCGGTTGCAAGAAGGGATCTACGGCTCCAAAAAAGGCATCGGGATCCTGTTGGAACTTGGGTTTATTGCGAAGATGAAAACCGGGCGGCTCCGTAACCGCCTCCCCCTGTTCAAGCACAGCGACACTTAGCCCCTTTCTTGCAAAACGGATCGCACAAGAAACGCCGATCGGGCCGGATCCGACAATGACGACGTCAGCCTGCGTATCTGTCGTCTGATTGGGCAGATCTAGAATTCGCATCGACCATTTTCCTCCGGCCCCCGGCAAGTCTGTGGCACTGGAATGGTAGCACTATCTCCACGCTGGGCAATCCAACTGTTTCAAGCAATAGCTCAACTCAGCTGGTCGATGTGCCGCAAGGCACGTGCGCAACGTCGGCTTGCAAAATCGCAAAGGTTACGCGGGTTTTCGAGTGCCCAAAGTGCCGATATGACGTCACAGCGAACTTTCATGAAAAGAAGGTCGCGCTCTGTCCAGGATGCTATCAGTGAAGTGCCGTTCCGATATGCCGTGAGGAAGGCCTGCTCCTGGGGAGGCGTAAAGTTCATTTCCAACGCAGCATAGACGATATCCCAAAGGGGGTGCGCCATCGCGGAAAACTCCCAATCAATGAAAAGGAGGCTCCCGGAGCTGCTTAGACAGTTACCGGGCGAAACATCCCCATGACTGGGTACCAAAATGTCGGTGTTCAACGGGTCGATTGACCTTTGCACAAACCTCAGCACGTTTGAAAGTTCAGGAACCTTCGCCGTGACATCGTCAATGCTTCCTGGGCTCCTGATCTGTGCGGCAAGCACTCTGTCTGGATCCAGAACGCCCTGAAAGGTGAGCTTCGAACCGTGCAGCGCGGCAAGTTTCGTTCCCAGTTCTTCGACAAACGCTGTTGGAGCAAGGTCTTCTTCTTCCTGGGCACGTGTGACAAGCACACCGTTTTCAGGATCACAATAGACGGCGGGCAAGGCGAGACCGATCTTCGCCGCAAGCTCCATATTGTGCGCTTCTGCGATCCGGTCCACGGTTCCGACCACCGACGGACCAGGCACTCTTACGAAAAACCACCCATTTGAAGTTTCTGTCCGAAAGACCCTGTTCGTCAGCCCTGCTGCCGGCATGGATGAGATGATTTCTCCCAGCACCGCTCGCAGGTCAGCATCCCGGGCCGAAAGCAACAGGAGGTCGGGCGCAACGGCATCTGGTGTTCGAGAGGAGGACTGTGGCACAAGCTTGAATAGATCATTCTGAGAGAGGTATCAGGACGCTATGGCCAACGTCCCTTCGCCCCATATCATCATCACCTATTGCCGCCAATGCAATTGGCTGTTGCGCTCAGCCTGGATGGCGCAGGAAATTCTGACAACATTCTCCGAAGAAACGGGCACTGTCTCACTGGTGCCGGACACTGGCGGAACCTTTACGATCACCTGTGAAGGACAAACCATATGGGATCGAACAACTGATGGCGGATTTCCAGAGGCCAAGATCCTGAAACAACGATTGCGGGACCAGCTCTGGCCTGAAAGAGACCTCGGTCATTCCGACAAGCCCAAATGAAACGAATAGTCGCCGGCAAATAGGGTCTCCAAACACGGCAAGCCTGGCACAGGTCTTCTCATGCCAGGCAGCTGATATGAGGACCCGGTCAGCGCAGATTATCCTGGATCCAACTTGCAGCCATTGCTTCTCGGGAGTCACGTTCAGGGCAATGGCCGGGCGTATCGTAGACAACACGTTTGACATGCGTTCCGCGTGACAGAAGCTCATCAACATCTGAGAGCGGTGCGACGGGATCATCATTTGTCAAAATCGCAAAGATTGGCGTCTCCACCTGGGGCACCTCATAGAGACCCTGCTGCTTTAGGGACAGAGTCCTTGCAATTGCGGAAATGTCCTCAAATCCTGCCCCAGGTTCCAGTCCGAAACGGGTACGCACCCCATCCATGGTGTATTTCGGAAAATGCGCATACGCCTGAGGTGGTGCCATGAGAGGGCTGTGTATCGGGCCACACATGTAGATGACACCGGCCAGATTCAGTTCCGGGCGGGCAATCCACGCACGAGCGGCCGGGTGACCACCAAAGGAAGCTCCTTGAACGAAGAGGTTCTGGGCATCAATTTCCGGCAATGTCTTGAGATGCTCGACAGCAGCGACGTGCAGTTTGTCGAGATCGGGACTGAACCGCCATTCCGCAGATTCGCCCATGCCCGGCAAGTCCAGCGACAACATTGCAATTCCACGAATGGAAAGCTGCTTTTCGAAATATGGCAGAAGCTCTTCCTTTGCGACATCCGATCCCATGGAAACCACCACTGCAGGAGCTGGTCCATCGGTGGCCGGTAAATGCAGCCAGGCTTTGAAAGAGCCTTCTTCGTAGGGAACCTCGATTTCCCGAATGAGGAGCTCGTGGTGTTCTGCAAGTGCCCTGTAGCCCACATGCGCAAGATCCAGCGCAGCACGTTGCAGCGGGTCATCGGTGTGAGGTGAAGATGCTCTCAAAAAATAGGTAACAGCTGCTCTGTACCTTGCGACCGCATCGGCTGAGTTGCCGTTTTGCGCAAACGCCTCCCCCTCGCGCATTGCCTGTTCGCCTGCTGCGCGCCACTCGACAATCCAACTTCCTTCCCCCTGATAGGCCGGATCATCGGGAAGGTCTCGGTCAGCACTTGCTGCCGCGATACGGCTCAGCACTGCTTCGATTTCCCCTCTGTCTCCCCCGATGTGCACCCAACTGTCGGGTTCAACCGGATGATACCAGTTGCCTTCTTCGGGCGCTCGAAAGCGTGTGCCGTCAATCTCCTGTGCCCCAGCCTGACCACTGCCCAAAAACACCGCTGCACAAAAGAGCGCACCACAAATCTCATAGCCAAAACGCATCATTGCCTCCTTATTGTCAATCTTAGTTGACAATTGACAATGTGGTGATGGCTGCGGAAGCTGTCAAGCATGAATGACAAAAAGCCGACTCAACCTCCATTTGCCAGCATCCGCGGCTTGGTCTTCGACCTGGCCGAACAGCTGGACAAACGCATGATTGAGTTGCGTCAGGGGACGGGATTGGATGCCGCCCGCCCCGCAGATGCCAATTTATTCATGATGATCTGCCGCAACCCTCGGACAATCTCCGAATTAGCGCGGGATAAAGGCATCAGCCGCCAGGCCGTTCATTCCGCAGTATCCAGACTGGTGGATTTGGGCGCGCTCAGACTGGAGCCTGTCCCGGGCAGCAAACGCGACAAGCTGCCGGTTCCGACGGAACTTGGTCAGGAAGCGCGTGTCAAAGTGGCTGGTTTGTTGAAGCAGATGGAAAGCGAGTTGGAGGAAGCCGTGGGAACGGATGACCTTGAAAGACTGCGCGCACTCTTGATCAAACTGGTCGCCACACAGAAATCAAAAGACGTCCAAGGCAAACGTTGATCAGAAAACGGCCCGCAATCCCTTCCCATGAACGGAGTTGCGAAGACGACCAAAGCCTAAACTGCGAAACCTCGAAGAAGGCGGATCGTGAACTCACCGGACCGGAATTATGTGCCTCTTGGAACCTGTTACGGCAGAGCACGTGCCTGTGAAAATGACAACAAGCGCCTGGAGTCCTCGTCCCAAAGCCGAAGCCGCAAGCTGCTCAGGCTTTGCCGGATCGTCATGCGGTTTCCCTCGGCGAAATAGTCATGATCTCGAAGCACTTCAGGCAACCGGTAAAAGGGAATCCGGCTATTGAGGTGGTGGACATGATGAATGCCGAGATTGGCGACGGCCCATTGCAGAACCGACGGCAACACATAGTAGGAGCTGCCGAATAGCGCAGCCTCGTGCAACTGCCAGTCAGCCTCGGCGTCCCAGTGTGTTGTTTCGAACTGGTGCTGAACATAGAACAGCCAGACACCGACCGTTGCGGCAAGCAAGGTCGTCGGAAGGAAGATCAGCAGGAGCGGTGCCCAACCGCCAATCGCAAAGACAATCGCAAGACCTGCAAAAATAGCGACATTTGTCGCCATGGCGCTGACCCAGAACTTGGTATTCGTCATGAAGCCGAAGGGCAGCCGGTTTTCCAGATAAAACGTGTAGGCAGGCCCGAGCCCGAACAACACCAGCGGTGAGCGATAGATCTTGTATTTCAGCTGATTGCCTGGCGTCATGGCTCTGTATTCAGCCACGGTCAGCGTATGAATGTCGCCCATACCGCGTCGGCCTAGGTTTCCAGACGAACTGTGGTGTATGGCATGTGCCCGCCGCCAGACGTCGTAGGGCGTCAGTGTCAGGACACCAAGGATCCTGCCAAGCCAATCGCTCATGAAACGGCTTTTGAAGAACGATCCGTGGCCACAATCGTGCTGGATCGCGAAAAGGCGCACGAGAAATGCCGAATTCACCAGGGCGATCGCCACAGTGAGCCAGTAACTGACCCCCATGGCCCACCAGGCCAGCGCCCACAGGAGCACAAAAGCACCAAACGTAACGGCAATTTCAAAGGAACTGCGCAAAGTGCTGGGTTCACGGTAAGACGCAAGAATGGTCACCCAATCCTTTGGCGCTCGCATTTCCGGCTCAGCGCCAGCAGCATCGGTTTTTTCGAACATATACCTGCTTCTTATGATTTCCCTTCCTACATAGACAGATACTGGGCTCTTGCAATGCTACAATGTGATATCCGGGACAATTCTTGGGCATTAAGCGATTTAAGCAACCTCACCTTGTCGGAATTATTTGCTCAACTTGATGCTTTCACTTCAATTGCAATCCTCTGAGCTTCCGGCAAACACCATCTGCCTGGCCGATTGGCGACTCCAAATGGAGCCGCCATTGGTCAGAACTCGCCGAAAGCAACGAACCAAAGGGCCAACGGCTTTCAGGTAACGAGTGGTTTTCAGAACGCTGCTACGCCTGGGTTGCGCTGATCCCGTCTTGCGCGTCAAACACCTCACGGGCAGCATTCAGCCCGTTGATTGCAGCCGGCAGACCGCCATAGACAGCCATCTGCCAAATCGCTTCCAGGATTTCACCGCGCTCCGCACCAGTTGCCAAAGTGTGTTCGATATTGACTTTCAACTGTGGTCCAGTCTGCCCGCCGAGCACTGTCAGCGCAGCAATTGTACAAAGCTGGCGGGTTTTCAGATCAAGTCCGGGGCGCGCATAGTGACGCCCATAAGCCCATTCGATCAGACTTTCTGCAAAGTCCGGCAACAGGTCGTCATACCGGTCGCGCAGGACCTCTTCCAGGTCAGGGTTGAGATTTTGCGTCAGCTGACGCCCGCGTTGAAGTGCTGTGGTCACAAGACTGGTCCTTCACTACTGGCTGCGAGCCGTGTTCGGTCCGGGCACAGCTTTCGAAAGCCGGATCGACGGTCTCGCCCGCCTCCATTTTTCGGTAAAGTTCAACTTTATCGTCCAGAACATCCAGCATCTCAGTCAACCTGGCGATATCACGGGCCACCTTGCAGCGATGTGCTTCCAACATTTCACGGCGCTCGGTCAGCGACGCTCCGCCTTGCGTGCGCAACTCCGCATATCGCAATCGGTCCCTGATCCCCATGCCGGTCGCCTTGAGCCGGTCGAGAAAGTCGATCCATCTGAGGATAGCCTCGTCATAAACCCTCCGGCCGCCGGCATCCCTCAGGGCACGCGGCAACAAACCGATCTTTTCGTAATAGCGCAAAGTGTCGGTCGAAAGTCCCGATTTTGCTGCCAAGTCGCCAATCCGCATGTCTGTCTCCGAACGGAACGATTTCCTTCACCTACCGGTTGGAGTGCACTCCAGGTCAAGCAGTTTTTTGAACCATTGCCTTTGCGCCCTTTAGTGCAGTGTCGGCCCCGTTGAGTTTCATGTCGATTTTAATTGATCGACCAATCAAAAAAAGCGCATCATCAATTCGAGCGACACACTCCCGGGCAGCGGCGAATGAAGAGGAAACGGGCATGAGCGGCAAAAACATTCTCATCCTGATGGTTGATCAGCTGAATGGAACGCTGTTCCCCGACGGGCCTGCCGATTTCCTTCATGCTCCAAATCTTAAAAAGCTGGCAGAAAAATCCGTCAGGTTTGAAAACGCCTACACGGCCTCACCACTATGTGCTCCGGGTCGCGCAAGTTTCATGTCCGGTCAGTTGCCGCGCCGAACAAGGGTCTATGACAATGCGGCCGAATTCGCGTCCGACATCCCGACTTACGCCCATCATCTGCGCCGGGCCGGATACACAACCTGTCTATCGGGCAAGATGCACTTCGTCGGACCAGACCAGATGCATGGTTTTGAAGAACGCTTGACCACAGATATTTATCCGGCGGACTTCGGTTGGACACCGGACTACCGCAAGCCTGGAGAACGCATCGACTGGTGGTACCACAATATGGGTTCGGTCACCGGTGCAGGCGTAGCTGAAATCTCGAACCAGATGGAATATGACGATGATGTCGCGTTTCAGGCCGTTCGCAAGATCTACGACTATGGCCGTGGAAAATATGACCGGCCCTTTTGTCTGACGGCGAGCTTCACACACCCGCACGATCCTTATGTCGCCCGCAAGAAATACTGGGATCTCTACGAAGACTGCGAGCATCTTCTGCCCCCGGTTCCGGCGATGGACTACGAGGATCACGACCCGCATTCCAAACGTATCTTCGATGCCAATGACTGGCGCAGTTTCACCATCACCGAGGACAATATCCGCAGATCGCGGCGCGCCTATTTTGCAAATATTTCCTATTTGGACGACAAGATCGGCGAAATCCTGCATGCACTGGAAGCGATGGATCTAACCGAAGACACGACTATTCTCTTCGTGTCCGACCATGGCGACATGCTTGGCGAACGAGGGCTCTGGTTCAAGATGTCCTTCTTTGAGGGGTCTTCACGCGTTCCACTGATGATCGCCGACAAGGACCTGGCCGCTGCACATATCAAAACACCTGTAAGCACGTTGGATGTGCTGCCCACTGTCTGTGACCTCGGCGGCATCGACATGGACGAGATCATGCCGTGGACCGACGGCGAGAGCCTGGTGCCACTGGCAAGTGGCACAGAACGTACGTCACCGGTGTTGATGGAATACGCTGCAGAAGCCTCCTATGCGCCGCTTGTCGGCATTCGTGAAGGCGAGTGGAAATACATCCATTGCGAACTCGATCCGCCGCAGCTTTTCAACCTGTCGAACGATCCGCACGAACTCAACAATCTTGCAGCAGATCCGGACCATGCGGATATCAGTGCCCGTTTCGCTCAATCCATTAGAACGGGCTGGAACATGGCTGCCTTTGATGCGGAGATACGACAATCCCAGGCCAGGCGCTGGATCGTCTATGAAGCTCTGCGGAACGGCGCCTATTTCCCCTGGGACTACCAGCCACTCCAAAAAGCTTCGGAGCGCTACATGCGCAACCATATGGACCTCAACGACGTGGAAGAATCCCAAAGGTATCCGCGCGGAGAGTGATGAATTTTTCAGGTTTCTAACGTTCGGTCCTACTGCTCGGCAAAAATCTCATACCCGGCAGGCAATGGTTTGCCGTCGCGTTCGGCTTCGGCTTTCAGGCGGTCGAGCAGGTCCTGCCGGCTGTCCTCAAAACTGGGCATGACACCGGTTGCAGCAAAAGCCATCCGTTCCAGACCGATGCCGCCAACTTCAGCTGCCGATTTCGACTGCCCGGACGGTGTGATCCCGATTTCCGCAATCTCAAGGTGCCCTACCGGAGGATAGGCAAGTCCATCTTCCATGCCCGCACTCAATGGATAATGGATACTCACCGTCGGGTATCCGGGGCTCGCTGGATGCCCCTTTGGGGCAAAGTAGCCGGACCCGTCACCTTCGGCGCGAGCCTCGTCCGTTGGCCTCAGGAAGGTTCGACCGGCCCGGACCAAGTCGTTTGTTTCCGCGAAGGGAGCAAAAACATCTGTCGAAACAAACACCATCCGGGCAGGATCAAGCTTGGCGTTTTCAACCAGGAAAGACAACAAGGCGGCAAATAGACTGCCTTGCTCTAAAGGGGCCGATTGGCGGATGCCGCAGATTGTAAAAAGGGCAAGAACACCGGTTTCATTGCGACGCGCAATGTCTTCCAATCTCGAGGCTGGCTGGACAAACAGGCTGTTGCCGGAAACAGGAACTTCCAAAGTCTCGTCATATCGCAGACCGCCATTGAAGCTATCGCCTGTCAGCAGCCCGAGTGGCTCCGTCGTTTTGTAGCCCAACTGGCCGAAATGTGACCGAAACTCCGTTTCAAGCGAAACAGCCGCTTCTGTGGCACCGAAGGCAAATCCTGTTCCGGCCGTCAGGCCGGCAGCTCCGGCAAGCGACAGCTCCAGAACGGTTCTACGGGAAATCTGCTTGGTCTCGCTTTTCGTCATCTCGTTCAATCGCTCTCGCCGGGTCTGTCCTGAAACACTCGTTTGACTGCCTGATCCATTTGTTCCAGGCCACACAGAGGTCTTCAGAATACGCACAGAAAGAGCTTTGACCAGATCCAGCTCCATTACAAATTCTCAAGAAAGTTTACGCTCGATGCGACACTCATCGGGAGACTGAATCAGCGTTGGTCCCAATTGGCGCGTGTTCCACGCACATCGATATGCACAAAGCTTCGGTATATTCCGACCCCGCCTTCAAACAGACCACTTGAGCGAAGTGTTTTCATGCGGCTGGCCCAGTCGCCGGTAACACCGGCACCGCCCCCGACAACCTTAAAGTCTGCAGCAGTGAAGGCCATGTGCTGGCTGCGCGTCGCCCCGCCAATGCTGGCATTGTATTTCGGGCTCCGGTAGACGCTGGTCAGAACCACCGGGACACCAACCTGTTCACGAAACTCATCCAGAGCCCTGGCAAGAGGCAGAACATTTTCCCAGAGTTCACGGGGTGGATCGGTGTTGAGGCCGTTGGTGCCGTGGGAGCCGCCCTTGATCAGAAATTCATGCCACTTGAAATGGCGAATATCTGGCAGGCGTTCTTCAAAGAATGCCTGAAAAGCATGCGCTGGGGGCACGACACCATCGATGTTTGGCTTGTTGTCGTCGACGACCGCATCCGCATTTGCATCTGAATCCGGTTGTCCCTGTTCGTTCTCGCTGACTACATCCAGCTTCAGGTCCACATGCCCATGGTCATGAAGAAATTTCAGGAAGGTCGCGCAACCGCATTGTTTGGAAACTGCCGATTTGTTGAAGACGCCGTCTCCGACATATTTTCCCTTCGTGTAGATGGATGAAAAGCTCCAAAGATAAGGCGACGGCAGCCTCTTCTTGCGATAGCCCCAGCCGTTATACCGTTCCCATCGCCAAAGTGCTCTGGGCAAAGACCAGTCGGAGAGACCCGCAAGCTTCTGGTGAGTGAGCGCGTCCCGGGCGCTCTCCTCCCAGGAGTTCGGAGGCAGCCAGGCGGCAGGACGCCCTGACGGCACGCGAAAAGTGCGGTTCGACAGCGGGTCGCCGTTATGAAGATGCGTTGAAAAATTATAGGACGATTCAAGCAGGTGGATCGCTGCGACGAACCACCAGGGGATCCCGAGCGGGGTACCGACAGCTTCATAGCGCGCTTTCTCCGCCACTGCCTTCAGAGCATATTTCTTGACCAGCGCTTCACGGTCATTCTTGAAACCGGAGGATACAAAGAACCGGATGTATTCGTCCGCAATTTCCTCATATTTGCGGCTTGTCGAGGTCTTGGGTCCGGTCAGGATACCGGTATTGACGATATCATCGGGTATCTTCACAGGATCAAGGACTGGCGCGATCATGTCCTCGTCGTTGTTCAGATCCTCCACTTCCTGGTCGGAATTGTGTGTCTTGCGCATACCTTCATCATCATGAAAAAGGCGAAGCGCTTCGCCCAGACGTCCGATAATCGATGACAATGCGGGCGCTTGAATGGGATTGCGAACCGGAGAAATTGCAACAAACGTTCGGTCCAGATCCGCCATGGCCTCCAGCATTTTCTCGGTAACGTTCAAAAAGCGTCGGGTACCGGCACGAAAGCCTTCCACGCTTTCCAAAAGGCGGCGCTCTAGCAGCTCGTTGCCGAAGGTGCGGATCGCGTTCACTTCTTCAATCGTTTGGGCCTTGTCGAGCAGATCGAACAGATTGACCAAAGACAGATCGTCGTTGAGCTGAGCAAGTACTTCTTCAGACGAATCCACAACACCCTCCTTGAGACCAGCGCCCTATTGGCTGCCGGCGGCAGCGAGACGAACTTTTCGGATGGACACCCAGAATGCATTTGACCGTCGCCGGATCTCCTCGGCCTCAACCGCAACCTCGGTGAGGTTGGCGACGGTTACCTGTGGTGTTTCAGCAGCCGCGACCAGGACATCCAGTGCCTCCGAAGTCTGGTCAAGCAGGTTCACGTAAGCTGTCAGGCTTTCGTGAAAGCGTTTTATGCTGAGCGAAATGGCACTGAAGCGCTTGTTGGCTGCAGCGACAGCCTTGGTATCGCCGGACAGTTCCGCGATCCGGCGGTCTGCCCGTATATTGAAGAGATCAATCTCTCGAGCCTTGCGGAATATGTTGTAGATGGGTGTCGTGTCGTCCGCGAGTGCCTGGATCAGCTCCTGAATGTCATCCTTGCTTCTGAGGATAGATTGCCGGACGGTTGCATTCGCGCGTGCCTGTCCAAGCCGGTTGGCAAGATCCTTTGCGTACGCGGCAGAAGGCGGGATCAGCGCCGACATGCCGCCGCTTGGCACCACACCGATCGCCGCAACCGAATTTGCCAGCCGCACAAGCTCGTCGATCCGGTTGCCGAATTCCTCCGAGCGTTTGCCCTCGGCGATATCCACCAGCATGCTGTTATAAAGTGTGATCGCTTCCAGGGCATCACGACGGGCGATGATCGAGGGATCCTCGTTGATACGGGCATTGTCCTGACTGCGGGCCGTGTCCGGATCGAAACACAAGGGATATCCGAGACGGGATGTTCCGCATCGGGCATTGCCTGCCGTTGACGTTTTGGCCGAGACAATAGGCGAAATCTCGTCCAGCAGCAGGTCGCCTGCATCTCTCGCCTGCGCGAAAGCGTCTGCATAAGTTGTCAGAGTCTCGACAGGTATTCCTGCACACCCAGTGAGAAAAAGAAAAAGTGTTGTCCAAAGCCAGTACAAGGACTGCCTTGCCAGAAGCAGTGGTTTCACTTCGCCGGAAATGCTCAATAACTCCCCCAAACCGGATTGCACCTACGGCACTTATCCGCGACGAAAGTAAACTACAGGCAGATACAGTTAGCAACCATAAGAAGCGGCAGATAAATACAACCACCTGTGGTAACAAGGTTGTGGAGCTGAAAATGCTGCCCGAACTTGCACTTGCCTTCAAAATCCTGGGCTGCTTCGGATGGGTCTTAGAAAACCTCCTGACACCGTTCTGTCAGGAGAGTGGCAGGAAGTTTGAATTTGCGGAACAAAACCGCAACGGCCCTCTTCCCTCGCGCGCGCAACCGGACCATATTGGCCGGTATGAGCAAGCGCCCCACGAAATCCGCCCCAGACGAAAAAACAACACCGGAAGGCTTCGGCGAAGCGCCGCAGAAGCCCTTGAGTGGTGCACCGCTCAGTGGGTCAATCGAAAGCTGGGCTGCGGAAATCGCCGAAGAGGCCGAAAAGCCAGCGCCGAGCGCAAAATCGAAGATCAGGAACCCTGCTGACCTCGCGGATCTCGCACCAGGCGCTCCAGGCACCATCAGCCGCACTGCGCGGACCTCTTCGCGCGAGCGGGAACGGGCTGGCGGCGACGGCGCTGTCGCACGCAATGTCGCGGAAGGACGCAAGGCGAAGCTGTCGCCCAAAGGGGCCAAGGCCAAGGGCAAGATCGAAAAACCGACCAAGTCTGCGCGCGGCACGTCCATCGGCAAGGCGGACAGCGTCAGAGAACGTGCGGCCGGTGGCCTGAACCCGGTGGCCGGCCTCGACATGACGCTGGAAGAGGCTGAACAGCTTGAGCAGAAGCTCAAGGAACATCAGAAAGACAACAAGAAGAAAAAGAAAGAAAGCAAGTTCGGAGAACTAACCGGCAACCAGGGTGCCACCGCAACCGTGGAGGCCCTGTCTGCGCTCATCGAGAGCGGCAACCCGCTGCACAAGAATGGTGAGTTATGGGTGCCGCACCGGCCCGACCGACCGGCGAAATCCGAAGGCGGTGTTCCCATTGTCCTGAAATCGGACTATGAGCCCAAAGGCGACCAGCCGACGGCGATTGCCGAATTGGTCGGCGGCATGGACGGTGGCGACCAGACGCAGGTTCTGCTTGGCGTCACAGGCTCGGGCAAAACCTACACGATGGCCCAGGTGATTTCCCGCACCCAGCGTCCCGCCCTGATCCTGGCACCGAACAAGACGCTTGCCGCTCAGCTTTACGGCGAGTTCAAATCTTTCTTTCCCGACAATGCCGTCGAGTATTTCGTTTCCTACTACGATTATTACCAGCCCGAAGCCTATGTACCGCGCACCGATACGTATATCGAGAAGGAAAGCTCAATCAACGAGCAGATCGACCGGATGCGCCACTCTGCAACGCGCGCCCTGCTGGAACGTGACGACGTTATCATCGTCGCCTCGGTCTCCTGCATTTACGGTATCGGTTCGGTAGAAACCTATACGGCCATGACCTTCGCCATCGAGGTCGGCGAACGTCTTGATCAGCGTCAGCTGATCGCCGACCTGGTGGCCCTGCAATACAAGCGCAATGATGCCGCTTTCCAGCGCGGCACCTTCCGTGTGCGCGGCGACACGATCGAGCTGTTCCCGGCCCACTATGAGGATCGGGCCTGGCGGATTTCTCTCTTCGGAGACGAGATTGAATCGATCGTTGAATTCGACCCGCTTACAGGCAAGAAGTCGGGCGAACTGAAAAGCGTCAAGATTTACGCCAATTCGCACTATGTCACGCCCAAGCCAACGCTGAACCAGGCAGTAAAGTCGATCAAGGCGGAACTGAAGCAGCGGCTGGAAGAGCTGAATGCCCATGGCAGGCTTCTGGAAGCGCAGCGTCTGGAACAGCGCACAATGTTCGACCTGGAAATGCTGGAGGCAACCGGCTCGTGCCAGGGCATCGAGAACTATTCGCGCTACCTGACCGGCCGCAAGCCCGGTGAGCCGCCTCCCACCCTGTTCGAATATCTGCCGGACGATGCCATTGTCTTCACCGACGAAAGCCACGTCACCATTCCGCAGATCGGCGCCATGTACCGGGGCGACTTCCGCCGCAAGGCAACCCTTGCAGAATATGGCTTCCGCCTGCCCTCCTGCATGGACAACCGGCCCCTGCGGTTCGAGGAATGGGACGCAATGCGCCCCCAATCCATCGCAGTATCCGCAACGCCCGGGTCCTGGGAGATGGAACAGGCCGGCGGTGTCTTCGCTGAACAGGTGATCCGCCCAACCGGCCTGATCGATCCGCCGGTGGAGATTCGCCCGGCAACCAGCCAGGTCGACGACCTTCTTGGCGAGGTACGCGAGGTCGCTCAGAAGGGTTACCGCACGCTGGTGACGACGCTGACCAAGCGCATGGCAGAGGACCTGACGGAATATCTGCACGAGAACGGTGTACGCGTGCGTTACATGCATTCTGACATCGACACGCTGGAGCGCATTGAGATCCTGCGCGACCTGCGCCTTGGCGCGTTCGATGTTCTGGTGGGCATCAATCTCCTGCGCGAAGGCCTCGACATTCCGGAATGTGCCTTGGTTGCCATTCTCGACGCCGACAAGGAAGGCTTCCTGCGCTCCGAAACCTCTCTGATCCAGACCATTGGCCGCGCGGCCCGAAACGTCGACGGCAAGGTCATTCTTTATGCCGATCACATGACAGGCTCCATGGACAGGGCCATCGCCGAAACCAATCGCCGCCGGGAAAAGCAGCTCGCCTACAACGAAGAGCATGGCATCACGCCTGAGAGCGTCAAACGCAACATCGCAGACATTCTCGACAGCGTTTATGAACAGGACCACGTCACGGTTGACGCCGGCTTCGCCGAAGAAGGCTCCCTCGTCGGCCACAATCTGGCGGCCCATATTGAGGATCTGGAAAAACAGATGCGCGACGCCGCCGCCGATCTCGACTTCGAAACCGCTGCGCGCCTGCGCGACGAGATCAAGCGGCTACAGGAAACCGAGCTGGCCGTCGCCGACGATGCCATGGCCCGTCAATCCGACGTCAACGACAAGACCGGCGGTTACAAGGGTGACAAGAAATTCGGTGCCGGTGGAACCAAGGAAGGTGCCAGCGGCAAGAAAAAGGAAACGGCCCGCGACAAGGCAAGAGCTGCAAAAGCAAAGAACGCTCTGCCCTCCCCGAGCGCCAAAGTCCGCAAAAACACACTCGACGAAATGACGGTTGGCCGCACCGAAGTGCCGCTCGGCTCCGACGACCCGAAACCCGTGGTACGCGGCAAGATCGGTGCCGGGTCTTACGAAGACCCGGTGGAGGAGAAGAAAAGACGCGGGCGACCGAAAAAGAGCGGACGACCAGGGCAGTAGGTCTCGGTCAACGTTTGGGATTTAGTTGGACCATGGATCATGTTCGGGGTGACACTTGGTCCGGCGCAAACCATTGCATACACAGACGTCATCCCCGACTTGATCGAGGATCCAATCCACGTCACATAACGGCATGGCCTTCTTCGTCTATGTTCTGGCAAGCCGACAGCGCGGAACACTTTACACTGGCATCACAAATGACCTTGGGCGACGGATCCATGAGCATCGTCAGAAGATCGGCAGCAAGTTCACTCGACGCTATGGTGTGACAAGGCTGGTCTACTACGAAGTCTTCGATGACCCGAACACGGCCATTACACGAGAAAAACGGCTAAAGCGCTGGCCACGTGAATGGAAAATCCAGGCGATCGAAGAGTTCAATCCGGACTGGCGAGACCTTTATGAGGAGCTAAACCGTTAGGAACCGGTCTGGCTGATAAGGGGATTGGATCCCCGATCAAGTCGGGGATGACTGCTGATGTCTGAGGGGCTACCGAGCTTATAGCTTAGCGGTGTCACGTTGCTGAACCGGTAAACGCTTTAAATCTTGCGAGAACTTGATCCTCAGCTAAACGGTAATAGTTCGGCAAAACGTTGCATCTGCCAAATGTTCTGGAAATGATTGAACCACGGATCGCGACGTAAGCGAGACCCATTGTCTGACGCAAAAATTTGCCCTGCCTTCAGCGTCATCCCCGACTTGACCGGGGATCCAATCAACCTGTCGTTTCCTAAACGTGGTCGGCTAAGGACGCAACGGTTCCACCGACCTCTTACAGTGCCCACCCGGTCGTGATCCACGACCGTTCCTTGCCGTTAACGTAGAGACCGATCTCGACAGTCGCATCGGGGTTTGCCGGGTCGGCGTAGAACCACAAATGCGCGTCGTGACCGCCACCGGTCTTGAAATAGTAACCGGCGCCTCCGTCGTCGGGATTTCGAAGGTCTGCCGGGGAGTAGGTCTGGCCAAAGCCGCCGGACACCAGAAGCGCACCGTTCAGAACACAGACTTCCAGAAACGTGTTGCCGCGGTCAGTCAGCAACAGGGCTTGCAGGTCATGGTCATATTCCAGGTAGCGGTCCGGCGCCTCGAGCGAGAGGATCTCTCCGTCTGCGGGGCAGGACCCCTCGTCCACGGGCATCGCCGTTTGCAGCGGGCGCTCGAGGGTCAACTGCAGATGAACCGACAGCGTGCCTTCGGTATAGGGCAGCTGCTTGTCACCGGTTCGCGTGCGCACAAAATTGGTGATGTCGATCAAGGCTTCGGTCAGCTTTACTTCTTCCTGTGCCGTCAGAACAGAAGAGAAGGCTTCCATGAACGGGCTGTTCTGCCCATCGCCGTCATAGGCCAGATGGTTGGGTTGGGCGGAGTAGATCACCATCAGGTCGGAGAGCTGATGATTGACCCTGGACAGACCGGAAGCGTCCGGATTGAAGAGTTTTTCCAGGGACCGTGTTGCGGCAAAGGGATTGTCCCGACAGGCGTCCACGATCAGCAGTTTGACACCGGACGATGCCCCTAGCGCTTCTAGAAACTCTTCCATCCTGACGGCGGTTTCCTCAAAGACAGCGCGCGTGGCAGCGCCGGTATCAGTCGCGAGCAGATAATTGACGTTGTCTGCCTGAACGCCGTGACCGGCAAAGAAGATGGCCGCTACATCGACATCGACAGCATCCTGCCGGAACGCGGCAAGTGCTGTTCGCATCTCCGAGGCATCGGCATTGAGCACCAGTCGGGTTTCGAACCCGAGCGCGGCAAAGGTTCTGGATGCAAGATCTGCATCACGCGGCGGATTGTCCAGCGGCAAGACATTGTCATAGGCGGCGTTGCCGATGATCAGAGCCAGTTTGCCATCTGCCACAGCCGAAAATGGCAGCAGAAACAGAACAGTTCCGACAAGTGCTGCGGCGGCTTTTCTCATCAATTGCTTCCCCCATCGGTATGGCCGGACCAGCATGTTGCCTACAGGCTCCTCAAATTCCGAACGCACATACGCTTGCGGACTATACCAGCCCTGGCCGGTTCGTTGCACATATTGACGCTGCGGAATTTAATCTGGCATCTGCATAGGCAGTGCGAAAACCGGAATTGGATCGGCAAGTCCGCGCAGGTGCTGGGGCCCGAGTGAAACAAGGTCGTCCTTTGAGAGCCGGTCGGCAACGTTGGCATCCATGAGGACAGACCGCCCGAGAACCTTGGCCTGTGCTTCCAGGCGGGCAGCGCGGTTGACCGTGTCACCGTAGACAGTAAAGGCCTGCCGATCTGATGAACCGATGCTGCCAGCAGCAACTTGACCAGCTGCCAGTCCGATGCGGATTGAAAAACCGGCCTCGCCCGCTTCAGCGATCAGCGCGTTGCTGGCGGCAACCGCAGCCTGCTCCGGGTGCGCGCTGTCAATCGGCGTACCGAAGGAGGCCATCAGTCCGTCACCGGTGAACTGAATGACGACCCCATCGTGCCGACTGACCTCTTCTGCACAGCCGGACAGGAAGTCGTTCAGGTTTTCAATCACTTCGGTCGGCATGCGACCAGCCGAATAGGCCGTAAAGCCCGCAATATCCATGACAAGGATTGCCGCATGACGTTCTTGCGGGACAAGTGCGGACGGATCGTCGATCAAACGACGGGCAATGGCTTCAGGCACATAACGACCGAGTGTCGCCGCAATCTGCTCGCGCTCTGCCTGGGCAGCGACCTGAGCCATGAAAACCCGGCGGGCACGCAGCACGGCAAGCGCCAGGATGAGCGTTGCAATCATCAGGAAACCGGTCTCTTCGATCCGGTTGCCGCGCCCGATGAAATTGGCAGACAGAAACAGCGCCTCATAGTCTGCCCTGGAAGCCCCGGGGGTCAGGTCCGACCAGGAAAGCGTGGTTTCCAAGTCCGAGATCGCGACAAAAAAAGCTGCGAACCAACCGGCCACCGCAACACCGCCGGACCAGAGAACCAGTCTCGGTGACAAGGACAGTGTCGCCATGGCAACAAGCGGAAACAGGTAGTAGATGCCGTAGGCCCTGAAGGCGAGGATTTGCGGCACCGCCTCTCCCTGGACCAGGGGCAAAAATGCAAAGACGGCACATATCCCGAGAATGTCGACCGTGTAGATCGCGAATTTCATCCACCAGCGGTCGAAGCGCGTTCCTATCACTGCGGCATGCGCGATGCCGACGGCGGTGAATGCACCCAGCACACCGAAGACCAGCGGATTGGGATAAAAGCCGAAGGCAACCCAGGAAGAACCTACCCACAGGAACGCTGCGCCGACGACAAGCGTCCGGCAAATGATGGCAAGCCTCAGACCACGCTGCTCGGCCCGCAAAAGACGGGAAGTGTCTGGCAACTCACCGGCAGGGGTTTGGATCATTTTGCGCGCTCCATCGGCGAAGACATAGGACCGGCCGCAAAAAATGTAAGGCTCCCAATGACGATACAGTCCCTGATACACGAAACATCGGAAAATTGGTTGCACACCCCAAGAACCGCGAGCCGCATTGGTTGTCGAGTGGTTTTCCCACACGCGGCAGACCGAATGATCGATTGACAACGCACGCAACGTCGTCATCTTCAAGGCATGATCTGGGTCAGAGGGGGCTGACATGGCGTATCGAATTTTTCTTTCTCTGAGTGTATTGCTCATGGGCGTGAGCAGCGCCTCTGCGGAGTTGGCCAAAACCGACTTCGGCACGTGGTCGGTTTCCTGCGATGAGAACACTTACTGCATTGCCGTTACCAGCGGCGAGAGTTCGAATGGCGAAGCGTTCCGCCTGAAGATCGAGCGCGGTGCAAAACCCGCCAGCCAGGTCTATGTCACCTTTGATCCGACGACGGAGCTGCAGGTCGGCCTGCCGGCGCGCATCGAGATCGAAAGCCTTGAAGAAGACAATTACGGCTATTTCGGCAAGGTCGACAAAGTCTACAAGGGCAATGAAATGACCTTTGGCGGCGCATCCGATCGGGACCTCATCGAGAAACTGCGAATGGGTGAAGATGCTGCCGTCCAGATCGAATTCGGCGGATCCACCGGAACACTCACCTATTGGGTGTCGATGAATGGCATCACTCATTCCCTCCTGAAAATGGATGAGGTTCAGGGCCGTATCGGCCGTCTGGACGCCATAGTTGCCCGGGGTGGCCTGTCGTCGGACAAAGCCACCGGTATCGCAGCGGCGCCTTCGACCGCGAGCCAGCCTGTTGCCCGCGACAATGCTGCCGCGGCAACAGACACGGCCTCGTCATCGGACGCAGCGTCTGCTGCCCCTGCCAACGACCTGCCGCCTCCGGTGATGCCATCGCAGGATCAAACTGCGGGCCTGAGCGGACCTGTCGGTCAGGTGTATAGCCTGAGTGAAGTGCCGGATTCGGTCCAGATGACCGGTTATAGGGTACTAGACTGCGCGCTTGAAGAAACCGTGCCGGCCTTCGGTGCGCAATACTACGCCGAGGGCGATGTCGAAACCTGGGTTGTCCCCTGCACCATGGCCGATGCCAATGTGCCCTTCTACATGATGGTCCACATTCCCTTTAACCCGTCTCTTGACGAGCTTAAGGAATTCGAGACACCGCCGGACTTCAACCAGCCCAATCATGCGCTCGTCAACAACCTGTTCTTTGACCCGGATAGCGGCCAGGTGACAGGCACCACATATTATTCGCCAAACTATGATTGCGGCGCGTTCGAGCGCCATGAGATGGAAGCCGAGTCGGGCAACTTCACGCTGATGGAATATCAGGAAAAATCCAATTGCGACGGCGTCACGGGCCCCCCGGAAGGCTGGCCGCTTAGCTGGACGATCGACGAAATGGGTGGCTAGGAGGCAACCTGAGCGTCAGCTATTGGGAACCATTCTGGAGGCTGCAATGGGCTGCGGTCTCATTGTCCCGACGTGAAGAGACCTTGAAAGGTTGCACATTGGATCACCAGAACACCGTTCATGGTGGAAGCATTCATGTCGATGACAATCTCGATGTAGTCGCTTTTTGACCCTTTCACATACTCAAGCTGCTGCTTGCACTCGTCGAGGCCGCCATCGGACTCGATGATGATCTCATTGCCCATGCCTCCGGAAGGAACGACAGTCAACGCAAGTGCCCAGGGGTCTTCGTCGACATGGTCGCCTGCCGTGATCGCCAGAATGTCCTGTCCGGCGATCCGGTATGTCAGGAGCTGCTGATATGCGGCAGCGGGCACCCCCGGCAACGCCCCTGCACAGGAAATAGCAACAGCAAGGAAAACTCGGTTCAGCAATCGGGTCATCAGTCTAACTCCCCCAAAAACGGTCGCCAAAAGACGCCATGCAACAAGCGACGCGTCAACAAAATTGCCTTCGAAAGCAGTCGACCCGCCCTGATCCATGACTGGTAAACATGACAGGTTCGACGCTGCCGGCAGCAACCCATTTGTTAACCAAAACGTAAACTCCGTTAAAATGCCGGGGATATCTGTCTTTTAGGGGTAACACTTTGCAAGGTATTGTGGCGTTCAGCGCTCGTGAGTCGTTGAAACGCCCACGACAAATGAGTTAATAAAGAGTTAAAGTTTGCGTATCTCGCCGGTGCGGCGCCGGCGCGGAAGTCAGGAGACAGGAATGGGCATTTTCTCGAAAACCACGCGCCCTGGGAGTGACCAGGAGCAGCGGGTCGAGACATCAACAGCAAGCCAGCAGGTAGAAGAGGCAACACCGGCTCCAGGTCAAGGCGGCAATGTTGAGCAGCTTTCACCTTTTGCGCTCAAGATGCAGGAGAAAATGAACCAGCTCGACGGTCTGAAGTCGCGGGTTGGCGGCCTTAACCAGACCTTCGATCAGATGGCGGCCTTTGCGGCGGAAAGCCAGACCTCGATCCGTATGATGGCGGAATATCTGGAAGCCTCACGCGCAAGCGTTGAGACCGAGGTTCGACTGAAGTCCGAAAACGCCAAGATCTCGACCGATCTCCTGGACGCCGAGCACAAGATCAAGACGCTGACAACGCAGTTGGAAGACGCCCAGGCGGAAGTGCATTCTCTCCGGAAGCGCGCAACAGAAACCCGCACGGCCCTGGAAACCGCGCGCAATGATATTGTGTCCATTCGCGACAACAACAAGAAGGTCAATGAAGACCATCGCCAGCAAAGCGCAAAGCTGGTGGACGCCAATGCGCAAGTCGCAGACCTGTCGGGTCAGCTTAACGATCTTCAAGCCAAGCACGACACGCTTGAAAAGCACGCAGAAAGCCTTGGAAACGATCTTGAAGCGTTCAAACTGCGCGAAAAGGAACTGCAGCAGAACCTGTCTGAAAGCGCAAAGCTGCTGGAAGACGAGATCCGCAAGAACAACCAGGCCTCAAGCGAACTGGAATCGGCCAAGCGTGAGCTTGTTGAGTTCCGCAACGACAACATCGACCTGAAATCTCATCTCGACGTCGCAAATCAGGAACTGGTCTATGCCAAGTCGCGGCTTGAGGAAGAACAGCGCAAACACGACAACGAGGTTTATGCCCTCAATGCTGAAATTGAGAACCTGTCGTCTCAGCGACGGATCGGCGCCCAGTCCTTGCAGGAAATGGCACGCGAGAACACCCAACTGAAGGACCGCAGCCGTGACCTTCTCAAGCGCATGCAGGAAATCGAACACCTGCTCGACAGTGCGCAGAAGAACCACGAAAAAGACCGCAACGAGCTGATGGCAACCACCGCGAAGCTGCGCGAACTCAATCTGCGCTACAATTCCGCGCTGACGGACCTGAACCACCAGCGGAATCAGAACCAGAAATTCGCCGACAATCTGGAAGATCTCGTCGAAGAGAACAAACGCCTGCAGCGCTACAAGATCCAGGTGGATACGGCCAACGAACAGATTGTTCAGCTTAAATCCGTGATCGCCAACTACCAGATGGCGATGGAGGGCAAAGGACCGGCGGAAGAACTCGGCATCACAGAGGGCTTTGATCCGGCAGCAGAACTCGGCATCACCGAACCGGCCTCAGACGATCTGAAGCCAATGGATCTGGACAATGCGAGTGACGCCGCTGGCGACCTGACCGACCCCGATGATGACACACCGGGCGGTGGCAACGACAAGATCGTCAAGCTCCGCGACTAGATCATCGAAAGTATCAGAGCGACTATATGAAAATCAAAGCGGTCTTGAAGTGTTCAAGGCCGCTTTCGTTTGCGCTCGCAGGAGATGGCGAGTGGGAAATCAGCTTGCCTGCAACAGCCGGTCTGCCCGTGAAAGATAAGCGCCGCAAAGAGCCTTGAGTTCATCATCAAAACTGCCGTTTTGCCGATATCCCAGCGCCCGGATGGCTTTGTCATTCAAACGACCGGCCGTTTCACCGTGTCCCCGTTCCTTCGCAAATCGCAAACCTGTTTGGGTGCCCACAAGGTCAAATATTTTCTTTGCCACCCGCAGGTCGGACAGACGCTCTTCGCCGCCAAGATTATAGACCGAAAGGTTTTGTGCAGATGGCCAAGCAAGAGCCTGACAGATGGCATCCGACAGATCACTGACAGGCAGGTAGGAACGTTCAGTCCGGCCATCTGATTCAAGTGAGAGCCGCTGCCGTTTGAGGGCTTCTATCACCAGGCGCGGAATTCTCTTTTCCGCATGCTGACCTGCCCCAACCGTCGTGACCGGCCGCAGGATTGTTGCTGTTAGCCCGGCTTGCGCTGCCAGCATAACCGCTTCCTCAGCCATTGCCTTCGACGTTGCGTAGGGTGTTTCGGGTCTAAGTGGCGCGGTTTCCCTGACCAGATCCCTGCCCGAGCCATAGACCTGATGTGTGCTGACATGGATGAATTTTTTGACCCCAAGATCGCAGGCCGCATTCAACAATGTCTCTGTTCCAACTAGATTGACGTCGAAAAAGAGTTCGGGATTTGCAATCGATCGAGGCACATGCGTTTCAGCAGCAAGGTGAATGACTGCGTCACTACCCTCCAGTGCCTTGTAAACGTCCGAAGTCGAGCGGATATCGCCGCGCAGAATTGGAAGATTTTTTCCCGAAAAGGGATAACCGAGCCGCCGGAAATCCGCCGCATAGGTCACACGGTCAAAGACCACGAGTTCTTCGACATTATTCATTGATGCCAATTGAGACACCACCCGGGCCCCGACAAAGCCCAACCCACCCGTGACGACAATTTTGCGATAGGAAGTGTTCTGTTCCGGTGCAACCGTTTTCGCATCGCGTTTCATAGTGGGACGGATCCTGTTCCTAGGCTTGTCTATTTGCTTGGAACAGCAGTTTTCGTGCCAGTGACCAGTCTCAACAACTCCCTGTTTGGCTCAAAGCTTTTTCGCCCCCATCCTCAGAGGAGCTCGTCTTTGCGCTGCAACGTATAAACGCAAGCAGGCGGCACATTTGCCGGGACGAACGCCTCCTTGTTTGCGGCAAGGCCAAGACGGTCAAGTGTATTGCCCGATACGGGACACACGGGCATATAGGAAAAGAGACGAAAGACCCCGCCCGGCCGCAACGCTGAAAATCCGTTGCTGACAATTCGCATGACTTTGGCGCGCGTCATGGACATGAGCGGCAGCCCGCATACGATCGCTCCTGCTCCGTTGCCTCCGAATGGCGTGATGTGCCGAAGTCGATCCGCATCCGATCTGATGATGGCTACTCCGGGATACCGGGCGGCCAAAATGCTGCTGAATTTTTCGCTTGTTTCCACCAGTGCCAAGCGATCTTGCGGAATTCCGGAAGCAAGCAATGCTGAAGTAAACACACCCGTCCCTGGCCCAAGCTCAATAACGGGTGCAGATGTAACGTCAATTCCTTTGGTTATTGCAGCACCAAGGGCCAGACTGGAAGGTGCGACCGCGCCGACCAACAAAGGGGCATTCAACCACTCTCGGCAAAAAAGAAGCGCATTCGAGGAGTTAGAAACGTCCCGTTTTCTAGAAAGTTTCAGCATACAACATCAACTCCAACGACCCTTTGGGAACAGCACGGCGATCGGTGTGCCGTTGTTGGCAGCAATTACCAGCGCCGGATCAAACAACGGCGGTTCGACCGGCGTTTTCAAAAGTGTCGCGCTGCTCACAACATTCGCCGAATGAATTTCAAACTGAAAGGGACACACGGAACGTAACGTGCCGCATATATCTTGGCCGTTTGATCAGGTGACCGTGAATTGGCCCATCATGCCGCGGTCTTCATGTTCCAGAATGTGGCAGTGATACATGTACGGGTGCTGCTCCGTTGCCGGATGATCAAACCGCACGACAAACTCGGACCAGTCGTCATCATCAAGCACCACCGTATCCTTCCAACCTTGCTGATCTGGAGGCGTGACAGAGCCTTCCATCTGCTCGATCAGGAACGAACATCCATGGACATGAAACGGGTGGGCGCCCTGATTGGAACGGACCCGCCACCGTTCCCAGACACCTCGTTTGACCCGCTCATTGATGACGGACATATCCATCGCTGCGCCATTGATGGTCATATCCATTGCAGCGTGACCTGCATGCGCTCCATGATCACCGCCATCCTCCATATCGAGGACAAAGTCGCGGACATTCGCTATCTCGGCCTCTTCGGGCCGGACAATTGATGCAAGGACGTCGGGTAACGGAGCCTTGTGAGCGACAAGAGCCTGATCGACATTCAGCTTCAAAGACCAATTTGTTGAAGGCGCATTGGTTTCACTGAAAATGTTTTGCAAGCCGCTGATCAGCCCTTCTTCTTCGGCGTCAATCTCATCTTCGAAAAAGACAAGCAATTCAGCTGAAGCCCCGTCTGATAGATCAACGACAACCTCGCAGCGCTCGCCCGGCGACATTTCCATTGTTGTCATGGGGACCGGTTCCGCCAACAAACCACCGTCGCTGCCGATCTTGAAAAAGGTTCGGTTGTCCGCAAATGCAAGGACGTAGAACCGGGCATTGGCTCCATTCAACACCCGAAGCCTCACCTTACCGGCGGGCACGGCAGCAACCAATGGTGCTATGGCCCCGTTGATCAGCACGGTTTCTCCGAACCACCCATCTTCCCCGGCCTCGTTCAGGGAATATACGAACTGACCCTGCGCATCGAACGTTCGGTCCTGGATAATGACGGGCAAATCATCGACGCCATAGCGAGAGGGCAAATCGATTGCATCGCTCTCCTCATCATCGATGATAATCATGCCAGCCAGGCCACGATAAACCTGCTCACCGGACTTACCGTGCGTATGAGAGTGGTACCAGCAGGTCGCGGCCGGCTGCAGGATCGACAGCCTAGGCTGCCACTGATCTCCCGGCGCGATTTCAAGCTGCGGCCCTCCATCGACAATTCCAGGCACATGCAATCCGTGGCCATGAATGGCGACGCCTTCGCTCAAGGAATTGGTGTAACTCAAATTGAGTTCACTGTTCCGGCGCGTTCGAAGTGTCGGACCCAGATAGTCCTGGCTGATCCCGAGCGTTGAGGTTTCCAACCCCGGCAAAAAAGCGCGCTTGCCAGTGCGAATTTGCAGATCGACAGGGTCGCCGTTGGTGCCGTCGACAAGTTCAGGTATCGGCAATCGCGTCGGCTGCATGTTTGACCAGGCAGGGCAAGTAAAACCGACGCTGAATGCGGAAACGCTTCCGGCAATAAAATGTCGCCGAGACAGAGAAAATGGCATGCTTGTCCTCAGATCACATGAGACTTCGTTGATTGCCGCCAAGTCGACATTGCAGATGATTGCAAATGCGGAAGCAGCTGTTCAGATCTCTGATTGACAAGCGGACCAAGATCCATCGGACAAATGCCCGATTTTCAGTCTGAAACATCCGGCATATGGTCAATTTAACGCTTCGACCGACTGGTGCATGGCTATTCGGGAAACGAAAAGGAACGATACATGATCGACCCGTCAGGGCCATTTCGCCACTGGCAAACACTGTTTGCTGTCTTCGTGCTCATTGTTTTTGGCACCAGCATTATTGAAATTGTCTCAGAATTCATGAGTGGAGAAACCTTGCACTCAATGGCTGACGACATTGCAAGGCTGGCCGTGAGCGCATTGGTGCTGGCGGGATTTGTTATTGATCGCCGCGCACAGCAAAACGCTTTGAAGGATCTTGGTGGACAACTCCAAAAGGCGCGCGGTCAACTTGCCCGGCTTGATTCAAGATCCCCTGAACTTGCAGGGCAATACCGCGCCGTGATGCAGAAACAGTTTGACGCCTGGAACCTGACCGGCAGCGAACAGGATGTTGTCATCGGCATGTTGAAGGGATTGTCCTTCCGAGAAATAGCAGGACTTCGTCAGACGCGAGAAAAGACCGTTCGCCAACAGGCCTCGTCTGTTTACCGGAAGGCGGGTGTTTCCAGTCGAAACGAACTCACAGCCTGGTTCTTTGAGGACATGCTTGATCCGCCGGCGTCGGACAACTGACGACCAGACCTGTCTCCGATGACCTTACTCGCATTCCAGTCGGTTCCGTGGAAATCGCGTATTGCGTCGTGAGACACCAGAGACTGAGAAAACTAAAACTATTCGGGTTCGACCGTGAACTGCAGCGGATAACCAAGTTGCCCTGCTGCATCAATCGCACGCGTCGCCTTCGTCTCCGCTACATCTTTCGGATAGACCGAAACAACACAGGCCCCTTTTTGATGGGCCGTCATCATCACCACCTCAGCCTGCGCCATATCCAGCCGAAATTCGGCCTTCAAAATCAGCACCACAAATTCACGCGGGGTGTAATCGTCATTCACCAGCACGACCTTATAAAGCTTTGGCCGCTGAACCTTGGTCTTTTGTTTCGGTTTTAGGTCAATCTCACTCATCGCACTGGCCTAAGCTGCCGCCGTATTCTCCGGACGCATTGTTTTGACTGTCTCTTTGGAAGTACCGCCAAAATATTCATATCGGCGTATCGTCGACTTGCTAATATTTCCTTGCTGATAACCGCAGCATCTGCCGCAGGTTACCAAAAGGAAGCAGCCTGTCTCTGGAAGACAGTATAGTGCATCGCGAAATCGAAGAAAACATGAGAGGCAAATAATTGTTCCAGATTCGCTAAATGCGGAACAGTTCAACGGGCTCTTGAGCGCAAAATTCACGAACGCGTGAAGTCGGCAGTTCATTTTTGCAAATCTAGCAACCGTTCTCACTCGTAGGCAGTCCAGTCACTCAAGGCAGAACTGCCGTCTGGAGGAAAGAACATGACCCGGCGTCTCACCACAAAAGTATCTCGCTGGCCGGCAACGGCTCTGTTCGGCCTGCTGCTCGCCTTTGCTCTTGTTATGCCGGATACCGCGCGGGCCGACCTCGGGGCTGCTGCCAGATCTGTCCCATCTGCCGAGCTGGTGGGCAAGGGACGAATGACTTATCTGGGGTTCAAGGTCTTCGATGCGGAACTTTACGCCCCAGGCGGCAGTTACCGACCGTCAACTCCCTTCGCTCTGAAACTCACCTACCTTCGGAATTTCAAAGGCAAAGACATCACGTCAAGCTCTGTTAAGGAAATCAAACGTCAGGGCGGCGTGTCAAAGCAGCAATTGGACAGCTGGACCAAGCAGATGCAATCGATCTTCCCGAATGTTTCCTCCGGTCAATCAATCATTGGGGTACGCACGGCAAAAGGAAGTACCATCTTTTACCTTGGCAACCGCAAACTGGGCTCGATCAACGACGCGGCCTTCACAAACAAGTTCTTCTCGATTTGGCTCGGTAACAGCACACGCAATCCGCAATTGCGCGCCAAGCTTGTCGGCGGCGGTTCGTGACGGCAGACACTGATCACTCACAGCACGCATCCATGGATACCGCAGCTTCGCCTGGAACAGATCTTCAAGCTGAAGGCGCGCAAGGCACTCAAGGGTCTTCTTTTCAGGCCGGAACTGCACCTGTAACAATCTCAGGACTGGCTATCTATAGCGCGATGGCCTTTCCCCTGGCCTTCGCCGGGTTGCCAATCTACCTGCATGCTCCAGACTTTTACGCGGTAACGCTTGGACAGCCTATCGCCGCGCTTGGTGCTGTTCTACTCGGTCTTCGTTTGTTCGATGCGATTCAGGACCCCTTGATCGGCAGCCTCAGCGACAGGTTCCATCATCGCCGCGGAGTGATCCTTGGTGCAGGTGCGGTACTGCTGGGTGCCGGTTTCTGGATGCTGTTTCATCCTATGGAACAGATCCCCTTGCTGTGGTTTGCCGTTTCAGTCTTGCTGTGCACTACCGGTTTTTCTGTTGTGTCGATCAATTTCCAGACGCTTGGCGGCCTGTGGCGAACCCATAGCCGGGACCGCACCAGAGTAACTGCCAGCCGGGAAGCTGTCGGGCTGCTCGGTTTGCTGGCCGCGTCGGTTGCTCCGCCGCTTTTGGCAGGTCTCAGCGGCAAGGAGGCCGCCTTTCACTGGCTGTCGCTGGTCTATCTGCCATTCCTGGCAATCGCCCTTTGGCTCCTTTTGCGCTGGATGCGGCAAACGCCCGTCAACGAGCCGCCGCCAAATGTCCGTGGAACCGGATGGCTGAAATTGATCGGCGATCGTTGGCGGGCGCTGTTTTTTGGCATGGTCTTCCTGAACACATTCGCCAGCGCTATTCCAGCTGTTCTGGTGCTATTTTTCATTCGGGACCGTCTGGAAGCAGAGTCCTTTACAGGTTTGTTTTTGCTGATTTATTTCCTTGCTGGTGCGCTGTCCATGCCGATCTGGACATGGTTCGCAGCCCGTCTTGGAAAAATGCGCGCCTGGCAGTGTTCACTCGGGGCGGCAATCCTGACTTTCTGCTGGGCAGCTCTTTTGCAGCCGGGTGACATCACAGCTTACGCCCTCGTATGCGCATTGTCAGGATTGGCTCTCGGTGCCGATCTTGCTCTACCACCAGCAATCCTGGCTGATCATATCGACGAAGACAACCGGCAGGCCGATGCCTCCAGACTGTTCTCGGTCATGGCGTTTCAGTCAAAGGGCGCACTTGCGGTCGCGACCGGCCTGGCGCTGCCTCTTCTTGGACTGGCGGGATACCAGCCGGGCGGCACCATGACACCTGAACTCGGTTTCCTCCTCAGTGTCACCTATGCCGGTGTTCCTTGCGTTTTGAAACTTCTTGCCCTCATCGGGCTTCTCTGGTTCGAAAAAGACCTTGCCCTGAACAAATCCCCTGTGTGACTTTCCTGGAAGAAGCCTGCAGATGGAACCAGCAAGATGAGTGTTCGACCGCCGAGACAGACATTGATGTCCGACAAGGACCCGTTGGCGGCGGCACTTGAGCAAGAGATTCTGAACGAAAAGGCATCAACCCTCTCCCGCTTGAACAAGAAGCTGGAGGCCGCCCTCGATTTATTGAAGAAGGCCGAAGCAGACCTTGACCGTTCACCGGAAGACCGGCATGCAAAACTTGCTGAGGCAAGTGAAGCGCTCTGGCACGTCACCATTCAGAGAGAACTTTGTGGCCTTCGGCAGCATCGTGCATTCTATGATTTTCTCGGCGTTCCAAAGGCCGTGCGGCTGCACATGGGCCCAGCCAGCAGCATCAGAGCATTGAAACCAGAGCGACAAGATAAGACTGGTTTAGATCGCTGATTGAACGCAGGTCTAATCCGGACACAGGTTGTCCGACGAGTTGAGCTCGCGAAGCCATCTCAAATCTGCGCCTGTCGAAAAGTATCATTTGTATCAAGTGTGAAACAGCTGCTGATACGTGGCTTACAATTAAGACGTTTCTTCCTTCATCCAAACATCCAGCAGATACATCCAGCGCTGAAGATGGCTGCTCCGCTATCGAATTCAAAGCGGAACTGGGCAGGACAGTTTGAACCCAAAGCAGCAACAGATCTGCATACATTTGAAGGAATATTGAAATGTCTACCAGGCTAACTGGCCGAGCAAACACATCTCCTGCCAATACCGGTAAATTTGAACTATTGCGACCTTCTGAGAACCTCAGAGAGGGTGCCAAAGCCAGCGAAACTGAGGAATTCATCTCAGAAACGCAAGGACGTGACACCATTTTCAGCGACGATAATGGCCGACGCACCGGGCGTGAAAGCCAAATCATCGATGTCGAGTTCGAGAGCGAAGGTGGTCAGGAACCAATCGCAATGCGTGGCCGCTTGCAAAACAATCTCAAGCAACTTGGATTGGCCAATTCTCAAGCTGACGATCAAGAGTCTGCAAACTGGAACGTCATTGCCGAACTGGAATCGGACTTTGCCAGCGCGATGTCTCGCCTTCAGTCAAATTTAAGTTCAAACCTGAAAAAACTGGGCGCAGCCAACCAGTTTGAACCTTTTCCGCCGAATCCCAGTTTTGAGGCTGGAGATTTCCAGCCGCTGGATCAAACCATTTGGATCGACTGGTATAGTGACGATTTTTATGCCGGTGGCGATGGCATCGACATTGCCTACGGTCTCGGTGGCGTCGACAATCTCTGGCTCAACGGCGGCAACGATGTTGCTTACGGTGGCAGCGACAACGACTACATTTATGGCGGAGAAGGCGCAGACCGACTTAACGGCGATAGCGGCGACGACAAACTTTACGGTCATGATGGTAACGACACCCTCAATGGCGGCACCGGTGATGACTACCTGTCAGGCTGGCGCGGCGATGATGAACTTCTCGGCGGAACCGGCAACGACACTCTGGAAGGCGACGGCGGAAACGACCTGCTGAACGGTGGCCACGGTGACGATTATCTTTATGGCGGAAATGACGATGATCTCCTCTATGGCGGTCATGGAAACGATCGCCTCTACGGAAACCGGCACAATGACCGCGTCTATGGTCAGGACGGCGATGACGTGATCAGTGGTGGCACTGGTGACGACAGACTTTACGGCGGCAACGGTGAGGATCTGATCTATGGCGACTTTGGAGACGACATTCTCTACGGCGGTAGCGACAACGACACTCTCCGCGGTGGCCGGGACGACGACACCCTCTACGGCGAATCCGGAAACGATACCCTTTTCGGCGAAGAAGGAAACGACACCCTTTTCGGCGGCAGCGGTATCGACCGGCTTTATGGTGAAGACGGCGATGACAATCTGAACGGTGGTTCCGGCAACGATCTGATGTGGGGTGGCGACGGCGCCGACACCATGTATGGCGGAATTGGCGCTGATGCCATGCAGGGCGGGAATGACGATGACGTGATGTCGGGCGCCAACGGCAACGACATCCTGTGGGGTCAGAATGGTGCCGACGTCCTGAACGGCGGTTGGGGCAATGACTCCCTTTACGGCGGCGAAGGCGACGACGAAGTCAATGGCGACGGCGGCAACGACTTCCTCTATGGGCAGCAAGGAGAAGATACAATAAATGGCGGGTCAGGAGCCGATCAGATGTTCGGCGGTGAAGACCGGGACAAATTGTATGGCGGGATCGGCAACGATACGCAATATGGCGGCGACGGCAACGACCTGGTTTATGGCGAGGATGGAGCTGACAGTCTTTACGGAGGTGCCGGCATTGACCTCATAAATGGCGGTGAAGGCAACGACTTCATCAGTGGCGGAACCAACAGCCAGGGTTTCAACTTTGGCGATGGCCTTTTCGGAGGCTCAGGCTGGGACACATTCCATTTCCAGTCCGGTGACAGCGGTGGTGCTGGCGGCAATCCGATGGACATCATCTTCGATTTCGGTGATGGCGGTGACATGCTCTTTTTCGAGGGTTTTGGCGGCGCGAACTTCCTCGGAGAACAGTCGAGTTTCTCAAACGGCCTAGGTGCTGAAGCTTATTTTGAGCACACGTTTTTCGACGTTGACGGCATCGGAGATGCAACGGTGGTTCACATTCGGGACGATGCCGGTCAAAACGCAGATGTCTCCGTCATCTTGCTTGGACATCTTGACCTTGATGCCCAGTCTGACGTGTTCATCATTTAACTTTCGGTACTGCAAGATGTCAGGTGGCGGGAAAACCCGCCGCCTTTCTTGCTTTATCGGGGTGAAACCTATGCAAACAAAAACAATGTCCTAGAGTGCACCGAAGCTTCAAGCAGCACCATGATGGCTGCATCAAATGCCAGACGAAATGAAACAAGGTGCGGGATATGACTGCAGACAGTTCAAACGATATCGTTGAAAATGAACCTGTTTCGGATCTGGGGTCACCTGCCGCCTCCCTCCAAGGGACGGGTGGCGACCAGCCGTCGTCCAGCATTCTTTTGGACGGTTTCGAGGCCCTTTCAGAAGGTGTCGCGCTCTGGGACCGCACCTGGCGTCTAATTTCCTCCAATGCAGTTTTTCGCGAACGCGTCTTTGAAAACGACACAAGACTGTTTTCGGTCCACAGAGATTTCCAAGAGATTTTCACAGACCTAGTCGATCATAATTGCTTCGACATTCCAACCGACACTGATCCAAGTCAGTTTGCCAATGATCTGCAAGAAAAAATGGCAAGCGATGGAAATGCCTACCTGCGTCACCGCGACGGCCGCGTACTGCAAGCAACCTCCAGCGAAACCAAGCAGGGCAATTTCCTGACCGAATTGCGGGAAGTTACCCGACCTCATTCACAGGACAAAATCGGCGAACATGTTTTGCTCGAAGCAATTGAGGCTTTCGATGAAGGCTTTGTGCTTTATGACAGGGACCGGCGCTTGGTATACGCAAACAGCCAGTATGCGAACATGCTTGGACCACACAAGGATGTGTTGAAACCAGGCACTCCCATGTCGGAAGTCATCCAGCGCGCCATGAGCGACGGCCACGTCACCATCATTCGAGGGCCAACCGGCGGACCAGCGCAAATTTTTCAGACCCTCGATGAACTCGGCACCCTCAAAATCGACATTAAGGTAGCTGACGGCACGTACAGAGTTATCACGCTTACCCGCCTCAAGGGCGGCGGCGTCGTCGCAACCGTGCTCGATATCACTGAGCGCTTCAAAGCCGAACGTCTGTTTACCGACGTGGTCGCTCGCCTGCCGGTCGGGGTTGCCATTGAAAGCGCAGATGGCCGCTTCACACATTGCAACGAGGCCTTCGCCGCCCCTTTCCAACTAAGTGTCGACGAAATTCTCGCGCTGTCGGATGAGCAACGAATAGAAATCCTCGCTCACCACATCGCCACCGTGAAGGGACAGCCAGTTGGAAACGATGCTGCTGCCCACTTCAGCAGGGCCGCTCAGGAACAGCGTCAAACGCTCGCGTCCATGGAGGTCAGTTTCAAAGACGGCCGCCACTTTTTTGTGGAACGGGCCGTCACTCAGGACGATGGCAGAGTGATCGTAGTAACCGACACGACTGCCTTGATCGAAGCGGAGGAGCTTAGTCTCTCTGTTCTAAACGATGCCATCCAGTCTCTGGATGAGGGCTTGGTGCTCTACGACGCAGACCTCAACTTCTCGATGGCAAATCGCGAATGGCACCGCATGTTTTTCAGCAACATACCCGCACCCGAAATTGGCGAAAATGTCGTCAGTATCATGCGGCGGCTGTTCAAAGCCGATGTGATGTGCATTCCAGAAGGCCTTGAAGAGGCTTCATATGTGGAAGAGCTCGAAAACACCATCCGCACCTATGAGAAAAAGATAACCCTGAAACTCGCAAACGGAGCAACACTGCTTGCTTCTGCGCACAAGACCGAACTGAACGGCTATCTGGTCTCCTTTATGGATGTCACGGAGCAGCTCCGCGCGGAAGAAGAACAACGCGAATCCGATATGCTGCTGCGAAAGATCGTTGAAGCCTGTCCGGCGAATTTTCTAGTCTCCCGGGTCGACGACGGGAAGATCATCTATTGTCCACCTGCTTCCAGGGAACGTTTCGGCAATATCCAGACGACCCTCAGCTTCTTCTTGAAGCCGGAAGATCGCGAGGCGTATCTAAGAGCCCTGCTGCCAACGGGTCAGCTTGACGACTATCGCGTCCAGTTCCGCAGAGCTGACGGATCCATCATGGAAGGTCTGACAGCTGCCAGGGTCACCGATTACAAGGGCGAGGATGTCATCGTCTCCTCCACCCGGGATATTTCCGATCAACTTGCCATGCAGGCTGAGCTTGAGCGTCAACGCGAACTTGTCCACCAAAACGAGAAACTCTCCGCACTCGGTGAACTTCTTGCAGGTGTTGCACATGAACTCAACAATCCACTTTCTGTAATTTCCGGCTACGCCCAGATGCTTCAGGGCAAGATCTCCGACCCAATTCAGGCAGGTCGCGTTGACCTGATCTGCCAGTCCGCAGAACGGGCGACAAAAATCGTTCGAACGTTCTTGTCCATGGCGCGTCGCAGGCCAGCGAGGGTCGAGCTCTGTTCCGTCAACGACGTGCTGGCCACCGTCCTCGAAGTCTCAAGCTACGGACTAACGTCCAGCGGTACGATCCTAACAAGCACACTCGACCAGAGCGTGCCGCCGGTTTCTGGCGATTTCGATCAGCTGGCACAGGTCTTCAGCAATCTCATCACGAACGCAAAGCAAGCCGTTCAACCTCTTGGACATGCGGGCAAGCTCTCCGTCCGGACACGTTTCGAGGCAGGATCGAAGCGGGTGGTCGTCGACGTTGAAGACAATGGGCCAGGTATCCCTCCGCATCTTCAAAAGCGCATTTTTGAGCCCTTCTTCACGACCAAGGATGTCGGCAAGGGCACGGGGGTCGGCCTCGCGTTTAGTCATCGCATCGTCGCCAACCATGACGGAAAACTTGTGTTGAAATCAGCTCCGGGAAAAGGAACACGATTTTCCGTCAAATTGCCCGCCGTGACGGACCAAGCGGAAGCCAACAAGGCGCGTGTCAAAGAGGAAGTTGCCCCTGGGAATTTCTCGGTTCTCATTGTTGAGGACGATGTTGGCGTTGCTCAACTTCTCTACGATATTCTGAAAGAAGAGGGGTACAACGTAACGAAGGGTGTCTCTCCAAGAGAAGCACTACGGAAGGCAGAGGCTCAGTCTTACGATGCCATTCTGTGCGATTATAAAATGCCCGGCATTAACGGCGCGGAATTTTTCTACGCGTTGGAAGTCATCGCACCGGAAGCGGCCCAACGGGTGGGTTTTGTCACGGGAGACACTATGAGTGACAAAATTCAGCGCTTTTTCAGCTCGACCGGATGTCCACATATCGAAAAGCCCATCGCAAAGGAAGATCTCCTTCTGCTGTTGAAACAGATTGTTGAACAAAGAAAGAAAACTACATGAGCGAGGACTGTCGCGAGATCATAATCTGTGATGACGAGGCACCGCTGAGAAGAATGCTGAGCGACCATCTAAGTGAGTGTGGCTATCTTATCCGAGAAGCTGAGGACGCCGCGTCCTTGTTCGTTCTGATGAATGAGCGGGAACCGGATCTCGTGTTGCTCGATGTCAAAATGCCAGGCAAGGACGGGCTGACAGCTCTGCGCGAATTGAGAAAAACGTCTGTTGTCCCTGTTCTCATGCTGACGGCCGCAGGTGAACTGGTCGACAAGATCCTCGGCTTGGAATTCGGCGCCGATGATTATCTTGTAAAGCCGGTCGATCTTCGTGAGCTTCAAGCGCGGATCAAGGCGACAATTCGTCGAAATGAAATCGGCCAAGGAGCGAAGGACAAGTCCAAAGCACCTGAAGGAGCGGTGCAATTCGGGCCCTGTCGACTTGATGTTGATAGCGCTCGTCTGTTTGGGCCTGATGGCAATGAAGTAACCATTACTGCCATGGAGTTCCGTCTGTTACGTGTATTTGCGGCCAACCGTGGACGGATACTCAATCGGGACCAACTGCTTGAACAGGCACATGACAAGGCTTGGGAGCCTTTCGACAGATCAATCGACCTGCGAATTTCGCGCATCCGGCGAAAAATCGAACCCAATCCGGATAAGCCGGAAATCATTCGAACAGTTCGAGGCGTTGGTTATATTTTCGACTGACAAGCCAACGAATGCAGACGATCGTTCGAAGTGGTGACAGATCATGCAGACAAGACATTCAAATCAACCTTCGTGACGGACCAACAGAAACCGAAGACAGCGGCTGGTCTAGGCAAGGCCTAGGCTAAGTACAGCTCTGAAAACGGCTTGGTCTATTTCACTAAGAGGCGTGTTCATAACTCACCTGTGATCCCACCTCTCCATGGAGGTGCACTAGTGTCGTTGATGGGGGGGGGTGATCGGACTGATCGCAGGATTCCGAAACCTTGTGATAGTCATCACTTCTTTGTTGATGTCCCCGACTTAGAAAAGCGTACCGCTTGCATCTTGTATGTGGCGGTGCTTTTTTCTGGGGGCAATCTGAAAAATGAGTTATTTACAGTCTCGCTCAGCGAACTATGTGAAACCGTTATGGTTCGAGGCGCTGCCGGGTTCTGTTCGGCGAAACATTAACAACAACGTCAATCGCAGAGCGATCACAATGTGCAGGAAGACCGGCCCGCTAAGGTTCACATCCAGACTGGCGACAGGATGCCTTGCATTGGCGTTGCTATTTAACCCGGTGTCGACACACCTGATGCCGGTGGTCGAAGCGCAGGCCCAATCCGTGCGCGCGGTCCCCGAGGGAAACAGATACAAGTCCCAACCCAAGATCCCGTTTGCTTCCTCCCGCCGCACCAATGCGTCCAAATCCAGCTACGATGCCAAGTTCAACAAGGTCTTGTCGGTTCTCAAGCGCGACCGCCGGCTGTTAGGTTCCATCAAGCGCGTGTCCAAGCGCTACGGCATAGACCCAATCCATCTCATCGGCGCGATTGTCGGCGAACACACCTACAATTACGACACGCTCGACAGCGCTCAATCGTACTACGTCAAGGCGCTCGCCTATGCCGGCATCAGGTTCGAGTTCGAATTGAATGGCGAGCATGTCGACACATTTGTCGAACGGCCACAGTTTGAGCGCTGCAGCAAGGACCACATTCAAAAGAGCAGCGACAGGCGCTGGTCCTGCTATGAGAATGTCTGGAACAGCAAGTTTCGTGGCCGCAGGGTTGATGGCGTTCGGTATCCGAAGAAGAACTTCAACGAAGCGTTTTTTCAGCCGCTGTTTTCAGGTCAGAGTTTCGGGCTGGGTCAATTAAGCCCACTCACCGTTCTAAAGATGACCGACCGAGTTGCCCGTCAGAGCAACTATCGCAAGCTCGAAGCTTCCAAGCCGAAGGAAGTCTATAAGGCCACCATGGATCCGAATATCTCGCTCCACTACATGGCGGCGATCATTCAGGACGCGATTGCAGCTTATAAATCCGTTGGCAAAGTCGACATCTCGAACAATCCGGGCCTGACGGCGACCCTCTACAATCTCGGCGACCCCTGGAGCCGGGCTGCCAAGTTCCGCAGAACCGGAAGATCCTGGCCCCGCGAGAACTATTATGGCTGGCTGGTCAACGATCGCATCGATGACCTTCGGGCTTTGCTCTGACAACCCAGTCTTAGACAGTGTGTCGAACTAGGTCAGAAACGGATTTGTTTCCCGTTCCTGTCCCAGTGTCGATGCCTGGCCGTGGCCGGGCAAGAACGAGACATCGTCACCGAGCGGCAGCAGTTTTTCCTGAATGGATTTGATCAAGGTCGCATGATCGCCTCCAGGCAGATCGGTTCTGCCGATCGAACCTGCAAAGAGCACATCGCCGGAGATGGCGAACCGCAGTTCCTTGTCGAAGAAAACCAGATGACCGGGCGAATGACCCGGGCAATGCAGAACATCGAATGTCCTTCCGGCAATTTCGATCTGATCACCTTCGACCATCCATCGATCCGGCATAACCGGTTTGACGCCATCCACACCGAATTGCACAGCCTGATCGGAGATCCTGTCTATCAGCGGCTGGTCGGCTTCGTGAGGACCCTCGACAGGCACACTCAGCGCAGCAGCAAGGTCGGCTGCGCCGCCCACATGGTCTATGTGACCGTGAGTGAGCACAATTTTTTCGACGCTGACACCCTGCTTTTCAATTGCAGCCTGAATGCGCTCGACATCGCCACCAGGGTCCACCACAGCACCTTTCATCGTCGCCGGGTCCCAGATCAGCGAGCAGTTTTGCTGAAACTGTGTGACGACAATAACCATGACCTGGATCGGCGGCATCTCGTCACCGTCCTGGCCGTCGGGTCCATTTTCTTCTTGCGACAAAACCGCCTCCTCTCGTGAAACCCAAGTTCCGGCATTATAAGTAATACGGGACAACACAGGCCGTTATTAGGAATATGATCATAAGCGGCTTCACCTTGCCGCAAGCATTTCGTACAAGAAGACAAGACCGCTGAGAAGACGGCAGCCAAAATCGGGTATCCGAACCATATGAAGCGAAGACTATTAACACTGCTGATAACAACGGCGGCAGCCCTTGTCCCCGCCTCGGCGGGAATGGCGCAGCCCGGCAGAACGGCTCCCAGTTTTGAAGGCTGGACCGTTGACTGCGGCAATACGGGTGTGTGTTTTGCGTCTTCCTTTACCAGGTCCCAATCCGTCTGGGTGGATGTTCGGATCGTTCGTGATTGGCAAGCAGAGGCCCAACCTCTGGTGCGTCTGACAACCAACACGGAGCTGCCTCAGGACGGAACACTACAGTTTGAAGTTGATGGAGGCGTTATTGAGGCGCTGCCGATCGAGCAACTGCGCGAGATGCAGACCGCAGTGACACCTCCTGCAGGCTTCCGCCCGCTCGGCGGTGAAGGTTTCTGGTATCCGACGGGCCCAGCCACAGTGACATTGCTGGAGGCCATGCGTTCCGGCCGGGAACTGACAATTCAATTGCCCTCCGTGGGAGATGCAGATCCCGTTGCTGTCCCTGTTCCCTTGCAAGGCCTGAAGGCCAGCTTGCTCTGGCTCGACAATCGGCAGGATCGTACCGGCACCGTTGCCGCAATCATATCAAAGGGCGATGAGCCTGCCAAAGATGCTCCGCATGCAGTCCCGGTCGTCAGCGCAGATCAATTGCCGCCGGAAGTCGCCGCCGTTTGGTCCGCCAACAGGCTGTGCTCCGAAATTGACCCGACAATCTTCGCGAGCCTCAACGCCGTCCGCGTGCCTCTTGAAGACACGTCATCGCTTTATATTATTCCGTGCGGCGCACCCACCGCTATAAACAGTCCCTATGTTGCCGTGCTCTCTGGCAAGGACGGAGCCGCGCGTCAGGTGCATGTCGCTCGCATGTCTGAAAAGGGGCCGATTGCATCGGATCTGATCTACAACGCAAGATGGATCCCGGCAGATCAGCAACTTATAAGCTACTTCAAGGGCTCCGGCGTCGGCGAATGCGGGCTCTGGAACCGGTGGAGCTGGAACGGAACAGGACTGGTGCTGCTGGAAGAAGCGACACGAAAAACCTGTGACGGCACACCCCCCGACTTGTCCAATTGGTCAAACACCTGGCCGACCAAAAACGCCTCCAATTAGGCCGTGGACCAAGGAATTTCTTGCGATTTTGCCTCTCTCGCCCTTATGATGATGACGCAGCGGCTGGAGAGGGATGCGGCAGGTGTGTTTCAGCCCTATCCCAGAATGTTGAACAGACGTACCGGGTGCGTCTTGGCGAAGTGACTCGACTGTGAAGGCGGGTGAGATTGGGTGTGATGTGTCGGTGCGGCACAGAAATTAAGGTGATTTAGTAATGCACGATGGCGATTCGGACCGGCGGTCGCGTGGTCGACGCGGCGGCAAACGCGAGTTTGGCGGTCCGCAAGACTTCGGCAGTGATTTTGGCGGAAGCGACTTCGGTGGCGATTATGGCGGTGGCCGCAGCGGAGGTTACCGGGGCGGACGTGACAATGATTTTGGTGGCGGCTACGGCCGCGACAATAGGGATGGCGGATATGGCGGCGGCCGTGGCGGATACGGCGGCGGCGGTGACCGAGACGGCGGTTACGGCGGTGGGGGCCGCGGTGGCTACGGCGGTGGTGGTGATCGCGAAGGCGGCGGCGGACGCGGCGGTTACGGTGACCGTGATGGCGGTGGTGGTCGTGGTGGCGATGGCGGCGGCGGTGGTCGTGGTGGCTATGGCGGCGGCGGCGGCCGTGGCGGATACGGCGGCGGCGGTCGCGAAGGCGGCGGCTACGGCGGTGGTGGTCGTGATGGCGGTGGTTACGGCGGTGGTGGCCGGGACGGCGGCTATGGCGGTGGTCGTGGCGGATACGGCAATCGTGAAGGTGGTGATGGCGACGGCTTCCGTCAACAGCGCCCTCGCGGAGATGGCCCACCGGTTGAGCGCGGTCCACGCCAATCTGGCACCGTGAAATTCTTCAAGACGGACAAAGGCTTCGGCTTTATCACACCTGATGAAGGCGACGCGGATGTGTTCGTCCATATTTCAGCGGTGGAACGCTCCGGTATGGCTTCGCTGGACAGCGGGCAACGGATCTCGTTTGAAACCGAACCCGACCGTCGTGGCAAAGGACCGAAAGCGGTAAACCTGCAGGTCGTGGAAGAGGACGGCGGCCCCTCGGAAGACGACAGCGCACCTGTTGAGGAATAGACTTCCGAACACGGTTTAACTGCACAGACATGAACAATCTAAGGGCGCAGCGTTGCTGCGCCCTTGTCGTTTTCCGGCCTCAGAATGGACTTCTTCAATAACCATAGGTACGGCCTTTCGGCCGAATACCCTCGTTAACTCATCTGACAAGAACTACCAATGGACAATGAAAACACGCCAGTCCGGGTCCGCCCATTTCTACCCGGGGACCTTGGAACTCTGCTTCCACTGAACAATGCTGCAGCGCCAGGTGTGAGCGCACTGAGCGCAGAAGCGATGCTGGACTTGATCAACAGCGCGTTGATCAATCTTGTGGCGGAAATCGACAACGCGCCAGTAGGCCTTCTCCTGTGCATGGGCGATGGTGCCGACTACAGCAGCCCAAACTATGTCTGGGTAAGCGAACGCTTTTCCAATTTTGCCTATATCGACCGCATCTTCGTTGACGAAACACTGCGAGGCCGAAAAATTGGAGACGCGCTCTATGCGGAACTTTTCCGGCATTTCGCCGGGACGGGACGTTCATTCCTGTGCGAGGTCAATGAGCGCCCACCGAACCCGGGTTCCTTGCGGTTTCACGGACGCCTCGGTTTTCAGGAAGTCGGCAAAGCGGATCACACAAACACTGCCGTTATCTACATGAAACGGGATCCGGAGCCTTCTCCAGGAGAAGGTGCTCAATGAACTACCGTCACGCCTACCATGCTGGAAACATTGGCGATGTGCTCAAACACATCGTATTGACCAGGTTGATCGTCTATTTTCAACGCAAGGACAAGCCGTTCAGGGTCCTGGACACCCACGCCGGGATTGGCCAGTACGATCTGAACTCGAAAGAGACCCAGAAAACGGGTGAATGGAAGCAAGGGATCGGGAAAGTCCTTGCGGCAGATGCACCTGCTTCAGTTGAAACTCTTATAGCCCCCTGGCTCGACGTGGTCCGCGATCTCAATCCGAGTGGTGACCTGACGATCTATCCAGGGTCACCCGGCCTCACGCGGCAATTGTTGCGAAAGACTGACCGGTTGAGCCTGACTGAACTGCATCCGGCTGACTTCAAAACACTGTCCGCCCACTTTGAAGGAGACTTTCAGGTCAAGACAATTCATCTCGATGGTTGGATGGCCATGGGAAGTTTTCTGCCGCCAAAAGAGAAGCGGGGCTTTGTTCTGGTCGATCCGGCATATGAAGCAACCGATGAATTTGATCGCATGACACAGGCAGTAAGCAAGGCTTATCGGAAGTGGGCGAGTGGAACCTATGCGCTCTGGTATCCAATGAAGGATGCAAAAGCGATCAACCGAATGCACGAAGCTTTTGAAACATCCGGTATCAGCGACGTGCTCGCAATAGAACTGAATGTCGGGAAAAGTGGCCCTGATACACGAATGCTCGGATCCGGGATGACGTTGATCAACCCGCCGTTCACTCTTGCGGATGAAATGCGGGTTCTGCTGCCGTGGCTGTGTGACATACTGCATCAAGGGCCTGGAACAAGCTGGCAAGTCAAACAGGTGATCGCCGAATAATTGCGCCATAGGGCACTTTTGCTCCTATCGGCGCTTGACGTTGCACCTCTGCTCGCCCATCGTCTCCACTCAGTTTGCCTTCGGAGTTATTGCCGTGCGTATTGCCCGTTCCGCCCGTTTGATCCTGTCTGTCATGACCGCCTGCGCAAGCCTGGCCACCCCCGTGGTTGCCGACGAGCACCGCGCCTATTTTTCCTTTGGCGGTGAGCCTCGGCTTCCAGACTGCACAGCAGGTTCCGTTCAAAGCGCAGTTGCCGGTTCCGTTGCAAAGGCAAGGAAAGATTACTACGGCGGCCGCACGATCCTCAGCATCGATGAGATCACGGAAGTCGCCTATCGGGCCAACGACGTCAGTCCCCTTGCACGCCGCTTCTGTCGCGGCAAGGCAAGCCTTTCCGACGGCAGCTATCAATCCGTTCATTACATGGTTGAAGAACACGCCGGTTTCGTCGGCGTGAGCTGGAACGTGGAAGCCTGCCTTGCACCGTTGGACAAATGGCGCGTCTACGGAGCATATTGCAGCACCGCGCGTCCACACTGACGCGATCACCTGCGGCAAAGGACAATTCATGGCGCTGATCAGCCGCGCATTGGGCTTTTGTGCATGTCTGATGGCAGCCAGCCTACAGTCGTTTTCGTCGCTCGCCGACCAGGCGGGTGACTTCGATTTCTATGTCCTGGCGCTGTCCTGGTCGCCCACCTACTGCAAACAGGAAGGCGAAGACGCGAACCCCCATCAATGTGATGTCCGCAACCCTTTCCGGTTCGTCGTGCATGGCCTTTGGCCCCAATATGAAAACGGCTATCCATCTTCCTGCCCGGGCGTACGACAAAGGATCGATCGACAAATCGCAGTTGATATGGAAGACATCATGCCCAGCCATGGACTTGTTTTTCACCAGTGGCGCAAGCACGGTACATGCTCAGGTCTGGAGCCTGATGAGTATTTCGACCTGACCCGCGATGCATATGAAAAAATCACTATTCCCGGGGCGTTTGAAAAACTGAACAAGCGCGGTAAGGCGGCACCGGCAACGGTCGAGAAGGCTTTCAGACTTGCCAATCCTGGTCTCAAGGAAGACGGTATGGCCGTCACCTGTTCAAGGGGTGAATTTGAAGAAATCCGCATCTGCCTGACCAAAGATCTCGCTTTCAGATCCTGTGCAGCTGTCGACCGGAGAGGCTGCCGCAACGGAAAACTCGCTGTTCCGGCACCGCGCTAACCGCATCCGAAAACGCTTTACCTGTCCAATTCTGAGGAAACACCGTCATGAAATTGCGTTCTTCACCGCCTTCACCGTTTGGCCGGAAGGTGAAACTGGCTGCGGCACTCCTTGGATTGAAGGACAAGATCCAGATGGAAGACGCAAACACCGCGGATCCATCCGACAGTCTTCGCAGCCAGAACCCACTCGGCAAGATCCCGGCACTGATCCTGGACAATGGCGATGTGCTCTATGACAGCGCTGTTATCGTGGAATTTCTCGACCACCTGGCAGGAGGCGGCAAACTGCTGCCTCAAGGCGATACCCGGTTCACCGTACTCCGCGACCAGACACTGGCTGACGGCATTATGGATGCCGCGTTGCTGAGGGTTTACGAAAAGCGCTTTAAGGATCCAAAGTACCGGGACCCTGCCTGGGACGCCTATCAGGGAGCAAAGGTCGAGCGTGGCCTGGCACATTTTGAAACCAAAACACCACCCGCCCCGTCTTCCGCAAACCATGTCACAGTTGCTGACCTGACGCTCGCCTGTGCGCTCGGATATCTCGATATGCGTTTCAACGGCGACTGGCGGTCAAGCTGTCCGAACCTGGTTGCCTGGCTAAGCGCTTTTGAAAAGGCTGTCCCTGCATTCGCAGACACGAAGCAACCCGCCTCGCCTGTTCCCGACAACGCACCGGCCCTCCTGCAATAAGAGTTGCTGGACTGGAAACAAAAAAGTTTGTTTCCAGATGCTTATCCACCCACGGGACCTGAGGC
Source organism: Labrenzia sp. THAF82 (assembly GCF_009363435.1). GTDB lineage: Bacteria > Pseudomonadota > Alphaproteobacteria > Rhizobiales > Stappiaceae > Roseibium > Roseibium porphyridii. The sequence goes on along the minus strand of NZ_CP045354.1, from coordinate 2,098,496 downwards.
CGGTTAGGCTGTCGAACACTGCCCTATTATGCAGAGACAGACCTATGTTCCTCCGCCGGACAATGGACGTCGGCCACGGATTTTCAAAAGCCGGCGACCGCTAGAAACAGACTTGCCGAAATCGTTCTGCAAAGCCAAAAGCGTTGGCACTAGCAGGATCACGAGGAAAAGGCCGACACCGAGCCCATAGGCCAGAGTAATGACGGTCGGCTTCAGAAAGAGGGCCTGACGGCTCGTTTCGAACAGCAGTGGCGCAAGTCCGAAAACGGTGGTCGCGGTCGTCAACACGACTGCCCGCAATCGATCGCACACCCCTTGCACCAGAGCCTGCCGGAACGGATGGTTCTTGGCGTATTCATCGATTGTCGTGACAAGCACTATACTGTCATTGATGATGATGCCGGACATGCCGATGAACCCGACCACGGAGAACATCGACAGCGGCAACCCGTGCAAATAGTGACCCCAAAGCATACCGATTGCGCCGAACGGGATGATGATCATGATCATCAGCGGTCGTGTCCAGCTCTCAAAAATCCAGCAAAGCGTCAGATAAATCCCGGCCAGACAAAGCGCAAACCCCAGCACGGCATCTGACAGGAAAGACCGTTCCTGTTCAGCCAAACCGCTCATCTCGCTTTCGACATCAAAATCCGATGCGAGTTGAGGCAACAATTCGCTTTCCAGAATGCTTGTGACCCGAGCAGCAGCCTCCGGATCGTCCTCAGAAACATCGCCGGTCACTCTTAGAGTGCGCAGACCGTCGCTCCGCCGGACAGATGCAAATCCGTAGCTGCTGTCCACATTGACGATTTCACTGAGTGAGACATAGGTGCCGGAATTGGTGCGAATGCGTGTATTGTATAGAAACGACGCATCGGTCTCGTCATCGGGCATCAGTACCTTGACCTTGGCAGTTCGGCGACCGATCGGAAATTCTGCAACTTCAATGCCTTCCAGCCTATTGCGCAGCATCTGGGCAACATCATCCGTGGTGAACCCCAGCGCTTCTCCGCGCGGGGTCAGTGTCAGGCTAAGTTCGGGCTTGTCATAGGCGAGCGTATCTTCAAGTGCACTGACCCCTTCCATGGGGGCAAGCGCTTGCTTCAGGAACTCTGCTGCCGCCTTGAGGTTTTCCGTGGAAGATCCATAGAGCTTGACGTCAATCGCGTCTCCACCCGGTCCGGACCGCTCCCCTCGCAAGGCCAGCGTTTCCAGAAGCGGCGGTCGCTGGATTTCTTCACGCCAGTCTCCAATAAACTGAAACGCGGAGTACGGCCGTAGATCCGGATCCAGAAGTTCGATGGAGATCCCGCCGAGCTGATCGACGTCTTTGGAATCTGCGCCGCTCAAACCACGCCCGGCAGTCCCCCCGACCGTGGAAAGTGCGAAGACAACCGGTTCCGTTCCGTATTCTTCCTGATATCGCGTATTTACGACATCAAGTGCTCGCTCCAATTCAGCGATCATCGCCTTGGTGTCTTCCCGTTCCGTTCCGGGCATCATGGCAATGCTTGCAGACACCACAGCCCGTTCCGGCGCATTGAAGAAGCGCCACCTGACGCTTCCATCAACAAACAACGTCAGGGACAACAACAGAACCATCACAGCAAACCCGATAGCTGGGTAGCGGACCGTGATCAACCAATCGACAAAACGGCGGAACAGGTTCTCGCGAAACCAGACAAAGCCGCGGTTGAACCACCGGTTCGGCAGATCGTACCAATGGGTCTTTTTGCTGGCCGACAAGGCATGGTTCATATGAGCCGGCAGGATCAGAAAGCTCTCGACAAGGCTGGCAACCAGAACAACTGCGACCGTAAACGGAATGTCCGCAATCAAGGTACCGAACCGGCCACCGATCGCGGTCAGCCCGACAAATGCAATCAGGGTGGTGATTGACGCGCTGAATACCGGGGCTGTCATCCGGCGAGCTGCAAGACTGGCGGCTTCCGCAGGCGGATAACCGCGTCTGTGCAGTGAATCTGCGTGTTCACCGACCACAATTGCATCGTCCACGACAATGCCGAGACAGATGATCAGCGCAAAAACAGACACCATATTGAGTGTCAGGCCGAACGCATACATCAGCCCGATGGTTGCCGCCATGGCAACCGGTATGCCCGCCGCCACCCAGAACGCGGTTCGCGAAGACAGGAACAGAAACAGGAATGCAAGCACCAGGGACAAGCCAAAGATGCCGTTCTCGACCAGGATATTCATCCGGTCGATAATGTTTTGCGAACGGGTCCGGGTCAGTTGCACCTCGACACCATTGGGCAAGGTTTCCTGAAACTCCGCGGTTATTCTCTCAACATCCCGCTGAATGGAGATGGTGTCACCCTGTGCGCTTCTGTCGACACGCAGCACTACTGCCGGCATGCCCTTGTGATAGTAGGCACGGCCACTTTCCACGCCTTCCGTAACGATCTCCGCAACGGAACGCAGCTGTAGTTTTTCACCCTGCGAGGGCGCTTTCAGGACAATTTCACCGAGGTCCTGTTCGCTTCGCCGTGTCTGGCCTGTCCTGAGCCGGGCACCACCGCCGCTGACGTCGCCGGCTGGCGTCGTTTCCATTTCCGCCTCAACAACATCGGCGATCTCACGAAGGGTCATATCGTGGCGGACCAGCATGTCCTCGCCGACATTGACCCTGATAATTGGATTGGCCAGCCCCTGAATGGAGACCCGCGTTACACCCTGGCGAAAGAGAGTCGTCTGCAAATCCTCTGCGAACCGTGCCAGCTGGTCGATATCAACCGGTCCGAAAATCACAACGTCGGTCACCCTGTCGCGATAAACGCCACGGGTCACCACCGGCTCCTCGATGCCTTCGGGCAAGCTGGAACGGGCCTGGTCGACGGCGGCCTTAACATCGTCGGTCGCCTGCCCCATGTTCCAGTCGTCTTCGAATTCCAACTCGATGCTGACTGTGCCCTCACGGGCAACGGACGTTGCTTCGTCCACGCCGTTGATGGCAAGAAGCTGAGGGCCGAGTATTTCCACGACGGATTGATCGAGATCTTCCGGCCCGGCACCAGGCCAGTTGATCTCCACGTCGACTTCTTCGCGCACAAAATCTGGAAAGAACTGGGTTCTGATCTGCGTGCTGGCTGCTATCCCGGCCAAAAGCATGAGGAGAAGCAACAGGTTTGCTGCCGTCCGGTGACGCACCATGTAATCCAGAAACGACGCAAATCTCGGTCCACCGGGTGAACGCATTTCAGGTCACTCCACTCAAGTCATCGGCTCCGAAGACACGCCTTTATCCGCTGCGACCGCGCCTTTGCTCCAATCGGTCGACAAGGTCCTTTGGCACCATCGGTTGGCTCAAAAGCGCCAACAGACGGGCCTTGCGGTTCTCCGGTATGTTGGATTCGTTCAGCTGAGCAATCAGCGCTGCGCGCCGTTCCGGATCCAGGGCGACCAGATCGTCCGAGTTGCGCTCATCATTTGACGGCGACGCCTTGGCGACAGCAGGGCCTTCCGGCTGGTTTGTGCTTCCATCGGTGTCTCTTGGGGAGACCTTCAATCCGGTGCCCAATTGTGGAAGGCGCTCTGTTACATATTTTTCGCCAAACGGAACATTTGCCAACACAACATCTTCACGCATGCGACGAAGAACTTTGGCCTGAATTTCTTCAATCCTGTCGCCTTCGCCGATTATCAACAGTCTGCCATCTTCGGTCACCGCACCTGCCGGCACCACCGCTACGCGGTTCAGTTCTGGTTCCTGGATCTCGACTTTCACAAAATCACCCGGACGCAGCACGGCACCCGGCTCAATTTCAAGTGTTGCAAACAACGTCCGGCCGGCTTCCCCTTCAGAAACAACCGCAGCCGCACGGTCGATATTGCCCGGAACGACGATTGAGCGCCCACCGAGCTGCAACGTCACTGACACGGGCGCTTTGATCAGTTTGCCGCGTTCATCCAGAAGTCTTGCAAATTCGCTGGTGGAAACGGAAAACTTCACTTCCAGGGCAGTTGGATCGATCAGCACAGCAAGAGTTTCCGACGGGCTGACACGACGCCCCAGGGTCGCATCGACTTCCGACAGATAGCCATAGAAAGGCGCCGTGAGGGTCGTTTCATCCAGAACACGCTGCGCATCTTTCAGCGCAATCTGAGCCCGTTTCACAGTCAGATCCATGCGCTCGATGCGTTTGCGCGCGGTAATAACGGACTGCAGACGGTTGCTCAGCGACTGTTCAAGAGAGGCAACACCCAGCTCTTCGGTCTCAACCTGAACGGCCGTCGAATAGCCCTTGTCCTTGAGCTGCTGCTGACGCTCCAGTGCCTGTCTGCGCAGTGCAAGTTGGCGGCGTGCTGCTTCCAGCTCCTGTTCAGCGCCGACAATTGCTTCCTCAGCCTCGGCCTTCTGCGCCTCTGCGTCAGCCAGCGCGGCTTCAGCGTCCAGGAAAAGAAATTCCGCATTTGCCGGATCAATCTTGAGAAGCAACTCACCTTCGGCAACAGCAGCGCCATCGCGGAACTTGCTCGCAACGTTTACCAGGCGGCCTTCAGAACTCGCCCTTAGCTGCAGACTGCGCCAGCTTTCAACCTGGCCAAATGCAGTCGTCAACGGCGTGACGGTTTGTGGTGCGAGTTCACTCACATTGACGGAATAGATGCGCTCTCGAGCCGGTCTCTGACGGGTGGTTTCTTCCGCCGTAAGGGCATCATAAAACTGATAGGCGCCGTATCCGGCAAACCCGACCATAATCGCCATCAATGCCAGACCAATAAGCCCGCGCATCAAAAACCGCATTCATCTCTCCACCAAAAACATCGTCCCTGCCATGAATGCAGGCACGGACACTGCCGCAGCACTTAGTACAATATCAGTCTAATACCATGGTTGTGGGGCTAAATTCTGAAAAGCTTGTAACCGCTTGTAACAAAGAACCCGGCACCTTCCGGCGCCGGGTTGAATGCTGTCAATTCTGAAGCTGGGCTTAAAACTTGTAGCCCAGTCCGAGTCGGACCTGAGAATTGCTGAATTCCGAGCTGACGCCGGTGCCATTCAGATTGAAATCCTGGCTGCCGAAATCCTGATAAGAATAGTCGAGGCGCGCGCTGACATTGTTGGTAATGGCTGCTTCGCCGCCCGCACCCAGGGTCCAGCCAAGAGCCGTCTTGTTGTCGCTGTCGCCATTCCCCGAAAGCTCCAGATCGGCGATTGCCAGACCGCCGGCACCATAGACCAGATAACGATCAAAGGCATAACCGACACGGCCGCGGATGTTCGAATTCCAGCTGGACTTGGATTCCAGCGTCAGACCGCCGTTTGTACGTGAATCTTCAAGGCTTGTGAGACTGAAGTCCGCTTCGGCACCGAGGACCACATTGGGCGTGATCTGATAATTGTAGCCGGTGTAAAGACCACCGCTTATGCCATTTGCACTGGTGTCCAGGCTGGCACTACCGCTGGTGTTGTTGTCGAAGTTTCCGAAAGCCCAGCCGAGATTGCCGCCGACATAAAGCCCGGTCCAGTCGATGCTCTGCTGTGGGGCAGGAACCGCCTCGTAGGCTGGTGCCGGCGATTGCGGCAGATCCGCAGCCCAAACCGGGGCGGTTCCAGCCGTTGCGGCAGTCAGGGCCAAGCCTGCAATTGCAAGACGTTTCATTGATGGTACTCCAGATCCACATATCCATGTTTGGTGGCCAAAAACAGTCGACCACACGGAACAGAACGAGGTATTACCGCGTCCTCACTCGCCCCCTGCGGTGAGATATGGAGAGCGTTTGTGGCGGATCGGGATTGAGAATTGGGAGTTTTGATGACAAATGGAGGCAACAATCTGGCACAATGAAAGTACGGTTAACCGACTCGCAAATTGCAAGAGGGTGCCGGTAAAAATGACCTATCACTCTGTTCAAAGATCCTTGTCCACGGCTTTCCCCGCCCCAATCTATTGCGTATAAGGCGCCCAACTGTAATTGAGCGCTCCTTCCCATTTGCCGCTCTCTGATGGCACGACCGACCCGAACCGGAACCTTTAGATGCTGTTTGACTACATAAGCCTTGCAGGCGGACTTGTTGTGCTGATTATCGCCGGCGATGTCCTGGTCAGGGGGTCGGTGGGCATTGCCCAGCGGCTCGGCATCCCAAATCTGGTCATCGGTCTGACGATTGTGGCATTCGGCACCTCGGCTCCCGAGTTGGTTATTTCGCTCAAGGCTGCGCTGGAAGGTGCCGGTGGCATATCCATTGGTAACGTCGTCGGCTCCAATATCGCCAATGTGCTGCTGGTGCTCGGCATGCCTGCCCTGATTGCAGCCACCCCATGTGGCGAGTCGGGGGCCACCAGAAACGCGCTTTTCATGGTCGCCGTGACCATAGTCTTCATCACGTTCTGCTTCTTCACACCGATCGGCCTGCCGGAAGGTTTCATCCTTCTCATTCTGCTCGGTGCGTTTCTGGCAGCCTCGACAATGGTCGCCCAGCGACACCGGAAAGAACAGAAAGCCATCGCTGCAGCTGCGGCCGGTGCTGCTGTTGCGACGGATCAACCCGAAGAAGAAGACGATGCCCTCGACGATGTTGACGATGTACCGGACTCGGTCTGGATCGCCGTCATCTATATTGTCCTTGGCCTGGTTGGACTGCCACTGGGGGCACATTTCACCATCAGCGGAGCAACCAGCATCGCAAGCGCGTGGGGTGTCAGCGAAGCCGTTATTGGTCTGACGATCATCGCTCTAGGCACCTCTTTGCCCGAACTGGCCACGACTGTCATGGCCGCCATCCGGCAGCATGGCGCGGTCGCCATCGGCAACGTCATCGGCTCGAACATCTTCAACCTGCTTGCCATCATCGGTATCACTGCGGTCGTCGTGCCGATTGACGTTCCGCCTGAAGTTCTGAAACTCGACATCTGGGTCATGCTGGCCTGCGCGATACTTTTGACCGCTCTGGCCGGATTTCGGATTTGTCTTGGGAGAATATCCGGCCTCGCCATGACAGCTGCCTATGTCCTTTATATTGCGACCGTCTATATGCTGGGCCACAGCGCCTGATCATCAAACGGCTGGTTTTCCCTCTGCACATCGCGCTGTGCCCCTTTCCCCGGGGCGGCAAGACGCATAAATATCTGACATGCAGCAAGAACCTGATTCTCAATTGCCGGATGAGAAGACCGAAGGCGAGACCGAACCTTTGAAGAAGGGGGTCGACGTCATCGCGGATGAGGTAAAGCGCCTGCCAAACGGCCCTGGCGTCTATCGCATGCTGGATGAGAATGGCGAGGTTCTTTATGTCGGCAAGGCACGCAGTCTGAAGAAGCGTGTCACCAGCTATACGCGCCTGCAGGGTCAATCCAACCGGATCATGCGCATGATACTGTCGACAGCATCGATGGAATTCGTCGTGACGCAGACAGAACCTGAAGCCCTGCTGCTGGAAGCCAATCTTATCAAACGCCTTCGGCCGCGCTTCAACGTGCTGCTGCGCGACGACAAATCCTTTCCCTATATTCTGGTGACCGGTGACCACGAATCCGCGGCTATCGTCAAGCACCGCGGTGCACGCAAACGCAAGGGCGACTATTTCGGCCCTTTCGCCTCCGCCGGTGCTGTCGACCGGACCATCAATGCGCTCCAGAAAGCCTTTCTGATCCGGACCTGTTCCGACAGCTACTATGAGAACCGGACCAGACCCTGCCTGCAGTATCAGATCAAGCGCTGCGCTGGTCCCTGCACCGGCGAAATCGATCGAGAAGACTATGCGGGTCTGGTTTCTGAAGCCAAGGCCTTCCTGTCCGGTCGCAGCCAGCTCATCAAGAAACAGCTTGCCGAACAGATGGAAACCGCGTCGGCGGACCTGGAATTTGAAAGAGCTGCCATCTATAGGGATCGTCTGTCAGCGCTGTCCCATATCCAGGCGCATCAAGGCATCAATCCACAATCCGTTGAGGAAGCTGATGTCTTTGCCATCCACCAGGAGGGCGGGCAGAATTGCGTCCAGGTTTTCTTCTTTCGCACCGGCCAGAACTGGGGCAACAGAGCCTATTTCCCAAAAGCGGACAAGTCGCTGGAGGAAGCAGACATCCTGGAAAGCTTTCTTGCGCAGTTCTATGACGACAAGCCGGCACCAAAACAGATCCTCCTGTCACACAAGCTGACGGAGCAGGAACTCCTGTCTGAAGCCCTGACGGAGCGCACTGGACGCAAGGTAGAGGTCGCAACGCCCCAGCGCGGCGAAAAGAAAGAACTTGTAGACCATGCTTTGACAAATGCACGCGAGGCGCTCGGACGGCGCCTTGCTGAAACCTCAAGCCAGGCACGGCTGCTGAAGGGCGTGGCGGAAGCATTTGACCTGAAAGCGCCACCTCGCCGTATTGAAGTCTACGACAACTCTCACATCATGGGCACAAATGCGGTTGGTGGCATGATCGTTGCCGGTCTTGAAGGTTTCACGAAAGGCCAATACCGCAAATTCAACATCAAGTCCGAAGACCTGGTTCCAGGCGATGACTATGGGATGATGCGTGAAGTTCTGATGCGCCGCTTTTCGCGTCTCCTCAAGGAACATGCCCGCGAATGCGCCAAAGACGAGCAAAACACGGCGCAGAACGGTGATGCCAACGACGAAGACAGCGATGTTCCCATTGCTTCTGAAATGCCAGCCTGGCCAGATCTGGTTTTGATTGATGGTGGTCAGGGTCAACTGACGGCCGCACGGGAAACGCTGGAAGAACTCGGCCTTACCGACGTTCCGCTTGTCGGCATCGCAAAGGGACCCGACCGGGACGCAGGACGAGAGAAGTTTTTCATCCCAGGAAGGCAGTCGTTCATGCTGCCGGAGCGGGATCCGGTGCTTTACTTCGTTCAGCGTTTGCGAGACGAAGCGCACCGCTTTGCGATCGGCAGTCACCGGGCACGTCGCAAGAAAGATATCGTGAAGAACCCGCTTGACGAAATCGCCGGGATCGGCCCGACCCGAAAGAAAGCCCTTCTGACCCATTTTGGAACCGCCAAGGCCGTCTCCAAGGCCGGACTTGATGATCTGGCAGCCGTGCCGGGAATTTCCGAAGCCATGGCTCGTCTGGTCTATGACCACTTTCACGAATAGCGGCGTCAAAGAGGTCGGTTTGGTCTTGCCTCGTTTTCGCCCAGCGCGTTTCCGGCATTTTATTCCGTCAACCTAGCTGCTAGAAGCGGCTGACTTCCAAACCCGCGATACTCGGGTTCCCACGTATTTCCAAAACTGCGCAGCTATCCGCGCCAAGCCCGGAAACGAAGATGTCTCAATATACGATCGACCGCGCCTTCAAGCTGATAGACAGCCAAAAATTCGCTGAAGCGATGCCCTTGTTGATCGATCTTCACGATCAGGATCCCGCAAATGCCAGGGTCAACTATGGCCTTGGCCTGGCTTACTTGTTCTTCGGGCAGCCTGGACGCGCAGTGCCGCATCTGGCGTCCGCCGCCAAAGCCGCAAAAAAAGAAGCTGCGGTTCACACGACCCTTGCCAGTGCACTGAACCTGAACGCGCAAAGTGAGGAAGCCTTGGCTCCAGCCCGCAAGGGCGTCGCCCTAGATGGCAAGTCGGAATACACACAACGGGTCCTCGGCCAGATCTACGCCGACCTGCGCAAACCGGTCATGGCCAAACAGGCATTCGAACGGGCTTTGATCGCGGAACCAGGATCAGCCAGATCACAACTCGGCCTCTACGACGTTGAAAGAAGCCTCGGTCACACGGATGCTGCGGAAGAGTGTATTCATGCTGCCTTCGAGTTGTCACCCGACGACGCGCTTGTGCTTGTCGCTGCTGCCAATTCTTCGGACGAAAGCCTGAAGGAAAACGTCCTGACCAGGATTGAACGCATCTTGAGCACTGTACCGGAAGGTGCTGCTCACCCGGAGATCGCAAAGCTGTCCTTTGCTGCCGGTAATATCCTGAACGACCGCCAGGACGTCGAAAAGGCATTTCACTATTTCGACAATTACCGAGCAGGTCTTTACCGAGGTTATCAGCCGGAACACTACGAATGGTTCGTCAAAACCTGCAAAACGGTTTTCACCGAAGAGTTCTTCAATAGCCGCAAAGACTTTGCACTTTCCAGCGGACGACCTGTCTTTGTCGTCGGCATGCCGCAGTCCGGCGGGTCTTTGATAGAAATGGTGGTTTCCAGCCATCCTGATGTAACAGCTGCCGAAGAAGTTCAGGCTTTCCTGCAGACCATTGGAGAATTCACCAAGGGGCAACCTCACGGCCCCGCACTGTTCGATCAGGCTCTCGCTCTCGACAAGAGAACCGCGCAGCGCATCGGACGGAAATATCTGGGCAGCCTGGACAAACTGGACAAAAGGTCCAAACTGATCATCGATACCACACTGCTCAGCTTTGAGTATCTTTGGCTGCTTGCCCTGCTCTTTCCCAATGCGTCCTTCATTCACGCAACAAGATCGGCAGCAGACACCTGCTTCGATCTCTATAGGACGCCGTTACCTGCAGAGCACACTTACAATGCGGACCAGAGCTCCCTCGGGCACTATCATGGCCAGTATCTTGAATTGATGGATCATTGGCAAAACGTCCTGCCAGTGACGCTTCTGGATCAGTCTTTTGAAACTCTTGTTGCAGATCCGGAAGCCGAAAGCCGGACGCTCATCGATCATCTGGGCCTGACGTGGAATGACAGTTGCCTCGCTCCTTTTGACAAAGAAAGTCAGGAAGGTTCTGTGACCACCAGCCAGAACAAGCTGTCTATGCCTGGCACATGGAAAGACTATGGATCTCAAATTCAGCCAATGCTGAAGGCGCTTGAACATTCTTCAGCTTGAAGGGCGGCAATCAGCAGTGCATAGACAGATCGTCTGCGGTCTCTAGTATCGCCGGATGAACGCCGGAAAATTCTCCTGATGCAACAACAAAAACCAGAAATGCGCAGATCACTGACACGAGCGGGAATATCGCTGATCGGTTGGTGCGGCTTGCTTGGAGCATTGACCGTCTGCCTCATGGGGCTGTCTACATTCGTCGCGCCTGATTTCTGGTTGGCGGACAATATGAGCTTTTTCCTCACGCAATATCTGATGGCTGCGCTGGCAGGCGTGATCGGCGGGCTGCTTGGATTGTTTGTCAGCCATCGCTTCAAGCTGCTCTACAGGTTTTTCTGGCTCCTCTCATTGGCAGCCTTCGCAGCCCTGGTGGCTCAGACCTCCTCTCGCACCCAGGCAAACACGATCTCACCAACGGCCTTGGCTGATGGCAGACAGCCGCTCAAGATAATCTCGATAAATATCGAACATCTCTTTTTGGGTGACGAGGTTCTCACCACGTTTCTTGAAAGGGAAAAAGCCGACATTGTCGTAATGCAGGAAGTGCTCTGGTGGCTGCAGGAGCGCAGATGGGAGCGGCTCGGCCTTCCGATAGGCAGCACGGGCCAAAACGGATTTCCGGAACACCTGCAGATCGGAGAACTTGGCGGATTGGCAGTCTATTCCCGCTTCCCCATAGTGAAGGCCGAAACGAAAGTCATTCAAGGCAAACTGCCGGCTGGTGCAAATGTTTATTACGACGCGGACCGCGAGCTGCTTTCGTTGACGCTGGATACTGGCGGGCCCCCTCTGCAGCTGGTGGTCATACATCCTGACAGCCCGCGGACCGAACCACGGTGGCAGAACAAGCGGGACTATCTCGATGAGCTGGACAAGGTCATTGAGCGCCTGCGCAATGAAAACTCCGGACAGATCCTGGCAATCGGCGACTGGAACAGTTCGCCCTGGTCGGGCCGTTTTCAGGAAACGCTCAGCACCAATGACTTGGCGACAGCTTATCCAGGCGGCTGGCCACGAAACACCCGCTTCTTTTTCGACTATCGCCTTCACCAGATCCTCGGGGCTCCGGTCGATCAGTTTGGTGCATCTTCAGATCTCCAGATTGTCGACGTGACGCTTGGGCCGGACATCGGATCTGACCACCTTCCCCTGATTGTCGAACTTGGTCTTGTCGAGCCTGCCGCCGATTGAGCGATAAGCTGTGGCCTTTGCCTGAAAGTGTTTGAGGCTTGGCCTCCGATTGGGAACACTGCGAACGACGATCAACCCGATTCCCGATCCTTGGCTCATGGCAAAACTCTATTTCAATTATTCCTCGATGAACGCCGGCAAGTCGACAGTGCTGCTGCAGGCTGCATACAATTACGAGGAACGCGGCATGAACACGCTGCTTCTGATCGCTGCCTTCGACGACCGGGGCGGCAAAGGAAAAATAGCCTCTCGCATCGGACTTGCAGCTGAAGCTGACATTTTCTCTTCGGCTGATGATGTATTCGTCCACATTTCCAAGGCGCGGGAGGCCGGCAATCTGGATGCAGTTCTGGTAGATGAAGCGCAGTTTCTAACCGAAGAACAGGTCTGGCAACTTGCCAGGGTCGCAGATCAGCTCCGCATTCCCGTCATGTGTTTCGGTCTACGCACGGATTTTCAAGGCAAACTCTTTCCAGGCAGTGCCGCGCTTTTGGCTCTGGCGGACAATTTGAAGGAAATCAAAACAATCTGCTGGTGCGGTCGCAAGGCGACAATGGTTGCGCGCCTTGATGAAAATGGCGCGATTCTTGAAGAAGGTGATCAGGTCGTCATTGGCGGAAACGAAACCTATGTGTCCCTTTGCCGGCACCATTGGACGCAAAGGGCACTTGGCTAGTTTACGCAGAGCCTTCTGAAGCCGTGCCTCATCAGACCGACCAACGACTTCATAGAGCCCTTGCACCCCATTCCAGCGCCTCGTAAAAGGGAGGAAAGCAAGTCAGGAGTGGGCCCAAGATGCTTGGCAAAATGTTCAAATCGCTGTTCTCGTCGTCTGGCGAAGGAAAAGCGAAAAGCAGTTCAAAAGCCACCACCGTGCAGCACGATGCCTTTCGGATCATCGCTGAGCCGCAATCGAACAACGGTCAATGGCAGGTGTCCGGTCGGATTGAAAAAGACTTCGGCGAGACCACCAAGGTGCACACCTTTATCCGGGCAGACACGATGCCCGACGAAGAAGCTGCCGCCAGAGAGATGGTGCGTAAAGCCAAAATGATGATTGACCAACTAGGCGATAGCATATTCGATTGAAACCGGTAGACGGTTCCACGAGGCACTCGCGTTAGAGTAATTTTTGGGGCGTTGGGCTGAAACTCCGGACAAGGAAAATGGCAAGCGTTTTCCGATCCTGACTTCAGGCGCCCGCATCTGAAAGCCGATATGAAACGAAACGTTGTTCTGAGCCTGCCCAATCTATTGACCTATGGTCGCATTCTGGCGGTACCGGCGGTCGCGGCCTGCTTCTATTTTGAAGGCAACACGTCTCGCTGGATTGCCCTGGCTCTTTTTGTGGTTGCGGCGATTACCGATTTCTTTGACGGCTATCTTGCAAGAGCTTGGCAACAGCAGTCTGCGCTCGGCCGCATGCTTGATCCGATCGCCGATAAATTGCTGGTATCCGTTTGCCTGCTTATGCTTGCTGCAGATGGAACCATCGGTGGATGGTCACTGGTTGCAGCCATCATAATCCTGTGCAGAGAAATTTTGGTTTCCGGGCTGAGGGAGTTTCTTGCGCAGCTGCAAGTCAGCGTTCCAGTCACCCAGCTCGCGAAATGGAAGACCACGGTCCAACTGGTCGCCGTTGCGTTCTTGCTTGCTGGACCAGCAGGCGATTCCGTATTGCCGGGAACAACGTTTGTCGGCTTGATTGCGCTTTGGCTGGCTGCCACACTCACCCTATATACGGGGTATGACTATTTTCGAGCCGGGATCGGCCACCTCATTACGGAGTGACCGACAGGTCAGATCCGGAATTGTAAAAACAGCCACTTTGTCGAGGAACTAATGAACATCCGCTATTTCGCATGGGTTCGCGAACGGGTCGGCCTTGAAGAAGAAACCATCGAAGTGCCTGCCTCCGTCAAGACAGTGGCAGACCTGATCGGGCACCTGAAATCGCTGGACGAAAATCATGCCGCAGCGTTTGAAGAAGAAGACGCGATCCGTGTCGCCCTCGATCAGCTTCATGTGGAAGCCGATGCAGAACTCGGCGACGCACGGGAAGCTGCTTTTTTCCCGCCTATGACAGGCGGCTGAAGAATGAAGGTCACACCGGTCGCCCGCGTTCAGTCAGAAGATTTTGATGTGCAATTGGAATCCCGCGCTCTTGCCGAAGGACGCAAGGATGTCGGCGCACTGGTGACGTTTACCGGATTGTGCCGAGATGAAGCGGGGACGCTGAGCGCCCTCGAACTGGAACACTATCCCGGGATGGCCGAAGCGGAGCTTATGCGCATCGCTGAGCAAGCGGTGCAACGCTGGCCATTGACGGGACTGACTGTGGTTCACCGATTTGGAAAGATACCGCCAGGGGAGAACATTGTTCTCGTTGTCGCCGCCTCGGCCCATCGGCGCGCCGCCTTCGAGGCCGCCGATTTCTTGATGGATTATCTGAAGACCCGCGCGCCCTTCTGGAAAAAGGAACACTTGGTGGACGGGGACAGTGGTTCCTGGGTTGAAGCAAAATCGGGAGATGAGGACGACGCTGCACGCTGGTCTTCGTGACAAACCCCTGCTTTCGTTCTATCGCTACCACCGGCTGACAAATCCCGCTATACAATTCAGGCCATTGGCCTCCTGCCTCCATATTGGTTCCGACACCCGTGAAACAGCACAGTGATCCATCAGACGCCGCAATTGGCGGCAATCCGGCTTCGGAATCGAAGGACGGTTCGTGCGAGGTCGTCCGGGATCCAGGCATACCGTTCATCGAATTCGTCACCATCATCGCGATGATCATGGCGCTGAATGCCATGGCGATTGACGTCATGCTGCCTGCCCTGCCTGCCATTGGCGATGCCCTGCAGATCGTTGAGGAAAACAATCGCCAACTGATCCTGCTGTCCTATCTGATCGGCTTCGGTGGCGGTCAGCTGTTTTTTGGTCCGGTCACAGATTCCCTCGGGCGACGCAAAGTGCTGGTCAGCGGGCTTGCCGTTTATAGCGCAGCCAGCATCGCCGCCATTTTCGCACAGAACCTCGATCAGCTCCTGCTGGCGCGTGTGCTCCAGGGGCTTGGCTGCGCTGCCGCAAGGGTCGCCGCCCTCTCCGTCGTGCGTGATTGCTATACCGGCCGGCGCATGGGAAAGGTCATGTCGCTTGTCATGATGGTTTTCATGGCTGTGCCGGTTGTCGCACCTTCCATTGGGCAAGCCATCTTATTGACGGCGGGATGGCGCTGGATTTTTATCCTGCTGCTTTTGGCAGGCCTTGCCATGCTGGTTTGGACGGGGCTCCGCTTGCCCGAAACACTGCCGGGTGAAAAACGTCGGCCCATGGTGCTCTCGCACATTGTCGATGCATATGGTCTGGCGCTGAAAACACGGGTCTGCTTGGGCTACACCGTTGGATTGGCGTTCATTTTCGGCGGTCTTTTTGCTTTCCTGGCAATGTCGCAGCAGATTTTCGTCGACGTATTCGGCCTCGGAAAGCTGTTTCCGATAGTCTTTGCCGCCATTGCGATTGCCATGGCGGTGGCTTCCTTCACAAATGCCCAGCTTGTCGAGGCGATCGGCATGCGCCGGCTGTCTCACGGTGCAGCAGTCATCTATACCTCGCTCGGGATGGTGATCTTTCTCATGTCCGCTTTGGGTTTTGAAAACCTGTGGCTGTTCCTGATCTGCGCAAGCCTTGTGATGATGTCCTTCGGCTTTCTTGGGGCAAATTTCAACGCGATGGCGATGGAGCCTCTCGGCGCGATAGCCGGAACGGCATCGTCTGTCATCGGCTTCATCAGCACCCTGGGGGGCGCAATACTCGGATACATAATGGGCCAGCTGTTCGACGGGACAACTCAACCTCTCGGACTGGCCTATATGGTTTACGGGTTGTGTGCGATCGGCTGCATCCTTTACGCTGAACGCGGACGGATGTTTCACGCGCTGGAACGCAAAGCATAGCCGCACCGCCGTCCATGCCTTAGAGCTGGCTCACGACCTGACTTTGATCCCGATCTTGCCGACAAACGACTTTGCTTGAAAGCTCTCTTGTGCCTTGCTCAGATCTTTCAGGGCAAACGTTTCAGCGACAACGGGACGAATTTCACCGGCTTCTATGTAACCGACCAGATCCGTGAACACGTTTGCTGGCTGAAAGGTGCTGCCGAGGAGAGCCAGGTCGCGCAAATAAAGCGTCCTCAGATCCAGCTCGACGATTGGTCCCGCGATCGCACCTGAGGTGACATATCGCCCGCCATTACAAAGCGACGCGACGAGATCATCCCAACGCGGACCACCCACGAGGTCAAGAACCACATCAAATGCCCGGTCCGGCAATTCAGCATCCCGGTCAAGCGTCTCATCTGCGCCAATTTCTCTAAGCGCAGCTGCCTTGGAGGCACTCGTAAGTGCGGTCACATGAGCCCCGCGACGTTTTGCGAGCTGGATCGCGGCTGACCCGACGCCGCCGGACGCGCCGGTGATCAACACTCTTTCAGCCCCAAGGCCACAGCGCTGGATCATGCCTTCTGCCGTTGAAAATGCGCAAGGAAACGTCGCCAGCTCGATATCGCTCAGGTCGGAAACGACAGTGATCGCATCCAGTGACCGGGTCTTGGCAAATTCGGCGAAGCCGCCGTCATGCTCGGAGCCAAAGGTCTGGACCACCGGCTCATCGCTTTCAGCGTCAACCGCCTGCATCGACCGAACGAGAACCCGCTGACCGATGCGATCTCCAGAAACACCCTCCCCAACAGCGACGATTTCGCCGCAACAATCGGCTCCTTGAACACGCGGAAAGGAAAGCGGCGTTCCGGACCAGCTGCCATCGGCGTCCGCGTCCGTGCCGTAACCTCCGGTCGCACCGGAAGCGGTGTCGCCACGAACGCTTTTGGAATACCAGCCGGTGCGGGTGTTCACGTCGGTGTTGTTAACTGACGACGCTCCAACCCGGATCAGCACTTCGCCCTTTTCAGGAACCGGGACCGTCAGGTCTTCCCGCCACTCCAGCTTTTCCGGTCCACCGTGACCGGTCAGGACGATACCGCGCATCTTTTGCGGAATATTCACGCTGTCACCTCATGTAGAATGATCGTTCTACTTGCTCATGTAGAACGATCATTCTACATAGTCAACCATGACGTCCACATTCACCAAGATAGCGGCAGGACTGGAACGGGTTTTCGCCGAAAACGGCTTTGCCGCACCCAGTGTCGGCGAATTGCGGGACGCAGCTGGTGTCAGCCTTCGCACACTCTATAAATACACACCCTCCAGGGAAGAAATGGTCTATGCCGCTCTTGAGCACCGGCATCAGCGCTACATGGAGCTAATCTTCGGAGAGCTACCGGAGGAACCTGCGGAAGCACTGGGAACGATCTTCGATCGGATCGGGCTCTGGATGCAGACGGAATCAACCCGTGGCTGCCTTTTCCATGCAGCCGTTGCAACCGCTCCTCAGGACCAGCGCCTCATTCAACTGCTTAATGATCACAAGGTTGAAGTTGCCCAAAAAACTGCACAAGCCGTTAAGCTGGAAGGCAAGGAAATTGAATTGTCCCTCATCATGGAAGGCCTGACACAGTCCTGGCCGCTTTATGGTGCTCAGGCAGTCGAAAATGCCAAGAAACTTGGCGAAGGGCTGAAAAGCACACAGCATTGATGGCAATGACGGCAGTTTGCCACGAAAGAAAATGCTCAAGATCAAAGTCGGGACACAAAAAAGGCGGGCCTGAAGCCCGCCTCGTTCATAAGATCCCCGCGCGATGCGATCAGCCTGCAACGGCCTTCAACGAGGGCGCTTCCGGGCGCACTGCGGTATCGTAGTCTTCCATCAGGTTCTTGATGATATCGCCGACCTGGAACTGGTGATCGGCAATTTCCGACACCGGCGTGACTTCGGCAGCTGTTCCCGTGACAAAGCACTGTTCGAAGTCAGACAATTCGTCCGGAAGGATCGACCGTTCAATCACTTCTATACCCCGGTCTCTTGCAAGGCCGATCACCGTGCGACGCGTGATGCCGTCAAGAAAGCAGTCCGGCGTCGGGGTGTGGATCTTGCCATCCTTGATGAAAAAGACGTTGGCGCCGGTCGCCTCGGCAATCTGTCCCCGCCAGTCCAGCATCAGCGCGTCTGCATACCCTTTGGATTCGGCGGCATGCTTTGAAATGGTGCAGATCATGTAAAGGCCAGCGGCCTTAGCCTTGTAAGGCGCGGTCTGCGGATCTGGCCGACGATAATCCGCCATATCAAGACGAATGCCCTTCAATCGCTCTTCCGGTGCAAAGTAACTGGGCCATTCCCAGGCCGCTATGGCTAGGTGAATGGTGTTTTTCTGCGCGGAAATGCCCATCATTTCGCTACCGCGCCATGCGACCGGTCGGATATAGGCGTCGACCAGGTTCATGCGGGCAAGGGTCTCTTCCTTGGCCGCATTGATCTGCTCTGCGGTCCAGGGAATGTCGAAACCCAGCATTCCGGCGGAGGCCAACAGTCGTTCAGTATGTTCTTCAGACTTGAAGATCCGGCCGCCATAGGCACGCTCGCCCTCAAATACACTGCTGCCATAGTGCAGCCCATGGCTCAGGACATGGAGCTTTGCGTCCGACCAGGGCACGAAGGTGCCGTCGTACCAGATATCACCACTGAGCTGATCAAAAGGCTTCCCAGCCATCTTCCATCTCCCGCCCGCTCTTTGAGCGAATATTGTTGTCCTTGTGCAGAGGTAAATAACGCCAATGACTTGCGCTCTTTTTACCGCTGTATTTTTTGCACAGCACGCCTACTATCGGTATCCTGATGTCCGCTGCGATCTTGATCGGATTCGTTTAGCATCTGATGCGTAAAAAAGCATCTAAAAGACCGATCATTTCGTTCGCGGTGGCTAACAAGTAACAATCGACCAGAATTAAGTCAATATGGCTGACGTAAATTTCAAATCGACACTTTCTCCCGTTTCCGGCGGGGAACACGGGGCCAAATCCGGTGACCGGGATCGGGAGGGCGACGAAAACCTTCCTTACGATCTCATCGAACTTCTGTTCTTTGCCTATCGGGAATTTACCGGCGATCCGGATGACGTTCTGGCGAAGTTCGAGTTCGGCCGCGCCCACCACAGGGTTCTGCATTTTGTGGAGCGTAATCCCGGCATCATGGTCACCGACCTGCTTGGAATATTGAAGATCACAAAGCAGAGCCTCGGGCGTGTTCTGAAGCAACTGGTTGACGCCGACATCATCGAGCAACGTGAAGGTCATCATGATCGTCGCCAACGTCTTTTGTTCACGACCGATCAGGGCCATGCACTTGCTGTTGAACTGACCCGGCTGCAACAACAGCGCCTTGAACGCGCCCTAATTGGATTGCCAGATGGAAGCAACGAAGTTATCCGCAAGTTCCTGTTGCAAATGATCGATCCAGAAGCGCGTGCAGACATCCTGAAGCTCGTCCGGACGCCTCACGACTTGCTGGACTAATTGAGACCAACAGCCAATCGGAGCGAAGACAACCGCAATGAATGTTCAGGTCCCGGACGACAACGCCAACCACATCCTTCTGGTCGATGACGACAGTCGTATCAGGGATCTCTTGTCCCGATTGCTGAAGGAGAACGGCTATCGGGTTTCTGCTGCAGCTAATTCCGCGGAAGCACGCCAGTGCCTGTCGGGACTGGAGTTCGACCTGATCATACTTGATGTCATGATGCCCGGCGAAACAGGATTGGAACTTGCAGGTGCATTAAGGGAAGACTCGGAAGTTCCAATCCTCATGCTGACGGCCCGTTCAGAGGCGAATGATCGTATTGCCGGCCTTGAAGCCGGCGTTGACGACTATCTCTCTAAGCCCTTTGAACCTCGAGAACTGATGCTGCGGATTGCTGCAATTCTGCGTCGAGGCAGCCAGCAACCGGTGATCGCTCAGGAAGAAATCCGTTTCGGTCCGTTTTCTTACAATGCGTCGCGCGGCGAATTGAAAAACGGCGATGCCATGGTTCGCCTGACGGATCGCGAAAAACAGATCCTGTCAATCTTTGCCGAACAACCAGGAGCGACCGTACCACGTCACAAGATCGTCGGCGATGAAAGCGGTCTAGGCGAGCGCACGGTCGATGTGCAGATCAATCGCCTCCGGCGCAAAATAGAGACCGATCCGGGCAACCCGATCTATCTGCAGACGGTGCGAGGAATTGGCTACCGACTGGCATGCGACTGAAACGCCTCCAGATGGTATTTACCTCCCTACTGCGTCGCCTGCCCTCTGCTGAACGATTGAAGCCAATGATCGCGCCGCTCAAACCATTTCTTCACCTCTACGGCACGGTTTCCAGGTTCATGTACCGGGTGATGCCCAAGGGGCTGTTTACACGGACATTCCTGATCATCGTCGCGCCGATCGTAATACTGCAGTCGGTACTGGTCTTCGTCTTCATGGAACGCCACTATCAGCTGGTGTCACGACGCATGTCTGAGGCGGTCGTGCGAGAAATCGCAGCTGTTGTCTATGTTCTGGAAAACTACCCGCAGGATCCCGACCACCTCAAGATCGAGGAAATGTCCGCACGGGCACTTGGCATGTCAATCACGATCCTGCCGCTGGAGCCCCTGCCGCCGCCAACGTCCAAACCCTTCTTCGATGTTATCGATCAGGAACTCAGTCTTGCGATCAGCCAACGGATCGGCAAACCGTTCTGGATTGATACCGTTGGACGATCCCGTTTCGTCGAAATCCGCATTCAGCTGGAGGACTCGATCCTTCGCATTTTCACCCGCCGCAGCCAGACCTACGCGTCCAATTCACACATTTTCCTGGTCTGGATGTTCTCAACCTCGCTGGTTCTGGTGTTCATCGCACTTTTGTTTCTGCGCAATCAGATCAGACCGATCATTCGCCTGGCGAATGCGGCCGAGGCGTTCGGCAAGGGCCGTCCGGTTGAAAACTTCCGCGCCAGCGGTGCGCGTGAAGTCCGGCGCGCGAGCGTTGCCTTTATCGATATGCGCCGCCGGATTGAGAGACAAATCGAGCAGCGAACGACAATGCTCGCCGGTGTCAGCCACGATCTTCGCACGATCCTGACCCGCCTGCGCCTTCAATTGGCCTTTCTCGGTGACACACCGGAAAGCGACGCCATGCGCAAGGACGTCGACGAGATGAGCAATATGCTGGAAGACTACCTTGCCTTTGCCAGAGGGGATGGCGACGAGGATATCCAGGTCACCGACATTGCGATCTTGCTGGAAGAGCTCGAGGAGGAAGCCGAGATTTCCGGGCAATCCGTGACGATCCGCTTTGACGGCCCGTCGGATGTTGAAATCAGGCGACTGGCCATGAAGCGATCTCTGGCCAACTTGGTGACCAACGGATGCAAATATGGCTCCCGCGTCGAGGTTGAAGGCCGCATTGCCAATGGTTGGCTGACAATTGTCGTTGATGACGATGGACCGGGAATTCCACCGGATCAACGTGAACTCGCCTTCCGCGCCTTCCATCGACTGGATCTCGCCAGAAACATGGATGAAACCGGCAGCGGTCTCGGTCTTGCAATTGCAAGGGACATTGCCCGCTCGCACGGTGGGGACATTTACCTGGAAGCGTCCCCACTGGGCGGTCTGCGGGCAAAACTGCGCGTCCCCGCGTGACCTAAGTCTCCTGACTGCAGCTCGGCAAAACCAAGTCCCATGATTTCGCGCACAAGTTTGCGAACCATACCTTCCGTGTAGTCTTCATAGGTGTTGATCGGTTGGGCAAAGGCGCCTGGGCCCGTAATGACCTTGTTGACGAAATACCCGAAGGTTCTCTCTTCTTTTCGGATGACCAGCGCATTGACGGTAACATCAGCAAAATCGTGGGTCGCATAGGCGACCAACGGATCGTCCCCCTCGTTGTTGATGCCATCCGCAGACACGTCGATGACTTGTCGGTCGCAGTGCTCAGGAGCTGTCGAGAGAACATCAGTTGCATGAACGAGCGCTGATCCGAGCGATGTCATGAATTCTCTATGATCGCGCTCTGTGGCCAGTATCGCATCTCCCGCTGCAGAAACACTTGCTTCGTCGTAAAGAAATCTCCAGTCAAGCAGCGTGTTCTGCTGGTAGCGCCCGCTCCATTCAAAACCGTGCAACCAAATTCCATCGACTGTCTCGATGGCCTTTATCACATCTGGATGCTTGAGAGCAGCGGCGATTCCGGATTGCTGCAGCTCGTATTCTTCCTCGGTGATGCTTGCCGAAACATCTACTGCCAGGACCAGGGCTAGCGAACAGGCCTTGGCGGTTGAGGCAGGAAACAACAGCAAGACTAGCAAGGCCATTTGCCGCAGTGCCGATTGAGCCGGAAATAATCCCGGCACGTCGCAGGCAGCTTTCCTGGTCAGATGGAACATGGAGCCGTCGGAGGGCCTTTCTCTGGATCTGGGGCACGGTTTTGTAGGCCGAAGACCAAATCCTAATAGAGACGACCACCGATGGGAACGTCCTTGTCCGGCGTGAGAAGCACAACCTCACCTTCATCGTCCGGCACGCCCAGTGTCAGCACCTCCGACATGACCGGTCCGATCTGGCGCGGTGGAAAGTTGACCACCGCCATCACCAGTTTTCCAATAAGTGTCTCGGGTGTGTAGTGCTTGGTAATTTGAGCAGAGGTCTTTTTGACACCGATTTCAGGCCCGAAATCGATCTTCATTTTGTAAGCCGGCCTTCGGGCTTCGGGAAATTCCTCGGCTTCTACGATACGTCCGACGCGTATATCCACTTTCAGGAAATCATCAAAACTGATCTGGTCGCTCACGAAAGGATCCTTTCATTCCGCAAGCGACCTTGTCCGGTCAATTCCGCTATTGCAAGTCGGTTTCCGCCTTGCTGGTGCGGTTTCAAGCCCCGGCTGGTGCTTCATCAGCAAAGTCGGCGCTGTCATCTTCCGTTTCGTCGCCACGCCTCCGCCGATGGTTGCGGCCTTGGGCAGCCTTTTTCAAGAACGAACGCATCCTCTTGGCGGCACTTTCAACGCCCTTGAGGCGCTTCATGAACGAAGTTCCCTTGTCGAGTTCCTTGTCCAGCTTCGCCATTGTCCGCGGCATGCCTTCGTCTGCTTCGTCCAACCACACATCAAGGACACGGCCAAAAGCAATTGAAAGTCCCTGCGAGACCACTGTTGCCTTTACCCCTGCCACATCGATGCCAGCGGCAATCAGCATCCACTTTTGGGATCGCACTTCAATCGCATTGAAATCCAGAGCAAGCGCTGGATCCTTTTGGGCGGCTGCCCGCAAGGCCCGAACGGTTTCCTTGTATTCGGCCAGTGTGTCGATCCGTGTCATCAGGACGTCGAACAAGCGGTCGCGGGCCGGCTGATCGCCCATGTCCTCATCCCGTTCTTCCAGGACGCTTGTATCGATTTGCTCATAGAACGCAGCAACCAGCTTAAGCTTAGATGCATATGCGCTTCGCATATCCGACAATTTGACCTTTGCCTCTTCAGCAAGCAATGGGAGCGACACCTCGTCATAAGGGTGTGTCTCAAGCAGCTTCAGAAAAGTCTTAAGGATCTTCTGTTTGGTCTTTGCGGTCGCCATGAACGGGCCTCCAGTTTCCTTCGTAGGTCAAAGATAGGAAGCAAAGGCGCCCGCGAAAAGGGTGACCCCGCGCCGCAGGCCCATTTGAGCAAGGACTATTCGGCCAATTCCTTGGCGCGCCTGATTGCAGCAGCAACAGCGTCTGTCATGACAGGCTGTAGCCCTTCTGCGTGCATCAGCACGTCAAGAGCCGCCGCTGTTGTGCCATTTGGGCTGGTGACATTTCGACGAAGTTGCGAAGGGTGTTCACCCGTCTGGTGCATCAGTTCACCGGCGCCGCTGACCGTGGCAACGGCCAGTTCCTGGGCAATTTCATCAGGCAGTCCTGCTGCCTTTCCCGCTTCACAAAGCGCTTCCGCCAGGAAAAACACATATGCGGGACCCGAACCGCTGACCCCGGTCACCAGGTCTATCTGATCTTCCGTATCGAGCCAGACCACCTTGCCGACAGACGACAATAACTTGGTCACATCCGCTCTTTGCGTATCAGTGACTTCCTGTGTTGGAAACACTGCAGTGATCCCGCGTTGGACCATCGCAGGCGTGTTCGGCATGCACCGGCAGACAGGAACCTTGCCGAAATGCTGTTGAAATTTGGAGACAGGTGTGCCGGCTGCGATGGAAAGCACAAGCGTATTGGCGCCAACGACCGCTTTAAGCTGCGGCAGCACCTGATCCATCATTTGAGGTTTGACGGCAACAAGCACGATCCCAGCCGTCAAATCTGGCGGAGCAGCGGTTACATGGCGCACGCTATGCTTGGCAAGCAGCGCGCCCATTTCAGCGGAAAGGTTTGGATCGGCGACAACAATCGCGGCGGGGTCGACACCCTCTGCCAGCCATCCCGACAACATTGCCCCACCCATCTTGCCGGCTCCGACGAGAAGGAAAGGGCGATCTTTGGAAAAACTCATGCTTCTCCTGCGGTTTCAAACAAGGCCGAGTTCATTGCCTCGGAAGCCGAATACCCGGCCCAGACAACGAACTGGAAGGCTTGATAGAAACGTTCGCAGTTTTCAAGTGCATTTGTGAGCATTGCTTCAATTTGCGCTGAGGAGGCCTCAGCCCCGCCGGACAAAAGCAGCGACTGGCGGAACATGATGACGTTCTCTTTGTGCCAGAGATCGAAATGTCCCATCCAGAGTTGCTCGTTCACCATAGCCAGCAACCGGAGAACTTCGGTTTTGCGTGGTTCGGTGACCTTGAGGTCGAACGCACAAGCCAGATGCAGAGCCTCGACCTCTTCCATCCAGGAAAAGGACACATGGTAGTCGCACCAGCTCCCGCCAAGGGAGATGGTTATTTCGTCCTCGTCCGACCGTTCAAACGTCCAGTCGTTCAAGGCGGCGACAGTCTCGATGGTATCGACGGGATTGCCAGGTCGCTCGAATTCGATCTCGATGAGGCTCATGTGCCTTCTCCCCTTTCGAGCCGGGGCCGAATACCCGATTACAACAACCGGGCGGGCCGCCGGGAAATGTCCCATGCCGGAGGAGCAAAACGCGTCCTTGATGGCCCTTTAGATCGAACCGGTTCCGTCTTGCTCCGACGAATCCCTGTTATCTTTGAGTATAGGATCAGGAATGATTTAAGCGATACATACCAACTGATCCGGAAAAGCCGAAACTTGTGGACGACGCCGCAAGAATTTTGATCATACTGCTCAAAAACACTGCAATTCTGCCGCGTGTGAGCGTCGTATTTCTGTCATTCACAATTAACAGAAATCGCTCACATCAACGTTAGAACTCAGTTCAGGCGTCGGCAGACGGGTCCGAACCCGGGTTTTCAAGCTTTGCGAGGCGCGATTCGAGCTCTTCAACCTTGTCGAGTGCCCGGGTCGCCATTTCCTTGACTGCTTCATGTTCTTCGCGAGAGACGACGTCCATTTCCGAAAGAAACCGCTCGGCCTGTGCACGAAACGCTGTTTCAACTTCGCGGCGCGCGCCCTGGGCAACACCGGCTGCGTCTGTCATCAGCTTGGCAAAATCGTCGAGAACTCGGTTTGGGCCTTGGGTCATCGGACCCTCCTATTTGCGGTAGAAGCGAATAGGTGACACGTATGAGGGAATGCGCGCAACTTCAAGAACCAATTGCGCCGCACCCTGTGTCTTGACGAAGACGCCAAGATCCGCCAAGCGTTGCGCCTGGCTTTGCCCGTTCCGGATCTCGCCTTAAGGATTTGCCGTGCCGCCATTATTGGTTCTGCCGTTTCCCGCAATCGACCCAGTGATCTTCGAGGTCGGCCCTTTCGCCCTGCGTTGGTACGCTTTGGCCTATATTGTCGGCATCGTTCTGGCCTGGCGATATATGCGCATTCTCGCTCAAAACGAGCGACTTTGGGGCAACCAGAAGCGACCGAGCCCGGTCGATCTCGATGACTTCGTTTTGTGGGGAACGCTCGGGATCATTATCGGTGGCCGACTGGGGTATGTCTTATTCTACAATCCCGCCTATTACCTTGCCAATCCAGCCGAAGCGATTGCCATCTGGAGTGGCGGCATGTCCTTTCACGGCGGGTTTGCCGGGACTGTTATCGCCATGATCCTGTTCGCCTGGCGCCGGGGGCTGTCCATTTGGACGCTCTTCGATCTCGCGGCCTGCGCAGCACCAATCGGCCTGTTTTTCGGACGGATAGCCAATTTCATCAATGCAGAGCTCTGGGGACGACCAACCGACGTGCCGTGGGCCTTCGTATTTCCAGGCGCAGGGCCGGAACCGCGACACCCCAGCCAGCTTTACGAAGCTGCGCTGGAAGGTGTCGTCCTGTTTCTGGTCCTGCGCGTCTTGAGCCATCGGTTTGCGCTGTTAAAGAGACCTGGCTTCCTGGCTGGAGCATTCGCATGCGGCTACGGCATCGGTCGTTCAATCGTTGAATTTTACAGGGTTCCAGATGCCCATATCGGCTATTTCGGTGGGTTCCTGACAATGGGGATCGTGTTGTCGCTGCCAATGATCCTGGCAGGCATCATCGCCATGATCTGGGCATCTCGCAACAAGACCGGGGCCGCCGTTTCGTGACGGATCTGAAAGAGAGACTAAAAGCGCGCATTGCGGCAGAAGGTCCGATCACCGTTGCCGAATACATGCGGGTATGTCTGAGCGATCCTGAAGCCGGCTACTACACGACCCGAGATCCATTTGGCCGCGACGGAGACTTCATAACTGCTCCGGAAGTCAGCCAGATGTTTGGCGAACTGATCGGTGCCGTCTGCCTTGCCGCATTTGATGCGATGGGATCGCCTGCCGAAGTCCAGTTGGCAGAAATAGGCCCAGGCCGCGGCACGTTGATGGCTGATGTTCTTCGCATGGCCTCACTTCGACCGGATTTTCTGAATGCTGCCCGCCTGAACCTGGTCGAAACAAGCCTTCGGCTTCGCAAGACGCAAGAGAAGACACTCCGCGACAGTCCGCTTCAACCCACTTTCAGGTCCGCCTTTCAGGAGTTGCCGGGCGGGCCTCTTCTGCTGATCGCCAATGAGTTCTTTGATGCGCTGCCCATTCACCAGTTCATTAAAACCGCTGATGGCTGGCGAGAGCGTCAGATTGGTCTGTCGAAGGTTGGTGAGCTCATGTTCGGGGCGGGAACTGCCCGTCTTCCAGACAGCGCAGTGCCTCATGAATTGATTGCAGCGCCCGAAGGAACGATCGTTGAAACTCAACCGGCTGCAAACGCGATTGCCGAAGAAATCGGCAAGCATCTCACAGATCACGGCGGCGTTGCCCTGATAATAGACTATGGCTATCTGAAGACCGCGGCGGGGGACACGCTGCAAGCGGTCTACCGACATGCCTTCGATAACGTATTGAATCACCCTGGAGAAGCAGACCTCACGGCACACGTCAATTTCGAGGCGCTTGCCGCAAGTGCTATCAGGGGCGGCGCGATTGCTCTCCCGGCCAAGAAACAGGGCGATTTTCTGGTCAGTGCAGGACTTTTGGAGCGCGCTGGAGCACTGGGAGCCGGCAAATCACACACTGAGCAAGAGCGTATTCGCGACGACGTGGAACGCCTGGCAGCACCCGATCAAATGGGGGACTTGTTCAAGGTGCTTGCAATCACAGGACAGGAAATTTCGTTTCCACCATTTGACAGAGCTGCGTGAAGATACCAAGGATTTGGAATTCGAATCTATCCCACACCGGAGCAAAGCATGAGACTTGAGGCAGCGGAATTGCAGCTGGAAGGGTTGAACCACGGGTTCTTCACGCGGCAAGGCGGTGTTTCAGGCGGCATTTATGATAGTCTCAACATCGGCCTCGGCTCTGATGACGACCGTGACAGCGTTCTTGAAAACCGACGTCGTGTAGCTGCGGAAATGAACGTCGATACCGCCAACTTGCTCGCTCCCTATCAAATCCACTCCCCGGACGTGATTGCAGTAACAACACCTTGGCAAGACGGCATGGACCGCAGGGCGGATGCCCTGGTCACAAGCACGCCCGGCCTGGCAATCGGCATATCGACGGCTGACTGTGGCCCAATCCTTTTCGCCGACCCGAAGGCCCGGGTTGTTGGCGCTGCCCACTCGGGCTGGAAGGGTGCTGTTACCGGCGTTCTGCAAAACACTGTGTCTGCCATGGTGGATCTCGGCGCTTCGCCGTCCGGCATCACCGCCGTACTCGGACCTGCCATTTCACAATCGGCATATGAAGTCGGACCGGAGTTCCAACAGCGCTTCCTTGAAGCAAACCCGGCGAACGAAATCTATTTCTTACCATCTGAGAAAGCCGGTCACTTCATGTTCGACCTGCCGGCCTATATCGGCGACACGCTCCATGGGCTCGGCCTTGCAAAGGTGGCCAATATGGGCCTTTGCACCTATGCCGACGAAGACAGATTCTATTCCTACCGCCGCACAACACATCGTGGGGAACCGGACTACGGCCGCCAGATCAGTGCAATCGTTCTGACGCGATAAATTGGACAAAGGCTCATGGCACTTCATTTTTCCGACGAAGAATTCAAATCACGTCTTGCGAAACTTCACGCGACAATGGAGGCGGAGAAGCTCGACGCGATGCTTTTGTTCGCGCAAGAGAGCATGTACTGGCTCACCGGTTACGACACCTTCGGCTATTGTTTCTTCCAGTGCCTCGTCGTTACGAGTGACAACCGAATGGTGCTTCTGACACGTTCAGCCGACGAACGGCAGGCCAAACACACGTCCAACATTCCCGATATCCGGATCTGGATTGACCGGGGTTCGGCAAGTCCAGTGTCGCAGCTGAAGGAAATGCTGTTTGACATGGACCTTCTGGGAAGCCGCATCGGTATCGAGTACGACACGCACGGAATGACCGGCAAGATTGCACTTCAGATAAACGAAGAACTGTCCACCTTTGCAGACATTCGTGATGCGTCCCCGTTGATACCCGAATTGCGTTCGGTCAAGAGCCAGGAAGAGATCGTCTATGTCCGTAAAGCCGCCGAGCTGGCCGACAAGGCATACCTGGCCGGCCTCGACGAAATTCGGCCGGGCGCTGACGAGGGCCGCGTCCTGGCCGCCATGCAGGCCACAATCTTCGAAGGTGGAGGCGACTATCCAGGCAACGAGTTCATTATCGGGTCGGGTCGGGACGCCCTGCTCTGCCGCTACAAGGCGGGTCGCCGTGTACTTGAAGCCCAGGATCAGATCACGCTTGAATGGGCTGGTAGCTATCGACACTATCACGCTGCCCTGATGCGCACCGTGGTTATCGGAACACCGAGCGACCGGCACCAAGAGATGTATCTTGCCGCACGCGAAGCGTTGGCTGCGGTCGAAACGCAACTCGTTCCGGGTCGGACTTTCGGTGATGTCTTTGACGCTCATGCGGAACGGATCGACAGCCACGGCATGATGCCGCACAGGCTCAATGCCTGTGGCTATTCCCTGGGGGCAAGGTTCACGCCGAGCTGGATGGATACGCCCATGGCCTACAAGGCCAATCCGGCCGAAGTCAAAGAGAACATGGTGATCTTCATGCACATGATCTTGATGGATTCCATATCCGGAACAGCCATGACCCTTGGTCAGACCTACCTGACAACACAGGACGCTCCGGAAAGCTTATCCACGCTGCCTCTCGACCTGCCGGTCAAGTCAGGCTAAACCAAGGGCAAATCTGCGGCCCGGTTCTTTCTTTGCGATTCTCGTGAAGGGCCCGCATCCACGGTAAATTGACAAAGAGTGCCAGGCATCTCCATGGTCCGTTTTTTCAATCAGACTTCTGTTTTTCCTCTGCGCTTGATCGCCGGCTTTCTGGTCGCAGGTCTTTTGGCCGCCTGCCAAGCCTCGCCGCAACCCCCGACCTCAATCACGTCAGCCGCACCCGCGCCATCTCTGTCTGGTCCTTCTGACGAGGCCCAAGGCGTCACATTTGCCTTTGAACCCTTTACCGGAGCACCCGGCAATATTGCTGACGAACTGTCCGAATTCATCGGAGCGGAAGCACGCAAACAAGGCATCACTCTGGTAAGGCGCGTTGGTGCCAGCGCAACTTATCGCGTGAACGGCTATCTGTCCGCCACCGGACAACCCTCAACGGGAACCGTATTCTACGTTTTTGATATCGTCGACGGGTCCGGACGCCGACTCAATCGAATCTCAGGCACCGAATCCACCGGCGGCGCATCCGGTGATCCCTGGCAGTCGGTCAATTCGGGGACATTATCGCGTATCGCAAATCGCTCGATGGTAGAAATAAAGGCCTGGCTCAACCGATAATGAAACGGTTAGCCGGGTAATTAACGCCGTACGTCACATATTTTAAAAAAAACAGGTGTTCTGCCCCTTACGGCGGTTGTGGTCCAGGTGGTTGATTGCTAAAACGCCGCCGCCTGCCGAAGGATCTCCTGCAGATCTTGCGGCGTCCGGCAACTCGATAAGATCTAGTCCATTTCCGTGCCTTTCAGGGGCTTCCTCTTGAAACACGGTGTCGCACCAGAAGGACTTGCGGCTCATGAAGATCGTCGCGGGCAATTCGAACCGAGCCCTGGCGGAGGAAATCTCCACTTACCTGGATGTACCTCTGGCCAAATGCCAGGTCCGGCGATTTGCCGACCAGGAAATCTTCGTTGAAATTCAAGAAAACGTGCGTGGCGAAGATGTCTTCGTCCTGCAGCCAACCAGCTACCCGGCGAACGACCACCTTATGGAACTGCTCATCATCATCGATGCGCTACGCCGTTCCTCCGCACGTCGTATCACCGCGGTGATCCCTTATTTCGGCTACGCCCGGCAGGACCGCCGAGCTTCCGGCCGAACGCCGATCTCGGCGAAGCTTGTGGCAAACCTCATCACCGAAGCAGGTGCTGACCGCGTTCTAACCCTGGATCTCCACGCCGGACAGATCCAGGGTTTTTTCGATATACCGACCGACAACCTGTTTGCTGCTCCGGTTATGACGCGCGACATCAAGGAACGTTATGCCACCGACAACGTCATGGTGGTGTCACCGGATGTCGGCGGTGTGGTCCGTGCCCGCGCCCTCGCCAAACGTATCGAGGCTCCTCTCTCCATCGTCGACAAGAGACGCGACAAGCCTGGAGAATCAGAAGTCATGAACATCATCGGCGAAGTAAATGGTTATGACTGTATTCTTGTCGACGACATCGTCGACAGCGGCGGCACCCTTTGCAATGCTGCGGAAGCGTTGCTTGCAAAAGGTGCAAAGTCGGTGACGGCCTATATCACCCACGGGGTCTTGTCCGGTGGTGCCGTTGCGCGTGTTGCGTCTTCTAAACTCAAAGAGCTGGTCATCACCAATTCAATCGAGCCGACAGCTGCAATCACAGCGGCCTCCAACATTCGGGCCATCTCGATTGCTCCCCTCATGGGCGAGGCAATCAACCGTACGGCGCTCGAAAAATCGGTATCCAGTCTGTTCAACTAAGTCCGACTGTATCGTCACCTTGAAAGAACGCCGGCTTGTCCGGCGTTTTTTGTTGCCTGAAATTCAAGTTGCTCCTGACGTGTCTGAATTCCAAATCGGCAAAAATTTTCCCAATTGATCAAAAAATATCGCTCTAGCGCGCTGCACAGCTTGTGGGCACGCATATTTTGTGATCAACTTTTTCCGCAAAAATACCTTCCAGGGGACTCAAATGCTCACTTCAAAACCATTTTCGAAGGCCCGCAGGGCCCTCCTGTCGGCTGCCTTGTCGGTCACAGTGGCCGCAGGCTTTTTGTATTCACCGGCAGAAGCTGCAGATCCGATCAAGGTCGCGGCCATCTACACTGTTCCCGTTGAACAACAATGGGTCAGCCGCATCGACAAGGCGCTGAAAGCTGCCCAGGAACGCGGCGAGATCACCTACACGTTCTCAGAAAACGTCGCCAACACCGACTATGAACGCGTTATGCGCGAATATGCCGAACAAGGCATGGACCTTGTCGTTGGCGAAGCGTTCGCGGTTGAACGTGCGGCCCGAAAAGTGGCTGCCGAATATCCTGAAACGGCCTTTCTGATGGGCTCGTCCTTCGGTCCGGCGCAGCCGAACTTTGCCGTTTTCGACAACTGGATCCATGAGCCGAGCTATCTGTCGGGCATGATTGCCGGTGCCACAACCAAATCCAACGTCATCGGTATGGTCGGCGGCTTTGCAATTCCGGAGGTCAACCGGTTGATGCATGCCTTCATGGATGGCGCTACAGCGGTCAATCCCGATGTGAAGTTTCTCGTAACCTTCATCAACTCCTGGTACGATCCGCCAAAGGCGAAAGAGTCCGCGTTTGCCATGATCGACAAGGGCGCTGACATTCTTTACGCAGAGCGCTTCGGTGTGTCCGACGCGGCCAAGGAAAAAGGCCTTCTTGCAATCGGCAACGTGATCGATACGTCCGGTGACTACCCCGGCACAATTCTTTCATCCGCTTTGTGGCATATGGAGCCAACCATTGACCGCGCAATCGGAGCCGTTGTTGACGACAGCTTTGAACCGGCGGACTACGGTCCCTTCAGCTTCATGTCTTATGGCGGCGGCAGCTTCATTGTCGACGAGAGCCTTGCACCGGCCGATGCCGTTGCAGCTGCGAAAGAAAAAGAGCAGGAAATCCTGGACGGGCTGTTCCGTGTGAACGTGAACGACACCGAACCGAAATCCACCATGTAATGGTGATTGCCGGCGATCATTCGGTCGCCGGCCCTTCCCCGTCCCGCCCGATGGCGGTGGCCCACATTTCTTATTCCGGAGCTCTGCATGACCGCACCTGCACAGGAGGCTGCGCTCGTCCTGCGGTTGGACGGCATCACCAAACGGTTTGGAGCGCTGACGGCGAACGGCGAAGTTTCGCTTGATCTTCGCAGCGGTGAAATTCTTGCGCTTCTGGGCGAGAACGGCGCCGGAAAGACCACGCTGATGAACATACTCTTCGGCCACTATGTTGCCGATGAAGGACAGGTGCTGGTCAGCTCCGGAGATGGCGGTCTCACAGAGCTCGAGCCAGGCTCTCCCCACGCAGCGCTTAAGGCCGGTATCGGCATGGTGCACCAGCACTTCACGCTGGCTGAGAACCTGAGTGCTCTCGACAATATCCTTCTGGGAACGCAAAGCCTCGCGACACTTTCCACCGCGCGTGCACCGGCACGTGCGAAACTCGAAGACCTGATGACGCGATCCGGGTTGACGGTGTCGCTGGATGCCCGCATTTCCCAACTGTCCGTCGGTGAAAAGCAGCGTGTTGAAATCTTGAAGGCTCTTTACCGAGATGCGCGCGTGCTTGTCCTCGATGAACCGACAGCGGTCCTGACACCGCAAGAATCGGAAACCTTGTTCGCAACGTTGAAGACGCTTGCTGAAGACGGTCTCGGCATCATTTTCATTTCCCACAAGCTTGCGGAAGTGATCGCATCGTCCCACCGCGTCGCTGTCTTGAGAGGCGGCTGCAAGGTTGCCGATCTACCGACAGCAAACTGTGATCAGCGCAAACTGGCCGAACTCATGGTCGGGCACGAAATTGTTGAAACCATTCGGACCGAAAAGGATGCCGGAGGATCGCTGTTCGTCCTCAAGAGGATCTTCGCCGGTCACGGTCGTGATGCGCTGCAAGATGTGAATCTCGACCTGAAATCGGGTGAGATCCTCGGAATTGCAGGCGTATCCGGAAATGGTCAGACAACTTTTGCCAAAGTCATTTCCGGACTGGAACCGGTGATTTCTGGCGAAATGCTTCTGGAGGACCAGCCGCTCACTCATGTTGACGCGCGCAAGATGATCGATATCGGCCTCGCCCGCATTCCCGAAGATCGACATCATGACGGCATTGTTGGCGCAATGAGTGTTTCGGAAAACCTGGCAATTGAATCCATTCGCAAACCAGAGAACCAGCGCTTTGGTCTGTTGCGTTTTGCCGCGATCCGCGAGCGCGCCCGCAGCCTGATCAAGGCCTATGACATCCGGTGCCAGAGCGAAGACAGTCCGGCACGGCTGCTTTCGGGGGGAAACATCCAGAAGATTGTTCTGGCCCGCACATTGGAAACAGTGCCAAAGGTCGTCCTCGCGGCTCAGCCGTCCCGCGGCCTTGATGTCGGAGCGACATCTGACGTGCACAAACGTCTTCTTGCGGCTCGCGATAGAGGCGCTGGCGTCATTCTGATCTCCGAAGACCTGGATGAACTGATGCGTCTTTCGGACCGCATTGCCGTGATCCATCGCGGAAAGCTGTCGGAAGCTGACCGGACTGAAACGCTCGACCGGAGCACACTCGGCTTGCGGATGGCGGGCCATGATGGAGAAGAAGCCGCATGATCCGCTTTGAACCCAGAGGCCCGGTTCCCGTTTCAAGGGTGCTCCTTGTATCCGTTGCTGCTGCAGTGGCAGCCTTGTTGCTGGCAGCCATACCCATGGCGTTCGCCGGCCTGTCCGTCTTTGGTGCCTACGGCCTGATGGTCAAGGGCGCTTTCGGATCAATGTTCGCCTTCACCGAGATGCTTACGCGCGCCACGCCCCTGATCCTGACCGGTCTGGCAGCCGCCGTCGCCTTCCGGGCAAAACTCTGGAACATTGGCGCTGAAGGCCAGCTCTATGCGGGTGCTCTAGCCGCAGTTGCTGTCGGCACGGGAGTCTTTGGAGGCCCTTCGTTGTTTCTCATTCCCCTGGTCATTCTGGCCGGGGCCCTGGCGGGCGGACTTGTCATGCTCGGCCCAACGCTTTTGAAAACCCGCCTTGGTGTCGATGAAGTGGTCACCACGCTCCTCTTGAACTTCATCATCCTGCTTTTTGTCCAGATGATGCTGGAAGGCCCGATGAAAGACCCGATGGGAATGGGCTGGCCACAATCGGAACCCATCCTTGATGAAGCTGCGTTGCCCAAACTGATGGCCAGAATGCGCATCCATTGGGGCCTGATCATTGCGCTCGTCGCCTCGCTCGGTGTCTACTTTCTGCTAAAGCGCACGGTCTGGGGTTTCGAAATCCGCGCAGTTGGTGAAAATGCTGCGGCAGCGCGCCATTCCGGTATTCCCGTCACCGCTACCTTCGTGCGGGTTGGGCTGATTTCCGGTGCTCTGGCTGGTCTTGCGGGCGTCGGTGAAGTTGCAGGACTGAAAGGGTATCTGACGGCGGACTTGTCTCCCGGTTTCGGGTATTCGGGAATTGTCGTGGCCATGCTGGCTGGCCTATCTCCCGTCGGCGTGATCATCGCAGCCCTCTTTATCGCCAGCATTTTCGTCGGCGCGGATTCCATGTCCCGCGCAACGGGTGTTTCCAATTATCTGGCGGACTTGATGGTCGCAATGTCTCTGCTCTGCGTCCTGGTGGCTGGACTGTTCTTGAGGTTCAAGATCCGCTTTGTTGGTGCCCCGTCTGCAAAGGAGACAGCAAAATGACAGAGATCTTGGACATTCTACTGTCTGCCAATTTCTGGGCGGCGGCGCTGCGCATCGCTACGCCTTTGATCTTCGGCGTGATCGGGGCACTGATTTGCGAGCGTGCCGGGGTTCTTAATCTAGGTATCGAAGGCATCTTTACTGCAGGCGCAATGGCAGGCTGGATGGCCGTCTGGCTTGGGGCCGGCTTGTGGGGTGGTGTCTTCGTTGCGGCATGCGCGGGGGCACTCTTCGGGCTGATTCACGCGATCCTGACAGTGCCACTCGGCTTGTCGCAGCATGTATCGGGGATCGGTGTAACGCTCTTTGCGACCTCGCTCAGTTATTTCATCTATCGCACGGCCCTGCCTGACGTCTCCTCGCCGCCACGCATCGACGCTTTTCAGCCACTCGACATTCCTGTCCTCAGCGAATTGCCATTCATCGGTCCGGCGCTCTTTCAGCAGACACCGCTGACGTTTCTCGCCCTCTTTCTTGTTGTGGCAACAGCATATGTTCTCTACAGGACCCCGCTGGGACTGGCGATCCGAGCCGTTGGCGACAATCCTTCCGCCGTTGAGTCTCAAGGCCTTTCTGTCTATGCGATCCGCATCGGAACAGTCGTCGCCGGATCCGCCATCATGGCACTTGGAGGTGCTTTCCTAACGATGTCCGCCTTTGACGCCTTTTTCTTCGGCATGGTCAACGGTCGCGGCTGGATCTGTATCGCACTCACCGTTTTCGCTTCCTGGCGCCCTGGCAAGGCGCTGATCGGTGCACTGCTCTTTGGAGCATTCGATGCCTTCCAAGTCAGGCTCCAGACGGAAGTCGGCAGTTTCATCCCCGGTCAGGTCTTCCTGATGATGCCCTATCTTCTGTCGATCGCGGCGCTGATCGTGGTTGCCCGCCGGGCAGACTACCCGAGAGCGCTGCTTGTTCCCTATTTCCGCGGCCAACGCTGAGGTGTGTCCCGATGAGCTTTGACCTTCTCGTAAAAAACGCCAATCTGCCGGATGGTCGAACCAGCGTGGACATTGCTTGCCGCAATGGTCGGATCGAAGCGGTTGAAACCGGCATTGCCGCAGACGCCCAGACCATCATCGACGCTGATGGCAAACTGGTCTCACCCCCGTTCGTGGACAGTCACTTCCATATGGATGCGACGCTCTCACTGGGATTGCCGCGCATGAACCAGAGTGGAACGCTCTTGGAAGGCATCGCGCTCTGGGGGGAGCTCAAGGAGATACTGACCGTTGACGCAGTTATTGAACGCGCCCTGAATTACTGCGACCTTGCCGTCTCACAAGGACTTTTGGCCATTCGAACACATGTCGATGTCTGCGATGACAGGCTGACCGGCGTCAAAGGGTTGCTGGAGGTTCGCGACAAGGTAAAGGACTATATCGACCTCCAGCTTGTCGCTTTTCCGCAAGACGGTCTCTATCGCTCTCCGAATGCCGAGGCCAACCTGTTAAAAGCCCTTGATATGGGCGTCGACATCGTCGGTGGTATTCCGCATTTTGAACGCACCATGGATGATGGCGCCCGGTCTGTCAGAAGGCTTTGCGAAGTGGCGGCTGAACGCGGCCTCATGGTTGATATGCATTGCGACGAGACCGACGACCCCATGTCTCGTCACATTGAAACGCTTGCCTATGAAACCCAACGCCTTGGCCTGGAGGGACGTGTCGCAGGCTCACACCTGACGTCGATGCACTCGATGGACAACTACTATGTTTCCAAGCTTCTGCCGCTGATTGCCGAAGCTGAGGTTCATGCCATTGCCAACCCGTTGATCAACATCACGCTCCAGGGCCGCCATGACACATACCCGAAACGCCGCGGCCAAACCCGCGTTCCGGAAATGCGCTCCTATGGCATCAATGTGGCCTTCGGTCATGATTGCGTGATGGATCCCTGGTACTCCATGGGATCCGGCGACATGCTCGAAGTGGCTTCAATGGGGCTCCACGTCGCACAAATGACGAGCCGAGAAGCAATCCGCTATTGCTTCGACTGCGTTACCAGTCATCCGGCAAATGCCATGGGCCTTGAAGGCTATGGCATTGCAAAAGACTGCAAGGCGGATTTCGTATTGCTTCAGGCGCGCGACGCAATCGAGGCAATCCGCCTCAAGGCGACACGGCTTAAAGTGGTCAAAGGCGGGAAAGTCATTTCCACAACACCAGCGCGTCAATCGCAACTGACATTAAAGGGTCGTCCGGACATCGTCGATCCAGCCTCTTATGCACCATCGGAGAACTGATCTGGAGAGCTGTGCCGGGTTTTTTCCGGCACAGCTGGTCTTAGTGATCTGCAAGTTCGCCCGGCAGGCTCAAGTCTCCAGAAGCAACGTCAAACACGTCAACAACACATAGCAGTGATGCGTGGATACTCTGGTTGACCCTCAGCGCTGAAGTCACGCCGTCATATTTCAGGCCATCGACGACTGATGCATCACTGAACGAAACATTGATGGTGATTTCCTGTTCGTCCAGAACCGGTGAAAAACCGGGACTGTCGATATAAAGCGGAAGGCCCGGCCAGGTTGCCGGCATTTTGGGATTGGCCCCATCCGGGATATCCTGAACTGACAAGGCGCCCGGCCCGCACGCATCGTTCGGAGTCAGTACAACCCAGTGCGAATGCCACTTCGCGCCGTCATTGCCGACATCACCGTCCCCATCTTCGTCAAAGAGCGGTGTATCATCGAAATCAGGATGGCTCGTTGCAGCCAACGCCAGAATACCTTTGCCACCTTCAAAGCCGACGCTCGCCGGTTCAAGTGACGTTGGCCAGACGTAGGAATGCACAGGCGCACCAGCCAAGTCCCCATTCTTCTCAGGTACTGTTGCCCCGGCGCTTCCCGTAAGCGTCATATGAAAAGTGACGACACGGCCCTTTCGGTGCACATGCGCGGCGAGGATGTCATAGTTTTGGTCGGTCTCCCCATTTTCCGGGGAGAGGATCGCTCCGTCCTGATTGAGTGCGTGATGACTGTGGTCCCCGCCCGCAAGAGATGCGGCCGGCATTCCAGCGACCAAAAGACTTCCAAGGATCTGCTTCAACATTTGCCAATCTCCTTTTCTGAAGGCAGAACCTAATTAATAGCGAGTCGATACTATTGCAAGTTTAATTTCGACTCGCTACATATTGATTCATGACTGACTTCACAGAAGCGCAACAGATTCGAGACCTGATCGATCGCCTGACCCGTTTGAGCGCGGCAGAAGAGTGGAACGGCCCGTTGAACCCTTCGCAATTTGCAGCGCTCAGCTATCTGGCTCGGGCCAACCGCTTTTCGCGAGCGCCTTCGCATGTGGCGGACTATCTGGCGACGACGCGCGGTACGGCGTCCCAGACCCTCAAGGCGCTGGCACGCAAGAACCTGATTGATGAAACCCGTTCAGATGCCGACAAACGCAGCATCCGATATGACGTTGCGCAAGACGGTTTGGACCTTCTGAATGTTTCATCGGGTATGGACGAGGTCATTGATGATCTGCCAAAAGACACATCAACCGCGCTGGCGACCGGACTAAAGGCTCTCGTGAGCGCAATGCTGCTTCAGAGAGGCAATCGGTCCTTCGGGCTCTGCCGGACCTGCAAACATCACGAGAACCTTGAAAAAGGTGGATACTGCAAACTGCTCGAGGTTGGACTGTCGCCGGTCGAAACCGGCCAGATTTGCCACGAACACGCTGCTACATGAGGCAAGTGCATGACTTTGAAAGCGAAAATCCTCAGCATTTATACCGGCAAGCCTGAACAGCTTTGGCAGGACAAGGAACAATCCGCGATCCGAAAGACACTGACCGCCGGTCCGCAACAGGTCGGCCGTGAAGGCCTCTTAACGGACAGTCAGGCAGACCGTGCTGTTCACGGTGGACCAGACAAAGCCCTGCACATCTATCCTTCCGAGCATTACGCTTATTGGCGGGAAACATTTCCCGACCGGCAGGAAATATTCAAACCGGGAGGCTTCGGAGAGAACATTGCGTCGGACGGATTTACAGAAGCAGAGCTTTGCCTCGGCGACGTATTTGCCGCCGGCACGGTTCGTGTCCAGATCTCCCAGGCCCGCCAACCGTGCTGGAAGCTCAACATGCACACCGGCAATCCGGCACAGGCCGCCCATTTTCAGAAAACCGCGCGGACGGGATGGTATTTCCGGGTTTTGCAGGAAGGCCAATTTGAAGCGGGTGACGAGCTGATCCTGGTCGAGCGCCCCTGCCCGGAATGGAACCTGAAGGAAGTAATTCATGCCAGGTTCAGCCCACGCGTTGATCCGCAGATGGCACGCGCCCTGTCTGAGCTCCCTGAATTGGCCGAACCCTGGCAAAAAGCGTTTGCCAAAAAAGCCGATCCGGCTTTTCAGGAGGATACATCCCGTCGGCTTAAGGGGTGAACCACATCCTTAAGACAAAGAAAAATCACTTGGGTTTCAGCGTCATTGCATTTGCGACGGCAAGGTCCAGCCAGTCACGAAGGATGTCATCGGACGCATCGTCTTCTGCCACAAAGAACAGGCCACTCATCACACGCCCTCCCTGCATCATTGGTGTCGCTCCGGGCAACGTTTCCGCTGTTCCATGATTGTCTTTCCCAACCCGGAACATAAACCGACTTTCTCCATCCTTTGTGCGGTCAGCACCGCACACCATATGGCCATTGAGCAAGAAGCACGTGCCTCCCATCATCTTCTTTTCTGAAAGTCCCCCTTTGTCCGCAAGCGCATCACGCAGCCTGTTGTTGAGGTCCTCGTCGATTGCCATGGCAGCTCCACCCGTTTTGTTCTGGACAGTTTTGTCCGGACGCCAAAATCAGTCAACCTTTCAGTTGAGTAATTACTTTCCTCCAAAATAGAACGGAGCACTACCAGTCGCCTCTGGACATTGACCACACGAAATAACGCTCGAATTCGGCGCCTGAAACAACAAAATTGGAGCGGCAGACTTGCGTAATTGCGGGTGTTTCTGTATGTACGCGCTCGCGCCTGCACCCCTGGAGGAGGCGCATGTGGATCGATCCCGAACAACTGAAAGTCTTTTGAAGGCGCAAAGGTTCGCCGATCCGTTCTTAATACACCAAGGAGTTTCCCATGGCTTCCAGCTATGAGCTGAAGGCGTCGGCACGGGACCGGGTGGGCAAGGGGGCCGCACGGGCACTGCGTCGCGAAGGCCTTCTCCCCGCCGTTATCTACGGCGACAAGAAACCGGCACTGCCGATCACCATTCCGGTAAAAGAAACAACCATTACCCTGCACAAGGGTGGCTTTACCGCGCAGATCGGCACGATCAACATCGACGGTGAAAAGCATCAGGTTATCGCCAAGGACTATCAGCTGCACCCGGTGCGTGATGACGTCCTGCATGTCGACTTCCTGCGTGTTGCCAAAGGCGCGACCCTCACGGTCGAAATTCCGGTCCAGTTCATCAATGAAGAAGACTGCCCGGGCCTGAAAAAAGGCGGCGTCTTGAACATCGTCCGTCACACGGTCGAAATGAACGTGCCTGCAGACAGCATTCCTGAAGCGCTGGTTTTGGATCTTGCCAAAGCTGAGCCGGGCGACAGCCTGCACATTTCCGCAGTTGATCTGCCGGAAGGCGCTGAGCCGACCATCACCGACCGCGACTTCACCATCGCAACGATTGCGGCTCCGGCCGGCATGAAAGAAACCGACGAAGGTGAAGAAGCAGAAGGCACTGAAGAGGGCGAAGAAGAAGCAAGCGAATAAGCTTCACTTCTGTTACAACAACAAGGAGGCGGTCACCGCCTCCTGCCCCGGCGCTCCATCACGGAGCAAGTTCGGGGACGACTTCAAAGCAGCCGGTTGGGCTGCTTTTTCGTTTCAACAACGGACGTGAAAGGCACATTATGAAGCTGATCGTCGGTCTCGGTAATCCAGGTGCGAAATACGCAGGAAACCGGCACAACATCGGTTTCATGGCCGTGGACGAAATTCACCGCAGCCATTCGGCTTTTCAGCCCTGGCGCGCCCGGTTTCAGGGTCAGGTTTCCGAAGGACGCCTCGGAACAGACAAGGCTCTCCTGTTAAAACCTTCAACCTACATGAACGAAAGCGGTCGGTCGGTGGGTGAAGCCATGCGCTTCTATAAGCTTCAACCCGAAGACATCGTCGTTCTCTACGATGAGCTCGACTTGCCGCCTGCCAAATTCCGCATGAAAAAAGGCGGTGGTCACGGTGGCCACAATGGATTGCGTTCCATCTCCGCGCATATCGGGCCGGACTACCGGCGTCTTCGTCTCGGCATCGGACACCCCGGCGACAAGAAGCTGGTATCGAACTATGTTCTTGGTGACTTTGCAAAGGCGGATCAGGACTGGCTGGAACCACTTCTTGAGGAAATAGCGAACCATGCCGATCTGCTCGCAACCGGGCAGGACAGTCAATTTGCCAACAAACTGACGCTTTCACTGGAACCGCAAAAAGCACAGCGCAAGGGCAAACCTGAAGTAGCGGGCGAGCGCCCTGGCAGGCCTGCGGCAAAACCAAAGGGGCAAAGCCACATTCGGCAGGCCCGTCAGCCTAAGCCAACGGCCATGCCCAAATCCGGGCCGATGGCAGACATGCTGAAAAAACTGTTCCGTGGCGACTGACCCCAGCTCCAGCGAATACAGTAAATTGGCTGCTGTTACGCCGGAACCAAGCAAAGCACAAACAGGATTCGCAGCTCTCGTCATAAGAACGACATGGTGACACGGCAAGGATTAGGTCGTTCCCCCCGAGAAGACACCAGGAGCATTTGTTCGCGGTGTCCGTCCAGTGGTTCTGGGAGGTAGGCAATGCGTTTTCTTATTGCATTGATCGCAGGCAGCTTTTTGGTGACGACACCGGCATCGGCGTTCAAGAAATTGGAAGGCTATTTCATCGCCTTCGAAACCTGCGAAGCCTATCACAGCAAAAACAGGCAGACCAATCCGGGCAGCATCACCACCTCTCCCAATATGGCCTATAAGATGCTCGGGTTGAACAAGGAAGGTGGAGACTATTTCCAGGTTCAGATGGACAACGCTCCCGTATCAACCGCTCGATGGGTCAGTGCGGACTGCGGCATTCACGTGGTCAAGGCCGATACCCGGACAGGTGGCACTGGAACAGGCGGTTCCGATGATGTCATCGAGCAGGAAGGCACAGAGTCCGTCGACAACCTTCTGACCCTCTCCTGGCAGCCAGCGTTTTGTGAATTCCGACCCGGCAAGAAGGAATGCCGTGACCTGAACGATGGCCTTCTTCCGCACACGACCCGCCAGCTCTCCATCCACGGCCTGTGGCCGCAGCCAAAGGACAACATTTACTGCGGAGTGCCGACCAGCATCATAGACCTGGACAAGCCCGATACCTGGGATCGTCTCCCTGCTCCGGCGATCGACACCGAAACCGCCGATGCCTTGCAAGCTGCCATGCCAGGATATGCCAGTTTCCTGCACCATCATGAATGGATAAAACACGGCACCTGTTTCCTGGGCGAAGGTGGCGCTGATGAATATTATGATGACACGCTTTACCTGACTGAACTCGTCAATCAATCCGCTGTCGGGGACTTGTTCTTCAACAATGTCGGTGCCGAAATCACAGGGGCCGATATCCGCGCAGCCTTTGACACATCTTTCGGCCAAGGCACAGGAGACAGGGTTCTGATCAAGTGCACCAGTGACGGCAGCCGTACCTTGATCAACGAGATCTGGCTCGGCATGAAAGGCAAGATAACTCAGGAAAGCGACCTGGGTAAGTTGATGCGGG
The DNA here is from genome assembly GCF_009363435.1 of Labrenzia sp. THAF82. GTDB lineage: Bacteria > Pseudomonadota > Alphaproteobacteria > Rhizobiales > Stappiaceae > Roseibium > Roseibium porphyridii. The sequence continues at coordinate 2,055,399 of NZ_CP045354.1, read as the reverse complement.
CGGCCGATACCGTCGCAATGGGGTGCAACCGTGGCATCATCGACAGGACGGGTCTGCAATAACGCAACGGTTCAGCCTTCCGTGTCTGAACTCGTCGCTCAAAGTCTTGACCTGCCGTCAAGGCTCGGGCATGTAGCCCGGCAACAGTTTCAGACCAAACCGAAAGCGAACTCCCATGGGTTTCCAGTGCGGCATTGTCGGACTGCCGAATGTCGGCAAGTCCACGCTCTTCAACGCGCTCACGAAAACAGCCGCGGCCCAGGCCGCCAACTATCCCTTCTGCACGATCGAGCCGAATACGGGTGAAGTTGCCGTTCCTGACCCGCGCCTTTATGCGATCCGCGATATTGCGGCTTCGAAGGAAGTCATCCCGACCCGAATTACTTTCGTCGACATTGCCGGTCTGGTGCGCGGAGCTTCCAAGGGTGAAGGTCTTGGCAACCAGTTTCTGGCCAACATTCGCGAAGTCGATGCCATCGCTCATGTGCTGCGGTGCTTTGAAGATGATGACATCACCCATGTCGACGGTGCGATTGATCCGCTTGCGGATGCCGAAACGGTAGAAACCGAGCTCATGGTCGCGGATATGGAAAGCCTTGAGCGCCGTATCGCTCCCTTGAAGAAAAAAGCGACGGGCGGCGACAAGGAAGCAAAAGTCGTATTGCCGATCATGGAGGCAGCCCTTGCCTTGTTGCAGGACGGCAAACCGGCGCGCATGCTGGAAACTGCAGACGCAGAGGAAGCAAAGCTCTTGAAGGGTTTGAACCTGCTGACCTCAAAGCCGGTTCTTTACGTCTGCAACGTTGATGAGGCTTCAGCAGCAACCGGGAACGCATTTACCGAAAAGGTTATGGCGAGGGCCAAGGAAGAAGGCGCTGTCGCCGTGGTGATATCGGCCGCAATCGAAGCCGAGATTTCTCAACTCGACAATGAGGAACAGGACGAGTTTCTGGAAACCATCGGACTGGAAGAACCGGGCCTCGATCGCATGATCCGCGCTGGCTACGACCTGCTCGGTCTGATCACCTATTTTACCGCTGGCCCCAAGGAAACCCGTGCTTGGACAATCACGGAAGGCACAAAAGCCCCCGGTGCCGCCGGTGTCATCCACACGGACTTCGAACGCGGTTTCATTCGTGCACAAACAATTGCCTATGACGACTATGTTTCTCTTGGCGGTGAAAATGCTGCCAAGGAGGCAGGCAAGGCAAGGGATGAAGGCAAGGAGTATATCGTCAAGGATGGTGATGTACTGCTCTTCAAGTTCAACACCTGATAAGGGCACTCTGCAGCTGAAAACCGTCTGACTGTTGCGCAAAATGGATCCGGTGTGAAGTGCATGTCGGGCGATTTGGCTTTGCAGGCTGATTGCAGCGACGCCGGTCGGCTAATGGGGACCGCGCGTGCCATGCTACAGCGCATCCGCCTGAACAGGATATAGTCGCATGAAGTCATTGCTGTTGACGGGATTTGAGGCATTTGGCAACACACCGGTCAATCCGGCCGAACAAGTTGCAAGGCTTCTGGACGGCGATGTCGTGGCCGACACCCGCATTGTATCGAAAATTATCCCGAATACGTTTTTCGTATGCATCGAAGCCGTCAAGGATGCACTACAGAAAACTGGTGCTGATGCCGTCGTAATGATGGGAGAATTTGGCGGACGTGCCACGATAACCGTTGAACGCTTTGCGATGAATTTCAACGATGCCACCCGCTACGGTTTGAAAGACAATGCTGGCATGGCTTTGCAGGACCAGCCAACCGTCAAAGACGGTCCCCTCGCCTACCAAAGCACACTTCCGGTCCGCGCGATGGTCAAGGCAATGCGCGCGGGCGGTATTCCCGCTGACATTTCCGATACGGCCGGAACTTTCTGCTGCAATCACCTTTTCTACGGTGTTATGCATCACCTTGCTGAGACTGAGAGCAAAGTTCGCGCTGGTTGGGTGCACCTGCCTCACCTGCCACAAGTGGCGGCGATGGAAGGAAATCTCGGAGCACCCAGCATGTCTGCGCAGACGTCGGCAGAAGGCCTTCGCCTTGCGATAGAAGCCCTGGCAAGCCATCAAAATGATCTGAACGTGCCTGTTTCCGGTCGATTGCAGATCTGATCCACAGTGCGTAGGTGTCGGCCTTTGATAGAGGTGCGTCGCAGGTGTCACTCGACAGAAATGATGGGATGCGGCAAACAGACGGTCATCGCCATTTCAGGAAGGTCGAACCATGCCGACGGTGTTTCCCGCCCCGCAACCCGCCATATTGCCAATCAGCGACAGTAAACTCGGGTTTCCTGTGCGACGGGTCTATTGTGTCGGTCGGAACTACGCGGCTCATGCTGTTGAGATGGGTCATGACCCTGACAAGGAACCTCCGTTTTTCTTCCAGAAAAACCCGGACGATCTCGATCCCTCCGGAACGTTTCCTTATCCCCCACTCAGCCAGGATGTTCATCACGAGGTAGAACTGGCGGTGATGTTGAAATCGGGTCACGCCAATATCAAGGCCGAAAACGCACTTCAGCACGTTTATGGGTATGCGGTTGCTCTGGACATGACCCGGCGGGACTTACAAGGTGCGGCCAAAAAGGCTGGCCGTCCCTGGGAAGCCGGAAAGGCATTTGAACGTTCAGCCCCAGTCGGCCGGATTGTTCCGGCCGCCGATTGCGGTTTTCTGAGCGATGGCAAGATTTCACTCACCGTCAATGGTGACATTCGTCAGGACGGCGACCTTAACCAGCTGATCTGGAAAGTCCCTGAGATCATCGCAAAATTGTCCGAGCTTTTCCAACTGGGCGCTGGTGACGTCATTTTGACGGGAACACCTGCCGGTGTCGGTCCCGTTTCCAAAGGCGATGTGCTCCTGGCGACCATAGAAGGATTGCCCGAGCTGCGGGTTGCGGTTGGCTGACAGTTCGGCATCCTGGATTGCCAACTTTTCAGCAAGCAGGATGCCCTTGTTTTGGTTCTACGCTCAGCTTCGATCCAGACCGAGCATCAGCAGCGGATTGGGGCCTTTGTGGTTCCGCCATTTGTCGCTGTTCTCAGGTCGGCGCAGGCGAGCAACCCAATTCGTTCTTGGCACGCCATACTTTTTCAACAAATCGTCCACTTCGTAAAAACGATTGTTCTCGCGGGTCATTTTCCTTTCCTTTCCATTATACGGCTTTCGCCGTTTCCTAATGGAAATATGGGTATGAAAACGCACGGGTCCATTGTTCTGAGATTAACGTTTCGTCATGTTTGAAGCGCGCGATCAGTATGAGGCCACTCCCCTGTCCCATATCGGTTTCAGATCACGTCATCGAATGGGGCGTCCTGCGTTCCGACCGCGTGTGTCCGGATCGACAATCGTCACCCTCTTTGAGAGATAGGCAATTTTCCCCGACCGAGAGGCACGAGTTCTGGATCACGGAAACCGGATTTCTATTCTCAATCCTTTTCGTTCAGGAGCGTCCGGTTGACTTGAGGCCATTAAAAGCTCTGCCCGATGCAGGTTTGTAATGGTTTTGACAAGGGCCAGGCCAAGGCCTGCACCGGGCGTTGTTCGACTTTCCTCAAGCCGGTACATCGGCTCCAGCACGCGGCCATAAAGATGTTCCGGTATTCCCGGACCTGTGTCTGCAAGGACAAGGCTTTTGCCCCGCGCAATGAGTGTGAGACGCGCGCTCTCCGGCGCGTGTTTCAAACTGTTTTCAATCAGATTGGCGACGGCTTGCAGGATCAAGCGCCGGTCCCCTGAAATGGCCTGTGTTTCTTGAACAACAAGATCGAAGCTCCGGCCACTGTCTTCTATGACCGCCCGGTAAATGTCCGCCGTTTCCTCGGCAAGCCTGGCGGGACTGAGGGTCTCGAACCTCTGCCGGTGTTCACCAGATTCAAGCTTGGCAATGCGCAGCAAGGCCTCGAACAGGTCGATGATCTCGTCAGTCTGTTCCATCGCCACGCTGATCGCATCTTCGTCGGCCGCTGTCGCTTCAATCATTTCCAGCTGGCCACGCAAACGGGTCAGGGGTGTTTTCAGGTCATGCGCAATATTGGCCGTCAGGTTCCGTGTCTGTCGCAGCAGGATTTCCAGCTGAGATGTTGTCTGATCGATCGATCGCGACAGACGAATGAAATCATCACTGCCGGACCCTGGTTCGATCCGCGCCGTCAGGTCGCCTGCAGCCACCTTGTCGAGCACTCCTGAGATGGCGGACAAACGCCGTTGCGCCCGCCAGCCCAAAAGGCCTCCGATCCCCAGCATGGCAACGAGTGTCAAACCGCCCGATACAGCGAAGATATTGATCAGGACCTCCAGATAGTCATCCCGATCGTCAAGGTTCGTCCCGACAGCCAAAGTGCCGCCGGCCGCCTGTGCGATATACACGCGCCAGATACCGTCGAGATCCTCACCAACAACCTTTCGACCAAGTTTGATGGTCCTCAGTCCCGGCCTGTTCTCGGTAAGCTTAGCCAAGGCGCCATACGTTGCGCCGCCAGGTCCCTGAAAGGCAACAAACCGATCTTCGGTTTCATAGAAAAGGGCATTATCCGGGCCGATCGCAGCGATCCTGCCAGCAACATCGGCCAAACGGGTTTCCAGTTCAGCATCTATGCGGGCATTGATCTCCCGATCGATGAAGAGGATCGACACGAATCCTGCAAAAGCGACAATAACGAGGAAGACAAGCGTGAGCTGCACGGTTTGACGCAGGACCGACATCTGCATCAGGGCTCGTATCTGATTAAGCAGTTTCAACAGCAGATGCTCCGGTCAGATACCCGATTTTCCGGATCACACTTCGAAGACATAGCCTGCTCCTCGCTTCGTCCGGATCAGAGATCCCTCGAACGGTTTTTCGATCTTTGCGCGCAATCGGCTGATATGAGTTTCAACGACACTGCTTGTCGGGTCGAAGTTGATATCCCACACACGCTCAAGAAGCATCGCCCGGGTCAGGACCCGGCCCTCGTTGCGCATGAACACTTCGAGAAGACGGAATTCTTTCGCGTTGAGATCGATTTTCTGCCCCTGTCGGACGCAAGTCTGTTTCAAGAGATCCAATTCAAGATCGCCCGACTTGAGCTTCACCGGCTCTGCATCTGGAACAGAAGACCTACGACGGCCAAGCGCTGCAATCCGTGCCAGCAGCTCGCTAGAGGCGAAAGGCTTGGTCAGGTAGTCGTCCGCGCCTGCCTCGAGGCCTTCGACCCTGTCTTCAACTGCTTCCATAGCTGTCAGAAACAAGACAGGTGTGCTGTTTCGAGAGGCTCGAATGGCCTTCAGAACCGACAATCCGTCAATACCTGGCGTCATCCGGTCGAGCACAATGACATCGAAATCTCCAGTCGTCGCACTTGCCAGCGCTTCTCTTCCATCCGAAACCCAGTCGACAACATGACCAGCCTCGCTGAGGCTGGAATGCACCCACTTGCCGATGCCACTATCATCTTCCAGAAGCAAAATGCGCATCTTTAGTTCAATGTCCTTGGCCTTAGACGGTCCTCATGCCGCCCTACCTTTCAAGGCGTACAACGTTCGATCTCAATGAGGAAACCGAATTTCGCTTCTTTACAAAAATGTATATTTCGCGCCAGAGGCGGGCAAACTCCATCGCTTATCTCTTGGTCATCGGAGGGCACGACGCCGCCGCAGACAACCCAAGAGGACGAAGACATGAAAACCACCGCCAAGATTTTTGCAGCCAGCCTGATCGCAGTTGGGCTGACGGGTACCTCCCTTGCCATTGCCGCTCAGAAAAATGCATCGGACGCCCCGCTTCAGTCCGACCTTTCCATCGCGCAGGTCTCCGAAATCGCACTTGCGGCACAGCCCGGGGCAATTGAGGAAATCACGCTGGAAAACGAGGACGGCAAGACTGTCTTTGAAGTCGAAATCAACACCGACGCAGATGAAGTGGAAGTGCTGATCGACGCAGCGACAGGTGAGGTTCTATCCGTGGAAAAAGACAACGACCATGCGTGGTTCGGCGGCAAAGACAAGAAAGCCGGTGCTCAAGAGAAGGGGTGACCTCGACCTCAAATGGAGCAGTGGGTCCCTTCCCGCTGCTCATTTCCAATCCCGTAAAGCTAACTTTGGAGACTGATATGAATACCATGAATTCCTACCTTGAAACCGGCAAGACTGCTCTTCGGCGCTGTGGCGCAGCCGTCGCCGGGGTTGCCGGTCTCCTTGTCGGCGGCCTTCTGGTTTCCGCTTTTGCAACGCTGGGACTGGCGATCATCGGCATCGGAGCCGTTGCCATGTCGATCCTGCTTGCTGCCAGCGCCCTTGCACCCGGTGAGGACAAGAAGGTTGCAACAAGCTGACCCGGCGCTTTGAAGTCACGTGTCGTACGGCCCGGTCAAAGCACCGGGCAGACGTCATGCCGGAAACTCCAAAAAACGCGCGAAAAGGCCGGCGACCGAAGGGTCGAAATCCAATCGACGGCCTTTTTCTGGCGAATCTCGGCAATTCGTCCTAAAACCGGCTATTGCAAATTGGGGCCGCATCCGCCGGAGCTTACGTGACATTCGATCAAACCGCCCTTTTTGTGTTGTTCGGTGCCGTCTTTGCCCTGCTTGTCTGGGGCCGCATCCGGTTCGACCTGATTGCTTTTGCAGCTCTCATTCTGGGTGCGCTGCTTGGTCTTGTGCCGTCGGGAGAAATCTTTACCGGCTTCGGTCATCCTGCCGTCATCATCATCGCACTTGTACTGATTGTTTCACGCGGGCTTATGAATTCCGGTGCTGTCGAGCTAATTGCCGGACATCTCTTATCTGCCTCGCGAAGCCTTTCCGGACATATCGGCCTGATGTCGGTTGTCGGCGCAGGGCTTTCAGGCATCATCAACAACGTGGCGGCACTTGCGCTTTTAATGCCGCTGGATCTTGAGGCAGCCCGCAAGGGTGAGCGGTCGCCGGGCCTGACCTTGATGCCCTTGTCTTTCGCAACAATCCTCGGCGGCATGATCACCTTGATTGGTACGCCTCCAAATATTGTCATAGCCGAATACCGCTCCGATGCACTCGGTCAACCGTTTGCGATGTTTGATTTCGCTCCGGTCGGACTGGTGGTCGCCGTGACAGGGATCGCCTTTGTCGCTCTTTTTGGCTGGCGTCTGCTACCTGCCCATTTTCGAAAGCCGCCCAAGCAGGAAGGATTTGCAGAAAGCCTGTACTCGGCGGAACTCAAAGTCGGAAACATCCCGGATGACAAGCCACTTAGTGTCGGCGATCTCTACCCCGTTGCCGACGACAAGGACGTGGTCATCATTGGACTGATCCGCAACGGCAGGCGTGTCAGGGGCTTTGCGCGCCGCGAACCGATCAAATCGGGTGACTTCCTCGTCGTGGAAGGCGATCCCAAGGCCATCGAGGCCTTCATGGGGGCAGCGAAACTCGAATTCGCAGGCTCCGAGCGACACAAAGGCGGCCTGAGCGGAAGCGCCTTGTCGTTGCTTGAAGCCATCGTACCCGACAATGCGCGCATCATCGGTCGGTCAGCCTTCGACATGCGCCTGCTCTATGGACAAAGCGTCACGCTGCTCGGTATTTCCCGCCAGGGACGCCGCATTCAGAAAAGGGTGCGTCACGAGATCATCCGGCCGGGAGATGTCCTCCTCATGCTCGGTACCGAAGATCGACTCGATCACGCCAGCAGCTGGTTGGGTGTCTTGCCCCTGGAAGGGCGCAAGACCGGCATGATCCAACGCAACAAGGCCTGGCTTGCAATCGCCGGTTTTGTTCTGGCTATTACCGCTGCCGTTGCCGGACTTGCCTATCTGCCCGTCGCGCTGGCTGCATGCGTCGTTCTATATGCTGCAACCGGGCTGATCAGCGGTTCAGAGGTTTATACCGCCGTTGAATGGAAGGTCATTGTGCTGCTTGGTTCGTTGATCCCTCTTGGGCAAGCCTTTGAAAATGCAGGCAACGCTCAACTGATTGCCGATGGTATCGTTGCCCTGACTGCGGGAGCCCCTGCCTGGATCACGCTAGCCGTGCTGATGGTCGTGACCATGACCCTGTCGGATTTCCTGAACAATGTCGCCACCTGCCTGATTGCGGCGCCGATATCTGTCCAGATTGCAGGCAGTTTGGGTGTCAACTCGGATCCCTTCCTGATGGCGGTCGCTGTGGCTGCATCCTGCGCCTTCCTGACGCCAATCGGCCACAAGAACAACACCATCATCATGGGGCCTGGCGGTTATCGCTTCGGCGACTACTGGCGCATCGGTTTGCCACTGGAGCTGCTGGTGCTGGTCGTTTCCATACCCGCGATCCTGGTTTTCTGGCCACTTTGATCCATTTTACGCGGCCGGTTTGAGCGGCAGGCAGATATCGGTCAGAAGATCCGCAGGGGCCGTATCACGCGGATTGTTGAGATAGACTTCCATACAAGGCGCGTCATCGGGCACCCGTCCGGACTGCGTTAGCCATTCGCCATAGAGCCAGCGATAAGCCTTTTGCATATCGGCATAGGGACCCTTGTAATGAAGAACCGCATAGTCGCCACCGCGCGTTTCCACCGCCTCGAGCGGGGCTGTCATCGCAAATCCATCTGTAACGGCAACACCGGCAACTGACCGAAGTTCGTCTTCCGGAACGCGGGTCGGGTCGGAATAGTAGAGCGCCTTCATCGCACCCGATTGTCCGATCTGGTTGCGTGTGACCAGCATGCCGATCAGCTTTTCAAAAGCCTGACCAATCTGCAGATAGGATCCTTTGTGAGGCAATACGGCAAGCGTTTCGGAAGGCAGGGATTTGATAGTTACATCATGCATGAGGTTGGTTCCTTTTAAGCTGGGGATTGGGGCACCGCCGAGGACCGGTTGCAGCTTGGTCAAAACCGTTTCGGCACGGTAGACCGACGGGCTCTGGCCATATGATTGTTTGAAGCTGCGCGAGAAGGCTTCTTGACTGCCATACCCGGCCCGGCTGGCGACTTTGGAAAGTGGAAGGTCGGTGTAGGAAAGATCAGCAGCCGCACGATGCAGCCGAAGCCGTTTCACCGTGGCGACGATGGACTCACCGTAGGTGGACTGCCAGACACGGTGCCAGTGCCAGGGTGAAAGGGCCGCCACGTCCGCGAGCGTCGCAAGATCCGGATCTTCATCCAGGTGGGCGTAGATATATTCGATCACTCGCGTGAAGCGGCGGATATAGCCATTGTCTTTCGAACTAAGATTGGTTGTCTGGTGCTGGGTCATGTGGCCGTCCTGGAAAAGTGATCGGACACTAGCACCGCACCAGATGATAAATCTTGCGGATTTGATCCACCGAGGGATCTCAGGTCACGTAGATTTTCCCGGGAAAGACGAAAGACAGACTGGTCTCTTCGAGCAAATTGCTCATGATGAGCGCCGTTCTTTCAAACTGGAGCTGTCGACAATGAACGCACGGAAACGCATCCTATTTACTGGCGGCTCCGGCAAAGCCGGCAAACATGTCATTCCCTATCTGCTTGAACAAGGCCACAGGGTAGTAAATGTCGATCTGACGCCGCTCGATTATCCCGGTGTCGACAATCTGACGGCCGATATCACCTCCTCCGGTGAAATGTTCAATGTCATGACGAGCTACGCCAATTTCGATGAGCTGGAACCCGGCAATGGTGTCCCGGCCTTCGATGCCGTTGTACATTTTGCCGCCGTACCGCGCATCCTGATCCAGCCGGACAACAAGACTTTCGCCGTCAATGCCGTAGGCACTTACAATGTCATCGAGGCAGCGGTGAAGCTGGGCATCCGGAAAATCGTGATCGCTTCGTCGGAAACGACCTATGGCGTCTGCTTCGCCGACGGTGTTGTCGACCCGAAAATTCTACCCGTCGAAGAAGACTATGATGTCGATCCCATGGACAGCTATGGCCTATCCAAGGTCGTCAACGAACAAACCGCACGTGCTTTCCAGCGTCGCTCCGGATACGACATTTATGCCCTGAGGATCGGCAATGTCATCGAGCCGCATGAATATGATCGTTTCCCCGGCTTCTTCAAGGATCCGGCGCAACGGCGCCGCAATATTTTTTGCTACATCGATGCGCGCGATCTCGGTCAGATTGTCGACCTTTGCCTGGAAAAGGATGGCCTTGGGTATCAGGTCTTCAATGCGGGGAACGACTCCAACTCGGTCGATATTCCCAACTCGGAAATCCTGGAACGGTTTTTCCCGAGCGTTCCCCTGAGTCGCGATCTCGGCGACCACGAAGCGCTGTTTTCCAACCGCAAGATCCGGGAGGTGCTTGGCTTCCAGGAAAACCACAATTGGAGGAAATACGTGAAAACCTGACCACGCCTTCAACCGGTGCTACCGGAAACAGGTTTACTTGCCGGAATCCGGTGGATAGCGTCTGATGGCGCCGGAAAAGGGGAATGGCTAGCATGAAGGAACGCCCATGAATTTTCTGAAGATAGTGGCCTGCGCCAGCATGCTTTGTCTGACCGGGACAGCCGCCATGGCGCAAGGAACCGGCTCGGAAGGCTATTTCCAAGTATACAACAATACCGAGGGCAACATCGTTGTCGGGTTCTACACTGATGACGGCAGTGGCTGGAGCGACAACTGGCTATCGGATGCCCTTGGTCCGGGCGAGAACGTGCGTGCTGAGTTTTATTCTGACACGGGCAACTGCGAGCAGGTACTTCAGATCGGCTGGCACGGGGACGATGACAGCGAAGTTCTGGACGAGCCGATTTCAATCGATATCTGTGAAGCCAGCAATGTCTATTTGGACGATAATGAAATTTATTTCGACTGAACCTGGTCCAGCCTGGCTTCAGGACGCCAGATACATCCTGACCTGCTCGACCGAATGATTCCGGAAAACACCTATGACGGATCTCCTTTATTTCGAGGATTTACAACCAGGTCAGGCGTTTGATCTCGGTTCAATTACGGTCACACGGGAAGAAATCATCGGGTTTGCCGAAGAATTCGACCCCCAGCCATTTCATCTGGATGACGACGCCGGAGAAGCTTCACTGTTGGGCGGCTTGGCGGCTTCAGGCTGGCACACAGGGTCCCTGGTCATGCGGTTGTTGGCCGCGAACCTCCTCAACAGGACAAGTGGCAGGGGCTCTCCGGGCATCAGCAAGTTGCAATGGAAACAACCGGTCTTTCCGGGCGATACATTGACAGCCCGTGCAGAAATTCTGGAAACCAAGAACTTGCGCACCAAACCAGACCTCGGCATTGCTATTTTCCGGATCACGGCGACCAAGCAAAACGATACAAAAGTCATTCATTGGGAAAATCCGATCCTGTTTGCCAAGCGGGACATTGCCTGATGACGAAACCCTTCGACGAAATCGAAATCGGTGAAGCACTCGAGCTTGGGCAACACACCTTCACCCGAGATGAAATCATCCGTTTTGCCGAGCAATACGACCCCCAGCCGTTTCATCTGAGTGAAGAAGCAGCCGCGGGGACCCATTTCGGCCGACTATGCGCGTCCGGCTGGCACACGGCTTCAGTGTTCATGAAACTCTGGGTCGCGCGGCACAAAGAGCTTGTGGCCGAGATGCTCGCCAATGGAGTGACGCCTGCAAGAATGGGCCCGTCGCCAGGATTTGAGGATCTGAAGTGGATAAAGCCGGTTTTTGTTGACGACACGCTACGCTACAGGCGGATCGTCACCGGCAAAACAGAAAGCCGCAGCCGCCCGGAATGGGGCTTGATTCATTCTGATATGCTGGCCGTCAATCAGGACGACAAACTGGTATTTTCGTTCAAAGGCACGGTTTTCGTCGAACGCCGACAGGCCGCGACGCTTTCCTCAATCTGACGGGCTCAGGTGCGCAGCAGGCACCCACATCAAAGCGTGCGCGCAAACAGCACTTCATCGTGAATTTCGATCCCGTAGTCGCCCCGAAGCGGAATACCGGGCTTCTGCTCACGCTCCCGGTCAATTACGCCCTGGCCGATCCGCTCAAGCCGAAAGCCCCGTCGCTGATAAAACCGGAAAGCATCCAGATTGTCGTTGGACGTGCGCACGGTCAGGCGTGGCATGCCGATTGAACGCGCTTCCGTCACCACTGCATCCAGCAGCTGACTACCGACCCCGCCCCAACGGTTGAGGGAGTCGAGTGTCAGGATTTCCCACTCGTCAGCTCGCTTGATCAGAGTCACCATGCCGACAAGCTCTTCACCGTCGTAGGCGACGTATCCCGGCAGTCGTGATGCATCGACCATTTCATTGTCGAGCATGATTTCAGGAGCAGTCCAGCGATCCATCAACAACTGGTGGACGTCGGCGTGGTCACTCTCTTCGGTCGCACGAATAATCACAGGCATCTGGGATTCATCTCCTAACGGCGAAACAACCGTGTCTCCAACGGACTGCGCGATTGCCATCGCACACGCTCCAATTCCGGATCGATGTGTTCTTCTTCCGGAAAACCGACGCATAGATAAGCCACGAGCCGCCAGCTCTCGTCAACCTGAAGAATTTCGGAGACTGCAGCCGGATCAAGAATAGACACCCAGCCCACGCCAACTCCTTCGGCCCGCGCCGCCAGCCAAAAGGTGTGGATCATGCTGACCGTGGAATAGGCAAGCGTCTCCGGCATCGTCATGCGGCCAAGGCCATGTCCCTGTGCGGGGTCTTCGTCACTAAAGACGGCCAGGTGGACAGGTGCCTCTTTCAGCCCGGACAACTTGAGCTGACGGTAAAGCGCAGCCTTGTTGTCGTCATAAGTATTTGCTGCCGTTTCGTTTTCCGCCTCAAAACACGCAGTCACTTCAGACCGTTTGTCCGGGCTTTCAACAATCACGATCCGCCAGGGCTGACTGTTGCCGACTGAGGGTGCAAGATCGGCCAAATGCAGCAGATGATCCAGCAGACCGGTCGGCAACGGGTCCGTTCGGAAGCGGCGTACATCGCGCCGCCATTTCAGAAGCGTTTCGAAGTCCTGGCGGAACCTCTCCGAAAAGTCCGGTTTTTCGTCTTCGCCCACGGAACCTCCCGACATGGCAAGTCAGTGACCTGGAAATTCCACCAGGGTCCGGACCGGGACATTCATGGCTTCCAGTTTCTTGCGACCACCGAGATCCGGCAGGTCCACAATGAAACAGGCAGCTTCGATATTGGCACCCATCGAACGCAACAGCTTACAGGCAGCTTCGGCAGTTCCGCCGGTTGCAATCAGATCATCGACGACAATCACACGGTCACCTGCACTGATGGCATCTTTGTGCATTTCCATTTCGTCGAGGCCGTATTCCAGTGAGTAGGCGATGCGCACGGTCTCGTGCGGCAGCTTGCCTTTTTTACGGATCGGCACAAAACCCGCAGAAAGCTGGTGGGCAACGGCACCGCCAAGAATGAAGCCACGAGCCTCAATGCCGGCAACCTGTTCGACCTTCGATCCCGCCCAGGGTTGAACCAGTGCGTCGACGGCACGCCGAAATGCCCGTGCATTCCCAAGAAGCGTCGTGATGTCGCGAAACAGAATTCCATCGGTCGGATAATCCTTGATCGTCCGGATCGCTCCGATCAGTTCATCCTGGATTGTCTGGTCGGTCATCTATTCACTTTCTTTCGCTGGCTGTTCCTCTCCGACCGGTGCTTATAACAAGATTGTCGGACCGTTCGAAGCAAATTCAATTAGATCAAAACGTGTTGTTTCGTTCAGGATGGCCTGTTCAGAACGCGTCCTGCAACCGCATCAAGTTTGGCAACAAGTGCCGGGTCTCGTTTTTCCGGCGCAGTCATGAACGCAAACTCAAGCGCAGTGTCCGACCCTGCAGGACAGGACTGGTGTTGCCTCGGCAAGTCCCGTGCGACGCGGGCAACCAGGCGCTGTGCGTTTTCGGCATTGTCGTGCAGCACCTTGATGATGGCTTGAATATCAACCTCGCCATGGTCCGGGTGCCAGCTGTCAAAATCCGTCACCATGGCAATGGTGGCGTAGCAGATCTCAGCTTCACGGGCCAATTTTGCTTCCGGCATATTCGTCATGCCGATTACATCGCAGCCCCAGGTCCGATAGAGGTGACTTTCCGCGAGCGATGAAAATTGCGGTCCTTCCATCGCCAGGTAAGTTCCACCCTTTGAATAAGCCAGATCCTCCGCCTCCGCAGCAGCTGCGACGGCTTCGACAAGCTTCGGACTGACGGGTGTGGCCATGGAAACATGCGCAACGCACCCCGTGCCGAAAAAGCTCTTTTCGCGGGCAATTGTCCGGTCGATGAATTGATCCACCAGAACAAAGGTTCCCGGTGCATGTTCTTCCTTGAGAGAGCCGCAGGCGGATACAGACAACAGATCGGTCACGCCGCAGCGCTTCATTACATCGATATTGGCGCGGTAATTGATAGTGGTTGGGGAATAGACATGGCCACGGCCGTGGCGCGGAAGGAATACAATCTTCAGGCCTTCAATGGACCCGACGCGAACCTGGTCGGAGGGCTGTCCCCAAGGGCTTTCAACACTGATCCATTCCGAGTTCTCTAGTCCCGGCAAATCGTAGATGCCGGATCCGCCGATAATGCCCAAAACTGCGTCTGCCATGTCCGCTCCAAAAATGATCTAAGTCCTGCCAGCCTTGTCCGAACAAAGCCCGGCTGCCGCTTCGAGGTGGGTTATTTCAATTGTTCTGCAATGGCGTCAAGACCGGCTTCAGCACATTTGGCCTCATTTTCAGTGCCCTCTCCGCCGGCCACGCCTATTCCACCCAGCAGCTCACCGGACTGCGAGACAATCGGCAACCCGCCGGCAAGTGCAAGGACGCCGGAGAGCGTTCGAAGATCCTCACGCGCCTCATCCTGCGCCAGAGCGTCAATTTCGGATGTCGGCAGATTGAACGTTGCCGCGGTCCAGGCCTTGCGGCGCGCGGCGTCGGTCACATGGGCCCCTCCCATGTTGCTTCTCAATGTGACTTGCTCCAGGCCGAACCGATCGACGACCGACACACCCACTTGATGACCAGCTTCATTACACACCAGCACCGCGCGAAGCGCGGCTTTCATCGCCAATTGCATGTCGAGCACCGACACCCGGTGCGTCGCCGCAGACCCGGCCACAGCGCTCCAGGAAAGGACAAGCGTTCCCAGTAACAACAACAAGCGGTGCATTAACATTCCCCCAAAGAAAAAGCCGCCGGAAACCGGCGGCTTTCATCATGCATTCTGCAGGCAATCAATCAATGCTCAACATTGCGCCATAGTTTCTTCTTGGTGAAGTACAGCAGTCCAGCAAAGACGATCAGGAAGATCATGACGCGGAAGCCGATTTTCTTGCGATCTTCCAGATGAGGCTCAGCAGCCCACATCATGAACGCCGCAACGTCCTTCGCGTACTGATCCACCGTCATGGGCGTACCATCTGTATATTCCACGGCCTCTTCAAACAAAGGAGGAGCCATGGAGATGAACTCGCCAGCCAGGAACGAGTGGTTATAGTACTGCCCATCCGGCACTTCCACGCCTTCGGGAGCATCCACATAGCCCGTCAGCAGTGAGTAGATATAGTCCGGACCGTTTTCCTGGTACTGCGTGAAGATGTCAAAGACAAACCACGGGAAGCCGCGCTGTGCAGCGCGCGCTTTTGCGAGCAGGGAAAAGTCCGGCGGGTAAGCGCCGTTGTTGGCAGCACGTGCCGCCTGCTCGTTGGGGAATGGCGAGGGGAACCGGTCGGCCAAAATCGCCGGTCGGTCATACATGTCGCCGAAATCGTCTGGTCCGTCGACAACTGTGTATTCCGCCGCGACTGCCTTGGCCTGGTCTTCGGTGAAGCTCGGGCCTCCATCTTCGGCCAGGTTGCGGAAAGCAACAAGTCTCAGACCGTGGCAGGCCGAGCAGTTTTCACGATAGACCTTGAAACCGCGTTGCAGCTGGGCCCTGTCATAGAAACCGAACGGACCGGCAAAAGACCAGCTCTGATAGTCGATTTCGACCTTGGCGCCAGCAGCCATCGCCGGCGTCGCAATGGCAAGTGCTGCCACTGCTGCTAGGGAACGAACCATTTTGATCATGGTGCTCATTGTCTCAAATAACTCCTGATCCGGTTCGCGTTACTTCGTTTCCGGAGCTGCAGCTGCAGCAGCCGGTTTGCCTGATCCACCCTTCAGCACCGATTCTGAAATCGATGCCGGAAGCGGCTTCGGTTTTTCAAGGAAACCGAGCATCGGCAAGATGACCAGGAAGTGCGCGAAGTAGTAGGCGGTGAAGATGCGCGAAAGCGTCACGTAGATGCCTTCAGCGGGCATTGCGCCAAGATACCCAAGAGCCACACAGACCGCTGCAAAGATCCAGAAGAACTGTTTGAACAGCGGACGGTAAGCACCGGAACGCACCTTTGAAGTATCCAGCCACGGCAGGATGAACAGAACTGCAATCGCACCGAACATCAACACAACACCACCGAGCTTGTCCGGAACGGCACGCAGGATCGCGTAGAACGGCAGGAAGTACCATTCAGGAACGATGTGCGCAGGCGTAACCAGCGGGTTGGCCTCGATATAGTTGTCGGCGTGACCCAGATAGTTCGGCAGGTAGAATGCGAACCATGAGAAGAAGATCATGAACACGACAATCGCGAACAGGTCCTTCATCGTGTAGTACGGATGGAACGGAAGCGTGTCCTGTTTGGTCTTCGGCTGAACACCGGTCGGGTTGTTGTTGCCCGTCGTGTGGAAGGCCCATACGTGCAGGATCACCACGCCGAAAATCATGAACGGCAGCAGATAGTGCAGCGAGAAGAACCGGTTCAGCGTCGGATTGTCGACCGCAAAGCCGCCCCAAAGCCAAGTCACGATGGCTTCACCGACCAGCGGAATCGCCGAGAACAGGTTGGTGATAACCGTTGCGCCCCAGAAGGACATCTGCCCCCACGGCAGGACGTAGCCCATGAAGGCTGTGCCCATCATGATCAGGAAGATGATCACGCCAAGGATCCAGGAAATCTCGCGTGGCGCCTTGTAGGAACCGTAGTAGAGACCACGGAAAATGTGAATGTAAACGGCGATGAAGAACATCGAAGCGCCGTTTGAGTGCAGATAGCGTAGCATCCAGCCGAAATTCACATCACGCATGATGTGCTCGACGCTGTCGAACGCTGCACCGGTGCTGGGCGTATAATGCATCACCAGAACGATACCGGTCAGGATCTGCGCAATCAGCACGAAAAACAGGATACCACCGAAGGTCCACCAGTAGTTCAGGTTCTTCGGGGTCGGGAAATCTACAAAGGAACCGCGCATAAGCGAAATAACCGGCAAGCGGCTTTCAAGCCACTTAGCCGCAGCGCTTTGCGGTACATAGTCTGAATGTCCAGCCATGGCTGTCTCCTAAAAATGTCTGCCGTTAGCCGATCTTGATCGTCGAGTCGCCAACGAACTCGAGCGGCGGAATCAGCAAATTCTCGGGAGCCGGGCCCTTACGGATACGGCCGGCAGTGTCATAGTGGGAGCCATGGCATGGGCAGAACCAACCGCCAAACTCACCTGCGTCACCAATCGGAACGCAGCCAAGGTGTGTACAGATACCGATCTGCACCAGCCAGTTTTCCTTGCCCTCAACACCACGGTTCGGATCGGACGCATCCGCGTCAGCCGGCAGGTTGGCGTTACGCGCCAATTGGTCCGGCAAATCCGCGATCGGCACAGACTTGGCTTCGTCCACTTCCGTTTCGGTGCGGTTGCGGATGAATACCGGCTTACCACGCCACTTTACCGTGATTGACTGCCCCTCTTCGACGGCAGACACATCAACTTCAATAGATGCCAATGCCAAAGCGGAAGCATCCGGGTTCATCTGATCTATGAACGGCCATACCAACGCGCCGGCGCCTACAACGCCCATTGCCCCGGTCGCGATGTAGAGAAAGTCACGGCGGTTCGGTTCTTCCGCATCCGTGTTGTGTGCCAAGGTCGCGTCCTCTTTTATGTTCAACCTGTACCGAAAGCCCACGCACGGCCCAAACCCTTCTGCCCCAGAAGGACCTCGGAACCATGCCGGGCTCTACGGAGACCGGGCACCCTCAAACGCGCACCGGTCAAGCGGTTTGTCTTTTTGCACCCTTCGAAACGCTTGTCCAGTTCAACAAACGCCCTAGAACGCATATGTCGCAGGCAAAACCGCTGCCGCGTTTGTTCAGACCCTATTTTGGCACGGAGTGCAAGACCGGAAATGGATTTCCCGGCCCTGCATTTTGTTATGGGTCCACTAGGCTGCCTGAACAGGAGCCAGGAAGCCACCTGATTGATGTTGCCAGAGCTGGGCATAAAGGCCATTCCGGTCAAGCAATTCCTGATGTGAGCCTTCCTCGATGATTCGGCCGTTGTCCATGACAATCAGCCGATCCATCGCCGCGATGGTCGAAAGCCGGTGGGCGATCGCAATCACAGTCTTGCCTTTCATCAACTCAAACAGGCTTTCCTGGATGGCGATTTCCACTTCGGAATCAAGTGCGGAAGTCGCCTCATCGAGCACAAGGATCGGCGCATCCTTCAAGAGCACCCGTGCAATCGCAATCCGCTGCCTTTGCCCGCCCGAAAGCTTGACGCCGCGTTCACCGACATGAGCATCCAGTCCAGCCCTGTCGTTGAGGTCAGTCAGACCACCGACGAACTCAAGTGCATGGGCCTTGCCGAGCGCTGCTTCGACCTCTTCGCGGCTGACATCCGGCTTGCCGTAGGCGACGTTCTCGAAGATCGAACGATGAAGCAGTGATGTGTCCTGCGTCACCACCCCGACATTTGCGCGAATGTCATCCTGTCGAACACCAGCAATATCCTGCCCGTCGATCAGAATCTTACCGCGCTCCAGATCGTAAAAGCGCAACAGCAGATTGACCAAGGTCGATTTACCCGCACCTGAACGGCCGATCAGGCCGATCTTTTCACCAGGCTGAATGTTCAAGGTGAGGTCCTCGATCACACCGGACGCCTTGCCATAATGGAAGCCGATCCCGTCGAAACGGATTTCGCCTGCAGGCACTTCAAGTGCAGTCGCCTCAGGCACATCCACAACATCGCGCTCACGCGAGATCGTATTGATGCCATCCTGAACCGTCCCGATGTTCTCAAAGAGGCCTGACACTTCCCAGAGAATCCATTGCGACATGCCCTGAAACCTCAGAACCAGTGCAACCGCAACAGCAATCTCGCCCGTGGAAACAGAGCCCGCCTGCCAGAGACTGATCGACATCGCGGCAACTGCGAACAGGAGCACCATGTTCAATGTCGTCAGCGTGATGTTCATTCCCGTAACCAACCGCATTTGCAAGAATACGGTTTTGAGGAAGGTCATCATCGAAGTCTTTGCATAGTCCTCTTCTCTCGCAGCGTGTGAAAACAGCTTCACGGTCGAGATGTTGGTGTATGCATCCACCACGTGTCCCGTCATGACTGACCGCGCGTCTGCCTGTTCCCTGGAAACGTTTTTGAGTCTCGGAATGAAGATCCGCATCGTCACCAGATAACAGCCCAGCCAGGCCATGAATGGAATGGCGAAATAAGGACTGGCCTCAGCCACGACGAACAGTGCTGCAACGAAGTAGACAATCACATAGACCAGAATGTCTGCGATCCGCGTGACAACCTCTCTCACGGCAAGCGCTGTCTGCATCAGTTTGTTGGCGATCCGTCCCGCAAAATCGTTTTGATAGAACGAAATGCTCTGACGCAGCAGATATCGATGCACCCGCCAACGCACCGACATGGGATAGGTTCCCATCAGGCCCTGGTGGAACAACATCTCCCAGATGGCAGCAACGCCCGGCAACAGTACCAGCACAACCAGCCCCATCCAGAGCAATTGTCGCCAATTGTCTTCAAAGAAGGTCTCTGCGTTCTCGGTGCTGAGCCAGGTGACCAGCTCGCCCAGAAACGTGAAGATCAGAACCTCCAGCACTGCGATAATCGCCCCCAGGACAGAGGCAGTGAGCAAAATGGGCCAGACTGGTTTGGTGTAGTACCAACAGAAGGCCCAAAAACCCTTGGGAGGAACGTCGAGTTCTGTGTTTTCGAACGGATCAATGAGCTTTTCGAACCGATCAAACATGATTACCTCTCAGACCCGCTCAACCGTAACACAGTCAAATGCGCCATGGCATCTTCCTGTCCCACGGGTTTCGAATACGGGCGTATCAATCGGCCAGATGCAAATATGAGCATGCTGGCAACGAAACTTGTGAAGGCCAGAGCCAGGACAAAAGTGCCCCAGAACAGCGCACCCAGCTGACCCAGGAACGCTGTCGCGGTGAGTTGCTGGCCTGCGATTTCCAAAGCCTCGATCCGGCTTAGGTTGAAAAAGAGCACCGGAATGAAAAACAGCCCGGCGACTGCAAATGTAGTGCCCAGAAAAAGAGCTGCGGAGGCAACTGTCCTTTTCAAACGCACAAAAATACCGGGATCCGGCTCTTCGGGAGGGGTCACCTCGAAGTCCGGACGGCCCGCCAATGCGGCCAGGTCCGGTGTGAATTGGACTGACATCGGATCGTCTCCGAAATGGGATGTGTCACTGGTGACGGCGGACATACAACGAAACGGTATGCAGCCACATATGAGCGGCTTGTGCCGGTCACCGCAGATCTTAGGATTATGAACGAGGACTGAGCGCGTCGCTAACGGAGGCGGACAGTAATCCCTGGGCAACCCTCAAGGGCGACAAATGGGTGGATCATGCAACGATCTATCATGTAGGCCCTCCTGGTTGCGTGGCGGGGAAGCCACTTGTGACTTGGAAATGAATCAACTTCTAGGAGCTGACTGGAAAATTAGGTACCCGCTTTCGCATCACTTGGGAAGGACAAATTCGCCACTTCCGTACATGAGCAATGCAACTGTTGCGGATGAGACACAGACCCAACAGCCCCCTCGCCGAAGCGCTGCGAGAGCAACGGATCACCCTTTGGCAATAGCCAAATCGGGAGGATTGTTCTCTTCCAGCTCGAAAGACATCACATGCAATTCCGCTTCCCTCGGAGAAACAGGTGCGGAAACTGCGCTGCCCTGGATCTGCTTGCACCCAAGTGCTCTCAGGACATCGACCTGCCGTGACGTATCCACACCGACAGCAACCGTTTCCAGTCCGAATTGATCTGCTAGCCGAAGCACGGACTGTACAAGCTGATGCCGCTCGCAGTTGGCTTCCAAACCAGCAACGAGGTCTGGGCAGACTTTCATCACATTGGCCGCAACATGCAACAGCTGACCGGCGCCGCCATGCCCGCCGCCAAATCGATCAATAGCGACTTTGCAACCAATCCCTTTCAACGCTTCGATCGCGTCAAGAAGCCCGTCTTTCTCGTCAAAACGGATGATTTTCTCATCGAATTCCACGATCAGCGCTTCGAGTGGGATGCCATTGTCGCTGCTCAGCTTTTGAAGCGCTTCAATAAAGTCTGGTGACTTCAAGCTTGCCTGAGAAAGATTCAGCGCCATGGTGAAGGGCGAATTTGAAACTTCCCTGAGGTTACGGATCTCCGCAAGACCACGCTGCAAGGCGAACATTTCAATCCTTGCAATGCGCTTCTGGTCTTCCTGGACCGATAGCAGCGTGACGGGGTCGACAAGACCTTCACTTGGATGAAGCCAGCGCGCATAGACTTCGTAACCGACTATTTTGCTCTCTCGAAAACAGTATTGGGGCTCCATCAAAAGCGTCAGGTTGCTGTTTTCCAGATCCTGGTCGAGTTGCGCCATAACCATTCGCCGATGGCGATGCGTCGCGCCAACCGCATCTGAATACCATGCGACCCGGCCCCGGCCCGTTTTCTTGGCTTCATAAAGAGCAATATCGGCCCAGTTGATAAGTGCCGATGCACTGACCTTGGCAGTGTCGGCCAGAACCAGTCCAACGCTGCCGGCCACGCGCAATTTGTGCCGGTCCACGGTGATCGGCCGCTCAAGACCGCTCATGATCTTCTTGCCAAGACTGTCCAGCTCATCCGCACCGCTCGGCTCCGGTATGACAGCAATAAATTCGTCACCGCCGATCCTCGCCACCAGTCCCTTGTCGCCGACCGCGGTTTGCAGAACCTGGGCGGCGTGCCGCAACACGGCATCACCAGCGCTGTGTCCGTGGTTGTCGTTGATGTCCTTGAAGTGGTCGAGATCAAACTGGATGATCCCGAGTTTTCGGCCCGTACCGTTTTTCTCCTGCACGAGTTCCTGCAGATAAGACGACAGCTTCGAGCGATTGGCAACGCCGGTTAGATCGTCGTGTTCTGCCTGAAATTTCAGCCTGTTACGCGCATCTTCTAGTTCCTTGACATGCTCAACCTGAGTGGTCACATCCCGGCAGATCAGGATGATTTTCGTCTGGTCAGACGTCGTCCCTTCAACAACAGCGAATGTCAGCTGGTTCCAGAATGTTTCGCCATTCTTGCGCTGATTCATGATCAGCTCTTCGACACCTGAACGAAACCGGGTCAGATCGTATTTGAAGTCGGCGATCTCCTCAGAGGGCAGCTGGTTTTCGCTGGGCAAAATGAACTCTTGAGGTCGGCGTCCTCGAATTTCGTCTGCGCTGTAGCCTGTGATGCGGGAATAAGCAGGGTTTGACCACTCGATGCGCCCATAGATGTCCTGCATAACCAGGCCTTCATGGACATGCTCGACAACAAGCTGCAAGATCGCGGCATCGTTTCCGAAACCAGACAGGCTCTCCACCTCGGGAGACGCAGTCTTCCGCGTTCCCAATCGATAAGCGACGAGGAACACGACAACCGCTCCCAAGCAGAAAATCAGATACTGCACTGGCGGCGACGCCAAGATCTCTGCCATGGTCTTCTTCGATTCAAAACATGCTCCGCGTTAGTCTAAGGTATCAATCCTGAACCAATCTCTAAAAGAACGCAGATTTACTTATATATTGTCATTTTTAACTAGAATTTTGCTACAGATCACAAGTATAATCAGACCGCCCTGACGCTTTGTAGGAACTGGCCGACTTGCGATTGAAGGCTGTCGGAATAATTGCCAAGTTCGGAAGCCGCCGACAACATCTCTTCTGTGGCGCTCTGGCTGGTGTTCATCACGGAACTCAGGGTGTTGACGTTGGCAGTGACAAGTTCTGAGCTGCTTCGTGCAGCCAAAGCATTCTCGCCTATGTCCTGGCTTGCCGCGGATTGTTCCTCGACGGCATCCCGGATTTTCCCCGAAATTTCACTCACGCGGCCAATTGTTTCTGCAATCGACCGGATTGCTCCTTCCGAGAGTTCAGCCACTTCCTGTACAGACGTTACTTGAGCAGAAATGTCTTCTGTCGCCTTTGTCGTTTGTTCAGCCAGCGCTTTGACTTCATTTGCGACCACGGCGAACCCGCGCCCTGCCTCGCCTGCGCGCGCAGCCTCAATGGTGGCGTTGAGGGCCAGAAGGTTGGTCTGACTTGCAATCTGGCTGATCAGTTCAACGATCTCGCCAATTGCACGGCCCGTTTCCGAAAGCCGCCCGACAACCTCATCGGTCTTTCGTGCCTCTTCAACTGCAGCGCTTGCAATCTCTGTCGCCTGATCGACATCCTCACGAACACGAAGCAATGAACCGGAAAGACGTTCAGCAGACACGGTCACGCAATCGACAGAACCACCTGCTTCTGAAGTTGCCTGATGCACTTCATCAACGGCAACAATGGAAGAGTTCACAGCTTCGCTCAGCCGGGTAGAGTTGTCTTCAACGCTGCCGGCAGCTTTCGTCAGTCCAGCGACCACACCGATAACCGACTTTTCAAAGTCATCGGCAACATCTTGCATCAGTGCTTTGCGTTCCTGGCTCATCGCATCCTGATGCGCCTGATCCTGCCGTGCCTGCTCCTGTGCCTTTTCAACCAAATTGGCTCGAAAACCCGTGACCGATCTGGCGATCTTGCCGATTTCGTCCGTTCGATGTTCACCTTCGATCCGGATATCCAATTCACCTTCCGACAATTTATCGAGACCGTTTTGAAGACGGCGAAGTGGTCGCGCAATTCCGAGCGCAAGCACCACAGCGATGCCGAGAAATGCCAGGCCGACAGGTGAGACTACGAGTCCGATCGTGACCATCTGGTCGAGAATGAGGGTATCAATTTTCGAAACGACATCACCGGTCAGGAAATTTTCTGCTCCGGTCTTTGTTCCAATTTCCTGCAAAAGCGCCTGTCGAAACACATAGAACGCAAATGCGGTACCGGCCATCATGATCGCAGCGGCCGTGAAGACCATTGCAACGAACCGGCCCTTTATTGAGAGTGTCACGCTACTTCCCCGATTGAAAATCAGCAGGCGATGGAAGACCGCGGGATCGCGTCCAATCACCTCATGAGCGAGACACTACCGGAATGCACGTAAAAATTCAGTAACGACCGGAGATGCGGGCAAATACTTAGGCTTGTAAGCAGCTTGTTTTCATAAGTCAGGTCACAAGCCGTGTAAGGATGTAACCCATACCAGCAGAGAAAGCAGACAGAACCGTTCCCCATGAAATATCAACTACAGCAACAATAACCGGCCAGTTTTTCAAGGTTGCATAGTTGGTTACATCATACGTTGCGTAAGTAAAGAAACCGAACAATGCACCATAGACGATAGCGGTCATAAGACTCTCGCTCTTGAGAGCCGGTGCGACAGCGAAAATAACAATGCCTACAATATAGATAATGTAGAAGGCGCCTGCTGCCGCCATGTTCGGCTTGTCCATCAGGAGATGGCCAATGCGATCAAAATAGAACCGTGTCGCCACTTGCGACAACCACACATAATCCACCCCGAGGAAAACAAGAGCGGTTGCAAAATAGGCGATAACGTTCTGGAGCATCGAGACCTCTGAAGTTTTGAGCTCCTTCTACGCGCTCTGTCAGATACCAGATCAGCTCGTGCTTCATGGGTGCCAACACAACCCGTCGACATGAATTCAGGCTATTTGAGGCTCTTCGACGAGAAATCCACCCGATTGCCGACGCCAAAGTTTGGCATAAAGGCCTTCATCATCGGCCAACAGCACCTCATGCGTTCCTTCCTGCAGAACCCTGCCTTTGTCCATGACAATCAGTCGGTCCATTGCTGCGATCGTGGACAAGCGATGCGCAATAGCAATGACTGTTTTTCCTGCCATCAACCCTTGTAGATTTTCCTGTATGGCAGCCTCCACTTCAGAATCGAGTGCAGACGTTGCCTCATCAAGTACAAGGATCGGCGCATCCTTCAACAATACGCGCGCAATCGCGATGCGCTGTCTTTGCCCGCCTGACAGCTTGACACCACGCTCGCCTGCATAGGCATCGAACCCCTTGCGACCACGTTGGTCTTCCAGGGATTGAATGAAATCGAACGCGTGAGCCCGCCTGGTTGCTTCGGCAAGTTCTGCCTCACTGGCACCGGGCCGACCGTAAAGAATATTTTCGCGGATCGATCTGTGAAGCAATGACGGGTCCTGCGTCACCATGCCAACAGCATGCCGCACAGAATCCTGCGTGACGTCCCTGACATCCTGACCGTCAATCAGGATGCGCCCCGCCTCCACATCGAAAAAGCGAAGAAGGAGGCTTGCCAGCGTTGTCTTGCCAGCCCCAGACGGCCCGACCAATCCAACCCGCTCTCCAGGAGCAATGTCCAAATTGAGATGATCGATCACCCCACCCTTTTTGCCATAGTGGAAACGGATACTCTCAAACTGAACCCTGCCATCGGAAACGACCAATTGGGGCGCATCCGGTTGATCAGACAGAGCAATCGGCTTGACGACGGTTTCCATACTGTCCTGCAGAGAACCGAAATGCCGGAACAGACCGTTCAGCTGATTGAACAGCCGGTTCAGCAGGATATTAAGCCGCAGGATCAGACTGAGTGCGAAGGCGACATGCCCGGTGCTGATCCCGCCATCCTGCCAGATCTTCAGAGCCATTGCTGTAATCGCAACAATCATGACACCGTTGATCACGCTCATGACAATCCGAATGGAGGTCAAAAGCCGCGTAAATGTCGTCAGTTTCACAAGGTAGGATTCGACCGCCCCGCGAGTTCCGCGGTTCTCGGTGATCGTGGAACCAAAGAGTTTGACAGACTGAATATTGGTGTATGTGTCGACCAGTCTTCCGGTTACCCCGGAATAGCTGTTGGCAACGGCTCTCGAAGCATCGCGTATCCGCGGTACGAAAAACCGCGCGGTCACCCCGAAACACACAAGCCAAATCAAGACAATGCCGCCCAGCCTGATATCGAGGTCCGCAACCAGTATCAGCGTGGTGAGTGCGTAAACGACAATGAACCAAGCAACCTGCAGCAGGTTGGTCATGAAGTCGCCGGCGGACAGGCCCGACTGCATGACTTTTTGCGACAGCCGGCCTGCCAGATCGTCCTGAAAATAGCTGAGGCTCTGCCTCATCACGCGCTTGTGGCTCTGCCAACGAACCAGATTGAAAAAGCCTGGCACGATGGTCTGTTCTTCCAGCAACGCCATCAAGGAGTTGTTCAGCGTCCGCACGACCAGCACCACGAAGACCATGCCGAGCAGCGTCCAAAGGTGATCGCTGAAAAAGGTACCCCTGTTTCCGGTTTCCATAAGATCGACGATCGTGCCCAGAAAGTTGAATATCGAAACTTCGATGAAGGCAGCTGTCCCGCCGAGAACGAGCATGGCCACAAAAGGCCAGCGCACTTGGGAGACGAAATATCCAAGCGCAGAAATACCGCCCTTTGGGATATCCTTGTCAGGTACGGGTCGAAATGGATCGATCCAGGTTTCAAAAATGCGGAAGAGCGGGGACAACGAGGCACTCCATGGGCCGGGCGCGAATCTGTTTGATATCCTACGCGCCTGTCTGTCACATGGCCCAGACAATTTCGAAAACGAAAAGCGCGCAGTCGCATGACAAAACGGACTTCAGCTGTTAAGCACCCTTCCCCGCCAGCCGCAGAGACCTGGAAACGATGCCCGACATTGCCCTTTATCAGCCCGATATTCCGCAAAACACGGGCACCATTTTGCGACTGGCAGCCTGTCTGAACACAAAGGTCCACCTGATCGAGCCAGCAGGTTTTCCGATTTCTGACAGTGCACTCAGACGGGCCGGGATGGACTATCTTGAGCGCGCAGCCATGACGCGGCACATTTCATTTGCTGAATTTGAGGACTGGCGTACAGAGCGCCGTGCGCGCCTGGTGCTTCTGACAACGAAATCCGCAACGCCTTACACCGCATTCGGGTTCAAAGACGACGACATTTTGCTGATGGGGCGTGAAAGCAGCGGGGTTCCCGATGATGTGCATGCGGGAGCAGATGCCCGCATCACCATTCCGATGGCCGAAGGCATGCGGTCCCTGAATGTCGCAGTTTCAGCAGGCATGGCTCTCGGTGAAGCCTTGCGACAGACAGGCACATTTCCTAAAAGCCTCACCGAAGCTAATTCCTGAAATCAGCATCAGTCAGCCGTCAACCAGCCAGGGCCAAATTCATGAACGCACCTTCACCGGAAAATCGTGGCGGACCGATCCCGGACGGCATCGAACAGAAGAAGGCGGACGCGCCATCCTGGTTTCGGAAACTCAGAGACAGGATCTGCAAGGCATTTGAAGACCTGGAAGACGAAATCAGCGACAAGAACGGCCCATTTTCGGATAAACCCGCAGGCCGCTTCGAGCAAACACCCTGGGAGCGCACCGACAGCACGGGGGCAAAAGGCGGCGGCGGTGTCATGTCGATCATGCACGGCCGGGTTTTTGAAAAGGTCGGTGTGCACATCTCGACTGTCCACGGAGAGTTCTCACCGGAATTTCGTGGCCAGATCCCTGGCGCCAGTGAAGACCCAAGGTTCTGGGCGTCCGGCATCAGCCTGATCGCACACATGCACAATCCGCATGTGCCCGCCGTGCACATGAACACCCGAATGGTTGTGACAACGCGCCAGTGGTTCGGCGGTGGTGCGGATCTGACCCCTGTCCTTGATCTGCGGCGCACGCAGGAAGATCCGGATACCGTCTCGTTCCACGAGGCCATGCAAGGTGCCTGCGAAGCACATGACGTTGCTGACTATCAGCGCTACAAGGCCTGGTGCGATGACTATTTCTATTTGAAACACCGCAATGAGCCGCGCGGCATAGGCGGCATCTTCTATGACTATCTGCATAGTGGCGACTGGGATGCGGATTTTGCATTCACCAAGGACGTTGGCCTTGCCTTTCTCTCAGTCTACCCAGAATTGGTGCGCCGAAACTTTGAAAAGCCCTGGACGGAAGAAGAGCGCGAGGAACAACTGATCAGACGCGGCCGATATGTCGAATACAATCTGCTCTACGACCGTGGGACGATTTTTGGCCTCAAGACCGGCGGCAATGTCACCTCTATACTCTCATCCATGCCACCCGTGGTGAAATGGCCCTGATCTCCAAGGCGCATCCATGAAAAGATGCATCGCTTGAAGGACGTGATCTAGGCTGCCGAACCGCGACGTACTTTCTGTTCAGAACGGTTGAGCTCTCCAAACCCTCTGTCGAGCAGCATGCGCGCAAAAGCGGACACCATTTTCTGATCTAGCTTTGGCCCCATGTCCTGCATCATGGAAATTGCAGTTCGCACAGGCAGGCCTTCCTTGTAGGCACGTTCTTCGGTCAATGCCGTAAAGATGTCACAGATCGTAATGAGCCGGACCTTGGGCGAGATCCTTTCGCCCTTCAGTCCATCAGGATACCCGGTCCCGTCCAGATACTCGTGATGCTGGATTGCCATCTTTTTTATGTCGATCGGCAATTCAAGCCGCGGCTTCAGAATTTCCCGGCCGTATAGAGGATGCTTGTCGATAATGGCCCGCTCCTTGTCCGTCAGCTTGTCGGCCTTGTCCAGGATGGAGAGCGGAATGCGTGTTTTCCCGATGTCATGAACCAGACCACCGGCAATCACCTCTTCGCATTCCCCCTTCGACCACCCCAGATGGTTCGCAAACATTCCGGCCAAACCGGCAACTTTCAAGGAATGACTATAGGTTGGACTATGATGCGAATTGACCGCTTCCATCCAGAATGACAAGCCTTCCTGGGACATCGCATTGAAGATATCGCTCGCGCTGCTCTTCAACACACTGACCGGGATCTTTGTACCTTCGGCGCTGGCAAGGCACATGTTTTCCAGAAAAACGTTGCCCTTTCTGTAGGCCTCGACGGTCTTTTGCGGCATCCGCGCGGGTAGAGTGTCCGCTACATCTTTTTGCGTGAGTGAATTCAGCCGGCGCAAGATCAGCGCCAGAGGCGTCTCCCGATCCAGCATCTCGGATTTTCCGAGGGCTCCGGCCTGGATCACTTCTCGACGGTTTTTCTTGGCCACAAAACAAATGACAGGGATCGCGGCAATGCTGCCCCATGCGGCTTTCAACGCAATCAAGCCGGCATCTGTTGCATCGAGCAGCTCCACGATAGCGATCTTGCCCTCACCAACTGTAGCCGGTGAAACCTTGTCCATGTCGATCAGACGGGCATGAAAAAACAACGGCAACCGCCTGACCGGTGACTCCATCGGGAGCGGACCATCCGAGATCAGAACAATTTCCATTACGGCCTCATCTTGAACCGGCAAACAAGCGTCATGCGGTTACGCCATCGCAAAATTGATGAAGTTTCTCAGGTCATCTTGTCGGTATTTGCTTTAAAAAGCGCTAAATAGCGCCAGACCGGCACAAACTAAAGCTTGGACGGCAATTGCCCGATCAGCTCGTCCTTTCCGAGCGAAAACCCACTGTCCCGCCATGCGATTTCAAGTTGATCAAGCAGATCGCCAAGAGATGGTCCCGGAGCATGACCGCACGCGATCAGATCGGCACCTTTGAGCGGAAACTTTGGCTCCTCTGCCGTACGCAATCCCTTTAGTCTGGTGGCAAAGTCGGTTCCATCCGCCTGACTTTGCGCCAGCAAGGACGCCCATCTGACCAGCAGTCCATCGACGGCTCCCTGGCGACCGAAGTCATACAACAGTGCCGAGCAGGACGGAAAGACGTCGGCCTGCCGGAGGCATTTCATCGCCTCCCACGCGGTTTTCATGCGTTTGCGCTCTGCGTTCGAAAGACGAAATCGATCGCAGATCCGTTCCAGATCTTCGTGCACGAAACCTGCAAGCACCACCAGACCGACTTCAGGATCGAGCACTTCTGAAGCCTGATCCTCAAGGCTACGCAAAGCATCGAAATCGTTGATCCGCGCAAGACCGCCCGTCGCGATTTCCCAAAGTCCGCAATCGTTCATCAGACGAAGTGCGCGCGCAGCCAAGGGAGCGCGCAGAAGGCGGCGCATTTCATGACCGATGCGTTCGGCCGACAGGTGCCTCAGACCCTCACGCTGTCGTAAGCATGCCCCTAACCCGGCCTCGTCAATGTCGCCGGCGCCATACGCCGCATAGATACGAAAGAACCGCAAGATCCTCAGAAAGTCTTCTCGAATTCGCTGATCCGGATCACCGATGAACCTTATGCGACGGTTCAAACAGTCGTCGAGCCCGCCAAGAGGGTCATGCAACACTCCATGCCTGTCGACATATAGCGCATTGAGTGTGAAATCGCGCCGCTTGGCATCCTTGACCCAGTCCCGCCCAAAGACGACCCTTGCCTGACGGCCGAACGTTTCAACATCCTCACGAAGTGTGGTCACCTCATAAGGCACTCCGTCACTGACAACCGTAATCGTTCCGTGATCGATCCCTGTCGCGATGGGTTTGAGGCCTGCAGCCTGAGCACGCCGTATCACATCCTGGGGCTGAGCGGTCGTGGCAATATCGATATCGGGCACGGGATGATCCAGCAGCGTATTGCGAATAGCGCCGCCAACGACCCGGGCCTGATCTCCGTTCTGCTCAACAGCTGCAAAAACATTCTGGATGCCTTGCGACTGAAGCCAGTCTGTCTGCCGGAAAATGTCGTCAACATTCACCGTCATTTTTTCATTCATATCGGCCCGGAACAAATTGACCGTCACGCATTTCAGACGGCCTCCAACTGGTGCCTTCCGGTGCGCGATTGTAGGACGCCATGCCCACGAGACCGCCGACGACGAGAACCAGACCTGTCAGTGTCAGCCAGGCAATTGGCCCTTTCGACCAGTTGCCGGGTCGATCTTTCTTGTTGCTCAACCATAGCCACAATGCATAGGCGAAGAATGGCAACAGGAACAACAGAAGGTGGGTAAGAAAAACACGCAGCATTAGCCATAAACCGTTTCGTAAAGGGACCGGATGATACCGGCGGTAACACCCCAGATGTATCGTTCACCGTAAGGCATCTCATAGAAATAGCGTCGTTTACCCTGCCACACGCGGCTTTGCTTGATGTGGTTGTCAGGATCCATCAGAAAACCGAATGGGACTTCGAAGACATCTTCGACTTCATCCGGATTTGCACGAAATGCAGCATCGGAGCCGATCAATCCGATCACGGGGACAACGCGGTAACCGGATCCGGTCAGATAGGGAGACAGCCGCCCGATCGGTGCGACGCGATCGGGTTTCAAGCCGATCTCCTCATCTGCTTCACGCAATGCTGCTTCAACGGGTCCGGCGTCGGTCGGATCGATTTTTCCACCCGGGAAGGCGACTTGACCTGCATGCGATTTCAGGTGCCCCGTACGCTGTGTCAGGACAACGCTCGGCCCGTCCTCACGCGGCAAGATGCCGATCAGCACGGCAGCATCGCGCGGAGGTCCCTCCCAGCGTGCATAAGGCCCAAGATCAGGGTTCAGAACATGGTCACCAGTATCCTTGTCCGCGTTGTCACTCTCCGCGAGCGAAAGACGCTGCCGCAAGTGTTCGGTGACATCCGCACCGGGCAAAAATTGGTGCAAGGTGGAAGTGCTCATGCAGTCAGACAGTCCTTCTGCGGTTCAGTGCTCTTCGGTTTCACGCAGGAGGTCGGGCTCCACCGCAAAAAAAACACCTCCGCTCCAGATCCCCAGCTCCGTTTCAGTTTCACTGTCCCGTTCTTCCATCATTTCCGCCAGCTGATACATCAGCGCCCGTGTAAACAGCGCCTCCAGCCGGCCTCTGACATGTACATAGGGTTTTAAGCCGCCGCTGTCCGGTTCTTTTTCAAATCTCAAGGGATGGTCGGGCCCGGCCTCGACGAGATCACCGAGATTTGTCCGCAGCGTCAACACCTGGTTTTCACCCGTCCCGTCAACAGCCAACTCAACAGCCAGGAGGGGAGCATCCTCGACCGTGATACCGATCTTCTCAACTGGTGTGACAAGGTAGTGTTTGTCGTCTTCGTCCCGTCGTAGCACTGAGGCGAACAGCTTGACGAGCGCTTGCCGGCCAATGGGCGAACCGAGGTAAAACCACGTTCCATCCCGGGCAATGCGGATATCGAGATCACCGCAAAACGGCGGGTTCCACTTGTCGACCGGAGGCAAAGACCGGCCAGGCTTATCGGCTCGGCTCATCAAGGCTTTCAGTCCCTCAGGCATTGCCTGGCCAACAGTTTTTGTTCCATCCGCCATTTGCAAAAAGTCCTTGCAGCTGTCCTTCGACACACACCGGGATTTTTGACAATTCCCGATGACCTTTATTCGATCCAAGCCGGTTAAGCCGGGGAAGTAGTCACAAGCTTTTCCCCAGGCCAGGGAAAGAATCTTGGACCTTTCCACTGTATGGCGCACAATTGCGCCTTATCTACTCATTTATATGGTGTCAGACTGCTTGAGTCGCAGCAACTCCGGACGAATGAGCATTCATACCCGGCATGTTAATCGGCCGGAGTTTTAAAAAGTTACGGGAAAGGTGATTCATGAGCGTTGTTTCCCCCTCCAGCCCAACCGAAGCTGACCTCGCCGCGGTCGCGGAAAGCGCGGAGCGCGCGGTCAACCGCATCAGCGATGCAAAGGTTGATATCGCCCGCATCATTTTCGGCCAGGAGACAGTTGTTGAGCAATCGCTCGTCACCATTCTGGCCGGTGGACATGGTTTGCTGGTGGGTGTCCCGGGTTTGGCAAAAACCAAGCTGGTGGAAACACTTGGTACCGTTCTTGGCCTTGATGCCCGGCGTATCCAGTTCACCCCGGACCTGATGCCTTCTGATATTCTCGGCGCGGAGGTCATGGAACAAAGCAGCGATGGTGGCCGATCCTTCCGCTTCATACCAGGCCCGGTTTTTTCTCAGCTGCTGATGGCAGACGAAATCAACCGCGCCAGCCCCAGAACGCAATCCGCGCTTTTGCAGGCAATGCAGGAATATCATGTCACGGTGGCTGGTCACCCGCATGACCTGCCACGCCCTTTCCACGTACTGGCAACTCAGAACCCGCTTGAACAGGAAGGCACTTACCCACTGCCGGAAGCGCAGCTCGACCGGTTTCTGATGCAAATTGACGTGCACTATCCGGACCTGGATGCTGAGCGCCGTATTCTCCTGGAAACGACAGGCGCTGACCAGGCTGAAGCCCAGGTCGCCATGACATCGGAAGAGCTGATGGAATATCAGCAACTCGTCAGGCGCATGCCCGTTGGGGAGTCAGTTGTAGAAGCAATTCTCAAACTGGTGCGGTCTGCCAGACCGGACGAGGGAACAGCCAATTCCGGTGTTACGGATTTGATCGCCTGGGGTCCCGGTCCGCGCGCCAGCCAGGCGCTCATGCTGACAGTTCGCGCAAGGGCACTTGTCGATGGTCGCCTCGCTCCCTCCGTTGACGATGTGCTGGCTCTTGCCGAACCGGTTCTGCAACACCGAATGGCTCTCACATTCGCAGCGCGGGCAGACGGACACACCGTGCGGGATGTCATTAGGCGGGTGAAGGAATCTATCACCTGATCTGACATGGTCTTTTTGAGGGAGCTGGACTGAATGGATTCCGGAAACAACACGGCAGGCATAGACCAGGCGACATGGCCGAACGTGATCGGCGAAGCCAGGTCTGTAGCCGATGCGTTACCGGATCTCCTTGTTGAAGCCAGCCATGTTGCAAGCTCGATCATCGCCGGCTGGCATGGTCGCCGCCGCGCTGGGCCGGGCGAAAGCTTCTGGCAATTTCGGCCCTTCAACATGGGCGAACCGGCAAAGCGAATTGATTGGCGCCGTTCTGCCCGGGACGATCATCTTTACGTGCGCGAACGCGAATGGGAGGCAGCCCATACTGTCTGGCTCTGGTCGGACCTCTCATCTTCCATGGTGTTTCGCTCGCGCCTTGCTGAAGTCACCAAACGCGACCGGGCAATCGTTTTGATGCTTGCCCTTGCCGACATGCTGGCCGAAACGGGCGAACGCATTGGCCTTCCCGGATTGACCCGACCCTTTTCGGATCGTCGGGCCGCAGAGCGCCTGGCAGATGCACTCGCGCACTTGTCCAAACCTGTGGCACTTCCCGACACCATGTCGATCAAGAGATTTGCCGATGTGGTGCTGGTCTCAGATTTCCTCGATCCCATGGACGAGATTGCGGAATGGATAGCCAGGGTCGCCAGCACCGGCGCACGCGGGCATCTGGTTCAAGTGCTCGATCCGATTGAAGAGACCTTTCCATTCGATGGCAGGATTGAGTTTACCGATCCAGAGAAAGGCATCCGGCTGACCGCGGGACGTGCGGAAAACTGGCGCGAAGACTATCACAACCGGTTGGAAGCCCATCGGGCTGAAATTCGGGATATGGCGCGGCGGGCCGGATGGACCTATGTTCTACATCATACCGACCGGCCGGCATCCGAGCCTTTGCTGGTTTTGCACAGTGCGCTCTCAGGTGCGCTTGATGTGATGCAGAAAGGAGGCGTCTGAGCCGTGTTTGCAGGCCTGCCCCTGACGTTTACCGCACCGTGGATCCTGGCGGCCCTTGCCTTGCTGCCGGTCATCTGGTGGCTTTTGCGGCTCACGCCTCCGCGTCCGCGCGAGATCCAGTTTCCGCCTACTCGGCTCCTCTTGGATATTGATCAGCACGAGGAAACACCTCAGCGCAGCCCATGGTGGCTGACACTCCTGCGTTTGTTGCTGGCCGCGCTTTTGATCATCGCCCTCGCCGGTCCAATCTGGCGCTCATCAGAACCGGTTGCGACCGGAGACGGCGTCTTGTGGCTGCTGGTCGACAATGGCTGGACTTCAGCAAGCGGCTGGGATGCACAGGTGAGTGCAGCAGAACAGATCCTCAACACAGCATCTCAGGACGGCCAGCCTGTGCTTTTCGCGGCAACAGCTGAAGGACCGGGCCAGAGCTTCGTGCCGGAAGCAGCTGCAAGTGCACTTGAAAGGCTAAGGGCCTTGGAGCCCCGGCCCTACCCCCCAAGGCGCAGCGAACTGAGCATCGGATTGCGAAAGTCCGCACAGGAGACACCGCCTGGCGCGGTGGTCTGGCTGTCCGACAACACGCACACCAATGGTGCGTTCTTGTCAGATCTTGCACAGATCATCGGCGCGGCCCCCGTGACGGTGATGTCCGGACTGGACACGCCAATGGGTCTGAAAGACCTTACCAACGATGCCGAAGCTCTTTCACTCAAGGTCATCAGGCACCCAGATCAGAAAGTGGGAGCCGCCACTGTTAGAGCGCTTGATCTCAAGGGACTGGTGCTTGGCGAAGTTCAGGCAACCTTCGATGCCGATGCAACGGAAACAGAGGCACGGTTTGAACTCCCAACGGAACTGCGCAACGACATTGCGCGTGTGGAGATTTCAGGCGAAGCAGCGGCTGGTGCTGTCCAGCTTGTAGATGACAGCTGGCGACGCCGGACGGTTGGTCTTATCTCGGGACAATCCGGCGACCTTGATCAGCCGTTGCTGTCACCCGTCTACTATCTGGAACGAGCGCTCGCACCCTTCTCAGACATTCGCCGCCCACGTGACGCGGACATTGCAGAAGCCGTTCCAGGACTGATCGACCAGGGCATATCCGTGCTCGTTCTTGCCGATGTCGGCCGGCTCCCGGACACAACCGCCGACACATTGCGCGACTGGGTTCAAAACGGTGGAACACTGGTTCGCTTCGCCGGTCCGCGCACTGCAGGCGGCAGCGACGACCTGATCCCCGTCCGCCTTCGTGCCGGTGACAGATCGCTTGGCGGCTCGCTCTCCTGGAAACAGCCTCAACACCTGGCAGCCTTCCCTGAAGGATCGCCGTTTTCGGGCCTCAAGGTGCCGGAAGAAGTCACCGTCACCCGGCAGGTTCTTGCCGAACCGACGTCGGAACTTCCGGAAAGAACCTGGGCCATGCTGGAAGACGGCACACCGCTTGTGACAGCAGCTCCCATTGGAGCCGGCAGTGTCGTCCTTTTCCACGTCACCGCCGATTCAACGTGGTCGAACTTGCCCCTGTCGGGTGTCTTCCTGAACATGTTGCGCCGGATCCTGGCCGTGTCCAACGTGGCAGCCGCCTCGGAAACGGCAGAAGATGGACAACCCAGCCAGAGTGTTCTGCCTCCGCTGCGTCTTCTGGACGGGTTTGGCCGCTTCGGTCCGCCACCGGTTGAAGTCACCCCGGTAAACAGTACGGTCTTCCGTGACGCACTGGCCAGCCGCCGCACGCCGCCCGGTCTCTACGGCACAGAGGATGGGTTCAGAGCACTCAATCTGCTGCAACGCGATGACAGCCTGGAAACGCTTGATTTGACGGCTCTTGGCGAACGGGCAGAAGCCGTGCCTTATCCTGCCTCCGACCCATTCGATCTGAGATCTCTTTTCTTTACACTGGTCTTTCTTCTCATGATCGTGGATGCGATTGCAGTTTTCCTTTTGGCAGGTGGGTTGGCGCGTGTTGGCTTGCGGAACCGAACCGCCAGCCTGGCGATCCTTGTGGCCCTTGCTGCGATCCCGTTTACGGGGATTGCACCGCAAAACGCCCAGGCCCAGTCAACCTCATCTGAATTGCAGGCGCTTGAATCAACGCTTGATACCCGCCTTGCCTATGTTCTGACCGGCAACCCTGAAATTGATGACGCCAGCGCTGCGGGTCTCTCCGGACTGACGCAGTTTCTGGCAGAAAGAACAGCTCTGGAGCCTGGACCACCGGCGGCGGTGGATATCGCCCGCGACGAGCTGGCCTTTTATTCCCTGCTTTACTGGCCCATTGATCCGGCCATGGACAAGCCCGGCGACCAAACCATTGCACGCATTGATACTTTCATGCGCAATGGCGGCACGATACTGTTCGACACCCGCGATCACATCAACGCTTCGACAACCGGCTTCGGGTCGACACCGGCGACGCTGAAGTTGCGGGAAATCTTGGAGGATCTGGACGTACCACCGCTTGAGCCGGTGCCGCAGGATCATGTTTTGACCAAGGCTTTCTATCTGTTGGAAACGTTCCCTGGTCGTTACGCAACCAGTCCATTGTGGGTGGAAAGTCTTGAAGAAACCACGACCCGTGGCGACCGGCCTGTTCGGGCGGGTGACGGCGTTTCACCAATTCTGATCACCGGCAATGATTTCGCAGCCGCCTGGGCGATTTCGGACAGCGGAGAGTTCGTCTATCCGACGGTTCCCAACAATCCGATACAGCGCGATTATGCGTTCCGTTCGGGCGTGAACATCGTCATGTACAGCCTGACCGGCAACTACAAAGCCGATCAGGTTCACATCCCTGCTCTTTTAGAGCGGTTAGGACAATGAGGTCTCGCGAGCGCTGATGGTCTGGTCACTCTCCTTCGACCCGCTTCTGCCCCTTTGGGCCCTGATTGCCGGTGCTGCCATTACACTGTTGCTCACAAGCCTTTCCGGCTTCTTGAACCTGCGGGGTTGGTTCCTTCGGGGCATTACGATGGCCTTGTTGCTGCTGGCGCTTGCCAATCCGGCAATCGAGCGCGAAGACCGTGAGCCACTTTCCAGCGTGGTCGCCCTCGTCGTCGACAAAAGCCAAAGCCAACGTCTGGCCGAACGCGAGACAACAACGGACGAGACAGCGGCAGAAGTTCAAAGCCGTATCGAAGCCTTGAGTGGTTTTGACCTGCGCGTTCTGGAAGCCCGGAACTCAGGGGCAGGCAATGGCACGGAACTGTTCCAGACACTTTCCAACGGGTTGGCGGACGTTCCCCCTGAAAGGGTCGGCGGCGCAATCATCATCAGTGACGGGCAGATCCACGATCTGCCGGAAAGCGCAGCATCGCTCGGTTTTGACGCACCGGTCCACGGTCTGATCACCGGCACTGCCGATGAACGCGACCGCCGTATCGTTCTGGACAAGGCCCCCCGATTTGGTCTTGTGGGATCGGAGCAAACGGTCAGTTTGACGGTCGTGGATCAGGGACAAGGCACAGGGCCAGGTGACGCTGTACGCCTCACCGTCAAACGCGACGGCGACGTCATTACGGAAAGAACAGCCCGCACCGGCGAGAAAATCGATATCCCCGTCGGGATCGCCCATGGAGGCGACAATATCTTCGAATTCGAGGCAGAGCCACTCACTGACGAATTGACCACGCTGAACAACAGGGCGGTGGTGACGATTGACGGCATTCGGGAAAACCTGCGCGTCTTGTTGGTCTCCGGGTCGCCTCATGCTGGAGAACGCACATGGCGAAACCTGTTGAAGTCGGACGCCTCGGTTGATCTGGTTCATTTCACCATCCTGCGGCCGCCTGAAAAACAGGATGGTACCCCCATCAATCAGTTGTCGCTGATAGCCTTTCCCACCCGAGAGCTGTTCTCCGTCAAGATCGACGAGTTCGATCTGATTATATTCGACCGCTATGTCCGGCGCGGCGTGTTGCCGATGCTCTATTTCGACAACATTGCCCGCTATGTTCAAGATGGTGGCGCGGTGCTTCTGGCTGGCGGACCGGATTATGCGGAAGGCGGAAGCCTCTACCGCACACCGCTTGCGCCAATTCTGCCCGCCCGTCCGACGGGAACCGTTTTGGAGCAGCCCTATCACGCAACGCTGGCCGAACTGGGCGAACGGCACCCGGTCACGCGCGGTTTGCCAGGCTCGGAGCAGGATCCGCCGGACTGGAGCCGCTGGTTCCGTGCAGTCGATACCGAACTCGACAAGGGCCAAACCCTGATGTCCGGTCCAAGCGACACACCGCTGCTGGTATTGAACCGGGAAGGCGAGGGCCGTGTCGCCATGCTGCTCTCCGATCACGTTTGGCTATGGGCGCGCGGTTTTGAGGGTGGCGGACCGCATGTGCCACTGTTGCGCCGCTTGGCCCATTGGCTGATGCAGGAACCGGACCTTGAGGAAGAAGCTCTTAGCGTTTCCATGCGCGGTTCTGAACTGACTGTCGAGCGACAGACCTTGGGTGAGAGCGTCAGCAATGCCACAATCGTCACCCCGACGGGTGAACAATCCGATATCACATTGACGGAACAACAACCCGGCCTTTGGACTGGAAGCCTTCCGGTAACTGAAACTGGCCTCTTCACCGTAACTGAGGGGGACATGAGCACCCTCATCCATGTCGGACCGCAGAACCCGCGCGAATACACCGACGTGCTGTCGACCGCCGATTTGCTTGATCCGATCAGTGAAGCCACCGGTGGTGCAACGCAGAGGCTGCGGGATATTGGCGGCGATCTTGATGTTCCGCGTGTGGTCTCCATGCAGCAGTCAGCCAGCTATGCCGGCAATGGCTGGATAGGCCTGAAGACCACAGAAGCCAGCGTTCTAAATGGAGTGGATCGCTATCCGCTCCTGATCGGCCTGCTGGGCCTGGCGGTGCTTCTGGGCGCTATTTCACTGACCTGGTATCGCGAGGGCCGCTAAGGTTCCTGGCCACCACGCACACCGCCATTGGGCATGTCGCCGTCGTTCAGTAGCGCGACCAACAGCCGCGCAGGGTCGACAGGTCCAGGCAGTGTCACGCGACCGAACGGGACCTGCTGAAATCCGAATGGGCTGTAATAGGGTGCGTCTCCGACAAGAAGAACCACTCTGTCACCCGCCGCAGCAGCAGCGTCCATTGCCGTGCGCATGAGTGACTTGCCCAGTCCTCTGTTCTTGAAATCCGGAGAGACCGTCAACGGCCCAAGCAGGAGCGCATCGGCGTCGCCGATTAGAACGGGTGACAACCTGATGGATCCAGCCACTTGCGACCCGGCAACCCCCACAAAGCTGAGATCTGGCCGATGCGGCACGCCTTCGCGAATCCGGAACGCGGTTCGTGCAAACCGACCTGGACCGAAGGCTTCGGCCTGCAGTGCTTCAATAGCGTCGTTGTCTGTGATGTCTTCGGGCCGAATGACCCACGGTGTCTGTTTCATGAATTGGTTCCCGGCGGGCAATCTTGCAGGAAAGCGCAGCTGCCAGAAACCGGTCTATCAATCTTTCTTGGAAAATCCGGGATCTGGTCAGACGCGACGAAGCGGACGAGAGATTTCTCGTCGGATGGTTCGTCGTCGAAGTGTCAGACCTGTGGTCATTGATCCCAGTCTCGCCATGCGCCTTTCCACCATTGCGGGGACGGCTGCAAATTCATGGAGAAAAGCGGTTAGCACGCAAGCCCTTCCCGGTCCAGTGCTTTTTGCCGTTCATAGATGCAGTAGATTGTTCACGCTTTCCGAACACAGCATTCAGCCGATTGATTTTGCGGTCGGACACACGACTTAATCCAGCAGCGAAAACAAAGGAGATGGACATGGGTTTGCTGGTTGACGGCGTCTGGACAGATCAGTGGTACGACACGAAATCGACCGGTGGCCGGTTCGTTCGCAAGGATGCTTCATTTCGAAACTGGATCACACCGGACGGTGCTGCCGGTTCTTCGGGCAAAGGCGGCTTCAAAGCTGAAGCAGGCCGCTATCATCTGTTTGTTTCCTATGCCTGTCCGTGGGCACATCGCGCTATGGTGTTCCGCAAGCTGAAGGGTCTGGAAGACCTTATCTCGCTCTCCGCCGTTCAACCCTTGATGCTGGAAAACGGCTGGGAATTTGCCGAGACCGAACCGGTGGCTGGTGCGAAATACGCCTGGAACATCTATGCCAAAGCTGACCCTTCCTATACCGGTCGCGCAACAGTGCCAATTCTTTGGGACAAGCACCAGAACACGATCGTCAGCAACGAGTCTTCGGAAATCATTCGAATGTTCAACTCCGCGTTCGATGATTTGACCGGGTCGAAACTTGATTTTTACCCTGCCGCGCTTCGCATCGAGATCGACGAGGTCAACGAGCGGATCTACCACACACTAAACAATGGCGTTTACAAGTCCGGCTTCGCCACGACACAGGAAGCCTATGAAGAGGCCGTAACAGCATTGTTCGATACGTTGGATTTCCTGGAAGACCGCCTTTCGACACGTCGCTACCTGGCCGGCGAACAATTGACGGAAGCCGATTGGCGCTTGTTCACCACTCTGGTGCGTTTCGATGCCGTCTATGTC
Organism: Labrenzia sp. THAF82; assembly: GCF_009363435.1. Classification (GTDB taxonomy): domain Bacteria; phylum Pseudomonadota; class Alphaproteobacteria; order Rhizobiales; family Stappiaceae; genus Roseibium; species Roseibium porphyridii. Next base: position 2,014,232 of record NZ_CP045354.1, on the reverse strand, counting down.
GGCCATTTCAAATGCAACATCAGACGCATCGCCGACTATCCAAACCTGTCGAACTATCTTCTGGAGCTCTACCAGGTGCCTGGAGTTGCTGAAACCGTCGACATGCCGACGATCAAGCAACACTATTACGGTTCACATGAGAGCGTGAATCCAACCAGAATTGTCCCCGTCGGCCCCGACCTCGACTTTCTGGCCCCGCACAATCGCGACAGGTTGAAGGCCGCGGCCTGACGCAGTGCGAAAGGCGCTACCTGGTTTCACCAGCGGCTGCCGGCGGTTCCTTCGCCGGCCAGCCATTCTTCGACACGTCGAACGGTTGCCGAGGTGACACCAGACGGAAGGTTCCCTGGCGCGAAAAAAGCTGCTTCAACGATCTCAGCGTTGGGGCTCAGGTAGTTTTCTGCCTCGGTCCATTCCGAAACAAGAAAAAGTCCCACATGGTCCCTGCCTGTTGCTTCTTCGTTGAGATAGACATTCATCAAGACAGGTTCACCTGAGGTCGAGATACCGGCCTCCTCAAGCACCTCGCGGCAGGCCGCTTCGACCATTGTTTCGCCTCGGTCGACGCCACCGCCAGGCAAATACCACCCTTCCAGATAGCTGTGTCGGACCAACAAGACCCTGTCCTTCGCATCAAGGACCAGTACCCGCACGCCGAGCGTATAGGGGTTTCGGACGAGCCCCAGTCCCTGGATCATTCGCTTGGTCCAGTTTGAAGGCAGATAGGAAAGGACCTTCAGCATTCAATGCGGGCCCTCACCGGGCCAGCCAGAATCCGGCATCCAGCTTTGCGAACCATGCAGTTACCCCATGTTAACCCATGCATTGCGTGCAAGGCAGCCCAGCCAGAATAACGCTCCTCATCGCAACTGCGAATGCCTATATATCAGGCAACATGATGATTTCGAAGGCAGCGCAATTCAGGCTGTCTGACCCCTGAAGGATACTCCGATGTTGAACGCTCTTTTCGGCAAACGCCGCCGTCGTCATTCCCACTATCAGTGGAAACCGGCTGTTGATCTCAGCAACCCCCGCGTTGTTGCTGCTCTGACGACGTTCACAAGCAACTGATCAGCGACAGAAAAATCTGCCATTTTGAAAAAGGCGCTGCGTTATTTGCTTGACGCAGCGCCTTTTGCTTTGAAGATGCGCGCCCATGTCGCTATTCACGCTCGCCCACATCTCGGATCCGCATCTTGGACCTCTTCCGGATCCCAAGCTGCTCCAGCTTTTTTCCAAACGCATTCTTGGGTACCTGAACTGGCACCGGAACCGGTCCAAAATCATGGGTGCCAATTATTTGGAACAGCTTGTTGCGGACATGAAGGCACAGGCACCTGACCACATTGCGGTCACCGGTGATCTGGTCAATATCGCGCTGCCGCTGGAGATAACCGGGGCACGGGCCTGGCTGGAAGAGATCGGCGAGCCGACAAACGTATCAGTCGTTCCCGGCAACCACGACGCTTATGTTCCCGGTGCATTTCGCAAGGCCCGAATGGCCTGGTGGCCCTATATGTGCGGTGATCAGGCAACCGAAGAGCCCGATCTGTCAGCAAAGTCCGGGGCAACCTTTCCCTATGTTCGCAAACGTGGCGATATCGCGCTCATAGGTGTCACAACCGGACGAGCCAGCGCACCTTGGTTTGCAACAGGCAGAGTGGGCAGCGCCCAGAGCAAGCGACTGAGAACCATTTTGGAAGAACTCGGCCGCGAGCGCTTGTTTCGGATCGTCATGCTGCACCACCCGCCCTTTAAACATGCCACCCGTTGGCACAAAAGACTGTCAGATGCGTCTCGCGTGCGTGCGGTTGTCAAGAGAGCCGGGGCTGAACTCATCCTGCACGGCCATACTCATATCGACAGTTTTGAAGAGATCGACGGCCCACATGGGCCCATTCCAGTCGTCGGTGTTCCCTCAGCGACCAGCGCTCCGGGCGGCAAAAGCCGACCGGCACGCTACAATTTGTTCACGATCGAAAAAGGTAATGAAGGCTGGTCTTGCCGGATGGAGGAACATGGTTTCGTTGTTCCCCACGAGCCAGTAAGCCTACTCGAACAAAGAGACATTTCGATTCCCGTTGCCCGATAGACCAAACGTTTCGGACTCAAAGAGGATTGGCAAACCAGGCAAACGCGACCAGCCCGATGACGCCGGCGGCAAGACCAATTCCGAATGCTCCGATGACGGACAGCCAGGGTGTGCTGCTTTCCTTGACGCGCACCACTTTTGAATCGAGCGCCACCTGGCGCAAGCGATTGTTGAGCCAATCGCCTTCAAGTGCCTTTTCCCGTTCAAGCACCCGCTCGGCGATGTACTCCGTCAGGCAATCCGCCATGTCATCGATATTGGCCGTTTCCAGAATAACCACCCTGCCCAGACGGGTATCTTTCAAAAAACGATAGGTCCGGCGATCACCGCCAACCACGACATGACTTGTTGCATCGATCCACAAACGCGGTGTTGAGCCCGAAATGATCTGTAGCGAAAACTGGTCGTCGTCCTCCGGGATTTCCTTGAAGACGTCCTTGAGTTCATCGGCCAGCATATCAAGCCGGGCCCGCTCGGTTTCCTGCAGCTCAACCACCACATCGGACCGCTCGACTTCACCGAGCTGAACTTTCCGGATAGCATCGCGTAATGAGCGCATGCGTGTATGTGGAACAACGTTATCCTGCATTTCAGACATGAGGCGCCTGACTCCGTGCTTCTGCCGATTGGTGAATCAAGTCTTAACCGACTCATTTCGGAGCGAAACAGCCTTGACGCCGTTACCACCAGCTATCCACCGGCATTGATCTGAACATGGTTAACAAAGCTTAAGGGATTTTTAACCCTGACGCCAGCAAGCCCATGCTGGCGTGTGGCATGTTCATGGGTTATGCAAAAACAATCCGCACCAGGTTCAAGGAGACGTTGCGATGAATGTGGACGGCAAGAAGTATCGCACCATCTGGCTTGCAGCAGACGGTGCGTCGGTCGAAATCATCGACCAGACAAAGTTTCCATACGCATTTGAAATCGTGAAACTGCACACGATGGAGGATGCCGCACATGCGATCCGCGTGATGCAGGTGCGTGGCGCTCCCCTGATCGGCGCAACTGCTGCCTATGGCGTAGCATTGGCCATGCGCGCGGATCCGTCTGATGATGCCTTGCACGCGGCCTGTTCCGCCCTGCTGGAAACACGTCCGACCGCGGTCAATCTCCATTGGGCACTCGACCGTGCTCGCAAAACTCTCATTCAGGTCGCTCCGGAAATACGCACCGAGGCTGCCTTTACGCTGGCGAACGACATCTGCGATGAGGACATTGCCATCAACATGGCAATCGGCATGCATGGCATGGAATTGATCGCGGCCATTGCAAGGACCAAACGTGAAGGCGAGCCAGTCAACATCTTGACGCATTGCAATGCCGGCTGGCTGGCAACGGTCGACTGGGGAACGGCAACAGCCCCTGTCTATATGTCTCACGACAGCGGCATACCGGTCCATGTGTGGGTGGACGAGACCCGGCCCAGAAACCAGGGAGCTTTTTTGACCGCTTGGGAACTAGGCCATCACGGCGTGCCGCATACCGTGATTGTCGACAATGCAGGTGGCCACTTGATGCAGCATGGCGAGGTCGACATTGTCATCACCGGGACAGACCGCACGACAGCCACCGGAGATGTTTGCAACAAGATCGGCACCTATCTCAAGGCACTCGCAGCCAAGGACAACAATGTGCCCTTCTTTGTTGCCCTTCCCTCACCGACCATCGATTTTTCGCTTTCCGATGGCGTTCGGGAAATTCCAATCGAAGAACGCGGTGGCAACGAAGTCAGCCAGATAACCGGCCGCACTGAAGGTGGTTCGATCGAGACGATCAACATCGTTGCCGATGGCTCTGCCGTCGGCAATCCGGCTTTCGATGTGACCCCTGCACGTCTTGTCACCGGGTTGATCACGGAACGAGGTGTGCTCGATGCCAACCGCCAGTCGATCGCCAATGCCTTCCCGGAGCGCGTCAAGGTCAGCGCGTGATCCGCTCAAGTTCGAGAGCGCGCCGAAGTGGCAGAACCATCAGGTACGAGAATCGAAGCGCTAACCGATAACCGGAATATGCGGCGCTCTTTCCTTGTCGTGAAGACCCAGAAGCCTTGGATCGTCGGCAATCTCGACAGCACGCTTGTAGGGCCTGTAACCGCAGGACATATAAAATTTCAGCGCCTGCGGACTGTCACCCGTACATGTGTGGAGCCAAAGACGTTTGGTCTGCGGCCGTGCCCAGGCCATTTCGACAGCTTGCGCCATGAGCCAGCGCCCTGCCCCCCCGCCAATTGCTTCTGGCACCAGGCCAAAATAGGCAACTTCCGGCTCCTCGGGATTGGCAAAGTCAAGCTCCAGAGTGCCGATTGGCTTTCCATTTCTAAGTGGCAAGTAGTTTTCCCGCGTCGGCTCACCGAGCATGTTACTTAAAGTGGCATCGTCATAAACAAGACGTCCGAACCAGATCCAGTCTTCACCGACCTGCCGAAACAGAGCGCGATAATCATCTAGATCAGGAGCAGCCCACCGCTCCAACGTAATATCGTCTCGAGGTGCCGCAATGGGCTTTTCCGGTGCACGAAGCATTTCCAGATAGGTGACGATAAAAGCGATCTTTCCATCAGGCACATCCGTATAGCCATCCACATCGAGCACTTTGGTGGTCATTTTCCCTCCAGGAAACCGTGTCTTCAGTTCGCAAATAGCAGTTGGAAGCCCCCTCACCAAGGGGTCGATTCGCGTATTGCGACGAGTTAACCGGCTGTTAACCAAGACTTGAGACCTTGGCGGGGTATCCAGGAAAGATGCGAAGATGCCCAAGGTCGGAAACTACGTCCAGCGCGACTATCACAACAAGTTCCGTTCACAACGGAAATCGACTTGGTCCGACTACAACAAGGCCTGGGCCAAACGACGCCAGGCATCCACTCAAAAAATGCAGGAACTTCGCAACCTTGCCAGCAACTTCACCAACATCGGTGTTCAGGCGAGCCAGGCAAACACTGTTTTCCTGATGCAAAACCAGGGTCAGGGCACGGCCTATGCGAGCCCCACTGCGGTCATGTCCCGCATCAACGTGATTGTCTGACTCAAAACCTGACGCCACCGTAATTGCCGATAGACCTTAATACTGTCGCATGTGACACCAGTCGTTGTGGCTCGATCAGGCTTCATCCCGTGGACGTGCACTGCTTTTCATCAAAGCTGTCTTGACCCACAATCAATTGCTGCAATCTTGAGAATTCGCTCACCAGCCGCCAGGCCTGATTCTAGTCAAAATTGTGTATAACTAAATTGCTACGTCCCTCGACTTAAAAACGGGGATCAACGAGTTGCGCCATGATACCAAACATTCTGATCGTCGATGACGATGCACATTTACGTGGCATCGTCCGGATCGCCGTTGAAAATGCCGGGATGTCCACTGCCGAGGCCTCAAGCGGGCAACACGCGCTCGACATCATGCAGCAACAAATGCCGGACCTCGTCATTCTGGATGTCGGCATGCCGGTCATGAACGGCTTTGATTGTTGCCGGCACATCCGAAGTCTGTCGCGTGTGCCAATCCTGTTTCTGACCGCTCGCGATGAAGAAGTTGATCGTGTGGTTGGTTTCGAACTTGGGGCCGACGATTATGTTTCAAAACCCTTTTCTCCACGCGAACTCGTCTTGCGGATCAAAGCCATCCTTGGCCGCGGCAAAGGAACGGATGAGGACTTGCTGCAACACGGAGACCTACAACTCGACACGCGGGCACATCAGTGCCGCCTCGGATCCAAAGAGTTGCCGCTGACCGCAACGGAATTCGCTTTGCTGACAACGCTCTTGCATCAACCGGACAAGATGCTCGACCGAAACACGTTGATTGAAGGAATGTATGGCCGCAACAGCGCTCTGTCGGGTCGGACAATCGACAGCCACGTGCGCAATGTCAGAGCTAAGGCGGCTTCGCTCGATTGTCCTGATTTCATAAGGACAGTCCGCGGTGCCGGGCTGCGACTTGGAACTTGCAAGCTGGAGCAAGACACGCAGTGAGCGGGCCAGTTCAGAGATGGCAACCGCCCATGTCATTCATGGTGCTGGTGGTCTGCTGTGTAATGTTTGCAGTGCCCGTGAGTGCAATCCTGATCCTGAAACTGGGGGTCAACCGCTTCATTCATGAGACCGAACAATCACTTATCCAACAAGGGGCGATCTACTCCAGCGCCTACGCTGCTGCGTTCGAGGCAGCGACACGCGAGACCGGAGGCGAGAAAATGCCCGGCTACTATCTGCCCCCCCAAAAACGGGTTTTCTGGAACGCGAGCGCAAGAACATTTCGGCCGTTGCTGGACCTGCGACAGGATAAGGTCCTCCCGGTTCGACCTGGCGCAAAACCAGTTGCACTTGCTCCTGGGAACAGACACCGGGCAATAGCGCCAGATCTTGAGCTTTTGTCAAAACGAGCTGGTCGCACAACGCTTTCAAACGTCTTGTTTCTCGATCACAAAGGCCGGGACCTTCATGCGAGCACTCCGGAAGGTTTTGCGGAGTTGCCCGAGGTCAACAAGGCTCTCAACGGCGGAATAGGCGCAGTACTGAGGTGGCGCAGTGGAGCTGAAAGGTCATCTTCCTTCATCCGACTGAATCGAGGAACCGGGTTCAGGGTGTTTGTCGCCTATCCGGTGATCAGCGAAAATCGCGTGATCGGGGCTGTTTATCTCTCCCGAACACCCGACGAGCTAGGCACTTATCTTTCTGAGGAGTGGCTGTCAGTCATTGTCGTCGCAGCTGTGACCGCTATTGGCGCTACCCTTCTTGGTATTTTGCTTGTTCGGCAGATTTCCAGGCCCATAATGGATCTACGAAACCGGGCACGCGCTCTGGCAAGGGGCGACCTGGAAAACCTGGACCACTTGCAGCACTACGGAACCCGCGAACTGGCGCAGCTCGGTGACGCCGTCGTTTCAATGGCAAGGACCCTTTCGGAGCGATCGACAGAAATCAGCACCTACACGACACATGTCACACATGAACTGAAGGCACCAGTGACTGCCATAATTTCTGCTTCCGAACTACTCGAAGAAAGCTCCCTGCCCGACGCCTCACGCAGGCAACTTCTTGAAACCCTGAAAGCCCAGGGGCAGCGAATGGAAAGGTTGTTAAATCAGCTTCGGGACATAACAAGACTGCGTCAACAAATGAGGGGCTCGCCTGCAAAATTGGCAGACATGCTGCCGGCGCCATCCGATTTGCATATCATCACGACACCGGATGATGCCATCCTGCCGCTTTCTCTCCGACACGGGCAGACGGTTTTTGCACATCTTGTACAAAATGCAATCGGCCATGGCGCCAGCCAGATCAGGATTGTCTGGCGGGACAATGTGCTTGAGATCCTGGACAATGGCGAAGGATTTGAAGACAAGGATATAAGCCGGCTAACCGAGCCCTTTTATACGACCCGGCGCGACAACGGCGGGACCGGTCTCGGCCTCTCGGTTGTGAATGCCATTCTTGAGCGATATGGCACTCGGATTGAGGCGGCTCCGTCACCGGAAGGCGCGCTCTTCCGGATTGCATTTCCCGTTGACAGTCAGTCTGAGAGACAACCCTGAACCTGACCTCATACCTGCACCAAATCTGCACCTGACATGCGCAACAGCAGGGCCGTAGTCTTAGACATCGTGGGTATTGTCCAAAGCGTCAAAATCACGCTCCAAGCGCGATAATCCACGCAAGGCAAACTTCATGAACGCTCAGTTTTCTACAGCAGCGATTGCAATCGCGAGTCTTTTCATTGGCACCACGATCAGTCAGGCATCGGACAATCCCAGTGAAAAATATCTGAATGCCCACAAGGAGTATTCAGCCGCTTCTTGTCCGCTTGAAGCCGACAACATCACGCATTTCGTCTATTTCGCACGCGACCGTGCTTCGATCCGGGATCATCCCCTCTTGAAGAACGACCGTCTTTCCGGAGCGCAGATCATGTATTCCTGGAGGCAGTTGGAACCTTCACAGGGGCGATATGATTTCTCAGCAATAGAAGATGACCTCGTCTATTTGGCCGCCCATGGGAAAAAACTCTTCGTACAATTACAGGACGCTTCGTTTTCACCGCATTTCAAGCCTGTTCCAAACTATCTGCTGTCTTCCCGATATGATGGTGGTGTTTCACCTCAATATACAGACGACGGCGAACTGGAAGGCTGGGTCGCAAAACGCTGGAACAATGCGGTGCAGGGTCGTTTTGCAGCGCTCTTGAAAGCGCTCGGTGAAGAGTTTGACGGCGAGATCGAGGGGCTAAATCTTCAGGAAACCGCAATCGGCATCAGTTCTGAGACAGATCCTTCGTTTTCCTCTTCGATCTATGCAAGCAGCGTGAAAACCAATATGCGCGCTTTAAAATCAGCCTTTCGAACGTCCACCGTGATGCTTTACGCCAACTTCATGCCCGGTGAGTGGCGCCCATGGGAGGACCAGGGGTACTTGAGCGGGCTTTACGAATTTGGCGAAGAAACGGGAGTTGGTCTTGGTGGCCCGGATCTGATCTACACCCGGAAGGGTCAGTTGAACCATACCTTGGCGATGATGCACGAACGGTCCTATTCAGCCCCTCTTGGGATTGCGGTCCAGGACGGTAACTACATCGGCGAAACGAATACGCTGAAAGTTCTCCATGAGCGAAAAAACATAGTGCCCGTCCTCCATGCCTTCGCGAAGGATTTCCTGAAAGTCGACTATATGTTCTGGAGAAATCAGAAACCCTATTTCGAAGAGGATCTTCTTCCCTGTCTCTGACAGGCCTGATGAAAACCAGGCAGTTCTTGATCGGGCTCTCGCTTGAAGAGCGCCCGATCAGATCGAGCCGATGGTCTTCAACTTGATGCGCGGATGCACTTCCGATTGACTCATGATCGTCGTATGTGCTCGGAAGCGCTCGACGATGGAGCGGACGAAGGGTCGGGTTTGCGGCGATGTCAGAAGCACGGGCACCTCGCCCTGCTGGGCTGCTTCTTCGAAAGCATCCCGCACTTTGCCGACGAACTCCTGCAACTTGCTTGGCTGCATGGCGAGCTGACGATCATCGCCTTCACCGACAATCGATTCCAGAAACGCCTGCTCCCATTGCGGCGACAAGGCGACCAGAGGCAGATATCCGCCGGGTGCAAGATTGGCTGCACAAATCTGTCTGCCGAGCCGCATGCGAACATGCTCTGCAATTGTATCCGTGTTGCGTGTCATGCCGGTTGCTTCTGACACGCCCTCCAGGATCGTGCCGAGATCGCGCACCGAAATTCGTTCATTGAGCAGCGCTTGCAGCACCCGCTGCAGACCGGACACGGTGATCTGCGAGGGCACAAGATCCTCAACGAGCTTGGCCTGTTCGCCTTGCAGTTCCTTCAGCAGCTTTTGAACATCACCATAAGTGAGCAACTCGCTGATATTGGCCTTGATCGTCTCGGTCAGATGGGTGGACAAAACGGTTGCGGGATCGACCACCGTGTAACCACGCAAGGACGCATCTTCACGGTACTGCGCCTCGACCCAGGTTGCCGGCAATCCGAAAGTCGGTTCGGTCGTGTGCGTTCCCGGCAGCTTGACCTGACCGCCCGCCGGATCCATGACCATGAAGTGGTTCGGATAAAGAATGCCGCGCCCGGCTTCGACTTCCTTGACCTTGATGACGTAGTCGTTCGCACCAAGCTGGATATTGTCCAGAATGCGGACCGGCGGCATGATCACACCCATATCGCCGGCAACCTGCCGTCTAAGCGCCTTGATCTGCTCTGTAAGCACGTCACCATCGTTCTGCGCCTTGCCGTTGATCAGCGGCAACAAGGCATAGCCAAGCTCGATACGAAGCTCGTCCATTTTCAGAGCGTCTGTGATCGGCGGTTCGGGCGGTGGCTTCGGTGCGGCCTCAATGGCTTTTTTCTGCGCAACCTTGGCCGCTTCCTGTTTCTTGCCAGCGCTGATACGGAACGCGAGGTAACCGGCGACGCCTGCCAGACCGAAAAACGGTACCATCGGCATGCCGGGCAGAAGCGCCAGGATGACCATGACGGCTGCCGACATTCCGAGCGCTTTCGGATAACCAGTGAACTGGCTGGTCAGGGCCTTGTCTGCAGCACCGTGAACGCCGGCTTTTGAGACCAGAAGGCCAGCTGCAGTCGACACGATCAGTGCGGGAATTTGCGAAACAAGGCCATCGCCGATGGTCAGAAGCGTATAGTTGTTGGCGGCCTCGGAAAATGACAGTTCCATCTGGGCCACGCCGATGAAGATGCCGCCCAGAATATTGATGAAGGTAATCAGGAGTCCGGCAATCGCATCGCCGCGCACGAATTTCGACGCACCATCCATGGCACCGAAAAACGAGCTCTCATCTTCCAGCGCCTTGCGCCGTGACTTGGCTTCACTCTCATCGATGAGACCTGCTGAGAGGTCAGCATCGATGGCCATCTGTTTGCCCGGCATTGCGTCGAGTGTAAACCTTGCGGCAACTTCTGCGATACGGCCGGAACCTTTGGTGATGACGACAAAGTTCACAATCACCAGGATCGCAAACACGATGATCCCAATGACAAAGTTCCCGCCCATGACGAGATTGCCGAAGGACTGAATGACATTCCCGGCCGCAGACGTTCCTTCGTGACCATTGGAAAGGATCAACCTGGTGGAGGCGATGTTCAGGCCGAGCCGCAGCATTGTTGCAATGAGCAGCACTGTCGGAAAAGAGGAGAATTCCAGCGGCTTTTGAATGAACAGCCCGGTCATCAAAATCAGAACCGAAAAGATGATCGACACCGCCAGGAACATGTCCAGCATGACCGGAGGCATCGGCAGGATCAAAAGCGTCAGAATGATCAGAATGCCGGTCGCAAGACCGACGTCACCCTTGCGGAGGGTGTCGATCAACTCCTGCATGCTCGGAAAACCCGCAAAAGCGCCACCGGCTTGAGGTGCTGCCGCCTTCTGCTCCGGTGCTGGTCCGCCCGGTCCGCCTTGTCCGCCTGCTGCCGTGTCCGACATTCTTATTCCGGTTCCTTAAAAGTGCTTCTGGTCAAAAGCTTTGAAACACCATTCGTCAGTCAACAATTGCCTTGTCGAATTTTCACGCTCGTGCTTCGCCGGGGCTGGGTACACTGACGCCCTCGTCGGTATATTGGTTCAGCTTGTTGCGAAGCGTACGGATGGAAATGCCCAGGATTTTCGCAGCATGGGTTCGGTTGCCAAGGCAATGATCCAGTGTGTCCAGAATGAGGTCCCGTTCAACGTCCGCAACAGTGCGGCCAACAAAGGATCTGGTTACCGCTTCTGCTGTTTGCGCGGCACGTTCCGCAGGGCTCCTGGAAATGGCGAGCGGTGTACCATCCGGCATGCGGATCGCCTCAACGCCTATCTCTGCACCGGATGCCAACAGGACAGCCCGGTGCATCGTGTTTTCAAGCTCGCGCACATTGCCCGGCCAGGGATTGGCCATCAGCGCCTGTCGCGCTTCACCCGCAACGTTGCGCTGTGGGACTCCATTGGCTTCCGAATAGTGCTTTATGAAGAACAGCGCGAGTTCCATGATATCTGCCGGACGTTCACGTAGCGCAGGCAGTTTCAGGTTCACCACGTTCAGCCGGAACAAAAGGTCCTCACGGAACTGCCCCTGTCGGACGCTTTCGGCAAGATCCCGGTTGGATGTCGCCAAAATTCTGATATTGACCGGAACAGGACGCGTGCCGCCAACCCGGTCAATGACCCGCTCCTGAATGGCCCGCAACAGTTTTGCCTGCAAGCGCACATCCATTTCTGAAATCTCATCGAGAAGCAGGGTACCACCATCGGCTTCCTCGAATTTGCCAATCCTGCGGGCAACAGCTCCTGTGAACGCTCCCTTTTCATGCCCGAACAGCTCCGATTCCAGAAGATGTTCCGGGATCGCCGCGCAATTGATCGAAATGAATGGCTTCGACGCGCGGTTGGAGCACTTGTGGACGTGTCGTGCAATAACTTCCTTGCCCGTTCCGCTCTCACCGGTAATCAGCACCGAGGCCTCGGAAGGAGCCACCTGCTCGGCCAGTTTCACGACGCTGGCCATCGCTTCGTCACGGTAGATGAGATCACCGCGCTCCTGCGCGACGGCTGCCAGAACCGCAGCGATCATTTCCGGGTCCGGCGGCAGCGGTATGTATTCCTTGGCACCGGCACGAATGGCTGAAACTGCTGCCTGTGCGTCCGTTTCGACGCCACAGGCAACCACCGGAACATGAACCCGTTCGTTCTGTAGTTTCGTGATCAGGCCTGCAATGTCCAGATGGACCTCGACCATCATCAGATCGGCGCCGCGCCCGGATCTGAGGACTTTCAGAGCGCCTTCCACATCGTCTGCGTGGGTGACTTGCGCACCGCCCTGCATCGCAATTTTCGATGCCGTCGTCAGCTGTCCGCCAAGTGTTCCGACAATTAAGAGACGCATCCGCTTTTCTTCCTATCGATCCGTCTTGATGATTTCCGTCATGGTCACTCCGAGCTTGTCCTCAACAAGGACAACCTCGCCGCGCGCCACCAGCCGGTCATTCACATAAATATCAATCGCCTCGCCAACCTTGCGGTCCAGCTCCAGAACGGTTCCTGAAGCCAGTTTCAAGAGGTCGGAGACATGCATGCGCGAGTGTCCGAGCACCGCAGAAATTCGAACGGGCACGTCAAAAACGGCCTCAAGGTCGGCAGCGGATTGCGGCGCATGCACTTCGTCTTCTTCCAGACTGCGCTGCGGCGCTTCCAACTCGTCGAGCGGAATGCTGTGTTCCTGCTCTTCGCCTATTTGTTCGTCACTCATACGTCAGTACCTTTCTCCGCCGACGTGTCGGACACTTGTGCCTTCTTCGCGGTGCCGCGGGCTCTCAAATAAGACCGAATGGAAGTGTCGATCTCTGCTTCAAGAGCCTTCCGGTCGCGCCGAATGCCGCCATCCGCCCATTCGATATGGCAATCGCCTCGGCTGATTTCGGGTTCCCCCAAAATGACAAGGCGGCCTTCAAAACCCTTTTCATGGACAATCGGATCCACTTTCGACTTCAGCGCCTCAACATCCTTTTCCGCAATGCGGATCACAAGATGAGGCGCCTTGCGAAGCGGACCCAGGCATTCTGACACCAATGCCACGGCTTCGGCCAGCGGTTGACGCGCGATCAGGTGGGCGCACAGTCGTCTAGCCACAAGAAATGCAAGGCCAATCGCATCTTTTTCTCGTGCGGCCTGTTGTTCGTCCAGAGAGTGCACGACGTCGCCGACAGCGACGACGAGGCGATTCACTTCTTCTGTCAGCAGAGTTTCCTGTTTGGTCTGCAAGTCCTGAAGCGCCTTTATCCGGCCTTCCTCGAAAGCCTGAGCCTTGGCCTTCTCCAGAATTTCCTCATGCTGGGCGACAGGGATCTTCGGGATTTCCGGCTCAGGCGGAGCAACGATCTCCGGCTCCTCTTCCTGAGCGGAAAAGTCCATGTCAAACAGAAATTTGGACGGGTTCGTCATGCTTCCCATTCTGTTGTAAGTTCGGTTTGGCTGCTGCATCAGTAGATAATCTCGTCGTCACCCTTGGACTTGGAGATCAAGATCTCGCCCTTCGCCGCCAGGTCCTTTGCCTTGTTCACCATGCTTGTCTGAGCTTCGTCGACATCACGCAGCCTTACGGGCCCAAGTGCATCCATGTCGTCCTGAAGCAATTTGGCCGCGCGCGAAGACATGTTGCCGAAGAAGAAGTCGCGCGCCGTATCGGTTGAGCCCTTCAATGCAATGGCCAGCTGATCTTTTTCTACGTGGCGCAGAAGTGTCTGACAGCTTGCTGCGTCCAGTTTCAGGAGATCGTCGAAAGTGAACATCAACGTCTTGATGCGGTCGGCGGCTTCACGGTTGTCTTCTTCAAGCGCCGCAAGGAACCTGGCTTCCGTTTGTCTGTCGAAATTATTGAAGATGTCGGCCATCATCTCGTGGCTATCGCGCCTGGAGGTGTTGGTCAGGTTTGACATGAACTCTACCCTGAGGGTCTGTTCGACCTTCTCAAGAACTTCCTTTTGCACGGCGTCCATGCGCAGCATGCGGCTGACCACTTCAAGTGCCAGTTCCTCGGGCAGAATACCAAGCACCCGTGCGGCATGATCTGAATTGATCTTGGAAAGAACCACCGCCACAGTTTGCGGGTATTCGTTCTTCAGATAGTTGGCCAGAACATTTTCTTGCACATTGGAGAGTTTCTCCCACATGTTGCGCCCGGCAGGACCACGGATCTCCTCCATGATGACGCTGACCTTGTCGCCGGGCAGAAAGTTCGCCAACAACCGCTCCGTCGCATCGACGTTGCCCGTCAAGGCTCCCTTTGAGCTGACCCTGCGGACAAAGTCCTTGAAAAGATCTTCCAGCATATTCGGCGTGACCGGCCCGAGATTGGCCATTGCAGCCGAAACCTGACGAACTTCGATCTCATCCAGCTTCGACCAGATCGGCGTACCGTGGGACTCGCCGAGCGCCAGCAACAGAACAGCTGCACGCTCCGCGCCTTTAAGGTCGCGGTCTTCCTCGTCTAAGCTGACCTGAAGCTGTTGTTGGAGTTGGTCGCTCACGCTCAGGCCGCCTGTTCATCCAGCCAACCGCGGACGATGTTGACCGCCTCGGTTGGGTGATCCTTGATCATGTCGCCCACTTTGGCGATCGAACTTGCCTGCATTGCGCCTTCCTGCTTGGCCTGCTCCAGCCACTCGATAACAAATTCGTCCTCAGCCTCATCCTCCTGCGGCACATCCGTTTCCACGACCAACGTGCCATCGGGACCGATCATCAACTCCTGCGGTTGCTTTTCCTCAGGCGTTACGATGCGACGCAGCAGTGGGCGAACCACAAAGAGAAGAAGAAGAACTGCGATCAGGAAGAGAACACCAAGCTCTGCGAAGCGAATGATGTCATCGCGTGTGAAGTCGAAAAGACCATCGCTTTCGGCCAGAAGATCTTCCTGCGGGGGCAGCGCGAATTGCAGATTGACAACTTCAACCAGGTCGCCGCGCTCTTCGTCGAAGCCAATTGCGGAGCGCACCAGCACTGCAATCCGGTCCAGCGTTTCCTGCGAACGCGGTGTATAGACAGGATCACCATTGCCGTCAGGCTGATAGGTGCCATCAACAAGCACTGCAACGGAAAGACGGTTGATTTGACCGGCCTCGATTACCTCTGTCCGTGTCGAGCGCGAAATCTCGTAGTTCACAATCTCTTCGGTAACGCTTGTGGTATCCCGGTCACCAGCTTGACCGACATCGCCTTCAGCTTGCGGCAGCTGATTTCCAACTGTGACTTGTCCATTGCGAGAAATCGCCGAACTCGCCTCTTCCTTGGTTTGCGTGGACCGAACGACCTGCCCTTCCGGGTCGAAGGTTTCGGTCGTTTCGGTCAAACGGTTGTAGTCGACTTCGGCATTGACCCGAACACGTGCGCGACCCGGCCCAACGATGGAATTCAAAATCTCCTCGACCTGATTGCGCAAACGTCCTTCAATCGCCTGGTTACGCTCTTGCAGTGAGGCGGTCAGCATGCCGTCTTCGTCATTGCCAACACCGGACGCCAGCAGTCGGCCTGTTTCGTCGACAATGGAAACACGATCCGGATCAAGCCCGTCGACGGCCGTTGCCACAAGATGCTGCACAGCGCGGATCTCGCCGGGACCAAGCGCGCCGCGCACACTCAGAACGATGGATGCTGAAGGCGGACGGCGGTCTTTCTGAAACAACTGCCGCTCAGGAATGACGAGATGAACCCGCGCAGCACGAATACGATCAAGCGAACCGATGGTTCGCGACAACTCGCCTTCCATCGCACGCAAGTGGTTGATGTTCTGAACAAAGCTGGTTGCACCCAGAGTATCGGTGCGGTCAAAAATCTCGTAACCGATCGAACCACCTGTCGGCAGACCTTCTGCGGCAAGCTGCATCCGCAAACGCGCAACCTGTTCTTTCGCGACCAGAATGGTCGCGCCCTGACGGGTCAGTTTGAATTGGACACCCTGGCTTTCAAGCTGTGTGACGATGGCAGCTGAATCTTCCAGGGTCAGCTCGTTGTAGAGCGTCGTCATCTGGGGAGACGTGACCCGGAAGATAATGAACGCGAAAACGCCGATCAGGATCGCCGCAACTGCTCCCATGGCAGCAATACGTGCTGGTCCCAACGCTTTTATGAATTCAATCAGTCCGTTCACGAGTGCCCGCCCGCATCTGAAGCATGTCTAAAGCTGTTATTGTTGGAGTCGGTTCGACACACCACACTCCTGATGGGCAAAATTTGCCGCCCAGATGGTTAACAAGCAGTTAACGATTATGTCGCCAAAGCGACGAATTGGCGGCTTTCTGCGGAAATGGCGTGTGCAAAATGCGACGGAAGTGGGGAAAAACTGCCTACTTTATTAATTTTTGGATAAGTTCCGTCAAAACGGCAATATCAAATCATCAACAAAAAAGGCCGGCGCAGCCGACCTTCTTCAAGCACGCCCTTCGCGTGCCTGGATACTAAATTGTGCCTTGAGGATCAGGCGCGATATTGCTGGATGCGCGTTGCCCGCAGCCCGGCAAGACCGTGCTTCTCAATAGAGCTTTGCCAGGAGAGGAACTCCTCTACCGTCAGAGTGTATCTCTGGCAGGCTTCTTCAAGGGATAGAAGGCCCCCACGAACGGCAGCTACCACTTCAGCTTTGCGGCGGATAACCCACCGCTTTGTCGAAGTCGGAGGCAAGTCTGCTATAGTAAGCGGACTACCATCGGGCCCGATGACATATTTTACACGCGAACGAATATGTTCGGTCATTGTACTCTCACACTAACCATGACCAAGGTTCAATTGAGACTACATGACGACGCTTAACAAACGCCTAAAGCAAAATTGTGTTTTTATTAACTATAGAATCTAAATTTAGTGAATGATATTTAGGATTCTACAAAGATAATCATTCAATTGTTTAACTAATGAATATGGTTTTATTAACCATAATTACTATCTCGTGCAAATTGCAACGCAATCCGGTTAACCAGTGCAAATGGCATCAGGTCCAAGAGACCGGGTTTGAGATTTTTCTTGAGCAACGTAACAGTCTTCACCGAACGCATAAGAAAACGTCCAGCCGCGCGGCCAGCTGAAATACAGCGAGGTTTCAGCTTTGATCGAGCAGCCTCAAGGGGCCTCAGCTTGGCCTGGACACTGAGAGCACCGACGAGACAGGTACACTTCGCCCATCGACACTTAGTACCGCCGAGCCGCTTGACCAGTCGACGCTGTCGACAATGCCGGAGACTGCGGTCGTGACTTTTTCCGGACGGCTGTTGGCATCCCTCAAATCGAACGAGATCGAATAAACGCCATCAGCCGCATCCGTTCCCGCATCGGTCTGTCCCGCCCAATTGAATGTGCCCGATCCAGCTTTAAGCTCGACTTCGCCGCTATACACAAGATCGCCACTCGAATTGCGGATCTCAAAGCTGCCTGAAGCGTCTTCTTGCAACTCGTACCCCCAACTGGCGGCACTGCCGGACAGCAAGGTGCTGGACGCATCTGCGGTAATCTCGTTCCCGATATAGCTGACATAGCTCATGCTCTGGTTGGACTCCAGAGAAGCTATGATGCTTTCGAGGTTCTTGTTCTGCTGAATGGATTGCTCGACGTTGGAATATTGAACCAGCTGATTTGTGTACTCAGCTGAATCCATTGGATCGAGCGGATCCTGGTTCTGGATCTGCGTTGTCAGAATGCTCAGGAACAGCTCATAATTCGCCATCAAGCCGTTCTGGCTTGTCGTGCTGGCGCTTTCAGCGGCCGTCGACGTTGCAGAAGAAATTACAGTCATTGTCAGCTCCTGGGCGCAGTCCCGCCCCACCTTAGATTTTCAGATCAAGACCACCGCGTTGCTGGGCAAGCGTCATGCGCACGATGTCCTCGACTTCAGGCTCCAGCTCCGCAGCCTCTGCTCCATCGGCGTCGTGCCTGCCAGCGGGCTGGTCACCCTGGCCATTTCCGGACGCAAATTGTTGTTCGCCATCCCGCTTTAGAGAAAACTGCAGATTGTCTGAATCCGGGTTCAGACCCGCAGCTTCCAAAGCGCGTTCAAGCCCACGTTGGTCGCGCAGGAACATGTCGAGTGTTTCCGGCCTCTCAACGATCAGGTGCGCCTGCACGCTTCCGTCCGAGCCCACCTTCATATTGACTTCAACCCGCCCGAGTTCAGGCGGATCGAACCGCATCTGGAAACGGGTCTGGCCGTTTTTCAGATTGCGGGCAATTTCCGCAGCCACCTGAGAGGCCACTTGTGCCGATTGAGCCTGATTAGGCGTTTGAAGGCTTTCAGTGCGCATGGCACCGGTAAGTTCGCCACCCCGTACGGTCGCCGAACCGATTTCACTGCTCAAGCTCAGGTCAGCTGTGACCAGTGAGAGATCCGGTTTTTCTGTCGTCACACCGGCGGACACTGCAGCAGCTGCTGCTGCCGGCAGTGCTCCGTTTGCCAGGCGCGCCTCCGGACGTGGTCCTGCGTCAGCGCCCGCGTTTGCTGCAACCGGTCTCTCTCTTGAAGTCTCTGCGTTGACATCAGGCGCTGCATTGCCAGCCACTTTCGCATTGGCCTTGTCGGCCTGAGGAGACACCTCGGCAACCGGCTTTACCAAGGCATCAGAGCTCTTCAAGCCTTTGTTTGGTGACGCTGCCTGCGGAGCCAGATCAGCGGGACCGGAAGGAATTCCAGCGTCTTTGGCCTGACTTGAAGGGCCCGCCTGCGTCGCAAGCGTCGGCTTCTGCTCTGCTCCGTCCTGTTTCAGAAGTTGCGGCAGCTGCGCACCATCATCATTCGAGACAAGGGGTGTCGAAACTCCGACGGATGGCTTTGCCGTCTCTCCTGCCGGGCGAAGCAATTCGACAGCCTGACCCTTTTCAGGCCCACCTTCCTTCAAGGATGCACTTGCCAGCATCAAGTCACCCTCACTCGGCACTGCGCCGGATACCGGCTGCACTGGCGATTGAAGGCTCTGCTGCTGTACGACCTGCTTTGACCCCGCACCAGGGGTTGGCGCTCGGAATTCTTCCGGCAACTCGGATTGCCAACGACGCGTATTTGTTGAAACGGGGACGGGAACATCTTGCCCCGTATCAACTCCCGCCTGACCTCCCTGCAGCGGTGCTGCGGGCCCGGCCTGACCGGCCGCGCTCGATACAGGACGAACTGGCTCAGGCAAGCCCGTGCCAAAAGCTGGCACTGACCCGGCCGATAGATCGTTCGCTGCACCGGAAACGCCGGCACTGCCAACCGGCGCCTGACCGGAATTGCTTGCACCGACACCGGCCGCGCCGATAGTAGAAGCTGCACCGGAAACGCCTCCCTCAGGCACGAATGCAGTGAAACCTGCCTCTACGCTCGGCAGAGTTGACAGCGCCAACAGCGGGTCGGCAGCTCCCTCTTCATTTTCCGGCAGATCCTCAGAGGATATTTCCTGCCCAGGCTGCGCCTCTACCGCTTCAGCCGGCAATTGACTAGCGCCAGCTTCATCAAGTGCGCCCAGCGCGACATCCACAAGGCTCGCACCATCTCCGGCTGGCGTTACAGATACCGCATCAGCCAGGGACGGAACCTTCGTGCCTTCCGCCTCCGCACCTGCAAGACCCGCATCGAGCAGCGAAAGCCGCCCCTCCTGACCAAGAGACTGACCAGCAGACCCGACGTCGCCGACCTCAAGCGCCCCAAGCTCGCGCGCAAAGTTGGAGACCTTGCCGCCAACACCAGGTATTTGGACCGAACCACCCAGACTGCTTGCACCGGCAGCCAGGGCATTGGCCGAAACATCATTCGTCATTCCAAATGGCAGCACATTTGCCCCCAATTCGCTTACCCGCCACAGCAGGCACATTTCATCACCGGATTGAAAGCAAGCACCGGGCCAGTTTTCAAACACTGGACAAACCATTGAAAAATATAAACTAAAATATGCCTTCTCTGTTAGAAACCGAAAAAGCAGGCGGCAAGCTTTGCCGATCCGGCAAAGCGTGCCTGCCATGCGGGGGATGCGATTGGCAGACGCCAGGCTTATCTGTATAGTGCCGCCGAATTTGAAAAGACAAAGGATCTGAGCGGCCGGCAAAAATCCATAGTGGAGACCGGGACCGCTGTTGTCGGCACAAAGCGGTGCCGGTCAGGTTGATCCGCCAGAACTTCTGGAAGTTGAATTGATGCGAAACAGTCTGGATCTTCCCAGCCGCCCAGAAGACACGCGTGTCGTCGTTGCCATGTCAGGTGGCGTCGACAGTTCAGTCGTCGCGGCGCTGATGAAGGCAGAAGGATATGACGTCATTGGCGTCACGCTGCAGCTTTACGACCACGGCGCTGCCGTGGCCAAGGCAAAATCCTGCTGCGCCGGTGTCGACATTCACGATGCGCGAAGGGCTGCGGAAAAGATCGGAATTCCACATTACGTGCTGGACTATGAGAGCCGCTTCAAGGAACAGGTGATGGACCGGTTCGCCGACAGCTACATTGCCGGCGAAACACCGATCCCGTGTGTCTCCTGCAACCAGACGGTAAAGTTCACCGATCTGCTGAAGACCGCACGCGATCTCGGTGCGGATGCCCTTGCCACCGGACACTATGTGCGCTCATCCCAGAAGGGCAACAAGCGGGCGCTCTTCCGCCCGACGGATCTTGACCGTGACCAGAGCTACTTTCTGTTTGCAACAACGCAGGAGCAGCTTGATTTCGTGCGCTTTCCCCTTGGTGGTATGCCGAAGGAAAAAGTCCGTGAACTTGCGGCGGAGTTCGGCCTGTCCGTTGCCAACAAACCTGACAGCCAGGACATCTGTTTTGTGCCCGACGGTGACTATGCTTCTGTGATCCGCAAGCTGCGTCCCAACGCGGCTGAGCCTGGCGACATTGTTCACATGGACGGACGCGTCTTGGGCCGGCACGAAGGGATCATTCATTTCACGATCGGTCAGCGGCGCGGCATAGGCGTGGCGACAGGCGAGCCGCTTTATGTGGTCCGGCTAGACGCGGACGACCGGCGCGTGGTGGTAGGGCCAAGAGAAGCCTTGGCGACCCGGACCATCCTCTTGCGCGAGACCAACTGGATCGGCGATCAGCCATTGGATGAAGGCGACGAAATCGAAGTCTTTGCCAAGGTCCGCTCAACCCGTCCGCCGGCACCTGCAACGGTTCGGATCCTGAACGGAAAGGCCTTTGTCGACCTTGCAAACGGCGAAACAGGCGTTGCACCGGGTCAGGCCTGCGTTTTCTTTGACGGCGATGATGAAACCGCAAGGGTTCTTGGGGGCGGCTGGATCCATAAAACCGAGCGCACCGGCGAACAGGCCATTGATTTTCCACAAGCGAACGCCCCGGTTTCGGCTGCTTGAGAAGCTGCAAAAAAGAATGCAGGCGGGCGCTCATTCAACGCTTGACGCCCGCCTGCCCGCTCACTATAAGCACCCCACATCGCGCGGACCTGACAAGGTCCAGCCGCTTTGGATGGCGGAGTAGCTCAGCTGGTTAGAGCAGCGGAATCATAATCCGCGTGTCGGGGGTTCAAGTCCCTCCTCCGCTACCAAATTTTCCAAAAAAATTTAAATTGCACATGAGCTGCTCGCCTAGACGCGCGTTAATGGATTGTTTGCGTTTTGCGCTTCTTAGTTTCAGCGCCAAGCACCCACAACCAATCCAGCATCCTCATGGAATTTGACTCAAAGTGACATTGAACAAGGAAAGACGGTCGACAAAGGCCCTCTTGAAACGAACTGTTATTGCAATTGCTGGCTCAATAGTGCTGTGGCTTGCCTGGAACTATTTTTTTCCAAAATCAGTTATTCACTACCGGCTCGACGTGACATTCGAAGTGGACGGCGTCCCGGTAACGGGTAGTTCTGTTCAGAAACTCGTTGTCTATCGCGTTCGCGGGATCGGACACAATAAAGCTAGTTGGCATACTTATGGAGAAGCGGTGAGGGTTGATTTGCCGGGTCATGGAGCGGTGTACGTCCTGATGACCACTCCCACCCCCGACGGTACATATACATTTTCTACCAAGGGCAGGTTTGATTTTCTCGTTTCTTGGGCATGCAAGCTTAAGGAACAACGGGGAGACAGAAGCTGGGATGATTTTGTCAGAATGGTTGGTCAAGTTTCCGGCGAATGCAAAGTGCCGGATCAATATGTGCCGTTGATGGTTCGCTTCATTGATGAAACCAAACCGACATCAGTGCAACGGATCCATCCGAATGAACGGGAAAAGAGCACCGGGAAAAAGGTTCGGTTTGTGGGCGCCAAGATCGAAGTCACCGACGAACCTCTGACCTCAGGCATCGATAAACACCTGCACTGGCTCACAGAGAAGAGTGAGAAGCGACTAACTCCAGGTTATACTGGGTCTGAAAACCCTTCACTGCCAGACACATTAAAGCACAGCTATTTTTGGAGGCACGAAAGCTAACAAGACAAACAGGTAGCCGTTCTTTCCGGTCGAATCATAGTCCGCATGTCGGGGGTTCAAGTCCCTCCTCCGCTACCATCAATCCCCCAACCCTTTGATGCCGTTTGGATGGCGTCGTACGATCTGCCGAACCAAGATGCCAAATTATCCCTGCATGGGACGTTGCGCATTACTGGGCAAGTTGACGTCAATCTCGCTTCTGCTCATGGCAATTTCAGCAAAATAGATTGGTCGCTCAGTGATTTTCTAGCATTCGGCGATATCTTGAACTTCGTTTCTTTCGAGGAATTTTTGCTCGGATGCTCTGATGGATGGCCGGCCTGATATTCGGTTCCCCAACCAGCCAAATTCGGTGCCTGCGTTCGATATGCTTGGTAAAATAGGTTCTGGCGATATCTTTTTGAACTGACCATCCACGTATTCGGCAATTGCAAACCGAAAGATGTAGCTTGGTGTCAAACCGAGGCGATAGTCAGAGGCGATAATTCTGCCGTCGATCAGATCTGTCCTGACAAAGCCATCGCTGAACCAGACCATCTTTTGATATTCAGGATCATCGAGAACACACGAAACGAGAGCAGAATCAAACTCATGCTTATAAACGACGGCATCGTGATCATCATCGAAGAGCGACACATATAAATTGTAATATTCACCGTCCGCCTGCCCAATCACACGCCAGAGAAGTGTGTTGAAGGGTGTGACCACCGTCTTCACGTTCGTTACGTCGATACCTCGTTCGGCAAAAATGGATTTGCCTCGCGCGTGAACATGTTGTTGGACGATCAAGCCCCAGACCAGATAGCCGGTGCTGAAAACGAGTGACGCTACAAGTATCTTTTTCAAGCCGGCTGACCAGTTTGCACTGGCGATTGCCCACGCGACGGCGACAAGCAACGGCACAGTGAAAACAGGATCAATAATAAAGATGGAACCTGTCCCGACAGGATCTGGGAAGAATGGCCAGAACACCCGTGCGCCGTAGGCGTTCATTGAATCGAGAAGCGCGTGGGTCGTCAGACACAGGAAAACGGTCATCCAAACGAGTATCCGACTACCCTGAAGAGATTTGAACAAACGGAGGATCAATTCACCAATCACTGGAGCTGCAACAGCATGAATGAAGAACGAATGCGACCAGCCGCGATGATAGACAAATTGATCAATCTTCGTCTCAAACGGGATCAAGACATCCAGGTCGGGCAAGGTTCCCAGCAGTCCCCCGATCAATACGGCTTTTCTGGGTCCCAGTTTCGATCCAAGGCAAGCGGCAGAGATTGCTGCCCCGAACGTAAATTGTGTTAGTGAGTCCATAATCTACGTACTCTCCAGAGATATGCTCAGTCTTCGATCTCGCTTCACAATGCAATCAATGCGGATTTTGCATCGTGTGAGAGACGTGTTCGATGGCGGTGTATCTATGTGCGCAAAACCAGCCGTTTATTGCTGCCACAGTCATCTTTCGAACGGGCCAAATTGCTGGAATGCTGTTTGGGACAAGAAATGCCAGGCCAATAGGAAAACACCCCAAACTGTGAGAAAAATGCGGGATCACATACAATTTTCTTCGACTGCAGGTCTGTCGTCTGCCCGTCAAGCCTGGTGCAAGTCCTGATCATCTCGGTGGGATCGTCAAGGGTAGACTTAGCGCTACAAGTGTTTTTCATTTCGCATAACCACGCACCTACTTTGCCCGTAATTTCCAAGTGAGCCGGATGGCTGTTCATTTGTTGATCTGCAAACAATTCAAATCACTGGGCGCGACGTCCAAACGTCTACAGCCTCTTGACGCCCGCGGATCTCATAGTGGCCCGCCCTGTAAAGACCCGGCGCAACATCAAACGGATCCGCTGCGCTGGCCCTGACGGCCGCAATCAACTCATTGCTGACGACGAACTCTGTGCCGATCTTGCGTGTTAACTTTTCCATCCGGCTGGCAACATTCACGGTGTCACCAAGAACCGTGTATTCCAGCTTGTGTTCATCACCGATATTGCCAACAACGGCGGGACCGTAATGTACGCCAATTCCGACACCCACCGGCGGGTCGCCAACCCCTTCCCTTTCCGCGTTCCAGTCCCTGATTGTCTCTGCCATCTGTGCGGCGCATCTCAGAGCCCGAACAGCATCGTCAGGCCGGGAGCGTGGAGTGCCGAAATGAACCATCACGGCATCACCGATAAACTTGTCGATCGTTCCGTCTTGATCAAAGGCCACCTTGGCCAGGCGTCCGTGAAAGGTCCGCAACAGCGCGATGAGGTCCTGCGGCGGCAGCTTCTCTGAAATCGACGTGAAATCGACCATGTCCGCAAAAAGCACTGCAACGGGCCGGTTGCCAGGCTCATCAGGCTCCCAACGGCCCTCAGCAAATTCGCGGACGATATTTGGCGAGAAGTAACGCGATAGCATCGCTCGCTGCGCTTCTGCGGCCACCTGGCGGCGAACAAGTGCGCGCGATCGGACCACCACGATCGTAAGGATGACCGAAATCAGTATTAGAAACACCACTTGGTTCGATAGCCGGGCGAGACCGACGGCGTTCGGATCAAGTATCTTGGCGAGCGCTATCTCCGCACCCATGCCCTCATCGAGCACGTCTCCCGATGTGAAAGGGATGGCACCTTCTCTTGTCGCAACCCAGACATATCCAAGCGTCCAGGAACCAACAGCAGCAAACCCTGTCCAGATCACCAGCCCGGGTTTGTAGCTGAGTGCCATGCTGACGACGAAAACACCGAGGTAGAGGAACGCAGGCGTCCGCAGGTTCATCTGCTGCGTCCAACCTTCAAATTCAAAGGGAGTGGGAACGATCAGAACAAAACTAAGCGCCGCCGCATCAAGGAAAATGAACCCCAGCACCAGAAGTTTGTTTTCGGAGTATCGATGCCGTAGCGCGAACGGCACAATTCCGAGGAGTGCAAAGGCCAGGATCGCGCTCACATAAAGCAACGAACGTTCAAAAGGAAGCGTGAGCGATACCCATACGGCCAGGAGGAAAAGAACCGCGTTCCGTCCCCAGAAGACATAGGCAAGGCCGGATGCTTCCTCGCGCGCGATGGCTTCGCTCACGGACCGGGAGGTCATCGGTCGACGTGCGGGTTCAGAAGAATGCAAGTGTATCCCTTCGCACTGCGCTGGTATGGCGGCATTCCAATTGAACGAGATGTTTCGGCAGAAACACGCGATTTGTCTTAGCGGCGCTTGAGTGTGCTCAGAATTCTTCAGGAGCGCGACACAAGGTACTTGCCCGTAACGCTCAGGTAGAAAATGCATGGGTCGTTTCCGGTGCAAGTCACCGCATGAACCGCTGCTGCTTGAGAGCCAAAATAACTGCCCGGGTTGAGTAGTGTGGCCTCGCTTGCACCGGATACCTGATGCGTCGCGGATCCTTCAATAACGACGGCACGCAGCCAAGCGTTCCCGCCGGTGATCGTTCCTTCGAACCCGGCTGGCAGCTTTAGGAAAGATCCGTTTTTACCGACTTCCGAAAGATCTCCCCACAGAAACGCGATCTTGGCTTCATCCGATCCGGCCGAAGTGCCCGGTACGTCGACCCAAGACACATCAGCTGCATCGATCCAGACAATGTTGTCTGCTTCAACGTTGACCGGAAATTCGCCATTTGCAAACGCCCGGTCCTTTGGCTGAACGAGATAGGGGCCTTGCTGGATCTCCAGAAATGCACTGGAAAGTCCCACATCTTCACGCGCGGCTGTGATGTGCGTTGCTCCGGCAGGCTGGGTCCAGAACGACCCCGGGCCCATCCACATAAGCTCCGCGGAGGGATCGTCATTGTGCACCGCTCCGCTGATGACCACGGCTCTATACGTGATGTTGTGTATGTGAGGTGGAGAACTGAAGCCTGGTTGGAACCGGATAATGGTTCCGGTTGGAACGTCTTCTCGGATGTCGCCCCACAAGACCCCAGCTTGCGGACCGGCATCACCACGAGCGGGGTTCAAGGGTTGAAAGGCGACTGCTTCGCGTGGCACTACCACGACCGTCTCCGACGATTGGGAGCCTTGTGAAGCGGCCAGAGGTACAGCAAGCGCACCGAAGACGGCCAAGGCGACAGCCAGGATGGAGAAGCGCATCGTGAAAATCCCGATTTTTGTACGGCAAAGACGCCGTCTTGATGTCTCCTCCTTTAAATAGGCTCCAGAAACCATTAATAATCCGCAGAAAATAAAAATTACTATTTGGAAAAAACAAATAATGTCCATCGATCTCAAATCGCTTGAATTGTTTGTTCGCGTGGCGGCGCTGGGGGCAATCGGCAAGGCGGGCACAGAATTCGGCCTGTCTGCAACGGCCGCAACACAGCGTCTGCAAGCCCTTGAGGCAACGGTTGGAACGCAGCTGTTTCACCGGACCACTCGTGCAGTGTCCCTGTCGACCGATGGTGAAATTTTCCTGGCGCATGCAAAGCGCATTTTGGGAGACGTTGAAGAAGCTCTTGCGGACATTCAGCCTGATCCGCGAGATATCAAGGGAGAATTGCGGATTGCTTGTTCCGCTTCTTTCGGGCGCCTGCACATCGCGCCACACGTGACCGAGTTCCTCGACAGGCATCCTGGTGTTTCGCTACAGCTCGCCATGAGCGACTCTGTCATAGACATCGTCGAACAGGGAATTGATATAGCGATCCGCATCGGTGCGTTAGCGCCCTCAACACTCAAGGCGCGCAAGCTGGCCGTAAGCCCGAGACGCCTCGTCGCAGCGCCAAGCTATCTTGAAAGGTATGGCATTCCTTCTTCGCTGGACGAACTCAAGACCCACAACTGCCTCGCAAGGGAAGACATGCGAACCTGGTCGCTTGCAGCGCCTGACGGAACGGTTCACGACATAAAAACCAGCGGCAATTTCTCTAGCACAAGCGCAGAAGCGATTACTGAAGCCGCGTTGTCCGGCCTTGGCATTGCACGCAAATGCACCTGGGAAATTGCTGATCAACTGGCTGCCGGCGCATTGAGGCCTGTACTGGGTAGCTATTCCGTCTCACCCTTTTGGAAAGTGTTTGCTGTCCGCCCACCCTCGAGATTGCCTTCGGCGCGTGTGCGCGCCTTCACCGATTTTCTGGAATCCAAACTCAACAAGATCCCGGAGCTTTGCGGTGATTGAACTCAATTCGATCGCGCCAACGCACCACCACTTATCATTCCAGGGGGATCTGAAGAGCATAGCGCCCAGGTGGAACAATTCTCGCCCTAGAGGCTCCGCCCAAACACTGCCAGATGCAGACACTACACTCGAAGTTTAGAGGGCTGGAAAGTGGAAGTATCCAACGAATATCGCGGTGACCACCTGGGCATTCCACCGGGATTATGCATTTCGATCGAGACGCTTTGACGGATCATCATGTGCGGCCATTGTCACTCGGCTTGCCGAGCACCAAGACGAAGTAAAGGCGACATTCCTCTCTCCAAAGCCAAACCAAGAGCGGCTTTGCGGCTTAGAGAATAGAATAGGTGACTGTCTTCATAACGGTAGACTAGCGCTTAGTTTCAAAGAAACTTAGCTGACTAATTTACTGGAAAAACACAACCATTTTTTAAATATTCTGGGAATAATTCACGAGAGATTTCCACGTAAAAATGCCGATACTTTCTATTTAAAGTTGCTTATTTTGATTACACAATAAAAACAAGAAAAATTCGAAAAATCCCCTTATTTTTGAAGCGTTATCGCTGAGATACAGGCAGGGTCAGAGCTTTTGTTCTGATCGGCTAAGGACTTACGTAAGCACCAAAGAGCGACGTATCGGCTGAGTGATCCCGAGTTTCTTTGGTGTCACCTTCCGCGGGGATAGCCAGAAAATGATGCCGACAATCAAGGACAACAACGCCTTTCTTATGGCCATGGGTCAGGGCAGCCGAATAGAAATCCATGCTCAGGATGCTGAGAAGGAGAGTTGGGTCCAGCTCGCCAAAACGGCGGAGGCCGGATCCTCGTTTCTCACCCTTTCCGGCAAGACCAAGTGGCAAGCGGGAGACAGGGTCGCTCTGGCATCAACAAGCCAGGACGCGCATGAAGCCGAAGAAGCGGTCATCAAAAAGGTAACCGTCAATGCAAACGGCACGACCACGCTCACGCTTGATGCACCTCTGAAATACACGCACTTCGGCGAGAAGCAGACTTACGACAACGGCAAGTCAGGCGCGGACTATAGGGAGTGGACTGTCGACACACGCGCTGAAGTTGGTCTTCTCAGCCGCAATGTGAAAATTCAAGGCGATGAGGACAGTAAGGCAGACGGCTATGGTGGCCACACCATGGTTATGAACGGCGCGGAGATGCATATCTCAGGCGCTGAATTTTACCTCATGGGACAAAAGGGTCTGATGGGCCGCTACCCGCTTCACTGGCATATGAATGGCAATGTCGAAGGCGAGTATGTTGAGAACAGTTCAGTCCATCATTCTTTCAACAAGGGCATTACGCTGCACGGTATCCAGAATGCCTGGATCGAAGACAATGTCGTCTTTGACACCATCGGGCATGGTTATTTCCTGGAAGACGGGTCCGAATTCGGCAACGTCCTGAAGGATAATCTGGGCTTTGTGACACGGCAGACGGAGACGGCAGCCGGAGCGTCACACAAGTCAGACTTTACCGGCGTTTCCACGTTCTGGCTGACAAACCCGCAGAATCATATGGTGGGCAATCACGCCGCCGGTTCGGATAATTCCGGCATCTGGTTCACCCATCAGGACAAGGTGATGGGCACGTCCGCGACCGTTGATGACTACAAGGGATACGCACCCAAGCACAGGATTCACGGCGTCTTCGACGACAATACATCCCACAGCAACAGCGTGAACGGTCTCGCCCACGCACAATCGATCAATGAAGCGAACGGCACATTCTCCGATTCCCACTACAAGGGCGACTTTCTGATCGAGGATTTCACGACCTATAAGTCAGGCGATCAGGGCATCTGGACGCGATCCACCAGCGGCGTGATCATCGACAATTCCGTGTTTGCAGATAACAAATCCGGTTCTTTCCTGGCAGGTCGTCATCTGGTGAAAGACAGTTTGTTCGTCGGTCGCTCCAAGAACGTGACGAACGACAGCGACAGTGAAAGCTCTGGGTCCAGTCAGTTCGGAGCGGCTTCCGGTGAAGGGGTGCGGGGGCACCAATTCTACGATTCACCTGTCGCGCTCGACGGCGTGCATTTCGCAGGGTTTACCAATGACAAGGACAGCGCGCTACTGGCCGGAAGCGGCTTTCACCGACGGACAAACAATTCAACGAAGGACCTGACCTTCGAAGACGACACGCCCGGGCACAACCGGATGGACCGGTTCCTGGGGCCGGGAAACAGATCACCAGAAGACACAAATGCAGCAACATTCGCATTGGTTGATCTGGATGGCAGCCTCGCCGGAACCCGGGGAGCGTCGATCACCCAAAAAATCATCGATCGCTTTCCAGGTGACCGGATCGATGTCCTGGAACAGGGAACAACGGGTTTCAACGCACTGGGAAATGCCCGTTTCGACAGCCAGCAGAACTTGTGGGTCAACAGCGGCAACGTCGATTTTGGCATCCAGCGGTTCGACACAAGTGCTGGAAAGCGCGTCAAGCTGGAGATCGAACGTTCAGACAACGGTGCAAAGCTTCTGCTCAACGAAGATACCGGCGGCAACAATGTCTACCTCGACCTTGTCGCAATAGAGGACCGTGGACAGACGTCTGGCACCGGCTTCGACCACTACACCGTACGCTATCCTGACGGATTGCCGAATGTGATCGACGTAGAACTACGCGACATGAAAAAGGGCAGCGCGGTCTATTACAAATTTGTTGACCTGCCCACCGGGTTAACTGTCCGGGGCGCAGATCAGGTTGGTGGTCTGGGCGCGCTGAAATCCGCAGACGGCACGGCCTATTTTAGGAACGGAGACACCCTGTATGTAAAAGCCGTCGCCGACGTGGGGGAGAGCGTGCCGAATGTTCCGGACACGCGGGTTGCCAAAGACAATTACGGTGACGAATTCCAACTGCATATCAAGAATTCCGGGGCTTACAATGCGAGCGGTAACAACGCACCACAGGATGCCGACACAACAGTCTTCGATCCTTACATCCTCCCAATTCCAGAAAAACCAGAGTCAACCTCTGTCACGTCAGAGATTTCCAGCGGAGATGACCGTTGGTCGAGCAACGCCAGTTGGCAGGGCCGCAAACCGCGCATGGAGGATATTGTCGTCATCGGCAAGGATGATCGGCTGGTTCTGAATGAGAATGCGCGGGTGAAAGGCATCATCATCGATGGCGGCGAGCTGCTTGTCGAAGACGCCAAGGACCTCTCACTGACCGCCGATTGGATACTTGTCATCAATAGTGGCCTGTTCCAGGTGGGCACGGAAGACAAGCCTCACAAACATGATTTCACACTGACACTGACGGGCGACGACCCAAAGAACGACGTACGTTTTGCAAATCTGCTGAAGCCCGGCGCGGCCGGTGTCGTGCATTCCGTCGACAACAATGACGGTGAAGCCTTCGCCGGCACTGAGCGCGATCAGGACCTGAACGGCCTGGCAATCACGGGTGACCGCCAATTCGGTGGAGACAGAGACGACGTTTTCCAGGGTACCGACCACAACGATCTCCTCCTCGGGGGAGCAGGCGACGACCAGCTCTACGGAAAAGCTGGAGATGATTTGCTGAAGGGTGAGGCCGGTGCTGATGCTCTTTATGGCCAGGACGGCAATGACACGCTCTATGGCGGATGGGCTGACGACACGCTCAACGGCGGTGATGGTAACGATCGCCTTTACGGTGGCACGGGCAAGAACCAGCTTCAGGGCGGCGAAGGCAATGACACAATTTATGGCGGAGGAGATGCCGACAAAGCATATGGCGGGGGTGGCAACGATACGATTTGGAGTTCTTGGGGGGATGACCTGCTGAACGGTGGCGATGGCGCCGATCATCTTTACGGCGGCACCGGGAACGATCTGCTCTTCGGCGGAAATCAAGATGACCGGCTTTATGGGGAGGCTGGCGCTGATGAACTTCATGGTCAAGACGGCAATGACACGCTTTACGGCGGATGGGCTGATGACAAGCTGAACGGCGGAGATGGTGACGATTTCCTCCACGGAGGAACAGGTAAAAATCAGCTCAATGGCGGTGAAGGCAACGATACCATCTACGGCGGCGGTGATGTCGACAAGGCGCAAGGAGGTGGCGGCAACGACACGATCCGAGGCTCCTGGGGCGCGGATTTTTTGAGCGGTGGTACGGGCAACGACAAACTATTCGGCGACACCGGGAATGATGAATTACGCGGCGGCGCAGACAACGACCAGCTTTTTGGTGGTGCTGGGAACGATACCTTGCAGGGAGATGCAGGTGTAGACCTCCATATCGATGGAACCGGACTCGACAAGATCACAGACTGGGACCCGTCAGCTGATAGCTTTGTTTTTGTTTCTGACGGAGAGTTGGACGAGCTCCACGGTCTTAGAGGGGGCGGAAAACTCTACTTCGAAGATATTAGCCAGCTGACTGCAGAGCGCTCCGGCATCGATCTTACGATCAAGATTGAGGGTGTCGCCGAGGTGGTGCTGAAAAACTTCCACGGCGCGAACACCAAGCAGGATCTTCTGGATATGGGTCTGCTCTTCGAGCATTCGGCCCTGTCGCCGGCCGTGCAAGATCTGTTCTGATTTCCGAAATAATAAAAACCGGGTCTGGATCCGGTTCCAGGGAACAAAGCTACCCTGGCTGGCGGCTACCTGAATGGTGAGACTATGTCCGAAATAGAATTCGAGCTCACTTACTCCGTACATGCGGACAAAATCGGGAACGGAAACGTTCTGAAAATTGGAAGTTTGGTGTTCAGCCTCGACGTATTTGAAATGGTATAAACTTCGCTCGTGCAACCAATTCACTGCAAGGATCAGCCGTCGAATTCTATGACATGTTGCGACGGCTGAAGATCCACTCGGGTGAGAGTGCTGCTGACTTGGCGTTCGGAACGGATCAATCACAGCAAAGAAAAGTCATGCTCTTGGTGACGCGAGAAACCCGGTTAGCATTGACTCAATGGCGGCGACGACACGCTGGTTCTTGTGAGCGTCCAAGGCATCGTGATGCGGATTGGCGAACCGACCTTGATCGTTGTCGAAATAACGGCCGGAAGAATCAGAGAACTCTTTGCTCAATGCAGCACTGATCAGGATATCCGCACCAACGTTCAGATCATTGCCTTTCACCCCATAAGCCTCCTTCACCATTTTACTGGCCAGGAACGAAGAAGGGTTCACGGCAATAATGGCTGGTCCGTCCTTGCCGAGTGTTTTCGCAAGATGCATTGACCACATGGTCAGGCCTAGTTTGCTTTGTGCATAAGCTTCGCTGTCGCTCAAGGACGCTCTACCGGTAAATACATTGAGGTCGACAGAGGCCTGTGCAGCAGAAGACAAGTTAACAACGCGCCCCTCGATCGGAATGATCGGCAAAAGCAACTTGGTCAGGAGATAGGGCGCAACGGTATTTACGATGATCCTGAAATCGAACCCGTCTTTTGTCACCGCATTGGGAACCTTGAACACACCTGCATTGTTGATCAGCACATCGAGGGTTTCGTATTTCGCAATGATGTCCCTTGCCAGTGCCTCGACGTCTTCCATTTTGGAAAGGTCGGCGACGAAAGCCTCAGCAGTCCCACCGACCTCAGCCAATGCGATTTCCAACTTTTGTTTGCTACGGCCATGCAAGAGAACCTTGTGACCCATGGCTGCAAGCTTTTTGGCTGTTAAAAGCCCAATACCATCTGTCGAACCTGTTATGAGAATGGTTTTGCTCATGAAAGATTTCCTCTAATTCCAAAGTCGGGCAGAAGCTCTTCTGCCAAGAGTTTGAGTGTTGTTTTTGTGTCTTTCGCGTTCAAACGAAGGTTTAACGCAACATGATTGACGCCAATGTCCTGAAGGTCTGACAGGTAGTTTTTCAGAAATTCAGTACCGGACTGGAAGCCCAGATGAATGGGACGCGGTTTGGCTTTGGGGTCATCCAAAAGATCCACATACAGAGACTGCATCACAGGTCTGTTTTCCGCCTCCCCCTTGGCAAGGCGGTTTCGATACTCACTGATGACACGGTGTTGAGAGGTGACGTCACGCGGAAAGGTGACCCATCCATCTCCGTGAGCGGCAATCCAGTCGGGTGATTGCTGGCTGCCTCCGGTGATCAGCATGGGGATGCGTCCTCCGACAGGTTTGGGCAACATGTCCATGGTTCCGTTCAAGACACCCTGGTGACCCTCATAACGCGGACGATCATTTGCCAGGGCACGAATGTAGCGGTAGCTATCGCGGAACCGGGCTCCCCGGTCAGGAAAGCTCATATTGAGAGCTGGATATTCTTCTGGGCGGTCTCCCGACGCGACACCCAGGATCAAACGTCCATTGGACAACACATCTGCTGTTGCTGCTGCTTTGGCTATATGAGCCGGATGACGAAGCGGCAAGATGATGCTGGCAGTCCCAAGAGCGATATCGTTGGTAAGCGCCGCAAGCGTGCCGAGATAGACAAACGGATCGAACATCTGCCCCACATCTCCAAACGACGGCACGTCGAACGGGACATCGCGTAACCAAAGCGCGGAGAAGCCGAGAGATTCCGCCAGTTGCGCCATCTCGATATGCTTCGCCATCGTCGGCTTGGCACCAATCGCATAGCCTTCGATTGGCACCACGAGGCCAATGCTCAATCGGTTTGGCGAAAACACCGAATTGTATCCCCGATTGATTATCGGAAAGTCTGAAAGGTTTGCTCCGTCCGGCATGTCTCGTGTCTCTCAATCAGTATCTAATGAGCGTTCGGCTTTCGATGCTCTTCCTGATTGTGTGAACGCTTTCGTCTTCGGTCATATCGAGGGCGCTATGGGCAATCGAAGGCAAACCACAGTTGTCGTAGATGTTGAAGATTGCGACTTCATCTGGAGTCATCCTGGATTGATAAATCCATTCATGGTCCGGATTGGCAACAAGCCCGAGTATCTGGCCTTTCCTGTCCGGGTAGATAAGATCAAGCAGCACCCAGTCAGTTTCATTGAGACTGGAAGGTCGAACGAAACCAAGGGGCGCGCTGTTGATCGGATTATCTACAGGGCGCCAGACATTGATAAAGGCGTAGTGGTCTTTGCTCCACTCGGCAGCCTGATCACCACCCAGGATATCGATCAGACGCTGTTTTGCACCGTCTTCGCTGTAATCGCTGTGAACATTGCGTGCCGGGGGACGGACGGCATTTGGATCGTCAACTCGTATTGTATGGTCAAATATGATGACTTCTTTTGCCCCAAGTTTGGTTTTGAGAAGTTCGGTTAGCTCTGTGTCATATGTTTTTTCCCAGAGT
This sequence comes from Labrenzia sp. THAF82, assembly GCF_009363435.1. GTDB lineage: Bacteria > Pseudomonadota > Alphaproteobacteria > Rhizobiales > Stappiaceae > Roseibium > Roseibium porphyridii. The sequence goes on along the minus strand of NZ_CP045354.1, from coordinate 1,979,358 downwards.
GCTCTTTCTGCGGAAAAGTTCACCACGGTCGGTGCGTCGGCGAAGGTGACCGAATCCTTGTCAAATGACACTGAAATGTCGCCTTCTCGGGCATCCAGGACAGCAATGTCCGTGGACCGCAGTTCGGGAGAGATCAGATTTCCCTTAATGCCATCCGCGTCCAGGTGAAAGGCCTGCTGTTCCGGCTTATGTACATGGTAATTGACTGTGGCAGTCTGGGTCATCGCCATCTCGCTTTGCTTGCTGCGCTCTTGCTTCCTTTTCCTCTATCGGGAACATAACCATTGTCATTTGCAAAATTAATTGCGAAGATCCCATTTCAGAATTCGGGATTTGAATATAATGGGTTTGGAAACAGACGGTCTGCGTCTTTTCATTCTGGCTGCCGAAAAACTGAATATCAGTGCAGCCGGGCGTGATCTTGGGTTCGCTCCAGCTGTCTCAAGTGCAAAACTTGCCAAGTTGGAACAGTCCATCGGAGCAGATCTCCTTCACCGATCGACACGGAAGGTTTCGCTCTCGCTCGAGGGGTCTGAATTTCTTCCCTATGCGCGGGAGATCGTCGCCCAGGAAGATGCGGCTCGTGCAGCACTGGGTCAGCGAGACGCACAAGCAGCAGGGACGCTTCGATTTACAGCGCCCAGCACTTTCTCCCAGCTCTACATAGCGCCAATCCTGCCGGAGTTTTTCAAAGCTAATCCGAACGTCAAACTCGATCTGAGATTGTCCGATATCCGGCTCAATCTGATTGAGGGCAGTTTTGATCTCGCACTCCGCAACGCGGTTTTGTGTGACAGCAGCATGAAAGGCCGCAAGCTGGCGGATGACACACGGATACTGTGTGCATCGCCGGCTTATCTTGAAGTCTTTGGCACACCTGCAACACCTGATGATTTAAAGAAACATCATCTGATAGGGTTCCAGGACGCATCGCCTCGTGAGCTTGTGTCGCAATCGGGTGAAAAAGGTATTTTTGAACCGCAAAGCTCGTCCAACCGCCTCGTTGTCGACGACGGCATGGCTCTGAAACTCACCACTCTGGCTGGAAGCGGTATTTCTTCAAACTCGCTTTGGAGCGTGGCCCGCGACCTCGCCGAAGGCAACCTCGTCAGAGTGTTGCCGGACTATCGCATGGCTGAGGAAACCGTCCTTTGGCTCATGTATCCACACACCAACGTCCTTTCCGCGAAGGTGAAGGTCTTCATGGACTTCCTTCTAAAGCACATCGGCCGCAACCCGCCCTGGCAGGCAACGAGCAGTTAGCCAAGGAAATTCGTGAGGTGAAACGCTGTCGTCGAGTGCTGCCCATTTTTGGCCGCCTGTCAGCTGTAACGTCCTTCTCCAGAACCCTCAACATGCGCAACCCGAAGATCGTTCAGGACCTTACCCGCGCCGGCGATCCCAACCTTGCCCTCACCCGCAACAACTAACGTTTTTTGCGTTGAATTCTCTTCGTGAAAACAAGGGCGTTATCTCTTTGCCGCGAGGCTGGACAGCGATCTTTGGCCAAAGACCGAAGCCTCAAAGGGATATGGCGCGAATATGTGGTATGCGCTCCCTGCAATGGTACTCGGTCAGCAACAATCCCATCTAAGGTGAAACCGTGGAGACAGCTCAAGGATCTGTCCCCACTCTCAGCCCTTAATCGGAGATCCAGTTGATGACTACACAGGTATCGCAATCAACCGGGCTGGACCACGTGTCGAAAGCCCTGCAAGCAGTGCATAAGCATCTCTTGACCTTTCAAACGGAACAAACCGGTTTCAATGGAAGCCCGCTACAATTGTTTGATCGCGTCACAAAAGATGGCGCTTTTGCCTGGCTGAAGCCACTTCGGGACACGATCGTTTCAATTGACCAGCGTCTCGCGGACGAGAAACCCATCTCAGATGAAGAAACGAAAGCCTTCGGCAACCAATGTCGCAGTTTGCTGGACGCGAAGTCTGGCCCGTTTCGCGATGGTCTGAACGCCGCATACCAGTCTCACCCTGAGGCGATTTTGGCGGTGGCCACAGCCCGAAGGTCTGTTGAAGCCATAAAATAAGCGCACCGAAACGTTTGCTTTGAAGTAGACAAAGTCGAACTTGGTGCATGGGATCAAAAGCAAGAGGTTCAATAAGGACTTCAGCAGGATAGCGCGGCAGCTCTTTGACCTGCTCAGCGCTATCCTGTCTCCCCACTACATTGCTTGAGGACACATGAACGACGATGGATCTTTTTGCACACGAAGATTTTGGGCCAAGAAATATTCTGCCTCATAGCGGCACCGCAAATTTCTTTGGCACCATTCTCTCGCATGAAGGTGCCGACAAAGCTCTGGCCAGCCTCATGTCTGATATTGAGTGGCGCAACGACGAGTATTATTTTGCCGGCAAACATATTGTCACGGCGCGAAAAATTGCCTGGTATGGCGATGCGCCCAGTCATTCAAACCAACGGCGCGTATTTCACTGGGTGCCCGCATTACTCGAATTGAAAGAGCTCGTGGAACGGATCTGTGGCCATAAATTTCAAAGCTGTCTTTTGAATCTGTACCATTCAGGTGAGGAAGGCCTGGGTTGGCACAGCGATGGAGAGAAAACACCCGTTGCATCTTTATCGCTTGGCGCGACGCGGCGTTTTGTGTTCAAGAACAAGGCTGACAAGGGAACTCTGGAGGTCCAACTCGCGCATGGCGATCTTCTTGTCATGGAAGGGGAAACCCAGGACTATTGGCTTCATCGAGTGCCGCCAATGAAAAGCGTTAAAGAACCGAGGATCAATTTGACATTCCGTCAAACGGCTTAAGGTTATCAGGAAGCCTCAGCGAAGCTCCAATTCCTCAAACCAGTCCAACATGCGCGGTCCCCACCCTTCAGGTGCACTGTGCCCTCCCTTGTGCAACATCAAGTCAATGCGTCCGGCATCGCAGTCGGTCCAGTGCCTCAGCCAGAGTTCACCATCAAAAGTGCTCGTTTCCGGTTGGCGTTTGCCGCAACCATTGATCTCGCGCAGAACTTTGAGGGATGCCCATACGTCTCCCTGAACAACCGTGTCGTCAAAGAATGATCGGCCCTCCAGGGGAACAACCCTGTCCGTCCAGCCGTGAGTGTGAAAGAGATACACAGGTTGCATACAGCGCGTTGGCAGCCGCTCCCAGAAAGCACCTGCCAGAGGTGCGTAGGCATCAGCAAACTCTGGTTGCCAGCATGCCATATTCCAAACCATGGATCCTCCGCGGGAAAATCCCGACAGTAGAACCGGCGCTTCTGAGAGATCTGTGTTGGACCGGATATCGGTCAGAACCCTGGCGAGAAACTCTGCGTCGTCGCGCTCAAATTCCATGTTGTCTGCGCGGACCGACCAATCCTTCGTCCATCGCGCTTCGGGATGCTCGCCATTTGGAGCAGCGAAAATATAGCCGCGCGAATGCGCCTCTCCCGCAAGACCAGACTTGAGTGCGCTGGCACCAGTGCTGCCACCACCATGCAAATGCATCACAATTCCCAAAGGCTCGGGCACTTCAGGATAGATCACATGATAGCTTCCACCTTCGATGGTACAGGGTGTCTGGGGATCTCCACACGCCTGGGCGTGCAAGCTGGCGGGGCTCAAAAGGGCCGCGAAGGCAACGCAAGAAATTTGGAATAAAACCCTGTCCAACATCTCGGTCTCCAATTGTTTTGTGCCCGTTCAGCCCAAAGCACAATTAATTCAAACAGGTTTGGGTTTTGTTCGCCAAAGGTATTTGCAAGGCCGCAATAAATCGCTGGCCACCACGAGACGTGGTGGCCAAGACATTTCCGCTCCAGATCAATTGATTTCCTGGACTTTCATGACGAGCTCACCCCATTTGCGCTGATTTTCGATGTCATGTTCCAGGCCCTGCTCATCAGCAATGCCAAAGCGCTTGACCGCAGGTGTTTTGCTGGTGGCCTGATAAAGCCAATAGGCCTCGGCCTTCAACGCATCCTGGATCGGGCGGTCGATGGATTCATACACCATCTGTTTACAGGCATTGATCGACTCGGCAGGGAACTGGGCGATACGCTTTGCAAGGGCATCCACATAGGGACCGATCTCATCGGGATCGAGTGCCTTGTTGATTGTACCCAAACGTTCCGCATCGTCCGCGTCATAGTCTTGCGCGCTGAGGATGATCTCAAGCGCCTTGCCCAACCCGGTCTGGCGGGCCATGCGTGACGCGCCCCCGCCGCAGGGCAGGATGCCCATCCCGACTTCCATTTGCATGAACTTGTATTTGCCGCGCGCAACAAACCGCATGTCGAGAGCAAGCGCCAGCTCATGGCCACCGCCGCGCGCAAATCCTTCGATCTTCGCAATCGTGGCCTGAGGAACTTTGCTGATGCGCTCACACACAGCCTGAAGATCCAGGAGTTGTGCCTCATCGCGAGACACTGCTTCGGTCGACATGTCCTTCAGCAGCTCGGTGTCATAGTGACATACCCAGACCTCAGGATTGGCCGACTGGAAAACAACAACCTTCACTGACCGGTCGCGCTCCAGACGCATGGCAAGGCTGTTGAGATCCGCCAACATCTCCTGCCCCTGTACGTTCACAGTACCAAAGTCAAAAGTCACGGTCGCAATCGAGTCCTGAACGTCAACTGTGAACGTCTGAAAATTCTCGTACTTCATGGGGCTTCCTTCTTTTGTTGCCCTGCACCAAAGGTGTGGGGACTGTTGAAAACGATTTGGGGCTATCGGTGTCGAGCGTGACGCGGGTTTGTTTATGTTATGACTTCTGGTATTTAACAAATAAAGCGGCTATTAAAGTATTCAGAATTCGGAAATTTGATATAATGGGCATTGATACAGATGAACTGCGATTGTTTATCCTCGCAGCCGAGTTACTGAACATCAGCGCGGCAGGTCGAAAGCTGGGCATGGCCCCTGCAGTTGCCAGCGCGAAGCTTTCCAAACTTGAACACAGGGTGGGTTCAGAACTGCTACACCGAACCACGCGCAAGGTATCTTTATCCGTCGAAGGATCGGATCTCCTGCCGTTTGCACGGGAAATAATTGCTCAGGAAGAGGCAGCCCTTGCTGCCCTGGGTCATGGGTCGGCGAATGCGACCGGCACGCTGCGCTTTACGGCACCGAGTACCTTTGCCCAGATGTACATCGCCCCCATCTTGCACGAGTTCCTGGCCCAGTACCCTGAAGTTTCTTTGGATTTACGCCTCTCGGACCTTCCGTTCAATCTCACCGAGGGCAGCTTTGACCTTGCGCTTCGCTTTGCTCCATTGTCCGAAACGAGCCTCAAAAAAAGAAAGCTGGCGGACGGCAAACGCATTCTTTGTGCGTCTCCATCTTATCTCGACGCATATGGGACACCCGAAACCCCTTCTGATCTGGCGCATCACAAACTCATTGCGTTCGGGCATCTGGATCCCAGGCCCCTCAAATCCACTCAGGGCGATATTGCGATGTTCGAATACGGAGACAAAAAGAACCAACTGATCATGGATGACGGGCTAAGCCAAAAGCAGGCGACTATATCAGGAGCTGGTATTTCGATGAACGCGCTCTGGAGCGTTCACGAGGAACTGTCTTCGGGACTGCTCAAGCGCGTTCTGCCCGATTATGAAGCCGCTGAAGAAAATGTATTATGGATGATCTATCCGAAATCCAACGTGCTTTCCCCCAAGGTGCGGGTATTCATGGATTTCCTCATCGCCAAGATCGGTAAAAACCCACCCTGGGAAAGTGAGTTACCCGAAAAGTCCAGTGACCATGGCAGCCACTGAGCGTAGCGCTGATTGAAGTATCAAATATAAAACGCCGCTTTGCCGGCCATGCCTGACGTCCTGCACCAGGACCGTCTGGTCGGGAAAACCGCAAGCCTCAACCGAAAAATCGCGAAGCAATTTAGCCGCTCCGCGATTCTTCGAGATTCAGAGCTTAAAAGGGCGCAAAACCATCGTTTTTGACGTCTGGCAAGCTCCAGCGTTCCGTGGGTTCAATTTTGGGCACAGACGCGCCTTCGATCGGTAGCTGCCCATGATCTCCGTAAAGCCAAAGAACGAAGTTGAAGCGTTCGCCGCTGGTAATGGGCTCCGATGCATGGGGCACGCTACCGTGGTGGATCAATGCTGTTCCGGGTTCAAACGTGAGTTTTTCAATCCGGCGGGTGGCAGGATCAATGAAACTGACGGCAGAACCGGAATAGTCTTCACCGGGTAGGTTCAGATTGATGTTCAACGTTACCGCCGAAGCATCCGAGTGCGGCCGCAAAGACGTGTCCTTATTCTCCTGCCATTGGATTGAGAATCCGAATGTCTGTGTGTCGAAGCCGACGACATCTGGAAACAACAGACGTGATACGGGACGCATGTACCGGTTCATCAGCTCCTGATAGAACGCCTGGAATGTTGGTGCGGCAAGATAGCCCTCTGAGCGAGGATCAAGCATGGCGCCGCCACGATTGAGGACGATGCCATAGGGTGGGCGCAAGGGAATCTCAGCCTCCCCGACCGCATCCATATAAGCGCGCAGAGTGTGAAGTTGGTCTACATTGAAAAACTGCGTGCGATAGACGCCTGGGAAGACTTCTTTCCAAAGCTCTTTGACCTTGTTTTCTTTGGTCGGATCGATCCACGCTGCCTCAATGGTATCGCGTAGACGCGGATCGAAGATCGAGCTATCCAGCGCCGGAGATCCGCTGTTGTGGCCGCCGTCCCATTCGGACCAGGCTTTGGCGAAAAGTTCTTTGTTCTCGGTCCAGAAACGCTGAACGGAAGGCGCGCGTTGCAACATCGCCTCACGCGAAGGCCGCTCAATGGTGCGGGCGTGGTGTAGGGAAGTCTGCGACATGACAGCTAGTCCTTATCAGTATGCGGTTATTGTGCCTGACCACATACTTATTTTATCGAAATCATAATTAAACGGACTAAAATTGAATTCATAATTCTGTTTTTTATCATAATTAGCGATCATCCCGGCCGACGCGGATTTCCAGCCTGTCCCGAAACATTCATAGGGGCGTGTTTGCGAAGAGCACCTTACGGCGCCTTCGCCTCGTGGTCCGCAAGTATCGCTTCCAGATCCTCTTCGGTCGGCGGATGCCAGCCACGGTCGGTGCTGAGATCAAAAACGTCGCGTTTCCCGAATATCTGCTCCTCACGCTCTTTCATGAGAGTTTTGGACTTTTCGATATAAGCGGTGTTTTGACTGACCGGTATCTTGGGATCATGAACAAGCGCCATCTCTTTAAGGATATGACGGTCGTCCTCTGCAAATTTCCGCGCCGCCAGTTCGGCATCAAATGGGTGCATCCCAAGCCGCTCCAACGCAGAACGCCCTGTACGCACGCTGGAATCAAATGTTTCACGAATGATTTCAACGCAGCCCATAGCAAAGAGATCATAAACATGCTGCCGATCAACCGCGCGGGCGATGACAGGCACGTGGGGATAGTTTTCGCGTACGTAATGGACCAGTGCGTTAATCTGCTCTTTGCCGTCGATGGCAACGATCAGAAGCTTCGCCTTCTCAATACCGGCTGCGTGGATCAAATCGGGGCGTGTTGCATCTCCGAAAAACGCCTTGAAGCCAAAGCTGCGCAACATATCCAAATGGCCGGCATTGTAGTCGACAACGGTGGTGGAGTAGCCCGTTGCGCGCAGCATCCGGTTGACGATCCCTCCAAAACGGCCGTGACCTGCAATGATCACCTCTCCCACTTCATCGATCTGGTCCGCATCACGTTCCTGCGTTTTCACAAAACGTGGCGCAATGACCTTCTCATAGAGGATAAACAGCCCCGGCGTCAGCAGCATGGACAGAGCCACAATCAACAACAGCTGATCCGCCAGGTTCTGAGGAATAACATCATTGGCAACCGTGAAGGACAGGAGAACGAAACCAAATTCACCGGCTTGCGCAAGCCCCAGCCCGAAGAGCCATTTGTCCGCCCCTTGCAGCTTAAACATCCAAGCCAGCGCCAATAGAACAAGAGATTTGAGTGCAATAAGCCCAAAAGTCATGCCCAGGATCGAAGCTAAATTGCCGAGGAGTAACTCGAAATCGATCGCTGCGCCCACAGTGATGAAGAACAAGCCCAAAAGCAGGCCACGGAACGGATCAATATCGGATTCCAATTCATGACGATATTCGCTGTTGGCCAACACCACGCCCGCAAGAAAGGTGCCCAGAGCAGGCGAAAGCCCCACCAGTGTCATCAGCAGTGCAATTCCGATAACGAACATCAGAGCTGCGGCAACAAACAGTTCGCGCAGACCTGCCATGGCGATAAATCGGAATAGCGGACGCGTCAGATAAACACCGCCAAGGATCACGGCTCCGATCGCGCCGATGGTTATCAGAGCAGCTTGCCAGCCCGGCAAGCCATCCACCAGGCTTATGGACGCGCCGTGGTCCCCTTGCCCATGGTCGCTTGCGTGACTGCCGCCATGCCCATCGGCTACATGTGCGCCGGCTCCATGGCCCCCGCCAGCTGCCAAATCCATGAGCTCCGGCATGGCGAGCAGCGGGACAAATGCCAGCATTGGAATGACCGCGATATCCTGGAACAGCAGGACCGAAAAGCTTGATTGTCCACCGTTGGAACGCATCAAACCCTTTTCATTCAAAGTCTGCAGCACAATTGCTGTCGAGGAAAGCGCAAGCACAAGGCCTATCGCAAGCGAAATGGTCCACGGTTGCCCCAGGATCATGGCCACGCCCATGACCAAAACTGTTGTGCCCCCTACCTGCAGGCCGCCTAGGCCAAGCAGCTTGGCGCGCATGTTCCAGAGCATTCTGGGTTCCAGTTCCAAACCCACCAAAAACAGCATCATCACAACGCCGAATTCAGCGAAGTGCTGAATGGAGATCACATCAACGCCCAGCGTGGCCAAAAGTGGACTGATGACAATGCCGGCGATCAGGTATCCGAGAACGGAGCCCAGACCCAGCCGCGAAGCGATCGGCACAGCAACCACACCGGCGACCAGAAAAACAAAGGCCAGAAGCAGAAAATCGGTCATGCATCACTCCTCGCTGAGGCTAAGAATGTCGCTGGCGCAAGTAAGCTCTTCAGCGGTTGCATCTTTTAGCTTGAATTTGTCATCCCGGATCCGGGTCAGGAGCTCGACATACCCATCGATGTGATGTGTCAGTTCAGCGCCCTCGCCCGCCTTCAGTGCACCAAACAGCACGTAAGGCGGTGGAAAACGCATCTGGCACAGTCCAGCTGTCTGCTCGAGCGGCGTCAGGAACGTGCGCATCGTATGCTGCTGATAGCCATCTCGTGTATAGGCCTCATCAGAGCCGCCGGCTGTGATAGCCAGAAGCAAAGTCTTACCCGCAAGCTTGTCACCACCGTGGCCATAGGCAAAACCGTGCTGCAGCACGAGATCCTGCCATTCCTTCAAAAGACTTGGTGTGGAATACCAATAAAGTGGAAACTGGAACACGATCACATCGTGCTCCAGAAGGCGCGTCTGTTCCTTGCCGACATCAATATCATGACGCGGATATTCCGCATAAAGGTCTACAAAAGTAATGCCTTCGATGTTGCTGGACCGCTTCGCCATTGCGCGGTTCGCCCGGCTGAATGTCTGGCCAGGATGCGCGTAGTAAACAATGATCTTGGCCATCAAAAGCACCTTCCTGCTGTGTCGTTGACAGGCAGATGTGCTGAAATGCCCGTATGTTCTAGTGTTGTTTTTGCCGGCAACCGCATCGCAGATACGGCCAGCACACCACTGTCTTATCAGGAAGCTAGAGTTCGATGACAACTTTGCCGATTGCTTGCCCACTCTCGAGACGTGCATAGGCCTCGTTGACATCGGCAAATCCGAATTCCTTCTCGTCCAGTACGGGCTTCACCGCGCCAGCATCCACAGCTTCAGCAAGGGATTTGAGGATGTAGCCATGAACTTCGCGGCCCACATCGTGTATCATCGGCAACAGCATGAAAACCACATGCAGCGACAGTCCCTTGAAATGCGCGGGTGTCAGGTCAATCTCCAAAAGCGCGACGGTTGAAGATACGTGACCGTTGAGTTTCGCTGCTTCGAAGGAGTTGGCCATATTGGCACCGCCCACGGTGTCAAAGACCACATCAAATCCAACGCCGCCGGTATTGTCTGCCACAACATCAGCGGTTTTCGCGGTCATGAAGTCAACCGGACGTGCTCCGAGATCGGAGATCAGCGTCAATTGCGCAGTTCCGGTACCCGTGGCTGTCACGTCCGCACCCATGTGATTGGCCAATTGCACAGCAACATGACCGACACCGCCTGCACCACCCTGGATCAGAACCTTCTGCCCTTTTGACACATTGGCCCGGGTCAAACCCTCATAGGCGGTGATCCCGACAAGAGGCAGCGCCGCTGCCTCGCGCATCGAAAGCGCTTTTGGCTTGTGCGCGACCAAGCGCGCGTCAGCACAGATGTATTGCGCAAGAGTTCCCTGAAGTCCCAACAGACCGCCTGCACATCCATAGACCTCATCGCCTGCTTCAAACCCTGCGACGCCCTCGCCCACAGCTTCAACTGTACCGGCAAAATCCATGCCCAGAACGGCAGGCAGGGCTGGCGATAGAGGGAGATCCGTGCCCATGTTTCGGATCATGGTGTCAACAGTATTGACGCTGGTGGCGGCAATTCTGACGAGGACATGGCCCGGTTTCGCCACGGGTTTATCGATCTCGGCCAGTTCAAAAACCGAGTCCGCACCATAGCTGTTCAGAGACATAGACTTCATGGGTTTGCTCCTGCGTTCTGTATTTGCAGGTTTGGTACAATCTCTTCATTTCAGAATAAACGGATAAAAAACAGAATCAGAATTTAGATTTTCAATATAATAAGGATGCGGATGTCACGTCCGACATGGTGCGATGTCCCGTATGTGCCAATCAGTTGATTTCCAGGGCGGCAACCGGGCCCTCATCCTCAGGCAGGCCCAACCGGGAATAATTGTGCGTCAGCAATAGCTTACGTTTGCCCAGTTTTCCGCACACAGATACCGTGTATCTGTTTGCGGGCACATCGTACCAAAAAACGTTTGACAACCATCACTTCAACATTTCACCGAGGAATTTGAGTTGGGTAGCAGCAAGTCGTCCCTTTGCGACTGATCCGGTCCACTTAGTTGGCGCAGGTATCGGATGCCGCACGTGAAAAGGCCTCAAGCCTGGTTGGCAGTTGCTCAATGGTTCGACAACTGACATTTGCGAAGGCAAACCTCAAATACTGGTCCTGGCTAGGTCCAAAATAGCTGCCTGGAAGGGCCAGGACGCCGCAGCTCCCGGCCAACCACTCAGCGACCCTGGCCCCTGAAACATCAGAAAAGGGGTGACGGACATAGGCAAAGTAGGCACCGATTTGCTCGATCTTCCAAGCAGGATGATGAGCAAGTGCCTTGCGGAAGGCTGCTGCCCTCTCTGCGATTTGTGCATTGATCTCAGCGCGCCAATCACCCAAGTTCGCCATGGCCCAGGGTAGAGATATCTGTGCCGCCCGTGCCGGGCAAATCTGAACACAATCAAGGATCTTGCCAACTTCACGCAGCACTTTCCTGGACGCGGTCAAAGCGCCGAGGCGGTGCCCAGGAATGGCGTAGCTTTTGGAGAAGCTGTAAAGACTTACGAGTGTGTCCTGCCAACGTCGATCCTTGAACAAACCATGAGGGGCAGCATCGTCAATCAGAAAATCGCGATAAGTCTCGTCCAGGATCAGTTTGATGCCTTTTTCATGGGCAAGATTGAAGAAAGCCTCAATCAAGCCAGATGGATAGACGGCTCCCGTGGGGTTGTTGGGCGTCACGAGGACAATGGCCTTAACACTGTTGTCAATCAGCTCTGCGGCATCTTGCACATCTGGCAAGAAGCCGTTTTCAGCATGCAACGGCAGGGGTCTCGCCTCGATACCCAGCATATCAAGGGTCATCTTGTGATTGAAATACCAGGGGACCGGCAAAAGGATGGCATCGCCAGCTGCGGCAAGCGCCATGATTGAGACAAAGAATGCCTGGTTGCAGCCTGCGGTAATTGCAACCTCTTCAAAATCAATCGGAGCTTTAAACAGACTGGAGCAATTTGCAGCGTAAGCGGTTCTAAGTCGATCGTCACCGAAGATGTCGCCGTACTGCGTTGCCTCTGTAGTACTTGCAGCCAATCCGATCTTTTCCAAAAACACCAACGGCGGCGGGTCACCTGGAACCGCTTGACTCAAATTGAGAACTGGACCCAACCGTCCGTCATATGCCGACAACCAATCTGTCGCCTCCGGGATCGGAGGCGTGGCTGTGTCGATAAGATTCAGATTCAATTTCGAAGTTGCCACGCTTGCGTTGTGAATTTGTGCCTGCACGCTTGTTGAAAGCGCGCAAAAACGACCATAGTTCGCGCAAGCCTCCTTCAAATGGAAACTTATCAATCAAAACATGGATAAATATGAACGTATCTATTTCTGAAAAAGGCGGACTGCTCGGGCCGGAGCGCCTCGCCCTCAACCTGTCCTGCTATGTGACCAAATATCCTCATAAATTTGGCAGGAACACGCGGTGAGACGAGCTGTTCGCCACCCATGACTTTGATCACTTCTGAGCCAATCTGATGAAAAGCAGTTCAGTCGTGCATACTTTTTCATCCAAATCGTGAAGCTTGTATTTTTTTGCAAGAAAAATTCGATTCAATGAAGTGTTAATGCAAACGACAAGACCGGAGCTTACCTCAGATAATTCGAAGCGGTCGCATAAGACCGAAAATCAGAGGTGGAACCGTGACTTTCAAACTAACCCGACGAGGCATCCTGAAGGCAAGTGCTGCTACTGCAGCAACACTCGCGATGCCTTCAGTTGTAACAGCCGCCGGTAAAAGCGATTTCAGCGGCAAGGAAATCCGGCTCTTGACCTGGTCCGACAATACCGGACTGGCAATTCTTGAGAACATAGCAAAACCCTTTGAGGAAATGACGGGCGCAAAAGTCATTGCCGACCGAACCGGTTCAACCTCGGAGATGGTCGCAAAACTCAGGGCTTCTGGTGGCAAGGCGCAATACGACGTGATTACGCTGGCCGGCGTGGGTGCGGTTGAACTTGCCGGTGACGGTCTGTTGGCAAAACCCGACCTCAACATGCTGCCAAATCTTGAAAAAGTAGATCCGCGCTTCCGTTCAGGTGCGGAAGGTCACGGCATCGGTTACCTGCTTTGGACCGGTGGCATGATCTACAATACGAAAACTTTCAAGGAAGCACCGAAGTCTTATGCAGAAATGTGGGATACAGCCCACGCTGGTCGCCTGTTCCTGCCACCAGCAACCTGGACAGATGCGCTGGATACGATTTTTGCAACAGGTAAGATGATTGGCGGAGATGGAACGAACTCCGAAGAAGCCTTCGCCAAGCTTGCTGAACTGAGAAGCAGCATATTGACCTTTGGAGAAAATCCGGGCCAGATCTCGGAACTGTTCCGATCCGACGCCCTCGACATTGGCGGCGTATACGCACCAGCATTTTTTGCCAAAGAACTTGCCAATCCGGCAGAGTCCAACATGGGGGCAACCTACGACCTTGACGAAGGCTTTTTCGCGGATCTGATGTATACGATCGTGCCGAAATCCAAACCAGGTGACGACGACGTAGTGCATGCTTTCATCAACTACACTCTAGACGACAAGGTTCAAGGCGTGATGGCCGAGGCCGTCCTAAACGGGCCGATCAACCAGCAGGCCGTGATGAGTGAAGCGGCAAAGGCAAGTCCGTTTATCATCAAGCCTGAACAGTTAAGCGAAAAAGCCGTTGTACATGACAAAGCCTTTGTCGCTGACGTTCGGGAAAAGTGGATTGCGACCTATCAACAAACCTTGTCTTAGAAGGCAAGGATTTAAGTGACCCTCAATCGTGTCGACTGAATTTCTTCCAAAGAAACAGGCGCTGCTGTTCGCAGCGCCTGCATTTATTGCCATTCTTCCGTTTCTGGGAGCGTGTTTCTACATACTGCGTTTTTCGCTGTCGGCTGAACAGGGAACAATTGAAGGACTATCGATCCAGGCCTATCGGGATTTGATGACTCCGTTTTTCGGCAGATCCGTTTGGCTGACCCTGAAACTGGCGTTTATCGCGACGATTATCGTGATGGTTCTCGCAGTGCCGCTGGCCTTTGTCATGACATCGTTACGCAGCTCGTTTTTCAGGCGGTTGCTGACAATTTCCATCCTTCTACCGCTCATCTTGAACCTCTTGGTCCAAGCCTATGGCTGGATCCTGCTACTTGGCCCATCCGGTGTCCTGAACTCGACCCTTAAGGCAATGGGGATTATCGAACGTCCGTTGTTTCTGCTTTTCAACGAGACAGGCGTTTTGCTGGGGCTTGTGCAAACGTCCTTACCGCTTGCTGTCTTTCCGATCGTCGGAGCTGTAAGAGCCATTTCACCGGAATACCTGGAGGCAGCAAGTTCCTTGGGGGCCGGACATTGGCGCACCTTCAGGGACGTTACAGTCCCCCTTTTACGACCTGGACTTGTCGGGGCAGCTTCCATTGTCTTTGCGTTCAACGCCAGCGCTTTTGCCATTCCTTTGCTTCTTGGCGGACGCCGCGTACAGATGATGGGCTTGGTCATACGCGACATGATCTCTCCCCTGTTCAACTGGTCGGGCGCTGCCGCTGCCGGAATGATCCTCATTGTTTTGACACTGATCGTTCTTGTCGCCTCTTCCTGGCTGGTTCGATTGACGACAACTGCAAAGGAATCCAGTTGATGCGGGTCGGACTTCTCCCAACAGAGGGTGGTGGAACCTACCGGTTCGTGGTTCTTTTTCTGGCAAGCATTGGAATTCTCATTTCCGCGCTGCCGGTGATCGTTGTGACGATCATGTCGTTTTCCGCATCCGAATATTCGAGTTTTCCCCCCACGGAGTTTTCGTTCCGCTGGTATTTCGAAGTCTTGCAGCTGTTCACAAACGAGGACCCATCCAGCGCGCAATCGGTCGTCGATTCCACCATTACGAGCCTCCTGGTCGCGTTTTTGGTGATGGTCATTTCAACACTGGTTTGTGTTCCGCTTGCCTATGCGCTGGCGCGCAGCGGCCGAAACTTGCGTGAAGGCATGGAACTGCTATTCACTTTGCCCTTGGTGTTTCCATTGGTGATGCTGGGCATAGCCTTTCTCCTCATTGCCGAAAGTCTGCAACTGGATCTCGGCATATGGCGAATTGCGATTCCGCATATTGCGCTTGTATTGCCGTTTGTCTTGCGCAACTGCTTGAGCGCCATGAATGGCATCAGCGTCGAAATCGAAGAAGCCGCGATTTCACTCGGCGCGTCGCCACTACGGGCGATTTGGGATGTTGTCATCCCGCTGATGAAAGCCGGCATTCTCGCCGGTTTGATCTTTGCGCTCATAATAAGTTTCAACGAATTCACCGTCACCTTCTTCATGTACACGATTGATGTCAGCACGTTGCCCATCTGGATGTACAGTCGAACAGTGTCGTCGCTGGATCCTGCGACTCTGGCGCTTTCCGTCTTCATAATTGTGGTTGATGTTTTCCTGGTGCTGCTTGTCGACAAGCTGATCGCCGGACGTGGCAACCTGTTCTGACAAAAGGCTCAACGTGACTAATACGCATTTGAACATTGAGGCGGTTTCAAAGTCGTTCGGGCCCGTAACTGCGCTTAATCGAGTTGACCTGAAGATTGAACGTGGATCGTTTGTCTGTCTTTTGGGACCATCCGGCTGCGGCAAGACAACACTGCTGAGGATTATCGCTGGTTTTGAAAAACCCACGGAAGGGCGTTTGCTGCTGGATGGCGCCGATATCTCAGAAGTGCCGCCGCACAAGCGTGGGTTCGGAATGGTATTCCAATCGCTTGCTTTGTTCCCTCACATGAGTGTCGCTGAAAACATCGCGTATGGGCTGAAACTTCGCAAAACGACGGCAAAGGAACAGCGTGAACGTGTAGAAGAACTTCTCAACGTTGTTGAGCTTCCCCACATTGCAGATCGCACCGTTTCGGCGCTGTCAGGCGGACAGCGACAGAGAGTGGCAATTGCCCGAGCACTCGCAATCAAACCAAAGCTATTTCTTCTGGACGAACCATTGTCTGCACTGGATGCGAAACTTCGCGACAACATGCAGATTGAACTGCGTAGGTTGCAGCAAAAATTCGGAGTTACAACGGTTTTGGTCACGCACGATCAAACCGAAGCAATGATGCTGGCTGATGAACTTGTGGTTCTGGACCACGGGAAGGTTCAACAGGCAGCCACACCAACTCAAGTTTACCGCCAACCAGCCAACAGCCTGGTGGCTGATTTCATTGGTGCTGCAAACCTTGTTCAAGCCGAGATTGGTCAGAACAGGCAACTGGCAATCTTTGGGAATAGCTTCAAAGCGGCGGCTGACTATGAACCCGGCACAGCTGTCAACGTTGCTGTGCGAGCAGAGAACATTTCCTTGCGTCCAGCGCAGGCAAATGAGGGGTCAACCGGGCGTGTTGTGTTTGCCCGTGATCTCGGCGCCTTCAAAGAGTGGCTCGTCAGTGTAAAGGATCAGGAAATCCGGGTGCGCGGTTCGGCCTCCGATGACAGCGAATTCCAGGTAGGAGATCTCGTCCACCTGACTGCTGATCCGGCTCGATTAGCTGTCTTTCCCGTCGACTAGTCTGAAGAGACGCAGAAACAGAGGAATTGTTGCGCTTTTCATGGAGAGCCGTTGTGAGGCTGGTCTGAATGGCCAGCCAAAATCAAGGCTCTGTCGTTTCAGCGAAAGGCACAACCAACCGCGTGTCGCAAGGGTAGTCCCGCAAAGGCCGCGGGAAGAAATCGTCGACCGCAACAAACAAGGGTCCCCCAAGCCTAAGCGTCAACGACACTCCGACCCTTGCGCCCCCACGAGCCGCTATTCCTTGGCGGCGATAATCATGACTTCGACCAAGAAATCAGGCGAAACGAGCTTACTTTCCACACAAGCGCGCGCTGGTGGATTTTGCACATCGATCCATGCATCCCAGACGTTGTTCATAGCGTCAACATCTCCCATGTCGGAAACCCAGATCTGTGCGGACAATATGCTGGACTTGCTGCTTCCCACAGATGCCAGGAGACGATCCACTTCGGCCAGCATGGACTGTGTTTGACGTGTCATGTCCGGGCCTTCGCCAATCTGACCTGCCAGATAGACGGTGTTACCATGAACCACCGCCTGGCTCATGCGGCTTCCTTTCTCAAAGCGTTCGATGGTCATACGTCTTTTCCTTGTGTCCTGGGAAGGGAGGGTGAAAACTGCATGAGGCTCAAGATTTCGAAGAGCATCTGAGCACCTGCATGGGCAGTGTTGGTGCTTTGATCATAGGCAGGAGCAACTTCAACAACGTCGCCACCAACGAAATTGAGGCCCTTGAGACCGCGGATCAGACGCAGTGCTTCCCGCGAGGTCAGGCCGCCTATTTCCGGTGTGCCGGTGCCGGGGGCAAAGGCGGGATCCAGACTGTCGATATCAAAGGACAGATAGGTCGGGCCACTTCCGACAACCTGACGCGCTTTCTCAATTATGTCCGGAAAATTTGCATCTGTTATGTCTTTGGCTTCGACCACCGTCATGCCGGACATTTCAGAAAACTCCCAGATATAACCGGCGGCACCGCGAATACCGATCTGGATCGTACGCTCAGGCGACAAAACGCCATCCAGCACAGCGTTACGGAAAGGCCCGCCATGGTGGAATTTCTCATTCTCATAAGCGCCGCCCGTATCGCAATGCGCATCGATATGCACCATGCCCACAGGTTCGTTTTGGCCGACCGCACGCAAGATTGGATGCGTGATGGAATGATCGCCGCCAACACCGATTGGTATCGCCCCGGCAAGAACAATCTGCCTCACGAAATTTTCAATTTCTTCGTGACTTAGGCCAAGGTCGAACCGGCTGCTGAAGGGCACATCGCCAAGATCAGCGACAGCCATTTCGTGCAATGGAGCTGTTTCGAGAGCATCATTGTAAGGGCCTACGCGCTCGATGGAGCGCAAAGCTCGCGGCCCGAAACGAGCGCCGTTTCGATTTGTAACGCCCAGATCCATAGGCGCACCGTAAAGGGCAACCTGAAGCTCGCTCGCCTGTTCCAAAGTCGCTTGCGGAGCATCGAGAAGTGTCGGAATTCCGGAATAAGGGGCTGGTCGCTTTCCGCCTTCGGAGAAAATTTTCGAGGCGATCTTCTGATACTTTGGTGTGAACAATGTCCCGCCATCGGCGTTGCCGAACTTTTCCCTGAGAGCTTCGAGTTTTGGGTTCACCATATGTCGCTCCTCAACAAGATGTTTGGAACTGAATAATGCGGTTTTTAATCGTCACAAAGTTGAACAATCCAAAGAATACTTGCATAAAAATGCATGCGATTTTTTGAGGTGTATTTGAACCATGGCCCGACGAAAGAATGCTTTTTCAGGAACCGTTAGCGGTGCAGATATTCGTCTGATGCGGGTCTTCAAAACCGTTATCGAGTGCTCCGGTCTTTCTGCGGCCCAAACAGAGCTTGGCGTTGGGGCTTCAACGATTTCAAGACAGATTTCTGATCTGGAAACGCGCCTTGGTATCCGACTTTGTCATCGTGGAAGAAGTGGTTTTTCTCTTACCCAACAGGGCGAAATCGCATTGGAACATATAGAGCGGCTCCTCGCCGCGGCCGATGAGTTTGCCACCAGTGTCGCTTCGATCAACCGACAGCTTGTCGGGAAAATCGACATAGGCATGATCGATTACACGTTGTCAGACGAACGCAATCCTTTGGTCTCAGCAATACGGCGTTTCAAAGACGATGCGCCGGAGGTCGATGTCAGCCTGATGACTGGAACACCGGCTGAAGTGGAGCGGGCAGTCATCGACGGGAAGCTGCATTTTGGAATTGTGCCGGATTACCAGCGTCATCCCAGTTTGAAGTATCGTCACCTGTATGATGAGGAGGTGGGGCTATTTTGCGCCGGTGAACACCCGATGTCGGTTGCGCTTGATGCCGGGAAAGACCTGAGCCAGGAAGAAATTCTAGAACACGCGCTGGTCTATCGCGGCTATTTTGAAAGCAACAAAATACGAAACCTCAAACAAAATTTCCCGGTTGGGACCATCGTTTTTCAAACCGAAGCTGTACTGGCTTTGGTAGGAGCGGGGGTTTATCTCGGTTTTTTTCCAACTCATTGCACGAGCCAGGCGCTCTACGAATTCAAGGAGTTACGGTCAGATATTTTCCGCTACTCCTCGCCAATTTGCGCTGTGTGGCGCGGTGATCGGAATCAATCACCTGTTCTGCAACAGTTTCTGGAGCTGATCACAGTCGACGCACCCCACTAGCGCTACAAGGTCAGTCCTGTGGATTTTGTTCCGCCTGAAAGCGACCTTCACTCTCTTCGGGACAACTCACTCAAAGAGGGCATTTGGCAAAACAGAAATAGCGGGCGAGATATGTCTCGGTCTGAGCCTGGGTTAATGTAAGCTGGCCAGTTGAACTTCACCGTAAGCGCGCTTTTTGGTACTTTGATAGTTCAAGAAACGCGGCGTTGGCCTCCTGATTGGATCTATGTTTTGGAATTGGTCATTCTTGCGACACCCTACTTCAATCTTGCTGCGACCATGTCGTTTATCGATCCCTTTCGAGCTGCAAACTACCTGATTGGGTCTTCGAAATTCCAATGGAATATTTATTCGGCTCAAGGAGGACTTTTACCATCCAGCAGTGGCCTCGAAGTACATACAAAGGCATTGACAGATGCCGCCTCGTTAAAAGCCGACCTTGTCGTGGTCAGTTCGAGCTGGACGCCCGAACAAAGCTATGCGGATGTCATTACTTCATCGCTGAAACGGTGGGCGCGCGATGGGAGGACAATCGGTGGAATTGACACTGGCGCTTTCGTTTTGGCGAATGCCGGCCTTTTGAACGACAAGAGGGCAACGGTTCACTACGAGCATATCGATGCCCTTAAAGAAACAGCGACCAACACATCAGTTTTGGAAGACCTCTTTGTTGTTGATGGCAGAATTTTTACGTGCTGTGGCGGGACAGCGGCTTCCGATGCCGCGTTGTACTTTCTGAACAGATTTTGCGGATTGAGTATTGCGAATGCGGCCGCAAGATATGTGTTTCATCACGACGTACGCGGACCCGGCAGATCGCAGAATCCTAAGGTGATCGAACCTACGGGACAAGTGACGCCAAATACAGTTAGAAGAGCAATAGACTTGATGGAAGCAAATCTCGAAGACCCGATATCCATCCCAGAAATCTGCAGGCGCATAGCAATTTCGCAGCGGCAGCTGGGTCGTCTGTTCACTCAATTCGTTCGCAAGACGCCTGTAGAGTACTACCGCGACATCAGACTGGACCGTGCACGCGGACTGGTTACGCAAACGGAGATGAAACTCAGTGAGGTGGCGGCAGCCTCAGGGTTTAACAGCCAAGTCCATTTCAGTCGCTCTTATCAGCAAAAATTTGGTTTGCCACCCAACAAGGACCGCGTCGAGGGACGTGTGCCCTTTGAGTTCAGGGCTTGGCCAATGCACAGTCCGACAGCACACCAGCACAATGATACTGAGACGAATTCAGATTTGGGCGACTAGCGTAAATCGCGTGTAGCAGTTTGAATTGCCACCAGCATTTTATCTCGAACACGCGACAGATCTTCTGGAGTTTGTCCGCATGCCTGCTCTTCCAGTCCAGCCACGAGTTGCTCGACAATCTGGTCGTCTAAGCGTGGGTCACCGAGGTCGTCCCACCAACCATTGAACGTATCCTTGAAGTGCTCGCAGAACGACCGGAGCCCCCCTTCTCCCGCCCCAAGGTGAAACAGCATGGTCGGCCCCATTGAGGCCCACCTCAAACCGGGTCCAGCCCACATTGCCTTATCGATATCTTCGACACTCGCAACGCCTTCGATTGCCATATAAATCGCTTCCCGCCAAACAGCGGCCTGCAAGCGGTTGGCAACGTGACCGGGCATGCCTTTGTTTATGCGTATCGTGACCTTCCCTACGTCCTGATAGAATGTTTCCGCCCTCTCCAAAACGTTCGCGCCGGTTCTTGAGTTTGCGGTAAGTTCCACGAGCGGGATCAAGTGTGGAGGATTGAATGGATGTCCGAGTAGAAAACAAGCCGGGTCTTTCCAACCATCCTGCAAAGCTTCCAACGTTAGGCCGGACGTAGAACTCGAAACAATCGTATCCTGTTTCAAAGCCGCTTCGATTTCGCGATAGGTAGCATGTTTGACAGGAAGACGTTCAGGAACGTTTTCCTGGACGAAATCGGCTTCCTCAACGGCTTTTGCGGCCGTGTTTGCAAATGACAATGCATCAGGTTGAGCCCGATCTACGAGCCCGAGTTTCTCAAGTGCAGGCCAGGCTTTTTCGATATATGCCCGGACGCTCCCTTCTGAATCTGTGTCTGGGTCGAATACTGAAACACTACGTCCGGAGGCCAGGAACAAGGCTGCCCAACTGGCGCCGATTACGCCCGCCCCCAGAATGGCAACATGGGAAATCCGTTTCATTAGAACAATCCAGGGTTAAGCGGTGAGGCAGCAGTCATACCGCCATCGAGTGTGAACATTTGCCCCGTAGCAAAGCTCGCATCGTCAGAAGCAAGCCAAACTGCCATCGCTGCAATGTCTGATGGTTTGCCGAAACGCCGGATTGGATGACGTGCGATCGCATCAGTCTCGGCCTTCTTCGGATCCATCGCGAGGTCGAATCCGGCTTCCAGCATGCCTGTTTCGATCCAACCCGGGCAGATTGCATTACATCTGACAGCCGGACCATGATCGACGGCAACCGAACGCGTCAGCCCATGCACAAACGCTTTGGAAGCATTGTAAAGAGCCATGGATGGATCGGCGACTGATCCGGAAATTGATCCGATATTTATGATTGAACCGCCCAAAGACATTTGCGGTATGAACGCCCGACAAACATTGAAGACGCCGCGTGCATTGGTTCCGATAACCTGGTCCCAGTCCTCATCGGAACTGTCCACAACCGTTTTTTCGACCTGAACGCCTGCATTGTTCACCACAACATCGAGTGCACCGAGAGATCTTGCCGCATCAAAAACAGCGTTCGGGTCGGAAACATCGAGGCGAATCCAGCGCGCTTCAAATCCGTCAGGCTGCTCCCCGCGACCACAGGCGACAACGTCCGCTCCCTCGGCGCGAAAGGTGTCGACGATACCCCGTCCAATGCCAGACCGTCCTCCGGTAACGAAAGCCTTCTTCCCTGAAAGCCTCATCAGTGCGCTACCATGACGTGACGGATTGATGTGTAGGCGTCCAGTGCATAGACTGACATGTCGCAGCCGGTACCCGACCCTTTCATGGCAGCCCACGGCATCTCTGGTGTCGCTACACCGTGCGTGTTGACCCAGGTGAAACCGTAGCGCAGCTTCGACGTCATACGCATTGCAAGTCCGACATCCTTTGTCCAGACGGAGGATGCCAGCCCGTAAGATCCGGAATTCGCCGTTTTCAGTGCCTCGTCAGCGTCGCCAAACCGTGAGACCGATACGACGGGTCCAAACACTTCATTTCGCGAAATCTCAGAATTGTTGTCTGCATCTGCAACAATGGTAGGTCTATAGAAGAAACCACTCCCCTCGCCGCTTTCGCCCCCAGCGACCACTTTGCAGGAAGACCGCGCTCGGTCCACGAAGGCGGCCACACGGCTCCTGTGACCTGAAGACACAAGAGGCCCCATCTCCGTACCCTCTGTCTTGGGGGCACCGACTTGTATCTGGTCGACCTGGTTGACAATCGCAGTCAGCAGTTTCTCATAAGAGGCTTCGGCAACAAGAATCCGGCATGGCTGCGCACAGTCCTGCCCCGCATTGAAAAAGCTGCCGTAGCGAATGGTCTCGGCAACAGCTTCGAGATCGGCATCGTCAAAGACGATCACCGGCGCTTTGCCCCCCAATTCCAAGTGAACATGCCGGATCTGATTGGAAGCGGCCCGCATCGCGGCCATTCCCGTTGCAGGCGACCCCGTGACGCTGATCGCTTCCATCTGAGGACTGTTGATGAGTTGATCACCAACGGTGGGTCCTGGGCCATGAACGACATTCAACAGCCCGGCTGGCAAGATGTCTTTAAGAAGCTCTGCCATTCGCAAGGTTGATAGGGGCGTCAGCTCTGACGGCTTGAGGACGATAGAGCATCCGGCCGCGATAGGTGCGGCCAGTTTCCAGGCAGCCATCATCAAAGGGTAGTTCCAGGGCGCGATGGCCGCGACCGGCCCCACCGGATCTCGGCGGATCATGGACGTGTGGCCGGCAACATATTCACCTGCCGCAGACCCCGTCATCGTTCTTGCCGCGCCTGCAAAGAAACGGAAAACATCGATTGTCAAAGGCATTTCGTCGTCATGTGCCGATGGCCAAGGCTTGCCAACATCAAGGCTTTCAAGCTCAGCAAGCTCCCGGCTATTGGTTTCAATAGCATCCGCGATCTGCAGGAGAAGAGCCGAACGTTCCGCAGGCGAGGACGACGAGAATGTTTCAAAGGCTTCCGCTGAACCTCTAACTGCCGCTACGACCTGTTCGGGGCTGGCATCTTTTACCTTGGCAACTTCATTGCCTGTTGCGGGGTCGAGCACACTCCGCGCCTCGCCGTCACCGTCCACCAGTTCGCCGTTTATCAGCAGTTTCGTCTGCATGGTCTGTCCTCTTCAAAATCCGACACGGTCAGCCCCTTTCAAACCCAGACGCTCGCGTGCTTCGGCCGGGGCAGCCACCGTCAGTCCCAGATTTTCAATGATTGTACGAACGCGCTTTACCTGCTGTGCATTGGACGTCGCCAATTCACCTTTGCCGATGAAAAGGCTGTCTTCCAGACCAACGCGGAGATTGCCGCCAAGTATTGCGCTTTGAGTTGCGAACGGCATTTGGTGGCGGCCTGCCGCCAAAACGGACCACTCGTAGGAATCGGCACCAAACAGTTCGTTTGCTTTCTTGTGAAGATGAACGAGATTGTCGATATCTGCGCCCATTCCACCCAAAATTCCGAAGACCATCTGGATAAAGAAAGGCGGTTTGATCAGTCCCTGATCGACGAACCATTTTACGGTGTAGAGGTGGCCGAGATCATAACACTCGAATTCGAATTTGGTTCCATGCTCACCACCAAGCTTTTCTATCGCGTAGCGGATGGTCCGGAAGGTGTTCGGAAAGATGAAATCCTCGGTCATTTCCAGAAAAGGGCGCTCCCAGTCGAACTGGAACTCATGGTATTTCTGAAGCATCGGGAAGATCCCGAAATTTATCGACCCCATGTTGAGCGATGCCATCTCAGGACTGGCATCCGTGGCCGCAAGCAGCCGTTCATCGATGCTCATTCCGAGACCGCCACCTGTTGAAACGTTCACGACCGCGTCGGTCGCCTGCTTGATGACCGGCAGAAATTGTTTGAAGGTTTCGGGCCTCGGATCCGGCTTGCCCGTTTCCGGATCGCGTGCATGGAGATGGATAATTGATGCTCCGGCCTCCGCCGCCTCGATGCTAGCGGTCGCAATTTCGGCAGGTGTGACCGGCAGATACGGCGACATCGACGGCGTATGAATACCGCCTGTCGGCGCGCAGGTTATGATGACGGATCGCGGCACTACAACTTCATCTGCTGCACCTGTGCAGACAGACCTCCGTCAAGTACCCAAAGCTGGCCAGAAGCGTAACGTGCCTCGTCCGATGCAAGCCAAGTCACCAGATTGGCGATATCGGTTGGTGTGCCGTATGTGCGCAGAGGATGCACATCCCGGACAGCTTGCTGCAATGATTCAATGTTTCCACCAGCTCCGCCGGATCCTTCGCCGCTGAAGAAACTCTGCAACATCGGTGTATCTATGTAGCCCGGACAGATTGCATTCACCCGAATGCCTTCGGGGCCATGATCGCAGGCCATGGCGCGTGTCAGAGCATGGACGGCTCCCTTGGTCGCGCAATAGGCCGCGAGACCCGGATCGGCGATGAAGCCATCATAGGACCCGAAATTGATCAGGCTTGCGCTCGACCCAGTTTTGGCGGCCTCACGCATCAGCGGCAAAGCATATTTGGACGTCAGGAACGTCCCCGTCGCGTTAACCGCAAAGCTGCGGTTCCAGTCCTCCAGCGTGGTTTCCTCGATGGTCTTTTCAATTTCGATACCCGCGGCGTTTACGAGAATATCAAGCTTGCCCGCATGGGCACCAACGGTTTCCATCGCATTGATCGCGTCCTGCTCCAGCGTGACGTCAAGCTTCACAAAGGTGCTGCCGTCATCGGCATCGCTTGACAGCGACCCTCCAGGCGTCAAATCAGCTGCGAAAACCGTTGCGCCCTCTTTGATGAAGCGTGCAACGATCGCGCGTCCAATACCTCCGCGCCCTCCGGTCACAAGGGCCGTCTTGCCAGTCAGCATCATGGGTCTTTGTCCGTGGTTGGAGGAAATCGATATCGTCCGGCAGCAGCGGTCCAGTCCATGTGATTGCGTACATACTGGCGGCTGGCATCCGATGGCGGGTCATAATCCCAGGTCTCACCTGCACCTGCTTCCATAGCCGCATGCAAGGCGCGCCGCGCCTTTTGCGTGGCAACCACCTTTGCTCTGAGATCGTCGCCGTCCCATCTTCTTGCGACCTCCGCGGCGAACTCCGCTGCTGCCTCGGCATAAGCGGGGTCGTTCGCCAGATTTGTCGCCTCAAACGGATCCTTGCTCAGATCATAAAGCTGGGGCGGATCAGCGTCACAATGGATGTACTTAAGCCGGCCCCGCCGGATCATGACGACGGGATAGGGCGTCATTTCTGCGCAGTATTCTCCGATTGCCTCATCGACCGGGTCCGGTTCACCGCGCGCCAGCGGCAACAAACTGCGGCCATCGATAGGCATTCCGAGCATGTCTTTTTCACCGCCGCCAATTTCAAGAAATGTCGGCAGCAGATCGACCAGGGAGCAGGCATTTTCCGCGTGTCCATGCACAATGCCGGGTCCTGCCATGACCAGTGGCACGCGCGCGGAATGCTCGAAGAAATTCATCTTGTACCAAAGACCGCGTTCACCCAGCATGTCTCCATGGTCCGCGGTCACGACGATGATCGTGTTCTCAAGTTCTCCTGTCTCTTCAAGGGTTTGAACCAACAAACCCAACTTGCTGTCGAAGTAGCTGACATTCGCCAAATAGGCGTGCCGCGCCTTGCGAATTTCCGCTTCCGTCAGCGGGACATAGGACGCCTCGATGCCGTCCATCAGGCGGCGTGAGAACGGATCCTGGTCTTCCGGGGCAGGCGTGAAATGCGGAAGCGCAATATCGACATCGTCATAAAGGTTCCACCACTCCGGCCGCGCAACATAAGGGTCATGAGGATGGATGAAGCTGGCCACAAGCGCAAAGGGGGCATCGAGACCCTGCGCCTTGTCTCTTGCGGCATCAATCAGCCAGCGCTGGGCCGCAAAACCGACTTCCTCGTCGTAGTCGATCTGGAATGTCGCCAGGCCAACACCGCTTTCCTTGACGGTCTGCATGTTGTGATACCACTTGTCGATCCGCTCATCCGGTGCTTCCCAATCCGGTGTCCAAGCAAAGTCGGCAGGATAAATATCTGTCGTCACTCTGTTTTCGAACCCGTGCATCTGGTCCGGGCCGACAAAATGCATCTTGCCGGACAGACAGGTTCGATATCCAAGGGCTTTCAGGTAATGGGCAAAGGTCGGGATTGAGGCCTTGAATTCGGATGCGTTGTCATAGGCAGCGATCCGGCTGATCAATTGTCCCGACATAAACGCAAAACGTGACGGGGCGCATAGTGGGGAATTGCAATACGCCGCATCAAACCGCATGCCTCGCTTAGCGAGCGCATCCAAATGTGGGGTCTTTGCGACGGGATGTCCGTAGGCTCCGGTAAAGTGGGGCGCTAACTGGTCTGCCATGACCACCACAATGTTGGGGCGGTTCACGCAGCACCTCGTGTGTAGGCGTCTAGGACCAGACCGTGAAAGTGGTGGACCGCATGCTCGGATTTCCCCGATCCCTCAGGATCGTGCACGATCCGTCCTTGTGTGAAAGCCGGTGTGCTCATACCCCTTTGAACGCTTTCAACGAGGCCAATGTCCTCAACCTGCAGCACTTCGTCCAAATAGCGGATGGCATCTCGTTCCATCTCATTTGGTTCCGGGGTCTCCAGGAAGAAGTCATAGGTTTCCAGTGTGCGGTCCGGACCGACCGGAATGATATTCAGCACAATCATGCTGGACCGTCCCGGGTAACGCATAAGGCAAGTTGTCGGCCACAACCACCAAACCGCATGCGTGCGAACCGTGGCATTCGAAACATTATAAGCGGTGTTGGAGGATTGACCGGCATCGGCCATATGGCTTGAATAGATCCCATGCGTGGTCACCTTGTAGGTGTCCATGTCCACAAGATCGCAAAAGTCCTTGTGCGCCGTCGGGCAGTGGTAACATTCCAGAAAGTTGTCGACGACATTTTTCCAGTTGGATTTGATGTCGTATGTCAGCCGGTGCCCGAAGGTCAGTTTATCGACGTCCGGCGCCCAATGGCGGATCTCCGTTTCCAGGTCTCCTGACTGTTCAGAAAGTGCGGCAGCATCAGGATCAAGATTTACGAACACAAAGCCGCAGAATTCTTCAACTTTAACCTGATCAAGGCAGATTTCACCGACGTGAAAATCATGAAGGTTTTCAGTATGCGGTGCGCGGGCAAGCTGGCCGTCAAGCTTGTAGACCCAGGCATGGTAGGGACACATGATCCGAGTCGTCGTGCCTTCTCCCGACATGAGCTCATGTGCTCGATGCTTGCAGACATTATAAAACGCTCTAAGGATACCATCACGTCCACGAACAACCACGATGGGATGGCCGGCAATCTCAGCGGTCACATATGAACCGGGTTTTCGTGTCTTCTCGACATGACACACCCACTGCCAGGTGCGACCAACAATCGACTGAATGTCCGCTCGAAACCACTCAGCATCCGTATAAGCTGAAGCAACAAGTGAATTCGACCGCGCCGGATCCACATCGTAGCCGGCTGTAACGTGCGACAAAGATGACATGGCAAAAAGTCTCCATCCTGGAGATTCAGTCTGCCGTTGAATTGGTGAGCTGAGTTAACTTTTTTGGACACTTAGTTAACTATTTTGGTCACAGCGCATAAATGTAATTGCGTGACTCAGTTGTTGTCGAATTGGCTCCGGATTAATAGAAGGCTTCTTCGCAGGCATTGAGGCAAGCCACGATAGGCTGGGGCACTTTCAGTCACGATTTCAAAGGGAACGCGTGACACAAATCGCCAGGGAAAGTTATCCCGAAAACGAAGGGCATGGTGTCGAGCGCCAATGCTCCCTCTGAGATGATCCTACGCTTTGAATTGGCCCACCGGTAGTCCTAGGAAAACGAAGTATCCAAGAAATGAGAAGGTACCACCAAGCAGAAATACAAATCGTCGAGCTGGGGTAGTGCCGGTAGCGGTCCTCCGCTGCGAAAATTTACAGCTTTTGAATTCTTGGCTGCGCACTAGTTTTCGCTGGTTTGTGAAATAGCCGAACTTGGCATCCGGTCTTGCACCAGATGCGTTACGCTCGTCAGTCAGCGGAAATTCCCTCCACTATTAGAAGATGTGAGCTGAAAACACCGGAGCGTTTTTCCAAGTTTCAAAAACGTGCACGCGTGCGACAGGATAGGACGAACCAACGACTTTCTGGTCGGGTTTCCCTTTCGGTCTGGTTTGCAACTTCCAAAACGCCTGAAGAACTCATCGCCTTCATGGTTGCCCGCACATCCATCTCACGCGCAGGAATATTTTCCAATAAACGAGCGGAAAGATTGACACAGTTCGTTGTGTTCAAAGGTCTATGCCGCTGCATTATAACAGGTTGTAGCCGCGCTGGATTAGAGCGTGAGCCGACATCATCGGATCCAGCAATTTGTTCCGCATGATCATCGGAAGAAAAAGGTCCCCAAGTTCAGCTATCTTTGAGGCAGCATCGATTGACCAGCCGCACCTGAAGTAGTCCCGATTTGATTGTTAGTGCGCGACTGGGGTTTGGCCCGTCCGGACGATGGTGTCCGGTGCCGGTGGTCGGTAGCCAAGGTGCTTTGTGGGCGCTTGAAATTGTACGGTTTCCTATACCGTTCAATCAGGATGCGCAGTTCTTGCAACAGAACAGAAGCCAATCGCGGCGTCAGGCCAAGGCGGTTTTCAAATGAGTTGGCCAGTCTTGGGAAACGAAGACCAGATCCCGTGGAAACCTTCGCTAGGACACTATGCCCGCACGGATTGCCAATGCAATTGCGTGCGCCCGGTTCAACGCACCGAGTTTCTTGGCAGCCGAGATCATATAACTGGAGACGGTGTTTTCAGAAATCGACAAGATGACACCGATCTCATTGTTGGTCTTTCCCTCAGATGACCAGTAAATGCATTCGCGTTCGCGCGGTGTCAGTTGATCATTGGGTTCAGAGACCGCGTCGGCAACCTCAGACACCTGATTGTAGGTGTAAAGAGCAAGCAAGTGTAACGTGGCCAGTTCGTCCGGGTCGAGTTTGCCGCGTTGGCCTGCAAACGACACCGCCCCCCTTCGTCCCAAAGCATCGTATGTCGGAAAGTATACGCCGCCCAGCATACTAAAGTCCTTGAAAAGACTGACAGAGTTCTGGATTTCTTCCGGAGTGCGCTCTTTGTTGACGGTTTCAAGTTCCCATTCAAGCGGTGCAAGAGACCTCCGCAGCTCTGCGACGATAGGACTGTTCACCAACAATTTCATTTCGTCGTAGGCGCGAATGAGCTCGGGTGGCCAATTGCTGACGATCATGTGCGACGACAACTCGGTCGAATTTTGATCCGGCAAAAACAGCACGGCAAATCGCTCGAAACAGAACTCATCGCCAAGCTTCTTGAGAAACTTGAAAACATCGTAGTTGGTTCGCACCTGCGAGAGTTGCCTGTAACACTCCCCAACAAATAAAGTCTTGCCCATTGCCCACTCAATAAATCCCACATCCAGATTTGTTCATTTGTTTGAACGGATGCCGTGACCCAATTGCCTGAACCTTGTCGAAGAGCCAATGCTATCGAACTGGCCAGGCATTTGCTTTCTTCTTCTTATTGGAAGAATTGCTTACCCTTATGTTGGTATTGGGAGATGTTCACGCAATAAAAAAACGACAATGACAGCGAAAAAGCAGTCCTGTGATTTACCCACGTTTGTAAACAAAGACTTAAGAGAGCACCTATGTTTTCTCACCCACGGTTAACCTGAGAACTACGTTCAGTTGTTTTTCGCAACCTCTAGGTCATGCTCGAACCAGATCCAGCTTTAGCGCGCAGGGGTGGCTTGATGCACGCATCAGACAACATCAAAGTAAGTGAACTCGAAGGAACCTCGGTCAGGCAACACAGCAACCAGAAACTGCGCATGCGCATTTTCCAGGGCATTTCCGGACGGCTCGTCGTTGGGCTTGGGCTCATTGTCCTGCTTGGAGTGGCGATCGGGGCGACAGGTCTTTCTTTTCTTTCCTCGGTTGAACGCACTTTGAACCAGATCACCGATGTGACGGCACCTTCGGTTGAAACAGCTGACGATATGATCGCCAATATCTGGGAAACCAATAAGATCGCCGAGGAAATCATCGCCGACGAAGAAATTTCAGATGTTGAACAGCTTGCCATCGAGTTTAGAGAAAAGTCTGAACTCTTCCACGTCTACATGACCGAGCTGGAAGCTCTTGTCGTGGATGAGAGCTTGCTCGCGAACATTGAAGACGCCAGGAGAGAGCATCGCGAATTCATCAAGCACACGAATGAGATGATCCTGGCGCATACAGAAGAACTCAACGAGGAGAAAGCTGCTGTCGAGTTGCTTTCCGAGTTCGACAACAGCGGTGCACAACTTATCAAAATGCTCGATGAATTTGCACTGGAAAATGAAGAGGAAATGGCCAAGGCACAGGCAGAAGGCGATCGAATAGCAAAGTCATCAAACGCGTCGGCAGCGGACGTGAACAATATCTTGAAGGAACTTTTTGAAAGGGACTATCCGGTCGTTGAGGCTGCCCTGAAATTGCAGCGTATCATTATCGAGATGCAGGACACCGCAGGCGAATACCTCGCGGTAGAAGATCCCGATGCTCTTGAGATCCCGTTTGAGGAGTTCCAGGACCTTGCTGAAAATGCATGGCCTTATCTGGAGATCCTCGACTCATTGGCCGAGTCCGAAGAAGACAAGGACGATGCCGCGAAGCTCCGGGTTGCATTTGAGACATGGTTCTCGACGGCAGCGCTGGATGAGCAGCTTTTCGATACGCATCGAGACATGCTGAAGAAAGAATACGAAGCGGACCTTGCCACGGAGATTTTGGAAGAAGATGCCGACGCCGTCGCGACCGCGTTGGAAAAAGTTGCCTCCGCTGCTGACGCGATCAGTGATGGTGCCGACGAAGCAAGCGCTGTGACGGTCGCCAACGCGCAAATGGCCATCGCCGCAGCCGTTGCCTTGCTGATCGCAGTTTCTGCTGTGCTTATGTTGATCGTCAGGAAAACAGTCGTCCATCCGATCGTGGATATGACCAATGCCATGCAGTCGCTGGCCAACGGCAAGCTGGATGTTGAGATACCCGCAGTCGGCAAACAGGATGAGGTTGGCGAAATGGCTGCGGCAGTCGAGGTATTCCGGGACAATGCCATTGAAACGGAAACATTGAGACAGAAGCAGGTAGAGAACGAACGGCGTATTGAGGAAGAAAAGAGAAACGCTACGTTGAACATGGCCGACGAGTTGGAGTCGAGTGTCATGGGTGTTGTTGAACACGTTTCCAACGCCACACAAGAAATGACGGTCACCGCGAAGTCGATGTCGGACTCCTCGGCTCAAACAAGATCAAAAGCAACAACCGTGGCAAGTGCTTCTGAGGAAGCAACAGTGACGGCTCAGACTGTTGCGTCTGCGGCCGAGCAGTTGTCGCAATCTATCCAGGAAATTTCCAGGCAGGTAGAAGACGCCAAAAACGTCGTTTCGAATGGTGAGCAACAGGCCATTTCGACAAACGCGACGGTTCAGAGCCTTGCAGAAGGGGCTCAGAAAATCGGAGATGTCGTAGATCTCATCAATGACATCGCAGAGCAGACCAATCTTCTGGCCCTCAACGCGACAATCGAAGCCGCACGCGCTGGCGAATCCGGTCGAGGGTTTGCCGTTGTTGCGGCAGAAGTTAAAGAACTTGCCTCGCAAACGGCCAAAGCCACCGAAGAGATCAGGCAGCAGATAAGCTCGATGCAGGATTCGACCCAAAAGACGGTCGGGGAAATCGAAACCGTTGTCGAGGCAATGTCCAAAATCAGCGATATGACGACCGCGGTGTCCGCTTCCGTGGAAGAACAGAATACGGCGACACAGCACATTGCCCAAAACATCCAACAGACCGCATCAGGGACGAGGGACGTGTCGGAAAATATCGTCGATGTCAATTCGGCCGCCCAACAGTCCAGCGATGCCGCCGGTCATGTTGTGAAGGTCGTTGGCGAATTGTCGACGCAGGCAGATATTTTGCAAGTTGAGTTGAGCAAGTATTTGGCGACCCTAAGGGCTTCGTGAGAATTCTCAAAAGAGGTTCGTGCGTCGCGTGGGAATTCGAGACACATATCGGTAATGGTCAGTGAGGGAATGTCAGCGGATACTGATTGAAAACAGCCGGCAATATCGCAACGGGACACCAGGTTTACCGAGTGATTGATCCCGCGTTTCGACAATGCGGTCTGGTCTCACGATCAAAATCAGGAAAATTCCGCCCCCCAGTTCGAGAGGGAAGCAACCTGGGCTTTAGTAAGGTCAAGCATCATCGTCATCGCATGATTGGCTTCCAGGCTTCTCCGGTATATCGGACCTGAAGCAAATCGGATTGCGGGGAGATCGGTTGACACAATTTTCAAACCTTTTCCGCTGTCAGAATTCAAAAAACTGCTTGGCAAAACTGCCAGATAATCGCCTTGTCTGAGGAGTTCCAGCGCCGTCAACATGGAATCGCACTGCAGGTTTGCACCTATACTAATCTCCGCCGTGTCATCCAGAGTGGCATTGATGGTGTCCAGATAGGCAACTTCGCTTTGATATGAGAGCCATGTTTGCGCGAGCAAATCCTCTGCGGCGGCGCTGCGGTCATGAATTGGATGTTCTGCATTCGCAACGATCACAAGCTTGGCGTTAAAAAGTGCTTTCCGAACCAGATATGAGGGCAAAGACTCGCGTCTTTGAAACCCACCAAAAAAAGCATCAAACTCCCCCTCTTTCAGACCCTCCACTCCTTCGGTGTAGTTGGTCGATTTCAGCTTGATAAAGAGTTTGGGAAACCGTTGATGCATCTTTGCAATTGCAGGAGGCAGTATTGTGGTCATCCAGACAGGAGCCGCGGCAATGCGCAGTTGACCCTGTTCTCCGTTTTGAAGTGCATTGAGTTCAGCTTCCGCGAGTTGATGTTCTCGCAGTAGATGCCGCGCCTGAGCATGTACAAGTTTGCCCAACGCTGTCAGATGCAGACCTCTGTCGCGCCGCTCGAACAACACGCCGCCAACCGCGGCTTCAAGAAGCTTGAGGCTACGTGTAAGGGCCGGCTGTGTAACCCCCACCATCTCTGCGGCCGCGCGCATGTTGTTTGTCTCAACAATAGCCACCAGCCTACGGAGGAGTTCTGGTTCGTAGATCATTGATCAGATTTTCTAATCAAAAATTTAGAAAAATTCAAATGCGTTATCAATTGAAACACATTAGCATTTTTTCAATTGGGTGCGCCGCACCTACTGGGAGGAAAAAATGAGTACATTTGAACTTTCGCGTCGTTCGTTTTTGACCCGCGCAAGTGCTGCTGTTGCAACGACTGCATTTGGGACAGGAGCTTCGATTGCACAGACCGTGCCCGCTCCGGTGAATACCGTTCCCGAGGGAGCCAAATTCCGCTGGATCGACAGTGGTGACCAGAAGGCAGTCTTCTTCAAGAAGTTCTTTGAGAAATATGGAGAAGCCCGGGGCATCGATGTTATTTATGATCCGCTTCCCTGGAATGAAATTGCCAAAGTCGTTCCCCTTGGTGTTCGCAACAACACTGCGCATGACGTGTTTGTTTTGCCGCGCAACTTCAGCCTTGCAGATGCGGTCAGCCAGGGCTGGGTTCAGCCCTATGACGAATTCATCCCCAACATTGAAGAGTGGAAAAAAGGCTTCCCGTCCGGAGCGTTTCTACCTGGCATCAACGAGTTCGAGGGCAAGACATATGGCCTGCCATTCACCTCGAACAAACGCTACGCATCTCACCTGCTCTACAACAAAGCCTATATGGATGCAGCTGGATTTGACCCTGAAGCCAAGCCGCTGACCCACAGCCAGTTCCGGGAAGCGGCGCGCAAAATCACTGAAGCAGGCCAGGGCAGATACTTCGGTTTCATCATTGGTGGATCGCAGCTCAATCGTTGGGCCGACGTTGTGCGAAATATCGGTCGCATCGCTGGCGCGAGCGCGGGTGGGGACGGCATCCTGGACGCTGACATTGACTTGCGTACGGGAGAGTATGTCTTCGATAGCGATGAGTATATCGCCGCGATCGAATTGCTTCTTGCCATGCAGTCCGACCGGAGCATGTTCCCCGGCTTCATCAACCTGAACGCCCCCCAGGCAAGAGCGTACATGCCTCAGGGCGCAGCAGGAATGATCCTGCAGGGACCGTGGAACATTCCCTCCTGGGAGAGCCAGAATCCCGATTTCGACTTTGGCCTGTCTTCAGCTCCTGTGCCAGAGTCCGGCAAGCAGGGCAAGTTGACGATCAGTCAGGGTGGCGCAAAACCAAACACCATTAGCTTGTGGTCAGGTTCCGAAAATGGAGCGATCGCTGGAGAGATCTTCCACTATCTTGGCACGCTCGAAGGACAGATCGAGTGGGCAAATGTGGTTGGTGCGGGCGATCCGCCAATCATGCCTGAAGCAGTGGCCAAAGCCGACATGTCGCCGCGTTCGAAACAGATCTTGAACCTTTTCAACGATCAGATCCGTGTCGGTCCCAATCCGCTGGTTCGCAATGGCGAAATGTCAAAGGTGGTTGCCGCCTATGTTGCTCCAGACGTTAATTTTGCGCGTACCGTGCAGGGTCTGGTCGCCGGTCAGCTATCCGGTGTCAAGGAACAGATGTCCGAACTTAAAGATCGCTACAATAGCGCGCTGGATGCCGCGTTCGCGAAAGCAAAAGCAGACGGTGCAAATGTGGATCGCTCCGAACTTGTCTTTGCAAATTGGAACCCGGACGTCGATTTCGGCGCAGCAGACTACTGACGTAGGTGTCCATTCAGGGGCCACAATCTCGCATGTGGCCCCTAACCCAATTCTGTAAGGTCAACTCTTTCCATGCGCGTCCTTGGAACTCTCCGGGTACACCGGTTCCATTACCTTATGATGCTGCCTGGCCTCGTATTGGCAGGCATGTTTGTCTTTTATCCAATCTTCGCGGCCATGTTCTATGCAATGCATGACTGGTCCGGGTTCACCGCACAAAAGATCTTTGTGGGGTTCGGTAATTTTCTAGCCCTGTTTCAAGACCCGATTTTCTGGAATGCCTTTGGACGCTCAATCGTGTTCCTTCTTGGAACCGTTCCGCTACAGATGGCAATCTCACTCATTCTGGCAATGGTGTTGAACATGCAGCTTCTGAAGCTGTCAACATTCTTCCGCACCATGATCTTCCTGCCGGTTGTGACCCCGGTCGCGGTTATCGGAATTGTCTGGACGTTTCTTTTGAGTCCTTTCAACGGCCCTGTGAACGGCCTCCTCCTGGATCTGGGACTGGTTTCTCAGCCGATCGATTTCCTTGGCTCCACTCAATCCGTCATGCCGTCCGTCATTGGAGTATACGTATGGAAGTGGCTCGGAATAACGCTGATTTACTGGCTTGCCGCTTTGCAGACGGTGCCGGATGAAGTCTACGACGCAGCTCGCCTGGACAACTGCAAAGGTCACCGGCTCGCTTTTTATGTTGTTCTTCCGATCATCAAACCATTTGCACTTGCAATATTGCTGATTTCCTCCGTAGCCGCTTTGAACGTATTTCCTTTGATCATGTCGATGACGAACGGCGGCCCGTTTTTCGGTTCCGAAGTGATGGAGATTTTCATTTATCGCACTGCCTTTGCAGCTGATGACGGCAGCATTCCGCAGTTGGGGTATGCGGCCGCGGCCGGCGTGCTGTTCGGTGCAGTGCTTTTGGGCCTGACCGCCCTTCAGGCGCTCGCAACACGGCGCACCCGAATGGCAACTGCAGGATCAAAAGCATGATTGCGCGCCTCTCCCCCAAACGGATCGTTTTTGGTGACCATGCGCCAACCCTGCGGATCACATTGACGTCGGTAATCCTTGCGCTGTTGTGCCTTGTCTGGATTTACCCCTTCCTCTGGATGGTTTCGACATCCCTGAAGTCCAATATGGAGATGTTTGCCAATCCGGGCCTGATCCCGCAGGACTTCATGTGGGACAACTACCGCCGCGCCTGGGTCGAAGCGAATATGGGGCGCTACTTCTTCAACACGCTGATTGTAACGGTAGGGTCTGTTTTTCTGGTCACAGTCAGCACGGCAATGCTGGGATACGTGCTGGGACGCTATCGGTTTCCAGGACGCACCACCTTCTTTATCGCATTCGTTGCGACGGTCTTCATTCCACAGGGTTTCACGATCATTCCCGTGTTCGAACTGCTGAGCATGATGGGCCTTTCCTCCAACCTGTTTGGACTGACGCTCGCAACCTCCGGTCACGCGATGGTCGTTTTCGTGGTGCTTTTTGCGGGATATTTCAGCCAGTTACCCAAGGAACTGGAGGAAGCTGCTCGTGTCGAAGGCGTCACCTTCTTCAAGATTTTCTGGTACGTCATGTTGCCTTTGGCACGGCCAATGGTCGTAACCGTGGTCATCATGCAAGTGTTGCACGCCTGGAACGACTTTCTATTGCCGCTCGTCATCACACTTGCAAACCCGGCAATCCGGACACTTTCCGTCGGAATCTATGCGTTCAAGGGCGAACAATCGATCGATTGGACTGGCATGTCGGCGGCGGCAACGATCTCGATCGTACCCGTCGTTATTCTCTTCGTTCTTCTTCAGCGTTACTTCATCAACGGCCTTGCTGGCGCCGTCAAAGGATGACGAAATTGACAAAACGTACCAACATCTTGCTCATCACCACCGACCAGCAGCACTTCAGCGCTCTCGGTGCCGTCAATCCAAAAATCGACACGCCAAATATCGATCGGTTGTGCCGGAACGGCACGCGCTTCGACAAGGCATATTGCCCTGCGCCCACCTGCACACCATCACGATCAAGCATTATTACAGGCTTATATCCCTCTCAGCATGGAGCCTGGACGATTGGCTGCAAACTGGACGAAAATATTCCGACAATCGGAAATTCGTTGTCTCAGCACGGCTATGCCACAGGACTTATCGGGAAAGCCCATTTTCAACCGCTCGCGGGCGATAGCCTGGAAAAACAGCCTCTGCTGAGGGACATCCCCTTCTGGCGCGAATTCAATGGGCCTTTCTATGGTTTCGAGCACGTAGAGCTGGTGCGCAACCATGCGGATGAAAGCCACGTTGGTCAGCATTATGCCGCTTGGCTTGAAGACAAGGGATTGACTGATTGGCCAGACTATTTTCAGCCGCTTCCTGGCGACGATGCCTCCAAAGCGCCTGCTCGCGCACCAGATGCTCCCTATTGGGCCCGCAAGGACCGGAATTGGCAATTGCCTCAGGAGTTGCACTACACGCCCTGGATCGGTGAACGGTCTGTCGCCTTCCTGGAAAAAGCAAAGACCGAAGGAAAACCCTTCTTCCTATGGACAAGTTTTCCGGATCCTCACCCTCCCTACACGGTTCCCGAACCGTGGGCCTCAATGTACGATCCGCAGGACATGGAACCGGGTGAAGTCGTCCCGGGAGAACACGATCTCAACGCACCGCATTTCGCGAAAACTCAAGAGCCTGATCCAGACTTTGCAAGCTGGCATGACCCGCACGAAGCTCACGGCTGTGACAGCCACCTTTATCCAAAGGACGAGCTCAAGAAGGATATGGCCGCCTATTACGGCATGATGAGCTTCCTGGATCAGGAGGTTGGACGCATCCTTGACTATCTTGATGCCGAGGGCCTGACTGAAGACACGCTTATCGTCTTCACGACCGATCACGGGCACTTTTTGGGACAGCACGGACTGGTCGCCAAAGGGCCATTTCACTATGAAGACATGCTGCGAATTCCCTTTATTGTCAGTTGGCCGGGACGAGTACCTGAAGGTCATGTGAGCAAGGCTATTCAAAGCCTGCTCGATCTGACACCAACTTTTCTTGAAGTTACAGGTCTTGGTCCAGCCCCCGAATTGCAAGGAGTTTCGCAGTTGCAAACCTGGCTGGGAACAGGTCCGGACGCTCGCAGTTTTGCAATCTGTGAAAACAGACACAATCCGGTCATGCCCCATGTAACGACCTACATCGAGGACCGTTTCAAGATTTCCGTCTACAGAACCGAAGAGCATGGAGAACTGTTTGACCTGGAGGAAGACCCGAATGAGATCCAGAACCTGTGGCACGACCCAGAAAGTCAATCATTGAAAACTCAAATGCTCCTTCGGATGATGCAAGGCGTCCAATGTTCTGAGCCTTTGAAATCTCCTCGCGTTGCACAGGCCTGAAGAGTGAAACTACACCAGGCATCACACAAGGCGTGCTGCACCCCGACCAGGGGCCTCATCGATCGTCCTGACTGTGCTGAACAAAAGACCCCAACATCAAGCGACGGAAGGCCAGATCTCGACACGGCGGTCATCCCCGGCGGGAACGCGATTCTCGGAACGAGGTTCCCGCTGATACCGAATGATGGAGAGGAAAGCCGGAAGGCCCCTGTGTTGCGTCAATTCAGAATGACGACAACCACAATCACGAATGCAGAATATGCGGCCTTCGTTCAAAGCACCGGTTATGTAACAGACGCAGAGCAATACGGTTGGTCGTTCGTGTTCTGGGCACAGCTTCCCGACAGCACAAGCGAAACGCAGGCAGTCGCCGGGACGGAATGGTGGCGCAAAGTTGAAGGAGCGAACTGGCGACACGTGGCAGGACCGGGAAGCGAAGCAGACTGGCAACCTGATCATCCTGTCGTGCATGTTTCGTGGAACGATGCCAAGGCATTTGCGAGCTGGGTGGGTGGACGTCTGCCCACCGAGGCTGAATGGGAACATGCCGCACGAGGAGGATTGGGAGATATCCCTTATCCGTGGGGAACCCGGGAACCCGACGATGAAACTTTCCAACCCTGCAACATATGGCAAGGCCGGTTTCCGCAAGACAACCTTGCTTTGGACGGACACCTAACCACAGCACCTGCGAAGTCGTTCGAACCCAATGGCTTCGGCCTCTACAATATGGTTGGAAATGTCTGGGAATGGGCGGCAGAGCCTTACAAAATTCCTTCCTTGAAAAGGGCAGTTCGGCAAAAGCTCGCTTCCATGAAGGGGTTCAAGTTGCTCAAGGGAGGCTCATTTTTGTGTCATCAAACCTATTGCTGGCGCTACCGCATTGCAGCGCGAAGCGGCGCGTCGCCCGACACGTCTTTGGCCCATCAGGGGTTTCGAGTGGTTTTTGATAAATGAGTGCAACATCCAGAAGCGTGGACACATCAGATGCCAGCTGCATACTCCGCGTGAAGGCAAATGCTCCAACAGCCTGACAATCGATCTTTGGTTCGGAAAATAGAATGTACGCCAAGCACAGGATAGACCTGCGACTGCTGACATATTTTCACACCGTCGCGGCGACCGGCAACATCACAAAAGCGGCTGAAGAATTGAACATCGCTCAGCCGACTTTGTCGAAAGCCCTGAAACTTCTGGAACGACAGACAGGCACAACCTTGATGGAACGCAGCGTGCATGGGATCAAACTGACCCCCATAGGCGAACGGCTCCAGCAACATGCAACCATTGTCCTGGCACAAGTCGGCAAGGCGCTGGACGAAGTCGACCAGCTCCGCACAGGTGGACTAGGCGAGGTTCGGGTGGGTGCAGGTCCTTCTTGGGTAAGGCGGTTTCTGCCAGAAATCGTCGCTGAGATGATGCAAGAAAGCCGCGACATCAAAGTGGAAATTGTCGGTGGTTTCGATGATAGCCTGACGGAACGGTTGGAAGCCGGCGAGCTGGACTTTATTGTAGCTGAACTTCCTCTTGCCGGTGTTGACGAAAATGAAGTCGACAAGCTGACCACCGACAATCTTGTTGTCGTCGGCCGGCCGGAACATCCATTAGCAGGCCGAAAAAATGTCTCCGCTGCGGAAGCTCTGTTACATGACTGGGCGCTCCCACCGGCAAACAATCTGGCAAGACGAAAACTGGATGGTGGCGCAACGACACTTGGCTTGGCACCGCCACGGCCGGAAGTCGTCTCATCATCGCAAACGTTTCTGATGACCGTTGTGCATCTTGCCGATTTGCTCCTCTACACGACCCGGACACAGCTAAAATCACCAGAAGGCAAAGGACTTGTCGAAATGGATGTGCCGCAACTCATCACCAGCCGGGAAGCCGGAATTATCTACCGAACACCCCGACTGCTTTCCCCGGCGGCCGCACTGCTGGCAGAGCGATTGAAGGAAGCCTGCCAGCAGGATCCATTTAATTAGTGGCAGAAATCCAACATCCCTTCCATAGCCAATAGCTATGGAATTGCTTAATAATATCATTTTTTCATGCCATCGGGACACGCTACGCTTGGAGCAATCTGAAGGAGTAACTGACTTCGTTCAGATGATGGGAGGATCAAAATATGCTTTTTCGAAATAACTTCGCCAAACGCGCCTTGCAAACCACCGTGGCCCTGGCTGCATTGACAGGTACGGCATTCGGACCAGC
Organism: Labrenzia sp. THAF82; assembly: GCF_009363435.1. Classification (GTDB taxonomy): domain Bacteria; phylum Pseudomonadota; class Alphaproteobacteria; order Rhizobiales; family Stappiaceae; genus Roseibium; species Roseibium porphyridii. The sequence goes on along the minus strand of NZ_CP045354.1, from coordinate 1,938,470 downwards.
TGCAGCCGCGGACCAGGAACCGATCACAATCGTGATCAATCAGTCCCCCTGGTTCGCGGGATTCCAGGCCGTTGTCGAAAAATATGAGCAAGAGACAGGTAACATCGTCGAGCTCGACGTAAACCCATTTGCCGGCAGCCTTGAGAAACAACGCACGGCGGTCCGCTCCGATGAAAGCCCGTTTGATCTTGTCATCATGAACGCGGGCTTCTTCACCGAATTCTATACCGGTGGATTTCTTGATCCACTGAACGCGATCGATCCGGAATTCAAACTCAGCAAAGACATCTATACGTTCGATGACAGTGTCTGCTGGGATGCCAAAGCCGTCCGCATAACATGCGAAACCGGTGAATTGATGTCGGTCCCGGTAAACCCGAACATTCTTATTCTTCACTACCGATCGGATCTGTACCAGGAACACAATCTGTCGGTGCCTAAAACCTGGGACGAGTTGCTGGAGAACGCAAAGGTTCTGAAGAGCAAGAACATGTATGGCATCTCGCAACGCGGTCAACGCGGAGCCTTCGACGTCACCTACGATGTCTTTCCGTACATCTGGGCATATGGCGGTGGCATCATCGATCAGCAAGAAGACGGCAGCTACCGCATTTCCATGAACAGTCCTGAGACACGGGCAGGTATGGAAATGTATTTGAAACTCGCCGAAGAAGTCGGTCACCCGTCAACTGCCGGACAAACCCAGACAAATGTCATCCAGAACATGGCGACCGGCCGTGCCGCGCACATTGATTCCGTACTCGCTCCGGGGCTGTTCGATAATCCTGACAAGTCTGCGGTTGTCGGCAAGGTCGATTATGCGGCTCCTCCAGGCACTGTAGAACATGGTTCTGCGACCCCGTTGGGGCATTGGCTTGCCGGGGTTCCAAAGAACATTCCTGATGCCAACAAAAAGGCTGCGCTCGCATTCCTGACCTGGTTCCAAACCGACGCAGCTCAGCGGGCTTATGCAGAGGCAGGATCAGCTCCTGTCAGCCGTGCTGTCCTAACCTCAGAGATGGCGGATACGCAGGAGTTCCGTTGGATGAAAGCGCTTGCCGATGCGCTGCCAAATGCCCGGCTGACGTTCACAATTCCCGAGGCCAGTCAGCTCCTGGCGGTGACCGAGCTGCGTTTCAACCAGGCGATCGGTGAAGAAATGCCATTGAACGAAGCCTTGAACACAGCAGCGGCTGAGATCGCCAAAGTGCTCGAGGACGCGGGCTACAAGTACCAGAAACTTGAAGATCTGAACTAGTCGCACTCCTCCCCAACTCACGGGGCTGTTTGTCACCGGACAGCCCCTTTTTTCTTACGATTTTGCTGGATTCGACCCTATGAGTGCAGACAGGTTTTGGCGGCATGCAACTCTGTGGCCAGCTATTTTGCTCTTTGTCGCGCTGACGATACTGCCATTGGCCAATCTACTCGCACTGAGTTTCAATGATGTCGAATGGGTGAACAGAACACCTGTGTGGAACTGGGTCGGTGTCTCTAACTATCAGAAATTACCCGACGACAATCTGCTGCGCGCAGGATTGCTGAACACCGTGATTTTCGCGGTCGCCGCTGTCGCGATCCAGATGTTGATCGGCTTCATTCTGGCGCTGTTGACCACCCAGATCACCCGCGGCCGCAGCTTCTACCGCACCATCTTCATCCTGCCCATTCTGGTGCCTGGGATTATCATCGGAGCGATCTGGAAATTGATGTATTCCTACGATTTCGGCGTTCTGAACCAGGTGCTCGGTTTCTTGGGAATATCAGCGCTTGATTGGCTCGGAAGCCCGAACCTGGCTCTCCTGTCGGTTATCATTGTCGACGTGTGGCACTGGACGCCATTCTGTTTCCTTCTTTTGCTGGCCGGTTTGGAGTCTCTGCCCGACGATATTTTTGAGGCGGCCCGCATTGACGGCGCTACCGGTTGGCAGATCCTGCGCGACATCACGCTTCCACTCATGATGCCAGCCATCATAGTGACCTTCGTCTTTCGAATGATCCTCGCTTTCAAGGTTTTCGACGAGATCTACCTTCTGACCGGCGGCGGTCCGGGGACCGCCACGGAGGTGATCAGTTTTACGATTTACCGCCGCTTCTTCACCGAAGACCAATCCGGATACGGTGCGGCTATGTCCATTGCCGTCATCGCGATCATCGCCGCAATGATCATCGTCGCAACCAGGGCAACTGCTGGTCGAGGGAGCAAAGTATGAGCGAACGCCTTCGATCTGCAGATCTGCTGCGTCATGCGGTTCTCTTCACCTTTGCCGTAATTGTGCTGTTCCCTTTTTTGTGGATCGTTATGGCGGCCTTCAAGACCCAGATCGACCTGCTCATGGGCCGGTTCTTTTTCCAGCCGAACCTGACGGGTTTTGTTGATGTGATCTTCGACAAGACGTCAGACTTCGGCAGGAACTTCATGAATTCGATGATTGTCGGCATCGGCAGCACCATTCTGGTTCTGGTCGTTGCGACACTCGCGGCCTTTTCTTTGTACCGATTGCAATGGCCCGGCTGGGTATTGCATTCGTTGCTCGGATGGTCGGTCATCTTTCACATGGTGCCGCCAATCACGCTTGCCGGCGCCTGGTATACAATGATGCGTTCCGTGGGACTGGATAACACCTATACGGGCCTCATCCTGGCTCATGCGACCTTGAACCTGCCAATGGCTCTCTGGATGATGGGTGTTTTCATCCGTGACGTTCCAAAGGAACTTGTCGAGGCTGCGCAAATCGATGGCGCCAACGTTCCAAACATACTCTGGAACGTCGTTCTTCCTATCGTCCGCCCCGGCATCGCTGCGACAAGCATCCTGGCGTTTGTTTTCAGCTGGAACGAGTTTCCCGTCGCGCTGGTTCTGACACAGAGGCAAACAGCGACCGTCCCGCTCGGGATCGGCAAATACGCCCAGGAGAACACAATCGCCTTTACGGAAATGGCGGCAGCTTCGACGCTTTCAATTGTTCCAGCACTAATCCTGCTGGTCTTTGCTCAAAAACTGATCGTTCGCGGACTGGTTTCCGGCGCAGTTAAATAGGTGAATTATGAAAACGGTTTTCGTGCTCTTCGATTCTCTCAACCGGCACATGCTCTCACCCTATGGCGGCACTCGAATTCCAACGCCGAATTTTGACCGTCTGGCGGCAAGGAGCACCACATTCGACAAGCACTATGTCGGTTCGATGCCCTGTATGCCCGCCCGACGGGATCTTCTTACAGGGCGTCTCAGCTTCCTGCACCGCAGCTGGGGCCCCATGGAGCCTTTCGACAATTCGTTCCCCGAAATTCTCGCAAGAGAAAAGGGCGTCTACAGCCATCTGGTAACGGACCATTTTCACTATTTCGAGGACGGCGGTGCCACCTATCACACAAAATATGACAGCTACGACTTTATCCGCGGACAGGAAGGTGACCGCTGGAAGGCCATGGTGCAGCCGCACTGGGAACGCTTGAGGGAAAAATACGCTGAGGGTCAATTTTCCAAGGAGCGCCGAACTTACAAGGCGCAGAACATCATCAACCGGGAGTTCATCCGGGAGGAAAAGGATTTTCCGTCAGTACAGGTTTTCGATGCCGGTATGGATTTCATCGACCGGAACAAGGATGCCGACGATTGGCTTCTTCAGATCGAGACCTTTGATCCTCACGAGCCATTTCATGCCCCTGAAGCGTACAAGAAACCATTCGAAACCGGTTGGACAGGCCCTATTCTCGACTGGCCGAGATACGGCCGTGTAGACGAGCTTCCAGAAGAATGCGAGGAGCTGCGCGCCAACTACTATGCAACTGTTTCGTTGTGTGACGCTCTTTTGGGCCGTCTGTTGGATCAGTTCGACCGTGAGAATCTGTGGGACGATACTCTTCTGGTGGTCACAACAGACCATGGTTTTTTGCTTGGAGAGCACGATTTCTGGTCCAAAAACCGGATGAATATCTATGAGGAAATCGCGCATATTCCGCTGTTCGTATTTGACCCGAGAAGACCCGGAAGTCATGGAACGCGCGTCGACGGATTGACACAGACGAGTGATATCGCACCAACATTTCTGCACGCCTATGACGCGAAGGTTCCTGGAGAAGTCTGCGCCCAGTCGTTGCTTCCAATGCTTGACGGTGCCCCTTCGACCTACGAAGCGATCCTTTACGGCTATTTTGGAGGGGCAGTGAATATCACGGACGGGCGCTATACCTACCACAGGTATCCGCCCGACTTGCGAACGCAGGAAATCTATCAGTACACGCTCATGCCAACGCATATATATGAGCCCTTTGCCCTCAAGGAGTTGCGCGAAACAACCCTGGCGGATCCCTTTCCGTTCACCAAAGGAACGCCATTGCTGCGCGTACCGGTCAAGCCGGGAACGGCAATGTCCCGTGCTTACGGGCCGGATTGTTTCATTGAAGACGACACTCGCCTCTACGACCTTGAAACGGATCCAGGTCAGCAAACACCGTTGGCTGAGGCAGACATCGAGGCCAGATTGGCCACCGCAATGGCGCGTATAATGGACACATTAAGCGCACCGCAGGAAGCTTTCGACCGCCTCTCGCTAAGCACCACGATGAGTGCAGCAGAATGAGCGCCAACTGGCCAATATCTGAGCGGGCCCTGCTGGAAGCCTTGGTCGGCGACCGGCGGCAACTGGCCTCCATTCGACAGGTGGAGCTGCAGGACGGTGCAGAACGCGGTGTGCGAGCGCTTGTGTTTTCTACCGGCGCCGGACTTGATTTCTGGGTTCTCCAGGATCGCAGCATGGACATTGGCCTGCTGAGCTGGCGAGGAACTCCCCTTGCCTGGCATCACCCGGACGGTTTTGCAGACCCAGCGCTGCGCCCATCTTCAAGCGACGCGGGTAGAGGTGTGCAGCGTGCCCTGGGAGGATTTCTCGTCACGTGCGGTCTGGACAATGTTCGTCAACCGCGTGGCGATCTTCCTCTACATGGCTCGCTTCCGTTTACCCCCGCGCGGTTGATTTCCTCATTCGAAGACTGGTCGTCACCTACTCCTGCCCTCATAGCGGAAGGTGAAATCGTTTCCGCGCATCTGGGTAAGTCCTGCTACCGAATGCGCAGACGCATCGAAGCACCGATTGCCGGATCGAGTCTCACGATAAAGGACTGGGTGGAAAATATCGGGCCAAACGAAGCTGAACTCATGATCCTCTATCACATGAATTTCGGCTTTCCGGTTGTGGCTCCAGGGACGACTGTCTCACTGAACCATTCACCTGTCCCTTTCAAGGCCCCGATTACGTCCGGCTGTGCGAAAACCGACCTTGAAGCAGATTGCCGACCCTCAGCTGGAACCAACGGTCGCTTCCAGGTGGATCTTCATCGAGATGCCTCCGGGCCATGGCCTGGAATTCACGTGAGGCTTTCAGGAGAGGCGTCTGCGTTGCCATATATGCAGTTCTGGCGGGATCCTCGCCCAAGACGAAATGTCCTGGCTATTGAGCCGGCCAATTGCGATCGCAACTCCGACGGCACCAGCGGACCTGGCACGACGCTCGCGCCCGGTGAGGTGTGGACCTCAACCCTTCAAATCGAATTTTCCGGACCTTAACGGACAGCCGACAAAGGAAACAGTCATGGCAACCGTATCGCTGCGAGGCGTCAACAAGTCATTCGGCAGACATCAGGTCATCAAGGACATCAGTCTTGATGTCGAAGAAGGTGAATTTGTCGTGCTGATCGGCCCGTCCGGCTGTGGCAAATCCACTCTTTTAAGAATGATCGCCGGTTTGGAATCCATTACAACCGGCGAATTGCTGATCGACGGCAAGCGTATGAACGACGTTCCCCCGCGCGAACGCGGCATCTCCATGGTGTTTCAGTCTTATGCGCTCTACCCACATATGACGAGCGAGAAGAACATGTCGTTTTCGTTGCGGATCGCGGGCGTCTCAGAAACAGACAGAAAGCAAAAAGTGCAGCACGCTGCTGACATACTCGGACTGTCTTCCTACCTTGAGCGCCTGCCTCGGCAGTTGTCTGGGGGGCAAAGGCAACGTGTCGCCATGGGGCGTGCCATCGTTCGCGAACCCTCCGTGTTTCTGTTCGATGAACCGCTTTCCAATCTCGATGCAAAACTGCGTGTAAAGATGCGGGCCGAGTTGAAGGAACTGCATCAGAAATTAAAGACGACGACAATCTATGTGACTCACGACCAGGTCGAGGCCATGACACTCGCAGACAGGATTGTTGTTCTGCGTGACGGAGTGATCGAACAAATGGGGGCACCGCTCGACCTCTATGACGCTCCAGCAAATGCCTTTGTAGGTACCTTTCTGGGGTCCCCGTCGATGAACCTATTTGACGGAGAGATCCGCCAAGGTGAACCGGACGCAGTTTATTTGCCTGATGGAGAACGCTTCCCGTTGTCGCAACGCTCAGAACATCGCGGCCAGGTGCAAGTGGGCATACGCCCTGAGAATCTGAAGCTTGTTGCGCAATCAGATCCCAACACGATTACGGCAGAAGTCGTCGTTGTGGAACCAACTGGAAGCATTACGGAAATCGTTCTCAGAAAAGGCGAAAGGGACTTTACAATTACATCATCCGAACGCCTGAACTTGCAGGCTGGAGAAACGGTATCGCTGGCCGCAGACGCAAACGCCATACAAGTGTTTGAGGCCGACGATAAACTGCTTCTGAATGAAAGCGCTTAGCGCCGCACAACATGGCATCCGCTTTCGGACATTCATTTCATTGGTTCAGACTCTGCTTGAGCTACTCTCTGAAGTTCGGACACATGCGTACGCTGCTGACCTTCAACAACAAGGTATTCTGGTCGTCGATGTGTCTCAGATTGATGTTGGCGGCCACAGCACTTTTGCAGGTTCATTGCTTGTGCTGTTACCCAAAATGGTCCTGTCCACCATGAGAACGACAACGACGGCAAGATGATCGCCCCCCGGTTTGCAGCCTCTGTTCAGGTTGAATGAGAATGCCGCCTTACTTGCGTTGCACAGTCGTGAGCATGTCACCAAAAGGTCCAAAAAGTCGCCGTGTTAATGTGTTGATCAGCTGGCAGTTTTTGGAGCACGGCCCTGCAGCAAACGGCAGCCCGCTATAAAGGCCTCTTCACCTTGAATACACGTGATGGAGTGTCCGTGCCGGGTAAATGCCAGATGGTAGGCGCTCAGGAGTTGCTGAGATCCAATGACGATCAGTTCGCCGGAACGATCTGCTTTCATCTCTGCTGTTGCCGCGGCTATTTCCGAACCGATCATGACGCCGGACACAAATGACTTTCGCTCCACGGGGCTGCGATGCGGATCCGCGACGAACTCAGCGCGCACCCGAAAGGGTGCTTCCAACAGATTGCCGCCCGAGCGCACACATTCGACACCGGCGACAAAGGTGTTCCTGTCCATCTCAGCGCCAGCGTGCCGCATGCAATCTGCAAGAACACTTTGACCACACATCAGGTCGAAAAGTTCTCCAGTCATAAAGGTGCGGATCGATGTGATGCTGCCTTCACTGACATTCACCCATTTGCTGTGAGAACCTGGCAGGCAAAAGACGGCATTCTTTTCGTTCTGCAATGCCATGCCTCCAAGAACCTGCACCTCCTCACCGCGCATGATCCCGCTGACATGCCCAGTGTCTTCGCATGAGGCGACCCCGGGAACGATTTGGATTTCGGCACATTGGGAATGTTGGGCCGTAAATAGCTTTTCGGCGATCATGGCAGCAACGCAAGGCGCGCGAACAAGAGGCACCGCACACCAGCCCAGATCACTGCCGACCATGCCAGCCATCAAGATCTTTGCAACCCGATCTCCCTCAAGCCAATCGCCTATGTTTTCCTGCAAGACTGCTTCACAGCTGCCGGGATCGATCTTCTTGACGCCCTGCACTGAAGCTCTTTGGTCCAGACAATTCCCGGTCTCATCGACAAGGTAGGCCCGAAAACTGCTTGTGCCCCAGTCTACATAAACTGCATTGGCCGTTGGCTTATTCACTTGACACTCTCCACTTCCAACGAGACGGTCCTCAACCTGGCGACGCCCGGTCAACAGTTCTCCGAATTGTCGTAAACAAGCCTGAAACCCATATGAGTGGAGGCGGAATCCGCCGTATTTGCGGTACGGGCGGCGATGCGGTACCGGAAGCAATAGCTTTGATGGCAAAGGAATGAACCACCCTTTAGAAGAGCCATGTCCTTGAGAGACGACATCGCCACTTTGCTGCTGCTATGCCGCATCGGTTCGTTGACGAAAGAATCGGCGGTCCACTCCCATACATTTCCAACCATATTCTTGAGGCCGTAACCGTTGGCTTGAAAGCTGTCGGAAGGGGCTGTGGCTTCAAAGCCATCAGATGCCAGGTTCGCATTCGGAAAATCGCCTTGCCAAATATTGCAGGGCGTGAAGGCGTCGTCTGGATCCTGATCTCCCCAGGGATAACGCACATCGCCCAAGCCACCACGCGCGGCATGTTCCCATTCCAGTTCTGTTGGCAATCGACCTCCTGCCCACTGTGCAAATGCAATCGCATCGTTCCTGGAAACGTGGACGACCGGATGATGCGCCAATGCGCTGCGGGTGTCTTCCCGTCCGCAAAGGCTCCTCCAACAGGCACCTTCCGCAACTCGCCACCAAGGCGTTTGCGCAACCGCTTGCGTGGGGGGAAAATCGTCCGGCAACTGATGATGGAAAACAAATGACCAGCCGATGCGTTCTGCATCCGTCTGATATCCGGTCGCCTCAATGAAATGTGCAAATCGCTGAGTTGTAACGGCAACCCTATCTATCTCGAAAGACTGGACCTTTCCAAACCGTATGGGTCCTTCGAAATCTGATCGGATAGCAGGAAAATCTGTGCCAAGCATGGCCTTTGAGGCCTGGATTTGAGCGACCATTCGTTCGCTTCGATCCTCGGCGGCAAGAGGAAAACTGCAGGCTGTTTTCCTGATTGCCGTTTCACCGCCTTGCCTCACCGCGCAGCAAGATCGATCTCCATTCAAATTGGCTTCCATGCATACCTCCCTGGAGCCTCTTCCGCGTTGCGGTCGAGTAAACCAAAAAAAACAAATTGACATTTTGGCCCAACCAATTCAACCTTTGAAGGACAGAAAGAGCCAAATACTGAGCATCTCAGGCTCTGGGAGGAGATTTAAGGCACATGAATCTCGGAAAAGCCGAAAACCAAAAAGACAATGTGAAGGCAGATGAAGAAGATCGTCCGAACATTATCTTTATCATTACTGATCAACAGCGCTTTGATACGATTGCGGCCCACGGCCACGATCATATGGAGACACCGCATCTGGACCGTCTGGTCAGCGAAGGTGTGTCCTTTACGAACTGCCACATCACAGCAGCGAGCTGCGTGCCGTGCCGTGCGAGCCTTTTCACCGGCTACTATCCTCACGTGAACGGAGTGCTGGAAAACGAACAGTTGTGGCAGCACACATGGGTCGAGAAGCTGCGCGACGCCGGATACACATGTGTCAATGTCGGCAAGATGCACACCAATCCCTTTAACGCGGATGCAGGGTTCGACGAGCGCTACATCGTCGAAAACAAGGACCGCTATTTGCAGGGCCGCTGGTACTTCGATGAATGGGATAAAGCACTTGCCGCGCATGGCTTGGTGAAACAACAGCGCGAAAAGTATCGGGAAAGGGACGATTACGGTCGGGCGCTTGGTGCTTTCGAATGGGAACTGCCGGAGAACCTGCATTCAGACGTCTTTGTCGGCAATTTTGCCAAATGGTGGTTGGACACGAAGCCGAAAGCAGAACCGCTTTTCATGCAGATCGGATTCCCCGGTCCGCATCCCCCCTATGATCCAACGCCCAGATTTGCCGAACGGTACATGGGCAAAAACAACATACCTGCCCCAAAAGTCAGCGATACCGACCTTTCAGGGCAACCGTCTTACCTTGAGCACAAAAGGGTGCACGACGCAGAGGTGGACCACGATTCCATCCTTTGGAACCCTGACAGATCCGACGAAGACATACGCCGGATGCGAGCTTACTACTACGCCAACGTCACGATGATCGATGAAAGCATTGGCCGGCTAATGCAGTCGCTTGAAGACAATGGTTACATCGACAACACGGTCATCATCTTTGTTTCGGATCACGGAGACTGCCTGGGGGATCACGGCGTGTCTCAGAAGTGGTCGATGTACGACGTGGTGACCAAGGTCCCGGCGATTGTATGGGCGCCCAAACGCTTCGAAGGATCGCGTACGCTCGATGGGCTTTGTCAATTGTTTGATTTTGGTCCAACCATTCTTGAACTGGCCGGGCTTGCCGTCCCTGACGACTACGAAGCTCAAAGCCTCTTGCCTGCCCTAAAAGGTGAAGACTGGACGCCCCGGGAGCGCGTTTACTGCGAACAGGCCGGAGACATGGCGCTCACAGGCGCTGACTTCATCACCATGGTTCGCGATGAAAGATACAAGCTCGTGCATCTCATGGGCTCTCAGGAAGGTCAACTTTTCGACCTTAAGACCGACCCGGATGAAATGATCAATCTCTGGGATTGTGAAGCCCACGCCGAAATCAGAACCAAAATGAAAGAGGACATTTTGAACTGGTTGATCGCAAGCAATCACAAGACACGCGACAGGTTCGCGCGCGCTCGTTAGCGCAAAACGGGAATTCACTCACGCGAAGCGGAAACAATACTGAACCAAACATCGGGAGGAGAAGATGTCTTTATTCAAATCAACGCGCAGGACGATCCTTGGATTGGCCGTAGCCGCCGCCGCAACCCCCGGCTGGCTCGCGCTCGGCACATCTGAGGCTGCCGCCGAGTTTCCGAACAAACCGATCAAGGTCTATGTCGGTTTCAAACCAGGCGGTCGCACGGATACCATTGCCCGCAAGATCTCGCAGTACATCAATGACAACGAGTTGCTCGCGCAACCCATGGTGATCGTGAACAAGCCCGGCGCCGCATCAGCAAACGCTGCCCGGGAAGTCCTGAGCGCTGATCAAGATGGCCACACCATCATGCATTGGTCGCATGGAATGCTGATTTCAAATGCGTTGGGCGTCAATGAGATTCATCCGGAGGATTTCACGTCTCTCGGCTTTTCAGGTGGCGGCAGTCCGGTCTGGGCCGTCAGGAGCGATTCTGAAATCAAATCCCTCAACGACCTGGTCACGAAACTCAAGGCAGAGCCTGAGAGCCTGGTCGAGGCAGTTGGCATTGGAACCGTGCCGCACCTAATCGGCGCATGGCTGGCTGATTCAGCAGGGTTCAAAACGCGTTTGATTGGTGCTCCCGGTGGTGCAGACCGACTTGCCAGATTGATTGGAGGCAACGCGGATATCGCCCTGTTTTCGGCTCAGGAATATAAGAAGTTCCAGCCGAACGGCGTGAACGCAGTTGTGTTTTTTGGGGCTGAACGCCTCGCCAATCTGCCGGACGTGCCGACAGCCAAGGAACTCGGTTATGACGTGGTCTGGGCAAATCCCGCCTGGTGGCTCGGCCCAAAGGATATGGATCCGGAGGCCGCCGAAAAACTCTCTGCGGCGATCAAGACCGCCATTGAGAGCGATGAGATGAAGGCATGGTTTTCAGAAAACTCTCTTGATCCGTACTGGACGGCCGGACCTGAAGCAACAGAACAGTCCCTGGCTGTTCTGACGACACTGAAGAAGGTCGCGGAAGACAACAACATCAAGAAATAGGCGCCAGTCATTACCCGTGGCTCGTCAGAGCCACGGGCGGATAGTGCGGAGGAACAAAACTATGTCGGCCAGACAAACGGCGAAGATGGAGGTCTTCGTGGGCGTCGCCCTCATTCTATTCAGCGCTGCAATCTATTCCGCTGCGGGGTCCCTTCCGCCGCCGAACTTCGAGCCACTTGGATCAGCAGCTCTGCCGCGCATATTGGCCGCTATCATGGCTGGTCTTTGCCTGATCATGATGCTGCGCGGTTTCCGCACCCTGCGAGCACAGTCACCGTCTCTGAACAACGCATCTGCAAAGGGCGAAGAAGCCCCCGACTTACCGCCTCAAAGACCATACCTCTCTGCAATCGTATTTGTCTGCACGGTGTGTTTTGTCGCCGCAATGGATCTGAAGCTCCTGTCCTTCCCACCTGCAGGCATCGCTTTCATGTCTTTGATCCTCTTTTTGATGAACGACATGAAGGTAAGGCAATTACCTCTAATTGTTGGGTTTTCCGCAGCACTGGTTCTATCCAGCTACTGGGTCTTTACCCGGTTCTTCTTTATCGACTTGCCTTAAGTGAGAGGAACGCAGGTATGCAGCCTTTCTTGGATTCCCTGTTTTATCTACTTCAGCCATTGCCATTCGCGCTTGTCTTCCTGGGTGTCGCACTGGGCATCGTTGTGGGCGGAATTCCCGGTCTGACGACCACGATGCTTATTACGCTCACACTGCCACTGACTTTTTTCATGGACAGCGTGAACGCAATCATCTTGCTGATCGGTATGTATGTCGGGGGTATCTCAGGCAGTCAGATTTCAGCGACACTTTTGCGCATGCCAGGCACCCCATCATCGATCATGACGACCTTTGATGGCTATCCGCTGACACTCAAGGGCCGTGCGGAGCGTGCGCTCGGTCTCGGCATTACCGCTTCTTTTGTCGGAGGCATTGTCTCCTTTCTGTTTCTTGCTGTCCTTGCGCCTCCGTTTTCTCGGCTGGCCGTAACTTTTGGCCCCTGGGAGTATTTCACAATGGTGCTGATGGCACTGGTGATGCTGTCAAGCCTGAGTCAGGGATCGCTGCTGAAGGGCTTGATCGCCGCCTGTTTCGGGATGCTTCTGCACATGCCGGGCATCGACCCCTCGGCCGGCATAACCCGATTGACATTCGGATTTGAATCGCTCGAAAGCGGCCTCAGTCTCCTGCCGGTTTTGATCGGTGCCTTCGCGGTCAGTCAGATATTCAAGGACATCATCAACATTGACATGCGTCCGCCGCTCGCCAAACTCGGCCGCCGAGGCATGTTGCTGTCATTCGGTGATTGGACCCGTTTCGCACCGAATTTTCTCCGCTCGAGCCTGGTTGGCACATGGGTGGGGATCCTCCCCGGCATCGGCGCAAACATTGCGTCGATGCTGTCCTATTCCATGGCACGAAGCGCCTCTAAGGAACCCGAAAAGTTTGGCACGGGCCACGAACCCGGCGTGATCGCCGCTGAAACCGCCAACAATGCATCCGTAGGCGGTGCATTAATTCCGCTCATCACTCTTGGCATTCCAGGCTCGGTGGTCGACGCCATCCTGATTGGGGCATTGATCATGCACAATCTGGAACCCGGGCCGCTCTTGTTCATCTCCAACCCGGAAATCGCCTACGGCGTGATCACGGCGTATCTGGTTGGCAATGTGATCATGTTCGCCATCATGATGTTCGCGGTCGTTTACATTGCAAAAATGCTCTACGTACCAAGATCGTACCTGCTCGCCTCGATACTCCTCTTCTGCGTTATCGGTATTTTTGCGGTCGCCAACAGCTTCTTCGATGTCTGGATCATGCTGGCACTCGGTGTCGTCGGCTTCGTTATGGAACGCGCTAAAATGCCGCTCGGGCCTTTTGTAATCGGCTTTGTCCTTGCGCCGATCGCGGAAGAACAATTGCGATCCGGCCTGATGTCGACCGGGGGCAGCATAGAACCCCTGTTCACACGCCCGTTTGCTGCGGCGTTTCTCGCGATCTCCGTATTGTCGCTCTGCTGGCCCCTCCTTCAGGCCTGGTTGAAGCGCCGAAGACTTGCGTCCGCGTAACAGGTTCCCTCAAGGCTAAGAAAAGAAACGGGCCAGGCGATATGGCAACAAAACCCAATATACTCTGGTTCTGTGCCGATCAGATGCGATATGACACGATTGCATCGCTCGGGAATAGCGAGATACGCACACCGAATATCGATCGGCTCGTGGCTAGCGGAACAACCTTCGAAAATTGCTATGTGCAAAACCAGATCTGCACACCCAGCCGGGCCAGTTTTCTGACCGGCCGCTATCCGGCTGCACATCAGGTCTACCGAAACGGGAACAGCCACTTTCCCGTTGAAGAAAAACTGATCACCAAGACATTCGACGAAAATGGCTATGATTGCGGGCTCGTCGGGAAACTGCATCTGTCGACAGCGGCTCATCTTGAATCAAGGCCCGATGATGGATACCGCCACTTCGAGTGGTGCCAGAACCCCGCTTGGGAGCGGGTACCGGCCAGCAACGCATATTGGACCTGGTTGCGAAACAAGGGCGTTGACCCGAAAATGCTGTTTTCTGACGCCAAGCAGTATTTGCGCATTGGACCCGAACCGGAGTTGCATCAGGCAAACTGGATTGCCGAACGCGCCATATCTTTCATGGAAGAAGCGCGCTCGGGGCCCTGGCTCTTGAGCCTCAACCCCTTCGATCCGCATCCTCCCTTCGACCCGCCGGAAAGGTTCCTTGCCAGATTTGGAGACGGCGAAACGCTGACACCGCCGCTTTTCCGGCAGAGCGACATTGCACACCAAGCCCGTTTTTTTGATGTCAGGACACAAAAACGGGTCGCTGTGAACCCTGTTCTGTCGCCTGAAGAAAAACGAACTCAGCAGATCGAGGAAGGCGACATTCGCGGATCGAAACCACCTGATCGATTTGACGGAAAAAAGGTGAAGGCGGCCTACTATGCCATGATTGAAAACCTCGATGCCGCTTTCGGTCGCATCCTGGATCATCTGGAAAACACCGGCGCGATCGACAACACGGTCATTATTTTTACGAGTGATCATGGCGAATTGCTCGGCGACCACGGTCTCATCTACAAAGGTTGTCGGTTCTTCGAGGGGCTGGTTCGCGTACCTCTCATCTTTGCCGGCAAGGGAATTGGCAAAGGTCATCGCTCCAGGGCGATGGTTGAAACAATCGACATCGCGCCGACATTGTTGGACTTGGTCGGACTGGACATCTCTCCCGCCATTCAAGGCAAATCACTCGGCCCTTTGATGACCGGGAAATCCATTCCGGATACGCACAAGGACTGCGTGGTAACCGACTTTAACGACTCGCTCGGCAACAGCGCCGTCACTCACTACACCCAGGCAAGCATGACTTGCGATGGCCGCTACAAGCTGGCGGTTTACCACTCGCATCCCGGCCTCGGTGAGTTGTTTGATCTGCACGAAGATCCCGACGAATTTGTCTGCAGGTGGAACGATCCCGCCTATGCCTCCCTGAAATCGGATTTGCTCGCACGCCATCTCGACCGCATGATGGGCACGGTACCTGCCGGACCTGAGCGAGTAGCGCCTGCTTAGGGGAATTGAAATGCCCCAAACCCTGACTTTTTTTGTCACGCTCAGATCGCCTTATTCCTACCTCGCGGCCGAGCGGATTGCTCAAATAGTCGCAAAAAGCGGTGTCCAACTGGATTTTCGCCCCGTCTATCCCCTGGCAATCCGGAACCCGGAATTTTTCAGCAAGGCAAACCCTGCCTTGCTCAGCTACCTGCGGCGCGATGCGGAAAGGGTCGCCGTCATGAATGAAATCCGGTTTTCCTGGCCGAACCCTGATCCAGTCGTGCAGGATCTGGACACCGGCGAAATCGCCAATCACCAGCCTTACATCTATCGATTGACACGTCTGTGCGCAGCGGCCTGCAGGAGCGGAGAAGGTTTCGAATGCTACAGGCGCTTATCCGCATTGTTGTTCTCGGGCACTCGCGGCTGGCACACTGGTGACCAATTGGCGGCCGCGATGTCGCATGCCGGGCTCGACTTTTCAATGTTGGATCAGATGGTCCGCGATGATCCTCACCAGTTGGATGCGGAGCTCAGGAAAAATGCAGAGCTCCAGAAAACGCTTGGACACTGGGGAACACCAATGGTCCATGTGGCCGGCGAAACATTCTTCGGACAGGACCGGCTGGATATGTGTGTTTGGCATATGATCCGGCAAGGTCTCTTACCTGCCGGTGCGGACCGTGCTTCCCAAAAAGAACCAGATTCCGACATTTCATAAATTGGTTAGACCAATATGTTTTTTTGTATATAATGGTCATACCAATTTCACCGGAATGGTGACAGTCTCACAACGGATCGGAACGGAAGATGCAGAGGACAGGTGCAGATATCATCGCGGACGCAATCGACAGCCAGGAGGATGTGGATCACGTCTTCTTCGTTGATGCAGTCCTTCGGCACACCTTGATCGAGTTGGAGAAGCGCGGTGTAAAACGCATTTTGGCACATAGCGAAAAGGCAGCGGCCTATATGGCTGACGGCTACGCGAGAGCCAGCGGAAAGACAGGTTTTTGCATGGCTCAGGCTGTTGGCGCTGCCAACCTCGCCGCCGGGCTGCAGGATGCGTATCTCGATCGCGTTCCGGTTGTCGCTATCACAGGACGGAAACCCGACACCCATCAGCATCGGAACGCTTACCAGGAGGTGTCACACGCACCACTTTACCAGCCGGTGACGAAGTTCACCGCAGAGGTTCGCACGGTCGACCAGCTGCCGCGAGTGCTGGGACATGCGCTGCGTGCCACCAAGACTGGAACCAGAAGACCAGTGCATCTCGACTTGGATGGCCTCAAAGGTGACCGCGTTGAAGAGGCAGCCTATGACGGACGTCCGGCCGACATCGCATTCTCCAGTTCAGGAGCAACACTCAACAGCACCGCCCATCCGGAAGACATTGCAAATGCCGCGTCTTTTTTGGAATCTGCGTCCAGGCCAATACTGGTTTGCGGCGTGACAAGCCTCTATGAAAACGCCGGTGACGCAATCAAGGTTTTGGCCGAAAAGCACGCCATTCCTATTGCTACATCTGTGGGCGGGCGTTCAGTTATTGAAACCTCACACCCAAACCACATTGGCGTTGTCGGCACTTACTCGGCACCTTATGCCAATCGCCTGCTGAACGAGGCAGATCTTGTCATCTATGTCGGATGCCATGGCGGCGATCAGATCAGTTCAGACTGGACAATCCCCGCACCCACCACACAGGTCATTCAAATTGACGCTGATCCGGTCGAACTCGGCCGCGGGCACCCCAATACCTGCGGCTTGGCAGGTGATCTCACTCTAAACTGCCTTGCTTTGGCAAAGAACAGCAAGATCACGCACGACCGTAAGGCCTGGCTGGATGCTTGCTCAGATGAGGCACGTAACTGGCTGCAGAAGGCGATCAGCAAAAGCAAGGAACCTAGAGACCTAATTCCCGCCGAACTGCTCGCCCATGAGGTCGGGAAAGCTCTCCCCGAGAACGGGATACTTGTTGCGGACACAGGTTTTTCCGCAACATGGACAGCGCAACTCACCGAATTCCGTCATCCCGGCCAGAAATATCTTCGCGCAGCAGGTTCCCTGGGCTGGGCATTTCCAGCCGCGATCGGCGCTCAATGCGGCGCTATGGACCAGCCGGTATTGTGCTTTTCAGGAGATGGCGCGTTTTACTATCACATGGGAGAGCTTGAGACCCTCAAGCGCTGGAACCTGCCTCTGGTCACTGTCATCAACAACAATTCAGCACTCGGACAGGGCCTGCGCAGCGTGAAAAAGCTGTACGAGAACCTGGATGGCAGGATGGGTGATCTGGTGGAATTCCATCCCACCAATTTTGCCGAGCTTGCCAAAGTTTTCGGTATCGATGGCTACCGCGTGGACAGGGCAGACGAGATCGGTGGCATCATAAAAACCGCCCTAGCCAACAAAAGACCCGCAATTATCGACGTTGTTACGGACCCGGACTGCAATCCGGAACCGGCCTGGAAGATATAACATGACAACCTATGACAATGTGACAATCGTCGGTGCGGGTCTTCTTGGCCATGCGCTTGGTCTTGTGCACGCTCTTGGCGGATGCAGGGTTATTCTGCAGGACATTTCAAAGGAACGTCTGAACTGGGCTGAAGGACGGCTACCAGCGTTGCTGGACGACCTCGTCGAATTTGGCTTGATTGAAAAGACTTCAGCAGAAGCAGCGCTCACCCGCATCAGCACAAGCCATGAGCTTGATGAAGCTGTTGCTGAAGCCGATCTCATCGTCGAGGCAGTCGTCGAGGATGCTCATGTCAAACAGGAACTATACTGCAGGCTCGAACCACTTGCCGGTCAGAACGCTGTCCTTGCCAGCAACACTTCATTTCTTGATATCTTCCCGCTTGTACCGCCAGCCTTGCGCGCGCGTTCCTTGATCGTCCACTGGTACACGCCACCTTACCTGATCGATCTTGTCGACGTTGTGCCATCACCTGTTGCCGATCCAGAGGTCGCGACAAAGATGGTCGGCTTTCTGCGCGGAATTGGCAAGAAACCGGTTCTGCTCAAGAAATTCGTTCCGGGCTATATCGCCAACAACATCCAGATGGCGATTGAAAGCGAAGTGTTCCGGCTTCTGGATACAGGTGTTGCCGACATTGTCGATATCGATGATGCCCTACGCTTTGGCCTGTCTCAGCGTCTCAGCCTCATGGGTCAGTTCAAAAAGATTGACTACACCGGCCTTCAGGTTGTGCGCGATATTCATGCGACGGGTCTCTATACGCCGCCGGGCAAGCCAACCGGGACACCCAAGCTGGATGAAAAGCTGGCCGACGGAAGCAGCGGCGTTCTGGCTGGCAGTGGATTTTACGACTATGGCGATACGGACGCGCAGGAACTTTTCAAGCGTAGAGACAGCAAACTCGCCCGCCTGAAATTGCTCATGTCAGAATTTGAAGACGATCTGTGACCGCCAGTCGTCAATAGCTTAGGAACCGGGCAATCATCCAGTCAATGTGATATTGCATTGCCGTACGGGCAGCCTGCGGGCGCCGCGCCGTCAGCGCGTCGGTAATTTCCTGGTTGTTGTCTACGACTTTCAAGCGGTTTTTCAACGACCTTGTTCCGCGATACCATCCCTCCCACAGCTTGCCGCTCTTCTGCTCCCAAAGAAAGTCGAGCAGTTCAGGAAAAAGGCTGTTTTCCGAGGCGTGGGCGATACTCATGTGAAAAGCGCGGGTTGCCTCATGAAACTCGGGAGTATCGTCCGGAGGGACCGCAGCGTTGGCCTTGTTGGCTTGAACAATACGGGAAAGACTTTGCTCAGATGCGTTTGACGCTACTAAAAAACAGGCTTCACCTTCTATAAGCCTGCGCATTTGCAGCACTTCGTAAGGCCCAGGAGTGCTCTTGATCGCTTGCAAAAGCGAAATGTCATCATTTTGGTTGGGCATGACATACGCACCGGAACGATCGCGTATCTCGATGAGCCGTGCGGCTTCCAAAGCAAGCAGAGCTTCACGAACGGTTGTGCGGCTGACGTCAAAATGAGACGCCAGTTCTCGTTCTGCAGGGAGGCGGCTCAAAGGTTTATAATCGCCGTCCTCAATCTTCTTCTTTATTAGAGAAACAACCCGTTCATACGTTCGTTGCACCATATGAAGTCCAAAAATTATCGATTTGCCGACCTTCGTTTTACCAACTCAAACAGAACTTTACATCTGCCAATTTGGGTCGAGCATCTAAGATAGGACTTCCAAATTCATTTTGCCCCTCATGGATCAATCCGGCATCCGCAAAAATGATCAGCCCAACCTGAGCAGTCCGACGTTATGTGCAGTAAATCGGAGGATCAAAGCTCGGAAAAAAGCGTCTCAAGCTGGAAGAGATTGACGCGAAGTTCAGCTCTGGTGAGGGATGCAGGCTAACAAGTGAACGGCAGTTTCCAAGCTCATCGATCATTGGCAGCAATGTCGTTTCGCTGTGTTATGCACGCTCTCACAAGACCAGAAGCTATCGAGCAATCAAATGCACCGATTGCAGCGAAGAATAACCTCAATAGGCTGCACAGACTACCAGCAGCAAAACCCACCGTCGACGAGAAGATCAACGCCGGTGCAAAAGGAGGCGGCATCGGACAAAAGGAACACTGCCGGTCCTACCATTTCATTGACATCGGCCATCCTCTGCATCGGCGTCTGGCTTTCGAAATCCTTGGTTTGATGCACCATTTCCGGGCGTGTGTTCATTGGTGTGGCTGTGTAACCTGGAGAGATCGAGTTGACCCGTATGCCGCGATCGACCCATTCCATAGCCATGGATTTCGACATGTGAATGACACCAGCCTTCGAGGCGTTGTAATGAACTTGCATCAGGCCCCGGTTCACAATCACACCTGACATTGAGGCGATGTTGACGATTGACCCACCGTGCCCATGGGCCAGCATGGCGCGCGCCTCGGCCTGGCAGGAAAGCCAAACGCCCTTCATGTTGATGTCCATCAACGTTTGATATTGCTCCTCGCTCATGCTTTCGCAAGCCTCGGCATTGGCGATGCCAGCTGCATTGAGCGCCAGGCGAAGCGGGCCGAGTTCCGCTTCGGTGCGCTCCACAGCTGCGGCCAAGTCCGTTGCCGATGTCACGTCTGCCGTGATTTGAATGGACTTACGTTTCGTTGCCGCGATGAGTTTCGCAGTATCCTGAAGGCCGCCATCGGAGCGGCGGTCCACGAGCGCCACATCGGCTCCACATTGCGCCAAGCCAAGCGCAATCCTCTGACCGATGCCGCTGCCGGCACCAGTCACCAGTGCCGTGCGATCAGACAGATCGAACAACGCCGGTGTATTCAGGTTCATAGTCGACATGGGAAGCCTTCTCGCTCTTTCGCCATTCGTTGCTACATCGTTGCCAGTTCCATGACCGAGACGTCGTTTGCCTCGCCCCGGTTCAATATTCCGGAAAGCTTGCCCTGAGCCATGACCATCACGCGATTGGATACTCCAAGCACTTCTTCCAGGTCTGAACTTATCACTATGACCGAGACACCTTCCCGAGCCAGACCGACTATAATGTCGTAAATTGAAGAGCGCGCGCCGACGTCAATCCCGCGCGTCGGTTCATCCAGAACAACTACACGCGGATTTCGGGCAAGCCATTTGGCAATCACCACCTTCTGCTGGTTCCCGCCCGATAGTTCGTCGGCATTCTGATGGCTTTGCCCTTTGACTCCAAACTTCAATATGCCACCGTCAGCAAATGCGCGGGCGCGTTTTCTGGTAACCCAACCTTTCCGGGCCACCTGGTTCATATTCGCATACGCGAAGTTTTCAGCGATCGAATGCGGTAACACGAGGCCCTGCTGCTTGCGGTCCTCCGGCACCAGAACAATGCCATTGCGGATGGCATCCCGCGGTTTTCGGGGCGAAATGTCTTTTCCATCAAGCAGGACCTGCCCCTTTGAGACCGGATCGACACCTACGATGGCCCGCGCGAGCTCCGTGCGGCCCGCTCCCACCAGTCCGGCAATGCCGAGTATTTCCCCCCGGGCGACATCGAAGTTGATGCCCGTAAAGCTTCCAAGCCCCGAGGACAGGTCACGGACTTCAAGCACGGTGCGGTCTTGTGGATTGGGAATCGGAGGGAACATACGTTCCAGGCTGCGGCCCACCATGGCTTCAACTATTGTGCGAACCGGGACGTCCGCGTTTTCAAATTCCTGAACCTTGGAGCCGTCCCGCATGACAACAATGCGGTCGGCGATCTGTTTGATCTCTTCAAGCCGGTGCGAAATATAAATGATCCCCACGCCGTCCTGTTTTAACCGTTCGATCTGCTCGAACAGTTTGATGGTTTCATCTCCACCCAATGCTGCAGTCGGTTCGTCCAGTATCAAAAGCCGGGCGTTGAGCGTCAGTGCTTTTGCGATTTCTATCAATTGCTGGTTGGCAGTGGACAGGCCCTGCACAAGACGCCGAGGTGAAATGTCGAGACCAAGACGTTGTAGTCCCGCATGAGCCCGTTGTTCCATGGTCTTGCGATCAACGACGCCAGCCTTCTTGGGATAGCGGCCAACAAAAAGGTTCTCGGCAATCGAAAGATGCGGCAAGAGCAGAAGCTCCTGATGGATCATGCCGACACCGGCGTCGATCGCCTCACGTGGACTGGCGGGCGCGAAGACCGCGCCCTGCCACTTCATTTCCCCGGAACTTGGGAGAATTGTCCCGGAGATAATGTTCGAAACCGTCGATTTGCCTGCACCGTTTTCCCCCAGAAGCGCCACAACTTCACCAGCTTTGATGTCCAGATCAATTCCGTGCAGGACTTCGATCGGCCCGAAGGACTTTCGAACATTCCTCAGCGAAAGGAGCGGCGTGGACTCTTCAGCCGTCATGGTCTTGGCGCTTTCAGCTTTCCTAGGCAGGCAGGGTTTCTTACGGGTGCTTTTCCACGAACTTCGCCGCGTTTTCACACGTTGTCAGTACAGCGTTCGGGATCTGACGTGCTGGCACCGAAGCGTCATTGGCAACTGCGATTGCGGAGTTAACAGCCAGAACACCCATAGCCTGCGTGCTTTGTGTAGCCGTCACGATGAAAGGCGTGTCACAAGCCACCAGCGATTCCAGCGCAGCACCGTCGCCGTCATATCCGCCAATGATGACTTGATCGGCAAGACCTGCAACTTCTACTGCCTTTGCAGCCCCCATTGCCAGACCATCGGCTTGACCAAAAATGATATTGATATCGGGATTGGCCTGCAACATGTTCTGAGCGATCTGAAAGCCTTCGTCGGGAGACCACTGCTGGCTCCACTGTTGTGCCACCAATTCTACGCCCGGGTTCTCGTCAATGGCCATCTTGCAGCCTTCGAAACGCTGAACTTCCGGTGTCGTGCCTTTCTGACCATGGATGACAACCATTTTGCCTTTGCCGTCTGCAAGGCCAATGATGTGATCGCAGACCTGATAGGCGGACAGAACGTTTTCGCCATAAATCACCGTGTCACCCGGCTCGCCGTCCGGCTCGCGGTCGACGTTGATAACGGGTATGCCTTCGGCGCGTGCCAGACGCGTCGGAACAGCGGCCGCAGCGGCACCGGCAGGAATATAGATAAACGCGTCAATGCCTTGGGTGATCAAATCCTGAACCTGGCTCACCTGAGTGGCAGTGTCGTTCTTTGCATCGACAACAATGACCTCAATGCCCAGTTTGCCGGCATAGCCTTCAACACCAAGCTTGATCTGGTTGAAGAAGTCAGCTTGCAGATTTGGTACCGCGAGGCCAATCTTTTTGATGCCAATTCCTTCGGCAAAGGCGGCGCCTGATGTCGCAACCATCGCGGCTGCGACGATCAAGCTCTTAAAACTGGTTCTCATGGTATCTCCTCCTGGTTTGGTGGTCCGTTTCATTTTGTTGGACCTTTGGAAGTCCGAGCATTCGGACCATTTGAAAACTTTGAAAACCTGGGGTTGGTGTCATCGGAACTCATCGTGAACCACGGTGCTTGAAGGTTTCGGCGGCCACCGCCAGAACGATGACAAGACCGATAATGACGGCTTGAAGGAACGGAGACACACTGAGAAGATTGAGACCGTTGCGCAGTACGCCGATAATCAGGACGCCTATGATCGTGCCGACCACTCCTCCCGTTCCACCGGACAGGCTGGTGCCTCCAATCACAACTGCAGCAATTGCATCCAGTTCATAAGCGACACCCGAACTTGGTTGCACCGAGTCCAGGCGGGCGGCCAGCAAAATACCGGCCAGCCCTGAAAGAACGGCGCACACGACATAGACCATAACCGTGGTAAGTCGGACGTTGATGCCCGCAAGCCGGGCCACCTCAGGGTTGCCCCCGATCGCGTAAAGAGATCGGCCTTCTTCACGAAACCGCAGAAACAGCATGGCGACTGCGAAAACAACAAGCATGACCGCTACGGTTACAGTCAGAAATCCGAAGTGCCGGATAATGGCTCCCAAGTTGAACCAGGTCGGAAACCCGATGATCTGAGATCCATTGGTAATCATGTTCGCAAGTCCGCGCGCTATCGACATCATTGCCAAGGTCGCAATGAACGCGGGAACCTTAAACTCGGTTATCAGCAGCCCCGACACGGCACCAGCCAGGGCCGCCGACAGCAGAGCGCCGGTGATGGCCACGCTCATGGGCAGGCCGGCCTCAACATTGAGGTACCCCAGCACCATCATTGACAAGGCAAGGATCGACCCGACTGACAAGTCGATACCGCCGATCAGAATGACGAAAGTCATACCAACAGCCATGATGCCGAGAACCGTAATCTGATCGGCAATGTTCAGGAAATTCCGAAAGGAAAGGAAAGAGTCGGTTGCAAAAGACAGGAATGCGCACAGCACCAAAAGCCCGATCAAAGGCCCTGTCGCCCCGCTGAGCGAAAAAAAATCCGAATATTTCGGCTTTGCCTCCGACTCGGTAGACGTCGTCATTAGTTCGTTATCCTCCCGTATCGCATATTTATTCATGTGCGATATTTATTTCGTACCCGCTTCTTTTTCGCCTGTCAATTGGGCAAACAAACCAAATTCTCCAAACCATTGAGCTGCCGACTGGATTAGGAAGTCGCTTGACACTCGCTTTGTTTGCATGTTTTTTTGCATGTGAATTTTTATACACAGGCCAACGATGAACACGCATGATCTTCAAACAATTGCAAACCGCATCAGACGACGTGACCTGCAAGCCGTCTTTGATGCAGGGGCAGGACATATCGGTGGAGAGCTTTCAGTCATTGATCTGCTAACGGCCTTGTACTTCAAGATCATGTCCGTTGATCCGGATGATCCATTGGCTCCGGACCGAGATCGGTTCGTTTTGAGCAAAGGCCACACCGCGCTCGCGCTTTATACAGTTCTGGCTGAAAAGGGATTTATTCAGAAGGATGAGATCTCGACCTTCCTGAAACCTCATTCACGGCTGAACGGGCATCCAAACCGCACAAAAGTCCCGGGTGTGGAAACCAATACCGGTCCGTTGGGGCACGGGTTACCCATTGCTGTTGGCATGGCAATGGCCGCAAAGCTAAGCGGGGCATCCTGGCGAACGTTCGTGATTACCGGCGATGGTGAAATGCAAGAAGGCTCAAATTGGGAAGCAATCATGAGTGCTGCGCATTTCCAATTGGGAAACCTGTCACTGATCATCGATCACAACCGACTGCAACAGGGTGCGCGTCTTGAAGAAACCAATGACATTGCACCGTTCAGACCCAAGCTTGAAGCCTTTGGATGGACCGTAGAGGAGATTGACGGTCACGATATGGATCAGATTTGCGCAGCGCTCGCTTCAGTATCAATAACGACGAACAAGCCAAAGTGTATCGTTGCTCACACGAACAAGGGACACGGTGTCTCGTTCATGTCCGACAATGTGGCTTGGCACCACAAGGTACCAAACGAAAGCCAGTACAAACAGGCTATGGCTGAACTGGAAAAGGCGGCGCCATGAATGCAACCTTCGATACAGCCAAATTGCATGACTGCCGGGATGCGTTTGTCGGAGCACTGGAACAACTGGGAGCAGCCAATGAACACATTGTTGCAGTATGCAACGATTCAGTTGGATCGTCCAAACTTGCAGGATTTCGTGACAAATTTCCGGACCGATTGATCAATGTCGGCATCGCCGAACAGAACATGGTTGGTGTCGGTGCCGGACTTGCAAATGGCGGAAAGATACCGTTCGTTTGCGCCGCATCACCGTTTCTGACCGGTCGTGCGCTGGAACAGATCAAAGCAGACGTCGCCTACTCTGAAGCGAATGTGAAACTGGTCGGCATCAGCTCCGGTCTTGCCTATGGTGAACTGGGCGCCACACACCACTCGATTGAAGATTTTGCCTGGGTGCGTGCCCTCCCCAATGTCCCTGTGGTTGCGCCAGCAGACCGAAATGAAACAGCTGCGGCCATCAAATGGGCTGCAGACTATCAAGGTGGTCTTTTCCTGCGTCTGAGCAGAGTTGGCGTGCCGGACCTGTTCCCGGAAGATCACGTTTTTAAACCAGGGCAAGCCAATCTGCTGCGCAGTGGCTCGGACGTGACCATCATCGCCAACGGAACTTTGACTTATCGGGCGATGATTGCGGCGGAAATGCTCGACTTGCAAGGGATATCGGCGCGCGTTTTGAATATGGCCACGGTGCGCCCAATCGATACTACGTCAATCGTCAATGCAGCTACCGAGACCGGTGCCATTGTCACATGCGAAGAGCATACGGTGTATGGCGGGCTTGGCAGTGCAGTCGCAGAGGTTGTCGTGGACGAATGCCCGGTTCCTATGAAACGCCTTGGCGTTCCGGGTATCTTTGCGCCCACAGGGTCAGCCAATTTTCTGCTGGACGAATTCGGAATGTCACCAGAGGGTATTGCCGGAAGTACCGCTGATCTGTTGAAGCGCAAAGGATAGGCCGTGTCGCGTGATGTCATTCTTGCGATTGACGAAGGTACGACGAATTCCAAAGCCGTGCTTGTGTCGCTATCCGGAGAGATAATCGCTTCAGGAACTGCGCCGGTGCCGATCCAGCATCCTCAATCGGGATGGGTTCAACAGGATGCTTTGTCGATATGGACTGCAACTCAAGACGCGATCTCGGAATGCCTCGACCAAGCTCCAGACGCCAGTGTACTCGCCCTCGGGATTTCCAATCAGCGTGAATCGATTCTGATTTGGGATCGCAAGTCGGGTGCGCCACTTGGGCCGGTATTGACCTGGCAATGCCGCAGAACATCAGCAATTTGTGCAGACCTGAAAGCAGCGGGGCATGAAACGGAGGTGATCGCACGCACCGGTTTGCCGCTAGATCCACTGTTTCCGCCAACAAAAATTGCCTGGCTTCTGGAGCATCACGCAGCAGGCATCGAAGATATCTGTATTGGTACGGTGGACAGCTGGCTGATCTGGCAGTTTTCGGGCGGTCGCGTACATGCCACCGACCGTTCAAATGCAGCGCGCACACAACTGTATAATCTTGCTCTGGGTAAATGGGACGACGGTCTTTGCAATTTGTTCGGTGTAAACCCGGCTTCACTGCCTGAAGTTCGGGATTCCGCCCATGTCTTTGGTGAAACCCGGGATGTTGGCGTGTTGCCTGAGGGCATTCCTATTTCTTCTGCCATCGGCGATTCACATGCTGCCCTGTTTGGCCACGGCGCATTCGAACATGGCGACGGCAAAGTCACCTTCGGCACAGGCTCGTCGATCATGACCACGATCCCTGAATTTGTTTTGCCACCGAAGGGACTGACGACGACCATCGCATGGTCACTTGACGGCCAGGCGACCTATGCTCTTGAAGGCAACATTCTGGTCAGTGCGTCGGTTTTTCCCTGGGCGGCGAAAATCCTGGGTTTAGAGAATGTGGATGAACTGCTCAACCTGGCGCATACTGTCGAGAGCGCCAATGGCGTCTGCCTGGTGCCGGCCCATGTTGGCCTTGGGGCGCCTCACTGGGACGCGCAGGCACGTGCACTGATCTCCGGCCTGTCATTTGTGTCTGAGCCTGCTCATATCGCCAGGGCCGCAGCAGATAGCATGGCTCATCAGGTAGCTGACATTTTTGATGTCATCTCAGAAGCAGGAAAGAATGTAGGAAGGCTTTTTGTCGATGGAGGCCCGAGCGAAAACGGCTTCCTGATGCAATTGGTGGCCGACTTGATTTCGCACCCGGTAACGCCTTGCAAGAATTCTGAAACGTCGGCCGTCGGCGCGGCATACCTTGCCGGTCTCGCCACAGGTTTTTGGCCTGATCTGCATGCGTTGAGAAGCCTAATGTCTCATGACCAACCCATCGAGGTAGGGATTACGAACAGGGAAAGAAAGGAATTACGTGCTGAATGGCGAGATGCCATTGCACGCACAACACTCCGGTTGTAGTGAATAAATATTCACTATCTGTCCTCAAAAGGTCCACCGAATGTCCCGGCTAAACGAACTTCGAATGATTGCGCGCGTTGCTCAGATGTACCACGTGGAAAATCAACGCCAAGCCGATATCGCTAATCATCTCAGGATCTCGCAGGCTACGATTTCGCGAATGTTGAAACGTGCGCAGGAAGAGGAAATCGTGCGCACCACTGTTGTGGCTCCTTCCGGCACTTATGCTGATCTGGAAGCGGGTCTACGCAGCAAATTCGGTCTGTCCGAAGCAATCGTCGTCGAGTGTTCAGAAGACAGAGACGGTGCGATCATGGCGCGGATTGGCGAGGCAGCGGCGCACTTTGTTGAGGCAACGTTGCAGCCAGGCGAAATCATCGGTGTTTCAAGCTGGTCTGAAACGATTTTAAAGATGGTGGACAACATTCATCCAATGAAATCCGGCAAGGCGAAATTTGTCGTGCAGACACTCGGCGGCATGGGCGACCCCACAGTCCAGATCCACGCCAACCAACTTACGACCCGCTTGGCCAAGCTCACAGGTGCCGAGGCATCTCTGTTGAGTGCCCCGGGTGTTGCACAATCGCGCGAAGCCAAACTTGTTCTATCGGGGGACTCCTATGTGCGCGAAACAATGGATCTTTTTGAGAAAGTCACCCTCGCAATTGTAGGCATCGGCGCGGTAGAACCTTCCAGTATGCTGGCACGCAGCGGCAACGTATTCTCCACGCGAGAACTCGCCGCAGTGAAGGAGGCGGGCGGGGTTGGTGACGTCAGCCTGCGGTTCTTCGACATTGATGGAAATCCGGTGAAAACACCTCTCGACGAACGTGTCATCGGCATGACCTTGGACGAGCTTGCCCGGATCGACAGGGTGATTGCGCTTGCCGGCGGACAGTCCAAAACCCACGCCATCCAAGGCGCATTGAAGGCCGGTGTCATAGACCTTCTCGTGACAGACAAATTCACAGCTGGGCGTCTGGTATCTGACGCCCAAGATCAGACCTTATCGGAGCAGATGTAATGGACAGATTTGCGGGCAAAAGCGTGGTCATCACAGGTGGCAACAAAGGGATCGGATATTCCATTGCTGAGCGCTTCGTGTCCGAGGGCGCGAATGTCGTCATCGCTTCCGTCGAAGACCAGGTGATGGAGGCAGCAACCAAACTTGGTCCGAACACCCGGGGCTTTGTCTGCGACGTAACTGACAAGGAGCAGGTCGCGGCACTCTACGAATTTGCCAAGAGTGAATTCGGCGGGACTGACGTGTCTGTTCAAAACGCCGGCATTATCACCATAGCCAAGGTTGAGGATCTGACCGAGCGGGACTGGGATGCGACGATGGAGGTGAACACCAAAGGTGTTTTCCTGTGCTGTCAGGAGGCCATCCGCCACATGCGGGCGTCGGGCAACGGTGGACGGTTGATCAACACCGCCTCGGGACAGGCCCGCGACGGGTTCATCTACACACCACATTATGCTGCTTCGAAATTCGGCGTTATGGGGCTGACCCAAAGCCTTGCCAAGGAAGTTGCACTTGAAGCCATCACGGTGAACGCCATCTGCCCTGGCATCATCCGAACCGACATGTGGGACTACAACGATCGGATCTGGGGCAAGATGCTTGGCAATTTCGGACCCGGCGAATTGATGGAGAACTGGGTTCAGAACAATATCCCGATGAAGCGCGCTGGCGAAGGAAGTGACGTGGCCGGTCTGGTAGCATTCCTTGCAAGCAAGGACGCCACCTACATTACCGGCCAGACAATCAACGTGGACGGCGGCTTAATCATGTCCTGATGCTCAAAGGCAAAAATCACACGGCAACTTACGCGGCAGGTGTGTCCAGATCCTGATAGAGCTTCACAATGTCCAGGGCGGAATCGGCCGCTTCTCGTCCTTTCTTGACGAAATGCTCAGCGAAGAAATTGATATGGTCGTCGGTTGGCTGGAAATTGTGTGGTGTCAGGGACACTGACAGAATAGGAACGCCGGTTTTCAATCCGACATCCATCAGGCCTGTAACGACAGCAGCTGCCACGAAATCATGCCGGTAGATGCCGCCATCAACGACAAGAGCAGCAGCCGCTATCGCATCATATTCGCCGGTTTCCGCCAGCTTTTGCGCAAGCAGCGGCAACTCGAACGCGCCTGGAACGTCAAAAACCGAGAGCTTTGCGTCTACGCCGGACTCATCAAGTCTTTCCTGGAACCCAATGAGAGCTTGATCGACGATTTCTGCATGCCAGCGCGCTTTGAGAAAGGCGAACTTTGGGGGTTTTGTCATTGTTATCTAACCTATCAATTTACAGGATCTCATGGCATCTAAACAATCAGGCCTGTGCTTGATTACACCATTCTCTCCCATACAGACTATCACCGTAAGTCCCTAAATTTCCTCGGTTTCTTTTGGTTCACTCGAACCGGGTCGCGCTCGCGGTATATTGCCGCCAGTGGAAAATTTCACCCAGCACTGAGAGTCCACCTCCTCTAGCCCACGCCACTGTTTTCGTCAAAACAAATGAAACAGATCTGAACCCCACAATTTTCCAGCCTGCGAATGCAAGAACCATGGGTTTGCAGACCGACACTTCTGTCTCCAAACCCTGACCATTGCTCCGAAACTTAGCCGTAGATTTGATCTGGACTAAATCCCAGATGCTCTCCTGGCTTCGGAGGGCAACGCTTTAGCAACCGATAGCAGCATTTGGAGATCGATTGACGCAGTCAGGCGCACCGCGGTTTCACGCAGAGCTGTCGATTGAAAGGTGGCAGACAAACGCGTCGAGCGATTTTGCAAATTAAACGTCTCTAACCCGCGAAATCGAACTAATCCGATCCATAAAGGGTGCGAGTGCTGACTCGTGCAAGCATTGACAATCCAATTTGACCACTCGAAGAGACTGATCAGCGTTGCAAATAATTCCGGAGCCCATGATGCCGTCTTAAGCCGCGTGGACGGCAATGTTTGTTTCCGTACCCTCGGTGTCGAGCACCACACGAACCGTATCGCCAATCGATGCGTGGTCCTGAAGGGTCGCTACTTCCTGCCAAGCGTGATCTCCTTCCTTGCCGACTTCGATGCGAACCTCGCCATTCTCACCGCGTTGGGCGCGGATGTTTTCAGCCGCATCGACCGCTGAACCAAAGGCATTGGCCAGAAGCTGGCCGAGGTCGAGCTTGTCGCCTTCTCCGAACTGGTAGTCGGTGATGATGTCAGCTTCGGCCAGGGAATTGAGCACGAATGTGTCAGCACCAGCGCCACCTGTGAGCGTGTCCGATCCGAGACCACCGATGAGAATGTCATCACCGTCGGTGCCAACCAGGATGTTGTGACCGTCGTCGCCGGTGATGACGGATCCGCTGACAGTCACCGTGGCCGCAGCTTCAGGTGCGCCAGCGTCATCGTCGGACGTGTTCGTGTTGTCAGCCACAGTTCCGGGCGCCTCTGAGCTCCCGGAAATGGAAGAGGTCGTCAGAGCCGTTTCGTCCGATTGGACATCCAGTTCGATCGAGCGCGTCACGGTGGTGCCGTTGGCAAAGACCAGCTCAAGTTCGACCGCATCCTTGCCGTCATATCCTTCAACCGGTGTGTAGGTCACCGTGAAGTCTTCGCTGATATCGACACTGCCGATAGACGGATCGCCTTTGATATCGACAGAAGCAAGGCCTGCTGCAACCTCTTCCGCGGTCGCTGTATAGAGCACTATCGCAACCCCGGCCGCGATGACCGCGGACTGCCGGTTGGTGTCTTCGGTGTCGGCAACATCATCGTTAGCGGCGCGGAAGCTCACGCCGGCATAGGCGCCCTCAGATCCGTCCACTTTGGTGTAGGTGCCTTCCGCGAAGACCGTGTTGCCGTCGACGGTCCGCTCGGCCCTGGCGGCGTCGACGTCGATCGAAGAGATGCCGTGTTCGGACAGGTTCTGCAGTTCACCCGCCTGGCTGATGCCGTCGGAATTGGCATCCTGCCAGACCTTGATGTCGCCGAATGCGGCATCTTGAATGTCGATCACGCCGTCACCGTTGTCATCGAGCGAGGCGAGTGCTTCCAGAGAGTCCGCAAAGGAACCACCGTTGAAAACTTCGGAGAACACTTCCGATCCGTTTTCAATGGCTCCGGACCCGTCAAGATCGACCACCAGCATGCCATCATCTGGGCCAACCCAGCCGATGGTCTCAGCTGTTCCGTCGGCGTCAATATCGAAGGCCACCGGACCGCCCAGAAGCTCTGTGCCATCGCCGTCAAGATCGAGAATGATCGGGTCGGAGACTGTCACCAGCAGACCGGCATCATTGATCGTGTAGGTCTCGCCTCCAGATGAGAAGCCAAGGGTGGCGAACGCTACGATGGTCGGGTCGGCCGCGCCCGCCAGGGTGTATGCGGTCGCAAAATCGGCATCCAAGCCGTTACCGGCTGAATTGAATTGAACGAGCAAATCGGAACCACTTTCGAGAACACGCACATAATCGGACGAAGCGCCTCCACTTCCAATCGCCGCCTCAAGGGCGTCTAGATAGTTCTGAAAAGTGGTGCTGTCAGGCGGTGTCAGGGTGATCATCACATCATCGAAATTGATGACCTCAACGCTGTCCGTGATCGTGTCGGCGCCGTCCCGGCTGTCGACCGTGTCCTTGATCGTGATTGTTCCGTCGACATTTATAGTCAGGACATAGTCCGCTGCATCACCGGTCAGGGAGAGGCTGTCTGAGCCTTCGCCACCATCAAAGAAGTCGTCACCGGCACCGGATTGGAAAGTATCACCCCCGCCATTGCCATTGAACACGACGCTGTGGCTGCTGGTCATGTCGGACGCATCGACGGTATCGTCATCGCCGCCGCCATTGATCGTGATCGTCGTCGGATCGAGATCAGTGCCGGTGAAATCGCCGGACACAACAAAGTTGTCGGCACCGCCAAGGCCATTGACGTTAATATCTTCAATGCCGTCGAGTTCGGCGATGACGGTCGAAGCGCCGGTCGGCCCGGCCAGGCTGCGCGACACCACGATCTCCGTGTCGGCATCGAGCAAGCCGCCAAGGCCGGTCCGGATGTTGTAGTCGGTTACCGTCTCGATGAAGAAGGTCTCATCGGCGGAGGCATCGCCGGTGACATCAAAGATGTCGGTGTCTGCGCCGCCATCGACAATGTCGCGGCCATCGCCGACGGTCCAGAAGATCGTGTCGTCGCCGGCACCGGTGTCGATCGCGTCATCGCCGGTGCCAAGAGTAACCTGGTCGTTGAAACCCGTTCCGGTGATATCGTCATTGCCGGCGCTGTTATCGTAGATGCTGACCTCTGGCGCATCGCCGGAGAAGGTGTTGGTTGTGCTGACGATCGCGCTGACATCTGTTGCGCCAGAGGTCTCAACACCGATGCCGATCTGCTCAAGTTCATTGTCGATAAAGCTGTTGCCGGAAATAGCATCAGCGTCGGCACCGTCATTGGCCAGGCCGACAAAGTTGTCTTGCAGAACGTTGTCGGTGATCGTTGCATTCGAGCCCGGATTGAGGAAGATGCCGGTCGTGAAGCCCGAAATCTTTGAATTGCTGACGTCCAGCCCGTCTGCGTTGCCAGTTTCGTTAAGCACGCCGCGCGCATTGGCGAAACCGCCCGTGCGCTCGATCAGCATATTGGTGATGGTGATGTCGTCCGCCACGACGTAGATGCCGGGCGTCGTACCTGCCGATGCATCCTGCAGTATGTGTACACCGTCGATCGTGCTGTCTTCTGAGCCTGTGTCAAAGGTGAAAGAGCCGGTGACCACGCTTTCCGTGCCGCGCGACGCATCGTCTCCGGAAACGCCCTCATTAGCGCCAAGGATCGTCAAATCCTTGTCGACGGTGACGTCTTCATCGTAGGTGCCAGGCCCGAGCAGGATCGTGTCGCCATCTAAGGTGCCGGCATTGTCGATGGCGTCCTGGATCGTGGTGTAGGTCGCTTTCAGGGCGTTCGTCGTGCCGTCGAACACCCGCACCAACCCGGTATGCGTCACGGTCACGGAAAACTCGCCCGCGGCGCTGTCGCCGTCGCCGTCTGTCGCCGTGATGTTGAATGTCAGGTTGATCTCATTGGCCGCGGCGCTTGAGACCGCCAGGGTGTCGAGATTGGCCAGCAACGTAAATGTGTATTCGACCGTCGTGTCGTCGAGCGACACGGTGAAGACCTGATTGGCATCCGGATCGGCGCCGGTGTAGCCAACAAGGGTGCCGTTCACGAAGTCAAAACTTACCGTAGCGCCATTCGACGTAAGTGTAATGCCGGTACCCGAACCGTCGGTCACCGTCACATTGTTCTCAGCGGTCGTTGTATCGGTGAACGTCGCCGAGCGGTCACCCGTCGCGTTGCTGCCATTGTTGCCGTCGTCGGCACCGAAATCGATGCCGAGCGAACCGCTGATAGTGTTATCGTCAGCGCTGGATGTCAGCAGGACATCCGCGTTGATTGTGCCGTCTTCAACGCAGGCTGCAACGATTTCCGGTACGTCGTCGGCGACATTCACCGTCACCAGGCCGGTCAGCGTGACTGCGTCGCCATCGCCGTCGACGGCGTCGATGAACTGACCGAGCTCGAGCGCGATCGGGTCGTCGGTGCCGTGATCGAACTGCTGGAGCAAGGTGAAGACAGCGTCTGTTCCGTCGAGCGTCAGGGTGAAGAGAATTGTGTCGTCATCGTCGAGCGTGCCGTTATCCGGATCGGTCGTGCCATCGTCGACGAAGCCGCTGATGGTTGTGCCGTCCGAGACGATGCGCACTTGAGTGCCGCCGGCAGTCAGCGCACCAAAGTCCTGCGCTGCAAACGTCTGGAGCGCGAAACCTCCGCCGTCGACGCCGAAATCGACGGTAGACGTGAGGTCAAGGGTGGCGATGAAGGAGCCTGCGCCGGCCTGGAATACATAGACCTGGCCAACTTCCGAACCCTGCGTTGCGTCTCCCGGCGCACCGACGGCGATGGTGTTTCCGTCGATTGAAACCGATGAACCCAAGTCGTCTCTGCCGAATGAGGACGGCGTCGGGTCCTCCAGCGTTTGGATCAGGTCTCCCGTCGTCGCGTCGAAAACGTAGCTGCGGCCACCTTCATTTCCACCCGCGTCGCGGGCCGACGCGCCGATAATGATCTGGTTGCCGTCGATGGCGACGGAAGTACCGAAGAAGCCACCTTGCACGGGATTCGGGTCATCGAACGTGTAAAGCAGCTGGGATGTAGGTGCCGTCGGGTCCGTGACATCGAAGGAATAGAGATAGGCCTGGCCGCCATTTAGTGCGGTGGTGTCGTCCCCTCGCGCGCCAACCACCACGAGATTGCCCTGGATCGCGACATCAATCCCGAAATTGTCCAGGTTCACCGGACTGGGGTCGGTAAAGGACAGGATGTGGTTGCCGGCGGTATCGAACAGATGCACTTCGCCAGAGGACGTTCCATTGCTCGGGGCGGAGACGACAAGGTAATCGCCGTCGATGTCAACCGCATCGCCGAACCGGTCTTCTCTCGAAGGGTTCGGGTTTCTGATGACAATTGACGGATCCGGGTTGCTCGGGTTGCTGGCATCGAACAGATATGCTTGCCCACCTCTTGTCCCCCCGTCAGGAACCCCGACGGCGCCAATCAACAGCAGATTACCCGATATGGCCACATCGGAGCCAAACAGAGCTTCTCCGGGGCGGAACGCCCCGTTGAACAACGGCACATCGTAGCTCGTGATCAGGTTGCCCGTCGTTGCGTCAAACAAGTGAGCTTCGCCCTGACGGGGCCCGCCCTGGGTATCGAAAGGAGCACCGACAAGGATGAGGTTTTCTTCAATGTCGACAGACACGCCGAACTGCGGTCCACCAAAGAAACCGCCACGACTGAAACCGGCGCCGTCGAATGTGTGGACGAGGTCGCCGGTGGCCAGATTGAAAAGATGGACGTCGCCGAAATCTCTGCCATTGCGCTCATCGCGCGGCGACCCTACCAGCAGAAAGTTCTCAAAAACGGCGACGGACGCCCCGAAACCGTCGGCGCTGGTCACCGCGGGGTCGTCGAATATGACGGGTGCACCCGCCTCGTCCACCGTCGCCGTCACCGCAACGTCTGTCAGCTCCGGTCCGTCGTCGGTGATGCGGATGATTTCGTAAAATTCGCTCCCTAGCGGATCCGTCAGATCTCCTTCAACATCTCCGTCGCCATCGGTGACAGTGAAGTCCAAGTACAGATCAATGGGATCATTGTCGCCTGTCCCCGGATCGGGGTGGTCGAAAGCCGCCAGCTGCGTGAAATCATAACTGCCATCCGGCCGAACGACGACCTCGAAGACGTTTTGCAGTGAGGTCTCCGTCTTACCGATGATTGTTATCACCCCGGTGGCAGTGTTCGTACTTACGTCGGTGGTTACCCGTTCGCCGCCGACCGTTAAATAGTCAGTGTCTTCAATCAACGGAAAGCTGGAAAGAAAAATGTCGTCGCGGATGACGAAGCCATCATCATCAGAGAACACTGCGGCGTTGGTTACGACTGCGCCATCGGCACCCGGATCAAACTGGAGCTGCCCGCTGACTATGGTCTCCAGACTATCTGCTTCATTAACTTCAACAGGATCGAAGGGGTTGGGTTCAATGGGATCGGGCCCGTCATCGTCGAAGGTAAGCCGGTCGCTGATGTCCTCGCGTGTTGAAACGGTATCACCGTCAGCGTCGGTTACCGTGAGCTGAGCCCAAACCGAACCTGGATTAACCGTGCTGTCGTTGCCAATCGCGATGTCTTCATCAGAGCTATCGGGATCGTCGTGCCAAAGCGACACATACTGGGCAATGCTGATGCTGCCATCATCTTCAATGGCTATGGCAAAAGCGGCCGGGTCGTTAGCGTCCGCAGTCGCGCCAATTGCATCATACCGGCCAACGATCAGATTGCCTTCCACAAAGAGGAAGATCTCCTCTCCCGGGCCAGTGTCTGCTTCACCCGTTGTGTAGAGGCCGGACGAAACCGGACCCGTTGAATCGGCACCTGCGGCATCCACCAGCACCAATTCAAGCGTCTGATCCTGGATAGGCGCGTCGGCACCGGCATCGAGCGACGCGTCCACATCAATCACGGTGTCCCGTGCATAGATGGGACCGAATGGAAGAAGGTCGTCGTCGGAGCCAACACCACCAGCACTGGTGAGTATGCTGGCGAAAAGATCGATCACATCCTGATCGTATTCCCCTGTGGTCTCATCGAACACATTGTCGCTGTGCTGCTCAC
Organism: Labrenzia sp. THAF82; assembly: GCF_009363435.1. Taxonomy (GTDB): domain Bacteria; phylum Pseudomonadota; class Alphaproteobacteria; order Rhizobiales; family Stappiaceae; genus Roseibium; species Roseibium porphyridii. The sequence goes on along the minus strand of NZ_CP045354.1, from coordinate 1,901,641 downwards.
CGTCGGACGTCTCATCGACGCGAACAGTACCGGGGCTAGGGTCACGACGCGTCGGGGTCGAGTCCAGAAGTACGAGCTGCGGATCAGGCACATCGTCGTTGATGACGACGGCGAAACTGCCGGTCATGCTGTCGCCGTCGCTGTCAGTTGCGGTGAAGTCGGCGCTGAGTGTCAGAGCGTCGCTTTCATCCTCACCGCCAGAGCCGGTCTGATCAAGGTGGTCCACATTGTCATGCAGGGTGAAGCTGTAGCTGCCTTCGTCAGAAGCCGAAGAGCCATCATCAAGGCTCAGGCTGAACACAAGACGGTCACCGGCGGTGCGGCCCTCGATGGATGTGACCGAACCGTCCGTATTCGTGCCGGTGATAACGACAAGAACCGCTTCCCCGTTGGACGTCAAAGCTGTGCCGCCGGTCGTAACCACCGCAACACCGCCGGTGACGTTGAGGGCGACCTGACGGTCAATGCCATCGGAGACCGTACCCTGGCCTTCGTCCCAACTGTCCGCTCCCCAGTTGATACCAAGCGAACCGATCGCCGTTGCAGGGGTAAACGCGTCCGTATCCGCGTCAGCCTCCTCGCTCACCATTCCAAGGATATCACCCGCGATCACAGGCGTATCGTCGTCCACAGTCACCGTCAGTGTGGAGCTTGCGGAATCGCCATTGAAATCGGTGGCGGTGAAGCCGAATAGCAGAGGCAGACTAGTACCCTGGTTCGCACCGTCATGATCCAGGTTTTCATAAAGGATGATTTCGTACGCTCCGCCGAAATCCTGAACATCGCCGGTGATGATGAGCTCGACAGTGAAAACAATTTCACCCGAACCGTCAGTCTTTGTCGCGGTCAAGAACTCACCGCCAGGAGAAGCTACGTTTTGCGAGAAGGTCAGTTCCAAGGGCACGCCGTCAGACGTCAGATCTGCCGGGAGGTTATCCTGATCAAATAAGAGACTGATCTCGTTGATCGTTCCGGCGTTCTGGCCGAAACTGAGACCCAAATCGCCGGTGGCCGTCAGGGGAAGATCTCCGGCCCCATTGGGATCCGTTCCGTCGGTCAGATTGGCCTCGTCGAGCGAGACTTCAACCGCACCGCCAATAACAGGGGCCGAATTCGGCAAATCCGGTGTCTCGTCCGCGCTGCTGCCATCGCTTTCCGGCCCTTCGCCGGATAAGAGGTCGTCCGTGCCCGCGCCATCGCCGCCCGGCGCTTCGCCCGTCAAAAGGTCGCCAAAGCCCAAGCCGTCGCCGAGGTCCCCAATCGAGACGTCTTCAAAGGTCTGGCCGCTTCCCTGCGGGCCACCCAAAGCCGTTGCAAGATTGGTTGTTTCGCCCGCTGCAGTCTGAATCTCGTCGGCAAACTGAAGATTGGCGAGCGCCGTGAATTCATCGATAGAGAGCGTCTCGCCTTCTCCCACCAGGGCGATTTGCGAATTGGCGTCACCTTCGAAGAAACTCTGGATGATGACCATTCCGCCATCAGGAAAAATCATCTGCAGGTCGCTGCCGATCCTGATGAAGGAAATGTCCTCGCTCAGGATCGGCCTGAAATCAACCAGCTGGCCGGACGCAAGAAGCGTGACGATGCTCTGCTGCGCGTCAGGATGTGCAATAACCAGAGGCCCACCTACTGGCTCGTCGTTCGCGTTGTTGGAGACGTTGGCTTGGGCGATCTGCACGATCTCATTCATTACTGCGCACTCTGCACATTGGTGGTTTTAACTAGAGTCTTACTCCTACCATTTACAGTTTTTTTACCCTTATAAATAGCCCACGTTTCATTAACTTTATTAAAGGTAAATGCGAGAGTTCAATTTTGAGCGCAACCACCAAACAAGGTTAGAAAGGCGGCAAGCTAACAAGCACTTTAAGGCAACTATCTGACTTAATTGCATATTTCGAATCGCGGGATTCAAAACACCGGGCTGGTTCTGCAAAGCCGCAATAGTGCGGACATGGAAACAAAGCTGACCGCCGCGAACGTGATCCAGCTGGCCTCGAAATAGAGAGTGGTAGCCACGAGCCCGAGCCCGTTTGCGGACGCTATTCGATCGATCCACCTTTTCAGGGGCCTTCGTCTGCGGTCGTCGAAAAACTGTCCTAGGAGAATCGTAAGAATGACGATGGCTGCCAGGCCGGTGGATACCAGAACATCGGGGAAGCGGTTGAAGGCCGCATCCATGCTCAGCAAGAAGCTCTGCCCCGGCATGTCCGTGACCAATTGCAATCCGTCATAAAAGGCAATGAACCCGCCGACACCGGCCACTGCAGCCAAAACGTTGCCGCTCGTAACCTCAGAATTGCAAGTCAGGTGCTATTTTGTTGATCTTGGATTTAAGTCGATTGAGCATTTCGCCAAGGTGGCAAAATAACACTACTGGAGACATCCCACGTATTGGGGATAGAAAAACAGATAGCCCCGATCTCTAAGGGTGCCGCATCAAGTGAATGACCCCGACGAGAGCAACAAGCTACTGTCCAAGCCAGAAAACCGTTTCTTCGGCATCTGAGCACTCCTCTTTCACCGGAAGTGCACACAAAATTCACAATCGGGTCAGACCCGTTTCTGAAGGCATGAGCAGTTTCGCAAATAGCTTCACAACCATACCGCCAATTGAGAGAGTCGATCGACACCTCTTGATCGGGCAAAAGAAACGCTGATGCCTTGAGGCATCAGCGTTTCACAATCAGGCCCTTGTGCCAGAATATTTTCGCTGCTGCAGGGAAACTCTTCGAACAGCCAGCTGGCAGCTTGCACCTGATTGAACCAGTGGCAAAGGGAAACCGGCACCAGGTTGGGAGGCCTGACCAGGATATCCCGGTCCCCTTTGCCAATTTTACGGCTTATTGCGGGATCGCTGAGAATTCAGCTTCATCCAACATGCCGTCCTGGTTCCCATCGGCTGCTTTGTAGGTTTCTTCTGCAAGCGTAGCACCTGCAGCCTGAATTTCTTCATACGTCACAAAGCCATCCTGGTTTGCATCCAGCGTCGCAAAATCAACGGCTTGCGCAAACGCGGCTGAAGACACGAACAGGGCACCAAATGCAAGTACTGCGGACATAGACTTTTTCATGGGTAATCTCCATCTATCTAGTTCTCGTCCCACGAGGTGACATCTCGGTGAGACACCCGCATAAGGTGCGCAGACTTTACGGCCTCAATTAGATGTTGCTGGGGTATTAAATGGTCACAACAATGATCATAGAGCGGCAGTTAATTTGAATTTTTGTCAATCTCGGCAAGTCTGGTTTGATTGTAGTTTGTCTTTGCCAATGATGAGCCCAGTGTTTCTAGAGTCGCTCAGCTTTCACCTTCTGTTTCCATTCAAGTTCGACTGGCGACAGGAACTGGTTCCTAAAGTTTTTGCGCTTTGAAGTGGCGCACGCCATGGTCCGATCCAATACCTCCGCCTGGCTTCCTCACGGATTTTGCAGGTTTCCGGCGAAAACAGGTGAAACAACTATTGCTCCAACAGAGGCGTCGCGGTTCCTGCAGCGAAGCAGAAGCCAATCATGGCGTCAGCTGATCGTTGGAAACTGAGACCGCATCGGCGATCTACGGCATCTGACAGTAGGTAAAAGGGCAGGCAGGTGAAGGGTGGCCGGTCGTCAGGGGAACCGAATGTCCAGATCCGCGAACAAGTCGGCAAAATCCGCAGATGGTGCTCTGTCGGTCACGAGATAGTCGCCGGGTTTCAATGTTGGCTGACGGAGCGCCGGCTTGCGCATTTGTGGCTCAAATTTGGAGTGATCGACCGCCATGATCGCACGCGCCGCATTTGCCAGCATTGCGCTTGCAATGTCTACCTCGCATTGCTCGTGGACGAGAAACCCCTTCCGGGCGTCGACCAGCGAGGCGGACAACAGAACGTAATCCACCTGCATTCGCTCAATGACATCAAACGCTGACCGGTCGAAGGAGGCACCGTCATGGTCCCGCAATTGCGTTCCCGCCATGGAGACATTGTTGCCCGGGATCATCGCAAGCGTGCTTGCCACATAGGCCGAATTGGTAACAACGGTGAGTTCGCGCCGGTTTCGCAGCGCCTGTGCAACGAAACCGGAGGTTGATCCGGTATCGATTGCGATACTGTCGCCATCCTGGATGATTTTCACGACCTCTTCAGCGATCGTCACCTTGGCTTCACGGTTGAGGTTCATGCGGGCCAGATATGGCAGATCCGCCGCCGACTTGGTCGAAACCAAAGCGCCATGCACCTTCTGCAGCGCGCCCCGGTCAACCAATGGGCGCGAAACCCGGCGGATGGTCTGGTCCGAAACTCCGAGGAGACGCGACAGCTCTTGCACACTGACGGTGCCACGCATGTCCACGGTCTGTAAGAGCGTTGTTTCGTATTTCGACATGAAGCCTGTTTACACCAAAGTTTCTGGTCGAATAAGTCTATTTTGCACTTGGAATTCAACAAATTTCAACAACTCTATTGTAGCGGTGTTGATTTTTGTTAGGATTTGAGCTGTCCCTCAGCATTTGGATCTGCAAATTGACCCAACATTCGGCCAAACACCTGATCATCGGCGGCGGCATTATCGGATGCTCGATCGCATATCATCTGACCCGGATGGGCGAAAAGAATGTGATTCTCCTGGAACGTGCAGGCTTGACGGAGGGAGCGACATGGCACGCTGCCGGACTGGTCGGGCAGCTGCGCTCATCGCGCAATACCACGCGTATGCTTAAAAAGTCGGTTGAAATGTATGACCGGCTTCAAAACGAAGAAGGCATGCAGTTCGACTGGAAGAAAACCGGTTCGCTCAGACTTGCCGCGACAAGGGAACGTCTTCTGGAAGCAAAGCGTCTGGCCACCATGGCGCGCAGCTTTGAGCTGGAAATGCAGATCATAACTCCTGACGAGGCAAAGGATCTGTTCCCACTGATTGAGGCGCGCGGTCTTGAGGGTGCTGCTTTCATTCCCTCTGATGGCTATGTCGACCCGGCTTCGCTTTGTCAGGCTGTCGCGGGTGCTGCCCGCCGCCAGGGCGCTGAAATCCGCCAAGGGGTCGAGGTGCTCGACTTTGCTGTCTCGAATGGCCGGATCACGAATGTCGAGACAAGTGAAGGCACGTTCGAAGCCCAGACAATCATCCTTGCAGCCGGCATGTGGAGCCGGGAACTCGGCTCGAAACTCGGCATTCGCGTTCCCGCTTGCGCGGTCGAACACCAGTATATCGTCACCGAGCCGACCGGCACCGAAGTTGGCCATTTCCCGACGCTGCGCGATCCGGAGCGCCTGGTCTATTACAAGCCGGATGTGGCCGGTCGGCTGGTCATCGGTGGCTATGAAGAGGATACGCTTCCTTTTGGAGACCGGGGCATTCCAGGTGCTTTCGTACGTCAGTTGCTGCCGGAAAACCTGGATCGCTTTCTGCCGCTTGCGGATCTGGCCAGCCAGGTCACGCCGGTCGTCAACGAGGTCGGCATCCGCCAGGTCATCAACGGGCCGATCCCCTATTCCGCCGATGGTGATTTTGTCATGGGCTGGCAGCCCGGCTTCAACAATCTGATGATGGCAACCGGATTTCTCTACGGCATCGCCGCAGGCGGCGGAGCCGGTGAAATGATTGCCGAATGGGTTGTCGAGGGGCAATCTTCTCTCGACCTATGGCCGCTTGATGTGCGCCGTTTCGGGCCACACCACGGAACCCGCACTTTCATGTATCCGCGCGCGGTTGAACACTATGCCCACCATTACAAGAAGAGATATCCGGGCCAGGAACACGAGAGCGCTCGTCAATTGCGATTGTCACCGCTTTACCAGACGCTCAAGGACCAGGGCGCGGTCTATGGCTCAAAGAACGGCTGGGAACGACCGCTTTGGTTCGCCCCTGAAGGCGTGGCACCGGTTGACCAGTTGGACTTCCTGGATCCTGGCTGGAAAAAATACGCAGCCGAAGAACACAAGGCCGTCCGGGAGCGGGTCGCGTTGATTGACCAGTCGAGCTTTTCCAAGTTCGAGATTGTCGGTGCGGATGCTCTCGCAGTCTTGCAACGGCTGGCTGTTTCCAACATGGACAAGCCTGTCGGCTCGGTCATCTATACCCAGCTTTGCAATGATCGTGGGGGCGTTGAGGCGGATGTAACGATCATCCGGCTGGATCAAGATCGGTTCTATCTGGTGACCGGATCCGGTTTCGGTGTTCACGACAGCGACTGGATCAAACGCAATCTGCCTGAAAACGCTTCAGTACACATCATCGAGGTGACGAGCGGATATGCGGTCATCAACATTGTCGGGCCGCGCTCACGTGACGTTTTGGCGACTGCCTCCGAAAGCGATGTCTCCAATCAGGCGATCCCTTTCTCCACGATGAAGGAAATCGTCGTCGGCGCGGCTCCGCTTCGGGCAGCCCGTATCGGCTATGTCGGTGAGCGCGGCTATGAACTGCATATTCCGACCGAATTTGCCACCCATGTCTACGACACGCTCTGGGCGGCTGGTAAAGCCCACGGCATAACGAATGTCGGGTACAGGGCGATCGAGAGCCTCAGAATGGAAAAGGGCTACGTTTATTGGTCCGGCGATGTCACACCGGACTATACCCCCATCGAGGCTGGCCTCGGCTTCAGGGTTCACCTCAAATCGAAAGGTGATTTCCTTGGGCGTTCGGTCCTGGAGACGCAAAAGAACAAGGGTGTCGAACGCAAGCTTTGCACGTTCGTCACGAAGGACCATCTGCCACTGACAGGAGGAGAAACCGTCCTGCTTGGAGACCAGGTGGTCTCGTCCGCGACCTCGGTTGGCTATGGGTATACTGTCGGACGGACAATTGTGCGCGGATATCTGGACAAGGCGCACTGGAACCGCACTGATTTCAGTCTGGAAGTCTTTGGGGAACGTCACCCGGTCACACAGGCCACCAGTCCACTTTACGATCCTGAAAACAGCGCACTCAAGGGATAAACGGGGGGAATATGACGGAACACGCTGAAAAGGTGCTCACGGCACTGCGTTCCGCGCCGCAATTTGCAGACATTGTCTCGGCAAAGCAGATAACCCGCCTCGGCGGATTGACCAATCTCGTGCACCGCGTCGACCTCGACGATCAGTCGGTTGTCGTCCGTATTCCGGGCGAAAACACCGAAGAATACATCGATCGGAGCGTCGAGAAGCACAATGCAATCGCTGCAGCCCAGGCCGGTGTTTCCGCCGATGTCCTTTACGCCGACGCCGCATCCGGCGTGATGATCATGCGTACGATCGACGGGATCGAAACCATGACCCCCAATCTCTTCAAGTCGCGTGCCGGATCGCCGGGCCGGGCCGGGGCCGCTCTCGCCAGACTGCATGCATCGGGCGAAACATTCCGGTTCCGCTTCGAGCTTTTTTCCATGATTGACGATTACCTCAAGGTTTTATCGACCAAGGATGTTTCCCTGCCGGATGGGTATGAGGATGTTGTGACCATCGCAATGCCCATTGGTGAGGTTCTGGCTGCGGCAAACCTGCCCCTGGCACCTTGCCACTGCGATCCTCTTTGCGAAAATTTCCTGGATGACGGCGAGAGGATGTGGATCGTTGATTGGGAGTATTCCGGCATGAACGATCCTTTGTGGGATCTCGGAGATCTCTCGGTTGAGGCTGGAATGAATGCGGCGCAAGATGCGGAAATGCTCGAGGCCTATTTTGGCCGCAAGCCGACAGCCGCGGAGACTGGCCGGGTTGTGATCTACAAGGCTATGTGCGATTTGCTCTGGACCCTGTGGGGGCTAATTCAGCTTGCGGACGAAAACCCGGCCGAAGACTTCTGGGCCTACGCCACCGGCCGGTTCGAACGTTGCCGGAAACTGATGCAGGATCCGTCCTTTCAGTCACATGTTGCTGCCGTCAGGGCCGGTTGAGCACCTCCAGAAGTTCGGCATGCAAGTTCGGAGTGGCTGCCGTGACAGTGCGTCCGTCTGATGTCATTGTCAGCGGATTGCCTTGCCAGTCCGTCATGACCCCGCCGGCCGCCTCAACCACGGCAGATACCGGCAGATAATCGTAGGGCTGCAAATCGTAGTCCACGACGGCATCGACATGGCCCCGCGCCAAAAGCGCATGCGGATAACAATCGGCACCCAGTCTGCGCAGCTGTCCCGAACGAACGAGGCGCTGAAATGCTTCCGGTTCAGACAGAGCCAGTTTGTCGCCCTCATTGATGAACAGGCGGGCGTCTGCAAGAGAACGGCAGGAGCTGACATGGATGGCCGTCCCGTTGCACGTGGCCTGAAGGTTTTTGCCCCCGGCATAGACTTCGCCGAGTGCCGGCATCCGGATCACACCCATCTTCGGACAGCCTTCGATCAGAAACCCAAGCAACATGCCGAAAAGCGGCAGGCCGGCGATGAACGAACGTGTGCCATCGATTGGATCAATGATCCACATCGCAGCCGCCTCCCCGGTCTGTCCGAATTCCTCTCCGAAGATCGCTTCATCAGGAAAATGTAGCTGGATGCTGTCCCTGAGAGATCTTTCTGTCGCCTTGTCTGCCTGGGTGACAGGGCTCAAATCAGCCTTGGTTTCGGTCTCGGGATTTTTCCTGAAATAAAGAAGGCTGACTGCTGCAGCCTCTTCAGTCATCGCCAAGGCCTTTTCCAACCTGTTCGAAAGATCCGGCATTCCGCGCTTCTCCGCATTTCCGACGATTATTGACTAACGAATGATCGCTTAATGCTCAAAATGTATCCAAAACCCACAAAATTTGAAGCCATATGTTGCTTTTTGTTGATTTATGCTGGCAGTCTAAGAAGGTGTTGTGCCGAGATGGCATCTGCTGAGGGGGTGATGCCTGGGCAGTCCCGCATTGGCAAAATTCGTCAGGGAGGAAAATATGAAGCGCGTTTCTTTAGCACTGTCCGCAATGTTGGCAGTCGCGCCTGCACTCGCAGCCGAGTCCAGCGATCCGATCAAACTTACTCTTCATGACTGGTCCGGCCAGCTGATCACAACCAAGCTCATGGGCGAAGTTCTGAAGGAAGCCGGCTATAACGTCGAATATGTTCAAGCCGACTATATTGCCCAATTCGCAGGCCTGAAGACGGGCGACTTGCATGTCGCCATGGAAATTTGGGAAACGACCGGGCGCGAAGCGATGGACGAGGCCTTTGCGACAGGAAATGTCGTCAATCTTGGCGAAACCGGTCTCCAGGCAATCGAGGAATGGTGGTACCCGTCCTACATGAAAGAGCGCTGCCCCGGCCTCCCCAACTGGGAAGCTCTGAAGGATTGTGCTGAAGAATTCTCGACGCCTGAAACTGCGCCATTCGGCCGCTACCTGGGCGGACCCGTTACCTGGGGCGGCTTTGATGAAGAGCGTGTCGAGGCTCTCGGACTGGACTTCGAGGTGGTTCATGCCGGCACTGACGCGGCCCTTTTCGCCGAACTGGAAGCAGCTTACCAACGCCAGGACCCGATCATGCTTTGGGTCTATGCGCCCCACTGGGCCCCTGCGAAATATGATGGTGAATTCGTTGAATTCCCGCCGTTCTCACCGGAATGCTACGCCGATCCGTCGGTTGGTGTGAACCCGGATGCTGCCTATGACTGCGGCAAGCCGCGCGGTCCAATCTGGAAAGTCAGCTGGGCCGGTGTCGCCGACAAGTGGCCGGGCGCTGCGAAGGCAATCGGGAACTTCAACCTCTCCAACGCCGATTATGGCGCCATGGTCACCGAAGTCGATCTCAACGGCAAATCCGTTGATGACACGGTTGCCGCATGGATGGCCGACAACAAGGACACATGGTCGGGCTGGATTGCCAAATAAGGCCGTTCCATACTTCCTGCACGCAGCAATCCGAATTTGATGCGTGCAGGACACCAGTCCGGATGACTGGCAAGACAGTTTCCCGACACAGGGAATAAAACCTCCACCGAGGACTGGATGACGAAGCCCGTAATTCTCGATTGCCGGAACGTATGGAAGTTATACGGCCCGCAGGCCGATACTTTTTTGAAGACCAACGCCACTCCTTCTTCCGCCGATCTGGAGGCGGCCAATCTCATCGGAGCGGTACGGGCGGTGAATGTCCAGATCCGGAAGGGTGAGATTTTCGTCATCATGGGGCTGTCAGGCTCCGGCAAGTCCACGCTTGTGCGTTGCATGTCGCGGCTTGTGGATTCCACAGCTGGCGAAATCCGTTTCGAGGACAAGGACCTGCTCAGTGCCAGTGAAGAGGAACTGATCCAGATCCGACGCAAGAAAATGGGCATGGTGTTCCAGCAATTCGCCTTGCTGCCGCATCTGACGGTTCTGGAAAACGCTGCTTTTCCGCTCGACATCCAGGGCGTTGACAAGAAGACGCGCGAAGAACGGGCTCGAGAAGTCGTGGAACTGGTGGGTCTCAAGGGGCGTGAGGGCTATTTCCCGCGCGAACTTTCAGGCGGTCAGCAGCAGCGCGTCGGCATTGCCCGCAGCCTCGCCGCCGAACCGGAAATCTGGTTTCTGGACGAACCGTTCTCCGCACTTGATCCTCTGATCCGGCGCGAAATGCAGGACGAGTTCCTTCGGCTTCAGAACATCCTTCACAAGACGATTGTCTTCATCACCCATGATTTTGACGAGGCCATCCGGCTCGCGGATCGAATTGCGGTCATGAAGGACGGGATCATTGAACAGGTAGCGACCCCTGAAGATCTCGTTTTGCAACCGGCAACAGACTATGTCGCTGAGTTCACGCGCCATGTCAGCCGGGCGAAGGTAATCCGCGCAGCATCCGTGATGGAACCGCTGAACGGCGACAGCTTCGCCGGCGAAGTTTCCCATAACGCCGTGATCGAAGCCATTGCCGATCCGGTGGAAGCTTCGGACCTCCCGCACAAAGTCATGGACGGTGACAGGCCGGTCGGACAGATTTCCCGAAAGGCGGTCATCGACGTGCTGGTGGGACGCAGATGAGTGCGCGCGTGGCAAAGTCCGGCTGGCTGTTCTGGGGAACGCTCTTCGCAGTCACCTGGCTGCTGTCGAGCTACTCCTTTCAGCTCTACAAGGCACTCGATGCCCGTTGGATCGTTCGCTACCCCAAGGGTTGGGAATTGCCACTCGAAGACCGCATCAGTGCGTTTCTTGACTGGCTGGTTGAAAGCGCCGGCTTCTACTTCTTTTCGTTTCGCGACCTGACCCGTGCCATCTCGGCGTTGATCGAAGCCCCGTATCAGGTGTTGCGCAATCTGCTGGTCGAAGGCTTCAGCAGCGGCGTCGGCGATGCCGCCGCACAGATAGCCCCGGCGCTCAGCTGGGTTGCGGTGATCGTGACGATCATGGCGATAGGGCACTACGCGCGCGACTGGTTTCTATCCGTTCTTGTCGGGGCCTGTTTTCTATATCTTGCCGTATTCGGGCAATGGGAAAGCGCCATGGTGACGCTTGCCTCGGTGCTTATCTCGGTTCCGATTGGCGTCGTTGGCGGACTTTTTCTTGGGATCCTGGCGTATCGGGTCCGCTGGTTTGAGCGCATGCTGCGGCCGATCCTGGACCTGATGCAGACCGTTCCGGTTTTTGCCTATCTCGTACCCATCCTGATCCTGTTCGGATTCGGTCCCGTCGCAGCACTCGTTGCAACAGTGATTTATGCCATGCCACCCATGGTCCGTATAACCATCGTCGCACTGAACTCGGTACCGAAGGAAGTGATCGAAGCGGGCCGCATGGCAGGTTGCCGCAATCGGCAGATGATGTGGAAGGTCCTCGTTCCGTCGGCGGTTCCGACCCTGATGGTCGGTGTGAACCAGGTGATCATGCTGACGCTCAACATGGTGATCATCGCGTCCATGATCGGCGCCGGCGGCCTCGGCTTCGATGTTCTGTCCAGCCTGCGACGGTTGGATATCGGCGGAGGCATCGAGGCTGGGCTTGGCATCGTGGTCATGGCGATCGCGCTCGATCGGGCAAGCCAGGCCTTCGCGGAACGGAGCGCGCGTCACCCCCTGGAAGGCAACCTCTTGCAGCGCCACCCATGGTCCGGAACGGTCTTTCTTGTGATCGCGTCAACGCTCATTCTGGGCCAGTTCGTCCCGGCTGTTCAGACTTATCCGGATGCCCTGACGATTACGACGGGACCGTTCTGGTCTGATGCAATGCAATGGATCAACGTCAACTTCTTCGACACATTCGAAGCCATCAAGACGGTGATCCTTCAATGGTTGCTTCTCCCGGTGAAGAAGTTTTTCAGCGGAATTCCCTGGGCCTGGGGGATCGTTGCGACCGCTCTCATCGCCTGGCGGGTCGGTGGTTGGAAGATCGGCTTGCTCGCAGGACTTCTGATGGCTTTCATCGCCGCCTCCGGGCTTTGGTCCAAGGCCATGGTGACGATTTACTTGTGCGGTGTCTCGGTTCTGATTGCGACGATCATCGGCATACCGCTTGGTGTCTGGGCTGCAGAAAGTCCACGCGCCGGGCGCGTCATCCTGGGGCTGATGGATACGCTGCAGACCCTGCCCAGTTTTGTTTATCTGATCCCGGTTGTCATGCTGTTTCGCGTCGGCGATTTCAGTGCCATGATTGCCGTGATCCTTTATGCACTGGCTCCCGCCGTCCGCTACGCTGCGCACGGTCTCAAGGAGGTTCCGCCGTCCCTGATCGAGGCGGGACTGATGTCCGGTTGCACCAGGCGGCAACTGCTGTGGCGCATCAAGCTGCCGCTCGCGACACCGCACCTCTTTCTGGGTTTGAACCAAACAATAATGCTTGCACTGTCCATGCTGGTAATCACCGCGCTCGTGGGCACAAGGGACCTAGGTCAGGAAGTCTATATCGCCCTGACCAAGGCCAATGCGGGCCAAGGTATCGTCGCCGGCCTTTCAGTCGCTTTCATTGCAATCATTACCGACAGGGTCATCAACGCGCTTGCGACAGGCCAGCGCGAAAGGTTGGGGATTTAAGCATGTCTGAAACCGCAATTGCACGAGCCAAGGCACTTGCCTGCTTCTCCGACCCTCAGGACATAACCCCATTGGGAGGCGGCATCACCAACATCAATCTTCTTGTGCGCGACGGTGACCGCCGTTTTGTCGTCCGCCTTGGCGACGACATTCCCGAGCACGGCGTCATGCGCTGGAACGAACTCGCACTCAGCCAGGCTGCTGAGATGGCAGGCGTTTCTCCGGCTGTCTTTCATCAGGAACCCGGAGTTCTGGTCTTGAATTTCGTGGAGGCGCGAACCTTCGAGGAAGCAGACGTCCGTGACCCGGCGAACCTGAACAAGATAATTGATCTGGTCGCCAGAGCTCATCGGGAACTGGGCGGCCATCTGAGCAGCCCGATCCTCACATTCTGGCCGTTTCAAGTGAACCGGACCTACGTAACGCGCCTGAAAGCCGATAGATCGGCACATTCTGACTTACTCCCTGGTCTGATGGACACCCTCTCCGATCTCGAAAAGGCCGTTGGCCCGGTCGACCTTGTTGTCGGGCACAATGATCTGCTCGCAGCCAATCTTCTTGATGACGGTGAAAGACTTTGGCTGATCGACTGGGAATATGGCGGATTCAACTCGCCGCTCTTCGATCTTGCCGGCCTCGCATCCAACAATGGTCTGTGCGAAGCACAGGAAAACGCGATGCTCGAGCAGTATTTCGAGGCGCCGGCAGAAACGCACTGGCGGGCCTACCAGGCCATGAAATGCACGTCCCTGATGCGAGAAACGCTCTGGTCGATGACCTCGGAAATCCATTCGCGCCTTGATTTCGACTATGCCGCCTACACCCGTGAAAACATGGACCGGCTGACCGCCGCCCTTTCTAAATTCCGTGAATTGTGAGAGTCCTCATGACACTTCCCTCATCCTCGAAGATCATCATTATCGGCGGCGGCATTGTCGGTTGTTCGACGGCCTATCATCTGGCTCAGATGGGGCAGGAAGTTCTGCTTCTCGAAAAGGCGGCCCTGACGTCCGGCTCCACATGGCACGCCGCAGGTCTGGTCGGTCAGCTGCGTTCCAACGCCAATATCACGCAGCTTCTGGGTTACTCGATCTCGCTATACGACAGGCTGGAAGCCGAAACTGGTCAGGCGACCGGCTGGAAAATGAACGGCGGCCTCCGCCTCGCCTGCAACAAGGAACGCTGGACCGAGGTCAAACGCCAGGCAACCACCGCCCACAGTTTCGGACTGGACATGCAGCTGCTGACGGCAAGAGAAGCGCAGGAGCTTTGGCCGCTGATGGATATCAGCGATGTCGTCGGGGCCGCCTATCTGCCAACGGATGGTCAGGCAAGCCCCTCCGACATTACCCAGTCACTCGCCAAAGGCGCGCGGGCTGGTGGTGCAAAGCTGGTTGAAAATACATCGGTTCTTGAGATTTTGACCGAACGCGGGACCATTAAAGGTGTACGGACCGCCAAAGGCGATATCGCTTGCGAGAAACTGGTGCTGTGCTGCGGACAATGGACCCGGGAACTCGCGGCAACGATAGGGGTCACCGTGCCGCTGGTTTCCGTCGAACACCAGTACATGATCACGGAAGCCTTTGGCGTCCCCTCCAACCTGCCGACATTGCGCGATCCGGACCGGCTGACCTACTACAAGGAGGAAGTCGGCGGTCTTGTCATGGGCGGATATGAGCCGAACGGTATTCCCTGGGCGGTCGACGGTGTACCCGACCCGTTCGACTATCAGCTGCTGGACAGCAACTTCGACCACTTTGAGCAATTGATGGAACTGTCATTGCCGCGCGTGCCCGCTCTTGAAAATGTCGGCATCAAGCAACTGGTCAACGGACCGGAAAGCTTTACGCCGGACGGTAACTTCATTCTGGGCGAAGCACCTGAGATGGCGAATGTCTTCGTCGGTGCCGGTTTCAACGCTTTTGGCATTGCGGCGGGCGGCGGTGCAGGAATGGCACTGGCCGAATGGGTCGCAAAGGGTGAACCGCCCTACGACCTCTGGCCGGTCGATATCCGCCGCTTTGGACGGCCCCACACCGACACCGACTGGGTGCGAACCCGCACGCTGGAAGCCTATGGCAAGCACTACACGATGGCCTGGCCTTCGGAAGAACACGACAGTGGCCGGCCCTGCCGCCGGTCGCCGCTTTATGATCGGTTAAAATCGGCCGGGGCTGTTTTCGGTGAGAAACTCGGCTGGGAGCGCCCAAACTGGTATGCCGAAGCCGACGAGGAAGCACGCGATATCTACACGTTCGAACGTCCGAACTGGCACGCTCCGGTCGGCAGGGAACACAAGGCAGCCCGTGAAGCCGCCGTCCTGTTTGACCAGACGTCTTTCGCAAAATTCATCCTGAAAGGCCCGGATGCCGAAGCCGCACTGAGCTGGATCGCCGCAAACCGCGTGGACAAGCCGGTGGGCTCGATCATCTATACGCAGATGCTGAACGACCGCGGTGGGATCGAATGCGACCTCACCTGCGTGCGAACGTCCATCGATGAATATTATATCGTCACCGGAACCGGCTTTGCCACACACGACTTCGACTGGATCGGACGCAACATTCCGGACGGATTGAGGGCGGAGCTCATCGATGTCACATCGTCGAATGCGGTGCTGTCGCTGTTCGGGCCAAAAGCGCGGCACATTCTTGCTGCCTGCACCCGGGCTGACGTCGGCAACGACGCGTTTCCCTTCGGTCAGGCGCACCGGATCGGAATTGCCGGCTGTCCGGTCCTCGCGCTGCGCATTACCTATGTCGGTGAACTTGGCTGGGAACTGCACTTGCCGACCGAATACGCACAATCAGTCTATGACGCGCTGCACGATGCCGGGAAAGAATTCGGCCTGCGCAACGCCGGCTACCGCGCAATAGAAACGCTGCGCCTTGAAAAAGGATATCGCGCCTGGGGATCAGATATCGGGCCGGACCATACACCGGACGAGGCCGGCCTCGGCTGGGCTGTCAAGATGAAGACCAATGCCGACTTCAAGGGCCGCAGCGCCGTGCAGCAACAGCGCGAGAACGGCGTGAAGAAAATGCTCGCAACCTTCACGACCGACGGCGACGTCATCCTGTCCGGACGGGAAACGATTTACCGCAATGGTGAACGCTGTGGCTGGCTGAGTTCGGGCGGCTATGGCCATACGCTCGGCAAGAGTATCGGAATTGGCTACGTCAGGCATCCGGACGGCGTTACGAGAGACCATGTCCTTTCCGCAGACTATGAAATTGAAGTTGGAACCGAGCGGGTAAAAGCCGATGTCACGCTTGCTCCGCTCTTTGACCCAAAAATGGAGCGGATCAAGACCTGAGACAGTTCGCTGTCTTGAAAACTCAAAATGATGCTTCGTTTGTTACCTTTTGAGGGCTCCTCACCTGGTGCCCGGAGACGTTACGGAGAGCACGTTCGAGGTGCATTATTTCCAAAGCTTTTCAACACCTTGAATGATCTGCTCGCTTTCGGCAACGCAAGCTTCGACCACCAGATTGAGACGATCTCTCAGTGGGTTCTCGTCGTCGGCGAACAAACCCCATGCGTAGTTAATCTTGGCCGTCAAAGGCCGGATTGACACACCTTCAATCGGCACGCCAAGTGCAGTTACCGGATCACAGAGAGCGACCCCCAACCCTGCCCGCGCCGCCATTGCCGCGCTCAGGGACGAGTTGGTGGCAATTTCAGACGAAGGTCTTATGCCTGCTTCGCCAAGTGCGCGATTGATTGCGTCACGAACACCGTAACCGTTGCAGATGGTTGCCATTCTTTCGCTCGCGAACACCGAGAGCGGGATCGGCTCGTCACCATCAAAGCGGCTCCCCTTCCGGACCACGGCAACGACCAGAGAGTCAAAACGAGCAAGGCATTTCAAGCGGTCGTGCTCACTCGGATAGGCTGAAAACCCAAGGTCGGCCGTGCGTTGACGAAGTGCGTGCAGAACCCGTTCCGAAGTTGTCGTTTCGACATGAACAAAATCAGGCAATACGTCAGCGACGCGTGACAGCACCGGTCCGACCAGTCCTGCGGACATCGTCGGAGTCGCCACGATGTCGATAGCAGCTAACCTTTCGTCTCTGATCGCATGAGCCCGTTCCGTCAATTGTGACAGGTTCGCCATAACACGCTGGGATTCTTCAAAAAATTTGATCCCCTTGGCGGTCGGAGAGATTTTTGGCCCGTTCCGCTCGAACAACGCAAAACCTACGCGCGCCTCCAAATCCTTGACCATTCTAGTCACAGCCGGCTGGCTGATTGACAACCTCTGGGCGGCGGCCGTCATGGACCCGTAGCGGACCACAGCGGCAAAAGCTTCCATTGAGCGAATGTCAGGCCGCCCATTATTCAGTGTTGACATATTAGAGAACCTATCATTACGGTAAGCTATCATTGACGCGTCAGTATGCAAAATTAGCATAGCAAGCTACTATGCGATCGGTAAGGGGACCGGCGCAATGACACTTGGATTTGTGAACGCGGTTGTTTGGGGCAAGTTCGGCCAGGATCAGATCTGTTCGAATACTTCTGCTCCGAAATCCAGGGGCTTCGCTGTTGCAGGGGGCTCAATCTGCCAAGCTTTTTCCAGGCAGCCCTGCAAACCGCACATCTCCAACCCGGGTCGAGGTGTCAACTTGCCAATGATCGTCGGTTCTAAGAAATTCCTGGAGGGCATGTAAGATGACAAAAATACTGTCCTCAATAGACTCGCAAGGTCTGGCGGTGCTCGAAGCCCGTCTCAAGGATGATCTGGATCTGCTTTGCTACCCCTCCAAGGACTGGATACCGCAAAGAACGGATGTGACAGACGTCGTCATCATTGGTGGCGGAATGTGCGGGATGGTTGCCTGGCTGGCTTTGAGAACAGGCGGAATTCACAATATCCGCGTTCTCGATCGGGCCACCAAAGGCTACGAAGGTCCCTGGCTGGGATACGCCCGCATGGAAACCCTTCGGTCTCCCAAGTTTCTGACCGGCCCTGCCTTCGGACACGGTTCCCTGACATTTCAGGCCTGGTTCCGTGCCCAGTTCGGCACGAAAGACTGGGACGAACTGGACAAGATCCCACGCACGATGTGGATGGACTACCTTTGCTGGTATCGCAAGGTTCTCGAGATTCCGATCGAAAACAACGTTTCGGTCGATCATGTGGAGCCCGATGGGGACCTGTTGCGGCTCACAGTCTCGGGTGCGGAAACGGGAACCATTCAAACCCGCAAACTGATCTTTGCAACGGGACGCGACGGAACGGGCGGCCCGAATATTCCCGAATTCATGAAGGAGCTGCCGAAGCATCTGTGGGCGCATAGCGCAGACGAAATCGACTTTGCCGCTCTGAAGGAGAAGCGCGTTGCCGTTATCGGTGTTGGCGCGTCGGCAGTCGACAATTCGGCAGAAGCACTGGAGCACGGCGCAGCGGAAGTGCGTCACCTGGTTCGCCGCAAGGAGATGCCGACAATCAATAAGATGATGGGCATTGGCAGCTATGGATTTACTGCCGGTTATGCCGCCTTGCCCGACGAATGGCGCTGGCGTTTCATGCAATACAGCTTTGCAACACAAACCCCCTCTCCGCGCGGATCAACCTTGCGGGTCAGCCACCACCCGAATGCTTACTTTCATTTCGACAAGGCAACGACGCGGATAGATCAGTCCGGCGGCGGAGCACTCCTCCATTTTGCAGACGGTACATCCTACCAGGCGGACTTCGTCATCCTTGGGACCGGATTTGTCATTGACCCAATGGCGCGGACGGAATTCGGTGAAACGGCAGCGGAGATCCTTCTCTGGCATGACGTCTACACCCCACCTGCCGGCGAAGAGTCTGCCGATCTGGGACGGTTTCCCTATTTGAATTCCGATTTCACTTTCAGGGAGAAGAACCCAGGCAAAGCCCCATGGCTGAAGAATGTCTATTGCTTCAACTACGGCGCATCAGCGAGCCTGGGCAAAGTGAGCGGCGACATTCCAGGCATCAGTGATGGTGCCGCATGGCTGTCTCGCTCCGTCGCGGCTTCGCTCTACGGTGAGGATATAGAGGCCCACTGGCAGGGGATGCAGGACTACGACACGCCGGAACTTCATGGCGATGAATGGCAACCGAGCGAGCTGCCGCTGGAAGCACACCGAAGGGAGAGCGAGGCGGTATGAATATGTCTGACCTCACAATCCTTACCCAGGCCGGTGTTGCACCGGATAGCACCTTGTCCAGGGTGGTATCGATGCGCGGCAACATCATTGGCATGACGCAGTCTGCCGAGGAAGCCGTTTTGCGCCCGAAGGAAACAGGCGCCTTTCCCCACGACCTTCGCGCAGCGATAGCCGCACGCGTCTCGCGCCTCGCCGGAGATGAAGCATTGACGGCATATTATGTGGCTCAGGCCGGACAATACGCGGCTTTGGGAGAGCTGGGAGACCCGTGTGAGCAGCATGCAGATTTGGCTGTGGTTTTGTCTTTCGTCGACAAAATCGCAAATCAGACCCGGGATGCTGCTGCCAACGATATTTCGGACCTGCAGGAAGCAGGTGTTGCCGATGCCGATATCGTTCGGCTGTGTGAATTGGTTGCCTTCCTTGCTTTCCAGATACGTGTGATTTCCGGATTGCGCCTGATGAATGGAAAAAGCACGTGACCCGGATCGTCCACAAATTCACGCGCAAGGTTCCCGAATGGCGTCCGCGCCTGAAGCCGGTGAAACTGGAAGAAGCCACTCAGGAGCAGCTCGACGCGCTCAAGGTGACCCCCTCCAACACCAAGGTGTCGGCCTACGTCTTGACCCTTGCCCATGATGTCGAGAGCCTTTCGGTTCGCTCCCCGCTGTTCAACGCGATCATGTACGATCGTGGCGGCATGTCACGTGAAGAGCGTGAACTTGGTGCTTTGGCGGCATCCATGGTCAATCGCTGCATTTATTGCGCAGCAGTTCATGCGGACCGCCATGCAAAACTTGCCAAAGACGAAACCGTGACGGACGAGCTGTTCCTGAACGGCAGCAATGCCGATCTCAGCCCGAGAAACCGTGCGATTTTCGATTTTGCGCGCAAGGCCGCTGAGGCACCGCCTTCAGCTGGTCCTGAAGATATCGAAAAACTGTCAGATGCAGGCCTCTCAGATGAAGAGATATTCGACCTCATCTTGTCATCCTCTTTGTTCGGATGGGCAAATCGCCTGATGCACGTCTTGGGCGACCCGGTGGGTCGAAAGGAGACGGCATGAAGGATCAGATGCGTGTAGGCATTGCAGGTGCCGGATCAATCGCGTGCGGCACGGCAGCACTTTTGTACAGGAACAAGCATCTTCCGACACTCTGGTCGCCGTCGGGTAGAAGCACGACCGCCTTCGAAACCAAGCCCTTGCAGGCTCACGGGGTGTTCGAAGAAGAATTTATGCCTGCAATAGCCCAATCTGCACAGGAGCTGGCCGAGACGAACGATGCACTGATCATCGCCTTGCCGGCAACCGGGCACAAACAAATCATGGATGCGCTGGCCCCCCATATTCGCGAGGGGCAGCACGTCATTATCTCATCCCATGCGTCTTTCGGCGCTGTCTATCTTACGCAGGCTTTGGCAGCGCGTGGCGTATCGGCACCCGTCACCGCATGGGGCACGACTATCGTCTCGGGCCGCCGCGAGCAAGGACCCAGGGTACGCGTCAACACCATACGAAACCGGGTTGATCTGTGCACCGTGCCCGAGGCTGAAACAGATCACGGACTGGCCCTTTGCAAGAGTTTGTTCGGCGACCGCTTTATGCCACGCGATGGCTTGCTGGCCATTTTGCTGTCCAATCTCAATCCGCAGAACCACCTCGGAATCGCCCTTTGCAACATCACCCGGATGGAGCGTGGTGAGGACTGGAGCCAGGGACTGAATGTCACGCCGAAGGTAGGACGATTGCTGGAGAAACTCGACCTTGAGCGTCTTGCAATCGCCAAGGCGCTGGATCTGAAGGTTAAAACGATCTTCGAACACTTCCACCAGAGTTTCCACGTGCCTGTTGGATCCATTTCCGAAATGAACCAACAGATGCACACGCATGGTTATGGCGGCCTTGGACCGGCAACGGCAGACAGCCGTTACGTGACCGAAGATGTTCCATATGGACTGCAGGTGACCGTAGTTCTGGGCCGGTTGGTAGACAGGCCTGCCACGTTACATGAAGCCGGCATTAGGTTATTTTCAGCAATGTATGACCGGGAATTCGCGCTCGAAAACGAATTCCTCCATGCGTTGGAATTGGAAAGCTTCAGCCTTTGCGACTTGCAGCATGCGTCCCGCACCGGGGTGCTGCATAGACCATCCACGCCACAAACTTAAACAAAAAAGGATGGACCAAACTTAACCGACTAGGAGACGCTAAGATGACCAAACTTACCATTGACCGCCGACGCTTCCTGGGTACTGCTGCCATTGGGGCAGCAACTCTTGCCAGTCCTGCCTATCTTCGCCGTGCGAGTGCTGCAGGCGGTGAAGTGAACATCTGGACGTACAACGATTTTGTTCCCGAGGCCTTCAAGAAACAGTTCGAGGCGGACACCGGAATTAAGGTGAATATTCGCCTGGTTGATGACCAGGGCAAGCAGTTCAACCTGCTCGCCGCCGAAGCGCCCAATCCCACAGTGGACATCATGACCGTGGCCGGTCACCGTTTCCTACAATTCATAGACAGCGACCTGCTTGCCCCGCTCGACACCGGTCGGCTGAGCAACTGGGGGAACATCAACCCGACATTTTCCGAGAGCGACTGGTCGACCATCAATGGGCATAAGTGGGGTGCACCTATCCTGTCCGGCATGGAAGTACTCGCTTACAACACCGAGCTTGTCACCCCCGAGGAAGCCAGGAGCTGGGACGTTCTCTTTTCGGAAAAGTATAAGGGCCAGACCGCCTATATCATCCAGGACATGATGTCGATCGTCATGCTCAAGATGGGCTACGACGGGAATATGGTTGCTTATCTCGATGACCCTGAAAAAGCAGCTGCGATTGTCGAAGAAGCCAAGGCGTTCCTGATCGAGAAGAAACCGCTTGTCAGGAAATATTATGACAGTGGCGCTGAAGTACAGCAGATGTTCATCAACCAGGACATTGCTCTTGGGCACAGCTGGAATGGCCCTGCCGCGGCGCTCATCAACGATGGGTTCCCGCTGGCCATGACCATCCCGCAGGAAGGGTCTTACGGCTTTGTCTACACTTACAACATTGCCAACAACGCTCCGAATGCTGACAACGCTTACACGTTCCTGGATGCCATCTTGGCCTCTCCGGAAATCGGTGCGTCGATGACCAAGGCCTCCGGCTTCATCTCCACCTACAAGGATGCATCGAACTATCTGACGGACCTTGAAAAGAAATCGACTTCGTTCTCGGACGACGAACTTGAAAACCTGCAGTTCTTCCGCGCTGAAGCGAATGAGATGAAGTACGGGCTTGTCGATCCGGCTGTTGAAGCCATCAAGGCTGCCTGAGCTGTCGCTCTGAAGATCAGAAAGACCTTGTCCGCCCGTGAGGCGGGCAAGGCAATCAAGTCACATTGGGGGAAACTGGCATGAGCGATGATGTCGCTCCACGCACTGGCCGCGGCTCTGACACCATGGAAAGAAAAGGTCTGACCTTCTGGGGCACATTGTCAAGCTGGACGCCTTATCGGGTTGTTGTCGGGCTCGCAACCGCTTCGCCGCGACGTCAGTTCCTGATCCTTGCTACCTTTCCTTTGCTATGGGTGCTCACGCAACACCTTGGACCAATGCTGCAGATGCTTCGGGTGAGCTTTACCGATGCCTATCCGGTTGCACCCGGGGTGGAGCAGCATTTCACCCTCGACAATTATGCGCGTTTCTTTGGCGACTATATTTTCTGGCAGCCGTTTTTCCGCACGCTCATCTTTGCCAGCGTCTTCACTTTTTGCACTTTGATCCTGACTTATCCCGTCGCCTATTTTCTGGCGCGTCACGTCAGCCGCAAGAACCAGATGCTGATGCTTCTTCTATTGCTGATCCCGTTCTGGGTCGGTGAAATCGTCCGCACCTATGCAATCATGATCCTTCTGGGAAACACCGGAGCGGTGAACCAGTTGCTCAAGTGGCTGGGCCTTATCGATCAGCCGATCCCGTTCATGTACACCAGCTTTTCCATGGGTGTCGGGATCGTCTACCTGACTGCACTTTACATGCTTTTACCGCTGTATTCGGCATTGGAAAAACTTCCCAGAAGCTACAATGAAGCTGCCGCCGACCTCGGCGCTTCGGCATGGACCCGCTTTCGCCGGGTTACTCTTCCCCTCACGCTGGAAGGGATCTCGTCAGGATGTACGCTGGTGTTCCTGATATCGACAGGGTTCTATGCAACTCCGGTTCTGCTCGGTGGTCCTTCCACGACCGTATTTGCCGAAACGATCGCCGGGTTCTTCCATGTCGCTGGCGATGAATGGCCGACAGGTGCCGCCTTTGCGACAATCATGTTCATTGCCGCGATATTCCTGACCGGCGTCTTCCAGAAACTGATGAACTCTCTACGCAAAGGAGACAGGAATTGAACCGGGGCAACCGTATCCTGCTCTCTTGTGTCTACTGGGCGTTTGTTCTCTACGTCTTCGTCCCTCTGGTCCTGATGATTGTCATGGGCTTCAAAGACAGCAAGTTTATCGGCTTTCCGATCCGCTCGTGGACACTCGACTGGTACACCGGCGTCTTCGACGATGCGGCGGTGCCGTCGGCATTTATCTATTCGGTTGTCATTGCAGTTCTCGCAACGGTCATCTCCGTTTTCGTCGGAACCTGGATTGCAGTCCTCTTGGAAGGCAGGAAGTTCCTTGGCCGGACCGCAATTTTCGGCCTGACAATTTTGCCTGCGCTCGTCCCCGGTATTATTTCCGCGATTGCCTTTCGGATCTATGCAAGGTGGCTCGGCATCGAACCGGGAATGGGCGCTATTGTGTGGGCGCATGCTGTTCACAACGTACCTTTTGTGGCCTTGGTGCTCATGGCACGGCTGTCGACATTGCCGAAAAGCCAGATTGAGGCGGCGCGAGACCTTGGTGCCGACCCTATTCTGGCGTTCTTGCGGATCACCCTGCCCTATCTTGTTCCTGCAATTCTGGGAGCCAGCATCTTTTGCCTGTTGCTCAGCTTTGATGATTTCGTCCGTTCCTTCTTCCTGGGAGGTTATGAGCCGACGTTGCCTGTCCTGATATTCGCCAAGCTCAGATCCGGCATGTCGCCGGAAATCAATGCCATTGCGACAATCGCGCTGATCCTGACGGCTGCAATCGGCATATGGGCGGAACGTTTCACCCGACGTATGAACAAGGAGTCCCGAAATGACTGATACGAATGCCCTTGTTCGCATCGAGGGTGTGACCAAGAAGTTCGGCGAGACCGTCGCGTTGGACAACCTCACGCTTGATATCGCCCGGGGTGAATTCGTCACCTTCCTTGGCCCGTCCGGTTGCGGCAAGTCCACGACGCTCAGAATTCTTGGGGGCTTTGAGCGACCAACATCGGGGCGCGTCATTCTGGATGATGTTGACGTTACGCGGCAGCCACCGGAAAAGCGCCATGTGAACATGGTGTTTCAGGATTATGCCCTGTTCCCTCATATGACCGTTCGCCAGAACATCTCTTTCGGCCTTGAACTCAAAGGGATGAACAAGACTGATATTCGCCTCCGGCAGGATGAAATTATGTCGTTTCTGGAATTGGACAATTTTGGAGACCGATACCCAGGTCAACTGTCGGGTGGACAGCGACAGCGTGTGGCGTTGGCTCGGGCGCTCGCACCTGATCCCGCCCTACTGCTACTTGATGAGCCGCTCGCGGCGCTTGATGCGAAACTTCGCGGTCAGGTTCAGCAGGAACTCAAGGCAATCCAGCGGCGAACCGACAAGACTTTCTTCTTCGTAACCCACGACCAGGAAGAAGCTCTGACAATGTCAGACCGGATCGTGGTCATGAACCAAGGCCGCGTTGAACAGGACGGAACGCCCGAGGAACTTTATTTCCATCCCGCAACCAGGTTTGTCGCCGAATTCATCGGTGAGACAAACCTCCTGACCTGCAAAATGCGCGGTCAAGATGGCGATGCGATTGTGATGGACTGGTTTGGCAAGACGCTAAAAGGTCTGTCGCCAGGTCATGTTCCCCAGGTTGGCGATACCATCACGGCATCAATCCGATTGGAAAAACTCGCCTTCCACGCGGCGCGTCCGGAGCACTCTAATGCAGTTAAGGGAACCGTTGTCGGCAAGACTTTTCTCGGCAGCCGCATGACGCTCGACCTGATTGTCGAAGAAGCACAGGGCGCAAGACTTCGCGCCTTCGTAGATGCGGATGTCGGACAATCAATCGGCTCAGAGCCGGTTTGGATTGGATGGGATAGTGACAGCATGGCGGTGCTTCGCACATAGAGCTGAAGACGACACGAATGTCCGTCACAGGCGAATTTGCAATAGTTAGCCGTCTATTGTTTCCAGCTTCAACATTTCGTCTGCGATCTATTGCCGTTGTCGCTTTCCGCTTCAATCCGATTGAAGACACCTTTTGGACGTCGCAGCAGAAGCAACGTCGTGGGCGAGCTGTTCAATAAAGCTCAAGGCTATTTTTTGATCGTGAACGCTGGAACTGTGCCGAAATGCGTAAGAACTTTAGGGTCCCCTTCTAAGGAAAAGAAGCGTCCCCAATCCTCTCACGCGTAAGTCTCTCCAAACACCTGAAACAAACGCAGGTCCGGTCCTTTCAGGACCGTGAACGGCCTGGGATTCGTTGTTGGCGATATCCCGGCAATCTCCAAGGGGAATTTCGCGACCATCCATATGATTGGTTGCGTTTTCGGGCTGATACAACTTGCTACAAATCAGTGGTACGCCTGGCACACTTCTACGACAAATTGACAATAGTCTGCCTGTCCGAAGCGAAATTCGGCTCTCTCAGATCAGGGCAGAGAACCAATTGAAACTAAGGTGAATATTTGAATTCTCACCCACCATGATGACTGCAGCCGCTTCAACCAACACATCATTTCTTCGCATCAATAGGTCTATTGGAATTGATATGAGTTCGGAACTAGCGCGCCTTGTGCAAATAGCCTTGTCTCATCAACATGCTGGACGACTTTCCATCGCATTCGGTCTTTTTGAAGACATTCTCAAACGGGATCCGAACAACGCTCAGGCAAATTTCACGCTCGGTATCGCAGCTTATCAGGCCGGAGATATTGGGTTGGCGATTGCCCGTCTTAATATTGCCGCCGACAAAGCTCCCAAACACCCGCAGGTTCATCAACTTCTCGGATTGGCACTGCTGAATGCCGGTGATCTGAAGTCCGCTCAAAAGTCTCTCAAGAAAGCGATTTTGCTCAGCCCCAACGTTGCCGACTTTCACGCCCAGCTTGGAGATCTTTATACAAGAAAGAGGCAACCAGACCTGGCCCGCGCAAGTTTTGAAGCTGCGCTGAAGATTGAGGCGAACAATGGCTATGCCTTGATTGGTATGGGGCAGCTTGAGGTTTCGGTAGGCAATATCGAAGACGCGGTAACCTGGTTTGAACTCGCGATTTCCCAAAAGAAAGAACTGCCGGCGGCTTACCAATTTCTAACAATGACAAAGACTTACCAGTCGAGACCGGAGGAACTCAGCCAGATCGAAGAGCTGCTGAAGAACGTGGCTCAGGCAAATACAGAAAAGTCCAATTTGCATTGGGCTGCAGGCAAGATTTACTACGACATCGGCGATACTGAGCGCGCGGTGCAGCACTATCGCAGCGCTCGGAAACTTAGATATTCGGACTTTGATCAGGTTAAGTACGAAGAACGCATGGCTTTTATGAAGGAAGTTTTTGACAAGGACTTCTTTTCAAGCCGGCTGGAATTTGGAGACAAGAGCAAGCGACCGGTTTTCATTTTTGGGATGCCAAGATCCGGAACCACGCTGGCAGAGCAGATTATCAGCCGTCATTCGCACGTCGCCAGCGGAGCGGAGATTTCCTACTTCAGACATCTTCAGCAAGACCTTGGCTTGACCCGGGCACCAAGCACGGCACTTGAAACACGGCTGAAGAGCATGGAAGCTCGTGATTTCAAGACTTTTGCCAAAGGCTATTTGAGTGTGTTGAACGATGTCGACAAACGAGCCGACCGTGTCACCGACAAGATGCCGCACAATTACGAAATGCTTTGGCTGATGAGCCTTCTATTTCCAAATGCGGCCTTTGTTCATTGTTGTCGTTGTCCTGCCGATACCTGCATTTCGCTTCTGTCTCACGCACTATCTCCGGCACATAGCTATTGCCTGACGCAGCAATCGGTTGGTCGGTATTTCCATGCATATGCGAATTTAATGGAGCATTGGCAGCAAGTGTTGCCCGTACAGTTACATCGGTTGAGTTATGAAAAGCTGGTCGATGACCAGCTCGGTGAGAGCCATAAACTATTGGAACAATGCGGGCTCGAATGGGAAGAGGAATGTCTCGAGTTCTATAAGGGCAGCAGCCCGATCACGACCTTTTCCAACCTGCAGGTTCGCAGGCCGATATTTCGGTCCTCAATAGGACGCTGGCGCCGATACAAAAACCTGCTCACGGATCTCTTCGATGCGCTTGGCTCGTTGGCTCCACGTGAACTGCGCGAAGGAGAACAGTCTCATCTCCCCAAGCCTGGCTGCACGACAAACAATCCTGACAATGATGCCTCAATAGAGAGACAAAGAGGTGCTTGAAGGAGGTTTCTTCATTTCTCGCATCCGGTTGGAAGTCTGTTTTCGAATAAGGCAGCACCTTAGACAAGCATCGCGACCTGACCTGTAAAATGGGTCACCATCCACCTTACCTCTCCTGCTCGCGTATCCAACCTGATCCAACTTTTTCACCTGTCGGCAGTGGACCACGCTTTCCAATTGGATTAAGTTTGTTATGTTATATCGTAACATAGAGGATGAAGATGTTCTTCAACTATCCACATGCCATGGTCGCCGCAGGTGCGCTTGCCATGGCGTTGGGCTCCACCGTGCCCGCAATTTCTGCCGATGAAACAAAGGAAACCTGGCGTCTCTTCATCACCGACCAGGCTGAAGGACTGATCACGGTCGTCGACCCCGCGAAAAACTCCGTGCTCAATCGCTTCTCGACGCTCGGCTATGTGACACACCTCAAACCGACAGAGAGTGGCAAAGCGCTGTTCGCGGTTCAGATGGATCATGACGCAGTCCACGTTGTCGAAACTGGCATCGTCCTTACGGACCACGGTGATCATCAGGATATCGAGATCAAGGATGCAGCGCTTCTGCCGACAGTGATTGAAGGCCCCAGACCTGTTCACGCCGTAATGCATGACGACAAGATCCTTCAATTTTTTGACCGTGATGGCGAAGCCCGGGTCTATACGGAAAAGAACCTCTTGGAGGGCAGCGCTGAGCACAAGGTCGTCAAGACCGCGGCTCCACATCACGGCGTGGTTGTTCCAATCGATGATCACTTTGTCGTATCGGAACCCAATCTCGACACAGCCACGCCTGCAGACAAGTTACCGCCGCGGCTTGGCGCAAAGGTCGTCGACAATAAGGGCAAGCAGGTTGGAGAAGTTGCGACTTGCACAGGTCTACATGGCGAAGCGACATCCGCCGGTCTTGTGGCATTTGGCTGTGTTGAAGGTGTCCTCGTCGCGCAGTCGGATGGCAGTGGTCCTCCGGACCTTGAGCTCATTGAGTATTCCGCAGACATGCCCGATGGTCGCGTTGGCACGCTAGTTGGTGGAAAAGCCCTCCAGTTCTTTCTTGGCGACTACGGCGATGACCGGCTCGTCTTGATCGACCCGTCCAGCGACACTCCCTTCCGTTTGGTCGACCTTAAAATTCGAGACGTTCACTTCGTTCTTGACCCAATCCGCGTGAAATATGCCTACGTTTTCACTGAAGACGGAAAACTTCACGCTCTCAACGTCCTGAGCGGCGAGCTCGTCCGGTCAGCCCAAGTCACCGAGCCTTACAGCAAAGATGGCCATTGGCGGGACCCGCGGCCCAGGCTTGCCGTTATGGGTGACCTGATCGCCGTCACAGATCCGCGCGAAAGCCTTGTCAGGCTTCTTGATGTGAATACGTTCGAAGAAGATCGGACCATCGCTATTGGCGGCTCGCCTTTCAACATCGTCGCCATCGGCGGTTCGGGCCTTCAACACTGAGTGTCAAACAGCTCGTTCGGAGTCGGCTGTTCCCAGGGGCAGCCGGCTATGTCAAATGACCTGATATCTGGAACAGTGCATTATTCAATCGCAAACCTATCGGATCCACCTGTCTCCCGAGCAGCCTGCTTAGCACATTCAAACAAGGCCCATCTGTCTTCGGGTTCCTTCATCAGACCAAGGTTTGTGACTGTCGTCATGACACAGGCCAGTTCCTGCTGCGCGTCGAAAACGGGCACTGCCTGACCTGTAATGCCGGGAGACAGATGGCCTGTAAGTTCTGCCCAGCAGGAATCGCGCATTTGTTTCAGTTCGCGCTTTGATGGTTTCTTGTTGCGATACCCGGCAGGTTGCAGTTTCCGGGCAACGTCCGCATGGGCCTCGGACAGGTAAGCCTGGAACAATAGCCCGCACACAGAGTTGTCCAATGGTAGGACATTGCCAAGACTTGCTGTGTTGACGGCAAAATAAGCACTTCTATACCGCCGTACGATGGTTGGCCCGCGTTCCGTCCATATCGCAACACCGGCGCCAAGGCGACATTCTCAGTCTATAAATATGTCTCAAAAAATTGAGCCGCTGGCAGGACTGATATCCTGTCAGCGGCTATTTTGCTGGTCTGTAGTGTCAGGCCTTAGAACGTAATCGCCCGATCACCCGCAGCATCCTTTATGCGGGTCGACAGTCCGATGCGGTTCAAGATGGCAAGGAACGGGTGCGGCGGCAGTTCTTCGACGTTGGCCATCTTGCTCACGTCCCATTCGCCAGTGGCGATCAGCATCGCGGCAGCAACAGGCGGCACACCTGCGGTGTAGGATATGCCCTGACTGCCGACTTCCTCGTAGGCTTCCTTGTGGTCGGCGACATTGTAGATGAAGACCTCATGATCCTTGCCGTCCTTGACGCCTTTCACGAAGTCACCAATGCAGGTTTTTCCCTCGTATTCCGGCGCTAGTGAAGATGGGTCCGGAAGGCAGGCCTTTACCACTTTGAGCGGGACAACATCCAGGCCCTCTGCCGTCGTGACCGGCTGTTCGGAGAGAAGACCGATATTCTTCAAAACGGTGAAGACATTGATGTAGTGCTCACCGAATCCCATCCAGAAACGGACATCGGCACCATCCATATTTCTGGCGAGAGAATGGACCTCGTCATGGCCACACAGATAGGCCATGCGCTTGCCGACAACCGGCAGATCATATTCCTTGCCGATTTCGAACATCTTGTTCGCCTGCCAGTCGCCATTCTGCCAGGAATAAACTGTGCCGGTGAATTCGCGGAAATTGATTTCCGGATCGAAATTGGTGGCAAAGTAGCGGCTGTGGCTTCCCGCATTGATGTCAACAATGTCGACCTCGGTGACTTTGTCGAGATAGTCGTCCTTGGCAAGACGGGCATAAGCATTGACGACACCCGGGTCAAAACCTGCTCCCAAAATGGCCGTCACGCCGGCTTGTTCGCATTCCTTGGCCCGCTTCCATTCATAATTGGCGTACCAGGGCGGTGTCTCGCAAATCTTGCCGGGCTCCTCATGGATCGCTGTGTCAATGTAAGCCGCACCGGTCTTCAAACACGCGCTCAGGACAGACATGTTCAGGAAGGCCGTGCCGACATTGATGACAATTTGCGCTCCCGTCTTGCGGATCAGTTCAGCGGTCGCTTCGATATCGAGCGCATTCAGTTCGTGTCCTTCAAGGACGCCCGGCTGTTTAAGAGCTTTTTTCTCGTGCACGGTCTCGATAATCTTGTCGCACTTGGACTTGGTGCGCGAGGCAATATGGATGTCACCGAGCACATCGTTGTTTTGTGCACATTTGTGACCAACGACCTGGGCAACCCCGCCTGCACCGACAATGAGAACGTTCTTTTTCATGTGTTCCTCTACCTTCCTTGGAACGTGAGCCTTGTTTCGTGCAACAGATCTCAGGAGAGACTCTGCTCGTAATCCTGGTAGTTAAATTCGCGGACAGGCACGATCGTCCCATCCAGTTCCTTCATGGCAATGGCCGGCATTTTTACACCGTTGAACCAATTCTTCTTAACCATCGTGTAACCGGCGGCATCCTGGATCGACACACGGTCGCCAGGCTTGAGTTCATTGGAAAATCTGAACTCGCCGAAAATGTCTCCAGCAAGGCAGGATTTTCCGCAAATCATGTAAGGATGTTCTCCCTGATCCGGGGCCACCCTGGCGCTTTCCCGATAGATCAGCAGATCGAGCATATGCGCTTCTATGGACGCGTCGACGATCGCCAGGTTCTTGCCGTTGAACAGGGTATCGAGCACCGTGGTCTCGAGGGTGGTCGAATTGGTGATCGCAGCTTCGCCTGGTTCCAGATACACCTGAACACCGTATTTGCCCGCAAAAGTCTTCAACCGATCTGCAAAGCGATCGATCGGATACCCCTCCCCTGTAAAATGGATGCCGCCACCAAGACTGACCCATTCGACTTGCTCAAGCAGTGAACCGAACTTTTGCTCTATGTCGGCCAACAGCCTATCGAACAGGTCAAAATCAGCGTTTTCGCAATTGTTGTGGATCATGAACCCACTGATCCGATCAACGACCTTTTCAACTTCCGCAACATCCCATTCGCCAAGCCGCGAAAACGGCCGGGCGGGATCTGCCAGATCGAAACTCGAAGAGGACACCTGCGGGTTCAGGCGCAGGCCACGCACAATGCCGTCAGCCTTGTCCGCAAAGCGTTTCAGCTGATTGATCGAATTAAAGATGATCTTGTCGGCGTGCGAGATTACCTCATCGATTTCGTAATCGGCATAAGCAACCGAATAGGCATGCGTTTCCTTGCCGAACCGTTCATGCCCAAGTCGCACTTCGTTCAAGGACGACGACGTTGTGCCGTCCAGGTAGTCGCGCATGAAATCGAATACGCACCAGGTTGCAAAACACTTGAGCGCCAGGAGCGCTTTGGCACCAGATCGCTCCCTTACATAGGCGACTTTCTCCAGATTTTGACGAAGGCTTGCCTTGTCGATCAGATAGTAAGGTGTCTGAGGCATGTATCTAAATGTCCAACTATTCAACTGGCTGAGAACCAACGCTGCAGAACTGACCATCTGCAGTCTTTTCACTCCAACTAGGTGGATTGGGACTTCAAATCCAGTGCTAATCTTTGGGCCGAAGCACAAAAAGTGACTTACCAAGCGCCAGTTCGAATGCTGGCTTTTCAGGTCGCAACCACTCTACCACAAAATCCCGGTACCATCACAAAATCGGGCTGTATCCGAACAAGCCCATTTTGCCAATGAATGATCGTAACCGTGTGCCTTAAATGAATTGCTTCGGTTGCCTGAGAGGTTCCGTCCCGATCTCGCGCGATTAGGTCTTCGTTGACCAGATTGTCTAACACACGTTCCAAGTGGTCAGCCTGAACATCCGTTGAAATTGCAAGCTCGGACAGCCCAATTCGACTAGAACCCGAACGCCCATTTTGCACCAACTCATTAGGGAGGTTCTTTGCACGACTGTGCCGCGCTAGCCGCCTTTCAGTCGCGCGACATAGTGCCAAAACGATCCAAACAGCCCGAAGAACAATTGTAAACAAACTACTCACAAGGTGATGAGAATTTGCTCAAGAGGTTTAGCCCGGTTTTTGCACCTCTCCCCTATGGTGATTTCCCAGTTTCTTTTCGATACGGAAACATCTTTTTGGGGGACAGGAACAATGCTCACGACAGGTTTTGATGCGACAACAAATGATGCGCAGACCAATGAAACAGAGACTCCCAATGCGCGCTCAAAATTCTATCCAATCATGGGCTCAAACATCAGCGTACAGGCAATAGTCGAAGGGTCGCTCCTTGCCGATATCGACCTTGACCCCGTTCCCGAATACGGCATCCATTATTGAGCGGTATCTGAAGCGGTGTTTACCGTAAGGATGATGTCATTCATTTATGGGAAACGGCATTCAGCCACCGGACTTAATGACCGACACGCAATAAGCCGATGCGGACAAAGTATCGGATCGGATTGACTATATGCGCTTCAAGTATGTGAAGCCGAAACCGTCCTTTCGCCACTTAGATTTCGAACCTTCATAAAATCGACAATCATAAAAGACGCATTCATTTTGCTAGCACTCGCAATAAGCCAGGTTGGTTGGGAAACATGCTCTTTCCGCTTTATGTCATCGTCGCCATCTATCTCCTAACCTTCACAATTACGCTTTTTCGCAACCGCCATACAGTAAAGGGACAGAAGATTTCTGGCGTCCGGTCTCTGCTGATCTCTACCGTTTTTTTATTCCTTGGCACGATGGCTGCGAGTGACGCACATAGCTTCATTGGTTCAGCCTATCTGTTTCTCGCAATTCTATTCGCTGCACCGCTTTTCGCGTTTGGTTTTGGGAGGCTCTTGGCGACGGCGCTGACTTGGCTAGGCCAACATCGCGTACTCTTTTCAACCGTCTTCCTATTCGCGTTCCTTTCGCCAATTGTTTTACTGACATTTCTAGAATTCACACGACTTCAAACTCAGCAACAAATCCAGGAAAGGTTGTTGCTCTTTCAAGACAAAACACTGATAGCAACTTTCAACAACAAAAAAATAATTCTGCCCGCCCACCCAAGATTTTCCATCTTTCATACATGTATCCATGAGCGCAGCGGCCTTGAAAGGAACTGCACCACTCGTTTCAACCAAAAATCCGCACTTAAACTTAGAAGCTCGGCTCTGCTTGAGCCACCAATGAGACTTCAACAACTCGAAATCAGACCCCGGCGACACTCCGCTGACTGCGAAAAGCTTACTAGCGCCGAATGTTCGGAGACCAGCAATCCTCGAGGCTGGTGTGAACGTAGAACCGACGATCTCAGCAAAGCCTGGTGCGACGTTATTCCGGACGGTCAAATGAAGTTCGAATATCGCGAGAACTGGCCCAGCGATTTGTGGATTACAAGTGGTGTCGACGAGATTGCGTTCAAAAAACAAGTCGACCTGCAAGATCATGAAACAGCTTCGTTACAATGCACCGAGAAGGCAAAGTCCTACTGCAAGTTCTATTTCAAACTGGCCAATAACATTTTAGTCAGCGCCTATTTTCAACAAACCGACAAAAGCAACGCTCCAAAACTCGCAGCCAATGCCCTTAATAATGCTCGCCGTATGTGGGAGCTTATGATCGACCCGGAGAGTTCTTAGTACTCCAGCAAGGGTGGCAAACTTAACGTCTGACATTTTTGGAGATAGAGCGTACTTGAGTATTGTTCCATGTTGGCGACCTAAGTCTATCCTCCACCAATCATCAAGCAGTGCACCCATCATATGGCACTAAGGACAAACAATTTCAGACCGCACTTGTGGTCACACAAATCTCCGAAATTACTGTTTCGACCCGGAAGGCACCATACTAACCAGAGCAATTGTTTTTTGCAGCGACCTGGACTAAAGCGACGCCAGATCCCTGAGCATCAACGCAATGCCCGGGAAGAAGATTAGCAAGGCTGACATCACGAAGAGGATCACGAAGAACGGAAACGTTCCTTTGATCACCTCCATGTAGGGCCGGTTGAAGATCGCGATCGCAGTGAAAATGTCACATCCGAATGGTGGAGTTGCGGACCCGATAGCCATTTGCAACGTAACCATCACACCGACAAGAACCGGATCAAGTCCCGACGCATCGACAATCGGCACGAAGATGGGTGTCAATATAACCAACACCACCAGTGAATCGACAAACATGCAGCCAACGAAGAAGCTCAGCGCGATTACTGCAAGAATATATTTGTCCGATGCCCCTTCCAGGTTGAGCGGTTCAAGCAGGCCCTGAGGTATTTGCTCAAAGGAGATATACCAGGAAAACGCCTGCCCAACACCGACCAGAATGAACACAACAGCCGTAATCAGACCTGTGCTGAGCGCCGCGTTCAAGACGTCGTTCAGCTTCAGCTCGCGGTAGATCACGCATTCAACAATCAGCGCATAAAGAACTGAAAAGGAGGCGGCTTCAGTCGGCGTCACTGCTCCTGAATAAATACCGCCCACGATAAGGGCGGGAAACCCCAGAGGTAGCAGCGCTTTCTTGATCGCGGCAAGCCGCTCGGCAGCGGTTTTGCGCTCCACGAGAGCAATCGTTTCGCCTTGAACTAGGCTGTAAACGTAACAATAGCCCGAAAATAGAACCGCCAGAACGACACCAGGACCAATCCCCGCGATGAACAGCTCACCGACACTGGTGTTGGCAAGAGTGCCGTAGAGAATGAGACCGATACTTGGTGGAATGAGAAAGGCAATGTCGCTGGCATTGATGATCAATGCCATGACGAAACTGTCCTTGTATCCTGCCTTCAACAGCTTCGGGCGCATGATCTGACCAACGGAAACCACCGTGGCTTGCGTAGAGCCAGATACCGACCCGAAAAGCGTGCAGCTGAGGCAGGCAGTGATTGGCAGACCACCCCTTCGATGACCAAAAAAGGCTTCAATCAGTCCCAATAGATTGTTGGCCGTATGACCCCGCGCCATGATATCGGCTGCCAATATGAACATCGGCACGGCAATCAAAGCATTCGGCGAAATACCGGTCACGATCTGCTGGATGATGACGCCGGTGTCAATTTGAGAAAAGTGGACCAACCCGACCATTGCCGCAACGGCCAAAGGCACAACCATCGGGAAACTGAGAAACAACAGCACAATCATCGTCACGACCAGGGTGAAGGTGATGACAAAGATGTCCAGTTCGCCTGCGACTATATCGTTGAGGAAGCTCATAACATCGCCCATCTCAGACACCGATATCTTCCGCTTCACCGTCCTGAACATCCAGTGACAGATAGGTTCCCCTTTGCGTGACATTCATCAGAAACGCGATCAGGTACTGGAGACTGGCCATCGCAAGACCGACGGGAATGACTGCGTAAATCAAATAGACCGGAAATTGCAGAGCTGGCGATAGCCGATTGATTTCCTTGACTTCCTGAACATAGAGGACCGATTTGTAGGTCAGAAACATCAGCAAAAGCCCTGTCGTCAGTGAGATCAACGTCAGCAGGACCTTCTTGGAACGCGGTGAAAGCGCATCATAGACGGCGGTCATACGGATGTTCCGTCCTCTTCGGACCGCATAGGCGAAGCCCACGAACGTGACGCCCACAATCAAAAACTGGTTCAATTCTTCAGCGAAAAACAGGCTCTGCCCAAATGCATATCGACCGATTGCATTGGCTGTTGAGTTCACCATCATCAGCAATACCGCAATGATGATGATTGCCTTTTCGGCAAACTCAATCCCTCTGTTTGCAGTTAAGAGAAGCGTTTTCATTTTCAACTCCCGTCTGCCGGCCGTTCATCGGCTCAGCCGCGCCCTCCTCGCGCGTAAAACGCAAAAGGCACGGGAATACATCCCGCACCTTTCGCGCGTCTTTGTGGGCCTATGAGGCGTCCTTTACCTCTTGAATCAGGTTTTCAAGAATTCTCTGGGCGCGGTCTCGAGCCTCTGACTTTTCCTCTTCGCCGTAAGCGTTTTCCACGACTGCGTAGTAAGTTTCATGCAGGCCCGTGCTGAGCTCCTTGAAGATCGCGCGCTCTTCTTCACTCAGCACAACAACATTAAGGTCTGGACGCTCCGCCAGGATTTTGTCCATGTTTTCCTTGTTGATTTGGAGCTGATAGTCGTGAGCAGCCTGCTCCGCAGCTTCTATCGCCTTGTGAACCATGGCCTGCTTCTCAGCACTCAGGCCGTTGAACCATTCGCTGTTGGTAGAGACCGTACCGACATAGGGCTGCTGCCCCGGGAACATCAGGTAGTCTTGGACCTCATGCCACTTGGCGTTGTAGATAAAGTAGATCGGGTTGACCATGCCATCGACGGTCTTCAGCTGAAGAGCACCATAGACCTCCCCCCAGGAAAGCGGCGTTGGCGTTGCCCCGAAAGCTTTATAGGTTTCCACTGGAATTGTTGACGTGAAGGTTCGGATTTTATGCCCTTCAAAATCCGCGGGGCTGCGAATTTCCTTGTTGGCTCCCCAGGCCATTTCGCCTTCGGAAATCATGGTCAGCAGTTTCAGATTGACCTTTTCGAACCTGTCGCTGAGGTCGTTGTAGATTGTTTCACTGCCCGTCAGAACCTTACGGACAACATCCACATCGCTTCCGAGGACATACGGAACACTGAGTGCCTGCACTTCTGGCACGTAGGACCCCAGGTGACCGGTGCCGACTGAAACAAATTGAACGACACCTTTGGCAGTCAGTTCAACGATGTCGTTTTCGGTACCCAATTGGCCGTAATAGAAGATCCTGACCTTAATATCGCCGCCCGACTCTTCCTTGATCGTCTCGGCAAATTTCTTTGCAAAAATGTCCTGCACATCGTTTTTGTCCTCTTCTGAGGCAAACTTCCATGTCTCAGCGCCGGCACCGGTCGCCAGGCCTATGGCCAGCATTGCTGGAATGACGAATTTCGTGAATAGTTTCTGCATGTTGCTTCCTTTCACGACCCGCTCACGCGGGCCCCTCTGAGATTATGACAAGGGGTAAAAAATCCTTGCCGGTTGTTATGTCGGGGAGCTGTGTGCACAAGGCGCCAAACCCTGCTGCGCCTGAAGGTGTGGTCGCTATGCCAAGCCTTGTCATGGCCGCGGCCGCTGCTGATCCATCTGTTTCGGAAAGTGTCTGGTAGATCACGTTGCAGCGCTCAAGAACGCGCCACGCAACGATTGAGGGTTCTTTGCAGTCCAGACGCCCCATGTTGGAATCCGGCCCGTCGGATCGAGCAGGCCGACCTGCGTCATGGCTCG
Organism: Labrenzia sp. THAF82; assembly: GCF_009363435.1. GTDB lineage: Bacteria > Pseudomonadota > Alphaproteobacteria > Rhizobiales > Stappiaceae > Roseibium > Roseibium porphyridii. The sequence continues at coordinate 1,863,835 of NZ_CP045354.1, read as the reverse complement.
CCTTCAGACAAGCCGCAGCCTCAGGCTCAACAACGATCAGCTCCGGCTGGACTGTCCAGTTCAAGCGGATCATGTGAGACATCGCAGCTGCGAGGCCTCCGACACCGGCCTGGAGATAGACATGGCTCGGCCAATCGCCCGATGCTTCGAACGAAGCCCGTAATTCTTCTGCGATGACGCAGTAACCTTCCATCACCCATTTCGGGATCTCGGTGTATCCGGGCCAGGTGCCGTCAGCCAGCAGCGTTGCACCGGTTTGCGCCGCATCGTCAATCGCTGCTGCGACGCTCTCGTCATAAACGTCGCCGGACCACACAACCTCCGCGCCCAGCGCACAAAGTCTCTCAGCAAAACTTGCCGGAACGGTTCTTGCCAGATGAATACGCGACTTGGCACTCACCCATTGTGCGCCTGCGGCAACGCCCAGCCCATGATTGCCTGCACTTGCGCAAACAAAGGTCTGCGTGTTGGCCATAGAACGCACATCAGCATCCAGGAAGCGTGGCGGTGTCAGGATCTCGCCGGTCTTTGCAAACCAGGCTTCACCGACGAGGCGGGCGACGGCGTAAGGAGCGCCGAGCGCCTTGAAGGCGCCCAGGCCCATTCGAGAGGTTTCATCTTTGGCCAGAAAGGAAAAGCCGCCGGGCCCTTGCAGTCGTCGCATTGGTGAGACGGCGTAGTTTTTCTGTGCTTTGAAGAAAGCAACCGCCTGTTTGAAATCAGGAGAAAAGTCGAGAATGTCTGTGTGTTTCATGCTCCATGATGTAGCATTTTCGGATTATTTGATTTTTTCATTATCTGGCTTAAGCTCGACGAAATTTACCGTTCAGACATTCAAACCAGAGAATTTGCATCATGCTTGACAATTTGGACGATGCGGACCGAACAATCCTGAGATTGATGCAGCGGGACCGTCGGATTGGGCTGGAAGTCCTGGCTGAAGAATGCGGATTGTCCGTCCCGTCAGTGCAACGGAGGCAGAAGCGGCTAAAGGATAGCGGGGTCATTCAGCAGGAAGTTGCCATTCTCGATGCATCGAAGCTCGACTGCAACATGACGCTTATTGTGATGGTGGAACTGGAGCGCGAAAGCCTTCAGCAGCTCGATATGTTCCGCAAGCTTGCCCGTTCCGAGCCACAAGTGCAGCAATGCTATTACGTGACCGGAGAAGCAGACTTTATCCTGATCTGCACAGCGCGCGACATGCAGGATTTTGAAGAACTGACACACCGGCTATTTTTTGAAAACTCAAATGTAAGACGGTTTCGTACGTCCGTTACCATGGAGCGCACCAAAGTCGGGTTGACCTTGCCGATATAGCCAGATCGCTGCCTAAAGCACGTCGAGAGATACCTTGACCCTGTCCATTACAACCGAGGTCTTGAAGCGGCTGATATTGGACTCGTCAAAGAAATGGTCCTGTGTGAACTGCTCGTATTCCTTGATGTCCCGAACCGTCAGGATCAAGGTGAAGTCGGCTTCGCCAGTCGTGTAGTAGCATTGTTGTACACACTGGGCATTCTTCATCTTTCGCTTGAATTCATCCAAGTGGCGCCGGCTTTCCCTCTCAAGAATGACATCGACAATAATTGTCATGTCCCGCCCCAGCATCGACGGCGAGAGAACTGAAACATCTCTTTCGATCACACCGCTTTCGCGGAGCCGTTTCAAACGCTTTTGCGCAGCTGCGGGAGACAGCCCGACGTCCTGACTGATCGTTTCAGCCGTCAATCTCGCGTCCTGTTGCACGAGCCGCAGTATTTCCAAATCCTTGTCATCCATCGTCTGAAATTGATCGCCTTTTCCCGATTTTTCAATGTTTTTCGTCGCCCGACTACCAAAAAACGACGCCATCCAGCCCTTGAGACATTGTAGTTAGAGATGAGGATACGGGAGGCATTTTCATGCAAACGTTTGACCAACGTCTGACCGCACGACGGCGTGACTTTCACCGCAATCCTGAACTCGGATTTCAGGAAAAGCGAACCAAACTTGAAATTGCCCGCGAACTGCGAGCACTCGGTCTTGACGTGCATGAAGGCTCAGGGGTCATTGGTGTTCTGCGCAGTGGCCGCGGCAACCGGGCCATCGCATTGCGTGCGGATATGGACGCACTGCCGATTGGAGAAACGTCATCCCACGGCCATCGTTCCAAAACGCCCGGCGTCATGCATGCCTGTGGTCATGACGGTCATATGACCATGCTTTTGGGTGCAGCGGAACGGCTAGTCAAAGAACCTGATTTCGAAGGCACTGTCGTGTTCTTGTTCCAACCCAACGAAGAACTCGGGCTTGGCGCTAAGGCAATGATCGATGAAGGCGTGTTAAAGCAATTCCCGATTGATGAGATTTATGCGATCCACAATTTGCCAGGGACACCGACCGGCCAGGTGTCCACCCGGGCAGGCATTATCTGCAACAGCGAAACACTCTTTGAGATCACTGTGACTGGCAAAGGCGGGCATGCCTCCATGCCGCACACCGGCGTTGATGCAATCACGGTCGCTGCAGAGCTTGTCCTTGCCTTGCAGAGCATTGTCTCCCGAAAGCTTCCGCCAGGAGCAGGAACAGTCGTTTCCGTCACCGAATTTGTGACGGATGGACAACGTAATGTCCTGCCTGGCCAGGCTGTCCTGAAAGGGGACTACAGAGCCAGATCGCCGGAGGACCGGGTTGCAGTGGAACAATTCATGCGTCAGATCGCCGACGGTGTGGCTGCGGCTCACGGCGTAAAGGTGACGGTGAATTGTGAGACGGAATTCATCGAGACGATCAACGCATCCGTACCGACGGAAGCAGTCTACCGCGCGGGACGAGCGGCCGGATGCGAGGTTATTGAAGACCGGCAGCCGATGAGTTTTTCCGAAGATTTTGCGCATTTTTGCGCGGCTGTTCCCGGTTGCTTCCTGTTGCTGGGAAACGGCGAGACGGGTGCAAACGGTCAGCCACTGCACGCTTCCGATTATGATTTCAACGATGCCTTGTTGCCAATCGGCGCGGAGTTCTGGGTGCAGCTGGTGCGCGATCGGTTGCCGCGGCGAAAGGACAGTCAATGACCGAAGTGCCTTCCCGTGGATTTCCCGAAACAGAATTTGAGGCGCGGACGCACCGGGCCCAATTTCGTATGGCTGCAGCTGCTATCGATGGGATCCTTTTCACCAGTGAGCCCGAAATTCGATACTTCAGTGGTTTTCAGACTTTGTTTTGGCAAAGCCCGACCCGTCCGTGGTTTCTCTATCTACCTTCAACTGGCAAACCGATTGCTATCATTCCAGAAATCGGTGCGCAGCTGATGCACAGCACCTGGCTGGACGACATCCGCACCTGGAGCGCGCCCTGCCCTGAAGACGACGGTATGAGCCTTTTGACGGAGCTGCTCACACCGCTTGCGAGAGAACGAAAAACGCTTGGCGTGATGAAAGGCCACGAAACCGGACTTCGTATGCCACTGGGCGACTATGAAAGGCTGTTACAAGGTCTCCCGAACCTTTCAATTGCTGACGCGACTGGCCTTGTTAGGTCTTTGCGCATGATCAAGTCCGAACGGGAAATCGAAAAACTGGCACACATTTGTGCCATTGGCTCACGGACATTTGCGAAGGTTCCTGAGCTGGCACACGAGGGGCAACCGTTTGAAGACTTGTTTCGCGCATTTCGCCGAGAAGGCCTCGCGCAAGGAGCCGACGATGTTCCGTATCTTGTCGGTGGTGCGGACCAAGGTGGGTACCATGATGTGATTTCACCCCCCTCTCGCCGCCCCTTGGCTCGTGGTGACGTCCTGATGTTGGACACGGGCGCTGTCTGGGATGGATACTACTGCGATTTCGATCGCAATTTTGCCGTCGGGCCCGCCGACGAGGCTGCCCAGAAAGCTTATGACGTGCTGTGGCGCGCGACCGAAGCGGGGATCAATGCCGCCCGTGCCGGCATCACTTGTCATCAGCTTTATCAGGTCATGCGGAGCGTTATCGCGGAGCTGGACGACAGGGGTGGTGATGTTGGCCGATTGGGTCACGGACTGGGTATGCAACTCACCGAATGGCCTTCGCACGCTCCCTTTGATCACACGCCCATCGTGGAGAACATGGTCCTGACGCTGGAGCCCTCGCTGAGTTATGGCGATGCCCGGATCATGGTTCATGAGGAAAACATCGTCATTCGCGAAGATGGTGCGCAGTTGCTTTCCGAACGCGCCTCCCGCGACCTTCCCGTCATCTGAGGTGACCTTATGAAACTGGAATTCGACACGGATGCAGGGATCGGAACGCGGGCAACGATGGGCGTGATCGTTCTTGCGACCGACGAAACGCTGGAGCCAGAATTTTCCAGGCTCATGGCACTCGACGGTGTCGCGCTTTATCACAGCCGCATTCCAATGGTGTCCGACGTTCGTGCCGACACGCTTGCCAAAATGGAGAGAGATCTGCCGTATTCGGCAGGCCTCTTGCCGCAATCGCTTGATTTCGATGTGATCGGGTATGGATGCACTTCGGCCTCAACGGTGATCGGCTCGCAGAACGTTGCCCGTGCCATTCAAACGGTCTATCCCAACGCCCTGGTTTCTGACCCTTTAGCCGCTGTTATTGCCGCAGGACGAGAGCTCGGTGCAGAAAGGCTCGGTTTCATAACACCCTATGTGCCGGACGTATCTGAGCGCATGCGTTTGAAACTGATTGATGCCGGTTTTGAAATTGCGGGATTCGGATCCTTTGAGGAAGGCAATGACAGGGTCGTTGCGCGGATCAGTGAGCAGTCGATCATTCACGCAGCCAAGCGGATCGCCGCGAAAGCTCCTTGCGATGCAATCGTCGTTTCATGCACAAACCTCAGAACATTGAATATACTCAAGAAAATTGAACACGCGATCAGCGTGCCGATCATCAGCAGCAATCAGGCACTGGCATGGCACATGCTGCGGCTCGCAAACATCAATGAACCGCGACCCGATTTTGGCACCTTATTCGGCCAACACTGATTTTGATGACCTTTGCATCTGGCACGCACAGTTTGGCTTGGGATCGGCAACAATCGACTTGGTCACCCGGCTCCCTCTTCGCCTTCAAGGTCATGGCACAAATTGCAGAGTTGTTTGCAAGTCCCGCATGATTCTCACGATCATGCACAAAAACATCTGGACAATCAAAACATCAGATGTTTAATATCATCTCATGTCTGAATTGCTCTACTATGATCTCAAAGACACCGCTGGTGTTGTTCCGTCGCTTTCGACGCAGGTTTGCCGCGAATTAGGCAGGCGCATCGTCGGAGGTGTCGTTCGTGAGGGCGACCTGATCGACGACGAGAACAAGCTTTGCGAGCGGTTTGGCGTTTCAAAGTCTGTGGTTCGCGAAGCGGTCAAACTTTTGGTTGCAAAGGGGCTTCTGGAGGTTAAGCGCGGCAGCGGCACACGCGTCCGGCGGCGCGCCAGCTGGAACCTTTTGGATGATGATGTCCTGGCGTGGCATCTCAGCGTTGAGCCAAGACCCAGCTTCTTAAATCAGCTGCTCGATGTGCGTCAGGTTTTCGAACCGAGTGCGGCGGCCTGGGCGGCAAAATCAGCGACCAAGGCTCAAATCGATGAAATCCGTGCTGCGCAACAAAAGATGGAAAGCGCTTCGGAGATCCAGGATTACGTGGTGGCGGACGCCCTGTTTCACCGTGCTGTGCTTCGTGCGGCAAACAATGAAGTCCTGATGGCAATGGAAGGTGTGATCTTTTCTGCGCTTTTAAGCTCAATCCGACTGACTAATGCCGACCCAAGGGACAACAAGCGTTCCGTTCCCCTTCATCAAAAAGTGCTCGCCGCAATCGAAGCGCAAGACGCTGCGGCGGCAGAAGCTGCCATGAAAGAACATCTGGAGGACACTCGCGAGCGCCTTGCTCACATCATGTCAGGGGCCAGCGGAAAATAGGAAACACTCGCCTGCCTGGAGGGGCAGTTGCAGAACTTCACGCCTGTTGGTGGTCAGGCTAGTGGCCGGCGGTTCGAGCTTGTTTGGAACCTTACTCGTCCCGCCGGATCGATCGCTTAATCGAAGGAATTCCACCAGAAGATCCGGCGCTGAAAGCGCTGAAACATCGACGAGGAGGATAGGATGTTTCCAAGCACTATGAAAGGCTTATTGATAACAGGCACGGCATTGGCCACACTTTTGGGAGCCGGGGCAGCCGCCGCGGAGGACATGGTTGCCTTGCTGTTGCCAGAGAATGTAAATCCACGCTGGGAACAGCAGGATGCGGCAGCTTTCGTATCGACAATGAAGGAAATCGCCCCGGACGTTCGGGTGGAAGTCTTCAACGCCAACAACGACACGTCCGTACAACAACGCCAGGCCGAACAAGCGCTCACGCAAGGGGCAAAAGTGCTTGTCGTCATTCCCATTGACGGTGAAAGCTCCGCGGTCATCGCGGATATGGCTGCGGAAGAAGACGTGCCAACAATCGCCTATGACCGAATGATCAATTCGGCGAACACCTCTTTCTGGGTGCAGGCGGACTTGGAGGGAATGGGTTTCGATCAGGCCAGTCACGTCATTGAAAACACCAAGGACGGCGACACCCTGGTTCTGCTCAAGGGCTCTCCGACGGATCCGAATGCTGCGGTCATTCACAATGGACAATTGCGCGCTCTTACCCCCCTGTTTGACAGTGGCAAGCGCATCATGGGGTATGAAAATTGGACACAGGGTTGGGACCCGGCAATTGCCAGGCGCTCCATGGATCAGGCCCTGACCCAGCTCAACAACAATGTTCAGGGTGTTGTCTCGTCAAATGATGGTAACGCCGGCGCTGCCATTGCGGCACTGGAAGAACAGGGCATGGCCGGAACGATGCCGGTTTCCGGGCTGGATTGCACGGTTCAGGCCCAACAGCTGATGCTTCTCGGCAAGCAGACACAATGTGGCTGGCGTCCGCTTGCCGATATGGCAAACGCAGCGGCCAAGGTGACTGTGAGGCTCATCAAGGGTGAGGACTTTGCCGATCTGGCTCCGCAAAAGGTCAAGAATGGCGTAGGGGCCGAAGTCGCCTATGTTCCAGTTGGCTCCTATTCCGCCATTGGTGCTGAGGGTGTTGCCTACGTCATCGAAAACGACCCATCGATCACAAAGGAAATGGTCTGCCAGGGCGAAGCCGCAGCAACCGATTTCTGCAAGTAACCGGGCAATCCATGTCTTTGGAAAACAACAAGCAGGTGGGGCCGACGGCCCCGCCACCGCACTTGCGCGTTGCGGGCATCGAAAAACGCTTTGGTGGTGTTCACGCACTCAAGGGCGTCGACTTCGAGGTTGCGCGCGGTGAGGTCATGGCACTTGTCGGCGACAATGGCGCCGGCAAGTCGACGCTCATGAAAATTCTGGCCGGGGCGCTCACGTCAGACGAAGGTGATTTCTTCATCGACGAAAAGCCGGTCGTGATCAGCAATCCTCATGATGCCGGCGCACTTGGCATTCAGATTGTTTATCAGGATCTGGCCCTTTGCGAGAACCTTGATGTCGCGGCCAATCTCTCGCTTGGAGCTGAACCGGTGAAATCCGGCTGGCAGTTTCTACCGCGCATCTTGCGCCCCCTCGATGATCTTGAGATGGAAGTTCGCGCCCAAGCCGCCATAGACCGGCTTCAGGTACGAACGCTCAAATCCGTGCGTGCCAAAGTCGGTGGCCTTTCGGGCGGACAACGCCAGGCGATTGCCATTGCCAGGGCCGTCGGCGCGGAGTGCAGTGTCGTGATGCTGGACGAACCGACTGCGGCTCTGGGTGTTGCACAGACCCGGCAGGTTCTGGATGTCGTCAAACGGCTGCGCGACACCGACCATGCCGTTGTCTACATCTCTCACAATATGCGCGACATTTTCGAAGTTTCCGACCGGATCTGCGTTCTGCGCCACGGAGCCAATGTCGCAACCTGGAAAACACCCGAGACCACAGCCGACGAAATTGTCGTTGCCATGACTGCCGGATTGGACAACGGGGCGAATAATGCAGCCTAACTCTTCATTTTCGCCGGTTGAACGGCTGCGACGGCTGCGCGAGACGCGCCTCGGTTCGTTCGTGCCAGTGCTTCTCGCCTTGGCAGCAATCTGGCTCTATTTCGGGATAGCACTCCCCATATGGGAATTCTGGGGTGATCAGGATGCAACCAGTATCCGTTTCATCTTTCTCTCACCGCGCAACATATACAATCTGTTCATGCAGTCAGCGGTGATCGCGACACTGGCCGTCGGAATAACCGTTGTTCTGCTTTTGGGAGAGATCGACCTCTCCGCAGCAGCCACGGCGGGTGTTTGTGCCGCCCTTCTTGGCGTCCTCGTGCTCGCTGGTATCCCGGGTTGGGCAGCTTGCCTGATTGTCATGGCCGTTGGCATCGTTATGGGGGCAGCACAAGGGTTACTGATCGCATATGTTGGCATACCCTCCTTTGTTGTCACGCTAGCCGGTTTGCTTGGCTACCAGGGTTTGATGCAGAAAATCCTGCCGACGGGAAACCTCAACATAGGCGACCCTTTCGTTCGGGCCATCGCGCGCATCCTGGTACCAGATATTTGGGGCCTCCTACTCGCAACCCTCCTTGTCGTTGCAATCGCCGCGCTGGCTTTGCGCCGTCAGGCAGAGCGCAAACTTCGAGGCCTTGAACTCGACACCGCCACCACGCTTTGGGGGCAGGTCGCGTTCTTTGCGATTATTGTCTTTGCAGCAGTCCTGACGATGAACGCCTATCGATCGGTTCCACTCCTGATCGTTCTGCTGACAGGTGTCACCGCAATCGTCGGCTGGGTCACGACCTCGACACCCTTCGGCAGATCGATCTTCGCTGTCGGTGGCAATGCCGAAAGCGCGCGGCGCGTTGGCATGAATGTCAAGCGCATCCGTGTAGCAGCCTTCGGGATTGTTGGCCTTCTGGCTGCAATCGGCGGCATATTCGGAGCATCCCGCTACGGGTCCGTATCCTATACCGCTTTCGCCGGCGGTTCCCTTTTGCTGGAAAGCATTGGTGCGGCAGTCATCGGCGGCACGTCTCTGTTTGGCGGTCGCGGTTCTGTCTGGAACGCAATCCTTGGAGCACTTGTTATCGGGTCTTTGGGCAATGGTCTGGACCTATCTGGAGCGAGTGCAGCAGACAAATTGATGTTCTCGGGCGCCATTCTTCTTCTTGCCGTGGCGATTGACGCGCTGTCACGCCCGGCAGGCAACGGACAGCGATAGGAGGTGCCAATGTCGACCGCAGAAACTCAGACGCTCCTCCTGAAAGTTCTCGACGAAATCATTCCGGCCGGCGGTGCACGGCGCATGCCGTCTGCCGGTGTGAAGGCAGTTGCCGATGGTGTCCTCACGGCAACTGCCTATTCAAACCGGTCTCCAGGAGCAGTGATCCGGCTCCTGGAGGCAATCTCACTGAAATCGCCCGACTTCCAAAACCTTTCATCGAACCTGCGGGTCGATGTTCTCAAGGAGGTTGAAGCAGCCTACCCGGCCGACTTCACCGAACTCGTTCGCCTCACATACACCGCCTATTACAGCCGGGCGGATATTCGCCCGATGCTTGGTGTCGGCGCTCACCCGGTGCACCCGGATGGATATCCCGTGGAACCGGAAAGCGACGCTCTGATAGATGAATTGACAACCCCGGTACGTGCCCGCGGCACCGCCTACCGGCTGGCTTGAGGCTCTGGAAAGGCAAGATGACCAACGAACCTGTCGACGTCCTGATAATCGGTGCCGGAGCCTCGGGCGCTGCAATCGCCTGGTCCCTTCTGGAAACCAGGATGCGCATCCTTTGCCTGGAACAAGGTGATCATTTGCAGGACAAGGATTTTCCGAGCCGTAGGGAAGACTATGAGCTTGCCCGCTATGGCGCATTTTCATGCGATCCGAATGTCAGGAAACTGAAGCAGGACTATCCGATAAATTCAGATGACAGCTGCATCACACCTGTGAACTGGAATGGCGTCGGTGGATCGACCATCAATTTTCTAGGCCACTGGCCGAGGATGAAACCATCGGACTTCAGAACACGAACTTTGGACGGCGTCGCGGAAGATTGGCCGGTGGACTACGCCACTCTCGAGCCGTTTTACAATTTGAACGATGAGAACACGGGCGTCTCGGGGCTGGGTGGCAATCCGGGATATCCAGACTATTCCCCGCCACTCCCACCGATACCGATCGGACATCTCGGTCAGACCCTCGCGAAAGGTTTCAACAAACTGGGCTGGCACTGGTGGCCTTCGGACGTCGCCATCCTGAGCAAGGACAGGGACGGCCGGCAAAAATGCGTGAATGCCGGAACGTGCGATCTGGGCTGCGCTGCAGGGGCCAAAGGCGGCACCAACTTCACTTATTGGCCGATACTGGAAAATGCAGGCGTCGAACTCAGAACCAATTCCCGTGTCCGCGAGATCGTAATCGATCAGGAGACCGGCTTTGCAACGGGAGTTCTTTATCACGATGCGGAAGGCAAGCTGCATGAGCAGAAAGCGGAGTTGGTCGTCGTCGCCTGCAATGGTGTTGGAACGCCGCGACTACTGTTGAATTCAAAGTCGAAACTCTTTCCTGAAGGAGTGGCCAACAGGTCCGGCCTGGTTGGCAAGAACCTGATGTTTCATCCACTGACAGGCGTAGCCGGTGTCTTCGATGAACCCATGCGTGGGCACGAAGGTCCGATGGCCTGTTCGATCCTCTCGCAGGAGTTCTACGAAACGGATCCAGAACGCGATTTCGTTCGTGGTTATGGATTGCACTCAGGCCGCTCAACGACCCCGATGACATTCGCGCTTGGAGGCTATGGGATCGACAACCCGATCCCCTGGGGTGCTGAACACAGGGAGATCATGGACAATGTCTATCCCTATCTGGCGGGTTTGACTGTTGTTTCCGAAGATCTTCCCGAAGAAGCAAATTGTGTCAGCCTTGATCCGGAACTGACCGACAGCGACGGCATACCCGCGCCGAAGATCACCTACACGCTTGGTGACAACACACGCAAAATGCTTCGCCACGGCGAGGCGAAAGCAAAAGAACTTCTCCTGGCCGCCGGAGCGAAACAGATCCTGGCCAAGGGTGATGACAGCGTTTGGTGGCGCGCTGGCTGGCATCAGATGGGCACGTGCCGCATGGGAGACGATCCGGGTAGATCGGTCGTCAACGCGTGGGGCCGAAGCCACGATGTGAAGAACCTCTTCATTGTCGACGGGTCCATCTTCGTGACCGCTGGCGCGGTCAATCCAACCTCAACGATCCAGGCTTTGGCGCTTTATATCGGCGACCGGATCAAAACCAACATCGCAACGCTTTTCGATTGAGGCTGCAAATGAATTTCCCGAGCAAAATGTATCTGGGTGGTGCTCTGGTTGATGGTCAGGGCAGTATTGAAGTCGCCAATCCTGCGACGGAAGAGACGGTCACCATCGTGGCCGCCGCGGGCTGTGAAGATGTGCGGTGCGCCCTCGAACACGCTCGAAACGCTTTTCCTTCATGGTCAAGGACATCCATCTTCGAACGCCAGCAATGGATGACAAAGCTGCGCGATGAAGTCATACGGCATGAGGACTATCTGAGAACCTGCATCCACCATGAGCTTGGAAAGCCATGGGCGAGCACCGAGGAAGACTTCGAGAGCCTCAAGAACTCTCTCCAGTTCTATGCCGAGGAAATTGCCCGTTTTCACGACTACGGCCTTGCGGATCGTACAGGCACTCACACGCACACGATGGTTCACGAAGCTGCCGGCGTTGCAGTCGCGTTTCTTGCCTGGAACTTTCCGCTGCTCAATCTTGCTTTCAAGATCGGCCCGGCGATGGCGGCCGGATGCCCAATCATCATCCGCCCCTCAAACGACACACCGATATCCGCATATGCAGTTGGTGAACTTTGCGCCAAAATTGGGCTTCCGGACGGGGTGGTGCAAATCCTGGCAACTGACAGCTATGAAGCCGCCGATACCTTGTCAGCATCGCCAATCCCGGCTGTCATAACGTTGATCGGCTCGACCGCAACCGGGCGCCACATCATGCGAACCGGCGCAACGACGATCAAACGGTATTCCATGGAACTTGGCGGAAATGCACCTGTCCTTGTGTTCGCCGATGCGGACCTGGAAACGGCAGCGGACATCGTTTGCGGAGTCAAATTCAGCAATGCCGGACAGATATGCGTTTCTCCAAACAGGGTGTTTGTCGAAGCGCCCATACTTGAAGAATTCACGGCAAAGGTTGTTGAACGGGCTCAAAAGGCCACAACAGGTTGGGACCGGAATGCCGATATCACAACAGGCCCTCTCGTCAACGCGAGGGCCTGGAAACGGATCAAGAAACTCATCGACGATGCGGTGTTGGACGGAGCGGACCTTCTTGCCGGTGGTGACCGGCCGGCAGGGCTGAACCGAGGCCATTTCCTGGCCCCAACTGTGCTGGCAAATGTGCGCGAAACCATGGATGTCTATCGACAGGAGACTTTCGGACCGATCGTAAGTCTGATCCCGTTTCAAGGCGAAGACGACCTCTTGGAAAACGCAAACGACTGCGACGATGGTGGTCTGACGGCCTATATCTTCACGCGAGATCTGGCAAAGGCGGAACGGTATGCCGCTGGTTTGCGCTACGGCGAAATCCAGATCAATGGTGTGAAATACGACATCGACCTGCCGCATGGCGGTATCGGCCAATCGGGCATCGGCCATGACTGCTCAGCTTTGGCGCTGAATGACTACCTCGTCTTGAAACGCGTCACCCGCGCGCTTGAGAGAGGTGCGGCATGAAAATCACCCGCGTCACCAGTCACGTTCTGCAATACGATTTGCCGGAAGAACTCGGTTACTCCCAACAGTTTTATGCCAAACGTAGCGCTCACCTCGTTGAAGTGGAAACGGATGCCGGCATTACCGGTTGGGGCGAGTGCTTCGGACCGGGCAATGTCGCCCTTGCAAACAAGGGGATCGTTGAAAAGGTCATTCAACCGATGATCCTCGGCGACGATGCGCTGGATCGGGATGTCATCTGGCACAAGGTCTATAATCTTTTGCGGGATCACGGCCAGAAGGGCATGCCCCTTCAAGCGCTCTCCGGCGTTGACATCGCCCTTTGGGATATCGCCGGCAAAGTGGCAGGACTTCCATTGCACAAACTGATCGGGGGGGCTCATCGAAGGCAGGTCCAGGTCTATGGCTATGGCATGATGCTCAAGCGGGAGAGCGTCGATGAGCACGTGGCACGTTTCAGGGCCGAAGCAGCTGAGATCATGGACAAGGGATTTGTCGCGGCAAAGATGAAATCCGGCCTGGGTCCGAAAGAAGACGTTCGGCTTTGCGAGGCCGTTGCCAAAGGGGTCGATGGTCGCGGCAAATTCATGGTCGATGCCAACCACTGCTACACGACGTCCGACGCGTTTTATGTCGGCAGAGCCCTGGATGACTTGGGGGCCTACTGGTTCGAGGAGCCTGTCGCACCCGAGGACCTCGACGGCTACAGGGAACTGCGAGCCGGATTGAAGGTCAACATCTCTGGTGGTGAAGCTGAATTCAATCGATGGGGCTGGCGCCAGATCCTGGAAAACCGGGGATTGGACATTGCTCAGCCGGAAGTGTGCGCGATGGGTGGTGTCAGCGAATATCTGCGCGTTCTAACCCTTTGCCACTCCCATTTCACACCAGTCATAAACCATGTCTGGGGTTCGGCCATCGCCGTCGCCGTCAATCTCCAGCTCCTGGCCGCAATGCCGCCACTCCCGGGAGGTCTGAACCCATGGGAACCGATGCTCGAGTTCGACACAACCGACAACAAGTTCCGGGATGCGTTGCTCGTCGAGCCCCTGCATATCCAGGAAGAGGTCTATAAGAATGGTGGATTTGTGACGATCCCTGATCGCCCAGGCCTCGGCGTGGAACCGGACCGCGACTTCATTGCCAAATATGAAGTCGACTGAACGTATCGTCTCAATGTCAGGCCAAAAAGCCAGATAGTTGGGGAGGTATCGGCACCGGCCTATCCGAAGCGACCAACCACGTTCCAGTCGACGAAGGCAAACTCTCCACTGTCGAGAATGACTGTCGACACCCGCTTGATGCCCGGAAAAGCATGCTGTGATAAGGTGCCAACCTGCTAAATTTCATGTCGGCTGAGCAGCATCAATGCATTCCGTTTTTGTTTTTCTTAAAACCGTCATCCTTTCTTCTTTGCTCTGCGTATTTTTGATTTCGCAAGCAAACTCGGCACAACGCGTTGCACTGGTAGTCGGGAATTCGAATTATTCATCGGTCGGCAAGCTGCCCAACCCTGTCCGGGATGCCACGAATATCGGCGCTGTCCTGAGCGAACTCGGATTTGAAGTGATTTATGGGCAGGATCTCACTCATCAGGACTTCCTGTTGACGCTCAAACGCTTCTCTAACGCGCTCAAGGGGTCGGACGTTGGCCTGTTCTTTTATGCCGGGCATGGAATGCAGATTTCCGGACAGAATTACCTTCTACCAACGGATGTGGAGCTCGAGACAGCCAATGCGATAGACTCTGAACTCGTTGCCTTGAATTTGGTCCTGAAGGAAATGGACCAGCGGACCAAAACAAAGATTGTGTTGGTTGATGCATGCCGAGACAACCGGTTCATGCCCGGCGCAAACCGCTCCGTAGACGCTCAGATTGTTGAAACTGACCTGGGCTTGGCTCCACTGGAAGCCGGCTCTGACACACTGGTTGCCTTTTCAACGGAGCCGGGAAGCGTTGCGAGAGATGGTGCGGGTTTGAACAGCCCTTTTTCAGAAGCGCTTTTGCATCATATTTCGACGCCGAACCTAGATGTCGCGCGGATGATGAGACGCGTGAGAAAGCGCGTGATGGATGCAACTCAGAACGCGCAGGTTCCCTGGAGCAACTCGTCGCTGACAGGCGACTTTTCCTTCAATTATCAGGGAAATCGGGCGCTTACATCTGCCGCCAAAGAAACCGCGCTTTGGGATGCCGTCAAAGACGCCGATGATCCAGACCTGATAAGGGTATATCTGAAGCGCTATCCCAATGGTGAATTCACCAAACAAGCATTGGCGCTCATCAAAGCCGCCCCGGAAAGCAAAATTGAACTTTCAGAGCGCGAAAACAGGGAAGCACGGAACTCCCAAGCAAGGCATGTCCAGAACTGTTTGCAGCGCGAAGAAGATGGATATGACGGCGAACCGTCGATAACGGTAAATGCGTGTTCCGACGCTGTCGCACAGTTTCCAAATTCAGATATCCTCAAACTGATTTACGGTCGTGCGCTTGATCGTTCTGGCAACGAGACGGCGGCCGCCAAGCAATTCCGGCAGTCCGCCGAACTTGGCAATACCGATGCCATGGTTGAACTTGCAGTCGCCTACGACCTTGGCAAAGGGGTTGAATGGCGCGCGGGTGAAACCATGCGCCTTTTGGAAAAGGCAGCTGTTCTCGGCAATACCCACGCGATGGAAATGCTCGGGCATATCTATCTTGAAGATCGTCAGGTCGAATACGACGACGCGGTGTCATTCGAGTGGTTTCGGCAAGCTGCGGAAGGCGGCAACGCCAGTGCGGCCTTTTCAGTTGCCACCGCCTACAAGCACGGTGAAGGCGTTCGCCAGGATCACTTTCGTGCCCGGTATTGGTTTCAAGTCGCGCTTGCCGACACCAATGCCGATCAAACACTGGCGATGATCAACCTGGCGGATTTGCTCGCAACAGGTCAGGGCGGCGACAAAAATCCCGAGTTCGCACAGTCCCTCCTAATGAAAGCTGCGGCGCAAGGAGACCAGCTGGCAATGCGTTCTCTCGCCGAGTTCTATCTCGACGGAACATTTGAAAGCGAGACAACTGCGACCGCCGTCGACTGGACGATGAAGGCCATCCGTGAAGGCGGACAAATCGAGGCTGAATTCTGGTTTGTCGATCCTGAAAAGAACAAAACCTACCCTGCAAGCTTCAGAAAAGAAGTCCAAAACCGATTGAGGGAAGCAGGCGTCTATTCCGGCGCGATCGATGGTGTCATCGGCAAAGGGTCACTGATGGCAGTGTTTCAATACGCCAACCAATAGTCCGAGAAGCGAGTGGATATCCGGACCTTTTCGAGCGAGACCGTCGCGGCCGCCACCTACCCTCACTAAACGTGAGGTTGAAAACCTTGCTTCGTCTGACGAAGGCGCGCAATATGGTCCCCTACAACCAACTATAAAAGACGGCGCAATCGCGCGGCGGCGATTGCCGAAAGTCTGGCTGATGGTCGTTTAATCGTTCGGAGGGAAGCGCTCATGACAACCGAAGAGGTCGTTCGCAACGCCATTCAGTCGTATAACCGCGCGGATGTCGAGGCCATATCCGCGCTGTTGCATGACGACATTCACTATCGCATCCATGCCAATGCGGAAACTGCACCTTACTGTGCAGATTGCGGGGGCAAGGCAGCTTTCTGGGAAGCGATTGGCCGGATTCAGTCAGACTGGAGTATCGACGACTATCGCCTGACAGATATCATCGTCTCAGGCGAACGCGCTGCAACACAGATCAGTCTCACAATCACCAGTCGCCATACCGGAGTTTCGCGAGAGACCGAGCTGGCCTTGTTCTGGACGGTGAAGGACGGCTGCGTCGTCGAACTTCACGAGTACCACGACACCGCGGCGGCGGCTCTGTCAAAATAGCTGTTCCGACGGTTAGCATTCTCAAGTGAAGGCAACGAAAAACAACACCTCAACTCGACTGTTGCCGGGTGTTCCGCCGTTCATTGTAACCGGGTAAAACCCAAATGCGACCCAGTCACCGGCCGCGTCCGCAATTTTTGCGGCTTACGCGGCTTGGACAAAAGCCTGCCAAGGCGTTGAGTTTGCGCCTGGCGGCTTGCTGACTAGAACTCGACAACCGCGCGAATTGATTATCCTTCGTGCATCAGGTCGAACCCATGATTGATTTCTTCCAGTGGCAGTTTGTGCGTGATCATCGGATCGATTTCGATCTTGCCGTCCATGTACCAATCGACAATTTTCGGCACGTCTGTCCGGCCCGAAGCACCCCCAAACGCTGTCCCGCGCCAAACCCGCCCGGTCACGAGTTGGAAGGGGCGCGTCGAGATTTCTGCGCCGGCAGGGGCAACACCGATGATGATGCTTTCACCCCACCCCTTGTGAGCCGCCTCCAGAGCAGCGCGCATCACCTTCACATTGCCGGTCGCGTCGAACGTGTAGTCCGCGCCACCCCTGGTCAGTTCCACCAGATGCGCAACAATATCCCCCTCGACCTTTGACGGGTTCACAAAGTCTGTCATGCCGAAGCGTTTCGCCATCGTGGCTTTACCGTCGTTGAGATCGACACCGACGATCTGGTCGGCACCGGCCATGCGAAGGCCCTGAATGACATTGAGGCCGATACCGCCCAGTCCAAACACAATCGCGCGAGAGCCGATCTCCACTTTGGCCGTGTTGATCACTGCGCCAATCCCCGTCGTCACGCCGCAGCCGATGTAACAGATCTTGTCGAACGGAGCGTCCTTGCGAACCTTGGCAAGCGCGATTTCCGGAACAACCGTATGATTGGCAAAGGTTGAGCAACCCATATAGTGGTGAATGGGTGTCCCATCGAGCTTGGAAAAGCGGGTCGAACCGTCGGGCAGCAATCCCTGGCCTTGTGTGCTTCTGATCGATTGGCAGAGATTGGTCTTTGGGTTGAGGCAGTATTCGCACTCCCGGCATTCGGGCGTGTAAAGCGGGATCACGTGGTCTCCCGGTTCAAGACTGGTCACCCCATCACCAACCTCGATGACGACCCCTGCCCCTTCATGTCCCAGGATTGCCGGAAAAATGCCTTCCGGATCATCGCCTGAACGGGTGAACTCATCGGTGTGACACAAACCAGTGGCCTTGATCTCGACCAGCACCTCGCCGGCTCTTGGGCCTTCGAGGTTAACCTCCATAATCTCCAGTGGTTTGCCTGCTTCAAGAGCCACGGCTGCACGTGTTCGCATTTCTGCCTCCCGATATTTAGCTTGCATTGAGAAATTTTTGTCTCATGATTTGATAGGCAGTCTTACAATTTGAGAAAGACCCGTCAATATGCACCTAGAACGTCTGATCAACCTCCTGGAGATCATTGCTGTCGCAGGGCGTCCGGTTTCAACGCTTGAAGTGCAGAAGGCGACCGAACTGCCCAAACCGACCTGCTACAGGCTGATACAGACCCTGCTCGACCGAAAACTCCTGGATCAACCTTCCGACGACGGACAATACGTCGTTGGTGAACGCCTGATCCGCATCGCATTGCTGGGCAAATCGGATGTCGATGTCCGGCGATGCGCGGCTCCGCTATTGAAAGCCGCAGCCACCAAATTCAACGAAACGGTTTTCCTGGCACGCTTTCGCAGCGGCAAGGTGGAAATCATCCATGTGGAAACCCCGGACGATCCGGCACGCGCCTTTATTCATCCAGGCCTCGGCGTTCGTCCGATGCATGCCTGCTCCTGTTCCAAGGCGATTGCTGCATTCGCCGAACCAGACTTTCAGGAAGAAATCCTGTCCCGCAGCATGAAGCAGTACACCGAGCACACCAAGATCACGAAAGCTGAACTCCGGGCGGAATTTGAGGAGATTTCAAAACGGGGATTTGCCGATTGTGATCAGGAAATCGACCTGGGCATCGCAAGCGTTGCTGCACCGGTTTCGATCGGGAATATCGGCGCAACGTTCAGTGTTGGTGCGGTGGGTCCCATTCGCAGATTTGGAAAGGAATATCGACTTGAGATCGGCCAGAAACTGACCGGTCTATCGGAAAAAATCAGTGGAGCCATTCAGCTCTGCAACGTTGCGGAGATCTAGCCAAAAACTGATTTTTAGCCCGATTGCGGGCTGGAACTGCGTGTCCGGAATGGCGGCATTGCTACCAAAATGGGAGGAAAAAATGAACCTTAGGCCAGATCCTACATTCCATGCATCGCCAAAGCTTGCGATGCAGGCACCGGTCGAAAATTATGCATTTACGGTAATGCTCAGTCCCGACGGATCGCAATCCGACGGCATAGCCGTTGTTGACCTCAACCCGAAGTCCGACAGCTACGGGCAGATCGTTCATCAGGTGATCGTGCCCAACAAGGGCGATGAGTTCCATCACTTTGGCTGGAACGCATGTTCGTCGGCTCTGTCGCCGCTTTCAGGTCACGCGTTCCTCGAACGGCGCTATCTCATTGTTCCAGGCATCCGTTCATCGCGCATCTATGTGATAGACGTCAAGGAACCTTTGAAGGCGAAGATCCACAAGACAATCGAGCCCGAAGAGGTATTCGCCAAGACCGGATATTCTCGTCCCCATACAATTCATTGCGGTCCCGAGGGGATCTATGTCAGCTGCCTTGGCGGCCGCGGTGAAGACGGTACGGACGGCCCTCCGGGTATCTTCATCATGGACTGCGAAACCTTCGACATCATCGGTCAATACGAGATGGATCGGGGCAAGCAGGACAAACACTATGATTTCTGGTGGAACCTTCCTCAGGACTACATGGTCAGTTCTGAGTGGGGTTTGCCACCGCAGTTCGAAAACGGTGTCGTCCCGGAAGATCTACTGTCCAACAAATATGGACATTCGATCCATTTCTGGGATCTGCGCAAGCGCAAGAATATCCAGACGATGGATTTTGGCGAGAACCATCAGATGGCGCTGGAGATCCGCCCGGCTCACGACCCCACCAAGTCATATGGGTTCTGTGGTGTCGTCGTCGACACCACCAATTTGCAGGGTTCAATCTTTACCTGGTGGCGCGACGAAGACGGGAAATGGAAATCCAAGAAAACCATCACCATCGATCCACGTCCGGAAAAAGCTGAGAACTTGCCACCACTGTTGCAGGGTTTCGAAGCCGTTCCGCCGCTCGTGACCGATATCGACCTCAGCCTCGACGACAAATACCTTTATGTTGCGTGCTGGGGGCTGGGAGAAATGCATCAATATGATGTCTCCGACCCGATGAACCCTGTTCTGACGGGCAAGGTTGAATTGGGCGGCATTGCCAGGAGCGCCAAGCATCCCAACGGCAAGGATTTCGCCTATGGCCCACAAATGGTGGAAATCAGCCGCGACGGAAAACGCGTCTACTGGACCAACTCGCTTTATTCGACCTGGGACGATCAGTTCTATCCTGGAACCGAAGGCGGCCAGATGGTTATGGCGCGTGTCGGCGAAAACGGCGGATTGGAGCTCGACAAGGATTTCTACATAGATTTCCCGAAGGGCTTGAGGGCCCACCAGATCCGCCTTGAAGGTGGCGACTGTTCAACGGACAGCTTTTGCTACCCTTCGGTCTGACGCATGACCGATCTCGCGACGACGACGGCCCTATGGTGGGCCGTCATCATCTCCGGCATCTATCATGGTGTGAACCCGGGCATGGGATGGCCGTTGGCTGTGTCAGCAGCATTGATGGAACGCGACCACAGAGCGTTGCCAAAAGCGTTGGCGCTTCTCGCCGGTGGCCATTTCCTGGCGATGATCTGCATCTTGCTGCCGTTTTCCCTGCTGCTGTTTCTGGTCGAATGGGAAATGGAAATCCGGATCGGTGCAGGCGTTTTGGTGATCGCAATGGGCGTTTACCTGCTCATCAATCGCAGACACCCGAAAATGCTGGCCCGGGTCCATCCGGCCCGCCTCGCCTTCTGGTCGTTTCTTGCGGCAATGGCCCATGGGGCAGGCCTGATGCTGGTCCCGATCTTTTTAGGAATTTGCGAGGCCGGCGGCCTCGACGATGGCCACCTGGCGGCACAAAGCCTTATGAACAACAATGTCGTGATTGCATTTCTGGTCGCCGCCGTCCATACGCTGGCCATGATGGTGTCCGGAGGACTAATCGCCCTTTTCATCTATCTTTGGCTGGGATTGAAATTTCTGTCGAAGACCTGGTTCAATCTGGACCTGGTCTGGGCGCTCAGTCTTGTCCTTGTCGGGGCATTCGGCATCTATTCGGCCTACGCTGGACACTGACCAGCACATCCAGCGCAATTGGCTGAGCCGATTGAAATGCGGAATATTTTTGCGCAACCAAACGTCTCGTCGCTTGCAAGATCTGCCTTACCGGCGAGGAGCAGCCGTACTTGCGCGCGGCACCAGTGTAGGCGGGATTATCACTGGCTGGCTGGCGTTCTTGTCGTTTTCAAGAACCGATATCAGTTTTTGGCAGGCCAACTGCCCCCAACGTCTGCGCGGCAGGTGGACGGTCGTCAGCCCGGGATTGAAGACCGCCGCATAGGGCATGTCATCATATCCAACGACAGAAATATCGTCTGGAACACGTATCCCGCGATTTGCAAGACCATGAAGAAACCCAGTTGCCGTCTCATCATTGTGCACGAAAACGGCCGTCGGCAGGCTTCCCTCATCCACAAGCCGGTGTGCGGCATCGATACCGAACTGGACCGACAGCAGACCCACCCTGGCACGCTCTTCCTGGATATCAATGCCCGCCTGCTTCAAGGCCTGTCGAAATCCGAAATAACGCCGTTCGAACCCGTGCACCTGTAACGGACCACATATCTGAATGATGTCCTTGTGACCCAGCTCGATGAGGTGCTCGGCTGCCAAGCGCCCGCCCAGAGCGTCATCCGTACGCACCGAAGGCACATCGACATCCTTGTGCCCTGCACAAGACACAAGAGGAGGCCCCTTGTAACTGCCATCACCATTTGTCGGCATGAGATCTGCGGGAAAATCGTAGGTATTCAGGATCAGCCCACCAGCCTGGTTCATCAAAAGCATGTTGGAGTAAACGCGCTCGTTGCTCGCCACTTCGGACGTATCACCGATCAGAACCACATATCCATGCTGGCGCGCCTCCTCTTCGATCCCTTTGAAAAATTCGGAAAAGAACGCGTTTGTAATATCGGATACCAGGACAAGGAGCGTCTTGCTGCTGCCACGGCGCAAATCGGCGGCCGCGCGATTGGCTCGGTAGCCCATCTGCCGCATAACGCTGAGGACGTGTTCGCGCGTTTCTTCGTTGACGTCTTCCGGTCTCGTTATCGTCCGCGACACGGTCGCGACCGAAACACCGGCCTGTCTTGCTACGTCTCTCGATGTCGGGCGCTTTGAACTCATTAATTCCGCAGCTGCGTCGGTCAGGCAGCGATAGGCCGCCCTTCGGGATTGAATTTATGAATGAATTCCTGCTTGGGCCGCAAGTATATTGTGTCCCCGACATTCTGATCATGTTGCCCGTTAAGGCTCACGGTCAACACGCCCGCCTCCGGAACTTTCACATATAGGATCGTATCGTGGCCCAGTCGTTCGACAAGCGTAACCGTGCCTTCCCAGGCATCATCGCTCTGGCCTACGGAAAAATGCTCCGGTCGAACACCAAGCGTTGTGGCCCCAACTGCGTCTGCAAGACGCCCCTTCACGAAGTTCATTTTGGGTGAACCGATAAATCCGGCCACAAATTCGCTTGCCGGTTTGTTGTAGAGCTCCATCGGACTGCCAACCTGTTCGATATAGCCTCCGTTCAGAACCACAATCCGGTCTGCCATCGTCATGGCTTCGACCTGATCATGCGTCACATAGATCATTGTCGTGTCCATCCGCTGATGAAGTTCACTGATCTCTACTCGGGTTTCGGAGCGCAGGGCCGCATCCAGGTTGGACAGCGGCTCGTCAAGCAGAAAAACCTGAGGGTTACGTACAATCGCGCGGCCAATTGCAACGCGCTGCCGCTGGCCACCCGAAAGCTGTCCCGGTTTCCTGTCGAGATAAGGCCTCAGCTTCAATGCATCGGCCGCCTCGTGAACTTTCTCGGCAATTTCCTTCTTTGATCGTCTTTCGAGACTGAGCGAAAAACCCATGTTCTCGGCAACCGTCATCTGCGGATAAAGCGCATAGGACTGGAAGACCATCGCGATGTTGCGCTGTTTCGGAGACAGCGCGTTTGAAAGCTTGTCGCCGATCATCAACTCTCCTCCGGAGATCTTTTCAAGACCGGCGATCATGCGCAAAAGCGTAGACTTGCCGCAGCCGGACGGTCCGACAAAAACGACAAATTCTCCGTCTGCGATCGAAAGATTGATGTCGTGAAGAACTTCGACGTTCCCATAAGCCTTTGAAAGGTTCTTGAGTTCCAACCCAGCCATCGGTTCCTCCTTTAGCCCGCTACCAGCGGAGCTCGAATGATTTTTCTGACGGTTTCACGAGATGCGGGCTGCAATTGCCGTTCCGGCACACCTTCCAGAATTGCTTTGACGTCGTGAACCAGCATGTCTCCAATCGGATGCCGTCCCCCTTCAACGGCTGCGGCTCTGTGCGGCGACCAGATAACATTCTCGCTCTGCCGCAACAGATCGCGCTGCGGCACCGGCTCTCGCGGAAAAACATCGCAGGCCACACGGATCCGGCCAGCGTCTGCAGCCTCGACCAAAGCTTCAAAATCGACGAGATGTGACCTGCTGATCACGATCACCAGGGTGCCTTTCGGCATTTTTTCAATCAGGCTTCGGGAGACGAGCTTGTAGTTCTCCTCCGTCGGCGTTGCTGCAACAATGACGCAGCGGGATGTCGTGACAACCTCTTCCAGGTCGCAGAAGTCAGCCCCTTCCGCATCTGTCGACGACGCCTTCAACCATGGATCAAATGCCTTGATACGAGGCGAAAAGGGAGCGAGCAGACGCGCGCATTCCCTTGCAATTGAACCAAATCCTACAAAGCCAATTGACTGTCCGTAGAGCGAGAAATCCGTTCCAATATTGTCATGGAACCAGCGCTCCGACCCGCGCCGGAACCGCTCATGCTCGTCAACAATGCTTCGTGCACCGGACAGAATTAGGCCCAGCGTCATTTCCGCAACCGAGTACCGGAACCCGGGAGCACATGAGAGAACCTCAATGCCGCGTGCAAAACAGGCCTCGTAATCCAGGCCGATCTGGAATGTTCCCGACACCTCGATAATCGCGCGAAGATTTGGAGCCGCATCGATCTCTGCCCGGTCGAGTTCAGGCTTGGACGCAACAACGAACTCGGCATCCGGAAGCCGATCCAGAAAATCGTCTCGCGCCATCTGCCAGTTCACCCCGCCATGAACGTCGCAAAGCGTTTTAAGTTCCGCAAAAGCGCTTGGCCGGAACAGTTCTTCAACCTGCCTGAAATGCTGGTCCATTATGAGAGTTGGTTTTGACATCTCGATGTGTTCCTTCACTTCACAGCGCCTGCGGTCATTCCACGAACGAAGTGACGCTGGAAAAACAGAAACAGGAGCACGACAGGTATGGCCATGATGACCGTGCCGCTCGAAAGACCTGTCACGTCGCGGGTCATGGTGCCCTGAAAGTTCAACAACCCGACCGACAGGGTGCGCATTTCATCCTGGGTCAGCAGCAGCAAGCGGAGTAAAAGATCGTTCCAGCTCCACAAGAACTCGAGCAACGCCGTGGTAACGACTGCCGGCATGGCAATCGGCATGATCACGCGACGATAGATCTGAAACTCGGTCGCACCGTCGATGCGCGCAGCTTCATGGAGCGCTTTCGGCACACCTACGAAGTATGAGGTGAACATGAAGACGAACACCGAGACGGCAAGCGCCAGGTCGGCGACGATCACGCCGAAATGTGTATTGAGCAGACCAAAGGAACGGACAATCTGGAACAACGGCAGCACGATGGCGGTCACCGGGATCATCAAGCCTATCAGGAAGATGATCTGGAGCACCATCTTGCCCCTGAAGTCCATGAAAACCAGTGCATAGGCGGCCAGCGAGGCAATGACGACCATCACAGCGGCATCGACAACCGAGATGATGAGGGTGTTGTAGAAATATCCGCTGAAACCGCCTTCGGTCCAGACACGGATATAATGCTCGAAGGTAACGCTGATTGGCGGATACCAGGCAGGATTGACCAGTTCAGTCGTTGGTTTGAGAGATGTGAAAACCGTCAGGATAAGAGGCGCTGCCATCAGGACGGCAATCACGCCAAGTACAAAGAGCAGGAGCCAGCGGCCGTACATCACCGGTCCTCCCTGTTCTGGATTTGCATATAGATGACGGTCGCCAGGCTCACAATGACTAGAAGCGCGACACCGATTGCCGACCCGTAACCATATTGATTTTCAAGCGCGCCGCGCTTGTACATGTATGTCGACAGAATTTCGCTGAAACGGATCGGACCGCCCTTGGTGGTTGCCCAGACAAGATCGAACACCTTGAATGACTGCGTCAGCGTCAGGATGAACACCACAGCCGTCACCGGACGCAGCGCCGGCAGTGTGACATACCGGAAGGCCTGTACAGGCGTTGCACCATCCACCTTGGCAGCTTCATAAAGGTCTTCGTCAACGGCTTGCAATCCAGCCAGAAAAATGATGACGCTCAGGCCGATTGTCGACCAGCTATGGGCAAGCGCCAAGGCGTAAAGGACAACGTCGGGGCTTCCCAGCCAGGGTGTTGCCAGCGCCCCAAGACCGACCGATTCAAGCATTTGGTTGATCACACCTGATGGCTGGTACATCCAGCGCCAGATCGTCGCGACGGCCATAGGCGAGATAACAACGGGAAGCACGATGCAGGTCTGGATCAGCAAGCGCGCTTTCCAGACCCGTGCAAGCATGGCTGCAATGACCAGACCGAGACCGACATTGATCACAATGATGACGCCGGACCAGACAAACGTGTTGCGAAAGGCTTCCCAAAAAATCTTGTCGGTGAAGAGCCGCACATAGTTCTCAAAACCCACATACTCGCGTTTCGGACTGATGCCGTCCCAATTGGTGAACGAGTACTCGACGACCGAGATGGTGGGGTAGATCGCAAAGACGAAATAGATCGTCAGAGCTGGCAACAGAAACAGAACCGGGTTCAGCCTCTGAGCCCATTTCGAGTCCGGGTCGAAAAACATCGAGCCACTCCCGAGGAACGGAGATTGAGATGTGCCGCGCAACTGCCGAAAAAGGCAGAGCAGCGCGCGATCCGCGCCCCCGGACCGGAAGAGATCCGGGGACAATTCGGCTGACGAGCGAGTACTTACCGTTCGGCAATGCCGCCGGGGAGCATGATCTCACCGGCCTCCTTGGCCGAAGACCAGGCACTTTGCATCTCGGACGTAAACTCTTCCGGCGTCATGACATCCAGCAGAAGCGCCTGAAGACCATCATAGGATACCGTGGTCAGGCTTCCCGGTGTAATCGTGTCGAGAAAAGCCGGAACGGTCCCATTTGCGGCATGGTCATCCGACGTTTTCCAGATATCGACAGCCAGAGGTGACATTTCAGCCTCAGCCAGAGCGTCATCCAGAGCACCGACCGGTATGGTGCCTGCATTCAACAATGCGACACGACCATCGGTCTCCAAGAACATGCTGTTGAGAAACTGAACGGCAATATCGGCCCCTTCCGACCCCTGACGAATGTACCAACCACTGCCGATGGAATTCGTCGGATGAATTTTCTGTCCGTCTTCGAAGGGGGGAACGGCAAAAACGCTATAGTCGCCGATACGGTCGCCAGCTGCCTCAATACCGCCGCCGATCACCCAGGGACCGGTGAATGTCATGGGAATCTCACCAGCCCAGAACCGGTCCATCAGTTCGCCATAGCCGATTGCCACCGGCGTTGACCCGAACCAGCCTGCCTTGCCCATTTCCTGAAGCTTGGCGGATGCGGCCACAAAGGGGGCATCGGTCCACTCACCGTCCCCGAATAGAACATCTTCGATGCCTTCAGGTCCGGCGTAACGTCCGAACATCATCGATTGCCAGTGTGAGATCGGCCATTTGTCAGCAGCACCAAGACCGATGGGTGTGTCAAACCCGGCCTCTTGCAACTTGGCGACAGCAGCCTCCATTTCCGCCCAGGTTGTCGGCACTTCAATACCGTTCTCGGCGAAAATGGCCTTGTTGTAGAACATGCCCGTCGTTTCGACTTCGTTGCCGAATGCCCAAAGTTTGCCGTCACTCGAGGTCTGAACGACAATGCCTTCCGGAATCGTGTCGCCCCAACCATGTTCAAAATAAGCATCGGTCAGGTCGGCGACCAGACCACCTGCAATCAGAGCTGCCGGCTGTCCGGGTCCGGTTCCAAATGTGAAGAGATCAGGTCCCTCTCCTGCGGACAATGCAGGAATAAGTGCAGGATTGAACAAGTCGGACGAGTTCTTGACGACTGTGATCTTTGCATCGGGGTTCTTGGCGTTAAACGCTTCTGCAAGTTCATCGTAAATTGTGGTCTGCCCCGGTTCTCCAGCGACCCAGACAACAACTTCAGTCTGCGCGGACAAGGTCCCTGGCAAACCGGCAAGAACAGCAAATGCGACACCTGCGGCCAGAAAGTTCTTCATGGTTCTCCTCCCATTGAACTGCTTATTTCAGCCAATGTATACGTATACATCATCAATGTAAACGTATACATGATCGAAAAATAGGTCCGCTGGACATCTAGAGCGCTAAGGCTCAGACATCCTTGCAGGAATCGCCGTTACGATTTTTAAAGTTGGTTGCCTGCCGACAATATCGATCAGCGGTTGGAAATCGAGGAAACCGCCACATTCTGAAACAGCCCACCGACACACAGTAGCACCAGCCTTTCGGTGCGGGCGCTTGTCAGCGCCACACACTAAAGAGACATGAAATTAGCCGGCTAGAGTATCTTCAACGGAAAGATGCGTCCTTGCTTTGCTTGTGCAGGTCGCTTCCAACTGCTTTCAGCGTCCGATCAATCTGACCGGAGCCCCAGTTTCCTGAGCAACCGATCCCGTTTCATCAGCCACCAGCCTGACTCGATCGGCCAACTCTCAAAAGAAGTATCATCGCCAAGAGTTCCAGCACTGCGCAAAGGCCAGTTGGGATCATCCAAAAGCTCTCTTGCAAGAGCAATCATGTCGGCTTTCCCTGCCTGGAGGATGTCCTCGCAAGCCTGCGGATTCCATAGGAAGCCCACCGCCATGGTCGCAATCTCCGCCTCTTTGCGCACCTTCTCGGCAAATGGCGTCTGGAACCCTTCCTCGATTTTCATCCGGCGCGGACGTTCTTTACCACCGATGCCACCCGTCGAACAATCGATGAGATCCACGCCGGCTTTCGACAGTGCAATTGCAGTCTTGACCGTGTCTTCGACTTCCAGACCACCGTCAAGCCAGTCGGTCGCCGACAAGCGGAACGCCAAGGGGTAGTCTTCCGGCCAATGGGCACGAATGGATTTCGCGACTTCGACTGCGAACCTTGACCGGTTTTCAGCTGAGCCGCCCCAACGGTCGGTGCGTTGGTTTGAAATCGGAGACAGGAACTGGTGGATCAGAAAACCATGCGCCGCATAAACCTCGATCATCTTGAACCCGGCCTTGCGAGCTCTTTCAGCTGCCCTGCCGAATGAATGGACAACGCGCTGAATGTCCTCATCGGTCAGTTCAGCTGGTTCCGGCCATCCTTGTGCATATGGGATCGCGGACGGCGCGCACGCCTGCCACGGGTCTTCGCCTCGTGCAGAACTGTCTTCCTGATCAACCGGTGTTTCACCATGCCAGGGACGCCTTTCCGACGCCTTCCGGCCGGCATGGCTCAGCTGAATGCCGGGAATTGCACCCTCTTTGCTGATGAACTCGGCAATGGGTTTGAGGGCGCTGATCTGAGCGTCGTCCCAAAGCCCGAGGTCGCCGTGCGTTCGCCGTCCGTCCCTTTCCACAGCGGTCGCCTCGGCATAAACCAATCCGGCCCCACCAAGGGCAAACCGACCCAGATGAACCATGTGCCAATCGTTCGCATGACCATCGATCGCTCGATACTGGCTCATGGGTGAGACGGCAATGCGGTTCTTGAAAACCACTTCACGAAGCTTGAAGGAGGAAAATAGTTTCGACATGCATATCACCACTGAGGTCCGGTTGTAGCTGAGTGCTACTGAGCACTTCCGGCAATCTCAACCAGCTTGAGCAGGATTCGACCTGAAATGAAGTTCACTTTTTAGATAAGTTGCAGAATGGCTTGAGCTGGTTTGGCGCAAACAACGACTGCTCGTCCGCGAGCACGTTCCTGAATGCCCCGTCAGCCAGGTAGCGGCAAGAACACTAGCTGCTCAGGTGGACTTGATCCCATAGTTGGCAACCGCCCCAAGAACCTCGTCGATTTGTTTCGCCGAAAGGATATGAGGTTTGCCGACCGATTGGCTGACGATATAGGCGTGCGCCAGAACTTCCAGCTCTTCCATGCGCCAGAGAGCCTTTTCCAGTGTTTCACCAACGACAACGGCCCCGTGATTTGCCATCAGACAGCCGTGCCGAGAGATCATCGCACCGGTAACATGTTCGGACAATTCGTCGCTTCCAAAAAGCGCATAGTCCGCAAGCGGCACGGTGTTGCCTCCGAAAATCGCGACCATATAGTGACATGCCGGAATCGCCATCCGGTTGATGGACAACGCGGTACAGTGAACCGGATGAGCATGAACAACGGCATGCATATCGGGCTTGTCGCGCAAAAGCGCCTGATGAAACTGCCATTCGGTCGACGGTGGAAAAGGTCCCTTGGCCTTTCCTTTTCCTTGAAGGGGAACGGTCGCCAGCATGTCAGGTGTCATCCTGTCATAGGGAACACCGGAGGGAGTAATGATCATCTTCTTGCCGGCACGCACGGATATGTTTCCAGATGTGCCCTGGTTGATGCCTCGCCGGTTCATCTCCTTGCACGTGTCGATGATCGCCTGCCTGAGTTTTTTTGTGTCCTTGTAAGGTGCCTTAAGCATATTCCGTCGCCAATTTGAGCAAGTCGGCCGCCGTGCTTGAGCAGGTGGCGACATGAGTGGCATATCCGCCGCGAATGGCCGCAAGCATCGGCTCGGCCCGATCTGGACCCGAACCGACCAGAAGCCCCATATCCTTGTTGCGCATCTGATCAAGCGTGACCGCAATCATGCGATCCTCAATGTCCCGATTAAGGCCCTGGCCCTTGTGGTCAATCAGTCTGCCACAAATGACTCCAATAGCGCCCTTCTCCGCACAAGACTCAATATCCGCCCTATCCAGGAGACCTGTGTGAACCACATGGCTGTCTTCGCCACAGGTTCCGCAGGCGAAAATAGTCTTGTTGCAATTCGCCACGGCCTGAAGCTGCGCTTCAATAACCGGTTCCTGCCTCAGCCGTTCAACAAGATCCTTGTTGGACAAGACCAGAGGCACATGCAGATTGACACAGTGAGCCCCATACCGTCTGGCGAGCGTCGCCGAACAGGTTTCCGCCGCAAATCCGAGTGCTGCCGGACGGGACCCGACAAGCTGGACGATCGTCAGGTTTTCCATAGTGACGCGCGGCGCCGCCTCAGCCACCCTGTAAACCGTCTCGCCCCAGGCAACACCGAGCCGGTCACCCGGTTCCAAAAGCCCGGGAAGCCAGTCAGCCACAACACGTGTCACCCGCTCCAGAGACTTCTCAGCACCGTCTGGTGACGACGGAATGACGACGGCATCTCGCAGACCGAACTGATCAACAAGGCGGCGCGCCAGATCCTGATTTCGAAAGACATCCGTGTCGAGCGATATGCGCACATAGTCCCGCTTGCGGGCTTCCGCCAGATAATTGACGACCGTCGCCCGAGAAATACTGAGCCTTTCGGCAATCTCGTTCTGATTCATGCCGTCCTGATAGTAGCACCAGGTAACCTCAACGATTGCATCTTCCTGCGGGCGAGCGCGTGCAACCTGGCCGCGCGCGCCGCTCCTGCCGTCCGCTGGTCGGGACTTGGACGGACTTGGTCTCATGCTCTCTTGGCGACCTGCGCAAGATCGGGAAACAATTCTGCAAGCCCTGCGGCACTTGCCTCGCAAATACCCCGCTCGGTGATCAGACCCGTCACCAGATGGTTCGGTGTCACATCAAACGCCGGATTGCCGCCCGCGGTCCCAATCGGAGTAACCTGCACCTGGCCGATACTCCCGTCATCCGTCAGTCCCTGCACATGGGTTACTTCCCTTTCCATGCGTTCTTCGATCGGGATTTCGGCGACCCCATCATCGACGGTCCAGTCAATGGTCGGCGACGGCAGCGCGACATAAAACGGAACGTTGTTGGCCTGTGCTGCAAGTGCTTTCAGGTAAGTTCCGATCTTGTTGCAAACATCTCCGCGGCGCGTGGTGCGGTCCGTTCCGGTGATCACCAGATCCACCATTCCATGCTGCATCAAGTGACCGCCGGCATTGTCGGTGATGTAAGTATGCGGAATGCCGTGGCTCCCAAGTTCCCACGACGTCAACGCACCCTGATTACGAGGCCGCGTCTCGTCGACCCACACGTGGATTGCAATGTTTTCATCATGCGCCTGATACATTGGGCTTGTCGCCGTGCCCCAATCCACCGTCGCGATCCAGCCGGCATTGCAATGGGTCAGGATGCGCACGGGTTCCCCGTCCCGCTTGCCGGCTGCTATCTTGCGGATGATTTCCAGACCGTTCA
This sequence comes from Labrenzia sp. THAF82, assembly GCF_009363435.1. GTDB lineage: Bacteria > Pseudomonadota > Alphaproteobacteria > Rhizobiales > Stappiaceae > Roseibium > Roseibium porphyridii. The sequence goes on along the minus strand of NZ_CP045354.1, from coordinate 1,832,461 downwards.
AACCTATGCGGTGATTGATGTCCACATCCTCGTCTGAAATGTCATGCGCAAGCCGCAAGGCAGCAGCGGACCGCTCACTTTCAGGCAGCGCTTTCAAAGCAGTTCGGCACCGATTGAGCGCCCATCGAAGATTGATGGCCGTCGGCCGTGTCTTGTCCAGAAACGCCCAGGCATTGTCCAGATTTGCATCAGAAGGATCGGTCGCTGCGGCAAGGGCCATGCCATAGGCAGCGGTGGCCCCGATCAACGGTGCACCACGCACCCGCATTTCAACTATCGCATCAGCAAAGTCCTGAAGCGTTTCAACATGTTGCACCCGAAATTCGTGAGGCAGCCATCGTTGATCGATAATTTGAAGTGCGCCCTTGTCCTCATCCCACCAAAGCGAGCGGTAGTGGGTTCCGTTGACCTTCATAGGATGTCCTTCTTGTTGACTTGGCGCGCAAGCAACAGCAACTCGTCCAACGAACCACACGTCTCGGCATTGAGGATAAGTTCCGCGCCCATGTGGAGATTGCGAGCTTCCAGTGCTGCCTTGAGGCCCTTGTCTTCGATCTCTTCGAAATCCGCGTTGTGCGCCAGCGACAATGTCCTTCGATGCATTTCGATGCCGCAGAACCCAAGAGCTTCTGTCCAGATTTCTGCGAGCAGACCGGCACAGGCGTCGGCTGAATTATGTCCCTGCCCTTCAAACAGCGCTTCCGGATATAGCATTCCCGTTCGTTCGGTCTGCCAGAGACGGGTGAACTCTTCTTCAAAAATCTCGACGACCTCCCGGACCACAGTCAGGAGCCATTCCTGATAGTCGTCCAATTTGTCTTTTGTCCTATGCGCAGGCTGGCTGAAATAGGCCATGAAGAAATTTGCCAGCAGCATCCCGATATCGAACCCCATTGGTCCGTATTGAACAAATTCCGGATCGATGACGCGGCTTTCTGTGTCAGTGGACATGATCGAACCGCTGTGAAGGTCGCCATGCACCATCGTCTCCGTGTTGGAGGCGAATTTCATCAGGTGGCGCTGCACCTTTGCCTTCAGCCTGGCATCTGAGCGCAAATTGGCAACGACAGCATCCAGTCCGTCTGTATGGTGGTTCATCTCCGCGTCATAATACGGGTCGGTGAAGACGAGCGCTTCGGTAATCGCCGGTATTTCAATATTGCCGGAAAAGAGGCCGACATCCTTTTTTTTGTCTGCGCTCTTCATGGACAGTTCCGATCCGCGAAAAGCTGTCCGCGCGCAAAACTTTCCGAGGAAATTTCCAAGGCCTGCAACCTTGTCGCCGTCGATCAGCTTTCGGCGCAGGATCTTGTGCGGTGCCAGGAATTCCATGACAATCAGCGCCTGCGTGTCGTCAAAGTGATAGACAGCCGGCACCGAGCCCGGATCGCGTTCGGCCTGTCGAACCAGGGCGTGATTTTCAAAAAAAGCCCGGTAGAGCGGCAAAGGCCAGCTGTCGCCGACAAGACGAACATAAGGCAACGCCTGCTTGACGACCACGGCCCCTTCCGGGCCCTCCACGATGAAAACCAAATTCAGATTGCCGTCACCGACTTCACGTACGGTCCAAAGTGCCGGGTCGGATCCGACGCGTTTCGCCACGGCGTCGATCGATGCGAGACGGGCTGCGAGCGTTTCCGGCGTTAACGGTCGATACTGATCAGGCGTATCCATGACTGTGAAATTTCCTCTCTTATCCCACCCGATAATGATCAAGATTGTTCAAAAGTCAACTCGGTTGACAAATGACTATTTTGCGTGCTGTAACTCTAATCAAGGGGATAAAAGCCCCGCAAAATTTTGGGAGGAACGGTGCAAAACGTCACCTGCAAACTCCGCGGTCTGGAAAAGTCCTTCGGACAAAATCACGTCCTCAAAGGCATCGATCTGGATCTGCGGTCCGGAGAAGTTACGGCATTGATGGGAGCCAACGGCGCGGGCAAGTCTACGCTCGTGAAAGTGTTGTGCGGCTACCATTTTGCCGATGGCGGCAACATTGAGCTAGGCGGCGAACCATTCTCTCCAACAGATGCCGCCGACGCCATATCCAAGGGCGTCGTAACGGTTCACCAGTCTATCGACGACGGCGTGATCCCGGATCTGGACGTGGCCACCAACCTGACTCTCGACCGCTTGACCGAGCCTGGCGTCGGATTGTTTGTCAACGACAGGAAGCTGAGAGCGCAAGCGCGCGAAGTCGCCGAGAGCATGGGACTGACCATGGACGTGCGCATGCGTGTTGCCGACCTTGATGTCGCCGACAGGCAGATGATCGCGATCGCTCGCGCTATGGCCCGCGCACCAAAACTGCTCATTCTGGACGAGCCTACATCGTCCCTTTCGTCATCCGAGGCCGAGCGCCTCTTTGCCCTGATCGATCGGCTGCGGGCGGAAGGGGTGGCGATCTTGTATATTTCTCACCGCATGTCCGACATTCGGCGTATCGCTGACAGGATCGTCACAATGCGTGATGGTGCGATCTCGGGCCTGTTCGAAGCAGAACCTCTCGATTATGTCGGTGCGGTCAATGCAATGCTCGGGCATCAGATGACCGAAGTGGACATCGATCCCGTCCCCGGCGGACAGCCGGTTCTTCAGCTCCAAAATCTGAAACTGTTTGAAGACAGTCGGCCAATTGACTTCGAAGCCCGCGAGGGAGAAGTCGTCGCCTTTACCGGCTTGCTCGGATCCGGAAAGACGCAGCTGGCCGAAATCATTTACGGGCTTTCAAAACCTTCCGGCGGCAATCTCCTTCTGGATGGAAAGGAATATCAGCCAGCAGGTGCAGGGGATGCGGTCTCCAAAGGCGTCTTCATGTCGCCCAAGGATCGGAGCGTGAATGCTGTCGTGCCCGATTTTGATATCGCCAACAACATGACAGTGCCCTTTCTGAGAGCCTTCAGCCGATTTTCATTTCTGGGCGACAAGGCGCAACGCAAAGCGACCGACGACATGATCGACCGGATCGGAGTGGTTTGCCAATCCAATTCCGACGGCATCGACACCTTGTCGGGCGGCAACCAGCAAAAGGTCATGATTGGTCGCTGGTTGCTCAAGGCCTCGCGCATTCTCCTGCTCGACGAGCCTTTCCAGGGCGTCGACATCGGTGCGCGGCGCGATATAGGACGGTATATCCGCCAAACGGCTCAGGACCGAACAACGCTTGTCTTTGTCGCTGAAATCGACGAGGCGCTGGAAATTGCGGACCGGATCGTCGTCCTGAACGAGGCGGCAATCGCCGGTGAATACATCAACAAGAATGTCGACTTGAACAGCCTGGTTGCGGATGTGTCCGGCCCCGGTGAGCGGCTGGCTCTCGCAGGATGATATTTGGAAAATGAACAAGAACGCACTCGATTTCGCTATTAAATACGGCTTCCTGATCCTTCTGGGCGGGCTCGCGCTTTTCTTCTCGATTTATGCGAGCGGGTTTGCCAGCCCGCGCTCGGCTGTCTTCATTTTGCAGTCGGTGGCGATTACCGGCATCCTGGCCCTCGGTGTCACGTGCACCCTGGTGGTCGGCGGTTTTGACCTCTCTATCGGGTCGGTCGCGACCTCGGCTTTGATGCTGTCGGCCTATACGATGGTCGTCCTCGAACAATCGGCCTTTGTCGCAGTTGCACTCTGCCTCATTATGGGAGCGATCGTCGGACTGGTGAACGGCCTTTTGATCGTCAAGATGCGTGTGCCCGATCTTCTGGCCACCCTTGGCATGATGTTCCTTCTGATCGGTCTTCAGCGTATTCCGACACAGGGCAATTCGATTGCAACCGGCATGAGCCTTGAGAACGGGGCGGTGGCCGAAGGCACTTTCTCCGCCGCTTTTCTCTGGCTCGGTCGTCATCGGTTCGACCTTTTCCTGGACAGGCTCGTGCCCGTGCCGGTGGTCGTCTTCCTGCTGATCGCCCTCTTGATCTGGCTGTTTCTCGGCTACACCCGGCATGGACGCCTGATGTATGCGATCGGCTCCAACGAAAGAGCGGCCGGACTGGTTGGCACAAATGTCCACCGCTACAAGATTGTTGCTTACATGATATCCGGCATGCTTGCCTCGGTTGGCGGAATTCTGCTTGCGGCGCGTTTGGGCCGCGGCGACATCGCATCGGGTAACAATTTGCTGCTCGACAGTGTGGCTGCTGCCCTGATCGGCTTTGCGGTTCTCGGTGCAGCCCGTCCGAACGCATTCGGCACCGCAGCAGGTGCTCTTTTTGTCGGCATTCTCCTTCAGGGTCTGACCATGATGAATGCCCCTTACTACATGCAGGATTTCGTCAAGGGAGCCGTGCTGGTCGCGGCCCTGGTCTTTACTTTCTACCTGTCATCGCGACGCGGAGGCAGGAGAACTGCGTGACGCCCGCCGGGCGCCGTTCATATTGGGAGGAAACAATATGCTCAGACGTGAATTCATGAAGCTGGCCATGGTGGCCGGCCTGGGTCTTGGCGGCGGCAGTGCGCTTGCAGCCGACATGCCCGCACCCTTCGACAAGCCTGAGGACGTGAAAATCGCACTTGTGCGCTATCTTTCGACAGGCGACTTCTTCCAGTCCTATCTTTCGGGCGTGGAAAAGCAGGCTGAAGCGCTTGGTGTCGACTTGCGTGTCTTTGACAGCCGCCAGGATGCGGCTCTGCAGGCGGATATGGTCGACCAGGCAATCGCCCTTGGCGTTGACGGGATCGTCATTCAACATGGATTGACGGAGTCCATGAAACCTGCCGCCCAACGGGCCGTCGATGCCGGCATCAAGGTTGTCGCGTTTGATGTGAACGTCGAAAACGAATCCATCCCCCAGGTCGAGCAGTCCGACTACCTTCTTGGCAAAATGGCGCTCGATCAGGCGATCAAGGACAACGGCAACAGCTTCACCGCTGGTTATGTCTACGTGCCAGGCATTGCCCCCCTTGACCGACGGGACATCGCCTGGAAGGAAGTCAAGAAAGACAACCCAGGCATCAAGGAAGCTGCCATGTTCGGCACGCTCGACAATCCGATTGCCAACTCGGTTGCCAATCAGGCGCGCTCTGTGCTGCAGGCCAATCCGACCATCAACGTCGTCTTCGCACCTTATGACGAGTTTGCGAAGGGTGTGAAAATCGCCGTTGATGAGGCCGGCCTCAACCAGGACATCAAGATCTATTCCGCGGATGTCTCCACCGCCGACATCTCCGCCATGCGTGAGCCGGACTCAGCTTGGGCGGCAACGGTTGCCACCAACCCTGCCGTCGTTGGCGAGGTCAGCGTGCGTACTCTTGCACTCATGCTGGCCGGTGAAGATCCGGGCAAGCAGGTCATTGTTCCGCCGACCCTGATCACACAATCCTTCCTGAACGAGCAAGACGTGCGCAACATGGAAGACCTTGGCGAAAAGATGCCCCAGTTCCAGCACGCCGATGTTTCCGTCGCCGAATGGATCCCCTTGCCGGCCCGCTAAGTCCGGTCAAGCCAGCTAGAAAAGCCCGGCACTGTGTTGCCGGGCTTTTTTTTGTAAATCAGCTCGCATTCGATCCGAGGCTGATGCCTTGAAATCCGAACATATTGCAATTTCTATGAGGTTCTGGATGTTGTAATCCGCTCTCACCCATCGGCATTCATTCCGGCAAGTAGACCCAGTGGCCAAACTAAAAGACATTGCTGAAATTGTCGGCACTTCAATTGCAACTGTGTCCAGAGTTCTGAACAGGGATGCCACGATCTCCGTTTCACCGAAGACCCGCGCACGTATTGTCGCCGTTGCGGAAGAACTCGACTACAAGCCGTTGAAGGAACGCCGGAGCACACACACCTCTGGACGAACGTCTTTCCGCCCGAAAGTTTCAGAAATATACCTCGAACTTGGTGAGCGCTGGAAGCACGTCTCCGAAGGGTCTTATTATTCAAGACTGAAAAACGGCGTCGAGAGCCGGTGTCTTGAACTCGATGTCCACGTGGTAACGGTAAAGCGCCTTTACCCCGAGCTTTTCCAGTCGGATGGCAAAACCCGCGGCGCCATTGTTGTCGGGCAAGGGTCTGGCATTCACAGACAGGCTCGGGATTTTTGGCAAAATCTGATCGTATTTGCCGATTTCCTGCGCGAAGAACCCGATTTTGACAGCGTTGGGCACGATCTTTATTCCGCGACTGAGCAGCTCATGACCGGTTTGACATCCAGGGGCTATCGCAGAATTGGTTTCATCGGTGGGTGCTCGCTCGGCGAACATCCTGAGATCTACGAAGCTCGATTTGAAGCTTACAAAGACTGGCTCAGCAGAAAAGGTGTTTTCGACACTTCTCTCGTCTCACTGGCGGGAAACACGACGGACAATGGTCTTGAATGTACACGAGAGTTACTTGCTGTAACACCGAGACCGGATGCCATTGTGGCCTGCACTGACGACATGGCGGTTGGAGCCTACAAGGCTGTTCGGGACGCCGGTCTCAAAGTGGCGCAGGATGTAGCGGTTGTCGGGTTCAATGACAATCCGGCATCGGAACTTTTGGACCCGGCATTGGCAAGTGTAAGGCTCGCTCCGGAGGAGATCGGCGCTTCAGCTGTCAATCTGTTGCTGGAACGGCTCGCAGGACGCTTCACCGCCAAGAAAGTTGTCCTGCAGTCTCCGATAATCTGGCGGAACAGCGTGAAGTAAAATTTGCATCAAAAATTTTAGTAAAATTTTACTACACAGACTTTCGGCGCCGTCACATTGTGGTCGAACTTGAGGGCTGCAACAGCCGTCCCACTGGCGATCGCGCCCTCAGGTATTTCCGGTTGGGTAGCTCCAATGGCGTATCTGCCCAACCGGACCCACAAATTCCACCGGACAGGACCACCAATGCCCAAGAAACTGAATTTCTGTGAAGACTGGACCTTCACCGCTGGTTTTGAGCCGGAAATGGCAGGTCAACACCTCGACGGCGACACGGTGAGATTACCGCATACCGCCATTGAATTGCCGTTCGACTATTTTGACGAACGCTCCTATCAGAAACCCTTCACCTATCAAAAGAAGCTGCAATGGTCTGACACCTTTAAGAACAAGGAGATCAATCTCCTCTTTGACGGTGTCATGGCGAATGCATCAGTTTATTTGAACGGTACGCACATTGCAGGACATAAGGACGGTTACACGCCGTTTGAAGTCCGATTGACAGAAGCTTTTCGCGAAGGCGAATGCCTGATCACCGTATGCGTCGACGGAACGGAAAATCCCGAAATTCCACCTTTCGGTGGCCGTATCGACTATCTGACCTATGCAGGCATCTATCGCGAAGCGTGGTTGCAAATCGCTGACAGTATCTCGATCAAGAATGTGAAGATCGAGACGCGAAACACCTTGAGCGATGCCCCCGGCGTTGAGGCCAGGATCTGGTTGAGCAATCCTTCTCAAACGGCGATCAGAGGTCAGCTGCAGGGCGAACTGGTTTCACCTGACGGCAAGATCATTGCGACGTGCACAACTGACGTTATCACCGATCAGGTGTCCGTTTTGACATTCGAGAACCTGGAAAACATCTCGCTATGGGACCTGGATAAACCAGACCTCTACGCGCTCCGCCTTGCTTTGCGCGCAGATGGTTCAAAAGACAATTTCGAGACATTCTTTGGATTCCGGACCGCAGAATTCACACCGGAAGGCTTCCTTCTCAACGGCAGGAAAGTGAAGCTGATCGGGCTGAACAGGCACCAATCCTTCCCCTATTCCGGTTATGCACAGGGCAGAGCTTCGCAGGAACGCGATGCCCAACTGCTCAAGGAAGAGTTGGGCTGCAATATCGTCAGAACCTCTCACTACCCTCAATCGCCATGGTTTCTGGACCATTGCGACAGGATCGGGCTTCTGGTTCTGGAGGAAACACCCGGCTGGCAGCATATTGGCGGAGAGGCCTGGAAAGACGAAGCGGTTCGAAATGTGCGGCGCATGATCGAGCGGGACTGGAACCATCCGTCCATCGTGCTTTGGGGTGTCCGCATCAATGAATCTCCGGACGACGACGCCTTTTATCAGCGCACGAATACCCTTGCCCGGGAACTGGATGGCACGCGCCAGACGGGTGGCATTCGAAAAGACACAGAAAGTTCGCTTCTTGAAGATGTTTACACCTTCAACGATTTCGTTCTGGGGTCGTTTGAAGACTCTCGCGTCAATCGTCCACGGACGCCGCTGAGAGACCAGAAGGAAACCACGGGTCTCAGCAATCCGGTGCCCTATCTCGTGACCGAATATAACGGTCATATGTACCCCACCAAGATCTTCGATCAGGAACAACGGCAGATAGAGCATGTCACCCGACACCTTGAAATTCTGAACGCTGCCTATGGTGACGACGCTGTCTCAGGCTGCATTGGCTGGTGCATGTTCGACTACAACACCCATCAGGATTTCGGATCCGGTGACAGAGTTTGTTATCACGGTGTCATGACAATGTTTCGGGAAATGAAGCTTGCGGGTCACGCCTATGCAAGCCAGATGAGCCCGGATCGCAAGGTGATTTTGGAACCTGTCAGCATATGGGCACGCGGTGAACGCAACATCGGCGGCACGCTTCCTCTGATGGTGTTGTCGAATTGCGACGAGATCAGAATGACCTATTCCAATGGCAACAGCTTCGAGATCTTCCGCGACAGAAAGAACTTTCCTCATTTGCCGCATCCACCGTTCTGCCTCCCGCTGAGTACGGAGGCCGAAGACGCCCTCGGGGTCTGGGGGCATGACTGGCCGGATGTAGAATTTATCGGTTACCTGAATGGTGAGGTGGCCGTCAGGCGGAAATTTGTCGCCAACCCCTTGGCAACAGAGCTGCGCCTGGAAGCGGATCGGGTGACGCTCAATCCGGACCATTACGAAACGCGCGTCCTGGCTAAGGCGCTGGACCAGGTCGGCAATCCGCTCGCCTTTCTCAATGACAGCATTTCCATTGAACTCGATGGACCGATTGAACTCATCGGGCCAACGACAGTCGCCATGAGAGGTGGCGGCACCGGCTTCTGGGTGCGCGCGCAGTCAGGACAAAAGGGACGCGCGAATATCAGCGTGAAAACATCCCGGTTTCCCGAAAGAAGGATCACTCTTCAGGTTGAATAGCCCTGCCCCGCACCGGCAACCGACGGTTTGCGACTGCTCAATCATCGAAATAGTCCGAGTGCCGTATCTCAAGATCGGACAAGACCTTCAAGATGGAAGAGAAATGCAATTCACCAAAACGCACCGCTTCTGAGAGGTCCTGAGCGCAGATTGCTTCAAAAATCCGCGCATGCTCGTCTTTCAGAAATCCCAGATGGTTCTTGTCTCGGAGAGATAAAACGCGCAGTCGGTCCAGAACCATCTTTTCCTTCTCCAGAACCTGTGCAGCACGCGGAAATCCCGTTGCTTCGGCAAGTTCAAGGTGAAACACATCGTCCAGGTTTCCGAAAACGACTGCGTCGCCAATCGCAGCAGCGTCTTCCTGCGCTTGCAGGTTTTGAAGCAAGCGATCGTGTGAGGCACTGGGCAAGCCGCCGGAGGCCAGGCGGCGAATATTCGCCATCTCAAGAGCTTCCCGCAAATAGCGGGCTTCAAGGATTTTCTCCTTGTTCAGCCGGGAAACAAAATTGCCGCGGCTGGGATAGGTGACCACCAGTCCCGCCTCGCGAAGGCGCATGAAGGCTTCTCGAACCGGCGTTCTGCTGGCCCCGAATTTCGCAGCAATTTCAGCCTCAGAGACAATGCATCCGGGCTGTAGATCCATATTCAGGATGGCGTGTTTTATCGACCCGAAGATCTGATCGCCCGCAGGTTTGGAAGCGTCAATGCGCTTGAATTCCAGGTCCGTGCGTGCCGGACTATTGGCAGTTGTCGTCATTGCGTTTCGACCAAATTGATACAGGAAATTTCCAGATGCCTACCTACCGGTATACCGGTACACACATCTATTTACAACCGGTATACCGGTGTGCTAGTTGATAATTATAGGTGGTCGAGAAGGTCCTAATGAGTATGCAAGTAGCCTTGATCGGACTTGGTATGGTGGCGCAGACCCATGCACGCGCCATTGCCGCCACAAACGGCAAGGTTTCATTGCGAGGCGTTCTTTCGCGCAGCAAGGAAAGCGCCGAAGCGTTCTTGACCGAGGCATCCGATATCTTCCCGAATGCGCCAAAGGCCTATGCAGGCCTTCAGGAACTGGTGTCCGATCAGGACTTGGATTTCGTGATTGTCTGCACACCGCCAAATGCCCGGGCGGACATTGTCTCAGCACTTGCAGACCGCGGCCTTCCAATCCTCATGGAAAAGCCGATTGAGCGGACCTATCAGGCAGCAGAAGAAATCGTCAGGCGCTGCGAAACCGCTGCAGTTCCGCTCGGCATTGTCTTTCAGCATCGCATGCGCGCTTCCGCCAAACAGCTGAAAAGGGTCCTGAAACAAGGGACATTGGGACAGATCGCCATGGTGGAGATCTCGGTTCCCTGGTGGCGGGCGCAGTCCTACTACGACGAACCCGGTCGCGGAACCTATCAACGCGACGGTGGTGGTGTGTTGATTTCACAGGCAATCCATACACTGGATCTTGCCTTGTCTCTAACTGGCCCGATCATCGAAGTTCAGTCAATGGCGGCAAAGACGTCCCTTCACGACCTGGAAGCAGAAGATTTTGTCAGTGCCGGGTTGCGATTTGACAATGGTGCGGTCGGCTCTCTCGTTGCCAGTACGGCAAGTTTTCCCGGCGGCGCGGAATCGATCACCCTTCATTGCCAGCATGGATCTGCAGTCCTGAAGTCCGGTCAACTGGAGCTCCTGATGCATGATGGCAGCATCGACACATTCGGCGAGGAAAGCGCGACGGGTGGCGGAGCCGACCCGATGGCATTCACGCACGAATGGCACCAGGCGGTGATCGAGGATATGGCCGACGCAATTGTCGACAAACGCGCACCGATATGCAGCGGTCGCGAGGCATTGCGCGTGCACCGTTTGATCCAGGCCCTGATCCAATCGGCTACGCAAAAGTCAGCCGTAGCAATCCCCCAATTGGAGTCCTGAATGTCAAAATCCCTCAAGTTTGCTGCGTTGGGAATTGATCACCGACACATCTTTGGAATGTCGGAGAACATGAAACAGGCTGGGGCTGAATTTGCATCCTGGTGGACACTGGGAAAACCTGAAACCCACGAAGGCTTTGCAAAACGTTTTCCGGATGTTCCGATGGTCGAGAACCTGGAAGACATTCTCAACGATCCTGCCATAGATCTCGTGCTGATTGCGTCTGTGCCCGCGCAACGCGCGGAGTTGGCGATTGCCGCGATGGAGGCCGGGAAGGATGTCATGGTCGACAAGCCCGGCTGCACGACGCTGGAACAGCTGGATGCGATCAAAAACTGTGTTGAACGGACTGGCCGTATTTGGTCCGTGAACTTTTCTGAACGCTTCGAAGTCGCAAGCGTTACGCGAGCTGCGGAATTGGTTCAGGAAGGCGCTATCGGCAAGGTGGTCCAAACTCTGGGCATGGGACCGCATCGACTGAACGAAGCCACCCGGCCTGAATGGTTCTTCGAGCGCGACAGCTATGGCGGCATCCTGACGGATATAGCATCACACCAGATCGACCAGTTTCTTTATTTCACTGGGTCAACAGATGCCGAGATCACCGCTGCAAGCGTAGCAAACTACGCCAACCCGCATCGCCCAGGACTGCAGGATTTCGGCGAAATCGTGCTGCGCAGTTCCCAGGGACACGGTTACATTCGTGTCGACTGGTATACGCCCGATGCGCTCCCGACCTGGGGTGATGGCAGACTGACGATCTTGGGAACGCAGGGCTATATTGAGCTGCGCAAATATGTCGACGTGGCTGGAGCGCCTGGCATCGATCACTTGTTCCTGGTGAACGGTACATGCTGCGAAAAGATCGACTGTTCAAAAGCCGGTTTGCCCTACTTCCAACGTCTTAGCGACGACATCAGAAACCGCTCGGAGACCGCGATGCCACAAGCCCACGCCTTCAAGGTGATGGAGCTTGGACTGAAGGCACAGCGCATTGCTGAAGATCGAGGCCAATCATGATCCGGGTCGCAATCATTGGTGCCGGAATCGGCCGGGCCCATCTGGAAGGCTATCGCGCTTTGCCCGACAGGTTTTCCGTCAAAACCATGTGCGATCTGGATGTTGAACGTGCAGCGGATGTCGTCGCGGGCACCAGCGTTCAGGTAGAGACGGATCTTTCCAAGGTGATGTCCGATCCTGCCATCGATCTGGTGGATGTCTGTCTGCCGCCACACCTTCACTACCCCGTCGTGATGCAGGCCCTTGAAGCCGGCAAGCATGTGGTTTGCGAAAAACCGCTGGTGACCTCGCTCAAGGAAGCTGACGAGTTGGTGGCCGCCGCAAGAAAGGCAGACCGGCGCCTGACCCCGGTCTTCCAGTATCGCTTTGGGCCGGGCATGGCCAAACTGAAGGCCTTGATCGATGCCGGGCTTGCGGGCAAGCCCTATGCCGCAAGTCTTGAAACGCACTGGGACAGGGATGAAGCCTATTACGCGGTGCCCTGGCGCGGAACCTGGGAAGGTGAAAACGGCGGCGCTGTTCTTGGCCATGCCATTCACAATCATGACTTGCTCATTACGGTCATGGGCGCTCCGGCGCGTGTGAACGCTGCAGTTGCCACGCGCGTGAACGACATTGAAGTGGAAGATTGCGCTGCAATTTCATTTCAAATGGCCAATGGCAGTGTGGCAACCAGTTCGATCACCCTCGGTGCTTCGACAAACACCAGCCGTATTCGGTTCTGCTTTGAAGGTTTGACGGCCGAAAGTGGCAGCGAACCATATGCGCCGGCTGAAGGTGAATGGACATTCATTGCCCGTGCGCCCGTCAAGCAGGCGGAAATCGATGACGTCCTGTCCGGGGTGCAGGATGGACTTTCAGGGTTTGCCGGCTTCTTTGAGGCCTTGGCGGACGCACTGGAAAACGACGGCACACTTGCCGTAAGCGCGGAAGACGGGCGACAATCCATTGAGCTCGTCAGCGCGATTTACCAGGCAGCACGTGAGAACAGGTCGATAAGCCTGCCACTGACTGCCGACAACGAGCTTTATTCAGGCTGGAAACCAAAATAGCTGACCTGAATACTGATAAAGGGAGGAGTAAAGATGAACAGGAAACTCGAACTTGCCAGCGGTGCCGTACTCGCATCGCTCATGCTGGGCGTCGGAGCGGCATCTGCTGAAGAAATTCGGCTCATGTGTTCCTCAGACGGCAACGAATGCGAAGCCGCGATGGAAATCATTCAGCGCTTTGAAGCTGACAATCCCGGCGTCAAGGTTGTCATGGACAAGGTGCCGTACAAGGCAATTCTGGAAAATCTGCCGGTTCAGCTTGCGGCCGGAACCGGTCCGGATATCGCCAAGGTGACGGATCTCGGCGGGCTCAACGAGTACTATCTCGATCTCGCGCCTTACGTAGATCGCGACTATTGGGAAACGTCGTTTGGCGACACGTTGAACTGGTACCGTTCGGGACCGGACGACGATGGCATCTATGGCATGCACTCGCAGCTGACGATCACAGGTCCTTATATCAACAAGACCCTGTTCGAACAGGCCGGTGTCGAAATTCCGGCAGCTGATGCTGACTGGGACACCTGGGCCGAGGCTGCCCGCCAGGTCGCCGAAGCAACGCAAACGCCATTCCCGATGGCTATGGACCGGTCCGGTCACCGCATCGCGGGTCCTGCGATTTCCTATGGTGCCAAACTGTTTAACGAAAACGGCGATCCGATCCTCGTCGATGACGCTTTCACGGAATACGTCAACAAATTTGTCGGATGGCACAATGACGGTACCATGGCCCGTGACGTGTGGGGCGCCAGCGGTGGCACCAGCTACCAGGATGCAGCGCAGGAGTTCATCAACGGCGAACTCGTCTACTACTTCTCGGGCAGCTGGCAAGTGCAGCGGATGGATTCGTCCATAGGCGACGCCTTTGACTGGGAAGTCGTGGGATCACCATGCGGTGCTGCTGGCTGTTCCGGCATGCCGGGCGGCGCGGGCTTTGTCGGCTTCAAGGACACCAAACATCCTGAAACCGTTGCCAAGCTGATCGACTATCTCGCTCAGGAAGACAACTACACCGAACTCACCGCAAAGTCGCTCAACATTCCGGCGCATTCGGGTGTGGCGGCCAAGGGCGTGACTTATATCGACGCCTCTCAAAAGGCCAACGACGCGCTGAACGCATGGGGAGCGCAGGTCGCCAAGATCCTGCCTGTCGCCTTCAAGTATCAGGGCTACAAGAACAACCGGGCCATGTTCAACATCACCCTGTCCAGGGTTTCACAGGCAATTGTCGGTGAGCTCAGCGTTGAAGACGCCATGGACCGGGCGAAGGAAGACCTCGCAACCGCCTTGGCGGAAGCTGGCAAATAAGACCGGTTAGCTCTTAAGGGCGGGCGCACCCTGCGCCCGCCCCCTTCGGCATTGGCGGGCAAGATGTCATGATCAGAATTGTTTCCTTCTTTATGGACCTCATCGACATCCCGATGAGGCATGCACAAAAGTATCTGCGAGGGCATACAATTGCCTGGGTGTTCCTTTTGCCCAACCTTGTCCTCTTCGGCCTGTTCGCGTTCCTGCCAATTCTTTTGAACGTTGCTTATGCCTTTACCGGCACTGACAACATCATGCTTTGGGACAGAACTTATGTGGCTGGCGACAATTTCGCCGCACTGACGGCCTGTTCCAACTATCTGGATGCAAACAGCTGCGAACTCGATCTGTTCTGGCGCTCCGTTCACAACACGTTGTTGTTCATAGTCCTTCAGGTCGGGATCATGGTGGGCGTTTCACTGGTGACTGCGCTGATCCTGAACCGCAGAATTCGTGCCCGCGGATTTTTCCGAAGTGTCTTCTTCTTTCCCGTGCTGTTGTCTCCGGTCGTTGTCGCCCTGATCTGGAAGTGGATCCTGCAGAGAAACGGTCTTATGAATGCGGGCCTTGAGCAACTCGGGCTAGAACGCGTTATCTGGATGCTTGACCGGAACTGGGCCTTCGCATGGTCTGTGTTCTTGTCTGTTTGGGCGCATATGGGGTTTTATACCCTGATCCTCCTGGCGGGCCTGCAAGCGATCCCACGAGATGTCTATGACGCGGCAACCATGGATGCCGCAAAGCCCTTCCGCACTTTCTACCGGATCACACTGCCTCTCTTGATGCCGACCATGCTCGTCGTGATGGTGCTGGCACTCATCAAAGGCGTTCAGACGTTTGATGAGGTGTACGCATTCACCGGAGGCGGTCCGGGTTCAGCCACGACACTGATCATCCAATACATTTACGAGACGGGTTTTGCCGGAGCACCAAGGCTGTTTGGCCTGGCCTCAGCAGCGTCGATCATTCTTGCAGTCGTCCTGGCAGCTTTGACCTTCCTCCAGCTCAAGTTTACGAGGAAGAACGCAGATGGCTAAGACACTTGAGTTTTTGACCCGGACGCGTGGTCACGGCAAGCTTCACTGGACGGACTGGTTTACCTACGCCTATCTGCTGTTCGGCATCTTGCTGATGTTTGGCCCGGTTGTCTGGCTGGTCATGTCATCCTTCAAGACGGATGCAGAACTCGACCGGTTTCCACCCCGCTTTCTTCCCTATGCAGCCCAAACAGTTGAACTGGAGGGGTACTCCAAACCCCTGCCGCTTTACAAGGTCGTCGCTGGAGACCTGACCGGTGAGACGGTTGCGCAGGTTCGGCGGATCGGCCTGACCTCCCAGGTTGTGCGCCTCGATGCGCCGGAGGAGATTATCAAGATCAACCTGAAGGACCGGGAACCGATCGAACGGATCTCGATTGCGACCGAAAACTACACCGATCTCTTCAGCAAATTCGATTTTCTGCGGTTTTTCTGGAACAGCACCTTCATCACGGTCGTAGCAACGGTAATCATGCTGATCGTGAATTCGATGGCCGCCTTCGCCCTGGCGAAATACAAGTTCAGTGGCAGAGCCGCCGTTATGGCCATGGTCATAGGGGTTTTAATGATCCCGCAAACCGTGGTTCTCGTTCCCTTGTTCATCGTGACCAAGGAACTCGGGATGCTCGACAGCCTCTGGGGTGTCATTGTGCCGGGAGCCGCCACGCCGACCGGGATTTTCCTTTTGAGGCAATACATGCTGACCATCCCGGACGAAATCCTGGATGCTGCGCGCATGGACAAGGCAAGTGAGTGGAAAATCTACTGGCGCATTGTCCTTCCCTTGAGCGCGCCTGCAATTGCCGTTCTGGCGATCCTTGCCATCATGTGGCGCTGGAATGATTTCCTCTGGCCGCTGATTGCGCTGTCCAGATCTGAAAACTTTACACTGCAATTGGC
Source organism: Labrenzia sp. THAF82 (assembly GCF_009363435.1). Classification (GTDB taxonomy): domain Bacteria; phylum Pseudomonadota; class Alphaproteobacteria; order Rhizobiales; family Stappiaceae; genus Roseibium; species Roseibium porphyridii. The sequence continues at coordinate 1,816,152 of NZ_CP045354.1, read as the reverse complement.
GCTGAACTCCTTCCAGGGTGAGATGACCACCCAGTGGAGCAGCCTCTTGGCCATGACGGTTCTGACCCTTCTGCCGGTCGCCTTCGTGTTTGCCTTCTTACAGAAATACATCGCAACCGGAATTGCTTCGACTGGTGGCAAATAACCAAAACAAACAATGAGCGGGAAGCGCAGCAATGGCCGATCTCAGACTGAAGAATGTGACAAAATCCTACGGTGCCGTTGAGGTCATCAAGGGTGTCGACCTGGAAGTTGCCCACGGTGAATTCTGCGTTTTCGTCGGCCCGTCGGGCTGCGGCAAATCCACCTTGCTGAAGATGATTTCCGGACTGGAAAGCATCACAAGCGGCGATCTCTTTATCGGCGACGACCAGGTGAATGAAGTCGCTGCTGCCGAACGCGGGCTCGCAATGGTGTTCCAGTCTTATGCGCTTTACCCGCATATGAACGTGCGTCAGAACCTCTCCTTCGGACTTGAAAATCTGAAGACGCCGAAACCCGTCATAGAGGAAAAAATCAACGCAGCTGCCAAGATGCTGCAGATCGACGAATTGATGGACCGGCGGCCACGGGATCTGTCGGGTGGACAGCGCCAGCGTGTTGCGATCGGTCGTGCAGTCGTTCGCGAACCGCGCATCTTTCTATTTGATGAACCGCTTTCAAATCTTGATGCGGAACTGCGCGTCGATATGCGTTCTGAGATCGCCCAACTGCACCGTCAGCTCGGCAACACCATGATCTACGTGACCCACGATCAGGTCGAGGCCATGACGATGGCCGACAAGATTGCGGTGCTGCGCAGCGGGCTGGTCGAGCAGTTTGGCAAACCGCTGGATCTGTTTAACGATCCAGCCAATATCTTTGTTGCCGGCTTCATCGGCTCTCCAAAGATGAACTTCATTCAAGGCGAACTTCAGGGCAATCGCCTCCTGTTGAAAAACGGCGAAACCATTGAACTGCCTGAATCCAGGTTCCACCTGACAGACACCGCGAAAGTAACGCTGGGAATACGGCCGAACGACATCGCGCCCGGTTCCGACGAGACCCATGGACTGAATGCGAACATCAGATCGGTAGAGCAACTGGGGGGCGATTCCTACATCTACGCAGTCAGCGACATGGGGGACAACATAACGGTCCATCGCCCGGGACAGGTGGATGTCTGCGTCGGCGACAAGCTTTTGCTGGAAGTCGATGTCGATACAACGCATCTTTTTGACACTGAAACCGGACTGACGCTGCGCAAAAACAGAACCGGCAACACTTCCGAGGCAACTGCTCAATGAAACAGACTTGGCGCTGGTTTGGTCCCCACGACACAATCGGAATTCATGAATTACATCAGGCCGGAGTGCAGGGCGTCGTCAGCGCATTGCATCACATCAAACCCGGCCTTGTCTGGAGCAAAGAGGCCATTGTTGAGCGGCAGGCTATGATTTCCCGCGGCGGCCCTGAAAGCGCAACACCGATCCATTGGGATGTCGTGGAGAGCCTGCCGGTTTCAGAGGCGATCAAACTGCAATCGGCGGACTTCAAAGAGCATGTGGCAAACTACAAGACCAGCCTGCAGAACATTGCTGCCTCCGGCATCAAGACCGTGTGCTACAACTTCATGCCGGTTCTTGACTGGACGCGAACGGATCTCAGACGAAAGCTTCCCCACGGTGGAACAGCCATGTGGTTCGACCTTCTCGACTTTGCTGCCTTTGATCTGTTTCTCTTAAAGCGACCGGGAGCTTCGGACGACTATGACGCCGACTTTTGCGAGCGAGCCCGGCAAAGAGCTTCCGAACTCAGCGATCAGGAACGCCAGGCTCTCCAGCAGAACATCGTGGCCGGCCTTCCGGGAGCAAACGACACCTGGACACTCGACGAGATCCGTGTGCATCTATCAAGCTACCAGAATGTTTCAGCGGACACATTGCGCCAGCATCTGATCGACTTCCTTTCCGAGGTTGCCCCTGAAGCAGACAGGCTCGGCCTGCGTCTTTGCTGCCATCCCGATGATCCCCCTTTCTCCTTGTTGGGACTGCCGAGGGTCATGTCGACGGAAAACGATTACCGGCGTGTCATGGAGGCAGTTGACATCAATGCCAACGGCATAACGCTTTGCACCGGATCGCTTGGGGTCTCGCCGGAGTTTGACGGTGTCGGCTTCGTGGAACGGCTTGGCGGGCGGATCCATTTCGCGCATTTGAGAAGCACCATGCGTGTTGCCCCTGCAAACCGCGCAAGAACCAGCTTTTTCGAAGCGGCCCATCTGGAGGGCGATATCGACATTGTCGGTGTTGTCGAGGCTCTCTTAGGAGAGGAAAAACGCAGGCGGGCGGAAGGCAGAGACGACCACGAAATACCGATGCGCCCGGACCACGGCCAGGACCTCCTCAGCGACCTGAGCATCGAAAGCATGCCCGGCTACCCCCTGATCGGCCGCATGCGCGGGCTGGCGGAACTAAGAGGCGTCATGTCAGCATTCGAAAGAGAGACGAGAAACTAAGTCGACTAAGTTTTGGAAGTTGGCTTTGAAATATCCTGCCAAGTTTGGAGGGCAATCAGCCCGAGGCACTGAAAACGTTTGCCCGCAGCCCAAAACCTCATCCAGCTGCGCAAATAGGTTGGGCTTGCTAGTCAACCGGGTCGTATGACAAGGCCCAGTTGGCGCATGAAAACCAACAGCGGGTTGGGTCTGAGGGTCTTTGCCAAACGAGACTTTGAACGAATTCGATGCCGGGGCGCCGAAAGGCGTCCTGCAGTCTTTCTTCTTCCTGCCGCTTCATTGAACCGGCATCACCTTCAGCGTGAATGAAAAAGGCCTGGCATATTCGCGAGGCGGAAAAACCTGCAGTGCAACGCTTAATGAGAAAAGCTGCTCCATGACGGGAAAACCGGGGACCGGCAGGCCGATTGGGTTTTCCCGGGACACCAAGCGGAACGACCAGGCGGCCATCGGGAGCAAGCCCTTCTATCCAGTTTTCCAATGGCGCCAGAACCGCAAAATTCACGTAGATGCCATCGACTTCGCCTTTGGGCCAGGCCGCTGCATCATCGACGTGAAACGTGACATTGGCACGGCTTTCCAGCGCCGGTCGTGCGATCTGCGCTAGCGTGTCGTCCAGCTCTACAGCAACGACATGACCATCCGGTCCGACAAGCTCGGCAAGAAGCGCCGTATAGTAGCCGGTCCCGGCTCCCAGATGGACAATTGTCTCGCCGGCTTTTGGCGCAAGCGCCCCCAGCAACCTGGCATGAAGCGATGGACTGCCATTATTGACGCCACGCCCCGAGGACAACACGAACAGTGCATCCTGATAGGCATAGACCGGGTCGTTTTCGGCAAGCTGAATGGGGCAGTGTGCGAGGTCAACAACCTTCCATGGGTCCGACCCCAGATAATCTTCCCTGCGCACTCGGCTGAATGCACGCTCTATGTCTTTGTTGGCTTCAACACCGGCGGTTGCACAGATTTGCTTGGCAAAAGCAGACCGCACGATGGCAAGTTCTTCAGGTGTCATCTTCGCTTTGTCCGATTGAGTTGGCGCTATCAAAAAACAAGATTTCGGAATAATTGCGTCGACGCATGCAGAAATCGAAATTGCAACCGAGACGCTTGCACAAGGTGACAGGCAGATGATCTACGAGCTTGTTCCGACAGGTTGATCAATCCGGCATCGGGATCCTTTTCAATCCATCCTTTTCGACCGATTGCAGCAACATGCCATGATCTGCCCGAAGACAGGTGCTTGCCGGCCAGTCGCAGGATACCCAGCCACTTTCCTGGCCAATCAGAAAAGCTTTGCGCCGTCCTTCAAAGAGATCATGGCTTTCAACAAGACCCGCCCCGTCACCAACAACAATGGCTCCCTCCGGCCCGCCCCAATCGAGCCAATTGAAGGTTCTCTGATCGCGATTGAATTCTCGAACCCACCAGCCATGTCTTGTCCCGTGGACACGCGCCGGGGCGAATTCAGACCCCGCGGCAATGAACTTTCCGTCAGGCGACCAGACAAGAAACTGCGGGTAGTGTGAAAAGCTGGTTTCAGTTGTCAGAACGTCGCCGCTTTCCCGGTCCCAGATCACCACACGAGCGCGCATGGATGAGGCAAGCCGAGACCCGTCCGGCGACCAGGCAAGCTGTGTTGAATTGTCGACGGTACAGCAAAAGGCACTCTTCTCCTCGCCTGCCTTTTCATCCCAGATCCTGACCGTTCCATCTTCTGAAGCACTCGCCAAAAGGTCCCCCTCCGGCGACCAGGCGAGGTTTTCAACACTGTCTTCATGGATTGCCGACTGGGAGATTTCGGCACCCGTCCTGGCGTCAAACACACGCACAAGACTGTCGTCTCCGCCAGTTGCGATCCTGGCACCATCCGGAGACCAGGCAACGGAACGAACTGTATCCTGATGGCCCTCCAGGAGCCAAACCTGGCTGCCGGTTCGCGCATCCCAGACACGAGCGGTCTCGTCCCATGATCCGGTGGCGATTTGTGTGCTATCGGGAGACCAGGAAAGCGTGAGAATGTCGTTGGTATGGCCGTTCAGAGCTACAAGCTTCCGACCAGTTGCCATGTCCCAGACGATGTTCACCTCTTCTCGGTCAGCGGACACCAAAAGTGAGCCGTCGGGCGACCAAGCCAAGACACGGATTTCAGCCTCATGACCGGTAAGTTCATCAACCAGTTTCCCGCTTGTTTCGTCCCAGACGATGATACGCCCGTCCTCTAAAGCCATTGCAGCCCGACTTGAGACGGGCGACCAGGCAACGCGGTCGACTGGTTTTGCCTGACCGCGAACCGTCAGAGTTGTCTCCTGGCTCTTTCTATCCCAAATCCTGAGCGCATCATCGGAATACCCGGCAGCAAGACGTCCTCCATCCGGAGACCATTCCAGAGCACCAATCCAATTGTTTTCGTCCACTCTTGAATAGGTTTGGCCAAAGCTTTCTGTTTCCCAGAGCCGCAGTCCGCCATCATCGCCTGCGGCGGCGATCGCTCCTCCGTCGGGAGACCAGGCAACGTTGACGCAGACATAGTCCGGACTTCCACAGGCCAGTTCAGCAGCTGTCTTGCCAGACGGGACATCGACCACGCGGACATCATTGGTGCCAAGCACAAATGCGATTTTCTGGCTGTCTGGTGACCAAGCGATCCCCCTTTCGGCATCATCCTCAAAGTCAGCGATTTCAAGCACCAGCTCGCCGGTGACGATATTCCAAACGCGCGCCGTGCGGTCCTGTGATCCACCGGCAAGAAATTCGCCATTCTGTGCCCAGGCCAGCGACAGAATGGTGTCGTCGAACCCTTTCAGAACGTTGGTCTGTTCACCAGTTTCGGGATCAAATACCAAGATGTCGAAACCTGGATCAGAGGTCGCATAGTCGGTTGAAGCAAGTGCAAGATGCTTGCCGCTCGGTGACCAAGCAAGTGCCTGAGCTGTCGAATAGGTCGCCGGAAAGAACTCACCGATATTTTCCGTCACCGACCACAGCGCGACCCCACCTGCCATCGTCGCGGCCACTTTAGATCCGTTCGGAGACCACGCGACGGCTGAATCATCCGGAAGGCCTCCGTCAAATTCAACGATCAGGGAGCCCGTACGAGCATCCCACAGCCGCGCCGGATCGCTTTCTGCAGCAGTTGCAAGATACGCTCCATCCGGAGACCAGGCCAGATCGATCACCTCCCCCTTGTGACCAAAAAGGACTGCGCTCGCTTCACCGGTATCGACATTCCGGATGGTAATGAACGGACCCCACGGAGCCGTTGCAACGCGAGTACCGTCCGGTGACCAGGCGATATAGTCGACTGAGGCCGCCCAATGGCCCGACAAGCCGGCGATGAAACCTTCACTCAAGTCGACTTTTTGCGATATCGGGCTTTTGTCTTCTTGTAGGCGTTCACCGGCAAACGCGCTGCTGACGACACAAAGGCCCAACAGGACAATCATTCGTCGAAAGACCGTTCTCCGACAAAAGCGCAAAGCAATTGCGGGCTTCATGAAGCTGTCTCCAAGTCGCAATGGCAACCGCCGCATTATGACACTGCCGATGGTCGCTTCCAAGAAAAGCTTGCCGGCATGTGTTCCGGACCGGTGCGAGACAGGCACAAGACGCGCAGTGAAGCATTAGCCAGTTTTAGTCGCCGAGAATAACACTTCAATTAATACACACTTCAGATCTGGATCTATTTGCGAAATCAAGTAAAATTACAAAGTAAGAAAGCTAAAATACTTCGAATTTCGAATTAAATTAGCTTTATTATAGTATTAATTACTTGAAGAGGTCCAGATGACTGTACTCATTACCGGGGGCGCTGGTTACATCGGCTCCCATTGCTGTTTGTCATTCCTTCAGGCGGGACACGACGTCGTCGTCGTAGACAACCTGTCCAATGCCAGCGATGTGAGCTTGGACCGGGTGGCGTCGATAACGGGTGCGAAGGTTGCGTTGGAGATCGGTGACATCCGCGATCAATCAAAAGTCGAGGAGATTTTGAAACGGTACGGCTGCACTGCGGTCGTACACTTTGCCGGCCTGAAAGCGGTCGGGGAATCAACCCGTGTTCCGCTTACCTATTATGATAACAATGTGGTCGGCACTCACAGTCTTCTGTCGGCAATGGCAAACTGCGGCGTCAAGCAATTGATTTTTTCATCTTCCGCTACGGTCTATGGAGAGCCACAGTTTCTACCCCTCACCGAAAATCATCCGACCAGCGCGGTCAATCCATACGGCCGAACCAAACTGATGATTGAAGACATGTTGCGCGATACCGCGGCAAGCGATCCAACATGGCAGTTCGGTATCCTGCGGTATTTCAATCCGGTCGGTGCGCATGAGAGCGGGCTCGTCGGCGAAGACCCGCAAGGTATTCCGAACAATCTCATGCCGTTCATCACACAAGTTGCGGACGGACGGCGAGCTGAACTGGCGGTTTTTGGCAACGATTACGATACACCGGATGGCACCGGTGTACGTGACTACATTCATGTCGTCGATCTCGTGGAAGGACACCTTCGGGCGCATGAAATCCTGGCTGCCGGATCTGCCCCTTCAAATTGTTTCGCCGTCAATCTGGGCACCGGCAATGGCTACAGCGTTCTGCAGATGGTCAAAGCCTTCGAGCGAGCGTCCAACAAGCAGATACGCTATTCATTCGCGCCGCGCAGAAGCGGCGATGTCGCCGAGTGCTATGCCGATACGCATCTTGCAGAGAACCTTTTGAACTGGAAGGCAGCGCGCGGTCTCGACGACATGTGCAGAGATACCTGGAAATGGGTCCTCAACAACCCACGCGGCTATGAAACTGCAGCCTGAAGACAGGACGGGTCAATGGAAACAGAAAAGCCGGCAAATTGCCGGCTTTTCTCCCTCATGTGTCAACGCTGCGGTTCTGCTTCACGCACCATCTCCTCAAACCACTACTGCTGAAAGTCCCGAAACACTCTGACGCTGCGGATCGCCGTTGCCGCTCCAGCCACATCACCATCATTCTTTCCGGCAAATGGGGCGACGGCATTGCTCAACAGAACCAGGGCCGGTGTATGGGCAAACTCATTCGGCGCAGCAAAGACTTCAAGGTCATCGACATAAAATCGAAAGCGATTGCCGGTCCATAACATTGCATACCGGTGAAATGCGTCATCCAGACGGACATGTGCGCGATAGCTTGCTGCCAGGACATCTTTTTGAGGACGCCAGCGCCGCGCCGTGACCTGAACGATATTGGGATATTTGACTTCGGCGACATCCAGTTCGAAATGGGTATCACCTTCGGTCTTTCGATCCGACACCAGCCAGAAGGCATTGTTGACGCCTGCTTCGCGTGCGATGCGCATCTCACATTCGAAGTACCCATAGGTTTGACGGAAGTCCCTTGTGCGAATGTAGCCGCCGGTGAACGGTCGTTCCGGATCTGACTGATGCCCGAGACGAAGGTTCACTGCACCATTTGCGAGGACAACGTTCTTTGGAAAGCGCATTGTCTTGTGACCGTCGCCACCAATCCTGACCCGTTCCCATGCCTTGTCAAACTGACCCCGGTCGCTGAAGTCTTCCCGAAACGTGAGCGCCCACTCTCCCTTCGTCTGTTGAAGTGGTGTCGGCAGATCGATCGAGGACAAGGCAAACAGCGGCACGGTCGCCGCCAGGGAGGCTGCGCCCGCCAGCGAGCCAACCGCCAGTCCTGAAAGGAATTTCCGGCGGCTCACCACGCCATGTGCTTCGAAATCGATGTTTGGCCTGGTCAACTTGCCAGTTTTTCCTTGGCGTCCGGAGCTGTCTTCTCACGCAGTTTGAGTTCCAGGTTCCAAGCCCGGCTGCGCAGGGTCTCAATCTCTCCTGTCATGAAGTCCACTTCATTCCTGAACCAGCCGGTAACGTCCTCAACCGACTGATCGACCCGTACGAGATTTGGCTTAACCAGCGCTTGCTCCGGCGGAGAGGCAACCGGCTTCGCCAGCACATGGTTCAGGCCATTCTCCGTGAGGAAGCGATAATATTCCGCATAGTTCAAACGATAGACATGCTGCACCTTGGAGAAGTCGGCGCTTTCGAATATGCGCTCCAGGTTGATCGGCAGATAGTCTTCAATCTCGACCGAAGGAATGGCAAAGAGCGTCGACAATTCGCGTATCCGACTGTCATAGGTAAAGAACACTGCTGGAATGCCCTGGTGAAGACCGATCACATTGCCATGAAGACGAAATCCGACGAGAACGTCGACATTATCTCTGGCATCGGCCGCCCATTCGTCAACATCAAAGAAAGCCTGCATGCGGTCGCTCACAAGTGCTTCGACATCCTTGTCCCCTTCAAGATGATACTTGTTGAGGATTGACTGAATGTGCTTCTGCTTGGCTTCGCCAGTCTCGAAAATCGCGAGCGTTTCCTCGCGTTCGCCTTGCGAATACAGCCGGTTCGCCGAGCGTTTGGCGACAGCTTGAATAAGCGCCCGTTGCATTCTGTTGGTCTTGGTAGCGTTGGAGGCATAATCGGCCGACAGATACTTGTTGAGCGTCAGGCCCACTCGGGCATTGGCCGGATCCAGCGGCTTGATTTCAATCGACGGCCTCAGGTTCCGATAGAAACTCGGGCACCCGATGATCCGGATGTTCTTGATGCCGATATCGTTGAAGACTTCGGCACTGTAAACACCGCGCACGCCGATGGTTTCGCATTTGTCTGCGATGATCTTCCAAGCTTCCACACTGCCCTTTGGCAGCTCAAGTTTCTTGTATTTTGCCGCCTGCGCACCAACGCCTACCGGAACAATTGGCCCTTTCAACTTTTTCAAAAGCGGAATGACATTACCAATGTCCACTGTCTCGGTGAGATAGTTCGACCCCCGGATAACGGTCGCGTCGTAGTCGTCCTTCGGCCAGAGTTTTTCGTCTGCTGCGTGAGCAAACTGAACATTGGTGATCTGGTCGTAGGCAAGCGCCTTCAACATCGCGTCATAAACCAGAACGTCACCGGTATTGATGCCGCCGCGCGCAAATGTCGACAAGGGATCATCGATTTTCAGAAACGCAGATTTGTTGCCCGGCTTGACGGCCGCACCGCCATTGAGAACGAAGAGCTTTTTCATGTGACAGAAACCTTTCCAAGTGAGGGCTCAAACCCTTCGATTACCGGACCGACGATTGCCGGCTTCGCTGATGCCTCGGGGGAAAACTCGCCGGCTCGCGAGCCGGCCCATAGACGGTCTGAGACCGGGACACTTGAGCAGCGGGCGCCTTGGCGCGCCGGATGCTCTGCAGTTGATCGGGGAACCAGGTGTGAAGTTGACGCAAGAACGGCTGCAAGCTCTTCTCCCAACTGCGTTCCGCACCGCGTGACGCCGCCTTTGCAGATAGCGATTGGCGCAGTTTTTCGGATTTGGACAAAGCCTCAAGCGCCGCAATCAGATCATGCGTTGCAACACCGTCATCTTCAGCACGTAGCAGCACGCCGTCGGCTTTGTGGTCGATCAATTCATCAACGGCCCCGACATCCGTTGCGATCGGAATGCAACCAAGGCGCTGCGCCTCGATGATTGTCAGCGGGGCACCTTCCCATCTTGAAGGCAGTACAAAGACATCTGCCCAGGCCATCAGACGGCTCAAATGACGATTGTCATAAATCGGCGGGTCAACGCGAATACCGACCTCTGCAAAACGGTCTTTCCACGATCCGCCCGTATCGGCATCCATGACGTCCGATCCGACGATGCGCCAGTCGATGCCAATGCCACGCTGTTTAAGCGCTCGCGCTGCGGCAAAGATCCGTTCGATGCCCTTCTGCCTGTCCAGGCGACCGAGAAAAACGGCTCTCAACCTGCCGTCGCGACCAAGCGTCCGGCTCTCCGCAAGAGCCTTGGCGTCCTCGCCTGCAAGCGGATAACCAGCGGCATTGGGAATATGCAACAGTTTGGCCATGGGCACTCCCATGCCGTGCAGCCATTCGGCCATGTCCCGCGAACAGGTCAGGACGCTGTCGTAGATATGTTCATAGGCGAGCGTAAGATAAGGGTGTCCCGCTGGCCGTCCAAGTTCGGAACTGTCCAGGACATGCACATAGTTGACGACCTTGACCCCGCGCCGCCTGAGTTCGCCGAAAATAGCATTTGCCGGAGCCAGCTGGTTGTTGATGACAACGTCCAGTCCGGACAAAAAGCCAAGCACTTCTTCTGAACGTGCATACTCGTCATGCCCCATCAGCAGTTCATGACCGGAGAACATGTTTGGCCCGCCCCACAGCGGATAGTCATCAGCGAGGAAGTTGATGCTGTCGAAAACACCATCATTGTCGGCGATGCGGTTATAGACGGGCTTGCCCAATACGTAGAGATGGACCTCGCAGCCGGCGTTTTTCAGAACGCGGGCCGTCGCATAGGCAACTTTCTCCACCCCGCCATATGTGGCAATCGGCAACAGCAGCCCGACGCGAAGACGTTTTGTCTTCGACGCCAGACGCGGCATGATCGGTGATGCACCGACACTATGCCTGAGCAGTTCGTAATATTTGCTTCGTTCCGGAAAATAGACGGAGCGCCAGATCCAGCGCTTATCGGGCCCGTGCCGATATCCAGATTCCCGCAACGCCCCGAGCGTTGCCAAAAGACTGTTGGTAGCCGAGAGGGCTGTGCCCTGAATGTTTTCAGCTGAAAACGGCCCTCTGATAACAACTTCGGCAATCTTCGGCGATGGGGTCGCCCCCCTCAAGGTTCTGATCCAGTCGTCGGATTTGTCTTCCACGCATTGCTTCATGATGCTGAGCGAACACATCCAGCCAAGCGGCTTCTTGGAGAGTTCGGCACCGTCGCCGAGCGTGTTGACTTCGATCGCAAGCTTGTCCTTGTCGCTTTCAAATCGCAGTGCCACGAAATGGTGGGACGCGGAAAGCCGCTCACCGAGCCAGAGCACATTGTGCAACAGGCCACAGCCATTGAGTGCTGCCCTGTGTGCCGGCGACAGCCAGAGCCAGAAGGGAGGTACACCGAAGGTCTCCGGCTCGGCTTGCGCCGACCAGAAGGTTTTCACGAATTCCTCAATGCTGTGCGTTTCATGTTTGGCCACAGGATCGGTGAAGAGATCCACCAGGTAAGTGTCGGCACCAAAGGCAACGAAACGCGGAGCTTCTTCGTGTTCCCAGCCCAGCAAAGTGTCCGTCGAGAACAGTTTTTTATGCTTGTCCTTAATGTAACTCAGGATGCTGTCGCGCGTGCGGTTCGAGTCCCGCAACATGCTCTCGGCACGCTGCCGATATTCGAACCCGAAGAAAGGATAGTTCGATCCCTTGAAACCAAGCGAGATCGCTTGAAGCCAAAAATCCCAGTCCTCGAAGCCGGACTTCATGCTTTCGTCAAAACGAACGCCGGCATCGAGGAGGGATCTGGAGACCAGGCTGCCGGCCTCACAGATATTGTCGAAGGTGACGTGCAGAAGACGGGAATACGCAGTCGTGTAATTTCCGCTCCACTCAATCCCGAACTTGTCGATGTTTGGATAGACCCAATCGATCTCGTCATTGGAGCGCATAAAATCCATGAGCACCCGGATTGCGCTTGGTGTGATCCGGTTGTCTGCATCGAGGAAGTAGATTGCCTCAAGATCGGAAAAACTGCGCAAGGCAAAATCGATCCCGTAATTTCGTGCAGAACTCAGTCCGCCATTTGCCTTCTTCAGATAGTAGACATTCTCATAGGCCAACGCGTAAGCCCGGGCGGTCTGACCGGTTTCAGGATAAGGGCAGCCATCGTCGACGATGACGACCGCTATGTTGAAGGGCGCTTCCTGCTCCAAAGCTGCGTCGATTGCCTCTGTCAGCAGAACCGAGTGCTTGAATACGGGTATGACGATCGCAACGGTGGCCGTTGGCATGCCGGAACCGCCGAATATTGCGTGACGCACATTCGGCAATCCCGGTCTTGAACCTGTTTGTTGAAGCATGACGGCCTACCCGCTCACAACTGCGCGGAAGTTACCGAATTTTGCCCAGGCAAAGTCATTGTTGCCCGGCTCGCGCATGCGTGTCGCGAAATAGACATTCTGCCAAACGCCGATCTGCTCGCTGGCAAATGCGCTCACTTGGGCTGTCTCGCCGTAAGTTATTGAAGTCCAACTGGAAAAGGCCTCACCAACAGCCTGCTCCCGTTCCTCGGAAAACAGCGCCTTGGCAGCAGCCAGATCCTGCGCAACCACAACAGCAAATTCGATATCTGCCGCCTGGTTGTTGTCGATAAAGGCTTTGGCCGACATGCGGATGACCTGCGGTGGGCAGGCGGCGGGCAAATAGCCAATCGTCATGCCTTCCGCTGGCGGATGGCACCCGATTGCGCGCTCTGTCGGCAGCGGCATGATGGCTTCGAAGTCGAAGGACACTTCATCGGAATTGGCAAGACTTGCGTGTTCTAGAATGCCGGGGGCAATCGGCACATCCCGGAAACCTTCGTCAAGGTCGACCTGTTGAGATTGTGCCGGTATGTAGTTGGCGTGCTGCGGCATTGAGACACCCGGAATGCCGCCCCAAACCTGAAGCGCTAGACTGTTTTTCAACACCGAAACACCGTTGGCGGCATCCCGCACGTGGAACATGTCGACAGGTTGCAACCCGCCGACCGACAGGCGTGGCACGTCCTCTTCGGTCTGCTCGGCTTGGAGACGGAACTCCAGTGTCCGTTTCAATCCTGCAGTTGAACGTGACAACCCAAAAATATTCCAGCCGGATGCCAGGTCACCGCTGGAAAAATGCCATGTGTCGACGATCCGAAGGTCTTCCAGCGTCACGAGCTGGGCACGCAGCTTGATGTCCGGCCTGGAGCCGGCTTGCTCTACATGAAGTGCAACGCCACTGACACCTGAGCTCGGCACAGGGAGGATTTGAGTGATGCCGTCAGCCGAAGCACTTGCAAGTACGTTTGGATTGAGCGGGTTTTCCGCAGGTTCGTTGCTGAACAGAAGGTCGAGCGGCTGGAGACCGTGCCTGTTCAAAAATGCTTCAAGCGCAGCGAAGCGATTTTGAAGATCATCGTTGAGGCTGCGGAGTGTCTTGAGCTCCCGGCTGGACAGCACCAGGCGGCGTGCACCGGATATGACTTGTTCAGACACAAGCCCCACAAGCGAGGAGATTGCTTCAACTTCGCTTCCGCGTCCCCAGCCGATGACCGGCGGCAACTGCGTAACGCCTCTGTGTTGCAGCCATTTGAGAAAGCTGTCTTTCTCATCGCTTGCCGACGGATCCATGATGACCGCAAGCGGAAGAAGAGGAGCTTCAGAGACTTGAAAGCGCCCGGAATTCTCATCCGTGAATTGCGCAAAGCCTTCCTCAACACCCTCGAACCAAACGGTTTTGACCGCTTCCAAAAGTGAACCTGGAATATCCTGACGAGAGACACCGACGACGATAAGCGTCAGCTCCTTTAATAGCAGGATCTCCCTGGAAGAGTTGTTTACCGGAAACGCATCTTGTGTGGCCACGACTGACATTCAAGCCCCCAATAGAACTACGAAGCGACCCTTTCGGAGAGAACGCCCCTAAATCAAGTATACAATCCGAAGAATCATGATTATTTGTGACAATAATGCGGCGCAACATAGAATTTTGTCAAACTTTTTGTATGTTTATATTATTGAATATTTTATTCAAACAAATAGGAATTATTATTACAAGAAAAGTATTTTTAATTTACTTTCAAATTCAATATATTTTACATGGCAAGGGCGGTTTGAGGATGACTCAGAGTCGTTCGCTCGCGCATAAAGTGAGCCACGCGGTTCTCAGTCAGAAAATCACTCATGGTGAAGTAGGTGTCCGCATAGGCGCGATTGAATGCGTCGAAAAGGCTCTGGTCCCAAAAGTCTCGCAAACGGAAAACCTGATCGCCGAAGACATCGAAACTCGGAATGCTGAATGTGTCGGCGAATTCGCGTGTGCGGCTGTCATAGGTGAAGTAGAGGGCCGGAACACCATTGGCCAAAGCCATGAGGTTTCCATGCAAGCGATAACCAAGGACGAAATCGCAAGCCTTTACGCAATCGTCATAGTCGGAAACGACGTCGGAATAAAACAGTCGGTTCCTGTAGAGAGCTTCAATCTCGTCATCGAGATACCATTCGCTTACCCAGGCATTTTTGCGCAGGGCGGCAATTGCCTCTTCACACTGATCCTGTGTGCCCAGAACCAGCTTCTTCTCTTCAAGCTCACCTTGGGCCATGAGGACAGTATCGAAGCGGCCCGCGACCGACTTGATGAGGTCTCGATGGAAGGTCAGGTATTGCCGGATATCCTTTGCATATGCTGGCGAAACTTCACGCCGCACCGTAACACCGACTTTCCTGACATCATCGATATTTGGCAGACGGATCTTCATGTCAGGGTCATTGCGCCGAAACGCTGTCGGGCAACCAATGACCCGGGTGTTTGTGATCCCGATATCTGAAAGTATCTCAGCCGTATAGTTGCCGCGAACTCCGATCGAGGCAGTTGAATCCGCAATCAGTCGCAGCACGTTCTGTGTGGTGTTGGACAAGGATAGTTTTCCGTCAACCGGCGCCTGGGCACCGATCCCGAATGCCAGCACCGGCAGCTGAAGCCGGTTCAGAACCTGTTCCGACAGCTCCCAGTTCATTTGTTCGTTGATGTAGTTGGATCCGCGGAGCACGACATAGTCGAATTCTTCACGCAGGCGGTCGATTTCGTCCGGGTTGAATTCCCGGATCGTGAGGGTATCCAGCTTGTCGAAATTCAACAGTTTGAGCGATGAATCGAAGACAAATGCATCCCCAATATTGTGGTAGTGGTTGATGTTGCGCTGAATGTCCCGGTGGCTGTACCAACGCACATTGTTATGATCATAAACTTCGCCGGATGGTATCATCACCAGGATACGGGACATTCCGGTTTCCTTTGCTTTTTCAGGCACTTTGCTTGAGAGTGTCCGGCAAGTCCGCAAGAGCTGCTGAACGGCCTTCCATGACATCGCGATAAAGAACCACGTGCTCTCCGGCGCTCTCCAGATGGGTTTTAGGGGGCTGGATGCCGGCCCGAAGCCGGCTCCACAGGTCTTGGTCCGTGAGCGCTTCGCACATGCGATCCGCCAGGTCCTCCGGGCTTGAGGCACGGGCATGCAGACCATCGACCCCCGGGCGAACCTTTTCAGACATCCCGCCAATGTCGCTGCAGATGATCGGACGGCCGTGAAAAAAGGCTTCTTGAATGATCACAGGAGAGTTTTCCCACCAGACCGACGGCATCATTATCCAGTCGGCCTGACGTACGAGGGACGGCATGTCGGTATTCTGATAGCTGCCTGCAAAGCGGACGCGTTGGCCAGCCGTATCCAGCAGTTCGCCGATCCTTTGCCGAAACTCTTCAGGCTGTCGTTCCAGATTGCCACCATGAATGGTCAGCGTGGCATCGTCCCCCCAAACACTCTGGGGTATCCTATGAACCGCATCCAACAGAACATCGATGCCCTTGTAGGGTGTCATCTGACCAAAAAAGGCAAAACGGCACCGACGTTCAGAGCCCCCGGAAACTGGACGGACATCCGCGGCTTCGCGCACATTCAAGCCGTTTTCAATGACGGAAATCTTGTTCTGAGGCAGCCCCCAGGCAACATAGCGGTCCGCAAGAAACTGGCTGGGAGACACATAGCCGTCGGCAACACTCAGCATGGCTTGAATGAACTGCTGACGACGTAAAAATGCCCCAGGTGCGATGTCTGGAAAACAGCCGTGACAGGCGATTGGAGAAGCTGCTTTACACAGCTTGTGGCCCTTTGTTTTGACCATTTGTCCATGATGATGACAAATCGACAGAAACTCATGGAATGTCACAAGAATGATCGCATCGGGCAATGCATCGCGAACGGTATAGAGCGCTTCCAGACCCAATCCGATAAAATGGTGAAAATGAACAACATCCGGACGAAGTGTGCGCACGAAGCGGCGCAGATCCCTGCATAGGTCACCGGTATTGCGGTTGGAGACAAGAAAGGGATCGTAGTCGTCAGCATGAAAGAGCAATTCATCATCAGCATCATCAACACCCATCAGGGCGGATTGACCGTGCCTTGGATACTCGTTTCCGACCCTTGCAAGGAAAAAGGACTGCGTCCCCGGTTGGGCCTTCAGACCGAGATGGAGATTGTAGGATGCGACTTCCGCACCGCCGAGTGAAAGCGTCGGATGCCCATGGGAAATGATCAGTACGCGCAGTGTATCGTCTGAGATTTGCGCTGTTTCGGATGGCGATACGGTCATGCCCTGGCCTCCACCAACTCCGGCAAGACTGGTGACCAGAAGCGGTCGAAACTGCGCCGGTCGATTTCGGCAACAAGTTTTTTCCAATTGGCATTGGCCGGTGCGCCGTCATCGGCGTGGATCATTTCCACTTGCGGCACCCAAAGCGAACCAACCCCGGAAAGCTTCAATCGCAATGCCGCATCAAGGCCCTTCTCGTCGGTGCCGAGATAGTTCCGGGAAAACCCGCCCGCTTCTGCAAGAGCCGACCGGGACAAGATACAGCAGTCGAACGGCACGGCGGCAACCTTGGTTGTTTCCGCTCCCAAAAGGGTTCGGCGCGGATAGCCGAGATAGTGCTGCTTCACCTGATGGCGACCATCCTCCATCTCAATCCAGGCACCACCCCACCTGATAGTGTCGTCTTCATAAAGAATGGTTGGCGCGACCAGCGGGGCTTCATCGTGAGCTTGGAAAGCCGAATGCAGCGTCTCCAACCATCCAGGTGCCCGCGGCAGAACCGCAGAAGAAAGACAAACGATTGTGTCGCACGGCGCTTCGCTGGCGCCTGCCTGGATCGCATCGAGCGCGTCGCCGGCATGGTTCACCAGAACCAATCGAACGGCCAACCCGAAAAACCCGACGACCCGGCGAAAGTCTTCGATCTGCTCTTGCCCCATCTCGTCAGATATTGCCAAGACAATCGGTAAGTCCTTCAAGCTCGGGTCGAGCGCACAAAGGGATAGAAGTACTCTGGATCTTTCAAAATCGTCATCCAGTCCGATAACCAGTGCAAGCACCGCGCTTTCCGGGAAAGGACCCAGGTCGTAGGTTTGGGAAACCGCCGGATCCGGCGCTTCCGCCACCTGTACAAAGGGCAGAAAGTGGCGCTCAAGGACGTCGGGACGAAAGGCAGTAGAAGGATCAAGGCCTGACACCAGCCGCCGCAATGCCGGTTTCAGTGACGCCCGGCCAAGTGCGATCGGGGCGAAAGCCGATCTGCCGTCTTTGAGAACAAGTTCAAGATACGCTTCCTTGAAGACAACGCCGTCTTGCGCTGGAACATGAACGAGAAATCCATGGCGCTGTTTCGCATCCGGCCCTGTCAAAAACGGAGAGAGTGTCTCGAACGCACTTGTCACATCCGGACGCCGCTGGTTTGTCCAACGGGCATCAAGTCGGCAGCTTTTCCCATCTGAACGAAACAACACGGTGTCGACACGCTCTTCCGGGTCCAGAAGCCAACCGGACAGCAGCGCACCTGCGCGATCCACACAAGCGCTGAAGTCGATCCCGACGCGAACCGGTACATCCAGCTCGCTGACAGTTTCCCGACCATCGAAACGCTTGCTGGCCTCTTCCAGAAGGGCCCTGCCATCGCCTGCTGGGGAGAGCTTCGGCAGGAGGGACCGGATGTGCGACGGCAGGGCCCTGACCGGCAGTACCGACTTGCGTTCATGTACATGAACTGCATTCCAGCCTGCCCGGCTTCGAACAAAGATCTTTCGGAGAGATTGGACATCCGTTCCACCTTCGACAGTAAGCAGACCGGAAAAACCAACCGCCTTGCCTCCTGTGTCCTTGCGTTCAAAAAGTCCGCTAGTGAATGCTCCGATCTGAAGACGGTCCCCCAAGACGAAAACGCGGCATGTACCGGCAGGAATGGCCTTGGCCCAACCTTGCAGATAAGTGTCGCCCTCATCGAACGATCCCAGAATTTCCACAAATCCGTCACGCCCCGAGAAGCCGTCGACAAGTCTGGCCGTTGTGTCCATGACTTCCGGTGTGGCTCCGCAGTTCAGCAGCACTTGAACCAGGCTGTCGATCACATCCGGCTCCGCCTGGGACGCAACCTCACTCACTTTGCCGAAGAAGCTTTTGAGGTCATCCGCCTGATACTTGAACCCATAGGGATGAGAATGACCCTGGCACCGGATCGTGAGACGTTCTGGCCGGATATCCAGCCCGACTGGCAGGGAAAGAACGGCAACGAATGGTGTCTTGTTACCCTTCATCCGTCCATCGTGCTGCAACACGGCAACCGTACAGGAAACCGTTGCCTTCGGATCGTCATTGAGAACGGCTGGCCAGCCACCTGAAAAAACGTTGCCAACGCCCGCGACCAGAAGTGTTTCGCGATCAAGTCCAACGCAAAGAAGTGAATGCCCGTCGACCGGGACGGCGGAAATGTCCGTCCTATCATTGTTCGAAGCCGCGTTCTGACGCTGCCGGGTGTTCGGCAACTTCTGCACTCCCTCCAAAGTGACGACTGGCTCCATTCAATCTACCTCCAAAGGCCACCGGCCGTGGCGAACAGCATTCCGCCGACAAAACCGAGAAGGATTGCCAGCAGAAGCAGGTGGACCTTGAGATTGTTCCGGCTTTTGTCACCGAGCTCAGTGAGCCGGCTGTCAAAACTCTTCAGCGTCGTATCGAACCGGAGCAGGAAGACTTCGAGTTCCTTCACACGCTGGGACAGTTCCCCCTGCCCTCCTTTCAGGATGGCAAGCGCTTCGCCAAGTTCACCTTCGTTTGACGCAAGCGCATCGATGCGTTGAACAGTCTCACGCAACAGCTTGGTGGCATCGCGCTGCCCAATGGCGCTTTGGCGCTGTGCCACGATCAACCGGTCAACCTTCTCCATTACCAGAGCCAGCGGCATTGCAACGGCCGCCTCGGCAGCCCGCTCCTCAGCGCTCGGTCGCGGCAACTTGAGTTGCGAGTCACCTTCTGGTGTTTCCGCAATAACGGTCAGGCCTTCCGGAGCAGAGGCTACAGCCTGTGGCAACTCAATATCGAAGGCATAGTTGCCGTCGCCAATGCCGTTTCGTTTCAGATCGACACGCGGGTTTTCAGCAACCTTGCTGAGAACCCGTTCGCCGTCATGAAAAACATGAATGGTCATGCGGTCGCTTGGGCTTGAGGCATCCCAGGCCCAACCCAAAAGCCGCCCGCTTTCGAACGCGTCGACGCGTCCCTGCAGCCTGGCAGGGACCGCTTTGACCTGATCCACATCGGTAACATCCGATCCGGAACTCTTGTTGTCGCTCTTTACCTTTTCAAGAGAAGTCACACTCATTTCGATCCTCCTCACGCAGCAGGTGCGCGCGGCGTTGACTGCCGGCCTTGAAAGAGGCCCAGATACTGTTCGGCAACGGACGCCACCGAGGGAGGCGTGCGAACATTTGCCGCTAGATTTCGGTAGAGTTCGACGTCTCCGGCAGCCGTCGCCATGGTGATGGCCAGGCTGACGGGGTCATTCTTGCGAACATGAAGACCATCCACGCCGTCCTTGACAGCCTCCGCCATACCCCCGACACCACTGGTTATGACAGGGCGGCCATGCTGCTGAGCTTCCGCAATGACCAAGGGGGCGTTTTCCCACCAGACAGACGGCACGACCACCCAGTCAACCGGTTCCATGAGGCCGGCGACTTCATCAGGTCGGTAAGCACCGAGCCGCTGCACGTTCGGCGCCGTTTCTTCAAAGAGAGCGTCAATACGCTTGACGAATTCCTTGTCCTGAAAAGGTGCCCCGCCATGAACCCTGAGTTCAAAATCAAGCTCCTTGTCCTTAAGCAGACGAGCTGCCTGAAGGAGGACTTCGATACCTTTCCAGGGCGTCAGATTTCCAAAGTAGCCAAACACTGTTTTCGGCTCGTCTGTCGCCGCCCTGCTGGCTACAGGTGTGGTGTCAGGTCGTCCGTTGCTGATGATGCGTATCTTCTCAGCCGGAAGTCCCCAGCGCACATAAACGTCCCGCAAGAACGCACTTGGTGCGACGAATTCATCCACTGTGGCCAAATGTGTTTTGATGAAGCGTTCCCGCAAACGCAGGTCATTCGGTTTGGCTTCCGGAAGACAGCGACAAAGTCCCCCCGGCCCCAGCGCCGCACAGGCTTCATCCGGACTTTTCATCAGGACGCCGTCATTGGCGCAAATCGCGTAATAGTCGTGCAGCGTCATGACAATACGGACATCCGGGAGCACGCGACGCAACAGCACAGGGAGTTCGACGCCGAAGAGCAGCAAATGATGGATATGAACGACATCCGGCTGGAAATTTTCAAGCAGAGTTCGCATGTCAGGAACAAAGGCCTGCAAATCGACCTGGCTCATGTTGAACCGGTCAAAATGGCCTGCCCACATCAGCAGTTCATCGCCGCTGTCACTGATCGCCTGAAAGCTGGTGCCTGGATGCGGTTCGCGGTGCAAATGGTTCGTCGCACCGACAAAGAGCGATTGATGCCCCGCCTTCCGATACGCCTTGGCGAGCTCCAGAGCGACCGTTTCCGTACCGCCGGGATGCAGATCCGGGTGATTGTGGGCAAAAACGAGAATGCGCATCACGTCACCTCCGCGTTTGTCTTCAAGGCAACGAAAAAATCCTGATAGTGCAAAGAATTGCTGCCACCGCGCCAATGCCCCAATCGTTTAACGGCCAATTCGAATCCTGCGGCTTGCAAGGCGCTTTCGATGAAACCGTCATCGAAAGCGACTGCCATCATCGGTTCCTTTTCATCGGCAAACCAGGCAGGCCCCTCACCCACTCGCTTAAAATCGATGCGCGGCTTAGCGTCTGGATTTCTGTCCGGAACCATAACGAACGCCGAAACAAACAAGCGTCCACCTTTGCCCAGAAGGCGCGCGATTTCCTGGAAATAAGGTCCAATTTCATCCGCAGGCAGATGCGTGATAACGGATGTCATGATGGCAAAATCGAAAGCACCGCTCGCAAATGGCAAGGCCACTTCGTTGCCACGGATATAGCCTTCGGGATTGTAGAGCGAGTTGGCAACATCAAGATGCGCGAAACGAAAGTTCGGATAAACCGATGAGATGTTTCGCGTACACCACTGGATGCCCGCAGAAGCCGGGTCAAACCCGACATAGCGCGCTTTCGCCTGATCGAGGAACTGCGTGAGCGGAACCGCCATCCGGCCAATGCCGCAGCCGATGTCGAGCACTTTCTCGTGGGCACGCAGCCCGCCAAGCTCGATAAAGTGCCCGAGGAATTCGGTGCCAATGGCAAGATAATCACCGTCTCCGACAAAGTTGTCTTCACTTGGCGGCACCGGAAGGAAACGATTGCGCAAAACGTAGGCCTGAAGATCGGCAAGTCGTTCCCCACTTAGCGCGACGGGCAACAATCCCGCCGTATCCCGAATGAGAACCGGCGAATTCATGCTCTTGACCCTTCTTCACGCAGAGCCGCGGCTCCCATCAGTGCGACGATATCGTCCTCCCATCGGGACTGATGAAGCCAGCGATTGTACTGTGAGGCGACACCGCCGGTGTAGTCATCGTTCTTGCGGATGGAAACCCGCTCAAAATGGTAAAGCTCGGCATCACCGATGTAGCAGATCTTCCGGTTCAGCTTCCTGAGCTTCAAGCAAAGGTCACTGTCTTCGTAATCACCGACAATGTAGTCATTGGTGAAGCCTCCAACGGTCTCGAAGTCTTCCTTCGCCAACACCATGCAGGCACCGGTCACCCCGGGCACTTCACGAGAAGAGCTGGCTTCGGGAAACTGTCTCGGAAAGCCCTTGTAGTAGTGGTGATTGAACCAACGACCTTTGTCGTCCTGAATGAATTTCAGGCCTGCGTGCTGGATTGCATTATCTGCGTAGAGCAGTTTGCCGCCGACCGCCCCGATCTGCTCGTCCATCATCAGGCTGGCGCACAATTGCTCCAACCAGCCTGCCTCGATCGGCACGACATCGGAGTTGATCATGGCAAGGTAGCGGCCACGCGCAGCCTCTGCGCCGGCATTGCAGGCAAGGGCATAGCCGCCGTTGCGTTCCATGACCACAAGGCGCAGCGGCAAGCCATAAAGCAAGTGAAAGCCGGCGAGCAGGTCCTCGACATGCGTGACCTGCTGAGGCGAGTCGAGCACGAAGACGATTTCCGCGTTTTCCGCAAGCCAGCTGTCCGTTGAGAAGGCGGCCAGCTGGGCCTTGATGAACTCGAATACCTTGTAGAGCGGAATGACAATCGAAACCGTCGGGTTCGTCAGCACAGTGCCGAACGTAATCTCTTTGGGTGCGCCAACCGAATGACGAAAGCGCTCCTGAATTTCAGACAGAATATGCGACAGGCAGCCGGACAGGACTTCATCGCTCACATGCCGAGGTGTTGCCACCGAAAGTGCTTTTGCCCTGACCTCGCAAATGTCGCTTGGTTGCGGCGGAGGGACCAGCGAAGCCCGTTCGCCCGACACCAGCCTGAGCTCGAAACGGGGCTGAAGGTTGTGCCGCAATGAGCTGCCAACTGGTGCGAAGGCGACAAACCGTTTGATTGCGTAGCCGCCCTGCGTTTCCGGAAGGACACCGTCAAACGTCATGAGTTCCAGTGGAATGGGTGCATGTGTTCCTGAGAGAATATCGATCCCGCGATAGGCCTTTCCCGGGTCCCGCATCCAACCTCCAACCAGAACACCGGCCTCACCAGACAGGGCTGTTTCGATGGAACAGAAGGAAGTTGATTCAGCAAGCGACCCATGGCGTCGCGCTGCTAGCGGTTCATTTGCTTGCATATTCAAAACAGCCGCCTCGGTCTCCTCGGACCGTTTTCCGATTTCGGCTATGAGGTAGTCCCGAACCTCCGGCAACTTCCGGGAGTTCGTCCCCCACCAGGTGCTCAACGAACGCCCTGCGTTTTCAACGGCGATCCTGCGAATGGCGAGGCCCCATGCCCCAGCAAGCACGAGGAAGCCGTTTTGCGGCGGCTGATGAAGCTCAACCGAGCCGAGAAACAGTCTGTTCCTGCCGTTGTTGTAAGAGACGTTGCAGGTTGAACTATCAAGACGTTGAATGCCGAAATCGCCGATCAAAACAGCCGTCTGAAGTTCGGTGCTGTCGCTGTTGAGAAGCGTCTCCAGAATGTGCACCCTTCCGACACTCGCCACGAATTCGACAACCGGAGGAGCGTCATTGACAGAGCGCAGAAGCTCGCGTGCAAAATCGACAAACCTGCGCGAACGTGACAGCCGGAACATGCCTGACCAGGCGTTCAGAAACGTCGTTACGAATACCGCACAGGCAGCCTGACTGAGACCGCTCGTGATGGCAAAGGCGTCGGCCATCGGTATCGATTGGGCAACATCTACCGCCAAACGAGCCTCAGAACCGATGGCACCGGCCGTAAGCTTAAGATCCAGCCTTGACTTTTCCTTCAAGGAGAAGGCCCAGACAATGCGCGATCGACCATCCAGACGCGCAAGCCTGACACTAGCGATCGAACCGAATGAGCTCGAGGATTGTTCTTCCAGCCGTGGAGCTGCATTCACCTGATGAGGAGGATCCCACACAAGAAGGCAGACCCCCGACGTCAATTGATAGATTTGCGGCGACTCAAAGTCCGCCTCGGCGTATTTGCCCAGCGTCTCGAGCATCTGCGTCCTTCGATTGAGGGCCTGCAAATACGGCGCAGACCCCGGGCTGGAAAACGCCGCTCGGGCGCCCGGAAAACCGCGCGCCCGGGACGTGGCTTATCAGGAGACGACGATGTAGCCTTCAGGATTGTTCTGAAGCTCATCGGCATCGACATTGTTGAGCGTCACGGTGTCACCGTTGCCCAGATCAATGACCGTGTTGTTGCCCACCTGCGTCGCACGTGCGGCAACATCAGCCGCAGAAGAAACGCCGGTGCTGTTGATGTTGTTGGAGATCTGAACCAGATCACCCACCTGGAAGTCCATCACGATGTCATTGCCACCGCCACCGGTGAACACGAAGACGTCGTGGTTGCCACCACCGAACATCACATCGTTGCCTGCCCCGCCATCAATCAGATCGGTACCTTCACCACCGAAAATGATGTCGCCACCGTCACCGCCTTCGATGTAGTCGGAACCGCCACCGCCGAAGATCGTGTCACTGCCATCTCCACCCAGAATGACGTCTTCGCCGCCCTGACCAAAGATTTTGTCGGCGCCATCTTCGCCGGCGATCACGTCACCGCCGTTCCCACCGAAAAGAAAGTCATCGCCCTCGTCACCGAGAATGATGTCCGATCCACCCAAGCCGAAAATAAAGTCTTGGGCATTGGTACCTTGCAGGAAATCCTGGAAGGCGCTGCCTTCAATTGTAGCCATTGCAAACTCCTGAACTTGCCTCGTTAAAATGACGCCCCGCAGATCGCGGCACACCGCACCGCACAACGTCCGCCTTTCGCTATGCAGCACTGACAATACACAATTATTACTGTTAGCAAAGAGAAGAATAGTGAAAAAAATAAGGCAATAATTTGAAAAATAGAAATTGAAATCAATTTATTCAATTCTATACTTTGAAAGTATAATGAAATTATTCTATTTTTGTTTTGAATTTCAAAATAAAATTAAATAAACCAAAGAAGCTCTTATAGGTTGTATTTTTTTTATATATTTTTCAGATGCTTAAAATAATAATATCGAATTCAACGATCAATCAAAGTGAAACTAATCTTGAAAATACAACCAATGTTTGCATCTTCTGGCTGCAGATGATCTGAATAATTTTGCAATGCAACATGGCCATGCATGCAGCGATGCCGGCGAGCACGGAAAGGCACACACGTGCGCTTTCTCAAAAGGGAAAAATATGGTCGGTCAATCTTCCCTGAAGGCTCGATTGAGGCTGTCAGAAATCGGTTCGACGAGATACTCGATCGCCTTGCGGGCACGACGAACAATGAGCACTTCAGCCGGCATGCCTGGATAAAGAGCCAGGTCTGGCCTGCCTTCAAGCGCATCCGGTGTCACTTCTGCCCGCACAACGTAGAACGCCGCCTGTGTCTGCGGGTCGACAGTCTGATCGGCGGCCACAAAAGTCACCTGCCCAACAAGTGGACTGGCGCTACGCCTGTTATAGGCGGTCAATCTGATCCGCGCTTCTGAACCTACGCTGACAGAATCAATGTCATTGAGATTCATGCGCACCTCGACAAGCATCTTTTCGTCACGCGGCACGATATCCATAATCGCCTTACCAGGCTCGATGACACCACCCGGCGTGCGCGTTTCTATGTCAGAGACAATTCCGGCCTGAGGTGAATTGACCACCAGCCTGTCGAGCACATCCTTTGCCGATACGATCTGCTCATTGGTTAGGTTGAGATCAAGCTGCGTTTCAAGGATCTTGCTGGCGATGTCGCTTTGCCATTCCTGTTCGGCCTGCAAGAGCGCCACTTCCGCCCCCTGCCGCGCTTTTTCAGCACGCGCCTTTTGCGCGACCAACTCACCGCCGTCTCCAATCATCTCACTCAGTTCGAGCTGGACGTCACTGAGCATGGCCTTCGACGTAAAGCCCTTTTCCGCAAGCGAAGTCAGCGCGGCGACCCGCTCTTCAAGCAATGCACGCTGTTGCCCCGTGGCTTCAATCTGAGCCTGATTGGCCTCAATCTGTGCGGCATACTGCTCGATTTCCTTTTGCTGAAAGGAAAGTTTGCCCTGGTAAACCTGACGCCGTTTTTCAAAGAACCGGCTTTCCGCAGCAAGCACGTCTTGCGT
Organism: Labrenzia sp. THAF82; assembly: GCF_009363435.1. GTDB lineage: Bacteria > Pseudomonadota > Alphaproteobacteria > Rhizobiales > Stappiaceae > Roseibium > Roseibium porphyridii. Next base: position 1,789,943 of record NZ_CP045354.1, on the reverse strand, counting down.
AAGCGGAGCATCGCTTTCCAGAAGCTCCTTGGGAAAAATGATGGCCTCCGCTCCGTCCCGCTCGGCCCTCAGGCGGGACAACATGGCAAGCAGGCTGACGCGTTTGCCGCGCAGCTGGGCAAGCTCTGCCCGAGCGCGGGTATCGTCCAGCTCGACAAGTGGCTGTCCGGCATCCACAAAATCGCCCTCCAGAACCAGCAGCCGTCGCAGGATCCCACCTTCCAGATGGCTGATTGTTTTTCGTTTGCTATCAACAATCACGCTGCCGGTTGCGACGGCCGCACTGTCCAGATCGGCAGTAAAGCCCCAAAGTAGAAACCCGCCGAATCCGATTGCCACCGCCAACACGGCAGCCAACAAAGGCTTCTTCAGGCTCGGTGGACGTGCGTCATCCGCCACCAATCCCGCCTTCCAGAATGCTTCATCAGGCTCTTTGGATGTCGGGCTGTTTTGGAGTTGCCTTTGGTCTTCTGACATCTTAAGCGACCTCTCCACTGCCTGGCAGCGACCGGTTGGTACCGGGCGCGGGCAAACGGCGTGTGATACTGCTGACGACATCCGTTCTGTCGCCGAACTGGCTGACACGCCCGTCCTCCAGAACAAGGATCTTGTCAGCAACTTCCATGATGGCCGGCCTGTGCGCGATCACGATGACAATGGCCTCGTTTTCCCGCGCCTCGGCTATGGCACGCAGCAGCGCAACCTCTCCCTCGGTATCCAGATTTGCATTGGGCTCATCGAGCACCAGCAAACGCGGTCCTCCGAAAAGGGCTCGCGCCAGGGCAACACGTTGCTTTTGACCGCCGGAAAGCGTGTACCGATTGTCGCCGACGGGTGTATCGTAACCCAGCGGCATCCTGCCGATCATCTCGTGCACCCCCGCCGAGCGTGCTGCATCGATCACCATCTGCGGGTCCGCTTCATACATGCGAGAGATGTTGTCTCTCACGGTTCCGTCCAGCAAAGACACCGACTGCGGCAGATAACCGACCATGGCACCGAAAGAGGCCCGCTCCCACAAGTAAACATTGTTCCCGTCCAGAAAGACCCCGCCTGTTGTCGGCTGGAGCACACCGACAAGCAGGCGGGCAAGCGTCGATTTTCCGGCTGCAGAAGCACCCACGACGCCAAGAACCTCACCAGGTTCAAGCGAAAACGAAATGCCTTTGATCACCGGAACCGGCGCATTTGGTGGAGCATAAACCAGCTTTTCAACCTTAAGCGCGCCTTGGCTGGGTGGCGTTGGCACGGTCTGGCGCAAGGAAGAGTGGTTTTCAAGGACGTCACGAACCCTGTTCCAGGCAGTGAAGGCGAACACCCATTGGCGCCAGTTTTCAGTCATATTGTCGAATGGGGTCAACAGTCGGCCCATGATGATACTCGCGGCAATCATCGTACCGGCCGTGACCTCACCCTTGATGACAAGATCAGCACCAAGCGCCAACACGGCAATCTGCATTCCAAATCGTATGCTGCGGGTCAGTGCGTGTATTGCCTTGCCGCGCCGACTGCCCATGGCCATCAATTCTGCCGCATGCAATTGACCCTTGCGCCACCGTCTGGAGAGCGCAGGCATCAACCCCATCGCATCGATCGTTTCCGCATGGCGGAGCGTTGCCCCGATGGTCGCAACGTTTTGAAGGTTGGCCGTGCTTGCTTCTTTCAACAAGGGACGGGTCAGCATATCAGACAAGAGATTGAGACCGATAAGCGTGACTGCCGAGACGACCGCCAGCAGCCCGTAGAAGGGATGCAGCGCGAACAGTACGATCAGGAACAAAGGCACCCACATGGCTTCCAACGGCGCGCTGATCGCGTTGCTCGTAATGAACGTCCGCAAATCATTGAGATCACGCAGCACTTCGGAGGCCATGCTACCTCCCTTTTCAAGTGAGGATTTCACACCGGCCTCGATCGCGGTCAGATTGAGCCGCCGAACCAGTTCGCTGCCCATGATCTGAAAAATCTGACTACGAATGAACTCCAGAACCGCAAAGAGCACCAGGCCCGCAACAGCAATGATCAGAAGCATATTAAGTGTGTCGAGGCTCCGACTGTTCAGGACACGGTCGTAGACCTGGAGCATGAAGAGCGGAACCACCAACTGTAAAAGCGTGATGAACCCGCTCAAAATCGCAGCGACAGCCAAACCGGTTGCAAAGGTAACCCTGGCCTCTCTGATGAGGCGAAACGGATCAATAGCGGCCGGTATTGATTGCTCAGCCATTTACAATTCTCCAAATATTCAACCGATAGATGTGTTCGCAAGTGCGAAAAAAATCAAATTTGCCCAGAAAACGACACATCTTTTCCCTAGTAATGATGAATGACTATAGATTAAATCGAGTCAACTAACGCCTTTAATTGTGGCGATCGATTGACGAGCAGTAGAAAGTTAAAATTAAAAACAATGAATGCACTGAAGTGCATAGAAAGGGAGCAATTTAGTGATGAGATTAGTTCGAATTTAGTTCGAATATTGGCGGGAGTTCGGGGCACATGCACGATATATTTAAAGAGACGGTGTCTGGCTTAAATGGCCACACGACGAGTATTAAACCTAGAGTTGAGGAAAATGGCAGCAGATCGATCGACACAAACAGGAATAACAACGCCCCCCAAGCCCCACATGTAAATCACTTTGATCTCGTAAGAATTATCGAAAGAATGTACCGGCGATATCTCGATCGCTTGCGCATCGATCTCATTCGAATTGGTGCCGACGACATTTCTCCTGCGCACGCGATGCTGCTGTTTACTATCGGAGACGATGATCTTTCCGTTCGTGATCTCATGGATCGCGGCCACTATCTCGGCTCGAACGCATCCTACAGCCTGAAGCAACTGGTTCAGTCTGGATATGTTGATCGGACAGCATCAGCTCGCGACAGGCGCTCTGCTCGCATCCGCCTCACGGACAAGGGCAAACAGCTTTGTGCTGACATAAAGACCGCAGATGAGGTCAATCAGGATCAGGTCGTTCAATCCGAAAAAGATTTGCAAGCGCTTGAAGAGACATTCGCAATGCTGCGTAAGCTCGAAGTTCTTTGGGCAACAGACCTGCAGCGGGCAACGCCGCGCCTCGACATGAACCGGTTCTGACCGGAGACGATCCATGCATATCGTGTTTGTGCACCGGCACGGACCCGGCCAGTTTGTTCACTTGGCCCGGCGCCTGATTTCAGATGGTTGGACGGCAACGCTCATCTGCGAAAGCATGGATCGTCCGGTCCCGGGCCTGCGGGTTTTTCGATATGGTGACAAACCGGGTGGCCAAGGCCGATCGGGTGAAATTTCCGGCAAGGGCTCCGTGCCTTACATCGTCGCTGGTCGACGAGTTGCCGATATACTGAACAAGCTTAGCTTGAATGGCCGAAAACCTGACCTCGTGATGGGCCATATTGGTTGGGGTGGCATGTTGTTCGTCAAGGATGCACTGCCGGACGTACCCGCCATCGGCTATTGCGAATATTACTTCCAACCGCAAGGCGGCGACCTCGGATTTGCTCCAACGGAAGAGGTGTCTCTCCATCATCGCCAAACGGTTCGATTGCGCAATACGGTTCAGCTGGCAACGCTGGATCAGATTGATATCGGCATCAGTCCGACCGCCTGGCAAAAAAGCCGCTTCCCACAGGAATTCCAATCAAAGATCGTTGTTCAGCACGAGGGCATAGACACTTCGCGAGCGCGCCCCGACAGTGTTGCGAGTTTTCGTCTGCCAAACGGCCGGCTTCTGACCGCCGGCGATCCGGTTGTCACATTTGCAGCCCGCAGTCTTGAGCCTTATCGCGGCTTTCCACAATTCGTCAAAGCTGCAGCACTGGTTGCTACCCAAATCCCGGAGGCACAGTTCGTCATTGCCGGCGGCGACGGGGTCAGCTACGGCCGCCAAACAGGAAATGCTTCTGAGCTGCGCGACAGACTTGTAGCGGAAACCGGCTTGCCTCAGGATCGCGCGCACTTTCTGGGCCAGGTGCCACATCAGGACCTCGTTAAGCTGTTCCAGGTGTCAGCTGCCCACGTCTACCTGACTTATCCTTTTGTTCTGTCCTGGTCGTTCCTGGAAGCAATGGCGTGTGAAGCGCCGATCATTGCGTCAAACACAGCACCTGTTCAGGAAGTGATCCGTCATAAGCGCAATGGAACGCTTGTGGACTTCTGGGACACGAATGCACTTGCCGACGAAGTCTGCGCGGCTCTAAGCGATCCCAAAAGCAGGTTCGACATGCGCAGGGCGGCCAGAAGAACGGTTGTTGACCGCTTTGAACTCTCAGGCTGCACCCTGCGTCTGCAATCCATGCTGCAGAAGGTGTCGTCTTTGCGCGCCCGAATGTCAGCGCCTGCAAAAAACAGCAAGCAAATGCGACAGCCGATACTGGAACGGGGTCACGCATGAAAGCGATGTCGACGGAAATTGCAGAGGTATTGCAGATTGTTCCTGCCTGTCATCAGGACGCTCGCGGGTATTTTGCTGAAACCTATAACAGATCTGCCCTTGAGCCACTCGGCGTAACTGCCGATTTTGTCCAGGACAACTTGTCCTTTTCCAAGCGAGAAGGGACTGTCCGCGGCCTTCACTTTCAAGCACCTCCATTTCAACAGGCCAAACTCGTTCGTTGTTCCAGCGGCTCGATCTTGGATGTCGCAGTGGACATTCGGTTTGGGTCGCCAACCTTTGGCATGCATGTCGCAAGAGTGCTGAGTGCTCAAAACAGGCATCAGCTCTTTGTCCCGGCCGGATTTGCACATGGGTTTTCGACGCTCACGCCAAATGCCGAAGTCCTTTACAAGGTCGACGCGAATTACGCCCCGCAAAGCGAATGCGGGATCCGTTTCGACGATCCGGTCCTGGCAATAGACTGGCAACTCGGCAACGACCCGGCTTACCTGTCTGACAGGGACAAGGACCTCCCGCAGTTCACCGCCCTGCCACCTGTTTTCACTTATGCTGACATGATCGAGGTGTCCGAATGCCTGTCCTGATTACAGGAGGAGCCGGCTTTATTGGCACCGCTTTGTGCCGATACCTGCTCGAACAGTCTGACGATGAAATCATCGTGCTCGACAAGCTCACCTACGCTGCCAACACCAGGGCCGTTGCAGAGTTCCGCAAGAACCCGCGTTACACCCTCGTTCAGGCGGACATATGCAACTTCGGGAAAGTTGATCAGATTCTCAGACGATTCAGCCCAACTGTGGTTCTGAACCTTGCTGCAGAAAGTCATGTCGACCGGTCGATCGAAAATGCAACCGACTTCGTGGAAACAAACATCAAAGGCACGATGGTGCTGCTTGAGGCCATCAGAAAGTTCCTGGCATCGCGCAACGGCTCTGAAGCAGCGTCCTTTCGGTTCCTGCACGTCTCGACAGACGAAGTGTTCGGGGATCTTGCAGACCTGAGTGGCAACAGCATCTTCAGGGAAGACACGCCTTACAATCCGTCATCACCATATGCAGCCAGCAAGGCCGCGTCAGATCACCTGGTGAGGGCCTGGTGCCGCACATATCGAATCCCTGCGATTGTCACCAACTGCACTAACAACTACGGCCCGGAACAATATCCGGAGAAACTGATCCCGCTGGTCTGCAAACACGCAATGAACGGATGGACGCTCCCGGTTTATGGCGATGGGCATCAAACCCGTGACTGGATCCATGTTTCCGATCATGCCCGCGCGCTTCATTTGGTTCTGAAACATGGGAGACCGGGGCAGACTTATGCCATCGGAGCCCGCAACGAAGTCTGCAATCTCGATCTGGTTCATCTGATTTGCAGGACGTTCGACAAGCTAGTCCCTGAGAAAGCTCCTCATGAACGCCTGATCCGTTTCGTCACTGACCGTCCAGGGCATGACCGGCGCTATGCCGTTGACCCAAAAAAGGTCGAGATAGCAACCGGATGGAAGCCGGAAGTTGGCTTCAACGAAGGTATTGAAGAAACCGTTCGCTGGTATCTGGATCAGGCTCTCGAAGCGTCCGTTCAACCCCATCAAATCCCGACACTTGCCGCTTCCGGTAGCGCGACAGCATGACGGGGACAACCAGGGTTCTGGTCACCGGCAAAAACGGCCAACTTTCAAAGTCTCTGAAAGTTGTCTCTGATACAGCAGCCGATCTTGAATTCTGTTTCTTTGACAGAAACACGCTGGACGTCACCAAGGCTCAAAGTTGCAGCTCGATGATTGACCGATTGCGGCCGAACTTCGTGTTGAACCTTGCAGCCTACACCAAGGTAGACGACGCCGAACGCTTTCCAGACAACGCGCATCATGTGAATGGCGTTGGTGCTGGAAATCTTGCTCAGATTTCCGCTGTTAACGACATTCCGATCATTCACATCTCAACCGACTATGTATTCGATGGTGAAAAGCGATCACCTTATGTTGAGACTGATCGCACAAACCCGGTCAATGCCTACGGCATGTCGAAGCTGGCAGGCGAAAACAGCGTCAGTCGACTTAACCCCAAACACATCGTCCTTCGAACGGCCTGGCTTTATTCACCTTTCGGATCGAACTTCGTTTCCTGGCTGCTGTCTGCAGCTGCCAGTGGGCGTCAGCTTCGTATCGTGGCCGACCAGGTCGGCAATCCAACATCGGCACTGGACCTTGCAAAGTCACTTGCGGACCTCGTGCGCCAGCTCGAAGACGTGGACTGGACCAGCTATTCCGGCATCTATCATCTGGCAGCCCCGGAACCAATGACCCGTTTTCAATGGGCAAAAAAGGTAATTTCCGTCTCCGGCAAACTTTACGGTCCGACCTGTCAGGTCTGCGCAGCTGCCTCGAGCGAATTCGCAACACCTGCCGTAAGGCCATTGAGGACGGTACTCAGCATGGACAAATACCAGAATGCCTTCGGACTGAAGTTTCCGCCCATCGAGAAGAGCATCAGTGATGTGCTGCAGGCATTGCCCCGACCCAGGAGGGATGCGCATTGAAGGGTATCGTTCTTGCTGGCGGCTCAGGAAGCCGTCTTTATCCTATGACCCTGGCGAGTTCGAAACAGCTCTTGCCGGTCTATGACAAGCCCATGGTCTACTACCCGCTGACGACATTGATGCTCGCCGGGCTCAAGGAAATCCTTGTGATCTGTACGCCGCAGGATATCGGCGGCTTTCAGCGCCTGCTTGGTAGCGGCCAACAATGGGGGATCAAGTTGCAATATGCTGCTCAGGATCACCCGGCAGGCATTGCGCAGGCATTCCTGATTGCAGAAGACTTTCTCGCAGGAGAACGCGCCTCGCTCATCCTCGGCGACAATATTTTTTTCGGCAAGGGCTTGCCGGAAAAAATGCTGTCAGCAAAAAACCGGTCGAATGGTGCAACGGTTTTTGCCTATCAGGTTCATGATCCGGAACGATATGGTGTGGTTGAGTTCGACACCGATTATCGAGCGGTTTCTATCACCGAAAAGCCCACCGAACCGTGCACGGATTGGGCGGTTACCGGCCTCTATTTCTATGACGCAGATGTCGTTGATGTCGCAAAGTCCTTGAAACCCTCTGCCAGAGGCGAACTTGAGATCACTGACATCAACAAGGCTTATCTGAACTGTGGCAGTCTGCACGTCGAGCGGCTGGGTAGAGGCTTTGCCTGGCTCGATGCAGGCACCCCTCAATCGCTATTGGATGCTGCCTCGTTCATACAGACGCTTGAATCGCGCCAACGGCTGAAAATCGCGTGCCCGGAGGAAGTTGCGTACCACCAGGGCTGGATTGGCAAGGAAGAGCTGCAACATCTGGCCGACAAGGTCTCCGGTTCAGCCTATGGAACGTATCTGCAGTGGTTGGTGAATGAACCCACCAGACCCCTGCACGAATTCGACAACGCACTCGCGTCCTGATCCTTTAGGTTAAGAATTGCGCAATCCGATCAGGAAGCCAGTTCATTGCCGACAGACCAGGCAGCACCGCCGGACGACTGCACCGCTAAAGCGCCACATCGATTGCCATTTGCCAGGCAGGAAACCACATCTTCCCGGGCCAGCCAGGCCGACAAAAAGCCGCCGTTGAAGGCATCACCTGCACCGGTTGTATCAATCGCTTCTACTGAGTGTGCCGCAGCATGTACCGGTGCGTCGGCGCGAATTGCCGTCGCACCGGACGCACCTTCTTTGACAACAACAAGTGGTCCGCTGCCGATCTCAAGACCTGAAGCTGTTAGCGCTGCAAATTCACGCTGGTTCGGCAGAAAAACATCAACGGCCTGAATAAGGCCGGACATCTCATTGCCTTGCCCAAGCAATGTGTCGTCCCAGCCGCAATCAAGCGAAATGCTCCAACCGGCTTGACGGGCAATTGCAAGCACATCCGGGCTTTCGCAAAGGCTTTTCAGCTCACCTATATGCAAGTGTTTGATTGATCTGGAGGAAGGTGCCGACGGATCCAAAACAGGAAAGGCAGCCCCGGATTTCTGACTCAAAAAGGATCTGTCCCCTTGCAAGGGTATTGCAACGGTAATTTGGGGCGACGCATTGGGAGCGGCCGGTGCGCACATGGATAGGTCCAGCCCTCTTTCGCGTCCCTCCTGCAGGATTTTTGCCTCAAAGGGTGCGGCCGGTAAGACGCCGCTCAGGGCAGTTTGCCAGCCAAGAGCGGCAAAAGCGGCTGCCGTATTGAATGCACCGCCACCTGCATGCAGTGAAACACCTTCAGCAAAGACTTCAGATCCGAGGCTGGGCATTCTGGGAACGCCGGCAAAAACCAGATCGCAATAGATCCGTCCGATGCAGAGGACCTGGGCTGATGTGTCCGAGTGCAGCATCAGACCAACGCGGCTCCGGTTTCAGTGTCAAAAAAGTGCAGCGTTTCCGGTGCAGCCCCGAGCTTGACTTCATCTCCTACCAGAACGCCGCTCTTGCCTGGCACTTTCGCAACGATTTCGCCCTCTGGTCCGTTCACATAAATCAGGGTCTCAGAACCGAGCGGTTCGCGAACGACCACCTTACCGGTCACAATCGGGTTTTCAGTGTCAATTGCCAGATCATCCGGCCGGATACCCAAAAGCATCTCGCGCCCGTCCTGAGTTGTCTTGCCGGGATTGATGCTGCCGCCGCTCTTCAGCCTTATCTGCTCACCGCCTCCGATGATGCTGATCATGTTCATGGATGGTGCGCCGATAAATTGCGCCACGAAGGTATTTGCAGGCGAATAAAAAACCTCTTCCGGTGTACCCACTTGCTGAATATGGCCGTCTTTCATGATCACGATGCGGTCGGCAAGCGTCATGGCTTCAACCTGATCATGCGTCACGAAAATGATTGTATTGCCAACCTGCTGATGAAGCTTCTTGATCTCCAGCCGCATCTGGGTTCTCAATTGCGCATCGAGATTGGACAGCGGCTCGTCGAACAGAAACACGGCTGGCTGGCGAACCATCGCACGGCCGATTGCAACACGCTGGCGCTGACCACCCGAAAGCTGCGAGGGCTTGCGCTCCAACAAGTCGGTCATATCCAAAATGCGAGCGACATCCTCAATCCGCTTCGCCTTCTCCGCCTTGCTCAGGCTCGAAGTCCAGAGGCCGAAGGCAATGTTCTTGCGCACTGTCATGTGCGGATATATGGCGTAGTTCTGAAAGACCATAGCAATGTCGCGGTCCTTCGGCTCCAGATTGTTGACCACCCGATCCCCGATCCGGATTTCTCCAGCGGTTATGTCTTCAAGACCGGCAATCATGCGCAGACTTGTGGACTTGCCGCAGCCGGATGGACCGACAAAAACAACAAATTCGCCGTCCTTGATGTCCAGATCGATGCCGTGTAGGACTTCAACCTTCCCATAGGACTTGGTCAGCTTGTGCAATGACAGGTTCGCCATGGGTCAAGTCTCCAGAAGCGATGAAAAGGTTTGGTCGAGCGCGATTGCAGCAGCATCGTAGCGCTGCCTGCGCGCGCTTTGCCGGCTTGCAAGCGCCGCCAACTGGTCGCGATAACTCACAAGGGCATGACGCAATGCCTGTGGTGCAGGCCCACCAAGGCGATCGCGGCAGGAAACGAATCTTTCAGGCGACACAGCTGTTCTGTAATCGTCAGAGCTCAAACGCGGGTCCCGTCCGGTTTCCTGGGCAAAAGCTGCTTTGAAATGATTGAACCCGTCTCTTAGCGAGGTTTCTTCTGCAAGCACGCCCTTCGATGTTGCGGCAGCGATCTCGTGGGCTTGCCGGAAGCTCAGCCCTTCATCGCGCACCAGCGTATCCGCCAATTCGGTTATGGTGACACAGGCAGCGTCTGCGTTCTTGCGCACCCGGTCTTCATCGATCCGGGCCGCGGAAACGAACGCAGCTAGCAATCTCAGAACCCTGCTACCGCTTTCAAAAGTCGCGTATCCGGCTTGCTGCACCTCGCCTTCGCTATCATTCATGTCAGTGAAGGGTGTATTTCGCATTGTGTCGACCATGACGTCGCAGCGCCCCGCCGTGACAGCAGACAGATGACGCATATGCTCGATCGGTACCGGATTGCGTTTTTGCGGCATGATCGAGCTTATTTGAACGAAGCTGTTGGGCACATAAAGCTGGCCGACCTCGAAAGAAGACCAGAATGCCAGATCCTGAATCAAACGACCAAGGTGGACATAGACCAGTTTGAGTGCCGAATAGAGTCCGGTGACATAGTCCACGGACGCGATGCACCCGTACGAATTCAGCACAGGAGTTTCGAAACCAAGCAGCACAGCCATTCGTTGCCGGTCTATCGGAAAGCCAGTCGTGGTGATCGCAGCTGCGCCCATCGGGCAATGATCGATCGTATCGATGGCAAGTGCGAGACGTTCCATATCCCGCAAGAGAACTTCCAGCGCTGCGCACAGATAGTGACCGAAAGTGGATGGCTGAGCGGGTTGGCCATGGGTATAGGCAACAATCAGGGTCTCAGCTTCGCGCTCTGCCTTGTTGATGAAAGTTCGGGCTAGGTTCTCAGCCTCCCCCCATAACCTGTCCATGCGCGTTCTCAACGCCAGCTTGAACAAGGTGTGGTCCATGTCGTTGCGGGATCTTGCGGTATGCAGCATACCCCCAAGGTCGCCGAGCTTCCGGCGCAGCAGCGCTTCCACGTAGAAGAAATAGTCTTCGTGTTCGCCGGTGTAGACCAGCGACGCCACATCGACATCATTATCGATCTCGAACAATGCAGCGGCAAGAGGCTTCACCTGATCCGGCTGCAAAATGCCTGTTTCCGACAACATGACCAGATGGGCCTTGTTGATGGCTGCCATATGCCCGGCATAGTTTGCCTTCACGCCTTCAAAGAGGTCCGAAAGCACGGTCTCCTTGTAGACAGGATCGGGGAATTGAGAGGTGTCCTTCACTGGTCCGGTCATCCCTTGAGCCCTGCCATAACGACGCCTCGAATAATGAAGCGCTGGAAAATCAGAAAAACGATAAGAGTCGGGATCGTGGAAATCGCCGCGCCGGTCATGATCAGTTCCCAGGCAACATCGACTTCGTCTCCAAACCCAGAAAGACCGACCGGGACCGTATACATCTCAACTGAGTTCGTGACGATCAACGGCCAGAGGAAAGCTGTCCAATTGCCGAGAAACACAAAAATCGCCAAAGCAGCCAAGGCTGGCTTGACCAGTGGCATGGCGATCTTCCACCAGATCTGGAATTCATTCAGACCGTCGATGCGGGCTGCTTCGAGGAAGTCATTCGGAACGCTTTCGAAAAACTGCTTCATCAGGAACGTCCCGAAAGCTGTCATCAGCCCCGGGAACATGATGCCCCAATAACTGTCGAGCCAGCCGAAAGCCTGGCTCATCGTGTACCAGGGAATGACCAGCATCTCTGTTGGGATCATCAGTGTCGACAAGATGGCAATGAAGACGATGTAGCGGCCCGGAAAGCGGAATTTGCACAAAGTGTACCCGACCAGGCTGTCGAAGAAGAGGTTCGACACTGTGGTAATCAGCGCAATGATGATGGAGTTCACAAACCAGAGATAAAAGCGCCCGTCTTCAAGAACATAAGTGTAGTTCTCGATCGTCGGCTCTTCCGGGATCAGATTGACGTTGTAGACTTCATGCGGCCACTTCAACGACGTCGAGATCATGTAGACGATCGGCGCGATCATCAAAATTCCGCCGAGAAACAGAACCATCCACCGCAAGATCTGACCCATATTGGCGGTTTTTTTGGTTTGCGTAGTGAAGACGGCATCGGCTGCGGCGCGTGGCAGCTGACCGGGATTGGTTGCGAGGCTCATGTGTTGTCCCCCTTCAGGATCCAAAGCTGAAGAAGGCTGACCACCAGCAAGATAAGAAAGAGGACAACCGTCTGCGCCGCGGCATAGCCCATGTCAAAGCTGCTGAAGGCCGTTTCGTAGATCATCAGAACCAACGGTTTCGTGGAATTGAGCGGCCCGCCCGGATTGTTCGTCGTCATGTTGAAAACATGATCGAAGATCCGAAGGAAACCGATCGACGAGAAGACCACAATGAACACGATCGTGGGTTTGAGGAGAGGCAACGTGATGCGGGTGAGCACCGTCCACCAGCCGACCCCGTCGATCTTGGCAGCCTCATAGTAACTTACGGGAATAGCGCGTAAGCCCGCCATGAAAATGATGACCTGAAATCCAAGCCCCGCCCAGATTGCCGGCGCCAGAATGGACGGCAGGGCATTGGTCGTCGAATTCAGGAACTCGATCTGGGGAATTCCGATCGAAGCCAGCATATTGTTAAAAAGGCCGATTGGCACCGGTTGATAGAACCACCGCCACACCCACGCCATGGCAACCGCAGACGTCATGAACGGGAGGAAATAAAGCATCCGCAGGAAGCCGTGCAGAAAGCGTGTCTTGTCGAGGTGGTAAGCAATGACAAAGCTGATCACCAGCGAAACGGGTGTACCAAGCAAAAGGTAGGCAAACGTGTTTCGGAAGACTTTCCAGAAGACCGGATCGTTCCAGAGTTTTTCGTAGTTTTCCAGCCCGGTCCAGGTGCGCTTGCCAAGGAGGTTCCACTCCTGAAAGGAAATCACGAAGGCCGTGCCCGTCGGATAAAAACGGATCACCACATAAAACAGGACCGGGATCGCCAGAAACAGCCATGCCCATACAATCTGCTTTTGCCTGATGGAGAGGTTCTTGTAGGCAGACATGCCGCACCGTGCGATCGTTGAAAAAAGGACTGCCGCAAGGCGGCAGCCCGTTCGCTTAGTCGGTCTTACTTGTAGTAGTCGTCGAGGATCTTCTGCTCTTCGGCTGCGGCAGCAGCCAAGCTCTCTGCCGGGTCCTGACCTTCGATGTCGATCCTTGCCACCATGTCCACCATTGCCTGGCGTTGTGCGGATTCATTGGCAAACTTGGTGGTGTTGGCGTAGGCAAGTCCGCGAATGAACGGCCCGAAAGTCGGATCATTTGCGTTTGCCTCAACCATGCCGACCGAAGGCTTTGCCGGCAACTCGCCAACAACATCGAGCCAGAGCTGCATTGCCTCGTCGGAGGTCAGGTACTGCAGGAACTTCACGGCCGCGTCGTATTTCTCGCCTTCCGCCTTGGAGGTAATGCCGTTCACCCAATAAGATGAATAGTTCGACCTCTTGCCGTCAGGCCCGGCCGGCAGCTCCGCGACGCCCCATTTGAGGCCGCGAACCTTGTTCAGGGATCCGATCCGGAAAGAGCCGTCAATGTGCATGCCGGCACGGTTGCCCTTGAAGGCCGCCTGCGGCTCGTCCATGAAACCGGACTGAGTGACTTTGTGCTCTTTTTCCAAGTCTACATAGAAATTCAATGCGGCCAGTCCGGCATCGTCCGTGTAGTTCACGGTCTTGTAGTCTTCCTTGTAAGGCTCACCGCCGAACTGACGCACCAGGACCTCGCGCCACCAATGGTGGTCCTGCGCGGTCATGCCGGTGGTAATGCCGACCTGTGTGATGTTGCCAGCGCCATCGACCTTTGTCAGCTTCTTGGCGGCCTCGACAAGTTCATCAAGCGTCTCGGGCGGATTTTCTATTCCTGCCTCATCAAAAAGCCGAGTGTTGTAAAACAGTGCCAGCGAACGCACGGCCGTCGGCAAAGCGTAATAGGCGCCGTCCCGTTTCATCGCCTGAACCATCGGGAAGAATTCTGCATCGATGGCCGCCGGATCAAACTGGTCTTTCGGCAACGGCTGGATGAGGTCCGCCTCGATATAGTCATTCAGCCAGCCGTAGAACAGCTGAACCACGTCCGGCCCCTCACCGGCTGGAATGGCCGCTGCAACCTTGGTGCGATAATCCGCATAAGGGAAATGAGTCATCTTCACGGTGATGTCGGGATTGGCTTCCTCGAATTTTTCGATCAGCTGCTCCATCGCATCAACACGTGCGTCGAAGAAATACTGCCAGTATTCGATTTCGACAGCCATTGCAGAACTGCCGAACAAAGTGGCCAGAGCGGTTAACCCACTCAGCGCCATGCGCTTCATGTATTTGGACATTGATGATGCTCCCGTCTGGATGCGTGCACGCTTGGTCTGGAGGGACGGTCTTTGCCGCCTACATGAAAATTGATTAAGTCAAATAAATTGAATTGTCAATTTTCTTGAGTTATTAGATCGGACATGAAAATCGAGACGCAAATCAGAGGGTCCAACCCATTGCGTAGCCGGAACCGGAACCGGCAGGCGGTCCTCGGCAGCATTCAGGCGGCTGGCACGATGGGTCGTGCCGAAATCGGACGTTCGCTCGGGCTGACGACACAAGCCGCGTCCAACATCATTGCTGAATTGCTGGCTGATGGCCTCATCGAAGAAAAAGGGACCAGAGTTTCAGGCCGTGGCCTGCCAGCCGTCCAATACGGTCTGAACCCCAAAGGAGCCTACGCCTTTGGGGTCGAAATCAGACCCGATGCGATCTTCACCGCGCTTGTCGATCTTGCCGGCGCCCAGATCAGTACACAGCGCACGGCACTGGAAGACAATTCGCCGGCAGCTGTCTGCGACCATGTTTTGCGCTTGCGCGATGCCATGATTGCCTCATCGCCCATTTCGCTGGACGCAATCCTTGGAAACGGCATCGTCATGCCCGGACCGTTCGGTGACACGGGCCTCACCGGGCGTAGCTCAGACCTCAAGGGCTGGGAGAATACAGACGCACAAAGCCTTTTCAAGGAAACGCTCGGAGGCGTGGTCGAACTCTCCAACGACGCGAATGCCGCCGCGCTCTCTGAAAGCCTGACCGGTGTCGCGCAAGGCATTGGTTGCTACGCGTTTCTCTATTTTGGTCGTGGGCTTGGCCTCGGAATTGTCCAGGATGGCAGGCTCGTGTCAGGGGCCTTCGGAAATGCGGGAGAAGTTGGCCACATACCCTTCCCGGGGCCAAACGGTCCAGCTCCCCTGGAAAGCCTGCTCAGCCGGGATTCCATTCAGACCTATATTGGCAGCAAGAGCCCGATAGATCTGGACGGGATTTCAGATCTCTTCAGTGCACAGGATCAACGACTGGCAGACTGGCTTGAAAGAGCGGCAAACGCTTTGGGGCATGCGGTTCTGACACTAGAGAACCTGCTCGATCCGCAGACCATTATCCTCGGCGGCGCGATGCCGCCCGAGCTCATCGACCACCTGATTTCAAACTGCCCGCTTCCGGCCGCGTCGATTGCCAATCGCAACGACAATTTGCTGCCAAGGCTGCAACGCGGGACATGCGGGCGACTGACCGCAACCCTCGGTGCAGCGTCACTGGTCCTGCACAGCGCCTTCACTCCAATTACCGTTTCTTGAACCTGAGGACACATCCATGCCACTGACAGATCTGCACCGGATAGCCCGGCAGAAGGCCGACCCTTTTCTGGTTCAGCTCTGGCGGGCTCTGGTCCCCTTGCGCTCGGTCATATCTTTCATGAATACCGGTGCCCATCCGGACGACGAGACGTCCCAGATGCTGGCAAGTTTCAGTCTCAACCACGGCATTGACCTTTCCTACGCCTGTTCGACGCGCGGCGAAGGCGGGCAAAACATCATGGGACGCGAGGCGGGTGCTGCACTCGGAGTTCTGCGAACTGCGGAAATGGAACAGGCTGCCGACATTCTCAACATGCGCCTTTATTGGCTGTCGGAAACTCCCGACGATACGATTTTCGATTTCGGTTTTTCCAAGTCGGGCATCGATACCTTGCGGACCTGGGATCACAAACGAACGCTGAAACGCTTCGTCGATATTCTGCGTGAGGAACGCCCTGACATCATCTGCCCTACATTTCTTGATGTACCTGGACAACACGGCCACCACCGGGCCATGACCCAGGCGGCCGAGGAAGCGATAGTTTTGGCGGCCGACCCTGCTTATACCGAAAGCAGTTACCCAGCATGGCAGGTTTCCAAAATGTATTTGCCCGCCTGGTCTGGCGCGGGGCAATCCTATGATGATGACCTGCCACCGCCGCCGGCAACAATCGAGGTTTCCGGTCTTGGACGGGATCCGGTCACCGGAGCCACCTTCTTTCAACTCGGCGAACAAAGCCGGGCATTTCACCAGAGCCAGGGAATGGGTCGATGGATCCCCAAAGGCCGCGAACACAGCTGGCCTCTACACCTGAAAGTCTGCCATCTGCCAGATGGTGAAGCCTCCCTGGAGGCTGGCCTGCCATCAACTCTAAAGGACCTTGGCGACACGCCAGAACTGGCCAACGCTCAGTCGGAAATCGAAGCGGCACTCGGCGCTTTCCCTGATGCTTCAGCCATTTTGAAACATGCAAGCGCTGCCCTTTCTCATTTGCGGGCAGCAGCTGCGGACATCTCTCCGGCGCATAGCCACAGAGTTGCGCGCAAAGAAAGCCAGCTCTCAACACTTATACGGGTCGCAGCTCAAGTCGATTGCCATGGCTGGCTTGAAAAAGACACCCTAGAGCCAACCGACCAGGCATCAATTTCGACTGAAATAGATCAAGGCGATGCTGAGCAACTTGATCTTTCACTCCACCTTCCCGGTCACTGGGAAGGTGACCTGACCTCGGTCCGGACCGTCAATGCCCCGATCAGTGATCCTTACCCGTCCCGATACCTCCCTCATCAACCGGACGCGCCATGCCTAAAGCTTGAGCTGACGACCCATGGCGTCAAAAGTAGAACCCACATTCCATTCGACATTCCACCACAAGTTCTGCCAGAACGAAGTGCCGACCTGACACCATCCTCGGTGGTTGTGAACCTCTCCGCCCCTGCCGATAACATTTCCATCAGGCTCGGCAATGTTACGCCGCCAGACGCCTCAAAGACACTGGATACGCCGGAGGGTTGGGCCGCCAATAGAACCGAAACAGGGTTTGATATTGCAACTTCGGGCAATCTCGCCAAGGGACTTTATCATCTGCCTCTGCTTCTCGAAGGCATTCCGGCCCAGAGCGTTCAGTCCATCACACGCGCCGATCTTCCGCGCCGTTCCCTTTGCCAGCTGGCAAAGGTTTCGATACGGGTCGTAGACGCAGGAACGACAACCGCGCGAATTGGGTATGCCGGAGGCGGCAATGACCGCGTCGACTATTGGCTTGAGCAGCTTGGCCTGAACGTCAGCCAGATTTCACAGGACGACCTTGAAACCGATGCGGCGCTTTCACGGTTTGACACCATTGTCATCGGAATTTTCGCTATAAAGTCCCGCTCTGACGTATTTGAGGCACTGCCTGCCTTACACCGTTGGGTTTCAAACGGAGGCACACTGCTGACGCTTTACCACCGCCCGTGGGACAACTGGCACCCGTCCTCAACACCTCCGGCGCCTCTTGAAATCGGTCAACCGTCGCTGCGCTGGCGCGTGACTGACGAAGCCGCGGAGGTGACCGTCCTTGATCCCACGCATCCGCTCCTTAACGAACCGAACATCATTGGGGCAGATGACTGGTCCGGCTGGCACAAGGAGCGCGGACTTTACTTTGCAAAATCATGGGATCCGCAATACGTGCCCCTGTTGCAAATGTCTGACCCAGACGAAGCGCCCCACAAAGGGTCGCTTCTATCCGCCGACATCGGCCGTGGACGGCATGTCCATTGCGCTCTGATCCTGCATCATCAAATGGAAAAGCTCGTTCCTGGCGCGTTCCGCCTGATGGTGAACCTCGTCACCCCGAGGCAATGAAAACCCGGCTGGAAAACCCTTGGACCAGCCGCACACAGTCCCGCATTGACTTGGTCACGACGGTCATCCTCAGGACAGATTGAAGCCCTTGGCTCGGACAAACGCTCCAAAAGCGTCGCGTTCAGGCAGGGAATACTGGCGGCTTTTGTCCTCTGACCAGCCATAGGTCGTTGCTGTTCCAAAGACTTCCGTCGCACGCTGACTGTCATAGGGCTGCTGTGCTTCCCTCCTGGTGTCATAGTCGGTGATGACTTGCTCCGGGCCGTCTTCGTGGTAGCAGTCTTCGTGCACGGTTACGGACAAGGGCAGGCGCAGGCTGATCGTCGGTGTCTCCTGTACTGGATAGCCGAATGCCAGCCCGGCAACGGGAAACACGTGGTCCGGCAACGCCAGAAGTTCGCTGACAAGGCCAGCTTCGTTCCGAATGGCACTGATTGGACAACACCCGAGGCCGACAGCCTCGGCGGCAGTGACGAATGCCGACAGCGCAATACCAGCATCGACGGCGGCATTGAAAAATGCATCCAGATGGTCGTTTGCAAAAGTGCGGCCGCGCAAGGCGTGAAGCTGTCGCTGCCGCCTGTTGTTTCCGCAGAAGACGGCAATGTTCGGAACCTTGCCGAGCCACGCAGCCGAACCGGCCATTTGCAAGAGACGTTCCTTGATCGTCTCGTCACGGACAATGATGATGTCGCGCTGTTGAAGATCGCTTTTGGTGGGCGATGCCAGGGCCGCAGCACACAACAGCCCGAAAAGTCCAGGCTCCACTTGCCTGTCTTGGAATAAACGACAAGACCCACGCTCCAGCATACTCTTGAGCACCTTGGCTTCAGCAGCCAGACCATGGAGGTCAATCAATTCGCCGTACCTGAGATTAAGTTCGTCTGAAATTGAATTCATCGATACGCCTACCCTGAAAACCCGTCTGACGGAAATACCCACGGCATCAATGCCACCTACCAACCAGCCATCGGAATCGCCGACAGGTTTGGGAGTTCCCGACACTAGAGCGGAAATAGGTCCTAGATCGCAAGGCTCTCCTGGTAGAAGCCTTTGGCTGACTGCGGGATCGTGATGACGCCAGTCCCGGCGTTTGAAATCTCCGCCATGGCACTCAGCAAGTGCCGGAGAGTGAACCAGCAGCAACGGCAAAGCCGTTTGGAAAAACGTGTGGGGCCGACAAACGGTCCTGCCTTCAGTTCATTTTTCCATATTCACAAAAGACTTCGCAGACCCGGCGTTCGTTCTTTCCTGTCAACAGCAGTGAAGCCTTGACTGCTTGCTCTGTCTCGATCCAATCAGCTATTCGAACCGCAAGAGATTCATTGAGTTCAAGGTTCCCAAAGAACAAGACATCCCGCCGCCGCAGCGCAAAATGATGCGCCCTTTTGCCGAAGCGATCTGACGCTGCTCTTTCCGCGGCAGCTACAAACGATGGAAAATACATTAGCCCAGCGCGGTTGAAGTCTAGGGACGGACAGGTGCTGTAGACGAGGTCTGGATCTCTGCCTTCTGCCTGGAACATGCGCAAGCCAAGATGCCCATCCGCACCAGAACGGGCAAGTCTGGCGGCATGGTAGGGAAAATCTAAGTCGGCAGGCAATGCCGGTAGTGCGGGAAGCCCGGCAAAATCCACTCTGGCAACGCTCGCGTTTTCGCCAGCCACCATGCGGGAGACAAAAGTCGACACCAAGCAGACCGATGCAATTGGTTCACCTTTGAGCTTCAGGACATGCAGCGAAGCCAGGCGGGCGCGCGAGACCCGGTAGAGTTTTGAGACTGTCTCCAGACTGTCATCGAGATCGGCAAGAAAGAGACCCGGACAATCCACCGACAATGCACAGAAAGCAGCATAGACATCATTGCCTCTCCGATCCTTGAAGCTGGCATGTTGCTGACCGGAGGCAGTCGCGATCAGACGCCAATGACGGTGCCCGAGTGTCTTGAGCATCCAATTCTCGGACAGGCCTGCATACCCAAGCTCGGGCATCCCGAGCGTTTGACTGCTTTGCCAACCGCCTTGCGACCGCTCTTTGGAAATTTCGACAAGTTCTGCTGAGCTTTTCATGGTTTCAATCAGGAGACCTTGCTGAGCGTGGCTCTGTTGGTCTCGTGCAGGGTTTCAATCTGTTCACTGAGATATTGCGCATCGTCGCCCACACCCAGAAAACGCCCGGACCCCCAGGTGTTCAGCCACCCCAGCCCCAGAAAATAGAGTCCCTTAACCGTGCACACACCGCGGTCGTAAATCGGACGCCCGCGCGCGTTTAGAACATCAACCTTCAGCCAGGAATAGTCCGGCCGAAAGCCGATCGCCCAGACAAGAGACGTGATGTTCTGTCTGTCAAAATCGAGCTGCGAGGGCTCCTGCTCGGGTCGCCAGACTTTCTCAAAAGGTTTTTCTTCCGGCGCATCGATACCGTTTGTGGCGATATAGTCGTCAATCGCCTTTCGGATACCGACATAACTTTCATCGGCATCATCAAGATTTTTTTCCAAATCCTGAGCAAACACAGCCTCGGACCCGGATGCTCCAGACAGACTTCCATAGAGGGTGACACCGTCGAGCGCGAATTTCCGCAAATCTATCTCATGCCCCCCGTCGCGGCCTGTCAGGTAGTGATTGGTCTTCTCGTGAACTGCCTCACCTTGGGGATGATCACGCATGGTCAGGTCATAATGGCCCATGTCGTAGAGCCAGTCGGTGGCATCCCGCCCCCTGTACATGCGTGGTGCTCTCGGTGCCGGGCCAACTGCGAGATGTACTTTCCGGCCTGCAAGCTTCAGATCTTCCATGATCTGAACACCGGACTGGCCGGCTCCGACAACGAGTACATTTCCCTCCGGAAGTTGAGCGGGTGACTTGTAGTCTCCGGCCTGGATCTGAAAAATGGACGGATCGATTTCTTCGGCGAAGGAAGGAATGATCGGTATGTCATAACCTCCCGATGCAATCACCACCTGTTCGGCAAGGTAGTTTTGTTCATTCGTGCAAACGACGAACCTCCCATCGTCACGTCTGCTGACTTCAGTTACCGTGACACCTTCCTTGAGCGGAGGGTCGAAGCTGCGAACGAAGGCCTCAAGATACTCGACGATTTCATCTTTCAACATGAACCCGTGCGGATCGTTGCCGGTATAAGGAAAGTCCGGCAGCTTGCACTGCCAATTCGGCGTCACCAGGCAAAAGCTGTCCCAGCGGTTTTCCCGCCATTGATGAGCAAAGCGATACCGCTCCAATACGACATGTTCGATATTCTTCTTGCGGAGACAGTAGCTGGCGGACAAGCCGGCCTGCCCACCTCCCACAATGACAACAGGGATGGAAACATAGGTATTGCTGGTCATGACGATGTCCTGCTTGCAAGTCCGGCATCAAACCGAAGAAAGGTAACGGTTGCATCGGGGTAAGTTTCAAAAGTGTTGGATCTAGTCTTCAGGGTTGCCAACTGGGACGCTGCTCGAGAACACGGATAACCATGCACCGCACGAACCCGTTCGCTGGCAGCTTCGAACGCCTTCTCACTGAGATCGACGAACTCATTGAGCGGATAAGCCTCGCCCTCTTGGAAGAAGTTGCGGATTATCGAGGATGGCGAATAACAAGCCTCCTCGTCACCATTGGGCCACCGGATCCGAAATGTCAGGTCAGGCATTGGCCACCTCCCTTGGCTTCAGTCCGAGGTAGGGGCTTTGTCGATGGTCCCAGAGAACCTCTTCCTCTCCTTCAAGGGACAATGAAACGGTTGAACCTTGGGACGCTTCTCCAACTTCGGCCGCCCAGATGCCCCTTTCCTGAAACCGGGCAACAACTGCACTCGTAGTGTCTGTCGGTGCACTGAGAAGAAAACCAAAGGAGGGAAATGTGACCAACCAGCGCGCAAGCGGAACGCCTGGGGGCGGTTGTATACACTCAAGCGAAAGCTTGATCGCAACCCCTGAACATTCCGCAAGCATGAGTGAAGTGCCGACAAGCCCTCCTTGTGAAATGTCTTTCCCAGCTGCACACAAACCGTCTTCAGCAAGACGTGGCAAAACTTCGGTATCCTGGCGCAGTTGTTCAGCCGGCGCATCGAGAACCGCTTGCCAATTGTTAAAAGGCGCCCTGTATCCGCCGCGGTGGTCAATCGCCGCAATCAGCTTGTCGCCCGGAGCCGCATCAAAGCTGGTGATCAACCTCTTTGCACGGCCCAGTATCGAAACAGCAAGCTGGCTCTGTCCTGCTCTGAAATTGGTATGACCGCCGACTATCGGAATATCGTAGGTCTGCGATGCAGCCCGCATTCCTTCCAAAATCAGTTCGGCCTTCGATGTTTCTGCCGTCCATATCGCATCCGTCACGGCGATAGGCCGTCCACCCATTGCCAGAATGTCGGACATGTTGACCATGATGCTGCACCATCCCGCAAACCAGGGATCTGCCTCGACAAATGCGTTGATGAAGCCCTCAATGGCAAACAGCAGATAGTCGTCGCCATCTGGTAAAATGGCAGCGTCATCGCCGGGCCGGCCAGGCGCTGTCTGGCTAAGGCCGAGTATGCCGCAGGATGCATCGATGTCGCGTTTGCCCATCAATCCGGGATCGTCCCGCAAAAGCTTTGCGATCCCCGATAACGTGTCCGGCCAGCTCAGTTCGGTCATTGCCGCCCCCTCAAGGGCATGGTCCAACCGAGTGCCGGTTTTTCGAAAGGAGGATACGCGTTCAGGTTCGCCTCCATTTTCATGTGGCGCTTGCCGTGAATATCGATGGCTTCAAGACACGACCAATGCAGGCGTTCGAATAGTCGGACGTTCTGTTCCTGAACATGTGCATAAAACCGGTCACAGCCGAAAGCATTGGCAGAAGAAACCGCAAGCCTGATGAGTTCAGCACCAAGCCGCCCCACACGGCGGTGAGACTCAGCGACTGCCAGGCGTGATCCCCACCAGATACGAGGTTCTTCCTCGTGGATCCTGACAGTGCCAACAACTTCATCGGCCTCACCCGCTATTGTCGACAGAGCGACTAGAGGCAGAGCCCGGTGGTCCACATCGTCACGATCATGCCCTTGAAAGATCTGCTGCTCTTCACAGAAAACCTTTATGCGCAGTGCTGTCGCCCCGGCGAACTCCCAAGGTGCGGACGCAGCCTTGATGGAAAACTGCGGCGAGAGAAACGGCTTTCGGCCAAATTCGAACATGTCACCGCACCTGAAGCTTTTCATAGACAGAAAGCGCTGAACATGCGCCGCACCGTCCACACCCGGCCTTGATGTCCTCAGCACGCAATCCGCCATCGACAACCATTTTCGACAAAGGCCGCAAAATGGAGTCCATAAACTCAGCGGTGGGTGCAGGATGACTTTCCAAGGGCGTACCCGAGACGGGCACAAAGGGCACGACGAACGGATAGACGCCGATTTCGATGAGTTTTTGGCTTGTTTTCAAAATGGCGTCGGCTGTGTCGCCGAGCCCAGCAAGAATATAGGTTGAAACCTGACCGCGACCGAACACTGGCACCGCTGCGCGAAAGGAATCGAAATACTTTTCAATCCCGACCTGCGCCTTTCCAGGCATGATCCGTTTGCGGACATCGGGTGTCACCGCCTCAAGATGCATTCCGAGCGCATCGACACCGGCCTCTTTCATGCGAGAATGCCAGATATCATCTTCCGGCGGTTCGCATTGCGCCTGAACGGGAATGTCGACGGCAGCCTTGATTGCCTTCACGCTTTCGACCATGACGGCCGCCCCACGATCCGACCCCTTCGGAGTACCTGTGGTCAGCACCATGTGTTTGATATCGTCCAGCTCGACCGCGGCCCTGGCAACTTCCGCAAGTTGCTCTGGTGTCTTGTGGGCTATTGTGCGTCCGGCTGCGAGCGACTGACCTATGGCACAGAACTGACAGGTCTTGGTTCTGCTCTGATAGCGAATGCAAGTCTGCAAGACCGTTGTCGCAAGAACGTCTCGTCCGTGCAGTGTTGCAATTTGATGATAGGGGACACCGTCTGACGTCTTCAGATCATAGAATTTCGGCCGCCCGGGAAAACTGATCGTACCAATTTTATTGCCCTTTTTGAGCACATTGCTTTTGCCGTCAGACCCGGGTGCGTCGGCCAGAAACGGGCTCTCGAAAGCTGGCGCTGTATGCACCGGCACCATGACTGTGACACCATCTACGGTCAGCGCCTTGTGGTCCGTCGGCCCTGCACCTCCCCGCCTCGCTTCATGTCCGGCCTTCGGGTCAACGAGGCGAATTCCATGGGTTTGCAGTTCATTGATGAGAACTTCAGCCGGCATTGAAAGGCTCCTCGATTTCGGATTGGATTTGAGACGGGACATCGGCATCCCGCAAAGTGCTCGCAGCAGATGGTGCTGCTACGGGCAACACTGTCTTCGCAGGCCTCGTGTCATGCACGAGATGCAATAATTCCGGGCGGGCGTAATGCCCGACGCTATCCATCATGCGCTTGCGCTTTGTGATCAATCGCATATCCAGATCAGCTGTCAGAATTCCCTCGCCTTCCGTCAAAGGCGGCACGACATGCCGGCCTTCGGGCGAAATGATGCACGTCATGCAGCCATCCCTCAGACCACGCTGCAGCTTCGGATCTTCGCTGATGGAATTGATCTGTTCGTCCGTCAGCCACCCGGTGGCATTGACAACGAAACAGCCGCTTTCAAGCGCATGATGTCGCATGGAAACCTCGATCTGTTCTGAAAAGATCGGACCAACGAGCGACCCTGGAAACTGGGCAACATGAATTTCTTCGTGCTGCGTCATCAGGGCATATCGGGCAAGCGGGTTGTAGTGTTCCCAACACGCAAGCGCACCAACACGTCCAACGGCGGTCTCGACAACTTTAAGGCCTGCGCCGTCACCCTGCCCCCATATCATTCTCTCATGGTAGGTCGGGGTAATCTTGCGCCTCTTGAGGCACAGCGAGCCATCCGCATCAAATATCAGTTGCGTGTTGTAGAGCGAGCCGTGGTCGCGCTCGTTAACACCGATCACGGCCACAATGTCGAGTTCTCTGGCAAGCGCTGACAATGCAGCTGTCTCAACGCTCGGCACCGACACGGCCTCTTCGTAAAGTCGAAGATGCTCCTGCCCGGCCAACATCGGCGGCAAGACAAAGGAAAAGTAGGGGTACCAGGGAACAAAGGTCTCCGGGAAGACCACGAGCTTTGCCCCCTTACCAGCTGCTTCGCGCATCGCAGACATGACCTTGTCCAGCGTGCGCGCTTTCGACGTCAGATCAGGCGCTATCTGGACAGCTGCAACTCGAATTGTTTCGGATGATGTTGTCATTGCCGGCTACTGAATTTGGATTGACAGGAAGTGTTCTGCCCGGCCGCGTTGATCGGCCGAGCACTTGCTGACCTAGAGGGTCCAGGTGTCCAGAATGAAAGCACCGTCCCGGCGGTGCAGCAGCACGATGTCAAGAACATCCTGCGGAGCAATTGGTGTGATGCCGGGAATGAGTGAGGGTTCACCGTGCCCCATCAAGGCCTGCAGTGCAAAGCGGCATGCATAGACCTTGCCCCCTTCTGACATGAATTTCTTGATCTGGTTGTTCATTGCCAGGTGGCCTGGGAAGGCTTCATCGCCTAGCTTCGGGAACCCTCTTTGAACACCAAGTGAAACACCTGGCCCATAGAGCAGAATGGAGGTTTCAAACCCCTTCCGCTGAAGCCGCGTGGCCTGGAGAAGATTGACCAGCCCGATCGAACCTTCAAATGCAACGGTGTGGAATGTGACGAGGGCCTTTTCGCCCTCTTCCGCCTGAACATCTTCGAAAACCTTCTCTTCGTAGTTGACGAAGAAATCGCCGTCTGCGTGTGCCGGTGCCGTTACCTCTGGCATTTCATGCTCCTGTTATAATGACCATACAATAGCCATACAATTATTGACTTACCGCATCATTGTATGCATATCATTTTCACGATCAAAAGTGAAAAATGCGAAAAACCTGCAAGTGCAAAAATCAAAATCAATTGCATAATTCCTAAGCCGATGAGCGCTTAAAACTGAGGCAAAAACACTCGTTCTCCTTGCAACAAACTCCATACAATCGACTGCATACATACAATCAGAATCAATTCTGCTACACAGGACGCAACAAATGGACATGCCCGGATTCGGAATGAAGAACTGGAAACCCGCCCTGCCCGAAAGCGGCAAACCGCGATACATCGAAATCGCAGACCTGATCGCAGCAGATCTTCAAAAGGGAATCCTTATGCCGGGGGACCGGCTACCGCCTCAGCGAAAGCTGGCCGATATTCTCGGGGTGGATTTTACGACCGTGTCGCGCGGCTACGTCGAAGCACGCGAAAGAGGCCTTGTAGAGAGCCATGTCGGACGCGGAACGTTCATAAAGACAATCAAGGGACCAGCTATCGAGAGCGAGCCGCGTCGCGCAGAGCAGGTGGACTTGAACATGAATCTGCCGCCGGAGACAGACAATCCGGATCTCATTGAACGCATGCAGGCCGGCCTTTCGGTGGTTTCAGGAAACCTGATTTCCCTGCTGCGATATCAAAACGGAACAGGAACCGAAGTCGACAAAGAGGCAGCATCTTCATGGCTCAGCATGCGGGGAATGGTGCCATCGCTGGAACGGGTTTTCATCACCCCTGGCGCACATCCCGCCATGATGACAATTCTCAACATGCTTGCAGAGCCCGGCGACACCGTTCTGAGTGAAGCGGTTACCTATCCAGGCATCAGGACCATTGCCCGCTCACTCGGCCTTAAACTCATTGGTCTTGAGAGCGACGAACACGGCATTAAGCCTGACGCTCTGGAAGATGCCATTCGGGCCCACAATCCGAAAGCGCTTTACCTGAACCCCACACTTCAAAACCCAACGACCCTGACAATCCCGCAAGAACGACGACTTGAAATTGCTGCCGTTCTCAAACGCCACAATCTGCCCCTGATTGAAGACGACGCATACGGATTTATTCCAGAACATGCGCCATCTCCATTTGCGGCGGCGGTTCCGGAACTCACGTGGCACATTGGCGGTCTGGCCAAGTGTATCGGCGCCGGTCTTCGCCTCGCGTATGTCGTTGCACCGGACACCAAGGCAGCCCTGAGCTTCACATCCGCAATTCAATCCATGACGGTCATGGCCTCACCGGTGACCATGGCACTCGCGACAAGGTGGATCCAGGATGGCACGGCAGATCACATTCGCCGCTTCATCCGAACGGAAACAAAAGCGCGTCAAGCATTGGCTACCGAAATCCTGACCGGTTTTAGCTTTGCCGCAGATCCGGTCAGCTTCAACATCTGGCTAAAGCTGCCGCCAAACCTTTCCAGAGCAGCTGTTGTCGGTCAGATGTCCGGGAAGGGCATCGGCCTCGTCCCGAGTGACCCATTTACCGTCGAAGGAAATCCCAGCGAACATATCAGGGTCTGTCTGGGCGGGCGGATCACCCGCGATGAACTCAAAACGTCACTGCAACTCCTCGCCCATACGCTGGAACACAACATATACAGCTGACAGACTTCGATGGGCACAGCTTGCGAGAAGGGTCAAAAGAACATATTCCTAAACTACCTATTGATAGGTAGATAAATTTTCATTATCTTGTGTACACTTGCGCTGCGGGAGCACGGCCACCGACCAAGCCCTGCGCGTTTTCTTAACAACGGTCGCACCAGATGGAGATCCGGCATGGAACTGAATGCTGACTTTTCGGAACGCGTTGTCGTTCATTCAGACGAACTGGAATGGCAAGCCTCTCCGATGAAAGGCGTCGACCGGCGCATGCTCGACCGGATCGGTGGCGAAGTCGCCCGGGCGACAACGATTGTTCGCTATGCTCCGGGCAGCAAGTTTTCCGCCCACACGCACACAGGTGGCGAGGAATTCATCGTGCTTGACGGCGTCTTTCAAGACGAACACGGAGACTTTCCGGAAGGCACCTACGTGCGAAACCCGCCAACTTCAGCGCATACACCCGGATCAGACGACGGCTGTACGATCTTTGTGAAGTTGTGGCAATTCGACATGGATGACCGCAAGCAGTTCCGCAAGAACATGGCGGACGAACTGAGTGAAACGAACGACGGCGTCGCAACTGCGTTGCTGCACCAGGATAAGCGTGAAACGGTCACGTTTCATCGGGTCGATCCAGGCGCGACCCTCGCGGTAGAAGACAAAGGCGGCATTGAACTTCTGGTCATTTCCGGCAGCGGTACAAGTGGCCGCGAGACCCTGAGAAAGGGATCCTGGTTACGCCTTCCTGCAGGAGACAGTTTGACACTGGATGCGGGCGATGATGGTGCAAAGGTCTGGATGAAAACCGGACACCTGCCCTACGCCAAGGCACCGGAGGTTTAAGAATGAACTCTGAAAGACCCCTTGCCATTGTCGCAGGTGCAGGCGCAGGTCTTGGCCAGGCACTTGCAGCGCGCTTTGAGAACGGCGGATACCAGGTTGTCGGCTTGGGCAGAACCAAACCTGAAGCGGTTTCCGGTCGGTTTCAAACACTCGACCTGGCCGATGAAACTTCGGTACCGGATGCGATTGCGGACCTTATCAAGGCGCATGAAGCTCCCAAAGTTGTGATCCACAACACCGCGGAACTCGTCATCTCTCCCTTTTTGGAAACGTCTCTTGGCGACCACCAAAGTACCTGGGCGTCGATGGTTCAAAGTGCGGTACTGCTCGCCCAGTCAGTGATCCAGCCAATGATCGCGGCCGGCGGTGGCACTTTTATCGTATCTGGCGCGACGGCCTCACTTCGGGGCGGCGCACGCTTTTCAGCGTTTGCCTCTGCGAAATTTGCCCTAAGAGGCCTGAGCCAATCCTTGGCACGCGAGTTTCAACCTGCCGGAATCCATGTCTCTCATGTCATTTTGGACGGCATCATCGACACACCGCGGTCGCGCGCTTTGCACGCGCTTGATCCTGTGAAAATGATCCGGCCAGTCGACATTGCCGAAAGCTATTGGCAACTCGCGCATCAACCCAAATCCGCCTGGACACATGAGCTGGATCTCAGACCCGCCACCGAGGGCTTTTGATGTTGACGGAAACACTCATCGTCGGGGGAGGTCTCGCAGGGCTCAGCCTTGCAGCACACCTTGAAGCCAAGGGGCAAACCTATCTTGTGCTGGACGCCAGAAAACGATTTGGCGGCCGAATCCGTTCTGACGAAATCGACCGCGAGCGCTTTGATCTCGGTCCCGCCTGGTTCTGGCCTGGCCAGCCACGCATTGCTGCCCTCATCGACCAACTCGGACTGGAAAAATTCGAACAGTATGCAACTGGCGACCTGACCTTCGAAGATGAACGTGGCAACGTTCAAAGGGGTCAAGGCTTCGCGTCCATGCAAGGCTCCTATCGGCTGAAAGGAGGTCTTGGCAGACTGATATCGTCACTTCAAAGGCGTCTGCCGGAAACGAACCTGAAACTGGCGTCCAAGGTGGTCGCGCTTGACGCAAGAGCGGACCACATTATGGCAACCACGCAAAACGGCGAGAACCTGAAGGCAAGACGCGTTGTTCTTGCCTTGCCGCCGCGGCTCGCAGCTGAACAGATCGCGTTCTCACCTCCTCTTTCAGAGGCTGCTGTATCAGCAATGTCAGACATTGCCACCTGGATGGCCGGCCAAGCAAAAGCTGTCGCCGTTTATGACGATCCTTTCTGGCGCAACTCAGGTCTTTCCGGCGATGCAATGAGCCGAGTGGGCCCGATGGTGGAAATTCACGACGCCTCACCTGAGGCAACCGGTCCCTATGCGCTTTTCGGGTTCATTGGTGTTCGCCCCGACGACAGGAAAGATGAAAAACGTTTGCGCAGCGCAGTGATCGCTCAACTTGCAAGACTGTTTGGACCCCGTGCCGCGGAGCCCAAAGCACTCCTCATAAAGGACTGGGCTTTCGACCCTTTGACAGCGACTGCACTGGACCTTCAACCACAATATGCCCACCCCCGTTACGGCCTGCCCGAAGCGATGACGGATCTTTGGGACAACCGTCTGCTTTTCGGGGGAACGGAAGTTGCGAGCCAATTTGGGGGCTATCTGGAAGGAGCTCTGGAAGCCTCTGAGAATGTGTTGCATAAAATCCTGCAGGAAGCACAGGTGGATGCATGACAAAGGATACGAAAACGGCACTTCTGGATGCTGCGGAGCGAGCCGTCAGAAGCCGTGGATTTGACGGGTTCAGCTACGCTGATCTGTCCGAGGACGTCGGCATCCGCAAGGCAAGCATTCACTACCACTTTGCAACCAAGGCTGAACTGTCCGCAGCCTTGATGAAGCGCTACCGGGAAACGCTGCAATCTGCTTGCGAAGAGATTGAAGGGTCATCCTTGAAGGCGGCAGAGCAGCTATCCAAACTCATTGAGATCTATCGTCTTGCGATGAGCGAGGGCGACAGCCTGTGTCTGTGTGTTGCCTTCATCGGCAGCCGGGAAAGCCTTTCGCCGGCGGCGATCGGCGAGATCACGGAATTCAGGAAAATGGTACTCAATGTGCTGACCCGGATCTTTGAAAGGGGACGCGGCGATGGTTCAATTTCAAATGTTCAGGATCCGCGCAAGGAAGCCCAGGCAGCGCTGTCGTTGATGGAAGGCGCTCAACTCAGTGCGCGTGCGCAAGAAGAACCTGCCGTCTTCGACAATGCGCTTGCCCTTTTGCTGGGACGGCTGAGCTGAGGCGGTCAGCGACACTCCAGTTTTGAGGGCACACCCAAAAAATGCGTCGGCGCTCGCAGCCGTCTATTTCTGGTGCGCCAAATGCTTTACCGATTTTCCGAAAAAGCGCTGCCCCAGTTTGAAGATCAACGGTGCAAGCACGATACAGAGCAAAATGATACTCAGAACCAGTGACACGGGACGTTCCCAGAACACACTCAATGTGCCTTGCGAAATGATGTAGGACTGGAGAAACGTTTCTTCAGCCATGGATCCCAGCACCAGTGCCAGAACCGTCGCAGCTGGCGAATACCCGAACTTTTTCATGGCAAAGCCGACGGCACCGCTGAAGACAAGTATCCATGTCTCCACGATACTTGCATTGATCGCAAAAGCACCGATCACACACAAAAGGACGATAACGGGAACAACGTGAAGATAGGGGATATCCAGAAACTTCACGAACAGCGGTATCGCAAAAATGCTGAGGGCGATCAGGAACATGTTGCCGAGATACATACTGGCAATCAGACCCCACACAAACCCCGGGTCATTGACGATCAGCAGCGGCCCGGGCTGCAGCCCCCACATCATGAAGGCACCGAGCAATACTGCCGTCGCGCCGGACCCTGGAATACCTAACGACAACAAGGGAACCATGGCACCGGCTGAAGCCGCATTGTTGGCCGCTTCAGGTGCCACCAGACCGCGCATTTCGCCTTTGCCGAAATTCTCGGGGTCCTTGGCGACTTTCTTTTCCACCGAATAGCCGATGATTGACCCGAGTGTTGCACCCGATCCCGGCAGCACACCCGCCAGAAAACCAATGGCTGAACCGCGAAAAAACGTGAATTTGGATTCAGCGTAATCCTTGCGTGTCGGCCAGAATTCCTTGTCACGGAAACTGATGCGCAGCTTTTCAGCCGGCTGACGATGTTGGCCGTTCAAGATACAGTGCAAGAGTTCACCGATACCAAAGAGACCAATCGCAACGGCAACGAAATAGACACCGCCGATCAATTCCGGTGAGCCGAAAGTGAACCGCTGCTGCCCGCTCATCACGTCGACGCCAACACTGCCAACCGCAAATCCGATCAGGGCGGAAATGAACCCCTTGAATTTGTTGTCGCCCATCATGGTTGTCAGCATGAGCAACCCGATGGCAATGATCAGGAAGTATTCCGACGGACCGAACTTGGAAGCGAAGTTCGCCAACGACGGCGCAAGAGCCGTGATCAGAAGCACACCGATGGTGCCCCCGAAGAAGGAGGCGATCGCCTGCATCACAAGAGCCGGGCCAGCGCGTCCCTTTTGCGCCAGCGGATAGCCATCGAGCGTCGAGGCAACGGTTGCCGATTCACCGGGCGTATTGATCAGGATCGACGTGATGGTACCGCCATACATCGAACCATAATAAATGCCGGCGAGCATGATGATGGCCGTGGTCGGATCAAGACCGAATGTAAGGGGCAAGAGTACAGCAATGCCAGCTGCCGGACCAAAGCCCGGGAACAGGCCGACAATCATGCCGACAAAAGCGCCAAGCAGAAGAAACAGCAGCCCTTCAGGTGAAGCTGCGATGCTGAGGCCGAGAGAAAGGTTGGAGATAACTTCGCTGAACATGGATCGCACTCGATTGACGGCGTGTCTTGATCAAAAGCCCAGTGGGCTCAGAGGCAGAGAGGCATTCAGAAGGATCTTGAAAAGCCAGTACAGGAAACCTGGCAGCGCAAGACTGTAGAGGATGTTGGTGACTGGCCTGGACCGATCGAATGTGAAGAGGAATGCCAGCATGAAGGCTACCATCGCCAAAAGAGCGCCAACTATCTTGAGCGCCGCCACGAAGCCGCAGATATAAGCGAAGACGATCACAACATCCCGGGCATGTTCCTGCCCGCCATCGATAGTGTGAGTGTCTAGGCCCAAGGCTTCAGCCGTACCTTCTGCAGCCGGTTCCGGTTGGTGTGTATGACCGCTTCCTGATGTACGCTCCTGGAACCACTCCCTGATATCAAACCAGAGGTTTATCGAGCAGGACACGACCAGCAACAAGCCGATCATGAGGGGGAAGAATCCTGCCGCCGGACGACCAGACTGAGTATAGAGCGTCAGGGTCGATGTGCCGTAAATCGTGTAACCCAGGGCAACCAAAAGCAGTGCCCCGGCAAACCACTTCTTCATCTTGATTTCTCGCTCACACTTGAAGGACGCATGGGCAAGGCAACAATTCCAGCCCATGCGCGTTGGAAGCGCAGATCAGTTGATCGCGCCAATTTCCTTCAGGACGGCTTCATACTTTGCGCTGGTGGCTTCCAGATAAGTTCCGAATTCCGCACCCCAAATCGGATTGCCTGACATGCCGTTCTTCACGAGATAGTCCTGCCATTCCGGCTTTGAAACTGCCTCTTTCAATGTGGCAACCCACCATTCCTGGACAGACGGATCGAGATCGGGTGCCAGCACCACGCCGCGCGGCAACGAGAAATCGAAATCATAGCCAAGTTCTCTGAATGTCGGGATATCGGGGTGGTTCGTGCTGCGTGCGGAATCTGAAAATGCGAGTGCCGTGAACGTTCCCGCATCGATCTGCCCGGCAACTTCGGAGGGATTGGCAACGACCGCGTCGACACTGCCCGAGGTCAATGCCGTGACCAGCTCACCTCCAGATCCGATCGGCACATATTCGTATTCAATATCAGCGGCATTAGCAAAGAGGCTGGCGGTTACCCGCTCAGGGCCGGCAGATCCGCTGCCTGCAATCGTGAAGCGAACTTCCTTAGCCGCCTTAACAACATCGTCGAGGTTCTTGAAATCGGAGTCGCTGCGCACAACCAGAAACATTGCATCGCTTGCAAGAAGCCCAACAGGCGTGAAGTCCTTGTAGGTCCAGTCGGTATCGGCAACCAAAGGCGTGCCGAGAAAGTTTCCGCTGGTTGATGTCGCGGAATAGGGATTGCCAGCCTGGCGCTTCACGTAGCTGAAGCCAACCGCTCCACTCCCACCTTCGCGGTTCTCCACCACGATGTCGTTCGGATAAAGGTCGTACTTGTTCAAGATATCGACAATCGTGCGCGACATTCGGTCGTTGCCGCCTCCCGGCCCGAACGCAACTGTGTAGGTCAACCGCTCTTGCGGATAGTCGGCTGCGAATGCCGTCACTCCCGAAGCAGCAACAATAACCGCCGTCGCAGCGGCAGCAATCGTGGAACGCATGATCATGGCTTCCTCCCTTAGATCAATTTGCATTTTTTGCTGAATACGTGCAATAAAGAGGAAGTCAAATTGGATGTCAATCAAAAAAAAACCAATCATTGCGTTAAGTTTGGATTTATGGCTTTATTTCAGACGTGAAAGTGACCATCAGCCTCAGTGATCGGACTAGAAGAACGCAATGAAAACCAATCAACTAGCCGCAAAAGTGGCCCATGGACTTTCCCAGAAGATCACGTCCAGGTCTTTAGGCGCCGGCGCACATATCAGCGCACAGAATGTTGCTGACGAATTCGGCGTGTCCCGCTCACCGGTTCGCGAAGCGTTGGAAATGCTGGAAAAGGCCGGCCTTGTCGAAAAACGCACCAATCGCGGCTATTTTGTTTCGGAAACTGAGCCCAAGCCAGCCTCTGCGGATATTCTGAAAGCTATGGCACCGGACGACTCGTCCGTTTACCTGCGAATAGCTGAGGACTGGCGAACGGATCGGTTGCCAGACGAGGTGACTGAACAATACCTTCGTGAAAAATATGATCTCTCGCGAGGACGTCTCCAGGATATTCTGGTCCGTGCTGTCCGCGAGGGTTGGGTCGAAAGAAAACCCGGATACGGCTGGCGGTTTCTAGATGTCGCCAAAACCCCTGAAGCATTTGACAAGATTTATCATTTTCGAATGGCGATTGAGCCCGCAGCAATGCTTGACCCTGACTACAGCGTTGACTGGAAGATACTCGCATCTCTCAAAGATGAACAACAACGCCTGCTGGACCACGAGATTGAGAACAACAGTGTCGAGCACCTTTTGTCAGTCGGTGCGCGTTTTCACGAGGAACTCATCAAGTTCTCCGGCAACCCGCATTTCCACATGGCACTTGTGCGCGTCAATCAGATGCGCCGACTGCTGGAATACAAGGCCGTGGTCAGCCGGGACCGCTTTGTCGAACAGACCAATGGCCACTTGGAAATCATAGGTCATCTGGAACGCGCAGAGATCGCGGAGGCATCCTATGCCATGCGCCACCACCTTGGCGGCGCCCTCAAAGGAAAGTCGGAACTGCTCAGAACAAAAAACTAGAGTCACTTTCCGGATTGCATTTTTGCATTTTATAGCTATAAAAACCAATCAGACAGAAATTGAACCTGCCTGATTGGAGGAAAGACATGCGTTTGATGGTTTTGCCCTGTGATGGGATCGGACCGGAAATAATGGGAGCCACGCTCGATGTGGTCAGAGCAGCAAACCAGAAATTTGACCTTGGCATTTCATTCCAAGAAGAAGCTTCGGGTTTCGAAAGCCTGAAGGCTCATGGCACAACGCTGCGAGAAGACGTTCTGGATCGCGCGCGCACCCAGTTTGACGGTGTTATCCTGGGCACTCAATCCCACATGGACTATCCGCCAGTTGCCGAAGGCGGTCGCAACGTCTCAGCCGGGTTCAGGATCGGGCTGGACCTTTATGCCAATGTGCGCCCCGCCCGCTCGAGGGACTTCTTGCCCAACAAAGCGCCCGGCATGGATCTTGTCATCATGCGGGAGGCAACAGAGGGCTTCTACCCCGATCGCAACATGTACAAGGGTGTCGGCGAGATGATGCCGGATCCCGATATGGCCCTGTCAATTCGCAAGATAACGCGACAGGGCTCGCTGAGGATCTGCCGCGAGGCATTCAAACTCGCTATGCAACGCGACAAGAAAGTCGCGGCAATCCACAAAGCCAATTCCTTTCTCATGACTGACGGTCTTTTTCTGGAATGCTTCCGGCAAGTAGCCAAAGAGTTCCCGGGTGTTCAAACTGAAGAACTGATCGTCGACGCCTTTGCCGCCCTGCTCGTCCGGCAGCCGCAGAACTATGATGTCGTTGTTGCGACCAACTTTTACGGAGATATCCTCTCCGACCTCGCATCTGAGCTTTCAGGATCACTTGGCTTGGCAGGTTCCATCAATGCCAACGCTGAAACAGGGCTTTGTTGTGCACAGGCCCAGCATGGTTCAGCGCCTGATATCGCCGGAAAGAATATCGCAAACCCGACCTCGCTTATCCTTTCCGCAGCCATGATGCTGAGTTGGCTCGGAGAACGGCGTGGTGTCTCAAAGCTTATGGAGGCAGGCGCGGCAATTTCAGAAGCAGTCGACCGTGTAATTGACGTACCTCAGAACCGCACTCGCGACATTGGCGGCTCCATTGACACCGACGCTTTCGGCCAACTGGTGGCGTCAACCGTCTCAGACCTCAGTCTCGCAGCTTGATCATCCTCCCAAGATGACGTGCCTGCAGCAAGGCGGCGGTCGCGCGACAGACCGCCGCCCCAACGGAGATGCAAATGGTCACCGAGAGACCCAAAATCGCCTTCATTCACGCAACACGCCTTGCCATCGATCCGATTGAAAACACGGCAAAACGGCTCTGGCCCGAAGTCCGAACAGCCTCTCTCCTGGACGATAGTCTCGAAAGCGACCTGAAGGAGGCTGGCGGCCTTACCGCGACGCTACATTCAAGAATTGCCGACCTCACGGACTATGCGCGCACGTTGAATATCGACGGCATTCTCTTCACCTGTTCATCCTTCGGCGATGCGATCGAGGAAGTGGCGCAGCGCACTCCCTTGCCGGTCTTGAAACCGAACGAGGCAATGTTTCGCGACGCTCTTTCATACGGAGAACGCCTGGCCATGATTTACACATTTGAGCCGGCGGCTACCGGCATGGAAGCTGAATTTCAGCGGTTAGCAAAAGGGAGTGGCTCGAGCGCATCGCTAACCAGTGTGTTTTGCGCAAACGCTTTGGATGCAAAGCGATCTGGAGACATCGCCGAACATGATCGAATGATCCGTGACTGCACCCAACTTCTCGACGGTTTTGACGCAATCCTTTTGGCGCAGTTTTCAATGGCGAGTGCAGCCGAGCCATCGCGACGGGTGACAAAAACGCCTGTACTCACCAGCCCGGAATCTGCACTGGCGGATTTACGAAGCCGAATAGAAGTCATGCAGCAAAAGGCGGTTCAGTCATGCTGATTGGTGTAATTGCGGACGACTTCACCGGCGCCAGCGACATTGCGAACACTCTCTCCAAGGGTGTCGCGCCGGAAGGTGGATTGCTCACAGCTCAGTATTGCGGTGTTCCTGCCACCTCAGCCAACAGCGACATTCAGGCCGGTGTGATCGCGCTAAAGAGTCGGACATCACCGGTCAATGACGCTATTTCAGAAAGCCTCGCTGCGCTTGATTGGTTGCAAAGCCAGGGCTGCTCGCAAATCATCTTCAAATATTGTTCCACTTTCGATTCCACCCCGACAGGAAATATCGGGCCTGTGGCCGAAGCGCTTGCGATTGCAATGGATGAGAATAACGTCCTTGTCTGCCCTGCCTTTCCAGGCGCTGGCCGCAATGTCTATCAGGGACACCTGTTTGTTCATGACAGGCTCCTGAACGAGAGTGGCATGCAGCATCACCCACTTACTCCGATGACGGATCCTGACATTCGCAGATGGCTGCAAAAACAAACGGCGTGGCGTGTTTCGCATCTTCCGGTGGGCGAACTTCACGAAGGTCGATTTGCACCAAGAAGCATATCAAGCGACACCCAGACAACTGAGAAGACTTTCCTGGTTGCAGACGCAATTTCCGACAACGATCTGATCGCCTTGGGAGCCGCATTTCAGGGAGCCAGATTGCTGACAGGTGGGTCCGGGATTGCGATGGGTTTGCCGCGAAATTTCTTCAAAAAAGGCTTACCTCAACCGACCAAATCCACTGTCCTTTCGAATATGGGCGATGGCGCAATTCTTGCCGGCTCCTGTTCGGGCGCAACGCGGCAGCAAATTGAAGCTCATGCCGAAAATCATCCGGTTCTTGATATCGATGTGCCATCTGTCCTGAGCGGCTCACTGGATAGTGCGGCGCTCGTTGAGTTCTTCACGAAACATCGGCAAGACGCACCGCTTGTTTATTCTTCAAGCGCTCCGGAAATTGTTGCACAAATTCAGGAAGACTACGGCGTCGCACGGGTAGCAGAAGCCCTTGAACAGCTCTTTGCCGAAACCGCAACGAAACTGATCGATCTGGGTTTCACGCGGATCGTTGTGGCGGGTGGCGAAACCTCCGGCTCTGTCGCAAAGGCCCTTTGTCACCACAGTTCTGTTGAAGCGATGCATATCGGTATCGAGATTGATCCCGGAGTTCCCATACTGCACCTCGACACCTCAAAGCCCATTTGCCTGGCCTTGAAGTCGGGAAATTTCGGTGCGCGCAATTTCTTCAAAAAGGCCCTGGACATGATGAAGGGAACAGCATGAGCCCCTTGGAAGAAGCGCTACGCGGTCAGATGTCCGTGCTTTGTCGCTCATTGTTCCAACGTGGTTTCAGCGTCGGAACTGCCGGAAATGTTTCCGCGCGTGTTCCGGACGGTATCCTCATCACACCGACAAATTCAAGGCTTGGGGACATTGAACCGCAGCGAATTGCGAAGCTTGATCCTGCGGGCCGACACGTTGCCGGCGACATGCCCAGCAAGGAGGTCTTCCTGCATCAGGCTTTCTATGAAACGAGACCTGAGGCCCGGGCTGTGGTCCATCTTCATTCCACATGGGCAACGGCGCTCTCTTGCAGGCAGGACACCGACCCATCGGACTGCATCCCTCCCCTTACCCCCTATGTGGTGATGCGGGTCGGGACTGTCAGGCAGTTGCCTTATGTCATGCCGGGCGATCCTGCCGCAGGCGATCTGATACGCAGCTTGAATGGCTCGTGCAGCGCTGTGCTGCTCGCAAATCATGGCCCCGTCGTTTCAGGAAAAGATCTTTTTTCAGCGGTTTGCGCCGCAGAGGAACTTGAAGAGACGGCCAAATTGGTTTGTGCTTTGCAGGATGCACCATACAGGACGCTGCAAGAAAACGACGTCGCAGCGCTGCGCGTGAAATACGGCAATATGTGAGGACCCATGAAAACCGCTGACCTGATCGATGACCACGCGGATGTTCTCTCGCTTGTCCACTTACCTTTCAGACGCTTTGGAAGCCGCGCCCATTTTGCAGGCCCGATCCAGACGATAAAGTGTTTTGAGGACAATTCAGTCGTCCGAAAGGAATTGGAATCTCCTGGCAATGGACGGGTGCTCGTCGTGGACGGTGGCGGCTCAACGCGCGTTGCCCTGCTGGGCGACATGCTTGCTTGCCTCGCTTTGAAGAACGGTTGGGCGGGACTGGTGCTAAACGCCGCCATTCGAGATAGTGTCGAGATCGATCAAATGGATATTCTGGTCTATGCGCTCGCCACCTCACCGATCAAGAGCGCCAAGGACGGTTGGGGCAAAGCCGGGGAAGACATTCACTTCGGCGGTGTTGAATTGCGGCCTGGCAATTGGGTCTATGCCGACGCAGACGGCGTTCTTATAAGTGAAAGACGTCTGATCTGACAGCGCTTCCACTTGTGAAAATGAGTGCACGCAACGAGGTCCACGACCGGGCGTCCGACAATTCTTGCTACGATCGCCACTTTCAATTGACGCAGAGACAATGGTTGCACAGTTCTGTACAGCCAATTTAAAACTGCAATAAAAACTGTGCCTTTCCCCGATAACAAACCGACATTTACGATACTTTTCATTATTGTTGTTTGTTTATGTTTGCCTAACCCAGGCGTATTACGGTCAAATACTGGGTAACGAGGCCTGTATGAGTATCGAGGCGCTTAAAAGTAGTTTTATGGATCTGACAAGCGACGCGATCGCTGTCGGGCTCGTTGCTTCAGGTGCACCAGCACCGCGCTTGATCTATGCAAACACCGCCTTTTCAGAGTTGACCGGACATGAGCAGGAAGACCTGCTTAGCATGTCCATGGATGAACTCTTTGGCGACAGCCCACAGGTCAGCATTCAGAACAGCGTCGCTCAGGCGCTTGAGAAGGGCCATCAGAAATTCACGTTGAAGGCAAAGCTCCTTCGTCCTGGCAACACCAGCATCTGGGTGAGCATCTCCTTCTTCTTCAAAGAAGTTGCTAATGCTGATGCGTGGCATCTATGCGCGACCTTCAGGCCTCAGGTTGAGACAGAAAGCGCCGCGGATCTTGCAGATCAATTTCAGAGGGAACGGGATGGTGCAATCAAGGAGCAGCAACGCCTCGTTTCCGCGTTGAATGCCTATCCTGATCCAATCGTCATCTATGATACCAATCTCAGCCTGGTGTACTGGAACGATGGCTATGCTGCCGCCATCACGGACGATCCCAACGAACTCGTTGCCGGAACGCACCTGAAGGATGTGCTGCGACTGGCCATCAAATACGGACGTTACCCGGAGGCAATTGGCCAGGAAGACGAATGGGTCAACCGCATTTTGTCTTCTGACACCCTGGACAGGGAAATTGAAGATGTCGAGTTGAAAGGCGACGTTCATCATCGTCTTTTGAGGTCACGGTCTTCCAACGGCGACTATGTGATCATTCGGCTGAATTCGACCGAGCTCGTCCGGCAAAAGCGAACCGCCGAGGCCGCCCAGGAACGACTGTTGGCAGCACTCAATGCCTATCCCTCGCCTTTCGTGATTTATGATTCCAACGACTGTCTGGTTGTCTGCAACGATGCCTATCGTGCATCGATGTCGAATAACCACGACGATTTGAAAGTTGGAATGCACCGCACGACAGTTGGCCGGATCGCCATTCGAGCCGGAAAAATTGCCGACGCAATCGGCCGCGAAGAAGAGTGGATGTCCGATGCACACCAGCAGAGCGATGTCGACAAGCCGGTTCAGGACCTGGCGCTGCCGAATGACGTTCACCATCGGTTGCTGAGATCCCGGGCTGAAAATGGTGACCTCGTCATTTTGCGTTTGGACACGACTGAGCTGGTTCGTCAACGGCGGGCGCTGGAAGACACGCAGGATCGCCTGATATCCGCGATCAAGGCCTATCCGGACCCCTTTGCCATCTATGATGCCGATCTCAACCTGGTGATCTGGAACCCGGCCTATGCCCGCTCCATGACGAAGTCACCCGATGACTTGACCTCGGGCACCAACCTGAAAGTGCTTCTTCGAAACGCCGCCATGGAAGGTCTCATACCGGCTGCCATTGGACGAGAAGAAGAATGGCTTGAAGACTACTATTCGCCTGACCTTCTTGCGCCGGGTGTCGAGGATTTCGAATTCGCGGATGACCAGCACCATCGCATGGTCAGATCTCGCACCGAAAAGGGTGAATATGTCGTTCTGCGATTGAACATCACCGAAGTTGTGCGTCAGCGCAGGGCCGTCGAGCAGTATTCCAAACGGCTTGAAAAAGCGAACCAGGAAATCACCTACAAGGCATTGCATGATGACCTGACAGGTCTCGGCAATCGACGGTACCTTTCCCTCAAATTCGACGAGCTCGTCGATCTAAGAAGCAAGAAAGGTGGCGAAATAGCCGCTCTGCATATCGATCTCGACCGATTTAAACACATCAACGACACAATGGGGCATGCAGCCGGCGATCAGGTGTTGCTGGACATCTCCGAACGTATTCGCCGCAATGTCGAGAGCGCAGATGTGGTTGCACGCATCGGCGGCGATGAGTTTGTCGTCCTGATTTATGTACCCAAAGACAACGACCGGCCAGAAACACTAGCAAAGATCCTCTTGCAGGAACTTTCCCGCCCGACACTTTTTGAAGGCAAGGAATGCAGATTTGGCGCGTCCATAGGTCTCGCCCGCACACCGCTGGCCCATGTTGATCAGCTTCTGACCAATTCCGATGTCGCACTTTACAAGGCCAAACGCCGCGGGCGCGGCCAGCTGGGGATTTTTGACAAGTCGGATCTGGAGGAAGTGCGGCGCACCAAGGAAGTGGCAGATGACGTGCTTCGTGCCATTGAGCAACTGGAATTCGAACCATTCTATCAGCCACAAGTGGACGCAAGATCCGGCCAGACCGTCGGCATTGAGGTGCTTGCCCGCTGGCGCCATCCGGAGAAAGGCATTCTTGCTCCCGCAGCATTTCTTTCTATTGCGACCGATCTCAATGTAGCTGGAGACATCGATCGCCTGATATTCGAGCAGGCAATTGGCGAGTGCCAACAGGCATTCGGCCGTATGTCCAATCCACCTTCATTGTCATTCAATGTCAGCGAAAACCGGGTCAACCACAACGAAATCGATGCCATCCGGCACTACGTCCAGACCTATTCAGGTCAGATAAGCTTTGAGCTTCTGGAGACGATCTTCCTGGAGGAACAGCAAGACGACTTTCTATGCCGTCTGGATCAGCTGCGCGATCTCGGAATTGCA
Source organism: Labrenzia sp. THAF82 (assembly GCF_009363435.1). Taxonomy (GTDB): domain Bacteria; phylum Pseudomonadota; class Alphaproteobacteria; order Rhizobiales; family Stappiaceae; genus Roseibium; species Roseibium porphyridii. The sequence goes on along the minus strand of NZ_CP045354.1, from coordinate 1,747,776 downwards.
ATTGAAGTCGATGATTTCGGAAGCGGCCGCGCCTCCGTTGTGGCTCTGCAACGGATCAACCCCGATCGTGTCAAGATCGACCGACGGCTCACCGCCCTGGCAGCAGGGGGCAGCGGCGGCCTTCGCCTTCTCAGGTCCATTATTGAAATTGGCCATTCACTTGAAATGGGTGTCACGGCGGAAGGCATTGAAACAAACGAACAGGCCGAAATACTTGCCAAACTCGGCTGCGATCGGCTTCAGGGGTATCACTTTGCCAAACCAATGCCCTATCAGGACTTGCTGAAATTCTTCAATCTGAAATCCGGGGTGCTTTGCGGCGGCTAAGGCCGTCGGCGCGACCAGACAAATCCAGTCAAACTGCGTTCGCCTCAGAAACTGCTGCGGCGGTAGATTGCCGTCGGCAATTCAATGCTGTCCGGTTTCTTGCCATTCAACTCGTCCAATAGAGCCTGGGCCGCGAATTGTCCCATACGCCGATGAGGTACATGGACGGTCGTCAACGGGACCGGTGCAACGCTTGCCAGCTCAATGTCGTCGAACCCCGTGATCGCAACATCTTCCGGAACTCTGAGGTTCATCGCAGCGGCTGCCCGCAGCGCTCCGACGGCAAGAACATCATTGCCGCACATGACGACAGTGGGTGGCTCCGGGTGCGCCATGAGTTCGTGAAAAGCTGTCTCGCCGTTTTCGATGGAGTAAGTCGTTTCAACCATCCGAAGTGTGCTGGGATCCAACCCCGCCGCACTCATGGCGTCGCGAATGCCCAGAGCGCGTTCCCTCGCCCTGTCATTGGAAAGCGTGTCGGCAGAAATGCACCCGATCTTCTTGTGACCGGCAGCCATGACGATGTCGGCAAGCTCATGCATTGCCGCACGGTTGTTAAAGCCGACTGCCAACCTGGAACCCTCCGGGTCAAAGGCCCATGCAACAAGAGTGGGTATTTTTCGTTTCTCCAGGAACTCGTAGACGCGCGGCTTGCGATGATACCCGATCAACAAAAGCGCGTCGGCCCCGCGCGCAGTCAAGGTCTTGATCTGTTCTTCTTCCAGGTCTTCCTCATATGACGAACTGGCTACCAGCAATGTGCAGCCGCTTTGATGGAGTTCTTCCTGGAACGCTTGCAGCCCGCGCGCAAAAATCGCGTTTTCCATTGTGGGGATGATTGCACCAATGGTGTTGGTTCTATTGGCAGCAAGGGCACGCGCGCTGTAATTGGGCGAATATCCCAGCCTGTCAACGGCTTCCATCACCCGGCGCATCGTCTTTTCGGTAACCTGATCAGGCAGATTGAGACAGCGCGACACCGTAGCGGTCGACACACCTGCCGCATGGGCAACATCGGCAAGCGTGGGAACCTGGCCGGTCGGGGTATTCTTCGTCTCGTCCATTGATCATTTCCGTGAGCCGGTGCCGACCAAGGCACTGGAGCCAAGGGTTTGCTTACAACTCTTGGCTCTCCAAGAAAATAACTTTTCTGCTTGCAATGGAAAATGTAAGCGCTTACATTTTTCCTTAGCCGGGTGAACTCATCGTTGGGAGGTGATCATGTTCTTGATTGTGGCAGCAGTCCTGTTTGCCGTTTTTGTGATCAACGTTTCGATCGGTTCTTTTGGTGGAACGCCGTTTTTCGGGAATGTCGGTGAAATGATCCTGCTCTTAGCAGTCTCAATAGCCTTCACGGCGACCACCCTCAAAAAGGAAGCAATAAAGCGGGCCGGCAAATAGCTTGATCGGAATAAAGTTTTAGGGAGGAATTCATGAAAAAGACCGAAGATCTCGCCTCGCGCGAGCGTCGTAACTTTTTGAAGCTGGCCAGCGCCGGCGGCTTCACCGCAGCAGTCGTAGCAGGTGCTGCCGGAACGCTGTGGTCGGACGAAGCCGTTGCGCAGACCGCGCAGGAGGAAGCTGCCCGCGAGAAAGCAGCAGACCATATCATGACGCTTGCGACCGCCTATCTGCTCGGCGCGTCGCGCAGCTACCCCATCATGCAGCTGGACCTTAAGGAAAACATCCAGAACGCAACCAACGGCAAGGTTTATGTCAAGTTGGCTCCGGGCGGCCAGCTTGGTGCGGGCGGAGCGCTCGCTCAGGCCGTTCAGGGCGGCACGATCCAGGCAGCGCAGCACTCACTGTCGAATTTCGCACCGTTCGCCTCGACAGTTGACCTGATCAACATGCCGTATTTCTGCGGCTCGAACCAACGCTTCACCAATCTTGTGACATCAGATGCCTGGAAAAAGGAAGTCCATCCGAAGATTGAAGCTTCGGGTTTCAAAGCCCTCTTCTATGTGGTGATCGATCCGCGTGTTGTTGCCATCCGCAAAGGTGGAAACAAGGTGATCACACCTGGCGACCTGTCCGGCGTGAAATTCCGCGTACCAGGGTCCGCCATGCTTCAGCAATATTACCGCATGGTCGGTGCAAACCCGACGCCCGTCGCCTGGGGTGAAACACCTTCAGCGATTAAGCAAGGGGTTGCCGATGCTCTCGATCCGTCAGTCGGTGCACTTTACGTGTTCGGCTTCAAGGACATCTTGAGCCATGTGACCTTCACCCAGGCCGTTCCGGACAGTCAGGTCTATTCCATGAACCTTGAATGGTTCAACTCGTTGCCGGCCGACGTTCAGGAAGGCATCGAATTTGCTGGTGAGATCACCGCTCAGCAGAACCTTGCCAAGGTACCGGCTGCCCGGTCCTACGCCATGTCCGAACTGGTGAAGTCTGGTGTGGAATTCCATTCGCTGAGCGAAGATCAGCTTGGAGAATGGAAAGAAGCCGGTGGCTATCAGCGCGAAGAATGGGATCAGTTCAAGGTCGAACTGGCCGGTTCCATGGAAGCGTTTGGCCGTCTGGAAGAAGCCGCAAACACAATGGGCCGCTACTACGTCCACGACGCTTAAGACGTCGCTCCTTTGGGCCGGTGCCTTTTCGCACCGGCCCCTGTTTTCTGTTCAATAAAGCCTTTCCCGCACAACCACCGCATCAGAGGACCCTCTGATGTGAACGGTAGAGGAGTGCCCATGTTGAAAGTCCTTCAAGCCGTGGACAAGAACGGAGAACGCTGGCTGTTGCTGGTCTTCTACGTGATGCTTGTTCTGACCATGTTCGTCGAAGTTGTTCGGCGCGAAGTGTTCGCCTACTCATCCATCTGGGGTGAGGAAATTGTCCGGTACTCGTTCATCTACCTTGCCTGGATAGGCGCTGCAGCGGCCGTCAAGGAACGCGGGCACATCCGCATCGATGTGATCATGCAGTATGTCGGTCCCAAGGTGAAAGCGCTGCTCTACATCCTGGGCGATCTCGTCATGGCTGCCGTTGCATTGGTTGCTGTCTACTGGTCGTTCGAAACCGTTCTCGTTTCAGCAAAATTCGGCTCCGTGACCCACGGTCTGCGCATCTCGCAAGTCTGGTTCCTGATGGCCGTTCCGTTCGGGTTCGCGCTGGTTCTGTTCCGGCTCGCTCAATCTCTCCTGCGCGATCTGCGCGACTTTCGTGACGGACGTCCCGTTTACGAAGGCGACAAGCTCTTCGACTGAGGGAGGCACCTATGCTCTGGCAACAATTACAACAACAGACCGTCGAACTCGGCTGGGACTTTTATGGTCCGGTTCTGATCTTCATCGGCCTTGTTGCACTCGCCGTGCCTGTCTGGGCCGCAATCGGCTCCGCGGCAATCGCAATGCTGATCATCTCAGGCGCGCTACCGCTCTCCCTCGTCGGGGAAAGTCTCTTTCACGGCATCGACCACTTTGCCCTGACCGCCGTTCCCCTGTTCATTCTGACGGGTGACGTTCTGGTTCGCACCGGTCTGAGCCGCAAGTTTCTCGATGTCGCGGAAGCCCTCACCTGCTGGGCCAAAGGCGGCTTCGGCTCGGCCACCGTTCTGGTCTGCGGCATGTTCTCCGCAATCTCGGGATCTGATGCGGCAGGTGCCGCGGCCGTTGGCCGGATGACCATCGAACGCCTTGTGGAAAGCGGGTACCCGCGCCCTTATGCCTGTGCACTGGTTGCCGCTGGCGCCTGTACCGGCATTTTGATCCCGCCTTCGATCGCCTACATCATCATCGGGCTGGTTCTCGGGATTTCCGCGTCGACCCTGTTCCTTGCCGCACTCATTCCCGGCATCGCCATTCTTCTGTCGATCCTGGTGACCAACATCGTGATGAACCGGATCTACGCCTATGAAGGCGGTGGTCTGATGACCTTCAGCGAATGGTCTGCCAATCTCGGCAAGGCCTTGAAGTCAGGCTGGTATGCGTTCATCGTCCCAGGCGTCATCTTCTACGGTATCTTTTCCGGACGCCTGACACCAACCGAGGCCGGTGCCGTCGCGGTGGTTATCACCATCGTCATGGGCTTTGTCCTTGGCACACTGAAACTGTCCGATTTCCCGGCAATGCTCGTCAGCTCGGCGAAGGTGAACGGTGTCATCGTTCCGATTATCGCCTTCTCGCTGCCGCTCGCACAGGCGCTGGCGATCCTCGGTGTTCCTCAGGGTTTTGTCTATGCAGTGACATCGCTGACAAGCGAACCTGCGCTTCTCATACTCCTGATGGTCGGTATCCTGATCGCAGCGGGCTGCGTGATGGAAACAACACCGAACATCGTGATCCTGGCGCCGATCCTGAAGCCGCTTGCCGACAATATCGGCATGAACGAGATCCAGTTCTGTATCATGATGATCACCGCGCTTGGTGTCGGCTTCATCACGCCTCCACTTGGGTTGAACCTGTTCGTCGTGTCGGGTCTGACAGGCGAGTCAATCCTGAAAATCGCAGCACGGGCCGTGCCGTTCGTCTTCTTCATGCTGATCGTGACGTTGATGATCGCCTATGTGCCTGCAATCTCCACAACGCTTCTTCCTGACATTTACAAGTAGGGTCTGAAATGACTGTTGAATATCTAAAGAAGGCGGTCCTGACATCAAAGACCGATGCTTCCGAGACCACCAAAATCGTGCAGGAAATCCTTGATACGATTGAAGCGGGCGGCGACGCCGCCGCCCTGGAATACGCTGCCAAGTTCGACAAGTATGAGGGTGACATCATTTTGAGTGATGCAGCAATCGAAGCTGCATCAGCCAAAGTGCCGGAAAAACTCAAGCGGGATATCGAATTCGCGCATCAAAACGTGAAGCGTTTCGCCGAAGCTCAACGTGAGACTTGCCAGGACATAGAGGTTGAAGTGATCCCTGGCTTGATCGCTGGACAAAAGAGCATCCCGGTCGACACTGCCGGGTGCTACATCCCCGGCGGCCGCTACAGTCATATCGCCAGCGCCATCATGACCGTCACCACCGCCAAGGTGGCAGGCTGCAAGAACATCATTGCTTGCTCACCACCGCGTCCGGGCATCGGCGTCAATGCTGCGATCATCTACGCCGCCAAAGTGTGTGGCGCTGACAAGATCCTGGCAATGGGCGGCGTACAAGGCGTTGCAGCAATGACCTTTGGCCTCTTCGATTTGCCCAAGGCAAACATCCTGGTCGGCCCTGGCAACCAGTTTGTTGCCGAAGCCAAGAGGATCCTTTTCGGCAGGGTCGGTATCGACATGATCGCCGGACCGACAGACAGCCTTGTTCTGGCCGATGCGACCGCCGATGCCGAAGTCGTGGCCGCCGATCTCGTTGGTCAGGCCGAACACGGTTACAATTCACCCGTGTGGCTTGTGACGGACGACCGTTCATTGGCCGAAAAGGTGATGGCACTCGTGCCCAAACTGATCGACGATCTGCCGGAAGTGAACCGGGACAATGCCACAGCCGCCTGGCGCGACTATGCTGAGGTCATCCTTTGTGAAAACCGGGAAGAAATGGCGGCAACTTCGGACCTCTATGCGCCTGAACACCTCACAGTGCAGGCGCAGGACCTGGACTGGTGGCTCAAACGGTTGTCCTGCTACGGATCGCTGTTTCTCGGTGAAGAAACAACCGTTGCCTTTGGCGACAAGGCGTCGGGACCAAACCATGTTCTGCCAACCTCCGGAGCTGCGACCTATACCGGCGGTCTTTCCGTTCATAAATACATGAAGATCGTCACATGGCAGCGCGCAACGCGCGATGCAGCCAAGCCAGTGGCGGAAGCAACGGCTCGTATTTCAAGGCTTGAGGGTATGGAAGGCCACGCACGCACGGCCGATATCAGGCTCCGGAAATACTTCCCCGACGAGACATTCGATCTCAGTGCCGATGCCGGGGTCTGATCGCATGACTGCCCTCTTCGACGTAACCGGCAAGGTTGCTTGTGTGACCGGAGCAAGTTCCGGCCTCGGGCGCCGAGCCGCCACCGTACTGGCAAGCGCCGGTGCGTCGGTGGTTGGCGTTGCACGCAGAGCCGAAGACCTGGAAAACTGGAAACAAGAAGCGGACGGCCACACAGCGGCTGTATCAGCCGACCTCAGCGACCGCGCCAAGCTTGCAAAGATTGTCGAAGAGGTGAGCACGCCTTTCGGTCCACCTCAGATCCTGGTGCACGCAGCCGGCATCAACACCAGGCAGGTCGCGGACGAAGTTACCCCTGAGGGATGGGACATCACTTTGACGCTCAACCTCACGATACCGTTCTTTTTGAGCAAAGCCTTTGTCCCGGCCATGCGGGAAAAAGGCTGGGGCCGCATCGTCAATTTTGCTTCATTGCAAACCGAGCGCGCCTTTCCCGGAGGTATTTCTTATGGAGCCTCAAAAGGCGGGATTGGCCAGCTGACGAGAGCAATGGCTGAAGCCTGGTCTGAAGACGGTATCAACACCAACGCGCTCGGGCCTGGCTTCTTTCCAACGGAATTGACGGCCGCGGTCTTTGGTGACAAGGAAAGAGCTGAACGAAATGCTGCTCAAACCTGCATCGGGCGAAACGGCGAACTGGAAGATATCGACGGACCGTTGTTGTTCCTGTGTTCTGAAGCCTCCAGCTACGTGACCGGCCAAATCCTGATGGTCGATGGAGGGTTTACTGCAAAATGAAAGCGCTTGTTTATACAGGACCAGAAGCCCAGTCCTATCAGGACGTCGCCGATCCTGTTCCGGTGCAGGATGAAGTTCTCATCCGCGTCGCCCATACCGGCATATGCGGTTCCGACATGCACGCCTATCTGGGTCATGACGAGCGCCGGCCGGCGCCGCTGATCCTTGGTCATGAAGTTGCCGGAACGGTTCAGACGGGGCCCCTGTCCGGTCGGCATGTCACGGTCAATCCACTGGTAACCTGCGGCAAATGCGAAGCCTGCAAATCCGGGCGTGACAACCTGTGTGCGGAACGCCAGATAATTTCAATGCCGCCGCGTGAAGGCGGTTTTGCAGACTATCTTGCCATGCCGGAACGGAATCTGGTGACCGTTCCAGATCACGTATCGGACGCACAAGCTGCTCTGGCAGAACCGATAGCCTGTGGTTGGCACGCAGTGCGGTTGGCCCGCGCCGCGCTCCGTTGCGAACCTGCCGAAGCGCGAACACTTGTGATCGGCGGTGGCGCTATCGGCCTCGGTGCAGCACTTTCTTTGAGAGCTCAGGGCATGCCTGATGTCCGTCTGGTCGAACCGAATGAGAGCCGTGGTCAATTCCTCGCAAAAACCTGTGGCATTGAAGTCCTGACGCCGGAAGAGGCAGACACAAGCGGTCAATATGACCTGGTGATAGACGGCGTCGGTTACGCCGCGACACGAGCAGCCGCCTCGGCGTCCGTAAAGCCTGGCGGTGTCATTGCCCACATAGGCTTGGGATCCGCAGACGGGGGGCTCGATATACGTCGTGTTACCCTTCAGGAAATTACCTTTATCGGCACCTACACTTACACTGCAGAAGACTTCCGTCAGACTGCCAAAGCGATGTTCGAAGGAAGGCTAGGCGCGCTAAACTGGGTTGAAATCCGGCCTTTGTCAGAAGGCCAGGCAGCCTTTGCCGACTTGCGTGCAGGCAAAATCTCGGTGCCCAAAATTCTACTTTCGCCAAACACCTAAGGAGACATTCATGTCTGAAATCCCCCATCTTCTTGTCCATGAACATGCCGACAATGTCGGTGTGGTCGTCGTGGAAGGACTGACGGCCGGTACCGATATGCTGTGCTGCGTCACCCACGACAACTCTACATTCCGACTGACCGCGGGCGCTGATGTGCCCATCGGACACAAGATCGCACTGAAAGATCTGAAAGACGGAGACACGGCTGTCAAATACGGCGAGGACATCGGCAAGATCATTGCCGATATCGAAAAGGGCGGACATGTCCACACCCACAACTGCAAAACAAAGCGCTGGTAAGGAGCCCTGCCCATGTCATCCAAATACTCAAATGTCACGGTGAAGGCCTATCGGCGGGAAAACGGCCGCGTCGGCGTACGCAACCACGTCGTCATTCTGCCGGTTGACGATATATCGAACGCAGCCTGTGAGGCCGTGGCCAACAACGTCAAGGGCACCCTTGCCATTCCGCATGCCTATGGTCGCCTTCAATTCGGCGAAGATCTGGAATTGCATTTCCGCACCATGATCGGCACCGGAGCCAACCCGAATGTTGCTGCTGTGGTCGTGATCGGGATCGAACCCGGCTGGACCAAACGCATCGCGGACGGCATTCGCGAAACCGGAAAGCCGGTCGCCGAGTTCTCCATTGAGCAGAATGGCGATTTTGAAACCATTCGCGCAGCATCCTGGAAAGCCAAGGAATTCGTTCACTGGTCAACCGAACTTCAGCGCGAAGAATGCCCGCTTTCAGATCTATGGGTTTCGACAAAGTGTGGTGAAAGCGACACCACGACCGGCCTTGGATCGTGCCCGACCGTCGGCAACATGTACGACAAGCTGCTTCCGGAAGGCATTACCGGCTTCTTCGGCGAAACATCAGAGATCACCGGCGCTGAGCACATTTGCCAGAAACGGGCAATCAACGAGGAAGTCGGCGAGCGCTGGCACAAGATGTGGAAAGCGTATCAGGACGATGTGATCTTTGCTCACCAGACCGACGACCTGTCTGACAGCCAGCCTACGAAGGGCAACATTGAAGGCGGTCTGACCACGATCGAAGAAAAAGCGCTCGGCAACCTTGAAAAGATCGGCCGAACCTCGCAATACATCGACATCCTGGAGCCGGCTGAAGCACCCAAGTCCGGTAAAGGCCTCTATTTCATGGATTCATCATCCGCCGCTGCGGAATGTGTGACCCTGATGGCAGCCGGTGGCGCCGTGATCCACACCTTCCCGACAGGACAAGGCAACGTGGTCGGCAACCCGATTGTTCCGGTCATCAAGATCACTGCCAATCCGCGCACAGTGCGCACGATGAGCGAACATGTTGACGTGGATGTCTCCGGTATTTTGCGCCGGGAGATGACCATCGATGAGGCCGGCGACGAATTGATCGAAATGATCCGTCGCACCGCCAATGGGCGCAACACGGCTGCAGAAGCCCTAGGTCATAGAGAGTTCTCAATGACCAAACTTTACAGAAGCGCCTGATTTGCCGGCTGGATGGCCGGTTCGCCGGCCATCTTTAGGAGTGACGACTTTATGGAAACCTCAGAGCGCCTCAGTCTCGCCGAAGCGGTCAGTCTGATTTCCGCGGCTTTTGTCGCGGCCGACGTCCCTTCAGCAGTGGCCCATACAGTCGCTGAGGCTCTGGTTGCCGCCGAAGCCGAAGGTCAGATCGGTCACGGGTTTTCTCGCGTTGAAGACTACGTTGCCCAGGTACGCTCGGGGAAAATTCGCGCGCAGGCACCAGTCGATATCAGGGAAATCGGAACCTCTAGCCTGCTGGCGGATGCCGGTTTCGGCTTTGCCTATCCAGCCCTTGATCTTGTCATTGCACGTGGGGCTGCTCTTGCTCACGAAAGCGGGTGCGCGACCATGGGTGTCACGCGGTCTCATCACTGCGGTGCCCTGTCCGTTCAGGTTGAAAAGCTTGCCAGACAGGGGTTGCTCGGCATCATGGTTGCAAACGCGCCCGCTGCGATGGCACCGTTCGGCGCCAAGTCAGCGGTCTTCGGAACCAATCCGATTGCCTTCGCTGCACCAAGGGCGGACAAAGATCCCCTGGTCATCGATTTGTCCTTGTCGCGAGTGGCGCGCGGCAAGGTGATGAATGCCCGAAAGGCGGGTAAGCCGATCCCCGAAGGATGGGCGCTCAACAAGGACGGCCAGCCGACCACGGATGCTTCGGAAGCACTGGAAGGCACCATGCTGCCAATTGGCGAAGCAAAGGGCACTGCGCTCGCCTTGATGGTCGAAATTCTGGCTTCGGTAATGACAGGGGCAGCCAAGAGCACTGAAGCGTCTTCCTTTTTCAGCAGTGATGGTCCACCTCCGGGGGTCGGACAATTCCTGATCGCCATGAAACCTCAGGATCAGGCTCATTTCGCGGATCGCATCGAAGGCTTGTTGCAACTCATCGAGACCATGGAGGGCGCACGCCTTCCCGGCACCAGGCGATCCACAGCCATTCGCGAGGCAAAGGACAAGGGCGTTGAAGTGCCAACCCGGTATCTTGAAGTCGTGAGAGGGCTTGCTGATGTCTCAGTCTGACCTCAATGAACCGGCCTCGGCCGCGCCCGCTGAAAACGCCGGAAGATCAAAATTCAGTGCTGATGTGCTGCGCACAGTTATGCCCGGTGTGCTCGTTGCCCTGGTTATTGCGCTCGCCAGCCAGTTCATCGCCGAGCACTACGGCGCACCGGCTATGCTTCTTGCGCTCTTGATCGGCATCTCGCTGAACTTCTTGTCCGAGGATGTTCGCTGTCAGGCGGGCATTGCATTCAGCGCCCGAACCCTTCTTCGGCTGGGCGTCGCTCTTCTGGGGCTACGCATCAGCTTCGACATGGTAAGTGCGCTTGGCTGGCCGGTCGTGGGCCTGGTCGTTGCAGGCGTCCTTCTGACTATCGCTTTTGGCCTTGCAGTTTCGCGCCTGTTCGGCTTCCGTTACCGGTTTGCGTTTTTGTCGGCAGGATCTGTCGCGATTTGCGGGGCCTCAGCCGCCATGGCCATCGCTGCCATCTTGCCTAAAGATGAAAGATCAGAGGATAGGCTCGTCTTCACCGTGGTCGGCGTCACCATATTGTCAACGCTTGCCATGATCCTTTATCCGGTTCTGTCCGAACAGCTCGCACTCAGTGACAGAGCTGCCGGCATTTATCTCGGCGCGACGATCCACGATGTCGCACAGGTCGTCGGTGCGGGCTTTTCCGTTTCGCAGGAAGCCGGCGAGACGGCGACGCTGGTCAAACTGCTGCGTGTCGCCATGCTTGCACCCATCGTGATGACAGCACTGATCGTGCTTCGGATGACCGTCGGCAGCAGTGCTTCTGGCAACCCCGGCATGCCCCTCGTCCCGGCATTCGTGGTCGGCTTCGTGGCCTTGGCAACACTCAATTCCGTTGTCGCGCTTCCGGCAGTGATCACTGAACTGTCGGCAGACCTGTCTCGCTGGCTGTTGCTGCTGGCAATCGCGGCGGTTGGGCTGAAAACAGTTCCCAAAGACTTGATGAAAGTCGGCAAGGCAGCCGCAGGACTGCTGATTGCAGAAACAGTTTTTCTAGCTGCACTGGTCGCATTCGGGCTTCTTGTCGTGCTGCCAGGCCTGCAAGGCGGCTCATAACAGTTCAAAAATGGAGGCTTCAGGTCGATGTATAAAAATGTTCTCATTCCCGTCGCGCTGGATCATGAAACACTTGTCCAGCGGAAACTTGAAGTCGCCCGGCATTTATTGACCGACGATGGCCGGATCACTCTATTGACCGTGCTTGAAAACATTCCGGGCTTTGTCTCGGAGTTCGTTGACCTGAAAATTGACAATCATCTGACTGACAAGGTGGCCGAAAAGCTGCAACAGGCGGCTGACGGAGACCAACGGGTCGACTGCAAGGTCGTGACCGGCAAACCCGGTGTCCAGATTGCAAGCTACGCAAAAGAAAACAATATCGACTTGATACTGGTCGGTTCTCATCACCCGTCAGCACAGGACTACTTTTTGGGATCGACAGCGTCTCGGGTCGTGCGGCGTGCTGAATGCTCCGTCTTTGTTGTGCGTGATGATGACAGCTGAGGTCAATCGCCCCCCAGCAGACCTGACAAACCGGCAGACCTGACACAAACGATGGGAGCGAACCAACAACGCAACTTGTCACGTCACTGGAGCACCTCCCTGAAGTGTTGAAACGGTTGATGGATCCGCTCTAGATAAGCTTGCGGCTTGAAAGATTTGCCATCAACGCGCGGTTTCCGAAACGCCATTCAGGACAGTGCGTTGACAGTCGCACTGTGTTTCGGAGTGTTCCCAACTGGGGACAGGATATCTCGACAATGTCGCCCAGCTTATGGGTGAAGCCCTCGCCGGGCGTGTCGCGATCTTCCGTCGGTGCAAACAGCGTTCCAAGAAACAGGAAAAAACCATCTGGATACTGGTGATGGCGGCCGCAGGCCTGCGCCACAAGGTCAAGCGGATCTCGGCTTATCTCGGTCATTGTCGAATGCCCGGAGAGCGTGAACCCATCTTCACCCGTGACTTTCAGATCAAGTTCCAATCTGCGCACATCATCCATGCCGAACGCATCGTCGAACAGACGTACCGCAGGGCCGATGGATGTTGACGCGTTATTGTCTTTGGCCTTGCCCAGCAACAATGCGGACCGACCTTCGATGTCGCGCAGGTTCACGTCATTTCCGAGCATCGCACCTTTGACTTGACCGGAACTGCTGACTGCAAGAACGACTTCCGGTTCAGGATTGTTCCACCGCGAAGCAGGGTGCAGACCGACTGCAGCACCAGAACCAACAGCTGACATAGGCTGCGACTTCGTGAAAACTTCTGCGTCTGGCCCGATGCCAACCTCCAGATATTGCGACCACATATCTTCAGCGACCAGGGCGTCTTTTAGTTGAGCGGCTTTTTCAGAGCCGGGCTCAACGGACTTCAGGCTCTCTCCCATGATGGCTGTGCAGCGTTCACGGATCTGATCCGCTTTCTTGGGATCTCCCTTCGCCCGTTCTTCAATCACGCGCTCAAGCATGGAAGATGCAAACGTCACACCGCAGGCTTTGATCGCCTGAAGGTCTGCGGGCGCCAATAGCCAGGGCTGCGAAGTGTCAGGTGTTTCGCGGGAGTTCAATGCGATCTGATCGAGACGGCCAATCGGTTCACCCTCGGCGCTGGTAAGCCAGGCCGCCGGGTTTTCAAGTTCAAGAAGATCGTGAACCGTTGACACAGCCTTGCAGGTGACATCATGCAAAACACCGTCTTTCAGCGCACAAATCGATGGCCCTGAAACATCGGGACGCCAGACCCTGAACAAAAATGTGCCGTCATTAGGAAGGTTCAGCGATGAACTCATGATGCTCTCGTATCCGCAATTTTAAACACAGTCTGTCTTGCTGCCAGTCTCGCAATACTTCCAAAAACCACACCCGAGACATCACCGGACATGGGCTCGGTGAGCGAGACTGAACCGAAACATGATGAACGCATAACACTCAGCCATGCCCGGAACCAGCGTTGGCCCATCACCCAGCGTCTGAAAAAGTGAAGTCCGAAATACTGGTTTGCAAACAACAAGGGCTCTCAGGATTTTCTGATCACGAGTTCGGCCTGAAATTCGAATATCTGAGCATTTTCATCGTCGGCGGTACCCGACTTCAAAACCTGAAGTGTCTGGTTTGCAAGAGGTGAAACCGGGACGCGGATCGTCGAGATCCCACCTTCAATCCAAGTATAGAAAGACGGGTCGCCATATCCGATGAAGGCGATGTCGGAACCGGGTTTGCGGCCCGATGTCAAAAGAGCGTGCAGAGCCCCATTTGAGATTTCAAACCCGCCGCAGACTATCGCCGTTGCAACACCTTCCGACAAAAGAGCTTCTGCAGAATTTCCTCCCATGGAAAATGATGGCGGTGCAGTCTTGATCAGTTCATGAATTTCGGAAAGTCCGCTCTCACGAAGTCCCTTGCGATAGGCTTCCAGACGGTTGCGACCAGAGGACAGATCAGAATTCGCGCCGATATAGGCTATTTTCCTATGACCCGTTGCGTGAAGGTGTTTGACTGCGGCTGAGATCGCTCCGGCATCATCCACCAGGATCGCAGCTTCACGTCCGGTCACGGAGCGTTGGCGGATCAGTTGAATCACGTCGAGCCCGTCAAGATGATGCCGATCTCCACCCATAAGGTGAGGGTCTCCAGGGGCCGGCACGACAACAACGGCCTTTGCCTGAACTTCGCGCAATTGCTGCATTGCCTTGTGCTCTGTTTTCAAGTCGTCGTCTGTCAGATGAATGATCAGCTGATAGGAAAAAGCTTCACAGATTCGGGCAAGTTCATTGGCGAAACTGGCATAAAACTCGTTGACAATGTTGGGCAGAAGCAGCCCGACAATCCGAGTACCGTCGCCTCGCATGGCTGTCGCAGCGGCGATCTTGACATAGCCGAGTTCAGCCGCCCTTTTTTTCACGAGTTCCCGAGTGTCTTTCTGGACATTCGGATGATCGGAGAGCGCCCGGGAAACGGTCATATGCGAGATCCCGAGGTCCTTTGCGATGGTTTTGATCGTTACCCGAGCCGCCAAACTTCTGCTCTCCGTTTTGTCACAGCGCGCAAACTATGACTTGACAGAGACGAGAGTGCAATGGCAAATGTTCACGTGAACATAATTCAATCAAGCCAAACGAACGGGTGAAAATGCCGACCGCGCTCAGGAAAAGGTGCGAAGAACTGATTGACGAGCTTGGACTGGCTGATCCGGCGGCGATCAGTGTTGTTCGTCCGCTCACCGGTGGCGTCGCTTCAGATATCGCGATGGTCGAAGTTGAAGGCCAACGCTTGTGCATCAAATTCGCCCTTCCGAAACTGAAAGTCGCTGAGGATTGGAAAGCACCAGTCCACAGAAACAAAGCTGAATTCGAATGGTTGAGAGTGGCGGCCGATATTGCTCCGGAAAGCGCTGTCAAAGTCTTCGGCAGGTCGGAAGAAAACCACGGCTTCGCAATGGAATTCCTTGCCGGAGACGACGTATTCCTCTGGAAATCGGATTTGCTCGAAGGCCGGCGTATCCCATCTCGTGCAAACCTGGTCGGCAACCTGCTCGGAAGCATCCATGCAGCCTCGACCCGTCCAGGCTTCGAAACTGCGCCCTTCCAAAACCGTGATGACTTTTATGCGCTCCGCATCGAGCCCTATCTTGTCTTCACCGCAAAGAAGAAGCCCGAAGTTGCAGAGCAGCTGACTGCGTTGGCAAGCCGCCTCTATGAGACTGAAACAGTGCTCGTCCACGGGGACGTCAGCCCTAAGAACATCTTGTTCAAGGGAAAGCAGCCAGTCGTGCTCGATGCAGAATGCGCCACTATGGGTGCGCCTGAATTCGACGTTGCCTTTTGCCTGAACCATCTGATCTTGAAAGCACAGCACGTGCCGACGCTTCGTCCGGCTCTCGCAGCCGACCTTGAAGAGTTTTGGAGTGCCTACGCGGCCCATGTCAGTTGGGAAACACCAGAACGGATCGAACGCCGAACAGCAGAGCTTCTGCCAGCCCTGATGCTTGCCCGCATCGACGGCAAGTCGCCGGTCGAATATCTGGACGAGAGCTCTCGTTTGACAATCAGAGAGGCATCGATCGCATTGCTGAAAAAGCCAAAAACAAAAATCGGCGAGATCGCCGAGACATTTGCACAAACATGGAAGGGTAACAGCCGTTGACCGCGATCACATCAGTCAGAGGACGGCGGGTCTGGGACTCCCGTGGCAATCCGACGCTAGAAGTCGACGTTATCCTTGAAGATGGAAGCCTTGGCAGGGCAATCGCTCCGGCGGGAGCAAGCCGAGGCACCCGCGAAGCCGTTGATTTGCGCGACGGAGGAAGCAATTTGCGCGGTATGGATGTTGCTCAGGCCCTGGAGAGCATCAACAAGACGATTGCTCCGGAACTTGTGGGTTTGAGCGCGAACAATCAGAGTGCCGTGGATGATCGTCTGCTTGAGCTGGATCCCTCGCCCATCAAGGAAACGCTCGGCGGCAATGCGATGGTCGCCACTTCGCTCGCCGTCCTTCACGCGGGCGCTGCAAGTGCGAAGAAACCGCTCTGGCGTCATGTTGCGGATCTTTATGACCAAACCCCGTCCATTCCCCTGCCCGAAATCCAGATTTTCGGAGGCGGTGCACATGCCGGACGCAGGGTCGACATTCAAGACTTTATGATCATGGTCCCGGGCGCTCAGAGCTTCGACGAGGTGCTTGAAATCACGAATGAAGTCTATTTCGCAGCCGGAGACATCATGGCCTCGAAAGGCCGGTTGGCCGGAGTTGCCGACGAGGGCGGCTGGTGGCCGGTTTTCGACAGCAATGAAGAAGCCTTGGAAACTCTCGTTAAAGCCATCGAAAAAGCAGGTGAGAAACCCGGCGCACGGGTCGCAATCTCGCTGGACATCGCCGCATCCGAATTCGGCCAAAACGGAAAATACCGGCTTGCGCTCGAAGACAAGGCAATGGACAGTGCCGAGCTGATTGACCTGCTTGGAAACTGGATCGACACATATCCAATTGTCTCGATCGAGGACCCGGTTGGAGAGGACGACACTGACGGAATGATAGAATTCACCAAGCGGTTTGGCGAACGGGTTCAGATCATTGGCGATGATTATCTGGTGACCAACGCCAAACTGGTGGAAGCCGCAAATGCAGATCGTGCTTGCAACGCTGTTCTGATCAAGGTCAATCAGGCAGGAACCGTCAGCGAAGCAGTGGACGCCTTTGCTGCGGCAAAAAAATCAGACTGGGGGGCAATTGTTTCTGCGCGATCCGGTGAAACTGAAGATGTTTCCATCAGCCATCTGGCGACGGGTCTTGGGTGCGGACAATTGAAGGTTGGTTCCTTCACCCGCTCGGAACGGATGGTAAAGTGGAATGAATGCCTGCGTATCCAGGAGCAACTGGGCAGCGGGACTTTTGCTGCCGGGAGCGCTTTGAAAGGCACCTGGTGGGGCAAAAAACACTAAGGACGAGTACATGAAGTTTTTGAGACTTGGGGCAGCCGGTCAGGAAATTCCCTGCCTTTTGGACGAGAGCGGTACGGCGCGCGACATTTCTTCTCTGGTGTCAGACATTACGCCTGAAACCATTGCCGGTCTGACCGCGGCTGTTGCCGGTGTCGATCCTGCTAGTTTGCCGGAAGTCGATCAGGCAGGTGTCCGTGTGGGGTCTCCCGTCAGTCAACCGCGCAACATCTACTGCATTGGCCTCAATTACAGTGATCATGCCAAAGAGGCCGGCATGCCGATCCCCGATGAACCGATCCTCTTCAACAAGGCGTCCGGAACATATTGCGCGCCTTTTGATCCCATTCTTTATTCCGACAAGATGACCAAGCTGGATTGGGAAGTTGAGCTTGGCATCGTGATCGGCAAGCAGGCCTTCAATATTTCCAAGGATGAAGCGCTGGAGCATATTCTCGGATACACACTCGTCAACGATGTGTCTGAGCGGTCCTGGCAGCTGGAACGCGGTGGGCAATGGGCCAAGGGAAAGAGCTTTCCCAACTTCTGTCCGACAGGCCCGTGGATTGTCACCGGAGACGAATTGGATGACGCAAAATCCCTGCCGATGTGGCTGGACGTCAACGGTCAGCGAATGCAGAACGGCAACACCGACACCATGATTTTTGATCCGGCGACCATTGTAAGTTACCTGAGTGAGTTTCTGCGACTGGAACCGGGTGATCTGATTTGCACCGGCACACCTCCAGGCGTCGGCGCTGGCATGAAGCCTCCGGTCTGGCTAAAAGTTGGTGACAGGGTCTCACTTGGCATCCAGGGGCTGGGAAGCCAGGAACAGACTGTTCAGAAGATCTGAAGGAAAGAAGTGTGTCGGAGAGACTGAAGGGAAAAACCGCGATTGTAACTGCAGCAGGCCAGGGTATCGGCCGGGCCGTTGCAGAACGCCTGCGTGATGAAGGTGCCGTGGTCTTTGCCAGCGATCTCAATGAAACGCTCTTTGACGGACTGGCCGGTGTAACAACCGGTCAGCTCGATGCCACCGATCAGGCTGCCATTGACGACTATTTCGGAAACTTTGAACGCGTTGACGTTCTCGTTCACTGCGTTGGCTATGTGCACCAGGGAACGATTGAAGAATGCGATGAGACCGAGTGGCTGCGGTCCACCGACATAACTCTTAGCAGCGCCTATCGCGTTCTGCGGGCTGCGATCCCTAAAATGAAGGCTTCCGGCGGCAGCATCATTACCATCGGTTCGGTGGCAAGCTCGGTCAAAGGCTTTCCCAGACGAGCAGCTTATGGCGCGGCAAAGGGCGGCGTAATCGGCCTGACCAAAGCTGTTGCGGCGGACTATCTGAAAGACCGGATCAGGTGTAATTCTGTTTGCCCGGGAACGGTAGACAGTCCAAGTCTTCGCCAACGCATCGAAGACCTTGCCGAGGAACTCGGCGGCCGAGAGGCAGCTGAAAAGTTCTTCACCAGTCGGCAGCCATCTGGCCGATTTGGCCAAGTGGGCGAAGTAGCATCGCTCTGCGCTTATCTGGCGTCGGATGAAAGTGCTTTCGTTACAGGACAGGCAATCAACATTGATGGAGGCATAACGATTTAAGCGGAACACGTGCTGATCCGCGAAATTGAACACTGATTTTTGTTCACGTGCACAACAAATTGTTCACGTGAACTAATGACAGCCTGCATATCCAAAAAGCGTCATGATCGAGGAGGAAGAACCGATGACGAACTTGCATAAGAAATTGATGGTAACGGTGGCCGCAGCTGCAGTTACGACATTGGCAATTGCCGGTGGTGCACACGCCGAACCCAAAACCAACCTGCTTCACCAGTGGCATTCGGGTTCGAATGCCGAGGCAATCAATGTGCTTGGGACCATGTTTGAGGAAAAAGGCGGCTCCTGGAAGCAGACAGCCATCCCCGGTCACACGTCCAACACGATTGCCCGTTTGCGCGCCGACGTGATTTCCGGCAATCCCCCATCTGCGGTTCAGCTCAAAGGTCCTGAAATCGGCGAATGGGCGAAGACAGGTCTGACAGCTGATCTCAATGCGCTCGCCGAAGAAGAAAACTGGGAAACTGTTGTTGCCCCTGAACTCGTCAGCGTCATGAAACCGCACGGCACTTGGGTTGCATCGCCCATGAACATCCACCGTATCGATTGGATGTGGGCATCCAAATCCGCAATGGATGCGATCGGCGCAGAAGAGCTGCCAAAGACTTGGGATGAGTTCAACGTCCTGGCCGAACGGATGGCTGAAAAGGGCATTGTACCCGTCGCCCATGGCGGTCAGGACTGGATTGACGGAACCCTGTTTGAAATCGTGGTTCAGGGCATCAGCACCGACCTTTTCAGAAAGGCGTTCATCGAACTCGACCTGGAAGCACTTAACAGTCCGGAAATGGTCGCCGCCTTCGACCAGCTTCGCAAGATGGTCGGCTGGATGGACCCGGCTTTCCCTGGCCGTGGTTGGGAAGAGCCGCTCAACATGATGGCAAAGGGTGAAGCCGGTTTCTATTTCCACGGCGACTGGGCCATCGGAACCATGAACGCCGCCGGTTATGAATACGGCAAGGATTATCTGTGCGCCGGCGCACCGATGAACAGCGGCGAACCCGGCTACATCCTGAATTCCGATTCAGTCGTCTTCTTCAAGCAGAGTGACCCGGAGTTCATCGAAGGACAGAAAATGATGGCCTCGCTCATCATGTCCCCGGACTTTCAGAAGGTCTTCAATGTGGCCAAGGGTTCCATTCCGGCTCGCATGGATGTCGAGTTGGGTGACGAATTCAACCCGTGCCAACAGCTCAATCTGGTTGATCTGAAAAACGCAGCGGAAGCTGGAACCGTGGTGCGCTCAATGGCACACAACATGGCAGTGCCTGAGAAGTTCCGCAAAGCCATGTTCACGGTCATTTCCGAGTTCATCACAAGTGACATGAGCTCTGAAGATGCCGCACAGAAAATGGCGGAAGCCGTGATCAACGAATACTGATCACATGTCCTCAAGGAAGGGGCCTGTTGCAGGCTCCTTCCTCCTTCATCGGCACAAAACCACTCGGGCAAGCCATGCAATCTGTTGCACAAATGCCGGAATTCAGAACCCGCTCGGTCAGCCGCGCAGCTCGCATGGCGCAGCTCGTGCCAACCCTGGTTCTGCTCCCGACCCTTATCACCACTGGCATCTACATATTTGTGTTTGTCTGCTGGAACATCTACTTGTCGCTGTCCAGTTCGACCTTGCTGCCGGTTTATGACTTCGCAGGTTTTGATGCCTACACAAGGCTTTGGCGCAACCCGCGCTGGACGACCGGCGTCAACAACCTGGCAATTTTCGGCGCGCTCTACATTGTGTTGTCCCTCCTGGTCGGCGTTGTCCTTGCTGTCCTGATGGACCAGCGTATCAAGGGCGAAAACTTCCTTCGATCCATATTCCTCTATCCGATCGCAATTTCCTTTGTTGTGACCGGAACCACCTGGCAATGGATCTTGAACCCGTCCACCGGTCTGGAAAAATTCTTCCATGACCTTGGCTGGACGAGCTTCGAATTCAGTCTGATCACAAGCCGCGAAACGGCGCTCTATGCCGTGGTCATCGCCGCGGTCTGGCATGCGTCCGGATTTGTGATGGTGATGGTTCTGGCCGCCCTGCGCGGGGTTGATCATGATGTGGTCAAGGCAGGTCGGATCGATGGCGCTGGCATGTTCAAGATCTACCGCCGGATCATCCTGCCATCCATTTGGCCGGTCATCATTTCTGTCCTGATCATTCTCCTGCAATTCGCGATCAAGACATTCGACCTGGTCCTGGCGCTCACCCACGGCGGTCCGGGTATCTCGACCACCTTTCCTGCGATCTTTGTTTATGACCGCCTGTTTGCCGCCGGGGAGCTTGCGCAAGGCGCGGCGGCGGCCGTCTGGCTTCTGATCGGCCTGACTGTCGTGCTGCTTCCGGTCATTGCCCTTGGCTGGGTGCTGCGCAAACAAAAGAACGGAGGCGGCCATGCCTGACATAGACACCCTGCCCGATTTCAATCGGAAGAAGCCGTTCAATCCACGCAGGTTTGCAACGCGGGTCGCGGTCTATTCGATCCTGATCGTGGTTGGCCTGTTCACCATCATGCCGCTCGCGGTGATCCTTCTGAATTCGCTGCGCTTCAATGCCGATATCCTGCGGGAAAGTTTCATCGGCTGGCCCACCAGGATCACCCTTGAAAACTGGGACGTTGCGTGGAGCTCGGCCTGTATCAACGCAAGCTGTACAGGCGTGAAGCCCTATTTCATCGCGTCGATGCTCATGGTCGTCCCCGCAACGCTCATCTCCACGGCAATCGGTCTGGTGAACGGCTTCGCGCTCACAAAATGGAAAATGCCTTTTGCCAGCGTTGTCTTCGTCGCCATCACCATCGGGGTTTTTCTGCCGCCCCAGGTGGTTCTGCTGCCCTGGGCGATTGCCCTCTCCTGGCTCGGATTATCGAAATCGCTGGCCGGTCTGGCGCTGGTTCACATCATTCAGGGAACGTGCTTCACGACCCTCTTTTGCCGGAATTATCTGGTCAATCTTCCAGACGATCTGATCAAGGCCGCCCGCATCGACGGAGCCGGTTTCTTCAGAACCTTCTGGAAAATTGTGGTGCCCCTGTCACCGCCGATCATCATCGTGACGATCATCTGGCAATTCACCTTCATCTGGAACGAGTTCCTCTTCGCGGTCACGTTCAGCTCTTCGGATTTCAGGCCGATCACGGCCGCGCTGATGTCATTGAATGCGGACGACACCGGTGTCAGCGAATATGGCTTCGGGTCCGCTGCGGTCCTGATCGCGGCAATACCGCCTCTCCTCATCTACTTCTTCGGCGGGCGATATTTCGTTCGCGGCCTTACGCAGGGAGCAGTCAAATAATGGCGCGTCTCACAATCGACAGTACCTGGAAAAAATACGGCGAGTTTCTGGCGCTCCGGGACATCAACCTCGACATCAAGGACGGCGAGTTCGTGGTGCTTGTGGGTCCGTCCGGCTGCGGCAAGTCCACGCTGTTGTCCATCATTGCCGGTTTGGAGGAAACCTCCTACGGCACACTGACCTTGGGTGAAAGAGACGTCACCGATCTATCGGCGAAAGACCGGAACATCGCCATGGTGTTTCAGTCCTATGCCCTCTATCCGACCATGACCGTTCGCGAAAACATCACCTTCGGAATGGAAAACAGGCGTGTACCCAAGGATGAACAGAAGAAGGCCGTCGCTGACGTAGCTCGTCTTCTCCAAATCGAGCCGCTGCTGGACCGCAAACCATCGCAACTTTCCGGTGGTCAACGACAGCGTGTTGCCATGGGACGGGCTCTCGTACGCGATCCGCAGCTGTTTCTCTTTGATGAACCATTGTCAAATCTCGACGCCAAATTGCGCGTGGAGATGCGCACCGAGATCAAGAAGCTTCACAAGAGACTTGGCCAGACCATCGTCTACGTCACGCATGATCAGATCGAGGCAATGACACTGTCTGACAGGATCGTGGTTATGAGCGGCGGTGTCGTGCAGCAGTTCGCGGATCCGGACACGATTTACAGGGAACCCGCGAACAAGTTTGTCGCCGGCTTCATGGGATCGCCATCCATGAATTTCATCGATGTGGACGTCGAAGGCAGCCAGAACGATATTCGGCTTGTCTATCGATCAAATGGTGCGGAGCTGGTTGTTCCACTTGGCACACGTCACGAAGAACTGCTGCCCTATGTAGGTGGCAAAGTGACCATTGGCGCACGCCCAGAACATTTCGTTCTGGACGGCAAACAGGAAGGTACTCTTGTTCCGATTACGGCCCGCGTCGAAGTGGTGGAGCCGACGGGCCCTGACACGATGTTGGTGTTTCAGGTGGCAGATCTGTCCCTGGTTGCCGTTCTGCCTGCCAATTTCCGCCCTGCCGAGGATGAAGAGATCAATTTGCTTCTCGATCTCGAACATGTCTGCTTTTTTGATCCGGAATCAACAGCTCGCATTCCAAGGATCTAAGCGATGTCGACCTTTGCCACCTACCCGAGCCTCGCCGGTATGAACGCCTTTGTCACAGGGGGGGCCACGGGGATCGGTGCTGCGCTCGTCAAGGCCTACGCAGCTCAGGGTGCGAAAGTTGGGTTCGTCGACATCAATGCAGATGCGGGCAATGAGCTCTGCCAGAGCCTGCGCGATGCCGGTGCCTCCGTCTGGTTTCAAGCTGTTGATGTCTGTGACATCCACGCATTGCAGGCTGCAATCACCACCTACAAGGGCACCTCGGCACCGTTGGACATCCTGGTGAACAACGTAGCCAACGATACAAGACACGACTGGCGGGACGTCACCGTCGATGACTGGGACCGGGCAATGGCGGTCAATCTCCGCCCGACATTTTTCGCAATCCAATCGGTTGCGGCAGACATGATCCGCAGGAAAAAGGGAGCAATTGTCAATTTCGGATCGATAGCCTGGAAGGCCAAGCACGGCGGAATGCCGGCCTATACCACGGCCAAGGCTGCCATCCATGGATTGACCAGGTCCTTTATCCGTGAATTCGGAACCAGCGGCGTCCGCGTCAATACCGTTTTGCCGGGCATGGTGCTGACGGCCCGCCAACTGGCTGAACATTACAGCGAAGACGTCGATGAAATCCTCAAACAGAACCAACCAATGGCCGGCAGGATCACCGAAGAAGATGTTGCTTCACTCGTGATGTTCCTCTCAGCAGACGACAGCAAAATGTGCACTGGTCAGGAATTTACGCTTGACGGCGGTTGGCTCTGACCGCCCGATATTCAGGAGTTTAAGATGAACACATACAATCTTGATGGCCGCGTTGCGATTGTGACCGGCGCCGCCAGAGGCATGGGATTTGCCGTCGCCGAACGATTTCTGAAGTCAGGTGCCAGCGTGACACTCTGGGACCTCAATGAAACCGCCCTGTTAGACGCACGACAGAAACTGAGCCAATTCGGGGACGTTCATTCCGACAGTGTGAACGTTGCTGACTTCACCGCGGTCAAGGCAGCGGCAGAGCGTGTAAAACAACGCTGTGGCCAGATCGACATTCTGATTAACTCGGCCGGTATTGCCGGGGTAAACACGTCCCTTGCCGATTATCCGCTGGATATCTGGAACCAGGTGATGCAGGTAAACCTCAACGGCATCTTCCACACCTGCAAAGCCGTTGTTCCACACATGCAGAACAACGGCTATGGCCGTATCGTGAACATTGCATCCATGGCCGGCAAAGACGGTAATCCGAATGCGTCTGCCTATTCAGTCTCCAAGGGTGCGGTAATCACTCTCACCAAAAGTCTCGGCAAGGAGCTGGCTCGCGAGGGCATCACGGTCAATGTGGTTGCGCCAGCCGTCATTGAGACGGAGATGCTCGCCGACGTGACCGAAGAACAGATCAATTACATGCTTGCCAAAATACCGATGGGTCGCATGGGAACAGTGAAAGAAATCTCCAGCCTCGTGAGTTGGTTGGCTTCGGAGGAGTGTTCCTATTCGACCGGCGCGGTCTATGACCTTTCCGGCGGCCGCGCGACCTACTGACGAGATAAAGGCAGGCAAGGAAGACCGGCCGTCACCTGAGGTCGGGTAAACTGGCATCAGTCCAGATGAAAAACCTCTTCCATGCTTGCCCACCATTCGTCCGGCTTTCGGCTGTCCAGCGGTCTTTGCATCGGTCCGCAGACCTTCCACCAGTCCTTCGTTTCCGCGTCGGCGGCAATGGCAGCGCTGTCGGCTTCAAAATCCGTCCCAGTGTACTCCCAATAACTGAACATCAGGTTTTCAGGTTCTTTCAGGAAGATCGAGTAGTTCGTGATGTTCGAACGCCTGAGCCGATCAAGAACACCTGGCCACACCGCAGCATGCAAACGTTTGTATTCCGGAATATTCTGCGGATCGATCCCGATCACCATGCCCATTCTTTTCACTTGAGCCACCGTTTCTGCTCCTATTGTTAATGACTTCCGGGATCATTGATCCTGTAAAACCGTGACGCCGTTTCGCCGAATACCGCATTACGTTCCTGATCTGAAAGCTGCTGCATCATGGATTGCGCGCAGCCGAACCAGTCAGTGTAGCTTCCTTCCAATTCCAGAACAGGCCAATCGCTGCCCCACATGATCCTGTCTGCTCCGAACTCAGTAACGACATGATCGACAACCGGCTGCAGGGTTTTTGCTGCCCAGCCTGTGCCATACTCGTTGGCAAGGCCTGAAACCTTGCAATGGATCTGTTCGTGACTGGCCAGATGCGCCATGTCGCAGCGCCACGCGTCTCCCGCATCTGCACCGCCTGAGATGACGGGCTTGGCACAATGGTCGATCACTATCTTCAGATCCGGAACGGCCCGGGCAAGACCGTCGATCGCCTGCAAGTGCCTGGGCTGGACCAGCGCATCAAACGACAGTCCAAGGTCCGCAGCAATTGAAAGGTTCGACAGAACACTTGCCTGCAGAACCCAGTCCGTAGCCGCAATATCCTGCAGCATTGGCCTCACGCCTTTGAAAAGCGGATTGGCCGACAGTCTTTTCAGGTCCTTTGCGGCCAGGCCGCTTTCAAGGTCGACCCAACCGACCACGCCCCTGATCAATGAATTCTCTTCGGCGAGTTCCAGCAGAAAATCCGTTTCAGCGACAGTGGGCGCGGCCTGAACAGCAATGGTTGCCTCAATGCCGCAAGCCTTGGCATGCGGCATCAGATCTTCAGGCAGTATGTCGCGCCGGATCGTGGCAACGCTGTCGTCCATCCAGAAATAGTCACCGCGCGCAATTTTCCAGAAATGCTGATGAGCATCGACAACCATGGCCACTCCCTTTACCCGCCCCAGGAAGTTGAAACATGTTGACGGGCAAGTGTTCTTAATTATAAAAAACAAATAACGACACAGGAGGCGTCATGTCAACAACCCCGATTGTTCAGTTTGGTACCAGCCGCTTCCTGCAGGCACATGTTGATCTCTTCGTTTCAGAGGCATTGGACAGGGGCGAGGCGCTTGGACAAATTTCGGTCGTTCAAAGCAGCGGCGACGCGGCCCGGGCAAATCGCCTCAAGGCTTTGGCGGATCCTGCTGGCTACGACGTCCTGATCAAGGGCGTCGACGGCGGCACTCTGGTGAACACTGCAAAGAAGATTAAAAGCATCCGAAAGACCTACAGCCTGCCAGCAGATGTGCAGGACGTGGCCGGGATAATTTCGGAAGATGCCGAGATCATCATCTCAAACACCGCCGACGCAGGATTCAAACGACAGTCCCAGGATACCGACACGGAATTTTCAGCCGGCATGTCCTACCCTGCGAAACTGACCTGGTTTCTTCATCAACGTTTCCGATCAGGCAGTAAGCCACTTCAGGTCATGCCCTGCGAACTCGTGCCGCAAAACGGATCAGTTCTCCGAGACCTCGTTCTGGAAATTGCGGCGTCATATTCTCCGGACTTCCAGGACTGGCTCAGCTCAAATGTCCTGTGGGTGAATTCGCTGGTCGATAGAATCGTGTCAGAGCCTCTTGAGCCAGCCGGTGCGGTTGCAGAACCTTATGCGCTTTGGGCGATTGAAGACCAGCCGGGCCTGAAACTTCCATGTAAACATCCGAGCATCAAGGTTGTTCAGGATCTGGAGGAAGTCGAGACGCTCAAGCTCTTCATTCTCAACCTTGGTCACACTTATCTTGTATCGCGCTGGCTGAAGTCGAAAGACAATCCGAAGCAGTTTGTGCGCGATATGATGGACGATCCGGAAGACTTGGCAGACCTTGAAGACCTATACCGGCAAGAAGTCGTCACTGGCTTCAAGGCACATGGTCGCGAACAGGAAGCAGAGGCTTACGTTGCTACGACGCTCGACCGATTTCGAAACCCCTTCCTCGATCACAGGCTTGCGGATATCGCGCAAAACCATGAAGAGAAAACGCAACGCCGTGTTGCCGGTTTCCTTGCATGGGTGCAAAGGGCAGATCCCGCGATGAAGATGCCACGGCTTGAAAAACTGGCACAAACTCAAGAAATGGCGGCCACTCATGGAGCTTAACAAGATAGGCAATACCGATGTCGAAGTGACCGATCTTTCCTTTGGGACATCGGGCATCGGAAACATCGGGAGGATCGTTTCCGATCAGGAGGCAGAAGACGTATTGCAGCATGCCTGGAAAGCCGGCATCCGATACTATGATACGGCCCCACATTATGGCCGCGGGTTGGCAGAACTTCGTCTTGGCCGCTTTCTGCAGCAATTCGGCCCACAGGACTATGTGATTTCATCCAAGGTCGGCCGCGTGTTGTCGCCTGGAACCCCGCTCAAGGAAGCAGACGGCTTTGTCGAGCCGTTGCCGAACAGTGTTCGCTATG
This sequence comes from Labrenzia sp. THAF82, assembly GCF_009363435.1. GTDB lineage: Bacteria > Pseudomonadota > Alphaproteobacteria > Rhizobiales > Stappiaceae > Roseibium > Roseibium porphyridii. The sequence continues at coordinate 1,720,450 of NZ_CP045354.1, read as the reverse complement.
ACTATTCCGGCGACGGCATCGAAGCCTCGCTGGAACATAGCTTTGAGCTTATGCAGGTCAGACATCTCGACATCGCCTATATCCACGACATCGGAACCTACACCCACGGTCAGAACAATGAAAAACACATGTCGGATTTGTTGGGCACGGGCCTTGATCGCCTGCAACAGCTCAAGGACAAGGGCAAGATCCGGTCGTTCGGACTTGGCGTGAACGAAACGCAGATTTGTCTGGATCTCCTGAGCCACACCGATCTTGACGCCATCCTTCTAGCTGGCCGTTTGACGTTGCTCGACAGGGGCGCTGAGGAAAAGCTGATCGACGTCTGCCGGCAGAAATCCGTTAGTCTGGTTCTTGGTGGAATTTTCAATTCCGGCATTCTGGCGACCGGACCGAAAGAAGGCGCTTGGTTCGACTATGAACCCGCTTCCGAAGAAATCCTCCAGGCTGTGCGAGATCTGAAGGCCAAAACGGATGCTATCGGTATCCCCCTGGCGACCGCGGCGCTTCACTACGCCCGCACTCATCCCTCGGCTGCGTCGGTTTTGCTTGGAACGGCACGGGTCTCATCGCTGGAAAGAAACCTGGCAGCATTGTCGGAGACACTTCCGCAGGAATGCCTCGACCTCTTCTAAGCACTGGACCCTTAAACGTGCTTGTGGCCGCGTAGCGAGGACAAAAGCGTTTCCTTCGAACGCCGCAAGTGCTTCAACGCGGCTGCTTCCGAGCGCTCCGGATCTTTGTCTATCATCGCATTGATCCAGTCCAGATGCTCGTCAATCGCTGCTGCATTGCGTTCCCGTTCATCCCGCTTGTCCCACATGTAGTGGTAGTGGAAGATCAGCGAGATGACCTTCTGTGCCTCAACAACGAAGCGGTTTTTGACAACGCTGTTGACCGTCGTGTGAAAGGTTTCGTCGAGCATTGAAAAGTCGTGATATCGCGTCTCGAGATCTTCCCGCAATGCTTCATGCTGCTCTTTCAGTGACGCCAGTTTCTGCCAGATGTCATGATCATCGGGCAACTGGAGCAGTTGGCGAACAGCATTCATTTCCAGGAGCATTCTGAAATCGGACAACTCAATTGCAAATTCCGCCGTGAAGCCAGAAAGCGTCCAGCCCCCCCTTGCGCGCCTTTCGACAAGTCCAAATCGGCTCAGGCCCGCAAGAAACTCCTGAAGGCTATGCGCCGGTACACCGAATTGTCGCGAGAGCTGTGCCACGTTGAGCGATGTTCCCGCTGGAACGTCGAACCTCAGGATCCATTCCAGAAAACGCTTTTCCAACTCCTCGGCAGAAATATGTGCATCAACCGGTTCAAGACGATGGCCCACTTCGGGTTGGCGAATAAGCGTTTTCGTTCGCCCTTCCCAACGCACGATTTTCTCGCTATCCAGCTTTTGCAAGGCACTTCTGACGATCGTACGACTGACTTCCATCTGATTGGCAAGCGCGATCTCGGGCGGCAGTTGGTCACCCACTTCCATACTGCTGCAAATGTCGAGCAGTTTGTTGTATGCACTCCTGAAGCGATCGTCTGTTCTTGCCATGAACGCAATCCAACATAATAGAATCAAACAAGAATTCCTGTATTTCGTATGATTTAATAAAAAACAATTGACGTCAATATCGCCACCTCGCATATTGTATTTAATAATTAAATTCAATTTTTCGCCACGGGAGGTTTTATGGCGGATTTTGACCGAAGCGATGCTCCGGCATCCTGGACGTTCAAATTCTCAGCAGGGTCACTGCACAAGCTATCCGCGCTCCTGACGCTGGCAGTGCTCGTATTCGCCTTCTCGTTCGGCAATGACGCTTTCTTCACCGTCAACAACGGCTTGACGGTTCTGTTGCAAACGTCGGTCATTGGTCTGCTCGGCGTCGGCCTGACCATGGTGATTATCACCGGTGGCATCGATTTGAGTGTCGGCTCAGTGCTGGCGCTCTCTGGCGTTGTCACCGGACTATCCGTCAAGGCGGGCATTCCCGTGGCCCCGTCAATGGCACTCGGCGTGCTGACTGGTGCTGCCTGCGGTGCGTTCAACGGCTTCGTTATCACCAAAATGAGGATCACACCATTTGTGGCGACCCTCGGTATGATGTTGATTGCACGCGGCATTGCCCTGCAACTGACCGGTGCGGCCCCCATTTCGCGCCTTGGCGAAGCATTTGGCACCCTGGGCAACGGCTCGTTGTTCCGGATCGTGGAGGAAACCGGTGGGATTTTTCCGAAGGTCGTTTTTCCCGGCATTCCCTACCCTGTCATTCTTCTGGCAATCGTTGCCGTAGTTGCGGCCTATTTGCTGAAACGTCGCAAAACCGGCCGTCACATCTATGCAACCGGTTCGAATGAAGAAGCCGCAAGACTGTCAGGTGTTCTGGTCGATAGGACCAAGATCTGCGCTTACACCTTGTCGGGTGCACTTGCCGGGTTGGCTGGCAACGTTCTGATGTCAAGGCTCGTCACGGTACAGCCGAACGAAGGCGTCATGTATGAACTCGATGCCATCGCGGCGGCGGTGATCGGTGGAGCCTCACTGATGGGTGGGGTCGGCAACATTTCCGGCACAATGATTGGTGCCTTTATTATCGGCGTTCTGCGCAACGGTCTGAACATGGCCGGCGTCTCCGCCTTCATCCAGCAAATCGTGATCGGCTTCATCGTCATTCTGGCGGTCTATGTCGATCAGATCCGAAACCGGCGCTGACATGCCCGGTCTCTCAACAGCGCATCTTCAAACGGAGGAGAACTTATGAAGAAGCTGATTACGACCGCAATGATGGTAAGTGCACTGGCACTGTCCGGAGCTGCATCGCAGGCTGGCGAAATCGCCGTCATCGTGAAGACAACCAATTCCAATTTCTGGCAGAACGTCAACAAGGGCGCGACAGCGGCCATCGAAGGTGTCGAAGAACACACGATGAGCTTCAACGGCCCGGCATCGGAATCTGCTGTCGCCGATCAGGTCAACCTCGTTGAAAACGCGGTCAACCGTGGCGTCAAAGGTATCGTACTCGCCCCATCAGACCCAGAGGCCCTGGTCCCTGCCGTCAAGAAAGCCTTTGAGGCTCAAATCCCTGTCGTGATCATTGACAGTGGACTTGCCGAAAATGGCAAAGACTACTTCCAGGCGTTCCTGTCGACAGACAACTGTGCAGCAGGCCAGCTCGTCGCGGACAAGATGATTTCGGAAGTCGGGAAGGAAGGCAAAGTCGCCGTGATGTCCTACGTCGCCGGTGTCGGATCTGAAGTTGGCCGTGTCGGTTGCTTCGTTGAGCAGATCACCGAGAACTCGAACATTGAGATTGTCGGGCCTTACTACTCGCAGTCACAGATGGCGACTGCCCTGAACCAGACAACCGATGTTCTTGCCGCCAATAGCGATCTTGTCGGCATCTTCGGTGCAAACGAGCCGACCGCAATCGGCATGGGCCGTGCAATCGTGCAGGCAGGCAAGGCCGGCAGCATCACGGCACTCGGCTTTGACGGCAACTCCGATCTTCAGGATTTCGTCAAGGACGGTACGCTTGCAGGGACAGCAGTCCAGGGCTCCTTCCAGATGGGTGAACTCGGCGTACAGGCCGTTCTCAAACTTCTGAACGGCGAAGAAGTTCCGAGCTTCATCGATACAGGTGTTGTCCTTGCAACCAAGGAGAATATCGACAGCCCTGAGGTTCAGAACGTCCTTTATTGACGCACTTGGCCGGACGCTCCTGACCTGGAGCGCCCGGCCCAATTCCAGACTTTTGCTAGGACCGGCAATATGACCCTGCACTCCCAGTCTGGACCGCCATTGGTTCAGATGATCGACATTGAAAAGCACTTTGGCGGCATCCGCGCCGTGAACAACGTGTCGCTTGATCTTTATCCTGGCGAAGTTGTCGGCGTGCTTGGTCATAACGGTGCCGGCAAGTCCTGTCTGATGCGCATATTGTCGGGTGCGATGATGCCAAATGAAGGCACAATCAAGGTCAATGGGCACGCAGCTCATATTCAAAATCCGCACGATGCGCGCGAGTTCGGCATTGAAACAATCTACCAAACACTCGCCCTCGCCGATCATCTGAACGCACCTGCAAATCTGTTTCTTGGACGTGAACTGACGAACCGGTTCGGCGATCTGGACGACGCAAGGATGATGTCGGAATCAGAGCGTGTGCTGCGACGCCTGAACCCGAATTTCAAGAACCTCAACGACCCGGTCGCAAGTCTCTCCGGTGGGCAGCGTCAGGTGATAGCGATTGCACGGGCGATCTATTTTGAAGCGAAGATCCTGATCATGGACGAACCGACCGCGGCCCTTGGCCCCTCGGAAACGGCGATGGTGGGTGAGCTGATCAAACAGCTGCGGTCCGAGGGCATCGGCATCTTGCTGGTCAGCCATGACATGCACGACGTTTTCGAACTCTGTGACCGCGTCGTGGTGATGAACAAGGGCCGCGTTGTCGGCGCTCATCACATCGATGAAGTGACAAAGGATGATGTGCTCAGCCTGATCATCAAGGGCGAACTTCCGGCTGATTGGTCCGCTCGCAATCTGGAGCCTCAGGCATGATGGACACAAGAACGGACGTCATGAATTGCCTGGTGTGCGTCGAGCCTGGAAAGATGGCTCTGGAGACAAGGCCCATGCCGGTCAGTGCGCCGGAAGACTGGGTTCTGGTCGATATTGCCGCAATCGGAATTTGCGGGACCGACTATCACATCTTTGAAGGCAAGCATCCCTATCTGAATTACCCACGTGTCATCGGTCACGAATTGTCCGGTTATATCGCCGAAGGACCCGAGGCGGGCAAACTCGTGGTGGTCAATCCTTACGTTTCCTGCGGCACATGCCGGGCCTGTCGGCGTGGCAAACCGAACTGCTGCAGCAATATTGAAGTACTGGGTGTCCATCGCGACGGCGGCATGTGTTCACGCCTCGCTGTGCCCAGGCAGAACCTTTATTCAGCCGACGGCCTGACAGCCGAACAGGCTGCAATGGTCGAGTTTCTGGCCATCGGCGCCCACGCGGTTGCCCGGTCCGGGATATCCAGTGACGATCTTGTGCTGGTCACCGGTGCCGGTCCCATCGGCATTGGAACAGCGCTGTTCGCACGCCTTGCCGGCGCTGAAGTTCATCTTATGGATCTGAGCCGTGCACGCCTTGATCTTGCGAGCAAACTGTTCGGCTTCAACGCGCTTCACATCGCCGGTGACACGGTGCTGGAAGGCGAGCTTGCGGACGGCTTCGATGCCGTCTTCGATGCAACCGGAAATGCCAGGGCAATCGAAAACGGCTTTCCCTTGCTCGCGCATGGCGGCAGCGCCGTCCTGGTCAGCGTCGTGAAGGACGACATAACATTCAACGATGCCGAGTTTCATAAACGCGAAGCCCGGATCATCGGGTCGCGCAACGCGCTCAAGTCGGACTTTGACCGTGTCATGGACGCCATGCGCAGCGGCAAGATCCCGACAGACGCACTCGCATCGCGAAAGCTCGGCCTGAGCGAACTTCCGGAAGAGTTTCCGAAACTCGTCGAAGATCGGGAACACCTCATCAAAGTGCTGGTGTCCCCTTAAGAAAAGCCCTGACGAACCTTCACTGGTCTGTTTGCTGCAAGGTTCAGGGCACACAGCGGCGCTGCAGTGCCTGGGGCATGGTCCTTAGTGCCAGCCGACGCGCGGCGCAACGGGGATCCTGTCATCCGGCCTGCTGCTGATCATGTCCATATGCTCCTTCACAACAGCTGCATAGCCCGCATCCTCGAAAAGATTTGCCATTTCCGACGGATCATCATGAAGGTCATAGAGCTCGCCTGTTTCCGTTTTCAGGTCGACCGACATCCGGTATCGATGGCTCCGAACTGTTGTCAGATCCATATCAATGCCGCTTCGGGCAGCATCGACCTCCCACTCATTGAGTGCAAAGTCGCGACTTACCTTTCCAAGCATCACCGAGCGCAACGACCGGCCATTGTCAGGTGAAGCCTCGATACCGGCCAAATCCGCAAGTGTTTGCCTCAGATCCACCGTCGACACGGGATCTTTGACAACGACCCCTTCTGGAACGGATGGTCCACGGATAAGGCATGGCACACGAAGCAGGCCGTCATAGAGCATCGGCCCCTTGAGCAGAAGTCCATGATCGCCAAGCCACTCACCATGGTCGCTGATAAAGACGATGATTGTGTTTTCAAGTTCATTGTTTGCTTCAAGTGCTTCGAATATCCGGCCAACCTGGGCATCGATCCAGGCAATCATCCCGTAGTAGATTGCGGTGATGTCCCTGAGCTGTCGCTCGTCAAGCGGGTCCACAACGCCCCAGTTCTTGCCGCCTTCTGCATGCTCCCGTTTAAGGTTATGCCGCACTGGGCTTTCCAGAAACGCACGGTGCCACCAGGGCCGGTTGTCCAAGTCAAGCTGCCAATGACGTGGAAGGTCGACCTCATCGGGATGATATAGATCGCACCAGGGTTTGGGCGCCAAAAAAGGAGGATGCGGATCCGGAAAGGAGACCCAGGCAAACAAAGGCTTGTCGCCCCTGTTCTTGATCATGTCGATCGCTCGATCCCCTATCCAGGGAGAAGAATGCCATCCTGGCTCGAGCGCAGACCGCCAGGCCTGAAAATGCGACGTTTCAGGCTGCACATGCTCTTTGGCACGATTCCAGCGAACACGTCCGCCGCCATCACCGTCCAGAAAGTTCTCGTAGTGGAGCGTATAAGGTGCCTCTTGCCAACCGCAGTGGTGGTGCGGACGCAGCATCAATTCAACCTGCCGGAAACCAAAATAGGGCCCGCCCCAGTCGGCGGGAAAGTCTGCAGTGCTGTGATAACACTCCGGTGCACCGGTTGGATGGAAGGTTTCGTTGCTGGCAAAATGGGCTTTGCCGATAAACCGCGTTTCATAGCCTGCATCCGCGAAGACGTTGGCCAGCCCCAAGGACCCGATTTTCTCATCAAGGTTACGGCCATTGTCCCTGACACCGTGTGTATAGGGCAGCTTGCCCGTTAAAATGGAAGCTCTTGCCGGCTGACACATTGGGTGGGGTGTAATGCACTTCGCAAACATTGCCCCGCCCCGGCCAATCCTGTCGATGTTCGGCGTCTTCACATGCCGATCTTCGAGGCCAATGCAATCACCGCGCTGCTGATCCGTCGAAATGAGGATGACATTCGGTTTTTCGTTACGCGGCTTTTCAATGGTCATGAGGGGTTTGGTCCTAATTCTTTCGTGCGAAGCTAAGGTCGTTGCCGACGAGTTCTTCAGATCTCGCCCGCGAAGTGACAAAGCACGTCCGCGTCCTGCACTCTCTTGGCAGGTGGCGCTTCGTTGCGGCAAAGGTCCGTTGCGTGTGGGCACCGCGCTGCAAAACGACACCCTTTGGAACCTGCCGCACCGTCTGCCAGCTTGGATGCCTTGTGTTTGCCACGCCGTTTTCGTGGGTCGGGCACCGGGACGGCATCAAGCAATGCGCGCGTATAGGGATGTTTGGGCGCCCGGAACAGTGCCTCTGTTTCCGCCAGCTCAACCACCTGCCCCAGATACATCACCGCTATGCGGTCGCAGATGTGTTCAACAACCGCCAGGTCGTGCGCGATGAACACATATGTGAGAGAAAACTCCTCCTGCAGATCCTGCAAAAGGTTCAGGATCTGAGCCTGAATGGAAACATCGAGTGCCGATACCGCTTCATCGGCGATGATCAATTCAGGCTGCGTGGCCAGCGCCCTGGCAATGCCCAGTCTTTGGCGCTGACCTCCTGAAAAGGCATTCGGATAGCGCATCAGGAATTCCGGCCTCAATCCGACCTGTCGCAGCAGTTGTGCCACACGCTCCGACAGGTCCTTGCCGCTCAGACCTTCAGACTTGCGCAGGCTTTGGCCGACAATTTCCAAGACGCGTAGACGAGGATTGAGCGAGGACTGAGGATCCTGAAACACCATGCGCATGTCTTTCCAGATATCGCGCAGTTCGGCCTTGCCACTCTGGCAAAGATCCACTTCCTGACCGTCCTTTCGGCGCAGGACAATACTGCCTGAAGACGGTTTCAGCACACGCATGATGCATCGGCCAAGGGTTGTCTTGCCGCTTCCGCTCTCACCGACAATGCCAAAGGTTTCGCGGCGGCGAACATCAAAACTGATCCCGTCGACAGCTCGAACCACATCCGTGGATTTGCCGAACAAACCACCACCAACGGGAAAGTGCATGTTGAGGTCTCGAACCTCCAGGATCGCATCAGACATTGGCGGCCTCCTCCTGATAAAGGAAACAGGCAACATCCGTTTTGCCGGTTCTCAAAAGCCTGGGTTCATCCTTGTCGCAGATACCAGCCATGGCCTGGCCGCATCTTGTGCGAAAGGCACAGCCTGAAGGTCGTGCCAGCGGGTGGGGCACCATCCCCTTAATCGCCGGCAGCCTGCGGCGTTTCTCCATTCCCAGTTTCGGAACCGACTGCATCAGGGCCTGGGTATAGGGATGACGCGGATCCTCAAAGATCGAAAAGACATCGCCCTTCTCGACGACTTTGCCCATATACATGACCGAAACGTCTTCAGCGACTTCCGCGACGACACCAAGATCATGTGTGATGAGCAGGACGCCCATCTCCAACTCTTCCTTCAGTTCAGCGATCAGATCAAGGATCTGCGCCTGGGTGGTGACATCAAGTGCAGTGGTCGGTTCATCGGCGATCAGAAGGCGCGGCCTGCATGAAAGCGCCATGGCGATCATGGCGCGCTGACGCATGCCCCCCGACAATTCGAAGGGATAAGCCTCGAACCTTTCAGAAGGACGGGGAATGCCCACCTTGTCGAGCAACTCGATCGCCTGTTCCTTTGCTTCCGATTTGCTCACACGCCGATGCAGCTGGATCGTCTCGACAATCTGCTTTCCAATCTTCGTAATCGGCCCGAGTGAGGACATCGGCTCCTGGAAAATCATGGCAATGTCCTGTCCACGGATTTCGCGAAGATCCCGCGAGCCAGGGCGCATTCTCGCAAGGTCGACAGAACGCCCGTCTCCGGGCCGGTAAGTGATGCTGCCCTCCACGATCTTGCCCGGCGCATCAACAATCCGGAGGATCGAGCGTGCCATGATTGACTTGCCGCATCCGGACTCACCCAATATGCAGTGCGTTCTGTTTGCGTGAATGTCCAGATCGACACCTTCGACTGCCTTCACCACCCCATCGTCGGTAAAGAAATGCGTCTTCAGACCCCGGATCTCGACCAGCGACTGCGCGTTTTGTCTTGTCTGGTCTGGTTCAGTGTGCATGCGGATCAGCGGCATCACGAAGGCCGTCTCCCAGAAAGTTGAGTGCCAGAACGGCAATCACGATCATCGTTCCCGGCGCAATCAGCAGCCAGGGTGCTTCAATGATCGAACGGATGTTCTGTGCCTCTTTCAAAAGCGTTCCCCACGACACGATGGGCGGCTGAAGCCCTATGCCAAGAAAGGACAGGGACGTCTCGGCCAGGATCATCAGCGGAACGGCCAGGGTCAAAGAGGCGATGATGTGGCTGGAGAACGAAGGCACCATGTGTTTGCGGATGACTTCCCAATCCGTCAAACCGTCAAGGCGGGCCGCCGTGATGAAGTCTTCATTTCTGAGCGAAAGAAATTTGCCGCGAACCTCGCGCGCAAGGCTGGTCCACCCGATCATCGAAACAATAATGGTAACCACGAAATAGGTGTAAAGCGGTGGCCATCCGAGCGGGATCGCCGCGGCAAGTCCCATCCATAAAGGTATGGTGGGTATAGACCGCAAAAACTCGATCAGGCGCTGAATGAGGGTATCAACCCATCCGCCGTAGTAGCCGGAGAGGCCACCCAACGACACGCCGATCACCAGCGAGACGACAATGCCGACAAGCCCGATCGACATGGAAATCTTCGTACCGATAATGATGCGGCTAAGGATATCCCGGCCCAACCTGTCCGATCCGAGGAAATACACAATGTCACGTGGGTTCTTCGGGCCGAAGAAATGCGTCTTGGACGGTATCAGACCCAGGATCTCGTAGCTGTAGCCTTCCACGAAAAAACCGAGCGGGATGATCTTGTTCGGGTCTTCAACATAGCTGCGCCGCATTGTCGCCCGGTCCACCTGCATTTTCAGCGCTTTGGCATGAAGCTGGAAAGAGCGCTTGCCATTCTCGTCTGTCACCAGGAAGTGAATTCCCTGCGGAGGAACGAAAATGCCACGCCGGTTGGTCTCGTCGATCTTTTCCGGCGCCAGAAAATCGCCGAACAAGGCCATGAAATAGATGAGACCGGTGATCCAGAGACTGACATAGGCAACACGATGACGACGGAATTTGCGCCACATGAGAGCCCATGGACCCAGCAGCTCCGGGGTGTGTTGTTCTTCAGTGTCCGACGGCCCAAGCGTTGTTTCAACGGTCATTGATAGCGAATCCTCGGATCAATCCAGGCAAGCAGCAAGTCGGAGACAAGTGTACCGATCACGGTCAGTATGCTGACCAGGAGGATGAGTGATCCCGCGAGATACATGTCCTGCACCAGCAATGCCCTGAGGAGAAGCGGTCCCGTCGTTGGCAGGTTCATGACAACTGCGACAATGATTTCCCCGGACACAAGTGTCGGAAGGATCCAGCCGATGGTCGAGACGAACGGATTGAGTGCCACACGGACCGGGTATTTGAGCAGCAGCTGGAACTCGGACATGCCCTTTGCGCGCGCCGTGACGACATACGGCCTGTAAAGTTCATCCAGGAGGTTGGCGCGCATGATGCGGATCAACGCAGCCGCACCCGAGGTGCCGACAACCACGATCGGCATCCATATGTGCGCCAGAAGATCCAGAAACTTGTCGAAGGTCCAGGGTTCGCCAAGATATTGCGGGCTGACAAGTCCGCCGACACTCTGACCGAAATACTTGAAGGCCACATACATCATCACCAGAGCGAGCAGGAAATTTGGAACCGCGAGCCCGATGAATCCAAAAAACGTGGCGATATAGTCCCCGGCAGAATATTTGCGAACGGCAGAATAAATGCCAATCGGAAGGGCTGTCATCCAGATGAAAAGAAGTGTCATCAGCGAAATGGCGAACGTCCAGCCGAGCTTGTCCCAGATGATGTCGTTGACGGGAATGTTCTTTTCAAAGGAGATCCCGAAATTGCCGTGAAACAGGATCTGGGACATCCATTTGAGATATTGAACATACATTGGCTGACCGAGACCGTACTGATCCCTCAGCGCCTGCATGGTTCCCTCGTCAAGGCCGCCGGAATCGCTCAACTCGGCTGCCAATGTGTCCAGATAGTCACCAGGTGGCAGCTGAATGATCACGAAGGTCACGACCGAAATCAAAAAGACGGTCGGGATCATGTAAAGAAGGCGCCGGTATAAAAAGCCAAACATATCCGATGTTGCCCGCCAGGGATGATGCCAGAGAAAAACCGCGAGGTGCCGGGAGGACATGGCAAACCTCGCGGTGGAGTGCACCCGGTCGCAACATTGAGAAACCGGGTGGCAAGTTTACTTATGGCAGATTGTCGCCGCCTTCGAAGTAAAACTGAGACGTATAGGGCGCCGGCGTCCACAGCTGGCCGGCAATTGGCATCGGGTCCACATGGTTGCGCAAATTGTTCCTTGCGATACCAAAGGCACCGTTGCTCTGGATAAGCCCCACTGTCAGCAATTGCTTGCTGGCACTGTCGATGAGTTTCACCAGCGACTCTTCCTGTTTTGCAGGGTCGGCAGTCGAAGTCACACCGCGGTAGATCTCAAAGAGTTCCTTGATCTCTTCCGGAGGCTCCGTTCCGGTGCTCGGATCCGCTCCCCAGGCTGCCCATTTGGGAGCCCAGAACACTGCCTGGCCACGCGGCAGGTAACAGTCCGGATTGGCGTAGGCATCAACCAGTCCACCCGGGCAGTTCCAAAGATAAGCGTCATGTTCACCGGAACTGACAATCTCGAACAGGCGAGACCTGTCACTTGCCCTGACCTGGAAGTCGAGACCGACATCCTTGGCGTAACCGGCAACAAGTTCCATCACGTCCGGGTATTGCCAGCCGAATACATCAGCGACCAGAAACACAAGGGTGAACCGTTCGCCATCAGGCCCCAGTCGAAAACCATCCTCGTCCTTCTTGTCCAGCCCGATGCTGTCGAGCAGGGCACCGGCCTTTTCCGGGTCATAGCTTGTGGAGTGCTTTGCCCATTCTTCGTTGTAGAACGGAGACAGGGGATGCGGCGCTGTTTGAACCGGATTTCCCGCACCGAGATACACAATGTCGTTGATCGCTTCGCGGTCAACCGCGTGGCTGACGGCCTTGCGGAAATCGAGATTGTTGACGATCTCGTTTTTGACCGGATCTGCATTGTTTAGGTTGAACATGAGCGCTGTCTGGCTGCCAGGAATGTCTCCAACCTGATAAAAGTCGTATTTACCCCTGTCTTTGTTGTCGGTCAGCGCCGCCAGATTGACCGGCCGACCGATATGGCGCGCCATGTAGTCAATCTCTCCGTTGAAGGCTTTCAGCAAGATGGCTTCAACGTCTTCCACCTGGTCCCAGGTAATCTGATCGATGTATGGCAGCTGCTGGCCATCCGGATCGACCTTCCAGAAATAGGGATTACGCTCGGCAACGACCCTTTCTGTTGCGCCGTAGCCATTCTTCAGATGCCAGGGGTGCAGCGTCGGACGGTCGGCATTTTGCCAGAAAATAGGCGTGTGCATGGGACCGGCTTTCAGATTGAACAGCTGAACCCAATCTGCTGCCGCCGGCTCTGCATCCACCAGCTTCTGAACGTCCGGATTGTGATCGATATGGAATTGAGCGAGATAATGCTTCGGAAAGTTGACGACGTAATATCCGAACCCGTAGGCCATGTTCTGCAGGAACAGTCCATTCGGCTCCTCAAACTTGAACTCGACCGTCGTGTCGTCAATCTTTTTGACCTGCACCGGACCTGCCGTTTCGACAAAATTCGGGTGCTTGCTCGGTGTCAGCCGCTCATCAAGCAGAACCTCATACCAGAACATGATGTCATCGGCCGTGAACGGCTCGCCATCCGACCATTTCATGCCGTCACGCAGCTTGAACGTGAAGGTGGTGGCGTCGTCGGACACCTCAAAGCTTTCTGCGATATTCGGTTCAATGGAAGACCAGTTGGGGCTCCAGCGCACCAGGTTCTCAGATCCAATCAAGCGCACGATATTGTGCTGATCCCCGCCGCCAAGAATGGCACGGCGCAAGGTACCGCCATATTCGCCAACGCTGGTGATCGGTTCCATTACCAAAGGTGACTTTGGCAGTCTTTCTTCAACACTTGGAAGCTCCCCCGCTTTGACCTTTTCGGCAAGTTGCGGTGCTTCCTTGAAGTCCGCTGCAAGAGCAGTTCCCATGTGCAGCATCGTCAGGGATGCCATGGCAACGCCACCGATCAGAACAGACTTCAAGTTTCTCTGCTTACTCATTTGCTCCTCCTCTATCAGCAAAGAGAATTCGAACCGTCACCAATTGGTGACCGAACCATCCGGGTGCCGCAGGTGCGGCGCTTCAACATGAGCCGGGCTTTGACCGGAGATCGCTTCTTCGTCGACCTCCACTCCCAGTCCGGGTCCTTCGGGAATTTGATAATTGGGGCCATCCAGAACGGGCTGAACGGGAAACAATGCAGGATCGTGAAATCCGAGATCCTCGACCGGAGATTGGCGCGTTTCCAGCCAGCTGAAATTAGACACAGCCGCTGACATGTGAACGGTTGCGGCCGTGCAGATGGGCCCAAGCGGATTGTGGGGCATCAAGTCGATGTAGAATCGCTCCGACCAGCCCGCGACCTTCATCGCCTCGGTGAAGCCACCGATATTGCAGATATCGAGACGCATATATTGCGTCAGTCCCTGCTCCAGAAAGGGAGCGGCAGCCCATTTTGAAGCGAACTCCTCACCGACAGCAAAAGGGATATTTGTCATCGTACGCAACGATGCATACGCCTCCGGCGCTTCGCTGCGAATGGGCTCTTCCAGAAAGTCCAGTGTACCGGCTGGCAGCATGGCGCAGAAGCTGGCGGCCTCAGCAACACTCAACCGGTGGTGCATGTCGATGCCTAGCGTGACCGCGTGTCCGAATTCCTCCCTGATTTCAATCAGATCTCCGGCCACATCCCCAAGACCGGCCTTCGGATCGAAAGTCACATTGTCTCTGAAGTTCGACGGATAGATCCTTATGCAATCCCATCCCGCCTGGACGAGTTCACGGCTTTGCCTCAGCAGCTCAGAGCGCGTTGTCGCCATAGTGCTCGCGAATGTCGGAACGACATCTCGCTGCCGACCGCCGAGCAATTGATAGACCGGTACGCCCAGCCGCTTACCCAGAACATCATGCAGCGCGATGTCGATTGCGGAAAGAGCCGCCGTCAGGACCCTGCCACCTTCAAAATACTGACTGCGGTAGCATTCCTGCCATATCCGGCCGATGCGCCTGGAATCCTGACCCAGAAGAAAGGAAGCAAAATGATCGATCGCAGCTGAGACCGCCCCTTCCCGTCCGGAAAGGCCGCTTTCACCCCAACCATGCAATCCGTCTTCCGTCACCAGCTTGACCAGCAACTGATTTCGTTTGCCCACACGAACGACAAAGGGCGTGATGGATGCAATCCGCGCTGCGCGATCCTCCCATCCCCGCGAGACTGGCGTTGCCTCGTAGTCAACAACTCCTGAAGCCTCTTTCATGTCGTTTACCTCTCTTCCAATTGCAGGCAAGCTACACCAACAATTTCAAATCGTCGACTATTTTTTTAATTTAGTCGACTTTATTTATGTTTTTGACGTACCTTTTTCTGTATATTCACGAACAAAGTGCAGCAAAAGATCAAAACTACGGATTGAGCGGACGCGTTTCGGTTGCTACCAATGACGCGCGGACGACACGTCACCGAAGGGAAAGCATGAGCGCATTCAGCAAATCCGATGACCAGGAAGCTTCGTTATATGAAGCAGTGCTCGACGAGATCTCAACGGGTCGTCTTGAGGCCGGTCAAAGACTGAAAGTGTCGGAGCTGGCCAATCGCTTCGGCGTGAGCACAAGCCCCGTTCGCGAAGTACTGCGCCTACTGCAAGGTGAAGGGTTTGTTGAAATTCACCCAAACCGCGGCGCGGTGGTCAAGCAGGCGGATGCCAATACCATTCAGAATATCTTCGAAGTGCTTCAGTTGCTGGAGCCCTATTTTGTTTCCTGGTTCGCCGACTACGCCCAGCCGGAAATGATTGAGGAGATGGAAGACATTCAGCGGCGGATCGAGGAACTGCCAACTGCTGATCTGATTGCCTTTCGAAAGCTGGATATTGAATTTCATTGGGCGATTTGTCGCCAGCACTACAATCACGTCGCGGCCGATCTATGGAGGAAGCTGCGCACCGCGTTGAATGTCCACGGTGCAAAACTGAGAATCAGCCCGGTCCGGTATCAGACGATCATGGAAGAGCATCGGGAGCTGATCGCGGCATTCAAGGCGCATGACGCGGCACGCGCTGAAGCGGCGATCAACAAGCACGTTGCCGGATCATTCACGCAAATGTCGCAACAGATGCGCGCGCTCGGCATCTGAACTCCGCCGGGTGCCTAGGGCATGCGGGTTATTGCTGGAGCACAAACTCAGCGCATCTTGAGCCCAGCATCATTGCCGGCGCATTTGTATTGCCCGCATTAATGTCCGGAACAGCAGACATATCGCAAACGCGCAGTCCCTCGACACCGCGCACCCTGAGTTTGGCATCAAGGACCGCCATGGTGTCGCCGTCCGCCCCCATCCGGGCCGTACCGGCGGGATGGTAGTTTGTTTTGACAAACCTCTTGCAATGCTGCCTGAGCGCATCATCGGATGTGTCGGCTGCATCGGGGATAGCAACCCGTTGCAATCTGGAGGCAAGCGGGTCGGTGCGAAACGCTTCCAGGAAAAACCGCTGCCCGGCGATCATCTCCTCCATATCCTCTTCGTGCTTCAGAAGATTGGGGCACACGATCGGCATGTCGGCAGGATCGGCAGATGCCAGTTTTACCTCTCCACGAGATTTCGGCTTTACAACCACCGTTGTAACGGTGACGCCGTAGCCATCTTTCAGTTCAGACTGCGCATCGCGGTCAAGATAGACGATCGGCACGCAAAAAGCCTGGATCGTCGGGTTTTCAGTTCGATCACGCGGATTGACAAAAGCCCCGGCCTCGACACCCGCTGATGTTATGCGTCCGCTGCCGAATACCTTGTACTGGATCCCGTTCCACAGCATTCGCCACCCTTCGCCCTGACGGTAGTAGCCGTGCGGGCCGTTGGCATATGCGGTGATGGGCACTTCCGGGTGGTCGATCAAATTCTGCCCGACACCCGGAAGATCCGCTTCCACCTTGATGTCGTGCTCTGCAAGATGGGACGGATCGCCGATCCCCGACAACATCAGAACCTTGGGTGTAACCAGTGCACCGGCCGCGAGAATGACTTCGCCATCCGCATGAGCTGTCTCAACACCATTCTGGTCGCGGTACCGGACACCGACGACCCGCCCGTTTTCAACAATAACCTTCTCCACCTCAGCCTGAAGCTTGATGGTTAGCCGGCTATCGTTTTTCAATGGTTCAAGAAAAGCGTAAGCGGTCGAGCTGCGTCTGCCGTTGCGGTTGGTGAACTGATAGAAGCCAACACCGCGCTGCGAAGTTCCGTTGAAATCGGTATTGTAAGGTTCGCCGAGCGATTGTACCGACTGGACAAACCAGCGGGACATCGTATCGACATAGCCAGGATCAGAGACTTTTACTTCACCATCAGTTCCGTGAAGGTCCCCCGCCAACCGGTTGTTGGCTTCCATGCCCCTGAAATGCGGCAACACATCGGACCAGGACCAGCCCGGATTATCATTGTTTTCGCGAAGAAGCTCGTTCCAGGCATCATAGTCGCCCGGTCTGCCGCGCATATAGACCTGAGCATTGACCGAAGATCCGCCCCCAAGAACATGCCCCTGCGGGATGTCATGCACCCGGCCATCAAGATGCGGTTGGGGAACCGTCTTGTGGTACCGCATATACTTGGACCCATTGATCATTTTGAAGATGCCTGGGGGCATGTCCAGGAGTGGGTGCCGATGAGAATGACCGGCCTCCAGCAGAAGCACCCGCGCATTGCCTTTTGTGACCAGCCGTGCAGCCGCGACTGCACCACCGGACCCACCCCCGACAACGATATAGTCATAGGCCGCAGTCATTCCTCTCCCCAGTCAAATGTCACCCGGACAAACTCCCATGCCGCTTTGAGGTGATTGGTCAGAGCTTCTTCCGCGGCAGCCGGATCTCGCTCCAGAATGGCATCCAGAATTGCCTTGTGAGCGATGTAGTTCACCTCGTTCCTCTCCGGCGAACGCAGCATCTGGTCCCACTGCGGAGCCAGCCATGAGGTGTAGCCTTCGTGAATGGCGGGAAAAATCGGGTTTCTTGGTATCCGGTAAAGCACGCCATGAAACGCCACATCGGTCTTGTAGAACTCCAGCGAATCCGGGATAGCCTTGCGATTGTTCTCCAGCGCGGTTTTCAGGTCGACAATGTCTTCTTTGCGCGCCGACATCGCGGCATCGCGAACAAGAGCACGCTCCATAAAGACACGGCTGTCATAGAGGTTCTTGATGCCGGTCTTGTCCGTTAGAAGATGCTGCACGACATTCCCGCACGCGTGCAGAACGGTCGCATAGTCGGGTTTGCGCACAATCGGCCTGAAGCGCGGCCGCGTTTCGACCAGGCCGCGGCTCGACAGCTTTGAAATAGCCTCACGGATCACTGTTCGACTTGTGCCGAACTGTTCCATCAACTCTCGCTCAGCCGGTAGCGGTGCTCTGTTTTTGAGCTGCCCTGACGCGATCTGTGCTTCGAGCGCTGCCACCACATTGTCAGCAGCACGCCCAGCGTCGTTACCGATCTCCACGGAAGTTCTATTTTCCATCTCAACCCTCTATTGATCACCTTTTTGGTATGACAGAAAATAACTCTTGGTAAAACCATTTTTTCAAAGCTATTTTCCGATTAAGAATTTTAGCGTTTTATTTCAATTATTTAAGAAATTTTTTGCATTGCTTGTTCAAATTTGGTTTGACATTTCCACTTCCCTGCACCTTATTAAATTTAGTTTGGTCATACCAAAAGGCGTTAGCTTAGTGTTCGATTTCACATTTACCGATGGGCGACCCATTTCCGCGGGCATGTACATCAACGGCCGTTGGATAATGCGTGATTCCAGTGCGGCAATTGAAGTCGAAAATCCTGCGACCGAGGCCATTTTGGCAACGATCATCGAAGGAACCGAGGAAGACGCTGTCACCGCTCTTAAATCCGCCCAGGCAGCACAACCCGCGTGGGCCGCGTTGCCCGCAATTGAACGTGGTAAAGCGGTAGCTGCACTGGCAGATGAAATTGAAACAAATCAGGATGCGTTGGCACGGCTGGTGAGCCTTGAGCAAGGCAAACCTCTGGCCCACGCACATGATGAAATTGGTGCGACGCAGACTTTCTTGCGCTACGCGGCTGAAAACGCGCGGCGGATTGTGGGCGACATCGTCACATCCGACAATACCTGTGAGGAAATCCACATTCGCCGCCATCCCTATGGTGTTGTGGTCGGCCTGACAGCCTGGAACTACCCTTCCGCGCTGGCTGCTCGAAAGCTTGGCCCTGCGTTGGTTGCAGGCAACACGTTCGTCTTGTTGTCCCACGAGGCAACCCCCCTTTCAGGTCTTGCCTTGGCAGCGTTAAGTGAAAAAGTCGGCATTCCTGCCGGGGTCTTCAACGTCGTCACCGGACGCGGTCGCGTTGTCGGAGAAACCCTGGTCAAGAGCCAGCTTTCCAATCTTGTTACCATGACTGGCAGCACCCGTGCCGGTCAGGAGATCTATCGGGCCAGCGCAGATCTTATCAAGGTCGTCCGGCTGGAACTCGGCGGCAAGGCCCCTTTCATTGTCATGGAGGATGCCGACATAGACGCCGCAGTCAGCGCAGCTGTCGCAGCCCGTTACACCAATTGCGGACAGATCTGCACCTGCAACGAACGCATGTATCTGCATCGCGGGATCGCGGACGAATTTCTCGAAAAGTTCGTCCAGGCTTCCAAAGACCTGACCATCGGTGACCCGCTGAGTCCAGTTGATCTAGGACCCAAAGTGAGCCGGTTTGAGCGTGACAAGGTCGCACAGATCGTCGCCACCAGCATCAATGCCGGCGCTGAGGTGCTTCTGGCAGGCGGCATCCTGGATAGCGGTCCTTATCAGAAGGGGCACTGGCTTGCGCCGACCGTTCTGGAAACCAAGAACAACAGCCTGCCGGCAATACGCGACGAGGTATTCGGACCGGTGGCAACCGCGATGCGGATCGACAGTTTTGAGGAAGCTATACAACTGGCCAACGATACCCAGTTTGGCCTCTCGGCTTATCTCTTCACCAATAACTACAAAAGACTGGCACGTGCACCCTACCTCCTGAAATTCGGCGAACTCTACCTCAACCGGTCGAATGGCGAAGCCGTTCAAGGTTTCCATACCGGTTGGGGCATGTCCGGACTTGGAGGTGAAGACGGCCGCTATGGCTTCGACAACTATCTGCGCAAGCAGACAGCTTATCTGAATTGGGGTTAGCGCCTCATAGAAGCGGCCCGGAGGATTTTGGCCGCACCTTTGTGGAGGAAAAAATGAAACGTACTCTCTTGATGGCAACTGCCGTTGCAATCGGCGCGATGACGACAATGGCATCGGCATCCGGACTTCCGCCGCTGGAGCAAAAAGACCGCTACAAGGTCGGGTTTGCGCAGATGGAATCCAACAACCCCTGGCGCATCGCGGAAACCAAATCCTTCCACGACACCGCTGACAGCTGCGGCTGGGATCTTATTGCGACCGATGCAGCAGGCTCTGCCGCAAAGCAGGTGGCCGATGTCGACAGCATGATTGCTCAAGGCATCGACGTCCTGTTCTTGCCCCCGCGCGAGGAAAAGCCACTCATTCCTGCAGTGAAGAAAGCCAAAGCTGCCGGCATACCGACATTCCTCGTTGACCGTTCTGTCGACCCGAATGCAGCCAAGCCTGGCGAAGACTTCGTTGCCTTCCTTGGTTCGGACTTCATTGATCAGGGCCGCAGAGTCGCCGAGTGGACAATCGAAAACTTCGAGGGCGACAAGGGTGTCATCGTTCAGCTGGAAGGCACGACTGGATCTTCACCGGCCAACGACCGCAAGAAGGGTTTTGACGATCGCATTACGCAAGATAGCCGCTTTGAAATTGTTGCATCCCAGTCAGGCGATTTTGCGCGCGACCTCGGACGCCAGGTCATGGAGACACTGCTTCAGGCTCATCCGGACGTGAACATTGTCTATGCCCACAACGACGAGATGGCGATTGGCGCTATTCAGGCACTCGAACTGGCAGGCCGCAAGCCTGGTCAGGATGTTCTGGTCGTCTCGATCGACGGGACCCGGGACGCTTTGCAGGCGATCATCGACGGAAAGATGGGCGTCACCGTTGAAAGCTCACCTTTCTTCGGACCGCTCGCTTGCGAAACCATGAAGCGTTACGCCGCTGGCGAAACCATCGAACCATGGGTTCAGGTGAAAGACCGCATTTTTACTCCCGAAAATGCAGCGAAGCACATCGACGAGGCCTACTGAACCCCGCCTGCCGGAAGGGACATCCCTTCCGGCATTTTCTTGAATTCTGAAATCCGAACTGGAGTGGATATGGCGCCGCTATTAGCCATGTCTGGGATAAAGAAGCATTTCGGTGGGGTGCCAGCACTCAGACGCGCTTCGCTTGAAATCGAACCGGGAGAAGTCCACGCCCTGATCGGTCAAAATGGTGCGGGCAAATCCACCCTCATCAAGATTCTGACCGGCCTTTACAGGCGCGACGAGGGCGACATCGAATTCGCCGGAGCACCCAGTCACCTGACCTCTCCCAGAGAAGCACAGGAAACCGGCATCGCGACGATTTATCAGGAACTGAACCTGGTGCCGCTGCGTTCTGTCAGCGAAAATGTCGTCATGGGCCAGGAGCCCAGATCGCTCGGCTTTCTCATCAACTGGCCTGAAGCCCACAGGCGAACCCGTGAAATTCTCTCGCGCTTTGGCATCGACATCGATGTGACCGCGCCTCTGGGCAGTTATTCGACTGCAATTCAGCAGCTTGTCGCGATTGCCAGGGCGGTTTCCATGGATGCCAAACTTGTCATCATGGACGAACCGACATCTTCGCTCGACAGTTCTGAGGTTGAAATCCTGTTCAGTGTCGTGCGCGAGCTCAAGTCATCTGGCGTCTCGGTTCTCTATGTGTCCCACTTCCTGGATGAATTGTTCCAGATCTGCGATCGCGTCACCATCATGCGCGACGGACAGACGGTCGGGTGCGAGACGATTGCAGACACCTCAAAACTGGACCTCATCGCTGCCATGCTCGGACGCGATGCAGAAGAAATTGCTGCGGAAGGTCTGACAGAGCTTTCAGGCGGCAAACAGGACTTTGAAGAAATCGTGCTTCAAGTGGACAAGGTCTCAACCGGACCCCGCCTGACCGATTTTTCCATGACCCTTCACCGCGGCGAGATCGTCGGCCTTGGTGGCTTGCTCGGCGCAGGCAGAACGGAAGCCGCCCGTTCCATCTTCGGACTGGATGCCCTGACCAGCGGTGACATGCATCTGAAAGGTGCGCCATACGAGCCCACAGAACCGGCCGAAGCCATCAAGGCCCGGATCGGATTTCTGACGGAAGACCGCAAGGCGGAAGGCATCATCCCGCATATGTCGGTGCGGGAGAACCTGACGCTGGCCCTGCTTCCGCACCTTCGAAAGAGCGGACAGATTGATCTCGAGCGCGAAAAGGCGCTTGTCGAAGACTTCATCAAACAGCTCGGGATCAAGACGGCCCATATGGATCAGCCGATCCGGGAGTTGTCCGGCGGCAACCAGCAAAAGGTGCTCCTTGCACGCTGGCTGGCGACCAAGCCCGACATCCTCATTCTGGATGAACCAACGAGGGGGGTCGATGTCGGCGCAAAACGCGAGATCCAGACCATCATCCGGAACTTTGTCGATGAAGGTCACGCGGTTATTTTGATCAGTTCCGAATTCGAAGAGCTGGTCGAAGGCGCCAATCGCATTGTTGTGATGCACGAAGGCAAGGCCGTTTCAGAGCTCACCAACCCCGGCATCACCGAGAACGCGCTCGTCAGAGCCCTCGCACATCACGAGGAGCCTGCACCATGACCAGCCTCACGTCTGAAGAACCCATGCGAACAGATTTCACGAACCGGTTGAAGCAGCATGGAGGGCTTGTTGCCCTGGCACTCATTCTGATCTTCAACATCCTCGTCACGCCAAATTTCCTGCAGGCGCAGACACTGGCCGTCAACATCTCCCAGGTGGCAACAATTGCGATTGTCGCAATGGGCATGACATTGGTGATAGCGACCGGTGGCATTGACCTGTCTGTCGGCGCTGTCATGGCACTGAGCGGTGCGCTTGCACCGCTCATATTCCTTTCCGATTTCGGCACCACCTACCCGGTACTGGGACTTCTGGCTGCGCTTTTCTTTCCACTCGTCGCAGCTCTTGTCTGCGGATTGTTCAACGGCGCTATCGTCGCTGTCTTGAAGGTTCAACCGATTATCGCAACGCTGATCCTGTTCATTTCAGGCCGCGGCATTGCCCAGGTACTGACCAACGGCAATCTTCAGACCTTTTCCAATCCCGAGTTCAGTTACCTCGGCACGGGAAAGATCCTAGGCTTTCCGTTTCAGGGCTGGCTGGCAATCGCAATTGCATGCTTGCTGTTCTGGCTGGTCAACAGGACCATTTTCGGCCGTTACCTGCTTGCGATCGGTGGCAATGAACGCGCCGCAAAACTCTCCGGCGGACCTGTTCGCCGGGTCAAGATCGGTGCCTATGTCATCTGTTCGGTTCTGTCCGGCCTCGCGGGACTTATCGTTGTCGCCATCAACTCGGCCTCGGATGCAGCGCGCAACGGCAACCTGATGGAACTTGATGCAATCGCGGCAGCGGTTGTTGGTGGTGCGCTGCTTCAGGGTGGCAAGGCCCCGATCTTCGGCGCCATTCTTGGCGCCGTTATCATCCAGCTTGTCAAATACACGCTGCTTGCCAATGGCGTTGAAGACGAAGTCGCCCTGATTGCCAAAGCTGTGATCATTCTGGCTGCGGTCTACATCCAGCAAGCGCGAAAGGAATGATCCGTGCTTGATCAAAACGCTTTTGACCTGCGGAAATATATTTCCCGCAACCCGCAATCTGTCGCCGTCTGGATCGCGCTGATCGTTCTGATCGCGTTCGGACTGATGCGTTACGACAACTTCGGCAGCGCCTATAACATCACGTCGTTCCTGAACTACAACGCCATGTTCATCGCGATCTCGGTCGGCATGTGCTTCGTGATCCTGACCGGTGGCATAGACCTGTCGGTCGGTTCGGTTGCCGCATTCACGTCGGTCGTCGCAGCTTACCTCAGCCCATACGGGATCGAAGTTGCGATGCCCCTGGCAATCCTATCCGGTGTTGCCTTCGGTCTCTTCAATGCGATCTGCATCGTCTATCTGCGGATTCCTCCTTTCATCACGACGCTTGCGACGATGCTCGGCGCAAAGGGGGGCTCGCTCGTGATTTCCGGAGCGCAAACCATCTCGGTCGATTGGGGGTCCAACTTCACCAAGCTCGGCATGGAAAAGGCATTTGATGTTGTTCCCTGGACTATCGTGCTCGTCGCTATCCTGGTCGTGGCGCTCTGGATCGTGCTGGAAATGACAAGCATCGGCAGGACCATTCTGGCTGTTGGTGGCGGCGAAGACGCTTCCGTGATGATGGGGCTCAAGGTCAATCGAGCAAAGATTTTCGCCTATGCGCTGTCGGGTGGCTGCGCGGGTCTGGCCGGTGTTTTTCTCGCGTCCGGTTTCGGCGCCGGGCAGCCACTGGAAGGTGTCGGCTGGGAACTTTCGGCCATCGCCTCCGTTGTGGTTGGCGGCACGTTGCTGACCGGTGGACTGGGGTCCATACCGGCAACGGTTGCCGGGGCCTTGCTTCTTGGTCTTGTCTTTAACATTCTCAACTTTGAAAACGGTAAGGGGTGGATCAGCTTCAGTGCTTACTGGCAGATGGTTATCCGTGGTGCATTTCTCTTTGCGGTCATTTTGTTCCAGACCCGTGTGATGAACCGCAACACGGTTGTGGGGCAAGGCTGATGGCAGCAATCAAATCCATCGAGACAAAGCTCTTCCACGTTCCCCTGGCTGAGGTGCTGGTTGACGCGAAACACGGCACGCACACGCTGTTTGAACTCGTAACGGCAACGGTCACACTCGAGGACGGCTCCACCGGCACAGGTTACACCTACACCGGCGGCAAAGGCGGTCATGCCATAGCGGCCATGATCCACCATGACCTTGCACCGTTTCTGATCGGACAGGACGCCGCCTGTGTCGAGGGGCTTTATGACGGCATGCAATGGCATGTCCACTATGTCGCCAGAGGCGGCATCGCGTCCTTTGCCATCTCTGCGCTCGACATTGCCATGTGGGACATTCGCGGCAAATCCCGCGAGTGGCCATTGTGGAAGCTTGCCGGCGGAGCAGACAGTTCCTGCAAGGCCTATTGCGGCGGAATTGATCTGAATTTTCCGTTGCCAAAGTTGCTCGACAGTGTTCAGAGCTACCTCGATCGCGGCTTCAACGGCGTCAAGATCAAGATCGGGCAACCCACGCTTGAGGAAGATGTCGAGCGTGTGGCCGCGGTCAGGAACCTGATTGGCCCCCACGTTGCCTTTATGGTCGATGCAAATTATTCAATGTCCGTCGACGAGGCGATCAAGGCTGCAAAAGCCTTTGCACCCTTCGACCTGCTGTGGTTCGAGGAGCCCACCATTCCCGATAACTACAAGGGATATGGCCAGATCGCAGACGCAACGGGCATGTCCCTCGCAATGGGCGAAAACCTGCACACGATCCATGAATTTGAATATGCCTTCGACCAGGCGAAACTGAGCTTTGTCCAGCCGGATGCGTCCAATTGCGGTGGCATTACCGGCTTCCTGCAAGTCGCGGATCTGTCCCGACAACATGGTGTGCCGATCTGCAGCCACGGAATGCAGGAACTTCATGTCAGTCTCGTATCTGCGCAGTCGAATGCAGGCTGGATCGAAGTACACTCCTTTCCGATTGACCAGTACACGCGGCAGCCGCTAGAGGTGAGAGATCATCTGGCGCGCGCACCGGAGATGCCGGGAATCGGCGTCAGTTTCGACTGGTCGCTACTCGCCCCCCATAAAGTGCTTACATTTCAGAGGCCAAAATGATCAGCCAGGCAGCCGTCTATCGCGGCGACAAGACCTTCTCACTTGAGCAAAAAAACGTTCAGCCACCGGGCCCCGGCGAGGTGCAGATCAAAGTCGCCTATTGCGGAATTTGCGGAACCGACTTGCATATCTTTCTCGGGCACATGGACAAACGTGTTGGCTTTGAAAGAACGATCGGCCACGAAATGTCGGGCACAATTTCGGCAACCGGCGAAGGTGTAACAGGACTTTCAACGGGGCAGCGCATTGTTGTCAGGCCCCTGGACCATTGCGGAGATTGTCCGGCCTGCAATGCAGGGCATGAGCACATTTGTCACAATCTCAAATTCATTGGCATCGATTCAGAAGGTGCCTTTCAGGAATACTGGAACGTACCGGCGCATACGATCCACGTTTTGCCCGAGGGCCTCGATCTTTCACATGCTGCTTTGATCGAACCACTGGCTGTTGCCTGTCACGACGTTGAGCGGGCCAAACTGGTCAAAGATGAAGATGTGCTCGTGATTGGCGGAGGCCCGATCGGTTTGCTGGTCGCGCTTGTCGCTCGCCAGGCGGGCGGCAATGTCGTCATCAGCGAAATCAGCGAAACCCGACTGGCCTATGCCGCAAAACTTGGCTTCAAGACCATCAACCCGAAAACCGAGGACCCGGTTGAAAAGGTCAACACGCTGACCGGAAACAAGGGGGCAGACGTTGTTTTTGAAGTTTCCGGCAGTCAGCCCGGTGTCGACCTAATGACGGCAGCAGCCGCCACACGGGGCCGGATTGTCATGGTTGCCATCCATGCAAGCAAACCGACGATCGACCTCTTTCAGTTTTTCTGGAGAGAACTTGAATTGTTTGGCGCGCGTGTCTACCGGCCAGAAGACTACGACACGGCCATGCGTCTCTTGAACGAGGGTGTCGTCGACTGCGCCTCCTTCATCACGGACATAAAACCGCTTGGAGAAATTCAGACTGCCTTCACGGCACTGACGCAGAACCCGAGTGCCATCAAATCAATGATCCAGATTGCCAGGGATTGAAAATGAGCGTTTTGGAAACTTTCAACCTTGCCGGCAAAACCGCGCTTGTCACCGGTGCAAAACGGGGTATCGGCAAGGCCATGGCCGTGGCACTTGCCGAAGCAGGTGCAGATATCGTTGCCGTCAGTGCAAGTCTCGAAGCCTCGGGCAGCGACGTAGAGCGAGAGGTAACGGCCCTCGGTCGGCAGTTTTCCGCGTATCAATGCGATTTCTCGGATCGGGCTGCCCTTAAATCCTTTATTGAAGCGGTCAAACGCAACCATCCGGTGATCGACATACTGATCAACAATGCCGGCACCATCAAACGCGCTCCGCTTCAGGACCACGGTGCCGATATCTGGGACGAGGTCATTGAGGTCAATCTGTCTTCCCAATTCATACTCACCCGTGAGATCGGCAAGGGCATGGTCGAAAGAGGATCAGGGAAGGTTATCTTCACTGCATCGTTGCTGACATTCCAGGGTGGTATCACCGTTCCGGGCTATGCTGCCTCGAAGGGTGGCATCGGGCAGTTGACCAAAGCCTTTGCAAACGAATGGGCAGCCAACGGCATTAACGTCAACGCCATCGCGCCGGGTTACATCGCGACAGACAATACGGAAGCTTTGCGGAACGATCCGGTCAGATCGAAATCGATCCTGGAGCGCATTCCGGCCGGACGGTGGGGCAAGGCAGAAGACTTTGCAGGCCCGGCTGTTTTTCTGGCGTCTCCAGCATCCGACTATATGCACGGTACCGTAATGACCGTGGATGGCGGCTGGATGGGCCGCTGACACCGTTTCAGGGATGTGGCTCGAGAGGCGACCTCTTTCCTGCCATGTCCCTGAGCCAGTGAACAACTCGCAACACCGCCGATGATCGCTGCACACCCTTTCGGTGCAGCAGATAAAGCGCTGACGAACTGTCCAGATGTGTCCTGGCAACCACGGCCAGCCTGCCGCTTTCCAGATCACGGCTGACGAGAAAACCGCTTGCGAGCGCTACCCCCTGTCCGGCAATAGCTGCATCGAGCGCCAGAGCTGTCTGGTTAAACCGCATGCCGCGCGCACCCTCACCGCTCCCAGTGTCACATTCGCGTAGAATGAGTGGCCATAAATCATGATCGTCATGCAGTCTCGGCAGCGCTGCGAGCTCCGATACGGACAACGGCAATTCGCAGTCCCTCACCAGCGAGGGTGCTGCCACGGCTAGAATGTCGTTTGAAAACAGCAGGTGTTCTTGAAGGCTGGCGCCGAAAGGCGGGCTGCCAAGGCGAACTGCCAGATCAATACCATCGGTGCGAAAGCTGGACACCTTGTCTGTTGCCATCACTCTGAGATCAATGTCCGGATGTGCCGCACTCAGGTCAGGCAGGTTTGGGATCAGCCACTTTGCTGCAAAACTTGGGGGTACGCTGATGATCACACGTGCGCTGCCGGGTCGAAGATCCTCCATCGCCCCCCGCATCAAAGCAAAGGCTTCAGATATCCGGCCATGAAAGCTGCGCCCGGCGGACGTGAAAGACAATCCCTTCGAGTGCCTCTCGAACAGCATCACCCCGAGCCCGGCTTCCAGCGCTCTGACCTGTTGTGCCACAGCCCCTTGCGTGACACCAAGTTCCTGCGCAGCAGCTCGAAAATTGAGATGCCGGCCGGTTGCCTCAAAGGCTTTAAGCCCGTTCAGGTTCGGTAACTGAGATAACATGTCAATAGTTTTTCTACATTCACAACGCGCGAAACATAGCTCGTAAACGCCGGAAATGCGAGATACTTTGCCAGAAACAGGTCAAAGGAGCGCAATTATGACTGTAGAAAAAGTAGCCCTCATTACAGCTGGCGGCAGCGGCATGGGCGCGGATGCTGCAAAACAGCTCGCGCAAGATGGATTCAAGATTGGTATCCTGTCTTCTTCCGGGAAAGGCGAACGTCTCGGCCAGGAACTGGGAGGGTTCGGTGTGACCGGCTCAAACCTGGAAACCGGTGACCTGCAGCGTCTGGTCGATGGCGCCATGGAGCGTTATGGACGCGTCGATGTGCTGGTCAATTCAGCAGGTCATGGACCAAAGGGCCCCGTCCTGGAAATCTCCGACGACGACTGGCACAAGGGCATGGATGTCTACTTGTTGAATGCAATCCGCCCGACACGCCTCGTGACGCCCATCATGCAGAACCAAGGCGGCGGCAGTATCATCAACATTTCCACGTTTGCGGTGTTCGAACCCGACCCTCTGTTTCCGACATCAGCCGTCTTCAGGGCAGGTCTTGCGGGTTTCACGAAACTGTTTGCCGACAAATACGCAGCCGACAACATTCGCATGAACAACGTCCTGCCCGGCTTCATTGACAGCCTGCCGGAAACAGAAGACAGGCGTGCACGTATCCCTATGGGCCGCTACGGTCGTGCCCAGGAAGTGTCGTCACTTATTTCATGGCTGGCCTCGGAAGGCGGCACCTATATGACAGGACAGAACCTTCGCATAGATGGTGGCCTTACCCGGTCTGTCTAGGCTGCCTAAGGCCGCACCGGCTCATCAGGTCATCACATCGGGGGCGGTTCGGCCGGTATAATGTGTCAACCTGCTGAGCTCTGCGACCGCCTCTGCGATGTCTTTCAGCGCGGCCTGTGTCTCAACGCCAAGATCGCCATCCGTCGGTGCATAGCGTTCCAGGTAAACGCGCAAAGTCGCGCCTTCCGTTCCCGTGCCGGACAAACGCAAGACACCGCGCCCGCCGCCCGCAAACCAGATCCGGATCCCCTGATTGTTGCTGACGGAACCATCGACGGGATCCTGATAGGAAAACTGGTCGGCAGCAGTCACCTGGCAGTTGCCCGCGGTCTTGCCCTCAAGCTCTGGCAGTCTGGCAATTATGTCGGCCATCATCTCCTGTGCGGCGTCTGCACTGACAGCCTCGTAGTCGTGACGCGAATAGTAGTTCCGGCCATAAGTTGCCCAATGATCTTCAAGAATATCACTGACGGAAACGGCACGTTCCGCCAGTATGTTGAGCCAAAGCAGAACAGCCCAAAGACCATCCTTTTCCCGAACATGGTCCGAACCGGTGCCTGCGCTTTCTTCACCGCATAATGTGACCCGTCCGCCATCGAGCAGATTGCCGAAGAATTTCCATCCCGTGGGCGTTTCATAGCAACCGATGCCAAGTTTTTCCGCAACCCGGTCACAGGCCGAACTCGTCGGCATGGATCGTGCAACTCCTGCAAGTCCGGCGGCATAACCCGGCGCACGTTGTGCGTTGGCTGCCAGAACGGCCAGACTGTCGGACGGCGTGACGTAGATACCTTTGCCAAGAATCATGTTGCGGTCGCCATCACCGTCGGATGCGGCGGCGAAATCCGGACCATGCTCAGACATCACCAAGTCAACCAGCGGTTTCGCCCAAATCGGGTTTGGATCAGGGTGCCCCTTGCCGAAATCGACCGAGGGAACCGCGTTGATAACGGAACCGGCAGGCGCTCCCAGTTCGTCTTCCAGGATTGCCTTGGCATAGGGGCCGGTCACGGCATGCATGGCATCAAAGCGCAAGGTGAAACCGCCGGCAATCAGATCCCGGATCTTGCCGAAATCGAACAACTGCCGCATCAGCTCCGCATAATCCTTTACCGGGTCGACCAACTCGACTGTCATGGATCCCAAGGACTGCTCTCCGAGCCTTTCCAGGTCCAGATCATCCGTTTCCAGCGTGTGATATTCCGCAATTTTTGAGGTCTCTTCAAAGATCGCTGCCGTCACGCTTTCCGGAGCCGGTCCACCGTTCGAAATATTGTATTTCAGTCCGAAATCTTCGTCGATCCCGCCGGGATTGTGACTTGCCGACAAGATCAGACCACCGTTTGCCTTGCGTTTTCGAATGAGGTTCGATGCAGCTGGTGTTGACAGCAATCCGTTCTGACCAACGATTGCTCGTGCGGCTCCGTTTGCAGCGGCAATGCGCAGGATTGTCTGAATGGCCTCGGCATTGAAGAAACGCCCGTCTCCACCCACAACCAGTGTCTTGCCTTGCACACCGTCAATCGCATTGAAGACGGATTGAACGAACGTCTCCACATATCCAGGTTCCATGAAGATACGGGTCTTTTTCCTCAAGCCGGAAGTGCCTGGCTTTTGACCTGAAAAAGGTGTGCAGGAGCGTGTCACTTTGGACATGGTTCCAGTCCTTTCTGTTCGTTCTCATGGATTGAATTGCGTGTGGGGGGCATCAGATCTCGAAGCCGCGCAGGAGACGCGGCTACGGGAAATTGTTCTATTGGGACCGGGAGCCTCCGACGCCAGTTTGGATGCTGGTTGATCGTACCAGGAAGGTTTTGCGCTTCCGTGACACCAAACAGGTCATCCAGTTGAATGGCAATCATTGCAGCTTGTGATCCTGCAAGACCGGCATGAATGGTATCGCCAATTCGACCGGTATCCATATTTGCGCCCAACTCACAAAGCCTGCGCAGGCCATTGCGCTGATGCGCACGCACCCCGTGACGATCATGCGCCTCGTTGGCATTGAGCCAGCCGATTTCGCGCCACCAGTCAATATCAATTCCGTGCCAGAAGCCTGCCATCGTGGGTGTGTCATGAGTGCCGAAACAAGCAAGACTGAAGGGACGAAGATCCTGTGATGCGACCAGTTGCTCCTGATCGTCGGTTTCATACTGCCAGACCGCATAGCTATAGAGCCCGGCCTTGTTCAAGCCCTCCCGGAAGCCATCCGGCACCAGACCAAGATCCTCACCGACAACAACGCAGCCGTTTCGGCAGGCTTCGATTGCAATCACCGCCAGAAGTGCCTCAAAGGGTTGCGAAACATAGCCACCGGGACTGCCGTCATCCGGAAGCCAATAGCTTCGCAGAAGCCCAAGTGCGTGATCTATACGAAGCAGTCCGCACTTGTTCATCAACGACCCAAGCATGGACCTGAGCGGTTGATAATGGTTGGCTGAGAGCTTGTTCGGCGCATGCGCGGCCAGATCCCAGGATTGGCCCTTCGGGCTTAAGTGATCAGGAGGAGCACCAATGGAGATCCCTTCGGCAATCGTATTGCCGTTCGTCCAAACTTCAGCACCGCCTCGGCGCGGTCCGACGGCAAGATCCAGATAGAGGCCGAGCCGCATGCCGCTCGACGTGGCACTTTGCTGTGCGGCTCCAATCTGCTCTTCCGCGCGCCATTGCATCCATTTGTGAAACGTCGCGCGCTCCCCAGCCTCCAACTGCGATTGTCTTCCCGGAGCTTGAAGCGCCTTCGGCCACCTTTGGAAAGCCTCACCATGCTTCTCGCTCAAGGCTTCGAATGTCGCAAAATCATTCAGCGCTTCGCCGGAAGCCTCACAAAAGGCTCGAAACTCGGCCTGCTCTGCTTCAGAACTTTTCTGAGCGAAGACAGCATATTCTGTTTCCAGAACAGCGCGGTGCATCGCTCGGAATTCTGCATAGTCGATCAGCTCCTCCCGCGGTCCGGGCCCAAGATCACTGGCTGCTGACAGATGATCGGTGTTGAAAAAGCCGCGATGCGTCGGAGAATACGGGCTGATCGTTTCTGCAGCGGCCCAACCGAGCGCGTGGATGGGATTGATACCGAAGAACTGCGCCCCGCTTCTCCCAAGAGCCGCGGCTGCGACACCAAGATCAGAATAGTTTCCGAGCCCGCCGTTGGTCCGTGATCTGAGGCCATAAAGCGCGCCGCACACGCCCCAGCAGCGATTGCTGCCGGCAGTCTCTGAAAGGTTTGGTGCGTGTGAAGGTGGAGACATCATGAACAGGTCTTCAGCCCAGCCCTCACCTGCAGCGTGAAGCAAAAAATAGCCGACCGGCAAATCGGAGATCGAAATGGCCGTACTGCTTGTTCCTGTCTGAACTTCATCACCATCTTCGGTGACAATGCTCCAGTCACACCGGGTTGGAACGGCAATGCTGGTTGAGCTGCCTGCCTCCAAAACCAATTCTTGAGGCAGTTTGCGACCGTGCCTTGACGCTTGGCTTTCCGCCAAGGCTTCGGACACCTCGGCATCCGTTGCGGTCGAAATTCCAAGCCCGCCGAGAAGTGCCCGAAGGGTTGGTGGCTCTGCTTCCAGCTTTTGACCCGCAAGGTTTCGGAATTCAAGATAAACGCCGGATTCCCGCGCCAACGCCTGCAACTTGACGTCCGCGCTCATCATGCACCCTCATGACTGCGCAGCGTGAAGGCGGCAACCGATTGCGGAGCAACCAGCACGCTCGCACCCGTCACGGGTTCGGCGACCTGTATGTCCGACGAACTGTTGATCTCCCAGATCCATTGCCCGGAACCGCTGTCAGGCAAGACCAGCTCCAGGTCTCGTGGCTTCCGATTAAAGGCAAGCAAAACCTCATCTTCGGACTGAAGACCGGCAGAACATTCGGCACACCCGCGCAGCAGCAGGCACAAACTGGAAAGGCCGGGGTCGCGCCAATTTAGCGCCGATCCATCAAAATCCCGCCATTCCACATCAGGTCTGCCATCGGTCGTGCGGCTCATACCGTGCAGAAAACTGTTCTGTCGGACGGCCGCATGTCTGCGGCGGAAACCGGAGAGAGCCGATGTAAATTCGATCAGTCCATCATCAAGCGACTGCCAGTCGATCCAGCTCGTCGCGTTGTCCTGACAATAAGCATTGTTATTGCCATCCTGACTGTTACCGCCCTCGTCACCTGCCAGGATCATCGGCGTTCCCTGCGACAGCAGCACCGTGGCCAGGATGTTGCGAACCCTTTGGCGTCGAGCCTCGACAATGACCGTATCGTCGCTCGTCCCCTCAACGCCGAAATTGTCGCTGTAGTTGCTTTGGTGGCCATCGCGATTGTTTTCGCCGTTTGCTTCGTTGTGGCGCTTCACATAGCGCGTGGTGTCAGCAAGCGTGAAACCGTCATGAGCCGCTGCAAAATTGACCGATGACCAGCTGCGCCGCCCTCCTGAGTCAAAAAGATCGGCCGACCCCAGCAGCGCTGAGCCCAGATCCTGCGCGCTATGCCCGTCACCTCGCCAGAAACGGCGAACCGTATCCCGATACCGGTCGTTCCACTCGGCAAAGGGGGGTGGAAACTTGCCAAGCTGGTATCCCCCCGGACCGACATCCCAGGGTTCGGCAATCAGCTTGACGCCCGCAAGAACGGGGTCTTGCCGCAGAGAATCCAGAAAACCACCGTGCATATCGAAGCCATGTCTTTCACGGCAAAGACTGACGGCAAGATCGAACCGGAACCCGTCGACGCCCATCGTCTGAACCCAGAAACGCAAACTGTCC
This sequence comes from Labrenzia sp. THAF82, assembly GCF_009363435.1. GTDB lineage: Bacteria > Pseudomonadota > Alphaproteobacteria > Rhizobiales > Stappiaceae > Roseibium > Roseibium porphyridii. The sequence goes on along the minus strand of NZ_CP045354.1, from coordinate 1,686,853 downwards.
ATGACCATGCGCAGCACGAACGGATGACTCACGTTCAATGTGTTCCCACATCCCGTATCATTGACGTAGTAACGGCGTTGGCCGTCCAGGAGCCTGTAGTAAGACGCATTGTCCAGCCCCCGAAAACTGAGTGTTGGGCCCAGATGATCGCCTTCTCCGGAATGGTTGTAGACCACATCGAGGATCACCTCTATCCCGGCCTCGTGGAACCGGTCCACCATCGCTCGAAACCCGAGGACCCCTGAAGGTCCGAAGTAGCGCGGTTCGGGTGCGAAAAACCCGATTGTGTTGTATCCCCAGTAGTTGACGAGCGATCGCGCCTGAAGTGCGCCTTCTGACTTCAGGGCCTGAACAGGCAACAGCTCGACAGCGGTGACACCCAGTCTGGTGAGGTGCTCCAGAAAGGCCGGAGAGGAAAGACCGTCATATGTTCCGCGCAGCGTTTCTGCCACTGCGGGATGTAGCTTGGTTGTCCCCTTCACATGGGCTTCATAGCAAAACGCATCGTCCCAACCACGGCCCAGCGTTTTGGCATCAGTTAGGAAACTTAGCGGGTCCGAAACCACTGATTTGGGAACATGCGGAGCGCTGTCCCGGTCATCAAAAGATAGATCCACCTGCGGAGAGCCTACTTGATACCCGAAAGTGGATGGGTGCTCGGAAAAGAGGCCGTGGAACTCCCGGGTGTAGGGATCGAGCAGCAACTTGTTCGGATTGAACCGATGTCCGTTTTCCGGGGTGTACGGACCCTCAACCCGATAACCGTACAGCGTGCCGGGCTTTAGGCCTGGCAGATAGCCATGCCAAACAGAGCCAGTTCGTTCTGGCAGATCAATCCTTTGCAGCTCGTGCAGCCCATCCGCTGAAAAGATGCACAGTTTCACTCGCGTGGCATTTTCCGAGAAGACGGCGAAATTGGTACCGTCTCCATCAAAATGCGCGCCAAGACGATGCGGACTGCCTGGCGCAATTTCCAGGGCGACCCGGCATTGATCATTCATTCAGCGAGTTCTCCGTAAAGGTTCGCATAGGCTTGAGCCGACTGTTCCCAATCCACCGGCTGTCGCATCGCCGCCCGCTGCATGGATTGCCAGGCGGTCTTGTTGGAATAACAGCTCACAACCCGGTCGATGGCCGCTTGGACACCAGCAACGCTGACATCTCCGAAGACAAAACCTGTGGCGCATTTTGCGGCAAGCGCCGCTGCATTGGCATCGATCACGGTGTCGGCCAGACCACCCGTACGAGCAACGACCGGCAAAGTTCCATAGCGCAGTGCGCAAAGCTGGGTCAATCCGCACGGCTCGAACCGCGAGGGAATGAGAATGGCGTCGCTGCCACCTTGCAGCAGATGCGCAAGGCCTTCGTCGAAACCAATATGGACACCCACATTTGACGTGAATGTACCGGCCGCCTCGCGGAACGCATCTTCAAGACCTGGTTCGCCTGTCCCCAGAACTGCCAATTGCCCACCACGCGCCACAATGTGCGGCACGGCTCCTGCAAGAGCATCCAGTCCTTTTTGGTGTGTCAGGCGACTGATTACGCAAAAAAGCGGCCCGTCGCACTTCGGATCAAGCCCGAGGCGTTCGCTGATCTCTTTGCGGTTTGTGTCCTTGCGGCGCAGGCTCCGGCTGTCATAGGTGGCGGCAAGCGCTGTGTCGTCCGCAGGGTTCCAGATGTTCGTATCAATGCCGTTCAAAATGCCCGAAAGACTATTTGCGCGCGCGTGCAAAACACCATCAAGTCCCATGCCGAAATGAGGTGTCAGGATTTCACGGGCATAAGTCGGACTGACCGTCGTGATCCTGTCGGCAAACATCATGCCGCCTTTCAAAAACCCGACGTCGCCATAATATTCCAATCCATCCGGGTTGAACCAGTCGGCACGCAAGCCAAGCTCGTTCAGAACATGTGCCCCGTACCGTCCCTGAAAAGCAATGTTATGGATGGTCAGAACCGACTTCGGCCCCGCGCGACCTTCCTGTTTCAGATAGACCGGCGCAAGTGCAGCCTGCCAATCGTGCGCGTGAACGACATCGGGACGCCAGTCGCCCAACCCATCAAAGCTGATGCGAGCTGCCGCCTGCGCCAATGCCGCAAATCTTTGATGGTTGTCCGCCCAATCCGCTCCGTTCTGGTCGGTATAGGGTTGGCCCGGGCGATCGAACTGGCGCGGCGCATCCAGCAGTAGCAACGTAATGCCTTTGGCCTTCACCTGAACCAAACGACCGGCCCCGCCTGGAAGATCGCCAAAACTGGCGACCTCCTTGCCCTTGGCAACGAGCGGCTGCAAAGACGGATAGGCCGGCAGGACCGTGCGGCAGTCGATACCGACCTGCGCGAGCGCCTGCGGCAGGGCGCCAACCACGTCAGCCAACCCTCCAGTCTTCACGAACGGAGCGCACTCCGAAGCCACCATCAAGACATTCATGTCATGTTTCCAGTCGATCGATCATGGATTGCGTGATCAGACATATGCCCTGTTCGGTCCGTCTGAAACGCTTGGCATCAAGTTCGGGGTCTTCGCCCACGACCAGACCTGGCGGAACTTTCACACCACGGTCCAGAACCACATCTTTCAGATAGGCACGCCGACCGACTTCGCTGTATGGCAACGCAACAACGCCTTCCAGCTCGGCATAGGAGTGCGTTTTGACGCCTGTGAAGAGCAAGCACCTGTAGAGCGAGGACCCTGACACAATACAGCCTCCGGAAACCATCGAAGATACGGCCTGTCCGCGCCTGCCTTCTTCGTTGTGAATGAATTTCGCCGGGGGCGACAGTTCCGAATAGGTCCAGATCGGCCAGTCATTGGCATATATATCGAGCCCAGGCGTAAAATCCGTGAGATCGATATTGGCCTGCCAATAGGCATCTATCGTCCCGACATCACGCCAATAGGGCTTGGATTCCAGACCGGACATCACGCAGGAGCGACCGAACGGATGAGCCATGGCTCCACCCTCGGCAACGATCTGCGGAATAATGTCCTTGCCGAAGTCGTGACTGGAACTTGGATCGATGGCGTCTTTCAGAAGAAGTTCATAGAGGTATTCTGCGTCAAAAACGTAGATCCCCATGCTCGCCAACGCCTTTTCGGGATCGCCAGGCATCGCTGGCGGATCAGCCGGCTTTTCAACGAAGTCCAGAATATTGTCAGCCTCGTCAACGGCCATGACGCCAAATCCCTTGGCCTCCTCCCGCGGCACTTCCAGACATCCGACCGTCACTTTCGCCCCGGTCCGCACATGCTGCTCGATCATGATCGAGTAGTCTTGCTTGTAGATATGATCGCCGGCCAGAACGAGAATATATTTTGGATCATAACTCCGAATGATCTTGATGTTCTGGTTCACCGCGTCGGCGGTTCCCTTGTACCAGTTCTCTTCATCAAGCTGTTGCGATGCCGGCAGAATATCGAGAGACTCATTGCGTTCGGCACGAAAGAAACTCCAGCCGCGCTGAATATGCCGGATCAGGCTGTGGGCCTTGTATTGTGTCGCAACACAGATCCTTCGAACACCTGAATTGACCGCATTGGACAGGGCAAAGTCGATGATGCGTGTCTTGCCGCCAAAATAGACCGCCGGTTTTGCCCGGATATCGGTCATTTCCTTGAGCCGGCTGCCACGGCCGCCTGCAAGCACGTAGGCAAGTGTTTGCTGTGCCAGTCTGTGTCTGTCCTGTTCCATCGAGGCCTCCCAGTCTCTTGTTTCTTCGCAGCTATTCTCCGCAATATTCAAAAAAGAGCGTCGCCAGCGGCGGCACGGTAATTTCGATCGAGTGTTCGCAGCCACGGGCAGCGACGGCACTTGCGATCACTTCCCCGGCATTGCCCTGATTGCTTCCGCCATAGGACTGTGCATCCGTGTTCAGGCGCTCGCTCCAGCGTCCGGCTTCAGGAACACCAATACGGTAGCCGGTCCGGGTGACCGGTGTGAAGTTCGCCACAACAAGAACCGGCACACTTCCGTCCTTGCCGTTTCGGACCCATGAGAAAACAGATTCTTCGGCGTTACCGCCGTCAATCCACCGGAACCCCTCGGCGGCACAATCGAGTTCATGAAGCGAAGGCAAGGACCGGTAGAGTGCGTTGAGATCGCGGATCAGTGCCTGAATTCCGGCATGGGCCGGATACTCAAGCAGATGCCAGTCGAGGCTTTGCTCGTGGTTCCATTCCGAAGGTTGCGCAAATTCACCGCCCATGAACAGCAGCTTCTTGCCCGGATGCCCCCACATGAAGCCGTAATAGGCTCGCAAGTTGGCGAAACGCTGCCAATCGTCGCCCGGCATGCGTCCGATCAGGGACCCTTTCCCATGGACCACCTCGTCATGACTAAGTGGCAGAACAAAGTTTTCCGAAAATGCGTAATGCAGTCCGAAGGTCATCTTGTCATGGTGATACTTCCGGTTCACCGGATCTTCTGACATGTAACGCAAGGTGTCGTTCATCCACCCCATGTTCCATTTAAATCCGAACCCAAGACCCCCGGATGACGTGGGTGCACTCACCCCTGGATATGCGGTCGACTCCTCGGCAATCGTCATGATGCCCGGGTCGGCTCCATAAACCGCTTCGTTCATCTGTTTCATGAAGGCGATGGCTTCCAGGTTTTCACGTCCTCCGTGGACGTTCGGTACCCACTCCCCTTCATTGCGCGAGTAGTCGCGATACAGCATCGAGGCCACCGCATCGACCCGAAGACCGTCGATGTGAAACTCCTCAAGCCAGTATTTCGCATTGGTAATCAGATAGTTGGAGACTTCTGTGCGCCCGTAGTTATAGACCAGCGTGTTCCAGTCCGGGTGATACCCTTCTTTGGGATCCGCATGTTCATAAAGCGCTGTACCATCGAACCGTCCGAGCCCATGGGGATCGGTTGGAAAATGTCCCGGCACCCAGTCAATGATCAGTCCCAGATCTGCCGCATGGCAGGCTTCAACAAAAGCGCGAAAATCATCCGGCGACCCAAACCGGCTTGTGGGCGCAAAAAGGCCAACCGGCTGGTATCCCCATGAACCGCCAAACGGATATTCTGAAATCGGCGTCAGTTCGATGTGGGAAAATCCAAGATCCTTCGCGTAATTGACGAGGTCTTGAGCCAGCTCGTGGTACGTTAGTGCGCGGTTCCCATCCTCAGGAACGCGCCGCCAGGATTCCAGGTGCACTTCATAAATGGAAATGGGTTTGTCGAACCGTTGCAGGTCTCCCCGCTTGTCGATCCAGTCATTGTCTTTCCATTCATACCCGCGCAGATCCCGTACGACAGACGCCGTTTTGGGCGGATGTTCCGAACCGAACCCGACCGGATCGGCCTTGAGCGGCACGAGTTCACCGGAATTGCCGATAATCTCGTATTTGTAGGCCATGCCGTCGCCGACATTGGGGATGAAAATCTCATGGACACCCGTAGCGCCGCGCCGACGCATGATATGCCTTCTTCCATCCCAGCCGTTGATGTCCGCAACGACCGAAACGCGTCGGGCATTTGGCGCCCACACCGCAAAGTGCACTCCATCAACGCCTTCGTGCGTGACAACATGAGCTCCCAGGGCCTGCCACAGCCGGCCATGCGTTCCCTCACCCAAAAGGTACTCATCCATGTCACCCAGAACCGGCCCGAATGCATAAGGATCAGTTTCTGTCCAGACGTCGCTGCCATGTGTCATGCGCAACCGGTAGGAAAACCGTTTCCGGCGGCGAGGCACTTTGGCGGCAAACAGGCTGTCCACGCCTTCAACAGGGCTTAGCTTGACCAGCGCCTTGCCTGACCCTTCTTCCAGTACCTCAATGGTTTCCGCACCGGGACGAAAACAGCGCAACACCAGATCGCCATCAATCTCATGAAGTCCGAGAACCGAAAACGGATCACCATGCTCACCGGCTGCAATGGCTCGCGCTTCCGCAAGATCGATCAGCGCGCTTTGTGTCATCCCGTCAGCTCCAATCTGACCTTTTCGGACGCGTTCACCTGCCAGATATCGCGCGCATAGCCCTTGATCGTCCTGTCGGAAGAGAACCAACCCATATTTGCGGTATTGCGCAGCGCCATGGCCGCCCAGTTCTGCGGATTGCGATACACTTCATCAACACGCCTTTGCGTATCGAAATAGCTGTCAAAATCACACGTCACGAGGAAATAATCGTGGTCATAGAGCGTGCCAATCAGACCGTGGTAGCGTGACGGGTCACTTGGAGAAAACACCCCTTCGAAAATCTGACCGAGGACACGGGTCAGACGCGGACTTGCTTCAATGGCCGCTCGAGAAAACCCATGAACATGACGCCGCTCGACCACTTCTTGAGCCGTTAATCCGAAGAGGAAGAAGTTCTCTGACCCAACGTGCTCGCGGATTTCGACATTCGCGCCGTCCAAGGTCCCGATGGTCAAGGCACCGTTCAGAGCGAACTTCATGTTGCCTGTTCCAGAAGCCTCCTTGCCGGCCGTGGAAATCTGTTCGGAGAGATCGGCTGCAGGGATCAACCGCTCGGCCATGGTCACGTTGTAGTTCGGCGGATAAACGACCTTCAGCAGATCCTTTGTCACGCGGTCATTGTTGATCACACGGGCAACATCGTTGATCAGGTGAATGATCTGCTTAGCAACATGGTAGCCGGGAGCGGCCTTACCGCCGAAGATCTTCACACGCGGTGTCCATTCGGCATTCGGCGCGTCATGCATTTCATTCCAGAGCGCGATCGTCTCCAGGATATTCATGAGCTGGCGCTTGTATTCGTGAATACGTTTGATCTGGATATCGAACATCGCCGCCGGATCGATCTGGATATCGCAGCTCTGCGCGATCCAGTCCGCCAGTTGCTCCTTGTTCTGCCGCTTGGCCGCGCTGTAAGCATCCAGAAACGTGCGATCGCCGCTCTTTTGATTGAGCGCCTTCAACTGCTCCAGATCTCCGACCCAGCCTTCGCCGATCTCCTGCGTGACCAGTTCACTCAAGGGAGCGTTGCAGGTGTGCAGCCAGCGGCGCGGTGTAATGCCATTCGTCTCGTTGACGATCCGCGTCGGATGAATGCGGTTGAGATCCGCAAAGACAGTTTCCTTGACAAGGTCGGTATGAAGTGCGGAAACGCCGTTGACCTTGTGCGCCATGATGAAGGCAAGTTCCCCCATACGCACATGGTCCTGCTCCAGAATACGCGGGCTGCCAGGGTACTTGGCCTGCTGGTCGTCCTCAATGGCGCGAATGATTTCCAGATGGCGAGGAAGAACCCGCCCCAATAGACCGATATGCCAGCGCTCCAGCGCCTCGGGAAGCAAGGTATGGTTGGTATAGCCCAGACACTGACGCGCCAGCTCGATTGCTTCGGCCATCGGGACATCATGTTCATCCACCATCAAGCGGACAAGCTCCGGACCGGCAATGGCCGGATGCGTGTCATTCAGCTGAATGGCGACGGCATTTGGAAGCTCTCGGATATTGTCATGGTCGCTCAGGAAACGGCGCAGCAGATCCATGATTGACGCTGCGGTAAAGAAATATTCCTGCTTGAGACGCAGTTCCTTGCCGGCATCCGTTGTATCGTCGGGGTAAAGCACCCGGGAAATCGTTCTTGCCAATGCTTCGGAGCGGCCTGCCGCCAGGTAGTCGCCGCGATTGAAGCTCTTTAGATCGAATTTGGCTTCAGGTTTGGCCGACCAGAGACGCAAGGTGTTGCCCCAACTGCCCTTCCAACCGATAACCGGCGTGTCATAGGCTGTTGCCAGAACCGTTTCCCACGGGTGCCAGTGCGCCTTACCTTCGTGATGTTCCACATGACCACCGAAACCGATGCGGAACTGGACTTCCGGACGTGCAAACTCCCAGGCATTGCGCTGCGACAGCCAGGTCTCAGCGGTCTCAACCTGGCTTCCATCGACGAAGTCCTGTTTGAAAAGCCCGTGCTCGTAACGGATGCCGTAGCCATAGGCGGGAATGCCAAGGGATGCGAGGGAATCCATGAAGCAGGCCGCAAGCCTGCCGAGACCGCCATTGCCAAGGGCCGCATCCGGCTCATTCAGGACGATAGCCTCATAGTCTTGCCCCAGTTCCGCTAACGCAGTCTTGGCTTCTTGAACAAGTCCAAGGTTCGCCGCTGTGTCTTCGACAAGGCGTCCGATCAGAAATTCCATCGACAGATAGTAAACGCGCTTCGCGCCGCTCTCATAGGTTTCGCGCGTGCTGCGAAACCAATGATCAACCATCCGGTCGCGCAGAGCGAGCGACAGCGCCACGCGCCAGTCGTAAACGGATGAATGCGCCGCGTCCTTGCCTTGCGAATTGCGCAGGTGTTTCAGGATTTCTTCTTTCATGTTCCGGCCTTTTGGACGTTCCCAGATCTCTTGCTTTTTGCGTCTTTCAAGACGCCGCCATCAGCCGCGACCTTATCGAAGCCCCTTTCCTTTTTCCATCGACCTGCCGAGCATAGTAATCGCTCGTGCGCGTTGCACACATTTTCTTCACATATAATTATTTCAATCGATTGATCCGGCGCGGTTCAGCCAATGGCGAACAGCAACCGCGCCCACAGAAAGAGCAGTCTCGTTCGTTCAGCGGGTGCTCTTCCAGAGGACACAAACGGTCTTAGCCCAATCCAATGAGCCTATGACACAACAGGGTGAACCTGACACCCGGGGACGCATTGGTCGCCATACCAAGGTGAATTCATAACAGCGAGGCACAGACATTTCGGGCTTTGGCGCTTCAATGCCAAAGCCCGAAAGCTGATCATCCTTGCGATCAAGACAAGCTAATGAGATTAAACCAATGCAGCCATTGGCCGAGAATTTTTCAATGGCCGCTCTATTGTCATCTGAATTCAAAAGCCTCGACGTGGATGGCCTTGCGTTTCACGCCTTCTTTTTTGAGGTCTTTCATCAATCCATCGACCATTGGTTTCGGCCCGCAGAGAAAATACTCATACTCCGTGAGTTCGTCCGGCAGCCGTTCCTTCGCTGCATCGACACGCGCAAAGTCACCTTCATCGGAAAACAGAGGATAAAGCGTAAGGTTGCTTCGGTCTGCTGCGACGGCTTCGAGCTCCTCGAGAAATATCGCTTCTTCCCTGTTGCGAGCCGCATAAGCGAAGTTGATTTCCCGATCGTCATCGGCACTCATTGCCCGCAGCTTTGAAAGGAACGGTGTAAGCCCTATACCTCCGGCGATCCAGACTTGCTTCTTGCGCTCGGTATTTGAGGCATCGAAGCGTCCATAAGGACCCCGAACGATGACTTCCCGTCCCGGCTGCAGTTCTTCGCGAACTTTACGCGTCCAGTCGCCAAGCACTTTCATGGTGAAACGCAGACGACGTTCATTCGGCGCACTTGAGATTGTGAATGGATGAGGCTCTGACCAACCTTTGCCCTGTATCTCCACAAACGCAAACTGGCCCGGTTTAAACTTCAACATGTCGCCAACAGGCTTCAGAACGACTTCAGTGGCGCGTTCCAAAGAGTTTACGGTTTCTATTGTGAAACGCATGGCGGTGCGCTTGTTCATGCCGAACATGGTGTAGATGAGCGCGATCGTGCCAATCAAGGCTGCCAAAATCAGAACGATGCCCGAAGCACTAAATCGCTCGTAGAAGATCCCGGGTGCGTTCATGAAGTGGCCGATTACCAGGATATAGACCAAAGCCATGACCTTGTGTGGATTCCGCCAGCGGGAATAACTGATCTTGCGATTGAGAGCGACAAAGAGCCCGATCACCAGCAGAACCATCGACGCCATGCCGATCTGCGCTGACGGGAATGTTGAGTTGAGGATCGGGTCAACTCCTGCCGGAAGCTCCTTGGGAATACTGAAGAAGTGCACAAGGGCAAAAACTGCGGTGAATGTGCCTGCCACACGATGAACCTGATACATTCTATCCAGTCCACCGAACATTTCCTCGAAGACTTCCAGCCGCGTCGCCAGCACCACCGAACAGGTCATCAGCAGAAAACCGATGCCTCCCAGAAGTGTCGACAAGGTGGTTCGAAGGGAGTGCTGCTCGGGCGCGAAGGCGAGATGCAACACAGCGAAAACTCCAACCAGAGCGATGATGGCATTAATGCCTTGCAGACGCAGCATGACCTTGCCTCCTTTCCGGGTTTAGTTTTTCGTGGACTGAGGGTGAATGGCAGCTTTGGCTGCCACGACAACAGAGAACCCTGAAAGATACTCCGGCTCGCTCAGCGTCTTGTCCTGATCCAGATCGGCGCGCAGGAAATCAAATTCGAGGGACTCGTCATACTCAGCTGCGGTTACCTGACTGTCCGCATTCCGATCCCAAAGCGCAAAGACCACACGCATAGCTGTTTTGAAGGCTTCGCTTTGGCCAGCGTCTTCGGCCGCGTTATGCATGCCAAAGCCCCAGTTGTAGAATTCGTCGAGCGTCAGAGCCTTGGAACTGTCATAGTCCATGGAGGAAAAAACATCGTCGCCAAAGCTCGAATACTCGCTGGGTGTCACCTTGCCATCGCCATCCTTGTCGATGGATTGAAAGGCCAGACCGGAAAGCTCTTTCCAATCATTGTCGGCAGCTGCGGTTGGCGGCACGAGCGCCAAGCAGGAAAAACATGCGATGGTTAGAATTGACCTTTTCATTTGAGGTTCCTCCAGGGTTGATGTGGTCACAGACCACTTGGCGTGATGAATCCAGTTGGTTTTTCAGAGACGTATCCGGTGCGCACCGCGCAGTAGAAACCGAGAATTCCCATGACGGTCCGGAACCAATGCATTTGTTGCCAGGTTGCTAACTCAGCAGTGCTCGCGTCCGCCCCCAGTGTTCCGCCTGCCAGCAGCGGGTTGGCCGTGCCGAAATAAGCCGGCAAGGTGGCGACCATCAGGAGGGTGGCCGTGGCAGCTGCGGCCAACCAGAATCTGGTCGGTTGCTTCTTCCAGATTGAAATCGCGGCAACAGTCATCACGGAGCCTGTCCCCAGAACGGTAAGAACAGCCATGGTGCCGCCCACGGGAAGCAGGTTTGCGCTAAAGACTTGCGCGAACTCCGCCGGATCCAGACTTCGCCAGTACGGCACAAGACCGGTAGCAATCAGGAGTGAGCCACCCGCCAAAAGACCCAGCAAGACGGCCGCAAACTGTGAAAGTGCCTTCAATGTGCTTCTCCCTCTCCCGCGTCTCGAACTGAAAACAGGACGCAATGGCTCACCCGGTGCAGCGCATCGGTTGGGCTTCGATCGATTGTCGGTAACTGCCGCTGTTCAGATCAGACCGTGAGGCCTGATCCGCCAACCTATTTCGGCTTACTCAATCGCCTTGTTGAGCTGCTTGCGAAAATCGGAAGGCGTCTGTCCGGTCCATCGTTGAAATGCTCTGCGAAAGGCTCGTTCATCTGAATACCCGAGCAGAAAGGCAATTGAACCGATGTCATTGCGGTTATCGCGCAAGAGCTCCATCGCACTGTGTTCACGGATCTTGTCGATCAAACCTTGGACTGTCGTGCCGTTTTCTGCCGCGATCCTTTGCGCTGTCCGTACACTCATGTTGGCGGCGGCGGCAACGCTGACGGCGCTGAACAAGCCAGCCCGGGCGTTTTCCGCAGCAGCGTTTCTGAGCGCTTTGAGTTCCTTTGGCTCTTTCGCAGCTTCAATTTGTTTCTTCACGCCCGAGAGGTGGGTCTGCACGTAGTTGAAAAGTTCAACATTCGCCTGCTTGATCGGCTCATCGAGTTTCTCCGGCTTCAAGATGAGGCTTATTTCGCTGGCATTGAAGTCAACTGGAACACCGAAGTAGTCGACATAATGCTGCACATCGCAATTGGGTTCGTGCGAAAAAGTTATGCGCTTGAAGCAGTCAGATAGTCCAAGAAACTCTGAAAAAAGGCGTGCAATCGACGCAGAGCCTATTTCTGCTGAACGGCCATTGTCGATGTGGTTCATGGGATGACTGGATACTATTTTGCTTCCGAAGAATTTTCTTGGAATGCCAGCTCCAATTGATCCGAAATGACAGAACAGTTCTTTGTCAGAAGTTTTATGGCCGTGCGAAGATCATCAGCGAACCGGGCCCCCTCTGCCAATCCTCCAAAAAACGAGAATGGAGCGGCCCGCGCAATATCGAGGGTAATCGGTTCATTTGGAAAGCGCTCGCCAAGCAGCAACATTATTCTTGGCGTGACATCTTCCGGCGGACGGGCAATTGGGTTCATCAATATGTTGCATGAGATACCCGCTGCATCCTGAACTTCAGAAATTGTCAACGCGCGCGAGAGTGCCGAAGCGACAACGGTCATGACCGTTCCATTGCTCACGGTCGTCATGATTGAGCCTCCGCAGACCTTGTCCAGGGCAAAGTGCGACGCAGTCCAGAATGTCGTTGAACTGCATTAAACTCTTCAAACCTGCTGTCTTTTGGAAAAAGGCGTTTCATCTCAACTCACTGGTCAATGACTGTTGAGATAAACATGAATGCATGAAGTTCGGTTTTACAGGACCATTTCTGCCAAATGCCGGACAATTCTCGCCAATGTGGGTCAATCCGCGCCAGCATGCAGGGGAATTGCACTCCCTATTTGTTCTAGCGCTCAATCGGAAATGGATCAGGCTGACCATGAACGGTTCAGTCCCAAAACGTGTTTCCGTGACTGTAGTCACAGAAAGAAAAAAACAAATATCTGAATATTAAACCCTGGGGAAGAGTTGATACTTTAGAAGGATTTTACCAATGCCAAGATATTCTCAAGTTTCTATCAGACAGTTCAAGGATAAAACAAAGCCTGAATTCGACGATAATTTTAATTTTGCTTCAGACATCGGAGGAGAAAATGAAGATGACGCTTCTTCTTCATTCGACAATTTCGAATTCGCTTCCGAAGAGAAGGGCTCATCGGAGGATACCATTCCGACAGAAACTGTTACATTCAACTATGAGGAGATCAAGGTAACTTATCGCGAAGACGCGGTTCTTGATTTCGCGTTGACGGGAGACGACGACTTTGCGCCGGGAGCGACCGACGACTTTCTTTTCTGATCGAGAACAGGAAACGGTCGGCCTCAACTGTTTGAGGGCGGCCGGCCGCCTATGCAGCGCTGGATTTTCGGGCCGCATCGAAAAGCACCATTTGCATTAAAACGCAGCCCTGAGTTGGCTTCAGGAAAACGCTCAAAGAACAAGGGCACGAAGCGTGCAATAGCGGCGCTCCATCGAGAATCACCACTCACGATAAAGCGTTGGAATGCCGCTTCACGAATTTGCGGCAACAGCGTGACCGCTCTGAATTTAAAGTGTATCAACAAAACGCACACGATTTTCCGCTATTGCACCGCAACAGGGAAAATTGAAAAAGTACTTGTGATTCAACAATAAAAGTCCCGTTTCAATTAAAAATTTTAACACTTCCAGCATAAACTATATGGAGCGGCATAGTAAAAGTTCGCGACAAATTGACACGATAAGTCATAAACCTTATCAAGAAAAAATGATTGAACGAGATATAAAAATTGTAGAAACCGCCTTGCAGCTGTTTGCGCACTACGGTGTCAAGAAGACAACGATGAGTGAAATCGCAAACGCCGCCGGGGTGGCACGTCAATCTCTCTACAATGCTTATGATGGCAAGGAAGACCTGATTTACGGCGCACTGGAGCATCGCGCACGCGTCTCGGCGTCTTCAATTGTTGCAGAATGCTCGGATCTGGAAAGTGTCGGAGAGCGTCTGGACGTTGCTTTCAAATATCTCGTTCTGAAACCCTGCGAAATCATGCTGCAGGTGCCCCACCGAGAAGAGATTTTGCAGGTGGTTGAGAGTTTTGAGAACGAGAAGAAGAATAAAATTATCCAGCTTTACAACAATGTTATCATGGAAACGCTGAGCCCATTTGAGCACAAGACCCGGCTGGGTCAGGTCAGCTTCGCGGAACTCTGTAATTTTATCAGGTTTTCATTCGACCAAATGAAGAAAAACGTGGTCGACCTTGAGCAGTTGCACCATACCTATTCGCCGTTGAAAAAATTGCTCGAAAACAGCGTAGATGCTTAGTTTGCCTAAATTGTAATATCGGCAGATTCTTTTCCCCAAATTCTCAGCACAAAGTGACAAGGCCGTTCTATGGGGGCGGCCCGGCAGGGTGGAACCTGCCGGGCCGAGGACTGACTAGAGGTCATAGAGGTCAAAGACCGCTGTCAGTGAGCTCGCGTCAAATCAGAACGTCCGCTGCAGGCGAACACCGAAGAGGAGTTCGTCAACATCGGAACCTGCGTCCGGATCAACATTGGCATAACCAACATCAGCACCCAGGATGAAGCCAGAGACCGGCTCCCACTGTACGGAACCATCGATCGCCCAACGGGAGAAGTCGGTGAAGCCGTTAGCCTGGTCGACGTCCATGTAAGAACCGTCGAGTGCAAGACCGATAGTGGAAGTTGCCTGGACATATGCACCAGCTGACAGGGAGTAACCTTCGGAAGTACCGCCGGTCGCACCGAAGTCAGACACGGTCACGCCACCTTCAGTGCTGCCTGCACCGATGTAGGACAGAGCGCCGTCAGCATAGAAACCCTGGAAGTAGATGTTCGAACCGGAGTTGATCATCGGCAGGTTGAACACGACGCCACCGCCGATTGCCCAACCGAGCTCATCGTCAGCACCGTTGTTGGTTCCGCCAGTCTGGTGAGCAGCAGCTGTGCTCGGGTAGACCTGGTGCAGAGCACCGGAAAGCTGTGCAGAACCCCAGCCCTGGGAAACTGCGAGAGCAGCAACGACGTCCGGCATGCGGGTGCCGCCATAATCGCCAACCTGACGGCCAGCCTGATCTTCAAGAGCGATCGTAGCGGAGAAACCGTTGCCGAAAGCTGCAGTGTAAGCGATCTGGTTGATGGTCTCATCGGACCAGTCACGATCAACAACACCAATGAAGGACTGACCGGTGAAGATGTCGAAGTTCGAAGCGAGGTAACCAGCTGTCAGTCCGCCCCACTGAATGTAGGTAGAACCGAAGTCGAAGGTTTCAGTATCGTTGTCTACGCGCTGAGACAGCTCAACATAGGCACGCAGAGTACCGAACTCAGTTGCGGTACGAGCGTCGAGGTACAGGTAACCCTGTGTACGCCAGGAGTAACCGTCAGAATCGCGAGTGCCCCATGCACCATCATCGAGAACGTTGTTCACGATGAACTGGGTACGAACACGGCCACCAACACGCAGGCAGGTTTCTGTGCCCGGGATGTAGTAGAAGCGTGCGCCGTATGCGTCACAGATACGAACGTAGTCGACCGGCTCCGGAGCAACCGGAAGATCGGCAGCCTGAGCGGTGGCAGCAGTAGCAACTGCAGCAGCGCCGAGCATCATGCCCTTAAAGAGTTTCATAGTGTTCTCCAATTTCTAAACTGCGTAGCAACCAAACGAACCGCAGAAATTAAGCCAATTTCTAATTTTTACTTAAGTTTACACGAATCATTCGATTCTAAACTTAGATCGATTGCCTGCTCGCATGATAAAAACTGATTTCCCCTCTCAATAGCAAGCCTAGAAATCACTACGAATGAACATTCGAAACCCAAGTAGCATTTTTGCAACATATTGTTTCTAAACAAATATTTAGATTTCAACACGAGAAGCCCCGGCCGATTTCCAACCGGAGATGCGAGTAGTTAATTACTTATTGGGAGAAAGTATTTCTCCAAACGAGTGGCGAGTGCAGGTTATTGCGTTTGCAACCACACATAGCTTGCTCGTGCTGCACATTTAGACTCTAAGAGTCTTTTTGTCAAATTGTCTCTTTGTAAATTTGTCAATAATGCAACTTTGTCGCACGCAGACTAGGGGTTGTGGTTTTGTCGGATTTGATTCGGTGAAGGGCTCAAGAGCAAAACCCAAGCGATTGAGCCCCAGGCAAATCAGCGACCAATTCGCCATTTCAGGACGCGTTGTTGAATTTTCAGACTTCTGACGTCTGTTTGAGCCAGTTCAGGATCACTCCGGTTGTTTCAACCGGCATTTCCTGCTGCAACCAATGACCTGCATCCAGGCAGACAACGTCGACCTTAGGCACGAAGTCGCTCAAATTGGGAGACTTCGGCACGAGATCTCGATCCCCATAAATCATGAGAGCGGGGTGCTGGATGATGGGATTGACCTTCTCCAGCAAATGCCAATTGCGATCAAGGTTGCGGTACCAATTGATACTGTTCGTAAACCCTGAAGCTTCAAAGGCAGAATCAAATACGGACAGTTCAAGATCGCTCATGAGCGGTTCCCCGACAGGGACTTTTGCCCTGGCCAGGTTGATCATCATCATCCCCGGCTCTGGAGCCATCTTCGGCTCGTTCTTTCGAAACAAATTCGTCAGGAATTGATGACGGTTTTCGTCCAGGATCGCATCCGCTACGCCGGGGCGACGATTGAAATGCACCATATAGTGATCACTTCCCAGAAAGCCTTCGATGAAGTCTATCCATGGGATTTTTCCACGTTGCTGATATGGCAAGCTGAGCGCAACGACTTTTTCAACGCGATCGGGGTGCAGCATAGCCGTGCTCCAGACAACATTTGCACCCCAGTCATGACCGACGAAAACTGCCGTCTCATATGCGAAATGATCTAGAAGCGCGACGAGGTCGCCCGTCAGTTGTTCGATATCATAGGCGGTCACATCTTTTGGCCGCGAGGAATTGCCATAGCCGCGCTGGTTGGGAACAATGACATGGTAGCCCGCAGCGGCCAATGCAGGCATCTGAAACCGCCAGGAAAAGGCATGTTCCGGCCAGCCGTGGCACAGCACAATCGGCCTTCCCACATTGTTCTGTCCGCACTCAAAGACCTCCAATTCAATGCCGTTGACCGAAATCATTGTTGGTTTGGGAAAGTCGGCCGGATCATACATTTATCTGCCCTTCTGGAAATGAGATGAGAACAGGTGCAACCCGGGGTGACGCCGTGTTCTGGATCAGGTGTGTCGAGGCGGGTGTCACAAGTGCGAAAAGTCCTTGCTGACGCCCGTAAGTGGTGCTTAAGGTCAAACAGTGCCAAATTCTGGCACCTTTAAGGGCTTGTCTTGCCAAATGAATATTCGCCTCAGACAAGACGCCATCGTGCGCAGCCTTCGACGCTGCGGCACATCGACGATATCTGCACTCGCCGCAGAGGTTGGCGCTTCCAGGCGGACGGTTCTGCGTGACATCAGTGCGCTACGCGACCAGGGCTTCGTCATTCATGCCGAGCCGGGCCGAGGTGGCGGGTTGCAGCTTGATCCGCAATCGGTTCAAACGGCGCCGCGCCTCTCGGTCATCGAGGTCTTTGCGCTGCTGATCAGCGTTGCCTCGATGCGGGCAGCCGGATATCTGCCTTTTTCAAAGCTCGCGGATGCGGGGCTTGCAAAAATCGAGAAAGCTCTACCGTCAGACAAGGTTCGAGACTTAAGACGTTTCCTGGATTGCCTGTATGTGGGAGAGCTCGCACCTCAGGTCGATCTGTCCACTATGGGAACAATGGATCCAGCCCTGCTTCCTGCATTTGAAACAGCATTTCTTGCGCGTTTGCATCTGCGTTTCAGCTATCGCGACGCAAAAGGTGAAACAAGCCGCCGATATGTCGAACCGCAGGCAATGTTGATACTGCCACCGTTGTGGTATCTGGTCGCCTGGGACCCCGCACGAAATGACTTCCGACACTTCCGCATGGACCGGATCAGCAAACCGGTCTGCGTTGAAGGCGCAACCTTCAGAAGACGGAACATCGTTTTCCAGGATGGCGTGAGGCCTGTAAAGCAGATCCGGAACTGAATTCCTCAACAGGAACTGACCAATGACGGGCCGGCAGCGAGCGTAAAACTCAGGTTGATCTTTTGACCTGACATCTCGGCAACCGCTCAAACAGAGTTCGAGCACTCGGGTCGCGACGGGATTACCATCATTCAGGTGGTTTCGCCGACATGCAACTGAGTCTCCAGCTTGTCTGTCAGCTTCTCCGTTTGGGCCTCCGGCGGCGCAGATATCCAGGTTGCAGCTGCAACACCAATTTCATATCTCGGCGTTTGTGTTGTCGTAATCTTCAGGGGCAACGCAGACAGGAACCCAAGACCATTGAAGCCTGCGATAGCGACCTCGCCTGGCACGTCGATACCTTCAGACATGCAGTGCATCAGACCGCCTGCTGCAAGGTCATCATTTGCATAGTAAATTGCGTCCGGGCGATCGGATTGTGTCAGAATATCCTGCGTCAGATGTCTGCCGACCACCATTGAAGAAGCTTCCGTGGAAGTGCGTTGCGCAATCAATTGTCCGCCGCCTTCCCGAATACATGCTGCAAAAGCTTCAAAGCGTTTCGTCGCCCGCAGGTCATGTCCGGCCTGACTGGCGACATAGCCGAACGATCTGTAACCGCGCTCAAGCAGATGAGACGCCATATCCCGTCCAGCTTCAGTGTGCGAAACTCCAAAGCAAGCAGACATCGGCTCACCGTCGATATCCATGATCTCGGCAACCCTGACACCGGTTTGCTCAACAATGCGCCTAACCGCCTCACTGTGCTCAAGACCGGCCAGGATCAGGCCACGTGGACGCCATGACAAAAGGTCGAAGACGAGCTCCTCTTCAGCTGCCTGCGTGTACTCCGACACGCCGAAAACCGGTCTCAATCCCGCTGTGCTCAGCGTATCGCTTATTCCGGAAAGAACTTCCGTAAAGACACGGTTTTGCAGTGTCGGCACCACAACGCCAACAAGCGGATTGTCATAGGCCGCGATACCGCCCGCCAACCGATTATGGACGTAACCGATTTCCCGCGCAGCGTTGTTTACCTGTTCGCGAACATTTCTCGAGATGTATCCTGCGCCGCGCATAACCCTGGAGACGGTCATCTGACTGACACCTGCCACACGCGCGACATCGTGCATCGTCGGCTGGTCTTTTCTGGATTTGCTGCTGCGCCTTGTGGCCATCGAAGTCTCTATAATTCAACGACTTTCATTTTTTTCTTGACGAATGTTTACATAAACACAATACCTATATCAATGTGTGTTTACGTAAACACATTGGGATTGCAGAAGTTCAATCCGACCTGTTGGTCATTTGGGAGGAAAAGATGAAGAACCTACTTTTGAGCGCGACATTTTTGCTCGCCGGTGTTGGAACAGCACTCGCAGACACTTATCGACCCGAGTGTTTTGTCCCAGCTCCGGAAACATCCACGATTTCCTATGATGCAAAGGAAGGCCCCTACAAGTTGGCCTTCGTGAACGGCTTTGCAGGCAATGACTGGCGCATTCAGGCAATCCAGTCCGCAAAGGCCTGGGCTGATCGTCCGGAAAATGCGGGTAAAATCGACACGTTCTCCATCGTGTCTGTCGGAAACGACAGTGCTGCCCAGATTGCAGCGATCGACAATTTTATTGCTGCCGGATACGACGCCATTACCTTCATCGCAGTCAATCCGACCGCTTTCGAACCGGTAATCCGGCGCGCTGAACGTGCCGGCACGATCCTCGTCCCGTTCGATAACGTGCTCGACACGGACAAGGTGGTGCAGGTCAACGAAAGCCAGAAGGAACTGGGCGCACTGAAAGCGCAGACGGTTATGGACATTCTTGGCGGCAAAGCTGAGAAAATCCTGATGGTGAATGGTCTGCCTGGCAACGCGACCGACCGGGATCGCCGCCTCGGCATGATGAGTGTTCTGGAAAAGGTCGACGGATTGGAAATCGTCGAGGTTGTCGGCAATTGGGACACCGGCACGAGCCAAAAAGTGGCTGCCGATGCGCTCGCGACACACGGTCAATTCGATGCTGTCGTCTCTCAGCATGGGTCTGCTGGAACCATCAACGCGCTGCAATCCGCCGGACATCCGATTGTCCCCATGGGTGTCGACGGTGAAAACGGCGTTCGCATGTTGATGGACGAGCTGGATATTCCCGGTGTATCGGCAAGCCAGGCACCTGCGATGTCGGCAATTGCTCTTGAAGCCGCGGTCGCTCTCCTGGAAGGCAACGAACTGCCGCAGACAATCTACCTGCCGATTCCTCAGGTCAAAGCTGACGAATTGGAGGCTGGTGTGAACTATTTCCCTGATCTGCCGAAAAGCTTCAATACCGGCACCGGCTATGCGGAATGTTTCCCGCCCTTCAGCCCAGAAGAAATTTCCGGACAAAATCCAAGCAATACATAATTCACAAATGGTCCGGCGGCACCATCGCGTGCCGCTGGACAACTTGGAAATTTTCAATGACAGACCCCGACAAGCCCCTGCTGCGGATGCAGGACATTTCGATGCACTTTGGTGCGACGAAGGCATTGAACAACGTCGATTTCGCCTGCAAGCCGTCCGAGATACATGCAATTCTCGGTGAAAATGGTGCAGGCAAATCGACACTTATGAAGCTCATCTCCGGTGTGCTGCAGCCAACCGAAGGCCGCATCATTCTGGATGGCCAGGACGTCCGGCTGACGACACCGCGCGTTGCCCAGAACCACGGGCTCGTATGCATGTTCCAGGAACTGTCTCTCGTTCCTGATCTGACCGTGCGGGAAAACTTGCTTCTTGGTGCGCCGGGAAGCGGCCTTGGATGGCTCCGTTCAGAAGCGCTGGTCAAGGCCCGAGACGTTTTGGACCGGATTGATGGCGGTCATATTAAGATGTCCGCCCGCGTGTCCGATCTGACGCTACCATCTCGGCAACAGGTGGAAATTGCCAAGGCGCTCATGCGCAAACCAAGATTGCTTATCCTGGATGAAGCGACTTCGGCACTGAATGCATCGGTTGTGACGAAGGTCTTCGACTTGATCCGCGCAGAGCGAGACCAGGGGACAAGTGTCCTTTTCATCTCCCATAGATTTCACGAGATTGAAGCCCTGGCCGATAGGATTTCCGTGTTTCGAAACGGGAAACGCGTCGAGACATTCGACAATGGAGATCATTCCTATAACGAAATCATCAACATGATGGTTGGACAGAGGATTGAGGAACTGTTTCCACCCAAACCCCCCGCACGCACAGATGCACAGGAAGTGCTGAAGGTTGAGAATTTTTCTTGGGACGGACGCGTTACGGATATCAGCCTGACGGTTCACGAAGGAGAAATCGTCGGGCTGGGCGGTCTTGATGGCCAAGGGCAAGGAGCGTTCCTGATGGGCCTCTTCGGCCTGCTAAGGACTGCCGAAGGCAAGGTCACAGTGGCTGGAAAACCCGTTTCCGTTACAAGTCCCAAGGCCGCGAAGCAGCCGGATATCGCATTGGCATTCATTCCTGAAGACCGGAAAACCGAGGGTTTGATTCAGGAACAGAGTATTTTGGAAAACCTGCAGCTGGCTGCAATCGGGTTGAAGGACCTGGACGCCTCAAACCCGGGGCTTTACCAGGATACGCTTGAACGTCTTGAACTCAAACATGGCGGCCTGGAACTGCCGGTTTCGTCGCTTTCCGGCGGCAATCAGCAGAAGGTTGTGTTGGCGAAATGGTTGGCGCTCAAACCGCGGTGCCTCCTGCTCGCAGATCCGACACGCGGCATTGACGTGAAAACCAAGACACAGATTTACGGCATGTTGCGCCGCCTCGCCGATCAGGGCACTGCAATCCTTCTTCTCAGCACGGACTATGAAGAACTCATCCAGCTTTGCGACGAGACCCACATTTTCTACGCCGGCCAGCTGGTCAGCTCCATGAGCGGGGAGGACATGACCGCACAAAACATCATCGCGGCTTCGCTGAACGTTTCCGAAAAACGCAAGGTGGCTCATGCTTGACTACATTCGAGCCAACCGGCGTGAAGTCATAGCCGCAGTCGTCCTGCTGGTGCTTCTGTCGCTCTACCTGGGAACGCATCCTCGAGGGGCTTCCACCTATGTAATGACGATCTGGGCGAACCAGTGCCTGATCCTTGGTTTCGCGGCGATTGCCCAGTTTTTTGCCGTTGTTGTGCGAGGGATTGACCTGTCGGTTGGGGCGGTAATAGCGCTCACCAACACATTGGCCTCGCACCTGCTAGACGGATCGGCGGGAGCCATTGGATTCGGTGTCGTTGCCGTACTCGCAGCCGGTGCACTTTGCGGGCTCCTGAATGGTCTCATCATCGTCTTCGGCCGCATACAGCCGATTGTTGTCACGCTGGCAACGGCATCTATTTTTGTCGGCGGTGCCCTCATGCTCAGACCAACCCCCGGCGGTGCAGTCAACTATGATCTGGCAGATGCTCTGACACTCGACATCGCCGGCATTCCGACCGCGTTGATCATTTCCGGACTGCTGGTCTTTGCGTTCTGGTTACCCTTTCGCAGAACCGGGCTCGGGCTTGGGCTCTATGCGCTGGGGTCATCTGAGCAAGCAGCGTTTCAATCCGGCATCAACACACGCCTCATTCGCATCGCCGCTTTCACGCTTGCCGGTCTCTTCGGTGGAGCCGCAGGGCTTTACTACAGCTTTGTCACGACAACCGGTGATGCTGGAATTGCCGCAAACTTCACATTGAATTCCATTGCTGCCGTCGTGTTGGGCGGGGTGCTTTTGCGAGGCGGGGTCGGGTCTCTCATTGGGGCGTTGGCAGGCGCTTTCATATTGAAAACAATCGCTTCGCTGATGTTCTTTTCCGGCATTCCATCGTTGGCGCAACCCCTGTTTGAAGGGCTCATTCTGGCAGCTGCTATCGCGATTGGCGGCGCAGATGTCCTTCGTACACGCAACAGGTTGGAGGTCTTTGGCCGATGAGCCGCACAATCACCCCTGACAGCATGATGCCCTATTTCGGGACCGTGGTGCTCATCTTGGCGGGAAGCTTGTACTTTCCGCAAATATTGACCTTCGACTATTTGAGTCAGCAGCTTCAAATCGCTGCATTTCTCGGTCTGCTCGCAACTGGTGCGACGATCGTCATCTTGCTCGGGCATATCGATCTTTCAGTACCATGGGTCCTGACCGGCGCGGCAATTCTGTCCACGGCCTTGGTTGGGTCCGGCAATCCCGTCCTGACCGCACTGGCAGTACCGGCCGCGCTTGCCTTCGGAGCGCTGATTGGTGTCATCAATGGCATTGGCGTTGCCATTTTGCGCATTCCATCGATGGTCTGGACGCTGGCTGTCAATTCCATTTTGCTTGGTCTTGCGGTGCTCAATACCGGCGGCTTCAATCCGAAAGGCGAAGCCAGTCAGCTCATGGTTTCCTTGGCATCAGGCGACGTACTCGGCCTGCCCGTCAGCTTCCTCACCTGGATGGCTGTCAGCCTCGCAATCGTTGTCTTCCTGACCAGAACGCCGTTTGGCCGATACCTACGCTCAATCGGTTACAACGAAAAAGCGACATTCCTGTCCGGTGTCTCAACGCCAAGCGTTGTCTTCGCGGCATTCGCGCTTGCTGGTATGTGTTCCGCATTGGGCGGTGTCCTGCTCGCCGGCTATGCGAACCAGGCATACCAGTCGATGGGAGATCCGTTTCTTCTGCCGACGATTGCTGCAGTCGTAATTGGCGGAACATCTATTCTCGGCGGGCGCGGCGGACTTTTCGGCACAATCGGCGGCGCGTTGTTCATAACGTTGCTGACATCGATACTCTCCGTGATGCAGATCGGAGACGCCTGGCGGAGCATCGTCTTCGGAGTGATCATCCTTGCCATGCTTTTGTTCCAGACAATGAGAAAAGGTGCACGATCATGAAGCCCGGCTATGTCACGGTCGATGCGCGTTTCGAAAGTTTTGTCGACACATCAAGTGAACCCGAAATGATCGCAGAGGGCTGCACCTGGACGGAAGGACCCGTCTGGCTTTCTGATGGTCTCTTTTTCAATGATATTCCGGGCAAACGCATGTTGCGATGGACGGAAGAAAATGGCCTCTCGATCGCACTTACAAACAGCGAATTTGCGAATGGCAATACGTTGGACTTGGCAGGCTACATGGTGTCCTGCGAACATGGCGGGCGACGGGTTGTCAGGCGGCAGGACCCTTACGATCTGAACTCTGTGGAGACAATCGCCGATAGTTTTGAAGGCAACCGGCTGAATTCGCCAAATGATGTCGTCGTTCGCTCGGACGGCTCGGTTTGGTTCACCGACCCACCCTACGGCATAAACTCGGATGTCGAAGGATACCCGGCCGAAAGTGAGCTTGGCGGTTGCCACGTATATTGCGTTTCGACCGACGGAGCGATCCATGTGGTCGCAACCGATTTCGACAAACCGAACGGCTTGGCCTTTTCACCCGATGAGACAAAACTCTATGTCGCCGATTCTGGCGCTATTCGTGGCGCGAGCTTTCCTGGGATCGACTACAATTTGCCTCATCACATCAGGGTCTTCGACGTCGACGGGCCAAACTTGAGCAACAGTCGTGTATTTGCCGTGATTGCGCCTGGCATTCCTGACGGGTTCCGCGTTGATCATCAAGGTTTCGTCTGGACTTCGGCTCTTGATGGCATTCATTGCCTTTCGCCCGAAGGCGCTCTGATCGGCAAGATCGTTCTGCCCGCGCAGACATCCAATATATGTTTCGGCGGACGAGACGGCATGACAATGTTTATCACGTCCTCCGACAAGGTTTACCGGGTCCGCAGCAGCCGCAGGGATGCCGCCCAAGTGCTGCGTGAAAAGACTGGGAGGCCCTCATGACCCGGCCGGTGAAAGTCGCCGTCGTCGGCCTCGGGTCCATGGGCTTTGGCATGGCCCGATCATGTGTTCGCCAGGGATATCAGGTCTTCGGCTCCGACATTGTTACTGAACGCATGGACAGTTTACGAAATGAAGGTGGCGCAGCCGAGACTGTCGATGCTGTCGCGGCGTCACTAGATGCGGTCGTCGCCGTGGTTCTGAATGCTGATCAAACCGAAACCATTCTGTTTGGTGAAACGGGAATTGTTCCGAAATTGAAGCCTGGTGCCGTGGTTGTCGCCTGCGCGACAGTGCCTCCCGATTTTGCAAGGAGCATGGAAACACGCTGCCAGGATCACGGTGTTCATTATCTTGATGCGCCGGTATCCGGCGGATCGGTCAAGGCAGGTGAAGGCAAGCTCTCCATAATGGCAGCCGGCACACCAGAAGCGTTTACCGCCGCCCAACCGGTGCTGGAGGCCACAGCTGAAACCGTGTTCAAACTCGGAGACACAGCCGGCTCCGGATCAGCGATGAAAGCGGTCAACCAGCTCCTGGCAGGTGTGCACATTGCAGCCATGGCCGAAGCCCTGACTTTCGGCATGACACAAGGCATCGATCCGCAGAAATTCATCAACGTCATCAGCAGATGCGCCGGCACAAGCTGGATGCTTGAAAATCGGGCTCCGCACGTGGTTGCGGGCGACTACACACCACACAGCCAAACCGTCATCTGGCCCAAGGATCTTGGCATTGTACTGGAGGCAGCAAAGGGCTCAGGGCTTGAAGCGCCGATTACGGAAGCAGCTCTACGGCAATACAACAAGGCAGTTGAGATGGGTCTGGGGCATGAAGACGACGCAGCCATAACCAAAGTCTATGCCCGTAGTGCCGGTTTGCAGTTGCCGGGGGAAGGCTGATGCGGCTGGGATGCATAGGGGACGACTTCACCGGCTCAAGCGATCTGGCCAACACGCTCGCGAAACAGGGCATGCGGGTGACGCAGTATTCAGGCACACCTCGGACCGATGCTGCAGAGACCGTTGACGCAGGTGTCGTTGCGCTCAAAAGCCGATCGATCGATCCTGGCGATGCCGTCGCGCAATCCCTTGAAGCTCTGGATTGGCTGAAGTCGCAGGGCTGCGAGCAGTTTTTCTTCAAATATTGCTCAACCTTCGATTCGACACCGGAAGGCAATATCGGTCCTGTGGCGGATGCACTTGCTGAAGCACTCGACGCACAAAAAGTGATTGTCTGTCCTGCGTTTCCTGGAACTGGACGTTCCGTCTACCAAGGTCATCTGTTCGTCAAGGATACGCTCTTGAGCGAATCTGGAATGCAGACGCATCCCCTGACACCAATGACAGATCCTGACATCCGGCGTTGGCTGACACGGCAATCGCGTTTTTCTGTCGGCCATGTTGCCGCACAGCACGTACAAAGCGGCACTGATGCCATACGCCAATGTATTGAAAGTGAGCACCATTCAGGCAAGCGGTTGATCGTGATCGATGCCATCCGGGACGAGGACCTCATTGAAATAGGCAAAACGGCAAAGGACTTGCGACTTGTCACCGGAGGCTCCGGGGTCGCACTTGGGCTGCCAGCAAACTTCGGCTGCACGCCCTCGCTGGTTCCGTGGACTCCTCAGCCAGGAAAATCCATTGTTCTTTCCGGTTCCTGTTCACTGGCCACACGCCGGCAAGTGAAGGCACATATCGCGCAACATCCATCGCGGGAGGTCAACGCGGCAGAGGTAATCGAAGGACACTTGACCGCCGAAGAGACGGCTGACTGGCTGCTTGGCAGTGAAGGCATTCCGATGGCTTTCAGTTCGGCAGATCCTGACATTGTTGCCGATATCCAGGCCACCTACGGTCGAGAGCGTTCGGCAGCTGCGTTGGAAACCTTTTTTTCCGACGTTGCCAAGGTCGCGCGTGCAGGCGGTGCAACGCGGATCATCACAGCTGGCGGAGAGACTTCAGGTGCAATTGTGGAAGGCCTCGGATTGGAAACACTGGAAATTGGCCCTGAAATCGATCCTGGCGTTCCGGCGCTAAGGGCGGGGCCTGACCTGGTGGTCGCGCTGAAGTCCGGCAATTTCGGCGCTGAGGACTTTTTTGAAAAAGCGGACCGGATGCTCAAAGGATGAGTGAGGCAGCCTTAAGGGAACAGATGTGCCTTCTCGCCCGCTCTCTTTTCGAGCGCGGCCTGACCCACGGGTCCACCGGCAATATTTCCGCACTGACCGAAGATGGTGGTCTCCTGGTGTCCCCGACCGGAACAAGTTTCGGTCGTCTCGATCCGGCTCGACTGAGCAAATTCAATGACAAGGGAAAGCACATTGAAGGTGATCGTCCAACTAAGGAAATGCCACTGCACACGGCGTTCTACGACACGCGCTCGACTGCAGGCGCCGTAGTGCACCTGCATTCCTGTCACTCCGTTGCCCTTTCCATGTTGCCCGATGTTGATCCGGAAAACTTTCTGCCAACGCTGACGCCATACGCCATCATGCAACTCGGCAGGGTAAAACTTCTGCCGGTTTTCGTACCGGGTGATCCCGCGATGGGCGAGGCTGTCCGGGGACTGGCAGGCAAACGCAGCGCAGTCATGTTGGCCAATCACGGTCCTGTCGTTGCGGCAAAAGACGTGGAAGCTGCATGCAATGCAATAGAGGAGCTTGAAGCAACCGCGAGGCTGACACTACTACTGCGTGGAGAACAGCCAATCCCCCTCAACAAGGAACAAATTCATGCAGTCGTTTCCAAGTTCGATGTGGAGTGGGATGAGTGACTAGCTTCTCGGCAAATCTCGGCTTCTTGTGGGCCGACCGCTCCCTGCCAGCGGCAATCCGGGCAGCCAGGGCGCACGATTTCGATGCCGTTGAATGCCATTGGCCTTATGAGACACCAGTGCTCGATTTAAAGGCGGCACTTGAGGAAACGGGGCTCAAGATGCTCGGCCTGAATACAAGGCGCGGTGATGTCTCGAAAGGAGAAAACGGTCTTGCTGCGCTTCCTGAAAGGGAAGATGAAGCTCGGGCAGCAATTGACGAAGCAATCGATTATGCGAACCGCACCGATACCGCTGCGATCCACGTAATGGCCGGGAAAGCGAGCGGACCAAAAGCGCAAGCCACCTTTTTGAAGAACCTTGACTATGCGGTGACACGCACCAGCCGAACCATCCTGATCGAACCGTTAAACCGGCATGACGCACCGGGATACTTCTTGACGAACACCACGCAGGCAAGGGACATCATCACCAAGCTCGCCGCCCCGAACCTGAAACTCATGTTCGACTGCTATCATGTCGCACGCAACGAAGGCGACGTACTTTTCCGGTTGCAGGACCTCTTGCCTATTGTCGGTCATATTCAGATTGCATCGGTCCCTGATCGCCGAGCACCAGATCACGGCGAGCTGCACTATCCGACCGTATTTTCCAAGATTGCTGACCTCGGCTGGAAGAAACCAATCGGTGCTGAATACAAACCGGTGAGTGCCACAGAAGAGGGCCTCGACTGGATGAATAGCCATCTTTGTTAGGCACCGAAGCCGCTTTGGTCCACTTTCTCATTCGCAGCAGTGAAAGCGGAAGTCCGGTATTGGCCGATACTCGCACCAGGACCGTTCTGTCCCACGTATCCTCTTTGTCACCGTTTGCGTGACAGCTTCAAAAGATCAAGTGCTCGTCGAGGGAAACTCGACCCGTCCGACCATGGGAAGCTTCAAGGAGAAATCCTTGACGTCTATTCCGTAAGTCAGGCCAAAGAGATTTAACTCAATCCCCTCCTCCCAGGCGACCAAAAGCCCAAAAAGGCCCAGGACGGACAGTTGATATCCTGTGCCGCTTGGAGCTTTGTCCCAAAGTCCGCTCTGCAGGAAATCCTTGCCGACAGCCGTCGGAGGTAAATCCAGTCTCAGCTCCGGAACCACTCTGCCCAAATGAGCAATGAACGTGTTTGAGTTTGGACCGGGCCAGACGGTATAGCGGTCATCAAATTGGTAGCTGCGTATGGTCTTCAAAAGCCGAGGGATCGCAGCCTCGGCCTCTCCACCATGAAGTTCCGCGATCAGGCGCGGCGCTGATCCGAACCAGCGACTGTCCGGGGCACGGCTCGAAGAGGATACGGCTTTCCCGCCATAACGCACTCTCCAACCTGTCACCTCATAGGTGGTGAAGTGCGCCGCGTCCCGGTCCTTGATGGAGATCCAGCTATGAACGCCGAAATAACCGCGCCAGCTGAAAGCCCTGGCGGAATAAACCTGAATGATGGCTTGCCGTTCTGAAAGCGGATCGGGCGCAACGCCAAGCGGCGCCCTGCTCGCACTGCTCCAATGTGCGGAAGTTGTTTGCACACCCGAAAAAACAACAAAGAGGGCTAGACCAAGATTAAAAAGCAGAAAGCCTGAAATCCAGATGAAGATCCGACGCATCGATTGTCCAACAAATCCTGTTTGACCGGTCGAGAGGAAGATCTAGTCCCTTTGAGGCCGTTGTCCATAGAACCGGTCGAGCGAAGCTCTCATTCAATCTTGGCGGTTCGATTTTGTAAAATCACGAAGCCTAAAGGATGCGTCAGGTGAGCGCTCGAATATCAAGCTTTGGCATCAGCCGCATGGAATTTGGCTTTGTGAAGTTGCCCGAGTGTTTCTTCGACAGTCTTGCGCCTTGGGCTCATCAAAACGAACAGCGGACCGAACCTCGGTCACCGCCTGACAAAAGCAGTCGCCTCGATTTCTATGACAGCCTCGTCTTCAATGAGGTCTTTGACGACGAGCATCGACATGGCCGGAAAGTGCTTGCCGAACACACGACGGTAAACCTCGCCAACCTCTCTTTGTTTTGCCAGATATTCAGTCTTGTCCTTGATGAACCATGTCAGACGCCCAATGTCGGAAATCTCGCCGCCTGCTGCCTCGACGATGTCAGCAATGTTGGTGAGCGCCTGTTCCATCTGGGGCAAAAATCCACCGGGAGCAAAGCGCTTGTCCTTGTCCCAGCCAATCTGTCCGCCGATATGAAGCGTTCCGTCCGGCATCAGCATCCCGTTCGCATAACCGAGCGCTTTCGCCCAGCCTTCCGGATGAATGACTTCGGGTTTCATTGGCAGCTCTCCATGATGCATTGCTTGTGCTCGCCTTCAGGTGCATGCCCTCTGGCAACGCGTCCAGCTTGAAGCGCGCTCTTGTCACATCCGCGCGGCCAGCTGGATTTCGCACAGGTCCGCATGTATCCCTTTGCTTCAGTCATCAGGTTACACGTGATTTCGTCTGGTATTTCGGATCCCGCCAGAGCTCTCCGGCAATCACCTTTTCAAGAATTTTCGCGGCAGCAATGACATCTTCTTCGTCGAGATAGAGCGGCGTGAAGCCGAACCGCATGATGTCAGGAGCTCGAAAGTCACCGATCACGCCCTTGTCGATCAAGGCCTGCATCGCCGCATACCCATGCTCAAACGCAAAGGACACCTGACTGCCGCGCAATGCACCCTCGCGCGGAGACGCGAGTTTGAGCACCGGACAACGCCGCTCCACTTCGGCAATGAAGCATTCCGAGAGGTCCAGCGACGCCTTGCGGATATCGCTCATGTCGACGTCATTCCACGCGTCGAGTGCTGCATCGAGGATCGATAGCTGAACCACCGGCGGCGTTCCCACACGCAGCCGCTCCGTGGACATGGCCGGACGGTAGCCCGGTTCCATCGCAAACGGTGCTTCATGTCCCATCCAGCCTGCCAGAGCTGGTTCAACGCTTTCGATCAGATCCGGTCGAGCATAAATAAACGCCGGAGCACCCGGCCCGCCGTTGAGATATTTATAGGTGCATCCAA
Organism: Labrenzia sp. THAF82; assembly: GCF_009363435.1. GTDB lineage: Bacteria > Pseudomonadota > Alphaproteobacteria > Rhizobiales > Stappiaceae > Roseibium > Roseibium porphyridii. The sequence continues at coordinate 1,656,511 of NZ_CP045354.1, read as the reverse complement.
CGGCAAACTCCGCCTTGGAACCGGAAAGATCCAGTGGCACCGCACCTGCACTATGCGCCAGATCCCAGATCATTACGGCACCTGCCGCATGAGCCCTTTCCGTGACCTCTTTCATGTCATGAAGACGACCTGAGCGGTAATCGACATGTGTCAGCATCACAGCAGCGACGTCTTCAGAAATATGATCCATCACGTCTTCCGGAGCCGGGGTGCGCAATTCATAGCCCTTGTCGACAGTGCTCATCAGACCCTGGGCCATATAGAGATCCGTTGGAAAGTTGCCCCGGTCCGAAAGGATTACACGCCGCTCAGGACGCATTTTGAAAGCGGCAGCCAACCCCTGGTAGACCTTGATCGACAAAGTGTCGCCGGTCGCGACAGAGCCTTCCGGAGCCCCAATCAAACGGGCAATCCGATCGCCAACGCGTTTGGGCAACGCAATCCAGTCGGCCGTATTCCAGGCCCGGATCAACTCCCTGCCCCACTCTTTCTCGATTACTTCACCCGCGCGTGTCGAGGCCCCTTTCGGCAAGGGACCGAGAGAGTTGCCGTCCAGATAAATGACATCGGCTGGAATATCGAAGAGCTCTTTCTTTGGCAGGCTCATAGCTCACCTCTCAAATGCCAAAGTTCGGGAAAGAGTTCCACTTCAAGCATCCGCCTCAAATAGGCAACCCCGGACGTGCCGCCCGTGCCACGCTTAAAGCCGATGACGCGCTCAACGGTCGTGACATGGTTGAAGCGCCAACGGCGGAAATAATCTTCCATATCGACCAGTTTTTCGCCCAGTTCATAGAGCGTCCAGTAGGTTTCAATGTTCTCGTAAACCTGCTTCCATCGTGCCTGAATTTCGGGATGTGCCTCATGCGGCTTTTCCAGCTGTGGAGCTGGAGCATTGTCCTCATGACCATCCAGTGTTCGGAAAAGCAAGCGAACAACCTCATCATAAAAACTCGGACGGGCAAGTTCTGCAGACAGCTCCTTGTGGATGTCCGGCAAATGCGCATGGGGCTTCAACATGTTCGGATTTCGGTTGCCGAGCACATATTCGATCATGCGGTACTGGTAGGACTGGAAACCCGATGACGGACCCAGTGCTTCGCGAAACAGCGTGTAATCAGCCGGTGTCATGGTGCGCAACACATCCCACTGATTGTTGAGCTGTTCGAATATCCGGCTGACCCGGGCCAGCATCTTGAACATCTTCGCCGTGTTGCCTGTTCTCAAGGCTTCGCGGGCAGCTGCCAATTCATGGATGATCAGCTTCATCCAGAGTTCTGACGTCTGATGCTGAACGATGAACAGCATCTCGTCATGGGCGTTGCTGAGGCAATGCTGCTGCGACAGGAGCGTGTCGATATGCAGATAGTCGCCATAGGACATGGCGTCGGAAAATCCCATCCTGGCGCCGTCTTTTTCCGGATCATAGGCTTTGCTGCTCATGACGCTGTCCTGAGCCGGAACCGCTGGATCTTGCCGCTTTCGGTTTTCGGCAGCGCATCGGCAAAAACAATACTGCGTGGGTATTTGAATGGAGCAATCGTTGCCTTCACGTGGTCCTGCAACGCTTTGATCATGAGATCGGACGCTTCGTGATCAGCTCCAAGGACGACATGTGCCTCTACAATGGCACCCCGGTCTTCGTCCGCGACGCCGATCACGGCACACTCGGCAACGGCTTCATGTGACAGCAAGGCCGCCTCGACCTCAGGTCCGGCAATGTTGTAACCACTGCTCAGGATGATGTCGTCATTGCGCGCGGCGAAATGAAAATACCCGTCCGCATCGCGGGTAAAGGCGTCGCCGGTAATGTTCCAGCCGTTCTGGACATATTCCGTTTGCCGCTCCCCTTTGAGGTACCGGCAACCAGTCGGCCCACGCACGGCAAGCCGCCCGACATCGCCTGCCGGCACCTCGTTACCATCGGGACCGACCACCTTGGCTTCATAGCCCGAGACAGGCCTGCCCGTGCAGGCCGGCCTGTGATCTTCAAACCGGTTGGTGATGAAGATATGCAAAAGTTCTGTCGAGCCAATTCCGTCCAGCATCGGCTTGCCCGTTTTTGCCTTCCATTCCTCATAGACCGGTGCCGGCAAGGTTTCACCGGCAGAAACGGCAGCACGCAACGAAGTCAGGTCCGCCCCTTCATCCATGGCACGCAGCATGGCGCGATAGGCGGTCGGCGCCGTAAAACAGACGGTCGCACGGTATTTTTCGATGATGTCGATCATGTTCGGCGGGGTTGCCGCTTCCAGAAGCGTTGCAGCAGCACCGAACCGCAAGGGGAAGATCGCCAACCCTCCCAGGCCGAACGTGAATGCAAGCGGCGGCGAACCGACAAAAACATCCTGCGGGCCGACATCCAACACTTCCCTAGCGTAGGCGTCCGCAATGATCAGCAGGTCCCGATGGAAATGCATCGTGCCCTTGGGCTCACCCGTTGATCCGGACGTAAATCCAATAAGCGCCACATCGTCCCGGCTGGTGGCGACAGCTTCAAACTGAACCGGTTTTTCCAGGGCCAGTCTGTCGAGCTCGGCATCGTGGTTGGAGGTGCCATCGAAACCGACCACCGTTTTCAAATGTTTGCTGTCCTTCGCGCAGGCTGTCATCTCATCCATCAGCCTTGTGTCGCAAAGCGCATGAGTGATCTCAGCCTTGTTGACATACTTTGTCAGCTCACCAGCCCGCAGCATCGGCATGGTGTTGACGACAACCGCACCGGCTTTGGTCGCCGCCAGCCAGCAGGCCACCATTGCCGGATTGTTGGCCGAACGGATCAGAACCCGGTTGCCGGGCTTGAGCTTCAGATCCTCGACAAGGGCATGCGCCAGGCGATTGGTCCAGTCGGAAAGCTCTTTATAGGTGCGCCGCCGGCCATTGCCGATCAGCGCCGTGTGATCACCAAAGCCCTTTTCGACCATCCTGTCAGTTAGTTCCACAGCCGCGTTGAGATGTTCTGGATAGTCAAAACCATCCAGAAGAAAGTCCGGCCAGGTGTTCATCTCAGGCAAATTGTCCCGCGAGAACGTGTCGATATGAGCAGAATGTTGGAGCATGATCACATTCCTTGTTGTTCGGCGAGGGTCTGTCTGGCGATAACCACCCGCTGGACGTCCGATGCGCCTTCGTAAATGCGCAGGGCCCGGATTTCGCGGTAGAGCCTTTCAACGGATTCGCCTGAGCGAACCCCGTCTCCGCCATGAAGCTGCACAGCCTTGTCGATGACCTGTTGCGCCTGATCGGTCGCAAAAAGCTTGGCCATCGCAGCTTCGCGGGACACGCGCGGGGCACCTGCATCCTTCGTCCACGCGGCACGGTAGGTCAAAAGCGCAGCGGCATCGATATCAAGCGCCATGTCGGCGATATGACCCTGCACCATCTGCAATTCCGCAAGCGGAGAGCCCTGAACATGCCGGCTGGAAACACGCTTGAGTGCCTCATCCAGCGCGCGGCGGGCAAAGCCCAGCGCGGCCGCGGCAACTGTTGACCGAAAAACATCCAGAACCGACATGGCGATCTTGAAACCCTGGCCGGGTTCGCCGATCAGCGCTGATGCAGGAAGTCGGCAATTTGAAAAACGCAGCCTGGCAAGCGGGTGCGGAGCCAGAACATCCAGCCGCTCCACTATCTCGAAGCCGGGCAGTCCGGCGGGGACGATGAAGGCGGAAAGTCCCCTCGCACCAGGAGCTTCACCAGTGCGGGCAAAAAGCGTGTAGACATCTGCAATTCCACCATTGGAAATCCAGGTCTTTTCACCCTCGAGGATAAAATGTTCTCCGTCCCGGGTCGCCGTCATGGTGGAATTCGCAACATCCGAACCCGATTGAGGTTCGGTGAGAGCAAACGCGGAGATCGCCTCGCCTGCACGCGTTTTTGAAAGCCATTCCGATTTCTGGTCAAGGGTACCGAACAGCGAAATCGCGCCGGTGCCGAGGCCCTGCATGGCAAAGGCAAAATCCGCCAGTCCGTCATGACGGGCCAGTGTCTCACGGATGAGACAGAGGCTTCTGACGTCTAGCTTGCCCGCATCCGATGAACTCAGCTTCAGGAAACCGGCATGTCCGAGATCACTGACGAGACGACGGCATGCCGCATCTGTATCGCCATGATCAACCTTTGAAAGATGCGCGCCGGCCCAGCCCTCGAGCTCCGCTGAAAGCGCGCGATGACGATCTTCAAAAAACGGCCAGTTCAGAAAGCTCTTGTCCGCCATCAGTCACCCTCAAACACCGGTTTTTCCTTGGCAACGAAGGCATGGTAAGCCCGGTGGAAGTCCTGTCCCTGCATGCAGATGGCCTGTGCCTGTGCTTCGGCTTCAATGGCCTGCTCAATCGACATGGACCATTCCTGGGCCAGCATCGTCTTTGTCATCATATTGGCAAAGCCAGGACCGGCAGCAATGCGCCGCGCAATGTCTCTTGCTGTCGCAAGCAGGTCGTCCCGCTCGACAACGCGGTTGAAGAAGCCCCAGGCATGCCCTTCCTCAGCACTCATCGACCGCCCGAGATATAGCAGCTCCGCAGCTCGCCCCTGCCCGATGATCCGGGGCAGGATTGCGCAGGCACCCATATCGCAGCCCGCAAGCCCGACACGGTTGAACAGGAAGGCCGTCTTTGCCTCAGGTGTCGCAATCCTGAGGTCCGACGCCATGGAAATGATTGCGCCAGCCCCGGCGCAGACCCCGTCGATTGCGGCGATGACGGGCTTGCCGCAATTGACCATTGCCTTGACCAGATCCCCCGTCATGCGGGTGAAGGCCAGCAGCTCTTTCATGTTCATTTTGGTCAGCGGGCCAATGATGTCGTGAACGTCACCGCCAGAGGAAAAATTACCTCCGTTCGGCCCGAAAACGACTGCCTTGACATCATCATTGTAGTGAAGCTCCCGAAACCAGTCGCGCAGCTCCGCATAGCTGTCGAATGTCAGCGGGTTCTTCCGGTCCGGACGATTGAGCGAGACTTCTGCGATCCCGTCCGCAACCGTGCAATTAAAGTGCTGAACGTCGCTGCGCATGGTCACTTCCCCTCCTCAAGCGCTTCGCTTAACCGGTCGAGGCGGCCGATCATGCCGTCAACGTCCTCAGCGTCGAGGCCACTCAGAATTTCGTCGATCCAGGCCTCATGCACTTCCGCATGCTGTGTGAAGACATCCTGTCCTTTCGGTGTGAGCCGAACAAGGTTGGCGCGCCGGTCTCCGGGCACTGCGACACGCAGGGCCAGACCTTCCTCTGACAGCTTGTCCACGATGCCGGTAATGTTGCCATTGGAGACCCGCAGCATTTGCGAGATCTCGCTCATCTTCAGCCCGTCCGGTGAGCGCGCCAGCGCGGACATCACATCAAAGCGCGGCAGCGTCCAGTTGAACTCATTGCGCAAGCGCCGCCTGATCTCATCCTCAATCAGGCTGGAGGCCTTGAGCAGTTTCAGCCAGAGCCGCAGGCGTGCCTTTGAAACAGATTGCTCTGCTCCATTAAGAGCCGGTTCGTTCATACTTCTCCTCCCGACAAGGAAATGGCCTGTCCGTTCACCGACCGCGCAGCATCAGAACACAGCCACAGCGCAGTTCCGGCAACTTCATCAGTTTCGATGAACCGTTGTTGCGGATTGCCGGCGATAAGAGATGCGCGCGCATCTTCCGCGCTCAGACCCGTCTTTCGAACGATTGTTTCAATCGACCGTTCAAGGAGCGGCGTTTCCACGAAGCTCGGGCAGATCGCGTTGACGGTCACGCCCGTCTGGCCAAACTCAATCGCCAGTGAGCGGGTCAAGCCAATGACACCGTGCTTGGCCGCACTATAGACCGCCACATAGGGATACCCCTTCAGCCCGGCGGTGGAGGCAACGGCAATCATGCGCCCCCAACCGGACGCCTTCATATCGCCAAGCGCGGCCTGCCAAAGATTGGCGACACCAATCAGGTTCACTGCCAGCATTGACTGCATCTGGTCTTGAGACAGTTTTGCGAAAGGCACGCTTTCAACAGCGCCTGCATTGGCAACAGCAACGGAAATCGGGCCGTTTTGCTGCCGGGCTGCGTCCAGTGCCTTCGCAACAGCCTCCGCATCGGTGACATCGCACAGTTGGTAGGAAAGACCCTGCGCCTTCAAAGGTTCCTCACGTCGCCCCAATATCGTAACGCGCGCGCCTTGCCGGTTGAATGCCTGCGCCGTTTCGGCACCAACACCGGAGCCGCCGCCGGTCACGACCACATGTTTGCCTTCCAGTGTCATACCCGGATTGCCTCTGCTTCACGGTCCGCAAGCCGCCAGGCCTGATCGCGCCCGGCAAGATAAGGTGGCTGCCAGACGGCCTGCCGGTCACCGATCTTCGCGCCTTCATGCAAGGTCCAATAGGGATCGGCCAGATGCGGTCTGCCGATGGCGATCAAATCAGCACGTCCCGCCATCAGGATCGAGTTTGCATGATCGGCCTCATAAATGTTGCCGACCGCCATCGTGGTAATGCCCGCCTCATTGCGGATTCGGTCGGAAAACGGCGTCTGGAACATGCGCCCGTAAACCGGCTTTGCCTCCGTGCTGGTCTGACCTGCGGAGACGTCGATCAGATCTGCGCCTGCTTGCTGAAAAGCGCGTGCAATCTCGACGGCTTCTTCCGGTGTTACCCCGTCCTCGCCGGCCCAGTCACTTGCGGAAATGCGCACGGACATCGGCTTGTGTTCAGGCCAGACGCGGCGCATTGCGTGGAAGACCTCAAGCGGATAACGCAGCCGGTTTTCCAGGCTGCCGCCATAGTCATCCGTCCGAATGTTGGAGAGCGGCGATATGAACGAAGACAGCAGATAGCCATGGGCGGCATGCAGCTCAATCATGTCGAACCCTGCCCGCTCCGCCATCTCGGCTGCGGCAACAAATTCTGACTTGATCGCCTCCATATCGGCTTCGGTCGCTTCGCGCGGCACAGCATTTTCTTCAGACCAGGCGAGCGCCGATGCCGATACAAGATCCCAGTTGCCGGACGCCAAGGGCTTGTCCATGCCCTCCCAGCCGATATTGGTGGAGCCCTTGCGGCCTGAATGACCGATCTGGCAACAGATCCTGGCCTCGGTCTCGCCATGCACGAAATCCACCAGACGCTTCCAGGCAGCCTCGTGTTCCGGCGCATAAAGACCTGGACAGCCCGGCGTAATCCGGCCCGTTTCTGAAACACAGGTCATTTCGGTGTAGACGAGACCGGCGCCGCCTTTCGCGCGCTCGCCATAATGGATCAGGTGCCAGTCTGTCGGGCTGCCGTCGACGGCCTTATACTGCGCCATGGGCGACACAACGATCCGGTTCTTCAGCTCCATCTGGCGCAGACGGAACGGCGCAAACATCGGTGCGCGCACCGGCGCATTGTCCGGAACACCGGATGCATGCTGAAACCACTTCTCAGCCGAACGCAACCAGTCCGGATCACGCAGGCGCAGGTTCTCGTGCGAGATACGCTGCGAGCGCGTCAAAAGCGAATAATTGAACTGCACCGGGTCAAGATCGAGATAGCGCTCGACATCCTCAAACCATTCAAGCGAATTGCGCGCTGCGGACTGAAGCCGCAGCACTTCCAGCCGCCGCTCTTCCTGATAGCGTTCGAAGGCTTTTTCAAGGGTCGGTTCGCTGTGAATGAGATCGGCCAGCGCAATGGCGCTGTCAAAGGCAAGCCGTGACCCGGACCCGATGGAAAAATGCGCCGTTGCGGACGCATCACCCAATAGAACGACATTGCCGTGGTGCCACTTTTCGCAAAGCACCCTCGGGAAGTTGATCCAGACCGCCGACCCGCGCAGATGGTCGGCATTCGACATCAGCTTATGCCCGCCAAGATGCGCCTCGAAGGTCTTCCGGCAAGTTTCGACGATCTCTTCTTTCGACATCCCGTCAAAGCCGAAATTGGCGTAGGTTTCCTCGGTACACTCGACAATGAAAGTCGCCGTCTCATCATCGAACTGGTAGGCATGCGCCCAGATCCAGCCGTGCTCGGTCTTCTCGAAGATAAAGGTAAAGGCGTCGTCGAATTTTTGGTGCGTGCCAAGCCAGACGAACTTGCACTTTCTGGTATCGATTTCCGGCTTGAAATGCTCCGCATAGGCGCTGCGCACACTGGAATTGATGCCGTCGCAGCCGACGACCAGATCATAGTCGCGGCGATAGCTTTCAATATCGTCAAACGGCGTCTCAAAGAGCAGTTTGACACCCAGTTCACGCGCCCGCTCCTGAAGCAGAAGCAGCATCTGCATGCGGCCGATCCCGGCAAAACCGTGACCGCCGGAGACTGTGCGCACGCCGTCATGGACCACGGCGATATCGTCCCAATAGGCAAAGTGATCGCGTATGGCTTCAGCGCTTTTCGGGTCATTCGTTGCCAGGTTTTCCAGCGCATCGTCCGACAGCACGACACCCCAGCCAAACGTGTCGCTCGCCCGGTTGCGCTCAACGACTACGATCTCGTGCGAAGGATCGCGAAGCTTCATCGAAATGGCAAAATAGAGCCCGGCAGGCCCACCGCCCAAACACGCCACCCGCATTGATCGCACCTCCCGAGTTTCGAGCGCTCCCGCGCCACGGATCGATACGAGTTAACGTAGCTCAGCTCACAGTTATTTCAAGCTTGAAATTTATAAGATTGAATTATTTTAATCCACTGCTCAACCACAGACATGGTCTTGACCACCGAATGTTTTGGACAAGGGGTATCCGTGGAAACGGAGCACCATGGAAAGTTGGGCCAGAACAAGCGAGGGCAGCGCCTGACAAAGCTCTCAATCAAACCTAGAAGAAAGAAAAGTGAATTATGAGGGATGAGCCAACCTCTTAACGACGCTACGTAAGGTTGAAAAATTCAACTCTTGAAAACTCCGGAAATTCGCCAATTTTGATAATCATGACCGTCCAACAACAATCATAAAGTGCGTATATTTTAATATTTACAACCCGCTCAACAAGTGCAACCGTGCACTCAGAAACACAACTTATTGACGAACATCCGGAAACAGCGGGGGCTGTTTTGATAGAGATTTCTTCTTCGGCTCTTCGCTATTCTCTGAGGCAATTTTAGAGGCGACTGTGGCATTTCTAGTTCGAAAACTGGGTCTTGACTGGCCCGTTACCAACTGCTGGTACGTCGAAAAGACTTGGAAGAACAGCAAGACTGTCGTGGACTGTCCTTTTCGCAATACACAAGTTAAGTCTAAGAGATACACTGAGGAGGTATTTCATGTTTCTTTCATGTAAAATTGGTAAAATTATACTTCTTCCTCACAATAAACCTCCCTTTACTTCAATTTTGACGGTGATTTTATTGGCAATAAATATCAATATTACTTTTGCCCGAAGCAGTAATGAAATACATACCTTAGAAGACGTCGTCAAAAATCATTCAGCAGAATTACTTGGAATGATTGGCGGCCAGGACACTAACGGAATAGATGAAATTTATCCCCCGCTGGAAAACTCAGAGAATTTGTTCGTTGTGTCCGAAATACTCTATGCTGCTGAAGTAAAATTTCCAGGTATTTGTAGATTCAAAAGTCAAAAAGAAAGGAAAGAATTTTTAAATGCTGTTGCAATGGGTCTTTTCTCACCCGAAATGCTTAACGAATTAATGGAAGAAACATGCTTTTCTAAAGTATTTTACTTAAAAAATGAACAAAATTTACTTTTTATCCAATGGGATAATGGCGACACATGGGTTCCAAACCCGGCAAACGGTGAATTTCTATTTGTGAAAATAACCAACGCAACTGATTTCGCAGACTTTGTTAAGCAAGCAAATTCTTATGCCTTGAAAGTAAGTGCTGGAGACTAACATGCCCGCGACAACAGACACCCAAAATCCATCAAGCAAAGCTCTTCTTTTACCAATTAAAGGAAATACTCTTTGGAAAGGCACCATCGAAATTAATTTTTTGGAAAGTAGCAATGTCGCGGAGGTCAATAGATTTCTAAATTCATTGCCAGGATTCTTCTTTCCAAGTAGCAATAGTGTTTCCGCCACTTGGCAATCTGAGATTGAAGAAGCAGCCGATATACTTTCACTCTATGCGGAGAAAATTAGCTTCGATTTCAATAACAACATTGATGCCAACTACATAGTTGGTGACATAGGTTATGGTTTTGGCGTAGCGCAATTGCCTACGTCTGGTGTTTCCGAAGGCGTCATCGGTTTCAACACGAATGATCCCTTTATGGGTAAAACGGCTGAGATAGGTGGCGGAAGCTTGCGTTTGTTCACGTACATTCACGAGCTTGGACACGCACTCGGGCTGGATCATCCCCATCAATCCCACAACGGAACTATCAGTCTTGGTGGAAACGGGCGCAGTCTTCCTGAACCGTACACTATGAAACAAACCGTGACGAGTTACACACTTCCGCCCGGAGTGGGTTGGGATACGGATCATGGTCTGCCGGTTACCCCCATGGCCCTGGATATTGCGGCTTTGCAGGAGCTCTATGACGAAGACACAGACACACACAAAGGATCAACAACTTACAATCTTTTTGCTCCTGCAGATGGCAGCGTACCAATTTTGGATCGCGACGGGAACGACGGCAGCGTTTCAATTGGCCGCGCCTACTACTCCATTTGGGACGTCAACAATGATGAAGTTAGCGATGAGATCGTTTATTCCGGTGCAAATTCAGTACTAATCAACCTAAACGACGCGACTCTTGACACGACTCTGGACCAAACCGGTCAAGACGTTATTGATGATCTAAAGCAATCTGCTGTTTGGGCTCAACTGCATTCAACCCTTACACGCGAGATAGAGGACCCGAATGTTCATTCCGGTGGTTACTTTAGTCAGGTCCTAGATGGGCAAGGGCTTGGTAACGAAGCAATTAAAGGTGGTTATTCTATTGCGAACGGTGTCATTATTGAAAACGCTTCGGGTGGTAGTGGTGCCGACTTGCTCATTGGAAATGAGTTTGACAATGAGCTTAGTGGCGGCGCTGAAGACGATTTCATTTTTGGAATCGGCGGTAATGACACGCTTGTTGGTGGTGAGGGCTCAGACACCCTCGACGGTGGAAAAGGCTACGACGTTGTTAAGTCAGAAAATCAACTCGGCGTGGCGACGGCGATAGGCGTCATTGGAGCTTCGCAATCGGGCGCGGGGGGCTCAGAAAAAGGGGTTGAACTCACCTCCGCAGACAGTGAATTTGGCGGCGATAAACTCTTTAGTGTCAACCTTGTGGAATTGTCGGAATTCGATGATCAGATTTATGTTTGGGACCTGCCCGCTGACGAATTGCAGCGTCTCACGTTCGACATGGGGAAAGGAACTGATAGCGTAAGTTTCTTCAAACCTGATGGCGTCGAACTCTTTAACAATACGCTCGGAGATGATCGCGCACCTTGGGTGGACGGATTGGACCAATCCGAACTTTTCTTCAGCGACGGAAACCGCCTGTTGAAATACGCTGAAGACGCGCTTGCAGCAGCAGGTGAAGATGAGCAAATTCAAACGCAAATAGACAATCACCTACAAAATAATAATGAGTTTGAGGACACCAGGAAGGGGGTGGCATTTTCAAACGTAGAAATCGTCAATTTGACAGATGCTAACGATCGAATAATCAACATTCTTCAACCCGACCAAGTGTCTTTTGAAGTCAATGCGGGCGACGGCGATGATGAAATAGGTATCGTTGGAAGTATTGAAAACACTGACATTAAGGTAAACGGGGGCGAAGGCGAAGATCTTATTCTTGCTATCGCAGGAGGCACTATTGAAGTTTCGGGTGGAGCCGGAAACGATTTTATACTCGTAAACAACCTTAGCGACCCAGCAAACCCCATTACCTTCGAAGCTGAGCGTAACCAGGCGATTGTTGATGCCGGCGCGGGCAATGACGAAGTGCATGGTCAAGGTGCGGCGGAGATCCATCTAGGCGCCGGGAACGACAAATTGAGCGCCGCAGGGGTGGGATCGGTCATTTACACTGGCCCAGGCGGTGCAGACGACATTGATTCAATTAATTTGACGAACGCACGCGGCTCACTAGTTGCGGATGCCGATGGCTACGATCGCATTTACGCGTATGGCTTTTACAATGCTGCAGGTTCCTACCTAAAGCATGTCGATTCCGAGAGCCCTTACCACTACGGTTTGTTTGGATTCTTGAAGTTCGGTGTAAACTCTGCTGGTGAACTTCTCATTGGAGATAAAGACTCAAAGCATGGTGATGAACAGAGTTTCCTCTATGCGGCGAACTTCAACAACTCCATCTCAGGTAACCCTGCTGAGCTGACAGCTGGTATACGCCTTGCCGAGTACTCAACAAAAATGTGGCGGCTTGCAGATGGCGAAGACAGTGCCATTGGTTCCGTACAAGGCTCCAGCATGTGGAGTTTCATCGTCACGTCGGTGAAAGATATCCTGTTCCGCGCAACGGTCGGCGGCGTCGATCCACTTGTCTTTGACCTCGACGGCGACGGACTGGAACTGACCTCCATGGTGACGGGCGTCAGCCCCATGTTCGACATGGATGGCGACGGCTTTGCCGAGCATAGCGGCTGGGTAGCGCCGGATGATGGCCTGTTGACGCTGGATCTGAATGCCAACGGTACCATCGACGATATCAACGAGCTGTTCGGCGGCGTCGGGCAGTCCGGCTTTGAAGCACTGTCCGCCTATGACCTCAACGGCGACGGCAAGATCGACGCACAGGACGCGGTCTATTCAGATCTTCGGATCTGGCGCGATCTGGACAGAGACGCTGAAACCGATGCCGGTGAACTCTTCTCGCTATCTGAACTTGATATTGCATCCATCGATCTGACAGCGACCGATGACGGCAGCCAGAACGCTCTGAATGTGGTGGCCCGCACTGGAAGCTTTACGCGCGGCGACGGCAGCACCGGCACCGTCGGCGACATTGAATTCCGCATCAACAATTACGACACAGTCTATACCGGCGATACGACCATTGCGGCTGATGTTGCGGCCAATATGCCTGCGCTGAAAGGCCATGGTGTCCTGACCGACCTTCAGGTGGCACTCACCCTGGAGGGCCCGGGCGGTCCGCTGGCGCAAACGATCAATGCCGTTCTGCCAACGCTGAATGTCATTGACCGCGACGTGTTGTCCGAGCGTGCCTTCGACATTCTAGACGCCTGGGCGAAAGCACCACCTGCAGCAGAAGGTTTCGGCAGCAATCCGGACGTGCCGGTCCTGATCAGCCGTGCTAGCGGCGAGCTGGAAGTCCTGGATTTTGCTGTCCAGGTGACCGAACAAATCACATTGGAGGACGGGTCGGAAGACACAGTCACCTATTGGAAACTGGCAGGTGGCACCACGATCACCGACGCTGACGGCAACACAATCGACTACCCGAGCTATGACGAGGTTCTGGCAGATCCGGTGAACGGTGCAAATGTGGCCTGGGAAGTCGTCACATCGGCTGAACTTGACTTCGTCGAGCGCTATTTCGGCGAGAATATCCCGGTCGATGATCCGGGAGCATTGACCGGTTCAGCTATCGCTGGCCTCGGCGCGCTTCTGGGCCGAACCGAATTGCTGGTTGAACAGCTGGCGCTGCGCCTTGCGATGCAAGGTGGTCTGGAACAGTATTTTGACGGTGTCGAATACTCTGTTGAAACCGACCGTTTCTCACCGACGACCGACTTTGAACTGATCCCGTTCTTCAAGAAGATCTTCGAAGCGGCACCTCAAGACGCAACCGGCGCTGCAAACTGGCTGGATGCCTGGAAACCGCTGATCGACATACTGCTCTCGGACTATGACCGGCCTGGCGGCAACCGCATTACCGAGCCTTTCATCTTCACCAATGTGGTGGCTGCCTATGAAACCGTTGGACTGCCGGTCAGCCTGGCGGTGGCCGCCGAGAGCCTCGGAGTCTCGCAGGATATCGTTGACTATGGATCGGGTACACGCACCGGCACGGACGAGAACGAAATCTTTTATATGTCCACCGGCGACGACGTGGTGGAGAGCAAAACCGGAAGCGACGTCTTTGTCTTCGGCCAGAATTTCGGCAATGACGTCATCAACGATCTTGAGCAGAGCGCCGACAATTTCGACACAATCCGCTTTGCCCACCTGACATCCGATCAAATTACCGCCGCACGTGATGGCAAGGACCTCATCCTGACCGTCACGGATACTGGAGACAGCGTGCGTGTCGTTGGCCAGTTCCATGACATGCAGTATTCACTCTTCGGTGGCGTTGTTGGGCCGTTTCAGGGGATTGAGGAAATCGTCTTCGCCAATGGCGAAGTCTGGGGCATGGGCGAAATCGCAACAGCCATCTCAAACCCCCTCGACAGCGATGACACCCTGATCGGAACCGATCATGCCGATCTGATGGATGGCGGTGCCGGCAACGACTTTTTGCAGGGTGGTGACAACACGGATATCTATCTGTTCAACGTCGGATATGGCCACGATACAATCCATGACGCACAGGTTGATGTACTCTCACGCGGAGAAGACATTGTTATCTTCGGTGCCGATCTGTCATACGCAGATCTCTCCTTTTACCGTGATGGCGACAGCAACACCCTTGTCATCAACACGACCAGTGGCGACAGCCTGACGATCAACGGTCAGTTCTTCGGTGTCACCGCGCTTGGCGGAGAATTCTGGTTCGACCGGATTGAGTATTTCCAGTTCGAGAACGGCAATGGCGAAAGCCAAGGCTTCGACAACGAACATATCATGGCCAAACTGATCGCCGACGCAAAGACCGACGGCGACGACACGATCTATGGCTTCACCCGTGATGATATTCTCGATGGTGGGGCTGGCGACGACTACCTCTCCGGCGGCAACAAGAATGACACCTATGTCTTTGGCTTCGGATACGGTTCAGACGTATTCGATGAGGGAACCAGCCTCGACCTAAATTTTGAAACCATCGATAAAGTGAAATTCGGAGAAGGCGTCACCGAGAGCGATGTGACGCTGGAACGTGAAGGCGACAGTGCCGATCTGACCGTGAAACTGTCAGACGGCAGCCAGTTCAAAATCCTGCGCCAATTCCTTGGCGACAATATCGCGGGGAATCACTATTTCGCCATCGAGACTTTCGAGTTTGAAGATGGAACAGTCTGGGATCAGGAGTACATCTACAATCACTTCCTACAATCGACCAACGGCGATGACACCATCAATGGTTTCTGGCGGAATGATGTCTTGGATGGCGGAGCCGGCAACGACTATTTGAATGGCGGTGATGGAGACGATACCTACCACTTCGGCTTTGGCTATGGACAAGACGTCGTCTACGACAAGTTTCTTTCGGTCTTCAGCAACGAAAATGACAAGCTGCTTTTCGGTGCGGGTGTTACTGCGAATGACGTCACCTGGTCGCGAAATGGGACTTCAAATGACCTGATCGCAACTCTGTCTGACGGCAGCCAACTGACGATCCAAAGCCAGTTCCTCTATAACAATTTTGGTCACCGCTATTTCGATATCGAGCATTTCGAATTTGCAGACGGGTCAACGATTTCAATCGGTGAAATTCAACAGCAGCTGATCGCAGGCACAGACGGAGACGACACACTTTACGGGTTCGCGTCCGAAGACGTATTTGACGGCGGATTGGGCAACGACACCTACTATGGCGGCGAATACAGCGACACCTACCACTTCGGCATAGGCTACGGCCACGACCGGATCTTCGATGAACAGGTTTCGATCTTTATAGACAACACGGACAAGATTGTTTTTGGCGCGGGGATCTCGACATCGGACGTCTCAATTTCCTGGACTGACGATCACTACCTTGATCTAACACTGTCGCTAAATGCGAACGACAGCATCACGGTTGTTGGCTACAGAGGCTTGGCACCGTTCGATTTCAATGTGGTTGAAGAGTTCCATTTCCAAGATGGCACGGTCTGGGAGACAGACGATCTCATCGCACACTATCTGCAAGGTGTATCGACCAGCGGTGATGATCTGATTTCCGGCTTTACTCTCGATGACACCATTGATGCCGGCGCTGGAGACGACAC
The DNA here is from genome assembly GCF_009363435.1 of Labrenzia sp. THAF82. GTDB lineage: Bacteria > Pseudomonadota > Alphaproteobacteria > Rhizobiales > Stappiaceae > Roseibium > Roseibium porphyridii. Next base: position 1,640,525 of record NZ_CP045354.1, on the reverse strand, counting down.
TGTCTACGGTCGTTATGGCTCTGATACGATCAGAGGAGGTTTAGGTGACGACAACCTTAACGGTGGCAAGCATTCCGATACTTATATCTACGAGTTGGGAGATGGCGCTGATACTATCGCTGAAACCACAAACAACGGTGCTTCCGACAAGCTTCTTCTTGGTGCCGGAATTCTGACATCAGAGGTGACTGTTTCGCGCAGCCCTCAGGTTCTAAATGAGGTTATTCTCACATTTATAGATGGAGGCTCGGTAACGCTCAAACACCAATCCGTTGATTGGTTCGACAGCGGTGTTGAGCTGATAGAATTTGCAGATGGTACAATCTGGACCAGTGAAGACCTTGCTCGAATCTTGGCGGAGAATGCCTGGACAGATGGCGATGATACGATCGACGGCTACACCAACTCAAACGACTATCTCTTCGCAGGCGCTGGAAACGACACTGTCTTTGGCTATTCCGGTGAAGATATACTCACTGGCGGGTTGGGCAATGATACGCTCGACGGTGGCAAAGATTCCGACGTCTACCGTTACGATCTTGGTGATGGCGCGGACACCATCATAGAGACCTATAACAACGGCACTGCCGATCGGCTGGTTCTTGGTCAAGGCATCCTTCCAGGAGAAGTCACTCTCGTTCGCGGAACGAGTGATTTGAACGAAGTCACACTATCGTTCACCGACGGCGGCTCGGTTCTGTTGAAGCACCAGCTGGGCGAATTCTTTAACAGCGGTGTCGAAGAGGTTCAATTTGCCGACGGCACGATCTGGACCCGTGCCGACCTGCGCTCGATGATCCTGGCACAAGAGACTACAAATGGAGACGATGTCATCAATGGCTTCGGTGTTGTCGACACTATCAATGCCGGTGCTGGCAATGACACTGTCGATGCCGGCGGTGCGGACGACATCCTCACCGGAGGATTAGGCAACGACGTTCTGAATGGCGGAGATGGCTCAGACACGTTTGTCTACAATCTCGGTGATGGCGACGATATCATCCATGAGCTTTTCAACAATGGTGCCACCGACAAGCTGGTTCTCGGAGATGGAATTGTTGCTGGCGAGGTCACGCTGACGCGCGGTGTAAGTGAGCTGAATGACGTCATACTAGGTTTCGTCGATGGTGGATCGGTCCATTTGAAGGACCAGCTGGACGACTATTTCGACACTGGTGTTGAGCAAATCGAGTTTTCCGATGGCACGATCTGGACACGTAGTGACCTGCGTCTGCAGCTTCTGGCACAGGCAGAAACATCTGGTGACGACATCATTCACGGCTTTAATGTCGATGATGTGATTGATGCTGGTGCAGGGAATGACAGCATAAAGGGCGCTTCAGGCGAAGACATAATCACTGGAGGCCTTGGTGATGACCTTCTAGAAGGCGGCAAAGGTAGTGACGTTTACCACTACAGTCTGGGCGATGGCTCGGACACGATCACTGAAGGCTATAATCAGGGCTCTGCCGACAGGCTGGTCTTTGGTGCTGGGATTACGCTGCAATCCGTCAAGATCGTACGACCCGGTGCGGGCGCTCAAGATGCTTTGCTACTGCTGTCTGACGGATCGATAATCACACTGACAGAACAATTCCTTGCCTCCTCCGAAAAAGGCATCGAGGCGATCGAATTCCAGGATGGGACCGTTTGGTCACAAACGGACATCGAGACGACCGCAATCATTAATGCAAAACCTCAGGCAGAAGCCGATACATTCGATCTTCTCCACGACGGATCGTCTGCCATTGAATTGCAGGCGGCCGACATTCTTGCAAATGACATTGATGATGGCGTGCTCACAATTATTTCTGCCACGATTGACGGAAATGGCACAGTCGAACTATTGCCCTCAGGCAATCTGAGCCTCCTCCCCGATGAAGGCTTTGAGGGAGATATAGTAATCTCCTATGTCGTCAGCGACGGTGACTTCACCTCAAGCAATACGATCACTGTTTCGTTGTCTTCCTTCGATGATCCGGCAACAGATGATACTGTTACGGGCACCAGTGGGTCTGACACCCTTGAAGGCTTTAGAGGCGACGACACGCTCAGCGGGGGTGGCGGCAACGACACTCTGATTGGCGGTTTGGACAACGACACTCTGCACGGCAATGCAGACAGCGACACCTATGTCTTCACCAGAGGCGATGGCGTCGATACGATCGACGACAATGGCTATCGTTCAACAGACAAGCTCGTTCTGCACGGTTATACACCAGGAGAAGTGATCGTCTCTCGCGATGGCATCTCCGACACGGCCATTTTGACCTTTGTCGGGACCAGTGACCAAATCACTTTGATCGATACCCTTGATGGCAGTTATCAGGATGAAATCGAGCAGATCGTCTTCGACGATGGAACGGTTTGGACCATGGACGATTTGCGGGCGAGTGTTCTGACTCCTGTACAAACCGACGGTGATGACTTTGTCCATGGCTTCGGTAGCACAGATGAAGTGATCGACGGTGGTCTTGGCGACGATGTAATCGAAGCCGACGGTGGCAATGACACGCTTATTGGCGGTCTTGGAAACGACACGCTGAGGGGTGAAGGAGGTTCGGATACCTATGTCTTCACCAGAGGCGATGGCGTCGATACGATCGACGACAATGGCTATCGTTCAACAGACAAGCTCGTTCTGCACGGTTATACACCAGGAGAAGTGATCGTCTCTCGCGATGGCATCTCCGACACGGCCATTTTGACCTTTGTCGGGACCAGTGACCAAATCACTTTGATCGATACCCTTGATGGCAGCTATCAGGATGAAATCGAGCAGATCGTCTTCGACGATGGAACGGTTTGGACCATGGACGATTTGCGGGCGAGTGTTCTGACTCCTGTACAAACCGACGGTGATGACTTTGTCCATGGCTTCGGTAGCACAGGTGAAGTGATCGACGGTGGTCTTGGCGACGATGTAATCGAGGCCGATGGTGGCAATGACACGCTTATTGGCGGTCTTGGAAACGACACGCTGAGGGGTGAAGGAGGTTCGGATACCTATATCTTCACCAGAGGCGATGGCGTCGATACGATCGAAGACAATGGCTATCTCTCAACAGATCGCCTCCTTATTCACGGGTACAGCCCCGACGAAGTCACGATAACAGTCGAAAGCAGCACAGATTCAGCCATTCTAACTTTTGAAGGTACCAGCGACAGGATCACGATTGTCAATACACTTGGAGGAAGCGGCCAAGATCAAATTGAAGAAATCGTGTTCGATGACGGCACCATCTGGACACCGGCATACTTGAACGGAAACGCAGCTCCTGATCCGATTCAGGGAACTCACGGCGCGGACATTCTGCAAGGATCCAATGAAGCCGACACATTCATTGGTGGACTAGGTGACGACAGCCTTTACGGCAAACAAGGGAGCGACACCTATCGTTATGGCTTGGGTGATGGGTCAGACTTTATTGATGATGAGGATGGGTCGACTCAGTCAATTGACACACTTGTTTTGGAAGGCATCGATTCAACCGAAGTAGAACTAAGCAGGTCTGGTGTAGATGCAGTACTAACAGTACTCGCCAATGGCGAAACAATTACTTTCGACGAACAGTTTTATGACAACCGTCACTTCGGTATAGATCGTATCATTTTTGCAGACTCAGTAGTTTGGGACCGTGCTGATATTCAGTCTAACATTTGGTACCGAGGAACTGGCGGGGCAGATTCATTGCATGGAACAAGTGCGGGCGAGCATATCGCAGGCGGACTTGGCAATGACAATTTGTTCGGCCGCGAAGGTGGTGACACTTATCACTATGCGTTAGGTGATGGCACCGATTACATTGATGATGAAGATGGATCAACAGATGCCGTCGATATACTGAGACTGAAAGATATTAACTCATTCGATGTTGAACTAAGCCGTTCTGGTGTACACGCTGTTCTTACAATTCTTCCGACTGGCGACACCATCACTTTCGACGAACAATTCTACGACAGTCGCCACTTCGGCATAGACCAAGTTGTGTTTGCCGATAATGTGATCTGGGATCGTGCGGATATTCAAAGCAAATCATGGATTCGCGGCACTGATGGGGATGACACGGTGCAAGGCACCGGTAGTGCAGATCAGATTTCTGGAGGACTTGGTAGCGACAGTCTGTTCGGCAATAGTGGAAGCGACATTTACCATTATTTCCTGGGAGATGGATCCGATTTCATCGACGACGAAGATGGATCAACAGCTTCTGTCGATGTTTTACAGCTCTGGGATATCAACTCATTTGATGTTGAAATGACCAGATCGGGAGTCGACGCAATTCTGACAATTTTGGCGACTGGTGACACCATCACCTTTGACGAACAATTCTACGACAGTCGCCATTTCGGAATTGAACAGATTTCGTTTGCCGATGCAGTCACGTGGAATAGATCCGAAATTCAGTCAAACTCCTGGTTTCGTGGAACTGCGAACGCAGAAGCTTTGAATGGTACTGCAGCAGACGAATACTTTCACGGTGGCAGTGGTTCCGACATACTCAATGGCGGGGCTGGATTTGATACTTTTGTCTTCCGGTTCGGTGAAACCGGGATAGATACCATAGTCGACTTCGTGGCGGGCACAGGAACTGACGATGTGGTTCAGTTTGAATTTGCGTTGTTTTCCGATCTGGCAGGAGTGTTAGCAGCCTCCACCGATGACGGTGTAGACACCACAATTCAAGTTGACGCCAATGCCAGTATCATCCTGAACAATGTTTTGGTGTCCGAATTGCATCAAGATGACTTTCAGTTCGTGTGAAAACGACTACTGAGACTAACCCGACTTTGGACTTGAAATACGTCGACCGGCATCAGATCAACCATGTCAGTCGAGACATAGATATCGCAATAAATTAGCATCAATGGATTGTGTGTCTAATCTTAACGCTCAGCTAGTAGCCTGAATACCCCTACCACCCGAAACCGACCCAGATGACGCAATTGAGCTATTTTGCTCCGGGATCTGTCGCGAGCCGAAGTGCGATAAATCGGAAAACTGTTTTGAGAAAAAAGGTTGGTTGACCGGGAACGGTCCACCCGGCCTTGATATGGCTTGAATGCGCCAGGCAGAAGCGGGCAATCGGTGCGACGCATCCAATGGCGGCATGACGGCGGGAAGCAAAGAGGAATGAGACATGTCAGCTTTTCCTGACAAGGCACAAATCGTCATCGTCGGTCTGGGCGGCATTGTCGGCGCGTCGGTGGCGCATCACCTCATCGAGCGTGGCTGGACGAATGTTGTCGGTATCGACAAGTCCGGCATTCCGACCGACATCGGCTCGACCGCACATGCCTCTGATTTCTGCTACACCACAAGCCACGACTATCTGTCGGTCTGGACCACGCAGTATTCCATCGATTTCTTTGAAAAGATGGGCCACTACGCGAGGGTCGGCGGTCTTGAGGTGGCGCGCACCGGTGACGACACCTGGATGGAGGAAATCAAGCGCAAGGTCACATCCGGCAAGGCGTTTGGCACCAATGTCAGCCTTGTCACTCCGGCAGAGATCAAGGAAAAATTCCCGCTGATCGAAGAGGATATGGTTCAGGGCGGCATGTGGGACCCGGATGCCGGTCTGGTCATTCCGCGCTCGCAGACCGTTGCCGGCAAGTTGGTCGACCAGTGCGAAAAATCCGGCAATCTGAAAGTCTTCGCCAACACGCCAGCGCAATCGCTTATTGTCGAGAATGGCCGCATTTCCGGCGTCAAAACCCATCGCGGCACGATCCACGCCGATCACGTGATTGTTTGCGCCGGTCTTTGGGGTCGCCAGATCGCCGAGATGGTCGGCGAGGACCTGCCGGTCATGCCCGTCGACCACCCGCTGACTTTCTTCGGCCCCTATAACGAGTTTGAAGGCACCGGCAAGGATATCGGTTACCCTCTTTTGCGTGACCAGGGCAACTCGGCCTATATGCGCGACACGGGCGACCCGAAAACTGCCGAAGGCGGGCAGATAGAATGGGGCTATTACGAGACCGACGCACCGCGTCTCTGTCATCCGCGTGACTTGCTTGAAAAGGATCAAGCTCGTCTGTCGCCCTCACAGCGCGATCTTGAGATGGAACAGGTCATCGAGCCACTGGAGCGCGCCATGGAGCTGACGCCGATCCTGGGTGAGATCGGTTATAATGAAAGCCATTCCTTCAACGGTTTGTTGCAGGTCTCCGCTGCCGGTGGCCCCTCCTGCGGCGAAAGCCAGAAAGTACGCGGGCTCTGGTACTGTGTTGCCATCTGGGTGAAGGACGGCCCGGGCTATGGCAAGTTGATTGCAGACTGGATCACCGACGGACGCACTGAAATCGATCACGCTTCCATCGACTATTCCCGCTTCTACGCCCATCAGATGACCGAGGAATTCATCGAAGGCCGCTGCTATGAGGCAGCCCAGAAGATCTATTTCCCCGCAATCCATCCACGCGAGCCTTACGCCTCCGGCCGCGGCGTCAAGCGCTCCCCTTTCCATGAGCGCGAAGTCGAACTTGGCGGTCACTTCATGGAACTTGGCGGCTGGGAACGCGCGCATGGATACGCCGCCAACGACCACCTGCTGGAAAAATACGGCAACCGCGTGCCCGTTCGGGAAAATGAATGGGACAACCGTCACTTCTGGCGTGTTTCCAATGCAGAGCAACTGGCGCTGAGCGAAGATTGCGGCATCATCAACCTGTCGCATTTCTATATGTTCGACGTTGAAGGCCCTGACCATGTTGCCCTGATGGAATGGCTATGCGCTGCCAAGATTGGCGGCGACACCATGGTCGGCAAAGGCATCTACACGCATTTCCTGGATGACGAAGGCAATGTACGGGCCGACCTGACGGTGTTCCGGATGGACGACCGCTGCCGCATCGTCGATGGCGCTGATGCCGGACCGCGCGATCTGCGCTACGTTCAACGCGTCGCCGAAGACAAGGGCTTCAACGTCACCGTAACCGATGTCAGCGAAGCCTATACCACCATCGGCATCTGGGGTCCGAACGCCCGGGAAAGCCTGAAGAAGGTCGTCTCAGATCCGGCGGCGCTCGATCCGGAGAACTTCCCCTTCGCGGCCATCCGCAAGCTTGAAATCGCCGGAAAGGAAGTGTCAGCACTCAGGCTTTCCTATGTGGGCGAACAGGGCTGGGAACTTCATATGAAATATGAAGACGGTCTTGCTGTGTGGGACGCGCTCAGAGCAATCGGCGTTATGGCCGTTGGCGTTGAAACCTATGCCAACTCGCGCCGCATGGAGAAGAGCCTGCGCCTGCAGAACGCCGATCTCCTGACCCAATACAACCTCTATGAGGCCGACCTTGCCCGACCCAAGGTGAAGGAGGCGGACTTCCGCGGCAAGGCAAAGCATCTGGAGTACCGGTCACGCGACAAACAACCGGCCATGCTGTGCACACTGGTCATGACAGACAACACCGATGGAAAGGGCGTCAAGCGCTATCCGGTTGGCGCCATGCCGGTTCAGGACCCTGAAACAGGCAAGACGCTGGTCGATAGTCTCGGGCGGATTTCCTATACAACATCAGTTGCCTACGGCCCGACCATCGGCAAGAACATTGCACTGGCCTATCTGCCGCAGGACTACTGCCAGGTCGGCCGTAAGCTGAATGTCGAATACTTCTCGGAAACCTATCCGGTCGAAGTGGCAGGTGTCGGTTACCAACCGCTTTATGATCCTGAAAACCTGAAACCTCGGTCATAATGCCGTATTCTGCGAGGTATCAAAAAGACCTCGCGGCAAGCTCTGGTTATTGAAATTCAGCTTGTTAAACCCTAAATTGAATGCGTGATTGTAAGCTTTCAGGAGGGTGTCGATGCCATTCTTTTCTCCCCGCGGCCCGGTTTCGCACGGAGCGGCAGAAGCCTTTGCAAAGGGTGTAAAAAGAGGATTGGCACCTGAGACCCGAATCCCGTCTTCAGAACGGAAAGCTGAGGCTCAGACACGGCTTGCAGAAGAGCCGCCGACAAGCGCCACCCGTATCACTCCAAGCCGGAAAAAGACCGACTTTTTATCTCGCTTGAAGGCTTTCTTTTTGCGCTAGGACAGCTCAGGACGGGCCGACCGTCCTGAGAACCTTTTTGGTCGTCTCCCGCATGGCCGGCATGACCGAGCGCAGGATTTCATTGCGATCAAAAACATTCGGATCGTCAGCCAGCGCCTGACGGAGTGAGCGGCCGAATGTTTGCCGCAACTCGGTTCCGAAATTGAACTTGCAAACCCGCGTCTCGCGCGCAAGGCGAATGCGAACATCCTGCGGAATGCCGCTGCCGCCATGCAAAACGAGCGGCTTCGTCGTCACGTGCTCAACAGCGGCAAGTGCCTCAAAGTCGATGCCGTCTGTCGCCTCCGTCTGCAAATGAACATTGCCAACCGACACGGCGATTGCATCTGCCCCGCTTTCCTTGTCGAAGCGTGCGACCTCAGTCGGATCAGTAAAGGCGGATGACGCCCCTTCGGCATAGCCGACATAACCGACTTCGCCTTCCACGGAGACATCGGCTTTATGGGCGGTTTCAACCAGTCTCGCAGTCAGGTCGATATTCTCAGATATCGGACGCTTCGATCCGTCGAACATCAGCGAAGTGAACCCGTGATCGATCCCCTGCAAACACTCTTCAACGCTGTAACCGTGGTCCAGATGACAGACCACCGGAACGCTCGCCTGATCCGCCAGATGGCGCAGCATCTTGCCGATCACGGGCACAGGTGTATGTGCGCGGCATCCGGGTCCGGCCTGCAGGATCACGGGCAAGCCTGTTTCCTCAGCGGCTTCCACAAAGGCAACGGCGTCTTCCCAGCCGAGCACGACCAATCCTGCAAGCGCATACCCGCCACGGGCAGCACCTGCCAGTACGTCATTCAAGGGAACTGCGGTCATTTGAACTTGGCAATCATGTCCTTGATTCCGGGGATCGTCTCGATCTGCCAGGCATGATCAGGTTGGAAAAATTGAACCAGCGAGCGTTGAGACAGGCCACCCAGGATCGTGAAATAGTACATTTCATAACCCGGTGCGACGACGCAAGGATGGTAGCCTTTGTCGAGCACGATCGTTGACCCGTCGACGATGTGATAGGCATCTCCGACTTTGCCGTCTTCCCGCTGAACCAGTTGCATCCCAAAGCCGTTGTTCGGGCGGAAGCGGAAATTATAGGTCTCGTCGTGACGCGATTCTTCCGGCAAACGATCCGTATCGTGTTTGTGCGGCGGAAAACCGGACCAGCCGCCCTGTCCAACCGTGAAAAGTTCGGACACCAAAAGGCGGCCAACCTTGTCGTGGTATTTCGTTCCCAGAATGTGTTTGATCTTGCGGTGCGTTTTTGTGTCGTCGGAGCCGTATTGCACCAGGTCGATATCTGCTTTTCTGACATCGAATGGTTCCAGCACCTTGTCGTATTTGGCCCCAGCAATGAAGACTTCGGCAGCATCGCTGACACAGACCATCTGCGCCCTGGCACCGGTCGGCACATAGACCCCTTCCGGCTCTCCGTCCCATACATCGTCACCGCGATTGCCGAGCTTGTCGAAAGACACGCCTTCAACAGTTACGTCCACACTGCCGGTCGCCGGGACAATGGCCGTCTCGTAACCGGGAACCGAGTACTCAAATGCCTGCCCGCGTGTCAGCTTGACGATGTTGAAATAGTTGAGCGGAACACGCGTATCGTCGGTATCGATGATGGCCTTGTTCGCGTTTTCGAACGGCGGGATATGCATAACGATCTCCTCAGCTCTGTGGAGCGGTGTTTTGCTCAAGAAAAGCCGCAAGCTCTGCAGGCGTCGGCATGGCTGGGGCACAGCCAAAGCGCGACACCACCATTGCCGCAGCGGCTGAGCCGCGTAGCACGGCCTCTCTCAGCGTTGTTCCTTTGACAAGGGCGGCGATCAGAAGGGCCATGAAGGCATCGCCAGCTCCCATCGGCTTTATGGCCTCAACCGAAAAGATACCGGTCTGAAAGCTCACTTCCGGTGCGAAGACGATCGAACCCTTTTCGCCCATTTTGTAAATGGCAGTCTTCCCGTCCTCAGCCAGGTCGCTTGCCAGACGGCGACCTGCCTCAGTGTCCCCTCCGGCCACGACGGCAAATTCTTCATCATTGCCGACAACAAGGTCCGTCAGTTCAATGGCCGCACCATAAGTCTCGGCAGCTTCCACACTCCCGGGCCAACTATACGGCCGATAGTCAAGATCAATGACGACCATCATCCCGGCGGCACGCGCCTTTTCCATGGCCACGAAGCAGGCTTTGCGCGAAGGATTTGCCGCCAGCGCGGTACCGGTCATGATCAGCGCATCGAACTTGCTGAAGTCGACCGTCCTGACATGTGCTTCATCAAGCAGAAGGTCCGCAGCATTGTTTCTGTAGAGCGTGTTCTGTGTGTTTTCGATGCGTGTTTCCGTAACGGCCAGCGAGGTTCGGCATTCGCCTTCAAGCTCAACAACATGCGCCGTATCCACACCGTAGTTGCGCAGTTCCCTACGGACAAAGCGGCCAATTGAATCCTTTGATACGCAGGTCAAAAGACTGGTTGCCACCCCTTGCCTTGCCAGACCGGCGGCAATGTTGCCGGAAGACCCGCCAAGAGCTGTCGCAAACCCGGTCGCACTTTCTGCTTCTGCACCTGGAGGGTCGGCATAAAGATCCATACCGGCCCGGCCAAGGACCAACATTCTGGACGCAGGCGAGAAGGCCTTCACCATCTCAGATGCCTTTTCTTTGCGCACTGCGACCGGCTTCCCAATCAGCATGCGCCTTACGCACACGTTCGCTTTCCGAAACCTCCGGGGTGCCAACTTCCCACCACGTGTGGCCTTCCTGTGTCCATCCGTCGAAGGCGTCCACCTGAAGGGAAATCACATAGGTCTTGTCCGATTGCTTGGCGCGCCCGAAGGCTTCTTTCAGCTCTGCAATGGAGGAAACGGATTCCGCATTCGCCCCCATCGCCCGTGCATGCGCCTCGAAATCGACAGCAAAGGGCTCAACTGCCAGCCTGCAATCGCTGATCAGATTGTTGAAGGACTCGTTGCCGGTGTTGTTCTGCAATTTGTTGATTACGGCAAAACCGCCATTGTCGCAGACGATGACAATGAGTTTGGCTCCAGACAAAACCGAAGAATAGATGTCGGAGTTCATGAGCATATAAGAACCGTCGCCGGTAAAGACGATCGTGTCGCGGTCGGCATGGCGCTCCTGGTGTCCAAGGCGAGCCCCCCAGCCGCCTGCAATTTCATAGCCCATGCAGGAAAAACCGAATTCGACATCCACACTGCCTAAAGAGCGCGTGCGCCAGTTGGCTGTCACCTCGGCAGGCAAACCACCTGCCGCGGCAACAACCCTGTCATCATCGGCGCACACTTCGTTGACCGCACCGATCACCTGGGCATAGGACATCGGCCGGTTGCTACCGTCTTGCGCTGTCGGCGAGATATTATCGTCGACATAAGCGTTCCAGGCAGCCCGTTCCTTGGCGGCTTTCTGCCTCCAGTCAGCTGGTGCCTCGTAAGTCCCAAGCGCGTCTGCAAGAAGCGGCAGCGTCAACTTGGCATCTCCGACAACCGGCAGAGCCATATGCTTGCCGGCATCAACGCGTCCGACATTCAGGGAAACGATTTTCGCATCGCCCGCAAATGCCGTCCACGACCCGGTGGTGAAATCCTGCAGGCGGGTGCCGACTGCAAGCACGACATCTGCTTCACCGGCAAGCGCATTGGCCGAATTGGAGCCGGTCACACCGATCGGCCCGCAATTCAGTTCATCCGAGTGGACCAGGTTGGCACGTCCTGCGATCGTTTCAACAACCGGGATCTTGTGCCGGCGTGCGAAGTCCTGCAGCTCCTGAGTAGCAAGCGAGTACTGGACACCGCCGCCAGCGATGATCAGCGGGCGTTCGGCAGCTTTCAGGCACTCGGCAGCCGCCGCAAGTTCGCGCGCATCAGCGGTCTGGCGACGCAGATAGTGGGTTTTTGGTTCAAAGAAGGCGTCAGGATAGTCATAGGCCCACCCCTGAACGTCCTGCGGAAGCCCCAGGAACGCCGGCCCGCAGTCTGCAGGGTCAATCAGCGTGTTGATCGCAGCCGGCAACGATTGCAACAGTTGCGCCGGATGTGTGAGCCGATCCCAATATCTGGTGACGCTCTTGAAGGCATCGTTGACCGACAGGCTCGGATTACCGGTATGTTCAACCTGTTGCAAAACCGGATCCGGCAAGCGGGTGACGAAGGCATCGCCGGAGAGCATGAGCAGCGGCAGTCTGTTGGTGTGCGCGATCCCTGCGGATGTCAGCATGTTGGTCGTGCCCGGACCGGCTGACGACGTTGCGAACATGAAGCGTTGCCGCAGCTGCTGTTTGGCGTAGGCAACCGCGGCCATTGCCATGGATTGCTCGTTCTGACCACGCCAAAGCGGCAGTTCTTCGCGATGCTCGTAAAGCGCTTCGCCAAGGCAGGTGACATTGCCATGGCCGAAAATGCCGAAACCGCCGGCACAAAGCCTGACTGACTTGCCGTCCACTTCGACGAATTGCGCAGCAAGATAGCGGACAAGTGCCTGAGCCATGGTCAGGCGAAGGGTTTTCTGGGCCATGCGCCTCAATTCCTCCCGGACAGCTTTTTCTATCGGCTCTTGGAGCCCTTGACGGCGAAAGCTAATCGGTGTTTACGTATTTTGCAAGCGGTTGCAAAAAAGATCGGATGAAACGGGATGGAAACGCGCAAACTTGGTGTCGGCATCGTCGGCGGCGGGTATATGGGAAAGGCGCATTCAGTGGCGATGCACGCCGTTGGTGCCGTGTTTGACACAGCCTTGCGCCCTGCCCTTGAAATGGTATGCACGACAACGCCGGAGGGAGCTGCGCGAAAAGCCAGCGAACTCGGCTTTTCAAACTCGACGTCCGACTGGCGAGAGCTTGTCAACAATCCTGCCGTCGAAGCTATCGTGATCGCTTCACCGCAGGAAACGCATTTGGAGATTTCCAGCGCTGCTTTTGAGCTGGGAAAGCCCGTCTTTTGTGAAAAACCTCTGGGGCGAAATCTGGCGGACAGTCGTGCCATGACTGCTGCGGCCAAGGCGTCGAACTGCATCAACATGGTTGGCTTCAACTATATCAGGACACCTGCCTCGCAGCTGGCTCGAGAGATAATAGGTTCAGGCGAAATCGGCGACGTTACCTATATTCGCGGCGAGCACACCGAAGACTTCTTTGCCGACCCGGAAAGCCCTGCAACATGGCGTACCGAAGGTCGGTCAAATGGCACCATGGGCGACCTGGCTCCGCACATCATCAATGCCTCGCAGGCTCTCGGCGGTCCGATGGAACGCGTTCTGGCAGAGATCGAGACGGTGGTGAAGGAACGGCCGGGAAAGGCGGGCATGCAGAAGGTCACAAATGACGATCATGCCCAGATCATGTGCCGGTTCACGTCCGGAGCGCTTGGCGCATTCTACGTCAGCCGCACGGCCTTTGGACGGAAAATGGGTTATGCCTACGACATCTTCGGAACAAAGGGTTCCATCCGATTTGATCAGGAAGACCAGAATGCACTCTGGCTTTATGAAGGTAGCCAGAACCCGTCACGGGAAGGCTTCAAGAAAGTCCTGACCGGCCCACACCACCCGGACTACGTCAACTTTTGCCTCGGAGCCGGACACGGAACAGGTTACCAGGATCAGATCATTATCGAAGCCCGGGATTTCCTGAAGGCTATTGAAACGGGAACAAACATTTGGCCAACTTTCGAGGACGGCCTTTATGTGAACCAGGTTGTTGAAGCGTCCTGGCAGTCCAACGAATCCAGAAGCTGGATCAATCTCGACCAAGTTTAGGCCAAGGGCACCCTGCCCGGCCTCTATTCCGGAAACATCACATGACTATCAAGATTGGAAACGCCCCCTGCTCCTGGGGTGTCGAATTCGCAGATGACCCGCGCAACCCGGCCTGGAAGAAGGTGCTCGATGAGTGCCGCGATGCGGGTTATCGTGGCATCGAACTTGGTCCTGTCGGCTTCATGCCCGAAGATCCGGCAGAGCTTGGAGACGCGCTCGCGGAACGGGGTTTGGAGCTGATCGGCGGCGTCGTGTTTCGCCCCTTTCACGATCCGGCGCAATGGGACGATGTCAAGGATGGCTCCATCCGAACCTGCGCGGCCTTGAAGGCACACGGCGCGGAACATCTGGTTATGATCGATTCCATTTCACCGCGCCGCGCGCCGACCGCAGGTCGCCCGGCTGAAGCGGAAAAAATGTCTTCTGAGGAATGGACCATCTATCGCGGCAGGATCCAGGAAATTGCCAAGATGGCAAGCGAGGAATACGGGCTGACACCGTCCATTCACCCGCATGCCGGCGGCTTCATGGACTTTGAGGACGAGGTTGAGCAACTCCTGGAAGAAGTCGACGAAAAGCACATGAAGATCTGTCTTGATACGGGTCACAGCGTCTATGCCGGTTTCGATCCCGTCGCTTTCATGACGCGGCATATGGATCGCATTTCCTATATGCATTTCAAGGATATCGACCCAGTCGTCATGAAGAATGTCATCGCAAACCAGACAGATTTTTATGAAGCCTGCGGCGACGGCATCTTCTGCAATCTCGGCAAGGGCAGTGTCGACTTCGCCGCCGTCAGGCAACTGCTGCTGGACAAAGGCTTTACTGGCTGGTGTACGGTTGAACAGGACTGTGATCCCGCCAAGGCGCAATCACCACTCGACGACGCGCGCGAGAACCGTGCCTTTCTCAAATCCATCGGCTTCGAGGTAACCGCATGACAAAGCTCAATTGGGGAATGATCGGCGGCGGCGCAGGCTCGCAAATCGGTCCGACCCACCGTATCAGCGCTGGCCTCGATGGCCACTTTCTTCTGTGTGCCGGTGCCTTTGACATTGACCCGGACCGCGGCAAGGCTTTCGCAGGTTCACTCGGCGTTTCAGCTGATCGTGCCTATGGCGACTGGCGCGAAATGCTCGCAGCCGAAAGTGCGCGCGACGACAGACTGGACCTTGTCACAATTGCAACTCCCAACGCCACACACTATGAAATCTCGCGCGCTTTTCTCGAAGCGGGCTTCAACGTCTTGTGTGAAAAGCCGCTGACAATGACGGCAAATGAGGCGCGAGAAATCGTTGAAATTACGAAGGAGTCCGGCAAGGTCTGCGCCGTGAATTATGGCTATAGCGGTTACCCGCTGGTCCGCCAGATGCGTGCCATGATTGCCAATGGCGACCTTGGAAAAATCAGGCTCATCAAGGCGGAGTTCGCGCATGGCTTTCATGCCGATGCCGAAGAAGCGGACAATCCGCGCGTACGCTGGCGCTATGACCCGGCTCAGGCCGGAACATCGGCTGTGTTCGCAGATGCCGGCATTCATGCGTTTCACATGGCCTGTTTCGTCTCGGGTCAGACCCCGACGGAATTGTCAGCGGATTTCGCCTCGCTAGTCGGAGATCGCCAGTTGGAAGATGATGCCATGATCAACTTCCACTTCAACGGCGGTGCGGTCTGCAGGCTCTGGACAAGTGCAGTCGCCGTTGGCCGGATGCACGGATTGACGCTTCAGGTTTTCGGAGAAAAGGGCGGACTTTCCTGGCAGCAGCAGCATCCCGAGCAACTGCATTGGACGCCGCTGAACGGAAGGACCCAGATCCTTGAACGTGGTGACTCGGATTTGTCGGAACAGGCCGTCCGCGCTTCACGCATTCCGATTGGTCATGCCGAAGGCATGCCTGTAGCCTTTGCAAACATCTACATGGACCTGGCGGATGTCTTGAATGCCCAAAGGACGGGTGCAAAGCCCGACCCGATGGCACTCGACTTCCCACAGGCCGAAGACGGGTACTGGTCGATGCGGGCAATCGAAGCCGCCGCTTCATCTGCCAAGGCAAACGGCGCCTGGACCAAACTTTAACAAGACACGGCCGGGCGCTCGCCAAAGAATCGCTCGGCCTTGCGAACACAATCGAGGCTTTCTTGGATCAGACAGGTTTCAGGGAACCACGCTCAATGATGGTGCAGGGAAACAAGCGAATCTCGGCACTGCGCGTCGGGTTTTCCACCATACCGACCACCAGTTCCACAGAACTCAGGATGATGTCTCGAATGGGTTGGCGGATGGTTGTCAGCGAATAGGCATCCCATCCTGCCATCGCAATGTCGTTGAAACCCATGAAGCCGATTTCCTCAGGGATCGAAAGACCGGCAGCACGCGCTGCATCCATGGCGCCCATGCAGATCAGATCGTCACCGCAAAAAACGGCTTCAATCCCGTCTTCACGCAAGACCTGCTGCATGGCATCCCGCCCGGCCTGATAGGTGTAGTTTTCCGCAAAGCAGGTGGCTGCCACCTCAAGACCTTTGTCATGCGCAGCCTTCAAAAACCCTGCTGCGCGGTCCTGCGTCGATGTTGCTGCTTCCGGTCCGCCCAACAACGCAACTTTCCGGTATCCGCGCTCTGAGAACAGGTCAGCTGCCATAGCGCCGCAATAGACATTGTCGATCCCGACAACATGTACATTGGCATTCGCTTCATATTTGCCGAAAGTGTGAATCACCGGGATGCCGGCAGCCTGAAAGGACGTCGCAAAGCTTGTTGGGAGCGTCGATGTCGCAACGATGACCCCATCAACGCTGTATTGCCTCAGCAGCTCAACGAATTTCTTCGGCGAGGTCTCAGCAGACAAATTGACGAGCAAAGGGCGGAAGCCGCGTTTCTGCAATTCGCTGGTGAAGAGGTCAAAGACGTCGAGAAAGGCCGGGTTCTGAAAATTATTCGCGACCAGACCGATCAGCTTGGTGCGATTTGTCGCCAGACTGCGCGCAATCAGGGAAGGCTTGTAGCCAAGGGACTTCGCCGCCTTCTCGACTTTTTCCCGTGTGCGGGCGGAAACGCTTGCACCATCGGTGAAAGTCCGGGAGACCGCCGAACGCGATACGCCCGCCAATTCCGCAACCTCCTTTAATGTAACCGCCAAATTCCAGCCCCAGCCCAGTTGGTCCTCATCCTTCGGAAAACCTACACGAATGCCAGACCGCGTCAATTTTTTTGCAACCGGTTGCAATTTCTCTGGTGCTGTGCTTGTCTACCAGCAGGCACGGTCTCGAGGATAAATTCCGGGATTGTAGAAAGCCTGAAAATTGGGAGGAACTAATGAAGAAGACATTGATTGCGCTTGCGACGGCCGCCATTGCGTTTACGGGTGTGAGCGGATCGGCAGTTGCGGACGGCGAGCGTTTTGTTCTTGTGAGCCATGCGCCTGACAGCGACAGCTGGTGGAACACGATCAAGAACGGCCTTGCACTTGCTGGCGAGCAGGTTGGAGCAGAGGTTGAGTATCGCAATCCGCCGACAGGCGACATTGCCGACATGGCACGCATCATCGAGCAGACGGCTGCGTCCAACCCGGATGGCATCATCACCACGCTTGCCGATCCTGACGTTCTGTCCGGACCGATCCAGAATGCGGTTGCCAAGGGTGTTCCCGTGATCATCATCAACTCCGGCACGCCTGAGCAGGCAGCCGATGTCGGTGCGCTGATGTATGTCGGCCAGCCTGAGTATGATGCCGGTCTTGCGGCCGGTCAGCGCGCCAAGCGTGATGGCGTTGGCTCGTTCCTGTGTGTCAACCACGTTGTCTCCAACCCTGTGGTTGGCGAGCGCTGCCGCGGCTTTGCCGACGGTCTGGGTGTGGATCTGGGCACCAGCATGATCGACAGTGGCCAGGATCCGGCCGAGATCAAGAACAAGGTCAAGGCGTATCTTCTGGCCAACCCGGACACGGAAGCTGTCCTGACGCTCGGCCCGACCTCCGCGGACCCGACCATCCAGGCGCTTCAGGAAATGGGCAAGGCCGGCGACATCTACTTCGGCACCTTTGATCTGGGCACCGAGATCGTCAAGGCGATCAAGGACGGCACCATTCAGTGGGGCATTGACCAGCAGCCGTTCCTGCAGGCTTACCTGCCGGTGATCGTTCTGGCCAACTACCAGCGCTATGGTGTGCTTCCGGGCAACAACATCAACTCCGGCCCGGGCTTCATCACCAAGGACGCTCTGGCGAAGGTTGAAGAATTCGCCGGCGAGTACCGCTAAGGCAGTGGCCGCCCGAGCGGTCGACTGGAGAGGCGGTCCTGCCGCCTCTCCCTTCTCAAGAACGTAACCCAGGCGCTCCTTTGTCGAAGTCGAGCGCGCTTCATCCAGAACATTGTTCTGCGGCCGGGCCGCATGGGAGCGGGCCTTTCCTGCTTCTCAAGGCGGCCGGCCACACCGGCACGCAGGAGGACACCATGGCTGAGACCCAAACGGCAGCCCCACCAGAACCAGAGAAAGACGAACGCGTCCGCGAGATGTCTCGCATGCGCAAGGCGTTGATCCGCCCAGAGCTCGGCGCCATTTGCGGCACCATTCTCGTATTCATGTTCTTCCTCGGCATAGCCAGCGACAGCGGCATGTTCGCCGCCGAAGGCATCATCAACTGGGGCACCGTTTCTGCCCAGTTCGCCATCATCGCTGTCGGCGCCTGCCTGTTGATGATCGCCGGCGAGTTCGACCTGTCCGTCGGCTCCATGATCGGGTTTTCCGGCATCATCATCGCTCTCATGAGCGTGCAATGGGGCTTTCCCGTCTGGTTCGCCATTCTGGTTGCCTTCGCCCTGTCCCTTTGCATTGGCGCCCTCAACGGCTATCTGGTCATCAAGACCGGCCTGCCCTCCTTCATCGTCACGCTCGCCTTCCTCTATATCCTGCGCGGGCTGACGATCTTCATTGCCATTGCCACCACCCGCAAGACCATCATCGGCGGCGTCAAGGATGTTGCCGAGGGCGACCCGATCGCCTGGCTGTTCGGCGGCAAGGTCTTTTCCGGAGTGTTCGTCTGGCTGGCGGATCTGGGCCTTGTCGGCACCTTCGTGGCCGGTCCCAAGGCCGGCCTGCCCGTGGTCGAGGGCATTCCCATGCTGATGATCTGGGCCATTGCCCTCATCATCTTCGGCCACATTCTTCTGACCCGCACCCGCTTCGGCAACTGGATCTTTGCTTCCGGCGGGGATGCCCAGGCCGCCCGCTATGTCGGTGTGCCGGTCAGCCGGGTGAAGATCTCCATGTTCATGTTCACCGCCTTCTGCGCCACCGTCTTTGCCACCTGTCAGGTGATGGAGTTCGGCTCGGCGGCTGCCGACCGCGGTCTGTTGAAGGAGTTCGAGGCGATCATCTCCGTGGTGATCGGCGGTGCGCTTCTGACCGGCGGCTACGGCTCGGTCATCGGGGCCGCCCTTGGCGCGCTGATCTTCGGCGTCGTCCAGCAGGGCTTGTTCTTTGCCGGCGTGGAGAGTTCGCTCTTCAGAGTGTTCCTCGGGGTGATCCTGCTGCTTGCGGTGATCCTCAACACCTATATCCGCCGCATGATCACAGGAGAACGTTGAGATGCCCGATGCAAACACAGCTCCCCTGATCGAACTGGTCGACATCGAGAAGCATTTCGGGCCGGTGATTGCTCTCAACGGCGTCTCCGTCTCCGTCAAGGCCGGCGAGTGTCATTGCCTGCTCGGCGACAACGGCGCCGGCAAGTCCACCTTCATCAAGACCATGTCCGGTGTGCACAAGCCCACCCGCGGCAAGATCCTGATCGACGGCAAGGAGATGACCTTCTCAACACCCCGCGATGCCATGGAGGCCGGCATTGCCACGGTCTACCAGGATCTGGCGATGATCCCGCTGATGTCGGTGACCCGGAACTTCTGGATGGGCCGCGAGCCCAGAAAGAGCGTCGGCCCGTTCAAGTTCTTCGACTTTGCCGAGGCCAACGAGGTCACCATGGCCGAGATGGCCAAGATGGGCATTCACCTGCGCTCGCCCGACCAGGCTGTTGGCACCCTGTCGGGCGGGGAACGCCAGACGGTCGCCATTTCCAGGGCGGTTTATTTCGGGGCAAAGGTGCTCATTCTCGATGAACCGACATCCGCCCTCGGTGTGCGACAGACCTCCAATGTGCTCGCCACAATCGACAAGGTCCGCAAAAAGGGCATCGGCGTTGTCTTCATCACTCACAATGTCCGCCATGCCATGGCCGTCGGAGACCGGTTTACCGTGCTCAACCGCGGGAAAACCCTCGGAACAGCCGAGCGCGGAGACATCAAGGCAGAAGAACTCCAGGAATTGATGGCTGGCGGACAGGAACTCGCTCAACTCGAAGGATCCCTCGGAGGAACCGTGTAAAAAACTGGTCTCACAACGGACAAAAGAATGCGGGCGCCTTGGGCGCCCGCTTTTTTGTTTTAACGGCATCAAAGATCCTCTCATGGAGTGTCCCCGCCATCTTGAGTCGAACGTTAACTCGGTCAAGCAGGTGCCTGCCGATCAGGACCTCAGCAGCCTCTTGGTTGAGCCAACTGCCGTTGCGATCTGAGCGTAGTGGGTCTTCCGCTTTTCCGAGTTCCCAGCTGAACGCAGTAGTTTGGTGACCGTCTCGTCGATCGCAGCTGCCGCTTCACGGTTCGCCTGCGCCAGGTTTGCTTTTGAAACAGCCCGATAGGTGCGCCGCTTCTTTGTGACTTTCGGAGCTGCCGGGTCCGCATATTTCGTCCGGATCGCCTTCAGTTTCCGCGACAGTCTTCTAAGCTCCTGCCCGGCTTGCTGGTAATTGGGACGCCGCTCAATGGTTGATGCAATTCGGCCGAAGTTCACGGCCAGGCAGTCGAGACGGTATTCAGGGCGAGTATCGTTCTCACACTCCTTGCCGCCATCGACAATCAGCCTGGCAACACCTCGCGTAACTGTGTCGCTATAGCCGCCTGTTGCGGCAAGCCTCGGGTCCCGCTCATTGTCGCCGGTGTAACTGGTTCGATCTTCCGGTGAAGAATCGGAATAGGAATCATTATACTGAGCAAGCAGGATGTAGTTACCCAGACGCTCAGTCTTGACCTTTTCATGGTTTGCGTCGCGTGGAGAAACAGCAGCACCTGCCGGGAGAACCGACATTGCTGCCAACTGTCCTGCCAAAAGACAGGCAATCACGCCATTCAGGCATTGTTTATCAATCATTTTCACCCCCTGAGAATTGTCTTAACAAACTTCCAAATACTGTGACTTGTTTAATCTCAAGTCATAAATACGGAGAACAAGTCAGTTAACTGGACACGCCGAAGCACACAAAACAAATGACGATAGGCGAAACACCTTCAGGCTGAAATATTGCCTTCCGCCAGAGACTGCATTGAGCGTCATCAAAAAGAGTATTCAATTTTTATTAGATCGGAAAACCCTAATACACGATATCAAAAAGATTACTCGGCGGCAATTTTCACCGCCTGGCCAAAGCCGTTTGATCGCCGCGAGTTATTCTGACAATCCGTAAGCCTTGCGCAGGCTACGCTTGGTTTGCGGCCCAAATTGACCATCTATCGATCCACTGTAGAAAGCGCGCTCCGACAGCTTGCGCTGCAGAGACCGTCGTGTCGCAGCCTTGAACATTTTCGGATTTTCCGAAAGCTGGTTGAGCACTTCTTCATTGCCGGATCTAAGCGCTCTATAGAGAAACTCAGCCGCGTCATCTGGCTGTTTGCCGTCCACAACTCCGTCATCGATCAGGGCGGCATAGTTGAACATCGCTTCAGGGTGCCGCCGGTCTGCTGCCCGCCCGAACATTTCAATGGCCTTCTTCGGGTCTCGCGTTACACCCAGCCCGCCCTGATAGTAGAGAAAGCCAAGGTCATTGATCGCATCTGCAAAGTCTTCGTCGGCAGACTTGCGGAACAATTCCAATGCCTTGTCGACATCCTGCTCAACACCAATTCCACGTTCATACATGCGTGCGAGCTCAAACATCGCTTCGGGGTCACCGGCTTCTGCAGCCGTCTCCAACAAGGCTGCTGCACGGCTCGGATCATAGCGATCTTCGTTCGGATTCAAACGCATATAGGCAAGACCTTTGAGCGCTCTGCTGTCGCCCTCGCGCGCAGCCGCCTGCAACTGATCTTCCTGGTCCACTTCCAGCCGTCCCCAGGCATCCCGCCGTGCTGAGGCTGCAAGCGCATTCACTTCCTGGCTACCGCCCGCCAGAAAATAGGGTTTGCCGGAAAGGGACCCGTATGTGTGTGGCTCTTGCGCGTTTGCGGTTGCCTTGAGAACGCTGTCGCGGACCTGCCGAAATGCGAGACCTATTTCCAGATCCTGAACCTTCAGGGTCTGTGCGAGAGCCAGCGCAAAAGGACTGTTGTCGCCAGCACCATCCAACGCAACCTTCCCGGCTTCAGCTGCATAGGCGACAAGTGTACCGCGTTCGGGCGAGGCCGGCGCAAGCCCCTGTCTTGCGCTTGTGTTGACCGTCAGTGTTTCCGTGGCGTCTCCTTCGGCAAAGGGATCGTTGCGGCAGGAATCCAGGATTACAATCCGGAGTTGGCGCGCCTTGTCGACCGCCTGCAAAATTTCATCCAGTGAGACAGAAGTATCGGCAACCCGTTGTCGATTAGCCGAATCTGCGTCCGAGGGCACAAGAAAATTGCGCCCACCGACCTCAACTCCGTGGCCGGCAAAATAAACAAGCGCGACATCCGCGGTTTCCGCTTCAAACGAAAACCTCTCTAGCAGCTCCTTGAATTCGGCCAGTCCGATATCGAAGTGTTCCGCCACCCTGAAGTTCAGCTCATTCAGCGTATCGGCGATCAGCCGGCCGTCTCTGGTCGTGTTGTATAGATCCGGCGCATTCTGATAGCTGGAAATGCCGACCACCAAGGCCATGCGGCGTTCCGCGAACGGATCTGTCGAGGCATAGACAAAGGTGGCCGTACACAGCGCCAGTATCAACAGGACGCAATGCCCGAAGGATGTCCGCAGCCGCAAAAGCAGCCGGAACCTGTCTGGGACTTGCCGCAAACGCATGAGTATTATGTTCCGCTTCAAGGTTCAGCTTGAATGACACCTGGGAACATCATTGGTGGAAAGGCCGACCAAGACAAGTGCTTTTCGCGACGTAAGGTCTTTTGCGGAAACGCGCCGCCCCCGCTCGCACGCTCCAGACCGGCTCAATTCATCGCCTTTGGCAGGAAAAGCGCAAGATCCGGAAGTGCGATCAAGGCGATAACCATGGCCAGCATGGCCAGTACATAGGGGACTGCGCCGATCATGACCTCGGCAATTGAGCCACCACGACGCGCGCCTTGAACTACGAAGAGATTGAGACCAACCGGTGGTGTGATCAGAGCCATTTCGATCAGCACGATCATCAGAATTCCGAACCAGACCGGATCATAGCCAAGCGCGGTGACGATCGGCACGACAATCGGGATGGTGATCACCATCAATGACAAGGTTTCGATGAAAAACCCAAGCACGACATACATCAGCACGATCACAAGCAGCGTCCAGAGCGGATTGAAGCCGAGACCTTCCAGAAATCCACGAAGCTCTTGCGACAGGCCAGCCGCTGACAGGGTGAAATTCAGGAAAGAAGCTCCGATCACCACCAGCATGATCATTGCCGTCACCTTCACGGTGCCAATCAGTGCGGCCCCGATCATGCGGATATTGAGGCCGCCAAAGAGCAAGGCAATTGCCAGTGCCCCGGCGACACCGACAGAGGCTGCTTCCGTCGGGGTTGCCCAGCCCTGGTAGATGGATCCGATGATGGCCGAAAACAGCAGGATGATCGGCAGAAGGTCGGCAAGCCCTTTCAGCATCTCGATCAGGGGAAAGGTCCTGCGCGCACCCCCGAGTTCCGGCTTGACCATGCACACAAATGCAGTGACAACGATGAAGCCGAGCGCCAGCAAAATGCCGGGCAAAAGCCCAGCAAGGAAAAGCTGCGGGATCGAAGTCTGTGTCAGGAACCCATAGACAATCAGATTGATCGACGGTGGGATCATGATGCCGAGAGTGCCACCGGCTGCAATCGCGCCGGAAAACAGTTTCGGATCATAGCCAAGACGGTCCGCCTGCGGCATGGCAACCGTTGCCACGGTCGCGGCGGTTGCGACGGACGATCCGGACGTTGCGGAAAACATGGTCGCGGTCGCCACATTGGCATGTACCAGACCTCCCGGAAGCCAGGACACCCAGCGGTCAAGCGCTGAATAAGTCCGTGCGGCAATTCCGGTTCTGACCAGGATCTCCCCTAGAAGCACAAAAAACGGAATGGCGATCAGAGCCGCATTTTCCGATGTTGACCAGACCATCGAGCCTAGTCCGCGCATCAGCGGAAAGGGCGTAAAGAACTGGTCTATGCCGAAACCCAGAAGAAACAGGACAATTCCGACCGGTATGGACAGGGACAAGAGTGCCAGAAGCCCGACTGAGACAAACGCAAGCATCAGACCGCCTCACTTTCCGGAAAGACACCAATAACTTGCTCGGATCTTGAAAAATTGCCCTGATAGACAAGCGCAAGTGCGCAGAGAAAGGTCAGCCAGGCGGTTAACGCAAACCATATCCAACCGGCAAACCACGGCACCTGAACAAGCGCCAATGGCGTTTCAAGCGGTGTGTTGGCTCGAGACCCGTTGCGCAGCGTGGTTTCCACCACCGGCCAGCACTGTAATGCCACGATCGTGATCGTTCCGGCCAGAGCCAGCAACGACACCAGGTCCAGTATCATTCGCCATTTCGGAATGCCGATGGCGCGCCTTAGAAAGTCGATCCTGACATGTGACAGTTCAACCAGTCCAAAGGCCATGCCCCAGGCTGTGCCTATCGCCATGACATAGCCTGAGATTTCATCGGTTCCGCCCAGGGAAGCGCCAAGGCGGCGGAGCAGGATATCGGCAAGGACGAGCCCTGCGCACAGGAGAAACAGAACACCAACCAAAATCGCAACCAGTCGGTTCGCCCGTTTCAACAAATTGAATGCCGTCTCCGCCACCTGTTCACTCCGGCCTTAGTTGGTTTTGATCGTCACGCCGACAACAGCGCCAACACTTTCGTTCCAGCGTGCAGCCCAGTCACCACCCGCCCGTTCAGCCCATTCCGGCAATACTTCTGATTGGAGGATTTCACGCGCTTTTTCTATGTCCCCGTCACTAGCCTCAACCAGCACCAGATTGCGGCTGTCGCCTGACGCGCATTTGCCTTTGCCCGTCAGGCAGGCGATGTCGTTGGCAAGCGCACCTTCTGCAGTCGACCATGCAGGTGCTTCAAATTTCTCGGCAATTTCCTTTTCGATCAGTGCTTGGGTGTCGGCGTCAAGCGACTGCCATTTGTCCATGTTCATCGCCGTCACCACCGGATCCCAGCCTCCAAGGGGTATCGGCAACAGATGCGTCGTGACTTCCCACCAGCCTGCGCTATAGCCCGAACCGGCTCCGGTCACGGCACAGTCGACCACACCCTTTTGCAGCGCTCCTGGCACCTCGGAAAAGGAAACCGTGATACCCTCCGCTCCCAGAGCCTCCAGGAACTTGGCCGTCATGCGCCCTGAGGCACGGACCTTCAATCCTTTCAGATCATCGAGTGACCCGACTTCAGCATTGCAGAAAACGACCTGTGGCGGATAAGGCGCAATAGCCAGAACCTTGGAATTGAAGCGTTTGGCAAATATTTCGTCGACCATCGGCCGCGCGGCTTTCACAGCCGCTTCGGCCTTGTCGGCGGACATGGCGACCAGCGGCACATCAAGACCCTCAAGTTCCGGGGCATCAGCGACAGCGTAGTCGCCAACGGTCATACCGACATCAAAAACACCCTGGCCCAACAGACGAAAGACTTCACCGACACCAAGGTTCATCTGGTTGTGAGTGGTCACCGTTGTCTGGAGGTTGCCACCAGATGCTTCGGGCAATGTCGCCTGCCAGAACGGAGCTTCATACTCCTTGTGCAACGGCAGGCTGGACCAGCTGCCGACAACAGACAGGCTTTCTGCCACGACCGGCGATGCAATGGCGGCGCTCGCCATGAGGGAAATCAGAAGTCTTTTCATGGGTCCTCTCCGTGAAGGTTGGAAGTCTACATTGTTGTTGTTGCTATGATTGGATTTTCAGCGTCGTTCGGAATATCGGTGATCAGCATGTGACCGGGCTTGTGGGTGATGCAGATCGGCAGCGCGGCGTCTTGAATAACGGCTTGCGGAGTGACGCCGCAGGCCCAGAAAACGGGAGTATGTCCAGCCTGGATCGGCACTGGATCGCCCCAGTCGGGAGCATTAATATCGTCGATGCCGATCATCGCCGGATCGCCGATATGAACTGGTGAACCATGCGCCAGGGGATAACGGGCCGAAATATCAGCCGCATTCGTGACCCTATGATCGGGGATCATCCGCATCGACACGACCATCGGCCCCTGAAAGCATCCCGCGGGTACGGTGTTCAGGGATGTTCGGAACATGGGAACCGTGGTGTTGTTGGAAATGTGCCAGAGATCGATGCCCGCTTCGATCAAGGCATGCTCAAACGTGAAAGAACAGCCGATCGCAAAAGCAACCAGGGTGTCGCTCCAAAGCGATGTCAGATCGGCGACCGTGCTCGACAACAATCCATTTCGGTAGATGTTGTAGGCCGGCACGTCGGTCCGAATGTCGATGTGATGGCCAAGCGTGAACATCAACGGATTGCCGGTGTCAGAGACGCCGATCAGCGGACACGGCTTGGGATTGCGTTGACAGAACCGCATGAAGTCGAGCGCAAATTCTTCCGGCATGATCGCAAGGTTGGCCTGCAGCAAATCCTTGCCAAGTCCAGCCGTGTGGGAGGCATAGCCGCCGCTCCGGATGTACCGGCGCACGGTTTCAGCTGGCTCTTTCCGCAGGATTTCGTAACTCGACACCATGGGCCTCCCTTCGCAATGGAGGCTCCCGCAGTTGATCTATTAATTCAAATTCAAATTTTTTAGCAATTTTTATAAAGTATTTTTATAGCCATCATAGGCAAGCGCGACCTGCAGTGCCTTTTGGGCAGCGGCCGCCACCAGATGACTTCTTGGATCGCCAAGATAGCTTGCCGAAAACGACAGGGCCTCGGGCACCCAGCCGGGATCGAATTCCGCGATCCGCCCCTGGTCGACATAAGGCTGCCCCATCACCCTGGGCAGGGCCGCAACCCCGAGCCCGGCCTCCACCAGCCTGAAACAGGCAGACAATGACGATGACGGAAACATACGAACGTCAGGCGCTATCCGCTCGAAGAGTGCCGTTTTGAGTTCCCGATAAGGACGAGTATGACGCGCGTAGGTGATCACCGGCTTCTCCCGGATCAAGGCCTCTCCCGCCTTTCCATCAGCGGTCATCCCGACAGGAGCATACCAGGCCAGATCAAAACCCGGCAATTCGACATTGTCGACGGAGTACTCCGAAACCGGACCAAGCAGCAGCGCAAGGTCAATTTCACGATCAAGAAGCCCGGAACGCAGGTTCACCGAGATGTCGACATTGATCTCAACGACAAGGTTTGGAAATTCCGCATGCAGCTCCGCAACGAGATCCGGTAACCAGCACTGAGCAATTGTTTCTGACGCACCGATGCGCAAATGCCGGTCGATGCCATCTTTTGCGACGACAGTCTCTTCCACCTTGTCGGACAGCCTTTCAAACTGTTCAGCATAGGTTTGAAGCATCTCGCCCCGTTTGGTCAGTTTCAGTCGGCCCAGTGAGCGCTCAAAGAGATCTGTTCCAAGCGCTTCTTCCAGTCGCTTGAGCCGGGTAGTGACAGCCGGTTGTGTCAGGCTCAGCGTCTGCGCCGCCTTATTGACACCGCCGTGCCGGACAACCGCCAGGAACGCTCTCAATTGGTCCAGGTTGAGGGGATGCATACTGGCGAACCCTGTCTTGTTTTGAGCGCGAGCGTGCGCCAAGGGAAGCTGAGCCTCGTGACCCGGCAATCCAAAGTAATACCCCTGCGCGCTCGCCAAGCAAGCACAGTGATGCGGCAACGCCGAAACGTGTCGGGCCAAATTGCGGTCGAAAAACGCACCAGTGCCTTGTCAGGCAAGACCAAGGAGACGGGCGGCATTGCCTTTGATGATGTCAGGACGCAGCTCGTCCTTGATGGCAATCTTTTCGAAATCGGACAACCAGCGTTCAGGGGTGATCATCGGCCAATCCGAGCCGAACAAAACCTTCTTTTTCAGGATCGAATTACAATATTTGACCAGGATTTCCGGGAAATACTTCGGCGACCATCCGGACAGATCAATATAGACATTGGGTTTGTGCTGCGCGACCGCCAATGCTTCTTCCTGCCAGGGAAAGGACGGGTGTGCGAGAATGATCTTCATGTCCGGAAAATCAACCGCGACGTCGTCCATATACATCGGATTGGAGTATTTCAGACGCATGCCGTTGCCCCCCCGCATACCACTGCCGACGCCCGTCTGGCCGGTGTGGAACAAGGCGATACCGCCGGCTTCCGCTATGGCCTCATAGAGCTCATAAGCCATCCTGTCATTCGGGAAAAACCCTTGCATGGTCGGGTGAAACTTGAAGCCCTTGATACCGAAATCGCGGATCAGTCGGCGTGCTTCCCGCGCACCAATACGGCCCTTGTGCGGATCGATGGAAGCAAACGGGATCAGGACGTCATCATTGTCCGCAGCGATCTCGGCAACTTCTTCATTCTTGTAGCGTCGATATCCGGTCTCGCGTTCCGCATCGACGGGAAAAATGACAGCTGCGATGTTTTGCGCGCGATAATGCGCCGCCGTTTCCGGCACGGTGGGCGGATGCTTCCAAGGTGCCCGGAAATACTCAGCCATGGTTGCCTGAAGGTCGTCATAGCCGTCATCGGTATGGCAACCACAGGGTTCTTCTGCATGTGTGTGAATATCGATTGCGCGAACCTTGCTGATATCGACCATCTCGTGCCTTCCCTAAATCCTGACCGTCGCAGGGTCATCGTCGGAATAAAGCCGCTCAAACAATGGTGCGCGGCGTGTCAGAACCTTGCGGATATTCAAGTTGCCCTTGGCTGTCATTTCACCTTCCGCCGTAGAAGGCGGTTCGGATAATACGATTGCGCGCGACACCTTGGCTGAACTGCCACTGACAGTCCTCGCGCGCTCCGTGAGCCGCCGGTGAATTTCTCTCTGCAGCCGATCACACTGAAAGGCGCCGCTTTCGTCCGACGTTTGAAAACCCGCCCGGCTCAACGCGCTCATATTCGGAAAGATCATCACGCCAATCTCGGTACGATCCGCACCGGTCACGACCAGGTCGGCCGCCAAGGGTGCAAGAGCCGACAGCATGTCGAGTTTCAGTTGCGCCGCGCGCACCCAGGTTCCCGACTGCAATTTGAAATCCTCGGAAATACGGCCATCGAAACGCATTCCTTTGTTGGGATCTTCAGCGTCCAGAAAGACCATCGCATCACCGGTGATGAAATATCCTTCTTCGTCGAAAGCAGCCTTGGTCTTGTCCGGGTCCTCGAAATACCCGGGCATGACGCTTGGCCCTTTGATCCGGACTTCGCAGCGCATGTCCTCATCAGGCAGAAGCTTCAAGGTAACGCCATTGACAGGCACTCCGACAATCCCTGAACGTGGCGCAGGTTCCTGCTGCATCATCGCCGATGGCGCTGTTTCGGTCAGTCCCCAGGACGACGTCATCAGCGGCACCTCGCCCTTTTCGCTCAGAGCCATCTGCTCCAGGCCGGACCACACATCCTGCGGCAGTGAAGCACCGGCGTAGAAGATCAAATCCAGGTCCTGAAAAAAACGGCGCCGGAAGCCCTCGTCCGTCTTCAGTGCATCGAGCAGCATGCCAAAGCCAAGCGGAACATTGAAGGCAAGCGTGCCTGTTGTCAGATGCAGGTTCTCCAGTGTCCTCTCAAAGAGCCCTTTCACGGGCTTACCATCATCGATGTAAAAACTGCCGCCATTGGCCAACATCATATTGAAGTTGTGGGATCCGCCGAAAACGTGGTTCCAGGGCAGCCAATCCACGATAATCGGAGGGCGCTTGCGCAAAAACGGCAAAGCATCTGCCAGTTGCGCCTGGTTGACGCACATCATGCGATGGGTGGTCAGCACCCCTTTCGGGCTCGAGGTCGACCCGCTGGTCATCAGGATTTTTCCAACCGTGTCGGCTGTAACCTCGGCAAAAGCCGCATCGACACCAACAGCCCCATCCTCCTTGAGAAGGTCAGCGAATTTCGTGACCTTGCCCGCCCCAGCACGGGTCGACAGCCGGCTCGCAACAATTTCGACATCGCAGAGTTCCTCAAGGTTCAGCGCCTCTTGGAACTGATCCTGATCGATCACATAAGCAAGTTTAGGCTTGATCAGATGAATGACATCGCGCAAGCGGCCGTGTGCCCCATGGACCAGTGAATACTGTTCAGCCACAGGCACCAGCGGCACACCGACATACTGCGCAGCGAGTGCCAGGATGCCATGATCGACACTGTTTCCGGACATGACAAGAATTGGCGTTTTCTGGTTCATGCCACGTGCAAGAAGCGCAGCGCCGACCGCGCGCACCTTTGCCAGTGTCGTTTCATAAGTCTCTTCCCGCCAACCGGCTCCACTGCGTTCCGCCAGGAACACACGCCCGGGAGCGTCTTCTGCCCATTGATGCAGCCAGTCACCCGTCCGCTCAACACTCGGGCTGAGCTGATGGTTGGAGCGCAGCAGAATGGACCCGTCCGGACGATTTTCCCTGCTGACCGAATGTGACTGGAAGTCTGTCGTGCGTTTCATGACTTTTCCCGATAGCCAAACGCGTCAACGGTCGCGTTGACGGTTTGCCTCGATCGCCTGAAGGACCTTGAGGGCAACGGCCTTTTCATCCGGGCTCACCCCTTTCAAAAGCGCAGCTTCATGCGCCGTGACGACCGAAAGCGCTTGCTTGCACAAGTCCTGCCCGGCAGCGGTTGCCTTGAGTGCATAAGCACGCCGGTCGTTGGGCAATCGATCTCTCAGGACCAGACCACGGCGTTCCAGCTCGTCGACAATCACCACCAGATTGGGCCGCTCGATATCCATGGCTTCCGCCAGTTGTGACTGGCGAAGCCCTGGATTATCGACAATCAGAACCAACGCCGTATAGGTGAGCATTCTCAATTCAAGCGGTTTCAGGGTTCGACTGAGGTCCGATTGGATGACATTGAATGTTCGCTTCATCTGATACCCATGAAACGATCTCAACGTCCTGTCATTGACACTGACAACGGTGTCTTCTGTTTCGATATCGGCAGCTGGTTTTTTCATGACATCACCTGAATTTCGGACTGCGTTTTTCGATAAAGGCGGCCAGACCCTCTAGTGCATCCGGGCTTGTTTGCGTGAGTGCGGCACAAAGGCTTTCGGTAAAAAGGCCATCGGCCTTCGACATGTCGGAAATGCGCGACAACGCCTGGATCATGATGTAATTCGACAATGGCGCATTCGACGCGATCTTGCGGGCAAGCTCCTGCGCTTTCGCCAGCGCCTCACCCGGGTCGACGACGTAGTGGGTCAGACCCAGAGACAATCCCTCGTCAGCGCCATATTTCCGGCCCGTGAGCATCATTTCGGTCATGCGATCGGCGCCCAGTATCCGCCCGACGCGAACCGAAGCCCCGCCTCCAACGAAAATACCGCGACGACCTTCTGGAAGCTGAAAGAAGGTGGAGGTTTCCGCAACACGGACATGCGTCGCGCTTGCCAGTTCCAGACCACCTCCGATAACGGCCCCGAACATCGCGGACACAACTGGCAGGCCCCCGAACTGGATCCTGTCCATCACCGAGTGCCATCCGCGTGAATGATGCAGGGTGCCTTCCGCGTCTCGGGCAACATGTTCACTCAAGTCAAGTCCGGAGCAGAAGTGACCGGCGGTCCCTGTAATGACCACCGCCTTCACGGTCTTCGGCGCGCTTGCAAAAAACCTGTCAATTGCTTCAAGCAGGTCATCGCACATGGCGTTGCGCTTGTCGGGACGGTTCATCATCAAGGTGGCGATGTCGCCGCTTACCTCAATGTTCAAGATCGGTTCGTTCATCAGAATATCCTCAACGCGGTGGCAGGCGCACCGCGCCATCTAGTCGGATGGTCGTTCCATTGAGAAACGGGTTGGTGACGATCTGTTCGGCCAACAGAGCAAATTCTTCCGGCTCTCCGAGACGCGGTGGAAAGGGAATATTCTCCGCAATTTTCGCCGAGACCTCTTCCGGAAGGCCTTCCATCATCGGCGTTTTGAAGAGGCCAGGAGCGATCGTCATCACGCGGATGCCGTGCTGAGCGAATTCCCGCGCGGCCGGTAGGCACATGGAAGCAATTCCACCCTTTGATGCCGCATAGGCAGCCTGCCCGAGCTGACCGTCCTCAAATGCGACGGAAGCGGTGTTGATGACAACGCCACGCTCCCCACCTTCTAGAGTGCCCGCTTCGCAAAGCCGCTTGGCTGCATGACTCATGACGTTGAAGGTGCCGAACAGGTTCACCTTAAGCGTTCGCTCAAAGACATCGAATGAAAGCTTGCCTTCCTTGCCGACGATGCGAGCCGCGAACCCGACACCAGCGCAATTGACAATGATGCGGGGCACGCCAAAATGGCGAACGGCTTCGTCGAGCGCGCGGCCGACATCCGCCTCGTCGCTGACATCAGCATGGACAGCAAAGCCACCAACCTCTGCGGCAAGCGAGCCTGACCGTTTCTTGTCCAGATCGAGCACCGCAACCTTTGCACCCTGATCGGCAAAGCGACGGACGGTTGCAGCGCCAAGTCCGCTGCCGCCACCGGTCACAAGCACGACCGTTTGCGCTATTCGCATCTCGCCGGCTCCAATTCAGTGTGAACTATCATTGTTATATTCCATATCTATTTTCACACACCAAAACCCTCAACAGCTGGGCGGCTAACCGCCCAGAAGGAACAGGGTGATGGAGGGGAACAGCACCAGAATAATGACCCGGACGATGTCCGATGTGACAAACCACAAGACAGCCTTGTAGGTTTCCTTCATCGGCGTGGATCGATCCATGGCATTGATAATGAAGAGGTTCATACCGACAGGTGGTGTAATCAGACCCACCTCGACGACGATCAGCACAATGATACCGAACCAGATCGCGACATGTTCCGGGCTCATTCCGAAATCAAGCGCGCTAATCACGGGGAAGAAAATCGGAATGGTCAACAGGATCATAGACAAGCTGTCCATCAGGCAACCAAAGGCCAGATAGAACAACAGCACCAGCGTCAACACCATCCACGGACTGAAGCCCTGACCGACAACCCAGCCGCTGAGTTCTTGCGGCAATTGACTGAGCGCCAGGAAACCATTGTAAAAACCGGCCCCGAGGATGATGAAGAATATCATCGCCGTGCTCATGGCGGTCTGGATCATGCTGTCGATAAACATCTTCCAGGTCAGATTGCCGGACAAAAGCGCCAGAACACCAGTACCGGCCGCGCCGACGGCCGCCCCTTCTGTCGGGGTGAACCAACCGAGATAAATGCCTCCGACAACCAGTCCGAAGACGAGGAGGACTGGCCAGACTTCGAGCATGGCGCGCATTCGTTCCGCATAAGGAACTGGCTCGCGGGTCCCGGCGGCTGCCGGATAGAGCCGCACGTAGATGGAAATGGTGATCATATAGCCGATGGCCGCCAGTATGCCGGGGACGAAAGCGGCCAGAAACAGCTTGGCAATGTTCTGCTCTGTCAGGATCGCATAGATCACCAGGATCACTGACGGCGGAATCAAAATGCCAAGTGTGCCGCCTGCAGCCAAGGTTGCAGTAGAGAAGCCCCCGGAATAGCCGTAACGACGCAATTCAGGTAGGGCCACCCGGCTCATGGTCGCTGCGGTGGCAAGCGACGAGCCACAAATGGCGCCAAAGCCCGCGCAGGCACCAACCGCCGCCATTGCGACACCGCCCTTGCGATGTCCCAGCCAGCTTTCGGCTGCCTTGAACAGCGACGACGACATTCCAGAATGTGTTGCGAATTGCCCCATGAGCAGAAACATCGGAATGATCGTCAGCGAATAACTGGAAAAGGTCGAGTAGGTTTCGCTCTTCAGCTTGGACATAAAGATATTCGGCGTACCGGTGGCAAGCCAGAGACCACCGAGCCCGCAGATCATCATCGCAAGACCAATAGGCGCGCGCAGGAAAATCAGCACCAAGAGGACGGGAAAGGACAGATAACCGAGTTCCAGGAGGCTCAATGGACTTCCCCCTCAGCATCTGACGTGAGCCTGCGGCCAGTAACGAGCTCAATCGTCCGCGCAACGGCGCAATAAACGGCCACCACCGAGGCGACCAGAGCAGCGCCAAAGCTGAAGGCAAATGCCCACCAGACCGGAAATTGCAAAATGAAGGTAGTTTCTTCGTAACGCATCTTGTCATGCATGCCGACAAAAAGCCGCCAGGTGATCAACAGGATCAACGCACTCAACAGAACTTCCCAGAACGTCTCCAGAAACCTGTTCAGCCAATGCGGAAAGCCAGTTGAGAACACATCCACGGTCGCGTGGCCACGCCGTAACTGGCAAATCGGCAGAAAGGCAAAAATCGTAAAACTGATACCTGCTTCCAAAAGTTCGAAATCACCTTGAACAGGTCCAACGCCAGTTGCAATCAAGGCTTTTGCGCCACTCTCCGAGAGCGAAGTCAAAAAGCCGGAGTGTCCTAGCGTGTTCAGACCTCTGCCGAGAACGCTGACACACGTCAGGGCAATGAGCCCGGTCAGCACCAGCCCGCCAAGGATCGCCATGAAGCGCGCCAGACGCTCCACCAGATGAGACAGCATGTATCCGTTTCCTGTGGGAAAAGAGCCCCCGGACTTAAGGCGTCCGGGAGCGTTTGCGAGGCTTTCGTCAGTTGGCCATCAGTTCAGCCGCACGATCCTTCAGTGCTTTGCCATCTATGCCTTTGGCATCCATCTCGGCAATCCACTCGTCGATGGTACCTTGCGCGGCTGTGCGCCACTCGGCAATCTGTTCGGGTGTTTGCGTTATGATGTTGTTGCCACGCTCCACGGCAGCTGCACGCGGTCCGGCATCATCTGTCTGCATCTGCTTGCCGGCAAAAGCCGAGAAGTCTTCACCCGAATTGGCATCGATTATCGCCTTCAGGTCATCCGGCAGCGCGTCGTACTTGTCCTTGTTCATCGCAAAAATGAAGGATGTGGTGTAGAGCGCGTCACCCGGGAATTCAGTGTGATTGCCGACAAGCTCATTTACCTTGAGCGCACCGACAACTTCCCAGGGAATAACCGACGCATCGATCACGCCTTTGCTGAGTGCTTCCGGTATTGCCGGAACAGGCATGCCGACCGGTGTCGCTCCAAGATTGGAAAACAGCTTGTTCGTCACGCGGGTCGGTGCGCGCAGCTTGACCCCGTTCAGATCGTCAAGTGTGGTGATTGGCTTGCTGGAATGGATGACACCCGGGCCATGGACCCAAAGACCAAGCGGTTTGAACAGCTTGAAGTCTTCATCCATCATGGTTTCTTCAGCCAGCTTCCAGTAGGCCCTGGACATTGACTCAGCGTCGGTCATCGTGAAGGGAAGCTCGAACACTTCCGCGCGCGGAAAACGGCCCGGCGTGTATCCGGCCACCGTCCAGACAATGTCGACGGCACCGTCGATTACCTGGTTGATCAACTCCGGCGGTTTGCCGCCCAACTGCATGGCCGGATAGCGCTCGATCTTGATGCGACCGTCGGATTCCGCTTCAATCTTGTCCGCCCAAGGGTCCAGCACGTTCTTGGGAACATTTGCCTGAGCCGGCAGAAACTGATGCAGACGAAGCGTAACTTCCTGCGCAACCGTGCTGGACGCCGTGCCCGCAAGTGCAATCGCAGAAACAGTGGCCGCTACGGCCAGTCTTGCAACCTTCTTATGCAAGTTGATCATTATGTCCTCCCTGTTCGATCAACTTCAAAACAAGACCGGATTCCTCCTACCCGATCAAGTGATGAACTATAATAGTTATACGTTATAACTTTTATCAAGCCCAAAACGCCAAATGCCCCACGCCCAGGCACAGGTCTGGAAATGCGGACGCTTTGCAGGATCATGGATTTTATCGATATGCCTCATGAAACATCACAGCTGCCTGATAAATTTGCCGAAGTTTGTGATGAATTGAGTGCGATGGCAAGACCTAGATTGGCTTAAGCCGACAACGGACTGAATTGCTCGGGTCGACACAGATCTGCCGAGGCGGACACGCAAAAAAGGTTGGCGATCGCTTAGGCCCTGGAACAGGAAGACAAAAAAGTCCGGCCGGAAACCGTTGCCAGCACCGGCCGGAAGGGGTCGGACATCAAGCCGACTGGGAAGTCAAAGCCGGTGCTTCAGCCAACTGCTCAAGCAGGCGCGCAACGGCTTCAGCGCCGGGGTCATTGTGACCTGAGAGGTTCGCCTCAGACACATAAGACGCCCGCCCTGCCCGTGCTCGGGTAATTCGAGCTGTCGCGTCAGCGCCCTGACGTGCCTCCGCGGCGGCAGCCCCGATGCCGTTCTCAAGGGCATTCAGGGCCGGCATCAAAGCGTCGATCATTGTGCGGTCACCCGGCTCAGCTCCGCCAACTTGCATGATACGGTCGAGCCCCGCCTTCAAAGCGCCGATTGCACCATGCCCGCTGGAAGAGGCATCGCCAGCGGCCGCAAAGAAAATCGCGAGCAACACCCCGGACGACCCACCCATGGTCTGGCTAAGCTCCAGTCCCACGGCACGGTAAAGCTGGGTCAGGTCAGCCAGCGGGAGCCGGTCAAGGGCCTGGATCAGCGCGCGAGCGGCCGTTGCCAGTGTGCTTCCGGTGTCGCCGTCACCCGACTTTGCATCGAGTGCATTCAGGTCAGCTTCGGCGTCAATCAGGATATTGCAGCACCGCTCGATGAACGCGCGGGTTTCCGGGTTTTTCGACGGCAACGGCAGGATCGGGGACAACCCGTCCGGCAGCGGTCGCACGGAAACAGGGCCGAGCGCCAGACATCCCGGCCATGCCCATGGGGCTACGGGAGCCTGCAACAACGCCTCTTCGGCCTTGCCCACCGGCAACATCGAGACGGAAAATCCATGCATATCGAGAGACGTCATCATCGCCGCCGGGCCAATGACCCAGCGGATTTGGCTGCCGATCCGAGAGGCTGTCATCTCCTCAAGAAGAACCGACATTTCGAGAGGCGTCGTGCTGCCGAGGTTGTTCAGGATCGCAACATGTGGCCCGGGAGCCAGGTTTGGAGCCAGGCGTTCGACCACCATGGCCATCGCTGCCTTGGCGTTGGAATACTCAACCTGTTCGATGCCGGCTTCTCCGTGGATGCCCAGTCCGAGTTCGGCTTTGCCAACGGCAATCCTGTCTTCCTTCGGCGAGCCAGGAATTGTGCAGGTGTCCAGTGACATTCCGATGGAAATCGCCCCCTTGATCGCCTGCTCCGCTGCAGCAGTGATTGTATCGAGGTCGGCACCCTGATCGGCCAGGGCCCCGGCAATCTTGTGCACGAACAGCGTACCGGCAACGCCCCTTGCCTGAGGCAAGTCCGGCAAGGCAACGTCATCATCGACAATGACCATATTGACCTTCAGACCGAAGGCACGGGCGCGTTCGACGGCCAGACCGAAGTTGAGGCGATCTCCCGTATAGTTTTTCACGATGAGCAAGCAACCGGCTTTGCCCGTGACGGCCAGAATTCCTGCCAGCACCGCGTCGACCGAAGGAGACGCGAAGACCTCGCCGCAGACAGCTGCAGTCAACATGCCCTGACCGACAAACCCGGCATGGCTCGGTTCGTGACCGGATCCCCCGCCTGAGACCAGCGCCACTTTCGACTTGTCCCAGTCCGTGCGTACGACAACCTTGATATGAGGATAGCCATCCAGTCGGGCCAGCCGTCCGCCTGCGGTTCTGAGCGTCCCGTCAATCGCTTCAGTGACGAGCGTTTCCTTGGTGTTGATAAACTGCTTCATGTCCCGTCTCCTCAGGCAATTCTGGCGCCGCTGGCGTCAAAAAACAGTGGATTGCGTGGCTGAATGGCAAGCGTGTCGCCAGGTTCATATGTTGTGCGACTTTCCGACAAGGTGACGATCTCATGCCCATCTAGCGACAAATGCAGGCGAGTCTGGTCTCCAAGATGCTCAACGCGCCTGATCTGCGATGGCTTTCCCTCACCTTGAGCAATGTGCTCAGGTCGAAGCCCGATTGTTTTGGCACCGGACGGCGCCCCGGCGAACATGTCGGCAGGCAACACATTTATCCGCGGTTGTCCCAACCGTCCGGCGACATAAAGATTGACCGGATCTTCATAGATCTCTCGCGGCGTTCCGAATTGGACGAGACGTCCTTCGTCAAGCACTCCGACATGGGTTGCCATGGTCATTGCCTCGATCTGGTCGTGCGTTACGTAGAGCATCGTCGCCCCCAGACTTTCCTGAATGCGCTTCAGCTCAATCCTGAGGTCGGACCGCAGCTTGGCATCGAGCGAACTCAGCGGTTCATCCATGAGGTAGATGGACGGCGAGCGCACAAGGGCGCGCCCGATCGAGACACGCTGCATTTCACCACCGGACAGATTGGTCGCCTTGTTGTTCAGTTTGTGGGAAATCTTCAGGACATCGGCCACTTCCGCAACTTTTCTGTCGATTTCCTGTTTGGGCGTCTTCAACAACGGCGAACGCAGCGGAAAGGCCAGGTTGTCGCGAACGCTGAGATGCGGATACAGCGAATACTGCTGAAAAACCATGGCGACATTGCGCTGTGCCGGCGTGTCGTTGGCCACGGAACGACCACCGATCATGACATCGCCCTGATCGGGCTGCTCAAGACCTGCAATCAGACGCAGGATCGTGGTTTTGCCGGCCCCAGTCGGTCCAAGCAAGGTCACAAAGGCACCGTTTGCAATGGTCATCGTGACATCGTCAACGGCCTGCGTGTCACCGAATGCCTTTGACAGATTGGCAAGTTTGACCTCAGCCATGGGCCAGCACTCCTTCATTCAGAGAGGACCTCAATGCGCGACCCGACTGGTTGTCGAACAGGGTTACCGTAGACCCGTTGAATTCCAGCCCGACATGTTCGCCTGCACGCACTTTGTTGTCGGAGGGTATTCGGGCTTTCAGCTCTCCACTCGTTGATTTCAGCGTTACGATTTGCGTGGTGCCGAGATATTCGGCCGCAAGAACCTCGCTGCGGAACCCGGCATTGTCCGAAAGGGATATGTGCTCCGGCCTGCTGCCGAAGACCATGTCGCCTTCAAATGGCTCCTGAAGCATTGGAACAGCAAGATCCTCGTGGTGCATTTGCACCGATGAAGAACCGGCGTGTACCTCACCATGGAAGCGCAGAAAGTTCATTGAGGGCGAGCCTATGAAATCTGCAACGAACATGGTGGCAGGCTTGTCGTAGATGTCCTGCGGCGTACCGAATTGTTCGATCACACCATGGTTCATGACGACAATCTTGTCGCCCATCTGCATGGCTTCCAGCTGATCGTGTGTCACATAGACAGTGGTTGCGTTCATCCTGTCATGGAGTGCGCGCAGCTCTTCAGCCATCCGCTCGCGAAACTCCGCATCAAGGGCCCCGAGCGGCTCATCCATCATGAACGCCTTGGGATCGCGGACGATTGCCCGGCCCAATGCGACACGCTGGCGATCGCCACCTGACAGTCCGCCGACCGGACGATCGAGGATGTCCTCAATGCCGAGGATCCTCGAAACTTCACCGACCTTTTCTTTGACCTGGCTCTTGGGCATGCCCTGACTGATCAACGGGTAGCTGATGTTCTTGCGCACGTTCATGTGCGGATAAAGCGCAAACATCTGGAAAACAAAGGCGATGTCGCGTTTGCTCGCCGGTTTCTGACCAACCTCCTCGCCATCAATATAGATTTCGCCCGAGGTCGGCAGTTCCAGTCCGGCGATCATACGAAGCGTCGTTGTCTTGCCACAGCCGGATGGGCCAAGCAGCATGAAGAACTCGCCGTCCTCGATCTTGAAGGAAGAGGACTGCACGGCCGTGAAGTCACCGAATTCCTTTCTGAGGTTCCTGATCACGATTTCAGCCATGACGGTTACTCCGGAAAATGGCTGACAACGATGAACATCACCGTTCCGGTCAGCGTGACTATGAAGGAATAGGTGTAGGCCCAGAGGAAAAGCGGTTGCATCAGCATGATCACACCGACGGCGATCAGAATGGATGCGAGCATTTCCCAGGACCCGCGGCGAAAGCGGGCCAATCCGCTGACAAACTCACTCATTTGCGTACCGCTCCGAAGGTTATGCCGCGCAGAAGGTGCTTGCGGAGAAGAACCGTGAAAACCATGACCGGAACCAGGAACAACGTTGCCCCTGCTGCAACCGCCGGCCAGTCCTGGCCACCGACACCGATAATGGTCGGGATGAATGGGGGCGCCGTCTGGGCCGTGCCCGATGTCAGCAGCACCGCAAAGGCATATTCATTCCAGGAAAAGATCAGACAGAAGATGGCTGTCGAAGCGATCCCGGTTGCCGCCTGAGGCAATACCACCTTGTAAAATGCCTGGAACCGCGTGTAGCCGTCGATCAGTGCAGCCTCCTCGTATTCTCTCGGGATCTCATCGATGAAGCCCTTGAGCAGCCAGACAGCCAGCGAAATGTTCACGGCCGTATAGAGAAGGATCATACCCAGATGGGTGTCGGAGAGCCCCAGAGTGCGGAACATCAGGAAGATCGGAATGGCGACCGCAATCGGAGGCATCATTCGGGTCGACAGGATGAAGAACAGGAGATCATCCTTCAGTGGCACCTTGAAACGCGAGAAGGCATAGGCGGCAAGCGTTCCCAGGAAAACCGAGAGGAAGGTGGATCCGAAGCCGATAATGACGGAATTGAGGAAGCGTTCGCCGTAGCGGGACGGACCGGCAATTACCATGTCGCGGTCCCGCACAATTTCCTCATACCAGGTCGCAGGCGGTGGAAGCGCTTCCAGCTGTTCGGGTGTGACGCGCGTTCGCGTTGTGAAGAGGTTCACATACCCTTCCAGGGATGGCTCGAAGACCACTTTCGGTGGGTAGGCGATGGCATCGTTCGGCGACTTGAAGCCGGTGGTCAGGATCCAGACCAGCGGTAGGAGCGTGATCACCGCGTAGGCAATGACCAGAGAGCCAGCCACCCACTTCTGTCGTGCAGACGGTTCTGTGATGGAATAGCTGCTCATCTTTCTTTCACCTTGTTAAGCGCCTTCACGTAGATCGAAGCCAGACCGAACACAGTCACGAACAAAATGATCGCGTAGGCGGACGCATATCCGGTTCGCCATTTCTCGAAGGCTTCACGCTTCAGGTTGATGGAGGTGAGTTCGGTGACAGAACCAGGTCCACCGCCGGTCAGCTGGACGACCAGATCGAACATCTTGAAATTCTCGATACCGCGGAAGAGCACGGCCAGCATCAGGAATGGCAGCACCATGGGAACGGTGATGGTCCAGAACTGGCGCCATCGGCTGGCACGGTCGATTTCCGCTGCCTCATAAATGTAGTCAGGTATCGATCGAAGCCCTGCCAGACAAATGAGCATGACAAAGGGTGTCCACATCCAGGTGTCGACAATTACAATTGCCCAGGGCGCGAGAGCGACATCGCCGATCATCTGGAAAGAGGAGGGATCGACACCCGTGAGAAAGGAGATCCCGTAGTTGAAGAGGCCGATCTGCGGCTGGTAGAGAAACGTCCAGAAGTTGCCCACCACAGCAGGAGACAGCATCATCGGCAGGACGATCAGTGTCGTCCAGAGATCGTTGCCCTTGAACTTGCGATTGATCAGCCAGGCAAGTGTGAAACCGATCAGGACCTGCAGAAAAATCGTCCAGAACAGGAAGTGAGCCGTTGCCTGCATTGTCAGCCAGATGTCGCCATCGGTCAGAATGCGCTCGTAGTTTCGAAGCCCGATATAGTCGACTTCCCTGTTCGGCCTGTTGGCGCGAAAATTCGTGAAACTCAGGTTGATCGTCCAGATCAACGGGAAAATATTCACCGCAAGCAGCAGGAAGATCGTCGGGGCAACAAACAGCCACGCTATCGCGCGATCGGAAAGCCCTTTGATTTTACCGGCGACGCCTGGAGGCGTCGCCTTAGCTATGCGGTCGATGGGAGTGTCGGACATAAGCCGCCCTTCTTAAGGTCCATGGAATGAAAGAGGCTGACCCGTGCAGGATGCGTTGGTCGCACCGAAATTTCGCTTGGGGCCGGGCGCAATCGGTCAGCCCACTCGGGCCAGACTTTCAGTGGCAGGCAGCCACCTTGGATGCGGCTGCCTGCAGTTCACGCTCGCTTAGAGCTTACCCTCGTCTTCGAAGGTTTCGGTCCAGTCCCCGATCAGTTTGTCGAGAGCTTCCTTGGCCGTTCCCTGGTCGGCAACGACGTAGTCATGAAGACGCTTCTGCATGGCCAGCAACAACTCGGCATAGGCCGGCTCCTGCCAGAAATCCATGACACCATCCATGGCGAGAAGGAAGTCGGACGCAAATGGGGCACTGTCGGCAAAACCCGGGTCGTTGAGAACGCTCACGTGACAGGAATAGCCGCCGAGATCCCACCATTTCTTTTGAACGGAAGGCTGAGCAAACCACTTGATGTATTCAAGTGCCGCATCCTGGTTCTCTGAATAGGCCACAACGGAGATGCCCTGTCCGCCAAGCGTTGAGGCTTCCTTGTTCTGTCCCGGGTTCACAAAGAAACCGATCTTGTCGCCACCGATGTCCGGAT
The DNA here is from genome assembly GCF_009363435.1 of Labrenzia sp. THAF82. Lineage (GTDB taxonomy): Bacteria > Pseudomonadota > Alphaproteobacteria > Rhizobiales > Stappiaceae > Roseibium > Roseibium porphyridii. The sequence goes on along the minus strand of NZ_CP045354.1, from coordinate 1,597,939 downwards.
CTGCATAAAGACCGGGGAAGAATGCAAACCAGTTCATGGCGATTGCCACCTGACCTGATTTGAAGGCATCAAGCGACTGTTCCATGTAGCTGTCGGTGTAGCCCGGAGGTGTTCCGGTTTTGTAGAGTTCTTTGTAGAACTCAAGACCGGCAACAGCTTCAGGCGAATTGACCGCGCCTTCCATGTCATACTTGCCGGGCGTCATTTCATACTTGAAGCCGAACGGGTACATGGCGCTTGTTGCGCCCATGGTGATGCCTTCCGATCCGCGCTCGGTGAAGATCGCAGCGCCGTAGCGCGTCTGACCGTCAATCTCCCGACCTTGGAAGAACTGGGCAATCTCAAGAAGTTCCGCCTGTGTCTTCGGGGGCGCCAGATCGCGACCATGCTCTGACTTGAAAGCTTCCTGAATTTCAGGAAGAGCAAACCAATCCTTGCGATAGAACCAGCCGTTGGCGTCGCCCATTGCCGGAAGCGCATAATAATTCGGCGTGCCTTTCGGCCAGGTGGAATAGGCATAAACGGTCGCCGGAGCGAAATCGTCCATGCTGATGCCTTCCTTGTCGAAGAACTCGTTCAGCTTGACATAATGACCGTTTTCAGCACCGCCGCCGATCCACTGGCTGTCGCCGATCAACAGGTCGCAAAGCTTGCCGCCTGAATTCAGTTCATTGAGCATCCGGTCGGCAAAGTTCGGCCAGGGCACGAACTCAAACTTCATTGTGTGGCCGGACTCCGCTTCGAATTCCTTCGACAGCTCTACAAGAGCGTTCGCCGGATCCCAGGCTGCCCAGCAAAGCGTCAAGTCAGCGGCCTGCGCGTTGGAGACAGAAAGCCCGCTCATGGCGGCAAATGCGGTCGCCGCGAATAACTTCGCAGTTTTCATGGATGTAATCCTCCCGAATTGGTGGTGCGCCGGCACCTGCCGGGGCAACGCACTCCTCCAAGTGCGCGCTGACGGTAATTGACATACGTATGTCTGGTCAACATAAAAACTGACATACGTCTTTCTTTTTGACGTAAAAGCAATGAAGAACCGTACTCGATTACGGAGTAAATTATTGAAAAATATCAACTAAAAAGAAGTCTTCGTCGTCAGATCAAACTTCAAAAATCAATAGAGATTCTCACGCATGATGATCTCAATACGGATTTTTTCCTGTGCCTCATAGATATCGGCACGGTCGCACTTGGCCCGCAAGACACGGATTGCGCTGCGGACGAGATGACCGACATTCTGGGCAATGATCGCGTCAAGTTCCCCATCAAGAAGCGCCTGACGCGTCACCGCGGTCAGGTCATGCGCAATGACGATCAGGTCCTCCACCCCGGATTGAGCCCTCAGCGCATCCAGCATGACCGTGTTGCCAGACCCCATCGAATAAACCGCCTTAAGGTCGGGATTGGCACCCACAGCATGGCCCAAAGTCTCGCGGATACGTTCTGCGTCGTCATGAAACTCGATTGTCGGCAGCGTCTTGAGCAAAGGAAATTCACGAGAAAGCACTTCATCAAGCCCGAAGCGACGCTCGATGCTGTCACGAGCGACCATTGAATTGGTGACGACGAGGATACTTCCTGTTTCGTTTCGCAGAAACTTGCCAAGGAGTGCTCCGGCTGTCTTACCGGCAGAAAAGTTGTCGATTCCTGCAAAATAGTCGCATCCGGAATTCGGCAAATCGGAGACCAGCGCAACCACATAAATGCCGGCACTTTTGATGTGCGCAATGGCGTCGCGAACCTGCGGCGTTTCCGGAACCATGATCGCAACGCCGTCGAGTGATGACAGATCGAGTGCATTCAGGTTGTCGACGACGGCATGCGGATCAGCGGCATTGACCGACAGGATGCGGAACTCGGTTCGGTCAGCGACCTGAGCCCAGGTCGCTTCGTGAATGGCGGCAACAATGGTTTCAACCAGGTGATTAGGGCCCTCGGGCAGTACGAAAGCAAATTTGTATCGCCTTTGCTTGGCAAGATTGGCAGCGTTGGTGTCGCGCACATATCCAAGCTTTCTGACGGCAGCCTTGACCCGCTCGGCATTTTTTGGTCGCACATCAGCACGGCCATTGAGAACCCTGTCGACCGTCGACAGACTGACGCCGGCTTCGCGCGCGATATCATGCACTGTCGGCTTGACCATCACCCCTCCTTCAGGAACTCAATGTCGCGCAACGAACTGACATACGTCAATCAATTTTGCCATATCATCAAATTTCGAAACCGAATTCCCAAAGCAGGCTCAGTCACTTGTCGCCTGGTCTTTGCCGTTGGAGGAGCTATTGTCCCATATCGGTTTCTACGAAAGCTTTTTTGGAATAAAGCGATTCAGGCGGATCGGCAACGCAAACCCGGGAACGGGATTTACAACCGGGTTAACGGACCGGAGATAGCGCGTTGTAATTGTATTTCCATGGAGAGTTGTTAAATAGAATACGTAAAAATTATCAATTTCGGGAATGGTCAAATGGCGGATTTCAACGCTCAGATTGAAAAGTCTAAAACGGAAGTGGCAGCAGCGCGCCAGAAGATTGACGAACTGACCTCAAAAATTGAATCGGCGCGCACGAAACTCGATGCCGGCCAGGACATTTCCATCGACATTGAAAACGCGACGCTGGATGACGTGCATGCCCACACCGAACTGATGGGTGCCAACATTGCCGAACTCATCATGGGGCTTGACGATGTGACAGCGACCTTTTCCAAGGACTTCGACGCCATGCGGTCCAAAACCGGCTGGGAAAGCTTCATCGGAATCTTCTCAAAGGCACGGTCGGACAGTATCCGCCAGGAGCGGATGCGCAGCGCCAGCATCGACGACAAGCTGCAGGACTTGATCACCAAATCCAATGTTATTGGACAGCTTCTGCAGGACCAGCTCAACACCCTGAACGAACACAGCAAACGCGTTGAAACCAATTTGGGCGAAACACTCTCACAGCGCGAGCAAACGGTCGGGACGCTTGAGGACATCAAGGCAAAAATCCTGGCCATGGATCCGGATATTATTGCCCTTGAAAACAAGATCTCCGTTGAAACCGACGCTGCTGAGCGCACCAAACTGGAGAGCCAGCTAGCGGAAAAGAACGCTGAGTACAATCGGCTCGCCCAGGAAGAACAGGTCAAACTGGCAGAAAGCCAGACGCTTGAGCGCTACATCGAAAAGGGCAAGACCTGGGTCGACAGCCTGCAGAACCAGGCCGCAACGCAGATGGTCCTGATCAACAAGCTGCAGACGGACACCAAACAACGCGTTGTTCTTTATGATGCTCTCGTGAAATCCTTGAAGACTGCGCAGCAACAGGACATTGCCCACAAGATCAACGAGATTGGCGTTGCGACCGACAAGGAAGCGCAATCGGCCATGGCCGCCATCGGATCCGCCACGAACCAGCGCATGGCGGACATGATGGAAGCGCACGAGGACCACATGGTGTTTGCGCGCAAAGTTCTGGAAGAAAAGGCAAAATCGGACGAACGGTTTGCTCGCCGGTTCCAGCAGATCGTCGACAAGCACGACAAAAATGCCTATGGCGCCTAGGGGTTGAGGACTGAGCCTTGGATCTGACCCTGGATCACAGGACACTGGAAGAAGCGCATGAAACGCGGCGCTACTTCGCCAAATTTGAGCGCATCATCTCGCACTTGAAAGGCGTCGCCGATAGTGTTGTCTCTGAGAACACGGCACTGGCAAGTGAAATCCCTATCCTGCAGGCCTACCTGGACCGATTGTCAGGAACCTTTACGGCGCTTTCCTACAAGTATCTGCTTGCGGGACGAGTCTCCGACAAGCTGCCCAACCTTCTGAGCATCGATCGCCAGGACAGCGGCTTCCCTGTCTACCAGGAGCTTCTGCAGATGGCCAATGATGCCATGCAGGCGCAAAACCATCTCAGATCGCTGCCGACAATGCGCGATCTGAAACTGGCGATGGTCAACCATATCCTCCAGGAGAATACAGTTCCGGTAAACCTGCAGTTCGCAGCCTCCGAACGCCAGTATTATGATGAGCTGGCCAATGCGGAACTGTTCTGGGCGCGCAACGACCCGAGAATTGCATGGTCCGGAAATCTCAGCGAAAAACGGCGTCGGTATCGGCTGCATTGGGCGGTTTATGACAGCCAGCAGAATATTCCGTTGATCTATATCCTGGACCTTGAAGACACCGGCAGGCGGCCACTTGCCAAAGACGAGCGCCGATGGCCCCGCGTCCAGAGTCAGCTTGTGGCTCAATCGGCAGCGTCCCTGAAACTCCTGACGATTGCGCGTGGGTTTGATCGCGACTTCGACGATATCCACCCCAAACGCCTGAGGCGGTTTTTCGTTGGCCCGATGTACAGCCACACATTCACGCAGCAATCTGGCCCCTTGCGTGAAGTTCTGGCGCAGGCCGGGCAAAAACCGGGCGAGGACTGGGCACTGGCCTGGACGACAGAAACACTGTTGGCTGCCAATATCGAATATGAACCGAGCGGGTTTTTCTCAACTGTCGAGCGTCAGATTTTTCAGCTGGACCCACTTGCGACGTCCGCCCAGGAAGACACAGACACTGCAGGCCACACACATCAGCAGCGATCTCTGATCTTGCCACAGCGGCCTTACCAGGTACTGGAAGAACTCGACCCACCCGGGTTTGCCCATATCCGCAAATATGCCGTCAGCCCGAATGGCAAAATTCTCAGCTACAAATAGGTTTTTCGCGTGACCCTGACCAACGACCTGATGGAACTGAAAGAAGACAAGATCCGCGAGAAATACAAATTCGCGGAAGCCTTGCTTGAGGGGTTCGACCACACGCCGCGCATTGCCGCAAGGCGCGAACCCGACATGGTGCGCGAACGCTCACCCGGGCTGGGCGGCCGGCGCCGGTTTCGGTCGACCACTCCGGGCCTGGTCACCCGGTCAACGGCGCGCCCCGAAGGTGTCCAGCTGACAGCTCGAATCCTGGAGAGCGACGACGATGTTCTGACAACACCGACGCAGGCAAACATCCTGCGCGCGCTCCGCCGAGCGCTTTCCGTAGCGCAGGTTACCGCAGACCAGTTCTCCGAACAGACGGGCCTTGCAGATCTCAAACGCTCCAATCTGGCTGGTTCACTCGATGCTTCGCATAAGGTGCGCTTTCAGGAACTTCTTTCCGCCTCTGCTCTGATTTCACTCCACGTCTTTGCAAACATGACGGACTTTCTTCTGTCCGGCCTTGCTGCCGAGAGTGGCGAAACGGACATCCAATGCGGCGAAGTAGAGGAAATCCTGATCGACAACGACCAACTTGCATTGCACGGCGCACTTTGGGAACTCGACCAGGAAATCACTTCCGCCGGCATTGAAACCGATAGTCAACTGGTGGCCCTGATTACCTCGTTCTGCGAACAGTTGATGGAAAAGGTTACCTTGCGCGCGGAAGGCAACACTTCCCTGAAGCCCTTCTCGGATGACCGGTACCGGGTTGAGGCTGACGATTTTGAGATCACCGGCTTTACTCCCTCGGCCCGGGCCCGCACGACGACGTTGACCATGGCGTTCAAGAAACCCGAAGAGGTCGTGGGCAATCACATTGCAAAATACCAGGCAATGAAGCTGTCAAAGATGGTGATGGCTTATGACTTTGAGCGCAAACTGAATCCGTTTGCCGAGCTCGGAGGCTTCATTTTCACGTTTATGGGCGACGGCAAACCGGGCACCGGTAAAACCACGCTCATTCAAATGATGGCCGGCATGATCAATGAATATTGTGCAGTGGCCGGATACCCGTTTCGCTACGAAAACCTGTCGACGGAGAGCATCGACAGTTACCAGGGCAAGTCGGCCCAGAACGCCAAGGCTTTCATTCGTAACGTGACCGACCCGAATGTGATCGGCTTCGGCACGATCGACGACATCGACCAGCTTGCGGGCAAGCGCGGCGACCGGCAGTCATCTGCCGGTCAGCTGGAGATCACGGCGGTTCTGATGGAAAGCTTTGCCGGCGCCAATACCGTCGTGCGCGGCAACTGCACGTTCGGAATGTTTTCCAACTATCCGGAGAATGTAGACGATGCCTTGCGCCAGCGGGCCGGTGCCCGCTTTCTCGTCGACGGACCTCAGACCCGTGAAGACTATATCGACATTCTGCATCTGCTGATGGGCAAGAACCACGCGATCCCTGTCGGCAACCATGACCTTTTTGAAGCCCAGGCAATCAAGAAAGCCGTGGCGGCGTCCTATGACAGTCATTCGCAGCCACAGGAAGATGCACTGTTGAACGTTTTTCAGAAGATCAGCTCCGATATTGGAGCGCTGGATACCATAGCCAAACTGGGTGCATACCTGAAAGCCATTCAAGAAGCAGACGAACGTTTCACCGGCCGTGCAATCAAGAACATCACTGACGCCGTCAAAGTGCGCGCGATGGACTTCGAATTGCCGGACGAATGGATGGAAAACCCTGATCTTTTCCTGTTCAAGGACTATGAAACCAAGAAGTCCATGATCGCGGAGCTGGCGCAACCGATCACGATCGAAATGGTTATCCAGGAGATCAATCGCTACGCCGACAGCGAGTTCCGCTATGCGGACAAGTCCGACGAGGCCGCGATTGAAAATGCCGTGCGAGACATGCAGCGTATGGAAGAAGCCAAGAAACGCTTCATAGAGACATCCCGCTCATGATGCGTCTGGTCAGACATGGGCTGATGTTCGGCAATCTAGTGGAGGTGACGTCGCCTTCCATGGTGAGCCGGTATAATCGCGCCCTGGAACATCTGACCGGAAAGACCACTCAGCTGGAGGAATTCCATATCGACATCTCCGGATTTTCGCCGGAGATCGGTGACGAGTTGGACGATCCGAACTATCTTAATCCACACGGCTGCAATCGGCTGTTCATCGTCTTGTCGACTGCGCAAAAAACAGCACCTCTGCTCAACGCCCATTTCTCCTTCTCCCGCACCGTTTTACGGCGCTACATCGACCAGAATGAAGAGCAGCTGTTTGCGCTCACACTGCACGATGCGGTGGTCGGCGAGCTGCTGAACACGGTCTATACGATCCGCTCGCCGCTTGATCTTTTTGACATCCGTCAGATCGATATCGAGGCTGACACGGTCGGCGCACATGTCGAGGCCAGCGAGGAACTCTCTTCAAAGATCCACGCATTCATGAGCGAGCCGGATGGATGGTGGGACGATGTGCTGATTGCCGAGATGATCGAGTTGTCCAAACATACGGGCGACATCATCCGCACGCCGTTGAAACTGGAAACGCAAAGTTTTGAGGAAGGCAACTTCCACACCTCGCACTATGGCGGGCTTTATGTTTTCCGCGACGTGAAACGCACCGCGTGCATCGCCTCCAGAAATGTGGACATCGTTTCAGACTTGCCCGTCAAGTATGTGCTGACACTGCAGGACCGAAAGGCGATTGCAACATACCTGACAAGGAACGGTTTGATCGAGGCCATCCACGACGTTTTGGGTGCCGATGCAATTGACATCCTCAACCAGAAACTCGACTTCGTCGCGATCGACCTGGCCGCGTCGCTCGGCGAAGACCTTTCAGACATTTCGCGACGGGATCTGCGCAACCTCAAGCGAAAATACCATAGCGACCTGCCGGAGGCTTACCATGCACTGGAAAGCGCCGTGCGCCGAATGGCCGCCGGCAGAAAGGTTCGCTGGCCGGATCCGGACGACCCGGCTTTCTTTTATCTTTTCCGGTCAAGCGATCATTCGGACAAGATGTTGGTCAACAGGCTCCTGGCTGAGTTGACACCACTCGACTTCAGGCAACTGTTCATCTGTCACAAGGATGCATTTTACGACCACTACCGAACATGGAGCGAACCCAAGAAGACCTTCGTCGCACAATTCCTCGCCGAAGAATATATGGTCGACAAGGCTGGCACGCGCCGCGAACTGTTTGGAGCCGAACCGGGAATGCAAGAAGATTACCTGGATTATGGCTTCGGTCAGAACATGGGACCCTGGGGAGCCATACCCAAAACCCGTGACGACGACGACGATGATGAGGACGACGATGAGGACGACGACGATTGATCAAGTATCTTAAATGGATCATTGGCATCCCGCTGGTGCTGATCATCGTGGTATTCGCCCACTACACTTTGCCGGGCCGCGATGTCGTGCGGATCGTCGGCACGGACGTCAAAAGAATGGACATTGGTTCTTCGTCCTGGTTCTGGGCTGCTCCTGATGCAGGAACCAATCCGAACTGGACCAGGGACGTCCGCTTCATCAATACGGTTTGGCCGGACGGGAAACCACGCGTTTACCGAAACGAAGACACCGACTGGGGCTGGCCGCCCTATTTCAAGTTCGATTCCAGCAACATTACTGCACAAGCGCAGGACCTGGCCAAGAAAGAGGACGAGGTCTGGATTGCCGTCACCCATTACGGCTGGCGCATTGAACTCTTCACGATCTTTCCAAACGCAATCGATATCGAAGAGGTGGAAGGTCCGGATGTTCTGCTGATACCCTGGTTCAACATCATCTTCATCCTGGTGCTGTCCGCGCTCGCATTGCTCGTGCTCCGCACCATGAGCCTTTTCAAGAAAAAGCGGATTGATCCGGTCGTGGAAGGGATCGACGACTTTATGGATGATGTCGGAGAGAACGCCGAACAGGCCAAGGCGAATGCTCAACAGCGCGCCAACGAAGCCACAAGCGGCTTCCGGCGCTGGCTGAAGCGCTGGTTTGGCTGACAAGGCGACTGCCTCCAGTCGCAGAGCGCGCCCCGATTGCGACGACACCTGCCTTCAGCCAGGCTTTCCGCCGATGTGACCTACACACCTGATATCGTGGCCGGATTTCCCTTCAATCATGAGAATTTGATGGGATAGCCGGCAAATATTGGCGACGTTGTTTCTTGACCCGACCAATGCAAAGTTTCTATTGTAAATAAAAAATTTTACACGCGGAAAGTTTTTGCCGCCCACTTGGCAGTAGGAACTTGACCAGAAACGATAATGGGCGGAGCGTCAAGGCAACTGATGACGGATCGAAAAATCAGGAACATGGAGGAGTTTGCCGCCGTCAGCGGGATCTCCAGACCGACCGTATCGAAATACTTCAATGATCCTGACAGCGTGCGCCAGTCAACGCGTGAGCGGATCGAGCAAGCGCTTGAGCGTTACGATTTCCGCCCCAACATCTTTGCGATCAACCAGAACCGCCGACTGACCAAGAATATCGGGATTGTTGTTCCCTATCTGGCCGACCCTTTTTTCGCTGAAATCGCCCGAAACATTGAGCGACGCTGCATTGACGCCGGCTATTGGCCGATCCTGTTCAGCTCTCACGGTCAACAAAGCCTGGAGAACGACATACTGGGAAGCCTGCGCTCCTTGAAACCAGCCGGAGTGCTGCTTGCACCGCTCGGCCGTGCATCCGACCACAGCTATATTGAAAAATTCTGCAAGGACGTCCCGACGGTACTGTTCGACAGTAATATTGAAGGAATTGGCGAGGCATTTGTCGGCTCGGACAATTTCAGTTTCGTCTCGCAGACCGTCGAATACCTGACGCGATCGGGCGAGCCGCCATGTTTTTTCGAGATGACCACGCCTGCGAACCCGAACGCAAACAAGCGCCGAGCCGCCTACCTCGAGATGATGGACAAGCTCGGTTTCGAACCTCATGTGGTCAAGGTTGAAGGCGAAGGGTGGGCCTTTGAAGAGATTGGCCGCCAGGGTGCACTCCGAATTCTGGAGGTGCATGGATTTCCGACCGACACGATCCTTTGCAGCAACGACCGTCTCGCAATCGGCCTCCTATCTGCCTGTTACGAAAAAGGTTTTCGGGTTGGCCGCGGAGAAGGTTGCGCATTGCGGGTCGCATCGCATGACGATCACCCCTTCTCCAGGTTCACCTGCCCTTCACTGACGACAGCAGCTCATGACTATGATTCCGTCGCGAACCATGCCTTCGGAACATTAAATGACCTGATCGAAGCCGGCGGCACCTTCAACGACCGCGAGGAAACCCTGTTCGCAGCTCGGTTGGTGTTACGCGCGTCCGCCTAAAATTTTACGCGCGCAAATTTTTTCTTGACGCCGGGTAATTATTGCCTCAAGGTTTGGTCAACATCCAAGCCAGGGAGGACATAGGATGTATTTGAAGAACGCATTACGTGCGGTCACAGCACTTACTTTGATCACAACAACCAGCGCCTTTGCGGAAACGATCACGATCGCGACCGTGAACAATGGCGACATGATCCGTATGCAGGGTCTGACGGAAGACTTCACGGCAAAGACCGGTCATACGGTCGAGTGGGTCACTCTTGAAGAGAACGTCCTGCGTCAGCGCGTCACTCAGGACATCGCCGCAAAGGGCGGTCAGTTCGACGTCTTGACCATCGGCATGTACGAGACCCCGATCTGGGCGGCAAACGAATGGCTCGTCTCGCTCGACGACCTGCCGGCCGAATATGACAAAGACGATATCCTGCCCGCAATGCGCGCCGGACTGAGCCATAGCGGCAGCCTTTATGCGGCACCGTTCTATGGTGAGTCGTCGATGATCATGTATCGCACGGACCTCATGGAAAAAGCCGGTGTTACGATGCCGGATGCTCCGACCTGGAGCGATGTAGAAGCCGCTGCCAAGGCCATGACGGACAAGGACAACGAAATCTACGGCATCTGCCTGCGCGGCAAGGCCGGCTGGGGTGAGAACATGGCGTTCATCACCACCGTTGCCAATTCCTTCGGTGCACGCTGGTTCGATGAAAACTGGAAGCCGCAGCTCGACACACCTGAGTGGAAAGACGCTGTCAGCTTCTATAACAACCTTCTGACCAGCTATGGCCCTCCGGGCGCGTCCACCAACGGGTTCAACGAGAACCTGGCACTGTTCCAGCAGGGCAAGTGCGGTATGTGGATCGATGCGACTGTTGCAGCATCCTTCGTGACCAACCCGAACGACTCCACGGTTGCAGACAAGGTCGGCTTCGCACTCGCGCCGAACAAGGAAGGCGTTGATAAACGCTCGAACTGGCTCTGGGCCTGGGCACTCGCCATTCCGGCCGGCACCCAGAAAGAGGCAGCTGCCAAGCAGTTCATCGAATGGGCAACCTCGAAGGAATACATCGAGCTCGTAGCCTCCAAGGAAGGCTGGGCCAATGTACCTCCTGGAGCACGTACATCGCTCTACGAGAACCCGGAGTACCAGAAGGTCCCGTTCGCCAAGATGACGCTCGAAAGCATCAACGCGGCCAACCCTGACAGCCCGACTGTCAAGCCGGTTCCTTACGTCGGCATTCAGTATGTCGCTATCCCGGAATGGGCTGGCATCGGTACGGCTGCTGGTCAGGAATTCTCAGCAATGGTTGCCGGTCAGCAGACCGTTGATGAAGCGCTTGCAAAAGCTCAAGCGAACACGGCTGAGGAAATGGAAGCCGCCGGCTACTAAGGGTTTCCTCCCCCGACTGCGAGGGCGGAGCACTTCCGCCCTCCCTTTTTACACTACCCACCTGCTCCCCATAGCCCCGCTCGTCACGGTAGACTACTGCCGTCAACAGAGAAGGTGTGTCCATGGCTACCCAGCACTCCCGCTCCGCCGCTCGCATAATGATGGCTCCTGCAGTCATTCTGCTTCTCGGCTGGATGCTTATTCCGCTCACCATGACCTTGGTATTTTCGTTCAAGAAATACCTTCCGCTCCGCGGCGGTGATCTTGGTTGGACCGGTTTCGACAACTACGTCCGCTTCGTCTCCTCCAGTGCCTTTTGGCCAAGTGTTCAAACGACACTCATCATTGTCGGAGGCGTCCTGCTCATCACGATTTTCTTTGGGGTCCTGCTCTCCATGCTTCTGGATCAGCCCATGTGGGGCCAGGGCATCGTCCGCATACTCGTGATCGCACCGTTTTTCGTAATGCCGACCGTTTCGGCACTCGTCTGGAAAAACATGTTCATGGATCCGGTGAACGGCCTGTTCGCGCACCTTTGGAAGGCCTTTGGTGCACAGCCAATTGAATGGCTGAGCGATCTGTCGCTGTTTTCGATTATCCTGATCGTTTCCTGGCAATGGCTGCCCTTCGCGACACTGATCCTGTTGACTGCAATTCAGTCGCTCGACAGTGAACAGCTTGAAGCTGCCGAAATGGATGGGGCACCGCCCCTGTCGCGTTTCGCCTTCATTGTCCTGCCGCACCTGTCACGCGCCATAACAATCGTCGTGTTGATCCAGACGATCTTCCTGCTGGCGATCTTTGCGGAGATTTTCGTGACCACAAGCGGCGCCTTCGGCACCCGCACACTGACCTACCTGATCTTCCAGCGTGTTCTGGAAAGTCAGAATGTCGGCCTCGGATCTGCCGGTGGTGTCTACGCAATCATCCTTGCCAACATCGTTGCCATCTTCCTGATGCGCATCGTCGGCAAAAACCTGGACACCTGAGGAGGGAAAAACATGGCACGTTCTGTCACTACCCGCCGCAAGACGATCAACACCACCGTCGCATGGGCAATCGGTTTTCTGATCTTCTTCCCGATCCTCTGGACCATCCTGACCAGCTTCAAGACAGAGGCACAGGCGATCAACGACCCACCGCTGTTCCTGTTTTTTGACTGGACGCTGGAGAACTATGCGGTCGTCCAGGAAAGATCCGACTACATGCGCTTTCTCTGGAACTCGGTGATCATTGCCGGCGGCTCGACCGTTCTCGGCCTCATGATCGCCATACCGGCTGCATGGTCGATGGCCTTCGTGCCGTCCAAGCGCACCAAGGACATCCTGATGTGGATGCTGTCGACCAAAATGCTTCCAGCGGTCGGCGTGCTTTATCCGATCTATCTCCTGTTCATACAGCTGGGTCTTCTCGACACGCGAACAGGTTTGACCATCGTGATGATGCTGATCAACCTGCCGATCATCGTCTGGATGCTCTACACCTACTTCAAGGAGATCCCCGGTGAGATCCTGGAAGCAGCCCGCATGGATGGCGCATCGCTGAAAGAGGAAATTCTCTACATCCTCACACCGATGGCCATTCCCGGAATCGCCTCCACAATGCTGCTCAACTTCATCCTTGCCTGGAACGAAGCGTTCTGGACCTTGAACCTGACCGCCGCAAAAGCAGCACCTCTCACCGCCTTCATTGCCAGCTATTCCAGCCCGGAAGGTCTTTTCTACGCCAAGCTGAGCGCAGCTTCGACCATGGCGATCGCACCCATCCTGATCCTTGGATGGTTCAGCCAGAAACAACTGGTTCGCGGTCTCACCTTCGGCGCGGTTAAATAGGAGTTCCCAAGATGGGCCAGATAACTCTCAACCAAATCACCAAAAGCTTCGGCGATGTCCAGGTGATCCCTCCGTTAGACCTTCAGATCAACGATGGCGAGTTCGTCGTCTTCGTTGGCCCCTCCGGCTGCGGCAAGTCAACGCTCCTGCGCCTGATTGCAGGTCTGGAAGACACGACTTCGGGCGAAATCAACATCGATGGCAGAGACGCGACGGAAGTTCCGCCCGCCAAGCGGGGACTTGCGATGGTGTTCCAGTCCTATGCGCTCTACCCGCATATGTCGGTACGCAAGAACATTGCCTTTCCGCTTCGCATGGCCGGCCTCGACAAGGCCGCCCAGGACGCAAAGGTCGAAGCCGCTGCCAAGGTTCTCAATCTGACAGACTATCTGGAACGCCGTCCGGGCCAGTTGTCCGGCGGCCAGAGACAACGTGTGGCAATCGGCCGGGCAATTGTCCGCGAGCCTGCAGCGTTCCTCTTCGACGAACCGCTCTCAAACCTCGATGCCGCGCTGCGTGTGAACATGAGGCTTGAGATCTCGGAACTTCACCAGTCGCTTGAAACCACGATGATCTACGTGACCCATGACCAGGTCGAGGCCATGACCATGGCAGACAAGATCGTGGTGTTGCAGGCAGGCGTCATCGAACAGGTCGGATCGCCGCTGGACCTTTATCACACACCAAAGAACAAATTCGTCGCAGGCTTCATCGGATCTCCGAAGATGAATTTCCTGATGGGCGCCTATGCTTCGGAATTCGACGCGACCACCATCGGCATTCGGCCGGAACACCTCAGTGTTTCGGCGACCGAAGGCAAATGGGCCGGCAAGGTCGGCGTGTCGGAGCATCTGGGTTCAGACACCTTTCTCTATGTCGAAATTGAAGGTCACGATGAGCCACTGACAGTGCGGTCTTCCGGCGAAGTCGCATTGCGGCACGGTGACGTCGTTCATCTGACGCCAGACCCTGAGAAGATCCATCGCTTCGACAATCAAGGCCTGAGAATGGCATGACACGGCTAGAAGGAAAATCAGCGCTGATTACAGGCGCCGCACGTGGCATCGGCAAGTCGTTTGCCGAACGCTACGTGGCAGAGGGTGCAACTGTCGCCATCGGCGACATCAACCTGGCAGGAGCCGAAGCGGCAGCTCGTGACCTCGGGCCGAACGCCTATGCGGTCGAACTCGACGTCACTGACCAGTCCTCCATTGACGCAGCCATCTTGTCGATTGAAGAGAAAACCGGCGGCCTTGATATCCTCATCAACAATGCCGCTCTCTTCGACCTGGCACCAATTGTCGACATCACTAGAGAGAGCTACGACCGGCTTTTCAGCATCAATGTCGCTGGAACACTTTTCACGTTGCAGGCTGCCGCAAAATCCATGATCAGGCGTGGTCAGGGTGGCAAGATCATCAACATGGCCAGCCAGGCCGGCCGACGCGGTGAATCTCTCGTCGGCGTCTACTGCGCCACCAAGGCTGCCGTGATCAGCCTGACCCAATCCGCAGGTCTCAACCTCATCCGCCACGGCATCAATGTGAACGCAATCGCGCCGGGCGTTGTGGACGGGGAGCACTGGGACGGTGTTGATGCGCTCTTTGCAAAACACGAAGGACTGAAGCCGGGTGAAAAGAAGGCTTCCGTAGGCGCAGCTGTGCCCTTCGGCCGCATGGGCACGGCGGACGACCTCACCGGGATGGCGGTTTTCCTGGCAACACCTGATGCCAACTACATAGTTGCGCAAACCTACAACGTCGATGGCGGCAACTGGATGAGCTGACCAATGACACAAAAACTGAACAACACTGTGCTCTCATCCCTGCCGGCGAGAATTGGCCGCCCGAGATATGACCGGGCCCAACTCACGGCAGGCATTCTTCATATCGGTGTTGGCAATTTTCACCGTGCTCATCAGGCTGTCTACCTCGACAATCTCTTTCAGCTTGGTGAAGGTCTCGACTGGGCAATCGTCGGTGCGGGCCTGAAGCCCTATGATGAAGTCATGCGTGCCCGGCTTGCAGACCAAGACTGGCTAACCACGATAGTCGAGCTGGAGCCGGAGGGACTTAACGCCCGCATATGCGGAGCGATGATCGACTTTGTCGAGGTAGATCCTGCAGTGCTCATCGCGCGCCTGACCGATCCAGCCATTCGCATCGTATCTCTGACAATCACCGAAGGTGGCTATTTCGTTGACCCGAATACGGGTGGTTTCGATGCCGGGCATCCCGAAATTCTGGCCGATCTTCATGACCCTGCCAATCCGAGAACGGTATTCGGCATTCTTGTCGCGGCGCTTCTGAAACGCCGGGACATCGGGCTTGCGCCTTTCACAGTCATGAGCTGCGACAACCTTCCGGAAAACGGCCATGTGACAGAACAGGCCGTTGTCGGCTTTGCCGAAGCTCTTTCTGCAGAAACAAGCGCCTGGATTAAGGGCAATGTCGCATTTCCGAGTGGAATGGTCGATTGCATCACACCGGCGACGGGAGATCGCGAACGCAGTCTTGTGACGGAGACCTTCGATCTCGAAGATGCCGCACCCGTTGTTTGTGAGCCATTCCGGCAATGGGTTTTGGAGGACAAATTTCCCAGCGGCCGCCCACCACTGGAAAAAGTCGGCGTCGAGTTCGTTGAGGATGTCGCTCCCTATGAGCTCATGAAACTCCGGATCTTGAATGGAGGTCACGCGGCCATAGCCTATCCGGCTGCTTTGCTCGGCCACTATTTCGTCCACGATGCGATGAATGATCCGCTGATCCGTAACTATCTGCGCAAACTTGAGGAGGAGGAAGTGATACCGACCGTGCCTCCTATTCAGGGGGTCAGTTTTCAGTCTTATCTGGAAACCGTGATGACCCGATTTTCGAACCCGGCGGTTGGCGACACGATCCCAAGGCTTTGTTTCGACGGTTCCAACCGGCAACCAAAATTCATCTTGCCGACAATCCAGGAACGTCTCGACAAGGAACAATCCGTCGACGGTCTTGCCCTTGAAACCGCCCTTTGGTGCCGGTACTGCCTCGGTAAGGATGAAACCGGCCACCAAATCGAGTTGCAAGACGGCAATTCAGTCCTGCTAAAGAACTGGGCCGTGAGTGTATTCAAACAGGGCGAAGAACCGTTCGAAATGCCCGACCTGTTTGGGCCGCTTGGCAAGGACGCACGCTTTCTGGGTGCATTTGCCGAAGCGGTCAGCCAGATTGCTGCAATCGGCGTCGCCGACACACTTCTGAACTACATCGAAGGTGGGTCGGGCAACGCAAGGCCTGAGCGGCGGATACCGGCAGGCTGAAATTCAGTCGGTGGGTGCCGCTTGTTCCGGGCCCGGCCGGAAATGTGCGGGTGTGACCAAAGGCTCATCACCATTTTCGTTGGCCGTCATCATCAACGGAAAGTCATAAGCCGCCGTCAAAAGCTCCGCAGTCATGACCTCTTCCCGGCGTCCAAAGGCAAGACCATATCCGTCTTTCATCACAAGAACCTTGTCCGCGAACGCAAGGGTCAAATTGAGGTCGTGCATGACCGTGACGACCCCGCCGCCGCTATCTGCGTAGTCCCTGGCCAACTGCATGATCTGATACTGGTGTTTTATGTCGAGGCTGGACACCGGCTCATCCAGAAACAGCCAGTGAGGTGGCGCGTAAACCGGGACGGGCTCCCAAACCTGAACCAACACCCTGGCGAGCTGGACACGCTGCTGTTCCCCACCGGACAGGTCCTGATAGGATCGTTCTTCAAAACCGTTCAATCCGACCTTCGCAAGGGCTTCTCTCACCCGTAGGTAGCGGTCCACACGCTCTTTCTGACGGCCCAGAAATCCGAGGCCGACGACTTCTGTGACATTGAGCGGAAACGAAATTTGAGAATTTTGCGGCAGCACACCCCGAAGATCAGCTTGTGCTCCAGGAGCCAATTCGCAGACCTCTCGTCCTGCCAACTCGATCGAACCGCGATAGGCGGTTTCTCCCGTTATCGCTCTCATCAAGGTCGTCTTGCCAGACCCGCTTGGACCGATAATGGCAAGAACCTCACCAGCCGCTGCACTGAACGCGATCTCCTTGACGATTTCGACCCGGCCTGCGTTGACGCCCACGCCGGAAAGCTGGAGCAGTGTTTCCGGCTCAAGGTCTTCGGATCTGTTCAAGTGGAGCATGTGCAAGCCTTCATGAGAAACCCATCAGCCCCCGTTTGCGCAACAAGATCCACAAAAAGAAAGGAGCGCCGGCAAAGGCCGTGATGATACCGATCGGCAATTCAGCGGGAGCAACGATAGTGCGGGCGAGTGTGTCAGCGGCAATCAGAAGCACCGCGCCCAGGAAGGCCGACGCCGGCAGCAGGTATCGATGGTCCGGGCCAATGGTAAGCCTGAGAAGATGAGGCACAACAATGCCGACAAAACCGATACCACCACTCACGGCGACAGATGCCCCAGTAGCTCCGGCCACCATCAGGATACTCACATTTTTGAGCAACTGAACCCGGATCCCGATATGTCCCGCTGCTGCCTCACCAAGGATAAGGGCATTGAGCCCTCTGGCCAGAAAGGGAACACAGACAAGCATTGCCAGAATAATGGGGGCCGCAGACGCAAGTTTGCTCCAGTTAGATCCTGCAAGTGACCCCAGGCCCCAGAACTGCAGGTCTCGGAGCTGCTGGTCGTCAGCCACATACACAAGAAGGCCAGTCATTGCGCCTGTCAGTGCACCGAGAGCGATGCCGGCGAGCAGCAGCGTCGCAACCGACGTGATCCCGCCTCTTGTGCCTATGCGATAGAGCAGAAGTGTTGTCATCAAGCCCCCGGCAAATGCCGCAATAGGCACCGCATAGATCCCCAGAAAGGTCATGACCGGCGCCAGAACGGAACCGCCAAGAACGATGAACACTGCCGCGCCGAACCCTGCCCCCGCCGATACGCCAACAATTCCCGGGTCAGCCAAAGGGTTGCGGAAGAGCCCTTGCATGACAGCGCCGGATACCGCCAGCGCAGCGCCTACAAGCGCGCCCAGAAGAACACGCGGCAGGCGAATATCCATGACGACGATCCAGTCGCGCGGAGAAACGCCCTCCGGAACACCGCGATCACCGCTCAAAAGGACAGCCAACATTTTGGGGAGCATGTCGAAAATCGGAACGGCGATCGGTCCAATTGCGAGACTTGCCACCGTCACACCAAGCGACACCAGAGCCAGCAAAGCAGTTGCAGCCTTGGCAACCGGTTCCCGGTCACCGGTTTTGAAGTGCATAAGGCGAACTGAACGGGACTTCACCCGATTGCCGCGCCGGGCGATGGCTTCGCTCATCACCGTGCTCAATTTCGGTAGTCTGCCAGCTTTTGCGATAACTCTCTGATCGCATCAGCGGTTCGTGGGCCAAAGCCAAGCAGGTATTGGCCCCTCATTCTAATTAGCCGATTGTTTTCAGCTGCGGGCGTCTGTGCCAACGCGGGATGCCCAAAGAGTTCTTCCGGACCCGCTCCGTGGTCTCCTGCACGCGTCATCATCAGAACGACATCCGGTGCGGCACTGATAATGGCCTCATCGCTCAATTGCTTATAGCCCTTAAAATCGGAGACAGCATTTACTGCTCCCACCAGGGAAAGAATGCCATCGGCCTCCGTATCCACACCACCGGCCATGATCCGACCACCGCGAGTAGACAGAATGAACAAGACGCGCATTCCAGAAGCTTTGCCTGAAGCACTGTCTTGTGCGGCCTCGAGATCGGCAGAAATCTTCAGGGACAACGCATCCGCTTTTTCCGGCACTCCAAGCGCTTTTCCGACGGCCTGAACCTTGCCGACGATGCCTGCAGCAGTAAATTCTTCCGGTATCATCGCAATCGAGATACCGCTTGATTTGAGCACTTCAACAGCTTCAGGAGGCCCGCCACCTTCCAGCATGAGGATCAGGTCAGGATCGACAGACAGAACCCCTTCCGGCGACAACGCCCGGATGTAACCGACATTGGGCAAATCGTTTACCTGATCAGGAAACACGCTCGTTGTATCCCTGGCGATCAGTCGGTCCTGTTCTCCGAGCGCGTAGACAACCTCAGTCACCGACCCGCCGACCGACACAATGCGGTTTGCCTTGCTGCTTGTGTCACCCCCTGCGAAGATTTGCTTGCTCGGTGCAAACAGCGCCATGACGGTCAATGCGACTGCTGCAAAATAGCTGCACAGTTTTGAAAACGAGTGTTTTTTCATTCCGCTGCTCCCAGGGCAAGTGACCGGTCTAATCTTGGGAGGTTTTCAGCAAGTCCCCGCCAATCTGTGCGCTCCGAATTGCCTTCACCGCGCACCCCAAAGAATTGGATGATATGCTGACCGCTGCTGTTGAATGCTTCAACAGAAGTCACGTACCCAATATCCGCAGGTTTTCTGACTGCCCAGACTTCGTGTATATGATCTGTTCTGAGATGGAGGTGAAACGTCGGATCCATCACGTTAATCCACGGACCCTTGTCGATGACCATATTGATGCGGCCAGAGTGAATCTGGATGCATCCACGATTGCCGACGAAACACATGATCGGAATGGCTTCCGAAGCGGCAAGTCGCAAGAGCGCCGGTACCGAGCCTCGATCAAGTGGCCAGGCCCAGGCGTCCCCTGCGAGTTCGAAAGCACTGAGACGGTCAAGTTCCAGATCCCGCAGCATACCGTGGAACTGATGAGGATCCGTCAAAGCCTGCCAACGGTCCCGCAAAACGTTGCCGACATTATGTGAAGGTTGCTTTCGGGAAAACGGCTCGGCTTCCAAAACTTCCGGCAAGAGATCCGGTGTCTGATTTTCAATCAGGATCGCTGTCACCAGGCGATCCCAGGCCTCAAGATCGGTTGAGGGGCGGGCATGAATCTTTTGAACCGCATCTCCGTGAGCGTCAAAAAACTGCAAGGAGCGGCGAACATCCTTCCCGTCGCTCCGCTGCACTGCAAATCCATGAACCCAGTTCGAGGGAAACATTCGGGTGTCGATCTGCTCGCCCAACATCAGCGCCGCCCGCTTACCGTTGATGAACTTCTCAAACGGACCGATTTTTTCATGCACGGCGCTCTCGTTGCGGGTGAGCGCCATCACCTCTCCGAGCTGCGCCAGGCCGGGAAACAGAACCTCAAAGTTAGGCGTGATCCGATGCGTTCCATGACCGACAAAACTTGCAACCAGTTCGGCCTCAGAGACGCCGATGAGATCAGCCAGATCCCGGTCGCGCATCTTCGGGTTTTGCTTACGAGCCCTTCTGATCTCATCGGCAGTTGGCTTGGTTTCGGCAGTTTCCAAAGCGGCATTCATGGCATTGCCTTTGTAGACATTTGGAGTTGATGGCAGCAGGCACCACGGACCTTCGTCGAATGAGCGTTTCTGATAACTCACTGAAAAACAGCAGCAATCTGGAACCATTCCAAACAACGTCAATTTCGAGGCGCTCGCAATCTAATACTTGACTCCTATACTCATGTTTCCTATTGACCGCAATACCTGAGTCATTGACTCATGTTTAAAACGCTGTTTGAGAGGCAGCGAAATGGACGCGTTAACGCGCACTCTTGGAGATTTTTAATGGGGCATAGCAACATCAATCGCACCCGGCTAATGGGTGGAGTTGCTCTTTGGGTATTGACTTTAGACGGCTTGGCTGTCGCTCAGGATGTCACAACGGAAGTACCTGTTACGATTGTCACTGACACGGCGACAGGCAATATCGTGACAAAGCTGCAACGCATCGTGGTCGGATCAGGTGTCGACAAGGTTGCCATCGACACGCCGCAAGCTGTCACCGTGCTTGATCAGGAGGCGATTGACGACGAACAAGCGATGACAATTGGTGACCTTTTTCGCGAGGTCCCAGGGGTTACGGTTGTGGGCAGCGACCGGACAGGTGGCCAATCCTTCAATATTCGCGGCATCGGTGATCTCAGCGCTTCTGACGAATCCAAGATCATCGTAACCGTGGACGGAGCGACCAAGTTTTTTGAACAGTATCGCGTCGGCTCGTTTTTCTCAGACCCAGAACTTTACAAGCAGGTTGAAATTCTACGCGGTCCGGCATCTTCAACGCTCTATGGTTCAGGTGCATTGGGTGGCGTGATCAATTTCACGACCAAAGACGCAAGCGATTTCCTGGAAACAGGAGAAACAGTCGCCGTCAATGTGAAAGGCATGTACGATTCCAACGGTGACGGTTTCCTGACCTCCGGCACGTTTGCCGGACGCGTCACTGAAAACACAGAAGTGCTTTTGAACGGCAACTTCCGGCGATCCGACGACTATCAGACAGGAGACGGCGATTTAATCGACGGCTCGGCATTCGACGCCTATTCCGGACTTGCCAAGGTCACGCACTATTTCGGAGATGCCAAGGAACAATCCGTTCGCCTGTCATATCAACGTTGGCAGAGTTCCGCAGACGATACAGAATATTCGCAAACAGGGACGCTCGGTTTCGGAGAAGTCGATCGGGACATCACCGATCAGACCATCGTATTCCGATACAACAATCCAGCATCGGACAATGCGTTGCTCGACCTGGACATAAATCTGTCTTTCTCTGACACAACCGTTGATCAGGAAAATGCAACTTCAACAATCCCTTCCCAGTTATTTGAAGACAGCGAATACGGATATCGCACCTGGCAGGGCAAGATCGAAAACACGATCGAGCATTCAGGTAACGGATTCGAGAACTTCCTCACATTCGGCACACAACTTTCGCATCAGCAGCGAATTGCCGATGCCGAAAGTGGCGCGATCGGATTTCACCCAGAGGGAACGGACACAAAATTCGGTTTCTTCGTCCAGGACGAATTCATCTGGAATGAGAAGCTGACCATCATTCCAGGTGCTCGGGTTGATTTCGTCAACTTGTCTCCGGACGGGTCCATTTCAGGGGCCTCTGAACAAAATGAAGTCGCATTCTCTCCCAAACTTGCAGCACTTTATCGGTTCAATGACACATTCTCGATTTTCGGCTCGGTTGCCCATACGGAGCGCGTGCCGACACTTGACGAGATGTTCTCAAGCTCGGGTGCCACACGCACATATCCGGGCGGCCGCAACGCAAGCCTCAACCTTGAAAAAGAACAATCGAACGCAGTCGAAGCTGGAGTATCGCTATCATTCTTTGATGTCTTTCAAGATCAGGATGGCTTGCAGATCAAGTCGACTGCTTTTTACAACGACTTGAAAGACCTTATCTCAACCAATCCGAACACCGGTCAAAGCACCTCGGTTCCTTACTACGTCAATATTGACGAGGCCGAAATTTGGGGGCTTGAGGTCGAGGCAGCCTATAACTCCAGATATGTCTTCAGCACATTGGCGTACAGCCTCGTCAGAGGTGTTGATCAAGAGACAGGCAGCACTCTGGATTCGATCCCTGCCGATACGCTCGCCATGACAATTGGCGGACGCGTTCCTGCCTATGATGTCGAGTTCGGTTGGCGCGGCCTCTTTGCCGCAGGCATCGACAGTGGAGCGACAACGGGTCCCTTCCCGGGTTACGGCGTCCACGATGTCTTCGCGAACTGGAAACCTCGCGAAGGCCTCCTTCAAGGCTACGAACTGCGCGCCGCGGTCGAGAATGTTTTCGACAAGGACTACCAGAACAATCTGGCAGGAGACCCGGGTCGAGGCCGGACCTTCAAGCTGACAATGAACAAACAGTTCAGTTGGTGACGGCACCTAGCTTTCTCGCCGCCTGTCTTCATGGGCGGCGAGACCTAATACAAAATGCTCAGGAGTGAAGACTTTGAGGTTCAGCCAGATAGCAGCAGCATATGCAACTGCGCTTTTGATGGCGGGTACAGCTCCGGCCCAATCACAACAAGAGACACCCCACATCTCGCTTGAGCTCAACAAGTTGGAAGCCAGCGGCACTGCTTGCCGGCTGTCATTCGTCATGGAAAACCGGAGCAGTCAGGACATTGACGCGGCATCCTATGAAATAGTTGTTTTCGGAAAGAACGACGTCATCAACCAAATGTCCGTCTTTGATTTCGGCGTTCTACCGCAGGACAAAACCATCGTGCGTCAATTCGAACTGTCGAATCTGACTTGCGAAGGCACAGGCAAACTGTTGATCAACGGACCTGCCGGCTGCAGCACAGAGTTTGTCTCCGGCCATTGTACCACCCCACTTTCGCTTCAGAGCCAGACAAGCGTCTCTCTCATCCAGTAGGAGCACACCCATGCTTTATGATCTGTTCAATCATGTCTCTGCCCTGCTCGCACTGGGCGGCCCGGTTGTCACTGTGATTGCCGGTCTTTCCGTAGTTGCCTTGGCACTGATCATTGTAAAGATCGCAGAGTTCCAGATGTGCAGGATCGGAAACGCTCGAAACGCACGTGAGGCGGCTTCTTTGTGGCAGCAAGGCCGATATGCCGACGCGGCGGCCCGCGTTGCCCAACCGAAAAGCGCGGCTGAAAAAGCACTGCGAACCACTCTGACGCTCCTCGAGCAACGAGCCGAAAAAACAGAAATTGAAGAGCAGGTCAGCGTACTGGCAATGGGAGACCTGCATCATTTCTCAAAAGGTGTCAGGGCTCTGGAGGCCATTGCGCAGATAGCGCCTCTGATTGGCCTCTTCGGAACTGTTCTTGGCATGATCGACGCATTTCAAGCACTCCAGGCTGCAGGAAACAACGTAGATCCTTCCGCACTTGCAGGTGGCATCTGGGTTGCCTTGATGACAACGGCCGCAGGTCTCGGCGTCGCCATGCCAGTGTCTTTGATCGTCACCTGGCTTGAAGCGCGGCTGGAGGCCGAACGTGTCGCGACAGAAACACTGACGTCTTCACTGTTTCTGAAACAAGGAACAATCAGCGAAAAGGCCGGCGTGCAGCCCGGACAACAGTTCGCCTATGCATCTTGACCGTCCAGTCCGTAAGCAAAATCCAATTTCTCTGACACCTTTGGTGGACGTCATTTTTCTGCTTTTGCTGTTTTTCATGCTGTCCTCGACTTTCACAAGCTTCGCACAGGTGAAAATCGGAAATCCTGCTGGAAGTGGAGGTCGAGGCGCTGTTCCGCAGGCCATGCTTGTTCTTGACCAGGCCAGGCTGATGCTCAACGGCAGAGAAATTGCGCAAACAGACCTCTACGCCAAGGCACAGGCATTGCAGACGCGCGAAATCGACAGACTGTTGGTGCTGGTGCGCGGTGAAACAACAACGCAGCAACTCATGACTGTCATGGACCAGCTCAGCAACATTCATGGGCTCACAATCATAGTTGCAGGTCCAGAATGATCAGGGTCCGGCGAAACAAGCCCAAAAGGCCTTTGGAAACCACGATTTCCCTTATCAACATCGTGTTCTTGATGTTGATATTTTTCCTGGTCACCGGGCAACTTACACCGCCTCAAGATCCTGACGTCATCCTGCCTGAGACAAAGAGCTCAGATCCCCTGCCGCCACCGGACGCCCTTTATGCACGCGGCGATGGCGCACTGGTATATCGCGAAGCACCTGTGACCGCTGCGGACTATTTGGCAAACCATTTACCGGAGCGCGAGGGTGCGCCAAGACAGGTCAAACTGGCAGCAGACAAAAATCTGGGAGCAGGAAAACTGCTGCAGCACGTCAAAGCCCTTTATGGCGCTGGTGCTGACGCCGTTGTCGTCGTCACACGGACCACCAACAAATGAAATCAATCCACCGACTGTTTTTTGTCGCTGTCTTGTTGTCGCTGGCAATTCACGTGATTGCCGCTGCCCTCACGATGACAGACGCTCCAGCTCTAAAGCATTCAGGTGGCGGCGCAGTACAGCATGCAGTGTTGGGAGAAGCTGCCTTCAACACGATTGTTTCCGGTTCAGTCGAGCAGCTGGCGACCACCGTTCCAGTCTACGCAATTGCGACCCGAAAAGCGATCAAGGGCGCAATAAGCGCAGCTTCGAATGTTGAGGCAATCACCCCTTTGAAGAGCGAGACTGCAACGCCGGTAAAGCCAAGTCTAGTTGCGACTGTTGTTCCAAGGCGTCAAACAACAGTCCGTCTTCCAACCGCGCAGACAAATGCTCTGGCAGTTACATCTCGAGCGC
The DNA here is from genome assembly GCF_009363435.1 of Labrenzia sp. THAF82. GTDB lineage: Bacteria > Pseudomonadota > Alphaproteobacteria > Rhizobiales > Stappiaceae > Roseibium > Roseibium porphyridii. The sequence continues at coordinate 1,572,643 of NZ_CP045354.1, read as the reverse complement.
TCGCTCCCGAAAAAATTGCAAGAACTGTCGGCAGTAAGGCCCAAACACCTGAAAAAAACATCACACAGGTGCCACTCATCGCCTCTGCAGCATCAGCGACCTTGAAACCAAGCCATGCGCAGCCGACACCGGTCCTTCCAAATGCTGCAAATACCGAAAGCGTGACAGCTAAACCAGTACCGGCGAACGAACTTGCTGCAATCGAGGCGGAAAATGCGCCAACTGCTGAACCTGCCGAAACGACACCCAGCCCGCGTATCAAACCGAAACCGCCAGTCCGCGAGGTAGACGAAGCAGTTCCTGAAAAACGGACTAAACAAGCACGGAAGCCGCAATCAGCAAGCCGAAATGGGGCGAGTGGGACGTCCAGCCGCACGGCTCAAAAGGGCGGATCGCAGCGAAAAAGCAAGGCCAAGTCGGCAGGCAACGCGGATGCAACCAACTACCCTGCGAAAGTTCACCGGAAACTGCTGAGGTCTGTCAGAGCACCCCGTGGTGGAAAACGGACCCAAAGTGATGCCGTGGTTCGATTTACTGTTCGAAAGAACGGTTCCGTTACTGGCATTCGACTTGCCAAGTCTTCGGGTTCGAAACCATTCGATTCAGCCGTTGTAAAAGCCGTTCAGCGAGCAGCACCTTTTCCTCCCATCCCCGGCTCTCGAGCCTCCTGGTCCTTCACCTTGCCCGTTGCCATGAGGTGAGGCCGGCAGCGTCAGATCTCGGTCCGCATTCGATAGCCAGGAGCGAAAATCAGGTGCACATGGGTGATCGGCATGTTGCCGGCCCACGTGATGCGTTCCATCGCAAAAAGGGCGGTTCCGCTGCCCGCATCCAGTTTGCGGGACAGGGTCTTGTCTGCACTTACTGCAAAAAAGGAAATGTCGCCGTGGCTATAAGGCGCATTATGGACCAGCCACTCATTGGCACTGACCTCGTCAAAGGCCGTATCGCGGGCCTCCGGCGCTGCGTTGAGATTGATATAACGCTCTTCGTAAGCATAGGGCCTGTTATCGGCAAAGTGCAGCGTCTTCAGGTAAAGCACATCCTCACTAAGCGTAGCCGGAAACGCACCATGTAACATGGGAGGTAGAGGGCGAAAGTCCCGTTCCAGGAGACTATGGCGATAGGTCCTGCCCGTAGCCTCGACTTCTTCCCGTATGATTGGAATTGTCAGGGTCGCCCGTTGAGGCGGGTTGAGTGCGACACGCGTTCCCGCCCGCCGTTTGCGCACAACAAGGCCGCTTTCCGCAAGGTCCCTGAGCGCTCTGTTGACAGTTGTCCGGGCGCAGCCAAATTCCTCGGCGAGATCAGCCTCATGCGGGATCTGCTCACCCGGTTGCCAGACCCGGCTATGTATCCTTCGCAACAGCTCCTTGCGAATGCCTGTCCAGGAATTTGTCTCGGTCAACGTCAAGTGGTCAGTCCAGTTAAAGTCGGTCGCGCAACGCGGTCATCGTGGCCCGGTATTTAGCGCGGATGGCATCGCCTTTTACATGGTTTCCACCCGAAACAACATGCCGTCCGGCAGACCAGACTTCCGAAACCATTCGATCATCACCGGCGAAGACAAAGGTATCGAGGACTTCGTCGCCCTTGCGGCCGTCAAGATCGATGGCATTCCCGTCGAGTGCAACCAAATCTGCAAACTTGCCTGCAGCGATTGATCCCGCGCTTCGGCCCGCAGCCTGAGCGCCGCCTGTCGCAGCCCCTTCAAAAAGTACGCGCCCTGTCGACTTTTCTGATGTTGCAACTGTTGCCCGGCTCCGATCTCTCAAACGCTGAGAATATTCGAACGTTCGCAGCTCTTCTGAAAGGGAAATCCGGATATTGGAATCCGAGCCAAACCCGAAACGGCCGCCTTGCTCCATAAACCGGACCCCATCGAAGATACCGTCGCCTAGACTGGATTCCGTAATCGGGCAAAGTCCGGCCACAGCACCGGTCAAAGCGAGCGCTTTCGTCTCCTCCTGCGTCATTTGGGTGCAGTGAATAAGGCACCAGTTCGGTTCGACTTTTTGGTTTTCCAACAGCCATTCCACCGGGCGCGCTCCCTTGGACGCGAGGACTTCCTCCACTTCAGGAATTTGCTCGGCAAGATGCATATGAAGCGGCTTGTCACCTGCCAGGTCTACTGCCGTTTTCAGACCGGCTTCATCCACCGCTCTCAAGGAGTGCGGCGCAATTCCGATCACCGCATCATCCGGCAATGCCTTGATGGACATGGCAGCGCGCTCAAAAAGCGTCTCAAAACCTTGAAGGTCGTTTCCGAAGCGGATCTGGCCCGCAGCAAGTGCGCGACGATCACAGCCGCCATATTGATAAAGCACTGGCAAATGGGTCAGACCAATACCAGTGCTGGCGGCAGCCGCGATAATCCTGTCAGACAGTTCAGCCGGATTGTCATAGGGCACCCCGCCAGGCTGGTGATGCAAATAATGGAATTCTCCGACGGCGGCATATCCTGCTTCCAGCATCTCCATCTGGACAAAGGCCGCAATCGCTTCGACATCATCAGGCGTCAACGCATCAAGGAAACGAAACATGATCTGGCGCCACGTCCAGAAACTGTCGCGCGGTTCTATGCCGCGCCGCTCACTCATTCCTGCCATGGCCCGCTGGAAGGCATGACTATGAAGGTTCACCGGTGCCGGCAAAAGAACTGCAACCCGTTGTCCGGCCGGATTTGCGCCTTGCACCACATCCTTGATTTTTCCGTCCTGACCCAGGCTCACCACAACATTTTCAGCCCAACCGGACGGAAGCAGCGCCTGCTCTGCAAAAACCTCTGTTGCCGAGTTGGTCGCCATGCCGTTTTCCTTCGTTGACACCTTAATATGTGCATGCATATTATCGAATAGCGCAATCTAATCAAGCCGAGGATGGGCCTTGTCCAGACGCCTTCTGACCAACGCCAAGCTCGCGACATTTACCGCCAACGGCGCGGCCTACGGACTTGTCGAACAAGGTGCTTTGGTGATCGACGGAGATCGGCTCGCATTTGCAGGTCGGGACCAGGATCTTCCGAAACAGGACCGCGAGCTTCCATCCGAGGATCTAGAAGGACGGCTGGTCACGCCCGGGCTGATCGACTGTCACACACATGTTGTTTTTGGCGGCAACCGCGCACGTGAATTTGAAATGCGTCTTCAAGGTGCGAGTTACGAGGAAGTCGCGCGTGCTGGCGGTGGCATTGTTTCAACTGTCTCAGCGACACGGGCGGCAGGCGAAGAAGTTCTCCTTGCTTCCGCGTTGACGCGTGTTGACGCGCTGATCCGTGAGGGCGTAACCGCTATCGAGATCAAGTCAGGTTATGGCCTCGACCGAGAAACGGAACTGCGCATGCTGCGCACCGCACGCAGCATTTCCCGAAAAAGACCGATCCACATAAGAACCAGTTTTCTTGGTGCGCACGCTGTCCCAGCTGAATACAAGGATCGGCCTGACGCTTACCTGGAAGAGGTCTGCCTGCCAACGCTGGAAGAGGCAAATGAGGAAAACCTCGTGGATGCCGTCGACGGCTTTTGCGAGGGCATTGCCTTTTCTCCCGAACAGATTGCGAAAGTTTTTGACAAAGCCAGGGAGCTCGGCCTTCCGGTGAAACTTCACGCCGAACAACTCTCAAATCTCGGCGGAACAAAACTTGCCGCATCCTATGGTGCGCTCTCGGCGGATCATCTTGAGTATCTGGATGAGGCAGGTGCAAAGGCACTCAAGAAAAGCGACTCGGTTGCCGTTTTGTTGCCAGGAGCTTTCTACACTTTGCGCGAAACGCAAATGCCTCCGCTTGAGTTGCTGCGTCAGGAGGGCGTGCCAATTGCGCTGGCAACGGATTGCAATCCGGGGTCTTCGCCTCTCGCATCCTTGCTGACCACAATGAACATGGGCTGCACACTGTTCCGCATGACGCCGGAAGAAGCTCTTGCCGGTGTTACACGAGAAGCCGCACGAGCATTGAACCTTGAAGACCAGGGCTGCCTCAAGGCCGGCATGCGTGCGGATCTTGCCATCTGGAACGTCGACCACCCGGCCGAACTGTCCTACCGCATCGGCTTCAACTCACTCCAGAAACGTATTTTCGGAGGCTCTGAATGAGCACCCTCACCCTGACCCCAGGCAACGTGACACTGTCTGACCTGGAAGCGGTATTCAGGAACGAAACAGCGGTGCGCGTCGACAGAAAGGCCAAACCGTCAATCGACGAAGCTGCCGAACGCATCGCAAAGGCTGCCGGAGGCAGCGATGCCGTCTATGGCGTCAACACCGGTTTCGGCAAACTGGCCAGTGTCAAAATAGCACCGGAAGATACGGCAACCCTGCAACGCAACCTGATCCTGTCCCATTGTTGCGGCGTAGGTGAACCGCTCGACCGTCCGACCACGCGCCTGATGATGGTATTGAAACTCTTGTCATTGGGGCGCGGTGCGTCTGGAGTGCGTTTCAAAATCCTCAAGCTGATTGAGGACTGTCTGGAGAAAGGCATCACGCCCGTTGTTCCGTCTCAGGGCTCCGTCGGCGCATCAGGCGATCTTGCACCGCTTGCGCATATGACAGCGGTTCTGATCGGCGAAGGCGAGGCTGACTATTCGGGCACCAGGATGCCGGGCGGCGAAGCGCTTGAAAGAGCCGGTCTGGCTCCGGTGGTACTCGGCCCCAAGGAAGGCCTCGGCCTCATCAACGGCACTCAGTTTTCAACGGCCTGCGCCTTGTCCGGACTTTTCGAGGCCTGGCGGCTTGCCGAGGCAACGCTCCTCACCGCTAGCCTATCCACCGATGCCATCATGGGATCGACAGCACCGCTCCTCCCGGAAATCCATCAACTGCGCGGCCACCGTGGTCAGATCGAAGTTGCACACTCCATGCGCGCGATCATGGAAGGCTCGGAGATACGCGACAGTCATCGCGAGGATGACCAGCGTGTTCAGGACCCCTACTGCATCCGTTGTCAGCCACAGGTCGCCGGTGCCTGCGTCGATCTTCTGCGCATGGCGGCGCGAACTCTGGAGATTGAAGCCAATGCCGCAACCGACAACCCGCTGGTGCTGATAGATGCAGACCGGATCGTATCCGGCGGCAACTTTCATGCAGAACCTGTCGCATTTGCCGCCGATCAGATCGCACTGGCAATTGCCGAGTTGGGAGCAATCGCCCAGCGCCGCGTCGCCTTGATGGTCGACCCCAGCCTTTCGTTCGATCTGCCTCCGTTTCTCGCAAAAGACCCCGGCCTGAATTCCGGAATGATGATCGCCGAAGTCACCACTGCGGCATTGATGAGCGAGAACAAGCATCTGGCGAACCCGTGTTCAACGGATTCAACACCGACCAGTGCCAATCAGGAAGACCATGTCTCGATGGCTGCCCACGGCGCGATGAGGCTTGGGCGCATGAATGCAAACCTCGCACAGATACTAGGCGTGGAATTGCTATGCGCGGCAGAGGGTGTTGAACACCGGGCTCCACTCAAGACCAGTGCAGCTTTGCAATCTGTCCTTGCCAGGCTACGGCAAGACGTCCCGGCCCTTCAGGCCGACCGTTATATGGCACCCGACCTTGAAACCGCCGCTGAATTTGTGCGCTCGCGCGCGCTCGCTTCCGTTGTTGCACAAGATCACCTGATCAGTCTTGGAGACACATATGCAACCGGTTGACGTCATCCGGGGCGACGGTCCCATTGTCCTGGGCGTTCCCCACGCCGGCACTTTCGTGCCGGACAACATCCGCGCTCGCTTGAACGAGACCGGACTGAAGCTCGCCGATACGGATTGGCATGTCGATCGGCTGTACGAAGGTCTTCTTTCAAGCGCGACCATGGTGAAGGCAGGTTTTCACCGCTATGTCATTGATGCCAATCGCGATCCGGCTGGCGCTTCCCTTTATCCGGGACAAAATACAACAAGCCTTTGCCCGGTGACCGATTTCGACGGACGTCCCATTTATCATAATGGCCAGGAGCCGGACGCAGCGGAGATCGAAGCCCGACGACTTGCCTGGCATGCCCCATATCACGCGGCCCTTGAAGCCGAGATTAAGCGGGTGAAGGCATTGCATGGCGTTGCCATCCTTTATGATTGCCATTCGATCCGGTCAGTTGTGCCGTTTCTCTTTGAAGGGAGATTGCCCGACTTCAACACCGGCACAAACAATGGTTCCACTTGTGCCCCGGCTGTCGAAGCAGCCGTCGTCAGCAACACCGAAACTGCCGCAGGTTACACGTCCGTGCTCAACGGACGTTTCAAGGGCGGTTGGACCACCCGTCACTACGGGCGTCCAACCGATGGCGTGCATGCCATACAGATGGAACTTGCCCAAAGGACGCACCTCAAAAGCGAAGACCTGCCATTTGCCCTTGACGAAGAGAAGGCAGATCGGTTGCGAGGTCCTTTAAAAACTATCTTGAGCGCGCTCGAAAAGCTTGCGCCGATCCTCAAGCAAAAATCATCCGAAATTTCTGGGAGCGAACAATGACCGATCGTCGCCACAACGCCCGCGACGTCTACCCGCCGACCGGCACGGATCTGAATGCAAAGTCATGGCTGACCGAAGCACCGCTGCGCATGCTGATGAACAACCTTCACCCGGACGTCGCTGAAAATCCCCATGAACTGGTGGTCTATGGTGGCATCGGCAGGGCGGCACGAACCTGGGACGATTTTGATCGCATTGTCGCGGGACTGAAGAGCCTGAATGACGACGAAACACTTCTGGTGCAATCCGGTAAACCGGTTGGCGTTTTCAAGACCCACAAGGATGCGCCTCGCGTCCTGATCGCCAATTCCAACCTGGTGCCCAATTGGGCCAATTGGGATCACTTTCACGAGCTCGACAAGAAAGGCCTGGCCATGTACGGCCAGATGACAGCTGGCTCCTGGATCTATATCGGCACACAAGGCATCGTTCAGGGCACATATGAAACCTTCATGGAGGCCGGCCGTCAGCACTATGAGGGCAATCTCAAGGGGCGCTGGATCCTGACCGGTGGTCTTGGCGGAATGGGTGGAGCACAGCCGCTTGCTGCGGTCATGGCCGGAGCATGTTGCCTCGCCGTCGAGTGCGACGAAAAAAGCGCCGACTTTCGTCTGCGCACGCGCTACGTCGATGAGAAGACACACTCCCTGGACGAAGCATTGGACTTGATTGACCGCTGGACAAAGGCGGGCGAGTCCAAGTCGGTCGCCTTGATAGCCAACGCTGCCGATGTCTTTGCCGAGCTGGTCAGACGCGGCGTCAAACCGGATATCGTCACCGACCAGACCTCCGCCCACGACCCGGTCAATGGCTATCTACCCCAGGGATGGACAGTCGCCGAATGGCGGGCCAGAGCCGAGACCGACCCGAAGGCGGTGGAAAAAGCGGCTCGCGCCTCAATGAAAGTGCATGTCGCAGCAATGGTCGACTTCTGGAATGCCGGGGTTCCGACACTCGACTATGGCAACAACATTCGACAAGTGGCGCTTGAAGAAGGCCTGGAAAATGCCTTTGCCTTTCCGGGCTTTGTCCCGGCCTATATCCGGCCGCTTTTCTGTCGCGGCATCGGTCCGTTCCGCTGGTGCGCTCTCTCCGGAGATCCGGAAGACATCTACAAGACCGACGCCAAGGTGAAAGAGCTGATCCCGGACGACCATCATCTGCACAACTGGCTCGACATGGCAAGAGAACGCATAGCGTTTCAGGGTCTGCCTGCCCGCATTTGCTGGGTCGGACTGGGCCAGCGTCATCGCCTTGGCCTTGCATTTAACGAAATGGTCCGCACTGGCGAGCTGAAAGCGCCAGTGGTCATCGGCAGGGACCATCTGGACAGTGGTTCGGTGGCATCGCCGAACCGGGAAACCGAGGCCATGAAAGACGGTTCGGACGCCGTTTCGGATTGGCCACTTCTGAACGCACTGCTCAATACGGCATCAGGGGCGACCTGGGTGTCGCTTCATCATGGCGGCGGCGTTGGAATGGGGTTCTCGCAGCACTCCGGCATGGTGATTTGCTGCGACGGCACCGAGGATGCGGACCGACGCATCGAAAGGGTGCTCTGGAATGACCCGGCAACAGGCGTGATGCGTCACGCGGACGCCGGTTACGAGATCGCGCTCAATTGCGCGAAAGAACAGGGGCTCAACCTACCGGCTATTCTGGGATCATAAAACGCACGGCTGGAGGCTCCGAACCATTACCTGTGAACGAGGGATTATACGATGAAAAGACGTGATTTTCTGAAAGCAGGCGCTACGGGCACCGCGGCCGCTGCCGCTTCGACGCTGGCAACGCCCGCTATTGCACAAGACGTTCGCCAGTGGCGCATGGTCACTGCCTGGCCCAAGAACCTTCCAGGTCCGGGCGTCGCAGCGCAGATGCTGGCGGACCGCATTACGGCCCTTTCCAGCGGCAAGATCGAGGTCAAGCTTTTTGCTGCCGGTGAACTAGTTCCTGGCAACGGAGTGTTCGACGCCGTCGGTCAGGGGACTGCTGAACTTTACCACGCGGTTCCGGCCTATTGGGGTTCCAAGTCCAAAGGCATTCTTCTGTTTGGTTCACAACCCTTTGGCCTGACGGCTCCAGAACAAGCCGGCTGGCTGATCCACGGGGGTGGACAGTCCCTCTATGACGAGATTTATGCACGCTTCAATCTGAAGCCGTTCCTGTGCGGAAACTCCGGACCGCAATGGGCCGGCTGGTTCCGGACCGAGATCAACAGCGTGGACGACCTGAAGGGCTTGAAATTCCGTTCTACAGGCTTGGCCTCCGAGATGTGCTCCAAGATGGGCATGGCTGTTCAGGCGATGAGTGGCCCCGCAATGTTCCAGGCCTTGCAATCCGGCGCTCTTGACGCCGGTGAATTTATCGGACCATGGACTGACAGTGCTCTGGGATACTACCAGATTGCCAAAAACTACTATTGGCCTGGCGTCGGTGAACCTTCCTCTGCAGAAGAATGTGCCGTCAATCTGGATGCCTACAACGAACTCCCGGACGATCTGAAGGAAGCCGTCGCACGTGCCTGCGCCAGCCTCTACAACGACGTCCTGACGGAATACAACACCAAGCACGCACAGGCCTTGACCCAGTTGGTCAACGACCACGGCGTGATGGTGCGTAAACTTCCGGACGAAGTCATCGTTGCAATGGGGAATGCAGCTGGCGAAGTGATTGCCGACCTGCGTGCAAGCGACGATGAACTGGTCGTTCGGATCACCGAGAGCTTCCTGAATTATCGCAACCTGATGCGCGACTACATGCCTTATGCAGACAACGGCCAGATGAACGCCCGCGTCATGGACTACAGCTACGACTGACGTGGCAAGGAACACGCCGGTGGACAGGAACACGTCTTCCCACCGGCGTGGCCAACTCTTTTCAAATGTCTCGTTTAAGGACAGCAGGCCCGTTGTTTGAAAAAATGAAGGGTGACAATCGGCAAGATTTCCCGTCCTAATTCAGGCTTGGAAAAGCACGATCCCAACCAATTGAAAAAGGCAGGGCGACCGCGATGGACAAACTGGCGGGCGCGCTTGAGCGCGTCAATTCTGTCATCGGCCACATATTATGCTGGGCCGCGCTCGGCATGCTGCTTTTGCAATTCGTAATCGTTCTGCTGCGGTACGTCTTCGGCTTCAGCTACATTTTTCTGGATGAGGGTGTGCTCTATTTTCATGCGTCCATTTTCATGCTGGGCGCCGGTTATACCTTTCTCGTCAATGCTCATGTACGGGTCGACATCTTCTACGCCAAGCTCGATGAGCGTCGACAGGCCTGGATTGATCTGTTCGGTCATCTCTTCCTGTTGACCCCGGCCCTGATCGTTCTGGTCTGGTTTTCCTGGCCGACCGTGCGCGGCAGTTGGGCCATTTTGGAAGGAGCGATTTCCGTTGGCGGTATACCTGCCTCCTTCTTGCTGAAATCACTCATTCCCGCTTATTGCATCTTGTTGCTGATCCAGGGTTTGGCCGCGTTTTTGCGCGACCTTCAGAAACTGAAGGGCGCAAACGCATGAGCCTGCCGCTCGATCTGATCATGTTCGGCGCGTTGATCGCCTTCATCCTGCTCGGTTATCCAGTAGCGTTCACAATCGCAGGTGTCGCGACTGGCTTTGCGTTGCTCGGATGGTTTCTCGGTGACTTCAACATTCAGTTGATGGGCGCGATGGGCCAGCGTTTCTTCGGCGTTCTGACCAATCCGGTTCTGACCGCAATTCCGCTGTTCGTGCTGATGGGTGTCATCCTGGAAAAGAGCCGCATCGCCGAGGACCTCCTGGAAACCATGGGGCGTCTTTTCGGAAAGATGAACGGTGGCCTCGGCGTATCGGTCGTTCTGGTCGGAGCATTACTTGCCGCCTCCACTGGCATTGTCGGTGCAACCGTTGTCGCCATGGGACTGATCGCGTTGCCGACCATGCTGCGCAATGGCTATGACCCGAAGCTTGCCTCCGGAATGGTCTGCACAGCCGGAACGCTTGGACAGATCATTCCGCCATCGACACTGCTGATCATTCTCGCCGATGTGATGTCGAATGCGTTCCAACAGGCACAATACGCACAAGGCAAGTTCACCATCGAGACAATCTCGGTCGGTCAGACCTTTGCCGCCGCAATGGTGCCGGGTCTGCTGTTGGTCGCCGTCTATTGTGTCTACATCATCGGACGAGCCGCCTTGTTTCCCAAGGACGCCCCGGCCATGAAGGAACATGTTGCTCCGCCGTCTTCAGCCGAAATCGCAGGAGCTGTGGTTCCACCCATCCTTCTTATCATCGCCGTGCTCGGGTCCATTCTTGGCGGCATCGCGTCTCCGAACGAAGCAGCGTCGGTCGGGGCCATCGGTGCCATCCTTCTTGCCGGTCGCAGACTTGGCATTTCAGTACGACTGATCGTATTGGCAACCGGTGCGCTTCTTGTCCTTGCTGTCGCCGCTTCGCTGCTTCCTGTCCGCCTGCAACGGTCCGACACGTCCATCGGCGGGTATGTGCTTGCCGCGCTCTATGCAGGATTGGCTCTCTTTGCCCTCGGCGTAGTCCTTCGCATTCTGAAGGCGGCATTTTCGGACGGGCTTTTGAAAGCCTCGCTCCTGTCGACATTGACTGTCACGTCGATGATTTTTGCCACCATCTTGATGGCAAGTTTCTTCTCGCTCGTCTTTGTCGGTCTGGGTGGCGAAGATCGCGTTCATGCATTGCTGAACGAAATGCCGGGTGGCCCAACCGGCGCGCTGATTTTCGCGATGCTTTTTGTCTTCATTCTCGGTTTCTTTCTCGATTTCGTCGAGATTTCCGTGATCCTGCTGCCGGTTCTGATCCCGCCCCTCATCCTGATGGGGATCGACCCGATCTGGCTGACCGTGCTGATCGCGATCAATCTGCAAACCTCGTTCTTGACGCCACCTTTCGGCTTTTCGCTCTTTTATCTGCGTGGTGCGGCTCCGAAGGAAATCACGACGGGTCAAATCTATCGCGGTGTGGTTCCGTTCATCGGATTGCAGATTGTTGCCGTCGCGATCCTCTGGTTTTTCCCGATCATCGCGACTTGGCTCCCGCGCTGGCTTTATTGAACGTTTTGCAACGTACAGCGATCCGGGTCCGGCGCAATTTCCGAAAGCCACGCTTCAAGATCGCTGGAGGAGGCAAGCGCAAATGTGGACGCACTGCCAAGTCGGGCCTTAAGGGCAACAATTCTGTCATGAGCGGCGATGATCTTTTGGGCCAATTCCGGGTCTTTTGCGGATGCCTCAAGCAGAATGTCAGCCACTTTTAAGGGGATGTCCGGGTCCGGTCGTTTGTCGTTGGCAAACAGAAGAATATCCGTTCCCCCGGCAACTGCCTTTACAACAGCATCTTTCAGGGAATGATTTCGACGAATGGCATCCATCTGCAAATCGTCCGACATGATGACGCCGCCAAATCCGAGATCTTCACGCAAGACGCTGGACAAGACGACTTGCGAAAGCGACACCGGGCCTCTTTCGCCCTTGCCCTGCAGTTTTCGATTGATGACATGGGCAGTCATGATGATATCTGCCCGGTCCTCATCAATCAGCTTGCGAAAGGGCTCAAGTTCCTTTTCCGACCAGCTTCGTGAAACATCAACCGCGCCTTTGTGACTGTCCCGGCGGCTCGACCCGTGGCCTGGAAAATGCTTCAAAGCAGTCAGGACGCCATGCCTGCGGTGCGCCTCGACAAATGCTCCGCCATAGGCTGCAACGCGGTCCGGATCACGAGAATAGGAACGGCCAAGTCGACCAATGATCGGATTGCGCGGATTGATGTCCACATCCACGACCGGGCCGAGGTTAAGTGTGAATCCCCACTCTTCAAGTCCTGCGGCGAGCACACCATAAGCATCGACGGCATCGGACAAACTTGACTGCTTTGCGATCTGTTTTGCCGATGGTGTTTGCGGAAATCCGTGGTGGCGTTTGAGGCGCTGGACAACACCCCCTTCCTGATCAATTGCGATCAACGCCGGCATCCGGGAAGGACTTGCGCTCCGAAGTGCGCCATTCATCCGGCGCACGGTTTCTTGGTCCCGAAGATTGCGTCCAAGATAAAGAACGCCGCCAATTGCACCGGATTGAAGTTGCCCGCGGACCTTTTGAAACCCAGCCGCTTCAGGCCGGTCTCCCAGAAATCCGACCACAATCATCTGGCCGATCTTGTCTCTGAGGTCGACGCGCTTTTCTTCTGGAGCGCCTGCGCCCTCCGGCATTGACGCAGCCAAACTCGCGGCCACAGCACCAAAAACACCCAAGGCGGGTAAAAAGACACGACCAATGAGAAGTCTGATGCAGCATTTTGGCATCCGCCGGGCTCCGTACGATCGACGGTTTTTCTCAAGTCCGGACTTATGCGGCCCTACACGCGGTCACGTCGGATTGAGACGAACGGTCGAAGTGCAAGGCCGGATATTATGCTGAATCAGATCAGGCCACCAGTGCGCGTGCAGCTGTCTCCATCGCCACTTCCGTTTGAACCAAATCGGCTTCCGTCAATGCCAGATGCGTATAGAGTTTGCTGTCAGGCTTCAGTATTCCGCTCGAACGCATGCTTTGATTGAAGACTTTTGCCTTGTCTGCATCACCTTTCAGAACGTCACGGTAATTCTTTACTGGCGTGTCGGTAAAGACGACGTCGAACAGCACGGGATCGCCAACGATTTGATGAGCGATACCCTGTCCGTTCAGCGCATTGGTAAGCGCAACCATCAACCGCTCACCATGTTTCCTGATGGTCTCATAGGCCCCTGGGCGCTTGAGAATTTCCAATGTCTTCAGCCCCGCGACACTGGCAACAGGGTTGCCGCTGAGCGTGCCGATCTGGAAAGTGAACCCCTTGTCTCCGACAATTGACCTGTCGAAGTGGTCCATGATTTCCTTCTTCCCGGCAACCGCAGCCAGGGGGAAACCGCCGCCAATCACTTTGCCCAGCGTGCACAGGTCAGGAACAACACCGTAGGCCTCCTGCGCGCCACCGTAGGCGAGCCGAAACCCGGTGACGACTTCATCGAACACCAAGACGATACCGTGTTTTTCAGTCTCTTCACGAAGCGTTTCGAGAAAACCCGGCTCTGGCGGGATAAGCCGTTGCAAAGGTTCAACGATCACGCAGGCAATGTCATTGGCGTGCTCCGCAATCAACTGCCGGGCAAACTCCGCGTCGTTGAATGGTGCGATCAACATGTCATCGCGAACGCTGTCCGGCGTTCCGGCGGTATCGGATACGGCCTGCGGGAAGTTGACCAGAGTTTTAGGCGACAGGCTCATCAAAGCCTCCGCCGACATGCCGTGGTAGCCGCCTTCGAACTTGAGGATCTTGTCCCGTCCGGTATGAGCCCGGGCTAGCCTCATGGCGTACATGTCGGCCTCGCCTCCGGTCGAGACATACCGGATCTGGTCGGCGCACGGCACGGCTTCTACCAGCACTTCGGCCAGTTCGATGCCGCGAGCGTTGTTGGTAAAGAAGGTCAGGCCCTTTGCGAGTTGTTCTTCGACAGCCTCCAGCACTTCAGGATGACCATGGCCGATCAACATCGGGCCTGAGCCAATCAGGTAGTCAATAAACTCTGCACCGTCCTCGTCCCACACTCTCGAACCCTTGCCTTCGCGAATAACGATGCCAGGTTCGAAGTTTCCGAAACCAGCCGCCGGCAACACTTTGGCAGCACGATCCGTCCAGTCTTTTTGAGAAATCGAGGTCTTCATCGCGTGGCCTCCTTCGGCCAGATTTCAATTATGCGGCAAGGGAAAGAACCGGGTCGCCGAGGTCGTCCGCATTTGGCCAAACACCGAGCCCCGGTCCTTGCGGCGGTGCAAGTCGACCGTTGTTGCGGCTTGGCGCTTCCGGGTCAAGACGTGGAGTGACATAACCCGACAGATCACACACATTCATGATCGAGCTTGGCGGCGTTGCTGCTGCAACATGCAAAGCGGCAGCTGTTGCGATGTCAGACCCCCAAGTGTCTTCGACGCACATCTTCGCCCCAAAGTGCAGACAGAGATCCCTTGCCCGGCGTAGTTCGGTAATGCCACCAAACTTGCTGAGCTTCAAAGCGACAGCATCCATGCAGCCAAGCTCGTAGGCCTTGAGTAGTGTTGCCATGTCATGTGCATTTTCGTCGAGCTTCATCGGAAGTCCTGTCGCGGCTCTGACGGCAGTGCATTCTTCCAAAGTCGCGCAAGGCTGTTCCAGCATGAGATCCAAATCCGCGACCGCCCGGCCGACACGTGTCGCGTCAAGCCTAGTGGCACCGCAGTTCCAGTCCCCATAGACCAGTGCACCGCCACCAACGGCTTCCCGAACCTTTCTCAGGCGGCAGACGTCTGCCTGCCAGTCATCATCCGCTCCAAGTTTGACCTGGATCTGGCGCATACCGGACGCAATCGCCTCCTGTGCCATTCGTGCCATCTCATCAGGGTCTATGCAGGTTATGGAATGATAGAGCGGCAGGTCAGAGCATTGCCGGCCACCAAGCAGCGTATAAACCGGCACTCCGCAGGCTTTGCCCGTCAGGTCCCAAAGTGCGATATCGATAGCAGATTGCGCATAACGATGCCCTTGAAGATGAGACCGGCAGGCCGTCATCAGGGCCTCGACCCCGACCGGGTTCGAACCGATAAGGACAGGGGCCAATTCCTCAAGCGCCGGGGCAACGCCGCGTGCATATGCAGGCAGATAGTGCGGGATCGGACAAACCTCGCCCCAGCCGGAAAGCCCGGTGTCCGTGTCGATGCGAAGGACCATGCTGTCGACCGTGGCACAGGTTTTTCCGGACGCCATGTAATACGTCTCATGACTTGTCAGGGGCACTCGCCACAGGGTCAAAGCAGAGATGCGAATGTCTGGAAAATTGGTCACCGCCCACCCCCATAGACCGCAACAGGTTTGCCAAGTCGGTCAGGATCAGGAACAACTCCAACACCTGGCGTATCGTTGAGGGTGACGAACCCATCCACGTTGCGCCCGCCCTGGCCTGGCACCGGGTCGTGTGCAAGATGCGCGTGACAAAGCCAGCTTGCCAATCGGTTGGCGTCAGGTGTCGAGGCAGCAAGATGCAAACTTGCCGTATCTGCAAACGCGCTACCGCCAGTGTCTTCTATGTGCATTTGCCAACCGACCGAGACACCGAAGTCGCGAATTTGCCGGGCACGTGTCAGCCCGCCGACACGATTGGGTTTGACCTTCACGCCCTGGCAAGCCCCCAGTCTCCAGGCATCAAGATGATCCTGAAACGTATGCAGGCACTCGTCGAGCATGATCGGCTGTGGAACCCTGGCTGCAACGGATGCAGACTGTTCCAGCGTTTCGCATGGTTGCTCGATCCAGTCGCGCGCTTTGACTGCGTTCAGAACCTGCAGCGCAACGCCCGGTGTCCAGGCTCGATTGACATCGAAAGTCACCTCTTCGCCTTGTTTCAAAGACGCCGAGATTGCCTCGATACGTTCGATATCAGCGGCAAAGTCCTGCCCGCCGATTTTGGCAGAATGGGTGCGATATCCTTTTTCGCTCGCGGCCATGATATCGGCAATCATTTCGTCCGGTGAGCCGGTCGATATGGAAGAGTTTACGGCGACCGCAGCCGGTGTTTCCGTGCCCAGCAACGTCCACAACGGCAGTTCGAACGATTTGCCGAGCAGGTCCCAACAGGCAATGTCGAGGGGCGCTTTTGCGTAAGGATGACCCGGCAGTTGGACGTCCATCGTCCGGTTGATGTCACTCAACGCGCGTGGATCCCGCCCGATCAGTGCAGGAGCGAGGATGCCAAGTGCAGCTCTCAGTCCATCGCCATAAGCGGGCAGATAGGTATGGCCCCAGGGGCAGCCTTCGCCCCAACCGACAAGACCCTCATCCGTTTCGATACGGATAAACGTGCTGTCGATTTCCTCAAATTTCAGTCGCCCTCCGGACAACCAGTAAGGTTTCGCCAGCGGCAACGCGACCTGCCAGACAGTAATGCAAGTGATCTTCATGCTTTTCACGGCACCACCACAATGTTGCCTGCGTGTTTCTTGTCGATAAAGGCCGTCTGCGCAGCATGGAAATCCTTCAAGGGATAGGTGGCGGCCAGAACAGGCCGGATTTCCTCCCGTTCGATATAGCCCACCAGGTCACCGAAGATATGCGGCGCGACTACGGTTGAACCGGTAAAGGTCAGATCTCGCAAATAGAAAGTCCTTAGATCGAAGTCGACGATCGGGCCGGCGATTGCCCCGGAACACGTATACCGTCCGCCTCTTTCAAGCGCGTCGATCAGCGATGGCCAGTGGTCTCCGCCGACAATGTCGGCGACGACAGAAACAGTCTGACTGCCGATCGCCGAATTGAGCGCGGCCTTAAGGTCCTCCGGCGCACGCTCCAGAACGACGTCTGCGCCAAGTTCCTTGACAATTTCATGCTTCGAAATGGACGCAAGTCCAATGACCGTGGCACCGCGCCGTTTGGCCAGTTGGATCAGCGCTGTGCCAACGCCCCCGGATGCACCGGCGATCAGAACCGTGTCGTCTGCGCCCACTGCCGCTCGACTCAGCATGCCTTCAGCGGTCGTGTAGGAACAGGAGAAGGTCGCCAATTCCGCATCGCTTAGCGACGAATTGATGGCAACAACGTTTTTCGCATCGACCTTTGTGTATTGGGCATAACCACCGTCAATTTCAGAGCCGAAATATCCGGTCTTGTCGCGGTTCTTTGGATCCGACCAGTCGCGCAGCCAGCAATCGACAAGCACACGTTGGCCTAGAAGGTTTTGAGGCGCTCCGTTACCCAAATCAACCACAACCCCGACAGCATCGGCTCCTTGTATGCGCGGAAAGGTGATCGGTCGACCACCCCAGGTCGGATCGCTTTCATCAAACTCTTCATATGCGCCGCCCGTAGTCGCAGCTGATACGGTCTTGGAATACCAGCCGGACCGAGTGTTGACGTCAGTGTTGTTCAAACCGCAGGCACCGACCTTGATCAACACTTCACCATCCGACGGCGCCGGAACTGGCCAATCTTCGTGCCAGACCAATTGATCAAGACCGCCGTGACCCTCCAGAACCATGGCGTTCATCTTTGCCGGAAGGTTCATTCGGCTGCGACCTCCACCCTGGCATCGGTGCGTGGCAGCAGACTGTCTGGATCGTAGGCAGGAACATCAAGAACCCGCGCTTTGCGAGGCGAATTCATGATGACAACCTCAAGTTCCTGGCCTGGAGTTGCGGCGTCCGGTCTGACATAGGCAAATGCCAGAATCTTGCCAACCGTGTGGCCATAGGCGACGGAGCTCGTTGCCCCAACCGCTTCTCCGTTCAACAACACAGCCTCACCGCCATGGCCGTCTTCTAAACCGTCAGGTTCAACTTCCAGATAGACGCATATCCAGGACAATTCGGCCGCCTCTGCGCTGTCGACCGTTGCCGACTTACCGAGGAAATCCGCCTTGTCCAATTTGACGAAGCGCATCACATCCGCTTCCGGCAAGGTGACTTCGTTGGTGAGTTCTCCCGCGCCTTTAAACCCTTTTTCCAGACGCAACGCATTCATGGCAAAAGAGCCGTAGTCGGTCAGCCCAAGCGGTTCCCCTGTCTTCCACAGAGCGTCATAGACTGCGAGCATGTCCTCGCGTGGAATGTGGAATTCCCAGCCAAGTTCGCCTGCATAAGACATACGCAAGGCCCAGAGTTTCCTGCCCGCGACATCAATTTCCTGCGCTGTCAGCCAGCGAAAGGCAGCATTGTCGAGCCGCGCTGACGTGTTCGGCTGCAGGATGTCCCGAGCCAAAGGTCCATTGAGCGTCATCGCGCCCCACTCAGTGGACAGGTTTCGAACCGTTACGGCTTCGCCGTTAAGTTCTTCTGCCAGATGGTCTAGCAGCCGCTGTTCGAAAAAGGCAGCGCAAACAAGATAGAAGCGATTTTCTTCAAGCCTGACGACGGTCAGCTCCAATTCGATCCGACCCCGTCGATTGAGTATGTGGGTGAGCGCTATGCCGCCGACCTTCTTAGGCAGCCTGTTTGCAACGAGCCTGTCCAGATAGGCCTCAGAATCCCGTCCGGTGAGCTCAACCTTGGTGAAAGCCGATATGTCCATTATGCCGGCGGCTGATCGAACGGCACGCATCTCCTCACCTACGACATCATGCCATTCCGCCCGCTTGAAGGAATAATAGTCCCTTTGTTCCAGACCGTTTCGTGCAAACCAGCGCGGACGCTCATGACCATAAACCTCTTCATAGACAGCCCCCTTTTCCTTCAACCGCTCATAGAGCGGGCTGGGCTTGACCGGCCGTCCTTCGAGACGATTGAAATGGGGGAACGGAATTTCGTGCCGAAGACAGTAGTCTTCCTTGGCCTTGACCACTTGCCAGTCCTTGTCCGCATAGTCTCCAAATCGCCTTGGGTCGAATTCGCGCATGGAGATGTCGGCAGCACCGTGAACCATCCATCGTGCGAGTTCCCGCGTCAGCCCCGGGCCCCAGCCGATGCCGATTTGTGTCCCGCAACAGCACCAGTAATTTCGCACACCGGGAGCCGGCCCAATCAACGGATTGCCATCAGGCGGATGGGAAATTGCACCATGAACTTCGCGTTTGATGCCAAGTTCAGAAAAGATCGGCATCCGGTCCATGGCATTTTCCAGCCATGGCATGATGCGGTCATAGTCCGCTTCAAAGAGTTCGTTTTCAGCCTCCCACGGGCAGAACTCTTCCCACACGGTGTTGGGATTCTCCTTTTCATAAATACCGATCAGGCCGCATTTCTGCTCCATGCGAATGTAGCCGGAGACAAGTTTGTCGTCGCGGATCACAGGCAGCTCCTGATCCAGCTCCAGGAATTCAGGAACTGTGTCTGTGACGATGTAGTGGTGGGTCATGGAAGTCATCGGCAGTTGAAGCCCACTCCACTCACCCATCTGCCGTGCATAGGTGCCACCCGCATTGACCACATGCTCGCAGGTGATGTCTCCAAGCTCGGTCGAGACTTTCCACTCACCATTGGCCTGCTGTTTGATGTCGGTTGCCCGGCACCGCCGAACGATCTTCACGCCGAGCTTTCGGGCACCGATAGCCAGTGCCTGGGTCACGCCTGACGGATCTGCGTGCCCGTCTTCCGGCGTATGCAATCCGCCCAGAACGCCATCCAGATTGTAGAAGGGATGCAACTCACGAATACGGTCAGGGCTGACAAGCTCCATGGGAAACTTCAGAGCTCTGCCGACGCTCATGGTGTGGCGCAGCCAGTCCATCTCGTCTTGTGTGTAGGCAAGCCGGAACGACCCGCAACCATGCCAGGTGACCGATTGTCCGGTCTCTTCCTCCAGCAAGCCGGAATAGAGATCGATGTTGTATCCGACACATTTTCCGAGGCCGAAACTCGATGTGGAATGCGTGATCTGACCGGCGGCATGCCAGGTCGATCCGGAAGTCAGTTCGGCCTTTTCAAGGAGCACGACATCCGACCAGCCTTCATGCGCCAGGTGGTATGCAAGACCGCAGCCCATGATCCCGCCACCCACGATGACCACACGTGCGTGTTTGGGCAATTTCGACGTTTCCGTTTCCGACAAGACTTAAGCTCCATGGCCGGTGATTTTTCGATGGACAGCGTAATTGTACAAATGTACTCTCGTCAATCATGAATGATATGAATGTACCAAAAGCAGATTTGAAAGCCCCCCAGGACGTGCTGGAAGACCTGGCGACCGAGCTTGAGGAACTCACGCCGGAGTTGCGCAAGGCCGCCAGCTATGTGCTTGAAAACCCGAATGATGTCGGTGTGAGCTCGATCCGCGAAATCGCGGACGCGGCCGGTGTGAAACCAAACACTTTCGTACGCATGGCCCGCTCCGTCGGGTTCGAAGGCTATGAAGACTTCCGGCACCCGTTTCGCGAAGCCATCCGCAGCCGCGGCACGGATTTTCCCGATCGGGCACGCTGGTTGCAGTCGCTCGCCAAAGGGGGGCAGCTTGGCAGCCTGTTTGCGGAAATGGCAGCTTGCGCAATTTCGAATATCGAAAACACGTTCGCCACCACCACCGCGGACGACATGAAGGCTGCGGCCGATGCGATCGTTAATGCGCGTCACACCTACGTGCTCGGTGTCGGCGTCAACAACTCGAACGCTCGCAACTTCACCTATCTGGCAGATATGGCCGTCGATACGATCTGGACCATTCCTCGCATGGGGTCTGTCGCCACGGATGACCTGGCACGGGCAGACGAGCGCGACGTGATCGTTGCAATGACCTGCAAGCCCTATCGGACAGACGTGATCAAGGCAGTAGAAGTTGCGCGTGAACAGGGCCTGACGGTCATCGCCATCTCGGACAGCCCCGCCTCACCCATCGTTGTCGGCAGCAAGCACTCCTTCATCGTCGATGCGGAAACACCTCAATTCTTTCCATCCTCCGTATCAACCATTGCCCTGCTGGAAACACTGCTTGCCTTCGTAATCGCCGACGCGCCGGAAGAGGTGATCTCAAGCATCGAACGCTTCCACACACGCCGTCACACCATGGGGCTCTATCAGGAAGAGTGGAAGGACCGCTCATGAACGTTCACAGCCAGCTCATTCATTCTCTCGAAGCCCGGTACTACACCGACCCGGATCACTACGAGCTTGAAAAAAGTGGCTTGCTGGCGCGAACGTGGCAATTTGCCGGACACTCCTCGCTTCTCGAAAAACCAGGAGACTACTTCACGGTCGAAATCGCCGGCGAAAGTCTCATCTGCCTGCGCGACAAGGACAGCACCCTCAGAGCCTATTACAATGTTTGCCAGCACAGGGCTCACCAACTTGTGCAGGGCGAAGGCAATACCAAGTTGCTGGTCTGCCCCTATCACAGCTGGACATACGAGCTGACGGGCGGATTGCGGTCTGGCCCGAATGTGCGTTCAGTTCCCGGGTTCGATCGCAACAAGATCTGCCTCACATCCGTTCAGATTGAAGACTTCTGCGGATTCCTGTTCGTCAATCTCGACCCGAACGCAAAACCGATGGATGACTGGTTCCCGAGTGTTCGTGAAGAGCTGCGTTCCTTCGTCCCGCATATCGACCGGCTGAAGCCGCTTGAGTGGGTGGAAATTGAAGAAAACTGCAATTGGAAAGTCTCGGTCGAAAACTACTCCGAGTGCTACCACTGCCCCATCAACCACCCAACCTTTGCAACCGGCGTCATAAGACCGGAAACCTACGATATTCAGCCCCAGGGATATTGCCTCCGGCACACGACAGAATGCCAGAACCTGGATCGGATGACCTACGACGTCGACCTTGCCTCGAATGAACATGCAGGCGATTACTCGTCATGGTTTCTCTGGCCCTTGTTTTCCTTCCAGGTCTATCCGGGAAACATTCTGAACACGTACCATTGGCGTCCGGTAGACGTTGACCACGTTGTGGTCTGGCGCGGCTGGTACACGGTGGATGGCGTTGATAGCGAAGTCATACGGCGGCTTGCAGTTCAGGACCGTTCGACCACCGTCGAGGAAGACATCTATCTCGTGGAATCCGTCCACAAGGGACTCAAGAGCCGCGGTTACACGCCCGGTCCCCTGGTCCTGGACCCTGCTTGTGGCGTGCATTCAGAGCATTCGATCAAGGCCCTTCAGAGCTGGATGAGAGAGGCCTGATGGCCGCACCGGCACAGAACAAAAGCAGCATGCCGTTGCATTGGACAACGGATCAGAAGCTGTTCCCGCATCAGGTCGGGTTTACATGTCCGCCACATGATTGGGATGCCGCCCCAAGTGATTTTCTGCGCATCGCACCGCGCAGCGTTGGCGTTCACGGCTGGATGTTGCATGTGCCAGACTACGCACATCAATTGGATCAACGGGCGCAGAACTTCCAGATGCTGGAAGAATTCGCTGCAGTCATGGCCAACAACGGTGCAAATGCCTGCGGTCAGGTTGGCTCAAACTGGGTCCATGCTTCGGGTCTTGGTGTGCAGGGTATTGCAGATTTTTGCAAGAAGCTGAGCGACCGTCATGGCCTGGCTTTTCACATGGCCGGTTTTGCAATGGTGGAAGCGTTGCGCGCCATAAATGTTGAAAAGGTCGCGCTGAACGCCGTCTATCATTGGCCAGATTGGTGGCAGGGCACCGTCGCCTTTTTAAAAGAAGCCGGGTTCGATGTGGTCTGGGCAGGCAATTTTGTCGATCAGGGCTGGTTTTCATCACAGGAAGATGTGAACGCAAAGAGGTGGATATTTGACGGCGACCTCGCCGCCAAGAGTTTTGCCTATGTCGCAGAGCAGGCACCGGGTGTGGATGCCTATCTGGCCAACGGAATGGTCAATTTCCGCAGCGGGGCGGACCATCTCCCGGAACGTATGCTGCATCTCACCCCAAAACTCGAAGCTATGCTCGGGAAACCGGTCATCGCCCACGACACTGCGCTTTACTGGCGGATTTTCAAATCATTGGAGCTTGCACCGGTCGGCCGGCATGGAATGTTGTTGGAGACGCTTCATGCATAAGATCATCGCGCTATGGGCCATCCCGCGGTCCACCTCAACGGCCTTTGAATGGATGATGCGCCAACGGGGCGATCTGGATTGCCTGCATGAACCGTTCGGTGAAGCCTGGTATCAGGGCGAGATACCGTTCTGGCCCCGCTGGCAACCTCACGAAAAGACGACGCCCGGGCTGACGCTTGAAAGCGTATGGGATGATATCCAGGCACGTGCTGAGAAGGCCCCGGTCTTCTTGAAGGACTTCCCGCACTACATCTGCCATATGTGGGATGAGCAGTTTTTGTCCAACTTCACACATGCCTTTCTGATCCGCGATCCAGCGCTGACCATCACATCTATGTATCACAAATGGCCAGACTTCGATGCCGCCGAAGTCGGCTTTCCCGAGCAGCGTGCACTCTTTGATCTGCTCACCGCGCTGAATGGCACCACGCCCCCTGTGATCGACAGCAACGACCTTTTGGAAAACCCGCATGGCACTGTCGATGCATTCTGCGCAGCCGTCGGCATCCCATTCCTGGAAAGCGCCCTGAGCTGGCGACCTGGCGCGGATACTGGTCAATACAGCTGGTGGGACGGCGGCTCTTTTCACGCCAATCTGAAAAACTCGACAGGCCTCGAACCACAACCCCGCAAGTATGTCGAGATCTCGGAAGCACCGTTCAGGGTTCAACACGTCTATCGGCGCATGAAACCCCACTATGATCGCCTTCATGCCCACAGGATCAAGGTTCAGTGACAGACATTCCAGGCCTTTGGCAGAACTTCATTGGCGGCAATTTCGTAGGTGGTGGCGCAGGCCGTCTTGACGTTCTTGACCCGGCAACCGGCGAAAAGCTTGCTGAACAGGCATTGGCCGATGCAACCGATGTCGACCGCGCCGTAAGTGCAGCAAAAGCGTTAAGTGAGCGTCGAGCCTGGTCCGGATTGCGCCCGGTCGAACGGGGGCGGATTGTGCGCCGAATGGGCGACTATCTTCTGGACCGGATTGATGAAATCGCGCCGATCCTGACAAGAGAAGCAGGAAAACCCTTGTGGGAAGCCAAACTGGAGATCGAAGGGGCTGCAAGGTATTTCGAGTATTACGGCAATCAGGCCGAAACCATGGAAGGCCGCTCGATCCCTCTGGGGGACGGATACTTCGATTTCACCACTCATATTCCTTTTGGTGTTTCTGCACAGATCATCCCGTGGAACTATCCGATGGAAATGACCGCCAGGTCTGTGTCCGCCGCTCTTGCCGTCGGTTGCTCCGTGGTGGTGAAAACGCCCGAACTCGATCCGCTCACCAACAGGTTTTTCGCCGACGCAGCTATCGCCTGCGATTTGCCTAGCGGTGCTCTCAACATCATTTGCGGGCTGGGCAAAGACGCAGGCGCAGCCCTTGCGGCCCACCCCGAAGTCAATCAGATCGTTTTCACTGGCTCTGTCCCGACCGGCACAGCAATCGCCACCGCTGCCGCGCAGAACGTCTTGCCGTGTGTTCTCGAACTGGGAGGTAAATCGGCTGCGATCGTCCACGACGACGCTGACCTGGACGCCTTTCTG
This sequence comes from Labrenzia sp. THAF82, assembly GCF_009363435.1. GTDB lineage: Bacteria > Pseudomonadota > Alphaproteobacteria > Rhizobiales > Stappiaceae > Roseibium > Roseibium porphyridii. Next base: position 1,548,171 of record NZ_CP045354.1, on the reverse strand, counting down.
TCCGATGTCCGTTGGGGCATCTATTTCAACGCGGGTCAGGTTTGTTCGGCAATGTCCAGGGTCATTGCTCAGGAAACGATACATGACAAACTTGTCGATGGAATCGTCGCAATGGCAGAGACGCTGCAGGTCGGGAACGGCATGGACTTTCCGGACTTCGGTTCGAACATGGGCGCGATGATTTCCGAAAACCAGTGTCAACGCGCCTGCAGCATGGTGTCGGAGGCTGAACGGGAAGGAGCGCGCACTGCCACAGGCGGCAGGCGCCTGAACCGGCCTGGCTACTTTCTGGAGCCAACCGTCCTGACGGATGTGACGCCACAAATGGCCATTGCCCGAGACGAGGTTTTCGGGCCCGTGCTCTCCGTTCTGAAGTTCAGCACTGAAGACGAAGCTATTAACATTGCCAACGCCACGCCTTATGGGCTGGTGGGAGGGGTCTTTACTGCCGACATCGATCGCGCAATGCGAGCAGCCGATCGCCTGCGTGCCGGTCAGGTCTTCGTGAATGAATGGTACGCAGGAGGCGTCGAGACACCTTTCGGCGGCTTCGGTCAATCCGGATATGGCCGCGAAAAGGGCCGCGAGGCGTTGCTCAACTATGTTCAGACAAAAAACGTCGCCATCAAGCTGAGGTAAATCATGAATCGGGAACTGTTTGAAAAGGGTCTTGCCCAACGCAAGGCGACGCTCGGCGATGCCTATGTTGAAAAAAACCTGGCTGCGGCTGATGAGCTTACGAAGCCCTTCCAGGAAGCCATGACAGCCTGGTGCTGGGGCTTTGGCTGGGGCGATGACGTGATTGATGCCAAGACACGATCCATGATGAACCTGGCAATGATCGGCGCGCTCGGCAAAATGACCGAGTGGGAAATCCATTGCAAGGGCGCGATCAACAACGGCGTTTCAATGGAAGAAATTCGCGCAATCATCCACGTCATTGGCATCTATTGCGGAGTGCCCCAAGCGCTTGAGTGTTTCCGCGTGGCCAGGAAGGTTCTGGAGACGCACGCTCCTGAACAAAGCCTTCACAAATCCAATCAGGAGCCGTGATCAACATCCGAGCGACTGATTTTTGAAAGCGTCGTGGAAATTATTTTCGGCTCAAACGGACTTTGAGTTGGTTTTTTATGCATTCTACGTTATTTTTTCCCGAAGACCGGGAGGAATAACACAAGAATGGACAGTTTCTGGGGTGCGCTTGCTGGGGCATTCGGCCTTGTTTTCGCACTTGATCCGGACCTGATGGAGATAATCGGCCTGTCAATACGGGTCACTCTGGCGGCTGTTTTCTTTTCCTGCCTGATCGGACTGCCGCTTGGAGCTGCCGTCGGCACATTCAATTTCCCAGGACGCACCCTGATTGCCGTTGTCCTCAATGCACTGATGGGATTGCCCCCGGTGGTCGTCGGACTGATGGTTTACCTGATGCTTTCGGCCTCCGGACCGCTGGCCCCCCTCAGACTGCTTTATACGCCCACTGCAATGATCATTGCTCAAATGATCCTGGTAACACCGATTGTTGCCGCGCTCACCCGGCAGGTCGTTGAAGATCTGAACCGCGAATATGCAGAGCAATTCGCTTCCATGGGTGTTGGCGCTTTCGATCGCCTGACCGCAATGCTTTGGGATGCTCGATACAGCCTGATGACAGTCGCACTGGCGGGTTTTGGCCGGGCGGTAGCCGAAGTCGGTGCCGTGATCATTGTCGGCGGAAATATCAACCACGTCACCCGTGTGATGACAACAACGATTGCGCTGGAAACATCGCGAGGCAATTTGCAACTCGCTCTGGCGCTCGGTGTCATTCTGCTTGTGATTGCTTTTGCCGTGAACGCATGTGTCATGGCATTGCGCGCATCCGCAGTGAGGGCCGCCTATGCGTGATCTGGAGTTTCATTCCGCAGTCGGCAGCATTGCACCCCCGCGCCCGCAAGAGCCGTTGTTGGAAACGAAAGGCTTGAGTTTTTCTGCCGGAGGAGATCGGCTACTCAGAGATATCAGCCTTGAAATTCGACCAGGCTCGCGCACCTTGATCATGGGGCCGAACGGAGCCGGAAAGAGCCTGCTCTTGAGGCTCATGCATGGGTTGCTGCGTCCGGAGACCGGCGAGTTCCTATGGAACGGCGCCAAGGTCACCGCAGAAGCACGGCGCTCTCAGGCGATGGTATTCCAGCGCCCTGTGCTCTTGCGCAGATCGGTCTTCGCCAACCTGAAGTTCGCCCTCTCCGTGCGGGGGCTGAACGGCCGCATAAGATCGGAAAAGATCGAGCAAGCCTTGGCAATCGCCGGTCTCAGCCATCTTGCAAAACGGCCTGCCCGGGTCTTGTCCGGCGGTGAACAGCAACGCCTGGCGGTCGTGCGTGCACTTGCCTGCGAACCCGACCTGTTGTTCCTGGATGAACCCACTGCAAACCTCGACCCTGCGTCGACTGCTGCCATCGAGCAGCTTGTTTTGGAGGCCAACACACGCGGCGTGACCATTGTCATGGTCACCCATGATGCCGGTCAGGCGAAGCGTGTCGGTGAGGATCTCATTTTCCTTCAGGACGGAAAGATTGCCGAGACCGGCGACGTTCAACAGGTCCTGAGCGCACCGAAAAGCGAACCGGTTCGCGCCTGGCGCGACGGGCGGATCTATCTCGGTGCCAACATTGAAACCATGTCGGAAAAATCCGGGAGAAAAGCGTGATTAAAAGGATCTTTCAGAGCACCTTGGCATCTTTGGTTGCTGGCATGCTTACGGTTCTACCGGCTGCTGCCGACGAGAATTTCATCATTGTGCAGTCAACGACGTCGACACAGAATTCAGGTCTTTTCGATCAGCTCCTGCCAGAATTTCAGGAAAAGACCGGCATTGAAGTCCGCGTTGTCGCGGTCGGTACGGGTCAGGCCATCAAGAATGCGGCCAATGGTGATGGCGATGTCCTGCTGGTGCATTCAAAACCATCAGAAGAAAAATTCGTGGCGGACGGCTTCGGTGTTGCACGAGCTGATGTGATGTACAACGACTTCGTCATCGTCGGCCCAAGCAATGACCCTGCAGGCATTGCCGGATCCCGGGATGTGGTGTCAGCGCTTTCGAAGATTTCCGAAAGCAAAGCACTCTTTGCCTCACGCGGCGATGACAGTGGAACCCACAAGGCCGAACTTAGACTTTGGAAAGCTGCCGGGATCGATCCTTCCGAGGATTCCGGAAGCTGGTATCGTGAGACCGGGTCCGGTATGGGCGCAACACTGAACACCGGCACCGGTATGAACGCCTATGTGTTGACTGACCGCGCGACCTGGATCGCCTTCGGCAACAAAGGCGACCACAAGATCACCGTGGAAGGAGATGCCAGGCTGTTCAATCAGTATGGCGTCATCCTCGTAAACCCGAAGAAGCACCCGCATGTGAAAGCGGAATCGGGGCAAATCTTCATCGACTGGCTTCTTTCCCGGGAAGGTCAGCGGTCAATCGCCGACTTCGAAATTGACGGTCAGCAATTGTTCTTTCCAAATGCCAATGACGGTTCGAGCTGACAAGCTCGAACCACGACATACCCCTTACATTTTTCGCAACCTGAGCTAGACTTCAGTCAAGGATGCGACAGCTTCAAACAGCCTGAAAGCTGCACCGGCCAACATCCCGATGCGCAAGGATGAGACGAACTTGTGTGAAAGTCCGCCCGGTCTGACAACGAACGCGCAAGGATAAGTGCGGTGCGTTGGTTTCGCTCACTGATAACCGGATTGTCGATTCCGTGCCTGATGCTCGGCCTGTTGTTTTTTGCCGCGTCATTGACGCCGTCCCTGATCCCCCGCGATGCTCTTGTGCAAGGCATTCTCGGCGGCATCGTTGTCGCACTCGGGTACCTTCTTGGGAAAACAATTGGACTGATCTGGTGGGCGGCGGACATGCCGCGACTGCCCCGGCAATTCGCCCGACTGCGCAACATTGTTTTGATCATTGTCGCCGTTGGCCTCACCGTCTGGATCTTGACCTTCAGCCTGGAATGGCAAAACGGCCTTCGGAGCAAGATGGGGCTGGAGCGGGCCGAAGCACAGCACATTGCGACAATTCTGATCTCCGCAACTCTGACCTTTGCAGGGGCCTATGTCATTGGCGCAATCGTTGCGACACTGTTTCGATGGATCAGAGGCCGCTTCTACCGGTTTATGCCTCCACGACGCGCAAATGTACTTGGCGCAGTCACCGTTGTTGTAATCCTGTTCGTTGTCACCCGTGACGGCATTCTTGATGGTGTCGTTCGCGGACTTGATGAGAGTTATGAAGCTGCACAGATCCTCTTTGACACAGCCCCACCCCCACCGGACAAACCGAACCAGGCGGGATCTGCAGCATCCTTGATTGACTGGGCGGCCATGGGCCAACCAGGTCGAGATTTCATTACCAGCGGTCCGGATGCTGCCGCAATTTCTGCCTTTACCGGCAAACCGGCTCTGGACCCCATCAGGGTCTATGTTGGCCGGGCCGATGGCGAGACCCCGGAAGAGCGCGCGAAGCTTGCGCTCGCGGAACTCAAACGGCTCAAGGCTTTCGAACGCAAAGTGCTGGTAGTCACCAGCCCTACGGGCACAGGCTGGATGGATCCAGGGTCTCATGACCCTGTGGAGTACATGCACAATGGCGATATAGCCACCGTAAGCGCCCAGTATTCCTATTTGCAGTCCCCTCTTGCACTGATCCTCGAAACGCGCACCGGGCTGGATCAGGCAACGGCGCTACTGGAAGTGGTTCACAGCTACTGGAAAACGCTGCCCAAAGACCAGCGTCCAAGGCTCTACGCACACGGCCTCAGCCTTGGTGCCTGGTCATCCATGTATGCAACCAATCTGTTTCGTCTAATCGATGATCCGATTGACGGGGCCTTTTGGGCCGGGCCTCCCTTTCCGTCCGATCTTTGGCACTACGTTCAAACGTCCCGACAACCAGGCAGCCCCTGGGTTCTGCCAACCATTGGCGACGGGTCTGTTGTCAGATATGCCTCCCACTACGCCGATGCCTCCAAGGCCGAAGCCGACTGGAACGGAATGCGCATTGTTTTCCTGCAGTATTCCAGTGATCCAATCGTATTCTACGATCCACTTTCCCTTTGGCGTGCACCACCCTGGATGAATGACCCACCGGCCGAGGACGTGTCGGATCATCTGACCTTCATCCCGATCGTCACACAGTTTCAGCTTGCATTGGACATGGCCTTGTCATTCGGAGCTCCTCCCGGCCATGGCCACGCCTACTACGCACAAGACTATGTTGCCCCCTGGGCCGAAGTTACCGCGCCGGAGGACTGGTCTGCAGACGAGACAGAACGCCTGAAAGCTCACTGTAACCTCGGCCTGCAACTTGGTTGCGCCAATGGTGATCGATAAGGCTCAGGCACGACTGTCACGTGGCTCAATGGCAGGATAATTTCACTCCAGCACTACCCTCGCGGCCAGATTGGATGATGGTCGTCTATGATGAAAACGTGCTTGTGTTTTATTCGCCGATGACGATGCAAAGACCCGGTAACTGCCATGCCGGCGTCGTGGTGAAGCCCGTCCTGCAAGTCGTGGCTGTGCTCAAGCTCGTCGTGTTCGTGCTCAATGTCGCGTGGGTCGCGTGCCGGCCAAAGCGCCAACGCCAGCCCGAATGAAACAACAGACAGTGCACCCATTAGCGCAAACGCTGCCGAAAGACCCAGCCAAGCACCGACAAAACCTGCCAATGGATAAGCAATCAACCAGGTGGAATGCGACAGAGCAAATTGCGCAGCGAAGACAGCTGGGCGATCCTGATCGTGGCAGGAACGCGTGATGACAAGACCAGAAGGTGTCTGGATCATTGATGCACCTGCTCCCAGCACGAACCACAGAAAGAGGGCCGCGGCGGGTGCGACCCCAATTGCGGACAGCATCAAGGCAACGCCTAGCAAAAGTGCCCCGGCCAGCATGATCGGTCGCGGCGCTTGATTTTCCAGAAACCGTGGCAATAGCACAGCGACAAGCATTGAACCGGCCCCGCTGGCTGCAAAGAAGATCGCAACCGTGCCGTCGCCGAAACCGAAGTCGGATTTGACCAGCACAACAGTGTTGACGATCACCATCGAGGTTGCTGAAGCCACTGCAATATAGAGCGCCAGCATTCCGCGCAGCCGCGGCGTGGCAAGATAGATCCAAAGACCACGCGTAACACGTTTGGCAAATGGCGCGGCATTGGCGCTTGCAGTTCGTGACGGCAGGGATGCACCGGCCACCAGCAAGGCTGACGCGAGAAACCCCAGACCGGTTCCGGCAAACAGGCTGTGAAATGTGGCAACCGACAGCAGAAGGCCCGCCAGCATCGGGCTGATGAGGGCTTCAATATCGTAGGTCAACCGCGACAGGGAAAGTGCCTGCGTATAGGCTTTTTCATCTTTCAGAACATCAGGAATGAGAGCCTGAAAACTGGGTGTAAAGGCGGCTGACAATGCCTGAAATGCAAAAATCAGAACGTAGATCTGCCAGATCTGTGTGACAAATGGCAGCGTCAACACGAGCGCAGCGCGCGCGCAATCCAGTGAAATCAGAAAGGGCTTGCGGGGCAGCTTTACCGCCAAAGCAGCAGCGACTGGTGCCAATCCGACATAAGCAACCATCTTGAGCGCGAGTGCCGTACCCAGCACGGCCCCGGCATTTTCGCCAGCAAGATCGTAAGCCAACAACCCCAGAGCTATTGTCGCCAGGCCAGACCCAAGAACAGACAGCACCTGCGCCAGCAAGAGACTGCGATAGGTTGTGTTTGAAAGAGCAAGCAGCATGGCACGATCTTAACCGCTTCAACCTAAGGAACAATGGGTATAGTGTCGCAATTCTTGCTATGCTAAAGGTCGCCGGGTGTTTAGGAGACGGATGCCAATGAAACGGATGCCAAAGGCGATTTTGGGGACGCTGATTGCGTTCTCGTTGCTTTTTGCATCTGTCGCGCGTGCGCCTGGAACGATGCTATCGTTCGATGGCGACAGCATCACGATCGAGATATGTACCGGCGCTGGTGTCAAAACCGTCATATTGTCGGCGGATGGCACTCCGGTCGAACCATCTGATGTCGACTGCGATTTCTTTGCGACGCAAATCGCTGCGTTGCTAAGCGGCGCACCGCCAGCTTCATTGAGTCTTGCGGACACAGGACCGACCCAGCTATTCAACATTTCCAACGTAGCCGTCAAACGACTGACACAGCAGTCCCATCTTATCCGGGGCCCACCCCTGGCGAGCTGATTTCACACCTTGAAAATCAACTCAGATGGAACACTTCAATGTCCAAATCCAAGATCTTGGCCACCTTCGCCGCGCTGGGGCTGCTCGCGCTGCCAACCACAACGCATGCCGTTGCCGAAACACATTTAACGGTCGCGGTCAAAGCGGACCGCTATAGTGTCAAGCCTGACAAGTTCACCTTTACGACCAGGCGGCCTGCTGCCCAGATCGCTGAAACTGCAGTCAAGCCGGACGCGAATTTCAACCCCTCACCGCTTCTGTTCAAGGCTTGGGACTACGAAGACGGCACGTACAAAGTGACCCTGCAAGAGGGTGTTACATTTTCAGATGGCACACCCTTCAATGCCGACAGCGCAATTGCCTCTCTCAAGCTGTACGATCAGAACAAATCCGATTTTCTGCAACTCGATCAAAGCAGCTTCAAAAAGCTGGATGACTATCAGATCTCGTTCAGATCAGAAGTTGAATCAGCCCTGGTGATCGAGAACATGACCCATCGGGGAGCATCATTGTTTCTGCCGACGGACGCCATGGCCGAATATCCGGTTGGTACCGGCCCATATGTTTTGGAGAGTTACGAACCCAAAAAGCAGATCACCGTAACCCGGAACCCCAACTACTGGGGACAAGCACCCAAGATAGACAAGATCACCTTTCTTTTCATCGGCGATGACAATGCCCGGCTGTTGGCACTGCAAAATGGCGAAGTTGATGTCATAGGCGAAGTAACCCCGCAAATGATGTTGTCCATGCCACAAGATGGTTCCGTCGTTTTGAATGAGAGCCGCCCAATCCGCTATGCAGCGCTTATGTTCAATATGCTCGGCAAAGCCCCCTTCGACATCACGACAGATATCAGCGTTCGACAGGCTCTGGCTTTGGCGATCGACCGCGAAACGTTGGCCCAGGTGCTTTATGGCGGACGCGGTCAGGCTGCCAAGACAATCCTGCCTGGCTGGATGTTTGATCTTGGGGACGATCATGCCAATGGCTTTGCATATGACCCGTCGAAAGCTGGCAAGATGCTCGACGAGGCCGGTTGGGTCATGGGCGAAGACGGCATTCGCGAAAAGGACGGTCGCAAGCTCAAGCTTCGCATGGTTGCCGCCTATCCGAACGTTTCAACGGTAAAACCGATGCCGGAAATGCTGGAGCAGATGTTTGCCGCCATCGGTGTCGGCACCGAAATCGTCGAAGTAACCGACAGTGGCGTATACAACGACACGTATTTCGGGCCCGGTCAGGCGGACATGTATCTGGAGTTTGCCTCCAACAACAACACCGACCCCACCTATCTTCTCTACAATGTCTTCACAACCATGAGTCCTTGGGGTTATGCCGTCACGTCGCCTGGAGGCAATGTGGATGAGCTGGCCAAAGCCTCTCGGGTGGCATCAAGCCGCGAAGAGGCCATCGATCTGGTGCGGCAGGCGTATAAGTCCATCGTAGACGAACATACATCCAGCATTCCGATCCTTCTGGTACCGAATTTCACCCTGTCACGTCCGGGTGTATCGGTACCGATGTCGGAATATGCTGACTGGATCGGCTATGGCGATGTCAGCTTCGACAACTGAAGAACGAAAGGGCGGTCAGTCGGCCGCCCTCTTTTGACATGCTCAAATTTCTGCTGACACGCCTGGCGATGACACTGCCCACATTGCTGGGCATGTCGTTTGTCGCCTTCGCAATCGTGGCGCTTGCACCGGGAGACCCGGTGCAAATGGAGCTGCGTGCCATGGGCATTGTACCCAAACCGGAAGACATAGCAGCGATCAAGGTCGAATATGGCCTCGATAAACCATTTTTCATTCGTTACGCACATTGGCTGGTGCGGGCTCTGCAATTCGATTTCGGCACCTCTGTTGCAACTGGACGGAGCGTGATCGCCGAGATCGGACTTTACTTGCCTGCCACCCTGATGCTCTCGCTAACCTCGCTTGTTGGCGCCATAGGCATCTCGCTTGCGCTTGGAACGCTGGCCGTCATGGCCGACCGCTATACAGCAAACTGTGTACGTGCGGTTTCGATTGTGCTGGTTTCCATCCCTTCGTTTTGGCTTGCTCTCTTGTTGATCCACGTCTTTGTCCTCAATCTCGGGTGGTCAAGACTGGTTGGCAACGGTTCGGCAATCGATCTGATCCTCCCGGCATTGACGCTCAGCATTGGCGCAGGCGCTGCGATGGGGCGCTTTGTATATGAACGTGTACGCGCCGAGGCCTGTGAGGACTACGTTCGCCTCGCGATAGCCAAAGGCGTCAGCCCTCTGGGCATCCTGTTGGGTCATGTCGGCCCGAGGATCATTGGTTCAATGACCACGGTCTGGTCCAATACACTGGGCGGGCTTTTGGGAGGCGCGGTGATCGTTGAAAGCATCTTCGGCTGGCCGGGGCTTGGACAGCTGATCCTGCAAGCCATCGGCCAGCGGGATTTTCCGATCATTCAAGGATATCTCGTACTTATGGGACTGGTCTTTTTCGTGACGTCCTTCTTGGCCGACATTGTTTTGGTGACCGCTGATCCGCAGCTCAGACGCGGGTTAGCCGATGAGTGATACAGTTCTTGGCAAACCCGGTTTCTCACGCAAATTCGTGCCTGCACATGTCGGATTGATCATCGGTCTTGTCCTGCTCTCCGGTTTCGCACTGCTCGCTCTGGTACACGGTGCTTTGAATTTGCCGGCTCCTGAAAAAATGGATCTTCTCTCGCGGCTCGCAGGCCCGTCCGAAAAACATCTCCTCGGCACAGATCATCTCGGACGCGATCTGCTGGCACGATTGCTTGCAGCGATTTCGATTTCACTCGGTGCTGCCCTCAAAACGATGGGAGCAATCCTGGCCATAGCGCTTCCCTGGGGATTGATCGCAGGTCTTGCAGGTGGCCGCACCGACATGCTGCTGATGCGGCTCGCCGATATTGTGATGGCCTTTCCGACACTTGTGCTGGCATTGGCTGTCATCGGCTTCATGGGGGCATCTCTGGAAGCATCGATCATCGGCGTTGCCGTTGCCTGGTGGCCCTCAAATGCGCGTCTAATTCGTGCACTTGTGTTGTCGGCGAATGAAAGAGACTTTGTAAAAGCGTCATATCTCGCCGGAGCGTCCCGTTCCAGGGTGATTTTTAGACATGTTTTGCCACAGATACTGCCACCGCTTGCCGTAATCGTCTCGCTGGAGACAGCATCGGTTCTGTTGGCATTGTCCTCACTCAGTTTTTTGGGCATCGGCGCGCAACCGCCCATGCCCGAATGGGGCGCCATGTTGAATGAAGCTCGACCCTTTTTTGCACAAGCTCCTCATATGTTGATCGCACCTGGTCTTGCGGTCGTCTGCGCGGTTCTCGCGTTCAATCTGGTCGGCGAAGGTTTGCGTGACCTTCTGGACAAGAGGAGGCCTTACCAGTGGTGAGCGCGATCTCAACGCGAGACCTGACTGTCACAGCACCGCACGGACAACGCCTTTTGAACAAGCTCAGTTTCGATTTGGCCAAGGGTGAACGCGTTGGCTTGATCGGCGAAAGCGGTTCGGGAAAGTCTTTGACCGCCGCTGCGCTGTGCGGTTTGTTGCGTCCGCCGCTGTCCATGACGTCTGGCGATCTCATTCTCAATGGCATCAGTATGCGTGGCGCGCCTCCCAGCCTTTGGCGATCTCATCGTGGACGGAATGTCTTCCAGATCTTTCAAAGCCCGGCGTCGGCGCTGACGCCCGCAAGACGCGTCGGTCCGCAACTGGAAGAAGCTGCAAGGATTGCCGGTGCGCGCGCCAGGGACGTGATCCCGAATGTGCTGGACAAGGTGGCCTTGCCTTCTGGCGTGGCGCGGCAGTTTCCCTACCAGCTCTCAGGTGGAATGAAACAGCGTGTGTTGATCGCGATGGCGCTGATCCTCCGCCCCGCGGTGCTGATCGCGGACGAACCGACGACGGGACTGGATATACTGACGGAACTGGACATTTTGACCGCGCTGAGCAGTGCGGTCACCGAGACCGGTGCGACCTTGCTCTTCATAAGTCATGACCTGCATGCGGTGCAGGAAGTTGCCGATAGGGTTCTGGTCATGCAGTCAGGTGAAATAGTTGAAGACGGTTCGATCAAGATGCTCGGTCAGTCAGGCGCGTCAGCTGCACGGCAACTGACGGAGGCAGCAGACAGATTGCGAACAAAACCGTGCTAAGCGTCACCAAGTTTTCCAAACGGTATTATGGACGCACAATACTGCGAGACATCAGTCTGACCATCGGCCAAGGCGAGGTCGTCGGACTGATCGGCCGATCCGGAGCGGGCAAATCAACGCTTGCCCGATGCCTTGTCGGCCTTGAAAAGCCTTCAACCGGCGACATCAGATTGAACGGTGCCTCCATCGTCCCGGGCAAAGGATCAGCGCGCAGGAAGTTGCAATACCTTTGGCAGGATCCAGTCCAGTCACTCAGTCCTTATCTTTCTGCACATGGCGCCGTTATGGAGGCACTGAACGGCTTTGCCATCGGCGCGCCGAATTCACGCAAGTCCAACGCATCAGCCTATCTGAATGATCTGGGCGTCACACCGGACATGCAGGCCCGTCGGCCTCATGCGTTGTCAGGCGGGCAATGTCAGCGCGTTGCCTTGGCACGGGCAATAGCTGCCGATCCTCAGGTCCTGATCCTTGACGAGCCACTTTCGGCGTTGGATTTTTCAACCCGGGTTCAAGCGATCGAGATGTTGCAGAAGCTTCATCAGGACACGGGCCTGGCCATGCTGATTGTCAGCCATGACCTCGCACCTTTACAGCATCTGGCGAGCCGCATTCTGGTGCTGGACGACGCGCAAATCGTTGAAGATATTCCGATGAAACACTTTGCGGAACGTGCTGCGCACAAGCTTTCACGCGCCTATATCAGGACACTGGCCACGGATCCGGCGACAGAGCACATTGACGGCAACCTGCCGTCAGACTAAATGTCTAATTATAGACATTATGTATAGAAGTCGAATGACTGAGCTGCACGCACTAACTCCGATCTGCAAGGCAATTTCCGCCCTTTTCCCTGGGCAGGTCGAGGTCGTTTTGCACGATCTCAAAACAGGCAGAATTTCTGCAATCGAAAATGGATTTTCACCAAGAAAGCAAGGTGACGACAGCCTGGTCGAAACGGCGGATTTCCAGTCAGAGCTCCGTCCGGACGACACGATCGGACCTTATCTGAAGTCGAATTCGGACGGTGCAAGACTGCGCTCGGTTTCAGCATTGCTTCGGGACGAGGCAGGTCGGCCGAGTGCTCTATTATGCCTCAATCTGCGCCTGACCGAACTGGAAGCTGCGCGCGATGTGCTTGCAGCTCTCACTTCGTTTCAAATGGACACTGGCTCCAACATGCTCAGGAACGACTGGCGCGAAGTCACAAATTCAATCGTGGCCTCCACGCTGAAAGAATTGAAACTCTCGTTCAATCAGCTGCGTCGTCCCAATCGGCTGATAATAGTCGAGCGCCTTGTCAGTGCAGACATCTTCGCCGCCCGCGGTTCCACTGACTATGTCGCCGAAGTCTTGGGGATTTCCCGCGCCAGTCTCTACGAACTGATCAGACAGGCAAAACAGTCACCAGATACGAAAGTCAAAAGGTGAGTTTGAATTCATGACGCAACCAAAACCCATGCGCGATTTCGGTTTGGAAGTCTTTTTCTCCGAATGGGAATTCAAGGCGCAGCACCACATGACCGCTTCGGATTTGGAAAGCATGCGGGTTTCCGACCTTTTGTCACTGGCAGCGCCCGAAGATCGCGAGGGTTTTGAAACTCTCTGGTTGGGTTATACGGAAACCTGGGGAGCCCCAGCACTTCGTGCTGAAATTGCGCGAACCTACGAGCAGATGAAGCCGGAAAACATTCTTTGCCTCGCAGGCGCCGGCGAAGGACTTTACGCGGTTTCAAAAGTGCTGCTCGAAGCAGAAGACCATGCCATCGTACCAACACCGAATTATCAAAGCGCTGAAACAATTCCGCTCTCGATTTGTGAGGTCACGGGAGTACCTTTGCTGAAAGGCGACACCGATGTTGGGTGGCAACTGGATCTCGATCGCATTCGGGAGGCAATCCGGCCGAACACAAAACTGTTGTCCCTGAACTTTCCGCACAACCCGACCGGCATGCTGATCAATCGTGCAGATCTGGAGGCCCTTGTTGATCTTTGTCGCAAACACGGCATCTGGGTCTTGAGCGATGAGGTCTATCGCGGGGTTGAGCTGGATCCCGCGGACCGGATGCCACAAATTGCGGATCTATATGAACGTGGCATATCACTTAATGTCATGTCCAAAGCCTATGGACTTCCAGGGCTTCGAATCGGTTGGATTGCAGCACGGAACGCGACGCTTCTGCAGAAAGTTGAACGCTACAAGCATTATCTTTCTATCTGCAACTCCGGACCTTCCGAAGTCCTCGCAACCATTGCCTTGAAGGCACGTGAGGAGATCCTTGGACGGAACCGGGCGCTTCTGAAAAAGAACGTGGTCGCACTGGAAAAGCTTTTTGAAGAATTTCCAGGTCTGATCGACTGGAAACGTCCTCAGGGAGGATGTGCCGCCTTTCCGCGCTATACAGGTCCCGAAGATGTTGAACTGTTTTGCCGCAGACTTCTGGAAGAGAGCGGCGTTCTTCTGTTGCCGGGTTCCATCTACGCCTCTGACCTCAATGATGTGCCGAACGGTCATTTCCGCATTGGCTTTGGACGCGCAAAGGTGTTTGAGGATGGGCTTTCTGCCATGAGGGAACACTTCAGGGCGCACTATGCCGATTTTCAGATCTGAGGGCCAACCGTGCAGATAGTGACGCTGGATCAGATCCGCTCAATGATCAGCATGCCCGAGGCGATTGAGGCTGTGAGGCAAAGTTTCATCGACATTTCGAACGGACTGATCGACCAGCCGGAGCCGATGCAGATCCTGTTTCATGACGACGCAAACGAACTTGTTGGCGACTGCCATACCAAAGCTGCACGGTCGAAAGACAAGCCGTATTTCACCATTAAGATCGCCACAGGTTTTTACCGCAATCCCGAACGCGGCCTTCCCCCAAATGACGGCATGGTTCTTGTCCTGTCTTCATCCACTGGACGCCCTGTTGCACTTCTACAAGACGAAGGCTGGCTGACACAAATGCGGACAGCTGCCGCCGGCGCGCTGGCCGCATCGCTGAAAGCGACCGGCTCGAACGGTTCCTTGGGCGTGGTTGGCACGGGAACCCAGGCTCGGCTTCAGGCTTTGGCCATTCGAGAATCCACGGGTCTGAACCGGCTCAGTGTGCTCGGAAGGCACAAGAACAAGATCGACGGCTACATCAACGACATGGAACAGCTTGGCTTTAGCGTCACTGGGGCTGCCAACGCCAAAGCACTTTGCGAAAACAGCGACATTGTGGTGACGACAACCCCATCGACTTCTGCGGTACTTCACGCCGCAGATCTTAAATACCCTCTTCACATCATCGGTATGGGCGCTGACAGCCCCGGCAAAACCGAACTGGCGCCGGACCTGTTCGGGGCTGCGGATATCATTGCCACTGACAACCATGCACAATGTCTGCAACATGGTGACTTTGGAGTTGCTGTCAGGGCTGGCAGTGTTGAAGAAACGGCTGATCGGTCATTCTGTGACATCTTGGCGGGCAAGGCGCAGGATCTCGATTTTGAAAATGCAAGACTATCAATTGTGGACCTGACAGGCTTGGGTGCACAGGATCTCGCTTTAACCTCGGCTGTCGTTTCCAAACTTGACCTCAACTGAAATCGAGGCCGCTTTAAATGGGAGCCAAAGAGGTGGGATTGACGCTGACGCAGATTGAAGAAAGTGTCTGGGAAACTCTTCACGCGGATGTCCAGCGGCCAGGCTCAAGTTTCAGGTATTTGACCCTGTGTTCAGTGGATCACCGCCAAACACCAAAAGCGCGCATTGTGGTCCTGCGCAAGGTCGATCCTCACAAACGCACTCTTGAATTCCACACCGACACCCGCAGTCCGAAGTGGCGCGAGCTGACCGGCAACCCCAGTGCTGCAGTTCTTGGATATTGCGCTGAAACACGTCTCCAGTTTCGGTTCGAAGGTCATGTCACGCTCTTTGAGCCATCCTCCGACTACGCACTGACAGTCTGGTCGTCCCTGCCCCTTCATACCCGCGGCACCTATGCGGGCGGGCCACCTGGTGATGAATTGCCCGAACCTCATGCTCCAATAGAAGCTTTGCAAGACCAACCCGAAGGCCAACAAGGTCGCGATCGTTTTGGCATCATCGTCTTTTCAGTGACATCGCTCGACTGGTTCAAACTCAGCAGAGAAAGCAACGTCAGAGCCCAATTTGGCTATGATGACAACGGCGGCCTCATGTCCAGTTCTTGGGTCAATCCATAAACACAGCCAACCGGCTGATACCCCTGAAAACGCATCTTCAAGTAAAGCGTCTTGATCCGCACGCTCACGATGTTTCCTCTTATGGTGGCAAACTCACTTGACATTTAAGTGTATATACACATTTATAAGTGCAGTTACACATACAGAGAATTCACCATGGCAGAAGAATTTGGCGCCTGCGCCTGCATGAACCTCAGAATGACAACGAGATTGATTGCGCAGTTCTTCGACCAGCGCCTTCAACCAATCGGTCTGAAGAACACCCAGTTTACGTTGCTGGTGGTTCTGCGCCAGCATGCACCGGTCTCAATCACGAAGCTTGCCGAACTGCTTGGCATGGATCGAACCACCCTCACCCGAAACGTTAGACTTTTGAAAAACGACGGCCTGATTGATGAGCAGCCCGGGAATGATGCCAGAGTGCGTTTGCTCTCTCTTAGCCAGAACGGCGAAACTGCTGTAACCGAGGCCACACCCTACTGGCGAGAGGCGCAAACAGAATTCCTGAAACGATTTGGCGAGGGCCGCTGGCAGGCTTTGAAGCTGGAGCTTACCGACATCAACTATGTCGTGAGCTGACCATCTCCAGACAAATCCGCGCCCGCTCGCAGTCTCAGTCCCCGAAACACGGCAAAATAACTTAAATACGTGTAATTACACCTAAATAAAGGAATTGTTATGCAGAGATCAGAGCAAAGTGCGGCCGACGCACTTTATTCTCCTGTCCGCGGCGACGATCCGACTGTTGACCGCGTGGACGCCGCAAAGCGTGAACCTTCCAGCGAAGGGATCGAAGTAAATGGGGCCTTGTCTATCGATTGTTTAAAGCCGACGAAAGAGTTCGAAGACCTCACGGCAGAAGATCCGGATCGTAGTTTTCATTCGCAGCTGCATTACTTCGAGACCCTCTTGTCATATGGGCAAAACCAGGATCCGCGGGTCACCATGCTGATGGTCAATGCCTATCTCAACTCCAACCAGCAAGCGCACGGTATTGCGTTTTTTGAACGGCTTCTCGAAAGGTACGGCGAGGGATTTACCGATGACGTTCGTGCCGTCTATCTTTCAGCCTATGCCATTTTGCGTGCAACCCATGCTGAGCGCGTTCCACTCGTCAAGCGCATACCCTGGGTCTTGAAAACCTTTCAGCATCTGGAGGAAAGCCGGCGCCTTACAGGCGGCACTCACCCAATCGTGCGATGGGCGGCAGGGCAAATCTATGCGCAGGTTCCTTTTTTCTTCGGCAAAAGATCACAGGCCTATGAAGACCTGACATGGCTTGTCGAGAGACCTGAGACGGAACCGGTTTTCGGCTTCTATCGGGAAGTTTATCGGCAACTTGCGCGACTTTATGAGCGGGACGGGCATCAGGAGAAGGCCGACCATTTCTGGCACCGCAGCGGCTATCAGTCCTATGTTCCCAAAGCGATGTTCATGGGTTGGTTCACTTCAACCAAAGTCGCCGGTGCTTCGATGGCACCTGAACCCGTGTTGGAAGAAATCATTCCGGGCTCGATCTTCGCGCTCTACGGCTTCGGATTTTCAGATATCTACTTTGTCCTCTCAACAGATGGCACCGGGCTGATTGCCGTTGACGCAGGCACGCAGCCCCACTCCTTGAAGGCAGCACACGAATTTCTGCTCCAGAAACATCCCTCTCTGCCTACAGTTACGCATGTGTTTGTCACCCATGCCCATTGGGACCATATCGGCGGTCACAGCTACTTTCGCAACCTGAACCCCGACGTGATCTTCTACGGTCGCGACAACTATCAGGCCGTCGTGGATCGTGTTGTTCGCAATCACAGTTATCGGCAATTCCGCGGCCAGGATTTCGATCATCACTGGGTTGAAACCTACGCACCGGATATTGCGGTTAGCGACGTGACCTTTGTTGAGGTCGCCGGGACGAAGATTGAACTGGTTCCCGTTACGGGTGGTGAAACCGAAGACGCAATGCTCGTTCATTTGCCCGACCTCCAAACGGTCTTCGCCGGTGACATCGTCATGCCGTGGTACGGCGAACCCTGGGTCAATGAAGGTTATCCAGATGACGCAGTCAGCAGTATGGATGAAGTTCTCTCAAGAAGACCGAAACACATTCTGCATGGTCATCATCCCTTGACGGCCCTTTACGGGCACGAACAGCTCAAAGCGTTTCGACAACACTATTGCTGGCTGGTCGATATGGTGCGCGTCCATGTCAAGAATGGCTTTTCAGCAAAAGACATCATTCGCCTGAACCTGGTCCCGCATGGTCTTCAACATCAACCGGAGAACTACCTCTCATATCTGGCAGCGCGAGATAATGTGATCGCGCGTACTGCCGATCAGATGGTGGGAATTTGGCAGGAAGACAGGACCGGACAGGATCCGCAAGGTCTCGACGCTCTTACACCCGCAGAATTTGGCAGAATGCTGCAACACTATCTTGGGCTCACGGCCGCACAAGCCGCGACCACAATCCGAAAAATGATCGCGAACGGCGACAACGAACTTGCGCTCAAGATCGCGATCGCTGCCGAGCTGCGATTCGGCTCCACGCAAGTACTCACCGATCTCAAGGAAGAAGCCGGCGACCGGTTGAGAAGTGCCATACAGTTCTTCGACCCGTTCCGGTTTGTCACCTATACGGAAATGATCGGGCAGGAGCATCTACCGATGAAAGGTGTGAAGAGGATTGAGAGCGCACAGGCTCAATTCGAGCTTGGTGCCAGCTCAAGCCCCACCATGAAGCCGCACTCCCTTTGAGGAAAATTCCATGAAACAGACAATGACCCCGCGCCTCTGGGCGGTGTTGCTGCTCACGGCTGCACTCTTTGGGTCTTCGTTTTTATTCATCAAGCTCACGGTGGAAAGCATTCCGCCCATCACGCTTGCGGCCGGACGAGCAAGCCTTGCGGCACTGGCTGTCTATTTTTTCATGAGGCTGTCCGGTGAACGCATGCCAGCTCCAGGGAAAGCCTGGCAGCCAATCATCGTGCTCGGTGTCCTGACCGCCATCATTCCCTATATCGCTATTGCATATGGCCAAACCCATATTGCCAGCAGTCTGGGCGGAATTCTGTTTGCAACAATCCCGGTCTTCAGCGTTCTGATCGCCCCGACCTTTCTGCCGGAAGAGCACTTGACGAAAAGTCGCCTTTTCGGCGTCGCGCTTGGATTTGCAGGTGTGGTTCTAGCCATCGGACCCAGTGCCTTTTCACATCTGGACACACAGTTGGCTGGTGCCGGCGTCACTGTCCTGGCTGCCCTCAGCTATGCGACAGGAAACATATATGCCCGGGCGAATGGCAAACTCCAACCCGTTGTTCTGGCAAGCGGACAGTTGATCGTCGCAGCTTTGGTCCTGACCCCGCTCAGCATGATCTTCGACCGTCCCTGGGCCTTGTCTCCCGGTCCGTCGCAACTGGGCACCCTGATAGTCGTTGCCTTGTTCAACACCGCCGTGCCCGTCATGCTGATGTTCTGGCTGATCCGGAACGCAGGTGCATCAAATGCGTCTCTGCTCGCGTTCTTCATGCCTGTGGCATCCGTACTGCTCGGTGTTTTTGTTCTTGCTGAAGGTCTGTCCTGGACGACAGGTATCGGATTTGTGCTGATCGTACTTGGCGCGGTCCTGGTTACGGGAAGCCTAAGCCTACGTCGGTCGTTTCAGCGCGCATAACCGGGCGTCAGGCCACGCAGAAGGACCAGATCGGCGTTGTGTCCTTTCAGCGAAGCCGAGCTGGAAGACATTCCTAATTGCCCAAACGTACGGATGAGCCTGTTGCCTGTTGAGCGCTGGAATAGCCCATTCGATCCAGGGTCAGGCTTGCTCCAACTGCAATCACTGCGGTTGCAACAAATGCCAGCAGCATTGCCTTCATTGGTCTTCTCCTTCAGAAGTGGCCCTTTTGAGGTAGTCGATCAGATCACTCCGGTCTTCCCGCCGTACAATTCGTTGCATCGGCATCTTGGAGCCTGGAATATAGTGGTCCGGCCCGTCCAGGAACAGTTGATCGATAGTCTTTTCTGACCAGACAATATCAGACCCGGTCAGGGTTTCAGAGTATGAGTAGCCAGGCAATGTGCCTGCCTGACGGCCAAACACATTATAAAGGGTCGGCCCCGCCTTGCGTTCGCCCTCCGCTCCAAGCGCATGGCAAATGGAACACTTGCGCGCGAATTGACGCTCACCGTTGGACATTTCCTCCGGCTTTTTTAGGAAATCAGGCGTTTTGGACGCCATCGGTTCCGCCGAAGACAGATCCGCTAAAGGCCAGGAATAAACGATATTTTCAATGCCGCCAGCATGCAGCACGTCGCCGCTCCTGGAAAAGGCCAATGCCCAGATTGGGCCTTTCAGAGCCGCTCTGAAATCCGTCTCTATTGCCCAGGATCTCGTATCAACAACGGTGATGTATCCATGGCCGTCTCCCGTCGCAAGCTTTGTACCGTCATGGCTGAGATCAATCGCCAGAATGGGCCTGCGCTCAAACGAGAAATCCCGCAGTCGTTCACCGGTTTCGATGTCGACGATCCGGGTTACCCCGTCCTGAGTCCCGTAGGCAAGCCAGGTTTCCCTACCGTTCGTTTCGCCTCCGACAGCAAACACATTGATACCGAAACCATTGCGGTCGATGACCCGTGCTTCCTGTCTTTTCTCAAGATCCCAAAGTTTTATGGAACCATCGACAGACGCCGAATAGAGCCTTTTGCCATCGGCAGAAAATGCGACTGCGTTTACACCCGACGCATGACCGTTCAAATAGACCGGCTCACCGCCATCTACGGGCCAAAGACCAATGCGGGTGTCCCAACTGGCACTGGCCACGAACTTCTTGTCCGGAGAAACGGCGAGCCCCATGATCTTGGCCGTATGCCCTTCCAGACGTCTGGACGATCCATCTTCGATGTTCCAAAGCAGGAGATCGTTGTCGTCACCTGCTGAAACCGCGGTCTTGCCATCAACAAATGCAACGACTTTCACCGCCGCTTCATGGCCGTCCAGCCAGCGTGGTTCACGTTTGGACCAAACCGCAACGGAATTGTCGAAACTTGCTGTCGCGACAGTTCCCGTTTCTTCCGAAACCGCGATGTCCATCACCGGTCCGCCATGTCCCTTCAGAGTCTCGAATTCGGCGGCACTGGCCGCGCCTGCTGCCAGCAAGGCAAGCAGCCCAAAGGCGCTCTGCAAAAAGGCAGGTCGGCAGAGCTTCACTTTCGGTACGGTTGATTGACAGCCAGACATCCCGCTCTGAGGCCTATTCCGCGGGAACCGCGTTCTTGGCTTCAGCGGTCTTTTCCGCGTCTTCAACTTCC
Organism: Labrenzia sp. THAF82; assembly: GCF_009363435.1. GTDB lineage: Bacteria > Pseudomonadota > Alphaproteobacteria > Rhizobiales > Stappiaceae > Roseibium > Roseibium porphyridii. The sequence continues at coordinate 1,527,245 of NZ_CP045354.1, read as the reverse complement.
TGAACCCAAAGTCCGTGGTGTTCGCGGGCCCACTGCAATTCGACTTCGCCCGACCCCATGGCGTCGTATGCGCCTTCCATGCCGACGGATCCGATGTAGATATGTGCAAGGATCATCGCCATCATCAGGAACGCGACAATGGCATGCCACAGTTGCGCGAACTGCATTTCCTCATGCGGGGCAAGCGCCGTCGGCAGAACACCGAGGCCGACAAGCTGCGGCAATCCAGTCGCATTAAGGATCTCAAAAGTCTTGGCGAACATCGGAAATTCAAATGGGAACAGCAGTGAGATCCCCGAAGCCGATATGGAGGCACCAAGGACAATCACCCCCCAGAAGATCATCTTCTGGCCGAAATTGAACTTCTTGGCTGGCGGATGAACACCCTTTTTCAGCAGTCCCCCACCAACGGCGATCCATTTGAGGTCCGTCTTATTGGGAATGTTGTGCACCACCCACATCACGAACACCATCACGAGCCCAAGCATGAAGGCCCAGGCAACGTTGTTGTGGATCCATTTTGAGGCAAGCGCGACAGGTGCGTAAACTTCCTTGCCGATCAAAGGAATAACCGCAAAGCGACCGAACAATGTTATCAGCCCGGTGATCGCCAGCAGTATGAACGATCCTGCAAGGAGCCAATGCCCAAAACGTTCAATCGCCTTGAAACGCGTGATCGTCTGACCGGTCTTTTCGCCATCGATGCGGATACGACCTCGTAAGAGATAGAAGAGACCCAGCAACAAAACGGTAGCGCCCAGAAGATACGAGCCATAAGTGGCCAGTGGCCCTTCACGGAAAGCCAGCCAACGCATTCCGCCGTCCTGCATCAGGACGGTTGCTTCCTCGCCACCTGACGACACCTTGATATCCGCGGACCCATACCTGAGGGCGCGCCAGAGTTCTGGATCGGACACACCGCCAAGTGTGCCGAGCTGCGAGGAGATACCAGCTGCAGTATCTGGATCTCCGGTCGCGTTGCGCCTGAAATCGCTGTCGATTTTCTCGCCGCGTTGCCGTTTCAGAATGTCTTCCAGCGTTTGCGCACCGCCGGTCGCGCTGCGGTCTGCAGGTGGTTGCTGGTCTTGTGCAACACCCGGCGAAAGGAGCCCGAAAAGAACCACGAATGCCAGCACCAGGCGTTTCATAACCATCCTCACACGTTCCATCACTGAAGACAGACAGGGCGGCACAGTTGCCGCCCCAGTCCAACTTTTTCATGTCGATCGCAATGGCTCACCTGCCCCGCCAGTTCAGGCCGGCAGGCGATACCAAAATCGATCAACCGCCTTGCCGACCGTAAGCGCTGCCCCAGCCCCAGGCACCGGAGCCGAAACCACGTGCGACAACGCGCTCGCGGTAGATGGCGGAAACGACATCGCCGTCGCCTGCCAACAACGCTTTGGTGGAACACATTTCCGCGCAGAGCGGCAGCTTGCCTTCCGCAATACGGTTGCTGCCGTATTTTGAGAATTCTGCGGTTGAATGTGTTTCTTCCGGTCCACCAGCACAGAAGGTGCACTTGTCCATCTTGCCGCGCGATCCGAAATTGCCCGCTTGCGGGAATTGCGGTGCACCGAAGGGACAGGCGTAGAAGCAATAGCCGCAGCCAATGCAAAGGTCCTTCGAGTGCAGGACCACACCTTCTTCATTCTGGTAGAAACAGTCGACCGGGCACACCGCCATGCAGGGCGCGTCCGAGCAGTGCATGCAGGCGACCGAGATCGACCTTTCGCCGGGCTTGCCATCATTGATGGTCACAACGCGGCGGCGGTTGATACCCCAGGGCACCTCATGCTCATTCTTACAGGCAGTCACACAGGCATTGCACTCAATGCAACGCTCAGCGTCACAAAGGAACTTAGCCCTCGCTTGTCCAAGTGGCATTACATATCCTCCTTACGCTGCCGAGATCTTGCAGAGTGTGGCTTTGGTCTCCTGCATCTGGGTCACTGAATCGTAGCCGTAGGTTTGAGCCGTGTTCGTGCTCTCGCCAAGGACATACGGGTCTGCACCCTTCGGATACTTGGAGCGTTGATCTTCGCCCTGGAAATGGCCACCGAAGTGGAACGGCATGAAGGCAACGCCCTCACCGACCCTTTCAGTCACCATGGCCATGACTTTGACCTTGCCACCCTCCGGACCTTCAACCCAGACCTGCGCACCGTCACGCACCCCGAGATTGTTGGCATCTCGCGGATTGATTTCGACGAACATGTCCTGTTGCAGCTCGGCGAGCCACGGGTTCGAACGGGTTTCGTCACCGCCACCTTCGTATTCCACCAGTCGGCCGGACGTCAGGACAATTGGATAGTCCTTGGAGAAGTCCTGCTTCTGGATGGACGCGTAAAGCGTCGGCAGGCGGTAGAATTTCCGGTCCTCATAGGTCGGATAATCTGCCACCAGATCCCTGCGGTTCGTGTAGAGCGGCTCGCGATGGAGCGGCACCGGATCCGGGAACGTCCAGACGACCGCACGGGCCTTGGCGTTACCGAACGGAGCACAGCCATGCTTGATAGCCACCCGCTGAATACCGCCGGACAGGTCGGTTTTCCAGTTGGTCTTCGGACCTGCGACGCCTTCGATCGACGCACGTTCTTCGTCGGTCAGATCGCCGTCCCACCCGAGGTCCATGAGCATCTGCATCGTGAATTCGGGATAACCGTCCTGGATTTCCGCACCCGGATTGGAGACACCGTCAGCGAGCAGATTGTCGCCGTCCCGCTCCACGCCGAAGCGCGCACGGAAGCACAGTCCGCCTTCTGCGACAGGCTTGGACATGTCGTAGAGGTTTGGTGTGCCCGGATGTTTCATGTCCGCGGTACCCCAGCACGGCCAAGGCATACCGTAGTATTCGCCGTCATTCGGGCCGCCGACTGCCTGAAGCGTCGTCCGGTCGAATGTGTGCTGGTTTGCCATGTGCGACTTGATGCGCTCTGGCGACTGGCCGGTATAGCCGATTGTCCAAAGACCGCCGTTGAATTCGCGGGTGATGCTCTCGACGTTCGGTGTTTCCGGATCATCCATTTCGATGTTCCGGAAGAGCCGGTCGCCCCAGCCGAACTTGTTCGCGAACTTTGCCATGATCACTTCGTCAGGCAGGCTCTCGAACAGAGGATCGACAACCTTGTCACGCCACTGCAGCGAACGGTTTGACGCGGTCACGGACCCACGGGTTTCGAACTGGGTACAGGCCGGCAGAAGATAGACGCCGTCCGTGCGGTCATGCAGCACGGCTGAAACAGTCGGATAGGGGTCGATCACGACCAGCGTATCCAGTTGTTCCATAGCCTTCTTCATTTCGACCATACGGGTCTGGGAGTTCGGGGCATGCCCCCAAAGCACCATGGCCCGAACCGCATTGGGCTGGTCGGTATTCGCCGGATCCTCCAGCACACCGTCAATCCAGCGGCTGACCGGAATACCCGTCAGGTTCATGAGGTTCTTTTCTTTGCCATCGGCACCTGTCGTGGTGGCAAATTGGCCTTTCAGCCAATCGAGATCCTCACCCCAGACGCGGGACCAGTGACCCCATGCGCCTGCGCTCAGCCCGTAGTAACCGGGCAACGTATGGCTGAGAACGCCGAGATCGGTCGCACCCTGAACGTTGTCGTGGCCGCGGAAGATGTTGGTTCCACCACCGCTAGTGCCCATGTTGCCAAGAGCAAGCTGCAACACGCAGTAAGCGCGCGTATTGTTGTTGCCGTTGGTGTGCTGCGTACCACCCATGCACCAGATCACGGTGCCAGGACGGTTGTTGGCAAGCGTTCTGGCCACTCGTTTCAGCTGGCTTCCAGGTGTGCCCGTCACACGCTCGACTTCGTCGGGCGTCCATTTGGCAACCTCTTCACGGATCTGGTCCATGCCCCACACGCGGGTGCGGATGAACTCTTTGTCTTCCCAGCCATTGTCGAAGATGTGCCACAAAATGCCCCAGACGAGGGCAACGTCCGTCCCCGGACGGAAGCGCACAAATTCGTCGGCATGAGCCGCCGTACGGGTAAAGCGCGGATCGCAAACGATAACCGGCGCATTGTTCTGTTCCTTGGCGCGCAGGACGTGCAACAGCGAGACCGGGTGGGCCTCCGCAGGGTTGCCGCCGATAATGAAGATCGCCTTGGAATTATGGATGTCGTTGTAGCTGTTGGTCATGGCGCCGTAGCCCCATGTGTTCGCTACGCCGGCAACCGTGGTCGAGTGACAGATACGGGCCTGGTGGTCGACATTGTTGGTGCCCCAGTAGGCCGCGAATTTGCGGAACAGATAAGCCTGTTCGTTGTTGTGCTTGGCTGATCCCAGCCAATAAACACTGTCCGGTCCGCTTTCGTCGCGGATTTTCATCATCTGGTCGCCGATCTCGTTGATCGCCTCATCCCAGCTGATGCGCTTCCACTCTCCGCCTTCCTTTTTCATAGGATATTTAAGACGGCGCTCTCCGTGAGCGTGTTCGCGAACCGCAGCTCCCTTGGCGCAATGGGCGCCGAGATTGAACGGGCTGTCCCAACCCGGCTCTTGGCCGGTCCAGACGCCGTTCTTCACTTCGGCAATCACGGTGCAACCGACTGAACAGTGGGTGCAAACCGATTTCACCAAATTGACGGCTTCATCAGAAGATTGCGCCTGAGCTTTGGTAACAGTTCCGCCTGTGGCGGTAATAGCGGCCAAGCCGCCTGCGGCGATACCGGAGCCTTTGAGGAAGGTTCTGCGGTCTACCGATTTATGTGCAGCGTCTCTGAGGATACTTGCACCTTGGGGGCGTCGCGCAACCCCATTGGTCTTTTTCCTAAGCATTTTGCCCTACCTTGCTTGTATCGGAATCGATACGGCTGGGTGTGTCAGTGAACCGGCCATCGGGCGTCACGCAACCATCGGCCGGGTGTATTCACAGGGTCCAGTTAGAACCGGGCGCTGTCAAAGTAGGCGCGGGTATGCGCCGTGTCCTGCATCTTTTCAGATGTGAGGTCAGGTTCTGCAGCTTCAGCCGTCCCTACAGCAGTGGTCGCAGCCACAGCAACAGGCGCCGAAATGGCAGCAAGTTTCAAGAAGTCCCGGCGGCCGGCCCCATCTTTGGGCTCCACCTGTTCGGGTCGTTTCATTGTTGCAATCCTCCTCTCCTTGCAGCGGCTCCGCCGCCTAAATTGACAACATGAAGTCTAGTTGGGCAGCATGCCGAAGGCCTCGGCTTCAATCTCCATGAATTGCCGCCCGAGAGATCCAACAGCACCGTAGAAGACAGAGCTGGCGGATGTTTCAAGATCGGTGAAAAAGTGGATCGCCCATGGTTCGACATGAGCGTTGAAGAATTCTTTCTGTTCAGACACGGATGTCACCTGGCCGAACCGTCCCATGATCATACCGGCCATCATCTCCATGAGAGATGCGATATTGTCTTCCGGCTCACTCTTGTCTTCCGCGCGCTTGATGCCACGCTTGGCCATATCGGCGCGCAGGTTGGCAAGCGGCTTTTCGTTCAAGAAGCCGGTGAGATAGTGGCTCGCATAGGGCAACAATTCTCCGCGGCCGAGACCGATGAACAGGATGTTGTACTCGCGCTCCGCTGTCTCGGCGGAGGTCACGCCAGCAATTTTGGCAAGAGTGTTGAGTGTTTCACCAACGGGTGTGTCGTCACCCTTTAAACCGGCGACCTGGGCCAGGAGGGAGGCGTCAGCAGGCGTGGCCAGCAAGAGCCCTATGAAATCGTATAGTTCTGCGCGTGCCCGATCCTCCGGATCGATCACGTATTCCTTGACCACAGCGGACATCCGCAAGGTTCCTCCCTCGTGCGCGTCGCAATCAATCTACATAACTCAAGTCTTCGACTTTAGTATTAGGTATAGTCGAACCGCATTTTCCGCCTCGTTATTCGAGGTTCTTCTTGCGACTCACCTGCACCTGTTTCTTGCAAATCAAGAGAGACAACGCTTTCCTCTCCAGATTGGACGACGGAGTCACCTTGCGTCAATTGAAAAGATGTTTTTCCGTCATGTAAATAATCGTTTTGCGTCGCGATATTTTCTTCGCACTGCAACTCCGACTGAGCGTCTTCGACCAACTCCGCCTGCTCGCCATCGGCAACTTCCGTGGCTTCCGTTTCCGTCTCGGCAAGTTCCGCGAACTTATCGAACATGCCCTTACCAACTTGATAAACCGTTTGGAGGTTTTCGACGACAGTCGCAGCGTCGGTAAAATCTTCCCCATAGTCGACAAGGCCATCAATATTGGCCAGAACCGGGTTCAACGTCCACAATCTGCGCAAGGCGCGCCGCCGCAATCGCTCTGGCACGGCTGCTGAAAGAAATTTCGAGAAGTCGTCATTTTCAGCAAGATCATCTGGATTGGGAAGACCGAGTTCTTCCAGAATTTCTTCGTCGGACTTTTCTTCAAGTGCTGCACGCACCTCTGCCTGCTGAGCAGCCTCAAGATCTTCGCGCTCTGCCGCCTCTGCAGCTTTTACAGCAGCCTTTCGCCGGGACCAGAAGTCGGAACCACCATCGTCCTGCTGACTCATTGCAGCGTGTCCTTCGGTTTTCTCAAAGGCGCACGGTAAACGTCACTCAGCTGACGTATGCGCGGGTCGCCCACACCATCTTCCTGCAAATCGATTCGTTTTTTGTCACGTTTGCGTTTGATGAATATCTCTTCCTCGTGGTGGATCTTGACGAAATCCCGGATCCAGGCCACCAGCCCTTCTGGCATTGGGAGCTTTTCCACCATGACTTCGCTGGAATCCGCGTAGTCTTGCCCCTCGTATGCAGAGGCGGTGACGAGCATGACATCGAGAGGCAAATCTCTCTCAACCTCGTCGGCAGGACGCAGCACCACATAAACAGAAGGCACCTTGTCCGACAGCGCGGTCAGGTAGGCTTCCGTATCAGCGCGATGCAATTCCAGCGGAAGCGTTGCGGCATGGTATTCAACCGCCTCGCCCTCTTGTCTGAGCACTTTCCAATCGGCAGGCCCTGCACCCGGTAACAGCGACACGGGTCGCCAAGACCACTTTTGCCAACGAGTAACGCCGGGCAATCGTCTGACGACGACCCCGACAGGCATTGTCTGAGTTTTCTCCGCAGTCACGAGCGGCGGTCCTCCCACACCCCGGCTTTGAATCCGGCTGTTTTGTTTTCCTCTTTAAGCTGCAGCAATGCGAACAAATTTCAAGCCCGGCAGAAGTCGAACTTGACGTACGCCGAAACGCGCCCTTGTTATGGTACGTGGAGAGCTTGAGATGCCGCATGCGAAGATGGCAGCAGGCGATCCCTGGGGAGAGGACGCGCAGACAATGACGGAACCGAGGCTGCTGCTGTGCGATTGTCTGAAGAGTCAGACAATCGATGCAGAGCGGATTGAACAGGCGACAGGCATTTCCTGTTCGAAAGTTTACACCGAACTTTGCCGGAAAGAGGCAGCCATCGCGGAGGACGCGCTTCAAAAGGGTGGCGTTCTGATCGCGTGTCAGCAGGAACGCACAGCTTTTGAAGAGCTTGCTGCCGACATCGAAGCTGAAGACCCCGGTTTCATAGACATTAGAGACCGGGCCGGTTGGACCAACGACACCCGGAACGCCTCGGCCAAGATGGCGGCCCTGGTTGCAGAAGCATTGATTCCATCCCGCGGTGACAAGGTGATGGATGTCACGTCTGAGGGCACCTGCCTGATTTTTGGCGAATCAGAAGCTGCCCTGAGCGCTGCCGAACAGCTTTGCGAAATATTGAGCGTCACCGTGTTGCTGGCCCCTGAAGCTGAAACACCGATGACCGATGACCGGCGGTTCGACATCGTACGCGGTCGCATCAAGACCGTCACCGGAGCACTGGGCCAATTCAATCTGTCCTTTGACGCCTTGCAGGAACGTATCCCGGGGGGACGCGGACCGATGACATTCAGCGAGCCTCGCTCGGGAGGCAGGACACAATGCGATGTCGTACTGGATCTCAGCAGAAACGCGCCAATGGTGCCAGCCCCCGAGAAGCGCGAAGGATACTTGCGCGCCGATCCCGGCAATACCGGCGCAATGACGAAAGCCATACTCGAAGCGTCTCAGCTGACTGGAACGTTTGAGAAACCGATATTTGTCAAATTGAACGAACAATTATGTGCACACTCGCGGGCAGAAAAGACCGGATGCACCCGGTGCCTCGATCTGTGCCCGACCGGGGCGATCACACCAGCCGGCGATCATGTTGCCGTTGACGCCTTGATCTGTGCCGGATGTGGCAGCTGTTCGTCGGTCTGCCCCTCGGGTGCCATCTCATATGATGCCCCATCGGCTGACTTTACCTTCAAACGTGTCCAGACGCTTGCTGCGACGTGGCGCAAGCTTGAAGACACGGAACCTCGTCTTCTTGTGCACGATGCCGGACACGGGGCGGAGCTCATTCGTATGAGCGCTCGGTATGGGTCCGGCCTTCCTGCCGATGTTTTGCCCCTGGAAGTGGATGCTTTGGCAAGCTTTGGGCATGCTGAAATTCTGAGCGCGCTCGGCAGCGGCTTTGCCGGGGTCACCATACTGCTGTCACCGACCACCGAGACCGACGGCATTCCGTTCCAGATAGACCTTGCCAAAACGATCGGCGATCCAGAAAGAATCAAGGTCATCGAGCCACAGGACCCGGACCAGTTGGACGAAGCACTCGGACAGGCGGACACTGAAGCTCTTCAAATTCAGCCAATCCTACCGATCGGGTCCAGACGACAAGTCACCCGCTTGTCGGCAAAAGCGCTCAATCCGGACGAAAAAATGATTGAGCTGCCAGCGGGCGCACCCTATGGCGCGGTTCAACTGAATGTGGACAGCTGCACCTTGTGCCTATCCTGCGTTTCGCTGTGTCCGTCTGGTGCGTTGAAGGAGAACCCGGACCAGCCTCAGCTGCGCTTTCAGGAAGATGCCTGCCTGCAATGCGGCATCTGCGTGAATATCTGCCCGGAGAGCGCCTTGACGCTCGATCCCCGTCTGAACTTGACCGACGATGCTCTCAGACCGCATGTGTTGAAGGAAGAGGAACCGTTCAACTGCGTGGAATGCGGCAAACCCTTCGGTGTTCGCTCAACGGTTGAACGATTGACGGAAAAGCTCGCCGGAAAGCACTCAATGTTCCAGAACGAAAAGGCTGCCCGCCTGATCCAGATGTGCGACGATTGCCGTGTCAATTCGGTGTATCACTCCGAAAACAACCCATTTGCCCATGGCGAACGGACACCGGTACGCACCACGGACGACTACATAAGCAAGCGGCGCGACCATTGAGGCCTGACAGTCAAACTCACTGGTACTGGATAGGTGCGCCGAGATCAGCTGGAGGGATCTGGGTCACGAAGGCCAGGATCGCTTCCAGGTCGGTGAGCGACAATTCGACCGGCACCATTGGCGGCGGTCTGGCTTCGTCAAACGGTTCGGTCACTCCGTCGATGATGGTGAAAGAAGGGTGCGGATTGAGCGCGAAAAACGCCTCAAAACGGGCTTGCCAGTCGGCGAAGCTGCGCATGACTGCAAAGGATGGCGACGAACCGATTGTCGACAGCCTTGTGGCTTCATTGACCATGTGGCAGCGCCCGCAATGGATCACAGCCAATTTTTCGCCTTGCACAATGTCACCGGTCACTTCAATGGGCCCGGTATCCTCGACCTCTGCAACCGCCGCCACAAAAATTGCCCCGCTTTCCGCCTTGAATGTTTCGATGGTTCTGCGACCGACGTCGCTGGCGAGCCAATCGGTAAAGCGCGCCACCAGATCATTGTCTGAAACTTGCGTCTCCAGAAACCACGTTTCGCCAAGACCGGAAAAGACCGGACGGCCGATGTTCTCGGTCGACAAGTGCACTTCAGCTTCTGAACCCACCGCAACAAGCTCGATTCGGATGCTGTTCTTCAGCGAAAAGCGCGGGAGCAGGTGTTTCAGAAAACCGCTCGCGACAAGGGTATCCGGAACCGACATGCGGAATGACCGGGACTGGGCCTCACCCTGGTTCGTCCCCGTCAGAAGAACCAGAACACAGGACAGCACAATTAAGACACGGCAGCACACGCGCTCCTCCTTCACGCCGCTGGCTAATGCCCCAAGGTTAGGTGCGAAATCTGCTGCCCGTCAATCCACTCACGATTGCGGAGGAGAATAAGATGAGCGACGATTTCAACATGTCGATGAGAAAATTCCTGAAACAGGTCGGTGTGACCTCGCAGCAGGCTATTGAAAAAGCCGTTCGCGAGGCCGATTCCTCCGACGGAAAGACTTTCAAGGTCAAAGCCGTTGTGACAATAGAAGAACTTGGCATGGAACATGTCGTGACCGGTGAGATCGAGGGGTAACCGAAACGTGCCTTTGACACGCGAAACCGTTCTGGCCGCCCTCGGGACAGTCAAGGACCCGGCAAGCGGCGAAGCTATCGCAGCTTCAGGCATGATACGCTCCCTTCAGGTGCGTGACGCTTCGGTCCGGCTTGTCTTGGAGATCGACCCGAAACGCTTGGCGGAAATGGAAAAGCTCGAGGCGCACACCAGTCAGGTGCTAAAGGCGCTGGAAGGGTGCGACGACGTCCAGATTGTCATGACGTCCCATTCCGAACAGCCGGAACCCAAACAGGATCCGCAGGAACCCAAACCGATCAAACCCATTCCGCAGGTACCTGGCACTTCAGGGCCGCAAAGGGTTCCAGGCATTGACAGGGTGATCGCGATCGCGTCCGGAAAGGGCGGCGTCGGCAAATCGACCGTCGCTGCAAACCTTGCCTGTGCGCTTGCAGCTGAAGGACGCAAGGTTGGACTACTGGATGCGGATGTCTATGGTCCCTCGCAACCAAAGATGCTCGGCATCTCCGGACGACCGACGTCACCTGACGGCCAGATGATCCTGCCGCTCCGCAATCACGGAGTTACCCTGATTTCCATCGGGCTGATGACTTCCGGTGATAAGGCCGTTGTCTGGCGTGGTCCAATGCTGATGGGCGCACTTCAGCAAATGATGTCACAAGTTCAATGGGGTGCATTGGATGTCCTGATCGTCGATTTGCCGCCTGGCACCGGCGATGTTCAGATGACCCTCAGCCAGAAGTTCATTGTCGATGGCGCTATCATTGTCTCCACGCCTCAGGACGTGGCACTGCTGGATGCCCGCAAAGGCATCGACATGTTTCAGCAGATGAATGTGCCGATCGTCGGAATGATAGAAAACATGTCGACTCATATCTGCTCCAAATGCGGTCACGAAGAGCACGTGTTCGGTCATGGCGGCGTCGCCGCAGAGGCAGAAAAGCTGGGCGTCCCGCTTCTGGCCGAAGTACCTTTGCACTTGAACATTCGCCTTGCCGGAGACGGTGGCACACCGCTTGCGGTCAAGACGCCGGACGCGCCTGAAGCTTCCGTGTTCCGGCAGCTGGCAAAAACTTTGGTTGAGGGAGGCAAGGCGTGAGCGAAGTTCAGCTGCCCCCCTTGTTTCAGGGCGAGGCCGTTCCGGGTGCTATCGATCCCTTTGAACGCGCAACTGCCCTGGCCGTTGCCGGCACCGATGCAGGAACTGTTGTTTACAACCTCTCCGGCAATGTCTTTAAGGCAAGTCTGATCTTCACGCCTGAAATGCCGCTGGAGCCGGCCATGACTGCACTGCCGGTTTGCGGCCTCGGACTTCAGGCAGCCCTTGGAGCACTGGCACCCCCGGAGGTCGCCGTTCACCTGCAATGGGATGGCGGCATCAGGGTGAATGGCGCCATATGCGGGCGATTCCGGGTCAAGGCGTCCACGACACAGCCAACCGAAGAACCCGACTGGCTTGTTGTCGGACTGGAACTCAACATGTCGAGTTCCGACGGGAACCCGGGAGAAGCGCCCGACAGGACGTATCTGACGGAAGAAGGCTGCGCGGAAATCACTGCGACCGATCTGCTGGAGGCCTGGGTTCGCCATACGCTTTACTGGATCAATCGTTGGCTGGAAGATGGTCCACGGCCGGTTCACACCGATTGGCGTGCCCTTGCACAGAATATGGGCGAGCAGATCGACGTCGATGGCCAATCCGGAACATTTGTCGGCGTCGACGAACATTTCGGTTTGCTGCTTCGCGTCGATGAGGACACAAAACTGATCCCGCTCTCAAGTCGGCTGGAGACCTGAACCATGAAACTTGCCCGTGCCATTCATCTCGATGACAGTGACCGCAATGTTTTCTTTTCACCCGCACGAACAGGTGAATGGTGTCTGTCGGGAGGGTTTGAATTTTCAGACTGGACCGAAGCTGACCTGTCCGGCAAAGCTCGTCAGGCGTTTTCAAATGGCTGGCTCGGTCTGGAAACCTTCGGACGGGTCACCTTTGTGGCCATCACGCCTATTGAAGACACTGAGTTCGCCAGTCTCGCTGACGGGCTGGCCCAGCATTTTGTCGATGTTTATGGGGCCCCTTCCGTAGAGGCAGCAAGAGGCGTGGCGACAGAAGAGCTGACCTATATGGCTGAACTCTGTGAAGAGCATCCTGAAAACACACTCATTGCAGTGCAGCGAGAGCTGACAGACGGCGGTGTCAGAGAGAGCTTTCGAACCATTGAAGCCCCCGCTGCAGAACTGGATATGGTCGCCATGCACGGAGATATGGAATAAGCCCGGGCCAAACAAAACCGGTCTGGAATATCTGTTTCGTAGTGAAATTCAGACGTGGCAAGAGTGTTCCGCGCTAGGACCCACAGCCCGAGCGCGACAAACATCCCCCTAGTAAATTCTAAACAAAAACTTAATTCAAAAAGAAATTTACCTAATACGAATTGGCAAGCACTGCGTCACTTCTGAGTTGATTGGCATCAATGCTTGTTGCGATCTTCCGTGTTACCACCTCGCCATTCAGATGAGGAGACACACGTGACAGATACGCAGACAAAGAAAACCACCCCAAAAAACGGCGCTGCACAACCCGCCAAACCTACCGCCACAAAGGCAGCAAGCAAAAGCAAACCGCGCCAGCCTCCAGTCTCTCCAAGCACACAACCCGCAGCCAATTCCAAAGCCACGTCTACCGGCTCGGCCCTACGTCATCACCTTGCTGAAATGCGTCATAACTCCGAGGCGATCTCTCACGTCTTTGAAACAGGGGAATACCCCTATGCCACAAAGATGCGGCGGGCCGCCTATGAGAAGCGCAAGGCGAAACTCCAGGCTGAGCTTTTGAAGGCGCAGAAATGGATCCAGGAAACAGGTCAACGCGTGGTGATCTTGTTCGAAGGCCGCGATGCCGCGGGCAAGGGAGGCACGATCAAGCGCTTTACCGAACACCTGAACCCGCGTGGTGCAAGTGTTGTCGCTCTGCAAAAGCCAACTGAAAGTGAAATGAGTCAGTGGTATTTCCAGCGCTACATCGAGCACCTGCCGACGGCCGGTCAGATGATCTTGTTCGACAGGTCCTGGTACAACCGCGCCGGCGTCGAAAGAGTGATGGGATTTTGCTCCCCGTCTCAGTATCTGGAATTCATGCGCCAATGCCCGGAAATAGAGCGCATGTTCGTCCGTGACGGTATTCTTCTCTACAAATACTGGTTCTCCGTGACCCAGACCGAACAGCGTCGCCGCTTCAACCAGCGGAAGACCGACCCGCTGAAACAATGGAAACTGTCGCCGATCGACATGGCGTCCCTCGACAAATGGGACGACTACACGGAAGCAAAAGAGGCAATGTTCTTCTACACAGACACTGCTGATGCGCCGTGGTCCATCGTCAAATCCGATGACAAGAAACGCGCAAGGCTCAACTGCATGGAGCACTTTCTGAATTCGCTTCCCTATCCGGACAAGGACAGACGGATCGTTGGCGAACCAGATCCGCTCATTGTGGGTTCGAGCCAGCACGTGATCGGTAAGGACACTCATATTCTCGGCAAAACGCTTCACCCGGAGCTAAAGGACAAGCGTGTCGTTGATGGATCGGAACTCACCGTCCTATGAAGCCATAAACTGCCGATAGCAGAGCCGGATAAGGTGCGCTGAAGGAAGTTCTGGCCAAGCAGATCGGCGACGACCGCACCAAAGAACCGGCTCTGAAGCAACTGCGTCTGAAGCTGCAACTTGAAAGGTCCACGAAGAGGAAAAATTGCCTTTGTGGGCCTTTAAAGACTGCTTTGACAAACCCCTGTCAAAGGACGACGTCACCGGTCATTCGCAGCGCTGCATAGCCTCCAACACTGACATCGGTAATCTCACCGTTTGAAGTGTTCAGCACTGTGCGGACAATGCTCGGCCTCCCCATTTCAACACCTTGTTCTGCAACGACAACTGCTTGACCAGATGCCCCTGGTGTCAGGTACCTGGAGCGCACCAGTTCACAAGCAAGAGCACTGTTTGTCGTGCCGCTGGCTGCTTCCTCCGGATCTCCGACCCCATGGCAAAGGTCTCTCAAGCGAAGTTTTGTCTTCCCAAGTCCCTTATAGGTGGAGCACCAAACCCCGATAGTGTCGATGGCAAAATCCCGGCAAAAGCCACGCAGCGCGGCGTCGTCGGGGCGAATGCTTGCAAGGGTTTCCAGGTCTTCAAGTTGCACAAAGACATGACGCAGCGCGGTCGACGCGGTGGAAACACGTTTGAGTGCGTCAGCTTCCAGACCCAAATTTGCAGCAAGGTCGCCTGAGCCAACTTCGCACAGATCAAATTTCGGCAATGGCTGACGCATCGTTACGAAGCCGTCTGAGGCGACGTCGACAACAATACCACCTGCCGAAGTCTGTTGAATGTAGGTGTCAGGCTCTATCCTTTTATCATCGCGCAGGGCCGCAAAAACTGCGAGCGTCACATGTCCGCACATATCCATTTCCGACCATTTGGAATGAAACCTGGTCTGAAACTCTTTGTCTGAAACCTTGCGTACAAATCCGGTCGTGGGAGCACCCAGGTCACTTGCAATTCTCTGGCGGGCATCGGGCCAAAGCGGCCCGTCTTCAAATACCACTGCCCCGATATTTCCTCCCCGCTCATCGGCGGCGAAGGCGGCATATAGACGGACGGGCAGCTTGTCCATGAACCAAAACTTCCGGGCTACAGGTTTGGCTTTGAAAATATGTGCATCATCAGCGTTGAGGTGAAATCCCAACCCGGTCAACTGCTCTGACGAAATTGAACCGGATATCCGCAGGTAAACTTCCACTCACAAACTCGTCACGGAACAGGCGTTCTATTTTATTTCAATGTTACCGGCAGCATTCCCAAGTAACGAGTGCACCGAAATTCACAGTCTGGAAAGAGAACGCAACATGACGACCATCACTTCAGAAAGGAACCTGTCAGCATCCTTGCCGGCAATCAATTTCAACACACTCGGCCTGATGTTCATTACTGGCTTTTTTGCAACTGTAGCCTTTGACCTTTGGGGCCAGGTGATCAGCCCTGCCCTTGGGTTTGCAAAGCTGTCACCCCATGGTCTGGCGCAAAGCCTTCTTGGTAGTCTCGGTCTGCCCAATACCGCTTTTGCTGGCTACTTTGTGCATTTTTACATTGTCGGCCTGATTGGTTACCCGATTGGCTGGATGTTCATTTTCGCACCGCTTTGGCAGCGCGTTGTCGGAGATACACACTGGTTCGTTCCGTCCGCGATTTACGGTTTCGGCCTTTGGGTGTTTGCGATTGGCGGCATCACATCGCTCGCAGGATTGCCGTTCTTCCTGAACTTCAGCGGCATCGTCTGGGTCGCGCTGATCGGCCACGTGCTTTATGGCATCGTCATGGTTGCCATGCTCAAGCTGGTCGAAGGTCAGCAGAACCGCTGACAAAGCTAAACTCTGACAATCTCCAGAAGCTTCGGGCGTGCCTTCGGGCGCGCCTGCTTCTTTTTTGGGCTCTGCAATTGCCGGAGGTTTTCAATTAGCCGGCCAGCTTGACCGAAAAATATCGACACCCTTTGAACCGGCAGCCAGGATCGCGTCAGCGGAAGCATCGGTGTCGGCAAGACGTGCAAGGGTCACTGTCCCAAGCATGAGAGCAAGCATGGCAATGCCCTCAGACTGATCCTCACCTTCCTTCAACAGAGCTGCAACACGTTCTACAGCGTTAAACCCTTCGTGCCGCGCATCACTCGCTCCCCGCGACAAATCCCCTGCCAGCGCTGCCAGCGGGCAACCTTCACCACGGTTCTTGACGTGGCATCGTGACAGGTAAGTCTCAATGTAGCTGTCCCGCGTCGCCTGAAGCTGGGCCTTTGACGACGCACTTTCCATCTCCGCGAGCACATTGTCGACCGCGTTTTTGAAAGCTGCCGCGACAAGTTCATCCTTTGAGCTGAAGTGCCTGTAAAAACCGCCATGCGTGAGACCAGCTGCCTTCATCACGTCGGCGACACTCGTGGTTTCCGTTCCTTGTTCGCGAAACAGATATGCCGCCGCATCCAATATCCTTTTGTGAGATTTGCGCTTTTCGGCTTCTGTCATTCTCGGCATGAGGGCAGTTCTTTCCTGGGCTTGACAATTTAGATTTTAGTTATCATCTATATTTATAGATTACAACTATCATCTAAAAGGTTGCCCATGCCCCTCAAACCCAAGATCCTCGTCACAAGCGCAGGAGGAAAAACCGGACTGCCTGTCACCTTGCAGCTGCTTGAAAAGGGATTTCCGGTCCGCGCCCTTTTAAGAAAACGCGACGGGCGTGCTGAAATGCTGGAACGCGCAGGCGCGGAAATATTCGTCGGCAACCAGTATGCCCTTTCAGACATGCGAACCGCCATGGAGGGCGTTAACCGAGCCTATCAATGCGCACCGACAGCGCCTAACGGTCTGCATTTCAATGCGGTCTTTACGGTGGGTGCCAATGAGGCAAAGCTCGAACACGTCGTCACGCTTGGTCAGTGGCTGACATCGGTTGATCACCCATCCCTCTTCACAAGAGAGGTCTACCTGTCCGATGCGCTGGTGCGCCTGCTCGGGAGCACCAGTGTGACATCCATTAATCCGGGTTGGTTCGCAGACAACTATCTGATGGTCATCAACATGGCTGCTCACCTTGGCGTCTTCACCATGCCACTTGGCGAAGGTGGAAAGAAGAAGAACGCAGCACCATCGAATGAAGACATTGCCAGCGTTGTTGTCGGCTCCCTTGCCGACCCTGAAACCCATGCAGGCAAATCCTATCGCCCCACAGGTCCTGCACTCCTGTCCCCGGACGAAATTGCGCTCGCCATGGGCAAAGCCCTTGGGCGTCGGGTTACCTACAAAAACATTTCCGAAAAGATGATGACCAAGGCGCTACGGGCTTTACCGCCTTCCAACTATTCGGAGGCGGCCGTCTCCCAACTGGCAATTTATGCTGAAGAATATCGACGCGGCAGTTTCGCTGTGAACGCACCGACCAATGATGTGCAGCTGGTTGGGGGCCGAGATCCAGAACAGTTTGAAAGCATTGCCCGGCGGCTGGTCGCATCCCGCCCTGAGCTACGGCGAAGCGTGAGCGGCACCGCACGCGCAATGGCAGGATTTCTGAAAATTGCACTGACCCCGGCTCTTGACCTCAATCGCATTCAGTCAGCCCGCGACTATGTGCAGATCGCAACACCCAGGTTCAGCCAGGACACGCCGGAGTGGCTCCAAACCCACGCTGCCCAACAGAAAATAGCAAACCAGGCACGTGTTGCCTGACAGCCAGACGAACAAAGGAAACACCATGTCTGAGATTTCCGTTCTTTATGAACGCAATCGTCTGTTCGCCGAAGACTTCGCAGCTTCGGAATTGCCCGTTCTTCCGAAACTCAACACTCTGGTCCTGACCTGTATCGACGCACGCGTTGATCCTGCTCATGTGCTCGGCCTGGAACTCGGTGATGCAGTCGTTCTGCGGAACAATGGCGGACGGGTCACGCGATCCGTAATCGAAGAGATCGCAACGCTGTCCATGATGGTGGCCAAACTCACACAAGACGATACGCCAGCTTTCAATGTCGTCTTGATGCAGCATACGCAATGCGGTGCTCAGAACTTTGCCAACCCCGACTTTCAGGACGCCTTGAAAGACAAACTCGGCATCGACGTTTCGAGCTATGCTATCACTGACCAGCCAACGGACCTGAAGACCGACATCGCCCGACTGCGGGATGCTCCCGAAATTCCGGGGACACTAGTCGTGTCCGCGCTGCTTTATGATGTGAAATCGGGTCTTGTCAGAGAGATAACTGGCCCTGCAAAACTTTCCGACTTGCGGATCTGAAATCATCTGAAAAGCTCGTCGACCGGCCTCACTTGACCTTAGAAAAACTGCTTCGAAAGAGGTCCACGATTGTTTGCTCAAGCTCCTCGTGAAGCGCAGCGCGTGAGCGGCTCCCTTCGTCTGAGCACAATGGGTCAGCTTCGCCAATCGCCTTCATGAAGGCTTTGGCACCTTGTCTGCAGACAGGAAGAAAACTGAAATGGACTGCGTTCTCGATATTGGTGAGCGAGCCGTGGGAAATGCTTGAGGCCAATGTGTCAGATCTGACGGCAATCGGAACGGTTTCGTGCGCACCAAGATTGACAAAGTGAAGCGCCGACCGAACCTCTTCAAGACTTTCAAGGTCAAATGCGGTGGCCAGGGCGGGGTCTACGGCAACCACTGTTTGAAGCCTGGTATCAAGATTTGACTGCTCAAAACGCGCCTGGTCGACATTCCGCAAGTCATATGCTTCGACCTGAACCTCTGTCTGGTCGACATATGCCCTTCCCCCGGCGAACCAGCGGCAATCCGGCATGTCAGGATAGGTGTCGCAATAGCGGACATAATCGTCAAGCCGCGCTCTTGCGCCAGCCAGCTGCAGAACCGCGGCACCACCGAGGGAAAATCCGAGGGCGCCGATTTTGTCAGGATCAATGACGGACCGGAATTTCGGTTCGGCGAGCAGAGCGCTCAATACCGTGGAGAGATCGTCAGTACGCTCCCAAAGTTTTGGCGTATCCTCCGGCGTGGAATCACCACTGGTCGTTCCCGGATGATTGGGCCCGGCAACAACGAACCCTGCATCGGCAAGTGCGGTCGCGATCCAAGCCATTTTTTGGACTGTCGCGCCAGAGCCGTGGGACAGCAGGATTATCGGATGGTCGCCACCAGCAACCGGTGCATCGGCAAATGCCGGGGTTCCTTCGAAGATCCTGTCTTCGCCGACCGGTACGGCCTCTCCACCGGCAACTGCAGGGTACCAGACGAAAACGGCAAGGTCCTTGTTTCGCGCCTCGGAGTGAATTCGAATTTCCTTGAAACCAACACCCTCCGGAGTGGCTCCAGCCGCGCTCAATGTGGTCGTCAACGCCAGGGAAAAGACAAGTGAAAGAAGTCGCATGATCGGCCTCACAGTTCATTGGATCAATGGCTTCACACTTGCTAAGTAGGATCGCAAAATCGTCCTGTTTCGCGATTCAGTCATTCCGAAATCGTGAAAAAGGACCCACGCTACCGCTTCTTCGGTGATCCGCTGTGCTGTTCGTCCCCCTGCCTTTTGTGAATGCGCTGTTGCTTGCGCTTGTGTTTGTGATGCTTCGCCGAAGTAACGATCACGCAACAACGCGTGCATTCCTGTTGCTCATCGCCTTGTGCTGCCTGCAATCGATCGTTCTGGGACTGCGCTGGGGTTATCAGCTAGACGCGCTTCGTTTCGTACAGCCCATTCTGGCAGCAATACTGCCACCACTCACTTATGAGAGTTTTCGCAGTCTACGCGATCGACTGAAACCAGGTGCAATGCGTCTTGCATCTGTGCCCCTGGCAGCCTTCGTCGCAGTCTGCTTGCTGTTGTTTGCTCCCCAATTCATCGACAGCTTTCTGCTCTTTCTCGTTCTTGCTTACGCGCTTGCCTTGGCGATTTTGGCCCGGACCGGACCGGACGGTCTGGAACTGGCCAGACTTGACAGCGCCGCCCTTGCCAATCGGGCGGTCTGGTGGGCAGCAGCCTGCCTGTTGGCATCAGCGGGCTTTGACTTGCTCATCCTGTTGGATTTCGAGCGTTCCGGCGGTTCAAATGCCGCCATGCTGGTCAGCAACGCCAATATCATCGGTTTGCTCATTATCGGATTGGCTGCCCTTGCCGCGGGCAAAACGCAGACACTTCCAGATGAAGACGTTGAAAAGTCCACACCGGCACCCACAGATGCTGATGCGGAGATTGTTTCTCGTATCGACACAATGATGCGTGAGAAGCGCCTCTACCGCGATGAAAACCTGAACCTGTCCAGGCTTGCCCGATCGGCAGGCCTGCGCTCCCGTCAGGTTTCGCAGGCGATCAACAGGGTCCGTGGCAAGAACGTCTCGCGCTATGTCAACGACTTCCGCATCAACGAAGTCTGCCGGTTGCTGCGTCAGGACAACCTCACTGTGACGGAAGCAATGTTCAGATCCGGATTTTCAACCAAATCGAATTTCAATCGCGAATTCCTGCGCGCGACCGGCATGACCCCGGATGCCTGGCGCAAGTCGGCTAGTATGCTCGACGTAGGCCTTCAGTCCTGAACTGCATGACTTGGAAGAAACAAAAAAAGGCGCGCCCTGAAGCGCGCCAATTCGGTTGCCAAGATGCAGGTCCTCAGACCATGCCTGACTGAGCCTTGTCAAAGATCTCCAGAGCCCCGTCCTTGGTCAGCTCGACCGGGTTGCCTCCTGCCGTCGGATCGACAATCGCCATCTCTGCGATCAGATCGCGCTTGCTGGTATCGACGTTCAGCCCGGAAAGCGTGTGCGGTACGTCAAGGTCCGTCCGCAGTTTCAAGACGGCGTCCAGGACCCCTTGATAGCCACCTGCAATGCCGAGGAACCCGGCCAGACGCTCAAACTTCTGCTCGATCGCTGATTTGTTGAACTGCAAGACGTAGGGCATGAACACAGCGTTGGTCATGCCGTGATGCGTATCATAAAGTGCGCCAACAGGGTGGGACAGCGAGTGGATCGCACCAAGGCCTTTTTGAAAGGCAACAGCGCCCATTGCAGCCGCGCTCATCAAATGACCGCGGGCTTCAAGATCAGATCCGTCGGCGGCGACCTTCGGCAAGTTTTCAAAAACCAGCCGCATTCCTTCCAGCGCGATGCCCTCCGACATCGGGTGATACATCGGCGCCGAATAAGCCTCCAGACAATGCGCCAGCGCGTCCATGCCTGTGCCAATCGTGATGAAACGCGGCATGCCAACCGTCAGCTCCGGGTCGCAAATGACGATTTCCGGCAGCATCTTCGGGTGGAAAATGACTTTCTTCGTATGCGTCGCTTCATTGGTGACAACACCCGCACGGCCGACTTCGGAGCCGGTTCCCGCAGTTGTCGGCACGGCAATAATCGGTGCAACTCCGTCAGGATCCGCACGCTTCCACCAATCGCCGATGTCTTCAAAGTCCCAGATCGGACGAGACTGACCGGACATGAAGGCGATCAGCTTGCCGGCATCAAGCCCGGAGCCACCGCCAAACGCGATGACACCATCGTGGTTACCTGCCTTGAAAGCAGCAACCCCAGCAGAAATGTTGCTGTCGACCGGGTTTGGCTTGACGTCGGAAAAGACCGCTGCCTTGAGGCCTGCAGCTTCCAGGTCGGCAATCGCTTCTGCGACAATCGGCAAACCGGCAAGCCCGGGATCGGTCACCAGCAGCGGGTTGGTCATGCCGACGGCCTTGACCGACTTTGGCAACTCCTTGATGCGACCTGCGCCAAATCGTACGGAGGTCGGATAGGACCAGTTAACGGAAGGAAGTGAGCTCATGTTCGTCTCGTTGGTTTGAAACTCTGTGGCTTTGCTGAGCCCCTGATTCACAGGGACTGGATTTGATTTTGCGGGTGCCCGCACTCCGGCCATTAAGCGGATGGACCCTTGCCGCGCTGACGTTTGCGCAACCAAAATTCGCAAGCGACGAGGCGTCCAATCGTGCCGTTAATGCTCCACACGGAAGTGGAAGGATCTCGGCTGGGTCAGATTGTGAAAACCGATCTCCGAGAGCGCAGCGCCCTTCCCGGTTTCCTTGACACCGGTCCAGACAAGCGCCGGATCGAGATAGTCGCATCGGTTCATGAACACTGTCCCGGTTTCGATCCGGCTGCCGATATTGGCGGCCGCCTGGACGTCTTCAGTCCAGATTGAAGCCGTCAGGCCATAGGGACTGTCATTCATGAATTGAAGCGCTTCTTCGTCATCCTTCACCTTCATGATGCCGACGACAGGACCGAAACTTTCTTCCCGCATGACGGACATCTGGTGGTTTACGTCCGTCAGGACCTGCGGCGCGAGGTAGGGCGTGCCGTCTTTGTCTTCTGAAAACTTGGACACATCGATATGAGATCTTGCGCCCTTCCGAAGGGCTTCTTGTGTCTGTTCGCGTACCCAAGCGGCAAACCGCGCCTGGGCCATTGGACCCAGTGTCGTTGCCTCATCGAGAGGGTTGCCAAGCTTGTACTGGCTCGTCAGATCAACAAATCCATCGACAAACTTGTCGTAGAGGCTTTCGTGGACATAAACGCGTTCAATACCGCAGCAGCATTGTCCGGCATTGTAGAACGCACCGTCGACAAGGTTCTCAACTGCATAGGACAGATCAGCATCAGCCCGCACATAAGCGGGGTCCTTGCCGCCAAGCTCAAGACCGAGCGTCGCAAAAGTACCGGCCAGCGCCTTTTCAATTGCCCGTCCACCGGCGACCGACCCGGTGAAATTCACATGATCAATCTGTCCCGAGCCGAGCAGCTTCTCGGTTCCCTGGTGCGTAAGCACAATGTTCTGAAAGACGCCGTTGGGCAGGCCTGCGCTTTCAAAGGCCTTTGCAAGCCGCTCACCGACCAGCAGTGTTTGTGCGGCGTGCTTAAGGACAATCACATTGCCCGCCATCAAGGCCGGCATAATGGTGTTGATCGCTGTCATGAACGGATAGTTCCAGGGCGCGATCACCATGACGATCCCGAGAGGCACACGCTTCAGATAACGTTTGAAACCCGGCTTGTCGGTCCTCTCAATGTCAGCAAGGGCTTCTTCGGCAATCTTGGCGCAATATTCGGTCCGCTCGATTGTGCCACCTAATTCGCCGCCATACCGGATTGGACGTCCCATCTGCCAAGCAAGCTCGGGCACGACATCGTCATTCATGGCCTTCAGCGCTTCCAGTGCCTTCTGACAATAGGCAACTCGCTCGGCAATCGGCGTGGCCGCCCAACTGGACTGGGCCGACCGTGCCGCCGAAATGACCTTTTCAACGGCCGCTCCATCCAGTGCAGGCCGCTCCGCATAGACCGATCCGTCAACCGGCGAGATCAGCTTGATCACATCTGACATTTTGAACCTCTCATATCCGCATCTTTCCGTGCGGCTTTTTCGAAAGTGACTGGCTCTTTGTTTTGGTGTTTTCGACTTCGCAAACTCTGAAAGGTCCCCTGACGGAGACCGATATCGAAGGCTGCCAGGTCGTCACGCACGCTCGAATCCGCGGGCAATCTCGTAGTCCGTCACCGCTCGGTCGAACTCCTCGACTTCCCATTCGGCCGCCCTGGCATAGTGATCCACCACGGCGTCGGAAAAGGTCTCGCGCAGGAACTTCGATTTGCGCATGGTCTCGCGCGCCTCGCGAAGCGTGTGAGGGATTTCGCGCGCGCGTTTCGCCTCGTAGACATCGCCTGTGGTTGGTGGATCGAGCGGCAATTTTTCTTCAATTCCGCGCAGTCCGGCTGCCAGCTGGGCAGCCAGCGCCAGATAAGGATTAAGATCGGATCCACCGATACGGCACTCGACCCTGAGCGCTTTGGTGTGCTCTCCGCACAGGCGGAAACCGGCTGTGCGGTTGTCGACCGACCAGACGGTCTTTGTCGGCGCGAAGGTTCCCTTCTGGAAACGCTTGTAGCTGTTAATGTAGGGCGCCAGAAAATACGTATAGTCCGGCGCATATTTGATCAGACCAGCCAGATAGTGGCACATCGTTTCGGACATGCCATAGTCGCCCTTGTCGTCGCAAAAGACGTTGTTGCCCTTCTTGTCGAAAAGCGACTGATGGACGTGTGAGGACGACCCCACCTTGTCACTGCGCCACTTTGCCAGGAAGGAGGCTGAGCGTCCCTTGGCCCAGGCAATCTCCTTTACGGCGTGTTTGGCAATGGTGTGGTTCTCCGCCGTATCCATGGCCGGAGCGTATTTGATGTTCAGTTCTTCCTGCCCCGTCTCAGCTTCACCCTTGGTGTTCTCCACCGGAATGCCCGCACCATATAGACCGTTCCGCAGGGGCCGCATGACGTCCTCTTCCTTGGTCGTCTGCAGGATATGATAGTCTTCATTGTAGCCGGAGATCGGTTCCAGATCGCGAAAGCCGGATTTGCGCATATCGTCGAAGCTTTTCTCAAACAGGAAAAACTCCAGTTCCGTTGCAGCAATCGGCGTCAGTCCCTTTTCGGCAAATAGGCCGACGACCTTTTTCAGCATCGCACGCGGCGAATGCGGGACTTCCTCATGTGTATGGTGATCGAGCACGTCACACATCACCATGACCGTACCTTCAAGCCAGGGTGTCAGCCGCAAACTGGCCAGATCCGGCTTCATGACATAGTCGCCATAACCACCCGACCAACTCGTCGCAGCGTAACCTTCAACCGTGTACATTTCGATATCGGTCGCCAGCAGATAATTGCAGCAATGGGTCTCTTCAAAGGCGGTGTCGACAAAATGCTGCGCATGAAAACGCTTGCCCATCAGCCTGCCCTGCATATCGGTGATACACACAAGCACAGTATCGATCTCGCCGGATGAGACGCGAGTTTTGAGTGCTTCGAAGGTTAGGTTGCCAGGCATTATTATTTTCCGCTGGTTCGTGGACTTGGACTATCTGAAGTTCATTGAATGGACTTCGGAGAAAGTCTTCCCCGAAGCCCGCAGGAACTGATCTCACCCGAAATTGTAGGGAGGACCTGCCTGGTTGATAACGTCATTATATTCCTGGAAGATCGAAATGATCTTGGCTTGAAGTTCACCTTCTGCGGCGATCTCTTTCCAGAAATCCTTGGCAGCATCTTCGACTTGTGCCCATTCGGCAGCCGGAACGGTGCGCAGTTGTAGTTTGTCACCCTTCGCACGAAGACGCGCTTCACCGCCCCAATACCACTGGTTACGATAGGTATGACCGGCCTCGGTCGCAGCCAGAACAAGTTGCTGGAGATGTGCTGGCAGATCTGCCCAACGCTTCTGGTTGACGAACCATGAGCCGATCCAGGCACCGGAAATATTGTTTGTCAGGAAGTAGTCCGTGACGTCAGCCCAGCCGACCGTGTAGTCTTCCGTGATCCCGGACCATGCCATCCCGTCCAGTTCACCAGTTTGCACAGCAACTTCGGCATCTTCATAGGGTATTGACACAGGTACAACGCCGAATTTTGACAGGAAGCGACCAGCTGTCGGGAACGTGTAGAGCTTCAACCCCTCAAGATCTGAAACCGACTTGATTTCCTTCTTGGTGTTGAAGTTGCACGGATCCTGACCGGCGGCGGAAATCCAAGCCACACCGACCTTTTCGTATTCTGATCGCCAGATATCGGCGAGCCCGTACTGATTGAACAGAACTGGCACATCAAGAATATGCTTGGTCGCAAACGGGAAGTACCCGCCGAACTGGCGCAAGGGTGTCGGTGAGGCCATGGAGTCGTCATCGGAGTGGACGGCGTCAATTGTGCCGCGCTGCAATGCTTGAAACAGCTCGCCCGTCGGCACGATCTGATCGGCATAGAATAGCTCGATCTGCAACTCGCCGTTCGAGGCGTTGTTTACGTAGTCCACCATCGGCTTCGTCACTTGCTCGCCTAGCGCACCACCAGCATAGGTCTGCAAACGCCATTTGATGGGCTCCTGGGAAAGCACAGCAGGTGCGGCCAATGTCGTTGCGCCGGCGGCAGCAACGGTACCTAGTCCCGCATTCTTGAGAAAATTACGTCTATTGGTCATTTCAAGTTCCCCTACTTTCAGTTTACGGTCTGTGCGGTTCACCGTTTTCCGGTTCTGGGTTTTAACCGCTGCTCATAGTCCGTTTCCTCCAGACTTTATTGTTTTTGTCTCGCGTGTCGCCGCTACTTTCCGTAGATCAGATTGGGTAGCCAAAGTGCGATTTGCGGGAAAACCATTACGATCACGAGTGCCAGGATCATCACCAGAACAAAAGGCGTGATAGATCCGTAGATGTCACGCATCGTGATGCTCTTGGGCGCCATCGCCCGCATCAGGAAAAGATTGTAACCGAAGGGTGGCGTCATATAGGCGATCTGCGTCGTTATCGTATAAAGCACGCCATACCAGATCAGAATGTCACCGCGCGGCATGCCGAGGTCAAGCGACCCGACCAGAGGTACATAAAGCGGCGCAACAATCACGAGCATCGCAGTGTCGTCCAGGAATGTTCCCATGACCAGGAACGACAGTTGCATCAGAATCAGGATCATCCAGGGCGACAGGCCAAGCTGTTCCGTGAACAGGCTCTCAATGGCCTTGACGGCACCCAGACCATCAAACACCGCACCGAAGCCTAGGGCCGCCAGGATGATCCACATGAACATGCAGGAGATACCGAGGGTGTTCTTCAGGCAAAGAACCAGAATGGCCAATGTCATCCGGCGCTTGAGAACCGCCGCGATCAGGGCCGTGAGGGCGCCGACAGCCGATGCCTCGACCAGGCTGGTTTTCCCCATCACGAAAGGCACCATCATCATCGCAAAGATGATGAGCGGCAAAAGTCCTGCCAGCAGCAAACGGTATTTTTCGCCCCGGGAAACATCCCGTTCGTCTTCGGAGAGCGCCGGCCCGAGTTCAGGCTGTATACGGCATCTGATCGCAATATAGACAATGAACATTGCTGCCATCATCAGGCCCGGCACGGCGCCGGCGAGCCATAGCTGGCCAACCGGTGCCCGGGCGATCATCGCGTAAAGCACAAGCACGACAGAAGGAGGCACAAGGATCCCGAGTGAAGATCCGGCCTGAATCACGCCGGTCACCATCCGTTTGTCATACTTGCGTTTCAAGAGCTCCGGCAGCGCGATCGTCGCGCCAATTGCCATGCCCGCGACGGAAAGTCCGTTCATGGCCGAGATCAAAACCATCAGCAGAATCGTGCCGATGGCAAGCCCCCCGTTGATCGGCCCCATCCAGACATGGAACATCTTGTAAAGATCGTCTGCAATCTTGGTTTCCGACAGGACATAACCCATGAAAATGAACATCGGCAGCGTTAGCAGCGGATACCATTTCATCAGTTTCATTGCGGCCGAAAACGGGATGTCTCCACCACCGGTTCCCCAGAGCATTATCGCTGCAATGGACGCAATGCCGCCAATCGCGCCAAAAACCCGCTGACCGGTCAGCAGCATCAGCATCATCGACGAGAACATCAAAAGAGCGATCATCTCATATGACATCAGATCGTCTCTCCCTTGATACGGGCAATATCTTTCAGGAACTCGGCAAAAACCTGAAGGAGCATAAGAAAAAATCCGATGATCATGACCAGTTTGATTGGCCAGACATATGGTCGCCACGATGTTGGGCTGCGTTCGACAAATCCAAGAATTTCACTTGCAGCTTCCGGACCACCTGTCACGAATGCAACGATCAGGTCCCGATAAAAGACAAATGGTTCCTGCGTGAAGTGCCCCAGCGAATAAGCAAAGGAATTGAGCGCGCCGTAGAGAAGAACCCCGAGGTAAAAAAGTAGAAGCAACACGGTGAAGGCATCGAACCAGGCTTTTTTCTTCAAGCTCCAGTCCGCGTAGAAAAGATCCATGCGCACGTTCGATCCGAGTTGTATCGAATAGGGCCCTCCCAGAACGTAATAGGCGACCATAGCGAACTGCGCGACTTCCAGTGTCCACAATGAGGGACTGAAGAAAGTCTTTGAGACAGACGACCAGAGCAAGATGGCGGCCATCACGAAGATGCCCCACATGATGATTCTGCCAAGACCTCGATTGAACCCGTCGACAAACCGGACGTAAAGGCGGGCCGCCTTAAGCATCAGCACCTCCAGATAAGTCCGCTGTCCCCGTTTCAAGCGCGCCTGAAAGTACCGGGGCGAGCATCTCCGCCCAATGTCCTTCCTGCTCGCTTGTCTTCACCTCATCGTTTCTGATTTCAATCATCAGGCACGGCAATTGCCGGCTTTCACCGTGTCGACGAATGGTGTAGTAAACGCCATCGGACGGTGCATAGGGCTGGTTGTCGCCAACAGTCAGATCACCGCGGATCCTGAGCGCTTGAAGCACAGGATCAGCAAGGCTCCGGTCGCTTTCCGAAATCAAGCCGATTTCCCACGGCCTTGCTTTTCCTTTGTAGACCGGCGTGAAGGAATGGACGGATACAAGCGCGGTTGGAATGCCCCGATCGAGTCGCTGGTTCAGCACCTTGTCGATCGCCTTGTGAAAGGGGCGATGCACCAGATTGAGCCGGAAGGCCTTTTCATCCGCCGAGAGGTTACGATTGCCTGCAATCTGTGTGGTTTCACTCAGACAGGGGATCAGGTCCGCGCGGGTTTCCTCACGGTTGCAATCGATGACCAGCCTTGAGATGGTTGTGAAGACCAGCGGGGCATTCAGGCTTTTCGACAATTGCCTTGCAACGCCAAGTGCGCCGGGGTCCCACGCGATATGCTCTGCCTTTTCCGCCTCCGACAGACCAAGACTGGTGTCGTAAGGCGGCGGGAAATGATTGGAGGCGTGATCGCAGACAAAAACGAACGGTCCAATGCCTTCCGCGTTTTCAACCGCAACAGCCCGGGTTACCCCTCCTGCCTGACCATTTTTTTGGCCGCCGCTTTGAGGGCTTGCACCCATTCCCAACTCCCTGAAAGGCTCACCGAAAAATTGTAATGTTTATTACAGGATTGCCGACTTAACTAAGTTCTGTAATATTTGATACGCAGATTGGAGCCGCTGTCAAATGAAAATCGGCGTCAAATTTTGTGAACAGGTTACGCCCATGGAACGCCCGCTTCTGGAAGACATTCGCGACCGGCTAGACGAATTCACCGCAACGGAGAAAAAGGCGGCCCATGCTTTGCTGGCCAATTATCCGATGCAGGGCCTGGGCACGGTTGCGCAGTTTGCAGAAGCTGCCAGCGTCAGCTCTCCAACCATCTTGAGATTCATTGCCAGACTGGGGTTTCCCGGTTTTGCCGAGTTTCAAAAGAAACTCCGCAGCGAACTTGAGAGCCAGCTCAATTCACCACTGGCGCGCAGCACCAGCATGTCCGATGAAAAAGCTTCCGACCCGCATGTCGGACAGCTGTTGGACAACATACGCGAAACCTTTGATCACTTGCCGAAAGGCGAGCTGGAAGGACTGACCAATCTTCTCTCGGATGAACGCAAGACCATTCATCTCATCGGTGGCCGGTTCACTGATGGTCTTGCGCGTTACATGGCAGCCCATTTGCGCATTGTCCGTCCCAATGTCACCCATGTTGCAGGCCAGCAGGGAAACTGGCTGGATCAGCTTATCGGAATTGGCCCCAAAGACGTTGTCGTCGTCTTCGACATCCGCCGGTATCAGGCTGAAATTATTCAGTTTGCCGAAGCTGCCGCGAAACAGGGCGCAACCGTTGCACTGGTGACGGACAGCTGGATGTCACCGGTCGGCAGGATCGCGAGCTATGTGCTACCTGCCCGTGTTGCAGTCCCGTCTCCCTGGGATTCCTCACTGGCGCTGATGGCAATTGCGGAAGTTCTGATTGCAGGCGTGACACGACAGAACCAGACCCGTGCCCAGGCCCGGATGCGGTCGCTGGAAACTCTGCGCAACGAAATCGACCCCTCAACGGAAGACGGTCGCAGCGGACCGGACATCTGACGTCTCAGCGACGTGGGACCATATCTATTCCAGCCGATCAGGCCGGTCTTGCCTGGCGCAGGTCGCTTGGCACGCTTCCATAGACGGACTTGTAGTTGTCATAGAACTGACTGGCGGAAGAAAATCCGGCCTGGAATGCGGCTTCCGACACAGAAACGTCGGAAGACAAAAGAAGTTCTCGAGCCCTGATTAACCGCATGCGAACAATGAATTGCTTGAGCGTGATCCCGAGCGTCTTCTTGAACATGTTGGATGCGTAGTTGGCATTCAAACCGCTTATCGTCGCGATCTCCTGGGTCGATACCGGCAATGATGTGTTCTGGATGACGGCCTCGATCATGCGCACCACATGCTCGGTCGGTCCCGACTGCCTGCCATCATCCCTGACCGGCCGGAAGTTGTTGCGCAAGTCCTTGATGCTTTCTTCAATGGAAAGCCGTCGCATCAATGCATGGAGTTCCATTGTCAGGCATTCGAACCGACCGAGATCCTTTGATTGATAGTCCTGATGCCAACGGCCCGGAATGTCTCCGATTGCGAGATGTTCCGGCACAACCAGAACAGCACCGGACAGCAGTGCGCGCTGAATGCGACCAATTCCACGAAAAGACAAAAAGACATCAAGTGGAAAATACATGTTCGTAAGCTGGTAGTTGGAAGCCTGGACAGGGTTAAGATCGACAGTCTGATGCGGAATTCCAGCCCAGAAGAAACACATCTGACCCTCCGGAAGCACGACCTTGTCCGTTTCGAACCTGTATGTCATCTCGCCGCCTGTGAGCCAGTTGAACTCGACATGTCCATGCCAGTCCAGACCATGCCGAACCGGCACAAAACGGCGCATTGCAAACTGACCGAAGACAACAGGCTTACCGCCGACAAATGACGGACGGTCAGCATCTTCAGGTCCAAAAACAGAGCGAACGGGCAAATCGGGCATACCTGTAATTTCCGGACATTTTACTTTGATAACAGGATAGAATGTCCCGAACAGTCGTGCAATCTGATCTCACAACCAGGAGGTCTTTGCCCATGTCCAATCCAGCCAAGATTACCTTTATCGGTGCCGGATCAACCGTTTTTGCCAAGAACATCATCGGCGACTGTCTGCTGCGGCCAGCGCTTGCCCATGCTCATTTTGCCCTCATGGATATCGACCCTGAACGCCTTCGCGAATCCGAAATTGTGATATCCAAAATGATCTCCTCGCTAGGTGCCAAGGCAACGGTTTCCTGTCATCAGGACCAGCGGGAAGCGCTGGAAGGCTCTGATTTTGTCGTCGTTGCCTTCCAGATCGGAGGCTACGAACCTTGCACCGTCACAGACTTCGAGATTCCAAAATCATATGGCCTACGTCAGACGATTGGCGACACGCTCGGCATTGGTGGCATCATGCGCGGCTTGCGCACCGTTCCGCATCTCTGGGGCATTTGTGAAGACATGCGGGCCGTGTGCCCGGATGCGTTGATGCTGCAATACGTCAATCCAATGGCAATCAACACCTGGGCGATCAGCGAGAAATATCCTGACATTCGTCAGGTGGGTCTGTGTCACTCGGTTCCTCTGACAGCTGCCGAGCTGGCCGAGGATCTGGAAATTGACCCAAGCCGATTGCGCTACAAAGTTGGCGGCATCAATCATATGGCCTTCTATCTTCACCTTCATGAAGTGCTGGATGACGGTTCAACGCGGGACCTCTATCCCAAATTGAAAAAGCTTCACGCGAGCGGAGCAATTCCGAAAACGGACAACTTGTGGAATCCCCGGTGCCCCAACTATGTTCGCTATGAAGTCATGCAAAAGCTTGGGTATTTCGTGACCGAAAGCTCCGAGCACTTCGCAGAATACGTTCCCTGGTTCATCAAGAGTGGCCGCAAGGATCTGATTGATCGCTTCTCGATCCCATTGGATGAATATCCGAAACGTTGTGTTGAGCAGGTGGCCGATTGGAAAGAGCAGGCGAAGGCCTTCCTCGGACCAGATCCTATTGAGGTGAAGGCTTCGCCTGAATATGCGTCGGAAATCATCAATGCGATCGTGACCAACACACCAACAACGATCTATGGAAACGTGCCCAACCATGGTTTGATCGACGCCCTGCCGAAGGGGTGTGCCGTTGAGGTGCCTTGCCTGATCGACAGCAACGGTGTTCAGCCTACACGGGTCGAAGGTATCCCGCCGCAGCTGACGGCCCTGATGCGGACCAATGTTTCCGTTCAGGAACTGACTGTTCGGGCGCTTGTCGACGAAGTACCGGAACATGTCTATCACGCAGCGATGCTTGACCCGCACACTGCAGCCGAATTGGATCTCGATCAGATCTGCGGCCTTGTCGATGACCTGATCAGGGCTCATGGCCACTGGCTGCCCAGCTGGCTGGCGACAAACAGACAGGCTGCCTGATCGACATCGATTTAACCCAAGACGCCCTCGCGACCATCGAAAACGGATTTGACCAGCACGATCAGTTTGACCACCCTTGCGAAACACTTTGCAAGGGTGGTTCGCGCTTTGGCGCGGACTTGTTCAGTCTGACGCTGATCGGCTGATTGTTCGCGACTTGGCGAAACCTTGTTCAAGAGATTGAACACCGCAGCAACGACGTGCTGTCAGGCCGGCTCAATTGCAGGCCTTGTCGGCAGATGCGAGGATAAGACACCCTTCCAAAGGGCCGCGCATCGGTAAAGCCCCTTTTTCGGCAAACCTTCCGATCCTCTTTCCACACATTCATCTTCCGGGATGAAAAGTTGTTCGTTCAAGAAAAACAACATTCCTTCAAAGGTTGCTATTTCAAACTTACCGGCGGAAAACAGTGGCTTGGCGAAACATCTGAAGATGCTCAACAACTTCTTCCAGCCTATGTCACA
The DNA here is from genome assembly GCF_009363435.1 of Labrenzia sp. THAF82. Lineage (GTDB taxonomy): Bacteria > Pseudomonadota > Alphaproteobacteria > Rhizobiales > Stappiaceae > Roseibium > Roseibium porphyridii. Next base: position 1,494,640 of record NZ_CP045354.1, on the reverse strand, counting down.
AAACTGTTTTCACTTGGCTATAGTCGGAGCTTGGAAACTATCTCGGATCGCACAATGAAGAACAATGACTAGCCTGCCCAAGACCATCCGGGAAAATCTCCACTTTTTGTGCGCTGAAATCGATGGGCAGCTGATCCTTCTGGAAGCGTTCTTCCAGGATCCGACAGCCGCACTCGCTCGAAGGATCATGGACCGGGCGGGCTATGCCCACAATCTGAAGACACGGATCCTGGACGCATGCGTGCGCCAGATGGCGGGCGCGAAAAAAGACAACAGAAAACATCTGACACTGCGCAGCCTCGAATTTGTCGCCGTCGACCTGCAACGCCTTTCCAATCTGGCGCGCCAGTCACTGCGGCATGTGGAACGGATCGACACCTTCAATACACTGGTCCCGGAGCGGTACCCGGTAATCGTTGGACATGTCCGCAGCGGTGTCGCCAGGATCGAAAATGCCATTCATAGCAGCGACAGCAATCTGGCCATCGAAATTGGCCAGATGCAAAACAAGATCGAGGCCGACTACCGCAAGGTTTTCAAGGTCTACACACGGGAAATGCGCAATCCCAAAACTCAGCCGTCCGACATCGCCAACAGTCTGCTCGTCGCAAGCGAGTTTCAGCGTATGGGCGATTCCCTCAAATCCATCAGCGAAGCGCTGATCTCGTCAAATATCGGACAGGCGGTCAATTTTGAACGCTACTTCTCGCTGCAGAGCCTGATGTCCGACCTTGAGGAGCCAAACGGCGAACTGGCTATTGAGGCCATCGCAGAAACGCGGTCCGGCAGCTCCATCTCAGCAATTCGAAACACAAAAACCGAAACCGTGACTGCCGTCTTCAAGGATGGTGAAAAGAACAAGGTGAAAGAAGAGCGTCAGGGTGTTGAAAGCTGGCACTCTATCTATCCGGGCCTTGCTCCCAAGATCCTGTCCTATAAAAAGCGCAACCAGTCGGCTGCTCTTTTGATCGAACATCTGCCGGGCCTGACGCTCGAACATATTCTGCTGAACGAAAACGGAGATCTTTGCGACAAGGCACTCGCACGCCTGTCCAAAACACTTCGTGACATCTGGAAACAGACCAGAACCAAGGAACCCGCCGAGCTGGGCAGCATGCAACAATTGTCTGAACGGCTCGGAGAGGTGCGCCGGGTTCATCCGGAGTTTCAGGAAACTCACGTCCGGTTCTGCGGAGAAGCCTTACAGTCGCTCGACACTCTGGTCGGTCAGGCGGCAAAGCGCGAGGCGCAGGTGGCAGCCCCCTTTTCCGTCTACATTCATGGCGACTTCAACGTCGACAACATCATCTTCGACCCGGGAGAAAACAGGATCCATTTCATCGATCTGCACCGATCGCGTTACATGGACTATGTTCAGGATATCTCGGTGTTCATGGTTTCGAACTACCGTCTGCATGTTCTTGATCGCGAGACACGCAGCCGCATCATGAATGTCTCGCAAACCTTCTTTAAATCGGCACGGGCATTTGCCCGAAAACAGAATGACGACACTTTCGAATTCCGTCTCGCGCTCGGCCTGGCACGATCCTTTGCCACCTCCACCCGTTTCATCTTCGACAAGGTTCATGCCAGACGCATGTGGCTGCGTTCCCGTTACCTGATCGAAAAAGCCCTTGCCTGCCCCGTTGGCGAGGAGGCCAGGTTCCGTCTCCCATTGAAGGAGATTTTCGTTGACTGAGCTGAAGATTGGCGTGGTCGGCATTCCCGGCAAATGGTCCACCGAAATTCTGGCGGATGAGCTTGAAGCCCGAACCGGATTTCGCTGTGTCATCGACATGGCCGATGTTGTGCTTGACCTGAAGTCCCGATCGCTAAGCGCCGGAAATCACAATCTCTGTGGTTTTGACGGCCTGATCATCAAGAAAATCAGCCAGGAGTATAGCCCCACGACGCTGGATCGCCTGGATCTTCTGCGTATCGCCGAAGCTGCAGGTGTACGGGTATTTTCCAAAACCCGATCCATCTTCAGCCTCGTCAACCGGCTCAGCTGCACCCTTACGCTTTCCGATGCAGGCATACCAATGCCCGCAACGTGCATCACCGAAAGCATCGACGAGGCAGCTCTTGCCGTTCAACGGTTTGGCACTTCGGTTTTCAAGCCATTGTTTTCAACCAAAGCACGCGGAATGACGCTGATTGAAGCACAGTCAGACGGTGACCGCCTCCGGCAGGACATCGCTGCCTTCAAGGCAGAAAACCCGGTCATGTACCTGCAGAAGAAAGTCAATCTTTCCGGTCGGGACCTCGGCATGGTGTTCCTGGCAGGTGAATATCTCGGTACCTATGCACGCGTTGCCAAGGAAGGCAGCTGGAACACAACCATCCATGACGGCGGCCGCTACGAAGCATTTACACCTGAACCGTCGTTGATAGATCTCGCGCGCCGCGCACAGGCCCCGTTTGATCTGGATTTCACCACGGTCGACGTCGGGCTGACGGACGAAGGTCCTGTCGTCTTCGAGGTTTCCGCTTTTGGTGGTTTCAAGGGTGCGCTCGAAGGTGCGTCAATCGACGCAGCCAGTCTTTATGCATCATATGCAATTGAAAAGGCGCGTTCGTGAGAAAGCCTCACCTTCAGGAAATTGTCGACGCACTTGCACCTGACCGGGCAACCCGAAACGCTGACCCGGTCTGCTTGAGCGTCGGTGGATTTGTGATCGAAGTGCGGTGTGTCTCCATCACCTTGCTGGCAGAACTGCTAAGATATTTTCAGCATGTCATCGTCGCGCCTTGCGAACCCGACACCGTTGTTCATGTTCTTGGCAATGCACAGCTGCCCTTTGAGCCTGAATATGTCGACTGGGTACGGGAGGCGAGCAAGCGCGGGCGCAAGGATACCATTTATGACTTGCCTGACGGCCGGTTGATCCTCAAGGTTCGAACGGGAGTTCAGTTTCTGCAGTCCCCAGCCTGGTCCATTGCTTTCGGGCCTACAGAGCAAAATGCCAACCAGGTTATCAATTTCATCAACACGCAAATCCTGAACCGGTTTCAGCGCGAGGGCTGGCTCGCCTGTCATGCGGCGGCGGTCAAGACCAGTGACAAGGGTCTGGCCATTTCCGGTCTGTCCGGGGGCGGTAAATCAACCACCATGCTCCGCCTGATGGAGATCGCGGATACGCATTATGTCACCAACGATCGATTGCTCGTTCGCAAAAACGCAAACAAGACGGATGCACTCGGCATTCCCAAATTACCGCGCATCAATCCTGGAACCATCGTCACCAACGCCAGGCTCACCGGCCTCATCGACGAGGAACGGGAGGAAGAGCTTCGCAATCTGGAACCGGATGAGCTCTGGCATCTGGAAGAAAAATACGACCTCTTCATTGATGACATCTACGGGCCGGGCCGCATTTCGCACGAAACGCATCTGACGGATTTCTGGGTCCTGAACTGGTCACGCGACAGCACTGCACAGACCGACGTTTCCGCAGTGGACTTGAAATCACGACCGGATCTTTTATCCGCCATCACAAAAAACCCGGGGCCTTTTTATCAAAGATCGAACGGTGCCTTCTGGACTGACCGGTCGGCTCTGGAAGCGACCGCTTACCTTGAAGCACTTTCAGACATTCGTGTCTGGGAAGTCTCTGGCCTCATCGACTTCGACGCATTGTTTGATGCTGGAATGCAATTGTTGGGAACTCCATCATGAACGACAGGTTCATCATTCTCCTGCGCCATGGCGCTTACCGGCAAAAACCTGGAACGCCAAGCGCACTGCAACCTTTTGATCTGACCGAAACAGGAAAAGCGCAAGCCAAGGCAGCCGGCCTTGAGCTGGCAGAACTCGCCAGGGACGAAAACTGGCACCTTTCGCCGGAAATCTTCTGTTCGCGCCAATTGCGGTCCTGGCAAACAGCAACGCTGCTCGGCAGGACCATGTCGAAAACGACGGGCCAAACTTTTGAGGTAACGGAAACAGAAGCACTCGCCGAAAGGTCGGTCGGGGCACTGGCCAATCTCACCATTCCAGAAATTGAGCAAGTGCTGATGGAAGATCCCCGCCATGAAGCTCCGCCGGAAAACTGGAAATCGGACAGTCACTACAAATTGCCGGTTCAGGGAGCCGAGAGCCTGATGGAAGCCGGGGCACGGGTGGCCGACTTTCTGCAAAAACGTGTCGAAGCAAACCCCCACGTGAATGGCCCGATAGCCCAGATATGTGTCGGTCACGGAGCAGCGCTGCGCCACGCTGCTCATCATCTGGGAGTGCTTTCCTTTCCGAAAATCCGGCAAGTGAGCATGCATCACGCCAAGGCTGTGATCTTGAGATTTCACCCGGATGCCGGCTGGAGCCATCACACCGGCGCCTGGAAAGAACGCCGGGTTCTGGAACTCACAATGGACTGATTGGACCTCAAGAAAACTATGACGACCAACAAACCCGTTGCACAAATGCTACCGCCCATCGCTGCCAAGGATCTGACCGATCTGGGTGTTCCGAACAGCTGCGTTCCCTGGCCGCTTGTCCACACAGGAAGCGAGCCGCACGTTCACGCCAGGACCCCTGATCTGTTATCCAGTGTCGCAAAAGCCAATGCTCTCGGCCCCTGGGATTGGCCAGACAAACCAATAGTTTTTATCTCGGATCTGCACGCAGACGCCGAAAGCCTTCTCCGTTCACTTGTTGCAGTGGGAGCAATCGTTCGCTTTGGCAGTGGCCTGACCGACTTTGAGTTGACGTCTTTCGGCCGCAGCTGCCAGATCGTTGTTGGCGGGGACTGTATCGACAAAGGTCCGAGCAATCTCGATCTGCTTGATAGCCTTTCAGCGCTTATGAAGCTGGGTGCAGACATTGTTCTCCTGGCAGGAAACCATGACCTGCGTCTTTATCTCGGCCTTGAGTCGCTGACCGTCAAACGCGGTTCCCTGAATGCGCATATGTTTGTGCGTATGGGCAAGAAGGTCATGCCTTTGCTTCGGGAGGTCTTCGACAGATATGTTGATCCGGACACCGCATTGGACCGTCTGCCGGACGAAAAGGCCTGTCTTGAACTGATGGTGCCAGGCAAGAAGTGGGCAAAACAGTTTCCAAAAGCAGCTGCCGGCTTTCTGAATGACGCTGCAGTCAAAAAGGAAATGCGCCGGCTCAAGAAAAAAACATCCAGATTTTCCCAACATGCTGAAGAGCATGGCTTCACCATGCGACAGCTCTATGCTGCGGCGCTGGCGTGCAGAGAGCTCTTCATAAATCCCACAGGACAATACGCCTGGTTTTTTCAAAGCATGAAAGCTGTGCACCAAAGCGGGTCTTTGCTTTTTGTTCACGCCGGCGTCGATGACAGCATGGCCGCGCTGATTTCAGCAAAGGGTATTGCGCATGTGAACCGCCGCTTCAGGAAGGAGAGCCGGAAAGATCCCTTTGTTTTCTATTCTGGAACGATCGCCAATCTGATGCGCACCAAATACCGCGATGTCGATCATCCGCTGACAGCCAGGGGTGTTGAAGAACTGCATCTGGCAGGCATCAAGATGCTGGTTCAAGGCCACGTCAATCGACACAGCGGACAGGAACTGACTTCAAAAAACGGGCTGCTGCACCTGGAAGCAGACGTCACTCTTGATCGGCACTCCAGAAGCTCAGAGGGCCTTGAAGGCATTGGCACCGGCGCGACCATCATTCATCCAAATGGCAACATTCTGGGTATCAGTCGCGACTATCCGCATGCCAAACTGTTCAACCCGGACCACATTCTTCAACAACACGGACTGCTGCTATGATGGAACGTAAGGGCCGTTTCCGGCACCAGTCGCTTCAGGATAAGAAATCGATCCAGAAGATGCTCGATGCCATCAAACGCGGGATCGCCAAGGGAGAATTGGAGTTCGGGGACGAAACCGGCGATATCACACTGGAACCGAAGGGTCTCATGAACCTGCGTGTAACCGCGACGGTTGAAGATGACCAGTCGCGCCTCGACTTGCGCATCACTTGGACCAGCGACAGCATCGACCGAAAAGAAAGCGGCAAGCTCAAGGTCAAAGGAGGATAGAAGGCTTCAAGTCCCCCAGTTACGCGCTTTGACAAGGATCAGCTGTCAACTCGGTCCGGCACGACGCCGTTGGTACAGGTGCGTTCTGACAGCCAGTCCAAAAAGAACGCTTCGGCATCGTCAAGGTTTTTCAACGCCTTTTCCGAAAGCCCTTCTTTGACTTCGCCGAATTCGTGACCGGATATCCCGAGCACATAGGCCCGCGGTTTTGCCCCGTAGAGCGTCTCGCAAAGCGCAAGAACCGTCTGTGGCTTCAGACTGTGGCTGCCCAGAACTTCAGGAGCGCCTGCGGCAATTTCCTGGAAGGAAAATGGGTTTTCGCCTTCAATCTCCGCGTCGGCGAACACCACCACCTCATGGCCTGAAATCGTCAAGGCATGCTCGGCGACCAATTGATAGTCGGTGTCGATTTCCAACTCGGATAGTGCCCTGCCTGCCAGTCTTTGGGAGAACGCCGGGCCAAGTCCGTCGTCGCCACGCCCCGGGTTGCCATAGCCAATCAGGATCATCGCGCTATCCCGCTCCGGACGGTCGAAAAATGGATTGCCAACCGTATGTTGCTTGCCTCTGAGGGCTCATCTGGAAGAATGACCGCAAGTGTTTTTCATTTCTCATATGCATTGAGACCTACAGTCGACCAGACCGCCATCAGCATCGAACAGCTCCACCTGCAGCGGCATTTGACCGAGTGCATGCGTCGCGCATGACAGGCATGGATCATACGCCCGCACGGCAACCTCAACATGGTTCAGGAGACCTTCCGTGATCTGTTCCTTGCCCGATAGATGTTTGACGGCGACATCTTTTACCGCCCGGTTCATGCCTTCATTGTTGTGCGTGGTGGAAACGATCAGGTTGCAATAGGTCACCTGGTCGTGCTCATCGACCTTGTAGTGGTGAATGAGATTACCGCGCGGGGCTTCGATAACACCGATACCTTCTTCGCGCCTGTCCCCCTTGGCGATCAGGTCCGTGCCCTGCAGATCCGGATCGTGCAAAAGCTCACGGATCTTTTCGACACAGTGGAGGACCTCGATCATTCGGGCCCAGTGATTGGCGAGCGTGGAATTGTTTGGTGTTCCGCTCGTGACGGCTTTCAGTTCCTTGTGGGCAGCGTCCGCCAACGGCGTGTCGATGAAACTTGCCGTGTTCATACGGGCAAGCGGACCAACCCGGTACCAACCGACGTCAGGACCCAACTCCTTGATGAACGGAAACTTCATGTAAGACCAGGAGCGGACATCCTCGACAATCAGCTCGTGATATCTGGTGTAGGGCACCTGATCGAAGATCGTATCGCCGGTCGAACTCAAGGCCCGCAAAGTGCCATGATAAAGATCCAGGGCTCCGTCGCTCTCTCTCACAATCGACATGTAATTGGATGGGAAGGACCCGAACTCGGAAACAAGGTCCTCGTTTTCAAGTGTGTAGTCGCGCGCAAGCTTCACCGCGTCCTGACACCATTCAATCATCTCGTCGACATTCGACAAGAAATGGTCGCGTCTTTCGAGCGGCAGATTGCGATTGATCCCACCCGGAATGGCACCCGTTCCGTGCACCTTCTTGCCAGCCGTCGCCTCGATGATTTCCTGGCCGTATTTCCGCATCAGAACAGCGCGTTTGCCCAGTTCAGGCTGCTCTTTCAGAACTTCAAAAATATTGCGCTTTTCGGCAGGCGCTCCGAAGCCGAACAAAAGGTCGGGAGCTGCGAGATGAAAGAAATGAAGCACATGGCTCTGCATGACCTGCCCATAGTGCATCAGCCGGCGCATCTTCTCACCCGTCGGCGTCAATTGGTCGACCCCGGCGATCATGTCCATCGCTTTTGCTGCAGCCAGATGATGGCTGACCGGGCAAATACCGCACAGCCGCTGCACAATCACCGGCACTTCCCACATCAGACGGCCACGGATGAAACGCTCAAATCCGCGGAATTCGACAATGTGCAGCCGAGCTTCGTCGACCTCATTTTCCGCATTGAGGTGGATGGTGACCTTCCCGTGTCCTTCAACGCGGGTGACCGGCGAGATTTCAATCATTCTGGGTTCAGTCATCTCGAATTTCCAGCCAACTCTGGTGGGTTGCATCTGTGCGCCGGCGGACCGGCGACACTTCCAAAAAAGGGTTCAGAACGCGCCCTTAGTCGAACCTGATCATTTCGCGTTCAAAGCCGCGGAATTTTCCGGTCAGCAGTTTGAAGAGCGTGTCGAAAATTACATCGCCTGTCGGTGCACAGCCCGGGATCTGGTAGTCGATCTCCACCACTTGGGAGCAGGGATAGACCTCGTCGAGCAACAACGGCAAAGCGGGATCGTTCGGCACATTATGGGTCGTATTGCGGATGTATTTCCCGGTGATGTAGGCCTCGTCAAGGCACTCACGCAAAGGCGCATCGGAATGCATGATCGCGTTTCGCATCGCTGGAAGTCCGCCCATGATGGCACATTGCCCGAGCGCGATCAGGATGTCGCAATTCCGTCTGAAATCGTGCAGCACATGCACGTTTTCCTCGTTACAGCATCCCCCTTCAATAATGCCGATATCACAGCGCTCGGTGAATTTTTTCTTGTCTGTTAGCGGAGAACGGTCGACGTCGACCAGTTTCATCAACTCGATCAGACGCTCATCGATATCGAGGATCGCCATATGGCATCCAAAGCACCCGGCCAAAGACGCTGTTGCTATGCGAGCCTTGGGAAGTTCGCTCATTTGCGCTTCTCCTCGATCTCATGGCCGATCAATCCCTTGTCGAACTCACGCTCGCCGATCGGGACGGCGAAACCGACGCGCTTTCGGATGATGCAGCCCACTGGGCAGACTTCACTCGACATCGCATGATCGGAAACTTGCGCATCCGTATCGGCAAGGTTCTCACCGTTCACGGCGACCCGGCGGTGGATGCCGCGCCCGACATAGCCAAAGACACCTTTGCCATCGACATCCTGCGAGGCGCGAATACAACGGCCACAAGAAATACAGCGATTGGTGTCCAGCGCGATGTCGGGGTGCGATGCGTCGAGCGCACGGCACGGCTCCAGATATGGAAACTTGGTGGCTTCGGTCATGTCGAGCCGGTAGGCCATTGCCTGCAATTCGCAATTGCCGCTGGCCTCGCAGATCGGGCACAAATGGTTGCCTTCATGGAACAGCATCTCCACAAGGTCACGGCGCATTTTTGTAAGATGCGGAGTTTCGTTTTCGACTGCCTGGCCAGGCGCCGCCGGCTGCGTGCAGGCAGCGACGCTGCGGCCACCTGCCTTTACTGTGCAGACCCGGCAACTGCCCTGATGCCGTAACCCTTCGTGATCACACAAGCGCGGAATATAGACACCCGCAGCGTCAGCCGCTTCCATAATCGTCTGCCCCGCATGGGCCTTGATCTCCACCCCATCGATGGTGAAAGTGAAGCCGGTTTCCTTCTCTGTTCCGCTCATTGGGTGAAGTCCTTGTCGAAGATGTAGGAGCGGCGCTTGGCAATCTTGCGCGCGCCGTCGATCGCCGACTGAATGTCGAACGTATCGCGAATGCCATCCTTGCTCGGCTTGGAAACGGCCGAATAGACAAGCGGAAAATTCTTAAGCGTTGAGAGGATCGGATTGGGCGACGTCATGCCGAGACCACATCGGCTGGTCTCTATGATGGTTCCGGAAAGGTCCTTCAAGTAGTCAATGTCTTCAGGATTGGCAAGCCCCTTCTGGAACTTCTGGATCGCCTTCTGCAGAAAGACGTTCCCGACCCGGCAAGGCGTACAATAACCGCAGCTCTCGTGAACGAAAAAGGACATGTAGTATTCAACGATTTCCAGAATATTCCTCTGTCCGTTGAAGATGATGATCGCACCGCCCGTCGCCAGATCATCGAAGGTGAGTTTGCGATGGAAGCTGTCGCGGCCGATCATGGTCCCGCTTGGGCCCCCTACCTGAACAGCGGCAGCATCGGTGCCGCCAACCATCTCAAGCAGTTCCCAGACCGAGTGCCCGTAGGGCAGCTCGTATATACCCGGGTTCAGACAGTCGCCGCAGACGGAAAAGAGTTTGGTTCCGTGGGATCCTTCGGTCCCCATCGCGTGAAACCACTTGGCACCTTGATCCAGGATGCGCGCTGCATGGCAGAAGGTTTCAACATTGTTGACCACTGTCGGGTAACCAAGATACCCGCGACTGACTGGAAACGGAGGTCGCGTCTTTGGTTCGCCCGGCAGGCCTTCACAGGAACTGATCAAAGCGCCTTCTTCACCACAGATATAAGCACCGGCACCGAGCTGTAACCGGATGTCGAATTCAAAACCTTTGACGCCGAGAATGTCTTTGCCAAGCAGCCCGCGGCGGCGACGCTCCTCAAGCACGCCTTCCAACAACTCGCGCAGATAAACGTATTCACCTCGCAGGTATAATATTCCCTCGCGAGCGCCAACTGCCCGTGCAGCTATCGTCATTCCTTCAACGAGAAGGTGCGGGCGCTCTGTCAAAAGCACACGGTCCTTGAAGGTTCCCGGCTCACCTTCGTCGGCATTGCAGATCACAAAGTGCCTGTCGAGCTTCTCACTGGCCGCGAAACGCCATTTTCTGCCGGTGGTGAAACCGGCACCGCCGCAACCGCGCAAGCCGCTTTCTTCAACTGCATTGATGATCTGGCTCGGTCTCATGCCAACGGCATTGTTGAGGCCTGCATCTTCCGGCACTGGTCCAAGCAATACGGCCCCGGCGTGCCGAATGTTGTTTTCAACCATCCGCACGGCCCGCTCGTGCGCTGACAGTTCGTTAAAGCGATCGCTGACAAGGCTTTCAGGAGCCTGACCTGCCATCAATGCCTCTGCGGCCGTGCGAGCGGTCTCGGGTGTCAGGCTGGTCAGCATGACATTGTTCACCATGGCGGCCGGTGCCTGATCGCACATGCCGATGCAAGGTGTCGTCTCGAGAGAAAATGCCCCATCAGCGGACGTCTCACCGAGCTTGATGCCAAGAACGTCTTCAAATACGGCGACAACATCGTCCAAACCACAAAAGCGGTCGACAATGTCGTCGCACAAGCGGATCGTCACCCGTCCCTTCGGTGTCAAAGAGAGGAACGAATAAAAACTCGCAACTCCTTCAACTTCGATGCGCGTGAGATCGGTGTGCGACGCAATCGCATCCATGGTTGAGGGAGCTATGCAGCGATAGCGGTCCTGAACATCGTGAAGTATGTCGAGCATCCGGTGCTTGTCATTGCCGAACCTCTCACAAATGGCAGCGATTTCTGACTGCGGAACAGGAGCCACATTACAGGATGAAGCTGTGAGGCCGTTGGCGCCGGCGCCATTTCGACCGTTGTCCATAGTGAGCTCCCTCGTGATCCGTCCAGGTTCGCTTCCGGCTGGTAAATCGATTTGAACGAAATGCCTTTCACAAGGAATGACCAACACCGGGCACGTTCAATCGCCAGAAACTCCGATTGCTCTACGCTCCCAAAGATGGGGAGAAACGTCTTTGAGCCAGATCAAGATGCACGGAATAGGTGCAGGAAACACGCTGCTATCGTGACAAGGTCACACACGGCAATGCAATGGACACGGTGCGTTGGTTTCCCCGCTGCTACTGGTTGACCTCGAAAGCGGTCCGCAGTGGCTTGGTCAGCAGGTCCGACGGCGCAACGCTAGAAGCGCTTCCGGTCCAAAAGGACCGGTGCGGTCACTATTGAGTGGCCTATGACCATTCAATCGTCAGCTAGGATATCAACGTCGCGCGATGAGCCAATGCCTGCTCGATTGTCTGGCGAAAGCGCGCAGCGACAGCCGTATAACCATCGTCCGTGCCGTGTATCTCGTCGTTCCAGTCCGAGACTTCGGGCATTGCCCCGCGACAATCGACCAGCCAGACGCCAGTATTCAACGGGTTTGCCGACAGCCCGGCCAACATGCCGTAAAGCTCATCCACGAGGTACATGATCAGATTGCGCCGCAGGGACTGGCTGACAATACCGCGCCGGTCCAGCGGGTCTCCCAGCCACTGGTTCTTGTCCGCATATTTGGGATTGCGCCTGTCCTTGCCCCCGGCTGGATGGTGCGGATAAGGAAACGCATAGTCATATCCATGAATAACAATCGGCAGATTGCGAAATCCGGGATCCGCTCTGATGTCGGAAATTACCTTCCTGTAGGCCGTCTTCAGGAAGGTCAGTTTTTCTTTCAGAACCGCGTGATCGATGTGCCCCGCAATGTCGCCGGGATTGCCGTTGAACGGCCGGATCAGATCGTAGAGCACGGGTTCGCCGGTGTCCGGATCAGCCCCGATAATGTCGTTGCCGGCGGCAGAAAACAGGAAGGCGTCAACATGGTCGCGCATCTTCCCCAGTGAACTCATGTATTCACGGCGCGCTTTTTTTTCAGGTCCATAAACCATGTTCTCAGCCGTGTCGCCGGCAGCTCCAACAGAATAAATCAGAAAGTGCCTGTTGAGCTGGTCAATAACGTCTTTGATCAGGACCGGGAACTGAAACCAGCTGTCACCTTCAGAAACCAGAACCGGACGGTTTTCGCCCGCGTTCAGCCGTCTTCGAAACTGGCTCTGCCGTCGCCATCTGGCCAGGCGATTGGCGGTACCCATCGCGTTTTCCAGCTCCTGAAGGTCCGGGTCCATCTCAACCTTTTCGGGGTCAGGAGCCAGCACAAGATCGAAACCGCCCTGGTTTTTAACAACAACCGAATACTTGAGTATCTCCTCTGACTGTTCTGCGAACGCGTCCGGGTCCGTGGCCGGCTCTTTCAACAAGAGTCCCAAATAGTCCTGATAGGAAATTTTCTCCGCAGTCATGCTCAAAGCCTCCCTAAATGAAATCGAAAAACGAAAAGAAATAACTCTACTTATTCTAGCATGCCCTTACGTTATACAATCAGTATTTTAGGTGCAACCTGACCTCATAGAGAACAGGGCACTGTAATCGCCGACCGGACGCGGCTGGTGCAAAGTTTCGTCTGAGGCAATCAAGTTGAGAATAAAAAAGCCCGGACCATGAGATGATCCGGGCTTCTTGGATGTGGTCCAGAATAAGGTCTGGCAAATTACCTTAGAGGTCTCTGACCGAAGGTGTTGATCGCTTCCAGGCGCTCAAGATTGACGATCGTCGACAACATCAAACGATCATGGGTCCAATCGGGTGGTTTCTGAATGGACAGTGCCGTCAGGAACACAACGGCGACGACAGGCAGAACGGCAAGACCCAGCACGCCCCAGTGAGGACGCACCTGTTTTGTGTCAAGCAGAGCTTCCACGCGTCGGCGCAATTTCTGCGACGGGGAACGCCGAAGAACCTTGTCCTGAACTTCGATCAAGGCAACGGCTGCGATGTCGCCAGTCACACGCTTTGCCGCCTGCTCCTGACGTTTTTTCAGACCCGCCTGCGCAGCGCGCAGCAGGCACATGCAATAGGCCATCACGTCGATGCGCTTGTCTTCAGTGACTTTCTGATCGCAAGCCAGTTCACGCAGACGCTCAACTTCGGATTTCCAGACATAGAAGAACGGGTTCCAGAAGAAGAACGGCCGAAGCGTTTCCAGTGCGATTTCCCAGGTGACATCGCCCTGCCTCACGTGCTGAAGCTCGTGACGCATCACCAGCTTGAGATCCTCAGGCTGGGTCAGAAGTTCGGACGGGATGACAATGTAGTGGCGACTAAGCCCCCTTGCGGAAAACGGCACCAGCGCCCAGTCGGACAACAATAGCTGAACACGTCCCGAACGGCGCCATTCGTGGCAATTGGACAGAAAGTCCGACAGACGGACAAAGCTTGAGACCAGCCGCAGTCCGAAATAGGTAAAGCCGGCAAGCAACAGGACAGCTATCGCGCCGCCAATGCCAGGCGAGAAGCTCAAGATGCCTTCGCTGATCTGCCCGCGCATACCAAGGATGGCCTGAAAGTCCTGAGCGGGCATATCAATGCCGCCGCGAATGTACTGGGCCACCACCATATCCGACAGATTGACGCTCGCCGCAGCTGGGACCATCTGAAGCGTTCCCAGGTAGTGATAAAGCGCCGCTGCAGCCGGAGACAGGATCAGAACGGCAAACAGGCCGTTCAGAAGTGCGAGTTGAAGATTGTAGGCAAGCTTGATGCCTGTGCGTGTCATCACCAGCTTTACGACCATCCAGATCAGTGCAGTCACAGCCAGCGTGACATTTAAGTCGATGTAAACATCGAGCATCATGTTAAGTAGCGTCATCTGTCCTCCTCCTGTCCAGTAACGCTCTAATTTCCTCCAGGTCGTCCTCCGAAAACTCGTATTCATCGACCAGCCGGGCCACAAGCGAGGCCGGCGTGCCGTCAAATAGTTTTTCTGACAGATTTCGGATGGAACGGGACTGGTAGGCGTCCTTGGTCAGCACGGGGGAATAGATAAATGTCTTGCCTTCTTTTCGGCTGTCCACGAACCCTTTCTCATCCAGGATCCGCATAATGGTGGCACAGGACGTATAGGCGAGCTTTCTCTCCGACGGCAGACAATCCAGAATGTCGCGCACGGAGCCTTCGCCGATCTTCCAGAGTTCGGTCATGAACTCCAGTTCGACTTCGGTCAAAAACTCGTTGCTTTTACGCTTTCTCATTATGGTCCTGCGCCTATCGCGGAATGGATGTGACTCACAGCGCCTATTCTTGCATCAATCTTCCGCAAATTACTATACTTTTAGTCGATCAAAGAACTTCGCCACGCCCGATACTTTACCGGGCGTGGCAAATGTTTAGACCTTCCAGAAGCAAAACACACACCAGGCAAGGCTAAGTCCCAACGCACCCCAGAGCGGGTATCCGATGAGGCCGAGCCAGGCCAGGAATATGTAGGCAGTGCCGAGCAGTGTGATGAAAAGGCGGTCACCACGCGTCGTTGTGAGCCCCAGCACCCCCTGGCGCGCGTCACCGCCTGGATACCGGATTTCTAGGAACGTCAGAAAACCGACAGCTGAAAAGATGCCGACAAACAAAAGAGCTGTCGGCCAGGTCCAGGCCATCCAACCAAGCATTACACCCTCCCCAGGGCGAAGCCCTTGGCAATGTAGTTGCGGACAAAGTAGATGACGATGGCGCCGGGAATGATAGTCAGGGTCCCGGCGGCCGCCAGAAGCCCGAGTTCATAACCGGCGGAGGAAGCGGTTCGGGTCATCACGGCGGCAATCGGTTTGGCTTCAACAGCTGTCAGGGTCTTGGATAGCAGCATCTCCACCCAGGAGAACATGAAGCAGAAGAAAGCGGCCACCCCGACACCGGATTTGATCGCCGGCAGGAATATCGTCGCGAAGAACCGCGGGAACGAATAGCCGTCGACATAAGCAGTCTCGTCGAGTTCTTTCGGGACACCGCTCATGAAACCTTCCAGAATCCAGACCGCCAGCGGAATGTTGAACAGGCAATGCGCCAGAGCAACTGCGATGTGGGTATCGAACAGACCAACAGCGGAATAGAGCTGGAAGAACGGCAGTGCGAAGACTGCAGCAGGAGCCATCCGGTTGGTCAACAGCCAGAAGAAAAGCTGCTTGTCGCCAACAAAGGAATAGCGTGAGAACGCATAGGCTGCAGGCAACGCCACCAGAACGGAGATCACCGTATTCATCGTGACGTAGATGATCGAGTTGATGTAACCCCAATACCAGGTCGGATCGGTGAAGATCTCGATGTAGTTGGCGAGCGTCCAGGTTTGCGGGAACAGGGTGAACCCGGCCAGGATTTCATTGGTTGTTTTAAAACTCATCGCGACGAGCCAGTAGATCGGCAGCATCAGGAAGAGGATGTAAAGCGCGGGAACCAGGCTTTTCATGCGCATGTTGGTTCTCCTCAGGACTTGTTATCGTTCAGCGTCATCAGCGTGTAGAACAGCCAGGAGGCGAACAACGTGATGGCGAAGTAGATGAGCGACATGGCAGCTGCAGGACCGAGGTCGAACTGACCGAGTGCGATTTTTACGAGGTCGATCGACAGCAGTGTCGTTGAGTTGCCGGGCCCACCACCGGTGAGAACGAACGGTTCGGTATAGATGTTGAAGCTGTCCATGAAGCGCAGCAGCACCGCGATAGTCAGCACCGTTTTCATTTTCGGCAGCTGAATGAACCGGAAGACGGCCCAGTTGGACGCACCATCGATTTCGGCGGCCTGATAGTAGGCGTTCGGAATGGAAACCAGTCCGGCATAGGCCAGGAGCACCACCAGCGACGTCCAGTGCCAGACATCCATGACGATGATCGTTACCCAGGCGGCTACGGGATTCTGGGTCATGTCATAGGAGATGCCGAGGACATGGTTCATCGTGTATCCGAGGAGACCGATATCCGGCAGCGTGAAGATGTTCCACATTGCACCGACAACGTTCCAAGGGATCAGCATTGGCAACGCCATCGTGACCAGGCAGAACGGAACCCACGGTCCTTTCTTCGGCATCGCAAGCGCGATTGCGATGCCAAGCGGAACCTCGATGATGAGGATCATGAAGGTGAAGAAGAACTGCCGTCCGAGCGCATTGTGAAAACGTTCGGACTTCAGAACCTGTTCGAACCAGTCGAGCCCCTGCCAGAAGAACAGGTTGTCGCCGAAGGTTTCCTGGACCGAGTAATTCACCACCGTCATCATGGGAATGAGCGCGTTGAACGCGACCAGGAAAAGAACGGGCGTGACAAACAGCCAGGCGCGTTGGTTTTGAGTTTTCATCAGGCACCCTCCCCCGGGCTGCTCGCCAGCCAGCCATCTTTGTAGAGGCGGGTCTGAGATTGTTTGAAGTCAAGCATCACCGCATCCCCTGCGGTCGGAGCTTCGCCTTCCAGAATCGCGTGAATCCGGCTGTCATGGGCAACGGCTTCCACCACCTTGTGGCGACCGATATCCGCGACCTTGCGAACCTGTGCGGCAAGACCTGTTCCTTCCTTGGAAACAGACACGAATTCCGGACGAATGCCGACTTCCGCCTTGCCATCGCCGGTGCCCGTGACCGGGCCTTCCAGATTGATCTGCTCACCTCCGAAGAATGCACCGCCGTCCTTGACGTCGCACGGCAACACATTCATGCCCGGTGAGCCGATAAAGTGACCGACAAAGGTGTGCGCCGGACGCTCAAAAAGCTCCACCGGAGTTCCAATCTGCACAACTTCACCGTCCTGCATGACCACGACCTGATCGGCAAAGGTCAGAGCCTCGGTCTGGTCGTGAGTCACGTAGATCATCGTCGCCTTGACCCGCTGATGCAGCTCCTTCAACTTGGAACGCAACTTCCATTTCAAATGCGGGTCGATCACGGTCAGCGGTTCATCAAACATGACGACATTAACGTCTTCCCGTACCAGACCGCGACCCATGGAAATCTTTTGCTTGTTGTCAGGCGAAAGGTTTGCCGCCCGTGTCCCAAGCATCTCGGTAACTTCCAGCATCTCCGCTATACCGGTCACCCGGCGCTTGACGATGTCTTCGTCCCGACCTCGGTTGCGCAGTGGAAAGGCCAGATTGTCGTAGACCGTCATCGTGTCGTAAATGACTGGAAACTGGAACACCTGGGCAATGTTGCGCTTTGCAGGCGGCAAGGCCGTGACGTCCTGATCGTCGAACAGCACCTGGCCGTCGGATGGGACCAAGAGGCCCGAAATGATATTGAGAAGCGTGGACTTGCCGCAGCCGGACGGACCAAGCAATGCATAAGCGCCACCATCTTCCCAGGTAAGGTCGATTTTCTTCAGCGCATAATCGTCATCACCCGTCGGGTTCGGATTGTAGCTGTGTCGCAAGTTGGAGAGTTTGATCTGTGCCATGAATTCCTCTCCTCAAGCCGCCAAATCGCCGTCAGGCGAAAAGAAGAAGCAATGGCTCGGATCCAGATAGAACGTGTGGACCTCGCCGACGAAATAGGGATGCACGCCAGGTGACAGTGACACCCATGATTGTCCGTGCATGTCGAAATGAGCGCTGCTCTCAGACCCGCTGAGTTCGGTCACCTGAACGTGCCCGTCCAGGCGAACGCTATGATGATCGCTCTCGACCGGCATCACGTGGTTCGGGCGTATGGCAAGCGTATATGGCCCATCGGAAAGACCGGCTGCCCCACCCGAAGCTGTCCAACGAATGTCGTCGTTCAAAATGATCATATCGCCCTGTTTCGTGACAGGCGCAGTGTTGATCGGCGGGTTGGAGAACACCTTGGCGGACTCAAGATCCTTCGGCTTGCGGTAAATTTCTGCAGTTGAACCGAATTGAACCACGTTACCGTCGCTCATCAGAGCCGTGTTGCCGCCGAGAAGCAGTGCTTCTTCTGGTTCCGAAGTGGCATAGACCACAACGGCACCACGTCCTGCGAAAAGCTCTGGCAGCTGGTCGCGAAGCTCTTCGCGAAGCTTGTAGTCAAGGTTGGCCAGGGGCTCGTCCAGGAAAACGGCATCGCTTTCCTTCACGATCGCCCGCGCCAGCGCGGTGCGCTGTTGCTGACCGCCTGAAAGCTCATGAGGCTTGCGTTTGAGGTAGGGGTTCAGTTTGAGCAGCGCTGCGGCTTCTTCCACCCGCCCTTCGATTTCCGACTTTGCAACACCCGATACTTTCAAAGGGGAAGCAATATTGTCGAAGACCGACATATGCGGATAGTTGACGAAAAACTGGTGAACCAGGCTGATGTTGCGCTTTTGCGCAGACAGGCGGGATACATCCTTGCCATTTAAGATGATCTGCCCGGAGGCCAGGCTGTCGAGACCGGCCATCAGCTTGATCAGCGAGGTTTTCCCGGAACCTGTTTCTCCAAGGAGAACATTGAAGTGGCCCGGGAGCAAGGTCAGGCTCGTTTCCTTGACATGCGTGATGCCGGCAACGCGCTTGCTGACGTTTTTGAGTTCTAGTGACATGAATAACTGCACCTGCGTCCGGACTGGACTTACTTGCGGCAATCAGTTGCCGCTGCCATCGCTTTCGGATCGGTGAAGGACCGGGGCCACGCCCCGGTCCAGTTTGGTGAGAGACTAAGCTCTCGGCTTAGTTCTGCGACCAGCGGGCAACGAGCTCGTCATAGTTGACGGTTTCGCCCTGTGGCTTCTCATTGTCGAGCTTGGCCTTCGGAGCACCCGGCTTGGACAGCCACTCGTTCGGGTCAGACTCTTCGTTGAGACGCGGACCGCAACCACCATAGACGTTGGCGCGTTCGTCAGCCTGCTGCATGCGGGCCATGACGATGTCCATTTCTTCCGCCAGTCGGTCCATCGCTTCCTGCGGTGTGAAGGCACCGGAGTTCACATCACCGATCTGCTGCCACCAGATCTGGGCCAGCTTCGGATAGTCCGGAACGTTGACGCCGGTCGGAGACCAGGCCACGCGATCCGGAGACCGGTAGAACTCAACCAGACCGCCGAGCTTTGGAGCCCGCTCGGTGAAGGACTCGTGGTTGACGGTACTGTCGCGGATGAACGTCAGACCAACGTGGCTTTTCTTGGTATCAACCGTTTTGGAAACCACGAACTGAGCATAAAGCCAGGCGGCCTTTGCACGATCTTCCGGTGTGGAATTCAGGATTGTCCAAGACCCCACATCCTGGTAGCCGACTTTCTGGCCGTCTTCCCAATAAGGACCATGCGGGCTCGGAGCCATACGCCACAGCGGCGTGCCTTCGTCGTCAACCGTGTTGTTACCTTCGGACTTCGGCTTCACCATGTCGGCGGTAAAAGCGGTGTACCAAAAAATCTGCTGGGCCACGTTGCCCTGGCTCAAGGCCGGCAAGGACTGGTAGAAGTCGAAGCTGGCGGCGCCAGGAGGCGCATAGTTGCGCAGCCATTCGTCCCACTTGCGGATCGCGTAGACCGCAGCCGGACCGTTGGCAGCACCACCGCGAGACACGGATGCACCCACCGGGTTACATGTGCCTTCTTCCATGCGGATGCCCCACTCGTCGACCGGGATGCCGTTCGGCTCACCCTTGTCGCCTGCACCTGCCATGGAAAGCCAGGCGTCGGTCATGCGCCAGCCGAGGTCCGGTGCGCGCTTGCCGTAGTCCATGTGGCCATAGATCTGAACGCCGTCGATTTCCTTGACGTCCTTGGAGAAGAACTCCGCAATGTCCTCATAGGCAGACCAGTTGACCGGTACGCCGAGATCATAGCCATATTTTTCCTTAAAGGCCTTTTGCAGGTCTTCGCGGTCAAACCAGTCCTTGCGGAACCAGTAAAGGTTCGCGAACTGCTGGTCGGGCAGCTGGTAGAGGTCGCCGTCCGGACCTGTGGTGAACTGGGTGCCCATGAAGTCATCCAGGTCGAGCCCAGGGTTTGTGACGTCCTTGGCAGCACCGTTCATCCAATCCGTCAGGTTGTAGGCCAACTGAAGACGTGAATGGGTACCGATAAGGTCGGAATCGTTGACATAGGCGTCATAGAGGTTCCGACCGGTCTGCATTTGGGTCTGAACAGCCTGGACCACTTCACCCTCGCCGAGGATCTGGTGGTTCACCTTGATGCCGGTGATTTCTTCAAAGGCCTTTGTCAGAACTTCCGACTCGTAAGAGTGTGTCGGAATGCCCTCAGACAAAACATTGATTTCCATGCCATTGAAAGGCTCGGCCGCATTGATGAACCACTGCATCTCTGCAAGCTGCTCGTCTTTCGACAGAACTGATGGCTGGAATTCCTGGTCGATCCACTTTTTGGCCGCTGCTTCATCGGCAAAAGCGGACCCTGCTCCCGCAAGCACAGCACCTGCTGCGACTGCGGAGAGTAGATACTTACGCATCTTGATCTCCTCCCGTGAGAAATTTTCGCCGTATTTATCCGGCTGGGTATACTTGGACACACCGCCGCCACGTTGTCAAACTAATTTTTTAGTAGATTTTCATAGGATCTAAAGATCGGTATAAAATATTGAAAAATATGTATTTTTTAAAACAACTGCAACCAAAAGCATGCCTGAACCGACCGCAATTTCTCGCCAAGGCAACACGCAGTGTGGCACAAATTTGACGTTAAATGGAGTCAAAAACGGGGTTTCGGTTCTTTCATTTGAATATACAACCACCTTCAAATGGCGCTCACTTTGCAGTGCAAACGAAAAATATTGAAAACCCACGTGCTGCGTTTTTGTATGACCGATTGCAGATTTGAACGCTGTCAGAAACCGATTTGCGTCGCATTGTTTGCTCCCGATGCCGCGTCACCTATCTTCTCTTTCGAGACCTGAGCAAATGCAGATTTTACAAACCCCGCCCCGACAGAACCGGAAGCAGCAATTTGACACACATACCAACTGACACTCCCGTCCTGGTGACCGGCGCATCCGGCTATGTCGCCGGTTGGCTCGTCAAAGAGCTGCTTGAAGCCGGTGTGACGGTGCATGCCGCTGTCCGCAATCCGGATGACACCGAAAAGCTTGAACATCTGACGACGCTTGCGGCAGGTACTCCCGGCCAGATCAGGTTTTTCGGGGCCGACCTCCTCAGCGAAGGGTCCTATCAACAGGCCATGGAAGGATGCTCCGTGGTCTTTCATACAGCGTCGCCATTCACGGTGTCTGTCAGGAACCCTCAAAAGGAGCTCATCGACCCAGCCGTCAAAGGAACGCAAAATGTCCTGAGGACAGCGAACGAGACACAAAGCGTAAGCCGTGTCGTAGTCACAAGCTCTTGCGCTGCCATCTATACCGACGCGATCGACTGCAAAAAAGCTCCGGGCGGGGTTCTGACCGAAGCGATATGGAACACCACAGCGTCCTTGTCTCATCAGCCCTACAGCTATTCTAAGACACTTGCTGAAAAAGAAGCCTGGAAGCTGGCGCAGTCGCAAGACCGGTACAAACTCGTAACCGTCAATCCGTCACTGGTCATCGGCCCATCGCTTGCCAGGAAGCCGACGTCTGAAAGTTTCAATATCGTCCGTCAAATGGGAGACGGCACGATGAAACCGGGAGCACCGAAGCTCGGCATCGGCGTCGTTGACGTGCGCGATCTCGCCAAGGCACACGTTGCAGCCGCCTTTCTTCCAGATGCTGAGGGCCGCCACATCATCTCGGGCCACAACACCAACATTCTCGAGCTCGGCAAGGCACTTATCCCGAAATACGGCGACAGCTACCCGGTCCCTCGCAACTCATTGCCGAAGTGGATGGTCTGGCTGCTTGGACCGCTGATCAACGACATCTCAAGGAAGTTCATCGCCAACAACGTCAACGTCAAATGGCGTGCGGACAACTCCAAAAGCAAATCGGCCCTCGGTGTTACCTATCGCCCCTTGCGCACGTCCATGGAAGAGATGTTCCAGCAGATGATCGACGCAGACGCATTCAGGAAATAGCGCGTCAGTTGGATGATCATCTTTCCAGGTGCTTTGGTTAAACGCCCAGATGCCTGTCTGCGACTTCACGATCAAGCGCATCGAACGGACCGGACCAGACGTCTTTGCCCCGCTCCACGATCACAGCCCGGTCCGCAATCCGTGCCAATTCCTTGAGCGACTTGTCGATGATCAGGATCGAGACACCTGTCTGGTTTTTGAGAGCTTCGATGGCGGTCCAGATTTCCTGCCGGACGACCGGTGCAAGGCCCTCCGTTGCCTCGTCAAGGACAAGCAGTCTCGGATTGGTCATCAGGGCACGACCGATGGCAAGCATCTGTTGCTCCCCTCCCGAAAGAGAGGCAGCCTGTTGCCGACGGCGCTCAGCCAATCTCGGAAACAGATCCGTCACCTTGGCGAAATCCCACTCGCCCTTGCGGCTCGCCGCCACGAGATTTTCCTCAACACTCAGTCCGGAAAAACATCTCCGGCCTTCCGGAACGAGCCCGATACCCAGCCGGGCAATCTTGTGACTGGGCAGCCCATTGATACCGTTTCCAGCAAACCGGATATCACCCTGCGCCGGCAACATTCCGCAGATTGTCTTTACTGTAGTGGACTTGCCCATGCCGTTTCGTCCCATGAGCGCCACAGCTTCTCCTTCGCTCACGTCCAGCGAGACACCGAACAATGCTTGGATAGGTCCATAGGAAGCTTCTATTTGTTCAAGGGAAAGGACCGATGTCATGCCTCGTCCCCCAAATAGGCTTCGCGGACGCCAGGATCTGACCGAATTTCCTCAACGGTTCCGCTGGCAATGATGCTGCCATAGACCAGAACGCTGATGCGGTCGGCCAGCGCAAACACAGCATCCATGTCATGCTCGACGAGCAGGATCGGAGCTTCGGCGCGCAAAGTGTCAAGAAAACCGGTCATGCGTTTCGACCCTTCCGCACCCAGACCTGCCATGGGCTCATCCATGACAAAAGCTTTGGGCGCCAGTGTCAGCGCGATGGCGACTTCAAGTTGTCTGCGCTGACCATGGCTGAGATCGGCAGTACGTTTTTCGGCCACATCCTCAAGACCGACCCGCTCCAACGCCGTTCGTGCTGTTTCCAAAAGGTCCTTGTCGGTCAGAACTGGCTGAAACAGCCGGAAGGCTTTGCCACTCGCTCCGACACATCCAAGAACGACATTTTCCAGAACGGTATCTTCCATCGCCAATGCCGAAACCTGAAAGGTGCGCGCTAGGCCCGCCTTTGCCCGTTTGTCGACAGGCTTTTGGGTAACGTCTTCGTCGAGAAGATGAATACTCCCAAAATCTGGTTGTACCGTTCCGCAGATCTGATGAATAAGTGTGGATTTGCCGGCACCATTCGGCCCGATTACGGCATGAACTTCACCTTTGCGCAGCGTCAAGGAAATGTTCTTGCTGACCTCCAGCGCCCCGTAATTTTTGCATATCCCTCTGGTTTCCAGGACCACATCACCCATGAGCAGCCCTCCGGCCGCTGACCGCCCCGATGATCCCGCCCTTGACGAAAAGCACCACAAGCAGCAGCAGGACACCCAGATAGATATGCCAATAGTCCGACAGGTCGCCCAGCACATGCTCAAGCAGAACATAGACGATGGCGCCGACGACCGGGCCATAAAGCCTGCCGACACCACCAAGGATCACCAGGATCATGATCTCGCCTGACATCTGCCAGGAGAACATGGCCGGACTGACGAACCGGTTCAGATCCGCAAAAAGTGCACCGGCAAGACCGGTAATCGCACCGGAGATAACAAAGGCTGCAAGGCGCAAGCGAAACGGCATCATACCGACAGCCTGAACCCGCTGTTCGGATTGACGCGCAGCGTTCAAGGCAAGGCCGAAAGGCGAGCGCGCGAGGAGCGACGCGAACAAAAGCACCAGCATCAATAGACCGAAACAAAGTCCATAGAACTGAATAGGTGCCAGCGTGTTGAGGCCGGGGAAACCGTTTCGAAGATAGATCGAGACACCATCTTCCCCGCCATAAGCGCTCCAGCTGATCGAGAAGAAAAAGAACATCTGCCCGAAAGCGAGGGTGATCATGATGAAATAGGCCCCGGATGTCCGGAGTGACAACAGGCCGATCACGAAAGCCGCAAGAGAGGACATCACGACCGCCACAAGCCAGATGACCGGCATGGACTTCGTCCCCTCGATTACGAAGGGCCATTCGATAAATGGTGTGTAGGTCTGGGCGTGATAGGCTAAAATGCCCATTGTGTAGCCTCCGAGACCGAAGAACACCGCATGCCCGAGGCTGATCAACCCACCGAGGCCAAGCGCAATATTAAGCCCGACTGCCGCCATGGCCAGAATGACCGCACGTGTTGCCAGCGTGATGGTAAAGGGCTCATCTGCAAAAAAGGCCCAAAGCGGCACCAGCACAAGACCGGCGATGATCAGCAAATTGAAACCGTTTTCCCGGGTCATGCGCGCGCTCCGAACAGACCCGTCGGTTTCAGGATCAGGACGGCGGCCATCAGGATGTAGATCGCCATGGACGCCAGCGAGGCACCGACAGATGTGGCAACAGAGGGCTCCATGAACAGTTTCATCACTTCAGGCAGAAAAATTCCGCCAAGCGTGTTCGTAAGCCCGACAAGAAGCGCTCCGACAAGAGCACCTTTGATGGACCCGATCCCGCCGATCACGATGACGACGAATGCCAGGATCAGGACCGGTTCGCCCATGCCCACCTGAACGGACTGAATGGCCCCGACAAGCGCACCCGCCAATCCGGCCAGCGCCGCGCCCAGCGCGAAAACGATGGTGTAAAGCCGGCCAATATCGACGCCAAGCGCAGCAATCATTTCGCGGTCATTTTCGCCCGCACGGATCTGAATGCCAATGCGCGTTCGCGATATCAGCAGGAATAGCCCGAGTGCCACCATCAACCCGACGGCAATCAGCGTCAGACGGTATAGTGGGTATTCGATACCGCCCGGCAGCGTGATCGGGCCGGACAGGGCATCGGGAACATCAAGAAAAAGCGGAAAGGAGCCAAACAGCCACCGCGTTCCTTCCGAAAAAATAAGGATCAGGGCAAAAGTGGCCAGCACCTGATCCAGATGGTCTTTTCCGTAAAGTCGCCGGATGACCAGGATCTCGACCAGTGCCCCGGCAATGGCCGCTCCGGCGAGAGCCGCCACCAGCGCCAGCACGAAGGAACCTGTGGCCCCTGCAACCGCTGCCGCGCAGAACGCACCGATCATATAAAGCGAACCATGCGCAAGGTTGATCAGCCCCATCACACCGAAGATCAGCGTCAGACCGGCAGCCATCAAAAACAGCATGACACCGAACTGCAGGCCATTCAGAACCTGCTCTATGAGCAATAACAGTGACATGAAAATCCCGATGAAACGGCCGGCGCAGTCAGTGCGCCGGCCAGAGTAGAATTCGGTTACATCTTACACTCGGCCGCATATGCATCGGCACGATCGGTCAATGCAGTTGCAATGATCTTGTTGGTGTAGACGTCGCCTTCCTTGATCACCTCGCGGACAAAAATGTCCTGCACTGGATGGTGGTTCGGCCCGAACTCGAAGTCGCCCCGGGTCGAACTGAAGTCAGCTGCCTTAAGCGCAGCACGGAAGGCATCCGCATCGTTTACGTCTGCCGAAACCATTGCCGACAACAGCAGATTTGCCGTGTCGAAGCCCTGGGAAGCGTAGAGCGAAGGCAACCGTCCGTATTCGGCCTGGAAGCTCTCGACAAAAGCCTTGTTGGTGGCGTTGTCGATGTCCTTGTTCCATTGGCTGGTGTTTTTCACACCCAAAGCAGCATCGCCAACGGCCTGCAGAATACCCTGATCGAAAGAGAAGGCCGGTCCGACGACAGGCAGGTCGACACCGCTGTCGGCATATTGCTTGAGGAAGGAGATGCCCATTCCGCCAGGCAGGAAGAAGAAGACGCTGTCAGCATCAGATGCACGTATCTGCGCAAGTTCTGCTGCGTAGTCGGTCTGGCCGAGCTTGGTGTAGATCTCCCCGGCAAGCTCGCCATCGTAAAAGCGCTTGTAACCGGTCAAAGCGTCTTTGCCCGCCGGATAGTTCGGCGCAAGAATGAAGCTCTTCTTGTAGCCGGCTTCCTTGGCATAAGCACCGGCAGCTTCATGCAGATTGTCATTCTGCCAGGCCACATTGAAATAATTCGGATGGCATCCCTTGCCTGCAAGTGCGGATGGTCCCGCATTGGGCGAGAGGTAGAATTTACCTTGCGCGGTGACTGCAGGCACCACGGCCATTGCCAGATTGGACCAGATGATTCCGGTCAAGACGTCGACCTTTTCTGACTGCACAAGCTTGTCAGCAAGCTGTACCGCGATGTCCGGTTTGCGCTGGTCATCCTCAATGATGACTTCGATATTCTCGTTGCCGGCTTGCTTGACCGCCAGCATGAAACCATCGCGCACATCAATACCAAGACCTGCGCCGCCCCCTGAAAGCGTGGTGATCATGCCGACTTTTAAAGGTTCGGCGTGCGCAGACACCACACCGAGTGCCAGCGCGGCACTCGCCGCAAGGCTAAAGAATTTCATCTGTCTCTCCTGTTGGTTCCAGTGTTCCCGATTTCTGGATGGGCTATTGTTGTTGTCGCCCTTCACTCAAACAGACTTGTGTTTTTTCGCAAGGCCGATCGTGTTGTAATAAAGCACCTTTCGGAGCGTATGTTCCACATATTGCACGCGATTTTCAGTTTTCGCGAAGCATTTGAGCCCACATGTCCAGGTTCATCTGATCGCAAACCTTGGCTGACACGCAACTGAAGCCTAGTCAGACGGAAAATAAATTTCAAGCATGAAATATTAAACCTTAAAGAAGATCACTTTCTGAAGCTTACCTCTGCTTGCGAACAAACAGACGACCAACCCGGATCGGTCGCTGCATTCCCTATAAGCTCGCGCTTGCGCACTCCTGACCAGGTATCGACTTGAAAGGGCCCCTTAAAGAGCCAGAAATTGAAGAGAGAACCATATCGCTCAGAGCAAAACTCTTTTTTGCTTCAGGACCCCAAGGCGTGGAAAGACCGGAAGTACCTCTCGGTCAAGCTGGAACAATGGTATAAGATACAGCGACAATTTTCGCCTGAAAGCGCAGGATGACGACAATGCGATCTGCATATTTGAAAATTGCACTCGCAAAAATCGCGATAGTTTTTTCCAGCGTGATCGCTTTCGCCGGAACTTCAGAAGTTGTTACGATCAAGCCTTACGGGCAGGACGATCAGCGATACCGCTACGCTCAAATTCTCCTGGAAATGTCCCTTGAGAAAGCCGGACAAACCGCTCGCGTTCGACAAATGGACACAGAACTCTCCAGGGACAGGTTACTGCCAGAACTGATCGACGGTGAAATTATTCATGTTGTCGCAGAGGCCCCGAAGCCGGGGTGGGAAGAGAACCTTCTGACAATCAGAATTCCCATAAGGAAGGGAATTCAAGGCCATCGACTGTTCCTCATCAACAAACGGGATCAGCTAGCGATCTCGCAGGTTGAAACACTTGAAGACCTGCTCGCTTTTCCGACAGGATCTGGTGCTCAATGGTCGACGCGCCGGGTCATGGAGAATGCAGGTTTTCAGGTCGTCACAGCACCTGAATACAAGACCCTATTCGATATGCTGAAACTCGGGCGCTTCACGACGTTCGGCCGCGGCCTCAACGAAATATTTCAGGAACAAACGGTTTTCAGCAAGACCAACCCCAATCTGGTCATTGAAGAAACGCTTTGCCTGTTCATTCCCCTGCCGACCTATTTTTTTGTCAGTCCCAAACATCCAGAACTCGCAAGACAGATCGAAACGGGATTGAGGCAAATGATATCTGACGGCAGTTTCGACAAACACTTTCTGGATTTTCACGGAGACGATATTGCGCGGGCAAAGCTGGAAGGCAGGAAGATTTTTTCGATTCCCAATCCAAACCTCAGTCCATTGACCCCGCTCGATGACAAATCGCTGTGGCTCGACCCGCGCAATCTGCGGGGCAATGCGTCTGATTCAGACAGCTGATCACGATCAGCCACACACATAGAGCCGCTCAGCGATGCTTTTTCTGCCTACAGTTTGACGTGGAACGGAGCGTGGAATTGTGAAACGCTAACCCGACTTACCAGCTCGTCCTGACCAGGGTCCGTTCATGTCGATCAAAGCAAGCATTTATCACCTTACGCACTACCGCTATGACCGTCCGGTCACGTTGAGCCCCCAGATCATTCGCCTAAGGCCTGCTCCTCACAGCCGCACCAGGGTACTTTCACATTCATTGAAAGTTGCCCCTGCCGATCATTTCGTCAATCATCAGCAAGATCCCTACGGCAACTGGCTTGCCCGTTTCGTGTTTCCCGAACCCGTTCGTGAATTCAAGATCGAAGTGGATCTGGTCGCGGACATGACCGTCTACAATCCGTTTGATTTCTTCGTTGAAGAACGTGCGGAAGAATGGCCATTCGACTACCCGGAAGAACTCCGCGAAGATCTCCTGATCTATACGCGCGCCGATCCAGCAGGTCCGCGTCTAACGGACTTTCTCGCTTCCATACCGAGAGAAACAGAACGCACGGTCGATTTTGTCGTCGGGCTGAACGCACGGGTTTCAAAGGAAATCGGATATGTCATCCGAATGGAACCGGGCGTGCAGACACCTGAAGAGACCTTCAATAAGGGTACCGGCTCTTGCCGGGACTCCAGTTGGCTTCTGGTTCAAACCTTGCGCCACCTTGGCTTCGCCGCGCGCTTTGTCTCAGGATATCTTATCCAGCTGAAGCCGGACCTTGAAGCGCTCGACGGGCCATCGGGAACGGACCATGATTTCACCGACCTTCACGCCTGGACAGAGGTCTACCTCCCCGGTGCCGGCTGGATCGGACTGGACCCGACATCCGGGCTCCTGACAGGGGAAAGCCACATCCCGCTCGCTGCAACGCCGCACTACACGAATGCCGCACCAATCGTCGGCATGGCTAGCGATGCGAATGTCGACTTTGCCTTTGATATGAAGATCGCACGGGTTGCCGAACATCCGCGCATTACAAAACCCTTTTCAGACGAAGCCTGGAACGCCCTCAACACTCTGGGAGAAGATGTCGATCGTATCCTCAAACAGGAGGACGTTCGCCTTACAATGGGCGGCGAACCTACATTTGTCTCAATCGACGATTTTGAATCCGACGAATGGAACACGGACGCGGTCGGTCCGGCCAAACGCGACCGGGCTGACGTTCTGATCCGCCGCCTGCGGGAACGTTTCGCACCGGGCGGGTTCCTGCATTACGGCCAGGGCAAATGGTATCCGGGAGAAACGCTCCCCAGATGGACGTTTTCGTTGTTCTGGCGACGCGACGAGAAGCCGATCTGGAATGATCCGGATCTGATCGCCGATGAGGGTCAGGAAACCGGTGCCGATGCCGAAAAGGCGCAAGCCCTGCTCAATGGCATGGCAGAAAATCTTGGTCTCGAAACCGACTATGTGGTTCCGGCATTTGAGGATCCTGCTGTGTGGCTCGTCAAGGAGGCGGGCCTTCCAGTGAATGTCACGCCGGACAATTCGGAACTGGAAGACGCAGAGGCGCGCCATCGCATCGCACGCGTGTTTGACCGAGGCCTGGCAACGCCGTCCGGTTACGTTCTTCCCGTACAACGCTGGCAATCGAAAGCGGCAGGTAAGGGGTGGCGCTCAGAACGCTGGAACCTCAGGCGCGACGCCCTGTTCCTGGTTCCGGGTGACAGTCCGGTCGGGTATCGAATTCCACTTGAATCCTTGCCTCATGTTCCCCCAGCTCAATATCCCTACACAAACATCATGGACCCGACATTGCCACGGGAGCCCTTGCCCGACTTTCCTGTCGGAAAGCAGGGTGACAGGCCTCAGGGAGTTGCACATTTCACCGCAGGTGGCGCACAGCAGGACCGGCGCGAGCAGCAACTGACAAATGACGAGTTGGGCGAGGCCGCCGTGCGGACGGCACTGTCGGTAGAGCCGCGCGACGGTAGGCTCTGCGTCTTCATGCCACCGGTCGAACGTCTTGAGGACTACCTGGAACTTGTCTCGGCGGCGGAAACCGCCGCTACCGATATGAATTTGCCAGTTCACATCGAGGGCTACCCCCCTCCAACCGACCCCCGCATGAATGTCATCCGCGTTGCCCCCGACCCAGGCGTCGTGGAAGTGAATATTCATCCGGCGACGAGCTGGAAGGACTGCGTCGCCATAACTGAAGGCGTCTATGAGGACGCGCGCCAGTCCCGCCTTGGCGCTGAAAAGTTCATGATCGACGGTAAGCATACCGGCACCGGAGGCGGCAATCACGTTGTTGTCGGGGGCGCAACGCCTTTGGACAGCCCTTTCCTGAGGCGGCCGGACCTGTTGCGCAGCCTGATCCTGCACTGGCAAAGACGGCCGAGCCTGTCTTATTTGTTTTCCGGCCTTTTCATCGGCCCGACTTCGCAGGCACCACGGGTCGACGAAGCTCGTCACGACGGCTTGTATGAACTGGAAGTGGCCCTGTCACAGATCCACCGCCCGGACGAGGGCGCTGCACCTTTCCCATGGCTGGTCGACAGATTGCTGCGAAACCTTCTTGTCGACGTCACCGGCAACACGCACAGAGCCGAAATTTGCATCGACAAGCTCTATTCACCGGACGGCCCGACCGGACGTCTTGGACTGGTGGAATTTCGAGGCTTCGAAATGCCGCCCGACTCGCGCATGAGCCTTGCACAACAGCTGCTTCTGCGTGCGCTGATTGCCCGTCTCTGGCAGCACCCATTGTCAGGCAATTTGACCCGCTGGGGAACAGCTCTGCATGATCGCTTCATGCTGCCGCACTATGTCTGGACTGACTTCCTTGAAGTCCTGAAGGACTTGGAACACCATGGTTTTTCGATGCGGCCCGAATGGTTCGAGGCGCAAGCCGAATTCCGCTTTCCCTTCTGCGGTGAAATCGAGGTTGAAGGTGTGCATCTTGAGTTGCGCCAAGCCTTGGAACCCTGGCACGTGCTTGGCGAAACTGGAGCGATTGGCGGAACTGTCAGATACACGGACAGTTCAACCGAACGCCTGCAAGTCAAGCTGACGACCAGTGACCCGGACCGTTACACCGTGACGTGCAATCGCCGAATGATGCCATTGCAGAAAACGGAAACGAATGGCGTTTCCGTCGCCGGCGTTCGGTATAAGGCCTGGCAGCCTGCCATGGCTCTGCATCCCGTGCATCCGGTTGATGCTCCGCTGACATTCGACATATTCGACACGTGGAGCGGACGCGCTCTGGGGGGCTGTGTTTATCACGTCGCGCACCCTGGCGGGCGCAACTACGAGACGTTCCCGGTCAATGGCAACGAGGCCGAGGCAAGGCGGCTCGCCCGCTTCGAGGCCCATGGTCATTCACCTGGTCTATATATGCCAACAGCAGAGCACCCACATCCGGAGTTTCCTTTGACCCTAGACCTGCGCAGGCCTCAAAATGTATAAGGACGATCCGCGTTCATCGAAAAGTGCTTGAATACGGATAGGGTTATGTCAGCGGGCCGAACAACGGCTTCGGCTCGGGAACACGCAGATGAGTCTTGACGAAAACGCAGAGACTGGAGCGCCTGGATATGCCTTGTTGAAGGCATACCGGCCCTTTCCGGGCGTTTCCGATGAGCTTCTGGATCCTCAAGGAAGAGTCCGTCCGGTCTGGCGCCCCTTCCTGAACCACCTGTCTTCGCTCACGTCAGAAGAGATCAGTGACCGCTTTGCCAGGGGCAACCAGTATCTGAACGATGCGGGGGTTTATTTCCGTCAATACGGTCAGGAAGGTGCAAATGAGCGCGAATGGCCGCTCAGTCATATTCCCGTTGTCATAAGCGAAGACGATTGGCAGGTGATTGCCGAAGGTCTCGTTCAGCGGGCGGAACTCCTGGAACAGGTGGTTGCAGATCTCTATGGCGACAACAGGCTTGTCAGCGAAGGATATCTGCCCGCCAATCTGATCGCCAAAAGCCCGGAATGGCAGCGCCCGCTTGTTGGCATAAAACCGAACTCGGGACAGTTCCTGCATTTCCTTTCCTTTGAAATCGGCCGTGGTCCGGACGGCACCTGGTGGGTGCTTTCCGATCGAGCGCAGGCACCCTCAGGCGCCGGGTTCGCGCTGGAAAATCGTGTCGCAACAGGCCGCGTATTCAATGAGTTTTTTGCCAAGGCCAACGTTCATCGACTGGCTGGTTTCTTCCGACGGTTCAGAGACCATCTTGTGGATTTGCGCGATGAAAGTGACAGTCGGGTATCGATCCTCACGCCGGGCCCATTGAACGACACGTATTTCGAGCATGCCTATATTGCCCGATACTTAGGCTTCATGCTGTTGGAAGGCGAAGATCTCACGGTCGAAAACGAACGCCTGATGGTAAGAACCGTTGCAGGCCTCAGACCGGTCAGCGTTCTTTGGCGCAGACTGGATGCGGCCTGGTCCGATCCGATGGAACTGAACGAGAACTCTCACATCGGAACACCGGGTCTGGTGGAAGCAGTCCGTCGCGGCTCCGTCACAATGGTCAATGCGCTCGGCACTGGCATTTTGGAAACCAGGGCCTTGCTCGCCTTTCTGCCGCGTATCAGCGAGCACCTTCTGGGTGAAACCCTGAAACTTCCAAACGTTGCGACTTGGTGGTGTGGAGAAGCGACGACACGCTCTTATGTGAAAGAGCACGCCGAGAGCATGATGTTCAGCCCCGCACTTTCAACGGCTCTGCCCTTCGCTTCTGCGCAGACTGACTTTATCGGCAAGGACTTCCGCAAGTTCCACAAGGGCGTGCTTGATACCTGGATCGACAACAAACGCGACGCTTTGATCGCCCAGGAAGCCGTCACGCTTTCCACGACCCCTGCCTATTTCGAAGAGCAACTCGTGCCAAGGCCGATGAGCCTTCGCGTTTTTCTGGCAAGAACAGAAAAAGGCTGGGAAGTCATGTCCGGAGGCTTTGCCCGGATCGGCCGTACCGAAGATGCAAGCGCGATTGCAATGCAAGCGGGCGGATCGGCGGCGGATGTCTGGATTGTTGGTG
The DNA here is from genome assembly GCF_009363435.1 of Labrenzia sp. THAF82. Classification (GTDB taxonomy): domain Bacteria; phylum Pseudomonadota; class Alphaproteobacteria; order Rhizobiales; family Stappiaceae; genus Roseibium; species Roseibium porphyridii. The sequence goes on along the minus strand of NZ_CP045354.1, from coordinate 1,461,302 downwards.
GCAAGAGACCTGCAAAAGACACTTTACTTCACCAGACTGAGTCCCCTTATTTCAAATCTCAACCAGGGGCGTTGCCGTCACGGGCAGCTGATAACCTGTTCTGGCTGGGCCGCTATGTGGAGCGGGCTGAAGGCGCTGTCCGGCTGCTGCGTGCCTATCATGCAAGACTGATGGAAACGGCTGATCCCGATGCGCCGCTGGTTTCCCAGACGGCGGACTATCTGGAAAAGATAGGCGTTACACCTGAAGACCCGGTACCCGACGCGCTGATTGCGATGCTTCAATCAGCCGTTTCAAGTGCGGGCAAGGTCCGCGACCGCTTCTCGGTCGATGGATGGCTCGCCTTGAACGATCTGGCCCAAACCGCGAACGGTGCCAAACGCGCGATGCGCCAAAACAGCGACATCCCACGCGCCATGGGTTTGCTGCTGCGAAAGATCACGGGCTTTTCCGGCCTCGTCCATGAAAACATGTACCGGTTCACCGGTTGGAGGTTCCTGAGCATAGGCCGGGCACTAGAACGAGCCCACAGGATGACGGACCTCTTGTCCGTGTTCACCGAGCCTGATGCTCCGGAAGGTTCGTTGGAACTGCTTCTGGAGGTCGGTGACAGCGCAATGTCGATGAGCCGCCGTTACGCGGTGTCGCTCAGCAAGGCAACCGTTCTGGATCTTTTGGCGATGGACGGGAAGAACCCCAGAGCGGTGCTTTATCAGCTGACAGACATAAAAGATCATATTGACGACCTGCCAGGTGAAACGGAGCATGGGCATCTGTCTGACCTTGCCCGCTCGGTGCTGCAAATTCACACCAGCCTTGCCATAGCGTCGCCCGAAACGCTTAATCCGGCAGCCCTTAGCGAGCTGCGTGACCAGATTGCCTATCTCTCCGTGGAACTGACTGATGCCTATATTCGCTAGCGCCGGGGCGTTGCACACAACTCCTTCCAAGTGAGGTCAAACGTGCTCTACGACGTCGCCCTGGAAATCACCTATGACTACGCCAGTCCGGCAAATTCGGGTCGCCATGCGCTGCGTTTGATGCCCGCGACGATCACTGGCGAACAAAGACTGATATCCGGTCAGATTCAATTGGCTCCGGGGCCCTCCGAGCGTCACGACCGCACAGACTTTTACGGCAACGCGGTGACCGATGTGGCCTACCGCAAGACCCATAGCGAATTGACATTCAAGCTCAAAGCGCGGATCGACCGCACCGCCTTTACCGAGGAACTTGATATCTCACCACCGCTCAACAATCTCGGCAAGGAACTGGCGGTGATACAGTCCCTCCAGCCAGAAGCTCCTGTGCACTTCACGTCGGCCTCTCCGAGGTTGCCGCTGGATCCGGTCTTTGCTGTTTATGCCGAAGAGCATGTGAACCCGAATATGAGCGCATGTGCTGCGGTTGAAGCCATTGGCAAAGCATTGCACAAGGATATGCACTTCGACGCGGACGCAACCACGGTGGACACGCCGGCCCTTGAAGCCTTCGAGCGTCGGCATGGCGTTTGTCAGGACTATTCGCATATCATGATCGCCTGCCTCAGGAGCATCGGCATTCCGGCAGGATATGTCAGTGGCTTCTTAAGAACGATCCCGCCAGAAGGCCAACCTCGCCTGGAAGGTGCTGATGCGATGCACGCCTGGGTACGGGCGTGGTGCGGGATTGAGGTCGGCTGGATCGAATACGACCCCACCAATGCAACGCGCGTGGGTCAGGACCACATTGTCGTCGCCAGGGGACGTGACTATGGAGATGCAGCACCGGTCAAGGGTGTGTTGCGCACTGCAGGGTCGCAAACGACCGATCACAAGGTGGATGTCATCCCGCGCTGAGGCTTCGAAACATGAAGCTGGAGTAAACAACATCGCGATAATCGAAAGATATCCCCCAAAGAGCGCCTGACACCTGTTCCAATGTGATCGGTTTTGATAAAATCTGATCAGCGACCATTGGGCCGGGAGCTGCATGATGCGTGCATTTATCTGTGCAATTGCCTTTCTCGTTTTATCTTTCGGCAACGTGCAGGCCGACTACGACCAGTCGAAAGACTGGTTTAATTCGCTCAGTCGAAACGAGCGTATTCGCCTGCAGTTCCTGTTGGTCTTTACCGGTGATTATGTGGCCATTGTCGACGGAGCCTTCGGGCCGAAGACTTATGGTGCGCTTATGGAATTTCAACGAAATCGGGAATTTCGGCGAGATGGGGTCCTGGACACCGAGGAGTTACAAATCCTGCATAGGGACGGACTTGATCTGGTCAAACGTGTCGGCTTCAGAACCCGGAACGATCCAACAGCCGGCATCACGCTCGGCATCCCCGCCAGCTTGTTCGACCCACCCAAGAAATCCGAGCGCGGACACCTCTGGCGCGCTTTTGACGGAAGCATCGAACTGGAGACGCTGCGCGTTGACGGTCAACGATCCGAATATGAAGCTCTCTATCGTCACCTGACCTCGACAGAAGATGGCCGGACGATCGAAAACAAGCAGTTCCGCAATGATTTTTTTGTTGTGTCGGGCACACAAAACGGCCGTGACTTCTATCTGCGCATGATGAGAACCGGTGCGGACAGCCGCGGCTTCTCGCTCTTCTGGCAACCCAAACATGCAGTGTTCATGGATCGGGTTGCCATTGCAATGTCCAACAGCCTGACGTTCTTCGACCGCTCGGCGACGGGCCGGATGGACGCGGTGACATCGGCCCCTGCTCTGGACAACGCGCCGGACAGCGAAAACCGGTTGGGAGAACTCTCCGCTGGAAGCACTGCATCGACATCGGACGAAACCGGTTCATCAACCGGTTCCGGCTTTTTCATCACACCAGATGGGCACGTGGGAACAAATGCTCATGTCGTCGGCAACTGCGACAATCTCGAAGTCGCAGGATATGGCTCGGCGGCCTTGGTTGCTTCCGACACGACCAACGACCTTGCGATCATTCAGCTCGACAGCAAAAAGGCTGATCACTTTGCTCAGTTCCGTGCCAAGCAACCCATTGTGCGCGGCGAGGAAGTGTTTGTCCTGGGCTACCCGTTTGCACAGATCCTGGACAACAATCTGAATTTCACCTACGGGATCGTCTCGGCACTTGCCGGTGTGAGCGGTGACATTCGGCACTTCATGGTGTCTGCGCCCGTACAGCCAGGCAATTCCGGTGGACCGGTTCTCGATCGGACAGGTGCCGTCATCGGCACGGTGCTCTCACGCCTCGACAAATTGAAAACCCTCAAGGTCGCCGGTGACCTTCCGGAGAACGTCAATTTCGCCATTCGCGGCCGCTTGATGGCTGAATTCATGGAAAGCCTTGGCCTTACGCCTTCCTACAACACCGTAACCAGCATTAAGACCCCTACCACGATAGACCAGGAAGCTGCCCGCTATACGGTTCAGGTTCTGTGCAGGAACTGAAGCTGCGGCGACGCTGCTTGCATCCATCGTCAAGCAATCTCACCAACGTCGTAGCGGCTGCTCAAGTTAGCGAACAGCCTGGTCCTTGTTGTCGAAGAAGTGCATCCGGCTTTCGTCGAAACGAAGGCCTACACGTGATCCTTCTTCCACCTGATCGCTTCCACTGATCCGCACCAGTACGGTTTCAAGTCCGTCGAGCGCCACATAGAGGAAGGTGTCGGCACCAAGATATTCGGCAACTTCGACCGTGCCTGTGCAATGTCCTTCGTCCGTCGCAACAATACTCATATGTTCCGGGCGAATGCCAAGCTTGACAGGTCTTTGAGGGTTGTCCTGGTGGGGGTAGTGCCCGCCTCCGTGACCTTGAAGCGAGAACTGATCTCCCTCGACCGAACATGGCAGCACATTCATTTTGGGAGAGCCGATAAACTGGGCCACAAACAGATTGTCCGGGCGCTCATAAAGCTCGCGCGGTGAGCCCACCTGTTCGATCCGTCCCGCTTGCAGGACAACGATCTTGTCCGCCAGCGTCATGGCTTCGACCTGATCGTGCGTCACATAGATCATCGTGGTTCCGAGGCTCTTGTGAAGCCTTGCAACCTCGAAACGCATTTCGACCCGAAGCGCCGCATCAAGGTTGGACAGCGGTTCATCGAAAAGGAACGCGCTCGGTTCACGGACGATCGCCCGGCCAATGGCAACACGCTGTCGTTGACCGCCGGAAAGCGCCTTTGGCCGGCGATCGAGGTATTCGTCAAGCTTGAGCACATCTGCCGCCGCATTGACCTTCTTTTCGATTTCGTCCTTTGGCAGGCCTGCGGTTTTCAGACCGAAACCGACATTTTCACGCACGGACATATGCGGATAGAGCGCATAGGACTGGAACACCATGGACAGGCCTCGGCCGGACGGTGGCAGAGCAGTGACGTCCTTGCCGTCAATTTCGATCTCGCCCCGGCTGGTTTCCTCCAGTCCGGAGATCAACCGCAGCAATGTCGATTTACCGCAGCCTGACGGACCGACAAAAATCACGAATTCGCCCTCCTGGATATCCAAATCGATACCCTTGATGACCTGAAGACTGCCGAACCACTTTTCGACCTTGTTGAGCTGGATCGCTCCCATGACATTAAACCCCGCTCGTTAAGCTGCCTGTTCTTGGTGTGAGGGCGACGCCCAGGTTAGCCAGATGGCTGCCGTCCATGAGAAGGTGCCTCCTCCGGCTCCGGCACCGTTTTCCGGGCTGAAATACTCGGCAAAACCGCCTGTTGCGATCAGATCGGCGGTGTCCTGACGCAACCTGTTGGCGCGCTCATTGTCACCTGCTTCCGCAAACCCTCTTGCGATCATATAGTTGATCATGGCCCAGACCGGACCGCGCCAATAGCGCAGCGGCTCATAGTTCCTGTGATCAGGATCGTAGGATGGCATCAGATATCGGACTTTCGAGGCAATGCGATCGAAATGGCCCTGCAACGATGTCAGCGTCGTCTGATCCGCAAGGCCCGCATATGGTGCCAGGAAGGATGCGCTTGAAATACCGTCGGTCTGCCGTCCGGTTCTTTCGTTGAGAGCCACATGAGCTTTCAACTCATCGTTCCAGAGTGTTTTGGCACCAGCCTCCATCTTGCGGATCCAGCCACGAACTTCTTCGGCCTCAGCATCCAAACCGAGCCTTTCCGCCAGGATCAGAAGATCTCTGTTCGCGCGCAGGAAAATGAAGGTCACTCCGGGATCAGCCACAAAGAATGGACAGGTTTCGGCAACCTTCTGCGGATCCCAACCCACATTCCGGCAGGCAGCCATAATGCTCAAATAGCGATCATAGTCTTCCTTGTGCGGACGCATTGCCGGATCCACATGGGAGGTGTCCTTGCGCTCGTAAGGACCAATGTCCTTGACCTCGACCGCGCGCAGAGCCTCGTCCCAATCCGGCAGATTGTCGCGGCCTGACTCCCAGGGATGAATGACAGCGAGAACGCCGAGGTCCTTGGGGTCCCGATAAGCAAGATACCAGCGATGCCAGTTCATCAGTTGCGGCATGAGCTTTGCCGCCCGCTCAAGTGCCTTGCCCGAACCGTCTGCATCGACCAGATCTTTGATCACCGTCGCGGCGACCGGTGGCTGAGAGTGCCCGGAACTCGGGATTGGCCCGCCATCGGTTCCCCAGACAGATGGTCCGGGGAAGTAGCTCGGATCGTCCTTTCGGAACAGGATGTGCGGCACCATACCGTCACGCCATTGACCTTCGAACAGCATCTCGATTTCGCGCCATGCGCGGCCTTGATCGAAAGTGGCAAAGCCCAGCGCAACAAAGACGGAGTCCCAGTTCCATTGATAGGGGTAAAGCCCCTTGGTCGGGATTGTATAACCGCCCTGATCATTCTCAATCAGGATAGTCCGGGCGGTTTTGTCTAGATCTGCGTTTGACACAGGTAACTCCTATGGGCCTCTCACGAGCCCTTTTGAATTTCCACTAACCCTTCACACTGCCGGCCGTGAGGCCCTGCACAAGGAAGCGTTCGAACCAGAGGAAGATAAACAGAACCGGCACGGTCGCGATCACGGCACCCGCCATCAGGTGTTGGCGTGGGACCTCCGACGAGTTCAGAGAGACCACCCCACGAGACAGGGTGAAGATGTCCGGATCATCCAGGAACATGAATGCAAAGAGGAATTCATTCCAGGCAATCATGAAGACATAAAGCGAAACGGACGCCAGCGCCGGCAGTGACAGTGGCAGTGTGATTTTCAGGATCACACCAATCCGCGAAAGGCCATCCATGAGACCGGCCTCTTCCAGCTCGGACGGGAGCCCGCGGAAGTAGCCTTGCAGCATATAAAGTGCGACCGGGATGGTTGTTGCCGGATAGACGATCAGAAGACCGGTCAACGTATTGCGAAGGCCGAGCTGCGAAAAGACTGCATAGAGCGGGATCACGAGAACGATCGCCGGGACCATGTAGATGAGCAGCACGGATCGCGCGAGAAACGCCTGTCCCGGGAACCGGAGCCTTGAGACCGCATAGGCGCCAGGCACTGAAAAGGCGAGCGTCAAAACCACTGTCGCAATCGACACGAAAGTCGAGACCAACAGATAACGGCCAAAGTTGAACTGGGTGAACAGCTCCACATAGGAGCGGAACAGACCATAGAGCCCCTGCGAAAAGTCGATGGACAGATCAAGCGGATTGGCGAGCAGGGTCTGCTGGCTTTTCAGCGACGTCATCACCATCACATAAAACGGCAGGGCAACAACGATCGTGAACAGAACGAAGCCAATACCCTTGGCGATGCGAATATAGACAACCTCACGCTCGTAGCGGGTCATCGCACCAAGAGATGCACCAGAGAGCGACAGATGGTTGGCGCCGGTGACACCTGCGATGAAGGCGATCAGCGCAAGCCCTTGCCACACCGGTTCCTTGTTGAGCGGAAGCCCGAAGGGTGCTGCAAAGGTTGCGGCCATCAACACTATGAAGAGAACCGCGGCGGACAGCGCCCAGGCCGGAAGACCACTTGCTGCTGATGACTGCCGCCACACAAAGACGAGTGAACTCAACAAACCCGCAATCGCAGCAGCGGTTGCCTGCGGCAGAGCCACCTCGCCGGTGATCAGCGTCAGTGTCACACCGATCACCACCATTGCGGTCACGCCCCAGATCAGGCCTGTAATGGCCGTGAGCAAAACACTTCCCGGTCTCATAGGCCTTCCTCCTTCGGTGAGAAGCGGATGAACAAGGTGGCAAAAGTCACAAGCACCACAAAGACGACCACCGCGACGGCAGCACCAGCCCCGAGATTGGAGAGTGCAAAACCCTGTTCATAGACATCGACAGTCAATGTCCGCGTACCTGCGTTGCCGCCGGTCAGCAGGAAAATGTCGTCGAACTTGTTGAACGTCCAAATGAAACGCAGCAGGAACAGGACAGACAGGATGCCCATCAGTTGCGGCAGTGACAGGTACCAGAATTGCTGCAGCGGTGTAGCGCCGTCCATTTCGGCCGCTTCATACATGTCCGTATTGATCGACTGCATGCGCGCAAGAATGAATAGGAACGACAGCGGAAAATATCGCCAGGCCTCAAATGCGATCACGGTCGTCAGAGCCAGTGGGAACTCCATCTGGATGCCGAAAATCGAATATTCGATCGCGCGCTGCCCGAAGAAATTGATCGGGTCGGATACCACCCCCATCTTCGTTAGGAGCGCGTTGACAGTGCCTGAGAATGGGTCGAACAAGACAACCCATGTAAAGGCAACTGCTATCACCGGTGAAACATAGGGGAACAGAAACAGACCGCGCATGAAACCGCGCCCGACAAAGACGGTGTTAAGCAGCTGCGCAGCGAAGAGACCGAGCACAAGTGCACCGCCGGTGCCGAAAATTGTGTAGTAGAAAGTCACTCGCAGAACCGACCAGAATTCATCGGCACTGAAGATCCTCTGGAAGTTTTCGAACGTGAAGTCGAAATTGGTGAGCACGTTGTTGGCATCACCGGACACCTCGGGTTCGCTCGCGCGCTCCGGGCGGTTGGCAGACAGGAAGGCCTCTGTGACGGTTCCCTCGAGGCGGAGCCGTTCACTCCAGCCTGGTTCAACCGTGCCAATGGTACAAGTCAGCGCACGCCCATCAAGCGCACAAGCGTCTGGCACAACAGCAACATTAAACCCGTCCGGCACCTGATCCTTCACAACAACGTTCCGGATTTCCTCGGTCCGGGACGAGTTCCGGAGCCTGTATTCCAACGTTGCTTCGTCACCGTCTGCCGCGGGACGGCCACGCACACGTTCGTTGACGAGGACAGTCGGCGGCCTCAGATCGGCCAGCTGGACAGGCTTCACACTTATCCAGAAATTGGCCAGAAGAGGACCGGCGACAATCATCAGGATGATGGCGAATGTCGGTGCCAACATCAGATAGGCCAGCCACATTTCGCGGCGCTGCATGGGTCCGATCCCTTTGGGGGGACCTGAAGAAACAGACTGTTGGTCAGTTGCGCTCATCGTTCCAGCTCAGCTTTCGGCTATGCGTACGCCCCGAAGGACGTCGGCGTCCGGGCAGATCTCCTCCGGCCCTCCCGCACGCAGTCGCACGGGAGGTGGGAGGAGGACCGGGCAATCCAGGACTGTACTGTCCGGTCCTATGCGGTTGTCGATGGGGGCCCCGCCACCTGATGTGGCGGGTGTTCAGTTACTGGACTTTCGCCAGTTCTTCATTGAGTTTGGCAACCGTTGCGGCCGCATCGCGCTCATCGTCGATATATTCACGCACCAGACGGTTGATCACCTGGCTGTTGATGATCTTGGAAGCAAGCGACAGCTGACCTTCCGTGACACCCCAACGGCTGGCCGTGTCCAGACCCGAGACGATTGTTTTGATTGTTTCCGCGTCATAAAGGTCGGTCAGGGGTGCCTTGCGATCGACACCAACCGGCAGTTTGGACCAGCCATCGACAAACGCCGTTGCATTGTCCTTGTTGCCACGGCGAACCGGGAACTTTCCTTCCGGCGCGATCGACAGTGTCGACATGTAGCCATCATCCATGGAGAACTCGATGAACTGCATCGCAGCTTCCGTGTCCGCATCGTTGGTGATGCCGAAATAGCGAACATCGCCCCAAGCTGCACCATCCGGGTTGGACGGACCGCTCAATGTGGTCACGATACCGGTCTTGGATGCCAGCTCACTGGACGTCGGATCGTCGGTGATGGTTGGCGGTGCACTGTCACGCAGACCGGCCAGTTCATCCAGGATGAACGGAGACCAGATGATCATCGCTGCTTTGCCGGCAAAATAAAGTTCGCGCGACTGTTTCCAGAACAAATCGCCTGGAGGAGAGGCCTTTGCGATCGCCTTGTAGAAATCCAGCGCCTCAATGGTCTTCTTCTCATCAAGCGGCTTGAAGCCTTCGTTGTTCACCGGATTGACGCCGTTTGCCAGAAGCACATGCTCCAGCACCTGGCTCATGAAGTTTTCGTCAATCTTGGTCGCAGCAACAAACGCGAACATTTCCGGCGGATTGTGCAGCTTTTCAACGGCAGCCAGAATGTTCTCGTAGCTATCGGGAGCCGCAAGGCCATTCGCATCGAAGAGGTCCTTGCGGTAGACCACCATCTGGGTCCAGCCATCAACCGGAACCGATGCGATCCCGCCATCGACGGCTGCCATGGAAACAGCGCCAGGTGCGAAGGTATCCTTACCGAGGGTTTCAACCACTTCGGTAGCAGCTTCCGTGTCCAGAATGCCGGCTTCCGCCCAGGGAAGAGCATATTGCAGCGTGTGATAGATCACGTCCGGCAAGTCGCCTGCGGCAAAGGCAGCCGTTGCCCGGGTACCCAGTTCTGATTCCGAAACCGGAATGACATCGACTTCAATGCCTGTTTTTTCCTTGAATGCAGCCGCCAGTTCTTCCTGTTTGGCCAGTCTTTCCGGCTGCTCTTCCGTCGTCCAGAAACGCAAAGTGTCAGCCTGGGCCGTTGTCAACCCGAGTGCAAGTACACCCGCGATGGTCGAGGCCAGGAATTTAGTCCTCCCAAACATTCTCATTCTCCCTTGTTGCCAGAATGTGGCTGGTCTTTCAGCCGTTCCCGGAGCGCTGTCGCCAACGCTGCCGGTGTCTTCGCCGGCGCGCCATCCGAGGCGCGGCGGATCAGGTCTGCCTTGGACAGCTCCTGCAAACTTGTCGGTGACTTTCCATCCAGAATGTCGGTCAGCATGCGCGCGACCCGGCCACCCGCTTCCTGCGCACTCTGGGAAAAGGTCGTGAGCGGCGGATCGAGATATTCCCCGACGGGCAATCCATCATAGCCGATGACCGTGACGTCCGCCCCGGCTTTCAATCCAATCTTTCGACAGTACTGAACAGCACCAATGGCCAGAGCGTCGGTCGCACACAGCAAGGCTGTCGGCGGTTGATCCAGCGACAACAGTTCTTCTGCACCGAGGATCCCGCCTTTTTCGCTCACGGTCTGAATGGTTTCGAGAGCAGGGTCGTGTTTCACACCCAGGTCTCGCAGCCCCTGGCGATACCCTTCTCTGCGCTGACGCGCGAAATTCAGCTCCAATGTGCCGCCGACCAGTCCGATCCGCTCATGCCCGAGGCTGTAAATATGACGAACGCCCTCGGCGAACGCCGCCTCGTTGTCGATGTCGTACCAGGCATAACCGGACGGATTTGCCGTGCGCCCGTGGGCAACGAACGGAAAATTGCGCTCCTGCAGATAGGCAATACGCGGGTCGTTGACTTCGGTTCGCGTGACGATGAAACCATCCACCTTGCGGCGTGCGATCAACCGCTCGAGCGACTCGATCATGTGCTCGCGTGAATGTGCGGTGGTCACAAGAAGGTCCAGATCCAACTCATCCAATGCGCGGGCGATACCGTCGATGAATTCAGACAGGAATGGATCAGCACCGTTGCCATGCCCGACCGGGATGATAATCCCGAGGGTATCCTGACGACCGCGTTTCAGGTTTCTTGCGGTTGCCGACGGTTGATAGCCAAGGTCCTTGACCGCCTTCAAAATGCGCTTGCGGGTCTCGTCGGATATGTCTGTGTAGTTGTTGAGGACGCGCGAAACAGTTCCCTTGGCGACGCCGACATGGCGTGCCACATCATCAATCGTGACGGAACCGCGTAACCGCGACATGCTTCCTCCCACTGGACATTTGGAATGTCCTGATTGTTTTTGGCGCAAATCGAAGATCTGGCTTCAACTCCGCCTTTCTTAACAAAAAGTGTTACAAAACCGATTTTGTAAGTCAACAAAATCGGTTTTGGTGCTCCGCAGAATCTTTTTCGCATAGCGGGAAGACACTGTCTTTACAACAAAACCTTGCGCCATTGTGTTTTGGGAAGCGGCCTCGTTATTCGAAACAATGCCGCCAGGAGACAGGCTTACAGACCACTTGAGGAAACAAATAAGGTCGTTTGGCCTTCAGGGCGCACACCTGCCTTCAAACACTGATAGCAGCAAGATCAAGAAACGGTCTGGACATTCATCTAAAACGGGACGCCGGAAACCAGGATGACATTTGCGTAAGGCGTGCACTCACCTGTTCTGATAACGGCCCGTGCATTGGCGGACCTCGATTTCAGATCGTCATGGGAAATTTTCAGTTGCGCAATCGGCTTGCCGGTATCCGCCTCCCAATGCGCCAGCCGGACTTCGATTTCCGTGCCAAGCTCAGGCGATGTTTCATCGGCGAACACTGCCTGCTCAATGATAAGTTCGCGGGACAGGGCCTCAAGAACATCGAAGAAACCTGGAATACCGGGAGTAACGGCGAGGTCAATAACCTCAACACCGGCAGGCACTGGCAACCCCGCGTCGGCAACGACGATCTCGTCCAGATGCCCGAGCGAGGCAACAAGTTGGCTTAAGTGACGGTTTAGCAGCTGTGTGCGTTTCATGTTGTTTTTCCAGCAGATGTCTTATCTTGGCCGATCAGGTCAACGAGACCAGGGCTTCGCAAAGCGGTTCGGGATCATAATAGGGAGCAGACTGAGCGCTGACGAGATCCAGTTTCAAAACCGTGATGCCGCGAGCACTGATTTCAAGCGTTTCGTCATCGGACAGTGTGCGATCGACAACGACGAAATTGATCAGTTTATGAGTTGGACAATCAGGTCCGACATCCCTGTGCAGATAGTTCAGCAGGGTGTGGACCTTATCGGACAGGTTCATATTTCCCGTTTCCGGGTCCAGTCCGAGACTTGGAATATAGACCTTGGGGACAGTCCGTTCTGCAATCGCCCGACCGACCCCTTCCGGCAACAGATTTGCGATCAGGCTTGTGTAGAAGCTGCCAGGTGCGTAGCAGATGAGATCAGCCGTTTGCACCAGCTTCCGATTTCGCGTTGGAAACGCTGTCACAGCGGGATCACGCCCGGCCAGCGACTTGTTGAGGAAAAGATCCTTGATCGGTGATGTAAGCGGCGGATGTTCCTTGGCAGTCAACAAATGCTGCCCGACAACCATCTGGCCATCCGCCAGCTCTGCGCCCAAATGCAAATTATCATCAGAAACAGCCCGCACTGTTCCAAGGACGCCAACAAGCTTGGAGACGAGGAAGATAATCGGCTCAAGCTGCTGGTTCTGGTTCAGATAGCCGCCGGCAAGGATCAGGTTTCCAATGCTGGCGCCACGCAAGTCGAATCCTTGCGGACAAGCTGCGCGGAACATGCCGAGCTGGTTTTGAATGAGCGTGCGCATCGGCTGCTCGATGGCCGTGACCAGCGGGTGAGTGCCGGCAATCATGGCATCGAGTTCTCCTTTCAGATCGTCTTTTCGAGCCGATTTGGAGTAACGATGCGTGAACAGTCGAAACACTTCCGGATGACCGAGAACAGTCTCGTCCGCAAGCGCCATCAAGCGGCTTCTCAAGTCTCCGATCGCGGGCATGTTGAACGCCACCCGGAGCCCCTGCGAGCTTCCTCCGCTATCAAACGGTGTCACCAGATGTATGGAATTGTGCGTGTATTTCTTGAGCCTTTGCGACAGACCATTGAGAGCTGATCCTCCGCTGAAAAACAGGACACGAGGGCCAAGTTTCGGGTTGGATGAAAAACGCTCGATCCGAAAAGGGTCCGGCATGCGCACGGCGCGGGTTATGGTAATTTCCGACACTTCCAACCCTTTCTAAGCGGAAGCCGGCTGCACTTGGCACCGGTTGAAATCCTCGTTGCACAGAAGTGGTTACAGATTGGACAACCCCGCAATGACAAGTCTGAGTGAACACTATAAGCGTTTCGAATACGGCTCAAAAGATACCTTTTCCTCTGAGAGGACCTCGGGCGTCTGTCGGGAATTTGCACACTGGTGCGATCAACCTGCAACAGTTGTGTTCACGGCAATGTCAGAAATTTGTTTTTGCGCTCCCGCGTACCGATACTCAACTAGTTCTCAGGAACCAAGGAGATTCAGATGACCGCACAGCAATCCGCGGCATTCGCCAATGCTGCTCGCAACCCGAACAATCCTGAGCACATGATGGTGATCAAGCCCGTGCCACGACGCATCCGTATTTACCAGGGTGATACTCTGCTTGCCGATAGCACTGCCGCTTTGCGTGTCCTGGAAATTGGCAAAGCCTTTTATGACCCCGTGGTTTATGTGCCCGAGGCAGATTTGAAATCGGATTTCGATCCAGTTGAGAAATCCACCCATTGCCCGATCAAAGGTGACGCCAGCTATGCTGCACTCAATGGTGAGGAAATCGGCTGGGTCTATAAATCGCCAATAGAAATGGCCAGCCAATTGAAGTCACATTATGCGTTCTGGCCTGCCAAGGTTCGCCTGGTCGAAGGGGATTGATCAGCGAAGTCCAGACAGCACCTGACTATCCGGCACTTGCCTCTGAGAGGCCGTGATCCATTGTCTCCAATATTTTGCCCCAGCCCGCACGATGGTTGTCACGGCTTTCCTCTGACGGAAATTTCACATGTGTGAGTGTAAGCTCCGTACCGCCCGCAACTTCCTCAAAGTCGAGCGTCACCGTGCTGTCGGCGGTTGAAAAGGGGCTGTCCCAAGTAAAGACAAGACGGCTATGGCGGTTGATTTCCTTATAGATCCCCCGGTGCGGGATCTGCTGGTCACCCGCCTGCATGATAATTTCGAATTCACCACCAACGCGAGGGTCGGCCGTTGCCTTTGGCACACTCATGTCCGGTCCAGGGATCATAAACTTTGCCAGCATGTCCGGATCCAGCCATGCCTCGAATACGCGGGCTGCGGTAACTGAAAACCTGCGGGATACAACAACTGTCAATTCACTCATCGTCCGTCTCTCCGGAAAGGGCCTGGTCCAATGCGTCGAGCCGTTGGGTCCAGATTGACCGCAATTCCTGAAACCAGTGATCGATTTCGCTAACCGGTTCCATAACCGGTTCAATCAAGTGCTCGCGCCATTCGGTTCGGCGACGCACGAGCCCTGCAGCTTCCAGGATCTTTATGTGCTTCGACACGGCATTCAGGCTGACTTCGAAATGCTTGGCGAGATCCGTGACTCGCGTCGGCCCATGCTGCACAAGCAGTGTGAGCAACTCCCGGCGCTTTGGATCACTTACCGCCTTCAAAATGACGGTAAGTTTCTGGTCGTCAAGCCGTTGTTCAACCATATGGTTGAATTACCTCCTGCAGCTAATTCAGTCAACCCCGAAGTAGATCATTCGAAGCGCATTAGTCCATTGAACTTCTGGTCTCAGAATTTTCCGACATCCTCGACATAGACCAGTGCACGGCCTTGGCATATGCGGTGTCCGCTTGAACTGACACAGACGGTTTCCAGATCGACCAAGTGTTTTTCAGGGCGCAGCTTAGTGACTGTGACAGACGCAGTCAGCGTTTCGCCAACCGGAGCGGGTGAGAGGAATTCCAGGTTTTGTTTGAGATAATTTGTGCCGCGGCCCGGCAACTCGACACCCAGGAGGTAGGAAAACAACCCTCCGATCAAAGGCCCTGGAACAGAATTGGGCACGTTGGCTGCGTCGCCTGAAAGCGCTGCGAACTCGAGCATGTCCTGCTGCGAATAAGTCCTGGTCAATTCAGCCTTTTGTCCTTCACGGAAGTTCATGATGGCCCTCCCAGTCGGCAGGATCCTGATAGTGTGACTGCACCATCTGCGCTTCGCTTCACTTCAATCAACACCTCGCCGTTGTCATCCGGTCTTTCACTAAAAATGAAGACAAGTTCTTCATCGGCATAGGATGGATTTGGGAACATCAGTGTTTGCAGCTGATGGTCTCGCCCCGGATAGAGCGCCTGAAGATGAGCGAAGACGCGCGAATAAAGCAGCATGCCGTGGGACACGGTCCGGCCAAACCGGGTTCGAGCGGAAAATTCCGGATCGACATGGATAGGATTGTCGTCCCCTGAGAGCTTTGCAAATGCGTCAAAGTCGGTTTGCCGGGGAACCCAGGTATATGTTGCCATGACAGCTGCTTCTGTTGTGCGGTCCATCGGTCTTAAGCGTCCTCCGATGCCTTATGTGTCGACAATTGGTCTTTGAGAACGTTCTTTCGGACCTTTCCGGCGGCCGTCCTGGGAAGATCGTCAACGACGGAGAATGTTTTTGGAATCTTGTAGGGCGCCAAATACTCGCGGCACCAGCCGGGAAGTGACGAGGTGTCGATTTTCCGATCCGGCCGCGCAATCACAAAGGCTGCCCCCACTTCACCCCACGTCGCGTCGGGGAGACCGACAACGACGGCTTCGAGAATGTCGGGATGGCTTGCCAGTGCTTTTTCCACTTCGGCCGGATAAACATTTTCGCCACCGGAAATGTACATGTCCTTGATCCGGTCGACGATGAAGTAGTAGCCGTCCTCATCCCGGCGACCGACATCACCAGATCTTAGCCATCCGTCGACCGTGAAAGCTCCGGCAGTCGCATCCGGATTGTCCATGTATCCGGGAGTGATGTTCGGCCCTCTGAACTGGATTTCACCTTCACCGGGCCCTTCAAGAACACCGCCCTCACCGTCCACAAGCCGCACGTCGGTAAGGATCTGCGGCTTGCCGACCGAGCCGATTTTCTCTGCAGCATGATCCCGGTCCATGAGAAACACCGTCGGGCCGGTCTCGGTCATCCCCATGCCGTTGCAGATGGTCACTCCGCGCTTTTGGAAGTCAGTCAGGAGGTGTTTGGGAACCGGCGCACCGCCACAGCCGAGTGAGCGCACACTGGAAAAATCGGTGCGCCCGACCGCAGCCGAGAGCGCCAGGGCCTGATAAATTGCCGGAACGCCAAAGAAGCTGGTAACGGCTCCGGCATCGATCAGTCCGAGCACAGTATCGGGATCGAATTTCCGAAGAATGGTCGACGACCCTCCATTCAGAAAGATCGGTAAGGTTGGCAGGTTGATGCCGGCTGTATGAAACAGCGGCAGAAAATTGACACCGCTTTCTCCGACACTAAGGCCCGTCGCCTGCGCGTAGTTGATCATGTTGGCATAGGCCATTCCCGCAGTTTGAATGACCGCCTTGGGCAGACCGGTCGTACCGGAAGTAAAAAGCAGATACCAGGGCGTACTGGCTTTTACCCGACCGCAGCCGATTGCAGCCGGGCTAACGGAGCTCAGCACCTGATCGAGCGCGCTTGGGGCTCCATCCGCAGAACCGAGCATCAGAACGGGTATGTCCCCATCTTCCGCCAGCTTGGATGCAGTATCTGCGCAGGTGAGGTCGTGAAACAAAAACTTCGCCCTGGACGCCGCCAGAACCGGTCGCAATTCGGCAACAGGCTGACGCCAGTTCAGAGGCACCAACACAATTCCGGTCTTTTGAGCTGCAAAAAGCAGAATGAAGAAATCCGGGTGGTTGAGGCACAGCACAGCTACACGGTCCCCTTTGGAGAGGCCGTGTTTCAAAAGCAGATTTCCCAGTCGAGTTGCCCGACTGTTCACTTTACAAAAAGTGTAGCGAAGTCCGCTTTCGTGATCGATGAAGGCAACATGGTCGGGCGTTAGCTCTGCCCGCTTGGCCGCCATGTCAGTTAAAAACTCCATGCGTCCTCCCGAAACCAGGTTCTTCGAAGAACTTTCAAAATCTCATGCCCGTCTGCGTGTGAATTCCAGCATGCCCTCAATGGTCTCCGGAAGGGCAACCAATTCAAGGAAGCGGTCCTTTTCCTGATCGAGGCGTCGGCGAACAGTTTCACGCCGTGCGTCATCCCAAACGCCCCGACGGGTCGCAAGATGCGTTCTGGATGATCCCCCACTGAGATCATCCAGCCATTTGCCAATCTGCCCTTCCAGCTCAGATAGCGGACAAACCGAGGACACAAGACCGATCTCGCGCGCTTCAGCTGCGTTAACCCGCTCGTTACGATACTGGATCTCAAGGGTCCTGCTGACACCAATACGGTCCGGCATCAGCGCGGTCCAGCCACCATCCGGGCCGAAGCCGACCTGCGAATAATAAGGCTGCAGAAAAGCATGTTCGGCCATCGCAACAAGGTCTGCGGCAAGCATCAATCCAACCGACCCGCCGGTGACAGGACCGTTAAGTGCAGCCAATACCGGTGCCGGAAAGTCAATAAGATCCAGAATGACCCCGTGCAGACCGTCGACCAGCTCTTCTGCATAGTCCCTGAGGTCTTGCTGTGTCCTTCGGTGATCCAGAAATCCGGCGATGTCACCGCCTGTTGAAAAACTGCTGCCTTTCGCAGTGACCACAAGCGCTCGCGGTCTTTGTCGAGCCGCATCCATTAGAGCGTTTTTAAGATCCGAGATGAGTTCCGGGATGAGCGAATTATGACGATCAGGCCGGCTCAGCCAGACCCAGACAACATCGTCCCGGTTTTCAATCAGGACGAACCCCTGTACCGTCGTTGTCACGGTCTGATACCGCGTTCAATCAAACTGTATGCTGCCTCGACAATGTCCG
The DNA here is from genome assembly GCF_009363435.1 of Labrenzia sp. THAF82. Lineage (GTDB taxonomy): Bacteria > Pseudomonadota > Alphaproteobacteria > Rhizobiales > Stappiaceae > Roseibium > Roseibium porphyridii. The sequence continues at coordinate 1,443,497 of NZ_CP045354.1, read as the reverse complement.
GGATCGGCTTGTCCGATTTAAATACGACAAGCTGTTCGCCCAGCGACTTGGCGATGCCCATCAAGGCCCAGGCGCGGGTATCCGCGTCGCCTTTTGATATTTGCCCGGCCGCTTCGGCCGCAATCAAGCCGGTTTTGTAACCGGCGGCAAACGTCTCGTAATATTCCTGGTAGGCATCCGGATCGACGAATAGTGCTTCTTGAACAATCCGGTAAAGATCCGGATGAGCCTGCACAAATTCCAGAAATGCCTGCAGACCGGCCCGCTCCGCATCAAGGCGGTTCTCGAAACCCTGGGTCGCCTCGGCGATCTCGTGCCGGACCAGCCGTCCCATCTCAAGAACAAGTTCGGAAAAGACCTGCTCTTTCGTGGAGAAATAGATGTAGAATGTTCCCTGGGCGACCCCTGCCTCACTGGTGATATGACCGATGGATGCATCGTTGTAGCCCTTGGACCCTATGACCCGTTCGGCAGCTGCCAGAATCGCCCTTCGCGTCGCTTCACCGCGGGCGGTCTTGGGCAGATTTCCCTGCGCCTTTTGCGGTACTTCCGCAACTCCGGCAGATTTTCGCACCAGATTTTCCTCCCAAAAGCATGAAACATGAATCAGTATTCATGTTTATCTCGTGAAAGCAAGCAGCATGTTGGAAAATCGCAGTTTACCTCACATTGAAGGTCTTGCCTGTGACCGGTGTCTCACATAAATCAGGCGGACATACGCTACCTTTTTGGCTAGGACGGATAGACGCATGTCTGTGATTTGACCTTGATCAAGGCTAATTGTCTGGTAATGCGGTTTTGAATAGATAGACGTTACTTGGTAGTCTGAGATCTAAAGGGATGATCTCGGTTAAAACTGACCCGCCCATGGACGCATTATCGGGGCGGAAGAAATAAGAGGCGCTGGAGAATTTCCAGTGAAGAGAGGGCCGAAGGATGGACGTAAACGCGTATCTCGAGGAACGCCTGGGCAAGCTGCACGACAACGGCAATTACCGAGTGTTTGCAGACTTGGAACGCATGGCAGGCAATTTCCCGCGCGCGAAACGTTACCGTGAAGACGGCTCTGTCCAGGACGTGACCGTCTGGTGCTCCAACGACTATCTCGGCATGGGTCAGCACGACAAGGTTGTCGGTGCCATGCAGGATGTGATTTCCAAATGCGGCGCAGGCGCCGGTGGAACACGGAACATTTCAGGCACCAATCACTATCACGTGCTTCTGGAAAACGAACTGGCTGACCTTCATGGCAAGGAAGGCGCGCTGATCTTCACCTCCGGTTATGTTTCCAACTGGGCCGCGCTCGGCACTCTGGCGTCTCAAGTTCCGGGCATGATCGTTTATTCCGACTCCCTGAATCATGCGTCCATGATCGAAGGCATTCGGCACGCACGCTGCGAAAAGCGGATCTTCAAACACAATGATTATGAAGATCTCGAGCGTCTGATGGCAGCTGACGACCCGGACGCTCCCAAGATGGTTGCGTTTGAAAGTGTCTATTCGATGGATGGCGATATTGCTCCCATCAAGGAGATTTGCGACGTCGCTGACAAATTCGGCGCTCTGACCTATCTCGATGAAGTGCATGCCGTTGGCATGTATGGGCCGCGCGGTGGCGGTGTTGCCGAGCGTGAAGGACTGATGGACCGCCTGACGATCATCGAAGGTACACTCGGCAAGGCCTTTGGCGTGATGGGAGGCTACATCACCGGTTCCAAGACAGTTGTCGACTTCATTCGCTCCTTCGCATCCGGGTTCATTTTTACGACGGCACTTCCGCCTGCATTGGCGGCAGGCGCGACGACCTCGATCCGTCACCTGAAGGACAGCCAGCTTGAGCGTGCAGCTCACAAGCAAAGAGTTGCGCAGGTTCGTGCCGCCCTCGACAAGCGCGGCATCCCGCACATGGAAAACCCCAGCCATATCGTTCCGGTGATGGTGGGCGATGCCAAGAAGTGCAAATGGATCTCCGATATTCTGCTGGAGACCTACGGCATCTATGTACAGCCGATCAACTATCCGACTGTCCCCGTTGGCACCGAACGCCTGCGCTTCACACCGACCCCGCTGCACACGGCCGCCGACATTGAGCATCTGGCCGATTCGATCAACGATCTCTGGTCGCAATGCGCCTTGGCCCGGGCCGTCGCCTAAGCCAGACGAAGTATAGGTTGCAAGACCCGCTCTCCGTTGGAGGGCGGGTTTGTTTTTTATTCAGTCGCAATGGCAATGGTCATTGGAGACAAGCAAAGGTCTTGTTGTGAAACGCTTCGTGCAAGCGCTCTGCCGAATTTGAGCCGCGTTCTGCGTTTGCAATCCGCAGAACTTTTCCGTCTTCGTTGACACAGACAAAACTCTCCCCTTTAGACTTTGTTTTGTATTGCTCCAAAATGTGAAATTGAAGGTGGAACAGCCACAACTCCGCGTTCTCTGAGACAGCCCAGTTCTGAACCGACACCATCAACTCGGAGCCCTCATCGGTGTAAGCGACTGTCCCTCGGCACCAAATCTGACCGGGTGACTGGCAACGTTCGCGTTTCCTATCACGATTGCTTGATGAAAGGCCCATTCGGCCAAGCAATGGCTGTGAAACGGCGTCTCTTGCAATCACGAGAGCATTGCGGAACTGCTCCACGTTTTTCGTGGCTTCACCTTTTCCGCGAACACTTATGTAGTCGCCATGCGGAAGCCTCAGCCCAAGTGGTGTAACCACTGGCTCAGCAGTGCAGGCCTCGACGACACCAGAAAAAAGCAAAGGGATTTCTTTCGTCAGGCAATAGTACCCACCACCTAGATCCCTCAATTCGTTGATGTTCAGCAAGGCGTCTTGCAAGATATCGCTCGAATTCGGTAACTGCAGTAAATCCCAGACAAAACTAACCGCACGGCTGTTGAGCTTATTCTTGAGGCGGCTCATGTCGATGTCGCCCGTCAAATCAAACGGTCGAGATGTCGCCGATTGCTGCAACTTGGTATCTTGTGACCTAGTTGGCCGTCCAACCACCGGGACATTTTTATCGCGATAGAATTGCGCGTGTATCTCAAAGCGGCCAGCTGAAAAGTTCTTACATGAAATAGGAAGATCAAACGGAGCCCACCATGTGAAGAGACCGCTCCAATAGAAAGTATTGGTTTCGTCGGGATTAAATGGGAGCGTAACCGGGGTTAGTGCGCCTTTGCAGCCAGGGCTTGAGTAATAACCGCGCTCGTTCACGTCACCCGGCATGACAGGCCACAACCAGAGAACGACGCTGGAACCCGACGGAGCGCGCTCATTGATTACATTGATCTTGATTTCTTCGCCAATCGCAAAGCTGTCTGCCTCCAGCTCAACCCGAATATCTCCTTCAGGTTTCGCATCGTTTCCCTCCGCTCTCCCAACCACACTGTTTAAGAAAAGAAAGAGCACAGCGACAAGGAATGAACCAGCGAGCTTTTTTGCATCAGGCCAAACAATCTCCAAAACACTGCTCCTCGAATGCACCCCCAAAGAAATGCGAGAAAGTGTGTTAAAATCTTGGTTGCCCAAAAAGAAATTTGGCAAAAATTCGCAATAAATTCAGGCTCTCCATTTCTCCGCACTTTTCCTTTTTCCGCTTGCTGCCCTAGCTACTGCAGGTGAATGGCCTGATAGGAGGGGCATATGAAACGGATTGCGGCTCTGGTCTTTGCCTGGTGTTTCCTCACGGCGACGCCTACCGTGTCCGAAGAACTGGACCTTGAACTCGTGCTTCTGGCCGACGCGACCGGCTCGATCGACGACGCCGAGATCCAGTTCCAAAGGCAAGGTTATGCCGAAGCGATCACGGATCCGTCAGTGCTGAGCGCCATTGCCAGCAATGCTTACGGGAAGATCGTTGTGACCTATGTTGAATGGGCCGACATGTTCTCGCAGGACGTTGTTGTCGATTGGACAGTCATAGATGGCAAGGCATCTGCGGAAGACTTTGCGGCAAGGCTTTTGGAGCCACCGCGCCGCGCGTTCGGACGGAACGCGATTGGCGCAGCCCTTCTAAAAGGCAAGGAATTGATCGACACCAACGCCTATACCGGATTGCGGCGTGTCATCGATCTGTCCGCCGACAGTGCCAACAACTGGAACGGTCCGACCATTCACGAGGCCAGAGAAACTGTCGTTTCATCAGGGATCGTGATCAACGGCCTCGCCGTTCTGTGCCGTCATTGTTCCGGGCGCCCTGTGGCCTACGACCTTGAGGAAAGGTTCCATCAGGACATCATTGGTGGTCCCGCAGCCTTCGTAGTGACGGCCGACAGTGCCGCAACATTTGCAGATGCCGTGCGCAAGAAACTGATTCTGGAAATTGCTGCACGCCCGGAAGACGCCGACAAGATCCTGCAGCGTTTCGCACAGGCGCAATAAAAATTCTCTCTCGCAGATCAATGGCCGACGTCCAGCAAATCTGACCTCGGGTAAATTCACAGTTGCCACACACGAGTGTCATCGGGTTATGATTTGAGCCTGCGGTGCCATCGAGCCTAAATGCTGCCGTGGGCTTTGGGAGAGAGTGCATTCATGGCCACCGGTCTTTTGATGCTGGCAATGTTTACGGTGAGTTACACCTTGCTGGCAAAAACGCTTTCCAGAAGCATTTTAACAGCGCCGATGCTGTTTCTGGGCTTCGGCTTCCTAATGTCTCAGACAGGGATGTTTCCCTTTCAGGATGCAGAGCATCTGCTGCATATCGTGGCCGAACTTGCGTTGATCATCCTTCTGTTCCTTGATGCGGCCCAGATCAACCTGCAAGCCATTCGAAAACGCCACCAATGGCCGCTGCGCATGCTGCTTATCGGCCTTCCGTTGGCAGTGGTTCTGGGCACTGCTGCAGCAGCGCCATTCTTTTCCACCGAACCCTTGATCGTAGCAGCTCTGGCAGCAGCGCTCCTCGCCCCAACCGATGCCGCCCTTGGGCAAGCCGTCGTTACCAATAAGGCCGTTCCTGAGCGGGTACGCAGGGCCCTGACGTTGGAAAGCGGCCTGAACGATGGTCTGGCTTTGCCGGTGATCCTGCTCTTTGCCAGCCTCGCAGGTGAAATGATGCAGCCCACCGCCACGAACTGGCTGCTCTTCGGGGCAAAACAGGTTGTGCTGGGGCCGCTTGTCGGAGGTGTTGTCGGTGCGGTCGGAGGCATCATGTTTCTGGCGGCAAAACAGCGCAAGATGACGACGGTGACTATTGAAGGCATTGGTGCCATCGCCATGGCGGGCGGTGCTTATCTGGCCGCCGGTCTTGTCGACGGCAACGGCTTTATCTCAGCATTTGTTGCCGGCCTTTTCTTCGGCAATGTCATCAAGGGCCAGTGCGCATTCATTTACGAATTCACCGAAAGCGAAGGCCAGATGCTGGCCTGGGGCGCTTTTTTCCTGATTGGTCTGGCCCTCGTTCCAACTGCAATTGCCCATCTTGACGGTGGAAGCCTCGCAATCATCCTGATCAGCCTCTTTATTGTGCGTCCGCTTGCCGTTTGGCTGTCGCTCAGTGGAACGGACGCTTCGCCGTTGACAAAACTGTTCTTTGGCTGGTTCGGACCACGCGGTCTGGCAACAGCGCTGTTTGCCCTGCTGGTCGTTGATCAGATCGATCATGAAATCGGTGAGCAACTGCTCAACCTCGCCGTCAACGCAGTCTGGATCAGCGCTGTGCTCCACGGCATCACCGCGGTGCCGTTCGCCAAGTGGTACGGCGCGCGCATGTCAACACAAGATGAAGCTGCTGAGATGGTGAGTGTTCCATCGATGCGGCCGGAAACGCAGCCAGACTGACTGGCGCTCATATTCAACAAGCCAAGGCAATAGAGCCGGTAGCCGGGGGAAGAAATGAAGAAGACAGCTGTAGCAAATCTGAGCGAACTGGCAGACAGGGACCCTCAATACGCGCTTGTTGCAAGTGTTGACCTGGTTGTCGTCCGGTTCGACGACGATGTCTCTGTTTTCTATGGGCGCTGCCTCCATCGTGGTGCGCTTATGTCGGATGGGTATGTTGACGGCGACAATCTGATTTGCGGGCTGCACTATTGGGACTATCGGCTCGACAGTGGTGTCTCCGAATACAACAACTCCGAAGCGCTTCCGAAATTCTCCAGCTGGATCGAGGACGACAAAGTTGTTGTCGATGAAGACGAGATTGCCGCCTGGGCAAAAGAGCATCCTCAACCCTTCGACCGCGACCAGTATCTCGGCCTTTATGCCGACACCAGCCATGGCACGGAAGAAGAGCCTTATACCGGGCTCATCCAGCAATACGCCCGTGACGCCCTCACAAAAACCGGCCATCACGGCAGGGTCGACGCAATGGGTGTACCCAGAACACAGTTGCCCGACTGGGACGACATTCAAATTCTGACCGCTCAGCTGCACCGCCCGCCTCTTCTGGACGACGATCCGGTCGGAACGGATGTCGTGATTGGCCCCAATGCCCAAAAGCCGCTGCGCCTTAAGATACCGCTCTTCGTTTCAGATATGAGCTATGGCGCATTGTCCGAGCCGGCAAAGGTTGCGTTGGCGCGCGGCGCCGAACTTGCCGGCACGGGCATCTGCTCAGGTGAAGGCGGCATGCTGCCTGAAGAACAGGAAGCAAATTCGCGATATTTCTATGAGCTGGCGTCTGCCCGGTTCGGCTTCGACTGGGACAAGCTCAACAAGGTACAGGCCTTCCACTTCAAGGGGGGACAAGGCGCCAAGACCGGCACGGGAGGCCATTTGCCCGGTTCAAAAGTGAAGGGCAAGATCGCCGAAGTTCGCGGTTTGAATGAAGGTGAGGATGCCATCTCTCCACCGCGTTTTCCGGACTGGACGGAAGTCTCGCAGATCAAGGAATTTGCCGACGAAGTTCGTAGCCGCACAGGCGGCATTCCAATCGGTTACAAGCTTTCAGCCCAGCACATTGAGAAGGACATTGATGCCGCACTGGAGGTCGGTGTCGACTACATCATTCTGGACGGCCGGGGCGGTGGCACGGGTGCGGCTCCGATCATTTTCCGGGACAACATCTCAGTCCCGACGATTCCAGCCCTTGCCCGTGCCCGGCGGCATCTGGACAGGCTCGGACGATCAGACGTGACCCTTGTGATCACCGGCGGCCTTCGAAAACCGGCTGACTTCCTGAAAGCCTTGGCACTCGGCGCAGATGCCGTCGCCGTTTCCAACTCGGCCATGCAGGCGATCGGCTGTATAGCGATGCGTGCCTGCCACACCAACAATTGCCCCGTTGGGATCGCGACGCAGAAACCCCATTTGGTCAACCGCCTGCAAATCGAGAAGTCAGCCCGACAACTGACCAATTTCTTTGATGCCTCCGTGGAGCTGATGCAGGTAATGGCCCGTGCCTGTGGCTATTCCCACCTCAACCAGTTTTGTGAGGAGGATCTGACGACTTGGAAACGGGAAATTTCGGATCTTTCCGGTGTAGCCTTTGGCGGCGTTGCCTGACACGGACCGACTTCAAGGGAGACCAGAAAATGGACGCTCAAAATCTCGACTGGATCAAGGTCGCACATGTCGATGATCTGCCGGAAGGCCGGGTCAAGACCGTCACCGCAAGAACCACTTCCATCTGCTTGTCGCATTTCGACGGCCAATGGGCTGCGATGGACAATCATTGCCCGCATCAACGCGGCCCTCTCGGGGAGGGTTCGATTGAAAAGGGCACCGATGGCAAATGCTGGATCCGGTGTCCATGGCATGGGTGGGATTTCGACCCACTGACCGGTGCGCCTCCTGGCGGTCACGAAGACACGGGCCAAAAAGTCTTCCCACTCAAGATCGAGAACGGAGAGGTTTTTGTCGGGATAGAGGCTGAACCGGAGCACGAGCGGACTGTCACCGATGTCATGGCCGAGACCATGGTGAACTGGGGCGTAAAACGTGTCTTTGGCATGGTTGGCCACTCCAATCTCGGGCTGGCAGATGCCATTCGGCTTCAGGTCAACAAGGGCAAACTTGGCTATGTCGGTATCCGGCACGAAGGCGCAGCAGCCTTCGCAGCATCTGCCTATGGCAAGTTGACGGGAAAGCCTGCAGGCTGCCTGACCATTGCAGGACCGGGCGCAACAAACCTTCTCACAGGCCTATGGGATGCCAAGGTGGACCGGGCTCCGGTTCTTGCCCTGACGGGCCAAGTCCAGACACAGGTCTTCGGACCGGGTGCATTTCAGGACATTGACCTTAAATCGGCCTTCGATGCCGTATCGCGTTTCTCCCAGCCCGTCCTCAGCACGTCCAACCATGCCGAGCTCATGTCGTTGGCACTCAAGACAGCAATCGTTGAACGGGATGTCTCAAACCTGATCTTTCCAGACGATGTCCAGACGATCCCGAGCGAGAAAGATGCCGGATCTCCCGAAGGGCGAATTGGCGGCTCTAAGGTGACCCCTTCAACGGAAGATCTCAATAAAGCCATCGAGATGATCAATGGCGCAAAACGCCCAGCGATCGTTCTTGGCTATGGTGCCAAGGATGTCAGGGACAAGGTTATAGCCCTGGCCGAGAAGATCGGCGCACCGGTTATGACGACCTTCAAGGGCAAGGGTCTGATCCCGGACACGCACCCGCTCGCCGCTGGTGTTCTTGGCCGATCCGGGACACCGATTGCAAGCTGGTTCATGAATGAAGCGGACCTGATCGTTTCTCTTGGATCATCATTTGCAAACCACACCGGCATTGCCCCCTACAAACCGATCATTCAGGTCGATTTCGAACGCATGCAACTCGGAAAATTCCATCCTGTCTCTTTACCGGTCTGGGGAGAAATTGGCACTTTCTGTGAAGCAGTCATGCCTCAGGTGACAAAGGCTTCCGACGCTGCCGATCAGGTTTCCGAGCTTGTCGAACGCTGGCAGATCTGGCGCGAGGAAAAGGAGCGCCGTCTAACGGAAGAGCGCGGCCAGGGCATTCACTCAGCAGCAATCTTCAAGGTCTTGAGCGAATTGTGCCCGGAAGACGCGATCATTCCCGTCGATGTCGGCAACAACACCTATTCCTTCGGCCGTTATTTTGAACCACGTGGTCAGCGTATCTTGATGTCAGGTTATCTCGGTTCAATCGGCTTTGGCCTACCCGCAGCCATTGGTGCCTGGTGTGCCACACAGGACTTCGAACAGTATCATGGCCGCAAAGTCATCTCGATCTCCGGCGACGGCGGGTTCGGTCAATATGCGATGGAATTCACCACTGCCGTAAAATACGGGATGAACATCACACATATCCTCCTGAACAACTCCGAGCTCGGCAAGATCTCGAAAGAACAGCGTTCCGGTGAATGGCCGGTGTGGGAAACCAACCTCACAAATCCATCCTTCGCGGCCTTTGCGCGGCTTTGCGGTGGACAAGGACACAGAGTGACCGATAGCGCTGATCTGAAGAGTGCCATTGCCGAGGCAATCGCTCACAATGGGCCGTCGCTTGTGGAAATCATCACCGACGCCGATCTGGTTTGAGGAGGTAGGAATGCCGTCATTCCTGCTGCGCCGGGGCGATACCGGATGCCGCACTGCCACCGGTCTTTACCGGTGCAAACGACAAGTGGCTGGTGTTTACTGGACACCGGAAGCTTGACCCGGGTGAAAAGACGCAAAGTTGATAAAGCTGGAGCCGTAAATTGCAAACAGCAGAATTTTTGATCGAAATAGGCCAGTACTACCTGATGGCAGGTGGTGTTGTTGCAGCTCTGTTCCTGGTAATTGGCATTGACCGGATAGAGCCGTCCTCACGCGGGTCCTACGCTTTCCGGCCCCTGCTCATTCCAGGCATTTGCCTAATCTGGCCTCTGGTGATCTATCGTTGGGTCGTGCTTGAAAAGCATGGGGAGGCGCGGCGATGAAACGTGCTCACCGTACAGCCCATGCCAGGATCTGGACGATCCTTGGCATCTTGCTTCCCCTCGCCTTCTTCACAATTCTCGCCCTGCGGCAAACGCCTCCGGTTGATCGTCCGGCCGTCTTGATCGAGGCTCCGGAAAGTGGTTCGACGGAGGCAGCACAATGAGTGTTCAATATACGCCCGTCATCTGGAACCGGAACAAGATCTTCTATGATGCCGTGCTGCTGATTGCAGTTGCGCTTTATCTCTACATCTTCATTCGTGTCGGCCCGATGTTTGAAGATGTCACCAAGCCGATTGATGGCGCTATCTTGAGAATGCGCGCCTTTGGCAGCTGCGCCTTCTTGATGCTGACAGTGATCTTGTGCATCGGTCCGCTCGCTCGCCTTGACCGGCGGTTCCTTCCACTGCTCTACAATCGCCGCCACTTCGGTGTCATGACCGCGGGCATTGCCGCCGTCCATGCGAACTACGTGCTGACATGGTATTTCAATTTCTCGCCGACCGACCGCTATGTCGCCTTGTTGTCATCCAACACAAACTACGGCCAACTGCTCGGCTTCCCTTTCGAAGCCCTTGGTATTGCGGCCTTGATAATCCTGTTTGTCCTGGCAGCAACAAGCCACGACTTCTGGCTGAGTTTTCTGGGAGCACCAATCTGGAAAGCGCTGCATATGTCTATCTATGCCGCGTACGCCTTCGCTGTGCTTCACGTTGCGCTCGGGGCACTTCAGGGCCCCGCCGACCCGATCTTCACCAGCGTCGTGGCGGCCAGCGTTGTTCTTGTTTGCGGTCTGCATTTTGCGACCGGCCGCATGGAAGCCAGACGGGAACGCGGCGAACAAACCGCAAAGGCCTCACTCCAGGAAGCCGGTTGGGTCGTTGCCGGAGAGCTTGAAGAAATAGACGACGATTGCGCGAAGGTCGTGACGCTCACCGAAGACGAGCGCGTTGCCATCTTCAAATATGATGGCAAGCTTTCCGCCATAACCAATGCCTGTGCACACCAGAATGGTCCACTCGGCGAAGGCAAGGTGCTTTGGGGATGCATTACCTGTCCCTGGCACGGCTACCAGTACAATCTCGCAGACGGCCGTGCGCCTGAACCTTTCACAGAGAAGATTTCAACCTATCGGCTCAAACTGATCGGATCGACCGTTCTGCTCGACCCCAATCCTCAACCACCGGGCACCTATGTCGAGCCTGTTGAGATAGGAGAAGCGGCATGACCTGGAGACAGACCAAAGAAGCGCCGTTTTTTGTCGGCTATCTGAACGCGGTCCCCAAAACTCTTGTAATGTTCCTGGGCGTTTTCTCCGTCTGCTTCGTTGCAGGTCTCGGTCTCGCCGCACTGGCTCTTTCGTCAACGCAAAACGACCCTGGCGCCGGCGGCTTCCAGTGGGGAAACCGATTTGAAACCGCGGGCATATTGGAACTGAGGCCATACCCGGTGTTTCGGGTGCCCGCCAAGGACGGTGAACCGGCAAAGACCTACATGCTGGCTGGACAGGGCAAACGGGGTGTCTTCAAACAGGCTGAAGCCCACAAGGGGTCTGCCGTTTCAATACGCGGTGTTCCGGTAAATCGGGGCGACTTGACAATGGTTCAGGTCGGCCGCGTTGAAGCCGTTGAAGACGAAACCGAGGAATTTGCTCCCAGCGAAGCGGTTCCGCTTGGCCGCTGGAAACTTGCCGGCGAAATCTGTGACGGCAAATGCTATGCGGGCGCTATGCGGCCTGGCAGGGGCCTTGCTCACAAAGCCTGTGCGGATCTTTGCCTGACCGGTGGAATTCCGCCGGTTTTCGTTTCATCCGGTCCGGTCGAGAACCGCAACTTTTTCATGATGGCCGACAAGGATGGCAATTTGCTTGGCGACGAACTCAAGTCGCTGCTCGCGCTTTACATCGAGGTTGAAGGCGAAGTCGAAAGGTTGGATGACCTGATGGTCTTCAAAGTGGATCTGGCGACCGCGAGGATCTTGAAATGAGCGAGACACCTCAAAAACCGACCTGGCAGACGATTGTTGTTTCGCTCGTACTGACGGGAGCGCTCGCGGCAATCGCTTACTATGTCTGGATCTATGCCAATTCGAGCGTACGCATGTTGGACCTGACAAAGGGAACCTTGCTCACCGACATGCGCTTCTTTGTCGGCCTGTTGGCAGTGTTTCTGGTGCTTACGTTTCTTGACCGGATTATCGGCTTTATCTTGTCAAAATTCGGTAATGGCCACTGAGCGGCAAGAATTGCATCAGTCTGATTGGATGACATCCAGAAGAAACTGATTGAACGCCTCAGGCTGCTCCAGATGCGGAGCGTGTCCGGACTGTTCGAACAGATGCAAATGAAAGTCGGGCACATTGTCCAGATGCCATTGGCGGACCCCGCAACCGTAAAGCTGGCTACGCGCACCTGAAGCAAGATGAAGAGGCACTGGAAAGGACTTCAACAATGGCCTGAAGTCCTGCGCTGTCAGTGACATCCACATCTCTCGCAGCAGACCCGGGTCCTCGCGCGCTATTTCCACGGCAACCTTATCGATCAACTCCTGATCAATCGGCAGACCGTCGGCAAAAAGGCGCCGTGCAATCCGGCCCGGCAGTTTGGACCAATCGGCAATGATCCCGTCGATCACATGCGCGTTCTGGGTAGTATCCAGCCCATTCAGCGTTCCATTTGACCAGGCCTCGTCATTAAGAACCCTGGGCGTCATGTCGATGGCAACGACCGACGACAGCCGCTCCGACCCGTGGCGTTCTATCATTGAATAGATCACCAGCGCGCCCATCGACCAGCCGCACAGAACAATGTCGCTCAGGTTTTCAGCGAGAAGATACTCGTAAAGCGCATCGGCTGCTGCTTCGATACTGAGCGGCGAATAGCTCCCGGTTTTGCCGTGACCGGGAAGATCCGGGACAATGCAGCGGGCATACATTTTCAAAGCAAGCGTCTGATCGTCAAAGAATTGCCCGGGACAGGACCATCCATGCACCAGCACCAGTGGCCGGCCTTTTCCCTCATCCCGGATATAAAGCGAATTGGTGCTCACGCACGTCCTGCCCTCAATCGCCCGACGATCCCCGACGGGAAGAAATACACAGACAAAATAAACAGCACGCCCAACCAGAGCAGCCAGCGCTCCGGAGCAACCAGCGTTGAGAAAAATGGCACCGCGCTGGTGGCCTCCGAAGCGATACCCATCAGATTTTGCAGATAGGTTTGAGCCAGAATGAACAGCGTCGCCCCCAACACTGCGCCATAGAGCGTGCCCATGCCTCCTATCACGACCATCAAGAGAATGTCGATCATGATTTCCATCGAGAGGGTTGTTGCAGGTCCTGTGTAGCGCAGCCAGACGGCGAGTAGGGAACCGGCCAGCGCCGCCATCACCGCGGAGAGAACGGTTGCTGTTGTTCGATACCAGACAACACGATAGCCGATTGCTTCTGCCCTGAAAGCGTTGTCACGCACCGCCTTCAAGGTTCGCCCGAACGGGGAATTCACGATCCTCAGCATGACAAGAAACAGGAATGCAGATGCAAAGAACACGAGATAATAGGCCAGCAGCTTACCATTGATCCGAACGTCAAGGACCTTCTCCTTGACGAGCTTGAAGGCTGGTGTGAGCTCCCTCGGGATCTTGTAATTCAAGCCATCTTCGCCGCCCGTCAGCCAGGACATTTGCGACACAAGAACGGCAAAGGCGCTCGCGACCGCCAACGTCACCATTGCGAAGAAAATTGCCTTCACCCTCAATGAAAAGAGACCGATAGCAAGCGCAAAAACGGCTGCCAGAACAGCGCCTGCCAATGTTCCCCATGCAAGGGAGAAATAGCTCGGCCCCGTAGCGGAAAGTGCAAGAGCCGTCCCATAGGCCCCAATTCCGAAAAACATCGTATGCGCAAAGGACACGATCCCCGCATAGCCGAGCAACAAATCGTAGCTGGCAACCAGAACGATGAAGATACAGATCCTTGCCGCCGTCTCCAGCGATTTTGTTCCTGGAAAAAGAAAAGGAGCAAACGCCAGGCATACCAGCACGACCAGCAGGATCACCGTCAGAAGGCGGCTGCGTGGCGTGTCACCGGAAAGAAGTTTCGTCAACATGCTTTTCGCCCGCCCTACTTTGCCTTAACGACCGGATAAAGGCCTTGAGGCCGCCACATCAGGATCACCACCATCAGAGCGATGGTCGAAATCAAGGCCACCTTTGGAGCCAGAAAGGCTGTGTAATTGGCCAGGAGGCCAACCATCAGCGCTCCGATGAAACAGCCTTCGACGGAACCCAATCCGCCAATAATCACCACGATGAAAACAAGCACCATGATCTCTGAGCCCATATGAGCGGTAATGGTTTCCTGGTAGAGGCCCCACATGACACCTCCCAAGCCGGCCAGTGCCGATCCGGTCATGAAAACGACCAGGAAAAGTCGGCGGATCCGATACCCAAGAGCTTCGACCATCTCGCCGTTTTCAACACCGGCACGTACCAGCAAACCAACTTTGGTATTTTGCAATATATGCCGCATGGCGAGAAACAACGCGAGCCCGATACCAACGGCGACAAGCCTGTATTTCTCGATCGCGGCCTCCCCGAAAATGAGCGAACCCTGGAAGGCTTCGGGACGCGAAATATGGAGCTCGTCCGGGCCCCAGACCACGTAGATCATCTGCTGGGCAACAATCAGCCCGCCCATGGTTACAAGGATCTGCTTCAGGTGCTCGCCATAGACCGGCATGACGATGACCCGTTCAAATGCGTATCCAAGCAACCCGGTCACCAGCATTGCTGCAAGGATCGCGATCAGAACGGCAAAGAGGTTCAACAAGACGCTCGGAGATTCTGTCCAACCGGCCAGCCATGCCAGAACCGTGAACCCCACAAAGGCCCCGATCGCCACAAAAGCTCCATGGCCGAAATTGATGACGTCCATGAGCCCGAAAACCACTGTTAAACCCGAGGCCATGATGAAAATCATCATGCCCATGGCAAGACCCGCGACAGTCAGCGTCAACCAACTTGCCGGATTTCCGATGGCAAGCAGCCCTGCCAAGGCTAGCAAGGGAACCAGCATGACCGGCAGTTTCTGGAAGAACTGTTCGCTTAGCGGAACTTTTTCGATGCGTGGTTTGATCGAGGTGTCGCTCATTGGTGGACCTCCAGCGTGAGTCCCATCAGCTTTTCCTGAAGGGCCGTGTCTTCAACCAGTTCCTGCATGTTACCGGCGTGAATGATGCGACCGTCATCCATCACAGCAACGGTGTCGCCAATGCTGGAGGCCATTGCGAAATTCTGTTCGACCAGAAGGATGGTGGTGTCCGTTTCCTTCAACTCTTTCAGCGCGTCCGTCATCGACTTGATGATCGCAGGAGCAAGGCCTTTGGTCGGCTCGTCGATGAGGATGAGACGCCGGGGTTCGATGATTGCGCGTGCGACAGACAACATCTGCTTTTGTCCACCGGACAAGGTACCTGCGGACGATTTCCAGAAAGTGCCTATAGGAGGAAACAGATCGGTTATCCATGAAAGGCGTTTTTCGTCGATCGGGCCGTTCGATGCGGCAAGCATCATGTTTTCCGAGACAGTCAGATCGGTAAAGATGCCCATATCTTCGGGCACAAAGGCGATGCCACGCCGCGAAATCTCCGGCGTTGCGAATTTGGTGATGACTTGATCCTCGAACCGGATGTCACCGCGGCTTGCCGTCCAAAGTCCCATGATGGTGCGCAGGGTCGTGGTTTTGCCTGCACCGTTTCGCCCAAGCAATACGGTGACGCCACCTTCGGGAACAAGAAGATCCACCCCCTGCAGTATGTGATAGGGCCCGATATGAGTGTGAACGCCGGAGAGCGAAAGCAAAATATCAGACACTACGCCGCCTCCCCAGATTCTGCAGGTGCTTTGCCGAGATAAGCTTCCTGGACAATGGGCAACGCGATTACTTCTGCCGGTTCACCATCGGCGACCAGCGCACCATTGTGCAGCACGATGATCCGGTCTGCGAGCGTTCGGATCACATCCATTTTGTGTTCAACCAGCAGGATTGTGCGGTCCATATCGGCCTTGAGTTTCTGGATCAGCTCCAGAATGACCGGCACCTCATCTACACTCATGCCGGCCGTGGGCTCATCGAACATCAGCACCTGAGGACCAAGTGCGATCAAGAGCGCAACTTCCAGCTTACGCTGGTCGCCATGCGGCAAAGCCGACACGATTTGGTCGGCCTGATCAATGAGCCGGACCTCCGAGAGCACGTGGTCGGCGCGCTCAAGCAATTCAATGTGGCTTTCGGCAATGGAAAAAAGGTCAAAGCCCTTTCGAGCCTTGGCCTGAGCAACCAACCGCACGTTTTCCCGCACGCTCAATGTCGGAAAAAGGTTGGTCAATTGAAAGGCCCGGCCGATCCCCCTGTCGGTGCGTTCTGGAACCGACAGTCTGGTGATGGTCTCGCCATTCAGCCAAACGCTCCCGCTTGTGGCGGCAAGCTGACCTGATATCAGGTTGAAATAGGTGGTTTTGCCGGCCCCGTTGGGCCCGACGATGGCGGTCAAAGTGCCCCGGTCAAAACTGCAGCTCACATGGTCAACCGCAACGTGTCCGCCAAAGCGGATCGCAAGGTCTCTCGTTTCAAGAATGGGACGTTCCTTGGTCACGGCACGTGTTCCCAGGTCAAGTAGGAGGAAAAAGTATTATCGGAGCGTTGCCTGGCTGAACAGCGAATGCCCAGCCAGGACGAAGGTGTGATGGGGCCACCTAGCAAGAGCAACAGGCTCAGCAAATGCGGATCACTGATTGCGGACGGGAATATCCATGTCTTCTATTTTGAGCTCACGCACCAGCTCCGGAATACCCCATTCGACCTCCGGATCGACCTTGATCTTGAAATGGTACATGGGCTGCAGCGCCTGGTGATCTTCGGCGCGAAACATCATCTTGCCCTTTGGCGTGTCGAATTCCATGCCTTCCATCGCGGTGATCAGGTCTTCCGTGTCGGTGGACCCGGCTTTGCGAATGCCTTCGACAATCGCGATTCCAGCTGACATGCCCCCAGCTGTGAAGAAATCCGGTGGCGTGTCGAACCGTTTCTGATGCTCGGCAACCAGCCAATCGTTCACCGGGTTCTTGGGAATTTCATAGTAGTAATAGGTGGCGCCTTCCATGCCCGGGAGTTCCTTATAGGCCTTCATGGCAGCAAGAATGTTCCCGCCGGTCGCGATTTCAACGCCGAAGCGCTCCGGTTCCATTGCCTTGATCTTGCTGATCGGGTTGCCGCCTCCGGCCCAGATAACAAACAGGAATTTGCGGCCAGGCTCATCCTTCAAGGCATCGAAAATACGTTGCGCATTTGCCGTGAAGTCTTTCGTGTCTGTTGGCGCGTATTCCTCGAAAACCAGATTTGCGCCAGTGCCTTCCAGCGCTTCCTTGAACGCAGCGACACCATCGCGGCCAAAGGCATAGTCCTGTGCCAGCGTTGCGACCGAGACACCTTCTTGTCCCAGAGCAACCGCATTTGCAATGGCATCCTGAGAAGAGTTTCGGGAGGTGCGGAACACATACCGGTTCCAGTTTTCGCCTGTGATGGAGTCCGCAACGGCAGGCTCAACAATGAGCAACTTCTCATATTCTTCAGCCACGGGCAGCATGGCGAGTGCCACACCAGAAGAGACCGGTCCAACGGCCAGATCCACTTCATCATCACCATAGGCCTCGGCAAGAACCGCTTTACCTATGTCCGGCTTCAGCTGCGTGTCCTTTTCGATGACAACGATCTTGCGGCCGTCGATCTCCATTGTCCCGTCGGTGGCAAATTCCAGTCCCATCATCAGACCCGTGTGAGACTGTTTGGCATAGGCCTCAAACGGTCCCGTCTTGCCATAGACATGGGCGATTTTGATGTCTTCCGCAAAAGCGGCAACGGACCCCGATGCCGCAAGGCCGAGGCCGGCCACAAGCGGCAGTGCCCAGCGGGTAAACTGCTTGGTCATAAATGCTCCTCCCGTTTTGCGCCAAGGTGCAGCCGGCAATCTCAGACCGTTTCCAGCCTGGAAAAAACGCCGCTGCTTCGCTTAACGCCTCCTAATATGAAACCTGAATCAGTATTCATGTCAAGGCTTCAACACGCTTAAGGCGTTGTTGTGCGGGCGCATGCTTTGCAGCAGGAGCACAATGAGAAAGGTGTTTAAGGCTCCGTGTGCAACAGACCGGAAACGAGGATCTCGACTGATATTCAGTCTGACACGGCCTGTGTGACGTGCTCACAACACGATGGGTTCTGCCGAAATCGAAAGACACAAAAAAGGCGGCTGCAAGAAGCAGACCGCCCGAACAAAAAAGGCGCGCCGTAGCGCGCCTTTGGCGTCAGTTTCAGATTTTTTGTCGTTCAGATCGAAGCGCTTTGTAAAGGCAATAACACATCGCCAGAACGACCAGGGTGAAGGGAATCCCCATCGAAACCGCCGCTCCTTGAAGTGCGTTGAGCCCTCCACCGAGAAGAAGCGCAATCGCAACCAGGCCTTCGAAAGTGCACCAGAACACGCGTTGCGCCACCGGAGCATCCATTTTTCCGCCTGCCGTGATCGTGTCGATGACCAACGAACCGGAGTCCGACGACGTCACGAAGAAGATCACGATCAGGACCAGCGAGATCGGCGCGATAATGTTGTAGAGCGGCAGCTGATCCAGCATACGGAAAAGAGACAGCTCTGGCTGATAGGCCACCACCACGTCTTTTGCGCCGGTATAGCCATTCGCCAATTGGTCGAGAGCAAGACCACCGAAAACGGTCATCCAAAGCGCGCAGACCAGTGAGGGCGCAATCAAGACGCAGAGAATGAACTCACGAACGGTCCGTCCTTTAGAAATACGCGCGATGAACATGCCGACAAATGGTGACCAGGCAATCCACCAAGCCCAATAGAAGGTGGTCCAGCCGTGCATGTAGCCCAAATCATCCCGGCCGAACGGGTTGGACAGCGGAACGAAGGCAACAACATAGTCTTTAAGGACGCCACCGAATTGAGCGATGAGATCAAAGGTCGGGCCCACAAGCAGAACGAAAACGAAGAGGCACGCCGCCATGATCATGTTGATCTCAGAGAGCCGCTTCACGCCTGCGTCCATGCCAAGAAGCACGGATCCGAGCGCAATCGCCGTGATGCCGAGGATCAGCCAGACAACAAGGGAACTTGAGACCGGAATTCCAAACACATCGTTCAGACCGGCAGCAACCTGCTGTGCTCCGAGACCAAGAGAAGTGGTTAGACCGAACAGGGTCGCGAAAACCGCCAGCGTGTCGATCACATGACCTGGCCAACCCCAAACGCGTTCGCCGAAAATCGGATAGAAAGCCGAACGCAACGTGAGAGGCAGGCCGAGATTGTAGCAGAAAATCGCCAGGCAGAGCCCGACGACAACATAGACCGCCCAACCACTGATGCCCCAGTGATAAACGGTGCCAACAATGCCCATGTTTTCATTGCCCGGAAGCGACGGATCAGACCCGAGAGGCAATGTATTGAGCTCCGGAATCGAATAGTACATCGGCTCCAGAACGCCGAAAAACAATAGCCCGATACCGATGCCCGCAGAAAACAGCATCGCGATCCATCCCGCGTAGGAATAATCCGGAACCGCATCCTTGCCGCCGATTTTCACCTTCCCCAGGGGCGACAGCGCAAGAAAGAAACAGAAAACGACCATGATGTTGACGGACAACATGAGAAACCAGTCGAACGTACTTGTCAGGAAGGGTCTGAACCATCCGAAGAAGGACGCTGCTGCTTCCTGATTTGCCAAGGCAACCATGACGAATCCGACGATCACGATCGCCGAGACCAGGAAGACCGGATTGTGCAAATCAAGACCGAACGGCCGAATGTTATCCTGGCCCAGTTCGTATTCCGTGCTGAAATCCATGACCCGCGGGTCCGGATCCAGCATCTTCTTCGTTTTACTCATAAATATTCCCTCCAGACTTTGCCACCCGACCACCTTCGGCGGTTACACGCTTGCTGTTTCGGACGGCGGCTTGTCGCCGCTCTTCGAGAAACCCGTCCACGCAGGGCAGCAGACACAGTCAAGTATGAAAGGACATTCTGTCACAATTGTCGATTTTACGTAGCGTAATAACGCCAATCCGACAATTTTAAGTATTTACCTGTTGCCCAAAGACGATAGAAACTCAAAAAAAACCCCGGCAAACAGCCGGGGTCGTATGCACTTTGAGCCAAAGTCCGGGAGGAAGGGCTTTGGTGCAAGTTGGAGCGTTTTCTCTGCTTAGCGCAGACGTTTTTCTGTCTTGATGTCGAAATACATCGCCGATGCCGGGTCGAACGAGACGGAAACTGTTCCGTCTGCAGGCGGTTGATCCTCGCCCTTTGTCTCAACAATGACACGCTCACCCGTCGGACACACCAGATAGGTGTAGGCAACACCGCCCAATTGCTCGCAAAGATCAACCCTTGCACCTTCTGTGCTCGGTGCAATGTCGAAATGCTGAGGCCGCAGTCCGACAAGAACCTTCTCCCCCTTGGCCGGCAAAGCCACGGATGTCGGAACCTTGGTATCGCCAAATGCCGGAACGATTACCGCGCCTTCGTCTGCCACGCCTTCAACGAAATTCATGCTCGGCGATCCGATAAAGCCGGCAACAAAACGATTGTCCGGATCGGAATAAAGGTTCATCGGGGAACCTACCTGCTCGATGATACCTCCGCGCAGCACGACGATCTTGTCCGCAAGGGTCATGGCTTCGACCTGATCGTGCGTCACGTAGATCATCGTCGCGCCGATATCCTTGTGCAGACGTGCGATTTCAACGCGCATGTCGACACGCAGTTCGGCATCAAGGTTAGAGAGCGGCTCATCGAACAGAAACACTTCCGGGCCGCGGACAATCGCACGCCCGATGGCCACACGCTGACGCTGCCCGCCGGACAGCGCTTTCGGCTTGCGTTTCAGATACGGGTCAAGCTTCAAGATCCTGCTGGCTTCCGAGACTTTTTCATGAATCTCGGTCTTGGGGTGACCGTTCATCTTGAGGCCGAAGCCCATGTTCTCTTCAACCGTCATGTGCGGATAAAGGGCGTAGGTCTGAAACACCATGGCAACGCCACGTTCCGCCGGATCCACTCTGGTAACGTCGCGGCCACCGATCTCGATCTTGCCGGAGCTTGTTTCTTCCAGGCCTGCGATCATCCGGAGCAATGTGGATTTGCCGCAGCCGGAAGGCCCGACAAAGACGCAAAACTCACCATGCTCGATCTGGAGATCCACTCCATGGATCACCTGAAGATCGCCATATTGTTTGACGGCATTTGTAAGAGTTACGCCAGACATCTTATTTCTACTCCCTCCGAAATGTTCACGCGGGGAACTGCCAGTCTTCGACTGCCGCGGCAATCTTGGATGCGGCCTGCTCCAATGCAGGACGCGCATTCATCAGTTCATCCAAATTTTTTCGCTGTGTTGATGTTGTCACGGACAGGGCGCCGACCGGCCGCCCTTTGGTGGACAGGATTGGAGCGGCAATACAGATGATCCCGGGTTCGTGCTCCTCCCGGTCAAAGGCGATGCCGTCCTGCCTGATCTGGTCAAGTTCCGCGCGGAGCGCCGCTTCGGTTACGAGCGTTGCCGGCGTGTACCTGTAAAAAGACTGTTTCTGAATAATCTGGTCGATCTCGCTTGGGTCCTGAAAAGCCATCAGAGCTTTTCCGACACCCGTGCAATGCCCAGGCCCGACCTTTCCGGCCTGCGAGAACATGTCGATCGCATTCTGGGGGTTGCGCTTGTCGACATAGAGCACCTGCCCGTTGTCCAACTGTGCCAAGTGGACCGTCTCGCCAACCTCGTCGGACAGCGCGGAGATGAAGGGCCGCGCTATGGGCGCGATGGAACTTTGACGCCAAGCTGCATGTGCCAGCCGAACAAGACGGATGCCGAGCGAGTAGGTCTGCTGCTTGTCGTCATAGGCCAGCATGCCCTGGTTCACGAGGGTCTGCAGCAGACGATAGAGTGTCGCCTTGGGATGCGCACTTTCTGAAAGCAGCTCGGAAAATCGCACAGGCCGGCCCACGGCTGCGACTTTGTCGAGCACTTCAAGAGCCTTTCCGACCGTACCGTCGCCGGTGGCCTGCTTGTTCATTTTTTCCTCCACTCGGCCCGTTTCTTTATGTCGGACCTGTTGACAACCTAACCTGATCGCAGCAAAGTATCAATATACAAAACTAAGTTTCACATAATGGAACCTAAAGGGAGGACACCATGCGTTCCATGCTGAAAACGTCCGCTGCGGCGTTTGCCATTCTGGCAGCCTCAATGGGCGGAGCATCTGCTGACGGCCTGACAGGCGATCTGAGAATTTTCCTCGACACATCCAATCCGGCGCCGCGCGCGACCATGGAAAAGATGATTTCGCAGTTCCAGGAAAAGAACCCGGATCTGAACATCGAGACGACAGTTATCGATCGTGAAGCCTACAAGACACAGATCCGTAACTTCCTGTCTGCAAATGCGCCGGACGTTGCAACCTGGTATGCGGCAAACCGCATGCGCCCCTATGTTGAAGCAGGCTTGTTCGAAGACGTATCTGACCTGTGGGCAGATCCGGCAATCGGCGACAACCTGGCCTCGACCAAGGGTGCGATGACCATTGATGGGAAGCAGTGGGGCGTGCCCTACACCTACTATCAGTGGGGCGTTTACTACCGCAAAGACATCTTTGACGAGCTTGGCCTTTCCGAACCGACAACCTGGGAAGAAGAAAAAGCCAACTGTCAGAAAATCATCGACGCCGGCAAGAAATGCTACACCATCGGAACCAAGTTCCTTTGGACCGCAGGCGGCTGGTTTGATTACCTGAACATGCGCACGAACGGCTTCGACTTCCACATGGACCTGCTGACCGGCAAAGCCAAGTGGACCTCTGACGAAGTACGCCAGACGTTTGCCAACTGGCGCGAACTCATCGACATGGGTGCGTTCATCGACAATCACCAGACCTACAGCTGGCAGGAAGCTCTGCCGTTCATGGTCAAGGGTGATGCAGCAGCATACCTGATGGGCAACTTTGCTGTTGCACCGCTGCGTGATGCAGGCCTGACTGACGACCAGCTCGATTTCTACCAGTTCGTTGAAATCACACCGGGCGTTGAAAAGGCTGAAGATGCTCCGACCGACACCTTCCACATTCCGGCAAATGCCCAGAACAAGGAAGCTGCACGCGAATTCCTGAAATTCGTCGTATCTCCGGACATCCAGACCCAGATCAACGATGGCAAGAACCTCGGCCAGCTGCCGGTGAATGCACAGTCTTCCGTTGATAAGGACAAGTTCCTCGAGCAGGGCTTTGAAATGCTGTCCACCAACTCTCCGGGCGGCGTTGCTCAGTTCTTTGACCGCGATGCTCCGGCTGAAATGGCAAAAGTTGCCATGGAAGGCCTGCAGGAATTCATGGTCAAGCCGGACAATCTCGACAAGATCCTGGATCGTCTGGATCGCGCTCAGGAGCGCATCTACAAGTAAGCTCTCCTATCGAGCCGGACAGGGTGCTTCCTGCACCCTGTCCTTTTCCAATTCGTTTCTCCGACAGGTTCGGGGACCGGCCTCGCAGCGCGCGCCCGTGTGACGACAATGGGCGACCGGTTGATAATTGGGTGAACGCGCACGTGACATGAGCTGACTCTCTGCCGGATCAAAAGAAGAGCAACGACAATGGCTCAAGCATCTGTCGAAGGAACCCGCCAAAGCTCCTGGTGGCATCGCAATCAGCAACAGCTGACACCCTGGCTTTTTCTGGCACCGGGTATCCTGTTTTTCCTGTTCTATGTGATCTTCCCGATCTTCCAGTCCTTTAACCTGTCTCTGTACCAGTGGGACGGACTTGGAGCCGCGGAATATGTTGGCGTCAGCAACTATGAAGAGCTTTACTGGGACGAGGCCTTTTATACGTCCCTGAAAAACAACGTGATCTGGCTGGTGCTGTACCTTGCAGCAATTCCCGCCGGCTTGTTTATCGCCCTCTTTCTGAACCAGACGGTAACCGGGATCCGGGTCTACAAATCCCTGTTCTTTTTCCCCTTCGTGATCTCGCAGGTCGTCGTCGGTCTGGTCTTCACCTGGTTCTACGATCCGACATTCGGCATCCTCAACGTGGTGCTCGGCTCAGTAGGCCTGCCGCCCATGAACGTGCTAGGCGATGAAAACTGGGTAACCGTCGGCATCATCATTGCCGGCCTCTGGCCCCAGACCGCCTACTGCATGATCCTTTATCTGACGGGTCTGAATGCCGTCGATCCAGAACAGATCGAAGCTGGTCGCCTTGATGGCGCCAAGGGCTGGCGCATGCTCTGGTACATCATCGTTCCTCAGCTGCGCCCTGCGACGTTCATCGCATTCGTCGTCACCATCATCGGCGCCTTGCGATCATTCGACCTCATTTCAGTCATGACCAACGGCGGTCCATTCGGCTCCAGCCGCGTCCTCAGCTTCTACATGTTCGAGGTTGCGCTGTCCGAATATGGCTTCCGTATGGGCTACGGCGCTTCGATCGCTGTCGTCCTGTTCCTGATCATGCTGGCCTTCATCGCCTACTTCCTCTGGTCGATGTACAAAGAAGAAAAGGCGCGCTGAGATGTTTCCGACACCTATTGAACGCTCGCCACGAGCCTGGCAGATCACCTATCAAAGTCTTCTGCCTCTTGCCTTGATCCTGTGGCTGCTGCCTCTCATTGCGGTCGCGATCTTCTCCGTCAAGCCGGATGCGGATTTCGTCAATGCAAACTACTGGGGCTGGCCGTCTTCCTTTGAAGGCTTCACCAACTACGCGCTGGTTTTCACCGGCTCGGACATGCCGCAGTATCTCTTGAACTCTTTCAAGATCACCATTCCGACCGTGATCGGGGCCGTGGCCCTGTCCTGCATGACCGGCTTTGCGCTTGGAGTATACAAGTTCAAGTCGAACATCTGGATCTTCTTCATGTTCGTGGCCGGCAACTTCGTGCCGTTTCAGATCCTGATGGTGCCTGTGCGAGATCTGACGTTGCAGATGGGTCTCTACAACACGATTACCGGCCTTGTGCTGTTTCATGTTGCCTTTCAGACCGGCTTTTGCACGCTCTTCATGCGCAACTTCATCCGCGCTCTGCCATTCGAGCTCATCGAAGCCGCGCGCGTTGAAGGCATCGCGGAATGGCGGATCTTCTGGTTTGTTGTTCTGCCGCTGATGAAGCCGGCCATTGCCGCACTGTCGGTTCTCATCTTCACCTTTATCTGGAACGACTACTTCTGGGCCGTCGTGTTGACACAAGGCGTTGAGAGCCAACCGGTGACTGCTGGCATCACATCCTTCAACGCACAGTATCGCGCCGCTTATCACCTGATGAGTGCCGGCTCACTCGTGGCTGCACTGCCGCCAGTCGCAATGTTCTTTCTGATGCAGCGGCACTTCATTGCCGGACTGACACTCGGAGCCGTGAAATGATCCACGGTCTCCGGGCTTTTCAGCCGATAATCGAAGCTACAGGAAAGGCCGGAAATGCAGGCTAAGACGTGGCATCTTGGTGATGCCCGTCAAAGCCTGGTTCTTGCCAGCTTTGCGGGCCGCCTGCCGGAAGTGATCTATTGGGGCCCGGCTCTACCGGGCAAAGACGATCTCCAGCTACTTGCCGCAGCCTCTCTCACAG
Organism: Labrenzia sp. THAF82; assembly: GCF_009363435.1. Taxonomy (GTDB): domain Bacteria; phylum Pseudomonadota; class Alphaproteobacteria; order Rhizobiales; family Stappiaceae; genus Roseibium; species Roseibium porphyridii. The sequence continues at coordinate 1,417,982 of NZ_CP045354.1, read as the reverse complement.
ATGTGACTGGCGGAATGGTGGATCGGAATGCAGGGATCAGTTTGAGCCCGGAAGCATCACAAACATTTACGGGCCATGCTGGTCTGTCGATTCGTGATACCGATGGCAAAATACTGGTTCCGGCCTTCCTGTTCGAAAGCGAAACCACAACTGAAAACGGTTTGAGACTCGAATATAGTGACAGTCATCATGGCCTGACGCTTATATGTGACCTGTCACTGACCGCCGAAGCTTCACTCTTCAAACTCCAGACCCGGCTCGAAAGCACCAATGTCATCCTGGTGGACTGGCTGGCAGCTCCCGTCGTACCAGTGCCTGCGCACACAGGTGAGATGATCGAGTTTTCCGGTCGATGGTGCGCCGAATTCCTGACCAGACGTCTTCCGTTTTCACCTGGTGCACGTGTCAGAGACAACCGGACCGGACGGACGGATCATGCCCATTTTCCGGGCCTGATTGTCTGTAACGGTGCCACCACCAATACCCAGGGAGAGGCCTACTCGTTCCACTATGGCTGGTCAGGCGGTCACAAGATGGTCGCAGAAGAGCTGGCCGACGGACGACGCCACATTCAGTTCGGTCACGCTTCTTCCAGTAAGGAAAAGGGAAAGGCCTTCCAGAGCGCGCCCCTTTACGCCACCTACTCGGCAGAAGGGCTCAACGGAGCCGCAATCCAGTTCCAGCGGTATGCGCGTGACCGAATGGTGACGGGTGCCAGATCGCCAAGGCCCGTGCACTACAATTGCTGGGAAGCGGTCTATTTCGATCACAAGATCAGCGAGCTCAAATCCATCGCCAGCCACGCGGCGGGACTTGGAGCCGAGCGGTTTGTTCTCGACGACGGCTGGTTCGGCCGACGGGATGACGACACTTCATCTCTGGGTGACTGGTTCGTCGATGAACGTAAATATCCCGATGGTCTGACCCCGTTGATCGATCACGTCAAATCGCTCGGCATGGAATTCGGGATCTGGTTCGAGCCGGAAATGATCAACGAGGACAGTGATCTTTATCGAGCTCATTCCGACTGGGTTCTGGGCCGCAAGGACCAAACACGCGGGCGCCAGCAGCTGGTTCTGGACATGTCCCGTGAGGATGTCAGGTCGTATCTGTATGACCGGATCGCCGACATCTTGAAAAGCAACGATATCGGTTACATCAAATGGGATCACAACAGGGTCCTGCCGATCGTCGCAGCGGCACAGACGATTGGTGTCTATGAACTTCTGGATCGGCTGCGCGCCAGCTTTCCCGAGGTGGAAATCGAAAGCTGTGCTTCCGGTGGCGCCCGTGTCGACTTCGGCATCCTGGAACGCACTCAGCGTGTGTGGCTGTCCGACAGCAACGATGCGCTGGAACGTCAGCGGATCCAGCATGACGCAGCGCTCTTTCTACCGGGAGCCGTTACAGGCTCGCACGTCGGTCCGCGGCGCTGTCACACATCAGGCCGCGTCCTCGACATGAAACTGCGCGCCTGGACCGCAGCCCAGCGGCATATGGGATTCGAGATGGACCCACGCGAACTGGACGATGCCGAGACAGCCACCCTGTGCGATGCCACCAACTGGTGGAAAGCCAATCGGGACTGGACCATGCAGGCAGACATCCATCGCCTAGACAGTTCCGATCCCGCTGTCATAGCCGAACAACAAATGGCAAGAGACGGTAATCGTTTCGTCGTGTTTGCGGTTTTGGCACGCACATCCGACCAGATCCTTCCACACCCTGTTCGATTGACAGGACTGGATCCGGACGCGATGTACAGCGTTTCCCTTGCCAATAGGAACGAAGCTCCGAGGCTCTCCCGCGGCAATCCACTCTTGAAAGAAAAAGACATCGAGGTCAGCGGACGCTACCTCATGACACATGGCCTTATCCTTCCCTGGCGCTTCCCGGAGACAATCTGGGTCCTGGAAGGTCAGAGGCTCTAGGCGTTAAGGCGCACCTGAATTCATCGGCGAAGGCCGTCAACACAAACAAAGGCATTGGTCCCATGCACGCTACATTTCCGGATCTTGACGGTGCTTCGGTCTTCATCACCGGTGGCGGTTCCGGCATTGGAGCAGCATTGACCGATGCCTTCATGTCTCAAGGTGCCAAAGTTGCATTTGTGCAGCGGTCAGATGCCACTGATTTCTGTGACGAGATGGAGCAAAAACACGGCGTTAGGCCACTTTTCGTCTCATGCGACATCACCGACATCCCTGCTCTGAAGGGCGCGATCGACAATGCCGCCGAGGCTCATGGCGCGGTGACTGTCCTGGTGAACAATGCAGCAAATGACAAACGTCATGCGACTGAGGAAGTCGACGAAGAATTCTGGGACTGGTCGCAGGCAATCAACCTGAAGGCCTATTTCTTTGCTTGCCAGCATGTGATCGCTGGCATGAAGGCCGCCGGTGGTGGCTCCATCGTAAATTTCACTTCGATTTCTTATATGATGGGCAACGCCGGCTACGCGGCCTACACCACCGCCAATTCCGGCATCAACGGGATGACGCGCAGCCTGGCGCGCGAATTCGGACCGGACAAGATTCGAGTGAATGCTGTTGCTCCCGGTTGGGTTCTGACTCAAAGGCAGAAGGATCTTTGGGTGACCCCGGAAGCACTTGGCGCGCACATTGATCGACAATGCCTGAAGGAAGAGCTGTCGCCGGAAGATATTGCTGAACCGGTTCTGTTTCTTGCCTCCAAAACCAGCCGGGCGATGACCGGACAGGCATTGGTTGTGGACGGTGGTGTCGTGGTGACGGGATGACAATACAAACCGACATTTCCTGGATTGCTGCGGATTGGGGAACCACCAACCTGCGCGTCTGGGCGCTAAGCGATACCGGTGAGATCCTGATCCATCGCGGCTCCGACAGGGGTATGGGGAAACTCGCGCCGGCAGAATTTGAGCCCGCATTGCTAGACTTGATCGAGGACATTCTGCCTGCTCGGGGCGAAGTCCCGATCATGGTTTGTGGCATGGCCGGCTCGCGTCAGGGCTGGGCTGAAGCGCCCTATAAGTCTGTGCCCTGCCCGCCCCCTTCGATAGCTGACGCAACACGCGTTAAGACCGCGGACCCTCGGCTCGATGTGCATATCCTCCCGGGCCTCAAGCAATTGAAGCCGGCAGATGTCATGCGCGGCGAGGAAACCCAAATCGCCGGTTTCCTGGCGGATCAGCCGGGTTTTTCCGGAACGTTGTGCCTGCCCGGCACACATACAAAATGGGTCAAGCTCAAATCTGGGGTTGTTGAACGCTTCCGGACCTGCATGACCGGTGAAACCTTTGCGCTCTATCGACATCGATCCGTACTTCGCCATGGTCTGTCCGAATCTGAATTCGACACTGGCGCGTTCAAGAATGCCGTCCTGTGTGTTCTCCAGGATCCAAAGGTCTTCGCTTCCGAATTGTTCGGCATTCGCGCGGCAAGCCTCGTGGCCGGCCAGACCCCCGCAGAAGCCACCGGTCGTTTGTCCGGATTATTAATCGGTGCTGAACTTGCGTCCATCAGGGACGAATTCGACCTTGTGGATGTTGCTATTCTCGGCAGCAGCAAGATTGCCGGAACCTATCACGCCGCGCTGGAGTGCCTTGGACAAGATGCCAGGTTGCTGGACGCGGAATCCATCACTTTGCGAGGTTTGACCCTCGCCTTTTCTTGCTATGCAAGGGAGACATCATGAGCCGCAATCTGATCGCCATCTTGCGGGGCCTGACACCTGACGAGGCACTGCCTGTCACAGAATGCCTGATTGCCGCGGGCATAACCCGCATAGAAGTGCCTCTCAACTCACCCGATCCGCTCAAAAGCATCGAGGCCATGGTTACCTCATTTGGCGGCGATGCGGAGATCGGTGCAGGTACAGTTCTGGAGCCGGAACAGGTGCGCAATGTCAAGTCTGCGGGTGGCACTTTGATCGTTTCACCGGACTGCAACCCCGAAGTCATCAGAGCCACCAAAGCAGAAGGCATGTCATCTTTCCCGGGCGTCATGACACCAACGGAAAGTTTCACGGCTCTGCGCAATGGCGCAGATGGCTTGAAGTTTTTCCCCGCGTCCCTCGTCGGCCCTGACGGATTGAAAGCACTTTTGGCGGTTTTACCCAAGGGCACGGCAACTTACGTTGTAGGTGGCGCTGGGCCGGATAATTTTGCTGAATGGATCAAAGTTGGCGCCGCGGGCTTTGGCATCGGAACGGCTCTGTTCAAGCCCGGGTTTACGGTCGATGAGATCGAAGACCGGGCCCAAAAAATCGTATCCGCCTATGACATGGCCGTTACAGCCAGCGAGTAATTTCAATGACAACCATTTTCGACGAACGCCAGTGCAAGCTCGGCGAAGGTCCGCTTTGGCATCCTGAACGACAGCAATTGTTCTGGTTCGACGTATTGAACAAAAAGCTTATGTCCCAGGAAAACGGCAGGGCAAAATCTTGGGAATTCGATGAATATGTCTCTGCGGCCGGTTGGGTGAGCAAGACAGAACTCCTGATCGCAAGCGCGAGCAAACTGTTCCTCTTCAATCTCGACACAAAAACATCCATGAAGCTATGCGACATGGAAGCAGACAATCGGGTGACCCGGTCCAATGATGGCCGTGCAGACCCGAAAGGCGGTTTCTGGATCGGTACCATGGGCATTGAGGCGGAAGCCGGTGCCGGATCCATCTATCGCTTTTACAAAGGAGAGCTGCGCAAGCTTTTCAGTGGCATCACCATTACCAATGCTATCTGTTTCGCACCCGATGGCAACAAGGCCTATTTCTCCGACACGGATACCCAGACGATCCAGCAGGTGATGTTGGACGACCAGGGCTGGCCAACAGGAACACCCAAACTGTTTGTCGACCTTACCGGTGACAACTTGAATCCCGATGGGGCGGTGGTCGACAGCAAAGGGTATTTGTGGAACGCTCAATGGGGCGCAAATCGTGTCGCGCGGTATTCACCTGAAGGCCAGTTTGTCGAGGAAATTAGTTTCCCTGCCAAACAGATATCCTGTCCGGCCTTTGGCGGGGCAGAGCTGCAAACACTCTTTGCGACCTCTGCGGCGGTCGACCTGAGCGGTGAAGACGAGGGAAAGACCTTTTTTGCCCAGACCGGCACCCGTGGTCAGCTCGAACATCGGATCATTTTGTAGGCAACGTAATGAAACGCACCCTGGGCACCTGCTATTATCCGGAGCATTGGCCGGAGGAAATCTGGGAGGCCGACGCAAGGCGCATGGCCGATGCCGGACTGACATGGGTCCGGATTGGCGAGTTCGCTTGGTCCCGGCTTGAACCAACCCAAGGCAATCTGCAATTCGACTGGCTCGACCGAGCAATTGAAGTGCTCGGCAAGGCGGGCTTGAAGGTCGTGCTCGGCACTCCGACTGCAACCCCACCTCATTGGATGGTCGAAAAGCACCCGGACATGCTGGCGGTTGATGTAAATGGTCATCCACGCAAATTCGGATCCCGGCGCCACTACTGTTTCTCGCACGAAGGCTTTCAGCTCGAAAGTGATCGGATCGCGCAACTCCTTGCCGAACGTTATGGCGACAGTCCCTATATCGCGGCCTGGCAAACCGACAACGAGTATGGGTGCCATGACACCGTGCTGTCTTATTCAAACGCAGCGAAAAAGGCATTTGGCCTCTGGTTGGCACGACGTTACGGCTCGATCGAAGCTCTGAACCGCGCATGGGGCAATGTCTTCTGGTCAATGGAATACGCATCCTTTGACTCAATCGACCTGCCCAATCTGACCGTAACCGAACCCAACCCGTCCCACAGCCTGGCGTTCCGCAGGTTCTCATCCGATCAGGTCGTTGCGTTCAACAAGCGTCAGGTTGACATCATTCGCCGCTACTCCGACGCACCGATCAGTCACAATTTCATGGGGCGTATCACGGAGTTCGACCATTTCAAGGTAAGCGATGACCTGGATATTGCAACCTGGGACAGCTATCCCCTCGGCTTCCTGGAAGACCGTGTCGGCGCAACTTCCGAGCATCAGCGCCTTTATGCCCGACAAGGCGATCCGGACTTTCAGGCATTTCACCATGATCTCTATCGAGCGGCCGGCAACGGACGTTGGTGGGTGATGGAGCAACAACCCGGGCCGGTCAACTGGGCGCCGTATAATCCGGCGCCGCTGTCTGGCATGATGCGGCTGTGGGCATGGGAAGCCTATGCACATGGCGCTGAGGCCGTTTGCTATTTCCGCTGGCGACAAGCCCCGTTTGCGCAGGAACAGATGCATGCCGGCATGCTGCGCCCCGACAATGCCGATGCACCTGCCCTGATCGAAGCACGGCAGGTCCGGGACGAACTGCACGACGCTCCTGATGTGGAGACTTCACCAGCTCCTGTCGCATTGATTTTTGACTATGACGCTGACTTTGCCTGGGCAACCCAGCCACATGGTGCTGGCCTGAGCTATTTTCAGCTTGTCTTCGAAGCTTACAAGGCACTCCGCGGCCTGGGACTTTCCGTTGATATTTTGCGAGGCGAAACACGTGACTTTGCCGGTTATCAGATCGTCGCCGCACCCGGATTGATCTATATGTCGCAGGACCTCAAAAAGGCTCTCGCCGAAAGCAATGCAGAAGTCGTGCTCGGGCCACGGACAGCCGCACGCAATGCGGACATGGTCATACCTGTGCCGCTTCCTCCAGACATGCCGGGCCTTGAAGTCACGGTAGCACGTGTTGAAAGCATGCGCCCTGACATGCCCATGCCCCTCAAGGGCGGCGGAAACTTTGTCTCTTATCGCGAAGAACTGGAAGGTGCCGCCGAAACGTTTCTGGAGCTCGAGGACGGGCAGATTGCGGCCATGCGACAAGACAATCTGACCTATGTCGGCGGCTGGTGCGATGGCATAGCCTGGAAACGGGTTTTCAAGATGCTCTGCGATGAGGCAGGTATTGAAACCTTCGACCTTTCCGGAGGCGTCCGCTGCCGCGACGCAGGCAACATCAGGATCTGGACGAACTACGGAGCTTCACCTTCAGATACACCGGCTGGCCGGATCGATGCCGCCGGTGTTCTGTTCGAAAGGCTCTGAAGTTTTCGGACCTGCTGGGACCGGCAACCGCAAAAAGAAACAGCGTCCATCAAGATGTGAAACCCGGATATCCGGGTTGCAACTTCACTCTGCAGCCTTTTCGGTCACAAGCTGCTGGATGATCGAGGCGTAGTTCTCGGCCCCCTGAGCGCCGCTGACCAGGTGCTTGCGCTCAAAAATAACCGCGGGAACCCCGTGAATGCCGTTTCCAGTCCAGAACGCTTCTTCCTGGCGAACTGTTTCTGCAAAGCGACCGTCCTGCAAAACGTCCAGTGCCTCGCTGCGGTCTAATCCGATGTCAGCCACCACGTCGGCAAGCACCTCATCGTTGTTGAGGTCCTTGCGTTCCTGAAAATAGGCCTGGAACAACGCCATCTTAAGCTGGTGCTCCTTGCCTTGTGGACCTGCCCAATGAATGAGCTGATGGGCCTTGAAAGTGTTGACCATCCGCATGTCATCGGTGAAGTGAAAATCGAAACCAAGCTCTTTGCCGACATCCGTCAAGCGCTCCCGCGCGGCCTGAGACTGCTCCTCCGTGGAACCGTATTTGCGCATGATGTGCTCTTTGAGGTTCTCACCTTCCGAAGCCATGTCCGGATTGAGTTCAAACGGGTGCCACTTCACGGCTGCAGAAACGCCAGTCATCGCGATGGCCCGTTCGAGTTGCTTGAAGCCGACAATACACCACGGGCAGACAACATCGGACACGATGTCGATTTGCAGAACGGGGTCAGTTTCCTGACCGGTTGCGTCTGTCATCAGATTTCTCCTTTGCGACCCACTACAAAGTCGCATCACCTTTCGGCGGTGGGTTCCAGCCCCGTTCCGTGCGTTCGTGCCGTTCGTCGCCGCGGTCAACCCGCATGATCTCGAACAGCGTATCGGAATGGGCTCGCATCGCATCGATATAGGACGTGTCGACGCCGCCGTCATTGTAATTGGCACGAAGATCGTCGAGCATCGCAAGATCGTGATGACGGAACTCCTGTGCCTTGGTCCGAGACCGGAAGGGGTGGCGGCCAAGTTCGGTGAAGGCGCGCCGACCAAGTGCCAAGGCTCCCTCGAACACTTCTCGTTCGGCATAGTGCGCGCCGGCATTTTCCAGCTCATAGACATGATGCCGGTCTCTGGCCCGCGCCAGGATCTTCACATTGGGATAGGTCTTGGCAACATGTTCCACCATCAGGGTTTGCTTGTCGCGGTCATCGACGGCGGCAATGAAAAGATCTGCATCCTCCAGTCCGGCACCATGCAAGAGATCCGGCCGTGTCGCATCTCCATAGAATGTCCGAATGCCAATCCGGGAGAGATTGTCGATGGTTTGAGGATCATGATCGAGAATGACCACATCATAGCCGCTGGTCAAAAGCATGCGAGAGACGATCTGTCCAAATCGCCCCATGCCGGCAACGACGACACGTCCTCGGCTGTCGATTTTGTCCGGCTCCCGGTCCGAAGTTGCGACCGCACGCGGCGCGACCACTTTTTCATAGAAAATGAAAAGAGCGGGTGTAAGAACCATCGAAATGGCCACCACGAGCGTCATGGTCTGGAGAAGGCCCGTTTCCAGGACGCCGCTGCCCGCTGCAAATCCGAACAAGACAAAGGCAAATTCACCAGCTTGCGCCAATCCGAGCGCAAACAGCCATCGATCAGCGCCCTTGAGCTTGAAGATCGTGCCAAGTGCGAAGAGCAAAGCGAATTTGACCGAAAGCAACCCAACTGCAAGCCCGAAGATCGTCAACGGCGCACCGAACAACAATCCGAAGTCGATACCTGCACCAACTGTCAGGAAAAACAAACCGAGCAGAAGACCCTTGAAGGGCTCGATATCGGCTTCTAGCTCATGTCGGTAGTCACTGTCGGACAGGACGACGCCGGCCAGAAACGTTCCAAGAGCGGGCGAAAGACCGACAAAGTCCATCAGGAGCGCAATTCCAATCACAAGTAACAGCGCGGTTGCCGTGAAGATTTCCCGCAGACGCGCTTCGGCAATGAAACGGAAAACCGGACGCAGCAGATGACGCCCGGCAATGATGATTGCCGCAATGACAGCAAGAATGATCAGCGCTTGCGCCCAGCTTGGCAGTGAGGCGAGCGCCTCACCACCATGTGCTGCGGCATCGCCATGGCTGTCAGACCCATGGCCGCCACCATGACCGGCACCGTTGCCAGCAGCCAGAAGGGGCAGAACAGCCAGCATCGGAATGACGGCGATATCCTGGGTCAAGAGGACAGAAAACGAACTTTGACCGCCCTGGGTTTTCATCCAACCCTTTTCGTTCAGTGTTTGTAGAACGATTGCCGTCGAGGAGAGAGCCAGGATCATTCCAAGAGCAACCGCACTTTGCCAGGATAGCCCGAAGAGGTAGCCGATGCCTGTAAAGACGGCTGTTGTGCCGACGACCTGTAGACCGCCAAGGCCAATCAGTTGTTGCCGCATTTTCCAGAGCATCGCCGGTCGCAGTTCGAGCCCGACCAGAAACAGCATCATCACGACGCCAAATTCTGCAAAGTGTTGAACGTCAGCTGTTTCCTTACCGACAATTCCCAGGATCGGACCAATCACAACACCAGCTATCAGATATCCGAGCACGGACCCGAGACCGAGCCGGTTGGCAATGGGCACGGCAATGACTGCTGCGCACAAATAAACGAAAGCGTCGCCCAAGAGACCCATCAGACGGCCTCCCCTTTCAAGATGAAATCGTCCAGGACATCTGTCAGCACGGAAGCATGTGTGGCCTTGTCCAGATCAAGCCGATCCGCGACGAGAGCTTTCAGAAGGTCGTCATAGCCATTGCGGTGTATGTCTAACCTGCTGTCTTCCAGTGCGCGGCCTGCGCCATACATCACAAATGGAGCCAGATAACGCATACCACAAAGGTCGGCGGTCTTCTCGAATGGCGCCAAAAGACTGCGCAGATCAGCGTGGTTCATCCCCTCAGTAGAATAGGCTTCGGACAGAGCGCCGGCCGTGATCGCATTCATGAAGGTCTTACCGTGAAGGGCTTTGCCATGGAGGCCGTAAGCAAACCCGTGTTCCAGAACCAGGTCCTGCCATTCCTTCATGATCGATGGGGCCGAGTACCAATAGAGTGGGTGCTGAAAGACAATCACGTCATGTGCAATCAACTGGGCTTGCTCACTGTCAACATCGATACTGAAGTCGGGGTATCTGGCGTAAAGATCGACCGCCGTAACACCTTGAACATTCTGCGCTGTTTCAAACAGGGGCAAATTCACCTCAGACCGGTCGGGCCTGGGATGAGCAAACAAAACTAGCACTTTGGCCAAGAGCAACTCCCGATCATCGAATGGAGATCCAGGCGGGTCGTGCCCGCCCATCGGTTGGGCTTCTTGAAAATGTATAGCGCCTGACCCTGGATAGACAAACATCGGGCCTGTCGGACGTCACCGGCGAACAATCGGCGTGTGCCTTCAGGATGGCAATTTCGTCCGCACTCCCCAACGGTTGATTGAGGTTGGGGATCATCGGGAATTCAAACTGGAGCGATTGAGCAGGTTCTGACTTCAGAGTGTCAGATCAAGCAAGCCCGACGCGTGCTTAAGACGACTTCAAAGCTTCACGGGCTTGCCGGTTGCACCGGATTGGGCAATCGCGTGGATCACCTCTTCGAAATGAAGTGCTTCTGAAAAAGACGGCACTGCAGGGCGGTCGTCCTGAATTGCGCGCAACAGCTCGTTGGCTTCAATCACCTTGAGATCGTTGAACCCAAGTTGGTGACCGGGAGCTGGCACGAACTGACCATAGGGTGGATGCGCGGGCCCGCTCAGCATGGTCTTGAACCCTTGCTCGGACAGAGGACCCTTGTTCTGATAGAGCCGCAACTCGTTCATACGCTCCTGATCGAACGTGATCATGCCTTCCGTTCCATGGACCTCAAAGGAGATGTAGCTCTTGCGGCCCCAGGCGCTGCGGGAGGTTGAAAAGACACCATGAACACCATTTGCAAAGGTCAACAGCGCCGAGGCAATGTCCTCGTTTTCGACTGGCCTGTGTTCATCCGATCCATCGCCCATTGGCCGTGTCACATGTACGGTTTTGGTCTCCGCGATCAGGCTTTCGATCGGTCCGACCATGGCGACCGCCAGCGAGATCAGATGACAGCCAAGATCTCCAAGCGTGCCGAGCCCTGCCCCTTCCCTGGTGGCGCGCCAGGTCCAGGCAAGATCCGGATCTGCCTGATAATCTTCATCGACCATGCCGCGAAAATGCACGATGCGACCGATGGCACCGTCCGAAATCAGTTTGCGTGCATGTGCAATTGCCGGATTGTGGAGATAGTTGTAGCCGACAATCGTCTTGGCACCTGTTTTGCTCGCCAACTCCAGCATTGCCGTCGAATCTTGCAGCGTCAGTGCCATCGGCTTTTCCAGATGCACATGCTTGCCGGCATCCAGCGCGGCCATAGCCATTTCCTTGTGCACTTTGTTCGGTGTCGTGATGCAGACAATATCGACCTTCGGGTCGGCTATCAGGTCTTCCCAGTTGTCTGTAGAGCGTGCAAACCCGAACTGATTGCCAAGAACTTCCGCCTTGTCTGCCGGAACATCACACAAAACCTCCAGCTGAATGTCGGGAACGTCTCCAAAGACCGCCTTCACCGAACCATAGGCGAGCGCGTGACACTTGCCCATGAAGCCGGTGCCGATCAGACCAATGCCGAGCGAATCCATATCCCGGTTCTCCTGAAAATTCTGCTGCCGAATTTGACAAAAGAGCGTGCCGACACGCCTCTTTCACGGGGATCGAAGTCTGCAGTCTCTATTGGATTTCATCCGTTCCGACAGCGCGCCGCTCGGCCACGGATTTCAATGCAGCCTCACCCAAAATGAGCGATTTCAGTCCGTCCTCACCGGTTGGAGATGGTTGTGTTCCGTTTTCGATGGCTTCTACGAACGCCTTGATTTCCGCGGCATAGGCCTCGGTGTAGCGCGTCATGAAAAAATCATGCAAAGGCGGGCGCAGGTATCCATCCTCGGTCGCGACCTCTATGGAAACCGGGCGCTGATTTTCGGCGGAAACAGCTCCCTTGGATCCATGCACTTCAATCCGTTGATCGTAGCCGTAGGCCGCGCGGCGCGAGTTGGATATCGAACACTGCTTGCCGGACGCTGTTGTCAGCACGATGGTTGCGCTGTCGTAGTCGCCAAGCTTGCCGATTTCAGGATCGACCAGAACCGAGCCGGTTGCATAAACGGTGGTGAATTCCTCGCCGAGCAGAAATCTTGCCATATCGAAGTCGTGAACAGCCATATCGCGAAAAATCCCGCCAGAGGACTGGATATATCCCGGAGGTGGCGCGCCTGGGTCACGCGATGTGATCTGGACCATCTCAACATCGCCGATACGGCCTTCCAAGATGGTGTCGCGCACAGCAGAAAAATGCGGGTCAAAACGGCGATTGAATCCCAACATGAGAGTCGCACCATGGTCTTCAACCGTCTGGAGACAGGATTTGACGCGCTCTATGGACAGGTCGATCGGCTTTTCGCAGAAGATCGCCTTACCGGCTTTTGCAAACTGTTCGATCAGATCCGCATGTGTGTCTGTTGGCGTGCATATGATCACCGCATCGACATCACCGGCCGCCGCAATCTCGTCAATCGTTGCAACACGTGCGCCATAAGCTTGTGCCAGCGCTTCCGCAGCCTCCGGGAAGGCATCGGCGACGGCGACGAGCATTGCTCCATCAACCGCGCCGATGGCTTTTGCGTGCACCTTGCCAATCCGTCCTGCTCCCAGCAGAGCGACCTGAGTTGCCATTTGTTTTCCTCCCGGATGGACGGCAGCACGCGAGCAGATCCAACGCCTTGCCAATTCAGAATAAAAATTCCAAAATCACTTTATACGGAATGTGTCAAGCAGGAAAAGAAGAAATAGATGAACGATATGAGCCCGGAGCAACTTTCTGCATCCGCCGCCCCTGAAACAGTCGATGGGTTCTTCAATCGGCTAGGCAGTTCCGCAGACCGGCTTCCCAAGCGGCTCAAACAGTTTGCCGATTTCATTGCCGCAAACCCGGACCGGGTCGCCGTTTCAACGGTCGCCGAACTTGCAGAAGGGGCTGACGTTCAGCCATCTGCCGTCATGCGATTTTGCCAGGAGATGGGATTCTCCGGCTTCTCGCAGATGCAGAAGTTGTTCCGCTCGCACTATTCCCAGAAATGGCCCGACTATGCGACCCGCCTCGCCAAGCTTCGCGACCATGGCACGGAATCTCCTTCTGCGTTACTGGCCGAATTTGTCGAGGTCGGAAGAGCGTCGCTGGAAAATCTGCTGACAACGGTGGATTCTTCGGCTTTGCAACAGGCGGTCGATGTGCTGTCCCGGGCGGAAACTATTCACATGATCGGTTTTCGCCGAGCCTTTCCGGTCACCTCCTACCTTGCCTACGCGTTTGAAAAAATGGATGTGCCGGCGGTCCTCCATTCCGGCATCGCCAACATCAATATGGAACACCTGATCCGCCCAAACGATGCGGTCATTGCTGTGACCTTTGCGCCCTATACGGAAATGACAATCGACATGGCCACCAGCGCCCGCGCATCCGGGGCCGATATTGTGGCGATCACAGATGTGGTCACAAGCCCGCTTGCCCGCCTGAAGGCCATCCAGTTGCTTGTCTCCGAACTTGATGTCGGCGACTTTCGCGCATTGTCAGCAAGCCTTTCGCTTGCGATCGCTCTGGCAGTCTCTGTTGGGGCTGAACGAAACCGGAAATGACTTTTTTGGAAAATTTCTGTTGCAATGAGAAAAAAATAGAATTTAAATTCCAAAAGTGGTTTTTCGATCTCGAGCCACGCCGAGTTTTGAAATCGCGGACAGAAAGATGTCTGAACCGCGAGGTTTGTTTTGGGAGGAACTAATGAAGAAGACATTGATTGCGCTTGCGACGGCCGCCATTGCGTTTACGGGTGTGAGCGGATCGGCAGTTGCGGACGGCGAGCGTTTTGTTCTTGTGAGCCATGCGCCTGACAGCGACAGCTGGTGGAACACGATCAAGAACGGCCTTGCACTTGCTGGCGAGCAGGTTGGGGCAGAGGTTGAGTATCGCAATCCGCCGACAGGCGACATTGCCGACATGGCACGCATCATCGAGCAGACGGCTGCGTCCAACCCGGATGGCATCATCACCACGCTTGCCGATCCTGACGTTCTGTCCGGACCGATCCAGAACGCGGTTGCTAAGGGTGTTCCCGTGATCATCATCAACTCCGGCACGCCTGAGCAAGCAGCCGATGTTGGTGCGCTGATGTATGTCGGCCAGCCTGAGTATGATGCCGGTCTTGCAGCCGGTCAGCGCGCCAAGCGTGATGGCGTTGGCTCGTTCCTGTGTGTCAACCACGTTGTCTCCAACCCTGTGGTTGGCGAGCGCTGCCGCGGCTTTGCCGACGGTCTGGGTGTGGATCTGGGCACCAGCATGATCGACAGTGGCCAGGATCCGGCCGAGATCAAGAACAAGGTCAAGGCGTATCTTCTGGCCAACCCGGACACGGAAGCTGTCCTGACGCTCGGCCCGACCTCCGCGGACCCGACCATCCAGGCGCTTCAGGAAATGGGCAAGGCCGGCGACATCTACTTCGGCACCTTTGATCTGGGCACCGAGATCGTCAAGGCGATCAAGGACGGCACCATTCAGTGGGGCATTGACCAGCAGCCGTTCCTGCAGGCCTACCTGCCGGTGATCGTTCTGGCCAACTACCAGCGCTATGGTGTGCTTCCGGGCAACAACATCAACTCCGGCCCGGGCTTCATCACCAAGGACGCTCTGGCGAAGGTTGAAGAATTCGCCGGCGAGTACCGCTAAGGCAGTGGCCGCCCGAGCGGTCGACTGGAGAGGCGGTCCTGCCGCCTCTCCCTTCTCAAGAACGTAACCCAAGCGCTCCTTTGTCGAAGTCGAGCGCGCTTCATCCAGAACATTGTTCTGCGGCCGGGCCGCATGGGAGCGGGCCTTTCCTGCTTCTCAAGGCGGCCGGCCACACCGGCACGCAGGAGGACATCATGGCTGAGACCCAAACGGCAGCCCCACCAGAACCAGAGAAAGACGAACGCGTCCGCGAGATGTCTCGCATGCGCAAGGCGTTGATCCGCCCAGAGCTCGGCGCCATTTGCGGCACCATTCTCGTATTCATGTTCTTCCTCGGCATAGCCAGCGACAGCGGCATGTTCGCCGCCGAAGGCATCATCAACTGGGGCACCGTTTCTGCCCAGTTCGCCATCATCGCTGTCGGCGCCTGCCTGTTGATGATCGCCGGCGAGTTCGACCTGTCCGTCGGCTCCATGATCGGTTTTTCCGGCATCATCATCGCTCTCATGAGCGTGCAATGGGGCTTTCCCGTCTGGTTCGCCATTCTGGTCGCCTTCGCCCTGTCCCTTTGCATTGGCGCCCTCAACGGCTATCTGGTCATCAAGACCGGCCTGCCCTCCTTCATCGTCACGCTCGCCTTCCTCTATATCCTGCGCGGGCTGACGATCTTCATTGCCATTGCCACCACCCGCAAGACCATCATCGGCGGCGTCAAGGATGTTGCCGAGGGCGACCCGATCGCCTGGCTGTTCGGCGGCAAGGTCTTTTCCGGAGTGTTCGTCTGGCTGGCGGATCTGGGCCTTGTCGGCACCTTCGTGGCCGGCCCCAAGGCCGGCCTGCCCGTGGTCGAGGGCATTCCCATGCTGATGATCTGGGCCATTGCCCTCATCATCTTCGGCCACATTCTTCTGACCCGCACCCGCTTCGGCAACTGGATCTTTGCCTCCGGCGGGGATGCCCAGGCCGCCCGCTATGTCGGTGTGCCGGTCAGCCGGGTGAAGATCTCCATGTTCATGTTCACCGCCTTCTGCGCCACCGTCTTTGCCACCTGTCAGGTGATGGAGTTCGGCTCGGCGGCTGCCGACCGCGGTCTGTTGAAGGAGTTCGAGGCGATCATCTCCGTGGTGATCGGCGGCGCACTTCTGACCGGCGGCTACGGCTCGGTCATCGGGGCCGCCCTTGGCGCGCTGATCTTCGGCGTCGTCCAGCAGGGCCTGTTCTTTGCCGGCGTGGAAAGTTCGCTCTTCAGAGTGTTCCTCGGGGTGATCCTGCTGCTTGCGGTGATCCTCAACACCTATATCCGCCGCATGATCACAGGAGAACGTTGAGATGCCCGATGCAAACACAGCTCCCCTGATCGAACTGGTCGACATCGAGAAGCATTTCGGGCCGGTGATTGCCCTCAACGGCGTCTCCGTCTCCGTCAAGGCCGGCGAGTGTCATTGCCTGCTCGGCGACAACGGCGCCGGCAAGTCCACCTTCATCAAGACCATGTCCGGTGTGCACAAGCCCACCCGCGGCAAGATCCTGATCGACGGCAAGGAGATGGCCTTCTCAACGCCCCGCGATGCCATGGAGGCCGGCATTGCCACGGTGTACCAGGATCTGGCGATGATCCCGCTGATGTCGGTGACCCGGAACTTCTGGATGGGCCGCGAGCCCAGAAAGAGCGTCGGCCCGTTCAAGTTCTTCGACTTTGCCGAGGCCAACGAGGTCACCATGGCCGAGATGGCCAAGATGGGCATTCACCTGCGCTCGCCCGACCAGGCCGTTGGCACCCTGTCGGGCGGGGAACGCCAGACGGTCGCCATTTCCAGGGCGGTTTATTTCGGGGCAAAGGTGCTCATTCTCGATGAGCCGACATCCGCCCTCGGTGTGCGACAGACCTCCAACGTGCTCGCCACAATCGACAAGGTCCGCAAAAAGGGCATCGGCGTTGTCTTCATCACCCACAATGTCCGCCATGCCATGGCCGTCGGAGACCGGTTTACCGTGCTCAACCGCGGGAAAACCCTCGGAACAGCCGAGCGCGGCGACATCAAGGCAGAAGAACTCCAGGAATTAATGGCTGGCGGACAGGAACTCGCTCAACTCGAAGGATCCCTCGGAGGAACCGTGTAAAAAACTGGTCTCACAACGGACGGAATGCACACGTGAAAG
Organism: Labrenzia sp. THAF82; assembly: GCF_009363435.1. GTDB lineage: Bacteria > Pseudomonadota > Alphaproteobacteria > Rhizobiales > Stappiaceae > Roseibium > Roseibium porphyridii. The sequence goes on along the minus strand of NZ_CP045354.1, from coordinate 1,400,946 downwards.
AACTTGATGTCATCACGATCGGTCGGTCTTCGGTCGATCTTTATGGAGCCCAGGTGGGTGGCCGGTTGGAGGACATGTCGTCCTTCAACAAGTATATCGGCGGCTCGCCCACCAACATGGCGACAGGCACAGCCCGTTTGGGTCTCAAGTCCGGCCTGATCACCAGGGTTGGCGACGAACATATGGGCCGCTTTGTCCAGGAGGAACTGGAACGCCACGGGGTCAACACCCAAGGTGTCGTCACCGACCCGGACCGGTTGACCGCGCTTGTCCTCCTGGGCATTCGGGATCAGGAACAGTTCCCATTGATTTTCTATCGTGAGAACTGCGCGGACATGGCGCTCTGTGAAGATGACATCAACCCGGACTTTATTGCCTCTGCCAAAGCTATCGTCGCGACCGGCACGCATTTGAGCCACCCAAAGACGGAAGCAGCAGTGCTGAAGGCGCTGAAATTGGCGCGTGAATCAGGTGGCAAGACGGCCCTCGACATAGACTACAGACCAAATCTCTGGGGTCTCTCCGGTCACGGCGACGGGGAGAACCGCTTCATCGCCTCAGATGAAGTCACAGCAAAACTGCAATCGACCCTGGAGCTGTTCGACCTGATTGTCGGGACGGAAGAAGAATTTCACATTGCCGGCGGCACCACAGATACGTTGCAGGCTTTGAGGAACGTCAGGGCGGTTTCCAAGGCAACGCTCGTCTGCAAGCGTGGTCCCATGGGTGCTGTGGCATTCGAACAGAACATTCCCTCAAGCCTCGATGACGGCATTTCCGGACCAGGCTTCCCGATCGAGGTATTCAACGTCCTTGGAGCTGGTGACGGTTTCATGTCCGGTCTCCTCAAAGGCTGGATCACAGGCTGTGACTGGGTCACTTCCCTGACTTATGCCAATGCGTGCGGCGCTTTCGCAGTCTCCAGACACGGCTGTACGCCAGCTTATCCCAGCTGGGAAGAACTCCAGTTTTTCATCAAACGCGGCGTCAAGGACAAGGCCTTGCGCAAAGACAAGGAACTGGACCAGATCCACTGGGCCACCAACCGGCACACGTCTCATGGCGGCGACTGGTCCACCATGCGCGTTTTTGCATTTGATCACAGGATACAGCTGGAACAGATGGCCGATGAAGCCGGTGTTACGCACGAACATCTGGGCTTTTTCAAGAACCTGTGTCTCGATGCGGCGCTCAAGGTTGCCGATGGAAAACCCGGCTACGGCATTTTGTGCGACAGCCGGCTGGGACGCGATGCCCTCTATAAAGCTGCCGGCACAGGACTGTGGATCGGACACCCTGTTGAATGGCCAGCGTCACGCCCCTTGAGCCTGGAACCGGAAATCGGCCCCGATTTCGGTGGCCTGGCCGAATGGCCGGTAGAACATGTCGTCAAGGTGCTGTGCTTCTATCACCCTGACGACGCCGAAGACTTGAAGGCCCTGCAGGAGGACGTCTTGAAACGTCTCTTTGCCGCCTGCAGGCGAAATGGTCTGGAACTTCTTTTGGAAGTCATTCCATCAAAGGTTGGCACTGTTGATGATGACACGACCGCCAAAGTCATTCGCCGCATCTACGAGATAGGCATTTATCCCGACTGGTGGAAGCTGGAGCCCCTCACAACAAAAGAGGCCTGGTCCCGCGCTTGCGCGGCGATTACCGACAACGATCCGAATACCCGCGGCATCGTAATCCTCGGTTTGGATGCGCCGGAAGACCAACTGGCTGCAAGCTTTTCGGAAGCGGCACAATTTGAACTCGTCAAAGGCTTTGCCGTCGGCCGAACCATATTTGCTGACGCGGCACGCAAGTGGCTTGCCGGTGAGCTTGGCAATGAAGACGCCATCGCTGAAATGAGCAACAGGTTCGAGCGCCTTTGCCGGATCTGGGACAAAGCGCGCGCGCATTCGCAGTCTTTTGAATATCAAGGAATACCTGCATGAACACCATCCGCCTCACCGCGGCGCAGGCCATGGTCCGATATCTCTCGGCACAGATGACCGAAGACGGCGAACGTTTCATCGACGGCATCTGGGCCATTTTTGGTCATGGCAATGTCGCAGGCCTCGGCGAAGCGTTGGAGCATGCCGGCAACACGATGCCGACCTGGCGTGGCCAGAACGAGCAAACTATGGCGCACACAGCCATTGCATACGCCAAGGCAAAGCAGCGTCGGCGCGCTATGGCAGTCACGTCCTCGATCGGACCGGGCGCAACCAATATGGTCACCGCGGCAGCACTTGCTCATGTCAATCGCCTCCCGGTTCTGTTGATCCCTGGCGACATCTTTGCAGGGCGAGCGCCGGATCCCGTGCTGCAGCAGGTTGAGGATTTCGACGACGGCACGGTTTCCGCCAATGACTGTTTTAGACCCGTATCCCGCTATTTCGACAGGATCTCTCGCCCGGAGCAGCTGCTTACCGCCTTGCCGCGTGCGTTCCGCGTCATGACCGACCCGGCCAATTGCGGCCCGATCACGCTCTCCTTCTGTCAGGACACTCAGGCCGAAGCCTTCGACTATCCTGATAGTTTCTTTGAACCCAAGGTCTGGCGCATTCGGCGCCCCGAACCGGACAACCGGGATGTCGCCGACGTTGCGGCCCTGATCGAGACCGCGAAACGCCCCGTGCTTGTTTGTGGTGGCGGTGTCGTCTATTCGCAGGCCGAAGAAACGCTTGCCGATTTTGCAATCCGACATGCCATACCGATTATCGAAACCCAGGCAGGCAAATCTGCGCTGGCACAGTCTCATCCGATGAATTTTGGTGCTGCCGGGGTCGATGGCGCCGCGTCCGCCAACGAACTGGCGGAAAAGGCCGATCTTGTCATCGGCGTTGGCACACGATTTCAGGACTTCACGACTGGTTCATGGGCGCTTTTCAAAGGCCCAAGTCGCAAACTGGTGTCGATCAACGTTCAAGGCTATGACGCGGACAAACACGGCGCGATCGGTCTTGTCGGTGACGCCAAGGTCTGCCTTGAGCGACTGTCCGCAACACTCAAGGATCACCGGTCTGGCGCTTTTGATCCGCAGTCCCGTCTCAATTGGCTTGCAAAGATTGATGCACACTGCAGCGCCCGAACCGATGTATCAGAAGACTACCTGCCACTTGATGCAGAGGTGATCGGCGCGGTTCAACGCACGGCGAACGAGAAGACCATTGCCATGTGCGCCGCCGGAACCATGCCGGGTGCGCTCAAGCTTTTGTGGCAAGCACCCCAGGGCGGCTATCACATGGAATATGGCTATTCCTGTATGGGCTACGAGATCGCCGGTGCCATGGGTGTCAAGCTTGCGCAACCTGATCGAGACGTTGTCTGCTTCGTCGGCGACGGTTCTTACATGATGGCCAACTCCGAACTTGCGACGGCTGTTATGCGTCAGGTCCCTTTCACGGTTGTCCTGACCGACAACCGTGGTTTTGGCTGCATCAACCGGCTGCAACTGGGGACCGGTGGGGCCGAGTTCAACAATCTTTATCGAAGCGCCAATATTGAAGTGCAGCCTGAGATCGATTTTGTTGCTCATGCATCGTCCATGGGCGCACATGCGGTAAAGGCGAAGGACATTGCAGACTTGGAAACGCAAATCCTGGCATCCCGCGAGCGGCAGGTTCCAACTGTGATCGTGATCGACACCGATCCGATGCACGGCCCAGGTGAAGCAGGAGGTGGTCATTGGTGGGACGTTGCCGTTCCAGAGGTTTCCGACCGGCCCCAGGTCAAAGAAGCACGCGAAACCTATTTGGCTGCGCTCAAAGATCAACGAGCCGACTAATCCTCATCAGGGACAAGAAAACATGATCCTTTACGGCGCAAACCCGATTGCTTGGGCAAACGATGACGACCAGACGCTCGGTGCGCACATACCTACGGAGCAGATCCTGCAGGAAGCTTCAACAATCGGCTTTGACGGCATCGAAAACGGACACCGTTGGCCGGACGACCCGGAGGAGCTCAGACAGTTGCTCGCCAGTCATGGCCTGAAGTTCATATCCGGCTGGTACTCACTAAATCTCCTAGCCCAGTCGGTTGAGGACGAGAAGAAGGCGATCCAGCCGCATCTGGACAAACTGAAGCACAATGGCTGCAAGGTTTGCATAGCCTGCGAAACCTCAAACACCATTCAAGGGTCTGATGTAGATATTTCCACCAGCCCGGTACTGAGCGCAGATGAGATGAAGTCTTTTGGCGCTAAGGTGGAGGAACTTGCAGCCTTTTGCGCGCAGCAAGGCATTGATCTTGTCTATCACCACCACATGGGAACCGTTGTCGAAACCCCTTCGCAAATCGATGCGTTCATGGCCGCAACCGGCCCGGCGACGAAACTGCTTTTTGATGCCGGTCACTGCTATTTCGGCAGCAAAGGCGAGGACCCGGCACCGGTCCTGAAGACTTACATCGACAGGGTCGGCCACTTCCACGCCAAGAACGTCCGGCCTGCCGTGATGCAGGACATCAGAGCGAACGGCAGCTCCTTCATGGATGGTGTCCGGGCAGGTGTGTTCACCGTGCCGGGTGACCATGAAGGTGGCATTGATTTTCATCCCCTTTTGACGATCCTGAAAGAAGCCGGTTATCAGGGCTGGATTGTAATTGAGGCTGAGCAGGACCCTGAGGTCCACAATCCGTTCAAATACCAGAGCCTGGGACTTAATACGCTCAAGGCCATTGCGAATGAGTTGGAACTAACATGAGCGACCTCCTTCGAAAACCGTCCGGTGCAAGCGGCAAGGTTCATGACATCACCGTTGAAAGCGCAAAAGGACCGAAGTCGCCGGACTGGGGATATGTCGGGTTCTCCCTCTATCGCCTGAAAGCGGGTGAGACGGCCAGCGAAGCGACTGGGGACCGAGAGGTGATCCTGGTCATGGTCGAAGGCAAGGCCAGCGTCTCTGCAGGTGGAGAAGACTTCGGTGAGCAGGGTGAGCGCATGAACGTTTTCGAGCAACTGCCACCACACAGCGTCTACGTGCCAAACGAAACCACCTGGTCGGCAACGGCCACGACCGACTGCACCGTTGGCGTGTGTACCGCACCGGGGAAAGGCGGCCACAAGGCTCGGGTTCTGCCGATACCGGAAAAGGTCACACGTGGTAAAGGCGCCAACACGCGCTACATTTTCCCGATTGCCATGGAAGAAACGGATGTTGCCGACAGTCTCCTGGTGACGGAAGTCTTCACCCCTCAAGGCAACTGGTCGTCCTATCCACCTCACCGGCACGACGAGGACAATTTTCCGGACATGACCTATCTTGAAGAGACGTATTATCACCGTCTCAACCCGGATCAGGGCTATGGGCACCAAAGAGTTTTCACTGAAGACGGAACGCTGGACGAGACCATTTCCATGAACAGTCATGATGTCGTGTTGGTTCCGAAAGGTCACCACCCTTGCGGCGCACCTTATGGCTATGAAATGTACTATTTGAATGTCATGGCGGGCCCGATGCGCAAATGGCGCTTTCAAAACCATCCAGACCATGACTGGATCGCCGAGCGGGATGCTGGCTAAGACCTCCTTAGCGAGACGTCCTGGCAACACTTCCGGCGCGTTCCAGGAAAACCAAAAAGGGTGCCCGGAGGCACCCTTGATTTTTCACTCCGATCGTCGTGCAGCCGTCACGCCGCACTTCGATCCTCGACCCTGTCACCGGAAACCCTGGCAAGGAAACGTTCGACCTCTTCTGCCAGATTTGAGCTGGCCTCAGAGACGAGATCAGACGCCGAGTTCACGGAAACCGCTTCCTCGGAAGTCTGGAGCACAACATTCGATACGGATGACATGCTGGTAACGGCATCACCCGTACTGTCGCTGGCTGACTTGGCCGAACGGGCAATTTCCAGATTGGCTGCACGCTGTTCTTCGATGGCACCGGCCACAGAGCTGGTCAGACTTCTGATCTCATCAACCTTCTCAGCAATATGTCCGATGGCACCTGCTGCATCTTTGACCGAGCCCTGAATACCGGTAATGCGACCGGAGATTTCGTCCGTCGCCTTAGAAGTCTGCTCCGCCAGGTCCTTGACCTCCGAAGCAACAACAGCAAACCCGCGTCCAGCTTCACCGGCGCGCGCCGCCTCGATGGTTGCGTTAAGAGCAAGCAGATTGGTCTGTTCGGCAATATCCCGGATCAGATTGACAACACTGCCGATGTGTTCAGCGGCATCGGACAGGGTCTGCACATCCTTGTTGGTCGCTTCAGCAGCTTCCACAGTTTCCTGTACGATCCGAGACGTGGTTTCGGTCTGATTGGCGATTTCCTGAACCGTCGCCGTCATTTCCTCGGTCGCGGCCGCAACGGTGGCAACACTTTCAGAAGCACTTTTTGAGGCATTGCCGGCAACATCGGATTCCGACCTGGCATTTGTGGCAAGTTCATCAAGTGTCGCTGCTGCTCCACGCATCAATCCCATTTGATCGGATACTGTGGCCAACCGCTCCGACATGGTTCCCTGGAACTCAGAGATGAGCGTTTCAAGATACTCCTGACGTTCTTGTTCGCGATCTCGTTCTCCGCGAGCATTGGCTTCAAGTTCCTGCCTCTGGATGGCATTGTCCTTAAAGACAGTAACTGCGCGGCTCATATCTCCGATCTCATCTGTGCGATCCGCACTTTCGATCTCGACACTCAGGTCACCAGCTGCGAGGGCACTCATCGCGTTCACCAACCGGTTGATTGGAGACGTAATCGTACGAGCGGCAAACAGACCCGCGACGGCAGCAATAGCAAGCAGAGCCAGACCAGCCATAAGCATACGATTGCGCAAAGCGACGATCGGCAAAGATGCTTCTTCGTAGGACTGCAAGGCCAGGAGAAGAAATTCGTTGTTCTGATAGTCGAACGTGATGGCCTCGACATCCATCAATTCACCGCGGTGCAGTTCGGCGTAACCGAAGGCTTCACCATTGGCCCTTGCCTCGTCAATCACCGCGCCTTCGATCTTGGTGGTCAAGATATCGTTGACATCTGGGGTGTAAGTGGTGTCGTTCCGCATCAACCCGTCTTCGCCGATCAACACAAGTTCACCCGTGGTGCCCAGACCAAGATTGTGACGCATCAGCTCATTGATCTTGTCAACGGGCATCTGAAACGCCAATACGCCTACAGTGTTGTTGTCGCTGTCAACAACAGGGTGTGCCATGAAACTCGCGGGTGCATCATAACTTGGGCCATAGGGTGCGAAATCTTCAAACGCCACATCGCTGTGCGCAGTAATCGTCATAGCCTTCCGGAACACTTCGCCGAGGTCAGATCCGGCCCACTTGCCACCATCTGCCTTGAAATTGGTCGCGTAGTCCAATTCCTTGAATACGGAATAGACAAGGTTGCCGTCGGTATCGAACAGGAAGACGTCATAATAGCCTTCATCCTGCTGAAGCTTGTGGAACCAAGGATGGTATTTGCCGTGGACGTCATCATAAGCTGTGCCGGTATCTGCGGCGTAAAGCTTATCTTTCTCTCCAGTCGGGTGCGGATTGTTCGAGATATAGGCATCCTGAAGCGCGGTCTCCAGATTTACCCCTTCCTCGGACATTTCCTGCCACGCAGCCGAAAACTCGTGGACTGCGGTGACCGTTCCCGGGTTCTCGGCTATCAAAACAAGTTGATGCTCAATCGTTTCCAGGTAGGCGCGGATTTCCGCTGAACCGGTTTCAGCTGCCGCCAAAAGCCTTTGCTTGGTCAATTCATCGATACTGGCCACAGATGTGAAATAGCTGGCCAAGCCGATGCCGACGCCAACAATTGCGGCAGCCCCAACGACCATCGCGGGTATTTTTCTTGCGAGACGGAAAGCCATTTTCGTCCCTTCCTTAGTGGTATTTTTGGTTTCATCAGCCCGAAATTCCCGGCAAAGGTAAGGTTAATAATAAAATATAGACTTAACGTTTTCGCCTTTAGGTAATAATTAGATATTGCAAGAATTTACAATATACAAAAGTCGCAAACTAGGTGAGACGCTTTTAAAATCTGACAGTTAGGGTAAAGAGTGGCCAAGCGCCGCTCCTAAGCCGGCTCAAGAATTTTCACCAGCGCACCTCTATGCTGAATCACCGTCGCGGCCAGTTTTGCCCCGGCCTCGACGCTTGAAGCAACATCTTGCGAAATCAGGTAGTCAGCAAGAAAGGCTGCGTTGAAGCTGTCTCCGGCAGCCGTCGTATCCACAATGCTGCCGACGGGTTGCGGCGTATAACTTTGATGCTCACCGCGGCGCGCACAGACAACGTCTTCAGGGCCGTTTTTGACCACCACCATATCAGCTCCGGCTGCAAGATATCTTTCAGCGCTGTCTTTAGGGGTTGCATCACCAAAGTGTTCCAGCTCGTCCTCGAAAGACGGCATCACAAAATCACAATGACCCGCGGCCTCGGTCACGACCGACCGCATGGTTTCAAGGTTTTCCCATAGCCGCGGCCGAAGGTTCGGATCAAAAGCCACTTTGGAACCGCTGACACGGGCCGACTTCAAGGCATCCATAAACGCGGAACGATCCTTTGCGGAAAGAATAGCGAGCGTGATGCCGCTGAAGTAGATCAAACCGGCATTTCCAAAGGCTCGTGCCAGATGCTCAGGATCGCTGGCCAAGCATCGGGCCGCTGATTGCGAACGCCAATAGGCAAAACTCCGCTCGCCGTCTTTCAGCTGGATCATGTAGAGACCAACCGTTCGATCATCCAACTTTCGGATTTGGTCGGTATTGATGTTGGAACTCTTCAAAAACTCCAACATCTGATCTGAAATCTGATCGCGGCCAACGCCCGTCAGGTAGCTGACGGTCCAACTATCAGGCAATGCGCGTCGGGCATACCAGGCCGTGTTCAATGTGTCTCCAGCGAACCCCATCGAATAGGTTCCCTCTGCTGTCGGCGCCATTTCAACCATGCATTCGCCAACGGCAAGAAACGATTTTGACACGAGCATTTCCTCACAAACTGAATCCAGGTTTTCCCGGATTTCTGTCATTTTAATCGATTTAAAATCTTTACCACAAACGCCCCCATACTCCAATTCTACTTTTGGAAGGGGGATTCGCTTGCCTTTTCTTTTCGGAAACTTTTCGCGCGATTGCAACTCCCCGCTTCAATTTGTGGGGAGAAACGCAACTCTCAGCAGGTTGGACAATGCAAATTGGATGAACGCAAAAATACCAAAATCTGACATCTCACAGTCCTGAAGATGTCAAGGTTTTCACACTGTTTGCAAGACAGCAGAAACCTTGCCTGTTGCCGCGATTTTTCGTCGGACAGACAATCAGATACGGGGCGTGCCAGCCACATACACCCGCGTTTGTGTCCCCTTAAGACCTGAGAGAATTGCAGGCGGAACGGGACGATCGGTGAATATGGCATCGACGTCGCTCAAGACTCCACCGCGCACATGAGCGCTGCGTCCAAACTTGCTGTGATCAAGCACCAGATAGGATTTGCGGCAGTTGGCGAGGATTGACTGACGCGCGGCCACCTCGTCTTCGTGAAAATCGAGAAGCGTGCCATCTTCGTCAACGCCGGCGACACCAAAAATCCCGACATCAACCTTGTAGTTGGAAAAGAAAGCCTGTGCAGCAGATCCGAGCACATCTCGGTCGCCATGCCGTAGACGCCCACCTGCAATCGTCACTTGAAAAGACGGGTTGATCGACGCCGAAAAGGCAACATTCAGATTGTTCGTGAAAATCGACAGTTTTTCGTTTGCTGTCAGGGCCTGCATGACAATTTCGGGCGTCGTGCCGATTGAAAATGCGAGAGAAGTATTGTTTTCGATCTTGCTGGCAACGAGATTTGCGATCCGCTGCTTTTCCGGAAGATTCAGGATCTGCCGAGTCGAATAGTGAATGTTGGAAGCTGGTGCCGGAGGCTCAACGCCGCCATGCGTTCGTCTGAGTATGCCCAGCTCACACAGGCGGTTCACATCCCGTCTGATTGTCTGTGTGGTAACTTCAAAACGATCGGCGAGTTCTTCGACAGATGCAAAACCTGCCTTTTGAACGAGATCTGAAATTTCAGCCTGACGTTTTGAAATATCTACTTGCCCAAGCATATGCTTTATAACCCGACGCCGTATCGCTCTTTCCGGCACGTGCCGGAAAACCCTTCTGAAAGAGCTTGTTGCTGGTTCGAAAAACGAAAGCTTCGAAGCCAGATAAATCATGTTCATATGAACCTTATTAGACGCTCATATGAACATGATATGACAGTTTTAGCGCGTCATCACGCCAGATGACAAACCAAGACTGCACACGACGAAGTCTCAAGGTTCGGATCCGTCCAAAAGGAGCGACTGAATGGGATGAAGCTGTGGCTCCCCGGAGCCAGGGAAACACTATGAAAATTCAAAGATCCCACTTTGGCGGGGCTGAAACGCAACGGCCCTCCCCGATTGGGAAGGGACGGTGCAAGTTGGCAAAAGGCGGATACAGTCGACCAGTCGATTACCTGTAAAGGAAGGACTTTCCGTCGGCATCGAACAGGTGCAGCTTTTCTTCGGCTGCCGTTAGCCGAACCTTGGTGCCACGCTTGATCTCGTGAATACCCGGGAGCTTTGCAATAAGACCCGGATTCCCGTTCTGCGCCTTGAAGTAAAGCACTGTCGTTTCACCAAGCGCTTCAACGATTTCGACTTCAGCTGTGACCAGATAGTCGTCACTTTCCGTGAGCACCAGATCTTCCGGCCGCACACCGAGTTTGACGGTCTTACCGACATCCGCATCCGTCGATGCAATAGGCACATCGGCATGGCCGCCATCCGACATCACCACCGAGGTCTGGCCACCGGCGACTTTTACCGTCGCCTCGACAAGGTTCATGGCCGGTGAGCCGATGAACTGCGCCACGAAAGTGTTTGCAGGGCGTTCATAGAGATCCAGCGGTGCTCCGAACTGCTCAACGTCACCGCCGTGAAGGACCACGATCCGGCTGGCCAGCGTCATGGCCTCCACCTGGTCATGGGTCACGTAGATCATCGTGCTGTCGGGCATGCTCTCCTTGAGCTGAGCAATTTCAATCCGCGTTGCAACGCGCAGCGCCGCATCGAGGTTTGAAAGCGGTTCATCGAAGAGAAACACCTTCGGGTCACGCACGATCGACCGGCCGATAGCAACCCTTTGCCGCTGCCCGCCCGATAGGGCCTTGGGCAATCTGTCCAGATATTGCGTAAGCTGCAATCTGTCTGCGGCGGCGCGCACGGCGGTGTCTATTTCGTCTTTTGACTTGCCGGCCAGCTTAAGAGCAAAGGCCATGTTGTCGTAGACCGTCATATGCGGATAAAGCGCATAGGACTGGAACACCATTGCAATTCCACGCTGAGCCGGCGGCACATCGTTGACGACCATGTCGTCAATTTCCAACGTTCCGCCGGTGATGCGTTCCAGGCCTGCAATCATGCGCAGCAAAGTGGATTTCCCGCAGCCTGACGGCCCGACAAATACGATCAACTCGCCCTGTTCGATCTCCAGGTTGATATTCCGGAGAACTTCCACGGTGCCATAAGACTTGCTGACGTCTTTCAGGGACAACGAAGTCATGCCGGCTCCTCCCGATTATTGAAAATGTTCATGTTACTTGACCGATCCGGCGAGCAATCCCCGCACGAGATAGCGCTGCATCGCGAAGAACACGATGAGCGGCACGGCGATGGATACGAATGCCGCGGTTGCCAGAATTTCCCAGTTTCCACCACGAGTACCGAGAAGTTCCACGATCTGGTTGGTCATCACGGTTGTCGAACCGGTCGAGTCGATCAGGAACACTTTGGCGACGAGAAGATCGTTCCAGGTCCACAGGAACTGGAAGATCGCGAAAGAAGCCAGGGCCGGAAAGCTGAGCGGAAGTATGATCTTGGTGAAGATCTGAAAGTCCGTTGCGCCGTCGACCTTGGCGTTTTCGATGATATCTCGCGGCAATCCGACCATGTAGTTTCGAAGCAGATAAACCGCGAGCGGCATTCCAAACGCCGTATGGGCGAGCCAGACGCCGAGGTAACCCTTCCCTATACCGATTTCCAGGTGCAGCCGAAGCAACGGAATAAGGGCCAGCTGCAACGGGACGACGAGAAAGCCGACAACAGCTGCAATCAGCAAGGCCCGTCCGGGAAACTCCATCCAGGCCAGTGCATAGGCAGCAAAGGCGGCCACAACAATCGGGATGATCGTTGCTGGAATGGTTACAGTCAGGGTGTTGAAGAACGCCTTGGCCATGTTGTCCTGCCCGGAGCCGGACAGCAAAATGGTTTCATAGTTCTCGGTTGTGAATTCCGGCGGCACTGTTGCGGTGATGAAAATGCGCTGACCGCGGCCGGACAGTTGCTTGTCATTGCCCCGCCAGGCGTAACTGCCGTCGGCTTCAAGCGTGACAGTCTCGCCATCCTTCATCTCAGCGGTTTCACCGGGCTGATAGGCCGACACATTGCGTGACGACACGCCCCAGGACCTGATTTCACGCGGCTCACCGTCAAAGATGTTTCCGGTCACGACAAAATTGTTGCCGTCGGCCACACGCGTGTCGTCAGGGTCTGACGCACGGTAGACTTCGTTCTGTTCGGCAGGGAAGAGCGCTGCCCACCAGCCTGAACTCGAGATCTGGTCGGCCGTCCGGAAGGACGACACGAACAGCCCGACTGTCGGAAACAGCCAGAGCAACACGAGAAAGGCGACGGAAATCTGCACGGCCCATGTCAGGCCGGATTTTTTTCCAGCAATACTGGCCATCACTTCATCTCCTTGCGGGCGTTGTAGACGTTCCAAACCAGGATCGGCGTGACCAGCACCATGATGATGATCGCGCTTGCCGATCCAACGCCCCAGTCGTTGGCCCGGAAGAGCTTGTCATACATGTAGTTGGCGAGCACCTGCGTCTCCCACTGCCCATTGGTCATGGCAAACACGATGTCGAAGACCTTGAGCACTGTCAGTGTGATCGTCGTCCACACAACAACGATCGTTCCCATGATCTGGGGCACCTTGATCTTGAAGAAGATCTGGAACGGGTTGGCACCATCGATGATGGCAGCTTCCACCGTTTCCTCTGGAATGCCACGCAGCGCGGCGGACAGGATCACCATGGCAAAGCCCGTCTGGATCCAGATCAGAACCACCATCAGAAGAAAGCTGTTCCAGAGTGGAATTGTCAGCCAGGTCTGAGGTTCGCCGTAAGGAAGTTGGGTTGTCCAGACACCCAATAGCGAGCTCAGCGACGTCCAGATCAGCCAGAGCCCGGCAACGGCAACAAAAAGGCGCAGTGGCAACAGCCAGACCGATTTGTCTTCTCCCTTTGCAACGATCCCGCGCGCAAAGATCCAGGCGACATAAGCGACGATACCTGCAAAAGCCAACAGCACGAGGCTCGGCAGAACTTGAAGAAACAGAACGGATCCGATCCCACCGTCAAACCTCAGCCAGACAGCATTCAGGACGCCGATCTGGTTCTGATCGGCTGGGCGCGTATCGTAAATCAGTTTGAAGATCACCGAAGCACCGACAAAGGAGATCGCCATCGGCATGAAGATCAAGGACTTCGCCAGGTTGCCCCATTTGATCCGGTCGGTCAGCTGCGCAACCAGCAATCCGAATGCCGTTGACGCCGCGGGAACGACAATCAGCCAGAGCAAGTTGTTCTGGACAGCTTCCCAGAATTTCGGCTCCGCCATCATTTGATGATAGTTCGCAAGGCCTACAAAGGCACCGCCCTGATCCCTGTCCGTCAGCGACAGTCGCAGCGTCTCAAAGACCGGGTAGGCCAGATAGAGCGTCAACGCGAAGATCGCCGGGAACAGAAACAGCCATGGTCGAACCATGTTTGCCCTGTTGATGTTGGATCCTGCTTTTGGTCCTGAAGCAGGAAAGATCAACTTGTCGAGGATCAGATTTGAAAAATAGAAATATCCCAGGCACCCACCAACGCCAATGACGATGGTTAGCAGGCCCAATACTGCTGGATTTTCCGTCAGCACGGCCGTTCCCTCCCATTTGATTATGGGGATACGCCCGGCTTGCCGGGGGCATCCAGTCGCAAGGAAACTTCGGATCGCGGCTATTGCCGCTGATCGGATAAAAAAGGCCGGCCCCACGAGTGGGCCGGCCATTGGAGGAGCTTACTTGAGAGCGTCCCAGCTTTTCTGGATTTCGCTCGCCACTTCCTTGGCGTCTTTGCCGCCGGTGTAGTCGACCATGCCGGTCCAGAACGTACCCGCACCAACACCACCAGGCATCAGGTCAGATCCGTCGAAGCGGAAGGTTGTGGCGTTGATGAGGATTTCACCCTGACCGCGAAGCGTGTCATTGAGATAAGCTTCCAGGTTGACGCCCTTGTGCGGGGTCAGGAAGCCAGTCTGGGCCATCATCACTTCATGTGCCAGCGGAAGCTGGAAGAACTTCATCAGTTCGTTCGTGGCATCGGACGGGTTGGTGATCGCCATCAAAGTGCCGCCACCCAGAACCGGATTTCCGAGGTCTTTCTCGGCGTAGGCCGGGAAATAGAAGAAATCGACATCGGACCCGAATTCAACACCATCGGGGAAGAAGGCAGGCACGAAAGACGCCTGGCGGTGCAGGTAGCACTGCGGAGGCGAGGAGAATAGACCCTTCGGGCTATCCCGGAAATCGGTCGACGCAACTGCGTTCGCACCACCGGCAACTTTGGCATCGTCGCGTGCGAACCAGCCGAACTCTTCGATAGCGGCGACGACGCGCTCGTCATCAAACGGGATTTCGTTCTTGGTCCACTGGTCATAGACATCAGCGGACTGTGTCCGCAGCATCATGTCTTCCACCCAGTCGGTTGCAGGCCAACCCGTGGCTGCGCCAGATCCCAACCCGATGCACCAGGGTGTTTCACCATCTGCAACGATCTGCTCTGTCAGCGCTTTTAGGTCTTCCATGGATTCAGGCACTTCATAACCTGCATCCTCAAAGTTTTCCGGAACGTACCAGACAAGGCTCTTTACGTTGACGTTGTAGAAGAAACCATAGAGTTGATCAGCACCATCCTTGTCCTGATAGGTGCCAAGGTTCACCCAGCTGTCACCAGCGCCGTAATTGTCTGCAACCCAGCCACCCATGCCTTCCGGCAGCGGCGTCAACAATCCACGGGCCGCCATGTCAGAGGCAAGACCAGGCTGTGGGAAAACGGCGATATTGGGCGCAGCGCCCGCTTCGGCATCGATCACGATCTGCTGCTCGAAGGAATCTGAACCGGTGTAGATGACTTCAGCGCCGGTTGCTTCGGCGAAATAGGCAAGCACGCTGCGGAAATAGCCATCTTCCGGCTGCAACCACGGACCGGCGATTGTCACGGTCTGGCCCTTGAGATCAGGAGCGCTTTCCGCCCATTTGTTATAGCTGTCCCAGTTGAAAGGACCTTCGCCCACCGGGAACTTCAAGTCAGCCGCAGACGCCGCTCCGGCGCCGAAAGCAAGGCTGAGCGCGATACCTGCAGTGCAGGCCATCAAACGAAATTTCATCTCAATCCTCCCAGATTGCCCCTATCCTGGGGCCCTCCATCAAAAGTGGCACAACTCGCCACCTGGCAGCAATACCCGCACATCGATGAATGTCGGTAATCCTACCAGAACCGTGCATCCAAACCGCTTTGGATTTCGTCTTCAACATGTCTCTACAAACCGGACTTGTCAAGCGCGCAACTCACCAATTAATGTTGGATTTCAATAACTGCCTGAAGGGAGGGCGCTTTCAAAGCGTTTTGGGCGAGCATGAGCAAGGGCGTAAATCTTAAAATTCTGTCACAACGGCTGAACCTGTCTCAAACGACAGTCAGCCGCGCCTTGAACGGCTACCCTGAGGTGAGTGCAGAAACCCGAAAGCGCGTGGCCGAAATGGCTGACAAGCTAGGCTATGCGCCCAACAGTCAGGCCCGACGATTGGCCACCGGACGATCCATGGCCATAGGCCATGTCATTCCGCGCTCGATCCATGAGATGATGAACCCGATCTTCCTGGAATTCATCGCCGGTGCCGGCGAAACCTATTCCAAGCACGGCTATGACATGATCATTTCGGTCGTGGAAGACGATCAGGAAGAAGAAGCCTATCGGCAGATTGCCTCACGCAAAAAAGCAGATGGCGTCATTGTGCATGGGCCCGCTCACGATGAGAACCGGCACGCCCTCTTAAAAGACCTGAACCTGCCCTTCGTTGTTCATGGCCGCATCGCTGGCGCTGAAACCGAAACCTGCTGGATTGACATGAACAACCGCAGGGCATTCCAACGGGCAACAGACTTGCTGCTGGACCTTGGCCACACGCGCATCGCGCTTCTAAATGGCCTGGAACACATGGATTTCGCCCGCAGGCGCCGACGTGGTTTTGAAGACGCCGTCAAGGAACGGGGCCTGGCCCCGGACCCGGCGCTCATGCGCAGCAATGACATGACCGAGCCCTATGGATGCGACAATGCCATGGAGATGCTGAAGTCAGACAATCCTCCCACCGCATTCCTGGTTTCGTCCATGATTTCAGCCATTGGCGTTGCACGCGCCATAGGCCAATGCGGCCTTGTCACCGGAAAGGATGTCTCGATCATCACCCACGACGATGCGCTTTCGTTCCTTCCCAATAGCGGAGAAGTACCAATTTTCACCTGCACGAGATCATCCGTACGCTATGCCGGGGAAAAGGCAGCAGAGCTGCTGCTGGCCATGATCGCAAACCCCAACAGTGAACCGACTTCGCTGCATCTGGACGCCGAGTTGATCATCGGGCAGTCCACGGGGCCGGCCCCAGCAAAAGTCTGATTTTCGGGGATGCCTATACTTGTGTGAGACCGCAGTCTTGTAAAAGCTTCCTCATTGTTTTCAATCCGTTGAGGCGGTGGCTGCGGGCAATCTCCCATGCAGCACCGCCCTCCCCTGACTTTATGGCGGCGGTGAGCTTCCGGTGATCGGCCGCACATGAGGCCGGTGCCTGATTTAGCCGAAGCAAAACCGTGTTTGCTCGAAGCACCTGATCGAGAAACCCGTTGATTTCGGCCTCAAGACGATTGTTGCCGCTCGCTTGGGCAATGAGCCTGTGGAACTTGTCATCAAGCTGCGCCCAGGCATCAATATCTTTGGCAGCAAGCGCCTGATCGGCCTCATCGCTGACCACCTCAATTTCCGTCAATACTTCTTGGCTTGCATCGTTTTCACCTGCACGCTGTGCGGCCAGCGCCTCCAGAACGGACAGGATTTCGAAGACTTCGCAAATGTCGTTGCCGGTCACGGGTATGACCCTCGCGCCACGCCTTGGGATGAGTTCCACCAACCCGTCTGCCTCAAGCCGGATAAGCGCTTCGCGAACAGGTGTTCGACTCATACCAAGCCGACTTGCCACTTCTGGCTCGGGCGCTTGAAAACCCGGTGGCAACATGCCCGTCAATATGTCTGACTTCAGCCGATCGTAGGCGCTATCAACACGTGTTGCTTTGGCTCTTGATGACATCGAGAACAACACCCAAACCTTTGTCCAAATTGAATTATCCTATTCAGGCTCGATGCCTGAAAGGGCAAACGACAACAAGCGACGGGATCGTCCCGCTGGCGCAGCAATACCGTTTTGGATGCAAATCAATTCATCATCGATAATATTATCGATAAAAGTTTATCGACCGCGTTTTCTCTGCCACTCCAGCTGCCATTCAGATCATCATGCAGCCGTCAGGCTTCCAGCCCCATGAGTTGGCCAAACCCGGTTCTTCCAAGGCAACCCGGACCTGCAAGACTGCGGACCCGATTTTTGTTGAGATATCAAACGCAACGCAAAGTTACCGTTTCCGATTGGAACACGGTTTCAGCCTCGTCATCTGTTTGAAACAGGAAAAAACTTCCTGCGGAGGTTTGAGAAAAGACACGTATTCGACGTGAATTTTATTCTTTTTGCGCGCGGCTGAGTTCAGTTTTTTGCAGCTTTTGACAATAGCATTTGCAGGTTACTATTTAACCTTGCGGTTAAAAACTCGCACCCTGATATAAGGGCCAATATTAGTTCATATAAAGCAATGACTTAATTGTGAAATCCGGCCGATTGCACATGTGACATTTCACATATCGGCTTACCTTTGATTAACCATAAAAAACTACGGTTGGCGCAGATATCCGAACTGGTGCCACCATGACAACCCTTTCAAGCCCTACCGACCAGCCGCCGGGGATCACCTCCCTGCTGGCCCGTGCTATGGCCGGGGTCTCTGTCTTCGTTGTGGCCATCGCCAATCTGCCAGCACAGGGGCAGTCTCTTGAAGAGGCAATGGCATCGGCCTATGCGGTCAATCCGGGTCTGAAAGCTGAAAGGTCACGTTACCAGGCCACGAACCAGGGTGTCTGGACAGCCAGGTCTGAATTTCTGCCGACAGTAACCGGATCTTATCTCGGCGAGCAAAATGCCTATAAAACGCGAAGCGGCTCGAGCGACCGTGCGTTCTTCCACGAACTTGGCGTCTCCATGTCGCAGACCCTGTTTCAGGGCTTTGCCGGTGTCAATCGACTCAATCAGGCGCATGAAGAATCCGAATCCGGCCGCAACCAGCTGATTAGCGCCGAGCAAACACTGCTGCTGAACACGGCTGACGCTTATTTGCGTGTCGTGCGGGACAAGGCCATTCTCGCACGTCTGAAAGCCTATACCGGTGTTGTGCAACGCGAGGTGAAGGCTGCACGGGCCCGGTACAAGTCCGGCGATGCCACGAAGACCGACATCGAGCAAGCGCTTGCCAGGCTTGCTGAGGCACAAGGGAATTCAGACCAAGCGGTCGGTGATCTGGAAGCGTCGGAAGCGCTCTATGAACGACTGACGGGACAAAAGCCCGGCAAACTGGGTTGGCCCGGCATTCCCGAAAAACTGGAACCCGATGGGTTAGATGATGCGATTACGATCGCGTTTCAAAACAATCCCTCTATACGCGCCGCGACTGCAGATGCACGTGCTGCCCGTTACGCAGCACGGGCCGCGGTTGGAGACATGCTTCCGCGGGTATCCCTGGAAGGTGAATGGGAAAACGGATATCGCGGCAACCTTGGCAATCAGGACGAAGAGGATTTCCGCTTCGGTGTTCGTGTCTCAGCTCCGCTCTTTACAGGCGGCCGCAACATTTCTTCGGTCAAGCGTGCCAAGTTCACGGCGGCCCAAGAGGAATATGAGCTTGACGATACCCAGCAGATTATTCGTGAGAACGTCATTCGCGCGATGAAACAGAGAACCGCATCCCGATTGCGGGCAAAAGCCGGCAAACGCGCCATTGAAGCCAATCGGCGTGCCGTGAAGGGTCTCCAGATAGAGTTCGACAGTGGCCAGAGGTCTCTGCTCGACGTATTGGACGGCGAACGGGAATTGCTTTTGAGCCAGGTCGATCATGTCCGTGCACGCTATGATGCGCGCATCGCCGATTTCTTCTTGTTGGCAAACATTGGGCGACTGGCCCCGCAACACTTTTCAATCATTGAAGAACGCCCACCGGCAGTCGGCAGATTAATCCCTGAATTCAACACCTGGGATCTGCGGCTTGGTCCGACCGAAAACGATACTGTTCAGATGGAACTGGCCGACGCGAATTCGCCTGATCCTGGCGGAGAAGGTTCGGGCAGGATCAACTGGTTGTCCTGGCCCTATCGGTCTGGGAACTGACCGGCCCCTTTCAGTTCGGCCACAAAAAGACGAAGCCCCGGAATTTCTTCCGGGGCCTTGAATGTTGAACCGAGCTGCATGTTAGTGGCTGGCGGGTGTCACCATGGCACTGATGGTGTCCTGGACGTTCAGGACGCCGACTGGTTGTCCATCACCATTGACGACACAGGCTTCGCCCTCGCCGGTCTCTGCGAAGGTTTTCGCGGCTTCTTCGAGCATAATGCCGCTTTCGATGGTCAGTCCGCCTTCAACGGTCTTGGATTTATCCATGACCGTATCGACCAGGATCACGCGGCCGCGATTCACCTCTTTCACGAAGTCGGCGATATAAGCATCTGCGGGATTGAGAACGATGTCTTGGCCCGAGCCCTGTTGAATGACAGCGCCATCTCGAAGAATTGCAATCTTGTCGCCAAGCCGCAGTGCTTCGTCGAGATCGTGCGTGATGAAGACGATGGTCTTGTGCAACTCTTCCTGCAGATCCAGGAGAACCGTTTGCATGTCCATGCGGATCAATGGATCGAGCGCCGAAAACGCTTCGTCCATCAGCAGGATATCGGCGTCGTTGGTCAACGCACGCGCCAGGCCGACGCGCTGCTGCATACCACCGGAAAGCTGGTTCGGATAATGATCCTCAAACCCTTCCAGACCGACACGCGCAATCCAGCGGGCCGCCCGCTCTTCCGCCTCTTTCATCGGCACGCCCTGGATTTCAAGTCCATAGACGGTGTTTTTCATGACCGTTCGATGCGGCAACAGAGCGAACTTCTGGAACACCATGGCAGTCTTGTGGCGGCGGAATTCGCGAAGCTCATCCTGGGACATCTTGCAGACGTCCTCGTTGCCATAAAGAACCTCACCGTCGGTCGGATCGATCAGCCGGTTGATGTGCCGGATCAAGGTGGATTTACCCGACCCGGACAGTCCCATCACCACCTCGATTTTGCCACCAGGCATCGAAATGTTGATGTTGTTCAAACCGAGCACGTGATTGAACTTTTCGTTCAATTCCGTCTTGGACATGCCCTCCTTGACCTTCTGGACCATCTCTTTGCCGTTTGGTCCGAAGATCTTGTAGAGATTCTTGATCTCAATGCCGGTTGCCTCAGCCATGGACGACCTCCGAGTGTTTTTGAAGGCGCTTGCCATATGCCTGGGTCGCACGGTCAAAGATAATTGCGATTGAAACGATTGAGAGACCGCTCAGCATTCCAGCCGTCAGGTATTGGTTGTTAATCGCGTTGAGGACCTCTTGTCCAAGTCCCTTCACGCCGATCATCGATGCAACGACGACCATGGACAGGGACATCATGATGCACTGGTTGATGCCTGCCATTATGGTTGGCAGGGCCAGCGGCAATTGGACATTCATGAGTTTCTGTCGCGCATTGGACCCGAAGGCGTCTGCGGCTTCAAGCACGTCTTGATCGACAAGCCGGATCCCCAGATTGGTCAGTCGGATCATTGGCGGGATTGCATAGATCACGACCGCGATCAGACCCGGGACCTTACCAATTCCGAAGATCATGACGACCGGGATCAGATACACAAAACTCGGCATGGTCTGCATCAAATCCAGCACCGGGTTGACCATCCGTTGGACACGGTCAGAGCGCGCCATGAGGATACCGATGGGAATGCCCAGAACAATTGCCAGCATGGTGCAAACCGTCACCATGGCGACTGTACGCATCGTGTCTTCCCAGAGCCCGAAAACCCCGATCAGAACAAGCGCAACAACCGTGCCGATCACAATGGACACTTTCCGGCTCAACAGGAAAATGATCACAGCAAATGCTGCAAGCACAATTGGCCAGGGAGAGTTTATCAGCAGCTGTTCAAGAAAAATCAGGAAGTCCTGTAACGGATCGAACATCCTGTCGATGATGTCACCATACGCCCTGGTGAACTCTTTGAATGATCCATCAATGGTTTTCTTGATTGCTAGCAAGGTGCCCCGGCTAAGCGAGGGAAATTCGATCCAGTCCATCTGTGTCGTCCCGATGGTTTTGCCCCAAATGAAAAGCCCGCACATTAGCGCGGGCTCCAGTCTCGTCTCGGCAGCTTAGAGCGATGCCTTGATTTTTTCGGCAGCTTCCGGGCTGACCCACTTGGTCCATACATCCTCGAAATTTTCCAGGAAGTAGTATGCGCCGTCTTCATTGGCAGCCTGGTTGTCGCTCATCCAAGCCAACACCTTACCGGCTGTCCGGTTGTCCCATGTACGGCCCTTGATGTAGTCCATTGCCGGACCAGCCTTGTTGGCAAAATCGTCCGTCACAACGGTGAAGACTTCGGACTTGACCCAGGAATTCGGCTTCGGATCAGGACAATCTTCAACCACGGTGCACTTGTCCCACTCGGCTTTGTCATGCGGCACTTCAAAGTCAAGCAATGTCATGTCGTATTTGCCGAGAATGGACGTCGGCGCCCAGTAATAACCAAGCCAACCTTCTTTACGCTCGTTGGCGCGGGCAATTGAACCGTCGAGGCCTGCAGCAGAACCTGGATCAACCATTTCAAACCCGGCTTCATCGAAGCCGAACGCACGGAACAGGTTGCCTGTGGTTATACGGCAGTTCCAGCCAGTGGGGCATGTGAAGAAGCCACCCTTGCTGTCGTCTTCTGCTCCCTTGAAGAGATCAGGACGGGCAAGAGCATCCTTGACGGTTTTAATGCCGTGTTCTTCGGCAATAAACGTCGGCACCCAAAAGCCTTCAACACCACCTTCGTTGAGAATCTCACCGCCGATGATCAAAGAGCCTTCGGAAACAGCCTGGTCGAGCGGTTCGCGCACGGCGTTGATCCAAAGCTCGGGAGCCATGTCCGGCTCACCTTTTTCGTTCATGGAAGTGAATGTCGGCATCGTGTCTCCAGCAACGAGTTCGACATTACAGCCGTAACCGTTCTCGAGGATGATTTTGTCGATCTGGGAGATTGCGCCTGCGGACGCCCAGTTCATTTCGGCAACGGTGATCGTCCCGCAGTCTTCGGCCATGGCTGACGACGCCATCCCGACAAGCGCGGTCGCGGCGACCGTGGCAAACAACTTCTTCATAGGAACACTCCTGTACAGTCTTTTTGCTGATTGTGTTTATGGGCGCAGCTCGCAAATTCTATCCGCGAAGTATTCACGTGCCAGCGCATCCAATTGGAAAGTATATCAAGCAAGAAACGAAGTTCCGACTTGAAGGCATGAATATTGATTATTTTTAATTTAGCCTTCATCTAACGCTTATACGCTACTCTTGCTCTGCAGCCTCTCTGATGAGCCAAACGCTAACGTATGGGATCATCGCCGGTATTTAAACCGGCCCGAAGCTCAACACGCAATACCATTGCACTAAGAAGCCGTTAGCACAACAGTATACTCCCAAATCACACCCCAATCATATTGTTAATTTCAATAGCGCGCCCCCAAGCGACATTTTTATGCCTACAATCGTCATAAAATTTAGTTTTCTTTCAAAAAAGTGATTCTTGCTGACCGAACGGAAGCCCTAAAAATGCACCCAGAGATTGAAAAAACGGGCACAGCAATCAAATTTCAAGGCGCTTTGGAAATCGCAGCGAGCACCAATTCCGTCAGAGAGGCGACAACAGAAGCAGTCGGATGAACAAGAACCAGCTTGCGCACTGCAGTAGTTGTCATTGACAGTTCCTGCAGATTGGATCGTTGAGCATTCAGACCACGCCAATCCGGCACAATTGCTTGACCGGCTCCGCGTGCAACCATCTGCGCAATCGTCTCCAATCCATCCAGTTCGCAAAGGATATGTCCGCTGCGAATTATCCGCTCACAGGCGTTCCAGATCACACGACCACCCCAGGCTTCCCTGTCATAGACGATCCAGGGCAAAACAGCGTCACCGACGTCCTTCTTGACGACACCTGCAGGAAGAATGTGAACCGCCTTTTCTTCGCAGAACAATCTGCTGTGCAGGCTTTTAGGCAATGAAAAAGGCGGTTCAGATATCAAGACCGCATCCAGGTGACCAGACACAAGATCCTGGTAGAGGACGCGAGAGGTACCAGGCCGAATAGTGAGCGTTGCCTTGGGCGCATTTTCCTTGAAGGTGTCGATAATTGTTGGACCATAATCAACAAGAACGGTCGAGACCGCACCGAGACGATAAGGTCCACCCAGGCCTTGTGCATCTGTCGCAGAGCTCAGACGCTGCGCAGCCTTCACCAACTCTCGCGCCGCGGGCAAAACGCGAAGGCACTCCGGTGTCGGCTGTGCCGCATGAGAGGTCCGGACGAGCAGCCGAGAGCCAAGTTCTGTTTCCAAGACACGTATTCTTTGGCTGACAGCTGCGGCAGTGAGGTTTTGTGCCCTGGCAGCACCGGCGATCGAGCCACTTTCAACGACGGCAATCAAGCTTTCCAGAAATCTCGTATCCAAAACATTTTCCTACGTAAATCGAAGAAAAAAGATAGTAATTGTTTTGCATGGGTTCTGCTACTACAGGCACGCTCAATTTATGGAGAAACTCATGCAACCCTGCTTCCACCTCGCCTACCACGTAACCGACCTGGATGAAGCACGTACGTTTTACGGTCGCTTGCTCGGCTGCCAGGAAGGACGAAGCACTGAAACCTGGGTGGACTTCAATTTCTTCGGACACCAACTCTCTCTGCATCTTGGCAAGCCATTCGAAACAACAAACACCGGAAAGGTCGGTGACCACATGGTTCCGATGCCCCATCTGGGCGTTGTGCTGGCCATGGAAGAGTGGAAGGCTCTTGCGCAACGGCTCGAAGCCGCTAACCTCGACTTCGTTATTGCGCCGACCATTCGGTTCGCGGGCCAGCCCGGGGAACAAAGCACGATGTTTTTCTTGGATCCGTCCGGGAACCCGATAGAAGTGAAAGGCTTCGCTGACGCTGCAGGGGTCTTCGACAGATGAAACCGATTGTGCCGTTCGTTTCCGAAGCAAGTGAGGACGAGCGAAAGGCCTGGCGCACCGCGTTGCCAATTGCCTTGGCGGATATTGCCGAAGTCAAAGCCTTCGACACGTTGAGTGAACAGGAACGCTCGCAGGCAACCGTTGCAATTGTTGCCAACCCGGATCCTGCCAAAGTTGCGGCAATGCCAAACTTGGTCTGGGTGCAAAGTCTTTGGGCCGGTGTTGAGCGCTTGACCGCAGAATTGCCCCAGGATGGCCCGTTGATAGTGCGCCTGACCGATCCCCAGATGGCGGAGACCATGTCGGAGGCGGTGCTTGCCTGGTCTCTTTACCTCCATCGGGATATGCCAAGGTACATGGCGCAGCAGCATCAGCGCGTCTGGCAGGGACATGAGCTACTCCTTCCCGCACACCGTACCATTGCAATTCTTGGTCTTGGGAAGCTTGGCATCGCATCAGCCAAAAGGCTGATATCAAACGGCTTCAATGTCATTGGCTGGAGCCGGAGCGAAAAGTCGCTCGACGACATCAGAACCTATTCCGGCCAAGACGGTTTGAAGGCTGTCTTGAAACAAGCCGACATTCTTGTGCTTTTGATGCCGTTGACCGATGAAACACGTGGGCTGCTTGACTCAACCGCCTTTGAAAGCTGCAAACCTGGCGCTGCCATCATCAATTTTGCGCGCGGCCCGATCATTGAAACGCCGGCTCTGATCGCAGCACTGGACGGCGGAAAACTGAGCCATGCTGTTCTTGACGTCTTCGACAATGAGCCCTTGCCTCCCGAAAGCCCACTTTGGAGCAACGGCAGTGTGACCATCCTGCCGCATATATCCGCACCAACAATTACATCGACTGCGTCCCAGATCGTCGCAGACAACATCAACCATTATTTCCGGACTGGTTGCCTGCCTGAAAGCGTCGATCGCAAAAAAGGATATTGAAACAAGACGATGCAAACGTCGCAATAGTGTCAAGGGTTGCGACTTATCTGACAGGGAAAAGCCATATTGAACATAGGTGCCACCATGCCAGACCTTCCTATTTTGGGCGCAGCCCTGAACGTGACTTCGCTGAAAACGCATCGGAGCCTGATGCTTGAGAAGCAACGGGACCTCGAACTTCAGGACTTCTGGCCGGCCGAAACGTTGAATGGTGACTGGCAGCCGCTGGTCGACGAGGCCAAGACACTTCTTGACGGACACACCGGCCGCGTTGGCATTCATGGCCCATTCTGGGGCTTTACCATCGACCCGGTTGATGTCGACATTCGTGAGATCGTCAAAAAGCGCCTGCTGCAAGGGCTTGAAGTATGTGATGCCCTGGGCGGAACTCATATGGTGGTTCATAGTCCCTATTCCACTTGGGACCACAACAATCTCGACAATTACGACGGCGCGAGAGATCGCAAGATCGAACTGTGTCATTTGACGATGAAGGACGCGGTCAAACGCGCAGAGGATATCGGCTGCGAACTGGTCATCGAAAACATCGAGGACAAGGATCCCTATGCCCGTATTGAACTTGCGGAAAGCTTCGGTTCAAAAGCGGTCAGGATATCCATCGACACCGGGCACGCGCACTACGCCCACGGCTCTACCGGAGCACCACCGGTCGACTATTTCGTCAAGGCAGCAGGAAGCAAACTCCGTCATATGCATTTACAGGATGCAGATGGCTACGCCGATCGGCACTGGGCTCTTGGTGAAGGCAATATCAACTGGCAGTCAGTCTTCAATGCGATCGGTAAACTCGACAGCGATCCTCGCCTGATTGTTGAGATCAAGGATCACGCAAAGCTCCCGGCTTCGATCGCGAACATGGAAGCACTCGGTCTGGCCCAATAGGATCAGCCAACAAATTTGTGATCAGACTTTAGCGGACAGAAACCCGTCACCGACCTATCTACGGTGCGGAGCCGACCGGCAGCAACCGGCCGGCTTTTGTGATCAACAGACCAGCACTGCCCGGACCATATGCTTGAACTACCACTCGCTTATCTCGCAGGCCTTTTAACACTCATAAATCCCTGCGTCCTGCCGGTCCTGCCCATCGTTCTGGCATCCGCATTGAACGCTGACCGGCGCGCTCCTATCGCGCTTGCGGCAGGCATGAGCGTTTCCTTCGTCACCGTTGGCATGCTGATTGCCACGCTTGGCTACGCCATCGGCCTGACGGAAGAATTGATGTCAAAAGTCGGCGCAACGTTGATGATCGTCTTCGGTCTTGTTCTGCTGGTGCCTGCGTTCAGCCAACGCTTTGAGCTTGCAGCAGCAGGCTTTTCCGGTTCCGCCGGCCAGAAAATGCAATCTACCGACACAAGCGGCCTGCGCGGTCAGTTTCTTGGCGGCATCCTTCTGGGTGCCGTCTGGTCGCCCTGCATCGGCCCGACACTGGGTGGCGCAATTGCTCTTGCTTCACAGGGAGAAAGTCTCACCTGGGCTGCACTCATTATGTGCTTCTTCGCTCTCGGTGTGTCGACACTGATCGTCGGGTTGGGACTGGGTGCCGGTGAAACTCTGCGCAATCGAACCGACAAGTTGCGCGGCCTGGCCGAAAGATCCAAACCCATCATGGGCCTCGTATTCCTGACAGTCGGCGTGCTGTTGATCTTCAACGTCCATCACATGGTCGATGCCTGGGCGATGAGCGTCATGCCGATCTGGCTTCAGGACCTGTCTGTTCGTTTCTGACCCTTTACTGGAAAGGATACCCGATGAACCGCCGTCACTTTCTCCTCTCAACCGCTGCAGCCGGACTAGCGGCAACAGTTCTGCCCGGCACCGCATTTGCCAGCGAAACCCTTGACTATGCTCCCGGCCTTATCGAAAAAGAGCTTTCTGCAGGCAAGACGGTGTTCGTTGACTACGCAGCGTCATGGTGCGGAACCTGTGCCCGGCAGGAGCGTGTGATCAACGCACTTCGCGGTGCCAACCCGGCATACGATCAGGCGATGGTTTTTGTTCGTGTCGACTGGGATGACTACCGGCAGCACGAAGTCACGACTTCGCGGAAAATCCCGCGCAGATCCACTTTGCTTGTGTTGAAAGGCAATCAGGAGCTCGGACGTGTTGTCGCCGGCACGAGCGAAGCTCAAATCAAGTCGCTGATGGACACAGGCCTCCAGGCAGGAAGCTGATATCTGAACTTGCCACGAACCGTTTCGCAATCGCTGTGATGCGGTTCCGCGGAGTTCGTTTCAATCTTGAAACGATGGTTTCAGATTGTTCTATGGATGCGCAATGATGTGCATGGCACTTTCCCGTCGAAACGACAGGAAAAAGCCATGCATATTTTTTCAAAAGAGATCTCGCCACTCGGGATGGGATGTTGGCCAATCGGCGGCCCAATGTTCAAGGACGGGCGTCCGCTCGGATATTCAAACAGCGACGACTCTGAATCCATTCGCACCATTCACGCCGCTCTGGACGGTGGTATTACCCTGTTCGACACGGCCGCAGCTTACGGCGCTGGACATGCGGAGAGGCTTCTCGGCCAAGCTCTTGTCAATCGTCCCGACGCCATAATCGTCAGCAAATTGGGCCTGGCAATCGACGAGACCACAAAGGAAATTCTTGGCGAAGAGGCAAGTCCGGACAGCGTGCTTCCAGCGATTGAAAACAGCCTCGGAAGACTCCAGCGCGACTGCCTCGACATCGTCCTTCTCCATCTGAATTCACTGCCGGTCGATCGCGCGATGCCCATTTTCGAAGAGATGGAAAAAGCGCGCAAAGCAGGAAAGATCCGAGGCTATGGCTGGAGCACTGACTTCACAGGCAATGTCGAAGCCTTGTCGAGGAGAGACGGCGTCGTGGCCATAGAACACGGCACGAACGTCTTTTGCGATACACCCAAAATCCGCAAAGCGATCGCGCACCAAGGCCTTGTTGCCTTCATTCGCTCTCCCTTGGCGATGGGTCTGCTGGGCGGAAACTATCGGAAAGGCTCTGTCATGCCTAAAGATGACATCCGATCAACGGAACAGATGTGGCTGACCTACTACAAGGACGGCAAGCCCAACGCCGAGTTTCTGGAAAAACTGGATACAGTTCGCGACCTGCTCCAGTCAAATGGCAGATCCTTGCCACAGGGCGCACTTGGTTGGCTCTGGGCAAAATCGGATCGCAATTTTCCCTTGCCTGGTGCCCGAACGGTCGCCCAGATCCAGGAACTTGCAGGGGCCCTGGAATTCGGGGCACTCCCGCAAGCCATTGTTTCAGAAATCGACACCCTCATCGGACCAAAGCACGAGGACTATGTCGAAAAGGAACTCTGAATGGGCGTAGCTCAGACGTCATGAGAGTTCGATAAATTCCAACAGCCTATAAAAAACACGGCGGCCACACTGGCCGCCGTGTCCTGTTTCAATCAACCAAATGAGCTGCGCTGAAAAACCTTCAGACCGTATGGTCAGCCCATTGCCCAAGGACCGTGGTAGCCGCCACCATCCCTGTCTGTACGTTCAAAGCCGTGTGCGCCGAAAAAGTCGCGTTGACCTTGCAACATGTTCGCAGTCGACCTGCCGGTGCGCATGATGTCGAAATAGGAAAGTGCCGCTGAAAGGGCCGGAACGGGCAGACCGTGAAGTGCTGCCTGTGCCACGACCTGACGCAGCATTGCCTCTGTTTCCTTGAGCTTGTCTGAGAAGAACGGAGCCAGCATCAGATTGCGTTCTGAATCATCAGCAAGTGCTGCAGACATGTCGTTCAACATGGCAGAACGGATGATACAGCCATTGCGCCAGATACGCGCAATTTGCGGCAACGGCATCGCCCAGCCATATTGCCGTGCAGCTTCCAGGATCAGCCCGAACCCTTGCGCATAACAAACGATCTTGCCGGCAACCAGTGCTGCTTCCAAAGCATCGATGGTCACAGCTTCTCGGTCCATTTCACTGGGTGCGGCACCGAATTCGGCTTCCCCGGCCTTACGCTCGTCCAATCGTGCCGACATATTTCGCGTCGCGACGGCAGCCTCAATGGCGCTGGCCGGTGTTCCCAGCATCAAGGCCTCGATTGCGGTCCAGCGCCCGGTACCCTTCTGCCCGGCCTTGTCCAAAATGATGTCGAGCATCGGTCGGCCGGTTTCAGGATCAGCGGTCCCGGCGACCTTCCCTGATATTTCGATCAGGTAGGATTGAAGGATGCCCCCATTCCACTTTTCAAAAACGCGCGCGATTTCAGACGAGTTCATTCCAAAGCCGTCGCGCATAACGCCATAGACTTCAGCGATCATCTGCATGTCGGCATATTCAATACCGTTATGCACGGTTTTCACGAGATGGCCCGCGCCCGCTTCTCCGAGATAGGCCGCACAAGGTTCGTCCTCGTGTTTTGCTGAGATGGCTTCAAGAATGTGGCCAACCTGGTCCCATGCATCCTTCGCACCACCGCCCATGATAGACGGACCGAAACGCGCGCCTTCTTCACCGCCAGACACACCAATACCCATGAAGCGGTGTCCCTTTTCCGCCGCCTCTGACGCCCGGCGGTTGGTATCATGATAGTTAGCATTGCCAGCGTCGATAATCAGGTCTTCGCTATCAAGCAAAGGGCGCAGCGCTTCAATCTGTGCATCGACAGCCTCGCCGGCTGGCACCATCAAAATGACAGCTCTCGGCGATTTGATGGAGGCAACGAATTCCTCAAGCGTTTTCGTCGGCACAAGCTTGTCAGCAAGAGCACCGGCTTTTTCTATGAACTGATCTGTCTTTTCGGTGGTGCGGTTATAGACCGCGATCTGAAATCCGTTCTCGGCAATATTGAGCGCGAGGTTGCCGCCCATTGTGCCAAGACCAATCAGCCCGATTTCCGCGACAGCACTTTCAGAGCTCATGAACAACGCCTTTCTCAAATCGATTTAGAACCGTGTGCAGCGGTGATAGCGGACCGGTGCGCATCCGGCAATCCTTGCATACAAGCGAACACAATTTGAGGAACGCCCTTCAGGCCGAGAACTCCGGCAAACACCAGATCTCGCGCAAGAATCTGAAAGGTCGCATCTATTTGCCTGTCGGTCGAAAAAATCTGTCACACAAGACTGATACCCGATTGCCTGACCGCAACAACCAACGCGGCTCAGCCAAAGGGATCTGTCAAATGAAAAAGCTTCTGATTGCAGCCAGCCTCTTCGCTGCGGCGTCCGTTTCCGCCTACGCTGAGGATGTAACAGGCAAACTCGTCCTCTATACGTCACAACCGAATGCCGACGCACAGGCAACCGTCGACGCGTTCTCTGCAATGCATCCGGGTGTCGAAGTCGAATGGGTTCGCGATGGCACCACCAAAATGATGGCCAAGTTGCGCGCCGAATTCGAGGCGGGAGCACCGAAACCGGACGTCCTGCTGATCGCTGATATGGTCACCATGGAAGGCCTGAAACAAGAAGGCCGCCTGATGGTGCACGAGGGCGCAGACGTTGCTGCGTATGACCCGGCGATCATGGACAAAGACAAAACCTACTTCTCCACCAAGCTGATCACCACGGGCATCGTCTACAACACAAACGCGCCGATGAAGCCGACGTCCTACAAGGATCTCCTGAAAGAGCAGGCCAAGGACAAATTGGCGATGCCGTCACCGCTGACATCCGGTGCCGCTACGATCCATATGACTGCGCTGACATCCAATCCAGATCTGGGCTGGGCTTTCTACGAAGGCCTTGCAGATCAAGGTGCCAATCCGAAGGGCGGCAACGGCGGAACTTACAAGGCGATCGCCGGCGGTGAGAAACTGTACGGTTTTGTAGTCGACTTCCTGCCAATCCGCGAAAAACTAAAGGGTGCCCCGGTTGAATTTGTGTTCCCGGAAGAAGGTGTCTCTGCAGTGACGGAGCCGGTCGCAATTCTCACCACTGCGCAAAACCCCGACGCCGCTAAGGCCTTTGTAGATTTCCTTATCTCTGAGGAAGGTCAAAAACTGGCTGCCTCGCAAGGGTATCTGCCCGCACATCCGGCAGTGACAGCACCAGACGGCTTTCCAGCACGCGATACGATCAAACTGATGGACTTTGACCCGGTCACGGCCCTTGAACAAGATCAGGCCAACAAGTTGAAGTTCAGCGAAATCTTCGGCGGCTGAAAAGACATCCCTTCACCAAAGACAGCGCAGTGCGGACTTTCTCGCCCTGCGTTGTCTTTTTGCCTTTGCGTCCATATGCGCTGCATTCCTAGGCAACAAAAACAGAGTAATTTGAAGACGCATGCTTTCAAAGCTTGCCCCTGAGAAAACAACACTATTGCTGCTTGTGGTCGGTGCGACGACAGTATGCGGCCTGCCACTACTGTTGTTGTTCAAAACCGGACTGGCAAGTGAAGGCAGCCTGGATCTTGGACCGCTTCTGGAGGCGATTCAGAACCGCTCGGTCCAGCGGGCGCTTTGGCATTCCATTGAGAGCAGCCTTTGGTCAGCACTTGGCGCATCTATCCTCGGAACTTGCCTCGCTCTGCTCATCGGCCTGACCGACATTCGCGCGAAAGGCCTGCTTGTCTTCCTCATCCTCTTGCCGATGATGATCCCACCGCACGTCACAGCCATAGCCTGGATACAGGCGCTCGGCCCCGCCAGCCCTGTTTTACAATGGTTGGGCCTCGCACCCGAACTGGGGTCGACACATCCGCTCTATTCACGCGAAGGCCTGGTGCTTTTGCTGACGCTGCAGCACAGTCCACTCGTTTTTCTGCTTGTCCGCGCTGCCTTGCGATCCTTTCCGCGCGAGCTTTCCGATGCCGCCCGAATCTCCGGTGCTAGCGCTGCCTTGATGCTGCGCCGGATAACGCTCCCGCTCCTTGGCCCATCGCTCTTGGCCGGATTTGCGCTGGCCTTTGTTGCTGCGCTTGGCAACTTCGGCATCAATGCGCTGATCGGTATTCCGGCACGTTACACAACCTTGCCGGTGCTCGTGTGGCGGCGCCTGGCCAGCTTCGGACCGGACATTCTGCCCAATGTCGCCGTGATTTCCGTCATCCTGGCATTTGTCGCGCTTGCCGCCATTTTTCTACAAAGCCTGTTGCAGCGCCGCATGCGCGCAAGCCTCATCGGGCTGCCGCAGAACCCTCTGGCGATTTCACTCGGCGCCAAGCGGTTCCTTGTCGAAGGCATCGTCTGGGTCTTTGTCGCCGGCGTCCTCTTGCTTCCAGCAGCTTCCCTGCTTGCGACGTCTTTGGTGAAGACCTACGGCCTGCCGCTGTCGCTCGGAACCCTGACATGGGACAACTTCACCGAAGTTCTCTGGCGCCAGACGGTCACGATCCGGGCATTTGCCAATTCGACATTGATTGCCGGGCTAAGCGCATTTGTCATCGCCGCTGTGAGTTTGCTGCTCGGCTATTATCTTGCTCACAGAAGTTCAGGAAACAGGCGCTTGGCCGGACTGGCGTTGACCCAGTCGGAAATCGCTTTTGCGGTTCCGGGCCTTGTCATGTCGATCGCATTCATTCTGGCCTTTATCCGACCGATCCCTTTTCTTGGTATCTCGCTCTATGGCACGATCTGGATCATCCTGATTGCATATGTCTCCGTGTTTCTTGCGGTTGGATTGAAGCCTGTCATGGCCGCATTTTTGCAAATGGACGCTTCTCTGGACGATGCGGCACGGGTATCGGGAGCCGGGTTTTTCAGGCGCATGCGCAAGATATTTGCTCCTCTAGCCGCACCATCCGCAGCTTCCGGTGCAATCCTTGTCTTTCTCACGGCTTACAATGAAGTCACGGTATCAGCGCTGCTCTGGTCAACGGGAAACGAGACCATCGGAACGACTATCTTCAACTATGAAGACGGCGGTTACACCACACTGGCAGCCGCCATGTCAGCCGTTGTGGTAGGTGCAACCATCTTCATCATGCTGGCCATGAACGTTTTGGCCAATCGCGTTCCAAACGGCACCATTCCCTGGAAGGATTGAGAAGCCAGATCATAGGCTTCTCCTTCCGTTTCTAATTCAGGATTTTCATTTCGACACGCCGGTTTAGACTGCGGCCGGTTTCGGTAGCATTGTCCGCAACCGGCTGGATCTCACCAAGACCAACATGCGTCAGATTGCCGATGTCGACACCTTGACCAGAGAGCCAGCGAACAACTGCCGCAGCACGCTTTGCCGAAAGTGATTGATTGTAGGCATCACTTCCCTTGGCATCGGTATGCCCTTCGAAGACAACTCTCTTTCCAGGATTGTCTTTTAGCCAAGCTTGAACCTGATTGAGCGTAGTCGCGGACTCTGGTTTGATAACGTCGGAATCGAAATCAAAGTAGATACCGTATAGCCGTGTCACGCCATAAGCATCGAGGGATTGCGCAACCTTCGACTTGGTGGAGGTTTGCACTATTGCTGCGCATTGCGGCGCTCCTGCCTGGTCGACTGAACGCTTGCCTATCCATGTCCCATGAAGCTCAGCATTTTTGTACCAAAGTCCGCTAAACTGATCTCCGCTGGCCGAAAGAGCGAGAACCGCACTGCCTGAATCCTCGCCATCCTCTCGCCATTCGATATTCATGACACCACCAACGGATGTTCCGACGAACTTACCATTGTCATGATCGTAGCAGCCGCTCAGTTCACCATCGCTAAATTTCAGGTAGAACGGGCCCCAATTTGTTGTGTAGACGCCAGAAAAATTGGAGGTCTGTTGGCGATTTCCCTGCGGTTGACCAAATGCTGCAAATTCCATCAACTCTGTATATTCAGCGTGTCCCCCATTTGTTGAAAGCAAGAGCTTTACAAACCGTGCAGTCTCCTTTTTCTCCAGACCCACCGTAGTGATCCCGGTCGGAGCAATATTTCCCTGATAGATTTCTCGGTAAGGCCCGTCCGCCCTGTCATCCGAGACAAAGACTTTTACACCTTGCGCAGAAATACCAGGGTGTGTCGGTTCATCAGTATGAGTGTTGTCAAATGATAGCGCTTCGAGGACGTAGTCCTCTGCCAACTCAAAAACAAATTCATTAGGGGCACTCTGATGTTGTGCACTCGACCAGCCGATCGTCGGATCGCCGTCGATCAAGGCGAGGGCGATCCAGGAACCGCTGTTGCGTCCACCAAACTCCGAAGTATAGGATTTCAAGACCGCGCCATTTTCCAAAGCGACCACACTAATTTGCTGTGCCTGAGCTCCAACACTCAGGAGAGAGAAGCTTGTCAAAGCGATTGCAATTTTAGCAATGTACGGATTCAACGATCTTGTATTTCCTGACTTCATTTCCTGATTTTCTCACTTATCAATCAATTTGCTTTTGCTAATTTCCTGAAGAATTTCGTTAGATCAACACTCACAACGTCGATGTAACAAACGTCACAAACGACCCCTTCAGAACGAAAGATCTTTGAAAACAAAGTTGCGAAAGATGTCCTCAAGGTCCAAGCACAAGTTTGCGAGCTGCCTATTGAGGCAACACCCAGCCTCGAAGAACGTCGAGACGAAGCCTGTCTCCCGGAGCAGCCTGTCGATGAAGCGACATCATCAAGTGCTGGTCCAAACCGGGCATCGAAACAAAGACGTCCCAGATACCCCCGCGATAGACCGTCCGAACCACACGGGCTTCAAAACCAGATGAGCTGCTTGTCAGAACAATATGCTCTGGTCGAAGCAGCAACGTGCCTTGTCCGGGGACGGCATTATGCGGACACTCAACTGCCAATTCAATGCCACCAAAACCGATCTCTGCCCGGTTCTCCCAAACACGGTTGATGCTCACGGGCAAGAGCGTGCTTCGACCAATAAAGCCCGCGACCTCTTTCGACATCGGCCTTCGATACAAGGTGTCAGGATCGTCCACCTGAAGAATTTTGCCGTCCCACATCACAGCCACTTTGTCGGCCAGCGCCATTGCTTCGCGCTGATCATGGGTAATGAAAAGTGTCGTTCCACCGCTGGCCCTGTGGAAGCTTGAAAGCTCTTCTTCCATGACGCCTCTGAGGTGCGGATCCAGATTGGCGAGCGGTTCGTCCATGAGTACCGTGCCTGCCCCTTGCGCAAGGCAACGCGCAAGCGCAACCCTTTGGCGCTGTCCGCCCGACAATTCAGCCGGTTTCCTTTGCCCAAACTCGGAAAGAGCGACCGTCTCCAGACAGTCATCAACACGGGCAGAAACAACCGACCGCCCCTTGCCCGCAGCTTCCAGAGGAAAGGCAACATTTCCCGCGACGCTCAAATGTGGCCAAAGTGCATAAGACTGGAAGACCACCCCGACCTGGCGCTGCTCCGGAGGGACATGGAACTTCTCGCCCGCCACCTTTCGACCGTCAAGCAAGACCTCACCGGCATCGATGGGCTCAAGGCCTGCGATTGTGCGCAACAAGGTGGACTTGCCACATCCGGAAGGACCAAGAACAACAAAGAAAGTACCGTCTTCGATCGACAGCGAAACGTCATTCAGAACTTTGTGGTCACCGAAGGATTTGGACACGGCATCAAGACGGATGGACATGCCCTCCGGTATCGCTGTCTTGTGACAGGATCATTACATCACGCGGAGTGACACCTGTTACCTGGCCCGGAGACGTAGCATCAGGTCGACTTCTTCTTCCAGGGCCCGTCCATAGGCCCGCGCTGCAGGTGCATTGCTCGTCATGAGCGTTTCATGTCGGAATAGGCAATAAGCGGCAAAGCACCAATGGTAGCCGACACGCTCCTCCAAGAACCGCTGAACAGTCTGCTGAACCGGATAGGCCTGCAGGAACATGTCTTCCGCATGTGCGACCAGTGGGTGAAGTCCGTAAAGAGTTGCGAGACCTGGTGAGACAAATCCCACAATGTCTTCAACCGGATCACCCAGACCCGCGAACTGCCAGTCGATCAGTCTCGCCCCCTCACCCGTTGCCAGAATGGTGCCAAGACAAAAACTGCGATGAACCAGCGACCTTTCGACAGGCTTTTGTTCAACCGCATTGTCCTGAGGGCGCAGCCTTTTAAGATTGGCGGCTTTGCGGCTCTGAGGGATCGCCGCCAACATGGCATCACCGCGGCTCAGCACCTCGTGATATCCCGCTGGGACCGTTTGGTGGCCCTGACCCGGTTCTTTGAGAGCGGCAAAGCGCCCGATGAGGGCAGCGGCTTCAGAAACATCAATCTCGTTGTGTTCGGGCGACGGATATCCATAGACCAGCACCGGGGTTCCAGCCGGGCTGACCGCAAAGGCTTCCAACTCTGGTGATAATTGGTGTCGGGAAAGAACGGCAAGAGCATCAGCCTCCTGCCTTGGCAATGTTGGAAAGAGCGGATTGTCTTCAGCTTCGGGGAAGAATTCCTTGATCACATAGCTGCGGCCCGGCACATCAAGACGCCAGAAGCGGCAGGTATAGGCAACCGGTAAAGGACGCAAACGTGCGTTGTCCCAGTCTGCCTCAGGCAACTGCGTTTCCAGGAACCCCAGCAGGGAACTATCGGAGAGCTGCTCCTTCACCGAAACCTCATTGAAAAATAACGCCCCGTTCTGATCGCTTTGATCGCCCCGATCCGTCAAGCCAAAGTTTTTCTGCTGAGGAGGCCTGTCGCTTTCACTCTCTCCGATGTCGGAGTTTGAGCACTCTCCGTCGCACTGAGACTGCCCGTAAAAAGCGGCTCCTCAACTAAGCTTGCAGATCGTGGCGACAGGCCTGTCGCCCGGTTGCCCGGTTGCCCGGGCCATTCCGCCAACGCCGGCAAGTCTCAAGACAACGGATAGCGACGCAATGACGAGCGAAATCGAAGCCGTTTCCCAGACCGAGGCACCGCCTGCCCGCCGTGGACGGCGGCGCAGAAGTGGTGACAAGAGCGGTCCGGACCTGTTTCCGCAAAAGCCGTTCAAACAACCCCGTCATCGCTTCAAACCTCTCGAAGTGGTCTCGGAGGACGAATTGGAGGCCATTCACGATGCTTCCATGCGCGTGCTGGAGGAAATCGGCATTGATTTCCTCCACGAAGACGCAAAGGCATGGCTGAAAGCTGCTGGTGCCGACATAAAACCCGGCGAAGACCGTGTGCGAATGGATCGCGCCATGGTCGAAGAGCTTGTCGCCAAGGCACCAAGC
The DNA here is from genome assembly GCF_009363435.1 of Labrenzia sp. THAF82. Lineage (GTDB taxonomy): Bacteria > Pseudomonadota > Alphaproteobacteria > Rhizobiales > Stappiaceae > Roseibium > Roseibium porphyridii. The sequence continues at coordinate 1,363,429 of NZ_CP045354.1, read as the reverse complement.
CAGTTTACCGTTCGCGCCAGGAACAGGGCACATGATCTTCAGATCGGCGGCGATGCGATTGCCTTTTCCTGTGTTGCAAGCGCGCCCAATGCAGTGGACAAGGACAGGGGTCGACGTGCTGGAAACCAGCAGGACTACCGCAACTTCCTGAAACTTTCCCAGCATTTCAACATCATTCATTGCATGATGGGATACCCGGTTGAACCCGTTGATATCCACGCGTCCGTTCGCCATCTCGATTGCGTTGCAGACATGCTGCGCCTCACCGATAAGGTGTTTCACATCTATTCGCTGGGGCGGGAACGCAATCTCGATGGTCTGGAGCTGACACGTATCGGCTATGGCCTGACGCCTGAAGAATTTGTGCAAACACCAAGCGTTCTGACCGTCATCAACACCTCGTCACCGTTGCGTCTTGATACACCCATGCTGACGGGCCTGATCGAGATGGCCAAAGCCGGCCAGGTTTCCATTGTTACGCCGTTCACCCTTGCGGGTGCCATGGCACCTGTGACAATCGCAGGCGCACTTACGCTGCAAAACGCCGAAGCCCTTGCTGGCATCGCCTTCGCCCAGCTCGTACGTCCGGGAGCCCCGGTGGTCTATGGCGGATTTACTTCCAATGTTGACATGAAGTCCGGTGCGCCGGCTTTCGGCACTCCGGAATACATGAAAGCCGCGATTGCCGGAGGGCAACTCGCCAGACGTCATAACCTGCCCTATCGCACCTCGGGGGTCTGCGCGGCCAACACGGTAGACTATCAGGCTGCGCTCGAAACCACCTTGTCGGAATGGGGAGCAATAAACGGCGGGGGCAATCTGATCAAACATGCCGCCGGCTGGCTCGAGGGCGGTCTCAGTGCAGGGTTTGAGAAATTCATCACGGACATCGATCTGCTGCAGAAAATCCAGGAGTACCTGACACCTCTGGATGTTTCGGAAGATGCCCTTGCACTCGAGGCAATCCGTGATGTTGGCCCGGCAGGACATTTCTTTGGAACCGAACACACACAGGCCCGTTACAAGGACGCCTTTTACGCCCCGATTGTCTCCGATTGGCGCAACTACGAAACATGGGCCGAAGCAGGCAGCCCAACCGCCTTCGACAAGGCGAACACACTCTACAAAAAAGCGCTCGAAGCCTACGAGGCACCGCCTATCGATCCGGCCATTGATGAAGAAATCACTGCCTTTGTCGAAAGGCGGAAAGCCGAAGGCGGCGCACCTACCGATTTTTAGTACCCATGTCAGATGTCGACCTGACCACCAATTTTGGCGCAGGCCGTTGCGGAGCAGAATGAATGAAAACCCACACACAAGTAGTTGTCATTGGCGGCGGTGTCGTTGGCTGCAGTGTGCTCTACCATCTTACCAAACTCGGATGGACCGACGTGACGCTGGTCGAGAGGGACGAGCTGACATCCGGCTCGTCCTGGCATGCGGCGGGAGGCTTCCACACACTCAATGGCGACCCTAACGTCGCGCAACTGCAAAGCTATACGGTCGACCTCTACGAAGAACTGGAGGAGATTTCCGGCCAATCCTGCGGACTGCACCTGACCGGCGGCGTCATGCTGGCCGATACACCGGAACGCATGGATTTCCTGAGACTGGCTCAGGCCAAAGGACGGTATCTCGGCATGGAACTGGAATTGATTTCCGTTGCCGAAGCCAAAACCATGTTTCCGATCCTGGACGAAAAACACTTCATCGGAGCGCTATGGGATCCGATTGAAGGTCATCTCGACCCGTCCGGAACGACCCACGCCTATGCCAAGGCCGCACGTGTGAACGGAGCGACCGTTTACCGGCACACCAAGGTGGAAGAGCTGGTTCAGACACGGGACGGCGCCTGGGACGTGATCACGAACAAAGGCACCATTCGTGCAGAACATGTGGTCAATGCCGGGGGACTCTGGGCGCGAGAGTGTGGACGCATGGTCGGACTGGAACTGCCTGTACTGGCTATGGAACACATGTATCTCCTGACCGATGAAATGCCTGAGGTGACGGCACATAATGCGGCAACCGGCAAGGAACTGATTGGTGTTCTTGATTTTGGCGGCGAGATCTACACACGTCAGGAAGGCAAGGGCATGTTGCTCGGAACTTACGAGCGGAACTGCAGGCCCTGGAGCCCGCGCCAGACACCTTGGGATTTCGGCCACGAGTTGCTCGCTCCGGACCTTGATCGCATAGCGCCCGAGCTTGAAGTCGGGTTCGAACACTTTCCTGCGCTACAGTCCGCCGGCATCAAACAGATCATCAATGGCCCGTTCACGTTCGCTCCGGACGGCAATCCGCTTGTCGGCCCGGTACGCGGCCTGCGCAATTATTGGGTAGCGTGTGGTGTCATGGCCGGGTTCAGCCAAGGTGGCGGCGTCGGCCTGACACTTGCGAACTGGCTGGTGAATGGTGACCCTGGCTATGACATCTGGGGCATGGATGTTGCGCGCTACGGCAACTGGGCCACGCTGTCTTACACAAACGCGAAGGTCCAGGAGAATTACAGACGCCGTTTCCGTATCAGGTTTCCCAACGAAGAGCTGCCCGCTGCACGCCCGCACCAGACTACGCCACTCTACGACAGGATGCTCGCTCAGGGAGCAGTCATGGGGGACAGCTGGGGTCTTGAAACGCCGCTCTGGTTCGCACCGGAAGGCACCGAGGCGAAGGATGTGGTGTCTTTCCGAAGATCAAACGATTTCGAACATATCGGCAACGAATGCCGTGCAGTGCGTGAAAGCGTTGGCATCACTGAAATCGCAAACTTTGCGAAATACGAAGTTACCGGATCGGGTGCCGAAGACTATCTCTCACACCTGATGACAAACACCATGCCGAAGATCGGGCGGATCATACTGACCCCGATGTTGAACGAAAACGGCAAGCTGATCGGTGATTTCACAATTGCCCGGGCAGATGAAGACCGGTTCTTCATGTTCGGCTCATCTCAGGCTGAAATCTATCATTTGCGCTGGTTCGAACAGCATCTGCCGCAAGATGGGTCGGTGCAGATCCGGGCCATCAATCTAGGCTGGGTCGGGTTGTCGATAGCCGGACCCAATGCCCGCAAGGTCCTTGAAAAGGTCACGGGCGAAGACGTTTCAAATGAAGCTTTCCGCTTTATGGATTTCCGCGAAATGGACGTCGCCAACGCGCCTTGCAAGGTGAATCGGATCTCTTATACCGGTGACCTTGGATACGAGATCTGGATGGCACCCGAATACGAACGGCAGGTGTACGAAGCCCTGATGAGCGCCGGAGCCGAATTCGACATCCGGAACTTCGGAATGCGTGCATTGCTGGCCATGCGTCTTGAAAAGAACTTCGGCACCTGGTTTCGCGAATTCCGCCCGATCTACGGCCCGTACGAAGCGGATCTCGGGCGGTTTGTGAAACTTTCCAAGGAAAGTTTCATCGGAAAGAACGCTGCTCAGAGTGAACATGACCAAGGGCCAAATCGTTTGCGCGTCAGTTTTGTCGTCGAGGCCGGTGATGCCGATGTGATGGGCGATGAACCGATTTGGCATGCAGGCAAAGTGATCGGCTGGGTCACGTCAGGCGGCTATGCACATTTTGTCGACCGCTCACTCGCACAAGGATATGTGCCTGCGGAACTGGCCAAGAATCTGGACGAAGGCGCCTTCGAAATCGAAATCCTCGGAGAGCGCCGGAAAGCGACAATCAATCCCGACCCCTTGTTCGATCCCGGTGCTGACCGCATGCGCATGTAATCGCACCGGCAACTGATCGTGACTGCACTGGGAGGTGTGGGCATCATGAATACGGAGCATTTCGGCCGGCATCGGCGCAAGATCATGCCATCGGCTTTGCCGGTTCATCCCGGAGTGATGTCGGACTACACAGCGTTGTCGGCCTATGCCACCGAAAAAGCCACCGTCCTGAACCGTCACGTGCTCGGATATGGAGACCTGGCCGAAAGCGAATGGGCCGCTCTCGGCCTGGCACCTCCGGACCTGGAAACTCTGCGTGGCTACCGCTTGCGGCGCATCAAAGAGCAATTGGCGGCCTTCGACCTTAGTGCCGCGATCCTGTGCGATCCGCTCAATGTACGTTATGCGACAGACGCTACCAACATGCAGGTCTGGTCGACCCACAATGCAGTCAGATACACGTTCGTTGCGCTCGAGGGACCTGTTGTCGCCTTTGACTTTCACAACTGCGAGCATCTCAACGCGCACAATCCGCTCGTCACTGAAATACGTCACGGCGTGCCCTGGTTTTACTTTGAATCCGGGCCCCGTTCAGCCGAGCTCTCTCAGAAATGGGCTGATGAACTTGCGGATCTGGTCAAGGCATTCGGCGGGGGCAATCACCGTATTGCACTCGACAAGTGCCGGCGGGAGGGTGTCGCCGCGCTCGAAAGACACGGCATAACCATCCATGACGGTGAAGAGGTCATGGAATTGGCCCGGGCCATCAAATGCCACGATGAGATCAAGGCCATGCGCCGGGCCATTGCAGCTTGTGAGGCAGCGATGCGGGAAATGGAAGAGGCACTTGTGCCCGGCATCACGGAATGGGACCTGTGGGCATACCTGCATGCCGGCAATATCAGGCGTGGAGGCGAATGGATCGAAACCCATCTGCTTTCATCAGGGCCACGCACGAATCCGTGGTTTCAGGAGGCCTCGGCACGTCAGATCAACGAAGGTGAGCTTGTCGCGTTCGATACCGATCTCGTTGGTCCTTACGGCATGTGTTGCGATATCTCCCGCACGTGGCTGTGCGGCGACGGAGTGCCGACCAATGAACAACGCGCGCTTTATGAGATGGCAGTCGACCAGATTGAAACCAATATTCAGATGCTCGCGCCGGGCCGGACTTTCCGCGAGCTGTCACATCGGGGCAAAAGCCTACCGGACGACTGTCTGGCAAATCGCTATTCGGTCCTGTTCCATGGCGTTGGACTTTGCGATGAATATCCGGCGGTGCCCTATCCGGCGGATTGGGAGGCTGGCGGCTATGATGGTGTGCTGGAAGCCGGAATGGTGGTGTGTGTCGAAAGCTACGCGGGACGCCACGGCGGGTATGAAGGGGTGAAACTGGAAGAACAGCTTCTCATCACCGATACCGGCTCAGAGCGCCTGAGCACCTATCCTTGGGACGCAAGACTGATGGGCCGCCCGCGTTGACGGCCCTCAGAAACGGGACGGCAATGGTGTCACTTCAGGCGAAGGATCTTGGCACCGAGGTTCCGTGCATAATCATCTTGGGTAACCACAACGACCTTGGTTTCACGCACGTCGGTATGCTTCAGCTCAAGCGGAGTTTTGCCGCCTGGATTGACCACGACCTTGCGTGTCGGTGGCAAGGCGCGAAACACCAGAACACCTGCCTCCTTGGTGACAATTGCTCCGTAAGGCTCATCATGAAGAATACGAACCGTACCGCTTTCAGCCAGGACCGTAGTGCTTGAAACCGCTGCCAGAGCGGCAACCGCACACAGTGTTTTCAGAAATACTTTCATGACGCTTCTCGCAGTTAAGTTTTTATTTACCTAGAATCGTAACCCTTTCTTAACTTCTGCACCAGTGTTTCTGCGGCGTTAACCAATAAAAAGAAACGCCCCGGCACCAAAACCGGAGCGTTTGTCTTAAATTGAAACACTTCTGATCTTAAGCGGCTGCCTTGGGGTGTATTTCAACACCGTTTTCAACGAAATTTGCATTCGCTGACAGCAGATCAGACAAGCCTTTTCTGAATTGTCTCTTGAGCAACGGTGTCAGCAACCAGCCGATGGGCCCGAACTTGGGCGTGAACTCTATCCGCATCGTTACTTGCGTCTGCCTGACTGACAATGCTGCAAAGTCCAACGTAACCCGAGCGGTCTTCAACGGCACATTGGCGTCGAAGATGTCGATGACCAGATGCTCTTCGGGCTGATAGCTGATAATCCGCTCTTTCAGATAGGTTTTTCCGTCCACATGTTTGCAATGCCGCTCAGCTCCAAGCCCGGTCGCCACACTGTTTGACAGCAAAGGCGACTGATTGATTTGAGGATTGAACCGGTAGATCTCGTCAAACCGATCCCAGCTTTGCCAAACTTCGGAAATGGGTGCATTGACGGTTTGAAAAACAGCAGCTTCAGGCATGCTCATGTCCTCCTTTTGTACGGGGCTTCAAAGACGGCGCAACCAATCGGCAATGCCCTGCCCGATCTGATGTGGGTGTTCTTCCTGCAGAAAGTGCGTGCCAGCTCCCACGAAGCGGACTTCGAGGTTGGAGGCGTTCAATGCCATATACTCGGCAACCGCCTTGGGTGTGATGGCTCCCGGCTCGGCGTAAAAGAGCAGCTTCGGAATGTCGGTGGTAAAGAGCCACTCACCGTTCAGCGTTACTTCCTTTGCCACGTCAGCCGGATTGCCGCCGATCGGCACCTGGCGGGGCCAGGCAAGAACCGGTTTGCGTGAATCAGGTGTTGGAAAAGGTTCGCGATAGTGGTCCATTTCCTCTTGACCAAGCTTCCTGATCACCCCGAACTCAGGCAACGTCACTTCAACGAAGAAGTTCTCTTGAAGAACTAGCCGCGCACCTTCATCGCTATTCATCAACCGGAAGAAATCAGCGATCTGTTCAGGCATCGCTTCGTAACTTGGTGCCGGCATGGCCGGCGGTACGATGGCTTCCATAAGCACCAGTGCACTGACCCGTTCCGGATGAAGGCGCGCGTACCGCATGCCGAGCGCTGATCCCCAATCATGCACGACAAGAACAACGTCGTTGAGATCAAGGTCGGTCAGAAAGGCGTCGAGATAGGCTGCATGATCGGCAAAGCCGTAATCGATATCGGGTTTGCCGCTGTCACCCATTCCGATGAGGTCAGGAGCAATCGCACGATATCCTTCCGGCATGTACGGGATCACATTGCGCCACAGATAGGATGAGGTCGGATTGCCATGCAGAAAGACGACCGGTTGACCGCTGCCTTCATCAACGTAGCTGATATGCGATCCCTTGATGCCAAGTTGCTTTTTCGCAAACGGAAAGTCAGACGCAATTTCAATGCCGTATGGTGCGGACCCCGTCGGCCTTGACGACGCGGTCTGAGCGTTTGCGGCTCCCGGAATTGCGAGCGCCATCGCGCCCGCCCCGGCTGCCATGCCCTGTAACAGTCCCCGTCGATTTGTCTTGAATTGCTGATTCTTGTTCATTCCCCGTCCACTCCTCGTTCGTGTCCGTCCTTGCCCGGACAAGTACTGATGGTTATTAGATGTGGATAGAAAGTTGCTATGGAATATTCATTCGATAGCCATGGCGGATCAAAAACGATCCACTCAGCAATCATGTTCCAGGGAGAGAGTGCTCAGCCATGAAGAAGGATTTGGACTGGGATCATCTGCGAATTTTTCTGGCGTCGGTGCGCACAGGCAGCTTCCGAAAGGCGGCGGAAAGACTTGCGGTGAACCACGGCACCGTTCACCGCGCAATTTCCGCGCTCGAAACCGACCTGGGTACGCGGCTGTTCGACCGAACTTCGAGTGGACTTCAGCTCACGCAGCCCGGTGAAACACTTGTCGCCCCGGCAGAGGAAATGGAGACACAGGCCAACACCATTACCCGCAAGTTGACCGGCCTCGATATGGTTCCTTCGGGCACCATCCGGCTTAGCCTCCCCCCAGCCTTTTCACACGGATTGCTGTCAGACATGCTGCTTGAGTTTGCAAAGCGCTACCCCGAGATCACCGTGCGGGCGATCTCGACAAACCGGGTGTCGGATCTGTTGCGTCTGGAGGCTGACATTTCCCTCAGGGTGGCCACAAATGTGGATGACGACGTCTTCGGCCGGAAGTTGATCCGTTTCGTGCAGGCCGTCTATGCATCACCCGACTACCTTGAGCGGCATGAAAGCCTGGTAGAAAAGAACGGCGAAGGAGCACACTGGATCACCTGGGGCGACAATCATGACTGGATTGCGCAAAGCCCATTTCCAAAAGCGAAGGTACGCCATGTCCTGCCGGAAGTTTCCATGCAGATTGAAGCCGCGGCCAAGGGTCTTGGCCTGATCAAGGTTCCCGCGTTTGCAGGCGACGCGGACCCGCGAATCCTCCGTGTACCGTCCTTGCCGGTGCTGCCTGGCTACAACTTGTGGCTTCTTTATCATGGCGACCTGCGACGCGTTGCCAGGATCCGCGCCTTTGTCGACTTCACGACCGCTTATTTTGATCGCAACAAACACCTGTTCACACGCTGACCAGCCGCTGCAGTAACACTAGGCTGAAACACCGAGAGCAAGTTCACGGAAACACTCCTCGACATGCTGCGCAAAAGCATGCGTGGCCTTGCCGGCACGCGCCCGCTCGCGCATGACGATGTGATAGTCGCCGATCTCGGGAAGACCATGGCGCTCGTCCAACACCTGCAACGGCGCTTCGACAACACTTGCCGGAAAGGGCGCAATGGCAAGGTCCGCAAGGAGAGCTGCCTCCTGGCCCGCGCTGTGAAAGCTCGTATAGGAAATCCGGTAAGGTTTTTGCGCATCGTCAAGCGCAACCCGCGCCGCGCGGCGCCAGGGACAGCCAGGTGTGGACACAGCAAGGGGCAAAGGTTCCCGGTCATAGGCAATTCCGCCTTCGAGGCCGACCCAGACCAAAGGCTCGGTGAAGACGATCTCACCGCCGCTTGCCAGTCCCGTGCCCGGGCGGGCCGTGAAGAGCACTAGATCCAGCTCTCCTGTCTTGACCTTTTCATCCAGCATCGGGCTGCCGTCCAGGTGAACATCCACATTGACGCCGGGATGGGAACGGGCAAAGCGGGACAGAATATTGGGCAAAAGTCGTGTGCCGAAGTCGGACGGGGCTCCAAAGCGAACCTCACCTTCCACGTCAGGCGCAACAAACAGCGAAACCGCTTCCTCGTTCAACATCAAGATCCGGCGTGCGTAGCCAAGCAGGGCCTCACCCTCCGGCGTCAATCGGACGCTGCGTCCTTCCCGTACGAACACGGCAACGTCCAACATGGTTTCCAGTTTCTTAATCTGCATGGACACCGCTGAAGGTGTTCGGCCAATGAGTTCTGAAGCTTTTGAAAAACTTGATGTTTCTGCAATCACCAGGAAGGTTCGATAGAGTTCCAGATCGATGAGCGGCGTCCCGCTGCCGGGCAGTTTATCCATGAAAACGTCCAAACATGTATGAGTTCAATTTTTTTGAACAGTTCGATGAATACAATTCGATTGATTGAAACGCAAGGAAGGCCCATATGTTGGTCAAGCGGCCAGTATATTACGCAGTGGACCGCCCGTACCCACAACATCAAAACAAGGATTGGGATTGCCATGACTTATCTCGCTCAAGCTTTGCGCACCAACCTCATGGGTGTCGTTTCCGGCCATTCCGCTGCAGAATTGGCCAGGATGAACCAGGCCCTGCGCCTGCGCGAAACCGCACAAGACCCGAAGGCTGCACGCTGACAGTCTGACGTGATGGCGTGATTTATGCCAGAACGGGATATCCAAGCACAGAAGCTTCCCGCTCCATGGCAGGGATGCTCGCATAGTCTTCAAGACCGAGTTTAGAAAAGCCGCGAATGCCCAACCGTTCGCGGCTTTTTTGCGTCTTCTGATCTTGGAGCACATCCGCAACGACATCCGCAATCTGCGCGGCCTGTGCGACTGAGAAACGGTTGGATGTGATCATTGGAAGCCCTGGCGCGGGCAAAGTCTGCGCTATTGGTCGCACTTTGTCGGCAAGCTCAGGAAATTCCTGGCAGACAAGCCACCAGCACACTGCATCGATACTTGCGACATCAGCTTCACCGGCGGCAACTGCTTTTACCGACTTCAGGTGCCCGCCGCTCTCAACAACCGACGAGAAAAACGGTTTCCCGTTGGACAAAGGCGCTACGCTGCGGCGAAAGGCGTTCATACCCGATTGGCTGTCCGGTGTGTTGAAGACCGCCCGCGCGCCGCGCAAGTCTTCCAGTGTCTCATGGGAGCTGTTCTTGCCGACAATTATCTGGCTGCAATAAAAGTGGTCACGGCACCCCGGGGCCGCATAATGAGCGGCACCCAGAAGTCTCACCCTTCCATTCAAGGCATGGGTCAGTGGATAGCCGCAGGTTTGAGTGAGCAGAACGCCCGGCTCACTCCAGCTTTCATGAACATCCAGTTCAATCGGCCAAGGCGTGAACTGTTCCGGTCCGATACCCAGAGCAGTGGTGATTGCGTCCTGGAAGGCCTCTTCAAGGGCACTCGTTGCCTTGCGCACTTCCGGCCAGTCATACATCGGCAACCGCACCGGATGATACACAGGCACGGTCAATGCGCGGCCCCACCCGTCGAAGACACTTGGGGAGGCGGTCCTCCTGCAATTTCCTTCCGGTACTTGATGGGATGCACAACCGGCTCCTTCACCTTGAACAAATAGCGTTTTGCCAGATCGAGGTAGCTGTCAAAAACATATCCCTTGTTGCGCCTTTGCCAGGCCGCACGCCCTTCCCGGTAAATGGCCGGAAGCTCATACCAGGGCGCCCTCGGATGGGCATGATGCACGACATGGAGATTGTTGTTCAAAAAAAGCAAAGCAAAAACCGGGCTGTTTTCAACCACGATCGAACGCGCTTCCGCGTCCTCATGTGCCCTGTGCTCAGCAAACGTGCGCAACATCAGGAGGCTCAGTGCCGGATAGGCGACACACAGGATGTAAAGCCAAATCGACATGCCGCCAATATAGACAACAAAGAGTAGGACGGGGACGATGCCTGCCACGTGATGGGCCCACGCCTTGAGGACAGCCCCGTCACCCCGCAGCATCAATCGAACTTCCGACCCGACAAAACCGATTGTCGATACAGCGGGACCCATAAGAAGGCGGCCGAGCAGGGTATTGTTCAGTGTTAGAATAAATCGGATGACGCTTGGCAGCCTTTGCCAGTCTGCCCACGCCAGATAGAAGCTCTCCGGATCATCGTAAGGATCGGTCAAGCGGTCGTTGTTGTGGTGCCTCAGATGCAGCGATTTGAACCGGCGATATGGGATGAAGAGATTGAGTGAACAATAGACCAGTGCTTCATTGATGGCCGGGCTGCGCGTTGGATGCCCGTGGAGTACTTCGTGCTGCAGCGATGCCTGAAGTGTCACAAGCACGGCCGCAAGTGGACAAACAATCCAACCACCGAGCATTCCGTAGGAACCGATCAGCAGCATCCAGATTGCCGACACACCCAGTATCAAGGCCAAGGTCGGCCATTCGCAGACATTCTCGCGCGGCACAAAAAACTCCCAAATTATTGAAAAATCGGCAAAAACCGAACTGAACCGCAATTACTATGCGGTGTTGTCTACAGCGCTTCAATTGGGGAGTTTTGAACAAAATCTACATTGTCTAATTTATTTCAATAATTGGGGAATAAAAGAACCAAAGTTTAATATTAGTAACAAACTAAGAGGAATTTCGACAAATTTCCGACTGTTTCTCAACAGGACTGGGCGCTTATGGTTCTGGATAATTGTGAACTTGAGGTCTGTTCCAGCCTGACGCAAGAAAACCGCCACACCAACCGGGAGGACGCGCTTGGTGACCGATCCTGAAAACCGATACGACGCAATAATCATCGGCGCCGGTGTGATCGGGTGCGCAATTGCCTTTCATTTGACGAAGCGGGGCTACAAGACACTCAATGTCGATGCTTTGCCTGCGGCCGGGTATGGGTCCACGTCAAGCTCCGCAGCCGTCATTCGGACCTACTATTCAACACGGGACGGAACTGCGATGGCCTATGAGGGCTATCACGAGTGGAAAAACTGGCAGCAAATACTCGGCACTGACACTCAAGATGGCCTTGCTCAATTCATTGAAACCGGCACGCTTGTCATGAAGACGGCCGCCGACAACTACCAAAAACAGGTTCTGGAACATGCTGACGCGCTCGGCATCGCTTATGAACATTGGACGGCCGAGCGGATCGTAAAGGAACTCCCGGGTTATGATCTTGCGTGCTTTGCACCGGCCAAGACAATGGAGGACGATGAATTCGGCACCCGCTCTGGCGGCGAACTGACGGGCGGCGTGTTCTTCTTCGCAGGTGGCTATGTCGACGATCCCCAGATCGCGGCTCGAAATCTCAAGGACGCCGCGGCCAGCAAAGGGGCGGCTTTCCGTTTCAACACGAGGATCGTTGACATCCCGACCAGGAACAACCGCGTTCAGGGCGTTGTGTGTGACACCGGAGAAGAAATATCGGCCGGAATTGTCATCAATGTCGGAGGTCCGCATTCAGGCAAGGTCAATGCACTTCTTGACGTGGATCCCGGCGTCCGGATCGGACATCGCCCCCTGCGCCAGGAAGTCGTGCAGATCAAACCACCGGAAACACTGGGCTATTCACGACAGGGCTTGGTCATCTCCGACAATGACATTTCGGTTTACGTTAAGCCCGGCAGCGGCGGGCAATTGATGATCGGTAGTCAAAACCCGGCCTGCGATCCGCATCTGGAGGCCGATCCGGACGATTTTTCAAGAGACCTGACCGACAGGGCACTCACCTATGCCTATCGCTATTCTCAACGCCTGCCCGAACTCGGCGTCTCTCAGCACCCTGTTGGTGTCGCCGATCTTTATGACGCGACGGACGACTGGTTGCCGATTTACGACTGCAGCGATGTAGACGGCTACTACCTCGCCATAGGCACCAGCGGCAACCAGTTCAAAAACGCCACGGTCGCCGGACGATTGATGGGCGAATTGATCGATTATTGCGAAGGCGGCAACGACCATGACGCTGAACCTCTGCAATTTGCACTGCATCATGTTGAGCACACGCTCAATACGGCAACCTTCTCCCGGCGACGCGAGCTGACAAAGGAAAGTTCCTTTTCGGTCCTGGGCTAGGGTTGATCGTCCGGGGCAGCGGAAAAGGAAACTCTCTTGGTCGAATCGCACAAATCAGGCTAAGCAACGGAGCACACCTTAAAGGAGCTCTTCCGTGGCCTGGTCTCCCCAGCAAGACGACGCCTTGAATGAAACCGCCGCCTGGCTGAAACGCGGTGACCGGCAGGTCTTCCGGTTGTTCGGGTATGCCGGAACCGGCAAAACCACTCTCGCCCGCCATCTGGCAGAAGGCATCGACGGAGACGTCTGCTTCGGTGCGTTCACTGGCAAGGCGGCTCATGTATTGCGTCAGAAAGGGTGCGAGGATGCCGGCACCATTCATTCCCTGATTTATCGTCCCCGATCTGCCAAGGAAGAAGAAGATCTTGATGACGACGACGAAGATACCGGCCCGCAATTCGCGATAAAGCGTGACAGTGCCGCGGCCACGGCCAGCCTGATCGTCATCGACGAATGCTCCATGGTCGACGAGGAGTTGGGCAAGGACCTTCTGTCCTTTGGGACACCGGTACTTGTGCTTGGTGATCCGGCTCAGCTTCCCCCCGTCAAGGGCGGTGGCTTTTTCACCGAAGCAGAGCCGGATGTGATGCTGACCGAAGTTCATCGGCAGGCGCAGGACAATCCGATTGTCCGGATGTCGATGACCATTCGCGATGGTGGTCAACTGGACTATGGCGAGTTCGGCGAGAGCATGGTCATCAACCGACGCCAGATCGACAAGGAACAGATCCTCGGAGCCGATCAGGTTCTGGTTGGAACCAACAAGACCCGCAGGCTCTATAACGCGCGCATCCGCGAGTTGAAGAATTTTGACACGCCCATGCCGGCCGTTGGTGACAAGCTGGTGTGTCTGAGAAACGACAAGACCAAGGGACTGCTGAATGGCGGTCTCTGGACTGTCAAACGCCTGCGTCCACCAAGGGGCAACACCTTGCGTTTCGACGTTCATTCGGAAGACGAACTCAGCAAACTGGCTGTGAAGGTGAAAGTGCTGCCGGCCATGTTTGAAGACGGAGCGGAGAGTATCCCTTATGCCATTCGTCGCAAGGCCGATGAGTTCGACTACGGCTACGCTCTGACCGTTCACAAGGCACAGGGATCGCAGTGGGATAGTGTGGTGCTGTTCGACGAAAGCTGGGCTTTTCGCGAACACAAAAGCCGCTGGCTTTATACCGCCGTCACCAGGGCGGCAGAGCGCATTACTGTCGTAAAATAGGCTGGTCTACTGCGGCAAGTTCATCAAAGACCTGGTCGCTGTTCAGGATCGGTAGCGCGCGCAATCCAGTCTCAATAAATGTTTTGAGGTCACTCTTGCTGCTTCCACCCCGCCCAAGGATGGCGATCGCGGAAAACTGCCCATCAACAAAGGTCGCTGCCCGGTCGAGGTCGGCATCGGACGCAAATTCGCCATTGGACACTGCCTTCAATAAGCGCTCCCGGATCATGGCGTAACGTGAGTCCCGCAACCCGAGGACCAGTTCCCGATGCCGGTCAGACCCATAGGCGCAATCGACCAGCGCATTGACGAGAAAACAGCCTGACGGAGTGTTGGGGTCCATCGTCAAATCGGCAACCGCTCCCAAAAACTCACGCAGATCCGCCACTACATGTTTTCTGGCTGCCATCAGACGGTCGAAGACAGGGCCAGCGTAGGTCTCAAAATAATGCAGCAGCGCTTTTTCGAAGAGAGCTTCCTTGTCGCCGAATGCCGCATAGAGACCAGGCTTTGCCATGCCCGAGACCTCAGACAGATCTGTCATGGACGTTGCGGAATATCCGTTCTGCCAGAAAGCGAGCATGACCGCCTGAAGAGCGTCTTTCGCTTCCACTTTCCTCGGCCGTCCCCGTGGCATCGGCATAAACTCCTTTCCGCAACCAATTCCTGAACAATCCAGCCTCTATTTAGATTGTTATTCAGCAACAGCAATGCGGCTATATGATCACAGCAGTTTGGCAAACATAGCCATGATTTCGGAACGCATAATACGCAATGTGTTGCAAATCGTTCAAGATCGGCAAGAAAACCACTCATGATTGCACCTTGATTGCAACAATTTTTCCAAAACGGACCGAAGCAGACAGGCTGAGACGAGCTATATCGGCGATGGCTCAATCACGACCAGTTTCCCGGTGGAAGGATTTATTCTGGCTCTTTCATGCCATAGATAGGGACACTATCGTCTGCGGCTTCAAAGGCCTCTTATTGGAAAGCTTCATCGTAAATGGTCAGTGTTTCATCACCCTCGCAATCCCAGACCGGCAACAACAGCACCGTGGCCGCTGGAACGGCAACCAGGATCGCACAGCGAATCTCCGAGGAAATTGGGTGCAAAGCCGGCCAGGTGAACGCAGCAGTGCAATTGCTCGATGAAGGGTCGACCGTTCCCTTTATTGCCCGTTACCGAAAGGAAGCCACCGGCGGCCTGGACGACAGCCAGCTGCGCAAGCTTGAAGAACGCCTGATCTATCTTCGCGAGCTTGAAGACCGCCGAGTAGCCATAACGAAATCGATTGAAGAACAGGGCAAACTCACTGACGAGCTGACCAATGGTATTCAGGCAGCGGAAACCAAGTCACAACTTGAAGACTTATATCTTCCTTATAAGAAAAAGCGGCGGACCAAAGCACAGATCGCCAGGGAAGCCGGTCTCGAGCCACTCGCCGATCAGCTGTTGGCTGACCCGCAGAAGGATCCGGAAACCGAGGCAAACGCTTTTGTGGACGAAGGCAAGGTCATTGCCGATACCAAGGCTGCCCTGGATGGCGCCCGGCAAATTCTCATGGAGCGGTTTGCCGAAAACGCGGACCTCGTCGGAAGGCTGAGACGCCATGTTGAAGACCGGGGCGTCGTGCAGTCCAAGCTCATCGAAGGCATGGCAGACAAGGGTGCGAAATTCGCCGACTATTTCGACTACTCGGAAAAGTGGTCGAAAATTCCGAGTCACAGGGCTCTAGCGCTGTTTCGTGGCCGCAACGAGGGCATTCTGTCCGTTGATCTGACCGTCGACGCCGACGATGTTTCACCCATATTGCCTGCAGTCAGGATGGTGGCCGACACATATGGCATAGCCGATCGTGGTCGACCTGCGGACAAGTGGCTGATGGAAGTTGCAAGGTTTGCCTGGAAGGTAAAACTGGCGCTCCACCTGGAACTTGATCTGATGGGGGTTCTTCGCGACAAGGCAGAAGAAGAAGCCATTCAGGTTTTTGCGAGAAATTTGAAAGATCTGCTTTTGGCCGCGCCGGCAGGTGCCACGGCAACACTCGGGCTCGATCCGGGAATTCGCACCGGGGTGAAGGTCGCCGTGGTGGACGGAACCGGCAAACTGGTCGATACCGCAACAATCTATCCCTTCCAGCCGCGCAACGACATTTCAGGTTCTAGGGCGACATTGCTTGCCCTTATGGCGAAACACAAGGTCGGGCTTCTGGCGATTGGCAACGGCACCGCCAGCCGGGAAACCGACAAGCTTGCCGCTGATGTGTTGTCCGACATTCCTTCTGCACAACGCCCGGTCAAGGTGATCGTCAACGAGGCCGGTGCATCCGTCTATTCGGCATCGGAGCTCGCAGCAAAGGAAATGCCGGACATTGATGTGTCCCTCAGGGGTGCGGCATCGATTGCGAGGCGTTTGCAAGACCCGCTCGCCGAGCTCGTCAAGATCGAGCCGAAATCCATCGGGGTCGGTCAGTACCAGCATGATGTCAATCAAAGCAAACTTGCACGCGCGCTTGATGCCGTTGTCGAAGACGCAGTGAATGCGGTCGGCGTTGATCTCAACACCGCCTCTCCTGCACTCCTCTCACGCATTTCCGGCCTATCCGAAAGCCTTGCCACGGCCGTTGTGGAACATCGGGACGGCATCGGCCGCTTTGACAGCCGCCGCCAGCTCAAGGACGTGCCGCGCCTCGGCGCAAAGGCTTTTGAACTGTGCGCGGGCTTTCTGCGGATCAACGACGGCAAGGAACCGCTTGATGCGTCTTCTGTTCACCCGGAAGCCTATCCGCTTGCCAAACGCATCGTGAAGGCCTGCGGACGGGATGTAAGGCAGATCATGGGTGACAACGCTTTGCTCAAGGGTCTCGACCCTTCAGAGTTTACCGACGAGACTTTCGGACTGCCGACCGTTGAGGACATTTTCTCAGAACTTGAGAAGCCCGGCCGCGATCCGCGCCCGGAATTCAAGACGGCCGCCCTCCAGGACGGTGTTGAGGAAATTTCGGACCTGAAACAAGGAATGAAGCTCGAAGGCACCGTCACCAATGTCACCAATTTCGGTGCGTTCGTGGATGTCGGCGTCCACCAGGACGGTCTCGTTCACGTTTCACAGCTTGCCGACCGCTTCGTCGACGATCCCCACAAAGTCGTCAAGGCAGGTGACATCGTCAAAGTAACGATCCTCGACGTCGATGTTCCGCGCAAGCGCATCTCTATGACGATGAAATCCCAGGCCGACTACCAGGAACAGCGCGAGCGTCCGCGGCAGGATAGAGGTGGTCAGAGCCATAAGGGCTCCGGCAATCGGGGCCCGGCAGGCCGTGGGCCCCGCGGTGGTCCCTCCGGTGGTGGAAAGGGCACCACTCCGAAAGGTTCCGGCGACGGCGGCAACAACGCCATGGCAGCAGCCCTTGCAGCGGCCATGAACAAGAAAAGAACGTGAGGAACATCGGTCGATCAACTGTTTTATCGAAGCCAATACCGGCTGTGCGCCCGGTTCTGCATGGTCCCGCACGTGCGGAAAAACTAGAAAAGAATACCAGTTGAGGTAGTCTTGTCGTGAGCACGCATGATCAAGGATCAGCTCATGAGCGAGGAAAGCCCCAGGAGAGACTGGCCGAACCAGGAAATAGAATCCGGCACACTCGGTGCGCTGGCGCATCTTTATCGGGCCGAAGTGTTTCGCAGCACGCACTGGCGCACACGGTTGGACAACACCACGAACTGGGCAGTGGTCACCACAGGCATCGCGCTATCAGCGACCTTTTCCAACAAGGATGCCTCGCCATTGCCTATGGTTCTGGTTGGACTGCTGGTCACGGTCTTTCTGATCTTCGAAGCACGCCGTTATCGATACTACAATATGTTCCGCGCCAGAGCCCGGCTGATGGAGTCCGATCTCTACGCGCCGATCCTCCACGGGCGAAAGGTGCCGTGGGGCAGCGAGTGGAGCAAGATGCTGGCGGATGACTACGAAACGCCACACTACCACATCAGCCTGGTGCGAGCTGCAGGACGTCGGCTGCGATCAAATTATTCCTGGATCCTCGCCATTCAAGCCGTCGCCTATTACGGCAAGATTGCAATTCATCCAGAACCTCTCACCAGTTTCGCAGACGTATTCGCACGAGCTGCAATCGGCCCTATTCCTGGAAGTTTCGTGATGTTTGCCGGGCTTGTGTTTCATCTGAGCTGGGTTGTTTTTGCTTTCGTTACCCTGCGGCTGGACAAGATTTACCGCGAAAAGCGTCAATCGCCGATGCAGGCGATCTGACCTGGGACCGCGACCGAAATACCGGCAGTTTCATTTCTGATCAGCAACTGATATATCAAAAGACCATCTGTTACAGACATAGAGTATATTTTGATGACCAGCGATGTCAGCCAATCCGCCCAGGCGTACCGGGACCTGGAAGAAGACATCGTCACCTTGAAGCTGAAGCCCGGTGAAGCGGTTACGGAAACTTATCTGACACAACGGCTCGGTATGGGACGGACACCCATCCGTGAAGCTTTGCAACGGCTCAGTTGGGAAGGCCTTTTGACGATACGTCCAAGGCTTGGTGTGATCGTCGCCGACATGAACCCGGCAGATTTCGTCAAGGTGCTTGAAGCAAGGCATGCGCTGGAGCGCCTGATGGCCGGCTCAGCTGCCAGACTAGCCAGTCAGCAGGAGCGCAAGGCTCTTGAAAAATGCGCGGAGGAAATGAGAGAGGCTGCCTCTGTGCCTGATGTTGAAGCCTACCTGAGACTGGACAAGGCTTTCGACGAGGTGGTTGCTCAAGCAGCCTGCAATCCTTTTGCAGCAAAGGCACTCGCGCCGTTGCAGAGCCACAGCCGACGCTTCTGGTATCGCCATTTCGGTCAGACCGATCTGAACCCTGCCGCATGGAGCCATTTGGAGGTTATGCAGGCGATCGCCGCCGGTGACGAACCGTCTGCGATGGAACATGCTGAAAATCTCATGCTCTACCTGAGGCGGCATGCCATGTCTTTGCTCAGCGGACTCAGCTGACGTCAACGCGGAAGACACGCTGCTTCAAGTGAAGTCACCCACACAGGAGAGGATCGATGCTATCGGCGAGGATTTCCAAAGAGAGTGGTGATGAAAGCGCAGAACTTGCCGATGAGATCGAGCGACAATTGCTTCGCTCGCTCCGACAACACAACATCCAATCGCGCAATGAAGCCATTGTTCTGAAGGCAACGTCAAAAGATGGTCAGTTGCTTGGCGGTGTAACGGCATCAACGTCCTATGGCTGGTTGCTTTTGAAAGTCCTCTGGGTTGACGAAAAAGCCCGCGGCTCGGGGCTAGGGTCAGAGCTTTTGAATGCCGCGGAAACCGAAGGACGCCGGCTCGACTGCCATGGAGCCTGGCTGGACACGTCCAACCCCCAAGCCTACGAATTCTATCTGAACCGTGGCTACGAGACTTTCGGCACTCTAGAGAACAAGGCGTCTCAGCACCCGGCAAACCATTGCCGCTGGTTCATGAAAAAAGAGCTTTAGGCAAGCGATTGCATTAGCTTGGCAACCAACCGAAAGCCAATTGCAACACACTCCAGCAATAGCCGGTTGAGCTTTACGAAATCGCAGCCTGCTTTTCCGACTTGAGCAGCCAGGAGAAGAGCGCCAGAGCAACAGCTGCTCCTGCAAATTCAGCAATGATGAAACCCGGCAGATCGACGGGCCTGATGCCGGCAAACGTATCGGTAAAAGCTCTTGAGATCGCCACTGCGGGATTGGCAAAGGACGTCGAAGCGGTGAACCAGTATGCTGCCGTGATATAGAGCCCCACCAACCAGGGCACCGCCGCTTCTCGAAACCGAATGCCGGCGAGAATAGTCGCGAGCAGGCCGAATGTCGCAACGATTTCCGCAACCCATTGCCCTGCCCCCGTGCGCACGGTTGTCGAGGCTTGCAGAACCGGCAGTTCAAACATCACATGCGCAACCAACGAACCTGAGATACCGCCAAGGATCTGCGCGATGATGTAAACTGCAGCGACGGCCAAACCGAGTTCACGTTTCAGCCAGAAGACAAACGTCACGGCAGGGTTGAAATGCGCACCGGAAATCGGGCCAAGCATCGTGATCAACACCACCAGGATTGCACCGGTTGGGATCGTGTTGCCGAGCAGAGAGACGGCGACATCATCAGAAAGCTTGTCCGCCATGATACCGGATCCGACAACAGTTCCCACAAGCATGGCGGTTCCGAGCGCCTCCGCAACGAGGCGCCGGGACAGGCTGAATTCAGACATGTTTTAAATCCTGTGCGTCAGCTGCAGCGCCGATCGCTGCCAGTTTTTGTTTTCCGTCGCCGGTGGTGAAAACGGCATCACCAAGAACAAGCATGGCTTGGATACGCTGTTTGAGGCGCCGATAGGCCAGGTCAAAGGCTTCACCCCTTACAGCATCATCGCCTTCTACGGACGCCGGATCCGGAATACCCCAGTGAACGACCAGTGGATGACCCGGCCAGACCGGACACGCTTCTCCGGCAGCGCTGTCACAAACGGTCACGATCAGGTCCATCTGAGGTGCATTCTGTCCAGCAAATTCTTCCCAGCTCTTTGAGCGGAAACCGTCTGTGGGAAGACCATGACGCGCTAGACAGGCCAATGCGTCTGGATTGACCGATCCACGCGGTGTGGACCCTGCCGAATAGGTTTCAAACCTGCCTTCGCCCATGTGACGAAGAAGGCCTTCGCCCAAAACTGAGCGCGCGGAATTCGCCGTACAGACGAACAGAACATTACGCATTTTCAAAAATGCCCCACCATGTTTGTGAAGTCAGGTCGCCTCGTCTTCAATCGAAGTGCAGGAAGTGAAGATATTTGCAATCGGAGCACAAAGATCCGGGTTTCCACCGCAACAGTCTTCCAGAAGATAGGTCACCAGGAGCTGCATTGTGCTCAAACTGGCCGTGTAATGAATGGACCGCCCATCTCGTTCAGCGGTAACGAGACCAGACCGCGCCAAAGCACTTAGATGCGCCGACAAAGTGTTCGGGAGCACTTTGAGCGCGTCTGCAATGGCACCTGCGCTCATGCCTTCCTTGCCGGCCTTCACCAGCAGACGAAAAACATCGAGGCGGGTTTCCTGGCCAAGGGCGGCCAAAGCATCAAGAGCTTTTTGTTTTTCCATACTTCGAGAATACTCGAAATAACGAAGTAAGCAACTTCTTTTCCGAATGCATCTCAGGCACCTCGAAAGGCGAAAGCGGCATAAATGAATACCAGAGTCGAGAGTAGTGCGGTGAGAGCGAAAACGAGCCCGAACCCGCCAAGAGCGAACGCAGCGCTGGACACTGCAAGTCCGACGGTGCCGCCGGCGATCTGGGATGTCATGGCAATCCCGCCTCCCTGTCCATGTTTGTGCTCAGGCAATGCCTCCGAAACGGCCGCTCGTGTCGGTGTGAATAGAAACGGAAACGCCAACCCCGCGATCAAAAGCCCTGGAACGAACAGAAACACATTCTCATAGGACCAGGTCACGGCTTGCCAGAGGAAGGCAAGCGTCAGTACACCAAGGCCGAAAAGCACTTGCCATCGTTTTGCAATCTTGTCGGCATACCGCCCGCACACCACAGCGGTAATAGGCTGCAGGGCCGGCGCGAGCATGACAACGACACCCGCTTGAAAAGGCGTCAGGTGCAGATCGGTCTGGGCATAAAGAGCAACAAAGACAAAAAGTGGCATCTTGGCATATTGAGCCGTGAAGATCGTCAGATTGCTTCCCGCGAAAACGGGACTCGAAAACAGATCGACTTCAATCAGCGGCATGCTTTGCCGAAGCTCGAACCTCCAGAAAAGCCCGAAAAGAACCAGCCCGAGGAACATCGAAGCAAGGATCAACGGATTGCGCCATCCAAGATCACTCGCCTCCATGAGACCGAAGACAACGCAAAACATGGCCGTCGCCATCAGAAGCAAACCGATCCAGTCAATTTGCCGCCCCGCTGGTCGCGGCACATCTCGCCAGGTGAGCGTCACCAATACAGCAACGACTACGGCAACAAACGGATTGATCCAGAAGATCCATCGCCAGGACAGAAAGTCGGTAAAGAGCCCTCCAACCAGAGGTCCGAGTGCGAGAAACGTCGTTCCAACGGCACCACTTGTTGCCAATGCCGCTCCTCTGACATCCTTTGGAAAAGTTATGGTGATCATCGCAAGGAACAACGGAAAGATGATCGCGGCACCAAGTCCCTGCAGTGCCCGTGCTGCGATCAACGCGCCTCCCGACGGTGCAAACCCGCACGCAACCGAGCAAATGGCAAAAAGCGCCAACCCGAACAGGAAAACGCGCAGAATTCCAAACAAATCCGCAACCTTTCCGCCAACTGCAACAAAACAGGCAAAGGTCAGGAGATAGGCATTCACCACCCAGTGGGCGTCATTGTTCGAGAGCCCAAGCTCTTTCTGGATGGTCGGCAAGGCAATTCCGACCACCGTTTCGTCCAGAAGCACAAGCCCCAGGACACAGCTGACGGCACCCAGGAGCCACCATTTTCGATTTGCGTCCGAAATTGCCTGCATGAAAAAGGCTCCCGAAGACCAGCCTCAGGAGCCTACATGAACAAGCCGAGTACGTGCACGGCTTAATAGCTTTACAACAACATCAGGCGGCTTTCGCCGCCAGACGCTTTTTGATGCTCTCGACATCGGCCCGGGGTGTCGCAGCAAACAATGTTTTGGTGTAGTCGTGTTGAGGATCGTTGAACACCTCGTCCCGAGTGCCGTATTCAACAACTTCACCAAAATACATCACCATCACCTTGTCGGCGATGTAACGCACCACTGACAGGTCATGAGAAATGAACACGTAAGTCAGGTTCATTTCTTCCTGCAGATCGGCGAGAAGGTTGAGGATCTGGGCCTGTACGGAAAGATCCAGAGCGGAGACAGGCTCGTCCAGCACGAGAAGTTTTGGCTTCATCATGATGGCACGGGCAATTGCGATGCGCTGCCGCTGCCCACCGGAAAACATATGCGGGTAACGACCGTAGTGCTCAGGCGGCAACCCGACTTTCTCCAGCATCTGAAGTGCAAGGTCGCGACGTTCAGCTGACGGCATGTCTGTATTCAGGAGCAGCGGTTCTTCAAGAACATGTCCTATCTTCTGGCGCGGATTTAGCGATCCATAGGGATTCTGGAAAACAATCTGGACTTTCTGGCGCATCTCCTTGGAAATGCCAGTCTTCGAAATGTCGATCGGAAGACCGTCAATTTCAATCGATCCGGACGATTGTGCGTCGATCATGGTGAGCATGCGGGCAAGGGTGGACTTGCCGCATCCGCTTTCTCCGACAACGGCCAGTGTGGAACCGCGTTCCACATCAAGGCTCACACCTTTGACAGCAGTCAGTTGAGACGCTTTTTTGAACAGCCCGCCCTTGATGTCATAGGTACGATAAACGTCGCGGACTTTGAGGATGATATCGTCGGCCACTTAAAATCCTCCCGCTTGAGCAAAATCGCTGACCGTCGGCAGACGGTCGCCCGTCGCATTTTCCGGCAATGCCGAAAGCAGCGCTTTTGTGTAGGGGTTTTGAGGGTTTTCAAACAGAGAAAGCACATCAGCCTCCTCCATCTTGCGGCCCTGATACTGAACGATCACACGATCGGCGGTTTCGGCGACAACGCCCATGTCATGTGTGATCATGATCAGCCCCATGCCGCTTTCCTGCTGGATTTGAACCAGCAGATCCAGGATCTGCTTTTGAATGGTCACATCAAGCGCCGTTGTCGGCTCGTCTGCGATCAACAGTTTCGGCGAACACGCGATTGCCATGGCAATCATCACACGCTGACACTGGCCACCGGACATCTGATGCGGAAAGGCATTGAGCCGTCCCGCCGGGTCAGGGATGCCAACAGCTTCGAACAGCTCGATCACGCGGTCCTTGATCTGTTTGCCCTTCAGACCCGTGTGTGTCTTGAGGGTCTCGTTCATTTGAAAGCCGACCGTGAAACAAGGATTCAGACTTGCGATGGGTTCTTGAAAGATCATCGAAATATCTTTGCCGATAACCTTCCTGCGATCCTTCGCGGAAAGGGTTCGAAGATCGAGGCCTTCGAACTCCATCTTGTCGGCAGTGATGGTTGCGCTGTCCGGCAACAGGCCCATTGTCGCCAGCATGGCGACCGATTTTCCAGAACCGGATTCGCCGACAATCGCCAGGACTTCACCTGCATCGACTGTGTAGTCAACGCCAGCCAACGCCCGGAACGGTCCCTTGGCGGTATCGAATTCAACTCGAAGGTTTCTGATTTCCAGAAGAGACATTCAATCAGCTCCTCTTCAGTTTCGGGTCAAGCGCATCACGCAGACCATCGCCGACTAGATTGATGGCAATCACGGTGATCAGAATGGCCAGACCTGGGAAAGTAACCACCCACCAGGCACTCAGGATGAACTCCCGGGCCTCGGCAAGCATCGTGCCCCACTCAGACGCAGGCGGCTGAGCGCCCATCCCGAGAAAGCCAAGTGCGGCTGCATCCAGGATTGCGTTGGAAAAGGAAAGCGTTGCCTGAACGATCAGCGGTGCGAGACAGTTCGGCAATATGGTCTTGAACATCAGACGAAGGTGACCAGCACCAGCAAGCCGTGCGGCGACCACATAATCGCGCGACCGCTCCGCCAAGACGGCTGCACGTGTCAATCTGACGAAATGCGGCTGAAGAACAAGCGCGATGGCAATCATCGCATTTGTCAGCCCCGGACCGAGGATGGCAACAAGAACCAGCGCAAGAAGGAGTGCCGGGAAGGCAAGGATGATATCCATCAAACGCATGATGAATGTATCGACCGCGCCGCCTGCATAACCTGAGATCAGCCCCGTCACGATCCCGACACAAAGCGAAATGGTGACAACGATGACGCCGACCCAGAGCGAGTATGCAGCACCGTGCATAAGCCGGGAAAGGATATCGCGCCCGACAGCATCCGTTCCAAGAATGAAGGTCGACTTGCCACCTTCTTCCCAGAAGGGCGGAACCAGGAAGCTGTCCCGATATTGCATGTCCGGATCATGCGGTGAAATCCAGGGGGAAAGCACCGCGACTGCGACCAGCGCGACAAAGATGCACAGTCCGATAACCGCGCCTTTGTTCCGCGAGAAGTAGTACCAGAATTCGGCGAGATTGGCCCAGGTGGCGCTTCGGCTCGCCGCCTGAACCTTGTCTGTTTCGGCACCGGTGGCCGGAGAGGTATTTGTCATTTTCTAACCCTCGGCTCAGTTGTGTCGGATGCGTGGATTGATCAGGCCGTAGAGCACATCCACAATCAGATTGACCATCATCACGATGCCGGCAATCAGAAGAAGGCCGCCCTGGACCACAAAGTAGTCCCGGCGCGAAATGCTGTCGAAAAGCCATTTGCCGATACCGGGCCACGAGAAAATGGTTTCTGTCAGGATCGCTCCGCCAAGCAGAACTCCAACCTGTAGGCCAATGGTCGTAACAACCGGGATAAGAGCGTTTCGAAGCGCGTGGAGACCTATCACCGATTTTGGCGCCAGGCCTTTTGCGCGCGCGGTGCGCACATAGTCCTCTCCGAGGACCTCAAGCATGGCGGATCGGGTCTGGCGGGCAATCACCGCCAGCGGGATGGTCGCCAGAACGATTGACGGCAAGATCAGATGCCGTACCGCCGACAGGAACGCGCCCTTTTCTCCAGACAGCAAACTGTCGATCAGCATGAAACCCGTCACCTGCGGGAAAAAGTAAAGCAGCGAGATCCGTCCGGAAACCGGTGTCCATTGCAACACACCGGAAAACAGGATGATCAGCAACAAGCCCCACCAGAAGATCGGCATCGAGTAGCCGACAAGCGCTGTTCCCATGATCGCCTGATCCGCGATCGATCCGCGTTTCACCGCAGCAAAGATACCTGCCGGAATTCCTATGCAAACTGCAAGAATGATCGCGCAAAGCGCGAGCTCCGCCGTCGCAGGAAAGAGTGTCATGAACTCGTCAAGCACAGGCTTCTTGGACGAAAAGGACGTTCCCAGATCACCTTGGAAGATCCCGAATATATAGTCGAGATACTGTTGCCAGTAGGGCTTGTCAAAGCCCAGCTGCCTCATGACTTCAGCCTTGCGTTCCGGCGTAATCCCGCGTTCTCCGGCAAGGAGCTCAGCTGGATCACCGGGCAAAAGGCGAATGAAGGTGAAGGCGACGAAGGTGACGCCGATAAATGTCGGGATCAACAAGCCGAGACGACCTAGAAGAAAGCGGAGCATGTCAGGTTCCAGATACGAAGAACCAGCGGAAACTGTCCGTACTCCCGGAAGCATCCGCCGGCCATAATATTTGAAGGCGCCGGCATTGCTGCCAGCGCCTCCTTGAGATTAGGCGGATTTATTCCGCGATGTCTACGCCGTCAAACCAATGGCCGCCGAGCGGATCCATTACGTAGCCGGTGACTTTGGAAGACATCGGCATGAAGACGACGGAGTGCGCGATGGTTGCCCAAGGTGCTTCTTCCTTGAAGACAGCCTGTGCTTCTTCGTAGAGCTTGGTGCGCTCCGCCTTGTCCGTAACGGTCTTGGCTTTCTGGATCAGAGCTTCGAACTCGTCGTTGCACCACTGCGCGCGGTTGGAACCACCAACACCGTCACAGCCGAGCAAGACGGCAAGGAAGTTGTCCGGATCGCCATTGTCGCCGGTCCAGCCGAGAAGAACGGCACCGTCGCGGTCAACATCCTTGGAACGGGACAGGTATTCACCCCATTCGTAGGAGACGATTTCAACATTGACACCGACATTGGCGAAATCAGCCTGAATGACTTCCGCCATCCGGCGAGCATTCGGGTTGTAAGGACGCTGCACCGGCATCGCCCAGACCTTCATGGAAAGGTTTTCTACACCGGCTGCTGCCAGCATTTCCTTTGCCAGGTCAGGATTGTAGTCGTCGTCCTGGGTCGCTTCGTTGTAGGACCACATGGTCGGCGGGATCGGATTCTTGGCGGCCTGGCCGGAGCCCTGGAATACCGCGTCAAGGATTGCCTGCTTGTTGACGGCATGGTTAAGCGCCTTGCGGACTTCCTTCTTGTCGAACGGAGCCACCTTGGTGTTGTAGGCAAGGTAACCGACGTTCAGACCCTGTTGTTCCATCAGCGTCAGGTTGCTGTCAGCCCGGATATCTTCAATGTCAGCCGGTGCCGGATAAGGCATGACATGACATTCGCCGGCTTTCAGCTTCTGCAGTCGAACGGCTGCATCCGGTGTGATTGCGAAGATCAGGTTGTCGATCTTTTCCTTGCCGTTCCAGTAGTCGGCATGTGCCTGATACCGGATCACTGCATCTTTCTGGTAACCGACAAATGCGAACGGACCAGTGCCTACCGGCTGCTGGTTCAGCTGTTCCTTGGTACCAGCAGCTTCAAGCTGCGCAGCATATTCGGCAGAAACGATGGACGCGAAATCCATGGCGAGGTTCGCGATCATCGGAGCTTCCGGGCGGTTCAGCACGAACTTGACCGTATGGTCGTCAACCTTGACGATTTCCTTGATCAGGTCCGGCATGGACATGCCGTTGAAGTATTCCCAGGCAGTGCCAGGTGTGTACTCGTGCCACGGATGATCTTTCTTCAGCTGACGCTCGAAAGAAAAGACGACATCGTCAGCGTTGAAATCACGGGTCGGTGTGAAGAAGCCGGTGGTGTGATACTTCACGCCCTGACGCAATTTGAAGGTGTACTCCAAACCGTCTTCAGAAACTTCCCAGCTTTCAGCAAGACCTGGCAGGACCTCTGTCGTGCCACGCTTGAACTCGACAAGCCTGTTGTAGATCGGCTTGGAGGAAGCATCGAAAGTTGTACCGGCGGTGTAAAGTGCGGTGTCGAAGCCTTCAGGTGAACCTTCAGAGCAATAAACCAGGGTTTTTGCGGACGCGCCGGTTGCTGCGATCACAGCAAGGCTGGCGCCAAGAAGGCTAGCCTTCAAGGTTTTTTGGAAATTCATCAAACTGTTCTCCCCTTGATGAAGAAGCAAGGGCCCTGCATCGTTGAACCGTGCAAAGGAGTTAAGCCCGAGCCAGCGCAAACTAAGGCGTTTTTTTGGCGGAAAATCAACTGCCAACATATTTCTAATTTCACCTGTTTTTTGAAATTTTTTTTCTAGGTAAGCCATGCTGCCGTAAATTTTTGACGCAAGACCCTAGGCACAATGGAAACAAATACCGCTACGGCACTATTTTTTGGACTTAGTATAAGTGTTTGAAAACAAAAAAACTCCCGCCTTGGCGGGAGCTTGTGAATCTAGCAACCTTACGTAGATCTTGTTCGCCTGACCGCATCCTGCCAGCCGGACAGCAATCGACGTCTTTCTGCCTCATCCAGCCGAGGTTCGAACCTTTTTTCCAGTTTCCATTGCGCTGAAAAGGATTCAGCCCCCGGCCAGACACCTGCTTTCGAGCCTGCAAGCCAGGCGGAGCCGAGTGCCGTCGTCTCGGCAACCGTTGGACGGTCAACGGGCGCTCCAAGAATGTCGGCCAAAAACTGCATGGTCCAGTCGGATGCCGTCATGCCGCCATCCACCCTCAGGACAGGCTTTTCGGCATCCGGCCAATCCGCCTGCATCGCATCAATCAGATCGCTGGTCTGGTAGCCAACGCTTTGCAGCACGGCTCGCGCGATTTCCTTCGGGCCTGTGTTCCGGGTGAGTCCGAACATTGCTCCTCTGGCGTCCGCATCCCAGTGCGGCGCTCCCAGACCGACAAAAGCCGGAACCAGAAAAATATCCTGGTTGGCATCTGCCTGTTCAGCAAGTCCTTGCGTGTCGCCTGCACTTTCAATGATGCCAAGTCCGTCCCGTAGCCATTGCACCGCGGCACCTGCGACGAAGATTGACCCTTCCAGGGCATAAGTCGTCTTGCCGTTCAAGCGGTAGGCGATGGTTGTCAGCATCCTGTTGTTGGACCTGACCGGCGCATCGCCGGTGTTCATGAGTGCGAAACAGCCGGTTCCGTAGGTCGACTTCACCATTCCGGGCTTGAAACAGGCCTGACCGACGGTTGCTGCTTGCTGATCACCGGCAACACCAAGGATCGGGATCGACCGGCCGAACAGATCGGCCTCGGTAACGCCAAACTCGTCAGCACTGTCTTTCACGTCCGGTAGCATGTTGAGAGGGATCTTCAACAAACTGCAGAGTTCTGCGTCCCAGGCATTTTCGTGAATATTGTAGATCAGTGTCCGCGCGGCATTTGTTGCATCGGTTACGTGAACCGTACCACCCGTAAGCTGCCAGATCAGCCAAGTATCGACCGTGCCGAAAACAAGTTCGCCACGGTCTGCCCGAGCCCGGACGCCGTCAACATTGTCGAGAATCCAGGCAATCTTCGTTCCCGAAAAATAAGGGTCGAGGAGCAGGCCGGTCTTTGACGTGAATTTGTCTTCCAGTCCATCGGCGCGCAGCTGTGCGCAAAAATCGGATGTTCGCCTGTCTTGCCACACGATCGCGTTGTAAACCGGCTCACCGGTTGAACGATCCCAGATCAACGTGGTTTCCCGCTGATTGGTGATCCCGATCGCGGCAACATCCGCACCACCTGACGGAGCCTTTTCCATGGCTTCGCGGCAAACGCGCAGCGTACTGGTCCAGATGTCCGTCGGTGAATGCTCCACCCAGCCTGATTTCGGGAAATGTTGCGGAAATTCCTGCTGGCCGACACTAAGCGGCTGATAGTCATCGCCAAAGACGATCGCTCGGCTTGACGTCGTGCCCTGGTCTATAGCCAACACACATCCTGCCATGGCCCACCTCCCATTGATTTGTTTGAACGAGAAACTGTCGGCGCTACCGTCAGCTATTTCGGTTAGAGAAAACTATGCAGCAGCGTCAGGTCTGTCCGCAAGATAGTCTGAAATGAAGCCATCCAGTCTTGCAGCCTCCTCCTTGGAGATCCGAAGACCAAGCTTGGATCGGCGCCAGAGCACATCGTCCGCGCTTCGCGCCCACTCGCGTTCGATCTGCCATTTCACTTCAACTTCATAAAGGTCATGACCGAAGCAAGGGCCAAGCGCATCAAGTGACGCTGCATCGCCAAGCATAAGCCGGGCATCGGTGCCGTAGTGGCGCATCAGGCGTGAGGCGAACTGCTTCCCGATAAAGGGATAGTCTCGCACAAGTTCATCAACTTGACGGTCAAAGTCCGTCACCCTGAAATCACCGCCCGGCAAGGGAGCATACGCCGTCCAGACGCCGCGCTTGAAAGGAAGATACGGTTCCAGTTTGGCAAGGACATTTTCTGCCAATTTTCGATAGGTGGTGATTTTGCCGCCAAACACCGACAAAAGGGCAGGCTTGTCTTCGCCGCCATCCAGTTCAAGCACATAGTCGCGGGTGGCCGCCTTGGCGTCTTTCGCACCATCATCATAAAGAGGCCGCACGCCCGAATAAGTGTGAACGACATCTTTGGGCTCGATCGCTTCCGCCAGATACTCGCTGGCGGACTTGCAAAGATAAGCAATCTCATCGTCGGAGATGCGCACGTCGCCCAGGTCGTCCTGGTAGTCGACATCCGTTGTTCCTATCAACGTGAAATCGTCTTCATAGGGGATAGCGAAAATGATGCGGCCATCGCCATTTTGAAAAATGAAACAGCGATCGTGTTCAAACTGGCGCGGAACGATGATGTGACTGCCTTTGACCAGCCGAACGGCAGAAGTGTTGTTCGCACCAACAACGCCGTTGAGCATTTCAGCAACCCAGGGCCCTGCGGCATTGACAAGAACGCTGGCGGAAACAGTCCGTTCCTCTCCGGTATCCTGATCCTTTAGAACGACATTCCAGACATCATTGTCCCGACGCGCGCTGATGCATTTGGTGCGTGTAAGAACCTCCGCACCACGGTCCGCCGCATCGCGCGCGTTCAGGACAACCAGCCGGGCGTCATCCACCCAGCAATCCGAATACTCGAACCCCTTCTTGAAGAGATTTTTGAGACCTTGAGAAAAAGGTGCCTGATCAAGGCGCACTGTTTTGGTCGCAGGCAGAAGTTCACGCCCGCCCAGATGGTCATACATGAACAAACCCAACCGCAGCAGCCACGCCGGACGAAGATCTTTGTGGTGAGGCAGAATGAAGCGAAGTGGCCAGGCGATATGCGGCGCGGCCCGCCAGAGCACTTCGCGTTCCTTGAGCGCCTTCCTGACCAGATTGAACTCGTAATATTCCAGGTAGCGCAGGCCGCCATGAATGAGCTTCGTTGACGCCGATGAGGTCGCGCCGGCAAGATCACCCATTTCCACAAGCATAACGGAAGCACCGCGGCCGACAGCGTCACGTGCGATGCCCGTGCCATTGATGCCTCCGCCAATGACCAAAAGATCGTAGTCCGCCGCCATAACCTGTCTCCGGCTGATATGAAATTGCAGTTGCCAACCCAAAATGAAAATAAAGCGAAACTCAGTGAAATTCAATCAACAATTTCCTGCTCGCGACGAAACCACCATTTCGTCGAAAGCCCTGTAGAATACTCCAAAAAAGAGCATCATGAGTTCACTTACAAATTATTGAAAAATCTAATGTTCCCCGTCATCCGCCGGCGCATCATCTACAGGTTTCGACTTCTGAGATCCGGTTTTCACTTTCTCTTTCGCTTTCGCGGTATCGGTTGCAAAAGGAGGTGTCGCCGCATGATAGGTCACTTGCGGGAACGGAATCTCGATATCGCGCTCGTCAAAGACCTGCTTCACAAATTCATTGTAAGCTCTGCCAACAGACCACTGATCGCCGGGCCTTGTCTTGATACGCGCCCTGATATCGATTGAGCTGGCGCCGAAATTGGTCACTCCGTGCATTTCGAGGTCACCGAAAATGCTCGATTTGAAATCTGTCTCGTTCAATCGTCGGAATGCCTCCGCCATTGCCTCTTTGGCGTAGGAAATGTCGGTATCGTACGACACGCCGATCAAGGCAACATGATAAGAAAAGCCGCGCATGAAATTGGACACCATGTCCACGGAGGAAAACGGAATGATATGAGTGGTGCCATCCAGATCTCGCATCCGAACGGATCGCACCGTGATGCCTTCCACTGTTCCCGTTATGCCTGCCACGGTCACCACATCGCCTTCGTTGATCGCGTTCTCAATCTGAATGAAAGCACCGGTGATGATGTCTTTCACCAGGGTTTGCGCACCAAAGGAGATCGCCAGGCCCACAACACCGGCACCGGCGATCAACGGACCGATATCAACACCGATTTCCGAAAGTGAAAGCAGGATCGCCATGACGATAATCACGACTGTAAAGGCGTTTCGGAACAGCTGAAAAAGGGTCCTCTCCCGCGCCGTAACAATGTATCCGGCTCGGGACTGCAGGCGAAGATCCACCCAGGACATAACAGCAAGCCAGACGACAAAGGCAACAATCAGCACCATAAAGGCCGCACCATAACTGCTGACCAGGCGAGCTCCGGTTTCGCTATATACCCAATCTATGACGCTCAGGAGGCCCCAAATGTCGAAGAGCAGCAAAATGGTACCGAAGAACACGATTGTTCTGATGAGCTTGAGCAGCCTTGGAACGAAGGCGTTGAGCCTGGACTGAAGCGCAGGAAGTTTTTCGCGAAGCTCGCTTGGAATGCGAATGCCGCCTTTGATCGCACGCGTCATCACAAGCGAAATTGCCATGCCCGCCATTATTGTGATGATTGAAAGACCAGTTGCCCGAAGAATGATTGTCGTTGCATCGAACGGGCGGGTAACCCAGACCAGAAAAATCGCGATGATGTAACCATAGGCACCGACATGCCAGAGGTTTCCAAGATTGGTGAGGGCGCTCTGGGCAAGTCCGCTTTGAAGGGTTTGTGCATAAGTGCGTGTGCCTTCGCGAACATTCAGCCGGTTCCGTGCGATCAGCACCATCAGATAGAGCATCCCGATGAGGACAATCAGAAAGCGCAACGCGTTCCCAAGAACAAAGGAGACGGCGATGTTCGCCACCGGAACGGCAAGGAAAACGCCGTAGTTGACCCAGAACATGTAGTAGCGGAGCTTGACATACCAGTAGTCGGCACTCGCATTGGAAAACGGAAGAAGACGCAATTCCGGTCGCTGTGGTGCAAACACAAATCTGAGAGAAACATTGGCCATACCGGTGATGAAAAACGCATTCAGCGCCAGGCTCTCCTGGAGTGACACACCGGCCTGAAAGCCACCATAGGCAAGAAGGGCAACCAGATACCCGACGCCTAACCCGATTGCGACGGTGAGCCCGTCAATGATGGAAGTCAGGACAAGTATGAAGCTTCGGGTCAGCCCACCGCCATAGCGGGCCCGAACGGACAATTTCGGATAAATCAGCCGGGCGACCGCCTGGCCGGCCCAAAAGGCCACATAGGCGGATCCAAGGACGACCGCAACCTGGATGAGCACATCTTGAGCCCGGTCCCATTTGATCGGAATTTCTCCGCTGAAAATGAGCAACAGCCCCCTTAGCGAATGCACTGATCGATCGACAACCACTCCAATTTCGTCTGCAATCGCTTTGGTATATTCACCGACCCGGATAACGAAGCCACGTCCGGTACTTTCGTCATCGCCAGATGCGGTCTGTCCAGTCGCCTGACCTTCTCCGGTCTGCGCATTGCTGTGCGCCCCAGCGCCTTCTTCGGAGGTGCTGTCCTTGAGCAATTTGATGAGCGCTTCACGACTGGCAGGATCGTTGAGAACTTTGATAAGAGCTTCATTGGCCTTTTGAACATCCGACGTCTGTGAAGCCTGTTCGCTCGCCTCCTGGATTGGCGCGTCTTGCGCAAGTGCCAAAGGTGCCCCAAGCGCCATCAACCCCAGGATCACGACAAGGATGTTGCCCAAAATTCTCATCATAATTCCTGTACTTGCGGCGCGAAGGTGCGAACACTGTCTCAAGCACAACAATAGAAAACAACCTGCGGAAAAGAAAAGAGAGCTTGAAGGTCGATTGACCTTTTTGCACCGCGATGAAACTCAGCAACCGGGGGCCGACACGCTTCATGTATCAAGTTCAAACTGCAAATTTTCCGTGCCGGGCAACAATAAACCAAGTTTACGCAAGGTAAAAAAGCATCATTCATCCATCGGGTAACGTAATAATAACAATATAGACGTCAATCTAATGGGAAGAGGAGCGTGGATGTCGAATTCCCTGATCGAACTGGCCCAGGATAACACCGAGGGAGCTCGCGAGCGCTTGTTTGCGCAAGTGAGCG
This sequence comes from Labrenzia sp. THAF82, assembly GCF_009363435.1. Classification (GTDB taxonomy): domain Bacteria; phylum Pseudomonadota; class Alphaproteobacteria; order Rhizobiales; family Stappiaceae; genus Roseibium; species Roseibium porphyridii. Next base: position 1,329,149 of record NZ_CP045354.1, on the reverse strand, counting down.
AGCTTGTTGTTTCCAATCTGGATCAGCGCACTGATCGGGAGCTGGCAATCTTTGCTGAAGTCATCATCAAGCTTTATGGCGTTGGATCCGCAAAGGATCGCGCTCGCCTGGCCAAAAGGCTGGCATCGCAAACAAACACCCCCTCGGAGCTTGCAAAGCGTCTGGCGGAAGACAATGTCAACGTGGCCATGCCCGTCCTTGCCAATTGCCCTGTGTTTTCGCAAGAAGACCTGCTGGACTTTGTTGAGCGTCTGAGCGCTTCCCATCTCCAGGTGATCGCGCGTCGCGCCGACCTCTCACCGCAGATTTCAGATGTTATCGCCGAGAGAGGTGACCGACCGGTTCAACGGATCCTGGCCGGCAACCGCGAAATCAAACTGTCTCGAGAAACGATGCTCAAATTCGTGCAGCTGGCGACGGAGGACGTGGTTCTGCGGGAAGACCTGTGTTTGAGAACCGATTTGTCACCTACCGTCTGCCGCCAGTTGCTGCCGCTTGTGAATGAGGAAACAAAAAAACGGCTTCACGGGATCATAGAGGGTTCACTTTCACAAGATCAGCTCAATCAGATCGCGCGGCTCAAGGCGTTACGCCGTGAGTTCGGCGATGCGCTCGAAACCACCGATATGGAGCTGCTTTGGCGGGATGCCGAACGCAACGGAATTTCGATTAGTGAATTGATGATCCTGCTGTTGCAGGATGGCCGGTTCAATCACACGATTGAACTGCTCAGCGCACGCGGCCGTATTGCCCAAAAAGCTCTGAAAGACGCAGTCTTTGAAGGCAAGCTCGATCTTGTCTTGAAAACAGCTGCCAAGGCGCAACTCGACACATCAACCTTCGCTCTTTTTGCAAAGGTGCGCTGCGATCATCTCAAGATTCCCTCTGCAAGCGCCTCGGAGTGGACGGTTGCCTATAAGAAACACATCGAAAGCGCGGCCTCGGCTCGTCAGTCGAGATGTGGAGACTTTCAGGCAAAGCGCAAAGAAAAAAAGGCAAAACCGGGCACAGAACGCGCGTCCCGTCTGGCTGCGATGTAGTCTGCCTCCAGGCGATCAGGCTCGTGCGCAAAGGTTGGCTGCCACTGCGGTCGACAGGGTTGCGGCAGCATAAAACCAAAGACCAGGCAAAATGGCCGCTGCGGCCAAACCACTGGTTTTGGCAGCGAACAGCACCAGAGCAACCAGCATCACATCCAGCATCGACCATTTGCTGACCATGGACAGCAGTGCCAGAGATCTGGACTTTCCTCCAGTCAGAACCGCGATGTGAATCAAGAGGATCTTGAGTGCAGGAAACCCAACGGAAAAGAGCGCGACAATGCCTGCGAGCGCAGCATCGCCATCCTGCCATAGTTCCGAGATCATCCTGATGAGGCTTGGACGATCCTCCAAAAAATACAGCCGTTCAAACCGCATCAGAGGTTGGGTGAGGCCGAGTGCAAAGGAAAATGTGGAGATCGGGAGCAGCAGAGCCAGAAATAGTCGCATTGATCTTGCCGAGCTCCGGCTCTTTGTTGTGACTGGGCGGTTCGGTGACCGTCAACAGATGGTATCGACGCCACCATTTGCCTATACCATTGCCACCACAAAGCACAAAACCCGACCGCCACCGGGGCGATCAGGCTGATTGGGGAAATATTTTCGTCGCCGCGCACGCCAAAAAAGATGCAGTACTTTGCAGCTTCAGGCGCATTGCCTAACGCATGCGGGCACGTGCGGCGACTTCATCCAGCTGTTCTTGTTCGGCAATCTCTTGCGCAGTGCGTTCCCGTTGCTGGTCACGCTCTTCAAGTTGCTCGAACTTCTTCAATTCTTCGATCGCCTCACTGAGCTCGTCTTGAGCTCGCTGCAGCTGGTCGTCGAGTTCGTGCGCGGAATTGCGCAGATTGTCTCTTCGGTCAGCGGCTGCTTTGGCAAATGTCGGATAAGCAAAATGTGTGACATCGGTAATACCGACCCGTTCCTGTTCGGATCGGATCTGATCGTCAAGTTCATCGGCCATGCGATTGAACTCGGCGATCATGCCCTCAATCTGGGCAAGCTGACGCCGTTTTTCATCCACTTGAAACCGCTTCAAGCGGATCAAACTGTCTCGGGTTTTCATTACTCAATACTCCCCTAACACGGGCAGTCTACCCCTGAGTCATTTCCAAAAGGTTGGCAAGTTGCAGATAACCATCAGAAAGTGACGTTGATTCGTCTTTTTCCTGATTCAAAAAAGAGTCTATCAACTCGAACCTGTGAATTGCCTCGTCCACGACCGGGTCGGATCCTTTTCGATAAGCGCCAAGACGGATCAGTTCTTCCATATCGGTATAAGTCGATAACAGCTGCCGCGCTTTGCGCAAAACGGGCAGCGATTGTTCCGGCACACAGCGCGGCATCGTCCTGGATACAGACTTTAGCACATTGATCGCCGGATATCGTCCACGCTCTGCAATCGCCCGTTCCATGACCACGTGACCATCCAGAATTCCGCGAACGGCATCCGCAACCGGTTCATTGTGATTGTCACCCTCGACCAGCACCGTAAACAGACCGGTGATCGAACCAGACCCTTCCGGACCGGGACCGGCTCGCTCCAGAAGCCGAGGCAACTCGGTGAAAACAGTCGGCGTATAGCCTTTGGATGTCGGAGGCTCGCCCACCGAAAGGCCGATTTCTCTCTGCGCCATTGCGAATCGCGTAACCGAATCCATCATGCAAAGGACGTTATTGCCCTCGTCCCGGAAGTGTTCGGCGACGGTCATTGAAAGATATGCAGCCTGTCGGCGCATTAATACACTTTCATCAGAGGTCGCCACAACGACCACCGAACGCGCCAGGCCTTCTTCACCCAGATCGTCTTCGATAAACTCCTGAACTTCTCGGCCCCGTTCACCGATCAGACCAATCACGGCAACATCACAATCGGTGTTTCGAGCCAGCATGGACATCAATACCGATTTGCCAACACCAGAGCCGGCAAAGATGCCCATCCGCTGTCCTTCGCAGCAGGTTACGAAGGTATTGAGAGCTCTGACACCCAGATCAAGTGGCGGTCCGACTCGTTTACGTTCAGACGCCGGTGGCGGTGAACTTCGCAATTTGCGAGGCACTCCGCCATTTGGAAGATCTCCTTTACCATCAATTGGTTCACCATGTGCGTTAACGACTCGACCAAGCCACTCGCTACTTGGATGAACGACACTTTCCCGAGCGTTTATGACGGCTTTGCAGCCCATACGGACGCCTTCGAGGCCGGAAAACGGCATGCAAAGGGCATGACCTTCCCTGAAACCGACAACTTCGGCGGGAACCTTCGGGTTATCCTCACCATTATCGATTAAAAGTCGCGAGCCGACACTCATCTCATGAATAGGTCCCGCGATCTCCACAAGAAGGCCCTGAACCGCAGTAACCCGGCCATAAATCTCGGTCGACATGAGCGAATCAATCTCGGCGAAAAGCGCCTTCACGGAAAATTCCTTCACACGTTAACGGTTTTGGTAACCTATCGTTTACGACTCTGGTTAATCTTAACGTTTGGAAGGCTGACAAGCGAGAGCCATTTCGAAGTCATTTCGGCTTTGTTGAAAGGAATCTGAACGGAATCGGTTAGACCCGTTTCTTAAAGTTCAACATTAAGACTTCTGAATCCGGGTTTTTTCTGGGGATTCAACAAGTTGGTCGTTGTTCACAGTTTCCTCTTTTCGAAGCTTGCCGTTGCGAATCATATTTTGTTAACCATTAACCGATAGCTTTGAGTCGGGGTTAACACAGTCCTTCGTAGCAGGCACCGACAGAGCCGTTGCGACTTGCCCAGGAAAGGCAGAACAAGGGGATTGGCATGCGTGTATTGTTGATTGAGGATGATAGCGCTACAGCGCAGAGCATCGAGTTGATGCTGAAGTCCGAGAACTTCAACGTCTACACGACAGATCTTGGCGAGGAAGGTATCGACCTCGGCAAACTGTACGACTACGACATCATCATGTTGGATTTGAACCTGCCGGACATGTCCGGATACGAGGTTCTTCGGACACTCCGCGTTTCGAAGGTCAAGACACCGATCCTGATCCTCTCCGGTAACGCGGGAATTGAAGACAAGGTTCGTGGCCTCGGCTTCGGCGCTGACGATTACATGACCAAGCCCTTCCACAAGGATGAGCTTGTCGCGCGTATCCACGCAATCGTTCGTCGGTCCAAAGGCCATGCACAGTCGGTGATCATCACCGGCGACCTGAAGGTCAACCTAGACACCAAGACCGTCGAAGTTGGCGGCCAGCGTGTGCATCTGACCGGCAAGGAATACCAGATGCTAGAGCTTCTCTCCCTGCGCAAGGGAACGACGCTCACCAAGGAAATGTTCCTGAACCATCTTTACGGTGGTATGGACGAGCCGGAATTGAAGATCATTGACGTCTTCATTTGTAAGCTGCGCAAGAAACTGGCGGCGGCAACATCCGGTAAAAACTATATCGAGACGGTTTGGGGACGTGGTTACGTTCTTCGTGAACCGGAAGTCGAAGCTGCCGCTTAAGCAGCTAAAGACATCTCTGAAGATTAAGAAGCCCCGGTTTTCCGGGGCTTTTTTGTGTCTGCCTACAAGGCTCCGCATACCTTTGGAAGCTTCTAACTGCATCCCCTGCCCCTTCGGCGGTATGGTAGATCGCGGCATCTCCCAGACGGGTCTTGTCGGTAAAAGCACCTAGAACACCGTTTTTCGTTGTGCTTTTCATAAAGTATCTGCAGCTTGCCGAAGTCGGGCCCGGCGCATCAGAAATCAAACCAAGGAATATGATGATGAACACCACATTGCGGGTGATCGGTACCGTGCGACCTTTTGCAGAAGGTTTCCGCGTTACCATCGACAAAGACTATGCGCCTGGCCTGAAAGGTCTTTCGGATTTCAGCCACGCGATTGTTGTGTGGCTTGCCCACGAGACGGACACCGACGGCTCACAGCATGCGTTGAGTTTCCCGTCTCCCTACACAGCGTCTGAAGAAGCCGTTGGAGTGTTTGCCACGCGGAGCCCCCAAAGACCCAATCCTGTCTGCTTCTCGATTGTCCACCTGTTGAGTGTCGACGAAACCAAGGGTGTGATCACGACCCCCTTCATAGATACGCTGCCAGATACACCGGTCATCGATATCAAACCCTATTTTCCGGCAAGTGATCTTGTGAAGTCTGCATCAATCCCGAGGCACTTTGGCCATTGGCCATCCTGCTATGAAGACTCGGCGAGCTTCGACTGGGACGCTGAGTTTCGATAATCACCGTCAAAAACGAGAGAAGCCGGCAAATGCCGGCTTCTCCTGTGCACTGTTGAAAGCGAATCAGAGATGCATCTGATAGGAGGCCGGCACATACCGGAACCCATCTCCCTCTGCGGCGACATAACCGACCGCCGGGAAAGGCATGTGGTAACCGACGAACGGCACCTTGTCGGCCGCGAGCATACCGAAAATGCTCTTTCGCGTTGCTGCTGCCGCCTCTTTGTCCATGTCAAAGCGCACTTCCCATTCCGGCTTGGCAAGTGACCAGACATAGTGATTGGCCGTATCTGCTGCCAGAAGTAGCTGCTGACCACCGTTTTCGAGCATATAGAGCATGTGCCCTGGTGTGTGGCCATGCGCTGCAACTGCAGTCACACCGGAGGCTACCGTGCCGCCATCACCGAGAAATGTCATCTTGTCGGCAAGCGGCTTGACATTTTTGGCCATCAGTTTTGTGACACCATTGGCCTCTGGATCCATAGCCGCCCAGAAATCATATTCTTTCTGGCCGGTTACGTATCGCGCATTGGCAAAAGCAGGTGCGCCGCCCTCCATCAGGCCGCCAATATGGTCAGGGTGCATGTGCGTGATCACGACGACATCAACTTGCTCGGGCGCGTAGCCAGCGCTTTCGATCGCCGCGCGCATATTCCCACGGGCTGGCCGCCCGCCCTCACCGACACCTGTGTCGAACAGGATAAGTTCGTTGCCTGTATTGACCAGTGTTGGCGTGAAAAACGCTCGGAACTGATCGGCAGGAATGAAGTTCTCTGCCGAAAAATTATTGAACGCATCGGCCTCAACATTCATCCCAAAGGTTTTTTGCGGTTCGGATGCCGTAACAGCGCCATCTAGCAGAGTGTTGACTTCAAATTCACCGACGGAATATCGCGCCACAGGCGCTGCCATGGCCCCTTGTTTTTCTGCAGCTGCCATAACAGCTCCGGTGGTACCGGCTAGACTGGCACCGGCAACTGCGCCGCCCGCGCCCAGCAATGCGGCCCGCCGTGTCAGTTTCACATCGATTGTCATTCAAATTCTCCCAAACTGCTCTTCAGCTCAACACCCGGTGATGGGGCCCGTGCATCTTCGCCAAGTTGGACATTGGAACCGATTGGAAAAACCAGTTCCTTCCGGCCAGTATCTGGCGCAGCGGCCTGAGAAGAAAAGCCATGCCTTCACAAGCCGGCAGAAGATTTCATCAATTCTTGAACCGCAAGAAGTGGTGATAAAAGATTAATATTTACAATGTTTTAGATAAGCCGCATTTCATGCTTCTTGAATGGCAGGCCTGAAATGCCGTAGTTTGCGGTAACTCAGAATTGAGATCGTCCGGATGATCCGATCCTATATCGCGCAGGTAACCTTCCTTTGTTTGGCGGCAGCTCTGCTGTTGGCAGCCTCTCAAGCAATGCGACCGGAAGGTTGGACGCTGGCCAGCCTTTATGGCTATTGGCTGATCAGGGTTCTGATCGAAGCAGCCTTGTTTGTTGCCTTCTTTGAGTTCATCGACCGCGTGCCTGGACTGAAATCCCGCATCTGGCCTGTTGCGGCAATTGCCGCGGTCGTCAGTCTGTTCCCGTTTGCGCTTTCAATAACGGCGCTCGATCTCATCCTAGGATTACCGGAACTGGATGGCCTCAATGCTTCGGCTCTTCCGGCCGCTTCTTCAACGGGAACAACCGCGACCGGCATTTCGCATATTGGCTCGTTTTTTCGCGAAGTTGTTTATCTGTCTGACAATCATCTCGCACTCTGCCTGCTGCTGACCGCGCCAAAGCTGTTTGTGTTCTCTGCCAACTCCCAGACAGGCACCAATGCAGTCAGCCAGGTGCAATCCGACACTGCCGAGACCGCCATTTCAACGGAAAAACCTGAATTGCAGGGCATCCCTCTTACCCCTGTCGACACGGGTTATGGAAGACATTTGGAGACCCCGCTTGAAGGTGACTTGCTGCGTGTCGAAGCGCAGGAACATTATGTAAGGCTCGTAAGTGAGACAGACAGCCGTATGCTGCTCTATCGCTTCAATGACATCGTTGCGGAATTGCCTGACAATGACGGCATGCAGGTTCATCGGAGCCACTGGGTGGCTTATGAGGCGGTTGTCGGCCACTCACGTGAAAACGGGCGTCTTTGGCTTGATCTGAAAGATGGTTCCAAGGTCCCGGTTAGTCGAAAATACGCCGACGATGTCGATGCCCGTTTCGGGAAAGAGGCCACAACACTAAAAAAGGCGGTCAACTGACCGCCTTTGATTTGATCTTGTCTTGTGCAGATCAGCGCTGAAAACCGCCACCGACCGCAAGCCGCGGGCGACTCGTGGCTCCAGTGGCGGACTGAGCAACCTGTTTCTTTTGAAACAGACCACGCTTTCCTGACACCGGCTTGAAGGCATCGGTCAGCCCAACAACCGTTTCCGCAGCTCCAAGCACGAGGAACCCGTCGTCCGGCAAGGATTTGGCCATCCGTCCGAGGATCTCGGACTTGGTGGCCTGATCGAAATATATCAGCACATTTCGGCAGAATATGATGTCGAACTCACCGAGATGCGTAAAGCTCTCAAGAAGGTTGAACTTCTTCCATTCGATCATGGCCCGCATGTTCGGATTGATCTGCCAGACATCGCCTTTCTGCTCGAAATATTTCAGCAGCAGCTGAATAGGCAAACCACGCTGGACTTCGAACTGGCTGTAGAGACCGGTCTTGGCCTTCTCAAGCACTTCCTGCGAAAGGTCCGTACCAAGAATACGGGTCCGCCAACCTGGCATTTTGGCCGCATCTTCCTTGAGACAGATCGCCAAGGAATAAGGCTCCTGCCCGGTGGACGCTGCCGCGCACCAGATCTTGAGCTGTTTTCGCGTCGCCCGGCTTTCCAGGAGCGAAGGCAGCATCGTATCCTTGAAATGCTCGAACGGCGTCTTGTCACGGAAGAAGAACGACTCGTTCGTCGTCATCGCTTCCACGACTTCGTTTTCAAGCGCCCGATTGCCACCCCGTTGAAGCTGCTGAATAACAGCACTCAAGGTCTCCAGCTTTGTGCTGCGCGCAATTGGCTGTAGACGGCTTTCCACCAGGTACTGCTTGTCATTTGACAGGACCAGCCCGGACCGGGTCTTCAGGAAGTTCTTGAGGAATTCAAACTCGCTCGGCGTCATCTTGTATTCCCCTTCAATACGCGAGAGATCTTCGGACCGATCTCCTTCAAGGGAAGAATGTCACAGCACACGCCCGTCTGAGCTGCCGCACCCGGCATTCCCCAGACCACACTGGTCGCTTCGTCCTGGGTGATGATACTGCCGCCGCCAGCTGCGATCGTCTTCACACCATCGGCACCATCATGGCCCATGCCTGTGAGGATGACACCCAGTGTCGCCGAACCGTAGACTTTGGCCACGCTGTCAAAGAGAGGATCAACCGCCGGCTTGCAGAAGTTGACCGGATCGTCGTCAGTCAGTCGAATTTTGACCGCGCCACCGTCCTTTTCCAGCACCATATGCTTGCCGCCCGGCGCAACATAGATGTTGCCTGGTTTGAGCAGTTCCCCGTGCTCTCCCTCCTTGGCAGGACGAAGTGCAGCTTTGCCCATATGCTCGGCCAGAATGGAAGTGAAGGTCGGCGGCATGTGCTGGGTTATGACAACCGGCACGTCGTTCATTGCGGTTCCGACTTCCTTCATCACTTCCTGAAGCGCCTGAGGGCCTCCGGTGGAAGATCCGATTGCCAGGATCCTCGGCCGTGCTGAAGAATACGGTCTGGTCTTGAACTGCGGAGCACCAGCAGCCGCAGCTGCAGGCTGAGCTGCTTGACGGAAGCTTGCACGCGTGTCCGTTGCCGGACGAGAACCCAAAGGTTTGACCGGCTGCGAAGTCCGACCGGCCCGCGTTTCAGCTCGCATGGTCCGTGCCGGTCCACGCATACGCACCGCGCGTGCCCCAAGCGCCTTGACCTTCTCGATCAGTTCACGACGAAAATCGATGGACGTTGTCACTTCGGAAGTGGATTCAGGCTTCGGCACATAGTCCGCGGCCCCAAGCGACAGGGCTTTCAGACTGATTTCGGCATTTCTGCGTGTCAGGGTCGAGGCCATGATGACGACCAGATCGCGTTTCTTTGCCAGCATCAGCGGCAAAGCGGTCATGCCATCCATCTCGGGCATTTCGATGTCGAGCACAACGACGTCGGGATTGCTTTTTTCTATATCTTCGACGGCCAGTTTGCCGTTCCGGTGTGAGCTGACAACATTCAGCCCCTTGTCTTCGCCTAGCCAGCGAGTCAACAAACCACGTATAACGACGGCGTCGTCGACGACCATTACCTTAATCGGATCGCTACCCGGATTTGTGCCCGCGGAAGCGCTTCTCTGCGCAAATGCCATTAGTGACTGCCCAACTCAATACTAAATAAGACCAACTTCCTGAAACTTGGCTTCGACAATTTCGCGGTCGAAAGGTTTCATGATGTACTCGTTGGCACCGGCACGAATGGCCCGTGCGATATGCGCAACATCGTTTTCGGTCGTGCAGAAAACTACGATGGGGTTCTCCCCGCCTTCTTCGCCTCTGAGACTGGTCAGAAACTCCAGTCCGTCCATCACCGGCATGTTCCAATCCAGTAGGATCGCGTCCGGCATTGTCTTCCTGCACTCGTCAAGCGCCTGCTGGCCATCCTCTGCTTCCGTGATCTCGAAGTTCAAGTCTTCGAGAATCCGGCGGGCGACCTTACGGATGACGCTTGAGTCATCGACTACAAGGCACTGTTTCATCAGGCGTTACTCCACTTTTTGGCCGTTTCGGCCTTGTTATGCTGCGACCATTGGTTCTGTGAACATCGACCCCAGCAAACGGTCGACATCGAGAATGACCATCAGCTGACCATCCAGGCGATGGACACCACCGGAAATCTCGGCCCAGCGGCGATCAAGGTTCGACGGATTGGATTCCGCAGAAGCTGCCGGCAGCGTCAGAACTTCACCGACGGTATCAATAACGAGACCGTAGCTTTCCTGTTTGTACTCGATACCAACGGCCATCATTTGTTCATCCTCCAGCGGAGGAAGATGCAGTCGGCGGCGCATGTTGATCGCCGTAACGATTCGACCACGCAGGTTCAGGACGCCCTGAACTTCCGGTGCGGACATTGGCACACGGGTAACGCTTTCCGGCACGAATACATCATGCACCTGGGAAATCGGGAGGCCAAAGAGCTGGCCTCCAATCACCACGGTAACGTACTGGATCATGTCGCTTGCAGCGTTCTGATCCGCGTTGAGTTTGTGTTCCAGCACACTCATGCTGCTACTCCCATTTCACCGGAGAAGACGTCTTTCAGAGCGGCAATCAAGCCGGGACGGTCGAACTTGGCGACATAGTCGTCAAAGCCGGCCTGGCGACCACGTTCAATCGATGCCGGTGTCACAAGCGAGGACAGGGCCAACATCGGAATGTCGCGGAAGCGTGGATCACGGCGCAACGATTCGCAGAATTCGAAGCCGTTGATTTCCGGCATTTCGATATCACTGACGATTGCGTGGAACTTGTCACCGTTCTCCAGAAGCTCGAATGCATACTGCGGACCGTTACAGGTCGTGACGTCATAGCCCGCCGCCTTGAGCACCGGTGTCAACATGTTGCGGAAGAAGGAACTGTCGTCGACGAAGAGAACTTTCTTCGTCAGCGCTTCGATATCCATCTCTTTGCGCATGAACCAGTCTTCGAAGGCCTGCGGCAGGTAGTAACCGAGGTCGATGATCTCGGTGGCACGTTCCTTGACGACCGCGGAGCCGAGGATGCCCGGGCGCTCCGAACCGACCTCGATGTTCATGCGATCTTCGACAATATCGACGATTTCGTCGACAACGAGACCCATGGAACGGCCTGCGTCGGAGAACACCAGCATCGGCTGGGTGCCTTCTGTCTTGTGACAATCCCCGTCGTTGACGTAGACCAGCGGCATCAACGCACCGCGATACTGCACCAGGTCGCGGCCATTGGAGCGCTCGATCTTTGAGACCTCGAACTCTTCCAGGCGCGTGACCAGCGACAGCGGAACTGCCTTTGGCTCCGGCGCACCGGCGCGGAACAGAAGCAGCGAGATCGAGCTTTGGCCGCTGATGGCCTTGCGTGCCAGATCTTCTTGCTCGTCCTCTTCGGTTTCGGCCACAGCGCTGGAAGCATGGCTTGCCATTGCGCTTGCGATGCCGTTCGGGTCGATGATCATGATCACGGATCCGTCACCAAGAATGGTGTTGCCGGAGAACATGTCGAGGTTGCGCAGCATGGTCGACATCGGCTTGACCACGATTTCTTCCGTGTGGAAGACACCGTCGACAACAACACCGAAGGTCTGACTGCCCACCTGCATCACAACGATGAAGCCGTTGTCCGCATCGATGGCCTTGTCAACGTCCTCGCCCTCGTAGATGCCGAGGAGTTGAGACAGATGAACCAGTGGCAGCAACTTGTTGCGCAGCCTCAGTACCGGCGTATCCTTGATCCGCTCGATGCGATGTTCCGAATTGGTCTGTACGCGCACCAGTTCGACAACAGAAAGCTGCGGAATGGCAAAGCGGTCACCGCTGGCTTCGACAATCAGCGTCGATACGATCGCCAGTGTCAGCGGGATTTTGATGATGAAGCTCGAGCCCTTGCCGGTCGCAGAGCGCAGATCGACCGTACCGCCAATCAGCTCGATGTTGTTGCGCACAACATCCATGCCAACGCCGCGGCCAGACACACTCGTCACCGAAGCAGCTGTTGAGAAACCTGCATGGAAGATGAACTTGTGGATCTGGGAATCCGTCATCTTCTCGATTTCGGATTCAGTGGCAAGGCCACGCTCCAGGATCTTTTCCTTCACCCGGTCGACATCGATGCCCTTACCGTCGTCACGGACTTCGATGATGATGTGGCCGCCTTCATGATACGCAGCCAGGGTGATGACACCTTTTTCCGGTTTACCCGCAGCCCGGCGTTCTTCCGGCAACTCCAGACCGTGATCGGCAGAGTTTCGAACCATATGGGTAAGCGGATCCTTGATCATTTCAAGGACTTGTCGGTCAAGCTCGGTGTCAGCGCCGATCATTTCCAGATCGATCGGCTTTTCCAGTTCCTGGCTAAGGTCGCGGACGATACGCGGTAGCTTCTGCCAGGCATTGCCGATCGGCTGCATGCGTGTCGCCATGACACCTTCCTGCAGCTCGGCTGTCACATTTGACAAGCGCTGCAGCGGTACCTTGAACTCGCTGTCCTCGTGACGACGAACGATTTCAAGAAGCTGGTTCCGAGTCAGCACGAGCTCAGAGACCATTGTCATCAGATGCTCAAGCGTGTCGACAGCAACGCGAATGCTCTGGTTGGAGACACCTCCGCCAGCTGCTTTCTTCTCGCTTTTTTCTTCAGTCTTCTTTTTCGTCGCCGGTGCTTTCGGCTCCACCTTCACGGCAGCCGGCGCCGGAGCAGGCTCTTCGACCTCTTCCACGACCTCTTCAGCTTCCGGAGCCGGAGCTTCGGCAACTTCTACCTCGATTTCGGTCTCGCGGAAGGCGCGTTCCAGCTCATCAAGCGATACTTCGCCCGGGCGCAATGGACGCTCAAGGGTCTGGTCCGCTTCTGCGTCATTCTCGTCTTCAGAGTCATTTGCTTCGGCGTCTACGGCAGCTTCCGCCTCGGAAGCCTCGTCATTTGCGGCTTCTTCGGCCGGAGCTTCGTCTCCGCCGCCTGCCATCGCAGCATCAGCCTTAGCGGACATCACTTCAAGATGTCCGATCAACTCGCTGTCGTCACCTTCCGGCTCTTCGCCGCCAGCAGCTTCCAGCTCGCCAAGAATGTCCTTGATCTGGTCGATCGACGTCAGAATAAGGGACACGGCTTCTTGTGTAACCGGTGCTCCGTCACGGAACTTGCCCATAAGGGTTTCCGCAGCGTGTGCAATTCCTTCCAGCCGGGGAAGGCCAAGGAAGCCGCAAGTGCCCTTAATAGTGTGCACCAGACGGAAAATGTTATCTAAGATAGTCGCGTTGTTTGGTTCTTGTTCGAATTTGACAAGTTCTACGTCAACAACATCGAGACTCTCGTTCGTCTCAGTAATGAATTCCCTGAGGAGGTCGTCCATGGCCTGCTCTCACCCGACTTGTTACTGGTTCCGCACCCTGGAAAGGATGTCTGGACCGAAAAGTCCATGAGGGTAGGTTGACGGGAAACAGTTAAGATACGCTGAAACAGGTAGAGACTTTTATCTGGAAGGTTATTCTGCTGGAGACGCCGTAATTTTTACCAACTCTTCTTGTTTATCTATCGTTAATACCATGCCGGATTCACGAGCCAGAAGTAGAGTGTAGATCGGCTGAACCGAATGCGCATCGATGCGCTCCGGCTCTTCTCCGCCCAGAGTTTCCTTCATTCCCAAGGGGATACGCGGATTGAGACCGCTGGCGTGAAGCGTGAATGACGGTGAAGCAGGTTCGCCGGACATTTCAACTTTGATTTCTCCACCACGCGGCACGCACTGATTTGCAATCAGGATAAGGTTAAGGAGCAATTTGACATTATTCTTCGGCATCAGATGCCGGTCGAGTTGCCAATTTAAGTCGGATTTTTCGTTTTCCATAAACCCTGTGGCAACGACTTGGGCATCTCCGAGATCGATCTCAGCGCCAGCAGATCCAGCAGCTCCGAATGCCAGGCGGGCAAATTGCAATTTCGCAGATGCCTGGCGCGCGCTCTTTCGGATAAGGTCCATCGCAAAATCGCGCATGTCCTCAGAGCCTTCCTCGTCCAACACTTCCAATCCGTTGGTAATGGCACCGACGGGTGAGATGATGTCGTGGCAGACACGGCTCGCCACCAGAGCGGCCAGATCAAGCGAGGTTAGCTCTTTGAGTGCGGACATGGTGGTGCTGGGCTCTTCTATAGGTCTCGGCAAAACTGATTCGCGAATGTGGTTGCAAGCGTTACACATCAGCAAAGCCGCTGCCAAGGCAACGCCGGAGAGCAAGGCTGGTCATCCAAATGAAAGTTCGCACCAATGCGACAACAGCGCGCAAATCCGCCCGTTCTGCTGGTTTAAAGCACGGGAACACAACCAACGCGCGTTGAATTTTCCTTCGCATCCTTCATCAACTGCGCACCGCTGACAATAAATAAGAAGCGATTGACAACGGAATGGAAAAAAACGAGTCGGCCTTCGACGATGGCATAGATAAAGGGACTGCCCGCTGTCGCAAAACCTTCAGAAAGGGCGTATCCGCCGCAACCGGCAAAAAGCGGTGCATAGGCTTCTGGGTCCCGCTCAAAGGCAGCCATGTTGCCCTGATTGACGAAAATCCACTCCGCACCGCCCCACTGCAGCTCATATTCGCGCTTTCCCTTGCGCGGTTGCCCATCGACAAAAAAACTGACCGGGTCATGTCCGCCAATGGCATACCCGGTTATCGGATCAGGAACGAAAGTCTTGGGACGCGCAAAACTATTCCCCGCAAAAACGCAGACAAGTACTATCAAAACCAGGGAAAGACACATCCTCGTCTTTTTTTCAGGCCAGCTTTCCATTGATTCGGCTTATGTAAGGTGCGCGATTTCATGCGAATCAGCATGATGTCGCATCAGTTTAGCATCGCGTTCCAGCCGGACCGCAACTATCGCAGCCACTGGGGCATTAAAAAGAGGAGTTGTTGAATGACACAAAAATCCTGGCGTGTGGCGTCTGTCTTGTCAGCTGCGTTCCTGTGTTTGTGTTTGTTTGCTGTCCCCCTCCCCTCTCAAGCGCAGTCCAGCGGCGATGAACCGATCCCGCCGGGCCAGACCTATGGCGAAGATGAAATCGTCAAGACTGGCCATCAGTTCTTCGGCTCTGTGTCTGGCGGCATTGCATCCGTTGTTGAGCGCGCCTTTTCCCAATACGGCGAACCAAACGGCTACATCCTGGGCGAAGAAGGATCCGGTGCGATCATCGCAGGCGCCCGGTACGGCGAAGGCCACCTTTACACGCGCAACGCCGGCAATCACAAAATTTTCTGGCAAGGTCCCTCGGTCGGGTGGGATTTTGGCGCCGACGGCGCCAGGGTCATGATGCTCATCTATAACCTCCCGACGGTGAATTCGGTCTATCAGCGTTTTGCCGGCGTGAACGGGTCCGCCTACCTGGTCGGCGGCGCAGGTATGACGGTTTTGTTGAAAAACGAGATCGTGCTTGTCCCTGTTAGGGCTGGTGTCGGCGCCCGTCTTGGGCTCAATCTGGGCTACCTGAAATTCACGGACAAGCCGACCTGGAACCCGTTCTAAGAGCAAACCCGCTGCAACCAGGCATGGCAACAAGGCTTTTACCTTGTTTTGAGTACACTTGGCGGCGCGCCCTCGGTCGTCTAATGATGGAGCGGTTGCGCCGAGAAAAGGAACCAGGAGCCAGACGTGATTGAAGCGGCGATGTATGTGGCACTCGGATTTTGTACGGCCGGTTTGATCGGCCTTGCGATCCTGCCTGCATTCTACCGCCGAGCCGCACGCCTGACGGAAGAGGCGCTTCGCGCCGTAAACCCGTCCAGCTATGCGGAAGTCAGGGCTGCCCAGGATCAGGCGCGCGCACGCCACGCAGTGGAACTGAGACGGGTCGAACGACAGCTTGAGAGCGAGCGCGAGAAAGCCTCCAAACACCATCTTGAAGCTACTCGCATGAAACGCGAGGTCGAGGCACTGGAACGGTCGCTCCAGGAGAAAGCCGACGAGATGAAGGCCAGACAAGCCAGCATCGAAAGCGACGAAAAGGCCGCCGATCTGCTCTCAGAGGAAGTTTCCACCCTCAAGAAGAAGCTGTCGGAGGCCGAAAAATCACTTGCGGAAAGCTGGACCAATTCAGCAGAGGACAAACCTTCATCCGAGAGTGAGGAAAGCCCGAAAGACGAGAGCGGCTGGATGCCTGCCAGCGACACAATGGCACTTGCGACCATAACGGGGCTCGAGGCAGAGGTCGCAACACTCAAGGCAAAACTCTCCAAATACGAGCCAACTGTGGCCGGCGAAGTTCAAGCCGAGCGCGATGAAGCCGCCAGAAGTCGGCTGGCCGAACTGGAAGCCCAACTCGTCGACACGGAATCCAAGTATATCTCCGCACAGGCCGAAGTGACCCGGTTGTCGCTTGTCCTTGAAAGTTCCGGCAGCGCGGAAAACGAAATGAACGCCGATCTGAAAGAACAGTTGAACCGGATTTCCAACGAAAGCTCAGAACGACTGGCGAAACTGGAAAACAAGGAACGTCAGCTGGCCCGGCTAACCGGACAGGTGAAAAGGCTTCAGAACGACCTTGCCGGGGCCCCAGCCCTGAACGACCTCCGCAAGGAGTTTCGCAAGTTGGCGGACCGCGTGGCCACAGCTGACAAGGTTCTTGTCACCAAGAAATCTGCACAAGCTGCACCCGCGCCTGCCGTTTCGAAAGCCGAAGAAGAGACAGGGCTGGCTGCGAAACCGAAACGACGCGTCAAGCGTTCCGCGAACGGTGCATCCGGGACTGAAAAACGCTCGGCCAAACGGACGACACCCGAGACGGAGACACCGGCCAAGTCTGCCGACATTGCTTCCGCTGCTGAAGCACTTGTCAGCCGTATTGTTGCCTCCAACAGAGGAGCGCAACCCAAAAAATCCGGTGAACCTGATGCTGTGGTGGCAAATCAACTTTCTGAAGACAGCGCGCCGCAAGAAACAAAACCTGCCAAACAAAAAAAGAAAGATGTGGCTTGATCTTGAAAGGTTAGGTCGGTCATCTAGGGTTTAAACGCTCAACTAGGATGACACGGCACGTGATGTGCCGAACAAGAGCCCTGCCGATGCTGATTGAACGTCACAACGCCATATTGGAACTTGCCCGGCAACTGGGCCGCGTCAGCGTCGACGACCTGGCCAAACGCTTTGATGTCAGTCCGCAAACAATCCGCAAGGACCTGAACGAACTGTGTGAGCGCCGCTTGCTGGCCAGAACCCACGGTGGCGCGCTGCTGTCTTCCGGAATAGAGAACGTCGGCTATGAAGCAAGGCGTATCATCTCCAGCAAGGAAAAGGCCGACATAGGCGAAAGCGTGGCTGCGCTAATTCCCGACAACACCTCGATCTTCATTAACATCGGCACCACAACAGAGGCTGTTGCCCAGGCCTTGCTGCAGCATCGCGGGCTCATGGTCATAACCAACAATATCAATGTCGCAAGTTTGATGCGGGGCTATTCGCAAATTGAGGTGGTTATCGCAGGCGGGGTCCTGCGGCATGCCGATGGCGGCATCGTCGGTGAGGCCGCGGTTGATTTCATGCGGCAGTTCAAGGTTGATTTTGCAGTCATAGGTGCTTCGGCAATCGATGCCGACGGGTCACTGCTGGATTATGACTACCGTGAAGTGAAGGTCACCAAAACCATCATGGACAACGCCCGTCACGTCATTCTGGCTGCCGACAGCACCAAGTTCGAGCGCACAGCCCCGGTCCGGGTCGGACACCTGTCACAGGTAACCACCTTTGTAACCGATCATTGCCCGCATCCTGAGTTTGCTCGCATTGCCAGCGAAGCTGAAGTGGACATGATTGAAACCGGCCGACAGCTGACCGAAAAATCTGCTTGATGAATTGAAAGTGCAGGAAACAGCGTGACCTGACCAATTTGCCGAAGGGCATCTGCCGTTTTTTCGAGAAAAGTTGGCACGCCCAACGGGACTCGAACCCGTGTTTCCGCCGTGAAAGGGCGGCGTCCTAGACCGCTAGACGATGGGCGCGCGGGGCTTGAATGGCAAAAGCTTCAAGCCAAGGACCGTGCGTATAAGGCTGCGCAAAGCATGACGCAACCCCTTTTGATCATTTTTTTCACACCTGAAGGTTTATCAACGCCGGAGTGTCGAAGTTGATGCGAACCGAAGGCGATCAACGTGAGACAAAATCCGTTCGGCCCAGGTTTTTTCCCGTTACGGCATCAAAACGCAATAAGGCCGTCTTCGTGCCCTCGCGGACCAACACGAGCAGCATTCCGTCGGAAAGATCGGCAGACAGCACCTCCGCGTCCGGTCCAACCGCAACAGTTGCTGCGACACCGCCTTCTGCCGGACCGTCGTCATTTGTGTTGATCTTGTAAAGAATAGCTGCAAAGACAGCGATCAGACCGGCAAACATGATCAGGGATGAGCCAAGCAGCAGGCGTCTCAGTTTTACCTGAAGCTTCTGGGCAGCCGGATCAAGCGGCGCCTCATCAGCGTCTTCCCGAAAATCAGGTTGTGACATGACAGAAAATTCCCACGAAGATCCGGCTGACCTGGAGCCGGATTTCAGTTTAACGGTTGATGCAGCCGATGCTGGAGGGCGTCTGGATGCAGTGCTTGCAGCTCATCTGGAAGCTCTTAGCCGCAATAGGATCCAATCCCTGATCAAATCAGGAGACGTCACCGTCGGCGGCGCGAAAATAGTGGAGCCTAAATACCGGGTCAATGAAGGTGATGCACTTTGTCTGACTTTACCTGAAGCGGAGGACCCGGAACCGCAAGGCGAAGATATTCCGATAAACGTTGTCTTTGAAGACGAACACCTGATTGTTGTCGACAAACCGGCGGGTCTGGTGGTGCATCCAGGTGCAGGCAACTGGACAGGCACTTTGGTCAACGCGCTCATCCATCACTGTGGCGATAGCCTGTCTGGTATCGGCGGCATCAAGCGCCCGGGGATCGTTCACCGCATCGACAAGGACACTTCAGGCCTGCTCGTTGTGGCCAAAACCGACCAGGCACATCAGGGACTGGCAGCGCAATTTGCCGATCACGGCCGCAGCGGTCCGCTCGAACGGGCCTATTCAGCGCTTGTCTGGGGCGCGCCTTCGAGCCTCAAAGGAACAATTGACGCGAACCTGGCAAGGTCACAGTCCAACCGACAGAAGATCGCCGTGGTGAAGACCTCCGGCCGTCGGGCCATAACTCACTGGCAAGTGAAGGAAAGGTTCGGAAAAGACGATCAACCGGCGCTTGCCAGCTTGATGGAGTGCCGGCTGGAAACCGGCCGCACGCATCAGATCCGAGTTCATATGGCCCATATCGGTCATCCGCTGATCGGCGACAACGACTATGGGTCCGGTTTCAAAACGAAGGTCAATCGGCTTGAAGATCCACTCAGAACCCTTGTGGGCGACTTCAGCAGGCAGGCATTGCACGCAGGATTGCTGGCCTTCGAGCATCCCGTAAACGGTAAAACTTTGCGTTTTGAGAGCCCTTACCCACCTGATTTCGCAAAACTTTTGTCCGGATTACAAAAATTTTAGGAATGAATTCTGTTTTCCGCCCATGCAATCGCCTAAAATCTACCTATATTAAAACCTCTTGTGTGCCGTAATGGACACGATATTGCGTCTGTTTTCTCCCAAACATTCTTGCTTGCGCCTTAAGCGGAGCAACCGGAGAAGCCGGATGTAGACTTGACGAAAGGGGGCGCATGTTATGGCCCAGAACGTACCGACACTCACCGCAGGGGAAGGTGGCCTGAGCCGCTACCTGGATGAGATTCGCAAGTTTCCGATGCTGCAGCCGCAGGAAGAGTACATGCTCGCCAAGCGCTACAAGGAGCATGAAGACCCCGCTGCAGCTGAACGCCTGGTCAATTCTCACCTTCGCCTTGTTGCAAAAATAGCTATGGGATACCGCGGCTACGGCCTGCCGATCGGAGAAGTGGTCTCTGAAGGCAACGTCGGTCTGATGCAGGCGGTGAAGCGCTTTGAGCCGGACAAAGGTTTCAGGCTCGCGACCTATGCCATGTGGTGGATCAAGGCCGCTATTCAGGAATATATTCTGCGTTCGTGGTCACTCGTCAAAATGGGAACCACTGCCAACCAGAAACGCCTGTTCTTCAACCTGCGACGCCTGAAAGGCAAGATCCAGGCTTTGGACGAAGGCGATCTCAAGCCGGATCAGGTAGCAGAAATCGCCACCCGCCTCGGTGTCTCCGAGGAAGAGGTGATTTCCATGAACCGCCGTCTGGGCGGTGATGCCAGCCTCAATGCCCCGGTGCGCGCCGAAGCTGATGCAGGCGAGTGGCAGGATTGGCTTGTCGACGAAAGCGACAGCCAGGAAACACTGCTCGCCAATCAGGAAGAGCTCGACCAGCGCCGCAAAATGCTGAGCGACGCCATGGACGTCTTGAACGACCGGGAGCGCCGGATTTTTGAGGCTCGCCGTCTTTCTGAGGATCCGATGACGCTTGAAGACCTTTCCGGGGAATTCGGCGTTAGCCGCGAACGCGTTCGCCAGATCGAAGTCCGCGCATTCGAAAAGGTCCAGAAAGCCGTTCGCAACAGCGCACGTGCGAAGGATCAACCCGCACCCGTCGCTTAAATCGGAACATTGCGGACTGCCCGAAGACGCTGGAGCCACCGCTCCAGCGTTTTTTTCTTTTATCTCGGCGCCACCCTCTCGCTTGCGAACCCTCAAACCTGAATTTAGGCTGACCCGGTCTTAACGAAATGGGTGGCCATGCGCCGGGTTCTCAAAGCACTGTCGTCCAAGCGCGCTCTTGTCGCCATGATCGCCTGCGTCATCCTCGCTTTCATGACCGGGCTTCGAACCGCCGATCCGGATTTTCTGAAGTCCATTCGAGAGCTGACATTCGATCAGTATCAGCGTCTGCATCCAAGAGATTATCAAACCGCGCCGGTCCGCATCGTCGACCTTGATGAAGCATCGATTGCTGAAATCGGGCAATGGCCCTGGCCCCGCACAAAAATCGCGGAGATGGTTCGTGTACTGACGGATCTCGGCGCTGCAACAATCGTCTTTGATGTGGTCTTTTCCGAACCGGACAGAACATCGCCTGCTCAGCTAAAAAACTCTCTTGCCGCGACAACGCCGAGAGAGGTGCTGGAAGCCCTTGAGATCCTTCCCGACCATGACGAGCAGTTTGCGGATGCCATTGCCAAGGCACCAGTCGTGCTTGGTTTCGCCGTGACGCCGGATGAAACCGGAAGCAAACCGGTCAAGATTGCCGGCACGGCATTTGGTGGTCAGGATCCGGTATCGTTTCTTCCACCGTTTCCTGCTGCGGTCACGAACCTTGAAGTCTTGCAGAAATCGGCCAGTGGCATTGGTTCGATTTCGATTTCCGAGGATGACAGAGAGGGCATTGTACGGAGGGTCCCCCTGATTGTCAGTGACGGTGAGCAGATTTACCCGAGCCTCGTCGCTGAAGCGTTGCGAGTTGCACAGGGCGCAAGCGGCATCATCGCAAGGTCAACCGGCTCAAGTTCAGAAAGCGCCACCGGTGATCCGGCTGTCACGGCCATAAAGATCGGCGACTTCACTCCCCCGACGACTGCTGCAGGCGAACTCTGGCTTTATTTTACTTCTGACAGGGATTTCCCGGAACGGTACGTATCTGCGCGCGACCTTTACGATCAGGAGAAACTTCCTGAGCTCGTTCCATATTTCGAGGGGCAGATCGTTCTTGTCGGAACATCCGCCGTCGGCCTTCGGGACATCAGGGCAACGCCCCTGGGTGAACAGGTCCCTGGTGTATCCATCCATGCTCAGGCGTTGGAGCAAATCCTTTTCGATCAATATCTGTCGCGGCCTGATTGGGCCAACGGACTGGAAATCATTGCAACATTTCTGGCAGGTGCCATCATAATTCTGGCCATGCCCGCAATCGGCAGCATCGGCACCGCGGTCCTCGGCGGCCTGATGGTGACCGGGTTGATCGGCGGATCTGTATACCTCTTCTGGAACAACGGTCTGCTGATCGACCCGATCTACACCAGCCTCACGGTCTTGCTTGTTTTCACCGCCGCGACTGCGCTGCTCTACTTTCTCACCGAACGGGAGAAGAAATTCGTCAGACAGGCCTTCAGCCAGTATTTGTCTCCCGATCTCGTAAACCAGCTGGAACAAACGCCTGAACAGCTGGCGCTCGGCGGCGAAATCAGACCCATGACAATCCTGTTCATGGACATTCGCGGTTTCACCCCGATATCTGAACAGCTGACACCGGAAGAACTGGTGAGTTTTCTGAATACGCTTCTGTCGCCCTTGTCCGATGCCATCCAGGCAGAAGGAGGAACAATCGACAAATATATCGGCGACAGCATCATGGCGTTCTGGAACGCACCGCTGCACACACCGGACCATGCCGCCATGGCCTGCCGTGCAAGCCTTGCCATGCTCAAGGTCGTGGATGATCTGAATGCCCGGGATGCATTCCGTTTCAAAGCCAGAAAACTGAAATCGCAGTCGGTCAAGATCGGCATTGGGCTGAACAGCGGTGAAGCCTGTGTCGGCAACATGGGATCAGCCAGAAGGTTCAACTATTCGGTCATCGGAGACGCCGTCAACGTGGCCTCGCGGATTGAATCCAGCTGCAAGGCTGTTGGTTCGGAACTTCTCGTTTCAGAAGATACGCGCAACGCGGCACCAACCTTCGCCTATCTCGAAGCCGGCGAAATTGACCTGAAGGGCAAAAGCGAGCCGATCAAACTTTTCGCCTTGCTCGGTGATGAGGGCTTACGGAACTCGGAGGAATTCCGCGAACTGGAGGCAACGCATATCAGTCTGCTCAGCGCCGTCGCGGAAAATGACATTCAGGCGGCAGAGGACGCCTTGCAGAGCGCATTGCTACTGGCGCCGTCCCTGATGGACTTTTACGGCCGCTTTGAGGACATGCTGGAAAACCTCAAAACGGTGGAGCCCACCAGCAGCGCCGCGCAATAGTCGGCGCTGCCGGTTCGCAAAAAGCCTTTAACGGATCTCGACTGCGTATGTCTCCACCGGAACGACCTTGCTGATCAGTCCGGCTTCCGCCATGAACTCTGCAAAACGCTGATACCGACCTTCGTCAAGAGCTGCCGGACGCTTTGCAAACCTTGGCAATGTGTCCGCCCAAGCGCGCTTGTTGAGCTCATCATTCAAATGGGGATAGGCCTCGATAAAGGCATTCCAGGCTTCATCAGGATGATTGGTCAGATAAACCGTCGCAGCTTCAACAGCTGCGAGAAACTTCTCATAGCGCGGGTCTTCAACCTGATCCTTGTTCACGACATAGATCAGCTCGTCAAAAACCGGAACGCCGTTCTCTTCTGGGAAGAACGCTTTGCCTTCCTTGCCTTCAATCTCGATCTGTGTGAGCTCGAAATTGCGATAGGCACCGATCACCGCATCGACCTGACCTGACATCAGGGCAGGCGACAGCGCGAAATTCACGTTGATCAACTCAACATCGTCCATGCTGAGACCAACCGAACGCAGCATTTGTCCAAGCATCGCATCTTCGAATCCGGACACGGAAAATCCGATCGTCTTGCCTTTGAGATCTGCGATTTCCTTGATCGGACCATCTTTCAGAACGATCAGGGAATTCAGTGGCGTCTCGACCAGCGTGCCAATCCAGGCGACCGGCAGTCCTTCCTCGATATGCGCGTGCAAAGTCGGTTGATAGGAAATTGCAATATCGCCCTGCCCGGCAGCCACCAGCTTGGGCGGCATTGCAGGGTCAGCCGGTTCGATCAATTCAACTTCCAGGCCTTCGGCTTCAAAAAAGCCCTTGGTCTGAGCGGTGATGACCGGTGCATGGTCCGGATTGGTGAACCAGTCCAGAAGCACCGTCAGCTTGTCCGCAGCATGCGCAGGTACCGCCGAAAGCACGGCGGCGGCAACTGTCAAAGACATGAGTGTTTTTTTCATTCAATCCTCCAGATTGTGGCAGTCAGTCTTCGACCTGCCATGGAACAAGAAGTTTGCTGAGATGCTCAACCGCATAGCGCAGAGCAAGCACCATGAGGGCGAGCAGGATGACGGCGGAAAACAGAAGATCGGCATTCCCGCGGGCGTTCGCCTGAAGCATGATGAAAGCAAGGCCGCCTTTGGCGCCCGCCCATTCGCCAACCACCGCGCCAATCGGCGCAAAAACGGCGGCCACACGAATGCCAGATACGAAGGCGGGCAGTGCTGCCGGCAGGCGAAAGACCCAAAGTTCACGAAAGCGGGGAACCCTGTAGAGGCGCGCCAGATCGACAAGCCCAGAATCGAGTCGCCTCAGTCCGTCGTAAACCGTTGAGGTGACCGCAAAGAAGATGACCAGAATGGCCATGACAATCTTCGATGACATGCCGAACCCGAGCCAGAGAACAAGGACCGGTGCAATGGCAAAAACCGGCAAAGCCTGCGTCACCAGGATTGTCGGCATAACGATCCGTCCGGCCAACGGATAAAGCCAGATCCAAACAGCAAGCATCGCCCCGCAGCTGACGCCGAGGACAAAACCGATCACCGTTTCAAGCGCAGTGATGCCGGCATGGTGCAACAAAAAGGGCGCGTTTGCAGGGAATGACCGCAGCACTTCGAGCGGCCCGGGAAGCATGAATGAAGGCGGCTCAAACAAAACGACCAGCAACGTCCAGATGCCAAAAATGACCAGGACGCCCACAAGAAACTTGCCACAAACTGACAGGAATGCGCTCATACCGCCTCCAAAAGGCGGTTCAACGGCTCTGGGAGCGGCTTATGATCGAGAGGCTTGTTCCAAAAATCAAACCTCTGCTCTTTCAAGCAAACAGACATAGGATCTCCCGTCGTCGGACAGACCGACACTGACAATGGAGATCCGGGATTTGGCTAAGGATTCCGTCCCTTCGCCGGCATGACCCGGATCAGGTTCTAAGGGTTCGGCAACTTGCCATCTCAGTTCCGCAACACGGAACACCCCTCGGACCGAGACGGACCATGCCTAACCTTTCGGAAAAAGGCAAGACATGGAACGATCTGTTTTTGAAATTTCGGAAAAGCCCTGGCTGTTAGCCCGCTTGCCAGGATGAAATCGCCTTTTCAACGGCATCTTCACCAGCAGCACCTTTTTCGAGTGTCAGGATACCGCGCTTGCCGTTTTCATACAGCATCGGAATATCGATCCAGCCCCTCTCCCTAAGAAGAGCCATATTGCGTTGCTGCTCATTGGGCAGGCTCGAAAGTGCAATCCAGAAGAAACCGGGAGACACTTTCACCGACGCACCGATCAGCGCATCGCCCCGGGCTTCTTCCGTCGGTTTCATCACAAGACCTGGGACGTTGACGACATCTCCAGAGGCAAAGTTTTCCGGAAACTCGTATTTGATCTCAACAAGGTGACTTGCCGGAAGCGAGGTGTCGTCATTGGGCTTGATACGAATATCGACCCTGACGTCGCGTTCGGGAATTTCGATTTCAGCGCTCAGCACCGCCTGCGACCTGCCATCGAGATTGGTTTCCTCTTCGATGTTCCAGACAACCGCTCCCTGTGCGGCTGTTCCGGAGCCACCGGTGTCTTCGCCTTCTTCGTAGAGAATGGAGCGCTGTATGCCGTTGTCCTGGCTTACAGGTGAGTCAGTGGTCGCCGGTGTTTCAGGTGCAACAGCCACAAGGTTGTCATCAGCCGGGGCCGGCGGCGTGGCTTCGATACCGGGAACCGGAGCAGCATCGGCTGCCGGTGGTGTCGGAGCCGGTTCGCTTTCAATACTGGTCACGATCGACGGCTGCGAGGGCGTTGGAGCCGGCTCGTCAGCCTGCGGCGTGATTGTTGTGGTGGTAACGGTTCTGGCGTCCGGAGCTACCACATCTCCATCGCTGACACCCTCGCCGCCATCCAGCAACCTGTCTGAGATTTTTGAGGAATCGCTGTCGTCCGTTGGCACTTCGCTTGTCTGGACCTGGGTGTCCGTGCTCGGCGGCACAACAGCTGCGCTCGAGGTGTCTTCCGTTTGACTTGCGACACGTTCTTCTGAGTTCTGTCCGCCGATCGGGAGCAGGAAATAGGCTCCTGCACCAACAACAGCAAGCGCCAAGACTGCTGCGATTGCGATTGGCAACCAACGCTTTCCCGCACTGTCGCCGCGCAAAGCGTCGGAAGCCTTCGGGCGGTCCTTGCGTGATCGCTTGGCCTTCTTAGTCGGCTCTTCCTTTGCAGCCGGCGCAGGTTCGTCGGCATAAAGCCCTGCGTCCGCCGCCAATCCCGGTTCACCAGCCTGCTCTGCAGCTACAGGGTCCGCAGTAGCAGTTTGAGGTGCCGGAGCATCAAATGCCGGTTCTTTGCGTTCTGGAACCGGGTCGGATGCGGCCTGCTCGGCAGCTACCGGATCAACGGCTTCCTTCGCCTGCTGCACGGCCTGGCTCGTGGCCACTCCAAGACCTTCGGCTTCCGTGAGGGTCTCTTTCAATGGCGAAGGTGTGTCTTCCATCGCGGGAGCTGGCGCATCGGGCTCAACCCTCGGCGGATCCTGAGACGCCTGAACTGGCGCCTCTGCCATTGGCTCCGGTGCTGGCTCTGATGCCTTTGGCGCAGCTTCGCCACCCGCAGCTCCAGTCGGACTGAGACCAAGACTTTCACGAGCCGCTTCGGCTTCAACCTTGCGAATAGCTTCTTCAAGACGAAGTTGCTCAGCCGTTATCTCGGAGGGTGCAAGCGGCGGTTCGTACGCTTTCAACTGGTTGACGATGGCGTTGCGGGCACGGCTGTAGACGCTTCGGCGCGCAGCACCGTTGTTCTCGGGCAAAGACGCGATCGTTTTCTTCAATATCGAATAGTAATCAGCCATCTTCCTGCCTACCGGCCGACTGCAGGGATTCGTCTGCTGGCCTGAGTGTCGGATCTTTCTCAGGCTTATAGCAAGTTTTTGAAGCCAAGGGACAATCTTCGCACGCTAAGCTTCAACCGAATTCCCTACAATACCTTATCTACCACTGTCTAAGTTCACGGGACACGCTAGCCTGTCCCATGACGGGGCGCACTGTTTGTTCTGATTCGCAATACGCCACTATCTCGTTCAATAATGTGTTTTTCCAGACACAGATCTCAATCCTGGAAAGGATTCTGCACAAGAATTGTGTCATCCCGCTCAGGGCTGGTGGAAAGAAGCGCCACAGGCGCACCAATCAATTCCTCTACATGACGCACATATTTGACGGCCTGCGCCGGCAAATCCGCCCAACTGCGAGCCCCTTCCGTGGACTCTTTCCATCCCGGCAGTGATTCGTAGATCGGGACAACCCGCTCCTGAGCACCTTGCGAAGCAGGCAGGTAGTCGATCCGTTCGCCGTCAAGTTCGTAGCCGATGCAAATCTTGATTTCATCAAGACCGTCGAGAACGTCGAGCTTCGTCAATGCAATGCCATTAATGCCCGATGTGCAAACAGTCTGGCGCACAAGAACTGCATCAAACCAGCCGCACCGCCGGCGCCGGCCTGTCACGGTTCCGAATTCATGTCCGCGCGTTCCAAGAAATTCGCCGACCTCATTTTCCTGTTCGGTCGGGAACGGGCCTTCACCGACCCGGGTCGTATAAGCCTTGGTGATACCAAGTACATAGTCAACGGAGCCCGGGCCAAGCCCGCAGCCCGTTGCCGCCTGACCGGCCACGGTATTGGAAGACGTGACAAACGGATAGGTACCGTGATCGATGTCGAGCAATGCTCCTTGCGCGCCTTCAAACAGGATGCGCTTGCCCTGGCGGCGCTGTTCGTCCAACAGGTACCAGACCTTGTCCATATAGGGCAGCACCTTGTCGGCAACACTCGCCAATTCGTCGTAGATGGCCTGAGCGGAAACTTCCTCTTGCCCCAGGCCACGCCTCAGCGCGTTGTGGTGCGTCAAAAGGCGATCGATTTTGGCCGGTAGCGTCGTCAGGTTCTTCAGATCCATCAACCGGATTGCGCGCCGTCCGACTTTGTCTTCATAGGCAGGACCTATGCCACGCTTGGTGGTGCCGATACGCGTACCGGTGTTTGAGTTTTCACGCAGGGCGTCGAGCTCTCGGTGAAGAGACAGAATCAGGGTCGCGTTTTCGGCAACGCGCAGGCTTTGAGGCGTAACGACAACACCCTGCGCGCTCAATCGTTCGACCTCTTCAGCAAGCGCATGCGGGTCCAGAACAACGCCATTTCCAATGACGGACAACTTACCTTCGCGCGCCACACCGGAGGGCAGAAGAGACAGCTTGTAACTGACACCGTCGATAACCAGCGTATGCCCGGCATTGTGTCCGCCCTGGAACCTTACGATGACATCGGCTTGTTCCGACAACCAGTCGACAATCTTGCCTTTGCCTTCGTCTCCCCACTGCGAACCGACAACAACCACATTCGCCATTTAGTTTCTGCTCTCCTGAAGCGTCTTCGCACGGAACCGCCTGAATTGCGCTGCGCAACACGGGTCGGTATGTGCCAACATGACAAACCCCGGCAACCGGACCGGGGCAAACGGCGCGGACTATAGACAGGTTTCCATGCTCTTGCGAGTCTTCGAACCGAAATAAATCATACGGTCCGCGTGGTTTTCAGCTACGTGGCATATAGGACCTTTCAGGGCGACAATTAGGCAGACCCGGAGCCATCCGGTGATTGCTTGTCGGAGGTCTCTTCCTTGTCTCCCCCGGCAAGACGATAGATCATCGGAGATGTCCTGAGCAGCCAGACAAAACGTTCCCGCTCGTCGGCCGGAATTGCTTGCCGGCTGAACATCCTGAAGATGACAAAAAGCACCAAAGCCAGATGCAGGGTCGCCGTATAGACGAAGAACGCTGCGGGACCGAACATGCCCATCAACAATGAGGCGATGAACGGACCAAGCACCGCACCGCAGCCAAATGACAATGTCAGTCCGGCAGCAATGTCGACAAACTGTCCGGGTTTTGCGTGGTCATTCGCGTGTGCGGCTGCAAGCGAATAAAGTGGCAGGGCAAATCCGCCGAAAAGAAAAACCCCCAGGAACAAATCGGTTTGACTGGACGTTCCCGAAATGAAGAGACAAGCAAGACCAGCTGCAATCGTGAAGCCGATGAGAACCCATCTTCGATCGACCCTGTCGGACATCCATCCGGCCGGATACTGAAACAAGGCTCCTGCAAAGACCCATAGAGCGATGAAGATCGCGACGGTTTCCAGGCCAAGGCCAATCGATTCAGCGTAAACCGGTCCGACCATTCGAAATGCACCATTCGTCAGACCGATCGTGAATATTCCGACCATCGCAACAGGAGACACCCGCCATAGCGCCAGGGGGTTGACGATTTTGGCAGGTGGTGCGGCCGGGTTGCTTTCACGCGTCAAGGCAACAGGAACAAGAGCAAAAGCAAACAACATCGCCAAAACGATCAGGATATCGCTGCCTGTTGCTCCAAAGATCGGCAGCATGAATTGGCCGCCCATGACGGCTGCGAGATCAACAATCCTGTAAACTGAAAGAATGCGCCCTCTCGACGCATTGGATGCAATGGAATTCAACCAACTTTCCAGCACCATAGCCGTCCCGCAAAAAGCAGCACCGCTGACAAAGCGCGCAATCATCCAGGGCCAACCGGCAGGTGCAAAGGCAATAGCAAGAATGGCAATCGCACTGATGGCCGCCAGTGCGGCAAACACACGAATATGTCCTGCTCGGGCGATCAGGAAAGGTGCCAAAATTACCCCGCAGATCAAACCTGCGTAGTAAAGAGAACCAAGCAAACCGATGCTGGCGTCGGAAACCCCTTCGACACGTGCCCGAACCGCGATCATGGTCATTGCCAGACCGTTTGCTCCCAAAAGGCAGGCAGCGGCAATCAACAGCGGCGATATGCGCCCTGCGAGTGGCCTTTCCTCCCCGGTGGTCGAACCCTGTGTCATTGTTCGCTTTCTTTACTTCCTTTTTCGCAAATCGGTTTTCGGGTGTCGGCAAGTCTCACAGCATGGTAGGCGAGAGACATCACTCCAGATCAACGAGAAATGTCAATGTCGCTTCGAAACTGGGTTCTGCTGTTTGTTCTCGGCGCTATTTGGGGCGGTTCTTTTCTCTTTGCCAAGGTCGCAGTTGCCGAAATTCCGCCATTCACACTGGTCTTTTTCCGAGTTTCGATCGCCTGCGCCGTTCTTCTCCTCGTCCTCTGGCAACAAGGGCTGGTCAAGCGTCTGGAATGGCGGCTTGCCCTGCCGTTTCTGATAATGGGCTTTCTCAACAACGCCGTTCCGTTTTCCCTGTTGTTTCTCGGTCAAACGGAAATCGGCGCGGGGTTGGCATCAATTCTGAATGCGACAACACCAGTCTTTACCGTAGTCGTTGCAAGCTTGATCGTGAAGCAGGAACCACTTCAGGCAAATCGCGTTGCAGGCGTTGTGCTGGGCGTTGTTGGCGTGGCAGTCATGTTGTCGAGCAGCCTCACAGGTCTTGCCAGCGATCCGCTCTGGGCGCAGCTTTGCTGCCTCGGCGCAGCAGTTTCCTATGCCTTTGCCGCAACATTTGCGAAACGCTTCAAGGATGTCCCGCCACAGGTCGCAGCAACCGGACAGCTGATCGGATCAAGTGTGCTGATGTTACCGGTTGCGATCCTGACAAGCGCAGGCTGGTCAATTGGCGACCCTGGCATGACCGCATGGCTCAACGTGTTGGCTCTCGGCATTCTTGCGACCGCCTTCGCCTATCTGATCTATTTTCAATTGCTGGCAAATGCCGGTGCTACAAACGCTTCGCTCGTTACGCTGATAGTACCAGCAAGCGCGCTCTTCTTTGGCTGGCTCATTCTGGGTGAAAATCTGAGCGCACTTCAACTCAGCGGATTCGGCGTGCTGCTGATCGGACTAGTCGTCCTTGATGGCAGAGTGATGCGCGGCAAACAGGCAGAAACCGTTTAAAGTGGAGGCGCTGCGTTACCAGCGCCTCCGGTAGCATCATTGAAATTCCAGAGCTTTTACCTGTTTTACATGTGAGACGGCCTCCAGACGGGACATCACATCCCCAGGCACTCTTCCATCCACTTCGACAAGACAAATGGCATCGTCGCCGGGCGCGAGGCGGCCCAGATTGAACGTTGCGATGTTGACGCCATTGTTGCCAAGTTCCATGCCAAGATGGCCAATGAAGCCGGGCTTGTCTTCGTTGGTGATGTAGAGCATGTGCTGACCTAGTTCGGCCTCCATATTGATGCCCTTCACCTGAATGATCCGAGGTTTGCCATCGGCGAACACCGTACCGGCCACCGACCGCTCCTGTCTTTCCGTGATCACCGTCAACCTGATGTAGGTTTCGTAAGCGCCTTGTTTTTCGCGGCGGATTTCCTCAACCTTGACACCGCGTTCCTTGGCCAGAATTGGTGCGGATACCATATTGACGGTCTGAAGGAGCGGCGTCAGCAAACCGGTAATCGCCGCCGCTGTCAGCGCTTGGACATTCATTTCCGAAACGGCACCCGCATATTCCAGTTTGACACCCTGGATCGCGGTTTCCGTCAACTGACCGGCGAAAGAGCCAAGTTGCTCGGCAAGCCGAACAAATGGCGCGAGCTTGGGTGCTTCTTCCGCGGAAATTGAAGGCATGTTGAGCGCATTACGCACCGCGCCATGCAGAAGGTAGTCGCACATCTGTTCAGCGACTTGCAGGGCGACATTCTCCTGTGCTTCCGACGTTGACGCACCAAGATGCGGTGTCGACACAAAATTGGATGTCCCAAAGAGGATGTTTTCCTTGGCCGGCTCTTCAACAAATACGTCAAAAGCCGCGCCACCGAGTTTCCCCTCATCAAGCGCTGCCTTAACGGCTTTTTCGTCTGCCAGACCCCCACGCGCACAGTTGATGAGGTAAGCCCCCTTTTTCATCTTCGAGATGGCATCGGCATTGATGATGTTTCGTGTCTTGTCGGTAAGAGGGGTATGCAAGGTGATGAAGTCCGCGCGTTCAAGCAACTCGTTCAATTCGACCTTTTCGACACCAAGCGACATCGCCCGCTCAGGTGTCAGGAACGGGTCATAAGCAAGAACGCGCATCTTCAGACCTATGGCGCGATCTGCGACGATAGAGCCAATATTTCCGCAGCCAACCAGCCCAAGCGTCTTGTCTGTAATTTCCCGCCCCATGAAACGGGATTTTTCCCACTTGCCCGATTGCGTTGATGCATCAGCTGCCGGAATTTGCCGCGCGACCGCCATCATCATTGAGATGGCATGTTCTGCAGTGGTGATCGCATTGCCAAACGGTGTGTTCATGACAATGATGCCACGCGCGGTCGCTTTGGGAATATCGACATTGTCAACACCGATACCTGCCCGGCCAATCACCTTAAGATTATCGGCGGCCGCAATGATCTTTTCCGTGACTTTCGTGGCAGAACGAATGGCCAGTCCATCATACTGGCCGATGATTTCGAGGAGTTTTTCCTTGTCCTTGCCAACATCAGGCAGGAAATCGGCGTCAATGCCGCGATCCTTGAAAATCTGAACTGCTGCGGGCGAAAGCTTGTCGGAAATCAATACCTTG
Organism: Labrenzia sp. THAF82; assembly: GCF_009363435.1. Taxonomy (GTDB): domain Bacteria; phylum Pseudomonadota; class Alphaproteobacteria; order Rhizobiales; family Stappiaceae; genus Roseibium; species Roseibium porphyridii. Next base: position 1,296,652 of record NZ_CP045354.1, on the reverse strand, counting down.
GGTGCCATTAAAGCATCTCCTTCAATAAATACTGTGTCCGGGCAGAAACCCGCCCGGGAATGTCACTGTGTTTTTGAGAAATGCTCAGGCGGCCTGAGGAAGTTTGCCTTTTTCGAGCGCAAACGCCCAATCAAGCCACACCGTCAGGGCCTGCAAGTCAGCTGTTTCAACTGTTGCCCCCGCCCAAATTCTGAGACCGGAAGGCGCATCGCGATAGGCACCGATATCGAAGGCAACACCTTCGGCATCGAGCGTAGAAACAATCGCCTTGGCAAATGCTGCCTGCTGATCGTCCGGCAAAGCCAGAACATTCGCATCCGTCACCTTCAGACACACGGACGTATTCGATCTTGTTGCGGAATCTTCAGCAAGAAAGTCCACCCACGCGGATTTTTCGACCCAGTCGGCGAGAACTTTGAGATTGGCATCGGCACGAGCGCAAAGGCCCGACAGACCACCAAGTCCGTCTGCCCATTTCAACGCATCGAGATAGTCCTCAACGCACAGCATGGAAGGCGTGTTGATGGTCTCGCCCTTGAAAATGCCTTCAATCAGTTTATCGCCTTTGGTCAGGCGGAAGATCTTCGGCAGCGGCCATGCAGGTGTATAGCTCTCGAGGCGTTCCACGGCTCTCGGGCTGAGGATCAGCACCCCATGCGCAGCTTCACCGCCAAGCACTTTCTGCCAGGAAAACGTGACGACATCGAGCTTGTCAAAAGGAAGCGCTTGCGCAAAGGCAGCAGATGTCGCGTCGCAAATCGTCAGACCAGCGCGGTCATCCGCGATCCAGTTGCCGTCGGGAACCCGGACACCTGACGTCGTGCCATTCCAGGTAAAGACGACATCATTGTTAAAATCGACGTCGCTCAGATCGGGCAAGGCACCATATGGTGCTTTCAAGATCCTGGCGTTGTCCAGCTTGAGCTGTTTGACCACATCGGTCACCCAACCGGCACCAAAGCTTTCCCAAGCCAGCAAATCGACCCCGCGCGCGCCGAGAAGCGACCAGAGCGCCATTTCAACCGCGCCTGTGTCGGAAGCAGGCACAATGCCGATGCGGTAGTCGTCGGGAACATTCAAGATCTTGCGTGTCAGCTCAATCGCTTCGGCCAGTTTGGCCTTTCCCGGTTTGGCTCGGTGAGACCGTCCAAGCGGTGCATCGGACAGTTGATCAAGAGACCAACCGGGGCGCTTGGAGCAAGGACCTGACGAAAAATTGGGATTGGCCGGACGCACGTCCGGCTTGGCAGTGAGTACAGTCATATCTGTCTACCCTCGCAGATAGTTGCCCCTCGTTGGGGAGGGGTGGCCCACCACGGGACATACGCCAAACCCGAAAAAACCACAAGTAAAGTCTGTGTTTATGATGCAGCTTCCAACGATATCGCGAGGAACGAAACAAGATCGCGCAATGAGAAGTGGCACAAAACTGACACAGGCGGTTCCGCTTCTGTTCGCGCTCTAACCAAAAAAGAAAATGCCGCTCCGGCTGGTCCCCGGAACGGCATCACATCAAATCAGAAAAGCAATTTTTCCGCTCTAAGTGTTAGCACGACGAGCCCCAATTTGGAAGCTGAAAGCCCTTCGCCGCTGCATAATTCGGATAGGGTTGAACGCCTTGACCGCGCTGTTCTGGCAGCGCTCACCAAGCCGGATGGGCACCGTCGCAATGGCAAGTATTGCTTTGTCCGCCGCTCAAGAATCGCTCGCGAGATCGGTATACGCCGAGATGTCCTGAACGCAGCAATTCGCCGTCTCACAGAAGTTGGAAAACTGCGTCCTGTGTACTCCTCTGTCCTTGCCCGCTGGGGGCTAGAGATCTGGGTAGAGCCGACACAGCTCATCGAAGGGGGTGAATGATATGGCCCTCTTGGAACAAAACGACGTCCTCTTTGCTCAGAAAGCCATCTTGCTGACGCCAAACTTGTCGGCCGCAGCCAAGCGTGTCGCGGCTGCGATTGTCGACCACTTCAACAAAAGAACTGGGCAATGCGATCCTGGCATCAATCGCTTGGTCAAATTGCTTGGAATGAGCCGGGCGACGGTCATTCGTGCGACTGAAACACTCAATGAACTTGGGTTCATCGAGAAGCAAAGCCACGGCGGCAAATCCCATCGTGCAGCTTACATCCCTAACTGGAAATTGTTCCGGCAAATTGTGGACGATTGGGACGCTCGGATGAAGTCGAAACCGGACGCGGCAGAGGCGCTGCCAGGCCATGAAAAGACAACAACAAAGGTCTCAAGACCGAAACGTTCAAGGTCGCAAAAATGTGACGTTAAAGGTCTCAATTCTGCGACCCAAACCCATCGAAGTAACCAATCGAATAAACCCGTCGAACCGGAGCAAGTGGAAACGCTAATTGAAAAACTTCCCAATCCTACTGCGCGGAAACCCATCCCAAAGACTCCGACGAGGGATCTGCGGCGAGCACAAGGGAACTTCCTCTTGTCTCTGAATGGAGGAAAGCGAATGAGCCGAGGTGAGGTCGCGAGAGATGCGGCACAGCGACGTTGGGAACTCGATGCCAAGACAAAAGGCGAGCACGTTTATGCGGCGGTTGTGGAATGGATCACACCGGAACGCCAACAAACAGCGACAGACGCAGAATTGAAACGCAGAGGAGGCGGCTTCGAGTTCATTGCCGCATCCATGTGCAACGAGCGGAGACCTGCACATGGCTAGATGGCCCTACAACACAACGCGCTGGAAAAAGTTGAGGCTTGCAAAGCTCAATCTCGATCCGCTTTGCGAAATCTGTACCCGACGCGGAAAACTCATCAATGCAACAGTTGTCGACCACATCAAAGCAATCAAAGCTGGGGGCTCTGCTTTTGCTCCGCTCGACGAGCTAATGAGCCTTTGCGTCAGCTGCCACAACGAGAAAACTGCGCGGGTGGATCGACCTGAACGGGCAAACTCGGGACGCAGGTTTCAAGGTTTCGATCGAAACGGCGAACCACTCGACACTGATGACGACTGGTTTGGCGAACGAAGCGCTTGTGCACAGCCTGACAGGGGGCGGTCAAATCACCAGAATGGCTCCGAGAAGGACCGTAGGGGTAAGTCGCGAATATACTTAGTTTCAGACATTTCGAAGACCGAAAGCCCTGAAGAACCGGGGAGCGCTTGATGGCAACTAGAGGCATAGGAGCCAAGGCACTTTCTGAGCGCGGCAAGATTGAAGTTCGGCCTGTGAAGCCGTGGGAAGAAGCCGGATTGAGCCGCGCGGGCAAGGTGATCGCGTTTCTTGAAGATCTTCCTATCACTGCCGGAAAACTGGCTGGCCAGAACATGAAATTGCGGCCCTGGCAGTGTGAGTTCATCGAAGAGGTTTACGCAGAGGATGGAAAAGGCCGGCGGCCTGTGCGCACAGCAGTTCTCTCGATGGCGCGCAAGAACGGGAAGACGCAGCTGGCGGCCGGGCTGGCGCTTTGCCATCTGATGGGCCCGGAAGCGGAACAGCGTGGCGAAGTTTATTCGGCCGCTCTAACCAGGGACCAGGCAGCAAAACTGTTTCAGGAAATGTGCGCGATCCTCGCCGCGCATCCTGAACTTGATGACCGGGCCAACATCATCCGCTTCAACAAACAGATCGAAATTCTGTTCGGTGATGGTGAGGGATCGATTTACGCCGCATTGTCCGCTGACGCGGGTTCAAAAATGGGCCTTTCGCCCTCCTTCGTTGTCTACGATGAATTGGGAAGCGCTCCAAATCGAGATCTGTTCGACGCACTGGATACGGCGACAGGCGCACGAGATAACCCGCTGATGGTCTGCATCTCGACACAGGCGGCCGCAGATCATCACGTGTTCTCCGAGCTGATTGACTACGGAATGCAGGTCGAGGCAGGCGATGTTCAAGACCCGACGTTTCACCTCACGCTTTACGCTGCCCCACAAGACGCAGATCCTTGGTGCCAGGAAACCTGGGTGGCCGCCAATCCTGCCCTGGACGACTTTCGATCATTGGAAGATGTCGAGCGCCAGGCGGCGCAGGCACAGCTGGTTCCTTCTAAAGAAAGCGCCTTCCGGAACCTCATACTGAACCAACGCGTCTCGGCAGTCGCCCGCTTCATTCACAAGGCCGAATGGGATCGCTGCAATACAATTCCGGACCTCGCACAGCTCTCCGATCGAGAGTGTTTTGGCGGGCTTGATCTGTCGGGTTCGCGCGACCTCACGGCCTTTGTGCTGGCGTTTCCGAATAAGGATCGCAGCTTCGACATAAAGTGTCAGTTCTTCATGCCGGAAGCCAACATCGCAGAGCGCTCAAACGAAGACCGGGTGCCATACGATCTCTGGGCACGGCAGGGCTTCATAACGCTGATTCCGGGAGCAACGATTGACCCAAGTTATGTCGCGCACGAAATCGTATTGGCATCTCAAACCTACAATTTGCAGACCGTCGCTTATGACAGATGGCGGATTGAGGATTTAAAACGAGAACTTGGCCTGTTTGGTGGAAACGTACCTCTAGAGCCATTTGGTCAAGGCTATAAGGACATGTCGCCAGCTGTCGACATGCTTGAGCGTTGCGTCGCGGAAAAGCTCTTAAGGCACGCTGGCAATCCAGTGCTGAATATGTGCGCTGCGAACGCTGTGATTACCCGCGATCCGGCTGGGTCTCGTAAGCTCGATAAGAGCAAAGCGACTGGTAGGATTGACGGACTTGTCGCGCTGGCTATGGCTCTTCAGATTTCGTGTCGGCACGAACCTGATCATCTACCTGCCTGCCTGGTGGATCTTCTGTCTTCTGATTGAAACCTGACTACAACGGAGCATCTTCACCGGATCCCAGGCGAAGGTTCGCGAAAATTGAAATTACCATAAGCGAGATAAAGAATCGTCTCGCACGATCCGTCTTAGGAACGTGTTTCTGCTCCAGTTCATATATGTAGATCTTTTCTAGGAGACGCTCATTTGGACGTTGTTCACTAATGTCCTCAATAGATAAATCCACATTCTTGATGCTGTGGCTATAGGCATTTCTCAGCGTATTCAGGGCTCTCAAAAAATTAATCTTATCTTTTGAAAGCAAACCGTAGGCCTCTATGTATGCTATTTTGCCTGCCTTACCATCAAAACCGAAGCTCGAAACAATTTTGGAGAGCTTTTTTACTCCATTAACTTCACAAGGTGCCTGGAAACATCTTTCCAATATTGCTTTCTCTAGAGCTGCATCAATCAGACTATGGCACTTTAAAATAAATCCCCAGTCATCCTCGTTTAATAAGTCCATCAAGAACTTCATTGAAAAGCCAATATCTTTGAGAGAAGTGCTAGCAGAATCAAGCACATCTAAGAATTCTTTCGGTATTCCTAGCTCCTCATACTCGTGTCTTTTCATCTGTCTCAATTCACTTGTTGATGTCCGATAAGTTAGAGGTTATCGGGCGTCAGGAATCAACTTTCAGCGGCAATTTTTCCGCCTCACGCGCCGCCTGCTCCAAGCTCGACGCCCATTGTTCATTTCCATCTCTTCTCGCGGCCTTGGCCTGTCGTCGTGCGTCCGTCGGCAGAATTGCGATAGCTGGCTCATATGGCGAAGTATGTATCAAAACGCATCTTCGTCCTTGCACAACAGACGCGATAGCCGTTGCGACTTGAAGCTCCAAACCAACCCGCGGCTTTTCCAAAAAAACAATCCCGTGAGCCTCTAAGGTAAGTTTCAGTTTTCTAAGGGTTTCGGGCCTCGCAGATACCTCGCCGTGTCCCGGTTCCAATCGCTTGATTGTGGGTACAGATACACCTGAGCGCTCAGCAAGCTCCCCTTGGCTCCAATCTAACATTGCTCTTGCCGCACGTAGCACACTCTTTTGCATTTGACCTCTATTAGATAAATTATTTGATGCTTTAAGCATCTAATTATTGACAAGACGTTTAGACTCTCGTTTATGATGCAATTAGCATTATACCCACGCAGTTTAGGGTCACAATGCTGGTCAGAGGTTTTCGGCAGAAGCCAGGGTCAATCTCTCAGAAGGAGCCCCTCAAATCCCGAACAGGTGACAAATGTCCAAGGAGACTAAATCGATGAACCAGATCGTGCAGCAGTCCAACTTCGATGACGCAACTTTTGTCCAAACGGAAATTCCGCACAGGCGGCCATTTGAGATTACCAAAGATTGCATTCAGAAGATGGAATTAACTCGAAACGATGAAACCGGAATTTGGGAACGAGAAGGTGAGCCAATCCTTGAGGTCTCAACCGAGAGATTTCTCGACCTTGTCCGAATTTCGACCGAAAAAGGTGTTCACCATTTTTGGCAAGACCATCAGCACGAACTCTTCGCTCATCGCGATCCGGCGACTTTGAATGCTTCCGACGCAGCGGCCCTATTTGAAGCCGTGAGATACGATGTGTGTAAAGTGCACATCATCGATAAATTCCATGGGGGCAAAATCTAATATTGCCCACACCTCAAACAACCAAACGTTGACAAACACGCTCACGTGAGTACTTTTATTAAAACATACTCACGTGAGCACAATCATGAACGACACTCTGAAAAAGAAATTGCGCTTTTCTGATATCGTCTACGGTGCCGGGGCAACACCGAAGGCAGTTCGGAATTGGATGCAACGGAAGCAAATTCGCCTCACGACCTTTGAGACCGACGGTTGGCGCGAATTTAATTTGCTCGACGTGTTGTTGCTGGCCCTCATTCGGCGAATGGTGGACCATGGCGTGTCGGTTGAGGAAGCTAGCGATATCGCAAATGTAGTCGTCGTTGGGCACGGTGTCGCTTTCAATGATCAAGCAACTGCCTATCGCAATCTGGTACGCTTTTCGGGTCAGAATTTAATCCTTTGGCGCTCTATTGCTGATTGGAAATTCCAAGTTCTGGACCTTGCCAAAACAGAAGCAAATGACCTTCCGCCCTGTTTTGTATGCCTTTCGCTCGAGGAAATATCGGCAAGTGCAATTGAGCGTGCAGTCATCGGCAGTGAAGGCGAAAGACTCGATGACGAAAGGCAAATTGCCGCCGCGCTTGAGAAACTAATCATCACAATCAAAGACGCCACCCCTGATAGAAACGATAGCTAGTTTCCCGTCGTGAGACGGCAATTCCCAGCGCCGTAAATCCGGCCCGATGGATCCAAACCCCGCCGCGAGGCGGCATGTCCCCTAGATGGAGCTTTAAACCATGAAAAAGCTGATTGAATTGCGCGAGAAGCGCGCTGTGAAAGTCGATGAAATGCGCAACCTGCACGCCAAAGATAAGCTGGAAGCCAACGAAGAAGAGCGCTTCACAGCTCTCGAGCGAGAAGTATCCGACATCGATCGCCAAATTGCGCGCGAAGAGCGCATGGCCATGTTCGAACGCGAAGACCAGCGAAGTGAAGCTGTCAACGGCGGCGAACTTGACCGCGAACTGCGCAACTACTCCCTTTCAGCTGCGATCACAGGGGCACTTTCGGGGCGTTTGACAGGCCGTGAAGCCGAGATCGATCAGGAACTCAAGCGCGGCCGGGAAAGCCGTTCCGGCGCTTCCGGCATTCATATCGCCGTTCCGTCAGAAATTCTTCTGGGAAGTGAGAAGCGCAATCAGACCGTCGGAACAGACATCGCCGGCGGTTACACAGTCGCCACTAACCTGGCGTCGATGGCCGACCGCTTCCGGCCCGCGCTCAAAGTTGAAAGCCTCGGTGCCACGATTCTGCGCGGCCTTACTGGCTTTCTTGACCTTCCCAATCTTGCGTCGAGCGGGACCGCAGGTTGGGTCGCTGAAAATGGCGACGCAACACGGTCTGCTGCGACTTTTGAAAAGGTTTCTATGGCACCGCAGACAGTCGCTGGAGAGTACCAGCTTTCCCGGCGTTTGATGCTTCAGTCCAACGAAGCCATTGAAGCCGTTCTTCGTCGGGATCTGGGTTTCCTTCTTGCGCAAGCTTTGGATCTGACTGCCATCAACGGCAGCGGTGTCGCACCAGAACCACTTGGCATCCTCAACACAACTGGTGTCGCGACCGTCACGACCGAAGCCGAGTTTTCGGACACAACCGCAAACCTGATTGCGGAGTTGGAGTTGGACGATATCACGGGCACAGGGGCGTTCCTGACGAACCCAACCGTGATGAAAGATGTCCGTAAGCTGAAGGACGGTGACGGGCACACCTTTTCGCTTACCGAGCTGTTCCACAATGGACGTGTCGAGATCTCTTCGCAGGTACCTACTGATATCGGCGTAGGAAGCGACAAATCCGCTTTGATTTACGGCCAGTGGGGAGAGCTTTACCTGGGTTACTGGAGCGCGGTTGATATCCTGATCAATCCCTATCACCCGGATGTCGCCTCCAATGGCGGTGCACTTCTCCATGCATTCTTGGATGCCGACGTTGCAGTTCGCCATCCGGAAGCCTTCTCGTACGCGGAGATTTAAGATGATCTCGCTCGCTGACGCAAAAGCTTATCTTCGCCTTGACTCCGGCGACGAGGATGCTGTGGTCCAGCGCCTTATTTTGGCAGCGAGCGACCATTTGTCTGCAATCGGTGTCGACATGTCAGCCGATCCCCTGCCCGATTCCGTAGAACAGGCGCAATACCTGCTGATCAATCATTTTTATGAGAACCGGGAAGCAACGGCCCCAGTCGTCGGCCGGGAATTTGCGATGGGCGTTGATCGTCTGATTGCCCCCTATCAGGAGCAAGGCATATGACCCAACTGGAGAAACGGGCCGTTGCGGCAGAGATCCGCACCAAAGGGCGTCGCCTGGAAGGATATGCCGCGACCTTCAACGAGGATGCCAACATTGACGGCAGCTTCGTGGAGACTATCGCACCAGGTGCGTTCGCATCATCCCTGCGTTCTCAATCGGACGTGCTGGCGCTTGTCGATCATGATCCGGGCCGCGTCCTCGCGCGCACACGCTCTGGAACCCTGCGCCTTTCGGAAGATAGTCGGGGACTCGCATTCGATCTCGATATCCCCGACACCACAGCCGGACGCGATGTTCTCGCTCTGGCAGAACGTGGTGATCTCGGAGGCATGTCATTCGGCTTCACAATGCTGGAAGAAAGTCGGCAAGGTGACCGCCGCGAGTTGCGTACCGTTGATCTGCACGAAATCAGCGTGGTTCTGGCTTGGCCTGCTTACGACGGGACCGTGGTTCAGGCTCGCAATCGATTTGTGCAACCATCAGACTTCCTCGCCTATGCAAGCCGGGCCATGCGACTCCTGGAGATTTCCAAATGAGCTTCTTCGACCGTCTTTTGGGGCGCGAGAAGCGCTCAACGATTAAATCCAACGACCCATATCTGGCTGAATGGTTCGGCCTGCGCAGCGGTATCGGAGGCTATACGGACCCGGCACGCGCGAGCGGGATCGCAGTCGCACACGCCTGTATCGCAATCGTCAGCCAGAACCTGGCAGCCATGCCGCTGAACCTTTACCGCCGTACTCAGGACGGTGGACGCGAGCGCGCGGTGGAACATCCGCTCCATTCGGTTCTGCATGACATGTCGAATACGGCCCTGACCGCGTTCGAAGCCCGTGAGTCGCTGATTGCTTCGCTTATGGTGACCGGAAATGCTTTCGGTATCCTCGATCGTAACCAGCGTGGCCAAGTTGTAGGCCTGACGCCCATCGATCCCTGCACGGTCGCTGTCGAGAAGCTGCAAAGCGGCCGGATGAGATATCGAGTGTCGTATCCCTCTGGCGGTACTCGATACTACCTGCAAGAAGAAGTCCTTCACTTGCGGTACCGCCTTGGCCGTGACGGTATCATGGGTCTTTCTCCAATCCAGATCGCACGCGAGACCTTCAATCTCGCCTTGACGCAGCAGGACACGGCCTGCGACCAGGCCTCCAAAAGCTTCAAGCCCGAAGGAGCACTGGTGTTTCCAAACACCATTGGCACCGAGCAACGCCAAAGCGTGCTGGACAAACTCGAATCCAAAGTCAATTCGGATCTGTCAACTCGTGGAATTCTTGTTCTCGATGGCGGAACGGACTGGAAGTCGTTTTCGTTCTCTTCCAAGGATGCCGAGTTTTTGGAAAGCAGGAAGCTCACCAACCTCGACATCTGCCGTATTTGGGGCGTTCCTCCGACCGTCGCAGGGATTACCGACAACGCCACCTATTCGAACAGCGATCAGGAAAGCCGGGCTCTGGTCGTCCGCTGCCTTGCGCCGATGGCACGCCGTGTCGAGCAGGCCATGAATGCGACGCTGCTGACCGACACAGCTCGCAAGACGCTGTTCATCGAACATGATCTTGCCGGGTTGCTGCGCGGCGACATGAAGGCTCGTTACGATGCCTATAGCGTCGGCCGGAACGGCGGCTGGCTGTCGGTCAACGAGATCCGAACTCTTGAGAACATGCCGCAGATCGAAGATGGCAACGAGTTTCTGTCTCCCCTCAATATGACTGAGCTGGGGGATAGGGACGCGGATGACGCGGGCGGCAACAATGACATCTGAGTTGCTGCCCAAATACACAACGCCTGAGGCTTTGGCCGAACATTTGGGTGTGCCGAAACGCACAATCCGCGAAATCGCCCGTCGTCTTGGGGCTTGTTCTCAATTGGGAAACAGGCTGATTTTACGTGAAGGCGACGTTCATCGGATCATGGAGGAAACACGCCCATGCCCCTCGAAATCTACCGCCGTGGAAAAGTCTGGCACTATCGAGGCACCGTTAACGGGCGGCGGCTACGAGGATCTACGCGCACGACTGAACGCAAAATCGCGGAAAGGGTCAAAACGGAGGTCGAAGCGCGGGCGTGGCAACGTCATTTCGATGGCCCCGGAGCGGGACTGACAATGGCGCAGGTTTTCACTGCGTATCTCGACGCTGGAAAGTCTGACCGCTTTCTGTTGAGGCTGGCAGACCACTGGAAGGATACCCCTGTGGCAGATATTCACGGTGAAACGATCCGGCGCGCAGCAAAGAAAATCTATCCGAGTGCAAACGAGCCAACTTGGAATCGCCAGGTCATCAAGCCCACTCAGGCGGCGATTAATTACGCTGCTGGCCTTGGCTGGTGTACACGCATCTCGGTCAAACGCTTCACTGAAAACCCTTCGGTCAAAACACCTGCCACTGTGGAGTGGGTTCGTGCGTTCCATAGTCAAGCCGCTAAAGACGGCCTTCCTCACCTCGGTGCGCTTTGCATGTTCATGTTCGCGACGGCCGCGCGCATTGGTGAAGCCTGTCGTCTCACATGGGCCGATGTCGATTTGTCATCTGGTCGAGCAACACTCTACCTTTTCAAACCAACGCCATGGAGCCGTGTTGCCCATCTCCACAAGGAAGTCATCTGTGCACTCGAAAGCATCCCGTCAAATCGAAAACCTGACGAGCCTGTCTTCGGCTATGCCGAGCGCGGCAGCGTTCGCTGCTCCTGGAACAATGTCGCGGCGCGGGCTGGCATTGAGCGCCTGACACCGCACTGCTGTCGTCATGGCTTCGCGACCGAGATGCTCCGTAACGGCTTCGACGTAAAGACTGTTGCGGAGATGGGCGGTTGGAAAGACGCAACAACAGTCTTGCGCACATACGCCCATGCAATCGAAGACAAGACTGTCACTGACGTACTCTTTGACACACCAGTGACACAACGGAGAACAAAGAAGCGGGTAAGAAATTGATTTCAAAGGAGAAAATAGAAATGAACACCTACCCTCGTTGGGAGGGGTGGCCCACCTAGGGGGATAAGGTGTTCCTGACGCCCGGTCAACGGAAAATGGGAACATTGCGGCAGCGTGAGCACTTCAAGATGGATTTCAAATGAAACCGCCCCTTGCTTGCTGACACCGGGAAGATAGGCAAAATCTGAGGCGTGGGAATTCCTGAACAGAGTTTTTGCTTCGCTTGAGAAAGTTAACGGTCGACTGGGCGACCCCTTTGATTTGGAGATCGCAATAGAAAAAGGCCGGTCAAGTGACCGGCCTTTGTGAACGAAGTTTGATGTGCCAATCAGAAATTGCTGCTGATCGGTCCTTGCGGCTCGTAGTAAACCGGAGCAGTAGGCGCTGCACCGCCACTATTGAAGGTGTAACGCATACCCAAACGGAATTCGTGCGCGGTTAGGTCTTCCCAATGAACGCGCCCCTGACCAGATCGAACGCCGTCATAGACGACTGTTCGGGCATCTCCCAAATCTTTGTACCGATAACCAGCATCAATCGAGAAGTTGTCGTTAACGGCGTAAGCTGCACCGGCCATCAATGCCCAAGCGAAATTCCATTCGCCGTTAGTGCCACGATACACACCGTCTGCTTGGCCGGGATTGATGGATACTGCATTGTCTGTTCGCACGTATGCGGCACCTATGCCACCGCCCACATATGGTGTAATCCGGTTCCAAGTACCAAGATCGATATACGCGTTGAACATCGTTGTCCAAACGTCGATGTCCGCATATTCGCTCGATTGCGTACCAGTACAAACTCCACAGGCAGCGTAACCTTTTGCGGTAGCAGGCGTTTCGTAATCGAGCGTCACATCCGCGCGCAGATATTTGTTGAATTTATACCCAGCACCTACACCGATCATCCAAGCGTTGTCCATGGATTCACCAGTGAATCTAAGGTCCGTCGCGCCCGGCTCCTGGAACGACCCTTTAGGATCACCATAGATCTTGTACCCGATATCACCACGCAGATAAAAACCGCCAACAGCCGGTGCTGGCGCTGCGGGAATATGTTCGATGACCGGGGTTGGCAAATCCGCAGCGTAGCCCGCGGAGGAAAGCACAACAGCAAATCCGGCCAAAGACAAACGCTTGAAGAAATTGTCCATGTCCTAGTCCTCTTCCATTGAGCGCCCGCTTCAACATTGCCGGACACATCAAACTCTTGAGGATAGTGACGGGAATTCATTAATTGTGACTTAACTCTGTTCTTTAACCGCGTTTTTTTACCTTAAGGAAACCTTAACAAGAAAAGCACTGATTAACTCTCATAAAAAAAGCCGCCCAAGTTGGGCGGCCTGAATACAAAAACCTAAGTGAAGATAGTCTTCAGGCAGCGGCTGAAGCAACCACGCCGGCAATGTCATTGACCACCTGGTTCACAAGATCAGCATCATCCCCTTCCGCCATCACCCTGATCAAGGGCTCTGTACCGGACGCACGAATGACAAGACGACCGGTATTTCCAAGTCTTGCCTCGCCATCCTCAATCGCCGTTTTGACCAGGTCTTGTTCCAGAGGGGTGCCACCTTTGTAGCGGACATTCTTGAGGATCTGAGGCACTGGTTCGAACCGTCGGCAAACTTCCGAAACCGGCTTGTTCTGGTCCTTGACACAGGCCAACACTTGCAGTGCAGCGATCAGACCGTCCCCTGTTGTGGCGAAGTCGGAAAGGACGATATGACCGGATTGCTCTCCGCCGACATTGTAACCATTGGCGCGCATGTGTTCGACCACGTAACGATCGCCCACCTTTGTCCGCGCAAGCCCCAAACCAAGATCTTGAAGGTAACGTTCAAGCCCAAGGTTGGACATGACGGTTGCCACGATCCCGGGCGCTGAGAGCCGGTTGTTGGCCTGCCAGGACTGAGCCACCAGAGCCATGAGCTGGTCGCCATCAACGACGGTCCCGGTTTCATCGACAATAATCACGCGATCCGCATCGCCGTCGAGCGCAATACCGATATCCGCCCGCACTTCGTGAACTTTGCGCGAAAGTGCTTGCGGTGACGTGGAACCGCAATCCTGATTGATGTTAAAGCCGTCCGGCGAAACACCCATGGAAATGACATCCGCACCCAGCTCCCACAAAGCCTCCGGCGCCACTTTGTAAGCGGCCCCGTTTGCACAATCGATCACAACCCGAAGACCTTCGAGATTCATGTCTTTGGGCAAAGTGCGTTTTGCAAACTCGATATAGCGTTGCTGCGCGCCGTCAATTCGTTTGGCCCGGCCAAGATCGCGCATGCCGGCAAGGCGAGAGGTCAGGTCGCTTTCGACAAGAGCCTCGATTTCCTTCTCTATTGCATCACTCAGCTTGAAGCCGTCCGGACCAAAGAACTTGATACCGTTGTCCTGGAAGGGATTGTGCGAGGCAGAAATCATGACCCCAAGGTCTGTTCTGAGGGACCTCGTCAGCATCGCCACCGATGGGGTCGGCATTGGGCCAAGCAGAAAGACATCCATGCCAACAGAAGTAAATCCGGCAACAAGTGCATATTCGATCATGTATCCGGAAAGGCGGGTGTCTTTACCGATCACAACGCGATGCCGATGACCGCCGTTTCTGAAAACGAGACCAGCGGCCATGCCGACTTTCAAGGCCATCTCTGCGGTCATGGGATAACAATTGGCCTGGCCGCGAATACCATCGGTGCCAAAGAATTTACGCATCTATCATGCCTGTCTGACTATTTGTTTGGCGTTCCTTGTAACGCAATGAGGAACGGCTGCGTTTCAAAATATGTGAGCAATTGTTACTATTCACTAACAAGTCCTCCAAACACCCAAATGAAAAATGCCCGGCAATGCCGGGCACTCTCAACTTTTGATCACTGTCTGACGGATCAGGACTGCGGCTGAGGCTCCATGCCCCCACTCGCTTCATCGCCGCCGCGCTTTGCACCTGCGGTCGGAACAGCGGATGACCGGCCTACAGGCTGATCGTCATCTGTGTCGCGAACCGGCGGCTTCCCGTTCAGGAGATCCTTGATCTCGTCACCGGACAGTGTTTCGTACTCCAGAAGCCCTTTGGCAATCGTATGAAGCTGGTCTTCATGATCTCCAAGGATCTTGTTTGCAGTCTCATATCCCTGATTCACAAAGGATTTGATTTCTGCGTCCACGATCTTCTGGGTCTCATCGGAAACACTCTGGTTCTTGGCAACCGAATGTCCAAGGAAAACCTCTTCCTGGTTCTCACCATAGAGCAACGGTCCGAGCTTGTCCGACATGCCGAACTGGGTCGCCATTGCACGCGCAAGCTTGGTTGCCATCTGGATATCGCCGGTTGCGCCGGAGGTGACTTTCTCATAGCCGAAGATCATTTCTTCCGCCACACGTCCGCCCATGGCCACGGCAAGGTCAGCTTTACACTTCGCGCGTGTCAGGGACACCTGATCTTTCTCGGGCAGACGCATCACCATACCAAGCGCACGACCGCGCGGGATGATTGTTGCCTTGTGGATCGGATCAGACGCTTCCTGGTGCAGCGCGACCAGCGCATGGCCAGCCTCATGATAAGCGGTCAGCTTCTTCTCTTCTTCGGTCATGACCAGCGTGCGGCGTTCCGCACCCATCATGACCTTGTCTTTGGCATCCTCAAATTCGGCCATCGTTACCAGACGCTTTGAGCGCCGGG
Organism: Labrenzia sp. THAF82; assembly: GCF_009363435.1. Classification (GTDB taxonomy): domain Bacteria; phylum Pseudomonadota; class Alphaproteobacteria; order Rhizobiales; family Stappiaceae; genus Roseibium; species Roseibium porphyridii. The sequence continues at coordinate 1,281,371 of NZ_CP045354.1, read as the reverse complement.
CAGCAAGAAGAGCAGCTTCGTTGACGAGGTTCATCAAGTCGGCACCGGAGAAACCCGGTGTACCACGCGCGAGCGTCTTCACGTCGACGTCCGGCGCAAGCGGAACCTTCCGCATATGCACTTTGAGGATCTTCTCACGTCCGGTGATGTCCGGATTTGGCACCACGATCTGGCGGTCGAAGCGCCCGGGACGCAGCAGTGCCGGATCAAGCACGTCAGGTCGGTTGGTCGCAGCGATGATGATGATGCCTTCGTTCGGCTCAAAACCGTCCATCTCGACCAGCAACTGGTTGAGCGTCTGTTCGCGTTCATCATTGCCGCCGCCAAGACCGGCACCACGGTGGCGACCGACTGCATCAATCTCATCGATAAAGATGATGCAGGGCGCATTTTTCTTAGCCTGCTCGAACATGTCGCGAACACGGGATGCACCCACGCCAACAAACATTTCGACGAAATCAGAACCGGAAATCGTGAAAAACGGCACGTTCGCCTCGCCGGCAACCGCGCGCGCTGTCAGTGTCTTACCGGTGCCCGGAGGCCCGACAAGCAGGACGCCGCGAGGAATGCGGCCGCCTAGACGCTGGAACTTCTGCGGGTCGCGAAGGAATTCAACGATTTCCTGAAGGTCTTCCTTTGCCTCATCGATGCCCGCAACGTCTTCAAACGTTACGCGCCCATGGGCTTCCGTCAACAACTTGGCCTTCGACTTGCCGAAGCCCATCGCCTTTCCGCCGGAGCCTTGCATCTGGCGCATCACGAAAATCCAGATACCCAGGATGATCAACATTGGCAGCCATGAGAACAATGCACCGAGCAAAGGAGAGCTTTCCGCAGGCGGCGTTGCCTTGATCAGCACCCCCTTACCGCGGAGTTCATCGACATACTGGGCACCGTCGGGTGCATAAGTCTGGAATGCTCCACCGCTGTTGTAATTACCGGTGATCTTCTGTTCTTGAATGACAACGGATCTGACCTCGCCATTGTCAACCTGCTTCATGAAGTCCGAATAAGCGATGTCATTCGTTGCGCCTTGCTGCGCGGGACTCTGAAACAGCTGGAACAATGCGATCAAAAGCAGGGCGATGATCACCCAAAGAGCGAAATTGCGAAAATGTGCGTTCATTGTGTTCCCTTAACCGCCCAACGCGACTTATCTGCACGCGGTTATTTCTCTTCCAGCGAAGATAGGTCGCCCAAAGCCCTCTGCCAAGGCGGTGCGCCATAGTTGCGCAGATGAACTGACTATTTTGTTAAGCCAGGACGTCTATCAGATGTTGCAAGCGGGGAAAACTCTAGATTTCCCCGTTTTCGGCATCTTCGTCGAAATGGTTACCCGGCAATTTAACCCGATTTGGCAGCCGCTCCAATTCCAAATCCTCACACCTGTCGGAAATGTCATGCTCAAAACTGACACTGGCGACGTGATTTAGGGCAATTCCAGCATCTGTCCAGATGACCGGCGAACAGTCAAAGACCTCGCGAGGCCAGCCTTCCGGCCAAATAATCGCACTTCTGGAGATAGGCGCATCGCAAAGCGGGCCAAGAAAAAGGCGATTTTGAACGTCAGAATGTTCGCATGCGTCCGGCACTTTGTATCGGAATCGATTGTCCCAAATCCCACCCCCCGTAAAGGGAGCAAGTGTCGGAGGGGCTTTTCGACCGGGTTCCCGCCAACACCAGATTGTCTGTTCACTCGCTCTAACCTGACACCCAGACAGGGTTTGTCGGAACCCGTCCTTTGACATGAGGCCATTATCAAGCGCTTCAACGCTGGAAAACCGGCGTTTGGTCCGCTGCCCGCGAACCCGGTCCAGCACCACACCCAAGAGCCGCAGCCGAAACTCTTCCGCGAGATCGCGATAGGCAGGCAAACTCAACTTGACCGGTCCTGCAGGGTGCTCAACGAGAAGGCGTTTCGCGATTTCCTTCACGGAAACTTCCAGCGCATGACGTGCGCGGCGAACATGCGCACTGGTTTGGAAAATCCGTTCCGGCGTCAATCCTTCCGCTTCCAACAAACCCAAAATGCGCCGCAATCGGCTTCTCTTGTATTTTTCATCTTTGTTGGAAGGATCTGAGCACCAGCTCAACCCGCGCTCCATGAGGCTGGCTTCCAGTTGCAGCTTCCGTACGCCTAAAAACGGTCGCAAGAGCCGCAAACCTTCGGGGCCGTCCGGCTCGTCAGCGGCCATGGCACTTAATCCTGAAACACCGCTGCCTCGTGTCAAACGATCCAAAAATGTCTCTGCCTGATCGTCTAGATGATGACCCAGCAACAGCCCCTGGCCGCCGGTCTCAGAAAGACGTTTCGCAAAAAGCCGGTAACGCGCAACGCGTGCCTCTTCCTGAATATTGGCGAGAGGTTTGGGTCCGACCCAGTGCAACACAGTCGCGGGCAATCCCCTTTTGCCAGCTTCCCGAACAACAAAAGAGGCCTCTTCAGCGCCTTCGGCCCGCAGTCCGTGGTCGACGATCAGGACTTCTGCGCATCCGCGCCAACCGGTCCTTTGACGCCATTCATCGAACAGCACCATCAGGCAAAGCGAATCCGCGCCGCCGGATACTGCAAGTGCAAGGCTTGAAAAAGAATTCAGTTTTGAAAAAAGGAGATCGACATCTTCGACCGGGAGCCCTTTCGGCTCAACCGGTCCGTCAGGAACATTGTGCACGGCTGCGCTCATCCCGCGCCTGTGTCAAAACCGCCGGAGCGGCGTTCGGGTATTTGTTCAAAAGTTCTGAAAACGTTGCACAAGCAGCTTCAGCTTCGCCGAGGCCGCGCAGGGATACACCAAGCTTCAGCAAACTGTCCGGGCTTTTCGAGTTGCCAGGATGATCTGTGTAAGTCTTCAGGAATGCGTCGGCTGCTTCGCGGTAGTTCTGCTGCGCCAAAAGGCTTTCTCCAAGCCAATACTGTGCCTGTGCGGTCAGGTCGCTGTTGGGGTAATTCTCAAGAAAATTGCGAAAACCGCGTTCTGCGCCCCGATAGTCACCGTTCACGGCCAGAGAATAAGCCTGATTGTAGTCGGTATTCGGATCGCCGCTACCAATCACCGAAGCTATTTGATCATCATCGGTCGCCAAACCGGGTCCCGGTGTCGACAAGTCGTCACCAAGGCCGTTCAAACCATCAAGGCCACCATTCGCAAGGGCTGAAAGATCAATCGGTCCATCGGTCGACAGTCCGTTGCCTTCGTAGCCACCGGACTGATCCCAGGTGCCGTCTCCAGAACCGTCAGCCGGCAGTGTTACAGCGCTGCCGTTCGGGGCTGCCAAAGTGCCTGTGCGCGGCGTTCCGTCTGCGGCGAGCCCCGGGGCAGTACTGCCCGGAGCTCCCTGAGGGATGAATTGCGAGCGTTTGCCCGGCGTTCCGCCTTCCAACTGCTGAAAACGGTATTCGTTGTCTTCCTGCATGCGGCGGATTTGATCCTGCAATTCCCGCATCTGAAAGGACATTTGTTCCAACTGGCCGGTCAGAACCCTGATCCGTTCTTCCAGTTGACTGATTCTGACAGCCGATTCGTCATTACGCCGACCGAACAACTGTGCTTCGGACGGTGTGGCAGTTGCGATGATAACCATCGCCAAAAGGAAACCTGCCAAGCCCTTCATATGTCGCATTCGCTCCTCCGGGTTGGGACCTGCATGCGTTCCCAGCCAAGCCTTTATTACCTGACTGATTTTGTTCGCAGTGCAGTTCCGCGCGCATGTTGTCTTAACATGCCCCGCTCTTTACTCAAGTGCACAGAGCGCCCGGACTTCGGCTAAAGTTTGACGGTTCATGGTATCGACCGGGAGAATTCTGTTTCAGTTCGTCAAATACGAAAAAAGCCGGACACTTGGCCCGGCCTTTTCTTGCAATTTACAGCTCGCTCAGTTTGTCGCGTTGTTCAACACTGTCACCGCACGGCGGTTCTGCGACCAGCAGCTGTTGTCGTTACAGACCGCGACAGGGCGCTCCTTGCCATAGGAAATGGTTTTGATCCGTGATGCGCTCACGCCCTGACCGACAAGGTAGTCACGCGCAGCCTGCGCGCGTCTGGCACCGAGAGCGATGTTGTACTGACGCGTGCCACGCTCATCTGCGTGCCCTTCCACCGTGATGGTGTATTGGGAATAGCGATTGAGCCACTTGGCCTGATTGGCAAGCGTGGCCTGACCTTGCGAATTCAACACCGACTGGTCTTCTTCAAAAAACACGCGGTCGCCGACATTCACGACAAAGTCCTGGCCGGTTCCCGGTTTCACGTTGCTTGAAAGCCCGTCCGGCTTGGTCTGGGCACATGCGGCCGCGAATAGAACGGCGAAACAGACCACGATCCAGCGCGCGCTCTGACCGGCGTATTCTCGTTTGAACATTCCTGTCTCCTAATCCCCAGCCCGACTCCCGGGACCCCCGGTTCTTGGTAAACGCTTTCTAGTCAAAGCTGGTTAAAAGCCTCTTTGCAAACATGGTTAATCGGAGCTTAACACGAACGATGAAGAGACTTTGCTGTTGTTTAGTCTATGAGCGGCGACCATGACGGGTCCGAAGCGAAGGCAGGCGTATCCAGCCTCAGCTCATTGTAACCCGTCAGATCAACGGTCCAGACTTGAGGTCCGCCATTTGCACCCGGCGTATCGCGGAAAAACACCAGAACACGGCCATTTGGTGACCATGCCGGACCTTCGTTGTGATAACCCTCGGTGAGGATACGCTCGCCTTTTCCATCCGGGCGCATAACACCGATCATGAACCGCCCCTGATGTTGCTTGGTGAAGGCGATCAAATCACCGCGAGGTGACCACACGGGCGTTGAATAACGGCCAGGGCCGAAGGAGATGCGCTGCGCATTTCCACCGTTCGCACCCATGACATAAAGTTGCTGCGTGCCGCCGCGGTCAGACTCAAACACGATGCGGCGTCCGTCGGGCGAATAAGACGGGCTGGTGTCGATGGCCGCCGTATTGGTCAGGCGTGTCGTTCGGCGGGACCGCAGATCCATCTGGAAGATGTTTGCATTGCCGCCTTGCTGCAGACTCATGATGACGTTTTGACCATCAGGAGAAAACCGAGGGGCAAATGTCATCCCCGGAAAATTGCCGACAATCTCTCTCTGACCTGTTTCGATATTGAGCAAGTAGACACTCGGGTCAGCACCGCCATATGACATGTAGGTGATTTCCTGGCTCGTCGGCGAGAAACGCGGGGTCAGAACCAGATCGTCGCCCCGGGTCAGGTACCGCACATTGGCGCCATCCTGATCCATTATGGCAAGGCGCTTGATCCGTTTGTCTTTTGGACCGGTTTCATCGACATACACAATCCGCGTGTCGAAATAGCCTTTTTCACCCGTCAGGCGCTCATAAATCGCATCGGCAATAATATGCGCCAGTCGCCGCCAGTTTTCAGGGGTCGTGTAAAACTGCTGTCCGAGCATCTGCTCCGCAGCAAACACATCCCACAGACGGAATTCAGCGCGAAGCCGCCCGTCCGGCTGTTTAATCACCGTGCCGGTCACCAGGGCCTGGGCACTGATCTGGCGCCAGTCGCCAAAGCGTGGCGTGGAGTTCACGCTCATGTTCTTTTGGATGAAACTTGCCGGGTCGAGAGGATTGAAGAGCCCTGATCGTTTGAGATCCGCTGCGATGACGCTGGTCATGTCCGCGGCCAGTTTGCTGTCTCCGCCATCTGCCGAAAATGAGGGCAAGGCAATCGGAAGCGGCTCGATATTACCCTGCGTGATATCAATCTCGACCAATGCGGACGCGGGTTGAGGGGCCAATATCATCAGGACTGTGGCGACAAATGCGAGCCCCGGGGCCTTACGGCCAACGAGATCAGAAAGACGTTTCAAAATTCCACGCATGAGCAATACCGCTCCCTCACCAACAGTGTCCGGGTTTCCGGACTATCCCCCGATAATCATCTCTCTCGGGTCAAAATTGATAATCACTTCCTGCCAAGCGTCATACTTGGCAATTGGAAGAGAATAAGGCTGACAGCGCATGACTGCGCGAACAGCACTGCTTGCCGCAGCACCGAAAGCCGGGTTTCCATTCGAATTCAGCACCCTTGGGTTCCCAGAAACCTGACCGTCCTGCGACAGGTTGAATTGTACTCTGACCTTTAGCTCTTCAGCGCCAACAGCACCAACAGGCGGGTTCCAGCAAGCGGCCACCTGACCGCGCAGGGCATCCAGTTCGGACTGGGACATGCGCACGTTCTGAGCACCATTGCGCGACCCCAGCGATGCAGGTTCTTGCGAAGCGTTGCCTTGCTGTCTCTCGGGCTCAACCTTGTTCAAAAGCGCCGCAATTTCTTCGGTGTTGAGATCTTCTCTCGGCGGCTCCTGGGTCCTGCGCGGCGGCGCTGGCTTTGTACGAGGGGCTACGCTGGTGACGATCGGTTGCGGCGCAGGGGCTGCTTCCTGCTGAGGGGCCGGTTCAGGTGCCGGTTCCGGATCGGCGGCAGGTTCTGGCGGAGGTGCAGGCGCAGGTTCGGGCGCAGCGACAGGCTCCGGTTCCGGTGCAGGTTCAGGCTCAGTAACGGGTTGGGGTTCCGGAGCAGGTGTCGGGGCGGGCGACGGCGTCGGTGGCGTCGGCTGCTCAACCTGGCTCTCACCTGGCCTGTCGGTCGGTTGCGGCGGCTCTTCCACTTCGGTTTCAGACGGCTGAGTTGCAGCCACGTCGCGGACTTCAGCCGTTCTTTCGCCAACGCGCAGTCGGGTAAACTCTTCAACAGGTATCAGGTCAACCGGCAGGGACTCGACTTGTGGTACAGAAAAACTCTCCGCGTCCGGAAAGGCCAGCAAGCCCCAGAATAGAATGGCCGAGTGACCGGCTAGTGACGCGATGAGACCTGCGCGCATGACGCGTTACGAGTCCCGTTCTTCCAGAGTGACAAGGCCGAGCCGTTTGAACCCGGCCGCATTGATCCGGCCCATGAGTTGCATCATGGTGCCGTAATCGGCGTCCTGATCTCCGCGCACGTAAATGCGCTCCTCGTATCCGTTTTCCGCGATCGCTTCGAGCTTGGGCACGATTTCGTCAATGGCAATCGGTGTGTCCTGAATAAAGATCTCACCCGCAGAATTGACCGAAATCGTTATCGGTTCCGTGTCCCCTTCCAGCGCCTTGGCGCGGGTTTCCGGCAGGTCGATTGGCACGCCCACCGTCAGGAGCGGAGCGGCGACCATGAAGATGATCAGGAGAACCAGCATGACGTCGACAAAGGGCGTCACGTTGATTTCACTCATGGGCGCGTGCCGACGGCGACGACGGCCTCTGCGCCCTCCACCTTCTTCTGCGGATCCGACCTGCATGGCCATGCCTTAACCCCTCTCGTCGATCTGACGAGAAAGGATCGCGGAGAACTCGTCCGCAAAGCCTTCCATCCGGGCAACTGCCTTGCCGACGTCGGAATTGAATTTATTGAAGGCAATCACGGCCGGGATAGCGGCGAGAAGCCCAAGCGCAGTTGCAAAGAGGGCTTCGGCAATACCCGGCGCCACAACAGCAAGATTGGTGCTTTCGGATGCGGCGATCGCCTGAAAGGCGGTCATGATACCCCAGACGGTGCCGAACAGTCCGATAAAGGGAGCAGACGACCCAACCGTTGCCAGGATCAATAGCCGGTTCTCCAGCCGCTCCGCTTCACGCTGAATGGTGACGTCCATGACCCTGTCGATGCGTTGCTGCAGACTTCCGATGGCCGGTCGCTGGCCCTCGTGACTGCGCTTCCATTCCCTCATGGCAGCAACGAACAATGCGGCCATGGAATGGTTCACGCGGTTGTGGAGCGTGTTGTAAAGCTCTTCGAGCGATTGACCGGACCAGAAAACGGTTTCAAACCGCGTCATCTGCCGGCGTGTGCGGCCAATCAGCAGAACCTTGTCGACTATGATCGCCCAGCACCAAACCGACGCAGCGAGCAACCCGATCATGACAATCTTGACGACGATATGCGCCTGCCAGAACAACGCAAAAAAAGACAGCTCGTGTTCTGGTGCTGCCAAAGTGGATTGGACGAGTGTTTCCATTTATTCCTTAGACCTCTAGGCCGTCTGACGCTGTTGCGCTTTCAAAGAACCGGCAGCCACAGCAGAGAACCGGAATCAGACGACCAGCTCATATAACCAGCCGCCTCTCTGACGTTTGAATTTGTCAAAACTGGGACTTTTCCAACCAATAAGCCCCTTTCTAAAGGAATCAATTAAGGTAAATGCAAGATTAACGAAGCGATTTGTTTTGTAAGTATTTTGCTTTGTAAGGGTTTCTGTTCCCGCAAGACCACACTTAAGTGAATCACCCGGTGTAGGTTTCATCCGGGAGATGACGTTGAAGTTTTTCTGCCAAAGCAACAGGTAAGCGGGTTGGCTTGCCTTCGCTCGTGATAATTGCAACCGTCACGGCCGCCGAGATCAACAATTCGTCACCTCTGTGGATCAATTGGTCCAGTTTCAGCCGAGCGCCCCTGTATTCTGCAATACTGGTGTGCACTTCGAGCACGTCGTCGATCCTGGCGGGCCTTTGGAAGTCGAGTGTCATCGTGCGTACTGCGAAAGCGAGAGAGACGCCATGCACGCCTTTCGCAAGTTCGGCATGATGAATTCCCACGAGACGAAGAAAGTCTGATCGTGCACGCTCGAAGAAGCGAACATAAGCACCGTGATAGACAATTCCGGTAAAATCAGTGTCTTCATAATAGACGCGCACCGGGAGCACATGTCCGCCTTCTTCCAGGCGGCCAGCAAGGTCGGGCCAATCCGTCACATCTGCACCTCTTTATGACACTTTAAAAAAGGCCTCCCGATCACGTGACCGGGAGGCCTCAATTGCCTTGAGCACTTACCTAGGTTCGACGTCAGGCCGCCGCAACCTCGGAGAGGAATTTCTCCACCGAGGCGCGAAGATGCTCGGCTTGCTGTTTCATTTCAATGGTTGCCGTCAACATGTCATCGACCGCCAAGGAGTTTTCTGAAACCCCTTCGTTAAGCGATGCAACTGTTGATGCGACACTGCGCGTGCCATCGGCAGCTTCGGCCACGTTTCGAGATATTTCACTCGTCGCAGAGCCCTGCTGCTGAACAGCATCGGAAATGGTCGTCGTATAGGAATTCACTTCCTCAACCGATTCCGAGACCCGGGCGATTTCTTCCACCGCTTCGGTGGTTGACGCCTGGATCGCAGCGATCTGTGCCGAAATCTCCTCGGTTGCCTTTGCCGTTTGACCGGCAAGGGACTTCACCTCAGAGGCAACAACCGCAAAGCCTTTGCCGGCATCTCCAGCACGTGCGGCCTCGATTGTCGCATTAAGGGCCAGCAGATTGGTCTGTTCTGCAATCTCCGAAATCAGCGACACAACGTCACCGATCTTGTTGGCCGCTTCCGCAAGACCTGAAATCTTCGAATTGGAGCTTTGCGCAGCCGTCGTTGTCTGACCAACGATGGATGCCGTTGTTTCCACCTGACGGGAAATCTCCGAGATCGAAGCATTCAGCTCTTCAGTTGCCGAAGCAACGGCCTGCACATTGGACGATGCGTTCTCAGACGTCGTCACGGCGGCCTCGCCCTGCTCTGAGGCAGACGCAGAGCGCTGACTGAGCTGCGAGGAAACATCCTCGACCCGAGCAATATTGGTTTCGACCAGTTCCAATACGGCCTGGGATTCCGCCCGGAAGTCGCCGATCAGAGAATCGATCAGCTTCTCGCGCTTTTCGCGGGCGATATGGCCAACCTTGCGTTCCGCCGCCATGCGTTCACGCTCAACGGAGTTGTCCTTGAACACTTCAATGCAGCGCGCCATGCGACCGATTTCATCATGACGCTCGGTTGCTTCAACAGCCACTTCCAGATCACCATCCGCAATCTTGCGGGCTGCAACCGATAGTCGCTCCATTGGAGAGAACATACGGCGCGTGACCCACCAGATCAAAAGAACGATCGGCACGAGGCAGGCAAATCCTGAAATAACCGCGCCGAAAGTGATCCTGTCAGCAGCAGCCGACAGTTCGGTCTGCTGAACGGCATCCACCACACCATAGGCTGTTCCCTGATAGGTGTTTGTCGCTTCAGCAAAACGATAGTCATTGCCGTCCAGTTTGATCAGACGATCACCTGCGGAAATCTCGCTCAACACGTGAACGGCTTCTGCCTTGCCGGAGTTGTCCAGCTGGATGGCCTTTCCGGCAACGTCCACCAGGAAGAAGCGTTCGCTGTCTGCAAGTCCTGTCGGCTCGTTCAACAGCGAAGCCAGTGCCTGCATGTTGGCGGAGAAAGCGACCGCGCCGAAGAAACGGTCCAGATAGAAGACAGGCGCTGCGAGGACCAACGAAACTGTGCCATCTTCACCAGTGACAAAGCCAGAAGAATAGATTTGCCCCGCGGCAAGGGATTCGTCTTTGGCGGCGGCAAACAATTTGCCGAATGCAGCCTGGACCGGATGCCCCAGGATGTCAGCATCATCCACATGGAAGGCAAATTCCTCGCCCTTACCATAGGTGTAGGTGATGAAGCCGTCCGGATTGGCAAGCGCGGCATCGGAGAACAGTCCCTGGCCGATGACATCCTGGTAAATCGGATGCACAACCTTATGGTTGTTCACGTAGTAGTTGGACTCCGCCGGCTCGACCAGCAGATGACGCTCGTGAGCAGGATGCGGATTGTCTGCCACGAAGATCTTGCGGAGGGTCTCGTTCTGCCCCTCTTTCAGGTTCTTCCAACCGACCAGGGTCTTCATCAGGCTGTCCTTGGCCTCTTCAAGAGACACGAAGAACTTCGCGCTGTATGTGACCTGGTCCAGCGCCATTTCAAGCACTTTTTGCTTGGCCTTGGTGGCACTTTCCAATCCATTGTCCGCCTGTCCGTTGGCAACATCCCTGGACAACATGGACGTAACGGTAACGATGGCGACGCACATGGTCAGGGCGCCAGCCAGAAACATAAGAGCAAGTTTTGATGAAAGCCGCTTGCGCATGATTCCCCCACAAATTTGGGGGATCATAGGTTGAGATTCGCCAATAAATGCTTAATCAAATCTGAGCCAGTTCGATAAAATTACCTATAATTTGACTTTCAAAATCACACGTAAAACTAGTCCGGGTCCTGGAACAAACCCATTTGCGGAGCATCCGGCCGAGACGGTGCTGCCAGTCCGAGATGCTCAAATGCCATCGGTGTCAGAACGCGCCCGCGCGGTGTTCGCTGCAGAAAACCATTCTGGATCAGATACGGTTCGACAATCTCTTCAATGGCGTCCCTGGGCTCCGACAAAGCTGCCGCAATGGTTTCGATTCCAACGGGCCCGCCGCCGAAATTGACCGCAATCTGATTGAGATAACGCCGGTCAAGGCTGTCCAATCCCGCGTGATCAACCTCCAGCTGACGTAGTGCCTTGTCGGCGAGCGCACGGTCAACCCGTTCCGTCCCTTCGAAAACGGCAAAGTCCCGCACACGGCGAAGCAACCGCCCTGCGATACGCGGCGTACCGCGAGACCGCTTGGCAATTTCGTGTGCACCGTCTTCAGCCATGCCTATCTGAAGGATCGATGCGCCCCGTTTGACGATATGTTCGAGTTCCGGGACCGTATAGAATTGCAGGCGCACGGGAATTCCGAACCGGTCGCGTAGCGGTGTCGTCAGCAGCCCGAGCCGCGTTGTCGCGGCAACAAGAGTGAATTTAGCCAGATCGATCTTGACCGATCGCGCTGCCGGTCCTTCACCAATAATCAGATCGAGCTGGTAATCCTCCATTGCCGGATAAAGCACTTCCTCAACTGCGGGGTTGAGCCGGTGGATCTCGTCGATGAAGAGCACGTCCCGCTCTTCCAGATTGGTAAGCAGAGCAGCAAGATCGCCTGCTTTGGCAATAACAGGACCGGATGTTGCCCGGAAATTCACTCCAAGCTCGCGCGCCATGATCTGGGCCAGTGTTGTCTTGCCAAGGCCCGGCGGCCCGACAAACAGCACATGATCGAGCGCTTCTCCACGTGCCTTGGCCGCACCAATGAAAACCTTCAGATTGGCACGCGCCTGGGCCTGGCCGACAAATTCGTCCAATGCCTGCGGGCGCATCGTGCTGTCGATCTCATCGCCGCGAATTTCCGGCGTCACAATGCGTTCGTCATCCGACATGGCTGACGACCACAAACAGCATCACCAGGAGAAACAGGGAATAAGCCACCCTGATCGCATAGAATTTTTTGAACTGGCTCCGCACAAACGGATCGTCCGTTTCGATGCGGCGCCCTTTGATCGCAAATGGACGATCGCCGACAGACAGCGAAAACCGGTGGTCGAGATACATGATACCGCCGATCCCAAGGACAATGAATGTTACGGCAATGACGGCATAAGTGAACGCTATCATGCGGACAGTTCCTTCAAACCGAGGCGTATGAGCGTTTCCGTAGACGCATCCTCACCCGCGGACTGCATTGCCTTGGCAACGGCCGCACTTGCCTGCGGCTGAGGGTAGCCGAGATTTGTAAGCGCGGATACGGCTTCGGCAACCGGGCGGGCGGCGACATTGTCTGCCACGTCCTGCGAAACGGCAATCGTCCCTTGATCGACCGTTGCCAATGCCGGAGCCTTGTCCTTGAGTTCTGTCAGAATGCGCTCGGCAACACGTTTGCCGACACCCGGGGCGCGTGAGATCGTCGCCTTGTCGCCAAGTGCTATTGCATTGGCCACTTCACTGGCTTTCAAGATGCCCAAGATACCAAGAGCAACCTTTGCCCCGACCCCCTGAACGGTCATGAGGATCCTGAACCATTCCCGCTCCGCCTCCTGAGCGAAACCGAATAAACGGATCATGTCCTCACGCACCATGGTTTCAATGAAGAGCACCGCGGCTTCGCCAGTTCTCGGCAAGCCCTGAAGAATGCGCGAAGGGCAATGAACCTGATAGCCGACACCATGGACATCGAGGATCACATGATCCTCGCCGTAACTGTCGATTGTCCCTTTCAGCTTCCCGATCATGCCGCCCCCATCGCCGCAAGGCGTGCTGCGCTGTTGGCCCGATGCTGCGCGTGGCAGATGGCAATCGCAAGCGCATCTGCCGCGTCGTCGGAATTAAACGTTGCGCGGGGCATCAGCACCTTGACCATTGCCCGGATCTGTTCTTTTTCCGCGTGTCCTGTTCCAACCACTGTCTTCTTCACAAGATTGGGCGCGTATTCTGCGACCGCCAGTCCTGCAAGCGAGGGAACCAACAAAGCCACACCACGGGCTTGACCGAGTTTCAGCGTCGCCCCGGCATCCTTGTTTACGAAAGTGTGCTCAACGGCGGCTTCTTGCGGCTCGTGATGCCGTACCACTTCGGAGAGCCCGTCATGCAACTCCACGAGACGCTCGGCCAGACTCTTCTTGTTGTTTGAAGTCACCGTGCCGGAAGCAATGAAGGACAGCCTGTTGCCCGCCGCTTCGATCATGCCCCAACCGGTGCGCCGCAGTCCCGGGTCGATCCCCAGCAATCGAATCGCATGTGTCATGGAACAAATCGGTAACAAAACTTCTTCGTTGACGCCAGTAGAAGCGAAGCTTACCAACCTAAAGCCTGTCTAAAACCCGCCAGAACGGTCTGGCCGGCGCATGTTGTCCATCACCGGCTCCGCGCCTGTCGATCATTTCGGTTCTTTGGCCTGAGCCCAATCACCGCTATTGCGTGGATGCTGCTCACCAACGAGAATTCATGGACGAAATTTTCACCTCTTACACACCCGACTTGCTTGCCTTCCTGGCGCTTGTTCTGTTCGTCGCCGGGTGCGTTCGCGGATTTGCTGGTTTTGGTGCCGGCATGATTTTCATCCCCGTAGCAACAAGCGTCATCCTGCCGGCCACAGCCGCCGCGACATTCCTTTTCATTGACAGCATCGTGACACTGCCGCTTTTGATACGCGCTGTCAGGCAGTGCGTATGGTCCACGGTGCTGCCCGCCGTGTTCGGTGCGGTCATCTTTGTACATCTCGGCGCATGGCTTCTCGCCAATACGGACATTCTCGTTTTGAGATGGACCATCTTTGCCATCGTGACCGGACTGCTTCTGCTTTTGATTTCGGGCTGGCGCTACCAAAAGCAGCCAAATTCGGCGATATCTTTTGCAACAGGTGGGGTCTCCGGCATTCTTGGCGGCGTATCACAGGTGTCAGCCCCGCCCGTCGTTGCCATGTGGCTGTCCAGCTCATCCGACCCTCAAACCATCAGAGCCAACCTGATCGTCTTCTTTTCCCTGGCAAGCGTGGGTACGTTTTTCGCCTACATGCTGCATGGATTTTTCACCATCAAGGTGCTTCACCTGCTGGTCGTAGCGGTTCCGGTTTATGCCCTTGCGATCTTCACCGGCACACGCGGCTTTAAATGGGCGAACCCGAGCCTCTACCGGAAAGTTGCCTATGGCCTGATCGCCTTGGCGGCTTTGACCAGCATGCCAGCACTGGACGAATTATTCCGCTGACGCTTCCTGTTCCAGAACCTTTTCTCGCCACTTCCCGCATTTTTCGCTCATGAGCCTTTCCAGTTCGCTCTCGAATTCTGAGCGGCTTGAACACGCTTGCGCAAGAATGCTGAGCGCGACGATTGTTGCATCGACCGCCTCTTCGCGCACATCCTCAATGGAATGGTTTTTATAAGCACTGCCCGGTGCTTTGGTGACGGACAAAACGGCCTGCGCCAGTTCGCCGGCCTCTTCGGAAAGCTTCAGCGTGCGTTCCTGCAGCGTCTTGGGATCGTCCTGGGTCAACTCGAAAATCTGGAACACAGCGAGACCTTTCAAAAATTCGTGCAGAAAATAAACGAGCCGTTGAACCAAAAAACCCCGGCCTAGCCGGGGTTTTGAAAAGAAACGTCACGCCCTCTTAGGTCGCAAGTGCGGCCATTGTTTCTTCATCGACATCGAAGTTCGAGTAGACGTTTTGAACATCATCATCGTCCTCAAGCATATCGATCAGTTTCATCAGCGTTTGCGCCTTGTCCACATCAACGGGCGTGAGGTTCTGCGGTTTCCAGATGATCTTGGTGGAATCGGCTTCTCCAAGTGCATCTTCAAGCGCCTTGGCAACGTCATTCAAATCTTCAAAGGCCGTATAGATCGTGTGACCGCCTTCATCCGATTGCACATCTTCAGCACCCGCCTCGATCGCAGCCTCCAGAACCGCATCGGCTTCACCTGCATCGGGCTTGTAGATGACCTCACCAACACGGTCGAACATGAAGGAGACCGAGCCGGTTTCCCCAAGCGAGCCGCCGCATTTCGTGAAATAAGAGCGCACGTTGGAAGCAGACCGGTTGCGATTGTCCGTCAGCGCCTCGACGACAACGGCAACACCGGCTGGTCCGTATCCCTCGTAGCGGATCTCTTCGTAGTTATCGCCATCACCCGTTTGCGACTTGTTGATTGCCCGCTGGATATTGTCCTTGGGCATCGACTGGGCCTTGGCGTTCTGAACGGCAAGACGCAGGCGCGGATTGGAGTCTGGGTCTGGGTCACCCATCTTTGCCGCGACGGTGATTTCCTTGGACAGTTTGGAGAACATCTTGGAGCGGGCTGCATCCTGGCGGCCCTTGCGGTGCATGATGTTCTTGAATTTTGAATGGCCTGCCATGGCTCTTCTCGGTTCTTCTTAAGGTAATTTCGATGAAAACTGCGCCCGCTTATAGGCAAGTTGAGGTCGAAAATCCAGCTTGCGGAAACGCATGACGTCTCATCAGTCTGGATCGGACCAGAAATACGGCTGGACCGGCTCCAGGCGCCCTCCGATCCGGAGAGGTGCAATCCGGTCTGCAAGTCCCGTCTGATCATCGGTTTCGATAGCCACGCCGCAGATCGTGGCGTCTCCCGTTGCCGGCGTGAACCTTGATCCCGGGATCTTGCGTTGGAACCGATTGACCGGCTCTTCTTTGTCCATCCCGAGCACGCTGTCATAAGCACCGCACATCCCGGCATCCGAAAGGTAGGCCGTCCCGTTCTCCAGGATTTGGTGGTCGGCAGTCGGAACATGGGTATGTGTGCCAACCACGAGACTGACCCTCCCATCCAGGAAATGACCCATCGCCTGTTTTTCGCTTGTTGCCTCGGCGTGCATGTCGACAATGATCGCATCGGCAACTTCAGCCAGCGGGCAGTCGGACACAACCCTGTCCATCGCGGCAAAGGGGTCATCGAGCGCATCCATATAGACGCGCCCCATCACATTGGCGACCATCACCTGAGCACCGTTTCGGGCCGTATAAAGATGTGCTCCCCGACCCGGCGTGCCTGAAGGATAGTTCACAGGTCTGAGCAGACGATCCTGACGCTCGATATAAACAAGCGTGTCCCGCTGATCCCACACATGATTTCCAGTCGTTACAACGTCTGCACCGGCGTCCAGAACATCTTGAAGAATTGCCTCGGTGATCCCGAAACCGGACGCCGCGTTTTCACCATTCACAATGACGAAGTCGAGCTGGTTGTCTTCTACGAGCCCGGGCAATTTGTCGATCACCGCAGAACGACCGGAGCGGCCGACAAGATCCCCCAGAAACAAAATACGCATGTAACCTCGCTAGGCGATCAAAGGCTGACATGCGACAGCGGTCTGTAGTCAGCTGAATGCCCGGTATCCGACTTCAGTTAAAATCCCATTCAGAGGTTTGTCATGCGCTTCAAAGGGCACGCGGTCAACCTCCTGAACCGCAAAAGCCACGCCGATACACAGGAGGGGGCCTTCTCTTTCGATGGCTGCAATTGCCGTATCGTAGTGCCCCTTTCCATAGCCAAGTCGGTTACCGGCACTGTCGAAACCGGACAGGGGCATGAGCATGACATCCGGGCGCATTTTTTCTGCAGACGGCGCTGGTTCCAGTGTCCCAAAACCTGCCCGCACCAGTTCGCTGTCGCGCTCAAGTCTGCGAAACTCAAGATGAGGTTCGGCAATCGCCGGCAGACACAGTGGGTGGCCTCTTTGACGCAAGGCATCCATGAGCGGTCTGATATCTATCTCGTCACGGATTGGCCAGAAACCTGAAACGATAGCTCCCTCGGGAAGAGGCAGATCGTCGACATGATCAACCAGCGCAAGGCTCTTTTCGATCCGTTCGATCTCGTCCATCGCCTTTCGGCGGGCGAGTGCATGCCTGCGAACAGCTTCTTTTTTGTCGGCATGGGAAGAAGGAATAGCCATGAGCCTTTACGTCAGAGCGATCAAATCTGTCTTGGCCCGGTTCGCCGCAAGCACGACTACCGGCCAGTGTAGCCGGGCACTTGGAATAGAAAGGTGCAGCCGTCCGACCGTTGGATCTGCAATCCCGGAGAACCTACAAAGTAGGTGGGCGCCGTATGCAACGGACCACGGCCCAGCGCAGGGACAGCTCCCGAAGGAATGCGTAAGGCCCCGGGGATAATGTTCCTGACGTGTCGGGCAGCCGCGACTACGGCATATAGACCCGACTTCAGGCAATTACCAGAGCGGCATGGAATTCAATACAAACGATTTTGAAGACTGAATTCAAAGAACCACAGCACGAACCAGCAGTGTTCAGGAATTTTCCGGATTTTTGAGGCTCTTGCTCAAGCCATCAGCAAGGCTTTCAATCCTTGCTGCAGCAGTATTGACCGCCCTGGAGAGTTCTTCTTCGTTCTGGCTCATGTTATCGAGCGCTGCATCCTGCTGCCGTTTGGCATCTTCCAGGTCCGCTTCAAGCCTGACGATCTTGCGTTCAAGTTCCGACAATTGGTCGGTTGCCATGATGCCGGCCATGACGGTCAGGCGCTGATCGCCAATCTCACCGAACGCACCCTTCAATTCCCCGATCCAGCCATCGAAGCGCGCCGCCAGGCCCTGAAGACGTTCCTCTTCACCATCATCGCAAGCCATCCGGAAGGCTTTGCCATTAATCGTGACGGTAATCTGCGCCATTGTTCAGTCAGCCTCCATGCGCATCAAGAACGCTTCGGATGGTTTCCATGGCGGAAACAAGCCGGCGGGACACGTCCTTGTTGGCTTCCTCCAAACGGGAGGCCCGCGCTTCGCTTTCATCCAGTGATGCAGCCAGCTGAGACCTGTCTTCGCCAAGCCTTTGAAGATCATCCTGCAGGGCATTCAACGATCTGTCGGCGTCCATGCGACGCTGAACAGCCGCCTCCAGCTGACCGACAGCAGTATCAAGGCGCTTTACCGCGTCGGTAAGACTGGTCTTTTCCATGCAGTCGACATCCGCCATTAATTACATTTTCCCAAAGTGTTTTGCGGCGGTCCGCCAGTTCCTTTCAAACGCACATTCCGGAGATTTGGCGCTTTCGCTACTGTGTCGCGCAACATCCAATGACACTTCCGACACAGCGTTCACGCGATTGTTTCGCGGCGAAAAAGCAAATCTTTTTCAGGGCGTCGAGCTTAGGCATCGCAACTTCTCTCAGTCAATGGCACCATTGGCAGAATCCTCAACTCTATAACGCCCAAAAAGAAAATTTCTTCCCGGATTCCGTTGGCTCGCCTTTGTTGACTCGCCGACGGTTCCTGATATTTGTCTGGCGCCTGTTCGAAATTGACGATAGTCAGCTTCTGAGCAACGTACCTCATTCATACCTTGCCGGGCGGTCCAACCTCGGCAACGGCGCTTCAACGCAAGCAACGGGAAGACGATGACCGATATTGAAAAACACCAGCGCATGGCAAACGCGATCCGCTTCCTTGCCATCGATGCCGTGGAAAAGGCGAAATCCGGTCACCCCGGACTGCCCATGGGGGCCGCCGATATCGCAACCGTTCTGTTTACCCAGTTCCTGAAGTTTGATCCGACTGCACCCGACTGGTCCGACCGCGATCGCTTCGTTCTTTCTGCTGGTCACGGATCCATGCTGCTGTACAGCCTGCTGTACTTGCTCGGCTACGAAGATTTCACGCTCGACGAAATCAAGAACTTCCGCCAGCTCGGCTCGCGCACGGCCGGCCACCCGGAATATGGCCATGGCGCTGGCATTGAGACCACAACCGGCCCGCTCGGCCAGGGCCTGGGCAATGCGGTTGGCATGGCGATTGCCGAACGTCTGCAGGAAGAGCGTTTCGGCAAAGATCTTGTCGATCACTACACATACGTTCTCGCTGGCGACGGCTGCCTCATGGAAGGCATCAGCCAGGAAGCACTGACACTTGCCGGTCACCTCAAGCTGAACAAGCTGATCGTGATCTGGGACGACAACGGCATTTCCATTGACGGTAAGGTCGAAATCACCGATTCGACGGACCAGCAGGCCCGCTTTGCGGCCTCAGGCTGGAACACTTTGAGTGTTGACGGTCATGACCCGGAAGCTCTTGCCGCCGTGATCCGCCAAGCCCAGGCAAGTGACAGACCGACCCTGATTGCTGCCAAAACCACAATCGGATTTGGAGCTCCCACCAAAGCCGGGTCGCAAAAGGCGCATGGTTCACCGCTGGGTGCTGAAGAAATTGTCGGAACACGCGACGCGCTCAACTGGCCGCACGAGCCCTTTGACATTCCAAGCGATGTTCTGGATGCATGGCGGATTGCCGGGCTCCGTTCCGCCCACGCACACAAGGACTGGCAAAAGCGATTTGCGGATGCGGACGCGGAAACGCGGGCCGAATTCGACCGCCGGTACCGTGGTGATCTTCCAGCGACGTTCACCCAGGCTATTCTGGACTACAAGAAGAAGCTCGCAGACGAACAGCCAACCATGGCAACGCGCAAGGCTTCCGAAGCTGTCCTGAACGTGATCAACGAAGTCGTACCGGAAACGATTGGTGGGTCAGCCGACCTGACCGGCTCGAACAACACCAAAACACCACAAACCGTGCCGGTTACACCGGACGATTTCTCCGGTCGCTACATTCATTACGGTATTCGCGAACACGGCATGGCTGCGGCCATGAACGGGATGGCGCTGCATGGTGGCCTGATCCCCTATTCCGGCGGTTTCTTGATCTTCTCCGATTACTGCCGTCCGTCGATCCGACTAGCAGCATTGATGGGCCAGCGAGTTATCCATGTGATGACGCACGATTCCATCGGGCTTGGCGAAGACGGCCCAACCCACCAACCGGTCGAACATTTCGCGGCTCTGCGGGCAATCCCGAACCTCACGTTCTACCGGCCTGCCGACATCACCGAAACGCTGGAATGCTGGCAGCTGTCGCTTGAAGACAGGTCCGGACCGTCTGTCCTGGCATTGACCCGCCAGAACCTTCCGTCTCAGCGCAAGAATTTCGAAGAAGACAACCTTTGTGCCAAAGGCGCTTATGTGTTGATTGACTGTGAAGACAGCGCAGCGGTCACCATCTTTGCGTCAGGCTCGGAAGTTGAGATCGCTGTCGATGCTCATAAAGAGTTGACCGAAGAAGGTATTGCGACGCGAGTAGTCAGTGTCCCATCTTTCGAACTGTTCGAATCCCAATCGGACGACTATAAGGCCGACATCATCGGCGACAGCGCGGTCAAGATTGCCGTTGAGGCGGGCATCCGCATGGGATGGGACCGTTTCGTCGGCAATGACGGCCTGTTTATTGGCATGAACGGCTTCGGCGCGAGCGCACCTTACAAGGAGCTGTATGAGCACTTCGGCATCACCAAGGACGCCGTCGTCTCTGCAGCGAAAGAAAAGCTCGCAACTTAATTGAGATCAATTCCCGGCAACGCCAGATCCTCCATATGTTGCCGGGCCCTGAGCACTTGAGGCTCTTCCAAGCGACCACGACACATGTGGTCATAAAGGTGGCGTTTTTCTTGGAATGAAACGCCGAAGATCGCAGGAGTGGAATATGGTAACCAAGGTAGCAATCAACGGTTTTGGCCGCATTGGCCGGAACATCCTGCGCGGGATTGTCGAATCCGGCCGCACCGACATTGAAGTCGTCGCCATCAACGATCTTGGTCCGGTTGAAACAAACGCACATCTGCTGCGCTATGACTCCGTTCATGGCAGGTTCCCCGCCGAAGTGACAGTCGACGGTGACACGATCTCGGTTGGCGGCGGCAAGCCTATCAAGGTCACCGCAATTCGCGACCCGAAGGAACTGCCATGGGGCGAGCTCGGTGTTGACATTGCGATGGAATGCACAGGCATCTTCACCGCCAAAGAAAAGGCCTCAATGCTTCTGGAAGCCGGTGCAAAGCGTGTTCTCGTTTCAGCACCAGCCGCAGGCGCTGACAAGACCATCGTTTATGGTGTGAACCACGATGCACTGACTTCAGAAGATCTGGTCGTGTCCAACGCGTCGTGCACCACTAACTGCCTGTCGCCGGTTGCTTACGTTCTCAATGACACCGTCGGCATTGAAAAAGGCTTCATGACAACGATCCACTCCTACACGGGTGACCAGCCGACTCTGGACACCATGCACAAGGATCTTTACCGCGCTCGCGCGGCGGCCATGTCCATGATCCCGACATCCACTGGTGCGGCAAAAGCTGTTGGACTGGTTCTGCCGGAGCTGAATGGCAAGATGGATGGCGTGGCAATTCGCGTGCCGACACCCAACGTCTCTGTGGTCGACTTGAACTTCATCGCCAAGCGCGAGACCAGTGTTGAAGAAATCAATGCTGCGATCAAGGCAGCTGCGGACGGTAAGCTGAAGGGTGTTCTCGGTTACACGGAAGAAAAGCTTGTTTCCATGGACTTCAACCATGACAGCCACTCTTCCGTCTTCCACATGGACCAGACCAAGGTTATGGACGGCACTTTTGTGCGCATCCTGACCTGGTACGACAACGAGTGGGGCTTCTCCAACCGCATGGCCGACACGGCCGTTGCCATGGCGAAACTCATCTAACCAGATGATCTGGTTGACCAGACAATCAGTCTGACGTCAGGCGGGTGCAGCAGCGTTGCATCCGCCTTTTCTTTGTTTGGTACTGAGGTAGTTGCATGACAATTGCGATCATAATTTGTGTCGTTGTGATGCTTGGGCTCGGCTTTTATTGGCTGGAGCGCTCAAAGGAAAGAAATGGGCAGCGCAGTCACCGGCATTGGCAGCCTGACGTTGACCAACAAAAGGCTGAAACGATCAAGAACCTCGAAAATCCACCAGATCGCTAGGCCATCTTATTCCAACTTCTGGAGACCACGTGCTCGAACTACTAACCGTTATCTCACTGACGATCGTCGTCGCAATTGTGCCGGGGCCTGACTTCGCGGTCGTTTTGCGAAACGCCCTGATCGGCGGCAGACTGGCCGGCATCATGACCGCGCTTGGCATCGCATTGGCACTGGGTGTTCATGTCTCCTACGCGCTTGCAGGCATCGGCCTGATCGTGTCCCAGTCAATACTGCTATTCAATGCACTCAAGCTGCTCGGTGCTGCCTATCTGATCTTTCTTGGGGTGACCATGTACCGGACAGCCTCAAGGGACATGCCCGGCAGTAACGGCCTCTCCGGCATGCCGCCTCTCAAGGCATTGCGTTGGGGCTTCTTCACAAATGTGACCAATCCGAAGGCCACGATGTTTGCCCTGAGTGTCTTCCTGCAGGTGACTTCACCCATGACCCCGCTCTGGACGCAAATCGGCTATGGCATGATCATGGCGGGCGGCGTCTTTTTGTGGTTTGTTCTGGTCACGCTGTTCTTCACGCTGCCATCCGTGCGGTTTCAATTCATGCGCGCCAAGCTTTGGCTGGAGCGCTCCTTCGGCGTGCTGCTGACCTTGCTCGGTATTGGCATCGCCGTGTCCACCAATTCCACCCGTCCCTGACAACAGGTGTTCCCATGGCTTTCAATACACTCGACAATATCAACGACATTACCGGAAAACGGGTTCTCGTCCGTGTAGATCTGAATGTGCCGATGGACGGCGGCAAAGTCACAGACACCACACGTATTGAACGTGTTCTGCCGACAATCCGCGAACTCTCTGAAAAGGGCGCAAAGGTCGTGCTGCTGGCTCATTTCGGCCGCCCGAAAGGCGAGCGGGTGTCATCCATGTCGCTTGCCCCGGTTGCACCCGCGGTCTCCAGTCTGCTCGGCAAAACGGTCGGCTTTGCGGATGATTGCATCGGCCCGGCCGCATCTGACGCCGCATCCGCAATGTCAAATGGTGATGTCCTGCTTCTTGAAAACACGCGTTTTCACAAGGGCGAGGAAAAGAACGACCCGTCTTTCGCAGAGGCCCTGGCGTCAAATGGCGACCTCTACGTGAACGATGCGTTCTCCGCAGCACACCGTGCCCACGGCTCCACAGAAGGCATTGCCAAACTGTTGCCGGCTTACGCGGGACGGACAATGCAGGCGGAACTAGAAGCGCTCAGCTCTGCGCTCGGCGACCCTAAACGGCCGGTCCTGGCCGTTGTTGGCGGTGCGAAAGTGTCTTCAAAGATTGATCTTCTGGAGAACCTCGTCTCCAAAGTCGACATGCTGGTGATCGGTGGCGGCATGGCCAACACGTTCCTCGCAGCCAAGGGCGTCAATGTTGGGAAATCACTCTGCGAGCACGACCTTGCCGATACGGCCAAGAGGATCATGTCAGCTGCGGAAGCAGCCAGTTGCGAAATCGTCCTGCCGGCGGATGCAGTGGTCGCGCGGGAATTCAAGGCTGGCGCGGAAAACGAAACCGTTTCTTTGGATGCGATACCTGCAGACGGCATGATCCTTGATGTGGGTGTGGCATCGATCGAAACCGTCGCATCCAAGATCGATACGGCCAAAACGCTGGTTTGGAACGGTCCGCTCGGTGCGTTTGAGATTGAACCTTTCGATACGGCAACAGTTGCTGCAGCAAGGCATGCCGCCGCCAACACCAAGGCCGGCAAGCTCAATTCGGTTGCTGGTGGTGGTGACACGGTCGCAGCTCTCAATCACGCTGGTGCGGCCGATGATTTTTCCTATGTCTCGACAGCAGGAGGTGCCTTCCTTGAGTGGCTGGAAGGTAAGGAACTGCCCGGCGTCAAAGCGCTTGAAGCCTAACTGACAAGATCAGCAGGAGAACCGTCATGCAGCGCAGTTTCACAAACATCCTGACGGAGGAGGTTGCCGTGACAGCAGCCTTCTATCAGGAGATTCTAGGCTTCGAACCGCGATTTTCCGCGGACTGGTTCGTCAATCTTGCCGACCCGGAAAACCCGGCCCTGGAACTTGGTATCCTCAAGCAATCGAGTGAGATTGTTCCGGCAAGGGCCCAGCGGGCCCCTGCCGGAGTAATCCTGACATTTGTCGTTAATGATTGTGATGCCGTCTATGAAAAGGCGCTCGCGCAAAATGCAAACATCGTCGAAGCTCCCCGGGAAATGCCTTATGGCCAGCGGCGCATGATCCTGCGTGATCCGGCAGGTACATTCGTTGATATCAGTTCCCCGAGCACATGATCGAAGCTGATACAGGTCCGGCAGCAAATTTATTTTTATTTCCAAATTAAATACGGGAGTGAAATTTCTGCCATGTCTTTGTATTTAAATTGATTTAACCGATAAGGCCCTCTTTCAACGCCGGAAAATCTTGATAGAAACACCGATGATTGACGCACCGCAACACCGGCAACGCGAATACTTGTTATGGTAAGGCTCGTTTCGCAGACACCGGATCAGGGGAGACTTTAATGGCACGTATCACCCTTCGCCAGCTGTTGGACCACGCAGCGGAAAACGACTACGGCGTTCCCGCATTCAACATCAACAATATGGAGCAGGCGCTGGCGATCATGGCTGCGGCCGATCAGACAGACGCTCCGGTGATCATTCAGGCCTCCCGCGGCGCACGTGCATATGCACATGACGTCATGCTGAAACACATGATGGATGCCGTTGTGGAGATTTATCCGCACATCCCAGTCTGCGTCCATCTGGACCATGGCAACGCACCGCAAACTTGCATGAGCGCCATCCAGGCCGGCTTCACATCCGTGATGATGGACGGCTCGCTTGAAGCGGATGGCAAAACCCCTGCCAGCTGGGACTACAATGTCGGCGTCACCAAAACGGTGACTGACATGGCTCATCTTGGCGGTATTTCCGTTGAGGGCGAACTGGGTGTCCTCGGATCACTCGAAACCGGCATGGGCGACAAGGAAGACGGCCACGGCGCGGAAGGCAAACTGAGCCAGGATCAACTGCTGACCGACCCTGAGGAAGCTGTAAAGTTCGTCAAGGAAACCAAGGTCGACGCGCTCGCGATCGCAATGGGCACAAGCCACGGCGCTTATAAGTTCACGCGTCAGCCTGACGGGGAAATCCTGGCGATGAACGTTATCGAGGAGATTCACCGCCGCCTTCCGGACACCCATCTCGTGATGCACGGGTCATCGTCCGTCCCGCAGGATCTCCAGGACATCATCAACCAATATGGTGGTGAAATGCCCCAGACTTGGGGTGTCCCCGTCGAGGAAATCCAGCGCGGCATCAAGAACGGCGTGCGCAAGGTCAACATCGACACCGACAACCGGATGGCGATTACCGGCCAAATCCGTCGCGTTTTTGCCGAAAACCCGTCCGAGTTTGATCCGCGCAAATACCTGAAGCCTGCGCGCGATGCGATGCAGAAGCTTTGCATCCAGCGGCTGGAAGCGTTCAACACGGCTGGTCAGGCATCCAAGATCAAGAAAATCATTACCCTGGCCGATATGGCTGCCCGCTACCAGTCCGGCAGCCTCGATCCAAAAACGGACTGACATCCCGTATCCCGGGACGTCAATTCATTCACTTTCTCGAAAGAGGGGCCTTGCGTCCCTCTTTTGCCGTCTTTAGGGACAAGAACCCGATTTGTGATTGAACAGGACCTGACCACCGTGAACCGCCCGCGCCTATTTCTCGTTACGCCGCCGGAATTCGATCTGGCCGAACTGACAGGCAAACTCGATCAGGCCTTTGCAGGTGGTGATATCGCCTGTGTGCTCATCTATATGCCTGGCGCAAACACAAAGGATCTGCAAACAACAGCTGAAACGCTCGTTCCCATTATTCAAAAGGGAGGAGCTGCGGCGATCGTCTATCGCGACACACAGGCAGCCGGCCGGTCCGGTGCCGATGGCGTCCACGTCGACACATCTCTGGATGACCTGAAACTCGCCGTTGAGAGCTTCCAGCCCGAGCGTATTGTCGGAACGGGAGGCACAAAGCTCAAGCACGATGCCATGGAATGGGCGGAAACCGGCGTAGACTATCTCTTCTTCGGCAAACTGGATTTGGCCGAAAAGGAAAATGCACATGCCAAGACGCTTTCTTCCGCCTCCTGGTGGGCCGAGCTTTTCGAAACACCCTGTGTCGCACTTGCAGGAAACTCCATGGAGACCTTGGCCGAGGTCGCGGCAACAGGAGCCGACTTTGTTGCGGTCAAGGATGTCATTTGGCAGTCTGATCGAGACACATCCGACCTGATTGCCGAGGCAAACAAAATATTGGACGCTCATCCATTTCCCGATATCGATCAGACTTAAAAAAGCCGGAGCCGGATCTATGCCGTTAGTTGGGACAAATCTTAGCTTGAGAAGCTGGACCGGGATCCTGGTGCTGAGTGGTATCTTGACGGGTTTTTCATCTGTCGCATCATGGTCTGAAGCCCTGGCAAAAGAGACGGGAGAAAAGGAAACTGAAGAAAACCAGCCGGCCGAAAACGATCCGGACAAACCGCTTCCGGTTTTGATCGATGTGACCACCGCCGACAAGACCCTTTTGAGCATCGTCGATGCAGGGCCGCCCAAGCTGTCCGAGGACGAAACCGCGGACGCAACAACGGCTTATGCGGCTTTTCAACGTGGTTGGTTTTTGACAGCGCTCGGCCTGGCGACACCGCTTGCCGAAGGCGGAGACCAGTCCGCCCAGGCATTGCTGGGCGTGCTGCATGAGGCGGGCCTCGGGATCAAGCAGGACAAAACCAAGGCTGCTGACTGGTACCGTCTTGCTGCGGACAAGGGCGACAACGGCTCAGCGATGCAACTCGCCCAGTTCTATCTGTTGGGAGATGGCGTCGACGTCGACAAGAAGAAGGCGGCCGATCTCTTTGAACAGGCAGCCAATGCGGGCAACGCTTCGGCACTCTACAATCTCGCGCTGCTTTATCAGGAAGGCGAAGGCCGCCCCTTCAACGAACAAAGGGCGAGAGAACTCCTGGAAGAAGCAGCTCAACTGAACGATCCGGAAGCTCAATATGCCCTCGCCCTTTCCTATCTTGAAGCCCAGAGCGGCCTGAACGATCCGGGCCAAGGTGCTTTCTGGATGGGCAGGGCAGCACGGCGTGGGCACACATCAGCGCAGGTCTATTACGGTATCCTGCGCTTTCAGGGAAAGGGCGTTGATCCGGACGAAGCAGAAGCTTCTGACTGGTTCGAACGCGCAGCCACGTCAGGCAACCCGGTCGCAATGAACAGGCTTGCACGCATCTACGCCTTCGGAAGAGGCCGGGAACAGGATTTCGCCGCGGCCGCTGGCTGGCACCTCATTGCCCGCACGCTTGGCGTTTCTGATCTTAATCTCGATCAGATCGTCGACAGTCTGGACGAAACAACCATGGAAAACGCTCGCAAGCTGGCAGAACAGTACTCAGCAACGTTGATGGCACCGTCCGAAGATCCGGCAGCCGAAACACCTTAACGCCTTTTGCCCTCGAAACTTCACGGTGCAAAGGCCCTCGCTGAACCAAAAATGCCTTTTTTCCTTGAAACCTGCGCACTTTTGTGGTGGACAGGCGCCAGCAATTTTCGGTGCCCCAGCGTCCGCTGTTCCATGCGCCGTTCCAGATCCAAACAAATCAACAAGTCGGTCGTTCCATGAAAATCAACGGAAACGAAATCAAGCCCGGTAACGTGCTGCAGCATCAAGATACGCTTTGGGCCGTTGTCAAGGTTCAGCACGTCAAGCCAGGCAAGGGCGGTGCTTTCGCCCAGGTCGAAATGAAAAATCTGCTCGATGGCCGGAAGCTGAACGAGCGTTTCCGCTCTGAAGACAAGGTCGAGCGCGTCCGTCTGGAACAAAAGGATTTCCAGTACCTTTATACCCAGGACGACATGCTGATCTTCATGGATACTGAAACGTACGAGCAGCTAGAACTGCAATCGGAATTCGTCGGAGATCGCGCAGCCTTCCTTCAAGACGGCATGATGGTCACCGTTGAACTGCATGAAGACCGTCCGATCGGCATCACGCTGCCGCAGCACGTGACCCTGGAAATCAGCGAAGCCGATGCCGTGGTCAAGGGACAGACCCAGTCTTCGTCCTATAAACCGGCACTCATGGAAAACGGCGTCCGCGTCATGGTCCCGCCTTTCATCACGGCTGGTGAAAAAATCATCGTCGATACGGGCACGCTGGAATACGTCCGCCGCGCTGATTGAGCCACCTTATTTGGCAATTTCCTTTGGCGTGTCCGGACCCGTCCGGGCAGCGCCCAGCAACAAGTGATAATTCATGGCCCGCACTGCTCTCCTCAATGTCATGACCCAAGCCGCGATCAAGGCAGGGCGTTCCCTGGTCCGTGATTTCGGTGAAGTGGAAAACCTTCAGGTCTCCCGCAAAGGCCCGGGAGACTTTGTCTCTGCTGCAGATCGCCGTGCTGAGGAAATCGTTCGCGGAGAGCTGACAAAAGCCCGCCCGACCTTCGGCCTGGTGATGGAAGAAAGCGGCGAAGTTGACGGCTCGGACGGTCAGCATCGCTGGCACATCGACCCGCTCGACGGCACCACCAACTTTCTTCATGGCATTCCGATCTTCTCGACTTCTATTGCGCTTGAGCGCGCGGGAGAGATCGTCGCCGGGGTGATCTTCAACCCCGTCATGGACGAGCTTTACACGGCCGAGCGCGGGCGGGGTGCCTTTCTGAACGATCGCCGACTGCGCGTTGCCGGCCGGACCGATCTGAATGACATGGTGTTCGGCACGGGATTGCCGTTCATCGGCATGGGCGACCACGGCCGCTCCCTGCGCGAACTCAGATATGTCATGCCGGAAGTAGCAGGCATCAGGCGTTTCGGTGCAGCATCGCTTGATCTGGCCTGGACCGCGTCAGGCCGCCTCGACGGTTACTGGGAGCGCAATCTCAATTCCTGGGACATTGCCGCGGGCATCCTCATGGTGCGCGAGGCCGGCGGTTTCGTCAGCGATCTGTCTGGCAAGCCGAAGATGCTGGAAAGCGGCGATATTGTTGTCGGCAACGAAGATGCCCACAAACAGCTGCTGCGTCTTTTGAAGAAGGCCGAAGCTCC
Organism: Labrenzia sp. THAF82; assembly: GCF_009363435.1. GTDB lineage: Bacteria > Pseudomonadota > Alphaproteobacteria > Rhizobiales > Stappiaceae > Roseibium > Roseibium porphyridii. The sequence goes on along the minus strand of NZ_CP045354.1, from coordinate 1,252,274 downwards.
GGCGCAGGACTAATCTTCCTGAAAACCAGCAACATGCTTCACCGGCGCACCTGTTTCAGAGCGCCGGTTTTTGAGCTTTCCAGACTTTATTAAGGTTTCAGTCACGATTCACGGTTCCCAAGCCCTTAAAAATCACGCTATCAATTAGTTACATCCAATTCAGGTATTTGATTGCGCAATATGGCCCGTGAATTTGATCCCTACAGCCTGTCCAGCCCAAGGGCCTATCTGACCTTCATGATCATCTTTCTGGTGATCGTTGCCTTCATCGCTTTCATCCTGTTTCCCCAGATATCAACCGCCTTCATGAGCAACCCCGGACTGAACGGGCTGATTGTTCTGGTTGGCGTCTTCGGCATCTTGCTCCTGTTCGGACGCGTCATTCGCCTTTTCCCGGAGATCTCGTGGGTCAACAGTTTTCGGATTGGCGATCCTGCCCTCGAGACACGCTCACCGGTGCTTCTGGCACCTATGGCAGCCCTCCTCGGCAACAAGGCCGGTGATATGGCGCTGACGCCGACAACGGCGCGGTCCATCCTGGACTCCATCGGCATGCGATTGGAAGAATCGCGGGAAATGTCGCGCTACTTGACCGGGCTTCTGGTGTTTCTAGGTCTGCTTGGCACGTTCTGGGGCCTGCTCCAGACCGTGAGTTCGGTCGGCGCTACCATCCAATCGCTGGATGTCGGCTCAGGCGATGCCAATGTGATCTTTGAAGACCTCAAGGCCGGGCTGGAAGCACCGCTCTCCGGCATGGGCACCGCATTTTCGTCATCGCTTTTCGGTTTGACCGGATCGCTGGTTCTCGGCTTTCTTGATCTTCAGGCCGGACAGGCACAGAACCGGTTCTACAACGAACTGGAAGACTGGCTCTCCACGGTCACCGATATCGACCCGGAAGAAGGGCTTTTCAACACAACCGATTCTCCAGGTGTTGAAGAGATTCAGTCATCGATCACAGCACTCCAGAAAACTGTCGAGGATGGCGGCAGCAAGAATGCTGCGCAGGCGATGGCGAATTTGGCAGAAGGCATTCAGGGCCTTGTCAAACATGTGCGTTCCGAACAGCAGATGATGCGCGACTGGGCCGAGCAGCAGGGCGAACAGCAAAAGCGCATAGAGAGCCTCCTCTCGTCAATTGCCGCGGCCTTCGACCGCGCCAAGGAATAACGGGAGCACTTCGGAAATGGCCGGACTGGCAGGACTGAGAGCGCGCCGCCGGGCACAGTCTACGGACTACTGGCCGGGCTTCGTTGATGCCATGGCGACGCTTCTGCTTGTGATCATCTTCCTGTTGTCGATCTTCATGATCGCGCAGTTTTTCCTGTCGCAGCAACTGTCCGGACGGGACACTGTGCTGAATAGGCTCAATGCCCAAATCAGCGAATTGACCGAATTGTTGGCACTAGAACGCGCCAGCTCCGGTGAGCTTGAGGACACCATCCTCGGGCTGCAAGCCAGCCTTTCGGATGCTGAAGCTGAGCAGTCCCGACTGCTCGGCCTCCTGGAAAGCAGTTCGGGCGCAGCAGACGCTGCCGGTGGCCGCGCAACTCGTCTTGAAAACCTCCTCGACGATGAACGTCAGGTCAGTCAGGAAGCATTGGCTCAGGTCGAACTGCTGAACCAGCAAATTGCCGCCTTGCGCCGTCAGATTGCAGCCGCGAACGCAGCTCTTGAAGCCTCCGAGGCCAAGGAAGCCGACAGCCAGGCGAAGATCGCCAGCCTCGGCCGCCGGCTCAACGCGGCTCTTGTGCAACGCGTTCAGGAATTGTCGCGCTATCGCTCCGATTTCTTCGGTCGCCTGCGCGAGATCCTGTCGCAGCGCTCCGATATTTCGGTTGTCGGTGACCGTTTCGTGTTCCAGTCCGAAGTCTTGTTCGACAGTGGACAAGAAGACATCAACCCTGACGGTGAACAGGAGCTCGACAAGCTGGCAGAGGCGATCCAGGAACTGAGCGCGCAAATACCCGACGAAATCAATTGGGTTCTGCGTGTTGATGGCCACACCGATGCACGACCACTTTCTGGAACCGGCCGGCTTCGCAATAACTGGGAACTCTCTGCTGCGCGTGCAATCTCCGTCGTGCGCTATCTCATCGAAAGGGGCGTTGATCCCAAACGGCTGGTCGCTGCCGGCTTCGGAGAATTCCAGCCATTGGAAGAGGGAGAGACACCGGACGCCCTTGCCAAGAACCGACGGATTGAGCTGAAGCTAACCGAACGCTAAGTGACCGGTTGCACCTGTTCATCGGATGCGAGCGAGTTCCGAGCTCACTCTCGGAAAGCGGTCGGCAAGTTCGGTATCATTGAATTCCACAAGATCCACATTGGGCACTTTGACTGCTTTGCGGGAAAGCGCTTTTCCCTGCCGCATCTCAAAGGCCTGCATTGGTGCCATCCGCAGATCCATCGCACTGCCGGCTTTTCCGTCAAAGCGGGAGACCGGAAAAGCATCGGGGTCGGTCAGGACGGCCTCGAATACATCACGGCCTTGCAGGAGCAACCAAGACCTGAAGCCTTCAAAGTCATCATCCGAGCAACCGTCATTCAAAAGGTAAGCAAGCGCCCAGACGTCTTCACGGTACGCCAGGGCACACTTTTCCTGTAGCAAAATGTCGAAAGACTTGATCGACGTCGCCTTGAACCCGGCCAAGCGCTCTACGAGCTGTTCGACCTGTCCGCCCAGGCCGTCGGCGTCGGCAAGCCCGACGATTTCCCAGAAGACATCTTCATCGATTTTTCTTGGATCGACCTTGCCGCTTGGACCGCGGCGTTCTTCTGCCGCAACTTCGTCGCGCTCTGACGCAAGGCGTTCAAGTTGGGCAGGACTTGCCCCTACCCGCTCAAAACATTCCTTCGCCGTGTCCATCATGGCCAGAAGGTCGGCCTTGTATTCAGGAACTCGCCCTGTCCAACGGTCCCAGTCAGCGCGTTGCTCAGCTTCACTTTCGTTCAGATGGGGCGCTTTCTTGAAGCCACGGTTTCGCGCAGCAATCAGCTCCCAATAGTGCTGCTTGATCAAAGCCAGATAGTGTCGCCAGATCCGAATTGCCCGCTAGCCCTGCCCGGCAGATATGAGCTTCTCCAGATCGGAACGCATATCCGCATGAGGCCAGCTGAATGCGATCTCAAATGTGTAACAGTAATGCGTTTCAATCTCTTCAAAGAGCTCACGTGCAAAAAATGCGTCGATCAAACGCCGCTCGGCGTCTTTGATATAAAGGTCAAAAAGAGACTTACCTTCTTGCCGCTGCAACTGTCCCTGATGGGTCAGTTCGACGACACGTTCCATAAGACGCTCGCAATCCCTCGACACGTTGTCGAAACGCGGACGAAACATCACGTCGCCTGCGATTACAATCTCGTTCGTCATTTGCGGGCCACTCTCGATCAAAAGAAAGGCTGTTCTACTGGGCGGCAGATTGCATCCAGCTTTCTTAATTTGCCGTTGCAGTTCGTATCTGAGCCGGGGCAGTAGAGCGGATGACATCCATCTTCAGATGGATTGCTACCGACTTCCTTCCCGGCTAGCTTTTTTCAGGGGATCTCGCTGCAGCGATAACCGCTGCCCGTGAAGGCAGGTTTAAGTGCTTTAAAATGGCATGGACATGGTCTTTTACGGTGGCGGGGCTGATGGAGAGATTTCTCGCAATTTCTTTATTGGACTGACCACAAACCAATAGAGCGGCGACGTCACGCTGACGGGGTGTCAATGGAGCGAAGAGATCGCTCTCGGGCACCGAGTAACCGAGAGTGACAAGTGGCGCACCGATCTGGCGACTGGCCTCCAGGTCAATTTTAAGGTTGGTCCCTTCTCTGGCCAAGGGCGCAAGCGCTGCAATCACACTTGAGGGAACAGGACGCTGGGGATCCCGGTTCAAACTTTCAAGCGCCTCGGAAAGGGCGGCAAGCACATTCGGATCAACAGACATATGGGACACTTCCATGAATGACATGCCTCTAGAGATCACAAACTTTTTCCTGGCAATGCAAGCCGGTCCGTCCGGGCAGGCACAACTGGGAGAGCTTTTTGCCGATAATGCAGAATACTCCGAACCCTTTTCCGGCCAAGATGGACCTCATCGTGGACGCGAGGCGATCCTTGCCGCTTTTGCAGCAAGCAGGACCGACGACTTCGACGATGCCGTGATAAATTTGGGTGCGGTCGAAGTCTCCGGCTCAACCATTACAGTTAAATGGACCTGTTATTCCAAGGCCATTCCCGGAGGCAGCGGCAGCGGCACGAATGTCTTTGTTCTGCAGAACGGCAAGATCATCTCGCTGAAGACAACACTTGATTTGGGATGATGCCATGAAGAACCCGGATGTGGACGCATGGCTGAGAGCCTATGACAACCCGATGAAACCCGTTCTTGAGGCAACCCGTGAACTTATTCTGCGTGCGGATGCGCGGATTGGTGAAACCATAAAATGGCAAGCGCCGACATTTGAATACAAAGGCAACCTGGCAAGTTTCTTCCCGAAGGCGAAAAAACATGCGTCGCTTATGTTTCACAAAGGCGCCCTGATACCAGGTGCCTTTCCGAACCTGGAAGGCGATGGCAAAGAAGCCCGCTCCTTCAAGATCGCCAGTCTGGATGATCTTGCCCAGAAAGAAACAGAGCTACGGTCTATCGTGAAAGCCTGGTGCGATTTGCGGGATGAAGCATAGGCGGATTCTCAACCTGCTTGACTTTTGCTTATCGCCAAGGCCTTTCAGATGGCATGCAGATCCTGAAGAACCACTGGCAGCTGATATTGATCATGGTGGTGCTGTTCCTGCTGTGGAACACACCTCTCGTCATTCCGCTTAAAATCCTGATTGTGTTCCTGCACGAGCTGTCTCATGCCATTGCTGCCATCCTGACCGGAGGCACGGTGCTCGACCTCTCATTGTCGCCAAACCAGGGCGGGCATGTGATCTCGAGTGGCGGCAGCAGGTTCATAATCTTGTCTGCCGGATATCTTGGCTCGCTGATCCTGGGTGCCGGACTTTTGATGCTCGCGCTGCGCACCGATTTCGATCGTCAAATCCTGGCACTGTTCGGCGTCGTCATGCTTCTGGTCACATTGCTCTACATCCGTGACTGGTTCCCGTTGCTCTTTTGCACGGTCACGGGACTTGGAATGCTCGCAATCGCTCGATTTTTAAGCCTCGAAATCAACGACATGGTGCTTCGGGTCATCGGCTTGTCGAGCATCTTTTACGTCCCCTACGACATATTCGACGACACAATCCGAAGATCAGGATTGCGTTCAGATGCCTATATGCTGTCAGAGGAGTTCGGCCTGCCAACCGTGTTCTGGGGCGGTCTTTGGCTGGTTTTGAGCCTGGTTGTTATCTTCTATTGCATGCGATTTGCGATCGGCGAGAACAGCAACATCCAAATCGGCCGCGTCAAGCGCAACAAAGCCTCTTGAAACAGCACTCGTGGCTGGGGTAAGGGCAAAACCTACGGCAAGGTAGCGGCCTGATAACGGCGACAATGGTCGATTGCCAGGCACAAAAAAACCGCCGGCTGCAAACAGCCGACGGTTCTGATCGAGCGAGCGAGGAACCGATTACTTGGTCTCTTCGCCTTCAGTTTCTTCGCCTTCAGCTACATCATCGTCAGTTTCAGCCGTCGCGTCTTCGCTTGCAGGCGCATCGCCCTCTTCGCCGACTTCACTCTCATCGCTCTTCAGTGAACCGAGATTCGCAAAGACGGCGTCCGCATCGATTTCTTCTTCTTCCTCACGTTTGACCGGTTGGCTCGGGTCAAAGGAGAATGCGGCAGCGATTGCGTCTTCATTGGTCGTTTCTTCGACCGGCATCAACCTTTCGACCGGCTCACCAGCCATCGGCTGCGGAGCATTCTTGGCTCCCTTCTCAACTTCCATATCCAGCTCCAGCTGGCTGCACAGGCCGAGTGTCACAGGATCAGACGGTGTCAGGTTGGCGGAATTCCAATGCGTCCGGTCGCGAATTGCGGCAATAGTCGGTTTGGTGGTGCCAACCAGGCGCATGATCTGCGCATCTTTCAGTTCCGGATGATTGCGCACAAGCCAGAGGATTGCATTCGGACGGTCCTGGCGCCGTGAAACAGGCGTATAACGTGGCCCTTTGCGCTTTGATTCCGGCACGACCACTTTCGACCCCTGAAGCTTCAGCTGGTAGTTCGGGTCGTTCTGGGCTTTTTCAACCTCTTCACGGCTCAACTGTCCGGTCAGGATCGGATCAAGGCCCTTGATGCCCTGGGCGGCTTCTCCGTCGGCAATCGCTTTCACTTCGAGCGGATGCAGTTTGCAGAAGGACGCAATCTGCGTGAAGCTCAACGCGGTGTTGTCCACGAGCCAGACGGCGGTTGCCTTTGGCATAAGCGGCGTGTTCGCCATCGGGTAAATTCCTCTCATCGGCTCCCTCGCCCGGCGGGGCGAAAAAGCAGTGTTCCATTTATCTTTAATGGGAAGTGGGCGGAATATAGTGAAAACGCGGGGGAAACGCAAATAGGAAGGCAATCTTTGCGTCTTCCCGATCCTGCGGGACTATCACACGTCCATCGTCAGAACGATTTTGCCAATGTGCCCAGAGCTTTCCATGCGCCGATGCGCATCGGCTGCCTGGTCAAGTGGAAACGTGGAATCCATAATCGGCTTGATATTTCCCGATTCGAGCATCGGCCAGACCCTCGTCTTGAGGTTCTCGGCAATCGCCGATTTAAAAGCATCGCTGCGAGGTCGCAAAGTTGATCCCGTGTGTGTCAACCGCTTGACCATCAGACGGGAGAAATTCACCTTCTCTGAAAGTCCATTCAATGTGGCGATCTGGCATATCCGTCCCTCGACTGCGGCGGCTTTCCAGTTTCTCTCAACATAGTCGCCGCCAACCATGTCGAGGATCACATTCACTCCCTCACCATTCGTGATCTCAAGGATCGCCTTTTCAAAGGCTTGCTCCCGATAGACGATTGCGTGGTCAGCGCCCAAAGCACGAACGGCTTCTGCCTTTTCTTCCGATCCGACAGTCGTGAAGACTTCGGCACCGAACGCCTTTGCCAATTGAATGGCGGTTGTTCCGATACCGGATGTTCCGCCATGGACAAGAAACCTTTCACCACTGGCCAATCCGCATCGATCGAACACGTTCGACCAAACAGTGAAGAAGGTTTCCGGAAGGGCCGCAGCTTCGATCATTGACAGTCCCCGGGGGACTGCAAGCGCGTGACCTGCAGGCACTTTGCAGTAGGCGGCATATCCACCTCCAGGCGCAAGCGCTGTTACCATATCGCCAATCTTGTGACCGTTAGCGCTTTCTCCGCACGCAACAATCTCTCCCGACACTTCAAGGCCAGGCAGATCCGAGGCCCCTTTAGGTGGTGGATAGGCCCCCACTCGCTGGAGGACATCGGGCCGATTCACGCCGGCAGCATGCACACGGATCAGAACTTCGCCGACACCCGGCTCCGGAACGGGACGCTCCTCAAGCTGCAATACGTCCGGACCGCCTGCTTCCGAAATTGCAACAACAGACATGCTAACCGGCAATTTTTGCATGAAGATCGTTCCTTCTGGTTCATTTTGGGACTGGTCCACTGCTCGATGGCCGGACTATGGTAAATTGGCAATCGGCCGATTTGAACGTGTCCAACTTTTTTGAACCGGTCCTTGTCGTTCCTGCGTCTCACATTCCGGGGAAGGAAACAATGAGCCTATTTGACGAAGATGTCCCCAAAAAACCTGAGGCCGACCCCATCACCGTGGGCGAGGATCTTTCACGTCATTCGGAAAACGATCTTAATGAGCGGATAGAGGCCTTACGGGAAGAAATTAACCGTACGCAGAAAGAACTCGAACAACGAGGTACTATTCGCGATGCGGCGAACTCGTTCTTTCAGAAATAGCCTTGGCATTTATTACAGTCTTTGAACTAAATCTGAGAACTAGACGATTAACAAGGTAAATCAGCTAGGTAAAAATTTACTCGTTTACCTCTTATTAATCTTTCCAAAGTATAAATTTGTATATCCAGTCATCTGGATGTGAGTGGCTCCTGTCCACTCTGTTTGACGCCTCCCTGTTAAAGACTTCAGAGCCGCAACCGTGCGGCTCTTTTTTTTTAGGCCACGCTCATGGTATCCTCATACCGTTCTGGTTAAGGGCCACATTTGAGCGAGTTTGGCATGGAGATTGCTCAGTAGTTGGTACGAAGACCTGCATCGTTCCAAAAAGGGACACCTGCCCCGAAATGACATGTTTCGGGACAAGCAATGATAAAAATGCAAGTCGAACCGGGAGAGTAACTGAGGCGTAGCAATCCTATGACGGAAGACATCAAAACAGCCGAAGAAGCGATTGGCACCGTACACATCGCTCATCATCTTGCCAGTTCTGACAATTTCCAGACCCTGTTTCAGGAAGGCATGTCACTGGTTGAAGAGACCGCCATGTATTTGGATGGCTCCGGCCGCGAGGAAGCCAAGGAGTTGCCCCGTCCGGCATCATTGGCCTACGCAACAGAATCCATGCGCCTGACAACGCGTCTGATGCAGCTTGCATCCTGGCTTTTGCTCCAAAGAGCTGTGAACGAGGGCGAAATGTCTCGCGAGCAGGCTGGCAGCGAAAAGAACAAGGTGCGCCTGGACAAGCTCAGCAGCGCAACCGGCGGACCGTCATGGGACGAACTTCCCGAAACTTTGCGCGACCTGGTCGGTCGTTCGACACGCCTGCAGGAACGCGTTGTGCACCTGGACAAGATGCTCTACCGCGGCGGTGACGAACCGCAGACCGAGGAAGCCAACAACGACAACCCGGTCGCCTCGCAAATCAACCAGCTGCACGCGGCATTCGGAAATCTCGGCTAAGCGATCTTCGACCGATGAACACGAAGAGCCGCCAATTGGCGGCTTTTTTTATCACTCGCTCGATCCATGAGGAGCGAAGCACACTCGGAAGCCGAAAGTTTGCTAGCGTCTTTTGCCAGAGACCTCAGCGCCGCCCAGTAATCATGAGCGCTCAACCAGACGTCCTATAACTTCCAGCAAGGCGGTCTTGATGTCGCTTTGCGACGCTTCGCTGGTTCCAACCGCACTTTGTCCCGCTCTTTCGATCAGATCGAGAACGAGGCCTGCTGTTGCGGTCCGTTTTGAATAATGGTCGGGTACATGTTCTTCAAGCGCATCGATCAATCGCTTTCTCGTACCCGAAAAAACTTTGCCGATATCCGGATTTCTGAAGGTCTCCGCAACGATTTCCGCACTCAGAGCTGCATTTGCCGGCGAGCAACAGACTGCGAAATAGGCTTCCGCAAACTCGATTAAAGCAGCGCTATCGCTAACCTGGGCACTCTCCAGACGACTTAGCAGTGGTTCCATATCTACAGCTTCTATCTCGGAGATGGCTGCAATAATTTCATGCTTTCCCTTGAAATGATTGTAGAGGTTTCCAAGGCTTATCTCAGCCTGGCCAGCTATGTCGCGCATGCCCGTCTGATGGAACCCCTTGAGGATGAAAAGCGTCGCAGCTGCCTCGATGATCAGACGGCGTCGACGCGCTGTCTTTTCCTCGCGAAGGGACAGTTCCGGTTTCTTTTCCATCATCTGCACTACCGTGGACTGTTGATGTTTCTGCGTTGAAGCTACCTGCAGTTCTCATTTCAGGTTTTGAGCGCACTTGCAATTCAGGCAACATGATAATACTTAAACGAACGAACGTTCGTTTTTATCGAGGTTTGTGATGTTTGATAATATCGAGTTGCGATTGTCCGTTGTGGATCCGGTTTTCTCCGTCATCGAGATGATCGGTCTTGTCTTCCTCCTGATGCTGGTTTCCGAGGCAGCGTGGGATGTCTTTTCCGGATACCGAAAGTCCTTGAAAGAAACCGGCGCAAACATTTTCATTTCGATAGTCAACAGTGTTCTGGAGCGATTGGCGTTTGGCGCAATATTCGTTGTCGGCATCTTTGCGTCAGAGAAACTTGCCGTTTCGGAGGTATCCCTGTCCTGGTGGTCCTGGCTTTTGGCAGTGCTACTGGCCGATCTGACATATTATTGGATGCACCGATGTGAGCATCGCGTTCGCCTGCTGTGGACCTATCACAGCGTTCACCACTCTTCGCCTGAGTTCAACTTCAGCACTGCGTTGCGTTTGGCCTGGGTCGAGGCCTTGTTCACCTGGATTTTCTTTGTTCCCATGGTCGTCATAGGATTTGATCCCGCGCAGGTGATTGGCGCTTTGGCTGTCGTGATTGCCTATCAATCCTGGATCCACACTGAAAAATTCGGAAAGGTTCGAATTCTCGACGCGGTGCTCAACACCCCCTCGAACCATCGCGTCCATCATGGCCGCAACCGGATCTATCTTGATAAGAATTTCGGCGGGATTCTGATCATCTGGGACAAGCTGTTCGGCACCTATGCACCAGAAACAGAAGAAGTCCTTTTCGGAATTACCAAACCTGTCGGCTCGTCAAATCCCTTTGTGATCAATTTCAGTGAAACTGCGCTTATGCTGAAGGAGGTTTTCCGGCCAGGCCCGATGAAATTGCGGCTTGGAAGAATTTTCATGCCTCCTGGCTGGTCTGACAACGCCAAACCAAGGCGCAATAAAACCTCTTAAGATCAACAGGCAGCTCGTCGAAAACTCAATTGAGATCCGTGCGAATTGGGAGAACCAATTTGGCAGCGCGCGTGTTCCCGGTTCGACAGCACAATCGGCTGTAGACTTTCTTGCAGACAGAAACGGACCGCAAGACCAAACCGCCGGGCATCCAAAGAGATACCTTTTCAAAGCACAAAAAAACCCGGCAAGAGCCGGGTTTTTCTATCAAGGCTGTGGATCGGTGATTAGGAACCGAGGAAACCAGCAAACTTGTTTTTGAAGCGCGATACGCGTCCACCGCGGTCCATCAGCTGACGGTCACCACCGGTCCAAGCCGGGTGAGACGTCGGGTCGATGTCCAACTGCAGTGTATCGCCTTCCGATCCATAGGTGGAGCGGGTGGTGAATTCGGTACCATCGGTCATGACGACCTTGATGGTGTGGTAGTCGGGATGGATATCCGCTTTCATGGCCGGTCCTTTCAAACACCAGGATGGTCTTTCAGGGAAAGTCGTTATCTTGGCGTAAAACGTAGTAAAGGGCCGCCGATCCGGTTGCGGACGCCGCCCTCAGAAACATGTGGCGGGGATATACCCCAAGGTGGAGTGCAAAACAAGAGGCAAAATCGGGCAAATCCTCTCAATCTCAAACATCTGTTTCAAATAGCGATATCAAAATAAATTACCCAATCAGCGCAGTTTCCATAGAACTTGATCAATGCCATTGAGCCTTTTGCGGAACATGCTAAAGACGGCTTGAAAAGCATGAGGAGAGACTTGTGGCCGACGCCCCTGCATCACAAACGCAGCAAGACCGGAAATCTGTTCGCAGATCGCTGAAGCCTTTGACGCGATTGATCCCCTATCTTCGCAAGCACAAGGGTATGGCCATCGGTGCGTTGGTTGCCCTGTTCTCTGCTGCCGTCATCACACTCATACTGCCCAACGCTGTTCGCCGCATGATCGATTTTGGTTTCGGAGCGGATGACCCGGCGTTGGTGAACTCCTATTTTGCGGTTCTGGTCGGTGTGGTCTGTGCCCTGGCGACTGCCAGCGCTGTGCGATACTTCCTGGTCATGTGGATCGGCGAACGTGTGGTCGCAGAACTCCGCTCGGACGTGTTCGCACACCTGACGCAACTCAGCCCTACCTTCTATGACACTGCAAAATCAGGCGAGATACTCTCGCGGCTGACTGCTGACACAACGCAAATAAAGTCTGCCTTCGGGGCAAGTGCATCGCAGGCGATGCGCAATTTCATTATGTTCGCCGGGGCTTCGGTCATGATGGTCGTCACCAGCCCGCGGCTGTCCGTCATCGTTCTGGCAGCCATTCCCGTAATCCTGGTCCCGATCCTGGGTTTCGGACGACAGGTTCGCAAACGGTCACGCTTTGCACAGGACACATTGGCTGATGCATCGGCCTATGCAGGCGAGATGCTTGGTTCCGTGAAAACCTTGCAGGCCTTCACTCATGAATCCAGAAGCGCGGACCGCTACGGCAGTGCAGTGGAAGCAGCTTTTCAGGCAGCGCGCAAAGCCATTATGGCGCGCGCCGCACTGACCGGTTTCGCAATCATGGTAATAGGTGCCAGCATCGTTGCCGTCTTGTGGATTGGTGCCAGCGACGTCTTTTCGGGGCGGATCACCGGCGGGGAGCTCAGCCAGTTCCTGCTCTATTCAATTCTTGCCGCCGGGTCACTCGCAACGCTTTCGGAAGTCTGGGGCGAGCTGTCGCAAGCTGCTGGCGCTGCAGAACGGCTGTCTGAACTGCTGGATATTGAATCGGAGATCAGTGCTCCGGCTACACCGGCCATCCTCCCGGCCGAGCCACGCGGGTCCATTTCCTTCGATGATGTTTCCTTCGCCTATCGCAATGCGGAGCACATGCCGGTCGTGAAAGACCTGTCACTGGATATCGCTCCAGGTGAAACCGTTGCCGTGGTCGGCCCATCCGGTGCAGGCAAATCGACACTCTTTAATCTGCTGATGAGGTTCTACGATCCGGCAACGGGCATCATTCGGTTGAACGGTGTGGACCTGAAACAGCTCGATCCAAAGGGTCTGCGTCAACAGATTGCCCTTGTTCCGCAGGACACGGCGGTCTTCGGAGCAAGCATTGCAGAGAACATCGCCTATGGCCGTCCGGATGCCAGCAGAGAAGAGGTGATTGCTGCGGCGAAAGCTGCTTTGGCGGACCCGTTCATTGCAGCGATGAGCGACGGCTATGACACTCTGGTCGGCGAACGCGGCGTAACCCTTTCAGGAGGGCAGCGTCAGCGGATCGCAATTGCCCGAGCCGTCTTGAAAGATGCACCCGTTCTTTTGCTGGATGAAGCCACGAGCGCGCTAGATGCAGAAAGCGAGAGACTGGTTCAAAAAGCGCTAGACCAGTTGATGAAAGGCCGAACGACGCTCGTCATTGCGCACCGTCTCGCCACGGTTCTCAAGGCGGACCGCATTGTTGTCATGGACGAAGGGCGCATTGCAGAGACCGGTACGCACGCGGATCTGAGCGCGGCGGGCGGGCTATATGCCAAACTTGCTCGCCTGCAATTCGATGCGGAAAGGCAGGCCGAGGCGGTTTAGAACACCTGTGATCGGGCTCAAGGTGCCCTTACTCCTCGTCCGGCACTTCCACCGTGTAGTTCAACGGCATGCGGCCACCATCGGCGATGATGGTCTGGCCGGTCACATAGCTTGCGTCTTCAGACGCCAGAAATGCGGCGACACCTGCAATCTCAGCCGGGTCGCCCACGCGCAGCATGGGCGTGCGCGACAACAGTCTTTGCTTGGCCTCCGAATCGTCATTCACGGAAGACAGCATGTCTGTCATGATTGATCCGGGTCCGATGGCGTTGACGCGAATACCATGTTTTGCCAGCGATAACGCCGCTGTTTTTGTCAGCTGCGACACGCCCCCCTTTGAAACGCAATAGGCAAGCTGCGTGGGGATTGCCAACACCGCGTTGATCGAGGACATGTTGATTATGCAACCTGGTGCCCCGCCATTTTCCACCGTTTCGACCATATGCCGAGCAACGGCTTGCGAACACAGGAAGACACCTTTGAGATTGACCGACAGAACACGGTCGAATTCGTCTTCTTCGAAATCCAGAAAATCAGCACCGGAGACAATACCCGCGTTGTTGACCAGGATATCTATCTCACCATAGGCGTTCAGAGTTTCGGCAACCAGATTGCGAACATCCAGGCGTTCCGCCACATTTGCATGGATATAGGTGGCTTCGCCGAGCGTCTTAAGATCATCCGCTGCACTCTCGCCAGCATCGTCATCCACATCACAGATCACGACTTTTGCGCCGTCCATGACAAACCGCTTGGCTACGGCGAAGCCGATTCCTCGAGCTGCGCCGGTTACAATGGCAACCTTGTTTTCCAGAGACACGGAATCCTCACCGCTGTTGGTTTCAAACTGCGCTGTCTTGAGCGCGGGCCGCTGCGCGGCGGCCCGACATTAGTTCGCAATTCACGCGGTGTCGATGGCGGTCACTTGCCTCCAGTAACGTCAGGCAAAGACGTCAGCTGGAAATCCCGTGTGTTTTCAAGGCGTCAGTGATTTCGTCCAAAATCGCAGGATCATCGATCGTGGCGGGCATCTTGTAACTCTCACCATCAGCAATCTGGCGCATGGTGCCTCGCAGGATCTTGCCGGAACGCGTTTTTGGCAGTCGTTCGACAGTGATCGCGATCTTGAAAGCCGCGACGGGCCCGATCTTTTCGCGAACGAGCCCGATCAATTCCTTTTCGATGATCGCATGGTCCCGATCAACACCGGCCTTGAGGACGACGAAACCGCAAGGCAGCTGCCCTTTGAGCTTGTCGGCAATGCCAATCACCGCACACTCGGCAACGTCTGCGTGGGTTGCCAGAACTTCTTCCATGCCGCCGGTGGAAAGCCGGTGACCGGCAACATTGATGATGTCGTCGGTCCGCGCCATGATCGAAAGATAGCCGTCATCATCAATGACACCCGCGTCCGCAGTTTTGTAGTAGCCCGGAAACTCGGCAAGGTAAGCATCGAAGAAACGCTGATCGGCATTCCACAGTGTCGGCAGGCACCCAGGCGGCATCGGCAGTTTTACGACAATGTTTCCTAGTGTGTTGGGCCCAAGCGGGTGGCCGGCATCATCCAGCACCTGCACGTCGTATCCCGGCATTGGAACGGTAGGAGAACCCGGCTTGACGGGTAGTTTTCCCAAACCCATCGGATTGCCGACGATGCACCATCCCGTTTCGGTTTGCCACCAATGATCGATCACTGGCACCTGAAGCTGATCGATGGCCCAATTGACCGTTTCCGGGTCTGCACGTTCACCAGCCAAAAACAGCGATCGAAACTGGGAGAGATCGTATTTCTTGATCAGCTTGCCTTCCGGATCTTCCTTGCGGATCGCCCGGAACGCGGTCGGCGCCGTGAACAGTGACACCACATTATGATCCGAGATCACCCGCCAGAAAGTCCCGGCATCCGGTGTTCCCACCGGTTTGCCTTCGAACACGATGGTGGTGCAGCCGTGCAGCAGCGGCGCATAGCAGATGTAGGAATGACCAACCACCCAGCCGACATCAGAAGCAGCCCAGAACACCTCACCCGGTTGAATGTCATAGAGATTGCTCATCGACCATTTCAACGCGACCATATGGCCGCCATTGTCGCGCACCACTCCTTTGGGCTGGCCAGTCGTGCCGGACGTATAAAGAATATAGAGCGGATCCGATGCTTTGACGGGAACCGGTGCAATCCTGCGGCCCTCGGCAACGGCCTGCGCCTGCAGCGCACCCAGGTCGAAGTCACGCCCGGAAACCATGTCAGCGGGTTTTTCATCGCGTTGATAAACCAGACAGCACTCAGGCGAGTGAGACGCCAACTCAATCGCGTTATCGATCAGCGGTTTATAGGCGATGACACGGCCCGGCTCGATGCCGCAAGAAGCCGCGATGATGGCTTTCGGTGTGGCATCATCGATACGTGTTGCCAACTCGTTGGCGGCAAAGCCCCCAAATACGACCGAATGGACGATGCCTAGCCGCGCACAGGCCAGCATGGCCATGACTGCTTGGGGTATCATCGGCATATAGATGATGGCCCGGTCACCCTTTTGCAGTCCGCGATCGGACAGCACGCAGGCCAGTGCTTCCACTTCCTCCAGAAGTTCAGCATAAGTGTAGGTCGCCGTCCTGCCGGTAATCGGGCTATCGTAGATCAGCGCCGGCTGGCCAGGGCGACCGCGTTCCACATGCCTGTCCAGGCAGTTGTAGCAGGTGTTGCATTCCCAGTCCGGGAACCAGCGACCGTATTGCCCCTGATCCGGATCAAAAACCGTATCGGATGTCGAATCCCAGTCGATTTCAGATGCCGCCGTTTTCCAAAATCCCAACGGATCGTTTTTCCAGCCTTGATAGACCTCGTGATACCGGCTTGCCATCGCTATGTCCTCCCAAACGCCGACCGGGTCAAAACCCCGCCTTTTGCCGGACAGAGTGCTGTAAGGGAAGGTCAAATTGCAAGCCTTCACGCGTAGGCAATTCGACGGTCGGGACTTTACGTAAACACTTTGGCATGCTTGTTTGCCGGTCCCTTCCCCTTTACCTCTCACGTTCTTTGGCCCATGACCCCGATCACAGACATCTGGTTTTACGCTGCGGCGATTCCGGCGATTTTTTTCGTTGGCCTGTCCAAAGGAGGTTTTGGTGGCACTTTCGCCATGCTTGGAGTTCCGATCATGTCGCTGGCCATCCCCCCGATCCAGGCAGCTGGCATCCTGTTACCGATCTTGATTGTAATGGATGTGATTGCGCTGCTTGCCTACCGGGGCCGGGCGGACTGGCGATCCCTGGCAATTCTGATGCCCGCGGCTGTCGCCGGCATCAGTATCGGATGGGCAACAGCGGCCTACGTCAATGATGCCTTTGTCATTTTCCTGATCGGGATCATGTCTCTGGCTTTCGTTGCCGACTATATCTTCAAGCAACGCAAAAACGATGCTGCCAAGAGCCACAGCGTTGCAAAGGGAACATTCTGGGGAACCGTTGCCGGCTTCACCAGCTTCATCAGCCATACGGGCGGGCCACCGTTTCAGATGTATATGCTGCCGCTGCGCCTCGCACCCGTCCTCTTCGCCGGAACAGGCGTCATTTTCTTCGCAACGGTCAATGCGATCAAGCTTGTTCCCTACTTTCTGCTTGGCCAATTCGATGCCACCAACCTGTCGACATCGGTCGCTCTATTTCCCGTGGCCCTGGTCGCAACTCTGGTCGGCGTCTGGCTGGTCAGGATCGTCAAGGCCGATACCTTCTATTCGGTTATCTACATTGTCATGGGCCTGATCGGTGTCAAACTCACCTATGACGGTCTGATCGCGTTACTTGCATGAACTCAGGTTCAGACGGTCGGTCCCTGCAATGATGAATTGCGCGGCCGACTGTTTCCGGTTTTCATACCGCCAGATACCGATCAAGGGAGGATGATCATGGACACCGGCGTCAGTCCGTTTGCGCGGGGACTTGAGAAAAACGAGGCGAACTTCGCCGCCCTGTCACCGCTCAGTTTTCTGGCGCGCGCCGCTGATGTGTTTCCGGAAGTCACGGCGATCATACATGGCAGTCAGCGCACCGATTACCGGACGTTTTATCGCCGGTCCCGGCAACTTGCCTCAGCGCTTACGGGTCTCGGTGTCGGCAGGGACGACACCGTCAGCGTGATGCTATCCAATGTCCCTCCGATGCTTGAGGCCCATTACGGTGTTCCAATGGCCAGGGCTGTTCTCCATTCCATGAATACGCGACTGGACGCAGCGATCATCGCTTTCCAGCTCGATCACGCCAACGCGAAAGTGCTCATCACTGATCGAGAATATGCATCGGTCGTCAAGGAAGCCCTCTCGATCGCGAGCGTCAACCCAATCGTTATCGACTATTCCGATCCGGAGTTTCCGCAGGACGGCGAGCGCCTGGGATCTCTCGACTACGAGAACTTCATTCAAACGGGAGATCCCGAGTTCAACTGGTCGCTACCGGACGACGAATGGGACGCAATCACGCTCAACTATACTTCCGGCACGACCGGCAACCCGAAAGGTGTCGTCTATCACCATCGCGGCGCTTACCTTCTGGCCCAGGCCAACGTCATTACAGCCGCCATGGGAAAGCATCCGGTCTATCTTTGGACCCTGCCAATGTTTCACTGCAACGGCTGGTGCTTCCCCTGGTCGCTGTCGATTGTCGCCGGCACTCATGTGTGCCTGCGTTGGGTAAGACCGGACACGATGTGGGATCTGATAGCCGATGAGGGAGTGACCCATCTGTGCGGTGCTCCGATCATCATGTCCACGCTCCTGAATGCGGCCCCTGACCAAAAGCGCGAACTTGATCGGGAAGTCGAGTTTTTCACCGCGGCGGCCCCACCTCCCGAAAGCGTTCTGGCTGCCATGAAAACCGCAGGCTTCAATGTCACCCATCTTTACGGCCTGACAGAAGTGTATGGTCCGGCCGTCGTAAATGACTGGAAACGGGAATGGGACGCGCTTTCCATAGAAGAGCAGGCACAGAAAAAGGCGCGCCAGGGTGTGAGATATGTCGCGCTGGAGGATCTCACTGTGCTCGATCCGGAAACCCTAGATCCCGTTCCCTCAGACGGAGAAACGCTTGGGGAAGTCATGTTCCGCGGCAACGTGGTCATGAAAGGTTATCTGAAAAATCCCGAGGCGACCGACAAGGCCTTCAGGGGCGGCTGGTTCCATTCAGGCGACCTCGGCGTTCGGCATCCGGACGGCTACATTCAGCTCAAGGACCGTTCAAAGGACATCATCATTTCTGGAGGTGAAAACATCTCCTCGATAGAAGTGGAAGAGGTTCTTTACAAACATTCCGATGTTCAGGCCGCAGCCGTGGTTGCCAGACCGGACGAGAAGTGGGGCGAGACGCCCTGCGCCTTTGTGGAATTGAAACCCGGAGCGGATGTCCTTGAAACGGATCTGATCAGCTTTTGCAAAAACCATCTGGCAGGTTTCAAAGCACCGAAGACCGTGGTCTTTTGTGAACTGCCGAAAACGTCGACAGGCAAGATCCAGAAATTTGCGCTCAGAGAACAGGCCAAGGCCCTTTAGAAGTTGGATAGCAACTTCATTAGGCTGACCTGTGGCACCATCCACTAAGCTGAACCAAGATATAAAAAAAACGCCGCGCGAAGCACGGCGTTTCGATTTCTCTTTTCAAGGGGATCGCTAGTGCAGCGTGTCGTTACTGCGTAGTCGTTCGATCTCGTCCTTGATCTTGAGTTTCTGTCGCTTCATGTCAGCCAATTGCAGGGAGTCGGTACTCGGATGCATCAGAGCGTCTTCGATCTTGCGTTTCATTTCTGCGTGGCGGCGCTCAAGTTCTGCGAGATGTGACTGCATTGACATGGAATTTTTCTCCTGTCTGTTGGCTCAACCTTTTCATCGTGCCACACAATTTCCAGCCTTGTCGATTGCTGAATCTGCATATCTGAGACGCTTCGCCGTCAAATAATGCATTCTTCCAACTAACCTTAGGAAATCCTGAAAAACCGGGTGCAAATAAGAGGCTCAAAACTCACAAAAAATTCTCATGCGTGCTTTGCACGATGACATTTTCCACAGCATCAGGATTTCTAGGTCTTTTTGTCCCATTTCGTGGGCAGCATGGCCCGGGAAGCGTGATTGTTGACTTGCCAAAGATGCTATCTTGCCCGACAGCTGCAAAATAGATTAGGACTCATGTCCGGCTTTAGGGGACATAGATGGCGCGAATAGATCAGGATGCTTTGCGGTTGGAGCTGGCGCAGCTTCGTCAGGAACACCGGGATCTTGACGTTGCCGTCGAAGCACTCGGAGCAACGTCGAACCATGACGCGCTTCAACTGCAGCGACTGAAGAAAAAGAAGCTGATGATCAAGGATCGAATCTCGGCTCTGGAAGACCAGTTGTTCCCCGACATCATCGCCTGAAGAACCGAAAATCTCCACTTCGCTGGCCTGCCCAAAAACCCTTCGCTGCCGCAACGAAGGAATTCCATCGTTTGCGTCTTGCGATGTGCGGCGCGCTGCCTATACTCCGCGGCTCTTCTGAGCCCGCCGGATACTGGAGCATAAAATGGCACAAGCGGACGTCGCAATCATCATGGGCAGTCAATCTGACTGGCCGACAATGAAACACGCGGCGGACACGCTCGACCAACTGGGTGTCAGCTACGAGGCGCGTATTGTTTCCGCCCACCGCACGCCGGACCGCATGTACGACTTCGCCAAGGGTGCGAAAGACGAGGGCTTCAAGATTATCATTGCCGGAGCCGGGGGCGCAGCACACTTGCCCGGCATGACGGCTTCGCTGACATCCCTTCCGGTT
Organism: Labrenzia sp. THAF82; assembly: GCF_009363435.1. Taxonomy (GTDB): domain Bacteria; phylum Pseudomonadota; class Alphaproteobacteria; order Rhizobiales; family Stappiaceae; genus Roseibium; species Roseibium porphyridii. The sequence goes on along the minus strand of NZ_CP045354.1, from coordinate 1,232,315 downwards.
TTTGGTGTTCCAGTGGAAAGCAAAGCGCTCTCGGGCGAAGACAGCTTGCTTTCCATCGTTCAGATGCCGGCAGGAATCCCGGTTGGAACCCTGGCGATTGGCAAAGCGGGCGCTACCAATGCCGCCCTTCTGGCCGCCGCAGTCCTTGCGTTGCAAAGCAGCGCTATCGAAACCGCCTTGAATAAATTCAGAGCCGAACGCACCGCAGCAGTCGCCGAGACGCCATCGGACGACTAGGCCTTTCACGCAAGCCCGCTTGAAGTGTCCGCAGCAGGATTTCACGATATGACTGACAACACCCGTTTGAGCCCCGGCGACACGATCGGAATTCTCGGCGGCGGACAACTTGGCCGGATGCTGGCGCAGTCAGCTGCCAGCCTCGGATTGAAATCGCACATCTTTTGTCCCGATCCCAACAGTCCCGCTTTCGATGTCAGCTCCAACTTCACCGTTGCGCCCTATGAGGACGTCGACGCACTTGATCGATTCGCGGCCGCCGTTTCCGTTGTCACTTACGAGTTTGAGAACGTCCCAGGACCAACAGCCGCCCATCTTGACCGGAAGGTGGCGGTCCGCCCGGGCGCAAGAGCACTTTCTGTGTCTCAGGACCGACTGTCGGAAAAGCGGTTCCTCGCGGACACAGGTGTTGCGATTGCAGATTTCCGCGAGATCAATTCTCAAGAGGACGTCGAGCAGGCTGTTGCTGAGTTTGCCGGGAAAGGCGTTTTGAAGACGCGGCGCTTTGGCTATGACGGCAAGGGTCAGCTGATGATCCGCACTCCCAATGATGTCGCCAATGCCTATGAACGGCTTGGCAGTGTGCCAACCGTCCTCGAAGCCTTGATTGACTTTGAATGTGAAGTGTCCGTCATCGTGGCCAGAGATCTTGACGGCAATTGCGCCAGCTACGACATCGCCCGAAACCATCATGAAAATCACATTTTGAAGACATCCACTGTGCCGGCGGGCGTTGCGAAGGAAACGTTGGATGCGGCACGGAACATGGCCGCAAAAATCGTCACAGGCCTTAACTATGTTGGCGTGATGGGCGTGGAAATGTTTCTGGTGAAGAGCGGCGACGGCGAGGAATTGCTCGTCAACGAAATTGCACCGCGAGTTCACAATTCCGGTCACTGGACACAAGATGCGTGTCTCACCTCTCAGTTCGACCAGCATATTCGTGCCGTCGCGGGTTGGCCGCTCGGCGCGGCAACGCGTCACTCTGACGTCGTCATGGAAAACCTCATTGGCCATGATGCCGATGATTGGAAGGCTGTTCTGGAAGAGCCTTCAGCCAAATTGCACCTCTATGGCAAGGCCGAAACCAGGGACGGGCGCAAGATGGGTCACGTCAACCGGATTTCGAGCAAAACCACCTGACGGGGTCAAAAAGTCACCAGGCCGAGCCGTTCCCGCTTTGCAAAGCGCAGATTTGCGAGAATCGCGACTGAGGCCAGTCCGCCCGCCAACCCACACCAGACGCCAACACCACCCCAACCGGCGACAAAACCAAGGCCAAGGGACAGGCTGATACCAACGACCCAATAGCCGAAGAGTGCAAAAAACAGCGGGATTGTAGTATCGCCCAGTCCGCGCAAATTGTTGACGCCGATAATCTGTCCACCATCGGCCAACTGAAACAGCGCCGCCACCAGCAGGAACGAAACACCGTAGCGAAGGACCTCGTTGGCTTCCGGGTCGCTGAGATCCAGATAAAACCCGACCAGAATTTCGGGAATGGTCCAGAACGCGACAGCGAAGCAGCCCATGAAGGCGACTGTCGTACAAAGCGCTGTCCATCCGGCCCTGCCGACACCTGCGTGATCGCCTCGACCGGCCGCAAGGCTGACGCGGGTCATGGCTGCGACCGACAGACCTACAGGAACCATGAAGGTTATTGAGGCAATTTGCAGCGCAATACCGTGTCCGGCCAGCGGAAGTGTACCCAGCCATCCGATCATGATCGACGATGCGGTAAACAGCGACCCTTCAGCGATGATCGTCAACGCGATTGGTGTACCCAGTCGAACGATCTGGAAAAAGACGGGCCAGTCCGAGCGCCAGATACGGCCCATGATGTTGTAGCGGCGCAATTTTGGATGCCAAACGGCATAGGCCAGCAGGAACAGGAAGGTTGTGGTCGCACTGAAGACGGAGGCAATGCCGGCGCCAACAAGCTCCAGTCGAGGAAAACCGAATTCACCGAAAATCAGAAGGTAATCGGCAATCGCATTGACGACGGCACCGGCAATTGTCGCCCAGAGCACAACCTGCGTGCGCTCCATGACGGTTAAAAACCCGCGCACGGCCATGATCAGCAAAGCAGGCAACATCGTCCATTGCAGATAGCGCATATAGTGCCCGGCCAGGTATGCCAGTTCCGGATCCTGCCCCAGAAGCAGCAGGATCGATTCCGTGAAAAACAGAATGCACCAGACCGGAATGCAAAAGAGCACCGAAATCCAGAAGCCCATGCGCACGGCCCGGCGCAGATCCCGCAATTTGCGCTGGCCGCGAGCGCGTGCAGCCAGTGGAATCACCGCTTGCAGCAAACCCATGCCGAAAAACCACAGCAACATGTAGAAATTGAAGGCAAGCACTGAGGCGGCAAGTTCTTGAGCGCCCAGTCTGCCAATCATCAACACATCCGTTGTGTTGATCGCCATCTGGGCAATCTGCGCTCCGGCCAATGGCAGGCCGAGCGCCAGCGTTGGCAGAATATCGCTGCGCCACAAAGACTGATTTGTTGCCGAATCGGGGACCCCGGACGCTGGCCGCGCCATTGTTTCCTCCAAAAACAGGGCTGGATGGATGCTCTTCTGGAATAGAGATCTTGAAAATGAGAGCCAATCAGCAGTAATCCTCAAATCAGAGACTGTCTACAATTCTTCGCAGCCTCTACAGGCGCAAAAGTCCGCCACGGAACCTGTTTCTTTTCGAATGACTGTGGACAGGCGCAGCGGGCTCTGGTATCAAGCGCACCAAAGTGAGCGACGCGTCAGCGGCGATCAGGCTTCTTTGCACTTGTGAATGCTTAGCCCTGCAGGGCGTATATGAGCGTTACATGCGTGTGTTCAGCCCGAACGCAAATCTTGTTGGCGAGACCTTGCTTAAATCATAGTCCATTCTTGCTGCGGAACGGCCGCGGCGCATCGAAAACGGGAAAAAACGCGTGCAGGTTCTGGTTCGCGACAACAATGTCGATCAAGCGCTGAAGGCGCTTAAGAAAAAGATGCAGCGCGAAGGCATCTTCCGTGAAATGAAACTTCGCGGTCATTTTGAAAAACCGTCTGAAAAGAAAGCGCGCGAAAAAGCTGAAGCTATCCGCCGCGCTCGCAAGCTGGCTCGTAAACGGGCACAGCGTGAAGGCTTGCTTCCGGGCAAGTCCGCTCGCCGCTAAACCGGCTTGAGCATATTTGGCAGCAGGCGCTGCCGATCTCAATAAACTGCCGTAAGGCCGGCCGATGTCACGGTCGGCTTTTTGGCGTTTATCGAGAGATTGCTCTGGACACCGGCCGCACGGAGATCGTTAGCCATACTCCCGCCCAATTGGAGGCAGAAGAACGGCATGGTTTATCGCTTGACTGTAAGAGATCATATGTGCCGCATGCGCAACTTTCTGCCACATGCCATTGTTCTGAGCCTGGCTACGTTTCTGGCCGCCTGCAACACGTCCAGTGTCTATAACAACGTTCCCGTGAACAAGTCAGCCGGATCGGCAACCAACATCGCGTCACTGACAGCGGTGATCGAGGCCAATCCGTCCGACGCCAGCGCATACAGCACGCGCGGCATCGCCTACGGCCAGGCCGGAAAGCTCGACAACGCTGTCGAAGACTTCAACCGGGCCCTGCAGCTTAATCCGCAGTCCTATCAGACATACGCGAACCGGGCACTTGTCTATCGTCGCATGGGCCGCAATCAGGAAGCTGTTTCCGATTATACGCGGGCCATCAATATCAAGCCGGACTACGATGTCGCTTATGTCGGTCGCGGCAACATCTATCGGCAGCAGGGTAATTTTTCCGCTGCCCTGTCAGATTTCAACTCCGTCATCACCCGCGACAGCAGCGATGCGCGTGCGTTTTATAACAGAGGTCTGATCTATCAGGCGCAGAACCAGCACCCTCAGGCCATCGAAGACTTCGCAACGGCAATCGGGCTGAACCCGAAGGCAAGTGCGCCTTATACCGCGCGCGGCATTTCCTATATTGCCGTAAACGACCCGACCACGGCGTTTTCAGACCTTTCCATGGCCGTCAATCTTGACCGGGATTCTTCAATTGCCTGGGCCAATCGCGGCCTTGCGCAGGAAATGCTCGGCAAGCCAAAGGAAGCTCGGCGGAACTATACCCGCGCGATCACACTGGACAATTCGAACCAGGTTGCCCGCGAAGGCCTGGGCCGCGTCGGAAGCTGATTGTCGCAGCGTTTTCCTAAAATGGGCATTCGGCACGAAACGTGACCCGCTCGCCATTCGCCGGGTGATGCAAAGTCAGGCTTTCAGCGTGAAGCGCCAGACGGTCTGAGGCGTTCAAGGCTTCATCCGATGCATAGAACCTGTCTCCGATGATCGGGTGGCCGAGCGAGAGCATATGAACCCGCAACTGATGTGAGCGCCCCGTCAGGGGAAAGAGGCGCAGACGCGTTGTCTGCGCGTCGCGCTCAAGAACCTGCCATCGTGTCTGCGCCGGTTTTCCATGTTCGAAACTGACCATCTGTTTGGGTCTGTTGGGCCAGTCGCAAATTAGCGGCAGATCAACCTCTCCCGTGTCCTCAAGCACATGGCCCCACACCACCGCAACATAGGTCTTTTCGGTTTTCCGTCTCTCAAACTGCAAGCCGAGATGCCGATGGGACTTGCCATTCATGGCCAGAACCATCACGCCGGATGTATCCATGTCCAGCCTGTGCACGATACGGGACTGATCATGCGCCTCCCGCGCCCGCTTCTCGATGCAGTCCGAGTGCTCCGGCGCTTTTCCCGGAACACTGAGCAGACCGCTCGGCTTGTTCACGACAAGCAACTCCGCATCGACATGAAGCACCTCAAGATAAGGGCTCATCGGAGGCTTATAGTGAAACGCTGTCGGAACAGGCAGATTCATGAGCTGTGCAATCAGGTCTCAACCAAAAATAAAAGGCGCGGCTGTGGCCGCGCCTTGAATACCGACACAGTGTCTGGGTCGACGATCCGTCAGACAGTCAGAATCGCGAGGATACCTGTCAGGACGAAAACCACGGTTGGTGGGATCCAACCTGAAGCACCCAGGGCCAGGCCAATTCCGGAAGAAACGATTGTCGCGATCAGCATCAACCAGCCGAATACAACAGCAGTCGTGCCGCCAAAGCCGAAAAGGATCAGCAACAACACGACGTTCAGACATGCGATCGTGCCGACTTTCGAGAAGTTGATGAACCCCTCGTACGTCCGCTCGTGAGCATCGTAGTCCATTGCAGGTGCGTTTTCGTCAGACATGAAGTTCCCCAGAAAAAATCTTTAGTCGGCAGTCTACATACAATAAAGCCTGTGCACTCGGCAATGATCTGAATTGCATTATTCGCCTCTCAGACGCGACTCTTTGACCGGTTGGTCTTGCCGGAGCTTTCCAGGCGAACACCGTCGGCTCAGGCAGCATGCGTTTCATTCGCAAGGCCTGCCGCACCCAGCACACGGTCCTGTCGAGCACGCACGGTTGCGGCCTCAAAACCATCGATCTGCTCATTGAACAACTCAAAGAAATTCAGTTCCGCTCGCAAATGCAGAAACACACCACCCAGTCCGATTGCGGCACGGTCCATGAAGACGAATTCCTGCGGTACGGTGACCGGTCCAAGTTCCTTGAGTGCGGAATGGACACGGAAAGCTTCCTTGCGGCCGTATTCTGCGGCAGAAACACCATCGGCAATCGAGCGCACGCGATCCGTCAAAAGCGGGCCGTAGATGAAACGAGCCCAAATGTTCAGAACTTCAATGACCTCCTTCTTGAGATTTGTGAAGCCCCACCGCTCGTACGCAGCGACCACGCGGTCATTGTTTTCCTCAAGCAGCCCACGGTAGAGCTCGACCACCCCTTCGACAAAGGCTTCCGGAAAGATACGGATGCAACCGTAGTCCAGGAGGTTGATGCCCGCAGGTGTGCTGTCCTGTTCAAAAACCGTGTAGTTACCCAGATGCGGATCGCCGTGAATGACACCAAAATGACTGAAGGGATGCCACCAGGCCTGGAACATTGTCCTGGCCAGATGATTGCGGTCTTCCAGACTATGTTCCTTGAACTCAAGGAGCGGCTTGCCGGTCAACCAGCCCATCGTCAGCAGACGACCCGTCGACAGGTCGTCTACGACCTTCGGGACCCTGATATCTTCGCTTTCTGACAAAATGTCCTGGTACATCGCGATATGAGCAGCCTCGCGGCCATAGTCGAGTTCTTCTCGAACACGCGCGCTGATTTCCTTGGCGATTTCCCGCGTATCAATGGCCGGGCTCATGCGGCGATGCAACGAAAACAGCATCTGAAGTTGCTTGAGATCGGCTTCCACTGCCGAGGCCATATCCGGATACTGCAGTTTGCAGGCAAGTACGCGGCCGTCATGCGCGGTAGCACGATGAACCTGCCCAAGCGAAGCCGCGGCGGCAGGTTCACGGCCGAATTCGGCAAACCTGCTCTGCCAGTCCGCGCCAAGCTCGGCCCGCATCCGCCGTTTGACGAATGCCCAGCCCATCGGAGGCGCGCTTGCCTGGAGTTTGGCAAGTTCAGTTGTGTATTCCGGCGGCAATGCGTCGGGAATGGTGGACAACAGCTGCGCCACTTTCATCAACGGCCCTTTGAGGCCACCGAGCGCTTCAGCCAGCTCGGCCGCATTCTTGGCGTTGTCGAGCTCCATTCCGAACAATCGGGCACCCGCAACTTTGGCTGCAATCCCGCCCATATTCGTACCAACCTTGGCATAGCGCCCTACTCTGGCACTGAAGCGATTGCTTTCACGGTCTTTGGACGGCGGCATCTTGCAGGGCTCTCCCCGGTTGGCTCAACAAAGTGTATTCGGACTAAATATGTATCTCGCCGCCAATATCCAGCGGCAAGATCAGTCAGAATGCCGCAGACGTTCGGAGACATTGCGCAAGGCAGCGACAAGTGCATCTCGCGAAGTATGCAGTCCTTTGTAGCGCAATTGTTCGTTGCTCAACGCCAGCAACTGCCTTGAGAGCCCACTGGCAACGTTTGAACAGTTAGCATGGCTTTGGAGTGCAGCCATCGGGTCATGATGGATCTTGATCGTAAAGAGGATATCGCCCGATCCAGGCAAGCGCCGAAGGGTCTGCCTTTCAACTCGCAGGAAAAGCGACGCCAGAACCCGCGCGGTATCTGCCACCTCAATATGATGCGCACCTGGATGATAGAGCTTCTCATCCGGATAGACTGACCAGTTGAACCTGCAAAGAAGTTGTCCCGGCTTAAGGTTGTCAAAAAGGCGCGCCACCATCTGGCCCATGCGCGCGCCGTTGAAATCGGGCACAGTCTCGTGGATATCAGCCATCGACAGTCCGAACTTTTGTCCCAGCGACCAGGAAGACGGGAAGCACAATGATGCCGCAACAAGGCGGTAGCCGTTCTCTCCCGGGCGCATGAGGACAAGATCCTCCTGAACCATCAAGGATGCTGTTTTCAATGCCGGAAGATCTGCGTGGTTTATCCGGCGTCCGGCGGCAGGAATCCTCACACCGCTTGAATGAACATCATGTGTGCCGCTGTGAAAGCGCTTTAGATGGTCAAGAACGAGATCAAGCACCTCGGTCTGCGCAGCCTTCGTATCGGGCTCAGCCCGAAAAACATCATCGGGCCTTTCTGCGAACAATCTGTCCTTTTCGGCAAGGTGCGACGCCAGAAACGGATCGGTTTCGAGCCAATCCTTTTCTGAAACGGGCTTCAATCCAACCGTAAATGGCTGACTGGTCCCGTCATAAGGCCGGTGCTGAAAGTGGACAGATCGTTCTTCCGTCAATGCACTTTGCCTCAGGCCCTATCGAGGTCTTCCAGTTCATCGATGATCCGTTCTATGACGGATAGGCCTTTCTTCCAGAAGTCGGGATCAGCTGCGCTCAGTCCGAAAGGTTCCAACAATTCGGAATGATGCTTGGTGCCACCAGCTTTCAACAGATCAAAGTACTTTTCCTGGAAGCCCGTTTCCGCTTCTTCATAAACGGCATAGAGCGAGTTCACGAGGCAGTCGCCAAAGGCATAGGCGTAAACATAGAACGGCGAATGAATGAAATGAGGGATATAGGTCCAGTAGGTTTCATAGCCCTCGTTCAGTTTGATTGCCGGACCGAGGCTTTCCTCCTGCACGGAAAGCCACAACTCGCCGATCTTGTCTGAAGTCAGTTCGCCATTGCGCCGTTCGGAGTGCACCTTGCGCTCGAACGTGTAAAACGCGATCTGCCGCACCACGGTGTTGATCATGTCCTCCGCCTTGGACGCCAGCATCACTTTTCGCGTCTGCGGATCGGAAGCCTTTGCAAGCAAGGACTTGAACGTCAGCATTTCACCAAAGACACTTGCGGTTTCAGCAAGCGTCAATGGTGTCGGCGCCATGAGTGCACCGTTTGGCCCTGCCAGAACCTGGTGCACCCCGTGACCGAGTTCATGGGCAAGTGTCATGACATCGCGGATCTTGCCCTGATAGTTCAGCAGCACATAAGGATGCGCGCTTGGCACTGTCGGGTGTGCGAAAGCTCCCGGTGCTTTACCGGAGCGCGCGGGTGCATCAATCCAGTTCTTGTCGAAAAATCGACCGGCAATGTCTGCCATATCAGGCGAGAACGCGCTGTAAGCAGACAGCACGGTTTGTTTGGCTTCGTCCCAGGAAATCACACGTGTATCGGCGTCAGGCAGCGGCGCGTTGCGGTCCCAGGTGTTCAACTGATCCATGCCGAGCCATTTGGCCTTCAGCTTGTAGTACCGATGCGACAGGCGCGGATAGGCATCGCGAACAGCAGCAACCATCGCCTCGACGACATCTCGCTCCACCCGGTTGGCCAGGTGCCGACTGTCGGCAATATCGGAAAAATTACGCCACCGATCTGAAATTTCCTTGTCCTTGGCCAAGGTGTTGGTGATCAAGGTGAAGGTTCCAAGATTTGCCTTGAAAGTGGCGGTCAGCGCTTCAGACGCTTTGCGACGCGTGTCCGCAGAGGGGTCCACCAGCATATTGAGTGTCGGCTCGATGGTGAGATCCTGATCGTCGACCTTGAACGTGAGAGACGCCATGGTCTCATCGAACAACCGGTTCCAGGCACTGCTCCCGGTGACAGATTTTTCGTGAAACAATTGCTCGACGCGATCTTCCAGCTGATACGGCTTGTCTTTGCGCAGATCCTCAATCCAGGGTCTGTAATGCGCAAGCTGTTGGTCCCGAAGAGCTGTTTCGACGACAGCGTCCTCAACCTGATTCAATTCAAGCGTGAAAAACAGCAGATGCGAGCTGGCAGTCGTGATCTGTTCCTGCACATCACCATAAAATTTCTGTGAAACGGGATCGACGGTGTTACCGGCATAAACCAGGCCAGCGAACGAGATCAGGCGTCCCATCAAGTCTTGAAGATCTTCATAAGCTCGGATGGCAGTGACCAGCGCAGGCACATTGTTCTTGGCCATTTCCGCGAGCCGGCCTTTATAGGAAGCCTCAAAGGTTTTTGCGCGATCCAGGCTCTCTTTCAAATCCGCTGAGACTTCAGGTGCATCCACCGCTTGATAAAGATCGCTCAGGTTCCACTCCGGAAGGGAGCCAAGGTCAGCCGCTGCTGAAGACTGAGAGGCAAAAACGGGTGTCGGGAAAGGCATGAGTGTCTCCGGGAACGGTCGGCCAAAGATGCAGGCAATGAAAATGCCCTCCTGACTAATTAGGCGCGCCAGGCCCAACCCTGCAATCGGAAAAGGAAAACTTTTTCACCTTCACTTGGACGATTTGTTTACCCAATTGCGACCAGAATGGCTCGAAACGAGACAATTCAGGGCGATCAGAGCACGCAATGCAAGCAATCAGCGGCAAAATTCTTATCGTTGACGACGATCCCATTCAGCGCAGACTGCTACAGGAAGCCGTCAAGAAATTCGGCTACCGCTCGAAAACAGCGGAAAACGGTGCTGAGGCGGTTCGCATCATGACCGGTCCGGAAGCCGGTGAGATCGATTTGATCATTCTGGACATGGTCATGCCCGAACTGGATGGCCTGGGTGTGCTCGAACGCCTGCGAGGAGACAAGATCGCAACGCCGGTCATTGTCCAGACAGCGCATGGCGGCATCGATACGGTTGTATCGGTCATGAATGCTGGTGCTCAGGATTTTGCTGTTAAGCCGGTTGCGCCGGAACGCCTGAATGTTTCCATTCGCAATCTCCTCAAGACATCTGCACTTGAGGGCGAGATCACCCGTTTCAGAAAGCAGGCCTCCGGAACGCTGACTTTCGCAGACATCGTCACACGATCAGCCGCGATGGAACGTGTCATCAATCTGGGCAAACGCGCTGCTGCTTCGAATATTCCCATTCTGATTGAGGGAGAAAGCGGCGTCGGCAAGGAGATGATTGCCAGCGCGATTCAAGGTTCCAGCGACCGCAAGTCAAAACCGCTGGTGACCGTCAACTGCGGCGCTATTCCGGACAATCTGGTGGAGTCCATTTTGTTCGGACATGAAAAAGGAGCCTTTACGGGTGCCGTCGACAAACATGTCGGCAAATTCCAGGAAGCGCATGGCGGCACGCTTTTCCTCGATGAGGTTGGTGAACTGCCGCAGGATGTGCAGGTGAAACTGCTTCGCGCAATCCAGGAAGGTGAAATTGACCCCATTGGCGCCCGCAGACCCGTCAAAGTGGATTTCAGGCTGATTTCAGCAACCAACCGACGCCTGGTCGACCAGGTCAAGGAAGGCGCTTTTCGGGAAGATCTTTACTACCGTTTGAATGTCTTTCCGATCTGGATACCCCCGCTGCGCGACAGACGTGAAGACATTCCAGCCCTGACACGGCATTTTCTCGCTCGATTTGCAGCTGAAGAAGGCAAACCTCAGGTCGCGGGCGTGACACCTGAAACTCTGGAGCTTCTTCAGGCCTATCACTGGCCGGGCAATATCCGGCAGCTGGAAAATGCTGTCTTCCGTGCCGTCGTCCTGTGCGACGGTGCCCAGCTCACAATAAATGACTTTCCGCAGGTCGCCTCTGCTGCAGACCAGCCATTGGCGCCGTCAGGAACCTTGATGGCATCTGCGCTCTCCGACATTCCGCCTGCGATATCCACCACGCCGGTGAGTGCAGCTGCGGCAAACAGTTCAGCGCCTCCGCCCGCACAACCATCAGCATTCGAACAGGTTGCGCCGTTCGGCTTCATGCGCAACCTGGACAAGGAAGGTCATGTGCGAAAACTCACGGACATAGAGGAAGAGCTGATTCGCGCAGCCATCAATCACTATTCCGGACGCATGACGGAAGTCGCCAAAAGACTCGGAATTGGGCGCTCCACGCTTTATCGCAAGCTCAAGGAATACGGATTGGAAGAGGGCGGCAAAGATGCCGCAGCCTGACTTGAGGCAACTCAAGGACAACTGAATAGATTTGGACGATTTTTTGACGCATTCTCCGGTTATCCAGCGCGACCGGAGGATTTTACCCTCTTCACACTTGCATCGTTGCATTTCTGCCACGATTATCAAACAAGCGGATTTAGGGTAAAAACTTCTTAACCTGCAGCAGCTAATAATCCCTCCTGCTGGGGAGCACGGGATGGGCGCAAGCCCTCGAAAACGGCGAGATAGAGATTGCGTAAACGGTTAGTTGGTTTCAACGCCGCCGTATGGCTGAGACGTGCCGCGAAGATTGCAGGCGCGCTTGCTATTGCGTCTGCCTGCCTGGTGCCTGCTGCACAGGCCGAAACCCGCACACTTAAACTCTACAACACGCACACCAAAGAACGCGTTTCCATCACATTCAAGAAAAACGGCCGCTACCTTCCTGCTGGATTGCGTGAGGCAAACCGTTTCTTGCGCGATTGGCGGCGCAATGAAATCATCAAGATGGATCCGGAACTCCTCGACCTGGTCTGGGAAGTCTATCGGAAGGTCGGCGCGCGGGACCACATTTATGTCGTCTCGAGTTACCGTTCACCGGCGACCAACAACATGCTCCGCAAGCGTTCGTCGGGTGTGGCAAGAAACAGCCAGCACACGCTCGGCAAAGCGATGGATTTTTATATTCCAGGCGTCAATCTTGCCAAGCTGAGAGCAGCCGGTCTGCGCAAGGAAATCGGTGGTGTCGGGTATTATCCACGCTCTGGATCGCCCTTTGTTCATATGGACACCGGCCGGGTTCGGCATTGGCCGAAGATGAGCCGGTCACAACTGGCCAAAGTTTTCCCAAGCGGCAAGACGCTGCATATTCCCTCAGACGGCAAACCGCTTAAGGGTTACAAGATCGCACTTGCGGAAGCCAAATCCGGCAAGAAGAGACCGTCTCGGCCAACCATTGTCGCGTCGAACAACCGCTCCTCCTCCGGTCAGAGCCGGTCTAGCACAAGAGACCAGAACCTGACGAAACCTGGCGCTCCGATCCCGGCGGCCGGCCAGGAGCGCAACACGTCCGGGGGCGGCAATCTGTTCGCAAGTCTGTTCGGTGGCGACAATGACAACAGCAACAGGTCCGCACGTCCGGGAGCTGTTGGCAACCAGCGCAGCACGCCGACACAGGCCACCGTTTCACCCGTGGTGAAAAACCCGCCAGTGCCGGCCAGAAAAGTGCTGGAAGAGCAACAACCTGAACCGACTGCGCCAGTGCTCGTTGCAAGCGCCGCACCGACGTTCAAGCCCGGTATCGACGAACCTATACCACCTGCCGCAATTGGCACCGCAGCTCCCACTGCAAATACTTTGGACGCGCAACGCATTGCGATCGAAAATGGCCAGCCATTGCCGACCAACGCGGCAATCGACAACCGTTTCCAGGTCGCGCGCACACCGTCTCAAAAACCTGATCAGGGCCTCAGTGAGGCCGCGCAGGTTGCAGCAGCAACTCTGGGAACAACCGGCTCAATTCCGGTTCCTGCCGCAGCTCCTGTAACAGACCCTGTTGCGGCTATCGCGGCCGCCACCGGAACCAGAGTTCCTTCGCCTTCGCCTGCACCACGACCTGAAACAACACTGGCTTATGCTTCGGCAAGTGCGACACCGCCTGCATTGAGCCGATCCTTGAGACCATCTATCACCGGTCAACGCCAGGCTGAAGCGCGCCCTCAATCGTCCAATCCAGACCAGCCGGCGCCGGCACAGCCCTCGTTGTCAGGACGCATTCCACGCGATCAGATCGTGGATCCTCTGGCCGGGTTCGCCAGCCTGCCCGACAAATCGGGGTCTACACTTTTGTCAGGTGCAGGAACCACCCGTCACCAGGCCTTTGCGTCACTAAGCCATCCCAACCAGCGCGCCTTGAAAAACGTCATGATGCCGGGCAACCGTTTCGTCTCTTCGAGCTTTGATCGTGCGCCTTATGGTGGGCTTAGAACTGACCGCTTCGATGGTCCGGCAGTGGTTGTGCTTCCCGTGCGCTTTGCACGTTAGAACTTCAGACAGTTCTCAACCAATAAAAAAAAGAGCGGCCCAAAGGCCGCTCATTTTCGTCGTGGCGGGCTATGCACCTGCCGTCAAATCAACCTTCAGATTCGGGCCCTGCCGGCCCGGCCATGCCAAGCGCATGCATATAGAGGTCCAGCACCGCTTCCTCTTCTTCACGCTCATGAGGTTGCTTCTTGCGAAGTGAGACAACCTTGCGCAGAATTTTCACATCGTATCCGTTACCCTTGGCTTCGGCGTAGACGTCCTTGATGTCATCAGAGATGACTTTTTTCTCTTCTTCCAACCGCTCGATACGCTCGACAAATGCGCGCAGCTGATCCGCTGCTACTCCACCCGGATCGGACATGAACTTGGTTCTCCTTCTTGATTTTTCTTCACAGTCTGTGTGTTCCCGGAAAGACGAAATTAGATTGCCTGCCGGAGTTCATGAAAATTTCGTGTGCCCTGCCAGACTCGGTGATGTCCGTCAAGCGGTGAATGGCGGGCAATGACACCATCGATCAGTGCTGAGGTTTGCTTTTTTCAAAAGCCGCCTTCTGTTCAGCGTTTGCCTCGGTCTGATACTTGGACTTCCATTCGTCATAGGGCATGCCGTAAACAATCTCGCGCGCATCCGCCTTCTCCATCGGCAGTCCCTTCTCTGCCGCCGCATCCTGATACCAGTTGGAAAGGCAGTTCCGGCAAAAACCCGAAAGGTTCATCATATCGATGTTCTGAACATCGGTTCTGCCGCGCAGATGATCGACGAGACGCCGGAACACAGCGGCTTCAAGCTCGAGTTTTGTCTGTTCGTCCATAATGCAAACCTCCCTTGATGTTCAAGTTCAAGCCAAATCCGCCACGCTCAGTCCGTGTCGCTGCGCGATTTGAAATGTTGAATCTTCCGGCAATCCGGCATTTGCGCGATTGCGCGCAACGTTGGCTCCAAACGACCGGCCCACTCCTTGGCGCCATTGTCGTCGGCGATCAAATCCTGCCGCAGTTCAAGCAACACATGGGCAAGACCGTTTCGCGTTGCGTGCCGATACATTGTGTCGTTTTTGAGAGCCCCGTCATAGGGTTCATTGTCGCCGACGACGAGGTCATCTTGAGCACGCAATCCGGCAAGCATGGGCTTGACCGCACGCGGATCACAGTCCCACAGAACCGTTGCATGCCACGGTCGCGGCACGCCGCGCCAGACGGGCGTGAAACTGTGGATCGACACCACCACCGGCGGAGGTGACACGGCTTTCATGGCATCGAGCGTGTCATCTATGAGGCTGTGATAGGGCTCATGGAATGCCTGGATGCGAAATGATCTTTCAGCCGCGTCAACGTCAGCGTTTCCCGGCACGACCGCGCCGTCTGATAATCTCATGATCAGTGTCGGATCGTCTTCACCGCGATTTGGATCAATGAAGAGGCGTGAAAATGTCGTCAGGCAGGCAGGTGCTGCCAGACGTTTGGCAAGTTCCAGGGTAACGGCGCGTGCTCCGATGTCGTAGCCGATATGCCGCCGAAACTGTTCAGCGGGAACTCCAAGGTCGCCATAGCCCGGGGGCACTGTATTGCGCGCATGGTCACACAAGAGCAAAAGGCCGGAACTGAGGTCCCCAGGAATGTATTCTGTTGGCTGAAAAGCTTCGCCAGCCTCGGCTGCTGTTTCTATCATTTCTCGCGTCGTGGAAAATCTGAAGGCGTCTGCAGGCGCAGGCGGACAGGTTTAAGGCAATCTCGTTCCGGAACCAAGCCTGAATAATAATCTGTCCTCCGTCCGAATCGACAGAACCGTCACCCCTAGATCCAGCAAATGGATGTGTTACGGAAAACAGCTTTGTTTTCAGGAGCTTTCCTGAGGAAAGACCTGCTTTGTATACGGTTTATTGATGGCTAACCTCTATCAGGGTCGCAACGGCCATGTTCCCGCCCCATTTTTGACTTCATAGGTGGGGTAATCGTCCTTTCGGGCAATTTTCATGGGACGGTTGCGGGATTAAGTCTGGGCGAAAGCCATCCGTATCCTGTTAACGACGTTGACAAGACCCCCTTGTCCACGCAAAAAGCGAATGTCTGTAAAGCAGCAAAGTGAACGACTGCATATGTTTAAGGTTGGGGAACGGTACCAGGGTGGGTCTCGGGCACGTATTGGTGTGCCCATGAAAGCTGCCTTGACCGGACTTTTGACCGTGCTGCTTTTTTCCGCATCTAGTGACGACGCCAGGGCCGATTTGCGCCTTTGCAACAAGACGGACAGTCAGGTTGGTGTAGCCATTGGCTACAAAGACAAGACCGACTGGGTTACCGAAGGCTGGTGGAACCTCGCATCCAATTCTTGCGAGACCCTGGTCCCCGGCTCGCTGGTGTCACGATACTATTACATCTACGCAGTTGACTACGACCAATTTGGCGAATGGGGCGGCCGGGCATTCATGTGCACCCGGGAGAAAGAATTCACCATTCGCGGGATTGAAGACTGTGTGGCTCGCGGATTTGAGCGGACAGGCTTTTTTGAAATCGACACGGGCGAACAGAGCAGCTGGACGGTCCAGCTGACCGAACCCGTGCAACAAGGAACAGGTGGGCGATGAGGCGAAACCGACGAGTCAAAATCTTAGCAACTCTCGGACCCTCTTCCTCAGAACAAGACATAATTGAAGAACTGTATCGCTCAGGTGCGGATGTGTTCCGCATCAACATGAGCCATACAGATCATGACCGTCTGAAAATGCTCGTTGAGCGTATCCGTTCTGTCGAAGAGAAAATCGGGAGGCCGATCGGAATTCTGGCTGACCTTCAGGGACCAAAGCTGCGTGTGGGAACATTCACCGGCGGCCCCGTCATGCTGGAGAACGGCGCAACGTTTACGCTGGACGCCGACCAATCCGGCGGCGACATCAACCGGGTCCATCTTCCGCATCCGGAAATTCTGGAGGCTCTCGAGCCGGGTCACCGCCTGCTGCTCGATGACGGCAAGATCCAGCTGAAAGTCGTTGAAGCCACGGCCACCAAAGCCGTTACCGAAGTGATCGTTGGCGGCAAGCTTTCTGACCGCAAGGGCATCAGCGTTCCCGACACTGAAATCAAAACAAGTGCGATGACCGAGAAGGACCACAAGGACCTGATCGCTGCACTGGAACAAAATGTCGACTGGGTAGCGCTTTCATTTGTGCAGCGCCCTGACGACCTGGCCGAAGTCCGCAAGATCACACGTGGACGCGCTGGCGTTCTGGCCAAAATCGAAAAGCCGCAGGCTATCGGCCGTCTGGATGAAATCATTGAACTGTCCGATGCGATCATGGTCGCCCGCGGTGATCTTGGTGTCGAAATGCCGCTGGAACAGGTTCCGGGGCTGCAGAAGCAAATCACGCGTGCCTGCCGCCGTGCAGGTAAGCCGGTCGTGATCGCAACCCAGATGCTGGAATCCATGATTTCGGCGCCGGTGCCGACCCGCGCGGAAGTCTCTGACGTTGCCACTGCCGTTTTCGAAGGTGCGGATGCTGTCATGCTGTCAGCGGAATCGGCCGCCGGCGATTTCCCTGTTGAAGCGGTTTCCACCATGGACAAAATCGCCCAGCAGGTCGAACAGGACAACAATTACCGCAACATCATCTATGCACAACGCGCCGAGCCCGAGGCAACGGGTGCCGATGCGATCTCCGCGGCTGCGCGGCAGATTGCCGAGACACTCAATCTCGCGGCTGTTGTTTGTTACACGACATCCGGTGCAACCGGACTGCGTGCCTCTCGTGAGCGGCCCGCCTGCCCTGTAATCGTTCTGTCCCCGGTGCTGGCGACAGCGCGGCGACTGGCATTGGGATGGGGTCTCCACTGCGTTGTTAGTGAAGATGCGGCCAATGAAGAGGATATGATCGACCGTGCCTGTCGAATTTCCTACTCGGAACAGTTCGCAAAGCCAGGTCAGCGGATCATCGTGACAGCCGGCGTCCCGTTTGGGACACCAGGGTCCACGAACCTGTTGCGCATTGCTTTTGTCGGCAATGACGGTCAGGGCGGCATTTGACTGTCTAATCGGTTAAAAACCGAGACCAAGGCGTAACGGAACTGAGAAGGCGGCTACGTGCCGCCTTTTTTCATGCCGGTTCGCGCAATTGTGGTTTTCGCGCTGTGCCCTCGCCTTGGCCGGGCACGGCCATCACGCGTTCGATCAGAGTTTCCAGCGTTTCGATGACCTTTTCATTGTGCAAATGATGCGGCATGTGGCCGGCCTTTTCCAAGACAATCAGCTCAGCGTTCGGGAGGTCCCGTCGCAGACCTTCACTATGGATCGACGGCCAGACAATCGTGTCATCCGCACCAGTTACGACTACAGCTGGCTGCCTGATCTTGTGATAGGACTTGGCATGCTGCGTAACCTGCGGCTTCAACGTCGCGATATCGGTAGAATTCGCCCGGAAAGTCTGCGGCCTGTACAGGAGCGGTAGATTTATCCGTTCAGCGTAACGTTCCGGCGCTTGCCCAGGAGCGAAAACACGAAGTATGGCCGCCGGGGCAAGGCGTTCTGCAAGTGGAAGTGTCAAAGTTCTAGTGAAGAGTTCGCCAACAATCGGAAGGGCAGCCACCGAATAGTGCCAGTCCACGCCACCTGGCCAAGGATGGCTGACGGGCGCGATAAATGCCAGTCCCGCGACACGCTCCGGATGTGTCAGCGCTAGCACCACGGTCACGGCAGCGCCAAAAGAATGCCCAACAACAATGGACTTTTTTATGTCGAGATGTTCAAGCAAACCGGCAATAGCTCCAGCTTGCCCCTCAAGTGAACTGTGCCGCTCAAAATCGCGCTCCGAGAACCCAAGCCCCGGTCGGTCGACAAAAAGCGTTGTGTACTTTCCGTCAAAGGCATCCTTGAAGGTGATCATCGGATCATAAGCGTTGCCGCTCGCTCCGTGAATGAACACAAGGACCGGTGCTTCGCTGTCCTGATTGTCCGCAGGAAACAGATGATAGTGGAGTTTCACGCCGTCGATTTCGGCAAAGCTGCCATCCGGCTGATGCGCCGACGAAATCTGACTGACACGCCAAGCTGTATAGGCTGCGGACAGGACAAGAATGATCGAGATCAGCAACAAAAAATACATGGTGAAACGAACAACAAACATTTCGACATACCGTCTTTTAGAATGGGAACGGTACGTGTGTCAGGTCAGGCTGGTTCACCCTCAGCGTCTTTTTCCAGGTCTTCGACCGCCTTGGTGGCATTCTCCAGACCCGGATTGACCTCTAGCGCACGCTTGAAGGTTTCAAGGGCGCTATCTTCAAAACCAAGGCGCCTTTGAATGATCGCCAATCCCGACAAGGCTCCCCAGTGACGTGGTTCAAGCGCAAGCGTGCGCTCGATGTCGACCAGCGACTTGCCGAAGTCCTCCCGCATGTAATGCACGGTTGCCCGGCGGTTCCAGCCTTCCGCAAAAGAAGGTTTCAAAACCACCACAACGTCCAACAGATCCAGTGCCAGTCCGTGGTCATCTGCCTGGATGGCCTTGCCTGCACGCGACATCAGCACGTCCACGGTGTCACTGCCAGAATCCATCCATATGCGCTGAATTTCGCGTGTGATGCGGCCCGCAGCATTCGCGTCTTCTGTATCAGCAAGCTCTGCATAAAGTTCGTCCAGCCTGGACTGCTCTTCTTCTGGATCCGCTTCCTCAACAACAACCTGCCCGCCGTCTTGCGGCAAGTCTTCAGGCATAGGGTTGAAGTCCTCAGCTGACGGAGGGTCCATGTCCGGTCCAAGATCCGGCACAGGTTGAGCACCGGCAATACCGGAGCTGACAACAAAAGCGATGGCAAACACAAAAATCCGCATCCAACGATTATGGGTCGTTCGATGCGGCGGTCAATCCGGGAAATTTACACATCTTGGTGCGTACGTCAGAAAATTCGCTGAACCGTCCTGAAAGCAGCCTGCTAAGCGCTTCTGGAAAAACGGCAAACAACGATCTCGATGCGCAATCGCACCGGCAAGATCAGCCCTGGCGTGCTTTGAAACGCGGGTTTTTCTTGTTGATGATGTAGACGCGGCCTTTGCGGCGAACCATGCGGTTGTCGCGGTGACGGCCCATCAGCGCTTTAAGCGAGTTCTTGATCTTCATGTCACTGTCCCCCTCTAAAGGGTCCTGCTTCTTTAAACCAAATGAGCGCCTGCGGCGCTCACATTCGATTGGGCTGTTCCTAAAGCAGCTGCAGCAAGTGCGCCTGTCTTCTGATCAACCCGCGCGTCTTGAAACCATCAATCAGCGCAACAATGGTGGGCGTGACAGGGATTGAACCTGTGACCCCTTCGATGTCAACGAAGTGCTCTCCCGCTGAGCTACACGCCCGAATATCTCGGTAGTCCGGCGCCCCAACGCCGTGGTGGAGTGCGATATAGCGGGGAACGCAGATCTGTGCAACCCCCCTTTTTCACCGAACTGGCAAATTATCACCAGTCCGGCAGCAGCCAATTCAGGCCCTAGCTATCAGGCCGCCAACATGCGCTCGACTTCCTGTACAAGATCCTTCAAATGGAAGGGCTTAGACAGGACTTTCGCATCTTTGGGCGCATCCGATTCAGGGTTCAGGGCCACCGCTGCAAAGCCGGTGATAAACATCACCTTCAGGTCCGGATCCAACTCCGTTGCGCGCCTTGCAAGCTCAATCCCGTCCATCTCCGGCATCACGATATCGGTCAACAGCAGGGAAAAGGGTTCCTCACGCAATCGTTCGTAAGCGCTTTTGCCGTTATCGAAAGACACAACATCATGGCCGGCATTTTCCAGCGCTTTCGCCAAAAAGCGGCGCATGTCATTATCATCTTCGGCTAGCAGGATACGCGACATCTTTTATGACCATTTGCCTTTATTTTTGATACCCGGAGCGAAATCGAGAGCTCCTTCTGCCGGTTATAGCCCGAATTCCACAGAATGATAGCCAGAATTGGTTCTCCTAAGCTTTTGATATCAACACTGTGGACTGCGTGTTGATTCCTTGGCACCATGGGCCGACTTGTCATAGGGGCAATAATCGGAACCTGGCATTTGACGAATAAGAAACCGCCCTCCTCGCAAACGTCTCTTGAAGCCGACTTCAACGGCTATCCAGCGTTTGATGTACTTTGCCCTGCTGATCAGCGCCTGCCGTATGTTTTCAATTCACCGCATTCCGGCCGGCAGTATTCTCAAAGTTTCCTTGCGTCGTCACGTCTGGATGAAAAATCCATCAGGCGATCTGAAGATGCCTATGTGGACGATCTTTTCGCACACGTTGTTCCCATGGGCGCACCGCTTCTGAGAGCTCATTTTCCTAGGGCATATCTGGATGTGAACAGAGAGCCATACGAGCTCGATCCAAAGATGTTTGACGGTCGATTGCCGTCCTATGCAAATGTCCGCTCCATTCGGGTGGCAGGAGGCCTTGGGACAGTTGCCCGGATCGTGAGTGAGAATCACGAGATTTATCGGCACAAATTGCCTGTTGAAGAAGCCCTCAGACGGGTCGAGGAAATTTATAAGCCCTATCACTCGACGTTGCGACGGCTGCTCGCGCAGACTCATGTCACCTTCGGCTACGCAGTGTTGATCGACTGCCATTCAATGCCTTCAAGCATCAAATGCCAGACGACCGACAGTCGGCCCGATTTCATTCTTGGCGATCGCTATGGAACCAGCTGCAGTAGCGATTTGACGGAATATGCCTGCACGATCCTGCGAAACCTTGGCTACAGTGTCAGCCGGAACAAACCTTATGCCGGCGGCTTCATCACGGAACACTATGGCAGACCGGCAAGCGGGCTGCATGCGCTTCAGATAGAAATCAACCGTGGTCTCTATCTGAACGAGGCCACGCAGGAGCCTTCAGCCGGGTTCGGCCAGCTGTTCGACAACTTGAGGGCCTTCGCCCTGGAGCTGACAGCCATGCCGGATGCTGCCTTGCCCGCGGATTCGATCGCTGCCGAATAGCCCTGGACAAAAAAAGAGGCCGCACTCAAATGAGGCGGCCCGAGTCTAGGGAGGAAACGCCCAAGGAGGGCGATGCAATACAACGTATCGCACCGCAATAAAATCGCATTGCACCGCACAAAGGTCAAGCCCAATGCGGTTCGGAATCTGATCAAACAATATGCAACTAAACCGGTTTTGCTGAGGCAATTTTCAGCAGAAACGGTTATACAGGCGGCAAATTAGCACTTTTCAACCGATTTACCCCTCATCCGGGAGCCATGAATGTCAGACGGGTTCAAAGCCAGTACCAACACGTTTGCGCCATTTCTTGACAAGCTTGCGAACGCGGCAAGCAGTGCGATCATGCCGCATTTCCGGCAAGGGTTTGCTGTCGATAACAAATGGGACACAGGATTTGACCCGGTCACCATCGCCGACAAGAACGGCGAAACGGCGATGCGTGCCCTGATCAACGACGCATATCCCGATCACGGCATCCTCGGCGAGGAGCACGGACCTGAAAATCTCGATGCTGAAAATGTCTGGGTACTTGATCCGATCGACGGCACGAGGGCCTTCATCACCGGACTGCCGACTTGGGGTACCCTGATTGGTCTGAAGACAGCTGGCCGGCCCAGTCTCGGCATGATGGTCCAGCCTTATATCGGTGAACGTTTCGGGGGAGATGGCAGCATTGCCTGGTATCAGGGCCCGCTTGGTCAGATGTCTATCAGAACCCGAGCTTGCGACAGCCTGGAGGCCGCAACCCTTTTCACGACAACCCCTGCGCTCTTTACGGAGATCGAGCGACCCTTATTCGACCGCATTGAGGCGTCTGCGCAGCTCTCTCGCTATGGAACCGATTGTTACGCCTATTGCATGGTGGCTGCCGGTCACGGCGACGCAGTCATTGAAACGGGCCTTCAGGCCTATGACATAATCGCATTGGTGCCGATCATCGAGGGTGCTGGTGGCGTTGTGACGACTTGGACCGGAGGCGCACCTGCCGATGGCGGCCAGATTGTCGCCTCCGGGGATCCACGCCTTCATGACATATTGCTGCGAGAGTTGGCAAAGGCCGCCTAAAGCCCGGACTTTTGAAGCTCCAGTTCCACTTCCAGACCCGGGACGAATGCATCGAACGCGGCCCAGAACTGGTCACGATAGACGTCCTGCTCCATCATCAGCTCATGTGCAGCACCTGCGACTTCGACATAGGCGGTCGCTTTCGCGCGTGAAACGAAGTCTTCGATTTGAGGTGTTGATACGATCCTGTCGGCCCCTGCGGCCAGGATCAGGCATGGCAGCTTTATGCCGGGACCTGCATCACGTTTGCGCAACGCTAGCATGGTGCGCGCAGCAGCCGCCAACCAGCCCATGGTCGGTGCACCGACGCCAAGCTCCGGCGCCGCCTCAAGCACCTTGTTGAACCTCTCAAATCGGACTTTGTCGGAGGTTTGTCTGTTGGTTTCGTAAGGAACCAGGATCTTGCCGTTGCCGCCTGGAACAAAGAGACGTCCAAGCCCGACCATTGAAAAAATCCGTGCCATCGGAAACCCGACGTTTTCAATCAATCCAGAAGTTTTGGGCGACAGCGCTTTCAGGGGCGGTTTACCAAGCAGACCAAAGGTCAGTTTTCTGACAAGCCAACGGCGCGCGGCAGCAAGATCAGGCGCCCAGGCGCCGGATGGGATCCCAAGCAGTGGCGCAGTAATCACTGCCCGGTCAAGCATGGTTCGAAGCCGCTCTGAATCAGACAGAACAACCAACCCTCCCGTCGAATGCGCCAATGCGAAATGCGGTCCCGGATAAGTTGCCAGCGAAACGTCTTTCAGAACCGTGCGAAGATCGAGCCGATATTTCTTGAAATTCGAGACGTGTCCCCGCCTCGGATTGCGGGTCACGCGCTGCGAACCGCCCTGACCGCGCCAATCAAATGAAACGACGTTGAAACCTCGGTCCCGCAGATCCTCGATAACTTCAAAATACTTTTCGATAAATTCCGCCCGCCCCTGCAACAGCGTAACAGTACCTTTGCGCGCCGATCCTCTTGCAGGCCAGTGGGCATACCGGATTTTGATACCGTCCGCTGTGTCGACAAATCCTGATTGTGTTCCCTCAGGGACTGGATTGTCAGGATGATTGAAAAGGCTCATGCGGCCCCTTTTGAAAAGCTAAGGCAACGAATGACTGTGATAACGGTCTTCGCCGTGGCTCACAACATACTTCAGGCCGGCCCCGTGGGACCGGCCCTGAAAGCCAAAGATATTCACGGAACATTACCAGCGATGTTGCCAACCCCAGTGCGCACGGTGGCCTCCAACCGGGCGGCTCCGGACGATCTGCGCTGATCTTGAATCAACAACCAGACGGAACTTTTGACCACCCCAGGCACGGGCTTTGACAATATACATCGGGCCGCGGCGATCCAGGATCCGGATTTTGTGAAAGCCGCGATGACGCAAGCTGCGGCGAATCTGTCGAGGACCCATCTCGTGGTACCCCCAACCACGGCGGTCGTCCCAGCCACGCTGGCCGCGATGTTTCTTGTGCTTGCGGTGATCAACTTTCACAATCAGTTCGGATTGTGGTTGATGGATCTTTATGCCGCTGGCCAGAGGAGCCGCATTGGCAGAGGAAACAAGACCGGCGGATACAAGCAGAACGGCACCGGCGATCGGGGCAGAAAATTTCGAAAGAGTGGCAAGCATTTTTCATCTCTCCTGACTGAGCCGCCAGCGCCGTGCTGACGTTGAGCACAAGATGCACCCTGCCACTTGAACCCAATCGGAAGGCTCCGTTCATCCGCCATTCATCTGCAAAACGGGCCGCCGGCAAGCCTCTTGAAATGAAAAACCGGAATTCCCAGATTCCCTATTGCAGGCGCCACTAACGGGTCTGCAGCGCAATCCTGTCCCGCCAAGATGGGGGATGATGGAAAGCACTATGAAGTGAAGTAACCGTTGCTCAAAGAGAGGACACTACACATGCGTCACTTGGATTTTTCTCCGCTATATCGGTCCACCGTCGGGTTCGACCGTTTGTTCTCAATGCTGGATTCTGCCGGCAGCGAGACCCCCAGCTATCCGCCCTATAACATTGAACGCACTGGCGAAAACACCTACCGCATCACCATGGCGGTCGCCGGGTTTACCGAAGACGAACTCTCGGTTGAAGCCAAAGAACACGTTCTGACAATCAAGGGTGAGAAGGCTGACGAAGACACTGACCGCGAAATTCTTTATCGCGGCATTGCATCTCGCACATTCGAGCGCCGTTTCCAGATCGCCGAACATGTCCGTGTCGATGGCGCAAGCCTCGAAAACGGGCTGCTGCATGTCGATCTCGTTCGTGAGATCCCTGAGGCAATGAAACCGCGCAAGATCGATATCACGAGCGGTTCTGCCAAGCAGATCGAAACAACCGCTCACTAATCTGCTGAAATCGCTTGCGAAAGCCTGTTGCGAGGCGCCTGGAAACCCAGGCGCCTCTTTTGTGAGCGTCGCTTGACCACCAAATGTTCTGAAATCCTCAACGACCGCTCAAACGGTGCCTGCAAGGACACTCAAGAACGCGTCTACATCAGCCTCAACGGTGGCAAAACTCGTCACCATGCGCAGACAAACTTCATCCTCGGAAGGTTTGCCATCGCCTGGCAGATCATCGGCCGGCCATTCATAGAGTTTCGCACCAGCGGCCTCCAGCGCCTCAAACTGCCTCCGTTTGAGAATCGGAAAGACCTCGTTTGCTTCCACCGGACAAGCTGTGCGGCCGCCGATGTCCCGAATGCCTTCAGCGAGGCGCAACGCCATTGCATTGGCATGCGCGGCCGTCGCCATCCAGTTGCCGTTTTCGAAGTAACCCTCAAATTGCGCAGCCACGAACCTGTTCTTGGAAAAAAGGTGCCCGCCGCGTTTTCGGAAATACTCAAATCCCTTTGCCGCTTCCACATCGAAGAAGACGACGGCCTCCGCACACCAGCAACCGTTTTTCGTGGCCCCGAAGGAAAGTACGTCGACGCCTGCCTTCCATGTCATGTCAGCCGGTGAGCACCCGAGCGATACAAGCGCATTGGCAAACCGTGCGCCGTCCATATGCAACGGCACACCGCGTGAGCGGGCGACACTCTGGATCGCCGCAATCTCATCAAGCGTATAGACGGTTCCCCATTCGGTGGCCTGCGTCAATGAAACCGCCGCAACCTGGCCGTGGTGTACAACGCCGTCGGGATATGCCGCCATTGCATTTTCCAACGCATCGGGCGTCATTTTACCGAATGCGCCTGGAACGCCGACCAACTTGTTGCCGCCGGTCATGAATTCGGGACAGTTGCACTCGTCTACCTGGATATGCGCTGTTTGGTGGCAAAATATGACGCCGCCAGGTTTCGCATATGCGGCCAATGACAACGAGTTTGCAGCGCTCCCGGTAGCGACCTGATAGACGGCCACCTCCCGTTCGAAAATTTCACTGAATGTGTCGGAAACGCTTTCGGTGAGAGGATCGGTGGCATAGGCCGACGCGAACCCACTATTATGGCGGGTCAGTGCCGACATCACCGCCGGAGCTGCACCCGCCCAATTGTCGCTTGCAAAGTTCATGTGCCGGTTTAATCAGGTCGACTTCCAACCGGCAACATGAATTATCAGTCGTAGTACATTTCCCGCTTGCGGTAGTAGGAACCGAGCAGCCAGTCGAGGGAGATCACTCCAGGACCCTTGAGGGTCGGAACGAGCAGCAGGAAGATCCACAACAGCCGGTCATCAGAGATGATCGAATAGGGTTCACCATCAAAGAGCGCGCCGATTGTCTTGGCGTCTGCGCCGTGCCCAGTGATGTCCACGTAGGTCATGACGATGATGAAAACGATCATGCCAAGGCTTGCAAAGCGCGTGAACAAACCGACGACGACGAGCAAGGGCAGAATGAATTCGCCCCAGGTACCCAAAAGAACGATGAGCCCATACGGAAAGAAGGCAATCTGACTGGTGTCGTAGCTGACCTGTTCCATCAACTGCGGCAGCATTTGCGCGTACGCGCCTGCAGTCGGTGTGAAAATATTGGCAACACTTCCACCGATCTTGGTCAGTGCTGAGTTCCAAAAGAACTGGAGCAGAACGGCAGCAAAAATGAACCTGGAAGCAAGTCCCAGAAACCAGCCGTTCGTCAGGCGCTCAATCGCGCCGAACACCATTGTGTACAATCGTACGAAGAAACCAATCAACGCACCCATAAATTCCCCCTTCCTGTATCGAACCTCGCCCCTGTTCCTCAGGCTACGTCGAGATCCGCAAATGCTCCAGTTGAAAGACAGTCCGAAAGACAATCAGACAGTGAAAAGTTTTCTGCGGCTGTTTGAGCGGCTTCAGCGCCCTCAGCCAACATCGCTCCTTCGAAGAGCGAACCAACGAAATTATCTGCTCCAGGACGGAGCAGTAACATATCAACGCTCAATTCAGGTCGGGTGATCAGCACGGACTGAGCCAGTTTCAGGTCAATCTGAATTTCGGCATTCGGATCGAAGCGATTCGCGCGCGCCAGATCCCAGACAGGCCAACGTGAAGTAACGACATGTGCAGCCGGATGCTTTCTAAACCGGACGGCACCAACCGACTGATCGTCAACAGAGCTCAATCTGGCTGGGTCAAGCGGAACCTGGTCAGCGGCGTGATAGGCTTGCAACCAGGCCCATTCCAGGCGGGCTACGTCGGCAAGATAAGGGTAGGTTGCCAGAGGCGGAAAGCTTTCGACGAAGTCCGCGAATTCGGACCCATAGTGCAGCAACACCGGCGACTTGGGAGGGTGTGTAGTGACGAACGCACGCGCAAGTGCGTTAAAATAGTCTTCGCCGAGCAGGTTCTTAATTGCCGGAAAGGTTTCCCCGAGCGCGTCGCACAAACTGACAACCACATTGTTTCGATAAACGCTGAAGCGCTTGGGAGCTGTCTCGCCGTCGGGCCCGACAAGACCCACGGGCGTGCCACTCCCGGGATCGAATAGAGCTTCGCAGAAAGTCGTTTCATCGACTTTGTCGCTGATCGCCATCGCGCACATATCAGCCTGCACGCCGAATGCTGGATTGGCTGTTGTTAGCAAGGATCCGGTCAGCTGCCTGCGCCTCGGACATCAAAACCGGCCAGACGGGAACATCATTGTCCCATTCGATCAGGGTTGGTATGGCTCCGGTGCGGGCAATCAGGTGCTCATAAAGTGTCCAGACAGCCTCATCGACTTCCCTGTCATGGGCATCGATCAACAACGGACGTCCTGCATCATCCTTATCGGGTGCATGACCACCGAGATGGATTTCGCCCACGGCGTCGATCGGAAATGCGTCAAGGTAGTCCAGAGCAGATCTCTCATGATTGGTGCAGGAGACATGGACATTGTTCACGTCAAGCAGGAGACCGCATCCGGTTCGGCGCGTAATTTCTTTTAGGAATTCCAGTTCGCTCATGGTGCTTTGCGCGAAGGCAACGTAGGTGGACGGGTTTTCCAGGAGCATGCGGCGCCCGACAGTTTCCTGAACCTCGTCGATATGGTCGCACACCCGATCAAGTGTTTCCTGATCATAGGGAACCGGCAACAGATCGTTCAGATAAGTGGTTTCGTGGGTCGACCAGGCCAAGTGTTCGGAAAAAAGACCTGGCTCGTAGCGTTTGTTCAAGATGGCCAGACGCTGAAGGTGATCACGATCGAGCGGCCCTTCGCCACCAATCGAAAGTCCGACCCCGTGAAGGGACAGAGGGTATTTCTCCCGAATTGCCTCCAGCTGGCGATGCGGCATGCCTCCATCGCCCATATAATTTTCCGCATGGACTTCAAAGAAACCGATATCTGCGGACGTCTCGAGTATCTCGGCGATATGTTCAGCCTTCAGGCCAGCTCCGGCTCTTGCCGGGACTGAAGCATCGATCCGTGTCAGGTTCTGGCTTGGGCTGTCTGGAAACATGATGAGCTCCATAGGGAGACTTGGTTGTCAGGCAGACGGACGGTGACCCGTCTGCCTGAAATTTCTGCCGAATATCGGCGCTGTCAGCCTGACAATCAGGCTTCAGGAAGGTCGCGGTTAAGCTCAGTCAGAGAGCCTTTGCGGTCGCCCGGTACTTCCATGCTGACGCATGTGCCTTTTGGAACCAGCGTCCAGGCATTGCCCTGATAGTCGACTGTGGACGTGCCTGCGCAGGTCGTGCCGGCACCGGCTTTACAGTCGTTCTGGCCTTTCAGGGAAACGCCATAGCATTTTTCTTTGGCCTGCGCATGAGCCGGGGTAGTCGTGGTGGACAGACCTGCAACAGCTGTTGCGACGGCACCTGCGACGATTGCAGCGGACATAGCCTTATGCTTCATTTCAAACTCCTCTGGTCGAACCTTATATCCAGTATTGGCCAACGCTTAGCGGCGAGCAGCGCGGCTCAACCTGTACATGAGCATATTGCTGATAAATAGGAAATCAAACGGCTGTGACTATTTTGCGAGCACATGCCCACAAAGATTACCAGACGCAAGAATCTTACACAAAACACCTCGCATTTGAGCTATCCGGACACATGGAACTTTTTGCGCGAAACAATTATAATGCGCGCAACAAGAAACACTCTTGCTCCTGACTGAGAAATCTGTCATGTTCGCGCCGCCTGAAATAGGACAGGGATACTGTCCCAATTGTTGCGGTAAATCCGGACCTGCGGTAATGAACGGGCTGGAGCAATGATCAGGATGACCATTCGTGAGATCCAAATGGATCTGCGAAAAGCGGAATGAGAATTTCCGGCAGCGGTAACGCCGCTGCGTCAATGCGGCGGTTTGTGTTAAGAAGCCGGCGCGGTAAATACAACGACAGAGCCGGGGCAGCTAAGCCAGGGTTCGCCGAGCCGCATTCTTGATGGAATGCGACCCGAACGAAACCGGACGCTTCAGCCACGGCGGCACTGGGGTAAACAGTGAGGGCGCACATGACGATTAAAGAGCTGACGACCAGCACAGCCATGCAAGCCGGGCGCGCGGACGAAAAAACCGCTGCGACCGCAACACTTGCCGAACGACTGGGCACGGCCGCCGACAAAGGGCTCTACAATCCGTCGCGCGAACACGATGCCTGTGGCGTGGGTTTCGTTTCCCACCTGAAGGGTGTGAAATCGCACAAGATCGTTTCCGATGGATTGCAGGTTCTTGAGAACCTGACCCACCGCGGTGCGGTTGGCGCAGATCCGCTCATGGGCGATGGCGCTGGCATGCTTGTGCAGATCCCGCACGCCTTTTTTGCAGAAGAGATGGCAAAGGCAGGCACGCCTTTGCCGGCCGAAGGCGAATACGGTGTGGGCTTCGTGTTCTTGCCGCAGGACGACGCCCTTCGCGCCAAATGCGAAGAAATTGTTGATCGTGCCATTGCCGAGGAAGGCCAGGACATGATCGGCTGGCGCGATGTGCCGGTTGACAATTCCTCGCTCTCAAAGGCTCCGGATATCGCCGCAACAGAACCAGTATCCCGGCAGCTTTTCATTCGCAAAGCGGCAAGCGACGATCAGAACGCCTTCGAACGTCGTCTTTATGTATTGCGCAAGGTGATTTCCAACACCGTACGCGCTGAGACCGATGCTGTCTCCAAGGGCTTCTATATCGTTTCCCTGTCGAGCCGCACGATCGTTTATAAAGGCATGTTCCTCGCTTACCAGCTCGGTGCCTATTATTCAGACCTGAAGGACGCGAGATTCACCTCCGCTCTCGCTCTTGTCCACCAGCGCTTCTCCACGAACACTTTCCCGTCCTGGGATCTCTCCCATCCCTATCGGATGGTAGCCCATAACGGCGAAATCAACACGCTTCGAGGAAACGTCAACTGGATGGCCGCGCGCCAGGCATCAGTCTCCTCAACACTGCTCGGCGATGATATCTCCAAGCTCTGGCCGATCTCCTATGAAGGCCAGTCGGATACCGCCTGTTTCGATAACGCCCTGGAATTTCTCGTCATGGGCGGCTACTCGCTTGCACATGCGGCGATGATGCTGATCCCGGAAGCCTGGGCGGGCAACCCGTTGATGGACGACAACCGGCGGGCTTTTTACGAGTATCACGCAGCCATGATGGAGCCGTGGGACGGTCCGGCTGCTGTTGCCTTTACCGACGGTCGTCAGATCGGTGCGACACTGGACCGGAACGGCCTTCGCCCGGCCCGTTACATCGTCACCGACGATGACTTCGTCATCATGTCCTCTGAAGTTGGCGTGCTGCCAGTCGATGAAGAGCGTATCGTTCAGAAATGGCGTTTGCAGCCAGGCAAGATGCTGCTCATCGATCTTGAGGAAGGCCGCATCGTCTCCGACGACGAAATCAAGCGCCAACTGTCGACTGCCAATCCCTACAAGGACTGGCTGCATCGCACTCAAATCGTTCTGGAAGATCTGCCGGGCGTTCGCCAAAGAGCTCCGGTTGCCGGGGAAAGTCTGCTCGATCGTCAACAGGCCTTCGGCTATACGCAGGAAGATATCAAACTTCTGATGACGCCGATGGCGACCGTTGGCCAGGAAGCCATTGGTTCGATGGGTACGGACACGCCGATTTCGGCGCTCTCCGACAAGTCGAAGCTGCTGTATACCTATTTCAAGCAGAATTTTGCGCAGGTCACCAACCCACCGATCGACCCGATCCGTGAAGAACTGGTGATGAGCCTGGTGTCCTTCATCGGTCCGCGCCCGAACATCTTCGATCTCGAAGGCCAGTCGACATCAAAGCGTCTGGAAGTCCGTCAGCCGATCCTGACGAACGAGGATCTGGAAAAGATCCGTGCGATTGGCGACATCGCCGACAACCAGTTCTCCGCGAAGACGCTCGACACGACCTATAGTGCCGAGAAAGGCGCTGACGGCATGGAAGGCGCGCTCGATGAGCTTTGCCAACGCGCTGAAAAAGCGGTTCGAGACGGCTACAACATCATTATTCTGTCCGACCGACTGATCAGTCGGTCCAGGATTGCCATCCCGGCGCTCCTGGCAACGGCTGCTGTTCACCACCATCTGATCCGCAAAGGTCTGCGCACATCAGTTGGTCTGGTGGTGGAGACCGGTGAAGCGCGTGAGATTCATCACTTCTGCGTTCTGGCCGGCTTTGGGGCTGAAGCCATCAATCCTTACCTGGCCTTTGAAACTCTTCTTTCCATGCACATGGAAATGGACTTCCCTGAAGAAGTCGACCAGTTCGAGGTTGTTGAGCGCTACATCAAATCGATCGACAAGGGTATCTTGAAGGTCATGTCCAAGATGGGCATCTCGACCTATCAATCCTATTGCGGCGCGCAGATATTTGATGCTGTCGGCTTGTCCTCGGACTTCATCAAGAAATACTTCTTCGGCACCGCGACCATGATCGAGGGCATCGGCCTTGATGAAGTCGCGGAAGAAACGGTACTGCGTCACGCTGAAGCTTTCGGCGATGTTGCCATCTTGAGACGGTCGCTGGACGTGGGCGGTGAATATGCTTACCGCACACGCGGCGAAAGCCACATGTGGACGCCGGACTCCATCGCCACGTTGCAGCATGCAGTACGCTCAAACTTGCCGGACATGTACCGTTCTTTCGCAAAGCAGGTGAACGAGGAAAGCGGTCGCTATGCCATCCGGGGCCTTTTCCGCATCAAAGGCGCTTCGGAAATCGGTCAGCAGCCGATTGAGATCGAACAGGTCGAGCCGGCAGAAGCGATAGTCAAACGCTTTGTGACGGGCGCGATGTCCTTCGGTTCGATCTCCCGCGAAGCACATTCGACCCTCGCAGTCGCCATGAACCGGATTGGCGGCAAATCGAACACGGGCGAAGGTGGTGAGGAACCCGAGCGTTTCAATCCGCTGCCGGACGGTTCAAGCAATCCGCAGCGGTCCGCGATCAAACAGGTGGCATCGGGACGCTTCGGCGTCACCACAGAGTATCTCGTCAATTCCGACATGATCCAGATTAAGGTCGCTCAGGGTGCAAAGCCTGGCGAAGGTGGCCAGCTGCCGGGTCACAAGGTAGACGCGGTCATCGCGAAAGTGCGCCATTCCACACCTGGCGTTGGATTGATTTCACCGCCACCGCACCACGACATCTATTCGATCGAGGATCTGGCACAGCTCATCTATGACCTGAAGAACGTCAATTCCGCAGCTGATATCTCCGTCAAGCTGGTATCGGAAGTGGGTGTCGGCACGGTTGCGGCAGGTGTTGCCAAGGCCCGCGCGGACCACATCACGATTTCCGGTTACGACGGCGGCACGGGTGCATCCCCGCTGACTTCCATCAAGCATGCCGGTTCTCCATGGGAAATCGGTCTTGCAGAAACACAGCAAACGCTGGTGCTAAACGGCCTGCGCTCGCGCATCGCGCTGCAGGTGGATGGCGGACTGCGCACCGGACGGGACGTTATTATCGGGGCATTGCTCGGAGCCGACGAATTCGGTTTCTCAACTGCACCTCTGATTGCAGCTGGTTGCCTGATGATGCGCAAGTGTCACCTCAACACCTGCCCGGTCGGGATCGCAACTCAGGATCCTGTGCTGCGCAAGCGCTTCAAGGGCACGCCTGAACATGTCATCAATTACTTTTTCTATGTTGCAGAAGAAGTCCGTGAATTGATGGCAAGCCTTGGCATTGCCAAACTGGACGATCTGATCGGTCGGTCCGACTTCCTCGACAAGGACGCCGCTCTCGAACACTGGAAGGCCAAGGGTCTCGATTTCTCGCGAATCTTCTTCCAGCCTGAAGCCGCTCCTGAAGAAACACGCTGGACCGAGCGCCAGGTGCACCCGATCGACGACATTCTCGACCGCCGCCTGATTGCGGCGGCAGCTCCCGCGCTGGAAAGCAAGGAGCCGACCGTCATCGATGAAACGATCTGCTCCGTCGACCGTTCTGTCGGTGCGATGCTGTCCGGTGAAATAGCCAAACGCTACGGCAACAAGGGTCTGAAAAAGCCTGACACCTTGAAGATCAACCTCAAAGGGACTGCCGGTCAGGCCTTTGGTGCGTTTGTCGCACGCGGTGTAACGATTGATCTTGTCGGTGATGCTAATGACTATGTCGGCAAGGGTCTTGCCGGAGGAAGGCTGATCGTCCGGCCACCGGAAAACACCCGTATTGTGGCCGAAAACTCGATCATCGTCGGAAACACGGTGCTTTACGGCGCAACGGAAGGTGAGTGCTATTTCCGTGGTGTTGCTGGTGAGCGCTTTGCCGTTCGCAATTCCGGCGCCATCGCGGTCGTTGAAGGCGTTGGCGACCACGGTTGTGAATACATGACCGGCGGTGTGGTTGTCGTTATCGGTCAGACTGGCCGCAACTTCGCGGCAGGCATGTCCGGCGGCATCGCTTACGTTCTGGATGAAGATGGTTCCTTCGGCACCCGCTGCAATCTGGCCATGGTTGATCTGGAGCCGGTGACAGAAGAGGACGATCTTCTCGAGAAGCTCCATCACCATGGCGGCGACATCGAGCATAAGGGGCGTGTTGACCTGTCCTGCGACATGACGCGCCATGATGACGAGCGACTGCGGCAAATGCTGACCAAGCATGTGGAGTATACCGGCTCGACCAAGGCGCAAACCATCCTGGACGACTGGGCCACCTACCGGCCGAAGTTCGTCAAGGTCATGCCCGTTGAATACCGCCGCGCTCTCCGGGAGATGGAAGAGCAACGGCTTGGAATGGTCGCAGCCGAATAATCAGGCACTTGAACAAACAGGCTCTTGGCCAACTGAAGCGGTCAATCGAGCCGCCATGTGGAAGAGAAACGTTTTGAGGAGGTCGCCTTGGGTAAGGTAACCGGTTTTCTGGAAATCGATCGGCAGGAACAGAAGTATCAACCTGCTTCAGATCGTATCCGCCATTTCAAAGAGTTCACGATTCCGCTGAACGATCAGGAAGTCGCAAATCAGGCAGCACGCTGCATGGATTGCGGCATCCCGTTCTGTCACGGTCCGACCGGTTGCCCGGTCAACAACCAGATTCCCGACTGGAACGACCTGGTGTTTCAGGGCGACTGGGACATCGCGCTTCGGAACCTGCATTCGACAAACAACTTCCCGGAGTTCACCGGCCGCATTTGTCCCGCGCCTTGCGAAGAGGCCTGCACGCTCAACCTGGAAGACATCCCGGTAAACATCAAAAGTGTTGAGCAGGCAATCGCTGACAAGGGATTTGAACAGGGCTGGATTGTACCAGAACCGTCGGCGACAAAAACCGGCAAGGCCGTTGCCATCATCGGGTCTGGTCCGGCAGGCATGGCGGCTGCACAACAGCTCGCCCGTGCGGGCCATACGGTGCATGTCTACGAGCGCGAGCCGCGCGCTGGTGGATTGCTGCGCTACGGCATTCCCGACTTCAAGATGGAAAAACACTATATTGATCGCCGTGTCGAGCAAATGGAAGGCGAAGGTGTCACGTTCCATTATGGCGTCAATGTCGGCGTGACCGTCAGCATGGAAGAACTGACCGAGCGCCACGACGCCGTGATCCTGTGCGCCGGCGCTGAGCGCCCCCGCGACCCTGGCGTCACTGGAATGGAGCTTGAAGGCTGTCATTGGGCAATGCCTTATCTGGTTCAGCAGAACCGACGCGTTGGCGGCGAACCTGAAGGCGATGAAGCGCCGATCTGGGCAGGTGGCAAACATGTCGTCGTCATCGGCGGCGGCGATACTGCATCCGACTGTGTCGGTACCGCTTTCCGTCAAGGTGCACTTTCCGTCACTCAGCTCGATATTCGTCCGATCCCACCGCTGAAGGAAGACAAGTTGACGGTGTGGCCATATTGGCCGACCAAATTCCGTACGTCGTCATCGCAGGCCGAAGGGGCTGAACGTGAGTTTTCCGCCGCAACACTTTCCCT
This sequence comes from Labrenzia sp. THAF82, assembly GCF_009363435.1. Lineage (GTDB taxonomy): Bacteria > Pseudomonadota > Alphaproteobacteria > Rhizobiales > Stappiaceae > Roseibium > Roseibium porphyridii. The sequence goes on along the minus strand of NZ_CP045354.1, from coordinate 1,196,923 downwards.
TGTTGGCGAAGACGGAACGGTTACGGGTGTGAAATGCGCACGCGTCGATGAAAAACGCCGGCCGATCGAAGGCACGGAATTTATCCTCCGCGCGGACCTGGTTCTGGCTGCCATCGGATTCTCTGGCCCCTTGCTTGAGACCTATATCGCTGAAGCCGGCGACAAGCTGGAACTTGACGGTCGTACCAACGTGAAGGCCAACACCGACGACTACAAGACCAGTCTCGACAAGGTTTTCGCTGCCGGTGACGTGCGCAAAGGGCAGTCTTTGGTGGTCTGGGCAATCCGGGAAGGCCGTCAGGCAGCCCGCGCCGTGGACGAATTCCTGACCGGTTCGACCGATCTGCCTCGCTGATCGACTACCGACCTTATAAAAAGGCCCGGTCTGCTCAGCTGACCGGGCCTTTTTGGAACTATCGCCTTTGCTCAGGAACCGCTTGGCCGTTGCCCTTCAGAAAGAGCAGAAGTACCCTCAACCGCAACCCGCGGATCGTCAACGCGTCCGGGCATGGGTTTCAGCGGTTCGCCTTTGACAAAAAACCGATATGCGGCACTGTCGGGGTCTATCGCCTTGTCTTCCTCTCCGCCCAGGAGCAATGCTTCCGGAGACGTTGTTCGCCCCGTCAAAACGATGAAATTCGGGTCGTCTTCGACGCCTTCAAAGGCCAACCCTCCATAGCCACCAAGAATGCGTGAGAGCTCTCGTTCAACGAAGAACGCAACTTTTCGATAGCCTGCCCAGGTGAAGCCAATTCTGTCATTGGTTCTAAGCCGAGCATTTTTGCCATCGACATCCGGACCGAAGGAGGAATAACTGCCGTCTTCCGCCAGAAAGATATCCCAGATGTCGACATACCGAACACGCCGATCAGCGGCGGCTCCCTGAAACAGCGAATTCAATTGTGTGAAATCACCGTTGGTCAGCTCGTTATTCGTCGGTGGAAGACCGGCCCAGATAATCGGTTTCTTCTCCTGCCTGACCACCCTGACAAGCGCTTCAACCTTATTGCGGTAGGTATCGAGCCATTCCGCGGTCATGAATTCGATTGGCGGGTCCCCGGGAAAGGTTTTTCCAAGATCGCGGCGCCCGATCATGACGACAACTGCCTTGACGTCTGCACCTCTGATTTTTGACAGAACCTGGGTTGACCAGTCCGGAGGCGTTTCACCTGTGAAACCAGCTTTGTCTTCGGTGATCCGCTCCACTCTGATCTGCGGTTTTTCCGCCAGTGTGAACTTCAGCCCTTCAGCCACTCCTCGTGCCATCCGGTCACCAACAACGAGGACCAACCCCGCATCCGGGTCTTTCGGCAAGACTTCAAACCTGGGTGCAGCACCTGCTGGTCGTGTTGCTCTGGGACGTTTCTTGACACGTTTCTGAGGCTCCCGGCGTCTTTCAGCGCCTCCGCCGAAGAGCCTTTGCAGTGGAGCAAACGGATTGAACCCGCGCAGCGGTCCGTTTTGCGCCACCACTATTTCTCCCGCTGGAGCGGACTGCGACAACGCGGTTGGAACCTCACCAAAGAGGACAGCCAGAACACAGACCAGTCCAACCCGTGTTGACCGGATTGCCGGGGTCCAGTTTCTCGCCATCGGACCAGTAAAACGCAAAGAAGCCTCCTGTCCGGCGCCGTCAACTTAGACGGCGCGATGGCGGCAGTTTAACTGTCGACTTTCAAACGTGCCAGCAAAACAACGGATGCATATCCATCCGGGATCATGCCACGCGAACGTTGATATGCCCGGATGCCCCGACGTGTCGCTGGACCGACTTTACCGTCCGCTGTCCCGACCGAGAATCCCCGGCTGTTCAGCAGTTTCTGGAGTTCTGCGGTTTCAGTTCGGTTGAGGGGCATATGCTCGCGTGACCAGTCGCCGGCAAGCGGACCACCGCCGATGATCCGATCCGCCAGATGGCCTACAGCCAGAGCATAAGCAGTCGCGTTGTTGTATCGCTTGATGACGTAAAAATTACGCAGCATCAGAAATGCCGGACCACTAGCGCCTGCGGGCAACACAAGAATGCCCTTGTCCGAGGGACGCGGAAAACCCTTGCCATTGATCCGTTGAACGCCAGCCTTGCTCCATGCACCGAGCGTCTTCGTTTTCTCGCCATCGGCAAGATTATAGTCGAAACCTGCCGGCAGCCGCACTTCATACCCCCAGGTCTTGCCTGTCTGCCAACCATGCTTTTTCAGATAATTCGCGGTTGAGGCAAGCGCATCGGGTATCGATGTCCAGATATCGCGGCGGCCATCGCCATTATAGTCGGCAGCATAGGCTTTCCAGCTGGACGGCATAAACTGCGTGTGACCCATGGCACCGGCCCAAGAGCCTTCCATGTCCTTGAAGCGAACATGGCCTGCCTGCACGATTGCCAGGGCGGTCAGCAACTCTCGTTGCCAAAAACTCTTTCTGCGAGGCGCAGCATAGGCAAGCGTCGCCAGGGCTTGAATGACATTGTGGCGTCCCATGAAACCACCGTAGTTGGTTTCCATGCCCCAGATCGCCAGCACCGCTTCCCGGTCAACGCCGTAGCGAGCTTCAATCTGTCTGAGGACAGGACCATACTCCTGCAACAGTTCACGGCCTTTTTCGACCCGTGTGTCGGAAACAGCGCTGTCCAGATAGTCCCAGATGGGTTTGACAAATTCAGACTGCTTGCTCATCAGCCTAAGCGTGTCGTTGTCCGGCTCCATGCCGGTAAAGACGGCATTATAGGTATTGGCGGAAATCCCTACAGCCTGGGCTTTTGGCCAGAAACCTCGAACAAACTTATCAAATCCGGCATCTGCGAATGCCGTATTGGCAGAAACCGACAACACGCCTGCAAGAAACAGCCGCGTGAGCCGATGCTTTCCAGCAGACCGGTTTGGTTTTGTTCGCGACGCTATGAATCGGGACAGCGTCTTGATCACGTTAGAAGTTTGCCACGCAAAGCTCCGCATCAGGGCCTCCTTAACGCCCAAGTCCGTGTTGTACTGCCCCCGGCACTATCAATGCTGCTTATTTGGTTAGCTTATAGTTAATGCCGGAAACGAAGACCGGCTTCAATCGCATTTTCCGAGTAATCGCTTCCGCTTTCGGAGCTGTCAAACCGGCGATGTGAGTAGTCAGCCGTAATCGCCACATTTTGCGTCAATGCAAATGTGACACCGCCAAAGCCGGTCAAAGTACTTTCCTCGATCGATATACCCTCATAGGTTCGATAGCTGTACCCTACCCCTGTTTCTCCGACCAGGCGGTCGCTGAATGCATGGGCAAGCCGAATATCGCCAGAATAGATAATCGACCCGCTGGCGCCGTCAATATCGGTCGCCTCAAAGCTTGTTCCAAGCCCTGCAGTTACGGTTGTGAGCCGGCTTGGAGACCAGACCAGCGAACCATCGATAACGAGACCGGACAAACTGTCCAACCGATCATCGTCAATGTCTTCAATCCGCCAGCCAACGCCAACTTCCCCATTCATTTTGGGGCCCGAAGCGATTGTGACACCACCTCTCAACTCATACCCGTTTGCATCGCGGTTTTCGCAAAGACTGTCGTTACAGGCTTCTTCAAACCGGCGCAGCAACAACGATCCTTCCACAAAGGGCGCAATGACACTGCCTGTATTGGCATCGAGCCTCAGGCTTGCCGAATAAAGTGTATTGTCGCGATCACTGTTCGTGGTGCCACCTTCGTCAGCAGTATAGATGCTGCGGTCCGCGCCAAGCGCAGCGGTTGCGGCTAGAAGACCGACACTTCGCGTTGCGCTGAGGCTTCCGGAGAGCTGGTGAACATTATCCGTTCCGCTGGCTGATTCTGCGCTGCCATCTTCTTCACGGGTGAACGTATAAGCCAGGCCCGTCGTGACCTGTGTCGCCTCGCTGACATCCAGCCTCAGGTTCGCGGCTGCAAATATCGAGGCGTCATTGTCGTCGGAGTTTTCAGGGTAACCTGTATAGGTTCCGCGCAGCGAAGCGTCGAACTGGTGCCGTGACCATCCCGAGGTAAGCGAGATATCCGGTGAAATCCGGTAAAGCCCGCCGGCGGTTCCGTCCGCCGACTGGGCGGTGTTGTCCGAATAACCGGTCATGAACGTCACTTGCGGTACCAATGTGAACGAACCAAGGCGTATCCCGTCCGCCGCATCAAAGGTCGTGTCGCCGCCAAATACGCTCGTGTCGAGTCCAGGACCGGAAACCGGTACAGCCCTCCCGACAGCCGCAATCCGATCAGAAAACGGGCGAACCGGCGTCACCCGGCCATTGGTACCAAGACCAGTCGATCCGGTTTCAGCGGCAGCTGCATTAAGGGTGCGGCGAAGCGCGAAAACGTTGGCTTGTGTCGGGTTGGATTGAGAGTTTGCTGCCTGATCCGCTGTGTCTTCCGCATCCAGAGCTTCTGCCGGGTCACCGCTGCCGCGCAAATCCGTCACAGCAGTCTGCGCAGCTGCAGGTGCTACCTGCAACGCGGCGAAACAGACAAAAAGGGGCAGAATGCGGCGCATATAGCTTGTAGAACCAGTCGACGTCGGGATCTCGTTCAAACTGACGAAGGTTGGTTAATGCTTCGTTTCTTTTTCGCATTTTGATAGTTTGAACAAAGATTCAAATTCTAATGCATTTAAAAGATCACAGGTTCTTGATCCTCTGAAGAGACTGGCCTAGAGCTACACCATTCAAGAAAAAGAAAAGTTGCATTCAATGACCAAGCCGTTGCTCGATGCCGTTTCAGAAGAGACAAATGACATTGCGTCTCATTGTCTTGTTTCCGCAGAACGCACATTGGAAACAGAAATCGCAGGCTTGAGCGCGGTTAGAGCCGCATTGAAAAACGGGCTTTCAGCCAGTTTCCAGCAGACTTTCGACCTGATCCGAAAGAGCCCAGGGCGCGTCATCGTCACCGGAATCGGCAAAAGTGGTCACATCGGCACGAAAATCGCCGCCAGTCTGGCGTCGACCGGAACACCTTCCTTTTTTGTGCATGCAAGCGAAGCCAGCCATGGCGACCTTGGCATGATTACGGATCAGGACGTCGTACTGGCTTTGTCGTGGTCTGGTGAGACCCAGGAACTTGCCGGTATCGTCAGTTACACCCGCCGATTTAAAGTTCCTCTTGTCGCCATCACATCGCGCCAGGACAGCACTCTGGGTCGCGCAGCGGACCTCGTGATGAAGTTGCCAAGCGTGACGGAAGCATGTCCTCATGGCCTCGCACCAACGACATCGGCGCTTATTCAACTGGCCATCGGCGATGCCCTGGCAGTTGCATTGCTTGAAGGCCGCGGGTTCACGGCGCAGGATTTTCGGGTCTTCCATCCGGGTGGGCGCCTCGGTGCAAGTTTGAAGTCCGCGAAAGACATTATGCATTCGGAAGATCGGATGCCGCTGACACCGGCCTCAACCTTGATGAGCGAGGGGATCGTGCTGATGACTCAGAGAGGCTTCGGCGTTCTGGGTGTCACGGATGAGCTGCGCCAGCTGGTCGGCATCATTACCGATGGTGACTTGCGCCGGCATGTTGCTTCCAACCTGCTGGAAAAAACGGCCGGTGAAATCATGACACCGGCGCCGAAAACCGTTACGCCGGATACCTTGTCCGCGTCTATCCTGGAACTTGTGAACTCACTCTCGATCACGTCCGTATTCGTTGTCGAGGATGGTCGTCCGGTTGGTATTGTGCACTTGCACGACCTGCTGCGTATCGGCGCGGCCTGACACCCGAATAGCCTTCACAATTGCGTCACGCACGGGAAAAACTGAATGTCCCGGCGCGCATTCTGCCGTTCATTAGGATTTGATTAGCCATAACCCACTTACACTGACCCGAAGTTTCAATGGCTTGAACGCCACAAACACTGGTGTGTGTACAGAATGGATCTGGCGACATTAATCGGCATAATCGGTGCATTCGGCGTCGTGATCACCGCCGTTTTCCTGGGCGGTAGCTTCGGTCAATTCATCGACATCCCGTCGATCCTGATCGTGCTTGGTGGCGGCCTTGCCGCCACTCTGATTCGATTTCAGCTATCGGATATCCTTGCCGCCTTCGTAACAGGCTTCAAGGTTGCTCTTGCGGGAAAAAACGCGAGTCCGCGAGATCTTATCTCCGAAATTACGAACCTTGGCGAAATCGTACGCAAGTCCGGTCCTCTGGGACTTGAAAACGTCGATGTTTCCGATCCAGTCCTGGCAAAAGGCGTACAATATGTCGCTGACGGCTATGAACTGGAATTCATCAAGGAGGCGATGGAGCGCGAACGCGACCTTCAACTCTCTCGCCTGTCGGAAGGAAAACGCGTTTTCAAGGCACTTGGTGATTCGGCACCGGCCTTCGGAATGATCGGGACGCTTGTCGGTCTGGTGCAGATGCTGGCCAACATGGACGACCCTGCAGCCATTGGTCCTTCCATGGCTGTTGCGCTTCTGACAACGCTCTATGGTGCGCTTGTTTCCAATATCATCTGTCTGCCTTTGGTGGACAAGTTGGACGCAAAGTTCGATGTCGATGACCTCAGTCAGACTCTGATCATCGACGGCGTTTGCCAAATCAGAGAATCAAAGAGTCCAGCGCTTATCAAAGAGATGTTGGTGGCATATCTGCCTGAAAAGATGCGAACCGAGCTTGCGGAAGCCGCCTAACGCGGACAGGAAACAATGGCTAAGAAGAAAAAGGCACAAGGCGGTGGCGGCGCTCCAGATTGGCTGGTCACATTCGCTGACTTGATGTCGCTGCTTGTTTGTTTCTTCGTTTTGATCATTTCCTTTTCCATTCAGGACAAGGAAAAACTGCAAGTCGTCGCCGGTTCGATGCGTGAAGCCTTTGGCGTCAAGGATTCAGCTCGCAAGACCGGGATTATCGAGGTCGAGGGCATCCCGATCCGCGATTACATGAAGGACATCAGTCAGGTCGAACAGGAAGTAGACTCCGACTTCGCCACGGAGCGTCACGAAAAGCGTCGCAAACAGGGACCGGAAGCGAACACGCACGACACGTTGGAAGCGGAAATCGAAAAACCGCGCCAGTTCGCGACCGCGGCTGCCTCTTTGCGCCAAGCCTGGCAGGAGATGCCCGAAATTACGGAGATCTCCAACAACATCATTCTTGAGGAAACCGAAGACGGCCTCAACATCATGCTGGTCGACCAGGACGGCCGATCAATGTTCCGCGAAGGGTCCAAGTACCCCTATGAAACAACACGGCGCCTGATCGCAAAAATGGCGCCTGTCCTGGCAAAGATGCCGAACCGCGTGGAAATCACAGGCCACACGACCGCTGGCCAAATCCCTTCCAACCCGAGTTACACGGGTTGGGATCTATCCAGCGAAAGAGCCAATATCGCGCGTCAGATCCTGGCGGAATATGGTGTTCCCGGCGATCAGTTCTATGCAGTCGTCGGTAAATCGGATACCGAACCGCTCTTTCCAAACGACCCATATCTTGCCGCCAACAGGCGCATCGGCATCCTTCTCAAGGCAGAAGAGCCACCGATACCGCCAGGCCATAAGCCCTGAGTCTTTGAAAACAAGCCTCGGCAAACTGACCGGGAAGCACAAGTTCACTCAGCTGGTGAAACAACTAGGCGAGCGCCGTCGATCGAATCAACGCGCACTTTTGTTCCTGCCGGTAAATCGGGACCCGTAATCCGCCAGATCGTATCGTCGATGGATAACTTGCCGGCGCCTTCATTCAGTGGCGCAGCCAGTGTGAATTCTCTGCCGATATACCGGCTGCCGCGTTGGTTGAGACCCGGGTCTCCCTTTTCTGAAGCCAGGTTTCTCATCAAGCGCCTGCCGATCAACAGGCTGGCCAACGACAGCACCAGAAACAGTCCGACATCGACCTGCCAGGCAAAATCAAAAAGGAGCGATACGACCCCAACGACCAGCGCCGACAGGCCGAACCAAAGGAAAATCGTACCGGGCGCCAGGATTTCCAACCCGAGTAGAAACAGGCCAAGAACGAACCAGCTCCATGGCCCGAGCGCTGCAATTGTGCTTTCGACCAGGCTCACCGGTCATCCCCCTCGTTCGGGCCCGTATTCGGTATGCCGGACGCGTTTCTTGATCCACCCTTGCTGTCACCGAACGCTTCCTTCGCGATTTCACCAATACCGGTCAATGCACCCAGTAGCGATGTCGATTCCATTGGCAAGATCAGAGTTTTCTGATTTCTGGATGTAGCGAGAGCCTGGAACGCTTCGACATATTTATTGGCCACGAAGTAGTTGATGGCCTGAACATCGCCCGCCGCGATGGCCTCGCTCACCATACGTGTCGCGTTGGCTTCTGCTTCTGCCTCGCGTTCGCGCGCCTCCGCATCACGGAACGCGGATTCCCTGCGGCCTTCGGCTTCCAGGATCAGCGACTGCTTTTCACCTTCGGCTTTGAGAACCTCCGACTGACGCTTGCCTTCAGCTTCCAGAATGGCGGCGCGTTTGTCTCGCTCAGCCTTCATCTGCCTGGCCATCGCATCAACAAGGTCGCGCGGTGGATTGATGTCCTTGATCTCGATACGCGTGATCTTGACCCCCCAGGGCTCCGCCGCAGCATCCACGACCCGAAGGATCTTGGCGTTGATTTCATCGCGGTTTGACAGGAGGCTGTCGAGATCCATCGATCCCATGACCGACCTGATGTTGGTCATTGTCAGGTTCAGGATCGCGTTCTGCAGGCCAAGCACTTCATAGGCGGCCCGTGCGGCATCCAACACTTGATAAAACGTCACCCCGTCTGCGCTGACCGTAGCATTGTCACGCGTAATCACTTCCTGGGTGGGAACATCCAGAACCTGCTCCATCATGTTCAGCTTGTGACCGATTTTGTCGACAAAGGGCACAATGAAATTCAGGCCGGGTGTCAGGGTCTTACGATACTTCCCAAAACGTTCGATCGTATAGTTATAGCCCTGCGGCACGGTTTTCACGCCTGCGAAGAAAACCAGAATGACCAGCAGCACGAGGCCGATCAGAAAAATGTCAAATCCCGCGATTGGCATGAATATCTCCCGGAAATAATTGAAGTCTGCGGCCACTATGCGTTGTTTCACCGCCCTGTTCCAGCGTCTTCCCCTTGTGACCCGAGCAAACGGGTGTTGCAACCGGTAATATGCAAATTTGTCAATGCTGTCGCCAAACGCAGTTAATCGCGAACTACCCCAACTTCAAAGAGTTTAACGCCGAAGGCTCCAACGCATTGCGCGCACTTTTTGATGGCTTGTGTTGGCACAAACCTAAAAACGCGCGCTCATTCTTGGGGGATGCGTCGAAACTTTGCGGATTTATGGCCGGATCTCAGAGCCGTTCTGTGGCAATTGGCCTTCAGATCCAGCCACCCAGTTCGCGGCGGACAATATGAGCAATCACGTCCATGCCGAGTTCGCTGTCATTCAGACACGGAATATGAGTGAAGTTCTCTCCTCCGCTTTCCTCAAAGATCTCTCCGGCTTCGCCAGCAATCTCTTCGAGTGTTTCCAGACAATCCGATACAAAACCCGGGTTCATGACGGCGACGTTCTTCACGCCGTCCTTGGCAAGTTTTTCGACGGTCTTGTCGGTATAAGGCTGGAGCCATTCCTCAGGCCCGAACCGTGACTGGAAGGTCACGCGCAGTTTTTGATCATCCCAGCCAAGGACCTCACGCATCAGGCGCGTCGACTTCATACAATGACAGTGATAGGGGTCCCCGCGCTTGAAGTAGGACTGCGGAATGCCGTGATATGATGTCAGAACGACATCCGGCTCGAAATCCAGGCTCTCAAGGTGGTTCTCAACCGATTTTGCAAGTGCCTTCACATATACGGGATCGTCGTGATAGGGCGGAACGGTGCGGATAGCTGGCTGCCAGCGCATTTTTAGAAGAGACTTGCAGACCACATCATTGACCGTTGCAGTCGTGGTTGCCGAATATTGCGGGTAAAGCGGGAAAACCAGAATTCGGTCGCACCCAGCGTCTTTCAGAGCCTTGAGCCGGTCCGGTATCGAAGGCTGACCGTAACGCATTGCCCAGTCGACGTGAATCCGCCCGTTGTCATCGCCAAGGATGTCTGAAAGTTTGTCGGACTGGCTTCGCGTGATTGTGCGAAGCGGAGACTCGTCCTTGTCGTGGTTCCAGATCTCATCATATGCTTTGCCCGACTTTCCGGGTCGGGTCATGAGCACTATTCCGAAAAGGATCGGATACCAGACCGCCTTGGGCCACTCGATCACGCGTTTGTCCGTCAGGAATTCGCGCAAATATCGGCGCATCGACCAATAGTCGGTTGCATCCGGCGTCCCCAAATTGACAAGCAAAATGCCGACCTTGCCGCTCTTTACCGAAGGGTGGCCTTCCGGCAATTTGACGGTCTTGAAATCTGCCTCGCTTTCAGCAGTCAAGGGAGCGGACGGTTGCACAGTCATCGGCGGGGGTTTTCCTCAATCTCTCGGTCACTCTACTGCCTTACATAAGCCACGCACGCGATAAGGCCAATGCGGCATATGTCATACGAGTGAGGAAAGCACCGGATCACCTGATGGCATGGGTTCCTTCAGCCCAGCCGAGGTTGGTATCAACCATACTCTCGCTCATCAGCGATGACCTTGCCATCGTTTGGCAATCCCCCTGGTGGGACGAGATGAATTTCCCCTTTCAGGCGTGTGACATCACGCAAGGTTGCGGCCACACGTTCAGACAATCCGTTCTCGACAGCCTCCGTTTCAACAGACAATGTCATCGCGTCTGCTTCACCTTGCCGCACAACGGCAAGACGCGCCTTTTGCACTTCCGGATGGGCCGCCACAATTTGCGCAATCTGCGCCGGGTCGACAAACATCCCCTTGATTTTGGTGCGCTGATCCGCGCGTCCCATCCAGCCCGCAAGCCGCATATTGGTGCGCCCGCAACCTGACCGACCAGGCACGATTTTGGAAAGATCACCTGTTGCAAAACGGATCAACGGATAGAGAGTGTTGAAATTGGTCACAACCAACTCACCCACCTCACCTTCGGCGACCGGCTCGCCAGTGCCGGGACGAACGATCTCAACGATATAGTCCTCATTGACCACCATGCCGTCTTGGCTTTCTGTTTCATAGGCAATCACGCCGAGGTCGGCAGTCGCATAGCATTGCCCGACCCGGATGCCCTGGTCTTCGTATTCCTGCCTGAGTGACGGAAACAGAGCGCCGCCGGAAACAAGGGCTTTCTTGATGGAGGAGACATCCCTGCCCTGTTCCCGGCCGCGGTCCAGGAGGACCTTCAGATAGTCAGGTGTTCCAACGAAACCGGCTGGTTTGAGCACTTCTATTGCTTCGACCTGCGTGTCGGTATTGCCCACGCCGGCAGGAAAAACCGTGCAACCAAGGGCAATTGCGCCTTGATCCAAAATAAAGCCTCCGGGTGTCAGGTGATAGGAAAACGCATTCAGTACGACGTCTCCTTTCCGAAATCCGGCAGCAAACAGGCTGCGCGCGCCGTTCCAGGCGTCAAGACCCGGTGCCTGCGGCTCCCAGATCGGGCCTGGTGACATGAAAACTCTGGCAGCGCCTTCAAGCGTGCCGGCCAGAAAGCCACCAAAGGGCGGATTGGCCTTTTGCTTTTCCATGAGGTCGGATTTTCGCAGGACAGGCAAACCTGCCAATGCACTCCTGTCACCGATTTGGGCAATATCCTGGCCTTGAAGATGGGCCGCCCAACCGGGCGCGTTGGCTACCGCGTTCTTAAGAAGATCCGGCAGTTTGGCAAAAAGATCCTGTTCGCGCTGAGCAGGGTCTTGCCGCTCGCGCGTGTCAAACTGTGTGTCGCTCATGGTCGTCTCCGCCTGTTTCGGCCTGCTTGGTCAGGCCAGCCAGCGCTTCCTTCGCTTGTAGTGCTTGACATTTCGGAACGAGCGGCGGCCTTCGCCACCAACGCCCAGATAGAATTCCTTCACGTCCTCATTCTCGCGCAGAGCCTTGGCATCGCCATCAAGCACGATCCGTCCGGATTCGAGGATGTAGCCATATGTTGCGTATTTCAGCGCAACGTTGGTGTTCTGCTCCGCCAGGAGGAAAGAAACGCCTTCATTCTGATTGAGCTGCCGCACAATCTCGAAGATCTCTTCAACGAGTTGCGGCGCTAGTCCCATGCTGGGCTCATCGAGCAGGATCATCTTCGGTCGGCTCATAAGCGCCCGGCCGATGGCACACATCTGCTGTTCACCACCGGAGGTGTAACCCGCCTGACTGTTGCGCCGCTCACGCAGGCGCGGAAAATACGTATAGACCATGTCAAGGTCTGCCTTGATGGCACCGTGACCGTCTTTTCGGGTGTAGGCTCCCGTCAGCAAATTCTCTTCTATGGAGAGGTGCCCGAAACAGTGGCGACCTTCCATCACCTGGATACAACCGCGCCGGACCAGATCATTCGGCGATAGCGCCTGAACTTCAGACCCGTCAAACAGGATCTTGCCCTTGGTGACTTCGCCGCGTTCAGCGCCAAGAAGATTGGAGACAGCCTTCAAGGTTGTCGTCTTGCCGGCACCGTTGGCTCCGAGCAAAGCGACGATACCGCCTTGCGGAACTGTCAGCGAAACGCCCTTGAGCACGAGGATCACGTGGTCGTAGATAACTTCGATATTATTGACCGACAGGATCGTTTCGGCCGTCTCAACGGCTGCTTCCCCACCAGGCTGTTCTGCATCCAGCAATGCCATTCCGTCTTCTCCTGTAAGGCCCCGCCGCACGACTGAGCGCGGCGGAGCAGACTGCCGATCAGTTCGGGCAGGGTTCAGTGCGTGCCGGCCAAGGCGCATTCTTTTCGGCATATTCAGCCGCGGCCTTTTCCAGCATCGGACGAACCAGATCGGTCATCGGCTCAATCCAGCCGGATGCCTGGCGCCAAGCCTTGCCGTCCCACTCCTGGATAAACACAGGATGGCTGCCGGCATGGTCTTCACATGTGACCTTCATCGGATGCGCGAAGCCTTTCAGGCCCAACTCTTCCAGACGAGCTTCATCCAGATTGAGGGCTTCAAGACCCATACGCATGTCTTCGCCGGTGATGACTTTCTTGCCGGTCAATTCCTGTGCGGTCCGAATGCCTTCCGCAATGATCACGGAGTTCAAAACACCGCGGTTGTAAAGCGTACCGCCAATGGTTTCCGCGTCGGTGGAGCTGAGGCCAGCGTCAACCACGTGTTTCTTGATGTCATCAAGCGCAGGGAAATCGCTGCCGACACCGGAGAAATTCATCGCCTTGTAGCCCTTGGCGCCATCGCCGCCAGCCGCTGCATCGTCGTCACCTGCGGACCACCACACACCGATGAACTTGTTCATCGGGAACCGGATCTTGACCGCTTCTTTGATGGCGGTCGGGTTCATTGCTCCCCAACCCCACATAACCATGTAGTCAGGACGGTCACGGCGCACATTCAGCCATTGTGAGGACTGGTTCTGCATTTCTTTCACGCCGACCGGATATTGAAGCAGTTCAAAGCCGTATTTTTCGGCGAGCTGCTCCAGAAGCGGGATCGGCTCACGGCCATAACCGGCATCCAGGAAGATGTAGCCGATTTTCTTGCCCTTCAGGTTCTCCAGGCCGCCTTCCTGTTCCCCGATATATTTGATGACGACGGAAGCGCCGTCCCAGTATGTGTCAGGAACATTGAACACCCATGGGAAAACCGAGCCATCGGCAGCAGCAGAAAGACCGTAGCCCATGGACAGGACCGGGATCTTGTCAACGCCCGCCTTCGGGATCAGCTGCAGCGTAATACCGGTGGAATAAGGGTTATAGACCAGCGCTCCCTTGCCTTTGGTCGCTTCGTAGCATTCAACACCTTTCTGGGCGTTGTAGCCGGTCTCACATTCTTCCAGCTCCAGCTTGACACCGCCGATACCACCGTCGCGCTCGTTCAGCATCTTCAGATAGTCATGCATGCCGTTCGCGATGTGAATGCCGGACGCTGCAAACGGACCGGTCCGGTAAGTCAGCAGCGGCACGTAGTTGCTGTCTTCTGCCTGGGCCACCGTTGTCATGGCGCCGGAAAGCCCGACCCCAAGAGCAACAGCGGTTCCAAGCGCAAGTTGCATGATAGTTTTCATATTCACCTCCCATGCGGAGCCGGACCACCCGACACCGCCAGACCAGTTGCGCCATTCCTCCCCGGATCGGTCCAAATCCGGATGGCGGGCGAAAAGGCTGGCATTCCCTAGTAAGGGAACGGCCAGACCCTTAGCTTTTGCTTCGCGATTTGCCAGAGCCTGGCAAAACCATGCGGCTCGACAATCAGGAAGAAGATGATCAATGCCCCGACGATCATGAACGTGACATGTTCAACCGTTTCAGCAGCGATTTGGATTCCAAGCGTGCCTGGAATGAATTTCAGGAACACAGGCAGGATCCAGATAAAGGCAGCCCCCATGAACGCACCGCTGAGGCTGCCCAACCCACCCAGGATCACCATGAACAGGACCTGGAAGGACAGCGAGATCGAATAGGAGGACGGCTCCGCGGCATTCAGCCAGAAGAACACCATCATCGCACCGGCAACGCCGCAGATGTAGGATGACACTGCAAAAGCCATCAACTTGGTCTGTAGCGGCCGGATACCCATGAGTTCGGCGGCGATGTCCATGTCGCGGATCATCATCCAGGACCGCCCGATACGGCCCCGCAGCACGTTGGCCATCAGAAATGCAATTCCCGCGGTGATGCATAGCACGATGAAGTAGCGAACAATCGGTGTTGCTTCCGCACCGGAGGCAACAATGCCGAACACTTCGCGGTGCGGGACTTCAATCGCACCGGAGGCGTTGTAGTTGTAAAGCCAGCCGATCCGGATGAAACACCATTCCAGAAAGAACTGGGCCGCCAGGGTTGTCACAGCCAGATAAAGGCCCTTGATCCTCAGGCTCGGCAAACCGAAGATTGCGCCGATAGCTGCCGAAAAGACACCCGATAGCAGAACCATCAAGATGACATTGGCGTCAGGGAAGATCGTGGTCAATTTGTAGGCCGCATATGCGCCAACACCCATAAATGCGCCGGTACCCAGCGACAGCTGTCCGCAGTAGCCGGTCAGGATGTTGAGCCCGATCGCCGCCAGTGAGAACACCAGGAACGGGATCATGATGGACGTCAGGAAAAAGTCGTTGGCAAATGCCGGAATGATCACAAAGGCAACGACAAGGATGACGCACAGACCGATCCGGTCCTGAAGGATCGGCATGAGAGCCTGATCCGCCTTGTAGCTTGTCTTGAACTGGCCAGCTTCACGATAAAACATTGTTCAGGAGCCTCTTTGTCTTAAATCCGCTCGATGATGCGTTCACCGAACAGGCCTTGAGGCCGGAACAGCAGGAAGATCAGTGCGATGATATAGGCGAGCCAGGATTCAATGCCGCCACCGACAAGGCCTCCCCAATAGAGCTCGCCAATCTTTTCGCCGAAACCGATGATGAGACCGCCGACGATAGCGCCCGGAATGGAGGTAAAGCCGCCCAGGATGAGAACCGGAAGGGCCTTGAATGCAACGATTTCAAGCGCGAAGGACACATCGGAGCGCGCGCCCCACATGATGCCCGTTGCCAGCGCGACCAGACCTGCAGCGAACCAGACAATCGCCCAGATCTGATTGAGTGAAATGCCGACCGACAGAGCTGCCTGGTGATCATCGGCAACCGCGCGCAGCGCGCGGCCAATCCGTGTCTTGTTGAAGAAGACCCCAAGCGCGGCCACCATGATGACAGCAATGACGGCCGCGGCAATATCGATATGCTGCAGAATGACAAGCCCGCGCTCGCCGAATTCAAACGCCGTCGACCCTGTTGGCAGACCGAGCTCCTCGGAAATCATCTGCTTCGGCTCACCACCGAAAACAAATTCGCCAAATCCGATCAGGAAGTATGTCAGACCGATGGTCGCCATCAAAAGGATGATGTCAGGCTGGTTCACCAGCGGTCGCATCACAACCCGTTCAACCCCATAGGCCAGTATGCCCATCACGCCGATGGTCAAGAGCAGGGCAACATAGGCGGGAACCCCGTTTTCGTGCAGTCCAACCAGTGTAAGACCTGCGAAAACGACCATAATGCCTTGGGCAAAGTTGAAGACACCCGACGCCTTGAAAATCAGCACAAAGCCGAGTGCAATCAGCGCATAAAGAATCCCGGCGACGAAACCTTCCCAAAGAACCTGCAGGAAGAAATCCGGCATTTCGTACATTTGGACAAAGGGGTCGATGAAAATGTCGTAAAGCATGGTCCAGTTTCCCCCTAGTGGCTCACGCCGAGATATGCATCGATCACATTCTGATTGGCCTGAACTTCCTCAGGCGCGCCATCAGCGATCTTTTTGCCGTAGTCGAGAACCACCACACGGTCGGAAAGGTCCATGACAACTCCCATGTCATGTTCAATCAGCGCGATGGTTGTTCCGAATTCCTGGTTCACATCGAGAATGAACCGGCTCATGTCTTCTTTTTCTTCCAGGTTCATGCCGGCCATCGGCTCATCAAGCAAAAGAAGATCAGGCTCCATGGCGAGCGCTCTGCCAAGTTCGACCCGCTTTTGCAGGCCGTATGGCAAACGCCCGACCGGCGTCTTGCGGATTGCCTGAATTTCGAGGAAATCGATAATATCCTCGACCTTCTTGCGATGCTCGATCTCTTCACGCTCGGCCGGGCCGCGCCACATCAGCTGCCAAAAGAAATTCTTGTTCATTTTCAATGATCTGCCGGACATGATATTGTCCAGAGTGGTCATTCCCTTGAACAGGGCAACATTCTGGAATGTCCGGGCAATTCCCTGGCTGGCGGCCTCATAGGGTTTCATCTTCCGCCGCACTTTTCCTTGCCAGGTAATTGTACCGTGCTGGGGATGATAAAACCCGTTTATGACGTTGAGCATCGACGTCTTGCCGGCACCGTTCGGGCCGATGATCGCGCGAATCTCTCCCTTCAAGATATCGAAGGAAATGTCCGTGATCGCTTTGACCCCTCCGAAAGACAGCGAGACATTGTCGACACGCAGCAATTCCTCGCGCGCGGACGGTTCAGAGGAGCCGGCCGGCTCCAGTTCCTTTTCCGATACCAGGGCATTCATTCGGCAGCCTCCTGAAAGCCCTTGCCGGCCTCGTAGGAATTCATGTCGCGGATCTCGACGGTGGCTTCGATTGCGCCCTTGCGGCCATCTTCGAAGGTCACTTCGGTCTTCACGTGTTTGGAAGTCGAACCGTCGTAAAGCGCTTCGATCAGCGGGTCATAACGCTCTGCGATGAAAGAACGACGGACTTTCTGCGTCCGTGTCAGTTCTCCGTCATCCGCGTCCAGCTCCTTGTGCAGGATCAGGAACCGTCTGACTTGAGCGCCCGCCATCATTGGCTCTTTGGAGAGGTCCCGGTTTACCTGATCGACATGACTTTCGATCATCGCATACACATCGGGATTGGCGGCCAGCTCCTGATAGGAGGCATAGTTGACGTTGTTGCGCTCCGCCCAGGACCCGACGGCTGTCAGATCGATATTGATAAAGACGGCAACCATGTCCCGCTCATGCCCGAAAGCAACGGCTTCTTTGATGTTGGGGAAGAACTTGAGCTTGTTCTCGATGTATTTCGGAGCGAACAGAGCGCCGTCATTGAGCTTGCCGACATCCTTGGCCCTGTCGATGATTTTCAGATGGCCGTTTTCGGCAATGATGCCGGCGTCTCCGGTGTGAACCCATCCGTCTGCGGTCTTGGTCTTTTCAGTCGCCTCGTCATTCTTGAAATAGCCCACAAACACGCCAGGCGACCGGTACATGACTTCGCCGCTGTCGGCGATTTTTAGCTCCACATCCGGGGCGGGCTTTCCGACCGTGTCTCCGAAGATCTCTCCATCCGGCTGTAGAGTGATGTAAACACTGGCTTCAGTCTGGCCATAAAGTTGCTTGAGGTTCAGGCCGAGCGCCCGGTAAAACTGAAAAATTTCGGGGCCGATGGCTTCGCCCGCGGTGTAGCCCACCTTCATACGGGTCAGGCCCATGCGATTCTTGAGTGGCCCGTAGACGCAGAATTCTCCCAGCTTATAGAGAAGTCGATTCTTCAGGCCGACGTCTTCGCCATTGAGGATTTTCTCGCCGACATTCCGCGCCAGATCCATGAAATAGTTGAACATGGCGCGTTTGGTTTTTCCGGCATCCTCCATCCGCACCATGATCATGGTGAGCATGTTTTCAAATACGCGCGGCGGTGCGAAGAAATAGGTCGGTGCAATTTCGCGACGGTCTACGTCAATGGTGTCCATGCCTTCTGGACAGTTGACGCAGTATCCAGCAGTAAAAGCCTGCGCCAGGGAAAAGACGTGGTCGCCGATCCAGGCCATGGGCAAATAGGCCAGGACTTCTTCGGTCTCATTCAGATGGTCGAAGACATTGGCGTTTCTGGCCGAGATCACCAGATTGTCGAATGACAGCATCACACCTTTGGGGCGCCCGGTCGTGCCGGACGTATAAAGCATCACCGCGATATCGCTGCCTTTGCTCTCGGCAAAGCCCTGCTCCCATTCGGCTGCAAGAGATGCGGATTTCGACAATTGCTCACGGCCCAGATCGCCGACGGAGTCAAAATCGTGCAGATGGGTGTGGTCGTAATCGCGAAGTCCGCGCGGTTCGTCATAAACAATGTGCTTCAGCGACGTAACTTCGTCTGTCATCGACAGCAATTTATCGACCTGTTCCTGGTCCTGAACAGCAGCAAATTTGACCTCGGCATGTCCGAGAACATACGCCATCTCTTCCGCAACACTGTCAGCATAGACGGGCACGGGCACTGCGCCGATGGCCTGCGCTGCGACCATGGACCAATAAAGTCGTGGCCGGTTCGATCCGACGATTGCGATTTTGTCTCCTGGCTCCAGACCCAGAGTTTTCAATCCGATGGAGAATGCGCGGATTTCATCTGACACCTCGGACCAGGTCCAGCTTTGCCAGATGCCCAGATCCTTTTCCCGGAATGCTGTCCGGTTTCCGAATACCTTTGCGTTGCGCATCAGGATTTTCGGAAAAGTGTCCTCCCCGCGCGACGAGGCGCTGGCCGACCCTACCATATTCGTTTCTTCCCTTTAGAAGGCGCCCCGGTTTGTTCGAGGTCGTTTCCTATTGGGTATGAAACTACCTGAGGTAAGAACCTTCAACCGATAAATTCCTAAAGGCGAAGTCTCAGGTTGTCCCAGCCCGTTAAAGAGAAGCTAGTCCGGCCGATTTGCAGCAATATGTGTCAATCATTTCGAAATGTTTCATTCGCGCTGCACGTGCGAAAAACAGAGTGTCTTTCATTTGAGATCGAAGCCCGCCAGTGTCTCAGTAGTCTTCGCCGGCATAGCGGTTTGGCTGACCCACCGCAGCTTCGCTGCCAATGAATTTCGCCCAGTCATTTCCAGGCCGCCAGATGCCATCCATGAGAGAAAAGGCGTCTGCTTCGGAAAGTCCGCGTCCGGATTTCGCGTATCGGTAAAAAAAGGCGCTGACACGCGCGTTGTATATGCAATGCACATGGACTTGTGTCGCTGGAAGACTCTCCAGAGCATCGCAGAAAGCTTCAAAATTTTGATCAGTCGGATCATCAAACTCCACTGGTACATAGATGTAGTCCAAACCAAGCTTTGAAAGGGTCCCCGGCTCGTCTTCAAGCGCGCCCTTGTTATGATGCGGTCCAAGATTAATGACATGGGTCACGCCCAGCTTCTTCAGATCTGCAAACTGCTCTTCCGTTGGCTGACCTGAAGATGTGATCCGCTCGGTCAGTCGTCGCCAGTTCAATATGTATGGCAAGTCTCGCATCACACCCTCCAGAGTTCATGCATAAAGGTCTGCGCATTCGGCATGAGCCTTCGTGAACCGTTTCGTGGATGCCGGGTTCTTCAATAGATGCCTTTCAGGGCGGATCGGCCGCTCAACGAGGTTCCCGCCGCAATTTGGGCAGATGTTTCCAAACCTCGTTTCGGCGCAATCTGCGCAAAACGTGCATTCAAATGTGCACATGCGCGCATCGGCGGCGCTTGGTGGAAGGTCTTTGTCGCAACATTCGCAATTCGGTTTGAGCAATAGCATGACGTGTCTCCTTTATGTCTTCGCATAGACTATCAATCAGCATCATGGCATGAATGACAATATGACCTCATTTTCTGCCAAATCATCTGAGAGCACCATTAGTCCGAAACTGGTTGTCTTTCTCGTTTATCCCGACATCGTCCTCCTTGATCTTGTTGGCCCTTTGCAGGTTTTCAGTCACGCACTTGAACAGACCACAGGTAAAAACGGGTATGCATGTGCAGTGGTATCCAGCAAAGGCGACATGGTCAGAACGAATACGGTGGTTCCAATCCCGAGCGAGCCGGTTTCCCGATACCGCGATCGCCAGATCAACACACTCGTTGTCGTCGGGGGAGACGGTGCCAACCAGGCCATGCTGGATGTGAGTTTTCTTCAGCAAGTAACGTTGCTGGCATCCAAGGCCGAGCGTGTCTGTTCCGTCTGCTCAGGTGCACTGGTCCTCGCAGCTGCCGGTCTGCTTGAAGGTCGCAGAGCCGTAACGCACTGGGAAGATTGCAAGATGCTTGCCGAAACGTTCCCAGGAGTGCATGTGGAAATCGACCCCATCTACATCAAAGACGGCCACATCTGGACATCCGCCGGCATCACCGCAGGGATGGATCTGGCCCTTGCTATTGTCGCTGAGGATCTAGGTCGGCAATCCGCGCTCAAGGTGGCCAGATCCATGGTCACTCATATGGTTCGATCTGGTGGTCAGTCGCAATTCAGCCCGGTTCTTGGCCGCCAGTTGCTTGATACGACCGGGCGGTTCGAAGAACTACATCATTGGCTTGCAGATAATCTGCAATGCGACCTTCGAGTGGAGGTTCTGGCGGAGCGTGTGAACATGAGTGCCCGCAATTTCTCCAGGCTCTATTCCAAACAAATGGGACTGACGCCGGCCAAGGCCGTTGAGGCAATTCGCACGGAAAAGGCCCGTGACCTTCTGGAAACGACGGACATCAGTATCAAACGGATTGCGGCACAATGCGGTTTCAACGACGAAGAACGCATGCGCCGGGCTTTTCTGCGCCTTCTTGGTGTTGCCCCCTCAGACTATCGGCAGGGCTTCAAGACGCAGTAGCCGTTGTTGACTTTTCCCTATCGTCTTGTTGCCCATGGACGTGTGGTGGGAAAAGACGGCCAATGCAGCTTGCCCCTCACTAAGTCAGTTCATTCTCAAGCCAGCCCAACAAGCGCTCCGTGCTCTTGTGTTCGTCACGTCCAGTGGCGCGATAGACGGAAATCTCGGTTGGCCGCGATACGAATTGAGCGCACGGTCGGACCAGTTTGCCTTCACTGATCATGCCTTCAGTTGTCCGCCGCCATCCAAGCGCGATGCCTTGACCCGCGACGGCTGCCTGAAGTGCAAGGGGATAGCTGTCAAACTCGACGAAACGGGGCTTTACCGGCATGGATGCACCAACACCTTTGAACCACTCCGGCCAGGTCATCCAGTCCTGTGGGACGACAACATGGGTCAGGAGCGGATAACTCACAAGCGATGCCGGTTCGACAGGCCGATTAGCTTGCTCGACTAACGTTGGTGCGCAAACCGGAAAGACCTCGTCAGCGGCTGTGAAAGCCAGGCGGGCGGAACCGGACGCGCGTCCGGACGTCTGGATCGCGACGTCGAAAACGCCTGAAGCGTGCGTCAATGGCTTTTGCGCACTCACGACCCGCAACTCGATACCCGGATTTTGTTGATGAAACCGGGAAAGGCGCGGCATGAGCCAATAGAATGCCTCACATAGCTGGCAATGAAGAACCAGTTCACCACCGCGTCGGTTACCGCGCAAGATCGCAATTTCCGCGGCAATTTCCGACAGTGCAGAACCGACGACCTGACCTAGCCTGCGTCCATCCTCAGTCAGGAAAACGGCCCGATTTCGACGTTCAAACAACGCCAATCCCAGCTCAGCCTCCAAAAGGGCAATTTGCTTGCTGACCGCTGTCTGTGTCAGCCCGAGCTCTTCAGCAGCCAGTGAAAAACTCTCACATCGGGCAGCTGCCTCAAAGGGCTTCAGACGAGAAAGAGGTGGCAAATTGGACGTTGAATTATCCATTCTATTTTCTCATGCAAATTGGAGAAAAACTCCTTTTTCTTTCGAGATTTTACATGATTTTTATTCCTTTACGAGATCATTTGGAGCTGAAACGCAATGTCGCCCACACAAGTTGGCATAGTCTTTTGTCTTGCTTTTGTGACGCTTGAAGCGTTTCAGGCGGTCTATCTCGGCACTGTCTTTCAAAACGTGAGTTCGTTTCTCGTTGGAGCTTGGGTCTTTGGCATTTCCGTTTGCGGTTGCACGCTTGCGACACTGCTGGTGCGGCCAAATGAAATCGTGGCTTCCATTCGCGCATGGAAAACGGTTGTTGCCCTCAACGTCTTCGCCGCACTCACATGGACATCCTATTTCGCTGCCGTTCAACTGATCGAACCTGCGGTAGTCTTCACCATTTTTTCCGGGATGGTTCCACTGGGAACAATCATGGGCGCCAGGCTTGGATTGCCGGAAGCAGCATCCCCCTCGACACGGGCAAGCCAGGTCGGGCATCTGACCATTTTGATATCGTTGCTTGTACTGGCCGCTATAACCATACTCGGCTATTCCGGCTTCGTTCGCGGAGGCATGATCGATGCTCTGGTTGGCTTGGGCCTTTCAGCCTTTTCCGGTGGCTGCACAGCGTTTGTTATTCTCTACTCCGTACGCCTGAACACCCGAGGAGTTGGACCCCTTGCACAATTCGGTCTGCGATTTGTTCTATATGCACTTGTCGCCTTTACAGCCTTCAAGTTTGGCATAGATGACAAAGCTCAAGAGACACCTGCAGGTGAGCTGACCTTGATCGTACTCGTCGGTTTGGCAGTTATCGCCTTCCCGCTATATCTGGTCCAAAAGGCCGTTCCACTGGTCTCTGCATCCGTTATTGCGGCCATCACCGCCCTCGGACCCGCA
Source organism: Labrenzia sp. THAF82 (assembly GCF_009363435.1). Taxonomy (GTDB): domain Bacteria; phylum Pseudomonadota; class Alphaproteobacteria; order Rhizobiales; family Stappiaceae; genus Roseibium; species Roseibium porphyridii. Next base: position 1,173,949 of record NZ_CP045354.1, on the reverse strand, counting down.
ATGGTCTTTGTGCTGCAGCTGTTTGATGGTCGGACACATTATTCAATGCTAACCCTGACTGGTCTTTCCATTTATATGACCGGAGCGTTGTTGGCTGTCTTTGGAACGATCATGCCGAAGGCACAATCAACGAAATCGGCAGTCATCTATTTGGAAGCAAAGACCGAGCACTCCGACAAGGTCGAGCATGTCTCCGGTCAACTCTTCTGAAAAGTGATGTGCCAGCCAGCCCCCTTCTGGTCAGCCGAACTCCACCGAACTTTTGCGCACTTCGAGCCAGGGCTCAAGCAGGGCACTGCCTTCATCGGGACGCCCACCTTGAAGCAGTGTGAGCAATAGCTTGGCAGCCCGTTCGCCAATGGCACGCCGGGGCTGATGAACCGTCGTCAACGGCGGCACGAAATGGGCAGCGATGTCGATGTCGTCGTAGCCGACGACCGAGACATCTTCCGGAACACGTACTCCCGCAGCACTGAGCGCCGATATGAACCCGAATGCGGTGCGATCACTGGCGCAGAAAACAGCGGTTGGCCTGTCCTCCAGCTCCAACCATGCGGCAGCGGCCTGTGTTCCGATTTCCAGTGTGTAATCACCTTCAAATACCCAATTTGCTGCCGGATCGAGGCCCGCACCCGAGAGGGTCGCCTTGAAACCGTCGAGCCTGTCGCAACCCGGCTTGTGCGTGAGCAGCCCCGTGACATGCCCGATCTTCCTGTGTCCGAGTTCCAGCAAATGTGCCGCGGCCAATTCCGCGCCGAGCAGATTATCCACCACCGCGATTGGTACGGCGGGATCATCACTCCATTCGCCTGCGGTGACGATAGGCGGCAGCTTGGGATTGGCTGCGCGAATGCCCGCTATCGAAAAGTGACCGTCCATAATAACGATCCCATCGCAATTGTTGCGGCTGAAGAAGTCGCTGAGACTGGAGCGTGACATGGAGGGTTTGCGTGTATCCGCAATCAGAACCTTCAGACCTTTTTCCGCGCAAACGGTTTCGATCCCTTGAAGAATGTTTGAAAAATGGGAATTGCCGATATCAGGCACAAGAGCGACGATGGCCCCGGTATCGCGCCGGCGCAAGTTGCGGGCGGCATGGTTCAGAACATAGCCGGTCTGCTCGATCGCCAGAGCAACCTTTTTGCGGGTTTCGACCGAGACACGGTCCGGCATGGACAGTGCGCGGCTCACTGTCGCCGAGGAAACCTTGGCGGCGCGTGCAACATCCTGGACCGTTGGATTTGTCTTCTTAAGGTCGGGTTTCGTCATTCTGCTCTTTTGGTCAATGGCAATCTGAATTCGTCGCCATTCTTCAAAATTCGACCTGAAATGCAATGTCTGTGACACGTTTCTGACTGAAAAGCGCAGCCCTCTTGGTCGAAAAGGCATTCTTGCGTCCTTCACAGGAGAGCGCAAAGGAAACTGAAATCAGCGCACCTTTAAAATGCTTACTGCCGTCTTTCCAAAACTCACCATCTGAGTTCTGATTGCCAAGAGATCGCGCCCAAACTCTGCGAAAGGCGGTCCAATTACGACCAAGCTGGGCCTGATATCGTCTAGATCGCTCGACTGAATTGCACACATCTTCAGAAGACTTCGGTCCTCAAGGCTCACCTTTCGGACTATGTTTCTTCAGTTCAGTCTCCATCGATTTTGAACTATTCTCGCCACATGGAGGAGACACAACAGCTGAGAGCACAGATAGACCTGCTACAGGCAGCGCTCGATCACATCAGTCAGGGGTTCACGGTGTTCGACAACGAGCTTCGGCTTGTTGCGTGGAACCGCGGGCTTTACGACATGCTCGACATGCCAAGGGAAATCGTCAAACGCGGTTCTCATCTGGAAGCGTTCATTCGCGTCAATGCCGAGCGCGGCGAATATGGCGAAGGTGACATTGAAGGCAAGATCGCCCGGAGGATCGAACGAGCCAAGCTGTTTGAACCACACTATTTTGAACGAGTTCGTCCGAACGGGCAAATAATCGCTGTCTCGGGAACACCTCTGCCGCAGGGCGGTTTCGTCACGATCTATTCCGATGTTACCGAGGAACGGCAGCGTCAGGAGAAGCTCGAACGCACGGTGCAGGAGCGCACACGTGCGCTGCAACAGAGCGAGGACTGGTTGCGTCTCGTCACCGACAACATTCCAGCTCTGATTGCTTATATCGCACCTGGACCTGTATTTCGGTTCGCCAATCGCCGGTATGCAGACTGGTTTGGACATTCCGTCGTTTCGATTGCTGGAAGACCAGCACCTGAGGTTGTCGGCGAAGATCTTTTTTCCGAGCTCGAACCGCACATCAACCACGCATTTGAGGGCAACGCGGTTTCATATGAATATCAGCGCAAGCGGCCCAACGGGTCCACTGCCTATATGCGTTCCACGCTCATTCCGGACATGACCCAGGACGGTCGAACGCTCGGCATTTTTGTGTTGTCTCTGGATGCAACCGATCAGAAACAGGCGGAAGCGGCCCTCGTCCAATCTCAGCGCATGGACGCGGTGGGCAAATTAACCGGCGGCCTTGCGCATGACTTCAACAATCTGCTCGCCATCTTGATGGGCAATCTGTTGAGCCTCAGCCGGATGGAGGAACCCGTTTCAAAACAGGCGCTGGACAGCAAGGTAGCGCCCATGCGCGAGGCGACAAAAAGAGGATCGGACCTCATCCAACGCCTTCTGGCATTCAGCAGAGGCGAAGCAATCGATCCTCAAACCGTACCTTTGGCCCAGGTTCTGACCAATGTCAGCGGATTGCTGGAAGGGTCCTTGCCGTCAGCCGTCAGGATGGAAACCGAGATAGCGGATGTGCACATAGCCGCGTGTATTGACCCCACCCAGATGGAAACGGCCCTCATCAATCTGGCTTTCAACGCGCGTGATGCAATGCCAGAAGGCGGCACGTTGCGCATTGCGCTTGCCGAGACGCGCCTCAACAAGCGAGAGGCCGACGATCTTGGTGTTCAAAAGGGACGTTTTGCGGAAATCCGCGTCGAAGATACCGGAACGGGCATGGATGAAGATACTCAGCTCAAACTGTTCGAACCATTCTTCACCACCAAGAATTTCGGCACCGGAAGCGGGCTTGGTTTGTCCATGGTTTATGGCTTCATGAGGCAATCCGGCGGTGCCATCAGTGTCAGCAGCGCGCTTGGCACAGGCACTTGCTTTACGCTTTATCTGCCTTTCACACGGCTCGAAAAACAAGACGGTCCACCTGGTCAGGAAGCTGATGCAAATGACTTCAAACAGGGTGAAGGCGAATTGTTGCTGTTGGTTGAGGACGATCCCGATGTTGCCACGACCGTCACCGATCAACTACAAAACCTTGGCTACAGTGTGCTGCTTGCGGAAAGTGCCGAGGATGCCCGTTCACTCGCTCTGGACCTTCCCGAGCTTCGCGGGGTCTTGAGCGACATTGTCATGCCAGGACAAATCAACGGTCTGGCACTGGCCCGCGAAATTCGTCAAAAGCGCACCGATCTCGGCATAGCGCTCATGTCGGGCTATGCAGACTGGTCCTCGCTTTCAGGTCATGGGCAACAATGCGAATTCCCGGTCTTGGCGAAACCGTTTGCAGATGATCAACTTGCGGACACGCTGCAGCAGATTCTTTCACCCAAGAGGTAGGCTTCCATTGCAGACACACTCGGTTCAAAGCGCCAAACGCTCGGTGTTCATCGTCGATGATGAACCGGAGATCGGCAATTTGCTGATTGACGCCATGCTTCAGTTTGAAATGGAAGGCAGGGTTTTTTCAACTGCGGCGCAGGTGCTTGATGCGCTGCAGCGGGAAACTCCGGACGCCTGTATCGTGGATCTGGGACTTCCGGACATGGAAGGCATGGCCCTCATCAACGAAATCAGACGTCAGTCCTCGGTCCCGATCATCGTCCTGTCGGCACGCGGCCACTCTACAGACCGCGTTCTGGGGCTGGAACTGGGCGCTGACGATTATGTGGTCAAACCATTCGACCCGCGCGAGGTCGTGGCAAGGATCAGATCCATCTTGCGGCGCAGTTCAGATCAGGTTCAGTCAGAGTCAAAGGTCGAGATTGCCCGGTTTGACAATTGGGCGTATCGACCGGCATCGCACTGCCTGACGTCTCCCGAGGGAGAAGAAACATTCCTTTCAACCGGCGAGGCCACTTTGTTGGAAGCCTTGCTACGCGCGCCGAAGCGGGTCCTGACGCGTGACTATCTGCTTGAGCATGGCGGGCGGGATGAAAGCCTGGATCGCTCGATTGACGTGCGAGTCTCGCGTCTCAGAAAAAAGCTGACGAGAAAGGGCGAAGCTGAAGTCATCAGAACCGTTTATGGATCGGGCTATATGTTCGCAAGCGGCGTAAATTGGACCGGATGAATACCGGCAAAGGCCTGAAGCCTGCTTCTTTACTTGCGAAATTTGTCCCTGAACTCGGCAGCCGTCAGGCGTCTGGTATCGTTTGAAAACGCATAATTTTCAGGCTTCTCGTCAATGAAGAACTCAGCCTTGAATGGCAGATCCGATTGACCGTCGAAAAGGCCAATCGGGATGCCATGCAACCCGCTGCCAATCGGGTGAAAGAAGAGGTTGGATCCGCAGGTCTCGCAGAATCCACGCTCAAAACCTTCGCTTGAAGCATACCGTTTGATGGGTCCTTTGAACTCGGCCCTTTCACAGGGAACGGAAAGGAACGGGCCTCCAACCCATTTGCGGCATGAGGAACAATGGCAAGCCTGAAAGCGCGGCATCGCCTCTGCCGAAAAGGTTACTTTACCGCAAAGGCAACGTCCTGTTCGTCGCATATCGCTCTCCCCTGTCGATGAACTGGCCGCACTGTCTGGCCTTAAGGCCATCTTGCCGGGTCCAACCTATTTAACCGGAGAACCAAAGAAAAGAGCGGGAGGATTGTTCCTCCCGCTCCTTTATAACGTGTGTTCTGATGATCAGAAGCTCAGGGAAATGTCCCTGTGATCGGACAGGCAGGCTGCTACGTCCAGAGCCATGTCATTCGGCAACCGGTTTTGCTGACGCAAACCGATATTGTTGACAATTGCAGCGTCATAGGCGGCAATTTGCGGCAGGATTTCATTTGCCGCTTTCTGGCGCCAGGCAAGATCCGCATCGAGCGCCTCCAGAGATTTGTTGATCTCTTCAACCGCGGCTTCCGCATTCGGTTCACGGCTCCGCATGATCTTGCGAGCTTCGGTCAGACCCTTTCGGATATCACTGGTCCCTTCTGCAGCACCGACCTTTGACCGCATGGCAGCAATCGCTTCCACTGCGGCATCCGGCTCAAGCTGGGGAACCTCTTGCTTCAGCGCTTCCAGCTCCGGTTTGAAAGCTGCAACCGTATCGGCATCGGCCAGGATTGCCTTCAACTCCAGCATCGGTTCATAGGCTTGGTCAACTGTCCTGCGATAGGTCAGCCGGGCTGTGTTTTCCGCTTTCTGGATCTGGGAGAACTCGCCATAGACATTTTCCCAGGCCTCGGGGATCTCGGCCAACAGGGCGTCATGCTCTTTCTGAAGAGCCTCGATACGCGCCTGCGCACGCTCGCCTTGCTCAGGAGAATAGACACCCCCCTCGCCGGACCTGTCGACAACAACCTGCAGTTCTTCGATGCGTTCGTCGATCCGGCGCGCATCGCGCTCCAGCGCCCGCACCTGAATGTGCATCGGTCGGTAGTCGCCGGAGGCTGAAGCAACCTGGTTCTCTGCGTCCTTGATGGCTTGCATCAAGGGCAGAGCTTCTCTTGCCTTCGCAAAACCCTCGGCCATGTCTTCCTGGAGATCTTCCGGAAGATAACTCATGTCGATACTTTCCGCATTCTGGATCGCGGTCAGAATCGAGCTGCCGTTCTGCTGGAAATCCTCATGAACAAGGCGCTCCATGCAGTATTGCAGACGCGGGTTCTTGGGCGGCGGCGCAGTCTCAGACAGAAGTGTCGACCGGTTCGGCAGATAGTTCACCAGCTGCGGGTAAAGGCCGACAATACCAAGCGCCAACAATTGCAGGCAGATAAAGGCGATCACGCCCTTGTACATGTCCAGCGTCTTGACGACTGCCGGCGCAACGCCGCGCAGGTAAAACAGCGCAAACCCGAACGGCGGTGTCAGGAACGATGTCTGGATGTTGAGACCGATCATCACACCGAGCCAGACGGCCGTCACGTTTGCTGACGGATCTGCAAGCAGAATGGGCGCGACAATCGGCACGACCACCACGGCAATCTCAATGAAGTCGAGGAAAAAGCCCAGAATGAAGATCACCAGCATGACGATCAGGAACTGAGCCCAGAAACCTCCCGGCAAACCCTGCAGGAAGTCCTTGACAAGCTCCTCCCCACCAAAGGCCCTGAAGGCCGATGTGAGCATGGCAGCGCCGAGCAGAATGATGAACACCAGTGACGTCGTCTTGGCCGTTTCCACCATGACACCACGCAAGGTGTTTTCAAGTTGCAGCGTGCGCCAGCCGGACCAGAAAATGGCAATCAGCAGCAGAGAGACAGCTATCAGCGCAAGCACAAGACCAAGCACATCCTGGCTGGACGTAACCAGCTTGATGTTCACCGCTCCGATGAAGCTGATCACCATCGCAAGTCCAAGCAGAGCGATCACCGCAAGGATAGCCGGCGAATAAGCGCCCTTCTTGCCTTCGCGGAGACGGTAGCCGGCCATGATCATCGCACCGACGGCGCCAATGGCACCGGCCTGGTTCACTGTCGCAATACCGGCAATGATGGAGCCGAGCACCAGGAAGATCAGAGCCAGCGGCGGCACCAGGGTTATAACCACTTTGCCCGCGAACTTTCGTGTGAAAGTACCTTCCTCATGGACGGCCGGAGCCGCCTTGGGGTTGAGCAGGGCAAAGCCGAGAATGAACAGCATATAGAGGCCGACCAGAACAAGACCCGGCAGAAACGCCCCGAGGAACATTTCACCGGCGCTGGTCGAGACAACCGAGAAATCCGACGGCATGGAAATCTCGCCGGTACTGTCCTTGTAAAGTGTCTGGCGCAGCGACCCTGCCTGATCCACCGCACTTGCCAACTGGTCGGCCAGAATGATGAGAACGATGGACGGAGGAATAATCTGACCGAGCGTGCCGGACGCGGCAATCGTGCCGGTCGCCAAGGGCACCGAATAGTTGTTGCGCAGCATCGCCGGAAGCGAAATCAGGCCCATGGCGACTACAGTCGCACCAACGATACCTGTGGTCGCTGCCAAAAGAGCGCCCACGAACACCACCGAAATGCCGAGACCGCCGGGAACCGGACCGAATAGACGCGCCATGGTCACGAGCAGATCTTCAGCAATCTTCGAGCGCTGAAGCATGATGCCCATGAAAACGAAAAGCGGAATGGCGATCAGCGTATCTCGTTCCGCCTCCCAATAGATGCCTCGGAAGTTCGTGACACCTGCGCTAAGCCACTGTCCGGCCCCGCCATGGGCGAAATAGGCTGCCGGATCACCGGCAAACAGGTATCCCGATCCTGCAGCAATGCCGATGGTCAGAATGGCCGATCCCGGAAGGGCAAAGGCGACCGGAAAGCCGGACCCCAAGGCAAAAGCCATCAGGACGACAAGAAGGAAGAGGAAGAAAAGTTCCATATCAAGTGGTCTCGTCAGGCTCTATTGAACAGAATGGCTGTCATGATCCCGTCCGCCGGGCTCACCGCGAATGTCGGCGACAGCGTCCAGGAAATAGGCCACGAACTGGACCATCATGGTCACGGCAAAGACACCGAGGAAACCCGCCATGAGATACTTCACGTAAAGGCCAAATCCGGCCTGGGTCACTTCGTAACTCAAGATCGGGCTGTTGATGATGTTTTGCTTGCCGCCCATGCCGATAACCAGGATCACAGTGCAAAGGCTCATGCCCAAGACCACGGAACCGACGGCATTGACATACCCCTTGGTCCTCGCAGCCATGCCCGCATAGAAGACGTCGACCCTCACGTGGCCTTCTTCCAAAAGCGTATAGGCACTGGCGAACAGGAACAGTGCCGCATACCAGAAGCGCACGAGGTCAGCCAGAAAGGCCTGTTCGTAGGAGAAAACGAAACGGCCGATCACGATCATGAGCTCGGCACCGACAACAAGCAGTGCCAGCCAGGTAAAACCGAGCGTTCTGGTGAAAGCGGCAATCACCACCGATGCAGCGATCAGCGGCATATGAACATATGCGCCACGGAAGCGCGATTTGCCGAGATCTTCCGCCAGCTGTTCGCCAACCACACCTGCGAGCAAACCTTCCACACGCAAAAATGAGATAGCAGCATCGACAAGGCCTACGATCAGCACGGCAAAAAACGCGGCTCGGATCAGATAGGCATTGATCTGACTGATCCTGGCGCTGTCTTCGCGCAGTGTTGCGCCTGATCGCAATACGTAGGAAATGCCCCAAAGAGCGAATGCCGCATAGATTGCCAGTTGCAGCCAGGACCAAAGGATCGGCATCGATCCGTTTGCCTTTCCACCGAAAATGGGGGAAATCCCGGGCAGGTTCTGCCAATACGTGAGGTAGTTGTTGATCAGAAACGCTGCCATGACTGCAAGCACAACCCACCCGAAAAGGCGGTAGATGCGAGCACTACCGGACGAATGTGAACCGTCGGAATTTATGGCAGACGAGCCGTCTTGAACCCCGTCCAAGGCCGTCATCGTGGCTTTGCCTTTTTTAGTCTTGTCAATGCGAAGAGGGACGGGATTTCTCCCGCCCCTTTAGCTCCGAACCATGTTTAGGACGGAATGCCCAGAACGCGGTTACGCTTGTTGGAATAAGCAACGTCGGAGATTGCCATCCAGCTGCCGATTTCCTGGCGCGCATTGACAACGCTTTCGAAGATCTTCTTGGACTCTGGAGAGTGATCCATTGCCTCTTCGAGAACTTCCTGTGCAGCTTCACCGAACGCATCGTAGATCTCGTCATTGAACTCTTTCAGTTCAACGCCGTGTTCTTCGATCAAGCGCTTCAGATAAACACCGTTGTTGGCATTTGTTTCCGCCATGGTGTTGGCGTTTTCTTCCGCACATGCTGCTGCGATGATGGCCTGGTCGGTCTTGGAAAGTCCGTCGAACCAGTCTTTGTTGCAGCCCATGGCCAACATGGCACCCGGTTCATGCATACCCGGATAGTAGTAGTACTTGGCCGCTTCGTAGAACTTCATAAAGTAGTCGTTGAACGGGCCAACCCACTCAGTCGCGTCAATCGCGCCGGAGACAAGGTTTTCGTAAATCTGGCCACCTGGCAGAGATACCGGAGATGCGCCGAGTTTCGCCAGAACGTCACCGCCCTGACCCGGAATACGCATCTTCAGACCTTTCAGGTCGTCAGCAGTTTCGATTTCCTTGTTGAACCAGCCGCCCATCTGAACGCCGGTGTTACCGCAAGCAAAGTTTTTCAGACCAAAGCCAGCTGCCAGCTCATCCCAGAGCTCCTGGCCGCCGCCGAACTTAATCCAGGCGTCCATTTCGGTGACAGTAAGGCCGAACGGTACAGCAGTGAATGCTGCCCAACCCGGATGCTTGCCTTTCCAGTAATAGTCGGCGGCGATGTAGGCCTGCGCGTTACCGGAAGCAACTTCGTCGAAGGAGTCAAACGCGCCAACGCGCTCGCCAGCAGCGAAATACTGAACGTTGATACGGCCTTCGGTCAGCTCGGCGATACGAGCGGCAAGGCGCTGTGCCGGAATACCCAGTCCTGGGAAATCCCGCGGCCACGTGGACACGATCACCATGTCGGTGGTGCCCTGCGCAATTGCCGGAGCAGCAAGAGCGGAGCCAGCAGCAATACCGCCAGCGCCCAGGCCAGCCTTTTTGATAAACGAACGACGATCCATTAGTTTCCTCCCTAAACGGACCCGATTTCAGATCGGAATACACACTTGCACCGATCTCGACGTATGTCTAGTTGACGGAGTGACCGCAAATCTATTCGTGGTTCTGCGCAACTTCTCAGTAGTTCTACCGAGATGTGCGCAAGAGATGGCAAGAGCAATGAGTATTGGTGCAACAAGAGGGCGAATTTAGTGACATTTAAGACCAAATTGCTGCTCATCACCATTTTACCGCTGATCGCGGTCTCGCTGCTGATCGGGGGGGCGACCTACTATCAATCGCTTGAACTCATCAATGCTGAAACCCAGTCCGTCGAGCAACGTATTCTCGCCGCCAAGCGGCAGGAAATTCGCAACTATGTCAGCCTGGCACTGACGTCCATTGAACAGATTTACAGAGACGAGCCGGACGGCCGTGAGGCAGCCCAGGCCGAAGTGAAGGAAATCCTCCAAAACCTCACCTTCGACTATGATGGATACTTCTTTGTCTATCAGCTGGACGGCACCAATGTGGTTCACCCGAAACTGCCGCATCTGGTCGGGGGCAACTGGTGGGACCTGCAGGACAACAACGGCGACTACGTAATCCGCAATCTGATAGGAGCAGCCAAGGAAGGTGGAGGATTTCATCAGTATGTCTGGCACAAGCCTTCAACCGGGTCGGTGGAAGAAAAGCTCGGCTATGCGATCCTGCTGAGCAAGTGGGACTGGATGCTCGGTACCGGTCTCTACACTGACGATATTGCACGCGAAGTTGCTGCGATCCGGACGGAGTTCGCTCTCAGTATCCGACAGACCCTGTTTGTCATTTTCATGATCACGCTTGCAGCCATCGTTATTGCAGGCTCGCTGATCGCCGGCGTGCGCTTCTCCGAACAACGGTTTGCTGACAGCAAACTGAAAGAGTTGACCAACCGGATTTTCCAGGTCCAGGAACAGGAGCGCAAGCGGGTTTCAACGGAACTGCACGACAGCATCTCGCAATTGCTTGTCTCCGTGCGCTATGGCGTTGAAATGATCCATAGCGAAGCGAACAGGGATCCGGATCTTCAAGTCCAGGCAGCCAAGTGCCTGAAGACACTCGACGGCACGATTGCAGAAGTTCGGAGGATCTCCCGCGACCTTCGACCAAGCGTTCTTGACGATATGGGACTTGCTGCAGCTCTCGGCAGTTTGGGCAAGGAATTTCAAAATCAGTCCGGCATAACCGTAAATGTGACCGCAGAACAATGTCACAGCAGATTGTCGGAGGGCGCTAAAACTGCCCTTTACCGTGTGGTCCAGGAATGCATGACGAACGTGGCTCGACACTCCCAGGCAAACGAGGTCAGCATCAGCCTGAAAGTCGGATTGCAGTCGCTTGTTCTGTCCGTCGAAGACAATGGCGTCGGACTTCCCCGACCGTTGCCGAAATCCGGCGGGCTAGGCTTCCGCAACATGCGCGAACGGATCGAGACCTATGGCGGCAGCCTCTCCCTGAGCCGGCGTTCCTCCGGCGGCACCCGGATCAAGGTTCAGATGCCGCTCGACAATGCGGCAGCAAAGGCGGCATGATACCGGCATGACGATGCATCCACCGCCGCCACAAGCCACCACCAAACCCATTCGAGTGTTGTTGGCTGACGACCATGAACTGGTTCGGGACGGTATCCGCGCCCGTCTCCAGAAAGTTCCGGAGCTGGAAGTCGTCGGTGAAGCAAAAAACGGTCGGGACGCGCTGGCGCTCGCGCAGGAACTCAGACCCGACGTTCTTCTCATGGACGTTTCAATGCCGGTCATGAATGGCCTTGAAGCGGCTATGCAGATCCGCAAGACAATGCCCGGCATCGCCGTGTTGATGCTGTCGATATACGACAACCCGGAATATGTTCGCGGCGTCGTTCAGGCAGGCGCGCGCGGCTATATCCTGAAAGACATCTCAGCAACGGAGATGATCACCGCGATCACAAGCGTCGCAACGGGCGGATACTATTTCTCTTCCGCGGTTGGTCCAACACTTGTGGGAGCCGGAACGTCAGCACCTGTTGAGGACCCATACGGGCTGACAGATCGGGAAAGGCAGGTCCTGACCGCTGTGGCAAAGGGCCAGCCGAACAAGGAAGTTGCCAAGGAACTTGGCATCAGTGTGCGCACTGTTGAGTCGCACCGGTTGAACCTGCGCGAAAAAGTCGGCAACAAGAATGCAGCCCAGCTTTACAAAGTCGCACAAGATCTGGGATTGCTGGACTAACCCGACCTCCGCTACATCTGGCTCTCAATTCACACTTGAGACCAATGCCTCCTTTTTTCGGAATTCAACATGACAAAACCTCTCGTCCTGGTCACTGCTGACGTGAAATCCATAGACGGCTTCAATTGGCACGCCGTCATCTCGACTTACCTGCATGCGATTCTGAAAGGCTCGGATGCAATCCCGATGATCCTGCCATCCCTCGGCGTGGAAATGGACCTGGATGCAGCCCTTGATCAGGTAGACGGTGTGGTTGCGACGGGCGCCCGGTCCAATGTCAATCCGCAGCTTTACGGCGAAGTTCCGACTGAGGAGAACGGTCCTTACGATCCGGACCGGGACGCGACCACTTTACCTCTCTTGAAAAGAGCGATTGAACGCGGCATTCCCGTCTTCGCGATCTGCAGAGGGATGCAGGAACTCAATGTCGCGCTAGGCGGCACCTTGCACACCGAGATTCAGGCCATGACCGGACGGCGGGATCACCGCGCGCCGCAATCGGACAATCAGGATGAACGCTTCCGCATCGCGCATCCGATTGAGGTTGCACCGGGCGGCTGTTTGGAAAAGGTGCTGGGTGCAGAACCCTTTGAAGTCAATTCTCTCCACAGACAGGCTGTCGGCGATCTCGGCAACGGCCTCACGATTGAAGCGCAGGCCGAAGACGGCACGGTTGAAGCTGTTTCGGTAAAGGACAGCCCAGGCTACGTTCTCGCCACACAATGGCATCCCGAATATTGGGTGACCACCGATGGACCTTCCAGGAAACTGTTTGCTGCGTTTGGCGATGCGGCCAGAGCCTATAGGGAAAAAAGACTGGCGCTTTAAAGACAGAAGAGTGCGCCTTAGCCCCAGCCCACTGATGCAATCAACAGCGTCAGGCCGAGCAGAAACACAATCGCCGCTCCCAGAATCTCGATCGACCTGTGGATGCCGATCGACATCGGGCTGCCTTCACCGAAAAGCTTGACGGCAAGCTCTTTAGCGCCGACGGCGAGACCGGCGAGCAGTGAAACGGTAATGCCTGTGCCGACGGCCATGGCGAGAGTGGATGCCACACCGGCGAGGATCATTCCTTGCGAAAGGGCGAACACAAGAACAACAAGAGCACCTGTGCAGGGCCGCAATCCAACTGCAAGGATGATCGAGGCCGCACGAGCCAAAGTAATCCTGCCCTGCACCATGTCAGGTGTCGGTGCGTGCGCGTGCCCGCAAGTGGAACAGATGCCATCCGCCCCGATCTCATGATGGTGATCATGACCGTGATGATGGCCACCTGCGCCAGCAAAGGCCAGTTCACCGCCAGAAGTTCGTGAGGCGACCATGGCCGCAAACGGGCGCACTGCTTTCTGCCAGAGCAACCACCCACCAAGCCCGGTAATCAGCACATAGGACCCGATTTCGAACCATCGGGCCGTATCCTGAATTGCAATGCTCGTCAGGTTGAACAGAACGGCGAAACCGCCAACCAGAACGATCGCTGTCACCGCCTGGGCAAATGCTGAAGCAAAGGACAGAACAATACCCTTGCGCAGCGTTTCGTTGTTGGCAACGACATAAGAGGTAATGATCGCCTTGCCGTGTCCGGGTCCGGCCGCATGGAACACGCCATATGCAAAGGAAAGGCCGATCAAAAGCCACATGGCATTCGGGTTGTTCCTGAACGACCGGAGGCTTGATACCAGCGCCTGATAGAATTCCTTTTGCTTGACGGCAATCGTCCCGAAAACACGGTCAAGGATGCCTGTCGGAACGGTGGTGGCATCAGAACCGTCAATCACTGTCACGACGGACTGGGTGGACTCGACAACGTCTGCCGCCCTCGTGTCCGTTGCATCGGCTTGCTGCTGTAGAGCTTGCGAAACATCGGTCTCAGGAACAGATGCCGTACCTGTTGGCACCGCTTGACCGGCACCTTCGTTCATGCTGGCAGCCGTGGCGGCCACAGCACTGCAATTTACGATCATCTGATTGACCTGCGAGGCGGCCGCCGATTGCAATTCCGGCGGCAGATCGCGCTGCTCGGGACCGATTTGCGCAAGTGCGTATGCGGTTGCGTCGTCGAGTGGCGGCGGTTCCTTGCGTGTGACCTGACAGGTTCCTGGTGGATTTACGGTGCCAACGGCCTCATCTTCGCTGCCAAACCGAAAGTCGACATAATAAGTCGGATCGTAGACATCCAGCGTGATCACATTGTCCGCATCGCTTGGATCCTTGAGCGGCAACGTGAAATGCAATTCCAACAGCTGAACGTCTTCAGGAGCAGTACCACCGTTCATACGGACATCTTCCTGAATGGCTTCAAAGTCTTCAGGCTTCATTGTCCAATAGTCTGAAAGCGGAACCGTCGTCACTTCCAGCCAGTAGTCGGTGGGCGTGTTGAAATCCAGTTCGACCCGGGTGTTGTCACCAAATGTGAAGTAGCCGAAGTCGGCCATGCTTTCGACGTTGACCTGGGCAAGTTCGGCAAGCTCTTCGCGTGAATAAACTCCGTCTCCGTTCGTATCGAAACCCTGTATAGCGAATGCGGAGAAGGCATCGTCAAACCGAAAGATATGATTGACGGCAACGGCTTGGCCGTTTTCGTCAAAAACCAGTTTCGTCCTGGCTTCGACAAAAACATGAGGGTGTGCCGCTACAACAACAACCGACAGCATCAATGCAAAAATGCACATCAAAATCCTGCCGCCGGCGGCAGGAAGGGCCGAAATTGGGTTCAAGTTGAGAAGATGCAACGGTCTCATCCAAAAGAACGAATGCAATATTTTTACATTGCCAGCGCACTCCTTGGCCAGAGAAGACGGCAGGAAGATGGCAAATCGTCTACCGCGTCGCAAAACTCCCCTGGAACAAATTTCACATAACCCGACAAAAATTGGAATGTATCTCCTAATTCTGATCGCAAATTGAGGATAAGAAAGACAATTTACCTCAATTTCTGGCTAAAATATTTGCAATGACAACAACCTTACAGAGCCAACAATGAATGCCTTGCACACATCTGTTCACCACAGCGCGGTTTTCGATCATCCGGAAATGGGTGAACATGAGAACATCGTTTTCGTACAAGACAAGGAAACCGGGCTGAACGCCATCATCGCGGTTCACGACACCACACTGGGCCCGGCGCTTGGCGGGTGCCGTGTCTGGCCCTATGACAATCCCGCTGATGCGTTGACTGACGCACTTCGCCTGTCGCGCGGCATGACGTACAAGAACGCACTTGCCGGGCTTGATCTTGGCGGTGGCAAGGCGGTGATCATCGCAGACCCGCGAAAACACAAGTCTGTGGAATTGATGGAAGCCTTCGGGCTGCATGTTGACCGTCTGTCAGGCACCTATGTCACGGCGGAAGACGTCGGGGTGTCGCCAGAGGATATGGAGGCTGTGGCAAGGTTTACGGAGCATGTGCGCGGCACAAGTGCTACCGGACTTGGCGACCCTTCCCCCTATACGGCGCTCGGCGTGTTTCAAGGCATTAAGGCCTCCGCACGGCATGTATTCGGCAATGATGACCTGAGTGGCAGAACCGTTTCGGTACAGGGCCTTGGGCATGTCGGATTTGACGTTGCCCGGCAGCTGCATAACGCAGGCGCCAGCCTCGTCGTCTCGGACATTCATGCCCCAGCGGTCCTCAAGGCAATTGATGCGTTTGGCGCGACAGCAGTGGATCCGGCGGAGGCTCACATGGCTGAAGTGGATATCTTTGCTCCTTGCGCACTTGGTGCCGGCCTCAACGCGCGAACCATTCCGCAGATCAAGGCTAAAGTCGTTGCGGGAGCCGCCAACAATCAACTTCAAACCCCCGCCGATGGCATCGCCCTCAAAAAGCGCGGCATTCTTTATGCGCCGGACTACGCAATCAACGCCGGCGGCGTGATCTCCATTGCACTGGCATCACCTGGCGAAGACGACCAAGTGGTGCGCGAAAAGACGGTGGCGATTGGTGACACGCTGTCTGCTATCTTCAAGCGTGCAGAAACCGAAAATTCCACGCCAGAACAGGTTGCCGACACAATGGCGGAAGAACGGCTTGCGAAGGCAAGACTGGCATAAGCCAATAAAATCAAAAACAGAAACGGCGACCTGAGTCGCCGTTTTTTGTCCGTATCGGTTGAATTCAGGAATATTTGCGCGCGTTCGATGTTTTGAACATCTGACGAACAAGGGTCTTTGCATCTTCAACCGCCTGTTCTCCCATTTCCGCGTAGCAGGCAGTTACCCCTTCGTGAAGCAAGTAGAGTGTCGACGCAAATTCTTCCTGACCGCTCAACTCGCCGAAGAACTTCACCAGTTCACCTTTGTGGCGTTTCACTGTCGCTTCGATATCCGTGCTGTCAGGGTTGGCAGCAAGCGCCTGGCGGAAGAAACACTCCTTGCCGTTTGTCATGCGCATCCAGCCGCCAAGCTTGTCGAACAGCTGTTCCGCAGCTTCCAGGCCCGGTTGCGACACGCCTTCATGCACATATTTCAGGTATCGCCGATGGCGATGTTCCAGAGCACCGAGGATCATTGCTTCCCGGGACGGGAAATGTCGGTAGAGCGTCCTCATACTGACACCAACGCCAGCACGCAATTCAGGCACGCTCGGTTCTGCAAAACCACGGCTCCAGAACACCTGTTCCAGGCCAGCTGCGATTTGTTCCTGTGCTTCGTTCATAGTTTGAGTGTGGTGTGTATACATTAACTTTGCAAGACAAAGCGTCGAACAAATCCAATTAATACGCCTAAACTTAAGAATTGAAGGTGAACTACGTCAAAAATCTCCAAATAAGTATGTACTTAATATTTCAATCAGTCAGTTCCAAATGCACTTACCTAAGGCGAATCTCTGACATGTTGAGAAAGTTTGGCTTCATGCCTTTGCGGCACCGGATGAGAACCAGTCGACCAGAAAATCGACAAACGCACGCACCTTAGCGCTAAGGTGCCTTCTATGCGGATAAACCGCGTGAATGCCCCTCATCGGCTCTTCGTAGTCTTCCAATAGGGTCACCAGCCGTCCTGCTTCGAGGTCCTCTGCCACGAAGAACTGAGGCGTTCTGAGGAACCCCAAATCGCACAGAGCCGCTTCCCGCGCTGCTGCTGCGCTGTTGACTTCCAAAGGACCCTTCACCGACACGGAAAGCCGCTCACCATCGTTCTGGAAGGCCCAATTCTGCTTGTAACGATAGTTCGTATCGATAATGCACGGGCGGCTTGCCAGATCTGATGGAACCCGCGGGGCACCATGCGCTTCGATGACCTTGGGGCTTGCGCACACGACCGTTCTGAAAGGAGCAATTTTTCGCGCAATCAGGCTTGAATCCTCCAGTTGAGAGACCCTCACGGCAAGGTCGAATCCTTCTTCCACCAGATCGACAAATCTGTCTTCCAGGCGCAGATCCAGGTTGATTTCAGGGTATTGTTTCAGGAACTGCATCATCGCACGATTCAAACTGTCATCACCCATCGACCGTGGAGCGGATACCCTTAGGCGGCCACGTACCTCCTGATGTGACGACTGGACGGACGCCTGCAGATCATCGATCCGTTGCAGAATTTCGATGGCTTCCTTGTAGTAGGCCTCCCCCACTTCCGTGAGTGACACTTGGCGGGTGGTTCGGTTCAACAACCGGACACCGAGCTCATCTTCCAGTTCACCTACATATTTGGAGACAAGTGCCTTGGAACGTCCCATTTCCCGGGCAGCTGCGGAAAATCCTTTGGAATCTACAACTTGAATGAAACATCGCATCCGGGTGATTGCATCCATCCGGCTTTCCTTCCGCTCAGGCATATACAAATGAAATGCTTACAGTTTGCGTGCCTGCCGGTCAAAACCGTCCTTGGTCCAATAGGTCCACGACGGCTCTCCTGCTTACCGCGGCGATGTGACCACACCCGCGAATAACGCAATGGGGGTCTCTATACCCTTGCCGGAGCCCGGTTTTTCTTTCGCGCATAATGGCGCGCCGCTTTTGCGCGGTTTCCGCAGCTTTCCATGCTGCACCAGGTCCGTCTTCCGTTTTTTGTTTCGTCTATGAACAACCAACCGCAATTTTCACCCGGGCACATTTTGATCCGTTCATGCTCCCTGGAATCGGCCAGCAGTGAAACAGCTGAGGCGGCGAGCAAGGCCTGGAGCGGCTGACGTCTTGTGATGGGGTCGCTTGAGGCGTCTTCAAAACAGAGAGCCTGAACGGCGTTCAAACTGCTGGGATCACCACCAGACAGGAGGATCTGCCGAAGTGATGCCCGATAACGGATGAGATTTGCCAAACTGTCCAACGGCTTTGAGTCCAGATTGACGGCCTCAAGCCAAAGCGTAAGATCGGCCAAGCTGCGCAGTTTTTCATGTGCAATATGCCCGTCGGCAGTCCAATCGGCCGTATTGACGAAATCAAGCGCGAGCCTGCCGCCGATCAATCGCACGGGATGTCCTTCGGAATAGCACATGCGCAAATTCTAACCGCTACTCTGGTTGACACTCAACAGGAAGTTTTGTCTAACCAGAATTATGGTTAGAAACTTTGAGCACAACACGGTTCAGCCAATTACCACGCTGACTCGTGAAGGGGTCGTTCGTGGTATGCACAGGCTGCTGCCGGTCTGCATCTTTGTGATCCCGTTCGGCATTGCCTTTGGGATCGCGGCAACCGAAAGAGGTCTAAGCCCGTTTCAAGTGACAATGATGAGCGTCTTCGCCTATACGGCAACAGCGCAATTCGCAGCACTGGAATTCCTGCAAGACCCAATAGCCTTCTTTTCGCTTGGCCTCGTAGCGCTCGCACTCAGCGGCAGGCACATAATCATGGGCGCAGCGTTGTCGAAATGGGTCAACCAACTGCCTGTAGGACGGCGTCTCTTGACGCTCGCATTCTTGAGCGATGCAAATTTTGCAGATTCTCAAAGAGCGCTCCAACGCGGCGAAACCGATCTCGGTCCCTTGCTGGGTGGCGGTCTGATGTTGTGGGTCTTTTGGGTTGGCAGCACAGCCGCAGGCGCTTATGGCGGTGATTTGCTGGGCAACACAGAAGCCTACGGGTTCGGGGTTGTGATGCTCTGCTTCTTTGCTGCGACGGTATTTGGGATGGTACGCAGTTCACCCTCGATGGTGATCCCCGTTGCTTGCGCCATGGCAACATCCGGATTGACCTATTCTCTGCTGCCAACGGGTTGGAACATCATACTTGGAGCCGTGATTGGTGGCGTTACCGCAGTTTTCAACCATGACAGATGATTGGTCCTATGCCCTGGCCGTGGTGATCCTGGCTGCCGCGGCCTTCGCCACCCGCATTTCAGGGGCCGTCCTGATGTCGTTTGTGACCCTAACCCCAAAAACGGAGCGGTTTTTGGAGGGGCTTTCCGTGTCGGTGATCGCGGCACTTGTTGCGTCAAATCTCGTCACCGCGGACCTCAAGACGGTGACCGCAACCTTGCTTGCCGTAGCCGTGATGGCGCTGTCGCGGAGCGTAATCTGGGCGATGTTCGCAGGAATGATGATAGCTGCCGCCTTCCCCTTTGTGTTGACGCCCTAAGGAAAGGCGCACGGGAACTGCAGCTACAGGAAGTCTCGGGTGCGTATCCTAGACACGTTCATCGGAAACCGTCCTCCGACGGCGTCCGAGGCGCAGGACGCCCGCAAGGACACGAAGCACAAGAAAACCGATGAGAGCACCGACACCAGCACTCGCAAAACCTGCGGTCGTAACCGGTACTGCCGGCTCATAGTCTTCCGCCGTTGCCTGAGCGAGTTGAGGATCAAAACCACGCGTAAAAATCACCAGCCGTTCGATCGGCCCCGCATTTTGCAGATCAACTTCCTGCTCTTTGAGCCTGCTTAACCGGATCTCCGCATTGAGCATACTGTCACCACGCGCACGTACAAAGGGATCTTCCGACGACTGCTGACGCGCAATCGCTTCAGCGGAGGTCAATCCGTGCGCGGACGCATCCCGGTTGAAATCTGCAAGGATCTCTTCCAGCGCGTCGATCGCACCGCCAAGGCGTTGCCGGTACTGCTGTGAGAATTCCGGCAATTGGGAAGTGGCTGTTCCGCTCATCACCATGACAACCAGCATGAAGATACGCATCATTTTGGCCACTCCAGCTCTAGGCGCGCTTGCTCACTTAGTCCTGCAAGGAAATCAATCCGGCTTCGGCTTCCTCGGTTCCGAAGGCCAGTCTTTTGCCTTCCTTGTCCCAGTCCATTGTGGAAATGGGGCCTTTTCCGGGCCGTCGCAGCTGAACTTCGGCTTTGTCCGCAAACCGGATCATCATGATCATGCCGTCCTGATACCCGACAGCAACGACATCTTCTTCCGGATGGCACGCAACAGCGCTAACAAGAGTTTCGTTACGCGTCCCCAGTTGTAGAGGCGTCTGCCCCATTGGACCGGTCTTTCCAGAGAAAGGCCACAGGATTGCAGCGTTGGCACCGGATGTTGCAAGGTATTTTCCCTTGGCCGACCAACTGAAGGATTTGACCTTTGCAGGATAACCGGTCATGCGCATGTCTTGCGCGTCTGAAAGACGCCAACCGTGAAGGGCGTTTTCCTGCATCGCCGTAACCAGGTATTTGCCGTCAGGCGAAAAGCTGATCCCGAGATGTGCGCCCTTCCAACTGAGTTCGACGGGATCTCCATCGGTCCCCGCCCACCACATGGTTGCACCGTCATATCTGGATACGGCAAGCCGCGTTCCTTTTGGCGCAAACGCGAGACCGCCTACGGCACGCTCATGGGCGAACTCTTTTTCTCTGCCATCAGCAAGGTGGACCCAGGCTGTGCGCCCACTTGCAAAAGCGACCGCACCGGAAGGTCCGGTCGCAATGAGATCAATCCATTTTCGAGCGCGTTCTGCGACCAGGACAGGTGTCCCATCCGACCCAAACTGATAAATGCATCCATCGTCGCCGGAGGTCACCAACGCGCTGCCATCAATGCTCGGCACCGCTGCAAGCAACCCGGCCTTGTGTGGCCGGAGCCTTGTCTCGCCCTGGCCTGACAGCAGAATCTCGCCTTCGCCGGACGCAAAATAAGCGCTGTCTTTCAAAAACCCGGCACGAACAACAAAACCGTCGATCTCGACGGGAGCTACGGTAGGCAAGATCGAGAATCCTTATTGAGCGGCGCAGGCGGCAAAGCTGTCTCTAAGCACATCCCAATTGAGATCGCGACCAATGAACACCAACCGGCTCTCACGCGGCTCGCTTTCTTTCCAGTCGCGCTGATGATCACCTTCCACAATCATGTGAACACCCTGGATGACATATCGTTGTGGATCGTCCTTGAAAGCAAGAATGCCCTTCATACGCAGGATGTTCGGCCCTTGCACCTGTGTCACCTGATTGATCCATGGAAAAAACATGTCGGGATTGAGGTCGCCGGCTTTGAGCGAAATACTCTTCACCGAGTGGGTGTCCCCATGATGATGATGGCGGCCATGCGCATGATCGTGACCGCGGTGATGGTGGTGATCGTGATCGCAATTCGAGCCACACTCATCGGAGTGGTGATCGTGATCGCAATTCGGGCCACACTCATCGGAGTGGTGACCATGTGCAAGAAAATGAGGGTCGAGGGACAGGATCCTGTCGAGATCAAAAGCTCCTCGGTCCAGAACCTTCGCGATCTCGACACCGCAACGCTCGCTCCGGTGCAACACGGCGTACGGATTGATCGACTGGATACGGGCTTCGACATTGGCCAATTCTTCGGAACTGACCAGATCCGTCTTGTTGATCAGGATGACATCAGCAAAAGCCACCTGGTCTTCAGCTTCCTCAGTATCTTCCAACCGCTGAAGCACATGCCTTGCATCGACCACGGCAACAACCGCATCTAGACGCGCCGCGGCCCGAACATCATCATCCATGAAGAAAGTCTGGGCGACGGGTGCAGGATCTGCAATTCCCGTGGTTTCAACTATGATCGCATCAAACGCATTTTTGCGTTTCATCAGGTTCTGCACAGTCCGGATCAGATCGCCGCGGACCGTGCAGCAGATGCAGCCGTTGTTCATTTCGAAAATTTCTTCGTCGGACTCCACCAGGAGATCGTTGTCGATACCGACCTCTCCGAACTCATTCACGATCACCGCATAACGCTGGCCGTGATTTTCAGTTAAAATCCGGTTCAAAAGAGTGGTTTTTCCGGCTCCGAGATACCCCGTTAACACGGTAACAGGGATCTGTGCAGAAGCGTCCTGTGTCGCAGACATTGCGCAACTTCCTGGAATGAGGAGTGATGGTCAAGCCTGCGAAGCAGGCGTCTTGGCGGCGAATATAAGCACATACGTGGCGCAATGGGAGAGCCTGCTCGAAATTTCCGCCACTCACCCGAACCGATTCACCCTCATGCCGCCTTTCCAAGGATTTGCAGAAGACACTACCTTTGCTGGAAGGACAGATTGAAACGGGAGATCCCGATGCTGAAAACAATTGCCGGCTTTGACCGGATCGGCGAAGAAAATGCCTTCGCCGTATTGGCTCGCGCAACCGAGCTGGTCGGTCAAGGCCGAGACATCATCAATCTGGGCATCGGACAGCCGGATTTTAAAACGCCGGCTCACATTGTCGAAGCCGCCATCAAGGCGCTGCAGGACGGACATCACGGATACACACCGGCGACGGGAATCGCGCCGCTGAGAGAGGCCGTTTCGGCTGACCTTCTAAAACGTCATGGAACCGAGACAGATCCTGGCCAAGTCCTGATTGTGCCCGGCGGCAAGGTCACGATGTATATGGCCATCCTGATGTTTGGCGAAGCCGGCACGGAGATCCTATATCCAGATCCCGGCTTCCCGATCTATCGCTCAATGATCGAGTTCACAGGTGCGCGCCCGGTTCCGGTGCCGATCCGTGAAGAGAATGACTTTGCTTTTTCAGCCGAAGAAACGCTGTCTCTGATCACAGACAAGACACGCTTGCTGATCTTGAATTCACCGGCAAATCCGACGGGTGGTGTAACACCGCGATCTGAGATCGAAAAACTGGTCAGCGGCCTGGAAAAACACCCGAATGTCGCGGTTCTGTCCGACGAAATTTATTCTCAAATGACCTATGATGGCATGGAACATGTTTCGTTACTGCAATTCCCGTCATTGCGTGACCGCCTGATCCTGCTTGACGGCTGGTCGAAAACCTATGCCATGACAGGCTGGCGTATCGGCTTCTCGCTCTGGCCGGAACAACTGATCGACAAGGCGCGTAAACTTGCGGTCAACGCCTGGTCTTGTGTCAATGCGCCGACCCAATACGCCGCGCTGGCGGCACTTGAGGGCCCTCAAGACGCAGTCATCGACATGGTCGCGCAGTTCGATGCGAGGCGGTCGGTGATCGTCAACGGGCTGAATGCAATTGACGGCATTACATGCCGGACCCCACGAGGGGCCTTTTACGCTTACCCGAATATTCAAGAAACCGGCTGGAAGGCGAAAGAGCTTGCATCTGCACTTCTCGAGGACGTAGGTGTCGCCACGATCGGAGGCCCGGACTTCGGAATTCTAGGTGAGGGATATGTCCGGTTGTCCTACGCAAATTCAACCGAAAACATCAAATTCGCGCTTGATCGGGTCAAAGACTATGTAGAAACCAACTCAAAACCTTAGTTGGTTGTGTAATCACAAATACTCACCCACGACTGAATTTAGAAATCTCTGAATAACTGCGGTATTTTCCTTTACGTAGTCTATTTCTTAAACTTTTATCCCCTTGATAACGTCGAACCCGAGGTATTCGCGTGGAACGGGGGCATTGATGATCGAAAGCATAACTCTGAATCTGGATCAGTCGTTTGGCGATCTGAAAGAGTGCGTGCTCGTGACCGATGCCGAACGAACCATCGTCTTCGTCAACAAGGCGATGGAGACACTGTTCCGCGTCGACAGGACTGAGCTGATCGGTTCTCAAACCAAGCGCTTCTTCGCCGACCCCACCCAATTCGAACAGATGGCAGATCTCTATCGAGGGCCGTCAGAAAAACAGCACAAACTAACGCACACGATCGACCTTGTTCTTGGCGATGGGTCGAAAACAACGGTTGAAGTTGTCAGCGCACCTTTGTTCAACGCCGAACGTGATGTCTCCGGCATCTTGTTCATTGCCCGGGATATCAGTGAACGCAAAGCACTTGAAAGCAAACTCAGCGACATTGCCCTCACACTGGAAGACGCACTGGACGCCATTCTGGAAGGGTTTGCGATATTTGATGCCGACGACCGGCTCGTCCTGTGCAATGACAATTACAGGGACATTTACGCCCATTCGGCTCCGGCAATGTTTCCAGGCAACCGGTTCGAAGACATCCTGAGATTTGGCCTCGGAAAGGCTCAATATGACACCGGTGACCTGCCGCAAGAGCAATGGCTCAGCGAGCGGCTGAAGTGGCACCAGAAAGCCGATGGCAAGGTCCTTGAACAGAAACTGCAGGACGGGCGCTGGATCAGGATCTCGGAGACCCGCACACGCACGGGGGGAATTGCCGGTATTCGCGCGGATATCACCGAATTGAAGGAAGCCAGAGCCCAGGCCGAAAGCGCCTACAAGAACCTGTCGCTGATTGCGGATAATGTGTCGGCCAGCATCACGGAAGCGGACAAGGACGGGAACTGCCTTTTCATCAACAAAACCGGCTGCCGTTGGTTCAATGGAACACCGGAAGAATTGTTGGGAACCCGGCTTCGGGACCGATTGCCCTGGAAGGAAAGAGAAATCGTTCGCACGGTTTTCCAAAATGCGTTGGCAGGCGACAAGGTAACCCACGAAGCAAGGTTCAGCTTTCCGGATGGCGTGAGCAGGGAGTGTTTTCTGGAGGCGACGCCCCGTCTCAATGAAAGTGGTGAAGTGGACGGTCTCGTGGTGCTTGTCACCGATATTACGGATCGGAAAAAAACCGAACGAACGCTTGCTGAACTCTATGCGATAACGTCAACGCGCGAACTCGGACACGAAGACAAGATCGCAGAAATCCTGAGGCTCGGCTGTGAGCATTTCGATCTTCCCTTCGGCATAATCTCGCATGTGATTGACGAGCACTACACGATCACCCACGCCCTAAGTCCGAATGCCGAACTCGTCCCGGGAACGTCCTTTGACCTTAAGGACACCTACTGCACGGTTGCCTTGTCGGCCGATGAGCCGATCGCAACGTCGAATGCAGCAGAGTCACCTTTCGCGAAACACCCCTGTTACGGCATCTTTGCGCTGGAAAGCTATATTGGCGCTCCTTTGCTGGTCGACGGTGTTGTCCACGGAACGATCAACTTTTCTGCGCCTGAGAAAAGAACACGCGACTTCACGCCCGAAGACATTCAGATCATACGCCAGTTCGCCGACTGGGTAGGCCACGAAATCGCCCGGCAACGAGATCATCAGGCGCTCATGGATGCGAAAATCAGTCTTGAACGCGTCGCCAGCATCGATGATCTGACCCAGATTTTGAACCGACGTGCGTTCCTTGAACGTGCCAACACGGAAATCCAGCGCTTCCGGCGAACCAAGCGCCCGTTTACTGCGGTGATGCTCGACATCGACAAGTTCAAGCAGATCAACGATATGCATGGTCATTCCACCGGCGACGAAGTGTTGGCGAGATTTGCCCACACGGTCGGAAGTGAACTGCGCGCTGTTGACGTGTTCGGCCGGGTCGGCGGGGAAGAATTCTGCATGATCCTCAACGAAACCGACATGGACGACGCCATGCAGGTTTGCGAACGCCTGCGCGAGAAGATCGTGAATGAATGCCAGTTCGACAGGGTGAAGCAGACGATAACCTGCAGTCTCGGGCTTGCAACCGCATCACGCGAAGACGTGGAATTCTCGACGCTGATGCAAAAGGCCGATACGGCGCTCTACGAAGCCAAATCCTCCGGGCGGAACAAGTGCGTTGCCTATCAATCCTGCAGGGACTCAGCACTGGCATCAAGAATCTGATCACTCATTCCGAGCTTTAACCGGCTCACGCCGATCCGCGTCGCCTTCCAATTTCCAGATGCCGTATTTGACTGCACGCCCCGCCTGCTTCACAGTATTTTGGAACGGTGGCGGAGCGCACCAAGACCAACCAAAAAAACTTCAAAATTTCCGAAATAGCGGCCACCGCTGGAACATCTTCTCGAGCGTATTCCAATCGTTTCTCATCGAGCAGATCAGGGAGGGAATTTTGATTGATCATCTATACGCCCTTTGTAATCTGACATACCCGTCCGAACTGGCGAGAGCGCTGGCCGCAGAGCCTTGCCTTGCAGCCAAAGGGTCAATCTGCCGTGACGCGATCAGTCTCATTGGATTCGGTCATACGACACGCACCCAGGGTGCTCGTACCATGCGATTCTCCGGTGCAATTCCGGGTCTGGACAAAGTGGCCCGAATGCGAACTGTTATTCCAACACCGGTCGAATCTGGTCCTAAATCAATGATTTCCACTCCGGCCACGATGGCATTGCCGTATTCCACGTCAGACAACGCCTTTCACCCAACACAAGGAACGCGCCCATGAGCGACAGCGACACATCCCAGGGCATCCGCAATCCTGAAGGCGATGCCAATATCATCGACACGGACTATGAAATTGGCCAGGACAATATTGAAGCCAAGGTCGGCCCGTTCAATCTGGACATTCACAATCCGGTCTTTCTGGTATCCGGCCTGACAATTGCCGCGTTCACCTTCCTCACGCTGGCTTTTCAAAATGATGTTGGCCCCCTGTTTGACGCTTTGCGTAAATGGCTGACATCCAACCTGGACTGGTTCTTTATCATCTCCGGCAACATCTTCGTCGTTGCCTGCCTCGCGCTTATTGTCACCCCGCTCGGCAATGTGCGCATAGGCGGTAAGGACGCGGAACCCGACTACAGCTATTTCGGTTGGTTCGCCATGTTGTTCGCCGCAGGGATGGGCATCGGGCTGATGTTTTTCGGTGTCCTGGAGCCGGTCTATCACATGGCTTTTTCCTCACCGGTCGGCGTGCCTGCTCCGTTTGATGCCGACGGCAATCTGATCGCAGAAAATGTCGCCGCCGCAAAGGCCATGGGAATGGCGGCAACGATCTTTCACTGGGGACTGCATCCTTGGGCGATCTACGCCGTTGTCGCGTTGGCTCTTGCCTTGTTTTCATTCAACAAGGGTTTGCCGCTCACAATGCGGTCGGTTTTTTACCCGATTTTCGGAGAGCGCACCTGGGGATGGCCAGGGCACATCATCGATATTCTAGCGGTTTTCGCGACCCTGTTCGGGCTCGCGACATCTTTGGGCTTCGGTGCGCAGCAAGCGAATGCCGGCCTCGATTTCGTTTTCGGAATTCCGATCAGCAACACGGCGCAGGTCGTCCTGATCATCGGCATAACGGCAGTTGCACTGATTTCGGTTTTGCGCGGCCTTGATGGCGGCGTGAAGGTACTGTCCGAAATCAACATGCTGATTGCGGCCCTTTTGCTCCTCTTCGTGATCTTTGCAGGGCCGACTGCGACGCTGGTATCAGGTTTCGTGTCCAATCTCGCCTCATATGCGCAAGAGATCATTCCTCTTTCGATGCCGTTTGGTAGAGACGATGACGGCTTTCGTCAGGGCTGGACCTCCTTTTACTGGGCCTGGTGGATTTCCTGGTCGCCCTTCGTCGGCATGTTCATCGCCCGTGTCAGCCGGGGAAGAACCGTGCGGGAATTCGTCGTGTGCGTGCTGATCATTCCGACCATCGTTTCGGTCATCTGGATGACGGCGTTCGGCCAAACCGCAATCGAACAGGTTCTGGCTGATCCTGAAGGCAGTCAGGTCCATCAATACGTGATTGCGAGTTACAGTCCCGAGCTTTCGCTTTTCGGCATGCTCGCCGACCTGCCACTTGCTTCGATCACCTCGTTTATCGCCATTGTTCTGGTGATCGTGTTCTTCGTTACCTCGTCCGATTCAGGCTCGCTGGTAATCGACACGATAACCGCGGGAGGCAAGGTCGACGCGCCGGTGTCACAGCGGGTATTCTGGTGCACTTTTGAGGGCCTTGTTGCGATCGCCCTGCTGCTCGGTGGAGGATTGGGCGCATTGCAGGCAATGGCGGTCTCCACGGGCTTTCCCTTCACCATCGTCCTCCTGCTCGCCTGTTATGCCATTTTCAAAGGCCTAATGGACGAACCACGATGATGGTTGTCGAAAAAATGAAAGGGCGGCTACAGCCGCCCCTTTTGACGTATTGACCCTAAATCAGGGGGCTAATCAGCCAATTTCTGAGCTAGGCGGACACCCGGAGGCGGAGAACTCTCGCGAACCTTGAGTTCGGGTTCAATCACGATGGGCGTGTTGGGAACGCGATCACCGGCGATTTGCCGCAACAGGGTCAGGGCAGCCAGTCTGCCGATCTTGTCGGGTTGGCTGTTGACGGATGTCAGCGCAGGTGTCCGGGCATCAGCCCCGTCGATATCGTCATAACCCGTCACGGCAATATCCGGTCCGGGCTCGATTCCGGCGCGACGGAAGGTCGTCATCAGACCGAAGGCAACCAGGTCATTGAAACCGACAATGGCCGTCGGCCGCTGCTGAACTTCAAGAACCTTGGACACGGCCGCACGTCCGTCGGCCTGCGTCATCAACTCAGGCAGATCAAGCTGGCTGTCTGGATCGAGCCCTGCCTCACTCATCGCCTTGCGCCATCCCGCGTTTCGATACTTGCCGGTGGAACTGTCGCGGCGCCCGCCAATCATGGCGATATCCTTGTGCCCCTGGGCAAGCAGATGCCTGGTGATTTGAAAAGTCCCGGACAAATCGTCACCACGCACACACGGAGCCCAGACGCCCTGAACCTCGCGAGCAACAAGAGTGACGGGTATACCCTGGTCCACCAGTCGATTGATCTCCTCAGCCGAGGTGCCAACCGAAGGGCACAGGATCAATCCATCTGCGCGATGCTGCAAAAGCGTGTTCACAAACGCCCGTTGCCGTTTCACGTCGTCCCGGTGATTGCAGATGAAGATCATCTGTCCTTGTTCTTCAAGAACATCTTCGAGAGCGGAAAAGACTTCGGCGAAAAACGGGTTCAGAATGTCATGGACAGCCACGCCGACAATCTGACTGCGCGCTGTCCGGAGCGACGCAGCCGACCGATTGTAGATATAACCAATTTCCTGCGCGGTCTGCTTGACCTTTTCACGCGTTTCTTCTGCGACAAGCGGGCTGTCACGAAGCGCCAGCGAAACCGTCGCGGTCGAAATGCCCAGCTGGTCTGCGATATGTCCCAGTGTCAGCCGCTTGCCGGGTTTCGGCGGAAGGTTCGGCGTAGGAGACGATGATCCGTTGTCTTCAGACATTTATTGTTCTCAGGTGACCGCTGCGGCAGTGGCAGAGAGCGTTACAGCCCTCTGCCTTCGCGGTAAACAGATTTTTGTTATTTATCTGAGGCACGCGCCTTATCGACGCGCCTGAGGTGCAGAATCGTCATACTCCTCACGCAAATTGACCACGACGCGTCGATTTTGCGACTGACAGGCCACTTCGTCACAATCCGTCACCGGACGCTCGACGCCATAGCCTTTGGCCCAGACCCGCTGCGACGGCACGCCCAGCTTGACCAGTTCAGCCACAACGGCATCGGCCCGCTTGGTGGAAAGTGTTTTTTGCGCTGCCTCACTGCCCGGATCGTCTGCATGACCCTGAACTTTCACCAGCCACTTCCTGTTGTCTTTTAGCCATTTGGCCTGGTTCTGAAGCGTCATCTTCGCCTCATCGCTGACGACCGACGACCCTTTGGCGAAATAAACCCGGCGACCGACATTCATGATGAACTCTTCTTCGGACCCAGGTTTGATTTCAACAAAACCTGCTGCAGGCGCATTTGTAACGTCAGGCGACGTCAAACCGCCCGCGCTGTTGCACCCTGCCAACCCCAACAAACATATGCCGGCGACAATCACGCCCTGGCCTGACCGGCCCAACCACTTACCCAACGAAGCCCCCAAATTCTTTGCAAAACAGCACCGCGCCAGACTTATCCGGCGTTGGCACCAAGATGTTCAAGCACCAGTACGGCTGTTCCCTTGGGGCAGCGCTGGTAAAGATCGATAACGTCTTCGGGCAACATGCGGATACATCCGCTGGAGACGTCATGTCCGATGCTCCACGGCTCCAGAGTTCCGTGCAAGCGGTACCCGAGATCTTGTCCGTTCCGGTAAAGGTACAGAGCCCGCGGGCCAAGCGGATTGTTGGCTGCACCGCCATCCACCTTGCGCGGCAAATCGGGTTGACGCTTAAGCATCTCAGGCGGCGGCACCCAGCGCGGCCAAAGGGCCTTGCGGTCAATTCGCGCTCGGCCGTACCATTTGAAGCCTTCACGACCAACACCTACGCCGTAGCGAAGCGCTGTGTTGTTTTCCCAGATCCAATAGAGAAAATGGTTGGTGGTGTCGACAACGACGGTACCGGGCGGTTCCGGACTGAAGTACTTCACCATCTGCTTGCGCCAGACGGGTTCTATCCGGTTCAGATTGGTTCGCCTGTATTGGAAACCATTGTCATCCTGATAGCCGTTGAAATATGCATTCGCTGCGGCATTTGCCCGCGCGACGTGCGGCATGGCAAGCGTGCCCGCAATGGCGGCAGCGCCTCCCAAAAACGTGCGGCGGCTCAAGTCCATCCCATTCCTCCTAAACAGGCTGGCGGCCCTTTCTGGCCAGTCGGTAAATCCAGCTCGTATTAAGAGGGAAAGACAGGTGTCGCGTCAACCGCCACTCATGATTGATTCCAAGCGTGCCGTTGCCCGCAGCAACAAAGTCAAAGCGACTTCACGCGCTCGCGGTAAAGAATATAGAGCCCGGAGGCAACCACGATTGCCGCCCCGATCAAGGTCGTCACGGTCGGGACGTCATTGAAGAACATGAGGCCAAGCCCGATCATCCAGATGATTTGGGAATACATGAAAGGCGCAAGCACCGGCGCAGGTGCAAGCGTGTGCGCCTTTATGAAAAGCATGTGTCCGCCGGCGCCAAGTACACCAGTCCCGAGCAACAATATCCATGTCCAAAGGTCGGGTGGCATCACCCAGACGCTCAGACCGGAGGGTGTCATCAGGATCGACGCAAGCAAACCGGAGATGATCAGCATCCCTGCGGAATTTTCGGTTGCAGTAAGCTGCCGGGTCAGCAGCGCATAAAGAGCATAGCTTATCATTGCTGCAACGGAATAGATCGCAGCCCAGTGCATAGCGCCTGTACCTGGCTGGGTTACGAAGAGAACACCACCGAAGCCGACAAGAATGGCCACCCATCGCCTGGGACCCGCCCACTCTCCAAGCAAAGGTCCGGCCAGTGCAGTGATGAGCAGAGGTCCGGCAAACATGATGGCAGTCGTCTCTGCCAGCTGGAGATAACGGACAGCGAGAAAATTGAAAACTGTGGTGCCAAGCAGGCAGAGCGTTCTGATGATCTGAAGAACGGGTCTCTCGGTCTTGAGCAATGACGGAGCGTTCCATACCCTGAAGGCAATGATCGCCAGAACGGCATGACTGACAAATCGTATCCAGGCGATCTGCAGCGTCGGCAGAGTTGCCGAAAGATACTTCGCCACAGCATCCAGAATTGAAAAACTCAGGGCCGCAAGAACGATAAGCCCGATGCCCGCCAAGGGTGCTGACGGCAACTCGACGCCTGCAATTGGCTTCTGCCCTTTGTTTTGCCTCATACGCCTTGCGTCCTCGCAATTCTATCTTGCTCACTTGGGCGCATTCGAACGGCACGCTCGGCCTGATGCATAGCTTGCACTTGAAACGGTCACCGGATACAGAAATTGAAGAAGGCCGGAGACAGGCATGCCCATTTTGGAAATAGAAACGTGGCTCGGGCGCCTATCCATCCGGGAGGATGAAGGCGCGATTACCCAGTTACACTGGAATGGCACCCCAGGCAAAGAGGAAACGCCTTTGCTGCTTGAAGCAGCAAATCAGATCCAAGCATATCTGGATGGAACGCTGAAAGACTTTGACTTGCCGCTTGCCCCGAAAGGCGGAGAACTTCACCAGTCGGTCTTCCAGGCAATGCTGGCGATCCCGTATGGCGAAACCAGAACCTATGGCGATGTCGCCAGGGAATTGGACACCTATGGTCAGCCCGTTGGTCAGGCCTGCGGTGCCAATCCCATCCCCATCATAATTCCATGCCATCGTATTCTGTCGGCAAATGGACTTGGTGGATACTCGGGCTCAGGCGGCACGGACACCAAGATTGCGCTTTTGAAACTGGAAGGCGGCTACCCGTTCCTGCTGTGATCAGTTCCACCTTTGCAAAACAGATTTGATGATACGCGGTCAATCCGGAAACACAAATTCCAGCGGGCTCGATTCCACGGGCCAGATGCCCCGTTCAATGGCCTTGTTTCCAGCATAGGTCACATAGCTTTGGCGCCCGTAGTGAGGCAGCGATCGTACCAGCGCGCTCAGAGCGTCACCATCGCGGGCCGAGATCAACATAACAGGCAGATCATCTTCCAATCGGGTCACCCAGGCAGCTGCCGTGTTGCCGGTATCATTTTGAGGCAAACCTTCCAGCCCATTCGCTGTGGCAAACTCTTCGATGACCTCGCTCGGACCGAGTACCACAGTGGCCTTTTCTATCTGCCCATGCGTGCTGATGGGTGTGGTAACTGTGTCGTCGCCCAAAAGCCGCGCCAACAACCTTTGCGACGCGTCGACAAATGGACTTTGTTCGGAAAGAAGAAGCACGTCCACTGCAGGCGCTAGCGTCACATCTCGAAGGATCGCCGGGCTTTCGCCCGGCAACAGACGGCGAAAAACATCGAAAGATGGATCGACATTGAGTCGCAGCGGTTTGGTTTCAGATTGAATCCGGAAAGTTTGTTCCCGCTCAGACAGCCTGACATGTTCACTGACAAGGCGACCCCTTGTTTCAATCACAATTGGAATATTCAGGCTGTAGACCGAACCGATCTGGCGGATTGTAAACTCGCTGACATAGCCATTGGAACCGCGGTGAACATCGGCCATCGACAATTGGATTTCCGGAGCAACCTTGCTTTCAAGCCATTGTTCGAAAAACCAGCCGAGATCACGACCCGTCACGGTTTCAAACGCGTGACGCAAATCAGACCAGTCAGCATATGAAAACTTATGCTCTGCCCAGAATTGTTTCAGGCTCTCTGTAAACTTCTCATCGCCGATTTCGCCCTTCAACATGTGAAAAACAAAGGCCGCCTTGTTGTAACCGACGATTTGCGACGCATCGTGTCGCTTTGACCGGAACGCTTTCACCGGCATATCGCGCTCGGGAGGCAATGCGGCAAAGTCTCTAAGCCAATCAAGGCGCATCTGTCTCGCCGCTTCCGGACCCTTGTCAGCCTCAAGCGCGTAGTCCGCCATATAAGTTGTCAGACCCTCTGCCCAGTTGCCCTCCCGATAGTCGACAAAGACGCCGTTGCCCCACCAATTGTGCAAAATCTCATGGGCAAGTGAGCGTCCCTGCATAAAAGGGAGTGGCACTATCATACGGCCGACATATGCCAGATTCACAAATCCGTACCCAACGGGAAGCGGCGATGAAACGACGTGGAAATCCTGATACGGATACGGGCCGATCTCGCTTGAAAAGCGGTTCAGATAAGCTTCGGACTTTTCCAGATACTGATCTGAAAAGTCTTGAATATCCTTGTGAAAATATGTCCTTAACCTGACATTCGAGGAGACCCGTTCTGCCTGGGCATAAGGCCCAATGAACACAGAAGGAGGCTCCAGCGCCATATCCGAAATGAAGGTCGCTGAAGTCGACGAGGCCGTTTCTGTTTCCTCAGACAAGCGGCCTGAGGAAACCGCCCGATAGGGACGAGGTACGGTCACCTGAAGTTCATAACTCAAGTCTTCCGCTTGAGTGATGGGAAACCAGCCTGAACTGCCGAAGAGAGCCGCCCCATCCGATCCCGCTGGTATGGTTTCGGGAATGTCGCCGCTTAGCGTCAAGAATACGATTTGACGATCACGTCCTGGCAACGAAATGACGCCACCGCCACTCTGCCGATCTAGCTCAACAGTGGTTCCGTCTACGATCACCCGATCCACATCTAGCCAGTCAGCGAACCGCAGTATCAGCCTGTCGGTTCCATTGACCGTGATCCGATTTTCAATCTCAATCGCTCTCGCATCTGGATCGACATACAGGTTCACGTTGTAGTGGATCGTCCTGTCCGCGGCGATGGAGGGCAAAGCAAAGGTGAGCCCGCAAACAACGGCAAAGGTGACCCGGATAACGCCCTGCATCAGTTGGTGTCCGAAAGAGACGGAAACTTTGCAACCAGGGTCTGGATTTTACCGTCACGCTCTATTTCAAGTGGAAGCCATGTGCCCGGCGCCTGTCGCTGGATGATCTCAACAAGGTCTGCCGTCGACGACAAGTCTTCGCCGGCAGCTTTTAAAACCACATCGCCACTGCGAAGATCTGCCGCCTGCGCGATGCTGCCATCCGACACGTGGCTCAACAAAACACCTCCGTCGCTTGCCTCTTCAATAAAAACACCAAGCCTGGGGCGTTGCGGTTGGTCTTGAACCGTCTCCCGGTCGTCCACGAGAAAGACCAGATCTGCGATCGACGCCTCGATCGTCCGGCACTCGCCTGTGACAGATACCGGCAACAATGAAACGATCTTTCCAGCGCCTAGGCTTTCGAGTTGATGTGGAACACCAAATCCGTGTTCAACATGACCACGCCCCAGAATGCCTACGACAAGCGCGCCCGGATTCTCTTCGCTGGCTTCGAACAACGCTTCGGCCATGGCCCTGTCCCAGACGAGCTGTGCATCAACGAATTTGTTGAAGTCGGACCGGGCAAGAATATCTTCGACGGTTGGTTCTTTTGTTTCCGTCTCACTGTCACTGTCGGCCACCCGCCCGATACCATGCGAAAGCTTGCTGGAAAAAACCGCTGCGAGCGCTTCCCGATAGGCCTGGCTTGCGGGCGTCGGTGTGCTGATCCCTTGCCGGTCCGTTTCCGCAACAGCCTCCCAACCGTCGCGGCCAACTGTTGAAACAAGACTGCGATCGACATTGATCGCTTTCATGTCGAGCCGGTTCTGGCGGGCGAAATTGAAGAGCGGCAAATAAAAATCGGCGTCATAACCCCAAACGTCGTTCCAGCGCGCTTCCTCAAGAAACGCGTCCTCGAGCAGATCGCCAGCGGTCCATTTGTCGAGAACCGGCTGCGTTTCACGCGGAAAGGCCTCGAAGCCGACGATGATGTCCGGATTATGCGCAAACAGTCCCGCGAGCGTGTGGATTTGCCAGAGATGATCTTCCTTCGAGGTATGAGATTCTCCCAAGAGCACTATCGAGCCTTTAGCCGCCTGCAACAGTGCATCTTCTGGCGGCACAGTGTTGCCAGTTGCTGGATCAATCCATTGCCCGGCCGGTCCGCAAATTTCAAAGTGTGAAGTTGAGTCATGCCCATCGGTCTCACCGGAGTGTGCAGGACTGAAGGAAATGCTCGCAAACACCAGAGCACCGCAGACGATCCTGGCAGTTCTTTTCGTGAGCGAAGACTTGTGTAAATCAGAGATACCGGTTGCAGGTCCCAAGTCACTCTCCTAAGGCTTTTGTCCCCGATGGCAAAGGACGGGGACTGAATGACAATCAAGGCATTTTGCGCAGGGCCCTGCTGCCGGCTGACCGGGATCACATCGAATGCGAGCGCAAGGTCGTTTGAACCAGCGTGACGCTGTGACGCCTTTGGACGCGTCTGCACTCAAGTGTCGCCGTCCTGACCTTTGCAGGTCAAACCGTCAAATTGTCACTTGCGACAAGACGCGCCATTCCTGAAACAAATAGGCTCGGCAACGAAAAGCGACAGCCGTCAGAAGAGAACAAACCCGAAGAAGACGACGATAACAGCCAAAGTGAGCCAGATCAGAAGGTCATTCACATGCGAACGGCGCGACTTGATTTCAGACCATGCGGCGGCCTCAGGCTCTGATCTTAGCCCGAAGGCCGGTCTCTTGATGGCGGTGTTGGAGACATGCGAAAATCGACGGCGAAGCTCTGCAGCCCTGCGAGCTCCCCGTTCCTCATTGAGGGTCTGATATCTCGAAACCATCTCGAATTCCTCCGATCAATCGACAGCAACGTCTGTCGGAAATCTGGTCTCCAACAAAGCCAATTTCAAATGACCGTTTTGTAATGTTTCCGAAGTTGGGTATGCATCTGAAAAACAACGAGCTTTCCATGTCTTATGATCTTCATCATCAGGCAGTAGGAAAATCCGTCTTCAAGTAGAAAAGTTGTCAATGTCATCTTCTAGCAAACAAGACGGATCGGCACTCGGTCAGAATTCCGCACCACCTCTTTCCGAAGTGATCGCTGTTTCCCTGAAGGTCGGTTTATTGTCTTTTGGAGGGCCTGCCGCTCAGATCTCGGTGATGCACAAGGAATTCGTCGAAAACCGAAAATGGCTTTCAGAAGACCGGTTTCTGCACGCCCTGAACTACTGCATGTTGTTGCCCGGGCCGGAAGCCCAACAGCTGGCGACCTATTGCGGATGGTTATGCGCGCGCACCATTGGCGGACTGATCGCTGGACTGCTTTTCATACTTCCCGGCGCCTTCGCTATGGCGGTCGTCAGTTTCGTGTATGCAGCATATGGCGACACGGATGTCATCGTTTCCGTGTTTTACGGCGTTAAGGCCGGTGTTCTGGCAATTGTTCTCCAGGCCTTGTTGAAAATCGGCGGGAAAGCCCTGAAATCGCGTCTTGCCTGGACTATTTGCGGTTTGTCCTTCGTTGCGCTGTTTCTCTTTTCGATACCGTTTCCGTTAGTCATCATTGCTGCGGCAGTCAGCGGCCTGATTTTCGGAACCCCACCGGGCTCCATACCTGCAGAAGAAGGTGCGCAATCTGAAAGCACGTCGCTTCTTTCAACCCTCCGAACGGTTGTCGTCGGGCTCCTGATCTGGATGGCTCCCCCAATGATGGCAGCATTGGTGCTTGCGCCCGACAACGTCCTATTGGAGGTCGCAGAGTTCTTTTCTGTATTGGCTGTCGTCAGTTTCGGTGGCGCCTATGCCCTTCTCAGTTACATGGCTCAAGTCGCCGTTGAAACGAAAGCCTGGCTGAGTGCGGGAGAAATGCTCGACGGCCTCGGGCTTGCCGAAACCACGCCGGGACCGCTGATCCTGGTAACTCAGTTTGTCGGCTTTCTGGGTGGCTGGCGGGACCCTGGCGCGTTCTCGCCGCTTACAGGCGGCCTGCTGGCGGCAGCGATGACCACGTGGGTAACCTTTGCACCCAGCTTCCTGTTTGTGCTTGCCGGCGCTCCCTGGATGGAACGACTGCGAGGCAACAGGGTCCTTGCCAACGCCCTGTCCGCAATCACTGCCGCGGTTGCGGGAACCATTTTGAACCTGGCCGTCTGGTTTGCGATCAACGTGCTTTTCACCGACACAAGCACGGTTCGATTTGGTGCGCTGGAAGTCATTTGGCCCGATCTTGCAACCATTGACCCGGTTCTTGCCGGAATTGCCGTTTTGGCAATCGCCATGGTTTTTGTCGGCGGACGCGGCATGGCGAGCGTTTTGGCGGTCACCGCGAGCCTGGGGTTTTTGGCGAGAAATTTTCTAGGCTGAACAGATCGAAGTTCAGAAACGCTCGCCTCTGAATATGCGGTCAGGCAGCAGTGCGCGCCTTTTCCTTGGATTTTGTCTGCTTTTCCGCATTTGCCGTTTCGTCTTCGGTGTCGAAATCAGCTTCATGCTCGGGATCGTCATCAATCGAAATGGAAAGGTTCTTCTCAACTTGCCGCAACAATTTACGCAGTTTCTTGCGATCCTTGTCTTCAATGCCTGCCATCGCCTCCCGCTCAAGGCGTTTCCAAGCCTTGTCGACGGAAGTCACCAGGTCACGGCCCTTGTCCGTCAGATGAACCCTGGCAAGACGTCCATCCGTGTCGGACACCTGTCGACGCACAAAGCCCTGGCTGGACAGACGGGTCACCATTTTTGTGACGGTCGGCGGCTGAACACCCAGAGCGAGCGCCAGCTGACTCATTGTACGCCCGTCGGAATCTGCAAGCACCTTCAGAACAAGCTCCTGTCCCGGATGAAGTCCTATCCGCATCAGATGCGCTCCGGCGCGGGCACGTTGTGCCTTCGCAGCCTGAACCAGGCGGAATGTAATGCTCTTTTTGTAGTTAAAAGCCATCGCCTAAACCCCGTAATCAAATCTATCCGAATCACCTTCGTCTTCAACGCGGCTGCAACATAGAGGGAGTATTTAACCGTCAAATGACATCGCGGCCACAATCAGCCTTTTTTGATAATAAGCCGACGCTTGAAATAATTTAGTTGGCTCAGCAATGTCTCAGCGACCGGTAATGAGCCCACCTGCATTGATTGCCGGGCTTCCATTCTTGTTCTCCGCTCTGAGAGCTCGAGCGTTAGGATTTAACCTGAAGCGTACCGGCTAGAAACGGTATCAGCAGTGTCAACAGTGCGACCGCACCAAAGGAAGCCCGAAGCGACCAGACTTCACCGATAAAGCCTAGCAGTGGAGGTCCAAGAAGAAATGCACCGTATCCTAGCGTTGCGACAGCGGCGAGCGCCGGACCTTTGGACATGTGCGGATCAGCGGCAGCGCGCGACATTGCAAGGGGAAACAGGACTGCATATCCAAGCCCCATGACAAAGCAGCCGGCCCAGACTGACCAGATGTTGATGCCCGACACGAGCAGAAGGCAGCCGAAAAACGCCACGACACCGCTTATCCGGGCGACACGGACCGGACCGAACCGGGCAACAACAGCGTCTCCCGTTAAACGCATCACCACCATGGCGATCGAAAAAACCGTGAAAGCGGTCGGAGCAATGGCCTCCGAATAGCCAAGTTCCTCGATCTGAAAGAGGGCCGCCCAATCAGTGACCGCGCCCTCGCCCAAGGCAGCAACCAGCGCCACCAGACCGGCGAGTACAAGAGCCCCTTTTGGCAAGGCAAACAGGGGGGCCTTGGTGCCCGTTTCCGAGACGTTGTCCATTTTCGGCCAGCTCTGCCACCAAAACCAGAAGAGAAAAGGAACCGTTGCAAGGCTCCAGGCGCTGAAATGCTGTGTTACCGACAAGCCGAATTCGATCGCAAGACTGCCAGCGGCGGCGGCAACGCCTGCCCCCAAACTGAAAAGGCCGTGAAAAGACGACATGATCGGCCGCGCACGGACTTTCTCAACCTCCGTACCCCATCCGTTCATGGAAACGTCAAGGGCGCCAAAAGAAAATCCGGCGAAGAAGAGCGTCAACGCAAGCACATAAGTTGTTGGCGCAAGCCCGACCAGGACGAACGAGACAACCGTCGCGACGGCGAGCGCCTTTGACACCGGGGCCGCGCCGAGCCTGTCAATCAAGACCCCGGTGAACGGAAAGGCCACGAAGGCGCCGCTGGCCATGACAAGCAGCAAAACACCGAAACCGCCTTCACTCAGACCGGTTGCCGATTTGATGTCCGGGATCCTGGAAGCCCAGAGCCCTATGAAACTGCCGCACATGAAGAAGATCGCCGAAACTACACGGCGTGCGGCAATTGCCTGTTCCTGGTCGGGAATACGCATCGTCTGACCTGAAAAGGGGAAGAACCCGTAAAAGTGAGGGAGTATCTTTTGTCACGTCTGGCTTGCTTTCACAAGCGCATGAAATCGCGACAGGTCTTGAATTCCGATGAGCCTGGTTTTCGATCCTGAGGAAGATCTTCAGGCGATCAAGGCTTCAATCAGGCGCTGGCTGTCGTTGTTTTGCTCAATGAGCGAACGATAGGCAGCTGCGGCTTCCTCACTGGCACTGCGACTACCAGTTTCGGCATCCTTACCGGCGTTACTGTCTGAGCGCTGTGAACCGTCTACGTCCGTTTCGTTACTGTCTTCATCTATGGAACCAGACTGTTCCGAACTTGGCCTGGTATCGGTGTCGGCGGGATCGACAGGCGCATCATCGTCGCCTCTCAGTTCTTCGGCCTTTAGCTGGCGCGATTCTGCCTGAGCTTCAGACAGCTGGGATCGCGCCTGCTGAGCAACCTTCAGATCTTGGGACGAAGGTTCTGCGGGAGCCAGAGCGGCCCGGATGACAATCTGCATCTTGCGGATTGTAGCTTCCGGCGTGCGCTCTTTGGCAGTGTCGATCTGCACTTCTCCTCCAACGGCATACCGCTTGCCGTCCGGGCCCTGCTGAAAGGTGTAGCTTGGGGCAGACGCATAGGCTCCTCCAACGCGTGCGTGTGCCTGCTCATGTGCCCTGACCTCTCGATCACGCTTGGCAAGTTCCTGGACTTGCTTTTCCTCTGCTTCATTTAGACCATCTCCGTCCGGATCTTCTTTCTTTGACGAGTTTTGCTGCTGTGCCAGTGCACCACCGATGCCTTGCGCGGGTGCTGGAGCTGCCCCCTGACTGTTCGCATTGGAGGCGCTCTCTGGTGCAGTCTCCGCGCCGCCGGCGTCGTCGCCGGTGGCCTCTTGAGCGCTATTTGATTGAGCGGCATCGGGATCAGATGCGCTCGTGCTTTGAAGCGCCAGAACCGCAGCAGAAGTCAGTGGTTGGACGCCGCCGGATCTGGCAGCAGCACGCCGGTTGCTCACAAGACTTTCGCGCGCACTTTCCTGTGCCCGGTCCGAACTGTTTATGCCCGTACCAGGTTCCACCTCTCCGGCGACACCGCTGCTTCTCAATAGGTTCGCCGGCGTATTCGACAAGAGAGCGCCGATCATGCCCTTGAGTGTCTCAAAGACACGTCGCCAAATTCTAAACGGCAGTTAAGGCTAATTGATCATAAATTCGTGAGCTCCGTTCCACGGCCAATTGGAACTCGCCTTGCCCGGTCCTGACAGGTATGCAAAGCAGGTTGACGACCCGGCGATGACTTATCCAGCAGGACCTGACCATGCTTCCCAAACATTTCTGGCAAGACATGATTGCCACGGATTTTTTAAGCCCAAACTGTCGGAACTGGATTGCGGTCTTGCCGGTAGCCGCGATTGAACAGCATGGCCCTCATCTGCCCATCTCTACGGACACCACCATAGCAGAGGGGCAAATAGCACGGGTTCTGGAACTTCTGCCCGCAGAATTACCGGCAACTTTCTTGCCGATACAAACCGTCGGCAAATCCGATGAGCACATTTCATCTCCTGGAACGCTGACGCTTTCCTGGGACACCGTCACCCGCTCATGGCTGGAGATTGGCGAGAGCGTTGCCAGAGCGGGAATTCGGAAAATGGTTCTGATCAATTCCCATGGCGGCAATGTTCCGGTTCTTGACATCGTCGCACGTGAACTGCGCATCAAGCACGAAATGTTTGTGACCGCGACGAACTGGTTGCGCTTTGGCCAGCCCGTCGACCTCTATCCTGAGGAGGAGTTCACATATGGCATTCACGGTGGAGATATCGAAACATCGCTGATGCTGCATCTGCGGCCCGATCTTGTTCGCATGGAACATGCGGAAGATTTTAGATCGGAGCAACAGGCGTTCCTGACCGAATTCAAGCATCTGCGAGGTCACGGCAAGGCGCAATTCGGCTGGAAGGCCCAGGACCTCAACACAGCGGGCGTAC
The DNA here is from genome assembly GCF_009363435.1 of Labrenzia sp. THAF82. Classification (GTDB taxonomy): domain Bacteria; phylum Pseudomonadota; class Alphaproteobacteria; order Rhizobiales; family Stappiaceae; genus Roseibium; species Roseibium porphyridii. The sequence continues at coordinate 1,132,354 of NZ_CP045354.1, read as the reverse complement.
AAGGCAACGCAGCAATGGCAAGCGCTGAGAAAGGGAAACGCTCGCTGGACCACGCTGCAAATGGGCTCATTGAGCTGCTGGCGGATATCAATTCCTATGATCTGGACAGACTTTGGACACCACAGAATCAAGATTAGTATTCTGATCGACAAGTCATGAACAACCAGAAACCCGCTCTAGCCTTCACCACAACCCGCCTACACGCTTTAAATGGCCATCAGTCAAGCAAAGTGGCAATCCATTTGTGAAAATACGTAGAATTCATTTCAGTAAAAATGACCTAAAGGTCAAAAAATATCTGGTCATGTGCGGTGTATTGCCGAACTGTTGACCTTGGACAAATTAACAGACACAGTATTTGAAACTAAAATCGGGAGGGTGCGCTCGCGGAACCATGAACCTGTCAATCCGGCAACTGGCGACTTTTCGCGAGGTTATGCGCAGCGGATCAATTTCTGAAGCTGCTCGTACGCTTGGCAGAACACAACCAGCCGTGAGTTCAACAATCGCGGGGCTGGAAACCGAGCTTGAGCTAAAACTTTTTGTTCGCGAACAAGGTCGTTTGGTTCCCACTCCTGAAGCAGAATTCTTCCTGGAAGAAGCTGAGGCAATTCTGAAGCGGCTGGAGGTCTCCAAGAGAACCTTGCGGGGTTTGGCCAACCGGGAACACGGTCAATTGCGCATTGCTGGCATTCCCGAAGCTGCAACGGATTTTCTGCCCAGGAGCCTCTCCCGTTTCATCGCAGACAAACCAAGCGTCAAGGTTGCTCTTGCGAGCCGCACGTCTGGCGAAATTGAAGAGCTGATCGCGGCCCAGCAATTCGACATCGGCTTTGCCGAAACCCCGCGTGCGCGCAATTCCTTCGATCAGATTGATTTTGACTTGGAATGCATGTGCGCAATCCCCGCGACGGATCCACTTGCGTCCAAGGAAGTCATCACACCAGCCGAGCTCGATGGTTATCCGCTCGCATTGCTGCATTCCGAACACCGAAGTCACAAGCAGACACTCGCCCGCTTCCGGGATGCCGGCGTTCGCTTCAATCAACGCTTCGAACTTCAAACGGCGCTGCCGGGTCTAAGGTTCGTGGAGGCCGGATTGTGCGCCCTTGTCTGTGACATGATCACCGCCTTCAAGGCCCAGGAGGAAGGGCGTCTCGGCTTGGGGCCACCGAGGATCGTGTTCCGCCCGTTCAGGCCACGCATTCAAAACAGCCTGTCGATCCTGACACCGACCCATCGACCGATTTCCATCGTGGCGAAGGACTTCTGCGATTTCCTGGCTGCAGAAGTCGAGGCGATCCGGTCTTCCATGATCAAGAGAACCGCCTGATATTGGTTCCAAACCTTCAAGCAAGCGGCACGATCAGCGCCGACAGGCAACGCCTTTTGGCGTAACTGCCCGTGTTCAAACGGCAGCGTGCCGGAAACTTGCACTGTTGGCGGCAACAATTGCGACAGCATTCACACGGTTCTTGGCACCAAGGCGTGTGATGGCATTTCGAATATGGGCTTTCACGGTTGCCGTGGTGACATCCAGTTCCCAAGCGATTTGCTTGTTGACCTTGCCTTCGCACAGCTTGAGCATGATCTCCAGCTGACGCGGAGTAACCATTTCACTCAGGTTCAGAGGCCAGCGGATATTGCTTGCAACCAACCTGTTATCTGTACCGGTCGCAGCGCTAGAATTCAGGGCAAAATGGGCAGTCATGTCTGTCGCTCCACCTATTTGTCATCTGTTTTCGAGTGCGGGGACTTTCACCTAAGTGACTAATTTTGTAAAATGTTAAAATGCATAATGAGACTTGTTAAATATTTGCAATTTGATTGAACGGAGACCCATCGTGAGCAAAAAACTGTATTCCGGTCACACGGTGCGACAGATCAGATCGGACTTCGGCCTGTCTCAGGTTGATTTCGCGAAAAAGCTGGGTCTTTCAACGGCCTACATCAATCAGATTGAAAACAACAACCGTCCGGTCACCGCTTCTGTCCTATTGACCATCAACCGGATCTTCGGAGTGGACCTCTCGGCATTTGAAAAGAATGACCTTGATCGGGTGACACAGGATTTACAGGAAATCTTCGCCGATACACAATTTCACAACGCATCGATCACCCGTCAGGAACTGAACGAACTGGTAACCCGGGCTCCCGGCATTACCCAGGCGATCATGGATCTCTATGGTTCCCTGCGCAATTTTCATGACCGGGAAGCCAACGAAGACGAATTGGCGCACATGAACGGGCCGCAAGATGGAACCCCAAGCCTCAAGAAATCTGCTTATGACGAGGTGCGCGACTATTTTCACTATATGGACAATTACGTCGACACGCTCGACAGGGCAGCCGAAAAGCTCGCGCTGGAAATCGGTCTGGAAACGGCCGGAACCAAATTCGACAGTCTCGTCACCTGGCTGGCGGAAAAATTCAACATCGAGGTGGAGCAGTTTCCAGACTACACCGGCACATTGATCCGTCATGACGAATACACCCGGAAAATCTCGATTTATAGGGCCAGCCCTCAATCGACCAAAAATTTCCTGCTTGGATCGGTAATCGCCGAATTATGTGTGAGAGACCTGATCCTGGAAGAGGTCAAACGGGCGCGTTTCAAGACGAAGTCCGCTGAAGGCATCGCCCGGCTGGCACTGCGCAACTATTTCGCCGGAGCACTGTTGTTGCCCTATGACGCGTTCCTGAAAGCGGCCACGATGCACCGTCACGACATCCAGCTTTTGTCCAACCGGATGGACGCGAGCGCGGAAACAATTTGCCATAGATTGTCGACACTGCAGCGCCCCGGAGCCAACGGACTGCCATTTTATTTCGTAAAGATCGATCGCGCCGGCAATGTCGTGAAACGACACAGCGCGACCCGGTTTCAGTTCGCCCGGTTTGGCGGTTCCTGTCCCCGCTGGAATGTGCACCAGGCATTCGAACAGAACTCCAACAAATTTACTGCCCAGGTCGCGCAGATGCCGGACGGTGTTCAATATCTTTGCATTGCGACCAGTGTCAGCAAACACCAGCCTGACTACAGCACTGGTGAGCGCCGTTACGCACTCGGCTTCGGCTGTGAAATCAAATATGCGGATGCGATTGTCTACGCGGATGGCCTGGCGGTCGACGAAATATCAGCACCCGAGCCAATTGGCGTAAATTGCCGTATCTGCCCTCGGGACAATTGCGACCAGCGCGCCTTTCCTGCGATTGACAAGGATCCGTTCATCGATCCGGGCCAACGCGGCATTGTGCCTTACCGGGTAACATCCAACGGCTGACATTTGCAGGAAAGACATTCCCAGTAGGAAGAGCTTCGCCGTCATTTTCCAGAAAATCAGAACGCTGCCATCGATTTTCTTGTTTTTTTGAAAAGATCTCGTTTCATAAAACCCATGGTCTCCAGCCTGGTCAGGCTTCATAGTTCTATTGGTGAAATCGAAAAAGAGGCTCCCTGTGTCCCGTCCCCCTTCCTATTACGCGCCCAAAGGTGGCCATCCTGGCCAAGAAACCCTTTTGACCGATCGCGCCGTATTCACCGAGGCCTATGCCGTAATCCCTCGCGGAACCATGCGGGACATCGTCACGAGTTTCCTTCCGTTTTGGGAAAAAACGCGCCTATGGGTTCTCTCCAGGCCGCTTTCGGGTTTTGCCGAGACATTCTCCCAATATATCGTCGAAGTTCTGCCGGGTGGTGGGACCGACAGACCGGAGACCGACCCGGCAGCGGAAGGCGTTTTGTTTGTCGTGGAAGGCGAAGCCACACTGACCACCAATGGCTTGGCACGCAGACTTCGTCCCGGAAGCTATGCCTTCATTCCGCCGGGCTGCGATTGGGCGTTCCAGACCATCGGCGACGAAGCTGTCCGTTTTCACTGGATCCGGAAAGCCTATGAAGCGGTTGACGGGCTTGAGCGGCCGGACTTTTTCGTAACACACGAAAATGACGTCGATCCGATTGCAATGCCGGGCACGGACGGCAAATGGGCAACAACGCGCTTCGTCGATCCCCATGACCTTCGCCACGACATGCATGTCAACATCGTCACTTTCCAACCAGGTGCGGTTATTCCGTTCGCCGAAACCCATGTCATGGAACACGGTCTTTATGTGCTGGAAGGCAAGGCGGTCTATCGATTGAACCAGGATTGGGTAGAGGTGGAAGCAGGTGATTACATGTGGCTGCGCGCGTTTTGCCCGCAAGCCTGTTATGCCGGAGGGCCCGGCCCGTTTCGCTACCTTCTTTACAAAGATGTCAATCGTCACATGAAGCTTCGCCCGGTAGGCAGCTGATCTGCGCGATTGTCCCTCAGGACAATATAATTGAGATTGCTGCATTTTTTGGTGCTAATTGTTCTGGCCGTGCCCGAATTTCTGGACCTAAGGTTCACCGGGCACAGGCGCCGGATACGATTTTTTCAACCGGTATCGACACCTGTCGAAACGGTTTTCCATTGGGCGCTGAGAGAACGACGAATTTCTGAAGCGGACCCTTGGAATGCAGATTGTCATCAATGGGTTTGGCCGCATAGGTCGAACAGTGTTGCGGCAGGTTCTTGAGGCCTCCAAAGATGGAGACGTCGAAGTTGTTCGCATCAACGATATCGCGTCTTTGGAAACCTGCGCCTATCTCTTCAAATACGACAGCGTCTTCGGACCCTGGCCCGGCAACGTGACAGCGCATGATGGCGTGTTGGCAATTGACGGGCGCCAGATCCTTTTTTCGTCTGAAGCCGATCTCTCGCAAGCGGATCTGACCGGGGTTGACGTTGTGATGGAATGCACCGGCAAGGCCAACACGCGCATAATTGCCGAGAGGGGGCTAGTTGCCGGAGCAGCCAACGTTTTGATCTCCGGACCGTCGGATGCGGCAGATGTGACACTGGTGCTTGGAGCCAATGAAGATCAGTTGGCGGACCAGCAGGTAGTGTCTAATGGATCTTGCACAACGAACGCTTTGGCGCCGCTCCTGAGAGGATTGGATGACGCCGTTGGAATCGACAGCGGGCATATGACAACCATCCACTGTTACACGGGCAGTCAGCCTATGGTTGACGCCCCGAGAGGGCCGCTCGAACGCAGTCGCGCAGGCGGCGTCTCGATGGTCCCAACGACAACAAGCGCAACCAAACTGGTTGGCAAGGTGTTGCCCCAGCTCGATGGCAAGGTCAGTGGCGCAGCAGTGCGCGTACCTGCCATAAGCGTATCGGCTGTAGACCTGACAGTGACACTCAACCGTCCGGTCAATGCGCCATTCAATGAATGGCTGCAATCCGTGTTTGCCGACAATCCCGTTATCGGCTTCACCGAGGACAGGGTTGTTTCCACCGATATGCGAGCTCGTACGGAATCACTGATCATAGCCTTGCCCGAAACGCTGGAAACCAATTCGAGACAGGTACGCCTCTTCGGCTGGTACGACAATGAATGGGGATTTTCAGCCCGCATGATCGAGATGGCAAGACTGATGGCTGCGAGGAAGGCTAGCGTGAATGTTGTGGCTTCGCTGGCCTCTTAAGTAACTTCCGACTTTGAAAGTCCTGCAAGCACACGCGCAGCCACCAATCTACCGATCTGGGGCTTCGACAATCCATGGTTCGGGAAACCAGTGTTCTTCAAGATTTTCCCCCTGCCCGATACGATCGACGACGACAAAGCGTCCTGCACGATCCAGCGGTGCAAGCACGCCGTGCCAGGTGCCCCGATGAAGATTGACCGATTGTCCCGGCTGACTGATGAACGCCTTTAGGTTCACCGGCTGCCCATCTCTGTCATTAGCTACAACGACAATCATCGGAACGCCATCGACCGGCACAAAAGCCTGACTGCCTTCCGGATGCCGCTCCACCAATTCGACTGTATAGGGTAACGTCCTCGCCTTTGCGTCGAAGAGGCTGATCCCCGCCTGTCCTGTTCCGAAATCCAGTTTGGCAAGATCATGGTGCCGGCCGCACATGCCTTGATTGATGATCTTGTCTGGTGAGCCGCCAACTTCGATGACGTCGCCATAGTCCAAAAAGGCTTCCGATGTCAGCGGGACGGGAATGATTGTCTTCATCGCGCGAAAAGGTCCTCGAGCCTGAAACGGGCGATTCGTTCGACTTGTCGACAGGCTTCGCTGAACTCTTCGTCACGGCCATGGCCGATCCTTTTGTGGAAGGCTGCCAAGATCGAGGCCTTGTCATGATCGCGCACTGCGATGATGAACGGAAATCCGTGCTTTGCCACATAATCGGCATTCAAGGTCGAAAAGGTTTCACGTTCCTCATCTGTCAAAAGGTCCAACCCGGCGCTGGCCTGTTCTGATGTGCTTTCGGAGGTCAATCGTCCGGCCTGCGCCAGTTTCCCGGCGAGATCCGGGTGAGCAGTCAGGACACCAAGGCGTTCTTCTGCTGTTGCAGATCGAAACACACGACAAAGTGCGTTGTGAACGCCTGCTGCACAATCATGTGCAGGGCCGAGTTCCAACGCGAAGGCACGCTCTGCGATCCAGGGCGAATGTTCGAAAATACCGCCGAAGTGCTCGACGAAATCCGCCCTTGTCATATTGCTCGGGCTTATGCCTTTTTGCGGTGGGTGATGGGCAGCCCAATGTTCTGCGATTTCAATCCTGCGCGGACACCAGACACCCTCATACTTCTGAATATGCTCAATGAACTTCCGGAGCGCGGCCGTCTTTCCCGGACGCCCGGCCAGCCGGCAGTGCAAGCCGATGGACATCATTTTCGGCGTATCCGACGTTCCTTCAGCGTAGAGTTCGTCAAACGCATTCTTCAGATACTGGAAGAAGTCCTCGCCATCGCTCCAGCCGGGAGAGACTGCAAATCGCATGTCATTGGCTTCAAGCGTATAGGGAATGACCAATTGATCACGGCCACCTGTTTCCAGCCAATACGGCAGGTCGTCGTCATAGGTGTCTGAAACATAGGCAAGGCTGCCTTCTTCAGCGACAAGCCGAACTGTGTTCTCCGAGCAGCGACCGGTATACCAACCACGCGGTGGCTCACCGACGACTTCTGTGTGAAGGCGAATGGCTTCGGCGATGGCAGCGCGCTCTTCTTCCTCGGGCATATCCTTGTGCTCGATCCATTTCAAACCGTGGCTGGCTATTTCCCAGCCGGCTTCTTTCATGGCATCGACTTGTTCGGGATTGCGTGCCAGCGCTGTGGCAACACCATAGATCGTCAGCGGAACACCGGCTCGTGTGAACAGGCGATGCAGACGCCAAAAGCCCGCGCGTGCGCCATATTCATACATGGATTCCATGTTCCAGTGTCGCTGACCCTGCCATTGCGCAGCACCTGGAATATCGGACAGGAATGCTTCAGAAGCGGCATCCCCATGCAAGACGCAGTTTTCACCGCCTTCTTCGTAGTTGAGGACGAATTGCACAGCTATTCGTGCATTGCCGGGCCATTTCGGGTCCGGCGGATTGGCACCGTAACCGCGAAAGTTTCTGGGATAGCGATTCAAGGTGAGCCTCCTTGCAAAACCTGGACTGTTCAAACCTGGCAAAGAGCATGCCCGACCAAGCAGATGGTATAGGACTTTCTTTTAAAGCAGAAAAGGAGCGATGATTTTTCGGTCTTTCAAGAAAGTGCTTTCAATGTTTCGAAAGCCACCGTTAGCAACCTCTCTTAGCCATCTGAACCTTCAGCCAAAACTGACTGAATCTGCGTGACCATGAAGTCCAGGAACAATCGCACCTTTGGATCCTGAAGCCGTCGATGGGTGAAGAGGCACGCCATTGTCACCGGTAGTGGCGGTTCATCCTGCAAAACGGTGACAAGCCGCCCGGATTTTAGATGGTCAGCAACCTCAAAGACCGGCTTCAGAACAATTCCGTGACCATCCAGAGCCCAACCTGTGAGGACATCACCGTGATCGGATTCGAATGGTCCGCTGACCGCAACCCGCTTCACGCCGTCCTGCGTTTGGAGCGGCCACTGGAACTCCGGTGCACCCGGATACCTTATGTTGAGACAGTCGTGGTCTCCGGAGGCTAGCGCTGCGTGGCTTTCGGGACTGCCTTTCCTTTGGATGTAGTCAGGTGAAGCGCACAGCACTCGTCTGCAATCGGCAATCTTTCGGATCTTGAGCGCGGAGTCTTCCGGCTGCCCGAGAAAGAAGGCTGCATCCAAACCTTCACCTGTCAGGTCGACTTTGCGGTCAGACAACCGAAGCCGGATGTCGATCAGCGGATTGGCATGCTTGAATTGTGGTATCGCCGGGGCGATGAGGCTTTGGCCCATGCCGATGGGCGCCGCGATGAAAAGCGTGCCACGTGGTGCGCGTGTAACGTTGCTGATCTCAGCTTCCGCTTCTTCCACTGCATCGATAATCTTGGTCGCACCCCGGTAAAAAAGCTTGCCTTGCTCTGTCGGGCTCAAGGCGCGCGTCGTGCGCTGAAAAAGTCGAACATGCAGGTGTTCTTCCAATTGGGAGATGCGAGAAGAGGCAACTGCTGAAGATATCCGCAGGTCACGGGCAGCAGCGGACATGTTTCCCAGTTCATAAACACGCAAGAAGGTGCGAATGTTCTCCAGATAGGCCATCAGGACTTCCAACGGACAGGTATTGTTCCGTTTTTTTTGAAACTGCTCGGAATTATACCGAGATACCAGACAATGGATTCCTGCGCTAGCTTGGTCCGGTTGATTTTGGAGGGTTTGCAATGCTGGACATTGCCATCATTTGGGACTGGTTTGCATTCGCAGTCCGCTGGCTGCATGTGATCACGGCAATGGCCTGGATTGGGTCGTCCTTTTACTTCATTGCTCTTGACCTTGGGCTGCGCAAAGCGCCGGACCTCCCGCCTGGCGCTCATGGCGAAGAATGGCAGGTTCACGGCGGCGGATTTTATCACATCCGCAAATTCCTGGTCGCGCCCGAAAACATGCCGGAGCACCTGATCTGGTTCAAATGGGAAAGCTACTCGACCTGGCTGTCTGGAGCTGCGCTCTTGATGATCGTTTACTGGGTCGGCGGTGAACTCTATCTGATCGATCCCGCCAAAGCGGACCTGGCGCTATGGCAGGGTATATTGATTTCTGCTGCATCACTCACACTCGGCTGGATCATTTATGACAGGCTTTGCAAGTCAGGCCTGGGAAATCATCCGACACTTTTGATGGTGTTGCTGTTCGCACTGCTCGTGGCGATGGGCTACGGTTACAACGAGGTCTTCACTGGCCGTGCGACGATGCTGCATCTGGGAGCGTTTACCGCCACCATCATGACGGCCAATGTCTTCTTCATCATCATTCCCAATCAGAAGATTGTCGTCGCAGACTTGAAAGCAGGACGGACGCCGGACGCAAAATACGGCAAGATTGCCAAGCTGCGGTCGATGCACAACAACTACCTGACGCTGCCCGTTATCTTCCTGATGCTGAGCAATCACTATCCGCTCGCGTTCGCGTCTCAGTACAACTGGTTGATCGCCGCACTGGTCTTCCTGATGGGCGTGACGATCCGGCACTATTTCAACACGCGGCATGCCGGCACCGGAAACCCGACTTGGACCTGGCTGGCGACGGCCATTCTGTTTGTAGCCATCATCCAGCTCTCCTTGTTGCCTCTCCAGCAAGAAACCTTCGACGCGTCCGAAGCCCGCAAACTCACTGCAACAGAGGAGGTCTTTGCCAGCGCAGACGGAATTGACGATGTCTTGGCAATCGTGCCGGGCCGCTGTGCCATGTGCCATTCGCGCGAGCCATTTTATGAAGGCATTCACTGGGCACCCAAGAACGTTCTGCTGGAAACAAAGGCCGACATCGCGCGAGCGGCCAAGGAAATCTATCTTCAGGCTGGCGTAACAAACGCCATGCCACCGGCCAACGTCTCCTTCATGGAAGAAGAAGAGCGGAGGAAAATCATTAGATGGTATCGCGGTGCGCGCGAGAAAATCCCCTTCGGGGTCGCGCTTCAATAGCAGCCAGCATCACGCGTGTCGCGCGCCGGGGTCTGGCAACATGACGGTGCACATTCCGAGGTGAGACAAAGCCCGCCAAGAGGCGGGCCGTGCCAGCTAAATGTCAAATTCGACACCTTGTGCCAACGGTAATTCAGCCGAATAGTTCACTGTCGAGGTCTGACGTCGCATATAGCCCTTCCAGGCATCTGACCCCGACTCGCGACCGCCGCCGGTTTCCTTTTCACCGCCGAATGCGCCGCCGATTTCAGCCCCTGACGGACCGATGTTGACATTGGCTATGCCGCAGTCGGATCCGAGTGCCGACAGGAAGGTTTCCGCTTCACGCATATTGAGCGTGAAGATGCAGGACGAAAGTCCCTGGGGGACATCGTTCTGAAGAGCGATCGCTTCTTCAAGGGTCTCGTAGCTCATCACGTAGAGAATGGGCGCAAAGGTTTCCGTTTTTACGGTCTCGCTCTGTTCGGGCATTTCAACAAGCGCAGGAGCTGCATAGCACCCGGCTGGAACGCCTTCGTTCACCTTGTTGCCACCGTGGACACGCGCACCTTCAGAACGCGCATTTTCAAGGGCAAGCTGCATTGCATCAAGCGCCCCCTCGTCAACCAGGGGACCGATCAGTGTGCCCTCCTGGCGTGGGTCGCCGATTTTCAGGCTGTCATAGGCATTCCTGAGCTTGCCGACGAGTACGTCCTTGATTGTGGAATGCACGATCAGTCGGCGCAAAGACGTGCAACGCTGGCCGGCAGTTCCCACCGCGGAAAAGACAATTGCCCGCACGGCCATTTCCAGATCAGCACTCGGTGCAACGATCATTGCGTTGTTGCCACCCAGTTCAAGGATTGAACGTCCGAAGCGTGAGGCAACTTTTGGCCCAACAACAGAACCCATGCGGGTCGAGCCGGTCGCCGAGAGGATTGGCACGCCTCTTGACGTTACAAGTGCATCGCCAATGTCTGCACCGCCGATGACGACTTGCAACAGGTGCTTCGGTGCATCTTTTCCGAAACGCGTCAGAGCCTTTTGGAAGATTTTCTGGCAGGCCAATGCCGTCAGCGGCGTCTTTTCAGACGGCTTCCAGATAATGGGATTACCGCAAATAAGCGCCAAAGCCGTATTCCAGGACCAGACGGCGACGGGAAAGTTGAACGCGGTGATGACGCCACAAGGTCCCATCGGGTGCCAGGTTTCAGACATTTTGTGGCCAGGGCGTTCCGAGGCGATTGTCAGGCCGTAGAGTTGACGGGACTGACCAACCGCAAAGTCACAGATATCGATCATCTCCTGAACTTCACCAAGCCCTTCGGATGTGATCTTGCCGGCTTCAAGCGTAACAAGCGCACCAAGCGCCTCTTTTGCATCTCTCAACTCTTCGCCAAGAAGGCGGACCAGCTCACCCCTGCGTGGCGCCGGGAGGGCCCGCCAGCTTGCAAACGCGGCCTGTGAACGGGTGATGATTTTCTCCATATCGCCCAATGGTGTCTCATGCACCTGAGCAATCTGAGCACCGTCGATCGGTGACCTGACGGCAAGTGTTCCGCCTGTCAGTTCACTTGTGCTGAAGCCAAGCGCGCTCAGGACCTGGGAATGTTCCATGTCTAACTCCTCGGAGAATGTGATTGTTTGCGCTATTGGCTAGGCGTTGTAGCGAGCGCCGTTATGTGTCTTCAAAAATGTCTCGAGCGAGACATCTTCCTGTTTGAGAAAGCCGTGGTCGGGCAAAGTTCCCTCACGAACCATTTCAATGATTGCGACCACTGACGAGGCAGTCGTCCAGGCTATGGCTGTCCGTTCCTGACCGGCAATCTCAACCGGTTTCAGGCCGCGAACGAATTCCTTTCGTTGCATACGCCCGTTGATTTCGCCTTCGGCTGATACGTGGACAAAAACGATATCGTCGCTGACAGGCGGCTTGGCGTTGACCAGGATTTCTCCGGCCTCCTTGCGTCTGTCACGCATCAGAAGTTCGTGGAAGAAGAAATTCATCAACTGCACGTGCCCCGGATAGCGCATTGTCTTGTAGTCCATGTTGGGAACACGGCTTTTGTAAGTCTCGCACATCGTCCCGAGACCGCCTGACGTAGTAAAGGCCTCCAGTTCGATGCCCCCAATGACAATCTTTTCAATCCATTCCATCGGCGAGACCCACTTGATCTCTCCGTTCTCAAGAACTTCGCAATCATTGAGATATTCGTTCACCACCCCTTCAGGCGACCAGTTGAAGGAATAGCCCATGAGGCCGGTAGGGTTCTGGGGCAAAGCGCCGACACGCATGCGGCAAGACCGGCAGGTTTCAAAAGCATCGATAAGGTGGGCGCCAACAATACCCACAAAACCTGGAGCCAGTCCGCATTGCGGTGCCATAATGCCTCGTGAAGTCTTGGCGAGCTCCTGGATTGCCTTTGTGGTCGGCACATCCTCGGTCAGATCGAAATAGTGAAGCCCAAGGCTGTGCGCAGCCGTCGCAACACCAGTGTTCAGGAAATAGGGCAAGCAGGACAACACCGAGTTGAAGTCCTTGAGGACGTCTTCAAGAGCAGCGTTGTCACCAACATCGATCTGCCGTGTTTCGAACGGCAAGTCCGGCACCGCATGCGCATCAAATCCCGTCACGGAAAAACCGGTTGCATGCAACAGTTCGGCAGCCAGTGTGCCGACTTTGCCGAGCCCCAAAACCGCGATCTTCTGCATGTCCGTTTAATCCCCGTTGTCGATTACTTTGGAGAATACTCTTCCTTGACCTGCACAAAAATACCTGAAAAAGAGTTTTATTCATGACTAAAACTCATGATTGGAGCGGTTTAAATGAAGCGTGACATCCCTTTGCCGAGCGTTTCGGTGCTGCGTTGTTTTGAAGCCGCTGCGAAGCATCAGAGTTTCACCGCAGCGGCCGAAGAATTGGGCCTCACACAAAGCGGCGTCAGCCGGCAGGTGAAGGAACTGGAAGATCAGATCGGCGCAGCTCTTTTCCGGCGTGAAGGCCGCGGCATCCGATTGACGCAGGCCGGAAGATCCCTTGGAGACAGCCTGGCGTCCGATCTCACGCGACTGCGGGCGACCATTTCCCAAGCTGTTGCAGCTGGCAGCACGCAGGAAATGCTTACAATCGGCGTACTTCCCGCGTTTGGGGAACGCTGGCTGGTTCCGCGCCTGGGAGAGTTCAAAGCCAGACGCCAAAATCTCGACTTGATGCTCTACAGCCGTTCAGAGCCCTTCGATATTGCCGAACAGGGGGTCGATGTGGCCATTCATTTCGGTGCAAATGATTGGCCTGGAGCAAAACTGACGCCGCTTTGCCCGGAAGACCTGATCGTTGCGGCGGCCCCGGCCCTGATCGAGGAACATCGTGTCTCCAGCCGCGAGGACATATTCCGAATGCCTTTGCTTCACCTGACAACACGGCCGCATCTTTGGAGCGTTTTCCGCAAATCAGTACCCGGCTCAGAGGAACGGGCACAAATAGGCAGCTATTTCGATCAGTTTCCGCTCATCATCTCGGCCGCGGTCAACGGCATGGGAGCTGCAATCCTGCCGACATATCTGGTGGAAGCCGAAATCACATCAGGCGCCCTGAAGCAGCTCGCACCGGTCAAAGACGGTTCGGGACATAACTACTATGTCGCGACGCCCGCAGGAAAGCTCAGCCCGGCGGCTAGCGATTTTGTCAACTGGATCAAAACGCAGGTGAGCAGACGCGTTCCGCGCCCTTAGGATCGCAATCGGTGCGTTATTCCTGAAAATATTCAGGCTTTTCATCGCGAATTTGCGCGAGCGTGAGTTCGATCCGGCCGAGATGTTCGTTCAAGATAGGTTCCAGACGCGTGTGATCGCGCGCGCGCATGATTTGAAGCAGCTCGATATGGTCGTCATACGCTCTTTGCGCTGCTCCAATCGTCAGGGAAATGAAGCGGACGCGGTCCATATGCGCCTTTTGCTCGCGGATGAATGACCAGGCATATTCATGTCCGGCGATTTCGCAGATGCGCCGATGCAGATCGTCGTCCAGCGAATGGAACCCCTTCAGATCATTGGCGCTGACAGCATTGGCCTGCTCCTTGAGCAACAGCTCAAGATCATCAATTTGTGCATCGGAAATCACACTCATTGCCGCCTTCCAGCATGCTAGTTCGAGAGCGATCCGCATGAATTTCGCACGCAGGACCGCTTGTTCCGAAATCTTGGAAATTACAGTTGCGCGCTGAGGCCGGATCAGAATAAAGCCGAGCTGAGACAAGCGAAAGAAGGCATCGCGGACCGGTTGCCGCGAAATACCCAGCGCTTTCGCCACCTCAATTTCTGACACCTTTGTTCCAGGCGGCAGTTCCAATGACAGGATCTGCTGATGCAGTTCCTCAAATACCGTGTCGGCGACTTTGGGAATTTTAAGTGGTTCCAGCGCCTTTAAGGCACTTGAGTCTGTCATCAGCCTCTCTCCGTTGACTTATCTATTCAACTAGCATATCAGTTTACTAGTAGCAACATGTGCTAGCCGGTTTGCGTGAACGGGAGAATAGTATGGCCCTGGAGAATTCGATAGTTCCGGAAACGGCAATCAAAGGGTTATCTCCAGACCGCCTCCTGCCAACCGAGCCCAAGGCTCTTGAAATCGCGCGCAGGCTCTACGAGAGCGTTCGGGACTTGCCGATCATAAGCCCGCACGGCCACACCGACCCGCAGTGGTATGCCGAGAACGAGGCTTTTCCTGATCCGGCGCAGCTGTTTGTCATACCAGACCACTACGTCCTTCGAATGCTGGTTTCGCAAGGTATTGACTTGACCGAGCTTGGTGTTCAGCGCAGGGACGGCGGCCTTACGGAAACAGACAGCAGAAAGGTCTGGCAGACCTTTGCTGAAAACTTCCACCTCTTTCGCGCAACCCCATCCCGCATGTGGCTTGAACACGCCTTTCAGGAAGTGTTTGGCTGGACAAAGCGCCTGACGGCAGAAACCGCTGAAGAAGCCTATGACCATATTGCCGAACGGCTGGTCCAACCGGACTTCAAGCCCAGAGCCCTGTTTGAGCGCTTCAACATCGAAGTCATCGCCACAACTGAATCGCCCCTGGACGACCTCAAGTGGCACCGCGCCATTCGAGAATGCGACTGGCGGGGCCGGGTTGTTACGGCGTATCGGCCGGATCCGGTGGTTGACCCGGAGTTCGAAGGATTTCAGCAAAACATCGAGCACTTCGGAGAAATCACCGGAGAAGACACGTTCTCCTGGCAGGGTTATCTGAACGCTCACTTGGCAAGACGCGCCTACTTCAAGTCTTTCGGCGCAACGTCATCTGACCATGGTCACCCAACTGCCAGAACCGAGAACCTGTCCTCGGCAAAGGCACAGGAATTGTTCCAGAAGGCACTCAAAGGCACCTGCACAGTTGATGAGGCCGAAGCTTTTCGGGGGCATATGCTCACCGAAATGGCAAGAATGAGCCTGGATGATGGACTGGTGCTTCAGATCCATCCGGGCAGTCACCGCAACCATTCAAATCCGGTCATGGATACATTTGGGCGTGACAAGGGCTTCGATATTCCAACCAGAACCGACTACGTCAAAGCGCTCAAGCCCCTGCTCGACGCCTATGGTCTGGAAAAAGATCTTTCCATCATCCTGTTCACTCTGGATGAGACCTCTTATTCGCGTGAATTGGCACCGCTTGCCGGTGCCTACCCGACGCTCAAATTGGGTCCGGCCTGGTGGTTCCATGACAGCGCGGAGGGCATGCGCCGGTTCCGCGAAATGACGACCGAGACCGCTGGTTTCTACAACACCGTCGGCTTCAACGACGACACCCGCGCCTTTTGTTCGATCCCTGCCCGCCATGATGTGGCGCGCAGGGTCGACTGCGCATACCTCGCATCACTCGTGACATCCGGGAGGCTGAACGAGGACGAGGCATATGAGGTCGCTTACGACCTCACTTACAGGCTTGCAAAACAGGCCTATCGGCTCTGACAAGCCATTCATCGGGAGGAATAAATGAACGTACTGAAGACTTTGGCGATGTCGCTTCTAGCGACAGCCGCTTTCGCGACCACTGCTGTGGCTTGCGAAGTCACCTTGAAGTCATCTGACACCCATCCAGACGGTTATCCGACCGTCGAGGCCGTAAAGCATATGGGGAAGTTGCTTCAGAAAAGCACCGACGGTCGCATTTGTGTTGAAGTTTTTCATTCAGCGCAGCTGGGGCAGGAAAAAGACACGATCGAGCAGACAAAATTTGGCGTTATCGACTTGAACCGCGTCTCCATGGGACCGTTCAACAACCTTGTTGAGGAAACAAAGGTTGTTTCGCTGCCTTACGTGTTCAAGGGCGTCGACCACATGCATCGCGTTATGGATGGTCCGATTGGCGAAGACATTCTGAAAGCCTTCGAACCACATGGCTATGTTGGCCTTGCTTTTTATGACGGCGGATCTCGCAGTTTCTACAATCGAGTTAAACCAATTAAATCGATTGAAGACCTCGACGGCATGAAAGTCAGAGTGATGCAGTCCGACATTTTCGTCGACATGATGTCTGCCCTTGGCGCCAATGCGACGCCCATGCCATATGGCGAAGTCTACTCGTCGATCCAGACCGGCGTTATCGATGGTGCTGAGAACAACTGGCCGTCATACGAGTCTTCAGGCCACTATGAAGTTGCCGGTTACTATACCCTGGATGAGCATCTGATCGTTCCTGAAGTGCTTGTTATGTCCAAGGTCTCCTGGGACAAGCTGTCACCGGAAGACCAGGAAGCCGTCAGGCAGGCAGCACGCGCCTCCGTCCCGGTAATGAGGGACCTGTGGCAAGCGCGCGAAAAAGCGTCTGAGGAAAAAGTGCGTGCGGCAGGCGTTGAGGTGATCACCGAGATCGACAAGGAACCTTTCATGGCCGCGATGGACAGCGTCTATGAAAAACATGTCACGTCCGACAAGCTGAAAGATCTGGTTTCCCGCATCCGCGCAACCGACTGACGGCAACACCTGTCTGTGGCCGGCTTGCCGGTCACAGACCACCTTTCAGGACGACGACGTGAACGCACCTCTCTTATTGGCCGCAACATCAATGCGGTACGTTTCAACGGCAGCTCTCTGGTTTGCCGGTGGCGGGCTCATCCTCATGACGATGTTTATCAGTGCGCAGGTGTTCATGCGCTATGTGATGAATGACAGTCTGGTCTGGAGCGAACCGGCATCCGTCATCCTGATGGGTTGGTTTATTTTTCTGGGCGCTGCGGTCGGCATTCGGGAAGGTTATCATCTCAGCTTTGATGTCCTGCTCTACTTCTTGCCCGCAGGTGCAAAGCTCGCCCTGTTCAGCGTTTCAGACATTGTGGTCGCCGCCTTTGGTGCCGGCATGGCCTGGTTTGGAACTGAGCTCGCTTTATCCGCCTGGAACGTCAAGCTTCCATCGCTCGGCATTTCGGGGGCGGTCGACTTTTTGCCCCTGGTCGCAGGAGGCTGTCTGATTTTCGTGTTCTCGCTCGAACGGCTTGTGCGTCGTGCAGCGGGTTTGCCGACAGCTCGTTTCGGCGAAACAGAGATGGAGGACGCCTGAAATGGAACCTTTCATCTTGTTCGGCACATTTACATTCCTGCTGCTGATCGGCACGCCTGTGGCGTTTTGCCTGGGCGCTGCATCCCTTGCCACAGTTCTCTACATGGGCCTGCCGCCGGTTATCGTTTTCCAACGATTGAACTCCGGGGTCTCCGTTTTTGCACTCATGGCAATACCATTTTTCATCTTCGCCGGTGAATTGATGGTGCGCGGGGACATTGCCCGCCGTCTGGTTGCACTGGCGGGCGCTGTTGTCGGTCATCTGCGAGGTGGTCTCGGTCAGGTGAATATTTCGGCTTCAGTTCTTTTCGGCGGCATATCCGGTTCGGCAGCGGCCGACGCAACCGCCATCGGTGGCCTGATGATCCCGCAAATGAAAAAGAAGGGATACTCGGTCGAATACGGCGTGAACATAACTGTGATGTCTTCAATCATAGCGTTGATGCTGCCACCATCGCACAACATGATCATCTATTCGATTTCTGCAGGTGGGCGGCTGTCGATTGCAGACCTCTTTACGGCAGGGATCCTGCCGGGTCTTCTGCTTGCCACCACGTTGATGACCACGGCTTGGTTTGTGGCAAAACGGGCAGGGTATCCGACAGAGTCATTTCCAGGCTGGTCAGCACTTGGTGGTCTTTTGCTGAATGCAGTTCCTGGCCTGTTATTGATCGGCATCATCTTTGGTGGCGTGCGCTCAGGAGTGTTCACAGCCTCAGAGAGCTCCTGTATCGCAGCTGTTTATGCGTTACTTGTGACCACTCTTGCCTACCGCACCATGCACTGGCCTGAATTTGTTGCTGCCACCAAGGCAGCCGTCAGAACCACCGCCATGGTGTTGCTTGTCATCGGCTGCGCCGCATCTTTCGGCTGGTTGCTGGCATTTCTGAAAATCCCGGCAGAGCTGGTCGCCTTCATGAAGGGTGTATCTGAGAACCCTCTGATCATTCTCCTGATGATCAACATCGTTCTTCTCTTCTTGGGCACCTTCATGGACATGTCGCCGTTGATCGTGATCACAACACCAATTTTCCTGCCGGTTGCCACGGCCTTTGGCGTCGATCCTGTTCATTTCGGCGTAATTCTGGTTCTGAACCTCGGGATAGGCTTGTGTACACCGCCCGTGGGAACTGTCCTGTTTGTCGGCTGTGCCGTCGGCAAGATCTCCGTATGGGATGCCATTCGTACGATCTGGCCTTTTTATGGAGCAGCGATCTTCACCTTGGGCCTTGTGACCTACATCCCCGCGCTGTCGCTATGGCTTCCGTCTTTGTTTCATTGAGGTCGATTCATGTTTGTAAACTCTTATCCGGAAGTGCCTGCAGACGAGGGCGTTACCCGTCAGGTACTTTCTGAAAATTCAGAACTGATGGTGGTTGCGTTCCGCTTTCAGGCAGAAGGTGCTGAAGGAAAACTGCACCGTCACATCCATGTTCAGTCCACCTATGTGGAGAGCGGCTCTTTCCGCTTTTCGATCAACGGATCTGAGTTTGTCGTCGGGCCGGGAGACAGTTTTGTCATTCCCTCCAACGCCGAACATGGGTGTGTTTGCCTGTCGCCCGGCACACTGATCGACACTTTCGCACCCCGCCGCGACGATTTTCTCTAAGCCTTGCAGACAATTCAGAAAGCGCATCACATGCTGAATGTAGAAACCCGCTATGCCATAGACCCTGAAACAGCCAAGTCGTTGGACACCAGCGGCATCCGGAAGAACTTTCACGTCTCCGGCCTGTTTGAGGACGACAGGATCAACCTCGTTTATAGCCACTATGACCGATTGATCCTCGGTGGCATCGTTCCGGCAAACGGAGACCTCGTTCTTGACGAAGTCAAGGAAGCCGGCACATCGTCGCTGCTCGACCGGCGAGAACTCGGCATCCTCAATATCGGCGACAAGGGCAAGGTGACAGTTGACGGCGAAATCTATGAGATCGACCGGGGCGAAGTCCTTTACGCCGGGATGGGTTCCGGCCCGGTGACCTTCGGCGGAGCAGGCCGATATTACGTTTTGTCTGCTCCGGCGCATCACAGTTACCCGACACGTCTGATCAGACTTCAGGACGCCAGACGCGTCGAACTGGGCTCTGCGGAGACCTCCAACAAGCGCGTGATCCTGCAATTCCTCCATCCAGAAGTTGCCGACAGCTGCCAGCTTCTGATGGGCTACACCGAATTCGCGCCCGGGTCGGTCTGGAACACGATGCCGGCACATGTGCACGACCGACGCATGGAAGCCTATCTCTATTTCAAGCTCGGGGTTGATCAGCGGGTTTTTCATTTCATGGGCAAGCCGGAAGAAACCCGCCACCTTGTTATGGCCAACGAAGAAGCAGTTCTCTCACCGCCTTGGTCGATCCATTGCGGCGCCGGCACAGGCGCTTACACATTTTGCTGGGCCATGGCCGGTGACAATGTTGATTTCACCGATATGGACATGGTTGCGATGGAGGATTTGCGGTGAACGCGTTTTCGCTTGAAGGGAAACGAGCGCTTGTAACCGGGGCCAATACCGGAATTGGTCAAGCCATCGCCATTTCCATGGGCAATGCAGGTGCAGAAGTGCTTTGTGCCGCGCGTCGCGACTGCGAAGAAACTCTGAAGCAGATCGGGAACGGGAGGCATGTACCGCTCGACTTTTCCGATCCGATGGCTGCGGTGCCCATCTTCGAAAAGGAACCCATCGACATCCTGGTCAACAACGCGGGAATTATCCGGCGTGCCGACAGCATCGACTTTACCGAAACGGACTGGGACGACGTCATGGACGTCAATCTCAAGGCAGTCTTTTTCACCTGCCAGGCATTTGGCAGAGCGACACTTGCTGCGGGCCGGACCGCGTCCATCGTCAATATCGCCTCCTTGCTGTCCTTTCAGGGTGGCATCAGAGTGCCGTCTTATACGGCTTCCAAACACGGCATTGCCGGCTTGACCAAGCTGCTGGCCAACGAATGGGCGGCGCAGGGCATCAATGTGAATGCTATCGCTCCAGGATATATTGCGACCAACAACACAAAGGCCCTGCGGGAAGATACCGAGCGCAACAAACAGATCCTCGAACGAATCCCGGCAGGACGCTGGGGCGAAGCGTCCGATATCGGTGAAGCAGCGGTGTTTCTTGCATCTTCCGCGGCAAAGTATATTCACGGTGCCGTACTCAATGTTGATGGAGGCTGGCTTGCCCGCTGAACAACCGCGTCTGACCAGACAACGCGGCCCCGCGCAAAAACCAGGTATTGTCCACCTCGGCCTCGGAGCGTTTTTTCGAGCCTTCGGAGCCATCTACATTGAAGAGGCGCAACGAAAAGACGGTGGAGACTGGGGTATTGTCGGGGTCAGTCTGCAAAGCTCTCGAACGCGAGATCAACTGGCACCACAGGACTTCGTCTATACCGCGAAGGAACTTGGCGCTGAGGCGTCATCGCTTCGTCAGGTTGAGATCCTTTCTGACGTACTTGCGGCAAGAGAAGACCCAGAAGCCGTCCTGAGCGCCATGGCCGATCCGGCAACACGGATCGTCAGCCTCACGGTGACCGAAAAGGGATATTGCCATGATCCTTCAACCGGTCAGCTCAATCCACAACACCCGGACATTGCGGCAGACCTCAAAAACCCGGTTCCTGTCTCAGCTCCTGGCTACCTTGTGCGGGCACTTGCGAGGCGCAAGGCAGCGGGTGAGCCTCCTTTTGCGGTTCTGAGCTGCGACAACCTGCCGGACAACGGCAAGCTGGTGCGCGGTGTTGTGATCGAACTTGCTAGACTGATTGACCCTGACCTCGCCACATGGATTGAACACGAAGGACGCTTCCCCTCGACAATGGTCGACCGGATCGTGCCCGCCACGAAACCGGAAGACATTGACGCACTTGCCGCTGAAACCGGCCGATTTGACGACGCGCCCGTATTCCACGAACCGTTCCGTCAATGGGTAATTGAAGATGACTTTGTGCCCGCATTCGGCACCCGGAAGCGTCCCGATCTTGGAGCCGTCGGTGTTCAACTGGTTGATGACGTTGCCCCATATGAACATATGAAATTGCGTATGCTCAACGGCACACATTCTGCAATTGCCTATCTCGGCTACCTGGCGGGTCACGAAACCGTTGCCGACACTGTCGCCGATGCAGTCTTTGCTCCTTTCCTGAAAGCCCTCTGGCGACAGGAAATCATTCCATCATTTGAAGCTCCGCCAAGCGTCGATCTTGAGATCTATGCCGACGAACTCCTGGCCCGCTTTGCCAATCCCGGGATCAGGCATCGAACCTGGCAGATCGCCATGGACGGCAGCCAGAAACTGCCGCAACGCATTCTGGGAACCTTGAAGGACAACCTTGCCGCAGACCGCCCCACGTCGAGATTGGCAACAGTGGTGGCAGCCTGGATGCACTATGCCGGTGGCACTGACCTTAACGGTCAACCAATCGATGTGCGTGACCCCATGGTTGATAGGCTAAAATCCATTTCGGACAATCCGGCAGACGATGCTGAGAAAGTGGCGGCTTTCCTGAATATTCGCGACATCTTCGAACCGGATCTCGCCGGCGTTTTGAAACCGTCTGTGACGCGCACTTATCAGGACTTGAAGACCGATGGTGTTCAGAGCGTTTTGAGGTCTCTCGGATAACCGGTGTCAAAACTAACTGACCGCGCGAAAAAGACCGTGCCAGTCAAGAAAAAGAAGGCCGGTCTTCGAGCTGGGCTCGCTAATCAGACGTTTGGGCTTCTATGCGGATTTCGCTGTCCGCGTCGAAAAGATGGACAGCCTTGGATGGGATCGCAAGTTCTATCGGCCCACCCGCAACCACACCATTGTCGCGCGCCATCGTCGCCACAAGATGTGCCGTGTCGCTCAGGTCGACATGGATATTGACGTCTGCCCCCGTCTTCTCAACGAGTTTTACGGTGCCTGAAATTTGGCCGTTTTCCGCGGTCACGAGATCGGATGGACGCAATCCGCAAATGACTCTTTGCCCTGGCTCGGCGGCGAGGCTTTCATCGAGCGGTAGATTGATATGAGGCCCAACGAATGCCGGTTTGCCATTCTGCGCATAGATTTCTCCTTCAACGAAATTCATTGAGGGAGATCCAATGAAGTCAGCCGCAAATTTGGTCGCAGGCCTGTCATAAAGGTCGTCAGGTGTCCCGACCTGTTCAATCTTCCCGCCTTTCATGAGGACGATCTTGTCCGCCATTGTCATGGCTTCGATCTGATCATGCGTGACATAAATCGTCGTCGCCTTGAGCCGTTCATGCAGCTGGCGAATTTCAACACGCATATGTGCACGCAGCTTGGCATCGAGATTGGACAACGGTTCGTCAAAGAGGAACACCTTGGCATCGCGCACCATTGCGCGTCCCATGGCCACTCTTTGCCGCTGACCACCTGAAAGCTCACGCGGGTACCGGTCGAGATAGTCAGTGAGGTTCAACACTGCGGCCGCCTCATTGACCTTGCGCTTGATCTCTTCCTTGCTCAAACGCTTGACCTCCAGACTGAAGGCGATGTTGTCAAAGACTTTCATCGTCGGATAGAGCGCGTAATTCTGAAACACCATGGCGATGTCGCGATCCCGCGGGTGCACCTCATTCATCACCTGACCGTCGATTGTCAGGTCTCCGCCGGTGATGTTCTCCAAGCCTGCCGTCATGCGGAGCAACGTCGTCTTGCCGCATCCTGACGCCCCCAGAAGCACTGCGAACTCGCCATCATGGATAGACAGCGACAGGTCGCGCATGACCTCAAAGGACCCGTAGGATTTGGAGATATTGTGGTAGGCGACTTCGGCCATAAATGCAGACTTCCTCAGTAGGTTTGCCGTGTCGGTGTCAGGCAGATCTCCTGCACCAGTGCCTTTTGCGGCAATTGATAGGCATTGAGTATCAAATCGGCGACGATGTCAGCGCCAATGCCACCACCCATTTTGACCTTGTTGCTCTTGTAGTTTTCAAGCGTTTCTTCATCGAGGACACCGGACAGCACTTCGGTTTCGATCACCCCCGGCGAAAGCACCACGACCCGCACGTCATAGGCGGAAAGATACTCGCGCAAACTCTCCGAAACCGCGTGAACGAAATACTTCGTGCCGCAATAGACCGTGTGATCGGGATAGACCTTTCGCCCTGCGATGGAACTCATCATGACGAGCGTGCCATGACGCCGATCCATCATGCCTTTCATCACGGCATGCACCGTGTTCATCACACCTTTGGTGTTGATGTCGATCATCTCGTCCCACTCCTCGGGAGGCTGACGACCGATATCAGCCAGACGCGCAATGCCCGCATTCGCAAACATCATGTCCACGGGTCCGAATTCGGCTTCCGCATCGCGCACTGCTGCGGCAATCGCATCCCGATCACGGACATCCACCTGACGAAGAACCGCATTGGGAAGCCCAAGCGCTTCCATCCGGTCCATGCGGCGTGCCATCAGCAAGACCGGATGCCCAGCTTCGGAGAACGCACGCGCAGTCGCTTCACCGATACCCGAGCTTGCCCCTGTTATTGCGACAAGAGGTTTATGTCCCACAGGATCCTCCCAACCCTCATAGATGGGAAGGGTGGATCCACCCTTCCCTTAGCTTTTGCTTCTGGAACGGTTATCCAGACACGATCTTGTCGACCGACTGGGCAATATCGTCCATTGCCTCTTTCGGCGAGCCGTAGTCGCCGGCAAAGTACTTGCCGAGCCTGACCGGGATGGTGTCGTTGGACAATTCCGCCCACTGCGGCAGATCAGGCTCAGACCCCATGTCCATGGCGATGGTGTCTCTCACCACATTGAGGTGGCGCGTTGTGCCTGGTCCGACGCGATTGTTGGCGATGATGCGCGGATCGTCATAAACGCTTTCGCGTGTCGGGCCAGTGCCACCGCCCAGCGCCGTAATCAGGACCTGGGTATCGTAGCTTGTCGCCCACTGCATGAAGATCCATGCCGCATCCGGGTTCTTGGAGTTCTTGGAAACCGCGAGCGAGGAACCGCCCTGGTGACCGACACCTGGGATTTCACCAAAAC
Organism: Labrenzia sp. THAF82; assembly: GCF_009363435.1. GTDB lineage: Bacteria > Pseudomonadota > Alphaproteobacteria > Rhizobiales > Stappiaceae > Roseibium > Roseibium porphyridii. The sequence goes on along the minus strand of NZ_CP045354.1, from coordinate 1,107,856 downwards.
CGGTCTCTTCGCTTGTGCGAAGCGCACGGACGGGTGGCGGACACCTGACAGCCTCCATCAAACCGGAAACCTTGGTCGCCGAAGGATCGTCGAAATACGGGAAGAACTCACCCCAGCTCATCATGGAAGCTGCAACGCCTTGAGCAACGGATTGCCCCTGGCCATCCCACGTCCACCCTGTCACGCCAGGCGGCATGGTTTTCCAGAGTTTGGTCCAGTAGTCCATGGCCTCCAGACCGCGTTCATCATTGCCCGAGAACTTGCCGTCCGGAGTGAAGATGGACCCGCCATGTCCCCAAAGCCAGGCGGTCCAGTCACACTCAAGGCTGTAGTGACCGGACTTCATTTGCCCCGTCGATCCGTAAAGATCCGGGCCCTTGGCATCCGTGATTGCCTTGGCCTGCTGGTAGTATTCTTCAAGAGAGGATGGCGCATTGAAACCCATCTCTTCCCAGATGTCCTTCCGGTACATCATGATGAAGATCGGAATGTCGTACGGCACACCGACCCAACGGTCCTCGTATTTCGCGATACCGTCAACGAGTGCCGGCAGGAAATCATCGATGTTGTAATCCGGCATTGCCAGATCCGGTTTGGCTTCAATCTGCTCGCGCGGATCGAAAACATCCTGGCTTACGGACGCAGCCCAGCTCTGGTCAATGTAGTAGAGATCATAGGTGCCGAGCTGGGAAGCGATATCGAGGGTCATTTTTTGAAGGACCTGCTCAAGTGGCAGAACCTCGATCTCAACCGTCATGCCTGAAGCTTCTTCGAAATACTTTTTCAGCTGACTGTTGATCGCATTCGAAGGAGGAGTGGACTCGGTCGCCAGCTTCAGCGTCGTACCGCGAAACGGGCCCGAAACGTCCTTGACCCACTTCAACACCTCGTCTGAGGGCCGCAGATCGTCAGAAGCATGCGCAAAAGGCATGGACCCCAGACCGAAGGGCCGGCGCATCCCCGCACCGAACGCAGCTGCACCCAGACCGAGCAACCCCGCGTTCCTGAGAAAATCCCGTCGCCCCATTCGGCGGTGCACATAGGCGTCCACCACATTGGCCAGGTATTGTTTCTTGTCAGTGTCTCTCATGACTAACTCCTCCCATGATACTTGATTGATGGTCCCGTAAAGACAGTTTCTCCTATTGCTTGAGGGAACCGAGCGTCAGCCCACGGACCAGCTGTTTCTGGACCAGCAGGATGAATAGAAACGCCGGAGCCATCGCAGCCACTCCCAAGGCCGCCATGTTGCCCCAGGCGGTGCCTGTGGATGTTACGAAGCTCGAAGACACGACCGGCACCGTTTTCAGTCCGGTCTGCGTCAAGGTCAGAACAAAGATGAATTCAGTCCAGGAAAAGATGAAACAAAGGACGGCCGTCGCAGCGATTCCACCCTTGGCCATCGGCAAAATGATCCTGCGGAAAATCTTCCAGCGCGACGCTCCGTCGACAATCGCGCTTTCATCTATCTCTCTTGGAATGTCGTCGAAGAAGCTCTTCAGCAAAAGCACAGCCAACGGCAGGTTCATCAGAGCGTGGATTAAGATGATGCCCGTGTAGGAATCCATCAGTCCGATGTCCTTGTAGATGAAGAACATCGGGATCGCGACGGCAACCGGCGGCATCATCCGAGTGGAAAGCACCCAGGCGACAAAGTGGTGTCGACCGCGAAAATCCATTCGGCTCAACGCATAGGCCGCAAAGGTCGAAATGGCGATTGCGAGCGCAGTGGAAAACAGCGCAACGACAATGGAGTCCCAAAGCCGCGGCGCCATGTAGAAATTCCCGCCACCGGGCAATACCTCCTGCTGGCGCAGGAAGCCGAACGAAATGCCGAAGACCTCTTCAAAATTTCGGAGCGTTGGCGTGAACGACCAGACCGTTGGCGGAACGGAGAAGATCTCCTTGGCTTCCTTGAACGCCGTTGTGCCCCAGTAATAGAGCGGGAACACGAACAGCGCGGTAATAAACCACGCGGCGGCCATGCGCGAATAGCGCCGATATTTGCTCTCGACAATCACCAGCGCACCTTTGCAATCCAGATAAAGAGATTGGCGATAACCAGGATCAGCACCAGGCTGACAAGGCTGATGGTCGCGCCATACCCCCATTTGATGAAGCTGAACGTTTGCTGCCAGGCGTAGAGGGACAATGTGTAGGTGGAGGTTCCCGGGCCACCTGAAGTCATGACGAACATGTAGTCAAACGCACGGAACAGATCGATCCCGCGGATCAGAACCGCAACGGCGATGACCTTAGACATCATCGGCAAGGTGATCCTTCGGAAAGTCTGAAAGGCAGATGCACCATCCAGCATCGCGGCCTCGTAAGGCTCTTGCGGCAGCGATCGCAGCCCGGCCAGAAAGATCAGCACCATGAAGGGTGTCCATTGCCAGATATCGGCCAGCATGACACCGGCGAGTGCCGTCGAGCTTGTTGCCAGAATCGGGTCCTGACCGCTCAAGATCCCCATGGCCTCAAGAATATATGTGAGGACACCGAACTCGGGATCTTCCATCAGCAGGAACATCATGCCGGTGATGGCTGGAGGGATAACGAGGGTCAGCGTTAGAAGGCCCCGAAGCAGGCCGAACCCGGGCTCGTCTGAATCAAGAAGAAGCGCAATGATCATGCCCAGCACGACCTGGATCGCCAGAAGCACGAAGAAGTAGGTGAAAGTGACTGAGAGCGCTTCCCAGAACCGGGGATCGGCAAACAGGTTGTTCCAGTTCTCCGTGCCGACATAAACCAGGCGGCGCTTGAAGGGAGCGTACTCGTGGAAGGAAAGCCAGATGTTGTAGAACAACGGGTAGATCGTGAAGACCACAAGCATGGCAACCAGCGGCGCAAGCCAAGGCACCGGGCTGTCGCCGGTGATATAGCCTCGCAATCCTCTGGTTCTCACAAACGCCATGTTGACCCTCCCAAGTTCATGGCACCTCTACTTCTTTTTCACCGGTGTCTTCTTGGGAGCCCGTCGCCTCGGCTTCGGCTTCTTGTCGGCCTCACTGTCCTGAAGGCCATAGCCCGCGAACCCGCGGTGGGTGTCATCGATGGCGGCATCGCTCAAGAGAACCGGACCGCCAATGACGAGGCTGAGGTAATATTGTTTTGCGATCGTTTCGAGCTCGATTGCCCGCCACATGGCCTTGGCAAGATTTTCGCCGATCGCAATCATGCCGTGGTTGGCAAGCAGGCAGGCCGTGCGGTCGGTCATTGCCTCAATGGCAAGCTCGGACAGCTCCTCAGAACCGAATGTCGCGTAACCTGCGCAACGCACGTTGTTCCCGCCGAACGCAGCGACCATGTAGTGGCAGGACGGGATCTCCTTCCGGGCGATCGCAAGCGTCGTGCAATAGGTCGGGTGCGCGTGAACCACCGCGCCGGCATCCGGCCGGCCACGCAGAAGCTTTTGATGGAACCGCCATTCTGTCGACGGTTTCAACGGCCCTTCATAAGCACCGCTTGTGTCGTCCAGTCCGACGGACGCGATCATCTCCGGCGTCATCTGATCGTAAGGTGTCGCTGACGGCGAGATCAGCATCCGGTCTTCAAATCGAACGGAAATGTTTCCGGACGTACCCTGATTGATACCGCTGGCATTCATCTCCTTGCAGCGAGCGATGATCTCCTCACGCAGAGCCAATTCGGCCTTTTTCATGCACTTATTCTCCTGTCAGAGGTTTTCTTTGCGGCAATCAGCACGTCCGCCAGTTCGGCAAATCCGGCTCCGCCACGCTCGGAGGCTATCCAGCCGGGCTCAGCCTCGATACGGCCCTTGAAATCCAGAACGTTGGCGACGCCGCATGCATTAGGGAAATAGCCGAACATGGGGGCGTCATTGGGACTGTCTCCGCAAAAAACGATCCGGTCTTTTTCGGTTTCAAGATCCACGCCCAGCACATCGGATGTAAACCGCCGCGTCATGGTCAGCTTGTCATAGGCTCCATACCACCCATTGACGTGGATTGAAGACACCTTGGCGACCGCGCCTTCGTCTTCAAAAATTGCCTTGATCCGTTCGACATCCTGCTGACGCAAAGGGGCGACGTCTTCACAAAAGTCGATGGCAAGATCCGCCTCACGAAAGGACTGATCTGCCGAGACTGCGGATCCGGGAACTTCTTTCAGGATGCGCTCTGCTATTTTTTCATAGCGAGTCTGATTGTGTCGGCGCACGGTATCGCTTGTCGCAAACACCCGGTTCATTTTCCGGGCAGTCCGGTCATAGGCGTAGTAAAGCGCGCCGTTTTCCCCGACCACCCCGTCAACCGGCCAGAATCGCGCAATCATATCGCACCAGCCAGCTGGTCTACCTGTAATCGCCGCAACATGGAATCCGGCAGCTTTCAATCTCTCAAGCGCGGAATATGCTTTTGCCGGTAGGCTGCCATCTGTCGTCAGCGTATCGTCTATGTCCGCCATGACCGTGTGGATTGAGGCGGCGGTTTCAGCTGGCATTGCATCGAGAGGCCTCACGCGTCAGACCTCCCTTGCCGCAAAATCGTCCAGCAGACCTGCATCGCAGGCGAGATCCGCAAACGAGAACCGGTTCCGCATTTCATGGGCGTGGCGCACCGCCTCGCGATAGAAATCGGCCGAAAGCCCAAGGTCGCTCCCGCTGGTCGCACCGCCTACCTGGGTGAGCTTGGCAAGCATTGCCTCAACCGGATCGACCAGTTTTTTGCAGTCCGCGCGCAGCTCCTGCCAGATGTCCTGGAGATGTTCATTCAGGCGGGCGGCACCGTCTTCATCCAGCGCTTTCTTTCGATATTCCGCTTCGCATTGCGCCGCGATTTCGGGACCCATCCGGCGCGCCATATCTTCGCCGTCAACTTTCGTCGGGCGAACTTCCGGCGGCTTCTCCTGATCGAGATACCATTGCTGAATGCGACCCATGCTCAAGGTTGCAACGCCGACCTGTTCTCCATGAAGCGTTCCCTTGTGCTGATCGCGCGCAAAACAATCGATGTAGTGGGAAATCTGATGCTCGCCCATGGAGCCGTGATTGGAGACCTTGGTGAACGCAACCCCAAGCCCAGAGAGAACCAGCGCTCTTACAAGGTACCCGACCGCCGCAATGTCGCCTTCCTGCAAACCGGAGGCATGAGCTTCCAACATGCCTTCGTCCGGCTCACTGATGAGATAGGGCTCCAGCCAGAACTGACTGCCCAGCAGCTTGTGGGACATCCACCAGTCGATCCTGGCAACGCTGTTGCACAGACAGTCACCGAACCCGGCCGCTGCCATTCGGTTCGGAGCGCGTGAAATGACATCAAGATCTAGAAAAACGCCCTTAGGTGCATGTGCTGGCAACGAAATTTTCAGACCGCTCGGCAATCCCATCGAGGCTGTCGTCGATGCATACCCATCCATCGACGCAGCGGTTCCAAATACGCAATAGGGACGCCCGGTATGAGCCGTCACATATTTTGTCAGGTCATTGACAGTGCCCGAACCGACCGCGATGACGGACGAGAAGTTTTGCAGGCGCTGTTCGAGAGCATCCGCTTCTGCAACGGTCGCATGCGGTCGTCCAGATAGAATGACTTCGCTCACCTTGAACCCGTTCTGGCCGAGGTTTCGCGCAATCCGTGCTCCTGCAGCATCCCAAGTGTTGGCATCGGCGACCATCGCGGTTGAATCGCCGATGCCCACGGAGCGGGCGAGGTCCGCCTCCTCTCCGTCAATTGATTCCGAAATCAGGATCTTGTCGACCGGAGCTCTTGGTCCCGTTTCACCTGTTGCCGGGTTGACCCAGCGACCCAGATAGACGTCCTCGATATGCTCCATCCAACCGTTTTCCGGTCGTTCTGGTAAAGATGAAGACTGACGACTAATTGAGGACATTTACTAACCTTCGGCTCACACATGACAAATGACAGCATCTATTGACATTTGTCAAATCGAAATTCAGACTCCCAGGATCACAAAGGCAAAAGAACGAAAATGTCAGACACTCCAAAGGACGGATCGGGCGGAGAAAGCGCAAGGTTCATCGAGGACACAACGGCCTGGGCAACCTGGCTTTACTACGCCGAGTCCCGGACGCAGGCCGAAGTTGCCAAGGCACTTGGGGTTTCACGTGCATCGGTCGCGAACTATCTCGCCGATGCCCGGCGGCGTGGACTCGTGACCATCAGTCTCGCACCCGACCTTCTTGAGCAGGCCGATCTCAGCCGGAAGCTGGCCACGCGTTTCAGTCTCAAAGGTGCCTTCATTGCACCTGAGGTTTCAGAAGAAGACAGTGACCCCAAATCGCTTCGAAAGCGTCTGGGCATTGCCGGTGCGCAAATTCTGTTGTCACGACTGAAAAAGGACATGACACTCGGTGTCGCCTGGGGTCGGACAATGCTGGAGTTGGCGAACGCATTGCCGGAAAGCCGTCAGGAGAGCCTGCGAGTGGTGCAGGTCTCCGGAAGTTCTCTTGGTGACGATGCCTCCTCCCCGGAGGCCTGCACCTTGTTCATTGCGAACCGCCTCGGCGCCAGGTGTCACAATTTTCATGCGCCTGCTGTGGTGACCACACCCGATCTTCGAACGGCCCTCCTGGGGGAGCCTTCTCTGAAACGCCACTTTGAACGCGTGCACAGCTGCAACACTGTGGTCTTTGGTGTCGGGGAACTGAACGACGAGACACGATGGGCGGACGGCAACAACCTCATCCAGCCCTCTGCCGAGGAATACATGAAATCTGGCGCAGCCGGAATCGTCATCGGACGATTTATCGATGACCGGGGGCATGCTCTGGAAGGGCCACTCACCGGACTTCAGATCGGCATGGAGCTGCACGATCTTAAAGCCGTTCCGGAGCGTATTTGCGTCGCAGGTGGCCAAGAAAAACTTGAGGCACTTCATGCGTGCCTCACCGGTGGATATGTGACAGATCTTGTGACCGACAGGACAACGGCCGAACATTTGTTGAGGGAGGACAAATGACACAGGATCTGGTCATCGGGCTGGACAGCTCAACGCAATCAACCAAGGCGATTGCCTGGACGGCATCCGGAAAACCGGTAGCAGAGGGGCGTGCTTCAATTCCCTTGTCGCAACCGAAACCCGGCTGGGTTGAGCAGGATGTTGAAGACTGGTGGACAGCTGCGTGCAAATCACTGCGGGCGTTGTCGGAAGAAATCGACATGAACCGGGTTGCAGCACTCGCGATCTCCAATCAACGCGAAACGGTTGCGTTTCTGGATGAACAAGGTCAGGCGATCCGTCCCGCGGTTCTCTGGCTGGACGAACGTGCGAAAAAGGAAGTCGAGCTTCTGTCACAGGAAATCGGACAGGACCGGCTGCACCGGACTTCCGGAAAACCGATAGACATCACTCCGGTGATCTATCGTCTCTCCTGGTTTCAACGCCACGAACCGGAGATCATGAAAAGAACCGCGAAATTTGCTGACGTTCATTGCTTTTTGTCAGGACGGCTTACAGGGAACTGGACCGCCAGCTGGACAAGCGCAGACCCGTTCGGCGTTCTCGACATCGCAACCATGTCCTGGTCCGAGGAGTTTCTCGATCATTTGAGCGTCAGCGCCAGCCAGTTCGGCACTCTGGCACGTCCCGGCACCCTGGTTGGCCATGTAACCGCGCAGGCCGCTGAAGCGACAGGGTTGCCTGAAGGACTGCCACTCATTGCCGCCGGTGGCGACGGACAATGTGCAGGGCTCGGGGTCAATGGCGCTCGAGAAGGTGTCATATATCTCAACCTCGGCACCGCGCTCATCACCGGCGCCTGGGCTCCTGATCCCATGATCAGCCTCAATTGGCGGACAATGACGTCTCCAACAGGGAACGGCTACTTTCTCGAAGGTTGTCAACGCGCAGGCGCTTTTCTGCTGAATTGGTTTGTCGACACATTCGCCGGTGGCAGAGAGGATGCTTCCGTGTTTTCGAAACTGGAAGCGGAGGCTGCCCAAATCCCGATCGGTTCTGAAGGGGTCACCGTTTGTCCTTATCTGACCGGCTGTATGGACCCGCATTGGGACACTGGCGCACGCGCAAGCTTCAACGGCCTGTCCCCGAACCATGGTCTGGGCCATATATATCGAGCCATCCTCGAAGCAATGACGCTTGAAAGTGCCAGAGCCATCACTGCCATGAAGGCAAATGGTCTTAAAATCGAAAAGATCGTTGCCGTCGGAGGCGGCGGCAACAGCCCGCTCTGGACGAGGATGTTTGCGGACGCGACCGGACTACCGGTTCATATCAGCCAAAGCCTTGAAGCGTCGTCACTTGGCGCTGCGATGAGCGCAGCCTTTGGTGCTGGCTGGTTCCAAAGCCTTGATCAAGCCGCCGCGGCAATGAGCGAGGAAAGTGCGCCTGTTGTGCCGGATCCTGACAAGTTTCAGGTTTGGAATGACCTGTCCTCCAGACAATTTGCCAGCTACCGGCCGGAATACACCGGTCCTTAGTGTTGCACGATCAATAGCGAAGTGACGGGATGGCAAAGTCAGGTGCAACGTCGACAGTGTCAGCCTGCGCCTGAACGCCATTTGCGATAAGCAGGGTCTTGCATCCGACAGCTGCCGCTCCGGCAACGTCGTGATGATGACTGTCGCCGATCATAAGGACCCTGGACGGCTCCAGTGACCCCAAGATCTCCAATGATCTGACAAAAATCTCCGCCCCGGGTTTTCCGACAAAAGTGACTTGCCCACCGGCTTGTTCATAGTCAGCTGCAACAAGACCGGGACCGAAGGCAGCCTTGCCATTCACATAAACCATATGGTCCGGATTGGCGCAGATTGCCGGAACACCCTGTTCCGCCAAGGGGCGCAACATCGTCAGATAGTCTTGACGTGACAAGGCCTCCGGCTGCAGTCCGGAAATGAAAACCAGCTTGGTCGAGGAACTGATTTCGTCGGAGAGTTCCAACCCAAGCCCCTCCAACACCGTCACATCGTTTTCACGGGTCAGATTCAGGACGCCATCACCCTGCGAAATCGTGCCGTCTTTCAGCATCTTCAAGACCTGATCACGTGCAACCATACCCGATGTGACAACATCGGGGATCAAGTCGGGCGTAAAGCCAAACCGATCAAGGCGTCGCCGGTTGGGCTCTTTCATGCGGCCCGAATTGGTAATGGCGACAACCGGAACCCCTGCCGCTGCTACCTTTTTAAGACAAGGCGCCGCGTCCTCGAACGGTTCGACGCCATCGTGCAGAACACCAAACTGGTCAATAAGAATGCCGTCGAATTGTTCCAGGATATCTCCGAGGCCGGAGATTTCTTTCGTCATGTCTGTCCCTTCAAGAATGACCAGGCAATGCGCGCGGACCCCGCAGCAGCCTCTCCAGAGGCAACCGGTGCAACCGGTACAGACAGCAATCGTGCACGCAGACTTGTCCAGACTTCGTTTTCAGCGCCACCACCGACCGACCGGATCGACTTCAGTTTCGGTCCGCCGAGTTCCATCAATCGCTGATACCCCAGCAACTCGATATTGGCGATGCCTTCAAGTAACCCGTGCAGAAACATGTGTGCTGCATCAGGACGGGGGCTGACCCGCGAGGCAAGATCAGGGTCACTGATCGGGAATCTCTCACCCGGTTTTGGCAAGGGATAATAGTCGAGCCCGCATGAAACGTCCGGGTCAATCGACTGGCTCAGAGCAGCAATTTCGTCGGGTGAAAAATGCACCGCCAAAGCGCCACCGCCACTGTTCGACGCTCCACCGGCAAGCCATTGGTTGCCGATACGGTGACTGTAGATACCGAACTCGGGTGCAAAAATCGGATGGTCCGACAAGAGTTTGATTGTCAGTGTCGTCCCGAGTGCAGTGACACCGTCCCCTGGGCTGGAAGCGCCTGTTGCCAAAAAAGAAGCGCATCCGTCCGAAACGCCGGCCACCGTTGGAATGCCTTTTGGCAAACCGAACGCGCCTGATGTCGTCCCGGTTTGTGTGCCTGTGGCGACGACATCGGGTAACAGTTCTGCCCGGAGGCCGCTTTCGGCCATCCAGTCAGGCCACTTTCTGGCAATCGGATCATACCCGGTTTTCAGCGCGTTGCTTTCATCGCTCGGCATGGCTTTGTCTGTGAGACGCTCGGCAATCCAGTCCGCCTGGTGCGCTATTCGGGCGATACCCTTCCGCCGCTGCAGAGACATCGACCTCGCAAGTGCAGAGCTTGATCCATGCGCCGCACTTTGCCTCGGTGCTACTTTCGCAATCGCTTGCGGGATCTCCGGATCGTCAACCGCATCATTGTACATCAACGCCGAACCGATCGGCTGATCATCGGTATCGAGGGCCAAGACAGTGCCTGACGTACCGTCAACGCAAATCGCTTCGATGTCGTGGGGCCGTATAGTCTGAAGCATAGATGCAAGCGCTTCGTCCAACGCTGCAGACCAGACCGCGGGATCGTTCCGTTCTCCCGCCGACAGATCCATGGCGGCTTTCGAGACGGAGACCACATTGAACTGCGGATCAAGGGCTGCAATCCGCACGCCCGATGTGCCAACGTCAATCCCGATGGCAAGACCCTGGCTCATGCCTGCTCGCTTTCGGCCTTATTGAGGGCCTGACGAAGCTTCTCGGCATCCCAATTGATCAACTCGTCTTCCTGTTCATCTGTGAGGCGCTCCAATTGAGCTCCCGGATCCACGCGCACAAGCACGTCACCGAAAGCCCGCACCAGCGTAAGCGTTGCCGCGTTCGCGGTCTCCGGCACGGCGACACCCTTGCCCGGACAAATCACGAGCTTTCGCTCCGACCGTGCCATCGAACCTCGAGCGGCTGCTTCGACAACCGTTTCAGCGTCATTCGCAACCACACATCCAGGTCCTAAAAACACGACATGATCAGGGTAGAGCGAATTGCCGTTGGCGAGTGCCAACAATTGGTCGTCAAACGCCACTGATTGTGTTGTGGGGAACGGGGCTGCTATCCAGCCACTGCCCTCAAGTGAACTCTGCCAATCGGAAACCGGTTCTGCCCCTGATGCAATCGCTACGGGTTCGAGCCGGCGCGAGACCTCATATATCCTTTGCGACGCTTCAATGACTGTGGCACCCGTCGCAACCAATCCATGATTGCCCAGGATCAACACTTTCGTCTCCGCGGTGGTGCGTTCCATGATACCACGCGCAAGATCCAGACCCGGCTTGAAATAGGGTATGAACACCGCGTCCAGGCCAGCCAATTTGTTCCGCACGATTTCTTCAGCATCAGTCCTTGCAGCAACCGCGATCGTCGCAACGCAATGCGTATGCAGCACGACCGGTCTGTCAAGGATGGCATGAACCGAGGTCTCTATCGATGAATGAAGCTCAGGTGCGCCTTCGACAGTCGCAAGGAAACTGGCTGTGTGTTCTGCGCTTTCGTCCCCGGTGTTAAGAGCCGCGCAAAACCGATCAGCATCAACCGGGACCATGATATCGCGATCATCTGCTTCCGCCAGCCAGGTTCCCGAGGCTTTTATCCACATTCTCCCGTTTTTCTTCAGCGAGGTATTTCCGCCGGGTCCTTGCACTTGCAGCGGGTTCTTTCCCAACTCAGCTGAAACGGCTCTTAACCTTGCAAATTCCGCGCTGTTCCGCAGCTCAAGAAACGGGTTCATGGACCGCCTGTCTCCTTTCAAGCCAGTTTTCAAATCCTGATTTTTCCGCAGGGGTCAAAAACAATCCGTGTTTGGTCCGGCGAAGCAAAAAATCTTCCGAGCTGACGGCCCACTCCTCGCGCAACAACCAATCAGCTTCCTTCTCGAAAAAGACGCCACCAAAGTGCTCACCCATGTCGCAGATATCATTGACACCATCCAGCAACCGCACAACGTCCGTGCCGTAGCATCGCGCCAGGTGAAGCACTAGCGCCTCCGGCAAATAAGCAAAGCGCCTTTTTAGGCCTGTGAACCAGGCATCGAAATTCTTGTCCGGCAGATCTCCACCCGGCAGTGGCGTGTCGGCAGTCCAGGCATCGCCCATCTCCGGAAAATACGGCGAAAGCATTTGAAGCGCTTGTTCCGACAGTTTTCTGTATGTCGTTAGTTTGCCGCCGAAGGCGGAGAGCAGAGGCGGTTGATCGCTGCCCGGTTCCAGCGATCCGTCCAGCTCGAACTGATAGTCGCGTGTGACAGCCGATGCGCTCTTGTTTGCGTCATCGTCGAAAAGCGGCCGCACACCGGAATAGTTGAACAGAACGTCTTCTGACTTGAATTCGTGCTCGAAGTAACTCCTCAGGATTTCCAGCAAATAGTCGACTTCGGATGCCTCGATTGCAACGTCCTCTGCCCGACCTTCAAACGGAATATCCGTTGTCCCGATCAAGGCCATATCGTCAAAATAAGGATTCACGAATATCAGGCGTTTGTCCGGTGCCTGCAGGACGTAACCGTGATCTCCCTGCCACCATTTCGGCATGACAAGATGGCTGCCTTTCACAAGGCGGACACTCATCCTGGAATTCACGCCTGCCACTTCACCCAGAACCTTTTCGACCCATGGCCCAGCCGCGTTGACGACAGCTTTTGCATAGACGGTCGTTGGCTTCCCGTCCCCTTTCAATTCCGCACGCCACACATTTCCCTGCCGGCGTGCGGAAACACACGCCGTTCTGGTGAGGACCTGTGCGCCACGCCTGAAAGCGTCAACGGCATTCAAGGCCACAAGACGCGCATCGTCGATCCAGACGTCCCAATAGCTGAAGCCCTTGGTGAACCTTGCCTTCAGCTGTTCACCGGCCAGATCTTTGCGCAGATCGATTGCGCTGGAGCCCGGGACCCGCTTACGCCCCCCCAAATTGTCGTAAAGGAACAGCCCTAGTCGAATGAGCCAACGAGGTCTTTGTTCAGGACTGTGGGGAAGAACCAGCCGCAATGGCCATGACAGATGTGGGGCTGCTTCCAGCACAACCTCCCGCTCGTTCAACGCCTCACGAACCAATCTGAATTCGTAGTATTCGAGATATCGCAGACCACCGTGAATGTACTTTCCTGAACGCGATGAAGTCCCCTCGCCAAGATCTCCCTTTTCGCACAGGATGACGGACAGTCCGCGTCCAGCAGCATCGCGGGCAACCCCCGCACCGTTGATACCGCCGCCTATTACAAGCAGATCCACAGGCCGATCCGGAGATCCCCCCTCCGGTTCATACTTGGAATGGTCAGGCGTCATCAGGTTCATGGAAACCTCAACACGGACTGAGTGGTGGCTCGTCGGAAATCCATCGCCGGATTTCTTCAGCAATCCTTTGTGCGGCAATTTTTACGGTCTTCTGGGATGCACCCGCTATGTGCGGTGTGAGCGTCACATTGGGGAGCTGCAGAAGGGGATCATTCGGATCGGTCGGTTCAACCGCAAATGTCTCCAGCATTGCGCCGCCAAGTTGCCCGCTCGACAAGGCCTCGAAAAGCGCCTGATAGTCCATCAAGGGACCGCGTGCGGTATTGATGACCACGGCTCCGGGTTTCATTGCGGCGAATTGCTCCTTGCCGATCATCCCGGTAGTTTCCTTGGTGACCCTAGGATGGAGCGTCACAACGTCGGACTCGCTCAGCAAACGGTCCAGCGCGACCTGCTCTACACCGTCCTGGCTGTCTTCTACCGACAACTGAACATACGGATCTGTGACCAGGATCTTGCTGCCGAAGGCCCTCAACAGCTTAACGACGCGGGTTCCGACATTGCCATAGCCAATGACACCAATGCACATGTCGGACAATTCGTTTCCGACAATATCGGCGCGATAAAGGTCCCCTCTGTAGTCGCCTCTCCGCAACGAGTCATGGCCTTTGGTGATGTTGCGCGTCTCAGCAATGATTGCACCGATAGTGAATTCAGCAACGGCCGACGCGTTGCGGCCAGGTGTGTTCACAACAAGGACACCTCGTTCGCGTGCTTCATCCATTGCGATATTGACGGGCCCACCGCGAGACACTCCAACCAGCTTGAGATTGGGTGCGGCTTCCAGAACGCCGACGGAAACCGGGGCAAGATGGGTTACGAGCACCTGCGCATCCTGCAAATGATCAAGCACCATCTCAGGCGTGCCCATGTATTCCTTCAGACCCTCCAATCCTGGCGTTGCGTAGCCGTGCTCCATCGGTTCGTCCGGCCAGGCAAGGTCGATGCACTTGCAGGTTACGCGATCACCGCATGAGGCGAGAATTTCCCGTTCAAATACGGACGAACCCATGAACCTGTCGCCAATGATTGCCACTGTTGTCATCAACTCAGCTCCCGCCTGGCTTTCGATTGACTTGACCACACGTGCGGCAGTGCACGTCGGGTTTCCAGATATGTGTCGAACAGACCGCTATAGAGATGCGTCAACTCTTCATCAGGCAGTTCGGCATCGTTGAGATGCGGCATAACCCAGATATCAACCGCCGACGCCACATCTTCAAAAAGACCTTGTTGGACCGCGGCAATCATCGCCGCACCGGCTGCGCCAGCTTCCGGCTGCGCAATTGTGCGCACGGGTGCTCCGAGACCTGCGGCAAGCAGCGTCCGAAACGCTTTCGATTTTGCCGCCCCTCCTGTAAGCCTGATTTCCCCCGGCACGGTGCCCATGGTTTCGTAGCAGTCTCTTGCTGCGAGTATGAGGCCATCGAAAACAGCACGCAGCATATCGGCCCAGGTTGTTCCCTGATCGAGTCCCGTCCAGCTTGCGCGCGCATCGGGATTGGTGAAAGGCCCTCTTTCACCTGCAGACGAAATATAAGGATGATAGAAAGCGCTGCCCGGTCTGGCTCCGATCACAAGATCATCCATTGCGGCAAGAAACGTTTCCGGTTCCACGCTCACATTCTGCGTGGCGCAGACCTGAGAGGCGATCCCGAGCGCCCAATCGATGTTCAACGTGGCGGCCATGTTTGTTTGCATCTGCGCAAAAGAACCGCCCGGAAACGGCATGGTGTAACCACATTTTGCATCGTTCAAAACCACAGCCTCTGCGTCCGGAACGAAACGCATATGCATTCCTGTCGAACCAAGAATGGTCAGTCCGGGTGCGACCGCCGGATCATAAAGTCCTGCACCAAGCGCACTGCACATGACATCCACAAGTCCGAGGCAAATCGGTGTTCCCGCCGTCAGGCCGCATGCTTTCGCTGCTTCGTCAGACAAGCCATGGGAAACAACCGACCCGTCTATGATTGGTGGCAACAGTTCCCTGCAGTCCGTCAGTCCGAGAGCATCAATCACTTCAGGGCTGTAGTCCCTTGTCCGGTAGTCACCGAACGTGAATACGCCTTCTGAAATATCGGATGCCAGAACCCCAGTGAGTTTGAAATAGAGCCAATCCTTGCAGTGAAGTGCCGTCGAAGCCTGCTTCAAGAGTTCAGGCGCATTGTCCCTCATCCAGCAGAGGTGGGTTCGCATCTGACAGACATTGAGACCAGTAGCGGTACGCGTATAAATGGCGTGGCTTTCAGCCCCTTCGGCCAATTGCGTCGATGTTTCGGCTGCGCGTGCATCGAGCCACAACCAGCCGTCATGTACAGGGTTGCCGTTCCGGTCGATGAGCCAGGTCCCGTCGCCTTGACCTGTGACAGCAACGGCGGCGCATCTGGAAGCACACGCAGGGACTGCTTCAACCAGCTCACCCAGCACGGCGACCGTGTCACGCCACGTTCGGTTCATATCCTGCTCAACACCGCCATTGGCGAGCGACGTATATTCGTTTCTCCGGCTCGCAAGCGCGATCTGGTGCCCCGACAAATCAAATGCCACGGCCTTGATCACAGAAGTGCCGGCGTCGATCCCGATAATGAGATCCTTTTCGCTCATGCCAGGCTCCCTCCATGGCTGAGCGCGTCACCTGATTTGGTATCGAATATGTGCAGATCATCCGCCGCGATAGAGACCTTGATCTGGTCACCCGGCCTTGGCAGCGCCAGGTCGTGAACAACTGACACAATGCTTGCTCCTGCAAACCGCGCTGCAATGTGTGTCTGGTCGCCTAGCCACTGGTTTGCAAAGACCTCTGCCGGCAATCCTTCTTCGGTCAATTGTACCGAGTGTGGACGAATGCCGATCATGATCCCGTCTTCATGCTGAATACGTTGGCGCAATTCTTCTGAAAATGCAGTCGCCGGATAGCTCAATGCTGTGTCAGCCGACAAACGAAGTTCAACCCGGTCGGCCGAAACACCGGCAACAGCCGAGAAGAGGTTCATCGGCGGCTCTCCGATAAAGGCTCCGGTAAAGATATTCGCTGGCCTGTTTTTCAGATGTTCCGGCGTATCGAACTGTTGAAGAACACCGCCTTCCATCACTGCGATTCGGTCGGCCAGCGCGTTCGCTTCTGTTTGGTCGTGGGTGACCAGGATCGCCGTAAGTTCATGCTCCTTGATATAGTGCTTGATCCTGCCACGAAGGATCGCCCTCAGCTGAGGCTCTAGCTGACCCATGGGTTCGTCCAAAACATGCAGATCCGCGCGCCGTATGAGCGCCCGGCCCAAACTTGCTCTTTGCTGCTGACCACCGGAGATGGCATTGGGTCGCTTGTCGAGAATATCGCTGATTTCCAGAAGGGCCGCGATTTGTTCAACCCGATTGTCGACGTCAGATTGCGGAAGCTTCTCGGATTTGAGCGCGAATGCAATGTTCTCCCGGATGCTCAAAGGTGGATAGAGAGAGTATCCCTCAAATGCCATGGCAACACCGCGCTTGGCTGGAGCAAGTCGGTCAATGCGGCGTCCATCAATCGAGACTTCGCCAGCGCTTACTTCTTCAAAACCGGCAATCATCCGCAACGTGGATGTCTTTCCGCAACCGGACGATCCAAGCAGCGCCACAATCTCTCCACGCACGACTTCAAGGTCGAGATCCTGCACAGCATGCACTTCGTGGTCTGTACCGGGATTGTAGCGTTTGTTGACAGATTTCAGATGAAGTTGCGATGTCATGCTGCCTCCTCCACCTGGTTTCCGTCGGGTTCGGGCGCAATTCGATCCCCCGTCGCACGGTCAAACAGGATCGCGTCTTGGGCTGCGATCTGGAGGTTTACGTCCGGGCCGTCCGGAACCGCATCTTGGGCGGGCTGTGACAACAGGATTTCCCGACCGCGCAAGGTCGTCGCCAAAGTGACGGTCTTTTCGTTGAAGGGGGTAACCGCCTCAATCGTCACCGGAAAGCCACCTTCATCGGTAAATGAGAGTGCTTCCGGTCTCAGGCCGACGATGCAATCCCTGCCGGCGACGCCCGGAAACCGGCCGTGAAAATCGACCCGCTGGTCGGAGAGAAAGGCATGCAGGCCGCGATCATCTTCCTTTGGCACCACATCGAGAAGGTTGATTGTCGGATCACCGAAAAGTTGGGCGATTTGCGTGTTCGCCGGCCGTCTGTAGATGTCTTCGGGCGATCCGATTTGAACGATGTTCCCCTGGTCCAGCACGGCAATCCGATCCCCAAGGGCCATGGCTTCTTTGTAGTCCTGGGTAACATAGATGATCGTCGCCCCACGGTCCGCCAGCAATCGCGGCAATTCGAGCCTCATTTCAAATCTCAGCTTCGCGTCGACATTGCGCAGTGGGTCATCAAGCAGGAGGATCTTCGGCTCCGCAACGAGTGCCCTGGCAAGCGCGGTTCGCTGCTTCTGACCATTGGAAAGTGCCTTTGGCGCATGCGAAAGCACATGCTCAATCTTCAACAATTGGGCAACGGCATCTACCTTCGTGCGGATTTCTGACGCGGACATGCGTTTAGAAGTCAGCGAACTGGCGATATTGTCGTAGGCCGTCATATGCGGGAACAGCGCGAAGTTCTGAAAAGCCATGCCGATACCGCGATGTTCGGGAGGCACAGAGGTAACGTCTTCCCCTCCGATCATGATGGACCCGCCATCAGGATCTATAGCTCCTGCGATACTGCGCAAAAGGACAGTCTTGCCGGCTCCGGACCGCCCGAACAAAACCAGCGTTCCGCCTTCCGGGACGCTGAGCGACACACCGTCCAGAACGATCTCGTCTCCGAACGACTTTGACAATGAATTGAGTTCAAGAAATCCCATCTGGTCAGCCCTTCACCGCACCGAGGGAGAGCCCTTCGACAAGATATCTTTGTGCCCAAAGTGCCAGCGCCAGCGTGGGTGCGATCGACAGCACGATTGCAGCAGCGATCTGCCCATACTGGATGCCGGACGCGGTGACGAATGCAAGTGCACCGACCGTGACCGGTTGCTTATCTGCAGAGGCCAGCACGAGCGCAAATATGAAGTTGTTCCAGGCGAATATGAACGCAAGCAGGCCTGCTGCCGCGATGCCCGGACCGGCCAGTGGCAATGCTATTTTTCGGAAAGTCGAGAACCAGCTGTGGCCCGCAATCCTGTAGGCATATTCAATGTCTGGAGAAATGTCCTCGAAATAGCCACGCACGATCCACAAGATCAACGGCAGACAAATCAACTGATAGACCCACACGAGGCCAAGATAGGTGTCTGCCAGACCGATTTCCTGAAAGTAGAGGGTCAGCGGCAACAAGACCAATAGCGGCGGGGCAAATCGAAAGGAGAGCAAGGTGAAGGCGATGTCTTCCGAGCCTTTGAACTTGTGCCGGGCGAAGGCGTAGGCCGCAGGCACCCCCAGACAGAGTGCAACCGCTACCGAGCAGACGGACAGGATGATCGAATTCATCAGATTGTTCACAAAATCGATGCCCATGCTGGCGACGTTGGAGTCCAGGCGGCCCGCAAGAATTGCCAAATAGTTGTCGAATGTCGGTACGAAGGACATTGATGGCGGCGAGCGCAGGATTGTTTCATTGGTCTGAAGGCTCATGAGCACGATCCAGAAAATCGGGAACATGAAAAAGATCACGATGATCGAAAGCGCAACACGCCGAAACCAGCGTTCCAGGAAAGAAGTATGATCCATGTCACGCGCCCCCTTTTGCGCGTTCACGCAGTCGCAACCAGTTCTTGACGAATATATTCGAGAGCACATAGGTGATGGCCCAGAGGATCAGCAGCAGTGCCGCAGACCGCCCGACATTCGTCGATTGGAAGAAGTTCAGATAAGCCTCAACCTGAAACACCATCAAGGTATCGCCTGGTCCACCCTGGGTCATGGCGTAAATGATATCGAATTGCTGAATTGAATCGAGAAGGCGGAACAGGGCGGCCGTCAGGATGTAGGGCATCAGCATAGGCAGAGTGATCCGCCAGAACTGCTCAAGTTGCGGCACACCGTCCAAAGCCGCTGCCTCGAAAGGCTGGGTTGGGAGCGAACGCAAACCAGCCAGAAGCAGGATCATCATGAAAGGCGTATAGACCCAGATATCCACCAGGATCACTGTAAAGAGCGCCGTATCCGGCGAGGACCCCCAGCGGAAGTCGTCAAAGCCGATGACCTGCATGAAATAGCTCAGGATACCGAAGTTCGGATTTGTCATCAGCTTGAACATCAGCGCAGCCAGTGCAGGCGCTGTCATCAGCGGCAGAAGCAGCATGATGGAAATGAAGTTGTTGACACGGCTACGCTTTTTCAGAAGCAGAGCAATCGCCAGCCCAAGCAAGAGTTCCAGAACCACTGTGGACCCGGCATAGACAAGCGATACCTTCAGCGTGTTCCAGAAATCTGCGTCAGTCAGAAACTTGACGTAGTTCTCACCCCAATTCATTTCCCGGTTCCAGGGCTGGGACATCCGGTAGCGCTGGAGTGAGTAATAAATTGCCGTCACGAACGGAATGAGAATGCCGATGCAAACGATCAGTGCCGGCAAGCTCAAAACATAAGGAAGCACCCTGGGCGAAATCAGTTGGCGTCGCCGGGTCATCACGGTGTCAGTCATTAAAACACCAGACTTGAAGAATTATTGTCGAAAGGATCAGAACGGCATACGCGACGTTGGGAGCCGCGTATGCCGCAGGCTGCGACCTATCTCAGTCCCGCTTCACTGAGCTGAGAATTCATGCTCTGAGCGAGTTGATCAAGGCCTTCATCGACTGGCACCTCGTTGGCGACCATCCTTTGCAGAGTGGCTGCCCATTCGGTTGTCAGGTCGAAGAACAAGGGCTGTGCGGTGAACTTGATCGACGCACCGGGCGCAGAGACATCATGCATCTCGACATATCCCGGATAGTTCTTGTTCAGCCGTTCGCGGAAAAGGTCGCTGTCCCAAACCGACTTGCGGACCGGGTTGACGAAATCCATTTCAGTTGCACCGAACAAGCCGTGCTCCGGACCCGAAGCCCACTGCATGAAGTACCAGGTCGCATCCAGGTCCTTGGAGAACTTCGACATGGCAAGCGACCAAATCCAGATATTTGGCGTTGGCGCAGAGGCTGCCGGGTTAGCCGCAAATGGCGCGAACTGCAGCTGGCCAGCCATTGCGTTCTCACCGCCATTCATGAAGTAACCCAGAATATCAGCATCGAAGATCATTGCCGACTTACCGGCTCCCAGATCCGTACCCACCTGATACCAGGTATGGGTTGACCAATCGCTGGCACCGCTTTCCTGGATCATCTTGACCCATTTGGCGTGGAATTCCTTTGATCCTGCCGTGTTCATTGCAGCGCTCAGCTTGCCACCATCATTGCTCAGATCGGATTCACCGAAATTCGCATAAGCGGAAAGGAAGCCTGGATGGATCGTTGCCCAAGAGCGAGACCCACGCACGCCAATTCCGTAAACACCGTCATTTCCGGCCTGAACAGCAGCTGCTGCTTCAAGCATCTCGTCCAGATTGGTCGGTACTTTCACACCGGCCTTTTCGAACATGGCGGCATTAAAGGTGAGATTGTTCTGCTCATAGCCCCAGGGAATGCACCATTGCTTGGCATCATCAGAGCCAAGCTCACCACCCGGAACACCGTTCCACGCACAGGATTTGCGCACGCCTTCCAGCATGTCATCCCAATTGTAGTTCGGATTGGTTTTTGAAGGATCGTTGATCCACTCATTGTGATCGACAATCCACCCCGCCGGACCGTAGGTCCACGTCATGTAGGCGCCGGTCATGAACGCATCATACTCACTGGAGCGGGATGACAGCGCCGCAGTTACCTTGTCGAAATAGACGTCTTCAGGAAAGATGTCGTAGCTGACATCCATACCGGTCAATTCCTTGAAAGCCGGCAGATTGGCAATCATGGCATCCGTATAGGGATGTTTGTTCAACAGCAGCTTGACACTTTTGCCCTTGTGCTTTTGCCAATCGAAATCAGCAGCAAGCGCATTCGACGCCATCATGTTGTAGAGCGTGCCTGCGGAGGCTGCGGTCATCCCGAGCCCACCAAGACGTCGGATGAGCGCTCTGCGATCCATTTCCCCACGCAAAAACGCCCCTATGGCATCTTTTTCCTTGTCGTACATCCTTATTTCCTCCCTGGTGAAATCTGGCGCACCGCGTCATTTTTGATCTTCTAGAAGCGCCTTGGCTGTTACCTCGTCAGTCAATAGTCCAGTCAAATGCCCATTTTTGAGTGCAGCTGTGATCGCCCTGACCTTGTTTGCTCCTCCAGCAATCGCGGTCACTTCCCGGCCTTTCAGGCTCGCTATTGGCGGCGCCATGACGCGCTGGTCAAACTCCGTTTCAATCTGCCGTCCTTCAATGTCGAAAAACTGGCCTAGTAGTTCCGCTACGGCTCCGCTTTCGCGCAGCTGCCTCGTGCGGTTTGGATCATCAATGGCCGTGTCAATGATGCTTCCCTTGTCAGGGTCAAGGCTGCCGACACCAAGAACAACAAGCGACGCCTCATCAATCAGAGCCATTGTGTCCGCAATGCCGAACTGTTTCGTCATCACTTCCTTATCCGCGGCACTGTTGGCATAAAGCGGAGCAGGCAGAAGATGGGCTTCCGCTCCCGTTTTTTGGGCCAGGCGATAAATGACGTCATAGGGGTTTGCGGCATAAGAGCGTGTCAGACCGCCAAGAACCGACACAAACTGCTTTCCGACGACCGGATCCCGTCCCATCGCATTCACGGAAGCGGTCAGTGTACGGCCATTCCCAAGCCCGATGATCTTGTGACGGCTTCCGCTCGATACTTCCATCAGGTATTGGGCACCGACGGTGGCGAGCGAACGCAACGGCATGGGACCGCTTTCCGGTATTTCCATTGCAACACGGCAGAATTTCAAGCCGAACCGCTCCATAAGCTGGCGTTCGAGCATGACGCATTCGGTGGCTTCAACATCGACGAATATCTGAACCAGACCATCAGCTTGCGCACGCGCAATCAATCGGTGCGCACGCGTATTGGTGACGTTGAGATGACGCGCAACTTCGCCCTGAGTAAGTCCCCCGACAAAATGCAACCAGGCAGCACGTGCCGCCACATCCGGATTGTTTTTTGTCTCAACCACCATCCACATCACTCAAAGTGCAAAATATTGCGTCGATGCAAAATATTGCACTTTGAGTCGAAGAGGTCAAGTTAATGGCGTCACATGCGGCGCAAACCAATCGAACAAATATGAAATCCGCCTGGAAATTGACCAACAAAGCTAAGAACTCGGCCCAAGCACCTAACCTGGATCAAAGGATATTCTCATTGGCCAAACGGTCTATTTTTGAACCCTGCGGGGGACTCAAATTGGAAGAGAATGCCAACAGACACGTTTTCTGATGTTTGATCGTCAGAAGGAAAGCTGAGGTTCCTAAAGTCCAAATTTGAGACTTTCAGCGTCATTAGATTTTGGGCGTTTCGTTCAGCAAAAAAGCCGCCCGAGATGGGCGGCTTTTTTGGTTTTGTGAGCAGGATTTGGGAGTTTTTTGCCCTTCTGCGTCGGACGTTGTCCTCCTTGATGGGGCCCGGGGAGGTCCAACTCTGTATCCACTGACCGAATACGACAACAGCCCCACCCCTTACGGGATGAGGCTGTTGTCGAATTTGGTTGCGGGAGCAGGATTTGGTGTTTTTTGCCCCGTTGCGTCGGGCAAAGCCCTCCTTCCGGGGACCCCGTCCGGTTCAAATCGACGACCCCTAAGCAAAAAAAAGCCGCCCGAGATGGGCGGCTGTTTTTTGGTTGCGGGAGCAGGATTTGAACCTGCGACCTTCAGGTTATGAGCCTGACGAGCTACCGGGCTGCTCCATCCCGCGTTATTTTTGTTTTGCGCGTCCTCGATCTTTTGGATCTTCGGTTGTCGCGTGGGCTGCTCCCTTTTGGAGAGGGTCCCTATTTGATTTCGCTGGAATGGAACGATTGTTCCGAAGCGCAGCGAAGGCAAGCGCAAAGCGCGTCGGCCACTTTTGGCCGCCCTCGCGGAGGCCAGGGCGAAGCCCGGTGCGGCCGTGAGCGCTCAAGTTGAAGAGATTTAGCGCTCAAGTAGCCGACAGGCGGTAGCGCACTAAACTGTCAAACTGCGTTTAGCAGGCCTGGCGGCGACCTACTCTCCCACACCTTAAGATGCAGTACCATTGGCGCTGGGGAGTTTCACGGCCGAGTTCGGGATGGGATCGGGTGGGGGCTCCCCGCTGGGGCCACCAGGCCGGCGAAGCGCAGTTTGTTGTGAACTGGTCTTGGTTTGTTTTTTGTTTGCCCTCACGGCCGCACGCTGCTTTGCAGCTGGCCTCCGGGAGGCGGCCTGACCGGCCGGCGCGCTTTGCGCTTACGAACCTTTCGGTTCGAACCTTTTCCCTTGAGGGGCAAACTGGTCTTAAACGCGCTCAAGTAGCCCGAAGGGCGGTAGCGCATTTAAAAGATGAACATTGACTAATGAGAGGATCAAGCCGAACGAGCTATTAGTAAAGCTAAGCTTCATGCGTTGCCGCACTTCCACACGCTTCCTATCGACGTGGTGGTCTTCCACGGCTCTTCAGGGAGAGCTGGTTTTGAGGTGGGTTTCCCGCTTAGATGCTTTCAGCGGTTATCCCTTCCGTACATAGCTACCCTGCAATGCGGCTGGCGCCACAACAGGTCCACCAGAGGTACGTCCATCCCGGTCCTCTCGTACTAGGGACAGATCCTCTCAATTCTCCTACACCCACGGCAGATAGGGACCGAACTGTCTCGCGACGTTCTGAACCCAACTCACGTACCACTTTAATTGGCGAACAGCCAAACCCTTGGGACCTGCTCCAGCCCCAGGATGTGATGAGTCGACATCGAGGTGCCAAACAATGCCGTCGATATGGACTCTTGGGCATCATCAGCCTGTTATCCCCGGCGTACCTTTTATCCGTTGAGCGATGGCCCTTCCACGAGGGACCACCGGATCACTATGGCCGACTTTCGTCTCTGCTCGACTTGTCAGTCTCGCAGTCAGGCAGGCTTATGCCATTGCACTCAACGAGCGATTTCCGACCGCTCTGAGCCCACCTTCGCGCGCCTCCGTTACCATTTGGGAGGCGACCGCCCCAGTCAAACTACCCGCCACACACGGTCCCGGATATTGTTGTACCGCGGTTAGATATCCATGACGACAAGGGTGGTATTTCAAGGGTGACTCCACAAGAGCTGGCGCCCTTGTTTCAACGTCTACCACCTATCCTACACATGTCGTGACGAATACCAGTGTGAAGCTGTAGTAAAGGTGCACGGGGTCTTTCCGTCTGACCGCAGGAACCCCGCATCTTCACGGGGAATTCAATTTCACTGAGTCTATGCTGGAGACAGCGGGGAAGTCGTTACGCCATTCGTGCAGGTCGGAACTTACCCGACAAGGAATTTCGCTACCTTAGGACCGTTATAGTTACGGCCGCCGTTTACTGGGGCTTCAATTCGGTGCTTGCACACCTCCTCTTAACCTTCCAGCACCGGGCAGGCGTCAGACCCTATACGTCGCCTTGCGGCTTCGCAGAGCCCTGTGTTTTTGATAAACAGTCGCCACCCCCTGGTCTGTGCCACCCCAATCCGGTTGCCCGAACTGAGGTCTCCCTTCTCGCGAACTTACGGGAGCATTTTGCCGAGTTCCTTCAGCATAGTTCTCTCAAGCGCCTTGGTATTCTCTACCAGTCCACCTGTGTCGGTTTCGGGTACGGTTTATACGGTGGAGCTATTTCCTGGAACACCTTCGCTGCACCCCCAATCCAATAAGGAGATACAACACACGGCATCCGTCACTACCACCAAGCTGCAGAATATTAACTGCATTCCCATCGACTACGCCTTTCGGCCTCGCCTTAGGGGCCGGCTAACCCTGCGCCGATTAGCGTTGCGCAGGAACCCTTGGACTTTCGGCGAGAGTGTCTCTCACACTCTTTATCGTTACTCATGTCAGCATTCGCACTTCTGATATCTCCAGGAGCCCTCACAGGTCTCCCTTCGCAGACTTACAGAACGCTCCGCTACCGCGCATCAAAGATGCACCCGCAGTTTCGGTGTATGGCTTGAGCCCCGGTACATTTTCGGCGCGGGACCCCTTATTTAGACCAGTGAGCTGTTACGCTTTCTTTAAATGATGGCTGCTTCTAAGCCAACATCCTGGTTGTTTTGGGAGTCCTACATCCTTTCCCACTTAG